>CAVZTC010000015.1:0-187342 GCA_963778135.1 uncultured Actinomycetota bacterium | reverse complement strand
CACTGCCACCCAGACGACGGAGTCGTCGATGAAGATGAGCCTCAGACTCGCTGTGGCCTGCGTCGACGGTGGAAGACGACCCCCCCGACGAGCCCAAGAGCCACCACGGGGAAGAGAACGACGAGAGGAGCCTCAGGTGTCGCTGCAGCAGGCAGCACCACGCCTGCGTAGCTGCCACCTGTCCTGCAGGGCGCCGCGGGGACCACGCCCGGTTCATCTGCACCGACGCACGCACTCGGTCCCAGCGTGGACGGACTCGTCGCGGGGGTGATGTTGGCCGGCATTGTCGTCGGAGTCGTGACCGAACCTGGCGCCGAACTCAACGAATACGCCTGTACCTCTGCGACCTCCATGGACCCACCGGGCGACGTCGAAGCGGGGACGGTGCGCCAGCCCGAGTCGGCGCTGGCCGCGACCTGCATGTTCAGGATGAGCTCGTATCCCTCGGCCACAATTCCACCGGGAACCTGTGACTGCGTGATCGACCAGACGAGATTGCCGTCTACGTACTCATTGATCCCGATGCCGGGCCTCCACTCATCCCATAGGTGTGGTAGCCCGCCGACGCATCGAACCCGACGTTCGGAACGCCCTCGTTGATGAGCGTGCCTGCCGTGTCGAAGTAGCCCGCGGCGATCGGGGCTTCATTGACGTCGCTCGGCCCCCCGTAGAAACCACCCTGCACGAAGTCGAGCTCGTTGAAAGGGCCGGGGGCAGCGGGAAGGAACCACATGTTCGGCCAGAGGCCCTGCGTCATGTCCGGCATCTTGATCTTCGCCTGTACATACCAGCCGGTGGTCGGGAGCGTGAACTTTCCCTCGGTCGTGACAACGCCGCTGATCCATGGGTAGGTGCCGGAATACTCGTTCGTGTTTCGCTCTGCAGAAAGCGTGAGGCCGTTGCCGACGCTCACTTCCGAGGGACCGTACATCTCGGCGTCCGTCCCGGAGCCGGGCACGTTCGGGCCCGAATACGCCAGAGGAAGAGTGCCTTCATTGTTCCACACGCCTCCCTGGGCACCCATGTAGGTGTTCCACTTCGTGGTGTCGAGGCTCACGCCGGAGAACTGGTCGTCAAAGATCAGCTGCTGGGCTGTATAGCCCGCTGGAGCCGATAGACCGTCCGCCGTGCTGGCAGCCGAACTCACAGCGCCTGGAATGACCACACAGAGGGAGAGCCACAGGGGCAGGACACATGCTGCGAAGAGAATCGCCCGCGATGGGCGAAACATTTGGCGCATGCAGCAGATATTGCCAGTGCTGGCGTCTACGCATGACCGGCTTATCGTTCCGTCACAAGGTGTTTACCTAGCTGACACTCAAACGGCAATATTCGCAGGAGTCGAGGATGTCGGCTCATGCGATACCACTGTCTGCGAGGTCTTCGTCACAGTCAGTTCACCGGCATCCAACTGGCTCAGAGCATCAAGAATGCCTTCACGAACGACAACCTGAGAGTCGACGGAGTCTTCATCGTTTCGCGAAATGATACGGCGGCATTGAAGGCCTTAGATCAGAAGATTAAGGATCTTCACATTCCGGCTCAGATTGTTGCCTGGTCCGGAAGTAACAGTAGCGAAGACGTGCGCACGGCATTTACAAAGCTGCTCAATGACGTCGAAGGATCTGCTCAGGATCGAACTTTGTCGTAGTTGCGAGTGCCAGCGAACTCATGAGCACCGCACGAAACCAAGTCGCGACCGGGCAGATTTGCCGCAGCGCACTCAGCCAATGTGGCCCCCAGTGGGAGTGCCAGACACTTCGAGACTTCGGGCATCTCAGGACCCTGCCGTCATCGCTTCACCCAGATAGCGGCGCAGGACCTCGCCGCTCGCTACCTGTGCGGGGCCTTTCCAGGTCACTTCGCCGCGTTGGAGCACGATGCATTCGTCGGCAAAGGCCAACGCTCGGTGGACGTATTGCTCGATCATGATCACCGTGACACCAGCCTCCCGAGCTTGGCTCAGGCCTTCGAAGACCATGTCGACCAACTTTGGAGCCAGGCCAAGAGACATCTCATCGGCAATCAACACTTTGGGCGAAGCCACAAGCGCTCGTGCAAGCGCGAGCATCTGCTGCTCGCCTCCTGACAAGAGGCCCGCCGTCTGGCGGCGGCGGCGATCAAGGACGGGGAAGAGCTCCAGCGCCATCTCAATTGCCGACTGGCGCGCGCTCCTCTCTAGCGTGCCAACACACATCTTCAGGTTTTCCATCACCGAGAGGCTCCTGAAGACACCGCGGCCTTCGGGAAGGTGGACCATGCCGGCACGGCGGATCCGATCGGGGGACCAGGACGTAGTCTCCTGGCCAGCGAAGACCACCTTGCCTGCACTCGGCGGCACCAATCCCGAAATTGCTCGACAAGGCTGCTCTTTCCTGCCCCGTTCGCACCCAGGACGGCCAGGACTGTGCCGGAGTCGATCGAGAACGAAACCCCGTTGAGGGCACTTGCTTCGCCATACCGGACCGACAAGTCTTGGACGGCCAGGGCCTGCACGGATCCGTTCGCTTGCTCGAGGTGATCGGGTTGCTCGGGTTGTCGCACAGACAGCATTGGTTGCCGGGTCTCGTTGTCCATAAGTCCCTCGGCACATGGTGCCGCGTCTGTCTCAGTAGGTTCTTGCCCAGCAACCTCTTGGCCGAGGTAGGCAGCCTGGACAGCCGGGTTGGCCTGGATTTCCCGAGGCGACCCACTGGCAATCAACGCGCCGAAATCGAGCACGTAGATGGCCGCGCAGAGCCGCATCACGAGTTCGACATCGTGCTCAACAAGGAGTACCGAGATCGCTCGCTCGGTTGCCACCCTCCGCAATGTGCTCTGAAGCTGTGCTGACTCAGCAGAATCCAAACCCGACGATGGTTCATCCAAGAGCAGCACCGTTGGGGAGCTGGCCAGAGCACGACCGAGCTCGACGAGCCGAGCCATCCCCAACGGCAATCCGAGCGCCGGGAGATTCGCTATCGGGTCCAGGCCGAGCAAGTCGACCAACTGGTCGACCACCTCTTTCTCGGTTGTAGTGGACGGCCGGAGGCTGCCCATGGTGAAGAAGTCAGACCAAATTTTGCTCTTCGCGTGCCTGGCTCGGTGCGCCAACACCAAGTTGTCTCGTACCGTGAGACCAGAGAAAAGCTCGGGATGCTGGAAGGTGCGCGCCAGCCCACGTGCCGCGCGAATTTGAGGCCGCGTGCCAGTGACATCGTACCCATCGATGAAGACCTTGCCCTCTGATGGACGGAGCAATCCGGAGAGCACACCGAAGAGCGTGGTCTTTCCTGCCCCGTTGGGTCCGACCAATCCGACGATCGTTGCGGAAGGCACTGCGAGATCCACATCATTGACTGCAACGAGACCACCGAACCGCATGGTGACACCCATGCACGCCAGGCGAGGATGAGGAGCTGACACGGCGGCGGAAGTCATGACACTCGTCACTCCCTCGTCTCGTCGACCGACGTGCCTGAAGCTCCCGAAATCGCGGACCGCGTCGCTCGTGCCGCCGCGTGCGTGTTTGCTCCGGTACTGCCCCGAACTGTCAGGAACTGGTAGCCCCGTCGCCACCGCTTCAGCTCCACTGCCCAACCAACCTAAAAAAATAAAAAATAAATACTAAAGAAATATAAGTATATTTTTTATAGTACTAGAAGAACTAAGACTTATTAGGTACCTGGATCTAAATTTAATAAATTTATTACTAGGAGAAAATATAATTATTATTAATTTTCTTTTTCATTATTAGTAAAATACTATTTTATATAATTAATATTAGTTAATATATATCTAATAGGTAAGTAAAGAAAGATTATTAGAAGATATAAAAGTTTATAAATATAAATAGAGAATATATTATATTTATATAATTAGGATAGCTATCTAATAGCTATAAAGAAGCTAATAGAAATATATATATATAGAATAAAGATATTAGGGAAAGTCGGATTTAAATAATAATATATAATAATATATAATAGGCTTATAAATATTATGAAATTAAATCCCTGGGCGATGCGGTACAGGGCCACCTCGACATGCTCGGAGAGGCGCTCGTCGGCCAGCTCCAGGTCGAGATCCACCTCGGGGATCGTCGATGCGAGGCTGGCCAGCCCGCCGGCCAGGCCCAGGTCGTCGAGGACCGGCGGGCGCAGGCCGCCGATGGCCGAGCGCGCCTCGGCCAACGTAAGGTCGACCAGGTCACGTGCCTTTTCGAGCTGCAACGTGGCCTCGGCGGAGTCGTCGGCCTCCACCGCACGCGCGGTGGCGTCGAGCCGGTAACTCAGGCTGACCAGTCGTTGCGAGATGCCGTCGTGAATGTCGCCGGCCAGCCGCCTGCGCTCGGATTCCTGCGCGGCGATCACCTGTTCGGCGAAGTTTCCATGCACCCGTTCCCGCGCGGCCAGTTGCCGGTGCATGCGGGCCTGGTCCAGCGCACCCGCGGTCAGCCGGCCGATGGCCAGCAACAGCGCAATGTCACGTTCGGTGAACTCCCGGCGGGCCAGGGTGTGCACGTTGAGCACCCCGACGAGCCGGCCGGGTCCCGTTTCCATGGGAACCGACGCCATCGAGGTGAAGTCGGAGCCGCGCAGCGCCGCGATGGACACGTATCGCGGGTCCTCCTCCTTGTGGCTGGCGATGACGACCGGCTCCCGATGCTGGGCCACCCAGCCGGAGACGCCTTCGCCCAATTGCAGCTGCACCTGACCGATGTATTTGTCGAAAGGCGGAGTGGCTCCGGCCAGGGTCAGCGAGACGCCGGAATCGTCGAGCACGTGCACGAAGCACACGTCGGACGCCGTGGCCGCGGTGATCAGCCCGGCGACCGCGGCGGCCACCGGTTCCACCTCCGGCCCCCTGCCCGTAGCGGCCACGATCTCGAGCAGCAGGGCGACCTCACGGTCGGCATCCACCAGGCCACGCACGTTCACTGGTAGATCCCCTCGCGCAGCGCCACCGCCACCGCCGCGGTGCGGTCGCTCACACCGAGCTTGCGATAGATGGAACGCAGGTGGCTCTTGACCGTCTCGTCACCGATGACGAGTTTGCTGGCGATGCCGCGATTGGACAGCCCGGCCACCACGAAGGAGAGGATCTCGCTTTCGCGCTGGCTCAGGCCCTGCCGCGCTCCAGGCCAAAACTCGTCGCGCTGCAGGCGGGCGGCCGTGTCGGCGGCGCGCGCGGCCAGGCCAGCGTCGATGGCCGTCGAACCACCCTGGACGTACTCGAGCTGGCGCACCAACTCGTCGCTGCTGATTCCCTTCAGCAGGTAGCCTGACGCGCCGACCCGCAGGGCTTGGAACAAGTACTGCTCGTCCTCGTATACCGAGAGCAGGATCACCTTGCTGGCGGGATTGCGCTCCCGGATCGCGCGGCACAGGTCCAGCCCGCTGGCGCCCTGCATCCGCACGTCACACAGCACGATGTCGGGACGCAGGCTGTCGATCACGTTGAGCGCGTTTTCGGCCCCGACCGCTTCGCCGACAACCCGTACCCGATTCTTGAAAGACGCCAGCATTGCCTTGAGACCCTCAATGACCATTTCATGGTCGTCGACCAATACCACTCGAACGGGTCCGATAATTGGCACTGAGGTGACCGCCATCATGTATTCACGATAATGGCGGATCCGCGCGGGGGCACCTCTTTTTCTCAGAGGTTTCTCCGAGGTTTCTCCCGGGCCTCCCGAAGTTGGTATCACCCCAGGTTCCCCCGCCCTGGGGGATCCGTCGGCCCCGCCGGTCGTCCTAGCGTGAGCGCAACGACTTGACGGGCCGCACGGACATCGAAGGGATGGTGGTGGCGTTGGTGACTCCAGTTCTGGTCGCGTCGGTGCTGCCGGCCGACTTCGCGGAACTTGGCCGCGATGTCGGCGAGATCGAGCGCGCCGGCGTCGACCGCATTCAGTGGGATGTCATGGACGGCCGCTTCGTTCCCAATCTCACCTTCGGGCCCGACGTGATCGCCGCCTGCCGCGACCGGGTCACGATGGGATTCGAGGCGCACCTGATGGTCGAGGATCCCGACCCGATGTTGCCGAGGTGGGTCGAGGCGGGCTGCGAGATCGTCATCGTGCACGCCGAGGCGTGCCGGCACCTGCACCGCACCTTGTCCAGCATCCGCGACCTCGGCGCCCGGGCCGGGGTGGCGCTCAACCCGGCCACTCCCCTGGCCGCGGTCGTGGACGTGCTCGACATCACCGATCTGCTACTCGTCATGACGGTGAATCCCGGGTTCGGCGGCCAGCGGTACCTGGCCGGTATGGAGCCCAAAATCGCGGCCACCAGGGCCGAAATCGACAGTCGTGGACTGGATATCGAGCTCGAGGTCGACGGAGGCATCGGCCCGCACACCATCGCCCGTGCTGCGGCGGCCGGCGCCGACGTGTTCTGCGCCGGTTCGGCACTGTTCGCCGGCCCCATGACGGAGCGCGCCGACGCGCTGCGTGCAGCCGCCCGAGAATCCACCGAAAGGCTGGTGTCACCATGACGATCGCACCGAGCTCAACCGAAAGCGCAACGGAAATCACAACCGAAACAGGTTGCCATACCGACGAATTGGATCGATTGTCGATCAACACGCTGCGGTTCTTGGCGGCCGACGGCGTGCACGCCGCCAACAGCGGGCACCCCGGACTGCCGTTGGGTGCCAGCGCGATTGCGTGGACCCTGTGGTCACGGCACTTGCGCCACGATCCCGCCGACCCGCGCTGGCCGGACCGGGACCGCTTCGTGCTGTCCGCCGGGCACGGCTCGATGCTGCTCTACGCGCTGCTGCACGTCTTCGGCTACGAACTGCCGGTCAGCGAGTTGCGCAGGTTCCGCCAACTCGGCTCGCTAACCCCCGGACACCCCGAGTACGGTCACACGCCCGGTGTCGAAACCACCACGGGCCCACTGGGACAAGGCATTGCGAACGCCGTCGGCATGGCGCTGGCCGAGCGCATGCTCGCCGCCCGGTGCAACACCGATGAGCACACCGTCGTCGACCACCGCACCTGGGTGCTGGCGGGCGACGGGGACCTGATGGAGGGGATCAGTCACGAGGCGGCATCGCTGGCGGGGCGGCTACGACTGGGCAAGCTCGTCGTGATCTTCGACGACAACGACATCACCATCGACGGGCCGGCCTCGCAGAGTTGTGCGGACGACGTCGAGGGCCGGTTCGCGGCGTACGACTGGCGGGTGCTCAGCGTCGCCGACGGCAACGACGTGCCCGCGCTGGATCGGGCATTCAGCGAGGCGGCTTGCGATGACGGCCGGCCCACCTTCATCCGGGTGCGCACCACCATTGGCTACGGCGCGCCGGGAGTGGAGGGCACCCCGAAAGCCCATGGCAGCCCGCTCGGCTCAGAGGTGCTCAACGCCATGCGAGCCCGGCTGGACTGGCCCGACGAACACTTCCACGTGCCCCTGGCCGTCGGCCCGACCGCCGCCGTGGCGGCCACCCGCGGCGCGGCGGCCCGTGCCCGATGGGCCCAGACGCATGCGGCGTGGCAGGTGGAGCATCCGCAGCTGTCCTCCGACTTTCCACTCGACTCGGTTCCCGTCGCCGACGACCTGTCGGTGCTGACGCCGCTGGCCGACGACGCCGCACCGGGCGGTAAGTGCGCCACCCGCAAGGCATCCGGCCGGGCTTTGACGGCCCTGGCCGCGGCCTACCCGGGCCTGGTCGGCGGATCGGCCGATCTGGCCGCCTCGACCAACACCGCGATCCCCGGCGGCGACGTCACCCGGAACGATTTCTCCGGCCGCACCATCCATTTCGGCATCCGCGAGCACGCCATGGCCGCGGTGCTGAACGGCATCGCGCTGCACGGCGGCCTGCGCCCGTTCGGCAGCACCTTCCTGGTGTTCGCCGACTACCTGCGCCCCGCGCTGCGGCTCTCGGCACTGATGAAGTTGCCCGTCGTGTATGTGTTCACGCACGACTCGGTGCACGTGGGTGAGGACGGTCCCACCCACCAGCCCGTCGAGCAGCTGGAATCGCTGCGTCTCATTCCGGGCCTGACGGTGCTGCGCCCGGGCGACGCCGCCGAGACCGCGCTGGCCTGGCAGCTCGCCGCCGAGAACACCTACGGCCCAACGGCTTTGATATTGAGCCGACAGGACCTGCCGGTGCTCGGCGGCGCCGGGCTCGATGACACTCGCCACTACGGCATGCGCGTCGTGCGACCGGTGGCCGACACCGCCCACGTGATGCTGGCGGCAACTGGTTCGGAGGTTGCGCTCGCACTCGACGCGGCCGAGTTGCTCGCGGAGCGTGGGATAACCGCGATCGTGGTCTCGGTGCTGTGGCGCGAACGGATAGCGGCCGCTTTGGATGCGGACGGTTCCGCGCTGCCCGATCTTCCGGTGGTGTGGATCGAGGCCGGCGTCACTACCGGGTGGCAGGCGTTGGCGAGGCCTTACGACACGGTGATCGGCATTGATCGGTTCGGGCAGAGTGGGCCGGGCACCGAGGTGGCCGCCCAGCTGGGCATGACAGCCTGCGCGGTCGTCAACGCAGCACTACGCAGCATCGCCCTGGCATCGCGGTGACCTGTGGCGCTGCAAGCCGTCATCTTCGACGTCGACGGGACGCTGGCCGATACCGAACGCAACGGTCATCGGCTGGCGTTCAACGACGCGTTCGCCCAACACGGCCTCGACATCACCTGGACGCCAGAGGTTTACGGTAGCCTGCTGGCGATCGCCGGCGGGCAGCGCCGGATCGCACACGATCTGCGGGCGCGGGGATTCGGAAGCCGTGCCGGGCGGCTGGCGCAAGAGGTGCACTGGACGAAGACGTCCCTGTTCACCGGCCGCGTTCTCAACGGCGAGATCTGCGGTCGCCCCGGCCTATCCGAGCTGATCGCCAACCTGCGGGAGTCCGCTGTTCGCGTCGCCATCGCGACAACGGGTCGCCGATGCTGGGTGTTGCCGCTGGTGCGTCACGTCGTGGGGAACGGGATTGCCGAGGTGATCATCACCGGCGACGACGTGGACCGTCTCAAACCCGATCCCGAGGTTTACCACAGGGCGCTCGATGCGCTGGCGTTGCCTCCCGAAGATGTTCTGGTGGTGGAGGATTCAGAGATCGGCCTACGCGCGGCCCGGGCCGCCGGGCTGGCGACGCTGGTGGTGAGCAACGGCTATACCGCCGACCAGGACTTCACCGGCGCGGCGGCGGTGCTGCCCGGGTTCGACGCGCCGGGACAGCTGTCGGCCGTCGATTGCCGCGCGGTGCATGCCACGTGGTGGGCGCGCGACTAGCAGATACGCGGGAGCTGTTCGCCCAGTTGCCGTTCGATCACCTGGGTGGTACCGAACGGTGTCTTGCCCACGACCATGCCGGGATGCTCGGCGACCACCCGGCCGATGATCGCCGCGTTGACCCCCTCGGGCCGCGACCGCATGGCGTCCAGCACCGCGTCGCTGTGCTCGGGATCGACGAACGCCACCATCTTGCCCTCGTTGGCCACTTGCAGCGGATCCAATCCGAGAAAGGAGCACGCGGACGAAACAGCCTCGGGGATAGGGATTTTCGACTGCTCCAGCTCGATGCCCACCGAGGCCGCGCGGGCGATCTCGACGGCCGACGCGACGAGCCCGCCGCGGGTGGGGTCACGCAGCGTGTGAACCGCGGGCCCGCCCGCAGCCAGCATTGCCGCGACCAATCGGTGCAACGGGGCGCTGTCGCTGGTGACGACGGTGCCGAAATCGATGCCCGCGCGCACGCTCATGACGGCCACGCCGTGCTCGCCGAGGTTGCCCGACACCAGAATGTGATCACCAGGACGCGCCCGTTCGGGACCGATGTGCACCCCCGCGGGCACCACGCCCACTCCCGCGGTATTGACGAAAAGCTGGTCCGCGCAGCCCTTGGCGACCACCTTCGTGTCGCCGGTGACAATGCCGACGCCCGCGTTGACGGCAGCCTTGCCCATCGTTTCGGCGACTGCGCCGAGGACGTCCAGTTCGAGCCCCTCTTCCAAAATGAATCCGGCGGTCAACGCGACCGGCGCAGCGCCACTGCACGCCAAGTCGTTGACGGTGCCATTGACCGCCAGGTCGCCGATGTTGCCGCCGGGGAAGAATAACGGCTGCACCACATAAGAGTCGGTGGTCAGCGCGATGCGCCCACCCCCCGTCTTCAGGTCGAGAATTGCCGAGTCGCGCGCGGCGCCGGCCGCGCCGCCGAACGCGGGCAGGAACAGGTTTTCGATCAATTCCTCGGACAGCAGTCCGCCGCCACCGTGGCCCAACACGATGCGTTTCGTCTCACGCAGCGGCAGCGGGCATACCCAGGCCGCGGGATCGACGGCTGCCTCGTCAATGGGAGGCTCAAGCATGGGCGGCCGCCGCCAGCCGGCGGAATTGGTAGTACGCCGCGCAGGCGCCTTCACTGGACACCATGGTCGCGCCCAGCGGCGTGCGCGGCGTGCAGGACGTGCCAAATGCCGGGCACTGATTGGGTTTGAGCAGACCCTGCAGCACTTCGCCGCTGCGGCACTCCGCGGATTCCGACACCCGCAGGTGTCCGACCCCGAACTTCAGTTCGGCGTCGAACTGGGCGTACCTCGGCGACAGGGTCCATCCGGACCTGGGGATCATGCCGATACCCCGCCATTGTCGATCGGTGACCGCGAACACATCCGCGAGGGTTTGCTGGGCGACGGTGTTGCCGGCGGCGGTCACCGCGCGCGGATAGGCGTTGCGCAGCTCCGGGGTTCCGGCCTCGAGGAGGTCGATGACCTGCCGAACGCCTTCGAGCAGGTCCAGCGGCTCGAATCCGGTGACGACGATGGGCAACTTGAATTCGTCGACCAGGGGACCATATTCGCTGGTACCCATCACCGTGCAGACGTGTCCGGCCGCCAGGAATCCCTCGACTCGGTTGGTTGGCGAGCTCAGGATCGCCGTCATCGCCGGCGGAACCAGCACGTGTGACACGAGCATCGAGAAGTTGGCGAGCCCGAGCCGCTGAGCGTGGACGACCGCCATCGCGTTGGCGGGTGCGGTGGTCTCGAAGCCCACCCCGAAGAACACCACCTGGCGGTCGGGGTTGTCGGCGGCGATGCGGGTGGCGTCCAGCGGCGAATAGACGATTCGTACGTCGCCGCCGCGCGCGCGCACGCCGAACAGGTCTTCACTACTGCCGGGCACCCGCAGCATGTCACCGAATGAGCAGAAGATGACGTCGTCGCGGGCCGCGATTTCCAGCGCCCGGTCGATCATTTCCAGCGGCGTCACACACACCGGGCAACCGGGACCGTGGATGAATTCCACGGCGCCGTCCAGCAATTGATCGATGCCGTTGCGGATAATCGAATGCGTCTGTCCCCCGCAGACTTCCATTACGGTCCAGGTCTTGGTGGCGCGCTTCCTGATGTGGTCGACCAGGGTGCGCGCCGCCTTCGGGTCGCGGAATTCGTCCAAGTACTTCATGCCGGTTCTCTCCTGCCCTGGCCTTCGTCGCCGACCAGTTCCTCGTCGAGCACCCCCAGCTCCTTGAACATCCGCAGGGTCTCGTTCGCCGATGCTTCGTCGAGCCGGGTAATCGCGAAACCGGCGTGGATGATTGTGTATTCGCCGATCTGCATGTCCGGCAGGTACGCCAGGCACACGGTCTTGGTGGTGCCGCCGAAGTCGACGGTGCACATCCGGGTACCTGCCTCGTCCCAGGTGTCGACTACCTTGCCGGGTATTCCGAGGCACATAAGGCCGTCTCCCTTCCTGGCAGCTGTGTGGGCCGCCGTCCCGCGATCACGGCCTGACCCAATGCCAGACCACCGTCGTTGCACGGCAGCACCGCATGCGTCAGCACTTCGAAACCGTTGCCGGTCAGCTCTTTACGGAGGCCCTCGCGCAGCAACCGGTTGACGAATACGCCACCGGTCAGCCCCACGGTGGCCACCGTGGCTATTGTGTCCATGCCGGCCGCCAACTCGCGTACCGCCTCCGCCGTCGCACGGACGACGGCGGCATGGAAACCCGCGGCCAGATCGGCCTCCGCCGCGCCCGCTCGCAGGTTCCGCACCAACTCGGCGACCAGCGGCACCGGATCCAGCACGCCCGCCGTCACTTCGATCTCAAGCGGAATGGGCTTGCCGCGGCGCGCCAGGTGCTCGAGTTCGACTGCGGCCTGTCCCTCGTAGGTCACGTCGTGGCAGACGCCGAGCAGGCTGGATACCGCGTCGAACAAGCGACCCATGCTGGTGGTCGTCACGCATCCGACGGCACGCGGTATCTGTTGAGCGAGCACCCGGCGGGCCTGCTCGCTGAGCCTGCTGACCGCCGGAATATCGGACGTCCACTCCACCCCGGCCCGGTGCAGCAGGTCCAGGGCGATCCGGCCGGGGTGGCGCACCGCGCCGTCGCCGCCGGGCAGCGCGAACGGTTTCAGGTGTCCGACCCGGGTAAACGACGCCGGATCGGTGATCATCAGGAATTCACCGCCCCAGATTGTGCCGTCGGTTCCGTAACCGGTGCCGTCGAAGGCCACCGCCAGCATCGGGGCACCCAGCCGCCGGTGTTCGGCCAGCAGTGCGACCGCATGCGCGTGGTGGTGCTGCACGAGCACGACGGGGCGGCTTTGCCGACGCGCCCACGAGGTGGTGGCGTAGGACGGATGCAGGTCGCAGGCGATGACTGCGGGGTGACGGTCGGTCATGAATGCCAGATGGTCCAACGCGGATTCGAAGCACGTCTGGGTCCGCGGGTCAGCCATGTCACCCAGGTGCGACGACATGTGCGCGTGACCGTCGACGTCCATCAGGCAGAACGTCGTCTTGAGGTCGCCGCCGGTGGCCAGAATCACCAGGGTGTCCGAGGACTCGACCGCCACCGGAAGTGGTGCATAGCCGCGCGATCGGCGAATCGGCACCACGCCGCGGTCGGCCACCCCGTCAAGGGCCAGGACCGAGTCCTCGCACGGGACGTGGATCGGCCGGTTGTGGGTGAGCACCGCGTCGGCGAACCCCTCGATCCAGTGAAGATCGGAATCGCGGAACACGATCGGCGACCCGCCCTGATTGGCCGAGGTCATCACCAGCGGTACCGCGCCCAGACGGTCGAACAGCAGGTGGTGCAGCGGCGAATACGGCAGCATCACACCGATCTCGGCCAGTCCGGGCGCCACCCCGGCGGATACCGATTCGTCAACGGCGGCAAGCAGAACGATAGGCGCGGCAGGCGATGTGAGTACGTCGGCGGCCGCGTCGTCGACGCGGCAAATACGCTGTGCCGTCGCGGTATCGGGCACCATGACCGCGAAAGGCTTGGCCGGACGGTCTTTTCGGCGTCGCAGCTCCGCTACCGCAGCCGCATTGTCGGCGCGGCAGGCCAGATGGAACCCACCGACACCCTTCAGCGCGACGATCAGGCCGTCGTCGATCGCCTTCGCGGCGGCTGCCAGCGGATCGGCGTCGTAGCCGGGACCCCGCCACGTCAGGGTCGGACCGCAGTTCGGGCAGGCGATGGTCTGAGCGTGGAATCGCCGGTCCGTGGGGTCGTGGTATTCGACCAGACAGGTCGCGCACATCGGAAACCCCGCCATGGTCGTCGCGGGCCGGTCGTACGGCAAGTCGGTGATCACCGTGTAGCGCGGACCGCAGTTGGTGCAGGTGATGAACGGGTGACCGTAGCGCCGGTCGGCGGGGTCGCGGAGTTCGCGCAGGCAATCGTCGCAGACGGCGATGTCCGGCGGCACCAAAGTGCGGCGGTCGTCGCCAGTGCGGCCGTCGTCGGTGCGGCTCCCGACGATCCGGAAACCGAATTCGCCGCTGGGGTTCAGTTGCGTGGTCCGCAGGGAGTCGATGCGGGCCATGGGCGGGTGGTCGGCGCTGATCGCGCCCAGGGCGGCCTCGACCGCGTCCGGTGCACCTTCCAACTCGCAGTGCACCGATCCCGAGTCGTTGTAGACAAAGCCGGCCAAACCGTGACGTGCGGCGATGCGCGCGACAGCAGGGCGGAATCCAACGCCTTGGACCACGCCGGCAATGTCGAGCCGCAGTCGTATGCTCGTCGCGGTGACGTTCTGACTGCCCAATCCAAAACCTCCTGAGCAGCAGAACCCCGGTGTCGGATGGGCTGGCGGCACAGGCGGTCTCGCTCAGGCTAGACCCGGCCCAACGCACCGACAATCAGAATTTCGCACACAATGTCTGCGTTTTTCCGCACAAATTCTTCGCGACAGCGACTGCCCCGGCGAGGCAGCATGAGGTAATGCACGAGTTGTCGCTGTGCCATGCGATCGCTGGCGTGGTGAAGCCGCACGCGGCCGGTCGCCGGGTCGACGTCGTGCATCTTCGGGTCGGCGCGCTGCGCCAGGTGGTGCCCGAGTCGCTGGAGTTCTGCTGGTCAGTGGTGTGTCGGCAGCTCGACGAGGACATGGCCGATGCCTGTCTCGAACTCGAGTTGGTGCCCGCCGAGGTCAATTGCCGTGCCTGCGGTCAACCGTCACAGATCGAGTCCCGCTGGTCGGTGTGCTGCCCGCGCTGCGGCAGTCCCGACGTCGAGGTGCTGCGCGGCAACGAATTTCTGGTCACGTCGGTTTTGGTGTCATGACGACCGCATGAAAGGTCAGAGCAATGGGTAGATTTCACCGGCACGACGACGGCACCACGCACAGTCACGCGCACGATGACGACGGGCATGAGCATGCTCATGGCGACCACTCCCATGGCGACCACACCGGGTATGCGACCGGCTTGCAGCGCATCGAGGTGCTCGAATCGATCTTCGCCGAAAACGACTCCCGAGCCGACATCAACCGGATCGCGTTCGAGAGCAACGGCATTCGCGCGCTGAACCTGATGAGCTCACCGGGCTCCGGCAAGACCACCGTGCTGGCAGCCACTCTCGACGAGCTGGCCGGCGAACTTTCGGTGGGCGTCATCGAGGGCGATATCGCCACGGACCTCGACGCCGCCAAACTCGACGGTCGGGGCGCCCAGATATCCCTGCTGAACACGAGCAACGGGTTCGGCGGCGAGTGCCATCTGGACGCCCCCATGGTCAACCGAGCACTGCAGGGTCTCAACCTGCCTCGGCTCGACCTGGTGATCATCGAAAACGTTGGCAACTTGGTCTGCCCCGCCGAGTTCGACGTCGGGGAGCACGCCAAGGCCATGGTCTACTCGGTCACCGAGGGCGAGGACAAACCGCTCAAGTACCCGGTGATGTTCCGGTCGGTCGACATCGTGCTGCTGAACAAGATCGACCTGATCCCCCACCTGGACACTGCCGTCGACACCTACATCCACCGGGTCAGGCAGGTCAATTCGACGGCGACGATTCTGCCGGTGAGCGCCCGCACGGGCGAAGGCATGGCGGCGTGGTTCGCCTGGGTCCGCCAATTCGCGGGATCAACCGCTCGGCGCGGGTGGCCATGCCCCGCCGGCTAACGTGCGGCATCACACCCAGATAGCCTGGCAGGGTGGCTGTCTCCGGGGAATCTGGATTACTCGAGGAAACCGCGGCCCTGCTGCACTCCCTGCGTGGAGTCTGGGACGAGGAGGCCGTCGACGATCTCGACCATGCCTTACAAACCGCGACCCGCGCAATCGAAGACAACGCAGACGACGAACTGGTCCTCGCGGCCGCGCTGCACGATCTCGCCCACAGCCCACGATGCGACTCGCCGAACCGCACCCGACACGACCTTGCCGCCCGCGAATGGCTGACACCCAGATTCGGCGCCCGGGTGGGGTGGCTCGCAGGGGCCCACGTTGCAGCCAAGCGCTACCTGGTGGCGACCGAGCCGGGGTACGCCGACGGGTTGTCGGAGACCTCTGCTGTGTCGTTGCAGGCACAGGGCGGCCCCGCTGTGTGCACGGAAATGGTCAATCACCCGTGGTGGCCCGATGCGCTTCGCCTGCGCTCCTACGACGACGCCGCCAAGGACCCCGGGGCGACCTCGGTGAGCATCGACGATGTCCTGGTGATCGCGCAACGGGTTCTGCGGCAACAGAACTGCCAGTGAGCAAGGCGCATCCCATCCGTAATAGCGCCGTCAACTTGGCTGGGGCAGCGCAATGCCTCACGGCACGTTGAAGAGTGGCAACTTGGCCCGTTAGTCGAACATGTGTTCTAATTGCGCTCTCAGTGTTAGCCCGCTCATGCGGGCCATGTTCAAGAGGAGACCGCAGCACCGATGAGTGTAGACACACTGCCAGCAGAAGCGCCGTCCGCCGACTACGACACTCCCGACGACTTCGTTCCTTCTGTCGCGAGCACCCCGTCTGCGAGTGCGCCCGCGCCCGATGCGGCGGCAACTGAAGCTTCTGCCGACGCGAGGCCCAGGAAGGCCCCTGCCAAGAAGGCGGCCGGCAAGAGGACCAAGACCCTTGAGCTAACCCTCACTGTCACCGGTACCGCCGACGGCGAATGGCGCGCCGAGCTCAAGCAGGGCTCAACCTACCTGGCCCGCGATCTCGCGGTCGCGGCCGCTGCCGTCTCCCGCGCGGCCAAGGAACTGCACGAGGACCTCTCCACCCCGATCGACGAGGTGATCGAGGGGGCGCGCTCCCAGCAGGCCGCCAGGGTCACCGCCCTCGAGGCCGAACTGGAAGCCGCCCGCAAGGCACTCGCCGACCTGGACTGAGATTCGTGGACTTGCCGTAGCTCGTCCACCGAAACTGACGGGCGATATCGCCGAGCACCGTTCCGGTCAGGCCTGCACCACCGCCCACGGCTCGCTGCCCACGGGGAGGGCGAAGGTCACCTCGTTGGTGTTGGGGTTGAGAAACGCCACCGTGTTGTTGCCAGAGTTGGTGACGAAGACTTCGCCGACGAAATAGGGGCTGCCTGCCGGCGTCACAGCCACCCCTTGAGGGGTGTCGAACCAACCTCCCGAGGGGCCGTACCCGGGGATCTCGGTGACGTCGCCGGTGACGGGATTGATCGCGTCCACGGGCACTGACTCGTCGTCCAGGTTGGTGACGTAGACCTCGTTGTTGGTGGGGTTGAACGCCACCGCGGCCGGGTTGCCGCCGATGGGGACCGTCGCGGTGACGGCGTTGGTGGCGGTGTCGATCGCCACCAGGCTGGCGACGCCGCCACCGACTCCGGTGGTAGTGACATAGACGGTACCGCCGTTCGGATTGACCGCCATCCCCGCGTTCACGACGCCGCCGGCCGGGATGGTGGCGCTGACGGCGTTGGTAGCGGGGTTGATCACCAGCACGCTGCTGCCACTGGCGACGTAGACGGCGTTGCCGGTGGGGTTAACCACCACCCCGTCCGCGTAGGAGCCGATCGGGATGGTTGCGGTGACGGCGTTGGTGGCGGAGTTGATCACCGACACGCTGTCGCCGAAGAAGTTGGTGACGTAAACGGTGCTGCCTGTGGGATTGACCGCCACCCCTCCCGGCCCCTCCCCGACCGTGATGGTTTTGGTTACGGTTTCGGTGGCCGTGTCGATCACAGAAACGCTGTTGCTGCCGCTGTTGGCGACATAGACGGTACTGCCGGTGGGGTTGACCGCCACCGCGTCCGGGTTGGTGCCGACCGTGATGGTGTCCTCAACCTCGCCGGTGAAGGGATTGAACACCGTCACCTTGCCGCTGCCATAGTCGGTGACGTAGGCCGCGCCCTGCACACCGAGGCCGCCTGTCCCGCCGGCCCCGCCCGCGCCGCCGATACGCCCGCTGGGCGCGCTGCCCGTGCCGCCCGGCCCGCCCGGGCCGCCCGGGATATCGCCGGTGGAGTCCATGCCGCCGCCTTGCCCGCCCTGACCTCCGGCGCCGCCATGACCACCTACCCCCGACAGCAGCCCGCCATTGCCGCCGGCACCACCGCTGGCGCCGCTCGTGCCGCTAACGCCGGGGTGGCCGTTGAACACGTCGCCCACCTGGGGGGTGTTCCCGCCGAAGCTGCCGGCTCCGCCGGCCCCGCCGTTGCCGCCGTTGCCGAAAAACATCCCCGCGTCACCGCCCCGGCCGCCGGGCTGGCCGGGCGCCCCCGAGCCGCCGTTGCCGCCGTTGCCCGACAAGATCCCGCCCGGCCCACCCGCCTGCCCGGTCCCGGGTGCCCCGTTGGTGCCGTCGCCGACCAGCGGGCGACCCAACAGCGCGGTGGTGGGCGCATTGATCAGCGCCGTCCAGTCCTGCTGCAGGGTCTGCAGCGTCGGTAGGTCGGGCAGCAAATTGGGCGTATTGATCACCGCCACGACGTCTTGCTCCAGGGTCTGGACCGTGGCCGCGTTGGGCGTACTGATCACCGCCAATATGTCTTGCTCGATGATCTGGAACGGCGACGCGTTGGCTGCCTCAGCGGCGCCATACCCGCTCGCGGCCGCATCCAATGCCTGCACAAACCGCTCATGAAACCCCGTCGCTTGGGCACTGAGGGCGTGGTAGTCCCGCGCGTAACCGCCAAACAGCGCGGCGATGGCCTCCGACACCTCGTCACCGGCGGCGGCCACCACCGTCGTCGTGGAGGATGCGGCCGCCGTGCGCGCCGCGGTCAGGGCCGAACCGACGTCGGCAACCTCGGCCGCCGCCAGCGAGAGCAAGTCCGGAAATGCCGTCACAAACGACATCGTCAACCTCCCACGGCAGTACCGATTTGCCCCGATGCGCAAACAAACCCTACGCCCACCCGTGCCGCAATTTGGGTGTTTGCTTCGAAAAGGATGTGAAGATCATTTGCCGACGGATCCCATTGAGTCCGCTGCCGGAAAGGGCTCGAAGGCGGGGTCCGCCGCGCTGGTTCCCTTGCCTGATGCTTCCCTCGGTTCCGACCAAGGCGGCACGGTCCGGCAAACAGTCAGGTTACTGCCGCACACGCGCAGACGCGGAGCGTATCGCTCACCGATCGCACTCATATCTTTCTTTTCACCACTCATATCTTTCTTTTCAAATGAAACCTGAGGGCCGAATGGGAACTGGACCGTCAAGCGGGTCTCCCCCAGCCGAGGCTTCGCGCAATACCCGCGACACGGTCACGGCTTACTGATCGCCAATGACCACGATTCGACGGCCGTCAGCCGCTTCGCAACCGGCCAACAAATGACGAACAATGTTGCTGGACCCGAGCCCGACTCCGCGCGCGATGCTTGGCAGCGGATCGCCAGGTTCTTTGGCGCACACTTGCACTAGCCCTGCACTAGAGCCCCAGCCACAGTCTTGCGCCTGCATCTCGTCGAGCCGGAGTCGCAGTCAGATCGGCGATTCGACCGGGTACACAGCATGGCTGCCGCGGAAGCCCTTGAGCTCGACCTCGCGCGGGGCGCCGAGCCGTATATCGGGTAAGCCGTCGACCGCCTCACGCACCGGCTCGCTGACCAGGATCTCGCCGCCGTCGGCCTGCGCCGCCACCCGCGCCGCCATCGCCACGTTGCGCCCGAAGAGGTCGTCTCCGCGTCTCACGGAGGTACCCATGTGAGCGCCGATGCGCACCCGGATGTGGTCCCAGTGCTCAGCGCTGTCGTGCAGGGCTTGTTGCACGGCGATACTGCAGCGGACGGCCTTTCGGGGATCGGCGAAGGCGATCATGAATCCGTCGCCTTGGCTCTTGACCACGTGGCCGTCGTAGTCGTCGACGCGCTTGTGGATGAGTTTGTTGTGGCGCTCGAGCAATTGGACCCATCGTCGATCGCCCAACTCCTCGTTGCGCTCGGTGGAACCCTCGATGTCGGAGAAGACGATCACGACCTGGCCGTCGTCGGTCAGCCTGGCGAGATCGGGGCGTTCGACCTGGGCCCAGCCTGCGAGATCCTCGATCGAATTGCGCACCGTGCCGATGCCCATGTTGATCAGCGAGTCGGCCGTTCGCAGCGCTGTCCTGACGGCCAACGGCGCGACTCCGCGGCTCCGGCGGCGGCGGGGCCCGTCTTGTCGGCCGCGCCCGAGTGCCCGACGTGCACCCTTCAGTTGCTGCCGAGAAACGATGAGCAGCACAACGAGCGCAATGATGCCGGCCAATTCGGCAACGGCAGCTGCGACCAGCAGGGGTACGGTCACTGTTCGTTGGGTCCCGCGGCAGGCGTTAGCACTGGCCGATTATCGCGTATGCGGGTGCGCGGCACGCCCGAGCCGGGCAGACGGTCAGCCGAATTCGAGCAAAGCGTATGCGCCGCGGAATCGCTTCGTTGGCGCAAACCGCCAGAACGCGGGGAACAGCGTCCCGAAGAACAGGCCCCGTCCCCTGGGCATTGGTACGTCGTGTACTGCCCTGACCCCCGGCATGGTGTTTACCAGATCCGCCAGTTGAGGCGCCGAGAGGCTGAATGGCATTGGCGGCACCCGGTAGCGCTTGGAGGACCGCAGCCCCTTCCGGGCGAGCTTCTTGACAATGGTCGGCGGCAGGTCAAAAAACATCTGCCCCCCGGGAAATCGCGCAGCACACTCGGCGATTAGCCCCATCGCCTGGTCGGGTTGCAAATACATCAGGAGACCCTCCGCGGTGATGAAGACCCCCTCTCCGGCATCGACCCTGGCCATCCAGCCGTAGTCGAGAGCGGATTGCGCGAGGTGGCTGATCCGCGGCGAATGCGGCAACAAGCGCTTTCGAAGTTCGATAACCGGTTCCAGATCGAGCGACACCCAACGGAATTGCGCGCGTGGCACTGCGCTGTCCAAACGCCAGAAGCTGGTTTGGAAGCCTTCCGCCAGTGCGACGACGGTCGCTTTGGGATGCTCGGCCAAGTACCTGATGGTGCACTGGTCGACGGCCAGCGAGCGCAACGCCATCTCCTGGCCCTTGCGGCCGAATTTCTCGAAGTCGAAGTCGATCGACTCGACAAGTTTGATTGCCATCGGGTCGTCGATGATCGGGTCCGGCCGCTCGGCCTGGTACGCCCTGCCGTACAGCGTCAACAATGCTGTTTCGGAGACGCCGGTCAGCAGCTTTGCATCGACGTTGTCATTGGCTCGATCACTCATCGCGCCAAACCTTACCGGGCAACCGAAGCCGATCTTTCCGACGGCATGAGCACTACCGGGGCTTGCGCCGAAATCGTTCAGCCCAAACCCGATTGGCGCGCCTGCCGGGCAAGGCCAGTGTTTTATCCGGCCGGTGAACCCGGGTGTCCGCGCCGCTTCTGCGCCGCTGCCCAAAGGATGAGGCCCGCGGACACGAGGACTACGGACCCGACGATAAGGGCGATGACGGGGTAGCCAAAGCGATTCATGAAGCTGTTCTGCTCGTCGCGTTGCTCGGTATAGGACCTGCCGACGGTCGAGCCGTGACTGGTTTCGCGACAGACCTGGCCATCGTGCATGACTTCGCTGCCGCAACGGACTTCACTGCCCGGACCGGCGATCAGCGTATGCGCGCCGTAGAAGAAGAGCCCTGGCCCAAGCGCAAGAAAGAGCACGACCAAAAAGACTTTCATTGCAAGGGATTTGAGTTTGTCGTTCATGGAATTCTCTGCCTTCGTGTGTGACGGGATAGAGCGGCGACCCTAGCCAACTGCATGCGCGACCGAGGGACACCCTCAGAAACCTTCCATCGTGTCGCTTGGAAGATTCTCAATGGCTGGCCTGCCGGTCATGGCGCCGGAGCATGCTCGACAAGAAAACTCAGTAGCCGTGGGCTCCGCGCCGCGAACCGATCGATTTCCTCACCGCCCGTGCACGCGCACAGGCCGCTGGTCACCTTGCCGCGAGCCCGAGCCACGACACCCCAGACGCCAGACGCCACCGCTGCGCGCCCGTCATTGCGCAGTGCTACGCCGACGTCACCCACGCGCAGTTCGAGCCGGGCACCTACTTACACTTTGCGGTTCTGTGGCGTCGCGTCCGACATCGCCGTCCCGCCGTGCATCGCATGGCTATCCCCTAAGCCCCCTAAGCCCCCCTAAGCCAGCCCAACCCTGCCCCTCGCCGCATCATTGGGCTTGACGTTCTCACACGACATCACCGGCGGGATCCCTTTGTACATCAAGATTGCGCGTTTCTAGCGCGCCGCCGGCGGCAAGTTCGTTGCGAGAGGTGTCTTTTAGGCTGACACCCGATCGGCCGAGTTTGCGGGCTCCGGCGACCAGCGCGCCGGTGATTACCGCGGCCGTTTGGTAATCGAGGCCGTCGGGAGGGTGGATGTTGGAGATGCAGTTGCGATCCGCGTCGGTGAGACCTGGTGCCGGCAAATGGGTTAGGTAGATTCCGAGGCTGTCGGCGACCGATAGTCCAGGGCGCTCCCCGATGATCACGAGCAGCGTCCGCACCGCTAGGGCGTGTCCAATGTGGTCGCCGAGGGCGACGCGCGCCTGGGTTGCGATGACGGGTGGGGCGACGCGATACCGGTTGTCGAATTCGCGCAGCAACGCCTCAACCAGGCCGGCAGCGTGATCCGTGAGCGCGCGGGGCGAGAGCCCGTCGGCAAGCACGATGCCAATGTCCGCGCCGGTCTCGGGTAGCACGGACAGGTCTACGGGGCAGCGACCCAAGTCGGGCCGACGAAGGTACTCGCTGCGTGACGTGGCCCTGCTCTGCACGTGCAGTGGCGCGCCGATGCCGATCCCGCCGATCTGCTCGATGAGGTTGCCGACATCGAGCGGATCATGGACGGCGTCACGCGCGGCCGCGTGAGCGGCTTGGAACTCCAGCACCCGCCGAGTCGGCAGGGAATTACCCGCACGCCCGAGCCCGATGCGTGCCTGGGTGGTATCGCGCAACATTGCCCAAATGTCGCCCGCGGGCAGGGCGTCCGGTGTGCTCATCAGCCGCCCGCCAGTGCGCGCAGTGGCGAGGTCGCGAGGTCGATGGGCAGAATTCGGCCGTTGGTGTCGGTCATGCCCAAGCCCGCCAACCACGCTTCGAATTCGGGCGCGGGCCGCAGTCCCAGCACTTGCCGCACATACAGCGGATCGTGAAATGACAGGCTTTGATATCCGAGCATGACGTCGTCGGCGCCCGGGACGGCGATGACGAAGGCGGCGCCGGCCACCCCCAACAGCGTGAGCAGCGTATCCATATCGTCCTGGTCGGCCTCGGCGTGGTTGGTGTAGCAGACGTCGACGCCCATGGGCAGGCCGAGCAGCTTCCCGCAGAAGTGGTCTTCGAGCCCGGCGCGGATTATCTGCTTACCGTCGTAGAGGTATTCGGGTCCGATGAATCCGACCACGGTGTTGATCAACAGCGGCTGCAGCAATCGGGCAATCGCATAGGCACGCACCTCCAGCGTCTGCTGATCGACGGGCTTGCCTCCCGTGCCCAGGTGTGCCCCGGCCGAGAGGGCCGACCCCTGCCCTGTCTCCAGGTACATGACGTTCTCACCAACCGTTCCGCGGTGCAGCGACCGCGCGGCCTCGTTGGCTTCCAACAACATCGGGATGGTCACGCCGAAGCTGGAGTTGGCGCCTTCGGTGCCGGCGATCGACTGGAACACGAGGTCGACGGGCACGCCCTGGTCGATGAGCTCCATGGTGGTCGTCACGTGGCACAGCACGCACGACTGCATGGGGATGCTGAAGCGTTGTCGGATGTCGTCAAGCAGATGGAGCAAATCCGCTGTGGCGTGCGGCGAGTCGGTCGCCGGATTGATACCGACCACCGCGTCGCCACACCCCATCAGCAGGCCGTCGAGCATCCCGGCGGCGATTCCGCGGGGATCATCGGTCGGATGGTTGGGCTGCAGTCGAGTAGCGAGCCGGCCCGGCAACCCGACGGTGGTGCGGAAGGCGGCGGTAGAAGTCACGGCCGCGGCCACCAGAATCAGATCCTGGTTTCGCATCAACTTCGACACTGCCGCAACCATTTCCGGCGTGAGGCCCGGGGCAATGGTGGCGATCCGCGCCGCGCTGTCGTCGCAGGCCGCCGCAACCAACAGCCAGTCCCGCAGACCGCCCACCGTCAGATGCGAGATCGCGGCGAATGCCTCGCGATCATGACTGTCGACGATGAGCCGCGTGACCTCGTCGGTTTCGTAGGGCACGACCATGTCGTTGAGAAACGTCGTCAGGGGTACGTCGGCGAGCACCCAAGCGGCGGCGGCGCGTTCGGCGTCATGCTCGGCGGCGCAGCCGGCCAACTGGTCACCAGACCGCAACGGCGTCGCTTTTGCCAACACGTCGACCAAACCATCGAAGGCATAGTTGGTGCCGGAAACGGTCTGCCGGTAGCTCATCGTCGCTCGCTCCCAGAATGCGCGGATCCGGCGAATTCTTCGTCCGGAGAATTCGCGACCAGTCGGTGTCGGCTGTAGCAGGCGAAGTAGGCCATGAACGCCGTGAACACCCCGAGACAGCACAGCGCGGCCACGGTGTCGACCAAAAATGTTGCAGTGAGCGCCAATGCCGCGACCACCAAGGCAAAGCCTGTCGTGGCGACACCTCCCGGGGTTCGGTACGGGCGGTTCATATCGTGCGCGCGTCGCCGTAACACGATATGACTGATCATCATCAATACGTAGCTCAAGGTGGCGCCGAAGACCGCCATATTTAGCAACAAATCGCCTTTGCCGGTGAGCGACAGCGCGAATCCGACGACACCGGGAACGATGAGAGCCAGCGTCGGTGCTCTGCGGGAGTTGGTGATCGACAGCGCGGTCGGCAGGTAGCCGGCGCGGGACAGCGCAAATAGCTGTCGAGAATACGCGTAAATAATCGAAAAGAAGCTGGCGACAAGACCGGCCAACCCGATGTAGTTGACGACCTTGGCCGCGCCGGTCGGCCCCAACGCCGCCACCAGCGGGTAGCCGGACGACGACATCGCTTGCGCGCCACCGGCGCCGGTGGTCAACACCAGCACGACCGTGCACGTCACCAGCAAGACACTGACAGCCGCGATGATCCCGCGCGGAACGTTGCGCTCGGGATTCGCCGTTTCCTCGGCGGCCAGCGCCACGCCCTCCACCGCGAGAAAGAACCAAATCGCGAACGGTAGCGCCGACCACACGCCCAGGTAGCCGTGCGGCAAAAACGCAGATGCCCCGGCGGCGTTCGTGGGCGCGATGTTCGTCAGGTTCGCCGGGTGGAAGAGGCCAACCGCAGCGACGGCGAAAATCACGATGCCGACGAGCGCTATACCGGTGATCACGAACATCACCTTGAGCGCTTCCCCGACTCCGGCCAGGTGAACACCGATGAAGACGGTATAGATCGTCAAGTACACCCACCAGCCATCACGGATCCCGAAGAGTCCTAACGACTGAACGTAGGCACCGATGAATGTGGCAATCGCCGCTGGCGCGATCGAATATTCGATCAATACCGCGGTACCCGTCGCGAATCCGCCCCACGGGCCAAGCGCCCGCCGGGCGAACGTATAGCCCCCACCCGCGGCCGGCAGCGCCGACGCGAGTTCCGCCATGCCCAGCACCAAAGCCAGGTACATCGCGGCGATCACTACGGTGGCGATCGCCAACCCGCCGAAGCCGCCGCGGCCAAGACCGAAGTTCCATCCCGAATAGTCGCCCGACACCACGTAACTGACGCCGAGCCCGGCCAGCAGCAACCAGCCCGCGCTGCCGGTCCTGAGTTGGCGCTTCTCCAGGTAGGCCTGCGACTCCGGGTTGCTTTCCACACCACTCCTTTGCCGAAGGTGGTTCGGACAATCGCCGGCCCCGCACGGCCGTCGCCACGCAGGCAGGAGTTGACTGTAGTCGCTCCATCGCACGGTCGCTTGGTTGGTTCCGGGGGCGTCGTCGGGCAGCCGGACTTTGCTGACTGGCCCCTGTTGTGCGCGGCGCGGCGGCGCGCGCGTGTTCCGGGAAAACCTGGGTTTTTCTCTTGTACTACTCATACAATCTTTGCTCAGGGAGCGTATATGCGGGATGCGCTGGGGGAAGCGTTCTCGGGCGTGTTGCGATCTTTCGTCGCTACGAGGGGATACGCAAATGAGCTTCTTGCCCTTTCCGCCGGAGATCAATTCGTTGCTGATGTTCTCTGGTGCCGGTTCCGCGCCGATGTTGGAGGCCGCCTCGGCGTGGGACGGGCTGGTCACCGAGCTGGGGTCGGCGGCCGAGTCGTTCGGCTCGGTGACATCGGGTTTGGTCGGCCAGGCCCTGGCAGGGCGCGGCATCCCAGGCGATGGCCGCCGCGGCGGCGCCGTATTCGGGATGGCTGAGCACGGCGGGGATCCCGCGACTTCGGCGTCGGCAACCTCGGGAGCAATGACATCGGGATCGGGCTTACGGGCGACAACCAGGTCGGCATCGGCGCCCTGAACACCGGCGTCGGCAACGTCGGCTTCGGCAACTCGGGTGACCACAACATCGGCTTCTTCAACTCGGGTAGCAACAACGTCGGATTCTGGAACGGCGGGACCATCGACACAGGCGTCGGAAACTCCGGCGATTTCACCCTCGGTGTCGGAAACGCCGGCAACGACAGCGTCGGCTTTGGCAACGCTGGTGCGTCCGACGTCGGCAACTGGAATTCCGGCGCAGGCAACATGGGCTCTTTCGACTCGGGCACCTCGAATGCCGGAGGGTTCACCGCAGGAAACAACAACACGGGCTGGCTCAACCCGGGCAACAAAAACACCGGCGTCCTCAATACCGGCACCCTGGACACTGGCGTCTTCCAAAGCGCCAATCTCACTGGCGTCGTTACGAACTCGGGCTTCGGCAACACCGGAACCAGTGACTCCGGCTTTAACAACTCCGCTTCCCTCAGTTCGGGCATCGGAAACGCCGGTGGCTCCAACGTCGGCATCTTCAACTTTGGCATCGACGCGGTCGGCATCGAGAATGCCGGCCAGAGCAACTTCGGCTTCTTCAATACCGGCAACTTCAATGCCGGCTTCTTCGACAGCGCCCCCAACCTCCTGGCTACACAGTTCGTGTCGGGGATCGACGTCTCGGGCAGCGGCAGCTCCGGCGTCGGCAGTCAGGGCGTGAGCCAGTCAGGGTTCTTCGGCAAGGCCTGAGACGGGCCGTTCGTCTGAGCGTTAGCCTGACGGCTCGTCCTGGCAATGGGTGTGGTCAGCTTGGACCCTTCCGCCCGGGACGAGCGCTGACGCCGCTGCCTCCGCTCCTTCGCGCGTGGGACCCCACGCTCCGTAGTATTTGGTGCTCGCGGCGTTGAGAACGAGCGCGACGCACCCGCCTTCCCCGCTGGCCAGCAGGCGGCAATCGCTGATGCTCGCGCGGCAGGCGTCCATCGCCGCCTGCTGGGCAGCAGCCTGGCTGGCTCCTCCAGAAGTGAACTTCAGTCGCCCGGTAGAGTCCGATATCGCCAAGGCAATCCAGTCGTTGTCGGCGCGCGCGAGCGGCATCTGCGGCATGAAAGGCATGGAAGGCATGGAAGGCACAGCAACGAATGCCGCGCCGACGGCGATCGCTACCGCTGCGTGTTTCTTCATGGGCTTTCTGGCCCTTTTCATTCTCGTGGCGCCCTCTGGCGCAGTTGAACGCGACGGAACCTATTGTCACCCGGCGCGACTTCCGGCGCGACCGCAACGTTGCCGTCGCCGTCGCCGGACGCATCAGCGCCTAGGCGGAGCGTTCAGAGGGTTCAGCGGGTTCAGAGGGTTGCTCCGCGGCGGTTCGGGGCCTGGAGGCATCGCGGAACGCCGGGTCTAGGCGGCGCACGGCGAAGACGAACGTCAGGGCGAGGAAAGGTGCAAAAGAGCCGTAGACGGCGGCCGGCGTCGCCATTTCGACACTATTCAGAAGCTGCGGACTCAGCGCGATTCCCATCGCCAGCGCGGCGTTGTGCACCCCAATTTCGAGGCTGACGGCGATGGCCTGTCGCGGACCGAGATGCATCCAGCGTGGCACCAGATAACCGACTGTGAGGCTGACAAGGCAGAAGCACACGACGGCGCCGGCCAGCACGCCAAGGTTGTTCCACAGCGTCGTTCGCCCTCCCGCGACCGCCGCCAGGATGGCGGTGACAAGCATCAGTGCCGCGACGATCCGCACCGGCTTCTGCAGCCGCAGTGCTAGCGCAGAGAAGCGATGGCGTATCGCGACACCGATCGCCGTGGGTATCAACACGAGTCCGAACACCGCAAGAAACTTGTCCGCCTGCAGCGGCAAGAAACGTCCGTCGCCCAAGAACCAAGTCACCGACACCGCCAGTATCGCGGGCAGGGCGAAGATCGACAGCACGGCGTTGATCGCCGTCAGGGTGAGATTGAGCGCCAGGTCCCCATTGACCAAGTGGCTGAGTATGTTCGCCATCGTCCCGCCGGGCGCAGCGGCCAACAGCATCAGCCCAACGGCCAGATGCGGCTCGAGGCGGAAAACCTCCGCAATGACCAGGCACAGGGTCGGAAGGACGAGCGACTGACAGATCAGCGCAACCAGCAGGGGTCGCCGCAGCATGGCGGCCCGCTTGAAGTCGGCGACGGTGAGCGTCAGCCCGAGAGCGAGCATCACCACGACGATGACCAGCGGAAAGTACCGATTGTCCATAACGCTCCAAGTGTTGGTGCGCAGCCGCCGAGCGCGTGGATCGGCGGAAGGGCGGCGGCGCAACGATGCGGCAACTAGTTAGCTTGTCTTACATGGCAGCAGCTAGTCTACGTCGGCTCCCACTGTTACCGTGCGCCGAACTCGATACGGTCGAGCCCATGGGCGCACGTCGAGGCGCCCTTGCTTGGGGTTAGAGAGCGGGAAGGTGGCGCCAAATTGGCTGTCTCCGTTGGTAAGACATGAGCTGCGTACCCCGTGCGGGGTGGGGCCTGCTCGATATTCGTGCGGCGTGCAAAAAGCCTCGGCGCGGCTTAAACCCACGCCTCAGCTCATGGAACTGCGAGGAGTTGGAGACAAACGAGCGCGGCCTGGCTCGTGGCTGAATGCAAATCCTCGCCGGAGTTCTCGGCGGCGTAGCGGGCACCATGGCGTGCCGTTATCCGAGCCGAGTCGAGACCGGACGATTGCTCGCGGTGCCAAACTTATTGCGTTGTCGAATCTCCAACCGTGCAACATAAATCGATGATCACCCGCCGGTTCGCGACGGTATAAAGAAGTGCCGGCGTTCTTTCAGCAGCTGATTTGTGGCCTTCATTGCTACGAACGACAGTGAAGTGAAGACGAATTCAAGCGCCTCGGCCTACGCTAATTCCTTGCCCAGCGGTTCGAACGCAAAGATCGAGATGCCCACCGCGTGTCTGCCATGGCAAAGCTGTGTCGCCACAGTTCGTGGATCGGGACTTTCGCGCGCGCGCAATCTCGACGACCGGCATGGCGTGCTTAGCAACATGACAAACTCCTGGCTTCATCGACGGCCACGCACCAAGGGGCACCGACTAATGGGAAAGTTGCTGTGGACCGCGGCCGGGCGGGTGCCCGTTCGAGAGCGTCATGCAGGTCTGGAGCCCGTTCGGCGGATCACGTCGATCACCTCGTGCAGGTAACGGTAGGAAGCGGAGGCCCCCAGTCCGGCGTCAGCGCGGGCAGCTTGATCGGGGCGTCGTCATGGAACCGCCGCAGCACCAGCTTCGCCGCGCGGGGGCCGACCGCGGGCTGCGCGCATGCAGCAGTGCCGTCACATACCGGCCGGGACGGTTCGGGAACGTCGCAGGTCGCAGAACGAGCAACCAGGTCGGGCTCCCATGCCGCAGTGCAGCTCTCCTGGTCGAAACCGATCCTTGAGCAAAGCCCACATCCGGCTCTCACGGCACGCCGGAAACTCCCGTCGCACCAACCTCACGCGTCCAAGCGGGAAAGTTTATTGTACGTACGATCAATAGTTTGAGTAATGTGATGAATTTCGGAAAACCGCAACAACGTTCCGCAAGCATCAATAGTCTGGCAAAGGTGCAGGTTATCCCAGAGAGTCTCGTTATTGCGGCAAACGATCTAGCGGCGCTTGGGTCCGACTTACAAATCGCGCATCTTCAAGCGGCAGCACCGACAACCAGCATCGCCAGTGCCGGGGCCGATGAGGTGTCGGCGGCGATATCCGGTCTATTCGGTTCACACGCTCAGGATTTCCAGAAACTCGCCGGGCAGGCGGCGGCGTTCCATGACCGATTCACGCAAACCTTGACCGGGAGCGCGAACGCCTACGCGAGTGCGGAGGCGGCCAACGCCACCGCACTGGCGGCGGCCCTGCCTGCGGAAGACAACCCCTGGGTCACCCTTGTGGAGTTGGGTGCGCTGATCCTGGTGGGGCCCATTTTCCTTGGACTGTTGGCTGTGGCGGCCGCTATTCTGGCCACCTATTGGGCGCTTATGCTGTTCGGCCAGGTACTGGCCGCAGCCTAAGCGGGATGCGGGCCGTCCCGGCCGGTTCCCACAACAAAGGCTGGGCGCGCCAGTGCCCTGCATCCTGTTCCTGGCGGAGCATGTGGAGGCCGATGCCGTCCACGAGGAGGTGGCGTGCACCGATGTCGCCTGAACTCCCCAGTGGTCATCGCTGTTGGAGGTGCATGAGTATTACCTCCATGTGTCGATCTAGTACTGGCAGCTCGATCAATCTAGCCGCGCGGCGGCTCAGGTGAACCGCTTCGCTCTGCTGGCGCCCCCGTTCGCGGACGCCAACAGGACCGTCATCGCAGACGATCCGAGGGACTATTGGCGCCAGCTGCAGGCCGGCGGCGTGTTCATCGACCCCGCCGGTTACTACGTGGTGACCCGCCGCGAAGACGTGGCCGCAGCGCTGCGCGATCACAGCACATTCGCCTCGGCCAGGAAGCCGCTCGCGACGTCCGGCACAGGGGTGAAAGCGCTGCCCATCCCGGTCCCGATAGGATACGACCCGCCCGAGCACTCGCGTTTCCGCCGAATTCTGCAGCCCTACTTCAACTCTCGCGCGGCCGACGAACTTGCGCCCGCGCTGCGGGAGCAGGCGCTGACACTGATCAACGCTGTTTTGCCCAATGGCGGGTGTGAGGCGATCCGCGACATCGCCGACCCGTTCCCGTTCGGGGCGTTGGTGAGCATATGCGGGCTTCCCTTGGAGGACCGGGACAAGCTGGCCGCGTTGGCGGACGTCAACTGGGATGCGCCGGGGCAGCCCCCCGGATCTGACCTGTTCGCGTACCTCGCCGACGCGATCACGAGCGACGTGCGGCCGGCTCTTGCGACGCAGCTGCTCAGCGGCGACGACCCTTTCACCGAGGATGAAGTGATCGGGTTTTACGGCCTGCTGTGTTTGGCGCAGGATGGCATGCAGGGAGCCATCGGGTCGGGGCTACTACAGTTGGCCCGCAATCCCCAGCTTCGTTCGCTGCTTCGCGAAAAGCCCGATCAGTTTGGGGCGTTCGTCGAGGGACTCGTGGGACTTGAGACGCCGCTTCCATTTATCGGGCGCTATACCAAGAAAGCGGCGACCATCGCCGGGATCACGATTCCGGCGGGCTCGGTGGTCAAACTGTGCCTGGCATCGACCAACCTCGAGGACGGCGAAGATTCATCGGTGACCGTGACCGACGACGGAAAGATCCGCGCGAAGCCGCACTGGGGCTTCGGGGGCGGCGTTCACCGATGCCTGGGCGCCACAATGGCCCGCATCGAACTCACCGTGCTCGTGACCGAATGGTTGCGCGCCATACCGGATTTCGACGTAGAAGCCGACTTCGTTCCAAGCTTCACCTTCACGGTCGGGGGCGCGATCAAGCCGAGTAGCCTGCCGCTGCGATGGGGGCAACCGAAGACCTGAGCCGGTTACCGGTGATGGCGCCTCGGGGTCCGGGGGCATCACACACCGGCATACTGCCGACTGCCTCCACCATGCCGAAGGAATGCCCGCCCAGCGGCGGCCATCGAGGAAGCCGGAAATGCCCTGCCGCGCGGCACCCGTGCGCCGCGTCGGGCGTCGCTCTCGGCGCGGCCTTTGCGAGGAGCCCGGTACCCCATCGCGGTGGGGCTGATCTCGGCGAAGAAAGGGTCGTCATCGGTCTGCGTCCACGCGGCACCGACCAGTGCGCCGGAGGGAAGCTGTTGTGCCGCGGCCGAAGCGGGGCCGGCGAAGTGGGTCAGTTCCTGAACTCGAAACATTGCGCTCTCCTTGACGTCGATGTGAGTGACACCAGCATCGGACGGGCGCGTTGGGAGATTCTTGGAGGATTCTTGAAGCAGGCAGCGGCGTCGCGTGGACGACGCTGCCCGGGCGTGCCGAGCGTCATGCCAGAGCACCGCTCGCACGCCGGGGCCACTCCGGCGTGACGCTCGGCGGAAGGAAGACCCCTGGAGACCAAGAAACCTCCAAGGATGCGCCAAGGGCGAGCCGCAATTCTATGAGTGTCAGCCCGACGAACCCCATTAAGAGATCTTCCAAGGAGTAACACAACATGAGCACCAACCGCGCCCGCACCCTCGTCCGCACCGCCCTCGGCTCGACCCTGATCGCCTCGGCGCTCGGCGCCTCGGCCCTCGGATTGGCCAGCGCCGCAAGCGCTTCGCCGGTCAACAACGCCCCGCAGGCCGTCTACTGCCAGGTGTACAAGAACGGCCAGCCGATCTACTGGTACTGGGGCCCCTGCCGCTAACCCAGATTTTTCGTGAAATGCCCCGCGAAACGGGTTGTAGATAAGCGAAAGTGCCTGTCCTGCAAGGGATAATTGGACTTGTCTAGGGTTCAAATATTCCTACGGGAAGGCACCTCGCGAGTGAAGAATATCGCGCTGGCATCGCGGGTGAAAGTGTCTGCTGACGGTCATGGTGTCGTGTCGCATGCCGGGATGGGTATGCTGCGCGAGCTCGCGGACCGCACTGGGTTGTCGGCGCAGGTCACCACCGCGTTGGCCGACACTTACCGGGGCCCGTGGGCGTACGCGCCCGGGGACGTGTTCGCCGATCTGGCGGCCGCGGTCGCTGACGGCGCGGACTGCATCGACGCAGTTGGTCAGCTATGCGGCGATCGTGAGCATGTGTTCGGCGCGAAGGCGTCGACGACCACCATGTGGCGGCTGATCGATCAGCGCATCGATGCCGCCCACCTGCCGGGGGTGCGGGCAGCGCGGGCCGGGGCGCGGGCGGCGGCCTGGGCAGCCGGAGCCGCCCCCGCCGAGGGTTGGCTGCACATCGACATCGACGCCACCCTGGTGATCGATCACTCCGACAACAAGACCGGCGCTGCGGCGACCTGGAAGAAAACCTATGGTCATCACCCGCTGCTGGCGTTTTTAGACCGCCCCCAGATCGCCGGCGGGGAAGCCCTGGCCGGGCTGCTGCGCAACGGTAACGCCGGCTCCAACACCGCCTCCGATCACGTCATCGTCCTCGAGCAGGCGCTGGCCTCGCTGCCGCCGCGATACCAGCCCGACCCCGACCATCCCGAGGACCCCGACAAGCCGAAGGTGCTGGTGCGCTGCGACACCGCCGGAGCCACCCACCGATTCGCCCAGGCGTGCCGCAGGCTGGGAGTGGGGTTCTCCTTCGGCTACCCCGTCGATTGGCGGGTGCAGGACGCCGTGGACACCCTCACCCTCGCCGATGTCTGGGACCCGGCCATCGACACCGACGGCGGTATCCGCGACGGCGCCTGGGTCGCCGAGGCCACCGGTCTGGTCAACCTGTCCTCGTGGCCGGCCGGAACCCGGCTGATCCTGCGCCGAGAACGCCCCCACCCCGGGGCCCAGTTGCGGTTCACCGACGCCGACGGCATGCGCGTGACCGCGTTCATCACCGACACCGCACCCGGCGTCATCCCCGGTCAGGTCGCCGGATTGGAGTTGCGGCACCGTCAGCACGCCCGCGTCGAGGACCGCATCCGCGAACTGAAGGCCACCGGGCTGCGCAACTTACCTTGTCACTCGTTTTGGGCCAACGCCGCCTGGTTGGAAATCATCCTGGCCGCCACCGATCTGGTCACCTGGGCCCGTCTGATCGGCTTTCACGACCACCCCGGCCTGGCCCGCGTCGAGATCACCACATTCCGCTACCGGATCCTGCACGTCGCCGCCCGCATCACCCACGGCGCACGCCAACAACGGCTACGCCTGGACGCCACCTGGCGATGGGCCGCAGCCATCGCGACCGCCTGGCAACACATCCGCACCGCCTTCGGATAACACCCTGGCGACCTCACCCAACCGATCACGAAAGACCCACCGGCCCCAGGAAAGCCCGCCCCACCCGGCGACACGGGACAACTCTCCACGCCACCACGCCGAAAATGACTACCCAACAACACCATTCAGCGGCAGAACGGCTCAATCATCAATTCGATGTAGGGTCGAGAGCTGGCGCGGTAACGAGGATCGACGGTAGGTCGCGGAGCCGCTGGTGACCGCAGGGTTTCCCCTAGTGTCCTTCATCTCCGTGGCCCTGGTCCGATCTCTGTCCCGTTTCCAGCTCCCGCCCGTCAAACCGTGCATGCGGTTCTCCCGCACACGGCTTACCGACGCCGTTCACCGCCGGCATTCAGCCACTACCCGCCAGGCCCGAAAAGGCCTGGGTGCAACAACAGTTCCCTCAAGGCGGATCAGGCCGAGCTGATTCTCGGAAGCAAAGGCGATTACCCAGCGCCCGAATGCTCGGGAGCGGCGATGTTTCTTCGCGATAAATCCCGCGATACGCATCAACGCATAGTTCCTGATCTTCTCGAAACGCACCGTCGAGTTCCCGTACCGGAAATACCCGGCCCAGCCGCGCAAGAAGCGGTTAACTTCCTCCACGATGTGCTTCACCGGCAGCAACATCCGGCGCCGATCCGTCAGTTCACGGATCCGATCCCGGGCGTGCCCCATTGCCTTGTCAGCAGGCCAGCGAGCCAAGAAAGCGACCCCTTTGCCTGCGGTGCGCCCTTCAGCCCGCACCCACCGATGATGAAAACCCAAGAAATCCAGGCCTTCACCGCCCTCGGTCAGGTGAACTATCCGGGTTTTGGCCGCTTTCGGTTCCAGCCCGAGTTCCCTCAGCAACCGCGTTAACCGCTCCAGTGCGGCGTCGGCTTGCTGGCGGGAGCGACACATCACCACCGCATCGTCGGCAAAGCGAGCCAGCACCCCGAATGTCCTTATGTCCCATTCCCGGTCAAGCCGGTGCAGATACACGTTGCACATCAAGGGGCTGATTGGACCCCCTTGCGGGGTCCCGGTCACCTCGCGCCGCACCATTCCGTCGCTCATCACCCCCGCGCGCAACATCGCGCGCAGCAGCTTGAGCACAGCCTGATCGCAGACACGTTCCTCGACCGCTTGTATCAACCACTCATGCGGAATCGCCGAGAAGCAGTTGGCGATATCCGTCTCAACCACCCACCGCCTGCCCCGCCAGGCCTCATCAACGAGCACCTGCAGCCCATCATGCGCCGAACGTTTCGGGCGAAACCCGAAACTACACGGGGCGAAATCCGCCTCGAAGATCGGCTCGAGCACGATCTTGAGCGCGGACCCCACGATGCGGTCGCGGACCACAGGAATCGACAACGGTCGCTGCTCGTCCGTACCCGGCTTGGGTATATACACCCGCCGCGCCGGAAGCGGCCGATACGATCCCTCCCGCAATTCGCCGGTCAGATCATCAAGAAGTCGGTTAATGCCGTACTCCTTTTCGATCCAGTCCAAGGTGATCCGGTCGATACCCGGCGCACCGTCATTACGGCGCACCGCGACCCACGCACGCCACAGGACGTCTCTGCGATAGACCTTGTCCCACAACGCATGAAACCGTCGCCCAGGATCGGCCTTGGCCGCCCGGTAAAGCGCATGCTGTAAGGCACGAACCGGATCCACAAACGCAGACCCTAAAACGGCGGGACTAGCCAAAACGGCACTCACCGAGCCCCTCCACTACACACCTACGCACCGACGAAGCAGCGGCCCTTCCCTCACCGGCGGTTATGCTGTCCGCGCGGCTCAACCAGTACTACGGCCGCCTCCGACGCCCACCCAGCTGACACTCACTTCCCAGGTTCACTGGTTATAAAGCGCCACACTCCGACAACACACTTCGCAGATCACCGGGCCAGGGAGGGCCTCACCAGTTCCCGCCGCCACTATCTGAACGTTCCGAGCCCCATACGCCGGGGAGTTCTTCAGCGCCTGCACATCCAGGTCTTCAGCGCCTTCCATGGCCTTCACCCTGATTACGGGGGCTCGGCACTCCCTACACCCCACCCACAACGGGCAGGACCTCTAACGACGCCGCAGGCTTCGCGTCATGCTACGGACCGCTCAGTCGCTCCCCCATAAGGGCTTTCGACACTGGGCTTCGACCTGATCCGTTTCCAAACCAAGTCGCCAGTCTGCTACCGGGCCACCTGGCAGCTACCCGGACCGGACTCACACCGGCAAGCGACGACGAGCTTACGATCGAGAATCACCTACACAAAGGTCACCTCCATCTGCTGGTCGCGCGCAAAATCGAGGCTAACCCCTCCCAACACACACACGAAAAGGACCCGGCCCATCGATGGGCTGGGTCCTTTCGTCTGCGCTACGTCCATGCGCGTTGGTGGCCCTGACCAGGCCCTGACCGCGCCGGGCGCACGCCGGCAACCGGGTTGCGGGTGTCAAGAATCCTCCAAGGATGCGCCAAGGGCGGGTTGCAATTCTAGGAATGTCACACCACGAACCCACAACAAGCCAGCATCAAAGGAGCAACACAACATGAGCACCAACCGCGCCCGCACCCTCGTCCGCACCGCCGTCGGCTCGACCCTGATCGCCTCGGCGCTCGGCGCCTCGGCCCTCGGATTGGCCAGCGCCGCAAGCGCTTCGCCGGTCAACAACGCCCCGCAGGCCGTCTACTGCCAGGTGTACAAGAACGGCCAGCCGATCTACTGGTACTGGGGCCCCTGCCGCTAACCCCCCCAACACACACGAAATGGACCCAGCCCGTCGACGGGCTGGGTCCATTCCCTATTTGCCGGGCCATGCCCCCGCCCGGCGGCATGACGGGTCAGTACGCTTACCCCAATGACCCAATCCGACCCCGTCTTGTTCAGCGTCGACAACCACGTCGCGCTCATTACGGTCAACGACCCGGATCGGCGCAACGCGTTCACCGCCGAGATGTCGGTGCTGCTGCGTGGTGCTGTGCAGCGGGCAGAATCCGATCCCGACGTGCATGCCGTGGTGGTCACCGGGGCAGGCAAGGCGTTCTGTGCCGGCGCTGACCTCAGCGAGTTGGGCGCCGCGGGCGACGGGGCGGAGTCGGGACTGCCACGGATCTACGAGGGTTTCATGGCCGTCGGCAGCTGCACGCTGCCGACCATCGCGGCGGTCAACGGCGCGGCCGTGGGTGCGGGCCTGAATCTGGCGCTGGCCGCCGATGTGCGCATCGCCGGGCCGGCGGCGCTGTTCGACACCCGCTTCCAGAAGCTGGGACTGCACCCCGGCGGGGGCGCGACCTGGATGCTGCAGCGAGCGGTGGGACCGCAGGTAGCCCGCGCGGCCCTACTGTTCGGCATGCGTTTCGACGCCGAATCCGCTGTGCGGCATGGGTTGGCGCTCACCGTCGCAGACGATCCCGTTGCCGCCGCGCTCGCGCTGGCCGCGGAGCCGGCGGCGGCTCCGCGCGACGTCGTGTTGGCGACCAAGGCGACCATGCGCGCCACCGCCAGTCCCGGCTCGCTGGACACCGAGCAGCACGAACTCGCGATGCGCGCGGAACTGGGGCCACAGGCGCGCTCCATCCAGTCTCCGGAGTTCGCCTCCCGATTGGCCGCGGCCCGACGCAAGTAGCACTCCCCCGACCCGTACCGGGCTGATCCACGGGCGCCACTTCGCTACTAGAGGTCCAACAGCGCGGTCTGCGGCGATTCGATCAGGTCCCGCAGCTCGCAAACGAACCGAGCCACCTGGGCGCCGTCGGCGACGCGGTGGTCGAACACGCACGTCAGCGTCATCGTCGGTCGGGGGACAACCTGATCGCCGACGACCACTGGCCGCGGCTTGATCGCCCCCATCCCCAGGATCGCCGCCTCGGGATGGTTGATCACCGGCACGCCGTCGTCCACCCCGAGCGCCCCGAAGTTCGACACGGTGAACGTCGAGCCCGTCAGTTCGGCGGGCAGCAGCGTGCCTTCAAGCGCGCCATTAATCAATTCGGCTGTCCGGCTGGCAAGTTCGCGAGTTGTCTTGCTATGAGCGTCGTTGATCACCGGGACCAGCAGCCCACGGGTGGTGGCGACCGCAAACCCGAGCTGCACACCACGGTGCACGTGCAGCTGCGGGCCTTGCGGCGCGTCGACCCAGGTTGAGTTCACAATCGAGTTGTGGGACAACGCAACAACCAATAGCCGCAATGTCAACACGAACGGCGTGATCTCGGGCTCCTGCACGACCACGCCAAACCGCCCGCACAGCCGCAACAATTCCGAGCAGTCGACTTCAACGCTGGCCTTTGCGGCCGGAATTTCCCGGTGGGACAGCAACATTTTCTCGGCCATCCGGGCCGCAACGCCGCGGACGGGCCGAACCTCCGGCCCGGCTCCCACCACTTCAGCGGCCGCCAGCACGTCCTTGCGGGTGATCACCTCGCCTTCCCCGCGCCGCAGCGAGGCGAGATCAACGCTGAGCTCTTTGGCCAGCTTGCGCACCGGCGGGGCGGCCAACGGACGGCATGGCCGTCGCCCGGCATCCATGCCCACGTCGGCGCCGTAGCCCACCAATGTGGGTGCCTCAGCTTCGCCGTTATGCGCCGCGGTAGCGGCGCCCGGTACCTCGCCGTTCTGCGCCGCGGTGTCGATCCGGACCAGCGCCGCGCCCACCTTGAGCACATCGCCTTCGGCGCCGCCTGTTTCGACGATCCGGCCCGCATACGGACTCGGTATTTCCACCTCGGCCTTGGCGGTTTCCACGGAGCACAAGATCTGGTTGAGTTCCACGTCGTCGCCCATGGCGACGTTCCAGCGCGTCACCGTCACCTCTTCGAGTCCCTCGCCAAGGTCGGGGACCCGGAAGGCCTTCACCCGCTCGTCCGCGACGCCGCCGTTCACGGTTGCCCCAACGCGCGCTCGACACAGTCCAGCAGCCGGCCGGGACCCGGCAGCCACAACCTTTCCAGCCGGGCCGGCGGGTAGGGCGTGTCGAAACCGCAAGCGCGCAATACCGGGGCCTCCAGCTCGTAGAACATCTCTTCTTGAACGCGGGCGGCCAACTCGGCGCCATACCCCAGGCTTCGTGGCCCCTCGTGCATCACCACGCAGCGCCCGGTCCGATGAATCGACTCGGCAATGGTGCCGAAGTCCAACGGCACCAGGGACCGCAGGTCGATGACCTCCAGGCTCCAATCGTGTTGCTGCTCGGCCTCTTCCGCGGCGACCAAGGCGGTATTCACCAGGCCGCCGTAGGTCACGACGGTGACGTCGGTGCCGGGCCGGCGCACCATCGCCTGCCCCATCGGCGGCTCGGGACGGCCGGTGTCAACCATTCCCCGTCCCTGGTAGCGCCGCTTCGGCTCCAGGAACATCACCGGGTCGGAGCTCGAGATCGCCTGTCGCAGCATCCAATAGGCGTCGGACGGACCGGACGGGACCACCACCTTCAACCCCGCGGTGTGCGCCCAGTACGTCTCGGTGGAATCCGAATGATGTTCGGTCGCGCCGATCCCGCCGAACGACGGTATTCGCACCGTGACCGGCATATTCACCTCGCCGCGGGTCCGGGTGCGGTACTTCGCCAAATGGCTGACCACCTGATTGAAGGCCGGGTAGGAAAAGCCGTCGAACTGAATCTCGGGCACCGGTACAAAGCCGCGTAGCGCCAGACCCACGGCGATCCCGATTAACGCCGATTCAGCCAGCGGCGTGTCGAAACACCTTTCTTCACCGAACTTTTCGGTCAGTCCCTCGGTCACCCGGAACACCCCGCCGGTGACCCCGACGTCTTCGCCGAACACCAGGACCCGCTCATCGGCGGCCATCGCGTCATGCAACGCCCGGTTGAGTGCCTGCACCATGGTCAGCGATTGCGCACCAACCGCGCCATTTGCGGCGGACGTCGCGGACACGCGCAACGGTTCGTCCGGACGGGCCGCGGGATCGGCGAGCTGAGTCATCGCTGCCCCTCAATCCGTCCGGGCCAGCTCAGCTCGCAGCTGCTCGCGCTGCGCCTGCAGCCCAGGCGTGATTTCGGAGAACACCGTGGTGAACACTTCATCGATGTCGAATTCGGGCGCATCGACCACCGCGTCGCGCAATTCGGTCCGCATCCGACTTGCCCGGGCCGTCGCCCGCTCCTCCAGCCGTTCCGACCACAGCCCCTGGCCCTGTAGGTACGAGCGGTAGCGCGGAATCGGGTCCAGCGCCGCCCAGCGGTCGACTTCTTCCTGACTCCGATACCGGCTCGGATCGTCGGCGGTGGTGTGACCGCCCATCCGGTAGGTGACCGCTTCGATCAACGTCGGGCCCTCGCCCGCGCGGGCTCGGGCGACGGCTTCGGCCATCACCCCGTAGCACGCCAGCACGTCGTTGCCGTCGACCCGGATGCCGGGCATTCCGTAGCCAATTGCCTTGTGCGCCAGAGAAGGCGCGGCGGTCTGCTTGGACAACGGCACCGAGATCGCCCAGTGGTTGTTCTGTAGGTAGAACACGCACGGCACCTTGAATACCGCGGCGGAGTTCAGCGCCTCGTGTACGTCGCCCTCGCTGGTGGCGCCGTCGCCGAAAAAGGCCACCGTCACCGAGTCCTCACCGAGCCGTTGCGCGGCCATCGCCGCGCCCACGGCGTGCAGCGTTTGGCTGCCGATGGGAATCGCGAACGGCGCGCAGCATTTCCTGGTGAATTCCAGCCCCCCGTGCCAGGTTCCGCGCCATACGGGCCCCATGTGCGCGGGCGGGATACCGCGCACCAGGAAGGCTCCCAGCTCGCGATATTGCGGGAACAACCAGTCGGTCTTGCGCAGACAGGCGGCGGCACCCACCTGCGCGGCTTCTTGACCGCGGCAGGACCCGTACAGCGCCAGTTCGCCCTGGCGCTTGAGGTTGATGAACTCGACGTCCAGCTCGCGGGTGAGCACCATCATCTCGTAGAGGCAGCAAAGCGTCTCGGCGGGAAGCTCACGGCTATAGCGGCGTTCGGCGGTGGGCGTCCCATCCGCGGCGATAAGTTGCACTGGCTCGCGGTCGACAGTGGCCGGTACCGAAGGACTCCCCTCCACCTCGCCTCCTCAGCTCGGAGCCGCTACAGCGGTCACACAGCAAATCCCGGACGCAACATTGGCGCTCTAGCCATTATGCCCCCGAATCTGCAGACGCGGCCGTTCGCGCAGGCCAGAGCGAGTCGTCGCCGCATCGTCTTGATGCCCCGTCACACGGGCGGTGTTTCCCCGCCCCGGCGCAGCATCATTTCGGCGTGCTTGAGCACCGGGGAGTCGACCATCTGCCCCTCGAAGGCGAACACGCCGCGCTCGGACTTCGCCGCGGCCAACACACGTCGCGACCACGCCAGCTTGTCCTCGTCTGGGCGGTAGGCGTCGCGTACCACCGGGATCTGGCTCGGGTGGATGCACACGGTCGCATCGAAACCCACCGCCACGGCGTCCATCGCCTCCGCGCGCAGCCCATCGAGGTCGCGAATGTCCAGATGCACGGCATCCAGCGCTATCCGGTCGAAAGCCGACGCCGCGAGCAGGGTCGCCGACCGCACGTGACGGGCCACGTCGCGATAGCCGCCGTCGGCATTCCTGCTGGAGCCGCCGCCCAGGGTGGCGATCAGGTCCTCGGCACCCCACATCATCGCCATGGTGCCCTCGGCGGCCGCGATGTCGGCGGCAAACACCGCACCGCGCGGGGTCTCGACCAGCGCGACGACCTGCAGCGGCGCCAACGCGGCCACCTGAGCCGCCGATTCGGTCTTCGCCAACATCACCGTCGTGTAGCCGGTGGCGGCCAGCGCCTCCAGGTCGCGGGCCTGCTCGTCGGTGCCGGCCGGGTTGATCCGCACGACGGTGCGCTCGGGGTCCAGCGAAGTGGACCGCAGCGCCTCGCGGGCAGCGGACTTGTCCGGCTCCGCCACGCCGTCCTCGAGGTCGAGGATCGCCACATCGGCGGCAGCGGCGGCCTTTGCAAAACGCTCGGGACGGTCGGCCGGGCAGAACAGCCACGCCGGACCGGCGGCTCGCAGGTTCATCGCTCCGGCCGCTTCTGCACCAGGGTGGTGCGCCGCGCCCGCGCGACGACGTCGCCATGCTGATTGCGTGCGGTGTGTTCGAGGGTGACGATGCCTTCGCCCGGCCGGCTTTTCGACTCGCGCTTGTCGGCGCAGACGGTCTCGGCGTACAGCGTGTCGCCGTGAAAAACCGGCTTGGGGAACGACACCTCGGAAAAGCCGAGGTTGGCGACGATGGTGCCGAGCGTCAACTGTGCGACCGACAACCCCACCATCGTCGAGAGCGTGAACATCGAATTCACCAGCCGCTCACCGCGAAAACCCGGCTGCTCGGCGGCCCACGCCGCGTCGAGATGCAGCGACTGCGTATTCATCGTCAGCGTGGTGAACAACACGTTGTCGGCCTCGGTGACCGTGCGGCCCGGCCGGTGCAGGTAGGTGGTGCCGATCTCGAATTCTTCAAACCACAAGCCCCGCTGGACAACCGACTTGCCAGCCGACTCCGGTGTCGCTTCGTCCGTCATGAAAGGCCCAACGAACGCGCGATGAGCATCAACTGTACCTCGGTGGTGCCCTCGCCGATCTCGAGCACCTTGCTGTCGCGGTAGTGACGCGCCACCGGGTACTCGTTCATGAAGCCGTAGCCGCCGTGGATCTGCGTCGCGTCGCGCGCGTTGTCCATCGCCGCCTCCGACGAAATCATCTTCGCGATCGCGGCCTCCTTTTTGAAGGGCTTGCCCGCCAACATCTTTGCGGCCGCTTCGTAGTACGCCGTGCGGGCGACGTGCGCCCGCGCCTCCATCCGCGCGATCTTGAAGCTGACCGCCTGGTAGGACGCGATCGGCTGGCCGAACGACTGACGCTCCTTGGCGTACTTGACGCTCTCGTCCACGCAACCCTGCGCCACCCCGGTCGCCAGCGCGGCGATGGCGATGCGGCCCTCGTCCAGGATGGACAGGAAGTTCGCGTAGCCGGTCCCCCGGGCGCCCAGCAGGTTCTCCCCTGGAACGCGGGCATCGTCGAACGTCAGCGGGTGGGTGTCCGACGCATTCCAACCGACCTTGTTGTATACCGGTTCGACGATGAATCCCGTTGTGCCGCTGGGCACGATGATGGTCGATATCTCCTTCTTGCCGTCCGCGAGGCTTCCGGTGACCGCGGTGACGGTGACCAGCGAGGTGATATCGGTACCCGAGTTGGTGATGAACTGCTTGCTGCCGTTGATGATCCACTCGTCACCCTCGAGGCGGGCCGAGGTGCGGGTGCCACCCGCGTCGGATCCGGCGCCCGGCTCGGTCAGACCGAAGCCGGCGAGCGCGCGGCCGGCGGTCAAGTCCGGCAACCACTTCTGCTTCTGCTCCTCGGTGCCGAACCGGTAGATCGGCATCGCGCCGAGGCCCACGCCAGCCTCCAACGTGATCGCCACCGATTGGTCGACCTTGCCGAGCTCCTCGAGCGCGAGCGCGAGCGCGAAGTAGTCGCCGCCCATGCCGCCGTACTCCTCGGGAAATGGCAGCCCGAACAGTCCCATTTCACCCATCTTGGCCACGACTTCGTACGGGAAGCTATGCTCCTCATCGTGTTTGGCCGATACGGGCGCGACCACGGTCCGCGCGAAGTCGGCCACCGTGTGGCGAAGATCCTCGTATTCCTTGGGTAACATCCCCGCGGAAATCGGTGTGATGGTTGTCGTCATGATTCCTGATCCTTAATCCGCGCCAGCACCTGATCGACCTTTACTTGATCGCCAACGCATACCAGCACCTCTACTCGCCCCGAGGCCGGCGCGGCCAGCGAGTGCTCCATCTTCATCGCCTCCACGACGACCACGACATCACCCTCGGAAACGTCGACGCCGGAGTCGACCTGCACGGCAATCACGCTGCCCGGCATCGGGCTGACGATCTCGGCCTGCCGCGCGCCCGCCTCGCGGTGAATCTTCTGCTCTTCCGCCTCCCGCAGGTGCCAGGTGCCGCGTTGGTCGGCAATCCACAGGTGCCGGTCGGCCTCCGCCCATCGGTACTCACGGCGCAGCCCGTCCAGCGTCGCGCTCATCTGTCGCTGTTCGAGTTGCACGCTTGCGGAACTGATCTCGCCGTCACCGACCTGCACCCTGGCGGCCTCGGGCGGCCCCCACACCGAGACCGTCTCGGTGCGCAGCGGGGTACGCATCGCGGTTCGCACCGGCGCCACGCCGCCGCCAACACGCCATCCGTTCGGCGCGGCCCACAGGTCGCCCTTGGCCAGTCCCGCCAAGGCGCGCTGCCGGTAGAGGCCCCCGGCCGCGAGCACGTCATCCGGCGCCGGCAGCGGGGCGAAGTCCGCGAGCCGCTCGTCCAGCAGCGCGGTGTCGAGGTCGCCCGCGCGCACCCGCTCGTCGGCGAGCAGGAAACGGAGAAACTCGATATTGGTCTGCACGCCCAGGATCGCGGTCTGCGAAAGCGCCCCATCCAGCCGAGCCAGCGCCTCCCGGCGGTCGGCCCCGTGTGCGATCACCTTGCTCAGCATCGGGTCGTAGTCGCTGCCGACCACGGTATCTTGGGTGCCGGCCAGCAACGACGAATCCACCCGCACGCCCGCGCCGGCGGGTTCGAAGACCTGCAGCACCCGGCCGCCGGTGGGCAGAAACCCGCGCCCGGGGTCTTCCGCGTACACCCGGGCCTCGATGGCGTGCCCGTCCAGCTTGATGTCGTCCTGGTCCAACGTCAGCTTGTCGCCGGCGGCCACCCGCAGCTGCCACTCGACGAGGTCCAGTCCGGTGACCGCCTCGGTGACCGGATGTTCCACCTGCAGGCGGGTATTCATCTCCATGAAGTAGAACTCGTCCGGTTGGTCGGCGGAGACGATGAATTCGACCGTGCCGGCGCCGACGTAGTCGACGCTGCGGGCGGTGTTGCAGGCCGCGGCCCCGATCCGGGCGCGGGTCTGCGAATCGAGCAGCGGTGACGGCGCCTCCTCGATGACCTTTTGGTGGCGCCGTTGCAGGCTGCATTCACGTTCACCCAGGTGCACCACATTGCCATGGCTGTCGGCGAGTATCTGCACCTCAATGTGCCGGGGCCGCAATACAAATCGTTCCAGGAACAGCGTGTCGTCACCGAACGCGGAGGCCGCCTCGCGGCGTGCGGTGACCAGAGCCTCCCGCAGCCGCGCCGGATCGTGGACCAGGTGCATGCCTTTGCCCCCGCCGCCCGCGGACGGCTTGATCAACACCGGATAGCCGACCTCGTCGGCCGCCGCGACAAGGTCTTCGTCGCTGAGTCCCGGCTTCGCGACACCGGGGACCACCGGCACGTCGAAGGCGGCGACCGCGTTCTTGGCGGTGATCTTGTCGCCCATCACCTCGATGGCTCGTGCCGGCGGCCCTAGGAACACCACCCCGGCGCGCTCACAGGCCGCGGCGAATTCGGCGTTCTCGGAAAGAAACCCGTAGCCCGGATGGATCGCCTGGGCGCCGGTGCGCGCGGCGGCGTCGAGCACTCTGACGATGTCGAGGTAGCTGTGACGCGCCGGTGCGGGTCCCAGCCGCACCGCTGCATCGGCCTCCAGGACGTGGCGCGCGCCCACGTCGGCGTCGCTGTAGACGGCGACCGACCGGATGCCGAGCCGACGTAGGGTCTTGATCACCCGCACCGCGATCTCGCCGCGGTTAGCCACTAAGACGGTGTCAAACATCGCTCACATCCGGAACACGCCGTAGGAGACCGGCTCTAGCGGTGCGCGCGCGCATACCGAAAGGGCAAGTCCGACAATGGTTCTGGTGTCGGCGGGGTCGATGATGCCGTCGTCCCACAGGCGCGCGGTCGAGTAATACGGGTTGCCCTGATCCTCGTACTGGGCACGGATCGGCGACTTGAACGCCTCTTCGTCGTCTGCCGACCACGGTGTGCCCGCCGCCGTCAGTTGCTCGCCGCGCACGGTGGCCAGCACCGACGCCGCCTGCTCGCCGCCCATCACCGAGATCCGCGCGTTGGGCCACATCCACAAAAAGCGCGGTGAGTACGCGCGTCCGCACATCGAATAGTTGCCCGCGCCATAGGATCCGCCGATCACCACGGTCAGCTTGGGAACCCGGGCGCACGCCACGGCGGTGACCATCTTGGCGCCGTGTTTGGCGATGCCGCCGGCCTCGTAGTCGCGGCCGACCATGAAGCCGGCGATGTTCTGTAGGAACAGCAGCGGGATCTTGCGCTTGTCGCATAGCTCGATGAAATGCGCCCCCTTCAAGGCGGACTCGCTGAACAGCACGCCGTTGTTGGCAACGATCCCGACTGGGTGACCGTGGATGCGCGCGAAGGCGGTCACCAATGTCTTGCCGTACATGGCTTTGAACTCGCTGAATTCGCCGCCGTCGACCAAACGGACGATAACCTCATGCACGTCGTAGGGCACCCGCGGATCCGGAGGTACCACGTCGTAAAGCTCGGCCTGTGCGTGTTTGGGCTCGACGGGGCGTCGCACGTCCCATTGGCTGGGTGGGCGCGGGCCGAAGGTGGCCGCGATCGAGCGGACGATCCGCAGCGCGTGTTCGTCGTCGTCGGCGAGGTGGTCGGTGACACCGGAGACCCGCGAGTGCAGGTCGCCGCCGCCGAGTTCCTCGGCCGAGACGATCTCGCCGGTGGCGGCCTTGACCAGCGGCGGACCCCCGAGAAAGATCGTGCCCTGGTCACGGACAATGACCGCTTCGTCGCTCATCGCGGGCACGTAGGCCCCACCCGCCGTGCACGAGCCGAGCACCGCCGCCACTTGCGGAATTCCCTTGGCGCTCATGGTCGCCTGGTTGTAGAAGATCCGCCCGAAATGCTCGCGGTCCGGGAACACCTCGTCCTGGCGCGGCAGGAAGGCGCCGCCGGAGTCGACCAGGTAGATGCACGGCAGCAGGTTCTGCAGCGCGACCTCCTGCGCGCGCAGGTGCTTCTTGACCGTCATTGGGTAGTAGGTGCCGCCCTTTACCGTCGCGTCGTTGGCGACGATCACGCACTCCCGCCCGGAGACCCGGCCGATCCCGGTGATGATCCCGGCGCCCGGGGACTCGTCGTCGTACATGCCGCCGGCGGCCAGCGGGGCCAGCTCCAAAAACGGGCTGCCCGGATCGAGCAGTTGGTCCACCCGGTCGCGCGGCAGCAGCTTGCCGCGGCTGACGTGACGCTCCCGCGCGCGTTCATTGCCGCCCAGCGCCGCGGCCGCGAGCTTCGCATTCAGTTCGCCGACGAGCCGGCGATGCTCATCGGCGAATGACGGTGCGGCCGTTAGGGTTGTCACCGCGTGGCCAGATCCGAAAGGACAAGGGGCGGTTGGGTCTTGGCGACGACCTCGTCGACCGATACGTCGGGGGCGGTCTCGACCAGATGCAGGCCGTCGTCGCGGACGTCGATGACCGCGAGCTCGGTGACGATCCGGTTGACGCAACCCACCCCGGTCAACGGGAGCGTGCACCGTTCGAGGATCTTGGGGCTGCCGTCCTTGGCCGCGTGTTCCATCATCACGATCACCGTGCGCGCCCCGTGCACCAGGTCCATCGCGCCGCCCATGCCCTTGACCATCTTGCCCGGGATCATCCAGTTGGCGAGATCGCCGGTGGCCGAAACCTGCATGGCCCCAAGCACGGCGACGTCCAGGTGCCCACCGCGGATGATGCCGAACGAGGTGGACGAGCTGAAGAACGCCGCCCCCGGCAGCGTGGTGACTGTCTCCTTACCGGCGTTGATCAGATCGGCGTCGAGGTCCTCGCGCTTGGGATAGGGGCCGACGCCGAGGATCCCGTTCTCCGAGTGCAAGACGACATGGACACCTTCGGGTAGGTGATTCGGGATCAACGTGGGCATCCCGATGCCGAGGTTGACGTACTGGCCGTCCTCGAACTCCGAGGCCACCCGCGCGGCCATGGCTTCTCTGGTCCAGCTCATTTGGCGCCGCCCCCCTGCGCCGTGCCCTCGAACGTCACGCCAGAGTGACGATCGCCGCCGAGCGCCACTCCAGCGTGACGTTCGTGCGGGCAACATAGGCGCTGCGCCGTCGTCGAGGGGCTCATGACCGCACCGTCTCCTTCTCGATCCGTTTGGTGGGATTGGGCACGTGCACGACCCGCTGCACAAAGACGCCCGGCGTGTGCACGACGGCGGGGTCGATCTCTCCGGGCTCGACGAGGTGTTCGACCTCGGCGATCGTGATCCGTCCCGCGCCGGCACATTCGGGATTGAAGTTGGCGGCGGACTCCCGGTACACCAGGTTGCCGTGCCGGTCGCCCTTCCAGGCGTGCACCAGGGCGAAGTCGGTGCGGATCGCGCGCTCTAGAACGTAGGTGACGCCGTCGAAATCGCGGGTCTCCTTGGCGGGCGACGTCAGCGCCACCTCCCCCGAGGCGTCGTACCGCCACGGCAGGCCGCCGTCGGCGATCTGGGTACCGACCCCGGCCGGCGTATAGAACGCCGGTATCCCCATCCCGGCGGCACGCAGGCGCTCCGCGAGGGTGCCCTGCGGGGTCAGCTCCACCTCCAGTTCGCCGGATAGGAACTGGCGGGCGAACTCCTTGTTCTCCCCCACATACGATGAGATGGTTCGACGAATTCGCTTGTGCTGCAGCAGCAATCCCAGCCCAATGCCGTCGACGCCGCAGTTGTTCGACACCGTCTCCAGGTCGGTGACGCCGGTGTCGGCCAGCGCCGCGATCAGCGCCTCGGGGATGCCGCAGAGACCGAATCCCCCGACCGCCAGTGACGAACCGTCGGTAATGTCCGCGACCGCCTCCGCAGCGGTAGCCACCACCTTGTCCATTGCCGCAGAGCCTCCTCGCGTTCGGGGCGGTCTAGCAGAGCTTTCAGTTAATACTCATTAACTGGCGCTCAGACTACCATCGCCCGCACGGTGCGTCCAGCGACCACACGCGGGCGCTCAGTTGAGGCTGCGCAGGTGCTCGATCGCGAGTTGCCGCATCTGTACCTTGCGGACCTTGCCGGTGACGGTCATCGGGAACTCGTCGACGATCCACAGGTATCGCGGGATCTTGAACCGGGCGATCCGGCCGGTGCAGAACTCGCGCAGCCCCTCGACGGTCAGCAAGGAAGCCCCGTCGCGCAGTTTGACCACCGCCATCAGCTCCTCGCCGTACTTTTCGTCGGGCACCCCGATGACATGGCCGTCGACGACGTCGGGGTGGGTATAGAGGAACTCCTCGATCTCGCGCGGGGAGATGTTCTCGCCGCCCCGGACGACGATGTCCTTGATCCTGCCGGTGATCTGCACATACCCGCACCCGTCCATCGCGGCCAGGTCGCCGGTGTGCATCCAGCCGTCCGAATCGATGACCTCGGCGGTGCGCTCCGGGTCATTCCAATAACCGGCCATCACCGAGTAGCCCCGCGTGCAGAACTCGCCGGAGACCCCGCGGGGTACCGTGTCGCCGGTCAGCGGATCCACCACCTTGATTTCCAGATGGGGACCCACCCGGCCGACCGTGCCGACACGCCGCTCCAGCGAGTCATCGGTGCGGGTCTGGCAAGAGACCGGCGACGTCTCCGTCATGCCATAGCAGATCGACACGCCCGGCATGTGCATGCGCTCGATCACCCTGCGCATCACCTCGACCGGGCACGGCGAGCCCGCCATGATCCCCGTGCGCAGGCTGTCAGCCGGTAGTCCACGAAGTCCGGCAGGCCAAGTTCGGCGATGAACATCGTCGGCACGCCGTAAAGGCTGGTGCACCGCTCGGCCTGCACCGCCCGCAGGGTGGCCGCGGCATCGAACCCGGGCGCCGGGATCACCATGCAGGCGCCGTGGCTGGTGGCCGCCAGATTGCCCATCACCATGCCGAAGCAGTGATAGAACGGCACCGGGATGCAGATCCGATCCTGTGCGGTGTATTCGAGCAACTCACCGACCAGGTAGCCGTTGTTCAGGATGTTGCGGTGGCTCAGCGTGGCGCCCTTGGGATATCCCGTTGTTCCGGAGGTGTATTGGATGTTGACCGGATCGCCGTTGTTCAGCGTTGCCGCGATCTTCGCCAGCGCCGCCGGGTCTGCCTCGGCGCCGGCGAGTTCGTCCCAACCGTCGGTCTCCATGAACACCACGCGTCTCAGGTCGGGGCAATCCGGCGCCACCTCGGCCAGCATCGTGGCGTAGTCCGCACCTTTTAGGCCCGCGGCCGCAATAACCAAGGCTGCCCCGGATTGCCTTAGCGCATAAAGCAATTCATTGGCACGGTAGGCGGGATTGATGGTTACCAAGATCGCTCCGATCTCGGCGGTGGCGTACTGGACGAGCACCCACTCCCATCGGTTCGGCGCCCAGATCCCGACCCGGTCGCCCACCCCGATCCCCGCCCGCAGGAGCCCGGTGGCCAGTCGACGCACGTCCGTCAGCAGCTCGGCGTAGCTCCACCGACGACCCGCGTGGACGTCGACGAGCGCGTCCCGCTGCGGGTACCTGGTGACGGTGTCGGCCAAGTCGGCGCCGATGGTCGTCTCGAGCAGCGGGGGCGTGCTTGGACCGCGATCATAGGACAGTGAATTGCGGTCCCCGGCTGCTGCCACGTTTCCCTCGCCTGGTTTTCGTTATCAACGTAGACCGTCGGCTGCGATTGGTGAGCGCGCGAGTGAAAGTTAATAGCGAATAACTCATGCTACGTTAGTGACGATTAACCGAATCGTCCCCGACGGAGGCCGTTATGACAACGTCCGCCCCGGACGGCCAGCCCGGGCAAGCCGGACAACCCGGGCACCCAGAAGCCGCAAATCGCCCCGAAACTCCAAATCGTCGCAGCCAGTTGAAGTCCGACCGGCGTTTGCAGCTGCTGTCCGCCGCCGAGCGGCTGTTCGCCGAACGCGGCTTTCTGGCGGTGCGGTTGGAAGACATCGGGGCCGCCGCCGGCGTCAGCGGGCCGGCGATCTACCGGCACTTCCCCAACAAGGAGTCGCTGCTGGTCGAGTTGTTGGTCGGGATCAGCGCGCGCCTACTGACCGGAGCTCGGGACGTGACCGCCAACAACGCCGACGCCGCGGCGGCGCTGGACGGCCTCATCGAATTTCACCTCGACTTCGCACTGGGCGAACCGGACCTGATCCGAATCCAGGACCGGGATCTTGCGCACCTGCCCGCGGCGGCCGAGCGGCAGGTACGCAAGGCGCAGCGGCAGTACGTCGAGGTGTGGGTGGGAGTGCTGCGCCAGCTCAACCGTGAGCTGGCCGAGGCCGACACCCGGCTGATGGCGCATGCCGTATTCGGTTTGCTGAACTCCACACCCCACAGCATGAAATCGGGCGACACCAAACCGGCGCGGGCGATGCGTTCCCGAGCCGTCATGAGGGCCATGACGATTGCGGCGCTGGGGGCTGGAGATCGGTGCCGGTAGTCACGCCGGCTTCGCGGTGCCATCGGTTAGTTCACCCGCCTGGGCGCTCGGCCCAGGTACCCTGCAAACCATGAGGTGGACATGAGCGATCCACGTCGACCCGAATGGTTTAGTCCCCCTCTACCCGGGTCAGGATCGACGGAGCCGCAGAGTTACCACACTCCGCCGCTAACGGACCCGGCCTACGCCGACCAGGCACCGTACGCGCACACGTACGGCGGTCAACCGACCCAGTGGGCGCCATACCCGAACCAGGTTCACCCGACCCAAGAATTGCCCCAGTACTGGCTGCAAGGCCAGGCGGGGCCGGGTGAAGCGCCGCAGCAAGGGCTGGCTCCCCCACCGCCGGAGGGCCCGAGAACTCCGCGCTGGTTGCTGGTCGCCGCCGTCGTCGCGGTGCTGCTGGTCGTTGCGTCGGTGATCGCCCTGATAATCGTCAACGGCGCGAACAAAACCCAGACGGCCGTCGAGCCGCTGCCCCCGATGCCGACGCCAAGCTCGACGCTGCCACCGACGACACGGCATTCGCACACACCCAGCGCCGCTCCGATACCCCCAACGATCAGCACCCCGAGCGGCACCGAGACGACGGAGCCGGGCGCGATGCAGCCGGTTGTCTACAGCGTGACCGGCGAAGGTCGGGCGATCAGCATCAGCTACCTGGACACTGGCGGTGTCGTACAGACAATGTTCAACGTGGCGCTGCCGTGGACCATCCAGGTCAGCGTTGCAAAGTCGGCGGTGCATCCGCCGATCCTCACGATCATCAATATCGGCCACAATGTCACCTGCTCGGTCACGGTGGGCGGGGTTCTGGTGCGCCAACGGGTCGGCCAGGGCATCACCATCTGCGACGCCCCGAACAACTGACACGACGCTTGGCCATTAATTCGATCGCAGCCCACTCGGCTCTCGGCGCGCCTAGGAAGGCTCGGGACTTAGGCCTGACTTAGGCCTGCTCCAGCGCCACGGCCTCGCGGCTCGGTGGGACTCGGACCACCAGCATCACCAACACACCGGCGATCAGTACCAGCGAGATCCCGCCCAGGCCGGCACGGATGGCGCCAAACATGTCGACGAAGACGGAAAACAGCCACGGCGCGATGAACGCCACCGCGCGCCCCGTCATCGTGTACAGACCGAACGCCACCCCCTCCTTGCCCTCGTTCGCCATCTTCAGCAACAGGGCCCGCGACGACGACTGCGCCGGTCCGATGAACATGCACAGCAGCAGGCCGCCCACCCAGAAGGCCAGCGAACCGGAGAGTGCCATCAACGCGAGCGACACACCGAGGATCACGAGCAGCGACCCGAGGATCACCGGTTTGGATCCCACCCGGTGGTCGACGAACCCACCGATCACCGCCCCTACCGCCGCCAGCAGGCTGGCCGCCACGCCGAATATCAGCACGTTTGCTTGCGAAATGCCGTACACGTTGACGCCCAGCACAGCGCCGAAGGCGAAAAGCGCCGCCAGCCCGTCCCGGAAGAGCGCACTGGCGATCAGGAAGTAGACCAAGTTGCGATCGCGCCGCCACTCGGCGTTGACCTCCGTCCACAGCTTGCGATAACCACCGAGGATGCTGGTCGGGTGCGACACCTCGCTCGAGTCGGGCAACCGGTGTGCGACCAGCAGCAACGGCAGCGCGAATAACGCCAGCCACGCCGCGGCCAGCAGCATCGCCGTCCGCACAGAAAGCCCGTCATGAGCGGGTATGTGCAGCAGGCCACGTTCCTCGCCCTTTCCGGAGATGAATCCGAAATAGATCAGCAGCAGCAGCAGGACGCTGCCGGAATAGCCCGCCGCCCAGCCGAAGCCGGAGATCCGGCCGGCCGTCTGCGGCGTCGAGAGCTGACGCAGCATCGCGTTGTACGGGACGCTGGCCAGGTCGCCGCATGCCGCCGTCGACGCCAACAGAACGAGCCCGGCCCACAGGTAGCCGGGATGCGGGCGGATCAGGTACATCGCGCTGGTCAGCACCACCGCCCCGCCCGTCAACACGGCCAGCGCCACCCGTCGCCGCTGTGGGGACTCCACATAGACGCCAACGGCCGGTGCCAGCACCGCGATCGTCAACCCGGCAATGGCCCCCGTACGGCCCAGCCAGCTCGCCGGTGAGGTACCACCGGGCACGGCCACCCCCACGCTGCTGGTCAGGTAGACGGAGAACACGAAGGTCGCCACGATCGCGTTCATTCCGGTGGACCCGCAGTCCCACAGCGCCCACGCGACTACCCGCGATCGCACGATCTTGCCCGTGGCCGACTCAGGCTGACGCATGCTCGGCACTCTATTGGTTCGGCAGGCGACCCGCCGCGCCCGGGACCCGCCGCGCCACGCCTCGCTCACCGCTGAGCGCCGCGCTCGCGATCGCCCGCCCGGCGGCCTGTCTACGATTGGCCCATGCCGATACCTGCTCCCAGCCCCGATGCGCGTGCCGTTGTCACCGGAGCTTCGCAAAACATCGGCGCCGCGCTGGCCACCGAACTGGCCGCACGTGGGCACAGTCTGATCGTCACGGCACGACGTGAAGACGTGCTGACCGAGCTGGCCGGCCGCCTAACGGACAAGTATGGCGTCGCCGTCGAAGTGCGGGCGGCCGATCTCGCCGACCCATCCGAGCGCGCGAAGCTGGTTGACGAACTGGTCGCGCGGCCCGTCTCGATCTTGTGCGCCAATGCGGGCACCGCGACTTTTGGTCCGATCGCGGAACTCGACCCGGCAGGTGAAAAGGCTCAAGTACAGCTGAATGCCGTAGCGGTGCATGATCTTACGTTGGCGGTGCTGCCGGGCATGATCGAGCGCAAGGCCGGGGGCATCCTCATTTCGGGCTCAGCGGCTGGCAATTCGCCGATTCCCTACAACGCCACCTATGCCGCCACCAAGGCGTTCGCGAACACCTTCAGCGAATCGTTGCGCGGCGAACTGCGCGACTCCGGTGTGCACGTCACGGTGTTGGCACCCGGCCCGGTGCGCACCGACCTACCAGAGGACGCGGAAGCCTCACTGGTCGAAAGGCTGGTGCCGGACTTCCTGTGGATCTCGACGGAGCACACGGCCAGGAAATCTCTGGATGCGTTGGAGCGCAACAAAATGCGCGTCGTCCCCGGCCTGACGTCGAAGGCCATGTCGGTAGCAAGCCAGTACGCGCCACGCGCCATCGTCGCCCCGATCGTGGGTAGCTTCTACAAGAAACTCGGCGGCGAGTAGGCGTTACCTCCGGCGCCGGCCGGTGCCGAAGATGCCCTTCACCGCTTCTCGTATCGCCGTGTTGATACCGCTTTTCACCGTGGGGTTCTTCAGCACTTCCTCCCACATGGACGGGCCCTTCGGTGCCGCCGGCTCCGCCGGCGCCGGCATCGGCGGAACCGGGTCATTCGGCGGGACGGGCGGGTAGCCCGACTGGGTTTGCGGTAGCTGCGACCCGGGTTGGACTTGCGGGAGCTGGGAGCCGGCTTGGGGCTGCGCCGGCTGTTGCACGGTTAGGCCGTACTTCGCCTGCAGCGGACTGGCTTTCGCCGCGGCCACAATCGCGTCATTGCCGATCGACGCCATCAGCGAGCGGGGTACCCGCATCCGGGTCCACGCGACCGGCGTGGGCGCACCCTTCTCGGACAGCACGGTGACAACGGCCTCGCCGATTCCCAGCGATGTCAGCGCCGATTCCAGGTCGTAGACATCGGTTTTCGGGTAGGTGCGCACGGTCTTGCTGAGCGCCTTCTGATCGTCGGGGGTGAACGCGCGCAGCGCGTGTTGAACACGGGCGCCCAGCTGGGAGAGGATGTCGTTGGGTATGTCCGTCGGCAGCTGGGTGCAGAAGAACACCCCGACGCCCTTGGAGCGGATCAACTTGACGGTCTGCTCGACCTGCTCGAGGAAGGCCTTGGAGGCATCGGCGAACAGCAGGTGCGCCTCGTCGAAGAAGAACACTAACTTGGGCTTGTCGATGTCACCGACCTCGGGCAACTCCTTGAACAGCTCGGCCAGCAACCACATCAGGAACGTGGAGAAGATGACCGGCCGCAACGACTGACCGCTGAACTCGAGCAGCCAGATCGTGCCCTGCCCGTTGTCGACCGTCAGGAGGTCGTTCGGGTCGAGCTTCGGCTCACCGAAGAACGTGTCACCGCCCTCGCTGTCGAGGTTCACCAGCGCCCGCAGGATGACGCCCGCCGTCGTCGGCGAAACACCGCCCAGCGATTTGAGCGCTTCCTTGCCTTCGTCGGTGGTGAGATAGGTGATGTGACCGCGTAGGTCGTCAAGGGTGACCAGCCGTCGGTTGCTATCCGTCGCCCAGTGGAAGATCAGCCCCAGCGTCGACTCCTGAGTCGCGTTGAGCCCTAACACTTTTGACAGCAGAACCGGACCGAAGCCGGCGACCGTCGCCCGCACCGGAACGCCGATTCCCTCGGTACCGAGCGACAGGAACTGCACGGGGTAACCCGTTGCGGCCCAATCGTCGCCAGTGTCCTTGGCCCGCGCGGCGGTCTTGTCGTTGGCCTCGCCCGGCCGCGACAGCCCGGACAGGTCGCCCTTGACGTCGGCCATCAGCACGGGCACGCCCGCGGCGCTGAGTTGTTCGGCGATGAGCTGCAGGGTCTTGGTCTTGCCGGTCCCAGTCGCTCCGGCCACTAGGCCGTGCCGATTAACGGTCGCCAGCGGGATCCGGATCTGGGCCGTCGGATCGGCCTCCCCGTCGACCACGACAGTGCCCAATTCCAAAGCCTGGCCTGCAAAGGCGTAGCCGTTCGCGATCCGCTTCGCGGGTGTCTCCGCCGATTCGGTGCTCATCGTGCCCCGTCCCTCTTCCCGAGTAGTTCCAGTGCAGTACGGCAATGCATCACACTACTTGCCGGGGGGCGGCAGGGGCAGGCCTGACGTGGGCCTACGCTGAGCGCTGTGCGGGACGAATTGGTGTGGATCGACTGCGAGATGACCGGGCTGGATCTGGGCTCGGACAAGTTGATCGAGATCGCAGCCCTGGTCACCGACCCGGATTTGAACGTCCTCGGCGACGGAGTCGACGTGGTGATCCACGCCGACGACGCCGCGCTGGCGTCAATGATCGACGTGGTCACCGAGATGCACTCCCGCTCGGGCCTGATCGGCGAGGTCAAGGCGTCCGTTGTCGATGTGGCGACCGCGGAGACGATGGTGCTCGACTACATCGGCGAGCACGTCAAGCAACCCAAGACGGCGCCGCTGGCCGGCAACTCGATCGCCACCGATCGTTCGTTCATCGCCCGCGACATGCCCACCTTGGACTCGTTTCTGCACTACCGGATGATCGACGTCAGCTCGATCAAAGAACTCTGCCGACGCTGGTACCCGCGGATTTACTTCGGCCAGCCGGCCAAGGGGCTCACCCACCGAGCGCTGGCCGACATACACGAATCCATCCGCGAGTTGCGGTACTACCGGCGTACCGCATTCGTGCCCCCGCCGGGGCCCTCTACCAGCGAAATCGCCGCCATAGCCACCGAACTTCAGAACGGCGAAGAGCAGGCGGAAACATTCGATTCGGCCGAGCGGCCACCAAGCGGCTAGTATCGACGTCGCCGCTCGTTGGTACTGAGTGTCCCTGCGGATTCTTGCCGCCGACTCGCGGACGTGGTGGGTGTAGTTCAGCTGGTAGAGCGTCAGGTTGTGATCCTGAATGTCGCGGGTTCGAGTCCCGTCACTCACCCCACTGGTCAGAGGGCTTTTTCGCTCTCTGGCCTTTTGCTATGCGCAACGTCAGGTGATGAACGGAGAACTTTTGGGCGTGCACCGGCGGAAATGACCTAGTGAGGCCGCTTCACCATAGCCATTATGAAGAGTTCGTTCCCATTCTCGCGCAGTTGAAAGTTGACTAGCTCCCATCCGTCCGCGCCAAAATGGTTTGCCCGTTCCATAGCCCAGCCAAGTACGGTATTCACATCGTGATGCGTGCCGGTCGTGAACCAGCTTGTACTCCCACGTCGTATTCACAGCCCGGCAGCCTACCCGGCCGGCCCGGCATGCTCACTCACGTTCCCTGGAATTCTCGTGGTCGATGCGCCAGATCCAATTGCCAAAGAGGGGCCTGTCAAAGGCAACAGCACCCAGAGGCGCGATAAGGAAGATAGACAGCAACGTCCATGCCGTCACAGACATCACTTACTCCTCTCCGGACGTGAAGCTCGCGACTCGCCGCGACCGATAGCGCCTGTAGTTGAGACGGTTTCGTGGGTCTGATAGTTCGCCGCCCAACCGAAATTCAGCAGAGGTGTTGATGTTGTCGGGCCACAAGGCTCCGTTGTGAGCGTCCTTAGCTACGCCGGCAACCCAGCCTGAGGCCGTCCTTGCGGGACGTTGGTCGATCCAGGGCCGCGCGCGAAACCCGATGCCTACCAGCCAAGGATGCGGCCCTAAATGTCGACCCTCCGAGGGCAAAGCATTACGCCTTACCAGTACTGGGGGCAGTAGGTCGACACAGCCGCATCGACCAAGACCCGGTAATTGTCCCCGCTATCGGGGTGCTTTGCCGTGTAGCGCGAGGTGATGGCGTCCCGGCTATTCCCTGCGGCTGCCATGTCGCAGACCTGGTGCCCGGCTTTGACTGCCGTTGCCTCCCAATCACCTTCGGCGGTACCTGGAGCGGGCGACAGCCCATGCTGTTTCAGGTTGTTTATGTAGTCCGCGTCGGTGCCGGCGCGTGCGATCGGCGCTAATCCGATCGCGGCCCCAATGACCATGACAGCGCCCAACGTCTTGTATCGCATGCCAGTCCTCCTCGTCATCCTCGACAACCCCCTAACCACCCCCGAAGGGACCAGCGGCCACAGAGCAGCGGCCACCGCATCGGCGGGCACCCCAGCAGAATCTCACAGCAGGCACGCACGCACCCCCCTGCGACGTGCAGCGGCGCGACGGAACCCGTCCCACCTGCGCGAGCACAATGCACAAAAGCTCAAGCTTCCCGCTTACGCGGCTGGTGCGGACAAGCGAGCCACGATCACGCCCGACCCGTAGCTTCGTGTGCAACACCAGGTGTTGGGAGCCGTCTCGACATCTGCTCGCACATTGGAGAAACCAACCTGGAAGGGGTGTTCGAAATCAGGGAATGCCGAACAGATTGTCGCATGGTTGCGAGCTGGATACCCGATGGGCGCAGCACAGTTTGGCCATGTGGCTTTGGTCGCCCTGTGCCCTGCCGGCAACGGCGGCGCCTGACGAACCGTAGCGCGGCATCGCCGACGCCGACGCGATGCTACGGGTGGTATTGCCTAAAAGCTGGCGGACGATCAACATCAGCCCAAGGAGGGCCGCTGTCACGTCAGCGCCGGCTATTCCTTGATAGAAAGGCCGGGCAATGTCGAGCAATCTAACCGAACAGACAATCACCGAGGCCGTCCAGCGGACGTTCGACGCGTCCACCGATGCGCGCTTCCGTCAGCTGTTCTTCAGTTTGGTTGCACACCTGCATGATTTCGCGCGCGAGGTGCGGCTGACCGGCGACGAATGGTTCTCCGCAATGGATTTCGTCGAACGACTGGGCAAGATCTCCAGCCCGACCCGCCAGGAGGTGATGTTGCTATCCGACATCCTGGGGTTCAGCACGCTGGTGGACAACATCAACCAACACGGCGGGTCATCGGTCACCGAAGGGGCCCTACTTGGCCCGTTCTACGTCGAGGATCGTCCGACGGCCGACAATGGGGCCGACATCTCCGGCGGTGTGGCGGGCACGCCGATGTTCATGAGCGGTCGGGTTGTCGACGAGGACGACACGCCGATCGCCGGTGCCCAGGTGGACACCTGGCACAGCGACGGCAAGGGGTTCTACGACGTTCAGCAGACCCATGAGCTGCGCGACGAGTTCGCCATGCGCGCGCTGCTGACCACCGACGAGGACGGCCGGTTCTGGTACAGGTCCATCACGCCTCGCTACTACCCGGTGCCCACCGATGGCCCCTGCGGCGAAATCCTGCGCGCCGCAAACCGATCCGTGATGCGGCCCCAGCATGTGCACTTCTGGTTCCGCGCCGAGGGCTACCGGCAGCTGATTACTCAACTGTTCTACCGCGACGATCCGTACATCGGCCGCGACGCGGTGTTCGCGGACGTGGAGTCGCTGCAGACCGACTTCGTGCGGCACGAGCCCGGCATCGCCCCGGACGGAACGACCATCGAGGAACCCTTTGTGGCCCTGGACTGGACCTTCGTCCTCGCCCGGGCAGACGAGCAGTAGGAGGGAGCCTTGCCCACGTCAAACGGATTCGTCGTCGTCACTATGCCCGCCGTCTTCTAGGAACCTCTCGGGGTGATGAAAGCGGTTCGTTCGGGGTTGTCCGTAGTCGAGGTGTGGTGGGGGTAGCCATTCGGTTTCGCCTTTGGCGTTGGTGCAGGTGGTCCGGCCTTGTTCTTCGACTTGGCGGTTGTTCGGTCCGCAGGCCAGGGTGAGCTCGTTGATGTCGGTGCGCCCGGTGGCGGCCCAGCCCTGCACGTGGTGGACCTGGGTGTGGTGGGCGGGCGCATCACAGCCTGGCTTGCTGCTCCAAGATGCTTGGCGCACAGTTCAATTCGCTGCGCCGGGGAGGCGAGTCTTTTGGTGTGGTGCAGCGCCAACGCCTTGCTGCCGTCGAAAATGGCGAGGTAATGGAGTCTGCGGGCGGGCCAAAAATCCGACTGGGACACGTGGTGATCCCTGCATCTTGAGTGGTCGCTCGCAGACTCGGTGTCTGGTCGAGCGGTGTCCTTGTTCGGGAACTTGGAGCCAGCCTGTTCACTCAAAGGCCAAATGTCGTATTCCTGGCGGCCGAGTGTGATGCCGCGCTTGCGGGCCCGCTCCTCGTCGCTGAATTCCCCGTCGGGGTTGAGCACGTCCATGATCCGTTGGGCGTATTTGGCCAACTCATCGGGGCGATACTCACTTGATGTGGCCGTCGCCGATCGCGCCGTCGCGGTGGGCGGCGGCACTCGCCGGTAGCCGCGGCTCTAGCGGTTCCCCGGTCAGGGCGCGCCGCTCGCCGAGGTCGGCGGCCTCCTCGACGCGCCGGCCCGCCTCGGCTTTGGTGATCCGTAGCCGGTCGGCCAGCGCGCCGCGTAGGGTGCCGCCGAGTTCTTCCTTGCCGGCTTGGGCGTCGAGTTGATTGATCAACCGGTGTTGGGGGGCGCGCATCCGGCGTGCCGCGCGTTCCAGGCGCGCGACCAGGCTCAAGCGTTCCGGGGTGGTCAGCGCGACAAACGTCAAGGCGTCCAAACGGTCTTGGTCGTAGTCGACCGCGTCGAAGACCTCGACGATCTCCTCACGACTGCTGACACCCACACCCCAGACTCTACGAACCGCCGCCGACAACAATCCCCGTAGTGTGACCACTGAAGCCAAAGTGACACAACGGATCATAGAAATCCGATGGCCCTAGGTGTTGGCGTTGCCCGCTTTCCACTGCGGCCACGGAACGTTCCAGTCGCCCAGGCCCTCGGTGCCCGACAGCGTCGACCCCACGGTGTTGATGACCTCGACGATGTCCCCCGCCTTGCTGTGGTCGTAGAACCATTCGGCGTTGCTGGGGCTGACGTTCAGACAGCCGTGGCTGGTATTGGTGTGCCCTTGCGCGCCGACCGACCAGGGCGCGGAGTGGACGAAGATACCGCTGTAGGAAATCTGCGTGGCCCAGTCGACGTCGGTGCGATATCCGTTGGGCGAGTTCACCGGGACGCCGTAGGTCGAGGAGTCCATGATGATGTGCTTGTACCGCCCACCGACGATGTAAAAGCCGTTGGAGGTCGGCGTGCTGTCCTTGCCCATCGATGTCGGCATGGTTTTGACGACCTCGCCGTTGACCCGCACGGTCACCATCTTGGTGGTGTCGTCGGCGGTGGAGATGACCTCGTCGCCGACGGTGAAGTGCGTCTTAACGTTGTCTTCGCCGAACATCGCGTCGCCCAGGTCGACGCCGTAAGTGTTGACGGCCACATCAATCGACGTGCCGGACTTCCAGAAATGCTCTGGGCGCCAACGCACTTCACGATTGTTCAGCCAATAGAACGCGCCCTCGACGGGCGGGTTAGTCGTGATGGCGATGGCCTTTTGAGCCGCAGCGCGGTTTGCGATGTTCTCGTCGAACCGGATCGCCACCGGTTCGCCGATGCCCACGACCTCGCCGTCGGCCGGGCTCACGTAGGGCATTGTCAGGTGCGCGGGGGAACTGGTCGCAAACGTCATCTGGCGGGTCGCCGCGCCACCGAGGCCAAGCGCCTTTACGTTCAGCGTGTACCGCCTGTTGTAGCCGAGCTGCTGGCTGGTCGCCCAGTGCAGCCCATCGGGACTGAGTTGACCCTCAATCGCTTTGCCGCTGTCGTTGACCATCGTGACCGAGCCGAGCACACCGTCGGCAACGCTCACCGTCACCGGTGCATCCACGGTGACACCAACCGCACCGTCGGTCACCGAGGCGGTCAGCTTCGGAACCATCAGGTCGGCGTAGGGCGTGCCTTTGTCGACTATGGCCTTCACCGGGGCCGCGCTCTGGCTGCTGCTGCAGGCAACGCCAAACACAGCAACCGAGATCATCGCCACTACCAGCGACAATCGTGGTCTGCGCAAAGGCGTCATCGAGCCACCCCTCCAGATAATTTGGCTTCCGTCGGTCACCGCTGACCTGAATAGACTCTTGAATAGTTGAAAGCATTCTAATGGGTTGCGACGCATGCCCGAGCCAACATCGGCCGGTTTAGCCGGGTGCGTTTGCGCCGTGGTCCGATGATCTTCCCCACACATCGAGTAGGCGCCGGCCCGGCGGCGCGGCGACTAGGCGGGCTAGTTGACCTGGCCTCCAGGCTTCGCCTCGGCTGTCTTCCGGGTCACGACAGCCTCGACCCGCGCGAGTTTGAACCGAGCTGCGGTCCGTCACCTGTGTTCAACGTCTCGCCGAGGGCGACACCATGCACGGCTGGCGGGCATACCCGCGGGCGCGCGTCGGGCCTCCCAACCCCTCCGGGCGGATCAAATCACGGAACCTGCGCCAGCACGGGCTACGCGACCCGGATGTGGGGTAAGCGAAATGCACTGTGCTACCGGCATTTTGCGCCCTTGACGCACGCCGGCGCCGGCGGACGAACGGTAACGAGCCGCTGCCGGTGAATCAGCGCCATTATTCGAGAGGATGACGCGCGCCCGACCAGCTACTCTGGAGAAGATCTGGGATTTCGCTCCGCGGCAGGACGCCTGTTATTGTCGCAAAGCGGTCTCGGCCGACCACGCGCCGTTAGCTCAGTTGGTAGAGCAGCTGACTCTTAATCAGCGGGTCCGGGGTTCGAAACCCTGACGGCGCACCAGTGAAGTTCCAGCTCAGGCGTGGTTTTTTCTCGCGAAGCCGGTTACCAGTGGGCCTTTTTTCCGGCCAGATCGGGCCGAAGGCCTTTCTACATAGCCTCAACGCTGCGGGGCGGGCGCGCCACTGCCAACGGCGCAGCGAACACGACTTGTCGCTAGCCAGTGCCCGACTCACGAACATCGCTGACGACAAAACGACCGTAGGTGCGCCCATCGATCTCATCGACCGCAGCGACGTCCGTTCGAGCGCACACCACAGACGGCACACCGGTCGTTCGGGCGTCGGATTCGGCCCCGGTGTGGGTATTGGTGTGCGCGATATCGATCGCTTAGCCATCGGGATGGGTATCGACCCAGGCCACCCAGCCGGCGTCATCGCCACGGAACTCGCGCGCTCATCGGCTTATCTACGATCGGCCGGAATCTTGTCCCCACGAACCGATTGCGCCGTAAGCCTTTCGGGGCGATTCCGGGCCGGCTCACTCGTCGGCCAGTTGTGCGCGTTGCTCAGCGGTGAACGCGGGCATCGACGCGGCTGAGTTACACAGCTTGGCGTTGCGGTAGCCCCGGACGTTGCCCGATGCCGCCAGCATCGCCTCGCGGGACTTGCCCCTGGCGTAGCTGACGGCCTGCCCTTCTTTGACACCCAGGCCTCTGCCCACCTCGACGGCGTCCTGATCGGCGCCCATGTAGAGAAACTCCCACCCGCTGACGTTGGTTTGTTGCTCCACGAGGGCTTTGATATCGGACCTTCGCCATTCGCGGCTGGCGTTTTCCATACCGTCGGTCATGATCGCCAGGATGACCGTGCCCGGCTTGTCGTCCTCGGCCACCGCGTTGATCTCCGCAGCCGTGTCCGTGATGAGCTTGCCCATCGAGTCGTGCAGCGCCGTACGGCCGCGCGGACACAGCGCCAGCGGAGGTACCTGCCCGAGGGCGATGCCGCGGTAGACGACCTCGTACTCGTCGTCGAACTGCGCCAACGTCACGGTGCACAGACCCTCCCCCGCACGCTGTTCGGCAAGGAATGCGTCGAATCCGCCGATGACATCGGACTTGATCGATTGCATCGAGCCGGAGCGATCCAGCAGGAACACGAGCCAGGTGAGATTCGGGTTTGACATGTGAAGTCCTTTCGAGATGGCTAGGAGTTTCCCGATGGTTAGGAGGGTTTGGCTTTTCGGCGCGGTTTGAACCGCATCGGCTCAGCGGGGGCGGCCGGCGGTAGCGGCTTGCGGGCGTACTTATGTTGGCGGGCACGCTTGACGTCTTCGGCGGTCACCCGGCCTCCCCCGCTGGCATACGGGGCCAGTCTGGCCGTGTTGGCCAGCCGTGGACCCACCGCATTTTCGGTCAGACCGGCGTACTTCCCGGCCGCCGCGAGCGACAATTCGTCGTCGACGACGGCTCTGGCCAGCTGGTCATCGAGTAACTGACCGACCTCCGTCAGGACAGACCGAAGGTGTTGCAGCACTTGGGCCGCGGAGTCGGCCGACTCTGCCTGGTCAAGGTGCGTACGAATCAGCTGGTATCCGTTGGACATAACACACGATACCGCACAAACTGCGGTATCCGCAATAACTGCGGATTAGAAATGTAGTGGCCGCCGCCTGCCAGAAGCTGCCAACCTCAATGCGCTGGGCTGCTGCCGGTAGGCCGGATGTCGTGCGAGCATCGCCGCGGCGAACGGCCTCCTAAATGCGCAACTCCATGGTGTCGACGCGGTGGAGATGATTCGCTGGTCACTCGGACACGTTGCCGGGCTTGATATTCCGACGCCGGGTCCCAGTTCGCGGCTATTCGCTACGACGAACGGCTCGCCGAGATCGGCGCAGTAGCTTCGATCGGTCGCATCGGCTTTGGACAATGCCCTGACCGAGACCGTCAACGGCGACTACAAGGCTGAGCCGATCTACGGGCCGGTGCGCAGCGGGCCCTGGGAAAATGGTTGCTTTGGTTGATTGACGGCCGACATTTTGGGCATTCTCCAAGTCAGATGGGCTGAACCAAGGCCCATAGAAAAACATGAAACCAAATGACCGTCACCGCTCAAAAGCGGGGCTCTACACGCGAGGGTCTATGCCACCTCGGGACCACTCGGGACCACCTAAATGTGAATTCACCCTCGCAACGAATAGCAGTGAGGTGCGAGGATGTCGTTCTCGGTCCAGCAGGAAGTCAACAGGGACGCCTTCGTGGTTCGCGTGGCGGGCGAGATAGATAGGGCCGACGCCGAGGAATTCAGCTCGCACCTTAAGGGTGGGCTGACGGAGGCCTCGTGGCAGCCGGGCCGCGCGCTGATCGTCGACTTGCAGGGCGTCGACTTGTTTGGCAGCGCAGCTCTGAGGGCATTGATGCAATGCCACGAACAGGGTGCGGCCGACGGGATCCCGGTTCGGCTGGTTTCCACAAATCGCATCGTCGTTCGGTCATTGACGATAACGAAACTCGACAAGGTTCTCGCGCTCTACCCGACTGTCAGCGCGGCCCTACGACCCGACCGCTGAAGGTGCCCTGGTTACGCGAAGTGCTCCCGCCCGCACCTTGTCGTTGGTGGCCATTATGTCGCCGAGAGCTTGGCTTGGCCGCCCATGACGGACTGGGCCTCTCGGCCCGTCACGACTGGTTCCGCGCAGCCAACTCCCGCAGGAATCGTGGCATGCGGCCGGCGCCGAAGTCGTAGTAGCGCACCCACAGCGGCGTAATCGCGATGCGCGCCTGCTGGTCGTACATCTCGCGGCAGTTCCGCTCGAACTTTTCCGCCGCTTCGGCGTCCATGTTTCGCCTGGCGGCGGCAAGGTACTCCGGCACGACACCGTCGACGACCCGCACGGTGGCCCGACCGCGTATCGAGAGCGACCGCGCCTGCTCGGGCGTGCCACCCGCGTCGATGGCCATTGCGACATCTGGGCGGGCCGCCAGTGCCGCGACCTTGGGCGCGTTCGTGGCCGTGGCGATCACAAACTGCTCGCCCGTCCAGAAGAATCCGACGGGAATCACTCGTGGTGTCCCGTCCGTCCCGGTGTAGGCCAGGTACGCCGCCGAAGTGGACGAGAGCAGCTCCCGCGCACCGGATGCGCCCAGTTCGCTGTCGATATCTTTCTGATCCGTGCCGTCCCCCTCCATGCGCTACGTGACCATGGTGCCCGACGAAGAGCTGCAGGACTCGCTTGCTCGACGAGCCCCCATAATGGTCTGCACGGCAAGAAGGCCAAAAGGAGGGCGGGGAGGATGCCGCTAGCTGAGGGTGAAGTCTTTGCCGGATACACGGTCCTGCGTTTGCTTGGCGCGGGCGGTATGGGTGAGGTGTACTTGGTCCAGCACCCGCGGTTGCCGCGCCAAGAAGCTCTCAAGGTGTTACCGGCCGAGCTGACAAGCGACCACGAATACCGGGAGCGGTTCGACCGGGAGGCCGCAATGGGTGCGACCCTCTGGCATCCCAATATCGTCGCACTGCATGATCGCGGCGAGTTCGAAGGTCAACTGTGGATATCCATGGACTATGTGGACGGCACCGACGCCGCACGCCGCCTCCAGGACTACGTCGACGGCTTGGCGCCCGACGAAGTCGCACGGATTGTCACCGGGGTCGCCGACGCATTGGACTACGCGCATGACCATCACATGCTGCACCGGGATGTCAAGCCCGCCAATATCCTTATCGCACAATCGAATACCGGATCGCGTGCCCTACTGGCCGACTTCGGCATCGCCCGCCGCCTGGACGACCCGGGCACGCTGACCTCCACCAACATGACGGTCGGGACCGTTCTCTACGCGGCGCCCGAGCAGCTCTTGGGCGATCCGCTCGACGGTCGGGCCGACCAATACGCGTTGGCGGCCACGGCTTTTCACTTGTTGACCGGGTCACCGATATTTCAGCACTCCAATCCCAGCGTCGTCATTAGCAGTCACCTGACCAAGCCGCCGCCGTCTATCGAGGATCGCTTGCCGGAGTTGTCCGTGCTTGGACCTGTGTTCGCCAAAGCGCTATCCAAATCCCGCGAAGAGCGTTACGACAGCTGCCTGGAATTCGCCCGCGCGCTCGAACACGAGCTCGACGCCCTCGCGCGGGAGGTTGGTGCGGTGGAACAGACGGTGTCGTCGGAGGCGGCGAGACCCCCGAAGATGCCCCCGAAGATGCTCTCGAAGAAGCCCCGAAAGACGCCCCCCACGAGCCCCCCGAAGACATCAAAACGGAAAGTGCCGTGGACCATCGCTGTGCCCGCGACGCTGGCCGCCCTGGCCATCGCCGTTTCGGCCTTAGTGATCACTGACGTAATGCATCACCGGCATCCCTCCCCTGCCGCGCCCGCCTCGCCCGCGTCCATCGCTCCCGTCTCATCGATCGCGGCGACCGTACCGGCTGACATCAGGGCGACGGGCCATCTCACCATCGGCGTATCACTGCCCTTCACGCCAAACGAATTCAAGAATTCGGACGGGCAGATCGTCGGCTTCGACGTCGACCTCATGAATGCGGTAGCGACGACCCTCAGCCTGGTCCCCGATTACCGCGAGATGCCGTTCGAGAGCATCATTCCGGCGCTCCAGGCACACCAACTCAACGTGGGCATAGCGTCGATGACCGACACCAAGGCTCGCGAGTCCCTGGTCGACTTCGTCACTTACGTCAACAAGGGCACATTATGGGCGCAGCGCCCCGGGCCGCCCATCGATCCCAACGCCGCCTGCGGCCGCAGAGTCTCGACGCTCGCGGGTTCCATTCACGACATGGTCGAGATACCAGCTAAGAGCGACGTGTGTGTGGCCGCGGGCCTGCCGCCGATCGACAAAGTGCTCTTCGACCGTGAAGACGACGTCACCGCGGCGCTGGTCGCCGGGAAGGTCGATGCGATGTCGGCCGATTCGCCGACCACGGGGTTCGCGATCAAGCTGAGCGCGGGTGCACTGCTCGCAGCGGGTGAGGTGTTCGACATCGAACCCTATGGCTGGCCGGTGCCCAAGGGCTCTGGACTGGCGGAGTCGCTGCGGCAGGCGTTGGTACACGTGATCCAATCCGGCGAATACCGGGCCATTGCCACCAGCTGGGGAGTCGAAAAGGGCATGATCGATACGCCGAAAATCGACGGCGCGATTAAGTGATCCCGTCGGTTCGACGCACGCGCCGGCGGCTTGAAGCAACCCACGCACGTGTGAAGGGCAGCACCACGCCAGCCCGCCGTTCCGCAAGTGAAGCGCATGGTATGAGCGCGCGTGTTGTGAGATTCTGCGGGGGTGTCCGCTGCTCCGGCGGCTGCTCCTGCGGGGGTAGTGACGTTTCTATTCACCGATGTCGAGGGTTCGACCCGTCGGTGGGAGGCCGACGCCGATGCGATGCGGGCGGCGCTGGCCACTCACGACCAGGTGTTGCGCACTGCGATCGAGACGCACGGCGGCCGCTTGTTCAAGCACACCGGCGACGGGGTGTGCGCAGCATTCGCGTCGCCGAGGTCTGCTGTTGAAGCGGCGGTAGTCGCGCAGCGGGCGCTCAAGTTGCCGGTGCGTATGGGGATCGCAACCGGCGAAGCACAGCTGCGTGAGGGCGACTACTTCGGTGTGGTGCTCAACCGGGCGGCCCGGGTGATGGCCGCCGGTCACGGCGGTCAGATACTCGTGGCTGACTCGACCGCCGGTCTGCTCACCGGCGTTGATCTCCTCGATCTGGGACCGCGCCGATTGCGGGATCTGCCGACTCCGATTCAGGTGTTCCAGGTCCGAGCAGCGGCCCTGCGCACGGACTTTCCGCCGTTGCGGGCCCTGGACGCGAGTCCGGGGAATCTGCGGCCTGCGACCACCAGCTTCATCGGGCGCGAGGCCGAGGTCGCCGAGGTGCAAGCCGCGGTCAAGGCTCACCGGTTGCTGACGTTGACCGGGGTGGGCGGGGTCGGCAAGACCCGGCTGGCCACCGAAGTTGCCGTGCGGCTGGCCGATGAATTCCCCGACGGAGTCTGGTTTTTCGACTTGGCCGCGGTCGCCGATCCGGCGGCGGTACCCGACGCGGCGGCCGCAGTGCTGGGCATCGTCCAACAGCCCGGCAAGACCGTAGCTGACAGTGTCGCGACCGCGTTGGAGGGCAGAGTCCGGCTGCTGGTGTTCGACAACTGCGAGCACGTTGTCGACAGTGTCGCGGAACTGGCCGAAGCGATCCTGGCCGCCTCGGCGACCGTAACGATCCTGGCCACCAGCCGCGAAGGACTAAGGCTTGCCGACGAGCAACTGTGGCCGGTGCCCTCGCTTGATGTCGGCGCGGGAATCGATTCTGCTGCGGCCTCCCTACTAATTGCACGCGCCCAAGCCGTTTCGCCGGGCTTCTCGGTAGCCAACGCCGATGAGGCGGCCGCGGTGGTGGAAATCTGCCTCAGACTCGACGGGATCCCGCTGGCCATCGAGTTGGCGGCCTCGCGGATGGCGTCGATGACGGCGATCGAGGTGCGGGATCGCCTCGATCAGCGCTTCCGGCTGCTGGTCGGCACGCGGCGGGGCCTGGCTCGCCACCAGACACTGCGCCACGCAGTGCAGTGGTCTTACGAGCTCCTCGACGACACGGAAAAGGCACTGCTCGATCGATGTTCGGTCTTCGCCGGAGGATTCGACCTCCAAAGTGCTTGCGCCATAATGATTTCCGATGGTGACCCAGACGAGATAGCCACCCTGGATCTGCTCGATGCCCTGGTGCGCAAGTCGCTGCTGGTCGCCGACCGATCTTCGGGGCGGACCAGGTTTTCGATGCTGGAGACGATCCGCCAATTCACCGAGGAACAACTCGTCGCGGGCGGCAAAGCACCCGAGGCGAGGGACGCGCATGCCCACTACTTCGCCAGGCGCGACGCCGACATCCTTGCCCTGTGGGACAGCCCTCGCCAACGAGAGGCCTACTCGTGGTTCACCGTCGAACTGGCTAACATTCGCGCGGCGTTTCGGTGGGCCACCAACCAAGGCGACCTCGACAAAGCCGCCGCCATCGCCACTTACGCGACGCTCCTCGGCGATCTGGTCGACAATTACGAGCCGATAGCCTGGGTCGAGGAGCTCATCGAGCCCGCCCGCCGCGTCGACCATTCCCGGCTCGCGACTCTGTACGTGTTGGCCGCTCAGTGCTGGATTCCCGGACGGATCGACGAGGCTGTGGGCTATGCCGACGCCGGCCAGACCGCAATCGGCCGTGGCGGCGAGGTGCCGCTCGGCCTCGAAGTAGTGCTCGGCATTGTGTACCTGTCCATCGGCCGACCCCAACGGATGGTCGAGTGGTGCCGCGCCCAGCTCGTACGCGGCAGCGACACCCTCACGCTCGCCAGGACATACCTGGTCCTCGCACTGACGGTCGCGGGGGCCGGTGCGGAGGCGAGAGCCGCCGCGCACGGGCTGGTCGACGCCGCCGAGGCCACCCACAACCCCTACGCGCTCGCGGCCGCCCTCCACGCCTACGGCTACGCGTTCCGCGATGCTGATCCCGTCCGCGCGCTGGAAGCCTCACGCCGGGGTCTGGTGATCGCCCAAAACAGCGGCAACCGCTTCGTCGAATCCCAGCTCGCGACCAGTCTGTCTCGGCTTGAGTCCGAACACGGCGACCCGCTGGCGGCGCTCGATCACGTCGCTCTGGCCCTCCGCAACTTCTACGAGTCCGGCAACGTCGGCTTTATTCGTTCCGCCCTGGCAACTCTCGCGGTATTCCTCGACCGCCTCGGCCGCCCCGAACCGGCAGCCACCATCGCTGGTTTCGCATACGGTCCCCTCAGCGCGTCGGTCCCTCAACTCGGCATAGCGATAGCCCACCTGCGCGGTGCGCTCGGCGACCAGACCTACGAATCATTCGCCCACAAGGGTGAAACGATGACCACCGCCGCGGTAGTGACATACGCCTATGACCAAATCGACCAGGCCCGAACAGAACTCGAACACCCTGGGGTGAAATAGTGTCCGACAACTTGCCCGCCAACGAGTCCATCAACGCGACCACCGGGCCCGCCGAAGAGCTGCACCGACGGTTGGGCCTGTTCGACGCGGTGGTGATCGGGCTGGGGTCGATGATCGGCGCCGGCATTTTCGCCGCGCTGACGCCGGCCGCCGCCGCGGCCGGTTCGGGACTGCTGCTGGGCCTGGGAATCGCCGCCGTGGTGGCCTATTGCAACGCGATCTGCTCGGCGCGGCTTGCCGCGCTGTACCCGGTCTCGGGCGGGACGTACGTGTACGGGCGCGAGCGGCTGGGTGGCTTCTGGGGGTATCTCGCGGGGTGGGGCTTCGTCGCCGGCAAGACCGCCTCGTGCGCGGCGATGGCGCTGACGGTGGGGGCGTACGCGTGGCCGGCCCAGGCCCACGAGGTGGCGGTGGCGGTGGTAGTCGCGCTCACCGCGGTCAACTACTTCGGGGTCCAGAAAACAGCATGGCTGAACCAGGTGATCGTCGCGGTCGTGCTGGCGGTGCTGGCCGCGGTGGTAACTGCGGCACTCGAGTCCGGCGCGGCCGACGCCGAGCGGCTCGACGTGAGCGGGGCGTCGTTCGGCGGAGTGCTACAAGCGGCGGGCCTGCTGTTTTTCGCGTTCGCCGGCTATGCACGCATCGCCACGCTGGGTGAGGAGGTGCGCGACCCGGCCCGCACCATCCCCCGCGCCATCCCGTTGGCGCTCAGCATCGCCTTGGGTGTCTACGCGATCGTGGCCGTGGCGGTGCTGGCGGTGCTGGGTCCGCAGCGACTCGCCCAGGCCGCCGCCCCGCTTTCGGAGGCGGTGTCGACGGCGGGGGTGGGCTGGCTGATGCCGGTGGTCCGGGTCGGCGCCGCGGTTGCCGCGGTGGGCTCGCTGCTGGCACTGCTGCTGGGGGTGTCGCGCACCACCCTGGCGATGGCGCGCGACCGCCATCTGCCGCACACGCTCGCCGCGGTGCACCCGAAATACAAAGTGCCGCATCGAGCCGAGCTGCTGATCGGCGCGGTCGTGGTGGTTCTCGCCGCGACCACCGATGTGCGGGGCGCAATCGGGTTCTCCTCCTTCGGCGTGTTGATCTACTACGCGATCACCAACGCCTCGGCCTTCACGCTGCGCCGCGACGAGAACCGGCTGCACCGTGCGATCCCGGTGATCGGGGCTATCGGCTGCGTGGCGCTGGCCTTCGCACTGCCACTGATGTCGGTCATCACCGGCGCCGGGGTGCTGGGCATTGGCATCTTGGTATACGCGGCACGTCGCGGCCTCACCGCGCGGCGAGCCCGGCGGGCATGAATCCGCCATACGGCAGAACGGAAAAGGTTGCCTTGGGCATTGTTGGAGGTCATTCGTCTGTTAAAGGTCATTCGTCTGTTGGAGGTGAGGTGTGGCGGCGGCAGAGAGTGCTCTATTCGTCTTCGAGGATGTCGTGGTCGAGCGAGATGGCGTGCGCGCCCTGGACCGGTTTACTGCAACGGTGCCCGCAAACGGGGTAACGGCGGTGTTCGGGCCGTCGGGATCGGGCAAGTCGACGATGCTGCGGCTATGCAATCGGCTGGAGATTCCCACCACCGGTCGAGTGTTGTTCCGCGGCGCCGACATCGCCGACCTGGATCCGTTGCGGTTGCGCCGTCAGGTGGGCATGTGTTTTCAGCGTCCGACCCCATTTCCGGGCACCGTGGCCGATAACCTGCGAGTCGCTGACCCGCGGGCAACCGAGCCGCGGATGCAGGAAGTGCTGGAGCGGGTGGCGTTGACCGGGTCGTGGCTTGACCGCGATGCGACCGCACTCTCCGGTGGGGAGGCACAGCGCATGTGCCTGGCCCGCGCGCTCATTGCGCAACCCGAGGTGTTGCTGCTCGACGAGCCCACCTCGTCAGAGGATGCCGCGGCGGCGGAGGTGGTCGAGCACGCCGTGCGCAGGCTAGCCGACACGGGAATCAGCGCGCTCTGGGTCAGCCACGACTTCGCGCAGGTTCGGCGCATCGCCGACCGGGTGCTGCGGATCGAAGACGGCCGCAGCATCGGGGTTGAACCGGTCACGCCCGACCCGAATGCCGGGCAGGTGACGCGATGAGCGGCCAGGTGTCGTGGGTGGGGTTGACGGCCTCGCTCGCGCTGGTGGCAGTGGCGGCCGCCGTCTCGCTGTGGCAGCGGCTGGGCCTGGAACGGCAGATCCTGTGGGCGGCGGCCCGCGCACTGGCGCAACTACTGGTCGTCGGGGTGGCGCTGGCGTGGCTGCTGTTGCCGGGTCGCTCACTGTGGTGGTCGTGGGCCTGGACCGCGGCCATGATCCTTTACGCCGGCCAAGTCGCGCGCCGACGCGCCCCGGAGGTACCTCGGCTGGGCCCGCTCGTCGTCGTCGCTTTCGCCGCGGCGGCTGTGATCACCCTCGGAATCGTCTTCGGGCTCGGGATCTTCCCGCTGCAAGCCCGAACCCTGGTTCCGATAGCCGGCATGATGATCGGCAACTCGATGACCGCGGTCGTGCTGGTAGCACGGCGCCTGGTCGACGAGTTACGCGATAAGCGCGACGAGGTCGAAGCCCGCCTCGCGCTCGGCCAGCCCTCGCGGCAGGCCGCCGCGCCCTACGAGCGCACCGCGCTGCGGTTCGCGCTATCCCCTCAGATCGAGACCACCAAAGCCACCGGGCTCGTGTTCCTGCCCGGCGCCATGACCGGCCTCATCCTCGCGGGCGTTCCCCCGCTGCAAGCCGTCCTGGTGCAAGCCGTGGTCATGTTCCTCATCCTCGGTTCGGTCGCCATCACCACCGTGGTCGTCGCGATGGGATTGGTGCGCCGCCTCTTCACCCCCGACCACCGCCTGCTTCACCTGCCTCGCCGCCCCGACAGCACCCCATCCCGCACACCGGGCCTCCGCGTGCGGGGCAAGCGTACGGCCCGCTGAGTGGTGTCGCCGAAATGATGCTCAGATTTGACCCGGGTCCTGGCGACATCTGGCAAATGCATGGATCGCGCGACCGGGCCCCCTAGAGTTAGCTGCAGGCACGTCGGCATCGTCGGATGCCGCAGCGCTTTCAACGTGAAAGGGCTTGGCGACCATGACGTTTCAACCGGGATTGGTAAACTACAACGGACTGTTGTACGCCTTCTGCAAGTCCCGGGCATTCGACGAATCCCTGTGGTACGCGACGTTTAACGGCCTGACGTGGTCGGCGCCGACACCGTTCGACGGACAGAGCTCGATCGGGCCGGCGGTCACCCTGTTCCGGAACAAGCTGATCCTGGCCTGGAAGGGTCCGCACCTGGACCAGACGGTGTACTGGCGGCAATTCGACGGCCGCACCTGGTCGGACCCCTGGCCCGGAAACCCGGCGATCCAGAGCCCACAGGGGCCGGCGCTGTGCGAATTCGGGGGCCGACTTTATGCCGCATGGCAGGGCAGGTACGGCACATTCCACGATCCCCAGACGCTCTTGTACGCCTCCACCGACGGGACAAACTGGACTGAGCCGCAACAGTTCCCGATCACACCGCTGCCGTGTGCGTTCAGCACCCACAGCCCCGCCCTGGCAACCTACAACGGCCGGCTATACGTCGCGTACAAGAACTCGCACAACGGTGAAGAGCTGTATTTTTCCAGTAGCGCCGACGGAATGTCGTGGACGCCGCGTCACCCGATACTTGGCGGTCGGAGCACGGTTGGTCCCGCTTTGGCGTCTTACGCCGGCCGTCTCTACGCCGCTTGGAAAGCCGGCACCGAAACCCCGGAAGACCAGCAGCTGTGGTGGTCGGCATTCGACGGCCAAAACTGGTCGACCATCGAGGACATCTCCTCGGGGTTTGGCGGCGTCGGGCCCGGCCTGGCGGATTATCAGGATTCGCTCTATGCGGTCTACAAGGGCCAGCAGCTCTACCAGCTGGATCCGGTCCGCGGCCCGATCAGGGACGGCGACTTGCTGAGTTACCTGACCCTGACATCACCATCCACGACATGGTCGGTCGACACCGCTTTACCCGACGCGGCACGCACCAGCCCCGATCCGCTGCTCACCCCGACGTTGGCGTTGCAATCCGAGAGCCCGCCGGGCACTACCGGCCCGGTCCCCGTGCTGACCGGCCGCGGCTTCCTTCCCGACAGCACCGCGACCGTCGTATCTCAGCGGCATGTCCAGGGCAGCCCCGACACCTCCACGACACAGACGGTGTTCACCGACGGAGCCGGCCACTTCCACGAACTCGTGGCTCCGGCCGGCAACGTATGGCTCGACGCGCAGCAGCTCACCGTGGTCGCCACCGATGTCGTCACGGGGACCCAGGTGAGCGCGGGCCCGCTCACCGAGGCGGCGGCATCTCCGTGGGTCCCGGCCCCGTACTCGGTGGTAGACACCCTGACCGTGGCGAGCGTCGGCGCCATCGGCGCAAACAACACCGGCACCAAGGTCTTCGTGGCGAGTTGGCCCTACAGCGGTGAACCGGGCGAGGTGACAACATTCGACACGACCACCAAGCCGTACTCCGTCACAACCGTCGGGCTGCCGGGCGCTGGGTCCGCGGCGATGACGCCCGATGGCACCCGCCTCTACATCAACGGCACCACCGACGATGGCAGCGGTCCCTTGATCCGCGTGCTCGACACCGCTACCGGGGTGGTGACACCAGTTGTCGCGGGGACCGCGTTCCTGTATTCCGCATTCGGTCGCGATGGCAAGAAACTATTCCTGACCACGTTCGGGACGCTTCAGCAGAAGCTCGTCGTCCTCAACACCGACCCCACCAGCCCCCAGTATCACCAGCTTGTGTCATCGATCGACCTGAACGCCGTGTCCCCGGGCGCGATCGCCGTCAGCGACTGGTGTGTGTACGTCGTCAACACCAATGAGGCCTTCTCGGACGGGCTGGTGGTCTACGACGCGGCCACGCTGGCCCAGTTGCCGTCCCACCCTACCGACGAAGGCCCGTTCGGGGTCGCCGTCGCCGTGCACAGTTCGAACGTGGCCACCGTCTACGTCACGGCGAACAACGCGGGGAAGATCGACCTGTACGACGAAACCCGTAGCGCGACTGGACAAGTCACGGTCAGCCCCGAAACCACCACCCTGAGCGCCGGCAGCTCGCCGCAGCCCGTCGTCGCCAGCGCTGACGGCAAGCGTGTCTACATCGCCGACCCCATCGACGACACGGTCACCGTCATCGACGCCGACCCCGCCAGCACCAGCCACAACACGGCGATCGCCACCATCGAGGTCGGCCTGAATCCCCAGGGTCTGGCGATCAGCGGGAACGGCGGCGTCGTGTTCTCCGCCAACGGAACCGTCGGGACGGTATCGGTGATCTCGGTGTCCGCCAGCTACTAGATGCGGCCAGATCGGAGGGCCCTCAGCCCGGAGGCGCCACGATGCGCCGCGCCGCCTCCACGGCCGCCGCGCGCCGGGCGGCGACGATCGCGCGATCGGCGGTAACGGCGTCGGGATGCGGCGACTGCGCCCAAGACAGCGCGACCCCGAACAACAGCACGAGCAAGTCCATCGGGCGCCACGCCGCGTCGACGTAACCAGCGGCCTGAGCGGCCTCGATTACGCCGATGTCGCGGTCCAGAAACGATTCCCGGTCCTCAATGGGCGGCACGTCGAGCGCCAGCCCCTCCAGGTTCGCCCAGGTGATCATCCGCACGTGCTCGGGCCGCCTGCAGGCGAGGTCGTAGATGTCGCCGGCGAATTCCGGTACCGCGTCCGCACGCAGTCGGACCGCGGCGAAGAACTCCGCGGCGTCGGCGGCCACCACGCTGCGGAACAGCGCTTCCTTGTCTCCAAAGTGTGCGTAGAGCCGCTCCTTGCTGGCACCGGCGCTCTTGGCGATCCGGTCGATCCGCGCGCCGGCCAGCCCATATTGGGCGAACTCGGACCTCGCGGCGCTCAGGATCGTGTCGCGTAGTTCGCTGGTGGTTCGCACCACAAGATCATATCGCAGACGAACTAGTTCGTTTGGTATGCTGGCCGCAGACCTACCCGACCCGAGCCGAGGATGTCGTGAAACAACCCGACGTGCGCATCGATATCGACGCGGTGATGAACCATCCGCCCCGAGTGCAGTTCCTGCGCGGCGCGCTGGACAGGATTCAGGGCGGCATTGTTCCGCTTGTCGACCTGTGGCGGCCCTACGTGAGCGGCCTTGAAGCGCTGCCCGCCGACGGACGATTCCTGCTGGTGGGCAACCACACTCAGTTCGTCGGAGGCGAGGTGCTGCTGATTCCGCACTTTGTGCGTCGCGCGATCGGCCGCCGGGTTCGGCCACTGGCCGATCGTAGGTTCGGGCGCCGGCCGGGGCTTGGGCGTGACGTCATGGCCGCGTACGGCGGCGTCGTCGGCGCCCCAGAGTCCGCGCGAGAGCTGATGCGGCACAACGAAACCATCCTGGTATTCCCCGGCGGCGGCCGCGAGATCGCGAAGTTCAAGGGCGAGGAATACCACCTGAATTGGCGCGGCCGCTCGGGCTTCGCTCGCATCGCCGCGGAAAACGGCTACCCGATCGTCCCCGTCGGTCTGGTCGGCGGCGACGATGTCTACAAGAGCCTGGTCACCCGTGACAGTGCGGTGGGGCGGCTCAGCCAGTCCATCAGCGCCCGGCTGACCGGCGAAGCCGACATGGCGATGCCACCGATGCGCGGCGTTGGGCCCACCATCATTCCCCGGCCCCAGCGCATGTACCTGCGCTTCGGCAAATCGATCGACACCACGAAACCCGAAAACATGTCGGCTGAAGACTGGGTGACTTCAGTGCGGAAGGACACCCAGGATGCTCTCGAGACGATATTGGCCGAGCTGCTCGCCATCCGCGCGGACGATCCCTACCGCGAACTCAACCCACTGGCGTGGGCCAGCGCGGCGAAAGCCGGCTGAACGCTCCGGTGCAGGTGCAGTCAGCGATTCCTGACCCGGTGCACCACGACCACGACGACGAGGGTCCCTGCACCAGCAATTGAGGCCATGACCACGGGCTTTGTAACGAATTCGAGCACCCTGGCCTTGAGGTCGTCGGCGAGGCGGCGGGGATTGGCGCGCTCGGCAAGCGAATCGACCGTGGCCGCCAGCTGGTCGCGGGCGACGTCGATGTCCTGCTTGATGGCTTCGGGGTCCCGGTCCGCCACGAGTCTGTCCTCCAAGTCGGGCTGGTGCACTGACGCACTACCCTAGTGCCGACGCTGCCATGAACCGAAAGGGGAAGCACTTTGACCGAGACCACGCGGCTGGCGCCTGGGGACAAAGCGCCAGCATTCAGCCTGCCGGACGCCGACGGCAAGAAGGTGTCGCTGGCCGACTACAAGGGACGCCGTGTCGTCGTGTACTTCTACCCTGCGGCCTCGACACCGGGATGCACCAAAGAGGCCTGCGAGTTTCGCGACAACCTGGCCGACCTCAACGATGCCGGTGTCGACGTGGTCGGCATCTCCCCCGACAAACCGGAGAAGCTGGCCAAGTTCCGTGACGCCGAAGGCTTGACGTTCCCGCTGCTGTCCGACCCCGACCGCAAGGTGCTGACGGCCTACGGCGCCTACGGCGAGAAGCTGATGTACGGCAAGACCGTCACGGGCGTCATCCGCTCGACATTCGTGGTCGACGAGAAGGGCAAAATCGCCGTCGCGCAGTACAACGTCAAGGCCGCACATACGGCATCATTTATCCAGAAGAAAATCCTCAACCCGGCCGGCTGAAAACTTGGCGCCCATTTCCGCAACGGTGCTTCACCGGTGTGGACGATTTTCGTTGCAGCGATTGGCTATTCGAGTGAGTTAGGCCGTGATGCCACGTGGGACATGACCGTATGTCACGACTACCTCAACCTTTCCTGCCCCGGCACCCTCCAGGTGGGTAGACACGTGGGCGGGAAACCGGTGTGGGCCCCAAGGCCCGTTCCGCTTTGCCGGAAGGTGCCGTCTTGAGCGTTGTTGACTGAGCGATACTGATCGCCATGAATTCCGTCGTCGAGAAGGCACTCCTGGGATACATGCGGTTCCACGACAACGTGTATCAGGCAACCCACGGCTGGATCGGGCACCGGATGATGTGGATTCCCAGCCTGTTGCTGCACACGATTGGCGCGAAGACCGGCGAGCCGCGCACAGCATCGCTTGCTTATGGCCGCGATGGTGAGAACTACCTGGTGACCGCGTCCAACGGCGGCGCTTCGCGATCGCCGGGCTGGTACCACAACGTGAAGGCTCACCCCGACGTCGAAATCAACGTCGGCCCAAAGCGTTTCAGTGCCACAGCACGGCCCCTCCTGCCAGACGATCCTGCATACGATCGGCTGTGGAAGATCGTCAATGAGGTCAATTGGGGCACGTACGCCGAGTACCAGAAGCGCACGTCGCGACCGATCCCCATCGTGGTGTTGACGCCCAAGCACTAGCGCAGCAAGCCCGTCCCGTGGGTTGTGAAGCGACGCAAGAATCTCGCAAGCGATCCGCGCCAAACTTACTGCGCGCTCCCGTCACGGGAGGCGGAAGGAACCGACAAATGATCACCCCTTACAACCCTGAGCAGTCCCCGCACGACTTCGAAGACGGGGGCGGCCAGACGAACGGGGCCGGCCCACGGCACGCCGCGCCGTTCGACGGACAGTTCGGTGGACAGTTCGGCGCGGACTACGCGCCCGCGTTCGAGAGCAGGTTTCGGGGTGTCACGAACTTCGCGAAGACGCCGCTTGGCCGGCTCATGTTGGCGTGTGCGGTCATTCCCGTGGTCGCGATCGGGATGTTCTTGGCCAATGAGGCCGGCAAGACCACCGTGCACGGCGACCTCATCATGATCAACAGCGGCGCGAAGCAGACCATCGCGTGCAACAACGGAAACCTCAAGCTCGACGGCGACAACAACACCTACACCGTCACAGGCCATTGCCGCAGGCTCGAGGTCTTCGGTAGCGCAAACCATGTCACCGTCGATAGCGCCGACATCATCAGTGCTATCGGCGACGACAACACGATGACTTACCACTCCGGCTACCCGACCATCAACAAGACCGGAAGCAACAACACGGTTTCTCAGCGCCAGGCCCCCACGGGGTAGGCGAGGGAGCGAAAGCGCCTCCGGCGAAGCCGATTAGCCCGTCACGCCTGCCGGTGCAGGAACCCGTGCAGAATCGCTTGGACAAGCTCCTCGACGATGGCCTGTCGCGATGGCTGCTCGGTTCCGAAATAGGTGGAACGCAATGCCGCCATGCCGGCGATCATCGCGACCGTTGAGTGCGCCGGCAGGTCCGGCTTGCTAGTACGCATGCCGCGGATTTGCATCCCTTCCGCGCCGATCTGGCTGAGCACGGTCAGGGCCCGCCGGATGTCGGCGATGCCGGCTTCAGCAATCTCCTCCTCGCTGAGGGCCTGGGCCGCCATGAGTGTCAGCAGCAGGCCCTGGTGTTCGACAAAGACGTCGTAGAGCTGCCCGACGAAGCGCCTAGCCAGCTCCTGCTCGTCGGTCTCCTCGGGGTTGAGGGAATCCCACGTGCGGCCGAAGTCGTCGACGAATTCGGTAAAAGGCAACACCAAGGCTTCTCGGAACAGCCCTGCTTTGGAGCCGAAGTTGCGGAACAGCAGGTGTTCGGTAACCCCAGCGGCCTCAGCGATTTCGCGCGTCGTCGTGCTGCGGTAGTCCTGGCGGGCGAACAGATCGCGGGCGGCCGCGAGCAGCAGCCTACGAGGTTCGCCGCGCGGCCGACGCAAACCCCGTGCCGGCGTCTCGGCCTCGGCCTGCTTCCTGGCGGAAGGTCGCTGGGACACGGTTGTTGACTCCTCGAACCGCATTTCGGTGGTTGACTCTCCTTAAGATAGTCATCACTATCTAAAGGATCGACCTCGCACCGAGAAGGGTATGGACGTGGGCGCTGTGATCATGTTAGGGACGTTATTCGGATTGATCGCCCTGACATTCGGACTGGTCCTGCGCTTTGACCCGGAAGCGCGGCGCGCTCCGGGTAACGAGGGCCGGCAGTGAGCCCGAAGCTGACGCCCCTGCTGACAGGGCAGATGTACTTTGCCTACGTCACCGGCATCGCCTTTTTTCTCGCCGGCGTCTACCTGAGCTATCGCCGCCGACGCCTGCACCCGCTGCTGCTGCTGAGCATCTCGGCGCTCTCGTTCTCGTGGATCGAGTCGCCCTACGACTGGGCGATGTATGCGCAATTTCCGCCCGCGCTGCCCCGGATGCCGTCCTGGTGGCCACTGAACATGACGTGGGGCGGCCTGCCTGCGGCGGTACCCATCGGCTACATCTCCTACTTCGTGCTGCCCGCGCTGATCGGGGCCGCCCTCGGACGGCGGCTGAGCGCGAAGTTCGGCTGGCTCGGTTTGCGCAGGCCGCAGACACTCCTCACCGTCGGCCTGGCCGTCGGATTCTGCTGGGCCTTCGTCTTCAATGCCATTACGGGGGCCCACTTCGGCAACTTCTACTACGGCTACGTGATTCCCGGGCTCGCGATATTCGAGGGGACCAAACACCAGTACCCGCTGTACGACTCCCTCGCCATGGGCATCCAGATGATGGTCTTCACGTACCTCCTCGGACGCACCGATTCCGAGGGCCGAAACGTGATCGAGACTTGGGCCGACAAAAGGTCGGCCGGTCGCGTCCAATCATCCGTACTGTCCATCGTCGCCGTCGTCGTCGCCGGACACCTGGTTTACGGCGCGGTCTTTGCACCGCACCTGATTACGAAATTGGGTGGCTGGGTGACCGCGGGGCCAACGGAACAGCTGTTCCCCGGGACGCCGAACCAGCCCCGCTAGCAGAAGGCCAGATCAGTGACGAGCAATTCGACGGTCGAGCTGTATTACGACCCGTTCGACCACAAGATCGACGACAATCCGTATCCGATCTGGCAACGGATGCGCGCCGAGGCCCCGCTGTACTTCAACGACAGGTACAACTTCTATGCGCTCAGTCGTTATGACGACGTAGCACCCGCCCTGCACGACTGGCGGACGTATCGCTCGGGACGGGGCACCACCGCCGACGTTTTGTTCAGTGGCATCGACATACCACCGGGCATCTTGCTGTGGGAGGACCCACCGGTACACGACCTGCACCGGCGACTGTTGTCGCGGGTTTTCACCCCCCGCCGCATGCTCGCGGTCGAAGGCCTGGTGCGTAATCTGTGTTCGAGAGCGCTTGACCCGCTTCGTGATTCGGACGGCTTCGACTTCGTCGCCGATCTCGGCGCGATCATGCCCATGCGGACCATCGGCTACCTGCTCGGCATCCCCGAGGAGGGACAACAGCAGATCCGCGATCGTAACGACAAGAGCATCACGGTTGACTCCGAGGGCAGCCTGCTCAGCGCGACGGCCCTCGAGGATTCGATCGCACAGTTCGCCGATTACATCGAGTGGAGGGCGACACACCCTTCCGACGACTTGATGACGGAACTGCTCAATGCCCAGGTGGAAGAGCCAGACGGAACTTCGCGCCGCCTCGACCGCACCGAAGTTCTGGCCTACACCGCGATGATCGCCGGCGCGGGTAACGAAACGACCGCTCGGCTGATCGGGTTCATGGGCCAGCTGCTCGGCGAGAACCCGGACCAGAGACGGGAACTCGTCGCCGACTACTCGCTGATCCCGTCCGCGGTCGAGGAGACGTTGCGCTACGAGCCGCCGTCGCCGGTGCAGGCGCGTTACGTCGCCCAGGACATCGAGATCCACGGACACACTGTGACCGAAGGGTCCTACATGCTGTTGATCAACGCGTCGGCCAACCGTGACGAGACGCGATTCTGCGAACCAGACCGCTACGACATCCATCGCAAGGGAACACATTTGAGCTTCGGGCAGGGACTGCATTTCTGCCTCGGCTCGGCGCTGGCGCGACTCGAAGCGCGGGTCGCGCTCGAGGAGGTGCTCAAGCGCTGGACCGACTGGGAAGTGGACTACCACCACGCCAGCAGGGCCCGCACCTCCAGTGTGCGGGGCTGGGCTCGGCTGCCCGTCAAGTCGATAAGAGCGTCAACGTAATTCAGGAGGAAGCGATGACCGCAGGCAATTACCGCGTGGCGGTGTGGGCGACGGGAGGGATCGGGTCGATCGCCATTCGCACCATCTCCCACCGCCCCGACCTAGACCTTGTCGGAGTTTGGGTCCATACCGAGGAAAAGGTGGGCAAGGATGCCGGCGAGTTGGCCAACGGTGATCCGATCGGTGTGGCGGCAACCAACGACGCCGACGCCCTGATCGCCCTCAAACCTGATTGCGTGATCTATGCGGCCAGCGGACCTGAGCGCGATGCTCTTGCGATACCGGACTACGTGAAATTGCTCGAGGCAGGCATCAACGTCGTCACCACGAGCACTACTCGGCTGGTCAACCCGCACGCCTACGAGCCCGCCGAGTGGCGCGAGCAACTCGCCGCCGCGGCCAAGCAAGGACAGGTGTCGCTCTACGCATCGGGCATCGAACCCGGATTCGCCGCCGACTACCTGCCGCTCGTCCTGTCCACGCAGTCGTCCTCGATCGAGACGATCCACTCCTATGAGATCGGGTTGTATGACGACTACGGCGTACCCGAAATCATGATCAATGGCTTGGGATTTGGCCAACCCCTCGACTACCAACCCTGGGTCGCATATCCCGGGGCAATCGCGGGCGAGTGGGGCGGTCAGATCCGGTTGATCGGCGACGCCTTGGGTGTCGAAGTCCAGGAGATACGCGAAGACTTTGATCGCGCCGTTACTAACGAGACCCTCGATGTTGCTATGGGCACGGTCGAGGCGGGGACGTGCGGCGCGATTCGAATGAAGGCGATCGGCGTCGTTGAGGGCCGCGCGGCAATAATCGTCGAACACGTTACGCGGCTGGCTCATAGCGTCGCTCCGGACTGGCCGACCGGCATCGGCGACCTCTCCTACCGCGTGGTGATCACCGGCGACCCCGACATCGACTGCACCATGGCGGCAACGCTGCGCAACCCAGGACGGGCCGGGATCGCCTCCATGACCTCCGGGGCCGGCGCAATGGTGGCCACCGCGATGCGCGTCGTCAACGCCGTGCCATACGTCGTCAGCGCCGCGCCCGGGCTACTGAGCGCCGTCGACCTGCCCTTGACCATTCCCAAGAATGCCTTTGCAACACAACACGTCTGAGCGAACACGAAGACAACCCGGGTAATCCCATGGGCCATCGGCCGCGCAGCGTCGGTTCAGCTCGCCGAGGTCTTCGACAAGCCCGAGTTCGATCTTGTTGGGGTTTTTGTCTACTCGCCCGGCAAAGCGGGGGCCGAAGCCGGACACCGGTGGTTCTCACCCGCTGCGGGATCCGCTGTTCGGCTACGGGCATTGGATCGTGACCACCGAGATATTCGCTTACCTGGCGTTGGTCAGCATCGTCGCGATGATCGTCGTTCTGTGGCGCCGCGATCCCAAGCATCCCTATCCGCTGATGACGATCGCAGTCACCACGCTCGCGCCAGGTTCCGCACCGACCGGGAAGTGGACTACGACCACGCCGGCATGGCGCGTACTTGCACCGCTATTGCCGTCGAAACAGGCGTCCGTGGTAGCGGAACCAGGCGACGTTGTTGTCCGGGCCGCGGACGAAATTGGATCGAGTACCGGTGGGTTTGTAGTCGGGTCCGAGGTCGAGCCCGTAGTCGGGGCGGTAGAAGGCGAGGCCCATTTTGGTGCTGTTCTGTTCGTCCGGTTCGGTATTGGCCGGGCCGCCGCCCATGGTGCCGACGAGTTGGCCGTCCCCCGCCCGAAAATCGATGACAGCGTGCTCGAGGCTGCCGGATTCGGTGACCTGTTGGGCGATGTACCGCCCCTGGTAGGGCACCAGGTCTCCGGCGCTGAGCTGTTGCGATGCGGCGGGCAGGTTGGTGACCCCGGCGAGGGTGTGCAGCGCCCAGTCGTCGGCGAAAAGGTCCGTGGTGAGCTGGGATCCGCCCTCGGAGTTGGTGAGTACGGTCATGGCGAAGTCGCGGTCGGGCACCATGAAGAACCCCGAACGTTGTCCGTTCCAGGTGCCGCCGTGCTGGACGATGGTCACATTCTCGGCCGAGGGCCGCAGCATCCAGGTCACGCCCATACCGGTGAGTTCGACTTGCAGCGTCCCGCCTGCGCCGGGGTTCGAGCGCATCGCCAGCAGGGATTGCCGGCTCAGCAGCCGGGTGCCGTTGGGGGCGGCGCCGTCGCCGAGGTGAAACCGCGCGTAGCGCAATTGATCCCGCGCGGTGGACAGCAACGCGCCGGTGGGGTTGCAGCTGCGCGGGAAGGCCCAAAAGTCGGTGTCGACAACGGGTTTGCCGTCGACCACGTTGTGTGCAGCCGCGACGTTCAGGCCGATGATCTGGTCGGAGAAGTAGTGGGTGTGGCGCAGCTCCAGCGGATCGAGCAGCAGGCTTTGCACCGCCGACTCGTACGTCGTTCCAGTGACCAGCTCGATGATCCGGCCTGCCACCACCAAACCCGAGTTGTTATAGGCGAACACGCTTCCGAGGGGGGTTAGCTGCGGTAACCGTGTCATCGAGCCGACGTAGCGCGCCAGCGCGTCGTCGCCGCGTCCGAAGTCCTGCACATCGTCGCCGTTCCAGCCCGAGGTGTGGTTGAGCAGGTGGCGTACGGTCACCGCGGCGCTGACCGACGCGTCGGCCACCGCGAAGTCGGGGAGGTAGCGGCGCACCGGCAGGTCCAGGTCCACCTTGCCCTGCTCCACCAGCCGCATCATCGTCGTGCCGGTGAACGTCTTTGTGGTGGAACCGATCCGGAAGATGGTGTCGCCGTCCACGGGTGCCGGATGGTCGACGTTGGTGACCCCGTAGCCCTTGACGTATTCCTGCCCGCCGGCCCAGACGGCGAGGGCGACGCCGGGAACCGCATAGGCCTTCATGCCCGCGTTGATTTTCGCGTCGAGCTCGTCGAACGACGCCTTGAGGCCCGCCCCCGTGCTGCCGGCCGGCGGCGCGGATGCGGGTTTCGCCGAACACGACGACAGGGCCAGCGCCGCGGCGATGGTGCCACCGAGCGCGGCGCGGCGGGACACCAGCGATGGGTCCACCGGTGTCATAGCGGCGGAAGGGTAACGGCGTAGGGCGGAGGCTGCGTCGTGTTGACGCAGCTGGTGTCGGGCTGCTGCGGATTGCTGAAGAACGAATTCACGACGGCGGCGCCGCAGGGATCCACGTAGATGCCGTGGGCCACGCCTGGGACCGTCACCACGGTGGCATGCGAAAGATGCTGGGCGACATACTGACCCGACGCGGGACTCGTTTGCCCATCGTAACTGCCCGACAGCACCAGCGCGGGGATCGGGCTGTCGGTGACCCCGCGGACCCAGTCGGAGGCCGCGGGCACATTCCATGCCTCGCACGCCTTGCGCAGGAACGGCAGTTGCGGCGCTTGGGCGCGCATCGAGTCGGGCAAAGCGGCGAAGGCATGGCGGGCCGCTTGGAGCTGTTCGGCTTCCGACTCGAACGGAACCCATTCGCTGCACCAGACGCTGAAGGTTAGGCCCCAGCCCATCATCCCGACGGCGTTGGGGTTCGCGTAGGTATTCGCCAAGCGCTGGGCGATGCGCGTCGGATTGCCATGCCCGAGTTCGTCAATCGCGGCGGGCACTTCGGCCGGGAAGTGGGTGCCCAGGGGGACCAGCCAGCCGCTGAACAACGCGCCGCCGTCGATGACAACCTTGGTGTCGCCGACGCCTTCGACCTGCACCGTGGTGGTCACCGGATGCGCCTCGAGCCGATTGAGCTGACCGACGATGGTGTCGCCCAGGCCGGGATAGTGCGCCTGGCATGCCGGTTGGGCGGTGCACGCGCTCATCATGTTGTCGAACGCCTCCCGGGCGCTCCCCCAAGTCCACGCCAGGTTGGCGAGCGACGGCGGCGTCACCCCGTCGAGGACCAGCGACCGCATGCCCTGTGGGTCCAGCCGCGCGTAGATCAGCGCCAGCTCTGTGCCGTACGAATGCGAAAACACATTCCACTGACTGATGTGCAGCGCGTTGCGCAGATCGATCAGGTCATAGGCACTCTCGGTGGAATTAAATGCGGACAGGTCGGCGCCGCCGGCCAGCCGGTCGTGGCAGGTCTTGACCGCCTGCACGTATTCGTCGCCGGTTGACGGGGCGTCGTACACCAGACCCAGTCGGCGAGCGAAGAACTGATCGACTTCGGGACAGGTCAGGGAGGGCTGCGCCGAGCGAGTGCCCCGTTGCGACATCAGGATCACATCCCGGTTGTGGTTGAAGCTCGGCCCCTCGGAGCCGGGAGGATTCAAGATCGCGTCGCCGCCCGGGCCGCCGTAGAGGAAGACGATCGGGTCTGCGGCCGGCGGCTGGGTTTCGGACGGAATGACGGCCACCGGCAGCCGCAGCGTGCGCCCACCGGGTTTGGTGCGATTCTCGGGAACCACGAGCGTCCCACAGCGCGCCTTCTCCAACTCCGGCACCGGATGCGGCGTGGTGGGGCAAGGGCCCTGCGCGTACTGCGCAGGGTCGTGGGCCACCGTTGTCGGTGCGGCCGCCGACGACGGGGCGACGCCGGGGGGCGAACTGGAATGCGTGCAGGCCGTGACCGCCATTGGGAGGAGCATCGCCAGCGCCAACCACAATCCGATTCGAACCAATCCGCTCAACGGCATGCGGAGATGTTGACACATCGGATTTGCAGCGTCCAAGGATGTTCAGCCGGCGGTTGAGCGTGAGATCAAAGCAGTCGCAATGCGGGGTTGCGGAGGCCGAACCAAGCCTGAACCAAGCCCGGCGCAATCACGGCATCGCCCTGGCCCACGCGATATGTCCCTCAAAGCCAAGCGTTTTTGCCATGTTGCGGCAGCGATCTCGGAAGTGCACGTAGGCCGCGTCATCGCCGCGAGCCCCCGCCAGCAGCGCGCGCAGCCGCAGCACCGTGACGTCGCGGATCGCCGAACCTGCACGCAGGTTGCCCAACCGGTCGATCGCTTCCTCGGCTTCGGCCAGGTCGGCATCGGTGCCACGCTCCAGCATTGTCTCCACCAGGAGGCCGGTGCCCCATAGGCCGTAACCGATCCGCCCATCGTCGCGCAGCTCGTCCAGGGCTTTGCGCATGGCGAGAACGGCGGCGTCACGGTCGTCGCGCTTGGCTCTCTCGTGGTTGACCAGCAACTCGTTGGTCGGGACCAGGGAGGGCATCCGCTCGCGCTGCCAGTCGAGGGCCTGCACCGCGAGCTCCAGCCCGCGGCGACGGTCGGCTTCGCTGTCCCGATGCAGCAGCGCGATTCCCAACGCGTACTCGGTGAAGAGCACCGCGATATCGCTGCTGGCCCGCACGGCGGTCTGGGCCGCCTCTTCAATCGCGCGCAGCATGAAGTCATCGGCCCGAAGCACCCCGTACCGTAGCGCCAGACCGTAGGTCCAAGGTATGACGACGCCGAGGGTTGCCGGGTCGTTGTTTCGGGCCATCGTGACGGCGGCATGCAGATCTTGGCGCCATCCGGGCCGGCCCTGCCACCACCGGGCAATGCCGCGAAATGCCACCGCGATCGCGAGCGGTGACCCCATTCCGAAGCCGGCGCCCTTGGCCGGGTCGCCTTCCGCCAGGTCGATGATGGTCTGCGACCACCGCGAGATCTCGCCGAATTCGCCGGTATTGAACCAGTTGGCGAACGCTATGAACGCCAACCCGATGGTCAGGTTGGGATCTCCGATGGACTCGAGCAGCGCCATCTGCTCGGACGCCAGACTCGAGCCTTGCGAACGCCCGGCGATCAGCAGCTCGTATGAGAGCCCGGACATGCCGACGGCCAGCGAGACGTCGTCCCCGGCGGCGCTGCACAACTCCCGCAGCTCCGCGAAGCGCCCCCGTGATTCCTGGGCTGCTCGGGCGTGCCAGTCGGTGGCGCACAGCATGGTCCGCGGGGCGATGCGCATCGGCAATCGGTCGGGGTCGTCGGCAGGCAGTGCGTCGGCGATGCGGCGTGCCCGCTCCCAACTGACCCGTGCAGCGGTGATGTCACGGTTGGTTGACCACGCGGCGGCGCGCGTGTGCCACCCGTACGCCGCGCGGAGCTCGCCGGCCGACTCGAGATGTTCGGCGATCAGCGCGGCGTTCTCCTCCATCGACCCTGGCGCACGCTCTTGGATGGCAGTGGCCAGGCGGCGGTGCCATTCGGCGCGATCGGATTTCAGTTGTGACTCGTAGGAAACCGCGCGGATCAGTGGGTGGCGGAAGGCGTACTCGGCGGCTGGGGCGAACCGCACCTGTTCGATCAGCTGTGCGCCGAGCAGCTCGTCGAACACCGGATCGATCCCCAGCGCGGTCAGCAGCCCGACCCCGAAGCGCGCCCCAATCACCGATGCCGCGTTCAGCGTTCGCTTGGCCGGGGTGTTGAGCCGGTCGATGCGCGCCTCGATGGCCGCCTGCACTGTGGCCGGCACGCTCACCTCGGCGACATCCGCCCGACACATATAGCTGCCGTACTCACCGGCCAGTACGCCGCGCTGGACCAACTCGCGCACCATCTCCTCGGCGAAAAACGGGTTCCCCGCGGCGCGCTCGGCGATGATCGCCGCCAGCTCGCCCACTGAGGGATCCGACCCCAGCAGCTCGCCGATCAGCGATGCGGTGTCCGAATCGCCCAGTGAGGCGAGCGCTATCGTCTGGGCTCCGCGCCCGCGCGTCAGCGCACCCCGATACTCGGGGCGGGTTGTGATCAGCACCATCAAGTTGGTCTGCGGGATCACCGTGAGGAAGTCGGCCAGCATCGACTCGCTCGCCGCGTCGATCCAGTGCGCGTCCTCGATCACGTAGAGCGCGGGTCGGGTGCGGGCCACGGTCGTGGCGTTGATCAGCGCGGTCAATCGGCGTCGTCGCGCCTCGGGGTCGATGTGGGGCAACGGCACCTCGGGGTCGGCGATGCCGAGTAGATCCTCAAGCAGCAGCAAATCCTGCGGATCGGCGCCGGGCATCCCGGTGCGCAACCGCGCGCGTGCGGCTTGGTCATCGGGGCCGTCCACGTCGGCCACGCCGGTGGCCGCCCGTAGCAGCCGGGTCACAGCGTGGAACGGGACGTCGCTGGCGTACGACTCGCAGAAGGCCCAGAACACCTCGACCCCGCGGCCGGCGGCGAGCGCCGCGACCTCGCGCGCCGCGCGGCTCTTGCCGATGCCCGGCGGTCCCACCACAGTCACCACACCGCCGCGGCCACCGATCGCGCGCTCCACCATGGCCTCGAGGGCGGCCATCTCCCAGCGCCGACCGACCAGGCTCCCCTCGGCCCGCCCGATAATGCCCTGCCGCGGGTTGATCGCGACCAGCCGACGCGCGCGCACCGGTTCGTCGGCTCCTTTGATGTGCACCCATTCCGGTTCGGCGAGCGTCACGGTGTGCTCGACGAGGCGCGCGGTCGACTCCGACACCATCACCTCGTCCGGCGGGGCCACCGATTGCATGCGCTCGGCAAACCCAACCGGCTCGCCGGTCGCGGCGTACCTCAGCGACCCCGAACCGATGTCACCGGCGATCACCCGTCCCGAATTCAGGCCCACCCGAAACCGCAGCGGCACGCCATCGCGGCGGGCCACCTCGGCCGCCAACCGCTTGGTGTCCTGCTGGACGGCCAGTGCGGCCAGACACGCACGAAAGGCGTGATCCTCCAATGCAATTGGGGCACCGAAGAGCGCCATTAGCCCGTCGCCGTAGTATTCCACGGTACCGCCGTAGCGGCGTACCGCCGCCGCCGCACGCTCGACCACCTCGGTCATGATCTCGCGCAACCGCTCCATATCCACCGCGGCCGCGATGTCCATCGACCGCACCACGTCGGCGAACAACACCGTCACCTGCTTGTACTGCGCGGTATCACCCGAAACCCCGGTTGGGGCACCGCATTCGTTGCAGAACTTCGAGTTCGGCGGCAGCTTGGTGCCGCACGACCCGCAAACCAGGGCTGCAGCCGCCATGTCACTCGGCCGCGCCGGTGTCGTTCACTCCACTATCGTGTCAGGCCAGGTTGGCCAGCAGCAGCGCTTCGGAGATCGCGGCGCGTTCCAGCACACCCAGATGCAGGCTCTCGTTGATGCTGTGCGCTTGCGTCACGGGGTCCTCCACCCCGGTGACCAGGATCTTCGCCTCCGGGAACGCGGCGGCGAACTCGGCGATGAACGGGATCGACCCGCCCATCCCCATATCGATCGGCTCGGTGCCCCACGCCTGCCGGAAGGCCGCCCGAGCGGCGTCGTACACCGCGCCGCTCGCCTCGATGGCGTACGGCTCGCCGACCTCGCCGCGGCTGACGGTGACGTGCGCGCCCCAGGGGGCGTGCTTGTGCAGATGCGCGGTCAACGCGTCCAGGTGCGTCGCGGCGTCGCCCCCGGGCGCGACCCGCATGCTGATCTTGGCCCGCGCACGCGGGATCAGAGTGTTCGACGCGGCCGCGACCGATGTGGTGTCGATGCCGATCACGGTGATCGCCGGTTTGGCCCACAGCCGCTGCGGCACCGAACCCGAGCCGATCTCGGCCACCCCGTCCAGCACGCCCGAGTCGGCGCGAACCCGCCCGTCCGGGTAATCGGGGTACTTCAGTGAGGTGGTGTCGGTCTCGTGCAAGCCGGCCACGGCGACGTTGCCGTCGTCGTCGTGCAGGCTGGCCAGCAGCCGCACCAGCACGCTCACCGCGTCGGGAACCACGCCGCCCCAGATGCCGGAGTGCAGGCCGTGGTCCAGGGTGGCGACCTCGACCACGCAGTCGACCAGCCCACGCAGCGAGACCGTCAGCGCGGGGACTTCGGTGCTCCAATTGTCCGAGTCGGCGATCACGATCACGTCGGCGGCCAGCGCGTCGCGGTGGGCGGCGAGCAACCGGCCCAGCGACGGCGAACCGGACTCTTCCTCGCCTTCCACAAAGACGGTCACGCCCACCGGCGGCTTGCCGCCGTGGGCCCGGAAAGCCGCCAAATGCGTTGCGATGCCTGCCTTGTCATCGGCGCTGCCGCGGCCGTACAGTCGACCGTCGCGTTCAGTCGGCTCGAACGGCGGCGATACCCACTGACCAGGATCGCCTTCGGGCTGCACGTCGTGGTGGGCATACAGCAGCACGGTGGGCGCACCCGGCGGCGCCGGATACGACGCGATCACCGCGGGCGCGCCGCCCTCGCTGACGATCCGCACATCGCCAAAACCCGCCTGCGACAAGAGGTCGACCACCCGCTGCGCGCTGTGGTGTACCTCGTTGCGCCGGGCGGGGTCGGCCCACACCGATTCGATTCGCACCAGATCCTCGAGATCGCGCCGCACCGACGGCAACACCTCGCGGACCCGCTCAACCAGACCAGTCATCGTGTTCCAGGCTAGCTAAGCTGGCCGTGTGTCGGTCCCCGGTCCTGACCCCACCACGCCGCTCTGGCGTGCGGCGCAGGTGTTTCGGCTGCTGAGCTGCATTTACGCGCTGGGCTTCAACTTGGCGATCAACTCCGACCTGCGCCACCCCGGCACGGGTTGGGTGCTGTTCGCCGTGCTGATCGCGTGGAGCGCGGCCTGCGCGGTCGCTTATTTGCGCGGCTTCGGCCGGCGACCGGCCTGGGTGATCGCCGAGATCCTGGTCGTGCTGCTGCTCATGTGGTCCAACAGGGTGATCGCCGACCCGCATTGGGCGGCGCAAAACCAGACGTGGCCCACGACGCTGTGGGCCACCAACCCGACGATCTCGGCGGCCCTGCAGTTTGGCCCCACCGGCGGGATGTTGACCGGCCTGGCGGTGATGGCAGCCAACTTCGCCGTCAAGAACTACCTGAGCCTCAACCTGGGGCACAACGCGACCGTCATCATCGAGTTGTCGATCGGCTTGGCGTTGGGCATGGCCGCACGGACCGCGCGTCAGGCCCACGACGAATTGCAACGAGCGGCCCAATTGTCCGCAGCGCTTCAAGAGCGCGAGCGGCTGTCCCGACAGGTCCATGACGGCGTGATCCAGGTGCTGGCACTGGTCACCAAGCGAGGTCACGAAATCGGCGGTGCCGCATCCGAACTCGCGGAACTCGCCGGCGAACAGGAACGGGCACTGCGACGATGGTTGTCCGCCAGAGACTTTGACCGCGATGAGGGCACCCAGACCATCGACGTGCGCACGCTGCTGCGCCCCAGAGAATCCGATCGCGTGTCCATGAGCTTGCCGGGAACCCCGGTGGCGCTGGAGCGGGAGGTGGCCGCCGAGTTGGACGCGGCGGTGGGCAACGCCCTGGACAACGCGCGATGGCATGCCGGGCCGGACGCCCGTGCCTTCGTGTTGCTGGAAGACCTGGGTGATTCGGTCACGGTGAGCGTTCGCGACGACGGCGTCGGCATCGCCGCCGGCCGGCTGGAGGAAGCCGCCGGTGAGGGGCGCCTGGGCATCTCGAAGTCGATCGTGGGACGGCTGACGTCGCTGGGCGGAACCGCTCAACTACACACCGGTGCCGGAGAGGGCACCGAGTGGGAGCTGTGCGTGCCGCGCCGCGGGGCCGGAAAGGGGGGCCATGGCCCACACGACTGAAGACGCACTTCCGACGGTGATGGTGGTCGACGACCACCCGATCTGGCGGGACGCGGTCGCCCGGGACCTCGCCGAGGATGGGTTTGAGGTGGTCGCCACCGCTGACGGCGTGGCCGCGGCGCGGCGCCGAGCGGGCGTGGTCAAGCCCGACGTGGTGCTGATGGACATGCAGCTCGCCGACGGCGACGGCGTGCAGGCGACGGCCGAGGTGCTCGCCGCCTCACCGTCCACCCGGGTGCTGGTGCTGTCGGCCTCCGACGAGCGCGACCACGTCCTGGAGGCCGTCAAGGCCGGGGCGACGGGATACCTGGTCAAGAGCGCCTCGAGGTCCGAACTGGCCGAGGCGGTGCGGGCGACGGCGGCCGGGCGCGCCGTGTTCACCCCGAGCCTGGCCGGGCTGGTGCTCGGCGAATACCGGCGCATCGCCGCCAGGCCGGATCCGGGCCCGGCTCCCCCGGGCCTGACCGAGCGGGAGACCGAGGTGTTGCGCCACGTCGCAAAGGGGTTGTCCGCCAAGCAGATCGCCGAGAAGCTGTCGCTGAGTCACCGCACGGTCGAAAACCACGTCCAGGCGACGTTTCGCAAGCTGCAGGTCGCCAACCGGGTGGAACTGACCCGCTACGCCATCGAGCACGGGCTGGACGAGCAGGACGAGCAGGACGAGTAGCCGCGGGGTGCCGCGAGCAGACAGAGAATCGCATCAAAATTTGCGATTTTGTGCGATTCTGCATCTGCTCGCCGAGCCTCGGCAGCCGCGCGAGCGCTACTCGGCGGTCTCCAGGATGGCCACCGCCGCAGCCGTATCGCCTTCGTGCGTCAACGACACGTGGATCGTCACGTCGGCCAGGTGCTTGGCGATGTCTCCGGTTAGCCGGACCCGCGGCCGCCCCCACATATCGGTGACGACCTCGATGTCGCGGTGGATGTCCTCGCGCAGGATGGGCCGCTGCGCGAACCGCGATCCCGACCACGCCTTGATCACCGCCTCCTTGGCAGCCCAGCGGGCCGCCAGGTGCCGCGCCGCCGACGAACTCTTGTCCGAGGCATCGCGGCGCTCACCCGGTGTGAAGGTCTCGGAGAACACGGTCCCCGGTTGGTCGACCTGCTCGGCGAAATCAGGAATGGAGACGAGGTCGATCCCCACTCCGACAATGCCCATGGGTGGCCAGGTTAACGGATCGCTGAAGTCAACCGGCAGGGACCTCGTATGCGTCGTCTTCACCCAGCCGGGAGGCCGGATTCAGCAGCATCGTCGCCTCTTGCCGCTTCTCCGGCGCGCTGTGGTCGAAGCGACGGTCGGCCGGCCGCTCGTACATCGGCGGACCTCCGGCGATGGCCGAGGCGAGCCGGCGCTGGCCGGCCAGCAGACGGGCGTCGGCGCGCCGCTGGTAGTCCGCGCGCTCGCCCGGGTCCAGCGTGGCGATGAACGCCTGCGGGTGCACTAGCGCGACCAACCCGGACACGTGGCCGAACCCGAGACTGGTCAGCATCCCGGCCTTGAGCGGGAACTTCCCGCCGAGGCGCAGCGTGTCGCGCACCCACACGAAGTGCGCGGAACCGGCCAGCTCGTCGTCGACGCAGTCCAGGCTGCGGTTGGGCGGGATAACCCCGTCGCGCAGCATCTGGCACAACCCCATGGTCTGGAAGACCGCCGCCCCGCCCTTGGCGTGACCGGTGAGGCTCTTCTGCGACACGATGAACAGCGGCGCACCCTCGGAACGGCCCATCGAGTCCGCCAACCGCTCGTGCAACTCGGTCTCATTGGGATCGTTGGCCAGCGTTGAGGTGTCGTGCTTGGAGATCACCGCGACGTCGTCGGCACCGACGCCCAGCTTCGCGAGTGCGCGCGCCAGCGGCGAGTCCTTGCCGCCGCGACCCGCGCCCAGGGCGCCCAGGCCCGGGGCCGGAATCGAGGTGTGCACACCGTCGCCATACGACTGCGCGAAGGCCACCACCGCGAGCACAGGCAGGCCCATCTTGAGCGCCAGGTCGCCGCGCGCCAGCAGGATCGTGCCGCCGCCCTGGGCTTCGACGAAGCCCAGCCGGCGCCGGTCGTTGGGGCGCGAGAACTTCGAGTCGTGGATGCCCCGGCCGCGCATCATGGAAGTGTCGGCGGTGGCTGCCATGTCACCGAAGCCGATGATGCCCTCCAGCGTCAGGTCGTCGATGCCACCTGTGACCACCATCTCGGCCTTGCCCAGCCGGATCTTGTCGATACCCTCCTCCATGGACACCGCGGCCGTCGCGCACGCGGCGACCGGGTGGATCATCGCGCCGTAGCTGCCGATGTAGGACTGGACCACGTGCGCCGCAACGATATTCGGCAACACTTCCTGGAAGATGTCGTTGGGCTTGTTGCGGCCCAACAGGTTTCCGTGGTACATCGTCTGCATCGAGCTGCCGCCGCCCATGCCGGTGCCCATGGTGTTGGCCACCAGACTGGGGTGCACATAGCGCATTACCTCGGCGGGGCTGAAACCGGCTGTCAGGAACGCATCGACGGTCGCCACGATGTTCCACACCGCCAGCCGGTCGATGGAACTGGCCATGTCCGTGCTGATGCCCCACACCGTCGGGTCGAACCCGGTGGGCACCTGGCCGCCAACGAGGCGCGACAGCTTGTTCTTTCGCGGCACCCGGATCTCGGTGCCGGCCTTGCGGATCACCTGCCAGTCGCTCGAGTCGGGCACCGGCCTGACAACCGTGTGCTCCGGGTCGAATTCGGCGAAGGCGCGGGCGTCGGCCTCCGACGACACCACGAACGCAAAGTCCTTGTCCAGGAACACCGACACCAAAAGCGGGGAGCCCTCGGCGGGGTTGATCGCGCCGTCGTCGACGAATTCGCGAACGCCGACGCGCTCCACGACGGTGTCGTGGTAGCGCTCGACCAGCTCGGACTCGTCGACCAGGTCGCCGGATTCGGTGTCGTACCAACCGGGTTGCGGGTCGTCTTCCCAGCGGATCAAACCGGTGGTCCAGGCCAGTTCCAGCACACCGGCCGCGGACAGTTCGTTGTCGACCTCCATCTCGAACCGGGTCCGCGACGAACCGTACGGGCCGAGTTCGGCACCGCCGACGATCACCACCAGATCGGCCGGGTCGAGGTCGAGGTCGGCCCACTCCGGCGGCGGCGCCGGAGTGTATCCGCGCGGCGGCGACGGCAGCGCAGCGATAATCCCCGGGGTGCCCTCCGCCCCGGAGGTTCCTGTGTCGGCCCCCTCTTCCCGGGCCGCCTCGGACGACATTTCCTCGCGCGCCTTGGCGGCCAGTTCGGCCATGTCCAGGTCGGCCTCACCGAGGCCACCGGTCAGATCCTTCTTGATCGGCGACAGGGCGGCGGCCACCCTGGACTCCACGTCGCACAACGCCAGCAACATCGCGGCCATCTCGTCGGTGGAGTAGGTGGTGACACCGGCCTCCTCGACGGCGCTGACGATGGCGTCGTTGGCGCCCATCAGCCCGGTGCCGCGGGTCCAGCCGATCAGCGCGTGCGCCAGGCTGACCCGCGCCGCCCACGACGATTCCGCGTGCCAGCGGGTTACCAGCGCGTCCAGCGCCGACTTGGCTTCGCCGTAGGCGCCGTCGCCGCCGAACATTCCGCGGTTGGGCGAGCCGGGCAGCACCACGTGCAGGCGCGACGCGATGTCGCGCTCGGCGCCGATCTTCGACAGACCACCGATCAGCCTCTGCACGGCCCAGAGCAGTACCTTCATCTCCATCTCGGAGCGCGATCCGGCCTCCGACAGGTCGCCGACGACGCGCGGCGCCGCAAACGGGAACAGCAGCGTGGGGGTCTGCGCGTCCTTGATGTGAATCGACTGCGGCCCAAGGCTTTCGCTCTGCTCGTGGCCGACCCAATCGGCCAGTGCGTCGATATCGGAGTACGAGGCCATGTTGGCGGCGACCACCCACAGCGCCGCGCCGTAGCGGGCGTGGTCGCGGTACAGGGTGCGGTAGAACGCCAGCCGGTCCTCGTCCAGCTTCGACGTGGTGGCGATGACGGTGGCTCCGCCGTCGAGCAACCGGGCCACGACCGACGCGGCGATCGAACCCTTGGAAGCGCCTGTCACGACGGCGATTTCGCTGCTGTAGGGACCGGGATCCGGGTTCTCCGCGCCGGCGGCGATGCGGCCGTACAGCGACGCGTGGATCTGCCGGCCCGCGGCCAGCGACTTGCCCTGCCACCAGGTGGCCTGGGTGGCGACGACGTGGCCGGCGCCCTCGAAGCGCTCGGACAGCCGCACCCAGTCGGTGTCGATGTCGCCCTCGTCGGTCAGCCACAGCTTGACCAGGTCCTCACGGGCGCTGGCCCAGCGGTCGTCGAAGACGACCGCCTTCTTGCCGTCGAACGTCGGCGCCACCAAACGTGGCCAGTCCGCACCCAATTCGGCGGTGACCAGGTCGATGAGCTCGGCATCGGTCGCGGCCGGGGAGACGCTGACCGGGTCGTCCAGGCCCAGCTGGCCCAGCACCAGGCGAGCCGCCGAGGCAAGCACGCCGTCGCGACCGGTGATCTGGTCGGTGAATTCGCTCAGCGCGGCGGCGTCGACGGTAGCCCCGCCGCCACCGCCCGCGGACGGCAGCGCCACGGAAATGCCGCGCCGCGCGGCCACCGATGTGACCGCGGCGTCGATGACCTTGTCGACCGCTGCGGCGTCCGCCAACGCGCCCTCGTGCAGGTTGCCCATGGCCCCGCCGCGGACGCTGGTGCCCTCGCGGGTGCCCAGCGCGACCTCGACGGTGACGTGCTTGGTCCAGCCGTCGCCGAGCTCCCAGGTCTTCTTCACCCGCTCGGCGATGGCGCCGGGCCGCTTACCCGAGGGCCCCAGCACGGTTCGCAGCTGGTCGTTGATCGCGTCGGAAAGCACTGGGCCATAGGGCTTGTAAGTGCGTGCGAGCTTGGTCACCTGCGACCGCAGCCCGGCGAGGTCGGCCTCGGCGGCACCATCGATGGCGCCAAGGTTCAACTCGGAGCCCAGGTCCACCAGCAGCTGGTTGCGCCGCGACGACGCGCCGTCGGTGATGGACTCGATGGAGTCCAACGGCTCGATCTGGTCCAGGCGCATCTTGGCCGACAGCGCGATTAGCGCCAGGGTGGCGTCGGCGGCGTCGAACCCGATGTCGTCCGGACGGGCCGCGCCCGACGGCGCGGTCGGCGCGGCAGGGGCCGCCGGCGCGGACGCGGCCTCCGGCGCCTCGCCCGGCCCGGCCGACTCGGCCGCCGGCTCTTCGTCCTCGGGCTCGGGCTCGGGGTCGGTGTCGGTGGCGAACAGCACCGCGGCGTCGCGCTCGGCATTGAGCACTTCCACTGTGCTGTGGGCATATTCGGGCAGCTTGAGGGTGTTCGTTGCCAGCCCAGAGACGGTCGGCGAGGACTTCACGCCGATCTCGACAAACCTCTCCACACCCAGGCCGCCGGCGGCCTCCTCGATGAAGAGCAGGTCTTGGGTTTCGATCCAGCGCACCGGGCTGGCGAACTGCCACGCCAGCAGCTCGATGAACACGGTGCGCGCCATCTCGCCCGGCCGCTCGCGAAGCCAGGTGTCGTAGTCGGCGAGGATCTCGTCCAGCGGCTCGGCGGGCACCAGATCCCGGATCTCCTGGATGAAGTCGCGGTCCAGCGTGAACGGACGCGGTACCAGGTTGGGGATGTAGCGCCCGATGATCAGGTCCGGGTCCTGGTCGCGCGGCATGACCCGCTCCAGCGAGCGGCGGAAGTCCGCCACACCGACCCGCAGCACCCGCGAGTGGAACGGCACGTCGATGCCGGGCACCAGGATGAAGGAGCGCCGGCCACCGACCAGCTCACGGCGCCGCTCCACCTCGGCTTCCAGCGCCTCCAGCCCGCGCACGGTCCCGGCGATCGCATATTGCGAGCCACGCAGGTTGAAGTTGACGATCTCCAGGAACTCACCGGTCTCCGCGGCGATACCGGAGACGAACGCGGGGACGTCGGCATCGTCGAGGTCGATCTGCGAGGGCCGGATCGCCGCCAACCGATAGTTGGAGCGGCCCAACTCGTCGCGCGGCACGATGTCGTGCATCTTCGAGCCGCGGTGAAACACCATCTCCAGCAAGGCTTCCAGCTCGTAGATGCCCGTCACGCACGCCAGCGCGGTGTACTCGCCGACGGAGTGGCCGCACGCGATGGCACCCTCGACGAACGCGCCCTGCTCGCGCATCTCGGCGACCTGTGCGGCCGCCACCGTCGCCATCGCCACCTGGGTGAACTGCGTCAGGTACAACACGCCCTCGGGGTGGTGGTAGTGCACGCCGCTGGCGATGATGCTGGTCGGATTGTCGCGCACCACGTGCAGCACCGAGAAGCCCAGCGTGTCGCGGGTGAACTTGTCGGCGACGTCCCACACCCTGCGGGCCGCCTTGGACCGGGCCCGGACCTCCATGCCCATGCCCTTGTGCTGGATGCCCTGACCGGGGAAGGCGTAGACCGTCTTGGGCGCCGCCAGTCGCGCGGTCGCCGACATCACCAGATCCGAACCGATCCGGGCAGCTACCTCCAAAACCTCTGCACCCTGGTCGATTCCGACGCGATCGACCCGGAAGTCGACGTCGTCGCCCGGACGCACCATGCCCAGGAATCGCGCGGTCCAGCCAACCAGCCGGGCCGGCGGACGGGCCTGGCCGTCGGTGGCGGTGACCGCGTGCTGCGCGGCGGCGGACAGCCACATGCCGTGCACGATCGGCGATTCCAGGCCAGCCAGCAGCGCGGCGGCCCGATCGGTGTGAATCGGGTTGTGGTCGCCGGACACCACCGCGAACGGGCGCATGTCGACCGGCGCGGTGAGCGTGACGTCGCGGCGGCGGCGGCGCGGGGTGTCGGTTGCGTTCTCCGACACCGCTGCGCCGGCCCGGACCGGGTCGGTGAGTTCGGCGGCGCCCGTGCGGCCGAGGATCGCGAAGCGCTCTTCGAGGGTCGCTATGACGTCACCGGCCGCACCGGCCGCGTCCCGGATCGTCACCGACACCGGCACCACACGGCCCATGTCCGTGTCGAAGGCGAGCGAAGCCGTTGCGGTGATTGTCAATTGGGCCGGGACGCGCGGCAGCCCGCCGACCACGCGGGCGGCGTGGTCCAGGTGCACCAGGCTGAGCAGGCCCTCCACCACCGGGACGCCGGCATCGGTGACCGCCGATCCGATCGCCGCGAAAACCGCGGGCCAGCAAAGACCGACCAGCGCGTCGGGCACGGCGGTGAGGCTGGGCGCCAGCGACTCACCGAATGTGGCCGTGACGCCGGTGTGGTCGGCGACCCGCTCGGGGTCCCAGTCCACCGTCACCGTTGCGGTTCCGTCCGTTACCGGCGGCAGCGACTCAGGCCCGTCGACGCCGGCGGCGATCGCCAGCACCGCGCGCATGGCGGTGGTGGCGTCCTCGGTGGAGACCACTGGCGTGCCGCCGTCAACAGTGTTGGCGGGCAACGTGAATGGGATTTCGACCCAGGTACCGGACACCGGCACGCTGAGCAACACTTGGTTGTCACCGCTTACCCGCAACCGGGCTCCGGTGGTGGAGTTCGTTGCGAGCAGGCTTTCGGGTCCGTCGTGCACCAGCCAGTCACCCGGCTGGGCAATTCGGTGGACCGGGTTGGTCGCGGTGCGGCCGGCCCACAGCACATCGGGCGCATCCAGAACGACGGCCAGCGGTCCGGCCACATCGGCGCGGCCCAGGCGCCGCGAAGTCACGGCCTTCGGCTCGGCGCCCGATGATGCGAGCACCTCGAGCACCTCATCAATCGCGGCCTGCTCGAAGCGGTCCAACAATTCGCCGACGGGCTCGTCCGCCCGGGTGATGCCGGCCACCGCCGCGGTGCCGGGGATGATGCACACCTGGTCGGCCTCGTAGCGGGCGTCGTGCGCCTGCCAGAGCGAGTCACTGCGCCACCAGCGCCGGACGTCCTTGTCGATCACCGGCACGAAGTTGACCGGCTTGCCCAGCGTCTTGCACAGGGTGACGAAGAACGGCACATCCGCGGGATGCAGCTGCACGGTTTCGGCGTCGGGATAGCTCGCCAGCAGCCGGTCGATCGCCGCCCCGGGGTTCTCCAGCAGCTCCGCGTCGTTGAACACGGTCGCGATGGACCCGAAATCCTTTGCGTGCAAACGCGCTTCGGCGCGCTGCAGCATCTGCTGGAAGCGGTCGCGCCAGGTGTCGGCCAGCCACGGGCTGCCCGGTGCGGCGGTGTCGGCCGTCGAATTGCCCTCGCCGATGGTCAGTTCCACGTAGCGCCGCAACCACTGCAGGTAGGTCATCTCACCGGCGTCGCCGAAGTAGGGCTTGGCGGTGTTGGCCATCGCGGCGATGATCTCGTCGCGGCGCTCCGCGACCGCCTCGGCGTCACCGGCGACCTCGTCGAGCAGCTGGCCGCAACGCGAGGCGCTGTTGTCGATCTCGTGGATATCGGCACCAAGCTGGCTGCGGCTGGAAGCCATGCCGCCCTGGGCTTTTCCGGCGCTGATCCACTGGTCGGTGCCCTGCGTCTCGACCAGCATCCGCTTGACCGACGGCGACGTGGTGGACTCCAGCGTCGCCATCGCCGCGGTGCCGACCAGGATGCCGTCGATCGGCATCAGCGGGAAGCCGTAGGACTGCGCCCAGCGGCCGGACAGGTATTCGGCCGCCCGCTCCGGGGTGCCGATGCCGCCGCCGACGCAGACGGTGATGTTGGGGCGCGAACGCAACTCGGAGTATGTGGCCAGCAGCAGGTCGTCGAGGTCCTCCCAGGAGTGGTGACCGCCGGCACGCCCGCCCTCGACGTGCATGATCACCGGCTTGGTGGGTACCTCGGTGGCGATGCGGATCACCGAGCGGATCTGCTCGATGGTGCCCGGCTTGAACACGACGTGGCTGATGCCGATGTCGTTGAGCTCTTCGATCAGCTCGACGGCTTCCTCGAGATCCGGGATGCCGGCGCTGACCACAACACCGTCGATCGCCGCGCCGGACTGACGGGCCTTCTGCACCAGCCGCTTGCCACCGACCTGCAACTTCCACAGGTAGGGGTCCAGGAACAGCGCGTTGAACTGATAGGTGCGGCCGGGTTCGAGCAGCCCGGACAGCTCCTTGATGCGGCTGGCGAATATTTCCTCGGTGACCTGCCCGCCGCCGGCGAGCTCGGCCCAGTGCCCCGCGTTGGCCGCCGCGGCCACGATCTTGGCGTCGACGGTGGTCGGGGTCATGCCGGCCAGCAAGATCGGCGAACGCCCGGTCAGCCGGGTGAACTTCGTCGACAGCTTGACCTGACCGTCCGGTAGACGGACCACCGTCGGCGCGTAGGTCGACCACGCCCGGGCCACCTCGGGGACGGCACCGACGGTAAAGAGGTTGCGCTGACCGCCGCGGGTCGCGGCCGCCACGATCCCGACACCGAGGCCACGGATCACGGGCGCGGTGAGCCGGGTCAGGATGTCGCCGGGACCCAGGTCGAGAATCCAGCGCGCACCGGCCTTGTGGACCCGGGTGATCTCGTCCACCCAGTCGACGCCGCGAACAAGAATGGCCTCGGTCAGCTCCCGGGCCGCCATCACGTCGAGACCGACCTTTTCCGCCCACGTTCCGACGATGTCGATCCCGTCGGCCAGCCGCGGCGTGTGGAAGCCCACCTCGACCCGCACCGGATCGAAGGCCGGCGCGAAGACGTCGCCGCCGCGGATCTTGTTCTTGCGGTCGGCCTCTTCCTTCTCGGAGATCTGCTGGCAATAGAGCTCGAAGCGCGACAGCTGCTCGGGCGTACCGGTGATGACCACCGAACGCCGGCCGTTGCGGATGGACAGGACCGGGGGCAGCACGGTGCGCACGTCCTGCGCGAACTCGTCGAGCAGGCGGCGAATGCGATCGGGGTCCGCGTTGGTGACCGAGACCATCGGCGGACGGTCACCGAGCACGGAAATACCGCGCCGGCGGGCCACCAGCGTCCCGGCCGCACCGATGAGCTGGGCCAGGGCCAGCAGCTCGACGTCGCGCCCGCGCCCGTCTTTCAAGGCCTTGAACGCCTCGACGGCGAGCACACCCTGCGAATGCCCGGCGACGGCCACCGGCGGGCTCGCGACCCAGTCCATGCCCTGTCGGGCCAGGGCACGCCCGGCCGCGATCTGGGTGAGCAGCACTCCCGGAATGGAGACTGCGGCCGAGGTCAGGTGCTTGTCGGACGGAATCGGGTCCTCGGCAGCCAGCGCGCGAACCCAGCGCAGCGGCTCGAAGCCGATCGGACGCACCACGACCAGCTCCTTGGCGATCGGCTCGAGCATCAGCTCGACCTCGCCGACCAACGTCGCCAGGTCAGACTCGATTCCGGCGGAGGAAACCAGTTCTTCCAGGGTCTCCAGCCAGGCGCTGCCCTGGCCGCCGAACGCGACGGCATATGGCTCGCCCGCTGTCAGACGATCGACAAGAGCATGAGTGCTGTTGTGGCCATGTTCGTTGCGGTCAGCGGATACCCGGTCGTGCTCGTGGATCGTCACGTTCTGTATCTCCCTGTCTGCGTCTTTACGTATCAGTTCGTCGGGCCGGTCGGCACTGGCGTGCGGCGCCCGGTGTGTGCCGGGGCCGATTCCGCGTCGAATCGCAGCCGAGAACCTCGCTGACCGGTGTGTTGTCGGCGAGCGACCCTGGGCCACCCTGGTGGGTCGAGGCGCGCCACGGACAGCATCGGCTGTACTAAGAGTGTCATAAGGATCGGTGCCCTTTTTGCCTGCTGAATGGTTACTGGTGAGTTCTACGCGCGGGTAACCGTGTCGTGGGTAACACCGGGTTTGACCGCTGGCGCGGAACTCGCGAACAAACGTCCTGCATGCAGGTGGTTACGGTCGAGTAGCTACAACGGCGCTGATCAAGGCAGTATTGTTATGGAATCGTTATGTTGAAAATCCGTCCTACTCAGCGCGCGCGATAACGCGTCGCCCGGGGCGTTGTGTGGCTGCCCGCGTCCATGACGTCGCGCGGGCACCGCGCAGTTAGTGAACAATCGTTTGCTGGAATCTGTGCGCCCACAGCGCCGCGCGGTGAGCGAAACGGCCAAAAAGCTTGCGACGCTAAGCCCACTGGCCGAATTCGGGCTTGAGAATTTCGTTCACGTCCACGCCAACGCCGCCGACATGGCGTTTATCGATTTCCACCTGGTGCAAATTCGCGGCGGGGTGCACATAGCCCTGAGGCGAGCCCCAGTTGTGCTGCCAGAAGTAGGAGCCCAGTCCGTCGTGCAGCGCCCAGTCGATCGTTTTGGAGTTCGCGTACACGCCGGTGCGCTGATGGCCGACCACCGACTCCCAGGAGCGCAGGTACGGAACTATCTGCTGCTTGTACTGGTCATATGACGGGTTGTCGTCGATCGAGGCGTAGATCGGGGCAGCGGCCGGGCCACCGGCCGCGGCGTGCAACTGCATGCCGCGCTGGGCATGCTGCACGCCGGCGCCGGCACCGCCCAACCAGTCCGAGGAGCTGCCCTTGCCGTACTGGTAGCACGAGACGATCTTGAGCCCGCTGCCGCTCAGGTCGCGTGCTTCGGACACTTGCATCGGCTTGCCGAGCATCCAGGCGCCGCCCGGGCGCCGGTCGGACACGTACCGGATCGCGCCCACAGCGCCGGCGGCCCGGATCTCGTTGGCCGGGATCACGCCGGCCGCGTAGTCCAGCAGGGTGCCCAACGACGCCGCCGACGCCGGTGCGGCGCGCCACGCCGCCCCCGCAACGCCCAGACCCACCAGGCCCGGGGTCGCGGCGGCGAATTTCAGCACGTCGCGCCGGGAAACCCTCACCTGGCACAGGGTACGACAAAACACCAGCAGCCACACGGGCATCAACAGTCACATGTGTGTCACGTTGCCGTCGCGGCGCGTCGGGGCGCGTTGGGGTGGGTCGGGGTGAGCTCGGGTCACTCGCCGTGGTGGGTGTCGAACAGGCCCAGCTTCAGCCGGTTGACGACGTCGGCCACGGCGAACCAGCCGCGCACGCTGTTGCCGGCCGCATTCAATCTCGGCGAGAACGCGGCCACCGCGAGCCGGCCGGGCACCACCGCCAACACGCCACCGCCCACGCCGCTCTTGGCCGGTACCCCGGCCGTGTAGGCCCAGTCGCCGGATTGCGTATACATCCCCTCCATCACCATTTCGGCGAGGACGTAGCGGACGTTGGAACCCGCCATGACCCGCTCGCCGGTGTGAGGATTGACGCCGCCGGCGGCCAGTGTGGCGCCCATGGTGGCCAGGTCGGCGGTGTTCAGCATCGTCGAACACTGCTGGGTGTATACCGCGCAGGCTTCCATGGGATCGCAGTAGAGCGTCCCCGCGCTGTACATCAGCCAGGCGATGGCCTTGTTGTGCGCGTTGGTGGCCTGCTCGGAAGCGTTGATCTGCTCGCTAAGCGACAGCGGGCGCCCGGCGAACGCACTCTGGGCATCCAGGATCCTGCGCCATCGGTCGGACGGGTCGGCGGCGTGGACCAAGCTGGTCGTCGCGATCGCGCCCGCGTTGACCAGGGGCGACGTCGGCTTGTCGTGATGCAGTCTCGAGCGCCAGCACCGAATCGAACGCGGCTCCGGTCGGATTCGCGCCGAGCTTGGCGCGCACCGCGCGGTGGCCGTGCTGCTCGATAACCAAGGCCAGCGTGAACACCTTCGAAATCGACTCGATCGGGAACTCGTGTTCGACGTCTCCGACCGACGAGATGTGACCGGCGGGAGTCATCGCGCACAGTGCGAAAAGCCCCGGGTCCACGTCGGCCAGCACGGGGATGTATTTCGCGTTGCGTCCCTCGGAGTTGTGCCGATGCGACGAATATGCTTGCGCCACAGCGGAGTCGATTGCCGCCGAGTCCAACGGGTCTGTGGCCATCGCCAATCTCGTTCCTGAGGCGCGTCGCTCGAACTGGCGACAGCGAGCGTAGCAGAGCGACGCAATATCATTGTCACTATTAACTTAGTAAAGTTAAGGGGACAGTCGACCGCAGGGAGCGTCCGATGGATCACGACCAGCTCATCGACCTGACCCGACGAGCGTGCAAGCTGGCCCGCGACAAGGCAACCGACCTCGCACCCGGGCAACACGCGGTCGCTGCGCGGGACTACACCTCCGTTGAGCGGCACAACGCCGACCGGGCGATGCTGATGGCCAGCCCGCAGTTGGTCGGCTACGTCTCGGAGCTTCCCGAACCCGGCGCATACTGCACCAAGACGGTGATGGGGCGATCGATCCTGCTGACCCGAACGTCCGACGGCTCGGTCAAGGCATTCGACAACGTCTGCCTGCATCGCCAGTCGCGGGTGGCGACGGGGTGCGGCACCGCGAAACGGTTCACCTGCCCGTACCACTCGTGGACATACGACAATGCCGGCCGGCTGGTCGGGTTACCCGGACGCGAGGGGTTCCCCGACGTGAGGCTGAAATCCGACGGTCTCACCGAACTTCCCGCCGCCGAGTTCGCCGGATTCCTCTGGATAGCACTGGATCCCTTACACAACGGAGCAGGCCTGGACGTGGCCGGGCACCTGGGACCGCTGGCCGACGAACTCGACTCGTGGGGCATCGGGCGGTGGTCTCCGCTGGGCGAGAAGGTCCTCGACACGCCGATCAACTGGAAGCTGGCCGTCGACACCTTCGCGGAGAACTACCACTTCGCCACGGTGCACCGACAGACCTTCGCCACCATCGCCCGCAGCAACTGCACGGTATTCGACGCGTACGGGCCGCACCACCGGTTGATCTTCCCGCTCAACACGATCCTCGATTTGGAGCTGGAATTGGATGGGGCCCCCGAGTGGGACCCGTTCCACCACATGGTGGTGATCTACGCGCTGTTCCCCAACATCGTGCTGTCGGTGACGATCGCCAACGGAGAGCTGTTCCGGATCTACCCCGGCGACGGGCCGGGTCGCTCCATCACCGTGCACCAGAATTCGACACCGCTGGACATCTCCGACGAATCCGTCGCCGCCGGTGCCCAGGCCGTCTTCGACTACGCGCACGCCACGGTGCGCGACGAGGATTACCGACTGGTCGAGGGCCTGCAGGCCAACCTGGAGTCCGGCGCCCGCGAGCGATTGGTTTTCGGGCGCAACGAACCGGGGCTGCAGCACCGCCACATCACGTGGGCCCGGGCATTGAATCGCTGACGGCCGCAGCCTGTAGCACCGCAGCTAGGCGATCGGCTCGTCGTCGCCCAGCACGGCGATCAGATCGTCGAGAATGGTCGCGGGCGGCTCGTTGTGGTCGGGGCGCACACTCTTGAGCAACTCGCGCGCCTCGTGGCGACGGCCCGCGGCCACCAACCGCGCAAGGTCATCTAGTACCGTCCGCAGGTTCGGGTCGGCGGGTTCGAGGTTCGCGACGGTCGTGGTCAGCACCTCCACCAACTCCCAATCCCGGTACAGCGCCAACGACCGCTCGTTGAACGCGAAGCCGGTCACCGGTTTGCCCCGCAGCGTTCCCGAATACCGGTATGGACCTTCCATGTATTCGATCGGCAGGCCGTGCGCCGGGGCGGGCACCAGCGGCTCACCGACGAGGTCGAGTTGCATTGCGGCAGAGGTGATCCGGTGCCGATCCGGCATGTACCGGATCGGAGCCGGCGGGCGCACCAGGGGCCGCACCGAATTCGGCCATTTGACGTAGCTGCTGATCGTGACCTCGACGTCTTCGGCGCACTCCGGCGGGACGGCCGGGTCGGGGTAGCTAACGGTCACGCCGGTAAACGGTTGCAGGGCATTGCCATTAGTGCGGTCGAACTGACGCCAGATGCTCATGTCGACACCGTTGTCGAGGTTGATGGTGCGCCACTCGTGCGACCTGGCCCGCGGGTCACCCCCGGTTCCCCCGCCGCCCGCATATTTCGGAAACCACTGCCGGTCGATGTGCCCGGCGGTGCCCCTGACCTCCTCGACCACCTCTCCCCAGCGCAGGATTCCGGTCATCGCCATGCCGGTCTGGAAATACGAGTAGGTGTCGTTCTGACCGAAGCAGACGATCTTGCCGTTGTGCGTCGACGCCCCCAGGGGTGTCGGTGCGCGCGTTGGCGTTACGGCCAGTCTCGAGCCCCATGGGCCGACCGGCGTGGTCCTCACCCACCAGGCTGACGGTGTAGGTGTACGGCAGCAATTGCCCGTCGTCGCGGCGTGCGGTCCACGACGCGGTCCCGGCACCGCTGCGGTAATCGATGTCGAGATACCCAACGGCCATGGTCAGCTTGCGCAGCGCTCCCGGTTTCAGGTTGGCCGGGGGCATGTCGTAATCCGTGTAGGTGCCGTAGTCGCCGGTATCCAGGTCGAACAGCGCCATCGTGTAGAAGTCGGCGACCACGGTTCCGCCCGGCTCGTTCTTGTTGAAGATCGTCAGAAAGGCAAAGGACCGGCCGGTCTTGGCGGCATCGAGCTTTCCTGCGATGAACCAGGTATCGGACTCCTGATCGGGGTGTGCACCCTCGGCGGCTGGAAAGTCCAGCTGGGGATCACCGGGCACCAGTTGAAACGGGTAACTGCGCCAACCGTCGCTGCTCATGTCACTCCGTCTCCGCGGGGACGTCGATCGCGTCATATTTGTCGGCCCCGAGGAATTCGCGGACCTTCGCAATGTGTTCGTCAGCACCGAGTTCCACGGTTTCGGCGGCGAGGCCGTAGTCGACGATCGAAAGCGCGGCTTGGGCAATGTGTTTGGAGAACGCACGCTTGGTGGTCTGCAGCGCGCGCGCTGGCTGCGCGGCGAGCCGGCCGGCCAGCTGCATCGCCTCGTCCATCAGCGCGTCCGCGGCCGTCACCCGGTTGGCAAGGCCCAGATTCAACGCCTCGGCCGCGGGGATGCGGGCACCGAGGTAGACGTATTCCTTGGCGCGGATGAGGCTCATCATGTAGGGCCACAACAGCGCCCCGCCGTCGCCGGCGGTCAGGCCGATCGAGACGTGCGGATCGCACAGGTAGCTGCGCTCCGACATCAGGACCAGGTCGCAGCACAGCGCCAGCGACGCACCCAGCCCGACGGCCGGACCGTTCACCGCCGCCACCACCGGGAGCCGAAAGTTGATCATCGCGCTCAAGATCGCGCCGGCCTGGTGCGCGATCTCGTGCCGCAGCGGCAGCGACCGATGCTGGGCTTTGAGGAACGCGAAATCACCGCCGCCGCTGAAGGTGGCTCCCGCGCCGGTGAGCACCACACAGCGCGCCCCCGCATCGCGATCCAGGTCGCGCCAGACGTCGACCAGCCGGCAGTGCAGGGACTCGTTGATGACGTTGTGCGACTGCGGGCGATTGATCGTCACGATGCGCACCGCGCCTTCCGCGGCTACCAGGAGTTCGTCGCTCACGGTTGTCGGCTTCCTTGCCTTTGGTAGTCAGGGCGCAATCCTGCATTCGTGGGGTTCTTTTTTGGCTATGTTAGCGTCAATAGCAAAGTTACGGCCCTGAGGATGCCCCGATGACAGAAAATTCCGGCCATCGCTCCTATGACGAACTGTTCATCGGAGGCCAGTGGCGCAAACCCGCCGCGCAGGAGCGCCTCGCCGTGATCTCCCCGCATTCCGAAGAGCCGATCGGCCACGTCCAGGCGGCCGGACCCGAGGACGTCGACGCCGCCGTCGCCGCCGCGCGGCACGCCTTCGACCACGGCCCGTGGCCACGGCTCAGTCATGCCGAGCGGATGGCCAAGGTCGAACAGCTCGCCGCGATCTACTCCGGCCATATCGAGGAGATGGCCGACCTGATCACCGACGAGATGGGGTCGCCGCGCAGTTTCAGCCGGCTCGGCCAAGCGGCGGCCGCGGCATCGCTGATGCACCTCGCGCTGGCCGCAGCACGCGACTTCCCATGGGCCGAACGTCGCCAGGGTGTGCTCGGCGAAGTGCACCTGCGCCGGGCGCCGGTCGGGGTGGTCGGGGCGATTGTGCCGTGGAACGTGCCGCAATTTTTGATCATGCCCAAGTTGATCCCGGCCCTGATCGCGGGCTGCCCGGTCATTGTCAAACCCGCGCCCGAAACACCTTTGGACGCTTTGTGGTTGGGCGAGATGATCGAGCAGATCGAGCTGCCCGAAGGGGTGGTGTCGGTACTCCCGGGGGGCACCGACGTCGGCGAGGCGCTGGTGCGCCATCCGGGGGTCGACAAGATCGCGTTCACCGGCTCCAGCGCCGTCGGCCGCCGGATCGCCACCCTGTGCGGGGAGCAGTTGAAACGCTTCAGCCTGGAACTGGGCGGCAAGTCGGCGGCGATCATCCTCGACGACGCCAACATCGACAAGACGGTCGCCGGCCTGAAAACCGCCGGCCTGATGAACAACGGACAGGCCTGCGTCGCCCAGACCCGCATCCTGGTCAGCGATCGGCGCCACGACGAGGTCGTCGATGCGCTGGCGGAGATGATGTCTTCCCTCATCGTCGGCGATCCGGCCGACGAGGCGACAGACGTGGGACCGCTTGTCGCCCAACGACAACAGCGCCGCGTCCAGGATTACATCCGGTCCGGGCAGTCCGAGGGCGCCCGCGTCGTGCTCGGTGGCGTGAACCCTGCGGGCGACGGCCTGCCGGGGCGCGGGTGGTACGTGCGGCCGACGCTGTTCACCGACGCCACCAACGACATGCGCATCGCCCGCGAGGAGATTTTCGGCCCGGTCCTCACGGTGCTGCGCTACACCGACGAGGACGACGCGATCCGGATCGCCAACGACAGCGACTACGGTCTGGCCGGCTCGGTGTGGACCGCGGACATCGCGCACGGCCTTGAGGTCGCGGCGGGTGTCCGCACGGGCACCTACGGCATCAACATGTACACGCTCGACATCGGCGCGCCGTTCGGCGGCTTCAAGCAATCGGGGATCGGGCGCGAGTTCGGCCCCGAGGGCCTGCACGAATACGTCGAGCTGCAGACGCTGGTGTGCAAAGGGAAATTGCCACCCCTTTGAGGCCCTTTAAGCGATGGTGAGTGGGATCCGGGAATCGATGAGTTCGAAGGCGCGGCGTTGGGTGGGGGTGGTCGTTGAGGCGGCGGTGGATGGGCCGCAGGTCCAGGTCGTCGGGTTTGATGATGCGAATGTCGCGTTCGATGTTGGCCAGGTTCTTGTAGCGTCCGCCACTCCGGCGGGGTCGAGGGCGTCGGCGTCGACGCTGGTGCGCAGCACGTCGATGGCGTCGAGAGCGGCTTCGGCGGCGATGCGGTCGTGGTCACGGGCGAAACCGAAGTGGGTGTCGGTGATCTCGCGCACTGCTGACCGCTTGGCGGTCAAGGCGGGCCAAGCCGCGGCACCACTCTGATCCACCAGAAGGTCAGCGATCCACCCGAAGATCGGCGCCGCCTCGGCGTCGTTCGCGCTCACCGAAGTCGCACGTGTCACCAAGGAAGCCTCACCGCCATGGATAACGACGCGACCACCGCAACGAGGCCGGCAGCCCGCGAGACCACCCGCGCCGCGCATCCCGAAACTGCCGTTCCGAGGTTCAAGCAGTAGAGTCGCGGTCGCACGCCTGGGTGCCCCGCTGGCACGTCAACCGCGTCGAAAGTTCAAAACGCTTCGGCTTTTCACAGTTAGGACGCTGCCATGAGCAAGCTCAAGGACGATGCAGCCACGGATGCGACCGGTCCTCACACGGTGCGCGGTGAGGATGCCCTCAACCGCCCGAACGTTTTTGAAGCCGGGCTGCCGAAGATTGCCTACGACCATCTGACCGATCCCGGCGAAGCGCATCGCGTCCTCGCCGCCGCCCGAATGCAGGCCCCGATCGCGATCGGCCCCCTCGGACCACCCGAGGTGTTGAGCTACGAGCTGGTCCGCAGCGTTTTTCGCGACGATCGGTTCGTCGCGCCACCCGGCCTCGGATTGGCCGTGCAGGGCATCACCTCGGGGCCGCTGTGGGACAGGGCAACCGCCAACTTGCTGGGCATGAGTGGTGCTGCGCATCAGCGACTGCGCCGGCTGGTATCGAAAGCCTTCGCGCCCCGCGGCGCCGAGCGGCTGCGGTCGCTGATCATCGAGACCATCACCGGCCTCGTCGAACCGTTCACCACCGTCGGGCGCTGCGACGTCGTCTCCGACCTCGCCCGGAGCTATCCCACACGGATCATCTGCGCGCTGCTGGGCGCACCACCCGAGGATTGGCAGCTGTTGGCGGACTGGACCGATGACATCATGAAATTTTTCGCGGTCAACCTCGCGAACGACGGACCGCTGGTCGTGGCCGCGTGGGACGAGCTGGACGCCTACCTCGAGGAGCTGATCGCCCGCCGACGGGCCTCGCTGACCGACGACCTGATCTCCGATCTCATCCGCGCCGAAGACGACGGCGACCACCTGACCCACGACGAACTGCTCATGCTCTGCGCCACCCTCCTGTTGGCGGGCACCGACATGACCCGCAACCAGCTCGCGGCAGCGGTGCAAACCCTGGCCGCCCACCCGGCCCAGTGGGCCATGCTCGCCCGTCAACCCGAGCTGGCGCCCGATGCGCTTCATGAGCTGATGCGGCACAGCCCAGTCACTTTCAAGCATTTCCGGCAAGCCGCCGAAGACATCGATTTGGCCGAGGTCCGCATTCCAGCCGGCACCTACGTGGTCGCCAACACCGCCGCTGGCAACCGCGACCCCGAAGCCTATGACGATCCGGAACGTCTTGACATCACCCGGCAGAGTCCGGCGGCCATCCTCAACTTCGGCGGCGGCGCGCACTTCTGCTTAGGCGCTCATCTCGCGCGGCTGGAGCTCACCGAAGCGCTTCGGGTCATCACCAGGCGAATGCCCAACCCCCGCCAAGCCGGCCCGGCCCCATGGAATGCCTTCCGCGGGATCACCGGACCCATCGCCATGCCGCTGGAGTTCGACGTCGGCCACTAGGCATGGCTCTCAGGTTGGCCACGGGGCCTGCGGGTCACCTATCCTCTGACCACCCCAACTCCGCGGTGTCCAAATGGCAGCTCAGGACGCGCAGCACAAGCCCACTGGTCAACCACGACGCCCACCAGACGTCGCCATCCACCCGCCTTGGCTGAGCAGTTAAATTAGCTTTAAGGGGGGTTCCGGCAGCTGCAGGGTGAGTTCGACCGGGCAGCACAGCACGCCATGCTGATTGGTCACTTCGATCTGGATGTCGACGAAGCAACGCGGCGGCTCAACCGAGGTGTCGCATCGCTTGTCCACGGCCCGGCCCCGGCCGATCATGGTGTCGCCGGCATAGATCGAGCCGGCCAGCCGCATCGAGCGGCGCACCACTCGGCTGCCGGGTCCGGCCCAGTCCGTCGCGACGCGGTCGGCAAACCCGGCCAGGTGCATGGTGTTGACGTAAATCGTTGGGTTGCCCTGGCTTTGGGCATAGCCGGGATCAAAATGGCCCGGGAAATAGTCCCAGGTTGCTCCGGCGTTCTCGACCACGCGCTGGTAACTGATCTGGTCGATGACCTCGGGCAGGTCGACGGGAACGTCGATCTCGTTCCAGTCCAGGTCCTGGGCGGTCACGGGGCCGCCCCTCCCCTGGATTCCTCAGGGGGCGCTCCTGGAGTGAACCTGAACAGCGTGTTGCGGTTGGTGGCCACCACGGTGCCGTCCTGGCGGCGATAGGTCTGAAGCGTCTGGACGAAATGGCCGACACCCAGCCGGGTCCGCTTTTCCGGCGACACCGACACCAGCTCCTCGACAACAGTGAGCCGATCGCCCTCGATGATGGGAGCTAGATACTCAACGTCGTTGGCGGCGTTGATGAAGCTGGTACCGGGCAACGGCACCCGCAGCAGGACCGACGCCGCAAGTGGCCGGGCGCTCCCGTGCTGGGGTGGCTCCCAGGGCGGAGGTATCAGCCATCCCATCAACAACGCGGGCGGAGCCAGCAGACCGCCCCACCTGTGCCGGGCGTACTCGGCGTCCCAGTACGAACGATTGCCATCGTGGACCATCGCGGCGAACAGTTGGATGCGCGCACCGCTGACGGCGGTCGCCGCGGTTCGAGGTTGGCTTTTGGCGCCGACCATGCGGAGCGCATCTTCATAGGTACCGAAGGCGAGTTCGTAGCTCACTTGGTAGCGAGGGTCCTGATCCACGTGTCGGTGTCGCTCAGAACACGGCTACGAAAGGCGCGGCTAAACACGCCCGGCCACCACCAAAGGCACCCAAATACGCCCGACTGTGCCGAATGGTCAAAGCCAGGTTGGCGGCAGCGCGCCGTGTGTCGGCCTGCAACATCTTCTGCGGTTGATAGGTCGTGAGCATAGTGATCTTCCTGTGCGAAGCTACCGCGGAAACAGTAACTCACCAAGCCCCAGACTCTTCGACGACCGTGCACCAAGGTCGCACCTGGCCCCGGAGCATGCGCCGGCGGAATCGCCATGGCCCGCAAGCTCATCGACGCCGCAAAGGTCCGCTGCCACGCCGCGCTCATGAGACGAAACATTGGCCGCCCGTGGGCCGCAACGTCGCGTTCACCCGCCGTCCGCGCACCGACGGTGACGCGCGGCCAGATTGAATCGTCCTGCGCGCCTTAGGCAAAGGCACGGCCACGTGATCGCCCCACGGCGCACCGAACCGCTAAGATTCCTGCGTGGCTCGAGCGCAGGCCAAGGCGGCCCATCGCAAGACACCCGTGCAAGATCGCTCGCGGGAAACGGTCAGACGCATCCTCGACGCAGCCGCAGCGGTTCTGAAAGAGCGCGGCTATGAAGGCGCATCGGCGAATCGGATTGCTGCGGCTGCCAACATCAGCCCGGGATCCTTGTATCAATACTTTCCCAACAAAGATTCGATCTTGGACGCGATGGTCGCGGATTACACCGAGCAGTTGCGGGACAAAGTTGCGAGCAAACTGTACGAGATACTTGGCAACTGTAAAGACCGCGAAGTGCTCGCGGCGGCGCTAGTGCGGGCGTACGTCGACGCCATGCTCGAGCGGCCGGAAGTCTGGCGAGTGATCTCCGGGCAGTTGCCTGGGCATACCGGCAGAGGAGTGCTCAGACCCGTTGACACGCTGATCCGCGAGATCATCCGGGGGTATATTGCCGCAGTCCCCGATCGTCGCCCAGATGTCGATGTGGACGCTGCGACATGGATCCTCAGTCAGCTACTTGCCCTACCGATCCGCTATGTCATCGACAAACCACCCATTAGCAAGGATGCGTTCATCAGCGAGTTGACCCGGCTCGCGCTTAGCGTTGTTTCCTGACCGGTCTTCTTTCCTACCCCGTGCGCCGGCGCGCAACACGTGTCGAAGGCATGCCAAGTTGAACTTCGCATGCCCTCGAGAAGACACCGAGAAGACACCGAGAAGACACCGAGAAGACACCGACAAGGCACCGATCACACCGGTGTCCAGGCCGAAGTGCGAGATGTGGGCGAGAGAAGGCGAGAGGACATCGCCACATACCGGCCTGCACCTATCCTGACCAGTGGTAATCAGTGAATGAACGTGTTCCAGAATGCGATTTGAATGCGAGAGGAAGTTCATGTTTTTCTTTGCTCGGTTCTTGGCGATACCCAGGGCGACGCCGCCCACGTACGCCGCTCAACACACAAAATCCCGGAAGAGGTGTCTCCGTGCACGCCATCCTCCCTGTCCCCGCCGCCGAGGTCCCGACGCGCCCACCCGCCGCTCGACCGGCTCCTGCGCCGCCTGCCCGCCCTGAGCGGCGCGCCCCCGGGCGCGTCCTCCGCAGCGAATACCTGCGAGTGGCATCCCTTAGCCCGGGGCAGCGGTCCGACCTGTCCGCCAAGCTCTACGCAATTTACGACGAGACCGTGCGCGGCGTGACGCAGCTTGAGCTGGACACGATGATTTTCGGAACTGACGAAGGTCGGCTCGGGCTCTTCTACGGTGCGCACGACGAGCTCGTCGGTTTCTCGTTCGCCAGCATCGAGCGGGTACAACACGAGGGCCGCACATTCGCTGTGTTCGTCGCGGGCGTGCTCTTTCGTCTGGGCTGTCGCGGCGGGCCGTCTGCGTCGCTGTTCGGGCTTCGTCAGGCGGTGCAGTTCAAGCTCCGCCACCCCCGCACCCCGCTGGCCTACTTTTCCCGCAGTTCTTCACCGGCGGCCTACCGCCTCTTGGCTTCCACCATGCCGCGGGTTTACCCGAACCACATCGAAGAGCCATCGGACCAGATAGTCGCCGTGGTGCGTGCGGCAAGCGCGCAATTGAAGTATGTCCCGACCGGCGACTGCCCCTGGATAGTGCGCTCGGGTGCTACGCCTCGGGACACGTCGCGGCTGCGCCTACTCAAACAGGACCCGTACACCCGGTTCTACCTGCAGCTCAACCCGCGCTACGCCGAAGGCGAAGCGCTCATGGTCTGGATTCCGCTGGACACAGCGAATGTCGCCGGCGGACTCTTTCGCCTGCTAAGCGCGCAGTTGAAGCGATGAGCCCGCAGATCTTTTTTCGCGGTCCATGCCGCGGATGAGGGTGCGGCTCGCTGAGCCGGATCTAAATCACGCGTGCAGTAATTCCCAACGCCCAGGCTCTCTGGGCTTCGACAGAAATCTACGACGAGGACGAACGGTGATTAACGAAACCAAGATTAATCCGTGGGCCGCGCTGGCGGCCCTCTGCATAGGCTTCTTCATAGTTACGGTGGACGTAACCATCGTTGCGGTAGCCAACCCGGTGATCATGAATGACTTGCATACCGGCATTTCCACCGTGATGTGGGTTACCAGCGCCTACGGGTTGACATATTCGGTTCCGCTGCTAGCAACCGGGCGACTCGGAGATCGGTTCAGCCCCAAGAACATCTATTTGGTCGGCCTGGCCGTGTTCACGGTGGCGTCACTGTGGTGCGGCTTGTCGACGAGCATCGGGATGCTGATAGCGGCCCGTACGATCCAGGGCTTCGGAGCCGCCCTGCTGATACCCCAGACCATGGCAATCATCACCCGCATCTTCCCGCCCGACAAGCGCGGCACCGCGCTTGGCGTATGGGGCGCGGTAGCGGGCGTGGCGGCCCTTATCGGCCCGATCGGGGGCGGAATCCTCGTCGACTGGCTCGGCTGGAAATCGATCTTCTTAGTTAATTTGCCAGTAGGTGGCGTCGCGCTATTACTCGCGGTGCTCTTCGTGCCACGACTGGAGACACACGAGCATCGGTTTGATTTCCCTGGCGTCGTGCTCAGCGCGATTGGCGTGTTCCTGCTCGTATTCGGCATACAGGAGGGCGACGCATACCACTGGTCGTCCGTTGTCTGGTGGATTGTTGTAGCGGGTCTCGTGGTGCTAGCGATTTTCCTCTACCACCAGTCGCGCAACACACGGGAACCACTGGTCCCGCTGGACCTCTTCCGAATCCGGAATTTCGCTCTGTCGAACATTGCCGTTAGTGCCATTGCGACCGCAGTCACCGCGCTGATCATGTGCGCATTCTTCTATCTGGAGCTCGGGCGTGGATTGTCACCAACCAAATCGGCATTGATCTTCTCGCCATTGGGGCTTTTCGCCGGCCTTTTCGCGCCCACCGTCGGCCGACTCGTCGACCGGCTGCACCCGAGGTACATCCCTTCGTTCGGTTTCGCGGTGATCACCTTCGGACTCATCTGGCTCATCGCGATAATGCCCGGCAGGCATTCACTTTGGGAGCTCACCCTGCCGATTGCGATGATGGGAGTGGGGAGTTCTTGCATCTGGACGTCTATCGCCGCAATCGCGACACACGACCTGCCGGTCCACCGAGCCGGCGCCGGTTCGGGCATCTACAACACGACCAGGCTGGTCACATCGGTGATGGGCAGCGCGGCAATCAGCGCACTCATCACCGCGCGGATGGCGGCAGAGGGGCTTCCTGCTCATCTGAGAGAAGACGCAGCCGCCGGCCGATTGCCAGCGGCCGTTCAGGAGAGCCTCCGAACCGCCCTCGCGCAATCAATGCTGCTCCCCCTCGGACTGTTGCTCATTGGATTGGTTGCGTCCGCGCTTTTGGTCGAACACAAGCGGAAAGACGTTGCCGCCCTTGTCGACAGCTCGGCGCGCAGCGTCGAGGTTCTAACCGCCAATTTGTAGGAGGAATTGGAAATACCTCTGATCATTGCTCCGGCTTTGTTCACCAGCGACACAAACCGGTATTCCTCGTCGCCGCTGTCGCGGAATAAATTGAAATAAAGCAGCGAGTAAATTTGCAGGATTTGTCTCGACTCAAGACTGTACATCGCATAAATTCCGGCTTGGTCGCAAGATTGCTCCGGGTCGTTGTTCTGGTTTTCGCCCTGTCCTGAAAATTGTCCCGGTTGTCGTTCCACAGTAATGGGAGTCCACATGTCTTCGTCCTATGTAATCGCAACCCCTGAGGCGTTGGCCACAGCGTCGGCAAATTTGAGCAGGATCGGCGAGGCGATCAACGCGGCCAACAGCGCGGCGGGGACCTTCACGACGAGGATTGCGGTCGCCGCGAATGACGAGGTGTCGGCGGCTATTGCGCGGTTGTTCGGCAGCTACGCCCAGGATTATCAGGCACTCACCGCGCGCACGGCGACGTTTCATGACCAGTTTGTGCAGGTGATGCATGCCGCTGCCAGCGGGTACACGGGCGCTGAGGCCGCCAACGCGTCGCCGTTGCAGAACGTGGAGAACGGCCTGATGGGGGGAATCAATGCGGCCACCAAGACGGTGAGCGGGCGCGTGTTGGTCGGTGACGGCGCCAACGGGGCCCCGGGGACCGCGGTCGGCCAGGCCGGCGGTAACGGCGGGCCCGGCGGAATCTTGATGGGCAACGGTGGCAACGGCGGGGCTGGGGGACCAGGCGGCAACGGCGGCAACGGCGGGGCGGGCGGCCTGATCGGCAACGGCGGCAACGGCGGCAACGGCGGGGCCGGGGTGGCCGGTTTCAATGGCGGGAAGGGCGGCGCCGGCGGGGCCGGCGGAGCCAGCGGGATGAACGGCGGCGGCCATGGCGGAGCCGGCGGCAACGGGGGCGTCGGTGCACCCGGTGCGGCCGGCGGGGCCGGCGGGGCCGGCGGGGCCAATAACGAGACGAACGGCGGTGTCGGCGGGGCCGGTGGGGCCGGTGGGGACGGCGGGGACGGCACTGCGGGCGCCGCGGGTGGTGGGACCGGCATGGCCGGCGGTGCTGGTGGGGTTGGCGGCAAAGGCGGCGCAAATAACGGGATGACGGGTGCCGGCGGTGCAGGCGGCCAGGGCGGTAATGGCGGGGCCGGTGGCCTCGGCGGGGCCGGTACCCCCGGTGTAGGTAGCGACGGCGGGGCCGGCGGGGTCGGCGGACACGGCGGGAATGCCGGCGCCGGTGGTGCCGGTGGCAGCGCAGGAAGCTCAGGCACGGCGGGCGTGGCGGGCCACGCCGGGGTCGGCGGTACCGGCGGGCAAGGCGGTAACGGTGGGAACGGCGATGTGGCCATCACCGGCGCCGGTTTTGACGGCGGTAGGGGCGGTGCCGGCGGCGCCGGCGGCTCTGCGGGTGCGGGCGGTACCAACGGCGCCGGCGGCCAAGGCGGAAACGGCGGGGCCGGTGGCACCGGTGCGACGGGTGCCGCAGGTGTGGGCACCAACGGCGCTGACGGCGGCGACGGCGGCGACGGCGGCAGCGCGGGCGCCGGCGGGAAGGCTGGGACCGGCGCCGGCGCTGCCGGCCTCGCGGGCAGAGCCGGGGTCGGCGGTCAAGGCGGCCAAGGTGGTAGCGGCGGGGCCGGCGACACCGGCTTTGACGGTGGTAAGGGCGGTGCCGGAGGTAGCGGCGGCCACACTGGCGCCGGCGGCACCAACGGCGACGGCGGGGCCGGCGGCCAAGGCGGCCAAGGCGGCGACGGAGCCGCCGGTGTCGCGAACACCAATGCCAATGGCGTCGGCGGGGCCGGCGGCAACGGCGGTGTTGGCGGTGGTGGCGGTGCTGGTGGGGCTACGGGCAGCGGCGGTGTTGGGGGGACCGCGGGTAACGGCGGCCAGGGCGGTGCCGCCGGAACTGGTGGGGCCGGCGGCGACGGCGGCTTAGACGGCCATGGCGGCGTCGGTGGGATTGGTGGCCCAGGCGGCGCCGGCGGTGCCGGCGGGGCGGCCATCGCGGCCGGTGGCGTTGCCGGCATTGGTGGGAACGGTGGGGCCGGCGGCGCCGCTGGCACCGGCGGCATCGCCAGTGGATCGTCCGGTGTCGCGGGCAACGGCGGCGCCGGCGGCGCCGGCGGTGTGGGCGGCGCCGGCGGCGCTGGGCCCGCGGGCGCCGTTGCTGGTGCGGGCGGCCGGGGCGGGGCCGGTGGGGCGGCCGGTGCTGGCGGCGAGTCTGTGATCGGCTCTGATAACGCCAGCGGTTTCGGCGGCATCGGCGGTGTCGGCGGTGTCGGTGGCGCCGGCGGTATCGGCGGGGCGGCGGGTATCGGCGGTACCGGCGGGCAAGGCGGCGACGCCGGCGCAGGCGGCGCTGGCGGCAACGGCGGCGCGGCACCCGGGCTTACCGGTGGTTCCGGCAAAGCCGGCGCCGGCGGTGTCGGCGGGGTCGGCGGGCAAGGCGGTGCGGCCGACGCCACCGGAACCAACGGCGATGGCGGCAACGGCGGCGCCGGCGGCGCCGGCGGTCAGGGTGCCACCGGCGGCGCGCAAGGCGGCAACGGCAGCGCCGGCGGGGCCGGCGGGGCCGGCGGCAACGGCGGAACCACCGGTATTGGCGCCGGTGCCGTGGGCACCGGCGGTAACGGCGGCGACGCCGGCGCCGGCGGCAACGGCGGTAACGCCGGCGCTGGCCTTGACGGCCAAGCCGGTCACGGCGGCTTCGGCGGGGTCGGCGGCGCCGGCGGGGTCGGCGGCAACGCCGGGGGCGCCACCGCCACCAACGGCAACGGCGGGGCCGGCGGCCAGGGCGGTCAAGGCGGCGTCGGCGGCACCGGCATCCCCGACACCGGTCACAGCGGCAGCGGCGGTCTCGGCGGCAACGGCGGCGGCGGCGGCAACGGCGGCAACGGCGGGGCGGCCGGCACCGGCGGCGTCGGCGGCACCGCAGGCAACGGCGGCAACGCCGGCGCCGGCGGGGCCGGCGGCAACGGCGCCGACGGCTCGGCCGGCAGCGGCGACAAGGGCGGCGCCGCCGGCGCCGGCGGCAACGGAGGCACCGGCGGCAATGCCGGGGGCGCCACCGCCACCAACGGCAACGGCGGGGACGGCGGGGACGGCGGGATCGCCGGCAACGGCGCCAGCAACACCAGCACCGCCATCAACCTCGGCGTCGGCGGCGCCGGCGGTAACGGAGGCAACGGCGGTGCCGGCGGAGCGGCGGGCACCGGCGGGGTCGGCGGCACCGCCGGCAACGGCGGCAACGCCAGCAACGGCGGGGCCGGCGGCGACGGCGCCAACGCCGCCGCAGGCAGCGGCACCAACGGCGGCCGAGGCGGCACCGGCGGCCAAGGCGGCAGCGGCGGCAACGCCGGCGGCGCCACCGCCACCAACGGCGACGGCGGGGCCGGCGGCCAAGGCGGCCAAGGCGGCGACGGAGCCGCCGGTGTCGCGAACACCAATGCCAATGGCGTCGGCGGGGCCGGCGGCAACGGCGGTGTTGGCGGTGGTGGCGGTGCTGGTGGGGCTACGGGCAGCGGCGGTGTTGGGGGGACCGCGGGTAACGGCGGCCAGGGCGGTGCCGCCGGAACTGGTGGGGCCGGCGGCGACGGCGGCTTAGACGGCCATGGCGGCGTCGGTGGGATTGGTGGCCCAGGCGGCGCCGGCGGTGCCGGCGGGGCGGCCATCGCGGCCGGTGGCGTTGCCGGCATTGGTGGGAACGGTGGGGCCGGCGGCGCCGCTGGCACCGGCAGCATCGCCAGTGGATCGTCCGGTGTCGCGGGCAACGGCGGCGCCGGCGGCGCCGGCGGTGTGGGCGGCGCCGGCGGCGCTGGGCCCGCGGGCGCCGTTGCTGGTGCGGGCGGCCGGGGCGGGGCCGGTGGGGCGGCCGGTGCTGGCGGCGAGTCTGTGATCGGCTCTGATAACGCCAGCGGTTTCGGCGGCATCGGCGGTGTCGGCGGTGTCGGTGGCGCCGGCGGTATCGGCGGGGCGGCGGGTATCGGCGGTACCGGCGGGCAAGGCGGCGACGCCGGCGCAGGCGGCGCTGGCGGCAACGGCGGCGCGGCACCCGGGCTTACCGGTGGTTCCGGCAAAGCCGGCGCCGGCGGTGTCGGCGGGGTCGGCGGGCAAGGCGGTGCGGCCGACGCCACCGGAACCAACGGCGATGGCGGCAACGGCGGCGCCGGCGGCGCCGGCGGTCAGGGTGCCACCGGCGGCGCGCAAGGCGGCAACGGCAGCGCCGGCGGGGCCGGCGGGGCCGGCGGCAACGGCGGAACCACCGGTATTGGCGCCGGTGCCGTGGGCACCGGCGGTAACGGCGGCGACGCCGGCGCCGGCGGCAACGGCGGTAACGCCGGCGCTGGCCTTGACGGCCAAGCCGGTCACGGCGGCTTCGGCGGGGTCGGCGGCGCCGGCGGGGTCGGCGGCAACGCCGGGGGCGCCACCGCCACCAACGGCAACGGCGGGGCCGGCGGCCAGGGCGGTCAAGGCGGCGTCGGCGGCACCGGCATCCCCGACACCGGTCACAGCGGCAGCGGCGGTCTCGGCGGCAACGGCGGCGGCGGCGGCAACGGCGGCAACGGCGGGGCGGCCGGCACCGGCGGCGTCGGCGGCACCGCAGGCAACGGCGGCAACGCCGGCGCCGGCGGGGCCGGCGGCAACGGCGCCGACGGCTCGGCCGGCAGCGGCGACAAGGGCGGCGCCGCCGGCGCCGGCGGCAACGGAGGCACCGGCGGCAATGCCGGGGGCGCCACCGCCACCAACGGCAACGGCGGGGACGGCGGGGACGGCGGGATCGCCGGCAACGGCGCCAGCAACACCAGCACCGCCATCAACCTCGGCGTCGGCGGCGCCGGCGGTAACGGAGGCAACGGCGGTGCCGGCGGAGCGGCGGGCACCGGCGGGGTCGGCGGCACCGCCGGCAACGGCGGCAACGCCAGCAACGGCGGGGCCGGCGGCGACGGCGCCAACGCCGCCGCAGGCAGCGGCACCAACGGCGGCCGAGGCGGCACCGGCGGCCAAGGCGGCAGCGGCGGCAACGCCGGCGGCGCCACCGCCACCAACGGCGACGGCGGGGCCGGCGGCCAAGGCGGCCAAGGCGGCGACGGAGCCGCCGGTGTCGCGAACACCAAAGCGGGTGTGGGCGGCGTCGGCGGCTTCGGCGGCAATGGCGGGGCGGCCGGCACCGGCGGGGTCGGCGGCATCGCAGGCGACGGCGGCAACGCGGGCAACGGCGGGGCCGGCGGCGACGGCGCCAACGCCGCCGCAGGCACCGGCACCGCCGGCGGTAACGCCGGCAATGGCGGCATCGGCGGCATCGGCGGCAACGCCGGCGGCGTCACCGCCACCAACGGCAACGGGGGCGCCGGCGGCCAAGGCGGCACCGGCGGCACCGGCGGTTCTGGCACCACCGGCGTCGACAGCGACGGCGGCACCGGCGGCCAAGGCGGCACCGGCGGCGGCGGCGGCCTCGGCGGCGCAGCAGGCACCGGTGCCGGCGCTGCGGGCATCGGCGGGGCCGGCGGCCAAGGCGGCCAAGGCGGCGGCGGCGGGACCGGCGGGGCCGGCGACACCAGCGGCGACTTCAACGGCGGCACCGGCGGCACCGGCGGCGGCGGCGGGACCGGCGGCAACGGCGCCGCCACCGGCGGCCAAGGCGGCACCGGCGGCGGCGGCGGCACCGGCGGCACCGGCGGCACCGCCAGCGGCACCGGCGACGGCGGCGACGGCGGCGACGGCGGTAACGGCGGTAACGGCGGCACCGGCGACACCGGCGACACTGGCGCGCCCGCCGGCACCGGCGGGCGCGGCGGCACCGGCGGTCAAGGCACCCCACCCAACGGCCAAAACGGCAACCCCGGCAACGACGGCAACCCCGGCCCTGCCTAGGGTCTGGGAGCTGCCCAAGCCGGTCGGCAACGAGGCGCTGTGCGCGTGCGGCATCGTCATCGCACCCGCACAGCGTCGCTGCCCGACGACGGCTCCGCTGAAGCGTGGTCATGAACCAGCTACCGCACCGGTTTGCCGATGCATTCAGGCAACGATGCCGCGCACGCGCTGGCCATGCAGCTCGGCGGCATGCAACGGGCGTTGGAGGAAAATCAAAACGGTCTGTTCCTAACGGTACGCGTGGCAAACCCGCCTTCGGCGACATCGGCGCCACTCGCACCTGCGGCTTCCCCGGCCAGGCGATCGGCACCGGCTACTCGCCGGCACGCACAGCTGGCTCGGTGGTACCTGCTAACGCCGGATCGCCAACGCCCGGCGCCGATGGTCGAACTCGCTGCCGGCGCCCGATGCTCGACTGCTCGCGAGACGTAGTCGATCGTCCCCAACCAGCTAGGGTTGCGTCACATGACGAGCGGATGCCGGCTGGGCACCGTATCCCATTCGAGTTCGCGGGAAGTGAAATACCAGCCGCCGCGCTCGTAGATCAACTGATCGCGGTATGTCCCGGTGGCCCGCAGGGTGGTGTCGCCGTACACGGCGGCGTAAAGCACCGCGACACAGCGCTGGGTGGCGTGGACGCCGTCGACGATGATGTCGTGGTCGACCGCGACCAGGCGTTGCCCGTCGCCGCCGTCGAAGGCCGCGCGCAGGTCGCTGAACACGTCATGGTCGCGAATGTAGCGGGCACCGGAGTGGCGGAACGTGGCGATCCAGGCCTCGCGGTCGCCGGCCGAGTAGGCGCGGTTGTGCCGGGCGGTCAGATTCAGGATGGCACCGCGGGCCGTCGCGGCCGCCAGCATCTGCTGTTCCTGGTAGGTCATGGTCATCTGTACTCTCCAACCTCTCTAGTCCTTGTCAGGAGGGGCTCAACCAGAAGGGATAAAGAAACGACTTTCGTAACATTAACTTAACTTACCGACTAACGATATAGCCGTGTTTTTCGCGATCCCAACTGCCCGGATTTAGCCCCCGGGCACGCAATAAGTCTTTGCGTATCCTTCCGATGCCGTTCTTGGGGAGTTCATTGAGGGTCTCGACGAATCGCGGGACGCAGAAGTACGGCATGCGGGCAGCGCAGAAGTCGAGCAGCTCTGCGTAATCCAGTGCGGCCCCGGGGCGCAACGTCACGATCAGCAGGATGTCGTCCTCGCCCAGCTGACTTTGCACCCCGACCGCCGCGGCTTCGGCCACCGCCGGATGGCGCATCACAACGGTCTCCACTTCGACCGAAGAAACGTTCTCGCCGCGCCTGCGCAGCGAATCTTTGACGCGGTCCACATAGGTCAAGTTTTGGTCGGGGTCGAGTTTTCCCAGGTCGCCGGTGCGGAACCAGTCCGGGTGGGCGTCCACGTGCCAGCCCCGCCCGGCCCCCGGGCGCACGTAACCTTCACTCATCACCCGCGGGTGCCTGGGCCGGCAGGCGATCTCGCCGACCGTTCCGACGGGCAGCGCGTTGCCGTCGTCGTCGACGATGCGCACGTCGAAATTCGGATTCGGCCGGCCCGACGTTCCCGGGACCCCGTCGTCGGACACACCTTTGACGGCTATCGGAAAGGCCTCGGTCATCCCGTACATCGTGACGATGCGACAGCCGTACCGCCGCTCGATCTCGGGGTAAGAATCCGCGGCGATGGGCGCCGCGGAGATGAACCGCAGCGGCAACTCGGCGTCACGCGCATCCGCGGGCAGGTTCAGCAGCATCGAAACCATCGCGCCCGCACCGGCGAAGCCAATGGCGCCGCGGGCTCGCACGTCGTCCCAGACATCCCCGGGATGGAACGCGTCGGCGATCGCGGTCGTCCCGCCGACCAACATCGGCGCCAGCACGCTGGGCGCCGCGCTCAGATGGAACAGCGGCATCGCGGTCCACAACACCTCCCCCGGGCCGAATTCCCAGGCCGAGGCGGCGGTCGCGGCCACCGTGAACAGGTAGTGCCACGTCGTCGCGACCGCCTTGGAGGGTCCGGTCGTGCCCGACGTGAAGAACAGCGACCCCAGCTCGTCGACGCCCGCGGGGTTGTCGGGTACTGCGTCGGCCCCTCCGCTCGTCAACGTCTTAGTAAGCGAATCATCTTGCACCACAACGCTAATCGGGATATCTAAGTCACCGGCGATCTCCTCGACGCGCGGGCGTCGCTCAGCATCGGTGAGGATCACCATGGCCTGCGACAACCGCAGCGTGTGCAGCAGGAAGTCCCCTTTGTTCGCGGCGTTCACCGCCGCGCTCACCGCGCCGATGCGCGCCGCGCCGAGCCAGAAGTAGATCCATTCCGCACTGGTGGGGGTGAACAGCGCCACGCAGTCGCCGCGGCCGACACCCAGACCCGTCAGCATGCTCGCCGCGGCGCAGGACCGTTGCCGCATCTGTTCGAAGGTCACCTCGGTACCGGCGATCGCCATCATCACCCGGTCGGGGTATTGCTCGGCGCCGCGATCCAGCACGGCCGGCACGGTGAAACGATCGACGCCAAAATCTTCAGGGCCCAACGGGTTTGCTCCGGACGGAGGTCATAGGGCTCCGATCACGCTGCTCGTCAGGCCTGGGCGGCCGCCGGGTCGGGCTCACCCTCGGCCGTGTAACCGAAGTCGGCGGGCGACGGTTGCGTGCCCGGGTAGAAGCGGTGGGCCCAGCGACGCAGGGCCGCGTAGTCGTGTGCCTCTTCGGGCGCGAGATTCGGCTTCTCCAGGTATTTCATGTTCTCCCAGGTGAAGAAGTCCTGTTTGATGACCTCTTGCTGCAACGCCAAGAACCTGGCGGCCCGGCCGGTGGGCACGTCGCCGGTGTCGCCGGGCTCGCGCACCGAAGCCTGGGTATAGAAGTAGTCGGTGTAGTCCTCGTCGACCGGCGTCTGCCCGGTGACCTGCAGGGTGGCCACCAGCTCACTGGGAAAGCGGACCAGCCCCAGCCCCAGCGAGTAGTTGTCGTAGATGATCTTCGCGTCGACCGGTCCATTCGGGGTCAGCCAGGTTTTTGGCCGGCCGCCGCCGAAGTGGGCGTTGACGGTGGCGTGCAGGTGGTAGCCCGCCACCTCGAAGGACGACGTGGTGGCCGGGTTGGCGGCCTTGTGCACGTACTGGACGTGATACGGGTCGGCGGCGTTCTCGATGATCATCTGCGGGTGCACCTTGACCCGATTGACCATCTGAGTGTGCGGGTGCAGCGGGTAGTACTCGCCGGTTTCCAGTTCCGGCAGCACGGGCGGTTGCCAGTACGGCGCCCTGCCGTGGCGCTCGTGCCACGCCAGGATGAAGCCGTACCACTCCACGCTCGGGTAGGTGCGGATCCGGACGTTGTTCTTGCAGCCGATCTTGCTGTACGGGATCAGCGCATTGGTGCCGTCGCCGCGCCAGCGCCACCCGTGCCAGGGGCAGACGATGTTCTCGCCTTCCACGGTGCCGCCGACGCCCAGGTTGGCGCCCAGGTGCTGGCAGTACGCGTCCAGCACGTGCACCTGGCCGGCCTCGGTGCGGAACAGCACCAGCTCCTCACCGAAGTAGTGGGCGCGCTTGACGTCACCCACAGCCAGATCGGATCCGAAGGAGACGATGAACCACCCCGTCGGGAAGCGGTACGTCGACAGCGCGATACCCGAACCGAACTCCCTGTCCGACGGATCTGACGGACCTAAAGGGTCCGACCCGGCGGCCGGGTCCGAAATCGTATTGGTCACGAGCACTCCGTTTCCCGCGGGGCCGAGTGCAACTGGACCGCCCTTCACTCACCGCGGTTCGACTACTAGGCCTATTTTTACTATTTTAAGCATAGAACGTCAACGCAGCCACGGGAGGTACCTTGTCAGAGCGAGGGTTCCGATGACGGCGGCCGCCGTGGATCTGTCCGATTTCGCCTTGTGGCGCAACGGCTTTCCCGACGACCTGTTCGCCGAGCTACGGCGTTCGCGGCCGCTTTTCCGGCATGACCTGACCCCCGGCGTGCGCGAGACCGTCCAGCGTGAATTCTGGGTGACGACCAAGCACCGGCACGCGGTACGGCTGCACCGCGACACCGACTCGTTCACCGCGGTGGACGGCCCGCTGATCCAGCCCGCCGGCCTTTTCTCGTCGTACCCGACGATCATCAACATGGATCCGCCGGCACTGAACAAGCGCCGCAAGCTCATCTCCAGCGCCTTCAACCCGCGGGCGATCGCCAAGCTGGAGGCCGGTATCCGGGCGCGGGCGGCGGCGATGATCGATCGCCTGCTGGACCAGGGCGGCGGCGATTGGATCGAGGATGTGGCGGACGCCCTCCCGATGACGGTCATCGGCGACATCATCGGCGTTCCGGACCAGGATCGGCCCCGCATCTTCGGCATCTTCGACCGCATCCTGAACGCGCAATCGACCGGGGTCCGGCTGATGACGCGGCACGAGGAAATCGAGCTCTTCACCACGATTTTCGGCTATGCGATGGAGCTCACCGAGCAGAAGCGACGCGAACCGACCGACGATATCTGGAGCACGCTGGCGTCCGCCGTCATCACCGGTGAAGACGGTGAGCAGTTCAGCCTGCCCGCCAACGAACTCGAGTTCTTCTTCTTCGTCCTGGCCTTCGCCGGCAGCGACACCACCAAGAACGCACTGGCCATCGGGCTGCAGGCGTTCGTCGCGAATCCCGAACAGATCGAACGCTATCGGGACGAGGAGGCGCTGCGGTCCAGCGCCGTCGAGGAGGTGCTGCGCTGGGCATCACCGGTGGCGTACTGGACGCGCACCGCGAAGGTCGACGTCGAGATGGACGACCAGCACATCCCCAAGGGCGACCGGGTGGTATCGATGCTGCGTTCGGCCAACCGCGACGAGGAGGTCTTCTCCTCACCGTTCAGCTTCGACATCGGCCGTCATCCCAACCCGCATGTGGCGTTCGGCGGCGGCGGGCCCCACCACTGCCTGGGTGCGATGCTGGCGCGCGCGGAGATCCGCGCGGTATTCGACGAATTGCTGCTGCGCTGCGATCACCTAGCGATCGGTCCGGCCAAAGCGACCTACCCGAGCCTGATCACCAACATGTCGATCTACGACGAGATGGCGATATCGGTCAACGCCGCGCAGCACTAACGCAGTAGCGGCAGTAGCGGCAGTAGCGGCAGTAGCGGCAGTAGTCAGTCGCGCAGCCGCAGCGCGGCCTTCGGGCACTGGTCCACCGCCGCGCGGACGTCGATCTCCAGTCGTGGCGGCACCGGGCCGTCCGCGATCTGCACCACGTCGGCGTCGCCCAGTTCGAACACGTCGGGGGCCAGCGATTCACAGAAGCCGTTGGCCTCACACAGGTCTTCGTCGACGGTTACGCGCATCAGCTGCTCCCTTACCTTCTAGGCGCCTTTGGGCCGGGTCCCGATCACTTCGCCGGCCGCAAGGTGTGCCAATTCTTCATCGGTGAGCCCGCATCGGTCGCGCAGCACCTCCCCATTGTGCTCGCCCAGGGTCGGCGGCGGCCGGTGCAGCCATCGGTGCTGGCCGGCGAGCCGGGCGAACGGCGGACACGGGTAAAGGCCGGCACCCGTGCTGGGGTGCATGAGTTGCTCAAAGAACCCCCGGTCGCGCAGTTGCGGGTTCTCGATCACCAGCGAGGGAGACACCACCGGCGCGGCCGGTATGCCGGCGGTGGCCAGGCTTTCCACCGTCGCGTCGCGGGGCTGCCCGGCGAACCAGTCCCGCAACCGGCCGTCGACCTCGTCGGCGCGCTCTTGCCGCCCGGCAATGTCAGCCAGGCCCGCCAGGCCCTCGTCGCACCAGGCCGGCCGGCCCATCAGATCGACCAGCGCCTGCCAGTGTTGATCGTCGCGCACGGTGACCGCTATCCAGTCGTCGTCGCCGGCACAGCGGTAGATGTTCTGGATCGATTCGCCACGAAGGCCGATGCCGCGGTTGCCGCGCCGGCTCAGCGTGACCCCGAAGACCTCGCATTCGATCGGCTGAATTGCGGTGGCGTTCAGCACCGTTTCGATCATCGGCAGCTCGACCAGCTGACCCGTTCCGGCGCGTTCGGCAAAGTTCAGTGCGGCCAGCACCGCGAATGCGGCGTGCACGCCGGCCAGCGGGTCGCAGGCGCCGCGCGGTGTCACCGGCGGGTCGTCGGGTAGTCCGGTCACCCAGGCCAGACCGGCCAGCTGCTCCATGGTGGGCGCGAATCCGACCCGCTCGCGCCACGGGCCGTCCAGCCCGAACGCCGGCATCCGGGCGACGACGAGTTTGGGGTTCACCCGCAGCAGCGCGTCCGCGGTGAGCCCGAAGTGGTCCATCACCCGGGGCGAGAAGTTCTCGATCACCACGTCGGCGCCGGCCACCAGCCCGGTGAACAGTTGACGGCCCTCATCGGAGCCCAAATCCAGTGTGACCGAACGCTTATTGGTGTTCATCGCATGGAACACCCAGCCGTACTCCCACCAGTCGTCGACATCCTTGCGCATGCCGCCCGAGTAGCGAATGCCGTCGGGTCGCTGGATCGACTCCACCTTGACGACGTCGGCGCCGAAGGCGGCCAGTAGGTGGGTCGCGGCGGGCCCGGCCCAGAAGGCGGTCAGATCGACGATGCGGACTCCCTCGAGCGGTAACCCGGGCGAGGTCGGGTCACGCACGGGCCCGGGTTCGCGTTGCTGCCAGGGCGACTCGTCGTTGTCGGCGCCGGGAGCGGGCGTGGCGCCGGGCGGCGCGGGCGCGCACGCCGACATCAACCACGGCGGGCGGGGCTGATGAAAGCCGGCGGGGTTGCGCACGAACACCCCGCGCTCGGTGACGTGGTCCATCTCCCGGATCGTGGAGCCGTTGCCCAACGCCGCGATCGGCAACCGGAACAGCTGCCCGAGCTCGACGATCTCGTCGACCGACCGCTCCGCCATCCACGGGCCGATCTGTTCGCGGATGAGGTCGCGGTAGGCCCAGCGGCCGATCTGAAAACGCAGCTGCTCGATCTGCTCGAGCTGCGGGCAGTCCACCATCGCGAGGAAGTCGAGCCACTGCTGACCGGTCACCATGGTGATCCCGACGTACCCGTCCTTGGCCGGTTCGATCGAGGGTACCTCCAGGGTGCGCCGGATCGGCGGCACCTGCAGCAGCTGGGAGTGCAGCCATTCGCTGCTTTGCATCGTGGTCAGCGCCTCCAGCATGGACAGGTCCAGATGCTCACCCGGGCCGCCCCGCTCGACGCGGCGGCGCACGGCCAGCGCGCCGAATGCGCCGTACACCCCGCCCATGTACTCCCCCAGGTCGCCGCCGATCGAGATGGGCGGCCCGGCCGGGTCACCCCGGAAACCCGTGCAGCCGGACCACGATTGCAGCGTGAACTCGCTGGCCGGGCGGTCCGCATACGGACCGGCCCAGCCGAAGTCGGAGATCGTGACGACGACCGCACGCGGGGAGTCGGCCAGCAGCCGCTGCGGATCGATGCCCAGGGCCGTCGCCCGCGACGGCCCTGCGGTGACGACGACGACTTCGGCGGCGGCCAGTTCGGCACGGTATCGCTGCGAGCCGGGCGCGAAGGTCATGCTGCGCTTGCCCGCGTTGAGGTAGCTATAGAACGGCTCGCAAAACGACGGCGCCGCGAGGTCCGGCGAGGACGAACCGCTGGCCGAGTATCGCCGTAGCGAATCCCCTTGGGGCGGTTCAAGTTTATGTACCTCGGCCCCGGCGTCAAGCAATAGCTTGCCGCAGTAGCTGCCGGCGATGCGGTCACTGATCTCGACGACCCGCACCTGGTGCAGCGGTGTCGGCCGGCTATCGGGCCCGTGATCCACCAGGCTACTTATACCATTACTGCTAAAATAGCTATCGAACGGGCGGGCGAAAAATGCCTGGTCGCGACTCTGCTAACAAAGCAATATTGCTCCCGGCCTGCAGTTTTCGTGGCTCTGGCGGCAGGCTGCGGTAGGGGTACAGTTCGGGGTTGCAACCGGCCTACGGAGCCGCGACATCGCACATGCGTTCCAGCAAACACGATTGCTTGATGGACGCCGTGGTGTCGGTCCCCAGTCATAGGCCGAAGGCATGGCCAACCCCGCCGAGTTGCTCTACATAAGCCTCCTGCAGTGGAACATTGGACCGGACCACCGTCCGAACGTGGACCTGTTAGACAAGTCGACTCCCGCCAAGCACTGCCACCTCGGCACCAACCGTGATGAAGCTCTGCCACGGCATGAGATCGCTCTGGGCAATAACCCGAACGAGGTCGTGACGAAAGAGTTTAAGATCACCGCTGATTGCCGAGGTCCGGCATTGTCGGGCAGACTCGGCCGCACGCTAAGCTTCGTGAAACGCCCCTTGCGCCATGGGAATCGAGGAGGTTCTGTGAAGCGGAGATTGCACTGGCTGGCTGTGCACGGGTTTGTCCGCGCTGTCGCTCGGATCGGAGTCGCCCGGGGCGACTTGAAGGCCAGGCTGATCGCCGATCCAAAAGTGCTCGCCGACCCGGCGTCGTTCTACGACGAGCTGCAGGCGCAAGGCCCGCTGGTGGGAACTCGTAGCGGCCACCTGGCTGTGGGCCACACCCTCGCCCATGAGCTGCTCCGTTCCGACGACTTCCGAGTGCTGGTGATCGGATCGAATCTGCCGGCACCCTTGCGCTGGTTGGAGCGCCGGACGCGTGACGAAATGCTGCACCTGCTGCGGCCGCCGTCGTTACTGGTCGTCGAGCCGCCGGATCACACGCGCTACCGCAGGACGGTATCGGCGGTATTCACCTCCCGGGCAGTCGCCGCATTGCGCGATGGGGTCGAACGGACGGCCACCAAGATCTTGGATCAGCTGGCCCAGGAGAGCGGCGGTTCGGGCGTGGTCGACATCGTTGGGAGGTATTGCTCGCAGCTTCCGGTTGCCATCATCAGCGACATCTTGGGCGTGCCCGAGCAGGACCGCAGCAAAATCCTGGAGTTCGGTGAGATGGCAGCGCCGAGTCTGGATTTCGGAGTGCCGTGGCGGCAATACCGGCGTGTGCAGGAAGGGATCGCTGGATTCGAAGTCTGGCTGACCGATCACCTGCGGCGACTGCGCCGCAGCCCGGGTGACGACCTGATGAGTCAGTTGATTGTTCGTTCGGAATCCGGCCCAGCCGAAGCGCATCTCAGCGAGGCCGAGTTACGGGTCCTTGCCGGGCTGGTGTTGGCGGCCGGGTTTGAAACGACGGTGAACCTGTTGGGCAACGGAATTCGCATGTTGCTGGACACACCCGGCCACCTGGATACGCTGCGTCAGCGTCCCGAGCTGTGGCCGAACGCGGTGGAAGAGATCCTGCGGCTGGATACGCCGATTCAGATCACTGGGCGGATGTCGCTCAATGCCGTCGAGGTGGCAGGCGAATGGATCCCCGCCGGCGAGCTTGTGGTGGTCTATATGGCGGCTGCCAACCGGGATCCCGCGGTATTCGTCGATCCGCATCGCTTCGACATCGAACGCGTCAATGCCGGCAAGCATCTGGCCTTCTCCGGCGGCCGGCACTTCTGTCTGGGAGCAGCCCTGGCCCGCGCTGAAGGCGAGGTCGGGCTGCGAAGGTTCTTCGAGCGCTTCCCGGATGCGCGGTTGGCGGGCGCGGGTAGCCGACGGGATACCCGGACGCTGCGGGGTTGGTCGTCGCTGCCGGTGACCCTGGGGCCGGCAACGGCGCCGGCAGCTGGTTCGAACGCGACACCTATGATGCCGTCGAGGTGAACTTGCATCGACGCGGTGTTTGGCGGCTGCCCGCTGAATGCCATTAAGCGCGAGCACATTACCGCATGGGTCGCGGGCCTGACTGCAAATCGCTGGCGCCTCAGCGCAATTAGGCATTCCGTGGTGTTGGTAAAGCAGGTTCTGCAGCAAGCGGTGGTAGACGGCCGCATACGCGACACCCACCGAGCGCGTAAAGCTACCGAGCCTGCGCGGCAACGGCGCTAGTGTTATGGCGGTTGACGACACCAGTCAATTTCGGACGGCGGTGCAGATTTCGGCGCTCGTCGAGGCGACGCACCGAACCCGCCAAAGCGCCAGGTTAACGGGTGCGCATACGGGCGCTTATTTTAGCCATTACTGCTAAAATAGCTAAGCCAGTCGACTACGGGATGCCAGGGATGCGAGGACCGGATGACCGCTCTGGGTATTGGCCCCGACGCCCGTCGCCGGTTGTCGGCGCCGAGGATCGCCGAAATCGTAGCCGACGAACTGCGTCGCCAGATCATCGACGGTGAGCTGTCCGACGGCGACCTGTTGCCACGCCAGGAGGTGCTGGTCGAACAATTCAACGTCAGCCTGGTCTCGCTGCGCGAGGCGCTGCGGATCCTGGAGACCGAGGGCCTGGTCTCGGTGCGGCGGGGCAACCGCGGCGGCGCCGTCGTGCACGCTCCGGCGAAGACCAGCGCCGCCTACATGCTTGGTCTGCTGTTGCAGAGCGAGTCGGTCGCGGTCGCCGATCTGGGCATGGCACTGCAGGAACTCGAGCCCGCCTGCGCCGCGCTGGCGGCCCAGCGGCCCGACCGCGCGGATACCCTGGTGCCGGAGCTCAAACAAGTCAACGATTCCATGGCCAAGAACCTCGACGACGGCAGGTTGTTCACCGAGATCGGCCGTCAATTCCACGATCTCGTTGTTCGCGGCTGCGGAAACCACACGATCATCGCGGTCGTCGGCAGCCTGGAGACGCTGTGGACCAGCCATGAGCGGCAATGGGCCGACGAGACCTCGGCGCGCGGCACCTACCCGTCGCAGGCCAAGCGCCGCGCCGCGCTCAACACGCACATCAAGCTGACCGAGACGATCGCCGACGGCGACGTCGACCGGGCCCGCCGGATCGCCGGCCGCCACCTCGCCGACACGCAAACCTACGTGCTGTCCGGCAACCCCGATCAACGGATCTATGCCCTTTCGCCGCAGGCTATGACTCGTTCGGGGTCTCGCCCGCGGGATCTCCGGCACTCCTAACAGGAAGCATTCGAGCCTTTGAGGTCCGTGCGAACCGCATTGGTCACCGGCGGCAGCGGCGGGATCGGAAAGGGATGCGCCCGCAAGCTGTGTGAGCTGGGCTACGACGTGGTGCTGGTGGCACGACGCGAAGGCCCGTTGCGTGCGGCGGCCGACGAACTGGGGGCTCGCCACATCGTGGCCGACGCGTCCGATCCGGCCGAATTCCCCGCCGCGATAAGCACACTCGAAACGATCGACCTCGTCGTGCACGCGGCCGGCGTGCTGGGTGGAACCTACGCGCGCAAGCAGACTTTCGAACAGTGGCGGGCGATCATGTCGGCCAACCTGGATTCCTGCTTCGTGGTGACCTCGGCCGTGCTACCGCGGATGCGCGCGGGCTCGCGGCTGGTGTTCGTCTCGTCGTCGGCCGCACACGAGCCGATGATGGCGCGCACGGCCTATTCCGCATCCAAGGCCGGCATGAACGCGTTCGCCCGCGCGTTGGCCCTCGAGGTCGACCGGGACGGCATCGCCGTCCACATCGTGACGCCGGGACCGGTGGAAACCGAGATGCTGCAGGACGTTCCCTTCGAGATGTACGCGATCCAGATATCCGACGTCGCCGAGGCGGTCGCCTGGCTGGACACCGTCGACCCGTCGGTGGATCTGCCGGAGATCCGGCTGAGCGCGGTGCAGCGCGGTCCGTTCGCCCGCCCGCCGATTGTGCCTACCGAGGTCCACCGCCGGCGCTCCGCGCAGCGAAGTCCTTGATCACCGTTTCGCCGAACTCGTGTAGCGAATCCGGGACGGCGAAGTCGGCGAACCACACGTAGAAGCGTTCCACCCGCTGGGCCGCCAGTCCGGCGAAGTGCCGCACCAGCTCGTCGGCGGTACCGCAGACCAGCCCCGACCCGAGATGACCGAATCGCCGCGTGCTCACCGCGCGCGCCTTGTCCGGATCGCTGCCCGACCGGAGGAAGCCCACCATCTGCTGCACCGAGAGCCGGGCCGTTCCCGCCGCCGGCGCCAGCCGGGGCAACCGGTCGAGGTGATTCGCCTGCAGGTTCCACCAATCCGCATAGGTACGAACAAGTTTCATCATCCGGGGTCCGCTGCCACCCAGGATCAGCGGTATCGGATGGGTCCGGGTGGGAAGTTGAGGTGCTGCGTTGTCGTCGGGGCCATCGGGATCATCGCCCCAGTACTGCCTGAGCAACGCCAGGTGACGCCCGAGTTGTTCGACCCTGGCCACCGGATCCTGCTGTCCGACACCGAATCTGGCGAATTCGGCGGGCCACGAGCCGGCTCCGAGGCCGAGCTCGAATCTGCCATCGGACGCGTCCGACAGGGTGACGGCCTGTTTGGCGAGCACGGCGGGATGCCGAAAAGCGTCGCACAGGACCAGATGGCCGATCCGCAGCCGTTCCGTCTTGGCGGCCACCCAGGTCGCGATGCCCATTGCCTCGCAAATGCTTTCACCGGGCAGGCCGGGCGCCTCCAGGTGGTCGATGAACGCCACCCCGCCGAATCCACTGGCCTCGGCGCACAGGGCCCGTTCCGTGACTTCGGCCGCCGACAACCGCACCTGCGGCAGGAACAGATACCACTCGACCATGCGCCCACCTCTGCGTGTTCTCGTCGTGTTCTCGTCGGTGCGATTGCGGCGTCGCTAGTTTACTATCTTTATTATGTTAGGGGTCTTATGGATGTCGGCCTGACTTCGGAGCAGCTCGCGCTGCGCGACGCCGTGCGCGACGTCCTGCGCACCGAATGCCCGCCCGACGTCGCCCGCCAAGCGATCACGGATCCCGAACGGTGGCGCACGCTGTGGAAGACGGTCGTGGACCTCGGCTGGACGGACCTCGCTCTGCCGGACCCTGCTGGGACGGCCGGCGGACCCGACGACGCTGCCGACTTCGGACCGGTTGAACTCGCCGTGGTTCTTGAGGAATGCGGCGCCGCCATCGCGCCCATCCCGCTGCTGAGCAGCGTCGGCCTCGCCGCGGGTGCGCTGCGTGCGTGCGGCCCGACTTTTGCCCCGGTACTCGCCGAGATCGCGGGCGGCGCCGTCGCCACCCTGGCGGTCCACTCCAGGGGGTCTCGACTCGCCGGCGCGCCGATGACGTTCCGCGGGGGGCGCCTGCGCGGACGGGCGGTCGCGGTCCCCAACCTGCCCCGCGCCGAGCTGATTGTCGCGCTTGCCCACGCCGACAGCGGTGTCGGCGGTGCCGGCGGCGTTGTAGCGGCGGTGGCGCGCTGCGGTGACGGGGTTGCGGTGCTGGCGGGCGAGTCGGTCGACCTCGCGCAACCGGTGGCCGACGTCGAGATCGACGTCGAGCCGATTGCAGTCGCGCCCGTCGAGCTCGAAGCGGCGCTGACGGCCCCGCTGATCGCCGCCGCCGCGGACCTGGTCGGCGTGGCGAGCGCGGCCCTGCACCGCTCCGTCGAGCACGCGAAGGCGCGCCGGCAGTTCGGCACGCCGATCGGCGCCTTCCAGGGGATCAAACACGCGCTGGCCGACAACTACGTCAGCGTGGAACGCGCGCGCAGCCTCACCTACGCGGCCGCCGCCCGCCTCGACGACCCCGCGGGTGGGTGGACCGCGGCGGCGCTGGCCAAGGCGGCAGCCGGCGACGCGGCGGTCAATTGCGCGCGCACCGCGGTGCAGGTGCACGGCGCGCTCGGACAGACGTGGGAGCACGACATCCACCTCTACGTGCGGCACGCCTGGCAGGGCGCCGCGCTGCTCGGCGACGGTCGCGCGCTTTACCACGAGGTGGGCCGCCGGTTCGCGGGGACCGCGGGATGACCCCCAGCGGCGCGGCGGGGAACTCGATAGTCGACGAATTCGGCGCCTGGCTAACGGAATTTCTGCCGCAGGACTACTACGACAGGTATCGCGAGTACCGCTGGGACATGGCGCTGCGGCGCGACTACCAGCGGGCCGCGTTCGAGGCCGGATGGGTCCAACCGACCTGGCCCCGCGAGCACGGCGGCCGATCGCTGGGTTTGCGCGACGCGATGGAGGTCCGGCTGGAGGCGGCAATGCGGTGGGCGCCCAAACTGCCCAACATTGCGGGCCCCGGCGTCGCCGCCCCCGGCATCCGGCAATTCGGCACGCCCGCCCAGATCGACCGCCTGCTGGTCCCCTTGCTGCGCGGCGACGAATGGTGGGCGCTCGGCATGTCCGAGCCGGAGGCCGGCTCGGATTTCGCCGGGCTGCGCACGCGGGCCGAGCGTGACGGTCCCAATGGTCCCAATGGTCAAGCCTTCCGCGTCAACGGTCACAAGATCTGGACCACTCAGGCCCATCTTTCGCGGTGGTGCACTCTGTATGCCCGCACCGATCCGGATGCCCCGAAGCACCGCGGCATCTCCTGCCTGATCCTCGACCTGCACTCGCCAGGGGTGCGGATCGAACCGATCCGCATGGCGTCAGTCTCCGACGAGACGTTCTGCGAGGTCTTCCTCGAGGACGTCGAGGTGCCGGCGGAAAACCTTTTGGGTCCGCTGCATGGGGGTTGGAACGTCGCATTGGCGTCGTTACACCATGAGCGCCAGATGATCTGGATCATGAACTGGGTGGAGATCGAGCGTGGGCTCGATTCGATCCGCGGCGCCGGCCGCGCCGTACACAGCCCAGACATCTGCGCCGAGCTCGGCTCGCTGCTGGCCGACGCCGAGGCGCTCCGCGCCACCGGCTACCGCGCTCTGGGCAACGAACTGGCGGGTCGGCCCAGCCCGGAGGCCGACATTCTCAAGCTGCTCGGATCGGTTACCTTGCAACGGGTTTGGGAGCTCGCTTCCATCACTAACGGGCAGGACTGGGTCAGCGATGCGGATCTGCTCTTCGAACGCCAGGACGCATTGGCCGCGACGATCTACGGCGGAACATCGGAGGTCCAGCGCAACATCATCGCCGAGCGTCTACTCGGGCTGCCGAAGGGGTGACGACGATGGATTACGATCTCGGTGATGACGCCGGCGAACTGCGAAAGCATCTGCGACAGCTGATATCCGATCACATTCCCGCGGGTTTCCTCGGCGCCTGCACCGACGATCCGCAAGACCTGGCCACCACGGAGACGTTCTGCAAGCTGTTGGCGGCCGAGGGGCTGCTGGCGCTGGCCTGGCCGAAAGAGCATGGGGGCGGCGGGGGTTCGGTCTGGCAGCAGACCGTGCTGCGCGAGGAGATGTGGGCGCATCACGAGCCGCGCGGTCCGCAATACATGGGCATCAACTGGGTCGGGCCCGCGCTGATGCGGTACGGGACAGCCGAACAGAAGGCCAAGCACCTGTCGGCGATCGCATCCGGTGACGTGATCTGGTGCCAGGGATTCTCCGAGCCCGGAGGCCGGCACCGACCTCGCGTCGTTGCGTACCCGGGCGGTGCCCGACGGCACCCCCGAAAGGGGTTGGCGCATCAACGGCCAGAAGGTGTGGACGTCGTACGCGCAGATGGCCTCCTGGTGCGTGCTGGCGGCCTGCACCGATCCCGAGGCCCCGAAACCCAAGCGGCTCACCCTTTTTCTGATTCCGATGGACCGGCCCGGTTTCACCGTCCGGCCGATCCCGTCGATGCTGGGTCCGCACCACCTCAACGAGATGTTCCTCGACGGGGTACAGGCCTTCCGCAGCGACGTCCTCGGCGAACCCGGCGACGGCTGGCGGGTGATGCGCGAAGCGCTGGCGTTCGAGCGTGTCGGGATCGCCCGGTACGCCAGGTGCGAATCGCTGCTGGACCGGATGCGCACCCAACTCGGCGATGACTGGGACCGGCTGCCCGAATCGATTCGGGCCCGGTGGGTTCGGGCGCTCATCGACTTGCGGGTGGCCCGGCTGCTGGCGTATCGAGCCGTGTCGCTGCAGGACGACCCGTCGGCGGGGGCGGCGGCCAGCGCGGCCCGCATCGCCACCACCACCTGCGATCAGCAGGTGGCCGAGTTGCTTTTCGACGTGCTGGGTCCCGCGGCGTTGGACAGCGGCGCGTCCGCTGCGCTGCACGGGGCGATCGAAGACCATTGGCGCTATGCGCAAGCGGCCACCGTGGCATCGGGCACGATCGAAGTTCAGCGCATGTTGGTGGCCCGCGATGTCCTGGGAGAACGCCGGTGAAAACCGAACTACCACAAGACATTAGTGACTTTGTCGCGATCGCGGCGAGGCGGCTCGCCCGGTTGGGTGGGCCGCCGGCGGCGCTGCGCGCCGAGCTCGACGACGAGACCGGCAATGCCATCCGGCACTCCGCGCGCGCCGCGCTGAGCGAGCTCGGCGCGTTCGAGCTGGACGTCCGGTCGGCGCCCGATGACGCGCTGGCAGCGGCGGTGCTCTGCCAGGCGGCCGGCGCGACGGCCCTGCCCTATCCGCTCGTCGACGAGCTGCTGACCATCGACGGCGCCCGCCTGGCGCTGGTGAACCCGGCGGCACCGCGCATCGACCACGGCGATCTCCCCGGCGACTGGGTAGCCGCCGACCTCGACGGCAACCGATACCAGGTGCGGCCCGCGTCGCGAACCAACGCCAAGCTGGGGCCGTTTCTGGTCCCGGCCATCTTGGGCGCACCCGACGGCACCGTCCCCGCCGCGGACGTTAACCTGCATCTGGTGTTGGGCTCGTGGCGAATGCTGGGAGCGATGCAGCAGTCGCTGAACATCGTGACCGAGCACGTGCGCGCCCGGGTTCAATTCGGCAAGCCGCTGGCGGACTTCCAGGCCGTGAGGTTCGCGGTCGCCGATGCCTCCGTCGCCGTGCGCGGCCTGCACGAGCTGGCCAAGTACACCATCTGCCGGCCGGAATCGACGCCAGAGTCGGTTCATTCGGCCGACGCACTCGTGCTGCGGTTCAAGGCCGCCGACACCGCGCGTCAGGTGCTGCGCACCTCGCACCAGTTGCTCGGGGCCCTGGGCTTCTGCGACGAGTCCGACGTCAGTGTGCTGGACCGGCATACCCAACCGCTGATTCGGTTGCCGCTGAGCGCCGAGGAGATCGGGCTGCGCCTGATATCCGACGTCGGTGACGGCTCGCTGGAGACGCTGTTCAGTGGGCCGGTATCGGCGTGACCACCCCTAGCGCGGCCGGAGTGACCGCCAACCCGCTGGAGGACGGAGTCCCGTTCGGGACCAGGTTGGCCGAACTCGCCGAAGCGCGGCGCGCCGAGAGGGCCGTGACCGTTGTCGCGCTCGACGGCGGCGCGCACACCATGACCTTTGGCGAGCTCGAGGCCCGCGCGAACCAATGGGGACGAACGCTGGCCGCCAACGGTGCCGGGCCGGGTTCCCTTGTTGCCCTGCCGATTCCGAACTCGGCGCACCTGGTGCTGGCGACGCTGGGCTGCTGGAAGATCGGGGCGGTGCCGATTCCGATGCACTGGGATCTGCCGGAATGGGAGCGAAACCGGGTGCTCGCGGTGATCGAGCCCGCCGTCGTCGTCGACGAACAGCACCGCTGGGAGCTCGCCGAACATGCCGCCCGCGAGCCGGAAAGTCCACTGCCCGAGGCCGTCTCCCCCACCGCCAACGGAATCTGCAGCAGCGGGTCGACCGGCGTGCCCAAGGTGATCCTGAACCTGGCGCCGTCGCTGTGGACGGAGCAGCATGGCGAGCCCTTCTTGGCGAACTGGACCCCGGTGGCCAAACCGCAGACCATCCTGGTGCCGGCGCCGATGTATCACACCAACGGGTTCGCCACCTTCCTCATGCTGTTGAGCGGCGACCATCTGGTGGTGCTCGAAAAGTTCGACGCGGCACTGTTTGTGGACACGATCGAGCGGTACCGGATCACCAACTTCACGGCCACTCCCACGATGCTGGCGCGCATCGCGGCCCTGCCCGACATCCGGCAGCGGGACTTGTCGAGCGTCGTCTTCATCCTGCAGGGCGCCGCCGTGATGCCACCCACCCTGCTGCACACCTGGTTTGAATTGCTCGGCCCCGAGCGGATCGTGACGGCGTACGGCATGACCGAAAACCTTGGGCTCACCGCGCTGCGCGGCGACGAGTGGCTTGCCCATCCGGGCAGCGTCGGGCGCGGCTTCCGGGACACCGAGGTCCGGATTCTGGACGCCGAGAAGAGGCCGCTTGGCCCCGGCGAGGACGGCGATGTCTACCTGTACGCGCCGATGAGCGCGGGTTACCGCTATCTGGGCGGGGCGCCGCCGTTGCCGTCGACCGAGGACGGGTTCCGGTCGGCCGGCGACATCGGTCACCTGGACGAGGACGGTTACCTTTACATCGTCGACCGCCGCGCCGACATGATCGTCAGCGGCGGCGCGAATGTCTTTCCGGCAGAGGTGGAGTCGGCTCTGGCGGGGCACCCCGGGATCGCCGACGTCGTGGTGATCGGAATCTCCGATGAGCAGTGGGGCCGCCGCGTGCACGCGGTGGTGCAACGCGCCGACGGTGCCCTGCTTAACGAACTGCAAGTGATCGAGTACGCCAAGAGTCGGCTGGCGCCGTACAAGGCGCCCAAGACCGTCGAGTTCGTCGACGCCATTCCGCGCACGGCGGCGACCAAGGTGAACCGCTCGGCGATGATCGCCGCCCGCGGCGGGTAGTGCCGGTCCAACATGGGATCGTCGTCGGCGCGAAGGTGGCATGGCCGGCATCGGCCGACCGAAGCACTCGCCCAGCCTCCAGGTGCGGCATTTCGGGCGACGACCTTGGCGATTTCCGACCATGGGTGTGATCACGTCGCTGCCGACGCGGTGCTGTCACGGGCGTCGGGCCGTTCATCCTCCGAAGGGGGGACGCGGCATCGTGAAGGTGCGGCGCCCGGTGCGCAAGACGAAGCTACCCCTGGGCCGCCGTTCCGTGCCCGTCGTCGGTACTGCGCCCACGGTGTTCGTCGGCGGTTTAGCGGTCCCCGCCGGAAGGGTTCGGGTATCGCTTCCCGATGACGGCAGTGGACCGTTGGCAGGGTTACCGACCGGGTTGATCCCCGTCCAGCCCTGCGGGACGGACAATCTTCCCACCGGTTTTGCTTGGCCCATCTTCGCCAGCACCGGTCCGCGACCGCCTTCCGAACCTGATACATCGGCCCGGGTGGTCGCTGCTCCGGCAGCGGCTTTGGCAGCCGCTTTGGCCGCCTGGGCGCCAGCCAAGTTAAGCCCCGTCCCGAAGTGTCCGGCCGAAAGCACCGCGTAGGTCGTCGACCAGAACGGCTGGGCCGGCGAGACGACAAGAGTATCGAAGACGTTGAAGGCGTTGACAATCGACGCCGCCGCCGCGGAAGGGTCCGCCGCAGAAGGGTCGGTGGTCGCCGCGGACGCCAGCGTTTGCAGCTGTTGCGGCAATGCGGACATCAGCTGAGACAGCGTCACCTGCGTCTGTCCCGCCGGGGTACTTGCAGCTCGGGTCACCGCGGCCGATTGGGCAGGCTGGCCGCCGTTATTCGTGGTCTGCGGTGGTTGGGTGAATGGCGTCAGCGCGGTTGCGGCGGATGAGGACCCAGCATATGCGTACATGGCGGCGGTATCCTGCGCCCACATTTCTGCGTAGGCGGCCTCGGTGGCCGCGATCGCCAACGTGTTTTGCCCGAAGAAGTTGGTCGCAACCAGCACCGCCAACTGGATCCGATTGGCGGCGATCACTGACGGAGGTACCGTCGCAGCGAAGGCGGCCTCGTAGGCGGCCGCCGCCGCCCGAGCCTGGCTGGCGGCCTGTTCGGCCTGCGCCGCCGTCGTCGACGCCCACGCGACATACGGTGCGGCCGCGCCGCCCATCGCGATTGACGCCCCGCCGGACCAAGCGTGGCCGTTCAGGTCGGAGAGGACCGACGAGTAGCCGACCGCATACAACTCCAGTTGTGCGGCCAGCGCGTCCCAAGCCGACGCGGCCGCCATCATCGGTCCCGAGCCGGGACCGGAATACATGCTGGCCGAGTTGATCTCGGGCGGCAGCGCCCCGAAATCAAGCATCGGCGTTCCTCTCATGAACATCCATCAGCTGACACCCACGAGTGATGGTCGTGGCGATCCTGTTCGCGCTGAGGTGTGCGACCGGCGGCTAGCCGCCGAGGGTGGGACGCGGCATCTTGAATTGGCGCGGCGCCAGCCGCAGTGCATTGTTGACCGTGGGACGCAGACCCGAGGCCGTCCCGGTGCCCGCTGCCGGCAAGCCGTTCCACATGTTCGTCGCGGGGACTTCATGCCATGACGGACCGCCGCCGAGGTCGGCGTCCGACAGCCACTGCGGCTCGGCGACGGTGGTGACCGCCGGATTTGTCACGGCCCAACTCTGCGGAACGGACAATTTCCCGACCGTCGTCGCGTTGCCAGCAGCAGCAAGCACCGAATCGGGGCCGCCTGCTGAAACCGTCGCGGCGCCAGCCGCCTTGGCCGCGCCTCCGGCTGCTTTCAGGGCGTCGCCTACGGACTGCAGGTTGGACCTGAACAGCCCGGTCCCAAAGCTTCCCCCCGACGTGATCGTCCGGCTGATGCCGTCGCTGAGATTTATTGGCGCGGTGAGGGTATTGAAGCCGCTAAAGGCGGTGAGCACCGACGTCGCGGAGGCGTTTGTCGACGCCGCCGATGCCAGCGATTGCAGCTGCTGCGGCACCGCCGACATCAGCTGTGACAGCGTTGTCTGAGCAGATCCGGCGGCCGAGGTGCCCGTTGCTTGGGCCACCGCGGCGGCTTGGGCGGATTGCCCGGCCACGTTGGTAATCTGCGGCGGCTCGCCGAACTGCGTCAGTGTGGTGGCTGCTGACGAGGACACGGCATAGTTGTACATGGCGGCAGCATCCTGGGCCCACATTTGTTCGTAGTCGGCCTCGGTGGCGGCGATCATCGTGGTGTTCTGCCCGAGCAGGTTGCTCACGACCAGCGTTGCCAATTGGGTGCGATTGGCCGCGACCAGCGCCGGCGGCACCGTTGCGGCGAAGGCGGCCTCATAAGCGGCCGCCGCCGCTCGCGCCTGACCGGCGGCCTCCTCGGCCTGCGCCCCGGCGGTCGTCACCCACGCCACGTACGGTGCGGCCGCGCTGGCCATCGCGATTGACGCAGCGCCAGACCAGCTCTCGCCTTGCAAACGCGCGATAACTGACGAGCAGCCGCGCGAGATCGAGTCCAACCCATTGGCCAGCACGGTCCAGGCTGCAGCGGCCGCAATCATCGACCCCGAGCCGGAACCGGCATACATTCTGGCCGAGTTGATCTCCGGCGGCAAAGCACCAAAGTCCATCAGGACGCCCCCATCCACGGCCCGACTTGACCAGAGCGCCGCCGCACCGATTCCGCTTTATGGTCCGGCAATTCGACAGCGGGGCTCACGACGGTGTCCCCGAAGGCCGGGACACGGTATGGGAGCATCGACACCGATCGCAAGCATGGGCAAAAGTTGTACGAGCACGTTGTACGACCACTGAGCTACCTCCCGCGTCAACAGGTGTATCGATCTGTTCCGCAGGGACCGTTGGCCGTCGACACGACGCGCAGTTATTGGTCTGGCGAGCCCCACCGCCACCATGCGTTGACGATCCGGGTCGCACCCAGTCCGAAAACACAACTACCTTAGTTATCCAACAGTCAAACCGAATTGATTCCATCCGACAATTCGAAATGGCTGATGCACAGGAGATGTCCAGCTGGTTTAACCGGAACGCTCAGCCAACCCTTCGGTCCGAGCACGATTCTGGGCGCTCGCGAGTACTCGCGAGGAAGAAGCAATATTGCCGTGGGCGGGGCTCATTCACCACCACCCGCGATGATTGCTGATGCGCCCTAGCGGAGTACACGCTTGGTGGCGCACCGAACACCAGGCACAGCCACTGCGTTCCGCCGCATGCCGCCTCGCCGCGCGGCGGATCATCGGCACTGCGAGCTACATCGAAGATCAACGAAGTTGTAGCAGACGCGTGTTGACACATTGAATCTAAGCAGGTACCGCCGCGATGGCGTCAGGCGTTCCAGGCGCTCACGGCCCCCGATTGCTGGCGATACGGGAGGAACAACTCGTAATCCCAGTCGTCGGTGGATGACAGATCCGAAACCGTTCCTGCTAGCCGGATGTCCCGATGGGTGCGGCCGTCAGGCCTGTGGCCAGTTGCGGGCTTCCTGAAGGTGGATGGCTGTGGCGCCGGCAGGCCGCCTGGCCTCGTGTCACGTTTGCCCACTGCACCTTGAGAAATAAAGTGGGGTTCGGCAGGCTCGTTCGCCGCCGCCCCTACTGGCCTGGGCCGCCGCCGGCCGTGGAGGCCTGCGATGGCTTGAGCGCCAACGCCGGGTTGGCGTGGAAGTCCGAGCGTCTCCGCCCGGGCTGGCGACGCCCGCGTACCGCGAAGCGAACGGGGCGTTGCCTGGACGTTCTGGTGTAAGCCGCCTGGAAATCTGCTGTGTATCAGTGATTCCGAATTGCTCAGCGGCCATGGCTGAGTTTCACTATGAAACAGTTGTGATGTGGCGTTGAGAGCTGAGTGATCAGTTTGTCAGCGCTTGATGGCGGTGGGGCTCGCCATAACCGCGCGTCGCTCATTGACGGCCAACGGTCCCTGCGGAACAGATCAGTACTCGGCTGGCCAACAGGTGCAGCCATGTGTGACGCGGGAGGATCACAAGTGGCCTTTGCGCTTTCGGCTGCGCCGGCGATCGGGGTCTGCGCCTCCCGTGTCGATCCGGCCGTGCCAGCGACCTCTGTAACCGTGAGGGCAAGCCGCACGCCGGGTTCGGTATGCGCGGAGCCGTCGCGCGTTCGGCGTGCACGGAGCCGTCGCGTAGGCGAGCTATTGAACGAACCACTCGATTTACCAATCACTTTCGGCAATTGCCAGCATCTTTCGTTAATTACCAGTCTGTTTCGGGCGCGGGCGGTGATTCGTCAAGATTCCAATGCCAACGGCTCCCGATCGCTCGTCGTCTATTTCCAGCATCGTCCGTGAAAGGTAACCACTTGATGGCGCGTACGCATCGCATTGCGGATTGGGAACCAGAAGACGCCGCCGCCTGGCACACCGGCAACAGCGCCATCGCACGTCGCAACCTGATCTGGTCGAACGTGAATGCACACGTTGGCTTCTCGATCTGGTACCTGTGGTCGGTGATGGTGCTGTTCATGCCGCAGTCCGTCTATGGCTTTACCACCGGCGACAAGCTATTGCTGGCCGCCACCGCAACACTGGTCGGCGCGCTGGTGCGCATTCCTTACGCAATGGCGAGCACCAGGTTCGGCGGTCGCAATTGGGCTGTGGTCTCGTCTCTGGTGCTGCTCATCCCTACGGTCGGGGCCGTCGTGCTACTGGCCCATCCTGGTCTGCCGTTGTGGCCATACCTGCTGTGCGCTGCGTTGACCGGATTGGGCGGCGGCAATTACGCCGCGTCCCTGACCCACGCGGAAGCCTTCTACCCGCAACGGCTCAAGGGCTTCGCGCTAGGCCTCACGGGTGGACTCTCCAACCTCGGGTCGGCGACCATTCAGGCCGTCGGACTCATCGTGCTGGCGACCGCCGGCCACGAGGCGCCGTACCTGGTGTGCGCGATCTATCTGGTCCTGCTAGCGGTCGCCGGACTCGGTGGGGCGCTGTTCATGGACAACCTGGCCCACGTCATAGAGGTCGGCCACGTCCGCTCCGTTCTTACGGTGCCCGACTCGTGGGGAATCGCGTTGCTCTACTTGTGCTGCTCCGGCTCCTTCCTCGGTTTCGCCTTCGCTTTCGGGCAGCTGCTGCTGCACGACTTCACGGCCAGTGGGCAAAGTCATGCGCAGGCGTCCCTGCATGCGGCCGAGATCGCATTCAGCGGGCCGCTTTTAGGGTCGCTGTCGCGCATCGTCGGCGGTAAGTTGGGCGACCGCTACGGTGGTGGGCGCGTCACTCTGGGCGCCTTGGCGGCAATGATCGTGGCGGGCAGCTTCCTGGTCGCAGTAAGCACCCACGACGACCTCACCCGAAGCCCCGACAGCCCGGTGACGGGTGCCACGACGGTCGGCTACATCGCGGGTTTCATTGCCCTGTTCATCTTTTGCGGGATGGGTAAGGGCTCGGTATTCAAGCTGATCCCGTCGATCTTTCGGGAGCGGAGTCAAGCTCTGAATTGCACCGAGGCCGAACGCCGTCACTGGGAGCGTGTGATGTCGGGAGCGCTGATCGGATTCGCAGGTGCCTTCGGCGCGCTCGGGGCCATGGGAATCAACCTGGCTTTGCGGCAGTCCTACCTGAGCACCGGCACCGAAACCCCTGCATTCTGGCTCTTCTTAATGTGTTACATCGGCGCCGCGGTCCTTGCCCGGGTCCGCTATGTGGGCGCGCAGGACATGGCCCCCATGCCGATATCGCTGCCCCTCCAGCAGGCCGTCGAGGCGACGGCCAACACGTGACCTTGTTTCGTGAGGCTCAAGGGGCAGGCGCGCGAGATGCGCGTTGGTCCGCTGGGGCTTCCTGGAGCTGGAGCTTTCTTCCAGTCGTCGCCGAACTGGTTGCGGCCGAACTATTTTCGGCGCTACCCACGATCACTGGCACGACTCAAGGTCACTCGCACGACCTTCGACAACTACTTTGAGTGCTTTGAGACGTTGGTTTGCGTCGTTGGCCGACGTCACGTGGCGGACAGTTGCGCACGGGCTTTCGCTCAGGGAATTATGCCTCTCGGAGAAAACGATCCGTTACCTCCGCGCCCGTCGCGCGCATTTCAATTGAGAGCTGCAGCAGCCTGTCCTTCACCGATTTTGGCAACAGCTCGATGGAGCCTGTGGTCGAAGAATCATATTTTGCTGAAGTCCAATTCTGTAGAATACGATCCTTTTGCTCCGGCGTCGTTGAAATCGCCAGCAACTTCATTCCGGCAAAAGCCTCTTCCGGGAAGTGAGCCATGTTGGCTTCCTGTAACGCCGCCAGCCGTTCGTCGTTAATCCAGATGTTGATCTTGATATCGTTCGCATTATTGCTCATGAGTCGAGTTCCTCCAGTTGCTCTAACGAGAAGATCGGAAGCCTGTCCTGCAAATAACCTTCGCTCACGAAGGGCGAGCCCTGTCCATGTTTTGCGGCGCAATCCATGACCACTTCGAAAACCTCGTGCCGCATAACCCGCTGTGTGGGCTTTACCTCATCGGTTAGTATGCTTCTAATTAAGCTGCCACTGAAGCTCTGAGCTTTCGAGTCGTGGCCGCAAAGTGCGGAATTGGTGACCTCCAAACATTCTGGGCAGTACCAGTTCTCCTTGAGGAATACGGGCTTTATGGACAGCTTTTCCCTGTATTGTTTGAGCAGGTTCTGCGCGTCATATGGGTCATAGAAGTCACCCACCCCGGCGTGGTCTCGTCCAAACATATGGTGTGTGCATCCGAGATTTGTTCGCAGGATCGCGTGGAAGATTGCCTCCCTGGGGCCCGCATACCGCATGTCCCAAAGCGTGAATGACACCATGTGGACATCGTCCCGGAAGTACCCGCTGGTTCTCAGAGCATCCTGTGCCAGGAGGATTGCTTCGTCTATATAGTCCCCAACGCGCTTCTGACCAATTATCGCGTTGACAAGCACACCGGTCTTCAGGGTGTCGACGGGCAAGTCCTCGTTCGCCGCGAACCAAGCTTGCTTCATCAACGCCTCATGACCGGTGTGCGGAACATTCCTCGTCTGGTGGGCTACGACGTGCTTCCAATCTTTCTTCGCCAAGACGTCTCTGTGCTGCTTTGGCGTGAGCCAAAAGCTTGTGAACGGCTCGTTGAAGACTGGCTCGTTGATCAGCGTGATTCCACCGCCGATGAACCGATTCTGATAGCTTCTGGTCTTCTTTACGCCGGGATGCCGGGCGTCCGTTGTGCCGTACGTTTTTCCGGCCATCTGCCCGAGGTCATACTCGTATATCTCGGTGATGTCGAAGATCGCCATTGGCGTATCGAGGTATTGAAGAACAGCGCTGCCACCTTCTTTTATGCCGAATTTATTGATGTCCTCGGCGGAGAGATCGAATACTATCGGTATGCTCCACAGGGTCCCGTCTGGGAGTTGCATATCGTCCAAGGTTCCGTCAACTTCGCGCCGGCCCATGAATCCAGCTAAGGGCGTGAAGAAGCCATAGGACAGGCTGATTACCTCGTGCGCGGTCGCCTTTGAGATGGGAATACGAGGCAAGCCGTTTATCCGCTCAGCTGCGTTTGCGGTCGAGACCCTTTCCACGATCGGCTTTCCGTTATGACCTACATAGTCCATCGTGGGACCTCTTTCTGAAAAATTTTGCTAGCTGCGGTCTTCGACCCGCGTTAACCTGTTCGCTGGCGTACTACGCTACGCAATTTAGCTTCTCGCTGCTCATGGTACATGGGCGGGGAGGTTGAAGCTGTATGAGGAACCTGGCATTTGGCTGCGTAATTCCGCAAAGGTGGGTGTGCCGGCGGCGCGCCGGCACCCGGTCGAGCGGGGCACGCTCGCTGCAATTGGCGGAGCCCGTTCGCGCCTACCCGGAGGAGATCGAAGCATCCATGACCCGTCTGGGTCGGTTTTGTTGCGCGGTTAATGCAGCGCGGTGGGCATGCGCAGAGGTAACGCCGGGGGCTCCGTCGCCGCCGTTGGCGAACTCATTCAGCCGCATGCGGCCTCGACTCAACCGGCCCAGGGACTCCGGGCTTACCCAGAATTTTGATCCCTCGGGCACCCCGGCGCGTAACTTACTGTGGCGAGGTGCTTTCGACGCCGCCTGGATTCGGGTCGGCGCAGACAGCTCATCCGATACCGGACGGTAACCCGTCGAGTATCCGCGGCAAGCCCTCGATCGACACGGTAGAGAGCTGCTGTGACCGCAGTGGGTTGACCAGCGCCGTAACCGGTCTCGAAGACCTCGAGCGAGACGGGCCGCTTGCACGGGAGCTGAGGGTACTGATGAAGGCTGCTGGAAGTCTCCTGTGTATCAGGCATGTCGACTTGCCGCCTCTACACATCTCGGGTTGACTGTCAACTATTCCTATCAAGGAAGTTTTAAAGGCGCGTTGCCGATACGCTAACGTGCCATGGCGGTGGGGCTCGCCAAAACCGCGCGTCGCGCATCGACGGCCAACGGTCCCTGCGGAACAGACAGTAACGGGCTGGCCAATCTGCGCAGCCACATGTGACGCGGAGGAAAATGGTGGCCGATTCACCCTTATCTACGATCTCTGCCGATTCTTGCGGCCGACTCGGTGTCGCCCTGCCTGCGACCCGAGTGGGTAACCGAGCACGGGTCTCGCCGCTGCTGTGGTCGGGTCGGCCAACGAAACACCGGAAACTCCTGGACATTTCGGTCCAAAATCACTGAATTGGTCACGAATCCAACAGGACTGAACCGCTAGTCGGCGGTGGCTCGGTGGTCGCCGCGGTATCGTCCGTGAAAGGTAAATAACGCATGGCGCGTTCGCGCATCGTGGATTGGAATCCAGAAGATCCGGTGGCCTGGGCCAGCGGCAACTATCGCATCGCCCGTCGCAACCTGATCTGGTTGATCGTGAATTCGCATATCGCATTCTCGGTCTGGTACCTGTGGTCGGTGATGGTGCTGTTTATGCCCCAGTCCATCTACGGGTTTTCAACCGGCGACAAGCTGCTGGTGGGTGCAACCGCATCGCTGGTTGGGGCGCTCGTGCGCATTCCATATTCGTTAGCCGCCAACTGGTTCGGCGGAAGCACCTGGACGACGTTCTCGTCGCTGGTGCTGCTGATTCCCACCACCGGGGCCATCGTGCTACTGGCGAATCCCGGTTTGCCCTTGTGGCCGTATCTGGTGTGCGCGGCGTTGACCGGGTTGGGCGGCGGGACGTACTCGGCGTCGCTGGCCAAAGTCGACGGCCTCTATCCGCAGCGGCGCAAGGGTTTTGCGCTGGGCCTGACGGGTGGGATCGCCAACCTCGGGTCGGCCTCCATCCAGGTGGTCGGGCTGGTAGCGATTGCCACCGCCAGCCATGCAGCGCCCTATTGGGTATGCGCGATCTACCTCGCCCTGCTGACCTTCGGGAGTGTCGGTGCGGCGCTGTTGATGGACGACGTCATCGCACACCGTACCGGCCTGTCGTTGTCTAATCTGCGCTCGATAATGTCGGTCCCCGATTCGTGGGCGATCTCGTTGCTGTATATGTGCGCCTCCGGCTCGTTCCTGGGATTCGCATTCGCCTTCGGCCAAGTGCTGCAGCACAATTTCGTGGCCGGCGGGGAAAGCCAGGGGCATGCGTCGCTGCACGCCGCCGAGATCGCGTTTATCGGGCCGCTGCTGGGGTCGGTGGCGCGGGTGGTCGGCGGCAAGCTGAGCGATCGCTTCGGTGGCGGCCACGTCACCCTGACCGTCTTCGCCGGGGCGACCGTGGCCTGCGGATTCCTGGTCGGCGTCAGCACCCACGCCGACGCCGCCGTCGACCGCGGTGCTCCCGTCACGGGGCTCACCCTGGCAGGCTATGCCGTTGGCTTCATCGCGCTATTCATATTCTGCGGAGCGGGCAAGGGAGCGGTGTACAAGCTGATCCCCACGGTATTCGACGAGCGTAGCCGCGCGCTCGACCTGAGCAACGACGACCGCCACCATTGGGCGCGCGTCAGGTCGGGCGCGCTGATCGGGTTTGCGGGAGCGTTCGGCGCGCTCGGCGGCGTGGGCATCAACTTGGCCCTGCGCCAGTCCTATGTGACTACCGACACCGAGACGCCGGCATTTTGGATCTTTTTGGTGTGCTACGTCGGCGTGGCGATCCTGGCGTGGATCCGCTACGTGCGTCCACGCGGCATGCCAGCAACAACAAAGGTGGGGTCGCTGCGGCGAACCGCGGAGGAGTCAATCAGGACATGAGGTTATCGGAGCAGCCGGGAAAGGGAGCATCATTTCGATGAGGGACGCAACAATGAGCGCATTAGCGACTGAGACCCCACCCGTCCGTCACCTCGAGGAGGTGACCGCCATAGCCGTCGCGGCCGGGAAGCTGACCCTTCAGCATCGGCGGAACCGCGATATTGCGACCAAAGAGGACGCATCACCCGTCACGGCGGCCGACCTGGCATCAAACCGGTACATCACCGAGCACCTCAAGGCGTTGGATCCCCACATTCCGATCATTACGGAGGAGACCAAGTCGGCCGACTACGACATGAGAAAGCGGTGGCGGCAGTTCTGGCTGGTGGATCCGCTGGACGGAACCAAGGAATTTGTCAAGGGCAGTGACGAGTTTACCGTCAACATCGCGCTCATCGAGAATCACGAACCGGTGCTGGGGGTCATCTACATCCCGGCGAAACGGCTACTTTACTTCGCAGAGAAGGGGCGGGGCAGCTGGAAACAAGCGGGGGCGAAAACACCGGTCCAGATATACTCAAAAATCCCGGATCTAAGCAAGGGCCTAACGATCGTAGAGAGCAAGTCGCACCCATCCCCGGCTTTGGAAAACTACTTAAAGGACCTTCCGGTAAAGGAACGAATCACGGCGGGTAGTTCGCTCAAGTTCTGTGTGGTCGCGGAGGGACTCGCCGACATCTACCCTCGGATGAATCCAACGATGGAATGGGATGTTGCAGCGGGAGACTGCATCTACCAGAACTCGGCACGACTCGGCAAACGTAACTCGTCACTAACTTACAATAAACCGACGCTAAAGAACGACAGCTTCGTTATCGGTTTCAGGTAGAACCTTCGAACCACGTGCTGCGCGGCCAGCCTCGCTCGCGAGCTGGTTTTGGGCGTATTTTCGTAACACGGGTGAGCCGAGTTTGGCGGCCAAAGAACAGCAAGCATCCAAGCAAAATACAGCTAACTATAAGGTTGCCTTACGATAATAAAAATCAGTGTGATTAAAACTAAGGCGACTAAGGCGGAGAGGTGGTCGATGGGACTTTGTGGCAAGTGTCAATTTCGCCCTCCGCGGACCAGGCCAGTTTGATTGGCTTCACCAAACACCAACCCATGTCAAAAGGGGCGGTCAATGACTGGGATATCGATGACATAGTGACGCAGCGCATATAGGACATATCGATGGCCGGAAAGGGGGCTTCAAATGAGTTCTAATATCACCTGGCACGATCACAAAATCACTCGCGGCGAGCGAGAGAGGCTCAACGGCCAGAAAGGATGCGTTCTCTGGTTTACCGGGCTCAGCGCCAGCGGTAAGAGCACGGTAGCGAATCTCGTCGACCAAAAACTGTTCGAACGCGGCGTCCGTAGCTATCTGCTGGACGGGGACAATGTCCGCTATGGGCTCAATGCCAGCCCCGACATCCTCGAACAACACCACGGAGCGGAGTTTTCCAAGCGTTTTGGTCTGGGGTTTTCAGCGGAGGATCGTGAAGAGAATATCCGGCGCATCGGAGCTGTTGCGAAATTATTCTGTGAGGCCGGCATCGTCACATTGACGGCTTTTATCAGCCCGTATCGTCGCGATCGCGATGGAGTTCGCGCCACCCTCGCGGATGGTGATTTCATGGAGATCTTCATCGACACCCCCATCGAAATATGTGAAAAGCGCGATCCGAAAGGACTCTACAAGAAGGTCAGGGCCGGGCAGATCAAGGACTTTACCGGGGTCGATGCACCCTACGAAGGTCCGCTGCACCCGGAAGTGCGACTCGAAGGGGGAAAGAAGGATGCGGACTCACTGGCCGATGAATTGATTTCCCAGCTCGAAAAGGTTGGCGTCATTCCGGCGCTGGCTCGATGTCGATCAGTTGAGTGCGCCGAAGTCTAGCAAGCGCTCATTTTCAAACGGCTCCTATAGAAAGGCGGATTTGCTGTGACCAGACAATTAATCGCTCCGACCAGGTTGCTCAGGGATTATCTGTCCGACTCCCGGGTGTGGGAGGACTTCTTGGCCCAGGGCGGTTTCGTCGAGGGCGACATCGTGGTTGCCGACCCCTTCAAGGCCGGCACCACCTGGACCCAGCGAATCGTTCAGCAAATACTGCATAACGGCGAGGAGAAGCAAGGCGGCCTCTCGGATACCTCGCCCTGGCTCGATTCCAGCTGGGGAGACCACACCGCCATGCTTGCAGTACTCAAGGAGCAACGCGAAGCCGGCAAGCGGCGGGTGATCAAGTCGCACCTGCCCGCCAACGCCCTGCCGATCTCCCCCGAAGCCCGCTACGTCTTTGTCGGCCGCAACGGCAAGGACCTCGGGATCAGCTTCCACAACTATCTCTACAACTTCTCGGCACCGACGATGGACACGATCAACCGGATCCACGCCGAATGGTCGCCTGGCGCAGCTCCTTTGGTGATTCCCGAGGAGATGCAGGTCTTCTTCGACCGGTGGCTCGACACCGACGGGTACGACTGCTGCGATCTACTCGACATCATGAAGTCCTGGTGGGAGCTGCGCGACGAGCCCAACGTGCTGCTGCTGCATTACTCACAGCTCAAGCACGATTTGCCGGGCCAGATCGCTCGGCTCGCACAGTTTTTCGGCATCGATCCCGCCTCGCTGCGGATGGACGCCATTGTCGAGCATTGCTCCTTTGACTACATGAGCGCCCGCGCGGAAAAGATGGCCCCGTTCGGAGGGTCACACATGTCCAGCGCCAAGGCGTTCTTCCACAAAGGCCTCAAACGCGATCATCGCAACGAATTGACCCCGGCGCAGGTCGAGCACTTCGACCGCGTCGCCGTCGACAAACTGGGCCAGGACTGCGCCCACTGGCTAGAGACCGGCGAAGCGCGCTCGGCGGGCTAGCACGCGGAGCCGTTGATGTGAACGGGTAAGACCTTCGCCGCCTGGGCTGGCTCATTTAAGGGGCCGTGATCCGGGGAGGATCGAAAATTGGCGATCGATTTCGGTACGTTACCGCCGGAGATCAACTCCAGCCGCATGTACGTGGGTCCGGGATCGGGACCGCTGCTGGTCGCTTCGGCCGCCTGGGATGGCTTGGCCACAGCATTGCAATCCGCGGCGGCGTCTTACTCGTCGGTGGTCTCGGGGCTGACGGCAGGGTGGCGGGGTCCGGCCTCGGTGGCGATGGCAGCCGCGGCCGCGGCGTATTCGGCATGGATCAGTGCCGTCGCGGGACAGTCCGAGCAGGCCGCCGCCCAAGTCCGGGCGGCGGCCGCGGCCTTTGAGACGGCGTTCGCGGAAACGGTTCCCCCGCCGGTGATCGCAGCGAACCGTGCCCAGCTTAGGGCGCTGGTCGCGACGAATCTATTGGGTCAAAACACTCCGGCGATCATGGCCACCCAGGCCGAGTACATCAAAATGTGGGCCCAGGATGCCGCCGCGATGTATGGCTACGCCGGTTCGTCGGCGACGGCGGTCTCGGGTCGCACCGTTTAACCCGCCACCGCAGACCACCAGTCCGACCCCAGGGCTGGGCGATGGCCGCGCCGGCGGTGAAGTCGGCCGCCGCGGTGTTGTCGCAAAGCGGACCGGCCAACTCTTCGGCGGCGGCCGCGGCGCAGGGCGAGGGAACGCTGTTCGCCAACATGGCCCTGTCGGGCCTGGCCGGGCGTGCGGAGGTCGGTACCGGTGCTGCCGGCCGGTCGGCAGGTGCCGGCGGCGGCGTTGCCACCGGCGAGACCAGCTGCCCTGTCAACATCTTCATCGTGCCCGGCGGCGCGCAATGAGCACCGCCACGCGCGGTGCGTCCCAATTGCACAGCCACCCAGCAACTTTGCACCAAAGAGGTAAGTATGTCGATCGAGGGCAACCATCTTGGGGTGAAGCGTCTTTGAGTGACGTTCGACGGAGTCGGCCGGCCGTCGCCGGGTGGCGCGCCCGGTGTGGCCGTGCCCGCCGGGATCCTGAATGTCCACGACGAGTCGCAGGACCGTTTCAGCGGCCGTCCAGCAAGGCCTGCAGGAAACACCCAACCTGAGCACAGCCCGTCGACAGCTTGGTCGATCACGATTATGCGTAATAATCAGGCTGAGTAAAATGCGTGCAGAGAGGCGGTCGGTGACATAGCAGATACGGTTGAATGTGCATGCGCGTCCCAAACCTCGGATAAAAGTCCAGCTCAACTCGACTCCAGCCGCTCAGGGCGGCATATTATAGCTGGGGCGCGCGGCTCTTTCAATTTTGTCTCATATAGTTCTCAATCGCGCGGTCAACGCGGCAGGCCACGCCAGCGCGATCGGCCGGCGCGGTGATTCTTTCCGGACAGCTCTTCCTCGGGTGTCGCTGAGGGTTGCTGGGGTGTTCCTGGCTGCCGAATCGTCGGGAAGGAGTACCGAAAGTTTAGAAAGCGATCCTTCTAAACCGGCTTTCTAAACCGGTTCGACGCGGCCATACGAATTTCCGCCTACGGGATAGACATCCTTGCGGGCGGTCTTACAGAAAGGCGGATTTGCTGTGACCAGACAATTAATCGCTCCGACCAGGTTGCTCAGGGATTATCTGTCCGACTCCCGGGTGTGGGAGGACTTCTTGGCCCAGGGCGGTTTCGTCGAGGGCGACATCGTGGTTGCCGACCCCTTCAAGGCCGGCACCACCTGGACCCAGCGAATCGTTCAGCAAATACTGCATAACGGCGAGGAGAAGCAAGGCGGCCTCTCGGATACCTCGCCCTGGCTCGATTCCAGCTGGGGAGACCACACCGCCATGCTTGCAGTACTCAAGGAGCAACGCGAAGCCGGCAAGCGGCGGGTGATCAAGTCGCACCTGCCCGCCAACGCCCTGCCGATCTCCCCCGAAGCCCGCTACGTCTTTGTCGGCCGCAACGGCAAGGACCTCGGGATCAGCTTCCACAACTATCTCTACAACTTCTCGGCACCGACGATGGACACGATCAACCGGATCCACGCCGAATGGTCGCCTGGCGCAGCTCCTTTGGTGATTCCCGAGGAGATGCAGGTCTTCTTCGACCGGTGGCTCGACACCGACGGGTACGACTGCTGCGATCTACTCGACATCATGAAGTCCTGGTGGGAGCTGCGCGACGAGCCCAACGTGCTGCTGCTGCATTACTCACAGCTCAAGCACGATTTGCCGGGCCAGATCGCTCGGCTCGCACAGTTTTTCGGCATCGATCCCGCCTCGCTGCGGATGGACGCCATTGTCGAGCATTGCTCCTTTGACTACATGAGCGCCCGCGCGGAAAAGATGGCCCCGTTCGGAGGGTCACACATGTCCAGCGCCAAGGCGTTCTTCCACAAAGGCCTCAAACGCGATCATCGCAACGAATTGACCCCGGCGCAGGTCGAGCACTTCGACCGCGTCGCCGTCGACAAACTGGGCCAGGACTGCGCCCACTGGCTAGAGACCGGCGAAACAGTTCGATACCTCTAGCCGCGACGACCCTGAAGTGCCGCGGAACTTCGTTGTGCCAGCGGAGTTCCGCGGCCCCAGGCAAAAGATCCAGGGATTCTATGGTTGACCGCGCTCTGGTACGCCGTGATCGCCTCGTCATGGAGGCTACGGCCGTCCTCTTCGTCGTCGCGATCGCGACGATTGCGCACCGCAGCGGCTGGCATTACTTGCTCTTCCCCGCGCTGGCGGCACTTTCACATGACGTGTTGACGCGACCGTGGGGAAGGTGGGCCAGTCAGCCGGGGCGGCTTGTAGCAACGCCAACCATCGGCGCGGCGGTGGGCACGTCGGTCGCGCGAGACCTCCCCTATCGCGTCGCGGGCGTTGTGCTCGTGGTTACCCTTTGCCTGCTCCTTCTCGCATTGCTTCGGTCGAATATCGCGCCCACGATCGCAGCCGGCATGCTGCCAATCGTCTTGAATACCAAGAGCTGGTCCTATCCGGTTGCCGTACTGGTCGGTCTGGCCGCCCTGGTGACCATTTTATTGCCGTGGCGGATACGATGCCGACAGAAATACCACGCCACCGGCGTCGCGATGAATAATGTCGACGATATCTTTGAAACACGTGCTACCGGAAATAAATGGGCTCTACCGTTCTTCGCCTTTTTGACTCTCATGGCTGCATGCGCAGCAGTGTCGGGCTTTCGGCTGATCTTATTTCCCCCGCTCTTCGTAATCGCTTACGAGATGTTTGCCCACCCAACTAGCTGTCCTTGGGCGGGAAAGCCAGTAGCTCTTCCTGTTGCGTGTGTCCTGGCATCGATCGGAGGGTGGTCCGCCGTGGGCATGTTCGGAACGAGCGGTATTGCGGCCGGATGCGGAATGGTGTTCGGCATTATCGTGCTGCGACTCCTTGAAATTCGTATGCCGCCCGCGTTGGCGATCGGAATCCTCCCCCTCATCATCGCTGCGCCCGGCATCCAATATCCCGTATCCGTCGGCATCGGAACAACGGCCCTAACGCTCACCTTTTTGCTATACCGAAGATTCGTCGTCAGCAGCGCCGTGTTGGACAAAAGTTCTCGATAATATTAGGAGTACAGAGTGCCGAATTCTCAATTGACCGCGGTCATATTTGTCCTGTTGCTGCTGGTCGGCCTGGCGCAGTTGCTGGGCTATGTATTTATGAAACTTGGCCAGCCCAAAGTGGTTGGTGAAATCCTGGCCGGTGTCGTGCTGGGACCGGCGCTGCTCGGCCGGATCCCTTTTATGGAGCACGTCGTCGACACCGCCAGGCACGCCGGCAACATCCTGGCCTTCGTCTACTGGCTCGGCTTGCTGCTGCTGATGTTTGTCTCCGGCGCCGAGGTGCAGCAGCTGTTCGGCCGGGGCGAGCGGCGCACCGTGAGCTGGCTCGTCGTTGTGGGCACCGGCATCCCATTCCTGCTCGGGCTCGCACTAGGGCCCCAACTGATTCGTCCCAGCCTGGCCGGCCCGCATGGAAATCGCGTGTCGCTGATCATCATCCTTGCGGTGGGCGTCGCCGTCACTTCGGTGCCTGTGGTGTCAAAGATCTTCGCCGACCTCAAAATCCTGGACACGCGGTTTGCGCGACTCATCCTGGGCGTGGCGGTGCTCGAGGACATTGTGCTCTGGCTCGCACTGGCCATCGCGACATCAATCGCTGCGAAAGCCCATCTGCATCCGTGGCAAATCGCCTTGCACCTGTTGATCACGCTGGCTTACTTCGCACTCGGGCTCACGATCGTTCCGCGCGCGGTCAAGCGCATCAACGAGGCTCGCTGGAATGTCCTGGCGCGGCAGTCGCCCACCGGCTACGCCATCGCAGTGCTGTTGGCCTATTGCGCGGTCGCCGGAGCGCTCGACGTCAACCTCGTCTTCGCCGCGTTCCTTGCGGGTTTCGCCCTCGTGCACGAGAGGCGCAGCATCTTCGAGGAAGCTCTTGAGGCGATCAGCAAAGTCTCTTTTGCCTTCTTCATTCCGGTGTACTTCGCGATCGTCGGCCTGAAGCTCGACCTCATCCGCGGCGTCTCGTTGCCGATGATGGTCATCTTCATCGTCGGGACTTGCGCGGTGAAAATGTTGTCAGTCGGGCTCGCCGGGCGGTTCGCCGGTTTCCGGGGACTCGATTTGATCAACCTGGGAATCACCACGAACGCCCGCGGCGGCCCCGGCATCGTGCTCGCCAGCGTCGCCTTCGACGCCGGCATAATCAGCTCGAAGTTCTACACCACGCTGGTCGTCGCAGCCGTGCTCACTTCCCAGCTCGCGGGCGCCTGGCTCGACTTTGTGCTGCGTAAAGGCTGGCCGCTGCTGACGTCCGAAACAGCGAAGGAACCCGACGTGGAACCCGAAGAGGATTCTAGGGAAGAGGTTTCAGGAGATACGTCGCCCGATGCGGTGAGCGGGTCCACCCGCAACCGTGCGCCCAAACTAGGGACCCTCGGTCGTTAGATGCGTAACTCGAAGGGGTGCAGTGCGGATCGCCGCATTCGATCTAGAGTGGGCGCTTCCAGGATGGGCGTTTCAGACCAAACCGGAGACTGGAGCAACCCGCCAGCCCGATTCGGGCGGGGGGTTGCGGCAGACCCTGGAGAGGTCGACGCAATCATAGAAGCGCGTTGTGAAACCTCCTGTCCGGCAACGCTAGGCAGCAGTCATGGATGACGACTGCCTGAAGCTTGGCGTCTATGTGGCCGAACGTCGACGGACGGGCGACGGTTTTGTCTCCGACGAACTGCTCAATTTATATGAACAGCAGCGCGTTTCCAGTAGCGTCGCGCTGCGCGGTGTCGCAGGCTTCAGGGCTGGAGGCCACCTCAGAACCGACCAGTCTTTGACACTGTCCGAAGACCCACCCGTGGTGGTCGAAGCCATCGACACTAGAGCAAAGATCGAAACACTGCTCGAGTCGGTGCTGGCCATCGAACAACGAAGTCTGGTTACCCTCGAGCGCGCCCAAGTCCTACGCGAGGACATCGAGCCCCTGGAACTGACGGGCAACTTGGGCGGAACCGTAAAGCTGACGGTTCATCTCGGGCGCAAGGACAGCGTTTTTGGATCGCCCGCCTTCGTCGAGATCTGCGATCTGATGTACCGGCGCCGATTTGCGGGCGCCTCGGCATTCCTTGGCGTCGACGGCACCGCCCGCGGCCACCGCCAGCGCCCCAAAATCTTCAGGCGTGACTCCGACGCCGCGATGACAGTGGTTGCCATCGACTCCGGCGAGCGGATCCGCCGAGTGTTGCCTGAACTCAGTGGGCTGCTGCGGCACCCGCTGATAACTCTTCAGCGGGTCCGCGTGTGCAAGCGCGACGGTCAATTGCTTGAACTTCCGCACGCCTTGCCAGGAACCGACGAACATGGTCGGCCATTGTTACAGAAGTTGATGGTCTACACCGCCCAGTCAGCACAGCACAACTGCGTACCGATCCACCGTGGGTTGATCCACCAGCTCCGAAAACGCAAAACGCTCGACGGCGCCACCACGCTGCGCGGAATCTGGGGCTTCCACGGCGATCGGCAACCCCACGGCGACAAATTGTTGTCCCTGCGCAGCCAAATGCCCGTCGTCACAGTCATTGTCGACACCCCGGCCAACATCGCCGAATCCTTCGACGTGGTCAATGAACTGACCCAGGATCAAGGGTTGGTCACCAGCGAAATGGTGTCCGCTGTGATGCTAGACCGTACTCCCCCCTTATTGAGGGGCGGACGAGTCTGAGTCGTTGTGAGCCCCGTGCACAGCTTCAAAAGCCTGCCCGAAGATCTGGGCACCCGGTGCGTCAACCACATCCAACTCGCCGACGACTTGCCGCCATTCATCAACCTGACGACCGCGACACCGCTGCAACGGCGAGCCTTCGAACTCGTGCAGGTACCTGACCACTTCGACTACATGTAGGCCGTACACCTCAGCTTCAAATCACAAACCCTCAGGTCAGAGCCCACGACGCAGCCAGGCCAGGGGAAGTACGGTCTAATCGTCAACCGCCGCAGGCTCAGGCTGCCCGATTTCAGGCGGCTCGGGCCGTCCACGTGAAGCTACGCATGTCGGGGATCTCCGGCTCAATCGCGGCGGCCACGTTGCGACCGATCTGGTCGGCCGCGGCGACGGTGGTCTGCGGGTCCAGGAAGCCCTCGACCTCGACGTGCAGCGTGCGTCCGGTCCAGCGGGCCCGGACATGCGCATGCTTGACACCCGGCACCTTGGCGGCCGCGGCTTCCGCGGTCGCGATCATGTCAGGATCGACCCCGTCGAGCAGGCGGTGAGCGATCGCGACGCTCACTTCCCAGCCGACATGGCAGATGAACCCGGTAACGACGATCCCGGCGACACCGTCAGCCCAGCCCCAACCAACCGCCACACCGACCAAACCCAGCAGCGCCCCGGCCGAGGACAACGCATCCAGCCAGGAATGCTTGGCGTCGGCCACCAAGGTCGCCGACCGAATACGTCGCCCCACCACGAGCTTGTAGCGCGCCACAATCTGGTTACCGGCGATGCCGACGGTCGCCGCGGCGATGCCCCAGCCCAGGTGAGTGGTGGTGCCGTGCCGCAGCAGCTTGGACACGCTTTCGAAGCCGGCCACCACGGCACTGCCCCAAATCACCAGTGCCACACCGATGCCGGCCAGGTCCTCGGCGCGCTCGTAGCCGTAGGGGTATCGCTCGGTGGGAAGTTTGCGCGACGCGCGAAATCCCACGAACACCAATGCGCTCGTTGAGACATCGGACAAGTTGTGCAGCGCATCGCCGAGAAGCGCGACCGAACCGGACAACACCGCAATCACCATTTCGACCAACCCGGTCAGCGCCAGGCCGACGGCGCTGACCGCCACCGCACGGTTCGCCGCGCGACGCTCGCCGGAATCGTCGACGGTGCAGCTGAGCGGGAAACTTCCCGCCGGGTCACGAACGCCACTCACCACATGCATAGGACAAGCATGCCCGACCCAGGACAAAGCGAACACCTTGAGGCGTTGGGATTTGCGCCGAGCCCGCCGACAGGCGTTTTCAGAAGGCCGCTGGGCCCCGGACAGGACGGCGACGTCTACCTGCACGCGCCGATGAGCGCGGTTTGCCGCTATCTGGGTCCGACTGTCGCTGCGGACAAAATCCCGCTGTCGATCCCTGTCACCAAACACATCGATTGGGCCGCCGGCTTGCGCAACAATGGAATTACTTCGCACAGCGATGAATCCGGTATCCGGTTCGGATCCCAACTGAGTACCTGGAGTAACGACACATGGTCAGTTCACAAATTCCGGAGCCGCAACCTGCGTCCGGCGACCAGGCCCCAGTCAGCCGCCTGTTCCTTCTGGACCTCAGCGACGGCCGTGTTGTTTCGCTGAATCCGGACGGCTCGGACCGCAAGGTCATCGTCGCCGAGTGCAGATATCCCGACGGCATCGCCGTCGATGTCGCGACGGGACATATTTACTGGACCAACATGGGGAATCCCGTAGCGGACGACGGTTCCATTGAGCGAGCCGACCTCGACGGGCAGAATCGCAGGACAATCGTTCCCGAGGGCGGCACGTTCACTCCCAAGCAGTTGCAGCTCGAAACGACCAGCAGGAAGCTGTACTGGTGTGACCGCGAAGGCATGCGCCTCATGAGCGCCAACCTCGACGGCTCGAACGTCGAGACCCTCGTGGACACCAGCGAGGGCGACCCGCGACCGGGCCCGGATGCCGCAAAGTGGTGTGTGGGCGTGGCCATCGATGTCGATAGCGGCCATGTCTACTGGACACAAAAGGGTCCCGACAATGCCGGCAAGGGCCGTCTTTTCCGCGCCGGCATCGAAATTCCCGCGGGACAGACGGCGTCTGATCGAGCAGATATCGAACTCCTTTATGACGGGCTGCCCGAGCCGATCGATCTGGAGCTCGATCTCGAGAATCGCATCATGTACTGGACCGACCGGGGCGATCCGCCCCGCGGCAACACGGTGAATCGCGCACCGATGGATTCGGACGTGCGGGACCGGCCCGCTCCTGAGATCATCTTCACGCACTTGATGGAAGGAATCGGCATCGCCCTGGATCTGACCGGCGACCGAATGTTTATCACCGACTTTGGGGGCAACGTCTTCTCGGCCAAGCTCGATGGATCGGATCCGAAGGTGTTGCTGGTCGCACAAGGAAATCTGACTGGCATCGCCTATTGCGAAATATCTTGACAGGGAACCGCAGTAGCGGAGGAAAGACTCGTGCCCGGGCTGATCGAGCTCGATCAATTTCGGCTACATAAGGCGGCGGTATACCTCGAAAGCCAGGTACAGCTCGACGATATCCTTTGGCCGCGAGAGGGATCGGCCACTACGTACCTCAATTTTGCGCAACCGGTATCGGACCGTGTTGGGGTGACAAAATAGAGCTTCGGCTGCATCGCGTACGCACCCATTGTGGTCCTGCCACACCCGAAACGTTTCAAATAGCATTTCGCGTTCCTCGTCGGGAAGGTCGCTGAAACCGTCCAACGCAGGGCCAACTGTCCTGATCATCGCCTCCGGTGCGCTGACGACGGCGGCCGCCAGGATGGAGCCGTCGAACACAGCGACGGAGGATCCGGAATCGCCCCTGCCCCGCAACATCACTCGCGCCACATGCAGGGCTGTCGGTGTCTCACGTAAATCCTCGAAAGCCCCGCTAACGCCTACTCCGGCTGTTGCCATCCGAGACATGAGGGCAACCATCGCGTCAAATTTTTCGTCGGACGGGACGCGCGCAACGCCGACCTGTAAGTCGGGCAGCAGAGTCCACGCCGACGATACGTCAAGGCTGCGAAGCTTAGATTCAATCTCGGGAAGGGGCTCGTTGCCCGCGACCGAAACCTCTGCGGCGATGACCACAAACGGGCCGCTGGTCGGTAGCCGAAGAAAGCCCGCGATGTCCCGCAGACTCCATTCGCCGAAACCGCATCCCGCAATCAGACCATCTAGTCGATTCGGCGTTTGCGACGCCTCAGTCAGTAGTCGCCGCTTCTGGTCGTCGCGATGCCCGGCCACCACGGCGGTGCCGATCAGTTCGGCGAAGGCGCTGATGCGCCCTTCGGTGTCGGCCGGCATGGGCTCGGGTTCAACCGAACCCACGGCCGCCAGGCCCCACACGCATCCGTCCACGACGACGGGCACGCCGACCGCTGCGTGTACGCCGGCGTCCCGTATCCGCGCCGCGAGTGAGCCGGTGCTGTTCTCGTAGCTGTCCATCCTCGCGGGCCGCGCGGTGCGTTGCACTATCCCCGCGAGGGTGCTGCCGTCGATCGGGCTTCGGGTACCCACGGGCCACTTTGCCAGCTGCAGCCTCGGATGTTCGGCCGCAGCCAGTTTGGTCATTTCGTTGTTCGGCTCATAGCGCCATAATCCCGCGGTATCCGCGGACACACAGCGGCGCATTTCGTTGACGACCGCCTCGAACACCTCCGCCGGCTCCGCCCCCCGCGCGACCAACTTGGCCAGCCGGCGCAAGGCTGCCTGATCTGCGGTGACCCGGCGATACTCGGCGTACAGCATGACATCGTCGATGGACTGCGGGAGTTGCCCGTCGGGACGTTCTTCGACGTCTGGGAGTTCATCGATGGCTTCCGGCATACGTCGATACCTTTCGCGATTCGAACGTGATCAACTCGACGACTATTCATGGTCGCCCCCTGGGCGTCGATGGCACCATTGGCCAGCGGACTACCTCTAAGGTCAAAGCGGCCTAGCGCTAAGTCCCCGGGAGCTACTCGGCGTCATGGTGGGCGCTGAGCGAGTTGACTGAGCTCGACGCGGGAGCTGACCCCGAGCTTGGCGAACGCATTACGCAGATGGGCTCTCACGGTGTGAGGCGAGATGCGCAGCTGCTGTGCCACAGAAAGGTTGGTAACACCCCGCGCAATCAGGTTGACCACCTTGAGCTCGGACTCGGTGAGGCTGTCCCAGCCCGTTTTTGGTCGCGGCTGGCTGATAACGCGACGTTCCACACCTAACCGGCGCAACTCGCGGCCGACCCGACGCGCATCCGCGAGCGCTTCGTGGTGCAGGTAGGTGTCGAATGCGGCATTGAGCTGATGCAGCGCCTCGTCACCACGGCCGTTGCGTGCGAGTTCAACGCCGGCGTCCTCAGCCGCCGCCGCGTAAAAAAGCGGCCTCGGCAGGGACTGAAGCAATTCGGCGGCAGTCGCCAGCGCTTGGGCATCACGTTCGAGGATCCCGCGGGCATATCCGGCCACCCCCGTGAAGAGCGGGATGGCTGGGTGGTCACGCTCGAGCAGGTCAGTGGACCGCAGGACGGTTGCGCGCAAGCCGGCGTCGCCGGCCGCCGACGCAACCCGCGCACCCAAGATCACCAAATCTAAGACCTGGGGCCAGAGTGGTGATTCGACAAGCGTGATGTCGCCGGCCAGCCAGCGCATCGCGTCATGGACGTCGTCGCGCTGCCACGCCGCGATCGCCAGCACGTGCGCCGCTCCCCGACGTACCACGTATGAGCCAGTGGCGTAAGCGTCGCGTGCGTCATTAACCATCTGCTGCAACAACGTTCGGTCATCCGTCCGTGCGGCCACCTCGGCCAGAGTCACCATGCGGATCATGTCTGGCTCAGTCGCACCTGCCTGCTGTGGGGGCGGGAAGAACTCGACCGAGGCGCGCGCAGCACTCAACCGGCCCGCAGTTGTATGGACAACCCCGTCAACTATCGCCCACTGACCAACGGCCATTGCGTTGCCTTCACGGAGGGATTGCCGTCTTCCGGCAGCCGCCTGGGCCGCGGAGTCGTCCAATCGGCCGACCACCGTCAGCAGGTTGGCGTAATGGATTGCGGCCAAGTCGTGCGCCGCGGCCGCATCACTCGTGCGGGCGAGCGAGCAGAGCTCCTCGAGACGGCGTAGGGCGCCGTCCGCGTCCCCGTCGCCGCCGTCGAGCAAAGCGAGTGCGACGTTGGCCATGATCCTGGCCTCGAGATCACCGGTTGCTGCCGCGGCCGCGGCCGCCTCGTTGGCCGCGGCGCGTTGTCGCCCACGTTGGTCGTAGACCAGGTTGTAGGCCAGCTCCGACAGATGGCGTGCCCGAGTGATCTCGCTGATGTCGCCCAACTGCAGCGCTCGACGATTCTCCTCGACACGCCGCTGCGTCGTGTGCTTAGTTTTGGTCGCGAGGCGCAGCCGTATCTCGGCCTCCTCTTGGGGCGACGCCCCCGACAGTGCCGCAACGGCCAACTCTTCGGCCTCTTCGCAGCGGTTGGCGCGGTTGAGCAACCCGACCGTTTCGGCGACCAACAGCCCGCGGTCGGCGTCATCGGCGGGCAACAGGTCCAACGCGCGCTGGCTCAACTCGGCGGCCGCACTGGCATCACTGTGGCCAACCCAGTGAGCGGCCTGCCGCAGCGCGTGGATCGCCTCCCTGTCCCCGGGCTCGGCGCTCCGGGCCAGTTGTGTGGCCACCTCGGCCGGCGCCGCGCCCATACCGAGCATGATCGACGCCGATTGGCGCTCCATGGCGCGCCGCAGCGACTGCGGTAACGACTGCCGGGTGGCGTCGCGCAGCAAGTCGTGGCGGAACCTCAACTGCTCATCGTCTTCAACAAGCAGATCCGCGCGCACCGCCTCCGCGACAGCCGCCAGCAACGACGCCGGCTGGCGGTCCAGCATCGCGGCCAGCAGACCAGCCGAGAACCGATCCGGCAGGACCGCAGCCACCCGCACCACCTCACCAGCAGCGCTGGACAGGTGGTCTAGCCGCTGCTGCATAGTCGCACCCAGCCGTCGCGGCAGCGCGTTTCCGGTGGCCACCGCGCGGCCGCGGCTCACATTGAGCCGGCCCTCCTCCTCCAGGCCCCCGAGCAGCTCGCTGACCAGGAAGGGATTGCCGTGCGCTTTGGCGGCCAGATTCAATAGCGACTCATCGGCGTTGGCCCGTACAGAATCCGAGACCATGTGGGCGACCGCGCCGGGCGACATCGGCGCCACTCGCATGAACGTGGCATTCGCTCGCTCCAGCACCGACAACGTTTCCTGCACCAGTGGACCGCCGGCACCGGTGCGGGCGGTCACAACCCACAGCACTGCCGCGTCCAGACGCTCCGTGGCCAGTGACCGCAGCGCCAGCAGCGTGCCGGTATCGGCCCAGTGGATGTCGTCCAGCCCAATCGCCAGTGGGCTTTGTGCCGCCGCCGCATGAATCGCGTCGGCCAGATCGTGCACCACCCAATAGCCCAAGTCAGCCGAGCTGCCCAGCCGCCGCAACGCCTCGGCGTCTCCGACCGGGGGGTCGGCGCGCAGGGTCGCCATGAACAGCGAGAAAAACGGCACCGTCTGCTGATACTCGAAAGCCTCACCGAACAGCGTGCGCACCCCGCCCTTGTCGGCGAGCGCCATCACCTCGGTCAGCAGCCGACTCTTTCCAATGCCCGGCGGCCCCTCGATGACCAGCACGCCCCGACGCCCCCGCATCAGCGCCGTCACCAACCCGCCGATCGCCTTCAACTCGCCCGCCCGACCCCGAATCGGCGGTGTCACACGCTGCGGGCCGCTGGCGTCAAATCGGCCGGTTGAAGGGCCCATAGGGGTGTCCCGTCCACCGCTTGCGGAACTGCGACTTCGGTGCACGTCATTCTAGGCAACCGAACACATCGTCCGCCGGATTTGTCGATCGCTCGGCGTGCGCCCGATCTGGGGCGGCGCCGGAAGCCGAGCATTAGCGGTGACCACCACCAACGGCGGCGCCAGTGAATAGGCCCTTGGACAATGGGGAGTTCGTATTTGCTGTCACTCATGAATTGCTACCCCTTGGCGGTTCGACGCCGGGAACCCGGCTCCGGGCGCCAGGGCCATCGTCAGCCGCTTCGCGCTGCGTTCGCATCCCCTGGTCGCTAGCGCGAATGATTGGTGCACCGTTTACCGGGGACGGTGTCTTTACATTTGTCGGGGCCGCGATGATCACGATGATCAGACGGCGTCGGCGGCGGGTGCTTCCAGTAGGACACGCTCAAGCTGGCTGCGCGAGCTGATGCCGAGCTTGGTGAACACCTTCCGCAGGTGATATTGGACTGTGTGCGAGCTGATGAACAAGCGCACGCCGATCTCCGGATTTGACAGGCCGTCGCGGGCCAATTTGGCAATTTGGGTCTCCTGCGCAGTGAGCTGCTCATCACGGGGCGCCAGGGTGCGCTTGCGGGCCGTTTCACCGGTGGCTTTCAGCTCACGCCTGGCGCGCTCGGCGAAAGCTTCCATCCCCATGGTCTCGAGCATGTCGTGGGCGATGTGAAGCTGTGCCCGCGCGTCGATCCGGCGGCGCTGTCGACGCAGCCACTCTCCATACAGCAGGTGCGCGCGGGCGAGATCGGCGCGGATGCAGGTACGCCCGAGCCGCTCGATCGACTCGCGGTAACTGCGCTCGGCGGCGTCACCCTCGCTCAGCAATGCGCGCGAACGAGCTTCAATGCCGAGCGCCCAGTCCGTGCCGCTGACGGTGGTGGTCTCGGTCAGCCGGCGGAAGGCATCAGCGGCCATCTCGGCGCATCCGATGCGCGCGGCCGCCTCAATGAGCTCGACCGCTGGCCAAGGCGGCGTGATCCATTTCCCCAGATATTCGGTGGAACGTCCCGCTGCTTCCACCGCCGCGTTGTAGTCACCGATGCCGTTGTTCAGCAGTGCGCTCGCCCACTCAACAATGCTGATCCCGACGCCGTCACCGCCAAGGCTGAGGTGTCGGTTGATCGTTTCGACCAGGGTCGCCGCTTCGGCTCGTCTACCGGCGAATGCTGCCAGGGCAAGGGCCGAGTAAGGAAAGCGATTGATGCCCGTCGCCTCCAAAGCCTGCCGCTGCTGGATCAGCGAGGCTGCGGCGGCGAGCTGACCAGCAAACAACAGCATGAATGCACGCGCATTGAGGGCGACGGGAAGCTCGCTGAGCGCCCCCACGCTCCGAGCGAGCTGGACATGACGGTCCGAGAGCACCTGCCAGCTGTGGTCATCCCATGTGTAACGAGCCACGATGCCGGCCACCGAGTGCAAGGGCAGCGCTTCGTCGGCCGACATGCCGGCACCGAACGCGTGCAGTGCCTTGCGAAGTATCGGCAATCCGGCCGCATACCCCTTGATGTAGTGCGCTACCAGGCCATCCAGGAGAAGCTCGGGTGCGCGCGTGGGTCGTGCAGCCGACGGGGCGGTCGCGGCCGCACGCGCCACCTCCAGCGCACCCCCACCGAGGGCGAGGCGACCGGCAAAGTAGCCCGCCGTCAGGGCCTGCAGGTAGGTCCTGCGGGACAGCTCTGGCTCGATCGGCTCGAGTCGCCGGGCGGCCTTCAGCAATATCGCCGGGGCCTCACTGCCGCGATCCGTGAGGAACGCGAGTTCGGCCCCCATCAGTTCGATGCGGGCTCGCTGAAAGTCACTCGGCGACCCCGCCTCGGCGATCGAAAGCAGTTCCCGCGCCGTGGCGAAGGCGCCGGCCTTGATCTGGGCCGACGCAGCGGCCATCGCCCGCTCGGTGCGGCGAATGGAATCGAGCGTCAATGTCGTGGCGCGCTCGAGGAATGCGGCCGCCGCAGCAATACCGCCGCGCGCTTGCGCCCGGCCCGCCGAGCGCTCCAGCTCCGCGGCGACGGCCTCGTCCGGCCCGGCAGCGGCTTGTGCCCGATGCCAGGCGTGTCGATCGGGATCCTCGTGTGCATCGGTGACCTCCGCCAATGCGGCGTGCGCTTCTTGTCTTTCCTGCGGGGATGCCGATCCGTAGACCGCCGAGCGCACAAGAGGATGACGAAACCGCACCCGCATACCGAACTCGACCAGGCCTGCCTCGGTCGCCGGCGCCGTTGCTTCGGCGCCGACCCCCAGCCGCGCCGCGGCCACCCACACCAACGCGGGATCGCCGAGCGGCTCGGCCGCCGCGATGAGCAGCAGGCGCCGGGTCTGGTCGGGGAGAACCTCGATTCGACGGCGGAAATTTTCTTCGATGCCGCCGGATATTCGCGCCGCAGTGGGAAGCCCAAATCCGCCCGCCAGCTCCTGCGGAGTCAATCCCCGGGGCAGCTCCAGCAATGCCAGCGGGTTGCCGCGAGTCTCGGCAAGGATCTGATCGCGGACCCGGGTGTCCAACGGCGCGGTAAGGGCGGCTTCGAGCAGCGCTCGCGCATCTCTGTCCCCCAATGCCTCGACGACGAGGTGGGGCAATCCTGCGATATCGCTGCTGGGCGCCCGGGCCGCGAAAACCAATCCCACCGATTCCGCACCCAAGCGACGAGCCACAAAGCCGAGGACTTGCGCGGAGGCCCGGTCGAGCCACTGCTCGTCATCGACCACACACACAAGCGGCTGCTCCTCAGCCACCTCGGACAGCAGGCTGAGCACCGCGAGCCCGACCAGAAACCGGTCCGGCGCCGGTCCCGAACTCATCCCGAACGCAATCTCCAGGGCATGTCGCTGCGGTGCCGGTAACCGCTGCAGCTTCTCGAGCATGGGCGCGCACAACTGATGCAACGCGGCAAACGGCAGCTCCATCTCGGACTGCACCCCGACGGCGCGCTCGACACGGCAGTTCGAGGCTTGCCCGGCCAGATAGTCGAGCAAGGCTGTCTTGCCCACACCCGCTTGACCAGACAGAACCAATGCCCGGCTCTCGCCAGAGCAAACGGCCTCGATCAACCGGTCGAGAACCCCGCACTCGGCACGACGGCCAACCAACTCCATCGCGCCGCCCCGCACCGTGAAATCCGCCGCCCGCTGCACCGGAAGTGGCAACAACCCTACCTGCGCAACGCGACACTGGGCTCGTCCGGGATGGTGCACACCTGACCGGTTGGACTGGTGGTCTCCCGTCCATAGGTCGCGCAGGCGCCGCACGACCTCGAACACCGCTAGCACGGTGTGCGCCTGGAAATTGAGCCCGGTCAGCCAGTCGTGCACACCGGTCCCGGCGAGCCAGCCCTGGCTCGTCGGTGCACCGTGAACGCGGAATTTCTTTTGGCCGTGACATTTTGAGAAGGATCCGTCATAGGTGACAGAACTCAACTCGGTCCCCTCGGACGATCCGAAGTCCGAGGCGCCCAGATAAGTCAAATAGATAGCGGGCAAACCGAGAGCCCGATGATGGGATCCGGCTTCTCGGATAACCGTGCGCCGCAACGCTTCTGCCGTTGATGACCTCGACTAGAAGATGGCCACGGGGTTGGACGCGCTCGACGTCACACCCTTCATTCGCCATGGCAGAGCGGCGAAGAAGAAGTCCCACCGTTTGTCCTCGCGGCAGGCCTCCGCCAGTTCGGTGAGGTCCACGTTGTCAATCAGCCATAGGCCCAAGGCGACGATTGCCACCGTGTGAATAGGGCGAATGAATTCCAGACCGAATCCGGACGGTTGAACGTCTTGAACGCCGTCGTTGCCGAGGACTGCCACATCACGCTCTCGCAGGAACGGCAGGCAACTGGCGTGCAGACCCGCCTGACGCGCCGATAGGCCACCTTCCCCGTCGGGCCCTTCGCGCAGTATTGCCGCCGCATTGCCGGTGTGCACGAGCAGGGCATCGCCGGGACCAACGGCGACGCCTTGGCGTAGTTCAGCGGCTAGTAGTTCGTCCGGCGTGACCGCGTGACCGCGCTCGAGCCAGTCGACGCCGTGCAGGGCGGCGATATCCAATAGCACCCCGCGTGTGATGAAGCCGTGCTCAGCTTGGTCCATGGAGAGCGATCGCGCCCCATGCAGTGAGTTGGTGTCGGTTGTCGGGAAGCCGTTGTAGTTCTTACCGTCCCAGGAATAATGGGCAAGCCCGTCCACGTGGGTGTTGGAACCATGTGCAGCGATGCCGACGTATTCGGTGACGGCTTCGTACCGCAATTGGCGACCGATGTGATCGGTAACCTCGTTCAGGGTCATGAAACGCTGCACCAGTGCAAAACCCGAGTCCAGCGGGTCCGGGTCGAGCGGGTCGATCGGGCGGGACAGCGAAATCGCCCGGCCGGTCCGGATACTGGACGCCGCCGCAAGTCTCACCTCGTCGGTGATCAGATTGAGTGTCCCGATCCGGTCATCGTCGCCCCATCGGCCCCAGTTGGACAACTCTGAGAGGTATGTCTCCACTCCCGCCGCCGTTAGCCCGGCCTTTTCCGTAACCGTAGCCGCATCAGGCATCTGAGCCTCCTTGTTTCGAGCTTTCGGATATGCAGGCGGGCTCGAGCATGTTGGGTGCAGGCCGCGCCGTTGTTATACCCACAGCCTTATTCAGCGCTTCGCGGATTGTCTTTAGCCGCCGGCATAAAAGTCGAGCGCGGGACGTAGTGCTCCAGAACACCTTGGTCTCGGAGTGGCGCTGGTGTGCGTTAGCCGATCAAAGCGCCCACAACGACCTCGCGGCGCCCCGCCGACACCGGGATCACCACCGAGCGCCGGCGCCGTTAGATACGGCACCTGTGAAAACCCGGGCACGGGAGACCGGTGTGTGCGGCGGGACAGAGGTCAGCGCTTAGGTTTTGTCGCCCAGGACATCGACATGGGTGAACGTTCTCACAACCCTGGAAATCGTGAGTGGTCGTTGCGACCAGTAATTCCCGAAACACGAAGGAAGCGCTATGACAAAGAACTTCGGGGACTGGCAGTGGAGCGTCTATGGCGACGCAGTACGAGGTATAAGCTCGCGGTTCCCGTTCGACTTTGAGTCGATCGAGCGAAAAGCCTTTGAGGCGATGCCTGACTGGGTGTACCGGTATGTCTCGGCCGCGGCCGGCGACGGTCGCACGCAGCGCGCCAATATCGATGCGTACTCGCGTTACGGGATCATTCCTCGAATGATGGTCAGCCCGCCCGAGCGCAACCTGTCCATCAACTTGTTCGGTAACCATCTCCCCTCGCCGATGTTCATGGCCCCGATAGGCCTGATCGGCTTGTGCTCGCCGGACTTTCACGGAGACGTGGCCGCGGCCCAGGCATCAGCGGAAACCGGCGTGCCATTCACGCTATCGACGTTCTCCCAAACCCCCCTCGATGACGTCATCAAGCACGCTGGGTCCACGCCAAGCTATTTCCAACTGTATCTGCCGGGAGATCGGGAGCTAGCGGCCAGTTTCCTCGATCGTGCTGCGCGCAGCGGATACACCAGCGTGGTGGTGACCGTTGACTCGTGGACGCTGGGCTACCGGCCAGCTGACCTCGCGATCGGAAACTACCCGCAGGCGCGTGGCTTCTGCATGGAGAACTATTACTCCGACGAAAACTTCACCAAACACCTCGCGAAGCCACCACACGAAGATCCGGCGGCGACCCTGCGCTACTACGCATCGATCTTTGCGGTCCCGCTGGCCTGGGAAGACCTTCGTTGGATCCGTTCCAACACCAAACTTCCCATCGCGGTAAAGGGGATTCAGCACCCCGATGATGCCCGATTGGCGATTGATAACGGCGCCGACGTGCTGTATGTCACCAATCACGGAGGCCGCCAGGCGAATTCGGGGATCCCAACCCTCCAGCTGCTGCCCGGCGTCGTCGAGGCGGCGGGTTCCACTCCGGTCATGTTCGATGGCGGCATCCGCAGCGCCACGGACGCTGTGATCGCGTTGGCATTGGGCGCAACAGCCGTCGGTATCGGGCGGTCCTATGCCTACGCCCTCTCCTACGGCGGCACCGAGAGCCTGACCCACTACCTGAAAGCCTTCCTGGCCGAGCTGGACCTGTGCTTGGCGATCTGCGGATTCAAGGACATCGCAAGCCTCAAAGAAGCGGGTTGCGAACAAGCACTGACATTCCGGTAATCGCAATGCGACCTACTCGCGCGACTCCGGAACAGTTCGCTAGTCGAGAACTTCACCGTCGGACGATCCGTTCGATTCCACCCTCAACCTTGGGTCGACCCAGTTCAGGGGAGACCGAGGGCAACAAGGGCTCCCGCAATAAGGGCCCCCGGAATCGGCACCGAGATTGCGTAGCCATCAGGACATTTCAGAGCTTTTGCCGCGCATCGCGGCAACGACGGTTCGAGATGGGCCCCTCAGCCCCGGAAAGTAGCCAACCCATGACCACCTCGATCCTTCGAACCACCGACGACTGGTGGGTCCAAACCGCAGATGGTGCAGCCAGAATCGACACTGTCGCAACCACCACCGGTGGGCTGCTGACCGACCGGACGGCCATCGACGCCGCCGTACGAAGCGCCCACTTTGTGCCCATCGACGGCCTTCGCCTCATCTCGCCCGTGACCGTCCCCTGCCGCGTGGTGGCGCAAATGACGAACTTCGCGTCCCACGTCAAGGGCTCCGGCATGGATCCAAAAGCGGTCCCGCTCACCTTTTTTCGCAAGACATCCGGCTCGATCAACGGGCCCTTCGACAAGATCGTCAAGCCCCCACACGTCAAGCTACTCGACTACGAAATCGAGATCGGTCTGGTCATCGGCCGGGATGTTCCGGTGGGCACCGAAATAACCGAGTCAAACCTGACCGACTTTATCGCCGGTCTGGTCGTGACCAACGACGTCTCGGCCCGCGACGTCCAGCTGACGAAAACCCAATTCTACGAGGGCAAGTCGTATCCAACATTCACCCCGGTCGGCCCGGCCTTGGTACTGCTCGACGCCGACGAGCTCAACCGCTTCGGCGATCTGCGCCTCGACTTGCAGGTCAACGGCGAAGTGCGGCAACACATGCTCGTCCGCGGCGACATGATTTATCCACCACTGCAGGCGTTGCAGTCGCTGGCGCGATTCCAGCCGTTGGGGACCGGCGATCTGATCATGACCGGCACGCCGGTCGGGACGGCCCTGGGCGCGCCGCCCAAACCACCCGAACTAACGGCCTTCTTGGAGCGCGAGGCCCACAACCCGAAGTACCTGCAGCACGGCGACACCTTGGAACTCTCAATTGCGACCGATAACGGCGCCATAGATCTCGGCACCCAACGCACCTCTGTGAGGTACGCGTGACACAGCTGCTGTCCCAGTTCCTTTACCCACGGGATGCCGCGCTGCGATGACCGACACCACCGCAACAACTCCCACCGAGGATGCCCTCGCCTACAGCGGCGCCGGCGGCGGCCTCGAGGCGGTGATGGCGAACGCGGCCTCCGCCGGAATCGGTGGTCTGCTTCCGCTTCCCGAGCTGACCCGGTTCGCGTGGGCGGTGGCCCGACACCCGAAACCGGTCGCATCGCGGATCGGGCAGCTCGCGACTCAGCTGGTCGGGATCGGACGCGGCAAACCAGCGGAAGCGCCCGGCCGATTGGACAGCCGCTTCAAGGACCGAGCCTGGGCGGACAACTCGTTGCTGAACGGCGTGGCGTTGTCCTACCTCGCTTGCTGCGACACGGTCGAAGCCGCGCTCGACGATGCCGATGTCGACTGGCGCACCAGAGAACGGCTTCGGCTGCTCATCGACAACGTGCTGGCCGCGGCGGCGCCGACCAATAACCCGCTGACGAACCCGGCCTGCTGGAAGGAGTTCATCGACTCCGGCGGCAAGAGCCTGCGCGCGGGCTTGGACAACCTTTTCGCCGACCTCCGCCTACCCACCAAGTTGCCGAGCAGCGTCGATCCGTCGGCCTACCGCTTCGGCGAAAACATCGCCGCCACAACCGGAAAGGTGGTGCGGCGGAACCGGATCTACGAGCTTATCCAATATCAGCCGCGTGTCGACGAGGTCGACGAGGTCCCAGTGCTGCTGGTCTCGTCACCCGTCAACAAGTACTACCTGGTTGACCTCGAGCCCGAGCAGTCGGTCATACGCGCCGAGCTGGACCGCGGCCGCAGCGTTTTCGTGGCGTCCTGGGTCAATCCCGACGCCAGCCACGCCGACATCGGCTTCGACGACTACGTGTTAAGCACCATCGAGATGGTAGAGACGGTCGCCGACATCAGCGGCTCGACCACCAGCCATCTACTGGGCCTGTGCGGCGGCGGCCTGCTCGCCTTTATGACCGCGGCATACCTTGCCGCGATTGGGCAGCAACACATACTGGCAACACTGACCATCGCCATCGCCGTCCTCGACTACCACCGGGGCCCGTCGGCCATGGCGTATCTGGACCGCAAGCAGGTCGATCGTGCAGTACGTCGTGCAATCAAACACGGGTACTTCGACGCCCGGGAGTCGGCGTGGTCGTTCGCGCTGATCCGGCCTGCCGAAGGCATCTGGGCCAACGCTGTGCACAACTACCTGCTCGGCAAGCCGCCACCCGCCGTGGGACTGCTCTACTGGGCGGCAGACCAGACAAATTTGGCCACCCGCTTCGGCGCACAGCTGATGGAGGCAGCGCTGGAGAACACACTCACCCGGCCCGGCGGAGTCAGTATCAACGGGGTGCCGATCGACGCGGGACAGATCACCGTCGATACCTACGTCCTCGCCGCGTCGACCGACCACATCTCCCCGTGGCAGAACTGCTATCGGACGGTTGCGGTGGTCGGCGGCGACGTGACGTTCGTGCTTGCACGAGGCGGACACGCCATCGCGATCGCCAGACCGCCGGGCAGCACACGAGCCAGCTACCGTACCGGCGGAATCAGCGGTACCGATCCGCAGACCTGGCTCGCCGGCTCGGTCGACAACCAGGGCAGCTGGTGGGACCACTGGAACGCGTGGATCGAGCGGCACACCCCCGCCAAGCGGCCGGCACCCATCCGACTGGGAAATCACACTTACCCGGCAATGGGCGACGCGCCGGGAGAATACGTGCGCCGCGTAATCACCTTCCCCACCAACACATCCATGGATATGCGGAGGAACCCATGACCATCCTCGACCGATTCCGGCTTGACGGCCGGGTCGCCATCTTGACCGGCGCGTCCAGCGGCCTGGGCGTCGGATTCGCTGCTGCGCTCGCCGAGGCCGGCGCCGATCTGGCCCTAGGTGCCCGCCGAGCGGACCGCCTCGCAGAAACCTGCACCCTCGTCGAAAACACCGGACGCCAAGCGATTGCCGTACGCACCAACGTCGCGGACCCCGACGATTGCAGGGCCCTCGTCGACGCTGCCATGACCGCCTATGGGCGCGTAGACATTCTTGTCAACAATGCCGGAGTGGGCACCGCCATCCCCGCACTCAAGGAAACTCCCGAGCAGTTCCGATCGGTAATCGAGGTCAACCTCAACGGCTGCTACTGGATGGCACAAGCTTGCGCACGCATCATGCTCCCGGGCAGTTCGATCGTGAATATCGCCAGTGTGCTGGGACTCACCACCACTGGCCTGCCCCAAGCCGCATACTCGTCATCGAAGGCCGGCCTCATGGGCCTCACCCGCGATCTTGCACAGCAATGGACCTCCCGCAAGGGAATTCGCGTGAACGCACTCGCTCCCGGCTTCTTCGCGTCCGAAATGAGCGACAGCATGGACCGCGACCACGTCGAGACACAGATCCTCCCGCGCGTCCTCGCCGGACGTCTCGGCCTGCATGCGAGCTCGCCGCCGCACTGATCTTCCTCGCCAGCGACGCCGCGAGCTATGTCACCGGCATAACCTTGCCGGTCGACGGCGGAGTGCTCACAACCTGATACCGAACGACCGGCACCGCGATGCGTTCGATCACTCTGGGTTGCGTAGGCCAACTCCGTTGCACCACAGGGTCGCCAAGTTTCGCGACGCGACATCCCGGTCGTGCGGGCTGCCGAACAACCGCCAGATTCTGGTTGCGTGGCCCACCATGGCTGCCAACGCGTCTCCGGCATGGTCGGCGTCGAGCGTCGCGTCTGCGATGCCTGCTGCCTGCCAGCGCCGCAGACTGGTCGCAATCGCCGAGGCGAAATGGCGGTGTACCGCAAGGCGCAACTCGATGAGTTCAGGGTGGGTTCCAATGGCCTCGTCGAGGCGTAGCAGCAACAGTGATGTGTGACCGGGGTAGTCGTCCAAGTAGCGATCGATGGCAGCGTTGACGCGCTGGATGGCGTGTGCGCGCTGCTCAGCGCGCGTTCGCACCTCTGTGTCGTCGGTATCGCGGCCGCGGTTGCCGCGTCCACTGGTGCCGGCGGTGTTGTGCAGCGTCGCGAGATGGTCGTGCATGACCGCGGTGAATACCGCTTGCTTGCCTGAAAAGTGGTGGTAGAACGACCCGATGGCGGTTCCCGCCTGATCGGCTATGTCGGTGATCCGCGCGGCATGATAGCCGTCGCGTTCGATGACGTCGCGTGCCGCGGCGATCAGCGCCGCCCGCGTTTGGGCCGCGCGGCCATGCGACGCCTCGCCGTCAGTGGTCTCCTCGGCGCTGCCCATGGTGGCATTCCAGGCCTGCTTCTTGGAGCCATAAGTCGCATAGAACGTCGACAGGGCGACCCCGGCCTTGTCGGTGATGTCGCGTATGTGGGTGCCCGCGTATCCGTTCTGCTCGAACAGGTCTCGCACCGCCCGATGCAATGCTTGCCTCACGTCGTGACCGTCTGCGGTGCGGGTGGTCATCGCAACGGCGGTCCCCACCGCACCTGTTCGCGCAACGTGGCCTTCAGCAGCTTGCCCGCGGCGTTGCGAGGCAGCGGGCAATCCGAAACGCTCACGTACTGAGGAATTTTGAAGTCCGCGAGCCGTTCGCGGCAGTGCGCCAGCACGTCGGCGATGACGATCTGCTTGCCGCCGCCAAAGAGAACCGCCCCGACTTTTTCACCCATCACCGCATCCGGCACCGCCACCACGGCGGCCTCGGCGACACCGGGGGCGGTCGCGAGTGCATGTTCCACCTCCACACTGGAGACGTTCTCACCCCCGCGGTTGATGATGTCCTTCGTCCGGTCGATGATGTGCACGCGCCCGGCGTCGTCGACCCTGATCACGTCTCCGGTGCGCAGCCAGCCGTCGGTGATGGTTTGGGCAGTGGCTTCGGGGCGGTTCCAGTAGCCGCCCATGACGTTTGCCCCGCGCACCAACAACTCCCCGGTGGTGGTGTCGTCACCGACGGGCCTCAGCGCGATATCCACCGATGGCACGGCATAGCCGACTGAATCGGCATGCCCAAGGGCGTCGCGGTCGGGCAGCAAGGTGGTCAACGAGGAGGTTTCGGTCATCCCGTAGCCATTGAACACCTCGGCGTTGCCGAACTTCGACCGCAGCGCATCCACCAGCGATGTCGCGATCGGCGCGCCGCCGTATCCCACCCATCGGAGATGGCCACACGTCGGCGTCAGTGAGGTCGGATCGACCAAGCAGCAGGGCGTAGATCGCCGGCACGGTCACCATCAGCGTGATCCGTTCCCGCGCAAGCACAGTCGGCATCGCGCGAAGATCCAACGCCGGCATGATCACCGAGGTCCCGCCCAGATATGGCGCAGCGATCAGTTGCGAGTTGCAGCCCGTCACATGAAACAGCGGTACACCAATTAGTGTCCGCAGCTCGGCCCCGATGTCACGGGGAACGTCGAGGCAGCGAGCGATGTTCTCGGCATTGGTCAAAAACGCCTCGTGGGTGGTCGGCACACCCTTCGGCTGTCCCGTGGTTCCCGATGTGTAAAACAATGCGGCGAAATCGCCACGGGTGAGGTCATCGGCCACGTAGGGCTCGGCATCGGGTAGGGAGGTCTGGGCCGACATTCCGAAACGCGCATCGCTGTCCTCGACGACGAACCCCACCTCGGGCGCGGCCGAGCTGGGTGTTGATCGCCACCGGAATTCCACCCGCCATGACGGTGCCCCAGAACCCCAGCACCCAGTCGGCTGCCCAGCCGGATGGCGGAGGGCCACCCGGGCCCCGCGTTGCAGCCCGGCCATGCGCAACCCGCCGGCGACCCGCGCGGCGCGGTCCCACAACTGGCGGTAGGTCAGGCGCTGGCCACCCAGTTCGACCACGGCCTCGGCGTCGGGGCGGTCAGTGACATGCCTCTCTAACACTTCCAGCAGCGACGTCGGCAGCGCTTCGTAGTGCGGTACGCCGTTTTCGTCGCGGGAGATCCCCGCCCGTGAAAACGGAGTCAGCGCGGCAGGCACCTCGTGGATCTCCGCCGTGGCCATCAGTTGTCCCCTTCAGAAGTGAAAAGCGCCTTTGGGGTTTGCACCAGCACCGTGTCGATCCCGTCGTCTAGGCCCCCGGCTTCCAGCGCCCGCAGTGCTGATGTCGTGGAGGAACCGCACGCTCAGATTACCAGAACATACACCGATATTGAATTCGGATTCGGTCTTGTTCTAGCGGCTTGAACTGGGCTATCGTCCAGAAATGGCTCTCGGAATCGTGCTGTCTTCGGACCCACCGTGACGTGCCGCGGAATCGATCATGGCGTGTCTGATCTCGTATTCGCCGACGCGACGGCGACACGTCGCGGCTGCACAGGGCGCCGCGAGCAGCGCGTTGTCGATCCCGCGGATGGCGCCGCGCGGTGAGGGCAATGGCACGGATGCCGGACACAACCGGCACCAACCTCGCTGCGACCCGAGTCGACGGCTTCTGGTTCGGTCATCCGCTGCGCGAATGCGGGTCTCCTGGCGAATTGGCACGATTGCTCACCGACCCCGTATTGCGGGGACGTGGCGTACCCCGCGGTGACGGCCGCAGTGTGCTGCTGCTTCCCGGCTTCCTTGCTTCCGACAGCACATTGGGGCTGCTAGCCCGATTTCTGAGGCGCATCGGCTACCACCCGGTTGCCAGCGGCATACGGTTCAATTCAGGGTGCGGCGACAGCTTCGATGAGCGAATGGTCCGCGTCATCGACCGCGAGTACTCGACGGGCGGCCGGCGCATGGCCATCGTCGGGCACAGCCGTGGCGGCCACTACGCCAGATCCCTCGCGGCACGCTATCCCGATCGGGTTTCCCACATCGTCACGATGGGCGCCGGGGTAGAGGATCCACTTGACGTCTCGATGTTGGCCAAAGGGGGCGCCGCGCTCACGCGCGGCGCCTTGGCCGGTTGCGATCCCGCACGATCCGAGCGCGGATGCCTGACCCTGCAATGCACCTGTGCCTACGCGGCCGGTTTCACCGCACCGTTCCCTGCCGGTGTCCGATTCACATCAATTTATTCGCGCAACGACGGAGTGGTGCGCTGGCAGTCGTGTATCGCTGATTACGCGACGTGCGTGGCGGTGCGCGGGACCCACTTCGGCCTGGCATTTAACCGGCACGCCTACCGCGCGGTTGCTGAGGCTTTGGCAGTGCCGGCCGTCGACGGTGAGGAGCCGATCACATGAGATTGCCAACCTAGCCGAAACCTAGCCGGATCTGCGCGCAGCGGACGATCCATCGGGCCTGCCGTTGGCGACGACGACGCCGATCTCGACAGCAGCGAGTTCCTCGAGGCCGTGCCAGTGGTCATGTCGCATACCGGCGATATCGGCCACTTTCACGAGGACGGCTACCTCGTACTCGTCGACCGCACCAAGGACACGATCGGTCGTGGCGGTGAGAACACTTACCCCCGCGAGATCGAAGCTGTCACAGACGAACTGCCCCAGATCGCCGAGGACGCGGTCGTCGGCCGGGCGCACCCTGTCTACGCCGAGGTGCCGGTGCTGTCCGTCTCGACGTACCCGGGCGCCACACTGAGAACCGATGCGATCGATGCCTATCTTGCGCGGCCAGGTGTCGAAATACACACTACCGGTGCAGATTACGGTGATCGGTACGCTTCCCAAGAACGCCGTCGGCAAGATTGACAAACCCTCGCTGCGCGGCTGCTGAGCGCCCCACCGGCAACCGAAACCCGTTCCGCCACGACGGTGACCAAGCGGAGTTGAGCGCGGCTGATGTTGAGTGCGTTTCGTGAAATGCGCCCTGGCGCAGCCCGCAATGTGCGCGGAGCTGCGAGCCACCGCACCGCAAGCACGAGGAGGCGGAAACCATGATGGCGATGGTGTCGGCGGCAGCGATTACCCTATGTCCGGGTCACGAAAGCCGAAGTGCTACACGGGCGCCGCCGCCTTCAAGCCGCGGGCATTCCGAGCCGTTGCCGACGACTATGGCGTTGCGGCGGCCCAGCTTCGAGGTTGGACGTCTTGACGGGTCGCTAACGCTGACGGGCCGTGCGCCGACTGACCCCGGAAGATCCGCTACCACCACCTCGTCGGACCGAGTCGGAGGCACTTTTGCAGGTCGGCGTCGGCGGCGCGCACCGCGGCATCGTCGACGCGGTAGGCGGCGGCTATGTCGGCGAAGTGTCCGGTTGTCAGATTCGCTCGTTGGCACACCATGCGTTCAATGGTGGCCGCGACCGCCGCGGGGCCGTGCGATTCGATGAAGACGTCCTCGTAGGGCAGTCGCCAGAGCGCCGCAAGGCAGCGCAGAACACCTGGCAGGCCAAACGCGGGAGTCACGCGCCGCCACAGCAGTTCGCCGACAGGGCCGAGCGGGATCCTCGGCTGCGGTGGCGAATGCACACCCGTCCTGCCGGGTCCGAGCACCCACCGGCTCAAGTGCGCCGGCTCAACCTGCCGGTCGTAGGGCAGGATCTCATCGACCCATCCTGTGCCGCCCGGCGCTTGCCACCGTAGCAGGAACGGAAAGCGATGTCCCGCCGCCGTTTCCACGTAGCCGTTGGAAGCGTGGCGTAGGCCCGACGACGCCGTTGCGGCGCAGGCGACCACAGCCAGCTTTTCGGTCGGCGGGATCCCGATCGCCCAGGAGGCGCCGGACGGACCGTATAGCAGGATCGCCGCCGCCGCAGGCGAATCCGGTGCACAGATACGCGCCAGTCGCCGGTCGTTCCCGACCACCGCCTCCCACAGCTTCCCCGTCAGCTTGTCGCCGAGTTTGTCGAGCTTAGCCGGCGTCGGGCCCGGATCGACGCGCGCCGATGACAAGTGCGGCCTCGGCGTCGCCCGTTGCGGGACGGTCTCTTTGGCCTTGGGGGTTGGCTCGAACTTGGGCTGAGCCGGCGGTCTCGTGGGCTCGGGCGCGAGCCGGATGGTCGGTCGAGGAGCGCAGCCGGCACACCCGAGCCACGCCTTCGTCGCGACCAGTCGCTCATCGGCACCGCAGTGTGGGCAGGCGATGTCGGCGAAACGCGCCAGGGGGATGAGCCAGTCGAGTGTCAGCGGGTACCGCCGTTCGCCGCGGCGGACGTCGACCGGCACTCGCCATACCGGCACCTCGTAGACGTGCAGTCGGTAGGGCCGGACCTGGTGGCTCGCCTTGTACTTCTCCCGAGTTTCGCCGATCCGCCGGGCACGCTCGCTGCGCACGCTGTCGGCACGCGCATCGAGCAGCCCCCAGCGATCGGCGGGTGCTTGGGCTCGCCGACGCTCGAGCGTCGCGAGCGCGTCGCGGTAGTAGGCCTCGACCCGTTCAAGCTCGGCGTCGCGCGCCTTGGCCACGTCGTCACCGAGTTCGGACCGCCGCCGCTCGGCACACTGCTCGATGACCCGGTCCGCGCATCCGATCGCCCCCGTCAGGCCCGTCAGGCCGGCGATCGCCAGCGAACCATCTGTCGGCACCGTCGGCAAGGCGGCGAGTTTCAAGCTGACGTGGGTTGGGAGCTGACGTCGCGACTGCACATCCACCCAGCATTCGGTGCATTCCTGGTAGTGATCGTCGCTGGATAGCGTGAAGTCGACCAGCGCCCCGACCCGGAGAATGGCGCGGACCGACCGGGTCGGCGCGCCCGCGGCGTCGATCCGTCCGTGATCCAACGGTGAACTGGTTGCGCGCCATCCCTTGCAGGTGCTCGGCCGGGGGTGGCGGCGTGGCGGCCACCGGGACGGCCATCGCGGCGACGTCGCCGGCCGCCAGCACCTCGTCGGCGGAGCGACCCAGCGCGGGATGTCCGGCCGACAGCAAGGTCGCACCGTCCTCGCGAGCGACATCAGGATCGGCGGTGATCCGCAGCACCTCCGGCAGCTCCAGCGTTGTCTGTAGATCCGGTGGCAGCATCACCAGCGTGGTATCGCCGCCGAATTCGGTGAGTCCGCCGCTCGCTTCGACATACCGCAGCCAAAAGTCCAGCCCCACATCGGCTCTCGTCACGACGCCTCTCCCACCAGGAGGTCGACATCTTCCCTGCTCCGAAGATAGCCGCGCCTCGCCTCGGCGAGCGCATTGCCGAGGGCTTCGAGCCGCCGCTCGAACTCGCCATCGTCGACGGCGTCGGCGAACGCATCGAAAACCTCGTTCTCGAAATCGAAGTCGTCGTCGACCCGGCCGAGGATCATGTCGAGCTCACCAACGACGAGTTCGAACAGGTTGATCTTGGCTTCGAGCACATGCATGATCCGTTGCTCGATGCTGCCCCGGCAGACCAGGTTGGTCAGCGTCACGTCGTGTTCCTGCCCGACCCGGTGCAGCCGGCCGAGCCGCTGCTCGATCTGCATCGGGTTCCACGGCAAATCGAAGTTCACCATCACATGGCAGAACTGCAGGTTACGGCCCTCACCCGCCGACTCGGTCGATAGCAGTATCGGCGTCTCGGCGCGGAATTCGGCGATCGCCGACTCCTTGTCCCTCCGGGTGAGGCTGCCGTGATACACCGCCGACGGCAGCCCGGCACGCTCGACCGCAGCGGCGAGCAGATCCAATGTCTGCCGAAAACCGGTGAACACCAGCACCTTCTCGCCCTTGTCGACGTGGCGGCGCAGGAGTTCGACGAGCACCCGCACCTTGTCCGGATCCCGGATGGCTCGGGCCCGTTCCGCGAGTTCGCTCCAGCCGAGCTTGCCCAGCGTCGGCGCGGCGGCCGCGGGGCTGGAGCCGGCCAGCCGGGTCAGGCCACGCAGGGCCGCCGGGTTGGTCCCGACCCAGCCGCCGCTCCTCTGACTCGCCGGACGATGTCGGCGTAGAGGCCGGCCTCGTCGATGCCGGGCGTCACCAGGATCGTCTCGGCCAGGCGCGGCGGCAGCATCACGGCAACCTCGCTGCGGCGATGTCTGACCATCACTTCGTTAGTCCGTGCGCGTAGCTCCTCGAGGTTGCGCGGTCTCGATTCGACCGATGCCGCGCCGTGTTTGGCGCGGAACTCGGCGGGTGTGCCGAGCAGTCCGGGCGCGACCAGGCTGACCAGTTGGTAGAGGTCCGACAGCTTGTTCTCCACCGGCGTCGCGGTGAGCATCAGCAGGTAACGCGCGCGCAACCCACGGGCGAGCTTGCCCGACGCGCTGCGTGGGTTGCGCAGCCGGTGTGCCTCGTCGAAGATCACCACGTCCCAGTTGGTGTCGGTCAGCTCGCCCAGCAGTGGATCGCGGCGCGCGGCGGCCAGCGACGCGAGGGTGACCGGCCGATCCATCCCGATCTCGCAGGCGGGCGTCGACCCGGGTCGGGCGATCGTGGTGGGCAGCCCGAACTTCCGCTCCAGTTCGTCACGCCATTGGTCGACAAGTCCTGCCGGCACGACCACCAGCGCTTGGTCTGCGAGCCCGCGCATGCGCAGCTCGGACAGCACCAGCCCGGCCTCGATCGTCTTGCCGAGCCCGACCTCGTCGGCCAGGATGCCCCGGCCGCGCATCCGGCGCAGCACGGTCCGCGCGGTCTGCAGCTGATAGTCGAACGGCTCGAACCGCAACCGCGGTGTCGCAAGGAAGGTATCGAACCCCGGCCGTGCCCAAACCTTGACCGCGTCATCGACAATCGCGGACCAATCCTGCTGCGGCCGTGCGCAATTGCGCAGCCGAGCCAGCAATGGCAGGTAGGCGGACAGTTCTGGTGCGGACGCCTCGTCGGCGCCGATCGTGATACTCATGCGGCCTTCCCACGACCCGGTAGGTGCTTGGTTCGGCTGGACAGTACCGACGACCACCGACACGATCGACAACCCACGCCGATGCGTGACGAATGAGGCGGATGCGATTGTCGGAATGGCCGGCCGCGCGAATCAGATCCGCGCCGGACCACGCGCGCCACGCTTGGCGCACAGCGCCAATGGCAATCGAATGATCGGGAGTCGTTTCGGGTGTCGACCGGTCTTGTCAGGTTGCGGAGCAAATATGGCGACCACCAGCTTGCGGCGCGCCACAATCTGGTTAGCCGCGATGGCCAATTCCAGCAACGCGGTCAGCACGAGGCCGATGGCGCTGAGGCCACCGCACCTTTTGCCCCGCGACGCTCGCCAGAACACGCACGCCGCTGACCACCTTCGGACGTGTCAGGCGCCGAAGAGTTCGCAAATCGGTGCCGGCACCGTGTCGAACGACTACTGGCCGGTGGCGATCCCGGATTAAGTGCCCAAGCGGCCGCCCCCGGACCGACGGGCGCGCCAGCCGCGACAGTGAGAGAAAGGAGTCGCGCGGCGACTCCATTGCCGCTGCGCGACTGCTGCTTTCAGATCGGTATTTAGCTTTCAGATTGTGCTATCCGGCGGGGCCGCCCGTTACAGCGGGACCCATGCGGGGCCGTTCCAGTACCCCCAACCATTCGCCTGAGAGTTCCACACGACCTGCGCCCAAGGCGCCCAGACCGGCGGCGCCGGTGCGGGCCGGCCCATGGCGGGACGCCGTAGCCGGACGGGGATCCGTAATTCCCGTAGTTGTCGTCCCAGTAATGGCAGCTATTCCAGCCCGGGTTGTTGCCCCAACCCCGGTCCCAGTTGTCGCCCGGGCACCAGTGATGGTGGTACACGGGCGCGGGAGGCGGCGCCGCCTTGGCAGTACCGGAGGCAAGTCCGAGAAGGGACAAGCCCAGGCCACCAGCCGCCAGTGCGCTAGCACTCAGGCGAAGCCACGGTCTTGTTTGCTTTTCGGTATTCATACTCCAGAGAGTTCCCACCCAGAGGGCGCGGAACCTAAGGGGAGCCCACGGAAACTTAAGAAAGCCTTATGAACGCCGGCCGCCGGCAGCCCGGCGGCCAAGTGCCCAA
>CAVZTC010000014.1:0-966606 GCA_963778135.1 uncultured Actinomycetota bacterium | reverse complement strand
CCGACCACATGCTGACCGCGAGATCCTGCAGCAGGTGGCTCACCCAGCCCGGCCCGAGCCGCAGCCGTCCGTGCACCCGCTCGACGGTGCGGTGGTCTCCGGCGAGGACGGCGACCCGCAGGTCGGGACCGTAGGCCTTGGAGGCGGACCGCACCAAAGCCCAACTGCTGGTCGAGCCCGCCAACGTGTGCAGCGGCGCACCGGATATGCCGGCGCAGTGGTCGTCCTCGACAACCAGCACGTCGTCGGCCCGGGCGGCCAACAGACCGCGCAGCGCGTCGGCGCGATCCGCCGAGAGCGCCGCCCCGGTCGGGTTCTGCGCGCGATTGGTGACCACCAGCGCCCGCACGCCACGGCTCAGTGCCCGGGCCAGGTCATCCGGCCGCGGCCCGTCGTCGTCGACCCGCACCGGCTCGACCGAAAGTCCAAGTGCTGCAAGAAGATCAAGCAGGTTCGCCCAGCCCGGATCCTCGACGGCCACCCGATCCCCCGGACGCAAGTGTGCGGTCAGCGCCCGCTCGATGCCGTCGAGCGCCCCACTGGTCACCGCGAGATGATCGGCCGGGACGCCGTCCGCGGTCAGCGCGGCGCGGGCGTAGTCGACCAATTGGGGCAACATCGGCGCCTCCCCGTAGAGCAGCGGCGATCCGGAATTCGGCCCCGAATTGCGCGTGGGCAACCGGGCGGCCGCAATGGGCAGCAGCGCCGGATCCGGGTTGCCGGTGGAAAGGTCGCGCGCACCCGCGGGGACGCCGAGACCGAGCAGCGACCGGGGGGTGGTCGCGGGCCGGTGGCGCACCCGAGTGCCGCGTCGCCCGGCGGTTTCGACGGCCCCACGGTCGCGCAGCAGCCGATAGGCCGCCGCGGCGGTGTTGGCGTTGACTCCGAGCTGAGCGGCCAGTTGCCGGACCGGAGGCAACCCGTCGCCGGGTGCCAGGGCGCCCCGCGAGATGGCCTCTTCGATGTTGGCGGCTATGGACTCTGCGCCGGTCCCCGTTATCATGTATTGTACTGGCACGCATACAATTATGTACTATTACAAATCAGAGGGCAATCCGTTGGAAACCGCATACCACCCCACCCCGCGGACGACGCCGACCCGGTACCGAGAGCGCGCTCGTTACGACCGGGACACCGTCCACCGCATCCTGGACGAGGCGCTGATCTGCCACCTCGGCTACGTCAGCGATGGTCGACCGGTGGTTTTGCCGACGACCCACGCCCGCCTCGGCGAGACCCTCTACCTGCACGGCTCCACCGGCAGCGGCCCAATGCTCGCGGCCAAGGCAGGGGCGGGCCTGCCCGTCTGCGTGACCGCCACGCTCGTCGACGGCCTGGTGCTGGCCCGTTCGGCGCTGCATCATTCCCTGGTCTACAGGTCGGTGGTCGCGGTGGGCGACGCGCGCGTTGTCGAGGATCCCGAGGAGAAGCTGCGGGCGCTGCACTGCCTGATCGATCACGCTGCGGCGGGTCGTGCCGACGACTGCCGCGCGCCGAATGCCCGCGAGCTGGCCGCGACTGCGGTGCTCGCGCTCGATCTCGTCGAAGTCTCGGCCAAGGTGCGCACCGGCGGCGTGGCCGACGAACCCGAAGACCTTGCGCTGCCGCACTGGGCCGGCGTGCTGCCGTTAGGCCTGACGGCCGGAACACCGGTGCCGGCCGACGACCTCGATCCCACCATCCCGGCGCCGGAGTATGTCACTCGCTACACGCGTTGACAGCGCGCCGGGCCCCTACAGCAGGCCCCTACAACAACAGGTAGCGGTAGGCCGGGGAATCGGGGCGCAGGCTTTCGACGTGAATCTCCGTCGCCCGCATCCGGGCCAGCAGGCTGTCGAGGTCCGCGGCCGACCCCAGCTGGACGCCGACCAGCGCCTCGCCGGTCTCGCGGTTATTGCGCTTGACGTACTCGAACAGGGTTATGTCGTCATTGGGGCCGAGCACCTCCGCGAGGAACCGGCGCAGCGCACCGGGCTCCTGCGGGAAGTCCACCAGGAAGTAGTGCTTGAGGCCCAGGTGAACCAGCGAGCGCTCCAGCACCTCGCCGTAGCGCGATACGTCGTTGTTGCCGCCCGAAATCAGGCACACCACGTTCGACCCGGGCTCGATATCGGTCTCTAGCAGGCCGGCGACAGACAGCGCGCCCGCGGGCTCGGCTACGATGCCCTCGTTTTGATACAGGTCGAGCATCGCCGTACACACCGCGCCCTCGTCGACGGTGCTGATCGACACCATGTCGCCGGCGGCGGCCAGGGCGGCGTGGGTCAGCGTGCCCGCCCGCCGCACCGCCGCACCGTCCACGAACTGGTCCACGTGCTCCAGCGTCACCGGCTCACCCGCGGCCAGCGCGGCCATCATCGCGGCGGCACCGGCCGGCTCGATGCCGAGCACCGCGGTGTTGCTCGTCCGCTCGGCCAGATAAGTGGTGATGCCGGCGATGCAGCCACCACCTCCCACCGGGACCACCACCAGGTCGGGCTCGCCGATGCCAAGCTTGTCGAGTTCGTCGACCAATTCGACGGCGATGGTGCCCTGGCCGGCGATGGTGCGCACATCGTCGTACGGGTGAACCAGCGTGGCACCGCTGCGTTCGACGTCGGCCAGCGCGGCCTCGGCGGCAAGGTCGTAGCTCGACCCGCCGACGATCAGCTCGATGAACTCCCGGCCGTGATAGCGGATCCGGTCGCACTTCTGTTTGGGTGTCTTGGCGGGCACATAGACACGGCCGTGCACCCCCAGCGCCCGGCACGCATATGCGAAACCCTGCGCGTGGTTGCCCGCCGAACAGCACACCACGCCGGCGGCCAGCTCCTCGTCGGCAAGCTGCACCAGCAGGTTGTACGCGCCGCGCAGCTTGTAGGAGCGCACCACCTGCAGGTCTTCCCGCTTGAGGTACACCTGCGCGCCGGTGATCGCGGACAGCCGATCGCTCAGCTGCAGCGGGGTCGGAGTGACGACCGAGGCGATGCGCTTCGCCGCGCCGTCGATGTCAGCCGCGGACAGCGGGAAGCTATCCGAGGTCTGGCTCAGTTCGGCGAACACCGGTCCATGGTGCCATGCCGCACGACCGCCAACTCAACTCACCGGCGTCAGCACGAACACCGGAATCTGGCGTTCGGTCTTTTTCTGGTAGTCGGCGTAGTCGGGGTAGGCCGCCACGGCACGCTCCCACCAGGTGGCCTTCTCGTCGTCGAAGACATCGCGGGCGTCGTAATCGCGGGTGACGGCGCCGTCTTGCAGCTCGACCCGCGGGTTCTTAACGACGTTGTGGTACCAGACGGGGTTTTTCGGGGCACCACCGAGCGAGGCGACGATCGCATACTCGCCGTCGTGCTCGACCCGCATCAACGGCGTCTTGCGGAGCTTGCCGCTTTTGGCCCCGATCGTGGTCAGCAGGATGATGGGCATGCCCTTCATGTCCGCGGCCTCGCTTCCGCCGGATTCGGCGTACTTGTCGGCCTGTTCGCGGGACCAATCCCAGGGGCTGGGCGCATATTCACCTGTCAGTGGCATGGCCACAACTCTACGGTCAGCCGGTTAACGGCCGGGCCCGCAACTATGAGCTCACCCATATTCGATTTTTCGGATACCCGAAAAACTGAGCCAGGGTTAGGCTTAAAGCTATGGTTGCCCCGATGCTCACGACAGACGTGCTCGTAGCGGGCGTTCCCTGGCCTCGGCACAAGCTGTTCGCCGTGATCGCAGGGTTGGCCACGTTGCTGCTGGTCGGGGTGTTTACCGCCAGCGCGGCACCGTCGGTGCTGGGCGGCGCCGCAGTTGCGATCGTGGTCGGGTCAGCGCTCAAGGTGCAGGCGCAACCGCCCGCGCGGTAGGTCGCCGCTCTAGCGCGACCTGGCGAGTTCGGCGATCGTGTTGACCCGTCGGGCGGCGGTCGCGATCTCGTCGGCGAACTGCCGCCGGCGTTCGGCGATGGCCGGGTCATCGAAGCCGTCGATCAGCTCGCGGTACCGCGCCAGCCGCAACGCGGTCTTGAACAGTTCCATCGACCTGGACTCGGCGCTGGCGATCCGGCGCTGCAACTCCCACTGCTTGCCCACCTCCAGGCACTCCGCCAGGAACGCCGCCTCGTCGAACGTCACGTCCTCATAGGCGGCCAGCCGGTCGGCGACGATGTGGTACGCGTCCAGAAACGGGCGCAAAACCAGATGCGCCAGCAGCAGATCGGCCTGTTCCAACAGCCGACGGACTTTGGCGGCGGTGGACTTGGTGGTGTCTTCTACCGGCCCGATCAGACGTACTTCGTCCGCCAGGTCCTTCTCGAACTGCGCGCGCGCCGAGAACAGGAACTCGAACTTCAGCAGCTCGCGAAGACGCAGCGCCTCGTCCCGCACGGTCACCGGCAGCACCGAGCCGTCCTCTGAAGCCTCTGCGGTTTCCGCAGTTTCTGCCGCGGCCAGCAACGCCGTCTCGGCAATGGCGCGGTCGACCAGGATGTGGATCGCGGTGTTGCGGTAGAACGCGGCGACCAGATGCTGCTCCGCGCTGATCCCCCAGACCGCCTCGGTGCCGGCGTCATACACGCTCAGCACACCGGAAGCGACCAGCTGGTGCAGCGTCCAACGGATCGTCGAGCGATTCGTCAGGTCGGCGGCACCGGCCACGGTCCAGTTCCGGGCCGCGATGTAACTCGCCAACGGTCGCACGGTGGCCAGCACCTCGCTGATGGACAACGAGCGGTCCGCGCCCAGCAGCGCAAGACTCACCACCGCGATGGGGGTAACCGGTGTAGCGCGGTTGATCCGGTGCTCCACATCCAGTGCGATGCGTTCGATGACGGTCCCGGTCCCCGATTCCGAGGTATCCAAGGCGCGCAGTTCAGCGAGACGCTTGCGCAACGGCAGCGGTTCGCCGAAGTCGAGGTACGCCCGGCCCAGCCGTTGGCCCTGCTGCCGGGCCAGCCGCATCATGAAGCGAAAGTCTTCGGGCCGTTTCACGGCGCCGTAGGCCTCGGTGGTCATGGCTTCCACCTCGTGCAGCTGGTCGTACACGATGGAGGTCGGCACCAAATACACTTCGGGACCGTCGATTTCGTCGACGGCATCGGTGATGTAGCGCAGGATCCCGAACACCGGAGGTCGCAGCTTGCCGGTTCTGGTCCTGCCGCCTTCTATCGACCAGGTGAGGTTGGCGTGGTTCTGTACCAGCTGCGCGGTGTAGGCGCGTAACACGAAGCGGTAGACGGGAATATCTCTGGTCTGACGCCGGATGAAGATGGTCCCGGTCCGCTTGGCCCAGGCGCCCAGCGGGAAGAAGTTCATGTTCGACCCACCGAAGGTCAGAGCCGGCCTGAGCCGGTGGGCCGCAATCACCTCGGGTAGCAACATGCCGTCCAGATATGAGCGATGAGAAAACGCGAACGCCAACGTCGACTTGCGATCCAGCTTGCGCAGCTGCGCGATCTGGTCCTCGTCGATGAGCACGTCATAGGCCCGCATGAGCCAGCGACTGAAGCCGCCCCAGGCGTGCAGCGCCCGCTCGTCCAGCGAGGGCGCCATCTCGCGCAGGTAGCCCGCGGCCTCGGCGCGCACACTATCCGGTTCGCGCCCAAGCTCCTTGGCCAGCCTGGCCAGCCGCTCCTCATACCACGGCGCGCCGAGCAGCTGGACAACCTCAGCAGGATCGGTCGACAACGGCGTCACCGATTCGTCAACAATTCCGGCGCCCTGCAGTAGCTTTCGCACCCGCACCCGACCGAGCTCGCGGGTGGTCGCCGCCGGTCCTCGCCTCACGCCGGTTGCACCGTTGCAGCGGTGGCGGGTTCGTGGACCTCCGGATGCAGTTCGACCCCATAGAGTTCCTCGATCTCGTCGGCGTATTTCGTGGCGATCGGCTTGCGCTTGAGTTTCATCGTCAGCGTTATCTCGTCACCGCCCGGCTCCCACAACGTGGGCAAGACGCGAAAGCGCTTGATCTGCTCCACGCGCGAGAGCTTTTCGTTGCCCTCGGCCACCCCGGCGGCGATCCGGGCGATCACTTCCGCGTCGGCGGCCAGGGCCACGGGAGAGGCGTCCAGGCCGCGCTGGGCCGCATACGGGCCAACCGAATCGGCGTCGAAGACCAACAGCGCGGTGTTGTAGGGACGTCCGTCGCCGATCGCGATCATCACGCCGACCATCGGGCACGCGGCCAGGATGGTGTTCTCAATGTTGGCCGGCGACATGTTCTTTCCGGCCGCGCTGATGATCAACTCCTTCTTGCGGTCGATCACCCGCAAATAGCCCTCGGTGTCGACGTCGAAGATGTCGCCGGTGTGCAGCCAGCCGTCGGCATCGATCGCCTCCGCGGTCTTGGCCGGTTCCTTGCGATAGCCCTTCATCACCAGCGGACCGCGGACCAGGTACTCCCCGTCGTCGGCGATCTTGCCTTCCAGCCCGGGGAGCAGCTTGCCGACGGTGCCCAGACGCGCCTCGCGGGGATGGCTGGCGGTGGCGGCCGCACTCAGCTCCGACATTCCCCACACCTCGGCGATCGGGATGCCGATGCCGGCGAAAAACGCCAGCGTCTCCTTCGGGATCGGCGCTGCACCGGAAATCGCCCATCGGAGCTCACCGAAGCCGAGCCGCTCCCGCATCTTCGACAACACCAGCTCGTCGGCCTTGGCCCATTCCGCCGCCGCGTCATCCGACAGGGCTGCACCGGAGAGCAGGGCCGCGGCGCGTTTTTCGGCCACCGACATCGCCCATTCAATGGCCTGCCGCTTGGCTTCGTCCTGCTCGTGGCCGACCGTGAATTCGATTGCGGACTTCAGTTTTTCCCATACCCGCGGCACCGCACCCCACACCGTGGGCCGCACGTCGGGCAGCGCCGCCGCGATCGCGCGGCCGTCCGTCACCACGGTGACCTGGGTGCCGAACATCTCCTGGATGTACAGGCCGGTCATCCGGTCGGCGATGTGCGCCGACGGCAGAAACGATGTGACGCGGTCACCGAATTGGATTCCGAACACGGCGTCCAGGCCGTATCCCTCGAACAGCAGGTTGGTGTGGGTCATCTCCACGCCCTTGGGGTTTCCGGTGGTACCGGATGTGTAGATGAGGGTGACGACGTCGTCGGGTTGCACTGCCCGCCAGGCCGACTCGAAGTCGAAATCCGCGGAGCCGGCCGCGTACAGTTCGTCCACGCTCAACGTGCCGGCCGGGGAACCGTCGACGCAGACGATGTGCTCGATGGGCGCACCGCTGGCGCGAATGCGGTCGACGTACTGCTCCTCGCAGATCGCCACCTTGGTGCCCGCGTTGTCGAACAGGTAGGCCAGTTGCTCGGCGGGCAGCGTGTTATACACCGAAAACGAAGTGGCCCCGACATGTTGGGCACCCACCTCGAGCGGGTAGAACTCGATCCGGTTGGCCATCATCAACGAAACCGTGTCACCTCGCTTCACCCCAAGCCCTGCCAGGCCGGCAGCAACCTTGCGGACCTGCCCCGCATACTCCCGCCAGGTCAATTCCTGGGTTCCGCCCGGCGTCCGCAGCGCGACGGCGTCCGGGTCGACCGCCGCGGTGCGCTGGAATGCCTCGCACATGGTGGTAGGGCGCTCGGTTGAGGTCATTTCCGTTCTCCTTGCCACCGGCTCGGTCCGCTCACATCACATCGGTGAGCGTACGTCCGCGCGTCCGGGGCGCGGAATACGCCCGGCGCGATTTCCCGCCGCGCAGCAACACCCTCGATGGGCGGGCACCCGCAGCGACCGGCAATTGACGGCGCGTGTCCGCAAAGCGGTGGAGCGGCAGAGTTCGGTAAAAGGCGCCGCGACGCCGCCCCGTTGTCATAGAGTCCCGTGCGAATCGTGCCGCGCCGCGTGTCAATGGTGACCGCGTAGATAGCGCAGCTTCGGCTTCCGTGCCGCCATGGTCAGCTCAGGAAAGGACCGCTCCGATGAATTTCTCGGTGTTGCCCCCGGAGATCAATTCAGCACGCATGTATTCCGGTGCCGGGTCGGGGCCGATGCTGGCCGCGGCGGCGGCCTGGGACGATTTGGCCGCCGAATTGCAGTCGACGGCAGGCGCGTTCCACTCGGTGACCTCCGGTCTGGCCGGTGGGTCGTGGCAGGGCGCGGCCTCGACGGCGATGGCGGCCGCGGCCGCCCCCTACGTAGGCGTGTTGAATGCGGCGGCCTCACACGCCGGGCTGGCGGCGGCGCAGGCGAGGTCGACGATGGCCGCCTTCGAGGCCGCCTTCGCCGCGACGGTGCCCCCGACCCTGGTTGCCGGCAACCGCACCGGCCTGATAAAGCTGGTGGCCGCCAACCTGTTCGGGCAGAATTTTCCGGCGATCGCCAATGTTGAAGCCGACTACGAGCGGATGTGGGCGCAGAACGTTGCCGCGATGTCGGGCTATCACGCCGGCGCCTCGGTGGCCGCCGGCCAACTGACGCCGTGGCAGCAACTGCTGGCGAAGCTGCCCGGCCTGCCCAGCCTGGCCGGCCCGTCCAGCCTGCCGAGTCCGTCCAGCCTGGCCAGCGGCCTGGCCAGCCTGCCCGGCATCAATCTGGGATTGGGCAACAGCGGCGGCTTCAACCTCGGCTCCGGAAACAAAGGTGACGCGAACCTCGGCAGCGGAAACACCGGCAGCCTCAACCCGGGCAGCGGAAACCACGGCAGCTACAACGTGGGCAGCGGAAACACGGGCAACGGCAACATCGGCAGCGGCAATATTGGCAGCGGAAACCTTGGCAGCGGAAACTCGGGACCGGGTGGCAGCGCAGGCAACTACAACATTGGCGGCGGAAACACCGGCCAGACGAACGTGGGCAGCGGGAACACCGGCAACACAAACCTCGGCAACGGAAACACGGGCAGCACAAACTTCGGCAGCGGAAACATTGGCAGCACGAACTTTGGCTTTGGAAACACGGGCTCGGGGAACCTCGGTAACGGGAATACCGGATCCGGCAACGTTGGCAGCGGAAATTTTGGCAGCAATAATTTCGGCTTCGGGAACCTGGGTAGCAACAACTGGGGATTTGGCAACCACGGCAGCAACGACATCGGATTTGGCCTGACGGGCGACAATCAGGTGGGCTTCGGCGCCTGGAACTCCGGCAGCGGAAACATGGGCTTCGGAAACTCGGGTAACAATAACATCGGCTTCTTCAACTCGGGCGACGGAAACCTCGGCATCGGGAATTCAGGAACTGGAGCCGGGCTCGCAAGCGTGGAATTCGGCAGCTCGGGTTTCCGTACATCGGGTTTCGGGAATTCGGGCCTACTCAGCACGGGCTTTGGAAACTCAGGCCAATACAGCACCGGCTTCGGAAACTCGGGCTCCACCGATTCGGGCTTCTTCAACTCGGGGAGCACCAGCACGGGGCTGTGGAACTCGGGAACTATCGATACCGGCATCGCAGACTCGGGTAAGGGCAACTTCGGATTTTTCAACTCGGGCGACACGAACTCCGGCAGCTGGAACTCCGGCAACACAAACACATGGAGCTTTAACTCGGGTGACGTAAACACTGGCTTCTGGAACTCGGGCGACACCAATACGGGCGCCCTCAACTCTGGCAATCTCAACACCGGCTTGGGGCAAAGCGGGACACCCGTTGGTGTGGTGAACTCGGGCTGGAGTAACTCGGGCTCGGGTAACTCGGGTTACGCCAACAACGGCACCGGTAACTCGGGCTTTGATGAAGATTTCCACGAGGCAAATGTGACCGGTAGCTCGGGCCTCGAGAACGAGGCGAACCACGACGCGGGTGTCATCAACTTGGGCGACTTCATGTCGGGCTTCAGGAACTCGGGCAGCGGCTTCTTGTCGGGCTTCGTCAACGTCGGAATGAATGCCTCGGGCCAGTTCAACACGGGCTCGTTTGTCACGGGCACAGCAAACTTCGGCATCCAGACCAGCGGGTACCTCAACGCGGATGATGGAACGTCGGGTTGGTTGAAGTAGGCGCGGCGGCCCCGGTGACATCGCCGATCAGCGGCGACGGATAGCGGCCGATCCAGACAGCGATGACGAAACTCTCAGTGCCCACGCATTGGACCGATGAGGAGCGTCCGCAGCACAGGGTGCGGGCGACGGTGATGACCGCCCCCGACGGCGGGCGGTTCCGGGTGACGCGCATCGGCGCGGGTAGCGGCGTGCCCGTCGTACTGGTTCCCGGAATGTTCGACAACCGCCGCCTGTATCTATGGCCACGCGGGGGCGGGCTGGCCGAGATGCTGGCCGCCGCCGGGTTCGACCCATGGATTGTCGAGCGGCGCGCAACCGGCGGGGTGGCGGTGGCGGACGGCGTCCGCGCGGGGTGGGACGAGGTGGTGCGCGTCGATCTGCCGGCCGTTCAAGAACTCGTCGCGGTCCAGACCGGCCGCGCGGCGTACTGGGTCGGTCATTCCTTCGGCGGTGTGGCGCTCGCCCGCGCTGTCGCCGAGACGATGCAGCGTTCGCAGGTCGCGGGACTGGTCCTGGTCAACGCGGCCGTCGATATCCCGCTGCTGGCCAATCCGCTCGTCGCCGCGACCGTGCGCGCTCGCATATGGCGCGGGGTGTTTCCGGCGCGGCTGCTGCGGCTCGGCCCGGAGGACGAACCCGTGGCCGCCTTCGCAGACGCGATCTCCTGGGGGGCCGCCGAACGCGCCCGCGGCTCGCTGTCGGCCGCGCTCGGTGCCATCGACGTGCCGGTGCTCGCGTTGACCGCTCCGCGCGACGTGGTGACCCCCGCCGCCCGGTGCGCCCGGCTCGCGCAGTCGTTCACCGGTCCCGACCGGCGGGTGCAGTCAACCGCACGCCGGTACGGATTCGCCCGCAACTACTCCCACGAATCCCCGCTGCTGCACCCCGCCGCCACCACGGATGTATTTCCGTTCATATCCGACTGGCTGACCATGCGCCGCGGTGATCCGGCGCCGGCGGACGCTCACCCCACCGTCCCCACCGTCCCCACCGTTTCGGGGGGTCCTCATCGGCTGCACTACGCCGTCGAACTCGACGCCCCGCCCGAGCAAGTCTTCCTCGTCCTCACCCGCCGCTGGTCGGAACTCTGGCCGGTGCGCCAGACCCGGGTGCGCGATGCGGTGGACCCCGCCGAACCCGAGGGCCTGCGCGCGGTCCGCGCTCAGCGAGCGCTGGGCATCTGGCCGATCCAGGAAGAGATCGTCACCCGCCGGCCACCACGATTGATCGAATACCGCACCATCCGCGGCCCGGTCCGTAACCACCACGGCCGCCTCGAACTCACCCCCGCCCCAGGCGGCGGCACACTCCTGGAATACGTCATGGCTTTCGATACCCCACCCTGGGTGCCCGGGCGCCTGCTGGCCGCCGGAATCGACATGGCCTGGCGGCACTGGAGCCTCCCCCGGCTACGTCAGTACACCGGCACGACCCGATAACACGCCTGTGACACCGGTATAGGTTGCGGCTCAACCATATTCAGCCGGGCTCGCCAGATGGTGGCCGCCAGTCGCGCCGCATCCAACCCAATGGCTCCGCGCCGGGCGAGTCGCCGGCGCCGAACTCGTAGTCCCAATCCAGCGCCCATACCCGCACCGCCGCGTCGTCGCCGCCCGTTACGGCAACCGTCGCGTCGGCGCTGAGCACGACCGAGCGGATCCCTTCGGTGTGACCGGTCAGGGCGTGCAGGCACGTCTTGGTGGCTAAGTCCCACACCCGCAGCGTCTTGTCGGTCGAGTCGCCGCCGGTGACGGCGATGCGCCCGTCGGCCGACACCGCCACCGCCGCCGAGTCGGCGTCGGCGTCGAGGGTGCGTATGCAGACCCCGCGCTCGGTGTCCCAGACCCGCACCCGCTCGTGTCCGTTGGTGGCGGAGACCGCGACCCGGCCGTCGGCCGACATCGCCACCGACGCCACCCAGTTGGAGTGAAAGTCCATGGTGTGCAGACAGGCCCCGGCGCCCAGATCCCATACCCGCACCGTCGTATCGGAGCTGCCGGACACAGCGATCCGGCCATCGGCCGACACCGCCACCGATCGCACCCTGCCGGTATGGCCGGTGAGGGTGTGCAGACACACCCCGCTGGCCAGATCCCACACCCGCACCGACTTGCCGTAGCTTCCGGAGACCGCGATCCGGCCATCGGCTGACACGGCCACCGAGTTCAACGAGCTGCTGTGACCGGTCAGGGTGTGCAGCGAAGTCCCGGCGGTCAGGTCCCACACCCGCAGCGTCGTGTCGGAACCCGCGAAGATCGCGATCCGGCCGTCGGCGGACACCGCCAGCGGTGGGTCGCCCGCCAGGGTGTGCACACAGGCCCCGCTGGCCACGTCCCACACCCGCAGCGTGCCGTCCGCGCCGCCGGACAACGCGATCCGGCCGTCGGCCGACACCGCCACTACCGATTTGGCATGGCCGGTCAGGATGTGTTGCGTCCACGCATCCTGAAGTCCCGCACGCACTCCGGGACCGGCCAGCTCGCGCCACAGGCCCACAAGCCGCCGGTCCCGCCGATACCCGGGGACGGCGCGCGCGGAGCGCAGCTCGGCCGCCGCAGCGGCCCCGTCCCGCGCCGCGAGCAGCGTCCCCGCGCGGCGCACGGCGGCCTCGACGGCGGCCGCGCCGGCCAACACGTCATGGGCGCTGTGCGGGCGCGCATAACTCCACCCGGCGGGGTGTCCCCGCGTCGTCGGCACGTCCCACACCCGCGCGGTGTCCCCGCCGCCGGATACCGCCGTCCGCCCGTCGGCCGACACCGTCACCGACCTCACCCCGCCGGTGTGACCGACCATGGTCCGCAGGCAGCTCCCGGTGGCCAGATCCCACACCCGCACCGACTTGTCGTAGCTGCCCGAGACGGCGATCCGCGCGTCCGCGGACACCGCCACCGAGAACACCCCGTCGGTGTGACCGACCAGGATGCGCCGGCAACTCCCGTTTGTCAGGTCCCACACCCGAACTGACCTGTCGTAGCTGCCCGAGACCGCGACCCGGCCGTCGGCCGACAGCGCGACCGCCCCCACGATGAAGATGTGGCCGGTCAGCGTGTGCAGGCAGGCCCCGTTGGCCACGTCCCACACCCGCACGTCCTGACCGCTGGAGATCGCGACCCGCCCATCGGCCGACACCGCGACCGAGTCCACGGATCTGCGGCTACCGGTCATGGTGTGCAGGCAGGCCCCGCTGGCCGCATCCCACACCTGCGTGGTGTCGTCGCCGCCGGACACCGCAATGCGCCCGTCGGCCGACAACGCGACTGACGACACCCGCGCGGCGGGCGCGGCTTTTATGGTCCGCAGGCAGGCGCCGCGGGCCACATCCCACACCTGCACCGTGTCGCCGCCGCCGGACACCGCAATGCCCCCGTCGGCCGACAACGCCACCGACGACACCCGCGCGGCGGCCACCGCTTCCATGGTCCGCAGGCGGGCCCCGCTGCTGACGTCCCAGACCTGCAGCGCCTCGCCCCCGCTGGCCCCGTCGGTAACCGCGATGCGGCCGTCGGCCGACATCGTCACCACGCGGAACATGGTGTGGGCGAAGCCGCTGGACAGGGCGCGCGGTTCGCTGAGCTCGGGCTGGTTCTGCGCGGCACCGAGCGAGTCGGCGACACCGCGATCTTCGGGTGCCTCGCGCGCGACGGCGGCGAGTAGCCGACGGGCGGTGGCGGTGTCGCGGCGTTCCAGGTGCACCAGCGCCAGGAGCTGGTCAACGTGTACCCCGTGTGCCGGGCCCTGAGCGGCGCGCATCATTTCCAGCTCGGCTATCAGCGCGGTGTCGCTGGTCCGGCCGGACCGCCAGTGGTGCAGCCCGCGGTTGTAGATGCTGTGCAGGTGGTGCGGGTCGCTGACCAGGGCCTGCTGCCACAGTTGCTCGGCCTCTGTCAGGCGCCCGAGGTCGAGCAGGGACAGAGCCTGGTTGTTCAGCGCATCGGCCAACAACTCCGCCGCCTCGGGTTTGCTGCGCGGATGGGGCGCGCCAACCAGCCGTTGATACAGCTCAGCGAGTCGGTCGGCGATCTCGCCCATGCGCCGGGGGCGGGTGGCGGTGTCGGGATCGAGGCAGCGGGCCAGCAGCTGTGCGATCGCGACGGGAATCGGCGGGATGGCGGGGTCGCTATCCCAGGGGTTGTCGCGGAAGGACTGGAATGTTTCGGCGGCGGCCTGTCCCTGCCGGCAGGGCGGCTCGCCGGTGAACATCTCCCACACGCTGATCGCCCACGACCACACGTCGGAGGCCCGGGTCAGCGGGGTCGGCCTGCCCCCGGCCTTGGCGAGATGCGCGGCTTCGGCCTGCTCGGGTGAGCAGTAGGCGGGGGTCATTCCGCCGTAGCCGGCCAGCACGCTTACCCCCGGACCGCTGGGGACGGCTTCCCCGGCGGCGGCGCGGGCTTTGGCGAGTCCGAAGTCGGAAACCTTGACCGTCCAGTCCGCGGTGAGCATCACGTTGGCGGGCTTGACATCCTGGTGCACCAACCCACGCGAGTGCGCGTAGTCCAGGCCCCACGCGAATTGGATGGCCACATCCAGAATCCGCGCCAGGGCGTCTTGGTGACCGCCCTCATAGAGCCGGGCCGACTCGATCGCCTCGGCCAGGCTGCCGCCGGATCCCCATTCGGCGAACACCCGCGGCAATCCGTCCAACCGCCGCACATACACACAGGCCACCACGTGGGGGTGCAGCCCCAGCCCGACCCAGGTTTCGGCCTCGGTCTCAAAGTTGATGATCTGTTGCGGCGACGAAACCAATTGCGGGCGTGGCGTTTTGACCGCCAATTCCAGATTCCAGCCGCGGTGCCATACCCGATGCACCAGCCCCATCCCCCCGCTGGTGATCACCTGCCGCACCTCGTAGAGGTCGTCGACGACGTCGCCGACGCGCCAGGTGTCCGGTGCCGTGACGTCCATCAGCCGGCCTGGCCGCTTAGCCGCCCAGGCACCCGGGGCCGAGCAGCTCCTTCAGGTCTCCCATCAGCGCCGGCGACGGTGTAACCCGCAGCGACTGGTCCAGCTCGAGCGTGGTGATGCGGTCCCCGCTGATGAGCCGCAGGTGCACCTGCGACGTGCCCGGGTGGCGGGCCAGCACCTGCTTGAGCGCACTGACCTTGTCGAAGGTGCACTGGCGGGTGGGCAGGCTGACCGCCAGCGGCCGATCCATCCGTGCGCTGGAGAAGTCGGGCACCACAAGCTCGTTGGCGATCAACGAAATCCGGTCGTCGCGGATCGCGACCTTGGCGTTGACCAGCACCACCGCGTCATCGACGATGTCGGCGCCGTAGCTGGAGTAGGCGTGCGGGAAGAACATCACCTCGATACCACCGGTGAGGTCTTCCAATTGGGCTGAGGCCCACGGCATTCCGTTCTTGTTGACCCGCCGGTTCACCGAAGCCAGGATGCCGCCCACCCGCACCAGCGTGTCGTTGGCGACATCGCCGTCGAGGATCGCCGGAATGGCGGTGTCCACCTGGGCGCTCAGCAGGTGCGCGACCCCGTTGAGCGGGTGCCCGGAGACGTACAAGCCCAGCATCTCGCGCTCGAGGGCCAGCTTGTGTTTGTCCTCCCACTCGTCGTCGGGCACCTTGATGGTGAACACGGAGTCCGGGCCCCCGCCCCCGTCTTCACCCCCGCCGAACAGGTCGAACTGCCCCATCGCCTCGGCCTTCTTGGTGCCCAGCACCGAGTCCACCGCGTCGGTGTGGATCAGGAACAGGCCCTTGCGCGCGTGTCCCAGCGAGTCGAACGCGCCCGCCTTGATCAGCGACTCGGTGACCTTCTTATTGCAGGCCGAGATGTCGATTTTGTTCAGGTAGTCCGAGAAGTCGGTGAATTTGCCCTTGCCGCCACGGGTCTGGATCAACGAGCCGACCACGTTGGCGCCGACATTGCGCACCGCGCCCAGCCCATAGCGGATGTCATTGCCCACCGACGCGAAGTTCAGGCCGGACTCGTTGACGTCCGGAGGCAACACCGTGATGCCCAGCTTGCGGCAGTCGGCCAGGTAAACGGCGGCCTTGTCCTTGTCGTCGCCCACCGAGGTCAACAGCCCCGCCATGTACTCGCCGGGATAGTTGGCCTTCAGGTAGGCCGTCCAGTAGGAGACCAGGCCGTAGCCGGCCGCATGCGACTTGTTGAACGCGTACCCGGCGAACGGAAGGATGGTGTCCCACAACGCCTTTACCGCGCGCTCAGAGAAACCGTTGGCGGTCATGCCTTCGTAGAAGCCCTTGTACTCGGCTTCCAGCACTTCGAGCTTCTTCTTGCCCATCGCCTTGCGCAGCGCGTCGGCCTTTCCCATCGTGTAGGAGGCGACCTTCTGGGCGATGAACATGATCTGCTCTTGGTAGACGATCAGGCCGTGGGTCTCGGCGAGGATCTCGCGCAGCGGCTCCTCGAGCTCAGGGTGGATCGGCTTGACCGCCTGCCGGTTGTTCTTGCGGTCGGCGTAGTCGTTGTGGGCGTTCATGCCCATCGGTCCCGGTCGGTACAGCGCCAGCACTGCGACGATGTCGTTGAACTCGGTCGGCTGCATCCGGCGCAGCAGGTCGCGCATCGGCCCGCCGTCGAGCTGGAACACGCCCAGGGTGTCGCCGCGGCCGAGCAGCTCGTAGGTGGGCTTGTCGTCGAGCGGCACCGACTCAAGGTCGAGGTCAATTCCCCTGTTGGCCTTGATGTTTTCCAGCGCGTCGCCGATGATCGTCAGGTTCCGCAGGCCCAGGAAGTCCATCTTCAGCAGGCCGATGGCCTCGCACGACGGGTAGTCCCAGCCGGTGATGATGGCCCCGTCCTGCGGGCGCTTCCACAGCGGGATGGCCTCCGTCAGCGGCTCGCTGCTCATGATGACCGCGCACGCGTGCACGCCGGCGTTGCGGATCAGGCCCTCCAGGCCGCGCGCGGTCTGGTAGATGGTGCGCACGTCGGGGTCGGTTTCGATCAGGCCGCGGACCTCGGCGGCCTCCTTGAAACGCTCATGGGCCGGGTCGGTGATCCCCGACAGCGGAATGTCCTTGGCCATGATCGCAGGCGGAAGCGCCTTGGTGATCCGGTCGGCGATCGCGAATCCGGGCTGCCCGTAGTGGATACGGGCCGAATCCTTCAGCGCCGCTTTGGTCTTGATGGTGCCGAAGGTAATGACCTGGGCGACCCGGTCCTGGCCCCACTTGTCGGCGGCGTAGCGCACCATCTCGCCGCGACGGCGGTCGTCGAAGTCGATGTCGATGTCGGGCGCCGACGGGCGTTCCGGATTCAGGAAGCGCTCGAACAACAGACCGTGCGGGATCGGGTCGATGTTGGTGATGCCAAGCGCGTACGCCACCAGCGAGCCCGCGGCCGAGCCACGGCCCGGCCCGACCCGGATGTCGACCGACCTCGCATAATTGATCAGGTCCGCGACGATCAGGAAGTAGGACGGAAAGCCCTTGTCGCAGATTACCCTGATCTCGTACTCGACCCGGTCGAGGTAGTCCTGACCGACACCGGAGGGGAATCGGCGACCCAGCCCCGCCAGCACCTCATGCTTCAGCCAGGATGCCTGGTCGTGGCCCTCGGGCACCGGGAAGATCGGCATGCGGTCCCGCGGCGCCCATACGTCGTCGTACGACTGCACCCGCTCGGCGATCAGCAGCGTCGAATCACACGCGCCGGGCACCTCGTCGTCCCACAATTGGCGCATCTCGGCGGCCGACTTCAGGTAGTAGCCGTCGCCGTCGAACTTGAAGCGCGTTGGGTCCGAAAGCGTCTTGCCGGTCTGCACGCAGAGCAGCGCCTCGTGGTTGTGGGCGGCGTCGCGGGTCACGTAGTGACAGTCATTGGTCGCCAGGGGCCGGATGCCGAGGGTGCGCCCGATCTCGAGCAGCCCTTCGCGGACCCGGGTTTCGATGCTCAGCCCGTGGTCCATCAGCTCGAGGAAGTAGTTGTCGGGTCCGAAGATCTCTCGCCATTTGGCGGCGGACTCCAGCGCCTCGCGGTCGTGGCCCAGCCGCAGCCGCGTCTGTACCTCCCCCGACGGGCACCCAGTTGTCGCGATGATGCCGGACGAGTGTTCGGCGATGATCTCGGCGTCCATGCGCGACCATTTGCCCAGCTGGCCTTCGAAGGAGGCCAGCGAGGACAACTTGAACAGGTTCCGCAGGCCTGTCGCGTTCTCGGCCACCATCGTCAGGTGGGTGTAGGAGCCGCTGCCCGAGACGTCGTCGGACTTCTGACCGGGGTCACCCCACAGGATCCGCCGGGTATCGAAACGAGAAGCGGGTGCAACGTACGCCTCGACACCGATGATCGGCTTGACGCCGGCTTTGGTCGCCGTGTTGTAAAACTCGCTGGCGCCGAACATGTTTCCGTGATCGGTCATCCCGATCGCGGGCATCTGCAGCCGCTCGACCTCGGCGAGCATGGGCGTGATCTTCGCGGCACCGTCCAGCATCGAGTATTCGGTGTGGTTGTGCAGGTGGACGAAGGACCCCGAAGAAGAACCGCTCATAGGGAGGCCAGTCTATGACCGACGACCGACACACGTTCGGCGTGTCGCGAAGTGTGTCTGGTAACTATCTCCTACCTCGCGTACCTCTCAACGAACTGCTGCAGCGACTTTTCGACGTCGCCCTTGACGGCGCGAGCCGCGGCCGCACCCATCGGGCCGAACAGCGCCCGCCCGCCCAGCTCAAGGCGCAGCCCAAGGGTTGACCCGTCGTCGGCGGGCGCGACGGTCAGTCTGACACCGTATTTGGTGCCGCCCTTCCCCGCTCCTGACATCGCCACCTCATGCGGCGGGTCCCACGTGGTCACCGTCCAGGTCACCCGGTTGCGCAGCCCCTTGGAGCGCGCCACGCCAACGATTTCGGTGCCCTCGGTGATCTCGTCTGGCAGCTCGCTGCGCCACCCCTCGTGCATCACGAGCCACTCGCCCAACTCCGACAGATCCGACACGTGGTCCCACATGTGCTGCGGGCTCATCGGCATGTCGGCGGTCATTTCGACGCCGGCCATCTGCGGCTCCTTACTGGCCGGGTTAGCGACCGGGCCCGCCGCGCAGGCGGTTCCCGATCCGGATGCCGGGCAGCAGCAGACTCCGCGGTATGTATCGGCCGCTGGTGCTGACGAATTTAGGCACGACGCCGGGCACCACGGTGCGCTTACCGCCGAGCATCCCGCCGATCGCGGCCTCGGCGACGTCGCGGGGCGATACCTGGGCCAGCGGAATGCTGAACCGGTCGGCGTTGGCGATCTCGGCCCACTCGGTGGGCACCGGGCCCGGGCACAGGGCCGTCACCGACACGCCCGTGCCGTGCAGTTCCTCGTGAACGGCCTCGGAGAAGGTCTGCACGAAGGCCTTGCTCGCCGAATACACCGCCATGTAGGGAATCGGCTGGAACGCGGCGATCGACGCGATGTTCATCACCGCACCCGCGCCGCGCTCCACCATGCCGCCGATCGCCGCATGGGTGAGTTCCATCAGCACCAGCACGTTGAGGGTGACTTCTTCACTCTCGCGCTCCACCGGCAGGGTGTAGAAGTCCCCGCTGGTGCCGAAGCCGGCGCTGTTGCACAGACCGGCGATCGGTTCGGTGCGCAGCCGGTCCACCAACTTCGCCCGGCCTTCCGGGTCGCCGAGGTCGAGCGGCATGACCTCCACCCCGACGGAGTATTCCTTGCCTACTTCGTTGGCGAGTTCGTCGAGCCGCTCACGGCGCCTGGCCACCAGCAACAGCGGGAAGCCGCGGCGCGCCAGGCCGCGACATAGCTCGGCGCCGATGCCCGACGAGGCACCGGTGATGACGACGGTCGTCTGACTGTTCGGTTTCGGGAGGCTCATAATTGCACCAATATTCCTTGGTTCACCAATGTATTCCTCTGGTCGCCTGCAGGAACGTTTCGCTCCGCCTGTCCAACTCGCTGGTATCGCCGGCGGATTCGCCTCCTTTGGCCGCGGCCGAGTCCTCGAACATGCCGAAGGCGCGGCTGCGGACCCGGTCCATCACCGCGGGGTTGACGGCGTCGGCGACGGCGGCGAACTGACCGAAGGGCGAGCTGGCCCGCCGGGGCCGATGCACGATCGCGTCGGTGATCACGCCGGCCGCCTGGTCCGGCGTCAACGTCGGGAATTTGTCATAGATCGTGGTCGGGCCGATCATCGGCGTGCGTACCAGCGCCATGTGCACGGTGGTGAATCGGACGTTGTCCTTTATGGTCTCGCCTTGCAGCGCGTCGCACAGGCTGTCCAGCGCGGACTTGCTGGCGATGTAGGCGCCGAAGCGCGGGGCGCGGGTCTGTACGCCGACCGAGGACACGTTGACGATGTGCCCGAAGCCGCGTTCCCGCATTCCGGGGATGAACTTGAGGATGAGCTGGACGGCGCCGATGTAGTTCAGTTGCATCGTCCGTTGGTAGTCATGGATCCGGTCGTAGGAAAGCGCCAGGGACCTTCGAATCGAGCGCCCCGCGTTGTTGACCAGGATGTCTACGCCGCCAAGATCTTCGAGCACCTTGTCGGCCATCGCCGCGATCGCGTCCGTGTCGGCCAGGTCGCACGGATACACGTGGGCGGTCCCGCCCTGGCCGCGAATATCGTCGGCCACCTTTTCCAGGTTTTCCAGGGTCCGCGCCACCAGGACCACGGTGCCGCCGGCTTCCGCGATCTTCTTGGCGGCCGCCTCGCCGATGCCCGACGACCCGCCGGTGATCAGAACAGTCTTCCCAGCGACCGCATCGTCGAGTTTGCGGCCCTGCACCGCGTCGAGCAGATTCCGCAGATAGAACGGTCGATACCGCCCCGCCGAGTTGGGCGTGTTGACGATGTTGGACATCGCGGCGAACGGCTTTTCGACGAGGTTCGTCAAGTCACCAAGATTCATTCGGCTGTCGCTCCTGGCGGTCGGGGTGGCGTGACACAGGTCATACCGCCAACCTAGGACATCGGTCCGGCGCTGGATAGGAATGGGTCACAATCGTGACCCCGCACGCACAATCGGCCTTTTACAGGCAGTAATCCGGGTGTGATCGCGCCCTAAGTGACCCGGAACCCCCCAGATGGCGCCCTGATGCGACGTGCTTTATTTGCACGATCCCGTCAGCCCCAGCCGGTCAGCATCTACGACAATATCGGCGGCCACGAGGCGATCGAAGTCGTCGTCGAGGACTTCTACGTTCGCGTGCTGGCAGACGACCAGCTGGCCGGTTTCTTCACCGGCACCAACATGAGCCGCCTCGAGGGCAAGCAGACAGAATCATTCGCCGCCGCGCTCGGTGGTCCCGAGCCCTACACCGGGGCGCCGGTGAAGTTGGTGCATCAGGGGCGCGGCATCAGGATGCACCACTTCAGCCTGGTGGCAGCGCATTTGGGTGATGCGATCGCGCCGATCGGTTGGCAGACGACCCGCCGCGCCCGGCTGCGCCGCGCTTGCGATCGTCTGCGGGCGGGCGTCCCGTCGGCGACGGTGACGGACATACTCGGTGCCGTCGCGCCGCTGGCCCCGGACATCGCATCCGGCGAAACCACGACCAAGGTCTAGGCGCGCCGCGGGTCGGGGGGCAGCTGCTGCTGTGCCGCTCTCCGTCGAATCAGCACTGGCGTGCGCCAACTGCACCGTGCTCGCATATCGTCGATCCGGATCTTTGGCCATGCCGCTGGCGATCACCGTGTCGAACGGTGCTGGAACATCGGGCGCGGTGCTCGACGGCTGGGGTGGCGCTGCGCTCAGGTGCGCCATGAGCTGCTCCGCGGTGTCGGCCCGAAAGGGCGGACTTCCGGTGAGGCATTCGTAGAGCACACAGGCGAGGGCGTAGATGTCCGTGCGGGCATCTGCTGCCGGTCTTGGTCGGCCGCGAGTCGCTGGCGGCCCGGGCGATCCCGAAGTCGATGAGATAGGCGAAGTCATCCTCGTCGAGGAGAATGTTGGACGGTTTCACGTCGCGGTGGACCAGGCCCACCCGGTCGGCGGCATTCAGGGCCTTGGCCACACCCTCGATGATGCGCACCGCCCGCGCGGACAAGACGATGTGAGCTGGTCAGCCCGCCGCAGGTCTGTCCCGGCGCCCGACCGCCTTATCATGCCCGGCATGCGCACATTCGAAGACTTGGTGGCAGAAGCCGATTCGGCATCTGTCGACGGCTGGGACTTCTCCTGGCTCGACGGGCGCGCCACCGAGGAACGACCGTCCTGGGGCTACCAACACTTGCTGAGCCGCCGTTTGGCCACCGTATCGGCCGCGCTGGACATCCAGACCGGCGGCGGGGAAGTCCTGGCCGGCGCGGGGCCCTTCCCGCCCACCATGGCCGCCGTCGAATCCTGGCCGCCCAACGCGGCGCTGGCGACCAGGCTCCTGCACCCGCGCGGCGTCGTGGTCGTGGCCACGCCCGACGAGTCGAAACTGCCGTTCGCCGACGAGGCGTTCGACCTGGTCACCAGCCGACACCCCAACTCCATCCAGTGGCCCGAGATCGCCCGGGTGCTGCGCCCGGGCGGCACCTATTTCGCGCAGCACATCGGACCGGCGACGGTGTCCGAGCTGGTCGAGCACTTCATCGGTCCGCAGCCGGAAGCCTGGGCCCGGCGACACCCGGACAATGAAGCCGCGGAGGCGCAAGCCGCTGGGTTGCAGGTGGTGAACATGCGCATCGAGCGGCTACGGCAGGAGTACCTCGACATCGGTGCCGTCGTCTACTTCCTGCGGAAGGTGATTTGGACGGTGCCGAACTTCACGGTGCACCGCTACCAGCAACGGCTGCGGGAACTGCACGCGCACATCGAAGCCGAGGGGTTGTTCATCGCCCACGCGTCACGGGTCCTCGTCGAGGCCCGCAAGCCGCACTGAGCGTCGGTCAGGTGTCCGCACCCCGCCCGGGCCCCTGCCGTCATGCCGGCTGCAGTGCCCGTAGGACGAACCCCGGATGGCGGACAATCGTCGGAAAGAGTCTGATGAAAAGCAAGGTCAGCCCGAGCCAGGGACGAAGATGCGGTCTGATGCGCTCGATGCGCCCGTCAGGCGCCAGATCGAGAATCATCGCGTCGTGAACCGTTACTCCGAATAGAGTTCCTTCGCTCACGACGACCCGCGCGTTGCCGTGTCCGATGTCCTCGCGCCAATTCAACTGGCGGAGGCCGCCGTACACGGCGGCGAGGAGGGTACGCACGTCCGGCCGGCCCCGGAAGACCATGCGGCCCGAGATCGGCGATATCAACTCGACGTCCGGGGCAAGCGTATCCACCAAAGCGTCGAAGTCTCTCGCCTCGGATGCTGCTCGATATCTGCTTACGGCATCGTCCACGCCAGCAGTACTACCCCTCGGCGCGTAACACGTCCAGCGCATGCTGCAGGTCCGGCGGATAAGGGCTGACGATCTGCACCAGCCTGCCGTCGGCCGGGTGGGCGAACGACAGCGAACGCGCGTGCAGCCACTGGTGTTCCAGGCCAAGCCTTTTCGCCAGCGTTGGGTCGGCTCCGTAGACAAGGTCGCCACAGCAGGGGTGGTGCAGCGCGGCGAAATGCACCCGGATCTGGTGGGTGCGACCGGTTTCCAGATGCACGTCGAGCAGACTGGCGGCGACGAATGCTTCCACCGTGTCGTAGTGGGTCACACTGTGCCGGCCGGCGGTGGTGACGGCGAACTTCCAGTCACGCCCGGGGTGCCGGCCGATCGGCGCGTCGATGGTTCCGCTGGACGGATCCGGGTGGCCTTGCACCAGCGCGTGGTAACGCTTGTCGACCTTGCGGTATTTGAAGGCCCTTTTGAGGACCGTGTACGCGCGCTCCGAGAGCGCCACCACCATCACCCCGGAGGTACCGACGTCGAGCCGCTGCACGATGCCCTGCCGCTCGGGCACACCGGATGTGGTAATCCGGTAACCGGCTGCGGCCAGGCCACCGAGCACCGTCGGCCCCGTCCAGCCGACCGACGCGTGCGCGGCTACCGCCGCCGGCTTGTCGACGGCGACGATGTCGTCGTCGGAATACAGAATGGTCATGCCCTCGATGTCGATCGGGGTGTTCTCCAGCGGCGCCGGCGCCTCCGGCAACCGCACCTGCAACCAGGCGCCCGGTGTCAGCCGATCGGACTTTCCGGCCTGCACTCCGTCCAACTCGACACCGCCGTCTTCGGCGATCGCAGCCGCGGCGGTGCGCGACAGCCCCAGCAGCCGCGCCAATCCGGCGTCGACACGCATGCCCGCCAGTCCTTCCGGGACCGGCATCGAGCGTTCAGCCATCAGCGCTGGTCGGCCTTGCGCCGACCAGCGGCGTCATCGTCAGCCTTGCGCCGACCGGCGGTGTCATCGTCGGGTGTGCGCCGGCCAACGGTGTCGAAATCGAAGCCGAACATCGACAGGACGACGAGCAGAATGGCGCCACCCACGACGGACGGATCGGCGACGTTGAACACCGGCCACCAGCCGACCGACAAAAAGTCCACGACATGCCCCCGAAGCGGCCCGGGCGCCCGGAAGAAACGATCGACCAGGTTGCCCATCGCGCCACCGAGGATCATCCCGAGCCCAACAGCCCACCAGGGCGACACCAGCCGCCGCCCCATCCAGAAGATGCCGACCACCACACCCGTGGCGATCAGCGTGAGCACCCAGGTGTATCCGGTCGCCATGGAGAACGCCGCGCCCGAATTGCGCACCAGCGTCCAGGTCACCGTGTCACCGATGATCGACACCGGCTGGCCGGGCGGCAGCAGCCTGACGGCCAGCACCTTGGTCACGATGTCGAGCACCAATACCACCGCGGCCACCGACACCAGCAGGCGCAGCCGCCTTCGCGGCGTCTCCGGCGGGGTCTGCGGCGCGGGGACGTCTGGTTGCCCAGCCTCCGTGGCCGTCCCGGCCTCGCTGGCCGTCCCAGCTGTATCGGCTGAAGTCACCGGCTCAGCCGATCCCGTTGGTTCCTCAGGCACTCCCCCATCATCCCCCAATCTCGTTGCATCCACGCCGCTGCCCGATATCCGCGCCTGGGCTAAATTACCGGTCCCCGGCCTCGCCGACTTCGCCGCCCGCCGGGGCTGAGGTGTCGGTGGGCTCCTCGGCCCGCAGCGCGCCGACAAAGTCGGGCCAGTCGAGGCTGTCGAGCGGGTTGGCGCTGGTCACATCGGCGTTGTCGACGGGGAACGTCCGAGCCTGACCCGGACCCGTGCCGCGGGTCTCGAACCGCACGGTGACCACGCCGTGACCCGCCCCCTGCACCCAGCCGTGCCCGTGGTCGCGGTGAAAGACGTCATCGCCGACTCGCCACGTCGAGGTCTGGGCCGGCGACGGCAGATTGTCGACGTGGTCGTGCGCCTCCGCCGCGTGCGCGGACAGCTCCAAATCCGGGAACAGCGACTCCTGGCGCACATCGGTCAAGCCCGAAAACCCAACGCCGAGAAGGCGAATGGGCCCGATCTGGCGTGGATCCAGCAGGAGCCGGCGGGCCACGGCAACCAGCGCACCGGCCTCCGTTGTCGCGTAGGGCAGCGTCGCCGAGCGGGTCAGCGTGCTCATGTCCGATTTCTTCAGCTTCACCGTGACCGTGCGGGCACCGCGGCCGTCGCGTAGCAGGCGTTGATGTGCGTGCTCGGCGATCGGGTCGATCGCCTCATTCAACTGCTCGAGGCTGGTCAGATCGACCGCGAACGTGGACTCGGCGCTGATCTGTTTGGCCTCGGCACGCTCGGCGACGGGACGGTCGTCGATGCCTCGGGCCAGCCGGTGCAGCGCGGGCCCAATTGTGGCGCCGAGGATGTTGGCCGCCTCGGCTTCGGCCAGCTCGGCCAGCTGCCCGATCGTCTCGATGCCGAGTCGATGCAACTTCTCCTCGGCGACCGGGCCGATGCCCCACAGCCTGCGCACCGGCAACCCGTCGAGCAGCGACTGCTCTTCAGCGCGCCGGACCACCCGAATGCCATCGGGTTTGGCCAGGCCAGACGCGATCTTGGCGATTTGCTTCCCGGATCCGGCGCCCACCGACGCGATCAGGCCGGTCTCGTCGCGCACCCGCTGCCGCAGACCCTCGCAGAACGACTCGACGTCCGCGGCCGATGCCCCGGCGATTTGGGACGGCTCCCCGAACGCCTCGTCGAACGACAACTGCTCGACGACGGGTAACAGAGCGCGCACGGTGTCGAAGACCCGCCGGCTGGCGACCCCGTAGACCACACCCCGCGGCGGCAACACCACCGCAGTCACGCCGATCAACCGGCGGGCCTGGTGCATCGGCATCGCCGACCGTGCCCCGAACACCCGAGCCTCGTAGCTCGCGCCGGCCACCACACCGCGGCCCCCTAAACCGCCGACCAGCACCGGCCGTCCACGCAGGGTCGGTCGGGTGAGTTGCTCGACGGAGGCGAAGAACGCGTCCATGTCCAGGTGCAGCACCCAGCGGGACTCCACAACAGCCGATGCTATTTGGCTAACGTCTGGGCCCACGTCTGGGCTAACGTCCCCGACATGGCCATGAATCTCTGTCACCGGTTGTGGTGCAGCTCGGATCGCTGGGCGAAGCAAGTCGAGGGTCATGTGGTGCCATCGGTCCTCGCGGGCATTGACCTGGGCGACAACACGCTGGAGATCGGACCGGGGTACGGCGCGTTCCTGCGGGTGCTGGTCGGCATGACGCCGAACCTGACCGCGGTCGAGATCGATGCCCCGATGGCGCAGCGGCTGCAGCGGCTCTACGGGGACCGGACGCGCGTCATCAACGGCGACGGCACCGATACGGGGTTGCCGGACAACGAGTTCAGCTCGGTAGTGTCGTTCACGATGCTGCACCACGTGCCGACGGCGGACCTGCAGGACAAGCTTTTCGCCGAGGCGTTCCGGGTGCTTCGCCCCGGCGGAGTCTTCGCCGGCAACGACGGCGTGCCGTCGCCGGTCTTCAGCATCCTGCATTTCCGCGACACCTGTAACCCGGTCCCGCCGGCGACCCTGCCGGATCGCTTGCGCGCGGCGGGATTTACCGACGTCGACGTCCAAGTCGGCACCGGCCGGCAGCGCTGGCGCGCGACCAAGGCCAGCTGATGGAAACCCCGACCGGCGCTGCACCGGTACCTCCCGAGCGACGCTGGGCACGGCTGCGCCACGAGTGGAACACGCGGCTGCAACCCGCCGAACAGGCCACGATCCTGGCCTGGGCGTCATTCACCCTCAGTTTCGTCGGCCTGCGCGGACTCACCCACTGGATCCGCGCCGGTCACGGTCCGGAAGGCGGCGGCGTCAGCCTGGGCGGCAAGCACTTTCACCACTACAACATCGGCATCTTGCTGTTGTCGACGGTGGCAGCCGTGGGCTTGCGCGGGACGGAGCGGCAACGGCGCCACCCCGCCGCCGCGGTCGCTTTCGGCTGCGCGAACGCCATGATCGTCGACGAGCTGGCTTTGCTGTTAGACCTTGAGGACGTCTACTGGGCGGCCGACGGGCGTGAGAGCGTCGACGCCGCGGTCGGCCTCATTGCTGCAGGCGCCACACTCGCCGTCGGCATACCCTTCTGGCCGCACGCCCACCGCGCGCTGCGATCGGGCAGCTGAGCACTTAGGCCAACGGGTACGGCCCAACCGCCCGGGATAAGAGCTACACCGGATCCATTCTTTGACGTCACCTACCTGGCGCGGGCGTGTTGCCGGGCATGCCCGGCAGCGTGGGCAGATTGAATGTCGGCGGCGTCCACGGCGCCATTGTGGGCAGGCCCGGCGGCCAGCCCGGCGGGGCGGTCGGCGAGGCCGACGCCGGCGGTTGCTGCGACGGCGCAGGTGTGGCAGGGGCCCGCCGCGTCGGTGTGTACGTCGGCGTGTAAGTGGGCGTGTAAGTCGGGGTGTACGTGGGCTCGTAACTGGGCGCCACGGTCTGGCTGGGAGGCGGCGGCGCTTCCGAAGTTGGCGGGCTGCTCGGTGCCGTCTGGCTCGGCGGCGGAACGCTGGTTGGCGCCGGCGCGGACGTGGATTGCGAAGTTTTGATCACCGTCTGCGGGACGAAGGGCAGGTTGTGGCGGTGCAGCCAGAGATAGACCCCTCCAGCCACGACGAGGAGCAGGACGCCGACGAGGACCGCGATGGGCCCGATCCATCGCTTGCGCTGAACGTCGTCGGCGTGAACCTCGTCGTCGGGCTCCGGCTCGCCGTCGGGCTCGGAATCGTCGACGTAGCGGTCGGTATTCACGCTGCCGAGCGTGTCGACGGGTTGCCGGTCAAGCGTCTCGGTCGGCGCCCCGAACCTGGTCTCTTCCTCGGACCACGCAATGGAGGCAGCATCGGCGGAGCTCAGCTTGACCTTGGCCAGCGTCTGTCCGCGCAGCCACCAGGGCGCCGCCAGTATCGGCGCGAGACCCAGCAGCGCTTTCGGGTCCACCGCGTCGCGGCGGGTTCGCTCGCAGGTATCACAGGCGTCGATGTGCCGCGCAATCCGTTTGCGCATCAGAACGTTGAAGTCACCGTCCCAGTCGGCCACGATGGCGCCCAGCCCGGTGCATCCCCGCGGATTGCGTTTCACCCGGCGGGCGACCAGCAATGCGCCCAAGGCTCGCTCGACGGTTTCGCGCAATCGCGACGCGATCTTGGCGGCGTTGGCGGCAGTGAGCTCCAGCACCTCGGCCAGTTCCGCCTCGTCCAGGCCATGCCGGTAGATCAGTTCCAGCACCTCACAGTCCTGGTCGGACAGTCCGCGGGACGCCTGGGCGACCAGGCTGGCCAATTCGGATCGAGCCGCCAGAGCCTCCGTGCCCGCCTCGGAAGACGCCTCGTCGGGCGGTTCGCCGGACGCACCCTGCCGACGCCGCCCGCGGATAACTCCCAGTGCCTCGCTCCGCGCGATGCCATACAACCGCGGGCGCAGCTTTTCGGATTCACGCAACGTCGGCAGTTGTGCCGCGACGCTGCAGAACACTTCCTCCACACAGTCGGCGGCGGCCTCACGATCGCGGACCAAAAAGACGCAGAAATCGTGCAACCGATCCGCGTAGCGGTCATAGATCACGCCCAGGGCGGCCCGTTCGCCCTTCGCGGCCGAAACGGCCAACTCCTCGTCGCTGGCTACGTCCCAGTCAGGTAGTGCTGCGGTCATTTATGTCGCTCCCGATCACACGTCGGTTCGGGTCGCGCGGCAACCGACGCTGGCGTTAAGTTTGCCCCGATTGGCCTCCGTCCGCAGGATTAATCCCTGATTTGCAGACGACGGGCGCACCCCGTAGCAAAGCCCGGCATCGCCCCTCCGACCTCGGAGTGTCAGTGCTGCGGCAGGACCAGCGGTTTCTTGCCAGGATGCTGGGGTTGACCGCCCGCGGCGCCGGGCTGGTTCATGCCGCGCTTGTTGCCAGGCGGTGGGTTGGCGCCACCCTGGTTACCGCCCGGGGTACCGGTCCCCCGGCGCTGCGGGACCGGCGCCGGCGAAACTACGGGCACGGACGCCGGCGCCGGCTTGCCGACCGTCGGTTTGGTGGTGGGCTGCGCGCTGGGTGGTGCGGTGGGCGTGACCTCCGAGGTGGGTGCCGGCGCCACGGGAGCCTGGGGCGCGACCGAGCCCACGCTGGCATTGGGAGACACGACCGCGAGCGTCGGTTGGCCCCACCCGGTGTAGCCGGCGACGACCAGAGCAAGCGCGACGCCACCTCCGAGCGCCCCCACCACGGCGGCGGTGATCAGGGTCTTCTTGCCGGCTGCCCGTGGCTTCGCGTCCCCGACGGGCCGGTCGGCCTCGAAATCTGCTGAGTCGTTGCTCAAGTCGTCGGTCGGGTCGCCCAATGGGCTCGTCGACCACGCTGCCGCGGTGGTCGGGTCGCCGCACGAGCTGGCCTGGACCGTGAGGATGCCCGCGGGCTCGGGGTTGGCGAGCGGGGCCGTCGGCCCGGCGCGATACAGCCTGGGCGCGGACTCCGGCCGACGCAACGTGGGCGTGTTGGTCGGCGTCTTCGTGGGCGCACGGAACCGGGCCGTCGAGTCGAAGTCGAACATGGTGGTCATGACGTGTCCCTTAGCTGTGGCCTACCTGCGACCGGGGCCCCGGCCGGACCGCTGTCACAGGTAGGAGCGCCGGCGCCCGCGTCGACGGACACTTTTTCCGGAACTTTTTTTCCGGGGGTCGTTTCCCGGGCGCCTTCGGGGCCGCCTCTGCGCTCTGATCGGCGTAGTAATCGACGAGTTCGACCGCCAGATCGGTGCCGCCCGGGCTATCTCGTTGAGGTGGAGATTGAGGTTGAACGACGGCAGTGAGGTTCGCCGGCTGCCCGGACGAATCGGCGATAACCGCGGCATCAGCCACCCCAGGGTGGCCGATCAGAATGTGTTCGATGTGCTCGGGGTAATGCTGCGTGCCGTCGATCGTCACGACGTTGGATCGACGGTCGATGTGGAAATCGACGGTCGATGTGGAAGAGGTACCCGTCGGCGTCGCGGTAACCAAGGTCTCCTGAATTGCGCCAATCGGCCGAAGGGTCGGCGATGTCCACGCCCGCGCCGGCGGCGGGCTGACCGAACCAGATGCCACCAATGCAACCGGTGGGCAATGGGTTTCTCTGAGCATCAAGGACTTCCGCCGAACACATCAACCGCTTGCCGACCGAACCCAGGTGCTGCAGCCAATCCGAGCCGGTGATGCAATCCGAGCCGGTGATGAAGACGAATCCTTTGACGTCGGAGGCACCTCGGGTGATACAGGGGGCTGGGGACCAGGTAGACGCTGTGTTGATCCCCGACCAGCGCCTGGACCGCCCAGAAGGGAATGGGCGTGATTTCAGGCAGCCGCCCCCGCCGTAGTGGATCGCTTGGGCATGCCGCTGGATCCCGGCGTGAAATTCAGGAAGCTCCCGATGCGCGGATCCGGCAACGGCCCAGTCGAAGCGACGCCAATCACTCCGTCATAGCGCTCAAATCCGTTCGAAAGGACGGGAATTCGATCCGATGAGCCCACGACCAGGCAATGCGGCGGCGCCGGCGATGTCGCTTGACGATCCGCGCGGCCAAGTCGGCCATCGTGTCGGTGGCGACCAGCACCTTGGCCCGGCACACAGGCAGGATGTGCGACAGGGAATCAGGGTCGAGGTCGTAGTTCAGGGCGGTAAACGTCGCCCCGGATCGCCGAACACCGACGAGCAAGTGGTAGTAGTGGACGTCGTTGTCCACCAAGACAGCAACGACGTCGTCGCTGCCGCACATGCCCAGGCCGCGCACGTAATGTGCGCACTGATTGGACCGCGCCTCAAGTTCGCGGTAGGTGACCGCCGCCCCGCCATCATCGGCGATCAATGCAATTCGGTCGGGATTCGGCTCGGGCATTGGCAGCGCAATTCGCCGACGCGCATGTGACAGTTCGCGAAACCACCTCTGTGCAGCAAACGCGATAGCCAGGCCCCCAAGCGGGTTCAACCGCGCGGACATCCTCAGGCGATACGTCCGCCGCCTAGCGAGTTTGCCTAGCAAGGAGGATGATTCACGGCGCCGCTGGCCCGGATAGTCCCCGACTGTCCACCACGCGGGAGGCGACGCTCCACATTCCGGGAACCACGAGCAAATCCGCGCGCCCGCTGTGGTCCGCGGGCCGCCGGAACCCGCGCGTCTGACCTCGGCTTGCCGGGGGCGTCGAGCCCCCGACGTTTACCGTCTCGGTCAGCCGAACGAAGACTGCTTGGGAGACCAACGCGCTGTGTCATACTTCCCGGATGGCAGAGCCCACGACATTCCGGAGCCGCATATCCGACGACGCGCTCAAGCTCGTCCATGGCGTCGGTCCGCGGATCCAGAAGCGCATTTACCCCATCTTGACCAGACTTTCCGGCGATGAGCTGCTGTTGATCAACAACGGCTACGAGGAAGATCCGCCGATGGCTATCCCGCTGGACCCATCCGACGAGCTCAGCCGGTACTCCATCCAGCTGTATCACAGCACCGCGACCCAGACGGATCTCAACGGTAAGAAGGTGCTGGAGATCGGTTCGGGCCACGGCGGCGGGGCCTCGTATCTCACGCGCACCTTGGGGCCGGCCTCCTACACCGGACTGGACCTGAACCCCGCCGCTATCGCCCTGTGCCGAAAGATGCACAAGGTGCCTAACCTGGAATTCCTGGAAGGCGACGCACAGAACGTCCCCTTCCCCGACGACTCCTTCGACGCGGTGGTCAATGTGGAGTCCTCGCACAACTACCCCGACTTTCGCCGGTTCCTCTCCGAGGTGGCGCGCGTGCTGCGCCCGGGAGGCCATTTCCTATACACCGACGTGCGGTACAACCCGGGCATCGCCGAATGGGAGGCTGCGCTGGCCGAGTTCCCGTTGGAGATGGTTTCGATGAGGGTCATCGATGCAGAGGTCGCGCGCGGGCTGGAAAAGACGTGGGAACACTACTGGCGCGAAGTGGTGAATCGCCGTTCGCCGGCACCCCTGCGCGGCTTGGCCCGCACCGTCGTCGGCGCGCTGACCTTGAGCAACGCCCGGAAGCTGGAACGGGGCGAACTGTCGTACCGGATCTACGACTTCACCAAGGCGTAACGGGCATAGGAGCCAACTCATTGCGGGATCGGGGCCGGTCCCGCATCGCCTAGCGCGTAGCTTGAATCGACAAGCTTGATTACCGGCTCCTCCTGCTGCGTTCGCAATCCGGCGCACATCGGCGGGGGTACCTGGTCTCGCCGAGGAGGCGGTCGATAACCTCTGCGCGGCAGCGGGTTTCGCTGATTAGCGTTCACCTGCCCTCGCGTGGGGAGTCCGGCGCCGCCGTCAACAGCTGGGCCTCCAAGGATTTCCATAGATGGCGCCAAGCGCCGTCCTCGAAAGTTGGGGCTCAACCGGCCAATTCATGGGCCATCAAGATACGGACCGTCGTGATGACCAAGCCCCTCCCCTCGTCCCCCCTCCCCTCGTCCCCCCTCCCCTCGTCCAATGTCGCCGCGCCGGCCCGGCCGGTCAGTGCCCCTGCGATCACGGTGTTCTTGCTCAGCGTGACACCGTTCTTCCTGACCTATGACCGGCATGCCAGCTTCGCTTTCGCGGCCCTTACGGTCATGTTGAGCATCGCGCTCGGAATCACTGCGCTGCGCCGAGTCGGGGAGCGTGGTCAAAACGGCGAGCCGCTGGCCGTCGCTGGCCTGGTGATCTCGGGAATCATGGTCGCCCACCAGGCGTTCACGATCGCGCTCGGCATATTTACCAGAACCTGGTAGGGATAACCAGCTCCGGCTCAGGCATCGTCGCCGGCCTTGGAAATGCTGACCCGCACGCCGTCGCCGATCTCCACCGGATCGGCCGGTTCGCCGAATTCAAAGCTGGTGGCCAGGATTTCGCCGGCGATGAAGTCGCGATGGGTGCGCGCCCAGTCGGCCCGCTCAGCCGGCACCGAAATCACCACTACGATCCGGTCGGAGACATCCAGCCCGGTCGCCTTGCGCAGATCCTGCAGTTCGCGGATGCGGTCCCTGGCCCAGCCCTCGGCCTCGAGCTCTGGGGTGACCGTGCCGTCCAACACCACCAGACCCGACCCGTCGGGCAGCGCCGCGGTGAACTCCGGGTCGGCGGCCACCAGGCGTGAGCTGTACTCATCGGGTTGCAGCACCGCGGGACCGGCGGTCAACGTGCCGTCGGGGTTGACGACGCCCTCGCCGGCCTTGACCGCCTTGATCGCGGCCTGCACATCCTTGCCCAGCCGCGGCCCGGCCACCCGTGCGTTGACGGCGAGCTCGAACCGGCCGTAGGTGTCGATCGCATCGGTCAGTTCAACCTGCTTGACGTTGAGTTCGTCGGCGATCAGATCGGCGAATGGCCGCAGGCGCTCTGGATTCTCCACCGCCACAGTGAATTTCGACAGCGGTAGGCGCACCCGCAGAGTTTTCTTGGCCTTGCGTATTGACAAACCGGCCGAGCAGACGTCGCGGACCTGATCCATAACGGCCACCAAATCGGGGTCGGCGGGCAGCTCGCCCGCATCGGGCCAGTCCGTCAGGTGCACCGACCGCGCACCGGTGAGCCCGCGCCAAACGACCTCGGTGATCAGCGGCAGTAGCGGCGCTGCCAGCCGTGCGGTCACCTCCAGCACGGTATGCAGAGTGTCGATGGCGTCAGCGTCTTCCGCCCAGAACCGCGAACGCGAGCGTCGCACATACCAATTCGTCAATGCCTCGGTGAACAGGCGCAGTTGTTCGCAGGCCACCGGGATATCGCAGAGCTCCATCGAGTCGGTCAGGTCGTCGCGCAGCGCCGCCAGCTTGGCCAGGACGTAGCGGTCCAGGACATGCGACGAATCGGTACGCCACACACCGACCTTCGGCGCGTAGAGGGCCAGGAAGCTGTAGGCGTTCCAGAACGGCCGCAGCACCTGCCGCTCACCATCGCGGATGCCCTGCTCCGAGACGATCAGGTTGCCGCCGCGCAGCACCGGCGAGGCCATCTCGAACCACCGGACGGCGTCGGAGCCATCGCGGTCGAACACCTCATTCACATCAGGGTAGTTGCGCAGCGACTTGCTCGCCTTCTGCCCGTCGAAGCCCAACACGATGCCATGGGCGACACAGGTTTTGAACGCGGGCCGGTCGAACAGAGCGGTGCCGAGCACGTGCATCACGTAGAACCAGCCACGGGTCTGGCCGATGTATTCGACGATGAAGTCGCTCGGGTAGTGCGGGTCGACCCGCTTGTCGGGGTCGGCGCTGTCCACCCCATCGAACCAGTCGGCGTTCTCGAACGGGTAGTGCACCTGGGCATACGGCATCGAGCCCGAATCGAACCAGACGTCAAGCACGTCGGGGATCCGCCGCATCGTGCTGTGCCCGGTGGGGTCGTCGGGATTGGGCCGGGTGAGCTCGTCGATGTAGGGGCGGTGCAAATTGGTGAGCCGCACGCCGAAATCGCGCTCCAACTCGTCGATGCTGCCGTAGACGTCGACGCGCGGATAGGCCGGGTCATCGGACTTCCACACCGGAATCGGGGTGCCCCAGTAGCGGTTTCGCGAGATCGACCAATCGCGGGCGCCCTGCAGCCACTTGCCGAACTGGCCGTCCCTGACGTGTTCGGGATACCAGGTGATCTGCTGGTTCAATTCCACCATGCGGTCCCGGAATGCGGTGACCGCGACGAACCACGACGACACCGCCCGATAGATCAGCGGATTGCGGCATCGCCAGCAGTGCGGGTAGGGGTGCTCATACGTTTCGTGGCGAAGTAACACCGGGCCGTTCACGGCCGCCGGGCCGGTCTGGTTCTTCAGGTCGCGGATGATATTCGAGTTGGCGTCGAAAACGTGCTGCCCCTGGTAATCCGGGACCGTGGCGTCGAACCGACCCTTGGAATCGACCGGGGTGACCGGCACGATGCCGGCCGCCTCCGCGACCACCATGTCGTCCTCGCCGTAAGCGGGTGCCATATGCACGATTCCCGTGCCGTCTTCCGTCGTCACGAACTCCCCCGGCAGCACCTGGAAGGCGTTCGGGGTGTCCATGAAGTACGGAAACGGCGGCAGGTAGCCGGTGCCCACCAGGTCGGCGCCGCGATAGGTGCCGAGGATCTCGGGTTCTTCTCCTGATTCGGTGCCGAATTCCCGCGCGTAGGCCGCCAACCGCGGCTGCGCCAGCACGAAACGCCGCTCGCCGGCCGCGACCAACGCATAGGTCACATCCGGATGGACGGCAACCGCGAGGTTCGACGGCAGGGTCCACGGTGTCGTCGTCCAGACCAGCAGGTAGGCGCCGTCGAGTTCCTTGAATGAAGGGCCCACCATCTTGAAGCCCACGGTCAGCGCCGGGTCCTGGCGGCTTTGGTACACGTCGTCGTCCATCCGCAGCTCGTGATTGGAGAGCGGAGTTTCGTCACGCCAGCAGTACGGCAACACCCGGTAACCCTCGTAGGCCAGACCCTTGTCCCACAGCTGCTTGAACGCCCAGATCACCGACTCCATGTAACTGAGATCGAGTGTCTTGTAGTCGTTGTCGAAGTCGACCCAACGCGCCTGGCGGGTCACATAGGCCCGCCATTCGTCGGTGTAACGCAATACCGACTCGCGGCACGCCTCGTTGAAGGCGGCGATGCCCATCACGTCGATCTGGGATTTGTCGGTGATGCCCAGCTGGCGCTCGACCTCGAGTTCGGCCGGCAACCCGTGCGTGTCCCAGCCGAAGCGGCGCTCGACCTGGTAACCCCGCATGGTGCGGTAGCGGGGCACGATGTCCTTCACGTAACCGGTGAGCAGATGCCCAAAATGCGGCAGGCCGTTAGCAAAGGGCGGACCGTCGTAGAACACGTATTCCGGGGCGCCGTCGCGGCGGGCGATGCTGGCCCGGAAGGTGTCGTCCCTGGCCCAGTAGTCGAGAACGTCGAGCTCGAGAGCCGGGAAGTCGGGTGATCCGCCGGCCTGCTTGGGATAGGCCCGAACGTCGCCGTTATCGGTCACGTCAGCGTTATCGGTCACTGTCTGCGTCGTCTCCTGTGCCACCGTGCCTTTCGGCACTGTGCCTAGTTAGGCGCCCACGTGGGCGCCGTATGGGGACGACGCCACGCTGGTGCGCGAACGCCGCGGTACCACCCCGCTTGCCGCGCTGACGCGCGGCCGCTCATTTCAGGGCGATGACGGGCCCACCCGTTCGGTTCTACTGGGCTCCCCGCCACGTGGGCCAGGTTGGCCGTTCTTCCGAAGGCTCCCCGGTGATAGCCGGATCGGTGCCATTGCGTCGATTCTACGAACCACCGCAAATCCGCACACCCGACCCCGAGGGGTTACCTGCCTGCAGGACTCACCTGCGGGCGGGTAACCCCTCGGAGCCGCGGGGGCGGACTCACACCGGTGGGTGTCGGTCGCTCACAGTCCATCGGACTAGGCCTGGATTTCGAGCAGGCCGACACGCCACAGCGCCGCGTAGACGTGACGCACCGGAATGCTCAACAGGCGGGCAGCGCCATCCACCAGCGGGTCGCCGGCGACGTAGAACGGCTGGTTGCCGGGCCGGCGCCTCACGTCCTTGGACGCGGGAACCCGAACCGGGGTTATGTCGCGCACCACGCTCAGCTTGCGGACGGGTGCTGCGGTTACTACTTCGTCGTGCAGGGCTACGGTCATGATCGCCTCCTAGCCGAAATTCAAACGAGCCAAAACTCAAACGAGCCGGAACTAAAACGAGCACTAGATGGAATGACGTGATCCGTCCCGTGCTGGTTCCGATTCAGAGCGCTTGGCCGGTAAGCCAATTGGCGATTCAGCGGAGAATGCCGCGCCGGGGACCGGATGGGGACGAGACGTCGCCGGGATATCGACCCGGACTATCACTGGAACTCATGCGTCCCTCACCTCCTCGCGGTCACGACGCGTGCGGGCACCCGCACGATCTAGGCGTGGCAAAGGAGTACAGAAAACCGACGACCGCCGGAAATCCGCACCCCACTCGTCAGAGCTTTGGCACTACACGACGTGTCCGGATCCCCGGAAGCCACCTGGGCTCAACCCTTAAGCCGGGAGGAGCTGTCCTGACCCGGGGCGTCTTTCGACGTTCGGGGTCAGTGGCCTATATTCGCGTAGACGCCTCACCTAACGAGGTGCTTACCCGACCGATCATCCACGACGGCGGTGCACCGGTCAATCCGTTTCGTGTCGTGTTGCCGAATCTTTATTTTCGAGCAGCCAAAACACCACCGAACCAGGAACCGACTTACCTCTCGACCAGCCCCTCTAGCCGGGCGATGGTGTCGATGAACTCCTCGACCATGTCGAGCACCACCGACCGTGTCGGCCGGACTCGGTCGAGCGATCCGACCACCTGGCCAACGAAATAAGTCGCCAGCTCGCGGGCCTTGGCGCCCGGGTGGCCGGCCGCCTGGTTGATACGTACCTGCGGATCTGTGACCAGCGCTGTCTGTAGCGGCATACCGAGCGGATCGGGGGCGTCGGGCCGCGCCCATTCGTCGGTCCAGGCGGTGCGCAGCATCCGCGCAGGTTTACCGGTCATCGACCGCGAGCGCACCGTGTCCGAGGAGTTGGCGGCCAGGAACTTGTCCTTGACCACCGGCGGCGTCTCGGCTTCCTCGGTGGTCAGCCACACCGAGCCGCACCACACGCCCTCGGCACCCAGCGCCAGGGCCGCGGCGATCTGGCGACCACGGGCGATGCCGCCGGCGGCCAGGACCGGCGTCGGTGCCACGGCGTCCACGACTTCGGGGACCAGCACCATTGTCGCCACCTCACCGGTGTGGCCGCCGGCTTCGGTGCCCTGCGCCACGATCAGGTCGACGCCCGCCGCGGCGTGCCGGCGGGCGTGTTGCGTGGTGCCGGCCAGTGCGGCCACCAGCACGTCGTGATCGTGGGCGCGATCCACCAGGTCGGCTGGTGGCGGTCCGAGCGCGCTGGCGATCAGCCGGACGCCCCGAATATCATGGTCGAACGCCACGTCGAGCAGCGGCTCGTAGCCCTTGGGCGAGATGTTGAGACCCCCCGCGGCTCGCGGCCGGTCTCGGTTGTCCGGGGCCGCCGCGATGCCGTACCGGGCCAGCAGGTCGTCGAGGAACGCGCGGTGCTCCTCGGGTAGCAGCGACCGGACCTGCTGGGCGTCGATCCCGCCCTGCTCGGCGCCGACGTACTTGGGTGGCAACAGCAGGTCGACGCCGTACGGCTTGCCCCCCGTCTGCTCCTCGATCCAGGCCATCTCGTTGCGCAACCGCTCGGGACTGTGCGCGACAGCGCCGAGGACCCCGAACCCCCCGGCGTTGGTAACCGCGGCCACCACGTCGCGGCAGTGGCTGAAGGCGCATATCGGGAACTCGACACCGAGCAATTCGGCAACCCTGGTTCGCATTTCACGACGCTATGAGTTACCGATTGATCCGTCAATCGACTCGCCTGTCCGTGGCTCGCCGACCGAGCAAGACCCGAGCAGACCTACCGGATCGCCTGAGAATCCGGCGATCTCCCGTCCGGCGGCCAACTGGCGACACCCTCTTCCAACGGGACTTCGAGGCTGCGCAAAAACGAAGAGACCATTCGCCACGCTCCGATTGCCGTGACGAGTTCGATGAGAACCTTTGTGTCGCGCTGTAATTCACGCTCGCACGCGGCCCAGCTCGCCGCGCTCACCACGCCGTCCCGCACCACGTCGTCGGTGGCCGCCAGCACCGCGCGCTCAACAGGCCCAAACCCGTCGTATGCCTGCCACTCGCGGACGCCCAGCAGGTCCTGCGACGAGACGCCGAGCCGGGAAGCGACGCGCCAATGCTGGGTCCATTCGTAGTCGCACGCGGTGAGCCAGCCGATGCGCATGATCACCAACTCGCGCAATCGTGAGTCCAGCGCGCCGTGCCACAGCATGGAGGCCAGCAGATCGTTGAGGACCCGCGCCAGCTGCGGATGGTTGAGCAACGCCTGGAAGATGCTTAGCTCGGCCATGTAGTCGGGCACGCCCGCTTCGTCCGCGGCCGCCTTGGCCTCGCCGAGCGGCAGCAGGGGTACCCGGCGGGATTGCCTCATCGGTTCGGTCATGGTGTGAGCACTCCGTGTACTGGCGGGACACCGTCGCGGTCACCGGCCATGTTAGCCAGCGATTCTGCTGCGTCATCGAGCCGCAGGCAACGGCGTGGCAGGCCCTCGCACGGGTAGCGGCCGCAGGCCCGTAGATCCGGCGCCGCGCGGTAGGCGCCGGCGGCGCCGCCGAACGCACCGACGCCGGTCCAATCCCACCAGATCACGTGCGTCGACGACGGTGGCCAAGATGGTGGCCAAGATGGTGGCCAAGATGGTGGCCAAGATGGCGGCCAGCAAATCCCCCGCGTGGTCGATCCACACGCGGCGTGGCTGGCTCTGGAACGGGCCACGAGCGGATACGCTCCCATTCACCTCGGTAAATAGGGATCGTCTTGAATATTGCGCTCAGCGGGGTGGGGAATCGAAGCCGCTGGGTCCACGGGCAAAGCACCGCTGCGAAGAAATGGGTGACCTCGGAGTGACCTTGGACAAGAGACCTGTCACGCCGGTTGCCGTCATCGGCATGGCGTGCCGGCTGCCCGGGGGCATCGATTCTCCCGACGGGTTGTGGCGGGCGCTGCTGCGCGGCGACGACCTGATCACCGAGATCCCCGCCGACCGCTGGAACGCCGACGAATACTACGACCCCGAGCCGGGGGTGCCCGGTCGGTCGGTGTCGCGCTGGGGCGGGTTCCTCGACGATGTGGCGGGCTTCGATCCCGAGTTTTTCGGCATCAGCGAGCGCGAGGCGACCGCGATGGATCCGCAGCACCGACTGCTGCTGGAGACGTCATGGGAAGCAGTTGAGCACGCGGGCCTGGCGCCGAACTCCCTGAACGGCTCACTGACCGGTGTCTTCATCGGTTTGGCGCATGGCGATTACGCGTTTGTCACCGGGCAGGCGGACGCCCTGGAAGACCCGTACGGGTTCACCGGACTCCCGTTCAGCATGGGTTCGGGACGGATCTCGTACGCGATGGGGCTGCGCGGCCCCGCGATCACCGTCGACACGGCCTGCTCCTCGAGTCTGCTTGCGGTGCATATGGCTTGCCGCAGCCTGGGCGACGGCGAGAGCGACCTCGCCCTGGCCGGCGGCTGCATGGTCATGATGGAACCGCAGCTGTACGCGTCCGCTTCCGCGCTCGGCATGCTCTCCCCCAACGGACGCTGCCGGGCGTTCGACGCCTCGGCCGACGGGTTCGTCCGCGCCGAGGGTTGCGCGGTGGTGCTGCTCAAGAGGCTGCCCGAGGCGGTGCGCGACGGCGACCGGATCCTTGGCGTGCTGCGCGGCACGGCAACCAATCAGGACGGACGCACCGAGAACATTTCGACCCCGTCCGCCGAAGCCCAGGTGATCGCTTATCGCGCGGCGCTGTCCGCGGCAGGTGTGGACGCCGGAACCGTCGGCATGGTCGAGGCACACGGCACCGGCACCCCCGTCGGGGATCCGATCGAATTCGCAAGCCTCGCAGAGGTATACGGTATCGACCGGCCCTGCGCCCTAGCGTCGGCGAAGAGCAATCTGGGCCACCCCGAGGCCGCCGCGGGGGTGGTGGGATTGGTCAAGGCGATCCTGTCCTTGCAACACGGCGTAGTACCGCCGATGCTGCACTTCACCCGGCTGCCGGACGAAATTGCCAAGATCGAGACCAAACTCTTTGTACCGCAAGCTATTACAGCCTGGCCCGGCCAGGACGACGCAATGCCGCGCCGCGCCGCGGTGTCGTCGTATGGCATGTCGGGCACCAACGTACACGCCATCCTGGAGCAGGCTCCCCCGAATGCGTCGCGGCACAACGGGGTAACACACTCGGGGTCGACCAAGCCGTTGCTTTTCGCGCTCTCGGCCACCTCGACGGAGGCGTTGCGCCAGACTTCGCGCCGGATGGGCGACTGGCTGGCCAACGGAATAGCCGACGGGGCGGCCCTAACGGATCTGGCCCTATCGGATCTGGTCCTGTCGGATCTGGCATACACACTGGCGCGCCGGCGGGCCCACCGCCCGGTGCGCACTGCCGTGCTCGCGGCCGGCACCGCCGAGCTGGTCGAGGCGTTGCGGGTGGTGGCCGAGGGCGACCACCCGCATCAGGCCGCCGTGGGCCACGACGACCGGGGACCGGTGTGGGTTTTCTCCGGCCAAGGTTCGCAGTGGGCGGGCATGGGCGCTGAACTGTTGTCAGGCGAACCGGTTTTCGCCGCGACGGTGGCCGCCGCCGAACCCCTGATCGCCGCGGAATCCGGGTTCTCGGTGACCGAGGCGATGGCCGCGGGTCCGACGGTGAGCGGGATCGACCGGGTGCAGCCGACCCTGTTCACCATGCAGGTCGCGCTCGCGGCAACGATGAAGTCCTACGGGGTCCGCCCGGGTGCCGTCATCGGCCATTCACTGGGCGAGGTAGCAGCGGCCGTGGTCGCGGGAGCGCTGTCGCTTCAAGACGGTGTGCGCGTCATCTGCCGCCGGTCGGCACTGTGTACCCGCGTCGCCGGTATCGGCGCGATGGCGTCGGTGGAACTGCCCGCCGCGCGGGTGCGCGAGGAATTGGCAGGTCGCGGCGCCAAGGACGTCGTGGTCGCGGTGGTGGCCTCCCCGCAGTCCACCGTGATCGGCGGCGACACCCAGACGGTGCGCGAGCTCGTCGCGGCGTGGGAAGGGCGCGACGTGCTGGCCCGCGAGGTCGCCGTCGACGTGGCGTCGCATACCCCGCAGGTGGATCCCATCCTCGCCGAGCTGCGTCGGGCGCTGGCCGACCTGACCCCGACGCAACCGGAGATCCCCTACTACTCGGCGACCCTCTTCGACCCCCGGGAACGGCCGGTCTGCGACGCCCGCTACTGGGCGGACAACCTGCGTCACATGGTGCGGTTCTGTGCGGCGGTGCGGGCCGCACTCGATGACGGGTACCGGGTCTTCAGCGAACTGTCACCCCACCCGCTGCTGACCCGCGCCGTCGAGCAAACCGCACAGGGCCTCGATATCCCGGTGGCCGCCGTGCCGGCGATGCGCCGAGAGCAGTCACTCCCGCACGGGCTGCGCGGACTGGTGGCCGATCTGCACAGCGCCGGCGCCGCGGTGGACTTCGGTGTGCTCTGTCCCGGCGGGCGGCTGCTGGATGCGCCGCTGCCGGCGTGGGCGAACCGTCCTCTGGTCCTCACGCCCGACACCACGGCGCGCCACCCGAACGGCGCCAATACCGTTGCGGTACATCCGCTTTTGGGCGCGCACGTGCGGCTCATGGAGGAGCCGGAGCGCCATGCCTGGCAGGGCGAGGTCGGCATCGCGACGCTGCCGTGGTTGGGCGACCACCAGATACACCACGTCCCAGCGCTTCCTGGGGCCGCCTACTGCGAAATGGCGTTGGCCGCGGCGCAGGTGCTGTTCGGCGAAGAATCTGAGGTGCGCGACATCCGGTTCGAGGAGATGCTGCTGCTCGACGACCAGACCTGGATCGGCGCCGCCGCGTCGCTGGAAGAGTCCGGTGTCGCCAGCTTCGTGGTCGAGACCGGCCAACAGGGGGAAAAGGTGCGGCGGTCCACCGCGGTGCTCGGACCCGTCGCCAATGAGGACCAGCCGCCCGGACATCAGTTGGACGACCTGCTCTCGGCGCATCCGTGCCGTCACGACGGCGACGAGCTGCGAGCCTGGTTCGACGAGCGCGGTATTCGTTTCGGTCCCGCTTTCGGCGGGCTGGCCGCAGCATCCGTGGCCGAGGGGACGATCAGCGGCGTGCTGGCTGAGGTCGGCCTGCCCGGCGCGATCCGCACCCAGCAGGCCGACTTCCGTGTACACCCGGCGCTGCTGGACGCCTGTTTCCAGTCCGTTGCGGCCCATCCGGCCGTCCGCGGGGTCGGCAATCCTGGCCTACAGTGCGGCCTGCTGCTGCCGCTGAGCGTGCGACGGCTGCGTGCTTACGACTCGACCCGCAACGCTCGCTACTGCCTGACCAGGGTGACCGCGGGCGGCCCCAACGTCGAGGCCGACATCGACCTGCTGGACGACCACGGCGACGTCCTCGTGGTGGTCCGTGGGCTGGTGATGGGCACCGGAGCCTCCGAGACCGCCGACCTCGATCGGTTGCTGAACGAGCGGCTGCTCACCGTCGAATGGCACCGCCGCGAGCTCCCCGAGATCAACGCCGCCGACACCGGAACATGGCTGCTGATAAGCATTTCCGATCTTGTCGAGCAATCGACGGATCCATTGCGCAACGGGTTGGCCGACGCGTTGACGTTGCACGGCGCACAGTGTTCGACCATGCGCTGGCCGCACGACGGCGACCAGGCGCAGTGCGCCGAGCGACTCCGCGAGCAACTCGATTCCGGCGGCATCTCCGCTGTGGTGTTGCTGATGCCACCCGTTACCAGCAATGGCAACGGCGATGGCGGCGCGGGACTGCACACCGCAGTGCGCAGCGACCACGTCCGGCAGCTGGTGCGCGTCACCCGCGAGCTAACGGAGGTCATGGGTGAAGCGCCACGGCTGTTCGTTGTGACCCGGAACGCGCAACCGGTGCACAGCAACGACGACGTCACCCTGGCGCAGGCCGGGTTGCGCGGCCTGCTGCGGGTAATCGGCGCGGAGCATCCGTACCTGCGCACCACGCATATCGACGTCGACCAGCTCACCGGGGCCGAGCGCCTGGCGCATCAATTGCTAAGCGGCTCCGACGAAGACGAGACGGCGTGGCGCAACGACGAGTGGTACACGGCGCAGTTGTGCCCGAGTCCACTGCGGCCCGAAGAGCGGGAGACCACCGTCGTCGACCACCGGCGCGACGGTGTGCGCCTGCAGATCCGCACCCCCGGCGATCTGCAATCGATGGAGCTTGCCGCGGTCGACCGTGTGCCGCCGGGCCCCGGGCAAATCGAGGTCGCCGTCAGCGCGTCCAGCATCAATTTCGCCGACGTGCTGGTCGCGTTCGGCCGCTACCCCGCCTTCGATGGGCGGGCGCCCCGGCTAGGCACCGATTTCGCCGGCGTGGTGACCGCGGTCGGGCCCGGAGTCACCCGTCACCAGGTGGGCGACCGGGTGGGCGGCATGTCTCCCGACGGCTGCTGGGGCGCTTTTGTCACGTGTGACGCCCGTCTGGCGGCGACGGTGCCGCCAGGGCTCACCGACGCCCAGGCCGCGGCGGTCACCACCGCGTACGCCACCGCCTGGCATGGCCTGCACGAGCTGGCCCGCATCAGGGCCGGGGACAAGGTGTTGATCCACTCCGCGACCGGCGGGGTCGGGCAGGCGGCGATCGCGATCGCCCGAATGTCAGGAGCCGAGGTCTTCGCCACCGCCGGCAGCGATCAGCGTCGGGCACTATTGCGCGACATGGGAATTGAGCGTGTCTACAATTCGCGCAGCGTCGATTTTGCCGAGCAGATCCGCCGGGACACCAACGGCTACGGCGTCGATATCGTGCTCAACTCGCTGACGGGCGCCGCGCAACTGGCCGGGCTCAAACTGCTCTCCTTCCGCGGCCGGTTTGTCGAGCTCGGCAAGCGCGACATCTACGGCGACACCCGGCTGGGCCTCTTCCCGTTCCGTCGCAACCTCGCGTTCTACGCCGTCGACCTGGGGTTGATGTGCCTCACCCACCCCGAAGAAATCGGCGCGCTGCTGACGACCGTCTACCGGTTGGCCGCGGGCGGCGAGTTGGCGATGCCCGAAAGCACCCATTACCCGCTTGCCAGGGCGGCCGATGCCATCCGGGTGATGAGCGCCGCCGAACACACCGGCAAACTCGTCCTCGACATCCCTTGCACCGGGCACAGCACCGTGGTCCTGCCGCCGGAGCGGGTCGCAGTCTTCCGGCCCGACGGCAGCTACCTGATCACCGGTGGGCTCGGTGGCCTCGGGCTGTTCTTGGCCGAGAAGATGGCTTCGGCAAACGGGGGGGCCGGCGCCGGCCGGATCGTGCTCAGCTCGCGCTCGGCACCCGATCGCCGAGCGCTGGAGACAATCGAACTCCTCCGCGCGACCGGCGCCGATGTCGTGGTGGAGTGCGGCGACCTCGCCCAACCCGGCACCGCGCGGCGGCTGGTGGCGGCGGCGACCGCCACCGGACTTCCGCTGCGCGGCGTGCTGCACGCGGCCGCGGTCGTCGAAGACGCCACCCTGACCAACATCACCGACGAGCTGATCGACCGCGACTGGGCACCCAAGGTCCTGGGCGCCTGGCATCTGCATCAGGCGACCGCGAATCAGCCGCTGGACTGGTTCGCGTTGTTCTCCTCGGCAGCCGCACTGCTGGGCTCGCCGGGTCAGGGCGCGTACGCCGCAGCAAACAGCTGGCTGGACGGCTTCACCCACTGGCGCCGAGCCCAGGGCCTTCCCGCCACCACGATCGCCTGGGGCGCTTGGGCTGAGATCGGCCGCGGCGCGGGCCTGGCCGACGGTGGCGACACCACGATGATCGCCCCCGACGAGGGCGCCTACGCGTTCGAGGCGCTGCTGCGCCACAACCGCGCCTACAGCGGTTACACCTCGATCACCGGGTCCCCGTGGCTGACTTCGCTGGCGAAGCGCAGCCGGTTCGCCCAGGCGTTCCAATGTAGCGGGCGAAATCGGCCCGAAACCGGGAAATTCCGTGCCGAACTCGCCGAAGTTCCCTCCGACGAATGGCCCGGCCGACTCCGGCATCTGATCTCCGCGCAGATCGCTGTGATTTTGCGCAGAAGTGTTGACCCCGATCGTCCACTTTCCGAATACGGCCTGGATTCGCTGGGAAATCTCGAGCTGCGCACCCGCATCGAAACTGAAACCGGGATACGTTCCAGCTCCACCGACATCACCACCGTCCGGGATTTGGCCGATCGCCTCTGTGCGAAACTGACAACTTTAGAAAACGCTTCGTAAACGCTCCGGTCGCAATGCGCGGTTCAGCCGCGCACCTGAAATATCCTGGGTGCAGGCGCGCAATCTGAGGAGTTGAATTGGTTGTCCTGGGAAATCTGGGCCTGGAGCCGGTCGGCAACTGGGCCCCTCCCGCCGGCCCGGTTTGGCTGTGGCGCCCCTCTCCCGCCACCCTCGAGAAGGCGCGAGAAGCGCCGATCAGCGCCGTGCCACCCAGCTACATCCAGGCCCGTCATCTGCGTAGCTTCCGGGAACAGACGGCCCGCGGCATGGACATGTCGCGGCTGCTGGTCACCGCCCTGGACATCCCTGGGCAATGCGACATCCGCGCGATGACCTACGTCATCAACTCGCACCTGCGAAGGCACGATACCTACCGCAGTTGGTTCGAATTCACCGAAAGCCGCCGCCTCGTGCGGCACACGATCGCCGATCCTGCGGATATCGAGATGATTCCTGTTGAGCACGGCGAGATGGCTCCAAAACAATGGCAAGAATTTGTGTTATCGACGCCGAGTCCGTTCGAGTGGGATTGCTTCAGATTCGCGATCATTCAGCAGAAAGAGCAGTTCACGCTCTGCGTAAGCATCGATCATCTTCATTTCGACGCGATGTTTCTCGGCACCATATTCTTGGAAATCCGAGCGATGTACAACACCCTGATGGACGGGGGCGAGCCGATTCCCCTACCGAAAGTCGGCAGTTATGACGAGTATTGCCTTCGCGAACGCGCGCATACCTCCGCATTGACATTGGCGTCCCCGGGGATAGCGCAGTGGGTTGAATTCTTCGAGAGCAACGACGGATCCCTTCCGTCCTTCCCCCTGCCACTCGGCGACACATCGCTGCTCGCGTCCGGCGACGTGCTCTCGCTGCGGCTGATGGACGCGCGCCAGACCGCCCGTTTCGAGGCCGCCTGCACCAGCGTGGGCGCACGGTTCAGCGGCGGGGTGTTCGCCTGCGCCGCCCTCACCGAATACGAACTCACCGGCGCGCAAACGTATTACTCCGTCACACCCACCAGCACGCGGGGCACGCCAGAGGAATTCGTGACCAGCGGTTGGTTCATCGGCCACATTCCGCTCACCGTCGGAGTCGCGTCGTCGTTCGATGAGACCGCCCGCAACGCCCAAACCGCGTTCGATTCGAGCACGCCCCTGGCCAATGTGCCGTTCGAGCGCGTGCTGGAGCTGGCGCCGTGGCTCAAGAAGCCCCCAGCTCGGGGCGGTTTTCCCATGCTGTCATTCCTGGACGCGGGTGTACCGCCGCTTTCCGCTGTGTTCGCGGCTCACCTGGGCCGGGCGAACACCAGGGTCTTCACCGATGGCAAGATCGCCGCCCGGGTGTGCATGTGGGTCAACAAGTTCCAGGAGGAGACTACGGTGACGGCGTCCTTCCCGGATAACCCGATCGCCCGCGACTCGGTGGCGAGGTACCTGGAGACCATGAAATCCGTCTACGTGCGCGTCGCCGAGGGGCGAGAGGGCCGTGCGGGCCGTGCGGGCCGTGCCGAAAGCTGTGGCGAGGCCCCTCAGCGCACAGCGCCCACAACGCTCTCAGTGGCCTCAGCGCACGCGCGCGACCGCGCCGGGCTGCAACGCCAACTATCCTGATTACATTCGTATAAACCCTTTTCAAAATTTGATCGAATTCGCGATTTCGGGACGGCACGTGTGGTTTCCCACATATCGCGTTGGATACATCGGATTGCGAAAGGCGACGCATCCGTGTTCGAAGCGTCTGGCCCGGTTCGGCAATTCGTCGCGGTACAACGGATCACGTGTTGCAGAGCTCCGCGGCGCCTGAGGTTGTCGAGCCGCGGGCATTTCGGGGGGCTTGAGGGACCGAAGATCACTGTCAGCAACGTCCGACGGTAGATTTTGTCGGAAGTGTCAAATCATTACGGCCTCGACTCGAACAGGCGTTCGCCGACCCTCGGTCGGAGAGCCTGCGCTGGGTTCTACTTCCTGTCAACCGTCGTCGATCTGCGGGTCCCAGGCTCGGCGGCGAAGATGCCGGTGAGCATGCCACCAGCCGCTGCGCTAAGGCCCTGCACGACATCGAACGTTGTCATTGAGCAGGCGATATGCGTCGGCTCGTTGGTTACGATCGGTGCCGCGAACCCCTGGCCCGCGCAGGGCGCCGCCGGCACCGCCGCACCACGAAACACATAAGCCGCAAAATCCCGACCGCCGTATCGGTCACGACCGACTAGGGGCGGACTTCGCGGGACTTCGCGGGACTCCGCGGGGACCCCGCGAGGACTAGGCGGGAACTCTGCGCGATCTCGGCGCAGCGTCGCGTAAGGGCCAGCAAAGTTTGGTACGTTCGAACGATTTTTGCACATCTGCCGAGCTCACCCGCTACGCTTGCTCAGAAAGCCAGCGGGGGCATCGGCTGGCTTCGACGCGGGGGTCGATGAGTCTCAGTTCGAGAGCGTGCGCGCTTAGCGTGCGCCTCTCACTCTGAAATTCGGCGATGTTCAGCGAAGCGCAGATTTAGAGCTTGTTCCAGTGATAGTAACTTGAATAAAGCCGCAAGGAGAGGTGGGCCACGGTGGATAAGGCCGGAGTTACTCCCGTCGCAGTCATCGGCATGGGTTGCCGACTTCCGGGAGGTATCGACTCGCCTGCAATGCTGTGGGAAGCGCTGCTTCGCGGCGAGGATCTCGTCACCGAGGTCCCGCCGGACCGCTGGGACGCCGAAGAGTACTACGACCCCGAGCCGGGTGTGCCTGGTCGGTCGGTGTGCAAATGGGGCGCGTTCCTCGACGACGTCGCCGGCTTCGATCCCGAGTTCTTCGGGATCGCCGAAAAGGAAGCCACCGCGATGGACCCGCAGCACCGCCTGCTGCTGGAATCCGCCTGGGAGGCCATGGAGCATGGCGGGTTCACCCGCGACAAGCTGGCCGCCTCGCGGACCGGCGTCTTCGTGGGATTGATGCATGACGACTACCAATTCGTGCACGCCGCGGCCCAGGCCCTGGAGGGGCCGTACGGATACATGGGCAACAGCTTCGCCATGGGGTCTGGGCGGATCGCCTACACGCTGGGCCTGCACGGCCCCGCGATGACGGTCGACACCGCGTGCTCGTCCGGCCTGGCCGCAATCCACCTGGCCTGCCGCAGCCTGCACGGCGGCGAAAGCGACGTTGCGCTGGCCGGCGGCGCCTCGGTGATGTTCGAGCCCCGTAAGGCCGCCTCCGGGTCCGCCATCGGCATGTTGTCTCCGACCGGGCGCTGCCATGCGTTCGACGTCGGCGCGGACGGGTTCGTCGCCGGCGAGGGCAGCGTCGTGATGCTGCTCAAGCGGCTGCCGGATGCGCTGGCCGACGGTGACCGGGTCCTGGCTGTGATCCGCGGAACGGCCGCCAACCAGGACGGCCACACCGTGAACATCGTTACGCCGTCCGGACCCGCACAGGTCAAGGTGTACCGCGAGGCATTGGCTGCCGCCGGCGTCGAGGCGAGCAGCGTCGGCATGGTGGAGGCGCACGGTCCCGGCACCCCGGTGGGCGACCCGATCGAATACGCGGGCCTCGCGGAGGTCTATGGCATCGACCACCCCTGCGCGCTGACGTCGGTGAAGACCAACTTCGGACACACCCAGTCCGCCGCTGGAGCGCTGGGTCTGATGAAGACCGTGCTCGCCGTGCACCACGGTGTGATCCCGCAGAATCTGCACTTCAACCAGTTGCCCGATGAGTTGGCGCAAATCAAGACCAATCTCTTTGTGCCGCAGGTGAATACGCCGTGGCCATCGGAAAACGGTCAGCAAGCGATCCGGCGCGCCGCGGTGTCTTCGTACGGGTTCTCCGGGACCAACGTGCACGCCATCGTGGAACAAACCCCGACGATCGTCCCGGGGATTGCCGTGGTGGTACCGGGCGACGGGCAAACCATGTCACCCCACGCGCTGCCCGGGCGCCCGTTGATCTTCCCGCTGTCGTCGACCTCGGCCGACGGACTCCGGCAGACCGCAGGGCGCATCGCCGACTGGGTCGACGCGCACGCGTCGGACCTGGTGGCACCCGACCTGGCCTACACGCTTACCCGCCGGCGTGGGCACCGCCCGGTTCGCGCAGCAGTCATCGCGCGCGACGTCAAAGAGTTGGCCGAGAACCTGCGCGAGGTCGCCGATGGCGACTTTCCGCATTCGGCCGCGGTTGGGCAGGACGACCGCGGACCGGTGTGGGTGTTCTCCGGGCAGGGTTCGCAGTGGGCGGCGATGGGCGCTCAACTGCTCGCGACCGAACCGGTGTTCGCGGCGACCGTCGCGGAGGCGGAACCGCTGATCGCCAAGGAGTCGGGTTTCTCGATAACCGAGGCGATCTCGGCGCCAGACACCGTGTCCGGCATCGATCAGGTCCAGCCCGCGCTGTTCATGATGCAGGTCGCGCTTGCCGCCACCATGAAGTCCTACGGGGTGCGGCCGGGTGCGGTGATCGGCCACTCGATGGGAGAGGCCGCGGCGGCGGTCGTGGCGGGGGCACTGTCCCTCGAAGACGGTGTGCGGGTGATCTGCCGCCGCTCGCGATTGATGTCGACGATCTCTGGTTCCGGGGCGATGGCCTCGGTGGAACTGCCTGCCCAGCAAGTGCTTTCGGAGCTGATGGCGCGTGGCGTCAACGACGAGGTGGTGGTGGCCGTGGTGGCATCACCGCAGTCCACCGTGATCGGCGGCGCCACCGAGACGGTGCGCGAACTGGTCGCAGCCTGGGAGCAACGTGAGGTCATGGCGCGCGAGGTGGCCGTTGACGTCGCGTCGCACTCCCCGCAGGTCGACTCGATCCTCGACGATCTGACCGATGCGCTGGCCGACCTTAGCCCCAACACCCCGGAAATTCCCTTCTATTCCTCGACGATGTTCGACCCGCGCGACGAGCCCGAGTGCGACGCCTGGTACTGGGCCGACAACCTCCGGCACACCGTGCGGTTCGCCGCGTCAGTGCAGGCGGCGTTGGAAGACGGTTACCGGGTCTTCGCGGAGCTGTCTCCGCACCCACTACTGACCCATGCCGTCGAGCAGACAGCACGAAGCCTCGGCATGCCGCTGGCCGCTCTGTCCGCCATGCGCCGCGAGCAGGAGCTGCCACACGGGCTGCGGGATTTCCTGGCGGATCTGCACAGCGCCGGCGCCGCGATCGACTTCTCGGTGCTCTACCCCAGGGGCCGGCTGGTGGACGCGCCGCTGCCGGCATGGAGCAACCGTTCCCTGCTCCTGACCCCTTGCGGCCAGGACTCGCGGTCGCGCGGCGATTGCACTGTTGCGGTGCATCCGCTGATGGGGGCGCACGTCCAATTGCAGGAGGAGCCCGAACGCCACGTCTGGCAGGGCGAGGTCGGCACCGGCGCCCAGCCGTGGCTGGGCGACCACCAGATCCACAACGTGGCCGTTCTTCCGGGGGCCGCCTACTGCGAGATGGCGCTGGCCGCGGCCCGCACGGTTCTCGGCGAGGCCACCGAAGTCAACGACATCCGCTTCGAACAGATGCTGATGCTCGACGACGAGACTCCGGTCGGCGCCGTCGCCTCGATCGAGGCGCCCGGCGTTTTCAACTTCGCGGTGGAGACCCATCAGGATGGGCAACACCTGAGGCGGGTCAGCGCGGTCCTGCGGGCCGTCGACGACGAGCAGCAGCCACCCGTGTACGACCTGGATGCCTTGCGCGCCAACCACTTAACCGACGTGGATCTGGAAGAGATCGCGAAGCGGTGCGTCGAGCACGATGTGCAGTATGGTCCCGCTTTCAGCGGTTTGGTCGCCGCCTACGTCGCCGACGGCGCGGTCAGCACGGTGCTGGCAGATGTCGCGCTGCCCGGTCCGATTCGTTCACAGCAGCGGTCCTACGGAATTCACCCCGCTCTGCTCGATGCCTGCTTCCAGTCGGTCGGGGCTCATCCCGCCGTCCAGGGCGCGGCCAGCGGCGGACTGCTGGTCCCGATGGGCGTGCGGCAGATCCGCGCCTACGCCTCCGCCCGCACCGCCCACTGCTGCTACACCAGGGTGACGCAAGCCGACGCGACCGGGATCGAGGCGGACCTCGACGTGCTGGACGAGCAGGGCACGGTCCTGCTGGCGGTGCGTGGATTGCAAGTCAGCACCGGCATTTCCGAAGGCGGACACCGCGATCGCGTGATGAACGAGCGGTTGCTGACCATCGATTGGCAATCGCGGAAACTGCCGGACACCGACTTTTCCGAACCCGGGGCGTGGCTGCTCATCAGCACGTTCGGCGCCGCGGACGTGGCGGCCACCAAGTTGACGGATGCACTGAAGCAGCAGGGCGCGGAAAGCGTGACCGTGAGCTGGCCGGTGGATGCCGACCATATTGCCGCCGCCAGGGATCTGCAAAGTCGGCTCGGCGAAAGGGCTTTCACCGGCGTGGTCCTAGTCACCGGCGCGGAGGACGGCGATTCCGATGAGGAATCCGCCCTCGCCGGCGTTAAGGGCCTCAAGCACGTTCAGCACGTGGTGCGCATCGCCCGCGAACTGCCCGACATCGATTCCAAGTCACCCCGCCTCTATGTGGTGACGAGGGACGCCCAGGCGGTGCTGCCCGACGACTGCGTCAATCTCGAACAGGGCGGGCTGCGCGGCCTGCTTCGGGTGATCGGCGCCGAACACCCGCACCTGCGCACCACCCACATCGATATGGATGGACAGACCGAAGCCGACTCGCTGGCGCGCCAGCTGCTAAGCGGATCGGAGGAGGACGAGACCGCGTGGCGGCACGACGAATGGTTCACGGCGCGCTTGTGCCCCAGCGGGCTGCGCCCCGAAGAGCGCCGCACCACCGTCGTGGACACCGAGCACGAAGGCATGCGCCTGCAAATCCGGACGCCCGGCGATCTGCAGACGATGGAACTTGTTGCGTTTGACCGGGTTCCGCCGGGTCCGGGGCAGATCGAGGTCGCGGTCACCGCATCGAGCCTCAACTTTGCCGATGTGCTTATCGCGTTCGGCCGCTACCCCGACTACGAGGGCCAGCTGCCCCGACTGGGCGGCGACTTCGCCGGCGTGGTGACCGCGGTCGGTCCCGAGGTCACCAACCACCAAGTCGGTGACCGCGTGGGCGGTTTCTCCGAAAGCGGTTGCTGGGCAACCTTCGCCACCTGCGATGCCCGCCTGGCCGTCACGCTTCCGCCGGGGCTGACCGACGCGCAGGCGGCCGCCGCCAGTACCGCGCACGCCACCGCCTGGTACGCGCTGCATGACCAGGCCAGGATCGTCGCCGGCGACCGGGTGTTGATTCACTCCGGCACCGGCGGCGTGGGCCAGGCCGCGATCGCGATCGCGCGGGCCGCGGGCGCCGAGATTTTCGCTACCGCCGGCAGCCCGGAGCGTCGCCAACTCTTGCGCGACATGGGAATTGAACATGTCTACGACTCCCGTAGCACGGAATTCGCCGCGTCGATCCGCAGCGACACCGACGGTTACGGCGTCGACATCGTGCTGAACTCTCTCACTGGCAGCGCACAGCGCGCCGGGTTGGAACTGCTGTCCGTCGGCGGACGGTTCGTGGAGATCGGCAAGCGCGACGTCTACGCCAACAACCGGCTGGAATTGTTCCCGTTCCGCCGCAACCTCACCTTCCACTACGTCGATCTGGCGCTGATGGCGGCCAGCCACCCGCAGCGGGTCGGCGACGTGCTGGCCAAGGTGTACCGGCTGGTCGCGGACGGCGAATTGCCGGCACCGAACTGCACCCACTACCCGCTTTGCGATGCGGCCGAGGCGATTCACGTGATGGGCGCGGCACAGCACACCGGAAAGCTGGTGCTCGAGATCCCCCACGCCGGCAGCAGCACGGCCGTCGTTCCGCCCGAACAGGCATCGGCTTTCCGGCGCGATGGCTCCTACATCATCACCGGCGGCTTGGGCGGCCTGGGGCTCTTCCTTGCCGAGAAGATGGCGTCGGCAAATGGCGGGGGCGGCGCCGGCCGGATCGTGCTCAGCTCGCGGTCGAAGCCCAACCAGAGGGCGCTGGACACGATCGAGCTCATCCGGGCGATGGGTAGCGACATAGTCGTGGAGTGCGGCGACATCGCCGCACCCGGTACCGCCGACCGGTTGGTGGCGGCCGCGACCGCCACCGGACTTCCGTTGCGCGGAGTGCTGCACGGCGCCGCCGTGGCCGAGGACGCCATCCTGGCCAACATCACCGACGAGGTGATCGCCCAGGACTGGGCTCCAAAAGCCTACGGCGCGTGGAACATACACACCGCCACGATCGGGCAGCCGCTGGACTGGTTCTGCCTGTTCTCCTCGGCGGCCGCCCTGGTGGGCGCGCCGGGCCACACCGCGTACGCATCGGCCAACAGCTGGCTGGACGCGTTCAGCCACTGGCGGCGGGCGCAAGGGCTGCCGGCCACGACCATCGCATGGGGGCCCTGGGCCGAGATCGGCCTTGTCACAGCGGTGGCCGTGGAAACCATGATCACCCCGGACGAGGGTGCCTACGCCTTCGAGGCGCTGCTGCGCCACGACCGCACATACACCGGGTACGCACCGGTGACCCAAACGCCCTGGCTCACCGCGCTCGCGCAACACAGCAAGTTCGTGGAGCGGTTCCGCGAGAAGGGCCAATCGGACACGGGCAAATTGCGCGACGAGCTGAATGCCTTGCCGCCAGAGGAGTGGCCGACCCGGCTCAGGCGGCTGATCTCCGACCGGGTCACGGTGATCCTGCGTCGCACCATCGACCCGGACCGCCCGCTGGCCGAGTACGGCCTGGACTCGCTGGGCAACCTGGAGCTGCGCACGCAGATCAAGGCCGAAACGGGAATCCGCATCACCGCAACCGATATCACCACGATTCAGGGTTTGGCGGGTCTCCTGTGCAAGAAGCTGGCGGCACCAGAAGCCGTCTCCGAAGCGTCGTGAGGTAGATCTGCGCGGGATGGGTATTGTCAAAACCGTGATTGGGTCTTCCATTCCGGCTGTACTGCGGGAACGTGCCATTCAGCGGCCGGAAGAGACAGCATTCACGTTCATCGATTACGAGCAGGATTGGGCGGGCGTTCCGGAAAGCCTGACGTGGTCGCAGCTGTATCGGCGAACTCTGAACGTCGCGCACGAGCTCAATGCGCGAGGGTCGACCGGTGACCGCGCTGTGATACTTGCGCCGCAAGGACTCGAGTACGTTGTCGCGTTTCTGGGCGCGCTGCAAGCCGGTCAGATTGCCGTTCCGCTGTCGGCTCCGCTGGGTGGCGCCAGCGATGAGCGTGTCAATTCGGTCTTGCTCGACGCGTCGCCTTCCACCATTCTCACGACGTCCACTATCGCAGGCACCATCAGCAGGTCCATCGAGCCGAAGTCCGGTGACCGCGCACCCTCGCTCATCGAGGTTGATTTGCTGGATCTCGACTCTGCGAATGCATGCCCTGTCGAGACCGATAGTCCGCCAAGCGTTGCGCATCTGCAGTACACGTCGGGATCGACCCGCACGCCAGCGGGAGTTATGGTCTCACACAGGAACATTCAGGTCGATGTTGAGCAGATCATCGCCGCCTACTACGACGAGGACGGGGGCGTCGCTCCGCCGGACACCACCGTGGTGTCGTGGCTGCCGTTGTTTCATGACATGGGTTTGATTTTCGGGATTGCCTTTCCCGTTCTTGGGGGATTTCGCACAGTCCTCACCAGCCCGCCGGCGTTCTTGCAGCGACCGGCGCGGTGGATGCAAATGCTGGCCGGCAACAGTCACGCATTTTCCGCGGGGCCAAATATCGCCTTCGAGTTGGCGGCACGAAAAACATCGGATGAGGACTTGGCGGGGCTTGACCTCGGGGGCGTGCGCAACATCCTCAATGGCGCCGAACGCGTAAACCCCCCGACATTGCAGCGCTTCGCTGAGCGGTTCGCCCGCTTCAATCTTCGCCCCGAAGCGTTACGGGCCTCGTATGGGCTCGCGGAAGCCACGCTCTACGTCGCGACCCGCAAATCGGGTGAACCACCAGAAACCGTTTTCTTCGAATCCGGGGAGCTGACCGCCGGCCGGGCGACGCGGTGTACGGGCGGCGGCGGTATACCGCTGGTCAGTTACGGCATGCCGGAGTCGCCGACAGTGCGCATCGTCGACCCCGAGACCCGCGTCGAGTGCCCGCCGGGAACGGTCGGCGAGATCTGGGTGCATGGCGACAACGTCTGCGACGGCTACTGGCAGAAACCCGAAGAGACCGAACGCACCTTCGGCGCAACGCTCGTCGATCCGTCAGCCGGCACACCCGAAGCGCCTTGGCTGAGAACCGGAGATTTGGGCTTCGTCTCCGACGGCGAGATGTTCATCGTCGGCCGTATCAAGGATCTTTTGATCGTCTACGGGCGCAACCACTCTCCCGACGACATCGAAGCGACGATCCAGGAGATCACCCGGGGCCGCTGCGTCGCGATCGCGGTGACCGACGATGACGGCGTTGAGAAGCTGGTCACCATCGTCGAACTCAAGCCTGGCGGCGACTCCGAAGAGGCCGAGAAGCGTTTGGGCGCCGCCAGACGTAAAATCACCGCAGCGATATCGAAGTCGCACGGCCTAAGTGTGGCGGATCTCGTTCTGGTGCCGCCCCATTCGATCCCCCTCACCACAAGCGGCAAGGTCAGGCGACGGGACTGTCTACAGCGGTATTTGCGTGATGAGTTCACTCGCATCGAGGCGTCGCTCCGCCGGCCGGCGGAGCGCGCGGTCCCTGGTATTACCGACACCGACGCGGTCACAGGTGTGGCCGCCCGGCCAGACTCAGGGTGGGCTCAACGCCTGCGCACGCTCCGCCAACAGCAGCATGACCTGCTGGTGGGGATGGTGTGCTCGCGTGCGGCAGCGGTATTGGGACGACCCAGCCCCGACGACATTGACCCCGGGACCGCGTTTCAGGACCTGGGCTTTGACTCGGTGAAGGCCACAGAGTTGCTGGACCGGCTCAAAGCCGAAACCGAGCTGGCATTGCCACCCACCCTGGCCTTCGACTATCCCACCCCGGACGAGTTGGCCATCCACCTGGGCCAGCTACTCAGCGGCTCGATTGCGGCGGCTGGTCCGGTGGGTTCGCACGTGGGATTGGACGAGCCGGTGGCTGTGGTGGGGATGGCGTGTCGGTTCCCCGGTGGGGTGGATTCGGCCGCGGGGTTGTGGGATCTGGTCTCTGGTAGCACCGACGCGATGAGTGGTTTTCCGGCCGATCGTGGTTGGAATCTGGCGGATTTGTTCGATCCCGATCCTGATGCGGTGGGCAAAACCTACACCCGCGCGGGCGCGTTTTTGCCGGAGGTGGCCGGGTTTGACGCGGAGTTCTTCGGGATCTCCGCGCGGGAGGCCCAAACCATGGATCCCCAGCAGCGACTGCTGCTGGAGGTGTGCTGGGAAGCATTGGAAACAGCAGGAATTGATCCGGGCAGTTTGGCCGGCTCTGAAACCGGGGTGTTCGTCGGGGCGTGGTCACAGTCCTACGGTGAGGGCGGTTCGGACAGCTCGGAGGGATACGGACTCACCGGTTCGTCCACCAGTGTGGCCTCGGGCCGTGTCGCCTATCTGCTGGGTTTACAGGGTCCCGCTATCACCGTCGACACTGCCTGCTCGTCATCGCTGGTGGCCACGCACCTGGCGTGTCAGTCGCTGCGCAACGGGGAATCGGCGCTCGCCCTTACCGGTGGTGTCACGGTGATGACCACACCCACCATCTTCACCGAGTTCGCCCGGCAACGCGGGCTGGCCGCCGATGGTCGTTGCAAAGCGTTCGCCGCCACCGCCGATGGCACCGGCTGGGGCGAAGGGGCCGCGGTGCTGGTCCTAGAACGCCTCAGCGATGCCCAGCGCAACAACCACCCGGTGTTAGCGGTCATCGCGGGATCGGCGATCAACCAAGACGGCGCCTCTAACGGCTTGACCGCCCCCAACGGGCCCGCCCAGCAACGCGTCATCACCCAAGCCGCAGCCAACGCCGGCCTCGGGCTGGATCAGGTCGACGTGGTCGAAGCCCACGGCACCGGCACCACCCTGGGCGACCCGATCGAGGCCGGCGCCCTGATCGCCACCTACGGCGCGCACCGCAACCCCGAACACCCCCTCTGGCTGGGATCCATCAAATCCAACATCGGCCACACCCAAGCCGCCGCCGGAGTCGCCGGAATGATCAAAATGATCGCGGCCCTCAACCACGACACCCTTCCCCCGACCCTGCATGTCGATCGCCCCAACCCCCACATCGACTGGTCAGCCGGCACCGTTCGCCTACTCACCGAGCCGGTTCCCTGGCCGGTCACCGATCACCCCCGCACCGCGGCGGTGTCCTCGTTCGGGATCAGCGGCACCAACGCCCATATCATCGTGCAGCAAGCTCCCCCCGGCCCCAAGTTTGCTGACACCCAAGAACCCGCACAAGCATCGACAGCATCGCCGGCACAACCGGTCCGCGCCCCACTGCTGCGGGTCTTGCCGATCTCGGCGCGCACACCGAACGCCCTTACCGCGCAGGCCGACCGGCTGCACCAACACCTGGTCGATCACCCCGACCAGGATCTCACCGACGTGGCCTACAGCCTGGCCACCACGCGCACCCACCACCCCTATCGGGCAGTGATCACCGCACCCGTCCACAGCGTCGATCCGCGCAAAGACGTGCTCGACGCACTACAAGCCCTGCGCGCCGGCCAGCCCCATCCGCAGCTGACCCAACACCATTATCTGGCCCACCTTCGCGGCAAAACCGTCTTCGTCTTACCCGGCCAAGGCGGCCAATACCCCGGCATGGGTCGAGACCTCTACGAACACCACCGCGCCTTCGCCGACACCGTAGATGACTGTGACGCCGCGTTGCGCCCATTCACCGACTGGTCGGTGCGCGAGGTACTGTGCGGAGATCCGGCGGCCCCGGCGCTGGACCGAGTCGATGTGGTCCAGCCGGTGCTGTTCACCATGATGGTGTCGCTGGCCGAGGTGTTGAGCCGCTACGGCATTGTTCCCGACGCCGTGATCGGCCACTCGCAAGGCGAGATCGCCGCGGCCTACATCGCCGGGGCACTTTCCTTGCCGGAGGCCGCCAAGGTGGTGGCACTGCGCAGTCAAGCGCTCAGCGACCTGCGTGGTACCGGTGGTATGGCGTCGGTCCTCTTGGATGCCGAGCACCTGCAAAAACGCCTGCAACCGTGGAGTGAGGCATTAAGCATCGCCGCGATCAACGGCCCGTCCCACACCATTATCAGCGGCGACCCCACCGCGCTGGCGGAGTTCACCGCGGCCTGTGATCACGACGGCATCCACATCCGTTCCATCGCCGTCGACTACGCCTCGCACTCCGCTCAGGTCGAACCAGCGCGTGAGCGCCTGCTGGCCGGGCTGGCCGACCTGACTCCGGCCGCATCCGGCATCCCGCTGTATTCCACAGTGGGAGATGCCGTTTCAGCCGACCCTCTCGACACCACCACCATGGACGCCGACTACTGGTATCGCAACCTGCGCGAGCCGGTCCGGTTCCATGACCGTGCGGTCGAGCGCCTGGCGGCCACTGAGTGCACATTTGTGGAGTTGTCCCCGCATCCGGTGTTGGCCCCAGCGATCACCGACACCCTGGCCCAGACGGCAGGGCGGACCCAGCGCACCCAGTCCGCGGTGATCATCACGTTGCATCGCGACCAGCACGACCAGGACAGCCTGGCTACCACGTTGGCCCAGCTGCACAACCACGGCCACAGCCCCTCCTGGCCGGCCCTGTATCCGCACGCCCGCACCGTCGCGCTGCCCACCTACCCCTTCCAACACCGCCCCTACTGGCTGGCCCCCACCCCGACCGGCGACGCGACCGGGCTCGGCCTGGACCGCGCGGAACACCCCCTGTTGGGTGCGGTCACCACACTGGCCGACCAAGACCAGGTCTTGATCAGCGGGCGGCTGTCACCCAGCACCCAGGCGTGGCTGGGCGACCACCAAGTCAACGACACCATGGTGTTCCCCGCAACCGGGTTCATCGACGTTGTCCTGCGGGCCGGTGAATTAGCCGACTGCCCGGTCATCGACGAACTGGTCCTCCATACCGTCCTGACGCTGTCCGAGCAGGTGCCGACCGATCTTCAGATCGCTGTGCATTCGGCTGAGGACGGCGGGCGGCGCTCCTTTACCGTGCACTCCCGGACCGGCGAAGAGCACAGCCCGGCGGCGTGGACTTTGCACGCCAGCGGATTTCTAAGCGCCGAGCACCACCCAGTTTCGGCTTTGCCGACGCCAGCTATCGACACCATCGACCAAGACAGTTTTTATGACGACCTGGCCGGACACGGTTACAGTTACGGCGGCCCGTTCCGGTCTGTGCGTGGTGTCGGTCATGACCCCATCCAGCCCGACATCGTTTATGCCGAGGTGGAACTTCCCGTCGACACGGACATCACGGGCTACGGCATCCACCCTGCCCTCCTAGACGCTGCTTTGCACCCCTTGGCCGCGGCGCTCTACCGCACCGCTTCGGACGCTGACGTTGCGGCGCCTCGGCTTCCCTTCGCATTCACCGGAATCACCCTGCATGCCACCGCGGCGAGGCGGCTGCACGTCCAGCTCACGTCAACCGGCCCGAACACCTTCATGCTGCACGCGGCCGACCCGACCGGTGCGCCGGTGATCACTATCCGGACACTTACCCTGCGTGAATTGCCGCCCACCCTCGGGCAAGCCGCCGCCGTGGCCGGACTCCACGACAGCATGTTCCTATTGAGCTGGCCGCCCCTGTTCGACGACACGTCCGCACCAACGGCTACCGTCCCCGGGTGGGCGGTCTGCACCGACCAACCCGATCGACTTCCGGCCAGCCTGCGAAACGGCCCGATCCACGCCGAGCTGGCCACCCTGACCCCCGCGCCGGAACTGGTGATCTGGCCTTTGCCGCTGCCTGATCCCGGCGAGGACTTCGACCCCGTTGACCGACTCCACAGCGTGACCCGCCGCACGCTCACTCAACTGCAGGACTGGCTGACCCGTGCCGACGTCCCGGGCACCCACTTGGTGATCATCACCCGCCACGCCGTAACCACCACCCCGCACGACCCCTCGCCCGATCTGGCGCAGGCCGCCGCCTGGGCGCTGGTCCACGCTGCTCAAAACGAGCATCCTGACCGCATTACCTTGCTCGACATCGACGCCACCCCCGCGACCGATCGCAGCATCTTGGCCACCCTGTCACGACGACCAGCCGCCGAACCCCAACTGGCACTGCGCAACGGGACCCCCCACATCCCGCGCCTGATTCCGGCCCCCACCCTGAAACCCCCGCAAAACCCGGCCTGGAAACTGGACACCACCGGCAAGGGCGACTTGGCCAACCTGGCCCTGGTGCCGACAGACTCGACCACGCCGCTGGGCCCCGGACAGATCCGTGTTGAGGTCCGGGCGGCTGGACTCAATTTCCACGACGTGGTGGTCGCTCTCGGCGCCATCGCCGATGAGGGGCTCGGCGGCGAAGCCGCCGGGGTGATTGTCGAAACGGCTCCCGATGTGACATCCCCGCGCCCGGGTGATGCCGTGATGGGCCTGTTCCCCAACAACGCGTTCGCGCCCACGGCCATCACCGACCACCGAATGGTCGTTCCCGTCCCCCCGGGATGTTCGTTCCCCCAGGCCGCGTCGGTTCCGGTGGCCTTCCTCACCGCCTACATCGCGTTGGTCGAGATCGCGGACCTGTCCGCTGGGCAGCGGGTACTCATCCATGCCGGCGCCGGCGGCGTCGGCCAGGCCGCCATCCAAATCGCCCGACACCTGGGCGCGGACGTCTTCGCTACCGCCAGCCCGCACAAACAGCCCATCCTGGAAAATCTGGGAGTCTGTTCCCAGCACCTGGCTTCCTCCCGAACCGTTGATTTCGTTGGAGCCTTCCGCGACGCCACCGATGGGCAGGGCATGGACGTCGTGCTCAACAGCCTCAGCGGAGAATTCGTCGATGGTTCGCTGCAACTGCTGCCGCGCGGGGGCAGTTTCATTGAAATCGGCAAGACCGACATTCGCCCGGCCCACGGCATCGCGGCCGCCCACCCCGGAGTCGACTATCAGGCCTTCGACCTGACCAGCACATCACCTGAGCACATCCGGCGAGCATGGACCGCCCTTACCGAACTGTTCGCCGCGGGCGTCCTGGTGCCCCTGCCCACCACCAGTTACGGTCTTCTGCAGGCCCCCCAAGCCTTCCGGGAGATGAGCCAAGCCCGCCATACCGGAAAGATCGTGCTGATCCCCCCCGCGGTGTTGGATCCCGATGGCACGGTGCTGATCACCGGCGGTACGGGGATGCTAGGCGGGGTTTTCGCCGAGCATTTGGTAACCAGTTACGGCATCCGGCATCTGCTGTTGGTGTCTCGTAGCGGCCGGGCCGCTCCTGGTGCGGCCGAACTTGAGGAGCGCCTGACCCAGCTTGGCGCCCAGGTCACGATCACCGCCTGCGATACCGCCAACCGCGCCGATCTCTCCGCGGTGCTAAACGGCATTCCCGCCCAGCATCCGTTGACCGCGGTCATCCACGCCACCGGCATCCTTGACGACGCTGTTGTGACCGAAATGACCGGCAATCAACTCGATGCGGTCCTAGCCGCCAAGGCCGATGCCGCCTGGCATCTAGACCAACTCACCCGCGACAAGGACCTCGACGCATTTGTGTTGTTCTCCTCGGCCGCCGGAGTCGTCGGCACCCCCGGGCAAGCCAACTACGCGGCCGCTAACGGTTTCCTGGACGCTGTGGCCCAGGACCGGCACCGGCACCACCGCCGGGCCACCAGTTTGGCGTGGGGGTACTGGGAGACCCCGACCGGGATGACCGCTCACCTGACGTCTATCGACCAGGCCCGCCTCACTCGCAACAGGTTTACCCCCATCACCACCGAACACGGCCTGGCCCTGTTCGACGCCGCGCTGCCGCAGCAGCGGCCCGCCCTAGTCGTTAGCCCCTTCCCTCCGCGCGCGCTGGCCGGCCTCGCACGCCAAAACGCCCTACCCCCGGTTCTGTCGGCGCTTACCACAAGCCGCCCGCGCGCCAGCGCGGCGAGTGCCGGAGGGCTCCGGGCACGATTGGCCGGTCAAACTCCAGAGCAGCAACTAGACACCGTCACCGCGATGGTGACCACGGCCGCCGCAACCGTTTTGGCTCATCCCGACCCGGCCGCGCTGGACACCAACCAGTCTTTCAAAGAGCTCGGCATTGACTCTTTGACCGCTCTTGAACTGCGTAATGCCCTGACCCACTCAACCGGTCTGACCTTGCCGGCGACCCTGGTCTTCGACCACCCCAGCTGCGCAGCCCTTGCTCGACACCTCCGCGAACAATTATCTGGCGACGGCGACATCAGTGAGATCAGCCGAACTCGGAACGTGCCAGACAGCGAAATTCAGCGTCTCATCGCACTAATTCCAGAAGAGCGGCTTAGCGAGGCAGGGATTTTGACGATGCTTCGCAACATCGCCGACGATTTAAATTCATCAGGCCCGAACCGTGAAGAGGAGGCCATCGCAAGCATGAGCCTGGGCGAACTTATGAACATTGCTCGAGGCAACAAGAGCAATTACGAATAGGGGGCCAGAATGGCTTTTGAAAGCGACGATGTAGTTGAAGCTCTTCGTGATTCATTAATACAAATCGAGCGGCTGAAGCGACAGAATCGCGCACTTCTCGCGCGTGTCGACGAGCCGGTGGCTGTGGTGGGGATGGCGTGTCGGTTCCCCGGTGGGGTGGATTCGGCCGCCGGGTTGTGGGATCTGGTGGCCAGTGGCACCGACGCGCTGGGGGCGTTCCCGGCTGACCGCGGCTGGAACCTGGCAGATTTGTTCGATCCCGACCCGGATGCGGTGGGCAAGACCTACAGCGACGCCGGTGGGTTTATGGCCGAGGCGGCCGAGTTCGACGCGGAGTTTTTCGGGATTTCGGCGCGCGAGGCCCAAACAATGGATCCTCAGCAGCGGTTGCTGCTGGAGGTGTGTTGGGAGGGGTTGGAAACCGCGGGGATTGATCCGGTCGGGTTGGTAGGTTCTGAGACCGGGGTATTCGTAGGGGCGTGGTCGCAGTCCTACGGCGGCGGGGGTTCGGATAGTTCGGAGGGATACGCCCTCACCGGTTCGTCCACCAGTGTGGTGTCCGGGCGTGTGGCCTATCTGATGGGTTTGCAGGGCCCCGCTATCACCGTGGACACCGCTTGTTCGTCGTCGCTGGTGGCCACGCATCTGGCGTGTCAGTCGTTGCGCAACGGGGAATCGGCGCTTGCCCTTGCCGGTGGTGTCACGGTGATGACCACGCCAACGGTATTCACCGAGTTTGCCCGGCAACGCGGGCTGGCCGCCGATGGACGGTGTAAAGCGTTCTCCGCCAACGCTGATGGCACCAGTTTCGGTGAAGGGGCCGCGGTGCTGGTCCTGGAACGGCTCAGCGATGCCCAGCGCAACAACCACCCGGTGTTAGCGGTCATCGCGGGATCGGCGATCAACCAGGATGGCGCCTCGAATGGTTTGACCGCCCCCAACGGGCCGGCTCAACAACGCGTCATCGCTCAAGCAGCGGCCAACGCCGGCATCGAGCTGGATCAGGTCGACGTGGTCGAGGCCCACGGCACCGGCACCACCCTGGGCGACCCGATCGAGGCCGGCGCCCTGATCGCCACCTACGGCGCCGCGCGTAACGCTGAGCACCCCTTATGGCTGGGATCGATCAAATCCAACATCGGTCACACCCAGGCCGCTGCCGGTGTCGCCGGAATGATCAAAATGATCGCGGCCCTCAACCAAGACATCCTTCCCCCGACCCTGCATGTCGATCGCCCCAACCCGCACATCGACTGGTCGGCCGGCACCGTTCGCCTGCTCACCGAGCCGGTTCCGTGGCCGGTCACCGACCATCCCCGCACCGCGGCGGTGTCCTCGTTCGGGATCAGCGGCACCAACGCCCACGTCATCGTGCAGCAAGCTCCCCGCGGCCCGGCCGGGTCTGCTGCCCTCCAAGAACCCGCCCGCGCATCCCTAGCATCGACAGCACGACCGGTCCCCGCACTGCTGCGGGTCTGGCCGATCTCGGCGCGCACCCCCGCGGCATTGCGCGCGCAGGCCGACCGGCTGCACCAACACCTGGTCGACCATCCCGACCTGGATCTCACCGATGTGGCCTACAGCCTGGCCACCACCCGCACCCAGCACCCCTACCGCGCCAGCATCACGGCGCCTTGGAACAGCGAGGATCCCCGCCAAGATCTACTGGGCGCCTTGCACGCGTTGACTGCCGAGCTGCCCCACCCGCACCTGACCCAGCACCACACCCCCGCGCACCTGACCACCAAGACTGTGTTCGTCTTCCCCGGGCAGGGCGCCCAATACCCCGGCATGGGTCGAGAGCTCTACGAACACCACCGCACCTTCGCCCACACCCTCGACGACGTATGCGCCGCGCTGGACGAGCATCTCGAGGTCCCACTCCGCGAGGTCATGTTCGCCGCACCAGATAGCACCTCTGCCGAGTTGCTGCACCAAACCGCTTACGCCCAGCCGGCGCTGTTCGCTATGGGCGCTGCCATGCACGCCGTGTTCACTGAAGCCGGGATCACCCCCGACTATCTCGTGGGGCATTCAATCGGGGAACTCACCGCCGCATACGTCGCCGGCGTGCTCAGCCTTGCCGACGCCGCTGTTTTGGTCACCGCTCGGGGCCGGCTGATGCAGGCTTGTCCTCCCGGGGCGATGCTGGCCATAAACGCCGCCGAACGCGACGTCTTAGCCCTCCTTAACGGTCACCCCACCACCGCGATCGCCGCGATCAACGGGCCAACGTCGGTCGTGGTCTCCGGGCATCCCGACGAGCTCGACCGGATCCGCGAGCAATGCAGCGCGCAGGAGCTCAAAGCCAGCTCCTTGTCGGTCAGCCACGCCTTCCACTCGTCGTACATGGACCCAGCTCTTCCGGAGTTCGAGGCCATCGCTGCCAGCTTGACTTTCGCGTCGCCCGCGGTGCCGATCATGTCCAACCTCACCGGGCAACTAGCGACGTCCGAGCAGCTCACTTCCAGCCAATATTGGACCAGGCATCTGCGCGAAACGGTCCGGTTTTATGACAGCGTCGCTCATCTGCTTCGCAAAGGAGAGCACACTTTCATCGAGCTGTCCCCGCACCCGGTGCTGGCGCCGGCAATCACCGAGACGTTGGCGGGGGCGGACGGGCGGGCCCGCTCCGCGGTGATCGCCACCTTGCATCGAGACCGGCCCGACCTCGACGGTGTTGCCACCGCGCTGGCCCAGCTGCACAACCATGGCCACAGCCCGTCCTGGCGGACCCTATACCCCGACGCCAACGCCATCACGCTGCCCACCTACGCCTTCCAGCACCGCAGCTACTGGATGGCGCCCACCGTGGCCGCCGACGTCAGCGCGGCCGGACTAGAACGCGCTGAACACCCCCTGTTGGGGGCGGTCACCGAGCTCGCCGATCGCGACGAGGTGGTCCTCAGTGGGCGGCTATCGGCCAGCACAGGCTGGCTGGCCGGCCATGTGGTGTTGGACAGTGTGGTGTTCCCGGCGACCGGGTTCATTGATGTGCTGCTGCGGGCCGCTGAATTGGCCGGCTGCCCGGCGATCAATGAGCTGATCTTGCACACCCCCCTGGTGTTGTCGGCGCACACCCACACCGATCTGCAGATAACCGTGCAACCGGTCGATCACAGCGGGCAGCGTTCCTTTAGCGTTCACTCCCGAACCGGCGACCAGCACACCTCGGCGGTCTGGACTTTGCACGCTAGCGGTGTTTTCAGCGCCGACCAGCACCCCGCGCCTTCCTCGCTAACGACGCCCCCGCGTTTCCAGGCCATCGATCAGGACGATTTCTACCAAGGCCTGGCTGAACATGGTTTGAGCTACAGCGGGCCGTTCCGATCTGTGCGTGCTATCGGCCATCACCCGGACCGTCCCGACATTCTTTTTGCCGATGTAGAACTGCCTGCTGACACCGACGTCACCGGCTACGGCATCCACCCCGCCCTGCTCGACGCCGCCTTACATCCGCTGGCCGCCGCCTTTTATGGCACCGCTTCGGGCGCCGACGGCGCAACACCTCGACTGCCCTTCGCGTTCAACGGGATCAGTTTGCACGCCATCGCGGCGACCCGGCTGCATGTCGAGCTGAGATCGACCGGCCCGGACACCTTCACACTGCACGCCACTGACCCGACCGGCGAACCGGTAATCACCGTCCAAACTCTTAACGTGCGTGAACTGCCCACCAGCGTCGGGCGACTGGCCGCGCCGGTCAGCCTGCGCGACAGCGTTTTCGAGCTGAGCTGGCCGCCCGTGGTCAACGCCGGCGGCGCACCGGCCAGCACCGCGGAGTGGGCGGTGGTCACCGACCAACCCGATCGCCTCCCGATCGGCCTGCAAAACGGGCCGCTCCACGCCACGCTGGCCACCTTGACCCCCATGCCGGAACTGGTGATCTGGCCGTTGCCCCTACCGGAGGCTACCGACGAGGGCGACCTTAAGCGACTCCATGCCCTTAGCGGCCGCACTCTTACCCACCTGCAGGACTGGCTCACCCGCCCCGAGACCGTCAACACCCACCTGGTGGTCCTGACCCGCCACGCGGTAAGCACCTCCCCCTACGACCCGCCACCCGACCTGGCGCACGCCGCTGCCTGGGCGCTTATCCACACCGCCCAAAACGAACACCCTCACCGCATCACCGTGATCGACACCGACAACACCGCGGCGAGCGACCACAACCTGGTGGCGACCGTTTCCCGGCGACCGGCCGACGAACCCCAACTCGCCCTGCGCAACGGCACCCTTCGCATCCCTCGTCTGACCCCTGCCGTCACCTTGACACCCCCGCTAGCCCCGACCTGGAAACTAGACACCACCGCCAAGGGGGACTTGACCAACCTCATCCTGGTCGAGACCGATCCGAGCACCCAACTGGGCGCGGGGCAGATCCGCATCGCGGTCCGCGCCGCGGGACTGAACTTCCACGATGTTGTCGTGGCCTTGGGAGCTATCTCTGACGAAGGACTCGGCGGAGAAGCGGCCGGGGTGGTCATCGAGACCGCTGCTGATGTGACATCGGTGCGTCCGGGTGATGCGGTGATGGGCATCTTCCCCGACGCCTTTTCGACCACCGCCATCACCGACCACCGCGCGGTCGTGGCCGTTCCGCCCGAATGGTCGTTTGCTTCGGCGGCGTCGGTTCCGGTGGCCTTTCTGACCGCCTACATCGCCCTGGTCGAGCTCGCGAAATTGTCCGCTGGGCAGCGTGTCTTGATCCACGCCGGCGCCGGGGGTGTCGGGCAGGCCGCCATTCAAATCGCGCGTCAGCGCGGTGCGCAGGTCTTCGCCACTGCCCACCCGCACAAACACGGTGTGCTGCAACGCCTGGGAGTGCCCCCAGAGCACATCGCTTCTTCCCGCACTCTGGATTTCTTCGAGGCCTTCCAGGACGCCACCGGCGGGCACGGCATGGATGTAGTGCTCAACAGCCTTGCCGGGGACTTCATCGACGCCTCGCTGCGTCTGCTACCGCGCGGCGGGAGTTTCATCGAAATCGGCAAGACCGACATTCGTTCGGCCGTCGACGTCGCCGCAGCCCACCCCGGTGTCCACTATCAGACGTACGACCTAGCTGGTGCGCAGCCGGAGCGGCTGGGCACCGCATGGGCGGCGTTGGTTGAGTTGTTCACCGCCGGCGCTTTTGAACCCCTGCCCACCACCACTTACAGCCTTCTTCAGGCCCCGCAAGCCTTCCGGGACATGAGCCAAGGACTGCATACCGGAAAGATCGTGTTGACGACCCCGGCGGTGCTAGATCCGAACGGAACCGTGTTGGTCACCGGCGGCACCGGCATGCTGGGCGGGATTTTTGCCGAGCATTTGGTCACCCGATACGGCATCCGGCATCTGCTTTTACTCTCGCGCAGCGGGCCGGCTGCTATGGGTGCCGCAGAACTTCACCAGCGGCTGACCGGGCTAGGCGCGCACGTCACCATCACCGCTTGCGATAGCGGCAACCCGGCCGATCTGGCCGCGGTCTTGGACGCTATCCCCGCCACACAGCCGTTGACCGCGGTCATCCACACCGCAGGCGTCCTTGACGACGCTGTGATGACCGAATTGACCCCCGATCAACTCGATGCAGTGCTCAGCGCCAAAGCCGACAGCGCCTGGTACCTGGACCAACTCACCGCCGACCGGGATCTGGCCGCCTTTGTCCTGTTTTCCTCAGCCGCGGGGATCCTGGGCGCCCCCGGTCAAGGAAACTACGCGGCCGCCAACGCCTTCCTGGACGCTTTGGCACAACAGCGACACCGCCGCCACCGCCGGGCCACCAGTTTGGCGTGGGGATACTGGCAGACCTCAGCCGGGATGACTGCTGAGCTGAGTTCCCGCGACCGGGCCCGTCTGACCCGCAGCATGAACCCCATCACCACCGAACACGGCCTGGCCATGTTCGATGCTGTGCTGGCACCGCAGCAGCCCGCACTGCTCCTCAGTCCCCTGCCCGCACGCGCATTGGCCCGCCAGGCACGCGAGCACCCCCTTCCCCCCATCCTGTCGGCATTGACCACCACGCGCCGCCACGCCCAGACCGCGAGCGCCCAGGGTCTTCGGGAGGAGTTGGCCACCCAAACCGCCCAACAGCAACTACAAACACTGTCCACATTGGTGCGCACCACCACCGCCGCCGTATTGGCGCACCCCGACCCGGCCGCACTCGATCCCGATCTGGCATTTAAAGACCTTGGTATCGACTCGTTGACCGCTCTGGAACTGCGCAACGCGTTGACCCGGCAAACCGGGCTGACGTTGCCCCCGACCCTGGTCTTCGACCAGCCCACCCCTGCGGCGCTGGCCACATTCCTGACCGGCTTGCTCACCGACACCGCCGCACCCGCGGTCTCGACTACCCGCGTCGCGGGGAGAGTCGATGAGCCGGTGGCTGTGGTGGGGATGGCGTGTCGGTTCCCCGGTGGGGTGGATTCGGCCGCGGGGTTGTGGGATCTGGTCTCTGGTAGCACCGACGCGATGAGTGGTTTTCCGGCCGATCGTGGTTGGAATCTGGCGGATTTGTTCGATCCCGATCCTGATGCGGTGGGCAAAACCTACACCCGCGCGGGCGCGTTTTTGCCGGAGGTGGCCGGGTTTGACGCGGAGTTCTTCGGGATCTCCGCGCGGGAGGCCCAAACCATGGATCCCCAGCAGCGACTGCTGCTGGAGGTGTGCTGGGAAGCATTGGAAACAGCAGGAATTGATCCGGGCAGTTTGGCCGGCTCTGAAACCGGGGTGTTCGTCGGGGCGTGGTCACAGTCCTACGGTGAGGGCGGTTCGGACAGCTCGGAGGGATACGGACTCACCGGTTCGTCCACCAGTGTGGCCTCGGGCCGTGTCGCCTATCTGCTGGGTTTACAGGGTCCCGCTATCACCGTCGACACTGCCTGCTCGTCATCGCTGGTGGCCACGCACCTGGCGTGTCAGTCGCTGCGCAACGGGGAATCGGCGCTCGCCCTTACCGGTGGTGTCACGGTGATGACCACACCCACCATCTTCACCGAGTTCGCCCGGCAACGCGGGCTGGCCGCCGATGGTCGTTGCAAAGCGTTCGCCGCCACCGCCGATGGCACCGGCTGGGGCGAAGGGGCCGCGGTGCTGGTCCTAGAACGCCTCAGCGATGCCCAGCGCAACAACCACCCGGTGTTAGCGGTCATCGCGGGATCGGCGATCAACCAAGACGGCGCCTCTAACGGCTTGACCGCCCCCAACGGGCCCGCCCAGCAACGCGTCATCACCCAAGCCGCAGCCAACGCCGGCCTCGGGCTGGATCAGGTCGACGTGGTCGAAGCCCACGGCACCGGCACCACCCTGGGCGACCCGATCGAGGCCGGCGCCCTGATCGCCACCTACGGCGCGCACCGCAACCCCGAACACCCCCTCTGGCTGGGATCCATCAAATCCAACATCGGCCACACCCAAGCCGCCGCCGGAGTCGCCGGAATGATCAAAATGATCGCGGCCCTCAACCACGACACCCTTCCCCCGACCCTGCATGTCGATCGCCCCAACCCCCACATCGACTGGTCAGCCGGCACCGTTCGCCTACTCACCGAGCCGGTTCCCTGGCCGGTCACCGATCACCCCCGCACCGCGGCGGTGTCCTCGTTCGGGATCAGCGGCACCAACGCCCATATCATCGTGCAGCAAGCTCCCCCCGGCCCCAAGTTTGCTGACACCCAAGAACCCGCACAAGCATCGACAGCATCGCCGGCACAACCGGTCCGCGCCCCACTGCTGCGGGTCTTGCCGATCTCGGCGCGCACACCGAACGCCCTTACCGCGCAGGCCGACCGGCTGCACCAACACCTGGTCGATCACCCCGACCAGGATCTCACCGACGTGGCCTACAGCCTGGCCACCACGCGCACCCACCACCCCTATCGGGCAGTGATCACCGCACCCGTCCACAGCGTCGATCCGCGCAAAGACGTGCTCGACGCACTACAAGCCCTGCGCGCCGGCCAGCCCCATCCGCAGCTGACCCAACACCATTATCTGGCCCACCTTCGCGGCAAAACCGTCTTCGTCTTACCCGGCCAAGGCGGCCAATACCCCGGCATGGGTCGAGACCTCTACGAACACCACCGCGCCTTCGCCGACACCGTAGATGACTGTGACGCCGCGTTGCGCCCATTCACCGACTGGTCGGTGCGCGAGGTACTGTGCGGAGATCCGGCGGCCCCGGCGCTGGACCGAGTCGATGTGGTCCAGCCGGTGCTGTTCACCATGATGGTGTCGCTGGCCGAGGTGTTGAGCCGCTACGGCATTGTTCCCGACGCCGTGATCGGCCACTCGCAAGGCGAGATCGCCGCGGCCTACATCGCCGGGGCACTTTCCTTGCCGGAGGCCGCCAAGGTGGTGGCACTGCGCAGTCAAGCGCTCAGCGACCTGCGTGGTACCGGTGGTATGGCGTCGGTCCTCTTGGATGCCGAGCACCTGCAAAAACGCCTGCAACCGTGGAGTGAGGCATTAAGCATCGCCGCGATCAACGGCCCGTCCCACACCATTATCAGCGGCGACCCCACCGCGCTGGCGGAGTTCACCGCGGCCTGTGATCACGACGGCATCCACATCCGTTCCATCGCCGTCGACTACGCCTCGCACTCCGCTCAGGTCGAACCAGCGCGTGAGCGCCTGCTGGCCGGGCTGGCCGACCTGACTCCGGCCGCATCCGGCATCCCGCTGTATTCCACAGTGGGAGATGCCGTTTCAGCCGACCCTCTCGACACCACCACCATGGACGCCGACTACTGGTATCGCAACCTGCGCGAGCCGGTCCGGTTCCATGACCGTGCGGTCGAGCGCCTGGCGGCCACTGAGTGCACATTTGTGGAGTTGTCCCCGCATCCGGTGTTGGCCCCAGCGATCACCGACACCCTGGCCCAGACGGCAGGGCGGACCCAGCGCACCCAGTCCGCGGTGATCATCACGTTGCATCGCGACCAGCACGACCAGGACAGCCTGGCTACCACGTTGGCCCAGCTGCACAACCACGGCCACAGCCCCTCCTGGCCGGCCCTGTATCCGCACGCCCGCACCGTCGCGCTGCCCACCTACCCCTTCCAACACCGCCCCTACTGGCTGGCCCCCACCCCGACCGGCGACGCGACCGGGCTCGGCCTGGACCGCGCGGAACACCCCCTGTTGGGTGCGGTCACCACACTGGCCGACCAAGACCAGGTCTTGATCAGCGGGCGGCTGTCACCCAGCACCCAGGCGTGGCTGGGCGACCACCAAGTCAACGACACCATGGTGTTCCCCGCAACCGGGTTCATCGACGTTGTCCTGCGGGCCGGTGAATTAGCCGACTGCCCGGTCATCGACGAACTGGTCCTCCATACCGTCCTGACGCTGTCCGAGCAGGTGCCGACCGATCTTCAGATTCTTGTGCAACCGCTCAACGAGCAGGTGCGGCGCCAGTTCAGCGTCCATTCGCGCACCAGTGGCGGCCCCTGGACGTTGCACGCCAGCGGCGCGCTGAGCGCCGATCAGCCCGCATCCGGCTCCCCAGTTACGGCGCCGGATGCGAAGGCACTGGACCAGGATGACTTCTACGAACGGCTGGCCGAGCGGGGCTACCGCTACGGCGGTCTGTTCCGGTCGCTGCGGGGTATGGGCACCGACCCGGCTCAACCCGACGTCGTTCATGCCGAGGTGGCGTTGCCCGCCGGCACCGATGTCGCCGGCTACGGCATCCATCCAGCCCTCCTAGACGCCTCCCTGCACCCGTTGGCCTCCGTGTTGGACGGCGCCGGCGAGGCCGACTCGGCGCCGCTACGGCTCCCGTACGCGTTCGGCGGGATCACCCTGCATGCCACCGCGGCCACCGAGCTGCATATCCAGCTGACCCGCACCGGCGACGACACGTTCGAGCTGCTCGCCACCGACCCCACCGGGGCTCCGGTGGTCACCATCAGCTCGCTGACCTTGATCGCCGTGTCCGATCAGGTCGGCCGGCCGACCTCGACGGCGGGGGTAACCGACAGCCTGTTCGAGCTGACCTGGCGATCGGTGCCCGATCTGTCCGGGCCGTTCGGTACCTTGGGCGCCCAGCCGCCGGCGTGGGTGGTGTGCACCGATTCACCCGAGCACCTGCCGGCCAGTCTTTCCGCCGTGTCGGGTGCCACGTTGCACGATGACCTGGCCACCTTGAACCCTTGCCCGGACCTCGTGATCTGGCCGCTACCCTGCCCCCCAAAGAACACGCACACGCCAGCAGGGCAGACTGATCCGCTGGGGAGAGTGCATACTCTGACCCGCCACGTTTTGGCTCAGCTGCAGAGCTGGCTGGCCCGGCCCGACACCGCCAACAGCCGGCTGATGGTCGTGACCTCTCACGCGGTCAGCGTCGGCGCCTATGACGGTGTCCCGGATCTGGCACACGCTGCGGCTTGGGCGCTGATTCACACCGCCCAAGTCGAGCACCCCGACCGCATCGTTTTGCTCGACACCGACACCACCCCGGACACCCCAGCCACCGAAGACAACCTCCTGGCCATCGCCTTGGCACCACCGGCCGGCGAGGCGCAGCTTGCCCTGCGCAACGGTGTTGTCAACATTGCCCGCCTGGCCCGCACCCCCACCCTGACCCCACCGGATGGCCCCGCCTGGCAGCTGGCCACCACCGGGAAAGGTAATTTGGCCAACCTGTTCTTGCAGCCCACCGACCCCCCCGGGCCCTTGGCGCCGGGGCAGATCCGCGTTCAGGTACGGGCCGCCGGGCTGAACTTCCACGATGTGGTGGTTGCGTTAGGCGCCATCGCCGACGAAGGCCTGGGTGGCGAAGCCGCCGGGGTCATCCTCGACGCCGCTCCCGACGAGACATCGCTGCGTCCCGGTGATGCGGTGATGGGCCTTTTCCCGCACAACGCTTTCGCGCCCACCGCGATCACAGACGAGCGCATGGTGGTACCCATCCCGGCTGGATGGTCGTTTACTCAGGCCGCATCCGCGCCCGTAACGTATTTGACCGCCTATATCGCCTTGGTGGAGATGGCCGGGCTGTCGGCCGGGCAGCGGGTGCTGATCCATGGCGGCGCCGGAGGCGTCGGCCAGGCCGCCATCCAGATCGCCCAACACCTCGGTGCCGAGGTTTTCGCCACGGCTCAGCCGACCAAACAGCACGTGCTCCGCGAACTGGGGGTCGACGCCGGGCACATCGCCTCGTCGCGCGCGCTGGATTTCGTCGACGCCTTCCACGACGCCAGCGGCGGCAAGGGCATGGACGTCGTGCTCAACAGCCTCAAGGGAGAATTCGTCGATGCTTCGCTGCGACTGATGCCACGCGGCGGCAGTTTTGTCGAAATCGGCAAGACCGACATCCGGCTGGCCGGCGACGTCGCCGCAGCCCACCCCGGAGTCGTTTATCAGACGTATGACCTGTCCAGCGCATCGGTGGAATCCCTGCAGCCCGCGTGGACGGCCCTGACCGAGTTGTTTGCCGCCGGTGTCCTCAAGCCACTGCCCACCACCAGCTACGGCCTGCTGAACGCCCCCCAAGCCTTCCGCGATATGAGCCAAGCCCGCCATACCGGAAAGATCGTGCTGATCCCGCCCGCGGTGTTGGACCCCGAGGGCACGGTGCTGATTACCGGTGGTACCGGGATGCTGGGCGCGATGTTCGCCGAACATCTGGTCACCCGCCACGGCATCGAGCATTTGCTACTGCTGTCACGCAGCGGGCCCGACGCTGCCGGAGCCAGCGAACTCCAAGAACGTTTGGCCCGGCTGGGCGCCCAGGTCGCTATCGTCGCGTGCGACACCGGCGACCACGCCAAGCTGGCCGCAGCACTTGACACTATTCCCGCCAACCACCCGCTGACCGCGGTCATCCATGCCGCCGGCGTCCTGGATGACGCCATGGTGAACGATCTAAGCCCCCAACAACTCGATACGGTCCTGGCCGCCAAAGCCGACGCCGGCTGGCACCTGCATCACCTCACCGCCGACCGCGACCTGGCCGCGTTCGTCGTGTTCTCCTCGGCCGCGGGAATCCTGGGCAGCCCCGGGCAGGCGAACTACGCGGCCGCTAACGCGTTCCTGGACGCGCTGGCCCGCTACCGCGATCACACCCAACGCCGGGGGACAAGCTTGGCCTGGGGCTACTGGCAAACTCCATCCGGCATGACGGCACACCTCAATACGGCCGACGTGACGCGTCTGACCAGCACCGGCCTGACCCCGATCACCAGCGAGCATGGCCGGGCCCTCTTCGACGCCGCACTCGCCAGTCAGCGGCGCAACCTCCTGGCCATCCCGCTCAACATGGGCGCATTGAACCGCCGCGCCCGCCACGGCACGTTAGACCCGATATTGTCCGGGCTGGCCCACAGCCGCCCCCAAGCCGCCTCCGCAAGCCCCCAGACACTGGTCGGCACATTGGCCCCCCAAACACCCCAACAGCGGCTTGCCACCCTCACCGCGATGGTCACCAGCACCATTGCGGCCGTGTTGGCCCACCCCGACCCGGCCTCGCTCGATCCCGACAGTCATTTCAAGGACCTCGGCATCGACTCACTGACCGCCCTGGAACTGCGCAACGCCGTCAGCCAACGCACCGGCCTCGCCCTGCCAGCAACCTTGGCTCTCGACCACCCCAGCCCCGCCGCGCTCGCCGCCCAACTCCTCGAACTGCTGACCGACCAACTACCCGACACCACCGCGCCTGCGGTCCCGGCGGCCGAGGTCGAGACGCCCGACGATGAGCCATTGGACGACACGCTCGCGTATCTGGATCAAGCGGCATCCCGCGCGCTGCGAGCGGTGCAACGGCAAATCTCGAAGCGACGGAAGACGTCGACAGATTCCAAGCGTCAGCCCCGCTGGCAACGATGACACCGAAGTACCGCCGGAACGTGGAGACGCCGGCGATCACTACGACTACAAGACGACTACTAAGACCCCGAGCCGGGTGCGCCTGATTGCTCGGTCGGATGAAATGGCAGGTTTCCGATGAAATTTGTGTTGGCAGTTCATGGAACTCGCGGCGATGTCGAGCCGTGCGCCTCGGTAGGCGTGGAGCTGTTGCGCCGCGGACACGAAGTGCGCATGGCAGCCCCACCCAACATGCTGGGCTTCGTCAAGTCGGTGGGCCTGGATGCCGTTGCCTACGGCCCGGACTCGCTGGCGCAGCTGGAGGAGCCAATCTTCCGCAAGTTCTGGACGCTCCGTAATCCGCTCACCGTGGTGCGCGAAGGCACCGAGTACATGACGCGGGGCTGGCCGGAGATGAGCGCTGCGCTGACGTCGCTGGCCGACGGGGCCGACCTGATCGTGACCGGACAGACCTATCAGGGGGTGCCCGCCAACGTCGCGGAGTACTACGGCATTCCGATGGCCGCGTTGCACTACTTTCCGCAACGGCCCAACGGCCAGCTGATTCCGTTCCTGCCCTCGCCGGCGGTCCGGGCCGGAATGACGGTGGGCGAGTGGGTGTATTGGCGCATCACAAAGAAAGCTGAAGAGGCGCAGCGCCGTGACTTGGGTCTGCCGCCGACATCGCTGTCCTCCGTGCGACGGATCGTGGGACGCGGGTCGCTGGAGATTCAGGCGTACGAAGAGCTGTACTTCCCGGGGCTGGCGGGCGAATGGAATGAACGACGCCCGTTCGTCGGCGCGCTGACGTGTGAATTGCCGACGGACTCCGACGACGAGATTCTGTCGTGGATCGCCGGGGGGACACCGCCGATCTACTTCGGCTTCGGCAGCATGCGGGTCGAGTCTCCCGCTGCGACGATCACCATGATCAGCGAGGCCTGCGCACAGTTGGGCGAGCGAGCGCTGATAAGTAGCGGTGGCGTAAGCGATTTCAACGACATGCCGCGCTACGAACACGTCAAGGTTGTCGGCGCGGTGAACCACGCGGCCATTTTCCCCGCCTGTCGCGCGTTCGTGCACCACGGTGGGCCGGGCACCCTGGCGGCAGGCATGCGAGCCGGAATTCCGACGTTGGTCCTCCCGATCGCGGCCGAACAGCCGTTCTGGGCAGCTCAGGTAAAAAGGCTCAAAGTTGGTGTAACCCGCCGCTATTCGCGCATGACCAGGGAATCGCTGGTCTCCGACCTACGCACCATCCTCACGCCGGAGTACATCAATCGCGCCCGCGAAGTCGCTACCCAGATGACCAAAACCGAGGTCAGCGTGAGCCGGGCCGCCGATCTCCTGGAAGTTGCCGCGCGCCAACGCGTCCCGAGATGATCGGTATCCGCTGACCGCTGACCCCACAACCCAGTTGCGGGCATGACGGCTACTCGACGGTGCCGCCCAGGCCGAACTCTTTCAAAGTGTCCGCTGCCAGCTCGCGGAGATGGGCCTTGGTGTTGGTCCCCCCGCTCTGGTAGCCAACGACGGAGATGAACATCTTCCCCGCCAGGCGCCCGCCCGCTACGACGAGTTGGCCGTTCACGCTTTCGATGTACTTCCGTGTCACGTTCTGATCGACGCCTCGGAGCATGAGGTGCTCGGCCTCGGTGCCATCGGGGCGGATCGCCTCGGGGGGGAGCTCGCCGAGGTTGGAACAGATCACCGGGAGAGCCGTGAAGCCGAACAGCTGATCGGCCGCTACCCTCAGGGCCCGCTTCGGTACGAACGGCGTCAGCACCAGCAACTGACCCGTATCGTCATGCGTCTCGCGCGACTCCCACCACGCATCCACGAGCAGAGCTTGAACACCGGACAGATCTTTCGTTACCTGCGTTGGGTCGACGACGACGGTTGCAAACGAAATTGCGTTCGCACGCGTGTCTTCCATGGTGGTGCGGTCGGTGATCGGGACGAGCAGGGTGACGGCGCCGTCGTCCGCACGGCAACGTCCCATCCGTTCGCCAAGTTTCGCGGAGAACCCGGCAAGCAGCGAATAGCCAGCTCCGCCAAGGGCTTTCGTCCGAGCGTCCCACTCGGCAAGATCGATGGCGATCGAGATCGTGGGGACCAGGACGTCGCAGTCGGGGCCATCTGAAACGACCGGTCGTGGTGGCGGTGCCGGCCGGGAGGCATCTTGCCGGCGACTACGTAGCAGCTTCACCGCGGCGACGACCGCCCGGGCAACCTCGGGTGCGCCCTGCGCGGTTTCACGGGCATCGGAAAGCACCGCACGCAATCGACCGCGCGACCGTGGTGGTGGGTAGCCAAAATCGCGGACGTTGTCGTTGACCGCATCGATGATCGCCGCAGCGGCCCCCGAGCCGTCGACCAGATTGTGCGAAACCACCAGGCTGACTGCCGTCGAACCGTCCGTCAGGGGAAGCACCCCCATATGCCAACCGGGTCCCCGTTCCGGATCGATAGGCAGCTGTGCACGCTCATCCGCCCAGTCGCTGAGCTCGGCATGTGGACGGGCGCGCTCAACGACATCGACATCCAGCGGCGGACCACATTTGACCCATCGATGCCGGCCGAACGGCAGCGGCGAGCGCTCAATCCGGCGTCCCAGCAACCCGTGCACCAGGTTGCGGTTCAACCGCCTCAGCCCGTCGAAATCGACAGCGTTGTTGTAAATCCACACTGCCTGCACGAGCTGCGCACGCCCGGTGGCACGCGCAGAGAGAAAGGTAGCTTGGTCGAGGAACGCGAGCCGATTATCAGGTTGCGCAACGCCTTTGGATGCCCCTTTGGAGCCAGGGTCCCTAAATCGCGCACGTAACCGACCACCTAGGGGCGGCATTCAACCTCCTACCGGACGATGCAATTCGTAGCTAGTCGATCCTGGCGGTCAGATCGAACTCTGCGAGCGTGCGCGTGGCAAGCTCACGCAGGTGCGCCTTTGAGTTCTCCGCGCCGGGCTGGTAGGCCAAGATGCTGAAGGACATCTTGCCGACGAGGCGTCCACCCACCAGCGTCAGCAGGCCGGATCTTTCCTCGAGGGTCTTTCGCGAGACGTATCGGTCTATCCCTCGCAGCATGACGTACTCAGCATCGGTGCCATCGGGACGGCCGATCTCCGGGGGGAGGTTGCCCAGGTTTGAACAAGATACCGGAAGATCGGCGCCGAAGCCGAACAGCGCGTCGGCTCCCCCCTGCACCGCCCGCTTCGGTACAAACGGGGTCAGCGGCAGGAGCTGTAACGCCTCGTCGGGCACTTCCCGAGCCTTCTTAACCGCCTCGCTGAGCACCAGCCGGGTTGCGGACAGATCCGTGGTTACCTTTGCTGGGTCAACGGTGGCATTGGCAAGAACCGCTGCGTTCGCCCGGGTGTCGTCGAGGGTGCGTTCGCTGACCGGCACGAGCAGGGTGACGGCGCCGTCGGCGGCGCGGCGGCGGCCCAGCCGTTCGGCGAGTTTGGCGGCGATCCCGGCCATCAGCGAGTAGCTGTTTCCGCCAAGGGCATTCGCGCGGTCATCCCAATGGTCAAGATCGACATAGACGGTGACATTCGGCAGCACGACATTGCCCTTGACGCCGTCTCCTACGACCGGGGCGGGTCGCGATGCCTTCGATCGGGCGAAATCGTGCCGGCGACCATAGGCAATTTTTGCCCCCGCGCGCAGCGCCCTGGCTATCTCTGGTACGCCCTGCAGGGTTTCGCGGGCATCCGACGCCATCGCGCGCCGTCGGGTACGCCAACCTCGCGTTGGATAGCCGAATTCGCGCTTGTTGCCCTGGACCGCGTCGATGATCGCGACCATTCCCCCGATGCCGTCGATCAGACAGTGCGAGATCACCCCGCTGACCGCCGTTGCACCGTCGGTCAGCGGAAGTGCCGCCAAATGCCACCCCGGGCCCCATTCCGGGTCGACAAACAGTTGGGCGCGTTCATCCGCCCAGTCGCTGACCTCGGCGCGCGGTCGGGCGCGCGTGAGGATTTCGAGGTCCGACGACCGACCTCCGGCCGAGACCCAACGATGCCGGCCGAAAGGCAGCGGCGAACGCTCGATCAGCCGTCCCGTGAACCCATAACGCAGGTTGTCGTTAAAACGCCTCAGTCCGTCGAAGTCGACAGGGTGCTCATAGATCCACATGATCTGCGTGACCGCATCTTGACCTGTGGCACGCATCGCAAGAAACATGACTTGATCCGTGAACGAGAGCCGATTGTCCGCCCGCGCCAGCGCACGCTCAGTCATCGATTCGTCCCCCGGTTATCAGACCGTGATCGAGCCCGTACCGTGCGATTACGCCGGCTTCAGGTCGAGTTGAGCGACGTCGACAAAGGGTACAACTGCCCGGCGGCCCTCGGCGATGCGGACATAGGCCGACTTCATCGCTTCCAAATACCGGACGATTGATTCGCGGGCGATCGGGTTGTTCGGGAACATCACCGTGACCTGAGTATCCCTACCCCGATTCACCCACATGCCGACCTGATTCGCCGCCCTGGCGTCGATGTAAAGCCTGCCATTGGATTTGTCCCACTGCTCCATAATGTCGGGCGAAAGGGGAGGCAGACTTGCGTCGAGGTAGGACAGCATTGGAACACCCGGGCCGGGCGCCCTCAGCATGGGTCGCGCCAAATCCAATACGCGTTCAAAAGGAACCTTTGCCAGGCCAATACCCGAATCAAACGATCCCTGGGCTGCGCGCACAATCTCACCAAAAGATGTTGGATTGATGGGTACAGTGATCGGAACAACTCCGGCGAACCATCCCGTTGTCGCGAATTCGGTGAGGTCGCGACGCGTCGTCGTGGGAGTAATCACGTAATACGTGTCGGTCCCGGTCAACTCGTGCTCCGCGATGGCGGCGCAAGCGAACACGCCCCCGCTGAAACGAGCGCCTGCGTCAGCGCACGCGGCTTCGAATCGGTCCGTCTGCTCTTCGTCCAACAGGCGCACGGTAAGCACGTCGCAGGTAAGGGGCGCGGTAGAGTCGCCGAGCGGCAGCGGGAAGTGCGGCAGGGTCCCGCCGTTATCTTCGGCGAAGTCGACCCAAGCGCGTACCTCCGGCGACTCCAGCGTCAAATTGGACGCGTACTCATGCTGGCGGACGCAGTAGTCCTCATAGCTGGACGATTTCCGCAACTTGATAGGCGCCGCACCTCCGACCAGTGCCGCGTACATCTGGTGGATCTCCGCGAGGACCAGGTGAATGAGCGGGGCGTCGATGTGGACATGGTCAACGCTGAAATAGAACATGAAGTGGTCGGCGCGCTGAATGATGCCGAACTGGAAGCAGTCCCATCGCAGTGGATTCGGAGTGGCAAGCACCTGGGCCCGCCATTCTTTTGAGGTGACCTCACCGTGCTTAGTCGGGACTAACTTAATGTCCTTGGGATCGCGGAGCGTCCGCCGAACGATGTTCTCCGCATCCTTGTAGTCAAACCAGCTGTGGAACGTATCGTGGCGACGAAGGTATGTGTTGATCACGTGCGTCATGGCGCGAATATCGCACCGGCCGGGTATGTCCCAGGCCAAAATGTATAGCCTCGCCATTTCCGCCCCACGCGCCGCATATTGCGTATATGCACGAAGATGTTGGGCTTGCTGATAGCTGGGCGGGACCGAGCTTTCCGGCGCCTCCCAGGCTTTCACGAGCGTCGCGGGCGGTGGGCTCCACGTGACTAGTTCGCCGGGCGGCGGACTCCCCCAGTCGTGGCTTCCGTTTATCGGAAACATATGCTCTCCCCTGCTTCTCGGCCGCCAAGCGTGGGCTGCCTCGTGGATTAGTAGTTTACTAGGCCGCGCTGGTTCATTTTCGAAAATGGCTTTATTCGAGGAAAATTAGGCCGCCCAGGATGGGGCAGTTCCGGTCGGCCACTGACAGGGACCGCCGAGCGCCGCGTCGCGCAATTCGACTGCCAAAGACTACTGTCGTGGCGCTTCGATCACCCTCACTTTCGATGCCACTCGGACTATCCAAGCACACTAAGGAACTATCCAAGCACACTAAACCGACTTTGCGCGCCGCCGTGGGGCACAAAGTTGACGTCGAGTGGGCCATCGCAGCCGCCGGCCCAGCTCAGATAACACGCATGCCGGTGGCCAGCATGAAGACCCCGAGCACCCCAATGGTGACAACAAAGATTTTCCGACGGTGCTTCATCAGCCAGTTGTGCACCGACAACACGATCGTTTCCGTTTGCGCGGGCTTCACCAGATAGCAGATGAGCGGGATCTCGACAAACGCAAAAATCACGACAGTGAACTCCGCGACCGCAGCAACCTGGGTGCCGAGCGCGGCTCCCGACGCCACGATGATGGACAAAGCCAGCAGGTAGTCGACCCACGGCGTCGCCTGGTTGAGGCCCGCCACGAAGCTGACCCATGGATTTCCGCCTTCGAGCAACCCCCGAATGCGGGCCACGAACCGGGAGAACACGCCCGGCGCGGTCGGCTGCGGCGCCAGCGCCGCAGTAGCGCCGGCGCCCACAGGTACCTGTCCGCGCTGACGGGCAAGGCGCACAGCGGTTATGGTGGCGATCAAGAGCGCGAGCACACCAACGACGATCCTGAAATGGCCACCCGTGAAACTTCCGAGAGTGACCGACACATTGTGAACAAAAGCAGGCAGCGAATCACGCAGCAGAAGGATCAACGCGAGGCCGACCCCGACACCCGCCGCCATCCCGCCGAGCCAATAGGCCAGCAGATTCAGCATGGGGCGTCGTTTGGAAACCAGGAGAACGGCGATGCCGATGCGCACCGGGTCTGCCGCGGTACCAAGCGCAAGCAGCAACACCATTCCCCACATGTCGCGGAACGCTACCCTGCCGAGGCCGATTTTTTGGCGCAACCGCCGAATTGTCCAGCCCGACTTCCGCTCAGCTACAACCAACGACTCAGCAATAAGGCGAGATACTGCCGCTTTGCGTGGTTACTGCGATCCCAGCTAAGCGAATCCCCTCGTCGAACCTGGCACGTTGCGTCGCAACCCTCGCCCCTCGAGCCATACAAGAAGTGGCACGTGCGTCTTGGAACTCCATCCGCCTCTACCACGGCCGCTATCACGGCCCCTGCTACGAAGCGCGACCCTAGAGTCGTTCCTGGCTATTTCCGAACGGGATCAAACAGGATCATGAGTAATGCGTGATTAAGCCGCGGGGAGGTTGGGGTTAATTATAGAGTCGACTAGTGTCACGCCAGATAGACACTTCTGACGTAGCCGCAGGGGGGATCTTCCAGCGGCTAGGCGATTTTGTCGCACGGTGGCCGCTGCCGGTCATCGGATTGTGGATCGCGCTTGCCGCCATCCTGCTGCTGTTATTGCCACCGCTGCCGGAGATCGCTGCTAAAAAGCAGGCACCTCCATTACCCGCCGACGCGCCGACCACGATCGCCCAAAACGCCATGTCGAAGGCGTTTCACGAAACGGGATCCGGCTGCCTCATGCTGGTCATCTTGACCGATGAGAAAGGCATGGGGCCCCAGGACGAGCAGGCGTATCACAATCTGGTCGACGCCTTGCACCAAGACACCGTGGACAAAATGCAGGTGCAGGAGTTCGTCTCGACACCGCCCCTGCGCGAGATCCTTGCCAGCAAGGACAACAAGGCCTGGATGATGCCGATCAACCTGCCCGGCGAACTGGCGGCACCCGAGACCACGCAGGCGTATCAGCATATCCAAGAAATCGTCAAAAAAACTCTTGCCGGAACCACCCTGACCGCCAACTACGCCGGACAGGTGCCCCTGGCCTCGGACGCCCTCGCCATCGGCCAGCGTGACATGCATGTGATCGAGATCGGCACCGGGCTCATGGTGCTGTTCATCCTGTTGATGATCTACCGAAACCTGGTCACCATGCTGGTGCCGCTGGTCACCATCGCGCTATCGGTGGGTACGGCGCAGGGCGTCTTGTCCGGGCTCGCCATAGTGGGTCTGCCCATCGGCCTGCAGACCATTGTCCTGATGAGCGCGGTGATGATCGGTGCGGGCGTCGATTACGCCGTCTTCCTGATCAGCCGCTATCACGACTATGTGCGGCACGGGGTGGAATCGGATCAGGCCGTCAAGAATGCGTTGACGTCCATCGGCAAAGTCATCGCCGCTTCCGCCGCCACCGTGGCGATCACGTTCCTCGCGATGGTCTTCGCCAGTTTGGACGTGTTTTCCACCGTCGGGCCGTCGATTTCCATCGCAATCATCATTGCTTTCGTTGCTGCGGTGACGCTGCTTCCCGCCATCCTCATCCTGGCCGGGCGACGGGGCTGGATCAACCCACGACGCGACCTGACCACTCGTTTCTGGCGGGTCACCGGAACACGCGTGGTGCGCAAGCCCAAGATCCATCTCATAGCCAGTGGGATTGTGCTCATCTGCTTGGCAAGCTGCGTGAGCCTGGCACGCTTCAACTACGACGATCTCAAGTCGCTACCGGAGTCCGTCCCCAGCCGCGCCGGATTTACGGCGATGGATCGCCATTTCCCGGCCAACTCGATGACTCCTGAGGTCCTGTTCATCCAGTCACCGCGCGATTTGCGGACGCCTGCCGCCCTCGCCGACCTCGAGCAGGTAGCACAGCGGGTAGCCCAGGTGCCCGACATCACGATGGTGCGCGGGCTGACCCGGCCGAACGGCGGACCGCTGGAGCAGACCAAGGTTTCCTATCAGGCGGGCGAAGTCGGCGGCAAACTCGATCAGGCCTTCGGGCTGATCCACGACCACGGCGGCGACATGGACAAGTTGGTGGACGGCGCCAACCAGCTTGCCAAAGCCCTCGCCGAGATACGGTCGCAGGTCAATGGTGCCGTCGGCAGCGTCAGCGGCCTGGTCACAGCGCTCACGACGGCGAAGGCCGCGCTGGGCGGCGACAAGACGCTCAACAGCCTCGAGCAAGTGTCCAATCTCGCCGGCCGCATGCGGACACTCGGCGATGCACTGGCCGCGAACATGGTTGACGTTAATAACACTGCCGCCTGGGCCGGCCCGATCGTGACGGCGCTGAACTCCAGCCCGGTGTGCAACGCCGACCCGGCTTGCTCAAATTCGCGGTCCGAGTTGCAGGCGCTGGTCACCGCACAGACCAACGGAACCTTCAGGAGCATCGCCGATCTGGCTCGCAACCTGCAAGAGACCCAAGACATGCAGACTGTCGGCGACACGCTGAACAAACTGCAGCAATCGCTGAACCAAGCCATCGCCGCCGTGCGGGCTGTCGACGGGTTGCAGGCCAAGATATCCCAACTGCAGCAAGGCGCCAGTGCCCTCGCCGACGGCAGCCGGGCAGTTGCCGACGGTGTGCAAGCGCTGGTCGAGCAGGTCAAAAAGTTGGGCGGTGGCCTCGGCGACGCATCGTCGTTCCTGTTGGAGATGAAGCACGATGCGGAGAAGCCGTCGATGGCGGGCTTCAACATCCCACCACAGGTCCTGACTGCGGACGAGTACAAGAAAGCGGCTCAGATTTTCATCTCGGCCGACGGTCATGCGGCACGGTACTTTGTCCAGAGCGCGCTCCCTCCGTTCACGACCGCCGCCATGGACCAGGTGAAGGCGATCACCGCGGCGGCACGGTCGGCGCAGCCGAACTCCGAGCTCTCGGACGCCACGATATCGCTGGTCGGGATTCCAACCGGCCTTGACGACACCCGCACTTATTACGACCACGACATCTGGTTCATCGTCATCACGACCGTCCTCATTGTGTTCCTGATTCTGGTCGCTCTGCTTCGTGCGATCGTCGCTCCGCTGTACCTCATCGGTTCGGTGCTGGTTTCGTTCCTGTCCGCTCTGGGCATCGGCGTCGCCGTGTTTCAACTCATTCTCGGCGATGAACTGCATTGGAGCATTCCCGGACTGTCCTTCATATTGCTGGTCGCGGTCGGCGCCGATTACAACATGCTGCTCATCTCGCGGATCCGTGACGAGTCACCGCATGGGGTGCGTATCGGCGTTATCCGCACCGTGGGTTCGACCGGCGGGGTGATCACGTCGGCCGGCCTCATCTTCGCCGCTTCGATGTTCGGCCTGCTGACCGCCAGCATCAGCACGATGGTCGAGGCCGGCTTCGTAATCGGCGTCGGAATTGTGATCGACACGTTCCTGGTGCGCACCATTACCGTGCCGGCAATAGCCGCAATTATCGGTCAGAAGAACTGGTGGCCGTCCAAACTAGGACAGACCGAGGATCAGCGAAAGCGCGGGCGCAAGGCAACGAACAAGGCCCACCTGCTACCCGGGCTGCCCCGGTTCAGCGGCATCCACCGCCGCAAGACCACCGTCCCCGTGGCCACGCCACCCGCCCTCGAAGTCGGTTCCCGTCACGACGAGCACGTCAGCGACGATCCAGTTCTGACCCAGGCGCTACCCCTATTCGGCCCAAAGGGCCTGCCGGATCCTCTCATCAGCGTCCTGCAGGAAATGACGTCAGACGTGCCGGCGCCTACGAACGGCGACGGCAAGCCGCCGGCCGACGACCTGCCCAGCCACTCGCTACCGCTGTTCGGCACGAGCGGCCTGCTGCATCCGCTCGGCATAACCATCAACGGCAACGGCCACACCAATGGCAATGGCAATGGCCACACCAATGGCAATGGCAATGGCAATGGCAATGGCCACACCAATGGCAATGTTCATGCCAACGGCAACGGCCACGCCAACGGCAACGGCAACGGCCACGCCAACGGTAATGGCCACAGCAACGGTAATGGCCACGGCAACGGTAATGGCCACGCGAATGGCAGCCTGCCCGGCCAGGCGCTGCCCCTGTTCGGCCTCAACGGCCTGCTGCATCTCCTGACCAATGGCCAGCCGGCCCCGACCAATGGCAACAGCAATGGTCACACGAACGGCCACGCCAACGGCAACGGCAACGGCCACGCCAACGGCCACGGCAACGGCCACGCCAACGGCACCCAACGGCCACGGCGGACCGGCCGACAACCTGGCCGGCCACGCGCTACCGCTGTTCGGCGCCAACGCCATACTCGGTCAGCTGACCAAGGACGAGCAGGAAACGACGCCAGATTCCCAAAACACGACCAGCGGCAACGGCAACGGCCATGGAAACGGCCATGGAAACGGCAAGGCCGCACCGTCAAAATTCAAGCCGGCAATCACACCCTGACCCAGATGGGCTGGATCATCGCGACGGGGCGTAACCGTGGCTGAGGCGAGCGTGCGGACTTACCGCCGCCGAGTGCCGGCTCCGCTGTTGCTGTTCGTCAGCGCTGCGGCGCTGATGGGCGTGACCATTCCCAGCCAGCCCGATCTCGCCGACTTCCGTGTGTACGTGCTGGGCGGCGCAGCGTTGGACCGGCCGGAGACGCTTTATTCGTTTGCCTATTCGGCCCAGTCGCCCGACCAACCGCTGCCGTTCGTCTACCCGCCGTTCGCGGCCATGGTGTTTCGTCCTCTGACGGTGTTTCCGGTCGAGGTGGCGGGGTTGCTGTGGCAGCTTGCCATGCTGGTCGCGACGTATGGCATCGTGCGGATCACTCAGCGCATGGTGGGTGGCGGCAGCCAGCGGTCGGCCATGCTGTGGACGGCGGGCGCCATCTGGCTCGAACCGGTGCGCGTCGCAGTCAATCTAGGGCAATTGGGCGTCTTCCTGACCCTGGCGGTGCTGTACGCGGCGTACAACAGGCGGTGGTGGATCTCGGGTCTGCTGGTCGGGCTGGCCGCAGGCGTGAAGCTGACGCCGGCGATCTCCGGGTTGTACTTCGTCGGGGTGCGGCGCTGGGGTGCCGCGGTGTTCTCGGCGGTCGTCTTCTTTGCCACCGTCGGCCTGTCGTACGTGGTCGTCGGCGATCAGGTGCGGAACTACTTCACCCGGGTGATGGGTGACACCAGCATCAATCCGATCGGGGTCGCGTTCAACCAGTCCTGGCGCGGCGGGATTTCCAGGATTTTGGGCCACGACGCAGGCGAGGGTCCGCTGGTACTCGCGGCGATTGCCGTGACGACGGCATTGGCGGCGCTGGCCTGGCGGGCCTTAGGGGCCGGGCCCGAAGGTCGCGACAACTTGGGCTCGCTGCTGGTCGTCGAGCTGTTCGGCCTGTTGGTGTCACCGATTTCGTGGGTGCATCACTGGATATGGGTCGTACCGTTAATCATCTGGCTGCTCCGCGGGCCCTGGCGTGCCATGCCCGGCGCCCGTGTGCTGGGTTGGGGATGGGCGGTGCTGATGCTGGTCAGCCTCCCGAGCCTCCTCGCCCTCGCGACCAGCCTGTGGCAGATCAGCCGGCCGTGGTACTTGGCGTGGCCGGGGCTGGTTTATGTCGTCGCCACAATTGCGACCCTGATATGGATCGTCGTGACCGGCCGGCGCGCGGGCGACGGCCGAGACGCCGGCAATCAACCGATCAACCGTGCCGAGAAATTAACAGACAGCTCAGGCGTAACTTAACGCCCACGGGCCCGCGGCGGTCGGAACGACCCCACCTGTTGCTTGCTAGCCGTCCAAGCGCTTGAACTGATCATCTCGGTACAGCCGCACGCACTCCGCACGCCTGACCTTGCCGCTGGTGGTGATAGGAATCGAGCCAGGCGCCACTAGTCCGAAGTTCCCCCTGACGGGTTGACGGGTGGCCGTTGACCTGCGGGTTTGGGGCCTGTACTGACTACATGCCCAGACGGTGGGTAACGCCAAGGAGTTCGAAGGCCCGTCGCTGCAGTGGGGTGGGGGTGGTGAGCATGGTGAATGCTGGCATGTCGTTGGCGGGCTGGATCTGGTTGGCGCAGATGGTGGCCAGGTCGGCGAGCAGGCTGGTGAAGCTGTGCACTGGGACGTTGTCGGTGGTGTGTTTGCGGGCGGCCTTGGCCAGGGTGGTGTCGGAGCGTTGGGCCGCGGCAACGGGATTGGTGCGTTTAGCGGTCGCACCGGGTTTGTCGTTGTCCTGAAACAGGATCGGGGCCAGGGCTTGTTTCATGTGCCAGCCGATGTAGTAGGACAGCATCCGCAAGAGCATGTGGGCGCGGACTCGGTCGGCCAGGCGGTGGCGGATGGGGCGCACGTCGAGTTCGGTGTTTAGGGTGCGGAAGAACCGTTCGACGTCTTCGAGTCCCTTGTAGCGCAACACCACATCGTCGTGGTGCAGGGCATCGTTGGGCAGGCTGGTGCGCAGCACGTAGATGCCATCGAGAGCGGCCTCGGCGGTGATCGCTTCGTCGTTGCGGGTGAACGTGAACGCCTCGTCGGTGATGGTCAGCGTGAAGTGTTTGGCCATCTTGTAGTGGTTGATGACCTTGCCGACCCGCAGCGCGATCTTATCTTGGCCGCGCAACGGCCGTTTGTCTCGCGCGGTGGCAGCAGAGATGGTGGTCAGCTCTTTTTCGGTGGCGGCCAATAGGTCCTGGCGTTTGCGGGTGCGCCGCTCGGCCAGGGCGGGGTTGTGGCAGCACACCAGCCTCTCCCCGGGAAAGTCCGGGGAGCTGATCTCGATGAGGTCTTGCTGGTCGAACAGTGTCAGCTGCAGCGCGTCGGCTTCCACGAGGGCCTTGATCTGTGGGGCGCGTAGCGCGCTGATCCAGTCCAGGCCGGCCGGGCGCAGCTCGTCGGTGATGCGTGCGCTGGTGAGCATGCCACGATCGCCGACCAGGCAGATGCGGGTCAGCCCGAACCGATCCTTGAGCTTTGTGATCTGGGCGGTCAGGGTCTTGGGGTCGGCGGTGTTGCCGTCGAAAACCTCGATCGCGACCGGTACCCCGGCAGTCGAACACAGCAGCCCGTAGACGATCTGCAGCCGACCTTTGACCCCGTCACGGGCGTGCCCCATTTTGCCCAGCGGGCAGTGCCGGCCTTCGAACGCCGCCGAGGACACGTCATAGAGCACCAGCGTTCCATCAGCCAAATACCTTTTGGCCAATGCCTTTTCGATGGCTTCCTGGCGTTCAAGCACCCAGTCCATCGCCTCATAGAGGTCGTCTTCATCGCAGCCGGACAACCCCAACACCTCACCCAGGGTGCTGGTGGCGGTGGCGGCGCGCAGCCCACGGGCGCACGCCAGCTTCGAGGCCGGTGCGATCACCTGCGCCACCAGCATCGCGGTCACCAGATCGCGCCGCCGTGAGCTCGTCGGGTCGATCAGCTCCTCCACCCCGAGGTGGCGCACAGTGCCCAGCACCGCGGCGACATGCCCGTGCGGCAAGCTGCGTCCGATCTCAAAGGCAGCCGCCAGATCCATCGTGGGCGCCAGGCCTTTGAGCGCCCGCTGCAGTTTCTCCACTTTGTGCTCGGGCCAGCGCGACAGGTTGGCCAGGGTGCGGACCTTGACCTTGCCGTGCTCGCGGTAGCTTTCCCGCAGCAGCACCGCCGGCGGTGACCCACGGTTGGGCACCCGCGTGACATACATGTATACATGATCTCATATTCAGATCCTGAATATGCTTATATCAGTGGGCAACACACCGCATATTTCTGGCTATTACATGATTACAGATGCCAAGACTCAACGACACGAAACACCAGCTCACAAACGGCCCTGCAGGATCAGACCAGCCCCCAAGGGGGGAACTTCGGACTAGTACGAGATCGCCGATGCTCAGACCGTGCGCCTGCGAGATCGCAGATATGACTTCACGTTTCACCAGTTCCAACCTGTCCCTGGCTTCCTCATCGGAGTCACCCTGCTTCTTGAGCTCAATGATGGTGACCAGCCTCTCAAGGCCACTGTCCGGAACCGCTATCGCGACGCACCGGCCCTTAGTATGTTCTTGGATCGTCGCCTCGATGTCGTCGGGAGAGTGGTTGCGCCCGTACACAATCAAGAGATCCTTGATTCGGCCGATGATGAATAATTCGCCATCGGCGAAAAAGCCCAAGTCTCCGGTTCTCAGCCACGGCTCCTCGGGTGTGCCCGGCGACGCATCGAGAAGCGTTGCGCCGAAAGTTAACTCACGGTCTTCAGGTTTCCCCCAGTACCCTGTCGCGACATTGCGCCCGTGTACCCAAATCTCGCCGACCGTTCCCGCGGAACACTCGATGCGGGTGTCAGGGTCCACGATGCGGACGGTCGGTGATTGCGGCACGCCGTAACTGACCAGTGGCGTACCGATCTCACTAGCGCACCGCTTGGCGTTGCCCGCGGTCAGTTTCTCGGGTTCGAAGTAAACAATTTCCGGCGGTTCACCCCCTTCACGCGTCGCGATGTACACGGTTGCCTCTGCCATCCCATAGGAGGGCCGTAACGCCTTGGCCTGAAAATTGAAGCGGGCAAACCGATCAGCGAACCGCTTCAGTGTCGCGGGCTGCACCCGCTCACTACCGCTGAGGATGTTGGTCACCCCCCCGAGATCGAGCCCGGCCAGGTCGTCGTCCGATGTTTTTCGAACCGTCAGATCGAATGCGAAGTTCGGACCTGCGGAAATCGCTCGACTATGGCTCGCCATCAACTGCATCCACCGCGCCGGTCGCTGCAGGAACGCCGCCGGGCTGGTCAGCACGGCGTGAAGTCCCGCCAGGACCGGAAAGGCGATTCCCACCACCAAGCCCATGTCGTGATAGAAGGGCAGCCACGACACAACGGTGGAGTCCGGCAATACCACCTTGTCGCAGTGGGAATAGAAGTCGGACACCAACTGCTCGAAGTTGGCCAGAAGATTTTGCTGGGTGATCATGACGCCGGCCGGCACCCGGGTCGACCCGGACGTGTACTGCAGATAGGCGATCTCCGAAGGACTTTCGCGCCATGCAGAACCGCCTTTGCGGGAGTCCAGGTCCAGCAGGTCGACCTGAACGACCGTGGGTGCCGGCCCGCTCTCCCCCAGCTGTGCGTACTCGGTGACATTCTCGACGACAGCGGAGGTGGTGAGAATGACAGCGGGCGTCGCGTCGCGCATCACCGAACCAACGCGCTCGTCACTGACCCCGCCCAGCGGAACCGCAAGCGGAACCGGGATGAGTCCGGCCTGTATTGCTCCGAAAAAGGAAATAATGTATTCAAGCCCTTGCGGCGCCAATATGACCGCACGGTCACCGGTCGACCCGCACGACCGCAGTTGCTGGGAGAGGTTGAGGGTTCGCCGATACACCTGAGACCACGTCAGGTTTTCTGCAATCCCATCCCAATCAAGTTCGTAATCAACATATGTGAACGCGATATCGTTGGGCTGCAAACTAGCGCGCTCGCGCAGCACAGTGGAAATCGAAAACGCCGCCACAGTCGTAAGACTACCCTCGGGCCGGGATGGTTTGCTCCATTTGCTCGTGCGGTGCGACCCGACCAGTGCGCCGTTGCGCCCTTTTGCCGGCGCTACAGGCGCCCTCAAGGCGCCCTCAAGACGCCCTCAAGACCCCTTGAAGACGCCCCTTGCCGATTATGCAGCACCCCCGAAGCCGCCCGATAGGAGCCTCATCAAGCCGCCCTACCTGGAACTTTGCATGCGAGGCACCCGTCCCGGACGGACCCCAGGCCCCGGGCGCGGACCCAGCTCCCGGAAGGGATGCAAGAGATCGAGTTGATTCGTAACGATACGATCCGGGGTCGTCGTCGAGTGCGATTACATCGCCCACGGGGTGCCGCCGACCCGTTGCTAGCCGCCACTAACGCTCGCCATTTGGCCGCCCCGACGCCGCCCGCCCGGGCCGACGCGCCACCTGAGCAGCCGGCAGCGACAACCTTGTCGCGCGCGCTTTTGAGCCCAGATAACCGCCGAACAGTTTCGCCTCGGTAGCCGCACCGGGCTCGCCCGCCCTCCGTGGCCCTCGCCGCAGGCTCAGCTGTGCCACCGCCATGGAAACTGACCCTTGGCACCGCGAATGCGCCACGACCTTCCGTCCAGGGCCTGTTTCAGCCAAATCCTTTCCAGCACAGGACAATGTCACGCCCCAACAAAGCGACGCAGCCGCTTCTGCATCGCGACGGCCGGCCTTCAGTGAATCATCCGACGAACTCCCGCCCGTGAAACATGTTATTTGACAACCATATACGTGCGGTTTCGCAACACTGGGCCGCTACGAAGGGACGGACCGGCGTCCAAAGCCTTTGACATCGGCCATCTCTGGGTGCAGATTAGCCGCAGGCGTTTCAGCCCGTCAGGTCGGTTGGGCGCTGATCATGGGCGACAACGCATGACCGGCCCCGCCGATTGGCCTGATCCCCGTGGTGGTGTCGTGGCCGCGCCGGCACGACTGCGTCGCGGTGACGGACCGGCGAAGCCAGCGCCCCGTCACGACCTGCGCAGGGCGTCGCGCACCGCTCAGAACTGGCCATTTGACCGAACCGGCTACCCACCTAACGGCCCCCGGAGGCAACTTTTCGCCGTTTCGCGGGATCCTCATCTGACCCGAATTTTGACCGAACCCCCGTGCGGGTGTCATCTTTCGGCTATGTTCGCTAGCAACTACCAATAGCGGCCCCTGGCACTCCTTCGCGGGGGATGCGCGGTGACGGATTCCGACGACGCACGGGTGACACTCACGATGGTCGATCTTCAACGCTGGGCCCGCTGGTGCCGAACCGCGGCGCCGCAGCTGTTCGTCGTGAGCGCCATCGCGTCCATCGTCGTCAGCAGCCTTGTCGACCCGGTCGACCTCCATGTCTATATGTACGGGGGCGCGGCACTTCCGGATGTCTACAGCACGGGGTACCTCGATGCTGCACAGCACGTGATACTGCCATTCGTCTATCCACCATTCGCGGCCATCGTGTTCTTTCCGCTGCACCTGCTGCCGTTCTGGATGGTGGCGCTCGGTTGGCGGATCGGCATCGTCGCGGCGCTGTATGCCACTGTCCGGCTCTGCTTGAAGATGATCGGCACCGGCGACCACCGGGCGGCGTTGCTGTGGACCGCCGGTGCGGTGTGGTTCGAACCGATCGTCGGGAATCTCAAGACCGGCACCGTCGGCGTGTTTCTCATGCTGATGGTGGTGTACGCCGCCCACAGCACGCGCTGGTGGGTGTCGGGCCTTCTCGTCGGTATAGGGGCCGGCATCAAGCTCACGCCTGCCGTCGCCGGCCTCTACCTCGCCGGCCAAAAGCGCTGGGCGGCCGCAATGTTCTCCGCGGCCGTGTTCGCCGCGACCCTCGGCCTCGGTTATCTCGTTGCGGGCGACCAGGTGAGCTACTACTTCACCAGCCTGATGGATCACCTTCCCGCGGTCGACCCTGTTGGCGACGTCCACAATCAGTCCTGGCGCGGCGGGATCACCCGCATCCTCGGCTACGACCCAGGGATGAGCCCGCTGCTGGGTGTCGTGCTCGCCGCGACCGGCCTGCTCTGTGCGCTTGCCTGGCGGACTCTGCACTCCCACAACGAGCGCACGGACGACAAGCTCGGGCAACTCCTGGTGATCGTGCTGTTCGGATTGTTAGCGTCGCCTATCTCCTGGACAAACCATTGGACGTGGCTGGTGCCGCTGCTGGTGTGGTTCCTACACGGGCAGTGGAGTAGCCGGCCCGGCGCCAGGGTGTTGTGGGTGGCCTGGCTGATGGTGACGCTAATCCCGATACCCAACGCGCTGTCCACCCTTGAGTCGAATGTTCGAGAGGTCAGTCGCCCGTGGTACCTCGCGTGGGCCGGTTTGGTTTACCCTGTGCTGTGCGTCGCGACGTTCGCATGGACCGCCTACACGGGCAGGGTCGTGCGCAGGGCAGAAGCTGTCCGGGCCGACGCTGATCATCCACGCAGCACCGCCGACGCGCCCGCCGCGTAATGAGGCGCTTCGCGCGTTCACGCGCGCCATCTGCAATACTTGACCGCCGCTGCCGGTCCGGCGCGACAGGCATGAGCCGGCCGACGTAAGGGGATGCGATGAGCAACCACACGTACCGCGTGATCGAGATCGTCGGAACCTCACCCGACGGAGTCGACGAGGCGATTCGTAGCGGTCTGGCGCGCGCGTCGCAGACGATGCGCGCGCTCGACTGGTTCGAGGTGGAGTCGGTTCGCGGGCACCTGGTCGACGGCTCGGTCGCGCACTATCAGGTGACGATGAAAGTCGGCTTCCGCCTAGAGGACTCCACGGAAGATTCGCCGGAAAACTAATCCCGGCTAGTGCCAACCGCGGATCAGCCGGCGACGGCTCCCGGCTCCGAAAACGGCGCCCCGAACTCGGTGACTGGCTCGAAGCCGCGTTTGCGCGCCCTTGCCGCGGCTTGCCTGATCAGCGCATAGATTCCGACGAATGCCGCATGATCAGTCATGACAAACGGCGACAGCAGCCGGTTGTGCACCAGCGCGAAAGCAACGCCGTCGGCGGGGTTGGTCCAGCCAACCGAACCGCCCAACCCCACATGACCGAAACCTGGCATCACGTTCCCTATCGGCAGGCTGTGGTAGCCCAGGTGGAAAGCCAATGGAACGAACAAGTTCCGATCCGGCTGCAGACTCCGTCGACCGGTCAGACCCGCGACAATCCCGCGTGACAGGAAGCGGGTGCCGTCGATCTCACCACCATTGGCGATCGCTCCGTACATCCGCGCCAGCCCGCGGGCTGTCACTATCCCGTTGGCCGCCGGGATCTCCGCGTCCAGCATCGGAATATCGCCTTGAACGGTGTCAATAACGCCCGGAAAGTACATCGAGCGGAATCCGCCGGACAGCCGATTGGCGATCCCGCGCGCCGCACAGCTGACGATCGGGTTGGCGACGATGGTCTGTGGCATGATGATCTCGGCGACGCGTGTCGGCGATCCGGCGGGCGGGCGGCCCAGGTGCATACCGTCCGTGCCCAACGGCTCGGCGAGCTCCTCTCGGATCAGCGCGCGCATCCCTTTCCCGGTCACGGCCCGGGCCAGGCCCGACATCAGCCAGCCGAACGTCAGGGCGTGGTACGCCGGTTTGCCCAGCAGGCGCCCTGGAGGCGCCGCGGCCATCCGTTCTTCCATCACGACGTGGTCCAGGAGGTCCTCCGTCGTGGCTCCCCGCAGGCCCGACAGGCCTGCTTGGTGTCTCATCACATCGCGAACGGTGAGGTGAGACTTACCCTTGGCACCAAACTCCGGCCAGTAATCGGCGACCGGCACCTCGTAATCGATCAGCCCTCGATCGGCCAGGCGGTGAATGACCGTTGCGGCCATGCCCTTGGTTGCCGAGAACACCATCGGTGCCGTGTCCGCCGACCACGGCTTCCGGCCGGCCCGGTCCGACCAGCCTTGCCACACGTCGACGGCTGGTCGGCCGTCCACATATACCGCCAGTGCCCCGCCGCCGAAGGGGCGCGCGGGGAACATGCTGGCGAACGCACGAACGACGCAAGAAAAGTTTGGGTCCGCCGCGCCGGACACGCGATGACCTGCGTCAAGGGCATCGCGGGAAGGGACCGCGCGGAGATCGACCCGGGTTTCCGCCTTCACGCTTGTGAATTTACGTCCAATGTGCACAGTTTCACGGGCAAACGACAATTAAGTTACCTTTCCGTTAAACTGACGCTGCCTTCAAAATTTGCTGGGCAGCCAGCGCGGGGGTCAGCTCGCCCGCTTTGACTTGGCGCTCCACCTCGGCGCGGACCCTGCGCACCTCGGGGTTGGACAGCACTCGGTCCAGCACCGCGTCGCGAACCATCTGCCAAGTCCAGTCAACCTGCTGGTCGCGCCGGCGCGCTTCGAAATCGCCGGCCTCGGTGAGCACCCGGCGATGGCGCTCAATGGTGTCCCACAGCTCCGGCAGCCCGGATCCCTGGACCGCGCTCATGGTGAGAACCGGTGGCCGCCAGAGTGTTTCGCGCGGATAGATCAATCTGATCGCGGATGAGAGCTCCCGTGCGGCCAACCGCGCGTCACGCAGGTGATCACCATCGGCCTTGTTGACCACCACGATGTCGGCCAATTCGAGCACACCCTTTTTGATGCCCTGCAGCTGATCACCGGTGCGCGCCAGGGTCAGCAAGACGAAGGTGTCAACCATGTTGGACACCGCCACCTCGGACTGGCCGACCCCCACGGTTTCGATCAAAATCACGTCAAATCCCGCCGCCTCCAACACGACAACGGTTTCCCTGGTGGCCTTTGCCACGCCGCCCAAAGTTCCCGAGGTTGGGGACGGCCGGATATACGCGTCCGGGTGCACGGCCAACCGCGCCATCCGCGTCTTGTCACCCAGAATCGAACCGCCCGTGCGGGTCGACGACGGGTCGACCGCCAGGACCGCGACGCGATGCCCCCGCTCGATGAGATGCATGCCGAGCGCCTCGATGGCGGTGGACTTACCCACTCCCGGGACGCCGGTGATCCCGACCCGATGGGCGTCTCCAGAGTCCGGCAGCAACTCCAGCAGCAGCTGCTGAGCCTGCTCGCGATGGTCCGCGCGGGTGGATTCCAGCAGCGTGATAGCCCGCGGCAACGCCGCGCGATCGCCGCTGCGGACAGCGGCAGCCAACCCAGCGACGAGGTCGTCAGCCGTGTTGGGAGCGTCCCGTGCCATCTAGGTGAGGTCGTAACCCAGCCGCTCGGCGAGCTTATTCAGCAGGCCGATCGCGGCGTCGGCGATCACCGTCCCGGGCGGGAAGATGGCGGTGGCCCCGCCAGCGTAGAGCTCGTCGAAGTCACCGGGCGGGATGACGCCGCCGACCACGACCATGATGTCGGGACGGCCCACGGCGGCCAACGCGTCGCGAAGCGCCGGCACCAGCGTCAGGTGCCCGGCCGCCAGCGAGGACACCCCGACCACGTGCACGTCGTTGTCGGCGGCCTGCCGGGCCACCTCCTCGGGCGTGGAGAACAGCGACCCGACGTCGACGTCGAATCCGATATCGGCGAACGCCGTCGCGATCACCTTCTGACCGCGGTCGTGGCCGTCCTGACCCATCTTGGCCACCAGAATCCTGGGCCGGCGGCCGTCGGCCTCGGCGAACTTCTCGACCAGTTCGCTGGCGTCGGAGAGGGAAGTCATGTTTCCGCCTCCTCCGGCTTCGTCACGGTAGACCCCGGCGATGGTACGGATCTCCGCCTGGTGACGCCCGTACACCCGCTCCAGCGCGTCGGAGATCTCGCCGACGGTGGCGTTGGCCCGCGCCGCGTCGATGGCCAACGCCAGCAGGTTATTGCCCAGCCCATCCACCCCGGCACGACCGTGCGCCGCGGCCGCGCGGGACAGCTCGGCCAGCGCTGCATCGACCGCCGACTGGTCCCGATTTGCCCGCAGCTCTTGCAATTTGGCCAGCTGCTCGGCGCGCACCCGGCTGTTCTCGACCTTGAGCACCTCGATCTCTTGGTCCTCGTCGACCTGGTACTTGTTGATCCCGACCACGGGCTGCTGGCCGGAGTCGATGCGGGCCTGGGTGCGCGCGGCCGCTTCCTCGATGCGCAGCTTGGGGATGCCGTCGCTGATGGCCGCAGCCATGCCGCCGTGCTCCGCCACCTCGGCGATGTGGGCGCGGGCCCGCTGGGCGAGCTGATGGGTCAGCCACTCGACGTAGTAGGAGCCCGCCCACGGGTCGATCGGCCGCGTGGTTCCCGACTCCTGCTGCAGCACCAGCTGGGTATTGCGGGCGATGCGGGCGGAGAAGTCGGTGGGCAGCGCCAGCGCCTCGTCCAGCGCGTTGGTGTGCAGCGACTGGGTGTGACCCTGGGTCGCGGCCATCGCCTCGATGCAGGTGCGGGCGACGTTGTTGAAGGGGTCCTGCGCCGTCAGCGACCAGCCCGACGTCTGCGAATGTGTGCGCAGCGACAGTGATTTAGAGCTCTTCGGGTTGAACTGGGAAACCAGTTCGCTCCACAGCAGCCGGCCCGCCCGTAGCTTGGCGATCTCCATGAAGAAGTTCATCCCGATGCCCCAGAAGAAGGACAGCCGGGGCGCGAACTTGTCGATGTCCAGCTCGGCGTCCAAGCCCGCCTTGATGTAGTCGACGCCGTCGGCCAGTGTGTAGGCCAGCTCCAAATCCGCTGTGGCACCGGCCTCTTGGATGTGGTAGCCGGAGATCGAGATGGAGTTGAACTTCGGCATCCTGGCGCTGGTGTAGGCGAAGATGTCGGAGATGATGCGCATCGACGGCTTCGGCGGGTAGATGTAGGTGTTGCGGACCATGAACTCTTTGAGGATGTCGTTCTGGATGGTGCCGGCCAATTTCTCCGGCGGCACCCCCTGCTCCTCGGCGGCCACCACGTACAAGGCCAGGATCGGCAGCACGGCACCGTTCATCGTCATCGACACCGACACCGACGACAGGTCGATGCCGTCAAACAGCTGGCGCATATCCAGGATGGAATCGATTGCCACACCGGCCATTCCGACGTCACCCTGGACGCGGGGATGGTCGGAGTCGTAGCCGCGGTGGGTGGCCAGGTCGAACGCCACGGACAGGCCCTTCTGGCCGGCGGCCAGGTTGCGCCGGTAGAACGCATTGGAGTCCGCGGCGGTGGAGAACCCGGCGTACTGGCGGATTGTCCAAGGCTGGTTGACGTACATCGTCGGGTAGGGTCCGCGCACGAAGGGCGGCTCACCGGGGAAGCTGTTCAGCGGGTAGCCGTCGGCCTCGGCGGCGGCACGGTCGGCCGCGATGTAGACGGGCTTGACGTCAATGCCCTCCGGCGTATGCCACACCAGCTGATCGGGCGTGTACCAATGCGCCGCGGCGGCCGCGGCGACGTGCTCTTCCACCAAGGCTTCGGTGGGCGGCGGTACGTCGCGCTCGCTGTGCAGTGGGATGTCGGAGAAGCTGCCGATCGCCGGGGCGGTGGTCGTCATGAGGGCTAGGCTCCCAACCGGGTAAGCAGCTCCGAGAGCGCTTCGACCGCATTGATTTTCGCTGTCAGGTACTCGTCGGGCCGATCCGCGGGGTCGCCGGGATCCTGGGTGTCACCCAGCGCCTTTTCGGGTCCCGCCAGGTAAACCCGCGATATGCCGGCGCTTCGCGCCGCCGCCACTACGTCCGTCACCTCGTCCCGGTAGCGCTTGTCGGTGCCGCAGATCACGGCCACGCTCGGCGCCCCCGCGCTCGAAAGCACCCGGGCGACGCTGCCGGCATCGACCGTTCCCGGGTTGATCGCCTCGATGCCACCGGATGCCAGCAGATTCGAGGCGAACGTTGTCCGAATGTTGTGCTCGGCCAGCGGGCCCAACGGCAGCAACAGCGCCCGCGGGCGTTCTCCGGTGCGGGCCGCAAAGGCATCCGAGCGGTCGCGCAGCGCCTCGAACGCAGCCGCATGGCGCTGCAGATTCGGACCGATAATCTGCGAAAAACCTTGTGGCAGTGCGGGTTCGGTAAGGTTAGGAAACTCGTTCACGCCGGTGATGGCGACGCGGCGATGCGCGATGTCGTCGGCGCGTCGCGCGGCGACTTCGGCGATTTGGCCCGCAACGAAGTCACGGGCGTCGACAAAACCGCCGTGCGCCTCGATCTCCTGGAAATCACGCCAGGCCTGCTGGGACAGCTGTTCGGTGAGGTCCTCGACGAACCACGACCCGCCGGCGGGATCCAGCACCCGTCCGACGTGTGACTCCTCCAGGAGCAGCAGTTGGGTGTTGCGGGCGATCCGGCGCGCGAAGCTCTTGGCCGTGCCGGGAAAACCGCCCGGGATGGCCACGTCGAAGGGGAACACCAGGACCGTGTCGGCGCCGCCGACGCCCGCGCCGAAGCCGGCCAGCGTGCAGCGCAGCATGTTCACCCACGGATCGCGTTGGGTCATCATCGGCAGCGACGTCTCCGCGTGCACCACGGCGCCACCGCCCTCAGGCTCGCCGACGACCTCGGCGACGCGCGCCCACAGCTGACGCAGGGCCCGCATCTTGGCGATCGTCATGAACTGGTCGTCATCGGCGGCCAGCCGGAAACTGATCTGCCGCAAAGCCCTCCCGGCCGACATCCCGGAATCCGTAAGCACCCGAAGGTAAGCCACCGCGGCGCCGACGCTGCCCGCGAGCTCCCACGTCGCATTGGCGCCAAGATTGTGGAAGGCGGGTCCGTCGATTGTGCAGGCCCGCACGCCGGAATCGTCGGCAACCCGCGAGGCGACCGCGACGACGTCCTCGATCGCGGGAGCGGGACGATCGCTCAGCGCCGCGGTCAAGGGGTCGGCACCCAGATCGATCGACAGCGTGGCGCTCTGATCGGGTTCCACCTCGGCGACCCGCTTCAGCATGGCGTCGCAGGCCGCGGCATAGTCGGCGCCCGCGTCGAGGATCAGCGGCACCATGCTCAGGTACACCCCGTCGAGCAGCGCATCGATCTCGGCTGGCGCCGCACCGGCGTCCCCGACCCGGATCAGCAGCGCGCTAACCCCCTCGCCGAGTGCGGCCAGGACCGCCTTGTTCGCCTCACCCGCGGTGGCCCCGACGGGTGGAACCGCCTCGACAACCTTCCAGCCGGACTTGACGTCACGCAACGCGTCACCGCCGCGCAAGTAGGGCCATTCACCCGGCAGCGGCGGCTCGGGCAGCTCGTCGAAAGCCGTGTACAGCGGCCTGATGGCGAACCCGTCGTAGGTGGCGGTGTCCAACAGGTGCTCGGGTTCGTCCCCTAACTCGGCGGCTTCCTTGCGGGTGCTCTTGGCAAGCACACCCGCAACGGCACTGCGCCATCGCCCGCGAACCTGTTCCAGTTCGGCGCGCTCGGGTACATCAATGGACACCGACTGCTCCTGTTTTCGCAGCAATGGCCTTGCTGCTTCGGGGTTGCTTCCGGGTTGCGACTAACAAATAAGGCTAGTTGATCGCGAATACCCGGTATGCCCCCCCAGCGGGGCGGCTGTGTGACGAAACACCAGCCACGGGAATCGGGTTATTCACCTACTCCCCGTATCCTTAGCAGGCGTGACGCTTCCCGCCACCGGCAAAACCCCCAATACGCTGCGCAATCTTGCCGGCGCGTGCGGTGTTGTCGTGCGTCACATGCGGCGGCGGCGCTTCGTGGCCACCTCTGTCGGGGTGGTCGGGATCACAATTCTGATTGTCGCCGCTTCGTTCGTCCCGCTGCCCACCCCGGTGCAGCTGCGCGACTGGGCGGAGTCGGCGGGCCCCTGGTTCCCGCTGGTGTTTCTACTGGCCCACATCCTCACCACCGTGCTGCCAGTCCCCCGTACCGCATTCACCCTGGCCGCCGGCCTACTCTTCGGCCCCGTGTTGGGCGCGGCGATCGCGGTAGCCGCCAGCACGGCGAGTGCGCTGATAGCGGTGGTGTTGGTCCGCGCGGCCGGCTGGCAGCTGCACCGCCTGGTCCGTCACCGCGCGGTGGATCGGGTGGACGCGCGACTGCGAGAGCGGGGCTGGTTGGCCATCATGTCGCTGCGCTTCATCCCCGCCGTGCCGTTCTCGGCGATCAACTATGCCGCCGGCGCCTCCGCCGTGCGGTTGGTGCCCTACACGTTGGCCACAGTGGCCGGTCTGCTCCCGGGGACTGCCGCCGTGGTGATCCTCGGCGACGCGCTGGCCGGCCACGTCAGCCCGATGCTCTACCTGGTTTCGGTGTGCACCGGCGCCTTGGGATTGGCGGGGCTGCTCCTCGAGATCCGCCACTACCGTGGCCACCTCGCCCCCGGGGCAGCCGTTAACTGACGGGAGCCGGCTGGGGCAATCCTTTTTGGCCCTGTTGGGGCAAGCTGAACCGGAATTGCGCGCCACCTTCGTGCGGTAGGCATGTCAGCTCGCCGCCGTGTGCCCGGGCCAGCGCCCGCGCGATCGGCAGACCCAGACCGGCCCCGCCGTGGTCTTGCGCGCGGCCCGCGTCAAGGCGCACCAGCCGCTCGAAGATCCGGTCCCGCTCGTCGTCGGGAACACCCGGTCCGGTGTCGGTGACGGTCACCTCCGCCATCGAGTCGACTGCGCGCAGGTCGATGGTGATGGAGCCGCCGCACGGGGTGTATCTGCGGGCGTTGTCGAGCAGATTGGACAAGATCTGCGTCAGCCGGGTCGGATCGGCCACAACGCTCATGGCGGTCAGGCCGGTCCGGACAACATTGACCTGCGGCGCCAGCATCGCGGCCCGGTCGGCCTCGGCGTCGACCGCGGCGGCCAAGTCGGTGCCCGCCAGATCCAGCGGCAGCCCGGCGTCGATACGGCTCAGATCGAGCATGTCCGCGACCAGCCGCCCGGCGCGGCGGGCATCGGACAGCAACAGGCTGGCACGCCGAAATTGAGCGCGCGCCGCGGGATCGTCCTGGTGCTGCCCGGCACTGCTGGCGAGCTGTTCGGCGGCGGCCTGGATGCCGGCGATCGGGGTGCGCAGCTCGTGTGCGGCGTCGACGAGGAATCGGCGCGTCGCGGTTTCGGCGCGCCGCGCGGTGTCCGCGGCTTGCTGGGCCCGGCGCTCCGAGGCTTCCAGCGCGTCCAGCATTCCGTCGAAAGCGCTGGCCGCGCGGCCGAGCTCGGTGTCGGCGCGCTCGGGGCGCAGCCGACGGCCCCGATCACCGGTGGTGATGTCCTTGGCGAGCGCGGTGAGCCGGTCCAGCGGCCGCAGTGCCGCCCGGCTGACCCCGACCAACAGCACCGCCGCCACCACCAGGGTGGCCAGGCCCGCACCGATCATCAGTTGGCGCAGCTGGCGGGTCACTTGGGTGGTTTGCGTGGTGTCGGCGACCAGAATCAGCCGGGCGCCCGACGGCATTGGGTGCACCACCACCGTCGCGGTGGCATCCGGCGGTGGGCCCGGCGGCGGCGGAGGGGGCGGTGCCGGCGGCGGGCCACGCCGTGGGCCGGGCGGCTCCGGAGGCGGGAAGGCGGGCGGCGGGGGCACCGTGGGCCCCGTGGCGGCGTCGGGGTTGATCGCCCGATCGCCGTACTTCGCGCCGTCGGCGGTAACGAGTAGTGCCCGCACGCCTCCGCCGTTGAGCTCGGCGGCGAGTAAGTCGGGCGCGGTATGTGCGGCCGAAAGCGCGTCGGCGCGTGCCGTCGCCGCGACCAGCCGATCGTGCAGATTTCGCTGGGCCAGAAAGCCCAGGCTCACGTCGACGGTGGCACCCAGCACCACCAGCAGCACGGCCAGCAAGGCCACCACGACGAGCGTCACCCGCCGCTGCAGCGACGGCGTTGGGCTGACCGGATCGGCTGGATCGCCCGGATCGCCCGGATCGCTCGGATAGCTCGTCATGGCCGCTGCGGTTGCAGGCGGTAGCCGATACCGCGGACGGTGTGCAGGATGCGTGGCCCGTGCGCCTCTAGCTTGCGCCGCAGTCCGCTGACGTGGACCTGCACCAGGTTGGGGTCGTAGGCGTCATAACCCCAGACCGCGTTCAGGATCTGGGCGACACTGACGATCCTGCCGCGCTGCTCCACCAGGAAATGCAGCAGCCTCAGCTCGGTGCCGGTCAGCTCCAGCCGGTGGCCGTCGCGCGAGGCCACGCACGCCTGGACGTCCAGCATCAGGTCACCCACCTGAATCACCTGCGGCAGTTGTCCACGGCGGCGCAACACCGCGCCGACGCGTGACACGAGTTCGGCGAGTTCGAAGGGTTTGACGACGTAGTCGTCGGCCCCACCGTCAAGGCCGCGCAACCGGTCCGGCAGGCCATCGCGAGCCGTGATCAACAGGATCCCGATGTCACCCCATTCGCGGATGACGTCGATGAGTTCGAATCCGTCACGACCAGGCAGCATCACGTCGAGGACCACCAGGTCCGGCCGGAGGCCGTCGAGAACGCCTTCCAGCCCGTTGCCGTCGCACCGGGCATCGGTGTGGTATCCGACGTCGGACAGCGCCTCGGTGACCATTTCGCGGATGGTCTCAGAGTCCTCCACCACCAGCACCCGCGGTGTGCCGACCCTGAATTGCTCGACCCGGCCACCCGCCGAACGGGCGCCGGTGCCCTCAGCGCGCGAACAATCCGTCATGGCCCCATTCTTAACGCGATACGGTCTCGATTACCCCCAACCCGACGACACGGGAGCCGCATGACCGGAAATTCCTGGGCCGACAGCAATGCAACACCCCAACCGACCCAACCGACCGGGGCCGGCCCGCGCCCGGGGCACTCCCCGGGCCACTCCACGGGCGTCGTGATCGGCGCCGCGCTGGCGGGTGCTGCGCTGGGCGCGCTCGCCGTCTTCGCGGTAACCGGCGTCACCTGGAAAATCCGCATCGAGCTCCCATCGCTACCGCCCCAGCTGACATCGACGCCGAGCCTCCCATTCCCGTCATCCGGGCCCGTATCCGCGTCCCCGTCAGCGCCCCCGTCAGCGCCCCCATCAGCGCCTGTGGTGCCAACGCCCACGTCACCGGTCGTCACGCCGACGCTGCCGTTGCCGCCGCTGCCGCACGCGTTGGGGCCGGCGCCCGGGTAATCCCCGAGGCACACGGGTTTCTTCAGCTTCGCTTCAAGTTCGGCCCCTACCGTGCGGGGTACCAACACCAACAACCACGTGGGGAGCCACATGACCACCGAGGACAGCACAGCCAACGCCGACCGAACCGCCCCGTCCGAACCCGCACCCGCTGCACCTGCTGCCGTCGCACCCGCAAAAGTCAAACGCAGTCACTCCACGGGTGTCGTGCTCGGCGCCGGGCTGGCCGGCGCGTTGATCGGCGCGTTTTTCACGGCGGGATCGGCCATCTTCATCTGGGCCTTCGCCGTCGGGCCTCCCCCGCCCTCGCAATTCGGGCCCGAGGCCTCGCAATGGGGTTTCGGCCCGCCTGGAGGGCCGGGCGGCCCGGCACCCCGGGGCGGCCCAATGGGCGGTGGCCCAATGGCCGGCGGCCCGATGGGCGGTGGCCCGATGGGAGGCCCGGGAGGGGGCGGTCTGGGCATGATGGGGCCCGGACATCCGCCGTTGCCGGGCGGACCGCCCCCGCTGGGCTTCGCGCCGGGTGGCCCGGGCATGGCCGGGCCGGGTGCGCCCGCCGGCGCGCCGCCGGGGGCGCCGGCAGCGCCGACACCGAGCCAGACGCCGGCATCACCCTCGCCGACGCCCGGTAGGTAAGCGTCAGATCAGTCCTGAGAACTTCCCCGAGCGGGACCCGCCGCCGCCACGATGCGCGACATCGCGGCGGCGGTGGTTTTTCAGGGGCTGTCAGGGGCCGTCAGGGGCCGTCAGGGCCGTCAGGGCCGTCAGGGCCGGTGCTACCCGGCCGATCGGACGGACCGGACGGACTTCGTAACCTGAGCCCACTGGAACTGCCAGCGCTCAACGATGTGGAAGCCGAACTGCTGTGGCACCTGGTACGCCGGCGCCCGCCCGAGGCGCGGACCCGCATCGAGCGCCGGTCCGCTGCTGTGGCCACCAGGCAGCGTGCCGTCCCGGTCCGAGACGGTCCACAGCACCGTGCACTGGCGAAAGCGATCCGCGACCGTCCCGATCGGTACATGCGCGTCCCACAGGCTGTTGCGATCTGCCCCCCTCGCGCCGCGAGCGGGGTCGACGAGCTTTGCGTAGACGGCCGGGCGCACCTCCGTCATCGCCCGGGGGTCTTCATGTGACCAGCTGATGGTGTCGTCGATGATCAGGCAGTCGCCCGGGGCGGCGCGCGTCGTGAGCAGGTCGGCGATCTTGCTGTAGTCCATACCTTTTTGGAGGGGACCGAACCAGTAGAACAGGCTGTACAGCATCGCGACCACCGCGAAGACGCCCAGGTATGCGCCGACTCGCTTCGGCGTCTTGGCGACGGCGACGATGCAGACGCCGAGCAGGAGCGCCATCGCTGGTGAGGTATAGGTGAGGTATCGCGGGTAATACATCGGTCCCAAAAAGAGCGACGCGACGACCAACACCGCCGTCGGCAGCGCGATCCACGCGACCGCAATGGTGACGACCGGCCTAATCCCAATGTCGGACGGGGCGGTGCCGCGCCGCGCCACTCGTCTCGCGGCGACGAACACGGCGATTGCCAGCAACGCGAACACGATGTTGAAATCGAAGTACTGCAAAAAGACGATTTCGGGCACGGTGAGATAGGCGGGGGAATATGTCGAGATCCAGTTCGTCTGCCCCTTCTGGCTGCTGGCGAACGCGATGAATGGCGCCACGGCCAGGACCGCGGCAAACGCCGAGCCGGCCCACCACTTGACGGTCGATCGCTTATCTCGTTTGTGCCGTTTCTTCAAGAGGAGGGCTACCACAACCGCGTGCGGCAGGACCAGCAACACGACAATTGTGTTCAATACCGTGCCGGCGGCCAGACCTAGGCCGTAGAGCGGCCACAGCACCCGCCGCGAGGTGCGCACCGCGACGACCAGCAGGACGGTCAGCCACACCGCCACCGTGATCGTCAACGCGTAGCCACGGGCCTCAACCCCGGCCCAGGTGACGCGCGGCAGGATCGCGAACACGACACCCGCGCACAGCGCCACCAACCGCGTCGACAGCTGTTTTCCGAGAACGACGACGCCGGCGGCGGCGGTGCCGACGGCGATGCTGCTGGGGACGCGTGACCAGAATTCGGTGGCCGGAAACACCGCAAACCAGCCGTGCATCAACAAGTAGTAGAGCGCGTGCACCAGGTCTGTGTTCTGCACCAGCCCCCACAACTGGGCGAGCGACCGATTCGCCGACGCGGAGATCGTCGCCGCCTCGTCGATCCAGAACGACAGGGTCGGGGCGCCTGCGGCGCAGAACACCGTGGCGAAGACCGCGACGATCGCAGGATCGGCCCACCGCGCCTGTTCGGGTGTCGATGGACTGAGCAGGCGCTGTCGCAACAGCGAAAAATCCATGCGGTTGACCTTCACCGGGTGCGGTGCGAGCCGCAGTAGGACCGGCCGCACTGGTCGCGCCGAGCCTCAAGCCCGCCACGCACCGCTGTCGATGGTCGAGCTGCGCCTGGGATCAAGTTGGGTTGGGTCCCTTCACCGTCATCACCGCGAACGTCGCCAGGAACGCCGCCGCCGGAATGGTATCGACGACCTTGTCGCGGACACGGATGTGCGCGCCGACGGCGCAGGCGAAGTACAACGTGAGCATCGCCGTCGTCAGCCGTGCCAGCGCGGGGAACCGGCCGACCGACAGCAGACCGATCGCGGCGGCCGCCTTGACCACCGGCAGGACCGGGCGAACGGTCTCCGGGACTCCGAGCCTGTCCAGGATGTTCGCAATCGGAGTCACCGGGATCGCGCACGCCACGGCATCGCCGGCCTGGAAAGCGGCGAGCGCCGCATAGGTTCTGGGTGAAGTCAGCACGCTCATTGTTCCCTATTGAGATTCCCTATTGAGTCAGCTGGGGCGGTGGCCCGGGCGGCCCATCCATCGGCCGGCGTATCACGTCGGTCCTGCCCGTCGGCTGCGCGATCGCCTGGTTGGTATCCCCCGCGAACCAGTCCGCGACATCGGCGTCGTCGCCGTCGGCGGCGTGCTTCGGCGAGTCGTCGACCGGGGACGGCTCGAACCGGAAAACGCCGTCCGGGCCGGGTGTGCCCAGCATTCTGGTGAACCCTTGCAACGCCGCGCTGAAGTCGCTCGGGACCACCCACACCTTGTTGGCGTCGCCGCGCGCCATCTGCGGCAAGGTCTGCAGGTACTGATAGGCCAGCAGCTCGGGGGTGGGCCGACCGGCCTTGATCGCGGCGAACGTCTTCTCGATGGCCTTGGCCTGGCCCTGAGCCTGCAGGTACGCGGCGGCGCGCTCACCCTGGGCGCGCAGTATCCGGGACTGCCGCTCGGCCTCGGCGGCCAGGATCACGGCCTGCCTGGCGCCCTCCGCCGCCAGGATCTGGGCCTGCTTGGCGCCCTCGGCCTGTGTAATCGCGGCCTGCCGATTACCTTCGGCGGTGAGGATCATCGCCCGCTTCTCCCGGTCGGCCTTCATCTGCTTTTCCATCGAAGCCTGAATCGACGGCGGCGGGTCGATGCTGCGCAGCTCCACCCGGGCCACCCGCAGGCCCCAGCGGCCCGTCGCCTCGTCGAGGACACCGCGCAGCTGCGCGTTGATCTTGTCGCGTGAGGTCAGGGTCTGCTCCAGTGTCATGCCGCCGACCACGTTGCGCAGGGTGGTCGTGGTCAGCTGCTCGACCCCGACGATGTAGTTGCTGATCTCGTAAACCGCTGCCTGCGGAACGGTGACCTGAAAATAGACCACGGTGTCGATGTTCAGGGTCAGGTTGTCCTCGGTGATCACCGGCTGCGGGGGGAACGACACCACGCGCTCGCGCAGGTCAATCCGCGCGCGGATGCGGTCGATGAACGGCACCAACACGCACAACTGCCCGCTGGCCGTCCGGCTGTAACTGCCCATCCGTTCGATCACCGCGGCCTCGGCCTGCGGGATCAGCCTGATCGATCTGGCCAACACGACGATCGCGAAGATCACCACAACCATCGACAGCACACCAACAGCGGTTAACATCGGGTTTCCTTCCTAGTTCCCCAAAGGTAGTTTCCCAGCGGGCTATACGTCCTTGAACACCACCGCGGTGGCGCCATTGATCGCCATGACGGTCACCCGCTCACCGGGCTCGTAGACGTCGGCGTCGTTGAGCGGCCGTGCCGTCCACACCTGGCCGTCGAGCTTCACCTGGCCTTCGTCGCGGCCGACCCGGTCCAGCACCAGCGCGCTCTTGCCCTCCAGCGCCTTGACCCCGGTCAGCAATCCCTTGGTAGGGGTGAGCCGCCGCCGCAGCACCGGCCTCACCAGGATCAGCAGCAAAACCGATACCACCAGGAAGATCCCCGAGTTCGCCCAGATCGGCCAGTCCAGCAGCCAGGTGCACCCCGCGGCGGCCAGCGCGCCGCCGGAAAGCATCAGCAAGGACATATCCCCGGTCAGCGCCTCCGCACCGGCAAGGACCAGCGCAGCTATCAGCCATATCACCGCCGCGGGCATGCCGTCAGAATACGCGTGATCAGCCTTTGCGGGGCCGAACAACTACACTGCGAGATCATGTGCTGTCCCAGTGTCTCGCTGTCCCTGTGGGCCAATGCCTGGCTCGCCGGCAAGGCCGCGCCCGACGACGTCTTGGATGCGTTATCTCTTTGGGCGCCAAGACAATCAGTCGCCGCGTATGATGCGGTGGCCGCCGGCAACACCGGCCTGCCATGGCCAGATGTCAATGAGGCGGGGACCGTGTCGCTCTTGCAGACGCTGCGCGCCGCGGTGGGCCGGCCCGCGCCCGGCGGCTCAGATCGGTTGCGCGGGACGATCAACGTGGTGTTGCCGGTGCCGGGCGACGTGCGCGGGCTGGCGCCGGGCACGCAGTTCGAGCTCGATGCCCTGGCCGCGGGCGAAGCGGTGATCATCACCAACCCCGACGATCCCGCCGCGGCCGTCGGGCTGGTCCCGGAGTGCTCGTATAGCGATCGCGGAGAGGCGGACGACGGCCAGCCGGACGTACCCGAGGTATGCGCCCTGTCGTGGATGGTGTACTCACTGCCCGGCGTGCCCGTGTTCGATCACCACGAACTGGGCGACGCGGAATACGCGCTGCGCTCAGCGGTGCGTTCGGCAGCCGACACTCTCGGTGCGATCGGTCTGGGCGCGAGCGCATCCGACGTCGCCGATCCGCGGGGGATGGTCGAGCAGTTGCTGGAATCCTCACGGCAGCACCCGATTCCCGACCATGCACCGTCCCGCGCGTTACGCGTGCTGGAGAACGCCGCACACGTAGACGCGATCATCGCCGTCAGCGCTGGGCTGAGTCGACTGCGCGAAACCGCCCAGCACGCAAGCGGCACTCCCGCGATCGCCAACGATGCGCTGCGACCGCTCACCGCGGTGGTGCGTTCGGCGCGGATGGCCGCGGTCAGCGCGATCCTGCAGTCGGCCTGGGCGGACTGAGCCCCGGCTAGTCGCGACTAAGCCGTGTATTCCCTTGCGGCGCAATGCGGCGGCAGGCACGGCTCGCCGTTGGCGCCAGCGAGGCATCCGGGCACCGGATCGGGCCCGATAACCCGTTCGGGCTCATAACCGTATCGGAGTTCGTCGACCAAACCTGCGGCCAGCCGGGCGAATCGCCGGTCGGCGTTGGGCGTCGCGACCCGCGCGAACGCCATGCCCGCCGCCTCGGCCTGTAATCGCAACTCGTGGTCGAGATCCCACACCACCTCAATGTGGTCGGCGACAAAGCCGACGGGACACACGATCACGGCCTTGACGCCGCCACCCGCCAGTGTCTTGAGATGGTCCGCGACATCGGGCTCCAGCCACGGAACCTGCGGCGGACCCGATCGCGACTGCCAGACCAGGTCATAATCGTCGTAACCGGCGGCCGCTGCGACAAGCCTTGCGGCATAAGCGACTTGGTTACTGTAGAGGTTCGGCCCGCAGCGCCGGTCGGCGGCGACGGGCACCGAATGCGCGGTGAACACCAGCCGCGCATCCGCGGGCACGTCGCGGGCGGCGGCGGCAACGGCGTCGGCGAACATCTCGACGAAAAGCGGATGGTCGAAGTAGGACCGCAGCTTGACCAGCTCGGGTGCGTCCGGGCCGGCCGCCGAACGCGCCCTGGCGATGTCCTCGACGTATTGCGTGCAGCCGGAGTAGCCCCCCCACGCCGACGTGGCGAACACCGCGGCGCGACGAATACCGTTTTCCCGCATCGTGATAACGGTGTCTTCGACGTAGGGTTCCCAATTGCGGTTGCCGAAGTACACCGGCAGGTCCTGCTCGGCCGTCAGCTCGGCGATCAGCGCGCGGTTGATCCCGTTGATCGGTGACACCCCACCGAAATGCAGGTAGTGCTCGGCGACGGCGTCGAGCCGTTCGGGTGGGACACCGCGGCCCCTGGTGACGTTCTCGAGGAACGGCCGCACTTGCTCGGGGCCCTCCGGCCCGCCGAAGGACAGCAGCAGGATCGCACCAAACTCCATTGCGCCCTACAGCAATTGGGTGTGTGCGCCGCCGTCGGCGAAGATGATGTCACCCGTGGTCGCCGGCAGCCAATCGGAGAGCAGCGCACACACCGTCTTGGCGACTGGCGTCGGGTCCTTCATGTTCCAACCGACCGGGGCGCGCTGATCCCAGCCCTCTTCGAGCAGCTGTATCTGGGCCCCGGCCTCCTCGCCCAGCGCGCCGCCGACGATCGCGGCCATCGCCAGCGTCCGAATCGGTCCGGCGGCAACGAGGTTCGAGCGGACGCCGAACTTGCCGGCCTCGCGCGCGACGAACCGGTTCACCGACTCCAGCGCGCTCTTGGCGACCGTCATCCAGTTATAAGCCGGCATCGCGCGGCTCGGGTCGAAGTCCATGCCGACGATGGAACCGCCGGAATTCATCACCGGCAGCAGCGCCTTGGCCAACGAAGCGTACGAGTACGCGGAGATGTGGATCCCCTTGGCGACGTCCTCGTACGGCGCGTCGAAGAAGGGGTTGATGCCCATTCCGGTCTGCGGCATGAACCCGATCGAGTGCACCACGCCGTCCAGCCTGTTGCCCTCTCCGATCACCTCGGTGACCCGCCCCGCAAGCGTTGCCAGATGCTCCTCGTTCTGCACGTCGAGCTCGAGCAACGGGGCCTTTTGCGGCAACCGGTCCGCGATGCGCTGAATCAGCCGCAGCCGGTCGAACCCGGTCAGCACCAACTCGGCACCCTGCTCCTGGGCCACCCGGGCGATGTGAAATGCGATCGACGAATCGGTGATGATCCCGGTGACCAGAATCCGTTTGCCTTCAAGAAGTCCTGCCATATCTGTCCCCGTTCTGTTAGTGGCCCATGCCCATGCCGCCGTCGACCGGGATGACGGCGCCGGCGATGTAGCTTGCATCCTCGGACGCCAGGAAGCTGACCACCCCGGCGACCTCCCCGGCGGTGCCCACCCGCTTGGCCGGGATGAACTCCAGCGCCCCTGCCTGGATGCGCTCATCCAGCGAGCGGGTCATCTCGGTGTCGATGTAGCCCGGGGCCACCACGTTCGCGGTCACCCCGGCCTTGGACAATTCCCGGGAGATCGAGCGGGCCATGCCGATCAGCCCGGCCTTGGCGGCCGCGTAGTTCGACTGGTTGCCGATGCCCCAGCTGCCGGAGACCGAGCCGATGTAGATGATCCGGCCGAACCGCTTCTTCTGCATGCTGCGGGCCGCGCGCTGGGTCACCCGGAACGCCCCGGTGAGGTTGGCGTTGATAACTTCCTCGAACCGCTCCTCGGTCATCCGGATGAGGAACGCGTCCTTGGAGATGCCGGCGTTGGACACCAGCACTTCGACGGCTCCCTGATGCTCCTCGACCTGCTTGAACGCGCGATCGACGGCGTCGCTGTCGGTCACGTCACACTCGACGCCGAACAGCCCCTCGGGGGCCCCGGATCCGCGGTGCGTGACGGCAACCTTGTGGCCGTCGGCCGCTAGGCGCAACGCGATCGCCAGACCGATCCCCCGGTTTCCGCCCGTCACCAAGACTGAACGGGATACGAACGCGGGTTTGCCGCCGTTGGCGGGGAGCTCAGCGGCTTTCTCAGTGGCTGTGTCAGTCACCCGGCCAACCTATCGCCTCGGTGCGGTGGCGCCGAAATCGGCTCGCGGCAATACCTCGCCGCGAGCGTAACCAGACTGCGAAAAGTCGGACCGGATGTCGCAGTGCGGTTACGCTCGCGGTCCCGACGCGCCGCGACTCGCACGGGCTTCCGCGACACGGCGGATGATGTCGTTCGGATGGTCCTCGGCGACGACCCGGACCACGAGCCATCCGTAGCGCCACGCCACCTTTTCAGACCGCCGGATGTCCTTGACGTAACGGCGGCGATTCGACCGGTGCTCATCACCGTCATACTCCGCCGCGACCTTGATGTCCTCCCAGCCCATATCCAAAACAGCTTCCGCCCAACCCCATTCGTTGCGAACCGCGATCTGCGTCTGGGGCCGCGGATATCCGGCGTCGATCAACACCAGCCGCAGCCAGGTCTCTTTGGGCGATTGAGAGCCGCCGTCGACAAGAGCAAGTGCAACCCGAGCAGCCTTGAGACCGCGCCGGCCTCGGTACCGGTCGAGTAGCGGCTCGACGTCAGCGAGCTTCAAGTCGGTTGCCTGCGCAAGGGCGTCGACCGCTGCGACTGCGGCATTCCGTGGAAGTCGCCGAGCGAGGTCGAGCGCGGTCCGGGCCGGGGAGGTGACGCGCATGCCGTCAATGACGACGATCTCATCGTCTTCGATCCGCTCCTCCCAAGCCTGCACCCCCGCACCGGCACGGCGATTGGTGTCGATGATCGCGGCGGGCAGTGTCGCATCAATCCACTTGGAGCCATGTAAGGCCGATGCGGAGTAGCCGGCGAGTATGCCACGGCCGCGTGACCGCAGCCAGCACGCCTTCGCGCGCAACACCGCCGTCAATTCGGCATCGCGGCCTAGGTAGACGTCTTTGTGCAGGGCGTCGTAGCGACTGCGCAGCGCGTGAGGGGTCAGAGCACCGGCAGCAAGAGCGGCACTTCCGACGAATGGGTCTCGCATGACGGAAGTGTGCCGACAGCATCCGACAATGACCGCCACCCGCTCGCGAGCGTAACCGCAGTGCGAAAAATCGCGCCGAATTCCGCAGTGACGTTACGCTCGCGGCCAAGGAAAAGGGGCTCGCGGCCAAGGAAAAGGGGCTCGCGGCCAAGGAAAAGGGGCTCGCGGCCAAGGAAAAGGGGCGCTAGGTCGGGAGCCGGCGGTTGATCAGCAGCGCGGCCAGCGCGGCGAGCGCCAGGACCAGCGCACCCAGCCGTAACCAGCCGGCGCTGGCGTCACCCTTGATGGTCTCGTAGCCGATTTGCTGCTGCAGCGAATCGTAGACGGTCTTCAGCTCCTGCAAGGTCGCGGCGTTGTAGGCATTTCCGCCGGAGAGCGAGGCGACCTTCTTCATGGTCTCGTCGTCGACGGGAACCGGCTGGCGCTGGTCGTTGATCTCGACAAAGCCGTAGGGAGTGCCGAACGAGATGGTCGAGATCGGCACGCCCTGGTCCTTGGCGGTCCGCGCGGCGGTGTAGGCGCCCTTGGGGTTGTCCGGGCTGGTCGGCATCGTCTCCTTGCCGTCGGAGAACAGCACGATGCGCGCCGGCGGCGGCGTGTCGCCGCCGCCGATCACCGCGCCCACGGTGGCGATGGCCTGCAGAGCCGTGAAGATGGCCTCGCCGGTGGCGGTTCGGTCCTGGAACTGCAACTTGTCCAACGCGGCCTTGGTCGCATCCCGGTTGGTGGTCGGCTGCACCAGCACCGTCGCGTTCCCCCCAAAGGCGATCAGCCCCAGGTTGATCCCCGGTGTCAGCTCGCCGGCGAACTGCTTGGCGGCCTCCTGCGCGGCGGCCATTCGGTTGGGTGCGACATCGGTGGCCCGCATCGACTGCGACACGTCGATCACCAGCATTACCACCGCCCGGTTGCGGGGGATCCGGACGTCATTGGTCGGCCCCGCCATCGCGATGGTGAACAGCACCAACGACAACGCCAGCAGGATCGCCGGCACGTGCCGCCATTTCGAGGGCCGTTCGGGGGCAACGCTTTCCAGCAGCTCCATATTGGCGAAACGCAGCATCCGCCGCTCGCGGGCCAGCTGCACCGCAACGTACAGGGCGGCGAGCCCGACGACGACCAGAAGGAACAGGAAGAACCACGAGTGCGCGAAGCCCGACAGCGACATCGGCCCGAGCAACGGCAACGTCATCGCAGACCCACGATGTGGTACGTGCCAGCCGCGGCGTAGCTAGCCGTCACTGGCGGCCAGCCAGTGCCCCACGTCGGCGGGACTCCACGAAGCGAACGATGTCGGCGATCCAGTCCCGGTCGGTGCGCAGCGTCATCAGCGGTGCACCACAGCTGCGGATCGTGCGGGACACCTCGGCGCGGTGCGCCGCGGCCGCCCTGGCGAAGTCGTCACGCAGCTGTACGTCGATGGTGAACTCGCGGGTGACCCCGGATTCGGCGTCCTGCAGGATGACGTCGCCGATGTCGGGCAGCTCCACATCGCGAGGGTCGAGCACCTCGATGCCGAGCACCTCGTGCCGAGCCGCGATCGCCCGCAGCGGGCGCATCCAGTTGATCGGGCCGAGGAAGTCGCTGATGATCACCGCCATCCCGCGGCGACGTTCCGGGCGGCGCAGCGCTTCGATGGCCGCCGCCAGGTCCCCGCGCACCCCGGTAGGCGCCTTGGGGGTAGTGGCGATGGTGCGCAACAGCGTCTGCTCATGCTGGCGCCCGGAGCGGGCCGGTATCCGGGTGGTCGTCAGGCCGTTGGAGACCAGCGCGCCAATCCGGTTGCCGCCGCCGCTGTTCAGGAACGTGATCGCGGCCGCGGCCGCCACCGCCAGGTCACGCTTCTCGCAGACCGTGGTGCCGAAGTCCAGGCTGGCGGACAGGTCGACCACCATCCACGTCTCCAACTCACGGTCGGCGATCATCTGCCGGACATGCGGATGGGTCGTGCGCGCGGTCACCGCCCAGTCCATTCGGCGGACGTCATCACCGGGCTGATACTCGCGCGACTGCCCCGGCTCCGAACCGGGACCGGGGATCAGGCCGAGATGGTCGCCATGCAGGACCCCGTCGAGCTTCCGTTTGACGGTGAGCTCGAGTGACTTGAGCGCCGCCGTCAGCTTCGCGTCGTCGATCTGCCCGCGCTGGAACGACGGCGGATGCGCAACCGCGCGCTTCGGCGCGGCGGGATTTGGATCGGTCACCGACCGCTAGCCGCTACGGTCTGCATCACCGGTGGCACCGAATGACCTTGTTGGGGCACGGCGTTCACCTGCGGTAGGGACACCGTCTGCAGCACTCGGTTGATGACGATCTCCGACGAGATCTCGTCTGCCAGCGCGTCATAGGTGAGCACCAACCGGTGTCGCAGCACGTCGGGAATGACCTCGACGACGTCCTGCGGAATCACGTAGTCGCGGCCGCGCACCAGGGCCAGCGAACGGGACGCGGCGATGATGCCCAGGGAGGCACGCGGCGATGCGCCGAACGCGACCCAGGTCTTGACGTCGTTCATCCCGAGCTGCTCGGGGTGGCGGGTGGCGGTGACGACGCGCACCACATAGTCGACCAGCGCGTGGTGGACGAAGTTGTTGGCCGCGATGTCCTGCAGCCGCACCAGGTCGCCGGTGGCCAGGATCTGCTTGGGCTCCGGCGGCCGCACACCCATCCGGTAGATGATCTCGCGCTCTTCCTCGGGCGAGGGGTAGCCGACGTTGATCTTGAACAGGAAGCGGTCGCGCTGCGCCTCCGGCAGCGGGTAGACGCCTTCGTGTTCGATCGGGTTCTGCGTCGCCATCACCAGGAACGGGTTGGGCAGCGCGAAGGTCTTACCGCCGATAGACACCTTGCGTTCCTGCATCACCTCGAGCAGCGCCGACTGCACCTTCGCCGGGGCGCGGTTGATCTCGTCGGCCAGCAGGAAGTTGACCACCACGGGGCCGAGTTCGGTGTCGAACTCTTCTTTGCCCTGGCGGTAGATGCGGGTACCGATGATGTCGGTGGGCACCAGGTCGGGCGTGAACTGGATGCGCGCGAACGTCCCGCCGACCACCTTTGCGAAGGTCTCGACCGCCAGCGTCTTGGCAACGCCGGGAACGCCCTCGAGCAGCACGTGACCTTTGGAGAGCAGGCCCACCAGCATCCGCTCGACGAGCTGGTCCTGGCCGACGATGATCCGCTTGACCTCGAAGATGGCCCGTTCCAGGGTGTGCACCTCGGCAGCCAGCCCGTCCGAACCACCCGGGCCACCTGGGGGCGCCTCGTGGGCCCCTCCTGATTGCCCACTCGGACCCGGGTAACCACTGGCGCCCGGGGGCAACCCACCTGCTGATGTCATCAACTATTACCTTCCACCCTTAACCGACACAGCTCGATCAGACACGACTGCTGGCACCCTATGCCGCGCTGCGGCCGAAACCTCGGGGTGCCCGCGTTCAACTATTCCAGGCGACTGGGATTACGTCGACGCCGCGGTTCCCGCCGGGCAAATTCAAACCGCCGGGTCAGTACTCGATGATTCGAGTCAGCGACGGTGTCATGCCCGCCATGCGCACCGGGCTCACGGTGACCTTGCCGGCACTTCCGGACGCCTCGAGCATCTGGCCGTTGCCCAGATACATGGTGACGTGCTGGCTGCCGCCCGGGCCGTAGAAGATCAGGTCGCCGCGCCTGGCCTGGTCAGGGGGAATGTGGCGCCCGGCGGTGTACTGGTCGCCGGAGAACCGCGGGATCAACACGCCGACCCCGGCGAACGCGTACCGCATCAGGCCCGAGCAGTCGAAACCGTTGATATTGGCGCCGTCGCCGACGCCCTTGCTGGGACCGTCCAGCGTGCCGCCACCCCAGGAATACGGCACGCCCATCTGCGACCCGGCCCGCTTGATCACGTACTCGATGGCTTGGCGACCGTTGGCCCGCGAAATCCGGCTCCCGCCGGTGTTGGTGGCGCCACCCGGACTACCGCCCATGTTGATACCTAACCCGCTGAGGAATTGCTTACCCAAATCGAGCGTGGTCTGGGTGGCCTGCGCGGTGGCCTGCAGGGACGCGTTGGCGACGGCGAGCGGGTCTCCCGGGGCACCGGCGCTGGCCGTGGCCGGCAGGGTGGGGTCCCACGGGCCCGGGTCGGCGAGGGCGTCAGGCGCGGCAGACATCGCGACGGGCATCATCAGCGCGGCCACCACGGCGCTGAGCAGCGCCAGCTTGGAAGCCAGGCCGATTAGTCGAAAAAGCTTGTGGCGCATAATTCCTCGCTCAGTAATCGTCCTCATTACCACTCGATGTAGCGGATCACGAAGGGGGTCATTCCGCTGGTGCGCACGGGCGCAACGCGCACCTTCAAACCGATGTCGGGAGCCTCCAGCATCTGGCCGTCGCCGAGGTAGAGGGTCACGTGCTGGCTGCCGCCCGGGCCGTAGAAGATGACGTCACCGCGACGCATCTGAGAGGTCGGGATCTTGCGGCCCAGGTTGTACTGCGAGCCCGAGTAGTGCGGCAGCTTGATTCCCACCCCGGCGAACGAGTACAGGACGAGCCCCGAACAGTCGAAACCGGTGATGCTGGCCCCCGAGTCGATTCCTTTGCTCGGGCCCGCGGCGTTGCCCCCACCCCAGGAATACGGCACCCCGATCTGCGACATGCCACGTCGGATCACGTACTCGGTGGCCTGCCGCCCGTAAACCCGTGGAATCCGTCCGGACGTCGAGCCCGCGGCGGCGTTGGTGATTCCGGTGTCGTCTGGCTTCAGGATGCCCAACTGCTGCAAGAAGTTGCGCCCCATGTTGGCGGTGACCTGCGCCGACGTGGCCGAGATCCCCAAAACCTGGTTCACCACCGCTATCGGGTCGCCTTGAATGTTGGCGCTGGGCACCTGGGGCAGGGTGGGATCCCAGCCGTCCCACCGGCGTCCCCCACCGGGCCCGCCGGGGCGGGTGCCCGCCGGGGCTCCCGGGTCCCAGCGATCGCCCGACCCCGGGACACCGCCGCCGGGCACCGGTGCCGACCATGCGCTGCCGGCCTCGAATCGGGCCGCCTCTAGTTTGGCCTCGGCGTCGTCGCGCTCGGCGGTCAGGCGATTGGCCTCTTCGCGCTGTTCGTCGAACTTGCGCCTCGAGTCGGTGAGCGCCGCGACCGCCGCGTCCTGGCTGGCCTTGGCGTCCGTCGCGGCCTTATCCGCCTTCTGCTTGGCCGCCCGCGCCGCCGACTCCCTGTTGACGCGCTGGGTCCGGGCCCGCTGCAGGCTGTCCATCACGGCCTGCGAACTGGCGGTCAGCGTCTTGGCGGCGGTCGCGGTGGCGATGATGTCGTCGGGGCTGCGCGCGGCCAGGTAGCTACCCGACGGGCCGTTCATATAGGTGGCCGCCGCAAATGTGTCGAACCGGTGTTGCGCCGCGGCGATTTCCGCGTTGGCGTCGTTGACCGACTGCTGGCTGACCTCGAGGTCGTGTTCGGCCGCGGCAGCATTGTCCCGCGCCGTCTCCACGTCGACCATCGACTTGTTGACGCTTTGCTGCTCGGTCTCAATGGCCCCGCTGAGATCCTCGAGGCGCTGGTTGGCCTTGGCGACGTTGGCGATCAGCGCGGCCAACTTGTCAGCCCCAGGGTCGGCTCGGGCGATCTCGGGGGCGAGCTCGAGCGTGCACACCAGCATGGCCAGGCTCAGCACCGACGGTAAAACGGGGCGGACCAGCCTCCCCCCGGGCAGAACTCGGGTGGCCAGAATTCCTCTGCGGCGAATTCCTCGGTGTCGCGTCGAGGAGCCACGAGGGGTGCGTCTCATTCGACTCGGGTCTCCTATGGCTCAGCGCGGACGGGTGGCGCCAGCCACAATTTTCACGGGAAGCGCCAAAGACAACATCAGCATCATTCGCACCGTACGTCACACAAGTCGCCATGGAAACGCAAGTCACAAACTGCACTCTGGAAGTGCGTTTAATGTGACCGAAAAGTGACCTGCGGCGTTTGCCGCCAAGAAGGCCGCGGCAGGCGCACGAAGCCCGTCAGGGGCCCGTCAGGGCCGGATACCTGTGGTTAGACGCCCTCGCCGGGCTCTTCGGGCCGAGTCGCCCCGGTTTCCGCGGCACCCTTCGAGGTTGCTGATTGCCTGCCCCGCAACTGCAGGAATCGCGTGCCGACGGCCGCCGCGAGCACGCCAATCAGCAAAACAATGGTCAATCCGGTCCAGGGGAACTCGGGCGTATTCAGCTCGTGCAAAAAGTTCTGCGCAGACACCATCGGGTTGCCCGTCTTGGAATGGTCCTCGCCCGCCTCGAGCGTCACGCGCGGGAAATGGGTGCTGTAGCTGCCGACGTAGCTCGGGCTCAGCGTCAGAACCGTGGCGTCCGGGTAGTCGGCGCCGACCACGGTGGAGATGTCGCGCAGCGGTGTGTCGTTCGGGGGGTTGTGGTCGAGCAGGACGATCTTCAGATTGATGCCCTCAGCGTGGGCCTGGTTGACCACGTCAAGCAACCCCGGCAGCGCCGACGGCGGCGCGCTGACGCCGGTCGCGGCGACCTGGGCCTTGACCACGGTCATGTCGACGTCTTGCGGAATGTAGGCGGGCAGGACGGGGTACACGGAAAAGGGTGTCTGCGGTAGCTGGCCGAAAGAATCGTGCCCGGTCATCGTGTCGCTCCTGCCTTTTCGTGCCGCGGTGCTACCGGCACGTTACGCGACGGCCGCATGACCATGCGCGCGACGCCGCCGCGAACGGCTCCGTGACGCTAAGCGACGGGTGAGCCGAGCAATTCCGGGCCGGAAGGGGTTCCCACGCGCACCTCGCGCGACAAGACTGTCATAGGCGAGTGCCCTTTAATACAGGACAAGCGTACTGTTAAAGTGGCTTCGTCCTTTGAAGGCATGTGAAGCACCGTCGACATGGCCCGTCGGCGGCAGAACTTAATCCCAGGGAGTTGATGTGAGTACAGATTCGGTGAACTCGTTCGGAGCCCGCGACACCCTCCAGGTCGGCGAAAACAGTTACCAGATCTATCGTCTCGACGCCGTGCCCAATACAGAAAAGCTCCCCTACAGCCTGAAGGTCCTCGCCGAGAATCTGCTGCGCAACGAGGACGGCAGCAACATCACCAAGCAGCACATCGAGGCCATCGCGAACTGGGATCCCAAGGCGGAGCCCAGCATTGAGATCCAGTACACGCCGGCACGCGTCGTCATGCAGGACTTCACCGGCGTACCGTGCATCGTCGACCTCGCCACGATGCGCGAGGCCGTCGCGGACCTGGGCGGCAATCCGGCCAAGGTCAACCCGCTGGCGCCGGCGGACCTGGTGATCGACCACTCCGTTATCGCGGACCTGTTCGGCACCGCCGACGCGTTCGAGCGCAACGTCGAGATCGAATACCAGCGCAACGGCGAGCGCTACCAGTTCCTGCGCTGGGGCCAGGGCGCGTTCGACGACTTCAAGGTGGTGCCGCCGGGCACCGGCATCGTGCACCAGGTCAACATCGAGTACCTGGCGAGCGTCGTGATGACCCGCGCCGACGGCGCGGGAAAAATAACGGCCTACCCCGACACCTGCGTCGGCACCGACTCGCACACCACGATGGTCAACGGCCTCGGCGTCCTCGGCTGGGGCGTGGGCGGCATCGAGGCCGAGGCCGCCATGCTGGGCCAGCCGGTGTCGATGCTCATCCCCCGCGTCGTCGGCTTCAAGCTGACCGGGGAGATTCAGCCGGCCGTTACCGCCACCGACGTGGTGCTGACCGTCACCGAAATGCTGCGCAAGCACGGCGTCGTCGGCAAGTTCGTCGAGTTCTACGGCGAGGGCGTGGCCCGGGTGCCGCTGGCCAACCGCGCCACCCTGGGCAACATGAGCCCCGAATTCGGCTCCACCGCAGCCATTTTCCCGATCGACGAGGAGACCATCTCGTACCTGCGGTTCACCGGCCGCAGCGACCAGCAGCTGGCGCTGGTCGAGGCCTACGCCAAAGAGCAGGGGATGTGGCACGACCCCAAGCGCGAGCCCGCCTTCTCCGAGTACCTGGAACTCGACCTGTCCGAAGTGGTTCCGTCGATCGCCGGACCGAAGCGTCCCCAGGACCGAATCAAGCTGTCCGAGGCCAGGTCCAAGTTCCGCGAACAGATTCCGAGCTACGTCGACGGTGACGGCGCCCAGGGCTACTCGAAGCTGGACGAGGTGGTCGAGGAGACGTTCCCGGCCAGCGATCCGGGAGCACCGTCGAACGGCCACGCCGACGACGTGCCCGTGGTGCAGTCGGCCGCCGCGAACTGCGAGGGCCGCCCGAGCAATCCGGTGACGGTGCGCTCCGACGAGCGCGGCGAGTTCGTGCTCGACCACGGCGCTGTGGTGATCGCCGCGATCACGTCGTGCACCAACACCTCAAACCCCGAGGTCATGCTGGGCGCGGCGCTGCTGGCCCGTAACGCCGTCGAGAAGGGGCTGGCCTCCAAGCCCTGGGTGAAGACCACGATGGCGCCGGGCTCGCAGGTGGTGAACGACTACTACGACAAGTCCGGCCTGTGGCCGTACCTGGAGAAGCTCGGCTTCTACCTCGTCGGCTACGGCTGCACCACCTGCATCGGCAACTCCGGCCCGCTGCCCGACGAGATCTCAAAGGCGATCAACGACAACGACCTTTCGGTCTCCGCGGTGCTGTCCGGCAACCGTAACTTCGAGGGGCAGCATCAACCCCGACGTGAAGATGAATTACCTGGCGTCGCCGCCGCTGGTGATCGCCTACGCGCTGGCCGGGAGCATGGACTTCGACTTCGAGTCGCAGCCGCTCGGCAAGGATAAGGGAGGCAAGGACGTCTTCCTGAAGGACATCTGGCCGTCGCAGAAGGACGTATCCGACACGATCGCATCGGCGATCAGCCAGGAGATGTTCACCAAGAACTACGCCGACGTGTTCAAGGGCGACGAGCGCTGGCGCAACCTGCCGACCCCGAGCGGCAACACCTTTGAGTGGGACGCGGACTCGACGTACGTGCGCAAGCCCCCGTACTTCGAGGGAATGTCCGCCGAACCCGAGCCGGTCGGCAACATCAGCGGCGCCCGGGTGCTGGCGCTGCTCGGCGACTCTGTGACGACCGACCACATCTCCCCCGCCAGCTCGATCAAGCCGGGCACGCCGGCCGCGCAGTACCTCGACGAGCACGGTGTGAACCGCAAGGACTACAACTCCTTTGGTTCACGGCGCGGCAATCACGAGGTGATGATCCGCGGCACGTTCGCCAACATCCGGCTGCGCAACATGCTGCTGGACGACGTCTCCGGGGGCTACACCCGTGACTTCACCCAGGATGGCGGTCCGCAGGCGTTCATCTACGACGCGGCGCAAAACTATGCGGCACAGAACATTCCGCTGGTGGTGCTCGGCGGCAAGGAGTACGGCTCCGGCTCGTCGCGGGACTGGGCCGCGAAGGGCACGATGCTGCTGGGTGTGCGCGCGGTGATCGCCGAGTCGTTTGAGCGCATCCACCGCTCCAACCTGATCGGCATGGGCGTCATCCCGCTGCAGTTCCCGGAGGGCAAGTCGGCGACCGAGCTCGGCCTGGACGGCACCGAAGTCTTCGAGATCACCGGCATCGACGCGCTGAACGGCGGCAAGACGCCGAAGACGGTGCATGTGAAGGCGTCGAAGGACGGTTCGGACGCCATCGAGTTCGACGCGGTGGTACGCATCGACACCCCCGGAGAGGCGGACTACTACCGCAACGGCGGCATCCTGCAGTACGTGCTGCGCAACATGCTGAAGTCGGGCTAGCCGGTACCGACCGAGCCCCGTGCCAAAAGTCAGTGAGGACCATTTGGCGGCTCGCCGCCGCCAAATCCTCGACGGCGCACGCCGTTGCTTTGCCGAATATGGCTACGACAAGGCAACGGTGCGGCGCCTCGAGGAGGTGATCGGGCTGTCGCGTGGCGCGATCTTCCATCACTTCCGGGACAAGGACACACTATTTTTCGCGTTGGCGCGCGAAGACGCCGAGCGAATGGCGGACGTGGCCTCCCGCGAGGGCCTCATCCAGGTGATGCGTGACATGCTCGCCGCCCCCGACGAGTTTGATTGGCTGGTCACCAGGTTGGAGATCGCGCGCAAGCTGCGCACCGACCCCGCATTCAGCCGGGGCTGGGCGGACCGCTCCGCGGAACTGGCAGCGGCCACAACGGATCGGCTGCGTCGGCAAAAGCAGGCGGGCCGAGTGCGCGACGATATTCCCAGCGACGTGCTGCAGTGCTACCTGGATCTCGTGCTGGACGGATTGGTTGCCCGGCTGGCGTCCGGCGAAGACCCGCAGCGACTCGCCGCCGTCCTGGACCTGGTGGAGAATTCAGTGCGCCGCAGCTAGATTCAGCCCCGAGCCGGACCCCGTCAGCGGGGACGCGAGCGGTGGTTAGGGCCGCCGCGGCTGCGCATTGTGGTGCCCGACTCGCGCAGCAAGCTATGGATGGACCCGTATGACCTGCCGGTCGTGGCTGCCAGGTTGCGGATGCTGGCCCCGCCCTCGTAGGCGCTCCGCAGCTCACCCAACAGCTCCTCCCGCGTCTTCTTCGACTTTTTTACCGCGCTTCTCACTAGCCGCCTCCAGGCCTCAACACGAATCCAAGGCACCTAGCGTAAGAACCCGCTGCCAGCCGCGGGCCACTTTGACCGAAAACGCCTGCGGCTGTGCGGCGAACCGGTCAGGGTTGGCTCTTTTGGGGTCGGATTGGTCAGGCCAGCTCGATGAGGTCCCGATAGTCGTTGGACCAGTAATCCTCGGTGCCGTCCGGCAACAGCACGACGCGTTGCGGATCGAGCGCCTCGGCCGCCCCGGGGTCGTGCGTCACCAGCACCACCGCGCCCCGATAGCTGCGCAGCGCGTCGAGGACCTGCTCGCGCGACGCGGGGTCCAGATTGTTGGTCGGTTCGTCGAGCAGCAACACGTTGGCCGTGGACGCAACCAGGCCGGCCAGCGCGAGGCGGGTCTTCTCCCCGCCCGACAGGGTGCCCGCCGGCTGGTCGAGCTGTGGGCCGCTGAACATGAAGGCCCCCAGCAGGCCCCGCAGATCCTGTTCGCCGGAGTCGGGTGCGGCGTGCCGGATGTTCTCCCAGACGCTGGCGTCGAAGTCCAGGGTGTCGTGTTCCTGCGCGAAATAGCCGATGCGCAAACCGTGTCCGGGCTCGAGCTGTCCCGTGTCGGGTATTTCCACGCCGGCCAGCAATCGCAGCAGCGTGGTCTTGCCGGCGCCGTTGAGTCCCAGCACGACCACGCGCGAGCCGCGATCGATAGCCAAATCGACACCGGTGAACACTTCGAGCGACCCGTAGGACTTGCTCAGCCCCGTGGCCACCAGCGGTACCCGCCCGCACGGGGCGGGGGTGGGAAACTTGATCCGAGCCACCTTGTCGCCGACCCGCTCTTCGTCGAGCGCGGCCATCATGCGATCGGCACGACGCAACATGTTCTGGGCCGCAACGGCTTTGGTGGCCTTGGCGCCTAGTTTGGCGGCCTGCGTGCGCAGCGCGGCGGCCTTGCGTTCGGCGTTGTTGCGTTCCCGGCGGCGACGCTGTTCGTCGGTGGCGCGGGCGTCGAGGTACTTCTGCCAGCCCATGTTGTACACGTCGACCTCGCCACGCACGGCGTCTAAGAACCAGACCCGGTTGACGACGTCGGCAACCAGTTCGACGTTGTGGCTGATGACCACCAGACCGCCATTGTGGGCCCGCAGGAAATCCCGCAGCCAGCCAAGCGAATCCGCGTCGAGGTGGTTGGTCGGCTCGTCAAGCAGCAGTGTCGTAAGGGAACCGGAACCGGCAGCCCCACCTTCAGCCGCGGCGAACAGGATGCGCGCCAGCTCCACCCGGCGGCGCTGTCCGCCGGACAGGGTGCGCAGTTGCTGCGTTAGCACCCGTTCGGACAGCCCGAGGCTCGCGCAGATGCGGCCCGCCTCGCTTTCGGCGCCATAGCCACCCAGCGCGACGAAACGTTCCTCCAGTTGGCCGTAGCGCCGGATCGCGCGGTCCCGGGCGTCATCGTCGGCGACCTCGGCCATCAACGCCTGCTGCTTCTCCAGGTCGGTCAGCAGCACGTCGAGTCCGCGCGCCGAAAGCACCCGATCGCGGGCCAGGACGTCGAGATCGCCCTCTTTGGGATCCTGTGGTAGATAACCGATTTCGCCGCTGCGGGTCACCGATCCGGCATACGGTTCGGTCTCGCCGGCCAGGATGCGCAGCGTCGTGGTCTTGCCCGCGCCGTTGCGCCCGACCAGCCCGATGCGGTCACCGGGCTGCACCCGCAGGTCCGGGCCGTCGGGTGAGAGCAGGATGCGCGCACCGGCGCGGACCTCGAGGTCCGTTGCGGTGATCACAATCGCTCTCCTTCACGGCTACTTGTCTAGGGCTACTTGGGTAGGGCTACTTGTCGTCGGTGAACACGGCCGGCCGACGTTCGGCCCGCGCGGCAACCGCCTCTTCGAAGTTGGCCGTGAGCAGGCGGACGAAAAGCTGTCCCAGTCCTTCGGCCTGCATGTGCCCTTCCAGGCTAGCGGCGTCCAGTCCACTCCAGAGTGTGCGCTTCGTCAACTCGATTCCGGGCCGCGAGAACGCCGCGATCCGTGCCGCGATCGCGTAGCAGGTATCCAGCAGCTGGCCCTCCGGCGCCTGGCACGACACCAGGCCGATGCGCTCGGCCTCCTCGGCGGAGACGTCGCGACCGGTCAGCATGATCTCGAACGCGCGCGAGGCCCCGATCGCCCTGGGCAACAGATAACTCAGGCCCAGTTCGCTCGCGGTCAGCCCGTTGTTGATTCCCGCGGCCCGGAAGTAGGCGCTGGTGGAGGCGACCCGGATGTCCGCGGCCAGCGCCAGGCACAGTCCACCGCCGATGGCCGCGCCGTTGACCGCGGCGATCACCGGTTGGTGCAGCCGCCGCAGCATCAGGATGACGTCGTCGAGCAGTTCCATGGAACGCAGCGCATAGGTCGGCCGCGTCAGCCCGTCGACGTTGGGCACCGTGCCCGCGGATTTGTGGTCGGCGCCGGAGGAGAACCCACGGCCCGACCCGGTCAGCACGACCACGCGTACCGAATTGTCGTATCTGACCTTCTCCAGGGCCTCCTTGAGCGGCACCATGACGTCGAACGCCATGGAGTTCATCCGCTCGGGCCGATTGAGGGTGATGAGCGCGACGCCGGGCCGCGGGTGTTCGACGAGGACCAAACTCACCAATGAAACGTAGCTGGCGAGGTGCAGCGCACGCCAATTCGCACCAGCACCTGGCTCGTCCGGTCAGACTTGCTCAGCCTGCGCGCCGTCTTGGGCGGCGTCTGTGTCGAAGGCCTTTACCTGTTGCACCAAGTCTTCCAAGGCCGCGGGCGGCAGGGCACCGGCCTGGTTGAACACCAGCTTGCCCTTCTTGAAGGCCATCAGCGTCGGGATGGAACGAATCTGGGCGGCCCCGGCCAGCTGCTGTTCGGCTTCGGTGTCGACCTTGGCGAACACGACGTCGGGGTGCTTCTCGGACGCGGCTTGGAAAGTCGGCGCGAAGGCCCGGCAGGGGCCGCACCAGGACGCCCAAAAATCGACAAGCACGATGTCGTTGCCGTTGATGGTTTCGTTGAACTGCTCAGCAGTCAGGTCTCGAGTAGTCACGTTTTCGCTAACGCCCCGGCCCGGCCCGGTGTTCCCGGTGGTTTCTGGCGCCCGCTCAGCGCGGTGCCGATGCCGCGGCCCGCCAGGACCGGTTGGTCAGCAAACGCATGCCGTTCAGCGCCACGATCACGGTGGACCCTTCGTGACCGGCCACACCCAGCGGCAGCGGCAGGCACCCGAACAGGTCCCACAGCACCAGAACGGTGATAAAGGTGGCCGCGATGCACAGATTGACGGCCACCACCCGCCGGGCCTGGCGCGCCAACCCGATGATGGTCGGGATGGCGTGCAGTTCGTCGCGGACGGTGACGCCATCGGCGGTTTGCAGCGTCAGGTCGGCGCCGGCGCCCATCGCGATGGAGGTGCGGGCCGCGGCCATGGCCGGCGCGTCGTTGACACCGTCGCCGACGATCAGCACCCGGTGCCCGCTGTTCTGCAGTTCGCGGACCGCCTCGACCTTCTGCTCGGGCAGCAGCGCGGCACGCACGTCGGTGATACCGGCCTGCTCGGCCACCACCCTGGCAGCGCGCCCGTTATCGCCGGTCAGCAAAACCGGAGGCGCCGACGTCAATGCGGTCAGCAACGCGACCGACCGCGCGGCGTCGGAACGAACCTGATCGGTGAGACCGAGCACACCGACCGCGACGCCGTTCACCAAGATGATGGCGGCGGTGGCACCGGCCTCCACGATGCGCGCCAGTTGGGGTAGCGGCGCACCGCGATAGCTGTGCGGGCTGCAGATCTCGACGAAGTCGCGGCCCACGCTGGCGCGGACCCCGCGGCCCGGGAGCGCGCGAAAGTCTTCTGCGGCCGGGATGACGATGCCGCGCGCCCGCGCCTCCTCAACGATGGCGCGTCCTAGCGGATGCTCGCTGGATTGTTCTGTGGCAGCTGCCAATTGCAACAACCGGTCGCTCGTGATTGCACCGGCCGGGTCGGGATTCGGGTCGGGGTGCAGTGGTTCGACCACGGTCACCGAGGTCACCCGTGGCACGCCACAGGTCAGTGTGCCGGTCTTGTCCAGCGCAACGATGCTGGTATCCGCCAGGCGTTCAACGACCACCGCGGACTTGACGAGTACCCCGTGCCGGCCGGCATTGGCGATCGCCGAGAGCAACGGCGGCATGGTGGCCAGCACCACCGCGCACGGCGAGGCCACGATCATGAACGTCATGGCGCGCAGCAGAACCGGCTGCAACGCGGCGCCCAGCAGCAGTGGAACCGCGATGAGGGCGACGGTGGCCACCACCATGCCGATCGAGTAACGCTGCTCGATCTTCTCAATGAACAGTTGGGTTTTGGCCTTGCTGGCCGACGCTTCGGCCACCAGCTCGACGATGCGGGCGACGACGGTCTGCGACGGATCGCGGGCCACCATCAGCTGCAGCACACCCGACCCGTTCACGGTGCCCGCGAACACGTCGTCGCCGCAGCCTTTGGCGACCGGCATCGACTCGCCGGTAATCGAGCATTGGTCGACCTCGGAGGCCCCGGACAGCACGACGCCGTCGGCCGGAATCCGCTCCCCCGGCCGCACCACCACCCGGTCGCCCACCACGAGCTCATCGGCCGGCACCAACCGCTCGGTGCCGTCGTCCGACACCACGGCCGCGCGATCCGGCGTCAGGGCCAGCAGGCCTTTGACCGATTCCGCGGTGTGCTTGGTCGCCAAGTCGTCCAGCGCACCGGAGGTAGCGAAGATCACGATCAGCAGGGCGCCGTCGAAGATCTGCCCGATCGCGACCGCCCCGATCGCCGCGACGATCATCAGCAGATCAACATCAAGTGCTCTGTTGCGCAACGCCTTTGCGCCCGCCCAGGCTGAGCCCCATCCACCCGCGAGGTAACAGGCCAGATACAACGACCACCAAACGGTCTGGGGTGCGCCGTTGAATTGAGCGGCCAAGCCCGCCAAGAAGAGCGCCAGCGCGGCCGCGGCCCAGCGCGCCGAAACCACCGACCACAGAGCGGCGTGCCACGTCAAGTGGCGTCGGTCGCGGTCCAGCGAAGCGAGCGACGTCGCTTCGTGGAGAGTCGTTGTCATACCAGCGGCCTCGCAGAACTAGGTCGTGGGTCGGAAGTGCTCGGGAGCGCCCTCAAGGCTGGGCAACAAGGCTGGGCAATAGGGCTGGGTAAGTGTAGGCATGTCGCCGCGTACATCCCCAGGGAGCGTTAGCCGTCTGTGATCGGATTGATATGGGGCACAGACAAATCCGTGGCCGGTCCGCGTCCTCGCCTGCCGATCCCCACCCGCCACGGGGCCAGCCGCCCGCCCGGCACACACCGGGGCGGAAGGCGACGCACCTCGACAGGCCTTCGAACCGAAGCAACCGTAGGCACCGGCTGGCAACGGTGTGGCTGGCGGCGCGAGTTCGTGGTGATCACCGTAAGTTACGGTTGCGTACCGTTCGCCCGCTCGGAGACACTGCCTCTGCATTGCAAAAGTGAAGGGAACTGCATTGGGCCACTACATCGCCAACGTCCGCGATATCGAGTTCAACCTGTTCGAGGTCCTTGACATCGGGGCCGTTCTCGGCTCCGGGCGATACAGCGAGCTGGACGTCGACACCGTCAAGACCATATTGTCCGAGGTCGCTCGCCTGGCCGAAGGTCCGCTCGCCGAGACTTTCGCCTTCGCCGACCGCAACCCACCGGTTTTCGACCCGGCCTCGCATTCCATCAGCGTGGCTCCGGAGCTGATAAAAACCATCCAAGCGATCAAGGACGCCGAGTGGTGGCGCCTCGGCATCGCGGAAGAGATCGGCGGCATGCCAGCCCCGCCGCCACTGACCTGGGCGGTAGCCGAAATGATCTTCGGCGCCAATCCCGCCGCAAACTTTTTCAACATCGGCCCGCCGATGGCCAACGCGCTCTACGTGGAGGGCACCGAGGAGCAGCGCCGGTGGGCGGCGGAGGGCGTCGAGCGCGGCTGGCAGGGCACGATGGTGCTCACCGAGCCCGACGCGGGCTCCGACGTCGGCGCGGGCCGCACCAAGGCGATCGAGCAACCCGACGGCACCTGGCACATCGAGGGCGTCAAGCGGTTCATTTCCAGTGGCGACGTGGGCGATACCGCCGAGAACGTCTTCCACCTCGTGCTCGCCCGGCCCGAGGGCGCCGGGCCGGGCACCAAAGGCCTGAGCCTGTTCTACGTGCCCAACTACCTTTTCGACCCCGAGACGTTCGAACTCGGCCCCCGCAACGGGGTTTACGTCACCGGACTCGAACACAAGATGGGCCTGAAGGCCTCCCCGACGTGCGAAGTGACCTTCGGCGCCACCGATGTGCCCGCCGTCGGCTATCTGGTCGGCGGTGTACACAACGGGATCGCGCAGATGTTCACCGTGATCGAAAATGCCCGCATGACGATCGGCGTCAAGTCGGCCGGCACGTTGTCCACGGGTTACCTCAACGCGCTGGCCTATGCCAAGGAGCGGGTGCAGGGTGCCGACCTGCTGCAGATGACGGACAAGACCGCGCCGCGCGTCACGATCATGCGCCACCCCGATGTGCGGCGCAGCCTGATGACTCAAAAGGCGTATGCCGAGGGGCTGCGGGCGCTGTACATGTATGCCGCGGCGCATCAGGACAACGATGTCGCCCAACAGGTTTCGGGTGCCGACCCGAAGATGGCACACCGCGTTGACGATTTGCTGCTGCCGGTGGTCAAGGGAGTCGGCTCGGAGCGGGCCTACGAAGTCCTGACAGAGTCGCTGCAAACGCTGGGTGGCTCCGGCTTCCTGGTGGACTATCCCATCGAGCAGTACATCCGCGACGCCAAGATCGATTCGCTCTACGAGGGCACCACTGCCATCCAGGCGCTCGACTTCTTTTTCCGCAAGATCGTTCGCGACCACGGCGAGTCCCTGCAGCACATCACGGCTCAGATCACCAGCACCATCGAAAACTGCGATACGTCGCTGAAATCGGAAGCCGAGCAGTTGCAAACCGCGCTCGAGGACGTCACGGCGATGACGACCGCCCTGACCGGATACCTGATGGCCGCCGCCCAGCAGCCCACCGACATTTACAAGGTGGGGCTGGGGTCGGTGCGATACCTGATGGCCGTCGGCGACCTGCTGATCGGCTGGCGACTGCTGGTGCAGGCGGGCGTCGCGCGCGCCGCGCTGGAAAACGCGGCCCCAGCGTTACCGGACAGCGAGAAAGCCTTCTACCAGGGCAAGATCGCGGTTGCGGCCTTCTTCGCCAAGAATATGTTGCCGAAACTGGGCGGAGTGCGCAGCGTCATCGAGAACCTCGACGACGAGATCATGCGCCTCTCCGAGGAAGCGTTCTGACCCGCTCGTCGGATAAGTCAGACACATATATTCCGCACAGCTGAAGCGGGTACACACGAGTCGTCGGCACCAATCACGATTAGGAGACTCGTTGATGTCTGTCAGCTCGCGCAAGCCTCGGCTTGCCCGATTCACGATACTCGCGGTCACCGGGGCAACCGCGCTCTCGCTCGCGGCGTGCAGTTCGTCGACCACATCGAGCCCCACCACCCCAACCAGTGCGCCAAGTTCGGCGGCAAGCTCGCCTACGAGCTCGCCGGCCTCCCCGTCGACCACGTCGCCGACCCCCAACGGCCAAGCCCAAGTCACCGGGCTGATCGCGTCGGTGTCGGGCAACACGGCTCAGGTCACCGAGCAAAGCGGCAGCGCCGCAGTTGGTTTCACCGATTCGACCAAAGTCACCGAGGCCACCGGCGCCGCGCTGACCGACGTCACCTCCGGCAGCTGCGTTACCGTGCATCCCTCCTCCGAACGATCCGGCGAACCGGTCACCGCGACAACGGTGCGCATCAGCGAGCCCGTCGGCGGGAAGTGCCCGCAGGCCAAGGAGTCCGCGCCGGGTTCGACCACTCCCCCTTCGGGTTCACCGACGACGGCGCCCGCCAGGCATTCGTCGATTCGAGGTGCGGTCGCCTCCGTCGCTGGTAATACGATCACCGTCACCAGTACCGACGCCAGCGGCAACACGACACAGACCGCCGTGACCGTCAACGACAAGACCAAATACACCAAGCAGGCGCCCGCCAACACGCAGGCCATTAGCGCGGGCAAGTGCATGACGGCCCGGGGGACCAAGGACGGTAGCGGCACGCTGCAGGCGACGACGATCGACCTGGTCGCGCACAGCGCCAAATGCGAAGGCAAGCCCCACCGCGACGGGTGAGCTGCGCGCTCCGGCGGGTACTCGCTTGAATAGGCGAAACGCACGATCGGAGAAATCTCGATGCCCAAAACGCCGGTCAAAGCCTCGGTCAGACCCGGACTGATCCGGATCGCGATCCTGGCGGCTGTCATCGCGGCCGTCGCGCTGTGCGTGGCGCTGTGCACCCCGTCGAACTACTCGGCAAAGAGCGGCAACACCGGGAACCCCAGTTCAGCGGCCCCGTCGGCCATGCCGCCGAGTTCCCCGTCGAGCGCAGCGCCCGCACCGGCACCCCAACCCCCCGAGGGCAAGGACTACGTCGAGGGCCTGGTCGAGTCGGTATCGGGCGAAACGATCGCGCTCAGGACACGCAGCGGGTCCGCGACGGTGAATGCCACAACGTCGACGAGGATCGTCGAGGTCACCCCAGGTCAGCTGACCGATGTCACCCCGGGCAGTTGTGTCAACGTGCGCGCCACCCCGCAGAGCGCCCCCTCCGGTGCTGCGATCACCGCGCAATCCGTGACGATCACCCCGGCCGTCGATGGCAACTGCCCGCCGCCGGCCGGCTATTTCGGCGTAGTCGCGTCAGTCTCAGGCAATTCCATCGCGGTCAACAGCGTCGGGGCCGACGGTCAAACCACTCTCACCAATGTGACCGTTGCCAGCACGACCTCGTATAGCAAGCAGGCACCTTCCAGCATTCAAGCGATCCAGCACGGCAAATGCCTGGGTGCCCAGGGAACGAACAAGGACGGCGTGCTGCAAGCCACGACGATCAGCCTCGAAGGGTGCCCCGCGACGGGGAGCCCGCACCACCGCTTCCATCTCCCCCGCCTCCCCCACATTCATCTCTAGACGCATCACACCTCCTAGAGGCATCACACCTTCTGCAGGCATGCAGGAGCGGGTGATCCGCTCAGACGGTGAAGCCGAGGGCGCGCAGTTGTTCGCGCCCGTCGTCGGTGATCTTGTCGGGGCCCCACGGCGGGTTCCACACCCAGTTGATCCTGATGTCGTTGACCAGACCGCTGCCGACGAGCGCGCTGCGTGACTGGTCTTCGATCACGTCGGTCAGCGGGCAGGCCGCCGACGTCAACGTCATGTCGATCAGGGCGACGGTTCCCTGGTCGCCCTCTTCTAGGCTCAGGCCGTAGACCAACCCCAGATCGACGACATTGATGCCTAGTTCGGGGTCGACGACGTCGCGCATCGCCTCCTCGAGGTCGAAGAGCGTCTCGTCATCCGGTGCGCTGGTTTCGCTCATCCCTATCCCTCCTCGACAGCTTGACTTGCCTGCGCTAGCGCGTCTTTGAACGCCATCCAACCCAGCAACGCGCATTTCACCCGCGCCGGGTATTTGGCCACCCCGGCGAACGCGACGCCGTCGCCCAGGACATCCTCGTCGCCTTCGATGTTTCCCCGCGATGACACCATCTCAGTAAACGCCGTGATGGTCTTCAGCGCTTCACCCACGCTCTGGCCGATCACCTGCTGGCTCAGCACCGAGGTGGACGCCTGGCTGATCGAGCAGCCCTGCCCGTCGTAGGAGACGTCAACGACACTGTCCCCGTCGTCGGACAATGTCACGCGCAGTGTGACCTCGTCACCGCAGATCGGGTTGACGTGGGAGACCTCCGCGCCGAACGGCTCGCGCAGCCCGCGGTGCTGCGGGTGCTTGTAGTGATCGAGGATCACGTCCTGATAGATCTGCTCGAGGCGCAAGTCAGGCTCTCCCAAAGAAATCAACGGACCGCCGCACGCCGGCCACCAAACGATCGACCTCGTCGACGGTGTTGTAGACCGCGAACGACGCCCGTGCGGTTGCCGCCACCCCGAACCTGCGGTGCAGCGGCAACGCGCAGTGGTGCCCAACCCGCACGGCCACACCTTCGTCGTCGAGCACCTGACCGACGTCGTGCGCGTGCACCCCGTCGACGACGAACGACACTGGGGAACCGCGGTTTTCCATCGATAACGGCCCCACGATGCGGACGCCGTCGATGCCGGACAGGCCGTCGATGGCGGCGGCGACCAACGCGTGTTCGTGGGCTTCGACTGCGCGCATTCCGATGGCGCGCAGATAGCGTGCCGCCGCGGCCAGTCCGACCACCTGTGAGGTCATTGGGGTACCCGCCTCAAATCGCTGGGGCGGCGCCGCATACGTGGTGGCCTCCATGGTGACCGTCTCGATCATCGAACCACCGGTAAGAAACGGCGGCAGCTGCGCCAAAAGGTCGCGACGGGCGTACAGAACGCCGATCCCGTTGGGCCCCAGCATTTTATGCCCGGAGAACGCGGCGAAGTCAACGTCCAGCGCGTGCAGGTCGACCGGCTGGTGCGGCACCGATTGGCAGGCATCCAACACGGTCAGCGCACCGACCTCTTTGGCGCGGGAGACCAGTTCGCCCACCGGGGCAATCGCACCGGTGACATTCGAATGATGGCTGAAAGCAACGATTTTGACGCGCTCGTCGAGCCGCAGCGAGTCGAGGTCGATGCGTCCGGCCTCCTTTTCACCGTCAGTGAGGCCGTACCAGCGCAGGGTGGCGCCGGTGCGGCGGGCTAGCTCCTGCCAGGGGATCAGGTTGGCGTGGTGCTCGAGCTCGGTGGTGACAATCACGTCGCCCACACCGACCGCCTGCTCGAAGCGGTTGTCCCCCAACACATACGAAACCAGATTCAGCGATTCGGTGGCGTTCTTGGTGAAGACCAACTCGTCGGTGTCGGCGCCGACGAACGCCGCGATGTCGCCGCGGCCCTGCTCGTAGGCGTCGGTAGCCTCTTCCATCAGCTGGTGGGCGCCACGGTGCACCGCACCATTGGACGTCAGCAGAAACTCGCGCTCGGCGTCGAGCACCTGCAAGGGCCGCTGCGATGTGGCGCCGGAATCCAGGTACGCCAACTGACTTCCGCCGCGCATGATGCGCTTGAGGATCGGGAAGTCGGCGCGGATCGCCGCCAGGTCAAGCATGGCTATGCCCCCTGTGCCCCCGCGGCCGCCGCTTGTGTGAAGCGAACGTAGCCGTTCTGCTCGAGCTCGTCGGCCAGCTCCGAGCCACCGGACTCGGCGATCCGGCCACCAATGAACACGTGTACGTATTCCGGGTGGATGTAACGCAGGATGCGGGTGTAGTGGGTGATCAGCAGGATGCCGCCACGCACCGGCTGGCCGGAGCCATCGTCCGGGCCGGATTCGGCGTACCGGTTCACGCCGTCGCTGACCACCCGCAACGCGTCGACGTCCAGCCCGGAGTCGGTCTCGTCGAGGATGGCGATCTTGGGCTTGAGCAATTCCAGCTGCAGGATCTCGTGGCGCTTCTTCTCCCCACCTGAGAAGCCCTCGTTGACGTTGCGCTCGGCGAACACCGGGTCGATGTCCAGCGCTGCCATCGCGGCCTTGACCTCCTTGACCCAATGCCGCAGCTTCGGCGCCTCGCCGCGGATCGCGGTCGCCGCCGAGCGCAGGAAGTTCGACACCGAGACGCCGGGCACCTCGACGGGATACTGCATGGCCAGAAACAGTCCGGCCCGCGCGCGCTCGTCGACGCTCATCGCCAGCACGTCAGCGCCGTCCAGCGTGATCGATCCCGAGGTCACCTGGTACTTGGGGTGCCCCGCGATGGCGTAGGACAGCGTGGACTTGCCGGAGCCGTTGGGCCCCATCAAGGCATGCGTCTCACCGGATTTCACGGTCAGGTCGACGCCCTTGAGGATGGGGATTTCGTTCTCGCTGTCGCCGACGCTGACGTGCAGGTCTTTGATTTCCAATGTGGTCATAAGGCTGTTGATCTCGCTTCGGTCATTTCCAGTTCGTGTTCGATTGCTTCGGTCAGTCGCTCCCGCACCTCGGGCACCGCGATCTTGGAGATGATTTCTCCGAAGAAGCCGCGCACCACCAGCCGGCGGGCCTGCTCCTCGGGGATGCCCCGGGAGCGCAGGTAGAACAGCTGCTCGTCGTCGAAACGTCCGGTGGCGCTGGCGTGTCCGGCGCCGACGATCTCGCCGGTCTCGATCTCGAGGTTGGGCACCGAGTCGGCGCGGGCGCCGTCGGTGAGCACCAGGTTGCGATTCACCTCGAAGGTGTCGGTGCCGGTGGCCTCGGCGCGGATCAGCACGTCGCCCACCCAGACGGTGTGCGCGTCCGGCCGAGACGACTCCGGATCGCCTTGCAGCGCACCCTTGTACAGCACATTCGACCTGCAGTCGGGATGCGCGTGGTCGACCAGCAGCCGCGACTCGAGGTGCTGGCCGTCGTCGGCGAAGTACAAACCCAGCAGCTCCGCGTCGCCACCGGGGCCGGAAAACCGCGCGTTGGCCGACATCCGCACCACCTCGCCGCCCAGCGTGACGGTGACGTGCCGCAGCACCGCGTCCTTGCCCAGCCGCGCGTGGTGCGCGCTGAGGTGAACGACGTCGTCGGCCCAGTCGGCGATCCACACGACGGTGAGCCGGGCGGCGTCGTCGACCACGAATTCGACGTTGTCGGCGTAGGTTCCGCTGCCGCGATGGTCGATGACGACGACGGCCTCGCCGAGCTCAGCGACCCGGATCTGCAGGTGGCCGTAGGCCACCGCGCCCTCGCCGGGCCCGGTGACGGTGATGTTCACCGGCTCGGCGACCTGCGTGTCACGCGGCACGGTGACCAGCGTCGCGGAGTTGAACGACGAAAACGCCTGGGCGGCAACCCGGTCGGCGGGCACACCACCCTGGCCCAGCCGCTCGTCGCCGCGTCGGACGGTTTCCACCTGCACGCCGGGCCGTTCGCCTACCACGAGTTCGGCGCTGCCGGTTGTTTTTGCGGAGCCGTCGTGCAGGCCGCGCAGCCGCCGCAGCGGGGTGAACCGCCAGAGTTCGTCGCGGCCGTGCGGAATCTCGAAGGCATCCACGTCGAATGACGCGAACAACTCCCCCTTATTCAGTGCGGTCGCCCTGGCCGGTTTTGTCTGATTCTCAGCGGTCATCCGACCGCGCCCTCCATCTGCAGCTCGATCAGCCGGTTAAGCTCCAGCGCGTACTCCATGGGCAGTTCCTTGGCGATGGGCTCGACGAAACCGCGCACCACCATCGCCATCGCCTCGTCCTCGGTCAGCCCACGGCTCATCAGGTAGAACAGCTGGTTCTCGCTAACCTTCGACACGGTTGCCTCGTGGCCCATCGTGACGTCGTCCTCGCGGATGTCGACGTACGGGTAGGTGTCGCTGCGGCTGATCGTATCGACCAGCAGCGCATCGCATTTCACGCTCGACTTGGAGCCGTGCGCGCCCTTGTTCACCTGCACCAGGCCGCGGTAGGAGGTTCGGCCGCCGCCGCGGGCCACCGACTTGGACACGATGTTGCTCGACGTGTTCGGCGCAAGGTGCAGCATCTTGGCGCCGGTGTCCTGGTGCTGGTCCTCACCGGCGAACGCCACCGACAGCACCTCACCCTTGGCGTGCTCGCCGGTCATCCAGACCGCCGGGTACTTCATCGTGACCTTGGACCCGATGTTCCCGTCGACCCATTCCATGGTGGCGCCGGCTTCGGCGCGGGCCCGCTTGGTGACCAGGTTGTAGACGTTGTTCGACCAGTTCTGGATCGTGGTGTAACGAACGCGCGCATGCGGTTTCACGATGATCTCTACCACCGCGGAGTGCAGTGAGTCCGACTTGTAGATCGGCGCGGTGCAGTTGTGCACGGCGAACCCATAAGCGAGATAGCTGTCCGGTGCCTCGACGTCGAGGTTGTACACGGGCTCGTGTGCCTCGCGCACCACCCGCTTCTTGATCGGTACGGCGAAGTAGTCACCGCAGTCGCGGGCCTGCTTCGGTCCGTGGCCACCCTCGGTCCACTGCACCTGGTAGATGTCCTTGCGAACGACGTTGCGGCCCATGATCACCCCGGGTCCGCCGGGCCGGCGCAGCTCGACGGTCGCGTAGTGGCCCAGCCGCGCCAGAATCGACTGCAACTGGAACGCCCAGACACGCGACGTCGTATGTACGCGCTTCCACAGCGCACCGCCGCGGTGGGTGACGTTGCCGTCACCGTTAACGTAGGCGTCGACCAACTCACGCAGGAACGTCTCGTCCTGACGCATCAACAGATCCGACAGCTTCTTGTTCGACGATCCGATGCCGACGTTGTCGCGCATCGCGGCATAGCCCGCCTTCGTGTAGACGGTGACGCGCGCCGAGTGCTTCTGCTCCTCGATCAATATTGAACCTGACTTCTCATAGAGCGACTTGCACGCCTGCCGCACATCCTCGACGTATTCGAATTCATCGCTATGGAACGAGAAGATCAGCGACTCACAGCCGTTGGTCAAACACGCGTGCCCCTCGGCCAGGTAGTACCCGGCCAGACGCGCGAATTCGAGTGGCAGCACCGTCTTGTGCGGGATCGGCTTGTGCTTGGGGTAGACGAGGAAGTCGCCCTCGGCCACATCCTTAGCCGCGATCCATCGCGGTTCGGCACAACGCAGCTTGGCTGTGTTGACTTCCGCCTTCCATCCGCTGCGTTCCTTACGCATGACACGCACCTCGTCGCGCGGAACGACTAGCAAAGGATGCTCCGCGGTGACTGAGAACCTGTTCGCGGGCGACATCGGCGTGAAGCTGAACAGTTCGCCGTTGAGGTCGCGCATTTGCACTGCGGTGACGCGGTGCGGCCGCCCATCGTGGCCAGTGACGAAGTCACCTACGCGGATCGATTCGATGGGCCGCAAGTCGCCGTCAGCGGTCGTTATCAATTCACCGGCCGGCAGGCAGCCCTCGATGTAGTGCACATACGAGCCCTCGTCGGCGATGATCAGCGTCCGCTCGAACTGGCCCATGTTCTCGGTGTTGATCCGGAAGTAGGCCTGCAGCGGGATGTCGACATGCACGCCGGGGGGCACGTAGATAAATGATCCACCACTCCACACCGCAGTATTCAACGCAGAAAACTTATTATCACCCGCCGGAATTACCGTTCCGAAATACTTCTTGAATATTTCGGGATGCTCCCGCAAACCGGTATCAGTGTCCAGGAAAATGACTCCCTGAGCCTCTAAATCTTCTCTGATCTGGTGGTAAACCACCTCGGATTCGTACTGTGCGGCTACTCCAGCAACTAGCCTTTGCTTTTCGGCTTCCGGAATTCCGAGCCTATCGTAGGTATTTTTAATATCCTCTGGCAATTCATCCCAAGAGGCGGCCTGCTTTTCGGTGGACCGCACGAAGTACTTGATGTTGTCGAAGTCGATGCCGTCCAGGTTGGAGCCCCACGACGGCATCGGCTTGCGATCGAAGATGCGCAGCGCCTTCAGCCGGGTCTGCAGCATCCAGTCGGACTCGTTCTTTTTCGCCGAGATGTCGCGGACCACCGCCTCGGAGAGCCCGCGCTGCGCGCCGGCTCCCGCGACGTCGGAGTCCGACCAGCCGTAGCCGTACCTGCCCAGAGAGTCGATCGCCTGCTCCTGAGTCAGGGTTTCATGGGCCGGGGTCTCCCGGGCTGGGGGTTCGACATAGACCTTCGAGGCCTTTGCGGCCTCTGGCGTGAGTGTCATCGCACGCTCCTCCGGTTCCTTTGGTGTTCGTGGTGTTCTGGGCGCGGGCTGGGCGCCCCGGTTGCTAGGTCTTGCTTGGCGCCTGGCTTGCCGCCTGCGTCAGCGGCACGTGGGTGGTGCAGGCGCAGTTGCCGTTGACGATGGTCGCCAGCCGCTGCACGTGGGTCCCCAGCACCTCGGCCATGGCCTGCTGCTCGGCATCGCACAACTCCGGGAACTCCTCGGCGACATGCGACACCGGACAGTGATGCTGGCATATCTGCACACCGTGGATCGGACCCCCCACCCGAGTGGTGGTAGCGACGTAGCCGGCCTCGGTCAGCGCACCGGCGACCCGCTCGGCGGCCGCCTCGACGTCGGCATCCTCGGCGCTGTCGGCCGGTGCGACATCGGCCAGGATTGTGTCGATGCGGCGGCGAGCGAAAGTTCGAACCGCGTCCTCTCCCCCGATTTCCCGCAGTTGCCGCATGGCCGCGGCCGCCAAGTCGTCGTAGGCGTGGTCAAGCTTGGCCCGTCCGGCCGGGGTCAGCCGGAATCTTTTTGCAGGACGGCCGCGTCCCACCTGCTGCCATGCCGCGGCGGCCGCGGACTCGGCGTCACCCGCCTCGATCAGTGCGTCGAGATGACGCCGCACGCCGGCGGCCGCCAGACCCAGCCGGTCGCCGATCTCACTGGCGGTAATCGATCCCGACTCAACCAGCAAGCGCACAATCGCCCGACGTGTGTGACCGTCCGGAACTGCCGCGCACGCAGCTGGAGTCACAGTCGGATCGACTGCCGCGATTTTCACAACACCAGTGTGACGCAATTCCGATGATCGGTCCAGCAAGGGTGCCCTCTGTGCGGGTTGCGCTGCTCACACCGCCGCCGATCGCTAACGTGCCGCTACGCTGCTCTGATGGCAGTGACGGCAAGGCGCCACCACACGCTGAGCTCGTCGATCGCCAGCTTGCACGGCGACGAGCAGGCGGTGGGCTCGCCGCTGAACGATACCGAGTTCACTGCACTTCGGCGCACCCGCCTGTTCGGGGCCACCGGCACCGTCCTGATGGCGATCGGAGCGCTCGGAGCCGGGGCCAGGCCGGTCGTCCAGGACCCCACATTCGGGGTCCGGCTGCTCAATCTGCCGTCGCGGATCCAGACCGTGTCATTGACGATGACCACGACCGGAGCGGTGATGATGGCGCTGGCCTGGTTGATGCTGGGCCGGTTCGCGTTGGGCAAGCGGCGGATGTCACGCGGCGATCTGGACCGCACCCTGTTGCTGTGGATGCTGCCGCTGCTGCCCGCACCGCCGATGTACAGCAAGGACGTCTACTCCTACCTGGCGCAAAGTCAGATCTCGCTCGCGGGACTCGACCCGTACCGGGTGGGTCCCGCGTCCGGGCTGGGCTTGGGCCACGTGTTCACCCTTTCGGTGCCCAGCCTGTGGCGGGAGACGCCGGCGCCGTACGGTCCACTGTTCCTGTGGATCGGGCGCGGAATCTCCGCGCTGACCGGTGAAAACATCGTTGCCGCGGTGCTCTGCCACCGGCTAGTGGTGTTGATCGGCGTCGGTCTGATCGTGTGGGCAACGCCGCGGCTGGCCCGGCGCTGCGGCGTCGCCGAGGTCAGCGCGCTGTGGTTGGGCGCGGCGAATCCGCTGCTGATCATGCATTTGGTCGCCGGCATCCACAACGAGGCGCTGATGCTCGGGCTGATGCTGGCCGGCGCGGAATTCGCGCTGCGCGGCATCGACTCCCCGCAGCTGTGGCCACATTCGTGGCGCCGCCTCGGCCCCGATTGGGAGCCGTTGGGCATGCTGGTGGCCGGTTCGGTCCTGATCATCTTGTCTTCGCAGGTGAAACTGCCCTCACTGCTGGCGCTGGGTTTCGTCGGGATGGCCCTGGCCTACCGCCTCGGCGGCACCGTGAAAGCGCTGCTGCTGGTGTCCAGCGGGATGACGGCGTTGACGCTGGCGGTCATGGGCGTCGTCGGCTGGGCCAGCGGACTCGGGTTTGGCTGGATCTACACGCTGGGCACCGCCAACGTGGTGCGCAGCTGGATGTCGCCGCCGACGCTGCTGGCCCTGGGCACCGGGCAGGTGGGGATTCTGCTGGGCCTGGGCGATCACACCACTGCCATCTTGTCGCTGACCCGTGGCATGGGCGTGCTGATCATCATGGTGATGGTCGTCTGGCTGCTGCTGGCCGTCTTTCGCGGCCGGCTGCACCCGATCGGCGGTCTCGGCGTCGCGCTGGGTGTGACAGTGCTGCTGTTTCCCGTGGTGCAGCCCTGGTACCTGCTGTGGGCCATCATTCCGCTGGCCGCCTGGGCGACTCGCACCGGCTTCCGGGAAGCGGCAATCGCTGTCACCCTCGTCGTCGGCATCTTCGGCCCGACGGCCAACGGCGACCGCTTCGCGCTGTTCCAGATCGTGGATGCCACGGCGGCCAGCACGATCATCGTGCTGCTGCTGGTGGCGCTGACGTACACCCGGCTGCCGTGGCGGCCGTTACTGACAGTTCCCACCAACAACGGCGGGCCGACGGCCGCCGAAGCGGCGCGGGACGACCAAGCCGCTGAAGAGAACGGGGACGCCGACGAGAACGGGGTCGAGAAACCCGGATCCTCGGCGACCCAGCGGCCGACGGCGACGCCCGACGCCTACGCTGACTCCACGTGAGCGCGCGTCCCCACGTTTCCTCAAACGGGTCCTCAAAAGGGTCCTCAAAAGGGTCGGTCGTTCGGCTCAGCGGCGTCTGTAAGCAGTACGGGTCGATATCGGCCGTCTCCAACCTCGATCTGGAAGTGCACGCCGCCGAAGTGCTGGCGCTGCTCGGCCCCAACGGCGCCGGAAAGACGACCACGGTCGAGATGTGCGAGGGCTTCGTCCGACCGGACGCCGGCACCATCGAGGTGCTCGGCCTGGACCCAATCAGCGACAACGCGCGCCTGCGCGCGCGGATCGGGGTGATGTTGCAGGGCGGCGGCGGCTATCCGGCTGCCCGCGCCGGCGAAATGCTCGACTTGGTCGCCTCGTACGCCGCCGACCCGTTGGACCCGCGCTGGCTGCTGGAAATCCTCGGCCTCACCGACGCCGCTCGCACTACCTATCGACGGCTCTCCGGTGGCCAACAGCAACGGCTCGCCCTGGCCTGCGCGCTGGTCGGACGTCCCGAGCTGGTGTTCCTCGACGAGCCCACCGCGGGCATGGATGCCCATGCCCGGCTGCTGGTGTGGGAGCTGATCGACGCGCTGCGCCGCGACGGCGTGACGGTGGTGCTGACCACCCACCAGCTCAAGGAGGCCGAGGAACTCGCCGATCGGCTGATCATCATCGACCATGGGGTCACCGTGGCCGCGGGCACACCGGCGGAGCTGACGCGCGCCGGTGCCAAAGACCAGTTGCGGTTCACCGCACCGCCGCGGCTTGACCTGTCCCTGCTGGCCGCCGCCCTGCCGGAGGACTACAAGGCGACCGAGGTGACTCCGGGCGAGTACCTGGTCGAGGGCCCCGTCGACCCCCAGGTGCTGGCGACCGTCACCGCGTGGTGCGCGCAAATCGACGTGCTGGCCACCGACATGCGGGTCGAGCAACGCAGCCTCGAGGACGTGTTCCTGGATCTCACCGGCAGGAAGTTGCGGCAATGACCGAAGGCACAACGGACGGCACCCTGTTTCCCGCGGGCACTTTCACCCCTAACCCGCGCCCGAATTCCGTCCCGCGGATGCTTGCCGCCCAGTTCGGCTTGGAGCTCAAGCTGCTGCTGCGCAATGGCGAGCAGCTGCTGCTGACCATGTTCATTCCGATCACGCTGCTGATCGGGCTCACGCTGCTGCCGCTGGGCTCGTTCGGCCACAACCGCGCCGCGACATTCGTCCCGGTGATCATGGCGCTGGCGGTCATCTCCACGGCGTTCACCGGACAGGCCATCGCGGTCGCCTTCGATCGCCGCTACGGGGCCTTGAAGCGGCTCGGTGCGACCCCACTACCGGTTTGGGGCATCATCGCCGGTAAGTCGCTGGCGGTGGTCTGCACGGTGTTTTTGCAGTCAATCATCCTGGGCGGCATAGGTTTTGCGCTCGGCTGGCGACCGCCGCCGCTGGCGTTGGTGTTGGGCGGGGTGATCATCGCACTGGGCACCGCCGCATTCGCGGCACTTGGCCTGCTGCTGGGTGGCACCCTTAAGGCCGAGATCGTGCTGGCGGTCGCCAACCTGATGTGGTTCGTGTTCGCCGGGTTCGGAGCGCTGACGCTGGAGACCGGCATGATTGCGACGGCGGTGAAATGGGCGGCCCGGCTCACGCCCTCGGGCGCACTCACCGAGGCGCTGTCGCAGGCAATGACGTTGTCCGTGGACTGGTTCGGCGTCGTCGTCCTCGCGGGCTGGGGCGCGTTGGCCGCAATGGCCGCGCTGCGTTGGTTCCGCTTCACCTGATTTTCGCGGGTCGCGGCGGCTCGTCCTCCCCGCGAGATCGCCACCATGGTCGTGCTCGGCGAGCCCAAACGCCCCTCAGTCAATCTCGACGCCGGGCCCATTACTACTACGTAACGTAGTTTTCGCTACTATCGGGCGGTGCCTGTCGGACGGTGGCTGCTGCGGTTGGTGGACCTGCTCCCCTACCCGGGCCTGCGGGTGCAGCGGATCATCGCGGCAATCGTCATCCTCACACAGGGCGGTATCGCCGTCACCGGCGCGATCGTCCGGGTCACCGCATCGGGCCTGGGCTGCCCCACCTGGCCGCAGTGCTTTCCCGGCAGCTTCACCCCGGTAGCGGTGACCGAGGTGCCGCGGGTGCACCAGGCGGTCGAGTTCGGCAACCGGATGATCAGCATCGCGGTGGTGATTGCTGCGGCGTTGGTGGTGCTTGCGGTTACCCGGGCGCGCCGCCGGGCCGAGGTGCTGGTCTATGCGTGGCTGATGCCCGTATCGACGGTGGTGCAGGCCGTGATCGGGGGCATCACCGTGCGCACCGGGCTGCTGTGGTGGACGGTGGCCATCCACCTGCTGGCATCGATGACGATGGTGTGGCTGTCGGTGCTGCTGTACGTCAAGATCGGCGAACCCGACTATGGCGGTAATGGCCTGGTCCACGCCCTGGTCGCCAAGCCGCTGCGCGCGCTGACCGCGCTGAGCGCGGCGAATCTGGCCGCGGTGCTGGTGACGGGCACGCTCGTGACCGCGGCCGGCCCGCACGCCGGCGACCGCAGCCCGACGCGGACGGTGCCACGGCTGAAAGTCGAGATCACCACACTGGTGCACATGCATTCGTCGCTTTTGGTCGCCTACCTCGCATTGCTGGTTGGGCTGAGCTTCGGGCTGTTGGCGGTCGGCGCCGCCCGCGCGATCATGGTGCGGCTAGGTGTCCTGCTCGCCCTGCTGTGCGCCCAAGCCGCCGTCGGCACCACGCAGTACTTCACCGGGGTCCCCCCCGCCCTGGTCGCGTTGCACGTGGCGGGCGCCGCGGCCTGCACGGCAGCCACCGCGGCGCTATGGGCCTCAATGCGAGAGCGGGCCCAGCCCCAGCCGCTCCAAAGCTGACTCGACGCACACCGCGAACTCGCGCTGCGCGAGGTCGCGGGCGTCGGCGCCCAGCTGCCGCCAGCCCAGTGATGGGTCAATCAACTGCAGTTCCAGCAGCCGATCGCCGACCACATGGGCCCGTGCGCAGAGCAGCTCGGCCACGTCGATGCGCAACTGAGCCGCAGCGGCGTCCAGCGCGGCAGCGCCCACGTCCCAGATCTCGAAATCCGGCTCGGCCGGGAACGCGTGCGACGGCCGGCCGCCCAGGAAGATCAGGACGGTTTCGTCGATCCCAAAGGCCCCAAAGGCCCCAGAGGCCCCAGAGGCCCCAGGGGCGGGCTGGACGAATACCCCCTGGCCGGCCATGTGCAGTTCGGCGGCGTACGCCACGACCGTGGCCCGGTCATGGCAACGGCGGGTCCCGGTCCCGACGGCCGGGCCGACGAAGACGAGACTGCCGCGCGGCACCCGGACCCGGTCGCCGGGCGCAAAAAGCTGGCCCGGCACCGTCGGCACCCCACGATCCGCCAGGCCGGCCAGATAGCGCCGGTTGGCGTTCCAGGCGACGACGGCGGGCGGGTTGAGCAGATTGGCGACGCGCTTGGTCCAGGGCAGGAACTCGTCAAGCCGTCCGGCGTAGTCGTGGGTGGCCCGCAGGATCACCAAGTCCGCGCCGTCGATATCGGGATCGTCCCAGGACAGCCAACGGGCGTGCAGACCGCGTTGGCGCAGCGCGCCCACCAGCCCGGCATCGTCGCCGTCACCTGCGGCTTGCCGCGGGCAGCCTGCCAGCACGATGCGGGGGTGGAAGACCTGCGGCCGGGCGAGCTTCATGCTCGGGCATGATATCCACGTGCACGCAATCGAAGTCACCGAAACCGGCGGTCCCGAAGTCCTGCGGTACGTCGAGACCGCACAACCCGCCCCCGGTCCCGGCGAGCTGCTGATCAAAGCGGAAGCCATCGGCATCAACTTCATCGACACGTACTTCCGCACCGGGCAATATCCGCGCCCGTTGCCCTTTGTCATCGGCTCCGAGGCGTGCGGGACCGTCGCCGCCGTCGGCGACGGTGTCGAGGGTTTCGGCCTCGGCGACCGGGTGGTGAGCGCCTCGGCGAACGGCGGCTACGCCGAATTCAGCACGGCGCCAGCGTTTTTGACCGCCCATGTACCCGACGACGTCAGCTCCGACGTGGCAGCGTCGATATTGCTGAAGGGCCTCACGACGCATTACCTGCTGAAGTCGGTGTATCCGGTGCAAAGCGGCGACAGCGTGCTGTTTCATGCCGGCGCCGGCGGGGTCGGGCTGATCCTGACGCAGTGGGCCAGCCACCTCGGCGCCCGGGTGATCACCACCGTCTCCTCCGAGGCGAAGGAGCGACTGTCCAGGCAGGCGGGCGCGGCCGAGGTGCTTCCCTACCCCGATGATGCCTACCAGTTCGGCCAGAAGATTCGTGAGCTGACGCACGGCGCGGGCGTGCAGGCGGTGTACGACGGCGTCGGCGCCAGCACGTTCGACGCCAGCCTGGCCAGCCTCGCCGTCCGCGGCACCCTGGCGCTCTTTGGCGCATCCAGCGGGCCCGTTCCGCCGTTCGATCCACAACGCCTCAATTACGCCGGATCGGTGTACCTCACCAGGCCCTCCCTGGCGCACTTCATCCGCACCGGCGAGGAGTTCAACTGGCGGGCCTCCGAACTGTTCGAGGCGGTCGGCAGCGGAGCCATCACCATCGATGTCGGCGGAACGTATCCACTGTCCGAAGCGGCCCGCGCCCATCAGGACCTGCAGGGTCGCAAAACGACCGGGTCGCTGGTACTGATTCCGTAGGCCCAAGCGGTCAGGGCTCGTCGGGCTCCTCGGCCCGGGGCCCCCACGTGCCGGGCAGCATCGGCAACGTCGGGCCACCCCCGAAGCCGTCACCGGCCAGCGTGGCCAGGCCCGACGCGTCCGCACTCGCCTTCGACTCCGTCCCGGCAAACCCCAGCGGGCCCGCCCCCCGGTCCGATGCGGCCACGTCCGGGGGCGCGTCGACGCCGGGGTCTGATTCCGGATCCGGTTCCAGATCCGCGTAGGCGTCGGCGTAGGCATAGGCATAGCCACGCTGCACCGCCTGCTGCTGCCGCCGCCTGCGTGACCTCCGCCGCGCGGCCGTCGCCGCCGCGACCTCGGCGCTGTCCTGCGCCGGCGTCTTCGACCTGGAGCTCGCCCTGACGGTGACCGTCTTGTGCCCCGAGCCGAAACCGATGCTGGGACCGCCGCCCACCGCGTACGGGACGAAGGCCTGGGCGGCGGGGGCGGGCGGCGGTGCCGGCGGGCTCCCCGCAACGGTGCTCACGGTCGACACTGGAGCCGGACCGGGGGCGCCCGCACCGACCGTCCCGGCGACGCTCGGTGCCAGCCCGACGGCGGGGGCCGCGGTGGACACGGCGGCAACGGGGGCCAGCACCGGCGCGACCGCGGCGACCGCGGGAGCGGGTATGGCGGCGACCGCGGCCACGGCCGCCGCCGCCGACGCACCGGACGCCGATGCCAGGGCGGGCAGTAGGTACAGCACGCTCGACAGGGGTGTCGAAGCGATGATCCCGGCCACTATCGGATGCAGGAGAATGTAAGCGCTCAGCTGCGCCGGTGTGACGCCGCCAAGGGACTGCAACGCTATTTGCGGATTGCTCAGCAACAGCTGAAACCACTGCTGAAGGCCCTGAAACTCCTCCCCGAACAAGGGAACCCGCGAAACCAGCCAGCCAGATTGGCCAGGCGTGAAATCGGCGTAGGGAATTCCATTGATGGTGCCGTTGGCCGGATCCCAATCCATCCTCAACGTTCTCTGCAAGATATTTTCGATGACCTGTTGCCGGAGCTGTTTGATCTGCTGCAGCGGGTTCGTGGCCGCGGCCTGGGATTCCCCGTCCGACTTGAGGATCGGCGGGGCCGGGGTGGCCTGCGACTGCGCCGCCGCCGCCGCTAGGGCGGTTACCCCGGCTTCAGAGATCGCCTGGTAGGTCGCCATGGTGGCGGCGGCCTGAATCCACATTCGGAGGTAATCGGCCTCGTTGAGCGCGATCGGGATGGTGTTGATCCCGAAAAAATTGGTCGCCGTCAAAACCGCGTGAACGGTATGGTTGCCGGCCAGCTCGGCCAGCGTCGGCATCGCCGCCAACGCGGCGCCGTAGGCCGCGGCGACCGTCTCGTGCTGGACGGCCGCCACCGCGCCCGCCAGGGCCGCCCGCGTCAGCCACTCCAGATACGGCAGGTGGGCCGCCACATACGACTCCGCGCTCGGCCCCTCCCACGCGCCGGCGTGCACCGAGGCCAACAGCGCGATGAGTTCCTCCGCCGCCGAGGCGTATTCGGCACTCAGTAGGTTCCAAGCCCCGGCCGCCGCCAGCAGCGGCCCCGGACCCGGACCGCTGCCTAAGAGGGCCGAATGCACCTCCGGCGGCGACGCCAGCCAGATCGGCGCGCTCATCGTCAGCCGGTCGTGGCTAGCTCGGCTTCCACCACCCCGACGTCCGCACAGCAGGTCCCCAGGCCGTTCTGAACGACAAACAACGTCATGCCAGACACTCCTCCCTGCGCGCGGATCGGCTGAAACAGGCTGCTATTGCACACTAATCCGATATCACCCCGGGGTCTAACAATTCGGGCGAGCGGCCAGGCCGGTTGGCCGCGCGTTGGATGGCCCGAGGTTCGGGCGACATTGAGCCCGAACCTCTTGTCGCCGTGAGCAATTCGACAGATACCACGTCGCGTGCCGGATGCGGCCGCGCACAAATTCTGGATTTGAATCGCCGCGGTTCTACGAGGAGCCGGCGGGAATCGGCTCAGAGCAAGGTCGGCAGCGCCAGGACCGAGTCGACGGCCAACGCGCAGAACACCAACGCCAGGTAGTTGTTCGACTGCAGGAAGAGTCGCAACGGTTTGACCGGCTCGCCGTGCCGAACACCGGAGTACAGCTGATGCGCCATCGTCAGGAACCACGCCCCGGCCAGCGCCGCGACCGCCGCATACAGCCACCCGGTCGCGAGCGCAAGCACCATCGTGGCCAGCACGGTCAACCAGGTGTAGATCAGGATCTGCCTGGTGACCTGACGCTCGGTCGCCACGGCCGGCAGCATCGGAACGCCGGCCGCTTTGTAGTCCTCCTTGTACCGCATCGCCAACGCCCAGGTGTGCGGCGGCGTCCAGAAGAAGATGACCGCGAACATCGCCAGCGCCGGCCAGCCGATGGTGTTGGTGACCGCCGACCAGCCGATCATCACCGGCATACAGCCGGCCGCACCGCCCCACACCACGTTTTGCGACGTCCTGCGCTTGAGCAGCAGCGTGTAGACGAATACGTAGAACGAAACGGTGCCGACGGCCAGCAGTCCCGACAGCAGGTTGGTCGTCCACCACAACCAGAAGAACGAGCCCACACTCAACGCCACGCCGAGGACCAGGGCGTTTCGGGTTGGCACCGCGGCCCGCGCCAGCGGGCGCCGAGCGGTCCGCTTCATCAGCTTGTCGATGTCGGCGTCGGCCACACAGTTGAGCGTGTTGGCGCCGCCGGCGGCCATCATCCCGCCGACCAGCGTGTTGAGGATCAACAGAGGGTTCACCTGGCCGCGGTTGGCCAGCAGCATCGCCGGTATCGCGGTCACCAAAAGCAGCTCGATGACCCGCGGCTTGGTCAACGCCAGGTAAGCAAGCGCCGTGCCAGATATTCGGCTCGGCGCGACGCGCCCGTGAACGCTCACGCAATAACTCCTCGGGGTTGCAGCTGCGCGCCAGCATCTACTACAGGGGATGGTAGACCGCATGCCTGCGGCGGGAAGCCCGCAGGGTCAAAACACCGGAAGTCTATCCGCCGAATCAGGGACTGATTGCCAGGCACCGGCGACCACCGCGTAATTTTCAAACGGCCGGCGATGGGTATTCGAAATCCTGCACTGCGATAGCCGGCACTGGCGCACTAGGGTGAGGATTGATCAGCTTGATGAGGCAAGGACTGAGTCTGTGACCACTCTCGAAGAGATCTCCACGCTGACCCGACCGCACCACCCGGACGACTGGACCGAGACCGATACGGCCGCCGTCGACACCATCCGGGTGCTGGCCGCCGACGCGGTCCAAAAGGTCGGCAACGGCCACCCCGGGACGGCGATGAGCCTGGCGCCCCTGGCCTACACGCTGTTCCAGCGCGCCATGCGCCACGATCCCAACGACACCCATTGGCTGGGTCGCGACCGGTTCGTGCTGTCGGCGGGACACAGCAGCCTGACGATCTATCTCCAGCTCTATCTCGGCGGCTTCGGGCTTGAGCTGTCCGACATCGAGTCGCTACGCACCTGGGGCTCCAAGACGCCCGGACACCCTGAGTTCCGTCACACCAAGGGCGTGGAGATCACCACCGGCCCGCTGGGCCAGGGCCTGGCGTCCGCGGTCGGCATGGCGATGGCATCGCGCTACGAACGCGGCCTGTTCGACCCGGACGCCGAACCGGGCACCAGCCCGTTCGATCACTTCATCTACGTGATCGCCTCGGACGGGGACATCGAAGAAGGCGTCACGTCGGAGGCGTCGTCGCTGGCGGCGGTCCAGCAGCTGGGCAACCTCATCGTGTTCTACGACCACAACCAGATCTCCATCGAGGACGACACCAACATCGCCCTCTGCGAGGACACCGCCGCCCGCTACCGCGCCTACGGCTGGCACGTGCAACAGGTCGAGGGCGGGGAGAACGTGGTCGGCATCGAGGAGGCGATCGCGAACGCGAAGGCCGTCACCGACAAGCCGTCGTTCATCTCGCTGCGGACCATCATCGGCTTCCCCGCACCCAAGTTGATGAACACCGGCAAGGCGCATGGCGCGGCGCTCGGTGACGAAGAGGTCGCCGCCGTCAAGCGCATCCTCGGATTCGACCCGGAAAAGACGTTCGAGGTCCGCGACGACGTCATCGCCCACACCCGCGCCCTGCTGACCCGCGGCAAGGAGGCCCACGACACCTGGAAGCCCGAGTTCGAGGCCTGGGCACAGCGCGAGCCCGAACGCAAGGCTCTGCTGGACCGGCTGCTGGCGCAGCAGCTGCCCGACGGCTGGGACGCCGACATCCCGTACTGGGAGCCCGGGTCCAAGGCGCTGGCCACCCGCGCCGCGTCCGGCGAGGTGCTGTCCGCGGTGGGACCGAAGCTGCCCGAGCTGTGGGGTGGTTCCGCCGACTTGGCGGGCAGTAACAACACCACCATGAAGGGCGTGGACTCCTTTGGCCCGCCGTCGATTTCGACGAAGGACTATACCGCCCACTGGTACGGCCGCACGCTGCACTTCGGGGTTCGCGAACACGCGATGGGCGCGATCCTGTCGGGAATCGTGCTGCACGGCCCGACCCGGGCTTACGGGGGCACGTTCCTGCAGTTCTCGGACTACATGCGTGGCGCGGTCCGGCTGGCCTCGTTGATGGACATCGACACCATTTACGTGTGGACGCACGACTCGATCGGGCTGGGCGAAGACGGCCCGACACACCAACCGATCGAGCACCTTTCGGCGCTGCGGGCCATCCCGCACCTCTCGGTGGTGCGCCCGGCCGACGCCAACGAAACGGCCTACGCCTGGCGATCGATCCTCGAACGTGGCAACGGCAGCGGTCCGGTCGGGCTGATCCTCACCCGCCAGGGTGTGCCGGTGCTGCAGGGCACCAGCGCCGAAGGCGTCGCCCGGGGTGGCTACATCGTGGGTGATGACGGCGGCGAGGAACCCGACGTTGTTCTGATCGCCACCGGCTCCGAGGTCCAGCTCGCGGTCGACGCCCAGAAGTTGCTGGCGGACAAGGACATTCTGGCGCGGGTGGTGTCGATGCCGTGCGTGGAATGGTTCGAGTCGCAGCCGCAAGACTACCGCGACAGCGTGCTGCCCCCGTCGGTGTCGGCCCGGGTGGCCGTCGAGGCCGGTATCGCGCAGTGCTGGCACAAATTGGTGGGCGACACCGGCAGGATTGTTTCGCTCGAGCACTACGGCGAATCCGCCGACGCAAAGACTTTGTTCCGCGAATACGGCTTCACGCCGGAAGCCGTCGTCGACGCCGCGGAGCAAGTAGTGGATAACTGAGAAAGGACTATCCCAATGAGCACTCAGAACGCCAACCTCGCCGCGTTGAGCGCTGAGGGTGTCTCCGTCTGGCTGGACGACTTGTCGCGGGACCGGCTCAAGTCCGGCAACCTGCAAGAGCTGATCGACACGAAAAGCGTTGTGGGCGTGACCACCAACCCGTCGATCTTCCAGAAGGCATTCGCCGACGGCAACGCCTATGACGCCCAGATCAGCGAGCTCGCCGAGCGAGGCGCCGACGTGGACGCCACCATCCGCACCGTCACCACCGACGACGTCCGCAACGCGTGCGACGTGCTTGCCCCGCAGTGGGAGTCGTCCGACGGGATCGATGGCCGCGTCTCGATCGAGGTCGACCCGCGACTGGCCCACGAAACCGACAAGACCGTCGCGCAGGCGATCGAGCTGTGGAAGATCGTCGACCGGCCGAACCTGCTGATCAAGATCCCGGCGACCAAGGCCGGCCTGCCGGCCATCACCGCCGTTCTGGCGGAAGGGATTTCGGTCAACGTCACCCTCATCTTCTCGGTCGAGCGGCACCGCGAGGTGATGGACGCCTACCTGGCCGGACTGGAGAAGGCCCGCGAGGCCGGGCACGACGTGTCCAAGATCCATTCAGTCGCTTCGTTCTTCGTCTCCCGGGTGGACACCGAAATCGACAAGCGGCTGGAAGCGATCGGAAATCCGGAGGCGCTCGCGTTGCGGGGCAAGGCCGGCGTCGCCAACGCCCGACTGGCCTACGTGGCGTACGAGGAGGTCCACAACGGTGAGCGCTTCGGGGCGCTGAAGGCCGACGGGGCCCGCGTCCAGCGCCCGCTGTGGGCCTCGACCGGGGTCAAGAACAAGGCCTATTCCGACACTCTGTACGTGACCGAGCTGGTCGCCCCCCACACCGTGAACACCATGCCAGAGCCCACGCTCGACGCCGTCGCCGATCATGGCGAGATCACGGGTGACACCATCAGCGGCGCGGGCGCGGGCGCACGTGAGGTGTTCGATGCCCTGGCGTCGGTAGGGATCGACCTGCCCGACGTGTTCGACGTGCTGGAAAGCGAGGGCGTCGAGAAGTTCATCACTTCCTGGACCGAGCTGCTGAGCGAGACGCAGAAGCAACTGGACACCACCGCGAAATGAAATCCGGCGCCGACACCGCGCAGTGGCGTAATCCGTTACGGGACAAGGAAGACAAGCGACTACCCAGAATTCCCGGGCCGTGTGCCATGGTGCTGTTCGGCGTCACCGGCGACCTAGCCCACAAAAAGGTGGTACCGGCCATCTACGACCTGGCCAACCGCGGGCTGTTGTCACCGTCCTTTTCGCTGGTGGGCTTCGCCCGCCGCGACTGGGATCACGACGCCTTCGCGCAGGTGATCCTCGATGACGTCAAGCAGCACTGCCGTACCCCGTTCCGGCAGGCGGTTTGGGAGCGGATGGCCGACGGATTGCGTTTCGTACGAGGCGAATTCGACGATGAAGCCGCGTTCGGGCGGCTGGCCGAGACGCTGGACAAGCTGGACGCCGAACGTGGCATCGGCGGCAACCACGCCTTCTACCTCGCGATCCCGCCCAAATCGTTTCCGGTGGTGTGCGAACAGCTGCACAAGTCCGGATTGGCCCGGCCGCAGGAAGACAGGTGGAGCCGGGTCGTCATCGAGAAGCCCTTCGGCCATGACCTGGACAGCGCCCGCGAGCTCAACCACGTGGTCAATTCGGTGTTCCCGGAAGAGTCGGTGTTCCGCATCGACCACTACCTGGGCAAGGAGACGGTCCAGAACATCCTGGCGCTGCGCTTCGCCAATCAGCTGTGGGACCCGATCTGGAACGCGCACTATGTCGATCACGTGCAGATCACCATGGCGGAAGACATCGGACTGGGCGGACGAGGCGGTTACTACGACGGGATCGGCGCCGCCCGCGACGTCATCCAGAACCACCTGCTTCAGCTGCTCGCACTGACCGCGATGGAAGAGCCGGTCAGCTTCAACCCGAAAGCGTTGCAAGCCGAGAAGATCAAGGTGCTATCGGCGACCCAACTCGCGCAGCCGCTCGACGAGAGCAGCAGCCGCGGCCAGTACGCGGCCGGCTGGCAGGGCGGCGAACCGGTGGTCGGTCTGCTCGACGAGGAGGGCTTCGCCAAGGACTCCTCGACCGAGACCTTCGCGGCCATCACGCTCGAGGTCGACACCCGCCGTTGGGCCGGGGTCCCGTTCTACCTGCGGACCGGAAAACGATTGGGCCGCAGAGTGACCGAGATCGCGCTGGTCTTCAAGCGCGCGCCGCATCTGCCGTTCGACGCCACCATGACCGATGAGCTCGGCACCAACGCACTGGTCATCCGGGTGCAGCCCGACGAGGGCATCACTATCCGGTTCGGCTCCAAGGTCCCGGGCAGCGCGATGGAAGTCCGCGACGTCAACATGGACTTCTCCTACGGCTCAGCGTTCGTCGAGGACTCCCCCGAGGCTTACGAGCGGCTGATCCTGGACGTGCTGCTCGGTGAGCCATCGCTGTTCCCGGTCAACGCGGAGGTCGAATTGGCCTGGGAGATAATCGATCCCGTGCTCGATTACTGGGCATCGCACGGCAAGCCCGACCCCTACGAGTCGGGCACCTGGGGCCCGGATTCGGCGTTTGAGATGTTGCGTCGAACCGGAAGGGAGTGGCGGCGGCCGTGATGCGCGCCGGCGACGATGCAGAACGCAGTGATGAGGAGGAGCGGCGCAATTGATAGTCGACATGCTGAAGACCAGCACCACCGCGGTCAACAAGAAGCTCGATGAGCTGCGCGAAGAGGCCGGCGTCGTCATGCAGGGCCGAGTGGGGACGCTGATCATCAAGTCGGAAAGCCAAGCTTTGCTTGAGGAATCGATCGAGGCCGCCAACGCCGCCAGCCGTGAGCACCCCATCCGCGTCTTGGTCGTGACGACCGGCGATGCCGACGCCGGCCAGGCGGGCCTGGACGGCCAGGTCCGGGTCGGCCATGACGCCGGCGCCGGCGAAGTCGTCGTGCTGCGGCTTTCCGGACCGCTGGCCGCGCACGCCGACAGCGTCGTCGTTCCCTTCCTGCTCCCCGACATCCCGGTCACGGCATGGTGGCCCGACGTGGCTCCGGCGGTGCCCGCGCAGGACCCGCTGGGCAAGTTGGCAATTCGGCGAATCACCGATGCAACCAATTGCACCGACCCGCTGGCGGCGATCAAGAGCCGGCTTGACGGATACACCGCCGGCGACACCGATCTGTCCTGGGCGCGCATCACCTACTGGCGGGCATTGCTCACCTCCGCGGTCGACCAGAAGCCCCACGAAGAGATCGAGTCCGCGCTGGTTTCCGGCTTACAGACCGAGCCCGCGCTCGATGTGCTGGCGGGTTGGTTAGCCAGCCGGATAGGCGGGCCGGTGCGCCGGCAGGTCGGCGCGCTCAAGGTCGAACTCGAACGCAAATCTGAAACCATCACGCTGAGCCGGCCGCAGCAGGGCAGCACCGCCACCCTGAGCCGGACGGGTCGGCCGGATGCCCTAGTTCCGTTGCCGCGCAGGGAAACCCGCGAATGCCTCGCCGAAGACATGCGCCGGCTTGATCCCGACAAGATCTACTTCGCGGCGCTGCAGGGCATCGAGAAAGTGCAGTACATATGAGCACCACGGTCGAGATTTTCCCCGACGACGAAGCCTTGGTCGCCGCCGCCGGCCAACGGCTGATCGATACGGTCCAAGTCGCCGTCGCGGCCAGGGGGCGGGCGTTGCTCGTGCTGACCGGCGGTGGCACCGTCATCGCACTGCTCAAGCATCTCGCCGCACACGGACAGCAGATCGACTGGTCCGGCGTGCATCTGTTCTGGGGCGACGAACGCTACGTCCCCGAGTCCGACGACGAGCGCAACGAAAAGCGGGCCCGCGAGACGCTACTCGACCACGTCGCGATCCCGTCGAGCAACGTGCACGCCATGGCCGCCAGTGACGGAGAATTCGGCAGCGACCTGGACGCGGCGGCGCTGGCCTACGAACAGATCCTGGCCGCCAACGCCGAACCCGGTGATCCGGCGCCGAACTTCGATGTCTTCCTGCTGGGGGCTGGCCCCGAGGGCCACATCAACTCCCTGTTCCCCGACACCCCGGCGGTGCGCGAGACCACCCGCATGGTGGTCGCTGTCGAGGACTCCCCCAAGCCACCCCCGCAACGAATCACCTTGACGCTGCCCGCTATCCAACGTTCCAGGGAGGCGTGGCTGCTGGTATCCGGGGCGGCCAAGGCAGATGCGGTGGCCGCCGCCATCGGTGGCGCCAGCCCGGTTTCGGTACCCGCGGCCGGCGCTATCGGGCAGTCGACAACTCTGTGGCTGCTCGACGAAGCGGCCGCGGCCAAGCTTCCCGACTGAGCCGGCTGACAAGCCGGCTGACGGTCACCCTGGCGTACTGCTCGGAGGCGTAGCAGGATGACCGTCATGGCCGACAAGACCGTTCGCCCCGCGCCCGTGCGCCAGCGAGTGAAGACGCTAACCCAAGCCGCGCTGAATGCCGACAAGACGGTGGAACAGGTCGAGGACGTGCTCGACGGCCTGGGCAAGACCATGGAGGAACTCAGCAGCTCACTATCGGCCTTGAACGCCACGGTGGAGCGCCTCGGGGCCGGTCTGGATCATCTGGAGGGCACGCTGCTCAGCCTGGACGATCTGGCGAAGCGGCTGATCGTGCTCGTCGAACCGGTCGAGGCGATCGTCGAGCGCATCGACTACATCGTGAGCGTGGGCGAGACGGTGATGTCGCCGTTGTCCGTCACCGAGCACGCGGTGCGTGGTGTGCTGGACAGGCTGCGGAACCGGACCGTGCATTAAATCGTGGCGGGCGCGCAGCCGGTTGCCCACCCGGTGCCCGCTCCGCCGTACGCGGACGGAACCGGTCTGCCGTGGGACGTCCCTGTCGGCGACGCGGTCGCCGCGATCGCGGCGGCGCGCGCACGCCACGGCGACACATTCGTCGTCGAAAGCGGCCCAGACCACTACCTGTTCACGTTCTCCGCCACGGGAGTCGAGTCGTTCTACGCGCTCACCGAGGAAACGGCCAGCAAGGGGGTCGCCGATTACCTCATGTTGCGGCGCAAGCTTCCCGACGAAATCTTCGCCGGGCGTCGCACCCTGCCGACCACGCTGTTTCGCCACGACAACGTGGTTTCCTATCTGGCCAACCTGGATCGGGCGCTCGAACAGACCATTACGGAGCTGGGGGCGGCCGGTTGCGTGGATGTCTTCGATCTCGCGCGGCGGCTCGGCCACCGGATGGGGCTGTCCTCGTGGGCGGGACCCGGATCGGCCGACGGTGCGGACTTCGAGAGGCTGGTGCGCGCCTTCGACGCACTGGACGGCTCGGACGCTTTCGTCCATCCCGATCGGATGGCGGCGGTGGCGGCAAGCGGCAAGCGGGCCGAACGCGCCGCGCTGGACGAGGTCGCCGACATCGTCGCCGCAGCGGTGCGCCGGTACGACGCCGGTCAGCGAGACGGCCAGGGGCTGTTCGGCAGGATCGTGACCGCCTGGGCCGCCGAATCCTCGTCAGCGCCCGGTGATCGATTGCGCGGGATCGCGCTCGACGTCGCGCTGATCCACGTCGCGTCCATGTCGAACCTGGCTGCCGCGCTCGGCTGGGCGATGGTGGACTTACTTGAACACCAATCCGAGCTGGCACGAGTCCGTAAGGGTGACAACGAGTTTGCCCAGCGTTGCGCACTCGAGTCGACGCGGCTGGCGCAACGCTCGATCATGACGCGCACCGTGCTGTCTCCGGTCCGGTTCGACACCGGCGAGGTGACCTATCAGGTGCCGCCGGGCTGGAGCATCGCCACGTTGCTGCCCCTGCTCAACACGACCGCGGCCCCGGGCCTGCGGGATTGGGATCCCGATCGGTGGAGTCGGTACCGGCTGATCGAAAAGGACGCTCTCCCTTCGCTGATGCTGGTGACGGCCTTCGGACACGGCCGCCATTCCTGCCCGGCGCAGCCGTTCTCGTTGGCGGCCATGACGGCGGCGACCACGCGTCTACTTCTCACGTACCGGATGACGCCGGGCTGGACGTCGCATCCGCAACCCGTCCCGGCCCAGATCGGCGGTGTGGCGCGGGCGGCCGGACCGTGTCCGGTCAACTACGAGAGCTGATTACGTCCCCCGGTCCACCGAGTCGAAAACCTCCTAGCGCGTGCCGAAACGGCGCGGCGGCGATCCCCCGCTCAACCCCGTACGGGTGGTCGAGCGCGAAGGCGTTCAACATCAACAGGCGCAGCGGTAGCGCGATGGTGCTGCTGACGATGACGTGCGTGGACGCCTCCTCGGCGACAATGGCCCCGGCGGAGGAGTACTGCGGCCAGGCGATGACCACGGTGACTCCGAGCAGCACACCGTTGACCAGCCCGACGACGGTGATGGACGGCGCCATCGATTGATTGTGGTGGTCGTCCACCGAGCGCACGGTGCGCTTGCCCAGCCAGATGCAACCCGCCGCGGTCAGAATCGCGGCGACGACGGCACAGCACCCAAGCGGCCACAGCGGCGAGCCAGATCCGACCACCGGACTATTACCCGCTGTTGCGCAGGGCGCTGGACAAGCCGTTCATGGTCAACAGGATGCCGCGCTGGACCAGTTCATCCTCGTCGCCCGAGCGATAGCGGCGCAGCAACTCGACCTGCAGATGGTTCAGCGGCTCCAGGTAGGGGAACCGGTTGAACACCGAGCGGGCCAGCGCCGGGTTGTCGGCCAGCAGGTCGTCGTGGCCGGTGATCAGCTTGTGCATCGCGATGGTTCGCTGGTGCTCGTCGGCGATCTTGCCGAAAACCCTGCGCCGCAACGACTCATCGTCCACGAGCTCCGCGTAGCGGGCCGCCAGTCCGAGGTCGCTCTTGGCCAATACCTGCGCCATGTTGGACAGCACGCTGCGGAAGAACGGCCACCGCTGATACAGGTCATGCAGCACTTGCACCCGCTCATCGCCCGGGCCCGCCGCGATCCACTGCTGGAATGCCGATCCGGTGCCGTACCAGCCCGGCAACATGACCCGCGACTGGCTCCACGCCAGCACCCACGGGATGGCGCGCAGGTCGGCGATCGACTGCGTGGGCTTGCGCGAGGTCGGCCGGCTGCCGATATTGAGCGAGCCGATTTCACTGACCGGCGTGGAAGCCTTGAAGTACTCGACGAAACCCGGTGTCTCGTGCACCAATTCGGCGTAGGCGCGCTGCGCGAGGGTGGCCACCTCGTCGAGCACGGCGTAGGCCGGCTCCGCGGCATCGCCCAGTCCCTCCACGTCCAGCAGCGTCGACTCCAGCGTGGCCGCCACCAAGCTCTCCAGATTTCGCCGTGCCGACTGCGGTTCGGCGTATTTGGCGGCGATCACCTCACCCTGCTCGGTCAAACGCAGCGAGCCGTTCACCGCCCCGGGTGGCTGCGCCAGGATGGCTTGGTAGCTGGGGCCGCCGCCGCGGCCGACGGTGCCGCCGCGACCGTGGAAGAGCCGCAACCGGATTCCGTTGTTGCGGGCCACGTCGACCAGGGCGAGCTCGGCCCGGTAGACCGCCCAGCTGGCGGCCAGATAGCCGCCGTCTTTGTTGGAGTCGGAGTAGCCGAGCATCACTTCCTGAGACTCACCGCGGGCGGCTACCAGTGCCCGGTAGAGCGGAAGGTCCAGCATGGCCTGCAGAATCGCCGCACCGTTGTGCAGATCGTCGATGGTCTCGAACAGCGGTGAAATACCCACCGGGCAATAGGGTTCCGGGCCGGAGGCGTCCAGCAGACCAACCTCTTTCAGCAGGATCGCGGCCTCCAAGATGTCCGAGACCGACTGGCACATCGAGATGATGTAGTTGGGTACCGCCGCCGGACCGTAGATCTTGACCGCATGGGCGGCGGCCGCGACGACCCCGAGCTCGCCGCGGGCCAGCTCGGACAACCCGCCGTGGTCGCCGACCAGCGGGCGGCGGGTCCCGAGTTCACCCACCAGCAGTTCGACCCGTTCGTCTTCGGACAGCGAGCTGTAGTCCGGGTGCACCCCGGCCCACGCCAGCAGCTCGCCGATCACCTCTTCGTGCACGTCGGAGTTCTGCCGCATATCCAGTCCGGACAAATGAAACCCGAAGACGCGCACGCCTTCACGCAACAGGGCCAGCCTGTCGTCGGCCAGCAGCACCGCACCGTGCGTGCGCAGCGAAGCGTCGACCGCGTCGAGGTCGGCCAGCAGTTCGGCCGGGCCGCCGTAGGGCGACACGCCCAGGTCCAGCTCGTGCTGCGGTTGCCGGTCCAGGATCACGGCGGCGGACGCCGTGAGCCGGCCGCGGATCAGCCGCAACGCGCGCCGGTAGGGCTCGTCGAGCTGCACGGCATCGGGGCACGCCTGCGCCAGCGCGGTCACCTCGGGTGTGACGGTGATCAGCCGCGCCGACATCGAGAGCTCCTGCTCGAGGTCGGTGAGTTCGGCGAGGTAATGGGCCAGCGCGGTGAACGCGGCGCCACCGGTTGCCAACCGCACCACGTCGGCAGTCACGTTCGGGTTTCCATCCCGGTCGCCGCCAATCCAGGAACCGGGGCGCAGGATGGGCGCCACCAGCAGGCCGGCGTCGGGCCAGCGAGCACGCAACGCCTCCCTTACTTCCGCGTTGACCTGCGGGATCACCTCGAACAACGCGGCCGAGTAATACCGCAGCCCGACGGCGATCTCGTCGGAGATCTTCAGCCGCGAGAGCCGGATCAGCGCGGTCTGCCACAGCGTCAGCACTTGACGGCGCAACTCCACTTCGATGCTGCGGCCGGCGGCGGTCTCGGTGTGCCCGTCGGCGCGCAGTCGCATCAACTCGGTGATTCGGTGCTGGGTGACGAACACGGTGCGCCGCCGGGTCTCGGTGGGGTGGGCGGTGATCACCGGGGACACCAGCGCACCTTTTAGCGCGTCGGCGACGGTGGCCGAATCCAGCTCTGCCAGATCGAGTTTCGTGTATGTGGCGGCCAGGCTGCTGTCTTGGGGCGGCTCGCCGGCCTCGACGTGAATCCCGCGGCGGCGTTCCCGGTGGATGTCTTCGGCGACGTTGGCCAGCAGCGCGAAATGGCTGAACGCCCGGATGATCGGGATCGCCAGGTGGATGTCGATACCGTCGAACATGCGCGACATCTCCGCCCGGTCGATCTCGGAGCGCCGCACCCGGAAGGACTCCACCCGGGCGCGCTCGACGAGGTCGAAAACCTCGTCGCCGTTTTGCTCGCGCACGGTGTCGCCCAGGATGGTGCCCAGCAGCCTGATGTCGGCGCGCATCGGCTCGGTCGCCGTGCGGCCGACCTGGGTCCGCTGGACGGCGCCGATCGGATCCAGCGCGGTATCGGTAGCTTCGGACATGCGTCCCAGTATCGGGGGTCTCGTCGCGGCGCGCGCGTCGGGCCGACCCGAGCCGAAGCGAGCTTGTGAGAACTCCCTTATGCCGCACCGAGGTGACTGGAGGCGGCCTGGTCCGCACCACCCCAACTGGCGGGTGCTTGCCCCGCCTCTGGTCCCACGTCCAAATTGCGGGCGGGGCGCTCGTGGCGCCACAACGGGACGGAGCTGCGCCGCTGTGTGACCGCACCGCGCCTCGCCAGTGCGAGCAGCCTGCCGGCGTAGGCAAAGTCGAATGCGGTGCCAATAATCAGGGAAGGCGCGATCGCCTCGAGGATGTGCGGCGTACCTGCCAACTCGTGGCCCAAAACCAACCAAACGGCCCCGAGCACCGACGACCCTGTAACCGACAGGCAGAACCCGTGCAGCGGGTTCGACGGCCAACGAAACAGTCGTTCGAGCAGCAGCGCGAATACCAGCGTGGTGACCACGCTCAGACCTACCTGCGTCCAGCCGGCGCAGAGCGCGACGGCCGCGCCAAGGCCACACTGAATGTGGACGAAGGCGGCCCAGCTGCCGTACATCCCGCCCGCGCCTAGCGCGACCAAAAACGGCCGAACGCGCGCCCGCGATCGCCAACTCCCGGTGTGCGCACTCATCGGGCTAACCGCCTGCGCATCACGTTGAAGAGGCCCCTGGCGGTGTTGACCAGGTCAAGAGGCACCCATGTCAGCAGCGATTCCCCGTCAGCGAAGCGCGGGTTGAGCTCCGTATAAAACCGTGCATAGGGGTCGTCCTCCAACCGGCGTAGTCGCGACAGATCGCACAGGCTGGTGTCCTCACGCACCACCCATGGATTCCCGTCGACCGGGACGTACCCCCGCCGCGCACTGAGCAGCGGGATCAGCGCTAGGACGTGATCCGGTGTCTGCAACTTGGGGCTCGGATAAACCCGCGGCATCAACGAGGCGAGGAGGCGGTACACCGCCGGCGTCGTGCTCCGGGTCAGGTACGCGAGCGGAATACTCGGGTGCCGGAACTTATATCGCAGCCCGTTTGTTAGGCCGAATGCCATGCTGGACGGGCCGCCGCGATAGCCCAGCCGGCAGAACACACCCGCGCGTACAACCGCGTACGTGCGACCAGCATGGTCAATTTGTTCCGTGGCGGCGTATGAGTAGCCGGCGAGTTCGCCGACCGGGCCGTAGAAAAGCGCGAAGCGCACCCCGGTGGCACCGAAGACGAGCGCCTCAAACACCTCCCGCGAGTCACCGCGGACCGTCTCACCGTAAATCTCGTGGAGCTGGTCGATCAGGGCGCTTCGCTGCTGCGGATCGAGGGATTTCGCATCTACGTATCGCGTCAGCACAATGCGTTTGCTGGGCCCGTCCGTTCCGCTACTGAGCGGGGCAGCCGCGGACGACGAACAAGCGGCACCGCCAGTCGCGGCCAGTGTTCGGATGGGTTGCATTTCGGCGTACATGCGGCCCTTTCACATTTACGATCGACGGCTCGGCTCTCGCGCACCGACACGCTAACAGGGGCTGTGTCAAATCACACATTGGAATATCGAAAAACGTGCTACCACGCACCAGATTCCACGAAGTGGGAGGTTATTCCACCGATCACGGGAAATGCCCTCCGGTCAGGACGGTATAGCCACATGCCGGGATGGCTCCGCCGCCATCCGTTCCCCATCGGAAAGCGGTGCCGTCAGGAACCCGGTTTTCTCGCAGACCGGAACGCAGATGCCGTTTACCGGGAGAAAACATGGAATCTTCCCGAGTCGGGGCCGCCGTGATTCTTCACTCCGGTTCGGTCGCGCTGCACCGAAGCAGCTCCCGTTCAACACAACCGTGCATCCCGCCGCGATAACATTGGCGACCGCGGTGAGCCACGCACGAATGGGCAGTTGAATCGAACTCCGCCAGCAGCCCGATGATCATCTTGGAGCGTGACAAGCCACTCGGCGACGACGCCCGCAAGTACCACGATGCGGTGCTACGCAAACTTGAAGAAGATTCAGATGTGCAGCATGTTCAAGACTTCTGCGAGGACTCACTTACCTGCGGCGTACCCAGCCCCGACGGCAAATCTGCCCACGTTCAAGTAAATCTCAACGCTAAACAGGGCGAAACTCTGGCAAATAAATCCGTCGGAGCGATTCGTAAAATCGTGGCACAGTTGCCGCCGCCGGTGGTGTCAAAGCCTTCGTCACTCGGCCCCCAGCGCTGGTCAACGATATGCACTGCGGAGGCGACGAAAGCCTCATCAAATAACGATGGCGAGTGTCGCGGTTATTTTTATCATTTCGCTGTTGGTCTACCATTCGGCTATTACGGCGATACTTCTACTACTCGCTGTCAGAATTGAATTTGCGGCTGCCTGGGGCATCGTCGCGTGGCTCGGGCATCGCGGGGCGATCGGCCTCTCTACGTTTGCTGTCAACCTACTGACAGCCTTGACCAGCCCTGACCATGCTCGACTATCCCTGACTATCCCTGACGATCCCTATCGGAACCACAATCGCGCTAGGCCTGCTATTCGACACGCTGGTAGGTCGAAGCCTGACGACGCCGACAATTGGAGCCCGGTTGGGGCGGTGGTTCTGGTGGCCGATGGCGTCCGTTCCCGGCCTGACAGGAACCGAACCGACAAAGGCCGACCAGGCCGGTACCGCGGTCCCCGGGTCGGCTAGGCCGGACCGCTCTGTCGTCGAACCGGCTGATATAGATCGAGTTGGTCCTTCACAAACGCCTCCGGGGGTGTCAGGAAGGGATTGTCAGTAGTTGCCTTTCGAGGATTGGAGCGTTTGCGCGCTCGAGTCCTCTTGACACGCCCCGGAGGTGTTGTTGTGTCTGTGCATGCTGCTCCAGTCACGTCGTCCACGATCGTCGTTGCCGTCGATGTCGGCAAGACCTCGGCGATGCTCTCGGTGACTGATGGTGCCCGTCGTCGTGTGTCGAAGCCGGTCGAGTTCGCGATGACTCGGTCGGGGTTGTTGGCTGCTGCGGGGCAGGTAAGCGCGGTGATCTCGTCGGATGCGCGGGTCAACGTCGGTGTCGAGGCGGCTGGGCATTATCACCGGCCGGTGTTGGATTATCGGTGGCCGGTGGGGTGGGAGATTTTGGAGTTCAATCCGGCCCATGTCGCCGAGCAACGCCGCGCGGCGGGCCGGCGGCGAGTAAAGACCGATGCGATTGATCTGGAGGCGATCACCGAGTTGGCGTTGGCGGGGCGGGGCCAGCCGATCACCGAGCGCGCAGCGGGTATCGGGGAGGTTGCGGCCTGGGCGACGCACCGGTCGCAGCGGGTCGCCACCCGCTCTGCGACGAAGAATCGGCTGCTGGGTCAAGTCGACCGCGCATTTCCGGGGTTAACCAGGGCGTTGCCTGATGTGCTGGGCACCAAGATTGGTCGGCTGGTCGCTGTGGAGTTCGCTGACCCGGCCCGGCTGTCGGGGCTGGGGGTATGGGCTTTCCTTGGTCCTGGCCCTCGGCGCCGGAGACGCAGGAGCTGTCCACCTGCAGCGCCCGCAGCGCAGCGAGGACGAACGACGTGGACAGCGACGAGCCCGCGCATCCTGGCCCGGATGTGAGGAAACCCGACCCGTCGACCAACACCAGGAGGACAACAGCCCACCCCTCACCGCCCTCCTTCACAACGGCGGCCAGTAGTGCCGGGCTGCAAGGACGACGAAGGGCCGGACCAGATGCCGTACCGGCTCTGGAGGACCCCTACGGGGCTACGCCGAGACTAGCTAGGCACCCGGCCCTTCGCCTTCACAGCAGCCTGAATGACGCCAGATGACCCAAACCGCTGAGGTCGCATAAGTCAGCGTGGGCGCTCAGGCACTCCTCACAGCACATCACGCACTCAGGCCAGGTCTTTCAACGCCGGCAACCACCGGCGACGATGCCCAACACACACCAAATGACCTTGACACGAGCTACAGCCAGCTAGTCACAGGGGTGAACTGGCCTTCCGGTAGGCTGCCGCTCATGGAACTGGGCCTGAAGATCACCCTGGTTGTCACCAGTGTGCTGGTGGTCTTGCTGGTGCTGCTGCACCGCGCGAAGGGTGGCGGCCTGTCGACGCTGTTCGGCGGGGGTGTGCAGTCAAGCTTGTCCGGCTCGACAGTGGTGGAGAAGAACCTGGACCGGTTGACACTGTTCATCACCGGCATCTGGGTGGTGTGCATCGTCGGGATTGGATTGCTGATCAAGTACAAAAGCTGACCGCCTACGGCGAGCGGCGACCGCGAACCATCGATGAGCAATCCCCATCATAGGGACCGTACCCACCGAACTGCCCCCACACCGGGGCCAGCCGCCGCAGCAGGGCCAGCCCCCGCAGCAGGGCCAGCCCCCGCAGCACGGCCAGCCCCGCAGCACGGCCAGCGTCCGCAGCACGGCCAGCGTCCGAACTACCAGCAATATGGGCAGGGCCCGGGAATTGCTACCCGCCCCTATACCCGCCCGCCCAGCAGGCCGGCGCTCAGCCCTACGGACCGCAGGGGTACGGCCAGCCCGGCGAGGGTCTGGCCGTGACCACGCGCTTCCATCCGATTGCGTTCACGTTCGCGCTGTTCAAGCCGAAGATCGTCGTCGACGGTTACGAGACGCCGTCCTCAGGCTGGGGCCGCACGTTGGTGCCGGTGCAGCCGGGCCAGCACCATGTGCACGTCCACATTCCTTGCTGGTTGCCACCTCGGATCGGGCCGGCCGACGCCGTCGTCGTCGACGCCTACCCCGGCGCGGTGACAGAGATCGATTACAAGGCACCGGTTTGGGCGTACAGCTCAGGTTCGCTGGGCAGCCCACCGCAGGGTGACAGCGGCGTCGGCATCGCGATCGCGATGTATGCGGCGGTGCTGATGTTCGCCGTCCTGTTTCCCTTGATCATCGCGCTGGCCCACGGCTGAAGTATCGACCCGGCGGCGGAACGGAGCGGCTCCGTCCCCCTGCCCGGGTTGCGCAGATCAGCCAACAGCCGCCAAGCGGTGCGCACGCGGCCGACCACCGCGACGGACCGAGACGGCCGGCGCTGCCCCCAGTGGCTTAACCATGCGGGCCTTGCGCGCCGTTGGCGCCGCCTTGGCCGCCGGTGCCGCCGGTGCCGCCGACGTCGGCTCCGCTGGTAGTGCCAGCACCGCCGGCACCGCCCGCGCCGCCGCCACTGGCGCCGCCGGTGCCGGCAGTGCCGCCGGTGCCGGCGGTGCTGTTGAAGGTGCCGCCGGCGCCGCCGCCGCCGCCGGTCCCGCCTGCACCGGCGCCGCCGCCACCACCGAATCCCCCCGCCGCCCCGGAGCTACCCGCGTTGCCGATGAAAAATCCCCCGGTGCCGCCCGAGCCACCGACCGAACTGGCAGCGCCGCCCGCCCCACCGGCGCCGCCGGCACCCCCGATACCGCCGGTGCCTCCGGCACCGCCCAAGCTTTGGAACGCACCGGTACCATCACCGCCGCCACCACCGGTGCCGCCCACTCCACCGATGCCGCCGAAGCCGCCCGAGCCGGCGGCGCCGCCAGCGCCGCCGTTGCCGCCGTTACCGACAAGTAGGCCGCCGGCCGCACCGTTACCGCCCGCTCCACCGATGCCGCCCGCGCCGCCCGACCCGCCGGCGCCGCCCGTCCCGCCAGTGCCGCCAGCTAACGCTTGACCCGTGGATCCCACGGTGGTTTGGCCATTGCCGCTGGCCCCGCCGGCCCCGCCCGCGCCACCGGTGGCGCCGGTGCCGCCGATGCCCCCGGCGCCACCGGTACCACCCGCACCGCCATTACCGGCGAGCAGCCCGCCGTGACCACCGTCACCCCCGATGCCGCCGGCGCCGCCGATGCCGCCGGACATGCCCACGTTGCCACTACCGCCGTTGCCGCCCGCAGCACCATTGGCGAACGCGACGGAGTATGCCCGGCCGTCCCCGCCGGCGCCGCCATTGCCACCGACACCACCGATGGCCAGGGCGGCCCCCCCGTCCCCGCCTGCACCCCCTTGGGCAATTGTGCCGTTGCCGTTGCCGTTGCCCACCCCACCCTGCCCGCCGGCGCCACCGTTGGCGCCGACCCCGCCGGCACCGCCCTGCCCGGCCTGAGCGTCACCACTAGTGGTCGTCGCCGCGTTGCCGCCCGGGCCGCCGGTACCACCGGTGGGTGTAAAGCCATTGCCTGGGGCGCCGGTGCCACCGGCGCCACCAAGCTGAGAACCCGGCCCAGCGGCTGCGGTGCCCGCGGTGCCGGTCGCGGCGGCGGCGCCACTAATGGTGGGATTCACACCGCTTGCCCCGGCCAGGCCGGTGCCCCCCTGCCCACCGTTGCCGCCGTCGCCGAACATATAGGCGGTGCCGCCGTGCCCCCCGTGCCCGGGGTTGCCGCCGTTGAAGCCCGCCACGGCGGCCCCGCCCTGCCCGCCGGCTCCGCCATTGCCGTAGAACAGCCCGCCGTTGCCGCCGGTGCCGCCCGCCGCGCCGGTGCCGCCCGCTCCGCCGGCGCCGCCGTTGCCGAATAATCCCGCGCTTCCGCCCGCAGCGCCGGGCTGGCCGGCCGCACCGGCACCACCGGAGCCGCCGTTGCCGAACAACAGCCCGCCGGCACCGCCGGGCTGCCCTGGCCCGCCATCGACTCCATTGCCGAACAGCGGGCGGCCCAACAGCCCTTGGGCGGGCGCGTTCACCGCGTTCAGCGCGGCCTGCATCGGTTTGACGGCGGCCGCCTCGGCGGCCGCATACGAACTCCCGCCCGCGGACAAGGCCCGCACGAACTGGTTGTGAAACGCCGCCACGTCTGCGCTGAGGGCCTGATAACTCTGGGCATGATTCCCGAACAGTCGCGCAATAGCGGCAGACACTTCATCTGCAGCCGTAGGCAGCACAGTTGTGGTCGGAACTGCTGCTGCCGCATTGGCGGCGCTAATAGTCGAACCGATACTCGCCAAATCTCCGGCAGCCGTCGCCAGCAACTCTGGCGCAACGATCAACAACGACACTTGACACCTCCAGACCAGACCACCGCAACCCGGCTACCGCCGTGGATGCGGTCGAGGTATTGGCGGACCAAAGCGTATCGCGAGCAGGTGCTGACAACCTCTGATTTCACCCACGGGCTTGGCTACTGGGTATCTCGCTCGTTCAGTTGCGCGTCAAGCGTTGGTGAGTTGCCCGCCTTAGCTACTCCGGCGTCGCGTACCAGCGGCCTGCGGCGGGGGGACCCCACTCTCAGGTCAGTACGGCGGAATAATCTTGCCGGCTAAGCCAACCCGCGCCCCGCGATGACAACGGTAGGTAGGCAGCCTCTCCGACCGTCCGGTACCGATCGCCCCACACCGGCTCGATGGTGCTCGATGGCGGTGGAGACGAACCTGGGCCGGTTCACCGTGGTCTATCACCGACACTGAGGGGTGCGCATCGTCGCCTATCTGCCTGCCGATTCGATGCCGCAGCTGACACGCTGCACGCGGGCGAGCCGATCCGGTAAGGCCGGACCACCGCCGCCGAGAAGCTCCGCGGCGCCCGACTGGGTCATGTGCTGCATACCCGTGCCAATCCCAACCCGAATGGATCACCGTCGCGAAGGCCAAACCCGTTGAACCAGTGACAATTCGACTGCCCGCGCGCCGCTGCCGGACCATTGCCAACGCCGGCCGACAAACCCTGCCCACTGCCGATCCGCGTCAGCCGCCTTAGGGGAGCGGCCCGCCGGCGGCGATAGCCGACAGCGTCGCGAACTGCTCCCCGTCCAGCGACGCCCCGCCGACCAGGGCGCCGTCGACATCGTTCTGCGCGATGATGTCGCCGATGTTCTTGGCGTTCACCGAACCGCCGTAGAGCACCCGCACGGTGTCGGCAGTTTGCGTTGAGGCGAGCGAGCCCAACTCCTTACGGATCGCCGCGCACACCTCCTGAGCATCGGACGCGCTGGCCACCCGTCCGGTTCCAATCGCCCAGACCGGCTCGTAGGCGATGACGACGTTGCCGGTCTGCTCGGCCGACAGCCCGGCCAGGGACCCACGCAGTTGGTTCTCGCAGTGGCTGACGTGCTCGCCCGCCTCCCGGACGTCGAGGTGCTCGCCGATACACACGATCGGGGTGAGCCCGTTCTTGAGCGCGGCGGCCGCTTTGGCAGCGACCAGCGCGTCGTCCTCGCTGTGGTAGGTGCGCCGCTCGGAGTGCCCGACGACGACGAAGCTGCAGCCCAGCTTGGCCAGGAAGGCGCCGCTGATATCACCGGTGTAGGCGCCCGAATCGTGCTGGGACAGGTCCTGGGCGCCGTACGTCAGCCGCAGCTTGTCGCCGTCGACCAGGGTCTGCACGCTGCGCAGATTGGTGAACGGCGGCAGGACCGTGACGTCGACCTTGTCGTAGTACTTGTCCGGCAGCGCGAACGCGATCTTCTGCACCAGCGCGATGGCCTCGAAGTGGTTGAGGTTCATCTTCCAGTTGCCGGCGATAAGTGGCTTTCGGCTCACAAGTCCCCTCCATTCGGCTGCTCACGACTCAACACCTCGAGACCCGGAAGTGTTTTGCCCTCAAGGTATTCCAGCGACGCGCCGCCGCCGGTGGACACGTGCGAGACGCTGCCCTCGGGCAGTTCGAGCGCGTGCACCGCGGCCGCGGAGTCGCCACCGCCGACCACGCTGAACGCTCCCTTTTGCGTCGCGCTGACGATCGCTTCGGCGACACCTTTGGTGCCCGCGGCGAACGCCGGGAACTCGAACACGCCCATCGGGCCGTTCCAGAAGATGGTCCGGGCGTTGGACAGCAACCTGCTGAATCGTTTGACCGATCCCGGCCCGATATCCAGCCCCATCAAGTCGGCCGGGATCGCGTTGGCGGCGACGGTCTGCGGCGATGCATCGGCGGCGAACTTTTCGGCCACCACAATGTCAACGGGAAGCCGCAGCACGTCGACGTAAGTGTCCAGCAGCCTGCGGCAGGTGTCGACCATGTCGTCTTCGAGCAGCGACTTTCCTACCGAATGGCCCTGCGCGGCAAGGAAGGTGAAGCACATGCCGCCGCCGATCACGATGCTGTCGGCTTTGGTTGCCAGTGACTCGATGACGCCCAGCTTGTCGGACACCTTCGAGCCGCCGAGCACCACCGCGTAGGGACGTTTGGTCGAGCTGGTCAACTGTTCCAGCACCCTGATCTCGTCGGCGACCAGCATGCCGGCGTAGTGCGGCAGCAGGGTCGCGACGTCGTACACCGAGGCCTGCTTGCGGTGCACCACCCCGAAGCCGTCGGAGACGAAAGCTCCTCCCGGCGAGACCAATTCGGCCAGCTGCCGAGCCAGGGCGAGTCGCTGCGCGTCGTCCTTGCTGGTCTCCCGCGGATCGAAGCGGACGTTCTCCAACAGCAGGACGTCGCCGTCGGTCAGCCCCTCGGCCCGGGCCAGCGCATCGGCCCCGACGACATCGCCGGAAAGTTGCACGTGCCGGCCCAGCTCTTCGCCGAGCGCCGCGGCGACCGGTGCCAGTGACAGCTTCGGGTCCGGTGCGCCCTTGGGACGGCCCAGATGTGCGGCGATTACCACCTTGGCGCCCGACCGCAGCAGCGCCTTCAGCGTCGGCACCGACGCGGTGATGCGGCCGGCGTCGGTGATCGCCCCGTCGTCGTCGAGCGGGACGTTCAGATCGCAGCGCACCAGCACGCCGCGACCCGAAACACCCTTCGCCAGTAAATCTTTGAGGGTATGAACGGCCACGGCTAGATCGACTTGCCGACCAGCGCGACCAGATCGACCAGACGGTTGGAGTAGCCCCACTCGTTGTCGTACCACGACACCACTTTGGCCTGGTTGTCGATCACCTTGGTCAGGCCGGAGTCGAAGATCGAACTGTGCGGGTCGGTGACGATGTCGCTCGAGACGATCGGCGCATCGTAGTACTTCAGAATGCCCTTGAGCCTGCCCTCCGCGGCCGCCTTGAACACCGCGTTGATTTCCTCGACGCTGGCGGATTTGGCCAAGTCGACGGTCAGGTCGGTGGCCGAGCCGGTGGGGATCGGCACCCGCAGCGCGTAGCCATCGAGCTTGCCCTTCAGTTCGGGCATCACCAGGCCGATGGCCTTGGCGGCGCCGGTGGAGGTCGGAATGATGTTGAGCGCAGCGGCCCGAGCGCGACGCAGGTCCTTGTGCGGCGCGTCCTGCAGGTTCTGGTCCTGGGTGTAGGCGTGGATGGTGGTCATCAGGCCCCTGACGATGCCGAACTCGTCGTGCAGCACTTTGGCCATTGGGGCGAGGCAATTCGTGGTGCACGACGCGTTGGAGATGATGTTCTGGCTGCCGTCGTATTGGTCGTCGTTGACCCCGAGCACGATGGTGATGTCCGGGTCGGTCGCAGGTGCGGAGATGATCACTTTCTTGGCGCCGGCCTCCAGGTGGCCCTTGGCCTTGGCGGCATTGGTGAACAAGCCGGTGGATTCGACGACGACGTCGATGCCCAGATCACGCCACGGCAAGGCCGCCGGGCCCTCGCGGACCTCGAGCGCCTTGATCTTCGCGGAGCCGACGACGATCGTGTCCTCGCCTTCGAGTCTGACATCGTGCGGCAGCCGGCCCAGGATCGAGTCGAATTTAAGCAGGTGCGCCAGCGTGCTGTTATCGGTGATGTCGTTGACGGCAATCACCTCGATGTCGGCGACACCCTGCTCGCGCTGAGCCAATAAGGCCCGGTAGAAATTGCGTCCGATTCGCCCGAAGCCGTTGATGCCCACTCGGACCGTCACTGGTCTCTCCCTCGTTTCTCAGGGTCGTCTGTTCCTTGGCTAATGCACCGCTCGTCGTCAGCCTAGATCAGTAACAACCGGCCGTCGCCACGTCATCTCCTGAGTGGCGACATTCACCCCGGAACGGCCACGCGGCGACCCGGGCAAACGCGGTCCGGCCTCACGACAATGTGTGACAGGCGTGGTTCGTGGGCATTGACGGACGGATGTGGCGGCACAGAGCGGCCCAGCGGTCACCGCGCTCCGGGAGCGGTGTGCTGTGTGGTGATGTGGACAGGGAACTCGTCACCGGGCTCGGGCCACGGCTGGCGGCTCAGCATGTCCTCGACCGTGACGTACCCCGCCTCGATCAGGCCGCTCTTGGCGTCGACGATGCGGTACCACTGCTTTTGGATGTGGATCGGCTGGCCCTCGAGGATGATCACGCGGACGTCGCCGTCCTCGAAGTGGCAGCGCCGCTGCACGGCCTCGATGAGCTGCTCGTTGTGCAGGTGCCCTTCGCCGAAGTTCCATCCGACCAGCGGCCCGGCAACTACCTCGCCCTCGCGCACGCGGTAGTCGGCTTCGTTGGCCTCGCCGCCCAACGCCCGCGGCAGCAGGCCGTTCAGCGCCCGGCCGTGCGTGTGCATCGCCCGGAACGCCGCGACCTTGTCTGACATCACTTCGGCGGTGGCCGCGTCGTAGAGCTTGGCCAGTTGATTGACGACGAGCGCGGAGCTCTTGACCACGTTAGCCTCGATCTTGTCCTCGGCACCGGCGCGGAAGCACCACAGGCTGGTCGCCCAGTTGCCGGCGTAGTAGCGCATTGCCGGCAGGAACGAAATCTTCTCGGGGAAAAGGTTTCCCACGATCACAATGGCGACCGCAACGATGATGATGGCCAGTAGCACCGGCGAGCGAAGGTCGGTGGCCCGAATCGCGCCGTAGTGCCCGAAGAGGTAGAAGAGCGAGAAGATGAAGAACACGTTCCACTCCAACGGGACCCCCATCGGGAGGTTCGACAGGATGTTGAGGTGGAACAGCACCATGAACCCGATAAGGAACCACCGCCATGGTTCACCGCCGGCGACGAACACCAGGACGGTCGGAACCACGAATTCCGCCGTGGTGCCGCCGACATGGGCCATCAGCTTCGGCACCACCGACGGGCGTAGGTCGTTGACCGGGTCAAGGTAGAGCAGGCGCTTGACCCGGTTGAACAACCGGCTCCGCAACAGCGCGTTGTTGCTCGTCATGACCGAAACGACGTACGGGAAATGGTGATTGAGCTTGGAAGTCGCCGCTCCCCACCACAGCGCGAGCATGATGAGTTTGTACGCGGCGATCTGATCGACGAACGGGAAGAAGAACACGAAGAGCTTCAGCCAGTAGTGTTCGCCGCGGGCCGCAAGGAAGATGGTCTTGTCGCGCAGCCCCAACACCGCGAGGGCGATGATCGTCGGCACCACCGCAACGGGGTCGATCAGTCCGACGTCGCCGGTCGCGGTCACGGGCCCGCCGTGCCCGGGCGAAAGCAGCGCCCACACCCCGCCGATCAAGACGATGGCGTAGAGCGTGACATCGAAAACGGAGCGGGTGTCACCGCTGGTGAACGGAACCTTGCCCGGCCAGGCGGGCAGTCGAATCGTGTTGGGCCGCAGCCAATAAAGGATTCCGCCGATCGGCGGCAGGAACCGGCCGGTGAGCGGACCGGATCCGCAGCCGAGCCCCAGGACCTCGAACAGCAGGGTAAAGACGATGACCTTCTGGTACACGATCGGTTGAGTCCACCAGTCGCCGATGCGGCCCAGCCCGCCCAACCCGGGGGTCAGCGAGATGATCGCGGCGGGAGCGGCGATGTAGATGCCGATCTTGATCAGGTACAGCAGATACACCGCGTAGGGCGTGCCGAAGCCCTTCTCGACCCAGTGCCGGGTGACGATTTGCAGCCGCGTTGCCCGTGGCAGGGTAAGCCAGCTGTCGACGTCGACGTCCGGAAGCTCCGGTGACATGAATCCCATGGTGGCCTCACTCCCGTTTGGCGACAGTGTGAAATTCTCTGGGGGACAAGGGATCTCGAGAGCGACCAGAAGATCTCGGCGGGCATGTCACCGTGTCACAGCGGATGGTGACGCCATCCGCTGGTCCACCGCCTGGGGGCGCCTGCGCACCCGCAACGACCGCTACGCCGAACACTTCCCGGTATGCCTCCAACCCGCTGCCGCGATTACCTGCGTCAGGTATTCGGTGGCCCTACAGGACGCCCTACAAGACGCCCTACAAGATAAGCACTAATTAAAGCGGAAACCCATTGCCGGAGACGATGGCCGGACCCGCCGCAGCCCCAAACCCAAGTGCAAGCACTATCAGGGTTAGGTCCGCGGCCGGAATGAGTTGAAGGTTCTGCACGAACCCGCCGAGCGAACCGGCGGCCAAATCCTCGATGGCGTTCACCAAGTATTGGGCATTGGCCGTCAACAGGATGCCCGGCCCTTCGACCAATACCGGCAAGAGCTGGGCGCCGATGTGGATGGCGTTGGTGACCTGAGCGGAAGCGCCCTGACTGGCCAGGGTGGCCGACAGCGACTCACTGGCCGATGCGATGCCCGAGGTTATGGCGGGATCGAGTTGGTCGTTGATCGCGGTATTGAGCAGGCCGTCGAGGTGATCGAGCGGCCCTTCGATGGCGGCGGCGATCTGCGGCGGAACATGGACTGTGGCCGGCAGAATCTGCGACAGGCTCGGCAGGGCCGGCAGGGCCGGCAGGGCGTGCAGGGCCGGCAGGGCCGGCAAGGCGTTCGACAGGTTCGACACGTTCGACAGGTCCGACGTGAACGGCAGGTTCGGCAGTTGCGGGAACGTCGGTAACGGCGCAAACCCCTCGTCAGCCAGCGCGGCGTTGACTCCCTGCACAGCCCCCTGGGTGAGGTCGTGGGCGACCGCCCCCGCGTTGAGGTGCGTCGGAAACAGCCCGACCGGGCTGGGCACATCGGCGTAACCGGCTCGGTCGTAGCCCAGCTCGATGATCACCCGCAGGTCGGGCTCGATGAGATCCTGCACCGGTTGGGGTAAGTGCAGCGCCTGCAGCAATGGCAGATTCTGGTTGGGAATCAGAATGTAGCTGGTGTCGGTGTCCGCCGGAGACACCGGTTGGAGCACACCCGTGGCAACCTGAGCGGGCGTGAGCCCCGCATAATTACCGTGCGCGTAATAAATGCCCATGACCGCGTTGAGGTCCGCCACGACGTTCAGCGGATACCGCGGGAAGTCGGCAAATCCGTCGTATTGAATCGTGTAGATGGTGGTTGGGTACACATTGTCCGGAGTAGCGCCGCTGAACGTTAATCCGAGCGACTCAAGGAACACGCCGGGAAGCCGGGCAAGGAGGCCCCCGTTGGGGTTGCTGGGATCGCCGAGCAGCACGAAGGATAGCTGGTCAACAGGGGGCCTGGCGCTGAGCGGCAGGGTTTCGAGGTACCGCATTTCCATGCTGGCCACCGTGGAGCCTTGGGAGAAGCCCAGCACGACGCTGTTTTGTCCGGCGTTGTACTGGGCCATGATCGCGGCGTGCAGATCGGCGGCCCCCTGGGCCACCGACTGGTCAAAGCCCAGGGTCCCGATGAACGGCCGCAACTGCGCGGGGGTAAACACGCTGAATAGCGAATACCCCGGGAACTTGGACGAGGCGTAGAGGTTGTAGACCTGGTTCATAAACCCGAAACCCGGTTGTGAGTCTCCGGTGGAGCCCACGACCAAAACCGTTCCGCGGCTAAGCGTTACGAGCGGTGTAAGCGTCGTAGCGGCGCCACCCGCCGCTCCGCTCGACCCCCCGGCGGTACCGATCAACGGGCGACCCAGCAACGCCTGCGTCGGCGCATTCACCACGTCGAGAGCGTCCTGCTGCAGCTGCTGTAGCAGCGTCGCATTGGCGGCCTCGCCGCCGGCATATCGGCCCGCGCTCGTGCTGAGGGCACGCACGAATTGGTCGTGAAACGCCGCGGCCTGCGCGCTGAGCGCCTGGAATTCCGCGGCGTGGCCACTGAACAGCGACGCAATGGCCGTCGACACCTCATCGGCGGCCGCGGCCGCCACACGCGTGGTCGCGCCCGCCGCCGCCGCGTGGGCCTCTCGCAGCGCCGAGCCGACGGCCCCCAAGTCCGAAGCCGCCGCAGTCATCAACTCCGGCGCCGCGCTCAGAAACGACACCGCGCTACCCCCGGCCATCCCCACAAACCCCCCACGCTCACCCGCCAATACCTCGAGCTGTGGATGCTATCTCAGCAAGCCTGGCCGCGAGGGCGTTATCGCCGCCGGACCGAATGCGAATCGGTTATGTCATTCCCTCGTCCCGCAACGTGGTTGTGCTCTACCGAACCGTGCCGATCCCAACCCGGAGGAGCGGGCCCACAACTGCTCCCCCACTCCGGGCGCCGGGGAACGGCTGCGCGGGACCGCCATGGTCGCGGCGGCCGCGCCTTAAGCGGCCGGCGAGTCGTCACGATCCCATACCCGCCACGCGCCCGGGTTGAGCGCACACTTGGGCATGCCGCTGCAAGCATTGTGCGCGCACCGGCGCAATCGAACACGGCGCGGCGGTGGAGGAGATGCCAAGGTGGCTAGCAAGTCGACTAGGGCTGACATCGGGTCCATTTCGATGATCGCCCACCAGATGAACTCCATCCGCGATGACTTCATCCCCGAGGTGTTCCACACCATGCAGGCGGAGATTCGCGGGCTGAATCACGACGGCCGGATGCTGGATCTCTGGAAGGCGAGCATCACCGAGAACTTCGACGCGGGAATCGAGTATCTGGATCAGGGACTATGGGACCACTTGCCCGACGCGCCGGCGGCCGCGCTGGACTACGCTCGTGCGGCCGCGCAACGCAACGTCCCGCTGTCGGCGCTGGTTCGGGCGCACCGGATCGGCCAGGCGCGGTTCTTAGAGGTGGCGATGGGGTTCGTATCGCTGCTCGAGCCCGCACAGCGGGTGCCGACGATCACCGAACTGGTGAATCGGGCGAACCACTTCATCGACTTGGTGGCCGACCAGCTCACCATCGCCTACGAGCTGGAGCACGATCGCTGGGTCAGCCGCCGCGGCGGCCTGGAGCAGCGGTGGGTCAGCGACGTGCTCGCCGGTGGGCCAATCGACGTCAAGCGGGCCGAAAAGGCGTTGCGCTATCGATTCGACGGTTCGCACGTGGCGGGGGTGTTGGTGGTCGATCCGTCGGTAGCCAGCCGCGACGTGGTGGCCTTGTTTGATCAAGTTCGCTCCTTGCTGGCCGCTGAGCTGGGCCCCGCTGCGCGTTCGTTGATGGTGCCGAGCGACGACCGAGAGGCTCGGCTTTGGTTCACGGTCCGAACACCCCCGAAGGGGCGGGCCCAGATCCGGGCGCGCGTGCGGGCCGCATTCGAGTCGGCAGGCATCCGGGCGCACCTGGCGTGCGGTCGCGTGGAGGAGGGGTTGCAGGGCTTCCGGGCATCGCTGAAACAGGCCGAACGGGTGAGGGCGGTGGCCCTTTCCGGCGGAGACCGCCCCAGCGATCGAGTGGTTTTCTATGCCGAGGTCGCACCAATAGCATTGATGGCCAACGAAACTGGCGAGATGCGGCGCTTCACCATCGATGTGCTGGGTGAGCTTGGCGTTGACGACGAGCGCGGTAAGTGGCTGCGCGACACGCTGCGCGAGTTTTTGGCCCACAACCGCAGTTACGTGGCGACAGCTGAAGCTATGATATTGCACCGCAATACAATCCAGTACCGAGTAGCCCAGGCCATGGAGCTCTGCGAACAGAGCTTTGATGATCCCGATGCCGTGTTTCGGGTGCAGGTGGCCTTGGAAGCCTGCAGGTGGATGGGTCCGGCGGTGCTGCGCGCGGGAAACGAGTAGGCCCGCACGCAAGCTGTTCGTGCTACCCGCACAAAAGCTATCCCGAGCTTCATCGTGAGCGCACGTGGTGCCAGCCGGATTCGCCGCGTTACGGTTGCCGCGCCAGACACGAAAGGCTTCCGCTGGAGAGGGATACGAAATGGACTTCGTCGGTTTACTGTGCAAGCGCGCTTCCCGCCGTCCCCCGGCGCCGGTGAGCGCGCCAACGCACAACGAACCACTGGCGAATACCCAACAACCGCAACATGTTCAGGCATTCGCCGAGATGGCGGAGCAGTGCCCGCCCGCCGACCTTCAGCAGCTGCTCGACCAGATCTGCCGGCGGATCGACCACCGGATCGAGAGATACCGGAGGGTGACCGCCCTCTTTGAAGCCAGCGGCGATGTCGAGTACGCATGGACCTTCCGGCGCATGACGCGCATCGAAGAACAGGACTTGCAGATTTTCGAGGGGCTGCTCGACGACCTGCAGCGGCGGTCCGCCCCCCGTCCCCCGGAGTAGGGCCCCGATCTCTCGGAGGGCGCGGGTTGCGGTCCGGGAGGGCCTCAACGCCCGGCGGGGTAGCACCGAGGAAGCATCCGTAGCGTACGAGGGGTCGCGCGGAAGGCTGTTCCGTCGGGCGAGTCCGCGCGCCGGCGCTACCGCGCCCGACCGAGCGATGCAACCAGCGGTTCTTGTGTTGCCGGACAGGCACATTCGCTGACCGGTCTCCCCCGCCGAAGGATGGCGGCCACCGAGGGATACATGTCAGTGGCGGTAGGCCCATGAGCCCGGTTTTGTGCTGGCCGCACAACACCTTGCCCGAGATTCATTGTCGGCCCACATGGTGTCAATTCACGAAGGCACGCTATCGTTCTTGCAAGTCGAACACGAAAAGCCGCCTGAGAGTGAGGAAATGGACGCCTCCCCGATGAACGCGCACAGGTCGCATGCCCTCGCCGACCATCGGTCGACCGGAGCGCGGTATCGCGGCGTCCGTACAACTCGACGCGGCGCGGTCCACATCCTGGTCAATCACTCCGCCCACGCGCCCGCGACGGCGGATCGGCTTCAGGCCGAATAATTTCGGCGCCGGCTCACCCAGAGCCTCCTGCGCATCGGCGACCGAATCGACGACTACCAGACGGTGATCGCCAGCTCGGAAGCAAGCGGCGATGCCCTACCGGGGCGCCGGGTATTGCCGAACCTGGTTGAAAGTCTTTGGGTGTGTTTGGGCCGCGTACGGCTGGTGGTGCCGATGAAGACCGCGGCGCGGTTCTCGATTGGGCGCTGTGAGGCCGGACATCTCCGCGCGGTTGATTTGCTCGGTATCGATTTTCCGGTGTCCGTTTTTGCCGTGATTGAGTCCCGGCCGCGGCGGCGGTGACAGTTCCGTGAGCTCCGCACCTCCTTCGCCCGCCCCTCCGCCGGCAAGGTTGCCCAACCGGGCGTTCACGTTCTCGACCCAGGCCCGCACGGCCCGGGCAAGTTCCCGTTCGCGGCCATAGAACCGTTGCGCCGGAACAGGCACACTGACGGCCACCACTTGGTCGGGCACCCCCGCCAACGCCGCGCCCACCGCGCAAACACCCGCGGTCTGCTCCTCGCGGTCGAACGCAACGCCGTGTAGTGCGACAAGCGTCAGTTCCCTGCAGAGTTGCGCGGCGTTAGTGATCGTGTTCGCAGTCAGCCGGGTCAGTCGACCCGGCAGTGCCTCGGCCCGCCGCGCGGGCGGCAGGGTGGCCAGGAGCGCTTTTCCGTTGGCGGAGCAGTGCAGCGGAAACGATTCGCCCACCGCGCTGACCGCGCGCAACCGGTGGCACGAGGTGACTTGGTCGAGGAAGGTCACGCGATCTCCTTCCAGGATCGACAAGTCCACGGTCTCGTTGAGTTGGCGTGACAACTCCTCCAAAAACGGATGCACATCCATGACCAGGCTGAGCCGAACCGTGCGGGCCATGCGCCCCATCTCGGGACCCAGTTGATACGGTCCCCGGGTCGCGCGCAAGGTCACCAGACCTTCGTCGACCAAGGAGTTGAGCAGTCGGCTCACCGTGGAGCGCGGCATGCCCAACCGCTCGCCGACCTCGGGCTGGCTGAGGCCGCCGGGGTGAGCATGCAACAGCCGCAACAGTTCTGCGGCGCGGGCGATGGCGTGGATGCCGCTGCCGCTCGCGCCTTGTCCTTCAAGGGGATCGCGCACCGTTTCTTCACTCCAACCAGTCGTGCCCACCCGGCCCGATCTCCGGCGGTGGGCGTCGGCGTTCTCGACCGGGACGATCGGCGGGTCGAGATATTCGGCAGGGCGGATGACGTTCGACTGCAGCTGTGGAGTACTCACGATTCATCCTTTGTTCCTGTGATACGGGATCTTTATGCCGTAATACGGGAAAGCGTAGGGCCGCACCAAATCCATTGTCAAGCAACAATCTTGGGATGCAGAGCATGTATCCCGCATTGTGGGATTTTTGAAGATTATTCAGTTTCAGCAGCCGCGGGGAGCATTACTGGTTCGGTGGTCACAAAAGACACGGGCTTCTCCTTAGCCCCCTAGGGCAACAGGCCGACTCGGGCAGTTGCGGGTGTGCGGACGCGCCGGCGTTGTGCGACCTGGCCGGACCTCGCCCCCGGCTTAATCCCGAATTTTCCTGGGGTGCGATCAGAATCGCATTCGGGCCTTTAAGGATTCTTTAGTGCCAAGTCGGTGATTGGGGGCTTCGGCGGCCGATCGAGCCCGGCGCCGTCGGCGATTCGTCGGCGATTGGTTATGTGCCGCCCCAAAGAGGAAACGCTGTCGCTACCATCTAGAGACTCGACGTGGCAATGCAGCCTTCGAGAGCTCAAGGGAGCAACGTGACCGACAGCCCAGACAGCCCGGGCAAAGGGGACATCGCCAAGTTCGACCCCGGCCTGACCCAACGCCTCATGGGCGTGATGCGCCCGATCCTCAAGACGTACTTCCGATCCGAGGTGCATGGGCTGGACTCCTTCCCGCCCGGCGGAGCGCTGGTGGTCGGCAATCACTCCGGCGGCATGTTTCCGATGGACGTCCCGATATTCAGCGTCGACTTCTACGACAAGTTCGGCTACGACCGGCCGGTCTACACGCTGAGCCACGACATCCTCTTCATGGGCCCGACCGGGCCATTCTTCCGGCGTACCGGATACATCCGCGCCAACCGCGAGAACGCCGCCACTGCACTGCGGTCCGGCGGCGTCGTGGTGGTATTCCCCGGCGGCGACTACGACGCATACCGGCCCACGTTGTCGGAGAACGTCATCGACTTCAACGGACGCAAGGGCTACGTCAGCACGGCGATAGCTGCCGGTGTGCCGATCGTGCCCGCGGTGTCGATCGGCGGCCAGCAGACCCAGCTCTACCTGTCCCGCGGCACCTGGCTGGCCGAGCGACTGGGGCTGAAGCGGCTGCTGCGCAGCGACATCCTGCCGCTCTCGTTCGGCTTCCCCTTCGGGTTCAGCGCCGCGATCCCGCCCAACGTGCCGCTGCCCACCAAGATCGTGACGCAGGTGCTGGAGCCCATCGACATCACCGCGCAGTTCGGCGAGGACCCCGACATCGACGAGGTCGACGAGCACGTGCGCTCGGTGATGCAGCGGGGCCTGGACGAGCTCGCCGCTAAGCGCCATTTCCCGATTCTTGGCTGAGTTAAGGAGACCGGTATGAGCCAGGCGCTGGACATGATTCGCACCCTGCGGCGCGCCGGATTGATCGCACCGATGCGACCGGATCGCTACCTGCGGATCGCTGCCGCGATGCGTCGCGAAGGCATGAGCATCACCGCGGGCTTCGCCAGTGCTGCCCAGCGCTGCCCGGACCGACCCGGCCTCGTCGATGAACTCGGCACGTTGACCTGGCGACAGCTCGACGAACGGTGCGATGCGCTGGCCGCCGCGCTGCAGGTGCTGCCCGCCGGGCCGGCGGGGACACCGAAATCCATTGGGATCATGTGCCGCAACCATCGCGGCTTCATCGAGGCGCTGGTGGCCGCAAGCCGGATCGGCGCCGACGCTTTGTTGCTCAACACGTCGTTCGCAGGTCCCGCGCTGGCCGACGTCGTTGCCCGGGAGAACGTCGACACCGTCATCTATGACGAGGAATTCACCGCGACGGTGGACCGCGCGTTTGCCGAAAAGCCCAACGCCACACGCATTGTGGCGTGGGCCGATCAGCCGGACAAACTGACCCTTAAAAGCCTCGAGCAACTCATCACCGCCCATGCCGGGCAGCGGCCGAAGCGCGGCGACCGGAAGGGCAGGCTGATCCTGCTGACGTCGGGAACCACCGGAACGCCCAAGGGCGCCACGCACTCCGGCGGTGGCGCCGGAATTGGCACGCTCAAGGCGATCCTGGACCGCACGCCGTGGCGGGCCGAGGAGCCGATAGTGATTGTGGCGCCGATGTTCCACGCCTGGGGCTTTTCGCAGCTGGTGTTCGCGACGGCGATGGCCTGCACGATAATCACCCGACGCAAATTCGACCCCGAGGCGACGCTGGAGCTCGTCGACCGCCACCAGGCGGCCGGCCTCGTGGTGGTTCCGGTGATGTTCGACCGCATCATGGATCTGCCCCCCGAGGTCCGAAACCGCTACAGCGGCCGGTCATTACGGTTCGCCACCGCATCGGGTTCGCGGATGCGGCCCGACGTCGTGATTGCGTTCATGGATCAGTTCGGCGACGTGATCTACAACAACTACAACGCCACCGAGGCCGGCATGATCGCCACCGCAACGCCGGCGGACTTGCGGATCGCACCCGACACCGCGGGCCGGCCCGCGGGCGGAACCGAAATCCGGATCCTGGACCAGGAATTCAAGGAGGTGCCTACCGGCGAGGTCGGCAGCATCTACGTCCACAATGACACCCAGTTCGACGGCTATACATCAGGCAACACAAAGGATTTCCACGCCGGGTTCATGTCCTCGGGCGACGTGGGCTACCTCGACGAAGCGGGACGCCTGTTCGTCGTAGGGCGCGACGACGAGATGATCGTGTCCGGCGGCGAGAACGTCTACCCGATCGAGGTGGAGAAGACGCTGGCAACGCACCCAGAGGTGGCCGAGGCCGCGGTGATCGGGGTGGACGACGAGCAGTACGGCCAGCGGTTGGCCGCCTTCGTGGTGTTGGAGCCCGGCGGCACGGCCAACTCCGAGACGCTCAAGCAATACGTTCGGGAGAACCTGGCCAATTACAAAGTGCCGCGGGAAATCTTGGTCCTCGACGAGCTTCCGCGCGGCAGCACCGGCAAGATCGTGCGCGCCGAACTGCACTCGCGGATCACCGGCTAATGGTGCCGCGGCTCTCGGCGCGGCGGCGTATAAGTTCCTGGCGCCCACGACCGCTGACCCGCGCGACAGCGGAATTTCTCAATGCCGCCAACGGATTACGGCCGCTCACGCGCAACCCCTATGCCTCGGTGCAGGTGTTCTGGTTGGGCTGGCCAACGTCGGAAGTACCCGAGATCTATTTGACCGCATCGGTCCTGGACGCGATCCGCCGCGGCCGTCGCGGCGACTTCGCCGGTGCCAAGGGCAAGGCGGCTCTGGCCCTGACGGCCGCTGGCTGGGCAATCCTGGTGGTGATCCGCCGCCGCGGGGTGACCACCCCGGGCCCCGTCCTGGAGGAGGGGCTACGCGAGGAGCTTGGGCCCGAGTACGCCGAGGAACTGGCCGCCCTGCCTAACCAGCCGACGCGCAGCGGACGGCGCAGTCTCCCGATGCGTTCCTACATCTCGCGGCGCCTGTACGTCGAGAAGACTAACGTCGTGCGCTACGGCCCGCACGGCCGAGCCAACCTCGCCGACATTTGGCGCCGCCGCGACCTGCCCCGCGACGGCAAGGCGCCCGTGCTGGTTCAGGTACCCGGGGGCGCTTGGATGCTCGGATGGCGCCGCCCGCAGGGGTATCCGTTGATGAGCCACCTTGCCGCCCGCGGGTGGGTGTGCGTGTCGCTGAACTATCGGGTCAGCCCGCGACACACCTGGCCCGATCACATCGTCGACGTCAAACGTGCGCTGGCCTGGGTCAAGGAGAACATCGCCGCCTACGGCGGTGATCCCGCCTTCGTCGCGATCAGCGGAGGGTCGGCCGGCGGCCACCTGTCCGCGTTGGCGGCGCTGACCGCCGGCGACCCGAAGTTTCAGCCGGGCTTCGAAGACGCCGATACCTCGGTGGTCGCCGCGGTTCCGGTCTACGGGCGCTACGACCTGTTCACCACCGACGGCGAGGGGCGCCGCGAGTTTGTCCGGGTACTCGAGATGTTCGTGATGAAACGGAAACTCAGCACGCACCGGGAAGTCTTCGTCGACGCCTCGCCGATCCAGTACCTGCACGCCGAAGCGCCGCCGTTCTTCGTCTTACACGGCCAAGACGACTCGCTGATCCCCGTCGCCGAAGCCCGGGAGTTCGCCGAGCAACTGCGGGCTGTGTCGAAGTCCCCGGTCGCCTACGCCGACTTGCCCAACGCCCAGCACGCGTTCGACATCTTCGGCTCACCACGCGCACACCAGACCGCCGAGGCCGTCGCCCGGTTTTTGTCCTGGGTATACGTGACGAACCCGCCGCCCCCAGGCTAGGACGGCGCCGATTCTCGCGAGCGCAACGCCAGTGTGCGAAAAGATCCGAGAGATTTCGCGGTGCCGCTCCGCTCGCGAAGGAGAAAATCAGCCCAGTCCCTTACTGGGCATCCATCGCCTGCTCAAGTTCGGCCAGCGCCGGCTCGATCGCATCGGCCATCTCGTCGATGTCGTTCGCCACTTCCGGCGTGGTGACAAACCCGAAGTCCAAGTAGTCCTGGTAGGAGAAACACGTGATGTTCAGCGCGACGTCCATCACCGGCGGCCCAAGCGGAACCAGCGAATCAAGTTTGGCGCCCGCCATATACAGCGGGAAGGGCGGGCCGGGGACATTGGAAACGACCAGGTTGATGGGCGCCAGGTTGTGCGACAGCCCGGTGGCCGTGTAGGCACGCGCGGCGAGCTGCAGCAGCCCGGGCGGCGTCGTCTCCGTCAGCCCCATGATCTGATGCGCCGATAGCGCCTTGGCCATTTCTTTGGCGCTTTGCGTGCTTTCGTGGATGGCGCGCAGCCGCTCGCCGGGTTCCTCCACGTCGGTGGCAAGGGATGCCGTCATCGAGCTGATCTTGTTGCCGACTTCGCTGGCGGTCTCGTCGGTGCGGGTGGATACGGGGATCTGCGCAATGAGCGGTTTGGCCGGCAGTTCGCCGCGCTTCTGCAGGTATTCGCGGGCGGCCCCGGCCACGAGTGCGAGTACCACATCGTTGAGCTTCACCCCGAAAGCGTCCTTGACGGCTTTGACGCGGGCGAGCTCGACGCGACAGCCGGTGATCCGCCGGTGCGGCGAGACGCTCGCGTTGAAGCGGGTCTTGGGCGCCTCGAAATAGCCCGGCGGCTTGGCACTGACGCCCAATTTGGCGACCTGCTGACGCAGGGTCTGCTCGACCAGCCGGGTGATTCGAAAGGGCGTCATGATTCCGACGTTGAACAGCGCACCCAACGCGCGCCGCTCCAAGCCCGGGAGCTGGAATCCCACCAGTGATCCCACCGTCTCCTCTTGCGGCGGCCGAGGTTCCGGGGTGATGTCCAACAGGATTTCGCCCAGCCCGGCCCCGGACACCCCGTCGACGATGGCGTGGTGCATCTTGGTCAGCGTCGCAATCCGGCCGCCGCTGACACCCTCGATGACCCACAGTTCCCACAGCGGCCGCGAGCGGTCCAGCTTGTAGGACATCAGGCGGCCCACGAGTTCCTCGAGCTCGCGGCGCTCACCGGGAGCGGGGACACCGATGCGGCGGACGTGGAAGTCGATGTCGAGTTCCTCATCCTCGACGAACCACGGGCGGTCCAGCCCGAGCGGGGAACCGGTGACCCGCCAGCGCAACTGCGGCAACTCGGGGAGTCGCTCGATCAGCAGTTCCCGGAGTCGATGGAAGCTGTAGTCGGGTGAGGTGCCGGGATCGCAAATCGCCAGCGCACCGACATGCATATGCCAGCCCGCGGTTTCCGCAGACCAAAACGCCGCATCGACACTCGAAAGCCGCTTCATGGGTTGACCGTAGTCCTCACCGGCCGGCCGGGGCCAGAGGGCTAGGCATAGGCCCGCGCGGGTGCGCCTAGGCAACCGCCATGCCGCGCTGTCCCCGGCCGGTCGCCGTCCGGGATGCCCACCCGTTGGGCCTCGGGTGGCGGTCGCAGGCACCCACGACCGCTTGTACCGGCGAACAACCAGGACGCACCGAAGTTGTCACCGGCTCCATCGACAATGCCGCAGCCTCGGCCGAACGAGTGCACCACACAAATACACTGCGGCAGATGGCATCTCGCGCCCCCGGCTCGATGAACTGCCCTGCCCCGTTTCGAACGGACACATGCGATGAGTTCACTGGCAGGCAAGACGATCATCATGTCCGGCGGCAGTCGCGGCATCGGTTTGGCCATCGCACTGCGCGCCGCGCGCGACGGTGCAAACGTGGCGCCGATCGCCAAGACCGACGAACCGCATCCCAAACTTGACGGGACCATACACACTGCGGCACAACAGATCACGGAGGCGGGCGGGCGCGCGCTACCCATCGTCGGAGACATCCGTGACGCCGACGCCGTCGTCGCAGCGATCGCCTGTACTCGCGAAACCTTCGGCGGCATCGACATCGTGCTGAACAACGCATCGGCCATCGACCTCTCGCCGTCGTCGACGCCGCCCTGGCCGCCCGGGCCCGCCGACCCGACATCATGGCCGACGCCGCCCATGCCGTACTCACGGGCACGGTGACCTACCCCAGCGGAACATTTCTGATCGACGAGGACGTGCTGGCCCGGACAGGTGTCCGGGATCTCGCCTCCTACCGCTACAGCAACGGCAATGAAGAGCTGCAGTTGGACCTCTACCTCTAAACCGAAGCTCCCGGCCTATGGCTTGTGGGCGACCCACAGCCCGCGGGCCTCCTCGACCATCTTCATCAGCAGCGGCGACGCCAGGCTCAGCCCGCCGCCGCCGTCGCCGCGGTCCTCGATGCCATGGCGTGGCACCAGATTGCGGATCATGTTCTCCCGTGCCATTTTCGACGGCTAATGCGGGACCTGCAGCGGGTCGTCGGAAGGAACAACCGATGACCAGCCAGCGGTGTCGGGTGAAGTGCCGGGCAAGTTCGTCGGGCGAGCGGCAAACGATGGAGTGCGACTGAAGCCGACGGTGGGCGCCAACCGGGTGAACATCCCCGACGGGCTGATCTGGTCGACCGCGAAATCGACGAGATCGGCGCTGCACACCGGCGCATATTCCCACCCCAACACCATTCGCTACCGCCTCAGACGCATCGAGGAGCGCACCCGCCGCTCGCTGGCCGAGCCGCGTCAACTCGCCGAACTCTGCTTGGCGTTCGAGGTCTACCGCCACACGTCCTGAGACGCGGGCATCACGGTTAGGCGTCTTCCAACAGGTCCGGAGTCACCGCCGACTCGGTATCGGGAATGCCTTCCACCTTGGCCTTGCGGTCGGCCATCGACAACAAACGCCGAATTCGGCCTGCCACAGCGTCTTTCGTCATCGGCGGTTCGGCCAGCCGGCCCAGCTCCTCCAACGACGCCTGCCGGTGCTCGACGCGCAGCCTGCCCGCCGAGGCCAGATGCTCGGGCACGCCGTCACCGAGTATCTCCAGCGCCCGCTCCACCCGGGCCGCCGCGGCCACCGCGGCCCGCGCCGAGCGACGCAGGTTGGCGTCGTCGAAGTTGGCGAGCCGGTTGGCCGTCGCGCGCACCTCGCGCCGCAGCCGGCGTTCCTCCCAGACCACCCGGGTGTCCTGGGCTCCCATCCGGGTCAGCAACATCCCGATCGCCTCGCCGTCGCGCACCACCACGCGATCGGCGCCGCGTACCTCGCGGGCCTTTGCGTTGACACCCAGCCGGCGCGCCGCGCCCACCAGCGCCAAGGCGGCCTCCGGGCCCGGGCAGCTGACCTCCAGCGCCGATGAACGCCCCGGCTCGGTCAGCGATCCGTGCGCCAAAAACGCTCCTCGCCACGCGGCTTCGGCGTCGCCGATACTGCCGCCGACGACCTGGGCCGGCAGACCACGCACGGGACGACCACGCATGTCGAGCAGGCCGGTCTGGCGGGCCAGCGCCTCACCGTCGTTGGCGACCCGCAGCACGTACCGGGTGGTCTTGCGAATCCCGCTGGCCGACAAGACATGCACAACGGCGTTGTAGCCGTACAGCTCGAAGATGTCCTTGCGCAGCCGCCGGGCGATGTTGCCGAGGTCCACCTCGGCTTCGACGACCACCCGGCCGGCCACAATGTGCAGTCCGCCGGCAAACCTCAACAGGGACGTGACTTCCGCCCGGCGCGCACTGACCGATTTGACCACCAGGCGGCTCAACTCGTCCTTGACTTCGGTCGTCATCGCCACGCGTCGTCACCCCTAGGTCCTTTGGGCGGCCCGTTCCCACCGCTCTGCGAAACCTCACCGTCGATACACAGCTCTTCGGTTGTGGTCACCGGAGGCGACGAGTCCCTGCTGCCTACCCGCACCCCATCCAGGGCAGCTGCCAACTTGCCCGGGTCATGTAACTGTGTACCAGGTCTGGCCACGTCGACGAAGTGGACCTCGGCCTGCAGCAATGTTGCGGTGCGGCGCAGTTGCTCCCGTTCCCGGTCGCTGGGCACCCGGTCGGCGTCGATGATGATGTCGTGCACGGTGAAGCCGGGCGCATGCTGGGCCAGTACATGCAGATGACGCTCCACCGAGAAGCCGGCCGTCTCCCCCAGCTCGGCCACCAGGTTGAGCACCAGCGCCCGCCGTGCGGTGGTAGCCCGCAGCGCCGCGGCCAGCCCCGGCACCAGCACATGCGGGATCACGCTGGTGAACCATGACCCCGGCCCCAGGACCACTAAGTCCGCGGCCATGATGGCGTCGACGGCCTGCCGGGTCGCCGGCGGGTCGGGAGGCAGCAACCGCACCCGCCGCACCTTGCCCGGTGTGGTCGCAATCGCCACCTGGCCGCGGATCAGCCGGAACATCCGCGGGTCGGTTTCCAGGCCGGACACGTCGGCCTCGATCTGCAGCGCGATCGGGCACATCGGCAACACCCTGCCCTTGACGCCCAGGATGCGTCCGAGCTCGTCGAGCGCGGCAACCGGATCGGCCAGCACCTCGTTGAGCCCGGCGAGCATCAGGTTGCCGATCGGATGGCCGGCCAGCGCGCCGCTGCCGCCGAATCGGTGCTGCAGGATGGTGGCCCAGAGTCGTCCGTAGGGGCTGTCGGATGCCAACGCCGCCAACGCCATTCGCAGATCACCTGGCGGGACGACGTCGAGTTCGCTGCGCAACCGGCCCGAGGAGCCCCCGTCGTCGGCGACGGTCACGATGGCGGTGACGTAAGGGGTCAGCCGCCGCGCCGCGGACAGCGTCGCGTACAGGCCGTGCCCGCCGCCCATCGCGACGATGCCGTCACTCATTCGCGACCCAGATCCCGGTGCAGTACCCGCACCGACAGTTTCGCTTCAGCCTCCCGGGCCCCCAGCAGCTGCATCAGCGCCTCCGCGATCGCGACGCTGCGATGCTTCCCGCCGGTGCACCCGATAGCGACCGTCATGTAACGCTTCCCCTCCCGGCGGTAGCCCTCGACAACCAGGGATAGCAATCGATGGTAAGACTCGAGGAATTCTGCCGCGCCGGGCTGGCCCAGCACGAAGTCACGCACCGCCGGATGCTGGCCGGTGAGCGGACGCAACTCGTCGACCCAATGCGGGTTCGGCAGGAACCGCACGTCCATGACCATGTCGGCGTCCATCGGCAGGCCGTACTTGAAGCCGAAGGATTCGACGGTGACGCTGGTGATCGCGGCGGCGTCGCTGCCGAACGCCCGCTCGATGCTTTCCCGCAGGCCCCGCACCGACAGTGTCGACGTGTCGATGATCAGGTCGGCGGTGGCGCGCACCGGAGCCAGCATCCTGCGCTCGGCGGCAATGCCCTCGGCCAGCGTCTGCTCGCCCTGCAGCGGATGGCTGCGGCGATTCTGTTCGTAGCGGCGCACCAACATGTCGTCGGACGCCTCCATGAACACCACGCGCGGATAGATGCTGCGGGTGGCCAGTTCGTTGCGCACCTCGTCGAGGTCACCGGTGAAGCCCCGCGAGCGCACGTCCATCACCACCGCGAGTTGGGTGATCCGTGATCCGGCCGCCAGCCCGAAATCCACCATCCGGGTGATCAGCTGGGGCGGGAGGTTGTCCGCGACATACCAGCCGAGGTCCTCGAGCACTTTGGCCGCGGTGCCGCGCCCGGCCCCGGACAACCCGGTCACCAGTACGACATCGATTCCCGCCGTGGCGTCGCCGTTGTGGCTTGTCATCCTTCAGGCTCCGGGTGGGGCGGTGGAATGGGTCGCAACGCTTCCGGCACGGCGGTGGCGGTGGCCACGCCGAAACCCGGAACGGCGGTGATCTGGTCGACGGTGGCCTCCTTGAGACGGGCTATCGATGCGAAACGGGTGACCAGCGCCTTGCGGCGGTGCTCCCCCAATCCCGGCACCGAGTCCAGCGCCGAGGCCGTCATTCGTTTGGATCGCTTGCTGCGATGGTAAGTGATGGCGAACAGGGGCGTCTCGGCGCGCACCCGCTGCGGCAGATGCTGCGGCAGATAGACCCCTCAGATCATCGGGCCGCGCGACGGTCGCGTCCGCCGCGACCGCGCCAAGAATAACTTGCCGCGGTCGACCCATCCATGGCCGGTGCGGCTCCGAAGTATACGCGAACCGAGCGTCGCGACGGCCACTCCCGGCGCGTACAGCTGAAACCGACGGCCAAGGCCGAGATGACGAGAAGGGTATAGCCGGTGATTTCGAGGCGATCGAGTCAGCGACTGACAAGACCCACGCAAGTGCCGCCATCGGGTGAAACGCGTGCGTTGGCAATGCTCCTCGCTGCGGATTCGGAACCAACTGCGGCGGGCCGTTGCACGGACGCTTCGGAATTCGATGCCTGGCGATACAACCTGCGGCTGGCGGTGCTCGAAAGCGTTGAGGACTTCGTCGCGGCGCGTTGCTCGCGTGATCTGGACGGGCCGGGCTTCGCGGCGATCGGCGACATCCTGGTGACGTTTGTCTCCGGCGGCAAGTGCCTGCGGTCCACATTTATGTACCTCGGCTGGTTGTGCGGATGCTCACCGAGCGCAGCGGCCGTGACCGCAGCGGCCAGTTTGGAGCTACTGCACTCCTTCGCCCTGATCCAAGACGATGTGATGGACAATTCAGCCGAGCGGCGGGGCCGCGCCGCGGTGCACGTTCAACTCCGCGATTGGCACCGCGAACGCCGGCTGTCCGGCTCGGCGTTGCGGTTCGGCGAATCGGCGGCCATTCTCCTAGGCGACTTATGCCTGATATGGGCCGAGCAGATGCTGCGCGAGAGCGGGGTCGAGCCCGAGCGTCTGGAGCGGGTGTGGCCGCGGTACGACACCATGCGTGCCGAACTCGCGGTGGGCCAATTCGCGGACCTGGCAAGCGATGTCCGCGACCTGCCCCCACTACAGGCCGTGCTGGACGTCGCGACCCGCAAGTCCGGCAGTTACACGGTGCGCCGGCCGCTGGAGATCGGTGCGGCGATGGCCGGTTGCGACAGCCGGACGTTGAGCCAGCTTGGCCGCTACGGTGCGAGCATCGGGCAGGCCTTCCAGCTGCGCGACGACTTGCTGGGCGTCTTCGGCTCGCCCGCAGCAACGGGCAAGCCCAACGGTGGCGATCTGCTCGAACACAAAGCGACCAGCGTGGTGGTGACCGCCCACCAAATGGCCGATGCCCCAACTCGTCGCCGGCTCGTCGATCTGATGAACAGCGAGCGCCTCGACGACGTTGCCCTCGAGCGCTTCAGGACGCTGATCGTGACGACCGGAGCCGTCGACAGGATCGAAGAGATGATCGGCGAGCATGTGGCCTCCGCACGAAATGAGTTGCACGACATCGCGGTCAACGACTTCGTTCGCAATGCACTGGATCGTATGGCGACCGCCTCTGCGCGACGCCACGAATGAGAGGCACGAGCATGGGGACCGCCAAGTGACGCGGAGCATCCAGGGAAGAACCGACCACGTCGTGGTGATCGGCGCCGGTCTGGCCGGACTCTCGGCGGCATTACACCTGGCCGGTCGGGGGCGCGGGGTCACAGTGGTCGAGCGGCACGCATGGCCGGGCGGGCGGGCAGGGCGACTCGATGTCGGCGGCTATCGGATCGACACCGGGCCGACAGTGCTGACCATGCCGGACGTCATCGACGAGGTGTTTGCCGCCGTCGGCGAAAGTCACGCCGACCGGTTGGAGTTGCTGCCGGTGGATCCCGCCTACCGCGCCAAGTTCGCCGACGGCAGCTTTCTGGACGTGCACAGCGACGCGGATCGCATGGCGGCGTCCGTCGAGGCGTTCGCCGGGGCGCAGCAGGCAGCCGGCTATCGTCGCCTCCGCGAGTGGCTGACCCGCCTCTATCAGATCGAGTTCGACGGGTTCATCTCAGCGAATTTCGATTCCCCGCTGTCGCTGCTGACTCCACAACTGGCCCGGCTTGCGGCCATCGGTGGATTCCGCAGCTGGGACCGCATGGTGAAGCGCTTCATCACCGATTCGCGGTTGCAGCGCGTGTTCACGTTCCAGGCGCTCTACGCGGGGGTGGCTCCGCAGGACGCCCTGGCGGCGTACGCCGTCATCGCCTACATGGACACCATCTCGGGCGTGTTCTTTCCGCGCGGCGGGATGCGGGCGCTACCCGATGCGCTCGCGGCCGCCGGAGCTGACGCCGGTGTGCAATACCGATACGGCTCGACGGTCACCGAACTCGAACGCAGCGGGCCGCGCATCACCGCGGTGCGCACCGACCAGAACGAGCGAATCGCCTGTGATGCAGTGATACTCACCACGGAGTTGCCCCAGACCTACCGTCTGCTGGGTCGGACACCTCGCCGGATCCGGCCGCTGCTGGCCTCGCCCTCGGCGGTCGTGTTGCACGCCGGCTGCCGCAGCCTGTCAACGCTGGACAGTTCCGTGGGGCATCACACGATTCTGTTCGGCGGCGCGTGGGAGGACACGTTCACCGATATCGTTCGCGACGGCCGGCTGATGCGCGACCCGTCTTTGCTGGTGACTCGACCGACTGCCGCCGACACCAGCCTCGCACCCGCCGGCCGCGATTTGCTGTACCTGCTGGCGCCCGCCCCCAACCTTGCCCGGAACGCGGTCGACTGGGCCGCCGTCCGCACGGTCTACGCCGAATCGATTCTGGACATCGTTACGGAGAGGCTCGTGCCCGGCCTGCGCGACGGAGTCGAGGTGCTCGATGTCGTCACACCGCTCGATTGGGCGCGCCAGGGCATGGCCGCCGGCACTCCGTTCGCCCTGGCGCACACCTTCGGCCAGACCGGGCCGTTCCGGCCGGCAAACACGGTGCGCGGCATCGAAAACGCAGTCCTGGCCGGAGCATCGACGGTGCCGGGCGTGGGCATTCCGACCACGCTGATCTCGGGCCGGCTGGCCGCGGACCGTGTCACCGGCCGCGCGGACCGCTCGACACGACACTTCGATCTGAAAGCTCAGTCCTGATGATCACCAGTGAACTAGACGCCGCGGGAATCCATGATCCGTCGCTACGCCGCGCATACCGACGATGCCGCGAAATCAATGCCGCGCACGGACGCACCTATTTTCTGGCGACCCGCTTGCTGGCACCCGATCAGCGCCCGCCGATCCATGCGCTGTACGGCTTTGCGCGCCACGCCGACGACATCCTCGATGACTTCAATCCGGGCCTGGACAACGCCGTTCGGGCCGAACGGCTCCAGCAATTGTCCGACCGGTTCTTCGCCCGCGAAGACCGCCCCGAGGACCCGGTGCTCGCGGCCGTCATCCACACCGCACGCAAGTACGACATCGACGCGAGGCTGTTCGACGACTTTCTGGCGTCGATGCGGATGGACCTCACCATCACCGACTATCCCGATCGCGATGCGCTCAACGGCTACATGAAAGGGTCCGCGGAAGCGATTGGGCTGCAACTTCTCCCGATATTGGGCACCGTAGGGCCCACCGACGAGGCCGCGCCTTTCGCCGCCGCGCTCGGGCGGGCGTTTCAGCTCACCAACTTCGTGCGAGACGTCGACGAAGATCTGGTGCGGGGCCGGGTCTATCTGCCGGCGGACGAGCTCGCCGCCTTTCGCGTGGACCGCGGCCTGCTGACGTGGTGTCACCAGACCCAGCGCACCGACAGCCGGGTGCGCAACGCGCTGGCCGCCCAGCACGAAATCGCCAGGAAGACTTATCGATTCGCCGCCAACGGGATCGCACTGCTGGCGCCTCGTTCCCGCCCGTGCGTCGAAGTGGCGTTGACGCTGTACGCGGACATTCTGCACTGCATCGAAGACATCGAATTCGGCGTGTTCGGTCGACGTGCCACCGTAGGTCCGCGGCGACGCCTACAGGTGGCCGGCACCGGCCTGGTGCGTGCATGGCGGGCCCGCGCGAGCGAGGACGGCGGTCGTCGAAACCCTGGTGCGGCATGAGCGATCGGTGGCAATACCTCTTGGTCTTGGCGGCGTGCCTGGCGATCACGGCGCCGCTGGAAATGTTCGGCAGTGGCGTCTACCGCCGTCCGCGCAGGCTGGCCGCAGCGGTGCTACCGGTGGCTGCCGTCTTCCTGATCTGGGACGAGGTGGCCGTCGCCTGGCACGTCTGGACCTACAACCCCGGCTATATCAGCGGCCTGAACGTTCCATTTGGCCTGCCGATCGAGGAAGTGTTGTTCTTCGCGGTGATTCCCGCGTGTGCGTTGCTTACCTATAACGCGGTGAGCACCATACTCGAGCGGGTAAAGCGGCGATGACTGGTCTGGGATACACCGTGCCGGCTGTAGTAGTGGTGGCGCTGGTGTGCGTGCTGGAATTCGCGATATTGCGCACCGGCTTGTTTCGCCGCCCGGCGTACTGGTTGTCGATGCTCATAGTGCTCGGGTTTCAGATTCTGGTCGACGGCTGGCTGACCAAACGTGGCGCCGCGAGCTTCAGCTACGACGACCATCAAATAGTCGGCCTCCGGTTTCCCTTCGACATCCCGATCGAAGATTTTTTGTTCGGATTCGCAATGGTCACAGCCGTGATGTTGTTGTGGGAACGCCAACGACGATGAAATAAATGAAATAAACAGTCGGCGCAGGGTTAACAACGAAAAGCGGACCATCCAAGGGGACTGCCGATGCTATCTGGGATTGCCCGCCTGTCGATCGCGGCGCCGCGACTGGTCATCGCGATCGCGGGCTTGATCATGATCGGCACTGCAATCTTCGGCGTTCCCGCTGCGACCGATCTATCCGGCGGCGGATTTCTGGACCCGACCTCTGAATCCGGTCGCGCCGCCCGGGTGCTGGCCGAAAATTTCCATCAGGGCGATATGGAAATGGTCGTGCTGGTGACGTCGCGGGATCGCGTCACGGAAGGACCCGGGCGCGCAGTGGGGACCGAGATCGTCCGACAGCTTTCCCAATCACCGTTCGTCGCGCGCACCGCCTCACCCTGGGACACGCCGCCACCCCCGGGCATGCTCAGCGATGACGGCAAGTCCGCAATGATTCTCGCCGCGCTCACAGGCGGTGAAAACAGTGCACCCAAGCATGCCGAAACGCTGGCAGGCCAACTCCCACACGATCGTGATGGTGTTACCGTCCGAACCGGTGGAACGGCGATGCTTTACACGCAGATCAAGGAGCAGACCGAAAACGATCTGCTGCGAATGGAATTCATCGCCATACCAGTGAGTTTCGTCGCCCTGGTCTGGGTTTTCGGCGGGCTGCTGACGGCGGCTCTGCCGATCGCCGTGGCCGGCTTCGCGATTGTGGGTTCACTGGCAGCGTTGCGTGCGATTTCATGGGTCACCGATGTGTCGATCTTTGCTTTGAACCTGACGGTCGCGCTGGGTCTGGCGTTGGCGGTCGACTACACGCTGCTGATCATCAGTCGGTATCGCGACGAAATCGCCCAGGGAACGGCCCGCGATGAGGCCTTGGAGCGCACAGTGACCACGGCCGGCCGCACCGTGTTGTTTTCGGCGATGACCGTGGCCCTGTCGCTGGTCTCGATGATGCTTTTCCCGATGTACTTCCTGAAGTCGTTCGCCTACGCCGGCATCGCAGTGGTCGCGTTCGCCGCACTGGCGGCCGTGGCGGTCGCGCCGGCCCTGATAGTCCTGCTCGGCGACCGGTTGGAGGCTCTCAACGTATGGCGACTGGGTCGGCGGCTGTTTCGCCGCGCCCAACCACCGCAGCTCCCAATCGAGCAAACCTTCTGGTACCGAACGGCCAAACTGGTAATGCGGCAAGCAATCCCGATAGGGCTGACGATCATCGCCCTGTTGCTCGCCCTGGGCGTACCGTTCCTCGGCATCAAATGGGGATACCCCGACGAAAGGGTACTTCCGGCATCGTCGCCGGCGCGATTGGTCAGCGAGCGAATCCGCAGCGACTTCGGCGCGAACTCGCAGACGCAGGTGACGGTCGTCCTCCCCGACATCGTCGGCCTGAACAAGCCGGACCTCGACAAGTACGCCGCCGCGCTATCCCTGGTGGCCGACGTATCGGCGGTGTCTTCGCCCACCGGCACGTTCGTCGCCGGCGAGCTCAAGGGACGTCCGTCGGCCCCCGCCGCGAGCACCGACGACAGCGCGTACCTGACCGTCGCCAGCGCCGCACCACTCTATTCGCCGGCATCTGAAACCCAATTGGCGCGTTTGCATGCGGTCGCGCTGCCACACGGCAAACCCGTGCTGATGACCGGGATCGCGCAGATGAACCGGGACTGTATCAACGCGATCACGGCGTGGCTGCCGTGGGTGTTCGGCTTCATCGCGATCGTCACGCTGGTGCTGCTTTTCCTCCTCACCGGCAGTGTGGTGCTTCCGATCAAGGCGGTGCTGCTCAATATTCTCTCTCTAACAGCGGCTTTCGGCGCTTTGGTGTGGATCTTTCAGGATGGGCATCTCGGGGCGCTGGGTACCACACCGACCGGCACGCTGGCGGCCAACATTCCGGTGCTGCTGTTTTGCATCGCATTCGGATTGTCAATGGATTACGAGGTCTTTCTGCTGTCACGCATCCGCGAGTACTGGCTGGACTCGCCGCAAAGGCCCGAGGATAACGACGAAAGCATCGCGCTGGGGATAGCGCGCACCGGCCGGGTGATCACCGCGGCCGCCCTGTTGATGTCGATCTCGTTCGCCGGCCTGATATCCGCTGAGGTTTCGTTCATGCGCATGTTCGGGGTGGGCCTGACCATTGCGGTGTTGGCCGACGCTACGTTGGTGCGGATGCTGCTGGTTCCGGCCTTCATGCACGTGTTCGGCCGCCTGAACTGGTGGGCTCCCAGACCATTGGCACGCTTATTCGAACGCAGATTGATCCACCAGGCTCACCCGACATGAAACTGACTGCGCCGCAATGACCGTCGGCCAAGGGCGGCGGTGCGGCCGCCCTTGCGTTACGGCGAAGTTGTCACCTCGAGGCTATGCAGGGCCCGCAGATCGGCTGCACCGCAACCATGTAGGCAGATCCGAAACTCATCGATGAAACGCTGCAGCCAATCGGTGACGGCGTCAGCGGACTCGATCGCTGGGCACAGCAGTGGGCGCGCGATCCCTACGACGTCGGCGCCCATAACGAGCGCTTTGGCAGCATCCATGCCCGTACGAATGCCACCCGAGGCAACGAGAGGGATCGTCGGAAGCGCGCCACGCACATCGCGGATCGCTTCTGCAGTCGGTATCCCCCAGTCCGCCAGGTCCGGATAACGCAACTCGCCATAGCGGACAAACTGCTCAACCCGCGACCACGATGTGCCGCCCGCTCCCGCGACGTCGATGGCGGCCACCGGCGGCTCGGTTGACGACCCGAGCAACTCAGCGACGGCTGCGGCACCGATCCCGTGACCAACCTCTTTCAGCAGCAGCGGATAGCCGAGCATCCCTGCGAGCTCGCGCAGCCTGCCCAGAGATCCCGAGAAGTCGGTATTGCCGTTGCGCTGGATTGCCTCCTGCAGCGGATTAGTATGCACCGCAAGAACATCCGCGCCCACCCGGTCGAGAGCCTCGATGATGTGCGGCAGCGCCTCCTTGGTCAGCTGCGCCAAGCCGATATTGCCGAACAACAGCACATCGGGCGCCACATCGCGGACCGCGAAGCTGTCCGCGATCTTCTCGCCGACGGCGTCGTTGAGCATTACCCGCTGCGAGCCCAGCATCATTCCGATGCCGAGCCTCTGAGCCGCGGTCGCCAGATTGCGATTGATAGTCCCCGATAGGTCCGCACCCCCGGTCATTGCACCGACCAGAATGGGCGCCCGCAGTCGTCCGCCGAGAAAGTCTGTCGCAAGGTCGATGTCGGTGAGGTCGGTTTGCGTCAACGCGTTGTAGGGCAGGCGATAACGTTCGAGCCCGGTGGTCACGCCCTGATAGCTGACGCACTCGGAACGGCACACGTCGATGTGACGCCTCTTGCGGGATGTCGCGTCGCTCTGGTCAGGAGTCATGGTCGAAGACCGGCAGCGCACACGACCGAAGCGGTGGCGGCGATCGGCATCGCGACCCGCATGTTCATCCTCCGGGTCGGTCTGCGGGTCCGACCGCAACGGCGATCTCGTTGCGACGCAGCGCCGGCACGGTCCAGGGCGGATCGTAAAACCAGGCGACCGGCGCGCCGGTCGGCTCGAACCCGGTGCCGGCCAGCGCGCGCATCAATCCGGCAGTCTGCTTCGCGATCGCACGCGGTCCACGGTCGCCGCTGAATCGGCGCACCGCGAAGGTTCCGGCTGGCACCCGGATCAGCTTGACGGCGGCGTCGTCGGGCTCGGGCAGCGACTCCATCGTCTTGTCGGCGGGCATGAAGAACTGAATCACCCACTCGCCCGCGGCGCCAGGTCGCTGTTCGACCGGTGCAGTCATCGCGATCTTTTGCCCCGCGTCGGAGCGTCGCCGGGCAGCGACCGGCGCGGTCATCGAGATCCTGGCGGCGGTGTGGTTGCCGCCGAAAATATAGCCGGCCAGGCGGCGAAATCCGATGTTGCGTGCCGCCAGCTGGCCAGCGGAGACCACGGTCTCGGCGGCGATCCGCGGCGCGTAATGGCGAATCTCGACCCCGTCTACGGCGCGTTCGACGGTGTACGGCGGCTCCTCGGTGCCGTGCCGGATTCCGACCACCGACCCAGCCGCCTCGGCCAACTGAGTGATCACCTTGGGGATCGGGCCCACCATCCTCGCCTCCTCGACTTTCCTGACATCGTGATTGGCCGTCGCCGGCCGCATCGATCACGACTTCGTTGGTATTCGGATTTGGTATTCGGATTGGTATTCGGAGCCGCCATCGCCGCGGATGGCATTCGCGAAGCGCGTCTGTTCCCGCCAGCGCTCCCCGCCGTAGTCGGTTATTGCGCGGCACCCGGCGGGTCGGGCCGCAGCGCCTCCAGCACGGCGGTGGCGGTGGCCACGCCGATACCCGGAACGGCGGTGATCTGGTCGACGGTGGCCTCCTTGAGACGGGCTATCGATCCGAAATGGGTGACCAGCGCCTTTCGGCGATGCTCCCCCAAACCCGGCACCGAGTCCAACGCCGAGGCCGTCATTCGTTTGGATCGCTTGCTGCGATGGTAGGTGATGGCGAACCGGTGCGCCTCGTCGCGCACCCGCTGCAGCAGATAAAGCCCCTCGCTGTTGCGCGGCATGATGATCGGGTCCGGCTCCGACGGCACCCACACCTCTTCCAGCCGCTTGGCCAGGCCGATCACCGCGACGTCGCTGATACCCAGCTCCTCGAGCGCGGCGCTGGCCGCGTTGACTTGCGGGGCACCGCCGTCGACCACGAACAGATTGGGCGGATAGGCAAACCGGCGCGATTTTCCTTCCGGGGAAAGCAGATTCGGATCATTCTGATCACTCAAGTGGCGCAGGAACCGGCGGCGCGTGACCTCGGTGATTGACGCGACGTCGTCGGAACGCCCGTCTCCCGCGGCCTCCCGGATGCCGAAGTGCCGGTAATCCGATTTGCGCGGCAGGCCGTCCTCGAAGACCACCAGCGAGCCCACCACGTCGGTACCCTGCACGTGGCTGACGTCGACGCACTCGATGCGCAGCGGCGCCTCCGCCAAACCCAGGGCCTCCTGAATGTTCTGCAGCGCAGCGGATCTCGCGTTGAAGTCGCCGGCCCGCTTCAGCTTGTGTTGTTGCAGTGCCTCTTTCGCGTTTCGTTGCACCGTTTCGGCCAGCGCGCGCTTGTCGCCGCGGCGCGGCACCCGCAGTGCGACACGGGATCCGCGCAAACCGGACAGCCAACTGGCCAATTCGTCGGCGTTGGACGGCAGGCACGGCACCAACACCTCGCGGGGCACGGGGTTGGCGGATTCGTCTGTCTTCTGCAAGGCGTCGTCGAGCTCCGCCTGATCGCCGTAAAACTGCGTCAGGAACTGCTCTACCAACTGCTCCTCACCGGAATCGCCCGGGTCACCCGGCTTTTCGACAATCCAGCCGCGCTGGCCGCGGACCCGGCCGCCGCGGACGTGGAACACCTGCACCGCCGCCTCGAGTTCGTCGTCGGCGAAGGCCACCACATCGGCATCGGTTCCGTCGCCGAACACCACGGCCTGCTTTTCCATCGCCCGCTTCAGCGCGCCCAGGTCGTCGCGCAGCCGCGCGGCACGCTCGAAGTCGAGTTGCTCGGCCGCGGCGTTCATCTGCTGCTCCAGCTCGCGGGCAAACCGGTCGGTCTTGCCCGACAGGAAGTCGCAAAAGTCTTCCACGATTCGGCGATGCTGCTCGGCGCTGACCCTGCCGACACACGGCGCCGAGCACTTGTCGATATAGCCGAGCAGGCAGGGACGGTCGATCTGCTTGTGCCGCTTGAACACTCCGGCCGAGCACGTGCGCGCCGGAAAAACCCGGGTGAGCAGATCCAGCGTTTCCCGGATGGCCCAGGCGTGCGAGTACGGCCCGAAATAGCGCACTCCCTTGCGCCGCGGGCCGCGATAGACCATGAGCCGGGGAAACTCCTCGCCCAGGGTGACGGCCAGCACCGGGTAGGACTTGTCGTCGCGATAGCGGACATTGAAGCGCGGATCGAACTCTTTGATCCAGTTGTATTCCAGCTGCAGCGCCTCGACCTCGGTGTTGACCACCGTCCACTCGACCTTGGCCGCGGTGGTCACCATCTGCCGGGTGCGGGGGTGCAGGTTCGCGACGTCGGCGAAGTACGACGTGAGCCGGCTGCGCAGGCTCTTGGCCTTGCCGACGTAGATAACTCGCCCGTGCGGGTCCCGGAACCGGTACACCCCCGGCTCGACCGGGATGGACCCGGGCGCGGGGCGATATGTCGCGGGATCTGGCACGTGTCCAGGCTAGTATTCGCGAAAAACGCGGTGGCTCGTCGGGATCTGATTTCGGGAATTGGGCCGGCGCCGGGCAAATCGTTCAGCGCGTGCAGTGGCTGCTACGCCAGTCGTGGGGCTGGGGGGACCGGGTATCGAGACACGTCTCCGCCGTCGGTGTCGTCGCACTACGCCGTCCGCCCAGCCGGGTGCCTAGCGGTGCGGCAAGCCGGCAGACCGTAGTGACTGCCGGACGTGGCGTCCGCTGCCGGCAGGTCAGCGGTGGGAGCACAGCGGCACGGAAAATGGCAGCGCTGCCCGAAATGATTGCGTTGGTGTGGCCGTCGAGTCACGCGCGGTTGTCATCGTCAGGAGCCCGCGTGAGATGCCTTCCCGCTGCCGATCACCGCGCCGGTCCACGTGCCCTCCGACAAGTCGTCCCGATAGGTGCGTTAGAGACGGCCCACTACGAAAGTCGCGGCCTGACCGGGCATCCCGGACCCCTTATAGGACAGGTGCGCCGCGGAGAACAGCTCGTCATGCGAGGGCAGCGCCAGGGCCCCGCCCGGAGAGCAAACCGGATCGCCGGACGCACACAGGTCAATGGCCTTGGCCCCATACCACGGGCTGACCACGCTTACTGGCGCCCCCAGATATCGGTCGGACGGATTGCCGAAGAGGGCGAGCGCGGTAACGTGGTCCGCCACGTCCGCCGTTAACGTCTGGGGAATCAGGCCCACGACCGGCGCTTGGGCGATGGTGATCAGGTCGATCACCATCGCGCCTAGGGAATATCCACCGAGCACCAGCTTCGTGTTGGGACAGTTCGCGGCCATGGACACAACATGAGCGTTCGCATCGCCGGCGCCCGCGGAGGCAGACGGGGCGAAATCCTCGCCGGCGGGGTAGTTGACCGGATACACCCCGAGGGACCGACCCCCAACCTGTGAGCGCAGTGAATCGATAAATGCCTGGCCGACCCCACCGACACCGGGCGGCTCACCGGTGCCGCGGGCGAACGTCACCTCGACGTCGGGGCAGGCAGCAGCGGATGCGGGGGCAGCGGGGATCGGTGCGCTCAGCAGCGCCGCCCAGGTTGTGGCCAATGCGGCACCCAGCAACCGAGGGAATTGGCGTGCGTTCACGTCCCAATGCTCACATATCGCACGGCTTCGGACCAGGAGGGACCAGGAGGGACCAGGAGGGACCAGGAGGGACCAGGAGGCCTGCGTTTAGACCCCTGGCGTAGCCGGGTATAGGACACCATGTACCCGGGGAAATTGGACGCGCGCCAGTATAACGACACCGATCCGCTGCGTTCGCCCCGCGCGAAGCGAGCCAAAGTCAGCTGCCGGCATACCATTCGGGCCGTTGGGACCGTGATCATGGTCGGCCTGGGCGCGTGGTGCGGTTCCGGCATAGCCCACGCCGACAATAGCCACGAGCAGGAAGCGTGCGCGCTCATGGGCGATTACGCCACCGCGATCCAACTGGGTTACTCATCGTCGACGGCGCAGTACGCGATCGCTGTGCTCTCCACCAGGATGCCGCCGGCCGAGGCAGACAACGTCGTGGGGGCTGCCATCCGTGACGACTGCCCCGACCACGCAGCCGACTTGCCACCCGGCTGGCGTTAGGCCGGCGACGAGTCACTCGCCCTCCAGCACAAGCACCGCGGACTACGTGTGGGCCGAACGTTGTTTACGGGCAACTCCTTGACAGTTGGACCGGGTTGCCAATATCGCGGCGCGACGTTAGCGAGCACCGGGCGCATCGAGGATGGTGATCGTGGTGGCCGCGTTGAGGGTCTTGCCGCGGAAGAAGTCTCGGCCTACGGCCGTAGCGCTGAGCAGCGCGACCGGGATGGCCGACACGATGAGACCAATGCCCATGACGAACACGCCACCGACCGGTCCGAAATGGGTTTTGCCGTAGTCGCGCGCGTACGAGTCGACAGCGCACTGCACGAACGCGCACGTCATGGCCAGCGCGCCGAGGAGCGGAAGACCTCCTCGCAACCAGAAGTCGCGCGCCGAGCGCAGCAGCGTGCGCCGGTAGGTCCACACGCACGCGTAGGCGGTCACCGCATAGTAGAAAGCGGTTGTTAGGCCGAGCGAGGCCACCATGTCCGCCAGCCAGTAACGGCTGAGCAGCGTCATCACGAAATAAATGGTGAATCCACCGACGCCGATCAGCAGGGTGCTCAGCCAGGGTGTGCGGTATCGGTGGTGTACTCGGGCTAGCCGTTGCGGCAGGGCGCGGTAAAACGCCATGGCCAGCATAATTCGCGCGGTCGGCGCCAGGCAGGTCACCGTCTGCGCCAGTGATGACGAGCTGATGGCGAGCAGCAGCAGCACCGCCATGGCACCGCCGACCACTGGGTCTCCCAGGATGCTAAGCGTGTCGTTAGCGTTTTGCGGATTGTTCAGACCGATTCCGGTGCTGCCGAAGCCGGCGAAGGCCTGAATCGCGCAGCTGACCAGCACGTACGTACCCATCACCAGGACCGTCGCGAGCACGGCAGCCCTGCCCGGGTTTTTATGCGGCTCCGTAGTTTCCTCCGACACCGGCAGGCAGGCATCCCACCCCCAATAGGCGAACACGCACAGGATGGTTCCGTGGGCGATCGCCGACGCGGACAGCCCGGTGGGAGCCAGCCAGTCCCACTGGGGCATGACGGCCTGCGGTCCGGCGTGGTGGCTGAACACTTTCGTCAGCGCGACCACGCTGACCAGCGCCAGCATCGCAAACTGGACGCCCACCAGCACGGATTGAGTGCGCGCGGTCACGTCGATGCCCCGCACGCTCAGCAGCGTCAATACGACGATGGCCAGCCCGCTCACCGTGATCTGAACGGATATCGAATTCGCGGCGGTGTGCAGGTGCAGCGCCTCGAGCAAGTAGATGGTGGCGATCTGAGCACCGTTTCCGGCGACGACGGCGGCCGCGATCACCGAGCACCAGCCGGTCAGCCACCCCACCCACGGGCCGAACGCGCGGGTTACCCAGGTGAAGGTGGAGCCGCAGTCGGGGGTCTCGCGGGCGAGTTCACGAAAAGCGAGGGCGGTGAGCATCATCGGAACAAATCCGATGACGAACAGCCCGGGGGTCTTGGCACCCGTCGCCGCGACCATGCCACCCAGCGCGGCGGCCAAACTGTAGGCCGGAGCCACCGACGAGAGCGCGATGACAAGGCTGCCGGTGAGGCCGACAGCCCCCGGCCGCAGCTCCTTACCGGCGGGGAGAGGCCGGGCCATTCCAGGTTCCGATCGCTGATCCAGCGGCGCCTTGTCCGCACGACATTATGTAGTCCCATCTACACCACGAGGCTGCCCAGAGCACGACAATCTAAGTTAGCGGCCAACCGGGGGTCGGCGCGGACTGCTGAATACCCAGAAACGCCCGATCAGGGAGTTGCCTCACCGCCCTTCTCCACTCAGGGGGCCCGGCCGCCTAACTGTGCCTTCCTTTTCGCCGCCCAGTCCGCCATGCGCGCCGTAGCCGGCCCGTGCGCCCGGCCCGTGATCAAGGCGGTGCAGGCGCTTACCCTCACCAAGGCGACGACCAACGCGACGACCAACGTGAGCGCCGCCGGCACGCTGCCGCGCCCACGACCTGCAATCGGGCGATCCTACGGCAGCAGACTTAGCCAGCCGGCAGCTTCACAACCTGACCGCTGCCGTCGTCGGCAACGTAGACGCTGCCGGCGGCGTCCACCGCCACGCCGGTTGGGTTGACCAGGCCACTGACCGGCAGCGGCGCCGGGGTGTTCGAGCCCGCTGCCAGCTTCAGCACGCGCTGCTTTCCGGAGTCGGCGACGTAGACGTTGCCGGCCTTGTCGACCGCGACGCCTTGGGGGTGGGACAGGTCGGTGAACGGCAGCTCGATCTGTGTGGTCGACCCCGGGGCCAGCTTCAAAACCTTGTTACTGCTCTGGTCGGTCACGTAGACATTGCCCGCGGTGTCCACCGCCAGACCGGTGGGGTCGGACAGGTGGGCAAAGGGCAGCTCGACCAGACCGCCGAGCGCCGGCGGAATTCGCAACACCTTCGAGTGCTTGGTGTCGGCGACGTAGACATAGCCGAACGCGTCCACCGCCACCCCACGCGGCTGTAACAGCCGGTGCGAGTACATCTTTCCCATGAGAAGCTCGGTCGGGATGCCCGATCCCGCCGGCAGTTCCGTTATCCGACCGCCGTCGCGAACATCGGTGACGAAGACGTCCCCGGCGCTGTCCACGGCCACACCGTAGGGGGACGTCAAGTCCATCAACGGCAGCGCTGTCAGCGTGCCCGACCCCAACCTCATCACCGATCCGCCGTCACCGTTGATGTTGACGACGTAAACGTTGCCGGCGCCGTCGACCGCCACACCTTGCGGGTGCGTGAGGCCGCTGAACGGCAGCACGCTTTGCGGCTTGGGCGACGACGGTTGCGCGGGTGGGCCAGGCTGCCCGGAAGCCGCTCCGGGCTGCCCGGAAGGCGTAGTTGGTCCGGAAGGCGCTGCGGGTTTCCCGCTTTGGGATGCAGACCACACAAAGTAGCCGGTCACGGCGGCGGCGGCCAAGATCAGGACGATCGCGATGATCAGGGCCAATTTCGCCGCCCGCCGCCGGGGCGGCCGCCACGGTGCCGATGGCGGAACGCCTACCCGCGGTGGCGGGGTGCCGATCTGTTGGGTTGGTGGGCCGTTTGGTGGGGGGCCGCCAGGCGAGCCCGGGGGCGGCGGCCCGGGCGGCGGGGAACCTGACGGCGGGGGCCCCGGCGGCGGGGAGCCCGCGGGTGGGGTCGGTGGCATGGGCGGCAACGGCCGCTCGGCCGAACGTCGTTGGGTCGCCGCGAGGTCCGCGCCGACGGGCTGTTGCTGCACCGTAGGCGGGGGCGGGGACGGGACGACACGATCGGGGACGGTCGCCGCCGCTTGGGCCGATGACGTGGCTGGGCCTTGGTCCGCGTTGACCAGCACGACGGTGATGTTGTCGGGTCCCCCCCCACGGTTGGCGGCGTCGATCAGCACTCGGCAGGCGTCGGCCGGGTCCGGGTGGTCGGCGAGGATGGCGGCCAACGTCGCGTCATCGATAACACCGTGTAAACCATCGCTGCACAACAGGATTCGATCACCGGGCTGTAGTTCCCGGATAGACACATCGGGCTTCGCCGGCGGGGTCATCAGCACGTGACGGGTCACCACCGAGCGACTCGGGTGATGCGCGGCCGCCTCCTCGGTGAGTTCACCGGCGTCCATCACCGCCTGCACGATGGTGTGATCACTGGTCAGGCGCTGCATGCGGTGGTCTCGGTACAGGTAGGCGCGGCTGTCACCGAGGTGAGCGATCAGCGCGCACGAGTCGCCGACCACCGCGGCCACCAGGGTGGTATCGGCGCTGCCGAGTTGGGAGTCGGTCTGGCTGCGGGCGTAGAGGGCGTCGCACATCTCCACCACGGCGCCGCCCAACCGTGCGGTCGCCTGCGGGTCACGCAGGTCCGCGCCGGCGAGGTGGCGCGCCACGTACGTCGGCAGCATGTCGACGACCAGCGCGGCGGCGAAATCCCCGTGACTGGTGCTGCCCACCCCGTCGGCGACCATGTAGAGCCCCAGCGCTGGGTCCGCCCCCCACCGGTCGTCGTTGCGGGATCGTTTGCGCCCGACGTCGGTGTGGCCGGCAAAGGTTGTGGTGGCCATGGCTAGCTCATCACCATTGTCAATTCCCACCAGCCTCCGTCGCTGTCAGTCGACCCTGGTGGCAGATGCTACCCACTCACGTCCCTCGCCACCATGCATTGTCCGGCGGGTCTGCGGGCCGGCTCGGGCGATATCGCCGCTTAGCCTCCATGCAGGTCCGGCCGATAGCGAGCCAGCAGCGACCGCACGGTGTCCATGGCGTGCACGGCGCGGTCCTTGTCGACGGCCTGGATCGCCATCACCGGGATGTACTCGTCGTCCGGCAGGTCGACGCGGGCCCACCGGCTGCCGCCGGGAAACGACACATCGACCACCTCTGACCACGGGACCAGCTTGTCGCCCAACAGATTACGAACCGACAGACCGGCGGCACCGATTCGCAGCCGTGGCCGCGCGAACAGCAGCACGGCGCCGGCGATGACCAGACCGAGGACGGCGATCGCCACCTGGTCGGCGGTCTGAAAGATCACCCCGCTGGACCTGATCTTGAGCAGCAGGCCCACCACGATGTGGGCCGCTGCAATCAGAAACGCTGCGGCGTAGGCAAAAAGCGGTGCCAGGTGGGGACGTAGTTCGGCATCCCAGTCGCCCGATTTTGAATTCACGACCGAGTGCGCAGGTCGTGCAGGGTCAGTGCCGCGGTCAGCGCCGCGGCGGTCGCCTGTGCGCCCTTGTCCTCGGCCGACGTCGGCAGCCCGGCCCGGGCCAGCGCCTGCTGCTCGGTGTTCGTGGTCAGCACCCCGTTGGCGACCGGGGTCGAGGCGTCCAGCGACACGCGGGTGAGGCCCTGGGTCACCGCATCGCAGACGTAGTCGAAATGCGGTGTCTCACCACGGATTACGACACCCAGCGCGACGACGGCATCGTGGTTGCGAGCCAGCTCCTGGGCCACCACCGGAATCTCGATCGCGCCGAGCACGCGGACCACGGTCGGGCTGGCGACACCGGAATCTTCCGCCGCTTTGCGGGCACCGGCCAGCAGCGCATCGCAGATCTTGGCATGCCAGGTGCTGGCCACGATGGCGAGCCGTACGCCGGACGCCTCAACTGCAGGGATGTCCGGCACACCGGCACCACCGCTCACAAGGCACCACCGAATTCACCTGGCAAATGGACGTTTTCATGAAAATCGTGAAAATCATCCAGCCCGGCCAGGTCGTGGCCCATCTTGTCGCGTTTGGTCATCAGGTAGCGGATGTTGTCGGCGTTGGCGCGTACCGGCAGCGGTACCCGCTCGATGATGTGCAGTCCGTACCCGTCCAGCCCGACCCGCTTGGCCGGGTTGTTGGTCAGCAGCCGCATGGAGCGGACTCCGAGGTCGACCAGGATCTGCGCGCCGGTGCCGTAGTCGCGTGCGTCGGCCGGCAATCCGAGCTTGAGGTTGGCGTCGACGGTGTCGGCGCCGGCGTCCTGCAGCTGGTAGGCCTGCAGTTTGTGCATCAGGCCGATGCCGCGGCCCTCGTGGCCGCGCATGTAGAGCACGACGCCGCGCCCCTCCCGCGCGACCATCGCCATCGCGGCATCCAGCTGGGGCCCGCAGTCGCACCGACGCGAGCCGAACACGTCACCGGTCAGGCACTCGGAGTGGACCCGTACCAGCACGTCGTCGCCGTCGTAGTTCGGCCCGGCGATCTCGCCGCGAACGAGCGCCACGTGCTCGACGTCTTCGTAGATGCTGGTGTAGCCGATGGCGCGAAACTCGCCGTGCCTCGTCGGGATCCGGGCTTCGGCGATGCGCTCGATGTGCTTCTCGTGTTTGCGCCGCCATTCGATGATGTCGGCGATGGTGATCAGCGCCAGGCCGTGCTCATCGGCGAAGACCCGCAACTCGTCGGTCTGGGCCATCGAGCCCTCGTCCTTCTGGCTGACGATCTCGCAGATCGCGCCCGCGGGCTGCAGCCCCGCCAACCGGGCAAGGTCGACGGCGGCCTCGGTGTGGCCGGGCCGGCGCAACACGCCGCCGTCCTTGGCGCGCAACGGAACCACGTGACCGGGGCGGGTGAAATCGTCGGCGACACTGCTGGGATCGGCCAGCAACCGCATTGTGGTGGCCCGATCGGAGGCCGAAATACCAGTTCCTACACCGAGTTTCGCATCCACGGTGACGGTGTAGGCGGTCCCGTGCTTGTCCTGGTTCACCGCGAACATGGGCAGCAGGCCCAGCCGGTCGCAGATCGCGCCGTCCAGCGGGACGCACAAGTATCCCGACGTGTAGCGGACCATAAAAGCCACCATCTCCGGCGTCGCCTTTTCGGCGGCGAAGATCAGGTCACCCTCGTTCTCGCGCTCCTCGTCGTCGATGACGACGACTGCCTTACCGGCGGCAATGTCGGCCACCGCGCGTTCGACGGAGTCCAACCTGGTCATCTTGCCACCTTGCTGTCATCACGGCCCAGTGTGTTGCCTTCAGTATGAACCACGGCAGCACCCCAACTATTGCCACTGTTTATCGAGCGGGACGGGCCCAAGCGGCTCATGCCCAATCAGGCCCCCAGGAATGCGGCGATCGCGGGCCACGCGGCCGGATCCTGCAGCACGAAGATATGGCCGCTCTGGTAGACGTGCAGCGTCGCATTAGTGATCCTGTCGACGATGGCCTGGCCGTTGGACACCGGTGCGATGTCGTCGTAGGCGCCGCTGGCCACAAAGGTCGGGCAGGTCACCCGATGCAGGCGATCGAGTACGTCGTGACCCTTGCGGGCTTGCAGCTGAAGCAGGCGGCCCCGGGCCTGGGCCGCGGTCTCCTCGACGGGCGCGTCCGCGGCGAGGCCGGCCACGAGTGCGGCGTCCTCGGGGTGCGCGGCGAACCACTCGGGCGTCCAGCGTCGGTCCGCCAGGCCAAGGGACCGGATTCCGCGCTCGATCGCGGGCAGATCCGCCAACGTCTCGATCGGGTAGGACGCAAAGGCACCGCCGGGCGAGGTGGCCATGAGGGCCAACCGGTCGAGCCGGTCCGGGAATGTCACCGCGAATTCCTGAGCGACCATGCCGCCGAAGCTCAACCCGGCCAACGCCGTTCGGCCCCAACCGACGACATCGAGGAGCGCGGCCACGTCCGCGGCGACGTCAGCCATGGTGTAGGGCTCGGTTACCGGCGCGCTGCGTCCCATGCCGCGGTAGTCGAAGGCCAGGAGCTCGAATTGCGCCGACAACTTGCGGAGCAGCGGGCGGGTCGAATCCAGTGTGGTGCCGGATCCGTTGCAGTACAGCAATCGCGGACCCTGACCGACGCGCTCGTAGTGGAACAGGACCCCGTTACAGGCGGCGGTGGGCATGTTCGGCGAAGTTACCAGCGTGGGACGGCTGTCCGGGGTCAATGTGGCGCCGAGAAAGTTCGCTCAACGCGCCTTTTGGCTGCTAGACGGCCAGTTTGTTGCCATCAACCGCTCCATGTACTTAGTGCAGGCGAAGCAAAACGCCGGCAATAATTCTCTCTACCGAAAACTCTCACCATTTGGCTGGCGCGGTGTTACAAATGCTGTCACCGCCGTAAACCAGCGCCGGCAGAACTGCCGCCGTCGTCCAAAGAGAAGGAACCCCGGCATGAAGATGAGAGGATTGCTGGCCACCGCAGCCCTGGCCGCAGCGGTGATGTGGACCGCACCCTCGGCCGCGGCCGGCACCCCCTATTGCGATTCGCTGCCGCCCAGGGACGCTCACGAGTGCAACTGCGGCTTCGACTTCGCCCCGGGTAGTCAGGAGCTTCACGATTGCCTCTATGGCGCCCCGGCCACGCCCACCCCGTAGTGCCCACCCCGTAGTGCCCACCCCGTAGTACCCACCCCATAGTGCGGGTAGTGCGGGTCGGACCGCCGACACGCCGCCAAACCCGCAGCGCCTATCTTGGCGCCATCAACCGCTCAACATATTTGGCGATCACGTCGACCTCGAGGTTCACCTGCGTGCCCACCGGAGCGCTGCCCAGGGTGGTGAGTTCGCGGGTCGTCGGGATCAGCGACACCTCGAACCAGTCGCGGGGTTCGGCGCCCAGTCCGGAGACCGTGAGCGAAATGCCGTCGACGGTGATCGACCCCTTCTCCACGACATAGCGAGCCACCGCGGCGGGCACCTCGATGCGCACCACCTCCCAGTGCTCGGCGGGTGTGCGGGCCACCACCTGGCCGGTGCCGTCCACGTGCCCCTGCACGATGTGCCCGCCGAGCCGGCTGTTGAGCGCCGCCGCGCGCTCCAGGTTCACCCGGCTGCCGACCCGCAATTCACCCAGGTTCGAGCGGTTCAGCGTTTCGGCCATCACATCCGCTTTGAATTGGCCGTCGGGCAGCACCTCCACGACCGTCAGGCAGACGCCGTTGACGGCAATCGAGTCGCCGTGGCCGGCATCGGAGGTGACGGTGGGGCCGCGGATGATCAGCCGCGCCGCATCGGCGAGGGCGTCCCGACCGGTCACCTCTCCGAGTTCCTCGACAATTCCGGTGAACATGGCACCAGGCTAGTTGGCCGATACCAAGATTCTGGCCAGTGCAAACACCATTTTTCCGCCGGACCCGCCCCCCGCGTTCCAAAGGCCGGTCAGTGGCACCCTCTACGATGCACAGTATGCAGACCCGCAGACGCCACTGGCGGCTACTCGCCATCCTCGCCGCGCTGAGCGCCGCCACTGCCCTGATCGCCGGATGCTCGTCGGGCACCAAGCAGAGCGGCCCGCCACTGCCGGACGCGACAACACTGGTCAAGCAGTCCGCGGACACAACCAAAGCCCTCAAGAGCGCGCACCTGGTGCTGACGGTGAACGGCAAGATCTCCGGGCTGCCCGTCAAGATCCTGACGGGCGACCTCACCACCATCCCGAGCACCGCCGCGTCGGGAAACACCACCATCACGTTCGGCGGCTCTGAAATCGAGGCCAACTTCGTGGTCATCGACGGAAACCTGTTCGCGACCCTCACGCCGAACAAATGGAGCGACTTCGGTAAGGCATCCGACATCTACGATGTGTCGGCACTGCTCAGCCCGGACGTCGGGTTGGGCAACGTGCTCGCGAACTTCACCGACGCCAAGGGCGTGAGCCGCGACACCATCAACGGGCAGGCCGCCATCCAGATCAGCGGAAATGTCTCCGCGGACGCGGTGAACAAGATCGCGCCGCCCTTCAACGCGACCAAGCCGGTCCCGACCACCGTATGGGTCCAGGAGACCGGCGATCACCAGCTGGTCCAGATCAAGATCGAGAAGAGCTCCGGCAACTCGGTCCAGATGACCTTGTCTAATTGGAACCAGCCGGTCACCGTCACCAAGCCGCAGGTGTGACCGGCATGCGGGCAGGACGCCGAGTAGCGATCAGCGCAGGCAGTCTCGCGGTACTGCTGGGTGCCTTGGACACCTATGTCGTGGTGACCATCATGCGCGACATCATGCATGACGTCGGGATCCCGGTTAACCAGCTGCAGCGGATCACCTGGATCGTCACGCTGTACCTGCTCGGCTACATCGCGGCGATGCCGCTGCTGGGCCGGGCCTCCGACCGGTTCGGGCGCAAGGCGCTGCTGCAATTCAGCCTCGGCTTGTTCATCGTCGGCTCGGTGGTCACCGCGCTCGCGGGCGGTTTCGGCGATTTCCACATGCTGATCGCCGGCCGTGCCGTCCAGGGCGTCGCCAGCGGTGCGTTGTTGCCCGTCACGCTGGCGCTGGGCGCCGACTTGTGGTCGCAGCGCAACCGCGCCGGCGTGCTCGGCGGCATCGGCGCCGCCCAGGAACTCGGCAGCGTGCTGGGCCCGCTGTACGGCATCTTCATCGTCTGGCTATGCCACGACTGGAAGTACGTCTTCTGGATCAACGTCCCGCTGACGCTGATCGCGATGGCGATGATCCAGTTCAGCCTCCCATCGCACGACCGCAGTGAGGCACCGGAGAAGATCGACGTGGTCGGTGGGCTGCTGCTGGCCCTCGCGCTGGGTCTGGCGGTGATCGGGCTGTACAACCCCAACCCGGACGGCAAGCAGGTGCTGCCGAGCTACGGGTTGCCGTTGGTCATCGGCGCGGTTGTCGTCGCGGTGGCGTTCGTGGTGTGGGAGCGCTTCTCCAAGACCCATCTGATCGAACCGGCCGGGGTGCACTTCCGGCCGTTCCTGGCCGCGCTGGGCGCCTCGGTGGCTGCGGGCGCGGCGTTGATGGTGACCCTGGTCGACGTGGAGCTGTTCGGGCAGGGTGTGCTGCAGAAGAACCAGAACCAAGCGGCCGGGATGCTGCTGTGGTTTCTGATCGCGCTGCCGATCGGCGCGCTGCTGGGCGGATGGATAGCCACCCGGGCCGGCGACCGAGCGATGGTCGTCATCGGGCTTCTCATCGCCGCCTATGGCTATTGGCTGATTCACTATTGGCGCGAAGACATCCTGGACCGCCAGCACAGCATTTTCGGGCTGCTCAGCCTGCCCGCGGTGCACACCGACCTGCTGGTGGCCGGTCTGGGCCTTGGCCTGGTGATCGGGCCGCTGTCGTCGGCCGCCCTGCGGGTCGTCCCGTCGGCTGAGCACGGCATCGCCTCGGCGGCGGTGGTGGTGGCCCGGATGACCGGCATGCTGATCGGCGTCGCCGCTCTGACCGCCTGGGGCTTCTACGTGTTCAACCAGAAGGTAGCGCAGATGACGGCGGACATCCCGGCCGATGCCAGCCTGATGCAGCGACTTGTCGCCCAAGCAACGTTGTATCTTCATGCATTCGCCGAGATGTATGGCGACATCTTCAAAGTCACCTCCGTCATCTGTGTGGTGGGCGCGCTGCTCGGCCTGCTGATCAGCGGCCGCAAGGAACACGCCGACGAACCAGAAGTCGCCCAGCAGCAGGCCACGACAAACCCAGCACCCACCGCGTGAGTACCGAGCGCTAGCGCCGGACCAGGCTGAGCACCAGATCCGGGCCGCACTTTTCGACACCGTCGTACTGCCAGCGCATGGCCTGCGCCATGCTGGCCACCCCTAGGTCGCCGACGGAGGCGACCGGGCCGCCCAGCAGAATCGGTGCGACGTAGGCCAAGATGCGGCTGATCGCCCCGGCCCGCAGGAAGGCGCCGGCGAGGGTGGGGCCACCCTCGAGCAGCACGTCGGTGCGGTCGGACAGGGCCCTGAGGACCTCCCCGGGATCGCGGGTACGAATCACCATGGTGCGCGCGTCGTCGTTGAGAACCTTTGCTTCCGAAGGTATTTCACGCATTCCCACCACGACGCGCAGCGGCTGGCGGCCCGCCAGCGAACCGTCCGGCAGCCTGGCGGTGAGCACCGGATTGTCCGCGAAGACCGTACCGGTGCCGACCACGATCGCGTCGGCGGTGGCGCGGCGGCGATGCAGGTCCAATCGCGACGCCTCGCTGGAAATCCACTGGCTGCTGCCGTCGGCGGCCGCGCTGCGCCCGTCGATGCTGGTGGCGTATTTCCATGTCACGTGCGGCAATCCGGTGCGCTGCTTGTGCAGCCACTCCCGCAGGGGTCCGGCGGCTACCTCATTGGCCAACACGCCGGGTCGCACTTGCAGGCCCGCCGCCGACAGCCGGCCCGCGCCGCCCCCGGCGATCCCGTTCGGATCGGTGACGCCGTAGACCACCGTCCCCACCCTGGCTTCGATCAGGGCGTTCACGCAGGGAGGTGTCTTGCCGAAGTGGTTACAGGGTTCCAGGGTGACCACCGCGATCCCGCCGGCCGCCAAGCCGCCGGCCCGGCGCAGCGCCACCACCTCGGCGTGGTCGCCGCCCGCCGGCGCGGTGGCGCCGGCTCCCACAACGCGTCCTTCGAGATCCACGATGACGGCCCCGACCGGCGGGTTCGGATACGTGGTGCCCTTCACCTGGTTGGCGTGCTCGATGGCGAGACGCATCGCGGCATCGATGCTGTTGACCTGTTCGACGCTCATCAGCGGCTCCTGTGGCCAGTCATAAGCCCAAATGTGGGGACACGGCACCGGCCTGTCGCCGTAATGCCTCTACTGCGGCCTCCGGGTCCTCGGCGCCGTACACCGCCGATCCGGCGACGAAGCAGTCGACACCGGCTTCGGCGGCCTGCTCGATGGTGTCCGAGTTGATGCCTCCGTCGATCTCGACGAGGATCGTCAGCTCACCCGCATCGACCAACTTGCGCACGGTACGCACCTTGCCCAGCACCTCAGGGATGAATTCCTGGCCGCCGAACCCAGGCTCCACCGACATGACGAGGAAAGTATCGAAGTGCCGCAGGATCTCCAGGTAGGGATCCAGCGGGGTATTCGGCTTGATGCTGATCCCGGCTTTGGCGCCGGCCGCCCTGATGTCGCGGGCCACCCCGACGGGATTGTCGGTTGCCTCGGCATGGAAGGTGACGTTGTAGGCGCCCGCCTCGGCGTACGGGGGTGCCCACCGGTCCGGATTGTCGATCATCAAATGGCAATCCATCGGAATGTCCGTATGCCTCAGGAGATCCGCCACCACCGGCAGACCGATCGTCAGGTTCGGGACGAAGTGGCCGTCCATCACGTCGACATGCAACCAGTCGGCGCCTGCCACGGCGGCCGCTTCGTCGGCGAGCCGGGCGAAGTCGGCGGACAGGATCGACGGCGCTATCAGTGGTACCGCGTTGCGCCCAGGCATGAGCGACACACTACTAATGTTCACCGAAGTCGGCGGAGTGCGGCCGCGAACATGGCGTCGGTGCCGTGTCGGTGCGGCCACAGCTGCGCGTAGGGACCGTCCCCCAGACCGTCCGCTACAGGCTCGAACAGCGTCCGAGTGTCCAAGGCACACACCGGATGACGACGCAGCGCATCGGCGACGACACCCACGGTTTCGGCCAGGTGCGGCGAGCACGTGGCATACAGCACCACGCCACCGGGCCGGGTCAGCGAGATCGCGGCGCCCAGCAGCTCGCGTTGCAGCTTAGCCAGCACCGGCACGTCGGCCGGCTGACGCCGCCACCGGGCCTCGGGCCGACGGCGCAATGCGCCCAGCCCGGTGCACGGCGCGTCGACCAACACCCGGTCGAACCGCGGGTTCAGACCGGTCTGCCGCCCGTCGACCTGCAGCACCTCAACTGGCAGCCCGCGGGTGTTCTCCGCCACCAGCTCGGCGCGGCGCGGCGCGGGCTCCACCGCGGTGACGCGCGCCCCCGAACCGGCAGCCAACGCGGCCAGCAGCGCGGTCTTGCCGCCCGGCCCGGCGCATAGGTCCAGCCAGTTTCCGGCGTCCTCATCGACCTCTGCCAGCGTCAGCGCCCGGGCCACCAACTGGCTGCCCTCGTCCTGGACCAGAGCCTGGCCGTCGCGCACGGGCGCCAGCCGGCCGGGGTCGCCGCCCGTCAGGTACACCGCATACGGCGAATAGCGGCCGACGGTGCCCTGCACCTCTGGGCCCAATTCGGCGGCCAGTTCGGCGGCGCTCAGCACCCCCGGGCGGGCCGCCAGGTGCACCTGCGGCCGTTCGTCGTCGCTGGCCAGTAGCGCGTCGAGCTCTCCGGCCGCCGCGCCCAGCGCGTCGGCGAAGGCCTGCGCGATCCAGCGTGGGTGGGCGTGGACGAACGCGGCGTGCCCGATCGGATCGGCCGATGGATCGGGAGCCAGCTCGTCCACCCAGGACTGTTCGTCTCGCGCCGCAATGGTGCGCAGCACTGCGTTGACGAAACCCGCTCGCGCCGAGTCGAATTCGAATCCGGCATGTTCGACAGTGGTGGACACCGCGGCGTGCGCGTCGACCCGGGTGCGCAGCAACTGGTAGGTCCCCAGCCGGAGTAGGTCTAGCAGCACCGGATTGATGTCATCCGGCGGCCGATTCGCGGCCGCACCGATCACCGCGTCGAGCAGGCCCCGGGTCCGGCAGGTGCCGTACGTCAGCTCGGTGGCGAATGCGGCGTCGCGGCCCCTGATTTCGCGTTCCCGCAGCATTGCGGGCAGCGCCAGGTTCGCATACGCGTCGCGCTCGCTGACTGCCCGCAGCACGTCGAACGCCGCGCGACGGGCCGGGTCCAGCGGCCGGCGACGCTGCGGTCGCGGTCCCTGCTTGGGTCCGGGGTTTCTTGATCGGGGCCGCGTCATGATGCCCGCGCGGCGGGGTCGAGGCGGGCGCCACGGGCCCAGTCGACGGCGTTCATGAGTTTCTTGCCCGGCGGCTGAATCTCGTCCAGCCGTACCGGATCCGATCCGGTGCCGATCCACACGCCTTTGCGTTCAACGTGAATATCACCGGGCGGCAGAGGTTTTAGGGGGTGTGGCGGCTGCTCGAGGTGCACGGGCCCGAGTTTGATGCGCAGGTCACCGATGACCGTCCAGGCGCCCGGATTGGGCGTGACGGCGCGGATCCGACGCTCAACGACCGGCGCCGGCAGGTCCCAGCGCACCCGGGCCTGATCGACGGTGATTTTCGGCGCCAGGCTGACCCCGTCGGCCGGTTGCGGTCGCGGCGCCAGTGTGCCGTCGGCGATGCCGTCCAGCGTGGTCGACAGCAACGCTGCTCCCGAAATCGATAGTCGTTCGAGCAGATCGCCGGCGGTATCGACCGGCCGGATTGTCTCGGTCACGACGCCGTAGACCGGTCCGGAATCCAGGCTCGGCTCGATCTGGAACGTCGTCGCCCCGGTGACGGTGTCGCCCGCGGCGATCGCGGCCTGCACCGGCGCCGCGCCGCGCCAGGCGGGCAGCAGCGAGAAGTGCAAGTTGACCCAACCGTGCGCGGGCACCGCGAGCAGGCCGTCGCCGAGCAGCGCGCCGTAGGCCACCACCGCACAACATTGCGGAGCCAGCTCCGACAGCGCGCCGACGAACTCGGGCGAGTTCGGCCGCGGCGGACGCAGCACCGGAATGCCGCGGTCGAGGGCCTCGCGCGCCACCGGCGACGGCTCCGGCTTGCCCCGCCGGCCGGAGGCGGCATCGGGCCTGGTCAGCACGGCGATCACGTCGTGGTGCGGCGAGTCGATGAGCCGACGCAACGAAGGTAACGCTGGTTCGGGGGTACCGGCGAAGACGAGGCGCACCGGCCCAGTCTAAGAACGTGGCGCAGGAGACGTCCCACAGCACGGGCGCTAAGAACGCGTAAATAGAGTGGACATTCACTGTTTGGCATGCATACTGTTGCTTATGGCAATAATTGGCAAAAGGTCCCTAGCTCTAAGCCGCCCGCGCCGCCCGCGCCGGCCGTTCCCCCACATCGGCGGAGAGTCGATGACCTGCGATACACCCAGCCGCGAGGACCAGACCCTCGCGGCCACCCATCGGGCAATGTGGGCGCTGGGCGACTACGCCCTGATGGCCGAGGAGATCATGGCCCCGCTCAGCCCAATTCTGATCGCTGCCACGGGCATTGGGCCGGGTGTTCGGGTTCTCGATGTCGCCGCCGGCTCGGGCAACATCTCGCTGCCCGCGGCCCAGACAGGTGCCAGCGTCGTTTCCACCGACCTCACCCCTGAGCTGTTGCAGCGGTCGAAGGCCCGCGCGGCGGAATTGGGCTTGACGCTCGACTACCGCGAAGCGAACGCCCAGTCACTGCCGTTTGGCGACGACGAGTTCGACGTTGTGATGTCGGCGATCGGCGTGATGTTCGCACCCGACCACCAACGCGCGGCGCGCGAGCTGGTGCGGGTCTGCCGGCCGGGCGGGACGATCGGCGTGATCAGCTGGACCCACGAGGGATTCTTCGGCCGCATGCTGTCCACCCTCAGGCCGTATCGCCCGAGCCTGTCGGCGGCGTTGCCGCCGTCCGCACTGTGGGGCCGCGAGGCGTATGCCGGCGGGCTACTGGGCGAACAAGTCACCACCGTCACAACGCTGCGCGGACTGCTTGACGTGGACCGGTTCGGTACCGCCGAGGCCGTCCACGACTACTTCAAGGCGCACTACGGCCCGACGATCGAAGCCTTCACGCACATCGGCAACAACCGGGTCCTGGCCGCCGAGCTAGACACCCAGTTGACGGAGCTCGCGGATGACTACCTGAGCAACGGGATAATGGAGTGGGAGTACCTGCTGGTCACCGCACAAAAGCTATGAGGCCTGCCGCCCTGGGCTCGGCACTCCGGCCCCTGCCGAGCCCGGGGCGGCACCACCAGATCAGGTCCCTAAAATCAAGATCCCCTACAGATCCATATCGAGGTGCACGTCGGGTTCACCACCGGCGGCGGTGAATGCCTTCAGCGCCCCCACCAGCCCGTGCCGCTCGGGCGGCGGCATCTTTTCCACGATTTGGGCAATCTCAGCGCGTCGACGCGCGGTCACCTGCTGGACGACCTCTCGTCCACGCTCGGTCAGCGCGGCGAGCAATTCGCGCCGCGACGTCGGGTGCGGTAGCCGGTCTATCAGCCCGGCAGCGACGAGCCGGTCCACCATCCGGCCGGTGGCCGACGGCTGCACGCCCAGCAATCCCGCGAGCGTGGCCAGGTTGATCGGGCCCTCATTCGACAGGATCACCAACGCCCGGAACTGCGGAAAGGTGATGTTCTCGTCGACGTCGGCGATCGAATGAGCCGAAATGGCAACCAGCAGCCGCGACGCCGTCAGCAACGCATCGGTGATCATGTCCACCGACTCGTCGGCCGCCGTCAAATTTTCCGATGTCATAGCCCCCCCCTACTCCCGAGCCGTCGCCGGCGTCAACATCGTCGTCGCACCCACGGGCTACAACGGGGAAAGTGTAACAGCCCTCTAATGTCGTAGCCACAGATTATTTCCTATGTATACTATTGCTTGCAGGCATGGTTAGCTGGTCGGATTCCTGCCCCGACCGACGATGGGGGTCGGAGTTGAAAGTCCCCCTTTCTTCCCAGGAGATCCGATGACGCTCTATCTACCCACTATTGCGCACCCCGCCCCCGCAACCACACATCGGGAACTCTGGGCGCTGGGCGACTACCCCGCCATGGCCAGCGAGGTGTTGGCCCCACTCGGCCCAATCCTTCTGTCGGCCAGTGGTGTTCGTTCGAGCGACCGCGTGCTCGACGTGGCCGCCGGATCGGGCAACGTCGCGATTCCCGCTGCCGCGTCGGGCGCCCACGTCGTCGCCACTGACCTGACCCCGGAGCTGCTGCGCTGCGCCCAGGCACGGGCGGCAGCGGAGGGTGTGGAGCTGGGGTGGCGGGAAGCCAACGCGGAAGCCCTGCCGTTCGGCCGTGGCGAATTCGACGCGGTGCTCTCGGCGATCGGGCTGATGTTCGCTCCGCGCCATCAACGCAGCGCCGACGAGGCGGCCCGGGTCTGCCGGAGCCAGGGCACGATCGGCCTGATCAGCTGGACACCCGAGGGTTTCTACGGCCGGATGCTCTCCGCCATCAGGCCGTACCGCCCGACACTTCCGGCGGGTGCGCCGCACGAGGTGTGGTGGGGACGCGAGGAGTACGTGAGCGACCTGTTCTGCGAACACGTCAGCGATATCCGCACCCGGCGCGACACGTTGCAGGTGGGCCGGTTCTCCTCCCCCGAAGCATGCCGCGACTACTTCAAGGGCTGCTACGGCCCGGTGATCAACGCCTATCGCAACATCGCCGACGACCCCGCCCTGATTGCCGCACTGGACGGCGCTCTCACCGAACTGTGCCGGGAATACTTCACGGACGGCGTGATGGAGTGGGAGTACCTGATCTTCATCGCCCGCAAGGCGTGAGGCGTGCGTCTCGGCGGTTGACAGGAGCGTGTCCGACTCCGCGGGGCCCGTTACGAAAATCGTTGCGGGCTAAGACATTCGCTGGGGTTGTGGCGGCGCCTTGCTGGATGAGCAGCCAAGATTGCCGTCGGCGTGATCGCGACGGGCCAGCACAACCGCCGATTCCGCATGGCGGCAGTTGTTGCACGGGCACTGATGCGGCTAACACACCGGCAACGGCTTGGCCGCGGCGAACCGCTGCGCCAGTCCGGCGACCAGCTAACCGATTTGCAACGGATCGATCTGCACCCGGACCGGCTCGCGAGTTTGCCGGGCGCTCAGCACCCCGACGACGCGCCGCATGGTCGCGGCCAGCGCCAGGCCCTGCTCGCGGGGGACCCGCACCAACATCCTTTCCACCGGGACACCGGCCGGGGTGCCCGCCGGGCGCCGGGCGCCGGGCGGCAGGTCCACCGGGCCGAGCAGTTCGGCCCCTTCAGGTAACCGCGCCTCGTCGAGCAGGGCCGTCATCGCCGCGAAGCTGCCGACTGCGCCGTCCAGGGCCGCGATGTGCACGCTGGGCGGCAGGCCGACTTCGGTCCGCGCGGCCAGTTCGGCCTCCGCATGACCCACCGGGTCCCACCGGATCAGCGATTGCACCGTGGGAATGGATGATTCGGCGACTATCGTCACCACGCCCCCGTCGCCGCGAGCGCGCACCAGCGCGGCCGCCGTCATCCAGCGCCACAGGGCATCCTCGGCGGCGCGCAGATCCTGCCGGCCCAGCAGCGCCCAGGTGTCGAGCAGCAGCGCCGCCCCGTATCCGCCGAACGCGCGGGGCTCGGCTCCCGGAGTGGCCACCACCAGGGCGGGGCGGTCTGCGACTTCGGGCACGATGGCGTCGCCCGACGAGGTGACGACCGGCGTGCCGGCGAAGGCCCGACCCAGCTCTTCCGCGGTGCGCCGGGCCCCGACGACCGCGGCACGCACCGCGTCCGACCCGCAGCGCGCGCACCGCAGCGCCGGTTCGGCGCGTCCGCACCAGCGACACACCGCGCCCCGTTCGGCGCGGTCCTGCAACTGCAGCGGCCCCGTGCAGTGCCGGCACCGGGCGATGGCGCGGCAGCGCCCGCAGGCCAGCGACGGCACATACCCGCGCCGCGGCACCTGCACCAGCACCGGCGCCCCCGCCTCCAGCGCCGAGCGGGCGGCACGCAGCGCCACCGACGGCAGCCGAGCGGTGCGCGCCGCCGGGTCGCGTTCCTCGGCGTATCCGGTGTCGTCCAGGGCAACCACCCGCGGCGTGCGGGCGCGAACCACCGACCGCGGCGCGACCACGTCGTGCGCCCAGCCGCCGCAAACCAACGCGTGGGCCTCGGCGGTGCGGGCATAGCCGCCGATCAGCGCCGCGCACCGCGCCTGGTGCGCGCGCAGCATCGCCACCTCGCGGGCGTGCGGATACGGTGCCCGGGGCTCGGCGAACGTGTCGTCGGCGTCGGACCAGACCATGACCAGGCCCAGGTCCTTCAGCGGCGCGAACACCGCGCTTCGGGTGCCGATCACCAGCCGCGCGTTGCCGCGCAGCGCGGCGAGCCAGCGCCGGTAGCGCGTCGCCGGGCCCAGGCCTGCCGACAGCGCGACCACGCCGAGCTCGTCGATCCGGGCCGTCGCGGCCTGCCACAGCGTGTCCAGATCTCGCTGATCGGGCACGATCGCCAGCACCGCCCTTCCCGCGCGAACGGTTTGCGCGGCGGCCTCGGCGAATCGATCGGCCCACTGCTCCCCCGGCAGCGCCTGCCAGACCGCACGCGCGGCACGCGACTCGGCCAGGGCCGAAAGGAACTGCCCACCGCGGCGCCCGTAAACCTCCCAGCCCGACGGGTCCACCGGCGCCACCATCGGCAGGACGGGGTCCGGCGGTTTCTCGCGCTCCACCCGGGCGTGCCGGGCGGGCACCGCCAGCCGCAGCACGTCGGGTCGGGTCCCGGCGTAACGCGCGGCGACCGCGTCGACCAGCCGGCGGATCTCCGGGGTGAGCACCTGTTCGGCGGACACCACCCGCTCCAGCCAGCCCAGCTTTCCGGTGTGATCGGTATCGTTGCGGCGCTCCAGCACAAAGCCGTCGACCAGTCGGCCGTGGAACCGCACCCGCACCCGCACCCCGGGCTGAGCGTCGTCGGACTGCGCGGCGGACACCAGGTAGTCGAACTCGCGGTCGAGGTGCGGCACTGACAGCATAGGCAGCACCCGCGCGATCGGCTCCACCTCCACCGGTGTGCGGCCGGCGCTGGTCCGAGTCACGACCTCAGGTTCCGAGATACGTTGCTAACCAACATGCTTCGACGGCTGCGCAGCGACTAGCCTATCTGGGGCCTAGCCTCGGCGTCGTAGTCCGCCACCTCGTTCGGGTCCTGGCGACCGAAGAAGAACCCGGCCGTGATCAGGATCTCGGCCGCGGCGTACGACCACCAGATCGGCACCGCCAACGCCTCGTTGCCCAGAATGAACCGCCCGATGGCAATCATGCTGTCCGAGGCCGCGAAACACACCGCGCCCACCGCGGTCCAGATCGTGGGCAGCTGCGCCAACAGGGCCGTGCAGACCATCGCGGCGATCACGAAGATATAGACGGTGACCGGAATGGTCAGCTTTTCGGCGCCTAGGTGGGGCCAGAACCAGATCAGCAGGACGGTGGTCGTCAAGCACATCACCACAATGCCCGCCAGCCGCGCCTTCGACGGCCGCGATCTGATCGCCAGCGGCAACATTGCGCCCAGGAAACACAAGTGCGCCAACATGAATGCCCCCAGGCCGAACACGAACGACATCGTCCACCACGGGATCGCGAGCAGCCAGTCGCCAAGGGCGGAGAACAGCAGCGCCGGCGCCAGCCAGCGGCGTTCGCGGACAATGGGGTGCGCAAGGGCGGCGAGGGTCAGCAGCAATGCCATCGACGCCTTGAACGGCGGCTGCAGGATCCAGTGCCCGGTCAGCACGGTGCCCGGCGGCGACCGCAACGCGATCACCGTCAGGTAGACGCCGTAGGCCAGACCCGCCCAGCCAGCAACCACCCAGCCACTCGACACCAGGCGCGGTGCGTACGGTACCTCCATGCCGAGTTTGGACAAAACAGCCGACGAGAAACCTGTGATCGACCCCATTCTGCTGAAGGTACTGGATGCGGTTCCCTTCCGGCTATTAACCGACGATGGCATCGATGCGGCGCGTCAGCGGTTCCGCGACCTGCCGCGCCGGCTGATGCATCCCGAACTGCGGGTCGAGGATCGCAACATCGACGGCCCGGCCGGCCCCATCGGCATCCGGATCTACTGGCCACCAACCGATTCCGATCGTGGCGCCGGCAGCGGCCCGCCGCCCGTGGTGGTGTTTTTCCATGGCGGCGGGTTCGTGATGGGCGATCTCGAGACGCACGACGGCACGTCGCGCCAGCATGCCGTCGGCGCCGACGCCGTCGTGGTGTCCGTCGACTACCGATTGGCGCCGGAGCACCCCTACCCCGCTGCCGTCGAAGACGCCTGGGCGGCAACGTTATGGGTCGCCGAACACGGCCCCGAGATCGGTGCGGACGTGACACGCATGGCGGTGGCCGGGGATTCTGCGGGCGCTAACCTCGCCGCGGTGATCGCGCAACGCGCCCGGGACGCGAGGACCGGCGGTGGCTCACCGTCGATCGCGTTCCAGCTGTTGTGGTATCCCTCCACGCTGTGGGACACGTCGCTTCCCTCGTTCACCGAGAACGCCACGGCGCCGATCCTGGACACCAAGGCTATTTCCGCATTCTCCCGTTGGTACGCAGGCGAATTCGACATGTCCGACCCACCGCCCGGCATGGCGCCGGGACGTGCGAAAAGCCTCGCCGGCCTACCGCCCGCGTACATCGGCGTCGCCGGTCACGACCCGCTGCGCGACGACGGCATCCGCTACGGCGAGTTGCTGGCCGCGGCCGGCGTCCCCACCGAAGTGCACAACGCACAGACGCTGGTGCACGGCTATCTCGGCTACGCCGGCGTGGTGCCCGCCGCCACGGCCGCCTCGGACCGCGGGCTGGCGGCGATGCGGGCTGTGCTGCAAGGTTAGGCCGCACGGCCCAGCCCCGGGCGTACGGTAGCGCCATGACCGACCCGACCGCCACCCGACCAGGTATCGATCCCACGCTCAAGGCGCTGCTGGATGCGTTTCCGATGACGTTCACCGCGGCCGAGGGCATCGACGTGGTTCGGGACAAGCTGCGGCAGCCGAGGACGATCGTGGTGTCCGTCGACTACCGGTTGCCCCGGAGCATCCGTTCCCGGCCGGGATCGACGACAGGCGGGCGGCATTGCGCTGGGTCGGCGAGAACGCCGCGGAGCTGGGCGATGATCCCCGCCGTATAGCCGTTGCCGGTGATTCGGCGGGCGGCTTTTGTGGTGCCCGCCGCCGCGGAGACCACCTACCGCGGGCTGGCGGCGCTGGAGCGAGCGCTGTATCCCTAGTCGGTAAATGCGCTGGGCGCAACGCCGTACCAGCGTTTGAAGGCGTGGGAGAACGTCGAGACTTCGGTGTAGCCCAGCCGCGTGGACACCTCCTCCACGGTGAGCCCGACATTGCGCAACAAGTCGGCGGCCACCGCGGATCGCGCCTCGTTCAACAATGCCCGATAGGACGTGCCCTCCTCGGCGAGTCGCCGGCGCAGCGTTCGCGGATGGACGTCGAGTTCCTCGGCAATTCCGGGAAGTGTTGGGAATAAACCAGAATCACCGAACAGCTTGCTGCGCACCAGCGCGGTGATGCCCCGGCGCCGCTCGCTGTTCTGCATCAGCACATCACACTGCGCCAGGCACATCTGCAGCGTATGCCGGTCGGCCTGCGGCAGCGGCTCGTCGAACATCGCGCGCGGGAAGTGCAATCGGTTGTGCGCCCTGCCGAATGCGACGTCGTGGACCGGCACGATTTCAAGCAGCGGCCGCAGCAACTCCTCGTCGACGGCCAGTTCCGCCGATACCTCCGCGGCGTACTTCGCCGCCAGCGGCAATGCGAACATCGTTGTGGTCGTGATGATTCCGGCGATATCGCGCTCGATGAAGAAGCCCTGCACGTCCGCGGGCAGGTGACCGGCGTCCAGTTCGACCAGGCAGTCGTCGGCGGTTTCGAACAGCGTGATGTCGATGTGCATCATGGTCAGCGCGAAGTAGCGCATCGTGATGGTGAACAGTTCCCGAAGGGTGCCACACGACATCACCGCGAAGCCGAACAGCCCGAAGTGGGTCAGCGTGAACCGGCTGCCGACATCGACACCGATGCCGGCCCCTTTGTCCGGCGAGTCGGCCAGCCGCGCCAGCAGACGGCGCACGGCAGTGATCTCGTCGACCGCGCTGACCACGGCGCCCGGCTCCTCCAGATCGGCGGGGCCGATCGCGGTGCCCGCCAGCACGTCGGCGGTCGGTACCCCGCGCTCGTTGGCCACCTCGCACAGCACCCGGGTCGCATACACCGGGTGGCTCACCTCGGCCGCCCGCAGCGCCCCGCGCGGCGGCGACATACGCGCCATGGACTGTCCTAAATTCCCAATAGTTTGTCCTATAGTCTCATTACGGGCCGCCAGCGTCATCCATACAGTGGAACCATGGCCACCCTCACTGCTGAGCGGCCCTCGAGTGGGCCGGCCCGACGGCTGAGCACCTGGACGATGACACGGGAAGCCGTGACCATCGGATTCGACGTCGGCGACGGCTTCCTGGGCCGGCTACGCGGTAGCGATATCGTTCGTTTCCGATGCGCCGGAAGGCGTTTCGTTTCGATCGAGCATCCCGACTATGTCGACCACGTGCTGCACGAGGCCCGGCTGAAATACGTCAAATCGAACGAATACGAGCCCATCCGCGCCAGCGCGGGCATCAATTTGCTCACCGACGAGGGCGACTCCTGGGCCGCCCACCGCGGCCCGCTGAACCCGACCTTCGCCCGGCGTCACCTCAACGCCATCGTCGATCTGATGATCGACCCGATCACGGATGCCACCGACGCGCTGGGCAGCCGCGCGCACTTCGACATGCACCAGACGATGGTCGAGGCAACCCTGCGGGTGGTTGCCAATTCCCTGTTCAGCCAGGACTTCGGCCCATTGGTCCAGAGCATGAACGACCTGGCCACCCGCGGACTGCGGCACGCCGAGCGGCTGCAACGACTCGGACTTTTGGGCCTGATGCCACGCCCGGCCTACGACGCGCTGCACGGGCTGGCCTTCTCGGGCGTCCGACTGCCGCCTCCGCTGCGCGACATCCAGAACATCACGCTGACCCTCGACCGCGCGGTCAACGCCGTGATCGACCAGCGCCTGGCGCACCCAACCGACTCCGCCGACCTGCTCAACGTGCTGCTGCGGGCCGACGGCGGAACCTGGCCACGCCAGCGGGTCCGCGACGAAGCGCTGACCTTCATGCTCGCCGGTCACGAAACCACTGCGAACGCCATGTCCTGGTTCTGGTATCTGATGGCACTGCATACCGACGCGCGTGACCGAATGCTCGCCGAGGTGGACGACGCGCTCGGCGCCCCAGGTCGTAGGCGCCCGTGCGCCAACGACCTGGCCCGGTTGCCGTGGACCACGGCGTGCCTGCAGGAATCGCAGCGCTACTTCTCCGCGGTGTGGATCATCGCGCGGCGCGCCGTCGACGACGACGTCATCGGCGGTCATCACATCCGCCGCGGTACCACGGTCGTGATCCCGATCCACCACATCCACCACGACCAGCGCTGGTGGCCCGACCCGGAACGATTCGATCCCGGTCGGTTCCTGCAGGGCGCCCAGGGCCGTCCGCGCTCGGCCTATCTGCCCTTCGGCGGCGGTCGGCGGATCTGCATAGGGCAGAGTTTCGCCCTGATGGAGATGGTGCTGATCGCCGCAATCATGAGTCAGCGCTTCACCTTCGACTCAGAACCCAGTCGCCCCGTCGAACCCGAGGCGACGCTGACGCTCCGGCCCAAACACGGGGTACACGTGATCGGAAACAGACGCACATGATCGAAAGACCCGACTATCACGTCCTGATCGTCGGCGCCGGATTCTCCGGGATCGGGGCCGCCATCGAACTCGATCGGGCGGGGATGACCGATTACCTCGTGCTCGAGGCCGCCGACGGCGCCGGCGGCACCTGGCATTGGAACACCTATCCCGGTATCGCCGTGGACATTCCGTCGTTCTCTTATCAGTTCTCCTTTGAGCAGAGCCCGAACTGGTCGCGCACCTACGCACCCGGCCGCGAGCTGAAGGCATACGCCGAACACTGCGTCGACAAGTACGGCATCCGGTCGCGGATCCGGTTGCGCACCAAGGTGATCACCGCCGAGTTCGACGAGGAACACAGCCTGTGGCGTCTGCAAACGGACCCGGGTGGCGAGGTCACCTGCAGGTTCGTGATCAACGCATGCGGCGTGCTCACGGCACCGAAGCTGCCCGACATCGACGGCGTCGACGGCTTCGAGGGCGTCACCATGCACACCGCGCGGTGGGATCACGGCGCGGACCTGACCGGCAAGCGGGTCGGGATCATCGGCACCGGCGCCTCGGCCGTGCAGATCATCCCTGAGATTGCGCCAATTGCCGCCCACGTCACCGTGTTTCAGCGCACGCCTATCTGGTGCATGCCCAAGCTGGACGTCCCGCTGCCGGCGCCGGCCCGCTGGGCCATGCGCATTCCCGGCGGCAAGGCCATCCAGCGGCTGCTCAGCCAGGCCTTCGTGGAAGCGACCTTCCCGATCGCGGCCCACTATTACACCCTGTTCCCGCTCGCCCGCTGGGGTGCGGCGGTGGGGCGGCACTACCTGCGCCAGCAGGTGCGGGATCCAGTGGTGCGCGACAAGCTCACCCCGCGATATGCGTTGGGCTGCAAGCGACCCGGCTTCCACAACACGTACCTGTCCACGTTCAACCGCGACAACGTGCGGCTGGTCACCGACCCGATCGACAAGATCACGCCGTCGGCCGTGGCGACGACCGACGGCGCCGACCACGACATCGACGTGCTGATACTGGCGACCGGCTTCAAGGTGCTCGACACCGACGAAGTGCTCACCTACGGCGTCACGGGAAGAGGCGGCCAGTCGCTGAGCGGCTTCTGGGACACGCATCGGACGCAGGCTTACGAGGGCGTCAGCATTCCCGGATTCCCCAACTTCTTCACCGTCTTCGGCCCGTACGGTTACGTCGGCTCGTCGTATTTCGCGCTCGTCGAGACGCAGACCCACCACATCCTGCGGTGCCTGAAACGGGCCCGGCGCGCATCCGCGACCCGCGTCGAGGTGACCGAGGAGGCCAACGCCCGCTACTTCGCCGAGATGATGCGCCGGCGGCACCGCCAGGTATTCTGGCAGGACAGTTGCCGGCAGGCCAACAGCTATTACTTTGACAAGAACGGCGATGTGCCGCTGCGCCCCACCACGACGGTGCAGGCCTACTGGCGCAGCCGGCGGTTCGATCTCGACGACTACCGATTCACCCCGTAGGAGGCCTCGATGTCGAAGGAGTTCTCCCACATCGACTCCTCGCTGCGGGACTTCATCGGCAAACAGGCCATGTTCTTCGTTGCCACCGCCCCCACCGAAGGTGGCCGGATCAACCTCTCCCCCAAGGGATACCGTGACACCTTCGCGGTGATCGACGAGCACACCGTCGCCTATCTGGACCTGTTCGGCAGCGGCGCCGAGACGATCGCGCACCTGCGCGACAACGGCCGGATCACCCTCATGTTCTGCTCGTTCACCCGCAACTCGCGGATCCTGCGGCTGTTCGGCACCGGACGGGTGGTGCGCCCCGATGACCTCGAATTCGAAAGCTTCAGAACGCATTTCGCGTCTCTTCCACCGGGCCTGCGGGCTGCCATCGTCGTTGACGTGGAACGGATCGCGGACGCGTGCGGATACGCGGTGCCCTACTACGACCTCGTCGACGAACGGCCGGTGCTGGCCGACTACTTCACGAAGGCTTCCGAGCAAAAGTTCGCCGAGACCATTGGTCGCAACCAGCACAGCATCGACGGCCTGCCGGCGTTGGACCCCGACCACCCGCTCCCGCCCCGGTAGGGCGGGCTCTAGCCGACGTTCGGAGATCAATCGGCGATTTGGATTCGGCGTGGTTTCGCCAAGTGTCTGACGTGCAAACGGTGCGGACCATAAAATCAGAAATTCGGCGACTAACGCGGCAACGCTCATGCAATAGTCGTCGGGGAGGGCATCGTGTCGTACGTAATCGCGGCGCCGGAGTTCGTGTCTGCGGCCGCCGCAGACCTAACGAATCTCGGTTCGACCATCACAGCGGCGAACGCTGCGGCAGCACTGCCCACCACCAACGTGTTGGCGGCCGCGCAGGACGAAGTCTCGGTCGCCCTCGCCTCGCTGTTCGGCGGCCACGCCCAGGCCTATCAGACGCTGGGCGCCGGAGTGGCGTCGTTTCACCAGCAGTTTGTTCAACTTCTCAACGCCGGCGCGGCACAGTACGCGGGCGCCGAGGCCGCCAATGCCTCCCCGCTGCAGGCGGCACTCAATGCCGTAAACGCGCCCGCGCAGTCGCTGCTCGGGCGCCCCCTGGTCGGCAATGGCGCCGCCGGAACGGCGGCCAACCCGAACGGCGGGGCCGGCGGACTGCTGTTCGGCAACGGTGGCGACGGCTTTTCCGAAACGGCCAGCACCGGCGTCGTCGGGGGAACCGGCGGGGCGGCCGGCCTGTTCGGTAACGGCGGTAGAGGCGGGGACAGCGGTGCCGGTGCGGTCGGCGGGGCGGGCGGACAGGGCGGGATCTTAGGCACCGGCGGAGCCGGCGGGCAAGGCGGCGCAGGCACGAACTTCACAGGGCCCCACGGCAGCGGCACCAACGGCGCCGCGGGCGGTGCCGGCGGCGCAGCCGGGCTGTTCGGTACCGGCGGCAGCGGCGGCCAAGGTGGGGACGGCGGGGAAGCCCTGAGCACCGACATCCTCTCGGTGGGCGGCGACGCCGGCAACGGCGGTGCCGGTGGCGCGGCGATCATCGGCCACGGCGGAGCCGGCGGAGCGGGAGGCACGCCCGGCCAGGGTGTGAGTAGCGTCGGGGCGCCCGGCACGGGCGGCGCCGGCGGTTCCGTCGCGCTGGCCGGGCCCGGCGGAACCGGCGGGACCGGCGGAAACGGCACCGAGAACTACGGGGAAACCGAGGGCATCGACGGCGGCACGGGCGGCCAGGGCGGAAACGGCGGGCTGATCGGATCCGGCGGCGCGGGCGGCGTCGGCGGCGAGACGGGCGGCGGCGGAAACCTGTCGGGCGGCGGAAACGGCGGAAACGGCGGAAACGCCCAACTGATCGGCAAGGCCGGATCCGGCGGGGCCGGCGGCAGCGGAGAAGGCCTCGGGCCCGACGGGGACTTCGGCGCATCCGGCAAAGCCGGATTGATCCCCTTCTAACGCGCGAGCAGACACAGAATCGCCCAAAGCCTTGCGGTTTTGGGCGATCTGCGGCTTTGGGCGATTCCGTGTCCGCTCGCGGCGAACCTAGATGGCGCGCTTGAGGTCGTCGACCTTGTTCAGCTGCTCCCACGGCAGTTCGATGTCGGTGCGGCCGAAGTGCCCGTAGGCGGCGGTCTGCGCGTAGATCGGGCGCAGCAGGTCCAGGTCGCGGATGATCGCGCCGGGCCGCAGGTCGAAGACCTCGGGCACGATCTTCTCGATCTTGACCGGGTCGACGATCGCGGTGCCGAAGGTCTCCACGAACAGGCCGACGGGCGCCGCCTTGCCGATCGCGTAGGCCACCTGCACCTCGATCCGCTCAGCCAGTCCCGCGGCGACGATGTTCTTGGCCACCCAACGCATCGCGTACGCCGCGGACCGGTCCACCTTGGACGGATCCTTGCCGGAGAAGGCACCGCCGCCGTGACGGGCCCATCCGCCGTAGGTGTCGACGATGATCTTGCGGCCGGTCAGCCCCGCGTCACCCATCGGCCCGCCCAGCACGAACTTGCCGGTCGGGTTCACGAGCACCCGCGTCGACGACGAGTCCAGGGTCTCGTGGGCCAGGTCCGCCAGGACCGTCTTGAGAACGTGCTCCCGGATGTCGGGGTCCAGCTTCTTCGCCAGGTCGATGCCGTCGGCGTGCTGGGTGGAAACAACCACGGTGTCCAGCCGCACCGGGACGTCGTCCTCGTACTCGATGGTGACCTGCGTCTTGCCGTCTGGACGCAGGTAGGGCAGCTCTCCGTTCTTGCGGACCTCGGTGAGCCGCCGCGACAGCCGGTGCGCCAGCGCGATGGGCAGCGGCATCAGTTCCGGGGTGTCGTTGATCGCGTAGCCGAACATCAGGCCCTGGTCGCCGGCGCCCTGCGCATCCAGCGGATCCGCGGCACCCTCGACCCGAGCCTCGTGGGCGGTGTCGACGCCCTGGGCGATGTCGGGTGACTGCGCACCGATGCCGATGTTGACCCCGCACGACGCCCCGTCGAAGCCCTTGTCCGACGAGTCGTAGCCGATGTCCAGGATGCGGGCGCGGACCGTGTTGGTGATGTCTGCGAACGCCTCCTTCGCCGTCGTCGTCACCTCACCCACGACATGCACCTGCCCGGTGGTCACCAGCGTCTCGACCGCGACGCGTGAGCGCGGGTCGTCCGCCAGAAGCGCGTCCAGGACCGAGTCGCTGATCGCGTCACAGATCTTGTCGGGATGTCCCTCGGTCACCGACTCACTGGTGAACAGCCGACCCTTTTCGCTCAACGCTCCATCCTTCCAATAGTTAGCATACCGAACTATACACTCCGGCATCATTCTCATACACCAGGGCCGGACAGACCCGGCCCGCAGATAAGTTAGCCGCTCCCGCCATGCAGGAACATGACGATGGCGTCAACGATGCGGCTGGCCATCAGCGTCTTCGAGCCGTGCTGCAACGCCGACTCGGTACCGTCGGACGCCAGCAGCCAGCCGTCGTTGTTGTCCACCTCGAAGGCCCGGCCGTCGCCCACCGCATTGACGACCAACAGGTCACAGCCCTTGTTCCGCAGCTTCGCCCTGCCATGGAACAGCACGTCGCCGTTGGCGTCACCCGTCTCGGCCGCGAACCCCACAATGGCCCGCATGTTGGGCAACTCCCCGTGCGCCCGCGCCCGCACCGCGCCGGCCAGGACGTCGTCGTTGCGCAGAAGTTCGATCGTCGGCGGCCCGTCCCCGGTGTCGGGGCCCTTTTTGATCTTGGCGGCCGAAACCCGCGCCGGCCGGAAGTCGGCGACGGCCGCGGCCATCACCAGCACGTCCGCCTCCGCGGCGTGCTTGGACACCGCGTCCCCGAGTTGTTCGGCCGAGCTGACGTGCACCACGTGCACCCCGGCCGGGTCGATGAGACCGGCGGTGTGCCCGGCGATCAGCGTGACCTCGGCGCCGCGCTGGGCGGCGACGCGAGCCACCGCATAGCCCTGCTTGCCGGAGCTGCGGTTGCCGATGAAGCGCACCGGATCGATCGGCTCGCGGGTGCCGCCGGCGGTCACCAGGAGCTTGCGGCCCGCCAGGTCGTAGCGCAGCGCGTCATGCCGTTCCAGCAGCAGGTGGGCGAAGGTGGTGATCTCCTCGGCCTCAGGCAGCCGGCCGGGGCCGCTGTCGGCGCCGGTGAGCCGCCCGAATGCGGGTTCCAGCACCACCGCACCCCGGCGGCGCAAGGTGGCCACATTGTCGACGGTGGCCGGGTGCAACCACATCTCGGTGTGCATGGCGGGCGCGAACAGCACCGGGCACCGCGCTGTGAGCAAAGTCGCAGTCAGCAGGTCGTCGGCGCGGCCTGCCACGGCCCGCGCCAGCAGGTCGGCGGTGGCCGGTGCCACCAGCACCAGATCGGCCAGCTGCCCGAGGCGCACATGCGGCACCTCGGGAACGTCGGAGAAGACTCCGGTGTGTACCGGCTGGCCGGACAGCGCCTCGAACGTGGCGGCACCGACGAAACGCAACGCGGATTCGGTGGGGATGACCCGGACCTCGTGACCGGCTTCGGCGAGCTGCCGGACAACGGTGCACGCCTTGTAGGCGGCGATGCCTCCGGAGACCCCGACTATGACCCGCTTGCTGTCCACCGCGCGCCCGGCCCGCCCCGTTACTCGCCCTCGGTGTGTTCGAGAAGGTCGGCGTGGATCTCACGCATCGCGATGGACAGCGGCTTTTCCTGCAGCCCAGGCTCGACCAGTGGGCCCACGTACTCGAGGATGCCCTCGCCCAACTGGTTGTAGTAGTCGTTGATCTGCCGGGCCCGCTTCGCGGCATAGATGACCAGCGCGTACTTGCTCGAGACGCGGTCCAGCAACTCGTCGATGGGCGGATTGGTGATGCCCAACGGGGTGTCGTAGGCCCCTACTCCACCAGCAGCGGGATCGAACTTATCGACGGCGGGAACGGCGGCAAGCGAAGCGTCGGAAGGCGAAATACTCACGTAGAAATTCTCCTGGCGGGTAGAGCGGAGCGAAAAATATGAGAACTGGGTGGATCTGGAAGGATCTGCAGGATCGCGGTGCGGGTCACCTATGCGTTCTAGGTGCCCGGCGCGTTCCCACCAGCAAGGATACCAATTCGCCGCATGCGGATTCCAATCGCCGATTGACGACGACCTCGTCGAAGTCGTCCTGGGCGGCCAGCTCGACGCGTGCGGTGTCCAGGCGGCGGCGAATCACCTCCGGTGTTTCGGTGCCGCGGCCGACCAGCCTGGCCTCCAGATCCGCCCAGCTGGGCGGCGCCAGAAACACGGTGATGGCCTCGGGCATCGCCTTCTTGACGGACCTGGCCCCGGCCAGGTCGACCTCGATGAGCACCGGAAGTCCGGACGCGGTCGCAGCCCGAACCGGTTCGGCCAGGGTGCCCGACCGGTGCAGCCCGCCATGGATTTCGGCCCACTCCAACAGGGCCCCCTGGTCGATCAGATCCTGAAAGCGGGCGGCCGTGACGAAGTGGTAGTCGACGCCGTCGACCTCGCCCGGCCGCGGCGCCCGCGTCGTGGCCGAGACACTGAAATGCAGGTTCGGGATCCGCTCCCGCAGGCACCTGACCAGCGCTGATTTGCCGACCCCCGAGGGACCGGACAGCACGACGGCACGTCCCTTGGCCGGGCTAGCCACCGGCTCGGGACGTGTGCCGTGCTGGACGTCCGGCCCCCCGTTGGAGCTCATTGACGCTCCTGGGTCGATGTCCCCCAAAGGCAACCCGGACCGCATATCCGCGACCGGATCGCCTGCCTGGCCCCACAAGCGGGAGGTGCAACCATCTCAGGCACCTCCGGCCTGCATCTTGGGCGGGCAGTTAGGCGGATCCGAACTTTTCCAGCAGAGCCTTGCGCTGACGATCGCCAAGGCCCCGCAGGCGGCGGGTCGGTGCGATTTCCAGCTCGGTCATGATTTCCTGCGCCTTGACCTTGCCTACCTTCGGCAATGCCTCGAGCAACGCAGAGACCTTCATCTTGCCCAAGACTTCGTCGCTCTCGGCGTCTTTGAGCACCTGGGTGAGGTTGGTGCCGCCACGCTTGAGCCGATCCTTGAGCTCTGCTCGTGCTCGACGTGCGGCGGCAGCCTTCTCCAACGCGGCCGCGCGCTGCTCGTCGGTCAACTGGGGAAGGGCCACGATTCCTCCGTATCTAATCGATAGCAATCGATCGTTATTTTTCTCGGCCGGGTACTCCAGCCAGCGCAGACGACCGTACCCACGCTTCGGAACGAAATCTAACCCGCCCCCCTGCTTAGGGCCACAAACGCCCAGCGTGGACGCTTCGTGTCGGCTCGGCCAGCGCTCGGCTCGGCGCCGCTGACGGCGACTGGCCGTGACCCCGAATCCGCGCCGACGGCAACCTCCCACCGGCCCAGATACCAGCCCTCACCTGCGATTTTCGGCTAATGGGCGAATCGTGTGGCCATGCGCGCCGAGACTTGCCGATGGCACCGGCGGGCGGGTACCAGCCGGCGTGCCGGGGATCACGCATTTTTCGTCGCGCCCGCGCGTGTCGCGCCCACCCCGCGGGCTGGAGCGCGGCTCTAGAGCGCGGCCAGGTAGGCGACGGCGTCCAGCATGCGTTCGCCGGCCGCGCGCAGGTCCGCCACCGCTGGGCCTGCGCGTAGAACCTCGCGCGACACCGCCGGCAATAGCTGGCCCGGTGCGGCCCCACCCAGACCGCCAAGTTCCTCGGGTCGCCCGCCCTGCGCGCCGACACCGGGCACCAGCACGGGTCCGCCGAGAGCGCCAAGTTCGGGCGGCTGGAAGACCGTCGCGCCGACGACCACGCCCACGGATCCGGGCTCACCCGGGTGGGAGGTATGGAGCGCGGTCTTGTTGATCACCGCCGCCTGGTCGACGATCTGCTGCGCCACCGTGCGGCCGTCGAAGCGGGCGTGCTGCACCGTCGCGCCCTCCGGGTTTGAGGTGGCCGCCAGTACGAACACCCCTCGGCCGTGTGCTGCCGCGGTCTCCAGCAACGGCCGCAACGAGCCGAACCCCAGGTACGGCGAGGCCGTCACCGCGTCGGCGGCCAGCGGCGAATCGCCCGCCCAGGCGGCGGCGTAGGCCGCCATCGTCGAGCCGATGTCGCCACGCTTGGCGTCGGCCAGCACCAGCACCCCGGCGGCACGCAGCGCGGCGATGGTGCGTTCCAGCACCGCGTAGCCCGCGGCGCCGTAGGCCTCGAAGAACGCCACCTGGGGTTTGACCACGGCGAAGCCGGCGTACGCCTCGACGCAGATGTCGCAGAACGCCGCGAGTCCGTCCGTGGTGGCCGGCAGGTCCCAGGCCCGCAGCAGTTCGGGGTGTGGGTCGATGCCCAGACACAGCGGCCCGCGCCGTGACGTCGCCTCGGCCAGCCGGGCCCCGAACCCGGTCACTCGTTGGCTCCCGCCGCCAGACCGAGTGCGCTGTGCAGCTCCTGCAGCGACCGCACCCCGATGTCGCCGCGGATCCCCGCCTCGATGCCCTGCACGGCGGCGGACGCGCCCTGCACGGTGGTGACGCAGGGGATGTTGACCGCCACTGCCACAGAGCGGATCTCGTAGCCGTCGATGCGGGGGCCGGAGTTGCCGAAGGGCGTGTTGATCACCATGTCGACATCGCCGGCCCTGATCGCGTCGACGGCGGACAGCGCGGGGCGGCCCGGCTGCGGCTCCTCGAAATGCTTGCGCACCTCGTCGCAGGGAATTCCATTGCGGCGCAGCATCTCCGCAGTACCCTCGGTGGCCAGAACCTTGAACCCGAGGTCGGCCAGGCGCTTGACGGGAAACACCAGTGATCGCTTGTCGCGGTTGGCGATCGACACGAACACGGTGCCCCGGGCCGGCAGCGAGCCGTACGCGGCGGTCTGACTCTTGGCGAAGGCACTGCCGAAGTCGCGGTCGATGCCCATCACCTCGCCGGTCGACTTCATCTCCGGGCCCAGCAACGAGTCGATGGCCGCGCCGTCGGCGCGGCGGAACCGGTGAAACGGCAGCACAGCCTCCTTCACGGCGATCGGGGCGTTCGGCGCCACGCTGGCTCCGTCGCCCGTGGCCGACAGCAGTCCTTCCTCACGAAGCTGGGAAATGCTGGCGCCCAACATGACCCGCGCACACGCCTTGGCGAGCGGAATCGCGGTGGCCTTGGATACAAAGGGAACGGTACGGCTCGCCCTCGGGTTGGCTTCGAGGACGTAGAGCACGTCGTCCTTCAGCGCGTACTGCACATTGAGCAGGCCAACCACGCCGATGCCGTGGGCGATGGCCTCGGTGGCCTTGCGCACCTTCTCGATGTCGCTGCGGCCCAACGTCACCGGCGGCAGCGCGCAGGCGGAGTCGCCGGAGTGGATGCCGGCCTCTTCGATGTGCTCCATCACGCCGCCGATGTAGACCTCGGTGCCGTCGCACAGGGCGTCGACGTCGATCTCCACCGCGTCCTCGAGGAAGCGGTCCACGAGCACCGGGTGCTCCGGGGAGAGCTCGGTGGCGCGGGTGATGTAGCCCTTCAGTGTCTCCTCGTCGTAGACGATCTCCATGCCACGGCCACCCAGCACGTAAGACGGGCGCACCAGCACCGGGTAGCCGATGTCGGCGGCGATCCGGCGGGCCTGGTCGAAAGTCGTTGCTGTGCCGTACTTCGGCGCCGGCAGGCCCGCGGTGTGCAGCACGTCGCCGAACGCGCCGCGGTCCTCGGCCAGGTCGATGGCCTCCGGCGGCGTCCCGACGATCGGAACCCCGGCGTCGTAGAGCCGTTGCGCCAGCCCGAGCGGGGTCTGGCCGCCGAGTTGCACGATGACACCGACCACCCCGGGCCCGCCGGCGCCCGACTGCGCCTCGGCGCGGTAGACCTCGAGGACGTCCTCGAAGGTCAGCGGCTCGAAGTACAGGCGGTCGGCGGTGTCGTAGTCGGTGGACACCGTCTCCGGGTTGCAGTTGACCATCACGGTCTCGAAACCAGCCTGGCTCAACGTGGTTGCGGCATGCACGCAGCTGTAGTCGAATTCGATCCCCTGTCCGATCCGGTTGGGCCCGGAGCCCAGGATCAGCACCTTGGGCTTCTCGGTCTGCGGCGCGACCTCGGTCTCGGCGGCGGGATCGAGTTCGTAGCTGCTGTAGTGGTACGGCGTCTTCGCCTCGAATTCGGCCGCGCAGGTGTCCACTGTCTTGTACACGGGGTGGATGCCGAGCCGCTCGCGCAACGACCGCACCCCGTCCTCCCCGGCCAATTCCGGGCGCAGCGCGGCGATCTGACGGTCCGACAGCCCGCTGTGCTTGGCGCGGCGCAGCAGGTGGCCATCAAGGACGGGTGCATCGGACACCTCGGTGCGCAGCGTCTCGAGCTCGCCGATCTGGGCGACGAACCACGGGTCCACACCCGTCACCTCGGCGACCTGCTCAATCGAGGCGCCCAGCCGCAGCGCCAGCTCGATGTCGTAGAGCCGGCCCTCGGTCGGGGTGCGCAGCCGGGTCAGCACCTCGGCCAGGTCTTGTTGCGTCCCCTCCGGGCCGTCCGGCTTGGTCCAGAACCCGGCGCGGGGGGTTTCCAGCGATCGCATCACCTTGCCGAGAGCCTCGATGAAGTTGCGGCCCAACGACATTGCCTCACCCACGGATTTCATGGTGGTGGTCAGGGTGGGGTCGGCGCCGGGGAATTTCTCGAACGCGAACCGCGGCGCCTTGACCACGACGTAGTCCAGGGTTGGTTCGAAGCAGGCGGGCGTTTCCTTGGTGATGTCGTTGAGGATCTCGTCGAGGGTGTAGCCGATGGCCAGCTTGGCGGCGATCTTGGCGATCGGGAAGCCGGTGGCCTTGGACGCCAGCGCGCTGGACCGCGACACCCGCGGGTTCATCTCGATGACGATCAGCCGGCCGTCGCACGGGTCGACCGCAAACTGGATGTTGCAGCCGCCGGTGTCAACGCCGACCTCGCGCAGGATCGCGATGCCCAGGTCGCGCATCCGCTGGTATTCGCGGTCGGTCAGCGTCATCGCCGGGGCAACGGTGACGGAGTCGCCGGTGTGCACGCCCATCGGGTCGACGTTCTCGATCGAGCACACCACCACGACGTTGTCATTGCCGTCGCGCATTAGCTCGAGCTCGAATTCCTTCCAGCCGAAGATCGATTCCTCGATCAGCACATTGGCGCTGGGGCTGGCCGCCAGCCCGGCGCCGGCCATGCGGTCCACCTCCTCGACGGATCGCGCCATGCCCGAGCCCAGCCCGCCCATCGTGAAGCTCGGCCGCACGACGACCGGCAGGCCCAGCTCCCCGACCGTCTCACGGACCTCATCCATCGTGAAACACACTCGGCTACGGGCCGATTCACCGCCGACCTTGGCCACGATGTCCTTGAACATCTGCCGGTCCTCGCCGCGCTGGATGGCGTCGAAGTCGGCGCCGATCAACTCGACGCCGTGGCGCTTTAGGGCCCCGTTCTCGTACAGCGCGACCGCGGTGTTGAGCGCGGTCTGCCCGCCCAGGGTGGCCAGCAGCGCGTCGATCTTGTTGCCGCGCTCGGCCTGCTGGACGATCACCTTCTCGACGAAGGCGGCGGTGATGGGCTCGACGTACGTGTGGTCGGCGTATTCGGGGTCGGTCATGATGGTGGCCGGGTTGGAGTTGACCAGGCTGACCTGTAGCCCCTCCGCACGCAGTACCCGGCACGCCTGGGTGCCCGAGTAGTCGAACTCGCAGGCCTGCCCGATCACGATCGGCCCGGAGCCGATCACCAGCACATGATTGAGGTCAGTTCGCCGCGGCACTAGAGGCCCTCCCCTTTCCGGGCGCAAGCGTGCGCAAATGTAGATATTTCAGGGCGGTGCGGCTCGGGGCACGCCCCCACAAGTGGGAGGTGCCCCCACCCGCTTGCGGGGAACATATGCGGACGCTGCCGGTCATCGTCGACCGTCCATCAGCTCGACGAACTGGTCGAACAGGTACTCCGCGTCGTGCGGGCCCGCGGCGGCTTCCGGGTGATACTGCACCGAAAACGCCTGTCCATCAACGAGTCTGACGCCCTCGACCACCCCGTCGTTGGCGCAGGTGTGGCTGACAACGGCTATGCCGAACGGCGTGTCGAAGGACTGGCCCGCCTCCCCTTCGAGTGCGAAGCCGTGGTTCTGCGCGGTGACGGCTACCCGGCCGGTGGCGTGGTCGATGACGGGGATGTTGATGCCGCGGTGTCCGAACACCATCTTGTAGGTCGACAGGCCCAGCGCCCGGCCCAGGATCTGGTTGCCGAAACAGATTCCGAACAGCGGGATTCCGGCGCCGAGCACCTCCCGGGTGAGCGCGACGACGTGGTCGGCGGTCGCCGGGTCGCCGGGGCCGTTGGACAGGAACACGCCGTGCGGCTTGATGTCGGCGATCTGCTCGAAGGTCACGGACGCGGGCAACACATGGCTGCGGATGCCGCGCCGGGCGAAGTTGCGCGGGGTGTTGGTCTTGATACCCAGGTCCAGCGCCGCCACGGTAAACCTCGCAGAACCCGGCGGCCCTTCGGGTTCCACGATGTAGGCGTCATCCGTGCTGACCTCGCCGGCGAGATCGGCGCCCAGCATCGGCGGCTGGGCGCGCACCCGCTGCACCAACTCCTCTACCCGCAACGGTTCGGCAAGCGCCGGGCCGGAGAACACCCCTGCCTTCATCGAGCCGCGGCTACGCAGATGGCGCACCACCGCCCGGGTGTCGATGCCGGCGATCCCGACGATCTCCTGGCGGACGAGCTCGTCTTCGAGCGTGCCGGTGGCTCGCCAGTTGGAGGCGCGCGGTGAGGGATCCCGGACGGCGTAGCCGGCCACCCAGATCTTGTCCCCGCGGCTCTCCGCGTCCTCACCGTTCCAGCCGGTGTTGCCTATCTGCGGCGCGGTGGCCACCACGATCTGGCGGTGATAACTGGGATCGGTGAGCGTCTCCTGGTAGCCGGACATGCCGGTGGAGAAGACGGCCTCGCCGAGCGTCTGGCCGATCGCGCCGAACGGTGTTCCGGTGAAGACGCGGCCGTCTTCGAGTACGAGCAAAGCTTTGCTCATCTGGCCTCCTCCGGCCTGATTTCCAGCCAGGCGGCGTATTCGGTGCGGTTGTTGGCCTTGAACCCGGTGTCGATTTCGACGCCCGACGGCAGCCGCCAGCGGATCGCCAGTATCCCATTGCGCGCGGCGACCTTACCGGCGATGCCGCGCTCCGTGCGGATCGCCGTAATCGACTCCTGCGGAATCCAAATCGGGCGGGCGCCGATGCGTTGCACGATGATTCCCTCGGGATAGCGGGTCAGCACCGCCTTGCTGCGGTACCCAAGATCATCGACCGTGATCCGGTCGTTCCAGCGGGGCGCCAGCGTGCAGCCGACATAGAGGCCGCGGGTACTGATGATCGCCGGGCCCACCTCATCCGGCATCTCCGGAACCGTGCCGATCAGCTCCGCCTGCCGCTCAGAGCGACGGCGCCAGCCGCGAATCATCAGCTGGATCACCACCGTGATCACCACCACCAGCACCGCCGCGAAGATCAGCGAACCCACCAGCGTGCCCGAGTTCATGCCGGGTTTTTCCCATCCCGCGCAGTGATCTTGCCGCGCAGCAGGGTCGCGGTCACGGTGGCCGGCAGGGTCATCGACTCGTACGGGGTGTTGGCCGACCGGCTGGCCAAATCCGACCCGGCGACCGTCCAGGTGGCGTCCGGGTCAACCACGGTCAGGTTGGCCGGCTCCCCCACCTCTAACGGCCGGCCGTGATCGGGCAAGCGCGCGATGCGGGCGGGATTCTCGCTCATCACCCGCGCGACGCCCCGCCAACTCAACAGGCCGGGCAGCACCATCGTCTGCGCCACCACCGACAGCGCGGTCTGCAGCCCGAGCATGCCGGGGCGCGCGGCGGAGAACTCGACGCACTTCTCGTGCTCGGCGTGCGGGGCGTGGTCGGTGGCCACGCAGTCGATTACCCCGTCGGCCAGGGCCTGACGCAACACGATCGCGTCGTCGGCTTCGCGCAGCGGCGGGTTGACCCGATTCACCCCGTCATAGCTGGCCAACCTGCTGTCGTCGAGCAACAGATGGTGCGGCGTGACCTCGGCGGTAATCGAAATACCTTGTCCCTTAGCCCATTTCACGATCTCAACGGTGCCGGCCGTGGATGCGTGGCAGATGTGCACCCGGGCGCGGGCGTCGCGGGCCAGCAGGGCGTCGCGGGCGACGATCGATTCCTCGGCGACCCTGGGCCAGCCCGACAGTCCCAGCCTGGCGGCCGTGGGTCCCTCATGTGCGACCGAGCCGACGGTGAGCCTGGGTTCCTCGGCGTGCTGCGCGATCAGCACCCCCAGCCCCGTGGCGTACTCCAGGGCACGGCGCATCACCAGCGGGTCATGGACGCAGATGCCGTCGTCGGAGAACATCCGCACCTGCGCGGCGCCGGCAGCCATCATGCCCATCTCGGTGAGCTCGACCCCGGCCAGCCCGACGGTGACCGCGCCGACGGGGTGCACGTCGACCAGGCCGACCTGCTGCCCGCGGTGCCAGACATGGTCGGTGACCACCGGGCTGTCCGCGACCGGGTTGGTGTTGGCCATCGCGAACACCGCGGTGTAGCCGCCGAGAGCCGCCGCCGCCGAACCGCTTTCGATATCCTCGGCGTACTCGCGGCCCGGCTCGCGCAGATGGGTGTGCAGGTCGACGAATCCGGGCAGCAACACCTGGCCGGTGGCGTCGATGACATCTAGGTCTTTTTGGAGGGCTCCGGTCTGCTCCAGCCCCGCGCCGATCTCGGCGATCTGACCGTCGTCGATGAGTACGTCGAGGCGCTCGCCCTCGCCGTACAACCGGACGCCGCGCAGCAGCACGCTCATGCCGCACCCTCATTTCCAGCTGATCCCGAGCCAGCTGATCCCGAGCCGGCCGACATTCCCGGTGATTCCGTGCCTATCAGCACATGGAACAGCACCGCCATCCGTACGTGCACGCCGTTGGAAACCTGTTGCAACACCGCTGACTGTGACGAGTCGGCCACCGACGAGGCGATCTCCATGCCGCGCAGCATCGGCCCCGGGTGCAGCACCACGGCATGGCCGGGCAGCATTGCCTGGCGGCGGGCCGAAAGCCCGTACCGAACCGAATACTCGCGCGCGGACGGGAAGAAGCCGCCGGTCATCCGCTCGGCCTGTACCCGCAGCATCAGCACCGCGTCCGCGGCGGGCAGCTCGGCGTCGAAATCGTGGGAGACGCTGACCGGCCATCCGTCGACCCCGACCGGCAACAAGGTCGGCGGTGCCACCAGCACCACCTCCGCGCCCAGGGTTCCCAGCAGCATGACGTTGGAGCGGGCGACCCGGCTGTGCAGGATGTCGCCGACGATCACGACGCGCCGCCCTTCGATGCCACCGAGCCGCTGGCGGATGGTCAGCGCGTCCAGCAGCGCCTGCGTGGGGTGCTCATGGGTGCCGTCGCCGGCGTTGATCACCGACGGAGCCCCGTCGGCTGAGGCGTTGGCCCGATACGACGAAGTCCAGTCGGCGAGCAGTTGCGCGGCCCCCGAGGCCGGATGGCGGATGATCAGCGCGTCGGCACCGGCCGCGCGCAACGTCAGCGCGGTGTCCCGGAGCGACTCGCCCTTGCCCACCGAGGATCCGGACGCGCTGACGTTGACCACGTCCGCGCTCATCCACTTGCCGGCCACCTCGAACGACACCCGGGTCCGGGTCGAGTTCTCGTAGAACATCGTGATCACTGTGCGCCCGCGCAGCGTCGGCAACTTCTTGATGTCGCGACCGACCAGGGCCTGCGCGAAGCGGTCCGCGTCGTCGAGGATGGCGGTCGCTTCGTCGCGGCTCAGGTCGCCGGCGGCCAGCAAATGGCGTGTCATCGCGATATCACCACCCCGTCGTGATCGTCGTGCTCACGCAGTTGCACGTGCACGCTCTCGGTGCGCGATGTCGGCACGTTCTTACCCACGTAGTCGGCGCGCAGCGGCAGTTCGCGGTGGCCGCGATCCACCAGCACCGCCAGTTGGACGGCCCGCGGCCGGCCCACGTCGCGCAGCGCGTCCAGCGCCGAGCGCACCGAGCGCCCGGAATACAGGACGTCGTCGACCAGGATCACCAGCGCATCGTCGACGCCGCCGGCGGGGATCGACGTCGCCTCCAGCGGCCGCGGCGGTTTGATCATCAGGTCGTCGCGGTAGAGGGTGATGTCCAGCGCGCCGTGCGGGACTTCGACGCCGCAGTATTCGGCGATGTTGGCGGCCAACCGATTTGCCAGCAGCACGCCGCGCGTCGGAATTCCGAGGAGCACCACCCTCGGCGAATCGGGGGCGTCAAGCGCGGTCTTCTCGATGATCTGATGGGCCATGCGGGAAACGGTGCGCCCAACATCGGCCGCTGACATCAATTCTCGCGATTCGGCACCCATGCGAGACCTTGACCTCCTTCTCCGCCTCTCCGGACGGATCGTTAAAGGATGTCGACTGCCGCGCAGCCTAGCATTGCCGGGCCCCGGCGACGATGCGGGGCACGCGGCGGGTCGGCACGCGACGAGTGGCCCCGCACCGCATCCGCCACATGCGCCACATGCGTACCCGCTCTCCCGGCATATGAGTTCGCCCGCCTCCGAGCGACACCCTTCGCGCCACTGCGTTCGAGGTGAAGCCGAACGGCACCCTAGCCCGGATTTTTCGCGAAATGTTGTGCGTGACGGGGTGTAGATAAGCGAAAGTGCCTGTCCTGCAAGGAATAATTGGACTTGTCTAGGGTTCAATCGTTCCGGCTGGAAGGCACCTCGCAAGTGAAGAATATCGCGGTGACACCGCGGGTGAAAGTTTCCGCCGACGGCCATGGCGTGGTGTCGCACGCCGGGATGGGCATGCTGCGTGAGCTCGCCGACCTGACAGGGCTGTCAACGCAGGTCACGGCTGCTTTAGCGGACACCTACCGGGGCCCTTGGGTGTACGCGCCGGGAGAGGTGTTCGCCGATCTGGCCGCCGCCGTCGCCGACGGCGCGGACTGTATCGACGGGGTCGGCCAGCTGTGCGCCGACCGTGAGCACGTGTTCGGTGCGAAGGCGTCGACGACCACGATGTGGCGGTGCGTCGATGAACGTATCGACACTGCGCACCTGCCTGGGGTGCGTGCGGCCCGGGCCGGCGCGCGTGCGGCGGCGTGGGAGGCCGGTGGCGCCCCCACCGCGGGTGACTGGTTGCATATCGACATCGATGCGACCCTGGTCATCGACCACTCCGACAACAAAGCCGGCGCCGCTGCGACCTGGAAGAAGTCGTTCGGGCATCATCCGCTGCTGGCGTTTCTGGATCGCCCGGAGATCGCCGGCGGGGAAGCGTTGGCCGGGCTGCTGCGGGCCGGCAACGCCGGCTCCAATACCGCTGCCGACCACGTCAGTGTCCTAGCGCAGGCGCTGGCGTCGCTGCCGCCACGGTTCCGGCCCGACCCCGACCATCCCAACGACCCCGATCCTGTGCGGGTACTGGTGCGCTGCGACACCGCCGGAGCCACCCACGACTTCGCCACCGCCTGCCGAGCGGCGGGAGTGGGCTTCTCCTTCGGGTACCCCGTCGATTGGCGTGTCCAGGACGCTGTGGACACGCTCAACCTCGGCCAGGCCTGGTATCCGGCGATCGACACCGACGACGGCATCCGCGACGGCGCCTGGGTTGCCGAGGCCACCGGGCTGGTCAACCTGTCATCGTGGCCGGCCGGAACCCGGCTGATCCTGCGAAAAGAACGCCCCCACCCCGGCGCACAGTTACGGTTCACCGACGCCGATGGCATGCGGGTCACCGCGTTCATCACCGACACACCCCCCGGAGCCATCGGGGGGCAAGTGGCGGGCCTGGAGGTGCGGCACCGTCAGCACGCCCGCGTCGAGGACCGCATCCGCGAACTCAAAGCCACCGGCCTGCGTAACCTGCCTTGCCTTATCTAGAGCTGGTAACTGGTTGTCCACTACGTGCGTGACGGGTCTTGCAAATCCCGGATTCCGCGTGGTGGACCTGATTACCTTCGGCTGTCCATCACGAAGCGGGATAGCAGGAGGTGTCAGTTGCGGGTGCAGCGTGTGGTCATGCCGGAGACGGAGTTCGAGTCGTGGACTGTGCTCGGTGACGATCAGTTGCCGATCCAGCCGGTGGAGCGGTTCCTGGCGTATTTGGCATCGATCGAGAAGTCGCCGAACACAATCAAGGCCTACGCCCATGATCTCAAGGACTGGTTTACGTATCTGGCTGGTCACGGCGGTGACTGGCGGTCGGTGACGCTGGAGGATGTCGCGGGGTTCGTGGCGTGGCTGCGGCTGCCGCCGCAGGCTCGTGACGGGAGGGTCGCGGTGTTGCCGACGGTGGCGCATCATTGTTCGTCCGCCAGCGTGAACCGCAAGCTTGCGGCGTTGACGTCGTTCTGTGGGTTTCATGCCCGTCACGGCGTGCAGTTGTCGGGGCTGCTGGTCACCATGACGCCGGCGGGCCGGCGCGGCTGGTCGGCAACGGCATACAAGCCGTTTTTGCACCACGTGACCAAAAGCCAACCCCAACAGCGTCGGGCGATCACCCTCAGCCACCCTCGGCTGCGCCCGAAAGTTCTTACCGTGAAACAGGTTCAATGCATTCTCGACGCGTGTGAGCATTTGCGGGATCGGTTGCTGTTTGCCCTGCTGCTCGACACCGGGGTTCGCATCGGGGAGGCGTTGGGGCTGCGTCACGAGGACCTTGACATCGCGGGCAGGACGCTGACCGTCCGGCCTCGGCCGAATGACAACCGCGCGCGGGCCAAGACCGGTGTGTGCCGGACGGTGCCGACCAGTCCGGAGCTGATGCGCTTGTATGTCGACTACCTCAACGGCGAGTACGGCGCCTTGGATTCGGACTACGTATTCGTCAACCTGTGGTCGGAGCCGATGGGGCGCCCTTGGGCCTACCCGGCCGTCTATGACCTGGTGCGTCGGCTGCGGGTGCGCACCGGCATTGACTTCGGACCTCACCACTACCGGCACACGTATGCGACCTGGCTGCTGCGTCACGGAGCCGGAATAGAAAGCGTCAGAGAGCTTTTGGGTCATATCTCGGTCACCACCACGATCGACACCTATGGGCATCTCACTGTCGAAGATGCGCGAAGGACCCTGGAGGCAGCGGGCTGGTTCACCGGCCGGGAGGTGCAATGGTGAGTACGCGGTCCCTGCAGCGTTCGACCGAGCGCACCGGGCTGCTGGCAAAGCTGCTGGCCCGGGTACGGCCGGAGTTCCGCGTTGAGATCTATGTTGCCGATCCCGACGACCCGGTGCTGGGCCGTGGACCTTGCGGGGTGCCCGAATGTGATCGCTCCCGGGCCGAGAACGGGCTGTGTTCTGCCCACGGTCAGCGATGGCGCGCCCGGGGCCGCCCGACGATGGCCGTGTTTGTGGCCGACCCAGGGCCCGCCCTCAACGGACGCCGGAATCTGACCCCCTGCTCGGTGACTGGATGCCGTTATGGCAGCAATGGTTTCGGATTGTGCACACGTCACCGCAGGGATTGGGAAAGCGCCGGGCAGCCGGACCCGGGAGGCTGGTCAGCCCAGGCAGGCTTGCTCGGGCCACCCGATCCGGCGCAATGCGGACTGCCGTTTTGCGCGCTATGGACCGAGAACGCCCGGCAGCTGTACTGCAAGTCTCACGCCACGCGGTGGGCTCAGCTGGGTCGCCCGGACAACGCAGCGTACGTCGCGCATTGCCAACTGCGCGGCAAGGCCCGCATCGACTTCCGCGGGCTTGCGCCCCAACTCAAGCTCGAGTTGCAGTATGCGGTTCAATGCCGCCACGACCAGGCCACCATCACCACCGCGCCGCCGATCGTGGCCTGGACCATCCGCATGGCCACCGACGCCGGTGTGATCTCGCTACTCGACTACATCCCACAGCAGTGGCAGGAGCTGGCCGGCCCGAAAGAAGGGAGCTACCGACGGTTCCTACTCTTCGCCCGCGACATCGTCGAAGCCCTGCACGAGGGCACTGGCTGGGATGTGGAATATCCGCGTGACATCTGGCGCCTGCACCGGCTGCCCGGTCTGACACCGATGCCCGGCAAGCGGCCGCAGGCACGTATAAACCTGCGCTTTGACCGGCTAGGCCAGCCTTGGCTACGAACACTGGCCAAACGTTGGGTCCGGCTGCGGCTCAGTTCGGGACTGAGTCCGAGCACCGTGCAATGCGACGTCCGGGGCCTGACGCGGTTTAGCACCTTCCTCACGGAGTCAGCCCCGCAGGTCGACACCCTCGCCGGCATCGACCGTGGCCTGCTCGAACGCTACCTGGCCTGGCTCGTCACCCAGCCCATCGGCCGCGGCGCGAAAGAGGACGCCATCACCGCTCCGGGGAGCTTTTTCCAGGCGATCCGCCAACATCGCTGGGACCAGACGCTGCCGACCACGGCGGTGTTCTTCCCCGGTGACATGCCCCCGCGCCCGTCCAGAGTCACCCGCCACGTGGCCGAACACGTCATGGCCCAGATCGAAGCACCGGCCAACCTCGACCGTTGGAGCACCCCAGAGGGCCGTCTGATCACCATCATCTTGATCCGATGCGGGCTACGCGCCACCGACGCATGCACTCTGGCTTTCGACTGTCTGCTCCATGATGGGCAGGACGCCCCCTATCTGCGCTACTTCAACAACAAGATGCGTCGCCAGGCCGCCGTGCCGATCGATGAGGAACTCGAAAGCGAAATCCGCGCCCAGCAACGGCGCGTGACGTCCCGATGGCCCGAACGTCACCCGCACCTGTTCCCCGCTCTGGTAGGCAACGTCGGCGGTCAGAACCCACTGACCTACTACAGCTACCGCGGCATGCTCAACACCTGGCTGGATACCTGCCAGATCCGTGACGAACACGGTCACCCGGTGCACCTGACCCCGCACCAATGGCGGCACACTTTCGCCTGCCGGCTGATCAACCGTGACGTCCCTCAAGAAGTCGTGCGGGTCTTACTCGACCACGAATCACATGAAATGACAGCGCACTACGCCCGGATCACCGACCAGACCGTCCGCCGACGCTGGGAGGCCGCCACCAAAGTCAACATCAAGGGCGAGCACGTCACGCTTGACCCCCAAGGGCCTCTGGCACAAGCACAATGGGCCAAGACCCGCTACGGCATCGCCACCCAAACATTGCCCAACGGCTACTGCGGGCTGCCGCTGCAACGATCTTGTCCGCACGCCAACGCCTGCTTGACCTGCCCGGTTTTCCTCACCGGACCCGAGTTCCTGCCCGAGCTGCGCGAACAGCACCACCGCACGCTCGCCCTCATCGATGTCTCGGACAGACAGGGACAAACCCGGATGGTCGAGATGAACCAGCAAGTACTCACCAATCTCGAACGCATGATTGGCGAAATCGAAAACAGCGAGCGGGAAGGTGCCGCCGATGCCGCGGGCTGACAACTCTCACTTCGTCATCGCTGCCGCCCGCCGCCGGGCAGCAGCAACCCACAAACGCGCTGTGTCAGCACTGCGACTTATGGACAAAGCCGGTCTACCAATCACTTTCGACGCGGTGGCCCGCCAAGCCCGGGTCTCCCGGTCCTGGCTCTACAGCCAGCCGGACCTACGCGCTGAAATCGAACGCCTCCGAGCCCGGCGACACACTTCGACACCGCACGCTGCGGTCCCGGATCGGCAACGCGCCTCCGATCCCTCCCTGCTCCAGCGACTGCAGGCCGCTACCGAGCGCATCAAGCACCTGCAGACCGAAAACAACCAACTCCGTGAGGCGCTGGCCCACGCGCTCGGTCAGCAGCGAACCAACGCCGTTCACGGAGATCACCGCGACACGCCGACAACAAAATCCGCCACCATCATCGGCCCCTGCTGACCACGCGTCGAAAACACCGTCCGCAACGCATACCCGCTGGTCACAGCGACGCATATACCAGCAGCTCTAGATAACTTGCCACTCCCTCAGCGCCAACGCCGCCTGGCTCGAAATCATCCTGGCCGCAGCCGATCTGGTCACGTGGGCACAGCTCATCGGATTCACCGACCACCCCGCGCTGGCCCGCGCCGAAATCACCACCTTCCGCTACCGCGTCCTGCACGTCGCCGCCCGCATCACCCGCGGCGCCCGCCAACTGCGGCTACGCCTCGACGCCACCTGGCGATGGGCATCTGCGATCACGACCGCCTGGCAACACCTACGCACCGCCTTCGGATAACCAGCCCATCACCCGCCCCGTCGACCACGAAAGACCCACCGGCCCCAGGAAAGCCCGCCCCACCCGGCGACACGGGACAACTCCACCACGCCATCACACAAAAATCAGTACCCAGCAACACAACTCGACATCAGACCGAGCCCGCACCAATTTCCATGTAGGGTCGAGAGCTGGCGCGGTAACGAGGATCGACGGTAGGTCGCGGAGCCGCTGGTGACCGCAGGGTTTCCCCTAGTGTCCTTCATCTCCGTGGCCCTGGTCCGATCTCTGTCCCGTTTCCAGCTCCCGCCCGTCAAACCGTGCATGCGGTTCTCCCGCACACGGCTTACCGACGCCGTTCACCGCCGGCATTCAGCCACTACCCGCCAGGCCCGAAAAGGCCTGGGTGCAACAACAGTTCCCTCAAGGCGGATCAGGCCGAGCTGATTCTCGGAAGCAAAGGCGATTACCCAGCGCCCGAATGCTCGGGAGCGGCGATGTTTCTTCGCGATAAATCCCGCGATACGCATCAACGCATAGTTCCTGATCTTCTCGAAACGCACCGTCGAGTTCCCGTACCGGAAATACCCGGCCCAGCCGCGCAAGAAGCGGTTAACTTCCTCCACGATGTGCTTCACCGGCAGCAACATCCGGCGCCGATCCGTCAGTTCACGGATCCGATCCCGGGCGTGCCCCATTGCCTTGTCAGCAGGCCAGCGAGCCAAGAAAGCGACCCCTTTGCCTGCGGTGCGCCCTTCAGCCCGCACCCACCGATGATGAAAACCCAAGAAATCCAGGCCTTCACCGCCCTCGGTCAGGTGAACTATCCGGGTTTTGGCCGCTTTCGGTTCCAGCCCGAGTTCCCTCAGCAACCGCGTTAACCGCTCCAGTGCGGCGTCGGCTTGCTGGCGGGAGCGACACATCACCACCGCATCGTCGGCAAAGCGAGCCAGCACCCCGAATGTCCTTATGTCCCATTCCCGGTCAAGCCGGTGCAGATACACGTTGCACATCAAGGGGCTGATTGGACCCCCTTGCGGGGTCCCGGTCACCTCGCGCCGCACCATTCCGTCGCTCATCACCCCCGCGCGCAACATCGCGCGCAGCAGCTTGAGCACAGCCTGATCGCAGACACGTTCCTCGACCGCTTGTATCAACCGCTCATGCGGAATCGCCGAGAAGCAGTTGGCGATATCCGTCTCAACCACCCACCGCCTGCCCCGCCAGGCCTCATCAACGAGCACCTGCAGCCCATCATGCGCCGAACGTTTCGGGCGAAACCCGAAACTACACGGGGCGAAATCCGCCTCGAAGATCGGCTCGAGCACGATCTTGAGCGCGGACCCCACGATGCGGTCGCGGACCACAGGAATCGACAACGGTCGCTGCTCGTCCGTACCCGGCTTGGGTATATACACCCGCCGCGCCGGAAGCGGCCGATACGATCCCTCCCGCAATTCGCCGGTCAGATCATCAAGAAGTCGGTTAATGCCGTACTCCTTTTCGATCCAGTCCAAGGTGATCCGGTCGATACCCGGCGCACCGTCATTACGGCGCACCGCGACCCACGCACGCCACAGGACGTCTCTGCGATAGACCTTGTCCCACAACGCATGAAACCGTCGCCCAGGATCGGCCTTGGCCGCCCGGTAAAGCGCATGCTGTAAGGCACGAACCGGATCCACAAACGCAGACCCTAAAACGGCGGGACTAGCCAAAACGGCACTCACCGAGCCCCTCCACTACACACCTACGCACCGACGAAGCAGCGGCCCTTCCCTCACCGGCGGTTATGCTGTCCGCGCGGCTCAACCAGTACTACGGCCGCCTCCGACGCCCACCCAGCTGACACTCACTTCCCAGGTTCACTGGTTATAAAGCGCCACACTCCGACAACACACTTCGCAGATCACCGGGCCAGGGAGGGCCTCACCAGTTCCCGCCGCCACTATCTGAACGTTCCGAGCCCCATACGCCGGGGAGTTCTTCAGCGCCTGCACATCCAGGTCTTCAGCGCCTTCCATGGCCTTCACCCTGATTACGGGGGCTCGGCACTCCCTACACCCCACCCACAACGGGCAGGACCTCTAACGACGCCGCAGGCTTCGCGTCATGCTACGGACCGCTCAGTCGCTCCCCCATAAGGGCTTTCGACACTGGGCTTCGACCTGATCCGTTTCCAAACCAAGTCGCCAGTCTGCTACCGGGCCACCTGGCAGCTACCCGGACCGGACTCACACCGGCAAGCGACGACGAGCTTACGATCGAGAATCACCTACACAAAGGTCACCTCCATCTACTGGTCGCGCGCAAAATCGAGGCTAGGTGCAGGAATACTGCCCGTTCAGTACACAATTCGACGGTGGCGAGTACGAACCGATCAGCACGCCTCGCATACCGCCCGTGGCCGAGCCACCGGGTGCGATGACGCGATTCCAATTCGCGGGGGTAAGAACAAAGTGGGTGCCGGATTGGGTGAGGGTGCTATTCCACGTGTGCGAGACGGATTGTCCCGCCGGCATGTCGAAGTCCAGCCGCCAGTCACTGAGCGGCACCGCGCTCGCGTTGGTGATGGTGAAGTGGGCGATGAACCCGGTCTGCCACGTATGTTCCACCGACAACGTCGCGGCGGCCGCGGCCGCATGGGCTACGGGCGTGACGGCGAGCCCAGAGATGGCAACCATCAATGCCGACACGGTTACGTGAAGCGCTGTGCGCCAACGCTTCACGTAATAGCTCAGTCCGGCCATAGCAGCCCACACTAAAGCCAGACAGGCGATGCCGGCCGGCGCGCCGCGGCTACGCTGCAGTAACTTTGCTCAACCGAAACCGTCATGAAACCTTGGCCACGGCGGCGGCAAACGAATCAGGCCGGGTCGTATCCGCGGCGGCCCTCGTGCGCCCAGGCCAGCAGATCCGCCCCACCACACTGCCGGGCGAGCAGATCGGCGCGGTGGATGTAGCGGCGATAGACGTCCTCGGAGAAAAATTGCCGCCATTCACCGCGGCCGCCGGCCCGGAAGAAGCGCTCGTTGCTGCGCCAGATGCCTGCGGTGGAATCGGGGGCCAGTTCCGCGGCCCGAGCCCGCATGGCGCCCAACGTCGCGTGCTGGGCCAACTCCTCGGCGCGATCGCGACCCACGGCTAAACCCAGCACCGCAGCGAGACGGACCAACTCACCAGCCAAGTCCTGTTGGTAATCGGCGTAGTGGAACATGGCCACGTTGGGCAGGTGGCGACGGCTCCAGATCGAGCCGAAGTGGTGCACGATGTTGGCCAGCGAGCCCATGTGCTTGACGGGCGGCATGCCCATCGCATCGGGCGGCATCCCCGGTCCCCCCGGGGGCCCGTTGGGTACCTGGCCCGGCCCCTCGGGCGCCATGGCCGGGCCCTCCATCCAGTGCCGGAATGCGTCAAACGGGCTGACGTCGTGGTCGGGCGGCGGCGGCCCGAATCGGGCGGGTGGTGGGCCGGATCGCGGGGGTGGTAGCCCCGGCGCGCCCACTTTTTGCCCCGCCGATTGCAGGGCCCGCATCCGGTCCAGGTCCATGTTGTCCCACTGGGCCAGCTCCGACATCGCGGCGTCGCGCGGATCGCGTCCCACGCCGATGTAGGTGACGCGATCGTCGAGCACGAGGCCGTCGAGCGGCGTGTGCGTCTTGATGAACCGCCGGTGGTCCTGGGCGTCGAGCGTGGTGACAACCTCCTCGACCGGCCGGATTGTCGCGTCGAGCCACGGCGAGACCACCGACAGCGGCCCGGGCAGGTCCGGCCCGTTGAAGACGAGCAGGGACACCAGCCGCTGGGTCCAGGTCACGCCGCATTTCGACGGCGCGGAGATCACGATGTCGCCCGGGCGCAATTGTAAAGCGTCCCAACGCCGGTTGTCGCTCATCCAGGAGCGATACACCGCACGGCCCCGTCCGGCGGTCGGAGGGTTCATCGAGATCATCGGCGGATGATGTCGAAGAGCATCCCTTCGACCGTGACGCCCGGCCCGAACGCGAATGCCACACCCGTCGAGATGTCCTTCGACGACTCCGCGCCGCAGCATGGTTTCCAGCACGAAGATCAGCGACACGCTGAGCATGTTGCCGAACCGCGCCAGCACCTCCCAGCTCTGCGCAGCACGCTCCGCGGGGATGGCCAGCGAGCGCACCGATTCCGTGATGATCCGGGGCCCGCCCGGATGAATCGCCCACAGATCGATGTCGGATTTTTCTAATCCGTTGTCCCGCAGCATCTCTGCCACCACCGGATCGACCCCGGAGTAAATGTAGTCGGGAAGATTCTCGGACAGCTCACAGGTAATGCCATTGTGATTGACACCGAGCACGATGCCGTCCTCGGCGCCGTCGAGCAGCCGACGGAAGCTCCTGCGGATGACCACACTGCCCGGCTCGAGTCTCTCGTGAACCTGGCTGGCGCCGATCACCACCGCGCCACACCCGTCACCGAACAGGCTGTGCGTGACCACGTCGTTGACGTTGTCGGCGAAAATGGCGTTCACCGAGGACAATTCGATGCACACCACCATCGCCTTCATGCCCGGGTTCGCGCGAACATAACTGGTGGCGACGCTGATCGCGTTCATCGCGGCCGCACACCCCATGAAGTTCACCACGACCCGCGAAACCGATCGGGACAGGCCGAGTTCCTTGACGATCGCCACGTCCACGCCCGGAGCGATGAATCCGGTACTGGTCGCAAACACCAGCAAACCGATCTCGTCGACCCCACACGAAAGACCGCGCAGCGCACGCTCGCTCACCTCGGTCGCCAGCGGAACCGCGTGCCGGTAGAACAGGTCCATCCGGTCCCGAATCGTCGCCGGATTCCGCCGGAACGTCGCAAACCCGGCATCCAGCGGATCGACGGCCATCCGGCGGGTGGAGATCCGCGTCTTGCGATACAGGCGCGGAATCCGTTCCCGCTGGCGTGGATCGGCGAATAACGTCGCGATCCGGCCGCCGGCGTCGGCCTGATCGATCACCCGGCTCGGCGCACCCGTGGCGATGCCTTCGATCACCGCCACCGTCGTCGGCGGGGCCGGCGGCAACTGGGTTACGTCGTACTGCGGTTCGTCGTCGATCGGGCGCAGGGCACCGCCCTCGTCCGGGGTGCTCATACCGAACCGAGCCCGACGAATCCCGACACCACATAGTCGGCGCTCGCCTTCCACGCCACGGGCGAGCAATGCTCGCGGACGAATCCCCAATTCAGCTCTTTGGCTTGGCGCGACGGCGACAACAGATACGTGCGGCACAGCTTCGGGAGCCGGTCGGTGACGAAACTCTTGGCCGGCAGCCACTCGATACCGAACTTCGCCGCCTCTTCGGCCAACACCCCTTCGGTCGCGATGTTGGCAAAACCGCTGCGCTGGAACGGCAGTACGTGATGGACCCGGTGTGAACTCAGGCCGGCCGACAGGAAGCAGTCGACGTAGCGATTCCCGATCACCTTCAGGTCGTTGGCGTGCACAACTTGGTCCACGCCCCAGTCCCTGTCCCCGCCGCCGGCCGGCGCCTCGGCGCCGGGGCACCGGGCGGTCTCCTCGAAGTCATGGCTCGCGACCACCAGGAAGGTGCTGACCCACAGCGTGACGACAAATTGCAGTGCCCACGCCCAGAAATCACCGGCAATCACGAAGGCCACCAACTCGCCGATGAGTAGCAGGCGCACGCCCGCCGACCCGATGAAGTGTGGCAGCGCGCCGCGCCAGCTGCCGTAGGAGTCCTCGACGCCCACCTTGCGGGTGATCCGAACGACATCGGCTATCCGGATGCCCATCCCGGTGAACATGTGCCCGAATTTGTGGACGGTGTGCACCGGCACCCGATACAGCCGGGGCAGCCGCATCATCATCGTGAAGACGTTCTTTTTGATGTCCACTTCGCTCTGGGTGTACGGGTGGTGCAGCAGGGTGTGCCCGTCGCTGGTGACCAACGACAACGCCACATAGTTCATGTCGAAGGCGTTGCCGAAGACCCTGTTCATGCCCCGCTGCTTTCGATGGAGGGAGTAGTGGCCGTACCCGGCCAGCGAACTGCGCAGCACAACCATCGCAAGCACGAAGAGCGGCAACGGCATCCAGCCGGGGTGGACGAGACGCACACCCTGCACCGCGAAATACGCGATGGCCAGCAGCACGACCACGATGTTGAACATGGTGTCCATGCGCTTGATGCGCGCGGCCAGCGCGGGTTCGTTCAGTCGTGCCTTCACCTGATGCAGCAAGTCGGCGGGGTTGTCGAATCGGTACTTCGGGGTGTCCCGCCAGCTGTTGAAGTCCTCGTTGAAGAGGAAGTCCGGTGCATTGTGCTTCGGGTGGATGTCCATGGGCGTCGCGTCGCGGTCCAAGGCGTAGCGGCGCTGCAGGATTCGCTCGATCTTCGCCGGATCGCGATGGTAGGACCCGACGACGGCGGTGATGTCGCGGTTCTTCGTTCGCCCGATGAAGAAGGCGCCGCCGGGATGCTTGGAGATCCAGTCGGTCAGGTCGTAGGCGCGCCCGTTGTAGACCCAGACATCCGACAGCCGCGGCGGCGGCCCGCCTGGAGGGGGCGCAGGGCGCGAACGAGGTTCGCGTTCCTCGACTTCGGGGAGGTCGTTCGTCATGCGCATTCCTCCGGGTCTGATCGGGTTCGGCCCGCGCTTCCCGCAAGCCTGCCCAGCGTCGCATCACCGCCTCGGCGGGTTGGAAAAAGGGCGGACTCTCAAAGAGTTTTCTAAGGCGTTTCTATGCGGACCCCCACCCGCGACCCCACCCGCGAAAACGTTGGTGCAGGCGAACCCCGAACGAGAACCGGCAATGAGACTGCTCGTGGCCCTCGCCGCCGGACGGCGGTCCCACGCCGATTCTGCGTCCGGGGTTCACTCGCGTCCTACGGGTTGGGAATCGTCACCGGCTGTCCCCAGTTAGACAGCGTGATGGTGACGTTGCCCTGGTCCTTGTCGATCACCATGCGAACCAGATTCGCGACGGGTGCCGGCGCTCCCGGCGCGGCGGTCGCCTTGGACACGTCAGTGATGTACAGGGTGATCGGCATGCTTCCGCCGTCCTTACCCAACTGCGGCACCACAGGGTCGATCACCGAACCGTCGATGGCTCCCGTCACTTTCACGACGGCGACGCCGTTGATGGTGTCGTTTCCGGCGATCTGTGCGCTCTGCACCTTACCGATGACGGCGCCCAGTCCCTTGTCCTTGTCCAGGATGATGCCCGGGTCATAGATCTTCTCCGCCGGGCCTACCGAGCCGTAAGCACCCTTGTCGTCCTTGGTGTACATGGTCTTGTCTTTGACCAGGAACTGCTTGTTGACCGGGTTCGACTTGGGCGTCAGCCTGACGTCGGCAGTGCCGACAGCCCCGGCGCTGCCCTGTTGCTGGCTGGTGACGTCGGCATCAACGGTCACCATCGGAAGCGACGGGAGGTTGTTGGCCTCGAGTTTGACGTGCATGGAACGCAGGTCACCGGTCGCCTTGGCGGCGTCCTTCAGCAGTTGCGCGGCTTGCGGGTTTGACGGGCCAGTCGGCGCCGCCGGTGCGGGGGTCCCGGACGTGGGTGTCGGAGATGACCCCGCGTTGTTCGATTTGGTCCCGCACCCGGTGACGACCAATCCGAACATTGCCAAAAGTGCCGCCGCCAAGATCGCGATAGACGCCGGGCGCGAGGGACGACGGGAAACATGTCGTTGGGAGGTTTGCGCTTGGAAGATCAAGCCATTCATGGTCAGCCTTTGCTGAGTTATCCAACCGGTGGCATCGAGCAGCGGATCGCTACGCTCTTCGTACGGCATGGGCGGGAGCCCGAAAACTCGGCCCCACCCATGTTTCCGGGTCTAGGTGACTGCATACCCGCACCCTGGTTCACCAGCAACGACATAAACACCAAAAGCATGTCACTGCCCTCACAGCGGGTTCACCAGATCGCATCGGCCGGAGTGCGGCGACAGTAACACGCGTCTCGATGCGCGGGAAGTAGTTTCGCCGAAACCAGCAATCGGCGCGTTGCGCGCCGGGGTGTTACACGGTGCGAGTTTGACTGCACGCCATCGTTGCCAGCGATCTGTGGGCGCGGCCGCACAGGGCCGGGGCGAGCTGAGGGCTAACCTGAACCGCGTGAATCGCTTGAACCTCGCGGGCAATCAGGCCTACATTCGCGAGGTCTGCGACGCGGGCCTGCTCGCCGGCGCGGTGACGGTGGTCTGGCAGCATGGAAAAGTGTTGCAGGTCAACGAGATCGGCTACCGAGACGTCGAGGCCGGGGTGCCCATGAGCCGGGACACCTTGTTCCGCATCGCGTCCATGACCAAACCGGTCACGGTGGCAACGGCCATGAGCCTCGTCGACGAGGGCAAGCTGGCATTGCGCGACCCGATCGTGCGCTGGGTGCCGGAGTTCGCCGACGTCGGAGTCCTGGACGATCCGCACGGCCCGCTGGAGCGGACCCACCCGTTGCAGCGGGCCATCCTGGTCGAGGACCTGCTGACCCATACCAGCGGCCTGGCCTACTCATTTTCGACATCCGGACCGATCGCGCGGGCGTACATGCGACTGCCCTTCAATCTGGGCCCGGACGCCTGGGCGACCGAACTGGCCACGCTGCCGCTGGTGCATCAACCCGGCGTCAAAGTCACCTACAGCCACGCCACCGACCTGCTCGGCGTCATCGTCTCGCGCATCGAGGACAAACCCTTTTATGAAGTCCTGGACGAGCGCATCCTGGGCCCGGCGGGCATGACCGATACGGGGTTCTTCGTGTCCGCCGAAGCGCGGGGACGCGCCGCGACCATGTATCAGATCGACGAACAGGGCCGGTTACGGCACGACGTGATGGGGCCGCCGCACATCAGTCCGCCGACGTTCTGCAACACCGGCGGCGGGTTGTGGTCGACCGCCGACGACTACCTGCGGTTCGTGCGGATGCTCCTGGGCGATGGTTCGATCGACGGTGTCCGCGTGCTGTCAGACGAGTCGGTGCGCCTGATGCGCACCGACCACCTCACCGCCGAGCACAAGCGGCACAACTTCCTTGGGGCTCCTTATTGGGTTGGCCGCGGGTTCGGTCTGAACCTGTCGGTGGTGACCGATCCGGCCAAGTCCTACCCCCTGTTCGGGCCCGGCGGGCCGGGAACGTTCAGCTGGCCCGGCGCCTACGGGACGTGGTGGCAGGCCGATCCGGCAGGCGACCTGATCCTGCTGTACCTGATCCAGAATTGTCCCAATCTGTCCGTGGACGCGGCCGCAGCGGTCGCGGGCAACACCTCGCTGGCAAAGCTGCGGACGGCGCAACCGAAGTTCGTCCGCCACACCTATCGCGCGCTGGACCTGTAGACACGCGATGGCCGGCTACCCACCTGACCGCATCGAGGGCCCGCGGCTCGTGCTGCGCAGACCGACACTCGACGACGCCGGCGCGCTGTTCCAGCGCGTCGCCCGCGACCCGGAGGTCACCAAGTACCTGATGTGGACGCCGCATCCCGACGTCGCCGCAACGCGGCGGGTGATCACGGAGAAACTCAACGTCAGCGACGACGAGCGGACCTGGGTCATCGCGCTGCGGCACAGCGACGACGTCATCGGACTGACCAGCTGCCGGCGCACGGCGCGGCACGCCGTCGAAATCGGTTACTGCGTCGGTCGGCGCTGGTGGGGCAAGGGCTTGATGTCGGAAGCGCTCGGGATGCTGATGGCGGCGCTGAAAGCCGACCGCAACCTCTACCGCGCCTGGGCCACCTGCAATGTCGACAACGAGCGCTCGGCGCACCTGCTGGAGCGGGCCGGGTTCGTGTTGGAGGGCCGGCTGGCCCGCCACGCCGTCTACCCGACACTGGGACCCGAACCGCAGGACAGCCTGCTCTACGGCATTGCCCTCCGCTGACTAGCGTTGATGCGGCCCTCTACCCGTCGATACCCTCGAGCGCCCGCCGAGCGTAGGCGCGCACATCCGCATCGGTGTCCTTGAGCGCGGTTCGAAGCGCGTCGCGGGCACCGTGCTCGCCGGCCCACCGGGTCAGGCTGAGCACGGCCGCCTTGCGCACGTCGAGGTGGGCGTCTGCGAGCGCGGTGGTCAGGCCCGATATCGCGGGCTCCGCGAGTTCGGGCTCCGCGCCCGAGAGCGCGCGGACCGCGCCCTGGCGAACCTGCCATGCCGGCGCCCGCAAGGCCTGCTGAACGGCAACCAGGCTTTCTTTGCCGCAACCCAATTCGCCCAGCGCGGCGAATGCGGCGGCGCGCACCAGCGGATCGGCGTCGGCTACCAGGGTGTTGAGGGTGTCGGCGCTCGGCTGAAGGGGGCGCAGCGCCGCCAGGCCCGCGGCAGCGGCGATGCGCACCTCCCGGTTCTCGTCGCCGGCAGCGCCGGCGACCCCGGCCACGTCGTCGACCGACACCAGCGCCCGCACCGCCTCGATGCGCACTCGATAGTCGGGATCGGACAGCGCGTGGCGGTATTGGCCGGCAGCACCGGCCCGACGCGCGGCGAGTAGATAGACTGCGGCAGCGCGCACCACGACGTCGCGGGAGAGCAGATGTGCGCGCGCGCCGGCCGGGTCCGGCAGCACCTCGACCAGCTCGCGGATCCCCTCGGTGGCGGTCCGGCGCACTGCGGCGTCGGGGTCGTCCAGCGCGGCGAACAGGGCGGGCGCGTACCCGTCGGGGGTGTGCTCGGTGAGCGTTGCCACCGCGGTTCGTCGCACCCCGGGATCGGAGTCGCCCAGATACGGCATCAGGTCGCCGAGCGTCGGCTCCTCGAGGGCGAGCACCTTGGCGATGCGCGGCGACGGCGGTTCGAATATGTTCGTGGCCTTAGCGATTCGCGATCGCGTGGTGGCCGGGGCCTGACCGCCGACCAGCGGCGGCTGCTCCACCTGCTGCACCGTCTGGTCGGTCGGCGGGAGGCCGTCCAGTTCCGGGACCGGCACGAAATACGGTGCCACCGGGCGCTTGAGGAACAGCATCTGTCCGTCCGGGCCCTTGCGCAGGTTCAGGTGGTAGCCCCACTGGCCGTCGTCTCGGCCGGGCAGGTCGGCGCGGTCGTGATACAGGCCCCAGCGGGATTCGCTTCGGGTCAGCGAGGACCGGGCGGCCATCTCGGCACAGTCCCGGATGAACGAGACCTCCACGGCCCGCATCAGCTCGTGTGGGTTACGGGCGCCCATCTCGGCGATCTCGGCCTGCATCCGGTCGAAGGCGCGCACCGCGATCGACAGCTTGGCCGCCGTCTTCGGCGGCGCCACATAGTCGTTGACGAACCGCCGCAACTTGTATTCCACCTGCGGCTGGGGCGGCCCGTCCGGATGGCGTAGGGGCCGGTAGATCAGTTTATGCGCGGAACGCAGCTGATCTTCTGGGAGTTGTTGCGGTGCAGCTACTTCCGAGAGCGTCGAGGCCGCGTGGATGCCGGCGAGGTCGCCGAAGACGAAAGCCCCGATCATGTAGTTGTGCGGGACGCAGGCCAGATCCCCGGCCGCGTAGAGTCCCGGCACGGTGGTGCGGGCGTGCTCGTCGACCCAGACGCCCGATGCGGAATGGCCGCCGCACAAGCCGATTTCGGAGATGTGCATCTCGACGTCGTGGGTGCGGTAGTCATGGCCCCGGTTGGCGTGAAAGGTGCCCCTGGTGGGCCGCTCGGTGGTGTGCAGGATGTTCTCCAGCGCGGTGAGCGTCTCGTCGGACAGATGCGACACCTTGAGATAGATGGGTCCGCGGGCCGAGTCGATCTCACTTTTCACCTCGGCCATCATCTGCCCCGACCAGTAGTCGGAGTCGACGAACCGCTCACCGTCCGAATTGACCTGGTAGCCGCCGAACGGATTGGCCACATAGGCGCACGCCGGGCCGTTGTAGTCCTTGATCAGCGGGTTGACCTGGAAGCATTCGATGCCGGACAACTCCGCGCCGGCGTGGTACGCCATCGCGTGGCCGTCGCCGGCGTTGGTCGGATTTTCGTAGGTGCCGTACAGATACCCCGAGGCGGGCAGGCCGAGCCGCCCGCACGCCCCGGTCGCCAGGATCACCGCCTTGGCGCCGACGGCGACGAATTCGCCGGTGCGCGTGTTCAGCGCGGCGGCGCCGACGGCCCGGCCCCCGACGCCCGCGTCTGTGAGCACCCGCACCGGCATCAGCCGGTTCTCGATGCGGATCCGCTCTCGCATCGACCGTTGCCGCAGCACCCGGTAAAGCGCCTTTTTGACGTCCTTGCCCTCCGGCATGGGCAGCACGTACGAGCCGGATCGGTGCACGCGGCGCACCGCGTACTCGCCGTGTTCGTCCTTCTCGAACTTCACGCCGTAGCGCTCCAGCCGCTGCACCATGGCGAACCCACGGGTGGCGGTCTGATACACGGTGCGCTGATTGACGATTCCGTCGTTGGCCCGGGTGATCTCGGCGACGTAGTCCTCAGGTTCGGCCTTCCCTGGAATCACGGCGTTGTTCACGCCGTCCATGCCCATCGCCAGCGCCCCGGAATGCCGCACATGGGCCTTTTCCAGCAGGAGCACCTGCGCGCCATTCTCGGCGGCGGACAGCGCCGCCATGGTGCCCGCCGTGCCGCCGCCGATCACCAGCACGTCGCAGTCCAGCCGTAGCGGCGTTGCGGGATCCGGAATCTCGATCATGCCGCTATATCCGAATGATCCAGTGCAGCAATGATTTCTGCGCGCAGGCTCGGGCGCGGCAGGTCCACCCGCGGCTCGGGCACGTCGAGCACCGCGCGCAGCGGCTGAGCGGCCCGGCCCAGCACCACGATCCGGTCCCCCAGTGTCAGCGCCTCGTCGACGTCGTGGGTGACGAACACGATCGTGGTCGGGTGGGCCCGCCAGGTGTCGATGAGCAGCCGTTGCATGGCGGCGCGGGTTTGGGTGTCCAGCGCGCCGAACGGCTCGTCCATCATCACAGCGCGCGGCGCCCCGGCCAGGCCGCGGGCCAGCTGCACCCGCTGGCGCATCCCGCCGGACAGGCTCTTGGGCAGGTAGTGGCCGAAGCCCTCGAGCCCCACCTCGCCAATCCAGCGGTCGGCTTGGGCGCGCCGGGTCGCGCGCGGTTCGCCGCGCAGCCGCAACGCCAACTCGATGTTGGACCGCACGGTGCGCCACGGCAGCAGCGCGTTGTCCTGGAAAACCATGCCCCGGTCGCCCGAGGTGGTGGTGACTTCGGTGCGGTCGGCCAGCACCCGGCCGCCGTCGGGGGGCAGCAGCCCCGCCAGCGCACGCAGCACCGTCGACTTGCCGCAGCCCGACGGCCCGGTGAGCACCAGGATCTCACCCGGACGCACCGCCAGGCTCACGTCGTCAATGACCGGAACACCGTTGTAGGACAACCGAACCCGATCCAACTCGAGGCTCATGCCGTTCTGCGTCGCGGTCATCGCCGCCCCTCCTGAGCTCGCGGCAGCCAGCGGGTCGCCCGGCGGCCCACCAGCTCGACAGATGCGGACGTCGCGAACCCGAGCACGCCGATGGTGATGATGCCGACGAACACCTGCGGGTAGGCGAGCACGGTGTAGTCCTGCCAGGTGCGGTAGCCGATGCCGAGCCGGCCCGAGATCATCTCCGCGGAGATCACGCAGATCCACGCCACTCCCATGCCGACCGACAGGCCGCCGAACACCCCGGGCAGGATGCCCGGCAGCACCACCTGGCCGAGCACGTCGGCGCGGCCGCCGCCCAGGGTGCGCACCGAGTCCTCCCACAGGGTGGGCAGCGCGCGTACCGCGTGCCGGGTGCTGACCATGATCGGGAAGTAGGCGGCCAGGAAGGTGATGAACACGATGCCGGCCTCGTCGGTCGGGAATGCCAGGATCGCCACCGGCACGATCGCGATCGCCGGTATCGGCCTGGCCAGCTCCGTCAGCGGACCGAAAACATTCGCGAACAGTCGGGAGCGGCCCAGCAGGACTCCTGTCGCGACGCCAATCACCGCGGCCAGCCCGAAGCCGGTGAGGATCCGCAGCAGCGACTGCGCCAGGTCGAGCCAGTACTGGTGGGTGTGCAGCCGTCGGGTCAGCGCGTTGGCAATCTCGGTGATGGTCGGCAGGGTGTCGAATCGCAGCCACAGCCGCGCCTTGCCGGCGGTGAGCAGTTGCCATAGGCCGATCGCGGCGGCCACCGAGGCCAGCCGCAATAGCCGCGACCGCCACGGCGAGGCGAGCCGTGGCGGCGTGCCTACCGCGGGCAGCGCGATGTTTTGGTCGATCACTGCGGCAGTCATACCGAACCTTCCAGTGCCTGTTGGTAATCCACGGCGACGCTGCCGGGGTGAGCGGCGACGTAGCGACGCGCCCCGGCCGCGGTTCCGAACGGGTGGTAGTCGCCGCCGTCGCTCACCCAGACGGCCTTGTCGGCGAACCACCGGGTGCCCAGCTCGGCGTCGGGGACGTAGGCCGCGCGGACCCTGGCGCCGCGGCCGGCCGCCTCCCGCACGGCCTGCAGGAGACCGGTGGGGTTGGCGAGCGTTTGCGTCGCGTCGGATCCGTCCAGCCACAGCTCACTGGCCAGCGCACGATCGCCGGCGAGTAGCGAGGGGTTGGTGGTGCGCGCCCGGGCGCCCTCGTAGTCCAGCCCCCGTGCGCCGAATACCGCGCGCAGCGGTCCGTCCTGGATAAACGCGCCGATGTCGAGATCGGCGAAGTCGCCGATCGACTTCAGATACGGCACATCGCCTTTCAGCGCATCGACCAGGGAGGGCTTCAGCGTGGTGTCGAATGACGTGCCACCGGGGCCGTTGTAGAGGTACACCACCTCCTGCGGCAGTCCGCTTGCTTCGGCGACGATGCGGGCCGCCTCCAAGGGCTTTTCGTTGAGGAAACCGGTGGCGTCGAGCTGCGCCTGCAGGAAAGCCGCGAGCACCTCGGGGTGGGCGCCCGCGTACGAGCGCCGCACCACCACGCCGTGCAGAGTGGGCACGTTCAGCTCGGCCCCGTCGTAGAGCAGTTTGGCCTTGCCCTGGAACACCAGCAATCCCGGCCAGGCGACGAACTGCGAAAGGCCTTGCACCTGACCGGATTCCAGAGCCGAGGCACCCACCTGCGGCTGCTGGTTGAGCACGTCCACGTCCTTGATCCCGGCCCGATCCAGGGCCCGCACCAACGTCCCGTGACCCGCCGAGCCCACGCTCGCCGAGACCTTTGAGCGGGCCAGGTCAGCCAAGGTGGTGGCCGACGAACCCGGCACCACCACAACCATGTTCAGCGCGCCCTTGGGGTTGTAGCCGGTGATCGAGACGATTTCGGTTTTCGCCAGCGGGTTGGCCTGCGTCTTGGAGCCGTTGATCAGCATGGGGTAGTCCCCCATCGAGCCGATGTCGATCTTCTCGGCGAGCATCTGCGCTGTGATCGGAGCCCCGGTGTCGTAGTCCTGCCACTTGACCGCGTATTTGGTGCCGGTGCGGGTGGTGATGTCGGCGAGTCGGTGCTCCAGGTAGCCCTGGGCCCGCAGCAGGGTGCCCGCGGTGACTGTGTTGATGGTCTTCGACTGGTAGCCGATCACGACGTTGACCACACCGGAGGATTCCGACAACGATTCCAGGGAGCAGCCACAGAGCGATGCGGCGAGCGCAATGGCCACGGCGAGGATCGACATCAGCCGCGCGACGTGTCGTTTCATAAAATATCCTGAGGGATAACGTGTTTCAGCGTATGAGGTAGGGCATGTTGACCGTTACGGCGCCGGTCGGGCAGCGGGCCGCACACGGGCCGCAATACCAGCACTCGTCGACATGCATGAAGGCCTTGCCGGTGTCGGGGTTGATGGCAAGCGCGTCCAGCGGGCAGATTTCCACGCACAGGGTGCAGCCGTCGATACACAGCGACTCGTCGATGGTGACCGGCACGTCGGCGCGTTGGTTTACCAGCGTCATGGCTTGCTCCTCATCGGATCTGTCCTTATTGGCTCGGCCCTTATTAGACTGCCGCGCATGGTGATTCGATCGCCGCGCATCCGGATGTACTCCAGGTCAACGGGCCTGCCGTCGTCCAGGCTGGTGAGCCGCTCCAGCATGAGCAGCGCCGCCCCGTAGGGGACTTGCAGGGTGGCCGCCGAATGCGCGTCGGCGGGAATGGCCTCCAACGCCAACGACGCCGAGCCCAGCCGCTGCCCGCTCACCTGCTCGATAAGCGCGAACAGATCGTTGGATTCGAGCGGATGGTCCAAGATCCGAGTTCCGATATCCGGGGCCAGGTAGGTGAGGTCGAGGCTGAGCGGGAGATCGCCGAGGTAGCGCAGCCGCTCGACGAATACCACGTGCTCGCCGGGCGGCAGCTGCAACCTGCGGGCCACCGAAGGAGGGGCCGCGACCAGCATGGCGGCCCGCACCTCGTTACGGACCTCGCCGTGGTTCTTGAAGGTTTCCTTCAGCCCCAGCAGCGCATCGAGGCCGTGCTCGTACTTGCGCTGCGCGACGTGGGTGCCGACCTTAGGTCCGCGTTCGATCAGGCCTTCGTGTTTCAGAACGCCGAGCGCCTCACGAATCGTGTTGCGGGACACGAAGAATTCGGCCGACAACTCGCCTTCGGAGGGTAGCCCGTCTGGATAGGCGCCGGCGTGGATCTGCTGGCGCAGCACGTCGGCGACGGGACGGGCACGGTCGGCCCGGGGCCCCCGGATTGGTACTGCGTCACCCACGAGCGTCACGCTAATGCAGCTCACGGGCACATTCCGGGCCGCGGGCGATGGCCGACAACGGGGGTTCGGCGTATTGCGCCGGGTGGGTTGCGACCGCGACCAGCCAATATCCGTCCTCGGCCCGCTATTGCGCCACCCCGGTCGCGCATCGCGCTTTCCGATCCCGGTGAGCGCAACCACAGCCGGACCGCGCCACGTCCGGACTGCGCCACAGCCGAACCGGGCAGCCGGGCACATAACGACTTGACCGCTCCCAGCGACAAATCCATTGATGTCAGACGCCGATGCGATAGTCCCGGGATGACGAATTCGCTGCGGCTGCGGGGAACCGAGTTCCGCTTCGTCCTGACCTGGCACCTGTTCCTCTGTGGTGCGACCACCGTCCCGGACCTGATCGATGTGCCGGCCCATCACAACTTCGATATCGGTGGCCGAGCGTCGAAGTCTATGTCCGACTCGTTGCGCTGGGAGCGACGCGACGCACCGAGTTCATCAGCGGGTCCTCGCGCTGCGCGACAAGGCAGCAGAGGTGTCGCTCGAAGGCGGGCAGATGGATATGTCGGTCTGAACAAGTGACCTGCAGACCGCCGGCCGAGCCAACGACCGACCGAGCCAGCTGCCGGCCCCCGTCACGCGTCCTTGGCAACCGCCTGCTTGGCGCCCTCACCGTTCATGGTCCCCAAAGCCGACGCATCCGGCGGAACCTCGAAGGCCGGAAAGGCGGTCGCAACCGCCGCCGCCGCCGCATTCCGTTGCGCCTCAAGCCTCTTCAGCGCCTTTTCGGTGAACACCGACAACCCGAGGTCGGGGTTGTACCCGTGGATCTCCTTGACGTCGAGCTGCGCGAGGAAGTAGACGATCTCCTTGGATACCAGCTGACCCGGGACCAGCACCGGGAACCCCGGCGGATAGGGCACCACGAAGGTCGTCGACACCAGGGTCTTGCCCTCCGCAAGTCGCCGCCCGGCCCTGCCGATCAGCACGTACTCGCGGTCCGACTCTTCGTACCCGGCGTAGAAGGCCGCCCGCATGTCGCCGAACTTGCAGGCGTCGTCGGGCCGGAAGGCAACGTCGAAATGGCTGAAGTCGGGCAGGTGCGGGAGATCCTGGGTGATCTCCTCGACGCGGCGCTCGTGCAGCGCCCAGTCGGCCGCGCTGGCCCCGCTCTTCTCCCGGTCGAAGTCGGTGGCCACCCGCCGCAACACGTCGAGCAGATGGTGCACGCTCGACCAGGTGACGCCGATAGTGAAGATCAGCAGCACGCTGTTGATCGAGGTCTTATTGATCTGGATGCCGAATCGGTCCATCAGGATCTTCTCGCGGAAGTCGTACCCGTTCATGCCGGTGTTGCCGAGGAACAGGGTCACCCGCGTCGGGTCCAGCACGAACTGATCGGAGCGCCACGCCTCGTTCCACTCCGCCAAGGCTCCCTGCCTGACCTCGCGGTAGGAGCTGACAGCGGACGCCCGGAACTCCTCGGGCACCAGGTCGGATTCGTCGAGGATGCGGAACCACTTGCTGATCAGCCGGTCCTTGCGGACGCGGTGCCGGAACACCAGGGCCATGTCGTAGACCTGCCGGACCAGCTGGAAGCCCTCGATGTCGACCTGACGACGGGCCAGGTCCAGCGACGCGAGAAGCTGCTGGTTCGGCGACGTCGAGGTGTGCGTCAAGAACGCCTCCCCGAACGAGTCGCGGGCACGCGCGTTGAAATCCTGGTCGCGGACGTGGATCATCGACGCCTGCCGAAACGCCGACAGTGACTTGTGGGTCGAGTGCGTCGCGTATACCCGCACCCGCGCCCGGCTGGGGTCCGGCAGCAGCCGGTGCGAAACCCACTCCGACCGTCCGATCCCCTCCATCTTCGCGGCCCAATCCCGGTATTCCACGGCGTATTCCGGCGACGCCAGCGTCTGCGCGAGACGCTCCGCCGACACCATGGCGGTCCGTTGCCGGGCCCACGGCACGGCGGTGGCGAACGCGTACCACGCCTCGTCCCACAAGAAGCAGATGTCCGGCTTGATCGCCAGCACCTCCTCCATCACCCGACGGGGGTTGTAGACGACGCCGTCGAAGATGCAGTTGGTCAGCAGCAGCATGCGCACCCGGTGCAGCTGCCCGGCCGCCTCGAGGTCCAGCAGCGCCTTCTTGATCGTGCTCAGTGGCACCGCCCCGTAGATCGCGAACTCCGGCAACGCGTACGACTCGAGGTACAGCGGATAGGCCCCGGCCAGCACCAGCCCGTAGTGGTGCGACTTGTGGCAGTTGCGGTCGATCAGCACGATGTCGCCCGGCCTGGTCAGCGACTGCACGACGATCTTGTTGGCGGTCGACGTGCCGTTGGTGACGAAGTAGGTGTGATCGGAATTCCACGTGATCGCGGCCTTGTCCATCGCTTTCTTGATGTTGCCGTGCGGGTCCAGCAGCGAGTCCAGGCCGCCCGACGTGGTCGATGTCTCGGCCATGAAGATGTTGCGGCCGTAGAACTCCCCCATGTCCTGCAGCGACTTCGAGTTGAAGATGCTGGCGCCGCGGGCGATGGGAAGCGCGTGGAATTGGCCGACCGGTGCCGCCGCATAGGCACGCAGGGCATCGAAAAATGGTGTGGCGAACCGGTTCCGCAAGCCAGCGAGCACCGTGCTGTACAGGTCGGTGACGTCGTTGAGCCGGTAGAACGTCCGGTCGTAAACGTCCGGCTCGTCGTTACTGCCCGCCGCGATCGACTCGTCGGTGAGCAGGTAGAGGTCGATGTGTGGCCGTAGCTCCCTGATCCACTCGCCGCATTCGACCCAGTCCTGTGCGCTGTCGTGGATGAGCGCCGCGGGCGCCGAGTCGCTGGGCCCAAGCAGCGTGTTCATCAGCGGCACCCGGTCGCGGGACCGCAGCGGCAGGTCGTGGCGAATGATCGCGGCCTGAATCTCGCCGTTCAACGCGACCGCGGTGATCGCATCTTCGACGCTGGGGGCAACCAGGACCTCGAACTGGATGTCTTCGGACGGATCGCGCAGCGCCCGCAGGCTTTCGGCCAGACAATCTGGGGCCGTGGACGGCGCGTCGTCGGCGACCAACACGGTGTAGAACTGCTGCTTTTTGGCCTGGGCCACCAGCTCCTGGTCGGCCAGCGGCGACGAAGTGTCGAAAAGCGCTGTGCGGTCGCCGTATTCGCTCAGCAGCCGGACGGCCAGGCCCACCTCCTCGCTAAGCCGCACCGTGGACAGCATCTCCAGGTGGGCGCGGAAGGTCGCCAGGTTGTCGGCACCGGGATACAGCCAGTACCGCTCGTAGGCGCCGATGCGGTCCATCAGCCGCTTAACCCGCGCGATGTCGTGCGTTTTGTCCAGCCCGGCAAGGTCGACCTCGGCGAGGTGACGGCACGCGTCGTCGAGCAGGTTCCATGTGTCGATGCGCGTATAGGACGGGTTGGCTACGGCCGCGAGCGCGGAGACCTGAAGTCGTCGTGGGTGGGCACTGTGCTGAGTCATGTCGTCACCTGATCTCTTCTGGTGCGGAACGGTCGCCGTAACGCAACGGTAATTATCGCGCGCGGCCGCGCAAGATCAGCAAGAGCCCGCCGACGTTCAGGATCGGACTGGACGAGTCAGCTTTCCAGCTCGTCCTCGTCCTCTTCGTCGAGGCCACTTTCCAGTTCCCGCCGATTGCTCCGACTCCCGAACGGGTTCTCCACCCACCGGAGCACCGGAAGATCCCAGCCGCGCGCCGGCAGATCGGTGACATCGGTCAGCGACCGCACCACGGCCTGCGTCAGGCCCATGAGTGCGGCCATCAGCGGCAGCACTGGCTGCAACGGCTTGGCCGCGGTCCGGACCGTGCTGATACGGCGGGCCAGGATCAGCCGTTCGACCGCGTGATAGAACCAGGCGCCGACGCCCAGCGCGAATATCGACATGGTCGACGCGACGATCGTCCACCCGTAGGCGGCGCACACGACGGCGCCGAGCACCACCGTCCCGGCCAGGAAGGCCGCGATGGAGACACGAAGTTCCAGGCGGTTCAGGTTCATGACGCCCCCCCGCGCACCGCTCGCGCGGCAGCCCGAATCTGCGGAGTCACCAGCATCACCTGGCCCAGCACCCCATTGACGAAACCCGGAGACTCGTCGGTGGACAGCTCCTTGGCCAGCTCCACGGCTTCGTCCACGGCGACCGGCTCCGGCACATCGTCGGCGTACAGCAGCTCCCACACCGCGACCCGCAGGATGGCGCGATCCACCGCGGGCAGCCGGTCCAGCGTCCAGCCCTGCAGATGCGAGGTGATCAGATCGTCGACGTGGGCGATGTGCTCGCCGACTCCCCGCGCGACGGCCACCGTATAGGGGTGCGGCGCCGCCACGTCTGGATTCGCCTCGGCCAGCGCGCTGCGGACATCGACCACCTCGCCCGCGGTCAGGCCGCGAGCGTCGGCCTCGAACAACAGGTCCACAGCACGCTTGCGGGCCTGATGGCGCCCTTTAACGGGTCGCGCGGGTCTCGCCGGTGTGGCCGGCTTTTCGTCAGCCATTGTCAGGTGTTGGCCCGTCCCAGGTAGCTGCCGTCGCGGGAATCCACCTTCAGCTTGTCGCCGGTGTTGATGAAAAGCGGGACCTGGATCTCCGCGCCGGTCTCGAGGGTGGCGGGCTTGGTGCCCGCGCTGGACCGGTCGCCCTGCAGGCCCGGCTCGGTGTGGGTGACCAGGATTTCGACGGTCACCGGCAGCTCGAGGTACAGCGGTGCGCCGTCGTGGAACGCCACCTGCACCGGCATGCCCTCCAGCAGGAATCGCGCTGCGTCGGCGACCAGGGACTCCGGCAGCGGGTGCTGCTCGTAGTCCTGGCTGTCCATGAACACGAAGTCGGAGCCGTCGCGGTACAGGAAGGTGGTGTCGCGCCGGTCGACGGTGGCGGTATCGACCTTCACCCCGGCGTTGTACGTCTTGTCCACGACCTTGCCGGAGAGCACGTTCTTCAGCTTGGTGCGCACGAAGGCCGGGCCTTTACCTGGCTTGACGTGTTGGAACTCGATGATGGACCACAGCTGCCCGTCGATGTTCAGGACAAGTCCGTTCTTGAAGTCGGCAGTGCTCGCCACGGTCGCTAAATCTCCTACAGGATGGTCAGTTCACTGGGAATGGCCTCAACCGGCGATTCGGTCGGGCATCCGCTACACCTTACCCGCGCACGGATCCGGCGTTCTATGACCGAGCTCACCGGCGCCGGACCGAGATCCCACGCCCGCGGCGCTGACGCGAGCGATTGGCAGGCCTGCCAGCGCGTACCCGAACTCGCCGGACTGACCGCAGCCCGAAACCCAGCGAAATTCGAGTAGCGCACTACTGAGGCCGGGACCTGGGGGCGCCCCAGGCGACGGTCCCCCGTAGGTTAGCTCAGGGTCACCAGTTCCTTCGGGAATCGCGTCAGCAATTCCGGCGTCTGCCCGGTGATCTTCGAGGCGCCATCGGCCACCACCAGGGTGTCCTCGATGCGGACACCCCCGCGGTCGGGAAGGTAGATGCCGGGCTCAACGGTCACGACCGAGCCGGCAAGCAGCGTCCCGGCGGATCGGGCCCCGATTCCCGGCGCTTCGTGTATCTGCAGGCCCACGCCGTGTCCCAGACCGTGCCCGAACTGGTGTCCGTAGCCCGCGTCAACGATGAGTTGTCGCGCCGCGGCGTCCACATCGGACAGGCCGGCGCCCGGTCGCAACGCCTCCCGGCCGGCCCGCTGTGCCGCGGCCACGAGCTCGTAGATCTCCAGCTGCCAGTCGGCGGCCGGGCCGAGGATGAAGGTGCGGGTCATGTCGGAGTGGTAGCCGGCGACAAGCGCTCCGAAGTCGATCTTGACGAAATCGCCCGCCGCCAGCACCGCATCGGTCGGCCGGTGGTGCGGGATCGCCGAATTCGATCCGGCCGCGACGATCGTCTCGAACGAAACCGCGTCGGCGCCGTGGTCGAGCATCAGCGATTCCAGCTCGCGGGCCACCGCCCGTTCGGTTCGGCCGGGCCGCACGCCGCCGCGCGCCAGCAGGTCGGCAAGCGCGGCGTCAGCCGCCTCGCAGGCCAGCCGCAGCAGCGCCAGCTCGCCGGCATCCTTGACCTCGCGCAGCGCCTCCACCGTCCCCGAAGCACGCACCAGCTGGGTTGCCCCGCTTGATGCCCCGCCCGCCGCTGAATCAACTCGATGTCGCTCCTCCAGCTCGCCGGTCAGGGCATCCAGGCCGTCCACCGTGACGACGTGGCTCTCGAAGCCGAGCCTGCGCACGCCCTCGTCGGCGGCGCGACCGGCCAGGTGGGGCCCACAGGACCGGTTAATGACGACCTCAAGGCCGGGGGCCTGCTGCGCGGCCTGGGTGCGATAGCGGCTATCGGTGGCCAGCACGGCGCCGCGATCGTCGGCGAACAGCAGCAACGCGCCGTTTGACCCGGTGAATCCGGATAGATATCGCACGTTTATTAGGTCCGTGACCAGCATCGCGTCCAGCCCGAAGCCAACAATTTGGGTCCTGAGACGGTCTCGACGCTGGGAATGTGTCACGACCCTTGACGCTACTCGCTACGCTGATGGGCCATGAGGACCTGGATGAAGCGTGGGTTGGTGTTCGCCGCGGCGATGATCGTGCTCCGGCTGGTTCAGAGTGCGCTGATCAACGCATTCCAGACACAGGCCGGTTTGATCAGTTTGGTGCTGCTCGCGATCTTCATCGTCGTGGCAGCAGTGTGGGGCTGGCGCGACGGCCGTGCCGATGCCACGGCCAATCCCGACCCCGACCGCCGCGACGATCTCGCGATGACCTGGCTGCTGGGCGGCCTGGTCGCGGGCGGGCTCAGCGGCGCGGTGTCGTGGCTCATCTCGCTGTTCTACTCGGGGCTCTACACCGGCGGGTTGATAAGCGAGGTGACGACGTTCGCGGCATTCACCGCCCTCATCATCTTCCTGCCCGCAATCATCGGAGTGGCGCTGGGCCGCTGGCTGATAGACCGCAAGTCTCCCCCGCCGCCGGCCCACGACGGCAGCCACGAACGCCTCGACACCGACGTGTTCTCGGCGGTTCGCGACGATGCGAGCCCAACCCACGAGGCGAGCGCCCCCCAGGCGCAGACCCACGCAGCTCCCACCGCGGTGGCCACGGCCGAACGTGACGAGCCGACCGAGGTGATCCACACCTCGAGGCACGAGCCACGCACCGAGTCGATCGCCGAAAGCGATGCGCCCACCGAAACGATCAAACTGCCCACCAGCGAGGACAAGACCGAGGTCATCCGCACATTTGACCCGGACGAAACCAAGCCCACGCCGAAGCCGAAGAACGACTAGCGGCCGGACTGAGGTTTGCCGTTTGCCGGCGTCAAATTTCCACGCGGCTTCTATGCGGCCAGGTAGCGCAGGGCCAGCAGGTAGCCCTGGATGCCCAGCCCAACGATCACTCCGGTCGCGATCGGGCTGAGGTAGGACTGGCGCCGAAATTCCTCGCGGGCATGCACATTGGAGATGTGTACCTCGATCAGCGGCGCGGTGAGTTCGGCGCAGGCGTCGCGCAGCGCGACCGAGGTATGGGTAAGGCCGCCGGCGTTGAGGATCACCGGTTCGCCGGCGTCGGCGGCCCGATGGATCCAGTCCAGCAGTTGAGCTTCGCTATCGCTTTGCTGCACAACGGCTTTTAGTCCAAGCTCCGCCGCTTCGCGCTCGATCAGGGCGACCAGCTGGTCGTGGGTGGTGCTGCCGTAGACAGCGGGCTCGCGCCGGCCCAGTCGGCCCAGGTTGGGGCCATTGATGACATGCACCGTGACGTGCCCCGTGCCGTGCCCCCTGACCTGCTCCGTCGGGCCCGTCACGACGCACCCGGGTCGGACGCGCCGGGTTCTGCGATCCCCGAGTAAGCGGCGGCCATCAGCGCCGGATCGGGTCCCGTCAACCGGCCCGGCTTGGCCAGCCCGTCGAGGACCACGAACCGAAGCACCCCGGCCCGGGCCTTCTTGTCGCCGGCCATGTATTCCAGCAGCTGCGGCAGCGCGTCGGCGTCGTAGCTGACCGGCAGGCCCAGCGACGTCAGGATGCTGCGGTGCCGCGCGGCGGTCTCGTCGTCCAGCCGCCCGGTGATCCTGCCCAGCTCGGCCGCGAACACCAGGCCCACCGACACCGCGGCGCCGTGGCGCCACTGGTAGCGCTCCCGGCGCTCGATCGCGTGCCCCAAGGTATGGCCATAGTTGAGGATCTCGCGCAGTTCGGACTCCTTCTCGTCGGCGGCGACGACCTCGGCCTTGACGGTGACCGCCCGCCGAATCAGCTCGCGCAGCACGTCGCCCTTCGGGTCCACGGCGGCCTGCGGGTCGGCCTCGATGAGGTCCAGTATTGCCGGGTCGGCGATGAATCCGGCCTTGACGACTTCGGCCATCCCCGCGACGATTTCGTTGCGCGGCAACGTTTCCAGAGTCGCCAGGTCGGCCAGCACCGCGAGCGGCTGATGAAACGCGCCGACCAGGTTCTTGCCCGCCTCGGTGTTGATCCCGGTTTTACCGCCGACGGCCGCGTCGACCATGCCGAGCAACGTGGTGGGCACGTGCACGATGGACACGCCACGCAGCCAGGTGGCCGCCGCGAAACCGGCGACGTCGGTGGCGGCCCCGCCGCCCAGGCTGACCAGGACGTCTTTGCGGCCGATTCCGATACGGCCCAACACTTCCCAGATGAAACCGACGACGGGTAGCTCCTTGCCGGCCTCGGCGTCGGGGATTTCGATGCGGTGCGCGTCGACACCCTTGCCGGCCAACACGCCGCGGATCGCCTCGGCGGTCTGCGCCAGCACCGGCTGATGCAGAATGGCGACCCGATGCCGGCCGGCCAGCAGCTCCTCCAGCTCGTTTTCCAGCCCGGTGCCAATCACCACGGGGTACGGCGGATCGACGGCCACCTGCACGGTGACCGGTCCATTGTTCTGTGTCATGTGGTGGCCTGGGTGGGCGAGGGAGCCTGGTTGGGCACCGAGTCGTCGAGCCGCGAAACAATGTAGCGGACCACGGCTCCGGGGTTGCGGCGGTTGGTGTCCACCCGGATGGTCGCAACGCGCCGGTACAGCGGAATCCGCTTCGCCATCAGGGCACGGAATTTCTCGGCCCGGTCCCCCCCGGCCAGCAGCGGCCGCACGGTGCTGCCACCGGTTCGCCGCGCGCCCTCCACAGCGTTGATCTCCAGGTAGACGACCGTGTGGCCGGCCAGCGCCGCGCAGACCCCGGGGCTGGTGACCGCGCCACCACCTAGCGACAGCACACCGTCGTGGGTTGTCAGCGCCTCGCGCACCACGGTCTCTTCGATGCGACGGAACTCCTGCTCGCCGTCGTCGGCGAAGATGTCGGCGATGGTCCGGCCGGTCTGCTCCTCGATCACCGCGTCGCTGTCGAGCACGCCGACCCCGAGCGCCTTCGCCAGCCGCCGCCCGATGGTGGACTTGCCCGAGCCCGGTAGTCCCACGAGTACCACCTTGGGTGCCATTGCCGCGTTAACCTCCGGAAACCGAAGCCCGCGCAGCGGGGGCTTCCCGGTCGGCGACCGCTCGCAAGTATGCCGCGATGTTGCGCCGGGTCTCGGTCAGCGAGTCGCCGCCGAACTTCTGCAGCGCCGCGCGGGCCAGCACCAGCGCCACCATGGTTTCGACGACGACGCCGGCGGCCGGCACCGCGCACACGTCGGAGCGCTGGTGGATCGCAACGGCCTCATCGCCGGTTGCCATGTCCACGGTGGCCAGGGCGCGCGGCACGGTGGAGATCGGCTTCATCGCGGCGCGCACCCGCAGCGGCTGGCCGTTGGTCATGCCGCCTTCGAGCCCGCCCGCCCGGTTGGTCGAGCGGACGACGCCGTCGGGGCCCGGGTACATCTCGTCGTGGGCGCGGCTGCCGCGGCGGCGCGCGGTCTCGAAGCCGTCGCCCATCTCCACGCCCTTGATCGCCTGTATGCCCATCACGGCCGCCGCCAGCTGGCTGTCGAGGCGATTGTCGCCGCTGGTGAACGATCCCAGCCCGACGGGCAGGCCCAGCGCCACCGCCTCGACCACCCCGCCGAGGGTGTCGCCGTCCTTCTTGGCGGCTTCGATCTCGGCGATCATCGACTTTTCGGCCTGCTCGTCCAACGCGCGCACGGGGCTGGCGTCGATTGCGGCCAAGTCTTCGGCCCGCGGCGGCGGACCGTCGTAGGGCGCCGACGCGCCGATGGAGATGACGTGCGAGAGCACCTCGACACCCAGGGCCTGATGCAGGAACGCGCGCGCGACCGTCCCCGCGGCGACGCGAGCGGCCGTCTCGCGGGCGCTGGCCCGCTCCAGCACTGGCCGCGCGTCGTCGAAGTCGTACTTGAGCATGCCCGCGTAGTCGGCGTGACCGGGCCGCGGCCGGGTGAGCGGGGCGTTGCGCGCCGAGTTTTCCAGCTCAGACGGATCGACCGGGTCGGCGGCCATCACGGTTTCCCATTTCGGCCATTCGGTGTTGCCGATCTCGATGGCGATCGGCCCGCCCAGGGTGACGCCGTGGCGCACGCCGGACAGAATGGTCACCGCGTCGCGCTCGAAGGCCATCCGGGCACCGCGACCGTAGCCGAGCCGGCGGCGGGCCAACTGATCGGCGATCTCGGTGGACGTAACCTCCACACCGGCGACCATGCCTTCGACCACGGCAACCAAGGCGCGGCCGTGCGACTCCCCGGCGGTGATCCAGCGCAACACGTGACCATCTTCCCATGCGGTTGCTGCGCCGCTTTCACGCCGTTGACTCTGCTTCTACGGCGAACGCCTCGGCGTCTACGGCGAAGAAGTGCGGGTAGTTGCCGCCGTCGACGCAAAGTGGCCGCAGAGTGGCCGCAGAGTGGCCGCAGAGTGAACGCGGTCAAACAAGCGCCAGCCCAACGGCCAGCCCGCTGGCCAGGCACATGGATGGGCCGTGCGGCACGGCGCGTACCCCTCGCGACCACATGACCACACCCGATGCCGCGGTGAGCAACGGCGCGGCCACGGCGGCCAGGAACCACACCTCGGCGCCGAAGCAGCCGGTAAGGGCTCCGAGCCCGATGGCCAATTTCACGTCGCCGGCGCCCATCGCCTTCGGTGTCGCCAGGTGCACCGCCAGGTACATCGTGGCCAACGCCAATGCGCCGAGCAACGCGGGAACGCCGCGCCCACTGACCGCGGCGGCCAGCAGGATCACGCCCGCTCCCGGCAGCGTCAGCCAGTTGGGTAGCCGACGTTGCCCAATGTCGTAGCCGGTCAACGCCACCAGCCAGAGCACCCAAAGCACCATGATCGCCGCATGCATGCAGCGCGACGCTAGCCCAAAGCCGCCAACGCGCAAGTCATCGCTTCCCGCGGCGCGGACAACCCGGTGAATTGCTCCACCTGCGCGAATGCCTGATGCAGCAACATCTGCAGGCCGCTGATCACCCTGCCCCCCGCCGCGGCGACCGCGGCGGCCAGCGGGGTCGGCCACGGGTTGTATACGGCGTCCAGCAGCACCGGGGCGGGGGCGAGGGTCTCGGCGTAGCGGGCGGCGACTTCCGCCGGAAGGGTGCTAACCAGCACGTCGGCCGCGGCCACCTCGTCCGCCAACCCACCGTCGTCCAGGCCGCAGAACCGGGTCGCCACCCCGATCCGCTCTCCCAGGTCCACCAACCGGGCCGCCTTGTCCGGATTGCGCGCCACGACCGTAATGCCGGTCACGCCCAGTTGCGCCAACCCCACCACGACCGCCGGCGCCGTGCCCCCCGACCCGCCGACCAGCGCGCGCCCCGGTGCTCGACCAAGTTCGGAGCCCAGTGCCGGGCTCAGAGCCCCCACGACGCCGTCGACGTCGGTGTTGTCGGCCCGCCAGCCGCGCGGGGTCCGCACCAGGGTGTTGGCCGACCCCACCTGGTCGGCCCGCGCGGTGCGTTCGTCGGCGAACTGCAGGGCGGCGAACTTGCCCGGCATGGTCACCGATACGCCGACCCACTCCGGCCCGAACCCGCCCACCACGCCCGGCAGCTCCTCGGCCGTGCACTCGACGCGGTCGTAGGTCCAGTCGTGCAGGCCCAGCGCGCGGTAGGCCGCCAGGTGCAGCTGCGGGGACTTGGAATGCGCGATCGGCGAGCCGAGCACCCCGGCCCTCCTGGATTCGGCCGGGCCGGGCGCCTCGCTAGCGCGGCGTGCTGTCGAGGACACCGTTGCGCTTAGCCAGCTCGATATTGGCCAAATGCTGTTGATAATTGCTGGTGAACAGGGTCGTCCCTTGCGTGTCGATGGTGACGAAATACAGCCAGTCGCCGGGCTCGGGATGCTCGGCGGCGCGGAGCGCATCGACGCCCGGTGAACCGATCGCGGTGGCCGGCAGCCCCTGGGACACATACGTGTTCCAGGGCGTCCGCTGGGCACGGTCGGCGTCGCTGGTGGCCACCTCGCGGCGGTCCAGCGGATAGTTCACGGTCGAGTCGAATTCCAGCGTGCGGTGCTGGTGCAGGCGGTTGTAGATGACCTGCGCGACCTTGGCGAAATCCTGCGAATTGGCTTCCTGCTGCACAAGCGACGCGACCACCAGGATGTCGTAGGGCGACAGGCTCAGTGACCGAGCGTTGTCGACCAGCCCAGATTTCGCGTACTCGGCGGCGCCCGCGGTGATCAGGCTCGCCAGGATGCTCTGCGCCGAGGCCGAGGGATCCACGTTGAAGGTCCCGGGCGCGATGAGGCCCTCGATCCGACGATGGTCGTTGGCCAGCTCGGTCACCGGTTCGGTCGCCCAGCCCGGCACCGACAACGCCGCGGGCGTGCCGCTGGCCGCCGCCTTGCGCAGATCGTCCACCGCGACGCAGCGGTGGTTTCCGTCGAGATCCACGCAGGTGGCGCGGGAGATCAGCGTCAGGATCCCGGGGTTCACCACGTTGTTCTTCATGTCGGTGGTGTCGTCGAGCTGCCGTCCCTCCGGGATGACCAGCTTGCCCACCCGGTTTTTCGGATCCGCCAGCCGCGCAACGGCACCGGCCGCCGGGATTTGGGTGCGCGTCCGGTAGAAGCCCGGCTGGATGGACGCTATCGCCGAGTTCCCGTGCGCGGCGTCCACGAATGCCCGAACCGTCGCGACCACACCCTGGTCGTGCAGCGTCTCGCCAACCGCGGTGGTCGAGTCGCCGGCCTGTATCTGAATCACGATGTCCTGCTTGCCGTTACCGGTGTAGTCGCCACCGGCGGAGTACATCGTGTGCCACACCTTGAGGCCGACGACGGCCGCAGCGACCACGACCACGGCGAGCAGCCCAAGGGCGCATCGGCCCGCGAAGCGGCGCCGGCGATTGCCACGCTCGGCCCGGTTGCGGGCCACCCGGCTCATCCGGGCCCGGGGCGGCCCGATCTCCTCGGGCTCGGCCCGTTCCCCCTGCACGCTGTCAACCATCCGCGACATCCACCATTGCGTGCCCGCCCCGGCGTTGATCGAGCCAACCCTGCAGGATCGCTACCGCCGCCGCCTGGTCGATGACCGACCGCTGGTCCTTGGCCCGCACACCCGCCGCGCGCAGCGATCGCTGCGCGGTGACGGTGGTCAGCCGCTCGTCGGCGAGCCGCACCGGGACGGGCGCGACCCGCTCGGCCAGCGCGCCGGCCAACTCGATCGCGTCCTGAGCCGAGGCGCCGATGCGGTCAGCGAGGGTGCGCGGCAGCCCGACGATCACCTCGACCACTTCCAGCTCGGCCGCCAGCTCGGCCAGCCGGCGCAGGTGCTTGCCCGAACGGTCGCGGCGCACCGTTTCCACCGGAGTTGCCAGGATGCCGTCCGGGTCGCTGGATGCCACGCCGACGCGCACGCTGCCGACGTCGACGCCCAGCCGTCGTCCCCGGCCAGGGTCCGTGTATTCCGACTGTGACGAAACCACTCAGCCGACCCGCGCTATCACGGCGATCTCGGAGCGAACCGCATCGAGCGCGGCGTCGATGCCGGAGGAATCCTTGCCCGAGCCCTGCGCGAGGTCGGCCTTGCCGCCGCCGCGGCCGTCGACGGCGACCGCAAGCTGTTTGACCAGGTCATTGGCGCGGATTCCCAGGTCCTGGGCGGCCGAGTTGGCCGCCACCGCGTAGGGCACGGTTTCGCTGTCGCCCTCGGTGCTCGACGAGATCAGCGCGACCACCGCCGGATCGCTGCCCAGCTTGCCCCGAATGTCACCGACCAGGGACCGCAAGTCGGCCCCCGTCATCCCGCCGGACATCCGCTGCGCCACCACACGCACGTTACCGATCCGTTCGGCGCCGGCGGCGGCATTGGTCGCGGCCGCACGCGCGTTCGCCTGCCGGGCGCGCTCGAGTTCCTTCTCCGCGGCCTTGAGCCGCTCCACCAGCGTGGCCACCCGGGCCGGCACCTCTTCGGACGGCACCTTCAGCGACGAGGCCAGCCCGGCCATCAGCGCGCGCTCCTTGGCCAGGTGGCGGAACGATTCCAGCCCGACGTAGGCCTCCACGCGGCGCACCCCGGAGCCGATCGACGACTCGCCCAGGATCGTCACCGGGCCGATCTGCGCCGAGTTGTGCACATGCGTGCCGCCGCACAGCTCCAGCGAGAACGGTCCGCCGATCTCGACGACCCGGACTTCGTCGGGATAGGCCTCGCCGAACAGTGCCATCGCGCCCATGGCCTTGGCCTTGTCGAGCTTTTCGAGGAAGGTGTGCACCTCGAAATCGGCCTGCACGGCCTCGTTGCTCACTTCCTCGATCTGGATGCGCTGGTCCTCGGTCAACGGCCCCTGCCAGTTGAAGTCGAACCGCAGATAGCCCGGCCGGTTCAGCGACCCGGCCTGAACCGCGTTGGGCCCCAGTACTTGTCGTAGCGCGGCATGCACCATGTGGGTGCCTGAGTGACCTTGAGTCGCGCCCTTGCGCCAGCCCGGGTCCACCGCCGCGACCACCGTGTCGCCCTCGACGAACTCCCCCGACTCGACGTTAACCCGATGTACATGAAGGGATTTGGCGATCTTCTGCACATCGGTGACGGCGGCCTTGGCGCTGCCGCCGGAACCGGTGCCGCTGATGGTTCCCGCGTCGGCGATCTGGCCACCCGACTCGGCATAGAGCGGCGTGCGGTCGAGCACCAGCTCGACGCGATCCGCACCGAGTCCGTCCCCATGCGCAACCACGGGTACCCGCTTGCCGTCGACAAAAATGCCGAGAATTCTTGCCTCGGAAGTCAACTCGTCGAATCCGGTGAACTCGGTGGGGCCGGCATCGACCAGTTCACGGTACGCGGTCAGGTCGGCGTGCGCGTGCTTGCGGGCGGCGGCGTCGGCCTTGGCGCGCTGACGCTGCTCGGCCATCAACTCGCGGAAACCGGCCTCGTCGACCGTCAGGCCGGCTTCGGACGCCATCTCGAGGGTGAGATCGATCGGGAACCCGTAGGTGTCGTGCAGGGTGAACGCGTCCGAGCCGGAAACGACCTCCGCGCCTGACGCCTTGGTGGCGCCGGCGACGTCGTCGAACAGCTTGGAGCCCGACGCCAGCGTGCGGTTGAACGCGGTCTCCTCGGCGACCGCGATGCGGTTGATCCGGTCGAAGTCGGTGACCAGCTCGGGGTACGACGGGCCCATCGAGTCACGGACGGTGGCCATCAGGTCGCCGACGATCGGGGTGTCGATTCCCAGCAGCTTGGCCGAGCGGATCACCCGCCGCACCAGCCGGCGCAGCACGTAGCCGCGCCCGTCATTGCCCGGGCTGACGCCGTCACCGATCAGGATCGCCGCGGTGCGGCTGTGGTCCGCGATGATGCGGTAACGCACGTCATCTTCGTGACTGCCTTTCGGACCAGGGACGTCGTACCCGCGGGGTGCGCGGCTGGCCACCAAGTCGATGATCGGCCGCAGCAGGTCCGTCTCGTAGACGTTGTGCACGTCCTGCAGGAGCAGTGCGATGCGTTCGATGCCCATTCCGGTGTCGATGTTCTTGCGGGGCAACGGCCCGAGGATCTCGTAGTCCTCCTTGGTGGTGCCCTCGCCGCGTTCGTTCTGCATGAAAACGAGGTTCCAGACCTCGAGGTAGCGGTCCTCGTTGATGACGGGGCCGCCCTCGGGGCCGTACTCGGGCCCGCGGTCGTAGTAGATCTCCGAGGAGGGCCCGCACGGGCCGGGGATGCCCATGGACCAGTAGTTGTCGGCCATGCCGCGGCGCTGTATCCGCTCCGGGGGCAGGGCGGCAATCTCCTGCCACAGGCCGGCGGCCTCGTCGTCGTCGAGGTAGACCGTGGCCCACAGCCGGTCCGGGTTCAGCCCGTATCCCCCCTCGGAGACGCTGTTGGTCAGCAGGTCCCAGGCCAGCGCGATGGCCTCGCGCTTGAAGTAGTCACCGAACGAGAAATTGCCCGCCATCTGGAAGAAGGTGTTGTGCCGGGTGGTGATGCCCACCTCGTCGATGTCGGGGGTGCGGATGCACTTCTGGATGCTGGTGGCCGTCGCGTACGGCGGGGTGCGCGCGCCCAAGAAGAACGGCACGAACTGGACCATCCCGGCGTTGACGAACAACAGGTTGGGGTCGTCGAGGATCACCGAGGCGCTCGGCACCTCGGTGTGGCCCGCCTTCACGAAGTGATCAAGGAACCGCTTCCTGATCTCGTGTGTCTGCACTCTCTCGCTTCCTTAGCTTCTTGTGAGTCTCTTGCGCTCTTCGGGGTCCCCCTGGTTCGGCCGGGAGTGGGCCACAACTTGCTACCGGGTTGCTACCGGGCCGGTCCCAAGCCTATTCGCCGGGCTATTTGGGGCTGTCCAACAACGCATTCTGTCGCGAACCGGCCCGGACCGCCAAAAACTAGCCTTCCAAGAAGCTGAACCGTACCGTCCGCCGCGTGTTGTCCCGGTTGAGATCGACCAGAACGATGCTTTGCCAGGTGCCCAGCAGCAGCTCACCGGCCGATACCGGCACCGTGACCGATGGCGAGACGATCGCGGGCAGCAGATGGTCGGCGCCGTGCCCGCTCGAGCCGTGCGCGTGCCGGTAGCGGTCGTCGCGCGGCAGCAGCCGTTCCAGCGCGTCGATCAGGTCCTCGTCCGAGCCCGCACCCGTCTCGATGATCGCCACCCCGGCCGTCGCGTGCGGAACGAACACGTTGAGCAGACCATCGCCATACGAGAAGCAAAACCTGCGGAGCACGTCGGTGAGGTCCACGATGCAGCGATGCGTGGTGTCCACTTCCAGCACATCGGTTTGCATCGATCCAGCCTACGGTGGGCGCTGCGCGGCCTGCCAATCGAAATGCGTGGCCCAGCACCGGCCCAAACAGGGCCGAGAGGATTGCCAGCGCTATTCGGCAGGAGGAAGGTATTGGTGGGACCGGTGGCGCCGCCGGGGGCGCTGCCCCGACAGAGGGAGGGGTTGACCGTGTACGCACGCGCTACCACCATCCAGGCGCAACCATCGTCGATCGACATAGGAATCGAGCATGTTCGCAATGTCGTCATGCCCGCCCTGATGGAACTGGACGGATATGTCGGGCTGTCACTGTTGGTCGACCGCCAGTCCGGCATGTGCATCGCCACCAGCTCCTGGGAGACCATTCGGCAGATGCGCGCCAACGCCGAGGGGGTGGGCCACATCCGTGACCACGCCGCGCTGATGTTCGACGGCAGCGCCAAAGTCGAGGAATGGGACATCGCGCTGATGCACCGAAACCACCGCTCACACGAAGGGGCGTGCGTGCGCGCCACCTGGCTCAAGGTGGTGCCGGATCACCTCGACCGATCGCTGGACTTCTACCGGATGGCCGTCCTTCCGGAGATGGAGAGCCTCGAGGGCTTCTGCAGCGCAAGCCTGATGGTCGACCACCCCGCATGCCGGCGCGCTGTGTCGTGCTCGACGTTCGACACCCTCGACGCGATGGCCCGCAACAGCGACCAGGCCACCGAGCTGCGCAGCAGGCGGGTCAGGGATCTGGGCGCCGAGATCGTCGACGTGGGCGAGTTCGAGCTGGCGATCGCCCACCTGAGGGTTCCCGAGCTGGTCTAGGCGGCGCCGAGCTGTGGGCACCGCCCGCATGCGAGCGTCGCGCTGGCGTGACGCTCGGCGGCCCGCGTCGCGCTGGCGTGACGCTCGGCGGCGCTCGGGCCGCTCGGGGCGCTCGGGCCGCTCGGGACGCTCGGGACGCTCGGGACGCCGAAGTCCCGAGCTACGGCAGCGAGTCGCCGGGGAACCCGCGGCACGCGTGCACTTGATAGGTGAACACACCGGCCGCCACGCCGGGGTCATCGTTCATGATCGCGATGGTGTCGTCGACGGCCGCGGCAAACACCCCGATGCCGCACACCTCGGACCCGTCGGCGACCGGCAGCACCACCGCCAGCACGCCGTCGTCGCGCAATCCGAAATTGCGGCGCCCGTGCTCCCAGATGATCGCCGGGGCCGTCGCATCAGTGAATTTGGGCCCCCGCTTGAGGATGGCGAGGCTGTAGGTCTTGGCGGTGGGCAGCAACTGGCCCATCTCCTCGTCGGTGAATGTCTTCACGCTTTCACTGCTTTCATTGATGGCCGCCTTCTGATGAGTTAACAGGTTGGTTTATCGGCGCGCTGCCCAGGCAATACTGCGCTCGACCTTCATCATTACGGCATCGGTTAGCGCAAGCCCAGGTGCGAAAGGACGATTGGTGAAACCCGGTAAATCAAGAATCGTCGGGTTGGCGGCGACTCTTCTGGTGTCCGGCGGTCTAGCCGCCACGGGACTGGCCGCGGGGACCGCCGCGGCCCAGCCCGGTCCGGCTCCGCAAGAGTGGTGGTGCCCGGGTCAGCCGATACCCAAGGGGTTGGTCTGGAACATGGCCGTCTGCCACGAATACCACTACGTGACCGGGACCAACGGCACGCAGGTTGCCGTCCCGGGACCGGCGACTTAACTGCGAGGCCTGCGGATGATCGCCCGCAACCGGTCCAACCGCTTCGCGATCTGGCCCTCCACGCCGTGGCCCTTGGGCCGGTAGTAGTCCACATCCACCAGTTCGTCCGGCGGATACTGTTGGGCGACAACGCCGTCCGGGTCGTCGTGGGAGTACTTGTAGCCCTGCGCGTTGCCCAGCGCTTGAATTCTGGTGGCACCGGAGTAGTGCCCGTCGCGCAGATGGGCCGGCACCAGCCCGGCTTTGCCCGCTTTGATGTCGTTCATCGCGGCACCCAGCGCGGCGGTGACCGCGTTGGACTTCGGCGCGGTGGCCAGGTGGATGGTGGCATGTGCCAGCGTGAGCTGGGCCTCCGGCATGCCGATCAGCTGCACGGTCTGGGCCGCGGCGACCGCGGTCTGCAGCGCGGTCGGATCGGCCATGCCGATGTCCTCGCTGGCCAGGATCATCAGCCGGCGCGCGATAAACCGCGGATCCTCCCCAGCGACCAGCATGCGGGCCAGGTAGTGCAGGGCGGCGTCGACGTCGGATCCGCGCACCGATTTGATGAAGGCGCTGATGACGTCGTAGTGCTGGTCGCCGTCGCGGTCGTAGCGGACGGCGGCTCTGTCCAGCGATTGCTCGATGGACTCGACGCTGACCCGGTCGTCGGCTGCCTGAACCGACTCGGATGCGACTTCCAGCGCCGTCAACGCACGGCGCGCGTCGCCGGCCGCCAACTGCACCAGCAGGTCGACGGCCTCGGCGGCCACCTCGACGCGCCCACCCAGGCCGCGGGGATCATCGATGGCGCGCTGCACCACCACGCGGATGTCCTCGGCGCTCAGCGCCCGCAGCTGCAGGATCAGCGATCGTGACAGCAGGGGTGCCACGACCGAGAACGACGGGTTCTCGGTGGTCGCCGCCACCAGCAACACCACCCGGTTCTCCACCGCGGACAGCAGCGCGTCCTGCTGGGTCTTGGAGAACCGGTGCACCTCGTCGATGAATAGCACCGTCTGCTCGCCGCGGAGAAGCGCCTTGCGCGCATCGTCGATTACGGCGCGGACTTCCTTGACACCGGCCGACAGCGCCGACAATGCCTCGAACCTGCGGCCAGTCGCCTGCGAGATCAGCGCCGCGAGCGTCGTCTTGCCGCTTCCCGGCGGGCCGTAGAGGATGGCCGACGCGACGCCCGACCCCTCGACCAGCCGACGCAGGGGCGACCCGGGCGCCAGCAAGTGATCCTGCCCGACCACTTCGTCCAGCGACGCCGGACGCATCCGCACCGCCAGCGGTGCCCCGGCCGAGACGCCCAGGTGATGGCCGCCGGCCGGCGGGATACCGGGCAGGTCAAACAGACCGTCGGACACGGCTTTAGGCATACCACGAGGGGCAAGACAGATCGCGCGGGGCAACCCGAGGAACGGGTGCGGGACAACCTGGCCTATTTTTGCTCAATGAGCCAGCCTCCAGGCTACCCAGGCAGCGCCGATCCTTCGGGTGCAAACCAGCCTCCCGGTTACCCGCCCCCTCCCGGTTACCCGCCAGCCGGCGGCTACCCGTCTGGCGGTTACGGCACGCCGCCAGGCGGTCCGCAGCCCGGCTACGGCGCGCAGCCGCAGCCGCCCGGCTACGGCACTCCTGGGACGCCCCCCGGCTATGGCACACCCGGCTATGGCACACCCGGCTACGGCGCGCCGCCCACGCCGCCCCCCGGCTACGGCACGCCCGGTTACGGCTCACCGGCGCCCGGCTACCCTCCGCAGCCGGGCTACGGTGGCCCTCCGAACCAAGAGTTCAACGTGGGTGACGCATTCAAGTGGGCCTGGGACAAGTTCAGTAAGAACGCCGTAGCCCTCATCGTTTCGTACGTGATCTACCGGGTGGCGTTGGGCAGCCTCAATCTGATATCTCGCCTCGTCACAGGCGGATTGGACCAAGCGAGCAACACCAGTACCACCCACGGCGGCGAAACCACCTCGGGGGCACCGGCTTTGGCCATCGCTTCGGCGGTCATCGGGCTCATCCTCGCCGTGCTGTCCTCCGTCGTGGAGATATACGCCTGGGCGGCACTCATCACCGGGTGCCTCGACATCGCCGACGGAAGGCCGGTCACCGTCGGTTCGTTCTTCAGGCCGCGCAACTTCGGCCCGGCGATCCTGGCCGCGTTGCTGGTCGGCGTTCTCGCCGCCGTCGGGCTCATCCTGCTGATCATCCCCGGACTTATCTTCCTTTTCCTGGCTGCGCTGACCATGTACTTCGTCATCGATCGATCGCTGGGGCCGGTGGACGCGTTGAAGGCCAGCATCGCGACGGTCAGGTCGAACATCGGCGGGGTAATGATGGCGCTGCTTGTGACGATTGGGACGACAATCGCGGGTATCGCGGCATGCTGCGTCGGACTTATCGTCGCGGTTCCTCTCAATACGCTCATCTGGACCTACACCTACCGGAAGCTCTCCGGGGGCCAGGTCGTCGCAATCGAGCAGCCGACGTACTACCCGCCCGGGCCTCCAGCAGGCATGCCGCCGCCTGGGCCGCAGTACTACTAAGGGCCACCAGTCCGCGGCCCTGCGCTGCGCATTTGCTAGGTTCCCGTTTGCTTAGTTCCGCACATACCCGCCACTGCGAATTAGGACGGCAATGAACCAACCCCCCGAGTATCCCGGCAGCCCCGAATATCCAGGCGGACCTGCCGGCCAGCCCGGTGGCAGCCCCGGCGGCTACCCGCCCCCACCCAACTACGGGGCACCGCCCCCCGGTTATGGCACGCCCGGTTACGGCGCGCAGCCCACGCCCGGTTACGGCGCGCCGGGCGGCCCAGCGCCCGCCGGGCCCGCACCGCGCCACGCCGCGCCGCCGGGATACGGCGCGCCACACGCCGCCCCGCCGCCGAGCGCCCCGCCGGCCGGTTACGGCCCGCCCGGGGGTGGTTACCCGGCGCCGCAGCCCGGCTACAGCGGGCCCCAAAGCGGCCCGCAGGGTGGCTCGCCCGGCGCTCCGCCGGCATTTCAGTTGAGCGTCGGCGACGCGCTGACTTGGTCCTGGAACAAGTTCACCCAGAACCTCGCACCCCTGCTCGTTCCGGTCGTCGTATACCTCCTCGGGATCGGGGTTCTCGCGGGAGCGTCGTGGGGAATTGCGATCGGCCTCTCGGACAACACAACCAGCACCTACTCCGACGCATACGGCCAGACGTACACGGTCGCGAGCGCGCAGATGGGTCCGGCCGCCTTCGCGGTGATAGCCGTTGGCTACCTCGCGGTGTTCGCGGTCGCGCTCTACATGCAGGCGGGAATGCTCTCCGGCTGCCTTGACATCGCCGACGGAAAGCCGGTGACCATCGGCACGTTCTTCAAGCCGCGCAACCTGGGCCCGGTGCTTCTCACCATGTTGTTGGTGGTCGCCGGCACCTTGGTTGGATCGATCCTCTGCATCATTCCCGGCATCGTCTTCGCATTCCTGGCCATGTTCGCCATCCAGTTCACCCTCGATCGATCCCTGGCGCCGGTCGATGCCGTGAAGGCCAGCATCGCGGTGGTCAAGCCCAACCTGGTCAGCGTCCTGCTGTCGGCGCTCGCCCAGTCCGCGGTGGTAGCCGTCGGCGAAGTGGCATGTGGGGTAGGAATATTCGCCGCCATTCCGGTCGCCCTGCTCATCCAGACGTATACGTATTGGAAGCTCACCGGCGGCCAGGTGGTCGAGCTGCCAGCGAGCCAGCCCGCGTACCAGCCCGGCTACCAGCAGGGACCCCCGCCGCCGGGTTCGTACCCCGCCTAGGTCTTACCGAGCACCAAGCACCGGGCTCTGGGGACTCCGGCCCGGGTTCGACGCCACGGCGTCGATGACGCTATGGATGAACTGCATCTTGTCCAGCACGGCCGCCGGCAGCACGAACGGGTACAGGTCGTCGTGGCCCATGGAGCGGTTCACCATGTTCAGCGACCACGACAGCGGCAGCCACATGTCGATGATGGTGGGAAAAGCGCTGGGGCCCAACGGTCGTTGCTCGAACGTGGCCGACGCCGGCGCCAGACCGCACCACGCCGAGGTATCCAGGGTGTCGCGAATGTGCAAATAGTGGGCGAACGTCTCGGCCCAATCCTCGGCGGGGTGCATGGTCGCATACGACGACACGAAGCGCTCCTGCCAGTCCGCCGGCGCGCCCTGGCTGTAGTGCCGGTCCAGCGCCTCGGAGTAATCGAGGTCCGGATCGCCGAACAACTCGCGAAAGCGTGCCAGGTTCTCGGTTGAGCCCGCGATCAACCGGTAGAAGTAGTAGTGCCCGACCTCGTGCCGGAAGTGTCCGAGCAGGGTGCGGTACGGCTCGTCCATCTCGACGCGCAGCTGCTCGCGGTGGACGTCGTCGCCCTCGGCCAGATCCAGTGTGATGACGCCGTTGTCGTGCCCGGTGATCACCTTCTCGTGCGCGCTCGAAAGCAGGCGGAATCCCAATCCGTATTCGGGATCTTGGTCGCGTCCGACGATCGGCAACTTCAGGTCTTTGAGCTCGGCGATGAGCCGCCGCTTGGCCGCCTCAGCTGCGGCGAACTCCGCGAGACCGACGGTGTCGCTGTCGTTGGGCCGTTCCAGAGTCAACGTGCATGAGGCGCACAGACCGCTGGGCTGGTCCCTTGGGACCAGCCAATTGCATTCGGCGAGATGAAGATTGGCGCACAGTTGATATTCGGCGGCAGCGACGGCACCGGCGTGCCCGGCGGCTTCGGCGTAACCCGCGATCACCAGCAGCTCCGCGTCGTCCAGCGAAAACCCGAGCGCGCTACCGCAGGACAGGCACGTCGAATTCTCAAACGTCAGGCGCTGGCCGCAATTGGGACAGTGGAAGTCACGCATGCAACGCGTCCCCTTCGCAGGGCGCAACATCGACGGCGACGTCGATGACGCTGTGTTCGGAGTTGGTGTAGATGATGCCGCGCAGCGGCGGCACGTCCGCGTAATCGCGGCCGCGGCCGACGATGATGTACCGCTCGTCGACCATCTGGTCATTGGTGGGATCCAGTCCCAGCCATTCGAACTGGCCGGGCAGCTGCGGGGTCCACACAGCGGCCCACGCATGGGTCGCGTCGATGCCGATCATCCGATCCTTTCCGGGCGGAGGGTCCGTGGCCAAATAGCCGGACACGTAGCTCGCCGCCAGGCCGTTGGCGCGCAGGCAGGCGATCGCCAGGCGGGCGAAGTCTTGGCATACCCCTTCTCGCGCTTTTAGAACCTCATTGACGCCCGTGGAAATGGTGGTGGACCCCGAGCGGTAGGTGAAGTCACGATAGATCCGCGTGGTGAGGTCGCGCAGCACCTCGGCCAGCGGGCGCTGCGGAGCGAAGCTGGGAGCGGCGTACTCGCGCACCTCGTCGGTGATCTCGGGCGGATTCAGGTCCAGGGTGAACTCGGTGGCCAGCGCCCCCAGCAGCCCGGCCGGGCGGGCTTCCTCCCACGGCGCCAGCGCCGGCCCCGCGCTGTACCGCTCCGTCGGAGTCGGGTACACGTCCACGATGGATTCGCTGGTGACGGTCAGGGTGTGGTGCGGCACCGTGACGTGGAAATAGGAGCTGATGTTGCCGTAGCTGTCGCGGCTGATGGAACTGTCTGCCGGGGACGGCTCGATAAGCAACCGGTGGTCGACGCAGCGCTGCCGCGGCGAGTCCCGGGGCGTGAGGAACCCGCGCCCATACGAGCTGGTCACGACGTCCGAGTAACGGTATTCGGTGCGATGGCTCACCCGGTACCGCCGGGCCGTCGCGCTCGAGCCGGCCATGCCGGCCTCGCTCGATGTCATGGCACCTCCCGACGCCGGTCGGGTCCCCACAGCGGCTGCATCTCGCCGGGCAGTGACAGCTGGGTGGCGGTGATGACATCGGCCAGCTCGATCAGACCGTCGTGCATGCCGCTGAGCAGCGCGGACAGTTGGGCGCGTTCCCCGTCGGCGGTGACCTGGTCGAGGCCCGCCGGGTCGATGCGGCGCAGCCGGGTGCAGATGTCGTCGACCAGGCGTTCGGCCCGCGACGAGCCGGACGCTCCGGGCAGTGCCCGCAGGTCGGCGCGCAGCCGCTCCAGCTGGTAGGCCAGCGAACGCGGGTTCTCGGCGTCGAACAGCACCAGTTCGGCGACCGGGACCACGCTCACCCCGCCCGGGTTGCGCCGCAGGTAGACCACCGACGACTCGCAGGCCACCAACGTGGATTCGATGATCGTCTCTTCGGCGCCGTGGCTGCGGGCCTCGAGCAGGGTGGCACCCAGCAGCGCCGTGAGCCACAGCCCGCGTTCGATCCGTTTGCCGATATCGGTCATGGTCCAGTCGACGTCGCGCACCACCGATTCGGCGGCCACCCCGGACAGCGCCAGCATCCCCGCCAACGTCACGGCGTGCGCCGCCGCCAGCACCGTGTCGTCGCCGGCACCGCTCTCCAACCGGTTCGGGGCGCCGTCCGGGCCGGGTTCCGAAAGATGCGCCAGCGTCCGCTCGACGCCACCGAGCACCATCCAGGTGTCCCTGGACATCTGATCGCGCACCGCGCGCGCGGCCAGCCCGAGCCGTTCCACCGATTGCACCAGCGATCCCGGACGCTCGGGGTCGATCGTGAGCGACCACAGCGTCGTCAACGCGTCCGGGCCGGCGGTGTCGGTGCCGGTCACCCGCCCTAGCGCGCCGAGCAGCACCGGCACGCATGCGCCGGCCTCCGAGTCGGGGCGGTAGCGGTATTCGTGATAACGCTCGCGGGTGACGGCCATCAACCGGACCATGCCCTCGGCCCGCTCCGCGTAGCGCCCCACCCAGAACATGTCGGACAACACACGCGGCGAGCTGACACCGCGCGTGCCGCCGGGCTTCACCACCGTCAACGGCGGCGGCGGCACCGTGACCTCGGCCTGCGCCCGCGTCGAAGGCTGGACCCAAATATCTTTAGCCGCAACGGTTTCCATTCGGTACCCGGCGTTGCCGGGTGCCATCACATAGCCGAGGCCGCCGATCATCGGTGCGTAACCGCCGCGCTGCGAAACGGTGAACAGCCGCATCCCAACACCGGCGGCGGCCAGCCCGCCCGGGTAGTGGTCGGTGGGCGCCGACGAAAACTGCGGCAGTTCCTGGCCGACCCATTGCCACGGCGCGGCCTCGATGCGCGCGGCCAGCGTCTGACGCTGCTTGGACGACAGCATCGGACCGACGATGCGCTCGGGGCCGGTGGTCGACTTGATCAGCAGCGACGACAGGTGCTTGAGCAGGTGCGAACGCTCGGCGTCGATACCGGCCCAGTACAGCGTCGCCGTCGGCAACAGCGGCGTTTCACCGAGCAGCTGCGCCGACAACTCGGGCAGGAAGCGCATCAGCCCGGGGCTTTCCAGGATGCCGCTGCCCAGCGTGTTGACGACGGTCACCGCGCCTCGCCGCTGCACTTCCACCAGCCCGACGACGCCCAGCTGCGAATCGGAGCGCAAGTCCAGCGGATCGGCGTAGTCGGCGTCGACGCGACGCAAAACCACGTCGACCCGCTTGAGGGTGCCCAGCGACCGCATCCACAGCTTGCCGTCGCGGACCACCAGATCGGCGCTTTCCACCAGCGGGAAGCCCAGCACGGAGGCCAGGTAGGCCTGGTCGAAGGCGGTCTCGGAGTGGATGCCGGGGGTATGCACCACGACGACGGGATCCTCGGCGGCCTCGGGCGCGGCATCGATGAGCGCCAGCCGCAACGTCTGCGCGAACGGCGACGCGGGTCGCGGCCCGATCCGTTCGTACAGATCGGGAGCCGCGTGCGCGACCACCCGACGGTCGGCCAGCGCGTACCCGGCCCCCGAGGGTGCCTGCGTCCAGTCCGCGTTGACCAGGAAGCTCCCGGCCCGGTTGCGGCTGACGTCGCAGGCGTGCATGAACAGCTGACGGCCGGGTATTTCGATCCCGTTGACCGCCCGGATGTAGCCGGGATGGGCAAACAGCAGCTGCGGCGGCAACACCCCGCCGGTGATGCAACGCCGCGCCCCGTAGAGGTCGGCCAGCACCGCGTCGAGCAGCCGGCTGCGTTGCACCAGACCGGATTCCAATGTGGCCCAGTCGTCCGGAGTGATCAGCAGCGGCAGCCCGTCGAGGTTCCAGGGGGCCGGCACGCCGGCCAGGTGGGCGGCGCGGCCCGCCCGACCCCTGCGCGCGGCGACGCGGCCGGTGCGCTCGCCGGCCTCGGCCGGGGTGTAAGTCGGGATGTAGGTGATGCCGTCCCTGTCGACCAGATCGCTCACCGTCGCGCGCAGCCGGTCCAGGCCGGCGTATCCGCGCTCGCCGATGATGTCGGCCAGCTTCTGCCAGCCCGGCCGGACATCGCCGGCGGCATCGACGAACTCGTCGTATCCGGCGAACCCGGCCCGCCCGCCGCGCACGTCGAACAGGGGCTCCTGAGCCCATGCGGCGCGGTAGCCGGCCAGCAGCCGGTCGGGAGCGCCTACCAACGCGTCAGACGGCCCGGTGCGCGCAACGGCGCTACCTCCTGACACAGCCACCCCCTGACAAGAGACACCTCCTGACGACGTTCGGCACCGACGTTCGGCAAGGCTGATCCCATCACACAGCCCCGGCGTCGGATAGCTCGGCGGCGATTGCGCCACCAACGGCACCATTGCGGGAGCACAATCAGGATATGGCCACCTGGAACGACGTCGCTCGCATCGTTGGTGGGCTGCCGCTGACCGCCGAGCCCGCGCAGCACGACTGGCGGGTCGGCAAGAAAATGCTGGCGTGGGAGCGGCCCCTGCGCAAGTCCGACCGTGAAGATTTAGCCGCGCATGGGGAGCAGCCACCGGAGGGCGACATCCTCGGTGTCCGAGTGTCCGACGAGGGCGTCAAGTTCGCGTTGATCGCCGACGAGCCGCGGGTGTACTTCACCACCCCGCATTTCGACGGCTATCCGGCGGTGCTGGTCAAGCTGGCCGAGATCGAGGCGCTCGACCTGGAGGAGCTGCTCACCGAGGCCTGGCTGGTCCAGGCGCCCAAGAAACTGGCGCAGGAGTTCCTGGCCGATTCGTTCTGATCCCGATTCGTTCTGGCAGCCGTCACAGCCCCACCGCGCCCAACAGCTGCTGGAACGAGTAGGCGATCAGCGAGATCAGCCAGGCGAGCACGAGGTAGGCGATGATCAGGGCCGCGACCAGAAAGCCCGCGACATATAGACCCGCCGTGGACAGATCGTCCTTCAGCCAGGTCGGCAGCGGCAGCTGCCACAGCGAGGCCGCGCTCTGGGCTTCGGTGGTCGCGTACGCCGCCCCACCGGTCTTGAGGGATTGGGCAAACTGCTCGTGGAAAGCGAAGGCCCTGCTGGCCAGGCCCTGAAAACCCTGGGCATGATTGGCGAACAGTGCGGTCACGGCGGCGGAGACTTCATCCTTGCCAGCGGGGATCAGGTGCATGGTCGGCGGCTGCGCCGCCGCAAGAGCCCGGTTGAGCATCGCCTCGAGACTTGTCAAGTCGTTGGCCGCGGCGTGCATCATCTCCGGTGCTGCATACATGTCAGGCTCCTCGTTCGATCTGCGACCAGTGACAGGTATGGCTGATTATTTGGCGGCGCGGCGCCGCGGGATGCAGTACCCGACTACTGCATTTCGGGTAACCGACTACTGCACTCACTCGCCCTGGCGCGCGGCGATGCCATGACGGCGGCTGCCCCGCCGGATCGACGTCATCACACGCTCCGCCGTCGATGTTCAGCAGCCGTGCTGGTCGCAGAATCCGGAGCTTGAGACTCCAGAGATTCCGTGGCAGTCTGGGCGGCGCTGAACGCCGCGTCGATGATCGCGACGAGATCCCCATCGCCGGTCGGCGCCCACGCTTCCAATGCGGCCACAAAAACCGCAACAGCGATCCTCGCATGGACGTTCACCACCAGACTCTCTTGAGCTTGGTGGTTGCGTCGCGCGAGGGAACGCGCGAACAGGTCGCGGGTGTCGTCCATCACGACGATCTGCAGGGCTCGCAGCTCCGGCGTGCTCATCATGAGACGAACGCGCGTGAGGATTCTTTGGCGGTCCGCCGGCAGGATTGCTGCGAAGCTGGCGGACAGCGCGGCGCCGATCGCAGCGATGGGTGACTCGTGCGGTGGTCGGGCGACGACGAGTTCCTCGATCATCGGGTCGTATTCACGTGTCTGGACGACGTTTTCCTTGCGGGGGAAATAGCGGAAGAACGTCATATGCGACACACCCGCGGCCGCGGCGATGTCCTCGACCGTCGTGTTTTCGTAACCGTTGGCGGCGAACAGGCGTAGCGCGTGTTCCTGGATGGACCTGCGGGTGGCCGCTTTCTTTCGGCTGCGCCAGTCGTCGTTCGTCACGGTGCCGACACCGCGTTCACGGCACACGGACGCCCCAAAGCGGTGTCGAGCCATACCTCGAGCTTGCGGGGATCGGATCCGTGCCACGCGAGATGCCCGTCCGGCCGCACCAACAGGCCTCGGTCTGCTGGGCCGTCCGCCGGCAGCAGCGCCACCTCGCCCAGCCGCGCCCTCGCGACGGCGCCCAATGCCTGCGGACCCAGGAAAGCCCAGCCGGGCCCCAACACCGCATGCAGCCTGACCACTTTCCCTTCTTCGCAACGGTATTCGGCGTCGGGCATCCGGTCTCCCGGCTGCAGACCTGACAGCAGCCCAGCCAATGGCCTCAGCGGAGGCCTCACCCCGAGTGGCCCCCCGCGGTAGGTGACCGACAACTGCGACGCCTTGTCCGCGATGTGCCGTTGCACCCACCGCTGGTTCAGCATCGGCACCACCACACGATCGCGCAGCAGGCGCATTCTCGCCTGCCCGCCGGCGAGCAGCCCGGTCACGTCTGCGGTGTTAGACAGCACTTCTGCGGCGATCGGCCGCCGCTCGGCCGCGTAGCTATCGAGCAAGTCAGCGTGTGCCCGTCCGAGCATGACGAGTGCGAGTTTCCATGCAAGATTCTCGGCATCACCGATTCCGGTGTTGAGTCCCTGGCCGCCGACGGGGCTGTGGATGTGCGCGGCGTCCCCGACCAGCAGCAGCCTGCCGCGGCGGTAGGAGTCGGCGAGTCGGCGGTGTATCCGGAACGACGACGCCCACCCGACCGATCGAATCGCGCCGCCGTGTTGAGCCAGCCCCGCTTCCAGCTCAGCAACAATGTCCTGCGGTGCGCGATCGCAGCGTTCTGGGTCGGCCGCCGGTGCCATCAGGCGCCACACGTCGTCGCCCGGTAGCGGAAACGCACCCATCACGCCAACCGGGCTGACCCAGAACGCCACGGCGTCCCGCGGGCTATCCAGGTCGGCATGGACGTCGGCGATGAGCACAAGTTCAACCATCGAGACGCCCGGAAACTCGATTCCGGCGGACCTCCGCACAACGCTGTGCGCGCCGTCTGCGCCAATCACCCACTCGGCGCGGATTACCGATCCATCGTCGAGTCGCACTAAGGCGTTGCGGGCGTTCTCGCCGCTGTCCTCGACACTGACCACCCGCCGGCCCCATTCGACCGTTCCGCCAGCGTCGGCGAGGTGATCGCGCAGCGATGCTTCGATATCGGCCTGGGAAATGATGATCGGGTTCGGCGGACCTTGCCGGTTCGCATTGACCCAGGACAGCTCCGCGACCTGCCGGCCGTCGACAAGAAAAATGCTCCGGGACAACGGCACTGCATGCTCGCGCAGCTTGCCGACGGCGCCGATCCGGTCCAAAACCTCAATGCCGCGCGGCTGCAAACCCAACGCTCGCGACGTGGTCGCCGGCGCCGATGCGGCGTCGAGCGTTCGGACGTCGACCCCGGCCGCCCGCAGCGCCAACGACGCCGCCAAGCCACTCGGACCCGCGCCTACCACGACGACACCCGCAGTACCCGATTCGATCAACATGTTAGTAATCTAACATGTTAGTTGACTAACACCAAGAGTTCTTACTGCCTGAGCTCAATGACCCGTTGCAGGTCGTCGACGCAGGCCTGCACGACGTCGGCGAGCACCACCTCCCGTCGCTCGCGGGCGACCGAGTGCAGCTTCGAAGCCAGCCGCTGCGCCTCGACGGCATGTTCGGTCGCGGCGACCGGATCCGCGTCGGCAAGGCCCGTTCCGGCCACGAGCTCCTCGAGCACCGGGTGCACCGGTTGCGGAAGCCAATTGCACCCGTCGAGCGCGGGCGCGACACCACGGGCCAGTTGCAGCACGGAGCCCGCGAACAGCGCCACGTGCACGGCCTGACGCTCGGCGCCCTGCACGGTGTCGCGCAGTCGCCACCGGCGCGGTGAGATCCGCACCACCTGACGGGCCGTGGAGCGGGCCGAAATCAGCCCGCCCAGCTGTTCGTGCACGTGATCGACGGCCGACAGCGGCCAGTGCGACGGGACCTGCTTGCGCCCCGCGGCAAAATCCGCGGTGCGGCACAGCACCCCGTGCAGCACGTCCAGCACCCCGGTGCGCCCCCGGCGCAGCACTTTCAACGGATCGGCCGGGAACAGCAGGACGGCGAACACAATGGCCAGGATCCCGCCGATCAGGGCATCGCTGATGCGTTCGTAACCGACGCCGGTGTGGTACAGCGCCAGCACCAGGATCGACGACACAACCGTCTGGTTGGCGAACATCATCCCCTGCCCGATAAACCCCCGCCCGATCAGCACGGCGAAGCCCAGCGCGACGAGCACGTCGACGCCGACGGACACCGGGCCGGTGCCCAACACCCCCACCACCGCGGTTCCGACCCCGATGCCCAACGTCACGCCGATCATCATCTGGACGGCGCGCTGGGCCCGTAACACGTTGCTGATCGACAGGCACACGGCGGCGGCGATCGGCGCGAAGAACGGCTGCCGGTGGTGCAGCACGTCGTTCGCGAGGTACCAGGCCAGGCCCGACGCAACCGCCGTCTGCAGCAGGTTGAACGCCATGCCCTCGAGCCGTTCGACACCGGCCCGGGCATTTTCGGCCGCCCACGACAGCGCCGCGCGCGGCGAAGTGCTCATGACGTTTACTTACCGCATCGAGCGCCGCTGCGCTTAGTTAGCTGGGCTGCAGCTCGAACAGCGGGATCACCCGGTCGGTCTTCGACTGGTACTCGGCGAAGCCGGGCGCCGCGGCCGCGATCTGTGCGAACAGCTCGTCGCGCTCGTCGGACGGCAGCTCCCGCGCGCTGACGTCGAACGACTCCGTACCGACCTCGACGTGCGCCCGCGAGTTGGCGCGCAGGTTGTGCACCCAGGCCGGGTTGACCGGGGCGCCGGCAAACGACCCGATGATGATGAGCTTGCCGTCGATGCGGAAATAGGCCAACGGGGACACCCGCTGCTGGCCGGACTTGGCGCCGGTCGTGGTGAGCAGCAGCAGGTTTGAGTTGGCGAACTGGCCGCCGACCTTCCCGCCGTTGGCCCGAAACTCGTCCGCGATGTTGTTGTTGAACGCCTGCAGTTCGGCGGCGTCGGGAAAGCTCTTGCTCATGCCTGGTCAACCTTCTTGGGTTCGGCGTCTATTCCGGACTCTTTGCGCTGCTGTGCGGTGATGGGCGCCGGCGCGTCGGTGAGCGGGTCCACGCCGCCGCCGGTCTTCGGGAACGCGATCACCTCACGGATCGAATCCACCCCGGACAGCAGCGCGTTGATGCGGTCCCACCCGAAGGCGATTCCGCCGTGCGGGGGTGCGCCGAACGTGAACGCCTCCAACAGGAACCCGAACTTTTCTTCCGCCTCGGCCTTGTCCAGGCCCATCACCGCGAACACCCGTTCCTGGATATCGCGGCGGTGTATACGGATTGAGCCGCCACCGATCTCGTGGCCGTTGCAGACGATGTCGTAGGCGTCGGCCAGCACGCCGCCGGGGTCACTATCGACCGACTCCTCGTACTCCGGCTTCGGCGAGGTGAAGGCGTGATGCACCGCGGTCCACGCCCCGGAGCCGACGGCCACGTCACCGGACTCGACGGCCTCGCTGGCGGGCTCGAACAGCGGCGGGTCGACCACCCAGACGAACGCCCACGCATCCGGATCGATCAGGCCCAGCCGGTCGGCGATCTCGCGGCGGGCGGCGCCCAGCAGCGCCCGCGACGGCTTGGCCGGGCCCGCCGAAAAGAAGATGCAGTCCCCCGGCTTGGCCCCGACGTGCGCGGCCAACCCGTCGCGTTCGGCGTCACTGAGGTTCTTGGCCACCGGGCCCGCCAATTCACCGTCATCGCCCACCAGCACATAGGCCAGCCCGCGATGCCCGCGCTGTTTGGCCCACTCCTGCCAGCCGTCCAGCGTGCGCCGCGGCTGCGAGGCCCCGCCCGGCATCACCACCGCGCCGACATACGGCGCCTGGAAGACGCGAAATGTGGTGTCTTTGAAGAACTCCGCGCATTCGACGAGCTCCAGCCCGAACCGCATGTCCGGCTTATCGGAGCCGAACCGCCGCATGGCCTCGGCGTAGCTGATGCGCGGGATCGGCGTCGGGACCTGGTATCCGATCAGCGCCCACAGCGCGGTCAGGACCTCCTCGGCGACGGCGATGATGTCCTCGGCGTCGATGAAGCTCATCTCCACGTCGAGCTGGGTGAATTCGGGTTGCCGGTCGGCGCGGAAATCCTCGTCGCGGTAGCAGCGGGCGATCTGGTAGTACCGCTCCATCCCGGCCACCATCAGCAGCTGTTTGAACAGCTGCGGGCTCTGGGGCAGCGCGTAGAACGATCCTGGCTGCAGCCGCGCCGGCACCAGGAAGTCACGCGCCCCCTCGGGCGTCGAGCGGGTCATCGTCGGCGTCTCGATCTCGACGAAGTCGTGGCCCGCCAGCACCGAACGCGCGGCGGCATTCGCCTTGGAGCGCAACCGAATTGCGGCGGCCGGGCCGTCGCGGCGCAGGTCGATGTAGCGGTACTTCAGCCGCAGCTCCTCACCGGCGGGCTCGTCGAGCTGGAACGGCAGCGGCGCGCTCTCGCCGAGCACGATCAGCGAGGAGGCGTTGACCTCGATTTCGCCGGTAGCGATCTCGGGGTTGGCGTTGCCCTCCGGGCGGACCTCGACGACACCGGTGACCGCGACGCAGAACTCCGCGCGCAGCCGGTGTGCCTGGGCCAGCACCTCTCCTTCTTCAAGCCGGTCGCGGAACACCACCTGGGCGACGCCGGACGCGTCGCGCAGGTCGATGAAGATGACGCCGCCGTGGTCGCGGCGGCGGGCCACCCAGCCGGCCAAGGTCACCTGCTGCCCGGCGTCGCTACTCCTCAGCGAACCCGCGGCGTGGCTGCGCAGCACAAACTCTCCCCTTTGCTCGACAGCGAACCGACATTGAACAGTGGACCAGTTTAGGCGGCGTAATGCTGGGTGTAATTTCGCCTGTATCGCCACCAACATCGCACTAGTCGGTCCCGGCGCGGTCGGAACGACGGTCGCCGCGTTGCTGTACAAGGCCGGGAACTCGGTGCTGGTCTGCGGCCACACCCCACGCCCCAGCATCGAATTGCGGCCCGATGGCGCAGACCCCATCGTGGTGCCCGGTCCGGTGCACACCGAACCCAGCGCGGTCGCCGGGCCGGTCGACGTTGTCGTGCTCGCGGTCAAAGCCACCCAGAACGATCAGGCGGCCGGCTGGCTGGCGCGCCTGTGCGGCGAGCACACCATCGTCACCGTGCTGCAAAACGGCGTCGAGCAGGTCGAGCAGGTCCAGCCGCACTGCCCGTCGTCGACCGTGATTCCCGGCATCGTCTGGTACGGCGCCGAGACGCAGCCGGAGGGGTGGGTGCGGTTGCGCACCGAGGCCCGGTTCGTGCTGCCCACCGGCCCGGCCGCCGAGACCGTCGCCGAGCTGTTGCGCGGCGCCGGCTGCCAGGTGGACTGCGACCCCGACTTCATCACCGGGGCGTGGCGCAAACTGCTTGTCAACGCGGTGGCCGGGTTCCTGCCGCTGGCCGGGCGGCGGTCCGGAATGTTCCGCCGCGACGACGTCGCCGAGCTGGCGCGCCGCTACGTCGCCGAATGCCTGACCGTCGCCCAGGCCGAGGGGGCCCGGCTCCCCGCGGCGGCCGCCGACGAGCTGGTCGACATGATGCGGCAGGCCCCGGAGGACATGGGCACGTCGATACTCGCCGACCGGGAGAACCACCGCCGGATGGAATGGGACATCCGCAACGGGGTGATCATCCGCAAGGCACGCGCGCACGGGCTGGCGACGCCGATCAGCGACGTGCTGGTGCCGCTGCTGGCCGCCGCCAGCGACGGTCCGGGCTAGAGCTACAGCCGCTCGGCCTCGAGGACATGGATGAGCGAGTGCGTGGGAACGGCGCGCACCAGCCGGAAGCCGGCCCCGGCGAAAAGCTTCTCCATCTCCGCGAGCGTCCGCTCGCGACCGCCGTTGTATAAGACCAGCATCTCGAGGTCGAGGAGCTTCGCGAAGCCGGGGGTGTTGCCGCGCTCGACCACCGCTTCGATGACGAAGAGCTTCGCGCCCGGTCTCGCCGCCCGGTGGATGCTGGCCAAGATCTCCATCGCGAGGTCGTCGTTCCAGTCGTGCAGGATGTGCTTGAGCACATAACCGTCACCCGCCGGAACCGCGGCGAAAAAGTCGCCCGCCACCAGCGAACAGCGCGACGCCGCTGAAGAGTTCCGCGAGGAGTTCGCGATCGCGTTGCGGGCGAGCTCGATGACCTCGGGCTGGTCGAACAGGATCCCGCGCTGGTGCGGGTTCTTCCCGAGAATGCTGAGCAGGAGCGCGCCGTGACCCCCCGCGATGTCGACCAGGGTCGACATGCCGGAGAAGTCACACGCGGCGTGGATGTCCACGAGCTCCTGGGCGGAGAACGCGGTCATCGCCTCACCGAAAATCCGGGCGAACTCCGGGTCGTCTTTCATGTAGTCGAACGCGTACGCCCCGAGGACGAACCTGCACGCGCACTCCCCGGTGCGGATGCTCTCCCGGAGCTCGCCCCACGCGTCCCAGGTCGGGGGGCCGCCGAACATCATCGCCATCGAGCGCATGGACCCCGGGGCACCGGTGCGCAGTGTCGCCGAAAGCGGTGTGTTCGCGAACCGGCCCGCGTCGTCCTCCGCAAAGACGCCGACGCTGGCGAGCGCCCGCAGCAGGCGGTACAGCGAGTCGGCGTGCGCGCCGCACGCCCCGGCTAGGTCCTCGGGCGACCTTGGTCCGGCGGCGAGCTCGTCGGCGACGCCGAACTCCGCTGCGACGGAGATCGCCTGCGAGATCCACTTACCGGCCAGCAGGTCGAGCAGCTGAACGGGAGGCGGAGTCATATCTAGTTCCATCGCCGACACTCCTTATCCCCCTGGGCTTATCCCCCTGGGGCTTGATTCCCTGGGCCTTATTCCCTGGGGCCCCGCGCCGCGCGCACGGGCAGGCTCTTGACTCCGTTGAACCAGTTCGATCTGATCCGGGGCGCCGGTCCAGCGGGCTCGAGATCCGGCAGCCGCCGCAGGCATTCGCCGAGCGCGATCCGAACCTGCATCCGCGCGAGCGCGTTGCCCAGGCAGAAGTGGGGGCCGTGGGCGAAGCTCAGGTGGTCGTTGGGCGTCCGCGCGACATCGAGCGTGTCGGGGTCGGAGAAGACCTCGTCATCCCGATTTGCGGAGGCGAAGAACACCGCCACCTTGTCGCCGGCGGCGACCGACTGCGCGCCGACCGTCGTGTCGCGCGTCGCGGTGCGCCGAAAATGCAGGATCGGGGGGTCGTAGCGCAGGAACTCCTCCACCGCGCTGTGGATGAGCCCCGGATTCCCGACGAGCCTGCTGCGCTGATCGGGATGCTCCATCAAGGCGATCATCCCGTTGCCCAGCAGCAGGCGCGTGCTGTGCGTCCCCGCCGCCAGCAGCAGGAGGAAGAACATCCCGAACTCCCGGTAGGTGAGCTTGCGCCCGCCGACCTCGGCAGTCATGAGCCGGCTCAGCAGGTCATCACGAGGGGCTCGCCTTCGCTGCGCGGCCAGGGCGTGCGCATATTCCATGAACTGGCCGGTGGTTTCGGCGCGCTGCTTGTCGGAGGTCTCGTAGTCGGCGTCGTCCGGGGTGAGCAGTTCGTGGACCCACCGGTTAACCATCGCGCCGTCGTCCCTGGGCACGCCGACCATGTTCAGGATCGTGGCAATGGGCAAGTCGGCCGCGAAATCGGCTATGAAGTCGAAACTTTCGCGCGACGCTACCCTCTCGACGACGGCATCGACGAGGGACGCGACGTGCGCCGTTACCCAGGCCTGGACACTGCCGAGCCCGTGCGGCGTGAACGCCTGACCGATGATCGCCCGATGGCGGGTGTGCCGCGGCGGATCCATGTTCGCGAGATGGTCGGGCGAGACCCGCATGTCGTGGTGGGGAAGGTCGGCGATCTGCGTGCCGCCCCGCTCGGACGAGAACGAATCGGCATCGCGAAGCACCCGCAGCGCATCGCGATGCTTGGTGACGGCCCAAAAGCCTCGACCCCCCGGCTCGACGTGGAAATACACCGGCGCCTCGCGCCGCAAGCGTGCGAACCGACCGTGCGGCACGCCGCGGACGTAGATGTCCGGGCTCAGGATGTCAACATCACCGTCGTTAAGGCTCATCGTCTCTGCGGCTCAATCGTCCCTTGATCGTCCCTTGCCGCTATGCGGCTCGCGTCAACTCGACGAGTCGGTTCGTCATCGCGCCGATCATCGTCCACGCCTCGGCGAGGATCGCCTCGAGCCGCTCGTAGGTGCGCGGGCTCGCCTTGCGGACAAGCTCCTCGCCCATGGCCGCGTGCTCGTCGTCGGCCTCGACATGCAGCTCGAAGTAGTTGTTGTTCAAGTACTTTGCCAGCACCGGCATGGCTTTGCGATGGTAGACCGAGCTCGCGTTCTCGATGACGAGGTGAACGACGGCGGCCTTCTCGATGTCGTCGAGGACGAACATCTGATGCGCGAACCAGTCGGTGATCGCCTCCATGATCGCGTCCCGGAAGGCGGGCTCGTCGGGCCCGTCGCGGCCGTCCTCTTCGGCGCGGTCGGCGTGCAGGACGTCGTGGCCGAGCTCCTCGGTCATGTGACCGAAGAAGACCTTCTCGAAGATCGGATCACGCACGGAGGCTTGCCGCGAGAAGAGGAGCGTCTGGTTACCGTTCACCCAGATCTGAAGGGCGTCTTGGTAGACCTTTCTCTTCTTCGCGTCTTCGAGTGTGCCGTCGGCGAGCAAGTCGAACACCGGTAGCCGACCGAATTCCTCGATCCGGGCCCGGTTCCACGCCAGCAGCCCGGCGTGCGCGCTGGCCTCTTCGGCGAAAAGCACCCGGGGTTTTTCGGGCTGGGTGTAGAGGCCCTCCCCGAACTGGATCGAGAGGCCCGAAAGCCCTTGGGGGCCAGCGACGAAGCCGTGGCGGCAGCCCGGCGGCACGACGACGACGTCGCCGCCCGCGACCTCCCGCGTAAGGTCGCCCTGCAGCGTGCCCGCGCCCTCGAAGAAGATCATCATCGATTGGATCGGGTGGACGTGGACGTCGAGCTGCTCCCCCGATTGGAGCCTCACCCAGCTGATTCCGAGCTCGGAGCTCGGCGGCAGGAACGCCGCGAGGTCGTCGTGCCAACGCAAATCGCGGAGCTCTCCGAGTGCATGTATGACACCATCTTGCTCCACGGTATGGATCGCCGGGATCGCTTCCCTTGCAACCAAACCAACTTCCACAGCGCACTCAGTCGTCATCGTGTCTCCTATCGTTGCGATCGTTCTCGTTGCGATCGTTCAAACCAGCGTGATCCACTCGTCATCCCCCTGAGCACAGCCCCGTACGGCCGCCGCGTAGCGACTGGCGAGCTCGAGCGTCAGCCGACCGGGCTCGCCATCGCCAACCCTGCGGCCGTCGATTTCCACGATCGGCGTCACCTCCGACGCCGTACCGGTGAAGAACACCTCGTCGGCGCCGTAGAGGTCGTCGCGCGCGAAGCGACGCTCGCGGACGCGGACGCCCATCCGTTCGGCGAAGACGAAGATCGTGTCGCGCGTGATGCCTTCGAGCGCCGACGTCGCCGGAGGCGTCCAGAGCTCTCCGCGGTGAACCAGGAAAACGTTGGCGGCCGTCCCCTCGGTGACGAGCCCGTCGTGATCCAGCAGGATCGCATCGTCGGCGCCCGACGCCTTCGCCTCCGCGAGCGCCAGAATCGAATTCATGTAGTTCCCATTTGCCTTCGCGCGCAACAGCAGTGAATTCGGATGATTGCGAGCAAAGCTGGCGATCCGGACGCGGATGCCGGGCCCCGCCTCGGGGCCGAAGGTGCGCGGGGCCCATGGCAGCGCGATGACGGCAACGCGCAGCGTCAGCCGATCGGCGTGTGGGCTGAGCCCTTGCACACCGTCGTAGAAGACAAAGGGCCGCAGATAGGCGTCGGCGAGGCCGTTGTCGCGAACGACGTCCACCTGGGCCTGCACGATCTCGCCTGGCTTCCAGCTGTCTTCGAGCGCCAGCCCGAGGATGCGAGCGGAGCGGTAGAGGCGCGCCGTGTGGTCTTCGACGCGGAAGATGGCCGTGCCCTTTTCGGTGCGGTACGCGCGGAGCCCCTCGAATACCCCGAACCCGTGATGATGTGCCCAAAGCGGTGTGTGCGCGTCTTCGTGGCGGAGCAGCGCACCGTCGAGCCAGACGAGGAGCCCGGGCGGCGGCGATGCGATCACGCTGCGCCGACATCCTCGAGCCGGACCAGCTCGGCGAGACGATTACCCATCGCGTCATACATGTCCCAGCCGTCCTCCAGCATGCGGTGCAGCCGTCGGTAGGCCAGGGGGTGAAGGCCGGCGAGCAACTGCGCGCCGAGGTCCTTGTGCGCCTCGTCTTCGAGGTGCGCCTCGTAATAGTCCATCGCCCCGGCCGCCCGGAACACCTCCCTGGTCGCGGCGTTGCCGAAGAAGGCCTCAGCGGCCCCCTCGAGGACCAGGTGCACGAGCACGGTCTTTTCCGAGTTGTCACGGACGAGCATCTGGTGGGTGAACCAGGACAGGGTCGCGCTCATGACGGGATCGGGCGGCGGGGAGACGTCATCGCGTGGCAGCAGCATGTTGTGGCCGAACTCGTCCTTGAAATGGGCAAGGAACGTCTGCTCGTAGGTGTGGTCGGAGCACGTGGCCTGTCGCGCGATCATGGTCTTCTGGAACATGTCCGACAGTGGCCGTAGATGGCGCAAGAACGTCGCGCGCCTCTTCGGGTCGTCCAGCGTGCCATCGTCGACCAGGCGAAACATCGCGCCCCGGCTCGCGATACGGGCGCGCTGTTCGTTGCGCTCGAGGAGCTCCGCGAGAGAGGAAACCTCTTCCTGGCAATCTTCGGGGGGGCAATCTTCGGGGCAGCCTGTGTCGGCGGCGGTGCGCCCAAACGTCATAGCCAGTGCCTCAAAGCCGTTGGGCGCGGTGGCGATGAGCCGATAGGTGCCCTCTGCCGGAATGGTGACGACGTCGCCCGCCGCCAGCGAACGCCCGTCGGCAAGGTGGGCACCGCCCCGCAGCACCAGCAACATCGTGTCGAGCGCGGCGCTGCGCTCGACGCTGTCGCCTTCGCGAGCCTCGATCCACGCCAGTGCGACTCGCCCCGTGGTTGGCAGCAGATCCCTCAGCGTCTGGTGCGCCGAGAAATCCCGGTGGCGCGGTCCGCTCGGCACGTCCTGCGACGGAATCTCGCGGGATTCGAAGACGTGAATGGACTTTTTGATCACCAGCGTGGCTCCTGAATAGTGGAAAGTTGGGTGTTGGTAAGCGTCGACGTAAGCGCCTGCCCAGTAACACGGGCGACCCCATATGCAAATGTGCGCGGAGAAATCTGGGGAGCGCGGTCCGCAAGCCACACCCTCCGACCGATCTCGCGGGATTCCACGACGGGCCGATCGACCTCCACGGCAGCTCCTCCGAAAAGTGAAGAATCCCAACCAACGCACGTCGCAATACCGGACCGCGCAACCGTGTCAGGCCGATGCCGAAGAAATCTTGAATAATCCTGCAATCCGCTCGTGGCGGCGCCCAACCGGCCGCAATGCGGCCGAACCCTCGCTTAGCTTCTCGGCCTAACTTCGACCTCGCCGTCACACCCGAGCAGTGTTCGAGGTTCCCGCGGACGCCGTTGCCAGGCTGGGCGCTGGTGATCACCTCCCTTCTCTGAGGTGACCTGGACCAGTCCCGAGCCGCGCGGTGTCGGGACCACCCGCGTGGTCGACATGCGCGGGGGGATCGTCGGCCACGTGGGGGCACAGGCGCCCGGTTCCCAGCCACCCAACAGCGTTAGGCTGGTTCCGCCCGGGTAGTTAACCCCGTTCAAAGACTTCGGGAGTGTGCGATGACCTTCAACGAGGGTATGCAGATCGACACCAGCACCGCGGCGTCGTCCGGCGGCGGGGGCGGCCGGATCGCCATCGGTGGCGGGCTCGGCGGGCTGTTGATCGTGGTGGTGGCGATGCTGCTGGGCGTCGATCCGGGCAAGGTGATCAACGCCCAACAGATGAATACCAGCGAGTACTCGGCACCCGGTTTCGACCTGAGTCAATGCAAGACCGGGGCCGACGCCAACAAGTACGTGCAGTGCCGCGTGGTGGCGACGGGCAACTCCGTGGACGCGGTCTGGCATCAGCTGCTGCCGCAGACATACACCCGCCCTCATGTGCGGCTGTTCACCGGCCAGGTGAACACCGGCTGCGGGACGGCGACCAGCGCGGTCGGGCCGTTCTACTGCCCGGTGGACAGGACAGCCTACTTCGACACCGACTTCTTCCAGGTGCTGGTCGACAAGTTCGGTTCCAGCGGTGGGCCATTCGCCCAGGAGTACGTGGTGGCCCATGAATACGGGCACCACGTGCAGAACCTGCAGGGAACACTGGGGCGCTCCCAAGTGGGCGCGCAGGGTTCGCAGGGCAACAGCGTGCGCACTGAGCTGCAGGCGGACTGCTACGCCGGAATCTGGGCGTATTACGCAGCCATCGTCAAACAGGAGAGCACCGGCGTGCCCTACCTACAACCGTTGACCGACAAGGACATTCAAGACGCGCTGTCGGCTGCGGCATCGGTGGGCGACGATCGCATTCAGCGGGAGACGACCGGACACGTCAACCGCGAGTCGTGGACCCACGGTTCCGCGGAGCAACGGCAGAAATGGTTCAGCATCGGGAACCGGACCGGCGACTGGCACAAGTGCGACACCTTCGCCGTCAGCGATCTCGGGTAACCCCAGATAGCAAAGCCTGCAACTCGAACAAGTGGCCTCAGCCGATCGGGAGGATGTGGGAGTGGCCGGCGATGCAGAGGGGACGCCGTTCGGGCGTTACCGCCTGATCGCGCGGCTGGGCCAGGGCGGCATGGGTGAGGTGTGGCGCGCCTATGACACAGCCACCGACCGGGTCGTCGCGCTGAAGATGCTGCTGCCCCATTTCGCCCAGGACAAGACCTTCGAGCAAAGGTTCCGCCGCGAAGCCCGCGCTGTTGCGCGCTTGGAGGACCCCCATGTGGTGCCGGTCCATGACGTCGGGGAGATCGAGGGCCGACTGTATGTGACGATGCGGCTGATCAACGGCCATGACCTTCAAACCCTGCTCGATGGCGGGCCGTTGCTCCCACAACAGGCGGTCGGGATTGTCGAGCAGATCGCTGCGGCATTGCATGTCGCACACAAGAGCGGCGTGGTGCACCGTGACGTCAAACCGTCCAACGTCTTGCTCACCGAGGACGACTTTGCATATCTGATCGACTTCGGCATCGCGCGAGCGGCGGGCGATACCGGAATCACTGCGACCGGGGCCACCATCGGCACCTGGGCCTATATGGCTCCCGAACGGTTCCGCAGCGGCGAGGTGGAACCCGGGTCCGACATTTACGCGCTGACCTGCGTGCTCTATGAATGCCTGACGGGCCTAAAACCCTTTCCCGGCAACACATTCGAGCAGCTTGCCCTGGCTCACCTTGTCGACCCGCCCCCGATGCCGTCCGGGAAGCGGGATGTGATTCCCCCGGCGATGGACGAGGTTATTGGCAGAGGGCTAGCCAAAGATCCCGCGCAGCGCTACCGCACCACCACTGAATTGGCCGCCGCCGCGCGCGCCACCCTCACCACTCAATCGGATCCGCGACCGCTCGTGCCGGATCCGCCACCTCCCGCGGCGACCACGCAACAGGCCACCAACGCGGCAGATACCGGATCCCAGCCGGCGGGACCGCGGACCACGCCAACATCCGCCGCCGAACAGAGACCCGCACCACCAGCCACGATGCCGGCCAACTCGGTCGCGCCCGACCCGGACCCCACATGGGCGGTTGGCCAACGAGCCCCGGCACAACATCCCGCCCTCACTGAAACAGTCGCCGCGCCCGCACCGGTGCTGCCCGCCCGCCGACGCCGTAAAGCCCTGATCCTGATAGCCCTAGGCATGACGGTCGCGACGGCGATCGCGATAGTCACCCTCGTCGTGGCCAACCGGCACCAACCGCAGATGAGCACCTCCGATGTCGTCACGCCCGGGTTCGACCAGGGCAAATGCAAGACCGCCGCCGATGCCGACAAATACGTACAGTGCCGCGTGATAGCCACCGGAAACTCGTTGGACGCGGTCTGGCATCAGCTGATGCCGCGTTACACCAAACCGCATGTACAGCTGTTCACTAACCAGGTGAACACCGGCTGCGGAGCGGCGACCAGCGCGGTCGGGCCGTTCTACTGCCCGGTGGACAAGACGGCCTACTTCGACACCGACTTCTTGCAGGTGCTGGTCGACAAGTTCGGTTCCAGCGGCGGCCCGTTTGCGCAGGAGTACGTGGTGGCCCATGAATACGGCCACCACGTGCAGAACCTGCAGGGCACGCTGGGCCGCTCCCAGCAGGGCGCGCAGGGCTCGCAGGGCAACGGCGTGCGCACGGAGCTGCAGGCGGACTGCTACGCCGGGATCTGGGCGCACTACGCGTCCACCGTCAAGCAGGAGAGCACCGGAGTGCCCTACCTGCAACCGTTGACCGACAAGGATATTCAAGATGCGCTTGCCGCCGTGGCGTCGGTGGCCGACGATCGTCTTCCCGCTAACGCAAACAACCCCCCCGAGTCGTGGTCACACGGTTCCTCCGAGCAACGGCAGAAGTGGTTCACCATCGGGTATCAGTCCGGCGTGCCGGACAAGTGCGACACCTTCGCCGTCAGCGATCTGGGCTAGGCGCGGTTCTCACTCGCCAGTTCAGGCGCCGGCCAGCAAGCCGCGCAACTCGGAGCGTCCGCTCTCGTCGAGCGGCAGCAGCGGGGCGCGCGGATCCCCCGCCGGGACGCCGAGCAGGTCGAGGCCGGCCTTCACGGTGGTGGGCAGTCCGCCGGCGACGATGAACTTCAGCAGCGGCTTGAGGTCGTCGTAGAGAACGTGTGCCTTGTCGAGGTCGCCGCCGCGCACGGCGTCGTAGAGGTCGATGCACGGCTGGGGACGCAGGTTCGGGGCGGCCGTGCACCATCCCGAGGCGCCGGCCTTCAGGGCGTCGAGCACCAGCGGATTGCTGCCGTTGTAGTACGGCAGCCTGCCGCCGCTGAGCTCGGCAATGCGCTGCATTCGGGTTAGGTCACCCGTGGATTCCTTGACCATGGTGACGTTGTCGATGGTCTCGAACATGTCGACCAGCAGTTCGGGGCGCATGTCGACGCCGCTGGTGGCCGGGTTGTTGTACGCCATGATCGGGATTCCGATCGCGTCGCCGATGCTGCGGTAGTGCGTGACGATCTCATGGTCGCTGAGCTTCCAGTAGGACACCGGTAGGATCATCACCGCGTCGGCGCCGGCCCGCTGGGCATAGTGGGCACGGCGAATTGTCTTGGCGGTGGTCAGATCTGACACGCCGACGATCACGGGCACCCTGCCGTCGACGGTCGCCATCGTGGCATCGACGACGGCGGCGAACTCGCCCTCTTCGAGGTAGGCCAGTTCGCCGGTGCTGCCGAGCGGGGCGATGGCGTGGACTCCGGCGTCGACGAGGCGGTCGACGAGGGCAGCGAGCCTGACGGTGCCGATCGTGTCGTTGGTGGCGGACGGTGTCACCGGGTAGGCGATGATCCCGTGGAATTCGGGCACGAACGGATTCCCCTGATTCGTTTGGGGGATCAGGATTTAGCCTCGTAGGATTTAGCCCCGCAGGACATCGGGGTGGCGCGCGAGCGCGCGGCGGGCGTAGTAGGCGAAGTTCGCCCGGCTGCGCGCGGGCGACAGCGTCCAGTCGTGGGCCTCCCGGGCCAGTTGCTCGGGTAGTTCCTTGACCGTGCCGGCCGCCATCGCGGCCAGCTGGAGCTTGGCGGCCCGCTCGATCAGGATCGCCAGCGAGCACGCCTCCTCGATGCTGGCGCCGGCGACCAGCTGCCCGTGATGGGCCAACAGAACCGCCTTCTTGTCGCCGAGGGCGGCGCTGATGATCTCCCCCTCCTCGTTGCCGACCGGCACACCGGGCCACCGAGCGAGAAAGCCGCAGTCGTCGTAGAGCGGCGTGGTGTCCATGTGGGAGACGATCAGCGGAACCTCCAGCATAGACAGCGCGGCCACGTGGAAGGCGTGCGTGTGGACGATGCACTGCACGTCGGGTCGCGCGCGATAGATCCAGCTATGAAAACGATTGGCGGGGTTCGCAATTCCTTCGACATTGGGGCCGCCCAGCACGTTGAGGTCTTCGTCGACCAACAGCAGGTTGTCGTCGGTGATCTCGTCGAACCCGAGGCCAAGCCGCTGGGTGTAGTACGTTCCACGTTGCTCCGCCCGAGCGGTGATCTGTCCCGCCAGCCCCGAGTCATGGCCGGCGTCGAACAGGGCGCGACACGTCAGCGCCAGCTTTTGCCGGGTGGTCAGTTCCGAATCGGCTTGCGCCGTCTGCGCGGCCAGCTGCTCGGCAGCACGGCGCATCAATTCCGACTTTGAGTCGGAGAAGGTTTCGGAAAAGATAGCAGCCACCGTCGGCCCCTTGATCGCGAAGTTATGACACATCTGGCAAAATTTGACACAACGGTATCACTATAGGAAACCTTGTGTCATACGAGAGCGGAGGCAACGCCGGTGACCGCCCTGCTACGCGCCGTCCGCCGCCAACGCGGGCTGACCCTGGAGCGACTCGCCGAACAGACCGGGCTGACCAAGAGCTACCTGTCCAAGATCGAGCGCCGGCAGAGCACGCCGTCAATCGCGGTGGCGCTCAAGGTCGCCAAGGCGCTGAATGTCGACGTCGGGCGCCTGTTCTCCGACGAGGCGGCCGAGGAGAAGCTCACCGTGGACCGGGCCGGGCAGCGTGGCGGTGCCGATGGTCAGCGATATCAGGCGCTGGCCTCGGCCCTGCTTGGAAAGTCCATGTCCCCGTTCGTGATTCGGCCGACCCACAGCCCGACCGACGATCCACGCCCCGCGCACGCGGGTCAGGAGTTCGCATTCGTCCACGCGGGAACCGTGGAACTCGACTACGGCGACCAGACCATCACGCTGGGCGCCGGTGACAGCGTCTATTTCGACGCGTCGGTCGGCCACAGAATCCGGGCGGTAGGCGCCGAGCCGGCCGAAGTCGTCGTCGTCGCCCACACCGAACCCGGCAACATCGGCTGACTGAGCGGCCTACCAGGGCCGCGTTGTGCAGGTGACGCCGGTGGTGGCGTTTTGCGTCACCACCACCTGGCCGTCCACGGCGATCTCGCAGTGCAGCTCGGGAGTGGCTCCCGAGCCGCAGTCGGGCCAGTGACACCCGCCGCTGGCGTTGATGTAGGCCCACTGGTTCGGGTTCGCCAGCGTGGTGGTGTACACCAGCGGCTGGCCGGGGGCGAATGATGTCTGCACGGTGTTCATGTACTGCGCCGAGTTGGCGTTGAAGGCCGCCTGGCTGGGCGGATCGCTGTTCATGTAGCGGACGTTCCCGGTCAGGTTGCCGGTGGCGGTGATCGTGTAGCTCACCTGGTGGCCCGCCGGGTCCGCATGGGCCGTCACCGGCGCGAGAACCGCTGCGGCCGCCACCGCGATCACGGTAAATACCGCCACGCGCGCTAACGAGGTCGACCAGGACAGCGCGCGGGTGGCCTTTCGCACGTTCGTCATGACCCAAACGCTACCGGACTCGCCACCGGCGGTCCGATGGAAACGGCGCTCACCGGCGCCTATGGCACCAGTCGCGCCGCTCAGGTATGAAGCACCCATGGCCGAAGACCCCGAGCAGACGGGCGAACAGACCGGCGGCGACGACCCGCCCCCGGAGACCAGCACTCAGGGCACCCCGCAGGTAATTAGCCGCCGCAGATTGCTTACGACGGGTGCCGCGTCGGCGGTCCTCGGCGCGGGCGCCGGGGCGGGCGGGGCGGCGCTGCTGTGGTCGGCGCACCGCGGCCCGGCGGTCTGGTACCAACCGAATCGCACCGGCGCCCCGCCCGTGGTCGGCCTGCATCTGCAATTCGGCAAGAACGCCGGCACCGAGGTGGTGGTGTCCTGGCACACGACGGAGGCGGTCGGCAATCCGCGGGTCATGCTGGGCACGGCTGGGTCTGGTTTCGGGCCTGGCTTCGGGTCTGGTTTCGGCCGCACCGTGGCGGCAGAAACACGAACGTATCGAGACGCCAAGTCCAACACCGAGGTTCGGGTCAACCACGCGCGGCTGACCAACCTGACCCCGGACACCGACTACGTGTACGCCGCGGTGCACGACGGCGCGAACCCCGAACCCGGGACGATCCGGACCGCACCCGTGGGCAGAAAGCCGTTGTCGTTCACCAGCTTCGGCGATCAAGGCACTCCCACGCTGGGCAAGATCGTCGACAAAAAATACCTCAACGACAACCTTGGGTCGCCAGCGGCAGGCGACATCGCCACCGCGATTGAACGCATCGGTCCGCTGTTCAATCTGGTCAACGGGGACCTGAGCTATGCCAACCTCGCACAGGACCGGATTCGCACCTGGACGGACTGGTTCAGGACCAACACGCGCTCGGCGCGTTACCGGCCGTGGATGCCGGCGCCGGGCAATCATGAGAACGAATTGGGCAACGGGCCAATAGGTTACGGCGCCTTCCAGACTTTCTTCGCGGTGCCGGATTCGGGGGCGACCGCCGACCTGCGCGGGCTGTGGTATTCGTTCACCGCCGGCGCGGTGCGGGTCATCGCGCTGGCCAACGACGACGTCACCTACCAGGACGGTGGCAACACCTATGTGCGCGGCTACTCGGGCGGCGAGCAAAAGCGTTGGCTTGCAGACGAACTCGCGGCGGCGCGGCGCGACCCGGACATCGACTGGGTGGTGGTGTGCATGCATCAGACGGCGTTCTCGACCTCCGATCGCACCAACGGCGCCGACCTTGGGATACGGCAGGAATGGCTGCCGTTGTTCGACCAGTATCAGGTTGACCTGGTGGTGTGCGGGCACGAGCACCAATACGAACGGTCACGGCCGGTGCGCGGCGCGCTGGGTACCGATACCCGCACGCCGGTGCCCGTCGACACGCACGGCGACGTCATCGACGCGAGCAAAGGAACGGTGCACCTGGTCATCGGCGGGGGCGGAACATCGGCGCCGTCCAACACGATGTTCTTCCCCGAGCCCAGGTGCCGCGTGATCATGGGCATCGGCGACTTCGATCCCGAGTCCGGACATCGGAAACCGATCTACGTCGTCGAAGACGCGCCGTGGTCGGCGTTTCGCGACCGCGATAACGCCTACGGTTTCGTGGCTTTCGACGTCGACCCGGGTCAACCCGGCGGCAACACCACGATCAAGGCGACGTACTACGCACTGCGCGGGCTGTTCGGCGCGGTCACCGCGGTGGATCACTTCACACTCACCAAGCCGCGCGCCGCCATGGCCGGCTAGCTCAAAACAGCGTGGCCTGGTCGGGTTGCGGCAGGGCCGGTCGGGGGGCCGGTCGGGGGGCTGCTTCGGGGGCCTGCGGGAACGGGCGGTGATCACCCCCGAGTCGGTGCCTGGCCAGCAGCGGCCCGGCCCGTTCCCGCAACATCTCACGGTAGCTGGGCGGCAAATACGCTCCGCGCCGGTACAACTCGCGGTAGCGGCCGACCAGTTCGGGGTGCGAGCGGGCCAGCCAGGACATGTACCAGCCGCGGGTCGAGCCACGCAGATGCAGGCCGAACACCGTCGCACCGGTGGCACCGGCGGCCGCAATCTGACCGAGCAGCCAGTCCAGCTGCTCGACCGAGTCAGTGAGGTGCGGTAGCACCGGCGCGACCATCACATGACAGGCCAGGCCGGCCTCGCGGATGGCGGTGATCAGCCCCAGCCGCGCCTGCGGGGTCGGCGTGCCCGGCTCCACGTCCCGGTGCAGTTCGGCGTCACCGACCGCCAGCGATACCGCCACGGAGACCGGGACCTGTTGCGCCGCGTCGACCAGCAACGGCAGGTCCCGCCGGAGCAGCGTGCCCTTGGTCAGGATTGACAGCGGCGTACCGGACTCCACGAGCGCGCCGACGATGCCCGGCATCAACGCATAGCGGCCCTCGGCGCGCTGGTAGGGGTCGGTGTTGGTGCCCAGCGCAACGGTCTCCCGCCGCCAGGACGGCCGGTGCAACTCGCGGCGCAGGACGGCAGCGACGTTGGTTTTCACGACGACCTGGGTGTCGAAATCGGCGCCGCAGTCGAAGTCCAGGTATTCGTGGGTGGGACGCGCGAAGCAGTACCGACAGCCGTGCGAGCAGCCGCGATAACCGTTGACGGTGTACCGAAATGGCAGCGCCGCCGCGTTTGGCACCTTGTTCAGCGCGGACTTGCACAGCACCTCGTGAAAGGTGATGCCCTCGAACTGCGGCGAGCGCACGCTTCGGACGAGGCCGATCCGCTGCAGCCCCGGCAGGGCGCCGTCGTCGATCGCGGTCCCGTTGACCGCGACGGCTTGAGAGGTCCAGCGCATGACTCTATTCGAACAATAGTTCGATACCGAGTCAAGCGTGCCGGGTCAAGGGGTGAAGCTGCCAATACCGGCGATGCCCGCCCCGCTCTGCGTGTTGAATGCGCCCGAACCCGGCGAACCGGCGTTCAGCAAACCCGAGCTTCCGTCGCCGCCGTTGGTGATGCCCGAGCTGCCGTCGCCCGAGTTGCCGATCCCCGCGCTGTTGTCACCCGAGTTACCGGCGCCCGAGCTGTTGGAACCCAAATTGGCGACCCCAGAGCTCCCGGTGCCCGCATTCAAGAATCCGGAATTTCCGGTGCCCGTGTTCCAGAAGCCCGAGTTGGCCTCGGGGCCGGTTCCCGACAACCCGAGGCCAGTCCAGAGCTGGCCGGAGATCCAGGCGCCGGTGTTGGCATTGCCCGAATTCCAGGCGCCCGAATTGGTGTCGCCCGCGTTGTAAGCGCCGGTGTTGGTGTTGCCAGCGTTCCAGGCGCCGACATTCTGGCTACCGGAATTCCAGAGACCCGCGTTTGCGTTGCCCGAGTTCCACACACCCGTATTGGCGTTGCCCGAATTAAAGACGCCGGAGTTGGCGCCGCCCGAGTTCCACAAGCCGGTGTCAAAGTTGCCCGCGGTGAAGGCGCCGACGCTGGTATTGCCGGCGATCGCGAGGCCAATGTCTTTGATACCCGAGTTGAAGACGCCGATGTTCCCGGTGCCAGAGTTCCCAAGCCCCCAGTTGCCGCTGCCCGAGTTGAAGAAGCCGACGTTGTTGGTGCCCGAGTTCCCGAAGCCGACGTTTCCGCTGCCGGTGTTGAGCCCACCGATGCCGAACTGGTGGTCCCCGGTCAGCCCGAAGCCGATATCGTTATTACCCGTATTTCCAATGCCAATGTTGTGGGAGCCCGAGTTGCCGAATCCAAAATTGAGGGTACCCGCAGTGCCGCCAATACCCGAGTTTCCGAAGCCGATGTTGAGGGAGCCGATGTTACCTTCACCGAGATTAAAGCCCCCGATGTTGGCATCGCCAAAATTGTAGCTCCCTACGTTTCCGCCGCCCCTGTTGGAATTGCCGATGTTACCGTTGCCGGTGTTCCAGTTGCCGATATTTCCGGCGCCGGTATTGAATATGCCCTGGTTTCCGCCGCCGGTGTTAAAGCTGCCGGTGTTCCCGTTGCCGAGGTTTCCGCTACCGAGGTTTCCGCTGCCCACGTTTCCGCTGCCGGCGTTTCCGGAGCCGTAGTTGCCGCTGCCCAGGTTTCCGCTACCGAGGTTGAAGCTGCCGCTGTTGCCGCCGCCGAGCGCCACCGAAACCGTGAGGGGGAGGCCGCCCAAAGCGGGGTTGGGAGTCGGGGTGATGCTGAAGCTGATGTTGTAATTACCGGTGTTGCCGATCCCGATATTGTGGTTGCCGATGTTGCCGAAGCCCACGTTGAGGATGCCGTTATTGGCGAGGCCCAAGTTGCCGTGGCCGGCGTTGTTGATGCCGAAGTTCAGGAAGCCGTTGTTGAGGGCGCCGACGTCGAGGTAACCGGTGTTGCCGCCGCCGAAGTTGAGAAAGCCGTTATTCAGGAAGCCCACGTTGAAGACGCCGTTGTTGCCGAAGCCCACGTTCAGCTTGTTCACCAGATTCTGCAACGTCTGCTGCAGGGTCGACAACGAGAACGCCGCCGCCGATGCACCACCGTGGTACCCCACCATTGCGGCCACGTCCTGGGCCCACATTTCCTCGTAGACGCCCTCGGCCGCAGCGATCGCCGGTGCGTTTTGCCCGAACAGGTTCGACACCACCAGTTGCACCAACTGATTTCTGTTGGCCGCGACCAGCAACGGGTGGACCATCGCCGTCTGCGCGGCCTCGAACACACTGGCCACCGCCCGCGCCTGACCCGCCGCCCCGACGGCCCGCACCGCCGCCGCGTTGAGCCACCCCGCGTACGGAGCGGCTGCCGCGATCATCGCCGCCGATGCCGGACCCTGCCACGCCTGGCCCGATCCAGTCGTCAGCCCAGTGGTCACTGCCGAAAACGACTCCGCCGCCGACCCGAGCTCAGCAGCCAGCCCATCCCAGGCCGTCGCCGCCGCCAGCATCGGCTGCGAACCCGCGCCAGAGAACATCGCCCAAGAATTGATTTCCGGCGGTAGCACCGAAAAATTCATCGCGAAATTCCTCTCGTCCTGACGTTTGTCACGCCTCCCGAATGGCACCGCGAGATAAACCTACACCTTGCGATGATTCTGATCCCACATCGCGTGTTCGCAGGGCATTCCAAATTTCATAGAATGCTTAATGTAATAGCCGAATTCTTGGCGCGCGGGCACTCGCTTACGGGTCGTCTTCGCCGTCGTCTGGCGCGAGCAGTTTCTCGGGGCGGTGGAAGGTGTTGGTTCATGGTTGTCCGTGGTCGAAGTCGGCGGGTGGAATCCATTCGGGTTCGCCGTCGGCGCGTTGTCGGGTCGTCCAGCCTTGTTCTTCGACGGCCCGGTTGTAGGGCCCGCAGGCCAACGCGAGCGAGGTGACGCCGGCGCAGCCGGTGGCCGCCCACCCGTCGGTACGGTGGGCTTGACACCAGTAGCGGGGGACCTCACAGTTGGGTCGCGCGCCGGTCGCGTGCAGACGCGATCCTTGGCGTACAACACGATCCGCTGCCCGGGTGAGGCCAGCCGCTTGGTGTGGTAGAGCCCGATCGGTTTGCTGTCATCGAAGATCGCCAAATAGTGGGCATGGCGGGGCAACCGGATCACATCGCTCATCGGCACCAGGGTGCCGATGAAGTTGGCCGGCAACCCGTTGTGCTGGCCCGGCTTCCAGCTGCCCAGCAGCGCGCGCAGCGCGGCGTTGAGGGCATTGTGGTTGCGCTGGGCGTTGCTGCGGGTATCGCGGCCCGCCGCCTCCGGCGGTGCCGGGTCATCGACCACCGGTGCCGAGTCGGGGTTGCACATGCCCGGGGCGCCGGCTTGGCCAACACCAGCTCCAGCGTGGCGCGCGCCTCGGGGGTGAGCCAGCCCCGGATCGGCAATACATGTTCAAAAACACACGCCGGTGCTCCGACAAGTGGTCCGGCTAAGTCGCGGCCGCGGCCAACCGCCCCAGCACGTCGGCGACGACCGAATCCAGCGGCACCGACACCTGCTCGCCCGTCCGCAGATCCTTGACGCCGACGGTGCCGGCCTCGATGTCGCGGTCGCCCGCCACCAGGGCGAGATGGGCACCGGAACGGTCGGCCGCGCGCATCGCGCCCTTGAGCCCGCGGTCGCCGTAGGCCAGGTCGACCCGGACGCCGGCGCCACGCAACTGCCCGGCAAGCGTCGCGAGCCGCAGCTTGGCCGGATCGCTCAGCGGCACGCCGAACACATCACAGCGCGTGGTCTCCCCCACGCTCTTGCCCTCCGCGCGCAGCGCCAAAACGGTCCGGTCTACCCCGAGCCCAAACCCGATACCGGACAAGTCTTGCCCGCCGAGCTGGCGCATCAGCCCGTCGTACCGGCCGCCGCCGCCGATGCCGGATTGCGCGCCGAGTCCGTCGTGCACGAACTCGAAGGTGGTCTTGGTGTAGTAGTCCAGCCCGCGCACCATCCGCGGGTTGAGGACGTAGCGCACTCCCAGCGCATCGAGATAGGACAGCACGGCGTCGAAGTGTTGCTTGGCGCCGTCGGACAGGTGGTCCAGCAGCACCGGTGCATCGGCCATCATCGCGCGCACCTCGGGCCGTTTGTCGTCGAGCACCCGCAACGGGTTGAGCTGCGCGCGCCTCCGCGTTTCCTCGTCCAGATCCAGCTGAAAAAGGAAGTCCTGCAACAACTCCCGATACTGCGGACGACAACGCTCGTCGCCCAGCGAGGTGATTTCCAGCCGGAACCCATCCAGGCCCAGCGACCGGAAACCGGCGTCGGCGACGGCGATCACCTCGGCATCGAGCGCCGGGTCGTCGACCCCGATCGCCTCGACCCCGACCTGCTGCAGCTGACGGTAGCGACCGGCCTGGGGGCGTTCGTAGCGGAAGAACGGGCCCGCGTAGCACAGCTTCACCGGCAGCGCGCCACGGTCCAGTCCGTGCTCGATCACCGCGCGCACCACACCGGCGGTGCCCTCCGGCCGCAGCGTCACCGAGCGGTCACCGCGGTCGGCGAACGTGTACATCTCCTTGGCCACCACGTCGGTGGATTCCCCGACACCGCGCGCGAACAGCGCGGTGTCCTCGAAGATCGGCAATTCGATGTCGCCGTAGCCGGCCCGACGGGCGGCCCCCAACAACCCGTCGCGCACCGCGACGAACTGCGCGGAGTCGGGCGGGACATAGTCCGGCACCCCTTTGGGCCCAGAAAAGGACGTGAACGCAGCGGATTCCGTCACCGGCTACAGGCCCTGCAAGAACGGATTGAGCCGACGCTCGTTGCCGACGGTGGTGGCGTTGCCATGCCCGGGTAGTACCACGGTCTTGTCGTCGAGCACCAGCAATTTACCGACGATCGACCGGTACAGGTCACGCCCGCTGCCACCGAACAGGTCCGTGCGACCTATCGAATTCTCGAACAACGTGTCGCCGGTGAACACGACGTCGGTGTCCGCGATGACCCGGAAGCACACCGAGCCGCGGGTGTGTCCGGGCGTGTGGTCGACGTTGACGGACACTGCGCCGACGTCGATCTTGTCGCCGTCCCGGTCCAGCTCGACGACCTGCTTGGGCTCGCGGAACAACACGCCCATGGCGACCTGAGCCAGCCGAGGACCGAGGCCGTAGATCGGATCGGTCAGCATGAACCGGTCCTCGGGATGGATGTAGGTGGGGCAGCCGAAGGTGTCGGAAACCTTCTGGGCCGACCACATGTGGTCGATGTGGCCGTGCGTGAGCAGTACCGCGGCCGGGGTCAGCCGATTCTCGTCCAGGATGCGCCGCAGCTGGCCCATCGCACGCTGGCCGGGGTCCACGATGACGGCGTCCGTTCCCGGCCGTTCTGCCAGCACATAACAGTTGCACTGCAGCATCCCTGCGGGAAATCCAGTGATCAACACGCTTCCCAGTTTCCCATGGGGCGCTTGACACGGGTCGCAGCGCCCGCATTAGCCTGGGCAGGCGACTTAGGTAGGTCGCCGCCCGGGCTGGCAACTCGGCCCCTATTCATCAACCATGGAGGCGTTCCGGCAGTGCCGACCAACGAACAGCGACGTGCCACAGCCAAGCGCAAACTCGAACGGCAGCTGGAGCGCCGCGCCAAGCAAGCCCGCAGGCGCCGTTTCATCGTGATCGGCGGTGGGATCGCCGCGGCGGTGGCGGTGATCGTCGCGGTGGTGGCCACGGTGATCGTCACCCAGAACGATCGCAATCACAACGCCGCGTCCGCCACCACGACCAGCGCCGCCAGCTCGTCGGGCAGTACGCCCGCCTCGCCGACGCCACCGGTTCCGGCGATGCCGGCGTTCCAGCCGTCGGCCAGCGTGGGCGCCAACTGTCAGTACCCGGCGTCGAAGGACCCGGCCGCCAAGCCGGTCAAGCCGCCGAAGACCGGCAAGGTACCGACCGATCCCGCCAACGTGAGCGTCAGCATGGCGACCAATCAGGGCCACATCGGCCTGATGCTGGCCAACAACGAATCGCCTTGCACGGTCAATAGTTTCGCCAGCCTGGCGAGCCAGAAGTACTTCGACAACACCAAATGCCACCGCCTGACCACCTCCCCGGACCTGTCCGTGCTGCAGTGTGGCGACCCGAAGGGCGAGGGCACCGGTGGTCCCGGCTACCAATTCGCCAACGAATACCCCACCGATCAGTACCCGGCCAACGACCCCAAGCTGAAGCAGGCCGTGCTCTACCCTCGCGGGACATTGGCCATGGCCAACGCCGGGCCGGGCACCAACGGCAGCCAGTTCTTCCTGGTCTATAAGGACTCGCAACTACCGCCGCAGTACACCGTCTTCGGCAAGATTCAGGACGACGGGCTGGCCACCATCGACAAGATCGCCAAGGCCGGCGTCGCGGGCGGCGGCGAAGACGGCACGCCCGCCACCGAGGTCACCATCCAGTCGGTGATACTCGACTAGTCCCGGCGCGAGCGTCCCCAAATGCACGCCTGCGAGGGCATACTGCTGTACATATGAGCGCGCTCGCGGCTGGGTAGCAGCTTCTTTCGATTACGGCGACCCGGGGGCGCCACTAGCACCGGATATGGTCCCCCCCTTGCCGCCGCTGCCGCCCGGTCCGCCCGAGTCGCCCGGCCCGCCGTCGCCGCCGTTGCCGATGAATCCGGCATCGCCGCCGTTGCCGCCGGTACCGGGGCCGGGGGTGGTGCTCGCGCTGACCCCGGCGGCGCCCCCCGCCCCGCCGTTGCCGTCCCAACCCCCCGAACCACCGTTACCGCCGGTGCCGCCGGCGAACGGGCCGGCCGCGCCGAGACCACCGGTCCCGCCGGCGCCGCCGTTCCCGCCGTTGCCGAACAGCAGGGGCCCTTTGCCGCCGTTGCCGCCATGGCCGCCCATACCACTCAGGGAGGCCCCGCCGGTCCCGCCGTCGCCGCCGAACCCGATTAGGCCGGGCTCGTCGCCGCCGTTGCCGCCGTTTCCGCCGTTTCCAAGGCCGCCGGATGCCTGGTTGGCGTCGCCGCCCGCACCGCCGTTGCCCATCACTTGTCCGCCGCTGCCGCCGTTGCCGCCGTCACCGGAGCCGCTGTAGCCGCCGGCGCCGCCGTCACCGAAGATCCCGCAGTTGCCCCCGTTCCCGCCGTTGCCGCCGCCGGCGTTCATACCGCCCACGCCGCCGTCGCCTAACAGCAGGCCGCCCGTGCCGCCGTTGCCGCCAGTGGTGTTGGCGCCGCCGGCGGTGAGGCCGCCGGCGCCCCCGAGGCCGAGTACCCCCGCGTGGCCGCCGTTGCCGCCGTTGCCGCCGAAGCCGACGTTGCCGCCGTTGCCGCCGTTGCCGATCAGCCCGAAGGCGTTGCCGCCGGCGCCGGCCACCGAGTTGGCGCCGCCGACCAAGTTGGCGCCGCCGTTGCCACCGTCGCCGAACAGCGCCCCGGCGTTGCCGCCGGCCCCACCGGCTCCACCAATGCTGCTGGAGAAGCCGCTGGCTCCGCCGGCGCCGCCATTACCGTCAAACCAGCCGTTGCCGCCGGCCCCGCCCGCGCCGCTGGGCTGGCCCGCGCCGCTGGAGTCGCCGCCGACGCCGCCGTTACCGCCATTGCCGAAGATCCAGCCGCCGTTGCCGCCCGCGCCGCCGGGCTGGCCGGCGACGCCGGACCCACCCCTGCCGCCGCGACCGCCGTCGCCGAACAACCCGGCAGACCCGCCGGCGCCACCAGCCTGGCCTGCCAAGCCGTTACCGCCGTTGCCGCCGTTGCCGCTGAGCAAACCCCCGTCCCCACCGGGTTGTCCCGGCGCGCCATTGGCGCCGTCGCCGATCAGCGGGCGGCTCAGGAGCAGCTCGCTGGGCGCGTTGATCGCGTTCAGCAGGTCCTGTTTCAGGGTCTGGAACAGCGACCCGTTCGCGGCCTCGGCGGCCGCATACGCTCCGGCCCCGCTGTTCATGGCCTGCACGAATTGGTCGTGAAATGCCATAGCCTGCGCGCCGAGCGCCTGGTATGCGTGGGCATGCGCGTCGAATAACGTCGCAACGGCCGACGACACCTCGTCGGCCGCCGCGGGCAACACTTCCGTCGTCGCGGCCGCCGCGGCTGCATTAGCAGCGCTGATCGTTGACCTCAGGCTCGCCAAATCCGTTGCGCTGGACGCCAATATCTCGGGTGCCGCGGACACAAACGACATCGTCGTCCTCCGTAAATTTCAGTGCAACGCGGGTCGCCACACCCGTCAGGTGGACCGTCGACCACGATTATGCCGGTGCACCATATCACCGTTTTACGAAGAAGACAGATGTACGACATGGCGCACATCGGGCGGCTCTCATAGCGCCGGTGATTTAGCGAAGGAGATTGCGGGCCGGTCGAAGTCGATTAGCGTCAGCGCCCGCTTACTTTGTGCCAGTGAGCCATTCAATCGCATAGCGCAACCCAACCGGCCTTACGGCGATCGCCGCGTCTTTAGATTCGGATCATCCCCGTGAGGCCGTCGGAAATGACCATGACCGCTTTCGAAACGACCGTTCCATGACTTTTAAATTGCCGCTTCGCCATGCGCGGTGGTACTGGCCACCATGCCGCAATTACTTTCGGCGATCGCCAGTGCGGGCCGGCACGGGATGCTGGTCAAATCCGCAGTCCTGGTTGAACAACTGGCTGACGCCAGCATTGTCGCGTTGTTCGGCTTCGACGCGCTCTCTAAAACCACTAGGCCGCTGACGTCACCCGGTAGACGTCGTAGACGCCCTCGACGTTGCGGACCGCGTTGAGAAGATGCCCGAGGTGTTTGGGGTCGCCCATCTCGAAGGTGAACCGGCTGATCGCCACCCGGTCGCCGGAAGTGGTGACCGACGCCGACAGGATGTTCACCTTCTCGTCGGCCAGCGCCCGCGTCACGTCGGACAGCAACCGGTGCCGGTCGAGCGCCTCGACCTGGATGGCCACCAGGAACACCGACGACGGCGACGGCGCCCAGAGCACCTCGATGATCCGCTCCGACTGTTGCTGCAGCGACGTCGCGTTGGTGCAGTCGGTGCGGTGCACGCTGACACCGCCGCCGCGGGTGACGAACCCCATGATCTGGTCGCCGGGCACCGGCGTGCAGCACTTCGCGAGCTTGGTCAGCACGCCCGGGGCGCCGGGCACCGAGACGCCCACGTCCTCGTTGCTGCGCGGACGCCGCAGCATGGTCGCCGGGGTGGACCGCTCCGCCAGTTCCTCTTCGGCCTGGTCGATACCGCCGAGTTCGGCCAGCAGCCGCTGCACGACGTGCCGGGCCGAGACATGCCCCTCGCCGATCGCTGTGTACAGCGCGGACACGTCGGTGTAGTGCAATTCACGGGCCACCGCACCCATGGACTCACCGTTTACCAAGCGCTGCAGGGGAAGTCCGCCTCGCCGCACCTCGCGGGCAATGACGTCCTTGCCGGCCTCCAGCGCCTCCTCGCGCCGCTCCTTGGCGAACCACTGCCGGATCTTCGTCTTGGCGCGCGGCGACACCACAAATTGCTGCCAGTCGCGCGACGGCCCAGCGTTGGGCGCCTTGGACGTGAAAACCTCTACGACTTCGCCGTTTTCGAGCTTGCGCTCCAGCGCCACCAGTCGCCCGTTCACGCGGGCGCCGATGCAGCGGTGGCCGACTTCGGTGTGCACCGCGTAGGCGAAGTCCACCGGCGTCGACCCGGCCGGCAGCGTGTAGACGTCGCCCTTGGGCGAGAACACGAAAATCTCTTGCACCGCAAGGTCATAGCGCAACGACTCCAGGAACTCGCCCGGGTCGGCGGCCTCACGCTGCCAGTCGAGCAGTTGACGCATCCAGGCCATGTCGTCGATCTCGGCGGCGGCGTGCTGATGCGGAACGCCGTTGCGGCCCTTGGCTTCCTTGTAGCGCCAGTGTGCGGCGATGCCATATTCGGCGGTGCGGTGCATGTCGCGGGTGCGGATCTGCACTTCCAGCGGCTTGCCCTCCGGCCCGACGACCGTGGTGTGCAGGGACTGATAAACGCCGAATCTCGGCTGGGCGATGTAGTCCTTGAAGCGGCCCGCCATCGGCTGCCACAGCGAATGCACCACGCCCACAGCGGCGTAACAGTCCCGGATTTCGTCGCACAGGATGCGAATGCCGACCAGGTCATGGATGTCGTCGAAGTCGCGGCCCTTGACGATCATCTTCTGGTAGATCGACCAGTAATGTTTCGGCCTACCTTCAACGGTCGCCTTGATCTTCGACGCGTTCAGGGTGTTGGTGATCTCGGTGCGGACCTTGGCCAGGTAGGTGTCGCGGGACGGCGCGCGACCGGCGACAAGCCGCACAATCTCCTCGTACTTCTTGGGGTGCAGGATCGCGAACGAGAGGTCTTCCAACTCCCACTTGACGCTGGCCATGCCCAGCCGATGCGCAAGGGGCGCAATGACTTCCAAGGTCTCGCGGGACTTGCGCGCCTGCTTTTCCGGCGGCAGGAAACGCATCGTACGCATGTTGTGCAGCCGGTCGGCGACCTTGATCACCAGGACCCGGGGATCGCGGGCCATCGCGGTGATCATCTTGCGGATCGTCTCGCCTTCGGCGGCGTTGCCCAGCTCGACCCGATCGAGCTTGGTCACCCCGTCGACCAGATGGCCGACCTCTTCGCCGAATTCCTCGGATAGCGCCGCGAGGGTGTAGCTGGTGTCCTCGACGGTGTCGTGCAGCAGCGCCGCCACGAGCGTGGTGGTGTCCATACCCAACTCGGCCAAGATGTTGGCGACGGCCAGCGGATGGGTGATGTACGGATCGCCGGAATGCCGCAGCTGGTTGGCGTGGCGTTCGTCGGCGACCTCGAAGGCCCGTTGCAGCATCGAGAGGTTTGCCTTGGGATAGATTTCCCGGTGCACCGCCACCAGCGGCTCGAGCACTGGGTTGATGGCGCCGCTGCGAGCGGTCATCCGGCGGGCCAACCGGGCCCGGACCCGACGAGACGCGCTGCTGCTCCTCAGGGTCGCCTCGGCCTGCGGCTCCGGCGTCTCGGGGACCGGCTCTACCGGACCGGAGGCGGGCCCGGACGCTTCTGGGGCACCGGAAGTGTCGGACGTGCCGGAAGTGTCAGCGGGCGGCGCTTCAAGCGCCTCGGGGGGCGGCGCGACGATTTGCGCCGTGCTCTGTTCGTCCGCCACGTTGGTCACCTCCGATCTCGAGGATATCGCTCTATCCGATTGAACCGCGGCTCCTCGAGCCGTTTCCGGCCCGGCTGGACCGGCTTTCCGCGGCGCGATTCCGTTGGCGGCCAGCGCCCGCATATACCGGTTTGCGCACACATGTGCTGTTGAGAGTGGTGCGGATAGTGCAGCGGTACTGGGCTTAGTGCCTAGGCGCGGCTCAAGCTGTGCACCGGCAACGGCGCGATCGCCTCGCGACCGCCCAGCGCGGTGAGCTCCACCAGCACCGCAGCCGCGGTCACGATCGCCCCGGCGCGCCGGAGCAGCCGGTCGGCCGCGGCCAGGGTGCCGCCGGTGGCCAGCACGTCGTCGATCATGACGATCCGGCGACCCCGCAGGTCGAGGGCGTCGGCGGGTATCTCGATGGCGGCCGGGCCATATTCCCTGGTGTATTCCTCGCCGAGCACCGGTGGCGGCAGCTTGCCGCTCTTGCGGATGGGCAGGACACCGATGCCGAGCCGGATGGCGGTGGCCGCCGCCACCAAGAACCCGCGGGATTCGATGCCGGCCACCAGGTCGGCACCGGACGCGATCTCGGTCAGCGCGTCGACGACCGCCGCCATCCCTGTCGGGTCGGCAAACAGCGGGGTGAGGTCCTTGAACTGGACTCCGGGCTCGGGAAAATCGGCCACCTCGCGGGTCAACGACGCGATGACGTCGGCTAGGGCCTCGTCTCCCCCGATACTCGTCACTGCGGCCTCACTGCATCAGGGCCCATCGGTCCATGTTCCAGCCCGCACCCCAGCGGGTCGGATTCCTGCTCACCGCATACATTTTCTTCGACGCCAACAGCGTGCGTTGCTGCCGGTACAGCGGCAGCGTCGGCATGTCTCCCCAGAGCACCGGGGCGGCCTCGCCAAGCAGCCTGACGCGCTCGGCCGGATCGGCGGATACCGCCAGCGCTCCGATGATCCCGTCGATCTGGGGATTTGCGTAGTTGGACAGGTTGTTGCCGTTGCCGCTGTGCAGGTCGTAGGCGTCCAGCGCCGACGATCCGGTCGATCCGCTGCCGGTGGCCCCGCCCGTGCTGGCCAGCAGCACGTCGATCTTCCCGTCCCGCAACGCCTGCGGCCCCGACGGGTCCTTTGCGCCATCCAGCGCTACGCCGGTCACGTTGACGCCGGCGCCGGCGCAGGATTTGGCGATGGTCCCGACGCTGGCCGCCAGCCGCGCGTTGGGCCCCTGGTAGCCGATTCGCACGGCGAGCGGCGTGCCGTGCAATGCATCGCGAGCCGCCGCGGGATCCGCCTTGCCGAACGGCCCGGCCTCGTTGGCGCCCTCGGCTTGGGCGATGGCATCCTCCGACGCCGGCGACAGCCGCGAGTTGGCGATCGGCACCCCGGCGTCGTGCGCGATCACGTCGCGCGGCGTGCACAGCGCGAGCGCGCGGCGCTCACGGGACAGCGCGAGCGGCCCCTGCGACGAGAAGATCAGCTGCTCGATGCCGTCCGACGGCGAATCGGTGCGCTGGAAGTTGTCCGGGGTGGCCAGCGCTCCCGACGAACCGGCGGCGACGTCGACCACGTCGACGCTGCGGCTGTTGACCCGGTCCTGGATATCGGCCCCCTGCGTCCACACCGTGATCCGCTTGGTGATCGGCTTGGGGCCCCACCAGCGGTCGTTGGCGACGAGCACGATGCCGCCCTTATCCAGGACGGATTGGATCTTGTACGGTCCCGACGCCGGGAAACGCTTGAGATCGATTCCCGGCTTGATGTCCCAGATGGTGTTCCACAGCTTGGCGATCTGATCGACCAGCGACGCGTTCTTGGTGAGCAGCGCCGCCGTCACATCGATGTTCAGCTGGTCGGCGATGACGTGCGACGGCATCATCGTGGTCGCGGTGAACAGCTGCGTGTAGTCGACGACGCTGCGGTCCGGGATGAACGAGACCCGGGCCTTCTTCTGCCCCGGCATGCACTCGATGTTGGCGATATCGGCATACCCTGCCTGGGTGTTGGCGTCGAAGGCGGCGAACTTCCCGGACTGGGCCGCCCAGGTCAGGACGATGTCGTCGCAGGTCACCGGCTTGCCGTCGGAGTAGACGGCGTTGTCGGCGATCTGGTAGTCGAGGACTAGCGGCGCACCGCCCACCACGGAGATTGTTCCGAAGTCGTGGTCGGCGACCACTTGCCCGTCGGGGCCGTGATATCCGAACCCGATCAGCGTGCGCGCGAACGCCTGCGCCCCCGCCGACGCGGCACCGACGACGGTGTTGGTGTTATAGCTGCCCAGCGAGCCGTCGACCACGTAGTCGATCTGGGCGGATGCGCCGCCCGAGCAGGCGGTCAGCGTCGAGGCGGCCGTCAGCGTGGCGACCGCGACGGCGACACCCATTGGGATCCACTTGAACGTCCACCGAAAGCCGATTCGCCGAGACCAGGTGGCCATCACCTGACTACCGCCGGCCAGCGTTTCGCTTGCCGGTCGGACGCCGGGTACCCGTGGGCCGGACCGGCCGCGCGCCGGGCGCGGGCTTGTTCGCCGCCGGCGCGTTCTGCGCCGGCTTATTCTCTGGCGTCTCTGGCGTCTCTGGCGTGTCTTCGTCCGCCGTGTCATCCGCGTCGCGAGTGGATTTCGCGGGCTCCCGCCCTTTGTCGGCTGATTTGCCGGCCGATTTCCCGGTTTCCCGCTGCCCCGGGCTGCGCCTCTTGACCACCCGGCGGGTGTGGGTGCGCACCAGCTCGGTGCGTTCACGCAGCGTGACCAGCAGCGGGGTGGCGAAGAAGATCGACGAGTAAGTGCCGACGATGATGCCCACCAGCTGCACCAGCGCCAGGTCTTTCAGCGTGCCGACGCCCAGCAGCCACACCGCCACCACCATCAGCGACAGGATCGGCAACACCGAGATCAGGCTGGTGTTGATCGAGCGCATGAATGTCTGGTTGATCGCCAGGTTCGCCTGTTCGGCAAAGGTGCGCCGGGTGGTGTGCTGGAAGCCGTGCGTGTTCTCCTCCACCTTGTCGAACACGATGACGGTGTCGTAGAGGGAGAAGCCCAGGATCGTCAGGAGGCCGATGACCGTCGCCGGGCTGACCTCGAAGCCCACCAGCGAGTAGACGCCGGCGGTAATGGTCAGGTCGAAACACATGGTTATCAGCGCGGAGAGGGCCATGTACCGCTCGTAGCGCACCATGATGTACACGCCGACCAGCAGCAGAAACACCCCCAGCGCGATCAGCGCCTTGTTGGTGATCTGGCCACCCCAGGTCTCCGACACCGCCGAGTCGCTGATGGCCGCCTTGCTGGGCCTGCCGTCGGTGCCCTTGGGCTGGAACGCGTCGAACAGGGCGTTGCGCAGCTTCGTGCTTTGGTCGTTGTTCAGGGTTTCCGAACGAATCTGGACGGCCGCCGCGGCACCGTTGGCGACGATGACCACCGACTCCGGGTCGGTGCCCAGGGTCTTCCTGAAGACGTCCTGCACCTGCGAGACCTGGGCGTTTCCGCGCGGGAACGACACCGTCGTGCCGCCCTTGAAGTCGATCCCGAACGTGAACCCGCGGATGACGATCGACAGGATCGCGATCGCGACCATGGTGCCGCTGACGGCGTACCACAGCTTGCGGCGTCCCACCACCTCGAACGCACCGGTACCGGTGTAAAGCCGGTTGAGAAAGCCGTGTTGCGGCAGGCCGGTGGCGTCGGCGTCGGTCAGTTCCTCTGGCGCTTCCTCTGCCGTTACCTCTTCTGCTGCTTCTTGTGTTTCGGGAGCAGCTTCGGTGAGTTCGACGGCGTCTTCGGCGATCTTGGCGTCCTTCGTGTCCTTGGCGTCGTCTTTCGCGCTGCTGGTCCTGGGCTTGGAGGACCTGCTGGGTCGAGCGGGCCTGGAGGGCTTAGAGGGCTTAGAGGTCACCGGGGTCTACCTCCGTCCCGTCGATGCGCTGCCCGCGGCGCGCCGTTCGCGTGCGACCTGCTGAACGGCGCCCAGGCCGTTGTAGGCCGGCTTTGCCATCCGCACCGACTTGGAGGCCAGGTACACCAGCGGCCAGGTCACCAAGAACACCACCACCAGGTCGAGGATCGTCGTGAGGCCCAGGGTGAACGCGAAACCCTTCACCTGCCCGATCGCCAGGACGTACAACACGGCGGCGGCCAGGAAGGTGACGGCGTTGCCCGACACGATCGTCTTGCGGGCCCGCGCCCAGCCGCGTGGCACCGCCGACCGGAATGATCTGCCCTCCCGGATCTCATCCTTGATGCGTTCGAAGAACACCACGAACGAGTCGGCGGTGGTGCCGATACCGATGATCAGACCCGCGATACCAGCCAGGTCCAGGGTGTAGTTGATATATCGGCCCAGGAGCACGAGGATCGCGAAAACCATTGCCCCGGAACAGGTCAGCGATAGCGCCGTGAGCACACCCAGCGCCCGGTAATACAGCAACGAGTAAAGTAGCACCAGGATCAAACCGATCCCGCCGGCGATCAGGCCGGCTCGCAGCGATGTCAATCCCAGTGTCGCCGAGACGGTTTGGGCATCGGACGATTCGAAAGACAGCGGAAGTGAGCCGTATTTAAGGACATTGGCAAGCTGGCGCGCGGATGACGCGGTGAACGGCGGATCGCCACCACTGATCTGGGTCCGGCCGCCGGGGATCGCTTCCTCGATCACCGGCGCGCTGACCACCTCAGAGTCCAGCGTGAAGGCGGTCTTGGTACCGGTGTGGGCGGCGGTGAAGTTGGCCCAGATTTCGGCCGCGGCGGGCTTGAATTGCAGGTCGACGACGTAGCCGATACCGCGCTGATTCATGCCGGACGTGGCGTCCTGGATCTGGTCGCCACTGATGATCGACGGCGCCAACAGATACGCGGCCTTGTGGTCCTGCGAGCAGGTCACCAGCGGCAGGGCGGGGTCGTCGTTGCCGGCCAGGATGTCTTTTCCTTTGTCGCACAACGTGGCCTCGTACTGCAGAGCGAGGAACTGGACGCCCTGACGGGTGCTCTGCCGCCACTTTTTCTCAGTGGCGATGCGCTCGGCGAGGTCTTTGCGCGGGTCCGGCGGCGCCGGCTGTTCACCCGACGGCACGTCCGTCGGCGCCGGGGCGCCGGTCGCGGGTGCCGGCGTGTTGCCCGCGGGGGCGGGAGCGGGCGCCGGGGCGGGGGCGGGAGCCGGGGTGGGCGCCGGCGTCGGGTCCTGCGGGTACGGCCGTGGCTGCGGCGCCGGCTTCCCACTTGGGGCGGGCGCCGGTTGCGCGGTCGGCGCCGGTGCCGGTTGGCCGCTGGGCGCGGGCGCCGGTTGGCCGCCGGGCGCGGGTTGGCCGCCGGGCGCGGGTTGGCCGCCGGGCGCGGGCGCGGGCGCGGCAGGCGTCGGCTTGGGTTCGGCGCTCTGCGCCGGAATCGCCTGGATGACGGGACGGATGTAAAGGCGCGCGGTCTGTCCCAGGTTGCGAGCCTCGCTCCCGTCGTTGCCGGGAACCGTGATGACCAGGTTGTCCCCGTCGACGACAACCTCAGAACCGGAGACGCCGAGGCCGTTGACTCGAGCGCTGATGATCTGCTGGGCCTGTGCCAGCGCCTCCCGGCTGGGGGCGTCGCCGGTTGGCGTGCGTGCCGTCAGCGTGACGCGAGTGCCGCCCTGCAGGTCGATGCCCAGCTTGGGCGCGGCCCGCTTGTCACCCGTGAGGAATACCAGCAGGTAGGCGCCTATCAGCAGCACCAGGAACACCGACAGGTAGCGGCCAGGACGCACCGGCGCCGAAGACGATGCCACGTTTCCTATATCTCCTTGAGAATCGGTTTTCCCCGAGAGAGCCTACGTGTCGCGGTTACGCGCGCGTCGCGGACGCGGCCCAGCGCTTGCCCGGTCAGAAATCTTTGGCCGCGCGGTTCTCGCGCTCGGAACCATCCAGGACCTCTACGGCCTCCAACTCGGAGTCGTCCAGCTCGTCGACATCGTCATCGCCGGCGTCGCCGTCATCGAGATCTTGACCGTCTTCATCGATGTCGGGCACGATCCGATCGCGGACTGCCAGCTTCATCCAAGTGGTCACCACGCCGGGCGCGATCTCGAGGTCGACGGTGTCGTCTGTGATCGCGGTGATGGTGGCTTCCATGCCGGACGTGGTGTGCACCCGGTCACCAGGCTGCAGCGACTCGTGCAGGTCGATGGTGGCTTGCATCGCGCGCTTCTGCTTGCGCGACGCGAAGTACATGACCCCGACCATGATGAGCAGAAACGGCAGAAAAAAGATGAAACTATTCACGGACGTGCCCGTCTTTCGTATCGGTGTTTGCTCGACATTTTTGAGGCGGTGCAGATCCGACCTGTAGGTCGGGCGAACCTCGTAATTGCCCAGTGTCTGCGTCCAGTCTGGCAGGCCGCCGGCCGCACACCCGCCGCCCCCCGTCGGCACCCGCCTCACGCTAGGCTTTTACCCGCGACGCGACTGGCGCGCCGCGGTGAGGAGGACAGGCGTGACCAGCCTCGAGCAGAGTCGAAAACTGGTCACCGAAATCCCAGGTCCCGCCTCGGTGGAGCTGAACAAGCGCCGGGCCGCGGCGGTGTCGCGCAGCGTCGGCGTCACCATGCCGGTGTTCGTGGCCCGCGCCGGCGGCGGCATCGTCGAGGACGTCGACGGCAACCGGTTGATCGACCTGGGTTCGGGCATCGCCGTGACGACGATCGGCAACTCCTCGCCCGCCGTCGTGGATGCGGTGCGCGCGCAGGTGGCCGACTTCACCCACACCTGCTTCATGGTGAACCCGTACGAGGAGTACGTCGCCGTCGCCGAGGAGCTCAACCGGATCACCCCGGGCTCAGGCGAGAAGCGCTCGGTGCTGTTCAACTCCGGCGCCGAGGCTGTGGAGAACGCGATCAAGGTCGCCCGCTCGTACACCGGCAAGACCGCGGTGGTGGCGTTCGACCACGCCTACCACGGCCGCACCAACCTGGCCATGGCGCTGACGGCCAAGTCCATGCCCTACAAGAGCGGCTTCGGTCCGTTCGCGCCGGAGATCTACCGGGCGCCGATCTCCTACCCCTATCGGGACGGACTGCTGGACAAGGAACTGGCGACCGACGGCGAACTGGCCGCAGCGCGGGCCATCAGCGTGATGGATAAGCAGGTCGGGGCCGCCAACCTGGCCGCCGTCATCATCGAGCCGATCCAGGGCGAAGGCGGTTTCATCGTTCCGGCCGAGGGGTTCCTGGCCAGCCTGCTGGACTGGTGCCGCCGCAACGATGTGGTGTTCATCGCCGACGAGGTGCAGACCGGGTTGGCGCGCACCGGCGCGTGGTTCTCCTGCGAGCACGAGGGTATCGACCCCGACCTGACCTGCATCGCGAAGGGCATCGCCGACGGACTGCCCCTCTCGGCGGTCACCGGCCGGGCCGAGGTCATGGACGCACCGCACGTCAGCGGACTGGGTGGCACTTTCGGCGGCAACCCGGTGGCGTGCGCGGCGGCGCTGGCCACCATCGCGACCATCGAGCGCGACGGCCTGATCGAGCGCGCCCGGCAGCTTGAACGGGTGATCATGGACCCGCTGCTGCGGCTGCAGGCTGCCGACGATCGGGTCGGCGATGTCCGGGGCCGCGGCGCCATGATCGCCATCGAGCTGGTCAAATCGGGGAGTGCCGACCCCGACCCCGCACTGACCAACAAGCTCGCGACCGCGGCCCATGCCGCCGGCGTCATCGTCTTGACGTGCGGCATGTTTGGCAACATCATCCGGCTGCTGCCGCCGTTGACCATCAGCGACGAGCTCCTGATCGAGGGCATCGACGTCCTCACCGGGGCCCTGGGCGAGCTGTAGAGCCAGGGACCCGGGCAGTGGCCCGCAGTGTCGCAAGTCACTTTCTCCGACGTGGCTACCCGGGAGTATCATCAGGAATACCGTTAGTTTAACTAACGTTCTAATTGCTTAGCGCAGCGCCGCGCAGACACTATTTCTCCGTATTGGCAAGGAACTGTCATGTCGACTACTACTCGCGAAGAGCGGCTGGCACGCCGCGTCGAGGAACTATCCGTCAACGACCCACAGTTCGCCGCCGCCAAGCCGATCCCGGCGGTCGCCGAGGCCCTTGAGCAGCCCGAACTGCGCTTACCGCAGATCATTCAAACGGTGCTCGATGGCTACGCCGACCGCCCGGCTCTGGGGCAGCGCGTTGTTGAGTTCGTCGAAGACCCGAAGACCGGACGCAGTGTGCTCGAGGTGCTCCCCCGGTTCGAGACCCTGACCTACCGCGAACTGGGCGAGCGAGTCGGCGCGGTGGCGCGGGCGTTGACCGACGGCGCGGTGCAACCCGGCGATCGCGTCGCCGTACTGGGCTTCAACAGCGTCGACTTCGCCACCATCGACCTCGCACTCGCCCAGATCGGCGCGGTATCGGTTCCGCTGCAGACCAGCGCGGCGATCACACAGCTGCAGCCGATCGTGGCCGAGACCGAGCCCGCCGTGATCGCGACGAGCGTCAATCAGCTGCCTGATGCCGTCGAGCTGATCCTGACCGCCGGGCACGTCCCCGCGGAGCTGATCGTGTTCGACTACCACCCCGAGGTCGACGACGAGCGTGAGGCCGTGGCGACCGCCCGGGCGCGGTTGGCCGACTCCGTTGACGTCTCCGTCGCCGTCGAGCCCCTCGCCGACGTCGTGCAGCGCGGGCAGACGCTGCCCGCGGTTCCGACTCCCGTGGCCGATGGGCCCGACCCACTGGCGCTGCTCATCTACACCTCCGGCAGCACCGGCGCCCCCAAGGGTGCGATGTATCCGCAGAGCAATGTCGGCAAGATGTTCCGCAGGTCGAGCAAGAACTGGTTCGGGCCGACCGTCGCGTCGATCACGCTCAACTTCATGCCGATGAGTCACGTCATGGGGCGCGGCATCCTTTACGGCACGCTCGGCAATGGCGGCACGGCCTACTTCGCCGCCAAGAGTGATCTGTCGACGCTGCTGGAGGACCTCGAGCTGGTGCGGCCCACCGAGCTCAACTTCGTGCCGCGGATCTGGGAGACCTTGTTCGCCGAGTACCAGCGTCAGGTCGACCGCGGAACCGGCGAAGCCCAAGCGATGGACGACATGCGGCAGTACCAGCTGGGCGGCCGTTTCATCTTCGCGATGACCGGCTCGGCGCCCACTTCCCCGGAGCTGAAGACGTGGGTCGAGGATCTGCTCGAGATGCCTCTGCTGGACGGCTACGGCTCCACCGAGGCCGGCATGGTCCTGTTCGACGGCCAGGTGCAACGCCCGCCTGTCATCGACTACAAGCTGGCCGACGTCCCGGATCTGGGCTACTTCGCCACCGACCGGCCGCATCCGCGCGGCGAATTGCTGCTCAAGACGGCGAACATGTTCCCCGGTTACTACAAGCGGCCAGAGGTCACTGCGAGCGTCCTGGACGACGACGGCTGGTACCACACCGGGGACGTCGTGGCCGAGGTCGCTCCCGACCGGCTGATGTACGTCGACCGCCGCAACAACGTGCTGAAACTGGCGCAGGGCGAGTTCGTCACCGTCGCGAAGCTGGAGGCGGTGTTCGGTAACAGCCCGCTGGTGCGGCAGATCTACATCTACGGCAACAGCGCGCACCCCTACCTGTTGGCGGTCGTCGTCCCGACCGAAGAAGCGTTGCGGCGCTACGCCGAGAAGGGGGTGGCTGCGCTGAAGCCGCTGATCGCGGATTCGCTGCAGAACGTCGCCAAGGAGGCCGGGCTGCAGTCCTACGAGGTGCCGCGCGATTTCCTCGTCGAGACCACGCCGTTCACCCTGGAGAACGGCCTGCTCACCGGCATCCGCAAGCTGGCGTGGCCGAAGCTGAAGCAGCATTACGGCGAGCGGCTGGAACAGCTCTACACCGACCTGGCCGCGAGCCAGTCCAACGAGCTGAGCGAGGTTCGCCGCAGCGGCGCCGATGCCCCGGTGCTGCAAACCGTGAGCCGGGCCGCAGCCGCCATGCTGGGCACCGCAAGCACCGAGGTCTCGCCGGACGCGCACTTCACCGACCTCGGTGGAGATTCTTTGTCCGCGTTGACATTCGGCAACCTGCTGCGCGAGATCTTCGACGTCGACGTGCCGGTGGGCGTGATCGTCAGCCCGGCCAACGACCTGGCAGCCGTCGCCAACTACATCGAGGCCGAGCGTCACGGCAGCAAGCGGCCGTCGTTCGCGTCGGTGCATGGCCGCGACGCGGTCGAGGTGCACGCCAGCGACCTCACGCTGGACAAGTTCATCGATACCGCGACGCTGGCCGCCGCGCCCACGCTGCCGAAGGCCGGCACCGAGGTGCGCACCGTCCTGCTGACCGGCGCGACCGGCTTCCTGGGGCGCTACCTGGCCCTGGATTGGCTGGAGCGGATGGACCTGGTCGACGGCAAGGTGATCGCCCTGGTGCGCGCCAAGACCGATGGGGACGCGCGCGCTCGCCTGGACAAGACGTTCGATAGCGGTGACCCGAAGCTGCTGGCCCACTACCGGGCGCTGGCGGCCGACCACCTCGAGGTGATCGCGGGCGACAAGGGTGAAGCCGACCTGGGGTTGGACCGGCAGACCTGGCAGCGACTGGCCGACACCGTCGACCTGATCGTCGACCCCGCCGCCCTGGTCAATCACGTGTTGCCGTACAGCGAGCTGTTCGGCCCCAACGCGCTGGGCACCGCGGAACTGATCCGGCTGGCGCTCACCACGAAGCAAAAGCCCTACACCTACGTGTCGACGATCGGGGTGGGCGACCAGATCAAGCCGGGGCAGTTCACCGAGGATGCCGACGTCCGGGTGATCAGCGCGACCCGCAAGATCAACGACGGCTACGCCAACGGCTACGGCAACAGCAAGTGGGCCGGCGAGGTGCTGCTGCGCGAGGCGCACGACCTGTGCGGTCTGCCGGTCGCGGTGTTCCGCTGCGACATGATCCTGGCCGACACCACCTATGCGGGTCAGCTCAACGTGCCGGACATGTTCACCCGGATGATGCTCAGCCTGGTCGCCACCGGAATCGCTCCCGGCTCGTTCTACGAGCCGGACGCCGAGGGCAATCGGCAGCGGGCCCACTACGACGGCCTGCCGGTCGAGTTCATCGCCGAGGCGATCTCCAGCCTCGGCGCGCAAAGTGCTGACGAGTTCCACACGTACCACGTGATGAACCCGTACGACGACGGCATCGGGATGGACGAGTTCGTCGACTGGCTCGTCTCCCCAACCGAAGGGGACGGTAGCGCGATCCAGCGGATCGCCGACTACGGCGAGTGGCTGGTGCGCTTCGAGACCAGCCTGCGTGCTCTGCCGGAACACCAGCGTCAGGCGTCGTTGCTGCCGTTGCTGCACAATTACCAGAAGCCGGAGACGCCGTTGCGCGGGTCGCTGGCGCCCACCGACCGGTTCCGTGCGGCCGTTCAGGACGCGAAAATCGGCCCGGACAAAGACATTCCGCACATCACCCCGGCGATCATCGCCAAGTACGTCAGCGACCTGCGATTGCTGGGGTTGCTGTAACTGGCGAGCAGACGCGAAAGCTCCCGCACGCACGGCGTGTCGGGAGCTTTTGCGTCTGATCGGGGTCTACTGGTGGCGCGGTGACGCACTAAGTAATTAAGCCGCTGAAAAATCAAGAAATTATTAGCAAACAGTGTCAGATGGCGCTGCCACGCGCGTAGCGTTAGCTGCGCATCCCTAGCGGTTGCTTCGCCTTGAGGTCGGGGGCCCCGAGATGTCGTCTTTTCTGATCGCAGCACCCGAAGCTCTCGCCGCCGCTGCGGGAGGTTTGAGCGAGCTCGGGGAGGGGCTGCGGGCGGCGACCGCGGCCGCGGCGCCGTCGACCACCGACATTGTCCAGCTGGCCGGCGACGAGGTGTCGGCGGCTGTCACGAGGGTGTTCAGCGTTTACGCGCAGGATTTTCAGGCATTGAGCGCGCGCACGGCGCTGTGGCACGCGGGGTTTGCGCAGGCGTTGGGCGCCGGTGCAGGGGCGTATGCGGGTGCTGAGGCAGCCAACGCCGACCTGCTGGGCACCCTGATGCAAGACGCCCAGAACCTGGCGGTGTTTACCCCGGTGAAGGACCTGACCGGGCGCCCGCTGTTCGGCAATGGCGCCAATCAGGCGGCGGGCAGTGGGCTGGACGGCGGCAACGGCGGGTGGATCTTGGGCAACGGCGGCGGCGGCGGTTCCGGCGCGCCCGGGCAGTCCGGTGGGGCGGGCGGGTCGGCGGGTCTGTGGGGCACCGGCGGGGCTGGTGGGGCCGGCGGGAACGCGACTACGGCGGGCGCAACCGGCGCGGCCGGCGGTGCCGGCGGGGCCAACGGGCTGATCGGCGGCGGGAGCGGCGGGGCCGGTGGGGCCGGTGGGGCCGGTGCCCCCGGTGCGGCCGGGACCGGGCTGGCCGGCGGGGCCGGCGGGGACGGCGGAGCCGGTGGGGCCGATCGGCACCTGCTGGGCGCAGCCGGGGTCGGCGGCACCGGCGGTACCGGCGGGATCGGCGGGACCGGCACCCCCGGCACTGTGGACCCGGCCAACCCGACCAACCCGACCGCGGGTGGCCCGGGCGGGCAGGGCGGCGCCGGCGGGACCGGCGGCGCCGGTGGTGCGGGGATCTTGGGTATCGAGGGCGGTGCTGGCGGCCAGGGCGGCGTCGGCGGGGCCGGCGGCACCGGCGGCCACGGCGGTGCTAACCCCGGCGCTAGCGCGGGCAGTGGTGCCGCGGGCGGGCACGGCGGGGTCGGCGGCACCGCGGGTGCGGGTGGCGCCGGCACCGACGGCGGCGCGGCCGGCGCCAACGGCACCGGCGGGGTCGGCGGCACGGGCGGCACCGGCGGTCAAGGCGGCACCGGCACCGACGGCAACCCTGGCGATACACCCAGCGTGGGTAATCAGGGCGGCCTGGGCGGCACCGGCGGCACCGGCGGCACCGGCGGCGCCGGGATCGGCGGGGTCGGCGGCGGCGCCGGCGGCCAAGGCGGCGTCGGCGGCACCGGCGGCACCGGCGGCCATGGGGGCGCTAACACCGACACCATCGCCGGCACCGGTGCTGCGGGCGGTCAGGGCGGCCAGGGCGGCACAGCGGGCGCGGCGGGCACCGGCACCGACGGCGGTGCCGCCGGCGCCAACGGCACGGGCGGGGTTGGTGGCACGGGGGGCACCGGCGGTCAAGGCGGCACCGGCACCAACGGCAACTCTGGCAATGCACCCAGCGCGGGTTTCCAGGGCGGCCAGGGCGGTGACGGCGGCAAGGGCGGCATCGGCGGGGCCGGCATCGGCGGGGTCGGCGGCGGCGCCGGCGGCCAAGGCGGCGTCGGCGGTATCGGGGGCACCGGCGGCCTGGGCGGCAGCAACACCGGCACCACCGGCCTCACCGCCGGGAATGGCCGTGACGGCGGCCAAGGCGGCACCGGCGGCACCGCCGGGGCGGCCGGTGCCGGCACCGACGGCGGTGCGGCCGGCAGCATCGGCACCGGCGGGGTCGGGGGTCTGGGCGGCAACGGCGGCACCGGCGCCGACAACGCCACCAACGGCACCTCCGGCAACTCGCCCACCGCGGGTAACCCGGGCGGCCAGGGTGGCGCCGGCGGCCAAGGCGGCACCGGCGGCGCCGGCGACGGCCTGGGCCACGGCGGCGGCGCCGGTGGCAAAGGCGGCATCGGCGGGGCCGGTGGCGCCGGCAGCAACGGCGGGAATAACACGGGCACCACCGGCCTCACCGCCGGCAATGGGCGCGACGGCGGGCAGGGCGGCACCGGCGGCTCCGCCGGGGCGGCCGGTGCCGGCACCGATGGCGGTGCGGCCGGCAACATCGGCACCGGCGGGGTCGGCGGGCTGGGCGGCACCGGCGGCGCCGGTGCCGACAACGCCGCCAACGGCACCTCCGGCGGCTCGCCCACCGCGGGTAACCAGGGTGGGCAGGGCGGCGCCGGCGGCCAGGGCGGCACCGGCGGCGCCGGCGACGGGCTGGGCCACGGCGGCGGCGCCGGCGGCCACGGCGGCATCGGCGGGTCCGGCGGCGCCGGCAGCAACGGCGGCAACAACATCGGCACCGCCGGCGGGGATGGGCGTGACGGCGGTCAGGGCGGCACCGGCGGCACCGCCGGGGCGGCCGGCGCCGGCACCGACGGCGGCGTTGCCGGCAGCATCGGCACCGGCGGCCACGGTGGCCTGGGCGGCAACGGGGGCAACGGCGGCACCGGCACCGGGGGCAATGGCGGCAACGACACGACCGACGCGACCAAGGGTGGCCAGGGCGGCCAGGGCGGCGCTGGCGGCCAAGGTGGTAGCGGCGGTGCCGGCATCGGCGGCTCCGGCGGCGGCACCGGCGGCAAGGGCGGCATCGGCGGCCAAGGTGGCACCGGCGGCAACGGCGGCAGCAACACCGGCGCCAGCGGCGGTGCGGGTGCCGCCGGCGGCCAGGGCGGCACCGGCGGCACCGCCGGCGCCGCGGGCGCCGGCACCGACGGCGGCGCCGGCGGCAGCATCGGCACCGCCGGAAACGGCGGCCACGGCGGCGATGGCGGCAGCGGCGGCGGCGGGCTCACCGGCAACAACGACCTGACCAACCCGAGCCCCGGCGGCCCCGGCGGCACCGGCGGCGACGGCGGCACCGGCGGCACCGGGGGCGCCGGCATCAACGGGGTCGGCGGCGGCGCCGGCGGCCACGGCGGCAACGGCGGCCAGGGCGGCAAAGGCGGCCTGGGCGGTACCTACGCCAGCATCAGCAGCATCAACACCACTACCCTCGGCGCGATGGGCGGCCAAGGCGGTGCCGGCGGCGCCGGCGGTGACGGCGGGGCGCCCGGCGCCGGAAACACCATCGGCGGGCAAGGCGGTGACGGAGGTACCGGCGGCAACGGCGGCATTGGCGGCAATAACAACTCCGGCTCCGCCACCACCCTCGGGTATTCCGGCGGAGCAGGCGGCGGCGGCGTCGGCGGACACGGCGGCAACGGCGGAGGAGGCGGCGCCTCCGGCGGCCACGGCGGCACCGGCGGCGGCGGCGGCACCGGCGGAACGGCCATTAATGTCGGCACCGGCGACGCCGCCGGCGGAGGCGGCGGCGGAGGCGGCGGCGGCGGCGGCACCGCCACCGGCTCAACCGGCGGCACGGGCGGCGGCGGCGGAGGCGGTGGCGCAGGTGCCGCCGCCGGCATAGCAACCAACATAGGAGAAGGCGCCTTCGGCGGAGGCGGCGGGGGCGGCGGCGCCGCCGGCGGCCCCGGAGGCGTTGCAGGAAACGGCGGCACCGGCGGTAACGCCGCCCTCGGGAACAACATCATGAGCGGCACCGGCGGCGGAGGCGGCACCGGCGACTCGGGAGCCGCCAGCGGCATCGGCGGCGGAGGCGGCGGAGGCGGCGTAGCGTTAGTAGTTTTCTCGAACGGCAACAGCGTTTTCGGCGCCGGCTTTTTCGGCTCTGACGGCGTGATGGGCGGCGCTGGCGGGCCTGGCGCATTCAGCCTCGGAATGACCGGGGGTTCAGGAGGTTTCGCCTCAGGTAAGGGCGGCATTGGCGGCTCACCCTTTAATTTCACCGTCGGCGCCCGGGGCGGCAACGGCCAGTCCGGCTAACACCGCCGAGCAGACACAAAAGCTCCCGCGCGCACGGCGTGTCGGGAGCTTTTGCGTCTGCTCACCCAGAAAACGCAACACACACGGCGAAAGCGACAACAGTTGTAGACCAATATCATTACTTTTGCGAACGTTCTTTCTGCCGGCGCAGCGTCGCGCCCACCGAGTTGAACTTCGTGCCGCGCGTCTGGGACGTCGGCCGAACGGTCCACAGTCCCCCAGCCGCCGGCATTTAAGGATGACAGCCCAGCCCTTCCACGTGGGCGAACTCACACCCTAGATCGTTGCCTAAGCTTATTACTTTAGCTAACGTTCTATCGTGCCACGGCGCACCACCGCGCAGCTCCGATAAACACTCAACCGTCCGCAAGGGGAAACTGTTATGTCGACTTCAACCCGTGAAGAGCGGTTCGCCCGCCGCATCCAAGACCTCTACGCCGACGACGCCCAGTTCGCCGCGGCCAGGCCCAGCCAGGCGATCACCGAGGCCGCGGGCCGGCCCGGGTTGGGGCTGCCTCAGGTCATCCAGACAGTGCTGGAGGGTTACTCGGACCGGCCGGCGGTGGGCCAGCGCGCGGTCCGGTTCGTCACCGACCCGAGCGGTCGCACCTCACTCGAGCTGCTGCCGCGGTTCGAGACCATCACCTACCGCGAGCTTTCGGACCGCATCAACGCGTTCGTGACGGCGCTGACCGCCGAGCACGCCGTGCGGCCCGGCGACCGGGTCGCCCTGCTCGGCTTCACCAGCGTTGACTTCACGACCATCGACATCGCACTGGCCCGGCTGGGCGCGGTGTCGGTTCCCCTGCAGACCGGCGCGGCGGTCGCCCAGCTGCTGCCGATCGTCACCGAGACCGAGCCCGTGCTGGTCGCCGCCAACGTCGACAACCTTGCCGATGCCGTCGAACTGGTGCTGACGGGCCACCCGTCCAGCCGCGTGGTGGTGTTCGACTTTCACCCCGAGGTGGACGCACACCGCGAGAACGTCGACGCCGCCCGAACACGCCTGGCCGGCACCGCGGTGATCGTCGAGACCCTTACCGAGGTGATCGAGCGCGGCAAGGGGCTAAAGGGGCTGGCGCCGACAGCGCCCTCAGGGGCCGTTTCGGTGACCGGCGACCCGCTGGCGCTGCTGATCTACACCTCCGGCAGCACCGGCGCGCCCAAGGGCGCGATGTGCCCCGCGAGCCGCGTGGCGAGCTACTGGCGCAAGGCGTGGTTCTCCGGTGGCGGCACGCCGTCGATCACGCTCAACTTCATGCCTATGAGCCACGTCATGGGACGCCAGGTCCTGTACGGGACGCTGGGCAACGGCGGCACCGCCTACTTCGTCGCCAAAAGCGACCTCTCGACCCTGTTCGAGGACCTCGCCCTGGTCCGCCCCACCGAGTTGAACTTCGTGCCGCGCATCTGGGAGATGCTGTTCGGCGAATTCCAGAGCGAGGTCGACCGGCGCCACGCCGGCAGTCCCGCTGTTGATGAAGACCGGGCGGCGGTGGAAACGAAGGTCAAGGCCGAGCTGCGGCAGAACCTGCTGGGCGCGCGGTTCGTCGCGGCGCTGACGGCCTCCGCGCCGATCTCGGCGGAGATGAAGGCGTGGGTCGACTCCATGTTGGACGACGTGCGCCTGGTCGAGGGCTACGGCTCCACCGAGGCCGGCATGGTCTTGGTCGACGGCCACATTCGGCGCCCCGCGGTGACCGACTACAAGCTTGTCGACGTGCCCGAACTGGGCTACTTCGGCACCGACCGGCCGCATCCGCGTGGCGAGCTGGCGGTCAAGATCGCCGGCGTGTTCCCCGGCTACTACAAGCGCCCGGAAACCACCGCCGACGTGTTCGACGCCGACGGCTTCTACCGCACCGGCGACGTGATGGCCGAAGTCGGCCCCGAGCAGTTCGTCTACCTCGACCGCCGCAACAACGTGCTGAAGCTGTCGCAGGGCGAGTTCGTCACCGTCTCCAAGTTGGAGACGCTGTTCGCCGACAGCCCCCTGGTGCGGCAGGTCTACATCTACGGCAACAGCGCGCGGGCCTACCTGCTCGCGGCGATCGTGCCCACCGACGACGCGTTGGCGCGCTTCGAGTCGGCCGAACTGAAGCGGCGGATCGCCGCGTCGCTGCAGGAGATCGCCAAGGCGAACGGCCTGCAGTCCTACGAGATCCCCCGCGACTTCATCATCGACGCCACGCCGTGGACACTGGAGAACGGCTTGCTGACGGGCATCCGTAAGGTGGCACGCCCGCAGCTGAAGAAGCACTACGGCGAGCGCCTGGAGCAGCTGTACGTCGACCTCGCCGACGGCCAGGCCAGCGAGCTGCGCGCGCTGCGCCAAAGCGAGGCCGACGCGCCGGTGCTGGACACGCTGAGCCGCGCCGCGGCCGCCCTGCTGGGCACCGCGACCGCCGACGTGCGTCCGGGCGCGCAGTTCGGCGATCTGGGTGGCGACTCGCTGTCGGCGCTGTCGTTCGCCAACCTGCTGCACGAGATCTTCGAGGTCGACGTGCCGGTGGGCGTCATCACCAGTCCGGCGACCGACCTGGCGGCCCTGGCCGACTACATCGAGGCCGAGCGGCAGGGCTCGAAGCGACCCACCTATGCGTCGGTGCACGGCCGGAACGCCAGCGAGGTGCGCGCCGGCGACCTCACCCTCGACAAGTTCATCGACGCCGCCACACTGGCGGCCGCCCCCGGCCTGCCGGGCCCCAGCGCCCAGGTGCGGACCGTGCTGTTGACCGGCGCCACCGGATTCCTGGGCCGCTACCTGGCGCTGGACTGGCTCGAGCGGATGCACCTGGTCGACGGCAAGGTGATCTGCCTGGTGCGGGCCAAGTCGGATGACGACGCGCGGACACGCCTCGACAAGATCTTCGATAGCGGTGACCCGAAGCTGCTTTCCCACTACCGGCAGCTGGCCGCCGACCACCTCGAGGTGATCGCCGGCGACAAGGGCGAGGCCGACCTCGGCCTGGACGCGGCGACCTGGCAGCGCCTGGCCGACACCGTCGACCTGATCGTCGACCCCGCCGCCCTGGTCAACCACGTGCTGCCATACAGCCAGCTGTTCGGGCCCAACGCGCTGGGCACCGCGGAGTTGATCCGGCTCGCGCTCACCACGAGGCAGAAGCCATACATCTACACCTCGACGATCGCGGTGGGCTATGCAATCGAAGCCATCGAACCGTCGGCGTTCACCGAGGACGCCGACATCCGGCACATCAGCGCGACGCGCAGCGTCGACGACGGCTACGCCAACGGTTACGCGAACAGCAAGTGGGCCGGCGAGGTGCTGCTGCGGGAGGCCCACGACCTGTGCGGCCTGCCGGTCACCGTGTTCCGCTGCGACATGATCCTGGCCGACACCACCTACGCCGGTCAGCTCAACGTGCCGGACACGTTTACCCGGATGATGCTCAGCCTGGCGGCGACGGGGATCGCGCCCGGTTCGTTCTACGCAGCCGGACGCCGGCGGCAACCGGCAGCGCGCCCACTACGACGGACTGCCCGTCGAGTTCGTCAGCGAGTCGGTATCCACCCTGGGTGCCCACTGGGACGCCGATCCGGCGCGCGGGGGTTTCCAGACGTACCACGTGATGAACCCCTACGACGACGGCATCGGCTTCGACGAGTTCGTCGACTGGCTAGTCGACAGCGGGTGCTCGATCCAGCGGATCGCCGACTACGGCGACTGGCTGACCCGGTTCGAGACCGCCCTGTCCGCCCTGCCCGAACGGCAGCGCCACGCCTCGTTGCTGCCGTTGCTGCACAACTATCGGAAGCCGTCGGCTCCGGTATGCGGCTCGATCGCGCCGACCGACCGGTTCCGTGCCGCGGTCCAGGACGCGAAAATCGGTCCGGACAAAGACATTCCACACATCACGCCGCAGATCATCGCCAAGTATGTCAGCAACCTGCGACTGCTGGGACTGTTATGAGGCCGCTTCCCGCTCGGCGCTATTTGACGGGCCAGTGCGTTGATCTCGACCAGGTAGTAACCCAGGACACACACAATCCGACCACGGTTCAACGCGCCGAGTTTTCACGGCTTAGTAGCTTTTGGGGGCTTAGCCAGGTGGTCACGCCTCGTGCGCGCTGCTGCCCAGTGATCCGAGGTCTGCGCCTCGCCTGAACAAGGGCGCGACGAACCGGCGCACAATGGCCTCTTCCGCTCCATCGATGTCTGTAACCGGCCAATACAGCAGGCCCAGCGCCACTCGTACCATCCACCGCGCCCCGAGTGGATCATCGCTAGGCAGACCGGCGATCTCGGCCGCTGCGGCCGGGACCCGCGGCGACGTGATGAGTGTCTGTTCGATGATCCGAGCAGTCGGCGTCGTTCTGTCCACGGCGGAGAAAACGGGGTGTGTGCGAAGCACTTTGAGCGTTGTCAGAATCGCGGCGACCATGCGATCCTCGCCCGAAATCGACTTGACTTCCGCCGCCACCGTTTGAGCGACCTGCCTCGTCGCTCGAATCAAAATGGCATCCCGGATGGCCTCTAAGCCGCCGGCGTGCCGGTACACAGTTGCCCTCGAACAGCCCGCACGCCTAGCGATGGCGTCGATGCTCACCCGATCGAAGCCACGAGTCTCCACGAGCGCGGCGGCGGCATCGTAGATGCGCTCTCGCGCGTTCTTATTTCTGTCGCCGGCCAGCCAATCCACGGCTGTGATACTAGCGAATAGCGCTAGTGCGCCGGTTCCATCTCGAACGCGGCAACGCCGGTGCAACCCAATCAGAGATATTCTTGGCGCAGCTGCTCGGCACAGCCCGTCGAAAACCCTGGTGAGCAGCAATAATTTGTGTCTCACAGTGAGACACTCTTCAGCGGTCGAAGTCGAAAACCTACTGGTCCACGCAGTACGGTGAGACGGCTCGCGATCAGTACCTATGTCGTCGGTTCTTGATTCTCCAAGACCGCTTGACAGCGCCATTCTCTACGTCGAAAAATTCTGCCATGCAAACGAATTCAGCCGTCTCGCCGTTGGGCCAGAGCCGGCTGAATAACCGTTGCCCGCGCTACGGTCGCCCTGGGTCGGCAACGGGGTACGCGCATCGGAGCAGTTCCGCAGCCGCGAGTGGACACACGACGCGGCGGAGGAGGCCCCAAGACGAACCTGGCGATTTCTGGTCGACCCGGCACACCGAATTCAACCGGGGGACCGCGCGTCAAGGCGCAACTACGGTCGAAATTCCTCAGTGCAGCAGCATGCTGGTCACCAATAACTCGGATACCAGTCAATCAATCGACACAACTAATACCTGAATCACACCGCGCATTTCAATGCGCACATAGCGATGCGACCTCGTCGAGCGATTAACTCCGCTTGCGAATGCGTCGCTCGGCTCACCCTCTTTAAATTTGGTGGAGGTTTGCGATGTCGTTTGTCAGCGTGGCGCCGGAGATGGTGGCGGCTACAGCGGCGGATTTAACGCGTCTGGGCTCGACGATCAGCGCTACCAACGCGGCGGCAGCGGTGACGACGACACAGCTGGTCGCTGCCGCCGACGACGAGGTGTCGGCCGCGATCGCGGCGTTGTTCGGCACCTACGGTCAGGCGTATCAAGCGCTCGCTGAACGTGTGGCAGCGTTTCACGATCAGTTCGTGGCGTCCTTGAGTGGGACGGCACGTTCGTATGCGGCCGCCGAGGTCGCCAACGCCGAGCAGGTGTTTCTCAACGCGGTCAACGCGCCCACGGAGGCGCTGCTGGGGCGTCCGCTATTGGGTAATGGCGCTGATGGGGCGTTCGCGGGCCAGGCCGGCGGGGCGGGCGGTCTGCTGTGGGGCAACGGGGGTAATGGTGCTGCCGGTGGCAGCGCCGGCGTCGCGGGTGGCGCCGGTGGTGCCGCCGGATTGATCGGTCGGGGCGGGTCCGGTGGCGCCGGTGGAGCTGGAGCTTCCGGTGGCGCCGGCGGCCGCGGCGGGTGGCTAGTCGGCCGCGGCGGCGATGGCGGAGCGGGCGGAGCGGCCACGACGTCGGACATGGCCGGCGGTGCGGGCGGCAATGGCGGCCGCGCGACGCTGATCGGCGACGGCGGTGCAGGTGGCATGGGCGGGGCCGGAGCCGCCGGAATGGCTGGCATCGCCGGCGGACCGGGCAGCGGTGATAGCGGGACCGCCGGTGCATCCGGGGGCGTCGGCGGCGCGGGTGGCAACGGCGGGGCCGGCGGGTGGCTGATCGGCAATGGCGGCTTCGGTGGCGTCGGCGGGATCGGTGGTGGCGGCGGCGCCGGGGGTGCCGGCGGCAGCGGCGCCGACGCTCTGGTGCCGGGCGCCACCGGCCAGGCTGGCGGCACGGGTGGCGACGGCGGGTTCGGCGCAGCGGGCGGCGACGGTGGTGTCGGCGGTCGCGGCGGCCTGTTCGGCGTGAGTCGCGGGCCCAGTGTTGGTGGGGCCGGTGGGATTGGCGGTAGCGGCGGGGTGGGCGGTGACGGAGGTATCGGTGGTGACGGCACGGCAGCGAGCGTCAACGGCGGCGCCGGCGGTCACGGCGGCGACCCCGGCATCGGCGGTGCCGGCGGGGCCGGCGGGGCCAGCGGCACCGCCTATGCCGGCACCCACGCCGCGGCAGGACTGGCCGGCCACACGCCCACCAGCGGCGGCAACGGTGGTGCCGGCGGGGCCGGCGCCAACGCCGTCACCGCAGGCGCTGACGGCGGTAACGGCGGCACGGGCGGCGACGGCGGACTGGTCGGAAACGGCGGAACCGGCGGCCGCGGCGGCAACGGCGCGGCGGGAGCCGCCGGCGACGCTGCGGCCCTCGCCGGCGGCACCGGCGGCAACGGCGACGTCGGCGGGCACGGCGGAGACGGCGGCGCCGGCGGCAGGAGCGGAACCCAGGCCGGCGACGGCGGCGCCGGCGGTATCGGCGGAACCGGCGGCGTGGGCGGGGCCGGGGGTCGCGGACTGGACGGCAACCCCGGCACCGTCGCCGGACTGCCCAACGGTGCCGGCCAGGGAGGCGGGTCCGGTGGAGACGGCGGCAGCGGCGGCGCGGGCGGCGACGGCGGGGTAGGCGGCCACGCTGTCGCCGGCCGGGCCGGCGCCGCCGGATCCGGGGGGTCTGGCGGCATGGGCGGCGCCGGCGGTGCACCTGGTGACGGCGGCGCCGGCAGCAACGCGACCGTCGTCAACGCCGCAGGCGGCGCCGGTGGCGACGGCGGTGACCCCGGCACCGGGGGCGCCGGGGGCGCAGGTGGTTTCGGCGGTGACGGGACCCAGGCCGCGACAGGACTTGCCGGCGCAACCGTAACCAGCGGCGGCAACGGTGGAATCGGCGGCAGGGGCGCCGACGCCACCACCCCCGGCGGCACCGGCGCGGCCGGCGGTGCCGGCGGCGATGGCGGGCTGGTCGGCAACGGCGGAGCCGGCGGTCGGGGCGGCGACGGCATGGCCGGTGTCGCAGGCGAGTCGGCCACGGCGGCGGGTCACTCCGGAACGACCGGCCAGGACGGCGGGTCTGGCGGCAGAGGCGGGGACGGCGGCCGAGGCGGCGTCGAGGCGGGCGACGGCGGGGCCGGTGGAGCGGGCGGCAACGGCGCAGCGGGCGGCGCCGGCGGCGCCGGCGCAAAAGGCGACGACGCGACCCAATCGGGTGCGGCCGGTATGTCCGGCGGCAGCGGAGGCGACGGAGGCCACGGCGGGGCCGGCGGCGACGGTGGCAACGGCGGGCAAGCCCGGGCCGCCACGGGTCAGGCCGGCAGTCATGGCGTCGGCGGATCCGGCGGCGCCGGTGGAACAGGCGGCGCCCCCAGCGACGGCGGTACCGGGGCCACCGGCACATTCAGCGGCACCGGAAGCGGGGTTGGCGGCGCGGGCGGGCTCGGCGGCGACCCGGGCAACGGCGGCGTGGGCGGGCTGGGCGGTTCCAGCGGCGGCACCAACCACGGCGCCGATGGCCTGACCGGCGACGCCCCCATCAGCGGCGGCAACGGTGGTGCCGGCGGCAGGGGCGCCGACGCCACCACCCCCGGCGGCACCGGCGCGGCCGGCGGTGCCGGCGGCGATGGCGGGCTGGTCGGCAACGGCGGAGCCGGCGGTCGGGGCGGCGACGGTGCGAAGGGTTCCTCCGGCACCGGTGCCACCCTGGCCGGGGCCACCGGTGACAGCGGACACGCCGGCGGGGCCGGCGGCGCCGGCGGGGCCGGCGGCGCCGGCGGAACCGAGGCCGGCAACGGCGGCAACGGCGGCATCGGAGGAACCGGCGGAACCGGCGGCGATGGCGGCCACGGCGCTGATGGCGCCGACGGCACCGCCCCGGGCACCGCCGCCATGACCGGCGGGTCAGGCGGAACCGGCGGCATCGGCGGAGCCGGCGGCGCCGGCGGGGTCGGCGGGACCGCGCTGGCGGGTTCCGGCACCGCGGGTAGCCAGGGCGCGGGGGGCGTGGGCGGAGCCGGCGGTACCGGCGGCATCGCCGGTGACGGCGGCAGCGGCGCAACCGGCATCCTGGCGGTCAACGGTGGTGTCGGCGGCACCGCAGGCGACGGCGGCGACCCCGGCGCGGGCGGCCAAGGCGGGGCCGGTGGCAGCGGTTCCACTACGGGCCTGCACGGCGCGACCGGCAACTCCCCCACCAGCGGCGGCAACGGTGGTGCCGGCGGAAGAGGCGCCGACGCCACCACCCCCGGCGGCACCGGCGCGGCCGGCGGTGCCGGCGGCAACGGCGGGCTGGTCGGCAACGGCGGAACCGGCGGGACGGGCGGGACCGGCGGGACCGGTATTGCGGGCAATTCGGCGATCGCCACCGGCGACTCCGGCACAGCCGGAGGCACGGGCGGGGTCGGCGGCACCGGCGGGGCCGGCGGCAACGGCGGAACCCAAGCCGGGAACGGCGGGGCCGGCGGCATCGGCGGCACCGGCGGGGTCGGCGGTGCCGGTGGTACCGGGCAGTTTGGCCTTCCAGGCTTAACGGCGGGCGGGAACGGCCAGGACGGCGGCAGCGGCGGGGCCGGCGGGGTTGGCGGCAGCGGTGGCGTCGGCGGAGCCGGCGGTCAGGCACTGACCTCCTCGGGTCAAGCCGGCAAGCAAGGAGTCGGCGGAGTCGGCGGGGTCGGCGGGGCAGGCGGTGCGCCAGGCGACGCGGGCAGCGGCGCAGCCGGTGACATGACTGTCAACGGTGGCGCGGGCGGGGCGGGCGGCCACGGCGGTAACCCCGGCTCCGGCGGCCAGGGCGGGGCCGGCGGCGTGGGCTCCACCACGGGCAAGCAAGGCGCTGTCGGCGGCACCCCCACCAGCGGCGGCAACGGCGGCAACGGCGGCAGAGGCGCAGACGCCACCACCCCGGGCGGCACCGGCGGGGCCGGCGGAGCCGGCGGCAACGGCGGGCTGGTCGGCAACGGTGGTGCTGGCGGAACCGGCGGTAACGGCGCGATCGGCACCACCGGCGCGTCGGCGACCACGACGGGCGGACCCGGCAGCGTTGGTGGGACAGGCGGCATCGGCGGAGTCGGCGGCGTCGGTGGCACCGGCGGAACCCAGGCCGGGAACGGCGGCGCCGGCGGGATCGGCGGGACAGGCGGGGTTGGCGGAGCCGGCGGGACTGGCGGCCGCGGCGCTGATGGCGCCGCCCTCGGTGCGGCCGGTGGCGACGGCGGCGACGGGGGCAAGGGCGGAGTCGGGGGAATGGGCGGTGCGGGTGGAGCCGGCGGTCACGCGCAAGCCCCGACAGGTCAGGACGGCGGCCGGGGCGCCGGTGGTGCCGGTGGGACCGGTGGGGCAGGTGGCGTTGCGGGTGATGGCGGCACCGGCGCGAAGGGAACGCTCAACGGTGGTGTCGGCGGCGCGGGCGGCAATGGCGGTGACCCGGGCGTTGGCGGCACCGGTGGAGCCGGCGGCGCCGGCTCCACCCAGGGCAAGCACGGCGCTGTTGGCGGCACCCCCACCAGCGGCGGCAACGGCGGCGGGGGCGGCGGGGGCGCGGATGCCACCACCCCGGGCGGCACCGGCGGGAACGGCGGAGCCGGCGGCAATGCGGGCCTGGTCGGCGACGGTGGAACCGGCGGTGACGGCGGCACCGGCGGGCAAGGCGCCCCGGGCGCGGCGTCCACCACCGCGGGCGCAGGCGGAGGCAACGGAAGCACCGGCGGGACCGGCGGAGCCGGTGGGGTCGGCGGCAAGGGCGGCACCCAGGCCGGCAACGGCGGGGCCGGCGGCACCGGCGGAGCCGGCGGCGTCGGCGGCACCGGCGGCACCGGCGCTGACGGCGTCGACGCCACCACCTCAGGCTCAGCTGGCGGCAACGGCACGGACGGCGGCAACGGCGGCACGGGCGGTAACGGTGGCATCGGCGGGCTCGGCGGTCAGGCACTGGCCGCCTCGGGACACGCCGGCGATCAGGGCGTCGGCGGGGTCGGCGGGGCTGGTGGCACCGCGGGCACTGGCGGCGATGGCGGCCGCGGCGCAGACGGCGATATCGATGTCGACGGGGGCGTCGGCGGGCGGGGCGGCAACGGTGGTGACCCGGGTGCCGGCGGGACCGGCGGGGCCGGTGGCGGCGGATCCACCCCGGGCAAGCACGGCGCGATCGGCGGCATCCCCAGCGACGGCGGGAACGGCGGCACCGGCGGCAACGGCGCCGACTCCACCACGCCGGGTGGCACCGGCGCGGCCGGCGGCGCCGGCGGCGATGCCGGGCTCGTCGGAAACGGTGGCACCGGCGGCACCGGCGGAGCCGGCGGGCACGGCGTCGCGGGGACGAACGCCGGCGCCAACCCGGGCGGAGACGGCGGCGACGGCGGGACCGGCGGGACCGGCGGCGTCGGTGGGGCCGGCGGCAAGGGTGGAACCCAAGCCGGGAACGGCGGGACCGGCGGGGCCGGTGGGACCGGCGCTGACGGCGGGATGGGCGGTAACGGCGCAAGTGGCGCCGACGGGGCAACAGCGGGAAGTCCCGGCCAGCATGGCGGTCGGAGCGGGGCCGGCGGGGCCGGCGGAAGTGGCGGAGCCGGCGGAGCCGGCGGCGCGGTCCAGTCCGGCACGGGCCATGCCGGGAGCCAGGGCGTCGGCGGTGCCGGCGGCGACGGCGGTGCCGGCGGCGCCCCCGGCAACGGCGGAGCCGGCGCCCACGGCGCCTTCGGCGGGGGCAATGGCGGTAACGGCGGCGCCGGCGGATTCGCCGGCTTGGGCGGAGCCGGCGGTGCCGGGGGCGCTGGCTCGACGGTGGGCGAATCCGGCACTGCTGGCGACCGAAGCGCCGGCGGCGCCGGCGGTGACGGGGGTGACGGCGGCAACAGCGGCGGCTTCAGTCAGGGCGGCAGGGGCGGGGTGGGTGGCGACGGCGGCGTGGGAGCCACCGGCGGCGACGGCGGCAACGGCGGCAACGGCGGCAAGGGCGGCTCCTTTGGGGCAGGTGGCGAGGGCGGCAGCGGCGGCAACGGCGGCAACGGCGCCGTAGCGGCTGGCGGAGACGGCGGCGACGGCGGCACCGGCGGCACGGGCGGCAACGGTGCCGGCTCAGGCGGCGACGGCGGCAACGGCGGAACCGGCGTTACGGGCGGCCGCGGCGGCGACGGCGGCAACGGTGCCGCTGGCATCGGAGGTGATGCGACTGGCATCGGGGGCACCGGTGGCGACGGCGGCAACGGCGGCCCCGGCCTCACCGGGGCTGGTGGCCGGGGCGGAGACGGTGGTACCGGAGGCACCGGTGGCGCCGGTTCCGAACCGCCCTTCGGCACCGGCGGCGCCTCCGGCGGCACCGGCGGCGCCGGCGGCGACGGCGGCGACGGCAACGTCACCGGCAACGCGGTACCGGCCGGCGTTGGCGCGGACGGCCAGCCCGGCGGACCCGCCGATGCTTTCGGCGGAGGCGGGTTCGGCGGCTCCGGTGGCAGCGGCGGCTCCGGTGGCGTCCCCTGACGCTGCTGTGCGCCGTGCCCGCCGAACCCGGATCAAATCGCTGTGAGACCCGGCGCGAGCCCTATCAGCTAGTGGCGATGGGGCCAGCCCACCGCGCCCGCGCCCGCGGCCTGCCGGCGGAAACTCCGTCGCGGCCGCGTGGGCGCCTGCGACGGTTCCGGGTCGAAATTCCCTACCTGCGGCTGGGTAATCGCATCCGATGAGACCGCCTGTTGCGACTGGTCCCCCGCCTCCCGATAAGGCTCGGCGGCCGGCACCGATCGCACGGGCGCCCGTCCCCCGGGTACTTCTCCAACGGGCACCGGCGCCTCTTCGGGCTGCAGCGGCTCGACGTGGCGGGCCATCCGGACTGCGAGGCGGGCCAAGGCGATCCCGCCCAGGAACACGATCAGGGCACCCAGGCCGGAGAAATACGTGACCTCGAGCAGCGCCCGCTTGCGCTCGGTGGTCGCAACCGGATCACCGACGGTGCCGAGCCGTAGCACCGGCGCCAACTGCCCGCCCACCACGAACCATGCTCCGCCCAGAACGGCCAGCCAGCCGCCCAGCATCGCGGTGGCCCGGTTTCCGGAAACGAGCAGCAGCAGGCCACCGACGGCTGTGGCGACTCCCGGGAACACCTCGAGCCAGCCCCGGGCCGTTGTCCATGCCCAGTCCTGGTCGGGCGTATAGGCGAAATTGAAATGGGGGCCGACGAACGGAATCACAGCACCCCAAACCCCCAAGATGACCAGGAATACTCCGCTGACCGCGCCGCGGGAGCGTGGCATTCTCAGCCCCGCGCGGTCCTTGTGCGCATGTGTCATCAACATCCCCTCGGTTCACGCCGACCAGCGCCGGCATTACCGACGGGTACCCGGGCGCTCCCCCGTGTAACCGATGCGGAGCCGCTAAACCAGGCCGAGCACCAGCAATACGATGGCGATTGCCGGAAAAGTGCCCTGAATCACAGCGGACCGCGCCTTGTCCGGCGCCGACAGCACCAGCACCACCGCGGCCGCGGCCATCGACCCAACCCCGGTGAAAATGAGCGCCGCCCCAACGGCCTTGTGCCCCATCGCGATTCCGGCGATGCCGATGCCCGCGACGATCGCGAGAAACAGGTTGTAGAAGCCCTGGTTGAACGCCATCAGCTTGGTGGTCTCGGCCTCTTCGGGCGTGACGCCGAAGACCGCGCGGGTGCGCGGCGAGGTCCAGGTCAGCGATTCCATGGTGAAGATGTAGACGTGCAGCACCGCGGCCAGCGCGGCGAATATCAAGGCGGCGATGATCATCGCGTGCTCCTCGCTAGTCCTCTACGTACGCGCGACCATACCGCCGTGCACCAGGGGTGATCCATGCACCTCCTCGTCCGTGTTCGACCGTGCCGGCCGCCGTCCGCCATGCACAGCTGATACTTCATTCACAGCTGATACTTATGGAGTCGCATCCCCTCGCCGCGCAACTCCGGTAGTAGTGTGCTCCATCGGGTCGCAATTGGTCCCACGTTGAGCTCCTTGGCGAGTTCGTTGGTGTGCTTGTTTGGTGCTTGTTCAGTGATCCACAGGACACCCCGTCGCTCTATTTGTTTGGAGGATTTGATGTCGTTTGTGAATGCCGCTCCGGAGATGCTGGCGGCTTCGGCACGCAACCTGGCGAGCATCGGTACCTCGCTGAATGGGGCGAACGCGGCCGCGGCGGCGTCCACGACGGGCGTGGTGGCGGCCGGTGCTGACGAGGTGTCGCAGGCCATCGCGTGGATGTTTGGTAATCACGCCGAGCAATATCAGTCGCTGAGCACCAAGGTCGCGGAGTTCCATCAGCGTTTTGTGCAAGCGTTGGATTCCGCCGGCGGCGCGTACGCGAGCACCGAGGCGGCCAATGCCTCGCCACTGCAGTCGTTGGAAAGCGGGATCCTGGGCGCCGTGAATGCGCCCACCGAGGCGTTGTTGGGACGTCCGCTGATCGGTAACGGCACGCCCGGTACGGCGGCGAGTCCCAACGGCGGTGGGGGCGGGCTGCTGGCCGGCGACGGCGGCAATGGTTTTAGCCCGACCAGCGGAACGCTGCAGAACGGCGGCAGCGGAGGTGCCGCGGGCTTGATCGGCAACGGCGGGGCCGGCGGGAACGGCTGGCTGGGTGGGGCCGGCGGTGCCGGTGGCCGCGGCGGGTTGTGGATCGGCAACGGCGGCGCCGGCGGTAACGGTGGTGCGACATCCGCTGTGGGTGGGATCGGTGGTGCCGGGGGCGCTGGCGGCAATGCCTCAGCTTTCGGCTGGGGCGGGCACGGCGGCGCCGGCGGCGACGAGACTGGCAGCGGTGGAACTGGCGGGGCTGGCGGCGCCGGGGGGAATGGCGGCAGAGCGTCGGCCATCGGCGGAGCCGGGGGCGACGGCGGCACCGGCGACACGGGCGGTGCCGGCGGTGCCGGCGGCAACGCCGGCGGTCGCATCTCAGGCCTGGGAGGCGCGGGCGGCGCCGGTGGCGCCGGAAACTTGACCGGTGGCGCCGGCGGTTTGGGCGGCACCACCAGCGCCCTGATCGGCGGCGCCGAGGGCGGTGCGGGCGGCGCAGGTGGCGCCGCGCTCGGCGGCACCGGCGGCATCGGCGGCCAGGGCGGCACGGGCGCTGCGCTATGGGGCGCGGGCTTCGGCGGCGCCGGCGGTGCCGGTGGCGCCGGCGGCGGCCTCGCAGGTGCCGGCGGTGCCGGCGGTGCCGGCGGCCAGGGTGTGACGCTGGTAGGCGCGGGCGTCGGTGGTGCCGGCGCTATCGGCGGGTTCGGCACCCTCCAGGGCGGCAACGGCGGCACCGGCGGCCAGGGCGTCGCGTTCGCGGGCGCGGGGCTCGGCGCCGACGGCGGCAACGGCGGCACCGCTTCTGCGCTCCTAGGAGCGGGCGGCAACGGCGGCGACGGCGGCACCGGCGGCGGCCTCGGCCTCGGCGCAGGCGGGAACGGCGGCAACGCGGGCTACAGCAGCGCTGGGAAAGCCAACGGCGGCAACGGCGGCGCCGTCGGGATCACCGACAACGGCCAATTCACCCAAGGGTTCGTCGGCAACGGCGGCAACGGCGGCAACGGCATCAACGGTGGGACTGGCGGCACCGGGGGCGCCCCCGGCCTCCTGGGCGGAAATCCGGGAACCGACGGATCGCCTTAGCCCGTGCGGCTGCCGGCCCGGCGACACCGGTAGCCCGCCCCCTCTGGCTGAGCTACCGGTGCCAGGCCTCATCGGTGACCGGCGTTGTCGGTGCTCAGGTGCTCAATGCCTCTGCACGGCGCCTACACGCCTGCATGGTGGTGTCGTCGGAAGATGCCGCCCCCGGTGCGCCGGTGGAATAAGCCACGCCCGGGCCGCTCGCCCTCGGTCGCTGCGACCTGGTCGCCCCGCGCCGGTGTGACTCCCTGCGGCTCGGCGTGCGGGGCCAGTTCCCCTGCCGGCACGCTCGCGGCCGCTGTGGGCGCCGGTTCGGGCACGACGTTGTTTCCGACGTTGTTTCGGACGTCTCGTGCGTGCCGAACCGCCACGCGTGCCAGGACGGCTCCGGCCAGGAACACGATCAGGGCACCCAAGCCGGTGAAGTACGTGACGGCGAGCAGGGCCCGGTGCAGGTCCGTCGACGCCACCGGTTGGCCGACGTCCCCGATACCCAGCGTCGGCGCGAACGTCCGGCCGACAACGAACCAGGCACCGCCGAAAACCCCAAGCCAGCCGCCCAGCGTGGCGCTGGCGCGATTCCTGGAGCCGAGCAGCAGCAGCCCGCCCGCGGCGGTAACGACGCCGGGCAACACCTCGAGCCAGCCTCTGGCCGCCGTCCACGTCCATGCCGGGTCGGCGGTGTACGCCCAATTAACGATGGGCCCGATGAACGGAATCAACGCGCCCCAAGCTCCCAAGAGGATCAGGAGCAGCCCGGTGACCGAGCCGCGGGAGCGCGGCATATACATCGCGTTTGGCCGTTCATACCCGGCCCGCGTGTGCCTCATCAGAATCTCCTCGAACAGATTGATTGCTAATAGTCAGTCGGGTACCCGAGTCGAGGGCGCGATAACCGCGCTGAATGTGCATCCTGCGATGCGGCCAGTCGCGGCCGGTCGGCGTTACTCGAACAGCCCCGGCTGCGCCAGCCCGGCAGCACCGACCGGCGGGGTCATGCCCAGGTGCGTCCAGGCCAGCGCGGTGGCGACCCGCCCCCGCGGGGTGCGCGCAACCATGCCGGCGCGCACCAGGAACGGCTCACACACCTCCTCCACGGTGGCGGCCTCCTCCCCGACCGCGACCGCCAGCGTGGAAACCCCGACCGGCCCGCCACCGAAGCTGCGGGTCAGCGCCGTCAGTACGGCGCGGTCCAGCCGGTCCAGGCCGAGCTCGTCGACGTCGTAGACCTCCAGGGCGGACTTGGCGATGTCGCGGGTGATGATGCCGTCGGCACGCACCTCGGCGAAGTCACGTACCCGGCGCAGCAGCCGGTTGGCGATGCGCGGCGTGCCCCGCGACCGCCGGGCGATCTCGGCACCGGCCTCGACGCCCAGCTCGATGCCCAGAATCCCGGCGGAGCGGGCCAGCACCCGCTCCAGCTCGCCGGGTTCATAGAAATCCATGTGCGCGGTGAAGCCGAACCGGTCGCGCAGCGGGCCGGTCAGCGCCCCGGACCGGGTGGTCGCGCCGACCAGGGTGAACGGCGCGACCTCCAGCGGAATCGAGGTCGCCCCGGGGCCCTTACCGACGACGACGTCGACCCGGAAATCCTCCATGGCCAGGTAGAGCATCTCCTCGGCGGGCCGGGCGATGCGGTGGATCTCGTCAATGAACAGCACGTCGTGCTCGACCAGGTTGGACAGCATCGCGGCCAGGTCGCCCGCGCGTTCGAGCGCGGGCCCGGACGTCACCCGCAACGAGGATCCGAGCTCGGCGGCAATGATCATGGCCAGCGACGTCTTGCCCAGCCCCGGCGGGCCGGACAGCAGGATGTGATCCGGTGTGCTGCCGCGGTTCTTGGCCCCCTCGATGACCAGCTGCAGCTGTTCGCGCACCCGCGGCTGGCCGATGAACTCCCCCAACGAGCGGGGCCGCAGGCTGACGTCGACGTCGCCCTCGCCGACGGTCAGCGCCGGCGAGACTTCGCGCTCCGAATAGTCTTCGGAAAAGTCGCTGCTCAACGCGCCTTACCCAGCAGCGACAGGGCGGCGCGCAGCGCGGTCGACGTGGTCACTTCGCCGTTCTGGTGGTTGCCGGCCAGCACCTTGTCCGTGGCCTCCTCGGCTTGCTTGGCCGCAAAGCCGAGGCCGACAAGGGCCTCGACCACCGGGCTGCGCACCGCATTGCCATTGAGGCCCGCGCTCGCCGGCGCGCCGGACGCGGACGCGCCTGCTGGCCCTACCTTGTCGCGCAGTTCCACCACCATCCGTTCCGCGCCGCGTTTGCCTATGCCGGGCACCCGGGTCAGCGCTGCGACGTCGCCGTCGGCCAGCGCATGCCGCAGCGCCGGCGCGTCGTGCACAGCCAGCGACGCCATGGCCAGCCGCGGCCCGACCCCCGTGACCGAAAGCAGCGTCAGGAACAGGTCGCGGGTATCGGTGTCGGGGAACCCGTAAAGCGTCATCGAGTCCTCGCGCACGATCATCGCGGTGACCAGCCGGGCCTCGGCCCCCCGCCGCAGCGCCGCCAGCGTCGACGGCGTCGCGTTCACCCGGTAGCCGATGCCGGCGGCCTCGATCACCGCGTGGTCGAGCGCCACCTCCAACACCTCGCCACGGACCGAGGAGATCATTGCGCCGCCTTCGCCTTGTTAGCCACGGCGGCCAGCCTGGCGGTATAGGCGTGCCGCTGCTCCGCGGCCTTCCTATTGGCCTCGGCCATCCGGGCGATCATCGGCGCCCGCCAGCAGTGGCAGATCGCCAGGGCCAGCGAGTCGGCGGCGTCGGCCGGCGTCGGTTTGGCCTGCAGCGCAAGGATTTTCGTGACCATCGCGGTGACCTGCGCCTTGTCGGCGGCGCCGTTGCCGGTGACAGCGGCCTTGACCTCGGTGGGGGTATGGAAGTGCACGTCGATGCCACGCTTGGCCGCCGCCAGCGCGATCACACCGCCGGCCTGCGCGGTGCCCATCACCGTTGCGACATTGTGCTGGGAGAACACCCGCTCGATGGCCAGCACGTCCGGGTGGTGGGTGTCCAGCCAATGCTCGACGGCATCGCTGATGGCCAGCAGCCGCTTGGCCACGGACGCATCGGGCGGCGTGCGCACCACGTCGACATCCAGCGCGATGACCTGACGGCCCCGCCGGCTTTCGACGACGGACAGCCCACACCGCGTCAACCCGGGATCGACACCCATCACCCGCACCGCACGCTCCTCATCTCCCGAACAGCTGTTCGATAGCCTAGTGCGCGGCACCGACAGCCGCGGGTAGGACACGCGGAAGGCGGGGCTCGAAGGACGAACGGTCCCAGCAAAGGCTGTTACCTTGAATCGCACTCTGAAACCCAAGAAGGGGCAAGGGAAGGGTTCGCGTGGGGACTCTGCTGGTCGCGCTGGCTGCGGTGCTGTTCATCGCGTCGGTCGTGGTGCTCGTCGTGGCGTTGCGTCGCCCGAAGGAGCCCAAGCAGCGGGCCGGGCGCCAGGATCCGCTGTCGTTCAACGCGATGCCGCAGTTCGGGCCCCGCGCGCTCGGTCCGGGCGCCATCCTCAGCCACGGCGGCATCGATTACGTGGTCCGCGGGTCGGTCACCTTCCGGGAGGGCCCGTTCGTGTGGTGGGAGCATCTACTGGAGGGCGGCGAACAGCCGATCTGGTTCAGCGTCGAGGAGGACGACGGGCGCCTCGAGCTGGTGATGTGGGTGACACGCAAGGATCTTTCGCTGCTGGAGCCTGGCGGTGAGCACGTGGTCGACGGCGTGACATTTCGGGAATCCGAGCGTGGTCGTTCCGGGTACACCACCGAAGGCACGACGGGCCTGCCGGCGGGCGGCGACATGGAGTTCGTCGACTACACCGCCGTTGGTCAGGGGGCCGACCACACCGCGTTGCTCTCCTTCGAGCGCTGGGCGCCCGACCTGCCGTGGGAGGTATCGACGGGCAAGTCCGTGCTGGCCGGCGAACTCACCGTCTACCCCGCCCCCCCGCCCTCGTCGCAATAGGAACACTTCCCCATAGGAACGGTGCTGTGCCGCTTCATCAGCTCGCCGTCGCCCCCGTCGACGTGAACGGGGCCAGGCTTGCCCTCACGCTCAACGCGCCCGCGCCGGCGCCGCTGGCCAGCTGTCAACTGGACCACCCGGACGGCGGCGCGCTACTGCTCGGCGTCCTCGGCGCGTCGCACGTCGTCGTCGTTGAGGGGCATTTCTCCGAGCAGGTCTCCTGCGCCCCGCGCAGCCCCGACGCAAGAGACGCCGGCCTGCCCGAGCACACCGAGGTGCCCGGCTACCACCTCGAAGCCCGCACCGAAGAACACGACGAGGCGACGTTTCGCCAACTGGCGCAACGGCTCCGAGAACAATGCACGGCCGAATCCGGCTGGCTCGGCGGCATGTTTCCCGGTGACGACGCCGCACTGACCGCGCTCGCCGCCGAACCCGACTGCCACGGCTGGCGCTGGCAGACCTGGCACCTGTATCCGGCGTGCCCGGCCGGCAGCGGCGGGACCGTGGTCCACACCGCGAGCCGGTGGCGTCCGTGAGCCGTAACCGCCTGTTGCTGGTCTCCGCTGCGTTGGCGCTCGCGGCCACCGCGTCGCTGATTATCGGAATCATGTTGCTGAACAAGGACATTGCGTCCTACATCGCGGGCCACTATCACGAGTACTCCCGCGACGCGAACGGAACGCGCTACGCGTGCAGCGGGTCACCCGAAGACGTGGCCGACACGCTGGCCGACTATCAGCAGCCCGCGGCGCGCGCGTCCAACGGCAACAACGAATACCTGCGCTACAGCAACAACATCGTGATCGTCGGCCCCGACGGCAGCCGCCCGTGCAGCATCCGCGTCGAAAGCCTGAACGCCGGATACAGCCACGGCGCGTTCGTCTTCCTCGGCCCCGGGTTCACCCCCGGATCGCCGTCGGGCGGTTCCGGGGGCAGGCCCGGCGGGCCCGGCGGAGTGAAATGAGCGCTCCGGCAGCCCTTTCGACGGAAGTTCCGGGGGCTCCCGGGGCTCCGGGGCGGTGGCGGGCCGTGTTGCTGGCCGCGGTCGCGGCGTGCGCGGCCTGCGGCATTGTGTACGAACTCGCGCTGCTGACGTTGTCGACGAGCCTGAACGGCGGGGGCATCGTCGCCACCTCGCTGATCGTCGCGGGTTACATCGCCGCGCTGGGAGCGGGCGCCCTGCTGGCCAAGCCGCTGCTGGCGCGCGCGGCCATCGCCTTCGTCGCGGTCGAGGCGCTGCTGGGCGTCGTCGGCGGCCTGTCCGCGGCGGCGCTGTACGTGGCGTTCGCTTTCCTGGACGAACCGGGCGGATCGATCTGGGTGCTGGGCGTGGGCACCGCCCTGATCGGCGGGCTCGTCGGCGCCGAGGTGCCGCTGCTGATGACGCTGCTGCAACGCGGCCGAGTCGCGAGCCCCGCCGATTCCGGCCGCACCCTGGCCAACCTCAACGCGGCCGACTACCTGGGCGCACTACTCGGCGGGCTGGCCTGGCCGTTTATCCTGCTGCCGCAGCTCGGCATGATCCGCGGCGCGGCGGCCACCGGCATCATCAATCTGGCGGCGGCGGCGATCGTGTCAATCTTCTTGCTGCGCAATGTCGTTGGTGTGCGGCGGCTGGCGATGGCACTCGGTGCGCTCACCGCGGCGTTGGGACTGCTGGCCACGCTGCTGCTGCGGGCCCACGACATCGAGACCACCAGCCGCCAGCGGCTCTACGCCGACCCGATCATCGCCTACCGGCACAGCGCCTATCAGGAAATCGTGGTGACGCGCCGTGGCGACGACACCCGGCTCTACCTGGACGGAGGTCTGCAGTTCTCCACCCGCGACGAATACCGATATACCGAGAGCCTGGTCTACCCCGCCCTCGGGGGCGGTGCGCGCTCGGTGCTGGTGCTCGGTGGCGGCGACGGCCTAGTGGCCCGAGAACTGCTGCGCCAGCAGGCTATTGCACAGATTGTGCAGGTGGAGCTGGACCCGGCGGTGATCGAAATCGCGCGCAGCACGCTGCGCGGGGCCAACGGCGGCGCGCTGGACAACCCGCGGGTGCGGGTGGTGATCGACGACGCGATGGGCTGGCTGCGGGGCGGGCATGACGCAGCTGACCAAAGCCCACCCGGCGGCTTCGACGCGGTGATCGTCGACCTTCCCGACCCGGACACCCCGGTGCTGGGGCGGCTGTATTCCGCCGAGTTCTATGCGCTGGCGTCGCGCGCGCTGGCCCCGGGCGGGCTGATGGTGGTGCAGGCGGGCAGCCCGTTTTCCACACCGACGGCGTTCTGGCGGACGATCTGCACCATCCGGGCGGCCGGGTATGCAGTCACGCCATATCACGTGCACGTGCCGACCTTCGGCGACTGGGGGTTTGCGCTGGCGCGCCGCGGGGACGCCGCTCCCGCGGCGACCCTACCGGGTGACGCGCCGCCGCTGCGCTACCTGGACCAGCGGGTGCTGGACGCCGCCACGGTGTTCTCCGGCGACATCAGGCCGCGCGTGCTGGAGCCCTCGACGCTGGAAAATCCGCGCATCGTCGAGGACATGCGGCACGGTTACGAGTAATCGGGTCACCGCAGTCAGTTGGTGCCGGTTGGAGACGGATCAGACGAATTAGCCGTGGGTGCCGGCGGTACCGCCGCCGCCGCCGGCACCGCCGTTTACGCCGCTTCCCGCCTTGCCGGCGGTGCCGGCGCCGCCGGCGTTGCCGTTGGTGCCGCCGCTCTTACCGCCGGTGCCGCCGGTGCCGCCGGTGCCTCCGGTGCCGCCGGTGCCGGTGCCCTGCGCCGTTCCGCCGCTGCCGCCGGTGCCGCCGGTGCCGCCGTTGGCGCCGGTACCACCCGAGTTGGTGTTGTCGCCGCCCGCGCCGCCCATACCGCCGGTGCCGCCTGCGCCGCCGTTGCCGTTGGTGGCCCCGCCCTTGCCGCCGACGCCGCCCTGGCCGCCCGTGGCGCCGACCGTTGCGGTTCCCCCGGTCCCGCCATTGATGCCGGCCAATCCGGCGGCGCCGCCGGCCCCGCCAACACCGCCCTGGCCGCCCTGGCCGCCGGTTGCGCTGCCGCTTGCGTCACCGCCGTTGCCGCCGTTGCCGGCGGTGCCGGCCGTGCCGCCGTTGCCGCCGGTGCCGCCGTTGACGCCGGAGATTCCGTCGCCGCCCTGGCCGCCGGCCCCGGCGTTGCCGCCGTTGCCGCCTTGGCCGCCGATGACGCCGGCAGCGCCGGTGTTGCCGTTTTGACCGGCGCCGCCATTGCCGCCGTTGCCGCCTTGGCCGCCTAGGGCGTTTGCGCCGTTGGCGCCGCTATTGGCACCGCCCGCGCCGCCCTTGGCGGCCGTGCCGCCCTTGCCACCAGCACCACCGTTGCCGCCGGCGCCGCCAGCGCCGCCGGTGCCGCTGGCGGCAGTGCCTGAGCCGCCGTTGCCGCCGGCGCCGCCAGCGCCGGCCGCGCCGGCGTCGCCGCCCTTGCCGCCGGTGCCGTGACCGGAGACGCCGTCGCCGCCGGCGCCCCCGGTGCCGGCGTTGCCACCATTGCCGCCACTGTTGCCCTTGGCCCCGGTGCCGGTACCGCCGGAGTTGCCACCGGCACCGGCGCCGCCGGTGCCGCCGTTGCCACCTTGGCCGCCGTTGGTGTCGGCGCCGTTGCTGCCGAGGTTGTTCGCACCGGCGGTGCCGCCCGTGCCGGCCTTGCCGCCAATGCCGCCGGTGCCGCCATTGCCACCGTTACCGCCACCGCTGCCGGTGTCTGCCGTGCCCGAGCCGCCGTTGCCGCCGGCGCCGCCGCTGCCGGCCGTACCGGCATTGCCGCCGTTGCCGGCGGTGCCGTGGCCGGAGACGCCGTCCCCGCCCTTGCCCCCGTTGCCGCCGTTGCCACCATTTCCACCACCGGTGCCGCTAACTCCGGTGCCGGCACCACCGGAGGTGCCGGCTGCGCCAGCGCCGCCGGTGCCGCCTTGGCCGCCGGCGGCGCCGTTGGTATCCGTGCCGTTGCTGCCGCCATTGTTGGCACCCTTGGTGCCGCCCGTGCCGGCGTTGCCGCCGTTGCCGCCGTTGCCACCGTTGCCACCAGTGCCGCCGGCGGTCGTGGCTGCGCCGCCGTTGCCGCCGACACCGGCAGTGCCGGCCGTGCCGGCGTTGCCGCCGTTGCCGGCGGTGCCGTGTCCGGAAACGCCGTCTCCACCGTTGCCGCCGTTGCCGGCGTTGCCACCGTTGCCGCCGTTGGTGCCGCTAACTCCGGCGCCACCGGAGGTCCCGTTGGTGCCGCTGCCGCCGTTACCTCCGGTCCCGCCCGCGGTGGCGTTGGTGTCCGTGCCGTTGGTGCCGCCGTTGTTTGCGCCGTGGGTGCCGCCCGTGCCGGCGTTGCCGCCGTTGCCACCGGCGGCGCCATTGCCACCGCTGCCGCCACCGCTGCCGGTGTCTGCCTTGCCCGAGCCGCCGCTGCCTCCGTTGCCGGCAGTGCCGGCCGTACCGGCGTTGCCGCCGTTGCCGGCCGTGCCGTGGCCGGAGACACCGTCCCCGCCGTTGCCCCCGTTACCGGCGTTGCCACCATTGCCGCCGCTGGTGCCGGAAACTCCGGTGCCGGCACCGCCGGAGGTACCGGAGACAGCGTTGCCGCCGTTGCCGCCTTGGGCGCCTGCGCTGGCGTTGGTGTCCGAGCCGGCGGCGCCGGGGTGGTCGCCGCCGCCGCCGGAGGCGCCGCCCGTACCGGCGTTACCACCGTTACCGCCGGCGCCACCGTTACCGCCGCTGCCGCCGCCGCTGCCGGTGTCTGGGGCCCCCGAGCCGCCGTTGCCGCCGGCGCCTGCGGTCCCGGGACTGCCGGCGTTGCCGCCGGCACCGCCGTCCACGTCGGTGGTGCCGGTGCCGCTGCCGGCGCCGCCCTTGCCTCCATTGCCGGCGTTACCGGCATTTCCGCCGGCGGTGCCACTGACCCCACTGCCGGCAGCGCCGCTGAAGCCGGCCCCGCCGTTGGCGCCGCTGCCGCCGTCGCCGCCGTTGCTGGCCGTGCCCACCGTGCCGGTTGAGGAGCCAGTACCGGGCGTGCCGGGGCTTGCGCCAGCACCGCCGTCGCCGCCCGAGCCGCCGTTGCCACCGGCGACACCGGCGGCACCAGCCGCGCCCGCTACGCCATCGCCACCGTTGCCGGCGTTACCGGCGTTACCGGCGTTACCACCGGCGCCTGAGGTACCCGTGTTCCAGGCGGGCTGGGTGGGGTCTGTCGGCGCCGGGGCTTGGACTGTCCCGGGGGTCCCGCCGTTGCCGCCGTTGCCGCCGGCACCCGCGACGCCGCCGTTGCCGGCAGCACCCGTTCCCTTGCTGCTGTTGCTGGCGGTGCTGGTGCCGGTGTCACCGTGGCCGCCGTTGCTGCCGACCGCGCCGAGGCCGCCATCCCCGCCGCTGCCCGCGTCTCCGGCATGGATTCCGCCGTTACCCCCGTTGCCGCCGGCACCACCATTGCCGCCGGCGGCGCCTGCGCCGCCGTTGTAACCCTTACCGTCGAAGGGGGCGGGGATGGCGGTGTTGCCGTCGAGATCGACTTGGACGGTGGCGCCATAGCTCGTGCCGTCCTCGGGAGTGCTGCCGTTTCCGCCTGTACCGCCGCTACCACCACTGCCATAGCTGCCGCCGTTGCCGCCGTTGCCGCCGGCGGCGCCATTTGCATTGGTCTGCGGGATGTTAAACGGGTCAAAGTTTGGGTTCGTTTGCGGAAGGGCTGATCCGGGAGCGAAACCGTCGCCGCCGTTGCCGCCGTTACCGCCGCCGCCCGCCGCGAAATTGCCGCCGGTGGGTTCAAAGGCGCCGGCCGCGCCGCCCGTACCCTTGGAGCCGCCGCCTACGCCACCGGTACCGGCCGCACCACCGCTCCCGCCGTTGCCAACCACCCCGGGCTCGCCACCTGTGCCGCCGGTACCGCCCGCCGTTGCTGCGAAAGTCGCCGTACCATCAGCCCCGTCGCCGCCGTTACCTCCGTTGCCACCGGCGCCGTTGACCCCGCCGACCCCGCCCGTCCCGCCGTTTCCAGGCGTGCCGGTCGCGTTGGAAACCGACCCGCCGGCGCCTCCGGCGCCGCCGGTACCGCCTTGGCCGCCCACGCCGCCGTAACCGCCGGTCTGACCCAGGACCCCCGGGTTGGGTTGGTTCGTGCCGCTGGCGCCGGTTCCACCGACGCCACCGGCCCCGCCGACACCACCGGTCCCGCCGAGCCCACCGCTACCCGAAACAGAGCCGCCAGCCCCACCGGCCCCGCCGACGCCACCAGACCCGCCGATGAAGCCGGCCGAGCCGTCGTTGGCACGGGTGAGGTCGCCGCTTGTCGGCGTCACCGTGCCCAGGGTGCCCACTGCCCCGGGCCCGCCGGCCCCGCCTGTTCCACCGCTGCCGCCGTTGCCGACCTTTCCACCGTTACCGCCGGCGCCGCCGGCACCGCCGACCGCGCCGGAACCATCGGAAGCAGTGTTCGTGTTGGTGTTGTCGGCACCGATGCCGCCGTTGCCGCCGTTGCCGCCAGTCGTCGCCGAACCGCCTTTCGAGCCGGACGAGCCTGCGCTGGCGCCAGAGCCACCCGCCGCACCGCCGCCGCCACCGGTGCCACCAGTCCCGGGGTCGCCACCATTACCGCCGGCGCCGCCGGTTCCGTTGTTCACGCTGGTGATGCCCGAGGCGCCGTTTCCGCCATTGCCGGCAACGCCACCGGTGCCGCCCACGCCACCGTTGCCGCCATTACCGGATTTGCCCGCGGTGCCGCTGGTATTGGTGCCGGTAAGCGCGCCGCCCAGGCCGCCCTTACCACCGGTTCCACCCCCTCCACCGATACCGCCGTTACCGCCGACCTGACCCGCCGTCCCCAACGCGTTGGCGTCTTGGCCGTTGGAGCCGATGCCGCCGTTCCCGCCCTGGCCACCCGTGCCGCCGACCCCGCCGGCACCGCCGTTCCCGGCGATGCTGCCCGCGAGCCCGCCCGCACCACCATTGCCACCATTGCCGCCGGTGTTGCCGGTCCCGCCGATCACTCCAGGGTTGTTGGGCGTCGAACCGGTCGCGCCGATCGCGCCGGTGCCGCCGGCCCCACCGGCACCGCCGTTGCCGACGGACCCGGCGTTGCCGCCCGCACCTCCGTTGCCGCCGTTACCGGTGCCGCCACTCCCGGTGGCAACGCCGGCGGCGCCGTTACCGCCGTTACCGCCGTTACCGCCACCGCTTGGCAAGGTGCCTTGGGCACCGGTGCCGCCTGCCGCGCCGAAGGTACTGCCACTTCCGCCCACACCGCCGGCGCCACCGGCGCCAACCGCGCCGGGGTTGCCACCGGCGCCGCCGGAACCACCGTCCAGCTTGGTCGGGCCGCCGTCATGGCCGATGCCACCGTTGCCGCCCTGCCCGGCGACGCCGCCAACGCCACCGGTGCCACCGGCGCCACCGACGCCCACGGTGCCGCGTGGTATTGGTACCCGGAACTGTGCCGCCGGCCCCGCCGGCCCCACCGGTGCCGCCCTGGCCGCCGGCGCCGCCGGCAGCGCCAGCCATCCCTGCGGCGCCGACTGCCGTGCCGTTAGTACCCGGCGCGCCGCTTCCGCCGACCCCACCGGTGCCGCCGACGCCGCCGGCCCCACCGGTCCCGCCGTTGCCGGATAGGCTGCCGCCGGCTCCGCCTTGTCCGCCTTGTCCGCCGGCCGCACCCTGATTGCCGTCCCCGCCAACCTGGTTTTGAACGCCCGCGGGGATACCCGCCGCGCCGGGCCCACCCTTTCCGCCGGCCCCACCCTGGCCGCCGTTGCCGGTGACTCCGGCGGCGCCGCCGCTGCCGCCGTTACCGCCAGTTTGGCCGACGTTGGCGGCGTCGGCGCCCTTGCCGCCGTTACCGCCATTGCCGATGCTTATGGGTGTGTTGCCGGTTGCACCGGTCGCGCCGGCAGTGCCGGCGGGGGCACCGGTCCCGCCACTGTTACCTGGCGTACCGCCGGTACCACCGGTACCACCGATGCCGGCGTTCCCACCAGTGCCGCCCGCGCCGCCATTCATGATGCTGCCGGTAACCCCGTCGGCGCCGTTTCCGCCGTTGCCGGGGGTTCCGCCGTTTCCGCCGGCACCACCGGCGCCGCCGTTTCCGCCGGCACCCGGCGTCCCCTTAAGAGAAGCCGAACCACCGACGCCCCCGGCCCCACCGGCGCCACCTGCTGCACCGGCCCCGCCCTTACCGCCGGGCAGACCGTTTGCGCCCGGGCTGGTGGCATTTGCACCGCTAACACCGTTTCCGCCGCTGCCGCCCTGGCCGCCGGCGCCGCCGGCCCCGCCGGCCCCGCCGTTTCCGCCAAAGCTCCCGCCGGCCCCACCGGCTCCACCGGTTCCACCACCGGTTGCGGCGGTTCCGGGGGTACTCGTCGCCCCCGGCAACGGTGGCAGTGGTTCCGTTGGTACCGGCCAACCCGGCGCCACCGGCCCCGCCGTTACCGCCGCTGCCCCAGCTGCCGCCGTTTCCGCCCCCACCGCCGTTGCCCGCGTTGGTCGCGTTGGCCCCGCCGATCGCGTCGGCGCCCTTACCACCGGCACCGCCGTTACCGCCGGTGGGCGTGGCGCCGTTGGCGCCCTGCGCGCCGTTGGTGGCGCCGGTACCGCCGGGCGCACCGCCGGCACCGCCGATCCCACCCTGCCCGACGCTGCCGCCATTGCCGCCGTTAGCGCCGTTGATGCTTGTCGTCGCGGTCTGTGTTTGAGTCGTGATGCTTGTAGCACCCGCAACACCGTCCGCACCGGCCCCACCGTTGCCGGCCGCCCCGCCGGCACCGCCGGCGCCACCAGCGCCGCCGGTGCCCGGGGCGCCCGCGGACCCGTTGACAGCCGTGCCGCCTACCCCGCCCGTGCCGCCGTGGCCCCCGGCCCCGCCACCCCCGCCGCTACCCCCGGTCTGACCTACGCCTAGACCCGAGCCGTAATCCGTGGCCCAGGCGCCGGGGTTGCCGCCGATTCCGGCCGAGCCTGCCCCACCCTGGCCGCCGACGCCGCCGACGCCGCCCTGCCCGCCGTTACCCGAGACACTGCCACCGACCCCGCCTTGCCCGCCGCTTCCGCCGGTCCCACCGGCCGTGCCCGCGGTGCCGCTGGCACCGGCGCCGCTGACGCCCGGTGCATTGGTGCCGGCCAAGCCGGCGCCGCCGGCCCCGCCCTGCCCGCCGTTGCCGACCTGCCCGCCGGCTCCGCCCGTGCCGCCGTTGCCGGCCACCCCGGCGCTCGCGACGGTCGCGTCCGCCCCCTTACCGCCGATACCGCCGTTACCGCCGGTGGTCGGCGAGTTGCCGGACGCACCGGTCGCGCCGGGGGCACCGCTGGGTCCGCCGGCCGCGCCACCGACACCACCAAGCCCGCCCAAACCGGGATCGCCACCGGCACCGCCGGTACCACCGTTGAGGCTGCCCGCAGCACCCACGCCGCCGGCCCCGCCATCACCGCCGATGCCGCCGTCACCGCCGGCTCCCCCGGCACCGCCGGCACCAACGGCTCCGGCAGTGCCATGCGCTGCTGTGCCGCCTGCGCCACCGACGCCGCCCACTCCCCCGACGCCGCCGGACCCGCCGTCACCGCCGGGACTGCCGGTCCCGCTCGTGGTGTGGGAATCGGCGCCGACGGCGCCGACTCCACCGGTCCCGCCCGCACCGCCGGCCCCACCGGCGCCGCCGGCGCCGCCGTTGCCGGACGTCGTCCCACCGGTCCCGCCCGCACCGCCGGCACCGCCGACGCCACCAGTGCCACCGGTCGTGCCGTTTCCACCGCCGTCGGTGGAACCCGTAGTGCCGGCCATGCCGACGCCGCCGGCACCGCCGGCGCCACCGGCGCCATACATCCCTGCGGCCCCGCCAACCCCACCGGTGCCGCCCGGGTTGGTCAGGCTGCCCGCGCCGCCGGCACCGCCGGCCCCGCCGGTGCCGAGGTATTGCCCTGCGGCGCCGCCCATGCCGCCGTTACCCGCAGGGTTAGCACCGACCGCCGCCCCGCCGGCCCCGCCGGCCCCGCCGTTGCCGAACAGGCCCGCCGCCCCACCCATGCCGCCGTTTTGCCCGGGTGCCCCGGCCGCGCCATTGCCGCCATTGCCATATAGCCACCCGGCAACCCCGCCGTTGCCGCCCGGAGTCGTCGCGTCGACGCCGTTGGCTACCAACGGACGCCCCGTTTCCATCTCCCACGGCGAAAACCACTGACTCTGCGCCGCCGCCTGCAAGGGCGAAGCATTGCCTGCCTCGGCGTTGGCGTACCAGCTCGAAGCGCCGTTCAGGGTCTGCACAAAGCGGGCATGGAACGCCGAGGCCTGCGCGCCGAGCGTCTGAAATTCCTGGCCGTGCGAGCCGAACAGCGCCGCGATCGCGGCCGATACCTCGTCAGCGGCGGCGGGCAGCAACTGCGTTGTTGAAGTCGCCGCCGCGCTGTGGGCGGCGTTTAGCGCCGAACGAAGACTCGACAAATCAGTTGCCGCCGCCGCCACCAACTCTGGCGCAGTGATGACAAACGACATCGCACACCTCCCGCGGCGTTCACCGCAGCCCGGTCGATCGCACGACAATTCAATTTGTCGGCAAGCCCAGATGGTATCGCGATCCCGCGGCTAAGTTCGGGGTTCGAGGAAACCCGCAGCCGGTGCGGCGCGCCAGAGCCAAAACGCGCCCAAATCGTGGGCTTTTTCCTCGTCTGGGGCGGCCAGCAGCCCCTCGTAAACGTCGACTTCTATCCATACTTTCTGCACGTCATCGCCGTACCGAAGCACCCATGAGCGGTGGGGGGCGTAACCCTCCTGAGTGGGCCCGTCACCCTCCCGAATGATGTCCGCCGCGTCACCGTCGGCGGCTGGAACCGCTTAGGGGCCGCCCCCGGTACCGCCGGTACCGCCGGTACCACCGGTACCACCGGTGGTACCGCTTGGTGCGTTGCCGACGGCGCCGGCGCCGCCGGTACTGCCGAGCTTGCTGTTGCCGGTGCCGCCGTTGCCGCCGGCGCCGCCGACGCCGCCGGTCCCGCCACCGAAGGTGCCCAAGCCCGTTCCGCCGCTGCCGCCGGTGCCGCCGGTGCCGCCGGTGCCGCCGGTACCCGCCCCGGTCGTGGTGCCGCCCAGGCCACCCTTGCCGCCGGCGCCGCCGGTCCCGGCTGCGTCGCTCGAATCGGCGTTGCTGCCGGTGCCGCCCTGGCCGCCGACGCCGCCGACGCCGCCGCTGGTAGAGCCCGTGCCGCCCTGGCCGCCGATGCCACCGTTGCCGCCGACGACGCCGGACGGGGCGGTGCCCACGACGTTGGGGGTGGTGCTGATGCCGCCGGCGCCACCGGCGCCGCCCGTCCCACCAAACACCCCTGAACCGCCCGTGCCCCCGTTGCCGCCGATGCCACCGACGCCACCGGCGGCGCCGCCGGAGCCGCCGGAGCCGCCGGAGCCGCCAGCGCCACCGGTGTTAGTGCCGGCTCCGCCAGCACCGCCGACACCGCCGGTGCCCGCCAGCGCGAGCCCGCCGTTGCTGCCGCCGCCGGCACCGCCCGTGCCGCCGGCACCACCGGTGAAGCCCGATCCGCCCGCACCGCCGACGCCCCCGGTGCCGCCGCCGGCGCCGCCGGTGTTGGTGCCCCCGGCGCCGCCTTGCCCGCCGATGCCACCGGTGTTGGAGCCGACCCCGGAGCCGGCACCGCCGGCGCCGCCGACACCGCCGTTGCCCGCCTTCGCGGTCACGCTGTTGTTGCCGCCGCCGGCGCCGCCCGTGCCGCCGGCACCACCGGCGAAGCCCGTGCCGCCCGCACCGCCATTGCCACCGGAGCCGCCGGTGCCGCCGGTGTTGCTGCCGGCGCCTCCGGCGCCGCCCTGCCCGCCGGCGGCCGCGGTACCGTTGGCCGCGCTACCAGCGCCGAGCCCACCGCTACCACCAACGCCACCCGCGCCGCCGTTGCCGCCGTTGCCGCCGCTGGCGGTCACGCCGGGCGCCCCGACGCCGCCGGTGCCGGCGGTCCCGCCGCTGCCACCGGCGCCGTTGGTTCCGCCGCTGCCGCCGGTGCCGACCGCCCCGCCGGTGCCGCCGGCACCGCCGTTGCCACCACCACCGCCGTTGCCGCTATTCGTCGCGAAGGTCGTATCGCCGTCGGCGCCGTTGCCGGCGTTACCGCCGGCCCCGCCGGTCCCACCGCTGCCGTTGGTGCCGCCGGAGCTGGCGTTGCCGCCGGCGCCGCCATTGCCGCCGGAGCCGCCGGCATCGCCGTGGCCGCCGGTGCTTGCCTTCCCGGCCAAGCCGGCCGTGCCGGCCGCGCCGTTCCCGCCGTTGCCGCCGTTGCCGCCCACGCCAGTGCTGCCGGCGTTGCCGCCGTTGCCGCCGTTACCGCCGTTACCGGCGCTGCCGCCGGTGCTGTCGGTGCCGAGGCCCGAGGTGGTGCCGCCGGCGCCGCCCTGGCCGCCGGCCCCGCCATTGCCGCTGTTGGCGCCGGCGCTGCCGCCGTTGCCGCCCTGACCGCCGCTGCCACCCTGCCCGCCGGAACCGGCGCGGCTCCCGTTGCCGGTGGCGCCGTTACCCCCGGTGCCGCCGGTACCGCCCGCGCCGGCGTTGCCGCCGGACGCGGTGGCGGTGGTGCCGGTGCCGCCGGCGCCGCCCAAGCCACCTACGCCGCCCGCCCCGGCGGAATCGAAGGAGTCTCCGTTGGTGCCGGTGCCACCCATGCCGCCGACGCCGCCGGCACCACCGCTGGTGGAGCCCGCGCCGCCCTGGCCGCCCGTGCCACCGTTGCCACCGGCGATCCCCGACGGGGCGGTCCCGGTGCTGGTGCCGCCGACGCCGCCGGCGCCGCCGGTCCCGCCGAACAGGCCGCTACCGCCCATACCACCGCTGCCGCCGGTGCCGCCGATGCCGCCGGCTGCGCCACCGGAGCTTCCGACGCCGCCCTGCCCGCCGACACCGCCGGTGTTAGTGCCGGCGCCGCCCGTTCCGCCAGTGCCGCCGTTACCTGCCCGCGCGCTGCTGCCGCCGTTGTTGGTGCCGCCGATGCCGCCGGTGCCGCCGGCTCCACCGGTGAAGCCCGTTCCGCCGGTCCCGCCGGCACCGCCGGTGCCGCCGCCGAATTTAGTCGTCAAGCCCGCTCCGCCGGCGCCGCCGGCGCCACCCGCACCACCGGTGCCGCTGGCCGACGCGCTGGCGCCGCCAGTGCCACCCATGCCGCCGGCCCCGGCGGCATCCTGTGCATCGGCGTTGCTGCCGGTGCCTCCCGTGCCGCCGACACCAGCGGCGCCACCCGCGGTAGTGCCTGCGCCGCCCTGGCCGCCGGTGCCACCGTTGCCGCCGGCGAGGCCGGCCGGGGCCGTGCCCAGGACCGTCGGCGTAGTACTGGTGCCGCCGCTGCCGCCGACACCGCCGGTCCCGCCGGACACACCGGCACCGCCTGTGCCGCCGTCGCCGCCGGTGCCACCGACACCACCAGAGAAGCCGCCGGAGCCGCCGGAGCCACCCTGCCCGCCGGCTCCACCCGTGGTAGAGCCAGACCCGGTGCCGGCGCCGCCCTTGCCGCCGGCCCCGCCGTTGCCGGCCTGGCCGGTGCCGCCGTTGATGGCGCCGCCGGTGCCGCCCGTGCCGCCGGCACCACCGGTGAAGCCCGTCCCGCCGGTACCGCCGCCGCCGCCGGTGCCGCCGGCAAAACTACCCGTCAGGCCCGTTCCACCGGTGCCACCCGTGCCACCGGCGCCGCCGGTGCTGCTGGCCGACCCACTGATGCCGCCGGTGCCGCCCATACCGCCCGCCCCGGCCGCATCTTGTGCGTCGGCGTTGCTGCCCGTGCCTCCCATGCCGCCGACGCCGCCGGCTCCGCTGCTGGTAGAGCCTGTGCCGCCCTGGCCGCCGGTGCCACCGTTGCCGCCGACAAGGCCGGCCGGGGCGGTGCCCAAGGTGCTGGGGGTGGTGCTGGTGCCGCCGGTGCCGCCACCGCCGCCGGTACCGCCAAACGCGCCGGCACCGCCCGTGCCGCCGTTGCCGCCGGTGCCGCCGACGCCACCGGCCGCGCCACCGGAGCCTCCGGCCCCGCCCTGCCCGCCGACACCGCCGGTAGAGCCGGCCCCGGAGCCGGCCCCGCCCTTGCCGCCGCCCCCGCCGTTGCCGGCCTGTCCGGTGCCGCCGTTGATGCTGCCGCCGGTGCCGCCCGTGCCGCCGGCGCCACCGGTGAAGCCCGTTCCACCGGTACCGCCGCCACCGCCGGTGCCGCCGGTGCCGCCATTCAGGCCACCCACCACGCCCGTTCCACCCGCGCCACCTGCGCCACCCGCGCCGCCGGCGGTGGCGGCGCCGCCCGTGCCGGCGGTACCGCCGTTGCCGCCGAGGCCGCCGGCCCCGGCCGCGTCTTGTGAATCAGCGCTGCTGCCGGTGCCGCCCATGCCGCCGACGCCGCCGGCACCACCCAAGGTGCTGCCGGTGCCGCCCTGGCCGCCCGTGCCACCGTTGCCGCCGGCGAGACCAGACGGGGCGGTGCCCAAAGTGCTGGGGGTCGTGCTGGTGCCGCCCGTGCCGCCCGTGCCGCCGGTCCCGCCCAACACGCCGCCACCGCCTAACCCGCCGTTGCCACCGGTGCCGCCGATGCCACCGGAGTTGCCGCCGGAACCTCCGGTCCCGCCCTGCCCGCCGGCGCCGCCGGTGTTAGCGCCGGTCCCAGAGCCGGTGCCGCCCATACCGCCTTTACCGCCGTTGCCTGCCTGCGCAGTCCCGCCGTTGATGGCGCCGCCGGTGCCGCCGGTGCCGCCGGCACCACCGGTGAAGCCCGTGCCGCCTGTACCCCCGACACCGCCGATGCCGCCGGTGCCGCCATTGAAGCCACCGGCCAAGCCCGTGCCGCCGGCACCGCCGGCGCCACCCGCACCGCCGACGCCGTTGGCCCCCGACCCGCTGGCGCCACCGTTGCCGCCGAGCCCACCGGCCCCGGCCACATCTTGTGCATCGGCGTTGCTGCCAGCGCCTCCCGTGCCGCCGACGCCGCCGACGCCGGCGAGGGTAGTGCCGGTGCCGCCCTGGCCGCCCTGGCCACCGCCGCCGCCGGCGATGCCGCCCGGGACGGTGCCCAGCACGGTGAAGTTGGTGCTGGCGCCGCCGGTGCCGCCGGCGCCGCCGGTCCCGCCGGTCGGGCCGCTACCGCCCATACCGCCGGCGCCCCCGGCGCCGCCGATGCCACCGGAGTTGGCGCCGGAGCCCCCGGTGCCACCCTGCCCGCCGGCGCCGCCGGTGTTGCTGCCGGCCCCGCCCTTGCCGCCGGCACCGCCGGCGCCCGACTGCGCGTTGCTTCCGCTGTTGGTACCGCCGACGCCGCCGCCGGTGCCGCCCATGCCGCCCGCGCCACCCGTGAAGCCGGTTCCACCGTTGCCGCCGGTGCCGCCCATGGCGCCAGTCGGATTAGCGGAGTTGTTGGCCGCGCCGCCCTGGCCGCCGGCGCCACCGGCGCCGCCGGTGCCACTCACGCCCGCGGTGCCGGGGGTGCCGCCCAGGAATCCCGATCCGGCGCCGCCGGCGGCGCCGGCGGCGCCGCCGTCGCCGCCGTTGCCGCCCGCGCCACCCACAGCGGGATTCGGGCGACTCAAGGTGGCGCTGGTGCCGAGACCGCCCTGTCCGCCGAGGCCGCCGGCGCCGGCGGTGCCTGCGTTGCCCCCGTTGCCGCCGTTGCCTTGGACGCCCGCCTTTCCGCCGGGCCCGGCCGTCCCGGCCTTCCCGCCGTCGCCGCCGGTGCCGCCCGCGCCGCCCCCGCCGCCGTCGCCGCCGGTGCCGCCGGCGGTGCCGCTGCCGTCGCTGTTGACACCTCCCATGCCGCCCGTGCCGCCGGTGCCGCCCGCGCCGCCGTTGCCGGCGTTGCCACCGACACCGCCGCTGCCGGCGTCGCCGCCCTTCGTGCCGCCGTTGCCGCCGGCGCCGCCGTCACCGCCGTCACCGCCAGTGCCGCCGGCGCCGCCGTTGGTGCCCGTCCCGCCTGCCGTGTTCAGGCCGCCCGTGGAGCCGATGCTGCCGGTACTTCCGGTGCCACCGACAAAGCCGTTGCCACCGACACCGCCGGTGCCGCCGCTCCCGTACTGACCGCCGTTGCCGCCCGCGCCACCCGTGCCGCCGGATTGACCCGAGAGGGTACCGGCGCCACCCTGGCCGCCGGTGCCGCCGTTACCGCCGGCGCCGGTTGCCTGGCTTCCGGGCCCGCCGCTCTTGGCCACGGTGACGCCGTCGCCGCCGGTCCCGCCTGACCCGCCTACACCGGATTGGCCGGGGTCACCACCCTGGCCGCCGGCACCGCCGGCGGTAGCGGCTTTGGCCGCGGTACCGTCCGCGCCGCCGCCGCCGGTACCGCCGTTGCCGCCGACGCCGCTGACCCCGCCGGCCCCGCCTACCCCACCGGCTCCCGGGGTGCCGACCGTTACTACCCCGCCGGCACCACCGACACCGCCGGTGCCGCCGGTGCCGCCGTTGCCGCCGGTGCCACCGGTTTGGCCGACGTTGCCCGCCGAGGCGGTGGCCTGACCGTTGGCGCCGACGCCGCCGGCGCCACCGGTCCCGCCTACGCCACCGATACCGCCCTGGCCACCGCTACCGGAAATGGTCCCGCCGGCACCACCAGCCCCGCCGACCCCACCAGTCCCACCAATGCTGCCGGTGAATCCGGCGTCGCCAGGGGTCGTGCTTGTGCCTCCCACGGCGCCGGTCCCGCCGGCGCCACCGTTTCCACCATTGCCGCCATTGCCGACCAGCCCGCCGGAACCGCCGGCACCACCGGCACCGCCGACCGCGCCGGAACCATCGGAGGCAGTGTTCGTGAAGCTGCTGGCGGTGCCGTTGCCGCCGTTGCCGCCGTTACCGCCGCTTGTCGGTGAGGAACCCCCCGCCCCGGACAAGCCACTGCTGGCGCCGGTGCCACCGGCCGAGCCGCCGCCGCCGCCGCTGCCACCCGCCCCGGGGTCACCACCCTGGCCGCCGGCACCGCCGTCTCCGCCGCCCGCAGCGCCATTGGCGCCGTTTCCACCGTTGCCGGGGGCACCGCCGGTGCCGCCTGGGCCACCGTTACCGCCGTTACCGGACTGGCCCGCGGTGTTGTTGGCACCGCTCACCGTGCCGCCCGCGCCACCACGACCACCGCTTCCACCGACCCCGCCGGTACCACCGTTACCGCCGGCCTGGCCGGCCTGGCCCAACACGGTGGCGCTCGATCCGTCGGTGCCGGCCCCGCCGGTCCCGCCCTGGCCACCCGTGCCGCCGCTGCCGCCCTTCCCGCCGTCACCGGAGGTGCTCCCGCCGGCCCCGCCGTTGCCACCGTTCCCGCCGGCACCGCCGGTGACGCCGATCTGGCCGGCCTGGCCGCTGGTGCTGGACTTCGAACCGGCGAGGCCCGTCGCGCCGTTGCCGCCGTTACCGCCGTTGCCGCCGTTGCCGACCTGCCCGCCGTTGCCGCCCGCGCCTCCGAGTCCGCCGTTACCGCTACCGACGGTCGTGACGTTGGCGCCGTTGCCACCGTTGCCGCCGTTGCCGCCGCTGGTCGGCAAGGTGCCGGACGCGCCGATATTGCCTGTCGTGCCACCGGGGCCGGTGCCGGCCACACCGCCGGCACCGCCAAGAGCAAGCTTGCCGGGGTTCCCGCCGGAACCGCCGGCCCCGCCGTTGATGTTGCCGACGCCGCCGTCCTGGCCTTTTCCACCGTTGCCGCCCTGCCCGGAGAGGCCGCCGCGGCCGCCGGTGCCTCCGGCACCACCAGTGCCCACGGTCCCATGCGCAGCCGTGCCACCGGCGCCGCCCTTCCCCCCGGCACCACCTTGGCCGCCCGAGCCGCCGTTACCGCCCGGGTTTCCGTTACCGCCTACCACTGTGGCGTCCGCACCGTTGGCACCGTTTCCGCCGGTACCGCCGGTACCGCCGGTACCGCCTGCCCCACCGGTGCCGCCGTTGCCCGTGATGCTGCCGCCGATCCCGCCCTGACCGCCTTGCCCGCCGGCCGCACCCGTGCCGCCCATCACGCCGGCCTGCCCGGCGGTGGTGGCGTTGGCGCCCGCCCCGCCGCCCCCGCCGGCGCCGCCGGCCCCACCCGTGCCGCCGTTGCCGGTGACCCCACCGGCGCCGCCGGCGCCGCCGCTCCCGCCAGCGACGTTGAGGGTGATGGAGTCAGCGCCCTTGCCGCCGGTACCACCATTGCCAACGCCCGTGGGTTGGATGCCTTTAGCACCCGTCGCGCCCGGGGCGCCGCCGGTACCGCCGGGCCCGCCGCTGCTACCGGGCACGCCCCCGGTACCGCCGGCCCCACCGGCACCGGCGTTCCCGCCGGCGCCGCCCGCGGAACCATTCACGTTCGCGCTGCCGGTTACGCCGTCGGCGCCGTTGCCCCCGTTGCCGGGGATCCCGCCGCCGCCGCCGGCGCCGCCGGCACCGCCGTTACCTCCGGTACCTACGGTCCCATTGGTCGACGTACCGCCGGCGCCCCCGGCCCCACCCTGGCCGCCGGCACCGCCGGCGCCACCGTTACCGCCGGGAGTACCGGCGACGCCCGCAGTGGTCGAACTTGGACCGTTATCGCCGTTTCCGCCGCTGCCGCCCTGACCGCCGGCACCGCCGACCCCACCGGTGCCGCCGTTGCCGGCTTGGGATCCGCCGCTCCCGCCGGCCCCACCGATACCACCGGTGGAGCCAGGGCTACCCGGAGCGCCGCTGGCGCCGTCCACGGCGCCGGAGGCGTTCGCTCCGTTGCCGCCCGCCAGGCCTGCGCCGCCGGTCCCGCCATTACCCCCGTTGCCGTAGTTGCCGCCGTTTCCACCCCGCCCGCCGTTGCCCGGGGTCGTGCTCGTGGTGGTGGCATCAAATCCGTTGCCGCCGGCACCGCCGTTACCGCCGCCGGTCGGCGAGCTGCCGGTGGCGCCCTGAGCGCCCGCGAGTTTGCTGCTGCCGGAACCGTCGAGACCGCCGACACCACCGGTACCACCGGGCCCGACGTTCCCACCGTTTCCGCCGGTACCACCGTTGATACTGGTAAGAGTTCCGGCAACACCGTCGCCACCGCGCCCGCCGTTGCCGGCAGCCCCGCCGACTCCGCCGGCACCACCGGCGCCACCGGCGCCCACGGCGCCCGTGCTCCCGGTGAAGGCCGTTCCGCCCATGCCGCCCTGGCCGCCGCCGCCGCCAGTGCCGCCCTGGGCTCCGGCGCCACCGGCCTGGCCTACGCCCCCCGAGGTGCCGGGGTTGCCGTCGATGCCGGCGCCACCGGTCCCGCCCACGCCGCCGGTGCCGCCCACGCCACCGGCCCCGCCGTTACCCGAGACCGTGCCACCGACCCCACCTTGGCCACCGAGTCCGCCGGTCCCGCCGGGGCCGCCTATTTGGCCGCCCTTGCCCGCGCCCGCGCCCGCCAGACCCGTGGCGCCGGCCAGGCCGGTGCCGCCGGCGCCGCCGGTCCCGCCGTTGCCGACCATCCCGCCTGCGCCGCCCGTGCCTCCGTTTCCGGCGGCGCTGCTGGCGGTCGCGTCGGCGCCCTTACCGCCGACGCCGCCATTGCCACCGGTGGTGGCCGTAGTACCTGCCGCACCCTGCGCGCCGGCGGTGCCGCCGGGGGCGCCTGCCGCGCCGCCGCCGCCACCAGCCCCGGCCGAACCGGGATCGCCGCCGACGCCGCCGATCCCACCGTTGACGCTGCCAACGGCACCAGCACCACCCGCCCCGCCATCGCCGCCAAGGCCCGCGGCGCCGCCGGCCCCGCCGGCACCGCCCGCACCAGCGGCACCGGCACTGCCGTGTGCGGAACTACCGCCGACCCCACCGGCGCCACCCATACCCCCGACTCCGCCGGTGCCGCCGTGACCGCCGGCACTGCCGGTCCCGCTCGCGGTGGTGGCGTCGGCACCGGTTGCGCCGGCGCCACCGGCACCACCGACACCACCGACCCCTCCGGCCCCGCCGACCCCGCCGTTGCCGGACACCGTACCGCCCGTCCCGCCCGCACCGCCGACCCCGCCGACGCCACCGTTGCTACCGGTCGTGCCGTTTCCATTGATATCGGTGGTACCCGCGGTGCCGGTGAATCCGGCGCCGCCCGCGCCACCGGCGCCACCGGTACCGAACAGTCCGCCGGCCCCGCCGACACCACCGGTACCACCCGCGTTGACGGTGCTGCCCGCGCCGCCCGCACCGCCGGTCCCGCCAGTGCCGACCCACCCGGCAGAGCCGCCCATGCCGCCGTTACCTGCAGCGTTAGAACCAACCGCCGCCCCGCCGGACCCGCCGGACCCGCCGTTGCCGAACAGGCCCGCCGCGCCGCCCGCCCCACCGTTTTGCCCGGCCGCCCCGGAGCCGCCATTGCCACCGTTGCCCCACAGGATCCCGCCGTCGCCGCCGGCCGCCCCCGTCCCCGTCGCGCCGTCGGCGCCGTTGCCGATCAACGGCCGCCCCGCCAACGCCAGCGCGGGCGCATTGATCGCAGCCATCGCACTGCGCTCCACCGCCTGCATCGGCGAAGCATTCGCGGCCTCGGTGCTGGCATACGAGCTCGAAGCAGCGTTGAGGGCCTGCACAAAGCGGGCATGGAACGCCGACGCCTGCGCGCCGAGTGTCTGAAATTCCTGGCCGTGGGTGCCGAACAGCGACGCGATCGCCGCCGACACCTCGTCGGCCGCCGCCGGCAGCACTTGGGTCGTGGTTACCGCCGCCGCGCTATGAGCCGCGTTCAGCGCCGAACCAATACTCGACAGATCAGTTGCCGCCGCCGCCACCCACTCCGGCGCAGTGATGACAAACGACATCGCACACCTCCCGCGGTACCCACCGCAGCCCGGTCGATCGCACGACAAGACAACTTGTCGGCAAGCCCAGATGGTATCGCGATCCCGCGGCTACGTTCGGGGTTCGAGGAAACCCGCAGCCGGCCCGGCGCGCCCGGCCCAAAACGCGGCTAAAGCGGGGGTTTTATTCCATGTACAAGGCGGCCGACACGTCGTCGAAACGTCGACGTTGGGCCATGCGACCCAGCTCGCCACGCGACGGTACCGCGCCCGCGGCGCGGATGCGTCGCCATCGCCCGGGGCCTCCCTAACCGCAGCCGATCCTGCCCTACTCCTCGTCGAGAGCGGCGAGCACCTCGTCGGAAACGTCGACGTTGGTCCATACGTTCTGCACGTCGTCGCTGTCCTCGAGTGCGTCGACCAGCTTGAACACCTTGCGCGCCCCGTCGAGGTCCACGGGCACGCTGACCGACGGCTGAAAACTGGCCTCGGCGGACTCGTAGTCGATGCCGGCATCCTGCAACGCGGTGCGCACCGCCACCAGATCACCCGGTTCGGAAATCACCTCGAAGCTGTCGCCCAGGTCGTTGACGTCCTCCGCGCCGGCATCCAGCACCGCCGTCAGCACGTCGTCTTCGGTCAGGCCGTCCTTCTCCAAGGTGACAAGACCTTTGCGGGAGAACAGATAAGCCACCGACCCCGGATCGGCCATCGCGCCACCATTGCGCGTCATCGCCACCCGTACCTCGCTCGCGGCTCGGTTGCGGTTATCGGTCAGGCACTCGATCAGCACCGCCACGCCGTTGGGCGCGTAGCCCTCGTAAGTAATGGTCTGCCAGTCGGCGCCACCGGCTTCCTCCCCGGCGCCGCGCTTACGCGCCTTCTCGATGTTGTCATTGGGCACCGAACTCTTCTTCGCCTTCTGGATCGCGTCGTAGAGCGTCGGGTTGCCCGCCGGGTCACCGCCACCGACGCGCGCCGCAACCTCGATGTTCTTGATGAGCCGCGCGAACATCTTGCCGCGGCGTGCGTCGACGACGGCTTTTTTGTGCTTAGTGGTGGCCCACTTGGAATGGCCGCTCATGCCGTCCTATCTCAATCACTGTCTCAATACTTCTTATTTCTTGGCTTAACGAGTCTACGTGGACGGTCGGGTCGTCTGGCCCGGCCGCTCCCCCGGCTCCACATACGGCCCGAAAGGGCCTGCGCCAAAGGCCATGCGCCATAGGATGGGTAGCCGACCGAGAACGCCCGCTCAGAAAAGCAACCCCGTTCAGAAAGCAACGCAGTGACGAGTTTCGCGGTCTTGCCGCCGGAGCTGAATTCGGCGCGGATATATGCCGGCCCGGGGTTGGGGCCGCTGCTGGCGGCGGCGATGGCCTGGGACGGACTGACCACCGACCTGGGCCTGGCGGCGGCGTCCTTCGAATCGGTGATCTCCGGTCTGGCCGACGGGAGTTGGCAGGGTCAGGCATCGATGGCGATGGCGAGCGCGGCAGCACGGTATGTCGGGTGGCTCGCGGCGGCGGCGACCCGGGCCGAGGAAACGGCAGCTCAGGCCCGGGCAGCGGCGAGCGCGTTCGAGGCGGCGCAGGCGGCCACCGTGCACCCGGTGATCGTCGCGGGCAACCGCGCTGAGCGGGTGTGGCTGGCGGTATCCAATCTGTTCGGCCAAAACTCCCCGGCGATCGCGGCCGCCGAGGCCGAATACGAGCAGATGTGGGCCCAGGACATCGCGGCGATGGTGGGCTATCACGGCGCGGCTTCGGCGGTGGCCGCGCAGTTGACGCAATGGCTCCCACAGCTCAACCTGGGCAACTTGAGCAACGGGGCCAACGGGGCCAAGGTCATCGCGACGACTATGACGTCGATGGGGTCCGGCACGGCGCTGATCATGGGCGGAACCGGAAACCCCCAGCCCGACCCCACCTACGTGACGAACGTCGACAACCTATTCATCGCCCCCAAGTTCGCCGGCTTCACCCCGCAAGGCCTGTACACGCCCGAGGCGTATTGGCCGTTCACCAGCTTCAGCCTGCACCCCCCGTACTTCACCACGTCGGTGGGCGACGGCCTCAAGGCCCTGAACAGCGCGATCATGGCGCAATACGCCGCCGGGACCAACACCGTCGTCTTCGGCTACTCGCAGAGCGCCGGCATATCCACGCTGGAAATGCGGTACCTCGAGATGCTGCCCGCCGGTCAAAAGCCGGACACGAGCCAACTGTCCTTCGTCCTGAACGGCAATCCCAACCGGCCCGACGGCGGGTTCTACGAGCGCTTCGACAACGCCTTCAGCCCGTTCATGCAGGCGCTGGGCTTCCGGACCGCGGGCGCGACGCCCACCAACGTCTACCCGACCACCGACTATGCCCTCCAATACGACGGCATCGCCGACTTCCCGCAGTACCCGATCAACCTGCTCGCCGACGCCAACGCCTTCGCGGGCATGGTTTTCGTGCACCCCACCTACAGCGAACTGACGCCCGCACAGGTCGCTTTGGGCACGGTGCAGCCGGTGTCTCCCGCAGACGCGCTGACCACGTACATCTTGATTCCGACCCAGAATCTGCCGCTGCTGGACCCGCTGCGCGCAATCCCCGTCGTCGGGAACCCGCTGGCCGACCTACTCCAACCGGACCTGCGCGTCCTCGTCGACCTGGGCTACGACCGCACCGGCTACCAGGATGTCCCCACCCACGCCGGGCTGTTCGGATCGCACGTCAACTGGGGAAGCGTTGCCACCGAACTGCAGCAGGGGGCAGTGCAGGGCCTCAACGACGCGATCGCCGACCTGTGATCGGCGCCGGCCTTAGGCCCGGCCCCTGACGATGTCGACGAACAACTGGTGCACGCGGCGGTCGCCGGTCATTTCCGGGTGAAACGCCGTCGCGAGCATCCGGCCCTGCCGCACCGCCACGATGTGCCCGGCGGCCCGGGCCAACACCTGCACGCCGTCACCGGCGCGCTCCACCCAGGGCGCGCGGATGAACACCGCGCGAACCGGATCGGCCAGGCCGGCGAACGCGATGTCGCCCTCGAACGAGTCGACCTGCCGCCCAAAGGCATTGCGCCGCACGGTCATATCGATCCCGCGCAGCGGCAGCGCCGCCCGTCCGCCCGCGCCGGCGTCGAGGATCTCGCTGGCCAGCAGGATCATCCCGGCGCAGGCGCCGTAGGCCGGAAGCCCGTCGGCCAGCCGCGCCCGCAACGACTCGAGCAGGTTGAACTCAAGAAGCAAGTGGCTCATGGTGGTGGATTCCCCGCCGGGAATCACCAGCGCGTCCACAGCGTCGAGCTCGCTGCGGCGGCGCACCGGCATCGAGACCGCACCGGCTTCGCGCAGCGCCGCGAGGTGTTCCCGGGTGTCGCCTTGCAGCGCCAACACCCCGACAGTGGGGGCAGCGTTCACTGGGCACTCGCGGCACTCATTGGGCCGTCACTCCGGCTGGAATCCCCGCTTGTAGCGGGTCAGCCCCTCCTGCATGACCGCCGCGACCATCTGACCGCGCTGGCTGAAGATCTTGCCCTGGGTGAGCGCGCGACCGCCGCACGCCGAAGGCGAGGACTGGTCGTAGAGCAGCCACTCGTCGGCCCGGAACGACCGCATGAACCACATCGCGTGGTCCAGCGACGCCACCTGCAGGTTCGCGCGCACGTCGAGGTGCGTGACCTGGGCCGATCCCAGCAGCGTGAGGTCGCTCATGTAGGCCAGCGCGCAGATGTGCAGCACCGGGTCATCGGGCAGCGGGTCCCGGTGGCGAAACCACACCTGCTGCTGGGAGGCCTTGCCGGGCAACAGCTCTAGGCGGTCCCGCGGCACGATGCACACATCCCACTCCTCGAACTGCTTGAACCCCGCGTCTTCAAAGACCCGGATCGAGTTGAGGCCCGGCAGGCCGTCGGGCGGCGGGGCCGCCGGCATGTCGTCCTGGTGGCTGATGCCTTCCTGATGGGTCTGGAACGACGCCCCCATGCTGAAGATGATTTCCCCGTGCTGGACGGCGTTGACGCGTCTGGTGGCGAACGATCCGCCGTCGCGGGTGCGCTCGACGAGAAAAACCGTGGGCGCCAGCGCATCTCCGGGCCGCAGGAAGTAGCCGTGCAACGAGTGGACCGAGTAGCGCGGGTCGACGGTGCGCACGGCCGACACCAGCGACTGCCCGGCCACATGACCGCCGAAGGTGCGTTGCAGGAAACCCGATTCCGGGCTGAACACGCTGCCGCGGTATATGTTGACCTCGAGTTGCTCGAGATCGAGGATCTGCTCGATCGCCACAGAAGATTATTACCAGCAGGCCACTACCAGCCGCGCTGCGCCAGCCGATGCGGCTGCGCGACGTCCTCCACGTTGATGCCCACCATCGCCTCGCCCAGCCCGCGCGACACCTTCGCCAGCACATCGGGGTCGTCGTAAAACGTGGTGGCCTTGACGATCGCCGCGGCACGCTGCGCGGGGTCGCCGGCCTTGAAGATCCCCGAGCCGACGAAAACGCCCTCGGCACCGAGCTGCATCATCATCGCCGCGTCGGCCGGGGTCGCGATACCCCCCGCGGTGAACAGCGTCACCGGCAGCTTGCCCGCCCGGGCCACCTCGACCACGAGCTCGTACGGCGCCTGCAATTCCTTTGCGGCAACGTACAACTCGTCCTCCGACAACGACGCCAGCCGGCGGATCTCGCCGCCAATGGCCCGCATGTGCGTGGTCGCGTTGGACACATCGCCGGTCCCCGCCTCGCCCTTGGACCGGACCATCGCCGCACCCTCGTTGATGCGCCGCAACGCCTCACCCAGATTGGTGGCCCCGCACACGAACGGCACGGTGAACTTCCACTTGTCGATGTGATGGGTGTAGTCGGCCGGAGTTAACACCTCCGACTCGTCGACATAGTCCACACCCAGGCTCTGCAGGATCTGCGCCTCCACGAAATGCCCGATACGCGCCTTGGCCATCACCGGGATGGTGACCGCGGCGATGATGCCCTCGATCATGTCGGGGTCGCTCATCCGCGACACCCCACCCTGGGCGCGGATATCGGCGGGCACCCGTTCCAACGCCATCACCGCCACAGCACCGGCACCCTCGGCGATGCGCGCCTGCTCCGGGGTGACGACGTCCATGATGACGCCGCCCTTGAGCATCTCGGCCATGCCACGCTTCACTCGCGACGTTCCGGTCTGGTTGGCCTGGCTCGACGGTCCCGCGCTCTCCACTACTCTCCTTCAACGCCTTCAACGCCTTCAACGCCCGTGAAATTCGTCGCCCAGTCTAGTGGTGTCCGACAAACGAATTTTTCTAGCTCAAACCCAAAACTTCTCCCAGAACCTCTTCTAGGGTCTTGAACTGTCGGAATGCCCGTTGCACGGACGTTTCCGCGGTGCTGGCTGATGAGCAAGTCGAATCGTGGGGAGCGTAGCGATGAATTTCGCCGTGTTGCCGCCGGAGGTGAATTCGGCGCGCATGTTCACCGGTGCGGGCATGGGCCCGATGCTCGCGGCGGCGGGTGCCTGGGACGGGTTGGCCGGGGAGTTGCAGGACGCGGCGGGCTCGTTCGCGGCGGTGACGTCCGAGCTGGCCGGCCAGTCCTGGCAGGGCCCGGCGGCGCTGGCGATGACGCGCGCGGCCGACGGGTACGCGGCGTGGCTGAGCGCGGCGGCGGGTCGGGCCCAGCACTCGGCCGCGCAGGCCCGGCTATCGGCGAACGCTTTCGCGGCGGGGTTGGCGGGCACGGTGCACCCAATCGCGGTCGCCACCAACCGGATTCGGCTGGTGTCGCTGGTGGCGTCAAACCTGTTGGGGCAGAACGCCCCGGCGATCGCGGCCGCCGAGGCCGACTACGAGCAGATGTGGGCCCAGGACGTGGCCGCGATGTCGGATTATTTCGCCGACGCCGCGGCGGCGGCCGCGCAATTGACACCGTGGCAGCAGCTCCCGGCGATCAGCGTGGATTTGCGCGCCGGCACCTTCAACGTGGGCAACGGGAACGTAGGCGTCAACAACATCGGCAACGGAAACACCGGCAACGGCAACATCGGCAACGCGAACATCGGCAACGGAAACGTCGGCTTCTACAACATCGGCGACGCGAACATCGGCATCGGGAACACCGGCAACCGATTCATCGGCTTCGGGCTCCCCGGCAACGGCAACGTCGGCGTCGGGCTCATTCCGGAAGCCCAGGTGGGTTCCGGCCTGCCGTCGGAAACGGCGCTGATCATGGGCGGGACCGGATTGAACCCGCTGCCCCGGCCCGGCGACGTGGCGGCCGCCGAGCGATTCTTGTCTGCGACTTACCCCGCCTACACCCCGCAGTTCCTGGTCACGCCCGAGAAGCTTTTTCCAGTCACCGGGCTCGGCAGCCTGACCTTCGACGCGTCCGTGGCCCAGGGCGTCAAGAATCTGGACGCCGCGATCATGGCGCAGCACGCGCTGGGCGTTCACACGGTCGTCTCCGGCACCTCCCAGAGCGCCATGATCGCCACGCTCGAAATGCGCCAGCTGGAAACCCTGCCAGCCGCCCTGCGGCCGGGGACTGACGAGCTGTCGTTCGTGCTGACCGGCAATCCCCAGCGACCCGACGGCGGCCTCATCGCGCGTCTTGGCGGCATCTCCATACCGTTCCTGGGCTTGACGGCTTCCGGCGCGACGCCCGTCAACGCCTACCCCACCATCGATTACGCGCTCCAATACGACGGCCTCGCCGATGTCCCGCAGTACCCGCTCAATCTCTTGGCGGACGCCAACGCCCTCGCGGGCTTCTTTTTCGTGCACTCGGCGTACAACGCCGTGACGGCGACCCAGATCGCGTCGGGCGTAGTCCAGCCGGTGTCGCCGGCCGATACCCTGACCACCTACGTCCTCATCCCCACCCAGAATCTGCCGCTGCTGGAACCGCTGCGTGCCATTCCCCTGGTGGGAAACCCACTGGCCGACCTGCTCCAGCCGGACCTGCGGGTGCTGGTCGAGTTGGGCTACGACCGTGGCGCTTACCAGGATGTCTCGGCGCCGTTCGGGTTGGCCCCGCACATCGATCCGGCCGCGGTTGCCGCCGACCTGCGGCAGGGTGCCATGCTGGGCGTCGACAACGCGCAGGCCGACGTGGGGTTGCTGCACATTTGATGAACCGGCAGGCCAATCCCAGTGTCGCGCAACCACATTGAGCCAATTTTCCCGTGCGGGCACGCCGCGGCTCAGCGGATGGCGGCGTCGAGAAGAACCTCGGCGGCAGCCTTGGCGTCGGTGGCAGCACTCGGTTCGCGGTCCATCCGCGCGCCGAGCCCGCTGCCGTCGTAGAGCAGCTGCAGCTGGCGGCCCAGCAGCGCCGGGTCTGCGGCACCGGCTTGGCGCGCGAGTTCGGTGAGCAACGCACGGATCTCGCGGCGGTAGTCGTCGGCCGCCTGCTGGATCAAACCACCGTCAGGAGCCTCGGCGCTGGCCGTGATGAAGGCGCAGCCGCGAAAGTTCGGCTCGGCGAAGAGTTCGGCCTGCGCGTCGAACACCGCCATGAGGCGCCGGCGCGGATCGCTGTGCCGTTCCACGGCGCGCTTTATCCCGGCCATCGTCGCTCCGTGGCGGTCCTCGAGGTAGGCCCGGACCAGGTTTTCCTTGCTACCGAAGGTGTTGTAGAGCGATCCCTTCGCCACCCCGGCGTGCTCGATGACCCGGTCGATCCCGACCGTCTGGACGCCCTCGGCGTAAAACAGCTCGTTGGCCGCCGCCAGCAGCCGCTCCCGCGCGGAGCCCTTACGGGCCCCGCGCGGGGCTTCGAGCGTCGGTGCGGTATCCGGCACGGCTCCCCGGCTCCTTCCCCACAGATTCCCTGTGTAGACAGGTCTGTCTAGATTAGTCCTAGATTAGTCGACAATCGGCTCGAGGACGACGACGGGGATTTCCCGCGCGCCGGCCTTGGCGCGGTATTCGGGGAAGTGCGGCCAGTGCTGTTCGGCGATCCCCCACGCCCGGGCCTTCTCGGCGCCGGACACCTCGCGGGCGCGCAGCCGTCGCGCTACCGCGCCATCCTGCACCCAGACCTCCGGGTGGACGGTCAGGTTGCGGTACCAGGCCGGGTGCGCGGGTGCCCCCGCGTTGGACGCGACGGCGATGTAGTTGGCGCCGTCCGGGATGCGGATCAGCGGGCTCTTGCGGACCGCGCCCGTCCGGCCGCCGATTGTCGTCAGAATGACGACCGGCCGGCCCTCCATCGTTCCCCCATCCGCTCCGTCGCTGGCCTCGTAGCGGGCCACCTGATCCCGGATGTGGTCGGTTGGGCTGGGCAGGTACGTGTCGGTCATGTTCGTTTCCCTTCTTTCTGCGGTTTTCTGAGGTCTTCTGAGGTCTTCTGCGGTTTCGGTTCTGGCACTCATATCGCGGTGCGCCCGCCGTCGACGGGGATGACGGCGCCGGTGATGTAGCTGGCCCTGTCGGACACCAGGAATGCGATCACGTCGGCGATTTCCTCCGGCTGGGCGGCGCGGCCCAGCAGTGTGGTCTTGCCCAGGCCGGTGATCAGGACGTCGTCGGCGCCTCCGGTGTAGGCCGGTCCGGGCGCGACCGTGTTGACCCGCACACCGGCGGGGCTGTACTCGACGGCCCATGCCCGGCTCATCGCCGTCAGGGCGGCTTTGGTCGCGCCGTACGCCGCCGCGCCCGACACCCCGATGTGGCCGGCCATGCTGTCGACGCTGACGATGCTGCCGTGGCCCCGTTCGGCCATCCCGGGAGCCAGCCCGGCGACCAGACGGTAGGCGCCTCGCACATTCGCGGCGAACAGAGCGTCGAAGCTGGCGTCGTCAAGTTGGTCGGTCGGACCGAACCAGGAGTAGCCGGCATTGTTGACCAGCACGTCGATCGAACCGGCCGCGGCGATCAGCGCGGCGACGTCGGCGGGCTCGGCCAAGTCCGCGGCTACGAAACGGGCCCGCCCGCCGCGATCCTTGATGGCGTTGACGGTCTCGGCACCGCGGACGGCATCGCGACCGTGCACGATCACCTCGTGACCGGAGTCGGCGAGCGCGAACGCCACCGCCCGGCCGATGCCGGATGTTGCGCCGGTCACCAGGGATCGAGGCGGCCGGACTGGGTTGCTGGGCTGCTCGGGCATGAGCACTCCTTGTGTGGCTGGAATCGGATTGATTAGACCTGTCTGTCTAATGCACTGATATTAGACAGACAGGTCTAATCAATACAAGGGCGCACAAAGGTGAGCTCGCTCACCTTTGGCGAGCAGCTCGCGGTGGGAATCTCAGCGGATGGGCCGAAGCGCGCCGGCGAGGACGTCGTTGCCGGCCTCGTTGCCGGCCAGTGCGGCATCCGCCAGTCGGTCGGCCAGTTCGTTTGCCGAGGGCAGCAGCTCGGCGAGTTGCAGCGGGTAGACCTGCTCACCGGCGGCGACCAGCTCCGCGATGTCGTCGGCGTCGCACCAGCGGGCCCCGTGAATGTAGCGGCGTTCCAGCTCGCTGCGCCCCGTGGCCGATGGCTCGAACCGCCGGGCGCGGTGCACCAGGTAGAACTCCTCGCTGTCGATCAGCGAGCCGTTGAACTCGAATACCTCGTCGCGCCGCCAGACGGGCCCGACCATCTCGGCCGGCGTCACCCGCAGGCCCGTTTCCTCGGCCAGTTCGCGGGCGGCGGCCTCGGCCAGCCGTTCGCCCGGCCGCACCTCGCCGCCGACGGTGAACCACCACCGCGGCGCCGACTTGTTCGGGCCGTCGATGATCGCCGGATCCGACCCGCACAGCAACAGCACCGCGCCGGTGTCATCCAGCAGCACCACCCGCGCGGAGGTGCGGTGGTTGAGCACGCCGTGATCGCCGTGCGCCAACGCGTGCGGGTGCTCGACGATCTCGAAATAGCTTGGCAGTCTTGCTGTTCCACCGAGGTGCAGGGCGCGCACCATGCCTCGCTCCGCGAGCGCCAGGGTATCGCGGACGGCGTCATTGTGGAACCGTCGGGCCAGCAGGACCCGGGCTTCGGCATCGGCCATCTCCGCGATCAGGCCCGCGGGCAGCGAGGCCGGATCGACCATCGCCAGCGCGGCCGAGAGCTCGTTTTCGCACGCCTCGCGGGTATGCCGCGGCGCGCACTCGGCGGCATCGGCGAGCGCCGCCAATCGGCGCCCGGCCGGAGCTCCGCCGTAGGCGTCGATCGCGACCGCACGGGCCACCACCGCGCGCCGCGCCAGCGCGCCGTCCAGCGCCTGCCACGACAGGTCATAGCGGACGTTCAACCGGTCCAGCCGGTGCGCCGTGCGATACGCCCACATGCCGGCGACGGTCAAAAACGCGACCACGAGCACGGCGGCCGCCACCAACCAGGTGATCAACTCGCCACCTGAACCTTGACGCCCGACCCGGCAACCGTCTCGTATACCCGCAGGATCTGGCTGGCCACCACCGACCAGTCATAGCGAAGAACCGCTTTGGCCGCGGCAGCCACGTAGCGTTCCCGCAGCAGGTCGTCCTCCAGCACCGCGATCAGCGCCGCGGCGAGCGCCGAAGCGTCACCGACCGGGACCAGGCTGCCGACTTCGCCGTCGCAGAGCACGCGCCGGAACGCGTCCAGGTCACTGGCCACCACGGCCGTGCCGGCCGCCATCGCCTCTACCAGGACGATGCCGAAGCTCTCGCCGCCAATGTTGGGCGCGCAGTACACGTCGGCGCTGCGCATCGCCGAGGCCTTCCCCGCGTCGTCCACCTGGCCGAGGAAACGGATGTGCTCGACCAATCCGCCTGGCCCACCCGCCAATGCGGCTGCCTGCGCGCGAAGGTCATCTTCGTCACCGCGGCCGACGATCAGCAACTCGACGTCGCCAAAGCGCTCCACCACCTCCGGCATCGCCTCGAGCAGCACCGCCATCCCCTTGCGGGGCTCGTCGTAGCGGCCCAGGAACAGGACCGTCTTGCCCGGCCGCGGATACCCGTCCAGCAGTGGCGCGGACTCCAGCGACTCGACGTCGACCCCGTTGGGGATCTCCACCGCGTCGGATCCCAGCGCCTCCATCTGCCAGCGCCGGGCCAGATCGGACACCGCAATCCGGCCGACGATCTTCTCGTGCCAGGGCCGCAGCACGCCCTGGAAGACGCTCAGGGTCAGCGACTTGGTAGTCGAGGTGTGAAATGTCGCCACGATCGGCCCCTCGGCCACCCGTAACGCCCACATTGACAGGCTGGGTGCGTTCGGTTCGTGCAGATGCAGCACGTCGAATTCGCCTTCCGACAGCCAGCGCCTGACCCTGCCGTGTACCGCCGGGCTGAACTGCAGCCGCGACACCGAACCGTTGTAGGGAATCGGGATGGCTCGGCCCGCGGAGACGACGTATTCGGGCAGCGCGGTCTCGGGCGAAGCCGGCGCCAGCACGCTGACCTGGTGACCGCGGGCGATCATCACCTCGGCCAGCTGCAAGACGTGGGACTGCACCCCGCCCGGCACGTCGAGCGAGTACGGACAGACCATCCCGATCCGCATCAGGTCCCCTTCAGCCGGGCCATGTTGTCGGCCCGGCCAGCCTGGCCCGCCTTTCAGCGGACAGATCGGCGAGCCACTGCGGCTGCAGCATGTGCCAATCGGCGGGGTATGCGGCGATGCCCACGGCAAACTGGTCGGCCAGCGCCTGAGTGATGGCGCCGACATCGCCGCTGCTGGTGTCCAGCGGGGGGTGGATCTCGACCGGCCAACCGTCGTCCTCGAACCAGCAGTGCGCCGGACACAGTGCCGCTCCGGTCTCGATCGCGAGCCTGGCCGGCCCCGCGGGCATCCGGGTCGGCTCGCCGAAGAAGTCGACCTGAACGCCGGTGCGGGTGAGGTCGCGCTCGGCCATCAGGCACACCACCCCGCCGCTTCGCAGCCGTTCGCACAGCACGTCGAAGGGTGGGCGGGCACCGCCGGACAGCGGCAGCACCTCGAAGCCCAGGCTTTCGCGGTAGTCGATGAAGCGCCGGTACAGCGACTCGGGCTTGAGCCGCTCGGCGACGGTGGTGAAGGTGCCGCGCGTCTGCACCAGCCACACCCCGGCCATGTCCCAGTTACCGCTGTGCGGCAACGCCAGGACGGCTCCGCGGCCCGTGGCGACGGCCGCGTCAATGAAGTCAGCGCCGCGGAAAGTCTTGTCGATCTTGCGGGCCAGCGCACGGTGGTCCATCGTCGGCAGCCGGAACGCCTCGCGCCAGTAGCGGCCGTACGATTCCAGCGCGGCGCGCATCAGCGAGTCGGGCACCGCAGCCGGCTGCACACCGAGGACGCGGGCCAGGTTCTTGCGCAGCTGATCCGGCCCGCCGTGCCGGGCGGCATAGCGGGCCCCGGTGTCGAATGCGGTGCGGGCGGCGAACTCTGGCATCGATCGCACCGCCATCCAGCCCGCCGCGTACGCCCAGTCGGTCGCCGTCTGGGTCACCAGTCGACGGGGCGCGGAGATGACGTTGAGACGCGACGGTGTCGGGATCACTGCTCGCCCGTTCCCTCGTTGGCCGAACCGGAAGCACCGGGAGCCCCGGGAGTCATGGCTAGCCGCTCGGTGGCCCCGGGCGAGGTCCGCACTGCATACAACCGCTGCCCACAGGTGATCACGCTGGCCACCGCCAGCAGCCACATGCCCAACGGCAGTGCCGGCGGCCAGGGCACAAACGGAAAGTCCGACACGCCGGTGCCCGTCAGCACGATGATCAACCGTTCCGGCCGCTCGATGATCCCGCCGTCGCCGCGCAGCCCGCTGGCCTCCGCCCTGGCCTTGATGTAGGAGATCACCTGCGAGGTGACCAGGCAGATCAGCGTCGCCACCACCAGCGGCATGTCGCGCATGTGAAACGCGATCCACCACAGCAGCCCGCAGAACACCGCGCCGTCGCTGATCCGGTCGCAGGCCGCGTCCAGCACCGCGCCAAAGCGGGTGCCGCCACCGCGTTCCCGGGCCATCGCGCCGTCGAGCATGTCGAACACCACGAAGAACCAGACCACGCAGGCGCCGGGAAACAGCTTGCCCATCGGGAACAGCGTCAGCGCCCCTGCCACCGTCGCGGTGGTGCCCACGATGGTGATGCTGTCGGGGGTAAGTCCGATCCGAAGCGCCGCCCGGGCAACCGGGGCGGTGACCCGCACGAACGCCGCCCGGGACAGGAAGGGCAACTTGCTCATGGCTCGGCTCCCGCTCGCTCCGGTCCTCGCTCGTTCCTCGCTGCGATCCTCACTCGCGTCGCCTTCGCTGGCTCATGGCTCGGCTCCCGCTCGCTCCGGTCCTCGCTCGTTCCTCGCTGCGATCCTCACTCACGTCGCCTTCGCTGGCTCATGGCTCGGCTCCCGCTCGCTCCGGTCCTCGCTCGTTCCTCGCTGCGATCCTCACTCGCGTCGCCTTCGCTGGCTCATGGCTGTTTGGCCCACTCGGAGGCAAGCAGCTGTCGGGTGTCGCGCAGCAACTGCGGGATCACCTTGGAGCCGCCGATGATGGTGATGAAATTTGCGTCGCCGCCCCACCGCGGTACCACGTGCAAATGCAGGTGCTCGGCCAGCGATCCCCCCGCCGACGTCCCCAGGTTCATGCCGACGTTGAAACCGTGCGGCCGCGACACGCCCTTGATGACGCGAATCGCCTTCTGGGTGAACGCCATCAGCTCGTTGCTCTCGGGGCCGGTGAGGTCTTCGAGCTCGGAGACCCGACGATAGGGCACCACCATCAGATGCCCGGGGTTGTACGGATAGAGGTTCAGCACGGCGTAGACGGTCTCGCCCCGCGCGACGACCAGGCCTTCCTCGTCGGGCATTTGCGGAATGTCCGTGAACGGCTGCGAGGACCCTGCCGAGGAGTTCGGGTCGCGCGTGATCGGTGCCTCGGCCAGGTACGTCATCCGGTACGGCGTCCACAGCCGCTGCAGGTGATCGGCCTCGCCGACGCCCCTGTCCAAGATGCTACGGTCGGCACCGTCGACGTGCTCGTCGCCGCTCCCCTTTTCAGTCACCGTCACTCACCGCCGGCTACCTTCATCAGTTCAGCTGTGGGAGTTGCATTCTGGCGGCCCGCGATCCAATCCACGATGGCCGCGACCGCGCGGTCGCGGGGCACGCCGTTGATCTGCGTGCGGTCACCGAAGCGGAAGCTAACCGCCCCGGCCTGCACGTCGCGATCGCCGGCCAGCAACATAAACGGCACTTTCTGGTTGGTGTGGTTGACGATCTTCTTGGCCATCCGATCGTCGCTGACATCAACCTCAACCCGTACCCCATGCAACTTCAGTTGCCCGGCAACATCTTCCAGGTAGTCGATGTGCTCATCGGCGACCGGGATGCCGACCACCTGAACCGGCGCCAGCCACGCCGGGAACGCCCCAGCGTAGTGCTCGGTGAGGATGCCGAAGAACCGCTCGATCGACCCGAACAGCGCACGGTGGATCATCACCGGCCGCTGCCGCGAACCGTCGGCGGCGGTGTATTCGAGCTCGAAACGCTCCGGGAAGTTGAAGTCGAGTTGGATTGTCGACATCTGCCAGGTGCGGCCCAGCGCGTCGCGGACCTGCACCGAGATCTTCGGCCCATAGAACGCCGCGCCACCTGGGTCCGGCACCAAGTCCAGGCCGGATTCGGCGCCCACCTCGGCCAGCACGCTGGTGGCTTCCTCCCAGACCTCGTCCGAGCCGACGAACTTTTCCGGGTCTTTGGTGGACAGTTCGAGGTAGAACTCGGTGAGGCCGTAGTCGCCGAGCAGGTCGAGCACGAACCGCAGCAGCGAACGCAACTCGTCGCGCATCTGGTCGCGGGTGCAGAAGATGTGCGCGTCGTCCATGGTCAGGCCGCGCACCCGGGTCAACCCGTGCACCACTCCGGACTTCTCGTTGCGGTAGACCGTGCCGAACTCGAAGAGCCGCAATGGAAGTTCGCGATAGGACCGCCCGCGCGAACGGAAGATCAAGCAGTGCATCGGGCAGTTCATCGGCTTGAGGTAGTAGTCCTGGCCGGGCTTGCGGACCGAGCCATCCGCGTTGTATTCCGCGTCGATGTGCATCGGCGGGAACATGCCGTCGGCATACCAATCCAGGTGCCCCGAGGTGTGGAACAGCTGCGCCTTGGTGATGTGCGGGGTGTTGACGAACTGGTAGCCGGCGTGCGCGTGCTTGCGCCGCGAGTAGTCCTCCAGCTCGCGACGCACGATGCCACCCTTCGGGTGGAAAACCGCTAAGCCGGAACCGATTTCGTCGGGGAAGCTGAACAGGTCCAGGTCCACCCCGAGCTTGCGGTGGTCGCGGCGCTGCGCCTCTTCGATGAGCTCCAGATGCTTGTCGAGCGCCTCCTGCGACTCCCACGCGGTGCCGTAAATGCGTTGCAGGCTGGCGTTTTTCTGGTCACCCCGCCAGTAAGCGGCGGAGCTTCTGGTCAGCTTGAACGCCGGGATGTGCTTGGTGGTCGGAATGTGCGGGCCGCGGCACAAGTCGCCCCAGATCCGTTGCCGGGTACGAGGATTGAGGTTGTCGTAGGCGGTCAGCTCGTCGCCCCCGACCTCCATTATTTCGGCCATCATCTCGGTCCCGACGGACTTGTCGTCGACGAGTTCCAACTTGTAGGGCTCGTTGGCCAGCTCTTCGAGCGCCTGGTCTTTGGAGTCGTAGACGCGCCGGTCGAACAGCTGGCCGTCCTTGACGATCTGGCGCATCCGCTTTTCCAGCGTCGCCAAATCCTCCGGCGTGAACGGTTCCGCCACGTCGAAGTCGTAGTAGAAGCCGTCGGTGATGGGTGGCCCGATGCCGAGTTTGGCGTGCGGGAAAAGGTCTTGGACGGCTTGGGCCAGCACGTGCGCGGTCGAATGCCGGATGACGCTGCGACCGTCGTCGGTGTTGGCAGCCACGGGGATGACGTCGGCGTCGGCGTCGGGCACCCAACTCAGATCACGCAGCTTGCCCTCGGCGTCGCGCACCACCACGATCGCGTCGGGCGTTCCCCGCCGCGGCAACCCGGCTTCCCCGACGGCGGCGGCCGCGGTCGTCCCGGCAGGAACCCGGATCGGGGCTGCTGGGGAAGGATGCACGGGGGCGCTCATCGGATCGGGTCTCCAGGGGTTGGTTGTGTGGGATTAGCCGTTGCAATGCTATCGGGACGCGATTCGACCGACAGCCTCACGGCTGGCCGGGCTTGAGCCGCACGAACAACGCGTCGGCTTCGGTCAGCAGGGTGTCGCCGTCGCTCAGCCGGCCCGAGACGAAGATCTTGCGCCCCTCCACCCGGTCGATCCCCGCGTCGATCTGCAGTCTCCTTCTCGATCGGCACGATGTGACGGTAATTGATGGTGAGGTAGGCGGTGCGTTGCCGCGGGCCGCCGGTGAGCAACGACGACGTCAGCCCGAGCACGGTGTCGAACAACATCCCGAGCGCCCCGCCGTGCACCGCGCCGTTGCGTCCCAGGTGAAACCGCGCGAACCGCGCCGACCCCTGGATCCGGCCGGCTTCTCCCTCTCGCGGCGCTTTCCGCACCGCCATCGGGATCGTCAGGATGTTGCCGCGCACCGGCAGGTCCATCCGGCGGCCGGACGGCGACTCCCATTCGTCGGCGTCGAACGGGCTCAGCAGGGCCGACACCTTCTCCAGCAGGTCCGCGGCCTCGGTGATCACCCCGTCGGGCGCATCGACGGCGCGGGCGTGGTCCTGCATCTTGCGCACACCGTCGATGAATCTGCCGTAATCGGGGCCGCCCTTGGTCGTCGGTTCGGGCGGATTGAAACCACCGCCGGGGTGTATGTGATGGTCGCCGGCCACTCCCACACCGTATTGGGTCGCACGGCGCGGCGGGCTACCCGGCGCTGTCTACTGCGCGGCCTACTGAGCGGCCGCAGCCGATATGGCCTCGAACTCGGCGTCGGTCAGGGTGATCTCGGCTGCGGCGACGTTCTCCTCCAGGTGCGCAACCCGCGAAGTGCCCGGGATCGGCAACATCACCGGCGAGCGCTTCAGCAGCCAGGCCAGCGCCAGCTGCCCCGGTGTGGCGTCATGGTCGGCGGCGATGCGTTGCAGCGGTCCGTCCGGAGCGGCCAGCGGTCCGGCGGCCAGCGGGAACCACGGAATGAAGCCGATGCCCTGACTGGTCGCGAAGTCCAGCAACGGCTCCGAGCCGCGGGCCGCCAGGTTGTACATGTTCTGCACCGACACGATCTCGGTGATCTGCTGGGCCGCCTTGAGTTGATCGACGTCGACCTCCGACAGACCGATGTGGCGGATCTTGCCCTCGTTCTTGCACGTGAGCAGCTCGCCCACCTGGTCGGCGAGCGGGAAGTTCGGGTCGACGCGGTGCAGCTGGAACAGGTCGATGGTGTCGACGCGCAGCCGACGCAGGCTCATCTCGAGCTCCTGGCGTAGGTAACTCGGATTACCCAGCGGGATCCAGACATCCGGGCCAGTGCGCAACAGCCCCGCCTTGGTCGCGATCACCACCCCGTCGTAGGGATGCAACGCCTTGCGGATGAGCCGCTCGGAGATGTACGGGCCGTAGGAGTCCGCGGTGTCGATGAAGTTGACGCCCAGTTCGACGGCGCGCCGCAACACCCGGATGCATTCGTCGAGGTCGGCGGGCGGGCCCCACACGCCCTTACCGGTCAGGCGCATTGCGCCGAACCCGAGGCGGTTGACGGTCAAATCGCCGCCGAGAGTGAACGTTCCGGACGCCGCTGCAACAGTCTGTGTGGTCACTTCTACGACCGTACGCCGGAAACCCGGGGGCGCATCTGGCTGCACCCAGCCGTGGCAAGCTGAGCGGGTGAACCTCGACACGCTCGCCAACCTTCCCCTCACCTACCCGGAAGTGGGCGCGACCGCAGCCGGCCAGCTACCGCCGGGATATCACCACCTCGCAGTATCGGCCCAGATCGGCACGGGCCGAAAGCGTTTCGAGCAGGCGGGCGATGCGGTGCTGCACTGGCGCATGCAGCGCGTGTCTGGCCTGACGGTCAAGACAAGCTCCGAGACCGCCGTTGTCGCCGCGGTGCTGATAGTAAAGATGATGGGCATCCTGTCGGCGCCGTGCCGGGTGGTGTACGTGGTCGACGAGCCCGACGTCCGCGGATTCGCCTACGGCACCCTGCCGGGACATCCGGAGTGCGGTGAGGAACGGTTCGCCGTGCGCTACGACCCGAACACTGACGCGGTGTACGCGGAGGTGACGGCGTTCTCCCGGCCCGGGACCTGGTGGGTCAAGCTCGGCGGACCGTTCGTCAGGGCCGCCCAGCGGATCATCGCCAGGCGCTACCTGCGCGCGGTGTGATGCGCTTGCCCGGTTAGCTGCCGCCACCGCCCTACGCCAGCCGCCTCGACCCCGCCGAGCGTCACGCCAGCGCGACCGTCGCCGCCGAACGTCACGCTAGAGCGGCCGTCGCGCGAGTCCCCCTGCACGCCACCCGCCCCCTCGACCCCGCCGAGCGTCACGCCAGCGCGACCGTCGCCGCCGAACGTCACGCCAGCGCGACGGTCACCCCCAGGTGGCGAGCAACTTCGCCGCGCCCGAGCACATCTTCTCGATGATCTCGGCGACCGGCGCGTCATCGTCGATCATCTCGACACCCTGGCCCGCGGCGACGGGCGCGACCCCCGGGTCCTCGTCGGCGATCGAGGCGGCCAGCTCGTCACGGGCCGGCTGATCCGCGGCAAGCGCATCCTCCCGGCCCGCCCAGCGCGCCAGGAAGTCATTCGCCAGCACGCGCGACGGGAACCGGGCCGGCCAGGGCCGGCCCTGGGCGACGTCGAAGACCCGGGTGATCCTGGTGTCGCTCGCCCGTGCCCCGATCAGGGCCCGACGACTGCCGTCGCCCGTCAGTGCCTCCCGGCACGCCGCCAGCCGGGTGCCCACCCATGCTCCGCTCGCACCGGCGGCCAGCACCGCGGCCAGGCTTCGTGCCGACGCGACACCGCCGCCGGCCAGCACCGGAACCGACACGGCATCCAAAACCGTGTCCAGCAACGGCAGCGTCGCCAGCCGCACATCGCCATGCCCACCACCCTCGGACCCACGCGCGACCAGGATGTCGACGCCGGCGTCCACAGCCTCGCGGGCCCCATCGCCGTCGTATACCTGTGTGGTGGTGGTGATTCCGGCGTCGCGCGCAGCCGCCACCCACGACCAGTCGGTACCGAAGCTGACGGACAAGAGCGCCGGCCGCGCCGCCAGTGCATCCTCCAGCAGCCCGGCCTGGTTACGCATCACCCAATCCACCAGACCGATTCCGAAGCCGATTCCGGGTGTTTCGCTCACGTGCGCTAGCTCGGCTTTCAGCAACTCCCTGGTCGCGGCGCTGCCCATGCCGATCATGCCCAGCCCGCCAGCGGCGGTCACCGCCGCGGCCAACCGGCCGCCGGCCACCCCACCCATCGGCGCGTTGACGATCGGCACCCGCAGGCCGAAACTGCGTGACCAGGCTGTGAACATGACTACTGAGCCGCGGGCAGCGACTTCAGCACGGTCAGCATGACCACCGAATCCTCGACCGCATGCAGGGCATGGCGTTCCGCCGGAATCGCGACATAGTCCCCGGCCTTGCCGTCCCATGCGTCGCCGCCGGTGGTGAGGCGCACGTGACCCTGCAGAATCTGCAGCGTCGCCTCACCGGGGCTGTCGTGTTCGGACAGGTCGTGACCGGCGAGCAGGGCCAGCACGGTCTGCCGCAGTTCGTGGGTGTGACCGCCGTGGATGGTGTGCGCCGCGCGTCCGCTGTGCGACTTTTGTTCCTCCGCAAGCTTTTCCAACAATTCGGCGGCCAGGCTGGTCAGCGAAATACTTTCCATCGGTACGTCCTTTGTCTGGTAGTCGGCCGTGCTGAGGAGTCTCAACCGCTGAGTAGGAGTATCCCCGCCGTCACCAAGGCAACCACCTTGACCGACTCCAAACCGACGTAGGCGTAGTGAGCGCGGGAGCGGGGCGCGTCCAGTCCGGCGAGCACCCGGTCGGAACGACGGGCCAACCCCGGGCGTACCGCGATCAACTGAATGGCCAGGGCGGCGACCGCGATGGCGAAGGCCGCGGTGACCCGCACCGGCGTCGGGCCGACCGCCAAGATCGTCACCACGACGAGGGCGAAGACCACCTCCACGGTGTTGAGCGCACGGAAGACCAAGCGGCCGATGCCGAGCCCGATCGGCAGCGTCACGTTGGGCGCCCGGAACTTCAGCGGCGCCTCCAGGAACGAGATGCCGAGCACCATGCCAAGCCACACGAAGGTGATGGCGACGGCGACCGCCGCCCCGGTACTCACTTGCCGGTGCTCATCGCCAAGCGGACCACGCACAGATCCGGTTCGACGAACGCTTCGAGCTCTTCGACCGACACCGGCGCCCCCCAGGCTTCCATGGCTCCCCGCATGAGCCCCAGGTGGACCGGGCAAACGATGTCGGCGCGCGTTTCGGCCAGCTCCAGAAACGGGCAGTGTCGCAGGCCGATCTGGTGCTCCCCGTTGGCGACGCGGCGCTCGGGGGCGAATCCGAGGTCGTCGAGCATCGCGACCAGGCGGTCGATCGACTCGTCCGCGCTCACGGCATCGCCCGGTGTCGATTCCAGCCCCGACTCCGGCCCGCTGAGCCCCCACGCCAGCCCCGCGGCGACGGCCTTGGCGCTCGAATTGGCTTCGGCGGCAAGGGCCTCGCTGAGGATCTCGGCAAGCATCCGGTAATGCCGCGTCCCACCCCGGTCCATCTGTCGGACGGCCTGGAACATCAGCGCCGGGCGCCCTGGACCTTTGCGACCGGGCTCCACGTGCACCACATGGCCGGCGGCCACCAGGCTGTCCAGGTGGAACCGGACCGTGTTGGGGTGTACGCCCAGTTCGTCGGCGATGGCGATGATGCCCATCGGAGCAGGCGACGCGCGCAAAATCCGCAGCACCTTAAGACGGCGGCTGGCGCGTTCTCCGGGCGACCTGATGACTTCACGCTCCTTGACGACAGTCGACGGCCCCGAGCCGGCGCGGCCACCAGAGGTGCGTCTGCCGAGCCAGGGCCGACCGCACCGAACTGGGCCGCCCCACCCGGTTCCCCCGATGGCGGTCCGCCCGACCGGCTTTCGGCGAGCAAGGCCCCATTATGGACTTACGCGGGACGACCCGCCCTTCGGATCGCAGAACTAATGCGCCAAAGTTTACACAACTAGAGTTGTGAAAATAATGTGCAGAGTCACGAGCAGCCGCTAGATCCGCGGCGGGCGCTCGCCGACGAAGCCCTCTGCAGAGATTTTTCGGAGCATCGCGGTTTGCCAGACATCCACTCGTCATCGTCGCGCACCCAGGCGGGCGCCCAAAAGGATCGGGTCAGACGCCGAACCTATCAGCCATAACAAGTTGACCATCCGGCTAAATTAGCAGTTCATCGATAGTTTTGAACGCCACGTTGATGCCACGTTGAGTCGAATCAACGTAGTATCGGGTGCGATCAACGCATCGTTGACAATCGACGTCGCTTGGTTATGGTAGTTAGCTGTGCCCAACCTCCCGACGCGGGTCGGCTACCTGCATGCCTCCCGGGGCCGCCGTTCAGCACACCTCGTGGGCGACGGCCGCGAACAGGCCATCCTCGCCACCGCCGAACGGCTCCTGGGAGAGCGACCGCTGGCCGACTTCTCCGTTGACGATTTAGCAAAGGGCGCGGGCATCTCCCGGCCGACCTTCTACTTCTACTTCCCTTCCAAGAATGCAGTGCTGCTGTCGCTGCTCGATCAGATGAACAACAGGGCAAACGCGGCCCTCCAGGCGCTCGGGGGCAAACTGTCCGGCGACCCGGCGACACTGTGGCGGGACCGCGTCGCGGCATTCTTCGACATGTCCGGGTCGCACCGGGCGGTCGCGGTGGCCGGTGCGGCAGCGAAAGCCAACCCCGAGGTCCACCATCTGTGGTCGGCGCTCATGCGGAGGTGGATCGCCTACACCACGGCGGCGATCAAGGCGGAGCGTCAGCGCGGCGCGGCGCCCGCCACCGTGCCGGCCGAGGAGTTGTCCGTCGCGCTGAACCTGTTGAATGAACGGGTTATGACTGCGACATTCACCGCCGAGGACCCGGCCATCCCCGAAGCGCGCGTGGTAGACACGCTGGCACACATCTGGCTGGCCAGCATCTACGCCCGCTGACACCCACGACCTTGGCGACGCTGACCATTCTCAGTGGGGACCCGCAGCGGGTCTTCGAGCTGCGCGACGACCCGACCAGCGTTGGCCGCGCACCGGGCAACGCGCTGTCGCTGGACGACCCCGGCCTGTCGCGCCGGCACTGCGAGTTCCGCCGCAGGGGCGCGGACTGGATCCTGCGCGACCTCGGCAGCTTCAACGGCTCGTTCGTCAACAACATCGTGGTGACCGAGCACGTCCTGCGCGACGGCGATCGCATTCAGCTCGGCGGGACCGTGCTGTCCTTCACGCCCGACGAGGGCGCCGCCCGGCCGATGCCGCACGGCGACGCCGAGACCCCGCAGACCGAGTACGCCTACGACTCGCAGCGCGTCACTGGCCACAAGCTGCGCAACCTCGCGGCGCTCATCGAGATCACCAAGGCCCTCAACAGCGAACTCGACAAGGCAACGATCCTGGAAACGATCGTGGACAAGGGCGTCGAGCTGATCAAGGCCGAACGCGGATTCCTGATCCTGGTGCACGACGGCACCCTGGACGTCAAGGTGGCGCGCAATCGCGACAAGGCCGACATTGACCATGAGGGCGACCCGTCGAGACTGATCTCGCGCTCCGTGCTGGACAGCGTGACGCAGAGCGGCGAGCCGATGCTGACGACCGACGCGCAGACCGAGATCAGCGGGTCCAAGTCGATCATGGCCCTGGAAGTGCGCTCGCTGATCTGCGTGCCGCTGCGCCTCAAGGAGCACATCCTCGGCGCGCTCTACGTGGACAGCAAAATGGCGCAGACGAAGTTCAACGAGGAGTCGCAGAACCTGCTGCACGCCTTCGCCGACCAGGCGGCCATCGCGATCGAGAACGCCCGCCTGTTCGACGAGGTCGCCGAGTCGCGGGAGGCGGAGCGCAGCGTCCGGCAGATGTTTCAGAAGTACGTGCCCGCCGACGTCGTGCGCGAGGTGCTCAACATGCGGGACGGCGGGCGGCTGTCGGCGAAACTCACGGCCACCGTGCTGTTCAGCGACATCCGCGGGTTCACCTCGATCAGCGAGAAGCTGCCGCCCGAGGAGGTCGTCGGCTTCCTCAACGACTACCTGAAGCGCATGGTGAACATCGTCTTCGACGAGGGCGGGATCGTCGACAAGTTCATCGGCGACTCGGTCATGGCGGTCTTCGGCGCACCGGTGCCGAAACCGGACGACGCCGTGCGCGCGGTGCGCGCGGCGTTGCGCATGATCAACGAAGTCGCGCGGTTCAACCAGCGGCAGCGCCGCACCGGCGGCGTCGAAATCGACATCGGCGTCGGGCTGCACACCGGCCCGCTGATCGCCGGCAACATCGGCTCGGACCGCAAGATGGAGTACACCGTGATCGGCGACACGGTGAACGTGGCGAACCGCGTCGAGTCGCTCAATCAGCAGATGGAGACGAGCGTCCTGATCACGCGGGAGTGCTACGAGGCGACCGGCAGGGCCTTCGCGGTGCGCGAACTGCCGCGCATGCAGGTCAAGGGCAAGGAGCTGCCGCTGCAGGTTTACGAGGTGCTGCGCGAGGAGATCGCGTCCGGTGCGACCGAGGTGATGACGCCGGTCAATCGCTGAGCATCCGCCGGGCGCGCTGCAGGCTCCGGTCGATCAGGCGGTCGACCGCGCCGAAATAGGTCGCCGACGGCGCCTTGCCCACCAGGTCGGCGATGGCGCGTTGCTCGCCGAGAACGTCTGCCGCGCTGAGGTTCTGGGCCATCCGCGCGGAATGCACCTGCAGCCCGGCCAGCAGTTCGCCGCACTGCGAGCCCGCGACGACGGTCCGCCGCGCCAAGGTCCGCAGGGTGTCCCACTCGGCGTGCCATGCTCCGTCCGGTCGCTCGTCGTTGGCCAGCCCGGCGGCCGTGTGCAGCGTCGCGGCCAACGGCGGCGCGGCGAGGGCGGCCCGCCGGATCATTATCGACAGCACCGGATTGCGCTTGTGGGGCATGGACGACGATCCGCCCCGCTTTTCGGTCGCCGGCTCGCTCAGCTCGGCGATCTCGGGCCGGGCCAGGGTGACGACGTCCGAGGCGATCCGGCCCCAGCAGTCGCTACACCCCACCAAGGCGTCGGCCGCCGCGGTGATGGGCGTCCGGGTGGTATGCCATGGTGGCCGAGAGCCCAAACCCAAAGCGGTTGCGGTGCTTTGCACTACGCGTTCGACAACTTGTGCCGGGTCCGGCGCGTCCGGCGCAGCGGTGAGCAGCCTCGCCAATTCCGTGGTGGCGGACCATGTTCCGACGGCGCCGCCGATCTGGACCGGGGTGGCCAATTCGGTGATCCGCGCCAGCGCGTCGACGACACCGTTGCACCAGGTGGCAGCCTTGGCGCCGAAGGTGGTGGGCGCCGCCTGCTGGGTGAGGGTGCGCGCCACCGTGGGCGTGGCCCGGTGGGCATCGGCGAGCGACGAAAGTATCGAAACCTGTTCGCGGAGAAGCTCTCTAAGGTGATCGAGCACCGCACGCACGCCCATCATCAGGGCGGTGTCGAGCACGTCCTGGCTGGTGAGCCCCCGATGGATCCATGGGGCCAGCGCCGGCACCGCCCGCCGGCGCAGCAGTGCGACCAAGCCGATCACCGGGTTGCCGCCGTCCTCCGCGGTGGCCGCAAGCAGCTCACAGTCACCCTCGTCGACCAGGTGCCCCAGGTCGGCGCCGGCGCAATCGGCGGGGGCCAGCCTGGCGGCGGCCAGGGCGGCCAACCAAGCGGATTCCACCGCGACCATCGACCGCAGCAGCGCCTGATCCGTCATGTGCTCGCCGGCCCGCTCGTCCCCGGGCCACAGCAGGTTGGTCATCGCCGACGGTCCCGGTACGCCAGGAACACGGTCTCGTTCGGCCCCTGAAGGTGGATGTCGAAGCGGTATCCGTCACGGCCCGAGCCACTTTCGGTCACACACACCAGGCTGGCCCGTCGCGCCGCGTCCAGGGTGGACAGTAGCGGATCGGCGCTCACGTCGACGTCCGGCAGGTAGGCGCGGGTGAACAGGTGATTCAACAGCCCCCGGGCGAACACGGCGATCGCGAAAAACCGCGGCACCTCCCCCTCGCGACTGCTCGCCGAACTTGCCGCACCGGGCGCCACCGTGGTGAAGGCGTAACGGCCATCCGAATCGGTGGCGCACCTGCCGAATCCGGTGAACGTGACGCCGTCGCGCCGCAGCGACCCGGCCGCTCGCGGGATGCCGCCGTCGGCGTCCGGCTGCCAGAGTTCGACCAGCGCGTCGGGAACGCCGTCGCCCGCGCCGTCGTAGACCGTGCCGGATAGCCGGACGGCACCCGGATGCGCGGCATCGACCAGGTCGCCACCGCCGGAATACGGCAACCCGAGGCCGAAGAACGGCCCCACCGTTTGCCCTGGGGTGCAAACCAATTCAGCCATGCTGTCCTTCGGACCAGGTCCGGCGGCCGCCGGACACCACGATGTCCCACCGGTATCCGGTCGCATACTCGGGCTCGGTCAGGTCGTGGTCGTATCCGGCGATCAGCCGTCGGCGCGCAACAGGATCCAGGACCGACGAAAAGATGGGATCCAGCCCGAACAGCGGGTCGCCGGGAAAGTACATCTGGGTGACCAGGCGCTGGGTGAACGCGGTGCCGAAGACCGAGAAGTGGATGTGCGCCGGCCGCCACGCATTGCGATGGTTGCGCCACGGATACGGGCCGGGCTTGATGGTCAGGAAGCGGTATGACCCGTCCGGCCCGGTCAGGCAGCGTCCGGCGCCGCCGAAGTTGGGGTCGAGCGGGGCCGGATGCTGGTCGCCTTGGTGACGGTAGCGACCGCTGGCGTTGGCCTGCCAGATCTCGACGAGCTGGCCCCGCACCGGCCTTCCGGTTTCGTCGAGCACCCGGCCGGTCACGATGATGCGCTCCCCGATCGGCTCGCCAGGGTGGCCGGCCGTCAAGTCGGCGTCAAGGGGGTCGACATCGCGATCGCCGAAGCAGGGTGCCCGGCGTTCGACTTCCTCGGGGTCGACCTGCAGCGGCAGCCTTTTCGGGTGCCGCAGGGCGCTGCTGCGATACGGCGGATAGTCCAGTCGCGGCTGGGCTGCTTCCCCGGTTTCGCACCCACCTCCCCCGCCCGCGCGCTGGTATTCGGCTGCGATACCGGCAATCTCCGCCGTGATGTCGTCTTGGGACGCGACGCCCTGCGGTGCGGCACTCACGAAGCGTGACGCTACCCGGGATGCGATCGGGCGCGTAGGCCGATGAACCGGTAGCTTCGTCGGGGTGATTACCGGAGCCTTCCTCGCCGACTCGGCTTCGGTCGCCGATAACAAACTCAACGTGTCCGGCGGCGTCCTGTACCGATTCGTGGTCGGACCGGACCGAACGGCGGAGTTTGTGCTCGTGGTGCTCACGCAGACCGAAACCGACAGTGAGGACCGGCGGATCGAGGTCGAGATCAGGCCCCCGACGGAGGACGAGCCGCTGCAGCTGGCTTACGAGCTGCCGGAATCCGCCGCCGCGGGCGAAATCGGTTTCGCCTACTACCAAATCGAGGTAAAGCTGCCCTTCGACGGCCGCTGGGTGATCGTGGTGACCGGCGGCCCGGGAATGATCTCGCTTCCGCTTCTGGTCAGCAGCTAGACGCTGGCCCCGCTGGCCCCGCCAGAGGCCGCGCTAGAAGCCGCGCACCAGCGCCGCGCGCCCCTTGGTGCGCAGTCGGTGCAGCGCCGAGCCGCGGTATTGGTCGATCTTGGCGGCCATCTTGTCGCCTAATTCCTCGAGCTCCGCGTCGGTGATCTGCACCTCCGGTGGAGCCGGGATCAGGTCACGCTCCTCTTCGTCGGCGTGCGCCTCCAGTACGGTCTTGAACGAATTCCATTCATCCTCGTATCCGGGTGTGCTCTGCGGGGTCTTCAGCAGCACCGAAAGCTGGTCGACCACCTGGCGATGCTCGGCGTGGGCCACCGCGATCAGCTTGGCGGCGGCCGCCAGCGCCGGGTAGTAGAGGTCGTCCTCGATACGAAAGTGGATGTCGAGCTCGACCAGCATCTCGTCGAAAAGGGCGTGCCGCTCTTCGCTGTTGACCGGCGCCTCGCTGACCTTGCGGCCCAGCCCCTTGATCACCACGTGATGTTCCTTCAGCACGTCGTAGGCGTTCACTTCGAGATCCCCTTCCGGCCCGTAGGTACCCCGGCGATCGGTTCTTCGCCGCGCACTTCCACCACTCCGTCGACCAACCTGGCCTGGTAACACGGCAGCGGGGCCGCCGCCGGCCCGCGCAACACGTCTCCGGTATCCGCCGCGAACCATGAGCCGTGCCAAGGGCACACCAGCCGGCCGCGGTCGACCCACCCGTCAGCCATCGGAGCCGCCAGGTGCGGGCAGAATTCACCGAAAGCCGACACCTCTCCCGGCTCGGTCTGGCACACCACCAGCCCCACGCCGTCGACCTCGACCCGGACGGGTTTTCCGTTCAACGAACTCGCGGGCAGCACCGGCGTCCATTCCTTGGTGCGCAGGCGCTCGCCGGACCGGTCGATTCCGATGCCGGACTCGAATACCAGGGCCCCGCCGAGGTAACTGCCCCCGACGGTTATTGCGTAACCGAGCGCAGTGAGGGCGATCCCGCGACTCGTGCGGCCCTGGCGGCGGTCCCACCAGGACTGCGCGTACAACGCGGTCGCGACCAGGTTCACCAGGCCGTGCACCAGCCCTACCCGGCGCTCCTCCTCGTGAGTGTGCTGCCAATCGGTGACGCCGGTGACCGCTGAGCCGATGCTGGCCAGGATCCCAAGCCCGAGGGAGTGGGTCGCAAACCGTGACGCTTCGATGACCTCGCCAGCCGGTTTGCCGCGCAGCAGACTGAGCGCGTCCAGGCCCACCGTCGTACCGAGTGCCCCGCTGGTCAGCGACGCGAGCGGCGGGTGCACCGGATGCCCGAGCCAGACACCGTTCAGCGCGTTGGTGACGGTGTTACGCGCGCGGCCCAGCCCGTTGTAGGCGAAGCTGAGCACGTGCTCGAGCCGATAGCTCGGCCGATCCAGCCAGTCCTGACGCCCGATGGCGGACACAGCTCGCTGTCCAAATTTCCGCGATCGACCATCCCGTGACCGATCAACCATCACACCGGATCCTTCCCTCGACAGCGACGTAGACGCCAAAACAGCGACCACAGAATCGGCCGAAGGCGCGCGCGCGACCCCGGCGATTACCCCTCGATTTGATGACAGTCACCTGAGCACTTGGCCCAACTTCAACCACCGTAACCGCCGCGGTCGGGGCATCAGTGTAGATCGCCCTGTGAATTTACACAAAGTCTACTGTGGAAACTATTTCCCCTGGTCCGCGCCTGATTTGCCGAGAGACGGGGCTCCCGAACGGACATGGCGGATGTTGCGGCGTTTTCGGCCCGGTCCACGCTCAGCACCGCTCCTGGTACTGAATCCGTTGACTTGCAAGTCATTTTGGCCAAACCCGCGGGCGGGCGTTGTTGTGAGGTCGCTGCGGATTAGCGGGCCGCATCCTGTGAAGAACCGGCGCTTCGGCTGATCGACGTCGACCCGCGCTCGGGATTTGATAGATTCTGCATAAAAGACACTATTTCTGTAAAACAGAGAAGGCGTCAATGCAGCATCACTTTGCGGATGTCCAACATGTCTTCGACAACGTCCGCCGGGGGATGATCCCCGCGCACATCTACAACGACCACGAACTGTTCGAGCTGGAGAAGGAGCGCCTGTTCAGCCGGGCGTGGATGTTTGTGGCTCACGAGTCGGAGATCCCCCAGGACGGCGACTACGTCGTGCGCCGGGTGCTCGACGACTCATTCATCATCGCCCGCGATTCGGACGGGCAGGTGCGAGCCATGTTTAACATGTGCCTGCACCGCGGCATGCAGGTCTGTCGCGCGGAGATGGGCAACGCCTCCAATTTCCGCTGCCCCTACCACGGTTGGACCTACCGCAACGACGGCCGGCTCACCGGCCTGCCGTTCCACCGGGACGCCTACGGGGGCGAAGCGGGGTTCGCCAAGCGCGGCCAGACCCTGCTGCCCGCGCCCAATCTCGCGAGCTACAACGGACTCCTGTTCATCAGCCTCGATCCGGGCGCCGAGCCGCTCGAGGATTTCCTCGGCGACTTCCGCTTCTATCTGGACTTCTACTCCAAACAAAGCGCGCACGGCCTGCAGCTGCGCGGACCCCAGCGCTGGCGGATCAAGGCGAACTGGAAGATCGGCGCCGAGAATTTCGCCGGCGACATGTACCACACGCCGCACACGCATGCCTCGATCGTCGAGATCGGCCTGTTCCGCGAGCCAAAAGCCGAGAAGCGCAAGGACGGCGCCACCTACTGGGCGCATCGCGGCGGCGGAACCACCTACAAGCTGCCGCCGGGCGACTTCGAGGAGCGGATGCGCTACGTCGGCTACCCCGGCGAGATGATCGGCCGCATCAAGGGCGTCTGGACACCGCAGCAGCAGCGGGTGGTCGGCGAGGACGGATTCATGATCTCGGCGGCCACCTGCTTTCCCAACCTCAGTTTCGTGCACAACTGGCCGAAACTGCCTGGGGGCGACCCCAACAATGAGAAGGTCCTACCGTTCATCTCGATCCGGACGTGGCAGCCCATCAGCGCGAACGAAACCGAGGTGTACTCGTGGTTCGCGGTGGACGCGGCCGCTCCCGAGCAGTACCAACAAGACTCCTACCGGGCCTATTTGATGTGCTTCGGGTCGACCGGCATGTTCGAGCAGGACGACGTCGAGAACTGGGTGTCGCTGACCACCACGGCCGGCGGCTCGATGGCGCGGCGGCTGCTGCTGAACAGCCGGATGGGGCTGTTGGCGGACGACCGGCCGGTTGTCGAGGCGCTCCCGCCCGAGTCGTTCCATGGGCCGGGGCGCGCTCAGGTCGGCTACAACGAGAACAACCAGCGCGAGCTGCTCAAGTTGTGGGTCGAATACCTGGAGCGGCCCCGGACACGTGCCGTGCGGACGGAGGTGGGCGAATGAGAAAAGCACTGCCATTTAACGACATTCGGCACCTACAGGCGCATCAGTTCCTGGTGGACGAGGCCTACCTGCTGGATGCTCAGCAGTACGACACGTGGCTGGACACGCTGACCGACGACATTCACTACGTCATGCCGGTCCGCGTCACGACGGCGCGCGGCGCCGGGTTCGACACGTCACCGGGTATGGCCCACTTCGACGAGGACAAGTACTCGCTGAGCCACCGGGTCGCCAGGATGGCCACCGAGCACGCCTGGACCGAAGACCCACCGTCGCGGCTGCGCCACTTCATTACCAACGTCCGCACATTTGCCACCGACGATAACGACCAGCTCGTCGTCGAATCCGCCGAACTACTGTTCCGCAGCCGCGGCGACGTCAACGAGAGCGCGTTGGTATCGTGCGGACGCGAGGACGTGTTGCGCAGGTCCGACGATCGATGGATGCTAGCCCGCCGCACGATCATTGCCGACGAATCGGTGCTACGGATGCAGAACCTGGCGGTGTTCCTATGAATCCAGAACTCCAGCGGCTGCTGGACGGCGTGGTCGGCGAACCGCTCACGTTTGCAAACGAATTCACCGAGGTAGTGGTGCGGCGGGTGGACACGCGCAACGGATCGCGCTTGCTGATCACCGCACCCAGGACCGGCCAGTGGATCAGCTTGGACGCGCTCGAGGTGGAAGCGATCACGTGGCAGAACACCCGTACGCTGACGGCGATGGTCGGCAATTCCGGCGCCCCGCTCCTGCCCGACGAGCCCGACCAGCCGGGATCCCAACCGTGACCGAGTGGCTGCACGGCAAGCGCGCCCTGATCGTGGGGGCCGGATCGGGGATCGGCCGCGCCGTCGTCGACGCCTTGTGCGCCGAAGGCGCAAAAGTCACTGTGCTGGAACGTGATCGGGGAAAGTGTGAGCTGCTGCGTGAGCAGCTGCCCGAGGTTGGGGTAGTCGAAGGCGACGCCGTCACCCGCGAGGCGAACGAACGCGCGGTCAAGGCCGCGGTGGACGCCCACGACGGGCTCGACACGCTGATCAACTGCGTCGGAATCTTCGATTTCTATCAGGGCATCGAAGACATCGACGCCGACGGTCTGGCAGGCGCTTTCGACGAGATGTTCCGCACCAACGTGCTGAGCCAGCTCCAGTCGGTCAAGGCCGCCGTCGGCTGGCTGCGCGCCAGCACCGAGCCGTCGATCGTGCTGACCGAGTCCACGTCGTCGTACTACCCCGGACGCGGCGGCGTTTTGTACGTGTCGTCGAAGTTCGCGGTGCGTGGGCTGGTCGCGTCGTTGGCGCACGAACTGGCGCCGCAGATCCGGGTCAACGGGGTGGCGCCGGGCGGCACACTCAACACCGACCTGCGTGGGCTTGCCAGGCTGGGGCAGAAGGACATTCGCCTGGACGACTCCCCCAATCGGGCCCGCGACGTGGCCGCGCGAAACCCGCTGAACGTCGCGCTCACCGGGGCCGACCACGCGTGGGCTTTCGTGTTCCTGGCCTCCGACCGATCCCGCGGGATCACCGGCGAGACCATCCACCCCGACGGCGGATTCCGGCTCGGCACAACGAAAGTCGAGCGACAGTGACCGACGGATTGCAGCGGTGGCGCGCGTTGGTGGCGCAGGGTTGCCGGGTCGCCGCGGCCCGCGGCCTGGTCGACGGCATCCTCGGCCACCTGAGCCTGCGCATCGACAACGACAGGCTGCTCGTCCGGTGCCGCAGCGACACCGATACCGGGGTGGCGTTCACCCGCCCCAGCGACATCCGCCTCATCCGATTCGACGGAAGCCCGGCAGCCGCTGGCGAACTCGACGGATACCGGGTGCCCAACGAACTGCCGATCCACGTCGAGACGATGCTGGCCGATTCGCGACACCGGGCCATCGCGCACCTGCACCCCGCGGCTGTCGTGGCGGCGGATCTCGCGGGCATCGTGCTGCGACCGATCTACGGCGCCTACGACATTCCCGGTGCGTGGCTGGCGCGGCGCGGCGTCCCGGTCTACGAACGCGCCCTGCTGATCCGAAACCCGAAGCTGGGCAAGGAAATGGTGGCGGCGATGGGTGATGCCCCGGTGGTGATCCTGCGCGGGCACGGAATCACCAGCGCCGCAACCACTGTCGAGCAGGCCGTCCTGCAGGCGGTCAGCCTGGACCAACTGGCCCGAATGTCATTGCGGGTGCGCGGCGCCGGTGGCACCCTGCGCGACATCGACGACTCCGACTGGGACGACCTGCCAGACTTGGGTCCCGCCTTCACCGCCGAGGCGGCCTGGCGGCACGAGGTGGCGCGGCTGCGGGAGCCCCCAAATCAGCCGAATCAGCCGAATCAGCCGAGCTGATCGCCAATCTCCTTGGCCGCCTCGACAAGTGCGGCGGCAACCGAGGAGTACTGGGAGCTGGCCAGCCGGTTCATCGGGGCCGAGGCGTTGAGCGCAAGCCGCAGTCCCGGGGCCCGGGTCGGTATCGGCACCGCAACCGAGGCCACGCCTTCCTCGCTCTCCTCGCGGTTGATCGCATAACCGCGTTCACGGACACGTGCCAGCTCGGCCTCCAATTCGGTGCGGCTGCCGATCGAACGGGCGGTGATGCGCACCAGGTCCTCGTCCGGCAACAACAGGCGCAATTCCGGCTGCGACAGCTGGGCCAACATCACCTTGCCGGTCGAGGTGCAATGCGCCGGCATGGTCACACCCAGCCGGGAAGCCACCCGGACCGCGGCCGGGCCCTCGACCGCGGCGACAAAGCGGACATCGGCGCCGTCGAGCATCCCGACGTGAATCGACTCCCGCAGCCGGTCGCGCAGGCCACGCATGATCGGCGTGGCGGTTCGCGCAACGTCGATGCGGCCAAATATCGCAAAGGCCACGCTGGTCAACGCCGGCCCAGGCAGGTAGGCCTTCGATATGGGGTCTTGGCGGACGAATCCGCGGTAGGTCAGCATCGCCAGCAGCCGGTGCGCGGTGGACGATGCCACGCCCAGATACCGAGTCGCCTCGCTCAACCGGATCTGCGGCTGCTCACCCAGCAGCAACAGCAGTTTCAGCGCATTATCGACGGACTCGATCGGATATTGCGGCGCAAGCGAATCCGCGGCCGGCTCGACTGCCTCGGCTGCGGCCCGCTGCCCCTTCTTCGGCATGAAGGTCACGCTACCCGCGCTGCCGCCTTAGCCGACGGGCCTGAAACTAACCGTCAGTGCCGTTGCTGCCCGGCAGGCCCTGATTGCCCTGGAAGCCGGCGAAGCCGCCGGTCCCGCCGGATGCGCCGCCGTCGCCGCCGTTGCCGCCGAGCCAGAGGGTTCCGCCGGTACCGACCGTCGCCGTGGTGCCGGTGGCCGCGCCGCCGTTGCCGCCGTTGCCGCCCTGGCCACCCAGGCCGCCGTTGCCGCCGATGCCACCGTTACCGGTGGAGCCGGTGAAGCCCGGTGCCCCGATCAGGGTGCCGCCGGCCCCTGCGCTACCGGCGTTGGTGCCACCGGCGCCGCCTTGCCCGCCGATGCCGCCCGCGCCGCCGTTGATGTCGCCGAACACGGCGGCGCCACCGCCATTGCCCCCGGCCGCAGTGCCGCCGGTGCTGATGGCGGCTGCGCCCGCGCCACCGTTCCCGCCGGCACCGCCCTCGCCGCCGACCCCGCCGTAGCCGCCGATGCCGCCGCTACCCCCGTTGCCGCCGTTACCGATGAACCCGGCCGCACCGCCGGTCCCGCCGGCGCCCCCGACGCCTCCGACGCCGCCGGTCCCGCCGACTCCGCCCGTGCCGCCCGTGCCGCCGCCGCCCGCGGTCGCGGTACCGCCGATATCGCTGGTGGCGGCCCCGCCCGCGCCGCCATTCCCGGCCGCGAATCCGTCTGCTCCTGCGCCGCCGGTGCCGCCCATCCCGCCGGCGCCACCGGCACCGCCGTTGCCGAGGAACAGGCCGCCGTGCCCGCCGTTGCCGCCCTTGCCCCCGGTGCCACCGGTGCCGGCCGTGCCGAGCGCGTTGTTGCCGGCACCGCCGTCCCCGCCCGCACCGCCTTGGCTGGTACCCGAACCGGCGTTGTGCGCCAGGCCCGCGGCACCGCCGGCACCGCCGGCGCCGCCGGTGGACCCGGCGTCGGCGCCCGTGCCGCCTGCGCCCCCGATTGCCGCGCCCACCCCGCCGGTATCGCTTTGGAAGCCTTGGCCGCCGGCACCGCCCGCACCTCCGTCGCCGCCACCCCCGCCTGACGCGCCGCCGACACCGCCGGCGCCCCCGGTCGCAGTGTTGCCGTTGGTGGATTGCGCATTCCCGCCGGTCCCACCCACAGATCCGGCCATGCCGGAGGAGTTACCGGTGGGGCCGGTACCGCCGACTCCTCCGGTTCGGGGCCCGGTGCCTGCATCGCTGCCGCCGTTGGTGACGTTGGGGGGGCCAACGTAGGCAGTCGAGGTGGGATTGACGGCGGCGGTCCCCGTCAGGCCAGTACCACCCTGCCCACCGATGCCACCGGTGCCGAACCAGTGCGCATCGCCCCCATTGCCCCCCTGTCCGGGGCCGCTGCCCACATCGGCACCGCCCTGGCCGCCGATGCCACCGTTGCCGATCAAGTAGCCACCGGCGCCGCCGCTTCCACCGGCCGCACCGGCGCCGCCGAACCCCCCGACGCCGCCCGTCCCGTAGATAGACCCACCGAAACCACCGGTGCCCCCGGTCGCACCGGCGCCGCCGGTGCCACCCACGCCGCCCGTCCCGACGTAGTTGGCGTTGCCGCCCGCGCCGCCCGCGTTGCCGGAGCTGCCGGTCCCCCCAAACCCACCGTTGCCGAGCGCCCCGGCGGTGCCGCCGGCGCCGCCCACGCCGCCCGCATTGATACCACCGGCGCCACCGGCGCCACCGTTACCGAAGAACCCGCCGGTCCCACCCGCACCGCCGGCAGCGTTCGAGCCGCCGGCACCACCGGCCCCGCCATTGCCCAGCACCGTGCCGCCGTGACCACCCGCGCCGCCGGCGGCGCCCGCGCCACCCGCCCCGCCGGTCCCGCCGCTGCCGAACCATCCCGCCGCGCCGCCTGCCCCGCCGGCCACGCCCGCCGTGCCCGAGCCCCCATTGCCGCCGTTGCCGATCAAGATCCCGCCGTCCCCACCGGCGGCCCCGGACCCGGCCGCCGCGTTGGTGCCATTACCGATCAGCGGGCGCCCGAATAACGACTGTGCGGGTGCGTTCACCGCCGCCAGCGCCGCCTGCATGGGCGATGCATTGGAGGCCTCAGCGGCCGCATACGAATTCGCGCCCGCATTCAGTGCCTGGACGAACTGGTCGTGGAATTCCGCCACCTGCGCACCGAGGGTCTGGTACCCCTGCCCGTGCGAACCGAACAGCGCCGCGAGCGCCGCCGAGACCTCATCCTCGGCCGCGGCCAGCAGCCCCGTCGTCGGGGCGGCGGCCGCCGCATTCGCCGTTCTGATCGCCGAACCTATGCCGGCCAGATCCGAAGCAGCCGTCGAAACCGCCTCCGGCACCGCGAACACAAACGACATCTACATCCTCCCGCCAGGTCACGCGATCACGCCCGCACCGCGCTGCGCAGACACCAGATCGTATCCCTGGCCCGGTTAATTCCAGCTGAACTTGCCGTGCCACCGCGCGGTTTGCCCATCACGCTGCGCGCCAACGCGTGTCGCCACTAACCTCGTCTGGTTATCGCACCCGCGGGACCGGCCGTTACGCCGCGCACCCGGGAACGTCGCACACTGCCTAGCGTTTACGTTAAATGTTCTGCGTCACTTGTCCTTTCGCCCACCGATAATCGGCCTTGCCGGACGGTGAACGTTGCACCCGGGCGCAGAAGAGGATCGCCTTGGGCAGCTTGTAGCGCGCGATGTGGCGGGCGGCCTCGGCGATGATGCTGTCGGCATCGGCTTGCTGGCCGTCCGCCAGCTGCACCACCGCGACGACCTCGTTCCCCCACCGGGCGCTGGGCCGGCCGGTCACCACGACGTCGTAGACGGCGGGGTGCTCGGCGATCGCGGCCTCGACCTCCTCGGCGAAGATCTTTTCGCCGCCGGAGTTGATGGTGACCGAATCGCGGCCGAGCAGCTCGATCTGGCCGTCTGCATCCCAGCGGGCCCGGTCACCCGGCACCGAGTGCCGGATCCCGTCGATGACCGGGAACGTCCGCGCGGTCTTCTCCGGATCGCCCAGGTAGCCGAGGGGAATCAGGCCCTGCTGGGCCAGCCAGCCGATCTCGTCGTCGCCTGGCGACAAGATGCGGGTCATGTCCCCGCTGACCACCGCCGCACCGGGATTGGGGGCGAAATGGCCGCTCGCGGGCACCGTTGCGCTGGACGTCTGGATCATCTGCGCACCGGCTTCCGAGGATCCGCCCGCGTCCAGGATCGCCAGCTGTGGCAGCAGTTCCACGAACCGCTGCTTGATCGGCGCGGTGAGCGCCGCCCCGCCGGTCACCAGTACGAATAGCCCGGACAGGTCGTAGGAGCCCGCCGCGAGTTCCTCGACCAGCGGCCGCCCGAAGGCGTCGCCGACCATCGACAGCGACATCACCCGTTCGCGGCTGGCCAGCGTCAGCGCCTCGGCGGGATCGAAGCGGGTGGTTGTCGGCGCCATGACGAACGGCCGTCCGGCGAGCAGGCTGATGAACGCCGCCCACTGCGCGGCTCCGTGCATCAGCGGCGCAACCGTCATCGACCCCGGACCCCCGGGAAGCGAGCGCTCGACGATCTCCTCGAGGCTGCCCACCGTCTCGCCACCGATCATTCGGCCGCCCATGGTGTTCATGTAGATCTCGTGCTGGCGCCACAGCACCGCCTTGGGCATCCCGGTGGTGCCGCCGGTGTAGAGCACGTACAGGTCATCCGGTGACAGCTCGAGGTCCAGCGGTTCGTCGGACACCGACGCCAGCAGGTCCTCGTACCGCACCGCACCCGGCAGCGGATCGTTTCCGGATTCGTCGTCGACGTGGATCAGCAGCGGCGCGGAGCGCTGCTCGGGTGCCGTTTCTGGCGCCATTTTTATGGCTTCGGCCAGCGTCGGGGCGAACCGGGCGTGGTACACGACGCCGTCCGCACCCGCGTTGTGCAGCAGGTAGACCAGTTCTTCGGCGACGTACCGATAGTTGACGTTGAACGGGGCGACCCGGGCCTTATACGCACCGATCATGGCCTCGAGGAACTCGTTGCAGTTCGCCAGGTACAGCGCGAGGTGGCTTTGACCCGACTCGTGCGGCGCCAGCTCGGATCGTTCCCGACGTGCACCGAGTCCCCACTGGTGCAGCGCCCGGGCGAAGCGGCGGGCGCGTTCGTCGGTTTGAGCGAAGGTGAATCGGCGATCCCCGAACACGATGGCGTCGCGGTCGGGGTTGGCCGCGGCCACCGCGGTGAAGATTTGGGCGATGTTGAATTCCACGATGCTCCTCGGTCGAGCGAGGGTCTGCAAAGGTCGGACGAGCGCCAGGCTACAACGCACCACGATGGGCGAAAGCGGTTAGTCTCGGGTTCGTGCACGGTGCCGTTCGGGCCGGATACCGCCGATACGTCGCCATCGGCGACAGTCAGACCGAGGGCCTCTGGGACGGCGACGACGAAGTCGGCGTCCTCGGCTTCGCCGATCGACTCGCCGCGATGGTCGATTCGCTGTATCCCGGTCTGGAATACGCCAACCTCGCGATCCGCGGCAAGCTGGTCGCCCACGTGCTGGACGAGCAGGTCCCGCAGGCACTGGCGATGCGGCCGGACCTGATCACCGTGTGCGCCGGGATGAACGACGTCATCCAGCCCGGCCGATCGTTCGGCCCGGCGCTCGCCGACCTGGACCGCCTCTACGCCGCGCTCGCGGAATCGGGGGCGACGGTGGTGACGACGACGTTCCCCAACGTCGCGCAATTCATCCCGCTCGGCCGGCTGGTCTCCGGCCGGCTGACCCGCATCAACGCGGCCATCCGGATGGCCGCCGACCGCCACGGGTTCCGGCTGGTCGACCTGCACAACGCGGCGTCGATGCGTGAATTGGACACCTGGGCCGTCGACCGCGTGCACGCATCGCCCAGAGGGCACATGCTGTTCGCCGCCGCGGCCGCCGAAGCGCTCAATTTGCCTGACAGCAACCATGATTGGGCGAATGGCAGCCCAGATGCCAGGCAGCTGACGATGGCGGCCGCCGCCTACGGGCGGGTCCGCTGGACGCAGACCAACTTCGCGCCATGGGTGTGGCGCCGGATGCGCGGCCTGTCGTCGGCCGACGGCCGGGTGCCCAAGCGGCCGCGGTTGGAACCCGTCGCCACGCGGTGCACGCAGCGCACCACCAACTGAGCGGCGGTCACCCGGGGGGCACGCAGCAAACAGCATTACTACCCGCATCCCACGCGCGTCAGGCATCCTTGTCCCATGAATGTGGAGGCCCTGCTGCACTCGATCCCCCCGTTTTTGGTCTACCTGGTGGTCGGCGGCGTGGTCGGGGTGGAGAGCCTGGGCATCCCGTTGCCCGGAGAGATCGTGCTGGTCAGCGCGGCGCTGATGGCGTCGCATCACGACCTGGCCGTCAGCCCGATCGGCGTCGGCGCCGCCGCGGTGATCGGCGCGGTGATCGGTGACTCGATCGGCTATACGATCGGCCGCCGCTTCGGCATGCCGCTCTTCGACCGGCTCGGGCGCCGGTTTCCGAAACATTTCGGTCCGGGGCACGTCATGCTGGCCGAGCGGTTGTTTAACCGCTGGGGCGTTCGGGCGGTGTTCTTCGGCCGCTTCATCGCGCTGCTGCGGATATTCGCCGGGCCGCTGGCCGGCGCTTTGAAGATGCCCTACCCGCGCTTTCTGATCGCCAACGTTTCCGGTGGCATCTGCTGGGCGGGCGGCACCACGGCGCTGGTCTACTACGCCGGGGTGGCCGCCGAACGGTGGATGCAGCGGTTCTCCTGGATCGCGCTCGTCATCGCCGTCGTGTGCGGTCTCACGGCCGCGATCCTGCTGCGCGAGCGAACATCCCGCGCGATCGCCGAACTCGACGCGGAGCACCACCGCAAGGCCGCCGGGGCCGATAAAGGGGCCCATAAGGGGGCGGACACCGCGGCGGACGTGGCTTAGGTGGTGTAGCCGGGGTTCTCGTCGCCGTCGGCCGGCGGCCGGTGCTGCTCGATCAGGAGTTGGGCCATCTTGCGAGCGCGCTGGCCCGCGTCCAGGTCACCAACGGCCGCGAGGACGATGGCACCCTTCATCAGGATGTGCCAGGACGAGGCGAATTCCTCGACGTCGCTCAGCCCGGCCTCCTTCGCGCGATGGCGAACGATGTCGCGGACGTGGTCGATGTGGATGATGCTGGCCTGCCCGGCGGGATGCTCCGGACCCAACTCGAGTAGCACGTTGATGAACGAGCAGCCCTCGTAGCCGTCGCGGGCCTGAAACCAGTCGTGCATGACGTCGAAGATCGCCAGCAGCTGCTCCTCGGGGGTGTTACCGCGGGCTTCGGATTGCGCCTCGATCAAGCCATGGGTCCAGAGTTCCTCGCGACGCTCCAGCACGGCCAGGACCAGGTCGTTCTTGGTCGGGAAATGACGATAGAGGGTCGCCTTGGCCACACCTGCGCGGTGGATCACCTCGTCGGTGCCCACCGCGCGGATCCCACGGTGGCTGAACAGCTCGTACGCCGTCCTCAGGATGCGCTCGCGCGCCGAGTCGCCGGGCTTCGCGACATCGAGGCTTGTCATAACGATCCTTACGATACTCACAGCAGGCCAAACGTAGACAGACCGCCCTGTCTTGTTATACAAATGAGATTCCGCATTCGCGAGAAAGTCTGTCTTCAGACAACAGGACGGGCATCCATCCTGGCGCCTTCAGTGCCAGTGGATTAGGGAGTCCCAATATGCACATTGTCGCCGCAGAACCGTTCTCTGCACATTTGACGCTCAGTACCCGCCTCGTCTACGAGCTGGGCGACCCGCACAGCAAGTTGCGGGCAACCACAGACCGCAGCGGCGCCGCGGTGTTGATTACCGCGGGCGGGGAGATCGACGCTTACAACGAGGACACCTGGCGCCACCTGGTCAGCGAGGCCGCCGCCCTCGTCACACCGCCGGGACCCTTCATCGTCGACGTCAGCGGCCTGGAGTTCATGGCCTGCTGCGCGTTCGCGGTGCTGGCCGACGAGGCCGTAGGATGCCGTGACCGCGGTGTCGAACTCCGTCTGATCAGCCGCCAGCCCATCGTCGGGCGGATCGTCGACGCTTGCGGGCTCAACGATCTGCTGCCGATTTACCCGACCGCCGACTCCGCACTGGCGGCGGCTTAGCCCAGTCCCAGCCAGCCCAGTCCCCCAGCCATGCCAGGCCAGTCTCAGGCGGTCCCGCCTGTCCGTTGCTGACGCCCCTACCTTCGGCGTCGAGGAGGAATTTCTCCTCGTCGACCCTCGCACAGGCGAGCCCGCCGCGCGCAATGCCGAGGTGGCTGCGGAGGCCGGCCGCCGCGGTGTCACGCTGCAGCTGGAACTCAGCAGTTGCCAGGTCGAAACCACCTCCACCGTTGCGACCACCAGCGCGCAACTCGGCGAGGAACTAACCCGGCTGCGGCGCGCCGCGGCGCAAGCCGCCGACGCCGCCGGGGTGCAGCTGCTGGCGTTGGGGCTTCCGCCGGCCACACCGCGTCAATTTCCGGTCACCGACACCCAGCGCTATCAGCGGATCGGGGCGGAGTTCGGGATGATCGCGCACGAGCAAGGCATCTGCGGATGTCACGTGCACGTGCAGGTCCCCGATCGCGCTGCCGCGATCCGGGCCGGAAACTGGTTGCGGCCCTGGCTGCCCACATTGCTTGCGTTGTCAGCCAATTCGGCCATCTACCGCAACGCCGAGAGCGGGTACGCGAGCTGGCGCAGCATCCTGTGGACGCGCTGGCCGGCCGCGGGTCCGCCACCGTTCTTCACCTCACCCGAGGAGTACGACCGCGCGGTGCGGATGCTGGTAGACGCCGGGGTGATTCTGGATCAGAAGATGATCTATTGGGACGTGCGCCCGTCGGAGAATTTCCCGACGGTAGAGGTCCGGGTGGCCGACGTGCCGGCGACGGTCGCTGAAACCCTGCTGCTCGCGACGCTGATCAGGGCCGCGGTGATGACTGCGCTCGACGAGCGCGGGCGCGGGGCATCTGCCGACGGCAGCGCGCGCCTGCCGCCCGGCGCGCTGCGGGCGGCGTACTGGAAGGCCGCCCACGACGGATTGTCCGGGCAAGTGCTCGATTTGGTCCATGGCCGCGGCGCGGTGCCGGCGCGTGAGCAATTGGGCGTGCTGGTGCGGCTGGCACGCCCGGCGCTGGAGGCGCTTGGCGAATACGACTGTGTCGTCGACGAACTCGACCGCATCGCGGCGCAAGGCAACGGGGCGATGCGGCAGTTGCGCGCATGGCGGAAACGCGGCGAGGTAATGGACGTCATCGCCGAAGCCGGCACCGCCACGCTGAGCTGAACGTCGCCCAAGGTGGCGGCACCGCTTGCCGCCGCGTCAATCGGGTTCGTCGTCGTCACTATGCCCGCGGTCTTCGAGGAATCGCTCGGTGTGGTGGTAGCGGTTCGTGCGGGGTTGTCCGTAGTCGAGGTGTGGTGGGGGGAGCCATTCGGTTTCGCCTTTGGCGTTTTTGCGGGTGGTCCAGCCTTGTTCTTCGACTTGGCGGTTGTTCGGTCCGCAGGCCAGGGTGAGGTCGTCGATGTCGGTGCGCTCGGTGGCGGCCCAGCCGCGTACGTGGTGGACCTGGGTGTGGTAGGCCGGTGCATCGCAGCCCGGCGTCGTGCACCCTCGATCCTTGGCGTACAACACAATCCGTTGCGCCGGGGAGGCGAGCCTTTTGGTGTGGTGCAGCGCCAACGCTTTGCTGCCGTCGAAAATGGCGAGGTAATGGCGGGCGTGGCTGGCCATGCGGATCAGGTCGGTCATCGGCAGCCAGCTGCCGCCGCCGGTCAGCGCGACGCCCGCGGCGGCGTGCAGATCCTTGAGCGTGGTGGTGACCACGACCGACACCGGTAACCCGTTGTGCTGGCCGAGGTTCCCGGAGGCGATCAAGGCCCGCAGCCCCGCCAGCAACCCGTCGTGATTCCGCTGCGCCGTGGTGCGGGTGTCGCGTCGGACGGCGTCGTGATCGGGGGTGTCGTCGACCACGGGTGTGTCGTCGTCGGGGTTGCACGCCCCGGGCGCAGCCGACTTGGCCAGCACGGGTTCGAGCGTGGCCCGCAATTCGGGGGTCAAATAGCCCGAGATCCGTGACATCTTGTCGTAGTCCTGGCGGCCGAGGGTGATGCCGCGCTTGCGGGCGTGCTCGTCGTCGCTGAATTCCCCGTCGGGGTTGAGCACATCCATGATGCGTTGGGCGTATTGGGCCAACTCGTCGGGGCGATACTGGCGGGCACGGCGGGCCAGGTCGGTGTCGGCGGCTTCCCGGGTGCAGTGGTCGACCTCGGCGGGCAGGTGCGCGAAAAAGCTGCGGATCACCTTCGTATGGGCGTCGCCGATCGCGCCGTCGCGTTGGGCGGCCGCCGTTGCGGGCAACCGCGGCTCTAATGGTTCTCCGGTCAGCGCGCGGCGCTCGCCGAGGTCGGCGGCTTCCTCGACGCGCCGGCCGGCTTCGGCTTTGGTGATGCGTAGCCGGTCGGCCAGCGCGCAGCGCAGGGTGCCGCCGAGTTCTTCCTTGCCGGCCTGGGCGTCGAGTTGATTGATCAACCGGTGTTGGGGGGTGCGCAGTCGGCATGTCATGCGTTCCACGCGCGCGAGGACGCGCATCCGTTCCGGGGTGGTGAGCGCGTCAAACGTCAACTGGTCCAGGCGGTCTTGGTCGTAATCGAGGGCGTCGAGGACCTCGACGATCTCCTCGCGACTGCTGACACCCATGCCTGAAATTCTAAGAAGGCCCACCGACATTGAGGGTTGGTGCGTGCCCGTGGACGACCGAGGCCACCGAGCGGAACATCGACTGATTCCTGATTTTTGAGTGGTCGTCCACGGGCACCGTCTGAGCCGGCTGGTGTCTCTGTTCGGGAACTTGGAGCCGCTCGATAGCGGACTTCTGCTTACGGAATGTCTGGGCTATGCCTGTCTGGACTCGGACAGCCCCCTTGGTCCGACGAAAGGATGTGCGTGGAACTGATACTGGGTATTGACCTGGCCTGCCGGGCTGCCCACCAAGCCTGACTGGCTCGCCCGGATGGGACATTCGTGTGGACCGGACGGAAGTTTTACACCCGGCCCGCCGAACTCGAAAAGCTCTGGAAAGAGATCGGACTCAGCGAGCACGACACCCTGCGCGTGGTGATGGAGCCTACTCGTAACGCATGGGCCCCGGTTGCGTCATGGTTTCGCCACCACGGCGCGCGGATCTCGATGGTACCCACCACGCAATCCGCAGACCTGCGCGCCTACTACTCCAAACACACCAAAAACGACCAACTGGACTCCAAGCTGCTGGCCCGGCTGCCGCTGCTGCACCCCGAAGGACTGCGCGAACACACCGGCGACGGGCCCGCCGACCCGCTACGGCGAGTCGTCCAGATCCGCTCGTCGATTGTCAAGCGCCGCACCGCGATCTACCAACGCCTCGACGCCCAGATCGAACTGCTGCACTACAACGTGACCAGGCGATACAGCCCAATCAGGCCGACCACCACAATGATGGCGCGCAACGCATTCGGTGACAGCCTGCGCCCGTAGCGCGCCCCAACCCACCCACCAACCAGCGAGCCCGCCGCGATCAGTCCGGCCGCCGACCAGCTGATCCGATCGAATGCCACCAACGTATAGCCAACCGCTGCAACAACATTCACTATCAGGGTCAGTAGGTTCTTGGCGGCGTTCATGCGCTGCGCAGACTCGGGCAGCAACGCACCCATTATGCCGACCAGCAGGATGCCCTGCGCCGCGGTGAAATAGCCGCCGTAGACGCCGACGGCGAACGTACCGAGCACCAACGCCGCCATCCGCCCGGACGTGATGTGTTCGGCGGACCGCCCCGCCGCCTCGGCCCGGCGGCGCGCCCACGCCTGGATCCGCGGCCCGATCAACACCAGGACCAGTGCCAGCGCCAGCAGCACCGGCACGATATGGATGAACACCTGCTCGGGCAGGTGCAGCAGCAGGAAGGCGCCCAGCACGCCGCCGGCCAACGACGCCGGGATCTGCCATCGGAGCCGGTCCCACTGACCTTCCAGTTCGGCGCGGTAGCCCCAGGTTCCCGACAGATTGCCGGCGACGAGACCGACGGCGTTCGACATGGTGGACGTGACCGGCGGATAGCCCAGGGCCACCAGCGTCGGGAACGTGACCAAGGTGCCGGATCCGACCAGCGCATTGATTACGCCGGCACCGAACCCGGCCAGCGCAATCACAACCATGTCGGGAGCCACTAACCGGCGACCCTACCCCGGGTGGCGACCGCACTACCCGTAATGTGACATACCTAACCGGCTGCGAGCCAAGGCTTTTCGAACGCCCCTAAAGGTTCGGGTCAGGCGGGCGGCGCCTCGGCGCCCCGATCGACGCCGGTGCGCAGCTTGACCGATGCGGAATAGGCGTAGGAGCGGAACCGAAGAACCGGGTCGTCCGACGGCTCGATGCCGTCGGTAACCCGCATCGGGTCGAAGACGACGATGTCGCCGCCGTGCTCGCGCTCCGTCTCGACGCCGGTGATCTCCAGGTTGCCGACGGTGACGGTCTCGGTGCTGCTCCAGGCCGCCGAGGGGTCGACGGTTGAGTCGTTCGGCCCCGCAATCTGGACGCGGAAGTCAAACCGTACCGGGCCGCCCGCGAGGCGCTTGTTCAGCTCATGCTCCAGAAAGTCGGGATCCTTGCCAGCGGCCTCGGGACCCGAGAGGAATTCCTCGCGCACCACCGGAATCAAGTGGTAGCGAACGAATCTGGCGCTGCCGTCGGCGGCGACCCAGCGGAAGGCGTGCAACCCGTGATACTCGACCGTGGAGTAGCTCGCCGGAATCCGCTGGGCGTCCTGGAGCACCGGGAGCGCGGCGGCCACCTTCGGATGGGTGACCAGGAAGGCGAACATGCGCACCGGCAGCGTCGGACCGGGCCGCATCGCCTTCAGCAGCTTGATGAAGCCGTCCGGCGTGCTGGAGACGAACAACCGGGCGGTCTGCGCCGACACGTCGGTGGTGGACCCGTCGGGCAGCGTGAACTTCACCGCCACGCCGCGCACCCCCTGCACGTTGTCGCGCTGTGCCGGGTTTCCCGATCCGTTGGAGAACCGGATCAGCGCGGGGACCGGGGAGCCGTCCAGGTGTTTTGCGCGCGATAGCTTCGCCGCCTCGCTGCTAGCGGTGAACCTGCCGCGATAGAGGGTGCCTTTGGCGTGCAACGCGCGACAGCCCGGCTGCGCACCGCCGCCGGCTCGAATCGCTGCGATCGCGTCGTCGGGAGTAGCAGAACGGGCCATGGGCGAATACTACGTAACCGCGCCGCCGGTGCCGCCGGCGCCGCCGTCGGACACGGTCACTCGGGAAGGCCGAAGAGCGCAACCACGCCGTGATCGCGACCGGCGGTGTAGCCACCGTCGACGGCGATGGCCTGACCGGTGACGAACGAGGCGTCCGGCGACAGCAGGAAGGCCGCCGCGGCGGCGACCTCCTCGGGCCGACCGAGCCGTTGCAGGGCATGCTCGGAGGTGATGGACGCCAGCGGACCCTCCATGCCCGGCAGGCCGAACACGTTCTGGGCCATCGGCGTATCGATGAAGCCGGGGCAGATGGCGTTGGCGCGGATCCCGCTGGGGCCATAGTCCAGCGCAATGTTCTTGGTTAACAACACAACTCCGCCCTTGGCAGCGTTGTACGAGCTGCCGCCCGCCGTGCCTTCCAGGCCCTCGATGCTGGCGACGGTGACGATCGAGCCCCGCTCCCCGTCGACCCTGTCCTGTTCGATCATCCTGGCCAGGACCGCCTTGACCACCAGGAACGTGCCGGTCAGGTTGATCCCGATCACCCGGTCCCATTCGGCCCGCTCGAGCAGATGCACCGGGCCGCCCCCCGCAACGCCCGCGGCATGGAATACCCCGTCGAGGCGGTCGGGCACGGCGGCCAGCACCGCGGCGACCGCGGCTTCGTCGGCGACGTCGGCCGTCACGAAATGGAAGTCGGGCCCGAGATCGGGCGGCGAGGCGAGGTCAGCCCCGACGACGGCGCCGCCCTCGGCCAGCAGTCGCCGGGCCGTTGCCAGGCCGATGCCGGACGCCGCGCCCGTCACGATGAACGTGCGCGACCGGGCACGATCGGTGTTCACCATCTGGGGGCCCTTTCAGTTGCGGTTACCGCAGCCATGTTGACACACCGCGGGGACGGGGCCCGTCGGACTTGCGCACCACCGATTACGACGCGCCGAAGCCTTCCTCGCGACCGGGCACTGAGGCGTCGAACGCGTTGAGCGTGACGGCCACCATTGAAAAGCACCCGACCAGAAACACGATCTCCGCCACCGCCTGCTCCCCAAATGTGTTGAGCACCGCCTGGTACGTCGTCTCCGGCAGCGGCGCGCCCCGGTTCAGCGCGACCGCCATGTCGTAGGCCACACCCTCCTGGTGGGTGAGATCGCTGGGGCGCTCACCGGCGACAATCGTCGCGATCTTGCGCTCGGCCAGGCCCGCCCGCCGGGCGAAGTATTCATGACCATAGATCTCGTAGCGTGCGCCGAACTTGGCCGCGGTCACCAGGATTACCAGCTGGTGCACCGCGGCGGGCAATACGCTGTGCTCCCACAGCGATCGGTTGAACGCCCAGGCGGGCCTGCCGAACCGCGGAAAGTGCAGCCAGCCGTTGAACGGGCCGATCAGCGCGCCGTCCGCGCGCCGGGCGACGAGTTCGCCGAAGTTCCGCTCGATCCCCGCCACCATGTCGTCATAGAGCTCTTTTTGATCCGGGCTGAGGCTGGACGGCGGCAGCAGCGGCAGGCGCGTCTTCGGGGTCATATCTCGATGGTGTTTCACGTTGGCAGCGCACGCCACGACCAAATTCCTACCAGTGCGAAGCTAGGCTTACCAGTGGTCGAAAACATCTCGTGGACTCGCATTTCCGGCTGCGGTTGACTCGTGAGAAGTAATGAAGCACGACCACCCGACTAGCGGAGGCGAACTCATGCACAGCGCACTGACCGGACTCGGACTGACGCTTCCCGTGCTCGCCGCGCCCATGGCGGGCGGTCCCAGCACGCCACGGCTGGTGGTGGCGGCCGCGCGGGCCGGCAGCCTCGGCTTTCTCGGCGCCGGCTACAAGACACCCGACGCGCTGGCCGAGCAGATCGCCGAAGTCCGTTCCGCCGGAGTGCCATTCGGGGTCAATCTGTTCGCACCGAACCCCGTGCCGGTGGATCCGGACGCGTACCGGCAATACCGTCGCCTGCTACAGCCGGAGGCGGATGTCTACCAGATCGACCTCGCCAGCGTGCCGGTGCGGGAAGACGACGACCACTGGCAGGACAAGGTCGACATGCTGCTGGCCGACCCGGTGCCGGTGGTCAGCTTCACCTTCGGAATCCCCGAGCCGAGGGTGATCACCGCGTTGAAGAATGCCGGCAGCCTGGTCGCCCAGACCATCACGTCGGCCGACGAGGCGCGCCTGGCCGCCGACACCGACGCGGACATGCTGCTGGTCCAGGCGGCCGCCGCGGGCGGCCATTCCGGCATCCTGACGCCGGATCGCCTTCCCCCCGACGTTCCACTCCCCCAGCTGCTGAAGGAAATCGGCGCGGTGACCTCGCTGCCGCTGATCGGAGCGGGCGGGCTGGGCACCCCCGCCGACGTTGCGGCCGCCCTTGGGGCCGGCGCGATCGCGACCGCGGTCGGGACAGTGCTGTTGCGCAGCGACGAGGCCGGGACGTCGGCTCCCTTCCGCGCTGCGCTTGGCGATCCGGCGCGCCGGAGCACCGTGCTCACCCGGGCCTTTACCGGCCGCCCCGCCCGGGGGCTGGCCAACGGCTTCACCGACCGCTACTCGGCGGTGGCGCCGGCCGGCTACCCGGCGCTGCATTACCTGACCAGCCCCATCCGCAAGGCGGCCGCCGCCGCCGGTGACGCCGAGCGAATCAACCTGTGGGCCGGCACCGGATACCGCCACGCCGCCGAAGAGCCGGCCGGCAGCATCCTAAAGGACCTGTCCGCCAAGGCTTGACCGTCAGCGCTGCGGCAGTTTCAGCACCCGATTGTTGCCGCGGTCGGTGACGTACACGGCGCCGGAGCCGTCCACCGCAACGCCGCTGGGATGGTTGAGGCCGGCGAAAGCCAGCTCGGTCTGGCTGCTCGACCCGGCCGCCAACTTGAGCACGCGATTGTTGCGCGTGTCGGCGACATACACCGCGCCGGTCCCGTCCACCGCCAGGCCTTCGGGGTCGTTGAGCCCGGTCAGCGGCAGCACGGTCTGGGTGCTCGACCCGGCCGGCAACTTCACCACCCGGGTCCGGTCGGCGACGTACACGGCGCCGGCGGCGTCGACGGCCAGGGCCGCGGGCTCGTTGAGCCGGGTGAAGGGCAGCACCGTCTGGGTGCTCGGCTCGCCGGCCAGCTTCAGCACGGTGTTGCCGTGGTAGTCGGCGACGTACACGGCGCCGCTGGCGTCGACGGCCACCGCGGAGGTTTGGTCGATGCCGTGAAACGGCAGCGCGTCGGCGGTGGTTGAACCGGCCCGCAACACCAGCACCTGCTCGGCGCCGTCACCGGTGACGTACACGGCGCCGGCCTTGTCGACCGCGACGGCGTTGGGGTGCTGAATGTCCTCGAACGGCAACGAGTTCGAGTCGCTTGACCCGGCTGCCATCTTCACCACCCTGTCGTTCTTGTAGTCGGCGACGTAGACGGCCCCGGTGGTGTCGACAGCGACGGCGTAGGGCTGATCGAGGCCAACGAACGGCAGGACGGCCTGCCGCGGCGCCGAGTCCCGACCCATGAACACGACCACCAGGACGGCCACTACTGCCGCGGCGACCACCACCACCGTTCCGCCGATGATCCACGGTGCGCGGCGGCGTCGCGCCGGCGCAGACGGCGGTGGCTGCGCACCCGGGTCCGGTTGACCCGCGGGTGGGTCGGCCGCCGTGGGCGGGGGTTGTTCGGTCACGCCGCGACCTTAGCTGGGCCCGGCGGGCGGTGCTGCGTGCGCCCGGCGTCGGTGCTTGACTGAGGCATGCCACCAGCCGACGCCACCGACGCCTCCGAGGCGGAGACGCTCGCCGGGTTCGTCGAGCACCATGCCCAGCACAACCCCGACGGGACAGCGATTCGCTACGGCGACCGGCAATGGACCTGGGCGCAGTGGACGTCCCGGATTCGTCAGGCCGCCGGGGCGCTGCGGGACGCCGGGCTGCGGCGTGGCCAGCGTGTGGCGTTCCTGGACAAGAATCACCCGGCCTGCCTGGAAACTCTGGTTGCTGCCGCGTCGATCGGCGCGGCGGCGGTCGTCGTCAATTGGCGGGTGATCGGAGACGAACTCGTCCACGTGCTCAACGACAGCGGCGCACGGTTACTTGTCGTCGGCGCCGAACTGCGGCCGACGGTCGAGGCGATACGCGACCAGGTCCCCGCCCTGGAACGCATGGTCACGGTGGGCATGGTGGGCCCGGACCCCAACCAGAATGGTGACCAGTACGAATCCTGGCTCGCCGCAGCCACACCCGTCGCCCCCGATTCAGAGGTCCCCACAACCGAAGACATCCTGGTGATCTATAGCTCGGGCACCACCGGCCGCCCGAAAGGTGTATTGCTGAGCCAGCAGGCGCTGGTCAATCACATCGTGAACCTGGCGCCGCCGTTTCCGTTTGCGCCCGGAGACGCGAATCTTGTTGCCATGCCGCTCTTTCACGTGGGTGGGGTCGCCTACGCGTTTTTCGGCATCATGGCCGGCGTCCCGACATTTTTGACCCGCGAGCCCGAGGCGACGACGCTGATCGGCGCCGTCAAGGCCGGTGCCACGCATGCCTTCTTCGTGCCCCCGGTGATCGCCCGATTTCTGGACGCAGGCGAGACGGCGATCGCCGCCGTCTCGGGGCTGCGATACCTGGTCTATGGCGCGGCCCCGATGCCAATACCGTTGCTGCACAAGGCACTTGATGCGTGGCCCCAGATCAACTTCGTCCAGGTGTACGGGCAGACCGAACTCTGCGGCGCAATCACCGCGCTGGGCGGCGACGAGCATCGCGATTCCGCGCGCCCGCACCTGGTGGTGTCCGCCGGAAGAGCCGCGCCGGGCAACGAAATCCGGATCGTCGACCCCGAAACGGGTGACCAGCTGCCCGACGGCGAGGCCGGCGAGATCTGGGTACACAGCAATCAACGCATGACCGGCTACCTCAATCGGCCGCAGGCGACGGCGGACACGATCACCGCCGACGGTTGGCTGAAGACCGGCGACATCGGGCGCCTCGACGCCGACGGCTACCTCTACATCGAGGACCGGTTGAAGGACATGATCATCACCGGGGGCGAGAACGTGTACGGCCCCGAAGTTGAGAGCGTGCTCATGCTGCACCCCGCCGTCGCCGACGCCGCGGTCATCGGTGTCCCCGATGACTTTTGGGGCGAATCCGTCAAGGCGATCGTTGTCACCAGCACGGAGGCCGAACCGGCCGAGCCTGATGAAATCATCGAATTCTGCCGTCGGGAGCTGGCCGGCTACAAATGCCCGCGAAGCGTCGAGTTCGCGCCGTCGCTGCCTCGCAACGCCAGCGGAAAAATCCTCAAAGCCGAACTGCGGCAACCGCATTGGCAGGACCGGGGCCGGAAGGTGTGACGCGGCGACAGCACGTCGAGATTGCCGCCATTGTCGTGGCAAGGACCCCAACTACAGCCATGACGGCAATCTTGGTGAACTTGCAACAGTTACAGCCCGAACTGGTCGTCGATGATGCCCAGCCAGATCTGCGCGACGTCCATCGCCACCTTCTCGCTGATGAACGCGTGCTGGGTGCCGGTGTAGATGTCGCGGAACGCCCGCTCGAGCCGGCTGCCCTCGCGGATCGCGGTGGTGCCGGCGGCCAGGTGCGCCCACTCGGCGCACGCCCGGGCGATGTCGGTGGCGTAGACCGCCGCGACCCGCATGTCGGCGCGCAGTGCGGGCGTCAGGGGGTTGCCCGCGGCAACTTCGGCCTCGGCCGTGGCGAAGGCGTCCAGCACCAGCAGCCGGGCGGCCCGCCACGCCGCGACGTGATGGGCCAGGCCCTTTTGGAAGGTGGGACGGCTGGCCAACGTCGCCATGTCGCTCATCCGCACCTTGCTGGCCGCGAGTACCTCGACGTCGTCGAGCATGCTCTTGGCCACGCCCAGCGCGAACGACGCGTGGCCGGCCGCCGTGACCGGCATCAGCCCCATCCGGGCGGCCGGCGCGGAGCCGCGGAACGGTTCCCGGGTGAACAACGGGATGGTGCGGTGCTCCGGGATGAACACGTCGGCGAAGTTGTAGTCGTAGGAGCCGGTGCCCTTGAGCCCCTGGACATGCCACCCGTCGGTGAAGGTGACCTCCTCGCGCGGCAGGAACCCGACGCGCATGTCGGGAATGCCCTCGGCGACCCAGCGCATCTCGCCGTTGTCCATCGGGAAGAAGCCGGCGGCGACGTACGCCGCGTGGCCGGTGCCGGAGCCGAAGTTCCATGCGCCGCTCACCCGGAAGCCGCCGTCGACCGCGACGCCTTGGCCGTTGGGAAAGTACTGGCCACCGATGGTCACGTGATTGTCGTTGCCGGTGAACACCTCCGCGAACCCCGCATCGGGCAGGTAGGTCGCGGCGGCAAACGTCGACGGCAGGTTCGCGATCCCGATCCAGCCGAAAGAGCCGTCCTGCCAGGCCATTTCGATCCATGTCTCGATCATCTCTGGAAACGACGGCTCGACGCCGCCGGCCGCCGCCGGATTGAACGCGGACATCAAGCCGCTGGCCCACATCTTCTCGACGATCGGTGCCGAGAGCGTGCGCAGTCGCTCGGATTCGGCGGCTTCGGTGCGCACCAGGTCGCGCATCCCGCGAGCTCGATCGACGATACGGTCACTCACTTCGGTCACGGCGCAATCGTAAGTCCGAAGGCACGAGGCCCAACCCCCGGTGCGAATATTTACGGCGTGAATGCGCCAGTGGATGCCCAGCGCCGCGACCGCAACGCGACCGCGACCCGGCAGGTCAACTGCGAGGTGACGGCGCACTCACAGCGTCACAGCCGACCCTCGACGCGAAGCTCCGGATGTACCCAGTTGGGCGAGCGCCGCTCTTTGAAAGCGCGGACGCCTTCGGACGCCTCCGTGTCGGTCAGGCTGCTGGTCATGCCGATACGGTCGTAGAGGGCGAGGTAGTTGTCGATGCTGGACTTGATGACGGCACGGGCGCGCGGCGCGGTTCGGCACGCCTGTTCGAGCAGGTCTCGCGCCGTCGCGAGCAGATCGTCGTGCGCAACGACCCTGCTCACCAAACCCCAGTCGAGGGCTTCTTGCGCGTCGAGCACACGCCCGGTGAACATCAGGTCCCGGGTTCGAACCGGCCCGATAAGGCGCAGCAGCATCTGGCTGTAGTAGGTGTCGGCGTAGCCCCGGAACAATTCGGGCACCCGGAAGGTCGCCCGCTCACTCACCACCGACAGGTCGCTGCACAACGCGATCTGGAAGCCGCCGCCCTGGCATAGTCCGTTGACCGCGGAGACGACGGGCTTGCCCGAGGTCCGCACCGCGTCGAACGGCGTCACGTCCATGCCCAGCGCGGCGCCGAAGGTGATCCAGCCGTCGGCGCCTCCCCCGCCGGTCATGTCGCCGCCGGGCGCGAAGACGTCGCCAGTGCCGGTGATCAGGAGGCCGGCCAGATCGGGCTCCGCATTCAAAAGCCCTACGGCATAACGGATTCCGAAGTACATCGCGGGCGTCATGGCGTTGCGCGCCTCGGGGCGATCGATCGTGCACACCGCGATCGGGCCCTGGCGCTCGAACGACAGGTAGGGCGTGCCCAGCCAATCCCCCTCCGGCGGGCGGGGAGCCCTGGGTGCCATCGGGTGCTTCGGGGGCTCAGAGGGATTCCCGGCCACGGGTCGCCGCCTTTCCCGCCGTGCATCTGCTGGCGGACGAAGTTTATACCGTAATGCTTACAGTATTTCCCCCTCCGCGATCGCCGGCCAGCGGGCGCTTATACGTACGGCAGCGTGGTGGCGGCGCGCGTCTCGGACATGTCGAAGGTCAACTGATTGAACTTTGTCTGCAGCGTAGAAGTGGAATCACCCACGGACTTGCCGCAGCCGCCACAGTTCCGTACGAACCGCCCCTGCCCATCTTCCTGCGGCCAGAACTCGCGTGGGCCAACCTGGGCGCCGGGGTCAAACTGCGGCGACTGATGTGGAGCCTGCTTGAGGATCGTGCCAACGGGATGGCCCTGTGGGCATTCGAGTTTCAAGAAGCCGATGCCTTCGACATTGCTCATCGTTCGTCATCCTTTGCGTCTCGTTGGGCAGCGCGGCTGGACCCGGGTGGTCGCGAGCCGATCCATGCGCCCGGTCAATTAACAACAAACGCGCGGTACGTCACTCCATTCTTATGTCATTTCGCCGCTTTCCGGCTACAGGTAGCGCCGAGCTTTGCGCAGCGATGGCGTCTGATGCGCAATCGCGGGTTGACGCCACGCACCGACACCCCCAACCCCAAGCCGCCTCGATAACCAAAACCGCCACCCAAGCCGGCCGAACCGGTGTCGGGGCGTGCAGCCCCTCGCGAACGCATCCGCAAGCGGCCGTACTCGAGCACCGTCCCGGAATGGATCGATGACTTTCTCCCCTACCCCGCGTCGGGCAATAGGCGCACGCTTGCTATGAGATCGGCGCGTTAAGCGCTTGAGCCGCAAACGAATCACTGGAGAGCAACTCATGATCGATTACGACCTGGACACCGCGAACTCCATCGTACTGGTGCGACCGCAGTCTCGCCTCGACAAGGACGATTTTGTCGAACTCGCGAAAGCGGTCGATCCGCAGATCGAGGCGACCGGCAACCTCGCCGGTGTGATCATCGAAGCGCCGTCGTTCCCGGGATGGGACAGCTTTGGTTCGATGGTCAGCCACTTCCGCTTCGTACGGGACCATCAGAAGCACGTGAAGAAGATCGCCGTCGTTACAGACTCGGCGTTGGGCGATGTCGCTGAGCATCTCACGTCGCATTTCGTGTCCGCAGAGATCAAGCACTTCCCCGCCGGTCAGACCGAAGCGGCCAGGCAGTGGATAGCGAACGGGTCGTGATCCCGTTGGGGTTGGGCACCGGATCGATTCCCGTTGCCGCATAACGACATCGGCATCCAACCCGCATAAACCGGCCGAAACCATGCCATGCGCAGAAATACCGCGCTGCGCATAGCGCCCACTCTGCGCCGACTGAGCTGCGCCGACTGAGCTGCGCCGACTGAGCTGCGGTTATCCCTCCGACACCCGTGCCGGAGGATGGCTGATTCGTCGGCCGCGCAACCGGACCAGGCCTTCGATGATCACCGCACCCAGCAGCAAGCCACCGAGGACCCACAGGTGGCCGGGCATCGTGGCGGCCGTGTATGCCGTCATCGCACCGAACGCGATCAAGCAGGCCACAGCGCCGGCGACGGCGAGCAGCTTGGTCGCCCGGGCGGCACGCAACCGCAGGACGGCGAGGTTGACGGCGGCGAAGATCAGCAGGAATCCGGCCGACCCCATCAGGCTGATGCCCTCGATGTCGACGGTGTTGATCACCAGCAGTGCGCCGACCGTTGTGGCGAGCAGCCCGCCGATCGGCCGGTCCCACACCGGCTTTCCCAGGGCAGGAGGCAGCTGCCCGTGCAGCGCCATCAGGTACGTGAATTTTCCGGTGCCGTAAAGCGTCGCGTTGATTGCGCTCGCGGTGGAGACCACCGCGGCGATGCCGATCAGGATGAAGCCGGCGGAGCCCAGAAAAGGACGGGAGGCGGCGGCCAGCGCGTAGTCGCGATCGCGGTCGATCTGCACGATGCTGAGGTTTCCGACGGCCACGAACGCGACGAGCACGTACAGCGCGATGACCACGCCGATCGAGATCAGGTACGCCCGCGGCAGATCGCGCCGCGGGTACTTGGCGTCCTCGGCGGCATTGGCTATCAGCTCAAACCCCTCGTAGCCCAGGAATATCAGCGCTCCTGCGTAGACAATCGCGCCGACCGAAGGGTAATGAGCGGGCGCGACTCGGGCGCCGTCCACGAAGGCCAGCCCCGCACCGCAGAAGATCGCTAGGATGGCGAGCTTGCCGTAGACCAATAGGGCCTCGGCGCGCCCGACCATCCGCGCGCCGGCGAGATTCAAGGCCGCGAATGCCAGCACCACACCGCTGGCCAGCACACGGCGCCAGGGACCGCCGGGGTCGGAGCCCAACAAAACGGCGCCGTAGCTCCCGAAGGCGACAGCGTAGAGCCCCAGCATCACGAAGTAGCTGAGCCACAACAGCACATTCAGGGGGCCCGCGATCGCGGTCCCAAAGCATTTATCCAGGAAAAACGCGGTGCCGCCGCGGCTGCGGAGCCGAACCGACAGCAGCGCATACGACCGGCCGGTCAACGCCGCGATCACTCCGCCTGCGACGAACGAGAGGTAGGCGCCCGCGCTGGCGATTTGCACCGTTAAACCCAGGACCGAGAAGATGCCGCCGCCCACCATGCCGCCGATACCGATCGATACCAGGGCCGCAACCCCAAGCTCACCCGAGCTGCCGTCTGCCGATCGCGACATGGAAGTGATCAAACTCCTTGGTGTCAAACCGGATTCGGTCGAGGCTGGTTTCGTTGCGAACCGCCGTCGTGGTCTTCGAGCCAGCGGTGCGCGACCAGTTTGACACGATCTTCGACGAGGAACCAGATCAAGGCGTACGCCCACACGACGCCGACCCAGCCCCAGCCCAGCGGGGTCATGAGCAAGCCGTAGACGGCGATCAGGGTGGCGATCGCCTGGGTGCCGACGACGGCGACGAGCAGGACGGGCGCGGGTGTGGGCCGCGACCAGAATGGGCCGCGGGTGCGCGTGACGAACACGGTCAGATGGCCCGAGACCGACAGTTTGAGGTAGATCAGGGTCCGGATCAGATCCTGGCCGAGGCCGAAGACGTTGTCGGCGAGGGCGAATAGCAGGAAGGTCTCAGCGACACCGAGCACGCCCAGCGCGGTGGCGATGGTGAGCACAACACGCATGTCCCAGGCGGCGGGCCGGTCGGCGCCGCGGACGTGATCGTAAGCGATGGCCAGGATGGCGCCGTCGTTCAGCAGCGCCAGGAAGACGATCATCACCGCGGTGACGGGGAAGAAGTTCATGATCACGATCGCCAACGTGATCAGCAGCAGCACCCGGATGGTTTCGGCGATGCGGTAGGTGGCGTAGTTGGTCATCCGGGCAAAGATTTCCCGGGCCTGTCGGATCGCGTGCACGATCACCGACAGCCCCGCCGCGAGCAGCACCACGTCCGCCGCAGCGCGCGCCGCGTCGGTGGCCCCGGCAACCGCGATGCCGGCGTCGGCCTGCTTGAGGGCGGGGGCGTCGTTGACGCCATCGCCGGTCATCCCGACGATGTGGCCGCGCGACTGCAGCAGCCGCACGATCCGGTATTTGTGCTCGGGAAACACCTGAGCGAACCCGTCGGCGGCTTCGACGCAGGTGATCAGTTCATCGTCGGCGGTGGTGTCGAGGGTGGCCGCGTCCAAGATGCGCTCGCCCAGCCCAACCCGGCGGGCGATTTCGCGGCCGATGGCCACCTGATCACCGGTGACCATCTTCACCTCGATGCCGAGGTCCTGCGCGGCGGAGATGGTGGCCGCGGAGTCCTCCCGCGGCGGGTCGGCCAGCGCCAGCACGCCCATCAGCCGCCAGTCGTCGCCGCCGCTGCCGTCGCTGTCGCGTCGAGCGACACCCAGCGAGCGGTACCCGTGGCCGGCGAAACCGTCGACCACGTCGCTCACCTGGCCGGCGGCATGGTCAGTTGCGCACAGTGCGGCGATGACCTGCGGCGCCCCCTTGCTCACCTGAAAACCGTGCCCGTCGGAGTCCCGCACGGCCGCCTCGGTGCGCTTGAGGACCGGGTCGAACGGGGTAAACCGCTCGATCCGCACAGCCGGTGTTTCGCCGGCGGCCGCCAGCACCGCCAAATCGATCGGATCGTTGTCCTCGGCGCGCGAAGCGAAAGCCGCGATCAAGAGGAGATCACGGTCCCCTACCCCCGGCGCTGCCCAGTGGGTCGTGAGCGCCAGCCTGTTTTGCGTCAAGGTGCCGGTCTTGTCCGAGCACAGCAGGTCGACTCCGCCCAGTTCCTCCACCGCCGGCAGATGACTGACCACCGCCTGGTGGCGGGCCAGTTTGCGCGCACCGACCGCCATCGTCACCGACAACACCGCGGGCAGCGCCACCGGCACCGAGGCGATGGTGACCACCAACGCGAACTCCAGTGTCTGCAGCACAGGATTGCCACGGATCAGCGAGACGGTGACCGTCAAGGTCACCAGCGCCACCGCCATCACGATCAGGTAGTTGCCGATTCGCAGCACCGCTCGCTGGAAGTGGCTCACCGTGCCCGCGGTCTGGACCAGCGCGGTGGTGCGCCCGAGAAAAGAAGCGGCACCCGTGGCATAAACCACGGCGTCGGCTTCGCCGCGCACCAGGACCGATCCCGAATACAGCACCTCCCCCTGGCCGCGGGAGACGGCCAGCGACTCGCCGGTCAGCGCCGACTGGTCTACCTCGAGCGTGACGTCGTCGAGCAGCCGCACATCCGCGGGCGCCACATCGCCGAGCCGCACCCGCACCACGTCGCCGGGAACCAACTCCCGCACCGGCACCGTCGCCCATGCGCCGTCGCGCAACACCCGCGCCGACGAGGCCAGTCGCTGTTTGAGCGCGGCAATCGCATTGGCGGCCTGGTGCTCTTCGACGAATGCCACGCCCCCGTTCATGAGCAGCAGCACAGCGATGATCACGGCATCGGTCCAATGTCGCGCCGCAAGCGACAACATCAGCGCGACCTCGATCATCCATGGGATGGGCGCCCAGAAATATCCCACGAACGCCAGGACGGGGTTGCGATGGGTATCGGCGATCTCGTTGGCGCCGTAGCGCTGCATCCGTTGCAGCGCCTCAGCTGTCGTCAAACCCTTTGCGGAACTGTCCAATTCGTTCAGCATCTGGCCCAGCGACAACGCCGTGAGTTTGTCGGTGGACTCTGCCAACATGCACCTCTCAGCTCGGGCATCGGACCGCACAGCGATCGGCGGCGCCCCACGACCGCTTCATCTGCGAATACGATCACATCGCTCCCGGAATCCGTAAAGGGGCCGAATGGCCCCAGTTAGACGGCCGCCCCAGTTGGACGGCGCTGGCCCCCGGGCCCTCGCATGTCGCGACGCGTCTGTTCCAGCGAACGTCGATCGGTCGCCTTTGGCGCCAATCATGTTCCCGCACTGGCATATTAGCCTCGACCGCGCTCACCAAGGTGCACCAGCGACTGCCGCGCCAAATCGGTGCCGAATCCAGACGGGCGAGCGGTTTTCGCCAACCAAGGCCTCCGCAAGCCAGGACCATTGCCCCTACCCACGATTACGGCTCACCAACTAGCTTGGAGTCATACCGCTTTCACAGACTGACCGGACCATGGAAACGAAAGCACCTGAGAAGAAGGTCATGATCAAGGCGCTACAAGGCTTTCCCGACAGCGTCGCGGCGTTCGCATGTCACGGACATGTGACCAGGGCCGACTACGAGACGGTGCTGATCCCCGACATCGAAAAAAGGCTGCTTGACCACGAAAAGGTACGCATCTACTACGAAACCGCTGCCGACTTCGCCGGCGTTGAGCCCGGGGCTATCTGGGAAGACACCAAACTAGGTTTCACCCACTTCCTGCGCTGGGAGCGGTTTGCGGTGGTGACCGAAGTCGAATGGATTAAGCAGACATTGAAATTCGTCGGCTTTCTGATGCCTGGTGAGATGCGTGCATTCCCGACGGCTGATGCCGAACTTGCCCGAGCCTGGATTACCGAGGACCCAGGCTAATTTGGTCGGAGTGTCCCGGCCGACGAACCTCATGCAATGTGATAGCAATCGGTTTCGGAGCTGCCGGCGTTTGGGGCGGCCCGTTGGCTCGCTGCCCGCGGCATTGCGGCCACGGTCGGGCCGCGCGTGTGTTGGCACCCAATCCTGCCATTTGGAAGATGTTGATGAGTTCGCACGTGGCTGATCGTTTCGTGGGTTCTTGGTCGACGGCGATGCTTGCACGATCGCGGCGCGCGCGCAGGCGGGCTGGCGGATATGAATGATGTGAGCCGACCGCTTGAAGAGACCGTGTCCGTTTGCGGCATGGCTGGGCGGTGCGACGGGAGTGGCGCCGCCACAGACTGATTGGCGCGGCCAAGTCGTGGGCTGATTTTGCCAAAGCGGTCCACAATCGCCATGGCGGGCTTACCGTTATTGCCCATGAGGCGTGGCGCGACGCTGGCGATCGCCGCCTTTGCCGCGGTGATGGCCGCGGCGTTGCTGGCCGCGCCCACCATCCGCGCTGACCCGCCCGCCCAGCCACAGACAGGCGCCGCGTGCGACGCGGCCGACCCCAATGCCCAGACATATGCCAAACCGCGATATGGCACGGCTGAGCCAGAGGTCCTGCTGTGTGTCGGTTTCCAAGGTCGCAAGTGGCAGCAGGTCGGTGGCCTGCAGCGGCCGGTGCACAGCTTCTACACCTATGGGCCAACCGAGACGTTGTATCCCGCGGATCTGAACCTCGGCGAGTATTGGGACGGCGTCGGGTCGACGACGGACGCGATTTGCGTCGAGGAGCAGTCATTCACCGATGGCAGCCCGACCGAGACCAGGAGCAACAACACCGGGCAATACTTCGGCTTCGCGCTGTCTCCCAAGATGGCGAGCTTGAGCCTGAAGGGCAACTGCCGGTGGCTGATCTCGCCGTGCAGCGGCAAGCCGGGACCGTGCACCGCGGGCCATGCTTCGCCGGGGGTCGGCAACCGGCAGCGTGAAATCTAACGTGTGCCGATTCGTCGCACCGTAGGCAAACGGCCCACGAATTCTTGCGTCCGGCGCGCGGCGTGCGACTCCGCGCCGGCCGCGCCGATCAGATCGCAATAGCCGCATCTGTGCTGACCGCCGCGCCGTTCGGCACGCGCTGGACCTACACGACCGTCATCGCCCACGCCGCCGAACTGTTGCCGGTGGTGGGCTGCGCGGAGAGCGCCGAGCTGCGCTGGGTGCCCGAAGCCGACGTGCCCGAGCTACACGAACTAGACCCGCAGGCACGGCACGGCACGGCACGCCTTGTAGTCCGCCGTGACATCATTTGCGAGCAGCACCCCCACAAAGGAGATCGGCGGATGCGTCGCAGCCCGATGACCGCTCGCCCAGTTCGGCGGGTGGTATTCGCGATCGCTGTGCTGCTGCTGCTCTATCTGGCCGCCGTGGCGGTACGGCCCGCAATCCGCCACACGCTGCCGTACTGGCTGTGGTGGTTCGGCCGCCCGGAGTCGATGGCGACGGTTGGGATCGCGGCGGGCGTGCTGGTCGCGGTCTGCGTGCTGATCTTCCGGTCGGAAGGCAGCCACCGGTTGGTGGGCCTGTCGTTCACCGTTGTCGCCATCCTGATCAGCACGAGCGCGGTGCTGGGCCTCGGGTCGTATTGGAGATGTCACGATGCCACCCATCCGGCCGTGTACACCCCGCTGGTGGCGACCGCCCAGCTGATCACGGGCAGCGTCGGCGACTTCTCCATGGGCAGCCAAACCTGCCCGAGCCCCGCCCCGGTCGCGCTGTTGGTGGCGCGGATGGCGACGCTGACGGCGATCTTCATCGGCGTGGGCGGCGTCGCCGTCGGCGTGTTCCGCACCCAGGTGGACCGGCTGCGGGCCAACCTCGCCGAGTCCGTCACCGCCTTCGTGGGCATCGACGACGACACCCAACCGGTGATCAGCGCCGTCGCGCGGACGCTGGACCGGGGAAGCACACTGGTCGTCATCACCAGCGCCGGCGACGACCGTGTCCAGCGGGCCCGCCGTCAGGGCGCCCGCGTGGTGATGGTGGACTTCAACACGCCGTCCACGCTCGCGTCGCTACGGCTGTGGCGGCACCTGAAACGCCTCTACCTGATGTCGGCCGACCCGGCGACCAACCTTGCCTGGCTGGGCCTGATCGGTGGTCAGCTTTCCGGGGGCGCCCACCAGCGGCGGTTGCCGCTGATCGTGCGCATCGACGACCCGTGGCTGGCCGAGGCGTGGCGCGACCAGCAGTTCGGCGGTTCCAACACCCGGTGGGCGGCCGATGTGATCGGCAAATACGCGGTGACCGCGAGCAGACTTCTCGACACGATCCTCGAGGCCGAGACCATACAGCGCGTATTCGTCTGCGGCACTTCACAATTAACCCTCGCGCTGTGCGCGAACCTGACCCGCCGCGCCCTGGAGCGCGACTTCTACTCCGCGCCCGGCAGCACCCCGCTACCGGCGCTCACCCTGGTCGAAAGCGATGCCGAGGAATACCTGCGGGATCACGAACTTTACCGTCAGCAAGCAGGTTTCATGTCCGACGGACCGGCGATCGACGCGGTGGCGGAGGCCCCGACGGCGGCGACTCTGCAGCGCCTGATCGGCGACAGCGACCTGACGACCACGGCGGCGATCTTGGTCGACGGCCAAGTCTCGACGACCGGTGCCCGGCTGGCCGCCCGCTTTCCCGAAATGGCCGTCTACGCCTGGGATCCCAAGGCTCGCGGCACCGAGGACTCGTTGCAGATCGTTGGCATGTTGCAGTCCTACGGCCTGGCGCTGGACACGCGCGAGGGCCAGGTCCAGGATGCGTGGGAACGAGCGGCCAGGCTGATCCACGAACGGTACGTCGCCGCGATCAACCCGCAACAGCCGCGGTCGCCCGCGGCGATGCCGTGGGCCGAGCTCAACGAGTTCTATCGGGGGTCCAACCGGCGTCAGGTGCGTAACGCGCTGTGGATGGTGGAACAGATCGCGGGACACACCTGGAACACCTGGGGCAGCCCGGTGGTGCAGCTGTCCGGGCGCGTCATGGCCGATTCGCCTCCGCTGGAACAACTTGCGCTCATGGGTTTCGACCACCACTCGGCGATGAGCATGGCGAAGGCGGAACACGAGGACTGGTGTCGCTATTACCGACGCAACGGCTGGAAGTACGGTGCGCGCCGCGACGACTCCCACAAGATCCACGACAAGCTGGTCGAGTGGCCGCTGGTCGAAAGCAACCCGGACCTGCTCAACGCCGCGGTGCGCAGTTTGTCGGCCACCCTGTGGAGTCTGCGACAGCTCGGGTACCGGTCCCGTCCGCTGTGGCAGACCTTCACCCGGGTCGGGACGGTGACCGCCGAACAGCACGAGGCAGCGTGGACGTGGACGTCGGGTTCGGGACACACCATGCAGGCCGACGCCGGCGATTGGGCCGTCCACGAGGACGGCAAGATTTGGTCGGTGCGCGACGACATCTTCCGGGACACCTACGAGCCGGCCGGCGACGGGCAGTGGCGCAGAAAGGGAGTGGTCCAGGCCCGCCCGGCGGACCCTGGCGAGACGATCAACACCCTGGAGGGCCCCACGGTTGCGGCAGAGGGTGACTGGGTTGTGCGAGGCGCCGGCGGCGAGCAATGGCCGGTTCCCGGTGACGAGTTCGGACGGCGCTACGCCGAATTGCATCCCGGGGCGGATACACCTGTCCCGAACGGCCGCGACGAATAAGACTGCCGACGGCTCACCAAGCAGCTGTGTGGGCGTGTGGTAGCTTGCCGTGGCTCACCAGCACCGGATCGGTGCCGCGTTTAGATAGCGGGCATGAGGGTATGAGGGAAGCATTCGACACACGTCTATTTGGGAGATGCGAGCGTTGAACATCGATATCTGCCCTGCGTGCGGCTATCCCACGATCGGCCCCGAACTGTGCGCCTTCTGCCGCCCCGTTGAGGTGTTGGCCGCTGACCAAATGTCTGAGCCGGTGCCTTCCGTCAAATTGCATCGTGCATCGGTGGGAATTCGACAGCCAGGCCCGGATCCGGCCGCGCAGGCCAGCTAGCGTGGGGTCCACTTACAGCCTTTAGTCGCTACCGCCTCCTTGCCCACCCAAGACGGGCTGCGAGAAGCAGATTCCGTCGGCGCAAACCCCGTCTTTGCTGCAGTGATCGCGATACGATTTGCGTGTTGCCGCACGGCTCGACGATCGCCCGAGCTGGACGACCGCCGAGCCGCGATGCATCGGTGGGAGGTGCGAAATGTCGTTCGTGATCGCAGCAGCCGACATGATGGCATGTGCCGCAACGGATTTAGCGAATATCGGTTCGACGCTCAACTCGGCCAATGCCGCGGCGGCCCCAACGACGGCGGTTCTCGCCGCGGGCGCCGATGAGGTATCGGCGGCCATCGCGTCACTGTTCAACGCGCACGCCCGGGGATATCAGACGCTGAGCGATCGGGCCGCGTCGTTCCATAACCGGTTTGTCCAACTGATGAACGGCGGCGCGGCGCAGTATGCCAGTGCCGAGGCCGCCAATGCCACGCCCCTGCAGACGGTGGGCCAGGATCTGCTCGGCGGCATCAACGCGCCCGCCCAGGCGCTGCTGGGGCGTCCGCTGATTGGCAACGGCGCCAACGGGACCCCGGGAACCGGGGCAAACGGCGGGCCCGGCGGGATATTGATCGGCAACGGTGGCGCTGGAGGGTCCAGCGTCGGCGGCACCGGCGGGGCTGGCGGGTCCGGCGGGCTGCTGTTCGGCAAGGGCGGCGCCGGCGGGTCCAGCGAGACCGGCACCGGAGGAGCGGGCGGGGCCGGCGGGCTGCTGTTCGGCTCGGGCGGCGCCGGCGGGTCCAGCGAGACCGGCACCGGAGGAGCGGGCGGGGCCGGCGGGCTGCTGGCCGGCTCGGGCGGCGCCGGCGGGGCCGACAGTGGGGGCGGGAACATCGGCACCGGCGGGGCCGGCGGGTCCGGCGGGCTGCTGTTCGGCGCCGGTGGTTCCGGCGGGGCCGGCGGGGCCGGCACTAGCGCGGGCGGTACCGGCGGGGCGGGCGGGGCCGGCGGGCTGTTCGCCGTCGGTGGCGCCGGAGGCGCCGGTGGGACGAGCATCACCGGGAACGGGGGCAACGGCGGGGCGGGCGGGGCCGGCGCGCTGTTCGGCTCCGGCGGCGCGGGCGGCGCCGGCGGCGTCGGCGTCGGTGCCGCGAGCAACGGGGGTAACGGCGGACCCGGCGGCAACGCAGGGCTGCTCGGCGGGTCCGGCGGCGGTGGCGGCGACGGCGGCCTTGGCACGGTGGACGGGGGTGCCGGCGGGGATGGCGGCACCGCCGGGCTGATCAGCGGTTCCGGTGGCGACGGCGGCACCGGCGGGTTCGCCGATGACCTTGGGGGTGCGGGCGGGCGCGGCGCTAAGGCCGGGCTGATCGGCAACGGCGGCAGCGGCGGGGCCGGAGGTAATAGCGTGAGCCACGGCGGCGGCGGCGGTAATGGCGGCGACGCCGAGCTAATCGGCGACGGCGGTAGCGGTGGTAACGCGGGGTTCGGCCCTACGCTGGGCAGCGCGGGCGTCGGCGGCATCCGCGGGCTGTTCGGCCAGAACGGGATGAACGGGTTGGCATAGCCGCGGGCAGCTGTCGCCCACAGCTAGCACGTTGGGCCGACGGGAATCGGCGGAACTGTACTTTGCCGAAACCCGAAAGAGGCCCCACGTCGTCTAGTATCGTTGTGCCCGACGTTTTGGATACGGCCGCAACCGATTTGACCGGTCTCGGCTCGACGCTCGAATGGGCCACCGCAGCCGCCGCAGCCAAGACGATAAGGTTGCTGGCCACCGGCGAGGACGAAGTTTCCGCCGCCATCGCCGCGGTGTTCTCCGCCCACGGCCGGGGCTATCAGACTATCGCCGCGCAAGCGGCGCGGTTCCACGACCAGTTCGTGCAGACCCTGACCGCAAGCTCGGGAGCGTATGCGAGCACGGACACGTCCGCGGTCGCAGCGCTCGCCGCGTATCCTGCGCAGAGCATCTCGTAGGGCCTGCTCGACGCAATCAACGCGCCAATCAAGGCGCTGACCGGCCGCCCGCTCTCCGGCATCGGGGGCGACGGCGGGATCGGGCCCACGCCCGGCGTCGGCGACGGCTCACCCGGAAAAGGCGGCAAGCCCGGTTCGCTGTCGGGTGTGACCGGACAAAACGGAAAGCCTTGACCCGGGTTGCTTCGCGCCGTGCATTCAGGCGTTCTCCTCGCGCGAGGCTTGCATCGCCAATGTGTCGAGCAGCTGCCTCCCGGGATCGGTGCGTAGCTGGGGCAGCAGCGCGGAGACGACACCCGCGGCGGTGAGCGCCAGATGGACAAGACCGCCAGGGACCGTCGCTGCGTCGCCGAGAATCTCGTACTCGCCGTCGGTGTTTTCGGAATGCTGCGCCATGGCGATCCGCGCCACCAGCCGGTTGTCGCGGTCGAGCTCGATCTCGTCGGCCGAGCACGCCAACGTCAAGATTTCGCCGATCTCCGCCACTTCTTCCGGTTCGCACAGCTGAGCGATCAGCTGCCACAGGATCGACACGGTCGCGCGGATCAGCTGGGGAAGCCGGTCAGCCGGAACGACTTCGTCGTCGATGATGGCGTGCATGCCCGCTTCGTCGCCGCGCTCCCCGTGCTGAATCAGAGCCAACGCGCGGCGGAAATCGGCCGCACCCACGCCGGCGTCATCGCCGCTCATCTTGCGCCCGGCCGCTTAGCCAATTTCTCCATATGCGCATCCTGCCCGACGTGATCGGATCGCTGCGCCATTCACGTCGGCCTACGGTTCGCCCCAGTTTGCCAGAGCCGTATCCCACTTACGCTCAACCATGACTGCAATCGCCTGTGCGGGAGAAAGGTAGGGAATGGTCGGTCAGGTCAGTGACGCCACCGATCGGTGTGCCGCGTGCGGTAGCGACCTGCGCGCCAAGGCACGTTTCTGCGATCTGTGCGGCACCCCGGTGTCTGAAAGACCAGCGACACGCGAACACAAGCAAGTGACCATCCTGTTCGCCGACGTCGTCGGGTCGATGAAGCTCGCGGCGGCGTTGGATGCCGAGAGACTCCAGGAAATCATGAACGAGTTGTTCAACCGCGCCGCCGCGGTGGTGCAGCGCTATCAGGGAACGGTTGACAAGTTCACCGGTGACGGCCTGATGGCGCTGTTCGGCGCCCCAGTCGCGCTGGAGGGTCATGCGCTGCGGGCGTGCATTTCGGCGCTGGAAATCCAGTCCGTCGCCGACGATATTGCGGTGGAGGTGCTTCGCCGCGACGGCATTGAGTTGCACATTCGCGTCGGGCTGAACTGCGGCGGCGTGATCGTCGGCGAAATCGGTTCAGGGCCAGGCAGATACACCGCGGTCGGGCACCCGGTCGGAATGGCGCAGCGCATGGAGGCGGCTGCCCACCGGGCGGAGTTCTGCGCTCACTCGCGACCGCGCGCCTAGTTGAGGACACCGCCCGGCTCGCCCCGTCCAGGACGTCGCTGTCAAGGGCACCGACACCGCCGTGCCGGCACGACGGGTGCTCGCGGTTGAATCCGACCGAATGGTCCTGGGACGTAATGCTGCCGCAGATCAACCTGATTCGCGCGGGCGTCGATGTGCGGCCGGTCGCTTCGGTGGACGAGTTTCTGCCCCGCGCGGCGCTGATGCTGGTCGCCAGCGGCAAGCCGTTGCAGTACCCGCAAACCGACTCGGGCGATACGGTGCACATGATCGGGCCCTGTGTGCTCGATCCTGACCACGGCGCCGTCCCCGATTGGTTGGACGCCATCGACCTGCCGATCGTGCTCGTCACGACGTCGTCGGAAAAACAGGCCGACACCAAGCTGGTGCAGACCGCGATGGCTGCGTTCGCCGATGAACCACTGCACGTAGTCGCCACCTTGCCGGCCGGGCTACCGGAAGGGCTCGCAGCGTCGGCCAACGCGACGATATACCGGTTGGTACCACACGCCGTGGTGCTCAACCGTGCGGTATGCGCGGTCACACATGGCGGGATGGGCGCGACGCAGAAGGCGCTCGCCGTCGGTGTACCGGTGTGTGCGGCGCCATTCGGGCGCGACCAGTTCGAGGTCGCGCGCCGCGTCGAGGTGGCCGGGTGCGGCACCCGTCTGCCGGCCACGAAACTCTCACCGGGGCGGCTGCGCTCCAAGGGTCGAGAAGCGACGACAATGACGCCAGGCGCCAGGCGGGTGGCGCAGGGGTTGCGGCTGCCGGCGGGACGGCCCGCGGCGCCGACCTCTCGAACAGCGGGTCCTCGGGGTGGGTTAATCCGTGACCGCCGAAGGCTTGCGGGACCAGTCGGGGCTGCGGCCGAGGTGGCGCAGAATCCGGTCGAGATTCGTCGCGCTCGGTGCGCACGGCCCGTCGATGGCACGCCCGAAGGGCGCCTGCGGTGCGTCACGGAAGTCGCCGTCGGGTACGGCCAGAGCCAGCGGCAACGCGGCGTCGACGACATCGTCGGGCAGGGCGTAGGCCACACCCAGCGCTTCGGCGACGTCCCAGCCGTGGACCACGTAGTCAACGAAGTGGAAACCGATGGCGACGGCACCGGGAAACGTTGCGCCCGAGCCGAATTCGGGAAGCGCGAAGGACGCCTCAAGCGTCGCGTCGTCGGCGAAGGCCGCCAACACGTCACGGGCCGCGTCGGCATACGCGCCGCCGGGCTCGACGGTGACCGCACCCAGTGCTGCGTCGACTCGCCACACCTCGGGGTCATCTCCCAATCCCCTTGCGGCCGCTGCGAATCCGCGATGCTGAGCGGTCATGTGGGCGAGCAGGTCGGCGAGCTTCCAGCCATCGCACGGAGTGGGCGCGTCGAGGTCAGCGACCCCGACGGAGTCGACGAGCGCAATGGAGTTCAGCACGGCGACACGGTGGGCGAGGCGAACGTCGGGAACATTAGTAAGCATTTGCTTATCATATGTGACCGCTTACTATATGGCAACGCCTAACATATGGCGATGCCACCGAAGGACCGGCGGGACGACCTCGCTGCGATGCTGCATCCGCTGCTCAGAGATCTCGTGGCGGCCGAACTGCCGATCCTGGCCGCCCACAACATCAGCATGTGGGGATACGTGGTACTCAACGAGCTGGACCGATCACCCGTGCGCACACAGGCGGCTCTCGCCGAAGCAATCGGGGCCGACAAGACAAGGATCATCGGCACGCTCGACGAGCTGCAGCAGGGCGGCTACATCGAACGCCGACCCGACCCCGACGACCGCCGGGTCCGCCTGCTCGAGATCACACCTGCCGGTCGCGCTGTCAAGGACGCGGTGCAGTCCGACATACAGCGCGGTGAGGAACGATGGCTCGCCGAGCTAACGCCCGAGGAGCGCGCTGTCTTCCTTCGCGTGCTGGCACGCCTGGCGCGCGGATAGCAGCGGCGGACCCACTGCGCATCTAAAAGCAAGCTTGGTGATTATTCGGGTTCAGCGGCGGGCCGTGGGCGCCGCCGCTTGTCCTCATACATTGCAGCGTCGGCCCGACTCAGCAAGTGGTGGAGTTCTTCGGGCTGTGTCGCCAGCGCCACTCCGATCGCCGCGCTTATGGTCAGCTGGAGGTCTGGCCTGATCGGAATCGGCTCAAGCAGCGACTGACGGATCTGGTCAGCCAGCAGCGCGGCGCCCTCGGGATCTACCCCCGGCAGCAGCACGAGGAACTCGTCACCGCCAAGCCTGACCGCGGGCGGGTGCCCCGCATCGTCCGGCATCAGGGCGTCACCCCAGGTGCGGGTAGCCTCGGCAATGCGCCGCGCGGCCTCGCGCAGCACGCAGTCGCCTGCGTCGTGCCCGTACTCGTCGTTGACTTCCTTGAAGCGGTCGAGATCAATGAATATGGCGGCCACCGGTTTAGTTGGTGTTGCTCCCGCCGCCATCGCGGCCATGACACTGTTCAGATGGCGGCGATTTGGTAACCCAGTCAGCGAGTCATGCAGGCCGAGGTGCGCAAGTACGGCCTGGGCTCTGCTCAGCTGGACCGATTCGACGTCATATGCCACCAGTTGCGCCGCCTGCAGGTCGGCGTCTGTCCAGGGCGCACTCGAGCCGCTGACTTCCTCCAGCCAGGTATCGAACGACTTCCTCGGATTGATCGCTCCAGTGGAGTGAGCGTGCGGATCCCCCAGCCAACGGAGCTGCCGCAGGCGGTCTCGCCGGAACCAGACCACGAAGTCGTCCGGCGCGCCGAGCGGGACGAACAAGCAGCCAGCTGCACCGCGAGAGTCACCTATCAATTCCTGCAAGCGGTCGGTGGCCCAGGGCGCGTCCGAGGACCGGGCGGCGCGGATTTCGCCCGCAAGTCTTCGCACGACATCCTCGGATGGCGCTGCGCCAATCGCCTGGTATTGCCCGTCCACGCATGAAGCTGCGCCGTCTGCCAGGCAGAGCTCCCGCAGGTCGCCGGAAGCTGACGTGAGTCCCTCGGCAATAGCGGGCGCGCTCTGCATCGCTGCCCTGAGCCGGGCCCGGATAGATTCGCGGCTGGCCGCATCCTTCAGCCGGGAGATCTGTTCTGCTGCAGAGACTTGGAGTTTTGCCTGCAGGACTAACAGTTCACACGACCTACGCTTCGAGCGCGAGAGCCATCGGGGGTTTTCAGATATGCACGAGACGATCCTTGTCAGCCGGTCTCCATCGGCCATGAAGAACGAAGCGCTCGCCCCTGTACCCATATTGCGCATGTATTCGAGGTGGAAGGGCGAAACGCTGCGCAGCGCAGCGCGGCTCAGGTCAAGACTCCTGCCGGCCATCGGCGGCGATGCAATCACCACGACGTCGCCCTCGTCGACGTCGGGTATATAGCGCGACGGTTTGCTGGCGTAAATCCGGCGGGCTTGGGGCGGAATGTCGCCCGCCGGAAAATGATGCCCGAGGTATCGGACCAGTCCTGGAAGACGATCCTCAGCGACGATCTCTCCGTGCTCGTCTTCATGTAACCGGTAGACCATCACGCGGTCGAATCCGGTCAGTGCGCGCACTGCGATCGCAACGGCCGCCTCAACTTCGGGCACGCTCGACGCCTCCCCGATCGCCTGGGAGGCATGGAGAACCGAGACGAGATTGGCTTGATCGTCCCCGTACGCCCTCTCGATCTCGATGACGATCTGCCCGTCGACTTGATTCAGAATCACATCGACCTTGCCGTCGAATCCCGCCGCCAGGCGCATTCCATACAGATCGGGCGACGAAGGCCGGTAGCCAGTCTGCTCGATCGCCTGCTCAAGCCGCTGCTGTTCATCGGGGGAGAAGATGCTCATCACCGGCGAATCGAAAAGCTGATCCGGCTCCGCACCGATCAAGTCGGACGTGTTGGCGCTGGCGTACGTGATGCGGCGATCTTTCAGATCGGCAGCAACCAGCACCCCATGGGCTTGAATTCGGCCGGACAGGTGCAGCTGCTCACTCGCGCAAGCGGCCAGAGCCTGCGCGTCCAGATGCGCCTGGGCAGTCATCAAGTCGCTTCCCGACAGGTATCCGGCCAGCTCAGAATGCAGCGGATCAACGCGTAAGCAGCCAGGGCGCCAGCAATGACCCGGGCGGAGTCCGCTCCGGATTCGCAGAAGACATCCAGTGCAGTCTTGAATCGACGCCAAAGCCGGCCGAGGCCGAGGCTGTCGGAGGCGAAAAAGGACCGCGGAAAGTCGCCGCACCCGGAAGCAGCGACATTCGCAGCGACCAGCCGGCCGCCGAGGACTGATCCGGCCGCGACATATGCCGCGCCGATCCTCTTCTCGCGGCCTCCGCGCAGCTGATTCGCGAAGACAGGCCCGTGGTGAGAAGCGCAGGCGTCATCAGCCGTGGCGGGCAGCCGCTCCGCCGTCAACCCGATATCTGCTGGCAGCGCCTGCGCCCGGATGAGCAAGGCTGTGTCGGGGCCGAGCGCTCTCGCGACTGTTTCCCGGCTGAACTCCACCACTTCAGTGTGGAAGATCAGCAAGCACTTGAGCATAGCCAGGTATTCCGACGCATCGGGGCGGCCGAAGTCGAGACGCATGGCCGCGGCGGTAAGGTGCGCCTGCGCCGTGCGGTCAGGAAGGGTCCGTGAAAGGCCCGGTCCTCCCGCCCGGGGCAAACCGCCCCGGGCCCGCGCTCACTTGCATGATCCACTCTCGAAGAATAGAGGGTCGTGTCTCACCGGCGGTGTACGAGAAGTCGGACGAAGGTTCCCTCGAAAATCTGGAAAAATCTGAGCGAATTCAGCACCGGACCCCATGTCAGCGGCACATGAAAACTGAGCCGGAGCGGCATCTCACGACCGGCGGAGTCCGGGCTTCGGCCTCCGCCTGCGGGGACCAGGGCGACGTGATGCTGATTTTGGCCTACACCGGGCTGCGATGATCCAAGTTGGACGGCCTGAGGGTCATGGACGTGGATCCTGCCGGCCGCCGACTGCATGTCCGCCGCTCAGCGCCGGAGGTGGAAGGCCACATCATGGTCGGGCCGACCAAGTCCAAGGCTGGAACCCGGACCGTCCCGCTTCCCCCAAGGTTGTCCCGGAGGCCTGACGGCTCGGGCCGGTAACTGGAAGGGTCGTACGCAGTCGACGAAGGCCCTGGAGAACCTCGGTCTTGCACCGTTGACCCACCCATGACCGGGCACCACACGAATGCGTTGCTGGTCAGTCCGAGGCGGACCTGCGGTACCTGCAGAAGACCGCGGGCAACTCCACACCGACGGTCACCGCCAACATCTAGCCGATCTATACGACTACGAGTTGGACGCGGTAGCGGATTTTCTCGGCCAGCTCGCAGAACCGGACACTGACCGGACACGCAAGATAAATCGGGGTCTGAAGCCAGCTGAAGATGAGCAGGTCAGGGGTGGTGGTCCCGGCTGGGATCGAACCAGCGACCTTCCGCGTGTGAAGCGGACGCTCTTCCACTGAGCCACGGGACCGGCGCCGCGAGGCGAACGACGTCGAAGACTAGCACGATCCGCAAAGCCGCAGCACACGTGCATGTGCGCGACCTGCACGAACGATGGTCGCAGAAACGCACCGCACCAACAGATTTGTGTGTGCCCGCTCACGTGGACTATCGTCGTGCTTCGCACCGGGCGACGTTCTCGTCCGTTGCGCGCGGACGTAGCGCAGTTGGTAGCGCATCACCTTGCCAAGGTGAGGGTCGCGGGTTCGAATCCCGTCGTCCGCTCGAAGGTGCAAGGCATCAATCCCTGCGGTGGAGTGGCCGAGTGGTGAGGCAACGGCCTGCAAAGCCGTGCACACGGGTTCGATTCCCGTCTCCACCTCTGACTGCGAATTCCCGGCGCGATTAGCTCAGCGGGAGAGCGCTTCCCTGACACGGAAGAGGTCACTGGTTCAATCCCAGTATCGCGCACCAGCGTTATTGCAGGTCAAGGCCTGTTTTTCGGCCAAGATCAGAATTTCGTGAACTCCCCGTGAACTCCCCAATTTGCGCGTTCGCGCGGTGGTTACTTCTATTCCCCTCCGCGCGACTGAGCGCGTTGCGAGTGCGTGAAGTCGCATGTCGAACGGTGGACACCAATTGGTGCACCATGGCACCATGGTGGTATGGCTGCACAAACCCCAAACACCAAGGTCACAGGAATGACCGTGCGTCTACCGGTAGAGCTGGCCGACGCACTGAAGAACTACGCCTTCGTCACGGACACCTCGGCCAACGACATCATCAAGCAAGCCCTGACCGAATATCTGAAGGCTCACGCTCGCACTGAGATGGTCCGGGCCGCCTTCGACAAAGTCCTAGAACAGCACTCTGTTGCCTTCGACAAGTTGAAAGACCTCTGATCAGTTAGCTAACCCACACCCGAAAAGTTGGATGACACGATGACAAATTGGCTGACCACGGACGACGTGTTGATGATCAACGAGAATTTCGTTGGCCCGGACATGCTGCGGGACTTCGGCCTCCTCAGAGGCCGCAGTCCTGCGGCCCCAATCCACCGCATTCGGCGACGACGCCTACCCCTCACTGCACGAAAAATCGGGTGCACTGCTGCACAGCTTGGCCCGTAACCATCCGTTCGTTGACGGCAACAAGCGCACCGCATGGGCAGCGACCGCAGTGTTTTACCAGCTCAACGGCCACATCATCGTCCAAGAGGACCCCGGCCAAATCGTCAGCATCGTGGTCGACGTGGCCGAGGGACAGCTTGACGTACCCAACATCGCCGCCACCCTCAAGGTATGGGCTATCCCGTTCCCGACCCCGGCGGAATGGATAGACGACGACGCCCCCTCAGGCGAAACCGGTCGGCACCGGGCAACCTGAACGCCATGAGCCTTGAGGTTGACGGTGATCCTTGCGAGCAATGCCCAGTCTGCGAATACGTCTGGGGCGTGAAGTACGACCCCGACAACCCCGAGGTGTGGCGCTTCGAAAGCCACGACCGGGACCATGTCCCAAAGAAGGGCAAACCCTTCACCGGGTACTGCGAGGCCAGCCTCCTCACCTACGACGAAGCATGGGCAGAGAAACGCAAACTAGATGCCCAGTAGCCCGGCGCTCATCCACGGGATGAGGACGTGCCAATGAATCAGCCCGGCGGCCCAGAAGGCGGGAGGGTTGAACTACTGCAGGCTTCGGCATAAGGGGAGGCAACACTGGTGCGATTGCGGACCTGCTGTCCCTGGCGGGGGATGTCGAGTACGCGCGCTGGTGCGCGCAGACCTACCTGCAATCGATGGGTGCAGACGACGGCCCGGACGCCGCCAACCTGCGGCGCGCAATCTGGACTGCGGCGTGCATCTCGTACCGGCGGGTATTCACCACCGGTAAGGGACACCTCGATCCGCAGACGCCGCGCCAGCGACCCAACGACAACTTCACCGCGGCACTGACGCCCGAGCAACTAGCCGCACACAAGGACGTGCTCGAAACCGCCAATCGGCACGTCGCACACCGTGTCAATGAACTTGAACAGGTCACAATTTCAGCCCTGCTCACTCCGCCACCGTTGGACCGCGCCGTCGCCAGCATCGGAACGATGATCGCCCACTACAGCGGTCCCATCAACGCCGAGGAAGTGCAGCACTTCATCGGGGTGTGTGATCTGCTCCTTGCAGGCACACGGCAGGAATACACGCGCTTGACCGAACAAGCTCTGGAAGTGCTACGGCAACGCGATCTCGGCGAGATGTACGCGGCCCAAACGCAACAAGATCAGAGCTAACCGCGCCGACAGCACCCAACCCGGCTACCACCTCTCGCTAGGCACGCCCAGGTCGCCCCCCGCTATCCGAAGACGCCGCCAACGCCACCAACACCGGCGCAGACGGCCGCACACGCCCCACATGGGACCGGTTCAACAACCCCCAGACAGAACAGCAGGTACGAGAACTACGTCAGGCCGGCCAGTCGGTCCGTGCCATCGCCCAGGTAATGGGCTGCTCACATGGGACCGCGCACCGCATCATCCGCAAACTCGGCCTCTAACCAACTCCGCGACGGACGGAACACCCGCATCCCCGCCGCCTTGGGGGCCGACACCCCCCCAAAGGCTGGCAAGGCTGGGCACGCTAGCCGCTCTTGATCACCCGCTCCGCGTGTGCATACGCCTGACGAGCGAAGCCATACCTTTCGCGGCCAAACCCAGGCTCCCAAAATGCTTTAGCGTCAGCGTGCTCACTGATCCCCGCTTCCGCGAACTTGGCCCGCAACGACAACGCCAACCTGCGTGCGAAGGACTTCTCCCATGGCCCGAACACCGCGTCATCGGCGCGCGAGCCGCGGGTACTCACCACACGAACATACAGGGGTTGACCTGCGCTTTCCCATGCTGCCGTAACTTCGTGCTGCTCCGCGGTGGCCTCCCCCACGTCACCGTCGAACCATCCGGCAACTCGAATGTCTCGTCCAGATCGATCGTCATCTGCATCTACCTTTCGTCAGCACGCGCGGGCGTGGCGCACCGGTGTGCAAGCGGAACTCGCCGGGCAGCGGCCCAGGGAGAAAAAACGGGGAAGGGTGCACCGCCGCTTACACGACGGCGCACTTTATAGGGGCAACAATTTATTTTGCCGCCACTAACACTGGCGGGAGCTGGCCCTATTCAGCTCTGTCGCGACTACGAGGCCATCGCGCTGGCACCTCAGCCGAGCATATCGCACGGCGCAAACCCCCGGTAGCTCGCCGGCGCGCTGCTCACCACTCTTGGGCCGGGGGGGTGCCGGTGCCGGTTCTGCTTCCCCGGCGGACGAACGCTTCCGAACCGGACGCCCAGACTCCGCCGACCCGTCCAACTCATTCGCGATCCTGACAATCGCCTTCGACACGGATGCCTGAGTCATCCCACCTCCGCCGCGGTGCGGGTTACAGCAGGTAGCGAGGTTTCTGCTGATCAGCCCTAGTTTCCAGCTATATTTGCGAGCGGTTCTAATAGTTCCGCGATTTCCCGTTAACGCTGTCAAACCGGCGCCCTCCGCCGTGTTTGCTAGACACCAAACCTACCGCACCGCAACACATCTCACGATCGCATCCAAGCTCAAGTTACCGATAACGGTAAACCCATAAGCGGTTACCACTCCTCCGAAGGCCGCCGACGCTTCCGCCCAGCCCGGTCACGCAACGCAGGCCGCCCCTCCACGCTCCGACGCAACGCCAGTTGCACCACACTCACCGCCACACCGAACCGAGCCGCGATCGCCCGCTGCGACCAGCCCGCCTGACGCAACTGCGCAATGCGCTTGTCCCGTGCAAGCATCTGCTCGCCGCTCAGCCGGCGACGCCCACGCTCATCCACACTGACCAGCATAAACAGCGTTAGATGCGTTGCGCGCGTGGGGAATTCGTGTGCTGAGATCCGATGCCGCACTTGCCAACTGGTTTGCTGACGCGAGGGTGGTGCAAAAATCGCGTTTAGTGACCGAAGGGGGAGATTCCCCAAGCTCCCGCTCCCGCGCCTCCGGCGCGGGAGCACTTTAGAGGGCAGGCCCTCGAATCCGACTGTGCGCGTTTGCTTTTCGTGTTGTGCCGGGTTCTTCGGCGGCATACAATGGTGGGGTACCGGCTAACGGTGGTTCGCTGTCGCTCTGCCGGGACGATCCCACGAGATTGGACACAACTATGGACATGCGAGCGGAGTTGACCAGCGTCCTAGCCGGTTTTGATTGCGGAGTTGCCCCGCCTGCTAACGAGGTGGTTAACCTCGTGGCAGAGCAGATGGGGGAAGGCTTCCCCGGCGGCAGTGTTGTACGCGCAACTCTGTCTGCCATGGTTGAGGCTGGTGACGTTGGCAGCCGGTGGGACGTTAACCCCGGCACCTGGGTCTATTTTCCTTCTCGATTGCCGACTCATGGATGACGTGGTCGACCTAGACGACGATCGCGGGTGGGATTTCGCGGACCTGCCCGGTCGGCCTGTGCCCACTGAACTGTGGATGTTCTCGGAACCGTGGCAGGCGCAGCGGCGGGAGCAGCGGGCGGCATGCGTGGAGGCTCACGCGGCCCGCTGCCGTAGGGAGGCTGCCGAACGCAACGTGGAGGCGGCGAGGCAGCGTGTTGCCGCGCGCCGGGCAGCGCACACGGTCAGCGCCGGTCTGCTGCAATCGAGCCACAAGCTGATATGGCCCATCGGGGCGGAAATGGCGCTGGAGGTGCCGCTGCCGCCGTCAGGCGAGTTGGCCCGGTATGCATGCGCGGCTAAGGACGTGGCTGTGGCGGTGACTGTGCACCCGCTGCCGTTCGATGCCTGCTATTGGTCGGTGTGGCGCTGGCAGCCCGGCGGGTGGCGGCGATTGTCGGACCACGACCAGCAGCGTGAGGCATACGAGGCCGCCGAACAGGTCGCCTCGGCTGCGTGTCGGGCGGCGAGGGTCGGCGGGTCGGGAACCTAAAAGCCATCCCGCCGACGTCCTCGCCGCCGCGTCGCGAGGGGCGTCCGGGAGGTATTACGACCAAACGGCGGAAGGTTTGGGGGCCCCCGCGGGAAGCTGATGTTGCCGCCCAACTGAACGTCGGTGATTTCGGTGAATCCGGTGATCGCCACGATCGACGCCGGGATATCGCACCCCGAACGCCAAGCACCCCCGTAGACCTGGAGGAGCACGCATAGGGTGGTCGGCCCTAACCTCCGGCAGGACACAAGACGCGCGCACACTACGCTCTCCCCAACCTGACATGTCAGCGAAGCCGGTCAAGGCAGATGTGAGACCACGATCTCCAGGGTCGTGTCGATTGCCTCCGCGATGTGACGGAGTTCGATGACGTCCAGCCTGCGTTCGCCGGACTCATATTTGCTCACGAATGACTGGGGTACGTCTAGCCGCTGGGCAACGTCCACCTGGGTCAGTCCAGCTTCTCGGCGGAGCTGACGCAGCAATGCACAGAGCTGCTGGTACTCCTCCGAGTAGATGGATTTCTCCATCCGGCCAGCGCACCTTGCACCAGGTGATATCCCAATTTAGGATACTTGAGGTCTATTTATCGTCTCCCCAAGGTCTTCGCTCTCACACAGGTCAGTGGGAGTCAGTGGGGCATCGGGCAGGAGATTGCGGTGTCGTTTTTGCTGGCGGTCCCGGAATCGTTGGCGGCGGCGGTGACGGATGTCGTCAGGATCGGTTCGTCGCTGAGCGCGGGCCGCCACGGCGGCGGCGCCCCCGACGACGGGGAATTCCGCCTGGGTCGCCGCATCGACCGCATTGAGCGCCTCTTGCCCCGGCGACGCGCCCCAGCGGCCGGGATAGCGCTGGCCGGCCTAACGTTTTGAAACGATCTCATCGCTGATATGGCTCTCGCGGGAAGTTCTCTAGGCAAGGCACTCACCACGGGCACTGACGCCACCGGTCTCTCCATCACGCGCGCAGGAGACAAACAATGAAGACGGCGCCCCTAGCCGCCACTTGCTTCTTGGCCGTTCTGACCGCGATATCCGGCACCGCCCATGCCGACCCACCCGGCGTCGTCGGCAACCCTAACTGCGGCCTACCGATCCTGCCCAGCTTCACCGAGTCGCAGAAACAACTCATCGAGGAGGCCAACCCGCCCAGCAAGTACTTCTGCGACGAACAGGGCTACCTGAGCACACTAGCGTCGGACCACGTCGCGGTGCCCGACCCGATCGCGATGATCAAAGCAGGATACGACCACGTCTGCGCCGTTATCGGACCCGCCAACCTTGACACGAGAGGAACGAATTACGGCACAGCCGAAGACGCGGTCAAGGCCGTACTGGCGAGCAGTGTGGTGACGTCCAACGGCGACGCACAGAACGTCGTGATGGCCGCTATCAAGAAACTCTGCTGATGAACACCTTGGTCAAGGCCGCGATCGTGGCCACCGCCAGCATGGTGGCCGCCACCGGCCTCGCCCAACCTGCTAGCGCATACCCAGACGAAATCAACAGATTCCTCGACGTGACCCACGCCTACGGCTTCTACCCAACCGACGGCGACGACAAGACGCTCATCATCGCCGGTGAAGAAGCGTGCGCGCTGGCCTCGCAGGACTACAGCCAGGACCAAATCGAAGCTGCCATGGTCAACGTCGGAGCCGCCAACAGCGTCTCGGGCGCGGCGGGGTTTCTTGGAGCGGCCAACGACGCGTTCTGCCCGACACTCGCCATGGCCGCCCTGAAAGGTCGCGGAACGATGCCGAAACTCGAAGAGTTGGCCGAAATTCGGCAGCACTAAGCCGTTCGCATGAAGATCACCATCGCCAACGCCATCGCCGCACTCACGACCATCGGATTGACCAGCGCTGCTGGCGCGGTGCTCGCGCTCGGTGTCGCGCCGGCCGCGCAGGCTGATGATGGCGCGTTCATCGCCGGGGTCCGCGCGCTGGGGTTCCCGCGGTCCGACAACTATCTCATCGACACCGCCCACGCGATTTGTATGCGGTTCGCGGTGGGCAACAGCCGCGACCAAGCCGACCAGTCCATCGTGCGGCAGTTCGGCGTCACGCCCGAAGCGGCGCACCAGTTTGTCGGCCTCGCCACCGCGAACTACTGCCCCGGATCGGGCTAATCTCATACTCCCAGTGGGGGATCGAACCCACGACCGTCACGGTATAGGGCGCCGGGTCGGATCTTTGGCAAGCGTGCTGAAGTTCGACGACAGTCCGAAGTTGGCGAGGCGCGGCTGTCCGCCCGAATTGCCTGGCCACACAACAACCCCCCCCGCGGGGGGCCAGCGGACGTCTCTTAGTGCTCAGACCCGTTTACAGGATGTGCTCGCCTGTGCTGCGTAGGGCCGCGAGCCGTAGTTTCCACCTACGGACCCTGTCAGGCCAGCCTTCCTTCCGCGCGATCGCAAGCGCCAGTGACGCTATGGCCTCGCGAGCATCGGCTGCTTTGTCAAGCACCCAGCCAGAGTCGGTGGGTGACCATAGTGCTGCGCCGACCGGGTCCTCTTCAAACTGCTCAGACCAGTAATTCTCTGAGAGCGCACGAACGCCGGGTGCGTCCCCCGCAGCCAGCTTGCAGCACATCTGGTTGTAGCAGTTCACTGAGGCAGGCGTGTAGCCCGACGCCGCCGCGCGCTGAAGAAGATGCAGCGCCCGTTCGGGATCCACGGGGATAAAACAAAAACCCCTGTTGTTCAAGCATTCCCGTCGTGGGAGCATCTCGCGCTCTCCCATGAACTCAAAGATCGCGGCGGCCTCCGCGTAACGATGATCATGCAGGAACGCCTTAGCTTGCTCGTCTGCGTGTCGACTCAGGCCCGGCATCGAATGCCTTGGGTGGTCGCGCAGGAGCCTGCGATCAGCAAGTTCAGTCGCTATTTCCTCGGTCGTAATGTCTATTTCGATCAACACGGAACATGGCAAATTTGCGGGCGCATGACCTCGGCGCCAACGGTATTCGGACTCGAGTGAACCTGTAGCCCAATGCTCAGATGACTGGGCGGTCATCCTATCTGCGATCCATCGATACTGCTCGCACATCTCGCTTGGTGGGTCGGAGCTTTCAAGAATGTGCCGTTGGACATCTGCCGATGGCGGCGCAAGGGAGGCGATATCGGCGAACGGTGCGTTGTAGACCCATCTGCGGACCGCTGGCACGCTGTTTGTGATCAGTGGGCCGATCATGTCGACAAATGATCCCGACCGATTATTGGGCAGCGCGAGAGCGGCGCCGAGTCCGAGGGCATCTGCCCATTCGCGCCCCTGCGGCGAGAGACCATCGATAGCGTCGAAGGCGAGTGCAATGGCTAATGGCAGTGCGGTCTCGTTAACGAGCCCGTATCTAACCAGCGCCTCGCCGTCGATGCCTGCGGTGCTGATCGCCGAGGTCAAGACAAGGAGATTTTTCCGCTTGGGAAGCACTCCGCCGTCCGATGGGTCCCTGTGACGGAGGCTGCACTCACTGAGCGCGTCGCACAGGCCGGCGACGAGATCGCTAAGGTTGGGCGTCTGACCTGCAGTTATGCCCAGTTCGTCGCCTTCTACCGGCATCGTGCTCACCTCGCTCTCGCCAAAGTGATGGCAAGTCCAGACATCGTATGTGTATGATCGTACGTACGATCATACACATAACAAAAGGGCAAACACGGTGAGCAAGGGAACTATCTTTCAAACCAGCGACCTCGCAAAACGACGAACAGAGTTTGTCCAAGCCGCACGCGACGGGTGTGCGCACCTCCGCGATATGGACGGAACGAGCTACATCATGCTCCGCGAGCAACGCGTTCAATCGCTAGAAAGCCTCGCGGTCTGGTCGGGCCGTTTACTGCGTCTTCAAGAGCTATTGGCTCGCGACCGACTGCCCACAGTTGCTGACCTTGGCGACTTGGCGTGGTTACGCGCGTTCGACCGCGACGACTTGAGAGAGTTTATGGATGAGTTGCACGGGGTGCTGATTGCATCACTCGCAGACGAAACGACGGATACCCTCGATGACGTGATACGCGCATGGCGCGTAACCGCGAGGGAGCTTGAGGATCCCCTCCGTAGATCAGTCCTAACTAGCGAGCATTCGGCGGCCGACTTCGTCGACGCCGAGCGCCCTGATGGCGAATAGTGCATACCAACCCTGCGAACCAGCTCGTCGCCCCGGCGGTAAGCCGGACCAGGCGCCGAACTATCGGGTAGTCGTGCATCGCCGGTATGCCGACCAGTACAAACGCCTCCCAGAAGCTATAGGCCTCCAGCAAGCACAACAGTTGTGGGATCACCTGGCTATGTCGCCCCACGAGTTCGCGGCATTGGCATCATCAACGATCCTGCGCGGAAAGGCAGGAAAGCCTCAGGATGTCGGTTGGTCGCGAACGGTGCACTACGAGGCGTCGTCGAAGGCGCGCGTGAATTACCAGTATCACAACGAGTACACGACCGCTGAAGGCGGCGACGCTCACCGGGTGGTCGCGATCCTGACAATCGAACTAGGTAGCCACTAAAAGAAGTAGGCGATGCAATGGCAATTCGGGTGACCTACGCGGATGGGCATGTAACCGATTACGACGACCGCACGTTCTGGGAGATCGAGCATGGAGTACTGAAGCTCGGTGCGCGCACTGGCAAGTGGGATTTGTACGTGTCACCTGCCGCATGGCAGACCGTCGACCCAGACCCGCAGTAACTCACTAAACCCAGCAGCCGTCGTGGCTTCTGGGTTTGGAGGGGGTCAACCCATTGAAACGGGTAACCCGAAGAATGTCGAGACGATTATCCAGTCGCTCGCGAGACTCGGGCGAACGAGGAAGCCAAAACTCAAAGCCAGCAGCACATCGTCCGACGTCAAGCCCACGCGACGCCTTCGGATCCGCCAGTGGTCACCGGTCAGTCCTCGATGTCGAACTCCGGGGCGGTCAGTCCCCGGATTCGAATAACCGACTCGGGATAGCGCGCCGCGGAGAAAGCGCTAAAATTGAGCGCTTGAAGGATCACCGTCATATTCGCAGCACGCGGCGAGGCGATAGTCCGCAATTTCAGCGGCCCCTCCCACAAAACCAAATCGGACGACCGCGCAACATACACGACGTCCTCGTTGTTGCCGTCTCCGGCGGTGGTGGTTATCGACGGGTCGGTGACAATTGCGCAGCCCATGAGTTCGCCGACAACCTGTGGGCTGGCGACATTCTCCAACACGGGGTTATTCGCAGTAGCGTGCGGCAACACGATCGGTCGATTTTGGAGATCGACGGCCGAGCAAATCCAAGCCCACCTCGACGGATGCATAACAATAACTTCCGGCGGCAAAGATCTAGTTCCGCTGATTCGCTGGACCGCGTAACCCACGGCGGCAAAAAACCCGGGAATATCCACGCTGGACACCCCGACCGTGACGACACCGGGCGTATGGTCGACACCCAAAAACTGCCCATCCTCGCCGGAACCGGTCATGACCTGCAGGTCTATCTGGGTGGCGTGCGCTCCGGCGAGGTCCTTGAAGATGATGGCCGATAGGTCAGCCGGGCTCTGATCGAGCGCTTGGATAGAAATATTAACGGCTCCCGCCACGGTGACTTTGTTTGCCCGGACGAAAGTATCCGTGTAATCCTGGTCGGCGATCGCGGTATTCTCGGGGTATTGAATAGCCGCCTCAGTGCCCGTGAGGAAGCGCGGCATATTTACGCTGTCGCACGAGGGAGGTAGGACCTCTTTATGGCAGAGGTCAGCGAATGCCCGGCCGGGCCGTGCGAGCATAACAAAGTCCGAAACCAACCATTTCGGAGGCACGGCCATCCCGCCGTCGCCTAGCCCCGTGCTGATCGATCGCCATTCTTTGGACCATTCTTTTGATTGGCGTGAGTGCCTTTCGAGTCGCTCGACACCGGGGCCGTCCAGTAGATTCAGAGAATATTTTATGTAATCTTTGATCCAGCTGACTTTGCCGTCGGAACTCTCCGGGTACACCAAACCCCGGTCGGTGCACACCGTGCTGGCGGTCGGGGTAGTGCGGTCGGAGTCGTGGCCGAGGCCGCGTAGCGCGTCGGCGATGTCGGTTGGGCCGGCGGGGGCGGTCGCGGTGGTAGTCGTCGTCATTTTGGTGGGTGTCCTGTCTGCGAGGCCGAGTTCGCGCAGCGCGCCGCGGACGTCGGTGCCGGTGCGGTCGGCGGCTGGCCGGATCGTCGGCTGCGCTGGCAGACCGAGCTGGCTACGGATCTCGGCCAGCTCGCGGCTAGACAGGCTCGACAAGGCCTCGACGGTTTCCAGCAAACTTGCGGAGGTGGTGGGGTTCATTCCGTAATTGACGACGGAGACGTCACCCTTTTGGAGGTTGATTTCGGTGATCCGGCGCTGCGTGAAATCGGACGACCATTCCTGGCCCAAAACCCGGAACGCGAAGGACATCTCGTCCATATCGCGGCGCGTCAGCTTCGGCACCAGTCGTTGCACATCAGGGTCGGTGCGGTCGAGGCGGGCGCGGACTCGCAGGCCCCGGCCGTCCACGGACAGCTCCAACGTGCCGCTTTTGGTGCGGGCGAGCGGCCAGCCTTCGTGATTCACCAGCAGCACGACATCAGGGGTCGAGGACAGCGTCAGATCGAATGCGCGGCGGTCGATCGTCTCCACCCAGCCGCCGCCCTCAACCCCCCCGAAAACGTCGTAAGGCTCCTCGACTGTCGCCGCGTAGCCAACTAGGGTGACGTCGCCGTCGTCGCCGTCGTCGTCGTCGCGCATCACGAGCGGCACTGAGACCCGGCGGACTTCTCTGACATCGCGGAGCTTCTGGTGCCAGCGGCGGTCGGTCATGAGAGCGCCGCCCATTCGAGCTGCCGGCTCAAGGCCTCGATCTCCGCGCGGGCCTCAAGTAGGCATACGTGTTCGGCGGGGGTGAGTATCCGACCGGCGCCGTTAGCCAGCATCAGATCGAGTAACCACGCCTCGGTGCGGCGGCGGATGTCGTCGCGGCGCTGGCGGAGCAGGTCGGGATCGGTGTCCATGTGCGGACGGGCTTTCTGGTCTGCGGGTGACGGGAACCGACGCTCTCGTGACTGACTGCGGAAAGTGCCGGTATCCCGTGCACGCCAAAGGGATTCGGGAGTTGGGGCGCCCGCCCTTGGCGACCCTGACGGGATTGAGTCCCGCCGTTACACACCGCCGGTGGTGAAATCTTCCACGCGTGGTAGCGCGTGCCAACGTCTCGCCGGTTGTCCACAAGCGTCCGGTGTGCCTACTGCGACATGGTTTGCCGGTTCACGCGGGCGCCCGTCGGCGCTGGTGACGCGGACACAAACCGTGCCGAGATGATGTTCGCACCGTAATTACCGTGGCGGCTGCATTGGGTGCGTGGTGGGCGTGTCGGGAATGGGTTGCACCGCAACGCGTTTCATACAGCGCGCTGATGTATCTTTCGGGCCTGAGAGCCCCGTAGCGGCCCGCCGGGTGCAGCCCTATGCGCTAGGCCGGTTCGTCGGCCGTGCGGGCACGTCAGGCCCGTCCTCCGCCGCCCTCGTGCTGCTGTGTGGGGTGGCTCCGTTCAGTGCGGGTGCGTTGGATGAGTTCGTCGATTGTCGGATGACGCCGGTTGGGCCGGCGGTGCAGGTCGATGATGGTGTGAACCTCGTCGGGTGCGGCGTCTTCTGCGGCTTCGCGGGTTGGGAAGTACCGCGGCTGCGCCATCGCGTACGAGCCGCTCATATGCCACGTGACGAGCGCAAACCGCCCGCTGGCATCACCGACGAACCCGCACCAGCAGCCGGGCGCGTGGGCGCCGCCTCGGTACACGTGGATTTCGCCGGTCCGTTCTAGTTCGGCGCGGCGCGCGACGGCGATGTACACCGACACCTGCATGGCGTGGGCGATTTCCAGGTTCGTCAGGGTGGCATCAGTGCGGAGCGCGGCTTGGACCCGCGCTGTCTGATCGGCTGCCGCGGTGGCGGCTTCAGATCCGGGCCGGGTCCGCCGGTGCGCCCGCAGTACCTGCCGCCGGACGCGTTCTCGGCGGCGGCGGCGGGATCCGCGGCGGCCCGGCACCCCCCGTCAGTCCTCGGTGTCCATAGCGTCCAACTCGGCCAGCTTCGCCCTGATGACTTGGGCCCGGCCGGGGATCGGCCCGGCATGCACGGGCGGCCCGGTCGGCAGGCCGAACCGGTCGTCGAGGATGTGCATCGCACGGTGCAGTATCTGGTCCTCCGTCAGCTCGACAGTGGTCGCGTTTTCGGCAGCCAGCGCTTTCACCCGGCCGTCGAGGATCTGCATCGCACGGTGGAGTATCTGGTCCTCCGTCAGCTTGCGGCGGCTCATTGGGCGTCGTCCTCGACGAGAACGACCTGCACGTGGATCCGCTGCGCGGCTGGATCGGTTGTCACCTCGTACACTCCCGGCGACGCGACGTTGGGGTCTCCCGACGGCAGATGGCTCCGCCAAGACCGGGACTCCTCGCGCGCCGGATCGGGTTGCCAAATGTGTTCGGTCACCAGACCGCGCGCGATCTCCGCGCGTGACTTGACGCGGCGCCCGTCGGAGTACCGGAGCGGGTCGCCGAAGCTCGCAGCTAGGGCCGTGATCTCGTCGGATATGTCGTCGAGCGCGTCAAGTTCGGTGTCGTGGCCGCCGCCGCACTCCGATCCCCCAATCCCGTCCGTCGTCCACTCCATGCGCTGCTGGAGGATCGCAGCAACGTACTTCAGCGCGTCAACTGCCTTCGTGGTCATGATGTCTCCTCTCCTTGGCCCGGTTCGGGCTGTTGTGGCTTGGTGTGCGCGCGCTGGCATTGGTAATGTTCCGGTTCGCCGTGCCGATTGCGTTGTCCCCCAACACATTCACCGCCGCAACTCACGCAGAACTTCGGCGGCGGCGGCGTGTAATGCGCGCGGGCGCGCTCGGCGCGGTCCCTCACCGGGCCTCTTCCGGGCCGGGGGGGCTTGGGGGCTTGGGGCCCGCAGGCGGCAGCGCACCCCTGTGTCGAGAGGTAAGAGCAGCCTGGTTAGGTTGGGTGGCCCGCTGGAGCACTGCGTCGATCCGCGCCTGTTGCTCCGCGACGCTTCGACCGCTCAGGATCGCTGCTCCGACTATCGGCGCCATGCCCCGGCCGTGCTGTCGCGCCGCCTTCGTTCGCGCGGCATGATCGGCGATGAAGGCCATGCCTTCCGGTGACGCTTCCCACTTTTTGAAGAAGATCCCGCAATTCCGGCAGACGCCCTCGGTTCCTTGCGGATGCTTTGGGCAGCACCACGGATAGCGTTCGCCGTCGAACGTCAGCGCGTTTTCTTCCCGGATTTCCAAGAGGACGCCCACCGCGGGGGGGTCGTCTGTTTGTTTAGCTGCGACTGAGTCAGCGGTGGGTGCGGTCTGCTCGGTGGCAGCGGGTGCGGGCGCGGTCTCACGCGCACGCGCCCCCTCGGTGCTCTGGGTTGGTATTGGATTGGTGTTACTGGATTGGTGGCGCGCACGCTCGTGCGGATTGAAATCGCTTCCCGTGCGGATTGAAACGTCATTTTGTGCGGATTGAAATGTCGTTTCGTGCGGGTTGAAACCGCTTTCTGTCCGCACGCTCGTGCGGGTTGAATCCTGTTCTGTCCGCACGCTCGTGCGGGTTGAAAGTAGTCGGTAGACCGCCGCCAACCCCCGTTTCGGGTTTGCTCGCGCGGTCTGTTCGATGAACCCGCGTCGCTGCCCCTCGGCTAGCGCGGAGTCCACAACGCGCGTTCCGAGTCCACACATCTTCGCCAGCGCAGCGATGCCGGGGCGGGCGTTGGTCCCAGCGGGAAAGTCCGCGAACGTCTCCAACGCCAGCAGGATTACCTTCTGCGCCGCGGTCATGTCGGCGGAGAACACGTCAAGGCGCCAATGGCGGCGCTGTTCCCTGTCCACGGGCTAACACGCCTCCGCCCCGAAACATGGTGCGGCATGGCGGTGTGGCTGTCGGCGGCACGTGCGACACTGGTCGCGACTGTCGATGTCTGCTGCCGGCTCCCGTTCCCGCGAGGCCGGCAGTGTCATGCCCGTCATGCCCGGGTCTGGAACGCCGCGTCGACCTCGTCAAGATCGAAACGCGCGATGCGCGGCCCCAAGTTGTATTGCGTCAACCGGCCATCGGCGACCATATGTTCGACGGTGCGAATGGTCACCTTGAGGTGTGCGGCGCATTCGCGTTTGGTGGCCCAGCGCCGACCGCTGCCGTTGACGCTGCTTAAACGCAGCTGGGACTTGTTTTTGGGCACAAGCAAACTCCCAATTCTGATAAAAGAAAGCCAGTAAAAATGCTTCCTTCTCGTGGGAGCTGCGCACCCCAACAACCGGGGGTTTGCCGCGTCGCCGAATGTACCAGACTTTCGGCCTATTGCGGGTTCAAGTGCCTTGCGTGTCGCTGACGAGTTTCGACAACGCCGCCGCGATCCGCTGGTCCGCGCCTTGGGCGGCGTGCTGATACCTCAGCGCTGCCGCCGGGGTCGAATGGCCAAGGCGCACCATCAATTCCATTAAAGTCGCGCCTGTCGAGGCCGCCAGGACCGCGCCGCTGTGGCGCAGGTCGTGAAACCGCAGGTCTTTGCGGCTAGCCGCTTCGCGCGCTGTGTAGAAGCGGCGGTACAGCGTGGACGGTGCGAGGTGCCCGCCGCCGACGGCCGCGAACAGCAACGATTCGTCACCCGGTTCGACGTGGTCGACGAGGTGAGCGGTGAGCGCCGGCAGCAGGTGCGGGGGTATCGCCACGTCACGCGACCCGGCCACGCTCTTCGGTGAGGTCACCTTGAACCCGTCCTCGGTGCGGACGACGCCCCGGCGGACCCGGATCACCGCGTCCTCCAGATCCACGTCCTTACGGCGCAGCTCGGTCAGCTCGCCGAACCGCAACGCGCACCATGCGGCGATCACGACCAGCATTTTGTATTGGGGGGGTTCCATGGCGTCGATCAACTTGCTCAGCTCGTCGATCGAGGCGGGCCTGATGGTGACGGCCCGCTCCACGCTGCCCGCACCACGGATGACACAGGGGTTCGCCGGGATCTTGGAGTCCACGAGAGCGGAGCCCATGATGGTGCGCAACAGCCCGTAGGCGTGGGCTCGCAGGGTGGGGGTGTCTTTGTCGAGCTTGGCGTACCACGCCCGTACGTCGTCGGCGGTGATCGACCGCAACGGTAGCCCGCCTATCGGCTTGGCGATGATGTGGTTGTCGAGCAGCTTCCGGTAATGCTCATATGTGCGGGTCTTCAGGTCGCGTTGCTCCAACCACGTATTCGCGTAGGCGGTCAACGTCAGCGCCTTCAGCCCCGGCGTCGCGGGCTGCTCCTCCTCTGGCGGCAGCCACCTGCCGCGGATGATGTCGGCTTGGATCGTGGCTAGCCACTGCCGGGCGGTGCGCTTGGTCGTGAAGGTCGTGGGGGCCTTGTACCGGCGACCTGCTTTGCCTTCGGGGCCGTAGTACATCGCCCGCCACCGCCCGGAGGGGAGCTGGCTCACGGTCCCGAATGCGCCCTTGTCTTGGTCGCGTCTGCCTTCTCCTCGCGTCACTGTGCGCCTCCCAGTGCCCCTAGCGTGAACTCGTCGTGAACTCGACGAGGTGCGCTCAGCTTACTACGAGGTTCGGCTTGGTTCGGGTACATTGGTGGCATATCTACAGCTCATGCGAGTATCTGTGCAGGTCAGCGGCGGTCCCAGCAAATCCGAGGTCACTGATTCAATCCCAGTATCGCGCACCAGAGTCCTTGCTGTTCAGGCTATTTTTTCGAACCGAAGTCACGTCGTGAACTGAACGTGGACTGAGTTGGTTGTCGCTAGCGAACCCACAGGGGAGGTAGCTAGCCCATGACCAGGGCACCCGACGACGTCGCGACTGCGTGGCTTGAACTGGCCGACCAGAGCATGCCCGACGACCTCGCGTTCTCGGAGCAGCTTGAGCAAGACCGCGAACTAGCGCCTCCCGATATGGCCCAGTGCGACGTGCTTGCTAGCGAGCTACCCACCTCCTAGGGGTATACCCCCAACAACGTCGGCAACGAAATTCGTCGACGCCACTTTCCGGGCCTCACAAAGGCAACCCTCACGCAAGGGGGCAAGCCAGGGACTGCCCCGAGTTCAGTTGACTCGCAGGTGTGAATTTCAGGCCGCGGTTGCGGCTGGTGTGTGGAGCAGTTCGAACTCTATCGGGGTGAGCTTGCCGAGTGCGCGTTGCCGGCGTCGGTGGTAGGTCCGCTCGATCCAGGTCACTATCGCCAGGCGCAGTTCGGCGCGGGTGGACCAGCGTCGTCGGTCGAGCACGTTGCGTTGCCGAAGGGCGAAGAACGATTCCATCGCTGCGTTGTCCCCGCACGCCCCCACGCGACCCATCGATCCGTGTAATCCGTTGTGCGACAGTGCGTGGACGAACTTTCGCGACCGGAATTGACTACCCCTGTCGGAATCAACGATCGTCGCCACAGGCGAGCGCAATGCCACGGCATGATCCAGGGCAGCCACCGCGAGCGAGGACTTCATCCGCGAGTCGATCGAGTAGACCACAATTCGGTTGGAGTACACGTCTTTGATGGCGTAGGTAGATCTTGCCCTCGTCAGTACGGTGCTCGGTGATGTCGGCCAGCCAGACCTGGTTGGCGGCCTGGGCGCTGAACTGACGCTCCACGAGGTCGTCATGGACCGGTGGGCCGGATCGACGGTTCAGCCCGCGCTTCTTGGCGAAGATCGACCAGATGTGCTCCTGGGAGCACAACCGTGCGACTCGCGGCAGGAAACGGTTTGAGCACGAGATTGATCCTTCCAGCGAAGACGAATCCTCACAGGTCAGGAGTCAACCGAACCCGGGCCAGTCCCGGCATCGGGAGTGTCGGCGTTTGGTGTTGTAGCGGGCCAGCCATCGAAACACCTCACGGCGACAGGCTGCCGCCTCCGGCCAGCAGGACCGGTCCTGCAAGACCTCTCGTTTCAGGGTGGCGTTGAACGACTCAGCGAGCGCGTTATCGGCACTCGTTCCTACCGCACCCATAGACCGGGTGACCCCTAGATCTGCACAAAGTTTCGCGAAATCTCTTGAGGTGTACTGACTTCCGTGATCCGCATGGAACACTGCCCCAGTCAGACCGCCGCGCAACGCCTCGGCACAAGCAAGGCATCAGCGACCAGCTCGGTGCGCATATGATCGGCGATCGCCCACCCCGTAACACGCCTCGAACAGCAGTCGATCACCGTTGCCAGATTACAGATTCCCGCCGGTCGCCAACGGCAAGTAGTGATGTCACCGGCATATTTCGAATTCAGCTGTGCTGCAGTGAAATCCCGATTAAGCAGATCAGGGACCTTCTGGTTTGCCGGATCCGGTGTCGTGGTCTTCACGCGGCGTCGCCGCCGGTAGCCGGCGATCTTGGCCGCCCGCATCACCCGCGCCACCCGCTTGTGGTTGACCCGATCGTCGTCATCGACACCGTCGTTGAGCTCAGCGGTGATCCGCGGCGCCCCGTAGGTGTTGTCGGCGTCATGTACGACACGAATCCGCTCGACCAGCGCCTCATCAGCAGCCTGACGGTCGGCCCGGCCACCGGCACCGGCCAGCCAGGCGTAGAACGACGAACGCGCAATCTGCATCACCATGCACAGCCACTTCACCTCGAAAGGCGTCCCGGTGGTCGGCGACGAACTGGAAGCGGCTCACCAGTTCGTCTCCCCGGCGAAATACTTGGCCGCCGAGCGCAGAATGTCCCGCTCGGTGGACAGTCGGGCCTTGTCGGCCCGCAACTGCCCGATCTCGGCACGTAACCGGGCCAGCTCCGGGTCAGGGGATTCCACGCCCCCTACCGACGCACCTGTCGGGGTGGGGCCTCTGTGCCGGATCGGCACGCCGGCGGCTTTGCACCACGCCGAGAGCGTCACCTCGCTGACACCGAGGTCCGCGGCGATCTGTGTGATCGTCGCGCCAGCGGTGTCGCGATACAGCGCGACTGCGTCCCGTTTGAACTCGTCAGGATAATTTTTCCTTGCCATCGGGTTGGATCATCTCGCTTCCCCCGGCAACTTTCCGGGATTAAGCGTGTCCAACACACGGGGGCAAGACCCAACTGTTGCGACGATGACTGGAACTCACCCCGGAGCAGGCTGCTCAGGATTCAACCGGAGCCGACACGGGTGCTGTAAGCGTCGAGCCGACCGGAGTGTCCACCCCTGCAACCTGAAGGGCGCCACTGTGCGGCGACCCGCCATAGGCGCGGCTGCCGCGGTGCGATGATTTCGTCTACGAGGCTCCATGAAAGACTACGGCGCCAGCGACGAGGAACTGGCCCATGCAACATACGAGTGGCACGAGGAACGCCAGGTCCCGGCGCTTGCGCCACAGAATAGTCATCAGAACGACGTCGAGGAGAATTAGGACGGTACTACCAATTACGCCCGTCAAGACGTGTTGGCGAAGGTGGGCTCCTCGATCGCAGTTTATTCCGTGAATTTTGCACTGGTCATGTGGATCGTCGACGGCGACGAAGACAACGATCAGAGTCAGTAGCGCCGTGACTGCCACCAAAGCGCAATGCAGCCCGGCTAGCGCGATCGCCGCAGCCTTACCACTCGAGCGACCCTCGGGTGGGGGCCGCCACCGGCCCGGCCAAGGTTGCCAAGGGCCTGGGGGAAAGCCCGGGGGCGGCGTGTGAGGCCAAGGCCCGTGCGGTCGTGGTGGCTGAGACACGGATTTTACCCCTCTTGCCGGGCGATCAACCTTGCGACAGCCTACTAGGGAAATACGGGGCTTCTGAGGGCACTGATCGCCGACTTCTCAGTCATTTCGCTCAATGGTGCAGCGCGGCGGCCCAGAATCTCTGGTGTGGCGTGAGTCGTATCGGTTGCCGGGTAAGTCGGCGATTTTTCAGGCTCGGGAGCGGTTGGGGTCGCCGCCGTTGGAGGGGCTGTTCTCGCGGGTCGCTGCACCTTTGGGTGGGCCCGAGACCGCCGGGGTGTGGTTGGCCGGGCGGCGGATGGTCGCTGTCGACGGTGCGTGCCTAGACGTGCCGGACACGCCCGCCAATGACGCGGGTATTCCCCAGCAACTTCGGCAACGAAATTCGTCGACGCCACTTTCCCGGGCGTTACAAACGCAACCCTCATGCAAGGTGGCAAGCCACTTCACACGAACGGGCTGAAGTGGCTTGCTGCCTGTTTTCCAACCGTTACGCGGCGGCCGCGGGGCCGTGCCACGACGCGGACGCCGAAGCCTTGTCTGCGTCCCGTCGGCCGGCAAGCGCTGGGCGCAGGTGGATCACGGGCGCCATCTCCGCGCGGCGTGGCACGTGGTGCCCGATTTCGCGCATCATCCCCCAGACCACGGCCAAGGTCACTAGCGCACCAACCAGCATTGCGAACGCATCCCCCGAGGCGACCATGACCGCTATGGCGGCCAGCAGCAAGAAGGCGGAGGCAACTGTTTCGAACGTTCCGGAGCGGCGATTGGTCGTTGTGTGCTGCATTTCTGCCTCTCTCTGCGTCGGCCGGCATTAGTTACGTGATTGGTTCAACGCCTGAGCGATCAGAAAGCTGCCCAATCCGGGGGTTAAGGTGACGCGTTTCACTTTCAATCTGTTTGCGGGTATTCCCACCGATGCTTCGGCCCTAAACCTGGAGGAGGGCGCGGAAGTCACGGAAGTCAGGGAAGTCACGGAAGTCTTGTTTCACGGTCACGGCCGAGCTGCCGAGGGTGACACCAACACGTCAGTGAATCGGACGAAGAGTGTGACGAGCCCGCAGCGATTCCCACGCGCCATGTCGGCGTCGCGCCGCTGGCTTTACCGACGTCAGGGGGTGTCGGTCAAGTTTTGCAGTCGCCCACTTGATCGATGACTTTCCTCAACGGAGGAGCGGGCGACACACCTTGGGCGTAGCCGGGATTGTCGGTCGCCCACGCAATCTTGGAACAGTAGCCGGGGCTGGTCGGCTGGCCGGCGCGCCACGTTTCGAGCTTGGGTCTGCAGTTGATCAGGTCAGACTCATTGACGTAACTGGCTGTGGCGTCCCCTCCCGGCGCGTGTTGCCAGATGATCAGGCTGCTCGCGGTTGGCAGATTGCAGGTCGTCGTGGGCAGCGGGACCGTTCGAATGTCGCCATGAGCCGGCGGCGCGAACGGCAGCGCACATGCTGCAATCACCAAAGCTCGATGCAGCTATCGAGGGGAAGGCCAACGCGCTTGCCTCCTTTCCCGAAGGCGAATGCTGGGCATTTTGAAAGCTACCCGCTGAGCGCTTAATCCGGTATACGCGAGATTTCGCTCAAGACATCGAGCCACCAATGCTGCGGCAGGTCTTCGTCGCGGCTCGATAGGGCCCGACGCCCCTACCACACGCTCAGGCGCCCTCGGGTGTGCTTATCGACACAGCAGGCCCACGCAATAGTTGCCTTAACATTAGTCAACCCCCGTTGTCGTTTGGATGGCCGGATTGATCGCGGGATAGACCGCCGGGTTAGGAAGCCGAATGTTAGGACGTGACACGTTGAATCGCGCTGCCGTTGGTGCTGCAAAGCGGACCAGCCAGACAGCCGTGGTCGATCGCCCCGGCCCCGCCGTGCCGTCGGTCGCTCACCGCGACAACCTCTTCGCAGTCGTCGTGACCGCCACACCGGCGAATGTCACCAAGTCACGCCACGAGTTCGCCCGCTGGCTGCGCCCCTTCGCGCTTGCCAAACCACGCAAAGACGAAATTCTGCTGGCGGTCACCGAGGCGGTCACTAATGCAATCGAGCACGGAAGTGGCTGCGACGGAGGCAAATTCGTGTCGATCCAAGCGTCCCTGTACCGCCAGTCCATCACCGCGACAGTCAGCGACTCCGGGAACTGGATCGACCCTGCTGCACGTCCGGCGGGCGTGCACACCCATCGGGGGCGAGGGCTGATGCTGATTGACGCGTTCGCCAACGACGTCGATATCGTCCGTGGGGCTGACGGAACCCGAATCACCATGCAATTCGACACTTCAGACCGCTGAGACCGGTGAGAGACCGGCTGAGAGACCCCTAACGCGCGCGGTCCGGCGTTTGCCCCTCCCACCCGTGGGCGAGGCGGGCTGCGATTTTTTTGCCGGGGCTTGGCCGAACCGCAACAACGGCGCGTGGTTTTCACCATGATTGCCTTCATGCAAAGCATGCAGATCACCGAACTCGCCGCCGACCTCGCCAACCACGAGACGGCCGGCGATTATCTGGCGGTAATCGAGGGCGTCCGCGAGCTCGTCAACGAGGATCCGGCGGCGTTCAAAGACCCCTGGGTCAAAGGGTGGATCGGTCGTCGCTGGCGCGACCTGTTCCTGCAGGAGGCAGTCAAGGACGACCAGGTCGTCGACGCCGCCTGCAAGCCGGCCATCCTTTCGGCACTGCCGGTGGGTGGGCTGTTCAAGAAGTCCAACCCGCGCAAAGCCATCGCGGACCGATACCTCAAGGACGCCCCCGCCAGCGAGTGGCAGGCCGAGCTGCCCGAGGCGCAGCACGACGACAGCATCGAGAACACCACGATGGTCCTGTGCGGTGGCCTGCTCACCGGCTTACTGCACCCGGGCGCGCACATGTTCCCGGTGGAGGCCGAGCGGCTTTACCAGGAACGCGGCTGGCGCACGATTCGGGCCGACTCGCACCCAATGCGCTCCTGCGAGGCCAATGAGGCAGATATCGAGGCGGCGTTTCGCGGCGAGGGCATGGACACCCTGATGCAGCCGATCGAGAACCCGACCCCGCCGGACAAGGTCGTCCTGCTCGGCTACAGCAAGGGTTCGCCGGACATCTTGTCGTTCGTGGTGCACCACCCCGAGTACCACGACCAGATCAAGGCCGTGTTCACCTGGGGCGGCGCCATCGGGGGCTCCTACACCGCGGACGGCGTTTACGACCAGATCAAGGACCTGCCCAGCGGGGGCTCCTACGAGTACGTCAGCAGGCTGCTCGGGGTGATCAGCCCGGCGATGTTCAACCAGGTTGGCGTGCGTCGCCTCGACGAGTACGACATCAAGGGCGCATTGTATGACCTGCGCACGGACGTCCGGGAGGCGTTCAACAAAGAGCACGCGGAATACCTTGACGGCCTGGGCATCCCGATCTTTGCACTCACCGGTGCGACCACTCCCCTGGAGGTGCCGAGCATTCAATTCACGGATTGCGTGCGGCTGAGCTCATATGACGCCAACAACGACATGCAGCTGACACAGAGACAGGCCATCCTGCCGATCGGGATGAACACCCACATCGCGATGGCGCACGCGCATCACTGGGACATTGCCTACGCGCCGTTCCCGCTTGCGATGCGCGCAATCGTCCCGAATCTGGACCATCCGTGGCCGCGGTACGCCGCCCTGGTTGCCAACTGGGAGATCCTGGCGGAGCTCGGCCTGATCGACTGACGACGGCGAGCGGCGCGCCACTGTCGCACTAGTGGAAACTGTCGCACTATTGGATATGTGTGGTTCCTTCGCGGCGCCTTCGGCTGATCCGCACCTCTACGTGGTCGCGGAATTACTCGTCGCGGAACCGGCTGCTGCGGTAAGGATCTCGCTAGCACGCTGGTCGACGTACCGGGTGACGGCCTGCTGACCCGCGCCGAAAACGATTGCGAGGAGCAAGCTACCGATCAGCGTGTTCGGAGTTGCGATGTGCAGCACATCGGCGCCCAATATCAAGAGTCCAACAACAGCGACCAGCGGGCCGAGGAACATCTTGAGCAAGGCCTGCTGGAGCGGCAGATTGAAGGGACTGTGGTCTGACGGCACTTTGGACATGGCTGGGATCGCGGTAAATAGCGCACCGACTGCCCCGGAAAACATGACAAGCAAAAGGTATTGCCACGGCGAACTGCTAAACCTGCCGGCCGGCAAGGTAAGAAAGGGATCACTTTTCAGCGGCAACTGAGCGACCACGATCGCAACTGCGAAAAACAGGCAAACCCCCGACGCGAGAATCAGTCGGTTCCGCAGGTACCGCGCCTCCTGGTTGCTGCGATCAGCATTTTCGTGTGACGCGCGCAGAACATCGACGATGCACGAGCGCAGAGCGGCAACATCGGCGTCGGATGAGATCGTTTTGGATGAGTCTGCCAGCAGTGCTTCCAGATTCTTCTGCCGCTTGTCGTCACGCCGCAGGTAGAAGTCTGCGTGCCCCAAGGCTTCAGCAGCACGGGAAGGCAGTTCTTCGGCGGGCAGCAAGTCGACAGTGCGCTCCTCGACCTCGCGAAGCCGCGCCCAAGCCCGCTCAATCTCTGTACCCCACCACCACCTCTTGACACCGACTTTCGCTTCCGACGCGTTACCGGCGTCTGCCAGGAGGCTGTTAATGAGATAGGCACGTTCCTCCCGCGCAGCAGCAACGTCAAGCTCGAGGCGGGCGAGGTCGTCCAAGAGCATGATCCGGCGCCGCTGGACGACTTGCCTCCACGGCGACGTATACGCCCACGGGCTTGGCAGTCCGGACTTGAAGCCGTTCCACGTGTCACCGCTGGGGTTGTCCGGTGGCGAACCAGCCCCCTGCGTGACCGAACCAGCCCCCCGCGTGGCCGAACCAGCAGCCTGCGTCGCCGAGCCGGCAGCCTGCGTCGCCGAACCGGCAGCCTGCGTCGCCGAACCAGCAGCCTGCGTGGCCGAGCCGGCACCTTGCGTCGCCGAACCAGCCCCCCGCGTGACCGAACCAGCCGCCTGCGCGATCGAGCCGGCGCGTTTAGTTCGCCAGCCATAGCGTTCCGTGGGCGGACCGGAGTTGGGCGTTTCCGACATGAGTTCCTCCACAGAACTTATACGTCGCTTTACTTACCAACGATTCTCTACAAGCACCGGGCTCGCGGGAAGTCACATTTATGCGTCACTTTGAGCAAGTCGAACATGGCGGTACCAACATAGTTCTCATCGCGAATGATGCAACTGTGAGAGCAGGGCCAGAATGGACACGAACGACGCCAGCGCAAAGTAAGCGTGCAATAATTTACGCACTCGAAAGATACGTCTAATGCAAAGCGCTGCGCCATGCGCCACCGCAGTAATCACCGGGCTGGCGGCGGCGCTGTCGACGGTCCATTCGGCCGCGCCACCGGCGATGAAGGCCCCCTAAGCCTCGCCGCCCGAGCTGCCGCCCGACCTGCCGCCGCGCCGCCGACAATCATAGGAGCCGCCATAATGGCACAAATTTGAAAGGGCTCCAGCACGATTCCACCGCGTATCGCGGGATTTGATGATGACAGAATCAAGGCGAATATTCGCTCATCCGATGGACTCAGACTTCGGTGCTCGCGAAACCACGGCTGATATTGATGGCCTTTCAGGCCAGGTTTACAACGAGCCGTAACGCGGGCGGTGGCGGTGGCCCTGATACACGCGCTCGCCGCGTTCACCCCACAGATCCTCCCAGATCCTCCCAGATCCCCACGCCCACTCGCGACCGCGAGCGCGCCGCGCCCCTGCGACCTCCGCTTCCAGGCCGAAGGGCCGAAAATCGATGCACTGTCAGCTGAATTGTCGCGCAAGAATTTCGCAAGAATTCCGCGAGTGTCTAACAAGCGCCGCGCGACAGCCTAAGTGCTGTCGGTCACCTCGACCGACCCGAGACAACGATTCAGCGTCCACAAAGGGAGGCCCACGATGAGCACAACCTTCCCCGTCAAGCGGACCATTGCCGGGGCATTGCTGTCGGGCGGCGTCGGGCTCGTCGGCCTTGGGTTGGCCTTGGGTACCGTCCAAGCCTTCACCAACCCGCTCGGGGTGTCCCCCAATTCGACCTGGGTGAAGGTGGACAATGCGCAACGCAGTTCGAGCGCTACAGAGATGGTGCCCGGCCCCGTCAGCGTATGCGCCGTCGCCCCCATCTGCCTGCTCAGCCGTTAGTGGCGATGCGGATCTCGTTGTAAAGAAAAGGATTCGATCACGCCGACCAGCTCGTCGGGCGCTTCCCAATTCAGCAGGTGCCCCGCGTCGGGCAGCGTGACGAGGCGCGCATCGGGTATGCCCGCGGCCAACCGTCGCGAGTGCACGGGCGGCGTGGTGCGATCCGCCGAGCCGACCATCACCACGGTCGGCACCCCGATCTCACCCAGCCGTGGGTAATGGTCTTCGCGCACGAAAGCCCGCACGATCGGTATCAACGGTCCGTGTTCATCGAGGTGTTGGTGGAAACCCTCGACAAACGCCGAGATCATCGCCGGCGACGGGTGCGATCCGCATTGTGCGGCACCGAACAGCGTCGCAACGGTCTCACTACGCAGAAACCGTTGCAGGAGGCCGCGTTCCAACAACGGAATCTGAAGCCAGTTCTGCGGCGCCCCCTCCAGGACCCGGCCCGCCCAGGTGGCGAACAGCACAAGTCCCCTTAGCCGCTGCGCCAGGTCGGGGTGATCGATCATGGCGCGGATCGAGACGAATCCGCCCATCGAGTGTCCGACGAGGGCACCGTCGCGAACGTCGAAGCGCCGCAGCACCGCTGCCAGGTCACCCGCCATGGGCTCAGATCCAATGCCGTCGGCGCCGAGCGTGGAACGCCCGTGCCCGCGCTGGTCGAACGCGATGACGCGAAAGCCCCGGGCCAGCAGCTCGTCCCAGACGACGTTCCACTCGGTGTGCGAGGCGGTGTAGCCGTGGACGAGCACCACCGGCGGCCCTTGGCCGGCAGCCAGCGCGCGCAGCACCGTCCCGTCGGGGCGGGTGATCAGCGTTTCGTCACCCTCCGGTCCGGCGAGCAACCGCTCACGCGGAAAGGGGTCCGGGTTCCGCTCGATGCGCGCGGCCAACGCCCGCGCGCCGCCGGCACCCAACAGACCCGCCGCACCGAGCGCCGCGGCTGCGGCCCGCCCCGCCCTCATCGCCCGCCCGACGCTCGGACGCCGTTCACGCGGGCAGTCCCGCCTTTGATGGCGGCCAGAGCGGATACCTTCATCACCATGAGCTCCTCAGCAGTGCGGCCGCAATCGCCGTCAGAGCGCAAATCATAGCCGCGGGTCAGCCGCAGGTCAGCCGCGGCGGTATCGCTCGCGCAGTTGGGGGTCGTTCTCCCACCACAATCCCGACGCCGCGGCGGTTTCGCCCTCGGCCGCTTCGGCCTCGGCCGTGTCGAGCTCGGCATCGACTCGGACCGCGAGCGCCTTTTCGTCGCGGCCCAGGGCACGCATCAGTAGCAACACGAACGGCAACCCCACCACGTCGCCGAGGATCCACAGCACGCCGGCACCGATGGTCTGGTCCAACCGCTGATCGGGGCCCCAGGAGCGATGCAGCGCGGCGTAGTACTCGGGCGCGATCAACGAGCCCTGCCAGATGACCAACCCCAGGACCCCGTCGCCAAGGGCTTCGGCGACCGAGATCAGCAACGAGATCAGCTGAGAGTACTTGCGGGGCACCGGATCTGCTTGCAGCCGGGCATAGAAGTAACTAAAGCCGATTGCTACCAACAAGATTCGAGTGGGCGCACCGATCCACTCGCTGCGCAGCGCCGCGGTGTACCACGGCGTCAGATACAGCAGCCACGGCGTCGCCAGCATCGCCGCCGACGTCGTCAACGGGTGCGCGAACACCCGCGCGAACCGGGTCGCCAACAGGCGATCGACGCGGTCGCGGCCGGCCGGGCCCAGCCCGTCGCGCAGCACGGTGATCGGCTTGCCCTGGGCGATAAAGAATGGCACCACATAGATCAGGAGCAGCACCTGCAGCGCGCGCACCCAGAACAGGACGTAGGCGTAGGCGCCGATCGCACCGATCGTGGCCAGCGCCCACAGCAGAATGCCGACACCAAAGCAAGCCGCCCGCGCGGGTTCCACCGCTTGCCCGCTCCCCCGTATGCGCCGGTAACACAACGCATACGCGGTAGCCAGCACCGCGATGACCGTCGCGGAGGTGAGGTCCAGATGCCACGTCTGAACCACGGTGTCCCACTGCATCAGCGGCTTGGCCACGACCGCGATTGTTGCAAAAACCGCGTCCTCATGCACCCGAGTGCACCGCGGCGAGACGGACCAGCTCGAGACAGCTACGCCGCCCGCGAGGCGCGCACCAACCGCTGAGGCCGACCGACCGGCACCGAACCCGGCAACGCGCCAACCTGGCGGCGCTGTGGGATCTCCCAGATGCCGCCGTCGAGGAAGCCGGGCAGGTCGGCGCGGCTGGCCACGAAGACCGGAACCTTACCCTGCACGGCCTGACGGTGGTAATCCTTGATCGCGGCAAACGCCCACTTGCCCAGCAAGCAAATTGCGACCAGGTTAGCGATGGCCATCAGCGCCATCGCCAGGTCGGCGACCGACCAAACCAGCGTGAGTTTGGACATCGCACCGAACATGATCGACCCGAGCGTGACGAGCTTGAGCACGTTGACCGCGACCCGGCGCCCACCCAGGAAGAACAGATTGGCCTCGGCAATCACGTAGTTGCTCAGCACCGAGGAGAACGCGAAGAAGAAGACCACCGAGGTCATCAGCACGGTGGACCACGAGCCCAGGTCCGCGGTGATCGCCTGCTCGGTAAGGCTCGCGCCGGCAATCGCCCCCGTTCGCGCCGGGTCGTAGAGGTTCGGCCCGGACGCAAGCACGATGAACGCCGTCGCGCTGCAGATCACCATGGTGTCGATGAAGACCGCGAGTGACTGGATCAGGCCCTGCTCCACCGGATGTGCCGTGGTCGCGGCGCCGGCGATGTTGGGCGAACTGCCCATCCCCGCCTCGCACGCGAACAGCCCCCGCTTCACCCCGGTGAGCATCGCCACGGTGATGCCGCCGGCGAAACCGCCCGCCAGTTGCTTGATTCCGAACGCACCGCCCATGATCTCCTCGATCATCCCTGGCAACTCGGTGATGTTGACCACGACGATCGCCAGCGCCAAAAACGTATAGAGCGCCGCAACCGCCGGAAGCACCTTCCCAGCGAACGCGGCGACCCTGCGCACCCCGCCGAACAGCACCGGCGCCGCCAGCGCCACCAGAACCACTGTCGTCCAACGGATGTCGATGCCGTGCGACGACTCCAACACGCCGCTGACCGCGTTGGTCTCGACCATGTTGAACGCGGTCGAGAACGTGACCACCAGCAGCAGCGCATAGACGACGCCGCCTGCCCTCGAGTTCAGTCCGCGCTGGATGTAAAAGGCCGGGCCGCCGCGGAAGGCACCATCGTTCGATCGGACTTTGAAGATCTGGCCAAGCGTGGCCTCGATTAGCGCGGTCGCCATGCCGACCGCGGCCACCACCCACATCCAAAAGATCGCGCCCGGTCCACCGACGGTGAGTGCGATGGCGACACCCGCGATGTTTCCGGTACCCACCCGCGACGCCAATCCGACGCAGAACGCCTGGAAAGAAGAGATCCCACCGTCTTGGCGGTGGGATCTGCGGAGCTGACGAAACATGCGCCCGAAGTAGCGGATCTGGATACAGCGAGTCCGCAGCGTGAAGTAGACGCCAACCGTGATGAGCAAATAGATGAGGACGTGCGTATTCAGGACATTGCTAAGCGGATCAATCAACTGCCCCTGAAGAAGGTCCAAATTTGCTTCCTCCCAAGGAAGATCCTCGCTGGTCCTGTGGGCAGCACATTAAGCGCGAATTGTTGACGAGACGTTTCGTCGATACGTCCCGGGTAGCGGGAGTGTAAAGATTTGATCACAAACACATGCCCAGCAAGCGTCAATGCGGCGTTGACGGGGCTTTGCTGGGCAAACGGGCGCGCGGACCGTCGGGTATGACCCGGCTCAGGCCGACCCGAGAGATGGACAGCCGACTGCGACGAGCGGCCACCAGCGGCCACGAGCGACTACGAGCGACTACGAGCGACTACGAGCGACTGCCGCTCGGCACGCCATTGGCCGGCAGCGCATTCGGGCAGTACGTGGTGGCCGCGATTGCCGCGAACTTCGCGGCATTTTCCGTGCTGAGCCCGGGGTTGCGGGCTTCGACCGTCTTGACGATGTCCGCCAGCGGGCTGCCCTGGTCCGCCATTTGGCACACCCATCTGCCCGCCGTTATTGCCCGTCCCGGGTCCGGAAAGGTGATGCCGGCCGCCTTGACCGTGGCGAGGAATGTGTCGTCGACGCTATCGGCATGCGCGGGCACGGCCAGGCCGATCATCGCGGCAAAGCTGGTCAGCGTCAGGAGCAATCTCATGGCCCCCCGATGGTCCCAGAGTGGCGATGAACCCGCACCTCGTGCGCACAACGGTGCCCGCCGCACGACGACATCGCCCAAGCGTCAACCCCAAGTTGACACGTAATTAACGTCAACCTAGTGTTGACGGCATGTCAGAACCGACGCCCACCGCGTATCCCGTCCGCCTGGACGAGATGATCAACGCCATCAAGAAGGTGCACAGCAACGCGCTGGAGCAACTCGCCGATGCCGTGCTGGCCGCCGAGCACCTGAGCGAGATCGCCGACCACTTGATCGGCCACTTCGTCGACCAGGCCCGCCGCTCGGGCGCCTCGTGGACCGACATCGGCAAGAGCATGGGCGTCACCAAGCAGGCCGCACAGAAGCGATTCGTCCCGCGGGCCGAGGCCACCACGCTAGACCCCGATCAGGGTTTCGGGCGCTTCACGCCACGCGCCCGCAACGCGGTGGTCGCCGCCCAGAACATCGCACGCGAAGCCGCCAACAGCGAAATCACACCCGATCACCTCTTGCTCGGGGTGCTCAGTGTTCCGGCCGCGTTGGCGACCATGCTCCTCGACAAGCAGCCGGGTCGACGCCGAGGCCGTGCGGGCCGCCGTCCATCTGCCGCCGGCCGGTACCGAGCCACCCGAACTCATCCCGTTCAGCGGCCCGGCACGCAAGGTGCTCGAGCTGACCTTCCGCGAGGCACTTCGGCTCGGCCACAACTACATTGGCACCGAACACATGCTGCTGGCGCTGCTCGAACTCGACGACGGCACCGGGCCGCTGCACCGATCCGGCATCGACAAGGCACGCGCCGAAGCCGACCTGGCCGAATCGCTCGAGTCCATCAGCGGCGGCAAAGACGACAGCGGCGGCAAAGACGACAAAGACGACAAAGACGGATGACGGGTACCTCCCAAACCCCTCCCCTTCCCGTCAGGGCGTGTGCAATCATGCGAAGGTCCCCAAAAGAGGATGGTCCCCAGAAGAGGATGGTCCCCAAAAGAGGATGGTCCCCAAAAGAGGGAGCCGAGGAGGCAACGATGCACCGCTGGCTGATCGTCAAGACCACATTTTTTGCGTTCCTTGTCGCCGCCGCGGCCGTCATCGCCGGAGGCTTTGCGGCTCCCCGCGCGCATGCCGGCGACGCGCCGATCGGCCGCATCGGTGACACGCTGCGAGTCTCGACCGACGAGTACGTCGCCGACGTCACCGTCAGCAGCGTCGAGCCGTGCGACCCGCCGCCGGGATTCGGCTACACCCGCGAGGGCGTGCCGTTCAAAAGCTTTCCGGACAGCACGGTCGAGCGCGCCGACGTGGCGATCCACGCGGTCCGGGTGCCCAACTCGTTCATCATGGGCACCAACTTCAGCTTCGACGGCGTTACGCCGTTCGCCGACGCCTACAAGCCCCGCGCATCCGGCGCCCCTGACGCGCTGGACAACGTAATCGTCAACGCGCCGCAAGGATCGATCGTGCGCGGCGAAGTGTATTGGGACGCCTACCGCGATCGGGTCTCCAACGTCGTGCTGCTGGACCGGAAGACGGGCCAGCACCTCGCGCAGTGGAACCTCTGACCCCAGCGGTACAGATCGCCACGACGGATTCCGTCGACACCGAAGAGCTGGCCTCTGTCGCCGCGCGCACGTTTCCGCTGGCGTGCCCGCCGTCGATCCCCGCCGACGACATCGTGTCGTTCATCGATACCCACCTGTCCGCGACGCGGTTCGCTAAGTATCTGGCCGACCCGCAACGCGCGATCCTCACCGCACGGCTGGGCGGCCGGATTATCGGTTACGCCATGCTGATTCGCGGTGTCGCCGACGATACCGACGTGCAACGTGCCGTCGAAGTGCGTCCGGCTGCCGAGCTGTCCAAGATGTACCTGCTGCCCGATTACCACGGCGCCGGGGCGTCGACGGCGTTGATGGCTGCCACGCTGGCGACGGGCGCCGACTGGCAGGTCCGCTGCCTGTGGTTGGGCGTCAATCAGAGAAACGAACGCGCACAACGCTTTTACCTCAAGAGCGGGTTCAAGGTCAACGGCACCAGGACATTTCAAGTTGGGGCCCGCCGCGAGGCCGACTTCGTGATGGTCCGGGAACTTGGCTGAGCTCAGCTGAGACCGGCCGACCCAACGAAGGTGAGCGCCAGCAGCCGTGACGTGGCCCGCAGGTACTTCTTGCGGTAACCACCGGCCAGCATCTCCTCGCTGAAGATGGTGTCCAGCTTCGCCCCCGAAGCCACCACCGGGATGCCGGCGTCATACAGGCGGTCGGTCAGCGAGACCAGCCGCAGCGCCACGTTCTGGTCGTCGATGCAGTGCACGCCGGTCAGGAACACCCCGGTCACGCCCTCGATCAGGGTGAGATACCGGGACGGATGCATGGTGGCCAGGTGCGCGCACAGCGCGTCGAAGTCGTCCAGCGTCGCCCCCACGACGCCGGCCGCGCGCGCGGCGACCTGCTCGTCGGACAACGGCAGCGGCGCCGGCGGCAGGTCGCGGTGCCGGTAATCCGGGCCCTCGATCCGCACGGTGGTGAAAATGCTTGCCAGCGTGTTGATTTCACGCAGGAAATCCTGGGCGGCAAACCGGCCCTCGCCCAGCTGCTCGGGCAGCGTGTTGGAGGTGGCCGCCACCGACACACCCCGTTCGACCAGTTGCGAGAGCATCCGCGAGATCAGCGTGGTGTTGCCCGGATCGTCCAGCTCGAACTCGTCGATGCACACCGCCGTGTAATCGGCCAGCAGATCGATGCATTCGACGAAGCCGAACGCCCCGGCCAGCTGGGTCAGCTCCCCGAATGTCGCGAACGCCTTGGGATGGGCGTCCGGCCCGTCGCCGGGCAGCTGGTAGTAGGCCGAGGCCAGCAGGTGGGTCTTGCCCACGCCGAACCCGCCGTCCAGGTACAGGCCGACGCCGGGGAGCACCGCCCGCTTGCCGAACAGCTTCTTGCGCCCCGCCCGGCGCTCGACGGCCTGCCGGCAGAAGTCCTCACAGGCCGCGACCGCGGCCGCCTGGGTCGGCTCCGCCGGGTCGGGGCGATACGTCGCGAAGGCCACATCGGCGAACGTCGGCGGCGGCTTCAGTTGGGCAATCAACCGATTCGGCGACGCGGTCGGGTGCCGATCCACCAGGTGGCCCACCGGCCGGGAACCGTCGGCGGCGTCGGGAGAAGCTGACCCGTGCATGCTGGCACTGTAGCGGCGTGCTGCAATCGAGTTCATGCCTGATCTTGAAGCCGGCTCTGCAGCCGACTCAGTAGCTAGTACCGCCGGGACGCCGCTGAAGCTGCTCGAATCGGGGCGCCGGCTCGACGACAGCGAACTCCCCCAGCTGTATGGCTATCCGGCCGAACCGGACGGGGTCTGGGTGCGGGCGAATTTCATCACCAGCGTGGACGGAGGCGCAACCGTCGAAGGCACCAGCGGCACACTCGGCGGTCCGGGTGACCGATTCATCTTCAACATGCTGCGCGGGCTCGCCGACGTCGTCGTCGTCGGCGCGGGCACCGTGCGCGTCGAGGGCTACTCCGGCGCACACCTTGCCGTGCCGCAGCGCCAGCAGCGACAGGCGCGGGGACAAAGCGAAGTCCCGCAACTGGCGATCGTCACCAAGTCGGGCCGCCTGGACCGCGACATGGGCGTGTTCACCCGCACCGAGGTGCCCCCGTTGGTGTGCACCTGCACGGCGGCCTGCGACGAGACCCGACAAATGCTGGCCGGCCTGGCCGACGTGGTCGACTGCTCTGGTGGCGATCCCGGCAGCGTCGACGAGACCGCGTTGTTGTCGGCCCTTGCGGCCCGGGGCCTGCGCCGCGTCCTGACCGAGGGCGGGCCGACGCTGCTCGGCTCCTTCATCGAGCGCGGCCTGCTCGACGAGCTGTGCCTGACCATCGCGCCCTATCTCGTCGGCGGCCTGTCCCGGCGCATCGCGACCGGCCCCGGCCAGGTGCAAACCGCGATGCGCTGCGCCCAGGTGCTCACCGACGACGCCGGTTACCTGTACACCCGCTACGTGAAAGCCTGACGCGCGCGTGGACGACGCACCGATCTGCTCGCCACCCGGCCGAACGTCACGCTGGCGCGACTCTCGCACACCGGCACCTACGCTGGCGTGACGCTCGCCGGGCCGCGCGGACTGGTTACTGTGGTCGGCATGAGTCGGCACCCCACGTCCGCGACGATTCTGCTCGCGGTGTCCGCGCTGCTGGCCGGCTGTGTCCCGGGCCTGGCCGCAGACCCGCGCTTTGCGACCGACTCCGGCGCCCGGCCCCAGGGCGTCGCGACAACCAAGCCGCCGGCCTCCGGCCCACCGCCGATCGCGGCCCCAAAAAACGACTTGGCGTGGCAGGACTGCACGTCTCGGCTGTTCGCGGACGCGGGCGTGACCGCCGCGCCCGGTGTCCGGCTGGAATGCGCGAACTACGACGCCGACCTCGACGTCAACGGCGGGACGGGGACGGTCAGCATCGGCGCGGTTCGGGCCCGCTCCAGCCAGACCCCGCACGACGCCGGGCCGCTCGTGTTCACCACCGGCGCCGACCTGCCGTCGTCGACGCAGCTGCCGGTCTGGCTGTCGCAGGCGGGCGCCGACGTGCTGCACGCCCATCCCATCGTGGCCGTCGACCGTCGCGGTATCGGCATGTCCACCCCAATCGACTGCCGCGCTCGCTTCGACCGCCAGCAGATGCGCGATCAATCGCAGTTCCAGTCCGGCGACGATCCGGTCGCCAACCTTTCCGAAGTCTCGAACACCGCCACCACCAGCTGCACCGACGCGCTCGCGCCGGCAGGCGACTCCGCCTACGACAACTCGCACGCCGCCTCCGACCTCGAGCGGCTGCGCAACCTGTGGGACGTGCCCGCACTCGCGCTGGTCGGAGTCGGCAACGGCGCCCAGGTGGCGCTGTCCTACGCCTCGTCGCGTCCGGACAAGGTCGCCCGGCTGATCCTCGACTCCCCGGTTGCGTTGGGGGCCAACGCCGAAACCGCCGCCGAGCAAAGGGCCAAGGGCCAGCAGGCCGCACTTGAGGCGTTCGCCGCGCAATGCATCGCGGTGAACTGCGCCCTGGGCCCCGATCCGAAGGGCGCCGTCACCGCACTGCTGGCCGCCGCCCACAGCGGCAAAGGGCCCGGCGGTGCATCCGTGGCGCAAGTCGCCGATGCCATCACCGCTGCGTTGGGCTACCCCGCCGGCGGCCGCGTGAACGCCACCACAAGCCTGGCCAACGCGCTGGCAACGGCCCGGTCCGGCGATACCAACCAGCTGAACAGCTTGATCAACCGCGCCGACGCCACCCTGGATTCGGACGGCCAGTTCGTCAACTCGTGCAGCGATGCGATCAATCGCCCCACCCCGGACCGGGTTCGCGAACTGGTGGTCGCCTGGGGGAAGCTCTATCCGCAGTTCGGCACGGTCGCCGCGCTCAACCTGGTCAAATGCCTGCACTGGCCCACCGGGGCGGCGCCGCAACCGCCGAAGGACCTCAAGATCGACGTGCTGTTGCTGGGGGTACAGAACGACCCGATCGTGGGCTCGGAAGGGGTGGCCGCGACGGCGGCCACCATCATCAACGCCAGCGCGGCCAGCAAACGGGTGATGTGGCAGGGTATCGGCCACGGCGCCAGCGTCTATTCGAGCTGTGCCGTCCCGCCGCTGATCAGCTATCTCGACACGGGCAAGCTGCCCGGAACCGATACTTACTGCCCCGCCTGAGGCAGGGCTGCCCGGTTCCTGGTCTCTGGCCATGCGGCCGCATCGCCGACGGGCGCCGGCCCCGGTGTACGGTGCGCTGGTGACGGCAGCTGACTCGACTCGAACGGGCCTCCGCGACTGGCTGCTGGCCGCGTTCGGTCCCCGCACCGGCCCGCAGAGCACGTCGACGGTGGTGAAGCTGGCGTTATGGCCGGCGGCCATCCTGTCGGTGGTGCACCGCAGCATTGTGCTCACCGCCAACGGCAACATCACCGACGACTTCAAGCCGGTCTACCGGGCGGTCCTGAACTTTCGGCGCGGCTGGGACATCTACAACGAGCACTTCGACTACGTCGACCCGCATTACCTGTATCCGCCCGGCGGCACGCTGCTGATGGCGCCGTTCGGATACCTGCCGTTCTCACCGTCGCGCTATCTGTTCATCCTGATCAACACCGTGGCCATCCTGATCGCCTGGTATTTGGTGCTGCGGATGTTCAACTACACGCTGTCGTCGGTGGCGGCACCGGCCCTGCTGCTGGCCATGTTCTGCAGCGAGACCGTGACCAGCACGCTGGTCTTCACCAACATCAACGGCTGCATCCTGCTGCTGGAGGTGCTGTTCCTGCGGTGGCTGATCGACGGCAAAACCTCCCATCAGTGGTGGGCCGGCTGTGCGATCGGGCTGACGCTGGCGCTCAAACCCCTGCTCGGCCCGCTGCTGTTGCTGCCCTTGCTGAATCGTCAGTGGCGGGCGCTGGTGCCTGCCATCGCGCTGCCGATCGTCATCAACCTGGCGGCGCTGCCGTTGGTCAGCGACCCCATGGACTTCTTCACCCGCACGGTGCCCTACATCCTGGGCACCCGTGACTACTTCAACAGCTCCATCGAGGGCAACGGCGTCTACTTCGGCTTGCCGACGTGGCTGATCATCTTCCTGCGGCTGCTGTTCACCGCACTCGCCATCGGCAGTTTGTGGCTGCTCTACCGCTACTACCGCACGCGCGACCAGCTGTTCTGGTTCACCTGCTCGTCCGGGGTGCTGCTGCTGTGGTCGTGGCTGGTGCTGTCGCTGGCCCAGGGCTACTACTCGATGATGCTGATCCCGTTCCTGATGACCGTCGTGCTGCCCGACTCGTTGATCCGCAACTGGCCTGCGTGGCTGGGGATCTACGGTTTCATGACGCTGGACAAATGGCTGCTGTTCCACTGGATGCGGTGGGGCCGCGCGCTGGAATACCTGAAGATCACCTACGGTTGGTCGCTGGTGTCGATCGTGGTGTTCGGCGTGCTCTACTTCCGCTATCTGGATGCGAAGGCCGAAAACCGGCTGGACGACGGCATCGATCCGGCCTGGCTGACGGCCGAGCGAGAGCGGGCCGCGCTGATCGCAAGCGCGGCCGAGCCGGGCGCAGCGGGTCACCGCCATTCGGGCTAGCGTGGAGTGATTCCCCGCGGCGACGATGCAGAGCGAAGCGATGAACAGGAGTGGCGCTAATGACCAGTGACACGTCGCGTCCCAAGGTGCAATTGTCTGACGACGAGTGGCGTAAGAAGCTGACCCAGGAGGAGTTCGACGTGCTCCGGCGCGCCGGCACCGAACGGCCATTCACCGGCGAATACACCGACACCAAAACCCAGGGCGTGTACCAATGCCGGGCCTGTGGCGCCGAATTGTTCCGCAGCCGTGAGAAATTCGAGTCGCATTGCGGCTGGCCGTCGTTTTTCGACCCGTCGAGCTCGGACGCGGTGGTCCTGCGTTCCGACGATTCGATGGGGATGACGCGTACCGAGGTGCTGTGCGCCAACTGCCACAGCCACCTGGGCCACGTTTTCGCCGGTGAGGGCTATCCGACGCCGACGGACCTGCGCTACTGCATCAACTCGATCTCGTTGAAGCTGGTTCCAGCCGAGGTTTAGCTGGGTTCACTGGCCCTGGCGCGCCCTGTGCTGTCCCACTTGTTTTAGCTGGTGAGACAACCCGGCAGTTGTAATCAAGCGTTCAAAAGTACCCAGCAGTATCTCTGAATCGGATACATTTTCTGAATTGCCCGACTCAATAATGGGCAATTTGTTAACGTTTCGGCTGATGTGTAGCGCCACCGTCGGCTCCGCCACAGCGATGTGTCGCATGCTCGCCGTCCGTGTGCACGTTGCCGCGCCAGCGTTGCTGGCCCTCAGTTTCGCGGTACGACTTCTTTGTACCCGCGTAGCCGGCCACGATAATTTGTGCGATCTGCACGTCTACCTCGGTGGCGGCGCCGCACTCGACCGACCCGGCACGCTGTACCGCTACACCTACCTTGACGCGCATCACCTGCAGCTGGGCCCGCTGCCGTTCACCTATCCGGCCTTCGCGGCGGTGATCTTCTATCCACTGCACTTACTGCCATTGCCGTTCGGCCTGATAGCCCTGCTGTGGCAAGCCACGACGATGGCCGCGCTGTACGGGGCGATTCGGGCCACCCAGCGCCTCCTGGGCACTCCCGCCGACAGTGGTCGCCGCATCGCCATGCTCTGGACGGCAATCACCATCTGGATCGAGCCGACCAGCAACCACCTGCAAGTGGGCCAAGTCAACATGCTGCTGATGCTGGCGGCGCTGTGGGCCGTCCACACCACGCGGTGGTGGGTATCAGGCCTGCTGGTCGGCACGGCTGCCGGAATCAAGCTGACCCCGGCGATCACCGCCGTTTATCTCGCCTGCGCCCGACGGTGGCGGGCGGCGCTGTGCTCGGCCGCCGTGTTCCTGGGCACCGTCGCGGTGTCGCTGGTCGTCGTCGGTGACCAAGCCCGCTACTACTTCACCGACCTGTTGGGCGACGCCCACCGCATTGGCCCGGTCGGCCTCGCGGCCAACCAATCCTGGCGCGGCGGCATCGCCCGGATCCTGGGCCACGACGAGCATGGATTGCTCGTCCTGGCCGCGATCGGCGCCACCGCAGTGCTGGCCGTCCTGGCCTGGCGCGCGCTCGACCGCCACAACAACAGGCACCAAGCCTCGCCCGACGCGCTCGGCCAGCTCCTCGTGGTCCAACTGTTCGCGCTGCTGCTCTCACCGATCTCCTGGACCCATCACTGGGTGTGGGTGGTGCCGCTCATGGTTTGGCTGATTCACCGACCCTTCAGCCAACGCCGCGGCGCACGCATCCTCGGCTGGGGCTGGCTCGCTGTGACCATCTCCAACGTCCCGTGGGTGCTGGTTGCCGCCCAAGGCGACGCACGGATGGGCGGACCCTGGTACCTCGCCTGGGCCGGGCTGGTCTACATCGTCCCGGCGATGGCAACCCTGATCTGGATCGCCACCAGCGCAACAAAACCCCTCAGCTCACCGACAACACCGCAGCCCGCACCGGCAACCGATCCCGCATGCCCGCCCGCGGCGAAGTTTGCCGACCCCGTTTTGCACGACGTTATCCCTTGGTCGCCGAGCACCCAACCGGGCGCGGCAAGCCGGGCCGGCAAGCAGCAACCTCATCCTCACCTGGCCTGATTCAAGTGGCCTGATTCAAGTGGCCTGATTCAAGTGGCCTGAGTCAAGGCACGATTCGAGGCCTGACTCGAGCGACCGGCGTCACACGTCAGTCCACCCGGGTGGCGTGAACCTCCCAGAACGGGGCGTGCACCCTGCCGTTGACCAGCCATGGCTCCATCGCGCGGTACCGCTTGAGCAGCTTCTCCGCCTCCTCGGCCATGTCCGGATTTCGCGCGGCCATCATCTGGATCGACTCGGCGCTGATGTTCACCTGGTAGGTGGTCGGTCCCAGGTACGTGATCTCCCAGCCGCCGAGCGGCAGCACGTCACGGAAGTCACTCTCCGACAACGAACGCAGCATCGTGAAACCGTTGACGTCGTGCGCACCGAACTCGAACATGTACAGGCGCGCTCCCGGCTTGGTCGCCCGCCGCAGCGCCTGCACGTAGGACTTCTGCAGGTCAGGCGCGGTGCTGAACGTGTGGTAGAAAGCGGAGTCGACGACGGTGTCGAACCGGCCGTCCAGCCCCTCCAGCTTGGTGGCGTCGGCCAGCTGGAAGTCCACCGAAACCCCGGCCTTCCGCGCGTTCTCCGCGGCCCGCTCCAAGGCACCCGCCGACCCGTCGACGCCCGTGGCCGAGTAGCCCTTCGACGCGTAGTAGATGGCGTGGTGACCCGGGCCGGTGCCCGGGTCCAGCACCTCACCCTTGATCGCGCCCAGCGCGACCAGCTGCTGCACCACCGGCTGCGGACCGCCGATGTCCCACGGTGTCGCGGCGGGCAGACCGTGCGACGTCTGCCCGTCGCGGTACATCTCCTCGAAACGCGTGTGATCGGTCGGGTCGAACTTGATTGTCATGCATTCCCCCTTCGGATGTGCTGGTTAAGGCAGCGAATTCAGCAGCTGCTCGACCGGAACCCGCGGCCCGGTAAAGAACGGCGTCTCCGCCCGGGTGTGCCGCCGCGCGTCGGTGGCGCGCAGTTCACGCATCAGGTCGACGATGCGGTCCAACTCGGGGGCCTCGAAGGCCAGGATCCATTCGTAGTCGCCGAGCGCGAACGCCGGCACCGTGTTGGCCCGGACGTCCTTGTACTCGCGGGCGGCCATGCCGTGCTCGGCGAGCATGCGGCGGCGTTCCTCGTCGGGCAGCAGATACCACTCGAAGGACCGCACAAACGGATAGACGCAGATGTAGGCGCCGGGCTCCTCGCCGGCCAGAAACGCCGGGACGTGACTCTTGTTGAACTCGGCCGGCCGGTGCAGCGCCACGCTGCTCCAGACCGGCGAGCTGGCCCGTCCCAGCGCGGTGGTGCGCCGGAAATCGGCGTAGGTCGCCTGTAACGCCTCGACCCGTTCGGCGTGGGTCCAGATCATGAAATCGGCGTCGGCGCGCAGCCCGGCCACGTCGTAGAGGCCGCGCACCACGACGCCGCGTTCCTCCTGCAGCTTGAAAAAGGTGGCGGCGTCGTCGATCGCGGCCTCCCGCTCGTCGCCGAGCACGCCGGGACGCACCGAGAACACCGAGAACATCAGGTAGCGAAGCGTCGCATTCAGCGCGTCATAGTCGAGGCGGGCCATGTCACCTATCGTGCCACTTGTGTCGCGAGTGCCTCGACGACGCTGGTGACCGCGCGACCGGCCGCCGCGATGCACGCCGGTACGCCGATGCCGTCCAGGTAACTGCCAGCCACGGCGAGTGTGGGCGGCAAGCCGGCGCGCACCTCGGCGACCAGATCGGCGTGGCCGGGGCCGTATTGCGGCATCGCGTCGATCCAGCGCCGCACCCGGACCTCGACCGGGTCGGCCGTCACACCGAACACGGTGGCCAGGTCGGCGAGCGACCAGGCCAGCAGCGCGTCGTCGGACGCGGTGCCGGCCAGGTCGTCGCCGAACCGGCCGAACGACAGCCGCAGCAGTTGCGCCTGACCATGCGGGCCCCGGGCGCCCCACTTGCGAGACGACAGGGTGACCGCCTTGGCGTGCAGCGGCTCGCCGCTGGCCACCAGCACACCCGAGCACTGCGGAAACGGCGTGTCGGCCGGCACCGCGAGCGCCACCACCACCGACGACGCGCTGGTGATCCGGCCCGCGGCCGCGGCGCTGCGCGGGGCCAAGTCGCCGAGCAGGCTCACCAGCCGCGGTGCGGGAATGGCCAGGATCACCGCGTCGGCGTGCCAGTGGTCGCCGGTGTCGTCGTGCAGCTCCCAGCCGGGTTCCAGCCCGGTCACCGCGGCCTGCACCCAACACAACCCGCTGCGGGTGACGAGCTCGTCGATCAGCACCTGGTAGCCGCCGTCGATCGCGCCGAACACCGGCCCGCCGCCGGCCGGCGGGAGCCCGTGGCGCACCGCGTCGGTCAAGCCGGTGGCGCCGCGGTCCAGCGCCGCCGCCACGCTGGGAGCGCCCGCGCGCAGCCCGATCGTCGCCGCCGAGCCCGCGTACACCCCGCTCAGCAGCGGGTCCACCGACCGGGCGACAACCTGCTCGCCGAACCGGTCGGCCACCAGTTCGGCCACCGTGGGATCGCTGCCCGGTTGCCAGGCGAAGGGACGGGATGGCTCGGCGTCGATCAGCGCGACCGTGGCGTCATCGACCAGTCCGGCCACCGACGCCGCCGACGACGGAATCCCGGCGACCGTGTCCGCCGGCAGCGGATGCAGCCGTTGCCCGCTGTAGATCAGTGGCCGGACGCCGGTGGTGGTCAGTTGGCGGCCGGACAGGCCCAGCTCGGCCAGCAGCGCCGGCACCTCCGGCCGGCGCCGCACGAACGCCTCGGCACCGATGTCCATCGGCTGCCCGCCGACGCGCTCGGTGTGCAGGATTCCGCCGAGCCGCTCAGCCGGGTCGAACAACGTGATGGCCGCGTCATGACCCACGGCCGCGCGCAGCCGGTAGGCCGCGGTCAATCCCGAGATTCCGCCGCCCACAACACAATACGAGCGCGCGCTCATAGCGAGTGGACCAGCGACACCAGATCGGTGAGCACGCCCGGATCGGTCTCCGGCAGCACTCCGTGGCCGAGATTGAACACGTGGCCGGCCGCGCCCGCATCGACGGCGCGGCGTCCGTCGTCGACGACGGCCCGCGCGGCGCGCTCCACCACCGGCCAGCCCGCCAGCGGCACCACGGGATCGAGGTTGCCCTGCAGCGCGACGCCCGGTTCGACCCGCGCGGCGGCGTCGGTCAGCGCGGTGCGCCAGTCCACGCCGATCATGAGTCCCGCACCCGTGTTCTGGCCGGGCAACAGCGCTTGAGAAAGGGCTTGAGACATCGCGCCCAGCAACTCGGCCGTCCCGACCCCGAAGTGCGTCATCGGCACGCCGCATTCGGCCAGCGCGGCGAACACCCGAGCGCTGTGCGGCAGCACGTGGGAGCGGTAGTCGGCCAGCGACAAAGTTCCCGCCCACGAGTCGAACATCTGAATGGCGTCGACCCCGGCGTCGATTTGACCGCGCAGGAACGCCACCGTGAGATCGGTCAGCTTGGACATCAACGAATACCAGGTGGCCGGCTCGGCCAGCATCATCGCCTTGGTGCGGGCGTGGTTGCGGCTGGGACCACCCTCCACCAGGTAGGACGCCAGCGTGAAAGGCGCGCCGGCGAAACCGATCAGCGGCACCTCGCCCAACGCGTCGACCAACAGCGAAACCGCCCGGCAGACCGGCTGAATCGCGTCTGGGTCAAGGGGTTTCAGGGCCTCGACAGCGGCGTGGGTGCGCACCGGGTCCGCGATCACCGGTCCGACGTCCGCGACGATGTCCAGGTCGATTCCGGCGGCGCGCAGCGGCACCACGATGTCGGAGAACAGGATCGCCGCGTCGACGTCGTGGCGCCGTACCGGCTGCAGCGTGATCTCGCAGACCAGTTCGGGCTCGAGGCAAGCCGCCAGCATGCTGTGCCCTCGGCGCAGCGCCCGGTATTCGGGCAGCGAGCGGCCGGCCTGCCGCATGAACCACACCGGCGTCCGGCCAGGTTTGCGGCCGGCGACAGCGGCCAGATACGGCGACTCGGGAAGCTCGCGACGGGTACTCATTGGTTTCAATGCTGCCATGTGCTGCCATGGACTGGCATGGGCATAGGTGGGCCTTTGCGTAACATCAACGAACGTGCCTGTGACCTATGACGAGTTCCCCAGCCTTCGTTGCGAACCCAGCGACAAACCCGGTCAAGAAGGCGTGCTCAATCTGATTCTCGACGCGCCCGGGCTGAATTCGGTCGGGCCGCAGATGCACCGGGACCTCGCCGATATCTGGCCGGTGATCAACCGCGATCCCGCGGTGCGTGTGGTCCTGGTCCGCGGCGAAGGCAAGGCGTTCTCGTCCGGGGGGAGCTTCGAGCTGATCGACGAGACTATCGGCGACTACGACGGCCGGCTCCGCATCATGCGGGAGGCGCGCGACCTGGTGCTCAACCTGGTCAACTTCGACAAGCCGGTGGTTTCGGCGATCCGCGGCCCGGCCGTCGGCGCGGGTCTGGTGGTGGCGTTGCTCGCCGACATCTCGGTGGCGGGGCGCACCGCGAAGATCATCGACGGCCACACCAAGCTCGGGGTGGCGGCCGGTGACCACGCCGCGATCTGCTGGCCGCTGCTGGTCGGCATGGCCAAGGCCAAGTACTACCTGCTGACCTGCGAGACGCTCTCCGGCGAGGAAGCCGAGCGCATCGGCCTGGTGTCGACCTGCGTCGACGACGACGAGGTGCTCGAGACCGCGACCCGCCTCGCCGGAAATCTGGCGGCCGGCGCGCAGAACGCGATCCGCTGGACCAAACACAGCCTCAATCACTGGTACCGCATGTTCGCCCCCGCCTTCGAGACGTCGCTTGGGCTGGAGTTCCTCGGGTTCAGCGGCCCCGACGTGCAAGAGGGGCTGGCCGCGCATCGCGAGAAGCGCCCCGCGCGATTCGGCGGCCACCAGAGCTAACAAGGCCTTAACTAGGCCGCAGTAGCCGCAAGGGCCGACACGACCCCAAAAAACGGCGCGCCTGTCGCGGCGTGTCGGTCGATAGGTCTACCGTCGAACGCTGTGACCCGCGCTGACGACGATGCAAGCGCAGCGGGGTGAAGGAGCAGCGCTCATGACCCGCGACGGCGACGATGCAGAGCGCAGCGATGAGGAGGAGCGGCGCGCATGACTTCTGCCGAACCGGCCCCCTTCCGCGAGGCGGTTGCCGCGATGAACGCCGTCACCGTGCGGCCGGAAATCGAGCTCGGCCCCATCCGCCCGCCGCAGCGGCTAGCGCCCTACAGTTACGCGCTGGGCGCCGAGGTCAAGCACCCCGAGCTGGACATCGTCCCCGAGCGGTCCGAGGGTGACGCGTTCGGTCGGCTGATTTTGTTGTACGACCCGGACGGCTCCGAGGCCTGGGACGGCACCATGCGCCTGGTCGCCTACATCCAGGCCGACCTGGACTCGCACGAGGCCGTCGACCCGTTGCTGCCGGAAGTGGCGTGGAGCTGGCTGGCCGAGGCGCTCGAGTCGCGCACCGAGCACGTCACCGCGCTGGGCGGTACCGTCACCGCCACCACGTCGGTGCGTTACGGCGACATCTCCGGCCCGCCGCGAGCCCATCAGCTGGAACTTCGGGCCTCGTGGACGGCGACCACGCCCGACGTTGGTGCGCATGTCGAGGCGTTCTGCGACGTGCTGGAGCACGCCGCAGGCCTGCCGCCGGCCGGGGTCGTCGACCTGGGCTCGCGGTCGCGCGCCTGAGATGCACGAAGCGCCTTGTCCGCCGGATCCGCCTCGCCCCCCCGATAGCACCGAGCCCGACCCCACCCCGTTACTCCACCCTGCCGAGGGGTTACCGAACCTTTCGGTGTCAGTCCGTGAGATCGCGGCCGCCGCAGAGCTGCTGGACCGCGGACACGGCCCGTTCGCGGTGGACGCCGAACGGGCCTCCGGCTTCCGCTACTCCAACCGCGCCTATCTGATTCAGATCCGGCGGGCCGGGGCCGGCACCGTGCTGATCGACCCGGTCAGTCACGGCGCGGACCCGCTGACCGCTCTTCGACCCGTTGCCGAGGTGCTTGGGACGGACGAATGGATCCTGCACTCGGCCGATCAGGACCTGCCGTGCCTGGCCGAGGTCGGTATGAGTCCGCCGGCGTTGTACGACACCGAGCTGGCCGGGCGCCTGGCCGGCTACGACCGGGTGAACCTGGCGACCATGGTCGAGCGACTGCTGGGCTTCGGGTTGGCCAAGGGCCATGGCGCGGCCGACTGGTCCAAGCGCCCGCTGCCCATGGAATGGCTCAACTATGCGGCCCTCGACGTGGAAGAGCTCATCGAACTGCGCGCGGCCATCTCCGACGTCCTGGCCGAGCAAGGCAAAACCAATTGGGCGGCACAGGAATTCGATTACCTTCGGATGTTCAAAGCGGACCCCGTCAACCAGGCCGCGCCGAACGTGCGGCGCGACCGCTGGCGACGAACGTCGGGGATTCATCGGGTGCACAGCCGGCGGGGGCTGGCCGCGGTTCGCGAATTGTGGGCGGCACGCGACCGCATCGCCCAACGACGCGACATCGCACCACGTCGGGTGCTGCCCGACGCGGCCATCATCGACGCCGCCCTCGCCGACCCGAAGACAATCGATGACCTGGTCGCGCTGCCGGTGTTCGGTGGGCGTAACCAGCGTCGCAGCGCCGCAACGTGGTTCGCCGCACTGCAAACGGCGCGGGAAGACCGGGATCCGCCGGACGAAACCGAAACGTCCACCGGGCCGCCGCCGGCGGCGCGGTGGGCCAAACGGAAACCGGAGGCCTTCGTACGACTGGAGGCGGCCCGGGCGGGGCTGGCGGAGGTGTCGCAGCGGGTGGGGGTGCCGACCGAGAACCTGATCTCGCCCGACTTGGTGCGACGGCTGTGCTGGGACTGGGAGGAGCTCTCGGGGGACCAAGCCCGGGACCCGGTCGGTGCCGTAGAGGAGTTTCTGCGCGCCGGACAGGCGCGGCCGTGGCAGCTAGAACTCGCGATGCCCGTTCTGGGCGTGGCGGTGACGCGCACCCCGGACGCCCAAAGCTAGTTGCTACTCGAGGTGTTCGCTGATCTCGGGTTCCGACGCGCAAGTGCCCTGTGCCGCAACCCAACCGGTGATCCGGCGGGCCACGTCCTGGTCGGTCAGCCCCAGATCGGCCAACACCTGACCCCGCGAACCGTGCTCGTAGAACTCCTGCGGCAGCCCGACGTCGCGGCACGGCATGTCGATCTCGGCTTGCCGCAGGGCGGCACACACCGCTGAACCCACACCACCGTTGACGCCGTTGTCCTCGAGCGTGACCAGCAGCTTGTGCTGCGCCGCCAGTTCGACAACGGCATCGGACACCGGCAACACCCAGCGCGGGTCGATCACCGTCACCCCGATCCCCTGGTTGTGCAGCCGCTTGGCCACCGCCAACGCCATCGACGCGAACGCGCCGACCCCCACCAGCAGCACGTCGTGGTTCAACCCGCCGGCCGGCACCGCGAGCACGTCGATAGCAGAAATGCCCGATCCGATGCGTTCGCGCGCAGGAATGTCCACGCCCACATCGCCTTTGGGGAACCGCAGCGCCGTTGGGCCGTCGTTGACGTCGAGTGCCTCACCGAGTTCTTCACGCAACCGGATCGCATCCCGGGGCGCGGCCACCCGGATGCCGGGCACGATGCCCAGCATCGACATGTCCCACATGCCGTTGTGGCTGGGGCCGTCCGAACCGGTGATCCCGGCCCGGTCGAGCACCAGGGTGACCGGCAGCTTGTGCAGCGCCACGTCCATCATGATCTGGTCGAACGCCCGATTGAGGAACGTTGAGTAGATCGCCACCACGGGGTGCATTCCGCCCATCGCCAGCCCGGCGGCCGACGTCACGGCGTGCTGCTCGGCGATGCCGACGTCGAACAGCCGATCCGGAAACCGATTCCCGAACGCCGTCAGCCCGGTCGGGCCGGGCATGGCCGCTGTGATGGCCGCGACGTCGCGGCGCTTCGCGGCGTACTCGATCAGCGCCTCGGAAAACACTCCCGTCCAAGCCTGGCCCGCGTCCTTGGACGTGGCCTGCCCGGTGGCCGGGTCGATCGGGACCGTCGAGTGCATCTGCTCGGCCTCGTCGGCTTCGGCCGGCGCGTAGCCCATCCCCTTGCGGGTGACGACGTGCACAATCACCGGGCGGCCGAAGCCGCGGGCCTTGCGCAACGCCACCTCAACCGCGCGCTCGTCATGACCGTCGACCGGTCCGACGTATTTGAGCCCGAGATCGGTGAACAGCAACTGCGGTGACAGCGAGTCCTTGATGCCCGCTTTGACGCTGTGCAGGAAGTGGTAGCAAACCTCACCAACGATTGGCAGCGAACGAACCGTGTCACGGCCCTTGGACAGCGCCTGCTCGTACGCCGGCTGCAGCCGTAGCGTCGCGAGATGGTCGGCGACACCGCCGATCGTCGGCGCGTAGCTGCGGCCGTTGTCGTTAACCACGATGATCACGGGACGGCGGGATGCCGCGATATTGTTCAGCGCCTCCCAGCACATGCCGCCGGTGAGCGCGCCGTCGCCGACGACCGCGACCACGTGCCGGTTGCGGTGTCCGGTCAACTCGAACGCCTTGGCCAGGCCGTCGGCGTAGGACAATGAGGCGCTGGCGTGGCTGGACTCCACCCAGTCGTGTTCGCTCTCGGCGCGCGATGGATACCCCGACAGGCCGCCCTTCTTGCGCAGGCCGTCGAACTCCTGGCACCGCCCGGTGAGCATCTTGTGGACGTACGCCTGGTGACCGGTGTCGAAGATGATCGGGTCGTGGGGTGAGTCGAACACCCGATGCAGCGCCAGCGTCAGCTCGACGACGCCGAGGTTCGGGCCCAGGTGGCCCCCGCTCGCAGCAACCTTGTGAATCAGGAACTGGCGAATCTCGCAGGCGAGGTCCTGCAGCTGCTGCTGGGATAGGTGCTGCAGATCGGCGGGCCCGCGGATCTGTTCCAGCATCTAGCCAGTCTACGCAGCGTCCGCGCAATCAGTAGATGCCGCGGCTGCGTATTGTCTTCTTATGCGCGCAGCGGACCTCGCTGAGGAATTCCCGGTCGTGACCGTCGACTCCGACGCGCTCGACGCCGCTCGTCTGCTTGCCGAGCACCGCCTGCCCGGGATCGTCGTCACCGACGGCGCCGGGAAGCCGTTCGCGGTGCTTCCCGCCTCACAGGTCGTCCGATTCATCGTGCCGCGCTACGTGCAGGACGACCCCTCACTGGCCGGTGTGCTCAACGAATCCATGGCCGACCGCGCCGCGGACAAGCTGGGCGGCAAGAAGGTCCGCGACGTGCTGCCGGACCACCTGGCCAACGTGCCGTTCGCGCATGCCGACGACACGATCATCGAGGTGGCCGCGGTGATGGCGCGGTTGCGAAGCCCGCTGATCGCGGTGGTCAAGGACGGCACGCTATTCGGCGTCATTACCGCATCACGCCTATTGGCCGCAGCACTTAAGCACTGATAAGCGAAGCAGCCTTGAACATACGGCAAAATCGATGAGCGCCGTCGCGGTCGTCGTCTTCCTCGGCGCCTACGTACTGATTGCGAGCGATCGCGTCAACAAGACGTTGGTGGCGCTCGCGGGTGCGGCGGTCATGGTCGCCCTGCCGGTGATCAATTCCGACGACGTCTTCTACTCCCGCGAAACCGGAATCGATTGGGACGTCCTCTTTTTGCTGCTGGGCATGATGATTATCGTCAGCGTGCTGCGCCAGACGGGTGTGTTCGAGTACGTCGCGATCTGGGCCGCCAAGCGCGCCCGCGGGTCCCCGCTGCGGATCATGATCCTGCTGGTGGGAGTCACGGCGGTCGCATCGGCCCTGCTGGACAACGTCACGACGGTGCTGCTGATCGCGCCGGTCACCCTGCTGGTATGCGACCGGCTGGAGATCGGTCCGGCGCCGTTTTTGATGGCCGAGGCGTTTGCGTCGAACATCGGCGGTACGGCGACGCTGATCGGCGATCCGCCCAGCATTATCATCGCCAGCCGGGCGGGCTTGACCTTCAACGACTTTCTGATTCACCTGACGCCGATCGTCCTCATCGTGATCGCGGTGTTCGCCGCGATGTTGCCGCGCCTGTTTCCGGGCGCCTTCGACGTCGATCCCGAGCGTGTTGCCGACGTCATGTCGCTGACAGAACGCGAAGCCATCCGCAATCCCCGGTTGCTGATCAAGTGCGGCGTCGTCCTGGCGGCCGTCCTCATCGGGTTTGTCGCCCACGGCACGATCCACATGGAACCGTCCATCGTGGCGCTGCTCGGCGCCGGCATTCTGATCGTGATCTCCGGACTCGAGCACTCGGACTATCTGGCCAGCGTCGAATGGGACACACTGCTTTTCTTCGCCGGGCTGTTCGTCATGGTCGGGGCGCTGGTGAAGACGGGCGTGGTCCACACGCTGGCGCGCTTTGCCACGTCGGCCACCGGCGGCCATGCCCTGCTCACCACGATGCTGATCCTCGCGGTGTCCTTCCTGCTCAGCGGCGTCATCAACAACGTCCCCTACGCCGCGACCATGGCACCGGTCGTCGGACAGCTGATCCCGTCCATGGTGGGTCACGTCCACCCGCAGGTGCTGTGGTGGGCGCTGATCCTCGGCACCGACCTGGGCGGCAACCTCACCGCCGTGGGGGCCAGCGCTAACGTCGTCATCCTCGGAATCGCCCGGCGCGCCGAAAGTCCGATCTCCTTTTGGGAATTCACCAGGAAGGGCATGGTGGTCACCGCCATGTCGGTGGCGCTGTCCGCGGTCTATCTGTGGGTGCGCTACTTCGTGTTGGGCTGAGTGCTCAACGCGTCAAAAGCGCGAGGCATTCGATGTGGTGGGTCAGCGGAAACGCATCGAAGACCTTGATCTTTTCGACGACGTAGCCGTGGCCGAGATAGAGCCCGATATCGCGCGCGAAAGACGCTGCCTCGCAGCCGATGTGCACCACGCGTGGCACCCCCGACGCGGCCAGCAGGTCGACAATCTCGCGCCCGGCGCCCGATCGCGGCGGATCCAGCACCGCCACATCCACTTTCGCGGCACCGGCCCGCTGCACCGTCAGCGCCCGCCGGACCGAATCGTTGACGACCTCCACCTGCGGCAGATCGAGCAGCGCCGCCCGGGCCGCGCGCGACGCCGCGCGGGAGGTGTCGATGGTCAGCACCCGTCCGGACTCCCCCACCGCGTCACCCAGCACCGCGGCGAAAACGCCTGCGCCGCCGTATAGGTCCCAGCACGTCATGCCGGCGCCGGGCTGCGCCCAGTCAGCGACCAGACTGCTGTAGACCGCCGGCGCGTCGCGGTGCGCCTGCCAGAAGGCCGTCGCCGGTACCCGCCAGGTGCGCCCGCCCACGCGTTGCACGCCCTCATAGGCACCCTCCACCACCGTCGTCGCGGTCCGTTTGCCCTGGGTCCGACTCCCCTGCCGCGCGGTGCGCACCACGTGGCGCCGATCGTCGTCGTCGACGACCACGTGCAGCTGCGCACCCGGCGGCCAGACCGATTCGGCCAGCCCGTACAGCATTCCGGCCGGCAGTTGCCCGCAGCGCAGGTCGGTCACCAGGTCGTCGCTGTGGTAACGATGAAAGCCGGGTCGGCGGTCGGGCCCCACGTCCAGCCGAACCCGGGTGCGCCAACCCGTGGGGCCGGACGCCGAAAGTGGTTCGGCCGCTGGATTACTCAAGCGGTAGCCGCCGAGCCGCTCCAGCTGGTTGGCCACCACGCTCGCCTTGAGCACCCGGGCCGCCTCGGGCTCGGCGAATGCCAGGTCGCAACACCCCGCCCCGTCCACGCCGGCGATCGGGCACAGCGAGGCGGCGCGATCGGCCGACGGCTCGATCACCTCGATAACCTCCGCGTGCCAATACGAACCGCGCTGCGCGGTGACCCGCACCCGCACCTTTTCCCCCGGCAGCGCATAGCGCACGAACACCACCCGGCCTTCGTGGTGTGCCACGCAGCTGCCGCCGTTGGCCGCCGCGCCGGCGACCACTGTCAGCTCCGCATGGCCGGATGCGGGCTCCTGGTGCACGGTCAATCGAAGATTCCCCGGCGAGCGTCACCCGGCGCCGCATGCGGCTGGAACGTACTGACCCGCTCCGACGAATTCAGTTGCCAGGGAACCGAAGTCACCATGACCCCGGGCATGAACAGCAGCCGGCCTTTGAGTCGCAGCGCGCTCTGGTTGTGCAGTACTTGCTCCCACCAGTGGCCAACCACGTACTCCGGGATGAACACCGTCACCACGGTCCGTTTGGATTCCTTGCTGACCCGCTTGACGTAATCCAGTACCGGACGGGTGATCTCGCGGTATGGCGAGGCAATCACCTTCAGTGGCACGCTGACGTCGCTTTCCTCCCACTTGTGCACCAGCTCACGGGTTTCCGCGTCGTCGACGCTGACCGTGATGGCCTCCAGCGCGTCGGGGCGGGTCGCTCGCGCGTAGGACAGCGCGCGCAGCGTCGGCAGGTGCAACTTCGACACCAGCACCAGTGCGTGATTGCGGCTGGGCAACACCACGTCGTGTTGGGCGGCCTCCTGCTCGGCCAGTTCCCGGTTGACCGTGTCGTAGTGCTTGCGGATCAGCTTCATGATGATGAACAGCGCACTCATCGCGAACAACGCGATCCACGCCCCGGCCAGGAACTTGGTGGCCAACACGACCAGCAGAACCGTGCCGGTCGACAGCAGGCCGACCGTGTTGACCACCCGGGAGCGGATCATCTTGGCCCGCGCCCGCGGTTCGGTCTCGTTGCGCAGCAGCCGGGTCCAGTGCCGGACCATGCCGATTTGGCTCAGCGTGAACGATATGAACACGCCGACGATGTAGAGCTGGATCAGCGCGCTCAGTTCGGCACGGAACGCGACGATCGCCGCAAGCGCCGCCGCGGACAGGAACAGGATCCCGTTGGAGAACGCCAGCCGGTCCCCGCGGGTGTGGAGTTGGCGCGGCAGGTAGCTGTGCTGGGCCAGGATCGAGCCCAGCACCGGAAACCCGTTGAAGGCGGTGTTGGCGGCTAGCACCAAGATCAGCGCGGTCACCGCCGTGATCAGCAGGAACCCGATGTGGAAACTCCCGAACACGGTCTCCGCCAGCTGCGTCACCAGCGTCTTCTGGTAGTAGTTCGGCGGCGCACCGGCCAGCTGGGTCGCCGGGTCGTCGACCATCTGGACGCCGATCGCCTCGGACAGCACGATGATGCCCATCAGCAGGGCCACCGCGATCCCACCCAGCATCAGCAGCGTCGTTGCGGCGTTGCGCGACTTGGGCTTCTGGAACGCGGGCACGCCGTTGCTGATCGCCTCCACACCCGTCAGCGCCGCACAGCCGGACGAGAATGACCGGGCAATCAGGAATGCCAGCGCGAACCCGGCGATGCCACCGTTCTCGGCCTTCATGTGGAAACCGGCGGATTCGGCCTGCAAGGGATTGCCCAGCACGAAGATCCGAATGAGACCCCACGCGATCATGCCCGCCACGCCGACGATGAAGGCGTACGTGGGGATGGCGAAGGCCAGGCCGGATTCGCGCACCCCGCGCAGGTTCATGGACATCACCAAGAGGATGGCGGCCACACAGAACAACACCTTGTGCTCGGCCACCAACGGGACCGCCGACCCGATGTTCGACATCGCCGACGCCGTCGAAACCGCAACGGTGAGAACGTAATCCACCATCAGCGCGCTGGCCACCACCAGGCCGGCGGTGTCGCCGAGATTGGTGGTGACCACCTCGTAGTCGCCGCCACCGGACGGGTAGGCGTGCACGTTCTGCCGGTAGCTGGCCACCACGACCAGCATGACCGCCGCAACCGCCAGCCCGATCAGCGGCGACAACGCATACGCCGACAGCCCGCCCATCGAGAGCATCAGGAAGATTTCCTCGGGCGCGTAGGCCACCGAGGACAGCGCATCCGAGGCAAACACCGGAAGGGCGATCCGCTTCGGCAGTAGCGTGTGGCTGAGCCGGTCGCTCCGAAACGGCTGACCGATAAGCAACCTGCGCGCAGCGGTTGAAAGTTTGGACACGAGAGCCAAGAGTAAGCCCACGAGGGCTTGCCGGTAGCGTTCCGGAGGCGAGAATGTGCCGCACGGAAATCGACTGGCCAACTCGATTGCCGATTGGGTAAGACGAGCAGGACTGCGCCGAGAGGAACCTCAAGTGCGGGTGATTGTGATGGGGTGCGGGAGGGTGGGGTCGTCGCTTGCCGACGGGCTGTCCCGGATCGGACACGATGTCGCGGTCATCGACCGCGACGGCACGGCTTTCAACCGGCTCAGCCCCGAGTTCGCCGGCGAGCGGGTGCTGGGCCAGGGATTCGACCGGGATGTCCTGCTGCGTGCGGGCATCGAGGGCAGCGATGCGTTCGCCGCCGTGTCATCCGGAGACAACTCCAACATCATCTCGGCGCGCCTGGCCCGGGAGACCTTCGGGGTAAACCGCGTTGTCGCCCGGATCTACGACGCGAAACGCGCCGAGGTCTACGAGCGGCTCGGCATCCCCACGATCGCCACCGTGCCCTGGACCACGGATCGCCTGCTCAATGCGCTGACCCGCGAGGGCGAGACCGCCAAGTGGCGCGATCCGACCGGTACCGTCGCGGTGGCCGAGGTCGCCCTGCACGAGGACTGGGTGGGCCACCGGGCCACCGATCTGGAGCTCGCCACCGGCGCCCGCGTGGCCTTCATGATCCGGTTCGGAACCGGCATTCTGCCGGAGCCGAAGACGGTCATCCAGGCCGGCGATCAGGTCTACATCGCCGCCATTTCCGGCCGCGCCGCCGAGGCGGTCGCCATCGCCGCGCTGCCACCCAGTGACGACCTAGATTCTGGAGCCCGCAAATGAAAGTAGCTGTTGCCGGGGCCGGCGCGGTTGGCCGCTCGGTCACCCGCGAACTCGTGGAGAACGGCCACGAGATCACACTGATCGAACGCAACCCCGACCACGTCGACGTCGACGCCATCCCCGCCGCGCACTGGCGCCTGGGCGACGCATGCGAGCTGAGCCTGCTGGAGTCGGTGCACCTCGAGGATTTCGATGTGGTGGTCGCCGCTACCGGCGACGACAAGGTCAACGTGGTGCTCAGCCTGCTGGCCAAAACCGAATTCGCGGTCCCGCGGGTGGTGGCCCGGGTCAACGATCCCCGCAACGAATGGCTGTTCACCGATGCCTGGGGTGTGGACGTGGCGGTGTCCACCCCACGGATGCTGTGTTCGCTGATCGAGGAGGCCGTGGCCGTCGGCGACCTGGTGCGGCTGATGGAGTTCCGCAAGGGTCAGGCCAACCTGGTTGAAATCACCCTGCCCGACGACACACCGTGGGGCGGCAAGCCGGTACGCAGACTGAACCTGCCCCGGGATGCCGCGCTGGTGACGATCCTGCGCGGGGCGCGAGTGATCGTCCCCGAGTCCGACGAGCCGCTGGAGGGCGGCGATGAGTTGCTGTTTGTCGCCGTCACCGAGGTCGAGGACGACCTAAGCAAACTGCTGCTGCCGGGCGGCCCCGGCCCGGCGGAGTAGCGGCGACGCGACATTGATGCGATGAAGGGGCGGGGCCTCTTCATCGCATCAACGCGAACCCGGCGAAGCGTCTGGCGCCGTCTCCTCCACACTGTCGGAGACAGGCTCCTCGACCCTGTCGGGGGCCGGCAACACGCGCCGCACGGCCTTGATCGCCGCGTATGTCGCCAACGCCGCCAACGCGGTCAGCGGCCAGCCCATCCCGATCCGGGCCACCCCCAGCCAACCCGTCTGATCCGCGTCGTACAGGAGTCGCTGGACCACGAAGCGAGCGCCGAACACCAGCAACCAAGCGAGCGTGGCGATGTCGAACGCGTACACCGCCCGGGGCACGTCGCGCCACCCGCGATCACGCCCGGTGGCCCAGCTCCACAGGTAGCCGACCAATGGTCGTCGGACCAGCACCGACACCGCGCAGACCACCGCCCACACCAGTGACATCCAAATACCCAGCAAGAAGTAGCCCTTGGACTGCCCCACAACATAGGCGATGAGCGCACAGACGGCGACGCCAAAGAATCCGGACAGCGCCGGTTGCACGGACTCCCGCCGAATCAGCCGCCACAGCAACACCAGCGCGGCCACGCCCAAAGCGCTGCCGATAGCGGCCAACAGGCCGGAGGCGCCGTTGAGTACCACAAACGTCACCACGGGCAGCGTCGAGTAGACCAGACCGCTCACCCCGCCGACCTGCGCCAGTAGGCGCTCGGGACTAGCGCGATTACCGGTCACGGGAAATGGTCCCCCAATCGCAGGGGGTCACCGCTGAATTTCGTAATGCGGGTTGTAGATGGCCTTGGACCCGTTCTCCAACTTGCCGAGACGGCCCCGCACCCGCAGGGTACGGCCGGAGTCGATGCCCGGGATCCGGCGTTGACCCAACCACACCAGCGTGACGGTGTCGCTGCCGTCGAACAGTTCGGCGCGGACTCCGCCGGCACATCCCTTGCCATTCGTTTCGACGCTACGCAGCGTGCCGACCATCGTGACCTCCTGGCCCCGCTCGCAGTCGATCGCGCGCTGCGCGCCCGTGCTGAGGACCGCGTCGGATAGCTCCTCGGAGTCGCGCTGCTCCGGGTCTTCGGTTAGCCGACGCGTGAGCCGACGCAGATAACCCTGGGCACCCATCGCCACTCCTTGACGCTTAAAGACTGTCGGCGCATTACCTTCTGAGCCAACGGCCACCGTAGACCTGTTAGTTCCCCTTCGCACGCCGATGAACCATATTGTTGGATCGCTTACTCCAGCCGGGCAGTATCGAGGGGTGGCGGTCGATTTGCGCGGTGTGACGACGGTGTTGTTGCCCGGAACCGGGTCCGACGACAGCTACGTGCGCCGGGCGTTTTCCGGGCCGCTCGAACGGGTCGGGGCGGTGCTGGTGACGCCGCCGCCGCAGCCGGAAAGCTTGATCTACGGCTACCTGCGCGCCCTGGATGACGCAGCGCGTGCAGGCCCGATCGCCGTCGGCGGTATCTCGATCGGCGCGGCGGTGGCGGCCGCGTGGGCGCTGGCGCATCCCGGGCAGGCCGTGGCCGTCCTGGCCGCCCTGCCGCCCTGGACCGGGGCGCCCGGACCAGCGCTCGCCGCTGTGGCGGCGCGGCATTCGGCATCCCAGCTCCGCCGTGACGGCCTGGCCGCGACAACCACCCAGATGCAAGCGTCCAGCCCACCCTGGTTGGCCGAGGAGCTGACCCGGTCGTGGCGCGTGCAGTGGCCACTGTTGCCCGACGCGATGGAGGAGGCCGCGGCATACGTGGCACCCGGGCGCGCCGACTTGGCCCGGCTTAGCGCGCCGCTGGGGGTGGTCGCTGCTGTCGACGATCCGATCCACCCCCTGCAGGTCGGTGCGGACTGGGTGTCCGCCGCACCGCGCGCCGCACTGCGGACCGTGACGCTGGACGAGTTCGGCGCGGACGCCGCCAGGCTCGGCACCGCCTGCCTGGCCGCGCTGGCGGAAGCCGGCCGTTCCTAGCCGCCGGTACTTCCTAGCCGCCGGTACGGTGCTGCGCAACTGCTGCATCGCCGATCCCTCGGCACCGCGACGTGGGGCCGGCTGGGTGGATTGCTGTTCCGCGTCGGCTTGTTGCGCGGCCTGCTGCGTGGCCGCGGCTTCCCGTAGCTGCTCCACCATCGGCTCGGGTAGCTGCACCGGCAGCGGAGTCCGCACCGGTAACGGCGTGTCGCCGCGGCGAACGACGGTGTCCGCCAACGCCGCGCGCGCCTCGCCGTTCAGCGCGTCGATGGTCTCCTGCGGGCCGTTCACGACGCAGCGAATCATCCAGCGGTAGCCATCGACCCCGATGAAGCGCACCACGCCCGAGGCGGTGCCGACCACTTCCCGACCCCAAGGGCCGTCCTTGATGCTGACCTTGGCCGAGTCCTTGCGCAGCGACTCGGCAAGCTCGCTGGCCACCTCGCGCCACAGGCCGCCCGTCTTCGGGGCCGCGTAGGCGGCGATGGTGAACCGACCGTTGGGTGTGACGACCCACACCGCGCTCGGCACCCCGGCCTCGGTCAGCTCGACCTGCAGCTGGCCGCCCTCCGGCATCGGGATCAGCACGGAGCCCAGGTCGAGCCGGGCCAGCATGGCGACCGCGGGGTCGTCGAAGTCGTCGATGTCGAACGGGCCTTCCAGATCTGCGTCCATTTCTTGGTCCAGATCCTCGTCGGGTTCCTCGCCCGCAGCCGTTTCCGCTCCGGCGCTTCGGGGGCCTCTTCGAGGGCCTCTGCGGCCGGCTCCGGGGGCTCCGCAGGGGTGCCGCTGTCGTCTTTGCCTCTGCGCCTACCGAATGCCATCACAAACTCGCATGTCCGCCGGAGGAACCGTGACCACCATCGCCACGGGATGTTTCGGCCAGCCCGGCCTCGTCGAACGACGAAACCTCGACCAGCTCAACTAACTCGACCCGCTGCACCAACAACTGGGCGATCCGGTCGCCGCGTTTCACCACGATCGGCTCGCCCGGATCGAGGTTGATCAGCGAGATCTTGATCTCGCCACGATAGCCCGCGTCGATGGTGCCGGGACTATTGACGATCGAAAGCCCCACCCGCGCGGCCAATCCCGACCGGGGGTGGACCAATCCGACCATTCCGAATGGGACAGCGACCGCCACGCCCGTCCGCACGAGGGCACGGTGGCCCGGCGCCAAGGTGACGTCTTCTGCGCTGTAGAGGTCGACCCCGGCGTCACCCCGATGAGCGCGGCTGGGCATCGGGAGGCCGGGATCGAGGCGGACAACGGCCAGACTGGTCGACACGGGGCCACAGACTACCCTTGACCGCGTGTCAGGTACGCGCGTCGCGCCGCACAGCGTCCGATATCGCGAGCGACTGTGGGTGCCTTGGTGGTGGTGGCCGCTGGGCTTCGGGCTCGCGGCGCTGATCGCTTTCGAAGTCAACCTGGGTGTCACGGCCCTACCCGACTGGCTGCCGTACGCGATCCTGTTCACCGCGGCCGCCGGGGCGCTGCTGTGGCTGGGTCGGGTCGAGGTCCAGGTCACCGCGGGCTCCGACGCTGGGGCGTCCGGCGTCGAACTGTGGGCCGGAGACGCGCACCTGCCCGTCACCGCCATCGCCCGCTCTGCCGAGATCGCGCGGTCGGCGAAGTCAGCGGCACTGGGCCGGCAGCTCGACCCGGCGGCTTACGTCGTGCATCGGGCATGGGTCGGCCCCATGGTTCTCGTGGTGCTCGACGACCCCGACGATCCGACGCCGTACTGGCTGGTGAGCTGCCGCCACCCGCAGCGGGTGCTGTCGGCATTACGAAGCTGACCGATCAGGCCGCGCAGTCGGTGCAGATCATCACGCCGTTCTTCTCGCTGGCCAGCCGGCTGCGGTGTTGCACCAGAAAGCAGCTCGAGCAGGTGAACTCGTCGGCCTGCTTCGGAATAACCCGAACGGACAGCTCTTCGCCTGACAGGTCGGCGCCAGGCAGCTCGAAAGACTCAGCGGATTCGGATTCGTCCACGTCGACCACGGCCGAGGCCGCCTCGTTCCGTCGCGCCTTGAGCTCCTCCAGCGAATCTTCCGAGACGTCATCGGTCTCGGTACGCCGTGGAGCGTCATAGTCGGTAGGCATCGTCCTATCCCCGTCCTATTCCCCTCTATGCCCTCATAAACCCAAGCAACGCTTTGTACCAGCGTCGAACGCATCCACCAAACGATTCGTGCCCTTATCGGGCCCCATTCAGCTGTGATTTACGTCACACCGCCATGGCCACCCTTGTATTCGGCCGTAAACAGTGCGTTTGGGCGGCCGCTAGAGTGCACCTGTGGTCGCACAAATCACCGAAGGTACCGCCTTCGACAAGCACGGTCGGCCCTTCCGGCGACGCAACCCCCGACCCGCCATCGTCGTGGCGGTGCTGCTGCTTGTGGCGACCGGCGTGGTGTGGACCATCGCGCTGACGCGGCCGGCGAAGGTTCACGAGGCGGCGGTGTGCAACGCGCCCCCACAGGCGCAGGGGGCGACGCAGGCTCCTGCGCTCGGCGAGCCAGTGTCGCGGAGCGATATGACCGACGTCACACCCGCCAAGCTCGCCGACACCAAGGTGCGCGTCCTCAACGCCAGCGGCCGGGGCGGTCAGGCCGGCGACGTCGCCGGCGCACTGAAAGATCTGGGCTTCGCCCAGCCCACGGCCGCCAACGACCCGATCTACGCCAACGCCCGATTGACCTGTCAGGGCCAGATCCGTTTCGGTACGGCCGGGCAGGCGACCGCGGCCGCCGTGTGGCTGGTCGCGCCCTGCACCGAACTGTTCCGCGACAACCGCGCCGACGACTCCGTCGACCTCGCCCTGGGCACGGACTTCAGCTCGCTGGCGCACAGCGACAACATCGACACCGTGCTCGCCACGCTGCGCCCCGGGGCGAACGAACCCGCGGATCCCGCGCTGGTGGCGAAGATCCACGCCAGCAGCTGCTAATTCAGTCCAGGATCGGCGCCACGCCGTCGAATCGCTGCAGGGCAGCCAGCAGCTCGTCGGCGATGCCGGGCGCTGCGGCCACCACCAATTCCGCGCTGCCGGGCGGTCCCTTCTGGACGGGCGAGAAGACGCGCGCCCCCGCCTCGGCCGCAATCAGAGCGCCGGCCGCGGCGTCCCAGACCTGCAGACCGTGCTCGTAATAGGCGTCCAGCCGGCCCGCCGCGACCATGCACAGGTCCAGCGCCGCGGAACCGATGCGACGCACGTCGCGGACCACCGGCAGCACTTTCGCCAGCAGCGCCGCCTGGGTAGCGCGGCGCCGCACCGAGTAGCCGAAGCCGGTGCCCAACAAGGCCATTGATAAATCTGACAAGTCCTGGACGGCAGTGCACCGCAACGCGTGCGTCCCCTGCTCGTCGGTGACGTACGCGCCAAGGCCGCTCGCCGCCGAATACACCCGGCCGCCGACCACGTCGGCGACCGCGCCGGCCACCGACACGCCGTCGACCTGGGCCCCGATCGACACCGCGTAGGCCGGGATGCCGTAGACGAAATTCACCGTGCCATCGATGGGGTCAAGGACCCAGGTGACCGTGTCATGGCGGGCGGCCCCGGATTCGGGGGCACCGGTGGGACCGCCGCCCTCCTCCCCGAGGATCAGATCGCCGGGCCGCAGTTTTGCCAACCGATCACGCAGCAACCGTTCCGTCTCGGTGTCGACGACGGTCACTGGATCGGTCGGGGTGCTCTTGGCCCGCACCGAACCGCGGGCGGCGGCACCCGCATGGGCGCCGAACACTTCGGTGCGGCGGCAACGCACGAACGTCGCGGCCTCCGCGGCCAGCGTTTCGGCGACCGTACGCAGCCGCGCCGGCTCGTTGTCGGGTCGAGTCACCGGACTATCGCATCACAGCCACTGCCGCGCCGCCGACACGACAACCCCGCATCGTCGTCGGGCTCCACCCATATCGCCCACTCCTCAGCGGCCCTCCGAGCCGCATCGTCGTCGGGCTAAGGTGGGCGGACAAGCCAAATCTCGCCGAGGAGATTTCGATGACCAGCACCGACTCGACCACGGACACCCCGGGCACCAACGTCCCGTCGAAACAATCCGGTGCCACGCCGGAGCGGCGTGCATTCGGCATCGACGTCGGCGGCAGCGGCATCAAGGGTGGAATCGTCGACCTCGAAACCGGTCAGCTGATCGGCGACCGGGTCAAACTGCTGACCCCGCAGCCGGCCACCCCGTCGGCGGTGGCCAAAACCATCGCCGAGGTCGTCAACGCATTCGGATGGACCGGGCCCCTGGGGGTGACCTATCCCGGCGTCGTTACGCACGGCGTCGTCCAGACGGCGGCCAATGTGGACAAGGCCTGGATCGGGACCAACGCGCGGGAGATCATCGCCGCTGAGTTGAACGGCCAGGACGTGACGGTCCTCAACGACGCCGACGCGGCCGGGCTTGCCGAGGAGCGCTACGGCGCGGGCAAAGACAACTCCGGCCTGGTGGTGCTGCTGACCTTCGGAACGGGGATCGGGTCGGCCCTCATCCACAACGGGAGGCTGATACCCAACACCGAGTTCGGGCACATCGAGGTCGGCGGTAAGGAGGCCGAGCACCGGGCGGCGTCATCGGTCAAGGAAAACAACGACTGGAGCTTCAAAAAGTGGGCCAAGGAGGTCACCAAGGTGCTGGAGGCCATCGAGAACCTGATGTGGCCCGACTTGTTCATCGCCGGTGGTGGCATCAGCCGCAAAGCCGACAAATGGGTGCCGCTGCTGGAAAACCGCACGCCGGTGGTGGCGGCCGCCCTACAGAACAGCGCGGGGATCGTCGGCGCGGCCATGGCTTCCACCACGGATGTGACGCACTGATTTTGCCGGGTGGGGCAGTACGGACGCACACTGTCGTTACAATGGTCCTCGGCGGCCGCCCGACCGATAGCGCGCGAGTACTCACGCTGATATCAACGTCGACATTCGACATAGCAGACACTTTCGGTTGAGCATGCCCAGACCCGCCGGAAGTGAGTCCAACCGAAGGGGTGTATGTGGCACCGACCAGGATCAGCCCGGCGACCGATGAGCCGGTGAAACGCACCGCCACGAAATCTCCCGGGCCGCACGCGTCGGCAGCGAAGGGCGTCGCCAAGCGTGCGCCGGCGAAGGCCGCCAACGGCGCTCCGGCCCCCGCGAAACGGGCAACCAAGGCAGCGCCCCGGGCCGCCAAGTCGACGGCACCCGAGGACGACGCGCCCAAGAAGGCTCGCGCCCCCAAGGGCCCCGAGGCGAAGACACCCCGCGGCACGAAGGGCCCGGCCGGCAAGGATATCGCTGACGATCCAGACGCCGCGCTGGGCGCACTCGATCCAGCCGAGGCCGCCGACGAGCTCGACGCCGACCCGGACCTCGAAGTCGAGCCCGGCGAGGACCTCGAAATCGAAGCCGAGGACCTCAGCCTTGACGACCTGGAGGACGTGGCGACCGACGTCGAGGACACCGACCTCGAGCCGGCCGACGCCGAGGAGGCCGAGGACGCCGAGCCGGCTGCGACCAAACCGGCCGGCGAGCCTGCGGCCGATGAGGACGAGGACATCGCCGAGCCCACCGAAAAGGACAAGGCGTCGGGCGACTTCGTATGGGACGAAGACGAATCCGAAGCGCTGCGCCAGGCCCGCAAGGACGCCGAACTCACCGCATCCGCGGACTCGGTTCGGGCCTATCTCAAGCAGATCGGCAAGGTGGCGCTGCTCAACGCGGAGGAAGAGGTTGAGCTGGCCAAGCGGATCGAGGCCGGCCTGTACGCCACCCAGCTGATGACAGAGCTGACCGACCGCGGCGAGAAGCTCCCCGCCGCCCAGCGCCGCGACATGATGTGGATCTGCCGCGACGGCGATCGCGCGAAAAACCATCTGCTGGAAGCCAACCTGCGATTGGTGGTATCGCTGGCCAAGCGCTACACGGGCCGCGGGATGGCGTTCCTGGACCTGATCCAGGAGGGCAACCTGGGCCTGATCCGCGCGGTCGAGAAGTTCGACTACACCAAGGGCTACAAGTTCTCCACCTATGCCACCTGGTGGATCCGCCAGGCCATCACCCGCGCCATGGCCGACCAGGCCCGAACCATCCGCATCCCGGTGCACATGGTCGAGGTGATCAACAAGCTGGGACGCATCCAGCGCGAGCTACTGCAGGACCTTGGCCGCGAGCCCACGCCCGAAGAGCTGGCCAAGGAAATGGACATCACGCCCGAGAAGGTGCTCGAGATCCAGCAGTACGCGCGCGAGCCGATCTCGTTGGACCAGACCATCGGCGACGAGGGCGATAGCCAGCTGGGCGACTTCATCGAAGACAGCGAAGCGGTGGTCGCCGTCGACGCGGTCTCGTTCACCCTGCTGCAGGACCAGCTGCAGTCGGTGTTGGAGACGCTCTCAGAGCGCGAGGCGGGCGTAGTACGCCTGCGCTTCGGCCTCACCGACGGCCAGCCTCGCACTCTTGACGAGATCGGCCAGGTCTACGGGGTCACCCGCGAGCGCATCCGTCAGATCGAGTCCAAGACGATGTCAAAGTTGCGCCACCCCAGCCGCTCACAGGTGCTGCGCGACTACCTGGATTAGAACTCGCCACAAGCGAGGCACGCCGAGCCGCCCCTTCGGATCAATCAGGATCCCAAGACAACGCACTATGACATACCCGTGACATACCCGTCGCCAGTCTTGGATTTGGTGTGCTGCTCGCGCTTGTCGGGCGTAGTCGACATCGGCGCAAACCCCGTCGACGGCGACCCGCCCTACAAGCAGATGCTGGAGTCCGGCCTTTGCTCGGTGATCGGCTTCGAGCCGCAGCCGGATGCACTGGCCGAACTCCAACGGCGCAAAGGGCCATTGGAGACCTACCTCCCGCAAGCCGTCGGCGACGGCGAAACGCACCGTCTGATGGTCGGCCGCGAATCCGGGATGACCAGCCTGCTGCGGCCCGACCCCAGGCGCCTCAGGCTTTTCAACGGTTTCACCGGTTGGGGAACCGTCATCGACGAGATTGAGCTGCAAACCCACCGCCTCGACGACATCGACGCGGTCGCTGAATTCGATCTACTCAAGATCGACATCCAGGGCGGCGAGCTGATGACCTTCCAAAACGGTCGCCGCAAGTTGGCGGGCGCCGTCGCCGTTCAGACCGAAGTGTCGTTCGTGCCGCTCTACGAGCATCAGCCGGTCTTCGGCGAGGTCGACCTCGAGTTGCGAGACCAGGGATTCCTGCCTCACTCGTTTGCCGCGGTAAAGCGCTGGCCCATCGCACCGACGGTGTTCGGCGGCGACTTCCGCCGCGGCCAGAACCAGTTGCTCGAGGCGGACGTGGTCTACGTGCGCGACATCGCCTATCCCGAACGCTTCACCAACGAGCAGTTGTCACACCTGGCGATGATCGCCTATCACATCTATGGCTCGTTCGACCTTGCCCTGTTTTGCATCCAGCAACTGAGTCGGCGCGGTCTCACGTCGCCCGACGCCGTAGAGCGATTCTTGGTACGCGTCGGTGGGCCCGACATCACGAGTCAGACAATTTAGCCAGCGCGGCTTAACTCAGGCTTAACCCCCGGCCGGTCAGCGGGTGCCCGGGCAGCCACGGATGGTGAGCGCGATGAACTCGAGCGTGCGCTCGACGCCGTCGATCCGGGCTGGCCAATCGAAGGGCCGCATCGTTGGGCTCACGTACACCACGTCGGGCTGGTAGGGGTCCCGAGCCAGCTCTGGGTCGCCGGCGGCGAATGCCCGCGCGAAGCGCGCACCCTGTGCAACCAACGCGACCTGCGGGACGGCCCACACGGTCATGTAGGGACATGTACGGACATGTACGGACATGTACGGAGATGTACCCAGGACGCCGCCACCGTAGTGTGACCGCATGCCAGCCAGCCGCACCGTCGTCTCATCCGGTTCCGATTACGAATCCGCGGTCGGTTATTCACGCGCGGTGCGGGTCGGCCCGCAAGTAACCGTGGCCGGGACAACCGGGAGCGGGGACACCGCCGCCAGCCAAGCCCGAGACGCGTTGCGCCGCATCGAAATTACGCTTGGACAGGTGGGCGCGACGCTCGACGACGTCGTCCGCACCCGCATCTACGTGACCGACATTTCACGCTGGCGCGACGTCGGTGAGGTGCACGCGCAGGTTTTCGGCGACATACGTCCTGCGGCGACCATGGTCGAAGTCTCGGCGCTGATCGCACCCGGCCTGCTGGTGGAGATCGAGGCCGACGCCTACGTGGCGTCCTGAGATCCCGCGGCCGGCGCGAACGTCCCATCGGCGCCCGGCCGGTACGCGGCGACCCTGATCACGGCGCGCACCGGCAGCCTGCCGTACAGGTGTGGGAACAACATCGACTCGGGGTCCGTCGGCACACCGGGCTCCCAACGCACCGGGGCGTCCAGAGCCGCCGGATCTATGTAGAGCAGAACCAGGTCGCCGCGGCCACGGTAGAGCCGGTTGGCGGGCAGATGGACCTGCTCCGGCGTGGACAGGTGAATGAACCGCTCGCTGCCGGACGGCCCGGGCAGAATCTCGCCGCGCTCGCGGGCGTGCGACCAGTCGTCGACCCCGCACAAGTGCACCAACGGCGAAGTGGTGGAGCGCATGCTCTCAGCGTGCCTGACCAACCCTGGACCAAGACCCGAAAATGCGTGAGAAACGACACACCCCACAACGCCCGGGGAACAACGCGAAAACTCTGAACGTCTGAGACAGTTGAAGACACGCCAGAAATGGAGAAGCCATGAACGCAACCCTGACCAGTCCCGAACTGACTAGGGCCGACCGCTGCGACCGCTGCGGGGCGGCCGCCCGAGTGCGTGCCAAGCTTGCTTCTGGAGCGGAGCTTCTCTTCTGCCAGCATCACGCCAACGAGCACCAAGCGAAGCTCGCCGAGTTGGCTGCGGTGCTGGAGGTTAGCGGAAGCTGAATTCGTCGAACTCACCCGGGGCAATGTCGGCCGCGCACGCGGTCATCGGTAATGCTGAAGGGGTATGAACGACCAAGTTCCAACCCAGATCCCAACCCAAGCAGTAAAGCCGACGCGCCGCCACGTGTGGCGAATCGCAGTTAGGGCGCTCGCCAAGAGTTGGGATGACTCGATCTTCTCGGAGTCCGCACAGGCGGGCTTTTGGTCGGCGTTGTCCCTTCCGCCACTGCTGCTTGGGATGCTGGGCACCCTGGCCTACGTGGCGCCGGTGTTCGGTGCCGACACACTGCCCACCATCGTGCACAGCGCTATCGGGGCCGCGCACAGCTTGTTCTCCCCCAGCGTGGTGAACGAGATCATCGAGCCCACCGTCCGCGACATCACCGCCCAGGCACGCGGTGAGGTGGTGTCGTTGGGCTTTTTGATCTCGCTGTGGGCGGGATCCTCGGCGATGTCGGCATTCGTCGACTCCGTGGTCGAGGCGCATGACCAGACGCCGCTGCGCCATCCCGTGCGGCAACGGTTCTTCGCGCTGTTCCTGTACCTCGTGATGCTGCTTTTCATCGTGGTGACCGCGCCCGTGCTGGTCGTGGGCCCCCGCAAAATCGGCGAACACATCCCGGAGCACTGGGCCAACTTGCTGCACTACGGCTACTACCCGGCGCTGATCCTCGGCCTGATGCTGGGCGTAATGATCCTGTACCGGGTGGCCCTGCCGGTACCACTGCCCACCCACCGGCTCGTCCTGGGCGCGATCCTGGCCACCGTCGTGTTCGTGACCGCCACGCTGGGGCTGCGGTTCTACCTGAAGTGGATCACCAGCACCGGCTACACCTACGGCGCGTTGTCGACACCGATCGCGTTCCTGTTGTTCATGTTCTTCGGCGGCTTCGCGATCATGATCGGCGCCGAACTCAACGCGGCCATCCAGGAAGAGTTTCCGGCGCCCAAGACGCACGCCCACCGGATCCGCAACTGGCTGGTGGCGCGCCTGCGTTCAAGCACGACGACGGATTCCGCGGAGGCTGATTCCGCGCATTCCCCGCATTCCGAGGACTCCGCCGCGCCGGAGCACGACCGGGATTGCGAAGCCGCGGCAGAGCCGCCAACCTGATCAGTCCGGATCAGTACCGATCAGCCCTTCTTGAGGTGCTCGTAAATCCGCTTGCAATCGGGACAAACCGGCGAGCCCGGCTTTGCCGCCCGGGTAACGGGAAACACCTCACCGCACAGCGCGACGACGTGGTTGCCCATGACGGCGCTCTCGGCGATCTTGTCCTTCTTGACGTAATGAAAGTATTTCGGCGTATCGCTGCCGGTCCCGTCGTCGACGCGTTCGTCGGCATCGGTGCGTTCGATCGTCTGGGTGTCCATGCCTGACATTGTGCCTGGAAAACTCCCGCGCGAAACCGGAGAAGCCGGAATCGATGTCGTGTGGGACAGTGGATGTATGACGCGCGGCACCGAGCGTGGTTTCGGTGGCAATTCCGAGGACAGGTTCGACGACTTCGACGGCAAGGGCCGTCCGGTGCTCATCACCGGCGCGGCGCCGTCGTATGAGGAGGAGCATCGGGCGCGGGTGCGCAAGTACCTGACGCTGATGGCATTCCGGGTTCCAGCGCTGATCGGGGCCGCCGTCGCATACGGCGCCTGGCACAACGGCCTGATCTCATTGCTGATCGTGGGCGCGTCGGTGCCACTGCCGTGGATGGCCGTGCTGATTGCCAACGACCGGCCCCCGCTACGCCCCGACGAACCCCGCCGCTTCGAGGACGTCCCCCGCCGGACGCCGTTGTTCCCGACGGCCGAGCGGCCCGCGATCGAGCCTCGCCGGCACCCGCAGGCGCAACCGGAATCACCGGGCACCGACAGCCCCGACTAGCCCGAGACGAGCCAGAGTTTCCGGTTCGCCGCCGTCCGGCGAACTTCTCAGGACATTCTCAGGACGCCGACCACATTTCTGCACGTCAAAGCGTGTGGGTTGGCCGTCCGCTGGGAACTCTGCCTATGGGTTTGTCGTTAAACGAGACGACAGAACAAAGCCGATCGATCGGGGAGGTCGCAATGGCCGAAGCCACTACAAGGCACACCACCAGCAGGTTTGATACCAGCGATCTGGATGCGCAAAGCCCCGCTGCGGACCTGGTGCGTGTCTATCTGAATGGCATCGGAAAGACGGCCCTGCTCAACGCCGCCGGTGAAGTCGAGCTGGCAAAGCGTATCGAGGCCGGCCTCTACGCCGAGCATCTGCTCGAGACCCGCAAGCGCCTCGGCGAAAACCGCAAACGCGAATTAGCCGCAGTGGCGCGCGACGGCGCGCAGGCCCGCCGCCACCTTCTGGAAGCGAACCTGCGCCTGGTGGTTTCGCTGGCCAAGCGCTACACGGGACGTGGAATGCCGCTGCTGGACCTCATCCAGGAGGGCAACCTCGGGTTGATCCGCGCGATGGAGAAGTTCGACTACACAAAGGGATTCAAGTTCTCGACGTACGCCACGTGGTGGATCCGCCAGGCAATCACCCGCGGCATGGCCGACCAGAGCCGCACCATCCGGCTGCCGGTTCATTTGGTCGAGCAGGTCAACAAGCTCGCCCGGATCAAGCGGGAGATGCACCAGAACCTGGGACGCGAGGCCACCGATGAGGAACTCGCCAACGAATCGGGCATTCCGATCGACAAGATCAACGACCTGCTGGAGCACAGCCGCGACCCGGTGAGCCTCGACATGCCCGTCGGCTCCGAGGAAGAGGCCCCGTTGGGTGACTTCATCGAGGACGCCGAGGCAATGTCGGCCGAGAACGCCGTGATCGCCGAACTGTTGCACACCGACATCCGCAGTGTGCTGGCCACTCTCGACGAGCGTGAGCATCAGGTCATCCGGTTGCGCTTCGGCCTGGACGATGGCCAGCCGCGCACCCTTGATCAGATCGGCAAGCTGTTCGGCCTGTCCCGCGAGCGGGTCCGGCAGATCGAGCGCGACGTGATGTGCAAGCTGCGCAACGGCGAGCGCGCCGACCGGCTGCGGTCGTATGCGAGCTAGCGCCGCCGACTAGGCCGCTGACGAAGCCAGGTAGCCAGCAGTATGCCCGCCGCTGCAGCGGCGGGCATACTGCTGCCGTGGGAGCGTTGCAACCATATTCACAGCTGGCCAAGTAGACTCGGCGGCAATGGAGGATGGCTGAATGAACGAGCTGGTCGATACCACCGAGATGTACCTGCGGACGATCTACGACCTCGAGGAAGAGGGAGTGACGCCGCTGCGTGCCCGGATCGCCGAACGGCTCGACCAGAGCGGGCCTACCGTCAGTCAGACCGTCTCCCGCATGGAACGGGACGGGTTATTGCACGTGGCCGGCGACCGCCACCTGGAGCTCACCGATAAGGGCCGGGCGCTGGCCATCTCCGTGATGCGCAAGCACCGGCTCGCGGAGCGCCTGCTTGTCGACGTCATCGGATTGCCTTGGGAGGAAGTGCACGCCGAGGCATGCCGGTGGGAGCACGTGATGAGCGAGGACGTCGAACGCCGTCTCGTCAAGGTGCTCAACAACCCGACCACATCACCCTTCGGCAACCCGATTCCGGGTTTGCTGGACTTGGGCTTCGGCCCTGAGTCCGACGCCGACGACGGCGACCTGGTCCGGTTGACGGAGCTGCCCGCCGGATCGCCGGTGGCGGTGGTGGTCCGCCAGCTCACCGAGCACGTCCAGGGTGACATCGATCTGATCACCCGCCTCAAGGACGCCGGTGTCGTGCCCAACGCCCGGGTAACGGTCGAAACCAGCCCGGCCGGCGGGGTGACCATCGTGATACCCGGCCACGAGAACGTCACCCTGCCGCACGAGATGGCGCACGCCGTCAAGGTCGAGAAGGTCTAAGAGGCTACCCAGCCGCCTCACTACACCGCGCGCCGGCCGAACGCCCGTCGTGGCGGCAGCCGCACCCCGAGCCGCTTGGCCAGTCGGTAGCCGGTGACCGCGAGTTCCCGAATGCCCTCGGGCCGCATACCGGACTGCAACGCGGTGTCCAGCATGCCCGCCATCCGATGGCCAGGCTCGCAGCGCAACGCCGCCTCCAGCGACACCCCGGCCAGCGGTCCGTCGCCGCGCGCGTACGCGCTGAACGCGAGCAACACCAGCGCCTCGATCCGCCACGGTTCCGGGAGGGTGCGTGCCAGCAACGCCCATAACGACTCGGCTTCGCCGGCATTGTCGCCGACCGCCAGGGCATACAGCGTGTCGCGTACCTGCGCGTCGGTTAAGGCGCAGCCCAGCCCGGCGAGCTGCGCATCGGGCAACGGCTCGCCGCCCGCGACGCGGGCGGCGGCGGCCATCGCGTTTTCCACATCGCGGCGACAGCAGCCGGCGGCGTCCACGCGATGTGCGGCCGCGCGCGTGGCCGCCTGCCGGCCGATCGCGGCGGCCAACTCAGCGCTGCGCGTCGAGTCGTCGACCGCGATGACGGCCTGCAGGTCGGCCCGCCGCGGGTAGAGCCGCCGGCCGTCCAGCACCGCGGCCGCGGCCAGCGGCGACGCCGACGGGTCGTCGATCACGCCGCCTGACCCGCAGCCGTCCACGCAATGCCAGCGCCCGCCGACGGCGACGCGATCCACCACGTGGGCGGCCCACAACACGATGTCGTGGGCCGACAACTCCTCGGTGAGCACGTCGCACAGTTGCCGGTACTCCGCGTTGCACTGTGAGCAGTGCGCGCCGTCGGCGCTCACGATCACCGCGATGGCGGCCTCGGGCTCGGCCGCCGCGGCGAGCGAGGCGAGGTGGCCAACCCGGTCGGGGAGCTCGGCGGACAGGTCGACGCGCATCACCGAGCCCAATTCAGCGCCATCCAACGACACCAGGACGAGCGAATTCTCCGGAACGAAGCCCAGAACGGCGGGCAGCGCGGCGATTAACGCACCCGGGCGGTTGAGTTCAAAGTCTCCTCGATGCTTGGTCATGAGCGCCAACGCTGGCAACTGCCACCGTCATCCGGTGCGCGCGCGAAGCGGCGGAGTCGCGCTCCTGTGGACGAAGTCGCGACTGTGCGTTCTACTGTCTATCTCATGGGGTCGCAAGAGTACGACATGGTGGTTATCGGATCGGGTCCCGGTGGGCAGAAGGCCGCCATCGCCTCGGCCAAGCTAGGCAAAACCGTGGCGATCATCGAACGCGGCAAGATGCTCGGCGGGGTGTGCGTCAACACCGGCACCATTCCGTCAAAAACGTTGCGCGAGGCCGTTCTTTACCTCACCGGTATGAGCCAGCGCGAACTGTACGGCGCAAGCTACCGCGTCAAGGACCGGATCACCCCGGCCGACCTGCTGGCCCGGACCCAGCATGTGATCACCAAGGAAATCGACGTCGTGCGCAACCAGCTGATGCGCAACCGGATCGACCTGCTGATCGGCCACGGCCGATTCGTCGACCCGCACACCGTCGAAATCGAGGACCCCACCCGCAGGGAAAAGACCACCGTCACCGGCAGATACATCGTCATCGCCACCGGCACCCGGCCGGCGCGGCCGTCCGGGATCGAGTTCGATGAGGACAGGGTGCTCGACTCCGACGGGATCCTCGACCTCAAGGCGCTCCCGGCGTCCATGGTGGTGGTCGGTGCCGGTGTGATCGGCATCGAGTACGCCTCGATGTTCGCCGCTCTGGGCACCAAGGTGACCGTCGTCGAAAAACGGAGCGACATTCTGGACTTCTGCGATTCCGAGGTCGTCGAGGCGCTGAAATTCCACCTCCGCGACCTGGCGGTGACGTTCCGATTCGGCGAGGAGGTGACTGCCGTCGACGTCGGCTCGGCCGGCACCGTCACCACCCTGGCCAGCGGCAAGCAGATCCCCGCCGAGACGGTCATGTACTCCGCGGGACGCCAGGGCCAGACCGACCACCTCGACCTGCAGAATGCCGGCCTCGAGACCGAGGGCCGCGGGCGGATCTTCGTCGACGACAAGTTCCAGACCAAGGTGCCCCACATCTACGCCGTCGGCGACGTCATCGGCTTCCCCGCGCTCGCCGCGACCTCGATGGAACAAGGGCGCCTGGCCGCCTACCACGCATTCGGGGAGGCGTGCGACGGCATCACCGACCTGCAGCCGATCGGCATCTACTCGATCCCGGAGATCTCCTACGTGGGCGCCACCGAGGTGGAACTGACGAAGGACTCGATCCCCTACGAGGTGGGCGTGTCCCGGTACCGAGAGCTGGCCCGCGGGGGGATCGCCGGCGACTCCTACGGCATGCTCAAGCTGCTGGTGTCCACCGACGACCTGCGAATCCTCGGCGTACACATCTTCGGCACCAGCGCCACCGAGATGGTGCATATCGGGCAGGCGGTGATGGGCTGCGGCGGCACCGTCGAGTACCTGGTGGACGCGGTGTTCAACTACCCGACGTTCTCCGAGGCCTACAAGGTGGCCGCGCTCGACGTGATGAACAAGGTGCGCGCGCTCAACCAGTTCAAGCACTGATCAGGACCGCTAACAGGCGTCCTCGTAGTCGGACGGCGGGCGATCACCCGGCCCGCCCGCTTCGGCGCGGGCCAGCAGCTGAGCGGTGTGGTCGTCGAACGGCGCCGAATAGGACATGTCCTCCGCGCAGCCACCACCGTCTAGGCCACCGATGAGCCCGACGACCGCCGTGCCACTGACCCACGGCGCGCCGCTGGTGCCGTTGACCATCCCTTCGCACGCCAACGAGGGGAAACCACCGTCGGTGATCCCGGTGCCCGCCTGACAACCGATGGGCAAGCCCCCCACACCGGCCGGATACCCGATCAGTTTGACGCGGCTACCCGGGGCCGGCGCGGAACCCAGCACCAGCGCCGAGCCGACGTGCGACTCCAGCGACACGGCGCCCGTGCCGCTTACCCGCGCAATCACGTAATCGGCGCGTGGATCCTTGCTGGCAAGCCAGCGCGGATCGAAATACACCCCGTCGACCGTCCACAGGTCGACGGGCGCGCCCTTGCCGGCGAAACCCGGAACAAAGGTCGCCGCCGAGCCGCCGGACAGGCAGTGCGCGGCCGTCAGCACCAGGTCACCGCCCTTCGAATGCACCACCGAGCCGGTGCACGAATGCAACCCGAGGCCGTCGAAGAAGAACGCGCCCACGCGCGGGTCCGGGTTCACCGGGCCCGCCACCTGCCCAACCTCGGGCTGGCTGAGCTGCAGCGCCGATGCGGTGCTCCGCGGCGCGGGCGCGCGGACTGCCGACGCATGCTCAGCGGGCCGGCTGCATGACGTCAGGAGCACGGTGACGCCGAGCAGCGCGCCCAGACACCCCGTAAGCCATACCGTCGGAATCCGCATCGTCCCCATCATGCCGGACCGCGCGCCGCCAGGCCGAGTCGAACGCCGCATCGAATACGAACGGCCGTTCGGGCGTTTTGCCAGGATAGATCGGCAGCGTTGGCTGTTCAATTGATGACGACCACCGATTTGAGAGACTGGTAGGGAGCACCCGCGCACACCTGGAGAGGAGGCGACACCGATGGCACACGATCAAGACCCACCAGACCCAGACGTCGAGCAACAGCCGGGCCAGCCCGGCATGTATGAGCTTGAGTTCCCGGCACCCCAGCTGGCGGCGCCCGACGGCCGCGGCCCGGTATTGGTGCACGCTTTGCAGGGCTTCTCCGACGCCGGTCACGCGATCCGGCTCGCCGCTACCCACCTCAAGTCCGCCCTGGACACCGAATTGGTCGCGTCGTTCGCGATCGACGAATTGCTCGACTACCGCTCGCGGCGCCCGCTGATGACGTTCAAGACAGATCACTTCACCGACTACGACGATCCAGAGCTCAGTCTGTACGCGTTGCATGACAGCGTCGGGACACCGTTTCTGCTGCTGGCCGGCATGGAACCGGATCTGAAGTGGGAGCGCTTCATCACCGCCGTGCGGCTGCTGGCCGAGCGGCTCGGGGTACGCCAGACCATCGGCCTGGGCACCGTCCCGATGGCGGTCCCGCACACCCGTCCGATCACGCTGACCGCGCACTCCAACAACGGGGAGCTCATCGCCGATTTTCAGCCGTGGATCTCCGAGATCCAGGTCCCCGGCAGCGCGTCCAACCTGCTGGAATACCGAATGGCCCAGCACGGCCACGAGGTCGTCGGGTTCACCGTGCACGTTCCCCACTACCTGACCCAGACCGACTACCCCGCGGCCGCCCGGGCGCTGCTCGAGCAGGTGGCCAAGACCGGGTCGCTGGACCTGCCCCTGACCGCGCTGAACGAAGCGGCGGACGAAGTCCGAGCCAAGATCGATGAGCAGGTGCAGGCGAGCGCGGAGGTCGCTCAAGTGGTGGCGGCGCTCGAACGACAGTACGATGCCTTCATCGACGCGCAGGAGAACAGATCATTGCTGAGGCGTGACGAGGATCTGCCTAGCGGCGACGAGCTTGGTGCGGAATTCGAGCGATTCCTCGCCCAGCAGGCAGAGAAGAAGTTCGACGACCCACCTGAAACCTGACCCGACTGAGTTTCTCTAAACGCCGTCAATCGGCCCGACGATGAGGTTGGCGATATGATCGAGCGGACGCGCAATCTTCGCCCGGTGCGGGAAGTGACTGCGCCCTCGCTGCAGTACCGCACCATTCACGGCTATAAGCGGGCGTTCCGGATCGCCGGCTCCGGGCCGGCCATCCTGCTGATTCACGGCATAGGCGACAACTCCACCACCTGGCGCGGCATCCAGGCCAAGCTCGCGCAGCGCTTCACCGTGATCGCCCCGGATCTCCTGGGCCACGGGAAGTCCGACAAGCCGCGCGCCGATTACTCGGTCGCGGCATACGCGAACGGCATGCGCGACCTGCTCAGCGTGCTCGACATCGAGCAGGTGACGATCATCGGCCATTCGCTGGGCGGCGGGGTGGCGATGCAGTTCGCCTACCAATTCCCTCAGTTGGTGGAGCGGCTGATCCTGGTCTCGTCCGGCGGTGTGACCAAAGATGTCAACGTCGTCTTCCGACTGGCTTCGCTGCCGATGGGCAGCGAAGCCATGGCATTGCTGCGATTGCCCCTCGTACTTCCCGCGGTGCAGGTCGCGGGCCAGATCGTGGGTAAGGCCATCGGCACCACCGGTTTGGGCAACGATCTGTCAAATGTGCTGCGGATACTCGATGACCTACCAGAGCCGACGGCCTCGGCGGCATTCAGCCGCACCCTGCGCGCGGTGGTGGACTGGCGCGGCCAGATCGTCACCATGCTGGACCGGTGCTATCTGACCCAGGCCATCCCTGTGCAGATCATCTGGGGCACCAAGGACGTCGTGGTCCCCGTCGCTCACGCGCGGATGGCGCACGCCGCCATGCCCGGCTCGCAGCTGGAGATCTTCGAGGGCGCCGGGCACTTCCCATTCCACGAAGACCCCGCCCGCTTCATCGAGGTGGTCGAGCGCTTCATCGACGCCACCGCGCCCGCCGAATACGACCAGACCGCGCTTCGCCAGTTGCTCCGCCTGGGCGGGGGCGAACAAACCGTTACCGGCCCGGCCGACACCCGCGTTGCGGTGCTGAACGCCATCGGTGCCGACGAACGCAGCGCCACCTGACCGCACAGCTGAGCTACGCCTCAGACCTACGCCTCAGTGCTGTCGGTGCAACACGGCGGCGAGGTGATCCTGCAGGGGCTGGCCAACCGCGCCCATCCGCAGCGTGTAGGACAGCTCGTCGCCATCCATGCGGAAAGAACGGCCCAGCGCACTGACATCCTTGGCGGTCGGAGCCAATCCGATTGCGGTTGAAGACAATTCAACTTCGATGACGTCGCCGGTCACCGAATACGTGCCCGCCTCGATTTCGGTGATGCCGTTCGGATGGGCAAGGACCAGCTCGACGCGGCCCGGGTGCGGCACGCGAAGATACCCGACCTCGGCGTGCAACGGCCTGCCGTCGGCGACCGCCCTGGTCTTCTGTGCGTAAGCCAGAAACGGTTTGCCCACATGGGAAAACACGACTTCTTCGGTGTACTCGAAGGGCTGGATCGTCGGGTACTTGCCCGCTCCCCGACCGGTCCAGGTACCCAGGAGTGGCTCCAGCGCCGCGAGGTCCGGGTGCAGGTCGGCGGGCATGATCTGGCGCTCGGATCCGATCAGGTCGGCGTCGACACTTTGCGGTGCGCGCGCAGCACCTCGATCTCGCGCTCGAAATCATCAGCCGACGAAAAGGAGCGGTATACCGACGCGAACCGCAGGTACGCCACCTCGTCGAGGTCGCGCAACGGCCCCAGGATGGCAAGGCCGACGTCGTGACTCGGGACTTCCGGTGACCCCGCGGCCCGCACGGCGTCCTCCACTTGCTGGGCCAGCAGGTTCAGCGCGTCCTCGTCTACCTGTCGGCCCTGACACGCCCTGCGGACTCCCCTGATGACCTTCTCCCGACTGAAGGGCTCCGTGACGCCGCTGCGTTTCACCACGGCGAGGACGGCGGTTTCCACGGTCGTGAACCGACGTCCACACTCGGGACAGGACCGGCGGCGCCGAATGGCCTGGCCTTCATCGGTCTCCCGCGAGTCAATCACCCGGGAGTCCGGGTGGCGGCAGAACGGACAGTGCATGACCGCTCCTTCGCCGTGCCGACAGACCTCGGGACCAATTTGAGACCGCTTTGAGCGTACCTGTACGCCACCCGGCCGGGCCAATGCCGCGCCGACGGCGGCGCACTCACCGGCACGAAAATCGAACACCCTTGGCGCAGACCGGTTTTGGCAGTCCACCGCAGTAAACCGAGCCTTCGACGGCACCGTCAGCCGACCGGCGCGATCAGCGTCTGGCCCGCGACCAACGTCGCCGAATTCAGGTCGTTGAGTTCGCGGATGCGCTCGGCGACCTGCCGAACCGGCGCTTCGGGTGCCACCCGGGCCGCCACATCCTGCAGGGACTCCCCTACCTCGACTCGCACCACGGCCAGCCGATCCGGTACGTGCGCAGCCGAACCGGCGTCATCGTTGGCCAGCTGGGCGTAATGCGCGATCAGGCCGAGCCAGAGGGTGATGACCCCGACGAGCAGGGCCAGGCCCACCGTCGTCAAGAACGGCACGGGACGCCGGCGGTGATGCGGGGCGACCGACATCGCCACACCCGTACCGCGGTATCGGGTTGGTGCGCCCGACGGCCGGGACGGGCCGGGCCGGCCAGAGCGGGGCAACCCGGACCGGGGCGCCCCAGACCGGGCCAGCGCATCCCGGTCGTAGCGGGGACCCTGGATCGGCCCGCCAGCGGGGCGCCGCACACTCCCGGACACACCCCCGGACACACCCCCCGACACACCCCGGGACACACCCCGGGACACACCCCGGGACACACCCCCGGTACGCGGCGAGACTGCGTGGATCAGTGTCATGTGCGTTCCTTCCGTCGAAATTCCTCGCTCGTGTGTTCGACCATAGTCGATCGCATGTTCGATACCCGAACATTTGAGCGAAGCGTGTCGAACGAGCAAGACGTTAGACCACACCACCGACAAGTCCATCGGCCGTTTCTCGGTGGCTGCCGCTGACATGCAACACAAGTACCCCGTGGACTCGAAAGTTACACGTTTGTCATTCACCCGGTGGCCGACCCGAAATCCGGCGTCCCGCGACGCACCGGTCGAACACATGTTTGATTCTTGGGCGTGCTGCGGCTACCCTCATTGCCATGAGTGACAGCAACGACACTTCAGCGACCGGCGCCGGGGGCCGCGTGCGTTCGATGGATTCGGGTCTCACCGAGCGGCAACGCACCATCCTGAACGTCATCCGCGCTTCCGTCACCAGCCGCGGATACCCGCCCAGCATCCGCGAAATTGGCGACGCCGTCGGTCTGACGTCGACGTCGTCGGTGGCTCACCAGCTGCGCACTCTGGAGCGCAAGGGCTACCTGCGACGTGACCCGAATCGGCCCAGGGCGGTCGATGTCCGCGGTGCCGAGGACGTCACGACGCCGCTCACCGAGGTCGCCGGCTCGGACGCCCTGCCGGAGCCCACCTTTGTCCCTGTCCTCGGTCGCATCGCGGCCGGCGGCCCCATCCTCGCGGAGGAAGCGGTCGAAGACGTGTTCCCGCTGCCGCGTGAGCTGGTCGGCGAGGGCACGCTCTTCCTGCTCAGGGTGGTGGGCGACTCGATGGTCGAAGCCGCGATCTGCGACGGCGACTGGGTGGTCGTGCGGCAGCAGAACGTCGCCGACAACGGCGATATCGTCGCGGCAATGATCGACGGCGAAGCCACGGTCAAGACGTTCAAGCGCGCCGGCGGCCAAGTGTGGCTGATGCCGCACAACCCGGCGTTCGACCCCATCCCCGGAAACGACGCGACGGTGCTCGGCAGGGTCGTCACGGTGATCCGAAAGATCTAACACCGGCGAGCCAGGGCCCTGTAGGCCTCGCCGGGACGGCGTCAGTCGGCCTTGATGAAACCGTTGGCCAGCGCGACTTCTTCGCTGGCCAACCAGATTTCGGCGAGCGTGTCGTGGTAGAGCGCGCTGCTGGGGGTGTAGTACAGGCCGAAGCGGGCACTGGCCTTGATGGGGTAACCGTCGGGCATCTGATAGGGGTCGTCGAGCGGCAGGTGGATCGTCGGGCGCGTGCCCGGGGCTGATCCCAGCGCAACCGGCGGCGGGGTGGCCGCTGCGAATTGGAGGTCCATCGCTTCTGCCTCGTAGACCTCATCGACCTCGTAGGCCTCATCGACCCCGTAGACCTCATCGACCCCTAGCCTCATCGACCCCGTGGGCTTCGTGGGCCGCGGCGGCGGCATCCGCGGCTGCGTGGCGCCCGGTAGACGGCCCGTCACCGGAACGCGGGGCGAGGCCTGCGGGGACTTCCGGGACTGCCAGGACTTCCGGGACCTCGATCGCTTCCAGGTACCCCGCCTCCGCTGCGGCCTCGGGATAGGCGCTCAGGGGATACGGCACCTCCGCTCCGGCGGCCTGCGGATACCTAGCCTGCCGATCGCCGGCTTCCGGATAGCCGGCCTCCGAATAGGCGGCCTGCGGGTACCCAGCCTCCGGATAGGCGGCCGCCGGATACCCGGAGTCCGGGTACCCGACCTCCGGATACCTGGCATCCGAATAGTCAGCCTCCGAATATTCAGCCTGCGAATATTCAGCCTCCGAACCGGCGGGAACCTCGCCATCCTGGTAGCCATCCCGATAGCCGGCTTCCGGTGCGGCGGCTTCCGGTGTGGCGGCCTCCGGATGGGCCTCCGGAAAGTCCTCCTCAAAGGCTGACAAGCGCTCCGAATAGCCGGGACGCTGCGAACGAACGGTGTCCGACACGATGGATATCGGGTTCGTATCCACCGCGTCGGGATCTTCCTCATCGAACTCATCGTGTGAGACGTCGTCTCCCCGGCCGACGTCAGCGGCGTCTGTGCGCGACAGCCAGCTCATCTTCGGCGCAGGTCCGGCGTCCGGCCTCGGCTGGTCGGGTGGCTGCACGTCGCCGTGCGGGACATGGTGGGCGTCGAGATCCACGTCCTCGCGGGCCCAGTGCTCCTCGGCGGTCTCGTAACCGATATCGCCGTCGTAACCGTCGTCGACGTCGTGACCTTGCGGGTAGGCGGCGCGGGCCGGGCGGGTGTGCCGTCGGCGCAACGTGAACGCGCCCACCAGCAACAGCACGATCAGGAGCAGCCCCCCGATACCCGCGCCCAGCCACCACCACTGCCAGGTGAACTTCTTGGGGTGGGGTGGCGTCGCGGCAGAGCTGGGCTGGTTTTGCCCCGACACCTGCAGGCCGGACAACAGCGGCGCCAGGTTCGCCGGCTCGGTGCTGAACGTGTTTTTCGCGCGGTTCCAGGAGATCTTGCCGCCGGTGAACTGCTGCGAGATCACGTCACCGGCCGTGGTCTGGTCGGCGGTCGGCACCCCGAGTTTGCCGTTGGGACCCTTGAGCTTGTCCCACGCCGCCTTCATGGCACCGCGGACCAGATATGCGCCGTGGTCGGCCGTCCAGAAGATCACCGGCTTGTCAGCGGCCGAGAAGGTGCCGATCCGGCTGGCCGTCCCGAAACCGCCATCGCTCTCGTTGGCGACGGGGAAACCCAGGTCGCTGTTGACGGGTCCGCCCAGCAACTCGTACTTCGCCAGGATGTCGCTCTCGAGGGCATTGGCGCCGGTGGCCGGGCTGTAGAACACCTTGCCGCCGACGAAGTCCTGGGCAACTCCGTCACCACCCATGGGGTACTGGACACCCTGCTTGGCGCCCAGCGGGCCGTTGGCGCCGCCGGCCGCGCGCCAGGCCATATTGATGGCCGCGGGCGCATCGAGCGTTACCTGCAGGTCTTTCAGCTGGTCACCCATGGACGCCGGCTCAGTGGTGAACGCCTTGGTCTTCCGGTTCCACGAAACCGCACCACCGCTGAACTTCTGGGAGACCACGTCGCCGTCGTAGGTCTCGTCCCCAACTGGAACCCCCAGGACGCCGCCCGAGTTGCCGAGCCTGTCCCACGCCGCGCTCAGCGGGCCCCGCACGACGAACGCACCGTGGTCGGCCGTCCAGAAGATCACCGGCTTGTCGCTGGCCGAGAAGGTCGCCACCCGGCTGTCCTGCCCCGCGAGGCCGGGAACTTCGCTGGCGTTCGGGAATCCCAGATCGCTGCCGGCCGCTCCGCCCAGCGCCTCGTATTTGTCCAGGATCGGCCCGTAGACATACTTGGCACCGGTATCGGTGGTGTAGTACATCTTGCCGCCGGTGAAGTCCAGGGCGAACCCGTCGCCAACGGGGTAGACGTCACCCTTCCTGGCGCCCAGCGGGGAGCTATCGCCACCGGCCTTGTCCCAGGCGGCCATCATGGCTGCCTCGGCGTCGCCGATCGGAGAAGCCACCGCGACGGGCGCGAGCAAGATAGTGACAACGGCCGTGGTCACCAGGCCGACCAGCGCCCGCCCCACCAGCTTGCGCAAGTGACCTCTCTGCCCGTTCACCAAGCCTCCCAGCCAACGGATACGACCTTATCGTGGGCATGCTTGTACCCTGCCCACCCGGCCAGAAGTGGCGCCCACCGAGGATCATCCACTTCATTACAGTTCGCATTAACGCCGGGCTCGCACAACTTTGCTCTAGCGAACGAGAATTGCGAAGTCAAACCGAGAATATTACAAAAACGGATACCGAGCTGATGTCGAAATGATGCAGTGTCACGCGAATGTCGCAACCAACCTCCCGCGGCGGGTCCGGCGGCCGCGATGAATGTCGCCCCGGGAAAAGTGGCCAGGGGGCGCGCCCGCGGAACCATCAGCGCCCTTACCTGCGTCGCGGCCGCTGACTGGTTCTTTAGCCGAACCGTCCCCGCAATCCGCTACTCGGCCCTCCCGGCAGGCGACAACCATGAGCCGACGTTACGTGATCCGCTATCCGGTCGCCGACCGGCCCTGCGATTGCCATCCTGTTTCGTTTCGTTTGCCCGCGTCTTTGGCGCGACACCCGGGAACCGGCGACGGGCGGGGGTTGCCAGCGAGTTATCCAGCAAAGTGCCGTTTCGCCCATTCGCATTCAACGTCGGCCGAAGCTCGGCGCCTTAGACGCCCAGGCTGCGGCCGATGATCTCCTTCATGATCTCGGTCGTCCCGCCGTATATCGTCTGCACCCGCGAGTCGAGGTAGGCGCGGGCGACCGGGTACTCGCGCATATAGCCGTACCCACCGTGCAGCTGCAGGCAGCGGTCGATCAGCTGCACCTGCTTCTCGCTGGCGTACCACTTGGCCATCGCCGCCTGTTCGGCGGTCAGCTTGTGCTCGAGGTGCAACCGGATGAACTCGTCGACCATCATGCGCACCACGGTGGCCTCGGTGGCCAGCTCGGCCAGCACGAACCTGCTGTTCTGAAAGCTCCCGATCGGCCTGCCAAAGGCCTTGCGGTCCTTAACGTATTGCAGCGTCAGTTCCAGCACGCCCTCCATCGCCGCGGCCGCCATGATGGCGATCCCGATCCGCTCCTGCGGCAGGTTCCGCATGAGGTAGATAAACCCCATCCCCTCCTCGCCGAGCAGGTTCTCGGCCGGCACGTGCACGTCGGTGAACGACAGCTCGGCGGTGTCCTGCGCGTCCAGTCCGATCTTGTCGAGATGGCGGCCGCGCTCGAACCCCTCCATCCCGCGTTCGACGGCGAGCAAACTGAACCCCTGCGCACCCTTCTCGGGATCGGTCTGCGCCACCACGATCACCAGGTCCGAGTGGATCCCGTTGGTGATGAACGTCTTCGATCCGTTCAGCACGTAGTGATCGCCCTGCCTGACCGCGCGGGTCTTGATGCCCTGCAGGTCGCTGCCGGTCCCCGGCTCGGTCATCGCGATCGCGGTGATCAGTTCGCCGGTGCAGAACTTGGGCAACCAGCGCTGCTTCTGCTCTTCGTTGGTCAGATCCAGCAGGTACGGCGCGACGACGTCGTTGTGCAGGCCGAAGCCGATCCCGTTGTAGCGTCCGAGGGTGGTCTCCTCGGTGACGATCGTGTTGTACCGGAAATCGGGTTCACCGCCACCGCCGTACTCCTCGGGCACGGCCATCCCGAGAAAGCCCTGCTTTCCGGCCTCCAGCCAGACGCCGCGGTCGACGATCTTGGCCTTCTCCCACTCGGCGTGGTACGGCGCGACGTGGCGATCCAGGAAGCTTCGGTACGACTCGCGGAACAAGTCATGCTCGGGCTCGAACAGGGTGCGCTGGTACTTCACGGCACTGCTCATGGATTGGACCTCCGGCTGTCCAGGGAAGCGAACACTCAGTTCAAGATATACCAACCACCCGGTTGGTCGGTCGACGGGCCGACCGCGGGCGCGGAACAGCACGGCGACATTCCGGGCGTGAATTCGCGGCAACGTTACGGTCGCGACTCCGATGGGAAGGAGAATTCCCGCAGGCTGGCGGCCAGCGCCACCGGAACCCTGGCCCGCAACCGGGTGCCCTCCGGTTGGTGCTCCTCCTGCTGGACGCGCCCGTCGTCGTGCACGCGGGCCACCAGGTCGCCGCGGTGGTACGGAATCACCACGTCCACGGCGGTGTCGGTGGGCTTGAACAACTTCGCGAGCTCGGCCATCCGCCGCCGCAACGCATCGATGCCGTCCCCGGTATGAGCCGACACGAACACCGCGCCGGTCAGCTCGTGCCGCAATCTGGCCAGCATCAGGTCGCTGGCAATGTCGGTCTTGTTCACCACCAGCAGCTCGGGCGGCGGATCAGCGTTATGGTCGGCGATCTCCGCAAAGATCTCCGCGATCACTTGACGGACCGCGCTGATCTGGGCCAGCGGATTGACGTCCGAGCCGTCGACGACGTGCACCAATAGATCGGCGTCCACGACCTCCTCCAGCGTGGAGCGAAACGCCTCGACCAGCTGGGTGGGCAGGTGCCGCACGAAGCCGACGGTGTCGGTGAGTACCAATGGACGACCGTCGTCGAACTCGGCGCGACGAGTGGTGGGTTCCAGGGTGGCGAACAGCGCGTCCTGCACCAAAACCCCGGCCCCGGTCAGCGCGTTGAGCAGGGTGGACTTGCCCGCGTTGGTGTAGCCGACGATGGCGATCGACGGCATGTCGCTTTCCCGACGGCGACTGCGCTGGGTGTCGCGGGCCTGTTTCATCTCCTTGATCTCGCGCCGCAGCTTGGCCATCCGCTCGCGGATGCGCCGTCGGTCGGTCTCGATCTTCGTCTCACCGGGGCCGCGCAGGCCCACTCCGCCGCCGCTGCCACCGGCCCGGCCACCGGCCTGCCGCGACATCGATTCACCCCAGCCGCGCAGCCGCGGCAGCATGTACTCCATCTGCGCCAGGGTCACCTGGGCCTTGCCTTCGCGGCTGGTGGCGTGCTGGGCGAAGATGTCCAGGATCAGCGCGGTGCGGTCGATCACCTTGACCTTCACCGCCTTCTCGAGCGCGGTCAGCTGCGCCGGGGACAGTTCGCCATCACAGATGACGGTGTCGGCGCCGGTCGCCAGCACCACCTCACGAAGTTCCTGCGCCTTGCCCGAGCCGATATACGTCGACGGATCGGGCCGGTCGCGGCGCTGGATCAGCCCTTCGAGCACCTGGGAGCCGGCGGTTTCGGCCAGGGCGGCAAGTTCGGCCATGCTGGCCTGGTTGTCGGCCGCACTGCCCTCCGTCCAGACCCCCACCAACACCACGCGTTCCAGGCGCAGCTGGCGGTACTCGACCTCGGAGACGTCGGCGAGCTCGGTGGACAGGCCGGCGACCCGGCGCAGCGCGGACCGGTCTTCGAGAGCGAGTTCGCCGGCGCTGGGTGCGCGGCCAGGGAAATCTGCGGAGCCCTTGTCGGGCGAATCTGGATATGTCATAGCCAATGTCCGATGGTCGCACGTCGCCGCCGGCCGCGCATCCGAATTAATCGGCATTAATCCGGGGGAGCCTGTGCGTCCCACCAGGCCTGCGCGAGTTCGCCGCGGGCCACCAGCACCGACGGTCCGCGCAGGTAGCTGGTGGCGTCGGTGATCGTGACGACGACGTCACCGCCTGGCACACGCACGGTGAGCCGCCCGGTGTCGACGCCGTCGGACGCCAGTGCGGCCACCGCCGCCGCGACCGTTCCCGTTCCGCACGAGCGGGTCTCACCCACCCCGCGCTCGTGGACCCGCATTCGGACCAGTCCGCCCGCAGGTGCGGTGAGCACCTCGACGTTGACCCCTTCCGGGAACTGGGCACGATCGAAGCTGACCGGCGCCGCGACGTCCAGCTCGGCGAGCTCTTCGACGGTCAGCCGGGGGTCCACACAGGCGAGGTGCGGGTTGCCGACGTCCACCGCGACTCCGGTGAACCGCCTTCCGCCCACCGTGACCTCCCCGCTGCCGATCCGGTTGGCCTTGCCCATGTCGACCGTGACGTCGGCGTGGATGTGGTCGACGTGATGCAGGGTGATCGGCCGCGCGCCCGCCACCGACCCGACGACGAACTCGTCGCGGTCTTCCAGCCCACTCGCGCGCAGGTAATGGGCGAACACCCGCACCCCGTTGCCGCACATCTCGGCGATCGACCCGTCGGCGTTGCGGTAGTCCATGAACCAGTCGCCGGCGCCGACCCCGTCGGGCAGGCGCTCGAGCACACCGGCGTTCATCGCGGCACCGGCGGTGGTGACCCGCAGCACCCCGTCGGCGCCCAGCCCACGGCGCCGATCGCACAGGGCGGACACCGCCGCGGTCCCGAGCGTCAGCCCGGCATCGACGTCGGGCAGCAGCACGAAGTCGTTCTGGGTGCCATGGCCCTTCGCGAATATCACGTGATCAGGTTACGTGCCGCCATGCCCGCAGCGCCTCGTCGACAATCTCCCCTGCGCTCGCACCCGCGCTCATGTCGAGCCAGTGCACCCGGTGGTCGCGTCGAAACCAGGACCGCTGTCGTCGCACGTAGCGCCGGGTCCCCACGAACGTCTGCTCCCGCGCTTGGTCTAACGCTTGGTCCAACGGAGCCGCAGAACCACCGGCGTCGAGGGCGGCGATCACCTGGGCGTAGCCCAGCGCGCGCGACGCGGTGACCCCGTCGCGCAGGCCGTCGCGCAGTAGACCGTGGACCTCCTCGACCAGGCCCTGCTCGAACATCACGTCGGTGCGCCGGGCCAGTCGCTCGTCCAGAATCGTTGTAGCACAGTCTAATCCGACGATAGCAGTGTCCCAGCGCGCACCGCCGATGCGCGGCGCGGACGCGGCGAACGGCTGCCCAGTGAGCTCGACCACCTCAAGTGCGCGCACCGTGCGCCGGCCGTCGGTGGGCAGGATGGCCGCGGCCGCGGCCGGGTCGCGCTGGGCCAGTTCGTCGTGCAGCCTGCCCACGCCTACCTCGGCGAGCCGCTGCTCCCACCGCGCGCGCACCACCGGATCGGTCGCGGGAAACGACCAGTCGTCGAGCAGCGATTGGACGTAGAGCATCGAACCGCCCACCACGATCGGCACCGCTCCCCTGGCAGCGATCGACTCGATATCGGCGGCGGCGTCGCTCTGGTAGCGGGCCACGCTGGCGGTTTCGGTGACGCCCAGGACGTCGAGCTGATGGTGCGGGATGCCGCGGCGCGCGTCGACGGTCAGCTTGGCTGTCCCGATGTCCATGCCGCGATAGAGCTGCATCGCGTCGGCATTGACAATCTCCGCGCCGCCGCAGCCGCTGAGCCGTTCGACGCGTTCCGCAAAATCGAGCGCCAGCTGCGACTTGCCGGTGCCCGTCGGGCCGATGATCGCGAGCGGCCTCACGGCTGCCAGACGCCGGCGAAATAGCCCACCCCGTAGGGCGCGCCCCGGTAGAGCTCCTTGGCCGTTCGCGGACCCGGCTCGGTCAGGCCGGCCAGCACCTGAAATGCCACCCGCCCCAAGATCTGGCGGGCCAGCCGGTTCAGGGCCGCGACGTCGCCGCCGGCCAGTGCGTCGTCGAGGACCCGTTGCGGTTCGGATGCGTCCGGGTCGTAGCCGCCTGGGGCGCTCGGCGAGAGTGTGTTCGCGCCGTCGGCCACGACCAACACACCCATCTGATCGGGCGACGCGTCGATCTCGGCGCGCAGTTGCCTGCCGCGGGCCACGGCGGCGCCCGCGTCGTGGTCGCTGCGGTAGACACGGACTTGGGCGCTGGCCTCGGGTCGGACCTGGCCCCGCAGCCAAGCGGCGATCAGCGCGCACAGGGGCAATTCGCCCGAATGGTTAGCCTGCGGCGAAAGCCGGACCGGCACGTCGGCGCCGAAGCCGGCAAAGGTGCCAACGGAGTTTGGGCCGTAGGGCCCCATGACGCCGTCCGCGCAGCCGGCGCCGACGGCGATCCAGCGTGGCGGCAACAACGCCGCCGCTTCGAGCACCGCCGCCGATAGGTCAGCCACCTCGGTGGCCGCCGCCCCGCTGAGTTCGGGAACAAGCACCGGTGCGGATGGAACGATCGCAATGGCGCCCAGCACGTGACCAAACTAGCGTCTCGGCCAGAGCCGCAGCGTTCCCGGAGCGTTCCCGGAGCGTTATTGCGCGGCGGAAGCGTCCAGCGTCGGGCCGTCTCCAGCTGCGACTGGATCGCCACCGGGACCGGCATCCTCATCGGCCGGGCTTTCAACCGGCCGCGCATGCGAATCGGTCCTGGTGCCGTCTCCCCTGGTGCCGTCTCCGCCGATTTCGGCGACCATCGTCTCGGCCTCGCCCCGAGCCAGCGCCACAGTCGCGGCGATCACCAGTGCCACCGCGACGAGCAACACAATCAAGTTCGCGCCCCTGGCGTGCAGAGTCTCGCCAAGCACGACGATCCCCAGCACGGCCGCCACCACGGGCTTGGCTACGGTCATCGTCGGCAATGAGGCGGTCAGCGCTCCAGCCCGGAAAGCCGACTGCTGGAAGATCATCCCGGTCAGCGCTACGGGCAGCAACGCGTATGTTTCCGGTGCCCGCAGCACCGGGCCCAATCCGTTTTCGGCCACCTCGACGACCCCCTTGGTCAGCACGGCGAACAGCGCCAACGAGGAGCCGGACACAAAGGCAAGCAGCACCGCTGCCACTGCGCGACCCGTCCACCTCCGCGCCGCCAGCACGCACGACACCAGCAACGGGACCATCACCGCGGCCACGATGATCCATGTGTGCAGCGGCGCACGCTGCTCCCCGGTCGCCGGGTCACGGATGATGACCACCGCCAACGCGGCAGCCAGGATGAGCGCCCACATCCACTCCCGACGTGCGATCCGGTGACGGGCCAAGTGCGCGTAGATGGGTAGGGCGAACAGCAGCGCCGTCACCTGCAACGTGGTAACCAGCATCACCGACGCCCACGCCAGGGCCAGGGCCTGCAGGCTGTAATTGAGGACGGCCATTCCGCCGCCCAGCCACCACCGGAGGTCGCGCAGCGACAAGCCGAACAGATGAAGATGGCCGACCTCTTGGTCCGTGATCTCCTGTGCGGATCGCTGACGGACTACATCGCCGATCGCGGATGCGAGCGCCGCACACAGTGCGATGATCGCGGCGATCTCGGCCTTCGACATGTAGAACCCCCTTACCAGCGTTCCCGCCAGCGTTCCCCCCGGAAGCTGTAAGTACACCGTCTTTTAAGTCGCAGTTCATTACGCACTCTAGTGCCGCCGAGCCCGGGTTTCGACCCCCAGCAACCTAAGTGAAGCCCAATCGCGACCTGAATCCATTTCGATGGCGACTAGACCTGACTGGTCGCGGCCACTGCGACCGAAGACCCGCCATCGTACGCCGGCACACGTGGGAGGCTCCGGTTAACTCACGTTTGCTCGCGCGCCGCCAGAGTGCGATCGACCGCGCGCGAAAAGCACGGGTTGCCGCAGACCGGGCGCCAAACTGCTTCAATACTGTTGGTTAAGAAATCTGATGACCGGCGCATGGCCGCATCTTCAGCTTCTGACCGCATAGGTGCCGCTACGCGCGGCAGGTGCGCGGGAAAGTGCCGCGCGACGGTAACAAAGGGTAGGTGACGAGCGCATGACGGCCGAACAGCCTGGCAGCAACGATTCGCCCAAGCCGGCGCCGCGTCCGGGACCGCGTCCAGGTCCCCGGCCAACGCCGCGGCCCGCCGCCCACCCGGTGGCGGTGCCCCCGCACAACGATCCGCACCGGTTCGGGCGCGTCGACGACGACGGCACGGTGTGGCTGACCAGCGCGGCAGGCGAGCGCGTCGTCGGCTCGTGGCAGGCCGGCGACTCCGAGGCCGCGTTCGCATATTTCGGCCGCCGATTCGACGACCTGAGCACAGAGATCGCGCTGATGGACGAGCGGCTGGCATCGGGGACCGGGGACCCCCGCAAGATGCGGGCCAACGCCACGGGGTTGTCCGAATCGCTGCCGGGCGCATGCGTGCTGGGCGATGTCGACGCGCTGGCGCTCCGGTTGGAGAACGTGCTTGCGCGCATCGACGTGATCCTCACCGCGGATCGCTCTCGACGCACCGAACACCGGGCCGCCCAGATAATCCGCAAGGAGGGTCTGGCCGCCGAGGCCGAGGAGCTCGCCACCAACTCGACCCAGTGGAAGGCCGCCGGCGATCGGATGCGCGCAATCCTCGACGAATGGAAGACAGTCACCGGCCTGGACCGCAAGGTCGACGACGCGCTATGGAAGCGCTATTCCGCGGCCCGGGAGACCTTCAACCGCCGGCGCGGCTCCCACTTCGCCGAGCTGGACCGGGAGCGGTCGGGGGTGCGGGAGTCGAAGGAACGGCTCTGCGAGCAGGCTGAAGCGCTCTCCGACTCGACCGACTGGACGGCAACCAGCGCCGAATTCCGCAAGCTGCTCACCGAATGGAAGGCGGCGGGACGAGCGTCCAAGGACCTCGACGATGCCCTGTGGCGCAGGTTCAAAGCCGCCCAGGACGTGTTCTTCTCCGCTCGTAACGCGGCGACCGCGGAGAAAGACGCGGAGTTGCGGGCCAACGCGACCGCCAAGGAGGCGCTGCTGGCCGAGGCGGAAAAGATCGACACGGCCAACCACGACGCCGCCAGGGCCGCGCTGCGGCCGATCGTCGAAAAATGGGAGGCGATCGGCCGGGTGCCTCGCGAACGGTCCGCCGACTTGGAGCGACGGCTGCGTGCGGTCGAGAAGAAGGTGCGCGAGGCGGGCGAGTCGGATTGGGCCGACCCCCAGGCGCAGGCCCGCGCCGAGCAGTTCGCCACCCGAGCCGAGCAATTCGAACAGCAGGCCCGCAAGGCAGAGGCGGCCGGCCGGACCAAAGAGGCCGAAGAGGCCAAGGCCAATGCCGCGCAGTGGCGCCAATGGGCGGAGGCCGCCGCGGACGCGTTGACGCGCAGATCCTAGGAGTCGCCGGGCTCCTGGTCCGGAGGCGTCTTCGGACCCGGGTTGTCGGGGCGGTCGGGGTGGTCGGGGCGGTCGGGGTTTATTCGCAAGTCGTCCAGCAGTGTCCTGGACTGCCGCTGGGCTGCCACCCGGCGTCGCTGCTCCTCGGCCGCGAGTTGCACGACGGTGCGCGACCACACCACGCGCGCCCAGTGAAACGTCAACAGGATCACGGTGATCCACGCCACGATCAGCCCGATACCCGGGCCCGGATGGCCCGCGGCGACGGTCTGGCGCGACCACACGGCCAGCAGCCCGGCGGCACAGGCCAACGACGAACCCGCCAGCGCTATCCAGGCCAGCGCCCAGCGCCGCGTCATCAACGCCAGCATCGAGAAGCCGACGCCGAAGACCAGCGCCAGCCAGGCGAATACCCGGGACGGCAAGGCGATCGCTGCCGCGCCGGCGCCGTGGGTACCGAACAGCACGTCCCATCCGCGCACATTGCCGGTGTGCGACAGGATGAACGACCCGGCCAGCACGAACACCAGAATGGAGACCACGAATCCCCTTGGGCCGGGGTCGATCTCACGCGCGACCCGACGTTCTGCCGCCTCGATCTCAGCCCGGAAGGCGTCGAACTCCGCGTCGCTGTGTTGGCTGTGTTGGCCGTGTTCGTCGTGTTCGTCGTGTTCGTCGTGCGGGTTGCTCATCGGGCACATCCGAGTGGTTCGGCCGCGCCGGCCTTGGGCCCGACGCCGGGCATGCCAAGACCGATACCGCGAGGCTGCTGCCCTGCGGCCCGGGCGTCGCCCGCGTCACCGGCGCGGGTGCGGCGGTGGGTCAGGATGCCCGCATCCGCGACGAGATGGTGGGGCGCCGCCTCGGTGACCACCGTGGTGACGACGTCGCCAGGCCGCACCTGCCGATCAGCGGATACGTTCGAGGTGAAGTGCACCAGACGGCCGTCGCGCGCCCGACCGGTCATGCGCGCAGTGCGGGCGTCTTTGCGGCCTTCGCCGGTGGCGACCAGCAGTTCTACGGTCCGCCCGATCATCGCGCGATTGCCCTCGACGCAGATCTGCTCCTGCAGTTCGACCAGCCGCTCATAGCGTTCCTGCACAACGGCTTTCGGCAGCTGCTCGTCGAGTTCGGCGGCCGGCGTGCCGGGCCGCTTGGAGTACTGGAAGGTGAACGCGGCCGCGAACCGGGCCTGCCGTACCACGTCGAGGGTGGCCGCGAAGTCTTCTTCGGTCTCGCCGGGAAATCCCACGATGAGATCGGTGGTGATCGCGGCTTCGGGCATGGCCGCCCGAACCCGCTCGATGATCCCGAGGTAGCGCTCGGCGCGGTACGAGCGCCGCATCGCGCGCAGGATCCGGTCGGATCCGGACTGCATCGGCATGTGCAGGGCGGGGCACACGTTCGGCGTCTGCGCCATGGCCTCGATGACGTCGTCGGTGAACTCGGCCGGATGCGGGGAGGTGAATCGCACCCGCTCCAGCCCGTCGATGCGTCCGCAGGCCCGCAGCAGCTCGGCGAAGGCACCACGATTGCGGGGCAGCGCCGGGTCGGCGAAGGAGACGCCGTAGGCGTTGACGTTCTGCCCCAGCAGTGTGACTTCGAGCACGCCGTCGCTCACCAGAGACCGCACTTCGGCCAGGATGTCGTCCGGACTGCGGTCGACCTCTTTACCCCGCAGCGACGGGACGATGCAGAAGGTGCAGCTGTTGTTGCATCCGACGGAGATGGAAACCCAAGCGGCGTAAGCGGATTCGCGGGCGCTGGGCAGCGTCGAGGGGAACTGCTGCAGCGACTCGGCGATCTCCACCTGGGCGGCCTTGTTGTGCCGGGCCCGCTCGAGCAGCGACGGCAGCGATCCGAGGTTGTGCGTGCCGAAGACGACGTCGACCCACGGCGCCTTGCGCAGCACCGTGTCTTTGTCCTTCTGGGCCAGGCAGCCACCGACCGCGATTTGCATCTCGGGCTTGATGCGCTTGCGCGGGGCCAGGTGGCTCAGGTTGCCGTAGAGCTTGTTGTCGGCGTTCTCCCGGACGGCGCAGGTGTTGAACACCACCACGTCGGCATCTCCGAAATCAGAGCCGTCGGCTGCCCGCTGGTAACCGGCGGCTTCGAGCAGGCCCGACAACCGCTCGGAATCGTGGACGTTCATCTGACATCCGTAGGTGCGGACCTGGTAGGTGCGCGCCGACACGACAGCGGGCCCTGCCACGCCCGCGGCATCCGGCGCCACCATCGAAGTCACGGGGCCATGGTACGGCGACCGGGGCTCACCAACTTAACCCGCAGCTAGTCGGCGCCTCGTGACACCACCGTGGGCGAAGTGAAGTTTCGCCATCGCACCTGGTTCGCGAGGGCGGACAATGGTTCGCGAGGGCGGACAACTTGGCCACTAGAGCCGGCGACTGCGCCGGTGCACACCTTGGTCGCGACTCCCGCAGCTCTCGGTTGCGCTCCATCCGCGGACTGCGTGTTCGACGCATTGCCGGGGATGGGAATCCAATTGTCGCTTCGTGCGACGCTTTTGCGGGAGCCCATTAGCCTCGTTACTTTACTTGCGTTGAGCGCAATATTGTGTTCGCGATTTTTTGCTAGACGCCGATTTTGTGGCTGCCCTAGCGTCTGCTGTGTGATTCGGGATCACGTAAATCAAACCGATTTTTGCATGACGTGTTGGTGTCACCGACGAAACATCCTGCCATGTTCGCACCGCATGCTACGCACGTTTCACCAGCGCTTTGTCCAGTTGTTCGCCTCGGGTGCGACGCGGACGCGGGCATTGGTGTGGACATTGGCATGGGTCTGTTGAATGCACGCCGACGGCCGTCTGACCGTCTTTCGTCACTGGACAGGAAAAGGGGCTTCGGATGGGCTTTTCGCTGGCAAAGCGTACCTTTATGAAATTCTGGTATGCCTACGTTGGGATGCTCAATTCGGCTCTTCCCGCGATCACTCTCGAAGGTCAGCGTCTGGCTATCTCGCCCCATGTCTACAAGCCGCTGGAGAACGAGAACGCCGCCGCCGACTACTGCCGTCCCGACGACCGCGTGCTCGACCTTGGCTGCGGCAGCGGCGTGTTCACCGTGTTCTCAGCGCCCAAAGTGCATGAAGTGGTGGCGGTCGACATCAGTGCTCCCGCGATCGAGAACACGACGGAAAATTGCCGCCGCTTTGGCCTGACCAACGTCACGATCAAGCGCAGCGACATGTTCTCCGATGTCGACGGCAAGTTCGATATCGTCCTCTGCAATCCGCCTTATGTTTCGCTGGATTTCGGGAGCGAGGAGCAGCAGTTTGCGACCTCGGTTCGCTTCTTGCCTACCGTCTTCAGTCAGGTTGGTGACCACCTAGTTGACGGCGGGCGTCTTCTCGTCGCATTTCCGATGTGGTTTCGCAAGCGGCTGGAGAAGCTCGCAGCCGAGCACGGGCTGGAGCTTGTGGAGGTGAAGCGTACGCCGCGGAAGTCTCTCGCCCTGGGCCTGCTCAGCCTGGCCTACATGCAGGTTGGCTGGCGGTCGGCCTTCTACTTGTTCCGCGTGAAGGCTAACTGTTCGGCGTGAAGGCGGGCCTCGCGCAGCTGGCGCTCCTGCGGCCGGAACTGTGAGCCTTCTGGGCTGACGTCAGCCGCGCTGGTGGCCATCGCGCCGGTCTGGTCACGGCGCCTGGTCGAGCGTCGCTGCCCTAATCCGCCGGGATCGCTAAACCCGGCGGCGTGCCCGTTCGGCGGCCAGCTCCGCGATGACCACCTCGCCTGCCAGCGTCTCGCTGTACCCACGGCGGGCCAGCATCGCCGCCAGCCTGCGACCCACCCGCGCGTCGTCGTGTCCACCCAGCGTCTCCCGCCGCAGCTTCGCCCGCACCAACCGCTCGGCCCGCTCCCGGTCGGCGCCGGTGCCCATCCCGTCCAGCACCCTGGTAATCACGTCATCATCGACGCCCTTGGTGTGCAGCTCGGCGGCTAACGCGCGCTTGCTCTTTCCCGCGCTGGCCCGCCGCGACCCCACCCACTGGTCGGCGAAGTCGGTGTCATCCACCAGGCCGGCTGCGGCCAGCCGGTCCAATACCCGGCCCCTGAGGTCCTCGGGGTATCCGCGTTTGGCCAGCTGGCCGGCCAATTCGGCCCGGGTCCGCGACCGCGCGGTGAGCAGGCGCAGGCACAATGCCCGGGCCTGCTCGTCGCGAGACGGCTCAGAAATCGACGGGGGCGGGCAGGACATCGTCACCCGCGTCATTGGTCACGACCGCGCCAATGCCGAGCTTCTCCTTGATCTTCTTCTCGATCTCGTTGGCCACGTCGACGTTTTCCAGCAAGAAGTTGCGAGCATTCTCCTTGCCCTGGCCGAGTTGCTCGCCCTCGTAGGTGAACCAGGAACCGGACTTGCGGATGAAGCCCTGGTCCACACCCATGTCGATGAGCGAGCCTTCCTTGCTGATGCCCCTGCCATAGAGGATGTCAAACTCGGCCTGTTTGAAGGGGGGCGCGCAGTTATGCACGACCACCCCGTCCGCGACGAGGTTATGCAGTTCCTCGACCTCTAGGTCGAATGTCCGCATCCGCCTCGGCGGCAGCACTTCCCGGATCACCGAGTAGCGCAGTTCGTCCGCCAGCACATCCTGCAGGAACTTGTCATCCAAGGTGTCAGCAAGCACCTGTACACGGTCCCGACGGAGACGTCCAGCACCCAGGACCTGTTTCATCCCACCCCGAGGGTCCCCGGAACCTGCGCCGATGATGGCGGCCGCCTCCTGCGCGGTGACGCCACGCTCGTCAAGGTAATTCAGCACCGAACCGGTTGTATCCGAGGATAAATACGTTGCCTGCGATCCGCGCCGACGCCCCTGCATCGCTTCTGGAATCGCCGCAGTAAGGGCGATACCGCGCGGGCCCCACATGGGAACTGATTCCGCGAATGCCGCGACATTCTCCATACCCGCGACCCGGACCTCGAATATTTGGCGCTTAGCCTGAACCCTTCGACCGTTGACGATGCTCGGACGTTTCTGCGTCGGATCATATTCTCGCACGGAGCTCACGATGCCGAATCTCATGAGCAGCCAATGAATCTGATGCGCGAGCTGTTCGGAGGTCGTCGAGAAACCAACGCGAAGCGCCCCGGTCTGTTCCTTGCTCACCCAGCCATCACTCTCAAACAGACCGAAGAGCAGATTCCCAGCTATATCGGCAGCGATATCCGGCTCGAAGAACCAACCCGGAATTGCCTTCTCCCACGCGAGCTTGCCGTGGATATCGGCCCGCCGGCAAAGGTCGAGGACACCGTTGGATTCACCTGGCCGATGAGTGATCGCAAGTGAGATACGGCCCTGCGGGTGGGGGGCACAACCAAGCGTCGCCGCGATTCGTGTCACGTCATCCATGAGTGTCGGCTGAATATTGATGAAATTGATCGGGGTCTTACCGCCGACATAGCCATCCCCGATCAGATAGCCAAGCAGCCGTGCCTGATCCGCCGAAATCGGGGCACTGTCGCCAAATCCATCGAAGCGCCGCGGTTGCGCCACCCGGTCTCCCGTGCGGAGTTCCCCGGCCTGACGCCAACCCTGTTCTGTCAACACTTTGTGATCGGGTGTCGCCCACACGGTTGTACCGCCAGCCACCCGCAACCCGATTACACCCTGTGTCCCCTGATCGAACCAAGACACCACCGGCCGCGCATGCAGCGTTCCATCCTTGGCCGCGGCGACGACATGGATCGGCTTTCGCCCGTCGACAACATCCTCGATTCGATGCGTTATACCGGTCACCGGATCGAAGACCCGGGTGCCCTCGGCAAGGCACTTGTTTTTGACGATCTTGACCCGGGTGCGGTTGCCGACCGCATCGGTGCCGTCCTTGAGTGTCTCGATCCGGCGCACGTCCATGCGCACCGACGCGTAGAACTTCAGGGCCTTGCCACCCGTGGTTACCTCTGGACTACCGAACATCACTCCGATTTTCTCCCGGAGCTGGTTGATGAAGATCCCGGTGGTTCCCGAATTATTCAGCGCGCCAGTCATTTTCCGCAGCGCCTGGCTCATCAGCCGCGCCTGCAGGCCGACGTGGTTGTCGCCCATCTCACCCTCGAGCTCCGCGCGCGGCACCAGCGCCGCCACCGAGTCGATGACCAGAATGTCGAGCGCTCCGGAACGGATCAGCATGTCGGCGATCTCAAGGGCCTGCTCCCCGGTGTCGGGCTGACTGACCAGCAGGGAATCGGTGTCGACGCCGAGCTTCTTGGCGTAGTCCGGGTCCAGCGCGTGCTCGGCGTCGATGAACGCCGCGACGCCGCCGGCCGCCTGGGCATTGGCCACCGCGTGCAGCGCGACGGTGGTCTTACCCGAGGACTCCGGGCCGTAGATCTCCACGATCCGACCGCGCGGCAGGCCGCCGAGACCCAGGGCGACGTCCAGCGCGATGGATCCCGTCGGAATGACCGAGATCGGCTGACGCGTCTCGTCACCGAGACGCATCACCGAGCCTTTGCCGTAACTCTTCTCGATCTGGGCCATCGCCAGTTCAAGAGCCTTCTCGCGGTCGGGGGCTTGCGGCATGGTGCCTCTCCTATAGTCGGTGTTCGGTGACCGGTATCGGTCGGTTGGCCCAGACATTAGGCGCGGGGTCCGACAGGTTGGTTCCTTCGAATGCCACCACACTAGCCGAACACCTGTTCGACTCAAGTCGGACACGCCGCGCGTGGCAATATCGGCTGCCGGAAGAGCGCCGACGGGGCCGTCAGGGCTCCTGCCGTTCTGCCTGCCTGATGGGGGCGAAGGCTGTGGGTGCAGCGATTAGGGCGCGCTGAGACCGTTCGCGCCGTTCGCGCCCCAGAAGATCCCGCCCGAGCCGCCGGTGCCGGGCGGACCAATCTCAACGCTGACCCTACCGCCGTTGCCGCCGTTGCCGCCGCTGCCGATCAGTACCGCGTCGCCGCCGTTGCCGCCGCCACCATCCGCTATCCCACTGCTCGCGGCGGCGCCGCCGGCGCCACCATCGCCGATCAATCCGGCCTTTCCGCCGTTACCGCCGAAGCCGCCGAAACCCGCATTGGAGTCTCCCCCAGCGCCGCCGTCACCACCTTTGCCGGCCAGGAAGCCTGCGTCGCCGCCGGCACCGCCGTGGCCGCCTACGCTGCTCACACTTGGGGAGAGCGTTATGCCGCCGGTGCCACCGTCACCGCCGGCGCCGCCAAATAGGCCGCCATTACCGCCGGCACCTCCCGCACCGGCGCTGGCGGCCGAAGAAGTCCCGCCGGCGCCGCCGCCACCGCCGGAAGCCCAGAGGCCACCATTGCCGCCGATCCCACCGGCACCAGCGTTTGCACTACCAACCGAAGCGCCGCCCGCACCGCCGGCCCCGCCGGCGGCAAACAATCCGCCTTGGCCTCCGTCGCCCCCGGTCCCGCCGGTGGCAGAGCCGGTGCCCAAGCCGCCGGCACCGCCCGCTCCGCCGGCACCGAAAAACAGTCCGCCGGTGCCGCCGGTCCCGCCGAAACCGCCGTCTCCGCCGCCCAGACCGCCGACCCCGCCTGCGGCAAACCATCCACCCGCTCCGCCAGTTCCGCCGTTCCCGCCAACGCTGATACCGAAGGCGCCGGCGCCACCCGTCCCGCCGGCACCGAACAGTCCTCCGGCACCGCCGTTGCCGCCATTCCCAGCGAACAAGGAGCCGCTGCCGCCTCCGGAACCTCCTGCACCGCCGCGGCCACCCAACAGTCCACCTGCTCCGCCGTTTCCTCCGTTCGTCGTTGCGAGCGCCTGAGAGCCGGCGCCACCGGCCCCGCCCGCACCGCCGAACAAACCGCCAACGCCGCCGTTGCCGCCGTTCTCCGCGAAGCCCCCGGACCCCCCGGCGCCGCCGTTGCCGAACAACCACCCGGCATCGGCGCCGTTTGCGCCGGACAGTGGTGCCGCGTTGGCGCCGTTGCCGACCAACGGACGCCCGGTCAGCGCCAGGCTGGGCGCGTTGATCACCGCGACCAACTCCTGCTCGATGGTTTGCAGGGGGCTGGAATTGGCGGCCTCGGCAAGGGAGTACTGAGCCGCACCGGTGTTCAACAGCTGCACGATCGCTGATGGAACTGTGCCGCCTGGGCGCTCAGCACCTGATAAGCCTGGGCATGTTGGCCGAACAAAACCGCGACGGCCGCCGAGACCTCGTCAGTGCCCGCCGCCAGCACGCTCGACGTTGGTCCCACCGCTGCCGAGTTCGCCGAATTGATTGTCGACCCGACGTTCGCCAGATCTGTTGCGGCTGCGGTCAGATACTCCGGTACTGCGATTACGAATGACATAGGAAACTTCTATTAATTGCCTAGAAAATCTTAACCCCATCGCAGACGCAATCGAGGGCGTTGCCCGATCGACGCACAGCAAGATGGCTAACAGTCGTCTCGGACTCGGGCGCCCTACCATTACCCGCGGACGAAGGAATCCGATACAGCCGTGGGGCGCTCGAGGCAACTGGGGGGATTTCCCCGGGGAGGACGGTCGCGCATCGACATCTCTCTCGAGCTGGCCGAAATCGCTTCCTACAACGGGTTTTTCGCGCTCACCGTCGGCGGTGACGCGGCGGGATGGCATCCGGTCGCCCTGTCCTACACCGACGGCTGCGCGGATTTGATCGAGGCCACCGTCAGGCGCTACCACTCCACGGAGTCGCGCATCGGCGCCTCGCTGGTCCACCTCGGCCACGCCGCCCGGCTGTGGTCACCCGTCCTGGCGTGCGCGTTGGGCCACGGCGTCCTTCCGGACCTGACGGACCTGCAGCGCGCCGACGACGGGGCCGCACTACGGTTGCCCGAGCCCGTTGGGGAGCCCGTTGAGCGGCCCGCCGCGGAGTTGCTGTACCGCGTTGTGGTGCAAGGCCACATGGAACCGCTCGAGGCCGGCCTGCGGGTCAAGCTGGCGCCCGCCCTGCTGTCCGGCAACATCGCCTCGGCGCTGGTCGGGGCGGCCAGAGCCTTGCTTGGGGCGCGGCCCGACCTGCAACGGCCGATCGTCGGCATCACCGGATCGCTGCTGGACACCGGCAGGCTGGCCGGGACGGTCACCGGCCCAGGGGCCCACAATCTGGACTTCACACGCCGCAGCTGCTGCCTCTTCTACCGGCTCCCAAGCGGCGGCAAATGCGGCGACTGCCCGCTTTGACAAGCTGAACTCACCACTGATCGCGCGGCACGTCGAAGTCGACGCACAGCGCCCGCCACACGTCGCGGGGCTCGACACCGTCCTCGATCGCCTTGGCGGCCGTCCGGCCGCCGAACCCGGTCAGCACGTGATCGGCCAGCACCGACGCGCCGTAGGCAGCACCGAACCGCAGCACCACCCGCTCGTTGAACTCCGTCAGCCGCACGCCAGCCAACATACCCAGAAAGCCCGGAAAACTAGCCAGCCAGCGCCAGCGCTTCGCGACACACCCGTACCGGATCGGCAACCCCGGCGACGCTGGCGGCGGCGGAGCGCGCGGCCTCGCGATACCCGGGCACCGACAGCACCTCGCCCACCGCGGCCACCACGGCGCCGGCGGTCAACGGCCGGATCAGCCGCGCACTCCCCTGCCGGAGCACCCGATTCGCCATCTCCCACTGATCCCCGCCCCCGGGAACCACCACCAGCGGCACGCCGGCCAGCAGCGTCTTGGCCACCATCCCATGACCGCCGCCGCAGACCACCACGTCGGCGTGCCGCAACAGCTCGGCCTGACGTCCGCGCCCGACCACCGCCCACGGCGGCACCGCCAGATCCGCCCCGCCCAGCCGGGACACCACCACGCGCGATCCCGGCGGCAGCGTCTGCCCCGGCGTCAGGCAATCCAGCGCCACCTCGGCCAATCCGGCGGTCCCGGTCGACGCGGTGGACGGCGCGACCACCACCACCGGCCCGGAACCCGGGGGGATCTCGAGCACCCGATCGGTCGGCTCGAAGTGCAAAGGTCCCACCACGACCGCCTCGGCGGGCCAGTCCGGGCGGGGGACCTCCAGCGCGGGCAACGTCGCGATCAGCCGTCGCAGCGGTCCCGGGTCGCGGGCCGGCAAGCCGATCTCGACCCGCGCCCCCGCTCGTTGCCGCAGGCCGGCCCGCCACGACCGGGCCGTCAGCGCCCGCATGGTGGCGTCGCGCAGCCGGCCGCGGATGCCGGTACCGGGTGCCAGTCCGCTGCCTATCGGCGGCAGCCCCTTGGACGGCAGGTACAGCGGATGCGGATTGAGCTCTATCCACGGGATCCCCAGCAACTCGGCGGCCATGCCACCGCCCGCGGTGATAACGTCGGACACCACCAGGTCGGGCTTCAGGTCGCGGAGCGCCGGCACGTTCAGCACAGCCATCCGCGCGGCGCGCCGGTGGATCCTGGCGCCGGCGTCGACATCGTCGTCCAGGGCCGCCAGGCCGTCCAGCTCGGCGGCGTCGACGCCGGCCGCGCGGGCCGCGTCGACCCATTCCACCCCGGTGAACAGGGTGGGCTCGTCGCCCGCCTCGCCGAAGCGTTGGCACAGCGCGATCGCCGGAAACGAGTGACCGGGATCCGGCCCGGCAACCACGGCGACGCGCACCGCCCTACCCTGCCACAGCGGTTCCCGCCTACGCTGGCAACCATGACCGAGCTCACCCCGACATCAACCGAAACTGCCGAAAACATCCGCACGGTCGAGGGTTTCCTGAACGCCCTGCAGGACGAAGACTACGACACCGTAGAGGCGTCATTCGCCGACGACCTGGTCTACGAGAACGTCGGACTGTCCAGAATCCGCGGTGGCCGCCGCACGGCGAAGATGCTCAGCAGGATGCAAGGCCGCATCGGGTTCGAGGTGAAGATCCACCGGATCGCCGCCGACGGCTCCGCGGTGCTCACCGAACGCACCGACGCCCTGATCTTTGGGCCACTGCGGATTCAGTTCTGGGCCTGCGGCATTTTCGAAGTGCGCGACGGCCGGATTACCTTGTGGCGCGACTATGTCGACGCCTACAACTTGGCGAAAGGGTTCCTGCGCGGCTTGGTGGCGCTGGTTATCCCGTCGCTCAAGGCGAGCCTCTAGGTAGCTCCGATCAGGCTCTAGCGTCCGCGGAGGCTTAGAGCTGACGCGCTCCACCAAGTTCGTCGAACGCCTGCGCCCAGCCGATCAGGCGATCGGTCGCCTCGGTCAGCTCGGTGCGGTAGCGCTGCTGCGCGGCCGCCAACGCCGAGCCCGCCGGGTCGCCGTTGGCCGAGGAAACCAATTGCGCTGCGGCGGTGACCATTTCGTTGTACTGACGAACACCGGCGCTCAACTGCGCGGTGAACGCATTGATGGTGGGAACCAGATACTCCCGAGATGACGCGGAGTAGTGCGCGGCGCGCTCCATCGACGCCACCTCGCCGGCGGTGGCGGCCATAGCGGCCGAGCTCCGGTTGGCCGCCGCGGTCAGGTCACGGATTTCGGCCGTCGGCAACATGGCGCCCCGTTCCATCACGCCCAGCAGCGAGAAGAACCCGCGTTCGGAGGCGCCCAGCGCGGACATCGCCGGTCGCGCGGCCGACCCGGACGGCGGCAGCCGATGCGTGTTGGCGGGGCGTTGCGCCGGCAGCGGCTCCGACCGCAGCCCGTGGTAGCGAACCAGCAACAGCGTCGCCGGAATGGCCTGCACTGCGGCAATGAACCCGGTGGTCTCCAACAGCAGCGCGAACCAGCCCCACGCCGCCAGCAGCACCGTCACGACCGACCAAAACAGGCAGCTGGCGGCGAATATCAAACCCCAGCGCAGCGCGCGGCGGCGGCGGCGCAGCAGCCGGGCACGTGGATCCGCGGCGGCGCTGATCTTGTCCGCAACGAAGTCGGAAAGTTCGGCGGCCGCGTCCAAACCACGCTGCAGCAGCGCTCGCCACAGTCCGTGTTGGGTCGTCTTGACCGCCATCGGAACGTCGCCCGCCGACTATTGGCCGACGGGCTTCTCGGCAACCGGCCGATTGGCCTCGTTGGGCGAGGCGGGGATGGCCCCCGGTGAGGCGGGTGTTCCGCCCGCCGGTAGCGCATCGCCGCGCATCGACGCGCGGATCTGCTCCAGGCGGGAATGACCGGCCATCTCGACCCCGGCCTGCTCGACCTCGAGCATGCGGCCCTGGACCGAGCTCTGCGCCAGCTCGGCCGAACCGATCGCGTTGGCGTAGCGGCGCTCGATCTTGTCGCGCACCTCATCCAGGCTCGGGGTGTTGCCCGGGGCGGCGAGCTCACTCATCGACCGTAACGACGCGCTGACCTGCTCCTGCATCTTCGCCTGCTCGAGCTGGCTGAGCAGCTTGGTGCGCTCCGCGATCTTCTGCTGCAGCACCATGGCGTTACGTTCGACGGCCTTCTTGGCCTGACCCGCCGCCTGCAGCGCCTGATCGTGCAGCGTCTTGAGGTCTTCGACGCTTTGTTCGGCAGTCACCAGCTGGGCCGCGAACGCCTCGGCTGCGTTGTTGTACTCGACGGCCTTGGCAGCGTCTCCGTTGGCGGTGGCCTGGTCGGCCAGCGTCAGCGCCTGACGCACGTTGACCTGAAGCTTCTCGATGTCGGCCAGCTGCCGGTTGAGCCGCATCTCCAGCTGGCGTTGGTTTCCGATCACCTGCGCCGCCTGTTGGGTCAGCGCCTGGTGGGTGCGCTGCGCCTCCTCGATGGCCTGCTGAATCTGCACTTTGGGGTCGGCGTGCTCGTCAATCTTGGCGTTGAACAGCGCCATGAGGTACTTCCACGCTTTGACGAACGGATTGGCCATGAGTTAGCTCCGCCTTCGCTTCTTGTGCCGGTTCGGCGCCACAAGGGCCCGAATGATCGCTGCGCTGTCCTGTCGCCCAATTTAGTGGGTTCGCGCGGATCTCCCCACCCCTGGCCACCGAGAGGCCCTGACCGCCCGCTCTCAGGCCAACGCCAACGATGCCACCTGCGGAATGACGACCTTGGTGCTGACGTCAATCGTCGGCCCGCTTGGCCCGGCCGCCGACATACGAGCCGCCTCCTCGCCGGCCATCCGCTCACCGGCGTCGATGAGCAGCTCCGACAGCGGAACGTCCAATGCATCGCAGATCGCGTTGAGCAGCTCGCTGGAGGGCTCCTTGCGACCGCGCTCGACCTCGGACAGGTACCCGAGACTCACCCGCGCAGAATCGGACACCTCACGGAGCGTGCGGCCCTGCGCGGTCCTGGCCCGGCGTAGTACGTCGCCAATGACCTCGCGCACCAATGAAGCCATCGCAGCCTCCTTCGTCCCCAGTGCAGTCTTGCCCAATAAAGTCTTCGTCATTGGAGAACGCCGGCGGTCATGCTCTGGTTCCCGCGAGATTCCCGGGATCAGGCCGGTGTCTGCCGCACTTCCTTGATGGCCGACACGACGTAGTCGATACCGGTGACCACAGTGAGCAGGATCGCGATGCCCATGATCACCGCTGCCCCCACCCGGAACGGTCCGGATAGCGGCAGCACGAACAGCCCGATCGCCACCGCCTGGGTCAGGGTCTTCAGCTTGCCGCCCCAGCTGGCTGGAATGACACCACGGCGGATTACCGACAACCGCAACACGGTCACCCCCAATTCGCGGGTCAGGATCACGATCGTGACCCACCACGGCAGGTCGCCGAGCATGGACAGCCCGACCAGCGCCGACCCGATCAGCGCCTTGTCGGCGATCGGATCGACGAACGCGCCGAATTCGGTTGCCATGCCGTAGTTGCGGGCCAGCTGGCCGTCCAGTCGATCGGTGATGCAGGCCACCGCGAATATCGCCCACGCCACAATCCGGGCACCGGTTTCGTGGCCGGTGCCGTCGAACAGGGCGATCAAGAAGATCGGGACCAGCACGAGCCGGATCAGGGTCAGGACGTTGGCCAAGTTGGCGATACGGGCAGGACTGCTCGCGGAACTCGTTTCCGGCTGCCCCGACACGGCAACAGAATAACGGTTGCCCAGCTCACGCGTCTCCGATGTCGATACTGTTACCCGTGACCGAAAGTCGACGGGATACCCAGCCGGTGGTCCGCCGCGCACGAACATCCGACGTCCCGGTGATCAAACAACTCGTCGACGCCTATGCGGGACGGATCCTGCTGGAAAAGAACCTCGTGACGTTGTACGAGGCCGTCCAGGAATTCTGGGTCGCCGAACACCCCGAAATCCCCGGCAAGGTGGTCGGTTGCGGGGCGCTGCACGTGTTGTGGTCCGATCTCGGCGAAATCCGGACCGTCGCTGTCGACCGCGAAATGACCGGGCGCGGTATCGGCCACGCGATCGTGGATCGGCTCCTCCATGTTGCGCGGGAGCTGCAGCTGGAGCGGCTGTTCGTGCTGACCTTCGAGACCGCCTTCTTCGGGCAACACGGGTTCACCGAGATCGAAGGCACACCGGTGACCGCCGAGGTGTACGAGGAGATGTGCCGCTCGTATGACATCGGTGTCGCCGAATTCCTCGACCTCAGCTATGTGAAGCCCAACATCCTGGGCAACTCCCGCATGCTGCTGGTGCTTTAACCCCGGAGGGGACCCCCACCCGCTCGCGAGGGACCGCAAAATCGCGCCAAATCGCCCGATTTGGCGCGATTTTGCGGTCGCTCGGCCTGACTACTCGTCGTCGATGTCGCCCCCGTCGGCGCCGCTGCCGCCCCGGATCAGCGCCAGCGTCCCCGCCAGCTCATCGGGCTTGATCAACACCTCGCGCGCCTTGGACCCTTCGCTGGGCCCGACGATGCTGCGGGTCTCCATCAGGTCCATCAGCCGGCCCGCCTTGGCGAAGCCCACCCGCAGCTTGCGCTGCAGCATCGAAGTGGAGCCGAATTGGCTGGATACCACCAGCTCCACGGCTTGCAGGAACACGTCCATGTCGTCGCCGATGTCCGGGTCGACGTCGGTGCGCTCGCCGGTGGGCTTCGCGGTGGTGACGCCGTCGGTGTATTCGGGTTCGGCCTGGTCCTTGCAGGCGGAGACGACGGCCTGGATCTCTTCGTCGGTGATGTAGGCGCCCTGCAGCCGGACCGGCTTGCTCGCGCCCATCGGCAGGAACAGGCCGTCGCCCATCCCGATCAGCTTTTCCGCGCCGGCCTGGTCCAGGATGACTCGGCTATCGGTGAGCGACGACGTCGCAAACGCCAGCCGCGACGGCACGTTGGTCTTGATCAGCCCGGTGACCACGTCGACCGACGGGCGCTGAGTGGCCAGCACCAGGTGGATGCCGGCGGCGCGGGCCTTCTGGGTGATGCGCACGATGGCGTCCTCGACGTCACGCGGGGCGGTCATCATCAGGTCGGCCAGCTCGTCGACGATCGCGATGACATACGGATACGGCCGGTACTCGCGCTGGCTGCCCAGCGGCGCGGTGATCTCGCCGGATCGCACCTTGGCGTTGAAGTCGTCGATGTGCCGCACCCGCGACGCCTGCATGTCCTGGTAGCGCTGCTCCATCTCGTCGACCAGCCACGCCAGCGCGGCCGCCGCCTTCTTCGGCTGGGTGATGATCGGCGTGATCAGGTGCGGAATGCCCTCATACGGCGTCAGTTCCACCATCTTCGGGTCGATCAGGATCATCCTGACCTCTTCCGGGGTGGCCCGGGTCAAAAGCGATACCAGCATGGAGTTGACGAAGCTGGACTTGCCGGATCCGGTGGAGCCGGCGACCAGCAGGTGCGGCATCTTGGCCAAGTTGGCCGAGATGAAGTCGCCCTCGATGTCCTTGCCCAGCCCGATCACCAGCGGATGGTGGTCGCGACGGGTCGAGGGCGCGGTCAACACGTCGGCCAGCCGCACCATCTCCCGGTCGGTGTTGGGGACCTCGATGCCGACGGCGGACTTGCCGGGGATGGGGGCCAGCATGCGGACGCTCTCGGTGGCCACCGCATACGCGATGTTCTTTTGCAGCGCGGTGATCTTCTCCACCTTGACGCCGGGCCCCAGCTCCACCTCGTAGCGTGTGACGGTTGGCCCGCGGGTGCAGCCGGTGACGGCCGCGTCGACCTTGAACTGAGTGAGCACCTCGCCGATGGCGCCGGCCATGACATTGTTGGCGACGCTGCGCTTCTTGGGCGGATCCCCGGCGACCAGCAGGCCCAGCGACGGCAGGGAGTACGGGCCCTCGATCACCCGGTCCAGCGACAGCGCTTCCTCTTTGCGGGCGCCGCGACGGCGACCCTTGCTGCCGGCGGGGGCGACGGCGGGTTCGGGTGTCGTAGGAGCCTGGTCGTCGGGGTCCTCGAGCGGGGCCGAGTCGGCGGTCGGCCACGCCGGTATGTCGTCGTCGATGGGCGCGTCGTAGTAGCCGTCGGAAAAGTCTTCTCGCGTGAGGTCCTGCGTGTCCGAGTCGTCGCCGGCGTAGTCCCCGGCATCGTCGGCGTATCGGTCGTCGTCCTCGTCGTCGTAGCCGCGCTGGAACAGCCGCGTACCGAACATGGCACGCATCACGTCGGGCACCTCACGGATCGTGGTCCCGGTGAGCAGCAGCACCCCGAACAGCGCGCCGATGAACAACAGCGGCGCCGCGATCCAGGCCGTCAACCCGTCCGACAACGGGCCGCCGATGGCAAAACCGATGAATCCGGCCGCGCGACGGCGCGATTCCGGGTCTTCCGGCGCACCCGACCACAGGTGGCGCAGGCCGAGCACCGACAGGGCGATCAGGCTCGCGCCGAGGATCAGTCGGGGTCGCGCGTCGGGATTTGGTTGGGTCCGCATCAATACCACCGCCACCGCGGCGGTGACCACCGGGAGCAGCACGACGGCCCCGCCGATGAACGTCCGCAACACGGCGTCGACCCACGCACCGACCGGCCGGGCGGCGTCGAACCACGAACTGGCGGCGACGATCACGGCGACGCCCAGCAGAACCAGCGCGATGCCGTCCCGGCGATGTCCGGGATCGATGTCGCGGGCCCGCCCGATCGATCGCGCCGCGCCGCCGGTGCCCTTGGCCGCCATCAGCCAGGTCGTGCGCAGGGCGCGCCCGAACGTCGACCCGGCGGCCATCAGAAGCGACTGATTACGCCGCCGGGCGGGCCTGCTCGGCCGCTTCGCAGGTCTGCTCGCCTTCTTCCGGGGTGGCGCCGGACGCCCTCCCCGAGACGCCCCCCGCGAAGCGGTCCCCGAACTAGCTCTTGACCTGCTCGTTCGGGTGCCGGAGCGGGCGACGGTCTTACTAGCCATGACGGCAAGCCTAGTCGCAAATACATCATCTGCACCACCCGCCACACTGGCAACGCACGGGCAACCCGGGGGCCGCCGTGGTGTTGTATCGACCCCCTCATTGACGGTGCTCCCCCAGTCTCTGGGCGATAATGGGCGTCCCGCCGACGGGAGGAATCGGATGAAGGTCTTCCGCACAGTCTGTGCGACCGCCCTGAGCGTCGCTGTGCTCGCAGCGTGTACCTCGGGCGGTTCCCCGAATGGGCAGTCGAAGGGGCCCAAGCCGACCGCCCCCGGCTTCGACGGCACCTACCGGTTTGATTTCGACGGGAATCAGCAGCTCGCGGGTGGTGCACCCAAGCCAACGAAATCGAGATCCCGCACCTATGCGGTGCGCTCGGCGTGCACCGATTCCGGGTGCGTCGCAACGGCCACGAAACTGGCCGACAACGACCCCAAGCGCAAGTCCGACCCCCCGGTCGATTTGGTGCTCGATTACGTCAATGGCCGTTGGCAAACGGTGCTCCGCGAGGACAGCGCATGCTCCGACAGCGACGTCAAGGGTCCGTCATACACCGCATGGATCCTGGATGCACAGTCCGACGGCTCCTTGACCGGAAATTCCTACGTGGGCATGAACCCGAGCCCGGAGTGCGCCGTAGCGACCCAGACGCCGGTGACGGTGACGCGCCAGGGCGATGTTGACGCGGGTATTTCGCTGGCGGATCCCGCCAAAGTCGTTGTGCGTAAACCGTCTGCGCCGGAAGGCTTCACCGGGCATTACAACGAGACCAGCGTCTTTCACGATTCGTCGAAATCGGGGGTGCGACGCGTCGCCACGCAGACCTTGTGCGTGCGCAACACCGAGCAGTGCATGACGTTCAAGTCCTACGAGGCCGCCGGGGCCACGGTGGTGAATTCGCTGCTGTTCGACGGCGGCAAATGGAAGCTCGACCTCAACGTCGAAGTCAACTGCCCCAACGGCGCCACCGCCACTACCACAAAGCACGAGGAATACACACTGCCGCAACCCGTTTCGCGGCCGCTGCCGAAAGTAACCGGGACCGTCGCCTTCGACGCCGCAGATGCCTGCCCGGCACAACAACTCGACATCACCCTGGAACGGACCGGAGACTGACCGACCGGCAGCCAGGCCGCGTGGGTAGGGTGGCGAGCGGTGCGCAGAACTCAGTCACAGGAGGCCCTGGTATGCCCGTCGTCGTCGTCGCCACCCTGACCGTCAAGCCCGAATCGGTCGACACCGTCCGCGACATCCTCACCCAGGCGGTCGAAGAGGTGCACCCCGAACCGGGCTGCCAGCTGTACTCGCTGCACCAGGCGGGCGAGACCTTCGTCTTCGTCGAGCAATGGGCCGACGAAGAAGCGCTCAAGACGCACAGCACCGCACCCGCCGTCGCCAAAATGTTCACCGCCGCCGGCGAGCACCTCGCCGGGGCGCCCGATATCAAGATGCTGCAACCAGTTCCCGCGGGCGACCCGAACAAGGGCCAGATCCGCCCGTAATGGACCGGCCGCCGGAAGGCCCCCTGAAAGGGCAAGTCGCCTTCATCACTGGCGCCGCGCGTGGCCAGGGGCGGGCACATGCGATTCGCCTGGCGGCCGACGGCGCGGACGTGATCGCGGTCGACCTGTGCGGACAAATTGCCAGCGTGCCCTATCCGCTGGGCACCGCGGACGAGTTGGCGGCCACGGTCAAGCTGGTCGAGGACACCGGCGCCCGCATCGTGGCCAAACAGGCCGACGTGCGCGATCACGAATCGCTGTCCGCCGCGCTTCGGGCGGGACTGGATGAGTTCGGCCGGCTCGACATCGTCGTGGCCAACGCCGGCATCGCCCCCATGCAATCCGGCGTCGACGGCTGGCGCGACGTCATCGACGTCAACCTGACCGGCGTCTACCACACCCTCGATGTCACAGTGCCGACCATGATCGAGCAGGGCACCGGCGGATCGATCGTGCTGATCAGTTCGGCCGCGGGACTGATCGGCATCGCCAGCGCCGATGCGGGCTCCATTGGCTACGCCGCAGCCAAGCACGGGCTGGTTGGGTTGATGCGGGTCTACGCTAATCTGCTTGCACCGCATAATATTCGGGTCAACTCGGTGCATCCGTCCGGAGTCGACACCCCGATGATCAACAACGAGTTCATCCGGCGCTGGCTTGCCCACCTTGTCGAGGAGACCGGCACCGGACCCGGCGCGGGCAACGCGCTGCCGGTGCAGATACTGCAGCCCGATGACATTGCCAACGCCGTGGCGTGGCTGGTCTCCGACCAGGCCCGCTACATCACCGGAATCGCCATGCCGGTCGATGCGGGCTGCGTGAACAAGCGCTAACCGATGCCACGAAATCCCGCCGCCCAGACCGCCTTCGGCCCGATGGTGCTGGCGGCCGTCGAACAAAACGAGCCGCCCGGCCGCCGGCTGGTCGACGACGACCTCGCCGAGCTGTTCCTGCCCAGAGCCACGCGATGGCTGGTCACTAGCACCCGGTGGGCGCCGATTCGCCGGCTGCTCATCCGCGCCTCGGAGTGGACCGGGCCCGGGCTGTGGGCAAACCTGTCCTGCCGCAAGCGTTTTATCGGCGACAAGCTCGAGGAGGCGCGCGGCGACATCGACGCGGTCGTCATCCTTGGCGCCGGACTCGACACCCGCGCCTACCAGTTGACCCGGCGGATCCGCATCCCCGTCTTCGAGGTGGACCTGCCGGTCAACGTCGCACGCAAGGCCGCGACGGTCCGGCGTGTGTTGGGCGAGCTGCCACTGTCGGTTCGACTGGTGGCGGTGGACTTCGAACGTGACGACCTGCTCACCGCCCTCGCCGAGCACGGTTATCACCTCGACTACCGCGTCTTTTTCATCTGGGAGGGCGTCACCCAGTACCTCACCGAGGACGCGGTCCGGCGGACCCTGGAGGGGCTGCGGGCGGCCGCGCCGGGCAGTCGGATGGTATTCACCTATGTGCGCCGGGACTTCATCGACGGGACGAATCGGTACGGCTCGCCGACGCTGTACCGCAAGGTCCGAAAGCGACGGCAGCTGTGGCACTTCGGTTTATCGACCGACGAGGTCGCCGGCTTTATCGCCGAATACGGTTGGCGGCTGGTGGAGCAGGCCGGGCCCGATGAGCTGGTCCAGCGCTACGTCGAGCCCGCGGGCCGCAAACTCCCGGCATCGCAGCTGGAATGGTCGGCCTACGCGGAGAAGGCTTAGCTTTTCGGGGCCTCTCAGACCTCGATGACGGTAGGCACGATCATCGGCTGCCGGCGGTAGGTTTCGCCGACCCACTTGCCGACGGTCCGGCGCACCCCCTGGGCGATGCGGATCGGATCGGTGACGCCCGCGGCCGCCAGCGACTCCAGCTCGGCCTCGACCTTGCGCACGGCGGGCTCCAGCGCCTTAGGATCCTCGGAGAAGCCGCGCGAATGCAGATGCGGCGCAGCCGCCGAACGCCCGGTGCCGCGGTTGAGCACCACCGTCACCGCCACGAATCCCGAAGACAGAATGAGCCGTTCACCCAAGGTGATGTCGCCGACGTCGCCGGTGATCAGCCCGTCGACGAACATCTTGCCGACCGGCACCGCGCCGGCGATGCTGGCTTTCCCGTTGACCAGGTCGACGCTGACACCGTTCTCGGCCAACAGGATTGACTCCCGCGGTATGCCGGTGCTTGCCGCCAGCTTGGCGTTGGCGCGCAGGTGGCGCCAGGTCCCGTGCACCGGCATGACGTGCCGGGGCCGCACGCCGTTGTACAGGAACAGCAGTTCACCGGCGTAGGCGTGACCCGAAACATGCACCCGCGCTTGGGCGTTGGTGACGACCCGCGCGCCGATCTTGGAGAGCGCGTCGATGACGCCGTAGACCGCCTCCTCGTTGCCGGGAATCAGCGACGACGACAACACGACGAGGTCACCCGAAGTCAGCGTGATGCTGCGATGCTCGCCGCGCGACATCCGCGACAACGCCGACATCGGCTCGCCCTGGGTGCCGGTGGTGATCAGCACCACCTGTTCGGGCGCCATCATCTCGGCGGCGGCGATGTCGATCAGGTCGGATTCGTCGACCCGCAAAAAGCCCAGTTCCCGCGCGATGCCCATGTTGCGCACCATCGATCGCCCGACGAATGACACCCGCCGGCCCAGTGCCACGGCGGCATCGATGATCTGCTGCACCCGGTCCACATTGGAGGCGAAACAGGCGACCAGGACGCGACCGTCGGCGCCCCGGATCAGCCGGTGCAGCGTCGGGCCCACCTCGCTTTCCGAGGGTCCGACGCCGGGATGCTCGGCGTTGGTCGAGTCGCACAGCAGCAGATCCACACCGGCGTCGCCCAGCCGGGACATGCCGGGCAGGTCGGTGGGCCGCCCATCGAGGGGCAGCTGGTCGAGCTTGATGTCGCCGGTGGCCAGGACGGTTCCCGCACCGGTATAGACGGCGATGGCCAGCGCGTCCGGCACAGAGTGATTCACGGCGAAGTACTCGCACTCGAAAACGCCGTGCCTGGTGCTTTGGCCCTCTTTCGCCTCGACGAACACCGGCTTGATCCGGTGCTCGCGGCATTTTGCGGCGACCAGCGCCAGGGTGAACCTCGACCCGACCACCGGGATGTCGGGCCGCAGCTTGAGCAGGAACGGGATCGCCCCGATGTGATCCTCGTGCGCGTGCGTCAGCACCAGCGCCTCGATGTCCTCGAGCCGGTCCTCGACGTGCCGCAAGTCCGGCAGGATCAGATCGACCCCTGGCTCGTCGTGGTTGGGGAACAGCACACCGCAGTCGATGATGAGCAGCCGGCCCAGATGCTCGAAAACCGTCATGTTGCGGCCGATTTCGTTGATGCCGCCCAACGCGGTGACCCGCAAGCCACCAGGGGTCAAAGGACCCGGCGGAGCGAGATCTACATCCACTTGTCGGCCGCCTTGTGGGTTACCCGAGCACCGAGGCCGCACGCATGTCGGCGGCCAACGCATCGATCTGCTCTCGCGTTGCCGTCATCTGCGGCAGCCGCGGATCGCCTGCGTCGATACCCTGCAGCCGCAGGCCCGCCTTGGATAGCGTCACACCACCCAGGCGCCCCATCGCGTTGCACAGCGGGGCGAGGGCGACGTTGATCTTGCGCGCGGTGGCGATGTCGCCGGATTGGAAGGCGGACAACAGCTCTCGCAACTGACCCGGGGCCAGATGAGAGATCACGCTGATGAACCCGGTGGCGCCCATCGCCAGCCAGGGCAGGTTCAGCGCATCGTCGCCCGAGTAATAGGCCAGCCCGGTTTCGGCCATGATCTCGCCACCGCTGTGCAGGTCGGCCTTGGCGTCCTTGACCCCGACGATGTTGGGGTGCGACGCCAGCGCGCGGATGGTCTCGGGCTCGATCGGCACGCCCGACCGTCCGGGGATGTCGTAGAGCAGCACCGGCAGGTCGGTCGCGTCGGCGACGGCCGTGAAATGCGCGAGCAGCCCGGTCTGCGGCGGCCTCGAGTAGTACGGCGTGACCACCAGCAGCCCATGCGCGCCTTCGGCCGCACAGGCCTTCGCCAGCCCCACACTGTGCGCGGTGTCGTAGGTGCCCGCGCCGGCGACGACGCGGGCCCGGTCGCCGACCGCGCCCAAGACCACGCGCAACAGCTCGACCTTCTCGTCGTCACTGGTGGTCGGGGACTCGCCGGTGGTGCCCGACACCACCAGGCCGTCGCACCCGCCATTCACCAGATGGTTCGCCACTTGCGCCGCCGCGGCGGTGTCCAGCGAGCCGTCCGGGGCGAACGGTGTGACCATCGCGGTCAGCAGGGTTCCCAAGCGTGCAGGAGCGTCGAATCCGACGGTGGTCACGGTCCCCAGATTACCTGGCGGTGCCAAGCCCTTTAGCACCGCTGGCCAGCCGTGCCCCGTCAGGCTTCGGTGGCTAAGGGACTCGTCGCCACCTCGGTGCCGTCGGCCAGGGCGGAGACCTCGAAGTCGGCGAACACCGCGGGCGCTACGTCGGCGAGCTGGCGCAGGCATTCGATGGCCAGCCGTCGGATTTCCACGTCGGCGTGTTCGCTGGCCCGCATGGCGATGAAGTGCCGCCACGCCCGATAGTTTCCGGTCACGACGATGCGGGTCTCGGTGGCGTTGGGCAACACCGCCCGGGCGGCCTGGCGTGCCTGCTTGCGGCGCAGGACCGCGTTGGGCTGATCGGCGAACTTGGCTTCCAGCTTGGCCAGCAGTTCGGCGTAGGCGGCGCGGCTGGCATCGGCGGCTTCGGTCAGGATCTGCTGGAGTTCGGGGTCGTCGTCCATGCCCGGCGGCATGACGACCTGCGAATCCTTCTCCGGCACGTAGCGCTGCGACAGCTGCGAGTAGGAGAAATGGCGGTGCCGGATCAGCTCGTGGGTGCAGGATCGCGAGACGCCGGTGATGTAGAACGAGACGCTGGCATGCTCGAGCACCGAAAAGTGCCCGACGTCGATGATGTGCTTGATGTAGCCGGCGTTGGTCGCGGTCCTGGGATTGGGCTTCGACCAGCTCTGATAGCAGGCCCGGCCGGCGAACTCGACCAGCGCCGAGCCACCTTGAACGTCGGGGCCGTCGGTGCTCCACTGCACGTCCGGCGGTGCCAGGAACTCAGTCTTGGCGATCAGTTGCACGCGCAGCGGCGCGGTCTCGGCCACGGCGCTCACCTTAGCCCGGCGCCCGCGGGTGGCCGATCGGTCCCCAACGATTTCCTTTGCGGACTATACTATGCTGCAATAGTTTCTAACAGCATCATTAAGGGAGGATCGACCATGACACTAACGGATGCCAACGTGTGGAGCCTGACCACCAGCGTGGGGGCCACTGCCACCTTCACGGCAGCCCTTCGTGCCCTGGCCAGCCGGACCGACAACCCGCTGATCGATGACCCCTTCGCCGAGCCGCTGGTCGACGCGGTCGGTGTGGACTTTTTCACCCGCCTGGCCCGCGGTCACCTGGATCTCGAACAGGCTGACTACCGGGGCGCGTGGGGAATAGCGCGGATCAGGGACATGATGGCCATCCGCACCCGGTTCTATGACGTCCAACTCATGGCGGCGACCAACGCCGGGATCCGCCAGGCGGTAATCCTCGCCTCGGGACTGGACTCGCGCGCCTTTCGATTGCCCTGGCCGGCCGGCGTCACCGTGTTCGAAATCGACCAACCGCAGATCATGAGGTTCAAGTCCCAGACGCTGGCCGAGCTCGGCATAGCACCGAGCACCGACCGGCGCACGGTAGCCATCGATTTGCGCGACGAGTGGCCGGACGCGCTGAAGAACGCCGGTTTCGACCCCACCCAGCCCGCCGTGTGGCTGGCGGAGGGCCTGCTGCTGTATTTGCCGCCCTACGCACAGGACGCGCTGCTGGACGACATCACCATGCTGAGCGCGGCCGGGAGTCGGCTGGCCACCGAGGACACGCCGAATGCCGCCCGGGCCGTACCTGCGATGACGGCGCGGGCGCAACAGCTCGTCGACCGGTGGCGACAACACGGATTCGAGATCAAAATGGACGGCCTGTGGTACCCCGGCGATCGCCACTCGGTGGCCGACTACCTGGGCGGCCACGGCTGGGAGACGAGCACCACCAGCGTGCCGGAACTGTTTGCCGCATACGGTCTTTCGGACCCGACCGACGACGCTGACGAAGTGGAATTATTCGCCATGCGAAGTTACGTCTCCGCCACCCGGCCTAGCGTCTAACGCGCCGGTCACTACGGCCGTGATCAGACGAGCTGGGTCCGGCAAGTCACTCGGGGGTGACTACAAGGTCACCGGAACGCATCTCCGCACCGGGCATCTTCGCGGGCCAAGTCAGTGTCGATAACACAAAGTCATCGTCGTGAAAGATTCCCTTCGCCGAGTTGACACCTCTGACGACAGGTACTCCGCTGTCTCGGTAGTCGTCGTTCAATATGGCAGAGCCATAAGGTTTTTAGATGGCACTCTTTTCGTCTACTGCCAACTTCTCAAGCGGAACCCATTCCCAGTCACTCACGACAGCCGCTCCAACTGCTCTCTAACCACCTTCTCCAGCCTGGCCGACTCATCAAATGCTGCAAGCAGTTCCGTCTTCAGCCGTGCGATCTTCTCGTCAATCGGTTCACCCTCGTCCGCGATTTCCGGCGCCCCGACATACCGTCCAGGCGTCAACGCATAATCGGCAGCCTTGATCTCCGCCAGAGTCGCCGACTTGCAGAACCCCGGAATATCCTCGTAAGTAACCCCTTTCGCAGCAGCCGATGAAGACCCACGCCACGCGTGGTAGGTGTCACCGATCCGGACAATGTCGTCGTCACTGAGCGCCCGCTCGGCCCTGTCCACCATGTAACCGAGCTCGCGGGCATCGATGAACAGCACCTGACCCGACCGGTCGACCGAACCCTGCTTGCCCGCCGCCTTGTCCTTCGCGAAGATCCACAGGCACACCGGAATTCCAGTGCTACGGAATAATTGGGTCGGTAGCGCGATCATGCACGACACCAGGTCTGCTTCCACGATCTGGGTGCGAATGTTAGCCTCTCCGTTGGAGTTCGACGACATCGAGCCGTTGGCCATCACCACCCCGGCCCTGCCGCCGGGCTTGAGCTTGAACAGGATGTGCTGGATCCAGGCGTAGTTGGCGTTGTTGGCCGGTGGCACGCCGAACCGCCACCGCGGGTCTTCCTCGTTGCGCGCCCAGTCCTTGATGTTGAAGGGCGGATTGGCCATCACGTAGTCCATCTGCACGTCGGCATGCTGATCGCGCGCGAACGTGTCCCCCCACCGGCTGCTCAACCCACTGTGGTCGATGCCGTGGATGGCCAGGTTCATCTTGGCCATCCGCCAGGTTTCCTCGATGCTCTCCTGGCCGTAGATGGCGATGTCTTTCGCGTCGCCGTGGTGGTCGGCGATGAACTTCTCGGTTTGCACGAACATGCCGCCCGACCCGCAGCACGGGTCATACACCCTGCCCTTGGCAGGTTCCAGCACCTCGATGATCACCTTCACCACGCTGGGCGGGGTGAAGAACTCGCCGCCCCGCTTGCCTTCCGCGCGGGCGAAATTGCCCAGGAGGTACTCGTAGACCTCCCCCATCAGGTCCCGCGCCTTGTGCTCACCCTGGCGGCTGAACCGCGCGCTGTTGAACAGGTCGATCAGCTCGCCGAGCCGCCGCTGGTCAATACTGTCGCGGTTGTACAGCCGCGGCAGCGTGCCGCCCAGTGTGGGGTTGGCCTTCATCACGGCATCCATCGCCTCATCGATGAGCTGACCGATGCTCTTGCCGGGCTCGGCCGCGGTGGCGGGCCTAGCTTTTGCGTTCTCCGCCAGGAAATTCCACCGCGCGGTCGGCGGCACCACGAACACGTTGCAGCCGTGGTAGTCCTCGGGATCGTCGATCAGTTCCTCGATCCGGACATCTTCCATGCCCTCGGCCGCCAGATCGGCACGAATCGACTCACGGCGTTCGTCGAATGCGTCCGAGACGTATTTCAGGAACACCAGGCCCAGGATCACGTCCTTGTACTGACTGGCCGACAGCGACCCGCGCAGCTTGTCCGCGGCCTTCCAGAGCGTGTCCTTGAGCTCCTTCATAGTCGACGGTGCCTGCGGCTCCTGCTTTTTCCGGGGCGGCATCGCGTGCGTCCTTCCTATTTTCTTGCCCTTTCTTGCCCCGGAGAACCCGGGCGCACTGTGTTACACATCGAGCGTCAGGGTGCCGGCGGCGACCCCGTTGATCAGCGCCGTCTTCAATTCGCGCGGGTCCGCTACCCGGCGGCTCGCGTGCTTGACTGTCGCGGGGCTAGCACTCGAGTCCGGTGAACTCGTGATCGTCGCTCGGCACGCCGACGACGGTAGTTCATCGGTGTGCGCAGCGCTGCCGCGATGGACGGGTGCAGCACCCGGGGCCGACGGCGATCGCTGACATCACTGACGCGTTGAGCCTATAGAACACCCCGCAAGACAGCCCTGGAAAGGCTGCTCGTCGGCGGCGAGGACGAACGGGTGCGGGCGCTGGCGAGCAGCGATCCGGACGCGTCCATCCGAAGCTGGGCATCCGAACAACTCGGCGGCAAAGCCACCCAGAGCAGCCTGTTTGACTGACGCACAGCGTATCCGCCCGTCGGGCGCATCGGCTGTCGGTGCGCTCCGACAGACTCGGATGTGATCGCCGTTGCGCGTAATCTGCAGTAATCCGAGTTTCATGGCGGAGGAGGCGCGCGGTGCCCGACCTTGCACACCTGCCGCGTGGTTTGCTGAGCCTGGAGCAGTGGGATGCGCTCGAACTCGACCGGACGCGACGGTGGGAACTCAGTGAGGGAACACTCATCATGTCGCCGCGTCCGAGCCTATGGCACCAGCGCATGTCCAGAAGGCTTACCCGCCTCCTCGAGGATCACCTGCCGGATGGGCTCGAGGCGGTTCCCGAGATCGAGGTGACGACGAGCGCATCGTTCCCGCCGAGTGTCCGTGACCCCGACATCGTGGTGATTCCAGATCGTGTGTTCGAGCTGCGCGCTGCCCGTGTCCCGGCGGCGGAGGTTGTGCTCGTCGTCGAGATCGTATCGCCGGGCTCGCGCTCGGCAGACCACATCATGAAGTTGCATGAGTACGCAAAGGCGGGCATCGAGAACTACTGGATCGTCGATCCCGACGCACCGCCGCATGATCGGTTTCTCCTGTACAGGCTCGACGGTGAAATCTATCGACGGGTCCCGGCACTCGACGGAGACACGGTCCGTGTGAACGAACCGACAGAAATGGAATTTGCTCTGGAAGTGCTGACTGGCCGCTAGCGCGTAGGCATTACCACCACCGCTGCGGGCCGAGTCGGAGGCGCTTTTGCACGTCGGCGTCGGCGGCGCGCACCGCGGCCTCGTTTGCGGCCGCGACCGCCGCGGGCCGTGCGAATCAAGGATTCCGTCCTCGCCGGGCAGCCGCCACAGCGCGGCCAGGCAGCGCAGCACGCCGGGCAGGCCAAACGTGGGAACCACGCTCCGCCACAACAGTTCGCCGATTGGGCCGAGCGGGATCCGGGGTTGCGGCGGCGCGTGCACACCGATGCGGCCGGGTCCCGGCACCCACGGGCTCAACCGCGCCGGCTCGAATAAGCGGTCCTAGGGCAGGATCTCGTCGATCTGTGCTGTGCCCCCCGGCGCCTGCCACCGCAGCAGGAACGGGAAGCGATGTCCCGCCGCGGTATCCACGTAGCCGCCGGACTCATGGCTTTCGCCCGACGATGCCGTTGTCGCGCGGGAGGCGACGACGACCAGGTTCTCTGCCGGCGAGATCCCGACCGCCCACGCGGCACCGGACGGACCGTAGCGCCGGATCGCCGCCGCCGCGGGCGAATCCGGCGCACAGAGCGCGCCAGCCGCCGGTCGTTGCCGACCACCGCCTCCCGTAGCTTTCCGGCCAGCTTGTCGCCGAGTTTGTCGAGCTTGGCCGGTGCCAGGTTGGGATCGGGGCGCACCGGCGACGGTTGCTCGGGTAGATCATCTTTAGTCCGTGACCCGGATCTTGCCCGACATCAGTAGCGGAAGAAGGGTCTCGCGGACTCCGGACAAATGTGCAGATTCGGCGCGCCGCTGCTCGCATAGTGCGCCTAGGTTCGAAAGCGTCCGCGCCGGCCCGGCACCCATACGGCGCACGTCCCGCACCGGGACATGCAAGAGCTCACGGGGTTGGATCCGTTGGCGGCTTCCCGTCATGCCCGCGGCCAGCTGTTGGAGCGTTGCCAAGACGTCGGGTTGTCGCACCGCTGCCCAGACGGCCGAAGTATCGACGCCGATTGGCCGCAGCACAACGAACTCGGTGCTCGCCAATGCCATTTCCGACGGCAGGCGCGCGACGTTCCAAACGCGCGGTATTCTCGGATTCAGTTTCGAAAATAATACGCACGGCTCCGATAAGACGAACTTGGTGCTTTTGATTGTGCTGCCGGCGACCAGGCTGGGCATGGCACCACCGTCAAATGCCGGAAAACCGTAGTGAGCGACTATGTCGTCGAATCCCTGAGGTTCAAGAAAAGTGGTTGACCTGCGCACCAAGCTGGACAGCGTGGTGTAGTCGCAGACCTGCTCGACCATCGCAATCATCAGCGCCTCGGCTGCCGCAATAACGCGGCTGTTAGCGGCTATCTTGTCGTCTAGCGCGCCGAGAATCTCGACAACTCGATGACGATCAGATGTGTTGACGTCGCAGATAGAGACGTTACGGAGAATGCTCAGGTTGAGTAGCGGCTGTCCCGACCCCGCGCGGTGACGATTGAGTCCGCAAGTATGCAGAGCGTAATACCAATACCGCGTATCTTCCGGCTTCTTAGCCCGGCCGACTAATGCGTTATCCGTAACCCAGACGTCGCTATCGCAATAGCGCAAGCTACCGCAATACGACCCAACTCGACCGACCACTATCAGCGGGCCACGCGCATTGCGTTCTGCCGTATAACCGATGGCCCCATTGGCGCCATAGACGGGATAAGGTCCGCTGGCCGCTCGTACGGGCGAGCCGTCTCCCGCGCTGAAGTCAAGATGATCTCCCAGCTTGACGGTCTCGGCCATCAGCCGGCCCTGTTGGTCGCGGCGCCTAACTCACCGGCCAGATCGCCCCGTCCGGACACGGCGACCCCTGCCAATCCGAGCCAGGACGCCATCGACTCCAGCTCGCCGGCCAGCGCGGCGGCCACCCGGCCCCGCTCGGTGTCGGGCTCGCCGAAGGCACCCACGACCCGCAGTGCGTCGGCCGCGCGGTCGGCTTTGAGGTCGACCCGCGCGACCAGCCGGCCGTCCAGGAGGAGCGGCCACACGTAATAGCCGTACTGGCGCTTGCGCGCCGGGGTGTAGATCTCGATGCGGTACGTGAAGTTGAACAGCCGCTCCACCCGGGGCCGGAAGAAGATCAACGGATCGAACGGGCACAACAGTGCGGTACCCCGGTCGAGTCGCGGCACTGTCCGGCCGGTCCGCAGGTACGCCGGCGCCGACCAGCCGTCGACGCTGACGGGCTCGATCTCACCGGCAGCCAGCAGCGCGGCGATGGCCGGCTTGACCCGCTGGGCCGACAAGCGGAAGTAGTCGCGGATGTCGGCCTCGGTGCCGACGCCGAGAGCGGTGGCCGCGCGCAGCGTCAGCTCACGGACGGCCTGCTCGTCGTCGACCTCCCGGGCCAGCACGTCCGCCGGCAGCACCCGCTCCACCAGGTCGTAATGCCTGGCAAAGCCCACCCGGGTGGCGGTGGTGAGCACACCGGACGCGAACAGCGCCTCGGCGACCCACTTGGTGTCGCTGCGGCTGCCCCACCACGCCTTTTTGGGGTCCCCCTCGACCCAACGCGGCTCGGCGAACAGATGCGCCTCGATCTGCCCGGCGGTACTGGGCCCCAGCTCGCCCACGGCGGCCACGATCTTGTCGACGAGCTCCAGGTTGTCCTTGACGATGTGGGTCCCCCAACGGCCGTGCCGGTATTCGCGCATGCGCCAGCGCAGCAGCGGCCAGTCGTCGACGGACATCAACGCGGCCTCGTGCGCCCAGTATTCGGCCAGTAGTCGCGTCCTGGCCGGGCCCCACGCCGCGCGGTCCAGCGCCTCGCGGTCGTAGGGGCCGAGCCGGCTGAACACCGGCGCGTAATGGGCACGCACCGCCACCGAGACCGAATCCAATTGCAGCACTTGGATTCGCGAGATCAGCCGCCGCAGCTGGGCGCGGCCGATCTTGCCGCCGGGCCGCGGCTCGCTAAAACCTTGCGCCGCAACGGCGATCCGCCGGGCCTGCGCGGCGGTCAGCGAACCGATGCGGATCGACACGGGGCCGAGAATACCGGGCATCCCCGACAGGAGAGGCTTTAGTCTTCGGGATTCTTCTGCTCTTGGTAGGCCGACTCGAGCGCGGCCGGAACCGCTTCCAGGTCACGGTATACCCCAACCAGCTGCTCTAGGACCTTGATTCGTTGCTGACCCGCCTCGGCCACGGCTCGCCACGCCTGCTCACGACACTGATCGGCCCGCTGCCTCGCGTCGGCGAGGAGCTGCTCACGCTCCTGCTCGGCGTCGGCGCGCAGGCTGGCCAGTTCGGCTTCGAGCTTTTCCTTGGTCTCCCGATGTTCGGACGCCAAGGCTTCTCGCTGCGCGACCATGTCCGCGAACACGTCTTCGTGCTTTCGCTTCTCGGCCTCGGCCTCGGCTTCGGCCGCCGCGATCAGCGCCTCCGCCTCCGCCCGCGCCTCGGCCTGCATCTCGGAAACTTCGTCGACCGCTTGCCGCAGCATCTTCGCCATCCGTTGCTGCATCGCGTGGGGCGCCGGTGAGGTGTCCGTCAGGACGGCGACTTCCTTCCGCAGCGCGGCTGCTTCCTCGCCGGCCTCCCTGAGCCGGGCCCTCAGGCTTGCGACGTCGTCGAGTAGCAACTGCTGCTTGGCGGTCAGCATCTCTATGTGGGCATCGACCGCGGCCGGGTCATAGCCCGTGAACCTGCGCGAGAATGCCTTTGCGGGTTCGGTTGTCACTGCCAATTCCCCCTTCTCCGAACGCCTGGTAGATCCGGTGAGACCGACCCTGGAATCGAGTATGTCAGGCCACGCCGTCGGCGCAGGCAGCAGCGATTCAGGCCCGACGGTAGGTGTGAAACCGGTACCGCAGCCCGGTGCGGCTGACCAGCCACTCCCCTGTCTCACCCCGCCACGCCTCGTCGAGCACCGGGGCCACCGCGTCGTCGTCGTCGCGCGGCAGGTCGATGTCCACCTCGGTGACCTCACACCGGCTGGCGTGCGGCAGCGCCAGCGCATAGATCTCCGCGCCGCCGATCACCCACGTCTCGGGCCCGGCAAGGGCGTTTTCGAGGGAGCCGAGCACCTCGGCTCCGTCGGCTACGAAATCGGCCTGACGGGACAGCACGATGTTTCTGCGCCCCGGCAGCGGCCGAACCCTGGCCGGCAGCGAATCCCAGGTCCGCCGGCCCATCACCACCGTGTGGCCCATGGTCACCTGTTTGAAGCGGGCCAGATCCTCGGGCACCCGCCACGGGATGTCGCCGCCGCGGCCGATCACACCGGACGTCGACTGAGCCCAGACCAGGCCCACCTCGGTCATACAGGGCTCATATAGCGACGGGCGCTTTTATCGCGGGATGCGGATCATAGTTCTTTACGACGATGTCTTCATAGGTGTATTGGAAGATCGAATCCCGTTGCGCAAGAAAGAGTTCCGGATACGGCCGCGGGTCGCGGGTGAGCTGCAGCCGCACCTGCTCGACGTGGTTGTCGTAGATGTGGCAGTCACCGCCGGTCCAGACGAACTCGCCGACCGAGAGGCCCGCCTGGGCGGCCATCAGGTGGGTGAGCAGCGCGTAGCTGGCGATGTTGAACGGCACCCCCAGAAACAGGTCGGCGCTGCGCTGATAAAGCTGACAGCTCAGCCGTCCGTCGGCGACGTAGAACTGGAAGAAGGCGTGGCACGGCGGCAGCGCCATCTGCGGGATTTCGCCGACGTTCCAGGCCGACACGATGATGCGCCGCGAGTCCGGGTCGGTACGCAGCAAATCCAGCGCGGCGCTGATCTGGTCGATGTGCTCGCCGGTCGGCGTCGGCCACGATCGCCACTGCACCCCATAGATCGGCCCAAGATCGCCCGTGTCGCTGGCCCATTCGTCCCAGATGCTGACTCCGTGTTCCTGTAGCCAGGCGACATTGGAGTCGCCGCGCAGAAACCACAGCAACTCGTAGACCACCGATTTGAAATGCACCTTCTTGGTGGTCAGCAGCGGGAAGCCAGCCGACAGGTCATAGCGCAGCTGCTGGCCGAACAGGCTGCGGGTTCCGGTGCCGGTACGGTCGGCTTTGGCCGTACCCGTCTCGAGCACCAGCCGGAGCAAGTCCTCGTAGGGCTGGGGAATCGGCACGTGGTCAGCTTAACCGCGGGCGCCGGGAGTAGAACGGAGGCCATGCCGAAGATCAGCGATACCGTCACCACTCCCGATGGCACCTGCCCCATCCACCTTTTCACCCCCGACGGGTCCGGACCCTGGCCCGGCGTGGTCATGTTCCCCGACGCCGGCGGTGTGCGCGACACGTTCTACGGGATGGCGGCCAGGCTGGCCAGCTCCGGCCCCGGAGCTGGCTACGCGGTGTTGCTGCCCGACGTCTACTACCGCAGCGGCGATTGGGCCCCGTTCGACATGGCGAGCGTGTTCGGCGACGAAAAGGAGCGCAGCCGCCTGTTTTCCATGATCGGCGGCCTGACAGCGGACAAAATCACCAGCGACGCCGCCGCGCTCTTCGACTACCTGGCCGCTCGCCCCGAGGTGGTCGGCGAGCGATTCGGCGTGTGCGGCTACTGCATGGGTGGGCGCATCTCGGTGACGTTGGCCGGGCGTCTTCCCGACCGCGTCGCCGCCGCGGCGTCCTTCCACGGCGGCGGCCTGGTATCCGACACCGCGGACAGCCCGCACCTGCTGGCCGAGAAGATGACGGCCACGGTGTACGTGGGCGGCGCCGAGAACGACGCGTCGTTCACCGCAGAGCACGCCGAACAGCTGGACAAGACGCTGACGGCGGCGGGCGTGCGGCACACCATCGAGTGGTATCACGCGGCACACGGCTTCGCGGTCCCGGACAACCAGCCCTACGACGAGGCGGCCGCCGAGCGGCATTGGGCGGCTATGGCCGAGACCTTCGCCTCGCTGCCGGACTAACCCCCGGGTTAGCTCGGGTTAGCTCACCGGCAGGTCGACCAGCTCGGCCAGCCGGGCCCGGTGTCGATAGGCGGTGCCGAGCGCCAACTGGTCGCTCTTGGCCCGCTTCAGATACAGGTGGGCGGGATACTCCCAGGTCATCCCGATACCGCCGTGCAGTTGCACGCACTCCTCGGCGAGATGCACGGCGACGCCGCTGCAATAGGCCTGCGCGAGTGCGGCCGCCACGGCCGCGTCCGCGTCTCCCCTGGCGCAGGTGTCGGCGGCATAGCGCGCCGCCGCCGTGGCGGCGCTCACTTCGAACCACACGTCGGCGAGCCGGTGTTTGATCGCCTGATACGAGCCGATGAGGCGGCCGAACTGCTTGCGCTCCTTGGTATAAGCCAGCGTGGTGTCGAAACACCACTGCGCCACCCCGAGTTGCTCGGACGCGAGCACCGCCGCCCCGGTTTCCAGTGCCGCCTCGAGCGCGGCGATCCCGGGGCCGACGAGCGTCGACGCCGCCCCCGCGAATCGCACGTCCGCCAGCGGTCTGGTCATATCGAGCGCCAGCACCGGCGATACCTCGACACCGGCCGCCGACCGCGCGACGGTATGCAGCTCGGGTCCGTCCGGTCCGGCGACCGGCACCACCAGCACGTCGGCCTCGGTTGCCCCCGCGACGGTGCTGATCAGTCCGGTGAGGCCGTCGGCGCCGATGTCCGCACACATGACCGGCGCGCCCGGCGCGGTGGACAGCGGCACCACCAGCGCCGCCGTCATCTCGCCGGAGGCCAGCGTGGACACCGTCTGGGTGTCACCGGCGCCCAGTAGCGCGACGGTGGCGAGCACCGCGCTGGAAAAGAACGGTACCGGGGCGACGGCACGGCCGATTTCTTCCATGACGACCGCGGCCTCGCGAGCGCTCGCGCCGGCGCCACCGAGCGATTCGGGCACCAAGAGCCCCGCCACCCCAAGATCGACGGCAAGCACGCGCCACACGTCTGAAAAGTCTTGGGGTGCAGAGCTATTCACATCGTAGGCGCAGGCGACCGACTCCGGTGGGCACCGGTCGGCGAACAGCCGGCGAACGCTGTCCCGCAGCGCCTCCTCGGTGTCGGAATACAGCAGGTCCGCGTTGCTCTCGGGGCTCATGGGGCTCACCTTGCTCACCGAGCTCACCTATCCAAGTCCTTGAAGGCGGCGGTTTTGTCGACGCGGTGTTCGCCGGGCAAGCCGAGAACGCGCTCGGCGATGGTGTTGCGCAAGATCTCCGACGTCCCGCCCTCGATGGAGTTGCCGCGCGCGCGCAGATAGCGATAGCCGGGGCCGCGGCCGATCAGGTCGACCGTTTCGGGCCTGATCATGGTCCAGTCGTCATAGCGCAGCCCCGCTTCGCCGTGCAGCTCGATCTCGAGTCCCGAGATCGCTTGCGCCACACGGGCAAAAGCCACTTTCATGCCGGCACCCTCCGGGCCGGGTTGACCAGTGGCGGCCTGCTGCCGCAGCCGCTCCCCCGTCAGCCGTAAAACCTCCGCCTCGACCCACAGCCGCATCAGCTCGTCGTGCATCGCGGGATCGCGCAGCGCCGGCTTCCTTCGCCACGCCGCGGCGACCTTGCCGACGTGGCCGCCCTCGCGCGGAGCGCGCGAGCCCGCCCCGATGGCGACCCGCTCGTTGTTCAGCGTCGTGGTCGCAACCCGCCAGCCGCCGCCCTCGGGACCGAGCCGGTTGGCATCCGGCACCCGCGCGTCGGTAAGGAAGACCTCGTTGAATTCCGCCTCGCCGGTGATCTGGCGCAGTGGCCGCACCTCGACACCGGGTTGGGTCATGTCGATCAGGAAGTACGTCAGGCCGGCGTGTTTGGGCACCGTCGGGTCGGTGCGGGCGACCAGGATGGCCATGCTCGCGTGTTGCGCCTGCGAGGTCCACACCTTCTGCCCGTTGACAATCCATTCCCCATTTCCCGAGCCGTCGCGGACCGCGCGCGTGGCCGCCGCAGCCAGATCCGATCCGGCACCGGGCTCGCTGAACAATTGGCAGTAGATCTGCTCACCGGTGAACAACGGGCGCAGGAACCTCAGCTTCTGTTCGTCGGTCCCGAACGCGGCGATCGTCGGTGCCGCCATGCCCATGCCGATGTAGTTCTTCACGGTGCCGCGCACCGGCGCACCCGCGGCGCCCAGCCTGGCGTCGACACGTTCCTGAGCGGTGCGCGGCAAGTCCAGCCCGCCGAATCCGACCGGCAGGTGCACCCAGGCCAGGCCGGCGTCAAACTGCGCGCCCAGGAAATCCCGCGGCTCGGTGCTCGCCGGGTCGTGCTCGTCCAGTAGCGCCGTTATCCGGGCATCCAGATCGGTCGCGATGGCGTCGGTGCTGATTGGTTGGCTCATTGGCTGCCGCCCGGTTGAGACTGGAACCCCTGCGCGGGCCCCAGCAGCAGACCGCCGTCGATAACCATCGTGTCGCCGGTGATCCAGCTGGCGCCGTCCGAAACCAGGAATGCGACCGCCTCGGCCACGTCGACCGGCTCACCGATGCGTCCGAGCGCGATGGACGACGCCAGCGGATCCTCGTGGTCCTTCCACAGGGCCTCGGCCAGCCTGGTGCGAACCACCCCGGGGCAGATCGCATTGACCCGGATGCGCGGCGAGAGTTCCAGCGCCAACTGCTTGGTGACGTGGATGAGCGCGGCCTTGGTGGCGTTGTACATGCCCATGCCCGGGGATTGGTGCATGCCGCCGATCGACGCGGTGTTGACGATGGCGCCACCGTGCTCGCCCATCCCCGACTTGACGACCAGCGAGGTCCACAACAGCGGCGCCCACAGGTTGACGTCGAAGATCTTGGTGAAGCGGGCATGGTCCTGGTCGATCAGCGGCCCGAACGCCGGGTTAGTTCCCGCGTTGTTGATCAAGATGTCGACGCGGCCGAACCGCTGCACGGCGAGGTCCACGCACGCCCGGGCCGCGTCCTCGTCGACGGCGTGCGCGCCGACGCCCACGGCCCCCTCGCCCACCTGCGCGGCGGCCGCCTCGGCCGCCTCCTGCTTGCGGGCGGTCAGCACCACGTTGGCGCCCGCCGCGGCGAGCCGCTGCGAGATCGCCAGCCCGATTCCGCGCGAGGCACCCGTGATGATCGCGGTCCGGCCGCTCAGATCCAATGTGGTCATTTCGTCATGCCTTCTGTCGTGTCGGTGGCCGGACTCCACCAGCGAAAGGCACCGGCTGCGCCCGCTTTTTCGTGCAATGTTTTGTCGGGAACGTTTTGTACGGGGATAGGCGTGGTATGCGACACGAATGTTAGCGAAATTAAACCTCATGAAACCACTGGTGGTAGCTGGGGCTGTCGCTGCAGCCATCGCCGCTGCGCCCGCGGCAGCGGCCGATACCTTTGCGGCCGGACCAGCGATGACCACCCCGGCATCCACCCATGTCGTCTTCAAGGACGACCCGGGCGGCGGCGGCTGCGACGCCAACGGCAACTGCGGCTCCGGCGGCGTGAACAACGGCCCCGGTGGCACTCCGGGCGGCCAAGGCTGCGTCAACGGGCGTCGGTTGCGGCTCCGGTGGCCAGAACGCGGGTCCCGGCGGCGCGCCGGGTGGCAGCGGATGTGTTGCGCGGCATTTGCGGCGGCGGCCACGGCTGACCCCCTGTTGACCAGCGGAATGCACGGTTAATGCACGACTCCCGCAGGTCCCGGCAGCCTGGCAATCCAGGACCGGGACTCCGCGGGGTCGATGACGTCATCCAGTTCGAAAGTGGTGGCCGACCGCAGCGCCTTGCCATGCTGGTAGGCAGCCTCGACGAGGCGATCGAACAGTTTTTGGCGCGCGGCCGGATCCGTCGCGGCGGCCAGCTCCTTGCTGAACCCAAGCCGCACAGCGCCTTCCAGGCCCATGCCGCCGATCTCGCCGGTGGGCCAGGCGATCGTGAACTGGGGCGCATGAAAAGAGCCGCCGGCCATGGCCATCGCGCCCAGTCCGTAACCCTTGCGCAAGATGATCATGCCGAGCGGGACGGTCAGTTTCGCTCCGACGATGAACATCCGGCCGAATCGGCGCACTGCGGCATCCTTTTCGGCGTCCGGGCCGACCATGAAGCCGGGGGTGTCGCACAGCGAAATCACCGGCAACCTGAACGACTCGCACAGGGCCAGGAAGTCGCCGGCCTTGTCCGCCGCCTCGGCGTCGATGGCGCCGCCGAGATGGTGACTGCTGTTGGCAATCAACCCATATGCCACACCCTCGACGCGAACGAGCGCGGTGACGATGCCAACGCCGTAGTCGGGCCGCAGTTCCAGTACGGAGCCGACGTCGACGATCGACTCGATCGCCCGGTGCACATCGTAGGCACGTAACCGGTTCTGCGGCACCACATGCCGCGCCAGCCGCGGATCCGGGGCCGCCCAATCGTGCATGCTGCCCTGGAAGTACGACAGGTAGCGCTTGGCCAATGACACCGCGTGCGCCTCGTCGCGGGCGACCAGGTGGACCACACCGTTGTGCCGTTGTACGTCAATGGGTCCGATCGCCTCCGGTGGGTACACCCCGAGCCCGCCGCCTTCGATCATCGCGGGCCCACCCATCCCGATGTTGGCGTCGGGCGTCGCGATGATCACATCGCACACCCCGGCCAGCGCGGCATTGCCCGCGAAGCACCGACCGGAGACGATCGACACCAACGGCACCCGGCCGCTCAGCCCGGCCAGCGTCCGGAAGGTCGGCACGTCCAGTCCCGCGTGCCCGCCCACGTCGGTATCGCCGGGCCGGCCGCCGCCCCCCTCGGCGAACAGCAGCACCGGCAGCCCTTTTCGGACGGCCAACTCGAAGACACGATCGGTTTTGGCGTGGTTGCGCATGCCCTGCGTGCCGGCCAGCACCGTGTAGTCATAGGACACCACCACCACCTCGGCCGCCGCCGGCCCGAACCGGTCGGCGCCGATGGTCGCCAAGCCGGCAACGAGGCCGTCGGCCGGGGTATTGGCGATCAGGTCCTCTTCGGAGCGCCGGCTGCGCTGCGCGGCAATGGTCAGCGCGCCGTATTCGACGAAGCTGCCGGGATCGACCAGATCGGTGATGTTTTCCCGGGCGGTGCGGCGACCCTGCTGGTGTCGCTTGGCGACGGCGGCCGGCCGGCCCTCGTCGCGAGTGAGCAGGTGCCTGCCGGTGACCTCGTCGAGGTCGGCCCGGGATCGGTCGAGATCAACTGCAGCGGAGATTGATTCGCCGTCGGCACCGGCACCGGTGCGGGTGAAGACCAGCAACGGGTCACCCGTCCCGACGACCTGGCCGAGCGTCACCAGACCGCGGACCGTGCGCAGCGCATCTGGTGCGGCCAGCACGTGCTGCATCTTCATCGATTCGAGCACGACCAGTTGGTCGCCGGCGGCGAACTCGGCGCTTTCCGGCGCGATTTCGACCACGGTGCCGGCCAGTTGCGCGCGCAGCGCTTCCTCGCCCGGGTACAGCTCGACGGCCGCTGACCGCGTGTCGTGCTGGTGCGACAGCGTGGCGGCCGCCAACTCGGGAAGCTTGCGGTCGAGGAAGCCCGTCGTCACGGCGCCGTCCTGTAGGTCCGACGGATCTGGCCGTCGGACAGCAACTCCCGCAGGAAGCCGACGTTGGTGCGGACGCCCTCAATTCCGAACTCGGCCAGCGCGGTCCGCGTCTTGCGCAGCGCCGCGCCGAACTCCGACCCGCGGGTGTGCGCGATCACCTTGGCCAGCAGCGAGTCGTACCGCGGGCTGACGACCAGCCCCGGCCGGCCGTAGGTGTCGACGCGCACGCCCGGACCGCCGGGCGGCGAGAACACCGTCAGCGTCCCCGCCGCGGGCACGACCGACCCGTCGGCGGCGAACGTCTCCATGTTGACCCGGGCCTGAATGGCGATGCCCCGCCGGGCCGCGGGCTCCCCGATGACTTCGTCACCGTCGGAGGCGATTCCGGCCGGCAGGCCCAGCAGGTGACCGAGCTGGTAATAGGACGCACCACCGGCGATGGCCAACTGCGCGGCCACCAGGTCTACCCCGGTTGTCTCCTCGGTGATCGGATGTTCCACCTGAATGCGTGGGTTGATCTCCAGGAAGACGAACCTTTCACCGGAGACCAGGAATTCGACGGTGGCCAGCCCGCGCAGGCCGACCCGGGCGCACAGCCGGGCAGCGGCTTCGTGCAAGCCGCGGCGTAATCTATCCGAAAGCCCTTGGGCGGGCGCGATTTCGACGACCTTCTGGTAGCGGCGCTGGATGCTGCAGTCGCGGTCGCCGACGGCAAGCGCATGCGTTCGGGGCCCGGCCGGTGCGGCGACGATCTGCACCTCGATGTGGCGCGCCGCGTCGAGGATCGCCTCGGCGAAAACCGCCGGGTCGCCGAAGCCCAGTTGCGCCTCCGCGGCGCATTGGCGATACGCGTCGTCGATCTGATCGGCGCTGTCCACCCTCCGCATGCCACGACCGCCACCGCCGGCAAGCGCCTTGATCATGACGGCGCCGTCCTGGGCGGCGAAGAATGCGTGGACGTCGGCGACGCTGCTCGGGCCTTCGGTCGCGGGCAGCACCGGCACCCCGGCGCCCGCCGCGGCGGCGCGCGCCGAAGACTTGTTGCCGACGGTCTCGAGCACGTCGGCGTCCGGCCCCACGAACGTGCAGCCGGCTGCTACGCAGGCCCGCGCGAATAAGGGGTTCTCGGACAAGAACCCGTACCCGGGATGAATCATCTGGGCGCCGGCCTTCTTGGCCGCAGCCAGCATCGCGGCCTGGTCCAGGTAGGCTTGCGGACCCGTGCCGGCGAGACCGATCGCCTCATCGGCAGCGTGCACGTGCGGGGTGTCGGCGTCGTCTTCGGCGTAGACCGCGACCGTTTGCACACCCAATTCGGTTGCCGTGCGGATGATTCGAAGCGCGATCTCGCCGCGGTTCGCGATCAGCAGCGCGCCGCTCATCGCAGCGGCTCGCCCCACTGTACCTGTTCGCGGAGCTTGCCCTTGAGCAGCTTGCCTCCGGCGTTGCGGGGCAGCGGGCTCTCCACCACCGTGACAAATTGCGGAACCTTGAAGTCAGCGAGTTGTGTGCGGCAGTGGTCGAGCACCGCCGCCACGTCGATCCGCTCCTGGCCGCCGAACAACACGGCTCCGACCTTCTCCCCCATGACCTCGTCGGGCACCGCCAGCACGCAGGCGTCCGCGACCGTCGGGGCGGCCAGCAACGCCGCCTCGACCTCGACGCTGGAGACGTTCTCACCACCCCGGTTGATGATGTCCTTGATGCGATCGATGATGTGCACCCGACCGGCGTCATCGATGCGCACCACGTCGCCGGTATGCAACCAGCCGTCCACGATGGTGGCCCTGGTGGCCTCCGGACGCTTCCAGTACCCGGTGGTGACATTGGCTCCGCGAGCGACCAATTCGCCCACTAGTTCGCTTGAGCCGGCGTCGTCGAGAAAGGGGATCACGCCGATGTCCACCGAGGGGACCGCGTACCCGACCGAGTCGGCGTGCTCGACCGCGTCCCCGTCGGGCAGCACGGTCATCAGCGAGGCGGTCTCGGTCATACCGTAGCCGTTGAACACCGTGGCTTGCCCGAACGCGTCCTTCACCGACCGCACCAGCGACGGCGCGATCGGCGCACCACCGTAGCCGACCCAACGGACCCCGGAAACGTCCGCTCCGGAAAACGCCTTGTGCCGCAACAACAACGCGTATACCGCCGGAACGGTCACCATCAGCGAGATGCGCTCGGCGGGCAGTGTGGCGATCAATTCGTCGAGGTTGAGCGCGGGCATGATCACCGATGCGCCGCCGAGCCGCATGGCTGCCAAAAGCTGTGAGTTGCAACCCGTCACGTGGAACAACGGGACCGAGATGAGGGTGCGCAGGCCCTCGCCGACATCCCGCGGTAGTCCGAGACACCGGAGCGAGTTCTCGGTGTTGGTCAGGAACGCCTCGTGGGTGGTCGGCACACCTTTGGGGTGACCGGTGGTGCCGGACGTGTAGAACAGTGCGGCAGTGTCTGTGCGATCGAGCTTTTCGGTGACGTACGGATGACCGTCGGGCAGCGGGGTGCCTGCGGCAAGATCCAACCGCGTTCCGGCGTCGGACAGCACGAACTCGACCTCCGGTTGCGCAGATCGCGTATTGACCGCTACCGCAACGCCACCGGCCATCACCGTGCCCCAGAACGCCAGCACCCAGTCGATGCCGGCGGGGTACCGCACCGCCACCCGCTCCCCCGGTTGCACACCGGCCGCGCGTAACCCACCGGCGACTCGCGACGCGCGGTCCCACAGCTGCCGGTAGGTGAGTCGGCCGGCGCCGAGCTCGATCAGCGCCTCGCTGTCCGGGCGGCGGTTGACGTGCTCGGCGAGCATGTCTATCAACGTGGCCGGCAACCCGTCGTAGCGCGGAATGCCGTTGGTGTCGTGGGAAACACCCGCCCTCAGGAAGGGGTTGTGGCCGCGCGGAATTTCGATCACTGGTGGCATGCCCAGTCCTTACTGTCCGGTGTCCTATCGTGATAGCGGTGACGATCGAGGACTCCGCCATCATGCCCGAGGCGTTCTTCACCGTCGACGGCGACTCGTATGTGCCGACCGTGATGGCGCGGGGACCGTGGGGCGCGGTAATGGGCGGTCAGGCAGTTGGGGGCCTGTTGGGTTGGGGGATAGAACGATCCGGCATCGATCCCGATCTGCAGCCGGCGCGCCTCACGGTTGATCTGTTGCGTCCGGTTTTGCTCGAACCGGTGCAGATTCGGACCTCGGTGCAGCGGGAAGGCCGGCGGATCAAGCTGGTGGACGGCACCCTGGTGCAGAACGGGCAGATCGTCGCGCGGGCGGGCGCCCTGTTCCTGCGGCGAGGCGATCACCCGGACGGGGAGGTGTGGTCGTCCCCGGCCGAGATGCCACCGCTTCCCACCGACTCCGGCGGCTTCCGGCCGGACATGCCGTTCCACATCTGGGGGTACGGAGCAACCGTCGCGGGCAGCCCCGGTATCGCGGCCGGCGAGTGGGAGCAATCCCACTCCCAGAAGTACGCGTGGACGCGGTTGTTCCGCCCGATGGTGGCTGGCCACCCGCTCACACCGTTTACCCGCCTGGCGTTCATCGGCGATATCACCAGCTCGCTTACGCATTGGGGCACAGGTGGTTTGCGCTACATCAACGCCGACTACACCGTCACCGCGAGCCGGCTGCCCGTCGGTGAATACCTCGGGCTGGCAGCGCAGAGCCATTACGGCACGGCCGGTGTGGCCACCGGCGCCGCGACGCTGTTCGACCAACACGGGCCCCTCGGCACCAGCTCCGCATTGGCCCTGGCCCAGCCCGCCGACGCCTTCAAGCCGTCCTATACCTAGCATTCGATCGCCTTCTAGCCCGTCTAGCCCATCAGCTGAGCGGCGACGGTCGCCCCGAGTTCCCAACACGATTCGAGGTCACCCTTGCTCGGCTTGCCCGACACCAGCACATACTCGGCGGCTTGCACCCATCCCAGCCCGGTAGTGATGGCGGTGACGCCCCGCTCGGCTCCTTCGGTGCCTTCATTGCCGTGCAGATACAGGCCGAAGGGTCGCCCGCGGGTCGAATCGAGCAGCTGATAGTAGGCGCAGTCGAATGCGTGCTTGAGGGCCCCCGAAATGTAGCCGAGGTTGGCGGGGCTGCCCAGCACGTAGCCGTCGGCCTGAAGCATCTCGACCGGCGAGACGGTGAGTGCCGCTCGCCGAACAACCTGCACGCCTTCAATTTCTGGGTCGCCCGCCCCGGCTACGACCGCCTCGAACATCTCCTGGCAGTACGGCGACGGAGTGTGGTGGACGATCAGCAGCGTCTTGCTCATTGGTTCCCTTGTGGCACCCCGTGCAGATCCAAGGCCGTCTTCATGGCTTCCCGCGCGCGGCGACGATCCCCCGCGTAGTCGTACGCCCGGGCCAGCCGGTACCAGCGACGCCAGTCGTCGGGATCGCCTTCCACCTCGGTGCGCACGGTGTCGAAGAGCGCGTCGGCCGCGTCTCGCTGAATCCGGCCCGACGGCCGCCTGGGGAGCGTGCTGACGTCGAGTTCCATTCCGTCGTCCGCGATTAAACGGGCCAGCTTCTGGTGGGCGAACCCGGCACGCAGGGTGGCGATCATCGCCCACAGCCCGATGCCCGGCATGATCAGCAGGGCCAGCCCCAGGCCGACGGCAGCGGCGCGGCCCGAGCCGATCAGTTCCACCGCGATACGGCCGAGCAGCACGAAGTACACCAGCATCGCCATGCACATCAGCGCGATGAGCAACTGGATGCGCAGGGTGCGCCTCGCCTCGCTCATTGCGGATCGGTCATTGCAGGTTGAGCAGGGACTCGAGGCCCACGGTGAGGCCGGGGCGTTCGGAGATGCAGCGCACCGCCAACAGCACGCCGGGCACAAATGAGGTGCGATCCAAGCTGTCGTGGCGGATGGTGAGCGTCTCGCCCTCGGTACCGAACAGCACCTCCTGGTGGGCGACGAGGCCGGCGAGCCGCACCGAGTGCACGGGGATGCCGTCGACGTCGGCGCCGCGGGCACCGGGCAGGCCGGTGCTGGTGGCATCAGGGTTGGGCGGTAAGCCTTTTCGTGCCTCGGCGATCAGTTTCGCGGTGCGCGCCGCGGTGCCCGATGGGGCGTCCGCCTTATGCGGGTGGTGGAGTTCGATGACCTCCGCCGAGTCGAAGAACGGCGCGGCCTGTCTGGCGAAATGCATGGACAGCACCGCCCCGATCGCGAAGTTCGGCGCGATCAGCACTGCTGCATCGGGTTTCTGGGCCAGCCACGACTCAACCTTTTCGAGCCGCTCGGCGGTGAAGCCGGTGGTGCCGACCACGGCGTGAATTCCGTTGTCAATGCAGAACTCTAGATTGTCCATCACCACGCCCGGGTGGGTGAAGTCGATGACGACCTCAGTGTTGCCCTCGGTCAGCAGGCTCAGCGGGTCGCCGAGGTCCACTTCCGCGGCAAGGGTCAGGTCCCCGGCGGCCTGCACCGCCCCCACCATGGTCGAACCGACTTTGCCTTTGGCTCCGAGCACGCCTACCCGCATGGGTTTCACCCTAGCCCGGGCATGTCCGGGCGGATCTCGCACAGTCGTTGGTCCTATGCACCTGGCGCAAGAATTCCGCAAGAAAGTCGCGAAGATCTAGCAATTTGAATGCGGCAACCTACCCAGGTCAGTACTTACTCTTGAACCTAACCAGGGAGTCGACGTGATGTTCATTAAGGCGGGGATCGTGGGGTTTGCCGCACCTGTGCTGGTGTGGGCCGGCTTGGGGCTGGCGAATTTGGTTGGCGCGCCTTCCGCTCAGGCCGATCCCGTCTGCCCGAGGTTGCAGGCCTGCACTAGGTGGTGCCCAGGCGACGCCTACCCGGCGGGCCGACCGATTCCCTGGGACGCCGGCGTCTGCCACGACTACTACTGGGACGGGTCGGGCGTCCACGACATCGGCACCGGCCAGTTCTACTCGTGGCGTTCGATTCCGTGGCACTAGGTGTTGCCCTGCACCGCCCCGAGGTCTTCACTGGTGAGCAGTGGTCCCATCGCCAGGATTACGGCGCCTGCGGCGCTGCTCATCATGCGTACCGACACGCATGCGCGGAAGGCGTCGCCCCGGTCGGCGCCTCTTCGCGCCGATCCGACCACAACCATGACTACGACGGGCACGAGCCGCCCGACGCGATTCTCGCGAGATCTTCGCGGCGTCGGCGGCGACAGCCCTCGTAAGCACAAAAACGAGAAATAGTAAAAAGGAGAAAGAAATGCTCGGTTACCGAGTACCGCGACCCGATCAGGCCATGCTGATCTCCGGCGGTAAACAGAAGACCGAAGGCGCCACGTTCCGGGTCGTCATCGGTCACGGTGCCTGGGTAATGCCCGGATTCCGCAAGGTGGGCTTTTTGGGTCTGGACCTGCATACGGTCGAGGTCGAGGAGCGCTGCCGGAGCACCGAGGGCATCACGCTCAACCTCAAGGCGGTGGCCGCGTTCAAGGTCCAGTCCGATATCCCGTCTGTAAACGCCGCGGCCCAACGCTTCCTGGGTGAGCAGCGCAAGGGCGAGATGGAGTCGATGACCCAACGGATCTTTGCGGGTCACCTGCGCTCGATCGTCGGCGCGATGAAGGTGGTGGACATCCATCGCAACCGGGATGCGCTCGCCGAAGAAATCCTCAAGCACTCGCAGTTCGAGATGAGCAAGCTCGGGCTGACCGTGGACTCGCTGCAGATCGAGCACTTCGATGACAACAACATCGGCTACCTCGACAACCTCGCCGCGCCTCATCTCGCCGAGGCCCAGCGAGACGCCGCGATCGCCCGAGCCAAGGCCGAACAGGAGTCGGCTCAGGCTCTGCAGGAAAGCCAGCGCAAGCAGGCCGACCAGATCCGCGAGACCCAACTGAAGCAGGCCACCATCAAGTCCGAGGTGGATAAGGCTAATGCCGAGGCCGCCGCTGCCGGCCAACTCGCCGAAGCTGACGTGGTGCGGCAGGTCGCCGAGCGCCGGCAGGCCGTGGCCGACACCAACGCAATCCTGAAGGAGCGTGAGCTGGTCACCGAGCAGATCAAGCCCGCCGAGGCGGCCGCACGTCGGGTGCGTATCGAGGCCGACGCGCAGACCAGCGCGGCTGAAGCTGCCGCCAAACGTGCCGAATTCGAGGCCACGGCGGAGGCAACCCGTCAGGTGAAGCAAGCCGAGGCCGCCGCGGCCAGGGTCAAACTCGACGCTCAGGCCAAACGCGACGCCGCCACCTTCAACGCCGAAGCCACCCGCGCCGAGGGCGAGGCCAAGGCGGCCGCCCGCCAGGCCGAGGGCGAAGCCGAGGCCGCCGCTAAGCGGGCGTTCGGTCTGGCCGAAGCCGAAGGTGACCTCGCCAAGGCCGAAGCCCTGGCCGCCAACAACAGCGCACAGATCGAGGCCAAGCGCGTCGAGGTCATGCCACAGATCGCCCGCGAGTTGGCACAGGGCCTGGGTCTGCAGGGCGCCAACCTCAACATCCTCAACGGTGGCCAAGGGTTGGCCGAGATCATCGGTGCGGTCGGCCCGCTCTACCAGATGCTGACGAGCATGTTCACGGCCAAGCCGAGCGCCGGTTCCAACGGGCAACCGACCGGCGGCGTCGACTTCTCCGAGGCGTGGCGCGGTGTCGGTGACGCGGACAAGGCCCAGAACGACCGCGGCAACGCGTCAGCTGGCAGCCGGTGATTTGTATCTAGGTAGTGGCGTGGGGGGTCGGGCGGTCCGCCCGACCCCTCTACGTCGGTTATCCACAGTCCGGCGTTGATCCACAGAGCTTGTGCAGTCCCAACCACAAACTGATCGACGAAGGTTGGCAGACAAGGAAACTCCCCGACGGCCGCACCGAATGGATCCCGCCGCCGCATCTGGACCGCGGGACGCGGACCAACGACTATCACCACCCGGAGCGGCTATTCAAGGAGGGCGATGAAGCTACTCCTTGAACCGTCCCGCGAATGCGCGCAGCGGCAGGTCGGCGCTGGTGATGAGGCCCGGAGGCGCGGCGACGACGGACGTGATCGCGGCCAGCGCGGGCATGCCGGTAATCGTCATGCCGATGGAGGCGAAGTTGTCCGGGTTGGACAGGTCGACGCCGCGCTTCGGGAAGATCATGTGCTTGTTGTAGACGCAGGGGTCACCCTTGACCTGAGTGATGTAGCAGCCCTTGATGTTCCAGCTGGGATCGGTGTGCGGGGTCATCTGCCACTCCAGATGCGTCTCGACGCGGGGAATCCCGCCGACCATGCCCTGGTACTTGATGTAGTTGCCGCCCAGCGATCCCCTGGGCAGCGTGTACCAGCCCAGGTCGACGTCCTTGGTGCACGCGCCCAGCTCGTAGCTGAACGTGACCTCGTCGAGCGTCAGGTCGAAGCAGTCGGCCATCATCAGCACGCTGTCGGCGAAGACGCGGGTGTACTTCTCCAGCTTCGCCGGGATGTCCGGTTGGTCGACCGGCTGGCCGTATCCGACCTCGATCCAGGTGTCGCGCGAGTGGTGGCAGGACACGTCGACGGATTCGATGGTGGTGATGTTCTCGATCTCGGCGACGCCGGCCGAGCACACCACGCCCAGGATCTGGTTGAGGCCCGGGTTCATCCCGGTGCCGTAGAAGGTTGCGCCGCCTTTTTCGCAGGCCTCGGAAAGGAGCTGGGTCACGGGCTTGCCCGAAGGGTGCGGGTGGTTTTTGTCGCGATGCCAGCCGGTGATCCAATCGGCGGTGGTGACGATATTGATCCCCGCCTCAAGCACCTGCGCGTAGAGATCCTCGTCGGGAAACACCCCATGAAAGGTGAGGACGTCAGGCTTGGCCGCAATGATGTCCTCGACGCTGCCGGTGGCCGTCACCCCGTTGGGCGCGATGCCCGCGAGCTCACCGGCATCGCGCCCGACTTTCTCCGGCGAATAACAGTGCACGCCAATGAGTTCAAGGTCGGGCTGCGCGGCGATCCGCTTGATCATCTCCGAACCGACGTTTCCGGTGCCAACCTGGAAGACGCGGATAGGTCTTGCGGGTGCATTCATCGATGTTCCAGCCTTTCTGGGATCCCGACACTGCCGTCGGGATAGAACTGCTTGGCCCACTTACGAATTGCGGTGAAGCCGCGGTACTCGTCGGGGGCCAGCGCCGGTGGATCCGAGTAGCGCTGGTGCTGCCAGATGTGGACATCCTGCTCGAACTGTGCGATTACCGCCTGCCCGAATTCCCGCGCCTTCGCCTCCGCCCCAGCCGGATCCTTCCCCGACTTCCGGCCGATGTAGACCATGAACCGGACGTCGGAGGTGGCCTCGTCGACCGGGGTGACCGCGGAGATGGTCCGGTTGTCGACCATGCCCCAGCTCTTGGTCACCGCGACCCCCAACCCACCGTTGATCGCCTCGACGCCACTGTTGACGTCCTCGATCCGTTGACCGTCGTCACCTTCGAACGTGATGGTGAAGTCGACGAAGGACACGGGGCGCTCGAAGTCGTGGCGGGTGAAGACCGGCACGATCGGGGTGTTGTGCACGTACTTGAAGTGCGCGAAATCCACCCCGTTTTCGAGCACGTACTGCGGGTGCAGTTCCAGGCCCTCCCGGTAGAACCGCTGCTGCGGGTAGTAATGCTCGGCGCCGCTGCCGTCCTGGAAGCTGGCGAACACGTCCGGCGCGTTGAAGTATGGCTCGCGGCCCTCGACGTCGTGCCAGATGTACACCGACTCGTTGCGCTCCACGACGGGGTAGGTGCGGATGCGCCTGCCGCGGTTGGGCCGATCCTGATACGGGATGCAGACATTGCGGCCCTGCTCGTTCCACTGCCACCCATGGAACGGGCACTGCAGCACCTCGCCGACGACCTTGCCGCCGTAACCCAGGTGGGCGCCGAGGTGTTCGCAGTACGCGTTCATCACCGTCAGCTGGCCCGACGCAGACCGCCAGGCGACCATCTCCTGGTCGAAGTACTTCATCTTGTGGACATCTCCGATGCCGATCTCGTCGGACCAGGCAACCTGGAACCATCCGGTCGGCTTCATCGACAGCGGCGGCTTAGCCATCTGAGTTGGCCATGTGAGCTGTCCTCCTCGGCGTCAAAATCACAGTACCCTCTATGAAAATGCAAGTCGAGACCATAGGATCGATCACGTGACGGGCCAGGTTGCCGGGGTAGGAGTGGAGGGCAGGCGCACCAACCGGCGTGGCCACGCGACCCGCGAGAGCATGCTGGAGGCCGCGCTCAAGTCGCTGGCCTCGGGCGACCCGGGTTCGGTGTCGGCCAATCGCATCGCCAAAGAGATCGGCGCCACCTGGGGGGCAGTGCAATACCAGTTCGGAGACACCGACGGCTTCTGGGCCGCGGTGCTGCATCGCACCGCCGAGCGGCGGGCCGCGACACTGTCGACGCTGTCGACCACCGCCCGACCGGACGCGCCACTGCACGAGCGGGTCGGCGCCATCATCGACACCCTTTATCACGGCTTGGCGACATCGAGGGATGCCCGCGCGATCGAAAACCTGCGGGCGACCTTACCCCGCGACCCCGACGAGCTCGAACGCCTCTACCCGCGCACCGCCGCCGAGCTGGTGTCCTGGGGCAAGAGCTGGCTGCAAACGTGCCAGAGCGCGTTCGCCGACCTCGCCGTCGACCCGAACCGGGTGCGCGAGGTGGCCGCCCTCATCCCCGGCGCGCTGCGCGGTCTGGTGTCCGAGCGCCAACTGGGCTCCTACGCCGACCTCGACATGGCGCGGCGGGGCCTGACCAACGCTCTGGTCGCCTACCTGGAAGGCTCCGGAGAGCAATGATGGTGGAACCGTTAGTCATCAAAGTCGATGAGGCGCAGCTCGACGACCTTCGCCATCGCCTCGGCAATGCCCGCTGGCCAGGCCGAAATCGCTGGAACGGCTTGGGATTACGGCATCGACCAGGGTTTCCTCAAACCCGTGGTCGACCATTGGCTGCACCGCTACGACTGGCGAACCACCGAGGCCGAGGTCAACGCCATCGGGTCGTTCGTCACCGAGGCCGCCAGCCAACGGGTGCACCTCCTGCACGCCCGATCGGACGCCCGGCGCGCCATCCCCGTTGTCATCACGCACGGCTGGACCCGCCCAGTCGTGGAGTTGGTGGAGGCGCTGCCCCTGCTGCGGCAGCGCTTTCATGTCCATCTCACTTTCACCGCTGCGCTTACAGCCTTCGCAACACCAACTTGTGAGCCTACCGCCTTTTGGGGTCTTGACCAGCGCAGAACCACATTTTGGGCAGTTTCGCAGGAACATACATTGAATCCTCGTTTCTCGTTGTGCAGCAAGTTATTTCGATACTCGCGAGACCCATTGCGCGTCAGGGCGGTTTGGGCGCGCGGAACACACTGCTCTCCAAGGGATTTGGGCGCATACTGGATCGCATGACCAGAGGCCCTCTTTGGGGCTTATTCACGTTGAGGCACCATAATCGGCTTCGCGCGCTCAATGCGCGGAACGGTCGGCGCGGCAGCGGCGCGGCGGGGGCTGAGGCGTACCCTCCGCGCCGTCGGATGCTCTGCAGATCGGCGCGTTTCGACGCACGCGGTTGCGTGTCGCCGACATTTTCGGCACTTTGGCGGCGATCTGCTGGGAGCTGTTGGCGGGGAGAATGTTTGAAGAGTCAAGACAGAAGTGGATGCCGTTGACGACAACGACATTATTGACCGCGGCAAGAGCACGTTGATTCGCGTCGACCGAACCTAACCAACGCCACCGTTGAGGCGCACGGGCGTTAACGTGCAACAGTGCCAGGCTATTTAGTCGCCGGTGCGTTCATATTTCACCTCTTGGTCATATGCGCCGGAACAGGAATTGCTGCCGGCTTCCCGCACGTGTCCGTGGCCAGTTAACAAAGTAATCGGGTCTTGCAGTGGCTGCGGCAGCGGAAATTCCCAATAGGTTTCTGTTGGATTGGACCCGCCGCCGCTGCATGGGGTCGTGCCGTCAAAGTTGTAAACCCATTTTCCGTCCGCAAAGAGATACAGGCTGGATCCCGTGTCGCTAGAGTCATAACTGGCGCAACGTTCGCCCGTCCGAAGACAGTCGGTCTGAATGCTGCCATTCCACGAATATGGGCGCTTGTTGCCCCCTGTTTTCGTTGCGCGGTAGCGGCCGTGCCACGCAGCGGCCGGGGATGCAACGCGCACCGGTTCGGTAGCCGGGTCCAGAAGACTGTTGAGGTCAACGTCTCCGATCCGGGTGAAGGTGACAGTTCGCTCAGTTTCGCACTGAGGGGGGCCCACTGCGCGATATTGGCCGCCCATTGTTCCGTCGGTTCGCGGGGCCAGCGTGATGGAGGCCCAGTATTCGCCGGGAAATTGGCAGCCGTCGAAGCCTGACACGCCGGGTGGCGGCAACGCCACTGAGGCGACGCTGACCGCACGCCACTGTCCGCCGATGTCGTCGAACACGAATGCCGACTGAAGGGTAGGTCCCCCGGTCGCGGTCGCTGTTGCCACGCAGACCGGCGGAACGACATACCGAACGCACAGCCCACTGCCCGGTTGACGGCGTCCCGTCTGGATCCGGTTTTCCAGCGGTGGCGGAGGGGCCGAAGTCGACGCGGTAAATGCCGGTGAAGGGACCGGTGTTCGCCGGTGCCGCACTCGCCGGGTTGGCGGGCTTCCGGTTGGCCCGTTCGCTGCCGTTGGTGAACACCATGACGAGGACGACAGTGACGACTGTGGCGATCACCGCTGCCGCACCCGCCAGTGTGATCCGGCGGCGTCTTCGGCCTCGATCACCAATCGACGGATCCACAAGCGGTGGAGACAAGGCTGGGTCGCTAGCCTTTTGGGTCGCGACGAGCTTTCGATCGGTGGCCGGTTGCCCCGCAGCATCCTCTGATGGCACAGTCTGCCCGGGATTGCTCACGAAAGCTGTGCGAGTGGCTTCATTTTGTACCGGTAGGGCAATTGGTGTGGTGATTGCGTCGTGGGCGGCGTTGGCTAACTCGACGGTGGAGGCGTAGCGCTGTTCGGGGTCTTTAGCCATCCCGGTTGCTATGACCTCATCAACCTGGGCAGGCACTTCTGGCCGGGTGATGGACGGCCGCGGCGGCGGGGTATTCAGGTGCGCTGCAACCAGGCGCGCCATCGTATCGCCGCCAAACGGTGGCTCACCGGCAAGGCATTCATACAGCACGCACGCCAGCGAATAGATGTCGACGCGGGCGTCCTCTTGGCCCTGGCCGTCCAAGCGCTCCGGTGCGATGTAGGCGAAGGTCCCAATCGTGTTGCCGGTCTTGGTCATGCGGGTGTCGTCGGCGACGCGGGCGATCCCGAAATCGATCAGGTAAGCGAAGTCGCGGTCGTCGAGCAAGATGTTGGAGGGTTTGATGTCGCGGTGGATCAGCCCGATCTCATGGGCTGCGTGTAGGGCTTCGGCGACCTGGCCGATGATGCGCGCCGCCCGGGCGGGTTCCAGTGGACCGTCGGTCAGGACGTCGGCAAGGTCGCGGCCCTTGATCAGCCGCATGCATACGAATAGCCGGCCGTCGATCTCCCCGTAGTCGTAAATCGGGACTACGTGCGGGGTCTCCAATCGTGCCGCGGACTCGGCTTCGCGGCGGAAACGCCGCTGAAATTCCTCGTCCTTCGATAGCTTGGCGGGCAAGACTTTGATGGCAACGACCCGATTGGTGACGGTGTCATAGGCGCGCCACACCTCGCCCATGCCGCCCTCGCCGAGCAGCGACAGCAGCTGGTACCGACCGAACTCCACCTCATCCACCGGCAGGCCTTCCGTTGCCCTAACCCTGGCCACGGAATGATACCGATGTACCGAGCCAACCCACCACGCCGATGAGTTGCCGGGATAATCGGATAGGAGTTCCGGCGCGGTCAAAGCTCAGATGGCGGCATTCGGCGTGTCATACCGCCGTCGGTGCAATTTCATGCAACGCGTATTCCACGGGTGAATTATGCCCACTCCGCTTCTAGCGTCTTTTCTCGAAGTGCCGCTCGCGCGCGTCGCTACCGTGCGACCCTTAGCACTGCAATCGCGTTTCCTGGTGGATCTTGCGCGCCAAAAATGTGATCCCAAGGCCATGTTGCTCAACCCGGAGTATCCCGCTTCGACCGATAGTCTGCCCGCGCATCACGTCGAGATCGCCCAGCTCAAGCCCGACCTCGCCGGGCCGCACGCCGGTCTCCTGCATGAGGCCAACGATGGCGTGATCGCGTCGATCCATCAGCGAATTCCCTTGGCACGCCTTGATTAACGCTTGGATCTGGGCATCTGTCAATGCGTGGGTAAACTTGCGTCCAGCTTCGGGCGGCGCAGCGCGACCAGCTCGGTTAACGGCGATGCCCTCAGCCTCCATCCAGGCCGCGAGCGCTTCAGGGCGTGATACTCGAGAAGTTTCACGCCTGGTGCGACATCCGGGGCGGCATGCCGATCCGCACCGACCGGCTCATCGACAACCTGATGTTCTATTGGCTCACCGGCACCGCCACCTCGGCCGCGCGCCTGTACTGCGAATCGACGCGCGGCGGCACCGGTGCGCGCAGCGAGTGGACCGGCCGTGTCGACGTCCCCACCGGATACACGGTCTACCCATGCAAGTTGCTGCAAACACCGCGCGCCTGGTCGGCGGCGCGATACAACCTGGTGCATTACACGGTTGCCGGCCGCGGTGGCCACTTCGCCGCCTTCGGGCAACCCACAGTGTTCGCCAGCGACCTGGCGGCCTACGCCGACGTGCTGACGGAAAAGGCTGTCTTCTGGCGTCGCCTAAGCGTCGATGACCAGCCGGTCGCCCTGTGCGCGCGACACGCAGACCAGCATCTCGTCATCGCCCACGGCGGCGCGGCCACGGTGATCGACCTGTCCCGCAAGTACTTTGACCTTGCAGGTGCCGCAATAGCCCTGCTGGCACGAGTACGGGGTGGCCGGGTCCCGGTCGAGCAGCACGCCAAGCGCCGAGCGATTCGCCGGAACCTGCAGCACCCGCCTCGACCGCGCGAGCTCCAGCTCGAAGGGAATCCCATCGATCACCGGCGGCGGGCTGAAACGCTCGTAATGCAGCGGCGCCGAAGCATATTCGTCACGGGCCACGCGCACGGCGTCCAGCATGGCGGTGGGCCCGCACACGTAGACGGCCGTGGTCGCTGCGGCGCCCGCCAACAGGTCCTCGACACCGGCCACCCGGCCGTGCTCGTCGTCGGCCCACACGCTGACCCGGTCGGGCGCCACCGCCAGCACCTCGTCCAGGAACGGCATGTAGTCCCGGCTGCGACCGGCATAGGTTGCGCGCCAATTGATTCCGCGCTGCTGGGCCATCTGGATCATCGGCAGGATGGGCGTGATGCCGATGCCGCCGATCACGAACAGCACGTCGTGCTCGGCCATCCCCACATAGAACGCATTGCGCGGGCCTTCGAAAACCAGGGTGTCGCCCACGTCGAAAGCATCGTGCATTTCGATCGAACCGCCGCCGCCGTCGGCGATCCGGCGGATGGCGATGCGGTAGTCGGTGCGGCGCCCGGGCGGACCGCACAGCGAATACTGCCGGCGCCGGCCCGAGGGCAGCGCAACGTCGATGTGCCCGCCGGGCGTCCACGACGGGAGCAATCCCCCGTCCGGGTCGACCAGGGTCAACGCGACCACGTCGGGACAGACGAGTTCGCGCTTGACGATCACCGCGGTTTGCGTGCGGCGCACCGGCTGCACCCGCGACGGGTCCCACCGCGACGCGGAGGCGAGCCCCCCGAAGAGCGTCCGGACGCCCCACAGCACCGTGGCCATGCGATCGCGGTCGCGCCGGCCGTAGAGGTCGCGCGGCCTGCTGGTCCAGATGCTGTCGGGCACGCCTGCGTCCCTACTTCTTCCGGATGTCGACGCGCGCCAACAGCCGGATCATCGACGGGCTGATGCGGCGCATCGCGTAGCCGATCCGGGACTCGGCGGCGATCGGCAACACGGGCGGCCCGGTCCTGACGGCCTTGACGATCGCCTTTGCGGTGGCCTCCGGTGTGTAGTTGCGGCGCCGGTACGCCGCGTCCGCCCGCTGTCGCGAGAGCTCTTGCTCCTCGGCGGTCATCCCCGCGTAGACAGTGCTTTTGGCGATGTTGGTGTTGACGAAACCGGGACATACCGCGGTGACGGTGATGCCCTCGTCGGCGAGGTCGGCGCGCAGCGATTCGCTGAACGCCAGCACGGCCGCCTTGGTGGTGCTGTAGGCGACCATGGATTTCGACGGGAGGTACGCCGCGGCCGACGACACGTTGATGATCGTGCCGCCCTCGCCACGCTCGACCATCTGCGCGCCGAAGGCTCTGCTGCCGAAGATGACGCCGTGGACGTTGACTCCCATGATGTCGTCCCAGTTCGCCGCCGTGGTCTCCAGGAACCGACCGGCCATCCCGATGCCGGCGTTGTTCACCAGGATGTCGACCACGCCGTGTTCGGTGCGGACCTGTGCGGCAAGGTCATTCATCGCGATCTCGTCGCTCACGTCGACCTTGTACACCGCGGCCTCGGCGCCGTAGGCGCGAACGGCCTCCGCGCTCTCGTCGGCGGCGGCGACGTCGCGGTCGACGACCACCACCTTGCGAGCGCCCCGACGGGCCAGTTCCACCGCGGTGGCCCGGCCGATGCCGGCTCCGGCCCCGGTGACCAGCGCCAGCTTGCCCCGCACCTCGCGCGGGCCGCCCCGCACCGCCGACGCGCCGGTCGGCACCGAAACACCGGCGCCAGCTTCATTTTTGGAGGCATGCCGATCGACCCACTCGCCGGTCAGCCGGGCGACGACGTCGGGGCGCGAGGTCACCACCCAATGGCCACCCTCGATCGGAACGACCCTGCCGCCCAACGGAATCGCGCCGGTGAACCGCTGCAGCGCGGGCGTGACGAACAGGTCCATGCGCGGCACCAGCACCTGGACTGCGACCCCGGTCTGCGGCACCCGCCGCCCCGGCGACACCATGGGCGCGGGCATGTTCGCCCGGTACAGGTTGAGCCCGTTGACGTAGTCGCCGATCGAGCGCGGTGTCGCGGGGCGCTCGCTGCGCGCGCTGGAGCGGCCGATGCGTTCCACGGCCGCAACCACTTTCACGCCGAGCCCGGAACGAAACGCCAGCTCCGGCGCGCCCGGGCACAGGAAGAAGCCGATGTAGGTCGACGCGACGAGCTGCCTGGCGACCTGGGCCAGCGCCCTTGGGGTCCGTGCCGACCGCAGGAACCTGCCCGCGTAGCGCAGGTGCGGGCCCGAGATCGACGTGAACGAGGCGACTTTGTCCGTCACCGAATGATCGGTGACCGCCGCCCAACCCTGAATCGAACCCCAGTCGTGGCCCAGCAGGTGGACCCGCCCGGCCCCCAGGCTGTCGATCACCGCGCCGATGTCGGACACCAGCTGCGCGAACGCGTACCCGGATCGGCTTGCCGGACGGGATGATTCGCCGGCCCCGCGCACGTCGAAGGCCACGAAGTTGTATCGCCCGGCCAGCTGCCCGGCCACCGGATCCCACACGTGGTGGTTATCCGGCCAGCCGTGAATGGCCAGGATAGTGGGCCGCTGCGGTTCGATCTCGCCGTAAAGGTGTACGGCCAGGGTGACGCCGTCGGACGCGGTGACACTGGCGCGTTCAGGGTGGGATATGACCGTCATGGTTCAGCGCGACGCGCGGGCGGCCGGTGAGACGGCCAGGTAGTCGACGGCCCGCTCCAGCCCGCCCAGCTGTGACGGATGAAAGCGCGGCTTGTAGTAGTCGCCGACCACCCGCGCCAGTCGCAGCGGTCCCGGCACCAAACCACGGCGCGCCGCGCTGAAGTAGTCCCGCCAGCGCGGCTTGCCCCCCGGCGGCAGGTAAGGATCCACGGAGTACATGAACCGCACCCCGCGGATCCACAGCAGCAACATCACCGGCGTGACGGCCAGCTGCGCGCGCACCTGCCGCCAGTACCCGCCGCGCAGGTGCTTCATGGTGTCGAAGGCCACCGCTTTGTGCTCGACCTCCTCGGCGCCGTGCCAGCGGAGCAGGTCCAGCATCACGGGGTCGGCGCCGACGGCATCGAGCCGCGGGGAAGTCAGGACCCACTCCCCCAGGACGGCCGTGTAGTGCTCGATCGCCGCGATGAAAGAGACCTGCTCCAGCAGCCAGCTGTGCTGTCGCCGCACGCTGCGCCGGGGCCGGTCGCCCAGCAGCTTCTCGAACAGCCACCTGGTCTGGTCGGTGAACGGTGTCAGGTCGACGCCTTCGGCGTCGAAGTGGGCGAGCACCCCGGAGTGCGCCTGGGAATGCACGGCCTCCTGGCCGATGAAGCCCTGCACGTCCAGCCGCAGCTGATCGTCTTTGATCAGCGGCAACGTCTTCTTGAACACCTCGACGAAGAACTCCTCGCCCGCGGGCAGCAGCAGGTGCAGCACGTTGAGGACATGGGTGGCCATCGGCTCGTCCGGCACGTAATGAAACGGCAGTCTCGCCCAGTCGAAGTCGACGTCGCGCGCCTCGAGCACTAGGCGCTCATGGTCCAAAGACGCATCGTGTGGACCCACCGCCTGGTCGCGGACGGTGCGCTCCCCTGTCTTCGAGCCTGGAGTCAAGCGTGAATTCAACCCTGCGCTCAATGTGGCCCCCTTGCCGCATTTACCCGGTACCGCTGGTCCCGAGTATAGGGGTTCCCTCGCTATCCGGCCTCGGCGCGTTGCTTGAGGCGCTCCAGGGTGAGCCGAATGTGCTCGGTGTTGGCGGCTGCCCGATCGGTGACGCCGGTGCTCCTGTGGGCCATTTTGCGCAGCCAGCCGGGCCTGCGGTCCCAGGTGCTTTCGGTGACCCGGCAGCCGCCGTCGGCCGCGACGATGTCGTATTGCCAACGCGCTATCGGGAAGACCAGGTACCGCACATCGAACGCGAAGCGACGACCCGGTTCGGCGTCCGTGACCGTGCACGTCGTGGTCCAGGTCCGGCCGTTGTTTTCGTTGTGCCCGACAAACACCGCTCCTTGCCGGACCGAACCGCCCTTGCGCAGCTCCATCGCCACCGCCTCCTCGGCCAGCAACCCCAGCGTCGGCAGGTCGGTGATGAGTCCGTACACCGCGTCGGGGTGGGCGTCGATCTGCGTACTGGCGGTAACGCTCGGGTCGGTCATCGGCTGATCATACGGCGTGGGTGGGCAGCCCCAATTGGTCGCTAGATGGGGGCGGCACCGCGCAGGTGCTCGAAGATCAGCGACGTCTGCGTGCCCGCGACATCGGCGTCCGCATTGAGGTTCTCGACCACGAACGAACGCAGGTCCTCGGTGTCGCGGGCAGCGACGTGCAGGATGAAATCGTCGGCGCCGGCAAGGAAATAGACATCCATCACCTGCCGCCGGCGGCGGATCTGTGCGATGAAGCTGCGAATCTTCCCGCGGGCGTTGGATTGCAAGGTGACCGAGATCATCGCCTGCAGCGGCAACCCGACCGCCACGGGGTCGATATCGGTATAGAAGCCCCGGATGACGCCGCCTTCCACCAGCCGCCGAACGCGGCCATGGCACGTCGATGGCGCGATCCCGACCGCCTCCGCGAGAGCGTTGTTGGTGATCCGGGCATCGCCATGCAGCAAATTCAGGATCCGGCGGTCCACCGCGTCAAGATCAGCGGGTTGAAGATCCTTCGGCGAGCCATGCGCCTCGCCCGCGAGATCCGTTGACTCATCAGGCATGTAGCGATTCTATAGAATTATCGTCAGCATGTTTGAACATACTTCGAATGTTCTTCACACTTGAGACATGCGGGTGGGGATTCCGACAGAGACCAAAACCAACGAGCTCAGGGTGGCCGCCACCCCGGCCGGCGTGGCCGCACTGACCCGGCGCGGCCACGAGGTGCTGGTCCAAGCGGGCGCCGGAGAAGGCTCGGCGATCGCCGATGCGGATTTCAAGGCGGCGGGCGCCGAACTGATCGACACCGCCGAGCAGGTGTGGGCCGAGGCCGACCTGCTGCTCAAGGTCAAGGAACCGATGCCGGCCGAATACGAACTGCTCCGCGATGGTCAGATCCTGTTCACCTATCTGCATCTGGCCGCTTCGCGCGCCTGCGCCGACGCGTTATTGGCCTCCGGCACCACGTCAATCGCCTACGAGACGGTCGAGACCGGCGGCGGCGCGCTACCGTTGCTGGCCCCGATGAGCGAGGTCGCCGGGCGCCTCGCCGCCCAGGTCGGCGCCTACCACCTGATGCGGACACACGGCGGGCCGCCTGCGCGCAGGGGCGTGCTGATGGGCGGGGTGCCCGGCGTGGAGCCCGCCGACGTGGTGGTGGTAGGCGGCGGCACGGCGGGCTACAACGCCGCCCGGGTCGCCAGCGGCATGGGCGCGGCGGTGACGATTTTCGACGTGAACATCAACCGGCTCCGGGAGCTCGACGCCGAGTTCGGCGTGCGGGTGCGCACCCGCTACTCGTCGGCCTATGACCTCGAGGACGCCGTCAAACGCGCCGACCTGGTCATCGGCGCCGTCCTGGTACCCGGCGCCAAGGCACCCACGTTGGTTTCGAATTCGCTTGTCGCACATATGAAACCCGGTGCCGTCCTGGTAGACATCGCCATCGACCAGGGCGGTTGCTTCGAGGATTCGCGGCCGACCACCCACGATCGCCCGACGTTCACCGTGCACGACACGGTGTTCTACTGCGTGGCGAACATGCCCAGCGCGGTGCCGCGGACATCGACGCACGCCCTTACCAACGCGACCATGCCGTACGCGCTCAGGCTCGCCGACCTCGGTTGGCGAGCGGCGTGTGATGCGGATCCCGCTCTGGCAAAAGGCCTTTCGACGCACGGGGGCGCCTTGCTGTCCGAGCGGGTGGCCATCGGCCTTGGGTTGCCGTTCAGCCCGGTGCGGCCGGCCCCCACAAGCTCGGCAGCACGTTAGCCGTCCGCGAGGCTCGCGACGATGTCGCCCGCCGGCGCCGAGCGCGCCTCGCCGAACGCGGTGCCGGCCCACAGGCTCATGCCGTCCGGGTCCTCCCAATCCGCGGCCGCCGCCCGAATCGGTGATGTCATCTGGTTGACCTCGGGGTAGCCCAGCGGCGCCACCCGGTCGAGCTGGCGGATGAACTCGTTCTCCAGGCTGCGGCCGTACCGACCGGAGAAGGCGCGCGAGACGATGGTCTTGCCGTACAAGGGATTGCGCAGCGCGGCCCGGTGCGCGGGGTGGGTGCCGGCCTCGTCGCTGAGCAGCAGCGCGGTGCCGATCTGCGCGGCCACCGCCCCCCTGTCCAGCACCGCATCGACATCCTCGGCGGTGCCCAGGCCGCCCGCCGCGATGAGCGGCACATCGCGGTGCGTGCTGCTGTGGATATGGGCGAGCAGTTCGTGCAGCGATTCGGTCCCGGGTTCCATGTCCGGCGCGAACGTGCCGCGGTGCCCGCCCGCGTTCGGGCCCTGAACGATCAGGCTGTCCGCCCCGGCGGCGATCGCCACCCCCGCCTCGTACGCCGACGTCACCGTGACCATCACCAAGAGTCCCTGCGCGCCCAGCCGCCGGAGGACGTCCGGCGACGGCACGCCGAACGTGAACGACACCAGCTCGGGTCGCACGTCGGCGACCACTTCGAGCTTGCGCGCCCAGTCGTCGTCGTCACCGAACTCGGGCCGCCCGACCTCGACCTGGTAGTGGTCGGCGACATCCTCGAGTTCGTCCGCGTAGTAGTCCAGCTGCACCCAATCGGCCACGCTGGGTTGCGGCACAAACAGATTGACGCCGAGCGGGCCGGTGGTGGCGGCGCGCGCCGCGGCGATGTCCTTCTCGAGCTGCTCCGCGGTCAGGTAACCGCCGGCCACGAAGCCGAGCCCGCCGGCGTTAGAAACGGCCGCCGCCAGCTCCGGCGTACCCGGGCCGCCCGCCATCGGCGCACCCACGATGGGCCTGGCGATGTCCCAGAAGCCCAGTACCATCTGGCCCACTACCATCGGGCTAATTTACCATCGCCCGAAGTTGTTGGGGCAGCGATCGTTTCGACGCGTACGGACCGAGGACGGCGGCCCCGTAGGGCTTGGTCAGCAGCCGGCGGGCCACCGCGTTGACCTCCTCGACGGTGACCGCGTCGATTTGCTGCAGGGTGTGCTCGATGGTGCGGTGCGCCCCGTAATTCAGCTCGCTGCGGCCGATGCGACTCATCCGGGAGCTGGAATCCTCCAGACCGAGGACCAACCCGCCGCGCATCGAGCCCTTGGCGATCCGGCACTCCGCCTCGGTGATGCCGTCGCGGGCCACGGCGCCGAGCACGTCGCTCGTCACCCGCATCACGTCGGCGAAACGTTCGGGCAGGCAGGCGGCATACACCGACAGCGCGCCGCTGTCGGCGAAGATGTCCAGCGCGGAGTACACCGAGTAGGCCAACCCGCGCGACTCCCGGACCTCCTGGAACAACCGGGAGCTCAGCCCGCCGCCCAGCGCGGTGTGCAGCACCGACAGCGCCCAGCGATGCTCCCAGCCGCGCCCCGGCGTGCGGACCCCCAACGACACGTGGGTCTGCTCGGCGTCGCGGTTACCCAGCGCCAGCGCGGGGCCACCGTTCATCCGTCCGGCACCCTTGCGTGGTGCGACGGGATGCCGCCCGCGGACCAAACGCGCCCGGAAATGCTCGCGCACCAACCCGACCACCTCGGCGTGGTCGACGTTGCCGGCCACCGCGACGACCATCCGCTCCGGCGTGTAGCGGCGCATGTGAAACGAGTGCAGCTGGGCCCGCGTCATCGCCGACACCGACTCCGCGGTGCCGATCACCGGGCGGCCCACCGGGTGGTCACCGAACAACGCCGTCAGGAACATGTCGCCCAGCGAGTCCTCGGGGTCGTCGTCGCGCATCGCGATCTCCTCGAGGACGACGTCACGTTCCAGCTCGACGTCGTTGGCGGCGCAGCGGCCGTTGAGGACCACATCGGCGACCAGGTCGACGGCCAGCGCGAGATCGCTGTCGAGCACGTGCGCGTAGTAGCAGGTGTGCTCCTTGGCGGTGAACGCGTTGAGCTCACCGCCGACGGCGTCCATCGCCTGCGCGATATCGACGGCCGTGCGGGTCGGGGTCGACTTGAACAGCAGATGCTCGAGGAAGTGCGCAGCCCCGGCCACCGAGGTGCCCTCGTCGCGCGAGCCGACGCCGACCCAGACCCCGACCGACGCCGAACGCACCGCGGGCAGGTGTTCGGTGACGACGCGCAAGCCGCCCGGCAGCGTGGTGCGGCGCAGTCCGGCCGATTGCGCGGTCCTTTTTGCGGCCTTCACCGCCGGCTTCTTAGCGGCGCTCTGCTTGCCCGACCGCAGGGCGGGATCAGCTACTGGCCGTCGCGGCATCGGCGGGTGCGGTCGCCGGAGGAGCTGAAGCCGACGCCGAGGCTGTAGCTGCGTTGTCGTCGTCCACCACGATGAGCGAGATCTTGCCGCGTTTGTCGATATCGGCGATCTCGACCCGTAACTTGTCGCCGACGTTCACGACGTCCTCAACCTTGGCGATGCGCTTGCCTTTGCCGAGCTTCGAGATGTGCACCAGACCATCACGGCCGGGCAGCAGCGACACGAACGCGCCGAAATCGGTTGTCTTGACCACGGTTCCGAGGAATCGCTCCCCCACCGTCGGCAGCTGCGGGTTGGCGATGGCGTTGATCATGTCGATCGCCGCCTGTGCGGACGGACCATCGGTGGCGCCGACGAACACCGTTCCGTCGTCCTCGATGGAGATCTGCGCGCCGGTCTGCTCGGTGATGGAATTGATGACCTTGCCCTTGGGCCCGATGACCTCACCGATCTTGTCCACCGGCACCTTGATGGTGGTCACCCGAGGCGCGTACGGGCTCATCTCGTCGGGCGCGTCGATGGCCTCGGCCATGACCTCGAGGATCGTCAGGCGCGCATCCTTTGCCTGGGCGAGAGCACCTGCCAGAACCGTTGAGGGGATCCCGTCGAGCTTGGTGTCCAGCTGCAGCGCCGTCACGAAGTCCTTGGTGCCGGCGCACTTGAAGTCCATGTCGCCGAACGCGTCCTCGGCGCCCAGGATGTCGGTCAGAGTCACGAAGCGGCGCTCCGTGACACCCGAGCCGCCATCAGCCCCGTCGCTCTCGACGTCGTCGGACACCAGGCCCATCGCGATGCCGGCGACCGGCGCCTTCAGCGGCACACCGGCGTTGAGCAGTGCCAGCGTGGACGCACACACCGAGCCCATCGACGTCGAGCCGTTGGAGCTCAGGGCCTCCGACACCTGCCGGATGGCGTACGGGAACTCCTCGACGCTCGGCAGCACGGGAATCAGGGCACGCTCGGCCAGCGCGCCGTGCCCGATCTCGCGCCGCTTGGGCGAGCCGACGCGGCCCGTCTCGCCGGTGGAGAACGGCGGGAAGTTGTAGTGGTGCATGTACCGCTTGGACGTCTCCGGGCCCAGCGAGTCGATCTGCTGGGCCATTTTGACCATGTCGAGCGTGGTGACACCCAGGATCTGGGTCTCGCCGCGCTCGAACAGCGCGCTGCCGTGCGCGCGCGGAACGATGGCAACCTCGGCCGACAGCGCGCGGATGTCGGTGATGCCGCGGCCGTCGATGCGGAAGTGGTCGGTCAGGATGCGCTGCCGGACCAGCTTCTTGGTCAGCGCGCGGAACGCGGCGCTGACCTCCTTCTCGCGGCCCTCAAAGGTATCGGCGAGCCGTGAGAGCACCTCGGCCTTGATCTCGTCGGTGCGCTGATCGCGGTCGGCCTTGCTGCCGATGGTCAGGGCGTTCGCCAACTCCTCGGTGGCCACCGACGAGACGGAGTAGTAGACGTCTTCGCCGTAGGCGGGGAACACCGGGAACTCACCGATCGGTTTCGCCGCCTTCTCGGCCAGCTCCTGCTGCGCGGTGCACAGCGCCGCGATGAACGGCTTGGCCGCCTCCAGGCCTTCGGCCACGACGGTTTCGGTCGGCGCCGCAGCGCCGCCCTCGACCAGTTCGATGACCTTCTCGGTTGCCTCGGCTTCGACCATCATGATCGCGACGTCTTTTTGGTCGGCGTCGCCGACTATCCGGCCGGCAACCACCATGTCGAACACCGCCCCCTCGAGCTGCTCGACAGTCGGGAACGCAACCCAGGTGCCGTCGATCAGCGCTACCCGCACGCCCCCGATGGGGCCCGAGAACGGCAGGCCGCTCAACTGGGTGGAGGCCGACGCGGCATTGATCGCCAGCACGTCGTACAGGTCGTTAGGGTCCAGGCTCAGGATCGTCACGACGACCTGGATCTCGTTGCGCAGCCCGTCGACGAAGGACGGGCGCAGCGGGCGGTCGATCAGCCGGCAGGTCAGGACCGCGTCGGTGGACGGGCGCCCCTCACGACGGAAGAACGAACCGGGGATGCGCCCGGCGGCGTACATCCGCTCCTCGACGTCGACCGTCAGCGGGAAGAAGTCGAAGTGTTCCTTGGGGTTCTTGCTGGCGGTGGTCGCCGACAGCAGCATGTTCTCGTCGTCGAGGTAAGCGACAACCGCGCCCGCGGCCTGCTGGGCCAACCGGCCCGTCTCGAAACGGATGGTCCGGGTGCCGAAGCTCCCGTTGTCGATAGTGGCGGTCGATTCGAACACGCCCTCGTCAATTTCAGCTACAGACATAACGTCCGTGCGGCCCTCTCTGGGGATTCAGCCCCATAGGTAGTCAGCTCTTTCGCGTTTCACGCGCAAAACAGAGAGCTTCCCCAAGAGCAAAGTCTGAATGCGGCTACGGCCGTCGATCGAAGCGGCCGACCTGCCCCAGATCCGGGGAGCCCGGCAGCCACTACCGAAGACCGCCCGATGCAGACTGGGCCGCTACCTGTTGTGACATGCGTAGTGAACACGCTGGAACGGCACGCGCGGATCTGCGCGAACCGCACCACTTGCTAGGACCAAAGCTGGTCCAAACGCCCTCACTCTACACGGGCGGGTGCGGACGGCTCAGCGACCCGGTCAGCGACGCAGGCCGAGCCGCTCGATGAGCGAGCGGTAGCGCGCCACATCGATTGACGAGAGGTATTTGATCAGCCGGCGCCGACGACCCACCAGCAGCAGCAAGCCCCGGCGGGAGTGGTGGTCGTGCTTGTGGAGCTTGAGATGCTCGGTCAGGTCCGCGATGCGCTTGGTCAGCAGCGCGATCTGCGCCTCGGGGGACCCGGTGTCGGTCTCATGCAGGCCGTAGGTCCCCAGAATTTCCTTTTTTTGCTCGGCAGTAAGCGCCACGAAACAACTCCATCGATAGGTCCGCGATCATGGGTATCAAAGCGCGGCCACCGCGAACCGCAGCGCGCGCCGATGTCGTCCGGAAGTTTAGCAGCCGACGGGCCAGGGGCTAATCGGCGAGCATGGCGCGCGCCCGGTCGGTGTCCCTGCCCATGGCGGCCACCAGATCGCGCACCGAGTCGAATTTGCGCTGCCCGCGGATGCGCGCGACAAAATCCAGCGCCACGTGCTGTCCGTACAGGTCGGCGTCGGTGTCGAGGACGAACGCCTCGACAGTGCGGGTGCGTCCGGAAAAGGTCGGGTTGGTGCCGACGGACACCGCGGCCTGATAGCGCTCACCCGGGGTGATGGTGCCGGTCACCGGTCCGTGCCCCAGCACGGTGAACCAGGCAGCATAGACGCCGTCGGCCGGGATGGCCGAGTACATCGGAGGCGCCACATTGGCGGTGGGAAAGCCCAGCTCAGCGCCGCGTCCATGGCCCCGGACCACTACACCCTCCACGCGGTGCGGGCGGCCCAGCGCCTCGGTGGCCGCCATCATGTCGCCTGCGTCGACGCAAGACCGGATATAGGTGGACGAGAACGTCACGGTCTCGTTGCCAGGGCCGTCCGCGTGCTCGAACAGCAGCGACATCGACTCCACCGCGAAGCCGAACCGGTCCCCGGCCCGGCGCAGGGTGTCGACGGTGCCCGCCGCCTTCTTGCCGAAGGTGAAGTTAACGCCCACCACGACCTCCACCACATGCAGGTGCTCGACCAGCAGTTCGTGGACGTAGCGGTCCGGGGTCAGCTTCATGAAATCGGTGGTGAACGGGATCACCAGGAAGACGTCGATGCCCAGCTCCTCGACGAGTTCGGCCCGCCGGGCCAGCGTCGTCAGCTGCGCCGGATGGCTGCCCGGGTAGACCACTTCCATCGGGTGCGGGTCGAACGTCATCAGCACGGCCGGCACGTTGCGGGCGCGGCCCGCCTTCACCGCGTGCGCGATCAATTCGGCATGCCCACGGTGCACGCCATCGAACACCCCGATGGTGAGCACGCATCTGCCCCAGTCCGTGGGGATGCCGTCCTGTCCCCGCCACCGCTGCACGATCGCAAGCCTACGGGGCACGGCCCGTTGGCGGGAGATACACAGATCACGTCGGGGTTCCCTAAACTCTGTGAGTGTGAGGGCCACAGAGTTCGGCGACCAGCCTGGCGGGCTCACCCCGGTTGCACAGGACTACCTGAAGGTCATCTGGACCGTTCAGGAATGGTCGCTGGAAAAGGTCAGCACCAAGATGCTGGCCGACCGGATCGGGGTATCCGCCAGCACGGCGTCGGAGTCCATACGCAAACTCGCCGAGCAGGGCCTGGTCGACCACGCCAAGTACGGCGCGGTGACCTTGACCGAGGCGGGGCGGCGGGCGGCGCTGGCCATGGTGCGCCGGCACCGGCTGCTGGAGACCTTCCTGGTCAACGAGCTCGGGTACGGCTGGGACGAGGTGCATGACGAGGCCGAAGTGCTCGAACACGCGGTATCGGATCGGCTGATGGCACGGATCGACGCCAAGCTGGGATTCCCGCGGCGCGATCCGCACGGCGACCCGATCCCCGGCACCGACGGGCAGGTCCCCACGCCACCGGCGCGTCAGCTGTGGGCCTGCCACGACGGGGACACCGGGACGGTGGCCCGCATCTCCGATACCGACCCGGAGATGTTGCGCTACTTCGCCAGCGTCGGGATCAACCTCGACTCGCGGCTGCGCATCCTGACCCGCCGGGAGTTCGCCGGCATGATCTCGGTGGCCATCGAATCGTCCGACGGCGCCGCGACCACCGTCGAACTGGGCAGCCCGGCCGCCCGGGCGATCTGGGTGACGGCCTAGCTTTCTTGTCGCGCTAACTGCTCAGCAGGCCCTTGGCGATGTGGGTGACCTGCACCTCGTTGCTGCCCGCGTAGATCATCAGCGACTTCGCGTCCCGGGCCAGTTGCTCGACGCGGTACTCGGCCATGTAGCCGTTGCCGCCGAACAGCTGCACGGCCTCCATCGCGACTTCCGTTGCGGCCTCAGACGAGTACAGCTTGATCGCCGACGCCTCGGCCAGCGTCAGCGGTTTGCCCTTGCGCTGCCGCTCGATGGTCGCAAAGACCATGTTCTGCACGTTCATTCGGGCGACTTCCATCTTCGCCAGCTTGAGCTGGATCAGCTGGAACTGCCCGATGTTCTTGCCCCACAGCGTGCGGGTCTTCGCGTAGTCGACGCACAGCTTGTGACATTCGTTGATGATGCCCAGCGCCATCATCGCGATCCCCATCCGTTCGGCGGCGAAGTTGTCGCGGGCGCTCTCGCGGCCGTCCCCGCTGGAGTGGTTTTCGCTCTCCCCCAGCAGCCGGTCGGGCGTCAGCCGCACGTTGTCGAAGAACAACTCTCCGGTCGGCGAGGACATCATGCCCATCTTCTTGAACGGCTTGCCCTGCGTCAGGCCCTCCATGCCCGCGTCGAGGACGAACACCAGCACCGGGCGGTTGCGCTTGGCCTGCGCGTCCCGGGGGGCGCTGCCCTCGCTGCCCTCATCAAGCTTGGCGTAGACGACCAGGACGTCGGCGTAGGGCCCGTTGGTGATGAACGTCTTCTGCCCGTTGAGGATGTAGGCGCCGTCTGGATCACGCGAGCGCTTGACGTGAGTCTTCATGCCGCCGAAGGCATCCGAGCCGGAGTCGGGTTCGGTGATCGCCCACGCCGCGATCTTCTTCATCGTCATCAGGTCGGGCAGCCAGCGCTCTTTTTGGGCCAGGGTGCCGCGGCTCATGATGGTCGTCGCGCCCAGCCCCAGGCTGACCGACGCGGTGCTCAGCAACCCGATGCTGACCCGGGCGATTTCGGAGACCAGCACCGCGATCATCGACGCCTGGCCGCCGCCGCCGAAACCACCTGCATCGTCGGACTTTTCGTCACTTCCGGGGCCCTCAGGGCCCTCGGGCTCTCGACCTTCCAGCTGCGCGCGCTCGCGGTCCAGCATCTTCTTGACCGCCTCGGCGGCCAGCACGTCGAGACCGAACTGGCTGAACAGCTTGCGCGCGATCGGATACGGCGACAGCGCGCCGGATTCCAGTTCGTCCAGGTGCGGACGAATCTCCTTGTCGACGAACTGACGAACGGTGTCCCGGACCATCAGGTCCGTGTCAGACCACTCGATCATGAACTCAGCGCTCGGCGCGCTGGTAGGCGGTGACGACGGCGGCCCCGCCCAGCCCGATGTTGTGCTGCAGCGCGGCGGTGACGTTGTCGACCTGACGCTTGTCGGCCGTGCCGCGCAACTGCCAGGTCAGCTCGGAGCACTGCGCCAGCCCGGTCGCGCCCAGCGGGTGGCCCTTGGAGATCAGCCCGCCCGACGGGTTGACCACCCAGCGTCCGCCGTAGGTGGTCTGGTTGTCGTCGATCAGCTTGGGCGCCTCGCCCTCGGAGCACAGCCCCAGCGCCTCGTAGAGCAGCAGCTCGTTGGCCGAGAAGCAGTCGTGCAGCTCGATCACCTGGAAGTCCTCGGGGCCGAGCCCGGACTGCTGGTAAACCTTCTGGGCCGCTTGCACATTCATGTCGTAGCCGATGATATTGGCCGCGCTGCCGTCGAAGGTGGACGCGAAGTCGGTGGTCATCGCCTGCCCGACGATCTCCACGGCCTGCCCGGCGAGGTCGTGTTCGGCCACGTAGTCCTCGCTGGCCAGCACCACGGCGGCCGAGCCGTCGGAGGTCGGCGAGCACTGCAGTTTGGTGAGCGGGTCGGAGATCATCTTCGCGGCCAGGATGTCGTCCAGGGTGTACTCCTCCTGGAACTGCGCGTACGGGTTGTTCACCGAGTGCTTGTGGTTCTTGAGGCCGATCTTCGCGAAGTGCTCCGCGGTGGTGCCGTACTTCTTCATGTGCTCGCGGCCGGCCGCCCCGAACATCCACGGCGCCACCGGGAAATGGAACTCATCGATCGCTGCCAGCGCCTTGACGTGCCTGCCGAGCGGCGACTCCCGGTCCTGCGCACCGCCGGCCAGCGCGCCGGGCTGCATTTTCTCGAAGCCCAGCGCCAGCACGCAGCCGGCCAGGCCGCCGCGGATCGCCTGCGCGCCCAGGTACAGCGCGGTGGACCCGGTGGAACAGTTGTTGTTGACATTGACGATCGGGATGCCGGTCATGCCGAGCTCGTAGAGGGCGCGCTGCCCGGAGGTGGAGTCCCCCGAGCAGTAGCCGACGTAGCCCTGCTCGATCTCGGTGTAGTCGATCCCGGCGTCCTGCAGCGCTTTGGTGCCGGACTCCTTGGCCATCTGCGGGTAATCCCAGCCCTCGCGGCGGCCCGGCTTTTCGAACTTCGTCATCCCGACGCCGACGACGTAAACCTTGTTAGACATGACACCCCTTCGTGAGCCCCAGGCTTGTTGACACCCGTCTAGTCGGCAGCTTAGCCGTGCTTGGTATCTCCCGGAACCCCGCTACAGGGTGGCTGGGCGTAACACCACCACGGGCCTGGTCCGCGAACCCTCGTCGCGCAGCAGCGCGATCACCCGGCCGTCCGCGTCGGCAGCGGCGTAGACGCCGTCGATACCGGCCGCTGAAAGTGGCCGCCCGTGGCTGGTCGCCTCGGCCTCCTCGGCGGTGAGCGCGCGGCGCGCAAACACCAGCAGGCACGCCTCGTCGAGGGTCAGGCTCAGCCGCGGTAGCTCGGCCAGCTCGTCAAGCGAATACGCCTGGTCCAACTCGAATCGGCCGACGCGGGTGCGCCGCAGCGCGGTCAGGTGCCCGCCCACGCCGAGCGCGGCGCCGAGATCACGGGCCAGCGCGCGGATGTAGGTTCCCGACGAGCAGTCGACTTCGACATCAAAGTCGACGAGCCGATCGTGAGCCCTTACCGCCAGCAGCTCGAACCGCTCGATGCGCACCGGCCGCGGTTGCAGTTCGACGGAATGGCCCTCGCGGACCAGCCGATACGCGCGGCGGCCGTCGACCTTGATCGCACTGACCGCCGAGGGCACCTGCTTGATGTCACCGCGCAGCGCGGCCATCGCCGCGACGATCTCCTCTGTTCTCACATGGTCGGCCGAAACCGATTGCAGCAGTTCGCCTTCGGCATCCTCGGTGGACGTGGTCTGGCCGAGGCGGATGGTGGCGGCGTACGACTTCGACGCCGCGCTGAGCAGGCCCAGGATCTTGGTGGCACGGTCGACTCCGACCACCAGCACGCCGGTGGCCATCGGATCCAGCGTCCCGGCGTGGCCGACTTTGCGGGTGGAAAAGATCCGCCGGCAGCGCCCCACCACGTCGTGACTGGTCATCCCAGCCGGCTTGTCGACTACTACCACCCCCGGGCCAGTCCCCGGGCCAATACCTGGGCCAGTCCCCGGGCCAATACCTGGGCCGGGGCTCATAGGACGATCGCGGTGAGCACCAATCCGCGGTCGACCGACCACCGCCCGCGCAGCGCGGTCAGCGGCGGACCCGACAGCGCGGCACCGTCGATCAGGATCCTGGAGACGAACGCCCCGGTTGTGCCCTCGCCGGCCGCGTCGATGTCGAACACGATGTGGGCTTCCTCGAAACCCAACCAGCGCTTGGTCAACGGAAACCAGGCCTTGTACGTTGCTTCCTTGGCGCAGAACAGGATTCGGTCCCAATGCAGGTCGCGGGGCAACGCCGCGATTTCGCGGCGTTCCTCGGCAAGGCTGATCGCGTCCAGCACGCCGTCGGGCAACACGCCGTGCGGTTCGGCGTCGATGCCCACCGAGCGCACGGCGGCACTGCGCCCCACCACTGCACCGCGGTAGCCCGTGCAGTGGGTGAGACTGCCCACCACGCCGTCGGGCCAGCACGGCTCCCCCTTGTCGCCCTTGAGGATCGGCACCGGTGGCACCCCGAGCTGACCCAGCGCGATCCGCGCGCAGTGCCGCACGGTGATGAATTCGTTGCGCCGCTTGGCAACCGACCTGGCGATCAGTGGCTCCTCTTCGGGCAGCGGGGTCAGACCCGGCGGGTCGGAGTACACCTCGGCGGATGCCAGCGCATCGGCCCGGTCCGCCTGATCCCCCGGCGCCTCGCCGGACAGCACCAACGACAGCAGCGAACCCGCCGTCATCGGGACTGCCGCTGGCGAATGCGCTCCCGGAACTGCTCGGCCTGTTTACGCATCTCGGGAGTGATCACGAAGTGACCCCCGAAGTCGTTGAGATAGCCGGGAGCGTACTGGGGATCCGGCAACACCTGACGCAGCCAGCTGTAGGGCTTGCGGCGCCGCCATTCCCGCGGGTAGCCCACCGACACCTCTTCGAACCGGACGTCGTCATACCAGGTCGTGCGCGGAATGTGGAGGTGGCCGTACACCGAGCAGATCGCGTTGTAGCGGGTGTGCCAGTCGGCGGTCTTGGTGGTTCCACACCACAGCGAGAACTCGGGGTAGAACAGCGCATCACAGGGCTCTCGTCGCAGCGGAAAGTGGTTGACCAGGACGGTCGGTGTCATCCAGTCGAGCTCGTCGAGACGCGCGCGGGTGGTGGCCAGCCGGTCATGGCACCAGGCCTCGCGGGTGGGATACGGCTCGGGTGAGAGCAGGTACTCGTCGGTGGCCACGATGCTGTTCTCCCGCGCGATGGCCATACCCTCGGCTTTGCTGTTTGCGCCCTCCGGCAAGAAGGTGTAGTCGTACAGCAAAAACATCGGCACGATCGTGGCGGGGCCACCGCGTTCGGTCCACACCGGAAACGGATGCTCGGGCGTGACCACGCCCATCTCGTCGCACATGTTCACCAGGTACTCGTAGCGGTTCCGGCCGAAGATCTGCATCGGATCGCGGGTGGTGGTCCACAGCTCGTGGTTGCCGGGCACCCAGATCACCTTGGCGAACCGCCGTCGCAGCAGGTCCAGCGTCCAGCGGATCTCGTCGGTGCGTTCGGCGACGTCACCGGCGACAATCAGCCAATCCTCCGGCGACGACGGGTGCAGCGTCTCTGCCACCGGCTTATTGCCGAGGTGACCGGTGTGCAGATCCGAGATCGCCCACAGCGTGGGCTGCCCCCCGTTCGTCGACTCCTGCTTCACCACGACTAACCACCCTAGCGACCCGCGAGCACTGCCCCCGATTCTCGCTGCTCGTTGTGCGCCCCGCAGCGCCCCGGCGCGGCGCCGTCGAAGAACAGCGGCACCGTTGAAGAACAAGTGCCGGATTCACTGTGACTGCGCGGGCGCGACTTGTACACTCCCGGCAAAGGGACCGCCGAGGGGCAGGGGTGTCATGTTCACCAAGGTGCGCTTGATCGCAGCATTCGGTGCACTGCTCATCGCGGTCGTGATCGGCTGGCAGAGCGCCCCACCCGCGCCGACCGGAGGCAGGACCGTCGAGCTGAGATCGACCGCCCAGCCGATGGAAACCACCATGAAGAGCCCGATCGTGGCGACCGTCGACCCGAGCCCGTTCGACCCGTGCAACCAGATCCCTTTGGACGCCCTGCAGGGGCTCGGGCTGGCATTCACCCCGCCGGAGCAGGAAGACGGGCTGCGCTGCCACTTGGACGCGGGCAACTATCAGATGGCCATCGAGCCCATCATCTGGCGCAGCTACGAGGCGTCGCTGCCTCCCGATGCCCTCGAGCTGACCATCCAGGGCCACCGCGCCGCGCAGTACTGGGTCATGAAGCCGACCTATCACAACAGCTTCTGGTTCTTCTCCTGCATGGTGGCCTTCAAGACCAGCTACGGGGTGCTCCAGCAGGCGTTGTACTACTCGGCCATCTATTCCAACCCGGAGGTCGACTGCATGACCACCAACCTGCAGCGGGCGAACGACCTCGTGCCCTTTTACAAGTTCTGAGAGTCCCAGGCAGCGCGCGCTTAACCTGGTGAAGTGAGTACGGCTATCCATCCGGCGGAACCCAGGCTGCGCACCCTGACCACACTCGGCAGCCATGCCGCAGGGAGGATCGCCGGCAGCGCCGCCGGCCGGCTGCTGGGTCTGCCCCCGGGGACCACCCGTTATACCGTCAGCCGCGTCCGGGTCCCGATGCGCGACGGCGTCCACCTGGTGGCCGACCACTACGCACCCAGCACGCCAAACCCGGCCGGCACTTTGCTGGTCCGCGGACCCTATGGACGCGGGTTTCCGTTCTCGCTGGTATTCGGCAGGTTGTACGCCGCCCGCGGCTACCACGTCGTGCTGCAGAGCGTGCGCGGAACGTTCGGTTCGGGTGGCGAGTTCGAGCCCATGGTCAACGAGGCCGCCGACGGCGCCGACACGGTCGATTGGCTGCGCGGGCAGTCCTGGTTCACCGGCCGGTTCGCCACCATCGGCGTGTCGTATCTGGGGTTCACCCAGTGGGCGTTATTGCAGGATCCACCGGCCGAACTGGCCGCCGCAGTGATCACCGCGGGTCCACACGACCTGCTGGCCTCCGTGTGGGGAACCGGCACGTTCGCGGTCAACGACTTCCTGGGCTGGAGCGACCTGGTTTCGCACCAGGAGGACGCGGTTCGCCTTCGCACCGGCATCCGGCAGATGCAGGCCCCGCGACGGGTCGCGCGGGCGCTCGCCGAGTTGCCGCTGGGTGCGTCGGCCCGGGGACTGCTCGGCTCGGGTGCGCCCTGGTTCGAATCGTGGGTCGAAAACGGCGCCAACGACCCGTTCTGGGAGCGGATGCGCTATCCCGCCGCGCTGGACCGGGTGCAGGTCCCGGTGTTGCTGCTGGGCGGCTGGCAAGACGTCTTCCTACAGCAGACGGTGCAGCAGTACCGGCATCTGCACGGCCGTGGCGTCGACGTCGCGCTGACGATGGGGCCCTGGACACATACCCAGCTGCTCACCAAGGGTCTGGCCACCATCGCCCGGGAGTCACTGGACTGGCTGGACGCCCACCTGGGCCGATCAGGTGATGCACCGGCCCCGCGCCGGCCGACCCCGGTCCGCGTGTTCGTCAGCGGGCAGGGCTGGCGCAATCTGTCCGACTGGCCGCCCGCCACCACCGAGCACGCCCTATACCTGCGGCCCGGCGCCCACTTGAGTGAGAACGCACCCTCGCCCGCCACGCCATCGGCACGGTTTCGCTATGACCCCGCTCGCCCGACACCGACCATCGGCGGTCCGCTGCTGTCGCCGGACGGCGGTTATCGCGACGACAGCCACCTCGCGGCCCGCGACGACGTGCTCAGCTTCACCAGCGCCACCCTGACCCGCGACCTGCACGTGTACGGGAACCCGGTCATCGAGCTGGCGCACACGTCGGACAATCCCAATGTCGACCTGTTCGTGCGGGTCAGCGAGGTCGACGTCGCCAAGGGCCGGTCCCGCAATGTCAGCGAAGGCTACCGCCGGCTGGGCCCCGCGCCAGGGACCGAGCAAGGGAACCAAATCGTCAGCGTCGAGCTCGACGCGATCGCCCACCGCTTCAGCGCCGGCACCCGCGTCCGCGTCGTGGTAGCCGGCAGCTGGTTCCCCCGTTACGCGCGCAATCTGGGCACCGAAGAACCGGTGCTGACGGCGCGGCAAACCAAGCCGGCCACCCATGCCATCCACTTCGGACGCTCCCGGCTGCTGCTTCCGGTCGGCGCGCCCGACCCGTCACGCGACCGCGTCGCGGACCCGGGCGGCGATTCGGTTTAGCGCTGCCGTGTTGTGAACGGGTTAACGGGCCGTGAACGGGGTCCGGCGCGGGTAACGCCGGCTCCAGTGGGAGCCGCACCCAGCTGGTGCAGCCCTCGTAGTCGGGGGTGCGGGCCAGGCGCACCGGCTCGACCAACGGCATCGCCTGGACGACCAGCACGGCCAGTTTGTGCTTGGGCCGGAAGTCGAGCCGGTCAGCGCGCACCGACGCCGCGGTCCAGATGTGCAGGTCCTCTATCGCCGCGAGGCCCTCGGGCCGGTTAACCGGCAGTGCAGCAACAACTTTCGCGGTGGCCCGGACCACGAGCCACTCCTCGGTGCTGTCGGCGGCCGCGGCGTCGACCAGGTCCCGATGTTCGGGCCGGACCCGGTCGGCGTGGCTGTGCGCGACCGTCGGGAACAGCAGGAACTCTTGGGCCGCCACCTCGAACCGCTTTTCGCCGATGCCGCCCTTGCGCAGCAGGACGGTCTGGCGACCGTCCAGCAGGGCGTGTACCGCCGCGCTCCACTCCTTGAGTGCGAGTGTCATTCGGCTTCCCTCGCGGCGATCCGAGCCACGACCTCGGGCCGCCGCAACGGCGGCACAGACTTGGGGGGCTGACGCCGCGGTGGCAGCGCGTCCAGCAACCGCGCGGTGGTGCTCGCGACCTCGGCGACCGCGGCCTCGAAGGCCGCGAGGGTCTCGGCGCTGGCGGCCGTAGGCCGCGCGATGCCGCTGACCTTGCGCACATACTGGCGCGCCGCCGCCGCGACCTCCTCTGGCGTGGCGGCGGGCTGCAATCCGCGCAGTTCGGTGATGTTTCGGCACATGCCGTCCACGATAGGTGCGCCGCGACGGCCCGAAGCATCTCAAGCATCCCGAAACATCCGGACCACCCGAGGGATGCTGATCTTATATGTATACCTCAGATTTCACCTTTACTTGTATTGACACGTTGAGCGGTGTCGACCAAGGTGGTTTACATGCGAATTGGACAAGGCTTTGACGTCGTGGTCGTTGGCTCAGGCATCGTCGGCCTGGCGCACGCCTACCACGCCCACCGGCGTGGTCTGCGCGTCGCGGTCGTCGAACATGCCGACGGAGTTGTCGGCGCGTCGGTGCAGAACTTCGGGCACGCCAGCATCACGGCGCAATCGGGCGCCGCGCTCGACTACGCCCGCGCCGGGCGCCGCCACTGGCTGGAACTCTCGCGGCTGGCCGGCTTCTGGTCGGCAGCGGCCGGCACGTACTGCGTGGCTCGCCACGACGACGAACTCCACGTCATGCGCGAGTTCGCCAGCAGACGGGCACCCGGTGAAGTGCAACTACTCAACCGGCCCGAAATCCTTGACAGGGTGCCGGTCAAGGACAGCCGCACCATCGGCGGCATGTACCTGCCGAACGACCTGCAGGTCGACCCCCGCACGGCCGCGCCGTCGATCGCGCGCTGGCTCGAATCGGTCGGCGTGCAATTCTATTGGCGCACCGCGGCAACCGGATTCGACGAGGGCGTAGTGCACACGTCACGCGGGCCCCTGGGCGCCGGAACCACATTCATCACGGTCAACCATGACATCGACCGCCTGTTCCCAGAACTGGCCGAACGCGACGCGTTGGTGCGCTGCCGGTTGCACATGCTGCGCGCCCGCATCTGGCCGGACTTCCCACTGTCCGCTCCGCTGTTCACGGGATGGTCGTTGCTGCGCTACGCCGGTTTCCAAGGCTTGCCGAGCGTCGCCGCGGTCGCGCAGCGACTCCAGGCCAAATACCCGGACTACTTCGCTCTCGATCTACACCAGATGTATACGCCGCAACCGGATGGCTCACTGCTGATCGGTGACACCCACGTGCGCGAGGTCGACACCCCGGCATTCCAGTCCGAGCTGGGATTCGAAGTCCTACTCGAGGAGTCCCGAAAGCTGTTCGGCATCAGCGACATCGAAGTCAGTGAACGGTGGCAGGGCATGTACTGCTCCGCGCCGGCGTCGGAGTTCCTCATCGAGGAAGTCCTGGAACGGACCCACGTGGTCACGGTGACCACCGGCATCGGCATGACCACCGGCATGGGCCTCGCCCTGAGCACCGTCGAGCGCGCCCTGGCACCTGCCGAGGCCGTAACAGCCTGAAATCGAGATCGAAAGGAGGAACGCGTGAGCGACACCAACACCATTACCGCACAACAGGATCCGAAAGTCGGACTGGTCGTGTTCGACATGGCCGGCACCACGGTCCGCGACACCGGCCTGGTTGAGCAGTCATGCTGAGCGGCGGCAACGAGGAACAGGCTCAGGCCGCCAACAAGGCGTTCGAACATTGCTACGCCCAACCGGTCGCCGGGGGACACTGCAGCCCCATCCCAGGAGCCGAAGATGTCATTACATCTTTGCGCGGACGCGGCATCACGACGGCGCTCACCACGGGATTTGCCAAGGACACGCAGACAGCGATCATCAACGCTCTCGGATGGAGCAACCTCGCCGTGTCGTGCTGTGCCCGGAGTCGGGAATCCGCGGCCGGCCGTACCCCGATATGCCGCTGGTGGCCCTGATGCGCACCGAGACGATGTCGGTTCGCTCGATGATCGTGGTCGGCGACACGTCATCCGACGTGGTGAGCGGGCTGCGCGCCGGCGCCCGCGCCTCCGTCGGCGTACTGACGGGGGCTCACGGCACCGAGCAGCTGTCGTCCGCCGGCGCCACCCACATCCTCGCCAGCGTCGCCGACCTGTCCGCCCTGGTGGCAGCGCTGGGCTGACTCGAGGTGCTTGGCGGCGGTCTTGAGCGAACTGCCACACCTCCCGACTGCCGCCCAGCGCGCAAACTCGTTCTCGTTGCGCGAGAATACGAAGAAATCCGCCCCTGACGGCCGGCGACGGCCACCGAACCCGTCCCGTGATTCCACCGCACCATCAGACCGTCCGAGGTGAAAAGCCATGTCCCAGAACGTGACTTACCAAACCACGAAAGACCCGCGCTACGAGCGGTGGCGCATCCGGATCTTTGCGATCACCTGGATTGCCTATGCCGGGTTGTATTTCACCCGGCAGACGTTCTCTGTCGCCAAGCTCGGCATCCTGGAAGACCCCGTGCTGAGCACGTCGCTGACCAAGGGCACATTGGCCAACCTCGATGCGGTCTATTTGGCCGCGTACGCCGCCGGTCAGTTCGTCTGGGGCCAGGTTTCCGACCGGTTCGGCCCTCGGGTGGTTGTACTCGGCGGGCTGGCCATTTCGGCCGTCGCCACGCTGTTCATGGGGCTGCTTCCCACCCTGTTGTTTCTCGTCCCGCTGATGATCGTGCAGGGGTTGGCACAGTCGACCGGTTGGTCAGGGGGGCTGGCCAACATGGCGCAGTTCTTCTCCATCGGGGAACGCGGCCGCATCCTTGGTTTCTGGAGCACGCACTACGCCTTCGGCGGCCTGGTGGCTTCGCCAGTCCTCGGCTTCTTCGCCTATCACGTCTTCGGAGGCTGGCGGGCCGCGTTCTTCACCGGCGCCGCGATAGTGGCGGGTGTCTTCGTGCTAGTGCTGCTGTTCCAGCGCAACCGTCCGCAGGACGTCGGCCTGCCGCCCATCGAGGAATACCACTGCGAAGAGAAGGTCGCCGAACTCGATCAGTCGCCGGAGGCTGAGGCGGTCGCCGAACCCGCCCCGAATTGGCGTGAGTCACTGGCCGCCGTCCTGCGCGACTCGATGGTGCGAACGCTCGGCCTGTCCTACTTCCTGCTCAAACCTGCCCGCTACGCAATCCTGTTGTGGGGCCCGGTCATTGTGGCTGATCGACTGCACCATGCCGGCAATGTCCAGGCCGTGACCATTCCCGTCGCCTTCGGGGTCGCCGGTGTCATCGCGCCGATCGTGGCGGGTCGAGTGTCGGACAAGGTGTTCAAGGCCCGACGCGTGCCCGCCTGCGTGCTGAGTCTCGCGGGCCTCGTCGTAGCGATGGCGTTGTTCACACCGCTCACCGCGACCGGAAACGCATGGGTGATGGTCGCGATGCTGGCGATCATCGGTTTCTGCGTCTACGCCGCGGACGCGATCATCTCCTGCGTCTCGGCCGTCGACTTCGGAACGTCTAAGCACGCGGGTACCGTCTCCGGGCTGATCAACGGCTGCGGTTCGGTGGGCGCTATCCTCGGCGGGCTGTTGCCGGGCTATCTCAGCACGTCGGCGTTGTTCTACAGCTTCGCCGGCGCCGCGTTCGTCGCCATGCTGGTGCTCGTCCCGCACTGGAACCGGATGCCGGCCGCCGACTGAGCTCTCTACGCGCCCTCGAGGCGCTCTCTAGGCGCGCTGGTCGATGGTTCGGGCGTTGACGATGCTGAATGCGACGATGTCGGGCCGGTACCTGTCGTCGGCGTACTCGAAGGCGACGCCGCTCCCGTCACGGGAGGTACGCCTCTCCCGAAGCAGTGGACTGCCCGGGTCGATGCCGAGATTGTCTGCGTCGACTTGGGCAGCGGCGACCGCGTCGAGGACATGCTCCATCGAATCGAAATGCACCCCACGGGCCGCCAGGTAATCCGTAATCGACCCCGAATCGGTGTCGAACTCGAATAGCAGCGAACCGACGGCGTCCACATAGGTGCTGCGCTCGATCATCGTTGGTTCTCCGTCAAGGATCCGGACACGCAACACCTCCACCACGAAGTCGTCCGGAGTCAGCCCCAATGCGACGGTCGCGGGCTCGCTCGCGCGGCGCCGAGCGATTTCCAGCGTTCGGCTTCCCGGGGTGCGACCGTTGCGCCGGGCCCACTGGGTGAACGGCGTGAACGTGTCCAGGGTTTGGGTCGCATCATGGCTGCGCACCACGGCGGGCTTCCCACGAGACACCTCGATCAGTCCCTCGTTCTTCAGCGTCGCCAGCGCCTGCCGGACCGGACCGCGCGACACCTCGAACTCGGCGCATAGTGCGCTCTCGCTGGGCAACGCTTCACCGATTGCGTAGTCGCGGCCGGTGATTCGTTGCCGCATGACGGCCGCGACATGCTCGTGACGGATGCGGGTGCCGGTCATCCACACCACCCTTTCGCATCTTGTATTGATAACTCACCCGCATACTACGGCCCGGACGGGTGAGCAGGGTCGGTGACCACGGCGAGGTGGCCGACGCAGGGCTGACTACGGTAATCGCATGACCGACGGGATCCTGCTGATCGAAACCAACGACCGGATACGCACGCTGACCCTCAACCGGCCGCAGTCGCGCAATGCGCTATCCGGGGCGTTGCGGGATCAATTTTTCGGTGCCCTGTCCGACGCCGAGAACGACGACGACGTCGACGTCGTCATCCTCACCGGCGCGGATCCGGTGTTCTGCGCTGGGCTCGACCTCAAAGAGCTGGGCGGGCAGGCCGCGCTGCCAGACATCTCGCCGCGCTGGCCACCGATGACCAAGCCGGTGATCGGCGCCATCAACGGCGCCGCGGTCACCGGCGGGCTCGAGCTGGTGCTGTACTGCGACATCGTGATCGCCTCCGAGCAGGCGCGCTTCGCCGACACCCATGCCCGGGTCGGCCTGCTGCCCACCTGGGGCCTGTCCGTGCGGTTGCCGCAGAAGGTGGGTGTGGGCCTGGCCCGGCGGATGAGCCTCACCGGGGACTACCTGTCCGCCGCCGATGCGCTGCGGGCCGGGCTGGTCACCGAGGTGGTGCCGCACGACGAACTGCTGGGCACCGCCCGGCAGGTGGCGACCACCATCGTCGGCAATAACCAGAGCGCGGTGCGCGCCTTGCTGGCGTCCTACCACCGGATCGACGAGTCGCAGACCAGCGCGGGCCTGTGGCTGGAAGCGATGGCGGCCAAGCAGTTTCGGACCAGCGGCGCCGACATCGCGGCCAACCGCGAGGCCGTGCTGCAGCGGGGGCGCTCGCAGGTGCGCTGAGGAAAATCGGGTGCGTCGCGGCCGCCAGCGGGCCATGATTGGACACCATGAGGAGCATCGGCGGGTACAAGTTGCTCAACTTCGGCTCGCAGATCGACGGCGCCACCATCGAACAGGCCAAGGAAACCGCGTCGATGCCGTTCGTGCACCCGCATGTGGCGCTGATGCCCGACGCTCACGTCGGCAAGGGCTCCGCGGTGGGGACGGTGATCCCGACCCTGGGTGCCGTGATCCCCGCCGCGGTCGGCGTGGACATCGGCTGCGGGATGATCGCGGCACGCACCAAGTACACCAGCGACGACGTCGCGGAGCTGCCGCTCTCGGGGCTGCGGTCCTCCCTCGAGGCGGCCATTCCGATGAGCAAGGGGGGCTACAACGATCGGCTGGGCCGCTTCGAGTTCACCGCGGAGCGGATCGAAGCCCTTGAGCGTCAAGCAGAATCGGGCGGGGCAGAATCGGGCGGGGTCGATCTCAAGCACTCCCCCAACTGGCGCTTGCAGCTCGGCACCCTCGGCGGCGGCAACCACTTCATCGAGCTGTGCCTCGACAATAACGATCACGTCTGGATGTTCCTGCATTCCGGCAGCCGCGGCGTAGGCAACAAGATCGCCAACCGCCACATCAAGGTCGCCCAGAAGCTGATGGCGCAGTTCTGGATCAAGCTGCCGAATGCGGATCTGGCATACCTGCCGCAAGGCACGCGCGAGTTCACCTGCTACATCAGAGAATTGAAGTGGGCCCAGGCCTTCGCGCTGGCCAACCGGGCCGAGATGATGGACCGCTTCAGACAGGTGCTCGCCGAGCACATGAACGACGACCCCGACGGCATCGAGGTCGACCGGGTCAATTGTCACCACAACTATTCCACGGTGGAACAGCACGGCGGCAAGGACGTGTGGATCACCCGCAAGGGCGCGATCAACGCCAACAAGGGTGTGCGCGCGGTCATCCCGGGCAGCATGGGCAGCAGGTCCTACGTTGTGACCGGACTCGGGAACAGGGCCAGCCTGTGCAGTGCACCGCACGGTGCCGGCAGGCGCTTCTCGCGCACCGAGGCCCGTAGGCGGTTCACCGCCGACGACCTCGCACAGGCAATGCGCGGCATCGAATACCGGCACGGCGAGGCATGGATCGACGAAATCCCCTCGGCGTACAAGGATATCGACGTAGTGATGGAAGACGCGCGGGAGCTGGTCAGCATCGACTTCGAGCTTCGCCAGATACTCAACGTCAAGGGCGAATGACCCCGGTCAGCCCAGTGCGCCCCGCAATGAGGCGACGACGTCATCGATGCACCCGGAGGCCGAATAGCCGGCGGCCAGCCGATGGCCACCGCCGCCGAACCGGGACGCGACCGCCGCCAGATCCACGTCGGTCTTGGCGCGCATCGACACCGACCACTGTTGCGGGCCAACCTCTTTGAACACCGCCGCCACCTCGGCCTGCTGGGTGGTGCGCACGATGTCGACGATGCTTTCGACCTCTTCGGGGCGCGAGCTGTCCCAATCCTGATGGTCGACGACGGCGTAGACCAGTCCGCGACCACCCACGACGTCGGGCAGTAATTTCGCGGAGCCCAGCACGCGCGACAGAAGCGGCAGCCACACGAAGGGGTGGCTGTCGATCAGGGTTCGACTGATCGCCGCGTTATCCACGCCGATATCAACTAGCCGCGCCGCCAGCCGCAGGGCGCGGGCGCTGGCCCAGCGGAACGACCCGGTGTCCGTCGTCAACCCGGCGTAGATGCAATGCGCGACGTCGGCGTCGACAGGCTTCGCCCACGCGTCGAGAATTTCGGCAACCAGCATGGTGGTGGAATCCGCCGACGCATCGACGAAGTTCGCGGTACCGAAGAAGTCGTTGGACGCGTGATGGTCGATGACCAGCATTTCCTGGCCGGGACCGAACAAGTCACCCAAGGCGCCGAGCCGTTTGAAACTCGGAACATCAACGGTGACAATCAGATCCACATCGCGGCTCATCGCGTCCGGGCTAACCAGCAGGTCGCAGCCGGGCAGCGACCGCAACGACTCGGGCAGCGTGTTGGGTGCGGCGAAGCTGACCTCGACCTGCTTTCCGATCCGGTTCAGCACCAGGCCCAGAGCCAGTGCGGCGCCGATAGTGTCGGCGTCGGGATGGACGTGGCAGATGACCCCGATCGTGGTCGCGGCCGACAACAGCTTCGCGGCGCCGGCCGCGTCGACGCGTGTGCCCACCCGCAAAACGGGTTTAGTCTTCGGATCGAGCGCCGTCACCGGAGTCCTCAACATCGAGCCCGTCAAGTGCCGCGGAAATGAATGGCGACGCTTCCGACCCCCGATCCCGGTATGGATCGGCCTCCCCCGCCGGCGTGGCGCCGGCCCGGACCCGCGCCACATCGGCGTCGGCTGCCCGGGCGCGGGCCAGCAGCTCGTCCATCCGCTGCACGCTGTCGGACGTCGTGTCGCGGCTGAAAGCCAGGGTGGGAGTGAAGCGCACCCCGGTCCCCGCCCCGACCTTGGTGCGCAACGTGCCCTTGGCCCGGTCCAGCGCCGCAGCGGCGCCGTCGTAGTCGGGCTCGACGTCCAGCGTGGGTCCCATCACCGTGTAGTACACCGTCGCGTCGTGCAGGTCGGCGGTGACTTTGGCGTCGACGATGGTCACGCCGACGAGCCCCGGGTCCTTGATCTCACGCTCGATCGCCGAGGCGACGATCGCGGCGATCCGCTTTTCCAGCCGGTGCGCCCGAGCCGTGTCGACCATTTATGACTTCACCGCCTTCTCCTCATGCTCCGCTGAAGCTCCGCTCTGCATCGTCGGCGGTGGTCAGGTGCGCTCCTTCTGGACCAGCTCGTAGGACTCGATGACATCGCCTTCCTTGATGTCGGAGTAGCCCAGCGTCATACCGCACTCGAAGCCCTCGCGGACCTCGGTCACGTCGTCCTTTTCCCGGCGCAGCGAGGTCACCGAGAGGTTCTCGGTGACCACGATGTTGTCGCGCAACAGCCGCGCCTTCGCGTTACGGCGAACCACACCGGAGCTGATCATGCAGCCGGCGATGATGCCGACCTTCGAGGACCGGAAGATCGCCCGGATCTCGGCGCGACCCAGCTGGTTCTCCTCAAAGATCGGCTTGAGCATGCCGCGCAGGGCCTTCTCGATCTCGTCGATCGCCTGGTAGATGACCGAGTAGTAGCGGATCTCGACGCCCTCGCGGTTGGCGAGCTCGGTCGCCTTGCCCTCGGCCCGCACGTTGAAGCCGATGATGATCGCGTCCGAGGCCGACGCCAGGTTGACGTTGGTCTCGGTGATGCCACCGACGCCGCGGTCGATGACCCGCAGGGCAACCTCGTCGTCGACCTCGATGCCCATCAGGGCCTCTTCCAGCGCCTCGACGGTACCGGCGTTGTCGCCCTTGAGGATCAGGTTCAGCTGGCTGGTTTCCTTCAGCGCCGAGTCCAGGTCCTCCAGGCTGATCCGCTTGCGGGAACGCGCCGCAAGCGCATTGCGCTTGCGCGCGCTGCGCCGGTCCGCGATCTGGCGGGCGATCCGGTCCTCGTCGACGACCAGCAGGTTGTCACCGGCGCCGGGCACCGACGTGAAGCCGATGACCTGCACCGGCCGCGATGGCAGCGCCTCGTGGATGTCCTCGCCGTGCTCGTCGACCATGCGGCGGACCCGGCCGTAGGCGTCGCCGGCGACGATCGAGTCACCGACCCGCAGCGTGCCTCGCTGGATCAGCACGGTGGCAACGGGTCCGCGACCGCGGTCCAGGTGCGCCTCGATGGCCACGCCCTGGGCCTCCATGTCGGGGTTGGCCCGCAGATCGAGCGCGGCGTCGGCGGTCAGCAGGACCGCTTCTTCCAGCGCCTCGATGTTGGTGCCCTGCTTCGCGGAGATGTCGACGAACATCGTGTCGCCGCCGAAATCCTCTGCCACCAAACCGTATTCGGTCAGCTGCGATCGGATCTTGGTCGGATCGGCGCCCTCCTTGTCGATCTTGTTGACCGCCACCACAATCGGCACGTCGGCGGCCTGCGCGTGGTTGATGGCCTCCACCGTCTGCGGCATCACGCCGTCGTCGGCCGCAACCACCAGGATCGCGATGTCGGTGGCCTTGGCGCCGCGGGCACGCATGGCGGTGAACGCCTCGTGGCCGGGGGTGTCGATAAAGGTGATCAGCCGCTCGCTGCCCTCGAAGTCCACCCCGACCTGGTAGGCGCCGATGTGCTGGGTGATTCCCCCGGCCTCGCCCTCGCGGACGTTGGCCTTGCGGATCGTGTCCAGCAGTCGGGTCTTGCCGTGGTCGACGTGACCCATCACGGTCACCACCGGCGGGCGGGTCTGCAGGTCGTCCTCGCCGCCCTCGTCCTCGCCGTAGGTCAGGTCGAACGATTCCAGCAGCTCGCGGTCCTCGTCCTCCGGGCTGACGACCTGGACGACGTAGTTCATCTCGCCGCCCAGCAACTCGAGCGTCTCGTCGCCCACCGACTGCGTGGCGGTCACCATCTCGCCGAGGTTGAACAGCGCCTGCACCAGCGCGGCCGGGTTGGCGTTGATCTTGTCGGCGAAGTCGCTCAGCGATGCGCCGCGGGCCAGCCGGATGGTCTCGCCGTTGCCGTGCGGCAACCGCACGCCGCCGACGACCGGCGCTTGCATGTTCTCGTACTCGGCGCGTTTCGCCCGCTTGGACTTGCGGCCGCGCCGCGGCGCACCACCGGGACGGCCGAACGCGCCGGCGGCGCCGCCGCGCTGACCGGGACGGCCGCCGCCGCCGCCGGGACCGCCGCCCGGGGCGCCGCCGGGGCCACCGCCGCCGGGACGACCACGGAAGCCTCCGGCACCGCCCGGTGAGGCCCCGACGCCGCCGCCACCGCCGCGGTAGTTACCGCCGCCGCCCCCATCGGGACGGCCGCCACCGGGCCCACCCGGCCGGCCGCCCCCGGGCCGCGGCGCGCCGGTGCGTGCCGGACGGGGCCCGCCGGCACCGCCACCCGGGCGGGGCGGCATGCTGCCGGGCGAAGCGCCACCCGGACGCGGCGCCCCAGGCCTGGCCGCCCCGGGGCGGGGCGGTTGCGGACGCGGGATGGGCCGGTCGACGGGTTGCGCCGACGAGAACGGGTTGTTGCCGACACGCGGGGGACGCGCCCCCGGCTTGGGCATCGGCCCGGGACGCGGGCCGGGGGTCGCGCCCGGACTGGGCGCCGTTTGGCTGGGCGGCTGTCCGGGGGTGGGTCCGGGAGTCGGCGCCGCCGGCCGACGCGGGGCGGGCACCGGCGGGGCGGGCGCTGGTGCGGCCTGGGCGGCCGGGGCGGCCGGGCCGGCCGGGGCGGCTGGGGCGGCCGGGGCGGACGCAGCCGCCGGCGCACCGGAGTCGACGGCGGGAGCGGCGGCCGCGTTGCCGTTGCCCGCGGGCTTCTCGATCGCCTTGTCGAGGGCCGCATCGAGCGTCTTGTCGAGGCTCTTGTCCAGTACCCGCCCGGGCGCCCTGGAGGCCGATCCAGCGACGACGTTCTCGGGTGCCCTGCCCGGGCCCCGCGAGGCGCCTTTATCGGCGCCGGGCTTGCTGCCGCCGAACGACTCACGCAGCCGCCGAGCGACCGGCGCCTCTACCGTCGACGATGCGGACTTGACGAATTCGCCCTGTTCATTCAGTCGGGCGAGCACTTCCTTGCTGGTGACACCGAGTTCCTTAGCCAACTCGTGTACGCGGGCCTTACCTGCCACTACATCTCCTGTCTAAGAGGCGACAGTCGTGGGCCGCGCCTCGGGAATTAGCTGTAACGCATAGCGATGGGGGTCATCGGGACTTCACGGTGTGCTCATGTTCTTTGCTACCTGTTCTGTTGCCCGCGGGACCGGCGCACCTAGAAACTCCAAGTGCTCGACCACCGCGGATGTGTCCGGTGAACCGGCGATGCGCAACGCTTTGCTGAAAGCCCGCCGCCGAACCGCCTGTTGCACGCACTGCGGTGAGGGATGCAGCCACGCACCCCGCCCCGGCAGGCTACTCCGTGTGTCAACGATTACGGCGAAATTGCCGTTCCCGGCCGACACAGCCACCACTCGAAGCAGTTCGACAGCCAGCTCTCGCTTTCGGCACCCGACGCACGTCCGCACCGGTCCACCCGGGTGTCTGTGCGCCAAGACCGAAGGCTCGCGCTGGATCACGGCTCAGTCTAGCGTCACCACGAGCCTGCTCAGAACCACCCGGACGCGTACCGGCGGTCAGCACCCCGTCAGTGGGCCGCCAACGCGAGTATCTGCCCCGGGGTCAGGGTTATTGCATCGGGGAATTGGATGCCGCCGCCCGCGCACCGGGACGGCACGGCCGTCCCGTCGACGGACGCGTGGTATCCGGCGTCAGCCTCAGCCGCGCCGCCGACGACCGTGACCCGGTGTACGTCGAGCCGACCCCCGGCGCACGTCATGACGAGCCACTCGCCCTGCGCGGACCACAGGCCCCACCCGGTGCCGGCGAGGAAGGGCACCGGGTTATTGGGGTTCTCTGGGGTGTCGGGACGGCGGAAGGTGTACGCCCCGGCCGGGCCGTCGTGGCTGAACCCGGCTAGCGCCTGCAGCGCCGACCAGCCGGCGAGCGACCGGGCGTAGTGGTCGCCGCACTCGATCTCGTTGAACGGATTGCGTCGCTGCCCGTCGTAACGAGCCCACACCGCGTCGAGCACTGCGCGCCCCTCGCGGTGCAGGCCCTCGCGCAAGCAGTGCGCGGCCACCTGGTACTCCGAGCCGGTCCACACCTCGTCGGCGTAGCGGATCGGCACCGCGGGCCGACCGCCGTGTGGCCAGGTACACATCACCAGCCCCGCGTCGTCGCCGTCGGCGAACACCCGGTAGGGGTGAGTAAGGTCGCGAAATCCGCGACGCAGGTTGTGGTGCACCACGGCCGCCAGGGCGGTACGCACGTGCTCGACGGGCAGCAGATAGCCCAGGTCTAGCTGGTGCGCCCACCACTGGCCGATCAGCTGATCGGCCAGGCAGCCCCGGCCCCACTGGTAGTCGGGCCCCACCCCGGACCCCAAACCGGGATCGTCGCCGGGCGGCAGCTGGACGTAGTATTCGCCGGTGAACAGCGCCGCGTCATAGGACTTGCGGGCCGTCTCGAAGGTGGCTCGGTAGGAAGCAGCCGCGTCCTCGTCGTCGAGGAGCAGCGCCATCTGCTCGGCGGCACGCAGCGCGGCCAGCCACAGGGTGCCCATGAAGGGGTTGTGCCCAGTGAGATCGATGTCGTGCGTGCTCGGCTGCACGCCGCTGAGCATCCCGGTGCCGTCGACGTTCCAGGTGCGGTCGACGTGGCTCAGCAAGCGGGTCAGGCTGGGCCAGTAGCGGCGCAGCCAGTCCCTGTCGGCGGCACCGGCGCGGTATTCGCGGTAGGCCTTCAGCACGCTCCCGAGCATGCCGTCCAGCGCCGGCTGGTCCGGGCCACCGATCGGCTGGCCCCACGGCTGCGGCAGGTAGACCGGCACGATCACCCGGTGCGGCAGGTACCCGGCCGGCGCCTGCATGATCTGGAACTCGGTTTCGCGCATGCTGCGTTCCAGCTCGGGAAACGCCGCCGCGAGCGCCTGCGCGTAATTCCAGACGTGCGTGCAGTTGAGCGGACAGGAACCGCCGAACTGGCCCGACCACATCACCGTGGAGGCGCCCAGCACCCCCTCGAAGCCGAAGAACCGCCCGTCCGCGGCGCGGAAGCAGGTGGGGCTGCGCACGGTCGCGAACTGCGCGGCGAAGTGCGTGACGGCTGCGTCGTCCAGGCCGGAACCGGCGAGCGTGGCGGTCCACGCGCCGGTGGCCTCGCGCAGCGGGTGCCAATCACGGCGCACCCGGTCGAACACGTCCTGCGCGTCGGCGTAGCGGGTGGCGTAGTAGTTCCCGAGCCAGAACCGGGATCTCCCCCACTCCGGCCGGTCCGGCCCGAACTGTTCGAAGTTGACGTATCGGTTGGGGAAATACCAGGTCAGCGCGACCCGGACGAGGCGCTGCCCGCCGGGCTGCAGCAGGAACGGGACACCGAGGCCGGCGTTCCAGGTGCTGCCGGCCGGGCTGGAGCCGGTCGCCGGTTGCGGCGCATGCCGCTGCGGGTCGGCCAGCGCGCGCGAGCCTGCCGCCAGGGCCAGCCGCGGCGCGCCGCTTGTCAGCGCGCGCGAGCTCAGGAACGTGATGAACTCGTCCGGGTGCCGCCAGCGGGTCAGGGCGGCTGACTGCGGGTCGTCGGCGGCCAGCACCATCTGCCCCGCGCCCGGGGCATCGTCGGGGAGCGCCCCGTTCTCCAGCACCACGCAGGTCCAGCCCTCCCGCCGCAGCAGCCGGTTGGTGTTACCGCCGTAGCCGGGCGCGTGGACGCCGTCGATCGGGGTGATGCCGTCCCAGCCGACCGCGTTCTGCACGGTGGCACCCAGGGTTCCGTGCAGCGCATATTCGCCGTCGTTGACCAGCCGGAACGTGAACAGCGCCGCCGGGATGGAGCTGGTGTCGACATCGAGTGGCACCAACGGGTTGAACGCCTCCAGCGTGACGCTCAGCGGAAGGGCGGGGTCCAGGTAGCGCACCCGCGCGATCGGGTAGGTGGCACAAAAGGTGGTGCCGGCCACCCCGGGATGCCGGCCCAGTAGGTCGTGGTGCCAATCCGGCAGGACGTCGTCGGTGACCAGCGGGGTGTCCGTCGAGTGCCGCGGCGGCGCCTGCAGGACACGCACCTCGTCCAGCGGCGGCTCCCACCGGCTGACCCGCAGCGCGAAGAACGACCCGGGCATCGCTGCGGCATGGTTGCCGACGTTGTGCAGCTGCCACTGCCGCAGCCCGCCGTCGGCGCAGATGGCCAGGTTCCCGGTGCCGATGCCGCCGAGCGGCATGGCCAGGTGCGGAAACTTGGCGCCGTCGCACACGGGCCCGCGAACGTCGTCGGGCCAGCTCACGGGGGCGGGCCCAGGGGCTCGCCACCCACCTCCAGGTCGTCGGCGCCGGGCAGCGGCGGCCGCGGCGCCCACGGGCGGTCCAGGTAGAACAACGCGGTGGAGGCGATGTCGTCGTGCAGCGGCTGGTAGCGGTGCCCGGACTTCCATCCCAGGGCCTGGATGTCCACGCGCAGGTCGGCGTGGAAGTGGATGGGGTCCATCAGGTGCCAGCGGTACATGCCGAACCGCTGCTGGCTGCGGTACAGCCCGTCCGGGCGGATGACCTGGTGCAACCCGAGGAACGGCGTCGAGTAGACGGTGTATCCCCGCCCGGGCACGTCGAAGTTCCAAGCACCGCCGAAGTAGTCCTCGGTGCCGGTGCCGCAGATCGTGGGGAACGCTTCGTCGGCGTCGATGTCGCCGTCGAGGTAGAACTTGACCTCGCCCTCGCCCCACCAGCCGGGGCGGTTGACGCCCCAGGCGAGGTAGGTGCCGACATACTTCCCCCTGCCGCGGACCGTCTCGAGGATGGGGTGCACCGTGCCGGCGGGCAGCGGATTGCTGCGGTGGAATTGGCAGTGCAGGTACGCCTGGCCGGAGGGGCCGACTGGGTCAGCGGTGTTGACGTCCGGGTGGATTTCGTAGCTGACCTGGTAGTAGACCGTGGCGGCGTGCGGCGCGCGGTTCTCAATCGTGAGCCGGGCGTGCCGTGGCACCGGCATCGGCCAATAGCTGTTGAGGCCGCCGTGCGGGTTGGCCGCGACCGGCACGGAGGAGAGCTGGGCGAACTCGCCCCAGCCCTGTCCGAAGAAGTCGCCGACCGGTACCTCGATCGCGGGCTGCGGCGCGCCGTCCCAGTAGGCCCGCAGGATGAGGCTGCGCCAGTCACCGGGGTGCGTGGTCAGCCAGATGTGCGTGATGAGCGCCGGCCCGTCGATGGCGGCCAGCTCGAATGTGCTGTTCGGATCGATGTGGACGCTTGGTGAGACCTTCCAGCCCTGGCCCAGGTGTGCCGCGCAGGCCGCGCCCGTGCCCTCGGTCGCGCGCCCACCGCCGCCTTTGGCGCCGTTGAAGTTCTCCGGGCTGATCGACCGCGATTGCGCACCGCTCAGCAGGGCCAGGGAGCGCAGGTCGATCAGTGTGCCATTCCGTGACTGGCGCCGTGTTCGGACTGGTCCTCCGGGTGAGAGGGCGAATCGCCGCGGATGTCGATGCGCCAGCCGGTGAGGCGGGCCGCCAGCCGCGCATTCTGGCCCTCCTTGCCGATGGCCAGCGACAGCTGGAAGTCGGGCACCACCACGCGAGCGGCCCGGGCGGTCTGGTCGATCACCGACACCGAAACCACCTTCGCCGGCGACAGCGCGTTGGCGACGAACCGGGCCGGGTCCTCGTCGTAGTCGATGATGTCGATCTTCTCCCCGGAAAGCTCGCTCATCACGTTGCGGACCCGCTGGCCCATCGGTCCGATGCAGGCGCCCTTGGCGTTCAGGCCGGGAACGCGTGACGCCACCGCGATCTTGGAGCGATGGCCGGCCTCCCGGGCCACCGCCACGATCTCCACCGACCCCTCGGCGATCTCCGGGACCTCCAGCGAGAACAGCTTGCGCACCAGGTTGGGGTGGGTGCGGGACAGCGTGATGACCGGCTCACGGGACCCGCGGGTGACCCCGACGACGTAACAACGCACCCGGTTGCCGTGCTCGTAGCTCTCGCCGGGGACCTGTTCGGCCGCCGGGATCACGCCTTCGGAGGCCTTGGTCTCGCTGCCCATCCGGACGACGACCAGGCCGCGGGCGTTGGCCCGGCTGTCGCGCTGGATCACGCCCGCGACGATCTCACCCTCGCGGGTGGAGAACTCACCGTAGGTGCGCTCATTCTCGGCGTCGCGAAACCGCTGCAGCATCACCTGGCGTGCGGTGGTCGCGGCGATCCGGCCGAAACCCTCGGGAGTGTCGTCCCATTCGCTGACCAGGTTGCCGTCGTCGTCGACCTCTCGGGCGATGACGCGGACGATGCCGGTTTTGCGATCGATATCGATGCGCGCGTCGATCTGGTGGCCCTGGGTATGCCGGTACGCGGTGAGCAGTGCGGACTTGATCGTTTCGAGCAACTCGTTGACCGAGATGCCCCGGTCCACCTCGATCGCGTGCAACGCGGCCATGTCGATGTTCATGCTGCGGCCCTCGCTCTCTAGGCCCGGCCCATAGTCGCCAGTTCAAGTTCTGCTGGTGCTGGCGGCGAAAATTCAACCTGAACAACAGCTTTCGCAATCCCGGCCAGCGGGATTTCGCGCACCGCCCAGTCCTTGCCGGCACGGACCACCAGCGCGATCGCGTCGTCGCGCGTCTCGCCGACGCGCCCGGTCAGCCGCGATCCGTCCGACAGCGCCAGGTCGACTTTGCGGCCCCGGGCGCGGCGGAAGTGCTTCGCGGTGGTCAGGGGGCGTTCGACGCCGGGCGAACTGACCTCGAGGACATAGCGGCCGTCTGGGTCGCCGGGGCCGTCTGGGACGGCTGGGACATCCAGGCCGTCAAGTAAGGCCGACGCGGAATGCGAGAGTGCAGCGATCGTGTCCAGGTCGAGCGCGCTGTCGCCATCGGCGATGACCGTGATCCGCGGCGGGCGGGCCCGCGAATCGATGAAGACGTCTTCGATCTCGAAGCCGGCGCGCGAGAACTCTGCACCGAGCAGCTCGAGTACCTGTTTCTGCGAAGGTAGCCCGGTGGTCACGGCGAGCTCCTCATCTTGAGTTGTCGGATCGCGCTTGCTCGCATTCTGCGAGAACCAACTGTTTACGATACGCCAGTAATCGCGAATCACCCCTGTGATCGGCCACGACGCCACCGGGCAGGGTCATGTGGTCGTCCCTGATCGTGCCGGCCAGCGCTGCGATGGCAGTTCAATGGCAGTTCAATGGCAGTTCAATGGCAGGATGTTGCTGTGCCAAATGTCGCTGGGCCAAGCGCGGTTCCCGTCATCAGCAGGCGGCGCGTGCTCGCCGGTGGTGCCGCTCTGGCCGCGCTTGGGGTGAGCGTGTCCGCCTGCAGCGAGCCCCCGCCGAAGCCCCCCGCCGTCGAAGAATTGCTGGGGCCGTTGGAGCAGGCGAGGCACGATGGCGCGCTGGCTGCGGCCGCCGCCGCGGCCGTCGGCCTGGCGCCGCAGGTCGCCGCGACGCTGTCCGAGGTCGCCGGCCAACGCGTCGCGCATGCCAGCGCGCTGGCCACGGAGATCTCCCGGGCGGCCGGCAAGCTGACGTCCTCGACCAGTGAGGCGACCAGCGCCAGCCCCAGCCCTGCGGGAACGGCGCCGCCACCGCCGCCACCACCGGTGTCGGACGTGATCGACGCGTTGCACGCGTCGGCGGACACTGCCACTCGGCTGGTGGCGACCTCGTCGGGTTACCGGGCGGGCCTGCTCGGCTCCATCGCCGCTTCCTGCACCGCGTCATACACGGTTGCGCTGGTGCCCGGGGGTCCCTCGGTATGACCTCCGCCGAACCCAAGGCACCCACCCCAAAGCGGTCCCCCACCGGCAAGGACGCCGACGTCAACGCGCTGTGCGACGCGCTTGCCATCGAGCACTCGACGATCTACGGCTACGGGATCGTGTCCGCGCTGTCGCCGCCGAGCGTCAACTCGCTGGTGATCGACGCGTTGCTGCAGCACCGGCAGCGTCGCGACGATGTCATCGCGATGCTGGACGCCCGCAAGGTCACCCCGCCGCCCGCCGCTTCGGGCTATCAGTTGCCGATCCTGGTGGGCAGCGGGGCCGACGCGGCGCGCCTGGCGGTGCGGATGGAGACCGACGGCGCCACGGCGTGGCGCGCGGTGATCGAGCACGCCGATACCGCCGACGACCGCGCGTTCGCCTCGACGGCGCTCACCCAGAGCGCGGTCATGGCCGCGCGATGGAACCGCGCGCTGGGCGCCTGGCCCATCACCGCGGCCTTCCCGGGCGGAAACGAATAACGGGCTAACCAGGCGGCCCGGTCTCGCCGTGCTGACCGAACAACTTCCCGCCGGTGCCTCCGGTACCGCCGTTGCCCGGGATTCCGGGTCCGCCGCCGCCGGCCCCGCCGTTTCCGCCGTTGCCGATCAGCGTGGCGGCATTGCCGCCGGCACCGCCCTTGCCGCCGTTGCCGTTGTGTGCGCCGGCCCCGCCCGCGCCTCCGGCGCCGCCGGACCCGCCCGCCCCAACCAACATCGAACCGGCGCCGCCGGTGCCACCGTTGCCACCGGAGCCCGCAGCCCCGCCCGTGTCCCCCCCACCGGTCCCGCCGGCCCCGCCGACACCGCCGGCGCCGATCAGGATCCCGCCGCTGCCGCCGTTACCACCACTGCCCCCGTCGCCGGCCTGCACGACACCGAACCCGCCGGCCCCGCCGAGCCCGCCGGCCCCGCCCCTTCCGAGCAGCCCGGCGGCCCCGCCGCTACCTCCGGTGCCGCCAAGGCCGTCGACCGTCGACCCTCCGGTTCCGCCGTTCCCACCGGCTCCCCCGGTGCCGTAGAGCAGCCCGCCAGTGCCGCCGTCACCGCCGGCGCCGCCCTTGAAGTCGGGGGAGCCGCCCGTCCCGCCGTCGCCTCCGGCGCCGCCGGTGCCGATCAGCCCGGCGGCACCGCCGGACCCGCCGTTCCCGCCGGCCGCGCCGGTGCCGCTCCCCAGGGGGCTGATGCCGCCGTGGCCGCCGTCGCCGCCGTCGCCGAGCAGCAGTCCACCGCCGCCGCCGTTGCCGCCGCTCCCGACGGCACCCGCCTTGCCGCCGATCCCCGTCGCGGCCCCGCCGTTGCCGCCGGTTCCGCCGGTTCCACCGGTGCCGATGAGCCCGGCCGCGCCGCCGTTGCCGCCGCTCGCGCCGTTCCCGGCGGTGAACGCGAGGTTGCTGTCGGCGCCGGCGCCGCCCGTCCCGCCAGCCCCGCCGTTGCCGATCAACCCGGCGTGGCCGCCGTCGGCGCCGGCTGCACCGGACCCAGAGTTACCGGGGCTGGTGGGGACCGCACCACCCCCGCCGGACCCGCCATGGCCGCCGTTGCCGTACAGCAACCCACCGTTGCCGCCGTGACCGCCGGGACTGCCGGACTGACCGCTGAGGATCCCGGCGTTGCCGCCGCTGCCGCCGTCGCCGCCGGCGCCGATCAGCACGGCGTTGCCGCCGGTGCCGCCGGGTCCGAGATGGAGTGCCGCAGCGGGGCTGCCGCCGCTACCGCCGTTGCCCCACAGCAGGCCGCCCATGCCGCCGTTCCCGCTGGCAGCGGCGTCGCCAGCGCCACCGGCGCCGCCGTTGCCAATCAAGCCGGCCTTGCCGCCGTCCGTGCCGGGCACCCCGACGGTGCTGCTGGTAAAGCCGTTGCCGCCGTTGCCGTATAGCAGCCCGCCTGGCCCGCCGGCCACGCCCGGCGTAGTGCTGTTGGTGCCGTTGCCGATCAGCGGGCGCCCCAGCAATGACTGCGCGGGTTCATTCACCGCGTTCAGCGCCGTCCGCTCCACGGCCTGTATCGAGGCCTGTAACGGAGAAGCGTTGGCGGCCTCGGCGGTGGCGTACGCGGCCGCACCCGCCCGCAACGTATGCACGAACTGCTCGTGAAACGCCGCCGCCTGGGCGCTCAGCGCTCGATAGGTTTGCCCATGCGCGCCGAACAACGCCGCGATCTGCGCCGACACCTCGTCGGCGGCCGCGGCCAACACTGTGGTCGTCGGACCTGCGGCGGCGGTGCCGGCGACGTTGATCGCTGTGCCGATACTCGCCAAATCCGTTGCTGCCGTTATGAATATCTCCGGAGCTGCGGTCACAAATGACATCAGCCGCCTCCCAACAACGCGGGCCCCAGGCTGTCGCCCGGTCGTCGACGCACTACTCGACGGCAACTGGCCAGTCTACCGCGACACCGGTAACTAACAACTGGTTCACACGAAAGGCACCAAAAGCACCTCGCCGGTCGCTAAGCGTTCAAGGCCGCCGCGATATCGGTGGCCAGCGACACGCCGGCGGCCATCTCGCGGGTGGTGCCGTTGAACCGGTCGCGCAATTCGACCACGCCGTCGGCCCAGCCGCGGCCGACCACGACGATCCAGGGCATGCCGAGCAGTTCGGCGTCCTTGAACTTGACGCCAGGAGATGCCTGGCGGTCGTCGAGCAGCACCTGAACACCCAACCGATCCAGGTCGGTGGCCAGCTCGGTGGCACCGGCTCGGGCCTGCGCATCCTTGTTGGCTATCACCAGGTGAACGCCGAACGGCGCGACTTCGGCCGGCCACCGTAGGCCCAGGTCGTCATGGTGCTGCTCGGCGATCACGGCGACGAGCCGCGACACCCCGACGCCGTAGGAGCCCATGGTCAACCGCACCGGCTTGCCGTCCTCGCCGAGCACATCCGCGGTGAACGCGTCGGTGTATTTGCGACCGAGCGAGAAGATGTGCCCGATCTCGATGCCGCGGGCCATGACCAGCGACCCGGCCCCATCGGGAGACGGATCGCCCTCGCGCACCTCGGCGGCCTCGACGGTGCCGTCGGCGGTGAAGTCCCGGCCGGCCACCAATCCGACGACATGCCGCCCGGGCTCGTCGGCCCCGGTGATCCAGCTGGTGCCGTCCACTACCCGAGGATCGACCAGGTAACGAACATCGTTGTCCCGCAGCGCTTTCGGGCCGATATAGCCCTTGACCAGGAAGGGATGCCTGGCGAAGTCACCGTCGTCCAGCAATGCGTACTCGGCCGGTTCCAGCGCCGCCGCCAGCCTCTTGTCGTCGACCTCCCGGTCGCCCGGCACGCCGATGGCCAGCAGCTCCCAGTCCCCGCCCGGCTGGCGGACCTTGACCAGGACGTTTTTCAACGTGTCGGCGGCGGTCACCGTGCGACCCAGCCCGGCCCCGTTAGCCCCGTTAGCCCAGGCGACCAGCGTGGCAATGGTCGGGGTGTCACCGGTGTCGTGCACCACCGCCTCGGGCAGCCCATCGAGGGGCAGTGCCTCCGGACGGGCGGTGATGACGGCCTCGACGTTCGCCGCGTAACCCGACTCCAGGCAGCGCACGAACGTGTCCTCGCCGATCGGGCTCTCGGCCAAAAACTCTTCGGAGGCGCTGCCGCCCATTGCGCCGGACACCGCGGACACGATGACGTAGCGGACCTGCAACCGATCGAAGATGCGCTGATAGGCCTCCCGGTGCGCGTGGTAGGAGACCTTGAGCCCGGCATTGTCGATGTCGAAGGAGTAGGAGTCCTTCATGACGAACTCCCTGGCACGCAGGATGCCGGCCCGGGGCCGCGCCTCGTCGCGGTACTTGATCTGAATTTGGTAGAGCGTGAGCGGAAAGTCTTTGTAGGAGCTGTATTCGCCCTTGACGGTCAAGGTGAAGAGCTCTTCGTGGGTTGGGCCCAGCAGGTAGTCGTTGCCGCGGCGGTCCTTCAGCCGAAACACGCTGTCGCCGTACTCGGTCCACCGATTCGTGGTCTCATACGGTCCGCGCGGCAGCAGGGCGGGGAAGAGGATCTCCTGCCCGCCGATGGCATTCATCTCTTCGCGGACGACGCGTTCGATGTTGCGCAGCACTCGCAGCCCCAGCGGCAGCCAGCTGTACAGCCCGGGTGCTATCGCCCTGACGTATCCGGCCCGGATCAGCAGTTTGTGGCTGGGCACTTCGGCGTCGGCGGGATCGTCGCGCAGAGTGCGCAGGAACAGCTCTGACATCCGGGTGATCACAGCGGGCAAGCCTAGCGGGGACCGCGAGCACGGCGCAGCCGGGCGGGGCGGGTCGGCGCCTTACAGCGCTGGCCTGCCGGAACGGCGAAGCCTGACTCCTATGCGAATTTGCCGAACAGGCCGGCCACACCGGCCACGCCGGCAGAGCCCGTGGAACCGTTCTTGCCCAGCGTGCCGCCGTTGGCATTACCGGCGGCACCGCCCGCGCCGCCGCCGCCGGCCGCGCCGCCTGCGCCACCGTTACCGCCGAATCCGCCGCTGCCGGCCATGCCGAGCGAGCCCCCGGCGCCGCCGGTGCCCGCGGCGCCGCCGTTGCCACCGCCGCCGCCGTTGCCGCCGGGACCGCCGTCACCACCGTTACCGGCAGCACCGCCTGCAGAGGCGGCGGAGTTGCCGGCGTCGCCGCCGAAACCGCCGATACCGCCGATGGTGCCGCCACCGCCGACCCCACCGGTGCCGCCGTTACCGCCGACCCCACCGTTGCCGATCATCCCGGCGGCGCCGCCGAGGCCGCCGGCGCCACCTACACCGCCGATACCGCCTACGGACCCGGCCCCACCGTCGCCGCCGAGGCCACCGCTGCCGTTGAGGCCGCTGTTGGCCCCGCCGGCCCCGCCGTTAGCGCCGTTACCACCGTTGCCCGCCGGGGCACCGATGCCGCCGGTGCCGCCGACGCCACCGACGCCGCCGTCGCCGCCGTTGCCCACCAGCATGCCGCCGCTCCCGCCGTTCCCGCCGGCCCCGGCCGTACCTCCGGTACCCGTCGCGGCGGGCGTCGGAGTCCCAGAACCACCGTTTCCGCCGTTGCCGCCGGCACCACCCTCGCCGGTCGCGCTGAGCACGTTGCCGCCGACGGCACCGTTACCACCGTTGGCGCCGATGCCCCCGTTGGCCCCGTTACCGCCGGCACCTCCATTTGCCGTGCCCGACGCGCTGCTGGCCGTGCCGCCCACGCCGCCGTTACCACCGGGAGCACCGGGCCCCCCGGCGCCGCCGTTACCGCCGGCACCGGCATCCGCCGTGCCCGACCCGGTGCTGGTCGCCGTGCCACCGCTACCGCCGTTGCCGCCGGATGCGGAGATGCCGCCCGCACCGCCAGTACCGCCTGGGCCGCCCAAAACGTCACCCGTACTGGCGCCATTACCGCCGTTGCCGCCGTTAGCGCCACCGATGAACTGCTGGGTGCTGGCCGCGCCCACGGTTGCGGCGGTGCCGCTACCCGAGGAGCTGCTGGTGCCGTTGGCACCCGCCGTCACCTGGCCTTGCTGGTCGTATGGGAGGTTGCTGGCATTGGCGCCCTGGCCGCCGGCCCCGCCGACCCCGCCGTCCCCGCCATTGCCGAGGTACTGGGCGCTTCCACCGGCCCCGCCGTGACCACCGGACGCCGCGGCATTGCCGGCAAGCGCTAAGCCGCCGGCCCCGCCGGCGCCGCCGCCACCGCCGTCCCCGTACACCAACCCACCGGCGCCACCGTTACCGCCCGTACCACCGGGCAAGCCGACCCCGCCCGCGCCCCCGGCGCCACCGGAGCCTAAGTATTGGGCACTACCGCCGGCGCCGCCCGCGCCGGCGATCCCGCCGCTGTTGACACCACCGGCGCCGCCGGCGCCACCGTTGCCGACCAGCCCGCCGGCCCCGCCGGCCCCGCCGGCCGCGCCGTTTCCGCCGCCGACACCGCCGGTGCCGCCGTTGCCGTATCCCCAGCCGGCGCCGCCGGCCCCACCGGCCGCGCCGAGCCCGCCGGCTCCGCCGTTACCGCCTTGGCCGACGAACCCGGCATCCCCGCCGGCCCCACCGAATGCGCCCAGCCCGCCCGTCCCGCCGTTACCACCGTTGCCGAACAGCCCGCCGCTCCCGCCGCTGCCGCCGGCGATTCCGGGGGTTGCGCTGTTGAAGCCGTTGCCGCCGTTGCCGAATAGCAGGCCGCCCTCGCCCCCGTTGGGGTTGGCAGCGGTGCCGTCAGCGCCATTGCCGTACAGCGGACGCCCAGCCAGCGACTGGACGGAAGAGTTCGCCGCGGCGAGCATGCTTTGCATCGGATTGGCGTTGGCGGCCTCGGTGGCCGCATACGCAGATGCACCGGCGTTCAAATTTTGCGCGAACTGGTCGTGGAACAGCTTCAGCTCGGCGCTGACTTCCTGGTAGCCCTCAGCGTGCTGGTTGAACAACGCCGTGATGGCCGCCGAGACCTCATCGACACCTGCCGCGAGCACGCCGGTGGTCGGGGCCGCCACGCTCGCGCGGGCCGCTTCCAACGCCGAACCGATCCCGCTCAAGTCCGCGGTTGCCGCCGTTAACGCCTCGGGAGCGGCGAATACAAATGACATGGTCACCCCAGTCAGCCGGTGTATCCGGTGTCACCTGCACCGGCACGCGCGTATCGTAACGCGACGCTTGTTCCCATAGCTGGGGTTCGCGACAAAATGTTGGCCTTTGCTTCGACTGGCTCGGCCTGGAGTTGACCCCGGGAGGCCGATGTCACCGACGCTGACGCGGGGAGCTACAGCTCCCCGGCGTCGATCGCTTCCTTGACCTCCTGCGCGTGCGCGACCTGCTCCGGGGTGTACCCGATGAACAGTGCGGCGCCGCCGACGATGATGGCCGCTCCGGCCACCCACAACAGGCCGTATGTATAGCCATGGTCGAGCGCTTGCAACTGGGCGTCGTTCATGACCTTGACGGGACCGGTGGTGCCGCCCAGGTACAGCGTGCGCGACGTGATCACGGCCTGGATCACGGCCAGCACCAACGGTCCGCCCAGGCTCTGCAGCATCAGCGTGACCGCGGATACCGGGCCGATCCGGTCGAAACCCACCCCGGCGATCGCCGACAGCGTCAGCGGGACGACGACCATGCCGATGCCGATGCCGCCGACGACGATGGGCACCACCAGGTTGGGGAAGTAGGGCACGCCGCGGTGCATGAACGCCCAGCCGTACAGCATGGCGCCGATCAGCAGCAGTCCACCGCCGATCGTCAACACCCGCGGCGACAGGAACGACACCAGCTGCGAAGAGACGCCCAGGCCGATTCCCATAGCGATCACGAAGGGAATGAAGCCGACGCCCGCGCGCAGCGCGCTGTAGCCCAAGATGTCCTGCACGTACAGGCCGATGCACACGGTCAGGCTGAACATGACGCCGCCGGCCAGGAAAATCGAGATGAACGTGGCGAGCCGGTTGCGGTCGTGGAACAAGTCGAACGGCACCACGGGGTTTTCGGCGGTCCGCTCGACGATGGCGAACGCGATGACGGCCCCCAGGGCCACCACGCCCGAACCGAGGGTGGTCACCGAAAGCCAGCCCTTTTCCGGGCCTATGGAAAAGGCGAAGACGGCGGCGGTGCAGGCCAGCGTGCCCAGCATGGCACCGGTGGCGTCGAGCTTCATCCGCTCGCGATTGGTTTCCCGCAGCGCGGTGCGGGCCAAGTAGATCATCACCAGCCCGATCGGCACGTTCACCATGAACGCCAGCCGCCACGACACCTCGGTCAGCGCGCCGCCGACCACCAGGCCCATCACCGAGCCGAGGGCTGTCATCGCGGCGAACACCGCCGTGGCGGCGTTACGCGCCGGCCCCTTAGAGAAGGTGGTCGCCACCAGCGCGAGGCCGGTCGGCGACGCGATAGCCGACCCGATGCCCTGCAACAGTCGAGCGATGACCATCGTCGGCTCGTCCCAGGCCACGGCGCACAGCACCGAGGAGATGGTGAACAGCGAGACGCCGACGATAAAAGTGCGCTTGCGCCCGATGGTGTCGCCGAGACGCCCGCCGAGCAGCATCAGCCCGCCGAAGGTCAGCACATATGCGGTGATCACCCAGCTGCGGCCGGCGTCGGAGAGACCCAGCTCGTTCTGAATCTTAGGAAGCGCGACGATGGCGACGGTGCTGTCCATGGTCGCCAGCAGCTGCATTCCACCGATGGCGATGACCGCCGCGATGAACCGATATGAAGGCAGCCAAGCCGGATAATACCTGCTCAGACGCGGTGCTGCGGTCTCCTCCGAGCGCATCTCGCGCGCCGGGGCCGGACGATCGGGGCGCGTCGAGGCCCAGTCATGGGCGGCGCGCTCTGTGTCGTTGAGAGCCGTCATGCTTGGTTACCTTACAGTAATCTTAAGAAACGTTTAAGCGCCGAAAGCCGCGACCGCCCCGATGACGATGATTGCGGGAGGTCGAATCCCCTCCGCGCGGACTTTCTCCGGCATGTCGGCAAGGGTCGCCCGCAACGTCTGCTGAGCCGCCGTCGATCCGTGTTGAACCACGACCACCGGCGTATCCGCAGGTCGGCCGCCTTTCACTAGGACATCGACGAAAAGTTCGATGCGTTCGACCGCCATCAGCAAAACAATGGTGCCCGACATCGCGGCCAGTGCATTCCAATTCACTAACGATTCGGGGTGATCGGGCGCAAGATGGCCGCTGACCACCACAAACTCGTGATTTATGGCCCGATGAGTGACCGGAACGCCCACTAGCGCCGGAACTGCTATGGCACTTGTCACACCTGGCACCACGGTCACCGGAATCCCCGCGTCGGCGCAGGCCAGCACTTCCTCATAGCCGCGCGCGAACACGAAGGGGTCGCCCCCCTTGAGCCGGACCACAAAGTTGCCGGACCGGGCCCGTTCGATCATGACCTGGTTGATCGCGTCCTGGGCCATGGCCTTGCCGTAGGGGATCTTGGCGGCGTCGATGACTTCCACGTGCGGCGGCAGCTCGGCGAGCAGTTCCGGCGGCGCGAGCCGGTCGGCGACCACGACGTCGGCTTGGGCCAGCAGACGGCGGCCCCGGACGGTGATCAGTTCCGGATCGCCGGGGCCGCCGCCGATCAGCGCCACCCCGCCAGCCACGACGTCGGAAGTCACCGGAGCATCCGGGGTGATCAGGCCTTGTTGGAGGGCCTCGCGGATGGCCGAGCGGATCGCCGCCGACCGGCGGTGTTCGCCGCCGGCAAGCACGCCTACCGACAGCCCCGCGTAGCTGAACGACGCCGGGGTGACCGCGGTCCCCTCGACGGCGATGTCTGCGCGGACGCAGAAGATGCGGCGGCCGTGCGCCTCGGCGACGACGGCCGCGTTCACGTCCGGGTCGTCGGTGGCCGCGATCGCGTACCAGGCTCCGTCGAGATCGCCGTCGCTGTATTCGCGCATCGACAGGGTGATTCCGTTCATCGCCTCGACGGCACGCGTGGCGGTGCGGGAGATGACGTGCACGTCGGCGCCGCTAGCGATGAGCAGGGGTAGCCGGCGCTGGGCGACAGTGCCCCCGCCGACCACGACGACCTTTTTGCCGTCCAGTCGCAATCCGACTAGATAGGGGTTCTCGGTCACCGATCGAGCCTAGTGTCGACCGCCAGCCCGGGGGCCACGCCGGGTGCGGCGGGTTGACGCTACATATAACGTGACCGCATGCCTTCCCTCGACTGGAGAGGCGAAGAATTCGCATGATCCACGACCTGTGGCTCCGTTGGGTCGTTACCGGGCTATCGGTGCTGACGGCGGCCGAATGGACAAACGTCATCGTCACCCGGCGCCGGTCGTGGATCGTGGTTGTCAGCTACGCATTGCATTTCGTCATGGCGATCTCCATGGCGGTGATGGTGTGGCCCTGGGGCGCGCAATTGCCCACGACGGGACCTGCGATCTTCTTCCTGCTCGCGAGCGTCTGGTTCGTGACCGTTGCGATTATTTGGGCGCGAACCACGCCGCAGTGGGCATTGCGCCTGTATCACGCGCTGATGATGCTGGCGATGGCCTGGATGTATGCCGTGATGAACGGTCACCAGCACACCGAGGCGCCGAGCACGTCGATGCCGGGCATGGACATGGGCCCGACGGACATGAACATGACCGATAGCGGCGGATCGCCCGGATGGGTGATCGCGGGCAACTGGTTCTGGTTCGTGATGTTCGCCGCCGCGGCCGTTGTTTGGGCGTACATCGCTGTGGCGAAGCGGCATAAAGCAGCGAAGATCCGCTGGCCCGGGCTGCTGTACCGCGCCAGTCAGGCGGCGATGGCCGCCGCGATGGCTATCACGTTCAGCAGCACGATCTTTCGGGTCTAGCCCCCAAGCGGATCTTTGTAATCCCTTGTGTCACTTTGGCTTCAGTGGTCACAAATCGGCGGTGGTTGTCAGTGGGCCTTCTTAGAATTTCAGGCATGGGTGTCAGCAGTCGTGAGGAGATCGTCGAGGTCCTCGACGCCCTCGATTACGACCAAGACCGCCTGGACCAGTTGACGTTTGACGCGCTGACCAACGCCGAACGCATGCGCGTCCTCGCGCGCGTGGAACGCATGACACGCCGACTGCGCACCCCCCAACACCGGTTGAACAATCAACTCGACGCCCAGGCCGGCAAGGAAGAACTCGGCGGCACCCTGCGCTGCGCGCTGGCCGACCGGCTACGGATCACCAAAGCCGAGGCGGGCCCGCGCGTCGAGGAAGCCGCCGACCTCGGCGAGCGCCGCGCGCTGACCGGAGAACCATTAGAGCCGCGGTTGCCCGCAACGGCGGCCGCCCAACGCGACGGCGCGATCGGCGACGGGCACCTCGAAGGTGATCCGCAGCTTTTTCGCGCACCTGCCCGCCGAGGTCGACCACTGCACCCGGGAGGCCGCCGAGGCCGACCTGGCCCGCCGTGCCCGCCAGTATCGCCCCGACGAGTTGGCCCAATACGCCCAACGGATCATGGACATCCTCAACCCCGACGGGGAATTCAGCGACGACCAGCGGGCCCGCAAGCGCGGCATCACCCTCGGCCGCCAGGACTACGACAAGATGTCACGGATCTCGGGCTATTTGACCCCCGAATTGCGGGCCACGCTCGAACCCGTGCTGGCCAAGTTGGCTGCGCCCGGGGCGTGCAACCCCGACGACGACACACCCGTGGTCGACGACACACCCGATCACGACGCCGTCCGACGCGACATCCGCACCACGGCGCAGCGGAATCATGACGGGTTGCTGGCGGGGCTGCGGGCCTTGATCGCCTCCGGGAACCTCGGCCAGCACAACGGGTTACCGGTGTCGGTCGTGGTCACCACCACGCTCAAGGATCTGCACGCCGCCGCGGGCGTCGCGCTGACCGGCGGCGGCAGCTGGCTGCCGATGACCGACCTGATCCGCATGGCCAGCCACGCCCACCTCGCCATTTTCGACGGCAGCAAGGCGTTGGCGCTGCACCACACCAAAAGGCTCGCCTCCCCGGCGCAACGGATTGTGTTGTACGCCAAGGATAGAGGGTGCACGACGCCAGGCTGCGATGCACCGGCCTACCACACCCAGGTCCACCACGTGCGCGGCTGGGCCGCCACCGGGCGCACCGACATCGACGACCTCACCCTGGCCTGCGGACCGAACAACCGCCAAGTCGAAGAACAAGGCTGGACCACCCGCAAAAACGCCAAAGGCGAAACCGAATGGCTCCCCCCACCACACCTCGACTACGGACAACCCCGCACGAACCGCTACCACCACCCCGAGCGATTCCTAGAAGACCGGGAACGACGACGAGGAACCCGGTTGACCTCAGCGCAACAAACCGGGCCGTTCACCCGCGGCGCGTGCGACGAAACGCAGGACCGCGTCGGGCGCAGCGGCCGGATGGGTGTGCAGGTAGGACGCGTGCACGCCGGCGTGCACGGCGCCGTCGCGCACGGCGTCCACCTGTTGCCCTCGGTACACCCATGCCGGCCGGTAGCTATCGGCGAAAGTGACCGCAGTTCGGTGGAATTCGTGTCCAACCACCCGCTGGCCAACGCAGTACAGCGACGAATCGGCCACGGCGACGGCGTCGCGATATCCCAACGTGAGGTGCGGTGTGAACCGCGCCGACCCGGCCAGCGCCCCGCACATCGGGTATCCGTCGAGTTCGGACAACAGGTATATCAACCCAGCGCATTCGGCATGGACCGGTGCGCCACCGGCGGCCAGTTCGTTGATCTGGCGGCGCACAACATCGTTAGCGGACAGCTCCGCGGTGAACTGCTCGGGAAAACCGCCGGGCAGCAGCACCGCGTTCGCGCCGTCGGGTAGTGAGTCGATCAGTGGATCGAACTCGACCACTTCGGCGCCCGCGGCCCTCAGCAGCTCGGCGTGCTCGGCGTAACCGAAGCTGAATGCCTTGCCCGCTGCCATTGCCACGATGGCGCGCCCGCCCGGCGCCTCCCCCACGGCTTCCTCCCCCACGGCTTCCTGTGCATCCCACGGCAGATCGGCGACCCGACACCCGGAGACGGAAAATACCGCGGCCAGGTCCACGTGGCGCGCGACCAGAGCGGTCATCGCCTCGACCGCGGCACGCGCACGGCTGCCGTACTCGACGGCGGTGACAAGACCCAGATGCCTTGTGGGCAGCTCCAATTCAGCGGCACGCGGAATGGCGCCCAGCACGGCGACGCCGGCCTGTTCGCACGCCTGCCGCAGCACTTCCTCATGTCTGGCCGACCCGACTCGGTTGAGGATCACACCGGCGATCCGGGTTGCGGTGTCGAACGTTGAAAAGCCGTGCAACAGCGCGGCAATGCTGTGGCTTTGGCCGCGCGCGTCGACCACCAGGATCACTGGGGCACCCAGCAGACCGGCGACGTGTGCGGTGGACCCGGCGGCCGGCTGTGAATCTATGGTGGTGTGTGCGATGCGTCCGTCGAACAGGCCCATCACGCCTTCGATCACGGCGATGTCGGCACCAGCGGCGCCGTGGCCGTACAGCGGGCCGATGAGCCGCTCCCCCACCAACACCGGGTCGAGGTTGCGGCCGGGCCGCCCGGCGGCCAGCGCGTGGTAGCCGGGGTCGATGAAGTCCGGGCCGACTTTGAACGGCGCGACCCGGTGGCCCGCCTGCCGCAACGCTCCCATCAAGCCCGTTGCGATCGTGGTCTTTCCGCTGCCCGACGCGGGGGCGGCGACGACTACCGCCGGGGGCGACAAGGCGTGAGTCCGGGGTTCACCACTCGATGCCCTTCTGGCCCTTGCGCCCTTGGTCCATCGGGTGCCTGACCTTCGTCATCTCGGTCACCAGATCGGCGGCGTCGACCAATTTCCTTGGTGCATCGCGTCCGGTGATCACCACATGCTGGTGGCCGGGCCGGGCCAGCAGCGCCCCCAGCACCTCGTCGACGTCGACCCAGCCCCATTTGAGCGGATAGGTGAATTCGTCGAGCACATAGAAGTCGTGGCGCTGCGTGGCCAGCCGCCGGGCGATCTCGGCCCAGCCATCGGCCGCCGCCGCGGCATGATCGGGCTCGCTGCCGGCCTTGGTCGATTTGCGGGTCCAGGACCAGCCCGCACCCATCTTGTGCCATTCCACTGGCGCACCGACTCCGTCCTGATCGTGCCGGTCGCCGAGTTGGCGAAACGCCGACTCCTCGCCCACTTTCCACCTGGCGCTCTTGACGAACTGGAAGACCGCGACATTGAGGCCGGCGTTCCACGCCCGCAGCGCCATTCCGAACGCCGCCGTCGACTTGCCCTTGCCGTCACCGGTATGGACCGCCAGCACCGGCGTGTTGCGCCGCGCCCGGGTCGTCAGGCCGTCGTCGGGGACTTGCAGCGGTTTTCCTTGTGGCATAGCGCATATCCCTCAGGCCACGCTGCGCACGGCCCGCGTCAGGTAATCGGCGTGCAACTGCTCCAACCGTAGGGCAGGCGCACCCAGCTGGCGAGCCAACTGCTCCGCCAAACCCAGACGCACAACGGACGTTTCGCAATCCACGACCACCGCGGCCGCACCTTCGGCGACCAGCCGGGCCGCCGCAATTCTACTGCGGCCCAACGGGTCCGGTCCGGCAGTGGCCCGCCCGTCGGTGAGCACCACCACCAGGGGACGCCGGGCCCGATCACGCACCCTCTCCCGGATGACCAGCTCACGAGCGGCCAGCAGGCCCTCAGCCAACGGCGTCCTGCCGCCGGTGTCGAATCGGGCCAGCCGGCGGCCCGCGATGTGCGCCGACGACGTCGGCGGGAGTAACAGCCGAGCCTCGCGCTGGCGGAAGGTGATCACCGCGACCTTGTCGCGACGCTGGTACGCGTCGCGCAGCAGCGACAGGGCCGCGCCACTGACGGCGGCCATGCGATCCCGTGCGGCCATCGAACCGGAGGCGTCGACGACGAAGATCACCAGGTTGCCCTCGCGCCCCTCGCGAACCGCACGGCGCATGTCGTCCGGTTGCGGCCGCAGCGGCCCGGCACCGGCGCGCTCGGCCGCCGCCAGCAGCGTGGCGAACAGGTGCAGGCCGTGCGCGCCGGGGGTGTCGTCGCTGCCGTCCGTCCCGTCGGCGGCAGCTACCACACTGCCGGAGACGTTGCGGGCCCGCGACCGTCGTCCCGGCGCGCCCTCACCGATTCCCGGAACGGTCAGCGTGCGGGCACGGAAGGCTTTCGAAGGGGGCGCGCTGGGCCGCGACGACGGGCGCGGGGAATTCGAATTATGCTGCGGCGGAACCGAATCGTTGCTAGCCGACTGGCCGCCGCCCGGTGGGTCGGGGTGGCGCTCGGGTCCTGATTCCGAATTGGCATCCTCGCCGGCCTGCGCCAAGGCCCGGTCCAGCTGGTCGCGGTCAAGGCCGGGATCGTCGAAGGGATCCCGGCGGCGCCGGTGCGGCAACGCCAGCTCGGCTGCGACCCGGATGTCTTGCTCCTCGACGGTGCTCGCGCCGCGCCAGGCGGCGTGGGCGGCGGCTGTCCGGGCCACGACCAGATCGGCCCGCATGCCGTCGACGTCGAATGCCGCGCACAGTGCCGCGATGCGCCGTAACTCGTTGTCCGGCAATGCCACATCGTCGACGAGCGATCGGGCGGCGGCGATCCGCCGGGCCAGCTCGGCGTCGGCGTCGACGTAGCGCTCGGCGAACGCGTCGGGATCGGCTTCATACGTCATCCGCTGGCGGATGACCTGCACCCGCACGTCGACGTCGCGTGACGCGCGCACGTCGACGGTGAGGCCGAACCGGTCCAGCAATTGCGGACGCAGTTCTCCCTCTTCGGGATTCATCGTGCCGATCAGCACAAACCGGGCGTCGTGTGAGTGCGAGATGCCGTCGCGTTCGATGTGCACCCGGCCCATCGCGGCGGCGTCGAGCAGCACGTCGACCAGGTGATCGTGCAGCAGGTTCACCTCGTCGACGTACAGCACGCCGCCGTGGGCGCGGGCCAGTAGCCCGGGCGAAAACGCGTGCTCGCCGTCACGCAGCACGCGCTGCAGGTCCAGTGAGCCGATCACCCGGTCCTCGGTGGCCCCCAAAGGCATCTCGACCAGGCCGGAGTCGGTGCCACCGGTCGCGGCCGACAGCAGCCCGGCGAGCCCGCGCACCGCCGTGGACTTAGCGGTGCCCTTCTCGCCGCGGACGAGCGTGCCACCGATCTCCGGTCGCACCGCACACAGCAGCAGCGCCAGCCGCATTTGATCGTGCCCGACGATCGCGCTGAACGGATACGGCTTCACGGCTGCGCCGCCAGCCCCGAGCCGGGCCGCAGCATCGGGACGTGCGGAACGCCGTCGTCGACGAAATCGTCTCCGTCGCGTACAAACCCGTGCTGCGCATACATGTCGGCCAGATAGGTTTGCGCGTTGATCCGGCACGGATAGTCGCCCACCTCGGCCAGCGCGGCCCGCAGCAGCCGGGTGGTGTGGCCCTGCCCGCGCGCGCTGCGTTTGGTGCACAGCCGGCCAATCCGGAACGCCTTTTCGCCTCCCGCGTGCTCCTCCATGAGCCGCAGCGTGCAGATCACTTCGCCGTCGGGCCTTTCCAGCCAGAAATGCCGGGTCTCGGCGAGCAGGTCGCGACCGTCCAGCTCCGGATAAGGGATAGCCTGCTCGACGACGAACACCTCGACCCTCAGCTTGAGCAGCTCGTAAAGGGTTTGGGCGTCAAGGTCTTTGGCCCAGACACGGCGCAGCGCTTCAGTCATGGGCGCCGCTCCTTTTCTTCGATTCGCTCGTCATCGTCGCGGGTCATGAGGTCTCCAACTGTAATACCTTGCTGCCCCATGACCACACCTCGTCGTACAGCGCGGGCTCGCGGGACAGCTCGGCACCGAGCGACGGCACCATTTCTTTGAGGGTGGACAGCCAGGCCTGGTATCGGTTGGGAAAGCATCGCTGCAGCACGTCCAACATGATCGGCACCGCGGTCGATGCGCCCGGCGAGCCGCCGAGCAGGCCGGCGATGCTGCCGTCCGCGGAACTCAGCAGGGCGGTGTTGAACTCGAGCACCCCGCCGGCGCGTTTGGCCCGCCGGATGACCTGAACCCGCTGACCAGCGACCGTCGGCTGCCAGTCCGAATCCACCGCGCTGGGGGCGAATTCACGCAACACGCGGACCCGGTCGGGTGCGGAGAGGCGCAGCTGGCCGATCAGGTAGTTGACCAACGTCAGCTCACTAACGCCGACGCCGAGCAATGACACCAGATTGTTCGGCCTGATCGAGCGCGGCAAGTCGCTAATGTGGCCGTGCTTCAAGAACTTCGGCGACCAGCCGGCATAGGGACCGAACATCAGCCACGACTTGCCGTTGACGAAGCGAAGATCCAGGTGCAGCGCCCCGAGCGGCGGAGCCCCCGGCGCCGGTGAGCCGTAGACCTTGGCCCGATGCCCAGCGGTCAGCGCCGCGTTGTCGGTGCGCAGGAACCGGCCGCCAATCGGAAATCCGGCGAAGCCTTTCAGCTCTTCGATGCCGGACTTCTGCAAGAGCGGCAGGGCGTCGCCGCCGGCCCCGACAAACACGAATTTGGCATTCAGCTTGCGCCTTTCCCGGGTGCGGCGATTCCGCACAGCCAGCGTCCAGCCGCCGTCGGACTCCCGCGACAGGTTGCTGCACCTCATGACCGAACAGCGCGGTTGTACCGTTGCGCACGCAAAAGCCGATGAGCTGTCTCGACAGCGCGCCGAAGTCGACATCGGTGCCGTCGGCGGCCCAATTCAGCGCAATCGGCTCGGAGAAGTCACGTCTGGCGGCCATCAGCGGCAGCCGCCTGGCGAATTCGTCGGGGTCCTCGATCAGCTCGACGCCGGCGAACAGGGGATTGCCGGCCAGCGCCCGCCGTCGCCGCCGCAGGTAATCGACGCCCGGGGCCCCACGGACGAAACTGGCGTGCGGGACGGGGTTGAGGAAGCCACGAACGTCGGACAGGATCCCGTTCTCGACGGCATAAGCCCAGAACTGGCGGGTGACCTGGAATTGCTCGTTGATGCGCACGGCTTTGGTGATGTCGATCGAGCCGTCGGGCAGCTGCGGGGTGTAGTTCAACTCGCAGAGCGCCGAGTGCCCGGTGCCCGCGTTGTTCCAGGGACCGCTGCTTTCGGCGGCGACGGCGTCCAGCCGCTCGATGAAAGTGATCGACCAGTCCGGCTCCAGCCGCCTCAGCAACGCGCCCAGCGTGGCGCTCATAATGCCGGCGCCCACCAGGACGACATCGGTTCTGGCTGGAACTGACACCCGGGACCGCTGGTCCTTCCCTCGACGTTGCTGGTCCCAGGTTATCCCGGCGCCTCGCTGGGAAACTTATCCCGGCGCTTCGCTGGGAAACGCCGCGGTGATCAGCCGACCAGCTCCGATGACGACGCTCTAAGCTGGCCTCGTGACTGGCGGGGTGACTGGCGGGGCGACTGGCTGGGTGCCCGATCTGCTGCCCGGCTACTGGCAGCTCACGATCCCGCTCGGCCCCGACCCCGAGGGCGAGGGCGACGTCGTCGCCACCCTGGTGCGGCGAGGTGACGCCGAGAGCTCCGATCACGCGGTGCTGGCGACTCACGGCTACACCGACTACTTCTTCCACACCGAGCTGGCCGATCACTTCGCCGCGCGCGGCTTCGCCTTCTACGCGCTGGACCTACGCAAGTGCGGCCGGTCGCGCCAGCCAGGCCAGACGCCGCACTTCGCCACCGATCTGGCCGACTACGACGCCGAACTCGACCGCGCCCTGTCGGTGATCCGCGAACAGCACCATCGGGCCACGATCCTGGTCTGCGCGCATTCGGCGGGCGGGCTCATCGTGTCGTTGTGGCTGGACCGGTTGCGCCGGCGCGGTGAGACGGCACGGGCGGGCGTGGGCGGCCTGGTGCTGAACAGCCCGTTCCTGGACCTACACGGCCCGGCGATCCTGCGCACGGGCGCCACCTCGGCCTTCATCGCCACGCTGTCGCGGGTGCGCACCAAAGGAGTGGCCCGCGGGACGAGCGCCGGCGGCTACGGCACCACCCTGCACCGCGACTACGACGGCGAGTTCGACTACAACCTGGACTGGAAACCGGTAGGAGGTTTCCCGATCACCTTCGGCTGGCTGCACGCGGTGCGGCGCGGTCAGCTCCGGCTGCATCGCGGGCTCGACGTCGGGGTGCCCAACCTGATCCTGCGTTCGGATCACAGCGTGCGCGAAACCGCCGACCCCACCACCATGCAAAGCGGCGACGCGGTCCTCGACGTCACCCAGATCGCCAGGTGGGCCGGCTGTATCGGCAACCGCAGCACCGTCGTTCCGGTGGCAGACGCCAAACACGATGTGTTCCTGTCGCTGCCGCAGCCGCGCCGGCTGGCGTATCGCCAGCTGGACCGCTGGCTGGACGACTACCTCGACACGCGCCACACCGACGCCTCGGCATCGTCGGGGCCGTGCTCGAATAGTTGCGAGGGCTGAGGGCCACAGACGATGGAAACCTACGACATCGCGATCATCGGAACTGGTTCGGGCAACGCCGTTCTCGATGATCGTTATGCCGACAAGCGGGTCGCGATGTGCGAGCAGAAGACGTTCGGCGGCACCTGCCTGAACGTCGGATGCATCCCCACCAAGATGTTCGTCTACGCCGCCGAGGTGGCCGCGACGATCCGGCGCGCGGCGCGCTACGGCGTCGACGCACACATCGACGGGGTGCGCTGGGACGACATCGTCTCACGCATCTTCGGGCGCATCGATCCGATTGCGCAGGGCGGCGAGGACTATCGGCGCTCGGCACCCAATATCGATGTGTACCAACAACACACCCGGTTCCGTCCGGTGCAGCCCGACGGGCGTTATCTGCTGCGCACCGACGGCGGCGAGGAATTCACGGCGGACCAGGTGGTGATCGCGGCCGGCTCGCGGCCGGAGATTCCGCCGGCGATCCTCGCCTCCAGCGCCGACTATCACACCAGCGATACAGTCATGCGGATCGCCGAATTGCCCGAACACCTGGTGATCGTCGGAAGCGGCTACATCGCAGCCGAATTCGCGCACATCTTCTCGGCGTTGGGGACGCGGGTCACCATCGTGATCCGGGGCGCGCGGATGCTGCGCCAGTACGACGACACGATCTGCGAACGGTTCACCCGGATCGCGGCGAGCCGATGGGAGCTGCGCACCCAACGACACGTGGTGGGCGCCGTCAACCGCGGCTCCGGCATCACGCTGGAGCTCGACGACGGGTGCACGCTGAACGCCGACATGCTGCTGGTGGCCACCGGGCGGACACCCAATGCCGATCTGCTCGACGCCGAGCAGGCCGGCATCGACGTCGCCGACGGCCGGGTGGCGGTCGATCAATACCAACGCACCTCCGCGCGAGGGGTTTTCGCGCTCGGCGACGTTTCGTCGCCGTATCAGCTCAAGCACGTCGCCAACCACGAGGCCCGCGTCGTGGCGGACAATCTGCTCCGCGATTGGGATGACACCGAGTCGATGGCCGTCACCGACCACCGTTTCGTGCCCTCGGCGGTGTTCACCGATCCCCCGCTGGCAACCGTCGGCCTAACCGAAAACCAAGCTGTGGCAAAGGGACTCGATATTTCGGTCAAGGTTCAGAATTATGGCGACGTCGCGTACGGCTGGGCGATGGAGGACACCACCGGGATCGTCAAGCTCATCGCCGAGCGCGGCACCGGGCGCCTGCTGGGCGCGCACGTCATGGGCTACCAGGCCTCGTCGATCATCCAGCCGTTGATCCAGGCGATGAGCTTCGGCTTGACGGCTGGCGAGATGGCCCGCGGCCAGTACTGGATTCACCCGGCGCTGCCCGAGGTGGTCGAGAACGCGCTAGTGGGCCTATGTTGACTGGGCCTGCGGTGAGCGGGTGCCGTTCTGGCACCCCGGGCACAGGCCACGCAATGTCAGGCCTGCCCGCTCCGACAGCGCGAACGAGCTGCCCGCCATCGCGAGCTCGAGCGCCGAGCTCAACTGCCGCGCCGGCACCTCGATAATCGCGTTGCACTGAGTGCAAACCGCGTGGTGGTGCGGAGCCGTCGCCAGCCCGTAGGTCGTGACACCGTCGTCGAGGGTCAAGGCGTGCAGTACGCCCTGCTCGACCAGGGTGGTCACGGTGCGATAAATGGTCGCCAGGTCGGGCGGATGGGTACCGGAGGGCAGCGACGCGCGCAGCCGCTGGTGGATCTCCGCCACCGGCAGATGTCCGTTGACCGGTTCGAGGACCGCCAGGACCTGGATCCGGGATGACATCCGCCGCAGCCCGCGGGCGCGCAGGAATGCGCCGATCCGCTCGGTTACGTCGGGATCCATGGGTAACGGGTTCAGCGGTTGCCGCGGCACTTGTTCAGTGTCGCGCCCGACACTGTGGATGGCCAGTGCAAGGACGATACTCAGCAGTACTTCGCCAGTACTTCTCCAGTAATCAGGCCGCGCCAGGCCGTTACAACTGCGAGTTTCCTGCAAGTCAGTTGCATCGACGTTGCGAGCGAACCTACAGTCGGGACTGTTGCGATCTGCCCAATGTAAGGACGGAAATGGCCGCTAACAAGCTGCGCGGGGCGCTTTCGTCCGCGGAGTGGTCGCGCCTCGGGTTGATGCTGGCGGTGATCGTCGCGCTGCACCTGATCGGCTGGCTGACCTTGGCGCTCATCGTGGAACCCGCGCGGTTTAGCCTGGGCGGCAAGACGTTTGGTATTGGCGTCGGGTTGACGGCGTACACGTTGGGCATGCGGCACGCGTTCGACGCCGACCACATCGCCGCCATCGACAACACCACCCGCAAGCTGATGAGCGATGGGCAGCGGCCGCTGGCCGTCGGATTTTTCTTCTCGCTGGGGCACTCCACCGTGGTTTTCGCGCTGGCGTTGTTGCTGGCGACGGGAGTCACGGCCTTAATGAAGGCCACGGTCGGGCCGGTCGAGAACGATTCCTCGGCGCTGCACCACTACACCGGCCTGATCGGCGCCGGCGTGTCGGGCGTGTTTCTGTACCTGATCGCCATCCTCAACGTGATCGTGCTGGTCGGGATCCTGCGGGTGTTCGTGCGATTACGCCGCGGCGAGTATGACGAGGCGGAGCTGGAACGGCAGCTGGCGAGCCGCGGCCTGATCAATCGATTTCTCGGCCGCTTCACCAAGTCGATCGCCAAGTCCTGGCACATGTACCCCGTCGGGTTGCTGTTCGGGCTGGGATTCGACACCGCCACCGAGGTCGCTTTGCTGGTGTTGGCGGGCACCAGCGCCGCGGCCGGGCTGCCGTGGTACGCGATCCTGTGTCTGCCGGTGCTGTTCACCGCCGGCATGTGCCTGCTGGACACCATCGACGGCTCGTTCATGAACTTTGCCTACGGCTGGGCGTTCTCCAACCCGGTGCGCAAGATCTACTACAACATCACCATCACCGGGCTGTCGGTGGCCGTCGCGTTGCTGATCGGCAGCATCGAACTGCTCGGCCTGATCGTCGGCCAGCTGCGGTGGCGGGGTTGGTTCTGGAATTGGCTCTGCGGGCTCGACCTCAACGCCGTCGGCTTCGTCGTCGTCGGCCTGTTCGTCGTCACCTGGGCCATCGCCGTGCTGGTGTGGCGGTTCGGCCGCATCGAAGAGCGGTGGACACCCGCGGCCGAACGAGCAACCTAACCGGACCCCGCGACCAACGACGCCCGGGCCTGCACCTACCCGGTGCCGCCGGAGCCACCGGAGCCACCGGAGCCACCGGAGCCGCCGCCGCCCGCGGTGCTGCCGGAGTGGCTGCCGCCCGCGTTGCCCGCACCGCCGCTCTTGCCGGCAACGCCGGTCTTGCCGGTAGATCCGGCACCGCCGGTGCCGCCGCCGCCGCCGCTGCCGCCGGTCCCGCCGTCGCCGCCCGCTCCGGTCGCGCCCTGGCCGCCGGAGCCACCCGTACCACCGGTGCCACCGGCGCCGCCCTTGCCGCCGGCGGCGGCGCTGCCGGCGCCCGTGCCGGCCTTCCCGCCGCCGCCACCCGTGCCGCCGGTGCCGCCCGCGCCGCCGGTGCCGGCGTCGCTGCCGCCGTCGTCGGCGTGGCCGTTGCCGCCAGTGCCACCTTGGCCACCGGTTCCGCCGGTGCCGCCGGTGCCGTTGACTCCGCCGGAGGGCGCCGTGCCGCCGTTGCCGCCCGTGCCACCGGTGCCGCCTTGGCCGCCAGTGGAGCCCGTGCCATTCGGGTGTGTACCGGTCAGGCCGGCGCCGCCTTGGCCGCCAGTGCCGCCGGTGCCGCCCTTTCCGGCGACGCTTGGACCAGTGAAGTCGTTACCTCTGGTTGTGGCACCGCCAGTGCCACCCGTGCCACCGGCGCCGCCCCTGCTGGCACCCCCGCCGGCGTCAGCGCCGCCCAGGCCGCCGGTACCGCCTTGGCCGCCATTGCCGGCGACGCCGCCGAGCGCGGTGTTTTGGCCCCCCGCGCCGCCAGCGCCGCCTTTACCGGCCCCGCCGGCGCCGCTGCCGGTGTCTGTGCCACCTTGCCCGCCGGTGCCGCCCTGGCCACCATTGCCGGCGATGCCGCTTGGGCTGCTGTTGGCGCCGCCGTCGCCGCCGCTGCCGCCGATTCCGCCCACGCCGCCGCCGTCCCCGCCCTGGCCGCCGGCGCCGCCCTGGCCGCCGTTGCCGGCGTTGCCCGCCCCGAGGTCGATATCGGCGCCACCCGTGCCGCCTACGCCGCCTACGCCGCCCGCGCCCGCGCCGGCGCCCGTGTTGGCTCCACCCTTGCCGCCGACGCCACCTTGGCCACCGTCGCCAGCGGTGCCGGCGTTGGTCAAGGCGTTGGCGCCGCCGCCACCGCCGTTTCCGCCGCGGCCGCCACCGCCCGCCGCGGCGGCCGTCCCAGCACCCGCGCCGGCCGTGCCACCGGCGCCGCCGGCGCCGCCGCTGCCGCCTTTCCCGCCGTCCGCCTGCACATCCGGAATGCCGGCAGCGCCGTTGCCGCCGGCGCCGCCAACACCGCCGGCACCGCCCTTGCCGTTGCTGCCGCTGACACCGGCCGACCCGCCCTGGCCACCGGCCCCACCGTTACCACCGTCAAACCCGGTGCCGCGCGGATTGGTCGCGTCGGCGCCACGTCCGCCGTCACCGCCGGTGCCGCCGTCGCCGCCGGTGCCCGTCGCACCCGCGCTGCCGCCGGTGCCGCCGGTGCCCGCGGCGCCACCAGCGCCCGCCGCGCCGCCGGTGCCGCCGGCGCCGCCTGCCTGACCATCGCCGTTCACACCCGCGCCGCCGGTACCGCCGCCGCCACCGGCGCCGCCCTGGCCGCCTTGGCCGCCGTCGCCGTTGGTCGTCCCGCTGGGCCCGGAACCGCCCTGCCCGCCGACGCCGCCCGCACCGCCGGTGCCGCCGCCACCTGCGGTGCCTCCGGTGCCACCGGTGCCGGCCGCCCCGCCGGTGCCGCCTTGGCCGCCGGTACCGCCGATGCCGCCGGTGCCACCCGGGGTTGGGGTGTAATCGGCGCTACCGCCCACTCCGCCCGTGCCGCCTTGACCGCCCGCACCTCCGGCACCGCCGTCGCCGTTGGCTCCACCAGCGGCGGCGTTGCCGCCCAGGCCGCCTTGGCCGCCGGCGCCGCCTTGGCCACCGGCATGGCCGGTAACGCCGGCGGTTGGGCCGCGGAGGCCGATGCCTCCCGCGCCGCCAGTGCCGCCCGCGCCGCCCGCGCCGGCATTGCCGACGGTCCCGCCGGTGCCACCGGTGCCGGCCGCGCCGCCGGTACCACCGGTGCCGCCGACGCCTCCTGCGCCGCCAGAGCCGGCATCGTAACCGTTGCCGCCGTTGCCGCCGTTGCCGCCGGTTCCACCGATACCACCGGCACCGCCCTGTCCGCCGTTGCCGTTGGTTCCGCCTGGGGCGGCGTTGCCGCCCAGGCCACCGGCGCCGCCTTGCCCGCCCTGGCCGCCGTCGCTGCCGGCGGCGATGCCGTTGCCGCCGCTTGAGCCCTGGTTACCTAGCCCGCCTTGGCCGCCGACGCCGCCTTGGCCACCTTGGCCTCCGGTGCCGGTGCCGGTGGCGTCGGCCCCACCCTGGCCACCGGCACCACCTTGGCCGCCGGACGAGCTGTTGCCGTCGGGTTCCTTGGTGATGCCGCCCGCTCCGCCTGCGCCGCCCAGGCCGCCAGCGCCCCCGGTCCCGCCGGCGACGTTGTTGGTACCGCCGGTACCGCCCACGCCACCTTGACCGCCGACGCCGCCGACGCCGTCGCCGCCGGACCCACCGTAGCCGGCACCGCCGCCGACACCGCCTTGACCACCGGCGCCCGCGACGCCGCCGGTGCCGGCCGCGCCGTCTCCACCGCCCGCCGCGCCACCGAGACCACCGCCGCCGCCTGCGCCGCCGTTGCCGCCGTTGCCGCCGTCGAATTGACTGTTCGGACCTTGGCCGCCGCTGCCGCCGACGCCACCGATACCGCCTGACCCGCCGGCGCCGTTAGTCCCGCCCCCGGAGGCGGCGCCGCCGACGCCGCCTTGACCGCCCTGGCCGCCGCTTCCGCCGGTCCCGCCGGTCCCGCCTTCATTCGCGTTGGAGTGCCCGCCGAGGCCGCCCGTGCCGCCTTGGCCGCCAGTGCCGCCGATGCCACCGGTGCCGGCGGCGCCGCTGCCGCTGGTGTCGGCGCCGCCGTCGCCGCCGACGCCGCCTGCGCCACCCGAAGCGGCCGTGTCGGGCCCGAAGTTCAGACCGCCGTCGTTGCCTCGCCCGCCCTGACCGCCCTGACCGCCCTGACCGCCATCCCCGGCGACGCCGCCGACAGCTGAGTTGCTCCCCCCGGCGCCGCCGGTGCCGCCGACGCCGCCCTGAGCGGCTTCGGCCCCATTGCCCGCGGCGCCTCGGCCGCCCTGACCACCTTGACCGCCGTCTCCGGCCACTCCGCCGACGGTGGCGTTCGCGCCACCAGCCCCGCCAGTGCCCCCTTGACCACCCGCGCCGTTGTTGCCGCCGTCGACGCCGGCACCGCCAACGCCGCCCTGACCACCCGCACCGCCGGTGGCGTTCTCGGCGCCGGCGCTGCCGGTCCCGCCTTGACCGCCTGCGCCGCCGGCGCCACCGGTAGCCGAACTGCCGCCAGTTCCGACGTCGCCGCCTTGGCCACCCTGACCGCCAACTCCCCCCGTGTGGCCACTGCCCGCCGCACCGGTGCCGCCTTGCCCGCCGGCCCCGCCGTTTCCGCCGCCGCCCGCGCTGTAGGAGTTCCACGTGTCGGTGCCGCCGACCCCGCCGGTGCCGCCAACGCCGCCAGCGCCGGCGCCGCTGCCGGTGTCGGCGCCGCCCTCGCCGCCTTGGCCGCCCTGGCCGCCCTGGCCGCCTTGGTCGCCAGGGGTGTCGCCGCCAGCACCGCCGGTGCCGCCTTGGCCACCGGCGCCGGCCGCGCCCACCGTGCCGGCCCGGCCGGCACCAGCGCCGGCCGCGCCACCGACACCGCCCGCGCCGCCAGTGCCGCCTGAGCCGCCGTCGCCCGCGTCATAGTTGCCGTCGTCGGCGTAGCCGTCGCCGGCCGTACCGCCTTGACCGCCGATTCCACCGGTACCACCGACTCCGTTGGTCCCGCCGGCGGCGGCGTTACCGCCTTGACCGCCGGTGCCACCGACGCCGCCTTGGCCTCCCGCGGACCCGGCACTATATGGCGTGGTGCCGTTCTCGCCGGTGCCGCCTTGGCCGCCAGCGCCGCCGATACCACCGCTGCCGCCGGTGCCGCCGCCGCTGGCGTCTGCACCGCCGATGCCGCCGGTGCCGCCCATACCGCCAGCGCCCGGGCCGCCGCCGGTGTCGGCGCCGCCTTGGCCGCCTTGGCCTCCATGGCCGCCCGCACCCGCGGTCAAGCCGCCAGTGCTGTTGGTGCCACCGGTGCCACCGGTGCCGCCGGTTCCCCCGTCTCCCGCGGCGCCCACGGTAGCGGTGCCGCCTGCCCCGGTACCGGCGGCGCCGCCGGTACCACCCATGCCGCCGGTGCCGCCGGTTCCGCCATCGCCCGCATTACCCGTGCCGGTGTCGGCGGAGCCGTGACCGCCGGCGCCGCCTTGACCGCCCGTGCCGCCCGCGCCGCCGTCACCGTTGGTACCCCCCGCCCCCGCAGAGCCGCCCTGACCACCCGCGCCACCGGCACCACCACTAAACCCGGTACCACCGGCCGCAGAATTGTCATCACCGGCCCCACCATGGCCACCCTGACCACCCGCACCACCAACACCAGCGGCACCGGCCACACCCGACACACCTGCCCCCGCACCGGCCTTACCGCCGTCACCGGCCGCACCCCCGACACCGCCATCACCGCCGGCCTGACCCTCAGCACCCACCCCCGCAGCACCATCACCACCGGTACCACCGGCACCGCCGTCACCACCCTGGCCGCCAGCACCATTAGTGCCCCCCGCCCCCGCAGAGCCGCCCTGACCACCCGCGCCACCGGCACCACCACTAAACCCGGTACCACCGGCCGCGCCATTGTCATCACCGGCCCCACCATGGCCACCCTGACCACCCGCACCACCAACACCAGCGGCACCGGCCACACCCGACACACCTGCCCCCGCACCGGCCTTACCGCCGTCACCGGCCGCACCCCCGACACCGCCATCACCGCCGGCCTGACCCTCAGCACCCACCCCCGCAGCACCATCACCACCGGTACCACCGGCACCGCCGTCACCACCCTGGCCGCCAGCACCATTAGTGCCCCCCGCCCCCGCAGAGCCGCCCTGACCACCCGCGCCACCGGCACCACCACTAAACCCGGTACCACCGGCCGCGCCATTGTCATCACCGGCCCCACCATGGCCACCCTGACCACCCGCACCACCAACACCAGCGGCACCGGCCACACCCGACACACCTGCCCCCGCACCGGCCTTACCACCGTCACCGGCCGCACCCCCGACACCGCCATCACCGCCGGCCTGACCCTCAGCACCCACCCCCGCAGCACCATCACCACCGGTACCACCGGCACCGCCGTCACCACCCTGGCCGCCAGCACCATTAGTGCCCCCCGCCCCCGCAGAGCCGCCCTGACCACCCGCGCCACCGGCACCACCACTAAACCCGGTACCACCGGCCGCGCCATTGTCATCACCGGCCCCACCATGGCCACCCTGACCACCCGCACCACCAACACCAGCGGCACCGGCCACACCCGACACACCTGCCCCCGCACCGGCCTTACGGCCGTCACCGGCCGCACCCCCGACACCGCCATCACCGCCGGCCTGACCCTCAGCACCCACCCCCGCAGCACCATCACCACCGGTACCACCGGCACCGCCGTCACCACCCTGGCCGCCAGCACCATTAGTGCCCCCCGCCCCCGCAGAGCCGCCCTGACCACCCGCGCCACCGGCACCACCACTAAACCCGGTACCACCGGCCGCAGAATTGTCATCACCGGCCCCACCATGGCCACCCTGACCACCCGCACCACCAACACCAGCGGCACCGGCCACACCCGACACACCTGCCCCCGCACCGGCCTTACCGCCGTCACCGGCCGCACCCCCGACACCGCCATCACCGCCGGCCTGACCCTCAGCACCCACCCCCGCAGCACCATCACCACCGGTACCGCCCTGACCACCCGCGCCACCCACACCGCCAGCACCATTAGTGCCCCCCGCCCCCGCAGAGCCGCCCTGACCACCCGCGCCACCGGCACCACCACTAAACCCGGTACCACCGGCCGCAGAATTGTCATCACCGGCCCCACCATGGCCACCCTGACCACCCGCACCACCAACACCAGCGGCACCGGCCACACCCGACACACCTGCCCCCGCACCGGCCTTACCGCCGTCACCGGCCGCACCCCCGACACCGCCATCACCGCCGGCCTGACCGTCACCACCCACCCCCGCAGCACCATCACCACCGGTACCACCGGCACCGCCGTCACCACCCTGGCCGCCAGCACCACTAGTGCCCCCCGCCCCCGCAGAGCCGCCCTGACCACCCGCGCCACCGGCACCACCACTAAACCCGGTACCACCGGCCGCAGAATTGTCATCACCGGCCCCACCATGGCCACCCTGACCACCCGCACCACCAACACCAGCGGCACCGGCCACACCCGACACACCTGCCCCCGCACCGGCCTTACCGCCGTCACCGGCCGCACCCCCGACACCGCCATCACCGCCGGCCTGACCGTCACCACCCACCCCCGCAGCACCATCACCACCGGTACCGCCCTGACCACCCGCGCCACCCACACCGCCAGCACCATTAGTGCCCCCCGCCCCCGCAGAGCCGCCCTGACCACCCGCGCCACCGGCACCACCACTAAACCCGGTACCACCGGCCGCAGAATTGTCATCACCGGCCCCACCATGGCCACCCTGACCACCCGCACCACCAACACCAGCGGCACCGGCCACACCCGACACACCTGCCCCCGCACCGGCCTTACCGCCGTCACCGGCCGCACCCCCGACACCGCCATCACCGCCGGCCTGACCCTCAGCACCCACCCCCGCAGCACCATCACCACCGGTACCACCGGCACCGCCGTCACCACCCTGGCCGCCAGCACCATTAGTGCCCCCCGCCCCCGCAGAGCCGCCCTGACCACCCGCGCCACCGGCACCACCACTAAACCCGGTACCACCGGCCGCGCCATTGTCATCACCGGCCCCACCATGGCCACCCTGACCACCCGCACCACCAACACCAGCGGCACCGGCCACACCCGACACACCTGCCCCCGCACCGGCCTTACCGCCGTCACCGGCCGCACCCCCGACACCGCCATCACCGCCGGCCTGACCCTCAGCACCCACCCCCGCAGCACCATCACCACCGGTACCACCGGCACCGCCGTCACCACCCTGGCCGCCAGCACCATTAGTGCCCCCCGCCCCCGCAGAGCCGCCCTGACCACCCGCGCCACCGGCACCACCACTAAACCCGGTACCACCGGCCGCAGAATTGTCATCACCGGCCCCACCATGGCCACCCTGACCACCCGCACCACCAACACCAGCGGCACCGGCCACACCCGACACACCTGCCCCCGCACCGGCCTTACCGCCGTCACCGGCCGCACCCCCGACACCGCCATCACCGCCGGCCTGACCCTCAGCACCCACCCCCGCAGCACCATCACCACCGGTACCGCCCTGACCACCCGCGCCACCCACACCGCCAGCACCATTAGTGCCCCCCGCCCCCGCAGAGCCGCCCTGACCACCCGCGCCACCGGCACCACCACTAAACCCGGTACCACCGGCCGCAGAATTGTCATCACCGGCCCCACCATGGCCACCCTGACCACCCGCACCACCAACACCAGCGGCACCGGCCACACCCGACACACCTGCCCCCGCACCGGCCTTACCGCCGTCACCGGCCGCACCCCCGACACCGCCATCACCGCCGGCCTGACCGTCACCACCCACCCCCGCAGCACCATCACCACCGGTACCACCGGCACCGCCGTCACCACCCTGGCCGCCAGCACCACTAGTGCCCCCCGCCCCCGCAGAGCCGCCCTGACCACCCGCGCCACCGGCACCACCACTAAACCCGGTACCACCGGCCGCAGAATTGTCATCACCGGCCCCACCATGGCCACCCTGACCACCCGCACCACCAACACCAGCGGCACCGGCCACACCCGACACACCTGCCCCCGCACCGGCCTTACCGCCGTCACCGGCCGCACCCCCGACACCGCCATCACCGCCGGCCTGACCGTCACCACCCACCCCCGCAGCACCATCACCACCGGTACCGCCCTGACCACCCGCGCCACCCACACCGCCAGCACCATTAGTGCCCCCCGCCCCCGCAGAGCCGCCCTGACCACCCGCGCCACCGGCACCACCACTAAACCCGGTACCACCGGCCGCAGAATTGTCATCACCGGCCCCACCATGGCCACCCTGACCACCCGCACCACCAACACCAGCGGCACCGGCCACACCCGACACACCTGCCCCCGCACCGGCCTTACCGCCGTCACCGGCCGCACCCCCGACACCGCCATCACCGCCGGCCTGACCCTCAGCACCCACCCCCGCAGCACCATCACCACCGGTACCACCGGCACCGCCGTCACCACCCTGGCCGCCAGCACCATTAGTGCCCCCCGCCCCCGCAGAGCCGCCCTGACCACCCGCGCCACCGGCACCACCACTAAACCCGGTACCACCGGCCGCGCCATTGTCATCACCGGCCCCACCATGGCCACCCTGACCACCCGCACCACCAACACCAGCGGCACCGGCCACACCCGACACACCTGCCCCCGCACCGGCCTTACCGCCGTCACCGGCCGCACCCCCGACACCGCCATCACCGCCGGCCTGACCCTCAGCACCCACCCCCGCAGCACCATCACCACCGGTACCACCGGCACCGCCGTCACCACCCTGGCCGCCAGCACCATTAGTGCCCCCCGCCCCCGCGGACCCGCCCTGACCACCCGCGCCACCGGCACCACCACTAAACCCGGTACCACCGGCCGCGCCATTGTCATCACCGGCCCCACCATGGCCACCCTGACCACCCGCACCACCAACACCAGCGGCACCCACACTGCCCGCAGCACCGGCACCGGCACCCGCCGCACCCCCGACACCGCCATCACCGCCGACACCGCCATTACCGCCGGCCTGACCGTCACCACCCACCCCCGCAGCACCATCACCACCGGTACCGCCCTGACCACCCGCGCCACCCACACCGCCAGCACCATTAGTGCCCCCCGCCCCCGCAGAGCCGCCCTGACCACCCGCGCCGCCGGCACCACCACTAAACCCGGTACCACCGGCCGCAGAATTGTCATCACCGGCCCCACCATGGCCACCCTGACCACCCGCACCACCAACACCAGCGGCACCCACACTGCCCGCAGCACCGGCACCGGCACCCGCCGCGCCCCCGGCACCCGCCGCACCCCCGCCACCGCCGACCCCACCGGCCTGACCCTCAGCACCCACCCCCGCAGCACCATCACCACCGGTACCGCCCTGACCACCCGCGCCACCCACACCGCCAGCACCATTAGTGCCCCCCGCCCCCGCGGACCCGCCCTGACCACCCGCGCCACCGGCACCACCACTAAACCCGGTACCACCGGCCGCAGAATTGTCATCACCGGCGCCCCCGGCGCCGCCGTGGCCCCCGGCACCGCCGACGCCGGCGCTGCCCGCGGTGCCCCCAAACCCGAATAGCTTCCCGGCGCCGCCGGCCCCGCCTGCGCCCGCATCACCGCCGGTCCCGCCGGCCCCGCCGGCCCCACCGTCGACGCCAAAGCCCAAACCACTGGTACCGGTTGCGCCGGCACCACCCTCACCGCCCTGGCCGCCGGTCCCGCCGGCACCCCCGGAGCCGAGCAGAAACGCCCGGTTGTCGCCGCCCGCTCCAGCGGTCCCGCCGCTGCCAGCTGCCATACCGGACCCAACGGTCCCACCGCCCGCGCTACCAGGAACACCGGCACCGCCAGCCCCACCCGTACCTCCGGCGCCGCCGACCCCACCGGTGCCGAACAAGCCCTGCTTGTCGGCGCCGCCCGCCCCGCCAGCACCGCCGGACCCCCCGACCTGGCCGACCCCGCCGGCCGCGCCTGCCCCGCCGCCACCGCCGCTACCCCCGTGGCCGCCACCCAAGATCCCACTGGCCCCGCCGGCCCCGCCATTACCGCCGTTACCGCCCGCGGCCACCGCGTCCCCGCCGGCACCGCCGTCACCACCATGGCCGAACAGCCCGGCCGATCCTCCCGTGCCCCCGGTGCCCCCAGACGCGCCCGACCCGCCGTTGCCGCCGTTGCCGTACAGCCACCCGCCGTCGCCACCGCCCGCCCCTGTGCCTGCCGCTCCATTGGCGCCGTTACCGACGAGCGGACGTCCCGTCAGTATCTCCCACGGCGAGAACCACTTAACCTGTTCCAGCCCCTGCAACGGCGAGACGTTGGCGGCCTCAGCTGCGGCAAACGCAACCGCGCTCCCGCGCAGCGACTGCGCAAACCGGTCATGAAACAGCGCCGCCTGCGCGCTGAGCGCTCGATAATCTGCAGCGTAACTGCCGAACAACTGCGCGATCGCCGTCGAAACCTCATCGCCGGCCGCCGCCGCAATCCCCGTCGTGGCGGGCACCGCCGCCGCATGCGCCGCCCGGATGGACTCACCGAGCCCACTCAAGTCCGCCGACACTGCGGTCAAAACTTCAGGCGTTGCGATCAGGTAGGACGACATCGCGGGCTCCCATCAAGCGGACCAAACCGGGCACAGACTTCGGGCGAAAGCGTTGAGACAGCGCCGAACTGTACGCCGTTAAGGGCGAAATTTACGGGTCGGTAGCAAATACTTTTTATTCTTTCTTATTTGCGCCACCCAGTGACCGCATCGTGGGATTGACGATTCTTCAGTCATGTGCAATCTGCATAAATGATGAATCTTCACAAGAATCCTTCGACGCAAGCCAGCCCAAAATCGCGCCGCTCAGCAAACTATTAGGACGGACAACTACCTTACTCGGTCGATTGACTTCACCAGCCGCCGAATGTTTGGGGTAGCGCAGCATTCCGGGGCAGCACCGCGCGGCGCGACTACCAGTTGGGTGGCGCGGCTCCCCGGCCGAAACCCCACGTCGACTGGCCCAGTCGCGGCCTGCGTCGGTCTGCTTGGTCGTCTGTGGGGCGCGGCCGGTAGCCGGCCGCCAGCATCGGCTCCGGGTCGACCCCGTCAACGAGGGCCTGGCACGGGCCACGGAATTCACATGCCTGACAGTGCGCGGCGAAGGTCGGGTAAATCGCGGGCCCAGCGAGTATCTGGACCGCTTCGGCGGCAAGCTGCGTGCCGGTGGCGGCGATGTCGTCGCGGCTTCGCCGGATCCGGGTGCGCCGCACCGGGCCGGCCATCCACCGCTCGACGTCGCCCGTCACGTCGCTGCGCGAGGTGCGCGCCGACAGCCGCCGGTGCTGCGGAATCGCGCGACCCCCGCCGCTCGGCTCGCTTTCCTGCACCCGTCGGACTTTCGCGGCTTGTGCGCCCGCCGGCGGATCAAGCGGACCGCGCAGCCGCGCCTCGTTGTGGATCGTGCCGGAGATCTCCATGCCCAGGTACTCCTGCTGCCAGGCCCAGCACGCCGCAACGTCAGCCGACGCGTCCAAGCCCTGCCATTCGTCGGCCCATTCGTCGGCCACACGGTGCCGGACGACCCAATACTCGTCGGCGGCGTCCACGGCCAGCAGGTCGATCCGGCAGCTGTAGATCACGGCTCCGCCGTCCGGGGTCGCCAGCCCGCGTTCGGGGTCATGCGGATCGGGCACCAAACCCTGGACGTCGTGGTTGATCCTGACCGGGGCGAAGTCATCGATCGTGCTCGCCCAGGCGTCATACGCATCGAGCACCGCCGTAGCGGTGGATAGGGAGGTGGATAGCGTGCCGGAAATCGCGGCCGGGTCACCGCCGACACCAGATTCTTCAAGCGCCCGGACGGCCGCCTTGTGCACCAGCGACTGCCGCAACTCGGGTTGCCAGTCCCACGTGCCCGGGTAGTAGTAGACCGCCAGCGCATCCTTGATCACGCCGGGCAACACGGCATCCACTGGTACGACGGGCTCGAGCCCGCGGCGCTGTCCCGACGCGAAATCCCATTGCCGGCGGCACCGCCGGAACCGGGCCCGGTCTTCCTCGGTAATCCGATAGCTCATTTCGCGACCCCCGGCCAGTAGTTCGAATCCAGTAGTTAGTGGAGGTGCGGCCAGGGCTGGCTTATCGGCCAGCGGCACCGATCGGCCCGCTCTGTCATCGATTCGAGCTCGGCCAGCAGGTCGGCGAAGAACGCCCTTAACCGCTCCGGCTCCCGCGGCCAGGACGCCGAGAACGACATCCACGCGTCGGGGTCGGGCAGGTAGCTGCGGAAGGGCCGGGCGGCACCGGCCGTAGGGACGATCCACCAGTCATACTGATCGTCGCGTCGCTCGAGATACACGACGTCATCACGACCGGGGCGGTCCGCCTCGATCAATGCCTCGAACGAGGCGTATAACTCGTCAGCGTTCACAATGCGCGCCCCGTGAGGTTCAGGGTAGCCCGCTTCGGGTGTAGAAAGTGGTCATGGGCCTCCCCGCGCGCGGATCCCGGTGACCGGCAATGCACGAGCTGTCGCTGTGCGAAGCGATCGCCGGTGTGGTCAAGACGCACGCCGATGGCCGCCACGTCGACGTCGTCCGGGTCCGGATCGGCGCCCTTCGCCAGGTGGTACCTGAGTCGCTGTCGTTCTGCTGGACGCTGGTCCGGGACTCGGAGGACATGCCCGACGCGGAACTGGAACTGGAGTGCGTCACCGCCGAGGTGGAGTGCCGCGCGTGCGGCCGGCGATCGGAGATCACGTCGGCCTGGTCGATCTGGTGTCCGCAGTGTGACAGTTCCGACGTCAAGGTGTTGCGCGGCAACGAATTCCTGGTGACGTCGCTGGACGTCTCGTGAAAGGTGCTTGGCATGGGTAGGTTTCATCGGCACGACGACGGAACGGTGCACAGCCACGAACATGGAGATCACGATCACGAACACGATCACGGGGATCACGATCATGGGGATCACAGCGGCTATGAGACCGGCACCCAGCGCATCGACGTATTAGAAGAGATCTTCGCCGAAAACGATGTCCGCGCCGGCTACAACCGGGAAGCGTTCAACAGCAACGGGATTCGCGCGCTCAACCTGATGAGCTCGCCCGGGTCGGGGAAGACGACGGTGCTGGAGTCAACGCTCGACGAGCTCGCCGGCGAGTTTGCCATCGGGGTGATCGAGGGCGACATCGCGACCGATTTGGATGCGGCAAAGCTCAGCGGTCGCGGCGCGCAGGTGTCACTGCTCAATACCAGCAACGGATTTGGAGGCGAATGCCATCTCGACGCGCCCATGGTCAACCGCGCGTTGCCGGGACTTGATCTGCCCGGGCTGGACCTGGTGATCATCGAAAACGTCGGCAATCTGGTCTGCCCGGCGGAGTTCGACGTGGGCGAGCACGCCAAGGCCATGGTCTACTCCGTCACCGAGGGCGAGGACAAGCCGCTGAAATACCCCGTGATGTTCCGATCAGTGGATGTGGTGCTGCTCAACAAGATTGACTTGGTGCCGTACCTCGACGTCGACGTCGACTCCTATATCGCCCACGTCCGGCAGGTCAACGCCACCGCGACGATTCTGCCGGTCAGCGCGCGCACCGGAGCCGGCATGGCAGCCTGGTTCGGCTGGCTGAGGCGGTTCGTCGAGGGCGAAATCTAAGGCGAACCGGCCCCGCCAGACCCGCCGGAGCCACCGGAGCCACCCGAGCCACCGCTCCCGACGGCGCCGCCGGTGCCGGACTTGCCCCCGGTCCCGGCGGTGCCGGCGGTGCCCGCGCCGCCGGTGGAGCCGACCCCGCCGGTGCCACCTTGGCCACCACCACCGCCCGCGCCGCCCGTGCCGCCGTGATTGCTGCCGCCGTGACCGGTGCCGCCCGTACCGCCCGCGCCGCCGGTGCCTCCGGAGCCGCCGGTGCCGCCGCCGGTCGTCGTGCTGGAGCCGCCGGCACCGCCGAGCCCGCCGCCGCCGCCGGAGCCACCGGCGTAGCCGGGACCGAAGCCGGGACCGCCACCGTTCGGCCCGTCATTGCCCCGGCCGCCGCTGCCGCCCTGACCGCCCTGGCCACCGGCACCGGCCTCGTCGCCGGTGAACGTGGTCGAGCCGCCCTGGCCGCCGCTGCCGCCCGCACCGCCGGTGCCCGCGGCGCCCGCGGTGCTATACGAGACGGCGGACTGCGCGCCACCCATGCCGGCGGCGCCGCCGGTCCCACCCATGCCGCCCTTGCCGACATCGTTGGAGCCGTCGTCGGCGTAGCCGTTGCCGCCGGTACCGCCTTGGCCACCGGTCCCGCCGGCCCCGCCCGCGCCGCCCAGGTTTCCGGCGGTGGCGGGGTGGCCCGCGGCGCCGCCGGCGCCGCCGGCGCCCCCGTTGCCCCCGGTCGAGCCAGTGCCACCGGGTGTGGTGCTGGTGGCACCGGTGCCGCCTTGGCCGCCGGCGCCGCCTTGGCCGCCGTTGCCGGCGGAGCTTCCGAAACTCTGGCCACTGCCGCCGGCCCCGCCGGTGCCGCCTTGGCCGCCGGCACCTGCGCCGCCGCCAGTGTCGGCGCCGCCTTGGCCGCCTTGGCCGCCCATGCCACCTTGGCCGACGGTGTTGCCGCCGCTGGTGTTGAGGCCGCCGGCGCCACCGGCGCCACCCGCTCCGCCGGTTCCGGCGGCCCCGGCACTGCCGCCGCTGCCGCCGGCGCCCACGGCGCCGCCAGTGCCGCCGGTGCCGCCGGTGCCGCCTGTGCCGCCATTGCCCGCGTGGTTCTGGCCGTCGTCGGTGAAGCCGTTGCCGCCGGCACCGCCCTGGCCGCCGGCCCCACCGGCACCGCCGGTGCCGTTAGTTCCGCCGGCCGCCGTGGTGCCGCCCTGGCCACCGCTGCCGCCCGCGCCGCCGCTGCCGCCGGTGGCGCCGGTGCCACTGGGTGCGCTGGTGGCGCCCGCCGCGCCGGCGCCACCTGTGCCGCCGGCGCCACCTTGGCCGCCGGTGCCCGCCTTGCCCGCGACGCCACCAGTGCCCCCGGTGCCCGCAGCCCCACCGGCACCGGCGGTCCCGCCGGCCCCGCCGGCCCCGCCGTTGCCGGCGTCACCGGTGCCGTCGTCGGCGTAACCGTCGCCGCCGACACCGCCCTGCCCACCAGTGCCGCCGGTGCCACCGCTGCCGTTGGTTCCGCCGGCGGCGGCGTTGCCGCCTGTACCACCGGTGCCGCCGGAGCCGCCTTGACCGCCGGCGGTGCCGGTCCCGCCGGGCGTGGTGGCGGTGACACCGGCCTTACCCTGCACCCCGCTGCCGCCCTGGCCGCCTTTGCCGCCAGTGCCGCTGCCGCTGATGTCGGCGCCGCCGGTGCCGCCGGTGCCGCCCGTACCGCTTTGGCCGGCGCCGCCGCCGTTATTGGGGCCGCCCAGGCCAGCCTGGCCGCCCTGGCCGCCCGCACCGCCGGTGAAATGGGCGGTCTTGTTGGCGCCCCCGGTACCGCCGGTGCCGCCTTGGCCACCGTCCCCGGCGGCCCCCGCGGCGCCACCGGAGCCGCCGGCGCCGGCCGCGCCGCCGCCACCACCGGTGCCGCCGGTACCGCCCAGGCCGCCGTTGCCTGCGTTACCGGTGCCACTGTCGGCGAAGCCGTTGCCGCCCTGGCCGCCTTGGCCGCCTTGGCCGCCCGCCCCGCCGGCGCCGTGGGTGCCGCCGGTGGCCGCGTTACCGCCCTGGCCGCCTTGGCCGCCGGCGCCGCCCTGGCCGCCGGCCGAGCCGGCCCCTCCGGACGTACTGCTGGTGGCGCCCGCGCCGCCGGTGCCGCCCGCGCCGCCCTGGCCGCCGTCGCCGGCGGCACCCGCGGTGCCGCCCGCGCCACCGGTGCCGGCCGCACCGCCCTGGCCGCCGGCGGAGCCAGAGCCGCCGGAGCCGCCGGTGCCGCCCGCAATGGCCGCGGTGCCGCCGCCGCCCGTGCCGCCGGTCCCGCCGCCACCGCCCGCACCGCCCTGGCCGCCGTCGCCGTTGCTACCCCCGACGCCAGAGTCGCCGCCTGCCCCACCGGCCCCGCCGGCACCGCCGGCAAAGCCGGTACCCCCGATGCCGCCCCCCGCGCTGCCCCCGGCGCCGACGGCACCATTTCCGCCGCCCCCACCCCCGCCACCGTGGCCACCGTCACCGGCGTTGCCCGCGCCGCCACCAGAGCCACCCGTACCGACCGCACCACCCAGACCGGCATCACCGCCGGCCCCGCCAGCACCACCGGTGCCGCCGGCCAGGGCCGTGCCACCACCGGTATTGCCGGCCGCGCCGCCCCCGCCCGCCCCGCCGTTCCCGCCATGGCCGCCCGAGCCGTTCGTGCCCCCGGTGCCGGAGTTGCCGCCCGCGCCCCCGGCCCCGCCGGCACCGCCCGCATAGCCGGCACCACCGGCGGCGCCGCCCCCGACGGCGGCCGCACCGACATCGCCATCGCCGCCGGCCCCACCGTCGCCACCATGACCCGCTACGCCCGCGTTTCCTGCGGTGCCGCCGAAGTGACCCAACGATCCTGCGGCGCCGCCTGCGCCGCCGGCCCCGGCGCCACCGCCGGCACCCCCGTTGCCGCCCGCCCCTCCGGCCACGCCAGAGCCAACGCCACTCTGGCCGGCCCCACCGGCACCGCCTGCCCCGCCATCACCGCCCACGCCACCGGGGCCGCCGAAACCAAGCACTGCCTGGTTGGCGCCGCCAATGCCGCCGGTACCGCCGACGCCGCCGGCCAGGCCGCTCGTGCCCGCGTCACCGGCAGCGCTCCCCGCGACGCCGGCGAGACCCGCCCCACCGGCGCCGCCGGAACCGCCGGTCCCCCCGACTCCGCCCAGCCACTGCATGTTGGTGCCCCCGGTGCCACCGGCCCCGCCGGTGCCGCCGACCTGCCCGGAGCCCGCAGCACCGCCGGCACCGCCGGGCCCGCCGGCACCGGCGCTCTGCCCGCCCAGGAGCCCGTTGCTGGAACCGGCGCCCCCGTTACCGCCATTGCCGCCCGGGGTTGCCGCATCCCCACCAGCACCGCCGTTGCCGCCTGCGCCGTACAACATCCCGGCCGCCCCGCCGTTGCCGCCTTTTTGGCCGGGTGCGCCCGACCCACCGTTGCCGCCGTTGCCGATCAGCCACCCGGCCACGCCCCCGGCTTGCCCGGTGCCCGCAGCCCCATCGGCGCCGTTGCCGAAGAGCGGGCGCCCCGTCGCCATCTGCACGGGCGAAAACGCGAACGACGACAAGTCCGGCAAGCCTGCAGTCGCGTGCTCGAGGGCCTGCAGAGGCGAGACGTTAGCCGCCTCGGCGAGTGCGTAGGCGCTACCAGCCGCACGTAAGGTCAGCACGAACTGATCATGAATTTGAGCCGCCCGCGCGCTCAGCACCTGGTAGTCCCGGGCGTACTCGCCGAACAAACCCGCGATCGCCGCGGACACCTCGTCGCTCCCGGCCGCGGCCATCGCCGTCGTCGCCGGCGTCGCTGCCGCGTTGGCCGCCCTGATCGCCTCACCGATCCCGGTCAAGTTCGTCGACACGGAGGCCAGCGCCGCAGGAGTTGCTATCAGATGCGAGGACATCAGCGTTCCAATCCGACGGTTCAAGAGGTTCAGCTAGCGCGATAAAGTAGCCCCGGCGAAATGAAGTCGATGCGTTTCCGGCGAATTTCTTTCCCCCTCCCGCAGATTCGTAACTGACGAACCGTAAAGCGGGAATCGAGCTGAACAGCCAGCTGGGTTGCGCCGAGTTTCTAAGCGTTGACCGGGCCGACGGCCGAACCAAACGGCGGGTCTGAACAGTCAGGCCCGTTTGCTGGGGCGCAACGCTCAGCATCCATAAGTCGGCACCTGGTCGGGCCGGCTACGGCCCTTCGCACCACGGGTCAACGTGCCTCGGGGGCACGGCCGTCACCCGTGCGGAGGAATTAGTGTTTGCGGCAAGAGAATGTGATTAAGCTCATATCGTCTTGGTGACCATCGGGCACCCGTCGCATCGGGTCGATGGGAGATGCATATGTCGTTTGTGGTCACGGCGCCGGAGCAGATGCAGGCGGCAGCGCAAGATTTGGCAGGTGTCCGCTCATTTCTGGCCGAAGCGTTTGCATCCGTTGGGGTGCCCACCACCGGGGTGGTTCCCGCGGCCGCGGACGAGGTGTCGGCCGCGATCGCGGCGATGTTCGGCCAATTCGGCCAGGAATATCAACTTCAAAGCGCCCGAATGGCGGCGTTCCATGCGGAGTTTGTCGATTTGTTGAGTGGCGGCGCGGGCGCCTACCTCGGCACAGAGATCGCCAACGCCGAGCAGAATTTGCTCAACGCCGCGGGTGCGCCGGTCCAGGGATTGCCGGCACCACCGCCCATCGGCGCGGCGGCCGTTGCCGCGTCGGTCCCTGCCGAGCTGGTCCAGGCCATTTATCTCCCGCTGCACGGGCTCGGCGAAGCGCATATTGCCAGTCCACTCGGTAAGGCGATCGACCCGATTATCAATGCACCCACCCAGTTGCTGTTCCACCGTGATCTGATCGGCAACGGCACCGCCGGAACACTGGCAAACCCCAATGGCGGTAATGGCGGGATCCTGTTCGGCGACGGCGGGGCCGGCTACGACGCCGCGGGCCACGCCGGTATGGCCGGCGGTAACGGCGGGGAGGCCGGGCTGATCGGCACCGGCGGTGCCGGCGGTAACGGGGCCGGCGGCGGGGCTGGCCAGGCCGGCGGCAACGGTGGGGCCGGAGGCACCGGCGGGTTCCTGATCGGCAACGGCGGCCCCGGCGGCAACGGCGGCGACGGCGGCCCCGGCATGAACGGCGGGGCCGGCGGCGCCGGCGCAGACAAGGGGCACTTCATCTTCGGCTTCGGCAACTTCTACGGCAACGCCGGCAACGGCGGCAACGGCGGGGCCGGCGGGGCCGGCATCCCCGGCATCGACGGCACGGCCACCAGTCCCAACGCCACCGGCGGCGGCGCCGGCGGCGCCGGTGGGCCCGGCGGCGCCGGCGGGGCTGCCGGGCTGCTGTTCAGCGTTGGCGGCGATGGCGGCCTAGGCGGCGACGGCGGGCCTGGCGGGGCCGGTGGCCACGGCTTCGACGCCAGCGCCGCGGGCCTAAACGGCGGCAACGCAGGCGCCGCCGGCAATGGCGGCAACGCCGGGGCCGGCGGGGCCGGCGGCGTCGGCGGCCTTGCGGGCGGTGGAGGCGGCGGCGGTGACGGCGGCACTGGCGGCAACGCCGGAACAGCGGGCACCGGCGGCGACGCCGGGGCCGGCGGGGTCGGCGGCAACGGCGGCAACGGCGGACTTGGTGGTAGCGGCGGCGCCGGCGGGAATTCCGGCCCAGTCGGCTATACCCACCCCGTGGGCGGCAACGGCAACGGCGGCAACGGCGGGGCAGGCAGCACCGGCGGCGCCCCCGGAACCGGAACCACCACCGGCATCGGCGGTGCTGCCGGCAACGGCGGTGCCGGCGGGCCGCCCGGCAGCACCCCCGCCAGCGGCGGCACCGCCGGCACCCCCGGCGCCGCCACAGCGATCGCGCATCCCGGCACCGGTGTCGATCCCCTCGCGGGTGTGAACCTTGCGGGTTTGAATCCGAGCAGTCTTCTGCGCCCGAGCGGCCTTGCCCTGGGTTCGGTTAATCCGGCGTTGGCCTTGCCATCCCTGCCATCCATCCCATCCAATGCGGTGGCCGTTTTCGTTAACGATGTGGTCCAGGGCATTTATCTGCCCTACCACGAGCTCGGCGAGGCGTATATCGCCAGCCCGCTCGGCAGGCTGATCGACCCGATCATCAACGCGCCCTTCCAGTTGCTGTTCGACCGCGGCCTGATCGACAACGGTGCCGCCGGAGTCGCGGGAGGAACGTTGGCCCTAGCCACCGGCGCTCCCGGCGGGATCCTCTTCGGCGACGGCGGCGCCGGGGCGACCGATGCGGCCGGCGTGGGCGGCGCCGGCGGCAAGGCCGGGATAACCGGCAACGGCGGTGCGGGCGGCGCCGGGGCCGACGGCGGCGCCGGCGGGGCCGGCGGCAGGGGCGGGTTCATCATCGGCAACGGCGGCAACGGCGGCAACGGCGGTGACGGTGGCGCCGGCATGGACGGCGGGGTCGGCGGAGCCGGCGGCAACAGCGGGTTCTACTTCGGCATGGGCGGCGACGGCGGCAACGGCGGGACCGGCGGGGCCGGCATGATCGGCGCAGCGGGCACCGCGAGCTCCCCGGGCACCAACGGCGGCAGCGGCGGCACGGGCGGGGGAGGCGGCGCCGGGGGCAACGCCGCGCACCTGTACAGCATTGGCGGCAACGCCGGCAACGGCGGCAACGGCGGGACCGGCGGGACCGGCGGGACCGGCTTCGACGCGACCGTCGCGGGTATGAACGGCGGCAACGCGGGTAATGGCGGCAATGGCGGCAACGCCGGGGCCGGCGGGGTCGGCGGCGAAGGCGGTCTTTTGAGCCAGGGAGGCAACGGCGGGCACGGCGGCAACGGCGGCACCGCCGGAATGGGCGGCTACGGCGGCAGTGCCGGGGCCGGCGCGCTCGGCGGCAACGGCGGCGCCGGCGGGCTTGGTGGTAACGGCGGCGCCGGCGGGAATGCCGGCGAACTCGGCCTGTTGGGCCCCCCGGGCGACAACGGCGACGGCGGCGACGGCGGCGACGGCAACACCGGCGGCGCCGCCGGAACCGGAACCACCTCCGGCACCGGCGGGGCTGTCGGCAACGGCGGGACCGGCGGGGTGGCCGGCGCCGGGGGCAACGGCGGCACGGTAGGCGCCCCCGGAACGCCCGGCTAAGGCCGGGCGATTTCGAGGGTCAGGCTAGGGGGCGGTGCTACCGCCGGCTGAATCGATTGGCTGCACCGGGCGTCCGAGGGCGCCGAGGGGGTGCGAGTGGTCGACGAGCCCGTAGATGTTGAGGAATGCGTCGTAGCCGACCAGTCGCAGGAATTCGTCGGGAAGTTCTCGTGCGACTTCCCTTGGGATCGCGAGGTATTGATTTTCCTGCTGTCGCAGCCAGGCACAGTTGTAGTTCACGTTCAGGCCCAACCGAGCATGTGGTGAGTGGTTCGCACCGCCGCCGTGAAAAAGCCCGCCGTTCCAGAGCAGGACCGAGCCCGGGGCCATTTCGGCGCTGACGCTCGGACAAGCATCGGGCAGCGCAGTGAGATCTTGGCTCTTGGGGACCAGCAACGTGGCGCCGTTCTCCCGGGTGAATTCGGTGATCGCCCACATCGTGTTCACGATGAGCGGCGGATGCGGGCGTGAGATGGGAAACAGCACATCGTCTTGGTGAAATGGCTGTGCCGTCTCGCCGGGGTGGATCTCGATCGCATTGACGATCGAGACCTGGGGATGACCCAGCACGGTGCGCACGATTTCGACAACCGCCGGATGGCTCACCAGAAGATCGGTTGCGCGAGTTTTCGCCAGGACGTTGTGGAGTCGGCGGGTCCGGGAGCCGAAGAACTCGCCCCGCGCCCAGGGCTGTCGGGCGAGGAGTGGGATGAGGGCGCGGCTGATTTCTTCGACCTCGAGCGCGGAGAGCACCCCCGGCAGGATCACGTAGCCGTCGGTTTGCAGCTGCCGAAGCGCCTGGCTCATGGTCACCGCCCTTTCTCGACTGCCGGCGCGCTCGGCTGCCAGCGCGCCGGTCAGGGCGTGTCGTCGGGCTAGGCCAGAGCCCTAGGCACCCCGGACGCTGCACGTGGTTTGGTGTGGAGGCGCTTGCGCCGCGCCAGCGACATTGTCGCTCATCGGGCCGTCGTCAAGTCGTCGGTCTGGTGCGGTGACGCCGAATCACCGCCGCTGCTGCGGCATGAAGGCCACAGTAAGCCACCACATTCGGCCACCGAATCGACTCACATCGACGTTGCCAGGCTCATTTTCAACTTTCAACAACCGCACGATGCCGTCACGGGCGATCATCGTTCGCTTCCCGGCCCGGGCGTGGGCGAATCTTGCCCGCGGGCGGGCTCGACACCACCGATCGCGGCGCCGGCGTGTCGGGTGCGTGGCGCCGGGAACCGTGGGCCGAGTGCCGCGACGCGGGCGAGGACCTGCCCGCGTCGTCGGCGTGGCGGGGTCGGGGCGCTTGGCCTTTGCTTGCGCCCGGTGGGGTTGTGTTGCCGCATTTGCATTATTGCGAATGACTTGCATGAGAATGGTCGCAAGTAAATGGGTTCATCGGTTCGTCGCGTCGTCGGCGAGTACTCGAAATCCCTTGCCGTGCAGCGAAAGAAAGACAAGAATAAAGCTGTATATAACGGCTGTTTAGTCACTCGAAATTGGGGTACCGTTGACAACTCCTGAGGGCGGGAGTAGACCCAAAAACAACGCTGCGCAAGTGGGCCGACGGTCGACTCCGGCAGCGCAGGGACCTCAGCCCGGCCCCGGAAAGCTGCACTATGCCAACAGAAGCAGCAGTCAAAGCGGAAGAAACATTAATCCACGTTCTATGGATTAATGCCGGTCTCAGTTGTGACGGCGATTCGGTGGCGTTGACTGCCGCCACCCAGCCCAGCGTCGAGGAGATCGCTCTCGGGGCACTTCCCGGTCTTCCCAAAGTCGCCGTCCACTGGCCGTTGATCGACTTCGAATGCGGACCCACCGGCGGGGCGGACGATTTCCTCGAGTGGTTCTTCAAGGCCGACCGCGGCGAACTGGAGCCTTTCGTGCTCGTCGTCGAAGGGTCCATTCCCAACGAGAAGATCAAGGACGAAGGCTATTGGTGCGGATTCGGCAACGATCCCGCCACCGGCCAGCCGATGACCACCAGCGAGTGGCTCGATCGGTTGGCGCCCAAGGCCACCGCGATCGTCGCAGTGGGGACCTGCGCCACCTACGGTGGCATCCACGCGATGGCCGGCAATCCCACGGGAGCGATGGGGGTGCCCGACTACCTCGGCTGGAGCTGGAAGAGCAAGGCCGGCATTCCGATCGTCTGCGTCCCTGGCTGCCCGATCCATCCGGACAACCTGTCCGAGACGCTGACCTACCTGCTCTACATGGCGACCGGCCAGGCGCCGATGATCCCGCTCGACGACGCGCTGCGCCCCAAGTGGCTGTTCGGCAATACCGTGCACGAGGGATGCGACCGCGCCGGCTACTACGAGCAGGGTGATTTCGCCACCGAATACGGGTCACCGAAATGCATTGTCAAACTTGGCTGTTGGGGCCCGGTCGTGAAATGCAACGTGCCCAAGCGCGGGTGGATCAACGGCATCGGCGGCTGCCCGAACGTCGGCGGCATCTGCATCGGATGCACGATGCCGGGCTTCCCCGACAAGTTCATGCCCTTCATGGACGAGCCACCGGGCGGCAAGTTGTCCAGCACCGCGTCCGGTCTCTACGGGACCGTGATTCGCAACCTGAGGGGTATCACCGCGCGCACCGTCGACAAGGAACCGCGCTGGCGCCAAAAAGGCACCCAACTCACCACTGGAGCCCGTAGAACGTGGTGAGCACCTGGTAGGTCACCACGCCTACCGGGTCGCGGCGATTCGTTTTCGCTTCGATTCTTTTCAACAGATAGCCCTTGCGGCAGAGAGCAGTACAGCGATGACAACCATCATTCCCGAGCCCACACAAGCCAAGCGGGAACCCGGCCAGCTCGTCGAAATGGCATGGGACCCAATCACCAGGATCGTGGGCAGCCTCGGCATCTACACCAAGATCGACTTCGAGAACAGGGAAGTCGTCGAGTGCCACAGCACGTCGTCGATCTTCCGCGGGTACTCGATCTTCATGAAGGGCAAGGATCCACGCGACGCCCACTTCATCACCAGCCGCATCTGCGGTATCTGCGGCGACAACCACTGCACGTGTTCCTGCTACGCACAGAACATGGCCTACGGGGTCAAGCCGCCGCACCTCGGTGAGTGGATCGTCAACCTGGGCGAGGCCGCGGAATACATGTTCGACCACAACATCTTCCAGGAGAATCTGGTTGGCGTTGACTTCTGCGAGAAGATGGTCGCCGAAACCAACCCTGGTGTGCTGGCCAAGGCGGAGAAAACCGCGGCGCCGCACGCGGACGCGCACGGTTACAAGACTGTCGCCGACATCATGCGATCGCTCAACCCGTTCAGCGGCGAGTTCTACCGGGAAGCCCTCGCCGTCAGTCGCTGGACCCGAGAGATGTTCTGCCTCATGGAGGGTCGCCATGTGCACCCGTCCACGTTGTACCCGGGCGGCGTCGGCACCGTCGCCACCATCCAGTTAATGACCGACTACATGACGCGGCTAATGCGCTACGTCGAGTTCATGAAGAAGGTCGTCCCCATGCACGACGACCTGTTCGACTTCTTCTATGAAGCGCTACCGGGTTACGAGAAGGTCGGGCTGCGCCGCACGCTGCTCGGCTGCTGGGGCTCGTTCCAGGATCCCGAGGTGTGCAACTTCAACTACAAGGACATGGAGCGGTGGGGTAACGCGATGTACGTCACCCCGGGCGTGGTGGTCGACGGCAAGCTGGTCACGCACTCGCTGGTCGACATCAACCTCGGCATCCGAATCCTGTTGGGCAGCTCGTATTACGACGACTGGACCGACCAGGAGATGTTCGTCAAGACCGACCCGCTGGGCAACGCCGTGGACCGGCGCCACCCGTGGAACCAGCACACCAACCCGCATCCGCAGAAACGGGAAATGGACGGCGGCAAGTACAGCTGGGTGATGTCGCCGCGCTGGTTCGACGGCAAGGACCACCTGGCGCTGGACACCGGCGGCGGCCCGCTGGCTCGGCTGTGGTCGACCGCGCTGGCCGGCCTGGTCGACATCGGCTACGTCAAGGCGACCGGCAACAGCGTCAAGATCAACCTCCCCAAGACCGCGCTGAAGGGTCCGGTGGAGTTTGAGTGGAAGGTGCCCAAGCACGGCAGCAACACGATCGAACGCGACCGGGCGCGCACCTACTTCCAGGCCTACGCCGCAGCCTGCGGGCTGTACTTCGCCGAGAAGGCGTTGGCGGAAATCCGCGCCGGACGCACCAAGACGTGGGAGAAGTTCGAGGTCCCCGACGAGGGGATCGGCTGCGGCTTCACCGAGGCGGTGCGCGGCGTGCTCAGCCACCACCTGGTGATCCGGGACGGCAAGATCGCCAACTACCACCCGTATCCGCCCACCCCGTGGAACGCCAACCCGCGCGACAGCTACGGCACGCCGGGCCCCTACGAGGATGCCGTGCAGGGTCAACCGATCTTCGAGGAGAACGACCGCGAGCACTTCAAGGGCATCGACGTGATGCGCACGGTGCGCAGCTTCGATCCGTGCCTGCCCTGCGGCGTGCACATGTACCTGGGCAAGGGCAAGACGCTGGAGAGACTGCACTCGCCCACCCAGTCACCTGTCGGGGAGTGACACATGGCGGATCGCCCGGCCGGGTCCCTGGGGACCAGCCCAGCAACCCCGGAAAGCGGAATGCATTGGCGCACATCGGGCGATCGGATCCAGACCCTGCTGGATTCCTGCGCGGCGAGTGGGTCGGTCGCGCATGAACGCGCCCAGGAATTGGTCCGCGAGGTAGCCGGGCTTTACGGAGCCGGGCTGGAAAGGATCATGCAGCTATGTGGCGAACCCGCAAATGAACCCGGAGATAGACCGGGCTTAGCCGAGCGGCTGGCCGCCGACGACCTGGTGGCCAGCCTGCTCCTCGTGCACGGCCTGCACCCGCACGACGTGCACCGGCGGGTCTCGGACGCACTGGACCGGGTGCGCCCGTACCTGGGTTCGCATGGCGGCGACGTCGATCTGCTCGAGGTCGCCGACCGGGCAGGGGAAGTCACAGTGCGGCTGGCCTTCCAGGGCAGCTGCAAGAGCTGTCCTTCGTCGGCCGTGACGCTGGAGCTGGCCGTCGAGGACGCGGTGCGGGCGGCCGCGCCGGAGATCTCCTCGATCGAGGTGGTGACACCCGAACCTACAGAACCCACGAAAGTGATTTCGGCCGATTCGCTGATGGCGCGGGTGCGTTCGAACGGCTCGGCCGGCTCGACCGGCCGGGTGCCGACCACCTGGCATCCGGCGCCCGAGATGGCCGACCTGGAGCCCGGGGAGGTCGCGGGTTTCCTCGTCGCCGGAATCACGTTGCTGGCCTGCCGGGTTGGGGACCAGACGTTCGCCTATCGCGACCACTGCCCGGTGTGCGACGACTCGCTGGCCGGCGCCGAGCTGCGTGACTCGCTGCTGGGTTGTCCGGGCTGCCGGTCTTCCTATGACGTCGTGCGCGCCGGGGCCGGCGCGGATGGTTCTGCCGCCCACCTCGACCCGCTGCCCCTGCTGATCCGCAACGGTGTGCTGTCGGTGGCGCTGCCGGCCGAAGCGATCGGGGTCCCCGCGTGACCACCCCTTACGACGTGCTGGCGCGCATCACCGGCAACCGGCGGCCCCCCGAGCCGGCAGGTGAGCGGTGCGAGATGTGCTCGGAGACGATCGCCGACGAGCATCAGCACGTGGTGAATGTGGCCGGCCGCCAACTGATGTGCGTCTGCCGCGCCTGCTATTTGCTGTTCACCGATGGCAATGCCCAACTGCGCTACCGAGCGGTGCCGGACAGGTATCTGGCATTCAGCGACTTCGCGCTGGACCGCCGCACGTGGGAAGCACTGCAGATCCCGGTCGGCGTGGCCTTCTTCTTTACCAACTCCGAACTCGGGCGCACGGTCGCCTTCTATCCCGGCCCTGCCGGGGCATGCGAATCCGAACTGGATCTGGATTCCTGGAACGCAATTCGCGCCGCCGACTCGCGGGTGGGCCTGTTGGCCGACGACGTGGAGGCACTGCTGGTCCGGGTTCCCGACGAAGACGGCGACGAAAACGCTTCCCCGCACAGCTATCTGGTGCCCATCGATGCCTGCTATGAGTTCGTCGGCCGGCTGCGCCTGCTGTGGAAGGGGTTCGATGGCGGCCAGCAGGCGCGGCAGTTCATCGACAACTTCTTCGCGCAGATCGCAGCGCGCGCCGTCGAATTGCCCCGAGAGCCGGCGACATGACGGACCTGACCTTCGCCGTCCTCGACGTCGCGCCCGAACCCTACACCGTCACACCGGTGCTCACCGCCCGCGTCGGCATCGTCGCGGGCGCCGACGACCCGGTGCACGCGATCGCGCTGCGCTGCCAGGTTCGGATCGAGCCGCTGCGGCGTTCCTATTCCGACGATGAGGCCGCGGGGCTCAACGACTTGTTCGGGCCGCGCGAGCGGTGGGCCACCACCCAACGCACCTTCCTGTGGCAACACGCCAACGCGATGGTGCCGGGCTTCGCCGGGAACACCACGGTGGCGCTCCCGCTGGACTGCACGTATGACTTCGAGGTGACCGCCGCCAAGTACCTGCACGCGCTCCGCGACGGCTCGCTGCCTCTCCAATTCCTGTTCAGTGGAACCATTTTTATCAAGTCGGAACGAGGCTTTGCGGTTCAGCAGGTGTCCTGGAATTGTGAGGATCGCTACAACATGCCCGTCGCGGCCTGGCGGGAACTGATCGCCCACCACTATCCGAACACCGGTTGGGTGCGCCTGCGCCATGAAACCGTGACCGCGCTGGCCGGCTACAAGTCGGCGGAGGGCCTGCTCGACCTCGACCACGCGATCGAGTCGCTGTTGGTCGACGCCGCACAGCGAAAGGCGGCCCGATGACCTCGACCTGGGACCGCGCCCGCGCCGTCGCCGACGCGGTGCTCTATGAGGGCTACCTGCTCTACCCCTACCGGGGAACCTCGAGCAAGAACCAATCCCGTTGGCAGTTCGGCGTTTTAGGCCCGCCGGGCGCGGCCGAAGCCGGTTGGGGCGAGGACGACACCCTGGCGGCGCAGTTCTTGGTCGATGCCGCCCAGGCGGTCACCGTGGTGGTGCGGTTCCTGCAACTGCAGCATCGCCGGGCCGAACGTCAACTCGACGACGGCTGCTTCGAGCCGGTCCGCGAATTGAGCACCGCATCGGGGTCATGGCTGACCTGGGACGAAGCGGTCGAGTGTGAGATGTCTTTTGGTCCTTTGGCATTCGATGCTCCCACACCGCGATGGACGCTGCCGGTGCTGGCGGCCGCGGCCACCGACATCGAAGTCCTCGAGGGCGGCCGCCTGGTCCGCGAGCGGCAGGACGTGCGCGGCGTCCTGACCGTGTCCGGCGAGCCGGACGGCGACCTGCGCCGGATCTCGGTGCGGGTCGGCAACGTCGGCGCGGGCGCGACCGGCAAGGACGATGCGATCGCGCGGTCCATGATCGGCACCCATCTGATCGCTGAAGTCGTCGGCGGGCGGTTTGTTTCGCTGCTCGAGCCGCCGCCGGCCGCCGCCGACGCCGTGTCCCGGTGTCGCCAGCACCGCTGCTTCCCGGTGCTGGCCGGCCCACCCGGAACCGACGACACGCTGCTGATCTCGCCGATCATCCTCTACGACCACCCCGAGATCGCCGAGCAGAGCAACACCGCCCTGTATGACTGCACCGAGATCGACGAGATCCTGACCCTGCGCGTGATGACGATGACCGACGAGGAGAAGGCGCAGGCGCGAGCCACCGATCCGCGGGCCGCCCGGATCATCGACCAGTGCGACGCCATGTCGCCCGAGGCGATGGCCGGCCTGCACGGCGTGCTGCGCGATCCGCACGGGCGGGCCGGCCTGGTCCCCGCGGTGCCCGAGGGAGTCGACTGGTGGGATCCGCTGGCCGACAACGCGGTCCGCCCCGAGATCGACGCGGTACTGGTGAATGGGATTCGGGTGGCCCGGGGCAGCCATGTCCGGTTGCGACCGAGGCGCAACGCCGACGCGCAGGACATCTTCATCGCCGGCAGGACCGCCCGCGTCACGTCGGTGCATGAAGACGTCGAGGGCAACAAACACGTCGGGGTGGTCGTCGACGACGACCCCGCCTCCGACCTGCACGACTGGTACGGCCGCTATTTGTACTTCTCCCCCGACGAAGTCGAGCCGCTGGAACAAGCCTTCCACGAAACCCGGCAGCAAACCACGGAAAGGAGTTAGACATGGAAATTTTAGGGTGGATTTTCCTCGCGATTCTCGCGCTGGTCGTCGCGGTAGGTCTGGCGGTGGGAGTGACCTCCCTGCCGGATGCGCGCCGCTACCTCAAGCTCCGGCGCATGTAGCGGCTCGAGCAGCGAGGATGGCACCGCGAATCCTGGTGGCCGGAATCGGCAACATCTTCCTGGGAGACGACGGATTCGGCACCGAAGTAGTCCGCCACACCGCGATCCCGGCGGACGATCCGAATGTCCGGGTCACTGACTACGGCATCAGCGGCATGCACTTGGCGTACGACCTGCTCGATGAGTGGGACACGCTGGTACTCGTCGACGCGATACCCAGCCGGGGACGACCCGGGACGTTGCATGTCTTCCAGGCCGATCATGAATCGGTCTCCGGCAGCACGGGTCTGGACGCGCACGGAATGGATCCGGCGACGGTGTTCGCCAGCCTGCGGGCGCTGGGCGGTCGCCCGCCCTACACCGTGGTTGTCGGATGCGAGGCCGGCAGCGTCGAGGACGGCATCGGGCTCACCGAACCCGTTGCCGAGGCCGTGCCGCGTGCGGTGCGCGCTGTCGAGGAGATCGTCGCTGCGTTGCAACTTCCCAAAGAAACCTTCTCGGCGGTAGGACCAATGGGACGGGAGTGCTGAACCATGTGCCTGGGTATACCCGGTCAAGTGATCAGGATGCTGGACGGTTACGAAGGACAGCTCGCGCTGATCAACGTCACCGGCGAGGCGCGCAAGGTCAACGTCGGCATGCTGCCGGACGAGGTATTCGAGCCGGGTGACTGGGTGATCATCCACATGGGCTTCGTGGTGGAGAAGACCGACCAAACCGGGGCGGAGCAGGCGATGGCAGGTCTCGAGCTGATGGGACGGGGCCGCGCCGATCCGGCGGTGGGCCCGGGTGGCGGGTGAGATGAGCGGCCTCTCCCTGGTCACGCCCCCGGCGCTGCCCCCGATTTCGGGATCCGACGAGATTCGGCAGCGCCTCACCGTGACCGGCGTTGTCCAGGGGGTCGGATTCCGTCCGTTCGTGCACCGCGTCGCCAGCGAGCTGGGCCTGGCCGGATTCGTCGGCAACGATTCGGGCGCAGTCTTTCTCGAGGTGCAGGGCGAGCGCTCGCTGGTGGCCGAGTTCGGCCGGCGGCTGCGTGCCGAGGCACCTCCGCTGGCCCGGATCAACGCCGTCTCCATTGCCGATATCGCGATTGCCGACGTCGCGCCCGAACCCGGGGGCCACGCACCCGGGTTTCGGATCGTGGCGAGCCAAACCGCCACCGGCAGCACGACACCCATTCCGCCCGATGTCGCGGTCTGCGACGACTGCGTCGCGGAGTTGTTCGACCCGCGCAATCGACGCTACCGGCACCCGTTCGTGACCTGCACCAACTGCGGCCCGCGATTCACCATCATCCGCGCATTGCCGTACGACCGTCCGGCCACCACCATGGCGGCATTCGCCATGTGCGACCGGTGCGCCCACGAATACCACGACCCCACGAATCGCCGGTTCCACGCGCAGCCGATCGCCTGCCCGGACTGCGGTCCTTCGCTGTGGTTCCGGTCGGCAGCCGAGGGGCCGGTCGAGCGACAGGCGCCGGACGCCGCCCTGGCCGACGCCCAGCGGACGCTGGCCGACGGCGCGGTGGTGGCCGTCAAGGGAATCGGCGGTTACCACCTGGCCTGCATCGTCGACGACGACGCGGCCGTCCTCAGCTTGCGCGCACGAAAGGCGCGGGGCGCCAAGCCGTTCGCCATGCTGGTCCGCGACCTTGACGTCGCGCGCCGCTATGCCTACGTCGACGACACCGAGGCCGCCGTGCTGTCCAGTCCCGCCCGGCCGATCGTGTTGTTGCGGCGGCGCCCGCAGAATGACACCCATGACAACCCTGTGCCGCTGGCGCAGGCCGTCGCGCCCGGCAGCCCGCTGCTCGGGTTGATGCTGCCCTACTCCCCCATCCATCACCTGCTGCTGGCGCCGGTGCCCGGTGTCAGCCCGCCGGCTCCCGACGCGCTGGTGCTGACCAGCGCCAACCGCTCGGACGAACCCATCTGCTTCACCGACGACGATGTTCAGCAACGACTTTGGGGACTCTGCGACGCGCTACTGGACCACGACCGGCCGATCCATGTGCCGTGTGACGACTCGGTGGTCCGCGTCGTTGACGGGCGGGACCTGCCCATCCGGCGGTCCCGCGGGTACGCGCCGTTGCCGATCGATATCGCGCAGTCGGGTCGTCAAGGCCCCAGCGTGTTGGCGGTGGGCGGTGAACTGAAGAACACCTTCTGCCTCACCGACGGCTCGCGGGGCTACCTGTCCGGGCACATCGGCGACGTGGGCACCTGGGAGACGCTGCGCGCGTTCGAACGCGCGGTGGGTCAGCTCACTACCATTCGCGGTGCGCCAACGCGGTTGGCCGCCGATCTGCATCCCGGCTATCACACCCGCAGTTGGGCCGAGCGACACGCGGGCGATCGACCGCTGGACCTGGTGCAGCACCACCACGCACATGTGGTGTCGCTGCTGGCCGAGCACGGGCGCATCGGCGAACCCATCGTCGGCGTTGCCTTCGACGGCACCGGCTACGGGTGCGACCAGACGATCTGGGGCGGCGAGATTCTCCTGCTCGGCCCGGACAGCCACCGCTTCGTCCGGGCCGGTCACCTGCTGCCGGTGCCGCTGCCGGGTGGTGACGCCGCGGTGCGCAACCCGTGGCGGATGGCACTGTCCCAGCTGTGGACGGCGGGCATCGACTGGACCCAAGACCTGCCGCCGGTTATCGCGGCCTTTCCCGACGAATTGCGGCTCGCCCGTTCACAATTGGAGAGCCAGACGGGGTGTGTGCCGTGTTCGAGCATGGGCCGGCTGTTCGACGCGGTCGCCTCGCTGCTCGGGGTGCGGCACCGCATCGACTACGAGGGGCAGGCCGCCATCGAACTCGAGGCGCTCGCCGAGTCGGCCGGCGAGGAGCCCGGGCCGGCGCTACCGCTGGCGGTGCGGTCCGACGCGGTGATCGACCCCACGACCATGGTGCGTGCGATGGTTTCGGCGCTGCGCGCCGGCACGCGACCGGCGACGCTGGCGGCGGGGTTCCACCGGGCCGTCGCGGTCGCCGTCGCCGAGGTGGTCGCGCACGTGGCCGGCAGTGTGCGGCTGGTGGGCCTCACCGGGGGCGTATTTCAGAACGTGCTGCTGCTGCGCCAGTGTGCTGCGCTGTTGCAACAGAAGGGATTTGACGTGCTGACCCACCGCACCATACCGCCCAACGACGGCGGGCTTGCGCTCGGTCAGGCCGCGATCTCCGTACTGACCGCGCTGCACACAGAAGCCGAGCCGTCATGACCACCGGCGCGATTGATCGCGGGCTCGGCGCCGAGCTGGCTCACGAATTGTCGGACGATTTGGCCGCCACCGCCTTCACGCTGGCCAAGCGGTTCGCGGCGGGCGCCACCATGTGGTCCATCGCACCGTCCTGGGAACCGCACGCCCTGCACATCGCTGTTGAGTTCGTGCATCCGGTGATCATGGGTAAGCGCGCCCTGCCCGCGGTCGCACTGACCGGCCCGAACCTGGTTGACCTGGTCCGGGTTTCGGTGCGGCCCGGCGACATCGTGATCGCGGTCGCCGGCGCCGACCCCTTTCTCGATGCCGACGTGCGCTCGGTGATGCGCCGCGGCCCGGCCTGGGGCGCGACCACGGTGTGGATCGGCAGCGGTGCGCGACCGGCGGCCGGCATGGCCGATCATGTGCTGTGGCTGGACGATCCCGATCCGCGAGTGCCCGCAACAGGTGGCTTCGTGCTGTTCTATCACCTGTTGTGGGAACTGACCCACGTGTGTTTCGAGCACTCCGGGTTGCTCAAGGCCGGGTCGCTCAATACCGACTCGCCGCACTGCGAAACGCAGGCCGTGTGCGTCACCTGCAGCGACGAGGGGCGCCTGGGTGAGGTGGTGACCGCGTCGGCCGACGGGATGGCCACGGTGCGTACCGCGCGGGGCATCGAAATGGTGGCGACGACGCTGATCGACCCGGTCGCCGGCGGCGACCTCGTGCTGGTACACGCCGGCACCGCGATCAGCCGAATGGAAGCGGACGCGTAATGGCCCGAGAAGAACCGACCAACTTCCTGTACCCGTTCATCGACGCGCAGGAAGACAACCCGGAGTCGCTGCTCGCCGACCTGGCCGCGTCGGCACGGGCAAAGGCGGCCGAAAGCCTGGCGCTGCGCCGGTCCACGCTGGAAGCCAACGCCGAGCTCATCGAGCGGGCCGCCACCGAAATGGCACGCCGCTTCGCGGCGGGCGGACGGCTGTTCACCTTCGGAAACGGCGGCAGCTGCACCGATTCCACCACCTTGGCGGGGCTGTTCGCCCGGCCGCCGGTCGGCAAGCCGCTCACGGCGTGGTCGTTGACCGCCGACCCGGCGATCATGACCGCGCTGGGCAACGACGTCGGCTTCGAGTTGGTGTTCGCCCGCCAGCTGATCGCCCGCGCGCAGGCGGGCGACATCGCGATCGCCATGTCGACCAGCGGCAACTCGCCCAACCTGCTCACCGCGCTGGCCGAGGCACGCCAACGCGGTTTGTACACCATCGGTTTCGCCGGATACGACGGCGGCGCCTTCGCGGACAACCCAAATGTGGACGCCTGCTTCGTTGTTCGTTCGCAGAGCGTGCACCGGATTCAGGAGTCACAAGCGCTGCTGGGCTACCGGCTATGGCTGGCGACCCACGAGCGTTGCACCGAACAAGGTTTGGGGGCCGCATGAGTATCCCGAAGGCGATGCGAGTGAGGATCGCAGCGAGGAACGAGCGAGGACCGGAGCGAGCAGGAGCCGAGGCATGAGTATCCCGAAGGCGATGCGAGTGAGGATCGCAGCGAGGAACGAGCGAGGACCGGAGCGAGCAGGAGCCGAGGCATGAGTATCCCGAAGGCGATGCGAGTGAGGATCGCAGCGAGGAACGAGCGAGGACCGGAGCGAGCAGGAGCCGAGGCATGAGTATCCCGAAGGCGATGCGAGTGAGGATCGCAGCGAGGAACGAGCGAGGACCGGAGCGAGCAGGAGCCGAGGCATGAGTATCGGCAAGTCGGCAGGCGAATACCTTTCCTCGGGACCGCGGTTCGCCGAGGGCGAGGTGATCGAGCGGATCGAGTCGTTCCGCAGGCGCCGTCCCCGGTTGCGCGACGACCACGTGACCCTGGCGCACGGGGCGGGCGGGAAGGCCTCCGCCGCGCTGGTCGACGCGGTTTTCCTGGAGGCGTTCCGCAACCCCCTGCTGGAGTCGCTCGGCGACGGCGCCGTCCTGACCCTGCCCAGCGGCGAGCGGCTGGCGCTGTCCACCGATTCGTTTGTGGTGCAGCCCAGGCGTTTTCCCGGAGGATCCGTGGGTGAGCTCGCCATCAACGGCACCTGCAACGACCTGGCGATGGCGGGCGCGGTGCCGTCCTGGATCTCGGCGGCGTTCGTGCTCGAAGAGGGCTTCGGGATAGACGAATTGAAAGAGATCGTCGCCGACATGGCGGCCGCGGCCGCCGCGGCGGGTGTCCAGATCGTCACCGGCGACACCAAGGTGGTGCCCAAGGGCGCCGCCGACGGGATGTTCGTCACCACCACCGGAGCCGGTGTCGTTCCGGCCGAGCGGAAACTGTCGGCGCGGTCGGTGCGCGTCGGGGACAAGGTGCTGTTGTCGGGGTCGATGGGCGATCACGGCATGGCGGTCATGCTCGCCCGCGGCGACCTGGCCATCGAGGCCGACATCGAGTCGGACACCGCGTGCCTGAGCCCGCTGGTGGAGCTGCTCATGTCGGCCGCGCCGGAAACGCGCTGGCTGCGTGACGCGACCCGGGGCGGGGTCGGCACCGTCTGCAACGAACTGGCCCAGTCCTGCGGTCTCGGGGTGCTGCTCGCCGAGGACCGACTGCCGGTGCGGCCCATGGTGAACGGCGCGTGCGAGTTGCTCGGCATCGATCCCCTCTACGTCGCCAACGAGGGCAAGTTCGTCGCCGTCGTCGCACCCGGGCAGGCGCAGGCCGGGCTGGCGGCGTTGCGGTCGCATCCGCTGGGCGCCGATGCGGCCGAAGTCGGGGAGATCGTCAGCGAGCCGGCCGAAAGCGTGGTTTTGCGTACCGGATTCGGCGGCACCCGGATCGTCGACATGCTCGTCGGGGATCCGCTGCCGCGAATCTGCTGACACCAGAACGGACGGAAAGGGAGTGATGACATGTGCCTAGGGATTCCGGGCCGCATCGTCGAGATCACCGACCCGGCAAATTATTTGGCCAAGGTCGACGTCAGCGGCGTGCAGCGCACCATCAGCGTGCGACTGCTCGAAGACGACATGCCCGAGCCCGACGACTGGGTGCTGGTGCACGTCGGCTTCGCGATGGCCAAGATCGACGAGACCGAGGCCCTGCTCACCCTGGCCGCCGTCAAGAAGCTCGGCGAGGCCTATACCACCGAACTCGAAGCCTTCGACTCGTCGGCAATTATCTAAAGGAGCCGCAATGAAATTCGTTGACGAATTCCGCGATCCGGCAGCGGCCCGCAAACTGCTGGGCGCCATCGAGCACTTGGCGGGTAGCGGCCCGGACCACTTCAAGTTCATGGAGGTGTGCGGCGGGCACACGCACACCATCTACCGGCACGGCATCGAACACCTGCTGCCCGACAACGTCGAATTGGTGCACGGCCCCGGCTGCCCGGTCTGCGTGATCCCGATGGGCCGCATCGACGACGCAATGTGGCTGGCCGGCCAGCCCGACGTGATCTTCACCTGCTTCGGCGACATGATGCGGGTGCCCGGGTCGAACGGCAGCCTGCTCGACGCCAAGGCGCGCGGCGCCGATGTGCGGTTCGTGTACTCCCCGCTGGACGCCCTCAAGATCGCGATCGACAATCCCACCAAACAGGTGGTGTTCTTCGCCATCGGTTTCGAGACCACGGCGCCGTCGACGGCGGTCACGCTGGTTCGGGCACGCGAGCAGCGCCTGGGAAATTTCAGCGTCTTCTGCAATCACGTCACGATCGTGCCGCCGATCAAGGCCATCCTGGAATCACCGGACCTGCGGCTGTCGGGTTTCATCGGCCCCGGGCACGTGTCGACCGTGGTGGGCAACCGGCCGTACCGGTTCGTCCCGGAGGTGTACCGAAAGCCGTTGGTGGTAGCCGGATTCGAGCCGCTCGATATCCTGGCGGCGGTCACCATGCTGCTGCGCCAGATCCGCGAGGGCCGCTGCGAAGTGGAAAACCAGTACAAGCGGGTGGTGCCCGAACACGGCAACCCCGCGGCGCTGGCGCTGATGGGCAAGGTGTTTTCGCTGCGGCCGCACTTCGAATGGCGGGGGCTGGGATTCATCTCGCAGAGCGCGCTGCGGCTGCACGACGACTACGCCGAGTTCGACGCCGAACTACGGTTCGCGATGCCCGGCGTGCGGGTCGCCGACCCGAAGGCATGCCAGTGCGGCGAGGTGCTCAAGGGCGTGCTCAAGCCTTGGGAGTGCAAGGTTTTCGGCACCGCGTGCACCCCGGAGACCCCGATCGGAACCTGCATGGTTTCGCCCGAAGGAGCGTGCGCGGCGTACTACAACTTCGGCCGCATGCACCGTGATGCCGCCAAGCTGGTGGGGCAGGCTTGACGAGCCCCGGGGCGGAGATGTTCGCCCGCTACGCCTATGCCCCCAACGCGCTGGGCTACTGCGGTCCCCCGTTGGGCGCGACGCTGCGCGACGGCTCCGTCGACGAGGTGCGCAGCGCGGCGGCGAAGTTCACCGGGGCCTGGCCCTACCTGCGGGTGCTGTCGAAGCTGACCGGAATCGCCGATCCGCTGGATTATCGTCTGGTCGAGTCGTATTGGCTCGGCGGTGGTGTCGGGGCCGGGCTTGACGCTGCTGAGTTCTTCGACGAGCTGCTGGCCATCATCGGCCCGCAGGCCGGCCGCTATTGGTCGCACCTCACCGGCGACCTGGCGGTCGAGGCGGCCGGCAACCACTGCTTCCACGTTTTCGGCGTGTATCCATGGACGCGGTTTCTGGGCCCCAAAGGGGATAAGCGCATGGATGAACACCCGCTGGGTGTGCTGGACAATTGCCGGATCACCTGGGGGACAATCGTTTCCCGCAACGAAGCAGACGTCGAAGTGATGAGCCGGCGACTGGTCTGGGATGGCCGGGCGCTGGCTCTGTCACCACCGGTCACCCGCGTGCTCGATGTGTGGGCCGACGGATACAGCGCCGTACCCGACGTCGCCGTCGGCGACGAGGTTGCGGTGCACTGGGGCCGGCTGTGCGGCCGACTCGGGCCGGAGCAGGTTCGCGCGCTGGCCGACAGCACCGACCGACAACTTCGGGTGACCAGCCAACGGCTGGGCCGGGCGCTGCTGCGAGACTGACCTGCCAGACTGACCTGCCAGACTGACCAACGTGTCCGATTCGATCTGCGAGGTGCTGCCCGCCGCCGCAGCCCTGCTCGGGGTCCCGGGCGCGGTCGACAGACTGGGGCTGGCCGAAGCGGTCGGCGATGGCCATATCGACCGGGTCGATCGCGTCGCGGTGCTGCTCGTCGACGGGATGGGATGGCACCTGCTGCCCGAGTTGGCCGGCGATGCGCCGCTGCTCGCCGCCGTCCTGGCCGGCGACCGCGGGCACATCACGCAACTCGCCTGCACCTTCCCGTCCACCACGCCGTCCAGCCTGGTGTCACTGGGCACCGGCGCACGACCCGGCGAACACGGCGTCCTGGGCTTCACGCTCAACATCCCGGGCACCGACCGGGTGCTCAACCACATCCGATGGCGTGACGACCCGCCGCCCCTTCAATGGCAACCGCTGCCAACCTGGTTCGAGCGGACGGCGCAGGCCGGGCTCGACACTCGCGTGGTGCTGCCCGAGTGGTTTGCGGGCAGCGGGTTGACGGATGCGGCGTATCGCGGCGCCCGGTTCGTCCCGACGAAGGCGACCGATGACTATGCCCAGCGACTGGCCGACGAAGTGCGCGCGGCCCCGGGGCTGGTCTACGGCTATACCGCCGACCTGGACACCGCGGCTCACGTGTTCGGCATCGGCTCACCCCGCTGGCTCGAAGCGGCCGCGCATGTCGACGCGCTGCTGACCCGGTTGGTCGACGAGCTGCCCGCAGGCGCTGCGCTGCTGGTCACCGCCGACCACGGTGGCCTCAACGTCCCGCAAGACGCCCGCATCGACCTCGACACCGACCCGCTCCTCGGCGCCGGGATACGGGTGGTGGCCGGCGAGCCGCGGGTGCGCTACCTGCACACCGAGGAGGGCGCTGCGGCCGACGTGCGGGCCACGTGGAGGGAGCTGCTGGACGGCCGCGCCGAGGTGTACAGCCGTGAGCAGGCCGTCGCGGCGGGAATGTTCGGTCCGGTCGACCCGCGGCACCTGGCCCGGATCGGCGACGTCGTGGTGGTCTGCACCGGCGACGCGGCGGTGCTGGCGACCGGACACGAGCCGCCGGAAACGGCCCGCCTGGTCGGCTTTCACGGCGCGGCCACCCCGGCCGAGGTGGCGATTCCGTTGATCGTCTTCACGTCCCGCCCCGGTGGCTGACGAGCCCGGACTCTGATCATTTTCACAGCTCGATCCATCCGTTGACCAAGGGTCGCGTTGTACTTTCGGGTAACTGTGAAGTTTCGGGGCGCCGGCAGAACTGGGCGATGGCACGTGGCTATCGCCGCACTCGCCGCGCTCGCCGCGGTCGGCCTGTTCGCTGCCGTTACCACGGGTTGGGCCGCGCGCGGGCTCGCTCCCGGCGATGTTCGGTTGACGCAGCCGGCCGCCGTCGCGCTTGCCGAGCACGCGCAACCCGCCGGCCACCTCGACCATCGCTCTTCATCCGACCTTCGCTTTTCACCCGACGTCGGCTTTTCATCCGACCCGGCGCCAACGCATCAAAAGCCGACCAAGAATGCGTGGATGACGCGCGATCGGCCGCCGCTGTGGCCCCGCTTGTCACCGCATTCTGCGTGGTCGCCGTTGCCGGCTTCGTTTGCCACGACGCGATGGCGCGCCGGGCCCACCGCAGGAGCACCCACCGGTGCCCGCACCAACCAGGACATCTTGACCCGGCTCTGCGTCGACCGTCGCTGATGGCTCGGCGCTGTCACTTCGACACGAGAAGGCGCTCAGAGCAATACGTCTGATCGGCGCGCGCCCGCCGCCAGCGCGGGCAAAGCTGTGCGACGCCTTCCCTGGCCACGTGGGGCTGTAACCCTCACGTCTATGTCTTGAAGGAGGGGGTCATGTTTTTCAGAACAGCTCATGCCGCCGTAGTGAGGCGTAAATGGTGATGAACATCGCGACGCTACCGCCGGAGATCAACAGCGGGCGAATGTACGCGGGTCCGGGCGCCGGGTCAATGACCGAGGCGGCAACGGCCTGGGAGCGACTCGCCACCCGACTGCGCGCCGCCGCCGCCGCCTACCGGGCCGTGACCTCGACGCTATTCGCAGGGTCCAAGTGCTCAGAGGCGATGAGAATCGCGAAAGCTGCAGCGCAGCATATCGATTGGCTCACCGCCACCGCCAAACAGGCCGAGCACGCGGCCACCCAGGCTACGGCGGCCGTCAGCGCTTACGAGTCGGCGTTGGCGGCGATGGTGTCCCCATCGGTGATCGACACCAATCGCGCGTGTCGGACACAGTTGGCCGGGGCGAACTGCCTGGGCCACACCAGCCACGCGATCGCGGAGACCGAGGCTGCCTACGAACGGATGTGGGCCCAGAACACCGCGGCCATGTACGGCTATGCCAAGGCCTCGGCCGATGCGTCGACGGTGACACCGTTCGCCCCACCGCCCACGACCGCGGCACCCGCCTGCCGCGGTGCGGCGGCCACCCGACCAACCGGCCCCTGGAAGGTGATCGCGGCGCCGCAGGTCATCTCAGCCGGCGACCAAGTAATCGCAGCCATTCCCGAAGCGCTGCAGTCGCTTTCGTTGTCGCCGTTGACGGCTTTCGATGTGTCCCTCGCCCCGGTATCGTCCTCGCTGTCAAAACTCAGTTCGCTGTCCGCGCCGTCCGACGTCGCGATCGACCACCTGAATTCCCTGAACAAGCGCGCGGCATTGAACCAGGCGGCGGCGTTGCGGTCGCTGCTACCCAAGCCGGGCGTTGCCGGCGGCCCGCCGTTCACCGCGGGTCTGGGTCGCGCGACGTCGGTCGGTGCGTTGTCGGTACCGAAGGCGTGGGCGGTGGTCCCGACGCCGAGCCCGGTTTCCTGGGAACAGTCGTACGGGACGTGGGCCTGGCCGCAGGTGCGTTTGGTGCACATCGGTGAGCCGCCGCCGTGGCCGTAGCGTCACCATGCCTGACATAACAAGGCAGGCTTGTATCGCTGCAAGAACGCAACGGCTACTGCAACACCATCGGCGGCGGAATCATCAATGCCATGAACACTTCAATCAACACCAACCAGACCCACGACACCACGACAAACACCCTGCGCGCCAGGGGAATCAGGCTCCTGCGCCGTGGCATGGCCGGCACCGCTCTGGCCTCGGCGATCACCGCGGCCGCGGTCGGTTGCGCTGCGCCGGGCAACGCCGACGCAACGCAACTGCAGTCGGTGATCCCTGCGCCGGCAAGCACGCGGCTCACCGACGGCCCGACCTCCATTGCGGACAACGGCATCCACATGCACTTCCTGGTCAACGGACCGGCAACAAACGTCATGGACGCGTACAAGAGCGCGCTCGAGGCAAAGGGCTGGACCGTCGCCATCGAGAACTCGGGCGGCTGGGGAGGCTGGGGAGGCGCCACCTACACCGGGACCCGGGGCGAGGCCTACGGCGTGTTCACCGGCGGCGGCTCTGGTAGCGCTGCCGACGTCGACGCCTGCGCATGGCCGTCAAAGCCCTCCAACACCAACTGCGGTGATAGCCACCGGTGACGGCGGGCAACCGACCGATCAACACAACAAGCCAGGGGCGGCCCGCCAGGGCCGCCCCTGGCTCAATTCCGGCGGGGCAATTCGGGCGGGGCACGGGACCCGGCCCGGCCGTATGAGAGTCTTGCACCCGTGCAGGTGCCCAACGCCGCAGCGCTGAAGCAGGCCGGCATCGTCGAATCCTTCTTCCACACCGGCGAAGTCAAGATCCATTACGCCGCGGGGCCGGCCAGCGGCGATCCGATCGTCTTCATTCCCGGCCAGGGCTGCACATGGGAGGAATATGCGCTGCTTCTCCCCCTGCTGGCCGCGGACCATGCGGTGTACGCGATCTCGCTGCCGGGCCACGGCCAATCGTCCTGGGCGCCCGGCAAGTACACGTTCAACCAACTGGGGGCGGCCATCGCCGCGTTCATCCGGGGGGTCATAGGAAGGCCGGTGATCGTCGCCGGCAATTCCTCCGGCGGTGTGCTCACGCTATGGCTCGCCGTCAACGAACCCAAGCTGGTCCGGGCGCTCGTGTTGGAAGATCCGCCGCTTTTCCGCTGCGAGTGGCCGGCCATCAAAAGCACGGTCGTGTACGACGCGTTCCTCGGCCTGTCCAGGATGGCGATCCCCGGCGGTGGCGGCTTCGCACGGTTCCTTACCGACACCGCGGTGCCACTCCAAAGACAATCCGGAAAAACCGGCGGGGTGATCGGTGCGCGGACCCCACCCAGGGCGCTGGTGTGGCTCGTCGCCCGGCTGATCGCCCTACACCAGGCACTCGTACCCGGTGCGGCGATCGACGTTCCCCTGCTGCCGATCCCGCTGCGGGTGGTGTTGCGCGGGCTCACCCAATTCGACGGCAACTTCTCGCGGGCGTTCGTCGACGGCACCGTCGGCGAGGGATTCGACCACGCGGCCGCTCTGCGCGCAGTAACCCAGCCGACGCTGTTCCTGCACGCAAATTGGTTCGTCGCACCCGACGGCCGCCTCGTCGGCGCCGTGGACGACGACGACGTCGCGAAGGTCGGATCCTTGATCGGCGGTCCGTTCGACTATCTGCGCGTCGACAGCCGACACGCGATCCCGCTGGACATTCCCGGGCGCGAAGCCAAAGAGATTCGGGCGTTCAAGGCACGCCACAAACTGTGAGCTTGACGAGCTCTACAGCGGCGTCACGTAGGCCGAGCTGATTCCGCCGTCCACCAAGAACGTAGACGCGGTGATGAACGACGCGTCGTCGCTGGCCAAAAACGCCACCGCGGCGGCGAGTTCGTCGGGTTCGGCAAAGCGGCCCAGCGGAACGTGCACGAGTCGGCGCGCGGCCCGCTCCGGGTCCTTGGCGAAAAGCTCTTGCAGCAGTGGGGTGTTGACGGGGCCGGGGCACAGAGCGTTGACCCGGATGCCCTGCCGGGCGAATTGCACCCCGAGTTCTCGTGACATGGCGAGCACCCCGCCCTTGGAGGCGGTATAGGAGATCTGTGAGGTCGCCGATCCCAGCACCGCAACGAACGACGCCGTGTTGATGATCGAACCCTTCCCGGCGGGCACCATGTGCCGCAACGCCGCCCGGCAGCACAGGTATACCGACTTGAGGTTGACGTCCTGCACCCGCTGCCACGCCGGCAGTTCGGTGTTCTCGATCAGATCGTCATCGGGCGGCGAGATGCCGGCATTGTTGAACGCGATGTCGACCGACCCGTAGGCCTGCGCCGCGGTGTCGAACAGCCGGTTGACCGCGACCTCGTCGGAAACATCCACTGGGACAAACAAACCGGAGAACTCCTCGGCGGCCGCGCCGCCCGCTTCCCGGTCGAGGTCGCCGACCACCACCGTCGCGCCCTCGGCGTGCATCCGCCGGGCGGCGGCCAGGCCGATGCCGCCGCCACCGCCGGTGACCACCGCCACCCGGCCGGCCAGCCTTCGGGTCAGGTCCATTACTGCCCTTCCTCTTTGATCGCGATGAACACGTTTTTGGTCTCGGTGAAATGCAGCGGCGCGTCCGGCCCGAGCTCGCGGCCCAGGCCGGACTGCTTGAACCCGCCGAACGGCGTGTTGTAGCGCACCGACGAGTGCGAGTTCACCGACAGGTTGCCGGACTCCACCGCCCGCGACACCCGCAGCGCGCGGGACAGGTCGTCGGTCCAGATCGATCCGGACAGCCCGTAGGTGCTGTCGTTGGCCAGCGTGATGGCGTCGTGCTCGTCGTCGAACGGCAGCACGGTGACGACCGGGCCGAATATCTCCTCGGTGACGCTGCGGTCGGTGCGCGCCGGAGTGAGGACCGTTGGCGGGAACCAGAATCCGCGTCCGGTCGGCGCGGCGCCGCGAAATGCGACCGGGGCGTCGTCGGACACGTAGGAGGCCACCCTGTCGCGGTGCGGGCCGGACACCAGCGGGCCCATCTCGGTGTCACGGGATCCGGGGTCCCCGACGACGACACCGCGCACCGCCAGTTCGAGCAGCTCCATGAACCGGTCGTAAACGCTGCGCTGCACCAGGATCCGGCTACGGGCGCAGCAGTCCTGCCCGGCGTTGTCGAACACCCCGGCCGGCGCACTGGCCGCCGCGCGCTCCAGGTCGCAGTCGGAGAAGATGATGTTGGCGCTCTTGCCGCCCAGTTCCAGCGTCACCCGCTTCACCTGGGCGGCGGCACCGGCCATCACCCTCTTGCCGACTTCGGTGGACCCGGTGAAGACGATCTTGCGGACCCCCTCGTGGGTGACGAACCGTTCCCCGACCACCGAGCCTTTGCCGGGCAGGACCTGCAGCAGGTCTGGGTCCAGGCCGGCCTCGACCGCCAGCTCACCGAGCCGAAGCGTGGTCAGCGGGGTCCACTCGGCCGGCTTCACCAGCACCGCGTTGCCCGCGGCCAGGGCGGGCGCGATGCCCCACGATGCGATCGGCATCGGGAAGTTCCACGGGGTGATCAGCCCGACCACGCCCGAGCGGTTCGTTGAAGGTGACGTCGAGGCCACCCGCGACGGGAATCTGCTTGCCGGCCATGCGTTCCGGGCTGGCGGCATAGAAGTTCAGCACGTCGCGGACGTGGCCGGCCTCCCACTCGGCCGAGGTGATGGGATGCCCCGAATTGGCTACCTCGAGCGCGGCCAGCTCATCACGGTGGGCGCCGACGGCGGCCGCGAACGCCCGCAGGCCGTCGGCGCGCTGCGCCGGTGCCAACCGCGCCCACCGCCGCTGGGCGGCCTGCGCCCGGCGCACCGCGTCGTCGACGGCGGCGGCATCGAGCTGGTCTACCGCGCGCAGCACCTCCTCGGTGGCCGGGTTGATCAGTTCCAGTTGGGTCATTCCAGAGTTCACCGGGGGCTCATCGGGCTACTCGGGCTTCAGCGTAGGACCGCGCGGCGTCCGCCACGGCTTTGAACAGGCGCAGGTCGTCGAGCGTCCGCTCCGGGTGCCACTGCACCGCGACCATGAAGCCGTCGCCCGGCAGCTCCAACCCCTCCACCACGCCGTCGGCATCCCACGCGCTGACGACCAGACCCTCGCCGACCTTGTCGATGGCTTGGTGGTGATAGCACGACGCCTCGGCCGACTCCCCCATCAGTTCGGCCAGCCGGGTGCCTGCAACGGTGCGCACCGGCACCTTGGTGAACACCGCGTCGCCTGCCCGATGCCCATTGTGGCCGAGAACGTCGGGCAGGTGCTGATGCAGCGTCCCGCCGAACGCGGCGTTGAGGATCTGCGCGCCGCGACAAATGCCGAGCACCGGCAGCCCCCGGTCCAGCGCGCCCCGCAACAGGGCGAACTCGAAGGCGTCGCGGGCGGTTCGGGGCTCGTCGGTGGTCGGATGCGGCTGCTGACCATACGAGGCGGGGTCCAGGTCGTAGCCGCCGGTGAGCACCAGTCCGTCCAGGCTGTCGAGGACGCCGTTTACGGTCTCGGGGTCCGCCGGCTGCGGCGGCAGCAACACCGCCGCGGCCCCGGCCGCCAGGACCCCCTCGATGTAGTCGACAGGCACATAACCCGCCTGGAAATCCCAGACGCCGGTGCGCACCCGCTCCAGGTAGGCCGTCAGGCCCACTACCGGCCGACGCGCTCTAGAGTCGCTCAAAGCCGCGCATCCTTTCCCAATCCGTGACCGCCGCGTTGAACGCCGCCAACTCCACGCGCGCGTAGTTCAGATAGTGCGCGACAACGTCGTCGCCGAACGCCTCCCGTGCGACTGAAGACTTCTCCAACAACGCGGCAGCCTCGGCCAGCGTAGCGGGCAGCCGTGCGACACCGGCGGTTTCGTAGGCGTTGCCGACACAGGGCTGCGAGAGCTCCAGTTCCCGCTCGACACCGTACAGGCCCCCCGCGAGCAGTGCCGCCACCGCCAGGTATGGGTTGACATCGCCGCCGGGCACCCGGCATTCCATTCGGGTGTTCGCGCCATGGCCGACCACCCGCACCGCGCAGGTGCGGTTGTCCAACCCCCACGCCAGGGCCGTCGGGGCGAAGCTGCCGTCGGCGAACCGCTTGTAAGAGTTGATGTTCGGCGCAAGGAACAGGGTCAGCTCCGACATGGTGGCCAGCACCCCGGCGATGAAGGCACAAAACGCCGACGACATGCCGTGCGGCCGGCTGGGATCGGCGAACACCGCCCCGGAGTTCCCGGAGTCCCCGGCCCGAATCGACAAGTGGATGTGGCAGCTATTGCCCTCGCGCTCATCGTATTTCGCCATGAACGTCAGGCTTCTGCCGTGCTGGTCGGCGATTTCCTTGGCGCCGTTCTTGTAGATGGTGTGGTTGTCGCAGGTGACCAGCGCGTCGTCATAGCGAAACCCGATCTCCTGCTGTCCCCGATTGCACTCGCCCTTGCTCGCCTCACAGTGCAGGCCCGCGCCCTGCATGCCGAGCCGGATGTCGCGCAGCAGCGGCTCCATCCGCGACGACGCCAATATCGCGTAGTCGATGTTGTAGTCGGTGGCCGGGGTCAGTCCCCGGTAGCCGCCGGCCCACGCGTCGCGGTAGGTGTCGTCGAAGACAATGAACTCGAGCTCGGTGGCGACGTTCGCTGCCCACCCCCGATGACTCAACCGGTCCAGCTGAGCGCGCAACACGGTGCGCGGCGCCGCCGCGACCGCGCCGCCGTCGCTGCCCGCCAGATCGGCCAGCACCAGCGCAGTGCCGGGCAACCAGGGGATCAACCGGAGGGTGTCGAAGTCCGGCCGCATCGCCATGTCGCCGTATCCGGTCTCCCAACTCGACATCGCGTAACCGGGCACGGTGTTGTTGTCGACGTCGACGGCCAGCAGGTAGCTGCAGCACTCGGCACCGTGAGCGGCGACTTCGTCGACGAAGAATCGGCCCGGCACCCGTTTGCCGACCAGCCGGCCCTGCATGTCCGGGAACCCCAGAATGACGGTGTCGATGTCGCCCGCGGCGACCAATCCCTGAAGGTTTCCCAATGACAGCGCCATGGGTTGTTAATCCTATCCGGCTTCGCCGCAGATCAGCCGCTACCAGGTGCTGGTGCGCAACACGATCTCGGCGGCCAACTGCGCGGTCGACTCTTGCGCGTTGCGCCGGCCGAGGAGCTCGACAATGCGGTAGTCGGCGTAGACGAAGCGCTGGCTGTCGCGGGCGATTGCCCGGCCGGCGGGCGAGCTGACCAGGACGGTGGTGGCGATCTCCACCGGCGGGCACTCCTTGTCCCGAATCGCGCCGTCGGGGTCGGCCACCCGCGGATGTCCGCGGTCGACGACCACGAGCCCAACGAACCGGCCCAACCGGGTTGCCGCCAGATCCCAGGCGATCTCGGCGCCGGTGCGGTCGCCGACCACCACCGCCCACCCGATCCCCAGCGCGTCCAGGATGCCGACCACCAACTTCGAGGTCAGGCGCGGGTCGGGGCCGATAACGACGGTCCGAAGCGACGCGGTGTGCAGGCGCTCGCACACCGCGTCATACGCGGCGGGCGCGCGGTGCTCGGCCCCAAGGATGACAACGACGACGCCATTCTCCGGACCGGCCACGCTCACTGGGACGGGGAACCCGTCGAGCGTCGTCATCATCGAGGGCACTTTCGCAAGTTACAACTAAGTCGACCTGGAACGGGCGGTTTCGGACGGATACCCACAGTCCACTCCCTGCCGCTCCGTCACGCAAGCGCAAATTACCGGCCCGCACCGCGCAAGCGGGATTGCGCCCGCTACGTGGAGGCGCCGTGGAGGCGGCGAGGACGTGACAGCCGAGCTTCACCAACTCACGTCTCGAGCGGCTAAAGCACGAAAATCTTGCCCAGGTTGGCCGCCACCGTATAGAAGGGCAGTATTGCCAATCCTATTGCGACAGTCGGTATGTAGACCGCGGCGGCGAACGCGATCGCGAGCAGCGACGGCAGGAAGCCGTCCGTGGAGAAGATGTCCCGGAACCCTCCGGCGAAGAAGTTGAACAGCGTGTTGAGGGTGACGCCCGGCAGGTTCGGGATCGGTACCCAATTGCCCACGCCGTTGAGGAACCCGGTGATGCCACCGCCGCTCGAACCCGAGCCGAGGTTGCCGAGGATGTTCGGGAACGTGATGCCCGGGAACAGGCTGCCGATGCCGCCACCGGAACCCGAGCCAAGGTTGCCGAACAGGCCCGACAGGTTCAAGGAGCCGAAGTTGAAGCCACCCGAACCGCCACCCGAGCCAAGCCCGGTGAAGATGTTCCCCAGGCCCGAGAAGATGTTGCCCAGACCGCCACCGGTGCTCGTTCCGAGCCCGTTGAAGAAGTTCCCGAAGCCCGAGAAGACGTTGCCGATACCGCCACCGGTACCACCGCTGAACAGGTTCCCGAAGATGTTGCCGAGACCGCCACCGGAACTCGAGCCGCCGAACAGGCTGCCCAGGTTGATGCCACCGGTCAAGGAACCACCCAGCCCACCGAGGCCGCCGCTCAGGAAGCCGCCGGACCCTACTCCGCTGGTTAGACCACTCAGCGGGCCGAGCAACGAACCGATTTCGTTGTTGCCCCAGTTCACTACGAGGTTGATGCCGAAATTCGCGACGTTGTTTATGCCGTTGATGCCGAAATTGATTCCGTTGTTGACCTGGTTGGGGAAGTCGAACACGAAGCCCGTCAAGTTGTTGAAGCCTTGGATGACCTGGCCGGGGAACCCAGCAATTGTGTTCCCGACGGAAGTCACGTACTGGGATGTCTGCTGAGCCAGCAGTCCCAGTTCCTGCGCCACATAGGTGGGCCAGGGCGCCCCGAGCAACCGCGGTATGTAGCCGAGGTCGAGGAAGCCCGAATCGAACACGCCGAGGTTGAGGAAGCCGGACATGCCGCCGCCGAAGTCCAGCATGCCCGAGGTGCCGATGCCCAGGTTGGTCAGGCCCGACTCCAGCGCCCCCATGGTGAACACGCCGGAGTTCCCGAAGCCCAACTGCCAGAATCCGGAGTCGAAGGCGCCCTTGAAGTGGAAGCCCGAGTTCCCCCAGCCGTACCCGAGTACACCCGAGTTCAGGCCGCCGGGGACCAGGACGCCCGAGTTGCCCCAGCCCCAGCCGAGGTAGCCGGATCCATTTACGGTCAGGTTCACGTTGCCGGAGGTGCCGTAGGCGATGTTGAACAGGCCCGCGCTCCCGGCGCCGAAGTTCAGTTTGCCGGAGTTCCCGAAGCCGAAGTTCGTGCTGCCCGAGCTCCCAGCGCCGAAATTGCTCGAGCCCGAGCTGCCGGCGCCGGCGGAACTGTTGCCCGAGGCGCCGAAACCTATGTTGCCGGAACCCGAGGCCTGGATGCCGACGTTGCCCGAGCCCGCGTTCCCACCGCCCGTGTTTCCGGTGCCCGAGCTGCCCAGGGCCCCGATGTTGTTGTGGCCGGAGCTGCCGATGTTCGCCGCGTTGCCGGTGCCCGAGCCGCCGCCTTGGCCGGCGTTGTTGTTGCCCGAACTCCCGCCGGTTGCCGTGTTGCCCGAGCCCGAACTGAAGCCTTCCGCCGCGTTGTTCGATCCGGACGCGCCGCCGATCAGCAGGTTGCCATTGCCCGAACTGCCGAAGGACCCTGCGTTGTTATGGCCCGAGCTTCCGCCGGTTAGCGCGTTGCCTGAGCCAGAGCTGCCGAAGTTGAACCCGATGTTGCCCGAACCCGAGTTCCCGAACGAAACCGCAGTGTTGTTGGTGCCGGAATTACCGCCCGACAGGCCCACATTGCCCGTGCCCGAGTTCCCGAAGGACAGACCCTGGTTGCCGGAGCCGGAGTTCCCGAAGGCAAGCCCGCTGTTGTTGGCGCCCGAGTTCCCGCCGGACCCGCCGACGTTGTTGCTGCCCGAGTTTCCGAAGGACAACCCGGAGTTGCCGGTCCCGGAGTTCCCGCCGGTGCCGCCGATGTTGTTGGTACCCGAGTTTCCGAAGGACAGCCCGATGTTGCCAGAGCCGGAGTTCCCGCCGCTGCCCCCGATGTTGTCGTGTCCCGAGTTGGCGAACGACGCCCCGATGTTGTTCGAGCCCGAATTCCCAAATGCCAACCCGCTGTTGTTGCTGCCCGAGTTGAGGCCGGTCCCGCCCACATTGTTGGAGCCCGAGTTCCCGAAGGACAACCCGGCGTTGCCGTAGCCCGAGTTCCCGAAGGCGAGGCCGAGGTTGTTCTGGCCCGAGTTCCCGCCGCCCAGGCCACCGTTGTTCTGACCCGAGTCGCCGCCGCCGAGGATGTTGCCGGAACCCGAACTCCCGAAGGAAAGCCCGCTGTTGCCCGTGCCGGAGTTGCCGCCGGATCCGCCGACGTTGTTGGTGCCCGAGTTGCCGAAGGACAGCCCGATGTTGCCGGAGCCGGAGTTACCGAACGCAAGCCCGCTGTTGTTGCTGCCCGAGTTGCCACCGGAGCCACCCACGTTGTTACGGCCCGAGTTTCCGAACGACAGCCCGTCGTTGCCGGAGCCGGAGTTCCCGCCGCTGCCGCCGATGTTGTTGCTGCCCGAGTTCCCGAAGGACAGCCCGCTGTTGTTGGTGCCCGAGTTTCCACCGGTGCCGCCCACGTTGCCGGTGCCCGAGTTCCCGAACGAGAGCCCGTCGTTTCCGGTACCGGAGTTGCCGCCGGCCCCACCCACGTTGTTGGTGCCGGAGTTGCCGAAGGACAGGCCGTCGTTGCCCGAGCCGGAGTTGCCGCCGGCGCCGCCGATGTTGTTGTAGCCCGAGTTCGCGAAGGAAAGCCCGCTGTTGTTGGTGCCCGAGTTCCCAAAGGACAACCCGGCGTTGCCCGTGCCGGAGTTGCCGCCGGAGCCACCGACGTTGTTGTAGCCCGAGTTACCGAAGGAAAGCCCGCTGTTGCCGAGGCCGGAGTTGCCGCCGGCCCCACCCACGTTGCTGGTGCCCGAGTTACCGAAGGTAAGCCCGCTGTTGCCGGTGCCCGAGTTGCCGAAGGCACCTCCGTTGTTGTGCGACCCGGAGTTGCCGCCGGTGCCACCGACGTTGCTATAGCCCGAATTGCCGAAGGAAAGCCCGCTGTTGTTGTTGCCCGAGTTGGCGGCGCCCCCGCTGTTGTTGGAGCCCGAGCTCCCGGCGCCGGCACTGTTGTTGAAGCCCGACTGCCCGGCGCTCCCGTAGTTGTTGAAGCCCGAGTCCCCGCCGCTGCCGAAGTTGTTCTCGCCCGAACTCCCGAAGCTGCCCGCGTTGTTGCTGCCCGCAGACCCGCCGCTGGCGTAGTTGGAAAAGCCCGAACTCCCGGCGCTGCCGTAGTTGCTGGACCCTGAGTCGCCGCCGCTGATGATGTTGTTGTAACCGGAACTGCCGATGGTTCCGTTGTTGCCGGAGCCCGAGCTGCCGCCACTGCCGGCGTTGTTGCTGCCCGAACTGCCGCCGGTCGCCCCGTTGCCATGACCCGAGGACCCGGCGCTACCGAAGTTGCCGCTGCCCGAGCTGCCCCCGGAGATGGAATTGTTGAAACCGGATGAGTCGATGGCGAAGTTACCCGAGCCCGAACACCCGGCAAAGAGGTTGTCGCTACCCGAGGAAAGGCCACTGCCGCTGCCGGTGTTGTTGTCGCCGGTGTTCAGGTTTCCGGAGTTGTTGTTGCCGGTGTTGACGCTGCCCGAATTGTAATCACCGGTGTTGGTGTGGCCCGAGTTGTAGTTGCCGGTGTTCGTGTTCCCCGAGTTGCCGTCGCCGGTGTTGGTGCCGGCCGAATTGTAGTTGCCGGTGTTGGTACCGCCGGAGTTCGCGTCGCCGGAGTTGGTGCTGCCCGTGTTTGCGTTGCCGGTGTTGGTACCGCCGGCGTTGTAGTCGCCCGTGTTGGTGCTGCCCGAGTTGAACATTCCGGTGTTGGTGTTACCTGAATTCCAGTAACCGGTGTTGGTGTCGCCGGAGTTCTCGTCGTACCGGTTGGTGTTGCCCGAGTTGGAATCGCCCGTGTTGGTGTTGCCAGAGTTGGTGACCCCGGTGTTGGTATCGCCCGAGTTGGAGTTGCCGGTGTTGGTGTTGCCCGAGTTGGTGACCCCGGTGTTGGTGTTCCCCGAGTTCTGGAAACCGGTGTTCGTGTCGCCCGAGTTCTGATCACCGGTGTTGGTGTTACCCGAGTTCATCTGGCCGGTGTTGGTGTTGCCCGAGTTGGTTTGTCCGGTGTTGGTGTTGCCGGAGTTCGCGGTGCCGGTGTTGGTGTTGCCGGAGTTGAGGGTTCCGGTGTTGGTGTTGCCCGAGTTCAGGGTGCCCGTATTGGTGTTGCCCGAATTCGTATTGCCGGTGTTGCTGTTACCGGAGTTCAGCATGCCGGTGTTCGTGCTGCCCGAATTCTGGAAACCCGTGTTGGTGGTACCCGAATTCTGGTTACCCGTGTTGGTGTTGCCCGAATTGAGCTGACCCGTGTTTGTGTTGCCCGAATTGAGCTGACCCGTGTTGGTGTTACCTGAATTCTCGTTACCCGTGTTGGTATTGCCCGAATTCATGTCACCGGTGTTGGTGTTACCCGAATTGAGTTGACCGGTGTTGGTGTTGCCCGAATTCATGTCACCGGTGTTCGTGTTACCCGAATTCTGGTTACCGGTGTTGGTGTTGCCGGAGTTGTAGTTGCCGGTGTTGGTGTTGCCCGAGTTCTGGAAACCGGTGTTGGTGTTGCCCGAATTCATGTCACCGGTGTTCGTGTTACCCGAATTCAGGTTGCCGGTGTTGGTGTTGCCCGAGTTGTAGGTGCCCGTGTTCGTATTGCCCGAGTTGTAGTTGCCGGTGTTGGTGTTGCCCGAATTCAGCGTGCCGGTGTTGGTGCTACCCGAGTTCATGTCGCCCGTGTTGGTGTTGCCCGCGTTCAGGTTGCCGGTGTTAGTGCTACCCGCATTCTCGTTACCGGTATTGCCATTGCCCACATTCATATCACCGGTGTTGGTGTTGCCCGAGTTGTAGTTGCCGGTGTTGGTGTTGCCCGAGTTCTGGATGCCGGTGTTGGTGTTGCCCGAATTCAGCGTGCCGGTGTTGGTGTTGCCCGAGTTCTGGAAACCGGTGTTGGTGTTGCCCGAGTTCTGATCGCCCGTGTTGGTGTTGCCCGAGTTGTAGTTGCCGGTGTTGGTGTTGCCCGAGTTCAGCGTTCCGGTGTTGGTCTTGCCCGAGTTCTGGGTGCCGGTGTTGGTGGCGCCCGAGTTTTGGGTGCCGGTGTTGGTGTCGCCCGAGTTTTGGGTGCCGGTATTGGTGTCGCCCGAGTTCTGGTCGCCGGTGTTGGTGCTGCCCGAGTTGTAGTCGCCGGTGTTGGTGCCACCCGAGTTGTAGTTACCGGTGTTGGTGCCGCCAGTGTTGTAGTTACCGGTGTTGATCGTGCCCGCGTTGTAATTACCGGTGTTGGTGCCGCCCGAGTTGTAGTCGCCGGTGTTGGTGCCACCCGAGTTGTAGTTACCGGTGTTGGTGCCGCCCGAGTTGTAGTTACCGGTGTTGGTGTTGCCCGAGTTGTACAGACCCGTGTTGACGTCACCGGCGTTGTAGTTGCCGGCATTGGTGCTGCCCGCGTTGAAGTTGCCGGTGTTGATGTCGCCCGCGTTGTGGTTACCGGTGTTGGTGTTACCCGCGTTGTAGTAGCCGGTGTTCGTGCTGCCCGAGTTGTAGTAGCCGGTGTTCGTGCTGCCCGAGTTGTAGTACCCGGTGTTCGTGCTGCCCGAGTTGTAGTACCCGCTGTTGGTGTCGCCCGAGTTGTAGTAGCCGGTGTTGTTGTTACCCGAGTTGAAGACCGCAGTGTTGGTGTTACCCGAGTCATACACGCCGGTGTTGTAGTTGCCCGAGTCGAATGCTCCGGTATTTGTGCTGCCGGAGTTACCAAAACCCGTGTTGTGTGCGCCCGAGTTGTAGAAGCCGGTGTTGCTCATACCCGAGTTGCAGAAACCGGTGTTGTAATCGCCCGAGTTCCACAGGCCGGTATTGAGATCGCCCGAGTTCCAGAAGCCGGTGTTGTACTGGCCCGAATTGCCCCAGAAGGTATTGCCGGTACCCGAATTCATAAAGCCAAAGTTGCCGTGGCCTGAATTGAAGAAGCCGAAGTTATTGGTGCCGGAGTTCCCAATACCGATGTTTCCGTCGCCGGAGTTGCCGAAGCCGATGTTCTCGAATCCGGAGTTACCGATACCGATGTTGAACCAGCCCGAGTCCAGGCCGCCGAAACCAATGAGGTTGTCGCCCTTGAGCCCAAACCCGATGTTGTTGCTGCCGTCGTTGCCGAAGCCGATGTTGTTGTTTCCGGTATTCCCCCAGCCCCAGTTGTTGAAGCCGCTGTTTCCGGCGCCTTGGTTACTGTCGCCGGTGTTGCCACTGCCCGAGTTGTCGCTGCCGGTGTTGCCGCTGCCCACGTTGTTGTCGCCGTGGTTGCCGTCTCCCGAGTTGCCACTGCCGGTGTTGCCGCGACCCGAGTTGTTGTCGCCGGTGTTGCCGGCGCCCGTGTTGCCACTGCCGGTGTTGCCGCTGGCCGCGTTGTTGTCACCGTGGTTGCCGTAACCCAAGTTGCCGCTGCCGGTGTTGCCGCTGCCGACGTTGTTGTCGCCGATGTTGGCGTTGCCCTGGTTACCATCGCCGATGTTGGCGTTGCCGCTGCTACCGCTCCCGATGTTGGCGCTGCCGGAGTTGTTGTCGCCGATGTTGCCGTTGCCGGTGTTGGTGTTGCCGGTGTTGCCGTTGCCGACGTTGTTGTTGCCGGTGTTGCCGTCCCCCGAGTTGCCGCCGCCCCGGTTGCCGGCGCCCGAGTTGCCATCGCCGCGGTTGCCGTCACCCAGGTTGCTGCTTCCCTGGTTGCCGGACCCGGTGTTGCCGCCGCCGGTGTTGCCGAACCCCGAGTTGCCGTCGCCCTTGTTGCCGTCGCCCGAGTTGTTGCTGCCGAGGTTGCCGTTGCCGGAGTTCTGGTCCCCGTTGTTGCCACTTCCGATGTTGCCGACGCCCGCCGTGCCCTGGTTGTTGTTGCCGGAACCCAGGTTGTTGTCGCCCTTGTTGCCTTGTCCCGCATTGCCGTCGCCGCTGTTGCCGCTGCCGTCGTTGCCGCTGCCCTTGTTGCCGTCGCCCACATTGTTGCTGCCGGTGTTGCCGTCGCCAGAATTGCCGTCGCCATGGTTGCCGGTGCCCGAGTTGTTGTTGCCCTGGTTGCCGATGCCCGAGTTGTTGTTGCCCTTGTTGCCGAAGCCCGAGTTCCCGTCACCCTTGTTGCCGAGGCCGGAGTTGTTGCTGCCGACGTTGCCGTTGCCGGTGTTGGCGTTGCCGACGTTGCCGTCGCCGGAGTTGTTGTTGCCGACGTTTCCGGTACCCGAGTTGCCGTCGCCAGTGTTGCCGATGCCGGCGTTGCCGTTACCCGTGTTGCCTAGGCCGGAGTTGTTGTTTCCGTTGTTGCCGACTCCGGTGTTGTTACTGCCGATGTTGCCGGTGCCCGAGTTGCTGCCGCCGCTGTTTCCGATCCCCGTGTTGCCGTCGCCGGTGTTGCCGATTCCGGTGTTGCCGTTGCCCTTGTTGCCGTCGCCGGTGTTGTTGTTGCCGATATTGCCGACGCCCGAGTTGTTGTCGCCTTTGTTCCCGAGCGCAGTGGAGGTGTTGCCGCTACCGAGGTTGCCCGTGCCCGCGTTGTTGTCGCCCTGGTTGCCGAGGCCCGTGTTGCCGCTGCCCTTGTTGCCGTTGCCGCTGTTGTTGTCGCCGAGGTTGCCCGTGCCGGAGTTGCCGAGACCCGCGGTACCCGAGCTGTTGTTGCCGATGCCCGTGTTGTTGTTGCCGACGTTGCCGGTCCCCGTGTTGCCATCACCGTTGTTGCCGATACCCGGGTTGCCGTTACCCAGGTTGCCCGTGCCGGTATTGCCGTTGCCGTTGTTGCCCAGGCCCCCGTTGCTGGTGCCGGTGTTGCCGGTGCCGGAATTGTAATTACCGTTGTTGCCGGTACCCGAGTTGTTGTTGCCTAGGTTGCCAGCGCTCGTGCTCGTGTTGCTGTTGCCCTTATTACCCTGTCCGCCGTTGCCATCGCCCAAGTTTCCAACGCCGGAATTGGTATTCCCGTGGTTGCCATCGCCCGTATTGCCGCTGCCCTTGTTGCCATCGCCCGAGTTATTGTCGCCGAGGTTGCCATCCCCGGAGTTGCCCACGCCCGGCGTGCCCGAGTTGTTGTTGCCGTTCCCCGTGTTGTTGTTGCCGATGTTGCCATTGCCACCGCCGGTGACGTTGCTGTTGCCGCTGCCGATGTTGCCGTCGCTGGTGTTGCTGCTCCCGATGTTGCCATCGCCGCTATTGCCGCTGCCGATGTTGCCATTTCCGCTGTTGCTGTTACCGATGTTCCCGTTGCCGGTGTTGCTGTCACCGGTGTTGCCGTTTCCGCCGCCGTTGGTGGTGAGATTACCGTTGCCTTGGTTGCCGTTTCCGGTGTTGTTGCTACCGGAGTTGCCGTCACCGGAGTTGCTGCTACCGGTATTGCCGTCTCCGGTGTTGCTGTTACCGGTGTTGCCATTGCCCGAGTTGCCGTTTGATGAATTCGTGCCGCCGGTGTTGCCGTTGCCGGTGTTGTAGCTGCCGGTGTTGCCGTTGCCCGTGTTGTGGTCGCCCTGGTTGCCGCTGCCGTCGTTGAAGCTGCCCTGGTTGCCGCTGCCAATTCCGTTGGACCCGTTGCTGCTGCCGTTGTTGCCGCTGCCGCTGTTGTTGCTGCCGCTGTTGCCGTCGCCCGCGTTACCGTTGCCGTTGTTGCCGCTGCCGGTGTTGTTGCTGCCGCTGTTGCCGCTGCCGGTGTTGTTTTGTCCCGTGTTGCCGTTACCCGAGTTGCCGCTGCCCGTGTTGCCGGAGCCCGTGTCGGTGCCTTGGTTGCCTTGGCCCCCGATCACCGGGCCGGCGGTCGTAGCCAGAGTGGGGCTGGACCCGTTACCGCCTACGGCGCTGGGCACCCCGGCAGCGGCGGCGGGATCTGCCGGCATCGCCGGGCCGGTACTACCGCCGGCGGCAGCCGCGGCGCCCGAACTGCCGCCCGCCGCCGCGGCCCCGGAGCTGCTGGCCGGCGCCGTCGCGGCGGCACCAGCACCCGCCGCCGGCGCGGACCCGGAACTACTGGGCGGCGCCGTCGCGGCAGCACTACTGGACGGCGGTGACGCGGCCACGGAACTGTTGGAACTGCTGGCCGGCGCTCCGGCCGCAGAACTGGCCCCGGAACTGCTGGCCGGTGCCGTCGCGGAGGCGCTGGTACCGGCCGCCGCAGTGGCCACCGGAGTGCCCGTGACCGCCGTCCCGGACGCGGCGTTAGCGCTGGCCCCCGCCGAGGTAGAGCTCGTTGAGCTCCCGCCGACCAAGCTCGCCGCACCTGCGTTGACACCAGCCGCACCGGACGCCGTCGGACTTGCAGCCGACGAACTCGCCCCACCCACAAGACCACCAGCCGGCGCCGCCGCGGCCGCGGTCCCAGCCAGCGGCGTCGCCGCAGGCGAGCCAACCAGGCTCGCAGCACCCGCGTTGGCAGCGTTCCCAGAACTATTAGCGCTTGCACTGTTGGATCCAGCACCGGCGCCCGAACCACCGGAGCTGCCATTGGCGCCGCTGCTCACAGCGCCACCACCGCCGCCACCACCGCCGCCGCCGCCGCCGCCGCTGCCGCCCGACAACACACCGCTGAGCTGACTCGCAAAACCCTGCAGCGAATTACGCCACGGCGTCAACAACGACGCGACGGCCGACACCCCGGAGTGATAGCCCGCCATCGCGGCCACGTCCTGGGCCCACATCTGCTCGTACTCGGCCTCGACAGCCGCAATCGCCGGCGCATTCTGCCCGAACAGATTGGCGAATACCAGCTGCACCAAGCCGGACCGATTCGCCGCCAACACCGTCGGGTGAACCGTCGCCGCCAACGCCGCCTCGAAAGCGCCCGCCGCCACCCGAGCCTGGTCGGCCGCGAGCTCGGCCTGACTCGCCGCCGCGCTCAACCACCCGACATACGGCGCCGACGCACCCAACATCGCCCGCGACGAGGCGCCCTGCCACCAGCCCCCGACCAACGTCGACGTCACCGAACCAAACGACGATGCCGCCGACGTCAGCTCACCGGCCAGCCCATCCCAGGCCGCGGCCGCAGCCAGCATCGGACCCGAACCCGCACCCGAAAACATTCGATACGAGTTGATCTCCGGCGGCAACACCATAAAGCTCACGCGAACGGCCCCCATTCAGCTAGACCGTTGCGCAAGCGCCACTGGCGGGCCGGTGTTCTGCACACCAGCACCGCACATTCGCGCTTCCCCATACTCGACGTTTTCATGTCAATAACCCAAGTTAAATATGTTGAGGAAGTTTTCGAAGACGGCTATAAAGCGCGGAATGTAGCCAATGTTCAGTATGCCGGAATCGGTCAACGGGGAGTTCAGGATACCGGACAGCCCGCCGCCAATGTTGTAGAGGCCCGTAATATCGATGCCCGCGTCGAGTAGGCCGGTCACCCCTGCGCCAAAGTTCAGCGTGCCCGAATTCCCGAAGCCGAGAAGGAACACACCGGAGCTGTCAATTCCGCCTAGGTAGAGGCCCGAGTTTCCGATGCCCGGGACAAACACGCCGGAGGAATTGATGGCGAGGTTCCATAGGCCCGAGTTGCCCAAGCCGATGTTGAAGACGCCCGTCGATGCGGCGCCGATGTTGAGTAGACCGGCGTCCACGGCGCCGAAGTTCAGGATGCCCGACCCGCCGAAGCCGATGTTCAACAGACCCGAACCGGCGGCGCCTGGGTTGAAGTAGCCCGACGACACGAAGCCGATGTTCGTGTTTCCGGCGCTCCCGAAGCCGAGGTTGCCGTTGCCCGAACTCCCGGCACCGATGTTTCCGGTGCCCGAGCTGAGCAGGCCGATGTTGCCCGCGCCCGCGTTCCCGCCGCCGGGGTTGTTGTGGCCCGAGCTTGCCACGGTGCCCGAGTTGCCGTTGCCGGAGCTCGCGATGGCGACCAAGTTGCCCGAACCCGAACCACCGCCCTGCGCGCCGTTATTGGTACCCGAACTCGCGGCGGTCGCGATGTTGCCCGAGCCGGAGCTCGCGGCGCCGGCGATGTTGTTGTTGCCGGATTCCCCGCCGACCAGGTGGTTGTCGTGGCCCGAGCTACCGAAGGCAAGCCCGCTGTTGTCGTGGCCGGAGTTGCCACCGCTGACCCCAACGTTATCGGTGCCCGAGCTACCGAACGACACCCCGCTGTTGCCGGAGCCCGAGTTAGCACCGCTGACGCCAACGTTATTGGTGCCCGAGCTACCGAACGACACCCCGCTGTTGCCCGAACCGGAGTTAGCACCGCTGACCCCAACGTTGTCGTGGCCCGAGCTACCGAACGACACCCCGCTGTTGCCCGAACCGGAGTTAGCACCGCTGACCCCAACGTTGTCGGTGCCCGAGCTACCGAACGACACCCCGCTGTTGCCGGAGCCCGAGTTAGCACCGCTGACCCCAACGTTATTGGTGCCCGAGCTACCGAACGACACCCCGCTGTTGCCGGAACCGGAGTTCGCACCGCTGACCCCGACGTTGTCGTGGCCCGAGCTACCGAACGACACCCCGCTGTTGCCCGAACCGGAGTTACCCCCACTGACCCCAACGTTATTCGAGCCCGAGCTCCCGAACGACAACCCGTCATTGCCGGAGCCCGAGTTGCCGCCGCTGCCGCCAACGTTGCTCGTGCCCGAGTTCCCGAAGGACAACCCGTCATTGCCGGAGCCCGAGTTGCCGCCGCTGAGGCCCACGTTGTTGTAGCCCGAGTTCGCGAAGGACAACCCGGTGTTGCCGGAGCCCGAGTTCCCGAAGGAGAAGCCAACGTTGTTGGAGCCCGAGTTCCCACCGCTCGCCCCGCTGTTGTTGGAGCCCGAGCTCCCGAATGCAAGCCCGCTGTTGCCCGAGCCCGAGTTCCCGCCGCTACCACCAACATTGCCGGAGCCGGAGTTGCCGAAGGAGAACCCGATATTGCCCGAGCCCGAGTTCAGGCCGGTGACGCCGCTGTTGTTCGACCCGGAGTTACCGCCGGCACCCCCGACGTTGTTGAAGCCCGAGTTCGAGATCGACAGCCCGACATTGCCGTAGCCCGAGTTCCCGAACGACAGACCGCTGTTCCCGGACCCGGAGTTCGCGCCGGAACCGCCCACGTTGTTGGAGCCCGAGTTACCGAATGACAGCCCGCTGTTGCCGGAGCCGGAGTTCCCGCCGCTGCCGCCCACGTTGTTGGTGCCAGAGTTTCCGAACGTAAGCCCGGAGTTGCCGGAGCCGGAGTTCCCGAAGGCAAAACCGCTGTTATTGGACCCGGAGTTGCCGCCGGTGCCCCCGATGTTGCTCGAGCCGGAGTTCCCGAACGACAACCCGCTGTTGTTCGAACCTGAGTTCGCGCCGGAACCGCCCACGTTATTGGAGCCCGAGTTCCCGAACGACAACCCGCTGTTGTTGGAACCGGAGTTCCCGCCGCTACCACCAACATTGTTGGTGCCCGAGTTCCCGAACGACAGACCGTCGTTGCCCGACCCCGAGTTCCCGCCGCTACCACCGATATTGCCGGAGCCGGAGTTGGCGAAGGACAGGCCGCTGTTACCCGAGCCCGAGTTACCGAAGGCAAGCCCGTCGTTGCCGGAGCCGGAGTTGCCGCCGGTACCGCCGACGTTGCTGGAGCCCGAGTTCCCGATCGACAGCCCGCTGTTACCCGAGCCCGAGTTACCGAAGGCGAGCCCGACATTACCCGAGCCGGAGTTGCCGCCGGTCCCACCGACGTTGCCGTGGCCCGAGTTACCGAACGACAGGCCGCTGTTGCCGGAGCCGGAGTTCGCGCCGGAACCGCCGACGTTGTTGTAGCCCGAATTGCCGAACGACAGCCCCGCGTTGCCCGACCCGGAGTTCAGGCCGGAACCACCCACGTTGTTGGAGCCCGAGTTCCCGAACGATAGGCCGGCGTTGCCGGAGCCCGAGTTCAGGCCCGCCACACCGCTGTTGTTCGATCCGGAGTTACCGCCGGAACCGCCGACGTTGTTGTAGCCCGAGTTGCCGATCGACAGCCCGTCGTTGCCGGAGCCGGAGTTCCCGAAGGACAGACCGATGTTGTCGTGGCCGGAGTTCAAGCCCGACAAAGCGCTGTTGCCCGACCCGGAGTTACCCCCGGCACCCCCGACGTTGTTGTAGCCCGAGTTCCCGAACGAAAGACCGGTGTTGCCGGACCCGGAGTTCCCGAAGGACAGACCGACGTTGTTGCTGCCCGAGTTCAAGCCCGACACACCGCTGTTGCCCGACCCGGAGTTACCGCCGGCACCCCCGACGTTGTTGTAGCCCGAGTTCGCGATCGACAGCCCGTCGTTGCCCGACCCGGAGTTCCCGAAGGACGCACCGATGTTGTCGTGGCCCGAGTTCAAGCCCGACAGCCCGCTGTTGTCCGATCCGGAGTTACCGCCGGAACCCCCGACGTTGTTGTAGCCCGAGTTCCCGAACGAAATCCCGCTGTTGCCGGAGCCCGAGTTCCCGCCCGAAAGCCCGCTGTTGTTGTAGCCGGAGTTGAAACCGCTCACGTGGTTGTTTGCGCCCGAATTCCCGGCGCTGCCCTGGTTGTGGCTGCCCGAGTTCCCGCCGCCGATGATGCCGTTGTGGTCGCCCGAGTTGCCGCCGCCCAAGCCACCGTTGCTGAAACCGGAGTTGCCGCCGCCCAGGCCACCGTTGCCGGAGCCCGAGTTCCCGCCGCCGACACCACCGTTGGAGGAACCCGAGTTACCGCCACCGACACCACCGTTGGAGGAACCCGAGTTACCGCCACCGAGGCCACCGTTGGAGGTGCCCGAGTTGCTGGCGCTGCCCGGGTTGCTGTGGCCCGAGGAGCCGGCGCTGAACTCGTTGTCGTAACCCGACACCCCTGCGGTGAGGTAGTTGCCGTGGCCAGACGAGTCGGCGCTGAGGCTGTTGCCGTAGCCCGACGACCAGAAGGCAAGCGCGCTGTTACCCGTCGTGTGAATGCTGAACTTCCAGAACCCGGGGCGGGGGCCGTTCAGGTCGGAGGTGTAGCCGGAGCCGGTGTTGGTGTCGCCCGAGTCATTGTTACCGGTATTTGTGGCGCCCGCGTTGTTGTCACCTGTGTTGGTGTGGCCCGAGTTGTTGTCACCGGTGTTGGTGTAGCCCGAGTTGTACTGGCCGCTGTTGGTGTTACCCGAATTGGCGTTACCCGTGTCCAGGCTGCCCGAGTTGGCGTCGCCGGTGTTTAGGGTGCCCGAATTGTAATTTCCGGTGTTGAGGACACCCGAGTTGTAGTTGCCGGTATTCAGGGTGCCCGAGTTGTAGTTGTAGGTGTTGAGCACACCCGAGTTGAAGCTGCCCGTGTTGCGATCGCCCGAGTTGACGTTGCCGGTGTTGGTGCTACCCGTGTTCTGGTTGCCGGTGTTGATGGTGCCCGAGTTCTGGTTGCCGGTGTTGATGGTGCCCGAGTTCTGGTTGCCGGTGTTGGTGCTGCCCGAGTTCTGGTTGCCGGTGTTGGTGTGACCCGAGTTCTGGTCACCGGTGTTGGTGTGACCCGAGTTGTAGTCACCAGTGTTGGCGGTGCCCGAATTCCCGGTGCCGGTGTTGGTTGAACCGGAGTTGAGACTGCCGGTGTTGGTGGAACCCGAGTTGAGGTCGCCGGTGTTCGTCTTGCCCGAGTTGTAGCTGCCGGTGTTCACCGACCCCGAGTTGAGAGTGCCGGTGTTGGTGGAACCCGAGTTCAGGTCGCCGGTGTTGGTGTCGCCCGAGTTCTCGTTACCGGTGTTGGTGGTGCCCGAGTTGAGGCTACCGGTGTTGACGTTCCCCGAATTCTGGTTGCCGGTATTGGTGTGGCCCGAATTCGAATCGCCCGTGTTGGTATCCCCGGAATTCGTGTTGCCGGTGTTGGTGTTGCCCGAGTTCGAAGTGCCGGTGTTGGTGCTGCCCGAGTTCAGGGTGCCGGTGTTGGTGCTGCCCGAGTTCAGGTTGCCGGTGTTGGTGCTGCCCGAGTTCTGGTTACCGGTGTTGGTGTCACCCGAGTTCTGGTCACCGGTGTTGGTGTGGCCCGAGTTCAGGTTGCCGGTGTTGGTGTGGCCCGAGTTCTGGTTGCCGGTGTTGGTGTTACCCGAGTTCTGGTTACCGGTGTTGGTGTCACCCGAGTTCTGATTACCGGTGTTGGTGTTACCCGAGTTCTGGTCACCGGTGTTCGAGTTGCCGGAGTTGTACATACCGGTGTTGGTGTTACCCGAGTTCAGATCGCCGGTGTTGGTGCTACCCGAGTTCTCGCTACCGGTGTTCGTGCTTCCGGAGTTGAGGGTGCCGGTGTTGGTGCTGCCCGAGTTCTGCGAACCGGTGTTGGTGTTACCGGAGTTCTGGTCGCCGGTGTTGGTGTTGCCCGAGTTGAGATTGCCGGTATTGGTTTGGCCGGCGTTCTCGTTACCCGTATTGGTCACACCAGAGTTCAAGTTGCCCGTGTTGCGGTTGCCGGAGTTGTAGTTGCCGGTGTTGGTGTTGCCGGAGTTGAGAGTGCCGGTGTTGGTGTTGCCCGAGTTCTCGTCGCCGGTGTTGGTGTTGCCCGCGTTCAGGTTGCCCGTGTTCGTCTTGCCCGAGTTCAGGTTGCCAGTGTTTGCTGTGCCGGCGTTCTGGTTGCCGGTGTTGGTGCTGCCCGAGTTCTGGTTGCCGGTGTTGGTGTTACCGGAGTTCTGGTTGCCGGTGTTGGTGTTGCCCGAGTTCTGGTCACCGGTGTTGGTATTGCCCGAGTTCGCGGTGCCGGTGTTGGTGTTGCCGGAGTTCTGGTTGCCGGTGTTGGTGCTGCCCGAGTTCTGGTCGCCGGTGTTGGTGTTACCCGAGTTGAGGGTGCCGGTGTTGGTGCCGCCGGAGTTCTTGTCGCCGGTGTTGGTGTTACCCGAGTTCTGATTACCGGTGTTGGTGTTGCCGGAGTTGTTGTTGCCGGTGTTGGTGCCGCCTGAGTTCTGGTCACCCGTGTTGGTGTTGCCGGAGTTGAGGTTGCCGGTGTTGGTCTTGCCGGAATTCTCGTTACCGGTGTTGGTGTTCCCCGAGTTCTGGTTGCCGGTGTTGGTGTTCCCCGAGTTCTGGTCACCGGTGTTGGTGTTCCCCGAGTTCTGATTGCCGGTGTTGGTGCTGCCCGAGTTCTGGTTGCCGGTGTTGGTGTTGCCCGAGTTCTGGTCGCCCGTGTTGGTGTGACCCGAATTCATGGTGCCGGTGTTGGTGTTGCCCGAGTTCTTGTCGCCGGTGTTGGTGTTGCCCGAGTTCTGGTTACCCGTGTTGGTGTCGCCCGAGTTCTGGCTGCCCGTGTTCGTGCTGCCCGAATTGTGATCGCCGGTGTTGGTGTTGCCCGAATTGAGCGTGCCCGTATTGGTGTTGCCCGAATTCAGGTCACCCGTGTTGGTGTTGCCGGAGTTCAGGTTGCCGGTGTTGGTGTTGCCGGAGTTGTTGTTGCCGGTGTTGGTGTGACCCGAGTTCGCGGTGCCGGTGTTGACGCTGCCGCTGTTGTAGTCACCCGTGTTGGTGCTGCCCGAGTTATAGGTACCTGTGTTCACGCTGCCCGAGTTGTAGGTACCTGTGTTGGTACTGCCCGAGTTGTAGTCACCGGTGTTGACGCTGCCCGAGTTGTAGGCCCCAGTATTGGTGTGACCCGAGTTGTAGTTGCCGAAGTTGGTGTGGCCGGAGTCGTAGCTGCCGGTGTTGGTGCCACCCGAGTTGTAATCGCCGGTGTTGGTCCCACCCGAGTTGTAGTTGCCCGCGTTGGTGCCGCCCGAGTTGTAATTTCCGGTGTTGGTCCCACCCGAGTTGAACATGCCCGTGTTGGTGCTGCCTGCGTTGTACAGCCCGGTGTCGGCGCCGCCCGAGTTGAACAGGCCGAAATTGCTGTTGCCCGAGTTGTAGAACCCGGTGTTGGTCCCACCCGCGTTGTAGGCGCCGGAGTTGATACTGCCGGAGTTGAACGCGCCCGTGTTGGTGCTGCCCGCGTTCCAAAAACCCGTATTGATATTGCCCGAGTTACCCCAGCCAGAATTCGTGTTGCCCGCGTTGTAAACACCCGCGTTGTGGCTGCCCGAGTTCCACAGGCCCATGTTGTAACTGCCTGCGTTGAAGAAGCCCGTGTTGTATTCGCCCGAATTGCCTATAAACGTGTTCCCGCTACCCGAGTTAAACCAGCCGAAGTTGCCGTCGCCCGAGTTAAAGAAACCGACGTTATTGGTCCCGGAGTTTCCAATGCCGATGTTTCCAGTGCCGGAGTTTCCGAAACCGATATTAATGTGCCCGGAATTACCGAGTCCGAAGTTCATGAACCCGGAGTTCAGCTTGCCGAAGCCCACCTGGTTGTCGCCGCTGAGCCCAAACCCGATGTCGTTGTTACCGGAGTTACCGAAGCCTATGTTTCCCGAGCCGGTGTTGCCCCAGCCGACATTGTTGTTACCGGTATTTCCGGCGCCCTGGTTGGTGTTGCCCGAGTTGCCGCCGCCGGTGTTGCTGTCGCCGGAGTTACCGGAACCCTGGTTGTTGCTGCCCGAGTTGCCCACACCCGAGTTGGTGTTGCCGGTGTTGCCGTCGCCCGTGTTGCCGGTGCCGTAATTGCCGGAGCCCGAGTTGGCGTTGCCCTGGTTGCCACTGCCATCGTTGTGGTCACCAATGTTGCCGGCACCGTTATTGAAGCTGCCCTGGTTGCCGCTGCCCACGTTGTTGCTGCCCTGGTTGCCGCTACCCGAGTTGTTGCTGCCCTGGTTACCGCTACCCGAGTTGCCGTCGCCGATGTTAGCGCTACCGGTGTTGTCGCTGCCTCGGTTGCCGCTACCCGAGTTGTTGTCACCCTGGTTACCGCTGCCCTGGTTGAGGTCGCCATGGTTGCCGCTACCGACGTTGCTGTTGCCGTCGTTGCCGCTGCCCAGATTCGAGTCGCCGCTGTTGCCCTGACCGATGTTGTTGCTGCCGGAGTTGCCGTTGCCCTGGTTGTTGCTGCCGTTGTTGCCGGCACCGGTGTTGTTGTTGCCGGTGTTGCCGTCTCCCTGATTGCTGCTGCCGCTGTTGCCGTAACCCGAGTTACTGTTTCCCGCGTTTCCGTCGCCGGTGTTGTTGCTGCCGGAGTTGCCGACACCCGAGTTGTTGTCGCCGGTGTTACCTCCGCCGACGTTGCCGCTGCCCCTGTTGCCGTCGCCGATGTTGTTGTCGCCGATATTGCCGGCACCCGAGTTGCCGTTACCGATGTTGCCGACGCCGGTGTTGCTGTTGCCGACGTTGCCCTGACCGGTGTTGTTGTCGCCGTTGTTGGCTACGCCCTGGTTGTTGTTGCCAACGTTGCCATCGCCCGTGTTGCCGGCGCCCACGTTGCCGCTGCCGACGTTGCCGTCACCGCGGTTGCCGACGCCGGTGTTGTTGCTGCCGAAGTTGCCGTCGCCCGAGTTGCCACTGCCGAAGTTGCCGTCGCCCGAGTTGCCAGCGCCGACATTGCCGGTGCCCGAGTTGAAGTCCCCGAGGTTGCCCGAGCCAGCGTTGTTGCTGCCGACGTTACCGCTACCCGTGTTGTTGCTACCGACGTTGCCGACGCCGGGGTTGCTGTCGCCGACGTTACCGCTACCCGTGTTTCCATCGCCGACGTTGCCAACACCCAGATTGTTGTCGCCCTTGTTGCCGTCGCCAACATTGCCGCCACCGAGGTTGCCGCTGCCCGAGTTGTTGTCGCCCAGGTTGCCGATACCGGTGTTGTTGTTGCCGACGTTGCCAGTGCCCGAGTTGTTGTCGCCTACGTTGCCGATGCCGGTGTTGTTGTTGCCGAGGTTGCCGACGCCCTGGTTTCCGGTACCGACGTTGCCGGAGCCGGAGTTGTTGTCGCCAAGGTTCCCGATGCCGGTGTTGTTGTCGCCCTTGTTGCCGGTGCCGCTATTTCCGTCGCCGAGGTTGCCGATACCGGAGTTGTTGTTGCCTTGGTTGCCGATGGCCGTGACCGTGTTGCCGTCGCCCTTGTTACCCACGCCCGCGTTGCCTACACCCGCGGAGCCCGAGCCCAGGTTGTTGTTGCCGGTGCCCGAGTTGTTATCGCCGAGATTGCCGGTGCCGGAGTTGCCGTCGCCCTTATTTGCGGTACCAGAGTTGTTGTCGCCCTGGTTGCCGACAGCCGTGCTTGTGTTGCCATTGCCGACGTTGGCGGTCCCTACGTTGTTGGCGCCGACATTGTAGTTGCCGGTGTTGCTGTCACCCAGGTTGGCGGTGCCGGAGTTGCTATTGCCGAGGTTGCCGACGCTACCCGCAAGGTTGTTGTCGCCCTTGTTGCCGTCGCCCGCGTTGCCGTTGCCCAGGTTGCCGGTGCCGGAATTGTTGTCGCCGGTGTTATTGCTGCCGGTGTTGCTGTCGCCCTTGTTGCCGTCGCCCGTGTTGCCGCTGCCGAAGTTGCCGGTGCCGGAGTTGTTGTCGCCTTTGTTTCCGAACGCGGTCGACGTATTGCCGCTACCGAGGTTGCCGGTGCCGGCGTTGTTACTGCCGTTGTTGCCGACACCCGAGTTGTTGTTCCCGCTGTTACCGGTGCCCGAGTTGTTGTTGCCGCTGTTGCCGACCGCGGTCGACGTGTTCCCGCTTCCGTCGTTGCCGATCCCCGCGTTGTTGCTGCCGTTGTTGCCGATACCCGAGTTGTTGCTGCCGTTGTTGCCGATACCCGAGTTGTTGTCGCCGTTGTTGCCGATACCCGAGTTGTTGTTGCCATCGTTGCCCAGGGATCCCGCTACGTTGCCGCTGCCGTTGTTGCCGTTGCCCGCGTTGTTACTTCCGTTGTTGCCGATGCCCGAGTTGTTGTTGCCGTTGTTGCCGGTGCCCGAGTTGTTGTTGCCTTTGTTGCCGGTGCCCGAGTTGCCGTCACCGAGGTTGCCCACGCTGCCGTCAAGGTTGTTGTTACCGCGGTTTCCGTCGCCCGCGTTGTTGGTGCCGACGTTGCCGACGCCCGAGTTACCGGTGCCGTTGTTGCCGTCGCCGGTGTTGTTGCTGCCGACGTTGCCGTTGCCCGAGTTGCCGCTGCCGTTGTTGCCGATGCCGGAGTTGTTGTTGCCGTTATTACCGTTGCCCGTGTTGCCGCTACCGACGTTGCCGCTGCCCTGGTTGCTGTTACCGACGTTCCCGACCCCGGAGTTGCTGTCGCCAACGTTGCCGCTTCCGGTGTTGTAGTTGCCGCTGTTGCCGACACCTGAGTTGCCCGTGCCGGTGTTGCCGTTGCCCGAGTTGCTGGTGCCGGTGTTGCCGTTGCCGGAGTTGTTGTCGCCGGTGTTGCCATTTCCGATGTTGCCCGACGCGCCCGAGCCAGAGCTCGAGTTGGTGTTGCCGTTGCCCTGGTTGTTGTACCCGGTGTTGCCGTTGCCCGAGTTGCCGTTGCCGTTGTTGCCGTCGCCGGCGTTGTAGTTGCCGCTGTTGCCGTCGCCCGAGTTGCCGGTACCCGAGTTGCCGTTACCCGAGTTGCCGGTGCCCTGGTTGCCGCTGCCGTTGTTGGAGTCACCGCGGTTGCCGCTGCCTAGGCCGCCGCCCCCGTTGTTGTCGCCCCGGTTGCCGTCGCCGGCGTTGCCGCTGCCCTGGTTGCCGCTGCCGGAGTTGTTGTTGCCGGAGTTACCGCCGCCCGAGTTGTTGTTGCCCTGGTTGCCGCCGCCTGTGTTACCGCTGCCCTGGTTGCTGTTGGAGTTGTTCGAGTCGCTGTAACCCGAGCTGTATGGTCCGGTCCCGGTGGCGCTCGAGCCACCAGCGCTGGACAGGTTTCCGCCGTTGGACGTGCCCGTGGTTGTGCCGCTGGACCCGCTGGCACCCACGTTGGAACTGGTGCGGTTCGGCGTGGGGTCACCGAGGTCCGCCGACGCGGCAGCCGAACTGCCACCGGTTGGCTTCGTGGGGTCACCGAGCGAGGCCGACGAGCCGCCCGAACCGCCACCGGCCGCCGAGGCCCCCGAACTGCTGGGCGGCGGCGCGGCCCCGGAAGTCGCCGAGCTGCTGGTCGGCGCCGTCGCGGCAGAACTACCACCGGCAGAAGCTGCGGCTGTGGAACTTCCGCCGGCGGGAGCCGCGGTCGCGGAGCTTCCGCTGGACGGTGTCGTGGTCCCGGAAGTGCCGGAACCGCTGTCCGGCGTGGTCGCGGTCCCTGAACTGCTGGCCGGCGGCGCGGCCCCGGAACTACTGGCCGGCGTCGTCGCGGCAGAACTACTGGCCGGCGCGGTCGCGGCAGAACTACTGGCCGGCGCGGTCGCAGCAGAACTACTGGCCGGCGCGGTCGCAGCAGAACTACTGGCCGGCGCCGCGGCCCCGGAACTACTGGCGGGAGCAGCGGTCGCGGAGCTGGCATTGGCCGACGTCGCTGCCGCAGAACTGGTGTCCGCACCCGTGGTGGCAGGACTACCACCGGCCGCCGACGCGGTCCCGGAACTACTGGCCGGCGCCGCAGCCGCGGAACTCCCGGAACTACTGGCCGGCGCCGCCGCGGAAGCGCTATTACCGGCGGCCACCGGAGTGCCGGTGACCGCCGTCCCGGACGTGGCGTTAGCACTGGTCCCGGCCGCGGTCGAGCTCGACGTGTTCCCGCCAACCAAGCTCGCCGCGCCCGTGTTGACGCCAGCCGCGCCCGACCCCGCCGCGCTTGCAGCCGACGAACTCGCCCCAGCCACAACGCCACCGGCCGGCGCCGCGGCAGTCGAACTCGCGGCCAGCGGCGTCGCCGCAGGCGAGCCACCACCAACCAAGCTCGCCGCACCCGCGTTGGCAGAGTTAGCGGCGTTGGCAGAATTAGTAGCGTTCGCAGAATTGGAGCCGGCGCTCGAGCTAGCACTGCCGCTCGCACCACCGGAGCTGCCATTGGCGCCGCTGCTCACAGCGCCACCACCGCCGCCACCACCGCCGCCGCCGCCGCTGCCGCCCGACAACACACCGCTGAGCTGACTCGCAAAACCCTGCAGCGAATTACGCCACGGCGTCAGCAACGACGCGACGGCCGACACCCCGGAGTGATAGCCCGCCATCGCGGCCACGTCCTGGGCCCACATCTGCTCGTACTCGGCCTCGACAGCCGCAATCGCCGGCGCATTCTGCCCGAACAGATTGGCGAATACCAGCTGCACCAAGCCGGACCGATTCGCCGCCAACACCGTCGGGTGAACCGTCGCCGCCAACGCCGCCTCGAAAGCGCCCGCCGCCACCCGAGCCTGGTCGGCCGCGAGCTCGGCCTGACTCGCCGCCGCGCTCAACCACCCGACATACGGGGCCGACGCACCCAACATCGCCCGCGACGAGGCGCCCTGCCACCAGCCCCCGACCAACGTCGACGTCACCGAACCAAACGACGATGCCGCCGACGTCAGCTCACCGGCCAGCCCATCCCAGGCCGCGGCCGCAGCCAGCATCGGACCCGAACCCGCACCCGAAAACATTCGATACGAGTTGATCTCCGGCGGCAAAACCATAAAGCTCACGCCAACGGCCCCCATTCAGCTGGACCGTCGCGTGGCGCCGCCGGTGGGGCGGCGGGGACATGCAGATTGCGAATATTCCCTGGCCAGGCACCGTCTGGCCGGTGCACCCAGTCGCAGACACCGGACACCACGGTGGTGGTGCACGGAGGTTTGACCACGACTGACATGTCCGCCTCTCAGCCAAACGGCAACCCTTAAAGCAACCATTACGCGGTCGTCGTTCAGTAGCCCGACAGAGGCACGGTACCGCTAACAATTGCATCGCACCCGCGTTTTCGGGGAAGACACAGATCCGGCTTTTGAATATAAATGGGCGGTCCACTACGGCCGCGGTAGAAAGCCTGAATTCAAATAGCCCGGAAACCTCCGACAAACCCGACCCGGCCGTCCGATCCGGGTTCGCCCACCCGCGCGGAATCTCTGTCGCACAACAGATTACGATCGCTGGGGCCGCTTCGATGCCCCGACGGCGGACGGCGGCAACTTACCGCCGCAGCTCGCTGGCTAGGTGCGGTCGCCGTGGCGGCGGATCGTCGAGCAGGGCGCAAATCGCGTCAAGGTTCACGTGCGAGGCCAAGAGGTCGGCCATGACGTCCAGTTGGGCATCACGCCGCCCGGCGACATCGACGTCCCCGGCGACAACGAATCCGGTGCGACCGGCGGCATGTGCGACCCCGGCCAGCCAGGCCCGGCGGAACTCGTCGTTGTCGAGCAGGCCGTGCCAGTGGGTGCCGAACACGGCGCCGCGCATGATGCCGTGGCTTTCGGACTCGGCGCCGAACCAGCACGCTTCGGCGCACCGCACCAGCCGCCCGTGGTGGATCTCATATCCGCTGAGCGGCCTTGGCCAGCGGCGCAGGATCTTTGTCGCGCCGAAGACGATGTCGGCATCCAGCAGCCCCAGCCCTTCGACGTCGCCGGCTGCGGACTCGACAGCGTCCTCGATCCGCCGGCACAGCATCTGGAACCCGCCGCAGAGACCGAGCACCGGTTTGTCGGCCCGGGCATGCTCGGCGATCGCGTCGGCCAGGCCGCGCTCTCGCAACCATGACAGGTCGACGACGGTCGCTTTGCTACCGGGGATCACGATTAGGTCGCTGTCGGCCAAGTCGGCGGGCTTGGTGACCCAACGCACCAGCACGCCCGGTTCACATGCCAGCGCTTCGATGTCGGTGGAATTGGAGATTCGGGGCAGCCGGATCGCGGCCACCCGCAACCATTCGTCGCCGCGCGGGGGCGACGGTGTGCCGACCACCCGATCGGCGAGCACTGACAGCGAGTCCTCGGCGTCGAGCCAGAGCTGGTCGTGGTAGGGCAGCACGCCGTACGTGGGGCGGCCGGTCATGGCGAGCAGCTGCCGCAAACCCGGTTCCAGCAGCGCGGGGTCGCCGCGGAACTTGTTGACGATGAAACCCGCTATGTGCGCCTGGTCGTCGGGTTCGAGCACAGCGAGTGTCCCGAACAGATGCGCCAGCAGGCCGCCGCGATCGATGTCGCCGACCAAGACCACCGGCAGATCGGCGGCCCGGGCCAGCCCCATGTTGGCCAGATCCGTTGCCCGCAAGTTGATTTCGGCTGGCGAACCGGCTCCCTCACAGATCACTGCGTCGAATTCGTCACGCAGGCAGGTTAATTCGTCAATCACGATATGGGCGAGCCGGTCGCGATGCGCGAGGTAGCCGGTGGCGGTGACCGAGTCGGTAACCTGGCCGCGGACCACCAGTTGCGACGTGCGGTCACTGCCCGGCTTCAGCAAGATCGGGTTGAATCGCACGCTGGGTTCCAGCCCCGCGGCCCTGGCCTGCATTGCCTGTGCCCGGCCGATCTCGCCGCCCTCGATCGTGACCGCGGAATTGTTGGACATGTTCTGTGCCTTGAACGGCGCGACCCGAATCCCACGGCGCGCCAGCAGCCGGCAAAGGCCCGCGACCACCATGGATTTCCCGGCGTCGGAGCTGGTGCCCGCCACCAGCAGAGCGCCGCTCACCCTTTCGTGGCGAGCAGACGCAAAAGCCCCCGTATCTGGCCGAAAATGGGGGCCTTTGCGTCTGCTCGCGGGTCAAAGCTGCGCGCTGCCCGCGCGGGGTGATTCATGGCAATGTGAGGATCTGCACGCCGGTATCGGTGACCAACAGCGTGTGCTCGAACTGAGCTGTCCACTTGCGGTCCTTGGTGACCACCGTCCAGCCGTCCGACCAGATTTCGTAATCCAGCGCGCCGAGGTTGATCATCGGCTCGATGGTAAATGTCATGCCCGGCTGCATGACTGTCGCGACAGTCGGCTGATCGTAGTGCAAGACGACCAGCCCGTTGTGAAACGTGGTGCCGATTCCGTGGCCGGTGAAGTCACGAACCACGTTGTATCCGAACCGATTTGCGTACGACTCGATGACGCGACCGATGACCGACAACGCGCGCCCCGGTTTGACGGCGTTGATTGCGCGCATCGTCGCCTCCCGGGTTCGCTCCACGAGCAGCCGGTGTTCTTCGGAGACGTCGCCGGCCAGATACGTCGCGTTGGTGTCGCCGTGCACGCCATCGATGTAGGCGGTGACGTCGATGTTGACGATGTCGCCGTCGGCGATGATCGTCGAGTCGGGGATGCCGTGACAGATGACCTCGTTGAGCGAAGTGCAGCACGACTTCGGGAATCCCTTGTAGCCCAGCGTCGATGGATAGGCACCGTGGTCCACCATGTATTCGTGCGCGATCCGGTCCAGTTCGTCGGTCGTCACACCGGGCGCGACGGCCTTGCCCGCCTCGGCCAGCGCCCCTGCCGCGATGCGGCCGGCGACGCGCATCTTCTCGATCACTTCCGGTGTCTGAACCCACGGCTCGGTGCCCTCTTGCGCCGTCGACTTGCCGACGTATTCGGGGCGCGGGATCAGCTTGGGCACCGGCAGAGTCGGCGACAACACTCCGGGGGAAAGCGCGGTGCGAGCAGGCATGACCGCTAGCTTAATCGTGACGTCCGGGCCGGCGCAGAATCGAACGGCGCGGTCCCCGAATGACCACCGAGCCGCACGTCATCCGGCCGGTCAGCACGACATGCGGCGTGCCCTCCGCCGGCGGGTTTTTGCGCCGGTCGCTGGCGCTGCCCACATAAACCTCAACGTCGTCGATCGAGGCGCTGGCGCCGTCGGGCAACCGGATCTCCGCCGAGCCGAATTTCATGTCGAGTTCGATGACCACAACCGGACCGGCGAAGCGTGCCTTGGTGAGGTCGAGTTCGACGGATCCCAGCCGACGCACCAGCGCCAGCCGAGTGGGCACGATCCATTCGCCGTGGCGCTTCAGCGACCCGGCCCAGCCACGCAGTTCCACCCGGTCGGCCGCGGACGTGACGATCGCGCCTGGCCCGGGCAGGTCACCGACGAGCCCGTCCAGCTCGCTTCGGGTACGCGCGTAGGCCACGCGTGACGAGCGTTGCTCGAACTCGTGGATATCGATCAGCCCGAGCGCGACCGCGTTGTGCAGTCGCCGCATTGTGCCGTTGCGGTCGGCGTCCGAGACCCGTAACGCGACCATTTCTCCACCGGTATCCGTCATGACCTTTCCCGACGTTGCGCCTACCCCGCAAATTTACCGGTGTCCCGGGATTAGCAGCGCCCTCCTAGGCCGGAGCTAGCCTAGAAAACCCGGCGGCATCGACTCGAACATGACTTTGGTCATCCGGACCGCGTATTCCGAGCTGCCACCCCCGACGATCAACGACGCAAACGCCAGGTCGCCGCGGTAGCCGGCGAACCACGAATGTGATCCGCCGGGGAATTCGGCCTCACCGGTCTTACCGAATACCTCGCCACAACAGCCGGCGATCTCCTTGGCGGTGCCATTGGTCACCACCAGGCGCATCATCGGCCGCAGCGCGTCGATCATCTTCGGGCTGATGGGTGTGTTGTCGTCGCCGTCGACCGTGGTCGGCCGCCCGGCGATCAGTTGCGGCACCGGGGTCTTACCGGCGGCCACCGTGGCGGCCACCAGGGCCATGCCGAACGGACTGGCCAGCACCTTGCCCTGGCCGAAGCCGTCCTCGGTGCGCTCGGCCAGGTCCACCGTCGGCGGCACCGATCCGGTGACCGTGGCGATCCCGTCGACCTGATAATCCAGCCCGATCCCGTACTGGCGGGCCGCCTGGGTCAGGCCACGCGGCGGCAGCCTGCTGCTCAGCTCGGCGAACGTCGTGTTGCACGAACTGGCGAACGCACGGGACAACGGCACCACGCCGAGATCGAAGCCACCGTAATTGGGGATGGTGCGGTGCCCGATGTCGAGGTGGCCGGGGCAGCCCAGCATGGTGTTGGGCGTGGCCATGTCACGGTCGACGGCCGCGCCGGCGGTGACCATCTTGAAGGTCGACCCGGGCGGGAACAGACCGGTGGTGGCGAGCGGGCCGTCGGCGTTGGCCCCCGCGTTCTGCGCGATCGCGAGAATCTCCCCGGTCGACGGTTTGATCACCACGATCATCGCTTTGCCGCCGCGGGTATCCACCGCATGCTGGGCGGCGTTCTGCACGGTCCGGTCCAGCGTGATCGAGACCGACGGCGCCGGCGACCCTTCCACCTCCTGCAGAACCGCGACGTCGACGCCGTTCTGGTTGACGCTGACCACCCGCCAGCCCGCCTGGCCGTCGAGCTGGTCGATCACGGCCTTCTTCACTTCGGCGATGATGGCCGGTGCGAAATGGGGGTCGGTCGGCAGCATGTCGGCCTGGGGCGTGACCACGACCCCGGGCAGCCTGCCGATCGCCGGGAACACTTTGTCGTTGTCGTCGGGATGCAGCGTGACCAGGTCCAACGGCTGCGTCGAGGAGCTGGCTTGTTCGGCGAGCAACTGCGGGTCGTTGAGGCTGTCGTTGAACGGGCGAAGCGCGCCCACCACCGCGTTCACCGTCCCGATCAGCGCCGGCCCGGCCAGTGAGGCGTCCAGCGTGTAGTGGTACAGGTAGCCCGGGGCCAGCACGTCGCTGCCCCCGAGTTCGTTGACCGACGCCCGGCGCGGCTGATCGGCGCGCAAGGCGAACGTCTGGTGCTCACCCAGCTTGGGATGCAGCCCGTTGGCCGTCCAGCGAACCTCCCAGCGCCCCTCGTCGCGGGCCATCTTCAGCTGGCCGTCGTAGCTCCAGGTCCGGTTCTTGGGCAGATGCCAGGTGAAGCGATAGGCGATCGTGCCCGTGTCCTCCGCGTACTTCGAGCTGAGGATCTGCGCGTCCAAATGGGTGGCCTGCAATCCGGCCCAGGCCGCGTTGAGCGCTTCGCGGGCTTCGTTGGGGTTATCGCTGAGCTGCGCGGCCGTGGCTGTGTCGCCGATGGACAGTGCGCGGAAGAACTTGTCGGCGGCCGGGCCGGGACCCTCGGGCCGGGGGGTGCATGCCGGTCCCACGGCGGCGATCACGACCACGGCGACCAGACCCACCGCCCGTGATACTGATGAGGTTAAAGTTGCCATTGAGGCTGATGTTAGGCGATGCCATTCGGCCGCCGCCGTAACGCCATGGCGAAAACCCGGCCAAAATTCCTGGCATTCCCGGAGCTCCCCGGAGCTCCCCTTGTCCCGTTACGCTCGCGCTTCCCCGTTAGCGCAGCGCAGGCTCAGTCCAGCAGGACGGTCGCGAACGTGCCCACCTCGGCGAACCCGATGCGGTCGTACACGGCACGGGCCACCGTGTTGAAGTTGTTCACGTACAGGCTGGCGATGCGCCCGGCGCCGACGATGACGGCGGCCACCGTTGCGGTCCCAGCAGTGCCCAGGCCCAGGCCGCGCCGTTCGGGATGCACCCAGACCCCCTGGATCTGCCCGACCCCCGGAGACTGCGAGCCCACTTCGGCCTTGAAGATGACCTGACCGTCCTCGAAGCGCGCCCAGGCACGTCCGGCCGCGATCAGGCTGGCGACCCGGCGCCGGTAGCCGCGCCCGCCGTCGCCGAGCCGGGGGTCGACGCCGACCTCGCCGATGAACATGTCGACCGCCGCCACCAGATAGGCGTCCAGCTCGTCCGGCCGGACCTGGCGCACCTCGGTGTCGATATCGCAGCTCGGGTGGCTGGTGAGCGCCATCAGCGGTTGGCGATCGCGGACGTCACGCGCCGGCCCCCAAGCCGACTCGAGCCGCTGCCACATCGGCAGCACCAGGTCGGCCCTACCGACCAGCGACGAACAGCGACGGGTTCCGCTCATCGCCTCGTCGGCGAACGTATTCAGGTCGACCAGTTCGCCGCGCAGCGGGATCAGGTTGGCACCGGCGAAGCACAGCGACTCCTCCGGGCCGCGCCGCGTCCACAGCTCTCCGCCAATCGAATTCGGATCGATGCCGTAGTCAGCGACCCGCGCAGCCACCATGCACGACCCGACGGGGTCGTCGTCGAACACCCGCCACACGGCGGCGACGTCGCGGACCACGGACACCCGTCGCTCACCGATGAGGCGAAGGACAGGGGGAGCCGACATCTGAAGAACTCTCTGTGGTGCGCGGGCCGGTACAGGGGGGCTGAGCCTCTCAGCTTACGGACACAATTGGCGGACCGCTCGCTGTCGCGCCAGGACCGTTATCGGATTCGTTCGCGGCTTCCATTTCCTGCATTTCCGAGGCCAGCCGCATGGCTTCCTCGATCAGCGTCTCGACGATCTGAGATTCGGGCACGGTCTTGATCACCTCACCCTTGACGAAGATCTGGCCCTTGCCGTTGCCCGATGCGACGCCCAGGTCGGCCTCCCTGGCCTCGCCCGGACCATTCACGACGCAGCCCATCACCGCGACTCGCAGCGGCACCTCGAGACCGTCCAGGCCGGCGCTGACCTCGTTGGCCAGGGTGTAGACGTCGACCTGAGCGCGACCGCAGGACGGGCAGGACACGATCTCCAGCGAACGCGGCCGCAGGTTCAGCGATTCGAGGATCTGATTGCCGACCTTGACTTCCTCGACCGGCGGCGCCGACAGGGACACCCTGATGGTGTCGCCAATGCCCCGCGACAGCAGCGCGCCGAAGGCGACCGCGGACTTGATGGTGCCCTGGAAGGCGGGGCCGGCCTCGGTGACACCGAGGTGCAGCGGGTAGTCGCACTGGGCGGCCAACTGCTCGTAGGCGGCGACCATGACAACCGGGTCGTTGTGCTTGACGCTGATCTTGATGTTGCCGAAGCCGTGCTCCTCGAACAGCGAGGCCTCCCACAACGCCGACTCCACCAGCGCCTCCGGCGTGGCCTTGCCGTACTTCTGCATGAACCGCTTGTCCAGCGAACCGGCGTTGACGCCGATGCGGATCGGGATCCCGGCCGCACCGGCCGCCTTGGCGACCTCGCCGACCCGGCCGTCGAATTCCTTGATGTTGCCGGGGTTTACCCGCACGGCGGCGCACCCGGCGTCGATGGCGGCGAAGATGTACTTCGGCTGGAAATGGATGTCGGCGATCACCGGGATCTGGCTGTGCCGAGCGATCTCGGCCAGCGCGTCGGCATCCTCCTGGCGCGGGCAGGCCACTCGGACGATGTCGCAGCCGGTCGCGGTCAACTCGGCAATCTGCTGCAGCGTCGAGTTGACGTCGTGGGTCTTGGTGGTGCACATCGACTGCACCGAAATCGGAAAGTCGCTGCCGACCCCGACGTCACGGACCATCAGTTGACGGGTTTCGCGGCGGGGGGCAAGCGTGGGCGCCGGAGGTTTCGGCATGCCCAGGCCAACGGTCATTTGCGCCCCTTCTCTCTGGTTCGGTAGGTGGGCCGGGTCGATTACTGGAAGAGCCGGATCGGGTTGACCAGATCGGCGGTGACGGTCAGCAGCATGTACCCGACCACGAAGACCAGGACGACATACGTCGCGGGCATGAGCTTGAGATAGTTCACCGGCGCGGCCACAACCTTGCCGCGCGCCGTTCGGATCATGTTGCGGATCTTCTCGAACACCGCGATGGCGATGTGGCCGCCGTCGAACGGCAACAACGGCACCAGGTTGATGGCGCCCAGGATGAGGTTCAACTGAGCCAGGAAGAACCAGAACGCCACCCACAGCCCGTGATCGACGGTGTCGCCGCCGATGATGCTGGCGCCGACCACGCTCATCGGCGTTCCCGGGTCGCGCTGACCCCCGCCGATGGCGTGGACCAACGCGCCCACCTTGGTGGGGATCGTCACCAGCGACTTGCCCACCTCGACGCTCAGTTGGCCGGCGAAGACGAACGTGGCGGGGACGGCGGAGAACACGCCGTACTGGGTGGGCGCGGAGCGGGGAGCGCCCACCCCGATGGCACCGACCGTGGCCGGCTGGGCCTGACCCCCCTGCCCGTTGGACCCGTTGGAGATGTAGCGCTGGGTGGGCGTCACGTCGACGTAGGTGGTGATCGTGGCGCCGTTCCGCTCGACGACGACCGGAACGGTGCCGTGCAACTTGCGCACCGCGGCGGCCATGTCGTCGAAGCTGGACACCGGAGTGTCGCCAACCTTGACGACGACGTCGCCGGTGTGAATTCCGGCCAGCGCAGCCGGACCCGGACCGGTGCAGTTCCCGAGCTTGCCCGGTGATACCTCCGGCGCGACGCAAGCGGTTTCGCCGATGACCGCTTTGGTGGGCGGGTGCAGGTTGGGCAGCCCCCACGCCAGTGCGATGGCGTAGATGAGCACCAGGCAAATCACGAAGTTCATCCCGGGCCCGGCGAAGAGCACCGCGGCGCGCTTCCAGGTCGCTTGCTTGTACATCGCGCGGTCTTCTTCGTCGGGCTCCAGTTCCTCGACCGTGGTCATGCCGGCGATGTCGCAGAAGCCGCCCAGCGGGACGGCCTTGACGCCGTACTCCGTTTCGCCGCGCCGGGTTGACCACAGCGTGGGGCCGAAGCCGACGAAATAGCGGCGCACCTTCATGCCGGTGGCGCGTGCGACCCACATGTGGCCACATTCGTGCAGCGCCACGGATATCAGGATGGCGAGGGCGAACAGCACAATGCCGAGAACGAACATCATCTGGCTGTCAGGACCTTTCTGAGACCATTTGTGGCACCGGGGTGGTTGTGGTGGATCTGGTTCTGGTGGGGCTGGTACTGGTGACCGCGCGCTGCGCTCGCTCGCGGGCCCAGCGCTGCGCGTCGAGCACGTCATCCACGGTAGCTGGTAAAGCGGCCCATTGGTCCGCTGCTTGCAACACGTCGGCGATCGCGCCGACGATGGCGGGGAAACCGATGCGGCCCGACAGGAATGCTGCCGCCGCCTCTTCGTTGGCAGCGTTGTAGACGGCGGTCATGCAGCCGCCGATTTCGCCGGCGTGCCGAGCCAGCTCGACCGCGGGGAAGACGTCGGTGTCCAGTGGCTCGAACTCCCAGCTAGAAGCGGTGCTGAAATCGCAGGCCAGGGCGGCGCCGCCTACCCGCCGCGGCCAGCCCAGCGCCAGCGAAATGGGCAGCTTCATGTCCGGGGGGCTGGCCTGGGCCACCGTCGAGCCATCGATGAAGGTGACCATCGAATGAATGATCGACTGGGGGTGGACGACCACCTCGATCCGGTCGTAAGGAATGCCGAACAGCAGGTGGGTCTCGATGAGCTCCAGCCCCTTGTTGACCAGCGACGCCGAGTTGAGCGTGTTCATCGGTCCCATCGACCAGGTCGGGTGGGCGCCGGCCTGCTCCGGGGTGACACCCTCGAGGTCGGCTGCCGCCCAGCCCCGAAACGGCCCGCCGGACGCGGTCAACACCAGCTTGGCCACTTCCTCGGGGGCTCCGCTCCGCAGGCACTGGGCCAGCGCGGAATGTTCGGAGTCGACGGGCACGATCTGACCCGGCTGCGCGGCCCGCAGCACCAAAGGCCCCCCCGCGACCAGCGATTCCTTGTTGGCCAGCGCCAGCCGGGCGCCCGAGGCAAGCGCGGCCAGCGTCGGTCGCAGGCCCAATGCCCCGACCAGGGCATTGAGCACAACATCGGCCTCGGTCTCCTCGATCAGCCGGGTGGCCGCACCGGGCCCCTGGTAGGGGACGCTGCCGATTTCTCGGGCGGCCAGCTGCGCCGCGTGATCGTCGGCAATGGCGATGTTGCTGACGCCGGTCGCCGCGCGCTGCCGCAGCAACGTGTCCAGATTCGCGCCCCCGGCGGCCAGCCCGACGACCTCGAAGCGGTCCGGATTGGCTGCGATGACCTCGAGCGCCTGGGTACCGATGGAGCCGGTGCTGCCCAAAACCAGCACGCGCAGACGGCGTTCGGCCTGCGCTGGGGCCGTCGGGGCCATCGGGCCCATCGGGTTGGTCACTTACTCATTGTGCACTGAATGGGCGACTGCGCGGCTCACCGAACGAACCCGTGCCCGGGCGCGCCCATCCACGGTGCGGACGGCACCGAATAGCAACCGAATAGAGATCGCGGGGCCCACAATCGCCGGCGGCACGTCGGATTCGACGGGGCCGTCTTCGGGCTCGGTCGCGGTGGGCGATGTTCAGAAATACTTTCAAAAATTTTGTTGTGCAACATCTTTCATTGTCATTCGGGGATTACACGCCAATCCAACGCCGGTTTGGCCGCGAATAACCGGCATGCTGACACTCGCAGTTATCGGCCTCGTCGGGGGCTTGATTACCGGGATTTCCCCGTGCATCCTGCCGGTATTGCCGGTGATCTTCTTCTCCGGCGCACGCAGCGCCGCCACCGACGCGACGCCGCCCGCTCCCCCGGACTCCGCGGCCGGCGTCGCCATCGCTACCACGGCCACCACGGCCACCACGCCGGCCAGGCCGAAACGTCGACTATCCGGGGTCCCGCGCCCCTACCGGGTGATCGCCGGCCTGGTAGCGAGCTTCAGCGTGGTCACCCTCGCGGGATCGGCCTTGCTGTCCCTGCTGCATCTGCGCGAGGACGCGATTCGCTGGGTGGCACTGGTCGCCCTGACGGCAATCGGTCTCGGCCTGATCTTCCCCCGGTTCGAGCAACTGCTGGAGAGGCCGTTCTCCCGCATCCCGCAAAAGCACATCAACACCGCAGGCAACGGTTTCGGCCTCGGCCTGGCGTTGGGCGTGCTCTATGTGCCGTGCGCGGGCCCGGTTTTGGCAGCGATCATCGTGGCCGGGGCCACCTCCACCGTCGGCCCGAACACCGTCGTACTCACCTGCGCATTCGCTGTTGGCGCCGCGGTCCCGTTGCTGTTCTTCGCACTCGCCGGCCGGCGAGTGGCGGAGCGGGTCAAGGCGTTTCGTCGTCGTCAGCGTGAGATCCGCATTGGGGCGGGGATCGTGACGATCCTGCTGGCCGTGGCTCTGGTGTTCGACCTGCCCGCGACGCTGCAGCGCGGCATCCCCGACTACACAAGTGCATTGCAGCGCAAGGTCGGCGGCGAGGACCTCCCAGATCCGGCAAAAGCTCAATCTTGGCGGGATCGTGAACGACCAGAACGCGAAGTTGTCGAACTGCACCGACGGCGCCCCGCAACTCGAGGACTGCGGATCTGCACCCGACATCAAGGGGATCACCGCCTGGCTGAACACACCCGGCGACAAACCAATCGACCTGCGCTCGCTGCGGGGCCACGTCGTCCTCGTCGACTTCTGGGCGTATTCCTGCATCAACTGCCAGCGCGCCATCCCGCACGTCATCGGCTGGTATCGGGCCTACAAGAACAGCGGTCTCGAGGTCATCGGCGTGCACACCCCGGAATATGCGTTCGAAAAAGTCCCGGACAACGTGGCGGCCGGCGTGGCAGACCTGCACATCACGTATCCGGTCGCGTTGGATAACCGGCTGGCCACCTGGACGAACTACCGCAACCGGTACTGGCCGGCCGAGTATCTGATCGACGCCACCGGCACCGTGCGGCACATCAAATTCGGCGAAGGGGGCTACGACGCAACCGAAAAGCTGATCAGGCAGTTGCTCGTCGACGCCAATCGCGACACAGCACTGCCGGCCCCGGTGGACGCCGCCGACACAACACCCGCCGCCGGCTTGACGCCCGAGACTTATTTCGGCGTTGGCAAGATGGTCAACTTCGCGGGCGGCGGCGTGTACGACCAGGGGTCCGCAACGTTCAACTACCCTGCGACGCAACCCGCCGATACCTTCGCGCTGAGCGGGCCGTGGTCGCTCGACTACCAGGGCGCGACGCCCGACAGCGATGACTCACGCCTCAGGCTCAAATACCACGCCAAGAACGTCTACGTCGTCGTCGGCGGGACCGGAACCGTCACGGTGACCCGGGACGGAAAGTCGACGACGCTCGCGGTCGACGGACCGCCGATGTCGCACCAAGTCCTCGCCGGCGACCAGGCCACGGCCGGGACGCTCGAGTTGCGCCCCAGCCGTGGCCTGCAGGTGTATTCGTGCACCTACGGATGATCGGAAATTCGCTGCGACCAATCCGGATTGGCTGCGGCTCCGAATCACTGATGTCATAGAAATTCAGGCGGCAAAAGATCGTCGCCGATCACCGAGGGGTCTATCGCCATGAAATCCAACAAAAAAGCAATGACGGCAACCGGTTTCGCGGCAGCCGCCGCCGTAGGTCTCGCAGTCGTCGTCGCTCCGACGGTAACCGCCGCTCCCGCAACCAATCTGGTGGGACCCGGGTGCGCGGCCTATGCGCAGCAGGTGCCCACAGGGCCGGGATCGGTCGCCGGAATGGCGAACGATCCGGTTGCGGTGGCGGCGTCGAACAACCCGATGCTGACGACGCTGACCTCGGCGCTGTCGGGGAAGCTCAATCCGCAGGTCAACCTGGTGGACACGCTCGACAACGGCCAGTACACGGTCTTCGCTCCCACGGATCAGGCGTTCAGCAAGCTCGACGCGGCGACCCTCGATTCGCTGAAAACCAATGCGCCGCTTCTGAATAAGATCCTCACCTACCACGTGGTTGCCGGACAGCTGAGCCCGGCTCAGGTCGGCGGCACCCACAACACACTTCAGGGCGCCCCGGTGACCGTAACCGGCTCGGGCAACGGCATGCGCGTGAACAATGCGTCGGTTGTCTGCGGTGGCGTGCAGACCGCGAACGCGACGGTGTACATGATCGACACCGTGCTGATGCCCCCGATGTGACCCGTCGCGAGGGAGTCGCCGCGGCCAGCCGTCCGGACACGCGAACGGTTGGCCGCGGCGTGTGCCAGAATCTGGTGATCAGATAGCCAATCCGATTCGGAGGAGTTGCCGTGGCCAGTACCGAGGTAGAGCACTTCACCGGCGTCGACCCCGCTGACGTGCCATCCGCTCAGTGGGGGTGGAGCGCGATCAACGTCCGCACCTGGCACATCGCCGGCATATGCGCCGTCGGATTACTGCTGGCGATGCTGCGCGGCAACCACGTCGGCCATATCGAGAACTTGTTTCTGATCGGGTTCGCCACCCTGGTGCTCGTCGTGTTGGTGCGCGACCTCTGGGGTCGGCGGCGCGGCTGGATCAGGTAGCCCCGGCCAGCCCTGCCGGCCCTGCCTAGCCGACGGTTTCGCGGGCCGGGCTCGCCCGGTGAATGTCCACACCTCCGGAGCCGCTGCGCACGTGTAGGACCAGGGTTTCGTCACCGTGCTCGGGGCCATCGGCCGACTGCAGCGCGCTGGCGATGTTGCCGGACGCGGTGCTGATGTCGAGCCGGACGGCGGTACCCTCGACGACCCCAACCGCAACCTCACCGCTGCCGGTGTGCGCCGACACGGCGCCGCGCACCGCCGCGGCGACGGTCACCGATCCCGACGCCGTCCGCGCCTTCACGGCGCCGCGCAGACGTTCGACGGTCAGCGAACCGCTGGCGGACTTGAATTTCAGATCGCCGTCGAGGTCCCCGATCGTCACCGTGCCCGAGGCGGTGGCGACCGCGGCTCCGCATTCCGCGATGTGCACGGTCAACGACCCGGATGCGTTGGTGGCCTTGATCTCTCGCGTGACAACATCGACCTCGACGTCGCCACTGCCCCCCGCGAACCGGAAGTCGGCGAATTCCCCCTCGGCGCGCATGTCGGCGGACGCCAGCGACGCGTGCAGCCGCGACCGTGCCGGCAGTGCGATCTCGACGTCGATGGCCCCGCCCCGAAACAGCGGCAGCCCGCGTTTGGCGCCGCAGACCGCCAGTGTTCCGTCGTGGAAGTCCACCCGGGTCTGCTCGGCCGCCCAGACGTCCGAGCTCCGCGATTCGTCGCGAGGTCGCACCTCGACGACGGTGTCGGCGCGGTCGGTCGCCGCCAGCCGGATCGAACCACCGCCGGCCTCGATCCGGACGGTGATCGGCTCCGGGGTTTCAAACGTCGGCATTTTGGTCTCCTTCGATTTCTTCGGCGTGTCAGCGCACCCAGCCGGTTACGCGCTTGCCAGCGGGTCGGGTGGAGCGGTCATAGCCGGCCACTTGACTGACTCCCTGACTGGCCCCTTCGACGGCTCCCTGAACGGCTGCAGCTGCGGCCCGGACCAGCCAGCTGTTCAACGACGCTCCCTCGCGGCGGGCTGCCCCCTCGACGCCCGCACGCAATCCCTCCGGTAGCCGAAGGGTGACCCGCCAGGGGTCCCCGTCGTCGGATTGGGCGGAGAACACCCTCTCCTCGGCATGCGGGACGTCCGCGCTTCCGATGGGTTCGTCGTCGGGCGGAGCGATGACGACGAACTCCGGGTCGCGGCCTCGCAACCGGACCTCCACGGATCCCGGTGCCAGCTCTCGGGTGATCTCGTCGGCGGCGGCCGACAGCGCCTCCAGCAGTGCCAGCCGGATCGCCGACTCGAGCGGGGCGCTCAGCCGGCCGGCCAATTCCTGCGCGGCGTCGCCGGCGGCCGCCGCGGCCACGCTCAACTCGTGACGAACGGCGTCGACGTACGGCTGCAAGTCCATGGTGTCATGGTGACACTATTCTGATGTCATTTCAAGTGTCATATTGGTGCGCCGTGACGTCAACCCGGCCCTCCCGCCGCACCCGCCGATACCAGCCCCCGGCTAGCACGCCGATCACCAGCAGGAGCAACACCACCAACCATGGCCACGCGCCGTGCTGGTACACCCAGCCGGCCAGGACACCCTGCACGCGGCCGGCCGCGGTGATCACCGCGTCCCGCGGGTCGATCCGCGCGGCGCTGAACAGGCGAAGCTCGTAGACCCCGTAGTAGCCCACATACAGACCGACCAGGACCAGCAGCGCGCCGCTGATCCGGTTCACGAACGGCAAGATCCGACGCAGGCGGTCGGCCAGCGCCGAGCTGGCCGTGGCGGCCGCAATGGCCAGGACGCCGACGATCAGGGTCAGGCCCGCGACGTAGGCGAGGTAGACCAAGACGCCTTGAACAATCGAGCCGCTGCGAACCCCGGCTTCCGAACCAGCACCAGTGACCGCCAGAAAGGGCCCGATGGTGCACGACAAAGACGCGATCGCATAGCTGACGCCGTAGCCGTACATGGACCCCAGCCGAACGGTCGGCGCCCAGCGAACACCGAGCGGGCGGGGCGTCAGGGCCGTCAACTCTCGCCCCGACAGCAGCCACCCCCCGAGCAACACCAGCACCACACCGATCACCACGGTCCCGTACGGCAGGTAGCGCTGGACCGTCGAGGCCGCCGAGATGGTGAGTGCCCCGAACAGGCCGAATACCGTCAGGAAGCCCAGCGCCATTCCCAGGGTGGCGGCGAGCGCGCGCCCGATCGGGGCCAGCCCCCGCCGTTCGGACCGCCGCCCGCGCACCACCAGAAGCAGGTACGCGGGCAGCATGGCGAACCCGCACGGATTCAGCGCCGCCACCAATCCCGCCGCGAAGGCCAGACCGACGAGACCGCGATCCACGGGGTTAGGACGTCAGCGCGGCGACGCGGCCGGCCAGCTCCTGCTGGGACATGGACGCGGTGGGGTTGTTCACAAAGGTGGACGAGCCGTCCGCGCGATAGAACACCCACGCCGGCTGCCAGGGCACGTTGTAGCGGGCCCAGATCGCGCCGTCAGCGTCGTTGAGGTTGGTGAAATTCAGGTTGTACTTCGAGACGAAGTTCTGCATCGCGCCAACATCGGAGTGCGCCGCAACGCCCACGAAGGTGACCCGCGGATTGGCGGCCGCCACCTGGCTCAGGCTGGCGGCTTCGCCGTTGCAGAACGGGCACCACGGCGTCCAGAACCACAAGACCGCCGGCCTGCCCTGCAGGCTGGCGCCATTGAACGGTGCGCCGCTGAGTGTGGTTCCGGCGAACTGCAGCCGGTCGTCGGCGGCCAGCGCGCGCGGCGGGTCAGCCAGCGCGAATATCAGGGCGGCGGCAAACACGGCCGCAGCTAATAATTTGAACGGTAATAACAGGCGAGTAATCATGGCCCCCTCGTTAGCTGATGTTTTGCCTTAGAGACGTGATACCCGGCACCGCGGTTCAGTACGCTCATTCAGGCTCGCCCTGGGCCCGCCCCCTCGGCCCCGCTGCCAATTTCTCTGCCGGCACTGCCTTCCAAGGCCAGCTGGCCGCAGGCGGCGCTGATCTCCCGGCCGCGGGTGTCGCGCACCGTGCACGAGACCCCCTTCGACCGAACCCTGCGGACGAACTCGCGCTCCACCGCCTTGGGGCTGGCGTCCCAATCGCTGCCCGGGGTCGGGTTGAGCGGGATCAGGTTGACGTGGACCAGCGGCCCCAGCGCGCCATGCAGCTGTTTGCCCAGCAGGTCGGCCCGCCACGGTTGGTCGTTGACGTCGCGGATCAGTGCGTACTCGATGGACACCCGGCGGCCGGTGACGTCGGCGTAGTGGCGGGCGGCGTCAAGAGCCTCGCTGATCTTCCACCGGTTGTTGACGGGAACCAGCGTGTCGCGCAGCTCATCGTCGGGAGCATGCAGCGACAACGCCAGCGTCACCCCAAGCCGTTCGTCGGCAAGCTTGCGGATCGCGGGCGCCAGACCCACCGTCGATACGGTTACCGAGCGGGCCGAGATTCCAAAGCCGTGCGGCGGCGCCTCGGTGATCCGTCGGACCGCGGACAGCACCCGCGCGTAGTTGGCCAGCGGCTCCCCCATGCCCATGAAGACCACGTTCGACAGGCGATCACCGAAGTCGTCGCGCAGCGCCGCTGCTCCGGCGCGCACTTGCTCGAGGATCTCCGCGGTCGACAGGTTGCGGGTCAATCCGCCCTGGCCGGTGGCACAGAACGGACAAGCCATGCCGCAGCCGGCCTGCGACGAGATGCACAGCGTATTGCGCTGCGGATAGCGCATGAGCACCGACTCGAAGGTGGTGCCGGCCGGATCGTTGACGGCCCGCCACAATGTCTTGCGGGTCTGGCCGGCGTCGCAGGCGACCTCGGTGGCGGCCTCGAGCAGCCGCGGGAACAACGTCTCGGCGATCAGCTCACGAACCGCCGCCGGCAGGTCGGTCATCTCGCGAGGATCGGCCACCAGTCGTCCGTAGTACTGATTCGCGAGTTGCTTGGCCCGAAACGCCGGGAGGCCCAGCTCGGCGACGGCCGACGCGCGCCCGGCCGCATCGAGGTCGGCCAGGTGCCGCGGCGGCCGACCGGCGCGCGGTGCCTCGAAGATCAACTCTTGGACCATGATCCGTCCAGTATCGGCCCAATCAACGCAGCAGCGTAAACAATGCCCAGGCCGCCACCGCGGACGGCAACAGGCCGTCGAGCCGGTCCATCAGGCCACCGTGGCCGGGCAGCAGACGGCCCATGTCCTTGATGCCGAGGTCGCGCTTGACCTGAGACTCCACCAGATCGCCGCTCGTGCAGGTCAGCACCAGCACGAACCCCAGCAGTGCGCCCTGCCACACGGGTCTGTGGGCGAGCAGCGTCGCGGTCAGGATCGTTGCCGTGATCCCGCAGACCATCGAACCGGCGAACCCCTCCCAGGACTTGTTCGGGCTGATCGAGGGAACCATCGGATGCTTACCCAACAGCACCCCGACGGCGTAGCCCCCGATGTCGGAAGCGACGACCGCGATCATCAGGCAGAACACCCGCCCCGCACCCTCCTTCGGGTTCGGGTGATAGACCAGCAGCGCCGCGAAGGAGGCGAACAACGGGACCCACGCCGCCAGGAAGGCGGTGGCCCCCGCGTCGCGTAGGTAATTCGACCCCGAGGGCCCCCGGCCGGCCTCGCCGGGCTCGTCTCGCTTGCCGGCCTCCGGCATGAACAGCCGCCAAATATTGCAGACCACCACCATGGCGCCGAAACCGGCCAACACGCCGGCGGCGTGATACCGCCAGCTCAACCACACGGTGACCTGACCACCGACAAGCAGCGGGATCACCGGAATCACGTAGCCGGCCTCCCGCAGCCGCCGCACCACCTCGTGAGTGGCGACGAAGATGGCCCCGGCGCACAGGACCACCCAGAAGCGCGGGATGAACAAGAGCGTCGCGACAAGGACGGCCCCGATGGCCACCCCCACCCCGATCGCGGCCGGCAGATCGCGCCCGGCCCGGGATTTCTTCTTGGCGGTTTGCTGCGACCCGCGCGCCGGATCATCGGACGGGGTGCCTGCGCCGGCGTCGGTAGTGGTCACGGAAGTGGTTGCTGAACGGCCATCAGACCTCCAGCAGCTCGCCTTCTTTGTGCTTGACCAAGTCGTCGACCTGGGTGACGTACTGATGCGTGGTCTTGTCCAGATCCTTTTCCGCGCGCCCGACCTCGTCCTCGCCCGCCTCGCCGTCCTTGCGGATGCGGTGCAGTTCCTCCATGGCCTTGCGACGGATGTTGCGCACCGCGACCCGCGCCTCCTCACCCTTGTGCTTGGCCTGTTTGACCATCTCCCGGCGGCGTTCCTCGGTGAGCTGCGGCACCGCCACGCGGATCAGGGTGCCGTCGCTGGTGGGGTTTACCCCGAGGTCGGAATTGCGGATGGCGGTCTCGATGGCGTGCAGCTGGCTGGTCTCGTACGGCTTGATCACAACCAGCCGTGCCTCGGGGACGTTGATGCTGGCCAGCTGGGTGATCGGGGTGTTCGTGCCGTAGTAGTCGATGACGATCCGGGAGAACATCCCCGGGTTGGCCCGGCCGGTCCGGATGGTCGACAAGTCGTCCCGGGCCACCGACACGGCCTTTTCCATTTTCTCTTCAGCGTCGAAGAGAGCCTCTTCAATCATTTGCGCCGCTCCTCCTCATCGCTACGCTCTGCATGGTCGCCGGCGGGAATCATGTGCGCCGTTCCTCTCCCCCGCAAGCGGGTGGTACCGCCGCATCGCTGCGTGTTGCATCGTCGTCAGCGGGGATGATCGCGTCTTACCCTCAGGTCGTGACCAGCGTTCCGATCTTCTCTCCAGCGACCGCACGGGCGATATTGCCATTAGTCAGCAGGTTGAACACCAGAATCGGCATGCCATTGTCCATACACAAGCTGAAGGCGGTGGCATCGGCCACCCGCAGCCCGCGATCGATGACCTCGCGATGACTGATCGCGGTGAGCAGCTCGGCCTCGGGATTGACCCGCGGATCCTCGGCGAACACACCGTCGACCGCCTTGGCCATCAGAACCACGTCCGCCCCGATTTCCAGGGCCCGCTGCGCGGCCGTGGTGTCGGTGGAGAAGTACGGCAGCCCCATGCCGGCGCCGAAGATCACCACCCGGCCCTTCTCCAAATGGCGAACGGCGCGCAACGGGATGTAGGGCTCGGCCACCTGGCCCATCGTGATCGCGGTCTGGACTCGGGTGACGATGCCTTCCTTTTCCAGGAAGTCTTGTAGCGCAAGGCTGTTCATGACAGTGCCGAGCATGCCCATGTAGTCCGAACGGGTGCGTTCCATACCGCGCTGCTGCAGCTGCGCGCCACGGAAGAAGTTGCCGCCACCGATGACGACAGCGACCTGCACGCCGTCGCGGACAACCTCGGCGATCTGGCGGGCCACCCGCGCCACCACGTCGGGATCGAGCCCGACCTGGCCCCCGCCGAACATCTCACCGCCAAGCTTGAGCAACACCCTCGAGTACTTGTACCCACCCGCCGGTCGACCGGCGTGGCCGTGCTGTTGTCGACGGTCCGGTGCGGGCGCAGAAGCGCCGTTTGCGCTGCTCGGCTCCGGACTTGGGACCGCCGAGCCGGCGAGATCGGACTCCGTCATCAGACTCCTCGCATGACAGTGCCATCCCGGCGACCTCCCGGAACGGCACCTCACATCCTGCCTCATCCACGCGCTGCGGCGTGGGCGGGGTGCGGTATGTGACCGGCCGGCAAAGTGGGTCATTGCCCGGGGCGTGCCGTGGGTGTCGCCGGCGTCACATGTTTGAGCGTCCGGCACGTCGGGAATCCGCTTCAACGCGGCGGTGAAATCCAGGTCTTAAGAATGAGGACCGCAGCACGCCGCGCTACCGGACCGATCGCTTCGTCGATCGGCGTTGGGCGTCGATCGCTCAAACACAGTCGCCAATGAGGAGGAAAAATCCATGGCTGACAACAACAGTGGACCCGCCGAAGCCGTCAAGGGCGTCGTAGAGGATGTCAAGGGTAAGGCCAAGGAGGCGGCCGGGGCTGTGACAGGCCGCGACGACCTCACTCGTGAGGGCCAGGCCCAGCAGGACAAGGCAGAGGCGCAGCGCGACGCGGCCAAGAAGGAAGCCGAAGCAGACGCGGCCCGCGGCAGCGCGAAAGCGGCGGAGGAGCGGCAGAAGTCCCACCAGTAACTTGCTGGAAAGATGGGTCCGGTCCGGTGTGAAACGGGCCGGGCCCATCGACCTTTGTGGGGTCATTTCAGGGCCATTTTAGAGGCCCAGCAAACAGCCCGGACGCGCCCGATCCAGGCCGGATTTTGCTCGGATCCGGATTAAATCCCGGGCCAAACCAACAAAGTCGGAATAGTTCCGCGCTGAACCGGGTATCCGCTGCTGCGCTGGGCAGGCATCTCCGCACGAGGTGGCCGCGGGTCGGGGGACAAACAGCACACCCTCATGAGGTTTGGAGAAGTCGTTTGGACGTTCTGCTACTTACCAACAATGAGGACGACTTCGAATCGGCTTTACCCAGCCTGGACACGTTCGCCCAGACCGTCCGGCACGCGCCGCTGATCGACCGTGCCGTCGGGATCGACGATGGGCACGCAAATGGGCACTTGAATGGGTACCGGGGCAGCGTGGACATCGTGATCATCGACGCGCGTGCCGACGCGGCCGCCGCACGCAAGGTGTGCCGGCGACTGACGGCTGACGCGCCGACGGTGGCGGTGGTGGCCGTCGTCGCGCGGGCCGATTTCGTGGCGGTGGACATCGACTGGCATTTCGACGACGTGTTGCTCCCCGACGCCGGCGCGGCCGAGCTGCAGGCACGGTTGCGGATGGCGATCGCACGGCGGCGCAGCGTTTTGGAGGGCACCCTGAAGTTCGGCGACCTAGTCCTGCACCCGGCCAGCTACACCGTCTCGCTGGCCGGCAAGGATCTGGGCCTGACGCTCACCGAGTTCAAACTGTTGAATTTCCTTGTGCAGCACGCCGGCCGGGCGTTCACTCGCACCCGGCTGATGCACGAGGTATGGGGTTACGACTGCAATGGCCGCGTTCGGACGGTCGACGTTCACGTTCGACGGCTGCGCGCCAAGCTGGGCGCCGAGCACGAATCGATGGTCGACACGGTCCGCGGTGTGGGGTACATGGCGGTGTCGCCACCGCATCCGCAATGGATCGTCAGCGAGCCCATCCTGAGTCCCGTCTGGGACTCCGAGACGGTTGCCCACTGAGGAGTCCATCGCCCAGGAGCGGGCGCCCGGGTGCCCAGGAGCGGGCGCCCGGGTGCCCAGTAGCGGGGTCAGCCAAAGAGGGGTAGCGCACGCTTGCGCGCGAGCGCGTCCATACCCCGCTGAATGCTGTCCTGAACCTCTCCGTACATGCGGCGGACATAGACTTCGTCGGCCGCGCGCGCCGGGTCGTGGTCCAATTCGATCGCGGGCATGAACCGGGTCCTGATCTTCGCCGGAAGCGGCAGCTGCGGCAGCGCTGCCGGTGCGATCCCCCAGGGTAGCGAGACCGCCAGCGGGAACACTTTGAGCCGCAGGATGCGGTTGAGCTGCAACGCCCGCGACAGCCGGTCCCCCCGCATCAGCACCGGCATGGCGTCGGCGCCGCCGACGGTCGCGATCGGTACGATCGGCACCCCGGCGCGAATCGCCATCTTCACGAAGCCCTTCCGACCCGCGAGGTCGGCGTGATCACGCTCCGTCCACGGCCGCAGCGAATCCACTTCGCCACCTGGCCAGACCGCCACGTCACGCCCCTCGGCCAATGCCGTCGCGACGGCATCCGGGGCGGCCGGCAACACACCCATCGACCGGAAGTACCGCCCGATGACCGGAATAGCCATCAGCGCGTCGTGCGCGGTGCCGTGCAACGGGCGATCCGAACCGAATCGTCGCCACCATTGCAGGCCGACGGTCCACGCATCCCAGACAAAGGGAGCACCGGAATGAATGCCCACCAAGAGCACGGGTCGCCTGCCGACGTTTTCCCAGCCGTCGATCTCCATGCGAAACCAGTAGTCAACCAATACATTCCAAAAGAACTTCTGCCGCTGCATAAGTGTCTCGTCTTGGCCGTTGAGGTCCCATCGGCCGGCTCGTTTGGCCACCCAGCCGCTGACCCCGCCGTCCCCATCGGCGCGGCGGTCCTGCATTGTCGCCCGCGCCTCCGCGGCGTGCTCCCGCGCTTGCCTGCGCACCTGCGCCGGCCTGTCATCTGTCTTGTTCATCACCTCGGGTTACCCGATTAAGCGCGATTGATTCACCTGATTCACCGCACCTGCGCCGCCACTGAGGCGCTCTTACCCAGGCTCCCCGCGCCACTGTTTGTGGCGCGGGGAGTGTTCTGCTGGATGCCGATTTAGCTGTGCGGTTAGCTGTGCACAGTCGGCGAGGCGGGCGCCGGGCTGGGCATCTGGCCGGGCGCCGGGGTGGGCATCTGGCCGGTAACGGCGTTGGGGGCGCTGTTCGTGGTCCAGACCAGAACATCCTGAACGCCATCGTTGTAGACGACGCTGGTCGGGGGCGCACCCGTCACGTCAAAGTAGATCTGCCCGTTAGCCTGGCCACCCTGGTTGATCGGCGCGGGGCTCAGCGCGTCCGGTGTCGGCGACGTGCTGATCACCCGGTACGTCTGGTTGCCGCTGGTCCGCGCGTTGAAGTCGGAGACGACGGGGGTAACAATGCCGCTGCTGGCCTGCGCATTGACTTGGGCCTGCCACAGTTGGCCTTTGGGCGTGTAGCCCGGGATGGTGACGCTTGCGGGCTGCAAATTGCTGACCGTGTAGGCAGTAATGAGCGGGCCGTCGACCAGCGTTTCGCTGGTCCCCAATCCTTGAATGGTGGGGCTCGCCGAAGCAATCGCCGCGGTGAAAACACCAACGGCCGCTATACCGGCCGCACCGATTACCGATTTCAGGGCCGTGTGCACCCTCTTTGAAGCCGCCTTTGGAGCCGTCCTACGGGTAGTCGTGGACTTCACGTTAATACCTCTCACTTGAATCGTTTTGGCGAAACAGACGCCACGATGATTTACCGTCGATCGGTTAATCACCGCACCTACCCCCCATAACCACAAGCATCAACTTCAAAACATTTTGCAGCTCAGCCGCGTTTACCGCGTTACTGATGTGGAAATTGAGGGCTGATTAAACCATGCTTGTCGAACGCTGTTGCGCCCCAAGGCCCGCATGCATCACACCGACCCGATCTGCCCCATGCATCCCTCGTGCAACTTCAGTGATCATTCGTTTGTGTCGCACACGCGGTCGCAAAGGCAAGTGGGACTGGCGGGTTCGGGATAAAGATTCCTAAACCATTAGTCAGCATACTATTTCGACGCCTCCGACACCGGACCAAGCCGGCCGGACCAACGGGCCTCCCGCGTCCTAGGCGTGGGAATAATGAAGGCGGCCTTTACCATTCAACGCCTCCGATGCGCGCGCTACATCTCCCACGCGCGCGTCGCCGTCACGACAGAAGGCCGATTCCTTAAACGGCATGCGGGGCAATGGTTTCTGCTTCTTCGATCGCTCCAGTTGACACCGCGCGCTACGGCCAGCACCGGCTAATTCCAGCTTGTTCATTTAAAACCCCGCCGCGCCCCCGGGCCGGTTTGTGCACAGCTCAGGCTGCAGTGCGTGAAGTCGATGAATCCGTGCCGGCGCCTCTCAGTCGGGACCGATGTGCACCAAGGCGCCTCCCTATGTCAATATGATTGACATGGTTCAGGCCGAAGACGCCCCGCTCGGATACCTGCTGTACCGAGTGGAAGCCGTTCTGCGACCCGAGGTCTCCACCTCGTTGGGTCCGCTCGACCTCACACTGCCCGAATTCGTTTGCCTGCGCGTCCTTTCTATTCACCCCGGGATGTCGAGCGCCGAACTCGCCCGCCACACCAACGTCACACCGCAGGCCATGAACACGGTGCTGCGCAAGCTGGAGCACGACGGTGCGGTGGCACGACCCGATTCGGTTTCGTCCGGCCGTGCGCTGCCGGCGACACTGACCGGTCAGGGCCGCGCCCTGCTCAAACGCGCCGAGAGCGCGGTGCGCGTCGCCGATGCCCGCATCCTGGCCAAGCTGAGCACGGCGCAGCAGCGCGAGTTCAAGCGCATGCTGGAGCGGCTCGGCTCCGACTGAAGCGATTCAAAGCAGATTGAAAGCCCCGCCGTCAGCCCTGTCTTCAAGCCTGGATACGCGCAAACGGTCGGGCTTCCTCCAGTTCGTAGGCCAGTTCCAGCAGCAGCGCTTCCTGCCCCATGTCGGCCGAGAACATCATGCCCACCGGCAAACCGTTCGCGGATTCCGCCAACGGCAGCGAAATCGCTGGCTCGCCCGTGACGTTTTGCAGCGGCGTGAAGGCGCACCAGCCCATCAGCCGTTCGAGGAGCTGCTGGTAGTCAGTGGGCGCTAAGTACCCGATGGGCGCCGGCTCGTCACCAAGCGTGGGCGTGAGCAGCGCGTCGTAGGTGCCGAAGAGCTTCGCACTGCGCCGTCGGACGTTGCGCAACCGCACGATCGCCGCCGGCAGTCGCGCCATATTACGGCTGGTGTGGCGGCGCAGGCCCAAAGTGAAGCAGTCCAGCTTGGTGCGGTCGAACGTGTCACCGAACGTACGGCGCCCGCCGCCTACCTGTGCCAGCGCCAGGAGCCCCCAGTACATAACGAAGTCGTCGGCGAAGCTGTTCGGCAACCATGGGTCGTCGATGTAGTCGACGCGATGCCCCAGTTCCTCGAGCAGACCCGCGGTCTTCAGCGTCAACTCGTGCAGCTCGGGGCTGCATTCGCGTCCGGCTACCAAACGGGTCATCACGGCGATCCGCAATCGCAGCTTTCCGGGTCGCACCACATCGCCTACCGGCGCCAGCTTGGGGTTACGCGAGATGCGCTCGGCCTCCCGATAGAAGGCCGCGGTGTCACGCACCGACCGCGTCAGCACCCCGTTGGCGACGAGGCCCACCGGCATCCTGCGATAGCGCGGGTCCAGCGGCAGCCGGCCCCGCGACGGCTTGAGCCCGACAAGTCCGTTGCAGGAGGCAGGGATACGGATCGAGCCGCCGCCGTCGTTGGCGTGCGCAATAGGCACCACACCGGCGGCGACAAACGCACCCGACCCCGCCGATGAGGCTCCCGCGGTGTGATCGGTGTTCCAGGGGTTGCGGACCGGACCCAGCCTCAGATGCTCGGCGGCCGGGCTGAAGCCGAACTCCGACAGCTGCGTCTTCCCCAGACAAATGGGCCCGGTGGCCAGGTACAGCCGCGTGAACACGCTGTCGTCGACGGCGTCGAAGGGCACCCACGCGTCGGTGCCGTATCTGGTGGGCAGGCCGGCGACATCGATGTTGTCCTTGATGAAGGTTGGGACGCCGGCAAAGAAGCCGTTGGCCGTGCCGCCCGCCAGGCCGCCGGCCGCCTCCCGGGCCTGCGCAAACGCCTCGAACGCCAAGCCGTTCAGCGCAGGGTTGACCGCCTCGGTGCGGGCGATGGCGGCCTCGACCACATGGGCCCTGCTGACCGAACCGGCCCGCAGGGCGTCGGCTACTCCGATCGCGTCGAGGTCACCGAGCGCGTCGTCACCGAACGCGTGCACGCTTTGCATCGCCGCCCGCCTACTGCTGGCCCACCTCGAACCGCACGAACCGCGTCACCGTCACACCGGCCTCGTCGAGCAGGGCCTTGACGGACTTCTTGTTGTCCGACACCGACGGTTGCTCGAGCAGCACAACGTCCTTGAAGAAGCCGTTCAGCCGGCCCTCCACGATCTTGGGCAGCGCCTGCTCCGGCTTGCCCTCCGACTTTGCGGTCTCCTCGGCGATGCGGCGTTCGCTGGCCACCACGTCGGCGGGGACGTCGTCGCGGGACAGGTAGCGAGCCTTGAGCGCGGCGATCTGCAGCGCCACCGCGTGCGCAGCCTCGGCACCAGAGCCGGTGTACTCGACCAGAACGCCCACCGCCGGCGGCAGGTCCGCCGCGCGCTTGTGCAGGTAGGTCTCGACGGTGCCGTCGAAGTTGGCGACACGGCGCAGTTCGAGCTTTTCGCCGATCTTGGCCGACAGCTCGGCGATCGCCTGTTCCACGGTGTTGGCACCGGCGCTGGCAGCCTTGAGCGCCTCGACGTCGGTGGCCTTCGATGCCGCGGCGGCGGCCACGACCTCGTCGGCCAGCTTTTGGAACTCCGCGTTCTTGGCGACGAAGTCGGTCTCGCAGTTCAGCTCGATGAGCGCCCCGACCTTGGCCGCGACCAGGCCTTCGGCGGTGGCTCGCTCGGCGCGCTTGCCGACGTCTTTGGCGCCCTTGATGCGCAGCGCCTCGACAGCCTTGTCGAAGTCGCCGTCGGATTCGGCCAGCGCGTTCTTGCAGTCGAGCATGCCGGCACCGGTCAACTCCCGGAGCCGCTTGACGTCGGCAGCGGTGAAGTTCGCCATATCAGCCTTTCCTAGGAAGCGTCTGTGGTGGGTTCGGTTGCATCTCCGACAGCCTCGGCGGGAGCGCTCGCCGTGGCCGAGGCCAGTAGCTCCTGCTCCCATTCGGCGAGCGGCTCGGCGGATTCCGCCTCCGGCTTACCGTCCCCGCGGCCCACACCGGCGCGGGCCTGCAAACCCTCGGCGACCGCGGAGGCGATCACTTTGGTCAGCAGCGCGGCCGAGCGGATCGCGTCGTCGTTGCCCGGGATCGGGTAGTCGACCTCGTCGGGGTCGCAGTTGGTGTCCAGGATCGCGATGACCGGGATGCCCAGCTTGCGGGCCTCGCCGACGGCGATGTGCTCCTTGTTGGTGTCGACGACCCACATCGCCGACGGCACCTTGGCCATGTCGCGGATACCGCCGAGGCTGCGCTCCAGCTTGTTCTTCTCCCGGGTGAGGCCCAGGATCTCCTTCTTGGTGCGCCCCTCGAAGCCGCCGGTCTGCTCCATCGCCTCGAGCTCCTTGAGGCGCTGCAGCCGCTTGTGCACGGTGGAGAAGTTGGTCAGCATGCCGCCCAGCCAGCGCTGGTTGACATACGGCATGCCGACGCGAGTCGCCTCGGCCGCGACGGATTCCTGCGCCTGTTTCTTGGTGCCGACGAACAGCACCGAGCCACCGTGGGCGACGGTTTCTTTGACGAACTCGTACGCCTTGTCGATGAAGGTCAGCGTCTGCTGCAGGTCGATGATGTAGATGCCGTTGCGGTCGGTGAAGATGAACCGCTTCATCTTGGGGTTCCAACGACGGGTCTGGTGCCCGAAGTGGGTGCCGCTGTCAAGCAGCTGTTTCATGGTTACAACAGCCATAGTTAGCCCATGGTTCCTTTTGTCGGTTGTCGCCCGGCATCGGGTGAAGCCGGGCCCTGGCGTCTGCTGCGATGCCGGACCCGCTCCGGAAAAATCCCCCAAAGGGGACCACCCGGCCGGGACCGCCCCGACATGCTGTTGCGAACCCCCGAATACAGAGCCGCGATGCAGGCGCGCGAAGTCAGCCCGCGAACGAACTGCGAGAGGCAGTTTACCCGATCCGGCGGGCGAGCTATCCACAGCGGTGTTGTTGATGCACACAGCGGCGCGATCCGGCTGGCCGGATCGCGCGCACCACACTGAACTGAGCGCGTGCGCTGGGCGGTCCTCGCGATCTGGGCGGTGCTGATCCCGACAGTGCTGATCCCGACGCTGCCGGGGATTTCGCCGGTGTGGGCCGTCGGCACCCGGCTACAGTGGCCGTTGCGGCCGCCGCCGGCCGTGGTCCGGGGTTTCGACGCCCCGTCACCGGATTGGCGAGCCGGCCACCGCGGCGTCGACCTGGCCGGCTCGCCGGGTCAGGCCGTCTACGCCGGTGGCGCAGCGACCGTGGTGTTCGCCGGGTTGCTGGCCGGACGACCGGTCGTGTCCCTGGCGCACCCGGGCGGGTTGCACACCACCTACGAGCCGGTCCGGGCGGCCGTGCGGGTAGGTCAGCTGGTGACCGCCGAGACGCCGCTCGGCGAGCTGGTGGCCGGGCATCCCGGCTGTCGCGCCGCGGCGTGCCTGCACTGGGGCGCGATGTGGGGACCGGCCTCGGGCGCCCGCTACGTGGATCCGCTGGGCCTGCTCGCGTCGACGCCGGTGCGGCTCAAGCCGCTTTACGGGTGATCTTCATGGCCGAACCGACGACGCGAATCAGGCCCGCGGATGGGCCTGGTCGTGCACCGCGCGCAGCCGGGACACCGCAACATGGGTGTACAGCTGGGTGGTCGCCAGGCTGGAATGGCCGAGCAACTCCTGGACGACACGCAGGTCAGCGCCGCCCTCGAGCAGGTGGGTCGCGGCGGTGTGCCGCAGCCCGTGCGGCCCCATGTCGGGTGCGCCGTCCACCGCGGCGACGGTCTGGTGCACGACCGTGCGGGCCTGCCGCACGTCGAGCCGCCGACCGCGGGCACCCAGCAGCAACGCCGGCCCGGACTCGGAGGTCGCCAGCAGCGGGCGCCCGTCGGTCAGCCAGCTGTTCAGCGCCTCGGCGGCCGGCACGCCGAACGGCGCGGTCCGCTGCTTGTTGCCCTTGCCGAGCACCCGCACCAGCCGGTGGTGGGTGTCGACGTCGTCGATGTCCAGCCCGCACAGCTCGCTCACCCGGATCCCGGTGGCATACAGCATCTCGACGATCAGCCGGTCCCGCAGCGCCATCGGGTCGCCTTGCTCGGCGCCCAGCTTCGCGGCCGACATCGCCTGGATCGCCTGATCCTGGCGCAGCACCGCGGGCAGGGTGCGATGCGCCTTCGGGGTTTGCAGGCGGGCGGCCGGATCAGCGCTGAGTAGGCCGCGCCGGACCGCCCACGCGGTGAATGCCTTGATCGCCGAGGTGCGACGGGACAGCGTGGTGCGCGCGGCCCCGGCACCGGCGGCCGCGGCGAGCCAGGAGCGCAGGATCGGCAGGCTCAGCCCGTTCAGGTTGAGGCCGCGCTGGTCCACGAAAGCGAACAGCGACCGCAGGTCGCCCAGGTACGCGCGGCGGGTGTGCGCGGAACGGCCACACTGCAGCTCGAGATACTCGTCGAAGTCGTCGAGGATCGCGCTGTCGTTGGGGTATTCCGGCACTCCCCCACGCTCGCAGACGCGGCCCGGCGTTGCTCAGTCGACGCGCCGCAGCGTGTCCGGGGTGAGACCTCTGAGCGCGGGATAGCCGTCGACGGCCATGATCAGGTCCGCTTCGGCGAGCATCGTGCGCAGCACGTGCACAATGCCGTCGACGCCGCCGAGCGCGAGGCCGTAGGCGTAGGGCCGGCCGATGCCCACCGCCGTCGCGCCCAGCGCCAGCGCTTTGATGACGTCGGCGCCGCTGCGGATCCCCGAGTCGAACAACACCGGCAGCCCGTCGGCCGCTTCGACGACCCCCGGCAGGCAATCAATCGCCGGCAGGCCGCCGTTGGCCTGCCGGCCGCCATGGTTGGAGCAGTAGATGCCGTCGACGCCGCCGTCCTTGGCCCGCCGCGCGTCGTCGGGATGGCAGATGCCCTTCACCAGCAGCGGCAGATCGGTCAGCGAGCGCAGCCAGCCGAGGTCATCCCAGGTCAGCGGGCTTCCGAAGACCTGCGCCCAGCGCAGCACGGCCCCTTGCGGATCTTCCTCGGGCGGGCGTTGCAGGCTGGCGCGGAAGACCGGGTCGCTGGTGTAGTTGGCCAGGCAATGTCCGCGCAGCTGGGGGAAGTTCGACGTCCTCAGGTCGCGCGGGCGCCAACCCGTGACCCAGGTGTCGAGCGTGACGACGATGCCCGTGAAGCCGGCCGCCTTCGCGCGGTTCACCAGGCTGGCGGCCAGCTCCCGGTCGGTCGGCGTATAGAGCTGAAAGAACCCGGGTGTCCCGCCGAATCCGGCGGCGACGTCTTCCATCGGGTCGACCGTCAGCGTCGAAGCCACCATGGGGACGCCGACGCGGGCGGCCGCGCGTGCGGTGGCCAGGTCGCCATGACCGTCCTGGGCGCATAACCCGATGACGCCGATCGGCGCCATGAACAGCGGCGACGGCAGTGTCAGGCCGAGCATGTCGACGGACAGGTCGCGCTCTTTGGCGCCGACGAACATGCGCGGGATCAGACCCCAGCGGTCGAAGGCCTCGCAGTTGACCCGCTGCGTGCGTTCGTCACCGGCTCCGCCGGCGACGTATGACCAGACCGACGGCGGCAACACCTTCTCGGCCCTGGCCTCGATCTCGGCGAAGGCCATCGGCAGTGTCGGCATGACGCCGGCCAGACCCTGGAAGTAGATCTCGTTCTGAAAGTCGCCGAATGCCATGCAATGAGAATGCCAGCCTGGGATCGGGCTGACGACCGTTCCCCCGCTCCCGGCTAGCTCCCGGCTTCAGACTCAGCCAGTTCCCTCTTCCACTGCCGGAACGACTCTTCCGTGCGTCCGCGCCGCCAGTAACCCGAAATCGACGACGCCCATTTCGCCGTCACGCCGCGCTCCTTGCGGATGTAGGGCCGCAAGTTGTGCATGACGGTCTGCGCCTCGCCGTGCACGAAGACGTGCACCTGGCCGGGTAGCCACTCGGCGGTCGTGACCGCCTTGATCAGGGGGGCGAAATCGCCGGCGCGTTCCTCGGGAACCAGGTCGGCCCGCCCGCCGCGATAGACCCACTTCACCTCGACGGAGTCCGGGGCGGTCAGCGGAATCTCGTCCTCCTGACCGGCGACCTCGATGAAGGCCTTGCCGACCGCATTGGCGGGCAACGCCTCCAGCGCGGCGGCGATGGCCGGGATCGCGGATTCGTCGCCGGCCAGCAGATGCCAATCGGCCGCCGGATCCGGGGTGTAGGCGCCGCCGGGCCCCATCAGGTACATCGGCTGACCGGGTTGTGCCGCGGCAGCCCATATCCCCGCGACCCCGTGGTCGCCGTGCACGACGATGTCCACCGTGATCTGGCGGGCCGGCACGTCGACCCGGCGAACGGTCATGGTCCGCACCGAAGGCTGTTTCTCGGGGGGCACGTCGGCAAAGCTGTCCAGCGTCAACGGCCCCGGCAGCCCAGCCACGTCGACATCGCCGGGAACGAAGACCAGCTTCACGTAGGAGTCGGTGAAATCGCTGGGGACGAAGGTCTCGAAGTAGTTGCTGCCCAGCACCACCCGGACCATGTGCGGTGCGAGTTGCTCGGTACCAACGACTTCGAATGTTTGCAGCGGTCGACCTGCCACTTGTCCTCCTGTTCAGACCCGACCCAGACCCGACCCAGACCCGACCCAGTCGACTATACGAGCCGCGCCGTGCGCGCGGCTGGGGCAGTCCGGCCGGTTCGGTCGCGGACGATCCGCCAGCGGCCGTCCTGGCGCTCGGCCAATCCGACGACCTCGAGTATCGCCAGCGGTCCCAGTACCTGCGCGGGCACCAGCCCGGATGCGACGGCGATCTCGTCGACCGTGGCGGCGCCGCGGCCCGGCAACGCCTCATAGACCTGCCGTTCCGCCTCCCCCAACCCGTCGAGCGACGTGGTGGGCCGCTGTTCTTCGGGCGCCAGCTCACCCATGTGACCAACCAGCTCGACGATGTCGTCGGCCCGCGTGACCAGCTCCGCGCCATTGCGGAGCAACGCATGGCAGCCCGCCGACGCCGACGATGTGACCGGCCCGGGAACCGCGGCGACTGCCCGGCCCAACGCCCGCGCCCAGGCGGCGGTATTGGCCGCGCCGCTGCGCAGGCCGGCCTCCACCACCACCGAGGCCCCGGCCAGGGCGGCGACCAGACGGTTGCGGGTCAGGAACCGGTGCCGGGCCGGACGGATGCCCGGCGGGTGTTCGGTGATCAGCAGCCCGTGCTGGCCGATGCGATGCAGCAGGGAAGAGTGCCCGGCCGGGTAAGGGACGTCGATCCCGCCGGCGAGCACCGCCACGGTGATTCCGTCGGCGGCCAGCGCGGCGCGGTGGGCCGCGCCGTCGATGCCGTAGGCACCGCCGGAGACGACGACCACGTCGCGTTCGGCCAGCCCGGTCGCCAGTTCGGCCGTCACGCACTCGCCGTAGGTGGTCGCGGCGCGGGTTCCGACGACGGCGGCGGCGCGTTGCGCCGCATCATCGAGGCGCGCGGGGCCCAACGCCCACAACACCATGGGCGGCCCGCTACGCGGCCGCGCCCGCGTACCGGCGCCGCCGAACGCGGCGAACGCGAGAACCGGCCACTCGTCGTCGTCGGGCGTGATCAACCGCCCGCCGCGACGCGCGAGCAATTCGAGATCGTTTGCGGCGCAGTCGATTCCGTGCCTGGCCTCGGTTTGCTGCCGCAATTCGACGTCGACCAGGCCGCGCCGGACCCGTTCGGCCGCTTGCACGGGGCCGATCGATCGCACCAGAGCGGCGAGTTGGGCACACGGCGGCTCGACCACCCGCGACAGGTAAGCCCATGCCCGCAACGTCGCATCGTCCTGTGTGGTGTCACTCATCGCGCGGCTCCCGGTTGCCGGAAGCTGAGCGCGGCGGCCACCTCGCTGAGCCCGGGCGACGTCCGGCCGGCCAAGTCCGCCAGGCTCCACGCGACCCGCAGGGTGCGATCGACACCCCGGATGCTGAGCAGCCCACGATCTACCGCCGCGCGCAGCGGGGCCATCGCCGCGTTGCCGGGGCGGAACTTGCGCCGTAGCAGCGGCCCGCTGACCTCGGCATTGGTGCGGCATCCGTGTGGCCGCCAGCGCAGTGCGGCCGCATCCCGGGCCAGCGCCACCCGGTCGCGCACCTGTGCCGTCGGCTCGCCGTCGGCGGCCGAAAATGCTCCTGCGCGTACCGAATTCATCTGTACCCGCAGGTCCACCCGGTCCAGCAAGGGCCCGGACAGCTTGCCGAGGTAGCGGCGTTTGACCGCCGCCGCACAGATGCAGTCCTGCGGGTTGGCGGGCGCGCACGGGCACGGGTTGGCGGCCAGCACCAGCTGGAATCGGGCCGGGTAACACGCCACCCCGTCGCGGCGGGCGAGGCGGATTTCCCCGTCCTCCAACGGCGTTCGCAGCGCCTCGAGCGCGGCGGTGCTGATTTCCGCGCATTCGTCAAGGAACAGCACCCCGCGGTGCGCCCGGCTCACGGCACCCGGGCGAGCCATTCCCGCACCGCCGCCCACGAGTGCCGCAACGCTGGAGCTGTGGTGCGGCGCCACGAACGGCGGCCTGGTGATCAACGGCGTATCCCCCGACAGCAGGCCGACCACCGAGTGAATCGCGGTGACCTCCAGTGACTCACTGTCCGACAGCTGCGGCAGCAATCCCGGAAGGCGTTGTGCCAACATTGTTTTGCCCACTCCCGGCGGACCGGTCAACATGAGGTGATGCGCGCCTGCGGCCGCCACCTCGACCGCGAAGCGCGCCTGCGCCTGCCCCACCACGTCGGCCAGGTCCGCCGACGAGTCGGGGGCCGTGACCCCGGCGTCGACCCTGTCGTCCAAGTCGGCGGACCCCTTGAGCCAGCTCTGCAGCTGCCCCAGGGTACGAACGCCCCGGACGTCGATGCCGTCCACCAGGCTGGCTTCGGCCAAATTGTCCACGGGAACCACGACCGCCGGCCAGCCGTCGCGTTTGGCGGCCAGCACCGCGGGCAGCACCCCGCGCACCGGCCGCACCCGACCGTCGAGCGACAACTCACCCAACAGCACCGTCTTTTCCAGCCGGTGCCACGGCTTGCGGCGCTGCGCAGACAGCACGGCCAGGGCCAAGGCCAGGTCGTAGACAGATCCCATTTTCGGCAACGTTGCCGGCGAGAGCGCGAGCGTCAGCCGGGCCTGGGGCCACTGCCTACCGCAATTGGTGACCGCGGCACGGACCCGATCGCGGGACTCCTGCAGGGCGGCATCGGGCAGACCCACCAGGTGCACTCCCGGCAGCCCCGACGTGATGTGAGCTTCGATTTCCACGATCTCGCCGTCCAATCCACGCACCGCGACCGAGAACGCGCGTCCCAGCGCCATCAGCCGACTCCCCGCACGTGGGTGATCTCCGGGGTGCGGCGGCGCCCGACCCGCACCCCGATCACGTCGATGCGCACCGCCGCCCAACGCTGATCCTGACCGGCCAGCCACAAACCGGCCAGCCTGCGCAGTCGCTGCACCTTCCGCGGGGTGACCGCGTGCGCCAGCCCGCCATAACCGTCGCCCGTGCGGGTCTTCACCTCGACGAACACCACCGTGCGGGTGGCCTCGTCGGAGGCGATCACGTCAAGCTCGCCGTAGCGGCAGCGCCAGTTGCGGTGCAAGATCCGCAACCCCGTCCTCGTCAGGTAATCCACGGCGAGCGCCTCGCCCATCGCTCCCAGCTGGACGCGAGTCATTGTCTGTGTGGTCGTCATGGCGGCCACGTTGCATGCCGGCCCCGACAAGTCAGCCCGTCGTGACGGCGTGCCCGCCGCGGCAACGACGGGTGATCCCCAGTCACGCATTTATCCACAGGGGCGGCCAGCGGCAAACGTGGCTAAAACCGTGACTAGCTGATGCGGTCCGCCCTGGTGTAGACGTTCATCGAGTCCTCCCGCAGGAACGCGACCAGGGTGACCCCGGACTCGTCGGCCAGAGAAACAGCCAGCGACGACGGCGCGGATACCGCGGCGAGCACCGGGACACCGGCCATCACCGCCTTCTGCGTCAACTCGAACGACGCCCGCCCGCTGACCAGCAGCACCGAACCGCTCAGCGGAATCCGGTCGTTTTCGAGCGCCCAGCCGAGGACCTTGTCGACGGCGTTGTGCCGGCCGATGTCCTCGCGCACCACCATCATGGTGCCGTCTACGCCGAACAGCGCCGCGGCGTGCAGCCCGCCGGTACTGGCGAACACCTTCTGCGCGCTCCGAAGCTGGCCGGGCATTGCCCGCAGCGTGGCCGTGGCCACGGTGGCGGGATCCTCGCCGGGCGAAAAACGGCTCGCCCTGCGCACCGCGTCCAGCGATGCCTTGCCGCAGACCCCGCACGACGAGGTGGTGTAGAAGTTGCCGCGTCACATCCAGGCCGGGAGGTTCGACGTCGGGCGCCAGCGTCACGTCGAGCACGTTGTAGCTATTCGCGCCCACCGCGCCCACCGCGCCCCAGCTCCCAATCGCCCCGCCCAGTGCCCCCCCGATGTCGCCCCGCCCGCCGCAATAGCGGATGGTCAGCACGTCCTCGCGGCGCGCGATGACCCCCTCGGTGAGCAGAAAGCCCTGCGCGAGTTCGACGTCCGCGCCGGGTGTGCGCATGGTGACGGTGACCGCAGCCCCGTTGACACGAATTTCCAGCGGCTCCTCGACCACCAGGGTCTCCGGCCGAGTGATTGCTTGATCGGCGGTGAGGTGCCTGACCCGCCGGCGCTCGGTTACGTGCCCCACGCTGCCCGAGTCGCGGCTGAGCGGTCAAGACTCACGCAGCCAACGTACATTGGTTGCCGGGCTGACGTCGCGTTAGACCGCCGCAGGGAAGGGTAGATCGTCAGCCGGGGGAAACTCCTGAAATGAGGGAAGAAGTGGACGAGGCAACAGCCGCTTCCGGCCAGCCGTCGGAGGCGGCCGCGGTAGATCCGGCGAAGGTGTTCGCCGCGCTCGCCGAGATCATCTACCAGGGCACGGACTCCTCCGAGGTGTACGCGGCGATCTGCGTGGCGGCCACGCTGGTCGTTTCGGGCTGTGACCACGCCAGCCTGCTGGTGCGCCGTGATGGCCGGTACATCACCGCCGGCGCCAGCGACCGCATCGCGCAGCGCATCGACGACATGGAACGCAGCAGCGGCGACGGGCCGTGCATCGACGCGATCGAGGACGAAACCCCCCAAATCGAGCCGGACCTGACCACACCGACGTTGTGGCCCAAACTCGCGGCCCGCCTGCTGGCCGAGACCCCGGTGCGCGGGGCCATGGGGTTTCGGCTGCTGGTCGACCACCAGGTGACCGGCGCGCTCAACCTGTTCAGTGACACCGCAGGCAGCTTCGACGCCGAATCTGCCGGCCAGGCGATCATGCTGGCGTCCTTCGCGAGCGTGGCCATCAACGCGATCGCCCAGGGCGAAGACGCCGCCACCCTGCGACGCGGATTGCTCAGCAACCGCGAGATCGGCAAGGCCGTCGGCATGTTGATGCTGCTCAATAGCATTTCCGAGCATGACGCATTCGACGTGCTGCGTCGTTATTCCCAGGACCTGAACGTCAAACTCACCGATGTGGCCAAATCGGTCATCGCCAATCGCGGCAAACTCAAGTTCGGCGACAATCAGCCCGCGCCCGACGCGTCCGACGTGTGACCGGATTATTCGGGCAGCCGCAGCTCGGGCTTCTCGACTTCTTCGATGTTGACGTCCTTGAAGGTCACCACCCGCACCTGCTTGACGAACCGCGCCGGCCGGTACATGTCCCACACCCAGGCGTCGGCCAGGCGCAGCTCGAAGTACACCTCGCCGTCGGCGTTGCGCGGCAGCATCTCCACGCTGTTGGCCAGGTAGAAGCGCCGCTCGGTTTCCACGACGTAGCTGAACTGGCCGACGATGTCCTTGTATTCGCGGTACAGCGAGAGCTCCATCTCGGTTTCGTACTTTTCGAGATCCTCCGCACTCATCTGCCACTCATCTGCTCAGAAGTCCTTTTCCTTTGACAATTTGCCCCAATTTGCCTAGAGGCCCCGGTTAGGCTTTTCAGCGCCCTGAGCGCCACAAGCGGCCGCCGGTTGGTCCCATCTTTCCTCACCAGTGGTCGTCACGCTTCCCCGGAGGGTCCGGATCGCACTCGGCGACCACGCCGACGTTCGGGCCGTTCGCCACGCGCCGAACGTTGATGAACGAATAGCGGTGCTCGGGGCACGGGCCCAACCGGGTCAGGGCCAGGCTGTGCGCGGGCGTGCTGTACCCCTTGTGGTCGGCGAAGCCGTACCCCGGATGGTCGGCGTCCATCGCGACCATCAACCGGTCCCGGCTCACTTTGGCCAGCACGCTGGCCGCGGCGATGCAGGCGGCCGCCGCGTCGCCGCCGACCACCGGCAGCGAGGGCATCGGAAGTCCCGGCACCCGAAAGCCGTCGCTCAATACATAGCCTGGCCGGATCGCCAGGCCCGCCACCGCCCGCCGCATTCCTTCGATGTTCGCCACGTGCACCCCGCGCCGGTCCACCTCGACCGAGGGGATGAACACCACGTGGTAGGCCAGGGCGTAGCGGCGGATCAGCGGAAAGAGCTTCTCGCGCGCCTTCTCGGTCAGCTTCTTCGAATCATCGAGGGCGGCAAGGCTTTCCAGCCGCCCCGGCCCGAGCACGCAGGCCGCCACCACCAGCGGGCCGGCGCAGGCGCCGCGCCCCACCTCGTCCACCCCGGCGACCGGTCCCAACCCGCTGCGGTGCAGCGCGGACTCCAGCGTGCGCTTCCCCCCAAAACCTGAAGCTTTGCGGATCACCGTCCGCGGCGGCCATGTCCGGTTCATGTCCGGTTCACATCCGGCTCACATCGGGGCCACGGCTGCTGGCACCTACTGGCCCTGCTGGGGGTTCACCGACCCCACGCCACCCCATCGCGACGGCGGCCACACGATGAACCTGGCCTTGCCGATGACATTGGACACCGGCACTGTCCCCGACATGGGATCGCCGGTGCACAGGATCCCCTTGAGCGCGTCGGCCGGGATGCTGGTGCAGTGGGCGCGCGAGTCCGCCGAATGCGTCCGGTTGTCACCCATCACCCACACCCGTCCCTGCGGGACGGTGACCGGCCCGAACTCGCTGCCCAGGCACGGGTACACCGAGGGGTCGGCCATCATGGTGGCGGCGTTGAGGTACGGCTCCTTGAGCGGCTTGCCGTTGACCGTCAGGCCGGTGTCGGCCCGGCATTGCACCGTCTGCCCTCCGACCGCTATGACGCGTTTGACCAGGTCGTTCTCGTCGGGGGGCACGAAGCCGATGAACGACAGCGTGTTCTGCACCCAGCGCAACGCGGTGTTGTTGGAGCGGATCGACTTGTACCCGGTGTTCCAGTTCGGCGGCCCCTTGAACACGATGACGTCACCCGGTTGCGGAGTACCAAAGCACGTTCGGCGGTCGCTGAAGGGCACGCACGCGTAACTGACCTTGTCCACCATGATCCGGTCGCCGACGCACCCCGTGCACCCGTGCAGCGTTGGCTCCATCGATTCCGACGGGATCAGGTACGGACGCGCGATGAACGTCAACGTGACGTAGTAGAGCACCACCGCGATCAGCGCCAGGATCGCGAGTTCCTTCAGTGTCGACCGCTTCTCGGGCTCCGAATCGCTCGGCTCCACGTCGGTGGGTGCCGCGCCGTCCTCGTCGGCCTTCTCGCCTTCTCTGGCCTTCTCGTCAGCCTTGTCAGCCTCGTCAGCCTCGTCGGCGGTTTCGGGGTCGCGGGTGGAGACCTTCGGCTCCGACTGACCAGCGTCGGGCTGGGGTTCAGGCGAGGAGTCCGTGGGTTCTGTCACGAGATCAGACTAGCCAGCACGGGTCGTGCCCGGGTGACCCACCGTGGCGCGCGCGTTCAGCGCTTCTCCTTGATCTTCGCCTTCTTGCCGCGAAGTTCACGCAGGTAGTACAGCTTGGCGCGGCGGACGTCGCCTCGAGTTACTACCTCGATGTGGTCGATGTTCGGCGAATGCACCGGAAAGGTCCGTTCCACGCCGACGCCGTAGCTCTCCTTACGCACGGTGAACGTCTCGCGGACCCCGCCGCCCTGCCTGCGGATCACCACGCCCTTGAACACCTGGATACGTTCCTTGGCGCCCTCGATGACCTTGACGTGCACGTTGATGGTGTCGCCCGGGCTGAAGGCCGGGATGTCCTCGCGCAGCGACGCTTGATCGACGAAGTCCAGCCTGTTCATCGTAAGAACACAACTTCCTTGGGGTCGCGGCTTTCCGGCGGCTGCCCACACGCGAACGTGAGGCGGCCACCAAGCCGGTGGTTTCGGGCTTCTGGTGCATCTCGCAGGGGGCGGGAAGCCGCCCGGCCGGCCGACGGCCGCTGGAGACAACTGGTCAATTGTGCCAGACAGGGCGCTTACACGGAAAATCACAGGAAATCTTGGTGGTTCATGGCAGGCCAAATCCGCTGGTGAGTGGTACATATGACTGGGGTATGAAGGCGCTAGGCGAACCCGAACCACGGCGTTCACACCCCCCGGCTGGCGATACGCCCGCCCAGCGCGCACAATTTGGCACTGCCAGAGGAGCCAGAAGAGAAGGTCGGAGGACGGAAATGCACCCACGGCCGCGCACCGTGCTCACCGCCATCGCGGCGGTGACGCTGGTGCTGGCCGGGTGCGACGAGGCGAAGCTCGACAACGTGGAGGCCAAGCCGCACAGCAAGCCGGTCCACAACGCCGCCGTCCGCTTGGCACCGCAAACCCAATCGCCCCAACCGCAGCGCGCTGACTTTATGCTGCAGGCCATCGCCCCGTCCGGGCCGGCGGCGCCGGCGCCGAACGCCGACTTCGGCGGGCTGCAGGCCCGCATCCAGCACGCCACCGACGAGGCCGCCGCCGTCGGCGCCACCCTCGCGGTCGCCGTCCTCGACCGCGCTACCCACCAGCTGGTCTCCAACGGCGACGCCCAGATCCCCGGGATCGCGTCGGTGGCCAAGCTCTTCATTGCCGACGACCTGCTGCTGCAGGAATCGCAGGGGAAGGCCGCGCTGTCCGCGGGCGATCGGCAGGATTTGGACGCCATGTTGCAGTCCTCCGACGACGGCGCCGCCGAGAAATTCTGGGGTCAGGACGGCGGAGACGCCATCATCAGCCAAGTCGCCAGCCGGTACGGACTGACGTCCACCCAGCCACCCAGCGACGGACGCTGGTGGAACACGCTCAGCACGGCGAGCGACTTGGTCCGCTACTACGACATGCTGCTCAACGGGACCGGCGGGCTGTCGGCGGAGCGGGCCGGGATGATCCTCAAGGATCTGGCCCAGTCCACCCCCAACGGAATCGACGGCTACCCCCAGCGGTTCGGCATCCCGGACGGCCTGTACGCCGAACCCGTCGCGGTCAAGCAGGGCTGGATGTGCTGCATCGGCGCCGACTGGATGCATCTGTCGACCGGGGTGATCGGCGCCGACCGGCGCTACATCATGGTGATCGAGTCGCTGCAGCCCTCCGATGACGCCACCGCACGCCAGACGATCACCCAGGCCGTGAAGTCGATATTCCCCGACGGCCGGATCTGACGACCACTCGCCGGCCGGCGTCACGGCGTTGCGGCGTCATCACGTAGATAGGTCGGGGCGGCGTTCCCGGGTGCGCTGCAGCGAGACCTCCCTGCGCCAGGCGGCGATACGCGCATGGTCACCGGAGAGCAGGACCTCCGGGACGTCGAGGCCACGCCAGTTCGCCGGCCGGGTATAGCTGGGCCCCTCCAACAGCCGCTCGCGCCCCGGCGAGAACGAATCGTCCTGGTGTGACTCCGGGTTGCCGAGGACCCCGGCCAGCAGCCGCACGACGGCCTCGACCATCACCACGGCCGCAGCCTCGCCGCCAGGCAACACGTAGTCGCCGATCGAGATCTCCGCGACCCGCATCCGTCGGGCGGCATCGTCGATCACGCGCTGATCGATGCCCTCGTAGCGGCCACAGGCGAACACCAGGTGCGTCTCGGTGCTCCAGTCCAGCGCGGCCGCCTGGGTGAACAGCGCGCCGGCGGGCGTCGGAACGACCAAAAGCGTATCGCCAGAGCAGATTTCATCCAGCGCTGCGCCCCATACCGGCGCTCTCATCACCATCCCCGGGCCCCCGCCGTAGGGTGCGTCGTCCACCGAGTGGTGGACGTCGTGGGTCCACCCGCGCAGGTCGTGCACCCGCAGGTCAACCAGACCCGACTGGATTGCCTTGCCGGGCAACGATTGCCGCAACGGGTCGAGATAGGCCGGGAAAATCGTGACGATGTCAATTCTCATCTGAAAGTCTCATCTGAAAGTCTCGATCTCATCGAAGGTCTCATCTGAAAGTCCATGTGAGCGCAGCGCTACCCCAGATCCAGCAAGCCCTCGGGCGGATCGATCTCGACGGTGCCGTCGTCCAGCGACACCGACGTGACGATCGCGCCGACGAACGGCACCAGCACCTCGGCGCCCTGACCGCCCTGCTCGCCCGGACCAGAGGGGCGCCGCACCGCCAGCAATTCGCCCGCGGCGGTGTGCAGCACCTCGGCGACGACGCCGACCTCGAGCCCCGCCGTAGTCCGGACCCGCAGGCCCTCCAGCTGGTGGTCGTAGTAGGTGTCCGGCTCGTCGATCGGCGGCAGTTCATCGGAGTCGACGACGAACACGCCGCCGCGCAGCGCGTCGGCGGCGTCCCGGTCGTCCACGCCGGCCAATCGCACCAGCAGCCGCCCACCGTGCTCGCGGGCATGCGCCACGACATAGGTGCGCTCCGGGCCGCCCGGCCCCCTGGGGGATGGTTTGACGCGCAGCGTGCTACCCGATGCGAACCGGGAAGCGGGATCGTCGGTGCGGATCTCGACGACCACCTCGCCGCTGATGCCGTGCGCTTTCACGACGCGCCCGACGAGCAGCTCCATGGGCGTGCGCTCCGCTACTGGTCGGTGTCCACCACGTCGACGCGGATGCCGCGACCACCGATGCCGGCGACCAGCGTGCGCAGCGCGGTCGCGGTGCGCCCGCCGCGACCGATCACCTTGCCCAGGTCGTCGGGATGAACATGCACCTCGACGGTGCGTCCCCGCCGGCTGGTGACCATGTCCACCCGGACCTCGTCGGGATTGTCGACGATCCCGCGGACCAGGTGCTCAACAGCGTCGACTACGACGGTACCCATGTCGCCGGTCAGCTTTCGCTCGTGGAATCGGACTGGTCACCCTCGGGCGAGGCCTCGGCCGGCGAGGCTTCGGGCGCTGCCTTGGCAGAGGCTTCGGGGGCTTCAGCAGCTTCGGGGGCCTTCGCGGCCGCCTTCTTGGCCGGCGACTTCTTCTTCGGCTTCGCGGCCTCGGTGGTCGGGCCACCGTCGGCGGCGGCCAGCGCCGCGTTGAACCGCTCCAGCTTGGTGGGCTTGGGCGGGCGGACCTTCAGGGTGCCCTCCGCACCCGGCAGGCCCTTGAACTTCTGCCAGTCGCCGGTGATCTTCAGCAGTTTGAGGACGGGCTCGGTGGGCTGGGCGCCGACCGAAAGCCAGTACTGGGCGCGCTCGGAGTTGATCTCGATCAGGCTCGGCTCTTCCTTGGGGTGATACCGGCCGATGACCTCGATCGAGCGGCCGTCGCGCCGGTTGCGTGCGTCGGCGATGGCGATGCGGTACTGGGGATTGCGGATCTTGCCAAGCCGAGTCAGCTTGATCTTGACAGCCATGGTTAAGCGATTTCTCCTGTGTGTGTCACGCTGCAATTCAGCGACCCTGGCGGGATGCCGGGATCCGGTTTTGCCTCGCGTGTGTGACCGCCGGGCAAGCGCGGCGAACTACGGGCGGGTCGCGCGGCGGACAGCCGCCCATTGTGCCAGAACGCGGTGCTCGGATTGAAATTCGCTAGCCCACCTTCTGGAAGACCTTGGTTTCGACGCGCCGGGTCATCCGCCAGCCCTGCGGGGTGCGGACGAACTCGTCGTCGTACCACAGCCCGCAGAACAACACCTGGTCCTTATCCCCGCCGAGCACCATCGGGTTGAAGCAGATCACCCGCGACGACGCGGTATCCCCGTCGACGCGGACCGCGAAGTTGCCCAGCATGTGCGCGTACACCGGGAAGTTGGGCAGCACCTCCGACAGCCATTTCTTGACCTCGGGATACCTGCCGTCGATGCCCCCCAGCGCGCGGTAGTCGATGTAGGCATCGGGCGTGAACACCTTGTCCAGGTCGTCGAATCGACGCTGGTCAATCGCGGTGGAGTAGTCGACCAGCAGCTGTTGGATCTCTAGCCGATCCGAGATTTCTTGCAGGCTCAACATGGCTTGATTGAACACGACCGGCACATCGGGTGGGGCTCGATGCCCATGCGAAGCACCTTGGCGGACACCGTCAGCTCAGGTCATAGGCCCTACGATGCGCTCATGAACCGCCCGACCGCACGGATTGCCATGATGGCCACCGAGGCACTCGACCTGCTCATTGACGCCGTGGATCAGACTCCGTCGGAGGGCTTGGACCAGCCGTCCAACCTCGAAGGCTGGAGCGTGCGCGATTTGGTGGGTCACGCCACCGGCAGCGCCGCCAAGATAGTGACGCTCGTCGAGGGCGGCGGGTTCTGGGGCGCCCCTTCCCGCCCGGCCGACTGGGCATGCGACGATCCGGCAGCACGACTGCGCGAGCTCGCCGCCCGGCTGCGGGACGCCCTGCCCAGCGCCGACCTGGATGCGATGCGGCCGTCACCGGAGGGCGAGGTTCCGCTCCACCGGGCACTGACCTATCCGGTCTCGGACGTGGCCCTGCACGCCTGGGACGTACACCGTTCACAGGGCCGGCTCGTCGAGCTGCCCGACAACGTGCTGACATTTTGTCGTGGGCTTGTGGAGTCGGTGCCGGAGAACCTGCTACGCCGGCCGGGTGGCTTCGGACCAGCCCGGTCCGCTCCCGAGGACTCGACGGCGACTGCCCGGCTCATGGCTTACCTCGGGCGCTCGGTCGAAGGCGTGGACTGAGTTCCGGCAGCCGATCGCGGAGACGCCGGGAAAATCGATGCAGGCGTCGCGCGTGCAGACCGTGTCGCGTCGGCGAACGCTCCGCCGGCCCGGAGCGCTAGCCAGGCAGGGTCGGCGGGACACTGCGGACCGCCTCGCGGTAGCTGCGGGGGCCGCAGCCGAACCAGCGCCGGCACGACCGGGTGAGCACGCTTTGCTCGGCATAGCCGAGTTCGCGGGTGAGGTGCGCCAGGCTGATGTCGGTGTCGCGCAGGTAGTGTTCGGCGGTTTCGCGGCGCACTCCGTCGATGAGTTGGCCAAAGGTGGTTTTCTCTGCAGCCAGGCGGCGGTGCAGTGCCCTGGGATGCAGATCAAATTGGGCCGCGACCAACTCGAGGCTGGCGGTGCCGGTGGGCAGGAGTTGGCGCACCATGGTGCGCACCGACTGGGTCATGCCGGGTTGGCGTGTGGTGATCCCGGTCAGGTACTGCACGACCGCTTGATGGGCGAGCGCGTCCTGGTTGAGCGATCGCGCGAGATCCGCCGCGCGGAACGTGAACCCCGCCGTCGGTTGCGTAAAGCGTGGCCGGCAGCCGAAGTAGCCCAGATAGTCGGCGGTCGCGGTCAGCGGCTCGTGCGGGAAGTGCACCGTCAGCGGCGCGTACTGCGCGCCGAGCAGAAACCGCATCACCCCCAGTGACACCCCGAGGGACAGCTCGGTGGTCTGCGGGTGCGGCGGCGGGCGCTCGATCAGGATCTCGAATGCGTAGAACGACTGTGCGGTGTCGGCACTCGCAACGATGCGCGTGGAGATGGCCGGGCTGTACGCCGCAAGGAAGGTTTCGACGATCGTGAAGGCGTCGCCGACGGTGGCCGCTGTCCGCACGGCAACACCGAGCGGCCCGAGGATTTCGATCCCTTGGCGCAGCGCCAACCGCCGGCCGAAATCCGGGGTCGACGTGGCTGCTGCCGCTGCCTCGACGGCCACGATGAGGCTGCGGTAGGGCAGAAACACCTCGTGCTCGCCGACGTCGTGCGGCCGGATGCCGGCGGCACTCAACAACTCGGCCGGATCGCCGCCCAGTTCGGCGACCAGGCGCGGGTAGCCCGACAGCGACGTCCCGCGCACCACCGACATGTCAACAAATGTCAAATAATCGTCCGCAACTGTCAAGACTCCGGCGTTGTCCCGGCCGCATCCTGGTAACCAACGAGGCAAGCCCCACGGCAAGGCCCGCGACACCCGCAGACAACCCGAAGGAAGGAACATCCCCATGAGCTTCGACACGGTCATCAAAAACGGCCGCTGGTTCGACGGGACCGGCGCGCGGTCGGCGATCCGCAACATCGGCATTCGCGCCGGTCACGTCGAGGCCATCAGCGCCGGGCCGCTCGACGAATCCGGCTGCGACCAGGTGATCGACGCCGACGGTAAGTGGGTGCTGCCCGGCATGGTCGACATCCATACCCACTACGACGTCGAGGTGCTCTGCGCGCCGGCGCTGTCGGAGTCGCTGCGCCACGGGGTGACGACGGTGATGGTGGGTTCGTGTTCGCTGTCGACCGTCCACGTCGACGGTCAGGACGCCGGCGATTTGTTCGCCCGGGTGGAGGCCATTCCGCGCGAGCACGTCATCGGCACGATCGACGAGCACAAGACCTGGACCGACTGCGACGAGTACATCGCCGCGCTCGAGGCGCGGCCGCTGGGGCCGAATGTCGCTGCGTTTGTTGGGCATTCGGACATCCGGGCCGCAACCATGGGCCTGGACCGCGCCACCCGCAAGGAGGTGCGTCCGACCCGGGCCGAGCAGGCCCGGATGGAGCAACTGCTCGAGGAGGCGCTGCGGGCCGGGTTCGTCGGCATGTCCTCGCAGCAACTGCTTTTCGACAAGCTCGACGGCGAGACCTGCCGCTCGCGCACCCTGCCGTCGACGTACGCAAAACCGCGGGAGCTGCGCCGGCTGAAGTCGATGCTGCGCCGCAGCGGGCGGGTCTCGCAGGCGGGTCCCGACATCCAGAACCCGTTCAACATCGTGTCCCACGCGGCGCAGTCGCTGGGCATCTTCCGGAAGCCGCTGAAGACAACCCTGCTGTCGGCCGCAGACATCAAGGCCAACCCGTGGGTGATCGCGGCGATGGGTCCCGCGGCCCGTCTCGTCAACAAGCTGGGCGGCAATTTCCGCTGGCAGCACCTGCCGGTGCCGTTCGAGGTATACGCCGACGGCATCGATCTGGTCATCTTCGAGGAGTTCGGCTCCGGCGAGGCCGCCATGCACCTGAAAGAACAGGTGGCCGAGCGCAACGAGCTGATGCGCGACGAGGAGTACCGGCGGCGGTTCCGCAAGGACTACGACAGCAAGTACGGGCTGCGGGTGTGGCACCGCGACTTCTTCGACGCCGACATCGTCGAATGCCCCGATCCCTCGGTGATCGGAAAGTCGTTCGGACAGGTCGGAATCGACCGCGGCGGGCTACACCCCGTCGACGCGTTCCTCGACCTGGTGGTCGAGCACGGCACCGCGCTGCGGTGGCGCACCACGATTTCCAACCACCGTCCCGAGGTGCTCAAGAAGCTGGCCCGCGAACCGGGCGTCCAGATGGGCTTCTCGGACGCGGGGGCACACCTGCGCAACATGGCGTTCTACAACTTCGGGCTGCGCCTGCTGCGGCACGTCCACGACGCCGAGAAGGCCGGCGCGCCGTTCATGACCATCGAGCAGGCGGTGCACCGGCTCACCGGCGAACTGGCCGACTGGTATCAGATCGACGCCGGGCATCTTCGGCTGGGCGACCGCGCCGACCTGATGATTGTGGACCCCGCGCACCTCGACGACTCGCTGGACAGCTACTCCGAAGAGAAGGTCGAGCAATACGGCGGACTGTCGCGGATGGTCAACCGCAACGACGACACCGTCGGCGCGGTGCTGGTCGCCGGGCGCGCGGTTTTCCTCAACGGACAACCCACCGAGGTGCTCGGCACCCAGCGAACCGGCAGCTTCCTGCGCGCCAACACCACTGCCCCGGCGGCCACCCCGGCTACCGCCGAGCCAGTCGCCACGGTCGCCTAGCAGCAGAAATAGGCACCGCGGAGGCGCCGAAGTTAGACTGTCCGCCCATGCGCAAGCTCATGGCCGCAGTGGCCACAGTGGCCACAGTGCTCGCGATCGGCACCTACGTCGGCACCATCGGCGCGGGCACCGCATCGGCCGACTTCACGCAGCCGGTCGGCTCGCTGCCGATCCCCGACGGCCCGGCCCAAACGTGGATCGTCGCCGACATGGACAGCGGTCAGGTGCTGGCGGGCCGCGACCAGGACGTGATGCACCCGCCGGCCAGCACCATCAAGGTGCTGTTGGCGCTGGTGGCGCTGGACGAGTTGAACCTGAACTCCACCGTCGTCGCCGACGTCGCCGACACCGAGGTCGAATGCAACTGCGTCGGCATCAAACCGGGCCGCACCTACACCGCGCGCCAACTGCTCGACGCCCTGCTCCTGGTTTCGGGTAACGACGCCGCCAACGCGCTGGCACAGCTGCTGGGCGGCCCCGATGCGACCGTGGCCAAGATGGACGCGAAGGCCGCGTCCCTCGGGGCGCCGAACACCCACGCGACGACGCCGTCGGGACTGGACGGGCCGGGGGGCTCGGGATGGTCGACGGCGCACGACTTGGCGGTGATCTTCCGGGCGGCGATGGGCAATCCGGTATTCGCGCAGATCACCGCCGAGCCCTCGGCAATGTTCCCGGCCGATACCGCCAATGCTGGTGGGGGTGCTGGTGGGGGTGCCGGCGGAGTTGCCACAGACCAACCGATCCTCAACCAGGACGAGCTGTTGGCGCGCTATCCCGGGGCGATCGGCGGCAAGACTGGCTTCACCAACGCCGCGCGCAAGACGTTCGTTGGCGCCGCCACGCGCGGCGGCCGCCGCCTGGTGATCGCCATGATGTACGGCCTGGTGAAAGAGGGCGGACCGACATATTGGGATCAGGCCGCCGCCCTGTTCGATTGGGGTTTCGCCCTCTCGCCGGGTTCCGGCGTCGGCTCGCTCTAGCCCCCTCTAGCTAAGCCGGCTGCTCCTCGTCATCGGGGTCATAGGACACCGTTACCAGCGTCGCCAGCACCTGGATCCGCTGCTCCTCGAGATCGTTCTCGGGCAGCAGCCCGCGCACGAGTGCGGCACCATCGAAGGCGTTCGTCATCAACGCCACCAGGACCTTGAACGTCTCCTCAGGGAATGCCTCGGCCCCCGGCAGCGCACGCGCGGCGCCGTAGATCTTCGCCGTGTACTCGGCGAAGACCTCTCGCAGGTGGGCGTTGAGCTTCTCGTCGGTGCGCGAGGCGATCATCAGTTCGTACATCACGGCGTTGGTGGGGCCGCTGGTGATGTCCCGCAGGATCGTGAGCGCCGCCTGGAGCGCCGGCCGGTCGGCCGGGATTTCCGCGGCTTGCTTGGCGAACGACTCCACCTGACGACGCAGCACCTCGGATGCCGTGGCCGCCATGAAATCGCCCATCGTTTCGAAGTGGCGGAACAGGCCCCCGACGGACATCCCCGCGCGCTTGCTGATCACCGCCGCGGATGCCCGGGCGTATCCGACGTCGATGATGGAGGCGATGCTCGCCTCGAGCAGGCGCCGGATGGTCTCCTCGCGGCGTTGTTGCTGGGTTCTCGGCATGTCAGGCGCCCGCCCCGGCGGCGGCGTGCCGTTGCGGGGCGCCCGCCCGCAGATAGCGACCCGACCTGACGCTGCGCCCGTAGCCCGTGCGGAACTCGCCGTTGCGGAAGACGACGGCGCCGCCCACGCCCGTCGCGACCACGGCCGCGTCGTTGCGATTGACCATGCGCCGCAAGCCGCCGTAGAACGGAACCTCTTCCTCGTGGTAGTCGTCCAGCGATGCGTCCAGGCCGGCAGGGTCGATCACCACGAAATCCGCGCGGTCGCCCTGCCGCAATGTGCCGGCGTCGAGGCCGAACCAGTCGGCCAGTTCGCCGGTCAGGCGGTAGACCGCGCGTTCCAGGGAGAGGAACGGTGCGCCCGCCCGCGCGGCGTCCCGGGTGCGCCCGAGCAGGCGCAGGCCGTAGTTGTAGAACGCCATGTTGCGCAGGTGCGCGCCGGCGTCGGAGAAGCCCATGTGGATGCTGGGTTCGGCAGCGAGCTTGTTGAGTTGCTTGGGCCGGTGGTTGCCGACGGTGGTCGTCCACCGAACGTTGCGCTCACCGTTCTCGACGAGCACGTCGAGGAACACGTCCAGCGGGTGCAATCGCCGCTCGTCGGCTATGGCGCCAAAGCTCTTGCCGATCAACGACTCATCGGGGCACTCAACGATCACCGCGTCGTGAAAGTCGCGGTGCCACAACGAAGGTCCGAGCTTGACACGGTCGAACTCGCGCCGGAACCGGCGGCGGTAGTCCTGGTCGGCCAGCAACTCGTTGCGCCGCACTTGGTCGCGCAGGTGCAGGGCCGCGGTTCCGGCGCCGAACTCCTCGAAGACCGGGAGGTCGATGCCGTCGGAGTACAGCTCAAACGGGACCGGCAGGTGCTGGAACCGCACACTGGATCCCAATACCCTGTTGAGCAACCGGGTGCCGAACCCGAATGTGTACACGGCCAGCGGCATCGCCTTGGCGTCCGCGGACACCAGCAGGCTCATCCGAACTCCCTTGCGGCGCCGCAACATCCGGCTGCTGGACAAAAAGAACAGCAACGCCGATGCCGGGCTCTCGACGTCGGGCGCGCTCTGCAGGATCCGGCCGCGCCTGCGCAGCACCTTGATCAGCCTGCGCCGCTCGCGCCACGTTGCGAAGGTGGAGGGCAGTGCACGCGACCGGAAGCGGTCCCCGTCGAGCTTGTCGATGGCCGAGTCCATGCCCGACATGCCCAACATCCCCGCATCGAGAGCCTCGCCGAGCAACGCCGCCATTTTCTCCAGCTCGGCGTCGGTGGGTTTGACGGAGTCGTCGGTGGCGCGCTCCAATCCCAGCACCGCAGTCCGCAGGTCCGAATGACCAAGCAACGAGCTGACATTCGGCCCCAACGGCAGGGCGTCGATCGCATCGACGTACTCCGCGGCCGTGGACCATGCGTGTTCGGTCTTGGCGGCGTTCAACGCGCCGAGGACGTACTTGCGCGGCACCGCCTCGACGCGGCTGAACAGGTCGGCGGCGTCCTCGGCGTTGGCGTACACCGTCGACAGCGAGCAGTTGCCCAGCAGCACCGTGGTGACACCGTGGCGCACCGACTCGCGCAACCCGGGATCGAACAGCACCTCGGCGTCGTAGTGGGTGTGCACGTCGATGAAACCGGGCACAATCCACTTGCCCTTCGCGTCGATCACCTCGGGGCAGCCCGTCTCGTCCAGCTGCTGCGCATTAGGCCCGGTTAGCTTGGCGGCAACTTTGGCCACAATGCCATCGCGAATACCCAGCGTGCGGATTTGCGGCGCGCTGCCCGTGCCGTCAAACCACAGGCCGTCGCGAATGATCACGTCGTAAGTCACTGCTTCCCCCAGGTTCTAGCACTGTGACCACGGTAACACGGTTAGATAGCAAGTACTCGCATTCTTTTATCCCCGCTGTTATCCCCGCAAGCCCCCAAAGGCACCACTAAAGGTGCAGGTCAAGTGGATTGGGTCAGCGCGCGGTGGGCGGCGCGGTGGCGCTGCTGGTCATCGCTGCCGGGTCCGGCACGGTAACCCCGGCCGGCACGTCGCCACTGCGGGAGGCGACCGCGGGGATGCGGATCACGGCCGCTCGTTGGCCGCACTCGTTGGTTTTCACGGTGACGGTCTCTTCGCCGACGAGGCCGCCCGTCGACTCCGGCCGCAGCGACAACAGCGTCGTCGTGGTGTGAATCTGCGCTATTCCGTTCTTCCCGATGCAGGGGTTCTGGGCCGTCTCCGGCTCGGACTGCCATTGGCCGTCCCCGAACTGCATCACGAGATGACCCCCGCCGGACGACATCGTCTGCGAGTGCTCGTCGTCGTCGAGTTGGATTGCGGCCGCGGTGCACGCCGTCTCGATGCACGACGAGCGAAACGCCCACCAGGTAGTGACATTCGGTGGTTGCGGATCGGCGCCGTAGTTGAAGGTCTGTTTTTCGCGGTGAACGTCGAGGCGATAGGTGCCGTTCATCGGCACCGGCGCGGCGGGCGTGGTGCTCGTGGCCGGTGGGCTGGCCCCAGCACCCTCAACCCTCGGAGCCGACGGGGTCGTCGGCACGGCCTGTGCCGGCGTTGGTTCGGTCTTGCGTCCGATGACGATGCCGAGGGCAACCAGCCCCCCGGCCAGCGCCGCCGCCACGGTGGTGAGCAGGACGTTCCGTGCCCGGCGCCAGCGCGGCGGGGCGCTCGGGCGCTTCGCGGCAGCGGTCGACGGCGGCTTGCCATGGGTCGCAGGATCGTCCCGTCGCCGCGCCGGCACCGCTGCCTCGGGTCGTTTCGGCTGGGGGGCAGTCGGTTTCAGCTCGGGGGCGGGTCGTTTCGGCTGAACGGCAGCCTTGGGGCCGGACTGCGTGGCGGGTACGAAATGCGACGGCGAACGAGAGGCGCGTGTGTCGCCCGTCTCGGCATGCGCGGGGCGGTCCGGTTGGGCCGGTTGGGCTGGGGCTAAGACGGCCTCCGGACGTCGGTCGCCGGTCGACACGCCGACCTGTTCGTTGACCGCGTCAGCGAACTCGCAGCAGCTTTCGAACCGATCGGCCGGTTTTTTGGCGAGCGCTCGCGCGAACACGCTGTCCAGGCGAACCAGCTCCGGGCGCTGGTCGGACAGGCGTGGCGGCGCGTTGTTGAGAAGCTGGCGCGCGGCGGCGGCCGGATCGGAGTGGTCAACCGGCGGCGCTCCGGTGAGCAGGTGAAAAGCCGTGGCCGCCAACGCGTACAGGTCGGCCGACCGGTCAACGTCGGTGTCCGTCAGGGAATCCATCAACACCTCGGGCGCGGCGTAGGCGACGGTACCCACCGGGGCGTTGCGCCGATGAGCCCCGGTGACGCTGCCGGGCTTCCCGAGGTGCCGGGCTATCCCGAAGTCGGCCAACAGGATCCGTTGCTCACCGTCGCCCGGGTTGGTCAGCACAATGTTGGCGGGCTTGACATCGCGATGCAGCATTCCACGGTCATGGGCAACGTCGAGGGCTCCGGCGATCGCGGTGATGATTGCGAGCACTTCACCGACCGGCGCGACGGCGGGGAATCGATCGGTCATGAGCTGTGCGGCGCTGGTGGCGTTGACGTAATCCATCGCGAACCACAGCTGCGCCTCGAACTCACCGCGGCGATGCACCTCCAGGATGTGGGGGTGACGAAGGTTTGCGGCGATCGCGGCCTCGTGCCGGAATCGGCGGCGGAATTCCTCGTCCGCAGACAGCTCCGGCGCGAGAACCTTCAACGCGTCCCAGCGCGCCGATCGGGGATCCTGGACGAGGTAGACCTCACCCGTCCGTCCAGAACCCAGCCTCCGAGCGACGGTATAGCCGGCAATGGCCGCGCCGCTGGCTAACGCCATCGGAAGATAGTAGCCGTTGCCGGATTGCCGGACGCGGCTAGTCCTGACGGTGGCGACCGGCTTCGCCGTCAGGGCCGAAAAACCTTGCCGCGCAAGATCACCAGATCGGGCCGGTTCAGCACACCGGGACCGCGCCGCGGATCCTCGGAGTAGCACAACAAGTCGGCCGACGCCGCGTGCTCCAGGCCGGGCCGGCCGAGCCAGCGGCGGGCATCCCAGCACGCGGCGCCGAGCGCCTCGGTCGGGCTCATCCCGATGCCCTTGAGCGCCTCGACCTCGTCGGCGAGCCGCCCGTGGGCGACCATGGTGCCGGCGTCGCTGCCCGCATAGATGGGCACCCCGGCCTCGCGCGCCGCCGCGATCCGCGGCAGGGCGCGGGCATGCAGGTCGCGCATGTGGGCGGCGTAGGCGGGATAGCGCGCCGACGCCTTTGTCGCGATGCCCGTGAAGTTCTCGACGATGTTGACCAGCGTCGGCACCAACGCGGTGCCGTGCTCGACCATCAGCTCGATGGTGTCGTCGGTGAGCCCAGTGCCGTGTTCGATGCAGTCGATCCCGGCGTTAATCAGGCCGGGCAACGCGTCCTCGCTGAAGACGTGCGCGGTGACCCGGGCGCCGTGGGAGTGTGCGGTGTCGATCGCGGCCTTGAGCACGTCGTCGGACCACAGCGGGGCCAGATCGCCGACGGAGCGGTCGATCCAGTCGCCCACCAGCTTGATCCAGCCGTCGCCGCGGCGCGCCTCCTCGGCCACCGCCGCCGGCAGCTGGGATTCGTCTTCCAGTTCGACGGAGAAGCCGGCCTGATAGCGCTTGGGTCTGGCCAGGTGCCTTCCGGCCCTGATGATCCGCGGCAGGTCGTCGTGGGCGTCGAGGCTGCGGGTGTCGGTCGGCGAGCCGCAGTCACGCAACAACAGCGCCCCGACGTCGCGTTCGGCCTCGGCCTGGGCGATCGCCTCGTCGAGCGGAATCTCGCCGTGGTCGCCGAGCCCGACGTGGCAGTGCGCGTCGACCAGCCCGGGCAGGATCCAGCCGCCCCCAGAAGCCCCGAAGGCGGTGTCTGCGCCGGCGACCGGCTCCCTGCTGATCCGGCCGTCGACGATCCACAGTTCGATCGCGGCCTCGTCGGGCAGGCTCAGTCCCCGCACGTGCATGCGCACGGCGCGGCTACTTCTTGCCCGGGAACTTCAGCTTGGAAAGGTCGAAGTCCGCCAGGCCGGGTGGCAGCTCGCCCCGGCCCTCGGGCATCTGCGACAGATCGGGGAAACCTTCCGGCATGCCCGCGGCGCCCGGCATGCCCGGCATGCCCGCCATTCCCGGCCCGAAGGGGCTCCTGACCTTCGGGGGCGTCGGTCCCCGTGCCCCCTTCTTGCCCTTCTTGCCTTTCGCTCCCTTGGCCTTGCGCGTCGCGGACCTGCGGCCGACGCCGGGTATGCCCATGCCGCCGAGCATGGACGACATCATCTTGCGGGCCTCGAAGAACCGGTCGACCAGCTGGTTGACCTCGGACACCGTGACGCCCGAGCCGTTGGCGATGCGCAGCCGCCGCGACGCGTTGATGATTTTCGGGTCGGCCCGCTCCTGGGGCGTCATGCCGCGGATGATGGCCTGCAACCGGTCGAGTTGGCTGTCGTCGACGGCGGCGAGTGCGTCCTTCATCTGACCGGCGCCCGGCAGCATGCCCAGCAGGTTGCCGATCGGGCCCATCTTGCGGACGGCGAGCATCTGCTCCAGGAAGTCCTCCAGCGTCAGCTCACCGCTGCCGAGCTTGACGGCGGCTTCCTCGGCCCGTTGCGCATCGAAGACCTGCTCCGCCTGCTCGATCAGGCTCAGCACGTCGCCCATGCCCAGGATCCGGCCGGCCATCCGGTCCGGGTGAAAGACCTCGAAGTCGTCCAGCTTTTCGCCGGTGGAGGCGAACAGGATCGGGACGCCGGTCACCTCGCGTACCGACAACGCCGCGCCACCGCGGGCGTCACCGTCGAGCTTGGTCAGCGCCACACCGGTGAAGCCGACGCCCTCACCGAACGCCCGCGCGGTGGTGACGGCATCCTGGCCGATCATCGCGTCCAGAACGAACAGCACCTCGTCGGGATGCGTGGCGTCGCGGATGGCCGCGGCCTGGGCCATCAGCTCCTCGTCGATGCCCAATCGTCCGGCGGTGTCGACGATGACCACGTCGAAGTGCTTGGCCTTGGCCTCGGCAAGCCCCGCCGCGGCGACGGCGACCGGGTCACCGGGGCCGGACTCGGGTGAGGCACCCGGATGCGGCGCGAACACCGGCACCCCGGCACGCTCGCCGACGACCTGCAGCTGGTTGACGGCCGCCGGTCGCTGCAGGTCGCATGCCACCAGCAGCGGCGTGTGGCCCTGCCCGCGCAGGCGCGCCGCCAGCTTGCCGGCCAGCGTAGTCTTGCCCGAGCCCTGCAGACCGGCGAGCATGATGACGGTCGGCGGGGTCTTCGCGAAAGCCAGCTGGCGGGTCTCGCCGCCGAGGATGCCGATCAGCTCCTCGTTGACGATCTTGACGACCTGTTGCGCCGGGTTGAGGGCACCGGAGACCGTCGCACCCCTGGCGCGTTCCTTGATCCGGTAGACGAACGCCCGGACCACCGGCAACGACACGTCGGCTTCCAGCAGCGCCAGCCGGATCTCGCGGGCCGTGGCATCGATATCGGCGTCGGTCAGTCGGCCCTTGCCGCGCAGCCCCTGAAGGGCACCGGTCAACCGGTCGGATAGCGATTCAAACACCCCGCCAGCCTAATGGTCCTTTACCGGCGTGTTGGTGTCGCGGCCCGGCGGGCGGGTGGGCGATGTCGGGCGAGTTCGGTATAACTTGTCCCGGGCATCTGATTTTGGAGGGGTCAAACCATGAGCACTAACGTTGAGCAGTTGGAGTTCCAGGCGGAGGCACGCCAGCTTTTGGACCTGATGGTCCATTCGGTCTACTCCAACAAGGATTCATTTCTCCGCGAGCTGATCTCGAACGCTTCCGACGCGCTGGACAAGCTGCGGCTTGAGGCGTTTCGGAACAAGGACCTTGAAGCGGACACCTCCGATCTCCACATCGAGATCGACGTGGACGCGGGCGCGCGCACCCTGACCATTCGCGACAACGGGATCGGCATGACGCGCGACGAGGTCGTGGACCTGATCGGCACGCTGGCCAAATCGGGCACCGGCGAGCTGCGGCAGAAGTTGCGCGAGGCCAAGAACGAGGCGGCCTCGGAAGAGCTGATCGGCCAGTTCGGCATCGGTTTCTACTCGAGCTTCATGGTGGCCGACAAGGTCGAACTGGTCACCCGCAAGGCCGGCGAGAGCGACGCCACCAAATGGGTCTCCGGTGGTGAGTCGACTTACACCATCTCCTCCGTTGAGGACGCCCCGGTCGGCACGTCGGTCACGCTGCACCTCAAGCCCGAGGACAAAGAGGATGAGCTGCACGACTACACCTCGGAGTGGAAGATCAAGGAGCTGGTCAAGAGGTACTCCGACTTCATCGCCTGGCCCATCCGGATGGACGTCGAGATCAGAAAGCCCGCCCCGATAAAGGAGGGGGAAGAGGGCGAAGAGGGGGCCGGCGAAGAGCAGGTCACCATCGAAACCCAGACCATCAACTCGATGAAGGCGCTGTGGGCCAAGTCGAAAGACGAGGTCTCCGACGAGGAGTACAAGGAGTTCTACAAGCACGTCGCCCACGCCTGGGACGAACCGCTCGAGATCATCGCGATGAAGGCCGAGGGCACCTTCGAGTACCAGGCCCTGCTCTTCATCCCCTCGCACGCCCCATTCGACCTATACACCCAGGACGCCAAGGTCGGCGTGCAGCTGTACGTCAAGCGCGTCTTCATCATGGCCGACTGCGACCAGCTCATGCCGACCTACCTGCGCTTCGTCAAGGGCGTGGTCGACGCCGAGGACCTGTCGCTCAACGTTTCCCGCGAAATCCTGCAGCAGGACCGGCAGATCAACGCGATCCGTCGGCGGCTGACCAAGAAGGTCCTGTCCGCAATCAAGGACATCCAGGCGGAGCGGCCGGAGGACTACCAGAAGTTCTGGGCTGCGTTCGGCAAGGCGGTCAAAGAGGGCCTGATGTCGGACTTCGACAACCGGGACGCGCTGCTTGCCATCTCGTCGTTCGCTTCCACGCACAGCGACGAGCAACCCACCACCCTCGCCGAGTACGTCGAGCGGATGAAGGAGGGTCAGGAGCAGATCTTCTACGCCACCGGCGACTCGCGTCAGCAACTCCTGAACTCGCCACACCTGGAGGCGTTCAAGGCCAAGGGATACGAGGTGCTGCTGCTCACCGACGCGGTCGACGAGGTCTGGGTGGGCATGGTGCCCGAGTTCGACGGCAAGCCCCTGCAGTCGGTGGCCAAGGGCGAAGTGGACCTGGACTCCGAAGAGGACGAAAGCAAGGCCGAGCGCGAGGAGCAGGAGAAGGACTTCGCCGACCTGCTGAACTGGTTGAAGGAGACCCTGAGCGAGCACGTCAAAGAAGTGCGGCTGTCCACCCGCCTGACCGAGTCGCCGGCCTGCCTGATCACCGACGCCTTCGGCATGACACCCGCGCTCGCGCGCATGTACCGTGCTTCGGGACAGGACGTCCCGTTCGGAAAGCGGATTCTGGAACTCAACCCCAATCACCCGCTGATCATCGGCCTGCAACAGGCGCAGAAGAACGGTGGTGACGAGGCGCAACTGAGCCGACTTGCCGAGACCGCCGAATTGTTGTATGGCACCGCCCTTCTCGCCGAAGGCGGCGCACTCGAGGATCCGGCGAAGTTCGCGGGACTGCTCGCCGACCGGCTGACCAGCACACTGTAGGACGCGCATGTCGCGACTGCGCCGACAAGCCTTGGCATGCTAGATTTCACTCCCGCGTGCGTTGTGCTGCAACAGAATTAGCGCACGATAGGGCTGCGTTTCCTGCGGGCCCGTGCGGGCCCGAGTGAAAGACCTGTGAACGGCGCGACCACGCGCGAGGAAGCATCGACGGGGGGGCCGTGTCTCAGGTCGTGCCTGCGGTAGCGGAAGGCGCCACCGAAAACACGCTCGGCGGCCACCAGCTGCGCGGCTGGCAGCGTCGGGCGATGGTGAAATACCTGGCCACCCAGCCGCGCGACTTTCTGGCCGTGGCCACCCCCGGGTCCGGGAAGACGCGGTTCGCGCTGCGGATTGCGGTCGAACTGCTCGGCCATGGCGCCGTCGAGCAGATCACGGTCGTCGTGCCCACCGAGCACCTCAAGGTGCAGTGGGCGCAGGCCGCCGCAGAGCACGGTCTGGCGTTGGACCCGAAATTCTCCAACGTCAACCCCCAGACCTCGCGGGAGTACCACGGTGTGATGGTCACCTATGCCCAGGTCGCCGCGCATCCGACGCTGCACCGGGTGCGCACCGAGCAGCGCAAGACGCTGGTCGTCTTCGACGAGATCCACCACGGCGGTGACGCCAAGACCTGGGGCGAAGCCATCCGGGAGGCCTTCGGCGACGCCACCCGCCGACTTGCGCTGACGGGCACGCCATTTCGCAGCGACGACAGCCCGATCCCGTTCGTCACCTATGCATCGGGGGCTGACGGAATACTGCGGTCCGAGGCGGACCACACCTACGGCTATGCCGAGGCGCTCGGCGACGGGGTGGTCCGCCCGGTGGTGTTCCTCGCCTACTCCGGGGAGGCGCGCTGGCGGGACAGCGCCGGCGAGGAACACGCGGCGCGACTGGGCGAGCCGCTGTCTGCCGAGCAGACCGCGCGCGCGTGGCGCACCGCGCTCGACCCCGCCGGCGAGTGGATGCCGGCGGTGATCGCCGCCGCCGATCAGCGACTGCGCCAGCTGCGGACGCATGTGCCCGACGCCGGCGGCATGATCATCGCCTCGGACCGGACGGCCGCGCGCGCCTACGCCACCCTGCTGAAGAGGATCACCTCGGAAGCGCCCACCGTCGTGCTCTCCGATGACCCCGGATCGTCGGCCCGCATCACGGAATTCGCCCAGAGCACCGGCCGGTGGCTGGTCGCGGTGCGCATGGTCTCGGAGGGCGTCGACGTGCCCCGGCTGTCGGTCGGGATCTACGCCACCAGCGCGTCGACGCCGCTGTTCTTCGCGCAGGCCATCGGCCGGTTCGTCCGGTCCCGCCGACCGGGGGAAACCGCAAGCATCTTCCTGCCGTCGGTGCCCAACCTGCTGCAACTCGCGAGCGAGTTGGAGGCCCAGCGCAACCATGTGCTGGGCCAACCGCACCGCGACAACGACGATCCCCTCGACGGGGACCCCGCAACTCGAACGCAAACCGAGCCGAGCGAGGCGGAGAAGGGCTTTACCGCGCTGGGAGCCGACGCCGAACTGGATCAGGTCATTTTCGATGGATCGTCGTTCGGCACCGCCACTCCCGCCGGAAGCGACGAGGAGGCCGACTACCTCGGCCTTCCCGGGTTACTCGACGCCGAACAGATGCGCGCCCTGCTGCACCGCCGCCAAGACGAGCAGCTGCGCAAGCGGGCGCTGAAACAAGGAGCGGGGCCGGCCGCGCAGACAGGCCAGGCTGGCCATCCAGCGCCGGCGGGGTCGGTGCATGGGCAACTCCGCGACCTGCGCCGCGAGCTCAACACGCTCGTGTCGATAGCCCATCACCGCACCGGCAAACCACACGGATGGATCCACAGCGAACTGCGGCGTCGCTGCGGCGGACCACCCACCGCCGCCGCAACCCGCGATCAACTCAAAGAGCGCATCGATGCCTTGCGCCAGCTCAATACCGAGCAGCTTTAACGGGTTTCGACCCGGAATCTGGTTTGGATGACCTGCGGGCAGACGCCGCGTTGAAGGCGAGACGCCGAGATGTGTTGGCAGCCAACAACGCCGCTTTGCTCAAGGCGTTCAACAATGGGACGCCACCACCTGAACTGGTGGACCCGTACAGCGCGAGCGTCACGGCGGACGAATACCGGAACGGCGAACCGTATCACCCAACCACCGCCAAATGGCCATGGCGACAGACACATTCGAGAACCGTGGCGGCGAGTTGAAGGAATGGCTCACGTTCTATGTCCCACTCCCGCAGGGGCCGTTGACGCGGCGCAACATGGAGGCATGCGTTACCATGGCGGCTTCCCGGTTGCGCTGGGAACTGTCCCGGCGGCGGCAAGCCCAGAACCATGAAAGAGTAGTGGCGCGTGTAGCGAAGCAGAACGCGGAACGGGAACACGCTGCGGCTGTGCAGACGCGCGATGACGCGGAAACGATTGCGTGAGAACATGAGCCGCGGTCCGGCATCCCAGGACGGGTTCCCACGAAGGCGGCTGCCGTCTTCGGTTCTGGACGCCTGGCCGCGTCGTTCGCGGGGCGCGTTCCGCACACCGCTTTTCCTCCTGTTGGGTGGTGTGTGTCCCTGCGGACGGCTCGGGGTGGCGGGGGCTGCTGCGCGTCAGCGCGTCACGCGTCGTTCGGCGGGGCGCGTCTGTGCCCAGCCTCCGCTGTCCGCGAGCGGCCGGAGATCGACATGGCTGATGTGACCCCCGAATTCCTTGCGGCGGTGAGCGAGCACACTGGGGTGCCGGTGAAGTTCCTGACCGGCGACACCACCGCTGATGTATGGGATTGCGCGCAAGTGCTAGACCGAAGCCGCAAGTCAATCGCAGTTGGTTCCTTCGCCAGCCCGCGAATCGCTAACAACGGCGCAATCAAGCCGTCAGACTCCATGATCGCGAGAAGTCTCCTGATGGCTGCAGCACGCGCTTCCGAGGGAAAGCTCACTATCGTCGCCATTGCGCTTGATGCAAGACGTCCCGCGCAGCGATCAACGCATCACGCTCACAATGGCTTTCAAGAATGCTTCGATAGACGCCTGCGAAGTGCATAGACGTGCCGTGACCGTTAGTCGGCACGACCGGTGGTTTAGGAGGCATTGCGCGGCCCGCTAACTGCCAAACGGGTCGGCTGTCTGCCGGTCACGATGGACCGCAGCCAATTGCGTTGCCCGCCAGCGTGTGTTTGCAGTCTTCTGCTTCTTCAGGTCTTTGGCCGGTGTCTCCATCGTAGATATGCCGCCCATCACCCGCGTGAGAACGCTTTCGCACTGTCTTATCTCGGCCATTGCCGGATGCAGCAGCACCCGGCCGTCCTTCAGCTTGCGGCTCTCCCCGTCCCGCCGCACCATGAGCTGTAGCCGCTCGATACGGTCAGCCAGATGCTTCGCCGTCGCCAGGTACTCTTCCTCGACCGACGTTGGTATCAAACCTTGCTCGGCCATCTCCCCGCGCAGACGCGCAACGAGTGCGTCGCCCCGGCTGACCTGCGGCGGTGCTGTGATCCCGACTGATTCAAGCTGATTCACCATTGATTCGCGCAGTTGCCGCCACGTCACGCGCTACCGACGCCTGGCTCACGCCAAGCGATTTCGCGATAGCGCGCTGAGTCATCGCAGGATTGTCCGCGAGTAGCCGCTGCACGGCCGCTCTGCGCTGGTCAGGTGTCACGGCCCGCATCCTGCCCAAGGTCACGGCGGCAACGCCCCGGCCGACAGCCGCTGTGCCGCCCGAAATGCGTTGCGCGCCAGTGCCACTCTACCGCACGCCGCCCACCAGCGGGTCTGCGTCTGGAATGCAGCCAGCAGGATCGCCTGTTTCGGCCGTGTGGGTCGGACCCCCGGCAGGGGGGCTTGGCGGGTAGGGGGGTGGTGCGTCGCCGTCTGGTGGTGCGCGATGGTCGCATGGTCGTGCTGATGGGATGGTCATCAGTCAGTTGGCTTGTGTAGGTGGTTGATTGGATGGCGCGCTGACGATGGTCACGATGATGTGGTCGTCGTCGCGTGGATCGTCAAGCAAGCCAGCCATGTTGAGTTGTTGCCAGATGCTGCGGATGGTGCTGTGCGCGGTCGGCTGCTGATCTCGCCGCCCACGCCGACAAGGGTGGCCGAAACCGGTCGCCGCACTTACGTTGACACGTTGGGGGCGGTGTGCTCCGTCCATGTAGCTCCGTCCCAATACCTCTGTAGCTGCTCGTTATTCGGGTCCGGGTACCAGACTGCCGGGACAGACGGGGGCGGGACAGGCGGGGGCGTCGGCGAGGAGAGCGGGTAAGGCCCCGTCGCGTTGTCGTTGCCTCTTCCGGGTGGCGGTAATGGCATTGTCAGTTTCCCGCTGAAGTTGGCGGTTCCCCCTGAAGTTGGCGGCCCGCCAGGTTTAGCGCGGAGGCAAATTGGCGTGCTTCCATCTCCGTCATGGCTTTCTCGCTGCGCACGGTCGCGGTGCGCTCGATCGCGGTGCGTGGCCCTTCGATCGTGAGTTGGACGAGCCGGTCGTAGCCCGTGGTGAGTCTGACCCCAAAGGCGCCGTGTGACTTCATTCCGCCCACGGTACCGGAGGCCTCAACCCGTGCGGTGAGGCCAGCCAGGGAACGCCGTGGGGCGTTGCTGCTGTAGCCCTCGATCAGCTCCGTGCTGCTCATGCGAAGGTCTTGCCACGCGAAGATCACACTGTCGGCGGCATTCCGCTTTCTCCGCCATACACGCTGTATGAACGACCATGAGATCGCGACGAGGGGTAAGACAATTGTCAAGAAGATAAGGGCGGCGCCCAAGAAGTACGTTGCCAGCCGGGCGTCAACGACTTGGTCGGTGACGACGCCGTGTTGTCCCCCGTCGGCTCGCACGTATGCGGCGCTTGCGGCGTTAGACGGGCAGGCCAGCAGGCTGGACAGCCCTGCCAGGGCTACGGCCCACGCTGCTGCCAGCAGCTTGATTCCCGTGCTTATCACTGGCGTCGCGACCACCTCTGTAACCACGAGTTTGGTCATGTGCTCAGCACGGTTGTCCGGGTGGCCGTGCCGGTAGCGGGGTCACGGGGAATCGCCGGGGTCAGCCTGGACAACATCAAGCCGCATGCGCGCCGCCCTTGTTCGCAAAATTGATGACGCCTCAAATCAATCCGTCAGGCACGAAATCCTACGCCGACTTCGAGAGACTCTCAGCAACGCGGTTTGCGAGAAATCAGTTCTGCACTTTGCCGGCGCGGCCCCTAGGCCGAGCAATTGTCATACCTTGTGGATCGAGACGCACCTGATCGGTAAGGTGACCGGCCAGGACGGGCAAGGGCAATCCACGTCACGGTGGGTCGGCGCTAGTCGTCGCCGGGGTCCGCGCTGTCGGACGCTGCTGTGCCTGCGCCGGCTTCGCGTTGGACTCGGCGGCGCGCAGCTCCTCCAAAAACGCCACAGCGGCAACCCTTTTGGTAGCCACCGTAGCCATGATTGATTCCATCGACCGTCACCAGGGCATCCCCCGCCGGTCTCGTGGCGCTCTGGGCGGCGGTGCAGGCGCTCCGCGATCTGCGAGCCGACCTTGCCGGTAGGCGTCCATCACGCTTATGCCCTCGGTGGGCAGCGTAGGTGTGATTGGCACGGACGGCGCTGCCGGGTTGACGGCCGCTGTCGCCGGTCGGGGAGGCTGCGGCGCAGTGGCGTACTTCCAGTCAACCGCAGCACAAGCGCTATACCCAACGCCAAAGAGGTAGGACGGACCGGGAACAACAGGAGTCGCCAAGCGCTCCAATTCACCGGCCCGTCAACCACAGCATAAAGCCCACCAAACTCACCCCGCCCTGCGTGTCAGGGTGAGTTGAGTCCACTGGTTCACAGCAAATCGGCCTGATGCAGGGCGAGATACGGATCGCGACACGATGACCAGCTCCACGATTGTCTCGCTGAACAACAATGAACGGATGGATCCAACCCACCCGAGACCCGATGGGCCGCGGCGGCGGCGCGCGTTCACCGCGTCGGACAAACTTGCCTACCTGTCGGCCTACGAGCAGGCGTGCGAACACGGTGAGGGTGGCGCCTATCTGCGGCGGGAGGGCTTGTATTCGTCGTTGATCAGCGAATGGCGCAAGCAACGCGACGCCGGGGTGCTGGCTGGCAAACGACCCGGTGAGAGGGTCGGCAAGCTCACCGCCGAGCAGGCCGAGATCGCGCGGCTTACCCGCGAACTCGCACGCGCGAACAAGCGGTTGAGCACCACCGAAGCCGCCCTGGACATCATGGGAAAAGCACACGCTCTCTTGGAGACTCTTTCCGAGAGAGCGGATTTCGACGAGCAGCGCAAGAAGCGATGACCGAAACCTACGTGTCGCTGATCGCCGGTGGTGTCTCAACGAGGCACGCAGCGGTGTTGACCGGGATGGTGCGGACGACCGCGACCCGGCGGCGCAACGCCGCTACCGCGCCCACGCCCGCGGTGTCGGCGCAACCGGCGCCGGACCCGGTCAACAAACTGACCGATCTGGAACGGCGACGGGTTCTCGAGGTACTCAACAGCGACCGGTTCGTCGACCTCGCGCCGCTGCAGATCTACGCCCAACTGCTCGACGAGGGCCTCTACCTGTGCTCGGTGTCCACGATGTACCGGGTGTTGGGAGAGAACAGACAAGTCAAGGAGCGTCGCCGGCTGGCGCGGCACCCAGCGAAGGTATGCCCGGAGCTGGTCGCGACCGCGCCACAGCAGGTGTACTGCTGGGACATCACCAAGCTCGCGGGCCCGGTCAAGGGCACCTACTTCGATGCGTACGTGATGATCGACATCTACTCCCGCTACATCGTCGGTGCCCACGTCCACGCCCACGAATCCGGTGTTCTGGCCAAGGAACTGATGGAACAGATCTTCAAGGTGCACGGTGTACCGCAGGTGGTGCACGCCGATCGGGGCACGTCGATGACCAGCAAGACCGTCGCCGCGCTGCTCGCCGACCTCGATGTCACCCGGTCGCATTCGCGGCCACGGGTGTCCAACGACAACCCGCACTCAGAGTCGCTGTTCAAGACCTTGAAGTACGGGCCACAATTTCCTGAACGCTTCGGATCACTCTGCGAGGCAAGGCAATTCATGGACACCTTCACCAACTGGTACAACCACGAACATCGTCACACCGGCATCGGGTTACACACCCCCGCCGACGTGCACTTCGGGTTGGCCACCCGCAAAGCCGCCGACCGGCGCACCGTGCTGGCCGACGCCCGCGTTCAACACCCGCACCGCTTCGGCACGACCTGCGCGCCGAAGATCCTCGATCTGCCCGACACCGTCTGGATCAACCGACCAGCTCAGGACACCACCCAGGAGACCGACACAACAGCCGCTTAACACCCACTGGACTCATCCACCTTGAAAAATTCCACCGCAAGTCACTTGACTCCCCTTAGGAACTCAACAATCCCCGAATTGTGACCACTGAAGCTAAAGTGACACAAGGGATTACATTGGTTCGATGCGAGCGGTGCTGCGGGGCCCGCGCGACCAACCTGAGCCAGGAGAAATTCAAACTGCGACAACGGCGTCAATGATATTGGCGACGCGTTGGGCGGGATGCAGCCAAGCCGCCAAGCGCGGTGTGACCGCTGAAGCTACAGTGACACAAGGGATTACACGGATCCGGCGGCTGCATCAACGGCCGCGCTCGCGATCACCGCTAGTGTCGTGAGTCGTTAATTCGTTGGCAGTAGTTGCCGATGGATTCGAGAATTTGGTCGGCGGTTTTGGTCCAGACGTAGGGCCGCGGGTTGTTGTTCCAGTTGTGAATCCAGGCGCGGATGTCGGCGTTGAGCTGGCGTACTGAGGTGTGGGTGCCGCGGCGTAGCTTCTTGGTGGTCAGCTCGGCGAACCAGCGTTCGACGAGATTGAGCCACGACGAGCTGGTCGGGGTGAAGTGCAGGACGAACCTGGGATGGTTTGTCAGCCAGCGCTTTACCGCTGGTGTCTTGTGGGTGGAGGCGTTGTCGAGCACGACGTGACAGTCCAGCCCGGCGGGCACGGCGGCGTCGATCTTTTTGAGGAACGCCAGGAACTCCTGGGCGCGGTGGCGGGAATGCAGCGATCCGATGACCTGGCCGGTGCTCAGGTCCAGGGCGGCGTACAGGCTCGAGGTGCCGTGGCGCACGTAGTCGTGGCTGGCCCGCGCCGGGGTACCGGGCAGCATCGGGAATACCGGTTGGGTGCGGTTGAGGGCTTGGATCTGGGTCTTCTCATCCACGCACAGCACGACGGCCCGCTCGGGTGGATTGAGGTAAAGGCCGACGACGTCGCGGACCTTCTCCACGAATAGTGGATCCTTGGACAACTTCCACGAATCCTGTTTGTGTGGCGCCAATCCGAACGCCCGCCAGACGCGGGAGACCATCGACTGGCTTAACCCCAGATGATCAGCCATCGACCGCGTCGACCAATGGGTGGCATCCGGCGGCGACGTTTCTAACGTCGCGGTGATCAGGTCCTTGATCTTCTCGTCGCCGACCACCCGCGGCCGGCCCGGACGAGGCTCATCGAGCAGACCGTCGAGGCGGTCCACCACGAACCGATTGCGCCACTTCGTCACCACCGACCGGGCAACCTTCAAGTCCGCGGCTATCTGGGTATTACTCGAATCACCCTCGCAGGCGAGGATAATTCGCGAACGCATCGCCAACGCCTGAGCACTCTTGGGCCTGCGTGCCCACGACTGCAATTGCTCACGTTCATCATCGGTCAACACCACGGGCACGGGAATCGGGCTCGGCACACCCTATTCTAACGTCTGACCGCGAATTAACGACTCACGACACTAGGTAGGGTTCACCACCACGTCCGCAGGGGACCCCAACACGGCCAGCAGGTGCTTTTCCACCAACGCCTTCACCGAATCCTCTTCGGCTTCGGCTGGCATCACCATGCAAAACACGTCAGCTGCCGTCGACCCGAACGTGTTGACCTTCGCCCAGACGATGTCCATGCCGGCGCGCTCCAGCGCCCGCGTGAGCAGCGCGAGCAGTCCCGGGCGATCCATGGCACGCACCTCGACGATGAGCCGGCAGGGCGCGGGGGTGTCGAGCCACAGGATGTAGGGCGGGGCGGTCGAACGCGTCAACGGCGCCGCCACCTCCACCTCCCCGATCCGCACCATCCTCGAGCTGGCCGCGTCCACGTCGCGGGCCTCCAACGCGGCGAGCACGTCGACGTCGCCCTTGAGGGCGCCGACGAACTGCTGGCGCAGCAGGTCGGCCGCGGGCGGGGAACCGAAGAGAGGCGACAGGACGAATTCGGTAATCGCGACGCCGTTGTGGATGTTGACCGTCGCCGAATGCACCCTCAGCGAATTCAGGGCCAGCACGGCGGCGGCCTTCGAGACCAATCCCCGCTGGTCCGGGCCGATCATCACGGCGTTGATGCGCTCGGTCTCGCCCGATTTGAGCTCTACGTGCACCCCGTGATCGGCTGCCAACGAAAGATAGTGCGGCGCAGTCGGTTCGGCCTCCGGCAACGGCTCGCCTGCCATCAGCAGCCGACATCGCCGCACCAGGTCGGCCACCAGAGAGGACTTCCACTCACTCCAGACGCCCGGCCCGGTGGCCTTCGAGTCCGCCTCCGACAGCGCATGCAGCAGTTCCAGCAACTGGGGATCCCCGCCCAGCGCCTCGGACACGGCCTCGATGGTTTTCGGGTCGTTCAGGTCGCTTCGGGTAGCGGTGACGGGCAGTAGCAGGTGGTGACGCACCATGTTCGAGATCGTCTCAACGTCGGCCGGCGGCAACCCCAGCCGCTCGGCGAGCGGGATCACCAGATCGGCACCGAGGACGCAATGATCAACGCCCCGCCCCTTGCCGATGTCGTGCACCAACGCGCCCAGCGCCAGCAAGTCGGGCCGGGCCACCCGGGTCAGAATCGGTGCGGCGTTGACGGCGGTCTCGACGGCATGGCGGTCCACCGTCCATTTGTGGGAGACGTCGCGTGGCGGTAGGTCGCGGATCGGCGCCCATTCGGGAAGCATTCGGGCCCATAGACCGGTTCGGTCGAGCGCTTCGATCGTGTTCACCGAGGTGGGGCCGGCGGAGACGACGACCAGCAGGTCGTCCAGGGCCTCGCGCGGCCACGGGGCGGGCAGGTCGCCGGCGCTGGCTGCCAGCCGACTGAGGGTGGCGGCGCTGATGGGAAAGCCGGTATTGGCTGACGCGGCGGCCACTCGCAACACCAGACCGGGGTCGTTCTCGGGTGAAGCGTCGAGGGCAAGCACGATCTCATTGGCGTACTCGAGGACGCCCTCGTCCAGGGGTCTCCGCTTGGGCCGCCGCACCAAGGCCGAGAGGCCACGGCGCGGCAACGCGTTGGCCGCGGTGCGCATCCCGGCTTCGGCGTGGTAGCTGATGGTGCGGCCGGCGTTAGATAGCATGCGCGCCAAGGTAAATCGATCTCCGAGGCCCAACTTCGCGCTGATCTCGTCGCCGAACTGGGCCAGCAGCTGGTCGCGTCCGCGACGGGACAGCCGGTGCAGTTCGGTGCGCACATCGAGCAGGGTCAGATGCGCGCTTTCCAGCGAACCCGCCGGCATGTCCGGGTTGCCGATCCCGTGGCGGTTGATCAGCTGGGCGACGGCCAGCGCCTCGATCAGCTGGATGTCACGCAGGCCGCCGCGACCCGATTTCAGGTCGGGCTCGGCGCGGTTCGCGATCCGGCCGCAGCGGATCCAACGGGCGTGCGTCATCTCGATCAGCTCGCCCATGCGGGAACGAATTCCGGTGCGCCACTGCCGTCGCACCCCGTCGATCAGCTCTTTGGACAGCCGCTCCTCGCCGGCGATGTGCCGTGCCTCCAACATGCCCAGGGCCGCGGTCATGTCGGAGTTTGCGGTACCCAGGGCCTCGCTGACGGTGCGCACGCTGTGGTCCAGCCGAACGTTGGCGTCCCACAACGGATACCAGAGCTGATCGGCGACCTTCTCGAGCAAGTCGCCCTGCTTGCCGTCGTGCACCAGCACCAGGTCGAGGTCCGAGTACGGCAACATCTCCCGGCGACCCAGCCCGCCGTTTGCCACGATCGCGAAGCCACTGCTTTCGGTGATCCCGATTTCGGCGGCCTTGGCGTTGAGCCAGGACTCGTGCAGATCCAGCAACGCTACGCGAAGCTTGGCCGCATCGAGTTCACAGTTACCGTCTGACAGCAGGCTTCGCCGCGCGGCGGCTAAATCACTTGCCGAGCAACCACATTCGGCTTCCATAGGCTCAATTCCATCCGGATCAGACGCGCCAGTCGCGCCAGACGGGTCGGGCCGGTCGGGTGTCATACCCTCCCGGCCCGTCCGCCGTGGATCAGCCGTTTCCGCATTGGGACCATTTCCGCAATTGGAATCAGCATCCACCTCGGGTCAGCAACGTGCGGCTACCCTCATAACGCATCGGATCCACGTTCACCGGTGCGCACCCGGACGATGGTCTCCACCGGGCTGACCCAGACCTTGCCGTCACCGATCTTGCCGGTTCGGGCTGCCCGGACGATGCTGTCCACCACCTTGTCGACGACGGAATCGTCGACGACGACCTCAATCCGAACCTTGGGCACGAAATCGACCGAGTACTCAGCGCCCCGGTAGACCTCGGTGTGGCCCTTCTGCCGTCCGTATCCCTGGATTTCGCTGACGGTCATGCCCAGGACGCCTGCGTCCTCAAGGCTCGTCTTGACGTCATCGAGGGTGAACGGCTTCACGATCGCGGTGACCAGCTTCATTTAGGTTGTGCCTCCACTTTCTCGTCTGCTCGTTCGTCCAGGCCGTTACGGGCGTCTCCGATACTGGCCCGGCCGAGAACCGAACCGGTGCCGGTGACCACTGCGAAATCGTAAGCGGTCTCAGCGTGCTCAGCCTCGTCGATGCCACCTGCCTCTTCCTCAGCACCCAGGCGCAGCCCAATGGTGTATTTGAGGATCAAGGCCAGGATAAACGTAACAATGCCAGAGTAGAAAAGCACTGCGAACGCGCCGACGGCCTGACGCTCCAGCTGGTCAAAGCCGCCGCCGTAGAACAACCCCTTGGATACCCCGGCCACGCCGTTGATCGCGGTGCTCTCCGGCGCTGCAAGCAGACCCACCAGCAGCGTGCCCGTCAAACCACCGATCATGTGGACGCCGACCACGTCGAGCGAGTCGTCAAAGCCGAGCTTGAACTTCAGGCCAACCGCCAGCGCGCAGACCACGCCGGCCACCAACCCGACGACCAGGGCGCCCAGCACGTTCACCGACGAGCAGGACGGGGTGATCGCGACCAGGCCGGCAACGATGCCGGACGCCGCTCCCAGGGTCGTCGCCTTGCCGTCCCGAATGCGCTCGGTGAGCAACCAGGCCAGCATGGCCGTGGCGGTCGCGATGGTCGTGGTCATAAAGGTCGAACCGGCAGAACCGTTCGAGCTGGTCGCCGATCCGGCGTTGAAACCGAACCAGCCGAACCACAGCAGCCCCGCGCCGAGCATCACGAACGGCAGGTTGTGCGGACGGAACAACGTGGTGGGCCAGCCCTTGCGCTTGCCCAGCACTATCGCCAGCGCCAGACCGGCCACACCGGAGTTGATGTGGACCGCTGTACCGCCGGCGAAGTCGATCGCATGCAGCTTGTTGTTGATCCAGCCGCCGTGCTCCGACGCGAAGCCGTCGGCGGCGAAGACCCAGTGCGCGACCGGGAAGTAAACGAGCGTCGCCCATACCCCGGAGAACACCAGCCAAGCGGAAAACTTCAGCCGGTCGGACACGGCGCCGGAAATCAGGGCGACCGTGATGATGGCGAACATAAGTTGGAACGCCACGAACACGGTGGCCGGCATGGTACCGGCCAGCGGGATCGTGACGTCGGCCGTTCCCTTGGTGGGGTCACCCTTGGCCGCATTACCACCGATGAGCTTTGCCAGACCCCAGTAATCGGACGGCTTGCCTACGATTCCCCACTTGTCATCACCGAACGACATCGAATAGCCGTATAACACCCATAGAACGGTCACCACGCCCATGGCGCTGATGCTCATCATGATCATGTTGAGCACGCTTCTGGTGCGCACCATGCCGCCATAGAAGAACGCCAGTCCAGGCGTCATCAACAGCACCAGTGCGGAACTCGCCAACATCCAGGCGGTATCACCGGTGTCCGGTATGCCCATATTCGGGAAACTCACTCGCTATCACCTCCGGTCGGCCGTCAAAGGGCCGTCAGACACGCGCCTGATGACCTGATCCAGAACCATGCGCAATCGTTGTTTCAGCAATGGAGCCGCCATGTTTCGCCGGTATTAACGTCGCGCTCCGTGTGTAAGCGCTTTTTAGCCGAGCAGGGCGTCCACGAAAGCAGCGGGCTCGAACGGCGCCAGATCGTCGGGGCCCTCGCCGAGCCCGACCAACTTGACGGGCACCCCAAGTTCTTGCTGGACGCGGAAAACGATGCCGCCCTTGGCGGTTCCGTCCAGTTTGGTCAGTACCGCGCCGGTGATGTCGACGACGTCGGCGAACACCCTGGCCTGCGCCAGCCCGTTCTGCCCGATGGTCGCGTCGAGTACCAGCAGCACCTCGTCCACGGCCGCGCGCCGTGTTACAACGCGCTTAACCTTGCCGAGCTCGTCCATCAGCCCGACTTTGGTGTGCAAACGTCCCGCGGTGTCGATTACCACGACGTCGGCGCCCGCGGCGATGCCCTTGTCGACGGCGTCGAAGGCCACCGAAGCCGGGTCGGCACCTTCGGCGCCGCTCACCACCTCGGCACCCACCCGCGACGCCCAGGTTTGCAGTTGGGCGGTCGCAGCCGCCCGGAAGGTGTCGGCCGCGCCCAGCACGACGCGCCGGCCGTCGGCCACGAGCACCCGCGCCAACTTGCCGACGGTGGTGGTCTTACCGGTGCCGTTGACCCCGACGACCAGCAGCACGGAGGGATGATCGTCGTGCGGCAGCGCGCGGATCGAGCGGTCCATGCCGGGTTGCAGCTCTTTGATCAGCACATCGCGGAACACGGCCCGGGCGTCGGCCTCGGTGCGCACGTCGCCGCTGGCCAGCCGGGTGCGCAGCTGCGACACCACGGATTCGGTGGCCACCGGCCCCAGATCCGCGATCAGCAGGGTGTCTTCCACTTCCTGCCAGGAGTCCTCGTCCAGGTCACCACCGCCGATCAGGCCGAGCACGGAACGCCCGAGCGCATTCTGGGACTTGGCCAATCGCCCGCGCAGTCGTTCCAGGCGGCCTTCGGGCGGCGCGATGGCCTCGACCTGTGGGGCCGCAGGGGCAGGGGCGAGCGGGGCCGCCGGGGGTGCCTCAGGGACTTCGGGGACCTCAGGGACCTCGGGGGCCACCGGCGGTGGAGCGGTCGCCGGCGGCTCGGCCGGCGCGGGCGTCTCGGGGGCACCGGGTTCGGGCTTGGGTTCGGGCTTGAGCTCGGGCAGGTGAACATCGGAGATGCCGCGCTTGGGTGCGTCTCGAGGGACGGTCGCGTCGTCGCCCACCGCCGGTAATCCGCTGGTGTCGAGCCGGTCGGCCGGCTCGAGCGTCGCTGTCGGTGTCTTGCTGAATGTGATGCCGGACGACGCGGTGTAGCCGCCGGAGCGATCGATTGCGTCCTGTTCGGGACGCGCCGTCAGGCTGATCCGCCGCCGGCGGTAGCGCACCAGGCCGTAGATCAGCGCGGCGATGAGGACCAGGGCGGCTATAACCCCCAAGACGGCGAGGGCGATCCAAAGAGCTTGTGGCAGACCTTGCGACACGGTGACATTGTTCCAGGGAGCGCCCGCGCCGGCCGCGCTGCCCAGGTCTAGGCCGTCAGGCTAGGGGAACCCAGCGCGAACTCAGGGAGTGTTGGCGCTCACCAGCTCGACCCGTTGACCGCGCATGCGCTGCGAGATCACCGCCGTGATGCCGTCGCCCTGCATGGTCACTCCGTAGAGCGCGTCGGCGATCTCCATCGATGGTTTCTGGTGCGTGATGATGATGAGCTGCGACTGCTCACGCAGCTGTTCGAACAGGCCGAGCAGGCGGCCCAGGTTCGCGTCGTCGAGCGCGGCCTCGACCTCGTCCATGATGTAGAACGGCGACGGGCGGGCCCGGAAGATCGCCACCAACATCGCCACCGCCGTCAACGCCTTCTCGCCACCGGACAGCAAAGACAGCCGACTCACCTTCTTGCCGGGCGGACGTGCCTCCACCTCGATCCCGGTGGTGAGGAGGTCGTCCGGATCGGTCAGTCGCAGCCGGCCCTCCCCGCCGGGGAACAGCGAGGTGAAGACGACCCGGAATTCGCGCTCCACGTCGGTAAAGGCGTCGCTGAACACCTGCAGGATGCGGGCGTCGACGTCGGCGACCACCCCGAGCAGGTCCGTGCGGGCGCCCTTGACGTCCTCGAGTTGGGTGGACAGGAAGTTATAGCGTTCCTCGAGCGCAGCGAACTCCTCCAGCGCCAGCGGATTGACCCTGCCGAGCTCGGCCAGCTCGCGCTCGGCGCGCTTGGCCCGTCGTTCCTGAGTCGGGCGGTCGTACGGCATGGGCGCGGGCGCGGTCACCTGCTCGCCGCGCTCTCGGGCCTGCTCGAATTCGGCCATCTCGAGCTCGGTCGGCGGCAGCGCAACCTGCGGACCGTACTCGGCGATCAGATCGGCCGGCGCCATACCGAACTGCTCCAGCACCACGTGCTCGAGCTGCTCGATGCGCAGCGCCGCCTGGGCGTTGGAGACCTCGTCGCGGTGCAGCGAGTCGGTGAGCGCTGAAACTCGCGCGCCGAGCGTGTTCACCTCTTCGCGTACCCCCGCCATCGCCTGCGACCGCTGCTGGCGTTCGGCGGCCAGCCCATCGCGGATTCGCGACGCCGCGTCGACCACCCGATTCAGCCGGCCGGCCAGCAGCCGCCCCGAGTCGGCCACCGCAGCGGCCACCGCGGCCGCGCGCAGGCGTGCCGCGCGCGCCTGAGCCGCCCGCACCCTCGCCTCGCGTTCGGCGGCGGCCGCGCGGCGCAACGAATCCGCCCGTCCGCGAACCGCGTTGGCGCGCTCCTCAGCGGTCCGCACCGCCAGCCGCGCTTCTACTTCGACGCCGCGCGCGGTTTCAGCGGCGGCGGCGATCTGCTGGCGGACCAGCGCGGAACTGGGTTCGCCGGCCTGCACCGGCTGGGCCTCCTGGGCGTTGCGCAGCCGCGTCTCGAGTTCGACTACCTCCTCGAGGGTCTCCGCCCGGCCGGCTTCCATGTCCGTGCGCTGCCGCAGCAACCGGTTCCAATCTTCGTCGGCGACGCGCGCCGCATGCCCGAGTCGACCCAGCTGCTCATACATCGCCGAGATGGTGTTGTCGGATTCGTTGAGCGCGGCTAATGCATGGTCGGCGGAGTCCTGCCGGGCGGCCTGCTCGGTCAGCGCGCCGGACAGCGCCGCGGTCAGTTGCGCCGCCTGCGCCTCGGCAGCGGCCAGCTCGGTGCCGGCCTTGTTGATCTCCGAGGTGACTTCCAGCGTGGAAAGCTTGCGATCGGAACCGCCGCTCACCCATCCCGGGCCGATCAGGTCACCGTCGACCGTGACCGCCCGCAGCTGCGGGTGAACCCGCATCAGATCCAGTGCCTCCCCCAGGTCCTCGACCACCGCGACACCCGCGAGCATGGCGGCCATCGCGCCACGCAGCCGCTCCGGCGCCTCGACCAGGTCGAGCGCCCACAGCACCCCGCTGGGCAGCCCGGCCGACAGGGCGTCTTCTGGGACCGGCCAGTCACCGAGAACCAGCGCCGCGCGGCCGCCGTCGGCTTCCTTCAGCGCGGCGACGGCGTTGCGGGCCACGCCGAAGCTTTCCGCGGCCAGCGCGTCGGCAGCGGGCCCAAGGACCGCGGCCAGCGCCGTCTCGTAGCCCGAGCGGACTTTGACCAACTTGGCAATCGGCCCCAAAAGCCCCGTGCCACTGTGGTTGCGCGCGAGCCACGCCGCGCCATCCTTGCGTTCGAGCCCCACCGCGAGCGCATCGATGCGGGCTCGCAGCGAAGCCACCTGGCGTTCGGCGCTCCGCTCGGCGGCCTGCAGTTCGGCAACCCGTTCGTCGACCAGCCGCAGCGCGACGACGGTCCGCTCGTGGTGTTCATCGAGGCCGACCTCGCCCTGGTCGAGTTCACCGACCTGGGCCTGCACGGTTTCAAACTCCGCCCGGGTCTGCTGCGCGCGGGCGGCGGCCTCCTCGATGCGCTCGGACAACCGGGCAACACTGTCATCGATCGATTCGACGCGCGCCCGCATGGTCTCCACCTGACCGGCCAGCCGCGCCAGGCCTTCACGCCGATCGGCCTCCGCACGGACCGCCGCGAGGTGGGCCTTGTCGGCGTCGGCGGCACGACGTTCGTGGTCGGCCAAATCCGCGCGGGCCGCCTCCACCCAGCTGCGCGCGGTCTCCAACTCCGCGAGCAGGCGCTGCTCGTCGATCACCACCTGCTCCGCCTCGGCCTCCAGGCCTCGGGGTCGGTGTCGCTGTGCGCCACCGGCGCGGCGTCGAGGTGCTGGGCGCGTTCGCGGGCGATGCGCACCGTAGCGGCCATCCGTTCGGCCAGCGCGGACAGCCCGAACCAGGCGTGCTGCACCGAATCGGCCCGTGTCGACAGCTCGGCCAGCGCAGTCTCGTGCGCGGTGAGCTCCCCGGATGCCAGGGCCAATCGGGCGGTGGCCGCGTCGTACTCACGGCGCATCGCCGTCTCGGCTTCGAGGATCGCGTCCCGCTCCACCGTCCGGCTAACCAGGTCGTCGGCGGCGAGCCGCAGCCGGGCGTCGCGCAGATCGGCCTGGATGGTCGCCGCACGACGGGCTACCTCGGCCTGGCGGCCCAACGGTTTGAGCTGGCGTCGCAGTTCGGTCGTCAGATCGGTGAGCCGGGCCAGGTTCGCCGACATCGCGTCGAGCTTGCGCAGCGCCTTCTCCTTGCGCTTGCGGTGCTTGAGCACGCCTGCGGCTTCCTCGATGAAGGCTCGGCGATCCTCCGGCCGCGACTGCAGGATCTCGTCAAGCTTGCCCTGCCCCACGATCACATGCATCTCGCGACCGATGCCCGAGTCGCTCAGCAGCTCTTGGACATCCATCAGGCGGCAACTGCTGCCATTGATTTCGTATTCACTGGCGCCGTCGCGGAACATCCTGCGGGTGATCGACACCTCGGAGTAATCGATCGGCAGCGCGTTGTCGGAGTTGTCGATGGTGACCGTGACCTCGGCGCGGCCCAGCGGGGCCCGCGACGATGTGCCGGCGAAGATGACGTCCTCCATCTTCCCGCCGCGCAGCGTCTTGGCGCCCTGCTCCCCCATCACCCAAGCCAGGGCATCGACCACATTGGACTTGCCGGAGCCGTTGGGCCCGACGACCGCCGTAATGCCCGGTTCGAAGCGCAGAGTCGTCGCCGATGCGAAGGACTTGAAGCCCTTCAGCGTCAGACTCTTGAGGTACACGACCCGCCAGACTACCGCTCGATGGCCCGACTCCTCCCCACGCCGCTAGTAGGGAGGCACCCCCACCTCACGCCGCTCCGCGGCGCTCATCGTCGCCAATCCGCGCTCGGTTATCCCCGATTAGCGCTCGGTGAACCCGCTGATCGGCTCGACCGGCCGCGACCAGTCGGCGACCACCTTGTCGACTTGGCCCGGCGTGGCGCCGCCTTCCAGCAGCCGCAGCAGGTCCTCGCCCCCCGCGCGGGGCCCCTGCGCAACCACCAGAACGCGCCCGTCGGCCTGGTTGGCCGCATAACCGGTGAGGCCCAGCTCCAACGCCCGGCAGCGGGTCCACCAGCGGAAACCGACCCCCTGGACGGCGCCGTGCACCCAGGCGGTCAGCCGCACGTCGGGAGACGACTCAGGATTCGGCACTGGCGACCTTGAACTCGACTGTGGTGCCCGACTTCAGCGTGCGACCGACGGTGCAGACCAGGTCGACAGCCCGGTTGACCACCACCAACAGGCGCTCCTTGTCGTCCTCGGACAGCCCCGACAGATCGAGTTCGAGGGTCTCGGAAAGCAACGGATAGACCTCTTGGTCGCGGTCGGCGGCACCGGACACGCGGACAATCGCCTTGTAGTCGTCGCCGAGCCGGCGTGCCAGTGGCTGGTCGCTGGACATCCCGCTGCACGCGGCGAGCGCGATCTTGAGCAGCTCGCCCGGGGTGAACACGCCCTCGACATCCTCGGAGCCGACGAGTACCTGCGCGCCGCGCGAGCTGTAGCCCGTGTAGCGCCGCGTTCCGGTGCGTTCCACCCACAGTTCGGTCATGGATCCTTTTCTACCGGGCGGCGGGCGACCGGGAAAAGCGGGCAAAGATCTGTTGACGATCTGGAAAAAAGTGGATTACGCGCTACTGGGCGCGGGCTAAGGTTTGCTACCGCCGATCGGTCGGCGACGGGGGTGTCCGGATTCCCAGGACGTCCAATTCGCCGTTCGCATCGCGGCACGGATGTCGCACGGGTCGGCATGGATGAGGAGGTGTCAGTTGTCGTTCCTGATCGTTGCGCCGGAGCCGTTGGCTCTCGCGGCAACCGACTTGGCGCGGATCGGTGTGACGGTCGGAGCGGCCAATTCGGCGGCGGCGGCCCCGACGACGGGGTTGCTGGCCGCGGCGGCGGACGAGGTGTCGACGGCAATAGCCGCGCTTTTTGCCCAGAATGCCAGGGAGTATCAGGCGCTCAGTGCCGGGGCGGCGGCCTTCCACGACCGGTTCGTCCAGACCTTGAACGCGGCTGCGGCCTCGTATCTGAGCACCGAGGCGGACAACGTCGAGCTGGATCTGCTGGACGCGGTGAATGCCCCGACCGAGTTCCTGTTCGGCCGCCCGCTGATCGGCAACGGCGCCAGCGGCGCGCCGGGCACCGGCGACGACGGCAAACCCGGCGGGATATTGATCGGCAACGGCGGCAATGGCGGGTCCGGCGCGGCCGGCGGGGCCACCGGCGGGACCGGCGGCAGGGGCGGGGCCGCCGGGATATTCGGAAACGGCGGCGCAGGTGGCGCAGGCGGCTACGGCACCACGACCGGGGGCCAGGGCGGGGCGGGCGGAAACAGCGCGCTCTCCGGCGCCGGCGGCGCCGGCGGCGCGGGCGGAACTGGCGGCACCAACGGCGGTAACGGCGGCGCGGGCGGGTCCGCCGGCCTGGTCGGTACCGCCAGCTCAGGCGGGGCCGGCGGCGTTGGCGGTATCGGCGTGGCCGGCACCGGCGGCACTGGCGGGAACGGCGGGAACGGCGGCGTCTCGGGTATCGGCAGCGGCGGGGCCGGCGGCGAAGGCGGGTACGGCGGCACCGACGGGGGCACCGGCGGCGAAGGCGGGGCAGCCGCCCGAGGACTCGGCGGGCTGCTGGCCATCGGCGGCCCCGGCGCCGGGGGCGCGGGCGGGGATGGCGGCGTCAACGGGGGTGATGGCGGGCGCGGCGGTTTCGGCGAGGCGTTCGGGTTGGGCGGCACCGGCGGGGACGGCGGGGCCGGCGGCACCGGCGTCGGCGGGAACGGCGGGGCCGGCGGCAGCGGCGGCACGCTTGGTGGCTTTGGCGGCACCGGCGGCAGCGGCGGCACCGGTGTCACTGGGGGCGTCGGCGGCGCGGGTGGCATCCCCGGCGTGCTGACGGGTAACGGCGGCGCCGGCGGCAGCGGCGGTGCCGGTGACACCGGCGGGGACGGCGGGCACGGCGGCAACGCCAATTCGGGCTTCGCGGGCGGCGGCGGGCCCGGCGGCAACGGCGGAGCAGGCCGCACGGGTGCCGGCGGAAACGGCGGCGACGGTGGCACCGGCGCGGGCCTCAAGGGCGCCGGCGGGGTCGGCGGTTCGGGTGGCAGCGGCGTTGCTGGAAACGGCGGCGACGGCGGCGACGGCGGCGACGGCGGCCTACTGGGCGGCGGCGGCGGCGGCGGAGCCGGCGGGGACAGTGTCAGCGCGACCGGCGGCAACGGCGGCGACGGCGGCAACGGCAGCCTGCTCGGTAACGGCGGCGGCGGTGGCAACGCGGGCATCGGCATGCCCGACGGCAGCGCCGGCACCGGCGGCGAGGGCGGAGCCCTGTTCGGCAAGGACGGGCCGGACGGCCAGACCTAGCGGTGCACGCGTGCGGGGCGGTGGCGACAGTCACGGCGGGCGGCGCGCCGGAAATGGCGGCAGTGCCGGGACTGGTGCCGAGTGGCGACGCCGGCATCGGCGGAAGGCTGATCGGCGATGACGGGGAATACGGGGAATACGGCCGGAGCTGACCCTGAGGTACCCCCCGGACCTACCGCCGGGGCGGCGGTTGGCATCTCGGGCAGTAAAACGACGAGCGGTTATGAACTTCTCCCGGCGGATCACGCTCCACAGCGCGCGGGTTTTGCCTTCGCGGCCATAGGCGTCCAGCGATCGATCGAAGTAACCCGACTGGCCGTTGACGTTGACGTACAGCGAATCGAACGAGGTCCCGCCCTTGGCCAGCGCCTCGCGCATCACCTCGGCGGCGGAATCGAGAACGGCGGCCAGCTGCGGTCGGGTCAGCGTGGCGGCGATGCGCGCGCCGTGCACCTTGGCGCGCCACAGCGCCTCGTCGGCGTAGATGTTGCCGATTCCCGACACCACCTGCTGATCGAGTAGCTGACGTTTGAGCTCGGAATGCTTGCCCCGCAGCACTTTCACCACGGCATCGCGGTCGAAGCGCGGATCAAGCGGGTCCCGCGCGAGGTGGGCGACGGGCTGCGGCACCACACTGCCGTCCACGGTCACCAGATCGGCAAGCAGCCAGCCGCCGAAGGTCCGCTGATCGGCGAAACTCAGTACGGTGCCGTCGTCGAGCAACGCGGAGATCCGGACGTGGTCGGCACGCGGCACGGTCCCCACAGCATCTGGCCGCTCATGCCGAGGTGCACCACCAGTGCGGCGTCTCTTATCCAGGAGCGGCCCGCAGATACTTGCCCCGCCGATCGGTCCCGTCGATCCGCGCGCCGAGCAGCCGAGCCGTCAGGTCTGCCGGTCCAGCCTCGTGCCGACGCACCGCGCGGGGATGGTGCACCCGAACCGCGGTGATCGTCTTGCCCACCACATGGGCCTGCAAGCCGCGGCGCACGACCTCCACTTCGGGCAGTTCAGGCATCTAGCGATGATCGCAAGCGCGGCGAAGCCGGGCGCAGCGGGTCACCCCCATGCGACGAAGCCGGTCGCAGCGGGTCGCCGCCATGCGGCGAAGCACTTCGAATACTGCGGTCCCGCGTCGGTGATGGGCTCGGAGCTGGTCTGCCCCTGATGACGCGATGCGTCGGCGGCTGGGAAATCACTGGGAAGCGGTGTTTCGGTTGCGCCGGGCGCTACAACGTGACGCGGCGTCGCGCTGTCCGGCGTATTGGGCGGCACATCGTGATCGCGCGGCTGATCCGAAGGCGTGCGGGAGTGGTTGGGTTTGTCATTTCCGGCTGATCCGACCGTGTGGCACAAGATCGATCTGGTGCGGTTGGCTGCAGCGGGCCGGTCGAGCAGCGACGGACATGACCGGGGGTGCCGGCGGGCACTTCGGCGCGTCAACTTGGGCACAAATGCCCTAACGGCCTGCGGGTGGCCGCGGGGATGCTGACGACACCGTGCTGACATCTGCCGAACAACGGGGTCGCCTGGTGCCTCGTGCAAGCTGACGCGACCTATGGGAGGTGCGAGATGTCGTTTGTGATCGCGGCGCCGGAGCTGGTGGCCTCGACGGCTTCGGACCTTCCGGCATCGGGTCGATGATCGCCAGGCCCATGCGGCGGCGGCGGCCTCGACCACCGCGGTGCTGGCCGCTGCCGCCGATGAGGTGTCGGCGGCGATCGCGGCGCTGTTTTCCGGCCACGCTCAGCAGTTTCAGGCGCTCAGTGAGCAGGCGGCGGTGTTTCACGACGGTTTGTGCAGGCGCTGTGGCGCGGGGGAGGCGTATACGGGCGCGGAGGCGGCCAGCGTGTCGCGGTTAGGGTCGGTGGAGCAGGCGGCGTCGGGGGTGCAGTGGTTTTCCCGTGGCAGCTGCTGACGGGTCGCCCACTGTTCGGCAACGGCGCCGATGGGGCAGCGGGCACGGGACAGGACGGTGGGGACGGCGGCTGGATTTTCGGTAATGGCGGCAACGGCGGGTCGGGTGCGGCGGGGCAGGCCGGCGGCCGCGGCGGGGACGCCGGGCTTTTCGGCAACGGCGGTATCGGCGGGGCCGGCGGGTTGGGCGCACCGGGGCGCCGGGTAGCGCGGCCGCGATCGGCGTGGATCCCGGTACCGGCGGGGCTGGCGGGGTTGGCGGTGCGGGCGGGGCCGGGGGTAGCGGTGGGCTGGTGTACGGGCCGGCGGGGGCGGCGGGACGGGCGGCGCGGCGGGGTCGGTGGCGCGGGCGGGACCGGTTTGGCCGGCGCGGCCGGGGTGTCCGGCAGGCCTACGGCGCCGGCGGTACCGGCGGTACCGGCGGCACGGCGGTGTGGGCGGCACCGGGGGTGGGCGGGGCCGGTGGCACGGCTCGGCGTTGTTCGGGCAGGCGGGCGCCAACGGCGACGGCGGTAGTGGTGGTGCCGGCGGCAATGCCGGGGCCGGCGGTGACGGCGGTGCGGGCGCGGCCGGCGCTGGCGGGGTGGCCGGCTCCGGCGGCAACGAGGGCGCCGGTGGCGACGGCGGCATCGGCGGAAATCCGGGTGCGCGGGTGCCGGCGGTACGGGGGGGGCGGCCGGCGGCGCCGGCGCCCACGCGGGAGCCACCGGCACGCCCGGTGTGGTCACCAGCGGGTGTAACGGCGGCGCCGGTGGGGCGGGCGGCCCCGCATCGGGTAACGGGGGCCATGGCGGTAACGGCGGCGTGGCGGCCTGTATGGCAGCGGCGGTGCCGGCGGGCTCGGCGGTAGCGGCTCGGACGGTAACGGTGCGGGCGGCGTGGGTGGCACCGGCGGCAGTGGTGGGGCGATGGCGGGCAACGGGGGGGCCGGCGCGGCCGGCGGTGCCGGCTCGGGCAGCAACAACGGCGGCGATGGCGGCCCCGGGGGCAATGCCACCGCACCGGGCGGCAGCGGTGGGGTCGGGGGTGCCGGCGGAGCCGGTGGGCCCGATGGCGGCAACGGCGGCATCGGCGGTGTAGGTGGTGCCGGGCTGACCGCGGGCAACGGCGGGGCCGGCGGATCCGGCGGCACGGGTGGTGAGACGGCGGGCAATGGCGGCAAGGGCGGCAACGGCGAGGTCGGCTCCGGCGGCGGCGCCGGGGGGGTCGGCGACAACGCCATCACAGCGGCGCGGCGGTGATGGCGGGAACGGCGGCAACGGCACCAACGGCGGGAATGGCGGGGCCGGCGGCACCGGTGGCGCCACCTCGGGTAACGGCGGTGACGGCGGGACCGGCGGGGCGGGGGTGATCCCCGGTCACGGCGGTAACGGCGGGGATGCGCCGACGGCCGGCAACGGCGGCGACGGCGGCACCGGCGGGGCGGGGGCACCCGGTGTCAACGGCGCCGACGCCACGACCGGCAACGGCGGCACCGGCACGAGCGGTACGGCGGGCGGGGTCGGCGGGGACGGCGGGGCGGGTGGTGCATCATCCGGTAACGGCGGACTCGGCGGGGCGGGTCGGTGCCGGCGGGCCCGGCGGGTCGGGCGGCAACGGGGCGGCCGGGGTGGCCGGGGCGAACAACGGTGTTGGTGGCATCGGGGGCGGCGGCGGCAGCGGCGGCGCCGGTGGCCAGGGCGGGGTCGGTGGCGGGGCCGCCGCGGGTAGCGCCGGTGACGGGGGCGCGGGCGGGCACGGTGGTGCGGCCGGTGGGGCCGGCAACGGCGGGATCGGCGCGGCGGGTACGGCCACTTCCAGCGGCGGTAACGGCGGCAGCGGCGGCAACCCGGGTAGCGCCGGGCCCGGCGGGGCGGGCGGCGCGGCCGGCACGGGCCACGGCGGCAGCGCGGGAGCCACCGGCGCCGCCGGTGCCGCGGTGACCAGCGGCGGCAACGGCGGGGCAGGCGGCAATGGCTACAACGCCGCCGGTGACCCTAGCGCGGCCCCGGGCACCAGCGGCGGCAACGGCGGTACCGGCGGCAAGGCCGGGGCGGTCGGCACCGGCGGCAACGGGGGGGCCGGTGGCGGCGGCGCGGCCGGGGCGAACGGGGTGACCGGTACCAACGGCAACGGCACCAACGGGACGGCCGGTGGGGCCGGCGGCCAGGGCGGAGCCGGTGGTGCCGGCGGTTCGACGTCGGGTAACGGTGGGGCCGGCGGATCCGGTGGGGTCGGCGGCACCGGCGGTACCGGTGGCACCGGCAGCGACGGCGCGCCCGGGGTGAGTGGCGTCAACGACGGCCTCGGCGGCAACGCCGGCAACGGCGGCGCCGGCAGCGTGGGCGGTCACGGCGGGGCCGGCGGCGATGCCGGCACGGCCTCCCACGGCAGCGCGGGCGCCAACGGTAACGGCGGGGCCGGCGGGCTCGGCGGCAACGCCGGCACCCCCGGCCAGGGCGGTAAGGGCGCGGCCGGCGCGACGGGCGTGGCCGGCTCGGGTGGGCTGTATGGGGCGGGCGGGGACGGCGGCATCGGCGGTAACCCCGGGATGGCCGGCGCCGGCGGCGGCGGCGGCGCGGCCGGGATCGGCGGCACCGGCGGAGCAGCCGGGGCCGACGGCAGCTCTGGCACCGCGGTCACCAGCGGCGGCAACGGCGGCACCGGCGGCACCGGCGCGACGGGCGTGGCTGGCTCATACCAGCAGCTGGCGGGCGGCGGCCAGGGCGGCAGGGGCGGCACAGGCGGGCAGTACGGCAACGGCGGAACCGGCGGAACCGGCGGCAACGGCGCCGCAGCGGGCAGGTCTTCGGCTTCGGCGGCTCCGGCGGCAACGGCGGCGCCGGCGGCACCGGCGGGCAGTACGGCTCCGGCGGCTCCGGCGGCACCGGTGGCGAGGGCGGGACCGGCGCCACTGGCATCACTGGTTTCGGCTTCGGCGGCAACGGCGGGCTCGGCGGCAACGGCGGCGTCAGCGTGACGCCGGGCAGTACGGCACCGGCGGCACCGGCGGCACCGGCGGCATCGGCGGGGACGGCGGGGACGCCACCACTGCTGGCGCCAGCGGCGGCTTCGGCGAGGGCGGCGGCTCGGCGGCAACGGCGGTCTGGGCGGGTCGATCTCGGGCAATGGCGGGTCCAGCGGGTCCGGCGGCGACGGCGGTAACGGCGGCGGCGCTACCGACGGCGCGACCGGGCAGGCCGGGGTCAACAACGGGGCCGGGCAGAGCGGCGGGAACGGCGGCGGCGGCGGTAACGGCGGCAACGGTGGAACGGGCGGCACGGCCGCGCACGGCACAACCGGGACCGGTGGCGATGGCGGCACCGGCGGCAACGGCGGAGAAGCCGGTAACGGTGGCGGCGGCGCCAGCGGTGACGCCGGCGGCGACGGTGGGGGCGGCGGCACCGGTGGCAACGGCGGGGCCGGTGGCACCGGCTCCACCCCCGGCAATAACGGGGCGCCCGGCGGTTCGACCGCCGGCGGCCGCGGCGGCGACGGCGGTGCAGGCGGTATTAACGTCGCCGGTGGGCCGGGCGGCCGAGGGGCTCCGCGGGCAGCTATGGATCCGCACCGGCCATTGGCGGCGCCGGCGGCAACGGCGCGAGCGGTGACTCCGGCGGCCAAGGCGGCCAAGGCGGCACCGCGATCAACTACGGAACCGGCGAGGCAATCGGCGGCACCGGCGGCAACGGCGGCAGCGGCACCACCGGCAGCGGCGGCGATGGCGGCACCGGCGGTGATGCCTACGCGACCCCTGTGGCCCATGCCACCGGCGGGGCCGGCGGGGCCGCCGGCACGCCCCAAAGGCTCCGGCGCCCCGGGCGCACCCGGCTCCACCGGAACGGCACCTTAACGAGTCGCCTGGCAGGGACGGGCGGCCGACGAGGAGGATCGGCCCCGCCGGCATCGAGGCCGATGATTCCTGCCGGCAGCATGGCCCTCGGCCGTAAGCACCCACTTCGGCAGCGGCACCGGCGGTGCCGGCGGCATCAGCGCCGCCAGCACATCTAGACCGACGTTTTCCCTGCGGTGTCCAGCACATCCAGCGCTTTCCAGGCCGCCGATGCGGCCTTCTGCTCGGCCTCCTTCTTGGAGCGGCCGACACCGGAGCCGTACTCAGTTTCCATCACGACAACCACGGCGGTGAACTCCTTGTCGTGGTCCGGACCGGTGGAGGTGACCAGGTAGGACGGCGCGCCCAGGCCGCGCGCCGCGGTCAGCTCCTGCAAGCTCGTCTTCCAGTCCAGCCCGGCTCCCAGCGTGGGCGCGGCATCCAGCAACGGGCCGAACAGCCGGAGGATCACCTCGCGGGCCACGTCGATACCGTGTTGCAGGTAGATCGCGCCGAGCAGCGATTCCATGCCGTCGGCCAGGATGCTGGACTTGTCGGCTCCCCCGGTGTTCGCCTCGCCACGCCCCAGCAGCAGGTGCGGGCCGAGGCCCCCGTCGGACAGGGTCCGCGCGACGTCGGCCAGTGCCTGGGTGTTGACCACGCTGGCCCGCAGTTTGGCCAGGTCGCCCTCGCTGCGGTCAGGATGCCGGTGGAAGAGCTCATCGGTGATGGTCAGGCCCAGCACTGCGTCGCCGAGGAACTCCAGGCGCTCGTTGGTCGGCAGCCCGCCATGTTCGTAGGCATAGCTGCGGTGCGTCAGCGCGAGCGAGAGCAACTCCTCAGGCATGTCGACACCGAGCGCGTCGAGCAAAACTTGCCGTGGCTCAGTCACCGCTCACCCCGCGATGTGTTCTCGGGGCTTTCCGGCTCCAGCATCGCGGCCAGCCTGGCCCACCGGGGGTCGATGCTTTCGTGGCGATGGCCGGGCTCGGCGGCCAGCTGGATACCACATTCTGGGCACAGTCCCGGGCAATCAGGCTGGCACACCGGCGCGAACGGGAGGTCCAGCCCAACCGCGTCGATGATGGACTGCTCGAGGTCGATCGTGTCGTCGACCACGTGCCCGACCTCGTCTTTCTCGGTTGTCGCCTCCGTCGTGCTGCCCGGATAGGCGAATAGTTCGGTCAAGACGACCTCCACCCGGCCCTGGACGGGGGTCAGGCAACGGGCACACTCGCCGACGGTGGGCGCGGCCACGGTCCCGCTCACCAGTACACCCTCGGACACCGACTCCACGCGCAGATCCATGTCCAACGGGGCACCCCGTTCGATCGCGATCAGTTCCAGTCCGATCCGCAACGGGCTGGGCACGGTTTCACGCAGGGTGACCCCTGCTCCCGGACGTCGCCCCAGCCGAGCAATGTCGACCACCATCGGCGAAGTTGGATGGAGCTGCGCCGTGGGCCTGTGCTGCCGCGCCATAGCAGAAATCCTACGGCGCTCGCCGCGTAACGCCAGGGTGGAGGTGCCGCTCCCCGGCGAACCCAGGCGGGGCGATTAACGCACCGCGTAGTCGTGCGTACCGGCCGCGGTCCGCAGCTGGTGACGCCCGCGCCCGACAGAACGAATGGTGCCGTTGAGGAATTCTTCGAACTCGGCGAGCTTGTTGTCGACGTAAATGTCGCACTCGCCGCGCAACCGGTCGGACTCGGCGTGCGCGGTGTCGATCAGCCGCGTGGCCTCGGCGTTGGCCGCCTGCACCACTTCGTTCTGCGACACCAGCCGCTGCTGTTCCTTGATGCCTTCCTGCACGGCCTTTTCATAGGACATGTTGCCGTTCTCGATCAGCCGGTCGCATTCGGATTTGGCGCGGCTGATGCCGGCCTCGTACTCGCGCTTCGCGGCGGTCGCGATGCGAATCGCCTCCTCGCGGGCCTCCCCGACCATCCGCTCGCTGTGTTGACGTGCCTCACCCACCATCCGGTCGGCCTGCGATTTCGCGTCCGACAGGATCCGGTCGGCCTCGGCGCGGGCGTGGTTCAGCATCGACTCCGACTCGGTCGTCGCCGACGACACCATGGAGTCGGCATGCGCCTTGGCGTCGTGCAGCATTGAATCGCGCGCGTCGAGCACATCCTGCGCGTCATCCAGCTCGGCGGGGATCGCGTCTTTGATGTCGTCGACCAACTCCAGCACGTCGCCGCGGGGCACCACGCATCCGGCCGTCATCGGCACGCCGCGGGCTTCTTCGACAATGGCGCTCAGTTCGTCCAGCGCTTCAAAGACTCGATACACGGCCATGCCCTCCTGGCTTCCTGCAAGCTCACTGTTGTTACCAGTGTGCCTGGTGTTACAGCTGTGACGTTGGTGGCGGCGTCGGTGTGTCGGCCCTATTTCATTTTGGTTCGTTGCGTTCGTTCCCGGGGGTCCTCGGCAGGTGCTGGTCGACGGCTACCCATGCGGCCTGCTACAACGTAACGCCAGTCGATCGTCTCCGCGACACCCGCGCGGCCCCAGCCCCGGACGGGCTCGTGACGGTTGCGATATCGATGCAGGCGTTCTATGCGCCAAGGTATGCTGACGCCGTGAACGGGCGCCCGAACAACGGTAAAAGCGACGGCAAGTCAACCGCGCCCACGTTGTATATCTTTCCGCACGCGGGTGGGGACGCGAAATACTATGTGCCCTTTTCCCGGGAATTCGGCTCCACCGTAAAGCGGATCGCCGTCCAGTACCCCGGACAGCGCGATGGATATGGCCTGCCACCGCTGTCCAGCATCCCGGCTCTCGCCGACGATATCTTCGCGATGATGAAGCCGCCGAATCTGCACGCCGATCCGATCGCATTCTTCGGTCACAGCATGGGCGGACTTCTGGCTTTCGAAGTGGCGCTGAGGTTTCAATCGGCAGGATATCGCGTCGTCGCCCTCTTCTTGTCCGCTTGTTCCGCCCCGGGTCATATCAGGTACAAGGAACTCAAGGGGTTCTCAGACAACGAAATGCTGGACTTGGTCGCAAAGGCGACCGGCACGAATGCGGATTTTTTTGCTGACGAGGAATTCCGCGCCGGGGTAGTACCCACGTTGCGGGCCGCCCGTGCCATTGCCGGCTATGACTGCCCGCCGGAGATGACGCTATCGTGCCCAATTTATGGCTACATCGGCGAGAAGGATTGGGTAGCGTCGGAGGCAGATATGGAGCCGTGGCGCGAACGAACGACAAAAGATTTCGCGCTCCGCTTATTTCCCGGAGATCATTTTTACCTCAACAACAATTTGCCTGAGTTGGTACGCGACATCGAGGGCAAAACACTCGAATGGTGCGCGCGAGCCTGACCACGCCGCAGCTTTGGACCGTCCGGCAAACGGCGCTCCCCTACCCGGGCGGGCCCGCCGTCCCGGCCCGTAAGCCCAGGTTTGGCGCGGGTGAAGTCCACGCCGGCCCCTGACCGGCGCTTCGTCGGACAGGCAGCCGGGGCGCCGCGAGGCCGGCTCACCGGGCCCCGCTCCTCACCCAATGGCTGGGTGGGCCACCGATGTGTGAATCTCGTCACACCGCCACGCCTGCCTCAGCAAGGGGGCGCCAGCCCGAGTAAAGGTACGCTTGTACCAGTAATCTGAACTCATCTGTCACTCAACTGCACATCCCTCACCAGGGCACCACATGTCACACCAACCACAGTGGATGGCTCGGCAAGGGACGACCCAAGGCGCCTGAACACGGGGCTGGGGATCCGCAGGTGATGGTCCCGGGCTCCGGCGGGGTGATTTTGCGAATACTGCCCGCGGCTCCCCTTAGAGATGCTTTCCTTGCATGGGAGGACTTGTTTGTATGGGGAACGGGGTTAGTCTAGGGGCCAATCAGAAGCCACAAAGATGTGCTTCGATGGGAGAGCCGCCTAGTCGTCGAGACGGGCTGGTCGGCTCAACGCAGCAAGTGTCTGGGCACTGAGGGGTTTCTGCTGCGCAAATCAACAGGCGGCCCAACAGCAGGTAACGCAGTCAAAAGCCGCTGACAAGCCGAAGGGGAGGTGTAGTGCGATGGTCGTGACTGATCTTTCCGTACCCGCTTTGCTAAATGAGCGGGCGGACAAGCTGAGTGATACCACAGCTTATACCTACATTGACTACGGGGTGGACCCAAATGGCTTTGCTGAGAGCTTGACGTGGTCGCAGGTGCACGCCCGTGCGTGCATCATTGCTGAAGAACTCAAGCTGTGTGGCTCGCCGGGTGATCGAGTCGCAATTATGGCGCCACAGGGCCTGGAATACGTCCTCGCTTTCTTCGGGGCGCTGCAGGCTGGATTTATCGCGGTTCCGCTTTCTACACCGCAATATGGCATTCACGACAAGCGCGTTTCTGCGGTCTTGCAGGATTCTCAGCCGGTCGCCATTCTCACGACCTCCGATGTCGTCGGTAATGTGACGAAATACGCGTGCTCACAAGACGGGCAGCCCGCCCCCTTCGTCATCGAGGTCGACCTGCTCGACTTGGACTCGCCACGCGAGTTGTTGGCGCCCCCTCCGCTGTCTACCGGGGCGGCGTATCTGCAATACACGTCCGGATCGACACGCACCCCGGCCGGTGTGATCGTCTCGCACAAGAACGTCATTAGCAACGTGACGCAATGCCTGGACCCCTATTTCGGTGATGGCACGAAGGTTCCGGACCTGAACCTGGTGTCATGGCTCCCCTTGTTTCACGACATGGGCTTAATTCTCGGAATTTGCGCCTCGATGGTCATCGAACGAAGCGCGGTGTTGCTAAGCCCGATGTCCTTTTTACGCCGGCCGGCCTGCTGGATGCGACTTCTTGCAACCACGGGTACATCATTTTCTGCGGCACCGAATTTTGCCTTCGAATTAGCCGTGCGCAGAACGTCCGAAGAGGACATGGCGGGACTCGACCTCGGTGGCGTGCTCGGAATCGTCAGCGGCAGTGAACGAATTCACGTGGCCACGGTGAAGCGTTTCACCGAGCGTTTTGCCCAATACAACTTGAGCCCCACGGCGGTGCGGCCCTCGTACGGTCTGGCGGAAGCAACCCTGTACGTGGCGTCTCCGGACGCCGGGACCGCACCCAAGACGGTTCGATTCGACTACGAGCAGTTGACCGCCGGACAGGCCAAGCCCTGCGGCACCGAGGGATCGGTCGGCACCGAACTCATCAGCTACGGCTCACCCAACCCGTCGGCGGTGCGAATCGTCAACCCCGAAACCATGGTTGAGAATCCGCCGGGCGAGGTCGGCGAGATTTGGGTGCACGGTGAACACGTGGCCCTGGGCTACTGGCGCAAGCCGGAGCAGACCGCGCGCGTTTTCAACGCGAAGTTGGTCAGTTCCGTGCCGGGAACCCCGGCGGGACCGTGGCTGCGGACCGGCGACCTGGGCGTCATGTCCGGCGACGAGCTTTTCATCATGGGCCGCATCAAGGACCTCGTCATCGTCGACGGCCGCAACCACTACCCGGACGACATCGAGGCGACCATCAGGGAGATCACCGGGGGCCGCGTCGCGGCGATCGCCGTGCCGGACGACCTCACCGAGCAGCTGGTGGCGATCATCGAGCTGAAACGACGCGGAAACGACAGGGAAGACTCCCTGGTCAAACTCCGCTCGGTGAAACGTGAAGTGACCAACGCGATCTCGAAGTCACACAGTCTGCGGGTCTCCGATTTGGTTCTGGTGCCACCTGGTTCAATCCCTATCACGACGAGCGGCAAGATCCAGCGCTCGGCCTGCGTCGAACGTTATCGGAACGACGGATTCAAACGGCTGGACGTGGCCGTATGACGGCGAGCATTGGTGGCGAGGCCGACCTTCGCCACTGGCTGGTCGACTACCTGGTTACGAATATCGGCTGCACACCGGACGAGGTCGACCCCGATCTGTCCCTGGCCGACTTGGGCGTGAGCTCCCGTGACGTGGTCGTCCTGTCCGGGGAATTGACCGAGTTGCTCGGCAAGACCGTATCTCCGATCGACTTCTGGGAGCACCCGACGATCAACGCGGTTGCCGCGTACCTGACCGCGCCCACGCCCGACCCCGAATCGGAAAAGGCGCTCGAGCGCACGGTTCGAGGTTCGCTCGAGGAGCCGATCGCCGTCATCGGCATGGGCTGCCGCTTCCCCGGGGACATATCCGGGCCAGAAGCGTTGTGGGAGTTCATCTGTGACCGTCGTTCCTCGATCGGGCAGGTCCCCGACGAGCGGTGGGAGCGCTTCGACGACGGCTCACCCGAGGTAAAGGCTCTGCTCGCCCGCACCACCCGTTGGGGCTCATACCTGTCCGACGTCGACGCCTTCGATGCGGAGTTCTTCGAGATCTCCCCCAGCGAAGCGGACAAGATGGACCCGCAGCAACGCCTGCTGCTCGAAGTAGCCTGGGAGGCGTTGGAACACGCGGGAATTCCGCCGACTTCGCTGCGCCGTTCGCAGACGGGCGTGTTCGCCGGGGCATGCGTGAGCGAGTACGGCGCCATTTCGTCCACCGACCTCCCGAACGTCGACGGCTGGAGCAACACCGGTGGCGCGACGAGCATCATCGCGAACCGCCTGTCGTATTTCCTCGACCTGCGCGGGCCCTCCGTGGCGATCGACACCGCATGCTCGTCGTCGCTGGTGGCGATCCACCTGGCCTGTCAGAGCCTTCGGACCCAGGACTCCCACCTGGCCATCGCGGCGGGTGTGAATTTGTTGTTGTCCCCGGCCGTCTTTCGCGGCTTCGACCAGGTCGGTGCGCTGTCACCGACCGGTCGCTGCCGCGCGTTCGACGCGGCCGCCGACGGGTTTGTGCGCGGTGAGGGCGCCGGCGTCGTGGTGCTCAAGCGGTTGACCGACGCGCAGCGCGACGGTGATCGGGTACTTGCGGTCGTCTGCGGGTCAGCCGTCAACCAGGACGGCCGCTCCAACGGGCTGATGGCCCCCAACCCGGCGGCCCAGATGGCGGTGCTGCGCGCCGCGTACACCAACGCGGCGATGCAACCGACCGAGGTCGACTACGTCGAAACCCACGGAACCGGAACCCTTTTGGGCGATCCGATCGAAGCGCGCGCCCTGGGCGCGGTGCTGGGCCGCGGACGCGCAGAGGACTCTCCCCTGCTCATTGGCGCCGTCAAGACCAACATCGGTCACACCGAAGCGGCGGCCGGGATCGCGGGCTTCATCAAGACGGTGATGGCGTTGCAGCGCGGCGAGATTCCGCCGAACCAGGGCTTCCGAAGCCCAAACCCGCACATCGCCTTCGGCGACTTGCGCATGAAAGTCGTTGATACCCAGACTGAGTGGCCAGACACCGGGCACCCACGGCGGGCCGGTGTGTCGTCGTTCGGGTTCGGCGGGACCAACGCCCACATCGTGATCGAGCAGGGCACCGAAGCCGCTCCGGTATCGGCGCCTGCTGTCGAGCCGGCGGTATCGACGCTTGTGGTGGCCGGTAAGACGCCGCAACGCGTCGCGGCGACGGCAGCGGTGCTGGCCGACTGGATGGAGGGCCCCGGCGCCGACGTGACGCTGGCCGATGCGGCCCACACGGTCAACCATCACCGCGCCCGGCAAGCCAAGTTCGGCACCGTGGTCGCCCGGGAGCGCGCCCAGGCGGTGGCCGGGTTGCGCGCGTTGGCGGCCGGCCAGCATGGGCCCGGAGTCGTTGGCCCGCAAGAGGTTTCGGTCGGGGCGGGCACCGTGTTCGTCTACTCCGGTCGCGGATCGCAGTGGGCAGGGATGGGCCGCCAATTGCTGGCCGACGAACCCGCATTCGCCGACGCGGTCGCCCAACTGGACCCGGTGTTTGTCGAACAGGCCGGATTCTCGCTGCACGACGTGATCGCGGGCGGCAAGGAATTGGTCGGCATCGAGCAGATCCAGCTGGGGCTGATCGGCATGCAGCTGACCCTGACCGAGCTCTGGCGTTCCTACGGGGTGCAACCCGACGTGGTGATCGGCCACTCGATGGGCGAGGTGGCGGCCGCGGTGGTCGCCGGGGCGCTCACCCCCGCCGAAGGCCTACGGGTGACGGCGACCCGGTCACGGCTCATGGCGCCGCTGTCCGGAAAGGGCGGCATGGCGCTGCTGGAGCTCGACGTCGCCGCCACCGAGGCGCTGATCGCCGACTACCCGTTGGTGACCTTGGCCATCTACAACTCACCGCGCCAGACGGTGATCGCCGGACCCTCCGAGCAGATCGACGCGCTCATCGCCAAGGTGCGCGCCAAGGATCGCTTTGCCAGCCGGGTCAACATCGAAGTCTCCCCGCACAACCCGGCCATGGACGCACTGCAACCCCAGATGCGTTCGGAGCTGGCCGATCTGACCCCACGGCGGCCCACCACCGCAATCATCTCCACCACCTACGCCGACCTCGACGCCACCGTCGTCTTCGACGCCGAGCACTGGGCCACCAACATGCGCAACCCGGTGCGCTTCCAGCAGGCCATCGCCGCCGCCGGATCCGATCACCACACCTTCATCGAAATCAGCGCGCACCCGCTGTTGACGCAGGCCGTCAGCGACACCCTGCATAGCGCGCAGCACGGAAGCCAGTACGTCAGCATCGGCACCCTGCTCCGCGACGGCGACGACACCATCAACTTCCACACCAACCTCAACACCGCCCACACCATCCACCCACCGCACACGCCCCACCCTGCCGAACCGCACCCCCAGATCCCCACCACCCCGTGGCACCACACCCACCACTGGATCGCCAAGGCGAAAGTCGCGTCGCAGCTGCCAGCCGACCACGGCCGCAACGGTCAGGCAGGTCAGACAAGCCAGACTGGCCAGACTGTTGATACCCCCGAAGCCGGGCGCGCCGACGGGCCACTGGACGACTGGTCGCACCGATTGACGTGGCCCGAGAGCCCGCTGCGGAAGGCCCAGACCGCGACCAGCGATAAATGGCTGGTGGTGGCGGACGGCGACCAGGCCGCAGAACTGGCCTCTGGACTGGCCCGGGCCCTCGGCCTGGAATCTCGGGTCGATTCTCTCCCATCCGCGGCGCTCGCGGAAGGCGGCGATGCGGCCGCACTGGCCGACGCGCTCCGCGGTGTCGACAACGTGCTGTATGCGCCGTCCATGCCAACCGAACCGCTCGATGTCGCGCTGGCGTACCAGCTGTTCCACCAGGTGCGCGGGCTGGCCGCAAAGATGGCTGGGACCGGCAGAATCGACTCGCCGCCGAAGTTGTTCATTGCTACCCGCAATGCCCAGCCCGTCTTCGAGGGCGACCGAGCCAACCCCTGCCATGCGGTGCTCTGGGGCCTGGGGCGCTCGCTGGCTCTGGAGTATCCCGAAATCTGGGGCCGGGTCATTGATCTCGACGCTTCGGTGCCCACCGAGCTCGCCGTCCGGTATGTGCGGGACGAAGCCCGCGCCGTCGACGGGGACGACCAGGTTGTCTACCGGGCGGGTGCACGCCGCGTGCCCCGGCTACAGAGGGCAGCCCTACCCGTGGAATCGCCGGTGGAGTTGGGCTCGAACGGCCACAGCGGCAACGGCAGCAACGGCAGCAACGGCAGCCAGACGAATACGAGCCAGCTGGTCATCGGGGCTACCGGTAACCTCGGGCCGCATCTGATCCGGCAGCTCGCAACCATGGGGGCTAAGACGATCGTCGCGGTGTCCCGCAATCCCGGATCGCGGCTCAAGGAGCTGGCCGAAAGCCTCGCGCCGAGCGGAACAAAACTGGTCGAGGTAGCGGCGGACGCGACCGACGAAGCCGCGATGACCACGCTGTTCGACCGCTTTGGCGCGGATTTGCCGCCGCTCGAGGGAATCTACCTGGCGGCCTTTGCCGGCCGCCCGGTCTTGCTCAGCGAGATGACCGACGACGACGTGGCCGCCATGTTCCGCCCCAAGATCGACGCCGCGGCGCTGTTGCACCGGTTGTCGCTGAAACTGCCGGTGCGGCAGTTCGTTCTGTTCTCCTCCATCTCGGGTCTGACCGGTTCACGATGGCTGGGCCACTACACCGCCACCAGCACCTTCCTGGACACCCTGGCCTACGCGCGCCGCGTCATGGGGCTGCCGGCCACCACCGTCAACTGGGGATTGTGGAAGTCGCTGGCGGACGGCCAACAAGACGAGAGTCAGGTAAGCGTCGAATCCGGGCTGCAACCCATGCCCGACGAGGTGGCCATCAGCGCGCTGCCGCGTGTGATGAGCCCGGCGGCCGGAGCGCATTCTGTTGTCGTCGCAGCGGATTGGCAGCTGTTGGCGGCCGCATACCGGACGCGGGGGTCGCTGCGCATCGTCGACGACCTGCTGTCGGCCGACGGTGGTGACGCCGAACGGGTGCTGACTCCAGCACGGGATTGGTCGCAGATGTCGCCGCTGGATGTCCGCGACGAGCTCGAAAGAGGGCTGCGCACGATCGTCGGTCGCGAACTTCGGGTGCCGGAGTCGGAGCTGGAGAACGACCGACCGCTTGCGGAACTGGGGCTCAATTCCCTTATGGCAATGGCGATTCGGCGCGAAGCCGAGCAGCTCGTTGGTCTGGAACTGTCGGCCACCATGCTGTTCAACTACCCAACCGTCGCCGCACTTGCTGGTCATCTCGCTAAACTTGTTGCGCCGCAGGGTGATTCAGAGGTAGACGAGATGGCCGTGCTATCCGCCTCGGCGGGAAGCGTATTGGACAGCTTGTTCGACAGTATCGAATCCACGTCCGTTGCGGGCGAGGGCTCGGCGTAATGCAAAGTGCTTTCGGCCGGATTTCCGGCATGTCCGTGGAACAGCGCGCGGCTGTGGCCGATGCGTTCTCCAAGGCCTCACGCACCGCTGCTGCGGAGCCGGTGGCGGTGGTGGGGATCGGTTGCCGCTTTCCGGGGAATGTGACTGGGCCGGAGAGCTTCTGGGACTTGCTGGTCGACGGTCGAAATACGATCTCAGGAATTCCGGCGGATCGTTGGGACGCGGATGCTTTCTACGACCCCGATCCGTTGACCCCGGGGCGGATGACAACTAAATGGGGCGGTTTTCTGCCCGACGTAGCGGGGTTTGACGCCGATTTTTTCGGCATCACCCCGCGCGAAGCAGCGGCGATGGACCCGCAACAACGAATAATGCTCGAGGTCGCCTGGGAAGCCCTGGAAGACGCCGGCATCCCAACGAACTCCCTCGGCGGTACCCGAACGGGTGTCATGGTGGGCGTCTACTTCAACGAATACCAATCGATGTTGTCCACCAGCCCGGAGCACGTGGACGCCTACACCGGAACCGGTAATTCTCACAGCATCACCGTGGGGCGAATTTCCTACCAGCTGGGGCTGCGTGGTCCGGCGGTCGCCGTCGACACGGCGTGTTCCTCGTCGTTGGCGGCGGTGCATCTGGCCTGCCAGAGCCTGCGGTTGCGGGAAACCGACTTGGCACTTGCGGGCGGGGTCAGCCTAACCCTGCGCCCCGAGACCCAAATCGCCATCTCGTCGTGGGGACTGCTCTCCCCGCATGGCCGGTGTGCCAGTTTCGACGCGGCAGCCGACGGTTTTGTGCGGGGTGAGGGCGCCGGGGTCGTGGTGCTCAAGCGTTTGATCGACGCGGTGCGCGACGGAGATCAGGTGCTGGCGGTGGTGCGCGGTTCGGCAGTGAATCAAGACGGGCGCTCCAACGGCATAACCGCGCCGAACACGGAGGCCCAGACCCATGTGATCGCCGATGCGTTGCGGTGTGGTGACCTGGCGCCCGACAGCGTGGACTACGTCGAGGCACATGGGACGGGGACCGCGCTGGGGGATCCGATCGAGTTTGAGGCGCTGGCGGCCACTTACGGCCGCGGCGAGGGCCCGTGCGCGCTGGGCACGGTGAAGACCAACCTGGGTCATCTGGAGGCGGCGGCCGGAATTGCGGGCCTCATCAAGGCGGTGCTGGCGGTGCAGCGCGGCAAGATTCCGCGGAATCTGCATTTCTCGCAATGGAACCCGGCGATCGACGCATCGTCGACCCGGTTTTTCGTTCCCACCGAAAATGTCCCGTGGCCCGCGGGCTCCGGTCCCCGCCGGGCGGCGGTGTCCTCGTTTGGCCTAGGTGGGACGAACGCGCACGTGGTGATCGAGCAGGGCCCGGGTGCGACGCCGGTACCCGCGGAGCATCCGGCGCCCGCGGTGTCGACCCTGGTGGTGTCGGGCAAGTCCGTGCAGCGAGTGGGCGCGACGGCGTCGGGGTTGGCCGACTGGATGGAGGGCCCCGGCGCCGAGGTGGCACTGGCCGACGTGGCCCACACGCTCAACCATCACCGCGCCCGGCAGTCCACCTTCGCCACCGTGGCCGCCCGCGACAACGCGCAGGCCGTGGCCGGGCTGCGCGCACTGGCGGCCGGCGAGTTCGCCCCCGGAGTGGCGCCCTGCCATGAGGGCTCCGTCGGGCCCGGCACGGTATTCGTGTATTCGGGTCGGGGCTCGCAGTGGGCCGGGATGGGCCGCCAATTGCTGGCCGACGAGCCCGCATTCGCCGCCGCGATCGACGAGCTGGAGCCGGAATTCGTTGCCCAGGGCGGCTTTTCGCTGCGCGACGTGATCGCGGGCGGCAAGGAACTAGTCGGCATCGAGCAGATCCAGCTGGGGCTGATCGGCATGCAGCTGGCGCTGACCGCGCTGTGGCGCTCCTACGGGGTGACACCGGACGCGGTGATCGGGCATTCGATGGGCGAGGTGGCCGCCGCGGTGGTCGCCGGGGCACTGACGCCGGCCGAGGGCCTGCGGGTCACCGCCACCCGGTCACGGCTGATGGCGCCGCTGTCCGGAAAGGGCGGCATGGCGCTGCTCGACCTGGGTGCCGAGCAGACCGCGGCGTTGATCGCCGATTACCCCGAGGTGACCCTGGCGATCTATAACTCCCCGCGCCAAACCGCGATCGCCGGACCGACGGCGCAGATCGAGGCGATCATCGAGGCGGTGCGCGCGCAGAACCGCTTCGCCAGCCGGGTCAACATCGAGGTGGCCCCCCACAACCCGGCCATGGACGTGCTGCAGCCCCAGATGCGTTCGGAGTTGGCCGACCTGACGCCCCGGCCGCCGAGCATTCCGATCATCTCGACGACCTACGCCGACCTGGACGCCGATGTCGTGTTCGACGCCGAGCACTGGGCCACCAACATGCGCAACCCGGTACGCTTCCAGCAGGGCATCGCCGCGCTGGGCGCCGAGCACCACACGTTCATCGAGATCAGCGCGCACCCGCTATTGACCCACGCCGTCACCGACATCCTGGGCAGCGCGAACCATCACAGCGTCGGCACCCTGCTGCGCGACGACGACGACACCATCGTCTTCCACACCAACCTCAACACCACCCACACCACTCGCCCCCCGCAAACCCCCCATCCACCGGAGCCGCACCCACGGATCCCCACGACCCCGTGGCAGCACACCCGTCACTGGTTCACCAATACCGCCGCCACGCACCAACGGGCGGGCGAAGTCCATACGGCGGTGCCGCAGTCGCCGGGCAGTCCAGCGGAGGAGACCGGTCGCTTGTTCACGTTGGAGTGGGAACCCGCGCCCCTGGCGGACGAGGCCGCCTCGCTGGAGGGTTTGTTGTTGGTCAGCGAGCGGGGCGATGCCGATCCGCTCCTGGCCGGCCTGCGCTCCGCGCTTGGCGAACGGGTCGGGCGGTGCGAGCTGGTGTCCGCCGACGATGAGCAACAGCTTCGGGAGGCGATTAGCCGAAGCGACGTCGCCTGGGACGGCGTTGTCGTGGTCTGTCCGCCCCGGGCCGTCGACGAGGCCCAGTCGGAAGAGGCGCAATTGGACTTGGCCCGGCAACGCACATTGCTGATCGCCGAGGTGGTCAAGACGATCTCGCGGGTAGGCGCCCGGAAACCCCCGCGGCTGTGGACGGTGACCCGTGGCGCCCAGCAGCTCGATCCCGCGGACCAAGTCACGCTGTCTCAGACGCAGCTGCGTGGCATGGCACGGGTGCTGGCCTTCGAGCACCCCGAACTCAAAGCCACGATGGTCGACGTCGAGGCCGAGGGCACCGACTCACTTGCCGCCCTGACCCAGGAGTTACTCGCCAGTGGCGGCGACGATGAGGTCGCCCTGCGCGACGGGCAACGCTTCGTGAACAGGCTGGTGCCCGTGGCCACTGGTGCGCCGACCGCCGACGCCCGGCGCGCGGTGGTCAGCAACGACGGCGGATACATCGTGGTGGGCGGCATGGGCGGTCTGGGTTTCGTCGTCGGCAAGTGGCTGGCCGAGCAAGGCGCGGGATTGGTTGTCCTCAACGGCCGTTCGGCTCCCGGCGAAGAGGTCAGTGCGGCCATCGCCGACCTGAACACCGCCGGGCATCGGGTGGAGGTCGTCACCGGCGACATCGCCGATCCCGACACCGCCACCCGGCTGGTCACCGCGGTCGAAGACGCCGGTTTCCGGGTGGCCGGAGTCCTGCACAGCGCGATGGCCTTGGCCGACGAGATCGTGCTGAACATGTCGGAGGCCGCCGCCACAACCGTCTTTACCCCCAAAGTCATCGGCAACTGGCGACTGCACCAGGCCACCGTCAAGCGAGACCTGGACTGGTGGCTGACCTTCTCCTCGGCGTCCTCCATGATCGGCTCGCCCGGTCAGGGTGCCTACGCCGCGGCGAACTCCTGGGTGGACAGCCTCGTCACGTACCGGCGCAGCCAAGGACTTCCCGCTGCCGGGATCAACTGGAGCCCGTGGGCAGAGGTCGGTCGCGCTCAATTCTTCGCCGACCTCGGCCTTTCGATGATCACCACAGAAGAAGGACTGAGCGCCATCGAATCGGTGCTCACCGCCGATCGCCCCCACACCGGCGTGTTCACCCCCGACGCCTGGCAATGGTTCCAATCCTTCCCCGCCCTGGCCGGTTCCTCGCTGTTCGCGAACTTGCGCGACGGAACCGCCGACGACTGTGGATTGTGGCAATCGGGTGGACAGGCGACGTTGCCGGAGAGCAAGTTCCGCAAGTCCCTGCGCGACTCTGCACCGGAACGACGGCACGAATTGTTGTTCGAGCACGTCCGCGGATTAGCCGGGAAGGTGATGGGACTACCGCCGACCGAGGCACTCGACCCGTGGACCGGCTTCTTCCAACTCGGTATGGACTCCCTGATGAGCTTGACGCTGGCGCGGACGTTGTCGGAGAGCCTCGGCGAGTTTGTGCCGCCGTCGGTCGTTTTCGACTACCCGGCCGTCGACACCCTCACGGACTATCTGACCGGCATCCTTCCCGAGTTCAACGAGATGGACGAACCGCGGGCCGACGAAGGCCACGACGAGTTCACCGAAGCTGAGTATTTGCAACAATTATTGGAGAGGCTGAAATAGCGCATGACCAGCACGACACCTGACCGCCGCGCGATTATCGCCGAGGCGATGCACAAGATCGATGACCTCACCGCGCGCCTCGAAATCGCCGAAAAGGCGAGCACAGAGCCAATCGCCGTGGTCGGAATCGGGTGTCGGTTCCCCGGCGGGGTGAACGGCCCAGAGCAGTTCTGGGACCTCTTACGGGCGGGGCGCAGCGGTGTCGTCAAGGTCCCGTCCGAACGGTGGGATGCCGACGCGCTGTACAGCGACGACTACACGGTGCCCGGAACCATCTGCAACAAGGAAGGTGGCTTCATCACCACCTGGAAGCCGGATGAGTTCGACGCGGAATTCTTCTCGATCACCCCGCGCGAGGCGGCGGGCATGGACCCGCAACAGCGGCTGTTGCTCGAGGTTGCCTGGGAAGCGTTGGAAGACGCGGGTGTGCCATCGAACACCATTCGCGGCACTCAAACCTCTGTCTTCGTCGGGCTTTCCGGGTACGACTACATGCTCACGCTCTTCCAGCCAACTGCAGCAGGAGGACCTCGACGCGTACCTGCTCACCGGCAACGGGGGCTACCTGGCCGCCGGGCGGTTGGCGTACTTCTTCGGGGCCCGGGGCCCCGCGGTGGCCGTCGACACGGCCTGCTCGTCGTCGTTGGTGGCGGTGCACCTGGCATGCCACAGCCTGCGCGATCGGGAATGCGATACGGCGTTGGTCGGTGGCACCCAGCTGTTGCTCAGCCCGGGACCAAGCATCAGCTGCTCGCGGTTCGGGATGCTGTCGCCGGAGGGGCAGTGCAAGACCTTCGACGAGTCCGCCGATGGGTATGTGCGCAGTGAGGGCTGCGGTGTGGTGGTGCTCAAGCGACTGGCCGACGCCACCCGCGACGGCAACCGCATCCTGGCGGTGGTGCGCGGTTCGGCTGTCAACCAGGACGGCGCCAGCAGCGGGTTGACCGTCCCCAACGGCCCGGCGCAACAGCAGCTGATCCGTAAGGCGCTGGAGACGGCGAAGTTGAAGCCCGCCGACATCGACTACATCGAGGCACACGGAACCGGTACCACGCTGGGCGACCCGATCGAACTCGACTCGTTGAGCAAGGTTTTCGGTGATCGGAACGGCTCGGAGCCACTGGTACTCGGATCGGTGAAGACCAACATCGGTCACCTGGAGTCGGCCGCCGGTATCGCCGGGTTCATCAAGGCGGTGCTGTCGCTCAACCGCGGATACATTCCCCGCCACCTCCACTTCACGGAGTTGACACCGCACGCCAGCGAAGGCGCCAAGCAGCTGAAGATCGCCGCCGAAGGGATGGACTGGCCGGCCACCGGTCGGCCCCGCCGGGCCGGAGTGTCGTCGTTCGGCGTGAGTGGGACGAATGCGCACGTGGTGATCGAGCAGGGCCCCGATGCGGCGCCGTTAGCCGGCGAGCAGCCGACGCCCGCGGTGTCGACGTTGGTGGTGTCGGGCAAGTCCGTGTCGCGGGTGGGCGCGACGGCGTCGGCGTTGGCCGACTGGATGGAGGGCCCCGGCGCCGAGGTGCCGCTGGCCGACGTGGCCCACACGCTCAACCATCACCGTGCCAGGCAGGCCACCTTCGCCACCGTGGCCGCCCGCGACAACGCGCAGGCCGTGGCCGGGTTACGCGCGTTGGCGGCCGGCGACCTCGCCCCCGGAGTGGCGCCCTGCCATGAGGGCTCCGTCGGGCCCGGCACGGTGTTCGTGTACTCGGGTCGGGGCTCGCAGTGGGCCGGGATGGGCCGCCAATTGCTGGCCGACGAGCCCGCATTCGCCGCCGCGATCGACGAGCTGGAGCCGGAATTCGTTGCCCAGGGGGGCTTTTCGCTGCGCGACGTGATCGCGGGCGGCAAGGAACTGGTCGGCATCGAGCAGATCCAGCTGGGGCTGATCGGCATGCAGTTGGCGCTGACCGCGCTGTGGCGCTCCTACGGGGTGGTCCCGGACGCGGTGATCGGGCATTCGATGGGCGAGGTGGCCGCCGCGGTGGTCGCCGGGGCACTGACGCCGGCCGAGGGCCTGCGGGTCACCGCCACCCGCTCACGCCTCATGGCGCCGCTGTCCGGAAAGGGCGGCATGGCCTTGCTCGAGCTCGACGCCGAGCAGACCGCGGCGTTGATCGCCGACTACCCCGAAGTGACCCTGGCGATCTACAACTCCCCGCGCCAAACCGCGATCGCCGGACCGACGGCCCAGATCGAGGCGATCATCGAGGCGGTGAAGGCGCAAGGCAACTTCGCCAGCCGCGTCAACATCGAGGTAGCCCCGCACAACCCGGCCATGGACGCGCTGCAGCCCCACATGCGTTCGGAGCTGGCCGACCTGACGCCCCGGCCGCCGAGCATTCCGATCATCTCGACCACCTACGCCGACCTGGACGCCGATGTCGTGTTCGACGCCGAGCACTGGGCCACCAACATGCGCAACCCGGTACGCTTCCAGCAGGGCATCGCCGCGCTGGGCGCCGAGCACCACACGTTCATCGAGATCAGCGCGCACCCGCTGCTGACCCACGCCGTCACCGACATCCTGGGCAGCCCGAACCACCACAGCCTCGGCAGCCTGCTGCGCGACAACGACGACACCATCGTCTTCCACACCAACCTCAACACCGCGCACACCACGCGGCCCCCGCAAACCCCGCATCCCGCGGAGCCGCACCCGCGCATTCCGACCACCCCGTGGCACCACACCAAGCACTGGCTCACCAGCGCCGCCGCCGCGAGCCAACGGGCCGGCGACCATCCGTTGCTTGGCATCGGTGTCATCGATCCCACCAATGGCACCCGGGTGTGGGAAAGCGAGCTCAGCCCGGATCTGCTGTGGCTCGGGGATCACCTCATCGACGAACTCTGCGTCCTGCCCGGCGCGGCCTACGCCGAAATTGCGCTGGCGGCGGTGACGGACGCGTTCGGGGCCGTTGACGAGGCCGATGAAGACCAGTGGATGATCCGCGAGGTCTGCCTCGATCAGGTGCTGCATGTGTCCAATGGCACCCGTGTTGTCACCACCCTTACCGGTGACGAACGGACGTGCCGGGTCGAAATACGCACCCACAGCGGCGGTTCCAGGTGGACCAAGCACGCGAGCGCGACGCTCGCACGCGCCCCCCGGCCGCAGCCTGACGCGCCATCGTTGACCGTCGACGATGGGGCCCTTGAAATCAACGCCGACGAGCTGTATCGGCTGCTGCGCGGCGCCGGCCAACAACACGGCGAGGCGTTCCGCGGAATCGTCGGGCTCAACGTCCTGCCGTCCGGTGTGGCGCGCGCCGAGGTGAAGTTGCCCGCGCCGGCGAAGGCGGGTGCCCGCAAGATGCTGCTGCATCCGGTGATGACGGACGTCGCATTGCAGACCCTGGGTGCCACCCCGCTGGCGACCGAGTTCGCTACGGGCCAGCAGACCGGCCAGGGGGCCATGGTGCTCCCGGTGCGTTTCGCGGGCATCCACATCTACGGCGATATCGCCGAGGGCGCCTACGCGTTCGGCTCACTCGCCGTGACCGACGAGAAGCTGGTCGGTCAGGTGTTGGTGACCGACGCCGATGGCCGACTGCTCATGGCGATCGATGAAGTCAACATGGCGGTGCTGCAATCGCCCGCCGGCGCGGCCGAGCAAACCAGTCGCATGTTCACGTTGGAGTGGGAGCCCACGCCGCTGGCCAACGAGGCCGGCGACGAAGAAGACGTGACAGACAGCGAGGCCAAAGAGGCGAGCTCGGTGCAGGGTCTGTTGGTGATCGGCGAGCGCAGCGATGCCGATCCCCTGCTGGCCGGCCTGGTCTCCTCGCTGGGCGAACAAATCGGGCAGGTCGAGCTGGTGTCGCCCAACGATGCCGAAGGGCTTCGCGAGGCGATCAGCCGAAGCGATGCCGCCTGGGACGGCGTGGTGGTGGTGTATCCGCCGCGCGGCGTCGACGAGGCCCAGCCCGAACAGAAGCAACTGGACCTGGCCCAGCAACGCACCATGCAGATCGTCGACCTGGTCAAGACGATCTCGCGGGTCGGCGCCCGGAACAGCCCGCGGCTGTGGATGGTGACCCGGGGCGCCCAGCAACTCGATCCCGCCGAGCAGGTCACACTGTCGCAGACACAGCTGCGCGGCATGGCGCGCGTGCTGGCGTTCGAGCACGCCGAGCTCAAGGCCACGGTGGTCGACGTCGAGGCCGAGGGCACCGACTCGCTGGCCGCGCTGACCCAGGAGTTGCTGACCGGCGGCGGCGATGACGAGGTCGCCCTGCGCGCCGGGCAGCGCTCGGTCAACAGGCTGGTGCCCGCCCCCACCAAGGCCGGCGGCGAGCTGGTCGGGGAAGCCCGGCGCACGGTCGTCGACCTGGACGCCGGCGGTGCCGTGCGGCTGCAGATCGACCAACCCGGACGCCTCGACGCGCTGACCGTGCACGCGGTGCACCGGTATGCCCCGGCGGCCGGTCAGGTCGAGGTGCGCATCGGGGCCGCGGGCCTCAACTTCGCCGACGTGCTCAAGGCCATGGGCATCTACCCGGGCACCGACGGCCCCCCGGTCATCGGTGGCGAGTGCGTCGGGTACGTGACCGCCGTGGGCGAGGGTGTGACCTCCGTCGAGGTCGGCCAGCGCGTCATCGCGTTCGGTCCGGGCACCTTCGCCTCGCACATGACCACCCTGGCCGACCTGGTGGTGCCGATCTCCGATGAGTTGCGCGACGGCGAGGCTGCCGCATTCGGCATCGCCTACCTGACCGCCTGGGAGGCGCTGTGCGTGGTCGGGCGCCTGGCCGCCGGCGAGCGCGTGCTGATCCATTCGGCCACCGGCGGTGTGGGTTTGGCCGCCATCTCGATCGCCAAGATGATCGGGGCGCGCATCTTCACCACGGCCGGCACGCCGGAAAAGCGCGAGATGCTGGCGCAGATGGGTGTGGAGTACATCGGTGACTCGCGGACCGTGGACTTCGCCGACGAGATCCTCGAGGCCACCGACGGCTACGGGGTCGACCTGATCCTCAATTCGCTGCCCGGCGAAGCGATTCAGCGCGGCGTGGACATCCTTGCCCCCGGTGGGCGGTTCATCGAAATCGGCAAGAAGGACATCTACGCCAACGCCAACCTGGGGTTGGGCGCGCTGGTCAAGAGCTGCTCGTTCAACGTGGTGGACCTGGACCTGAATCTGCGGATCCAGCCGGCCCGCAACGGCCGGATGCTCCAGGAGATCCTGCAGCTCGTGTCCGAGGGCAAGCTTGCGGTACCCCCGGTCACCGAGTTCGCGCTGGATCACGCATTCGACGCGTTCCGGCTGATGGCGTCCGGTGGGCACACCGGCAAGATCGTCATCACGGTACCGGCCGGCGGCAGCATCGACGCGGTCGCCTCCGCGCCGCCGGTGGTCACCTACGACGGCGGATACATCGTGGTGGGCGGCATGGGCGGTCTGGGCTTCGTGGTCGGCAAGTGGCTGGCCGAGCAGGGCGCGGGATTGGTGGTCCTCAACGGGCGTTCGGGCCCCGGCGAGGACGTCAGCGCGGCCATCGCCGAGCTGAACGCCGCCGGGCATCGGGTCGAGGTCGTCACCGGCGACATCGCCGATGCCGACACCGCCGCCCGACTGGTCACTGCGGTCGAGGACGCCGGCTTCCGGGTGGCCGGAGTCCTGCACAGCGCCATGGTGCTGGCCGACGAGATCGTGCTGAACATGACGGAGTCCGCGGCCACGACGGTCTTCACCCCCAAGGTCATCGGCAACTGGCGACTGCACCAGGCCACCGCCAAGCGGGACCTGGACTGGTGGCTGACCTTCTCCTCGGTGACCTCCGTGAACGGCGCGCCAGGTCAGGGCGCCTACGCCGCGGCGAACTCCTGGGTCGACGCGCTGGTCACCTACCGGCGCGCTCAGGGGCTGCCCGCTACCGGGATCAACTGGGGCCCGTGGGCCGAGGTCGGTCGCGCTCAGTTCTTCGCCGATCTGGGCGTCTCGATGATCACCATCGACCAAGGGCTGTCCGCGATCCAGTCGGTGATCACGGCCGATCGCGCCCACACCGGCGTGTTCACGCTCGACGCCCGGCAGTACTTCCAGTCCTTCCCCGCCGTCGCAGGATCCTCGCTGTTCGCCAAGCTGCTCGACGCAACCACCGTCGAGCGGCGCGGCGGCGGCAAGATCCGCGCGGAACTGGACGCAGCTGCGCCCAGCGAGCGTCCCGCCCGGTTGGCGGCCGCGATCGCCGACGAGATCAAGGGGGTGCTGCGCTCCAGCGAGCCGATCGACCACGACCGGCCGATGGAGTCGCTGGGCCTGGACTCGCTGATGGGCCTCGAGTTGCGGAACCGTCTGGAAACCAGCCTGGACATGACCCTGCCGGTCGCGCTGGTCTGGGCCTACCCGACGATCTCCGATCTGGCGGGTGCGTTGTGCGAGCGCATGGGCTACGGCGAGGGGTCCGACGCGGCGGCGTCCGACGAGGAAGTTCCCCTGTCGGATGAGGAGATGGAACTGCTGTCCGATCTCGTCGAGAGCAGCGAGCTGGAGGCGGCTGCGGAAAGCGCCGATCTATGACAAGCCTCGCCGAGCGCGCGGCACAGCTGTCCCCAAAGGCGCGAGAGGCGCTGGCCCGTGAGCTCGTCCGCGCGGGGACGGCGTTCCCGGCCGACGTCGCCGAACCCATCGCGGTAGTCGGGGCCGGTTGCCGGCTGCCGGGGGATGTGACTGGGCCGCAAAGCTTTTGGGAGTTGCTGGTCAACGGCCGGGACGCGATCTCCAAGGTGCCGGCCGATCGGTGGGACGTCGACGCCTACTACGACCCCGACCCGGAGGCACCCGGGCGGATGACGACCAAATGGGGCGGTTTCCTGCCCGACGTCGCCGGGTTCGACGCCGACTACTTCGGTATCACCCCACGCGAGGCGATAGCGATCGACCCCCAACAGCGGTTGCTGCTCGAGGTCGCCTGGGAAGCGCTCGAGCACGCCGGCATCCCCCCGGATTCCCTGAACGGGACCAAGACCGGCGTGATGATGGGCCTGTGGTCGTGGGACTACTCGACGGTCAGCGTGGAGCGGCTGGCAGAGGTCGACGCGTACATGAGCACCGGGATCCCGCACTGCATGGCGGTCGGCCGGATTTCCTACCTGCTGGGGCTGCGTGGCCCGGCGATGGCCGTCGACACCGCGTGTTCGTCGTCGCTGGTGGCCGTGCACCTGGCGTGTCAGAGCCTCCGGCTGCGGGAATCCGATCTGGCACTGGCCGGCGGGGTGCAGCTCTCGTTGTCGCCGTATGTCAGCGTCGCGCTGTCCAAGTTCTCGGCGTTGTCGCCGACGGGTCGGTGCAAGTCGTTCGACGCCTCGGCGGACGGGTTCGTCCGCGGCGAGGGCTGCGGGGTGGTGGTGCTCAAGCGGTTGGCCGACGCCGTCCGCGACGGGGACCGGGTGATGGCCGTCGTCCGCGGCTCGGCGATCAACCAGGACGGCCGATCCAACGGCATGACCGCCCCCAACGCGTTGGCGCAGCGGGAAGTGATCAACGCGGCACTGCGGATGGCGGATGTCACCGCGGACAGCGTGAACTATGTCGAGGCCCACGGCACCGGAACGGTGCTGGGGGATCCCATTGAGTTTGAGGCGCTGTCGACGACCTACGGCCGCGGTGAGGGCGAGTGCGCGCTGGGGTCCGTGAAGACCAACATGGGCCACCTGGAGGCGGCCGCCGGGGTCGCCGGGTTCATCAAGGCGGTGCTGGCGGTCGGACGCGGGTACATCCCACCCAACCTGCACTTCAACCGGTGGAACCCGGCCATCGACGCGTCGACGACGCGGCTGACCGTGCCGACCCGGGGCACTGCGTGGCCGGCCACCAACGGTCCGCGCCGAGCCGCGGTGTCGTCGTTCGGGCTGAGCGGGACGAATGCCCATGTCGTGCTCGAGGAGCCTCCGGCACCGAGCCCGGCACCCGCCGCAGGCCCGGATTCGGGAGTCACGACGCTGGTGGTGCCCGGCAAGACGCCCCAGCGGGTCGCTTCGATGGCCGGGCTGCTGGCGGACTGGATCCACGGCGACGGGGCGGCGGTGCCGCTGGCCGATGTCGCACACACGCTGCATCACCATCGCGCCCGCCATCCCCGGCTGGGCGCGGTGGCCGCGCGCGACCGCGCCGAGGCCGAGGCGGGGTTGCGCGCCCTGGCGGCCGGCCAGCCCCTGCCCGGCGTGGTGGCATGCCATCAGCGTGCCAGCGGGACCGGCACGGTGTTCGTGTATTCGGGTCAAGGATCGCAGTGGGCCGGAATGGGTCGGCAGTTGCTGGCCGAGGAGCCGGCGTTCGCCGCCGCCGTGGCCGAGCTGGAGCCGGAATTCGTTGCGCAGGCCGGCTTTTCGCTGCAGCAGGTGCTCTCCGGTGGCGAGCAGGTGGTCGGCATCGACCGCATCCAGCCGGTGTTGGTGGGCGTGCAGTTGGCGCTCACGGCGTTATTGCGGTCGTACGGGGTCACACCGGATGCGGTGATCGGGCATTCGATGGGCGAGGTGGCCGCGGCAGTCGTCGCCGGGGCCCTGACACCGGCCGAGGGGCTGCGGGTGATCGCCACCCGGTCACGGCTGATGGCGCGGCTGGCCGGCCAGGGCGCGATGGCCCTGTTGGAGCTTGATGCCGACGCCACCGAGGCGTTGATCGCCGATTATTCGCAGGTGACGTTGGCGGTGCATGCCTCGCCGAGCCAGTCGGTGATCGCCGGGCCGCCCGAGTCGGTGGATGCGGTGATCGAGGCCGTCGCCGCGCAGAACCGGTTGGCGCGCCGCATCGACGTCGACGTCGCCTCACATCACCCCATCATCGACCCGGTGCTGCCGGACTTGCGGTCCGCGTTGGCCGATCTGGCACCGCAGCGCCCAACCATTGCGATGTTCTCCACCACGTCCGGCGCGGCCGGCTCCCGCGAGCAGCAGCCGCTGATGGATGCCGATTACTGGGCCGCCAACCTGCGTAACCCGGTGCGGTTTCACCAGGCCGTCGCCAGTGCCGGCGCCGTCCACCACACCTTCATCGAGATCAGCCCGCACCCCCTGCTCACACACGCCATCACCGAAGCGCTGGGCCAGACCCGGAGTCGCGTCGTCACGTCGGCGATGAGCAGGGACACCGATCAGACCCTGTTCTTCCATGGCCAACTCGCCGCGTTGGGTGCACCGCCCAGCACGAGCGGTCGGCTCACCGACCTCCCGCCCACGCCGTGGCACCACGAGAAATTCTGGTATCCGGATCGATCGGACCTGCTGCAGATGCCGACCGCAACCTGGGCGGCGGTGCCAACGTCGGCCACCCACCCGCTGCTCGGCACGCACATCGAGGTGCCGTCCAGCCTCGACCACGTCTGGCAGGCCGATGTGGGCACCGACGCCCAGCCCTGGCTGCTCGACCACAAGGTCCATGGCCAGCCCATCATGCCGGCCGCCGGGTTCGTCGAGATCGCGCTGGCCGCCAGCAGCGAGGCGCTCGGCCTGCCCGTCGACTCCATCTATGTCCGCCAGCTCGAGGTCGAGCAGATGCTGCCGCTGGACAGCGGCACCCAGATCACGACCCAGTTGACTCGCGGCGCCGACGACAAGACCCGGATCGAGGTCTATTCGCGGTCCGCCACCGGCGGCTGGACCCGGCATGCCACCGCCCGGGTGGAAGCCTCGCCGTCCGACTCGCCGTCCAACCCAGCTCCCGATCCGCGCGCATCGGCGCTCGGCAAGACACCCGAGACACCCGAGACATCCCCAGCATCCATCGCGCCGGGTGATTTCTATGCCCTGTTGCGCCAGACCGGGCAACACCACGGGCCCGCCTTCGCGGCATTGGCGTCGATCGCGCGGCTGCCCGACGGCACCGCGGAAACCGAGATCGCCCTTCCCGATGAGGCTCCCAGGCATTCCGGGTACCGGATCCACCCCGCCCTTCTGGACGCCGCCCTGCAGAGCCTGGCCGTGGCAATGCCGGACGACGCGTCGACCGACTCGGGCACCTACCTGCCATTGTCGTTCGAGACGATCCGGGTGCTGGGCGACCCTGGCCGACAGGCCAGGTGTCATGCCCAGCTGACCAGCCTGGACCACCGGGGATCCGGGAAGCTCGGCCGGATCGTGTTGACGGACGCCGCGGGGAATGTGACCGCCGAAGTCGACGGCATCTACCTGCGGCGCGTCGAGCACCGCTCGGTGCCGTTGCCGCTCTCCCAGAAGATCTTCGACACGGCCTGGGTGGACAGCCCGCTCCCGGCCCCGGGCGCAGTAGCCGGGTCCGCCGCCACGGCGCCGGGAAGCTGGCTCGTCCTCGCCGAGGCGGACGCCAAGCCGGCGGCCGACGAGTTCGCCGCCCAGTGGCAGTCGCCGGCGCGGCGCGTCAGCACGGCCAACCTCGAAGACGAATCCGGCGTGCTCGCCGCGTTCGCGGAAACGGCCGGGGATGCCGAGCGCCCGCCCGCCGGTGTGGTGATTTTCGTCGGCGGCGGCGCCACCGGACTGGCTGACGGCATGACGCGGGCCCGCGACACTGTCTGGTCGATCTCGGCGGCCATCCGCGCGATCACCGGCGGCTGGCACGGCCGATCGCCGCGGCTGTGGCTGGTCAGCCGCGGCGGACTCGCGCTCAGCGAGACCGATCCGGGAGCCCCCGCGGTCGCCGCGTTGCGGGGCCTGGTGCGCGTGCTCACCTACGAGCACCCGGACCTGCACACGACGCTCCTCGATCTGGATCCCGCCGAGGACGGATTCGCCGCGCTGAGCGCCGAACTGCAGCAGCCGGGTGGCGACGACGTGATCGCCTGGCGGGGCGAACGCCGCACCGTCGAGCGCCTGTCGCGGGCCACACTGGGCGCATCGAAGCAGGCGCCGGTCGTCCGCCCGGGGGCTGCGTACATCGTCACCGGAGGCCTCGGCGGTCTCGGCCTGGTCGTCGCCCGCTGGCTCGTCGAGAGCGGCGCCGGCCGCGTCGTGCTCAACGGCCGCAGCGAGCCCTCGGACGAACAGCTCCGTACGCTTGCCGAACTGCAGGCCAGGGCCGAGGTCGCTGTCGTGTGCGGCGATATCGCCGCCCCTGGGGTCGCAGAGCGGCTCATCACGGCGGCAGAGGAAACGCAACGTGAGTTGCGCGGCATCCTGCACGGCGCCGCGGTGCTCGACGACAGCCTCCTGTTCTCCATGACCAGGGAAAGCCTGGAGCGGGTGTGGGCCCCCAAGGCAGCCGGAGCGCTGCGTTTGCACCAGGCGAGCCTGAGCTGTGAGCTGGACTGGTGGCTGGGATTCTCCTCGGTCGCTTCGCTGCTGGGCTTCCCCGGCCAAACCGCGTACGCGTGCGCGAGCGCGTGGCTCGATGCCCTAGTGGCGTGGCGCCGGGCGTCCGGCCTGCCGGCCGCGGTCATCAACTGGGGGCAGTGGGCGGAGGTGGGCATCGCCCGCTCGCTGAACGTCGGGGTTCTCGATCCGATCACGCCGGACGAGGGGCTCGAGGCGCTGGAGGCGCTGCTGGCCACCGACCGCTACCACACCGGCGTCGCGCGGCTGCGTCCCGACCGGGCGCAGGTCGCATTCCCCGAGATCCACAGCATCGGCTACTTCAAGCAGGTGGTCGAGGAACTCGACAGTGCGGGCGACGACGGCGACTGGCCCGGTCCCGAGGCGCTTTCCGACCTCGACCACGCCGAGGCCGTGCGCATCGCGACGGAGCGGTTGTGCGTGCGCATCGCGGCCATCATGGGCTATGCCGACCAGTCGGCGGTCGACTCGACCATGCCTCTGACCGAGCTGGGGATGGACTCGCTGATGGCGGTGCGGATCCGCAACACCACCCGCGCGGACTTCGGCGTGGAGCCACCGGTGGCGCTGCTCTTGCAGGGGGCGTCGGCGCAAGTTCTGGCCACCGACCTGCTCCAGCAGCTCGGCCTGACCGACCAACAGCAGGCGCAGGAGCGCGTTGACGTGGTTCGCGATCGGGCCCAGCAGCGCGCCGCCGCGCGACAGCAAGCCGCATCGCGGCGAAAGGGGGGACAACCCACATGAACATGAATTCGGATACGTTGCCCGACAACGCGATCGCGATCGTCGGAATGGCCGGCCGATTCCCCGGCGCCGACTCCGTGTCGGTGTTCTGGGACAACCTTCGGCGCGGCAAGGAGTCGATCGTCAGCCTGACGGAAAAGGAGCTGCGCGAGAGCGGGGTAAGCGACAAATCGCTGGCCAATCCGGCGTACGTGCGCCGCCAACCCCTGCTCGACGGGGTCGACGAGTTTGACGCCGACTTCTTCGGCTTCCCCCCGCAGGCCGCCCGGATGCTGGATCCCCAGCACCGGTTGTTCCTGCAGTGCGCGTGGCACGCTCTGGAGGACGCGAGCTGCGACCCGGCGCGCTTCGACGGCTCGATCGGCGTCTACGGAACCAGCTCCCCCAGCGGCTATCTCCTGCACAATCTGTTGTCGCACCGCGACCCGAACGCCGTCCTGGCCGAGGGACTCACCTTCGACCAGCTCAACCTGTTCCTGCAGAACGACAAGGACTTTCTGACAACGCGGGTATCGCATGCGCTCAACCTGCGGGGCCCGAGCATCGCGGTCCAGACTGCGTGTTCGTCGTCGCTGGTCGCCGTCCACCTGGCCTGCCTGAGCCTGCTGAACGGCGAATGCGACATGGCGCTGGCGGGCGGAGTTTCCCTGAACATCCCCCACCGTGTCGGTTACTGGCACTCGCCGGGATCGATGGTGTCCGCGGTCGGCCACTGCCGGCCGTTCGACGTGCGGGCCGACGGCACGGTCTTCGGCAGCGGTGCCGCGATGGTCGCCCTCAAGCCGTTGCAGGCGGCCGTCGACGCCGGGGATCGTATCCACGCCGTCATCCGCGGGTCGGCGATCAACAACGACGGATCGGCGAAAATGGGCTATGCGGCGCCCAGCCCCGCCGCGCAGGCCGATTGCATCGCCGAGGCGCATGCGGTCTCCGGCATCGACTCGTCCACCGTGAGCTACGTCGAGACCCACGGAACCGGCACCCCGCTGGGCGATCCCATCGAGGTCGAGGGGCTCCGAACGGCGTTCGGGGTGTCGCAAACACCCCGTCCGGGCCCCTGTGCGCTCGGGTCGGTCAAGTCCAACATCGGCCACCTGGAAGTCGCCGCCGGAATCGCGAGCCTGATCAAAACGATTCTGTGCCTGAAGAACAAGGCGATTCCCCCGACGCTGCATTACACCAGCCCGAACCCGGAACTGCGTCTCGATCAGGGCCCGTTCGTCGTGCAGAGCGAGTACCGCGCGTGGGAGTGGGATGGCATCCGTCGGGCCGGGGTGAGCTCGTTCGGGGTGGGCGGCACCAACGCCCACGTCGTCGTCGAGGAGGCACCGCAGGTGCCGGCGCACGCCGAGCCGTCCGGCCCCCAGGTGCTGCTGCTGTCGGCCAGAACGGCCGCGAGGCTGGCCGATTCGCGTGCCGCGCTGGCCACCGCGCTGTCCGGCACGCCCGAGCTGGACCTGTCCGACGTCGCGTTCACGCTCGCCCGGCGCCGCAAGCACAACGTCCGGATGGCGGCCGTGGTCAACGACCGCCGGCAGGCGGCGGCGATATTGAAGGCGCCGGAGCACGACAACGTCTTCATCAGCGAGGCCACCGCCGACGACGACCGCGCTGTAAGCAGCCCAGCGGGCCCGGACCGCATCGTTTTCCTATTTCCCGGTCAGGGTGCCCAGCACGTCGGAATGGCCAAGGGGCTGTACGAGACCGAGCCCGTTTTCGCAGAACATTTCGACAAATGCGCCGCGGGATTCCGCGCCGAGATGGGTATCGACCTGGACGCCGAGGTGTTCGGCGCGGAACCCGCGAACCTGGAGCGCACCGACCGCGCCCAACCCGCGCTGTTCACAGTGGAATACGCGCTCGCCAAGTTGATCGAAAGCTACGGCGTGCGCGCGGGGGCGATGGCCGGACACAGCATCGGCGAACTCGTCGCGGCCACCCTCGCGGGGGTGTTCGACCTGCCGACCGCCATCAAGGCCGTCTCCGCGCGTGCCCGCCTGATGCACGACTCGGCGCCGGGCGCCATGGTCGCTGTCGCAGTGAGCGCCGACAACATCGCCGAGCACCTCTCGCCCGGAGTCGACGTGTCCGCGGTGAACGACCCGGGCAGCTGCGTGGTCGCCGGGTCTCCGGAGGAGATCAAAGCGTTCACCGAACGCCTTCGCAAGCATGGGATCGCCGCGCGGCGGGTGCGCACTGCCCACGCATTCCATTCCAGCGCAATGGATCCCGTGCTGCCAGAGTTCCAGAACCTGCTGTCGGGTATGCAGCTTCGCGAACCCCACACGCCGCTGCTCAGCAACATCACCGGAACCTGGATGTCCACCGAGCAGGCCACCGACCCGGCGACGTGGGCACGCCAGATCCGCGCCACGGTCCGCTTCGCCGACGAACTCGACGTCCTGCTGAGCGATCCGTCGCGCATTCTGATTGAGGTCGGCCCCGGCGGAAGCCTGACCGGTTCGGCGGTGCGGCACCCCAAGTGGTCGAGCGGCCACCGCACGGTTCGGCTGATGCGCCATCCGATTCAGAACGCCGATGACCGCGACACCTTCCTGCGCGCTCTCGGCGAACTCTGGTCGGCCGGGGTCGACGTCGACTGGTCGCCGCTGCAGCCCGAGTCGCCGCGCATCGTTTCGCTGCCCGGTTATCCGTTTGACCGCCAAAAGCATTGGGTCGAGCCGAAACCCATCGTCTGGGACCAGCCGCTCGCCGCGACCAACGGCTCATCGGTTGGCTCCAACGTCAGCGATGCCTCCGTCGAGGTGACGCACAACGGGCGATCCCAGACCGAGGCGACGTTGCAGCGCATCTGGCAACAGTGCCTGGGCGTCAGCTCGATCGATCGAAACGCCAATTTCTTTGACATCGGCGGCGATTCGCTGATAGCCATCACCATCGCCATGAGCGCCGCCAACGAGGGCCTGATCATCACGCCGCAGGATCTGTACGAATACCCGACCCTGACGGCGCTGACCACGGCCGTCGATGCCGCGTTCGCGGCGAGTGGATTGGCGAAAGCGCCGGACGCACAGGCCAATCCGGCGGTTCCGCCGAACTTCGCCTACTTCCTGGAACGGGGTTTGCGCGATACCGGCCGCTGGCGCGTCCCGCTGATCGTGCGCCTGGACGCCACGGTGGGTGCCGAAGACATTCGGACGGTGCTGACCGCGGTGCGAACCCACCACGATGCCTTGCGACTCGAGCTCGTCGACCGCGGCGGAATGTGGGAGCAGCACATCGCGCCACCGGGAGAATTCGCCCAGCTCTCGACCCGGTCACTTCCCGACGATGTGGCCGCCGGCAGCACGGAGGAACGGGCGGCGGCATCGAGGATCCTGGCCGAATTCATCAGCAATCAGGCCAATCCCGAAGCGGATCAAGCGGGTTCGAACGCGCCGCTGACGGCCGTGCACATCACCGGCGCTGCAGGCGGTCCGCACTACCTGGGCCTCGGCGTGCACGGGACGGTCGCCGACGACGCATCCCTGCAGCTCCTGGCGACCGACGTCGTCACCGCATTCGGGCAGCGGCTGGCCGGCCAGGACATCACCCTGGAACCGGCCAGCACCGACTGGCGTGGCTGGTCGCTGCGGTGCGCGGCACTCGCCACGCATCCGGCCGCCCTCGACACCGGCGCCGGGTGGATCGAGAATTCGAACAGGGTGACTCGGTGGGTGGCCGACACCCTCCCGGAGGCACCCAATACAGGTGTCACGCAACGCCCCGGTGCCGATGATCTGATCAGGCTGTCGAGCACGCTGAGTCGCGAGCAGACATCCGAGATCGACGACGCTCGGCGCAGGTTCCGGCGGTCGATTCAGGAGATCCTGCTGGCCGCGCTGGGCCGCACCATTGCGCAGAAGGTCGGCGACGGTGTGGTCGCCGTGGAGCTCGAGGGAGAAGGCCGCTCGGTGCTGCGGCCAGACGTCGACGTGCGAAAGACCGTTGGCTGGTTCACGACGTACTACCCGGTTCCGCTGGCATGCGAGAACGCGAGCGGTGCGGACGCGATTGCGCATCTGGACGCCGTCCACGACACCCTCAAATCCGTTCCGCACTATGGGATTGGCTACGGGCTGCAGCGGTATGTCTACGCACCGACCGCCCGCGTGCTGGGCGGGCAGCGCACACCTGACATCCACTTCCGTTATGCGGGCATCATCCCCGAGCTACCGTCCGTCGACGGGCCGGTACAACTCGACGCCGACACGGCGGCGCCGGTCCGCGACCCGATCCCGGGCCTGGGCCACGCCATCGAGATTCGCGCATATCGTCATGCCGGCGAGTTGCATCTGGATTGGTGGTACGACGCCCGCCGGGTCCCCGCGGAAACGGCGCAAGCGCTGATGGCGACCTTCCCGGTCGCGTTGAGCGAGCTGATCGAGGAATGCATATCGGCGCAGCACGACGAGAGCGAATTGGTCGGGGAAAACGAACCGGGCGCCCTGGTGGACCTGTCGGCTCTCGACGCGTCCTGATCCGGGCTTGAGGAGAACCTGATGGGCGAGAGTGATAGCGCTGTAGTAGTTCGCAACATTCGCAAGAGATTCGGCGACGTTGTGGCCGTGGACGACGTCAGTTTCGACGTGGGCCGCGGCGAAGTGATCGGTCTGCTCGGCCCCAACGGGGCCGGCAAGACGACCATGGTGGACATCCTGTCGACGCTGACTCGGCCGGATCAGGGCCTCGCGACCGTCGCCGGCCACGACGTGGTTTCCGACCCGGCCGGTGTGCGCCGGTCGATTATGGTGACCGGGCAGCAGGTAGCGGTCGATGACCTGCTTTCCGGTGAGCAGAACCTGGTCATCTTCGGTCGGCTGTACGGGCTGAGCAAGTCCGCGGCGCGCCAGCGGGCGCAGGAACTGCTCGAGCAGTTCGACCTCACGGGTGCCGCGAAGCGTCGCGTCAGCACCTATTCGGGCGGGATGCGTCGACGGATAGACATCGCCTGCGGATTGGTGGTTCAACCCCAGGTCGCGTTCCTGGATGAGCCCACCACCGGGCTGGACCCCAGGAGCAGGCAAGCCATCTGGGATCTGGTCAGCAGCTTCAAGAAGCTGGGCATCGCGACCCTGCTGACCACGCAGTACCTCGAGGAGGCGGACGCGCTCAGCGACCGGATCATCTTGATCGATCGCGGCACGATCATCGCGGAGGGCACCGCGGACGAGCTCAAGCACCGCGCCGGTGACACATTCTGCGAGATAGTGCCGCGCAGTCTGCGGGATCTGGACGCGATAGTGATGGCGCTAGGTTCGTTGCTGCCTGAGCAAGCCAGGGCCTTGCTGACACCCGAATCCGACCGCATCACCATGCCGGCACCGGACGGAACGCGAACGCTGATCGATGTGGCGCGCCGAATCGACGAGGCGAACATCGAGCTGGCCGACATTGCGCTGCGCCGGCCGTCGCTCGATGATGTATTCCTTTCCATGACGGCGGATCCCAGCGAGTCGCGTGCTCCGGTTCACCTGTCAGGGGTCATGCAATGAGTGCACCGGCCGCAGAGCCGGTCCTCGTCGGGACCGCAGCCCTGGCCGCGGCGCCGCGAAACCTGTCGATGCTCCGACAGTGGTGGGTGCTCACTCTCCGGGTGCTCTTGCCGGCCCTGCGCAACGGCGAGTTGATCATCCTGATAGGCGGGCCGGTGGGCTTCACGGTGGCCCTGTACATCCCGTTCGTCAAACTGTGGAACCACGTCACGCTTGGCGCCACCGGCCTGTCCACCAGCCTGGGCCAATACGAAACGCCGCTGATCGCACTGCAGGCCGTCGCGCTTGCCGCTGTTTCCGCTGCCTTTCGATCGGCGACCGACTCCCTGGACGGCGTCAATCGACGGTTCAAATCCATGCCCATCGCCCCGCTGACGCCGGTGCTTGCCCGCACATCGGCCAGCGTGTACCGATGCGCCGTTGCCCTGACGGTGTCGATCATCTGTGGCTCCGTCATCGGATTCCGCTTCCATCACGGCCCCGCGTCCATCGTCGGTTTCATCGCGTTGGTGATGGTGGTCGGAGCGGTGCTGTCATTCGCCGCGGACCTGGTCGGTACCGCCAGCAGGAACCCCGAAGCCATGCTGCCGTTGATGACGCTGCCCATGCTGATCTTCGGGCTGCTGTCCACCGGTATCCAACCGCTCAAGATGTTCCCGCACTGGATCCAGCCCGTGGTCCGCAACCAGCCGATCTCGCAGATCACGACCGTGCTGCGCGCCCTGGCCGGAGATGCCAAGCCGGTCCCTTCCCTGACGTGGCCCATGGCTGCGCCGACGCTGGCGTACATTGTCGCGTTCGTGGTGCTCCTGGTGCCGCTGTCCCACATCGTGTTGTCCAGGCGGCCATGATGGTTGCGACAACTCAGGAAGCCGGGTTTCGACCGGCACGCTGGCAGTACCCGGAGAATTCGGTGCGACTGCTGATACCGCAAACGCTGGTGCTGACCAAGCGCATCCTCACGCGGTGGGGGCGTGATGTCGTCACCGTCTTCGAATCGCTGCTGCTACCGATCCTGTTCCTGCTGACGATCAACATCGTGGTCGCCAGGCTCGCTTACCTCGCAACCGGGCAAATTGCGATATACAGCATCCTGCCGATGATCGCGATCGGCGGTGGGATCACCGGCTCAGCGTTCGTTGCGATCGACCTGATGCGGGAGCGATCCAGCGGTCTGCTGGCCCGAATGTGGGTAATGCCGCTGCACCGGGCGGCGGGACTGCTCGCGCGAATCGTCGCCGAGGCGGTTCGGATCGTGGTGACCACCCTGGTGATGCTGCTGGCAGGGATGATGCTGGGTTTCCGGTTCCACCAGGGCATTTTCGCGAGCCTCCTCTGGATTGCCATTCCGGTGTTACTCGGCGGGGCGTTTGCCGTTGTTGTCACCACGGTCGCCCTCTACGCCTCGGCGACAATCGTTGTCGAGGCGGTCGAAGTGGTGCAGGTGGTCGCGATCTTCTTTTCCACCGGGCTCTTATCGGTGGAGGCATACCCACGCTGGGTTCAGCCCGTCGTGAAGTATCAGCCCGTGAGCTGTGCCGTCGAGACCATGCGCGGGTTGTCGATAGGCGGTCCGATCGCGTCGCCGATGATCGCAACGCTGCTATGGATCGCGGGCATCGTCGCCGTGTGCGCCGTACCCTTGACGGTCGGGTATCGACGGGCCAGCAGCCACTAGCAGCCACTTAGCAGCCAGCAATTGACCCAGCACACAGCGACGAGCGGAGAGTCTTAAGGTGTTTTCCGGATCCGTGATCCGAAAGCTGGCAAACAGCGAGGAATTTTTCGCGCAGTACCAGACTTTTACGTCCTTCACGGTGGAGGTGCGCGGCGTTATCGATGCCGATGCGTTGTCGGAAGCGTTCGACGCACTGTTGGAGGCCCACCCGGTGTTCGCCGGTCACCTCGAGCAAGGGCCCGATGGGGGTTATTGCATCGTTGCCGATGACCTGCTGCACGCCGGGATAACGGTCATCGACGCTACCAACGGGGCGGACGAGGACGACGCGATACCGCTCGATCAGAGCGTGTCCCTGATCCATTTGCGGGTGATACGTACCGACAACGGAACCAAGCTGACCGCATTCGTCCATCACAGCCTGGCCGACGGTCACCACATCGCCGCCCTGTTGGGTGAGCTGTTCTTGCGGTACACCGCGGTGCTGGCTACCGGCGACCCGGGTCCGGTAATCCCCGAGCCGGCGCCCGATTCGGTCGAGGCCCTGCTACAGAAGCGGGGCATCAAACAGCAAGGGCGGACGGGAATCGAGCGTTTCCTTCCGGTGATGTTCGCCTACGAGCTCCCGACCGCCGTGCCGACGGCCCTAGCGACGGCCCTAGAGCAGGCCCTTGACGAAGGTGCCGGTTCGCCGAAGCCAGTTCCGGTCACCAGGTGCCGATTCACCGAGCAGGAAACGGCGGACATCGAGGCGTTCTGCCGAGACAACGGGCTCAGCCTCAACGGCGTATTGGCGGCAGCCATTCTGCTGGCCGAGTGGCAGCTCCGCGAAACCCCGCACGTCCCGATTCCCTACCTGTATTCGGTCGATCTGCGGTATGTCCTGTCCCCCCCGGTGGCTCCAACCGCGGCCACCAACCCGGTTGGGGTCGCAACCTACCTCGCCGAGATCGACCAATACACCGACATCATCGATCTGGCGAACGACATCGTCGAGACATTGCGCGCCGACTTGGCCGACGGGCTGATTGCGCAGTCGGTGTTTCACTCCGCCATGGAATTCCGGGGCACTCCGCCCGGGTTGCCAAAAGCCGTCTGTTGCACCAATGTTGGTTCGCTCTCCGCCGCGCCCACGCTCGACGGCGTTGAAGTGGAAGACTTTTACAGCGAAGTCTATTGTTCCAAGCCCATCCCCATTGACTTCTACGCCTGTTCCATGACCGGCGGGCGACTCGCGATCGAGCACCACGGACCCCAAGACGAGGCGGAAGCGTCCGTCGAAGCCATCCGGTCCTTGCTGTGCACTATTCCCGCGGAGTACGGCTGGGCGATGGAGTGAGCGGAGCGGCCCGACGGGCCACCCGCAGCCCAGCCATCGAAAACACCCACGGGTAACCGAATACCCTGCGTGCCAGCGGAATCCGTTATCAGGATTCCGCTGGCACGGCCTCCTCGGCTGCCAGTGTGTCGGACAGGTACTGCGCCAGCGCACGCGCGGTGTTGTGGGTGGCAATGAGATTCGGCGTGAGCCGTATCCCGGTTTCGGTTTCAACGTGGGTACGCAGTTCGAGCATGCCCAGTGAGTCCAGGCCGTACTCGATGAAGGGGCGGTCGGCGTCGACGGTGCGACGCAGGATAACACTGGCCTGCTCGACCAGCAGACGCCGCAGCCGGCCCGGCCACTCCTCCCCGGGGAGCGCCATCAGCTCGGCGCGGAATTTGCTTGGGCCCTTTGCGCTTTGCCCAGTGGACTGGAACATCTCGGCCCACGGACTACGCCGGACGAGGTCGGCCAGCCAGGGCGCCCCGATGATCGGAACGTAGCCCGTGTAGGGCCGGTTGTAGCGCAGCAGCGTTTCGAACGCGTATACGCCTTCCTCGGGCTCGATCATGATTTCGCCGCCTTCGGCCCGGAAGGTGGCGCGTCCGACCTCTCCCCACGCGCCCCACCCGATCGCGGTGGCCGGCAGGCCCTGAGCGCGGCGCCAGTGGCAGAAGCCGTCGACCCAGCTGTTGGCCGCCGCGTAGGCGCCCTGACCGGGTGAACCCAGCAGCGCGGCCCCCGAGGAGAACACACAGAACCAGTCCAGCGGCTGTCCTTCGGTGGCGCGGTGCAGGCTCCAGGATCCGAACGCTTTCGGCGACCAGTCCCGATCGATGAGCTCGTCGGTGATGTTGGCCAGAGTGGCGTCCTCGACCACCGCCGCCGCGTGCAGCACCCCGCGGACCGGAAGCCCGGTGGCGGTTGCCGCGGCCACCAGGCGCTCCCCGGTCTCGGGCTCGGCGATGTTGCCGCACTCCACCACGATGTCGGCGCCCGCCTTGCGGAGCCGCTCGATGGATTGCCGGGCCTTGGGGTTGGGCTGGGAACGAGCGGTCAACACGATCCGCCCGCAACCCGCCCCGTTATTTGCAGAGGCCAGCTTCTCGGCGAAGAACAGGCCGAGGCCACCCAAACCGCCGGTGATGATGTAGGCGCCGTCGCGGCGGAAGCTGCGCACCTGCGCGGGGGGCAGGACCACACTGCTGCTGCCGACGTGCGGGATGTCCAGGATGAGCTTGCCGGTGTGCTGGGCCGCGCTCATCACCCGAATCGCGGTGGCCGCCTCGGCAAGCGGGTAATGCGTGCTCTCCGGCATCGGCAGCGAACCATCGGCCGTCATCCGGTACACGGTCCGCAACAATTCCTGGACCTCGGCGGGGTGGCTTACCGACAGCAATCCGAGGTCGACCGCGTAGAACGTCAGGTTGCGGCGGAACGGCAGCAGCCCCAGCTTGGTGTCCCCGTAAATGTCGCGCTTGCCGATCTCGACGAACCGCCCGTTCAGCGCCAGCAGTTTCAGCCCGGCGAGTTGCGCGGCCCCGGTCACCGAGTTGAGCACGATGTCCACGCCATACCCGTCGGTATCGCTGCGGATCTGGTCGGCGAATTCCGTGCTGCGGGAGTCGTAGACATGCTCAATTCCCATGTCGCGCAGCACCTGCCGGCGCTCGTCGCTGCCGGCGGTGGCGTAGATTTCGGCCCCCACCGAGCGCGCGATCGCGATCGCCGCCTGGCCCACTCCCCCGGTTCCGGAGTGGATCAGTACCTTGTCCCCGGCCTTCATCCTGGCCAGAGTGCACAGCCCGTACCAGGCGGTGGCGTGCGCGGTGGTCACCGCGGCGGCCTGGCCGTCGGTCAAACCATCCGGCAGCTTGGTGGCCAGCCTCGAGTCACAGAGGACAAAGGTGCTCCAGCAGCCGTTGGGGGACATGCCGCCGACCCGGTCGCCGACCTGGTGATCGGTGACGTCGGGCCCGACCGCGGTCACCACGCCGGCAAAGTCCGTGCCGAACTCCGGCAGCACACCCTCAAAGCTGGGATACCGGCCGAAGGCCACCAGGACGTCGGCGAAGTTGATGCTGGATGCGTTGACCGCAACCTCGATCTGCCCGGGTCCCGGTGGAACACGGTCGAACGCAACGAATTCCGTTGTCTGAAGGTCGCCCGGCGTGCGGATGTGCAAGCGCATCCCGTCGCGCTCGTGGTCCACCGTGATGGCTTTCCGCTCCTCATGGCTCAGCGGGCTGGGGCTCAAGCGCGCCACATGCCAGTCGCCATTGCGCCAGGCGGTCTCGTCCTCCTCGGATTCGCCCACCAACTGCAGGGCCACCTGCTCGGCCGCGGTGTCCTCGTCCACGTCAACGTGGGTGGTGCGCAGCAACGGATGCTCGCTGCCGATCACCCGCAGCAGGCCACGCAGCCCGGCCTGCTCCAGGTTGACCTCGTCGTCCGACCGAACCTGCTGGGCCTGCCGGGTCACGACGAACACCCGAGGCAGCTCGCCGTCCAGTTCGGAGACCTCGCGGATGATCCGGACCAGATGCCGCACCTGCTCACGGCCCCGCAGCAAGCTGTTCTCATCGGGCTTACCGGCGCTTGGCCCACAGACGATCGCCACGCCGGCGAAGGTGCGGCCGCGGAGCGCAGCGCCCAGTGCTTCGAGGCTGGCCGCGGGATCGGCCTCATTCTGCCAGTGCAGGCTGGCGCATTCCGCGCCTTGGGATTTCAGCGCGTCCGTCAGCGTCGAGGCCAGCATGTCGGCGACGTCGGAGCCGGTGGGGACATCGATCAGCAGCCACGATCCCGCCCCCGAATCGGCGTTGGCGTGCTCGGGCAGCTCGCGCTGCTGCCAGTCGACGGTCAGCAATCGCTCACCGAATATGCGGGTGCGCTCGGCGCTTTCCGACGTCCCCGTTCCCACGCGAAGCCCCCGCACGGTGAGCAGCACGGTTCCCTGCTCGTCCAGCACGTCCAGGTCGGCCTCGCCGCCGGTCGCGTCGGCCTTGATCACCCGCGTGTAGCAGTAGCGGGCATTGCGGGTAGTCCCGTATGAACGCAGGCTGCCCACGCCCAGCGGCAACAGCAGACCACCGCCTTCGGCGGAACCGAAGCCCGCCGCGACGGACTGGAAGCAGGCATCGAGCAGCGCCGGGTGCACCCGGTAGGCCGACTGCTGGAAGCGAATCGACGCGGGCAGCTCGACGTCGGCGAGCACGGTGCCCGCTTCGGTCTCCGGGGTGCGCGCGGCGGTCATGCCGCCGAACGCGGGGCCGTGGTGAATGCCGCGCTCGATGAGCCCGTCCCGCAGTGCGGAGATATTCACCGAGCCCGGGTGCGCCGCCAGCAGGGCGGCGATGTCATAAGCCCGCGGCCCGGAATCGTCAGCATCGTCGTCCGTCGCAAGCAGCGTCGCGCTCGCGTGCCGCGTGTCGGCACCCTCCACGTGGGTCTTGACCACAAAGCTGAAAGCGTCCGGCGAATCAGCCGATGCGATGGCGTCGATCGGGGTGTGCTCGTCGAGCAACAGCATCGCCTCGAAGACGACGTCGCGCACCTCGGCCGACTCGCCGAAGACCTCTTCGGCCGCGGCCAGCGCCATCTCGCAGTACGCGGCCCCGGGCAGGGCGGCCACATTATGCACCTGGTGATCCTCGAGCCAGGTCAGCGTCGCGGTGCCGACGTCGGTCTGCCACACGTGGCGCTGCGGCTCCTCGTTCAGCCGGACGTGGGCGCCCAGCATCGGATGCACGGCGATGGTGCTGGCGCCTTGCGCCTTTTGGGCCTGCCCTTCCTCGTCGATCCACAACTGCGGGTGGGTCCACACCGGCAGCGGCGCATCCACCAGGCGTCCGACGGGATACAGCACCGAAAAGTCAACCGCGGCGCCGGCGCTGTGCACGTCCGTCAGCAAGCCACTCAGCCCGTATGGCAGTTGCTGCTCACGCCGCATGCCGGCCAGAGCCGCCACCGAGGTGTCGAGACTGCGGGCGTTCTGCTCGACCGCGTGGGTCAGCAGCGGGTGCGGTGACAGCTCGGCGAAGACCCGAAAGCCATCCTCCAGCGCCGCCTGCACCGCGGCCGCGAACTGCACAGTGTTTCGCAGGTTGTCCACCCAGTAGGCGGCGTCGCACGCCGGCTGCTCGCGCGGGTCGAACTGGGTCGCCGAGTAGTACGGGACCTTGGGCGCCACCGGGGTGAGACCGGCCAGCGCCGTGGTCAATTCGTCGAGAATCGGCTCCACTTGCGGCGAGTGCGAAGCCACGTCGACGGCCACCTCGCGGGCCATCACGTCACGCTGTTCCCACCGAGCGACGAGATCGCGCACCGCCTCGGTGGCGCCGCCGATCACCGTGGACTGCGGCGAGGCCACCACCGCCACCGCGACATCGTCGATACCGCGGGCGATGAGTTCCGAATTCACTTGCTTGGCAGGCAATTCCACCGATGCCATAGCACCCGAGCCAGAGATGCGCAGCATCAGCTTCGAGCGGCGGCAGATGACGCGCGCACCATCCTGAAGCGACAGCGAGCCGGCGACGACCGCCGCAGCCGATTCGCCCAGCGAGTGTCCGATGACCGCGCCCGGTCGCACCCCGTAGGTCTTCTCCATGGTTGCGGCCAGCGCGACCTGCATGGCGAAGATGGTCGGCTGGACCTTGTCGATACCGGTCACGGTGTCGTGCGCGGTCATCGCCTCGGTCACCGAGAAGCCGGCTTCCGCGGCGATCAACGGCTCCAGGGCGGCGATGGTCGCGGCGAACTCCGGTTCGCTCTTGAGCAGGTCAGCGCCCATCCCGGCCCACTGCGACCCCTGCCCGGAAAACACCCACACCGGGCCCCGGTCGCCGAGTCCCACGGTGCCCGCAACCGGGATCTCACCGTCGGCCAGCTCCTTTAAGCCGGCGACCAGTTCCGGCAGGGCGGACGCCACCACCGCGGTCCGCACCGTCCGGTGCGCACGCCGCCGTGCGAGCGTGTAGCCCAGATCCGCGGCCACTACGGAGTCCGCGTTGGCCTCGACCCACTCGGCGAGGCGCCGTGCGGTGTCGCGCAGCCCCTGCGACGAGCTGGACGACACCATGAACAGCCGCGCGCCGTCGCCGGCTTGCGCGGGGGTCCCAGGGGATTCAGCAGGGGCCTTCGCAGGCGCCTCTTCCGGGGCTTCTTCCAGGATGGCGTGCACGTTCGTTCCCGAAAGTCCGAACGACGACACCGCAACCCGCTTCGGTGCCTGCGATGCGTCTTGGTCGGCGCTCGCCGGCCACTCCGTAAGATCTTGCGGCACAAAGAGTCCCGTTTCGATCGCGGCAAGTTCATCGGGCAACTTGGTGAAGTGCAGCAGCGGCGGCAGCACCCCGTGCTGCAGCGCCAGGACCGCCTTGATCAACCCGAGTGCCCCGGCCGCGGATTCGCTGTGCCCCATGTTGGTCTTGAACGATCCGAGCGCGCAACGGACGCCGTCGGTGCCGTAGACCCGCGCGAGGCTCCGGTACTCGATCGGGTCACCGACTGGCGTACCGGTGCCATGGGCTTCCACCGCACCGACCGTTTCGGCCTCCACGCCCGCCGCCGCAAGCGCTGCGCGGTAGACAGCGACCTGCGAGTCCTCGGACGGCATCATGAGGGTCTCGGTGCGACCATCCTGATTGCTGGCCGTGCCGCGCAGCACGGCGAGGATCCGATTGCCGTCGGCCAGGGCGTCGGGCAGCCGCTTGAGCAGCACGACGCCACAACCCTCCGACCGCACGAACCCGTCCGCCGCGACGTCGAAGGCATGGCAGCGACCGGTCGGCGAGAGCATCGACTGCCCGGAGAGCGCCACGCTGCCCTCGGGCTCGAGCAGCAACGTGCAACCCCCCGCGAGGGCAAGGTCGCTCTCGCCCGAGTCCAGGCTGCGACACGCGAGGTGGATCGCCATCAGGCCCCCCGAGCACGCGGTGTCCACCGAGACCGCCGGACCGTGCAGGCCGAGAGTGTGGGCGATTCGCCCGGACGCGACGCTGTTGACCAGGCCGGTGACCACGTATGGGCTGGCCAGGTTGCCCGAGCCGACGCTGCGTACCAGGTAGTCCTCGTGGGCCAGCCCGGTGAAGACGGCTGTCTTGGACCCGGCCAGCGCCGCTGGATCCAGGCCGGCGTGCTCGATCGCTTCCCATGCGGTCTCCAGCAACAAGCGGTGCTGCGGGTCGATCGGCGCCGCCTCCCGCTCGCTGATCCCGAAGAACTCGGCGTCGAAGCCGGCCACGTCGTCAAGGAAGCCGCCCCACCGCGACACCGTCCGGCCGGGTACGCCCGGCTCGGGGTCGTAGTAGTCGTCGACGTCCCAGCGGCTAGCCGGAATCTCGGTGACCAGATTGTCGCCACGCGCCACGGCCTGCCACAGCTCGTCCGGCGAATCGATTCCCCCAGGAACCCGACATCCCATTCCGATGACTGCAATCGGAGTGACGCGTGTTTCCATAGCTGTTTTACCCTCGTCTCAGCTCACCGGTGTTGCCCCACGAAATCACCGAATTTTCCCCAGCGCCGCCCCGCGCAGGCCCCCAATCCGGACAAAGCCGGATACCGACACCATTGGCAGGTCCCAGAGCGAAGCTTAGACGCCCCCGTGGGAGGCGGGGGAAAAATAGCACTAATTCTCTCCTTATGACCCCGTCCAACCTCTTCAGCTGGGCACATGGCGACGCAATTGCCGACCGTGGTGCCGGCTTGGCGCCGGCCATCGGCCAAATCCGGTATGGCATCGGGGGCGGTCTGGCCCCGGTAACGTGATGGCCATGAATGTGCGTTCCCTACCCGTTGTGCTGCGCTCGTGGGCCCGTCTGCAGCCCACCGACACCGCCATCAGGTTTCTCGACTACGAGCAGGACTGGGCCGGTGTCGAGCAAATCCTGACGTGGTCGCAGCTGTATCGGCGGACGCTGAACGTCGCGCGGGAGCTGGGCCAGTGCGGCTCGACGGGTGATCGTGTGGTGATATCGGCGCCACAGGGACTCGACTACATCGCGGCTTTTCTGGGCGCATTGCAGGCCGGGCGTATCGCGGTTCCGCTTTCGGTTCCGCAGGGCGGCGCCACTGATGATCGCTTCGATTCCGTGCTGCGCGATGCGTCGCCCGTGGCCGTCCTCACGACATCGTCCGTCGTAGGCGATGTCTCCGAGCACGTTGCGCCACAACCCGGTGAATCCACTCCATCAATCATCGAGATTGATCGGTTAGATCTGGACTCTCCGAACGGATCTGGCGCCGGGGACGAAAATTACCCGCCCACCGCCTATTTGCAATACACGTCCGGATCGACGCGCACACCGGCCGGCGTGATGATGTCCCACCAGAACCTTCGGACCAATTTCGAACAGCTGATGTCCAGCTACTTTCCGGAGACGGATGGAATACCGCCGTCGGATATCGCGATCGTGTCCTGGCTGCCGTTTTATCACGACATGGGTTTGTTCCTCGGGGTTTGTGCGGCGATATTCGGGGGGTTCACGTCGGTGCTCACCAGCCCGGTGGCGTTCCTGGCGCGTCCGGCCCGCTGGATAGAGGCGCTGGCCGGCAACCACTCGTTTTCCGCGGCACCGAACTTCGCCTTCGAATTGGCGGCGAAAAAGGTATCGGACGACGACATGGCAGGGGTCGATCTCGGCAGTGTGCATACCATCCTGAGCGGAAGCGAACGGGTACATCCCGCGACCGTCAAGCGTTTCGCCGATCGCTTCCGTCGCTTCAACCTGCCCGACAGGGCGCTGCGTCCCTCCTACGGCCTCGCTGAAGCGACGGTGTACGTGGCGACCAGCAGGCCCAGCCACGCGCCGACGTTCGCCGGATTCGAGGCCGAGAAACTGGCCGACGGCGAAGCGAGGCGGTGCGGAAGCGGCGACGGTACATCGTTGGTCAGCTACCTGTTGCCGCAATCGCCGATCGTGCGAATCGTCGATCCCGATACCGGTATCGAGCGTCCGGACGCAAAGGTCGGTGAGATCTGGGTGTACGGCGACAACGTCGCCAGCGGCTATTGGCAGCGGCCCGATGAGAGTGAGCGGACGTTCGGCGGAAAGATCGTCAACCCGTCGGAGGGCACACCCGAAGGGCCGTGGCTGAGAACCGGGGACTCGGGTTTCGCCACCGACGGCGAATTGTTCATCATCGGCCGCATCAAGGATCTGCTGATCGTGTATGGGCGCAACCACTCTCCCGACGACATCGAGGCGACGATTCAGGAGATCACCCGCGGTCGCTGCGCGGCGATAGCCGTCCCGGATGGTCGGAGCACCGAGAAGCTGGTCGCCATCGTCGAACTGAGGAAGAAGCGCAGCGAACTCCCCGAGGACCCAGTGGACAGTCTCGACGTCGTCAAACGCGAAGTGACCTCGGCGATATCGACGTCGCACGGGCTGAGCGTGGCGGATCTTGTTCTGGTGCACCCCGGCTCGATACCGATCACCACGAGCGGCAAGGTGAGACGGGCCGAGTGCGTACGGCTGTACCGCGAAGACGAATTCGCCCGTCTGGACGCCTGAACCCGCACGTGTCCGATGGCCGGCCCGACCGGCCCGACCGGCCCGCGCAACAATCGCCCGACCGACTGGGTAGTGTCCGTCGAATGTGCCCAGCTGAGCGCGAGTTCGACATCGTCTTGTACGGCGCCACCGGCTTCACCGGCGAGCTGACGGCCGGATACCTCGCGCGCGCTGGGACGGCGGCGCGGATCGCGTTGGCGGGCCGCTCGCGCGAACGGCTGCTGGCCCTGCGGGAGACACTCGGCCCGACCGCCCGGGATTGGCCACTGGTCCTCGCCGACGTGTCGGACCCGTCGACGCTGGAGGCGATGGCGGGCCGGACTCAGGTGGTCGCGACGGCCGTCGGTCCCTACGCGCGCTACGGGTTGCCGGTGGTGGCGGCCTGCGCCAAGTCCGGAACGGACTACGCCGACCTGACCGGTGAAGTGATGTTCGCCCGCAACAGCGTCGACCTGTACCACAAACAGGCCGTCGACACCGGCGCACGGATCGTGCATTCGTGCGGATTCGATTCGATCCCTTCGGATCTCAGCGTCTATCAGCTGTACCGACGGTCGGTCGAGGATGGCGCCGGTGAACTCTGCGACACGACCTTTGTGCTACGCAGGTTCTCTCAGCTCTGGGCGTCCGGCGGCACGGTTGCCTCGCTGGTGGGAACCGCATACACGGCGTCGAGTGATCCCGAGGCCCGGCGGGTCATCAACGACCCATACACACTGACCACCGACCGGGGCGCCGAACCCGAACTCGGCCGGCAGTCGGACCTGGCCTGGGGGCGAGGGCGCAAGGTGGCGCCCGAGCTTGCGGGTTTCTGGACCGCCGGATTCGTGTTGGCCCCGCACAACACCCGAATTGTCCGGCGTAGCAATGCATTACAGGATTGGGCCTACGGCCGGCGGTTCCGTTACTCCGAGACCATGAGCCTCGGAAAGTCGCTCGCGGCACCGGTCGCCGCCGCGGCGGTCAGCGGCTATCAGGCGGGTGCCTTTGGCCTGGGCAATCGATACCTGAGGCTGGTGCCCCGACGATTGCTGGAGCTTTTCATCCCGAAGGCAGGCACCGGGCCGGGCGAGGCCATCCGAAAGCGCGGCCACTACACGGCCGAGACGTTTACCACCACGACCAGCGGCGCCCGCTACCTGGCGACCTTCGGGCAGGACAGCGACGCCTACAGCGGCACCGCGGTGCTGCTCGGCGAGAGCTGCCTGGCGCTCGCGCTCGACCGCGATCGGCTCTCCGGGTTGCGGGGGGTGCTGACCCCCGCCGCGGCGATGGGCGATGCGCTGCTCACCCGCCTGCCGGCCGCCGGGGTGAGGATGGGGACGACCCGGCTGAGCTGACCCCGATCCGGGCACCTCCCCACCTGGCCTGAATTCAGGCGCGGAACTGGCACGTCCACCTGAAAATGCTCTCGAGTGCGCCCATGTCAGTACGATCATCAGGGTGTCAGCCGACAGCAGCCATACGCCGTCCCGGCTCGCCAATCTCCTGGTCGTCGCCGCCTGGATTGCGGTGGCCGTTATCGCGAATGTCGTCGTCGCGCTGATACCGGCGAACGCGGCGGCTACCGATTCGGCGTTGCTGCCACAGGACGCCAGGACCGCCGCCGCGACCAACCGGATTGCGCAGGCGTTCCCGGGCACCGGCACCAACGCCATCGCCTACCTGGTGCTCGAAGGCCGCGACGAGCTCGGGCCGGCGGACCAGCACCACTTCGACGCCGTCGTCGCCGCCCTGCGCGCCGACACCGCCCACGTGGGATCCGTCCTGGACCTATGGTCGGATCCCCTCACCGCCCCGCTGGGAACCAGCGCCGGCGGCCGGTCTGGGATCGCGATGGTCTGGCTGGTGGGCGAGGCAGGCAGCGCCAAGGCGCGGCAATCGCTCGACGCCGCCCGATCGGTGGTACGCAAGGTGCCGCTGAGCCCGGGGCTTCGCGCCCGAATCGCGTTCCCGGAGACCACCAGCCGCGTCCCCACCCACATGAATGCCTGGCAAGCCGCAACAATCATTGCTGCGGCGGTGGTGATCGCCGTCCTGCTGCTGCTGCGAGCGCGTCTCCCCCTGATTTCCACGGGAATCGCGCTGCTGACGGCCGGCTTGTCGCTGGGGCTGGCGTGGCCGCTCGCCGAGTTGCTGCAGCGGGCCGGGAGCTTGCCGGTTTCCCCGCTGTCTTCGATGTATTCGCTGTTCACCCAAACCCTGGCCGCTGTGTTGACGATCGGCGCCATCACGGCGTCAACCATGCTGGTTGCCCGGCGCGGGTCCGACGGGATCGAGCCCGCCCCGCGCGGATACCGCGGCAACCTGCCCGCGCTGGCGCTGCCCGGGGCCTGCCTCGCGCTGCTCACCGGCCCGCTGCTGCTCGCCCGAACGCCGGCGTTGCACAGCGCCGGCGCCGCGGTGCTGGGCGTCGTTGTGGCAGTTGCCGCCTCCTTGACGCTGTTGCCGGCCCTGATCGGGCTCGCGGGGCCACGTGTGCGGCCACCACTGCAACCCCCGTCGCGAGCCGGCGATGCCGCCCGGACACCCCCACGGTGGATACCGCGTCCGATCCCCCTTGCCGTGGTGCTGCTGGTGATCTGCGCGCTACCGGTCATCGGGATGCGGTGGGGCCTCAGCCAAAACCCCGAAAACCCCGCAAACCCGGCAAGCCCGGCCGCGGACAGCGCCGCGCGGTTCGTGGCGGGGAATTCGCTGCCCGACGTGGTGCTGGTCGAATCCGCCAACGACCTTCGCGACCCGGGGGGGCTTATCGCCATCGACCAGGTCAGTCGCCGTCTGATGGAGATTCCCGGTGTTCGCAAGGTGCAATCGGCGGCGTGGCCGGCCGGTGCCCCGTGGGCGGACGCATCGCTGACCGCGACCCTGGGCAAGCTGAGCGATCAGCTGAATCGCGGGGCCGGGACGTTCATGCCGCAGGTCAATGCCATCAAGACGCTCGGGGCCGTCATGAATCAGATGACCGGCGCGATGAACGAGCTGGATAGCAGCATGAATGCCGCCCTCGCAGGGGCGAACCAGCTGCAGCAGAACGTCGACGTATTACTGTCCGGCACGCGCCAGGTCAGGGGCGTGACCGCGCAGTTGTCGCGATATTTGGATCCGGTGCGCGGCTGGATGGGCGGCGTTGCCAACTGTCCCGCCGACTACGCGTGTTCAACCGTCGGCAGGGCCGTCGATCGCGTCGACGACGTGATCACCCAGGTGACGACGCTGTCCGACGGCGCGGACCGCATCGGCGCCCTGTCGCGCAGAACCATCGGTGCCTTCGCGACCGCACCGAGCATCCTCGCGCAGATGAAGTCGTCGCTGGCGCAACTGCAAACGTTCGTACCCACCCTGGAAACCACCATTCAGGACTCACTCCCGCAGATCGTGCAGGTATCGACGTTGCTGAAGTCCATCAGCGCCGATTTCGCCAACACCGGCGAGGGCGGCTTCTATATGTCCAGGAAGGCAATCTCCGATCGGTCCTACCAGCACGTTCGGCAGTCGATGTTTTCGCAGGACGGAAAGGCGACTCGACTTTTCGTCTATTCCGACGGGGACAAACTGGATCTGGATGCGGCGGCGCGCGCGCAGCAGCTCGAAACCGCTGCCGGTAAGGCGATGAAGTACGGGAGCCTTGCCGACGGCACCGTGACGGTAGGCGGGGCCGCGGAAGTGGCCGCCGCGGTGCGCGGCGGCGTCACTCACGATGCCGTGCTATTGGCCGTCATGCTGCTCGCGGTGGTTGGCCTGGTCGGCCTGTGGCGCGGCGCCGCCGGTGGTCTTGCGGTCGGCCTCGGGGTGCTGGCTTCCTACGTCGCCGCGCTCGGGATCTCGATCGCGTTGTGGCAACACCTGCTGGGTCGGGAGCTGTACGCCTCGGTGCCGCTGGTCTCGTTCGCGCTTCTTGCCGCATGCGGCGTCCCGTATCTCATTGCCATTGTGGCCGCGGGGACCGTGTCGGCGCGGGGAGCGGTTGCGCCGCTCGTCGCGCTCGGTGCGGTGTTCGGCGGCGGGCTGGTCGTGGTCTCGGGAGGTTCCTACAGCGCGCTCAGTCAGGTCGGCACCGTCCTGGTGATCGGGCTGGGGGCGCTGACGGCGCTGGCGCACCTATGCATTCCTTCTGCATTGAGCCCAGGATCCGCTGCCGCATCGCCTACCTAGATCGCTTAGCGATCCTTAGCGATCCTTGCCGTCAGAGGTTTACGGGCTCGTTCCATTTGGACAGCTTGATCAACACGGACCCACCCCCGAGGTCCACCTTCGCCTGGACCAGGCGGTGCGAACCGTCCTGGGCGATCCACACCGTCGCCGGCGCCGATTTGGTGGCGTCGGGATTCAGCATCTTGGCGGTCTCCGCCGAGATGTTCCCGGTGATGCGGGTGGTGGCAATCCCGTCGATCACCTCCGAGCCCTGTGATTGCAGGTTGGTGGCACCCGACAGCATCTTCGCTATGGCGTTGGTCGGGTCTACCAGGCGTGAGGCCGCCAGATCGGAGACGGACCCGATACTGGTCCAGTCGTCGAACAACTTCACCGAGATGGTGTCGTCCTTGATCCGGAACGGGACGCCCGACTTGTCCTGATAGGTGCACAGGCCGTTGGCGGCGAGCGGATTGGCCCGGACATCGACGTCGACACCGGTGATCTTCAGCATGCTGTCCCCGATTTGCCCGGTTGTCTGGATCGCCAGGTGCGCGGTGGTCAGCGCCTTGGTCGCGTCCGCCGCCTGCTGGACTTCGGCCAGCGCGGCTGGGTCGGACGGCGCGTTGGACGTACTACTCGTGGCCTGCGGAGCGGGCGTGGAAGAGGAGCATCCGGACATCCACAGCACCAGGCAGGCACCCAGCGCCGCCAAAACGACGGACGCCACCGCGGGTTTCCGGTTGTTCATTGGTCAATACCTCGAGCAGGGATCGCGCCCGAACGTAATTGCATCGCTGTATAAACCTCGTCTCAGCTCGGACCCGCGTGGACCCGACGACATTCACCGAATTGTGGATACGGGGCAACGAAATGGCCGCAACGCCACTCGCACACACCCTTCCGAGCCCCCTCCGAGCCAACCCGGATCTCGTCACCTCAGGCAGGTCTCGGAAACCCAAGCTTAGACGCCCCCGGGACAAGCCGAGCACAAAGGCGCGAATTCGAAAAAGCCGCGCCCTCCACAACCAGCGACGCCGTTAGGAATGGACCGGCACCTTCTCCTGCTCCGGTTCGGCAACCCGCGCAGTTTCACCATTGGTTTCGGGATGGTGGTCGGCGGGGATTTGCTGCCGCACAAACGTCGCGACCGCCGCCGAGGTCGGGTGGTCGAAGATCAGGGTGGGTGGCAGCGTCAGCCCGGTGGCGGTCTTGAGGCGGTTGCGCAGTTCGACCGCGGTCAGCGAGTCGAAGCCGAGGTCGGAGAATTGGGCCTCGGGATCGATGTCCTCGGGCGAGGGCCGGCCCAGCACCGCGGCGGCCTGCAAACACACCAGGTTCACCAGCAGGTCGTGTTGTTCGCCGTCGGCCAGTCCATGCAGGCGCTGGGCCAGCGCCGACTTCGATTGGGCGGCGTCACCGGTGTCCTCGATTTGGCGTCGCCGCGGGCGGCGTGCGAGCCCGCTGAACAACGGCGGCAACCCGCCGCCTTGAGCCCGGGCGTCCAGCGCGGCCCGGTCCAGGAGGGTGGCCACCATGACGGGGTGATTGATCGCCAGCGCGGCGTCGAGCAGCTCCAGCGCCTGCCCGGGGTTCATCGGAGCCAGCCCGCTGCGGCTCATCCGGGCAAGATCGCGGCTGCTCAAGTGGGCGGTCATGCCGCCGGGCTGTTCCCACATCCCCCACGCCAGGGAGATCCCCGCCAACTTCGCGGCTTGCCGGTGTACGGCCAGCGCGTCCAGAAACGCGTTCGCCGCCGAGTAATTGCCCTGCCCCGGTGAGCCCACCGTGGCCGCGATCGAGGAACACAGCGCAAACATCGACAAATCCAGGTCGCGGGTCACCTCGTGTAGATTCCACGCCGCGTCGACCTTGGCGCGCAACACCGTATCGATGCGATCCGGCGTCAACGAGGTGATCACCGTGTCGTCGAGCACCCCGGCCGCGTGAATCACCCCGCGCACCGGCGGGAACTCGTGCGCCAGCCGGGCGAACAGCGCCTGGACCGCGTCGCGATCGGCCACGTCACAGGCCACCACCTGCACCTGGGCGCCGGCCTCGGTCAGCTCGGCGGCCAACTCGGCGGCGCCCTCGGCACGGTCGCCGCGCCGACTGGCCAGCACCAGATGACGCACGCCAAAGCCGTCGACCATGTGGCGGGCCAGCACGGCACCGACCGCCCCGGTGGCACCGGTGATCAACACTGTGCCGTCGGCAAGCCCGTCGGCCAGCGCCGAGGGCATGGTCAAGACCACCTTGCCGATATGGCGCGCCTGGCTCATGAACCGGAAGGCCGTCGGGGCGCAGCGCACATCCCAGGTGGTGACCGGCAGCCGATGCAGCACCCCGGTGTCGAACAGCTCCCTGAGCTCGCCCAGCATCTCCTGCATGCGCACCGGACCGGCCTCCGACAGGTCGAAAGCGCGGTACCACACACCGGCATAGTTAGCGGCGATCTTCTGCGCGTCCCGAATGTCGGTCTTGCCCATCTCGAGGAAACGGCCACCGCGGACCAGTAGGCGCAGCGAGGCATCGACGAACTCACCGGCCAGCGAGTCCAACACCACATCGACCCCACGGCCCTCGGTGACCGCCAGGAATTTGTCCTCGAACTCGAGAGTGCGGGAGTCGCCGATGTGGTCGTCGTCAAACCCCATGGCGCGCAACGTGTCCCACTTGCCGCGGCTGGCGGTGACGAAGACTTCGACACCCCAGTGGCGAGCCAGCTGCACCGCAGCCATGCCCACCCCACCGGTCCCGGCATGGACCAGCAGCGTTTCGCCCTCTTGGATCTTGGCCAGGTCCGCCAACCCCAACAGCGCCGTCAAGAACACCACCGGCACGGCGGCGGCCTCGGCGAACGACCAGCCCTGGGGCATCGGGGTAACCAATTGCTGGTCCACCACCGCAAGCGGACCCGCCCCGCCGAGGAATCCCATCACCGAGTCGCCGACGGCCACACCGCTGACCCCGGGAGCAATCTCGGTCACCACCCCGGCCCCTTCCGCACCCAGCGGGGGGGCCTCGCCGGGATACATGCCCAACGCGGCCACCACGTCGCGGAAGTTGACCCCGACGGCGGCCACCTGAACCCGAACCTGCCCCGCCTGCAGCGGTGCCTGTGCCTCCGGGCAGGGCTGGATCACCAGATCCTCCAACGTCCCACCGCCGCCGGCGGCCAACCGCCACGCCGACTCCCCCGCCGGAAGCGCCAGCGGCGTCGGGGCCGGCGCCAGCCGAGCGACATGCACGCCGCCCGCGCGCACCACCAGTTGCGGCTCGCCCACGCTGACCAAAGCCCCGGCATCCACGTCCATGTCGGCGTCGATCAACACGATCCGGCCGGGGTTTTCGGCCTGCGCCGATCGCACCAGACCCCACACCGCTGCGGCGGCCAGATCGCTGACATCCTCGCCGGGCAACCCCGCCCCGCCATGGGTCAGCACCACCAGCGTGCCCACCCGGTCCTTACCAAGCCAGCTCTGCAGCACTGCCAGGGCGGCGTGCGTGGCGTCGTACACGGAGGCCACCACGGAGGCCACCACATCGCGGGTCGCGCCGGCTGACCCGAATTCCCACACCACGGCGCCCGCATCACCGCCGGCACCAGCGCAGAAATCGGCCCACGACACCACGGCCGGGTGGCCCGACCCGTTGGAGCCGCTGCCGCCCAATGATATTGACGACCAGACCACTTCCAGCGGGCCCTGCTCGGGTGTACCGCTGGCCGCAGCCAGCGCGGCGCGTAGCTGCTCGGGATTCACCGGCCGGGTGACCAGCGAGCCCACCGTCAACACCGGCAACCCCGCGGCGTCGGCCACGTCCACCGAGATCGCGTCCGACCCCACCGGGGCGAGCCGGGCCCGCACCCGGCCGGCGCCCCCGGCGTGCAGCGACACGCTCCGCCAGCAGAACGGCAGCTTCGTCTCGGTGGTCTCGATCGCCAGGCCCAGAGCGTGCAGCACCGCATCCAGCACCGCCGGGTGCATCCCCATCCCGTCGACGGCCACACCGGCCCCGGCCGGAGCGACCACCTCGGCGAAGATCTCGGACTCGCGCCGCCAGATCGACACCAAGCCCTGAAACGCCGGGCCGTAGGCATAACCGCGCTCGGCCAACTGCCCGTAACCATCGGAGATGTCGACGCTCACCGCACCCTCGGGCGGCCACACCGACAAGTCCGCCGAGACCTCCGCGGCGTCCACCGCCAGCGTGCCCTCGGCATTGAGCAACCAGTCTTGGGATTGATCGCCGCGGGAGTACACCGACACCGCCCGGTGGCCGGCCTCGCCGGGGGCACCCACCAGCACCTGCACCTGCACCCCGACACCCGCGTGCAGCACCAACGGCGCGGCCAGCACCAGCTCCTCTATGGCCGCGCAGCCGACCTCGTCACCGGCCCTGATGACCAACTCCACAAAACCCGTCCCGGGAAACAGCACCACCCCGCCGACGGCATGGTCGGCCAACCACGGCTGATCGGCCAGCGACAACCTGCCGGTCAGCGCCACCCCGCCGGAATCGGGCCGCTCGACCACCGCACCCAACAGCGGGTGCTTGGTCCCGCCCAGACCCAGGCCGGCGACGTCGGCCGGCCCGTCCGTCCACTCCGTCTCCCAAAAACGCCGCCGCTGAAACGCGTACGTCGGCAACTGCACCCGCCGGGCACCCGAGCCGGCGAACACCGCCGGCCAATCTACCGACACACCGGTGACAAAGAGCTGCCCGCACCCGGCCAGCACGGACGCCACCTCGGGGCGGTCTTTGCCCAATAGCGACGCGACCACCGCCTCGGCCGGGGCCAGCGACTGCTCGATTGAGCCCGTCAAACCGCTACCGGGACCGACCTCGATGAAATGGCTCGCCCCGAGGGTCTGCAAGTGACGCACGCTGTCGGCGAAACGCACCGGCCGGCGCACGTGATCGACCCAATACTGGGCCGATCCGAATTGGGCCGATCCGAATTGGGCCGATCCGAATTGGGCCGATCCGAGACCACCATCGACGCCCGCCAATTCGCCGGTCACGTTCGAAACCACGCCGATCTGCGGCGCTCGCGGCTGAACCCGGGCGGCGACCCTCCCGAACTCGTCGAGCATCGGTTCCATCAACGGCGAATGAAACGCATGTGACACCGCCAGCTGGTGCACCCGCCGGCCCTGCCCGGCGAACCGATCCGCAATCGCGCTCACGGCGGCCTGCGCTCCGGAGATCACCACCGACTTGGGCGCATTGATCGCGGCGATCCCCACCCCGTCGCACAGCAGCGGCTCGTCCGTCACCTCTTTTTCCGAGGCGGCCACCGCCACCATGGCCCCACCCGCGGGCAGCGCCTGCATCAACCGGCCCCGCGCGGCCACCAGCATCGCCGCATCCGCCAGCGTCAACACCCCGGCCACGTGCGCCGCCGACAACTCGCCCACCGAGTGGCCCATGACAAAGTCCGGCTGCACACCCCAGCGCCGCAGCACCGCGAACAGCGCCACCTCGACGGCGAACAGCGCCGGCTGAGCAAACTCGGTGCTATCCAGCAGATCTGCGTCGGTGCCCCAAACAACTTGGCGCAGCGGCAACCGCAGATGCCGATCCAACTCCTCGGCCACCGCGTCGAACGCCTCGGCAAATACCGGCAGGTTGTCGTACAACTCGCGGCCCATGCCGATGCGCTGTGCGCCCTGCCCGGGGAACACCACTACGGTCTTGCCCACCGAGCCCGCTTGACCGACAACCGCACCCGCGCCGGGGTCACCGTCGGCCACCCCCGCCAGGGCCGTGAGGAGCGCCTGACGGTCCGTGCCCACCACCACCGCGCGGTGCTCGAACACCGACCGGCCCGCCAGCGAGTAACCGACGTCGACCGGATCCAGCGTCGGGTCGGCCTCGACGTGGGCCAGCAACCGGCTCGCCTGCGCGGCCAGCGCCTCACCCGACTTCGCCGAAACGACCCACGGCAGCACCGACAACGGCGGCCGGCCCCCGGTGCTTTCGCTTGCCCCAACCCTGCCTTGCTCGGGGGCGTGCTCGGGGGCCTCCTCGAGGATCACATGGGCGTTGGTGCCGCTGATCCCAAACGAGGACACCCCGGCCCGGCGCGGACGCCCGTCGTCGGGCCAGTCCCGGGGCTCGGTCAGCAAGGACACCGCGCCGCTTTCCCAATCCACCCGCGGGGAGGGCACATCGACATGCAGTGTCGCCGGCATCCGCTCGTGCCGAATCGCCTCGATCACCTTGATCACCCCGGCCATGCCCGCGGCGGCCTGGGTGTGACCCATGTTCGATTTGATCGATCCGACCCACAGTGGCCGCTCGGCCGGGCGGGCCCGCCCATAGGTCGCCAGCAGCGCCTGCGCCTCGATGGGATCGCCCAGCGTGGTCGCCGTCCCGTGCGCCTCGACGATATCGACGTCCGCCGGCGTCAAACCCCCGTTGGCCAGCGCCGCCTGAATCACCCGCTGCTGGGCGAGCCCGTTGGGCGCGGTCAAGCCGTTGGAAGCCCCGTCCTGATTGACCGCGCTGCCGCGCACCACCGCCAACACCGAATGGCCCAGCCGCCGCGCATCCGATAGCCGCTCGAGCACCAGGACGCCGGCACCCTCGCCCCAACCAGTGCCATCGGCCGCTTTTGCGAATGCCTTGCAACGCCCATCGGCAGCCAAACCGCGCTGCCGGCTGAACCCGACGAAAACCTTCGGCAACCCCATCACGGTCACCCCGCCGGCCAGCGCCAAGCCGCACTCTCCCGCGCGCAACGACGCCATCGCCCAGTGGATCGCCACCAGCGACGACGAACACGCCGTGTCCAACGACACCGCCGGGCCCTCCAGCCCCAACACATACGACACGCGCCCGGAGGCCACGCTCTGCGCGCCGCCGGTCAACCCGTAGCCCTGCAGGCCGCCGGTACCCTCGGGGCCGTAAGTCGGCACGAAAATCCCGGTAAACACCCCGGTCGACGAACCTCGCAACGACAACGGGTCAATCCCCGCGTGCTCAAGCGCCTCCCACGAAACCTCCAGCATCAACCGTTGCTGCGGGTCCATCGCCAATGCCTCGCCGGGGGCGATGCCAAAGAACCCGGCGTCGAAGTCGGCCGCGTTGTCGATGAACGCACCCCATCGCGTGTAGGTCTTGCCCTCCACGTCGGGATCCGGGTCAAACAACCCCTCCACGTCCCAGCCGCGGTCCGTCGGGAACTCCGACACCACATCGCGGCCCGTCGACACGACATCCCACAGCCCCTCCGGACCTTCCACGCCGCCCGGAAACCGGCACCCGATCCCCACCACCGCGATCGGCTCTGTGGCGCGTTGTTCGTACTCGCGCAGCCGGGCGCGGGTCTCATCGAGCTCGACAGCGACCTTTTTCAGATAACGCATGAGCTTTTCGCTCTGTGCGTCGGTCCCTTCCACGCTCGCTGTCATCGTTCGTTGCTCCCCTTCATGACTCGCCGAACTCTGAGTCGATTAGCCGGAATATTTCGTCGGGGGTCGACGCAGCGTGGATCCGGTTGCCCAGGCGATCCTCGCCGTCGGTAATGGTGCCCAGCAGGGCGCGCAAACGATCGGCCACCCGCTGCTTCTCGCCGTCCCCGATCAACCCGACCAGCTCCTCGACCTTCTTGCACTCCTCTTCGATGGCCGACAGGCCCGCAGCGCCGCCGTTCGGCGGCAGGGGCATTGTGCCCACTCCCGCCGCGCGCCTGTCGACTCCGGCCAGTTCGGCCTCCAAATACTGGGCCAACCCCGACACCGAGCCGTAATCCCACCCGACCGTTTCGGGCAGCCGCAGACCCGTGATCGCCGCCAATCGGTTGCACAGTTCGACCGTCATCTGCGAGTCGAATCCGAGCTCCGAGAAGGCCAGATCCCGATCGATCGACCGGGGATCGGGCTCGCCCAGCATCCTCGCGGCCGCCGCGCCCACGGCCTCGGCCACCAGCCGGTGCCGCTCTTGCTGCAAAGCCGCCAGCCGCTCTTTGAGCGTCAGTTCGCCGGCACCGTCGGCCCCGTCGGCCCCGTCGGCACTGTCGGCACTGTCGGCACCGTCGGCACGTTCGGCACCGTCGGGACCGTCGATGGCGAGCGCGTTCGACGCCGGCCGATCGTCAGGCCGCGTCGGCGAGAGTTCCCAAATCGGCTTCGCCGGGGCCTGCTCGCGAAGCGCGCCACGCAACAATTTCCCGTTCGTGGTTCGCGGGAGTCGCTCGAGCACGGCGAATCGATGCGGCACCTTGAACGCGGACAGGCGGGTCAGCAGTCGGCGGTGGATGCCTCGCATCACCGACTCATCGATGACCGCACCGCTCGCCGCGACCAGGAATGCCTGCAGTGTCGACGCCCCGGTGAACTCCCGCACACCCACCACCGCGGCCTCGGCCACCGCGTCGTCTTCGATGACGAGGCGCTCGATCTCCCGCGGATTGACGTTGACCGCCCCGACGACTTCGGTGTCGTCCGCGCGACAACGGTAGGTAACCCATCCGTCGCCGTCGACACTCACCCTGTCCCGCGTATCGAGCCAGCCCCCCTTGCCCAGTGGAGCATCGGGGCGATTCCAGTAGCCCGCCGCGATCGACGGTCCGCGGACCCAGAGGTCCCCCTCGAGGCCGGGCTCCGCGAGTTCCCCGTCCGGCGCCACAACGCGAATCTCATAGGGTGGAAGAACTTTTCCAAGGGTCCCCGGGCGCCATTCGTCGACGGTATTCGACACGAATGTCTGTCCAACCTCCGTCGAACCGATTCCATCAAGCACGGGGATACCGCCAAAGAATTCCGTGAGCCGTTCGGCGATACCCACCTCAAGGGCTTCTCCGGCCGAAACCAGGCAGCGCAGCGAACGGAAGGAATCGGGCGAACACGTGTCAACGACCCTGGCAAAGAAGTTCGGCACCCCGTAGAGCACCGACGGCTCGAACCGCGCGCTCAGCGTGGCCGCCATTTCGGCGCTTATCGGCAGCGAATTGACGACAGCGGAGCTACCGGTCGCAAGCGGAAACCAGACCGAATTACCCAGGCCGTACGCAAAATACATGCGCGCGCTGCAGAGCGCGATGTCTTGGGAGGTGAGCCGCAACGCATTGCGACACATGGCCTCGACATACGCGAACATGTCGGCATGCCGATGGATCGCGGCTTTCGGCCGACCCGTCGTACCAGAGGTGTAAGTGGCGTACGCAAAAGCGTCACCATTGACCATTTCGTAGTCGCCCGGTGCGACGCGGGTCGCATCGGCGACGAGTTCTGCGGCGTCCACGACGCTCGACGGCGCAAACCGATCGCACAGAGCACCGGTCGTGACGACCAGCGCCGGCTCGGTGTCGTGCTCCTGGAACGCGTGATCGTCGCGATGGAGCTCTGGATTCGCCAGGAACGCCATAACCCCGCGGGCCAGGCAAGCCAGCAGCAATTGCACCAGGTCCGGGGAATCCGGGAGGCACAACAGAACACGATCGCCCTTGGTCAGGCCACGGTTTGCCAGCACCTGCCCAAGGCGTGCGGCACCGTCATGGATTTGCCCATGAGTGACGACGTCGGGCGCATGGTAGGCGGGCTGGTCGCGCCAGCCCGCTTCCGATGCGCGCCGCGCCAGCAGTTCCGCCAGGTTCGCGTTCTGCATTACCCGGTGACCGCCCGGGCGAGCCGCGCTGAATTGAAACTTTCGAGCCACGGATAACAGGCCTGCGACCTGACAGTGTCGGCGCTACAGGCTGCTGCGGATCCGCTCATCAAGCACAAATCGATCTCCACTCCTCGTGTCGATATCGTCTGAATGTTGGCAACGATCAAGTTCTTCACGCGGAGCATCTTGAAATTCACTTCGAAGAAAATACTCGGTGATAATAATAACCGGTTGGCCTCCGGCAATAATGCGATACCGGCGGGCGACGGTTCTCGCTCGCGAATTTTGATACCCGTCAAGCGCGAGCGAATCCGGCAACTCCCCCGCCCAGACTCTGGCTTCCTCCTTGAAGGTCTCGATGCGGCTGGCCGCCATGATCTCGCCAATGGGACGATCCGTCTCGAACAGGCTGGTCATGATTGCGGCGGGTAACAGATCGATGGCGATCAACGACTCCGCGGCCACGAATGGGGTTCCCGAGCTCCGGCCCTTGAGCACGATATCGCGCTGCAGAACCCGGCCGATCGCCGCATGCTCCAATTCGGGCATTTTCGGCGCCTCGTCGTGGATCTGCTGCTTGATGATCTCTACGACGATCTCTTCGTTGGCGAGAACGCTCAGAATCCGGGTGAGGGTGCCGTTGGTCGCGATGAGGATCCGAAGTTCGCGATTGAGCTTTCGGATTTCCTCGACGGAAAGGCCGGCCTCCTGGTCGACGTCGGCTGTCATGTCCGGACGTCCAACCGATTGAATTCGTGGTTGAGGTAACGCTCGACGCAGGTCGAACGCCGGACCTTGCCGCTGGTGGTGACCGGAATCGTGCCTTGCGCCACCATCACGACGTCCGCGACGCGCACGCGGTGCGACCTGGATATCGCCGTGGTGACCTCCCGTTTGACGGTCCGGAGCTTGTCCATCGCCTCCTCATTCGTGTCGCCCCGCCCCGTGAGCTCGATGATGGTAACCAGCTGCTCGGTGTGCTCATCCGGCAGAGCGATCGCCACGACCCGGCCGCCGGTGATTTCCTGGATCGTCGCCTCGATGTCATCGGGGTAATGGTTGGACCCATCCACGACCAAGAGATCCTTGATGCGGCCCGTGATGAACAGCTCGCCCTCGAAGATCACCCCGAGGTCGCCGGTGCGCAACCACGGACCGTCCGGCGTCCCGGGCAAGGGTGCGGCCAGCTTGCCGCCGAACGTTCGTTCGGTGTTTTCCGGTTTGCGCCAGTAACCCATGGCTACGTTGTCCCCCTGGACCCAGATTTCGCCGACCCTTCCCTCCGGGGCCTCCGTCTTGGTGTCGGGGTCGACGATCCGTACCGCAGACGTTCGCGGAACGCCGTAGCTGACCAGCTTGGCGCCCTCGCCGGCTTCATTCTCGCAGCGCTTCGCCCAGCCGGCCGACAAATGCCGATAATCCAGACAGACACTCTTCGGCGCGCGCCCGGGTTCGGCGGTGGCGACGAAGACCGTCGCCTCGGCAAGCCCGTAGGACGGTCGGATTGCCGTCTCGTTGAGGTTGAAGCGAGCGAACCGGTCGATGAAGCGCTTGACCGTCGCGGGGTTCACCCGTTCGGCACCGGTGACGATCGCCCGCACATGCCCGAGATCGAGCCCGGCCATGTCGGCGTCCGACGTCCGGCGCACCGCTAATTCGAACCCGAAATTCGGCGCGCTGGAAACCTGGGCGCGATGTTTGCCCAGCAATTGCATCCAGCGCGCCGGCCGTTGCAAAAATGCCATCGGATCCAGCAACACCGCGGTGTCCTGATTGACCAACGGGAGAACGACACCCAGCATCAATCCCATGTCGTGATAGAAGGGCAGCCACGACACGGGAGTCGACGGAACCTTGTCCGCCTCCCCGAAGTACTCGGACATCAGCTGTACGCAGTTGGCGATGACGTTCCTGTGCGAGAGCACAACACCGGCCGGCGAGCGGGTCGACCCCGAGGTGTATTGGAGATATGCCGTACCCGGATGCGCGTATCGGGTCGTATCGAGCTCTCGCGGGGAATCCAGGTCCAGCGAATCCACGTCCAGGACGGTCGGGACCGGGCCCTGGGGGCCGCGCGCGTGTGGCGCGTACTTGGTGACTTCGTCAACCACCGACGAGGTGGTCAGGATGACCGTCGGCAGGGAATCCCGCAATGCCGCGGAAATTCGGTCGTCGTGGATGCCGAATTGGGGCGCCGGAAGGGGAACGGCGATAAGACCGGCCTGTAACGCACCCAGAAAGGCAACGATGTATTCAAGGCCCTGAGGCGCCAAAATTGCGACCCGGTCGCCGCTCGACGCGCACATCCTGAGTTCCTCCGCCACGATGACCGCGCGCCGGTAGACCTGCCACCACGTCAGAGTTTGGGCAAACCCATTCGGGTCCACCTCGTAGTCGATAAACTTGTATGCCGCTCGATTCGGAAACTGCGTTGCCGCCTTGTGTAGCACATCGGTGAGCGTCGATTCGCTTATCGCGAATCGACTGGTGACCCCGTTCAGCGGTTGTGCTGCTGGCCCATCGGTTCTCGGTGCCGCGCGTGTCACCACCTCACCCCCAGCCTGAAATGACAAGGCGTTCCTCTTCATGATCATCCTTCGGCCCTTGACGCAAGAGACTACGGACGTTTGGCTTCCGTGTCAGTTAAATCCGCATCAGCGTACGGGTGGTCCACACCCCGCCCGTAGCCTGCGACACGAAATCGACGAGATCCCGCGCCACAGAACGCGCAAAGCGCAACTGCCCGAAAATTAACCTGCTCGTCATTGAGCAGGTCAGTGCTGCTAAGCGGCATACAATACCGCGTTGCGTCTCGATAACCGGGATTATGACGGGAGGTGAGCGCCGAGGTTGGGGCACGTGCGTCGGCGAATGTGGATCGCGTTTTAACCCGGCCCAGGCTGACGGCCGTGAAGCCGATGGCGCCTGCGCAAGTTGACATTTGTTGTTGTCAGCGTTGATCTCCGCGTTCGCGTCGGCGTTGGTTCAGCCCCGAGCGATTCGGCGCCAGCACCGCACGCCCGGTAGCTCCGTTAACCCGCCGGTCGACCGTTTGCATCGGATCACTGCGAAACCCACGTGCGGTCAGATCCGTTGCGGCGGTGACGAATGCGGCCCTGCCTACCCCACCCGCCCGCGCCCGGCCGCGGCAATCAGGCCCATCCCGATGGACGGGGCCGACGGACGACCGGCCTACGAGCACGGCTTAATCCCCAATCCTGAAGCCTTCTAATGCCTTTCGCGAATATCGTTGCCAAGCGCTAAACACGTTGGCAGGTAACCGCTTTGAATTCCTCGGTTGGGCTTGCGCCCGAACTGCGCGAGCCGCTGGCTAATTTCGGGCGGTCGAAAGGCCCGGCCAAATTGTCGCCGGGAACGCAACTTCGGCATCCCAATCAGGGCCGCGACAAGGCCGCGTCACACCGGCCGCGGCGGGACGCCGCGGCCGCCCGCAATCGCCCCACCACACCGACCCTTGACGTATACCCATGGGGGGTATATGTTGAAGTGCCCCCCGGCCCCTCAGCCATTGAGGAATAATCGCCGGGAAACGCAACCGTAGCGGAGGACCGAGTGACAGGCAGAGCCGTGGGCGCGGTGGAGCACGCGCTGGCATTGACGGGGTCGATGACCTGGGAGATCCTCTGGGCGCTGATCCTGGGTTTCGCGTTATCGGCAGTGGTTCAGGCGGTGGTGCGCCGCTCGACGATCGTGAGCCTGATGGGCGACGACCGGCCGCGCACCCTGGCGGTCGCGGCCGGACTGGGCGCGGCTTCGTCGTCGTGCTCGTACGCCGCGGTGGCGCTGGCCCGATCGCTGTTCCGCAAAGGAGCCAACTTCACCGCGGCCATGGCGTTCGAGATCGGCTCCACCAATCTCGTGGTGGAGTTGGGCATCATCCTGGCGCTGCTGATGGGCTGGCAGTTCACCGCCGCCGAATTCGTAGGCGGCCCGCTGATGATCATCGTGTTGGCGACGTTGTTCCGGCTGTTCGTGCGGGGCCGGCTCATCGCAGCCGCCCGCGAGCAGGCCGACCGGGGCATCGCCGGCTCGATGGAAGGCCACGCCGCCATGGACATGTCCATCGCGGGCGACGGGTCGTTTGTGCGGCGGCTCTTCTCCCCGCAGGGATTCACCTCGGTGTCGCACGTGTTCGTCATGGAGTGGTTGGCGATCGTGCGCGACCTGATTATCGGGCTGTTCATCGCCGGTGCCATCGCCGCGTGGGTGCCGCAAACGTTCTGGCAGAGCTTCTTTTTGGCCGATCATCCGGGCTGGGCGGCGGTGTGGGGACCGATCGTGGGACCGATCGTGGCGATCGTGTCCTTTGTCTGCTCGATCGGCAACGTGCCGCTGGCCGCGGTGCTGTGGAACGGCGGCATCAGCTTCGGTGGCGTCATCGCGTTCATCTACGCCGACCTGCTGATCATTCCGATCTTGAACATCTATCGGAAGTACTACGGCACCAAGATGATGCTGACGCTGCTCGGGACCTTCTACGCCGCGATGGTCGCCGCCGGATATCTCGTCGAATTGCTTTTCGGCACAGCTAATCTCATCCCGACCCAGCGCAACGCCACGGTGATGCAGGCGGAAATCTCGTGGAACTACACCAGCTGGCTCAACATCATCTTCCTGGTCGTCGCGGCCCTTCTCGTCGTCCGGTTCTTCACTTCGGGCGGAGCCCCGATGCTGCGCATGATGGGTGGCGTACCCGATGCGGACCACGGTCACCACGATCACAGCCACCATGGGCACTGATGGCCACTGATGGCCACTGATGGCCGCCGGCCGGGGTATCCTGCCTGGGAAATCGCAACCTCGCCATCGCCGTATCGACGGTGTCGACATAGGGGGTCATGATCACGCGTTCCGGGGCGTCAACGCCGACAGCACCCGACAACTACCCGCGGCAGCCGGGCGGTCGCCCACAGCCGTCCGACATCGGCCGGCTGCTGCTGCACTGTCACGACCGCCCGGGACTGATCGCCGCCGTTAGCGCCTTCCTGGCCCGGGCCGGCGCCAACATCATTTCCCTGGACCAGCACTCCACCGCGCCGGAGGATGGAACATTCTTGCAGCGCGCCATCTTTCACTTACCGGGCCTGACCGCGGCGGTTGACGGGCTGGCGCGCGAGTTCGCGAGCACGGTGGCCGACCAGTTCGACATCGATTACCGGTTTACCGAGGCCGCCAAGCCCAAACGCGTCGCCATCATGGCATCCAAAGAGGACCACTGCTTGTTGGATCTGTTGTGGCGCAACCGGCGCGGCGAACTTCAGATGTCAGTGGTCATGGTGATCGGCAACCACGCCGATCTGGCGGAGCACGTACGACCCTTCGGCGTGCCCTTTGTGCACATCCCGGCCACCCGCGACACCCGCGCCGAAGCCGAGCAGCGTCAGCTTCAACTGCTTTGCGGCAACGTGGATTTGGTGGTGCTGGCGCGCTACATGCAGATACTCACCCCGGCGTTCCTTGAGGGGGTCGGCTGCCCGCTGATCAACATTCATCACTCGTTCCTGCCGGCCTTCGTCGGCGCATCACCCTACAAGCGCGCGCGTGAACGCGGGGTCAAGTTGGTCGGAGCGACCGCCCATTACGTTACCGAGGTGCTCGACGAGGGACCGATCATCGAACAGGACGTCGTGCGTGTCGATCACACTCACACCGTCGACGACCTGGTGCGCGTCGGCGCCGACGTCGAGCGGGCGGTCCTGTCGCGCGCGGTGCTCTGGCATTGCGAGGACCGCGTCATTGTGCACGACAACCAAACGATCGTCTTCCGCTAGCCGACAGCGGTCCCGCGAAATCGCCTGTGCCGACTGCTCACATCACCGGCCACCGGCGAGCCTTTCGCGCAAGCGGCGATTCACCGGCTCGGGCAACAGCTCCGACACGTCACCGCCGAGCATCGCGACCTCTTTGGCCAACGACGACGACACGAACGAATATCGCGGCGTGGTCGCGACGAAGAAGGTGTCGACGCCGGCGATGTGCTTGTTCATCTGCGCCATCTGAAGCTCGTATTCGAAGTCGGTGCCGGTGCGCAGGCCCTTCACGATGGCGGTCATCCCCAGCGACCTGACGAAGTCGACCACCAGACCCCGTCCCGCCTCCACCCGCAAGTTGGGCAGATGTGGGGTCGACTCGTTGATCATCGCGATCCGCTCGTCGAGGTCGAACATGCCCTTCTTGGCAGGGTTGACCAGGATCGCGACCACCACTTCGTCGAATTGGGCCGCGGCGCGTTCGAAGACGTCGACGTGACCCAATGTCACCGGGTCGAATGACCCGGGGCATACCGCGCCGCTCATGTCCCGCGCCGCCGACGATGCAGAGCGAAGCAACCGGGACAATGCAGAGCGAAGCGATGAGGAGGAGCGGCGCTCATGTCGGATGACGCTAGCAGGGCCGCGCGCGCCGAGAGTGTGGGTTATGTACGGATTCCGGCGGCTTGTCGTTCATGGGCCCCACACTCGGCGAAGACATGCACTGCAAAACCGGCGTCAGAGCCGTCCGGCCAGCTCCAGGCGGGTGTCGCCGTAGACCCGCTCGGGCCAGGTGCGCCAGCCGGCCGGCCAGGTCAGCGGCGCGCCGCTGGCCGCGCGCTCCACCACCGCGACGGTTCCCTCGCGTGCCCAGCCGGCGGTGGTCAAAGCGGACAGGACGGCCTCGACGTCGGCGGCGTCAGCGTCGTAGGGCGGGTCGGCCAGCACCAGGTCCACCGCGGACGGGGGCCCGGCGGCCAGGACCGCCGCCACCGTGCCCCGGCGCAGCGTCGCACCGGCCAGTCCCAGCGAGGAGATGTTGCGCGCGATGACGGCCGCGGCGCGCTGGTCGGACTCCACAAATAGCGCCGACGCCGCTCCGCGCGACAGCGCCTCGAGCCCGAGCGCACCCGAACCGGCGTAGAGGTCCAGCACCGCCAGGCCGGCGAGGTCGCGCCGCGCGGTCACGATGTTGAACAGCGACTCGCGCACCCGATCGGTGGTGGGTCTCGTTCCCCGCGGCGGCACGGCGATGCGCCGGCCCCCGGCAACGCCGCCAATAATGCGGGTCAGCTCAGCACCACCAGCAGGTCTCCGCCTTCCACCTGCGCGGTGCTCGACACCGCGACCCGCTGCACGGTTCCGTCGGCGGGGGCGGTGATCGGGGCTTCCATCTTCATCGCTTCGATGGTGGCGATGGTTGCACCCGCGCTCACCGGATCGCCGGCGGACACCGAGACGGTGACCACCCCGGCGAACGGCGCGGCGATGTGGCCGGGATTGCCGCGATCGGCCTTCTCCGCGACCGGAACCTCGCTGGCAATGCTGCGGTCGCGCACCAGGACCGGCCGCAGCTGGCCGTTGATGATGCACATCACCGTTCGCATGCCGCGCTCGTCGGGTTCGGAGATGGCCTCCAGCCCGATCAACAGCTCGACGCCGCGCTCCAGCTTGACCTTGTGCTCTTCACCCTGGCGCAGGCCGTAGAAGAACTGGTTGGCCGACATTTGCGAAGTGTCCCCATAGTTTTCCCGATGCTCCTCGAATTCCTTTGTCGGACCGGGGAATAGCAGCCTGTTCAGGGTGGCCTGGCGCTTGGGCCCAGTCAGCGCCAAGGCGGCCTCGTCGTCCGCCGTCAGTTGAGGCGCGGGCTTGGCCGGCCCACGGCCGGCCAGCGCGGCCGTGCGCAGAGGCTCGGGCCACCCGCCGGCCGGGTCACCCAGCTCGCCCCGCAGGAACCCCAACACCGATTCCGGGATGTCGAATCGTGCTGGTTCGGAGGCGAATTCGTCCGCGCCGACACCCGCGCCGACCAGCGCCAGCGCCAGGTCACCGACCACCTTCGACGACGGGGTGACCTTGATCAGCCTGCCCAGCACCCGGTCGGCGCCGGCATAGGCCTCCTCGACCTCTTCGAATCGATCGCCCAACCCCAGCGCAATCGCCTGCTGGCGCAGGTTGGACAGCTGGCCACCCGGGATCTCGTGGTGGTAGACCCGTCCGGTCGGTCCCGGTAGCCCAGATTCGAAGGGCGCATACACTTTTCGCAGCGCTTCCCAGTACGGCTCCAGCGCGCACACCGCCGAAAGCGACAGCCCGGTGTCGTACTCGGTGTGCGCGGCGGCGGCGACGATCGAGCTCAGCGCCGGCTGGCTGGTGGTCCCCGCCATCGGGGCGGCGGCACCGTCGACGGCGTCCGCCCCGGCGCGCCAGGCGGCCACGTAGCTGGCCAGCTGACCGCCCGGGGTGTCGTGCGTGTGCACGTGCACCGGCAGGTCGAAGCGACTGCGCAGGGCACCGACCAGCAGGGTCGCCGCCTGCGGCCGGAGCAACCCGGCCATGTCCTTGATGGCCAGCACGTGCGCGCCGGCGTCCACGATCTGCTCGGCCAGCTTCAGGTAGTAGTCCAGCGTGTACAGCCGCTCGCCCGGGTCGGACAGGTCACCTGTGTAGCACATCGCGACTTCGGCTATCGCAGTGCCTGTTTCGCGCACCGCGTCGATCGCGGGCCGCATCGACTCCAGGTTGTTCAGCGCGTCGAAGATTCGGAAGATGTCGATGCCGGTGGAGGTTGCCTCCGCCACGAACGCCGACGTGACCACCTCCGGATACGGCGTGTAGCCGACCGTATTTCGGCCCCGCAGCAGCATCTGCAGGCAGATGTTGGGCATCCGCTCACGCAGCGTGGCCAGCCGCTCCCACGGGTCCTCCTTGAGGAAGCGCAGCGCCACGTCGTACGTCGCACCGCCCCAACACTCCACGGACAGCAGCTGCGGCACGGTCCGAGCGATATACGGTGCCACATACGACAATCCGCTGGTGCGCACCCGGGTGGCCAGCAGCGACTGATGGGCGTCGCGGAACGTCGTGTCCGTGACGCCCACCGCGGGCGACTCCCGCAGCCAGCGCGCGAAACCCTCCGGCCCCAGCTCCATCAGCCGTTGCTTGGACCCCGCCGGTGGCGCGAGTTGCAGATCGGCCGGATCTATCGAGGGCAGTTTGTCGTGCGGGTACACCGTTGACGGCCGGGTGCCGTGCGGCTTGTTGACGGTGACATCGGCCAGGTAGTTCAGGATCTTGGTGCCGCGGTCAGCCGAGCCGCGCGCGGTCAGCAGGTGCGGCCGCTCGTCGATGAACGACGTGGTGACGCGGCCCGCCTGGAAGTCCGGGTCGTCCAGGACCGCTTGCAGGAACGGGATATTCGTCGACACCCCACGAATCCGGAATTCCGCGATCCCACGGCGCGCCCTGGCCACCGCGGTGGCGAAGTCACGCCCCCGGCACGTCAGCTTGACCAGCATGGAGTCGAAGTGCGCGCTGATCTCGGCGCCGAGGTTGGTGCTGCCGTCCATCCGGATGCCCGCGCCACCGGGGGTCCGGTACGCGCTGATCCGGCCGGTGTCGGGCCGAAACCCGTTGGCCGGATCCTCGGTGGTGATCCGGCATTGCAGCGCTGCTCCGTGCGGTGCGATGTCCTGCTGGCGCAGGCCCAGGTCCTCGAGCGTCTCCCCGGCCGTGATGCGCAGCTGGCTGGAGACCAGGTCGACGTCGGTGATCTCCTCGGTTACGGTGTGCTCCACCTGAATCCGCGGATTCATCTCGATGAACACATACTGGCCGTCCTGGTCGAGCAGGAACTCGACGGTGCCGGCGCAGCTGTACCCGATGTGCCGGGCGAAGTTGACGGCGTCGCTGCACATCCTGTCTCGCAGTTCGGGGGCCAGGCCCGGCGCCGGCGCCAGCTCGACGACCTTCTGATGCCGGCGCTGCACGCTGCAGTCGCGCTCGTACAGGTGGATCACATTGCCCTGGGTGTCCGCCAGGATCTGTACCTCGATGTGGCGCGGTGTGAGCACCGCCTGCTCCAGGTAGACGGTCGGGTCGCCGAACGCCGACTCGGCCTCGCGGCTGGCGGCTTCGATCGCCTCGGCCAGCGCGGCGGGGTCGCTGACGCGGCGCATGCCGCGGCCCCCGCCGCCGGCTACGGCCTTGACGAACAAGGGAAACCGCATTGCCGTCGCGGACGACACCAGGTCCTCCACCGAGGCCGACGGCTTCGAGGACGACAGCACGGGCAGCCCGGCTTCCCGGGCCGCGGCGATCGCCCGGGCCTTATTTCCGGTCAGCTCAAGCACTTCGGCGCCGGGGCCGACGAACTTGATGCCGGCGGCTGCGCATGCGGCGGCCAGATCCGGGTTCTCCGATAAAAACCCGTATCCCGGATAGATGGCATCGGCACCGGCGCGGCGGGCCGTGTCGACGATGTCGTCGACGGAAAGGTACGCCCGCACCGGGTGGCCGACGTCGCCGATCTGGTAGGACTCGTCGGCCTTGAGCCGATGCTGCGAGTTGCGATCCTCGTACGCGTACACCGCCACGGTGGCGATACCGAGCTCGTAGGCGGCACGGAAGGCGCGGATCGCGATCTCCCCGCGATTGGCGACCAGAACTTTGGAGATCACGGGTAGCCCCTTAACGCCGGTTATTTATAGAAGTGTCGACCAATAATTCCAGAACCGCACCATGATCAGCAGGAACACCGCGGTGAACCACAGCGTCACGAGCGACCATCGCCATTGGTAGAGCACTCGCGCCATGGTGGCTCTGGTGCTGTCCCCGCGGTCGAGCACCGGACGGAACACGATGAACGCGAGCACCACCAGCAGCGGGATGGTGACCGCCCACACCACCATGCAATACGGGCACAACGCCCCGATGCGGTACAGACTCTGGAAGATCAGCCAGTGCACCATCGCCGCACCGACCAGCGTCCCGAGCGTCAGCCCGATCCAATACCATTGGGGCAAGCGAACTTTCGCCACCGCCAACACGCCGGTGACCACCACCACCGTGAAGCCCATGAGGCCGAGCAGCGGATTGGGAAAGCCCAGCACCGACGCCTGCGGCGTCGTCATCACCGAGCCGCACGACACGATCGGGTTGAAGTTGCACGACGGCACGTAATGGGGATTGAGCAGGAGCTCGAATTTCTCGACGGTCAGCGCCATCGCGGCGCACAGGCCGATCACGCCGGCGATCAGCACCCACCAGGCGCTTGGGGCGGGCACCCGCACACCGCGCGCCGAGGTGCCCACGACCCCTACGACCTTGCCGGGCCGGCCGGAACGCTCGTCAGGTCCGGCAGGTCCGGCAGGTCCGGCAGGTTCGGCAGGTTCGGCAAGTTGCGCTGACACCGGAACGGTCACGTGGCCGCGGGAGCGACAGCGCTGTCGATGCCCGGCACGTCACCCACGATCTGCTTGATCCTGGCGACCAAGTCTTCTGGAGTCGTTGGCTCGTAGTTGCTGCCGTTGATCTTGATCGTCGGGGTTTGGCACACCTTCGTCAGCTCGCATTCCCCGGCGACCTTGGCGACGTACTTGCCGCTGTTGATGCAATCCGGCACCTTGCCGACGACGCCGGCCTCCCGGGCCAGCTCGATCAGCCGCGCGTTGTCGGGGAAGCTCGTGCCCGTCTCCTTGGGCTGGATGCTCGGGCTGAACAGCGCGGTGTGGAAGCGGCGGAAGGCATCGGTGGATTCATCGGCAACGCACATCGCCGCCGCGCCGGCCCGCGACGAATAGTTCTGGTTACCCGGGCTGTCCAGAATGGCCACCATCGAGTAGTCGGCCGCGATGGCACCGATGTCGATGAGCTGGGACACGGTGGGCCCGAAAGTCTGCTCGAAATGAGCGCACATCGGACACAGGAAGTCCTCGTAGAGGGTCACAACGGCCTTGGGGTTGCTGTTCCCGGGCTGGGTGACCAGCTTGCTCGACGTTACCCGCACGGTGTCGCCGGCGTCGCCCGGCTTCTTGTGGTTGGTGCTCACGATGTAGAAGACGAGCGCGACCGCGAAGACCACGACCACAGCGGTCGCCGCGATCGGGACGAGTCGGTTGGATTTGCCGCCGGCGGACTTCAGGTCGATTCGAGCGGGGCGTTTGGGTTTGTCGGCCACAGGTTCGCTGATCCTCACGTGTCAAGGCTTGTCCCGATCCCGATCCCGATGGTCGGGTAGGGCTGTGCCTGGCTGGGCGCCTCTAGAGTACCGGCGGCGGCGACTCAGCTGGTCCCAGGTGGTCCCAGCCGATCAAGCGCGGCTCAGGTGCGCCCGCAACGCCGAAACCAGCTCGCTCGTCCCGGTGGCGCAGTCGCCCCCGAGCGGGAAGAAGTTGACGAAGCCGTGCGTCAGCGAACCCATGCGGCGCAGGTCCACCGCGGTTCCGGCGGCCCGCAGCGCCGCCGCGTACTTCTCGCCTTCGTCACGCAACGGGTCGAAACCCGCGACCGCGATGAGCGCCGGCGCCAGTCCGGAGAGCGACTTTGCCAGGAGCGGTGACACCCGCGGATCCGTCGTCTCGAGGCCCGAGCCGGTCAGGTATTGCGCCTCGAACCACGTGATGTCCCGTTTCGTCAGCACAAAGCCGTCGGCGAACAGGCTCATCGAGCGGGTGTGCCCGGACAAGTCGGTGCGCGGATAAATCAGCCACTGCAGCGCCGGGGTCGGCCCCCCGGAGTCACGGGCAAGTTGGCTCACCACCGCGGCCAGGGTGCCGCCCGCACTGTCCCCGCCGACCGCGACCCGGTCGCGGTCCACGCCGAGTTCAGCGGCGTGTTCGCAGGCCCACTCAAAGGCCGCGTAGGCATCCTCGACCGCGGCCGGCGCGGGATGTTCGGGAGCCAGTCGGTAGTCGATGGACAGGACGTGGATGCCGGCGTCACGGCAGGTCAACCGGCACAGCGCGTCGTGGGTGTCCAGGTCGCCCATCGTCCAGGCGCCGCCGTGGTAGAAGACCAGCAGCGGCGGGGCCCCAGTGCTGGAGGAAGTACCGGAGGAACCAGCCGGGCGGTAGTGCCGCGCCGGGATGCCGCCGGCAGGTCCGGGCAGCGACGTGTCCTCGACGTCGACGTGGATCTGCGGCCCGGGCAGCGCCAGAATCTTCTCGCGCAGCTGGGCGCGCGTCGCGGCCACGTCGGCAACGATGGCCGAACCCTCGATGCCGGCCAGTCGCATTCCCGACAGCATGAGCTGCAGCGTGGTATCGAGCGTGTTGCCGTCGATGACGATCGAACGACCGCCCGACAGCACCCGCTTGGCCGGCGAGGGGATCCACGGGATCACCTTGACGCCGACGGTGCTCAGCATCCCCTGCAGGCGAGTCGCCCACGCCATGGTCGGGCGTTTCGGGCGCTTCGCTGCACGATGCAGATCCTCCACCCCTGGCAGACTTTTGGTCACTGGCGGCTCCCTCGAACAAAACTTCCTAACGCGCAACACCGGCACCTCGATACCAGCCGCCGGGCTCGGAGTTTTCCCCGATCGCGGAGTTTGCCCGATCGTGCCGGCGGAAACCGAGGAGGCGATAGGCGCCGCGCTGCGCGCTGGTTACCGGCTGGCAATCGCCGATCCCGGCATACCCCGCGACCAACTCTACGTCGTAAGCAAGTTGTGCATTACCGACCAGGGCCCGGACGGCCTTGCTGGGCCAACCCAAGGTCAGCATGATGGCCGACAAACTGGGCGAACGTTCGCCCCGGGTGTTGATTAGGTGGCATATTCAACTCGGTAACATCGTGATTCCCAAGTCGGCGAACCCGTCACGGATTGTGCGCAACTTCCGGAACCAGGCTCGAACTAGGCTTGCCCCACCCACGAACCTTTACAGGCAGGTGAACCACATTGACCGCCGAGCCGGCCGCCAACGCTCCTTCAATAGCTCTCAATGACGAGAACACGATGCCGGTGCTCGGCCTCGGCGTCGGGGAATTGTCCGAAGAGGAGGCCGAACGCGCGGTTTCGGCGGCGCTGGAAATCGGCTGCCGGCTCGTCGACACCGCCGCGGCCTATGGCAACGAGGCGGCGGTCGGCCGGGCGATCGCGGCCTCCGGCATTCCGCGCGCGGAACTGTTTGTGACCACCAAGCTCGCCACCGAGGACCAGGGGTTTGCCGGCGCGATGGAGGCCTGCAAGGCCAGCCTGGAACGGCTCGGCCTGGACTACGTCGACCTCTACCTGGTGCACTGGCCGGCCCCGACCCTGGGCAATTACGTGGACGCCTGGGGCGGGATGATCCAGTGCCGCGGCGAGGGGTTCGCCCGTTCGATCGGGGTTGCCAACTTTGCCGAGGAACACCTCGAGATGGCCATTGACTTGGCCTTTTACACGCCGGCGGTTAACCAGATCGAGCTGCACCCGTTGCTCAACCAGAGCGAGATGCGCAAGGTGAATGCCCAGCACAACGTCGTCACGCAGTCGTACACGCCGCTGGTCCTGGGCAGGCTGATGGACAACCCGACGGTGGTCTCCGTCGCCGGCGAATACGGCAAGACGCCCGCGCAAGTGCTGCTGCGGTGGAACGTGCAACTGGGCAACGCCGTCGTGTTCCGCTCATCCAACGCCGAGCGCATCGCCGGCAACCTCGACGTGTTCCACTTCGAATTGGCCGGGGAACACATGGACGCCATCAACGCGCTCAACGACGGAACCCGGGTGCGCCCGGACCCGATGACCTACACCGGCAGCTGACCGCTAGCCCGTCGGACACGTGGCGGCGGCCCTGCGCAGGACGTCGACCGAGGCCTGCTCCACCGGCAGCGCGTAACCACGCAGCACGGCGATGAACTGCATGGCGTACTGGCACGCGAACGCGCCGTTGGGCGGCATCCAACCGGCGGGCGGCAGATCGCCTTTGTCCTGATTGGCCTGGCCTTCGACGGCCAGCAAGTTGGCCGGATCATTGGCGAACCGCTTCCGCTCGGCGGCCGGCCACCCGAAGGCCCCCATGTCCCAGGCGTACGCGAGCGGCACGATGTGGTCGATCTGCACCGATTCGCCGACCTTGGCGCCGCGCTGGAAAGCGACGGTGGCGTTGGTGTACGGGTCGTGCAAGGTGCCGGTGGCCACCGCGTTGGGACACCGCTTGATCGACACGTACGTCTTGTCGACGAGGTCGCGGTTGAGGATGTCGTCGCGGGTGTCACAGCCGTTGTGTCCGAGCGGGGCGTCGTTGTCGTCGTCCCAGGCGTCGCCGTACGCCGACCTGTGGTAGTCGTACCGGTGGGCCCGCTCCGGCAGCACTGCGACGCCCGCCAGCACATCGGTACCGGGTTGGACGGTCGGTACATCGGCCCGCGCGACGACGTCGGCCGCGTGCCTGGCCGCCGACGATCCGAGCGTCTGGTAGGCGACCGCCACGGCGAGCACCGCGACCGCCGACAACCACAGCAGCACTTTGCGGTTCATGCTTTGTCCAGATATTCGATGCGCTCGGAGTCGATGAATCGTGCTGCCAGCGCCGGCAATCCGGGGGGCGGGTCGTCGTATGCGCGGATGCAGAAGTCCCTTGCCGATTCGATGAACGCCAGGTGGTCGGCCAGCGAGAGCAGCCGCAGGGTGATCGCCTTACCGGATTGGTTGCGGCCCAGCACATCTCCTTCCCGGCGCTCCTTGAGGTCCAAGTCGGCGAGGGCGAAACCGTCCATGGTCGCAGCGACGGCGCGCAGCCGCTCGCCGGCCGGCGATCCCGTCGAGACCCAGCTGGCCAGCAGGCACAGGCTCGGATGCTCGCCGCGGCCGATGCGTCCGCGCAGCTGATGCAGCTGGCTGATGCCGAACCGGTCGGCGTCCATCACGAGCATCACCGTGGCGTTGGGGACATCGACACCCACCTCAATGACGGTGGTGCACACCAGCACATCGATTTCGCCCGCGCGGAAGGCCGCCATCGCGGCATCCTTCTCGTCGGCGGACAACCGCCCGTGCATGAGCGCCAGCCGCAGGTCCGCCAGCACACCCGAACGCAAGCGCTCGAAGAGACCAACCGCGGTCTCCGAGGGTCGGCCACCGTCGGCCCCCTTTTCCGGGTCGTCGGTCTCGTCGATCCGGGGAGCGACCACGTAGGCCTGACGTCCGGCCTTGACCTCCTCGATGATGCGCTGCCAGGCGCGTTCGAGCCAGGTGGGCTGTTCCTTGACGAAAATGACGTTGGACTTGATCGGCTGGCGGCCGCGCGGAAGTTCACGCAGCGTCGAGGTTTCCGAGATCGCCGTACACGGTGAGCGCGACGGTGCGCGGTATCGGCGTGGCCGTCATCACCAGCAGGTGCGGCGTGATTCCGGCACGAGCCTTGGCGCGCAACTGGTCTCGCTGCTCGACCCCGAACCGGTGTTGTTCGTCGACCACCACCATCCCGAGGTTGTGAAACGCGACAGCATCCTGCAGCAGGGCGTGGGTGCCGACGACGATGCCGGCCTGACCGCTCGCCACTTCGTCGCGGACCTGCTTTTTCTGCCCAGCGGTCATCGAGCCGGTGAGCAGCACCACCCGGGTGGCGTCACATTCCAGGTCAGGCCCACCCAGCTGGCCCCCCATCGCCAGGGGCCCGAGCACGTCGCTGATCGATCGAAGATGTTGTGCTGCAAGAACTTCCGTTGGCGCCAGCAGCGCGCACTGGTAGCCCGCGTCGACCATCTGCAGCATCGCCAGCACGGCGACGATGGTCTTGCCGGAACCGACTTCACCCTGCAACAGCCGGTTCAGCGGGCGGGTCGCCGCCAGCTCCGTGGACAGCACGTCGAGCACCTCGCCCTGGCCCGCCGTCAGCTCGAACGGCAACTGTCCCAACAGCTGTGCCGCCAGGCCGTTGGGGCGCGGCGGCGCCGGCGGCCCGGATTCCGACAGCTCGCCGCGCCGGCGGGCAATCAGCGCCCACTGCAGGCCCAGGGCCTCGTCGAAGGTCAGGCGATCGCGCGCACGCCGCCGTTCGGACTCACTTTCCGAGAGATGGATGGCGCGCAGCGCCTCGTCCTCGGAGACCAGGCCGAGCTGGGCACGCAGGTCGTCGGGCACCGGGTCGTCCACCGGATCCAGCACGTCGAGTACCTGGCGCACGCAGGCGAAGATGTCCCAGCTCTGCATCTTCGTGCTGGCCGGATAGATCGCGAAGAAGCGGCCTTCATATGCCGACGCCACCTCGTCGCCACTGACCGCATGCGACGCTTCCGCGATCTTCTTCAGTGACTTGCTGCCGTGGGACTTTCCGTCCGGTCCTTCCAGGATGAGGAACGCTGGGTGTGTGAGCTGCATCTCACCCTTGTAGAACCCGACCTCGCCGGAAAGCATCACCCGTGTTTTCGCGGTGAGCTGACTCGTCATCAGGTAATTCGGGTTGAAGAACGTGGCGGTGAGTTGACGGCGACCTGAGCCGACGGTGACACGCAGAAATTTCTTCTTCGGGTCCTTTTTCATCTTCAGCGTCACCGCACCCGTAATGGTTTCGACGACGGTGATGTGCTCGCCGGCCTCGGGCCGGTCATCGTCGGCGCCGCGCACGGCCGCGCCCTCGGTGTAGCCGCGCGGGTAGTGCCGCAGCAAGTCGTTAACGGTCCGGATGCCGAACAACTCGTCAAGAAGACCGGGCGACTTGCCGCCGATCACGTGCTCCAGCCGGTCGCTGAGCGTGGCCACGGCTACTCCACCCCGATCAACAGTGGGTCACCGCGATGCCCGGTGTGGTAGGTCACCAGCTCGGTCCCCGGGTGATGGTCGTGCACGTGATCTTGCAGGAGGCCGCTGACGGTGGCGTCTTCGTCGTCCTTGTCGATGGCATCGGTGGCCTCGATGGCGTCTATGTCGGAGCCGACCAGCACCGTCACCAGGTCACCGCCCGACGCCAGCAGCAGGTCGAGCAGGCCGATCGCCGCGGTTGCCGCATCAGCGGCCACGATCAGGACCTCGTCGCCGGCGATGCCCAAGCCGTCGCCGGGCTGACACCAACCGGCCCAGGTCAACGCGCTCTCAGTGGCGATTCGCACCGATCCGTGCCGGGCCGCACCGGCGGCGCGGGCCATGCTGTATCCGTCGTCGACCGCCTGCCGGTCCGGCTCGTGCACGGCCAGCGCGGCCAGCCCCTGCACCATGGAGCCGGTCGGTATCGGCACCACGTCGATGCCCCACCCGATGGCCGCTGTGCAGCCGGCCACCAGCTCCTCGGCGGCCACGTACCCGTTGGGCAGCACCATCACCTGCGCGGCGCCGCAGTCGACAACGGCCCGCACCAGCTGGTGAGCGCTGACGGCGTCCGGGCCGGGTTGCAGCACGCAGGCGCCCTCGTCGGCGAACAACTCGGCGGCGCCGTCGCCGTCGACAACCGCGAGCACCGCCCGTTCCCGCGTCCAGCCGCCCGCGGGCAGCCCGGAGGCGCCGGAGGTCAGGGCCGAGATCACGATGCGGCTGAGCTGCCCGGCGACAAGTCCGGCTTCGACGGCGGCCCCGGCGTCGTCGGTGTGCACGTGCACCGAGTAGCTGCCTTGGGTCGCCGACGGCGCGGCCGCGATGGCCACCGATTCACCCAACTCGTCGAGCCGATCCCGCAGCGCGTCCGCCGCGACGGGATCACAACCGTCCAGTAGGTACATCACCTCGAATTGCGGCGCCCGGCGTGCGCTGGTCCCGTCTGCCAGGTCGGGCGAGGGCGCTCGCGGTGACAGCTCGTAGACCGTACGGGGGGGCGCCTGTCCGGCGACCGTCGAGCGCAGCGCGTCCAGCAGGACCAGCAGGCCCCGTCCGCCCGCGTCGACCGCACCGGCGTCGGCGAGGACGTCGAGCTGCTCGGTGGTCTTCTCCAGCGCGACGACGGCCGCATCGCCGGCGGCGATGGTGGCTCGGGCCAGCCCTTCCCCGTCGTCGGCGCAGGCCGTCACGGCGTCGGCGGCGGCGCGTAGCACCGACACAATGGTCCCCGGGATCTCATCGCCGCCCATCGAGGTGATGACCAGCTCTACGCCGCGCCGCAGCCCGGCCCCGAGCAACGCGGTGTCGATATCGGACAGTTCGCCACCGGACTCGGCGGCCGCAACGGACGTGACGTCGGCGATACCGCGCAGGATCTGGGACAGGATCACCCCCGAGTTCCCGCGGGCACCATTGAGCGCGCCCGCCGACAGGGCGGCCGCGACCCGAGCGACGTCGCTGCGTTGGCCCCCCGAATTTGCTCCCGAATTTGCTCCCGAATTTGCTCCCGCGTCGGCCCCCGCGTTGGCCTCGGCGTTTGCCTCCGCCAGCGCGGAACGCATGGTGAACAGCATGTTCGCACCCGTGTCGGAATCTGCGACCGGGAACACATTGAGCCGGTTGATCTCGTCGATGTGGGTGATCAAGTCGCTGACGACGGCGTGCGCCCAGTCGAGGAGGGTCGAGGTGTCCAGCGGCCGAACCGACGTGCCCAGTGTGACCCACCTCCTTCGCGCCGGCCCCCGGGTGCGCGCCAGCGTAGCCCGGCGCGGCGGCCCCGATGGCCTCCCGTTGGGAACCGCCCACCAGCCTGGTCGAAACCGCGTATTCAGCCTAGCCAGCGCGCCGACAACCCCGGCGGGACGCGGCCGGCCGGTGTTGATCGTTTCCCCGACGGCCACGTCGCGAATGGCCTCGGTTCCTGCATAAACGTCTCCGGCGCGGCGGGCCCTGGGCTGGGGTGATCGGGCTAAATTGCGGCTTCGGTGGACCCAGGGCCCCATGGGATAGCGTCGCGAGATCGGGTGCGTTTTGCAGCTTGACCACGACAGTCGGTATCCTGAGCTGGCCCGGGCTATCCTGGGCCGTCCCGGCAAGATCGCCGGACCCCCGAACATTTGAGGAGCTGGGAGAAATGGCCGCTGTGTGCGACATCTGCGGGAAAGGCCCCGGCTTTGGCATGTCGGTGTCACACTCCCACCGCCGCACCAGCCGCCGGTGGAACCCCAACGTCCAGACCGTGCACGTCGTGACGCGTCCGGGCGGCAACAAGAAGCGCGTCAACGCCTGCGCGTCCTGCATCAAGGCCGGCAAGGTCACCCGCGGCTAGTCCCGGCGTACCCGCGCCAAGCTTGCACCCTTTGCGTCGAGTGTGAATCGCACGACACGACGCGCGGCCGATTGAGCGTCGTCCAGCTCACGCTCGGCGGTTGCCGAACGCGCCTCCGGTCATCGGACGCTCAATCCTTCACCACGATGACGGTCTTGCCCGCACGCCTGCCCGCGCGCCGGCCGCTTTCAAATGCCTCCCGTCCCCGGTCGAGCGGATACGTCTGCGCGATTTCCACGTGCAGCCGGCCGCTATCGACAAGCGCGGCCAGACGATCCAGCTGGCCCCGATTGGGAGTGACGATGAAAAATGTTGCGGTGATCCCGTATTCGTCGGCCCTGCCCGCAGGCGGGGGCGCCGAAAGGGTGATCAGCCGCCCACCCCGGCGCAGCACACCGAAGGACCGGTCCAGCGTCTCACCGCCGACGGTGTCGATCACCACGTCATAGCGGGGTTCGTAGGTGGGGCCGCTTTCGTCGAAAGCTTGCGTGCGCGTGTCGATTACCCGCTCGGCACCCAAGCCGCGGACGAAGTCGCCCGCATCGCTGCGAATGGTCGCGGTGACCCGTGCTCCGAGGATGGCGGCCAGGTGCACCGTCAGGGCACCGACTCCGCCGGCCCCGCCGTGCACCAAGACGGCTTCACCGGGCCGCACCGCGGCGTGGTCGACCAGCGCCTGCAGGGCGGTGAGCCCGGCCAGCGGCAGCGCCGCCGCGACTGCGTGCGACACGGTCACCGGCTTGGCCGCCAGGTCGGCCGCCGGAGCCGCGACGAAATCGGCGGCCGCGCCGTCGCGGTCGAACTCGATCAATCCGTACACTTGGTCGCCGGGCTTGAAATCGGTTACGTCCGAGGCTATTTCAGAAACCACGCCGGATACTTCATGCGACGGGATCACGGGAGTACGGCTGACGCCGTCGCGGGTCCACGTCTCGTCCCAGGTCAGCTCGTCGAACGTGATTGCGGCGGCGTGTACCGCCACCAGCACCTCGCCGGCCCCGGGAACCGGCACCGGCGCGGCCTCGACGGCCAGCACCTCCGGGCCGCCCCGGCGACGCGCGAGCAACGCCCTCATCTCGCTCAGGGCAATCGCCAATCGATCGGATCGGCACCCATTCCGGCGAGTAGCTCGTTGGCGCGGCTGAACGGACGCGAGCCGAAGAACCCGCGCGATGCGGACAACGGCGAGGGATGCGGCGACTCGATCGCGACGCAGTTGCCGGCGGCCAGCATTGGTTTGAGCGTCGACGCGTCCCGGCCCCACAGGATCGCCACCATCGGCTGTGCGCGCGCGACCAGTGCGCGGATTGCGCACTCCGTGACCGCTTCCCAGCCCTTGCCGCGGTGCGACGCCGGATTGCTCGGCCGCACCGTGAGCACCCTGTTCAACAGGAGCACGCCGCGCTGTGCCCACGGCGTCAGGTCGCCGCACGAGGGCTTCGGATAGCCGAGGTCGGCGGTGTACTCGCCGAAAATGTTCTCCAGACTGCGCGGCAGCGGTCGCACCTCGGGAGCCACCGAAAAGCTCAGGCCCACAGCATGTCCGGGTGTCGGATAGGGGTCCTGCCCGACGATCAGGACCCTGACCTGATCAAACGGAAAGGTGAAGGCGCGCAACACATTCGGCCCCGCAGGCAAGTACCTGCGCCCGGCCGCGACCTCGGTGCGCAGGAACTGTCCCATCTCGGCCACCTGCTCGGCCACCGGCTCCAGCGCGCCCGCCCACCCCAGCTCGACGAGTTCACTCAACGGGCGCGCGGTCACTGCAGCCCTTGCACCAGCAGCACCACCGTGTCGGCGCCTGCGCGGCGGTCCTTCGCGATTTCGGAGTATTCCGGTGATTGCACCAACGCATGAAACGCCGCCTCGTCCGGAAAGGACATCAGCACCACCTTCTCGCGGTCCGACTGACCTTCCACGATTTTGGGCGACTCATCAGAGGCCAGCAGCGTTCCCGGATGACGGCGAAAAACCTCCATGAACCTCGCCTGATACCGGTCGTAGGCTGCTCGGTCGGTGAACCTCAACTGGGCGATCGCGTAGACGGTCACGCTGACAATTAAAGGCCACGCTAACCGCTGAACGACTGCCAGCCCGCGTACCCACTCCACTCCGCGCCGTCGACGAGCACGCCGGCCCGCCCGTCGGACACGCGCCCGATGGCCCGCCACCCGGCCGGGACCGGACCGGCAAAACAGGCCACCAGGGCGTGGTCCTCGCCACCGCCCAGCACCCAGGGCCACGGGTCCGCGCCCACGGCAGCCGCGGCCGCGGTCAGCGCGGCATGGTCGGCGGCCAAGGCCGCGGTGGACAGGTCGATAGCCACCCCGGACGCCTCCGCGACATGGCGCAGGTCGGCGATCAGACCATCGGAGACGTCGATCATGGCCTGGGCCCCGGCCGCCGCGGCGGCCGCTCCCTGGCCGTAGGGCGGCTGCGGCACCAGATGACGCCGCCTCAGGTCCGCGAGTTCGCCCAGTCCGTCAATTCCCTTGTGCCACAGGGCATATCCGGCGGCCGAGCGGCCCAGTTCGCCGGCCACGGCAACCGTCGAGCCCGCCTTCGCCCCCGAACGCAACACCGGCGCGCGACCGTCAAGGTGTCCCAGCACCGTCACCGACAGCACCCACTGCGGGCAGCTGACCAGATCACCGCCGACGATGCCGGCGCCGATGCGCGCCGCCTCGTCCCACATGCCGTCGGCCAGCGCCGCCGCCTGCTCGGCGAGCGTGTCACCGGGCGCCCCGAAGCCCACCACGAACGCGCTTGCGCGCGCGCCCATCGCCTCGATGTCGGCGGCGTTTTGGGCGATCGCCTTGCGGCCGACGTCGTGGGGTGTCGACCAGTCCAGCCGAAAGTGCCGATCCTGCACCAGCATGTCGGTGGACACCACGGTGCGGCCATCGCCGGCAACCACCACCGCCGCGTCGTCGCCGGGCCCGAGCGCGACCGTGTCGGGCTGCGACCGGCCCCGCACCAAGCGGTCGATTACGGCGAACTCACCGAGTTGGCGCAGGGTCGCGGACTCTCCGGCTGCGTCGTCCCCCACGCCACCTCCTCCGGCCAACGGTACGTTGAGACCCTGTGTGCGAGCAGACCCACCATTTTCTAAGCCATTTGAAGCCAGTGTGAAGCCAGTTTAAAGAGTCGGAGGTGGCCACCAAGTGACGGCCGACTCCCCCGGCGATCTCGATCCCTATGCCGATCGCGAGTCCCATCCCGATGCCGGCGGGCCGCCGCGGGTCCTGATCTTCGCCGCCGTGGCGCTGGCGGTCGCGACCATCGGCACGATCCTGGGCATCGCGGCAACCCACCAGGCGCCGCGGCAGCCCGTTGCCGTCGCCGCCGTACCGGCCCCGCAGGCCGGCAGTCCCGCGTGCCGGGCGTTGGCGCAGGCGCTGCCGCAGCGGCTCGGGGACTATCAGCGCGCGGCGCTGGTGCAGCCCGCGCCCGAAGGTGCGACTGCCTGGCGGGCCGGACCGGACAGTGACCCCGGTGAACCCATCGTGTTGCGCTGTGGGCTCGATCGCCCGGCCGACTTCGTGGTGGGCTCCCCGATCCAGATCGTCGACCGGGTGCAGTGGTTCGAGGCGAAAGATCAAGCACAATCCGGCAACAACGACGGCAGATCCACCTGGTACACCGTCGACCGGCCCGTGTATATGGCTCTGACGCTGCCGGCCGGATCGGGGCCGACTCCTATCCAGGAGCTCTCCGAGGTGATCGACCGCGCTATCGCCGCGGTGCCGATCAGCCCCGCGCCCGCGCGTTAGTGGCGATCGCGAGGGCGGCGCAGCCGGTCGAAGCGGGTCGCCACCATCAGGACTAGTGGCGATCGCGAGGGCGGCGCAGCCGGTCCAGTGCCGGACGAGCGGGTCGCCACCATCAGGACTCGTGGCGATCGCGAGGGCGGCGCAGCCGGTCCAGTGCCGGACGAGCGGGTCGCCACCATCAGGACTCGTGGCGATCGCGAGGGCGGCGCAGCCGGTCCAGTGCCGGACGAGCGGGTCGCCACCATCAGGACTCGTGGCGATCGCGAGGGCGGCGCAGCCGGTCCAGTGCCGGACGAGCGGGTCGCCACCATCAGGACTCGTGGCGATCGCGAGGGCGGCGCAGCCGGTCCAGTGCCGGACGAGCGGGTCGCCACCGTCAGGACCAGCCCGACGTTCCGACTAGCGCAGACCCACACCCCGCGCCAGCGCAGTCTGGACCATGGTCGCCAACAGCGTCGGGTAATCGACGCCACTGGCCGCCCACATCCGCGGGTACATCGAGATCGTGGTGAAGCCGGGCATCGTGTTGATCTCGTTGATCACCGGCCCGTCGTCGGTGAGGAAGAAGTCGACCCGGGCCAGGCCCTGGCAGTCGATCGCGGTGAATGCCCGGATCGCCAGCTGCCGAACCTCGTCGGCGACGTCGTCGTCGATCTTGGCGGGCACGTCCAATTCGGCTGTGTCGTCGAGGTATTTGGTCGCGAAGTCGTAAAAGCCGTCCTCACGACCCCGCACCCCAGCCACCCGGATCTCCCCCACGGTGCTGGCTTCCACTGTGCCGTCGGGCATTTCGAGCACACCGCATTCCAGCTCGCGACCGCTGATCGCCGCCTCGACGATCACCTTCGGGTCATGCCGGCGGGCATCGGCAAGCGCGGCGGGCAATTCGTCCCAGCTCAGCACCCGGTTGACCCCGATCGACGAACCGCCGCGCGCGGGTTTGACGAACACCGGTAAGCCGAGCCGCTCGCGCTGTTCGGGATGCAGCGTCGGCTGCGACGGACGCAGCACCGTATGCGCGCCGATCGGCAGACCCTCGGCGGCGAGCAGCTTCTTGGTGAATTCCTTGTCCATGCCGGCGGAACTGGCCAGCACGCCGGCACCGACGTAGGGGACCCCCGCGAGCTCGAGCAGCCCCTGGATGGTGCCGTCCTCGCCGTACGGCCCGTGCAGCACCGGGAACACCACGTCGACCGACGACAGGACTTCTCCCGCATTGGGTCCGGCATCAGGTCCGGCATCAGGTCCGGCGGACGAGAGCGACACCAACTGGCCACCGCGGCGCGGATCGGCCGGCAGCGCCAGCTCGGTGCCCGATTCGGAGGTCACCCCGGGAAGTTGGCGGTTGGTGATCGCCAGCGCATCGGGGTTGCCGTCGGTGAGCACCCACGAACCTTCCGGGGTGATGCCGACTGCAACCACCTCGAACCGCTGCGGGTCGAGGTTACGCAGAATGCTGCCCGCGGACACGCATGAGATGGCGTGCTCGTTGCTGCGCCCACCGAAAACGACGCCGACTCGCACGCGGTCACCGCGTGACCCGGGGCGCCCGGTTGGCCGATCGCTGGCAGTCACAACCTAGAGAGGCTACCGGTTTCGCGGCGCGCGCGTCGGGTCAGGGGCTCCTAGCTGCGGTTTTCAGGCTCGATGAGCACCGGCCGGGCTCATTCGGGCTTCGTGCTGCGGCCCAGCAACAGAGCCATCGCCTGGTCCACCGACAACCCCTTGTGGCAGACCCTGTGCACCGCTTCGGTGAGCGGCATCTCGACGTCGTAACTCGAGGCCAGGGCGAGCACCGACTCACTCGACGTCACCCCCTCGACGACGTGGCCGTCCTGTTGCGACGCCGACTCCATGGTTGCCCCCCGCCCCAGGCGTTCCCCCATCGAGCGGTTACGCGAATGCGGTGAGGTACAGGTCGCCACCAGGTCACCCACCCCGGCCAGACCGGCCAGCGTCGCGCCCTTGGCGCCGAGCGCGATGCCGAGCCGCATGATCTCCGCCAGGCCGCGGGTAATGATCGCCGCCGCGGTGTTCTCCCCGAGGCCGACGCCCGCCGCCATCCCGCACGCGAGCGCGATGACGTTCTTGCACGCCCCGCCGATCTCGGTGCCGACCACATCGCTGTTGGTATACGGGCGAAAGTACCCGCTGTTCAGCATGCGTTGCAGCGCGACCGCGCGGCCGGAATCGCTGCACGCGATGACGGTGGCCGCGGGCTGGCATCTGGCGATCTCACTGGCCAGGTTGGGCCCCGAAATCACCGCGATCTGTGCGGGATCCGCACCGGTTACCGAAACGATCACCTGACTCATCCGCATCAGGGTGCCCAGCTCGATTCCCTTGGCCAGGCTGACCAGAGTCGCGCCCTCGCCCAACAAGCCCTTCAACAAGCCTTTCCATTGCTCGAGATTGGAACGCAGCATCTGCGCCGGCACCCCGAGCAACACCGTCCTTGCGCCGTTCAGCGCCTCCTCGGCGTCGGCGGTGGCCCGGACGCCGGGCGGCAGCAGCGTTCCCGGCAGATAGGCGGGGTTGTACCGGGTGGCATTGATCTGCTCGACCACGTCGGGCCGGCGCGCCCACAGCGTCACCCCTGCCTCTGCTGCCTCAGACCCTCCCGCGTCGGCGAGCACCTTGGCCAGCGCGGTGCCCCATGCACCGGCGCCCATCACCGCAACGGCGCCTTGTGTGCTGGCCATCGAGCACCCCCCGTCTGTTGTCGCGCGTTCGTTGATCGCCTTGCCGGCGCTTCAGACTCGCGGCGATCGCGAGCGCGGCGAAGCCGGGCGCGGCGGGTCGACGCCACATTAATTTAGCCCGCACGCTCCGAGGCGGGCACTGCACCGGAGATCACCGCTGGCAGGATGGCCACATGGACGGCACACGAGCCGAGGGCGCGGATGACGTCGGCTTGATCATCGCCGTCAAGCGGCTGGCCGCCGCGAAGACCAGGCTGGCCCCGGTCTTTTCGGCACGAACGCGAGAGACCGTGGTGCTGGCCATGTTGGTCGACACCCTGACCGCGGCAGCACGCGCCGGGTCGGTGCGCTCGATCACCGTTGTCACGCCCGATGCAGCCGCCGCGGCCGCAGCGGTGAAGCTGGGCGCCGACGTGCTGGCCGACCCGACGCCCGAGGGCCATCCCGATCCACTCAACAACGCCCTCGCCAGCGCCGAAGGCGCATTGGTCGATTCCTTCGCCACTACCGATTTATCTAATGTCGTTGTGCTGCAAGGTGATTTGCCCGCGCTGCAAGCACAGGAACTGTCCGAGGCGATCGCCGCCGCCCGACACTACAAACGCAGCTTCGTCGCCGATCGGCTGGGGACCGGAACCTCGGCACTCTTTGCGTTCGGGACCCCGCTCGACCCGCGGTTCGGGCCGGATTCGGCCGCGCGACATCGCCGTTCGGGCGCGATCGAGCTGACGGGCGCATGGCCCGGCCTGCGATGCGATGTCGACACACCCGCCGACCTGGCGGCGGCCCGCCATCTCGGGGTTGGGTCCGCGACCGCGCGGGCAGTCGCGCACCATTAGACCCGATTAGACCCAGGTGACACGCGGTTAGGCCGGGCGCCTTTCAGGCGGGTGAACGGCATGCCAACGGCGGGTGGCTGTCCCCTGGGCTCTGGCCGCGCTACGGGGTGATGAGCGATGATCACATGGTGACTGAAATCGAAGCCGAGGCGCGCCCCGAAGAAACGACATGGCAGCACGGCGAATCGGCCGTGACAGCACCACCCGCCGCGACCCCTGCCGCGATCGACGACGCCCTGCCGGAGGACCGTTACCTCAATCGGGAACTGAGCTGGCTGGATTTCAACGCGCGGGTGCTCGCGCTCTCCGCCGACAACTCACTGCCGTTGTTGGAGCGTGCCAAGTTCCTGGCCATCTTCGCTTCCAACCTCGACGAGTTCTACATGGTTCGGGTGGCCGGCCTCAAGCGCCGCAACGAGATGGGCCTGTCGGCCCTGTCCGCCGACGGGCTGACGCCGCGTGAGCAGCTGGGCCTTATCGGCGAACGGACGCAGGAGATCGCGAGCCGGCACGCGCGCGTGTTCCTCGATTCGGTGCGGCCGGCGCTGGCAGAGGAAGGCATTTACATCGTCACGTGGGCCGATCTGGATCAGGCTGAGCGCGACCAGCTGTCGACTTACTTCACAGAGCAGGTGTTTCCCGTCCTGACGCCGCTGGCCGTCGATCCCGCGCACCCGTTCCCGTTCGTCAGCGGGTTGAGCCTGAACCTGGCGGTCACCGTGAAGCAACCCGAGGACGGCGCCCAGCACTTCGCCCGGGTCAAGGTGCCCAACAACGTCGATCGCTTTGTCGAACTCGAATCCCGTGACGGCACAGATGGGGCCGAGGGGCCGACGATAGTCCGCTACCTGCCGATGGAAGAGCTGATCGCCGCCTTCCTTCCGGTGCTCTTCCCCGGCATGGAAATCGTCGAGCATCACGCGTTCCGCATCACGCGCAACGCCGATTACGAGGTCGAGGAGGACCGCGACGAGGACCTGCTGCAGGCGCTGGAACGGGAATTGGCGCGCCGGCGGTTCGGGTCGCCGGTGCGAATCGAGGTGGCCGATGACATGACCGCGAGCATGTTGGAGTTGCTGCTGCGTGAGCTCGATGTGCATCCGGGTGACGTCATCGAAGTGCCCGGGCTGCTCGATCTCTCGTCGTTCTGGCAGATCTACGGCCTGGACCGTCCGGCACTCAAGGATGCGACATTCGTCCCGGCCACCAGTCCCGCCTTCGCCGACCGGGAAACGCCCAGGAGCATCTTCGCGACGCTGCGCGAAGGCGATGTGCTCCTGCATCATCCGTATGAATCGTTCTCCACCAGCGTGCAGCGGTTCATCGAGCAGGCCGCCGCCGACCCCAATGTGCTGGCGATCAAACAGACGCTGTACCGCACGTCCGGTGACTCACCGATCGTCCGGGCGCTGATCGAAGCCGCCGCCGCCGGAAAGCAAGTGGTGGCGATGGTCGAAATCAAGGCGCGCTTCGACGAGCAGGCCAACATCCAGTGGGCGCGCACCCTAGAGCAGGCGGGCGTGCATGTCGTCTACGGATACGTCGGCCTCAAGACGCACTGCAAGACCTGCCTGGTGGTGCGCCGCGAAGGCCCGATGATCCGGCGGTACTGCCACATCGGGACCGGGAACTACAACGGCAAGACGGCGCGCCTCTACGAGGACGTCGGTCTGCTCACGGCCTCCCCGGAAATCGGGGCCGACCTGACCGACCTGTTCAACTCCCTCACCGGCTACTCGCGCAAGGTGTCCTACCGCAACCTTCTGGTGGCCCCGCACAGCATCCGCACGGGCATCATCGAGCGCGTCGAGCGCGAGGTGCATGCCCACCGCCAAAGCGGTGGCGGGCGGATCCGGATGAAGATGAACGCTCTTGTCGACGAGCAGGTCATCGATGCGCTGTATCGCGCGTCGCAGGCGGGTGTGCGGGTCGAGGTCGTGGTGCGCGGCATCTGCGCACTGCGCCCGGGCGTGCAAGGGTTCTCGGAAAACATTGTGGTCCGCTCGATCCTGGGCCGATTCCTCGAGCACTCGCGAATTATTGATTTCCATGGCATCAACGAAGTCTGGATCGGCAGCGCCGACATGATGCACCGCAACCTCGACCGCCGCGTCGAAGTACTGGTTCAGGTCAAGGACCCGCGGCTCACCGCGTATCTCAACGACTTGTACGAGTCCGCACTGGACCCCGCCACCCGGTGCTGGGAACTGGGGCCCGACGGGCAATGGACCGCGTCGCCACGTGAGGGTCACAGCGTGCGCGACCACCAAGTATCTTTGATGGAGCGGCACCGCAGCGCCTAACGCCGCACGGTGATTCCGGGAATTTCCGCCACATCGCCGACCGTGCACGGCGCGCCCGAATTGAGCTGCAGGAGTTAAGGTGTCGATCCAGACCATTTCGGCCGGTCGGCGCCCACGGAATCGAATCGTGTATGCCGCCGGCGCGATACTGTGGCGGCCCGGTGCCGCCGGTTCACCCGACGGGGCCAAGTCGGCCCGCGGGGGCAACTCCGCCCCGACGGCAGGCGCGGCCAATTCGGCCGTCGAGATCGCCGTGATCCACCGGCCCCGTTACGACGACTGGTCGCTGCCCAAGGGCAAAGTGGACCCCGGCGAGACCGCACCCGTGGCTGCGCTGCGAGAGGTGTTCGAGGAGACGGGCCACCACGCGATCCTCGGCAGGCGACTGGTGACGGTGACCTACCCGATCGACCCGGGCGTCAAGAAGGTGTACTACTGGGCGGCGCGCAGCACCGGCGGGGACTTCAACGCGGGCCGCGAGGTCGACGAGCTGATCTGGCTGCCGATCGCCGATGCGATGAAGAAGCTCGAATACGCCGCGGATCGAAAAGTCCTGCGCCGGTTCGCTAAACAGCCACTTGGCACAAAAACCGTGCTGGTGGTCCGGCACGGCACCGCCGGCAGTAAGTCACGCTTCTCGGGAGACGACACCAAACGGCCCCTGGACAAGAGGGGCCGTGCGCAGGCGGAGGCGCTGATTCCGCAGCTGCTGGCCTTCGGCGCCACCGATGTCTATGCGGCCGACCGGCTGCGCTGCCACCAGACGGTAGAGCCGCTCGCGGCGGAACTTGGTGTGCCCATTCGCAACGAGACCACCCTGACTGAAGAGGCCTACGCGAAGAACCCCAAACGCGCCCGACGCCGGGTGCTGCGGATCGCCGCGCAGAAAGGCACGCCGGTCATCTGCTCACAGGGCAAGGTGATTCCGGACCTGATCGAGTGGTGGTGCGAACGCGACGGCATAAGCCCCGACAAATCCCGCAACCACAAGGGCAGCACCTGGGTGCTGTCGCTCTCGGACGGCCGGCTGAATGCGGCCGACCACATCGGCGGCGCGCTGGCCGCCAACGTGCGGGCCTGACGCGCGAATGCCCTTCGGGGGCATTGCCACCCCCGAAGGGCATCTGCGTCTGATACTGCCTATCGGTTTACTTGCGGCCGCGCTTGGCAGGTGCCTTCTTTGCAGGCGCCTTGCTGGCCGGCCTCTTTGCCGCCGTTGCCTTCTTGGCCGGAGCCTTGGTTGCCGCCTTGCGCACGGGAGCCTTGGCGGCGACCTTCTTGACCACCTTGGTCACCTTCTTGGCGGTCGTCTTGGCAGCCGTGGTGGCCTTCTTGGCCGGTGCCTTGGTGGCGGCCTTCTTGGCCGGCGCCTTGGTGACGGCCTTCTTGGCCGGCGCCTTGGTGGCGGCCTTCTTGGCCGGCGCCTTGGTCGCGGCCTTCTTGGCCCCAGCAGTGGTCCTCTTGGCGGCGGTCCTCTTGGCCGCGCTCGCCACAACACCACGCTTGACAGCGGGCCCTTCCGACGGAAGCTTCTGTGCGCCAGACACAACCGCCTTGAATTGGGCACCCGGACGGAACGCCGGGACGGACGTCGGCTTCACCTTCACCGTCTCGCCGGTACGCGGATTGCGGGCGACGCGCGCGGCACGGCGACGCTGCTCGAACACACCGAACCCGGTAATGGTGACGCTGTCACCCTTGTGAACCGCACGCACAATGGTGTCGACGACATTCTCGACGGCGGCGGTCGCCTGCCGACGATCCGAGCCCAATTTCTGTGTGAGCACATCTATGAGCTCTGCTTTGTTCATCCATATCCTCCAAGCCAGTGGTCCTCGTTTTGGACCGACTAGTGGACACGGTAAACCCTTACCCCACTGATTTCCAAGAGCCACGCGCAATTTCACGCTCAAACGGCCGACATTTCCGCAATCCGGTTGCCCCCCTTGGCAGGTGGCGCGGCCCCAAATCCGGCTCCGTTTAGTTAGGTAAGCGAGAAGAAAATCCGCCTCAGCCGACCCTTCAAGAGGCGGGCAGAGTGCGCGGTTTCCAGTCCGGGATAGCCGCCTCAAAATTCTCGATTTCGTCGAGTTTCCGCAGCGTAAGGGCTATATCGTCGAGTCCTTCGAGTAGCCGCCAGGCGGTGTAGTCGTCAATCTTGAACGGCAGCACCGTCGTTCCCGCGGTGATATTTCGATCTTGAAGATTGGCAGTGATTTCCAAGCCCGGACTCTGCTCGATGAGCTTCCAAAGAAGTTCCACGCCGTCTTGGTCAACTTCGGCCGCCAACAACCCCGCCTTGCCCGCGTTGCCCCGGAAAATGTCACCGAATCGAGACGAGATAACGACCCGGAATCCGTAGTCCATGAGTGCCCACACCGCGTGTTCGCGCGACGATCCGGTCCCGAAATCGGGGCCGGCGACCAAGACTGAGCCTCTGTCAAAGGGACTGAGGTTTAGCACGAATGACGGATCCGCCCGCCAGTTCGAAAACAACCCATCCTCGAAACCGGTTCGGGTGACAACCTTTAAAAAGACCGCCGGTATGATTTGGTCGGTGTCGACATTGGACCGCCGCAGTGGCACACCGATACCGGTGTGGGTGCGAAAAGCTTCCATGCTCATCTCCTAATCCTGATTGGTCCTAATCCTCATTGGCCCTGATTCCTTAAGTCCCTGATTCCTGTAAGTGGTGTCACATCAATTCAAATCGGCCGGCGCGGACAGCGTGCCGCGAACCGCGGTGGCGGCGGCGACGGCCGGGGACACCAAATGTGTACGGCTGCCCTTGCCCTGACGCCCTTCGAAGTTGCGGTTGGACGTCGAAGCACACCGCTCCCCGGCGGCAAGCTGATCTGGGTTCATACCAAGGCACATCGAACAGCCCGCCTGACGCCATTCGGCCCCTGCGGCGGTGAAGATCTCGCCAAGCCCTTCGGCTTCGGCCTGCGCGCGCACCCGCATTGAGCCCGGCACGACCAACATCCGCACCCGCTCGGCCACCTTGCGTCCGCGCAACACGTCGGCGACCACACGCAGGTCTTCGATGCGGCCGTTGGTGCACGAACCGACGAACACGACGTCGACGGGGATATCGCGCATCGGCGTGCCGGGCCGAAGGTCCATGTACGCCAATGCTTTCTCGGCCGACTGCCGCGCGCTGTCGTCGGTCATCAGTTCGGGATCGGGAACGGCGGCGGCCAGCGGAACCCCCTGGCCGGGGTTCGTCCCCCACGTGACGAACGGGCTCAACTCCGCCGCGTCGAGATAGACCTCGGTGTCAAAGACGGCATCGGCGTCGCTGCGCAGCTGCCGCCAGTACGCGACTGCGGCATCCCACTGCGCACCGGTCGGGGCGTGCGGGCGGCCGCGGATGAACTCGTAGGTGGTGTCGTCGGGCGCCACCATTCCCGCCCGGGCGCCGGCTTCAATGCTCATGTTGCAGACCGTCATCCGGCCTTCCATCGACAGCGATTCGATGGCGCTGCCGCGGTATTCGATGACGTAGCCCTGTCCACCGCCCGTGCCGATCTTGGCGATCAACGCCAGGATGATGTCCTTGGCCGTCACGCCGGCGGGCAAAACCCCATCGACATTGACCGCCATTGTCTTGAACCGCCGCAACGGCAGCGTCTGAGTGGCGAGCACGTGCTCGACCTCCGAGGTGCCGATGCCCATCGCCAGCGCACCGAAGGCGCCATGCGTGGAGGTGTGGCTGTCGCCGCACACGATCGTCATTCCCGGTTGGGTGAGGCCCAACTGGGGCCCGACGACATGCACGATGCCCTGCTCGATATCGCCCATCGAATACAGCGGCACACCGAATTCGGCGCAGTTTCGCCGCAACGTCTCGACCTGGACGCGCGACACCGGGTCGGCGATCGGCCTGTCGATGTCGGTGGTGGGCACGTTGTGATCCTCGGTGGCCACCGTCAGGTCGGGCCGGCGCACCCGTCGGCCGGCCAACCGGAGACCGTCGAAGGCCTGCGGGCTGGTTACCTCGTGCGTCAAATGCAGGTCGATATAGATCACGTCGGGCGAGCTGCCCTCACCGGACACCACAACGTGGTCGTCCCATACCTTCTCGGCCAGTGTGCGCGGCCTTTCGGCTGTCTTCTCCATCTCGGATTCCATCTCGAAGCGCCTCGATTCCGTCGTCCGCGGCTCGCCGGTCAAACTGAAGTGTTATCTCAGAATGCGAGACGCTAGTATCTCCCTATGAGACAGCATAGCGGCATCGGCGTCCTCGACAAAGCCGTGAGCTTGCTGCACGCGATCGCGGAATCCCCCTGCGGTTTGGCCGAACTGTGTGAAAGAACCGGCTTGCCCAGAGCCACCGCATATCGCCTGGCGGCCGCCCTCGAGGTTCATCGCCTGCTGGCACGCGACGATGCGGGCCATTGGCGGCTCGGTCCCGCGGTCACCGAACTCGCGGCTCAGGTCAACGACCCGCTGCTGGCGGCCGGCGCCGCGGTGCTGCCCCGGCTGCGCGAGACCACCGGCGAAAGCGTTCAGCTATACCGCCGCGAGGGCACGTCGCGGGTGTGCGTGGCCGCGCTGGAACCTCCTGCGGGGCTTCGCGATACGGTCCCGGTCGGCGCGCGATTGCCGATGACGGCGGGTTCGGGGGCCAAAGTGCTACTGGCCCATAGCGACGCCGCCACCCGCGAAGCCGTATTGCCGACAGCCAAATTCACCGACCGGGTGCTGACCGAAGTGCGCCGGCGCGGTTGGGCGCAGAGCGTGGCCGAGCGCGAGCCGGGCGTGGCGAGCGTGTCGGCGCCGGTGCGCGACGGCCGCGGCGTGGTGATCGCCGCCATATCCGTGTCCGGGCCCATCGACCGGATGGGGCGGCGTCCGGGTGCGCGCTGGGCCGCCGACCTGATGTCCGCGGCTGAAGAACTCACCCGACGTCTCTAGCGGGTCGCCCGGAGCCGGCCGGGGCACCCTACGCGCCGCTGTTGGTGCTTCCGGGACGGCCTGACACACTGGCGCGATGGGAACCAATCAGCGCGCGACCATCGTCATGACCGAGGATGAGATCGGCGATTTCGTCGTCAAGAGCCGCACCGGGACGCTGGCCACCGTCGGTCCCGACGGTCAGCCGCATCTGACCGCCATGTGGTACGCCGTGGTCGACGGCGAAATCTGGCTGGAGACCAAGGCCAAGTCGCAAAAGGCGGTCAACCTCAAGCGGGACCCGCGGATGAGCTTCCTGATCGAGGGCGGCGACACGTATGACACGCTGCGCGGGGTGTCCTTCGAAGGCGTCGCGGAGATCGTCGACGATCCCGAAGTGTCGCATCGGGTGGGGGTCAGCGTGTTCGAGCGCTACACCGGCCCCTACAGCGACGACATGAAGCCCATCGTCGAGCAGATGATGAACAAGCGGGTCTGCGTGCGCATCGTGCCCCAACGGGCGCGCTCCTGGGACCACCGCAAGCTCGGATTGCCGGCCATGCCGGTCGGCGGGACAACCGCCCCGGCAGTGCTGGGGACCGATTGACCCGGCGAGCAGACGCAAAATCGCACCATTTCGCCACGAAATTGGGCGATTTTGCGTCTGCTCGCCGTCGATTTGTAGCCCCGATGGGATTCGAACCCACGCTACCGCCGTGAGAGGGCGGCGTCCTAGGCCGCTAGACGACGGGGCCAGAATCGATCCGAGCAGTCAGCATAGCTCACTCGGATATGCCCACCTAATCGCTCCTAATCGCTGGAAGTGGGCCTCGCAATGAGCCTCGCAATGATCCTCGACATGACCCGCGCGATGACGAAGTTGGCTGGGGTACCAGGACTCGAACCTAGAATGGGTGAACCAGAATCACCTGTGTTGCCAATTACACCATACCCCATTGGCTGCCTAAAACCGCTGCTCAGCAGCAATTTCGGACCAAAATTAGCGTCCTGAGGCCGTCGCTGCCAGCCGTTGTAAGCCCTGTGCACACTACCAAATAATCAGCACGCGTCGTCGCGCGCTGCCCGCAGCCGCGCAATGCTGCGATCGCGGCCGAGGAGCTCCAGCGATTCGAACAACGGGGGGCTGATCGTGGTTCCGGTGGCGGCAACCCGGATGGGCCCGAACGCCTTGCGCGGTTTGAGGCCGAGATCGTCGATGAGAGCGCCCTTGAGGGCGTGCTCGATGTTTGGCGTCGTCCAGTCCGCCGCACCGTCCAGCGCGACCAGGGCGGCCAAAGCGGCCTCGAGAACGGGGCCGGCGTCGGGGCCCAGTTCCTTGGCGGCGGCCTTCGGGTCGATGGCGTACTCGTCGTCATTGAGGAACTTCAGCAGGTCCCACGCGTCCCCGAGCACCACGATGCGGGTCTGAACCAGCTCGGCCACTTCGGCGAATCCCGCCGGGTCCAGCTCGAGGTGATGGCCATGCCCCGCCAAGTAGTCGCGCAGCCGGCCGGCGAAATCGTCGGCGTCGAGCATCCGGATGTGTTCGGCGTTGAGCGCGTCGGCCTTCTTCTGGTCGAACCGCGCCGGGTTGGAGTTGACGTCGACAACATCGAACGCGGCCACCATCTCGGCGAGATTGAACAGGTCGTGGTCGTCGGAGATCGCCCAGCCAAGTAACGCAAGGTAGTTCAGCAGCCCTTCGGGGATGAAGCCCCGGTCCCGGTGGGCGAACAGGTTCGACTGCGGATCCCGTTTGGAGAGCTTCTTGTTGCCCTCCCCCAATACCGATGGAAGGTGGGCGAATTCGGGAACCCGCTCGGCGACGCCGATCCGGATCAGCGCCTGGTACAGCGCAAGCTGGCGTGGGGTCGACGACAGGAGGTCCTCGCCGCGCAGCACGTGGGTGATCTTCATCAGCGCGTCGTCAGTCGGGTTGACCAAGGTGTACAAGGGATCTCCGCTGGCACGGGTCAACGCGAAGTCGGGCACCGAACCCGCCGCGAACGTGGTGGTTCCCCGCACCAGGTCATGCCAACTGAGATCGTCGTCTGGCATCCGCAGCCGTACCACCGGCTGGCGGCCCTCGGCCAGGTAGGCCGAACGCTGCGCGTCGGTCAGATCACGGTCGAAGTTGTCGTAGCCCAGCTTGGGATTGCGGCCGGCGGCGACATGTCGGGCCTCGACCTCCTCGGGCGTCGAAAACGCGTGGTAGGCCTCACCAGCCGCCAACAACCGGTCCACCACATCGCGGTAGATCTCGGAGCGCTCCGACTGCCGGTACGGGCCATACTGCCCGCCCACCTCCGGCCCCTCGTCCCACGTCAGGCCGAGCCAGCGCAGAGCGTCCAGCAGCGCCAGGTAGCTTTCCTCGCTGTCGCGCTCGGCATCGGTGTCCTCGATGCGGAAGACGAAGGTGCCGCCGGTGTGCCGGGCGTAGGCCCAGTTGAACAGCGCGGTGCGCACCATCCCGACATGTGGAGTTCCGGTGGGCGACGGGCAGAATCGGACCCGAACGGCTTCTGCTCCTGGGGTTGAGGTCAAGGCTTTCCTTTGCGGACTACGGGATTGGTAAGGGTGCCGATTCCCTCGATGGTGATGGAGACGGTGTCGCCGTCCTCGATGGGACCGACGCCCGCGGGTGTTCCGGTAAGGACGAGATCCCCGGGCAGCAAGGTCATCACCGCCGAGATCCATTCCACGATGGCGCCGACGTCGTGAATCATCAGCGAGGTCCGGCTGTGTTGCTTGACGTCGCCGTTGACTTCGGTGCGCAATTCGAGATCGGCCGGGTCGACATCGGTGGTGATCCACGGCCCGACCGGGCAGAAGCTATCGTGCCCTTTGGCCCGGGTCCACTGGCCGTCGGCCTTTTGTTGATCGCGCGCCGACACGTCGTTCGCAATGGTGTAGCCGAGGATGTTTTCCGCGGCTTGGGCGGCCGGGACATCCTTGCACGGCCGGCCCACCACCAGCGCCAGCTCGCCCTCGAAGTGCACGGGTGATGCATTGGCGGGCAGGCGAATCGGCACATTCGGGCCGATGATCGCGGTGTTGGGCTTGAGGAAAATCACCGGGTCGGCCGGGGCCGGGCCCATTTGGCCGCCCATCTCGGCGATGTGGTCCGCATAGTTCTTACCGACGCAGACCACCTTGCCGGCGAGCATCGGAGCCAGCAGCCGGACATCGGCAAGTGGCCACGACCGCCCGGTGAAGGTCGGCGTGCCGAACGGATGCTCGGCGATCTCACGGGCCGTCATTCCATTGGGCCCATCCTCGACGCTGACGAAGGCGACGCCGTCGGGGCTGGCGATTCGACCAAGACGCATTCGCTTGAGCCTAGTGATGGTCGCGAGCGCGGCGCAGCCCGGGCGCTGCGGGCCCGCGAGCAGACGCAGAATCGCGATTTTTGGCAACAGAACATGCGAATTTACGTCTGCTCGCCAGCGAACCGCGGCCCGGCGTCGCGGATCACGTTCGTGTGCAAGCATGGTCCGGTGCGGGCAGACCCGACCACGCCGGACTCGTTGAGCGCGGGCGCACGCTGGTCGGTCACGCTGATCTCGGTGGGCGTGACGTCAAGCTCCTTCCTTTTCATCAACGGCGTTGCCTTCCTTATCCCCTCGCTCGTCGCCGCCCGCGGCACCTCGTTGGCCGAGGCCGGGCTGCTGGCGTCGATGCCCAGCTGGGGCATGGTGGTGACGCTGTTTCTGTGGGGCTACCTCACGGACCGGCTCGGCGAGCGGATCGTGATGACCGTGGGTTCGGCGCTCACCGGGGCCGCGACCTATGCCGCGGCAACGGTCCACTCGATGGTGGCGATGGGCGTTTTCCTGTTCATCGGCGGCATGGCGGCCGCCAGCTCGAATACCGCCGGCGGCGGGTTGGTTTCGGGCTGGTTCCCGGCGAACAAACGCGGCCTGGCGATGGGCATCCGCCAGACCGCGCAACCGCTGGGAATCGCCCTGGGCGCCTTGGTGATACCCGAGCTGACCGAACGCGACCCGAGTGCGGGGCTGATGTTTCCGGCGCTGCTGTGCATGGTGTCCGCGGTCGCCAGTGCGATCGGGATAGTCGACCCGCCCCGAAAACCCCGGCATACGGCCACCGAGCAGGAATTGGCCAACCCGTATCGAGGGTCCTTCGCGCTGTGGCGGATTCATGCGGTCGCGGGACTGCTGATGATGCCTCAGGCGGTGACGGTGACGTTCATGCTGGTCTGGCTGATGGATCACCACGGCTGGTCGGTCGCAAAGGCGGGCGGTCTGGTGACCGTCGCGCAGCTGCTCGGCGCGGTGGGCCGCGTCCTGGTCGGGCGCTGGTCCGACCGCGTCGGGTCACGAATGCGACCGGTCCGCATCATCGCGATCACCACCGCGTCGGCCCTGTTCCTGCTCGCGTTGGTCGACAACCAGGGTTCGCGATATGACGTGCTGCTCATGATCGCCGTGTCGGTGCTCGCGGTGCTCGACAACGGGCTGGAGGCGACCGCGATCACCGAATTCGCCGGACCGTTCTGGAGCGGGCGCGCACTGGGCATCCAGAACACCACCCAGCGGCTCACGGCGGCCACCGCGGGTCCCGCCTTCGGTGCGTTGATCGCCGCGGCGTCCTACTCCCAGGCCTGGGCGCTGTGCGGACTGTTCCCGCTGGCGGCGGTGCCGTTGGTGCCGACCCGCCTGCTCCCGCCCGGCCTGCAAGCCGAGCGAGAAACCAAGCGGGAGAACAATCCCCCGAAGCTAGAGGGCGGACGCGATCCGTTCGCCGACTTCGCTGGTGGATAGCCGCTCGTCGCCGCGAGTCGCCAGAAAACTCTCCACGGCCCCGTCCACCCGGGCGGCGGCTTGATCCTCGCCCAGATGGCCAAGCAGCAGCGCCACCGACATGATCGCCGCGGTTGGATCGGCGACGCCCTGACCGGCGATGTCGGGCGCGCTGCCGTGCACCGGCTCGAACATCGACGGGTTGGTCCGGGTGGCATCGATGTTGCCGCTGGCGGCCAGGCCGATACCGCCGGACACCGCCGCCGCGAGGTCGGTGATGATGTCGCCGAACAGGTTGTCGGTGACGATCACGTCAAAGCGACCGGGGTCGGTAACCAAGAAGATGGTGGCCGCATCGACATGTGAATAGGCGACCTCGACATCGGGGTACTTTTCGCCGACCGCCTGTACCGTCCGCGACCACAGCGGCCCGGCGAACGTGAGCACGTTGTTCTTGTGCACCAGCGTCAGGTGCTTGCGACGCTGCCGGGCCCGCTCGAACGCGTATTCCACTACCCGGCGCACGCCGAACGCGGTGTTCACGCTGACCTCGGTGGCCACCTCGTTGGGCGTGCCGACACGGATCGCGCCGCCGTTTCCGGTGTAGGGACCCTCGGTGCCCTCGCGCACCACCACGAAGTCGATCTCGGGATCGCCCGCCAGCGGGCTGCTCACGCCTGGGTACAGCCGGGAGGGCCGCAGATTGACGTGATGGTCCAGCTCGAAGCGCAGCCGCAACAACAGACCCCGCTCCAGTACCCCGCTGGGGACCGACGGGTCACCGATCGCTCCCAACAGGATCGCGTCGTGCTCGCGCAGTTCGCCGATCACCGAGTCCGGCAGTATCTCGCCGGTGGCGTGGTAGTGCTTCGCGCCCAGGTCGTAGCTGGTCTTCTCGACTCCAGGCCGGACCACGTCGAGGACCTTGACGGCCTCGGCGATCACCTCCGGACCGATCCCGTCGCCGGCCACGATCGCCAGTTTCAGCGGCGCGCTCACGAAAGATCAACCACTTCGAGCTTGTTGGCGCCGACCTCCGCCGAGATCGCCGACCGCACATCCGCCGGGACGTCCTGGTCCAGCCGCAGCAGGATCGTTGCGCTCGGGCCCTCGGCGTCCTCGGACAGCTGCGCGGCCTGGATGTTGACTCCGGCGGCACCGAGCAGGGTGCCGATCTTGCCCAACGCCCCGGGTTGGTCGGCGTAATTGATCACCAGGTTCGTGCCCTGGGCGCGCAGGTCGAAGCTGCGGCCGTTGATCTGCACGATCTTCTCCACCTGTTGCGGCCCGGACAACGTGCCGGCGACGTTGACGACGGAGCCGTCGGCGCCGACCGCGCGCACGTCCACGAGGCTGCGATGGTTGGGGCTCTCCGAAGCCTTGCTGATCTCGGCGGACACGCCCCGTTCGGCGGCCAGCGCCGGCGCGTTGACGAACGTCACGGCATCCTCGATCACCGCCGAGAACAGCCCGCGCAGCGCCGAAAGCCGCAGCACCTCCACGTCTTCGGCAGCCAGCTCGCCGCGCACCTGCACCGACAACGACGCCGGCAGGCCGGCGGACAGCGCCGCGGCCAGCACCCCCAGCTTGCGCGCCAGGTCCAGCCAGGGCGCCACCTCCTCGTTGACCACTCCCCCGCCGACGTTGACCGCGTCGGGCACGAACTCGCCCGCCAGGGCCAGCCGCACGCTCTCGGCCACATCGGTGCCGGCGCGGTCCTGGGCCTCGGCGGTGGAGGCGCCCAGATGCGGTGTGACGACCACCTGAGGCAATTCGAACAGGGGGCTGTCGGTGCACGGCTCCTTGGAGAACACGTCGAGACCGGCCGCGCGGACGTGCCCGCTGCTGATCGCGTCGGCCAGCGCCGCCTCGTCCACCAGGCCGCCGCGCGCCGCGTTGACGATGATGACGCCCGGCTTGGTCTTCGCCAGCGCCTCCTTGTCGATCAGGCCCGCCGTTTCCGACGTCTTGGGCAGGTGCACCGAGATGAAGTCGGCACGCGCCAGCAGGTCGTCCAGGGACAGCAGTTCGATGCCGAGCTGCGCGGCCCGCGCCGGTGCCACGTAGGGGTCGTACGCCACGATGTGCGTGCCGAAGGCCGCCAACCGCGACGCGACCAGCTGGCCGATCCGGCCCAGCCCCACCACGCCGACGGTCTTCCCGAAAATCTCGGTGCCCGAGAACGACGACCGCTTCCACGCGTGCTCGCGCAGCGACGCGTCGGCCTGCGCGATCTGCCGGGATGCGGACAGCAGCAGCGCGATGGCGTGCTCGGCGGCGCTGTGGATGTTCGACGTCGGGGCATTGACCACCAGCACGCCGCGCGCGGTGGCAGCGTCGACGTCGACGTTGTCCAAACCGACCCCGGCGCGGGCGACGATCTTCAGCTTCGTGGCCGCCGCCAGCACCTCGGCGTCGACGGTGGTGGCCGACCGCACCAGCAGCGCGTCCGCCTCGGGCACCGCGGCCAGCAGCTTTTCCCGGTCGGGACCGTCTACCCAGCGCACCTCCACCTGGTCTCCGAGGGCTGCAACGGTCGATTGGGCGAGTTTGTCGGCGATTAACACAACAGGCAGGTTCACGCCGACAGCGTAATCGGCTGTAATCGAGGCGTGGACGTCACCGTCATCGGCAGCGGGCCCAACGGGCTCGCGACGGCCGTAGTCTGTGCCCGCGCCGGCCTGAAGGTGCAGGTCATCGAAGCGCAGCCGAGCTTCGGCGGCGGCGCGCGCAGCGCGGCCGATTTCGAATTTGCCGGAGTGCTACACGATGTGTGCTCGGCGGTGCACCCGATGGCGCTCGCATCGCCGTTCTTCGCGGAGTTTGACCTGCCGGTACGCGGTGTGACGCTGGCGGTACCCGAGATCGCCTACGCCAACCCGTTGCCGGGCCGGCCCGCGGCCATCGCCTACCGCGATCTGGCGCGCACCTGCGCCGAACTGGACGACGGCGGCTCGTGGCGGCGCCTGCTCGGCCCGTTGGTGACGGACTGGGCGGCCGTGATCGCACTGCTGCTCGGCGACAAACGTTCGATCCCCGGCTCGTTAACGAGCGCGCTGCGTGTCGGGCTGCGGACGCTGGCCCAGGGCACCCCGGCGTGGGGGTCGTTGGGCGGGGAGGACGGTCGCGCATTGTTCAGCGGCGTTGCCGCGCATGCGATTACACCGCTGCCGTCGCTGGCCTCGGCCGGTGCGGGGTTGATGCTGGCCACACTCGCCCACGCGGTCGGCTGGCCGATTCCGGTTGGTGGCACCCGGACGATCAGCGATGCGTTGATCGCTGATCTGCGAGCGCACGGCGGTGAGCTGACGGCCGGCATCGAGGTCACTTCGCCACCCGGCCCCGCGGGCTCGGTCGTGGTTTTCGACACGGCACCGACCGCCCTGCTGCGGGTGTACGGGGACGCCGTTCCGTCGGGATTCGCTAAAGCGTTACGCCGCTACCGATTTGGAGCTGGGGCGGCCGCCAAGGTCGACTTCGTGCTCAGCGACGACATTCCCTGGTCGGACCCGCGGCTAAGGCGGGCACCGACCCTTCACCTCGGCGGCACCCGCGAGCAGATGGCCCGGGCCGAGGCGGACGTCGCCGCCGGTCGCCACGCGCAATGGCCGATGGTACTGGCCTCGTCCCCGCACAACGCCGATCCCGGCCGCATCGATGCCGACGGTCGACGTCCCTTCTGGACCTATGCCCACGTGCCGTCGGGGTCCACCGTCGACCCGACCGAGGCCGTCACCGGGGTCGTCGAACGGTTCGCACCCGGGTTCCGTGACGTCGTGGTGGCCGCCCGCGCGGTGCCGGCCGCGCAGCTGGCCGACCACAACGCCAACTACGTCGGCGGGGACATCAGCGTGGGCAGCAATACGGTCCGGCACGCCATCGTCGGACCTACCCTACGCGTGAACCCTTGGCGTACACCAATTCCCAAGGTGTATCTGTGTTCTGCCGCCACCCCGCCCGGCCCCGGTGTGCACGGCATGTGCGGCTACTACGCGGCCCGCACGCTGCTCCGCCGCGAATTCGGGATCAACGCGATGCCTAGGCTGGCGCCATGACGAAACTTGCGATCATCTACTACTCCGCCACCGGTCATGGCACCACGATGGCAAAGCGCGTCGCAGCGGCGGCCGAAGCCGCGGGCGCCGAGGTCCGACTGCGGCACGTCGCCGAAACCCACGACCCGGCGTCGTTCGCTCACAACCCGGCCTGGACCGCGAATTACGAAGCCACGAAAGACCTTCCCTCCGCCACCGGCGACGACATCGTGTGGGCGGACGCCGTGATCTTCGGATCGCCGACCCGATTCGGCTCGCCCGCAGCGCAATTGCGCACCTTCCTGGACTCGCTGGGCGGGCTGTGGGCCGAGGGCAAGCTGGCCGACAAGGTGTATGCGGGCTTCACGTCCTCCAACACCGTCCACGGCGGTCAGGAGACCACCCTGCTCGCGCTCTACATCACGCTGATGCATTTCGGCGGCATCATCGTGCCGCCCGGATACACCGATCCGTGCAAGTTCGTCGACGGCAACCCGTACGGCGTGAGCCTGGTGTCCACCCACGACAACATCGACGCGTTCGATGACGCCACCGACAACGCGCTCGAGCACCTGGCCCGCCGCGTGGTCCGCACGGCCGGGCGCCTCCGCGACACGTAAGCCATACACCACCCATGCACCCGAGAAGGGCCACCGCGGCTTAAGTTTCGGCGCGGCCAGCGGCACTTGGGGGTCACCGAGGGTCGCTGGGTACGATCGCGACGTGTCCGACCCGCCGACCCCGCCGACCCCGCCGACCCCGTCGACCAGGCGCCCCGCGATCTGCGTCAACATGATCGTGCGAGACGAGTCGCACATCATCGCCGAGACGCTCGACGCGGTCGCGCCCTACATCAGTTCGTGGGTGATCGTGGACACCGGATCCGAGGACGGGACCCAGGACCTGATCCGCGATCACATGGCCCGCCTCGGCATACCCGGTGAGCTGCACGAGCGACCGTGGCGCAACTTCGGCCACAACCGTTCCGAGGCATTGGCCCTGGCACGGGGCCACGGCGACTACATCTGGGTCTTGGACGCCGACGACACGCTCACCGGCACACCCGATTTCGACGGGCTCAGCGCCGATCTCTACGAGCTGCGCATCAAAGACGCCTGCGAGATCTGCTGGCGCGCGAACCTGTTCCGCGACGGGTTGGGTTTCCAGTACGTTGGGGTCGTCCATGAATACGTCGACTGCGATGACCCGTACAGCGTTGCGCGCCTGGAGGGCGACTACCACATCGAGTCGCGTCGCCTCGGGGCCCGCAACCTGAACCCGCAGAAGTACGCGCGCGACCGCGATCTGTTGCTGGCCGAGGTCGAACGAAACCCCGAGGATAGTCGCGCGGTCTTCTACCTGGCCCAGAGCTTCTACGATCTGGGCGACTTCGCCAGCGCCCGCAAGTGGTATGCGCGGCGCGTCGACCTGGGCGGTTGGGAAGAAGAGGTCTACTTCGCGAAGTGGCGGATCGCGGATTCGATGTGGCGACTGCGCGAACCGTGGCCGGAGGTACAGGACGCCTTCCTGCGGGCCTGGGAGTTCCGGCCGACGCGCGCGGAACCGCTGTACGGCATCGCCTTTCCGTACCGCCTCGATGATCGCCACTGGCTCGGCTACCTGTTCGCCAAGTGCGCCGGCGAAATCCCGCTTCCCGAAGACGACACGCTGTTTGTGGGCGAAGATATCTACACCTGGCAGGCAAACGACGAGCAGGCGGTGTGCGCGCACTGGATCGGCAAGCACCAGGAGGAGCTCACGCTGAACCGGCGCATCCTGGCCCGATCCGACCTCCCCGACGACGACCGGCAACGGATCATCGAAAATCGCAACGCTTGTGCGCCAACGCTGATCGAAGAGTCGGCCGCCTACCCGGCCGCGCTGGCCCGCAGCCTGGTCGCCGGCCGGCGCGACGCCGAGGTCGTCGTCAGCATTATCGCCGGCCGCGATCCGACGCACTTGCAGCAAACGCTCAATTCGTTCCTGAACTGCTGCACCGATGCGTCGCGGGTCGGGCGATTCCTCGTCGTCGCGTCCGGCCTGTCCGCGCAGGACCGCGCGACGCTCCTCGAGCGGTACGGATTCCTTGACTTTTGCCGCGCCGGCCACGAGGACGCGACGGGCGCCCAACTCGCGCGGCTCCGGGACCAGATCGAGGGACGGTTCTGGCTGCACCTCAACGCGGGCTGGCGGTTTTTTGCACACGACAGCCTCATCACCCGCCTAAGGGCCGTGTTCGACGCCGAAACACAGGTGTTCCAGGTGGGAATCAACGTGGCCGATGCGGTGCAGCTGACCGACGCCCAGCCGGCGGATCCGGCGGTACGCCGGACGCCCGATGGCGCTCGCTACGTGCTGACCGAGGCGATGGCAAACGGCCCGGCCATGTTCGATACCGCCCGCCTGGATCGTGCGGGCGGTATCCGCGGTACCGATCGCGATCCCGTGGCCGAACTCGGTCGACGGGCCGCCGCGGCCGGGCTGCGCACGGCAACCCTCGACGAGGTGCTCTGCGTCGGGAGAATCCCGACAGAAGTCGTTACGCCGTCTCCGTGATCGGGCGGTCCACCCAGCTCATCAGGCCGCGCAGCTTCTTCCCGGTGACCTCGATGGGGTGCTCGGCGTTTTGCTTGCGCAGCTCGGCCAGCTGCTTGCCGCCGCCCTCGACGTCGGCGACCAGCTTGTTGACGAAGGTGCCGTCCTGGATGTCGCGCAGGATGCCACGCATCCGCTCCTTGGTGTCGGCGTCGATGACACGCGGACCCGAGAGATACCCGCCGTACTCCGCGGTATCGGACACCGAGTAGTACATCCGCGAGATACCGCCCTCGTACATCAGGTCGACGATCAGCTTGAGCTCGTGCAGCACCTCGAAGTACGCCAGCTCCGGCGCGTAGCCGGCCTCGACCATCACGTCGAAACCAGCCTTCACCAATTCCTCTGTGCCACCGCACAACACGGTTTGCTCACCGAACAGGTCGGTCTCGGTCTCGTCTTTGAAGGTGGTCTTGATCACGCCGGCACGGGTGCCGCCGATGGCCTTGGCGTAGGACAACGCCAGCGCCTCGCCCTCGCCGGTCGGGTCCTGGTCGACGGCGATCAGGCAGGGCACGCCCTTGCCGTCGACGAACTGGCGGCGCACCAGGTGCCCGGGCCCCTTGGGAGCGACCATCGCGACGGTGACGTCGGCGGGCGGCTTGATCAGGTCGAAGTGGATGTTGAGACCGTGCCCGAAGAACAGCGCGTCACCTGATTTCAGATGCGGCGCAATGTCATTGGCGAAGATCTCGGCCTGCGAGGTGTCGGGGGCCAGCAGCATGATCACGTCCGCCCACTCGGCGACTTTGGCCGGGGTGTCCACGTCGAGGCCCTGCTCGGAGACCTTGGCCGCAGACTTCGACCCCTCGCGCAGCCCGACGCGCACCGCGACCCCGGAGTCGCGCAGGCTCAGCGAGTGCGCGTGCCCCTGGCTGCCGTATCCGATGACACCGACCTTGCGGCCCTGGATGATCGACAGGTCTGCATCGTCGTCGTAGAACATCTCTAACGCCTCGCCGGACGTGTGTGGCACCTGAATATCTCCTTCTTGTGAGCTACTTGCTTGTCAGCTATTTCGGGGGGGTTTGTTGGCTACTGTTGGCTACTTGGCCGTGCCGATGCCGCGCGGACCGCGCGACAGCGACACCACTCCGGATTGGACGATTTCGCGAATACCGAACGGCTCGAGCAGTCGCAGCAGCGCCTCGATCTTGCCGCGGTTTCCGGTGGCCTCGACGGTCAACGATTCCGGGGATACATCAATGATGTTCGCGCGGAAGAGGTTCGCCGCCTCGACGACCTGGCTGCGGGTCCCCGCGTCGGCCCGCACCTTGATCAGCGCCAACTCGCGAGAGACCGAGTTGTCTTCATCCTGCTCGATGATCTTGATGACGTTGATCAGCTTGTTCAGCTGCTTGGTGATCTGTTCGAGCGGAGTCTCCTCCGCGGACACCACGATGGTCATCCGCGACATGTCCTTCTGCTCGGTGGCACCCACCGCCAGCGACTCGATGTTGAAGCCGCGCCGGGAGAACAGCGCCGCAACCCGCGCGAGCACACCGGGCTTGTCCTCCACCAACACCGACAACGTATGCGTCTTCGTGTTCATCAGGCGTGCCCTTCGCTGATGTCGTCGAACAGTGGGCGGATCCCCCGGGCGGCCTGGATCTCGTCGTTGCTGGTCCCGGCGGCAACCATCGGCCACACCTGCGCGTCGGCTCCGACGATGAAGTCGATCACCACCGGGCGGTCGTTGATCGCCCGCGCTTGGTTGATCACGTCGACGACGTCCTCTTCACGCTCGCAACGCAATCCGACGCAGCCCAGCGCCTCGGCCAGCTTGACGAAATCCGGGATGCGGTGTGAGTGCGTGGCCAGGTCGGTCTGCGAGTAGCGCTCTCCGTAGAACAGGGTCTGCCACTGCCGCACCATGCCCAGGTTGCCGTTGTTGATCACCGCCACCTTGATCGGTATGCCCTCGACCGCGCAGGTGGCCAGCTCCTGGTTGGTCATCTGGAAGCAGCCGTCGCCGTCGATCGCCCAGACCTCAGCGTCCGGGAGGGCGAACTTGGCGCCCATGGCCGCCGGGATCGCGAATCCCATGGTGCCCAGCCCGCCGGAATTGAGCCAGGTGCGCGGCTTTTCATAGGAGATGAACTGCGCAGCCCACATCTGATGCTGGCCGACGCCGGCGACGTACACGGCGTCCGGGCCGGCGATCTTGCCAAGCTGCTCGATCACGTACTCGGGACCCAGGCTGCCGTCGCTCTGCGGTCCGTAGCTCAGCGGGTAGGTGGCCCGAACGGATTCGAGGTGTGCCCACCAGTCGGTCATGTTGATGTTGCCGGGCGTTTCGTAGTGGCGGAGCATCTCGATGAGCTCGGTGATGACGGCCTTGACGTCGCCGACGATCGGCACGTCGGCGTGCCGGTTCTTGCCGATCTCGGCCGGGTCGATATCCGCGTGGATGACCTTGGCCTCGGGCGCAAACGAGGCGAGCTTTCCGGTCACCCGGTCGTCGAAGCGGGTGCCCAACGCGATCAGCAGGTCGCTGCGCTGCAGCGCCGCCACCGCGGCCACGGTGCCGTGCATGCCCGGCATGCCCAGGTTCTGCGGGTGGCTGTCCGGAAACGCGCCACGCGCCATCAGCGTGGTGACCACTGGGATGCCGGTCAGCTCGGCCAACTCGCGCAGCTGCTCGGTGGCCTCGCCGCGGATAACGCCGCCGCCGACGTAGAGCACCGGCTTGCGAGCGGCCCCGATCAGCTTGGCGGCCTCACGGACCTGCCGGTTGTGCGGCTTGGTGTTCGGCTTATAGCCGGGCAGGTCCATGCGCGGCGGCCAGCTGAACGTGCACTGGCCCTGCAGCACGTCCTTGGGGATGTCGACGAGCACCGCGCCCGGACGCCCCGACGCCGCGATGTAGAAGGCCTCGGCCAGCACCCGGGGAATGTCGTCTCCGGAGCGGACCAGGAAGTTGTGCTTGGTGATCGGCATGGTGATGCCCGAAATGTCGGCCTCCTGAAAGGCATCGGTCCCTATCAGCGAGCGGCCGACCTGCCCGGTGATCGCGACCACCGGTATCGAGTCCATCTGCGCATCGGCCAGCGGTGTCACCAGATTGGTGGCGCCGGGACCCGAAGTCGCCATGCACACGCCGACCTTGCCGGTGGCATGCGCATAGCCACTTGCGGCGTGGCCCGCGCCCTGCTCGTGGCGCACCAGCACGTGACGCAGCTTCTGCGAATCGAACAGCGGGTCATACACCGGCAGCACGGCGCCGCCAGGGATGCCGAAGATCACCTCGACGTCGAGTTCCTCCAAGGACCGGATTACCGACTGTGCGCCAGTAAGCTGTTGCGGTGCAATATGTTTCGGCTTAGCAGCCGGAGGCGTTGCACCGTTGGCCGCGCCGGGCCGCTCGGGCGTCGGTGTCGGCGCGGGTGTCGGTGAGTCTGGCTTGGTCGGTGCGCTCACGGTCCTCTTGGTCCTCTTGCTGTGGAAGTTTCGTTCATGGCCAACAAAAAACCCCCGTCAGCTCATCCGCTGTACGAGGGTTGCGCGTCGGTGCTGGATCGCTTCGAAAACCGAAGATCTAGTCAGGCACCAACGCGCCGACTAATTACTACAAGCGTTCCAGGCTTATCCATAGACCCCGACCGTAGCCTTCGCACAGCTCAGCCGTCAAATCCGGCCCCCGGGCCGCGCTCGGGCTGAAGGGGGCCGGCGGGGGGCCGCCGGCGCGCGACTCGAGCCGCGCGGCGGGTGAAATGATGCTGGGGTGTCTACTGGTTCGACTGGCTCGACTGACTCGACCGACTCCGCTGACTCGGCCGACCCGTCTGGCCCAACGCCCGCCGGGAGCCCGGTGATCATCAAGGTGTCGCCGATCGCCCACCTCGCCGTCGGGTTTTTTGCCCTCGGGCTGCTGGTGCCGGTGATGGCCTGGCCGCCGTCCGCCCCGCTGCTCGTCATCCCGGTGGTGTTGTCAGCGCTGATAATCCGGCTGCGCACGGTCGCCGACAGCGACGGCGTGACGGTGCGAACCCTGCTCGGCAGCCGCTCGGTGCGCTGGGATGAGATCGACGGGTTGCGTTTCAGCCGAGGTAACTGGGCGCGCGCCCGGCTCAAGAGCGGCGCGGAGCTGAGATTGCCTGCGGTCACTTTCGCGACGCTGCCGCAGCTGACCGAGGCCAGCTCGGGCCGGGTGCCCAACCCCTACCGCTGAGCCCCCTATCGATGAGCCGGGTAGCCGGTGAGCCCCGGGTAGCTGGCCCTTCTCGAACTGTGATGTCCCGAATGCGATGTCAAGAAATGGGATTGGCGCCGTTGAGGAACACCCACACCGCGACGCCGGCGGCCACGCCGGCGACCAATGCGACGAATGACCCGATGAAGGGTCGGTACGCCCACTTTCGGCCTGCGTCGAGTCCGTAGCGCCCCGGACCGGCCAGGATGACGGCGACGGCCATGACCACCAGGCTGATCTGATATTCATGCCCGTCCGGCAGGAAGTAGGCGAAGGTATGCTGATGCGGCTTCGCCGAGACGGTCGCGAGCAGGCCGTTGATCAGGAACGCCAGCGCACCCGCCGCGGCCACCGGCGTAAACAATCCCAGCACCAGCAGCGCGCCCGCGACAATCTCGCCGCCGGCGCTCACGTAGGCGAGGATGTCGGCGTGTTGGTAGCCGACGTCGGACAGAGAGTTCTTGAATCCGGTCAGCCCCTGTCCGCCCCACCAGCCGAACAGCTTCTGCAGGCCGTGCGCGATCAGCACCCCGCCCAACCCGACCCGCAGGACAAGCAAACCGAGATGCTGGGTGCCGCGCCGACCGACGGTGGCCAACCGCTCGTCGTCCCGGTCGGAATCGACGCCGGGAGGCTCCGGCGCCACGTGCTGGGCGGGAGCCTGCGGCTGCGGCGGCGCGTAAGGCAACGGCTCTGGCTGCTCGAGGATGTTGTAGCTGCCGCCGGCCTGATTGGGATCTTGGTACGGGATCACGGTGGTGGTTCCAAACTCGCCCGGGTAGCCGACCGGCGTCAGGTCATCTTCGGGGTGAACCACGCGCGCCGAGGCCGGGCGTCCCGGGATTGGATCCGGGGATTCGCCCGGCCGCTGCCAGCGTGCGTCATTCGTTTGACTGGTCACCCGTGCCAGGGTAGGGGCATTTAGGCGCGAATTGGGGATTTGAACGGCGCTTTCGCCAAACATTCGGCGGTTGATCCGCCGAATCGCCCCAGACCGGCCCGAAACGGCTCGTTGGCCACCCGCGTTGATCCAGGCCCACCGACTTTCGGGGCAAACCGGGGGGCGCGTGTGGCGACGGTGCCCAAGATGTCCGTAGCCTGTCGATCATGCGAATACGGCGGTCGGTTCGGTGCGGGCTCGCTGCGCTGTGCGCGGCGATGCTGGTCCTGAGCGGCTGCGCACGGTTCAACGACGCCCAGTCGCAACCCTTCACCACCGAACCGGAGCTCAAGCCCCAGCCCAGCTCGACGCCTCCCCCGCCGCCCCCGCTGCCGCCCACGCCGTTCCCGAAGCAATGCCCGGCCCCGGGGGTAATGCAGGGCTGCCTGGAAAGCACCAGCGGACTGATCATGGGCGTTGACAGCAAAACCGCGCTTGTCGCCGAGCGCACCACGGGCGCCGTCAAGGAGATCTCCGTCAGCGCCGAACCCAAGGTGAAAACGGTCATCCCGGTCGACCCGTCGGGCGATGGCGGCCTGATGGATATCGTGCTGTCCCCCACATACAGCCAAGACCGGCTGATGTACGCCTACATCAGCACGCCGACCGACAACCGGGTTATCCGCGTCGCCGACGGCGACACTCCGAAGGACATCCTGACCGGAATACCTAAAGGCGCCATCGGGAACACCGGCGCATTGATCTTCACCAGCCCCACGACGCTGGTCGTGATGACCGGCGACGCGGGCAATCCCGCGATGGCCGCCGATCCCAAATCGCTGGCCGGCAAGGTGCTGCGGATCGAGCAGCCGACCACCATCGGCCAGGCGCCGCCGACGACCGCGCTGTCCGGCATCGGGTCCGGCGGCGGAATGTGCATCGATCCCGTCGACGGTTCGCTCTACGTCGCCGACCGCACCCCCACCGCGGACCGGTTGCAGCGCATCACCAAGAAGTCGGACGTGTCCAGCGTCTGGACCTGGCCGGACAAGCCGGGCGTCGCCGGCTGCGCGGCGATGGACGGGACCGTCCTGGTCAATCTGATCAACCCGAAGCTCACGGTGGCGGTGCGGCTCGCACCCTCGACGGGCGCGGTGACCGGTGAACCCGACGTGGTCCGCAAGGACACGCACGCGCACGCGTGGGCATTGCGGATGTCGCCGGACGGCAACGTCTGGGGCGCGACCGTCAACAAGACCGCCGGTGATGCGGAGAAGCTCGACGACGTGGTGTTCCCGCTGTTCCCGCAGGGTGGCGGCTTCCCACGGAACAACGACGACAAGACGTAGCGCGGCGCCCGGCCGGGGTTTGACGAGCAGACACAAAACCGCACTAATTCTGGCGATTTGGTGCGATTTTGCTTCTGCTCGCGCTGGGCCGCTAGATCCCGCCGATGGTGAACCGCGGGCCGTATCGGCGAGCGACGTGGCTCGGCGCATCGTAGAGCCGTTTTGCCTCTGCCTCTTCGTGGCCGCCGGGATCGATGTCGTCGATATCGGAGAGGTACAGCGGCTCTTCGTCGGATTCGGAGGACCAGGTGGCAACGGGCACCAACACGTAGACCTCGTAGTCCCCGACGTCGGCCCAATTGACCGTCCTGCCGACGAACCACCCCATCACGTCGTCGAGAATCGGCATGCCCTGCGGGCCGGCGCGCCACGCGCAGCGTTCGAATTTGTTGACCTCGTGCCCGGTTTGGCCGCCGAACAGTTCGGCCAGGGCACGGCGGCGCTGCGGCAGCACGTGCACCGCCAGGTGCTGGGCTTTGCTCGCCACCTCGAAGGTGTGGCTGCTCCTGGACACCGCGACCAGGAAAGTCGGCGGCTCGAGGCTGGTTTGGGTGGCGAAGCCGACCAGGCAACCCGCCGGCTGGCCCTCGGCCGCGGTCGTCACCACGAGCGCCGGATAGTCCAGCATTCCCATCAAGTCATCGAACGCTTCATCCGCCACACCAACATGATGATGCGGCGCGGCGTCTTTTGCGAAGATTCCGCGCGATCAGTCCGCCAGCTCGCGCGGAACCACGCGCACGCCGGCCCGGTTCGCGGCGGGGCTGCCGGCACCGGGCTGGCGACCTGCAGGCCGTGCTTGGTGCCCAGGCGACCGCCGTGCTCACGCCCACCATTCGGCCATGACTGTCGGCCGTCGGTGAACGTCGCCTCGGCGGGCCGGCGGCAGAACTGCGCAGAACTCCGCTGAACTTGTTAGCCCTGCCCGCAGGCCTTGAGCACCAGTTCGCGCACTCGGGCCGCATCGGCCTGCCCGCGGGTAGCCTTCATCACCGCACCGACGATCGCGCCCGCCGCGGCCACCTTGCCGCCCCGAATCTTCTCCGCCACATCGGGATTGGCGGCCAGCGCCTCGTCCACAGCGGCCTGGGTCACCGAGTCGTCGCGCACCAGCGCCAGGCCGCGGGCGGTCATCACCTGCTCGGGTTCACCTTCCCCGGCGAGCACACCTTCAACGACCTGGCGGGCCAGTTTGGTGGACAGCTTGCCCTCGTCGACCAACGCCACCACCGCGGCAACCTGGGCGGGGGTGATGGCCAGTTCTTCCAGCGTGACATTCGCCTCGTTGGCCTTCTGCATCAGAAAGTTTCCCCACCAGGCGCGCGCCTGTTCGCTGGACGCGCCGTGCTCGATGGTGGCGGTGACCAATTCGATCGCGCCCGCGTTGACGAGGTCCCGCATCACCTCGTCGGAAATGCCCCAGTCCTGCTGAATCTTCCTGCGGCTCAACCACGGTAGCTCGGGAATGGTCCGGCTCAGCTGCTCGACCAGCTCGCGGCTGGGCGCGACGGGCTCGAGGTCGGGCTCGGGGAAATAGCGATAGTCCTGTGCGGTCTCCTTGGCGCGCCCAGGGCTGGTGGATCCCCCCGCCTCGTGAAAGTGCCTGGTTTCCTGCGTGATCGAGCCGCCCGACAACAGAACCGCGGCCTGGCGTTGCATTTCGTAGCGCACAGCGACCTCAACGCTTTTCAGCGAGTTGACGTTCTTGGTTTCGGTGCGGGTACCGAACTCGACCGCTCCGGCCGGCTTCAGCGACACGTTCGCGTCACACCGCATCGAACCCTGGTCCATCCGCACATCGGATACATCCAACGCGCGCAACAGGTCTCGCAGTGCCGTCACGTAGGCGCGGGCGATCTGCGGCGCCCGGGCCCCAGCGCCCTCGATGGGCTTGGTGACGATTTCGATCAGCGGCACGCCGGCCCGGTTGTAGTCGATCAGCGATGTCGTGGCGCCGTGGATCCGGCCGGTTTCGCTCCCGATGTGGGTCAGCTTGCCGGTGTCCTCCTCCATGTGCGCGCGCTCGATCTCGACCCGCCACGTCGTGCCGTCCTCCAGCGGCGCCTCGAGGTAACCGTTGATGGCGATCGGCTCGTCGTACTGCGAAATCTGATAGTTCTTCGGCATGTCCGGATAGAAGTAGTTCTTCCGGGCGAACCGGCACCACGGCACGATCTCGCAGTTCAGCGCCAGCCCGATCCGGATCGCCGACTCCACCGCGGCCTGGTTGAGCACTGGCAGTGAGCCGGGCAGGCCCAGGCACACCGGGCACACCTGGGTGTTGGGTTCGCCACCGAACGTGTTGGCGCAGCCGCAGAACATCTTGGTCAGGGTGGACAGCTCGACGTGCACCTCAAGCCCGAGCACGGGATCGAATCGCGCGATGACGTCGTCGTAATCCAGCAGATCAGCCACTGCAGTCATGGCTCGATCCTAATCGGGGCTCGATCCTAATCGGGGCTCGATCCTAATCGCGGGGCCGCCGCGACCCGCCGGAGCGGGTCACCACTGGAAATCAACGCAACGACACCGTCGAGCAAATGGATCGCGATGGTAGTGCAGGGCGAGACCCCTCGGGAGGCTTTGCCTTATCGAACATCGCCGCCCACGACACGCCGGTCAGTTCACGGTTAATCGTGATCAAAATTTTATGGTGCAAACGTGGACGCGAGGGTTACGCAGTGGTGAACGAAGAGCCGGTCGATGGAATGTCCCGCCGACAGTTCATGGCCAAACTCGCCGCGGCCACCACCACCGGAGCTTTCATGTCCGTGGCGGGCCCGGTGATCGAAAAGGCCTACGGCGCGGGCTCGTGCTCCGGCCATCTGAGCGACATCGAGCACTTCGTGCTGTTGCTGCAGGAGAACAGGTCATTCGATCACTACTTCGGCACGCTCTCCGGCGTCAACGGCTACAACAGCGGGTCGCCGTACTTTCAGCAGAAGGGCTGGAACCCCCAGACGCAGGCAAAGGACCCGTCCGGCGTCACGATCCCGTTCCGCTACGACACCACCCGGGGTCCCCTCATCCAGGGCGAATGCTCCAACGATCCTGTCGAGGGCTGGATCGCGATGCACACCGCTTGGAACAACGGCGCCAACGATCAATGGCTGCCGTCGCAATACGGGGAAGCGCTCGGCGGGAACATCCCCGGGACCATGGGCTATTACACGCGCGCAGACCTCCCGGTCCACTACATGCTGGCCGACACGTTCACGATTTGTGACGCCTACCACTGTGCGTTGCTGAACCAGACCACGCCCAACCGGCTGTATTGGATCGGCGCGACCATCGACCCCGACGGCACCCAGGGCGGGCCGGTGGTTGCGAACCCGACGTATCCGCTGGGCAAATACAGCTGGACGATCATGCCGGAGAATCTCAGCGCGGCCGGGGTCAGCTGGAAGGTCTACAACAACAAGACTCCGGGGGGTCTGAACAACTCGCCCCTCGGTGACAACGGCATGGTCTACGCCTTCAAGCAGGCGTTGAATCCGACGTCGGATTTGGCCCGCTACGGCATGATGCCGACCTATCCCCTGAGCTTCATTGCCGACGTCATGGCGAACAAGCTGCCGCAGGTTTCCTGGGTCGTCCCGGGAATTCTGAACTCGGAACATCCCGCATTGCCGCTCTCGGCCGGCGCTGCGACGATCGTGAACCTGCTGCGGACGTTGATGTCCAACCCGGCGGTCTGGGAAAAGACGGCAGTGATCATCAGCTACGACGAAAACGGTTCGTACTTCGACCATGTCGTGCCGCCCACGGCGCCGCAGGGTACACCCGGCGAGTGGATTCCCAACAGCGTGAACATCGACAACGTGTCGGGCGCCGGCGGCATCCGCGGCCCACTCGGTTTGGGCTATCGTGTTCCCTGCCTGATCATTTCGCCGTACAGCCGGGGCGGCTTGGTGGCCCATGAGACGTTCGACCACACCTCGCAGCTGCGATTGCTCGAAACCCGCTTCGGGGCGCCGGTTCCCAACCTCACCGCCTGGCGCAGGAGCGTGACCGGCGACATGACGTCGGCATTCAACTTCGCCTCCCCGCCGAACTCGTCAACGATCAATCTGGGCCATCCGAATATCGACGCCCTCAAGACGCTGCCACAGTGCTTCCCCAACGGGCTCTTGGGAACGCTGGGGGACGCGGCGATAGGGATCCCGTATCGCGTCCCCTATCCGCAAGTCATGCCCACCCAGGAAACCTCCCCAAGTCGCGGGACTCCCAGCGGTCCGTGCTAATTCAGCGACCTGCCACCGATGGCGGGCCCCGTTTCCCGGCCGGGAGCATGCCTGGTGGGGAACATGTCGGCCAGCAGGGCCGCCAGCTCCAGGTAGCACCGCCTGCTGTCCTTGCTCAACTTATCCAGCCCGATCTGCTTGCCCTCGTGGACATGCCGATCGAACGGCAGCATCACCGTGGCCGCGACACGAGCGGACAACTGCTCGAGTTCCTTGGCGGCCACCGTGTCCAGTTTGGTCGGCGCGACGTGGTTTACGGCGAGCACCGTCGACCGAAGCAATGGTCGGTATCCGTTGTGGGACAACCACTCTAACGTCGTCCTAGTCTTGCGTATCGAGTCGATGGACGGGCCGGCGACCAGCACAAGGGCTTGGGATTCCGGGAGCACCGCCTCCATCACGCTGGAATTGAGCGCTTTGACGCAGTCCACCAACACCACTGAATAATGCTTCCTCAGAATCGAAAACGCTTTGACGACGTCACCGCGGTCCAGGCGCCAATTCGTGTGTGCATAGTCTGGCAAGCCAAGCACTTCCAGCCCGCAGCTATTCATATACGTATGCGCCCGCACATCGGTATACCGGGCAATCGTAGGGTCGGCGATGAGGTCCGCGATATTCAGTTGGCTGCGCCGACCATGCCGCTCCGCCAGGTCCCCGGCGTCGATGTCGACGGCGATGATCCGGTCGTCGCGCACGTCGGCGAAGGTCGATCCGAGCGCCTCAACCACCGCCGTCTTCCCAACGCCGCCTTTGAGGTTGAGCACGGCGATCGGAAATGCGGTTCCCACCGATGCCCGGATGCGTTCGCGCAGACCGCTGTCGTATGCAGAGCCTTTGCCCGGACCGAGATCGATCCCGGTGACGCGGTGGATCACCTCGCGCCAGCCCGAGCCGGCGGGTCGCTCCACGTCTTGCTGGTCCAGGCCGTCCAGCGCCGTACCGCCCGGGATCCGCGCACGGCGAATCGACAGGGGCGACGGCGCTGCCGGGGTCGGGGTGCTCGACTCATCCCATGCGGACGGCCGCCGGTACTGGCGCGTAGCTGAGGGGCGCGGCGCCGGCACGGCCGGCGGGCGGTCGGGCTTCAGGCGCCAACTGGGCGCGGAGGGAGTCGCAGGCTGAACGACTCCGCGATTAGAACCGCTCACAATTGCCGGTATAGCCGATTTCCACCGTCGGGAAACAGCGAAAATGCGTCATCCGGTAAAGGGTCTATGACGGACCGGTGAATACCGGAATGAGTTCATTTGGTGGTCAATTCGGTGCTACCGCTTATTCGCCGAGCAGGGCCTCAACGGAGCGGTGCGCCAACCACACACAACCACACAAAGGGTCGACCAGTTGGGTAGATCTTGAGCAAGCGCCTGCGCCCCAATGCATCGCGGCACTGACGGAGTCATAGCGGTAGAGCCCTTTACCCGTTCCCCGCGGAAACACCGAAAGTGAAACCACTGCGGTATTCCACCAGCGATCTTTTCGCACTCACTGCACGCTCGGCGAGCCGCTCGCCGTCACGGCAATGTCACCACGTGGCTCCGGTCAGCCGAAGAAGGCGGCGGCGTCGTCGTAGCGGCTTTCGGGCACCAGCTTGAGTTGGCGCGTCGCATCCGCCAGCGGCACCCGGCCGATGTCCTGGCCACGCAGCGACACCATCTGGCCGTACTCGCCCGCATGCGCGGCGTCGGCGGCGTTGACCCCGAACCGGGTGGCCAGCACCCGGTCGTAGGCCGTCGGAATGCCGCCCCGCTGCACGTGGCCGAGCACGGTCACGCGGACCTCCTTGTTGATTCGCCTCTCCACCGCGACCCCCAACTGCTGAGCGACCCCGGTGAAACGTTCGTGACCGAATTCGTCAATTCCGCCTTCGCGCAACTCGATTGTGCCCGGGATCGGCTTTGCGCCCTCGGCGACCACGCAGATGAAGTGGGAGTCCCCGCGCTGGAACCGCCGCTTGACCAGCCGGCACACCTCCTCGATATCGAAGGGCTGTTCGGGGATCAGCGTCATGTGCGCACCCGACGCCAGCCCGGCGTTCAGCGCGATCCAACCGGCGTGCCGGCCCATCACCTCCACCAGCATCACCCGTTGGTGGGATTCCGCGGTGCTGTGCAACCGGTCGATGGCGTCGGTAGCCACCATCAGCGCGGTGTCGTGGCCGAAAGTCACGTCGGTGCAGTCGATGTCGTTGTCGATCGTCTTCGGCACGCCGACCACGGGCACGTTCTCCTCCGACAGCCAATGCGCGGCCGTCAGGGTGCCTTCGCCGCCGATCGGGATGAGCACGTCGATGCCATTGTCGTCCAGGGTCTGCTTGATCTGGTCCAGCCCGGCTCGCAGCTTGTCCGGGTGCACCCGAGCGGTGCCCAGCATGGTGCCGCCCTTGGCCAGCAGCCGATCGTTGCGGTCGTCGTTCTTCAGCTGCATGCGCCGGTTCTCCAGCAGCCCGCGCCAACCGTCCTGGAAGCCGACCACCGACGAGCCGTACCGACCGTCGCACGTGCGCACCACGGCCCGGATGACTGCGTTGAGGCCGGGGCAGTCGCCGCCCCCGGTGAGAATTCCGATCCGCATAACCGTCTATCTTGCCCGGTGGCGGGCCGGTGCCGCCGAGTAGAGCCCTAGATCTGCCCTAGATCGCGTTCGGCAACGGGCCGCGCGCGGCCTCGTAGGCCGCACCCACCCGGTAGAGCCGGTCGTCGGCCAACGCCGGAGCCATGATCTGCAGCCCCACCGGCAGCTGGTCGTCCGGGGATAGCCCCGAGGGCACCGACATGCCGCACTGGCCGGCCAGGTTCACCGGCAGCGTGCACAGGTCGTTGAGGTACATCGCCAGCGGGTCGTCGACCTTCTCCCCCAGCCGGAACGCGGTGGTCGGTGCCGTCGGTGAAACCAGTACGTCGACGCTTTGATAGGCGTTGTCGAGATCGCGGGCGATCAACGTGCGCACCTTCTGCGCCCGGTTGTAGTAGGCGTCGTAGTAGCCGGCGGACAAGGCGTACGTGCCGATCATGATGCGCCGCTTGACCTCCGGCCCAAAACCAGCAGCCCGAGTCAGCGCCATCACCTCCTCGGCGCTGTGGGTGCCGTCGTCACCGACCCGCAACCCGTAGCGCATCGCGTCGAAGCGCGCGAGGTTGCTCGACACCTCCGACGGCAAAATCAAGTAGTAGGCGGCCAGCCCGTAATCGAAGTGCGGACAGTCGACTTCGCTGACATCGGCTCCCAATGCGGTCAACTGCTCGACGGCGGCCTGGAACGACGCCAGCACCCCGGGCTGGTAGCCCTCGCCGCGCAGCTGCCGGACCACGCCTACGCGTACGCCGGTCAGATCACCCGCCGCGCCGGCCTCGGCGGCGCCGACCACATCGGGAATTTCGGCGCTGATGGACGTGGAGTCGCGGGGGTCGTGCCCGGCGATCACCTGATGCAGCAGAGCGGCGTCCAGCACCGTGCGTGCACACGGGCCGCCCTGATCCAGCGACGACGCGCAGGCCACCAGCCCATAGCGGGACACCGTGCCATACGTGGGTTTGACCCCGACGGTCGCGGTCAGCGCGGCCGGCTGACGAATGGAGCCGCCGGTGTCGGTCCCGATGGCCAGCGGCGCCTGGAACGCCGCCAGCGCCGTCGCGCTGCCGCCACCGGAGCCACCGGGCACCCGATCGACGTCCCACGGGTTGCGGGTGGGGCCGTAGGCGGAGTTCTCGGTCGAGCTGCCCATCGCGAACTCGTCCATGTTGGTCTTGCCCAGGATCGGGACGCCGGCCGCGCGCAACCGCGCGGTCACGGTCGCGTCATAGGGGGGACGCCAGCCCTCGAGGATCTTGGACCCGCAGGTGGTGGGCATGTCGATGGTGGTGAACACGTCCTTGAGCGCCAGCGGAACGCCGGCCAGCGGCGACGGCAGCGGCTCGCCGGCGGCAACCGCCTTGTCGACGGCGGCCGCCGCCGACAAGGCCTCGTCGGCCGCCACGTGCAGGAACGCGTGATACCGCTCGTCGGTGGCCGCGATCTGATCCAGGTAGGCCCGGGTGATCTCGACCGACGACAGCTCCCCGGCGGCGATCCGGGCTCCCAGGTCCGACGCGTCGAGCCGGATGATCTCCGTCACTGCTGCTCCCCGAGGATCTGCGGAACGGCGAAGCGTCCGTCGACGGCTTCGGGCGCGCCGGCCAGCGCCTCCTGCTGGGTCAGGCACGGCGTCGTCTCGTCCGGACGGGTGACGTTGACGTCCTTGAGCGGGTTGTCGGTGGCTTCGACGCCGGTGACGTCGACAGCCTGGACCTGACTGACGTGGGTCAAGATGGCGTCGAGTTGGCCGGCGAAGCTGTCCAGCTCGGTGTCGGTCAACGCCAGCCGGGCCAGCCGGGCCAGGTGCGCTACCTCGTCGCGGGAGATCTGGGACACGAGCGACAAGCCTAACCGGGCGACCGGGCTCCCAATGTGCGGCCCGGGGCCTTCCGAAATGCCGCGCGCGCAGCACTGTGCGACAGTGTTGCCCGTGCCGTCGTATCTGCTTCGCATCCAGCTGGTCGACCGCCCGGGCAGCCTGGGCTCGCTGGCTGTGGCGCTCGGCTCGGTGGGCGGCGACATCCTCTCGCTGGACGTGGTGGAACGCAGCGCCGGGTACGCGATCGACGACCTGGTCATCGAACTGCCCCCGGGGGCGATGCCCGACACGCTGATCACCGCCGCGGAGTCGCTGCCCGATGTCCTGGTGGACAGCGTCCGCCCGCATACCGGGCTGCTGGATGCCCATCGCGAGCTGGAGCTGCTCGACCACGTCGCCGCGGCCGGGGACAACCAGTCCAGGCTGCAAGTCTTGGTCGACGAGACGCCCAGGGTGCTGCGGGTGAGCTGGTGCACGGTATTGCGCAGTTCCCAAGGCGAGCTGTTGCGGCTGGCCGCCAGCCCGGGTGCGCCCGAGACTCGGGCGGCTTCGGCTCCGTGGCTGCCGCTCCGGCATGCCGCGGCGCTGGACGGCACCGCCGAATGGGTGCCGCAGGCATGGCGCAACATGGACATCACGATGGTCGCGGCGCCGCTGGGCGATCCCCACACCGCGGTGGTGCTGGGCCGTCCGGGCCCGGAATTCCGGCCCTCGGAGGTGGCTCGGCTGGGTTATCTGGCCGGGATCGTCGCGACCTTGCTGCGCTGAGGGCCACGCAATCGGCATTGCCTGTGCGGAACGCCGGTACCCCCAGAAGTCTGGGTGGGCGCGCAACATTGCCGTCGTTAAGCTATCGGACGATGCGTGACCTGCGAGAAATGCGGGGTGCGACCCCGATGAAAATCTTCATCGGCTATTGGAGCCGCGACCATAGCGCACTCGCGCGCGGCGCACTCGCGCGGCATGCGCACCGCAGGGCTCTCAGCGGCGTCTTCGCCGTCCTGCTCGCCGCGATGTCCATCGGCATCACCGGATGCGAGCGAGAACGAGCGCAGTCATGCGCGCCGTCATCCCGTTCCCCCTTCCCGAATGGGCCCCGGCAGACAGTGCTGCCGATCATCGTGCACGAGGTTGGTGGCGTCGCAGTGGATCCCGCGGGCAACGTCTACGCCACCGACTGGGGCTGCTACGCCGGCGTGAGCGCAGGCACGTGGGTGGGTGTCCAGGTGGTGGAGTTGGCGCCCGGGTCGAGCACTCAGACCGTACTGCCGTTCACGGGCCTCAATGGGATCGGCAGCGTGGCGGTGGATACCGCCGGCAACGTCTACGTCACCAACGCGACCGACAACCGGGTCCACAAATTGGCAGCGGGGTCGCGCAGTCAGACCGTACTGCCGTTCACCGACCTTCACCACCCCGCCGGTGTGGCCGTCGATAACGCGGGCAACGTGTACGTCACCGACGAGCTCAACGCCCGGGTGGTGACGTTGGCGCCGGGGTCGACCACTCAGACCGTGCTGCCATTCACCAACCTCGACGACCCCCGCGGGGTGGCGGTGGATGGCTCCGGCAACGTATACGTCAGCGCAGGGACCGACCGGGTGGTGGTGTTGGCGCCGGGTTCGAGTACTCAGAGCGTGCTGCCATTCACGGGGCTCAACGTTCCCGACGGGGTGGCGGTGGATGGTGCTCGAAACGTCTATGTCGCCGACTCGCGGAACAATCGGGTTCTGAAGTTGCCGGCCGGGTCTAGCACCCAAACCCTGCTGCAGTTCAGCGGCGTCAAGGAACCGCGAAGTGTAGCGGTGGACGGCGCCGGCAACGTATACGCCGAAACTTTCGACGTCGACTTCGATAGCTATTACGTCCTGAAATTGGCGGCGGGATAATGCGCCGTGCGAGGTCCGCCCTGCCCGTGACGCCACCACGAGCGCTGCGCAAGGTCGTCATCATCGGACTGCTGGTCGTGCCCGCCGCCATGTCCATCGGCGTGGGGCACGCCGACCCCACGTCGTCCCCGCCGTCCCCGCCGTCCCCGTCGTCCCCGTCGTCCCCGTCGTCCCCGTCGGCCCAGCCGGCCCTTGGGCAGACCGTGCTGCCATTCGCCGGCCTCAGCGCCCCCCGTGGCGTGGCGGTGGATCGCGCGGGCAACGTGTACGTCACCGACCAGGGCCACCCCGAGTACAACCACCGCCCACCCACCGTCGTCGGGAAGCAGGTGTTGAAGTTGGCGTCAGGGTCGAGTACCCCTACCGTGCTGCCGTTCGACCCCGACAACCCGGAAGGGGTGGCGGTAGATGGCGCCGGCAACGTCTACGTCACCGACCCGGACTGCAACCGCGTCCGGAAATTGGCGGCCGGATCGAGCGCTGCGAACGCACTCCCATTCGCGGGCGTGAGCAGGCCCGTTGGGGTGGCGGTTGATAGCGGCGGCACCGTATATGTCACCGACGAAATCAACGCCCAGGTGGTGAAGCTGCCGGCCGGATCAGACACGTCGACTGTGTTGCCATTCACCGGCCTCGGCAAGCCCAGTGGCGTGGCGGTAGATAGCGCAGGCAACGTGTACGTCACCGACAACGCCGCCAAACAGGTGGTGAAGCTGACGGTCGGGTCGAACATACAGACTGTGCTGCCATTGACCGGCCTCGGCAATCCGGGCGGAGTCGCGGTTGATACGGCGGGCAACGTGTACCTCGCCGACACCGACAACGATCGCGTCCTGAAATTGGTGGCCGGGTCGAACACGCAGACGGTGCTGCCGTTCACCGGCCTCCGCCGTCCCAACTCCGTGGCGGTCGATAGCGGCGGCAGCGTGTACCTCACCGACAGCGACGGGCGGGTCCTGAAATTAGTGCTGGGGTGACACGCTCCCACTTCCACACTGTGGCCGAATGCTGCACCCATCACCTACCAATGTGAATCAGCTTGTCCGCGAAGGCGTCTTGGGGGCCACCGGGTCGCCGTCCTCCCACAACAGCAGCTGGCGCACCGCAGCACGAGACCCGTACGGCCGCAGCATCGTGCTGGCCGGCCGCGGGCGAACCCGTAGCGGCCACCAGAACCAGCGCCCGAGAATCGTTGCGACAGAGGGCGTCATGAAGGAGCGCACGATCAGCGTGTCGAACAGCAGCCCGAGGCCGATCGTCGTCCCGATTTGACCGAGCACCTGAAAACCGCTGAACACGAACGCGCACATGGTGACCGCGAAAACCAGGCCCGCAGAAGTGACCACCGAGCCGGAGCCGGCCATCGCGCGGATGATGCCGGTCTTCAGGCCGGCATGGATTTCTTCCTTGAATCGGGAGATCAGCAACAGGTTGTAGTCGGACCCCACGGCCAGGAGCAGGATCACGGCGAGCGCGAGCACCACCCAATACAGCTGGATGCCGAAGAGGTACTGCCACACCAGCACGGACAACCCGAAGGAGGCGCCCAGCGAAAGGGCTACCGTGCCCACGATGACGAGCGCGGCGATCAGGCTTCGCGTAATGATCATCATGATCAGCAGGATGAGGCTGAGCGCGGCCATTGCCACAATCATCAGGTCGTACTTGGCGCCCTCTTGGATGTCCTTGTACGTCGCCGCGGTGCCGCTCACATAGACCTTGGCGTCGTCCATGGGCGTGCCCTTCAAGGCCTCGTGCGCGGCCCTGGCGATCGGCTCGATATGTGAAATGCCTTCGGGTGTCGCAGGATCACCTTCGTGGGTGATGATCATCCGGGCCGCCCTACCGTCTGGCGAGACGAACAATTTCAGCCCGCGCTTGAAGTCGGGGTTGTTGAAAACCTCGGGCGGCATGTAGAAGGTGTCGTCGTTCTTTGCGGTGTCAAAAGCCCGGCCGAGCGCCGTCGCGTTTTCGATCGCGGCCGCCGTCTGGGCGTCGATGCCGGACTGGGTCGCGTAGCTCCCCAGGGTCAACTCGCGATTGGTTTCCTGGCTGTCGATCTGGGGCGGTATCAGCGCCACCAATTTGGGCTGCAGCGAGTCGAGCCTGTCGATGGTGGCCGTCAGGTCCTCGAATTGGCCGGTGAGCTGATCGACGCCGTCAAGCGCGTCCAGGACCGAGCGGATCGCCCAGCAGGCGGGGACATCGAAACAATGTTTCTCCCAATAGAAATAGCTGCGCAGCGGCCGGAAGAAGTCGTCGAAGTTCGCGATCTTGTTGCGCAGGTCCCTGATCGTATCGACCGTGGCATGGAAGTTTTGGGCCTCGCTGTGGGTGTCCGCGGCGAGCTGCTGCTGCAGCGCGTACTGCTGGCGCAGGATGTTGATCGTCTTCGCCAGTTCGCCGGCCTGCCTGAGCAGATCGTTCGCCCGATCCCTCTGGTATGTCAGGTTTTCCTGCTGGGCGGCGCTGGAATTGCTAACCACGAACGCGAGCGAGCTGTGGACCAGCGGGGTGCCCAGGGGCCTGGTGATGGTCTGCACCTTGGCGACACCGGGCACGTGGAACACCGCCTTGGCCACTCGGTCCAGGATCAGCATGTCGGCCGGGTTTCGCATGTCATGGTCCGTTTCGACCATGAGCAATTCGGGCTCCAGCCGGGCGCGCGAAAAGTGCTTCTCGGCTTCGGTGAATCCGACATTGGCCGGCGCGCTGGCGGGCATATAGGGGCGAGTGTCGTAGCTCGTCTTGTATCCGGGCAAGGCGATCAGACCCACCAGGGCCAACGCGCACGCCGCCACCAGGATGGGACCGGGCCAGCGGACGATGGCCGTGCCGATCCGCCGCCAGCCGCGGGTTCTCATCGCGCGCTTGGGCTCGAAGACGCCCACCATAGCGCCGAGGGTCAGGATCGCCGGACTCAGGGTCAGCGCGGCGATAAGCGCGACGAGGATCCCGATGGCGGCCGGAATTCCCAGGCTTTGAAAATAAGGCAGCCTGGTAAAGCTCAGGCAGGCAACCGCACCGGCGACGGTGAGACCCGAACCCAACACGATGTGCGCCGTCCCGCGAAACATGGTGTAGAAGGCGTCGTCCTTTTCTTCGCCCGCCCCGCGCGCCTCCTGGTAGCGGCCGACGACGAATATCGCGTAGTCCGTTCCGGCGGCGATAACCAACAGGGTGAGCAGATTCGTTGCGTACGTCGACAACCCGATCACGCCGGCGTTGCCGAGAAAGGCGACGATTCCCCGGGCGGCCGACATCTCGATGAGGACCGTGATGAGCACGAGCAGCGTCGTGAGGATGGAACGGTAAACGAAAAAGAGCATCAGCGCAATCACTCCCACGGTTATCGCGGTGACTTTCGCGGTGCCCTTGCTGCCCACGTCGAACTGATCCGAAATGAGCGGCGCCGGGCCGGTGATGTAGGCGTGGACACCCGGCGGCCTGGGCTGGGTATGGTCAACGATGTCGCGCACGGCACCGACGGCCTCGTTGGCCTGCGCCGAGCCGGAATTGCCCGACAGGAACACCTGTACGTACGCGGCCTTGCCGTCTGAGCTCTGCGACCCCGCCGCGGTCAGGGTGTCTCCCCAGAAGTCCTGAACATGCTGGACGTGCTTGTGGTCCTCCTGGAGCCTGCGGACCATCGTGTCGTAATAGCGGTGGGCCGCGGCGTCGAGCGGCTGATCTCCTTCCAGGACAACCATGGCCGAGCTGTCGGTGTCGTACTCACCGAACACGTGACCGATGTGCTTCATCGCCTTGAGCGACGGCGCATCGGGCGAATTCAGCGCCACGTTGTGGACTCGCCCAACCTCTTCCAGTTGCGGCACTGCACTGTTGGAGACCGCGGCCAACAGCACCCAGAACAGCAGGATGGGCAGTGCAAGCCGGCGGATGATGCGCGGTATCGAAGGCCGCGAGGGCTGATCTTGACTCATTGAGGGCTCATCCAGATTTATCCAGGCAGTAGGTGTAGGCGTGGAACTTGTTAACCGTGCGTTCGTCCTTGACTTCACCGTTGACGGTAATTCGGCAACCGATAGTGTCGCCGTCGCCCTGCGCGACGACGTTGCCGAGGACCGCGGGCTCCGTCGTGGTGATCGTGTACGTCCACGGCAGCGGCGCGTCCTTGACTTGCTGCGGCTGGGCGTTGACGTCCAGGTAGTTGATCGTCGCCACCGTGCCCGGGGCGCCGAAGACCTCGAGAACCACTTGTTTGGGGTTGAACGGGACGATCTCCTCGGATCGGCCGCTGTTGGCCGACGTGCCGTTAAGCAACCAGACGAGTCCGTGGAGGCGGTAGATAGAAAATCCCGTGATCGCGACAACAAGCACCGCGACCAGCAGCATCCACCGTCGCCTGACGGTAGATGCTATCGAAAACCCTTTCACCCGTTGGCCTTTCGATGAGCGGGCGATGCGATCACCCTCGGGCTGGCACATCTGGGGTTAGCTGCCCCGCGCTTAAAGGGTGCTCGATGGCCATGACAGTACGGTACTGATCCGTACTGCACAAGAGACGCGACCGTACACTTTCAGCTACCCACGGGACCGGGTGAGGCCGGGGAGGATGACTTCGTCGACGAGAACCTGCACCGTGTGACGGGTGGGCGGTCGGCCGGGGAGGATGGACCGGAAGATGAGGTACCCGGGCAACAGGTCCCAAAGTTCGTCGGTGACAACGGACTCGTCGATCTCACCTCGGTCGATCGCCTGCCGCAATATGTGCTGGATCAGGGCTTTGCGCTGATCGAGGAACTGATGCTGCAGAGCGTCGTTGAGCGCGGGGTGCCGCGACGCCTCCACCAGCACCGCGCGGATGGTGCTGGCGTGCTGGCGCATCTGCTGGCCGCACGTCTCGCCGAGCTTCAGCAGATCGCCTCGCAACGTGCCCGTGTTCGGCGGGACCGCGGCCTGACGGACGCCCTCGTTGAACGCGGCCAGCACCAGTTCGGCCTTCGAGGACCACCGTCGGTACACGGTCGCCTTGCTGGCGCGGGCGGCGCCGGCCACCGCGTCCACCGTCAACCCGTCATAGCCGTGCTCCTGCAGGAGTTGCAACGTGACCGCGAGCAACTCGGCCTCCCGCGGCGACCATGGCGACAAGTCCGCCGAGCGGTCGGCAGTCTGGGTCATAGCGCCACCATAGAACCGTTTGGCACGCGCGTCAGTCTTCCGTCGCTGGTTCTTCGGTGGGCGGCCCCTCCTGAAGAAGCCGGCGGAAGCCGTTCTCGTCGAGAATCGGCACGCCGAGCTCCACCGCCTTGTCGTATTTGGACCCGGGGGAATCGCCGGCGACCACGTAGGCGGTCTTCTTCGACACCGATGCGGCGGCCTTGCCGCCGCGGGCGATGATCGCCTCCTTCGCCTCGTCGCGGGAAAAGCCGGTCAACGAGCCGGTCACCACGATGGTCAGACCGGTCAGGGTCCGCGGTACGCCGTCTTCGCGCTCATCGGCCATCCGGACCCCGGCCGCTCGCCATTTATCGACGATCTCGCGGTGCCACTCGACGGTGAACCACTCGGTGACCGCCGCGGCGATGGTGGCTCCCACGCCGTCGACAGCGGCCAGCTGGTCGGTGGATGCGTCGCGAATGGCTTCGATATCGCCGAACTCGGTGGCCAGCGAGCGGGCGGCCGTCGGCCCGACATGACGGATCGACAACGCCACCAGGACTCGCCACAGCGGCGCGGCCTTGGCTTTGTCGAGGTTGGCCAGCAGCCGTCTTCCGTTGGCCGACAGTTCGCCGGCCTTGGTCCGGAACAGCTCGGTGCGCAACAGCTCGTCTTCTGTGAGCCCGAACAGGTCGGCCTCACTGGTGATCACCCCCGCTTGCAGCAGGGCGACGCCGGCCTCGTAGCCCAGCGCCTCGATGTCCAGCGCGTTTCGGCTGGCGACATGAAATACCCGCTCCCGCAGCTGGGCCGGGCAACGCTGCGCGTTGGGGCAGCGGATGTCGGCGTCGCCCTCCTTTTCGAACGCCAACGTGGTGCCGCACTCCGGACACGCTGTGGGCATGACGAATTCGCGTTCGGTGCCGTCGCGCAGGTCGACCACGGGGCCCAGCACCTCGGGGATCACGTCGCCGGCCTTGCGGATCACGACGGTGTCGCCGATCAGCACGCCCTTGCGCTTGACCTCCGAGGCATTGTGCAGCGTGGCCTGCGCCACCGTCGACCCGGCGACCTTCACCGGCGTCATGAACGCGAACGGCGTGACCCGCCCGGTGCGGCCCACGTTGACCCGGATGTCGAGCAGGTCGGTCTGCGCTTCCTCTGGCGGGTACTTGTAGGCGATGGCCCAACGCGGAGCGCGCGAGGTGGCACCCAGCCTGCGCTGCAACGCCACCTCGTCGATCTTGACCACGACGCCGTCGATTTCGTGGGCCACCTCATGGCGATGTTCGCCCCAGTAGTCAATGCGCTCCTGCACGCCCGACATGTCGTCGACCAACGTGGTGTGCTCGGAAACCGGCAGCCCCCAGGCCTTTAGCGCCAGATAGCCACCGTGCTGGGTGACCGGACGAAAGCCTTCGATGTGCCCGAGCCCGTGGCAGATCATCCGCAGTTTGCGGCGAGCGGTAACCGCGGGATCCTTCTGACGCAGGGATCCGGCCGCGCTGTTGCGGGGGTTCGCGAACGGCGCCTTGCCCGCCTCGACCAGGCTCGCGTTGAGCGCCTGGAAGTCATCGACACGGAAGAAGACCTCGCCGCGCACCTCGAGGACCTCGGGCACCGGGTAGTGGTCGCTGGGGGTGAGCCGCTCCGGGATCTCATCGATGGTGCGGGCGTTCAGCGTGACGTCCTCGCCGGTGCGCCCGTCGCCCCGCGTCGCCGCCCGAATCAGCCGTCCGTCCCGGTAGACCAGTGACAAGGCGACGCCGTCGATCTTGAGCTCACACAGGTAGTGCGCCTCTGCGATGTTCGGGCCGACCTCCGCCTGAACGCGGGCCGCCCAGGCACCGAGCTCCTCGGCGGTGAAGGCATTGTCCAGGCTGAGCATTCTTTCCAGATGTTCGACGGATCCGAAATCGGTCGCGAAGCCGGCGCCGCCGACCAGCTGGGTGGGCGAGTCGGGGGTGCGTAGCTCGGGATTCTGGTCCTCGAGCGCCTCGAGACGGCGCAGCATCGTGTCGAACTCCGCGTCGGTGATGATCGGCGCGTCGCGGACGTAGTAGCGGAACTGGTGTTCGCGGACCTCCTCGGCCAGGTCCCGCCACTGCCGCAACACGTCGGGCGCGGTCTGATCAGCCTCTGCTGAGCTCACCCTGGCAGGCTATCGAAGCGCCCCGACAACGCCGAGATTGCCGTGGTGGTTGTGCTGATCCGCATATCCACGACCATGGCGGCAAGCTCGGTGAAACCAATTCTTGGTGATACCAATTGGTTGCCTATCGGATGGCGTCCGGGTCCAAGGCGAATGCGTCGGCGGCCTTGTGGGCAAGCCCGATCGCCGTGCGCGCCCAGTCCAGCGTCGCCCCCGCCAGACCGCAGGCCGGGGTGACGCCGATGCGGTCGCGTAGTGCCGAACGGCCGAAACCAAGCCGATCGGTGACCGCGACAACCGCCTTCGCCACCTCTTCGGCCGACGGCCGCTGCTGCGGAGCCGTTGCGGGCACGACGCCGAGCAGCACGGTGCGGCCGGACTCGACAAATTCGGCGATGCCCTCCAAGTCCGTCGCCCGCAGCGTGCCGACGTCAATCGAGACAGCGTGAATAGTGCTGCGCTGCAGGAGATCCCACGGTAGCCCTGGCGCGCAGCTGTGCAGCGCCACGTCGGCTCCCGCGGCCGCGACGCAGGTGTCGAGCAGTGCGCCGGCCACGGCCTCGTCGAGCGCGGCAACCGGGCTCAGCGCTGTCACCCCGGTCAGCTGTCCGCCCAACGCGGCCGGCAGCGACGGCTCGTCGAACTGCACCACCACGGGTGTGTCGAGTCGGCGGGCCAGCGCGGCTCGGTGCGCGGCAACGCCTTCTGCCAGCGATGCCGCCAGGTCACGTAGCGCACCGGAATCGGTGATCGCCCGGTGGCCGTTGGCCAGCTCCAGGCCCGCGGCCAGCGTGATCGGGCCTGGAGCCTGCACCTTGACCGGGCGCTCGCCACCGCGCAGTCCGGCCGTCTCCCAGGCCTCTTCGAGGGCGTCCATGTCCTCGTCGAGCATGCTGACGGCCCGGCGCGTCACCGCGCCGGGCCGGGCGGCGATGCGGTAGCCGCGCGGCACCGTGTCGATGGCCACGTCGATCAGCAGCGCGCCGGCCCGCCCCAGCAGGTCGGCTCCCACTCCCCTGGCCGGCAGCTCCACGAGGTGGGCCAGCGCACCCGCCAACTCACCGACGACAATCTCAGCGGCCTGACGCGCGGCGCTGCCCGGCCATGACCCGACGCCGGTGGCATTGGCGAAGGCATTTGCGAATTCACTCACCCGACAACCGTATGGGGCCGCGGTTAGGCTCGACCACAGAAGGGTTGGGAATGGCGAGAATGACGCGGTCGCTGCTGTTGTGCGGCGCGGTGTTGATGGTGGCCGGTTGCACACGGATGGTGGACGGCGACGCGGTGGCCGGACCCGGCGCGGCCCGCAGGGAGATCAACGGTGTGAACGTCGACGCGATTCTGCTGGACCAGTCGCGAATGCGTGCCATCGCCGGGGCAGGCGACGAAATGACGATCATCCCGACGATGGACGGCACCCGCCCGGTGGACATCGACCAACTCGCCGAAACCGCGCCGCCGCCATGCCGGTTCATCTACGCCGAGACCGCGACCTTCGGGCCGGACGTCCAAGAGTTCCACAAGACCACCTTTCAGTACCCGCCCAAAGGTGGCGTGATCTCCGAAGGGGCAGCAGCCTATCGCGACACCGGCAGCGCCCGGCACGCCTTCGGCGCGTTGGTCGCCACCGTCGGTGATTGCGCGGCCGGCTCGGCCGGTGACGCGTACGTGGGTGGGTGGCAGGCCGACGCCGGCTCCTTGCACCTGCAACCCGGTGGCTGCGGGCGCGACTACCGCGTGGTGTCAGTGGCCCTGCTGGAAGTCACCTTCTGCGGCTTCCCGCAATCGGTGTCCGACATCGTGATGACGAACATCGCGGCGAACATTCCGGGTTAGGCGTTGCGGGACCGAGCAGCTGGGGGCTCGCCATTGTTTGCCGAAATCGCACGCTTTTCAGCCGTTTCGGGCCGGCCGCGCCCGAATTGAGCCAGCCATCGAATCTCTGTAATCCCTTGTGTCACTTTAGCTTCAGGTGTCACACTACGGGGATTGTTGTCGGCGGCGGTTGGTAGAGTCTGGGGTATGGGTGTCAGCAGTCGCGAGGAGATCGTCGAGGTCCTCGACGCGCTCGACTACGACCAAGACCGTTTGGACGCCTTGACCTTTGACACGCTGACCACCCCGGAACGCATGAGCCTGCTCGCGCGCCTGGAACGCGCGGCACGCCGCATGCGCGCCCCCCAACACCGGTTGATCAATCAACTCGACGCCCAAGCCGGCAAGGAAGAACTCGGCGGCACCCTGCGCGGCGCGCTGGCCGACCGGCTACGGATCACCGAAGCCGAGGCCGGCCGGCGCGTCGAGGAGGCCGCCGACCTCGGCGAGCGCCGCGCCCTGACCGGGGAACCGCTAGAGCCGCGGTTGCCCGCAACGGCGGCCGCCCAACGCGAAGGCCAGATCGGCGACGCCCATACGAAGGTGATCCGCAGCTTTTTCGCGCACCTGCCCGCCGAAGTGGGCCACGGCACCCGCCAAGCCGCCGACACCGACCTGGCCGCCACGCCCGCCAGTACCGCCCCGATGAGTTGGCCCAATACGCCCAACGCATCATGGACATCCTCAACCCCGACGGGGAATTCAGCGACGACCAGCGCGCCCGCAAGCGCGGCATCACCATCGGCCGCCAGGAATACGACAAGATTTCGCGGATCTGCGGCTTTCCTCGAAGACCGCGGGCATAGCGACGACGAGGGACCCGGTTGACCTCAGCGCAGCAAAAACCGCAGGTTAGTTGCGGCTCGTTGCCGCGATGGTGGCGCTGCCGAGCACTTCGTCGCCGTCGGGGTCGGGGCGGTACAGCACCAAAGTCTGGCCGCGCGCCACGCCGCGCAGCGGATCACGCAACCGCACGAACAGCTCGCCACCGACCAATTCGACTACCGCACTGACGTTTTCACCGTGCGCACGCACCTGAACCGAACACTCGACGGGACCCGACGGGACGCTGCCGGGAAAGACGGGCTCGCGTCCCACCAGCGCGTACACGTCGAGGTCGGCCACGTCGCCGACGTGGACGGTCGCGGTGTCGGCATCGATCGCCGTCACGTAGCGCGGGCGACCGTCGGGCCCGGGTCCGGCGATGCCCAGCCCCTTGCGCTGCCCGATGGTGAAACCGTGCACCCCGTCGTGCTCCGCCAGCACGGCACCGTCCGAGCCGACCACCGTGCCGCGGCGCACCGCGATGCGCTCGCCCAGAAAGGCGCGGGTGTTCCCGGACGGGATGAAGCAGATGTCGTGGCTGTCCGGCTTGTCGGCAACCGCCAGGCCGCAGGCGGCAGCCTCGGCGCGGATCTGCGGCTTGGGAGTGTCCCCGATCGGAAAGGCGGCGTGGCGCAGCTGCTCGGCGGTCAGCACCGCCAGCACATAGGACTGATCCTTGTCCCGGTCGACGGCGCGGCGCAGGCGCCCGCCCGACAGCCGGGCATAGTGGCCGGTGGCCACCGTGTCAAAGCCCAGCGCGACGGCTCTTGCCGACAGGGCGGCGAACTTGATGCGCTGATTGCACCGCACGCAGGGGTTGGGTGTTTCCCCGCAGGCATACGACGACACGAAATCATCGATCACCTCCGCCTTGAACTTCTCCGCGAAGTCCCATACATAGAACGGAATTCCGAGCACATCGGCAACACGGCGCGCATCCGTCGCGTCTTCTTTCGAGCAGCAGCCCCGCGATCCGGTGCGCAGCGTGCCCGGCGCGGTTGACAGCGCCAGGTGCACGCCGACCACATCATGCCCGGCATCGACCATCCGAGCGGCGGCGACCGACGAGTCGACACCACCGCTCATCGCGGCGAGAACCCTCACCCGCCGACTCCCCCGGCCCCCGCGGCGGCCAGGGTGGCCCGGCGGGCGCGCGCCACCGCTCCGGGCAGCACCTGCAGGGCCGCATCGACGTCGGCATCAACGCTATTGTGCCCCAGGGAAAGACGCAGCGATCCACGCGCGCTGGCCGAGTCGGCGCCCATCGCGATCAACACGTGCGACGGCTGCGGGACACCGGCGGTGCAGGCCGATCCGGTTGAGCATTCGATCCCGTTGGCGTCCAACAGCATCAACAACGCATCACCTTCGCAGCCGCGGAAGGTGAAGTGTGCGTTGCCCGGAAGCCGCAGTGGGTCGCGGGCACCGTTGAGGCGGACGTCGTCGATTTCGGTCAGCACCCCCTCAATCAGGCGGTCGCGCAGCACCCGCAGCCGGGCGCTGTGCGGCCCGAGTCCGTCCACCGCAATCCGTGCCGCCGCCGCCATCGCGACCGCGCCGGCGACATCCGGTGTGCCGGAACGAATGTCACGCTCCTGCCCGCCGCCATGTGATAGCGGCACACAGGCGACGTCCCGACGCAGCAGCAACGCGCCCACGCCGATCGGGCCGCCGAACTTGTGCGCTGTCACGCTCATCGCCGACAGCCCGCTGGCGCCGAACTCGACCGGCAGCTGTCCCACCGCCTGCACGGCGTCGCTGTGCATCGGGACGCCGAACTCGGCGGCGACGGCGGCGAGCTCGGCGATCGGCATGACGGTGCCGACCTCGTTGTTCGCCCACATCACCGAAACCACCGCAACGTCGTCATGGCTGACCAGCACCTCGCGCAGCGCGGCCGCCGACACCGAGCCGTCGGCCGCGGTGGGCAGCCAGGTGACCCGGGCGCCCTCGTGTTCGACGAGCCAATCCACCGAGTCCAGCACGGCGTGGTGTTCCACTTGGGTGGTCACGATCCGCCGCCTCTGCGGGTCCGCGTCGCGCCGGGCCCAATAGATCCCCTTGACGGCCAGGTTGTCGCTCTCGGTGCCGCCCGCGGTGAAGATCACCTCCGACGGGCGCGCACTGAGTTTGTCCGCGATCAGCTCACGGGATTCCTCGATCCGACGCCGCGCCGCGCGGCCGCTGGTATGCAGCGACGACGCGTTGCCGACGGTGCCGAGCGTGGCCGTCATCGCCTCGACGGCGGCGGGGTGCATCGGGGTGGTGGCGGCGTGATCCAGGTAGACCATGACGCGCCCCACGATACCGGTACTCGGCAATGGGTAATCCCCGCGGTGACGCATGGGAAGGTTTAAACCAGTGACGAAACGCGACGAGGGCGCCACGAACCGACGGTGGTGCTTCGCCGACCAACTCGGCGAGCACTTTCTGGACGATCCCGGTCAACCCGTGCTGTTGATCGAATCTCGCGCCGTGTTCGAACGGCGCCGGTTCCACCGCCGCAAGGCGCACCTGGTGCTCTCGGCACTGCGGCACCGCGCGGCTGAACTCGGTGACCAGGCCATTTTCTTGCGGGCCCGCACGTATCGCGAAGCGCTTGATCGAGTCGGCGACAGCCTCAGCGTTTGTCAGCCCACCTCGTGGGCGGCCGAGGGGTTCGTGCGGACGCTCCCCTCGGTTGACGTGCTGCCCGCCCGTGGTTTCTGCACCAGTCGGGTGACTTTCGAAGACTGGGCGAAAAAGCAGCGCGGTTTGCGGCTGGAAAACTTCTACCGCGACGCACGCCGCAGGTTCGACCTGCTGATGGACGGCGACGACCCCGCGGCCGGGCGGTGGAACTTTGATGCCGACAATCGCGAACCAGCACCGAAGAACAGGGCCACGCTGGGTATTCCGTCGCCGTGGCGGCCCGAAGAGGACGAGATCGACGACAAGGTGCGCGCGGACCTGGACCGCTGGGAAAGCGACGGCTCTGTTTCCTTCGTCGGCCGCGACGGCCCGCGCGAATTCGCCGTCACCACAACCGAGGCCCGCGCCGCCCTCGACGTCTTCTTGCGAGATCGTTTACCGCACTTCGGTCCTCACGAGGACGCCATGCTCGCCGGCGATCGGTTCATGGCGCACAGCATGTTGTCGGCCCCGATGAACCTGGGATTGCTGGATCCGCTGGACTGCGCCTACGCCGCCGAGGACGCCTACCGCCGCGGCCACGCGCCGCTGGGCAGCGTCGAGGGTTACATCAGGCAGCTCATCGGCTGGCGCGATTACATCTGGCACGTCTACTGGCATTTCGGCCCGGAGTATCGCGGCCGCAACACCTTGGCGGCCCGCGCCGCACTGCCGACCTGGTTCGCCGAACTGGACGCCGACGCGGTGCAGGCACGCTGTTTGAAAGACGTGTTGGCACAGGTGCGCGACCACGGCTGGGTGCATCACATTCCGCGGCTGATGGTGCTGTCCAACTATGCGTTGCAACGAGGTTGGGATCCCGTGGCAGTCACCGATTGGTTTCACCGGTGCTTCGTCGACGGATACGACTGGGTCATGGTCCCCAACGTCGTCGGCATGTCGTTGCACGCCGACGGCGGGCTGATGGCGACCAAGCCCTATGCCGCGGGCGGGGCTTACATCAACCGCATGAGCAACTACTGCGGACAATGCGAGTACCGCCCGACCCTGCGGGTCGGCGCGCAGGCCTGCCCGTTCACCGGCGGATACTGGTCGTTCCTGGCGCGCAACGCCGACCAGCTTGCCGGCAATCGGCGCATGACCCAACCGCTGGCCGGGTTGCGCCGGCTGACCGACCTCGATGGGGTGGTGGCCCAGCAGCGCCTCCTCGGTAATCAGGCACCCTAGATTTCAGGAGTTTCAGGCCACCAGGAGCTTCTCGATGCGGCGCAGCGCGAGTCCACACACGGTGAGATACGCGGCCGCCCACCAGGGGACGCTCATCGTGACACGCGCGCCCGCCTCCACCGGGTCCACCCGATGGCTCGTCGCCGGAACGCCGGCCACCTTCCAGGCCCAATGCCTGCCGGGATCGAAATCGGTTACCACGAATGACGCTTGGAGCCCCAACGGCGTCTGCACTACACCGGTCGCGTGCAGGCAGAGCTCCTGGTGGGGCGGATTGAGCCGCGCGCCTCTGACCGACGGACCCCATTGCGGCCAGGCATCCACATCGGTCAGAAGTTTCCATGCGGCCTGCGGCGGCGCGGGGATCACCCGGTGCACACTGAGCATGATTCCCTCGATTCATGGGGGTTCACGGGGTTCATGGGCGCGGGTTTCCCGGCTGCCCGCTCACCAACCCATCGATCCGGGGACTCCCTTGAACGGGCCGGCAATCCAGCTCGTGATCCAGCCGCCGTAGAACCCGCCGGGTTGGGGAATCACTTGCTCGCCGTTGACCGTGCAGCGGTCCACCTGCGCCGCCATCACGGCGATGGCGCCCGCGATCGGCTCGAACGGGGCCGTCGGCTGCGGGTAGGTCCACGCGGCACGGGTGGCCTCCCGAGTCCCGACTACCAGGTCAAAATAGGTTGCCCGGCCTTTCCATTCGCACCAAGACTCGCCGGCCGCGGGCCGCAGCACGCCGTCGGCAAAAGCAGCGCGGGGCAGGTAGTAGGTCGGCGGGTGACTGGTCTCCAGCACTCGCCAGGCGCACGTTGTCGACGCGATCGGCCTACCGCCCAACTCGATGGTGATTGAGCCGGTGAAGTCCTCCAGGCGCGGAGGGCGCGGGTAAGCCCACACGGACTCCTGTCCCGGTCCGGGGGCATCGGGCGTCGGCGGGGTCTGGGAGGTCTTGGGGGTCTGCCATGGCTGCACAACAGTCATTGTGCGCCGATGCGCAACAGGGCTTCAGGCCACCAGAGCGTGACCGTGACCGGCGAGCGGCGCGCCAACCAGCACCGCGGACTGGCAGCGACGGGCCAGATCCCGCCGATTAGTGCCCGGTAGCTGCAGGGATTCGACCTGAACCCGGGCCAGGGTGCGGCGCACGGTGAGCAGTCGGTGGACCGACCGCAACAAGGTGTCGTCGCCGACGAAGGCCGGAGCGGTCGAAACGCTGCCGTCGACGTGGTGATAGGTCAGCCGCAGGGGCTGCACCGGGCGGCCGGCGTCGATGGCGGCCTGAAACATCGCAGGGTAGAACGACCCGCACGCCTTGCCGCACCAGGTGGTCCCCTCGGGGAAGGCCACCACCGTCTGACCCGCGCGCAGCTGGCGGGCGACGGCGTCCACCACCTCGGGCAGCCGCCGCAGGCTGCTCCGTTCGATCGGGATGATCTTCAGGAAGCGTGCCAGGATCCCGATCGCGCCCCCGGTGAACATGTCGGCGCGGGCGACGAACGACCCAGGCAACACCGAACCGATGCAGAAGGCGTCCAGCCAGGACATGTGCGGGCTGACCACCAGGACTCCGCGCAGATTTCGGATCGGAGCGCCCGACACCGTGATCCGCACACCGAAGCACCGCAGCACCAGACGGCAATAGATGCGTTGTACCTTTGTCCGGCCCGGCAACGGCACCACCATCAGCGGCAGCCCGGGCGCCAATAGCAGCGCCAGCGTGACGCGAAGCACCACCCGCAGCACCACCAGCAGACGCGAGCCTTGTAGGGAAGGCGCGGCGCCGCCGATTCCCACACAGCTCGCGTCGCACGAGGCGTGGGGCAGCCAGGCGTGGGCGGTGGGCGCGGGAGTGTTCACTGGGCGCCCGCCAGCTGGGACGCGGCCGAAACCGACCGGAGTCTTCGCAGATATCGGGTATCGGCGCGCTGCTTTTCCAGCAGCACGCAGAAGTCGCCGACCCCGAAGTCCGGGTCGTGCGCCGGCTCGCCGCAGACCTGGGCACCCAGCCGCAGGTAGCCGCGCATCAGCGCGGGTACCGACGGCCGCGGCGGCGGCGCGATCTCGTCGATGGATTTCCCGTCGATGACCACGGGCCGATAGGGACGTACCCGGTACTCCGGCGGCGCGGCGTGGCGGTGGAGGATGAAATCGCGCACGCCGCGCAGCTGGCTGCCGGGGGTTTCACCATCGGCTTCTGAGCTGGTTTTGGAGCCGATCGGAACCGACACGCAGCCGGTCACGTAGTCGTAGCCGTACCGGTCCAGGTAGGCCAGAATGCCGGCCCACATCAGCAGCACCACGCCTCCGTTGCGGTGACCATCCCGCACCACGGCGCGGCCCATCTCCACCAACGACGGCCGCAGCGGATCGAACGCGCGAACGTCGAATTCCGTCGCGGTGTACAGGCCGCCGGCCGCGATGGCGCCCGTCGGCGCCAGCATCCGATAGCAACCCACCAGCTCACCGGTGTCGTCATCGCGGACCAGCAGGTGGTCGCAGAACTCGTCGAACCGGTCGACATCAAGGCCATCCCGTTGTCCTGCCCCCGTTGGCAGTGTGAAGCCGGGCGTGCTGGTGAACACGTCGTAGCGCAGCCGCTGCGCCGCCTCGATGAGGTCGGGATCGGTGGACAGCAACAGGGAATAGCGCGGCCCCGCCGCCTGCGTCAGCGCGCTATCCGGCGAGGCGGCGGGTATCAGGACAGAAGCAATGCTCATGACCACCAAAGTCGCCTAATCGGTGATCCGATCGGCATCGGCGCGCTGACGTGTCGGTGCACGCCAGATGACGAAATGTCGCGAAAAGATAACGGCCCCGCAGATAGCCTGCGGGGCCGTTAACTGCTGGTGAACGGGGGTTTTCCCGGGGTTTTAGCCCAGTGTTAGCCCTTGCGTGCCTTGACCGCGTCGGTTAGCTGCGGGGCAACCTTGAACAGGTCACCAACGATGCCATAGTCGGCGATCTCGAAGATCGGCGCCTCTTCGTCCTTGTTGACGGCGACGATCGTCTTCGAGGTCTGCATGCCCGCGCGGTGCTGGATGGCGCCGGAGATACCGAGCGCGATGTAGAGCTGCGGCGACACCGTCTTGCCGGTCTGGCCCACCTGGAACTGGCCGGGGTAGTAGCCGGAGTCGACCGCGGCACGCGACGCGCCAACGGCGGCACCCAGCGAGTCGGCGAGCGCCTCGACCACATTGAAGTTCTCGGCGCTGCCGACGCCGCGGCCACCGGACACGACGATGGTTGCCTCGGTCAGTTCCGGCCGGTCACCGCCCACCACGGGCTCACGGGAGGTGATCTTGGTGGCGGTCTCGCTGGGAGCCGGCACCTCGACGCTGACCTGCTCACCGGCGCCGTCGGCCGGCTCGGCCTCAACGGCCCCGGCCCGCACCGTGATCACCGGGGTGTCACCGTTGGCCTGGGCCTCGACGGTGAACGCGCCACCGAAGATGGAGTGGACGCCCACCGGACCTTCTTTGACCTCGACGACGTCGACCAGCAGACCGGAGCCGATCCGCGCCGCGAGCCGGCCCGCGATCTCCTTGCCGTCGGCCGTGGCGGCCAGCAGCACGGCCGCCGGAGCCGACGATTCGGCCAGCGCGGCCAGTACATCGACCACGGGAGTGATCAGGTAGTTGTCCGCCGCGTCGGACTCGGCGACGTAGATCTTGGCGGCACCGGCCGCCTTCAGCCCGTCGACCAGCGGTGCGGCCGTCCCGGGCGCACCGACCACGACGGCGGCCGGCTCGCCCAGCACGCGGGCGGCGGTGATCAATTCGGTGCTGACCTTCTTCAGCGCGCCGTCGGCGTGCTCAACGAGTACCAGTACTTCAGCCATGGAGTGTTCGCTCTTCTCGTCTGTGGGAATCGGAGTTCGGGCTAGATGATTTTCTGCGCGACCAGGTACTGCGCGATCTGATTGCCGCCTTCGCCTTCGTCAGCAACCTTCTCACCAGCGGTTTTGGCCGGCTTGGGCGTCGACGACAGCACGGTCGACCCGGCATTGCCGAGCCCGACCTCATCGCCCTCGACCCCGATGTCGGCCAGGGTCAGCACGGTGACTTCCTTCTTCTTGGCGGCCATGATGCCCTTGAAGGACGGGAAGCGCGGCTCATTGATCTTCTCGTTCACGCTGACCACCGCGGGCAGGGTGGCCTCCAGGGTGAAGACGCCGTCGTCGGTCTCCCGCTCGCCGGTGACCTTGCCGCCCTCGACGGACAGCTTGCGCAGGTGGGTGAGCTGCGGCAGGCCGAGGTACTCCGCGATGATGGCCGGCACGGCGCCGCCGACGCCGTCGGTCGCCTCGTTGCCGGCGATGACCAACTCGGTGCCCTCGATGGTGCCCAGCGCACGCGCCAGCGCCCACCCGGTCTGGATCACGTCCGAGCCGCTCATGCCGTCGTCTTTGAGGTGGACGGCCTTATCGGCGCCCATCGACAGGGCCTTGCGGATGGCCTCGTTGGCGCGCTCGGGGCCCGCAGTCAGCACGGTGACCGACCCTTCGCCGCCCTCCCGCTCCCTGATCTGCAGAGCCTCTTCTACCGCGCGCTCGTTGATCTCGTCTAGCACCGCGTCGGCGGCCTCCCGGTCCAGCGTGTAATCACCGTCGCTCAGCTTGCGCTCTGACCAGGTGTCTGGGACCTGCTTGATCAGGACCACGATGTTCGTCATGAGTGCGGTTCGTCCTCCTCGAAGGCGTGTCCCGCAGCGGTCGACTGCGAGACCTAGGTCACCGGCGTTTGCAAACGCAGAGCCGTGTTACTGGCAAGTAACTTTGCGTGATCTGCCTTCACACCATAGCTGGTCGTAGTGCACGTTCGGCCGCCTGTCTCGCCGCACCAGCGGGGGTGCCCCGCAGTGCTGCGGTTCGCGAATCGGACACTTCGCGTTAGCCTCCCTATGCAATGAGCGCATTTGTTCCCGACCACACCCCGGCGGCTACTTACCCGGCGGCCCCCCAGGCCGCCTGCCCGGCGGTCGACGCTGTGCTGACGTTGACGGGCGAACGCACCATCCCCGATCTGGACATCGAGAATTACTGGTTTCGCCGTCATGAGGTGGTGTACCAGCGGTTGGCGCCGCGCTGCGCGGGCCGCGACGTGCTCGAGGCCGGCTGCGGGGAGGGCTACGGCGCGGACCTGATCGCCGGTGTGGCCCGCCGGGTGATCGCGGTCGATTACGACGAGGCCGCCGTCGCCCATGTCCGCAGCCGCTACGGGCGGGTGGAAGTCATGCAGGCGAACCTGGCCGAGTTGCCGCTGGCCGACGCGTCGGTGGATGTCGTGGTGAACTTCCAGGTCATCGAGCACCTGTGGGACCAGGCCCAGTTCGTGGCCGAGTGCGCCCGGGTACTGCGTCCCTCGGGGCTGCTGATGGTGTCCACCCCGAACCGGATCACCTTCTCGCCGGGCCGCGACACCCCGATCAACCCCTTTCACACCCGCGAACTCAACGCCGGCGAGCTGACCGAGCTGCTGCTCGACGCAGGTTTCGCCGAGGTCGCCATGTACGGGTTGTTTCATGGGCCCCGCCTGCAGGAGATGGACGCCCGCCACGGCGGTTCCATCATCGACGCCCAGATCGCCCGGGCAGTGGCCGACGCACCCTGGTCACCCGAGCTGCGGGCGGATGTTGCGGCGGTCAGCACCGCCGACTTCGACCTCGTCCTGGCCGGAGAGGACGCCGCACCGGATCCGGCCGGCCGCGACGGCCGGCACATCGATGACAGCCTGGACCTGATCGCGATCGCGGTGCGCGCGTGAGCACACCTGAAACCCCGGTGCCCGGTCTGTTCACCCTGGTGCTGCACACGCACCTGCCGTGGCTGGCGCACCACGGCCGCTGGCCGGTCGGCGAGGAATGGCTCTACCAGTCGTGGGCCGCGGCCTACCTGCCGCTGATCCGGGTACTGCGCACCCTGGCCGACGAGGATCGCCACCGGCTCATCACGCTCGGGGTGACACCGGTGGTGAACGCCCAGCTCGACGACCCGTACTGCCTCGAAGGCATGCACCGCTGGCTGGCCAATTGGCGCCTGCGCGCCGAGGAAGCCGCCAGCGTGCGGACGGCGCCCCGGTCGAAGTCGGCCTGCTATCAGTCGTGCACGCCGGAGGCGTTGCGGGCCTTCGGGATTCGCGAGAGCGACGAGGCGCAGCGAGCGCTCGACGACTTCGCCACCCTGTGGCGGCACGGCGGCAGCCCACTGCTGCGCGGCCTGCTCGACGCCGGCACGGTCGAGTTGCTCGGCGGGCCATTGGCCCACCCGTTCCAGCCCCTGCTGGCGCCCCGGCTGCGCGAGTTCGCGCTGCGCGAGGGCTTGGCCGACGCGGGGTTACGCCTGGCCCACCGACCGAGCGGGATCTGGGCGCCCGAGTGCGCCTACGCGCCGGGTATGGAACGTGACTACGCGGCCGCGGGCGTCAGCCACTTCATGGTCGACGGCCCGTCGCTGCACGGCGACACCGCGCTGGGTCGCCCGGTGGGCGACACCGACGTGGTCGCGTTCGGGCGCGATCTGCAGGTGAGTTACCGGGTGTGGTCGCCGAAATCCGGCTACCCAGGCCACGCCGCCTACCGCGATTTCCACACCTACGACCACCTCACCGGCCTCAAGCCGGCCAGGGTCACCGGCCGCAACGTGCCGTCGGAAGGCAAGGCGCCCTACGATCCCGAGCGCGCCGACCGCGCCATCGACGTCCACGTCGACGACTTCGTCGACCTGGTACGCAACCGGCTGCTCGCCGAGTCGGAGCGCATCGGCCGGCCGGCCCACGTCGTCGCGGCCTTCGACACCGAACTGTTCGGCCATTGGTGGTACGAGGGGCCGGCCTGGCTCGAGCGCGTGCTTCGGGCCCTGCCCGCCGCCGGCGTGCGGGTGGGCACACTGAGCGACGCGATCAGCCAGGGGTTCGTCGGCGATCCGGTGGCATTGCCGCCCAGCTCGTGGGGTTCCGGCAAGGACTGGCAGGTGTGGGCTGGCGACAAAGTGGCCGATCTGGTCCAGCTCAACAACGAAGTGGTCGACACCGCGCTCACGACGGTCGACAAGGCACTGGCGCAGACGGCGTCCCTGGACGGACCGCTGCCCCGCGATCGCGTCGCCGATCAGATCCTGCGCGAGGCCCTGCTGACCGTGTCCAGCGACTGGCCGTTCATGGTGAGCAAGGAGTCGGCGGCCGACTACGCCCGCTACCGCGCCCACCTGCATGCCCACGCCACCCGGGAGATCGCGGGCGCGCTGGCTTCGGGCCGGCGCGACGCCGCGCAACGTCTGGCCGACGGCTGGAACCGCGCCGACGGCCTCTTCGGCGCCTTAGATGCCCGGCGGCTGCCACGATGAGCCCCCCTGCTGCGAGCGACCCCATATGTACGTCGAAACGTCCCTATTCGTGGCACTTTGGGGACGCTCGCGGCGCAAAACAGGGCCGCGCGCGTGAAGATCCTCATGGTGTCGTGGGAATACCCGCCGGTGGTGATCGGCGGGCTCGGCCGGCACGTGCACCACCTGTCCACGGCGTTGGCCGACGCCGGCCACGACGTCGTCGTGCTGTCCCGCCGCCCTACCGGCACCGATCCCAGCACGCATCCGTCCTCCGACGAGATCAGCGAGGGTGTCAGGGTGATCGCGGCCGCACAGGATCCGCACGAGTTCACCTTCGGTGACGACATGATGGCCTGGACCCTGGCGATGGGCCACGCGATGATCCGCGTGGGCCTATCCCTCAAGCGACACGGCACCGACCGCCCATGGCGTCCCGACGTGGTGCACGCCCACGACTGGCTGGTCGCCCATCCGGCCGTCGCACTCGCCCAGTTCTATGACGTGCCAATGGTTTCCACGGTTCACGCGACGGAAGCGGGCCGGCATTCCGGCTGGGTTTCCGGACCGATCAGCCGTCAGGTGCACGCGGTCGAGTCGTGGCTGGTCCGCGAATCCGATTCGCTGATCACCTGTTCGGCGTCGATGAGCGACGAGATCACCGAGCTGTTCGGTCCGGGCTTGACCGAGATCACGGTGATCCGCAACGGCATCGACGCAGCGCGCTGGCAGTTCGCGCCGCGCCGCCCGCGCACCGGGCCGGCCGAGCTGCTGTTCGTGGGGCGGCTCGAGTACGAGAAGGGCGTGCACGACGTGATCGCCGCGCTGGCACGGATCAGGCGCACTCACCCCGGTACCACGCTGACCATCGCCGGCGAGGGTACCCAGCAGGACTGGCTCGTCGAAGAGGCCCGGAAGCACAAGGTGCTCAAGGCGACCCGGTTCGTCGGACACCTGGACCACGCCCAACTGCTGGCGGTACTGCATCGGGCAGACGCCGCGGTACTGCCCAGCCATTACGAGCCTTTCGGCCTGGTCGCACTGGAGGCCGCCGCGGCCGGAACGCCGCTGGTGACGTCGAACATCGGCGGCCTGGGCGAGGCGGTGATCAACGGGCAGACCGGCGTGTCGTGTCCGCCGCGCGACGTCGCGGGGCTGGCAGCGGCGGTGCGCACGGTCCTCGACGATCCCGACGCCGCACAATGGCGGGCGCGGGCCGCCCGGGACCGGCTCACGTCCGACTTCGATTGGCAGACGGTGGCCAAGGAGACCGCACAGGTTTACCTCGCGGCCAAGCGCCGCGAACGCCAACCGCAGCCGCGGCTGCCCATCGTCGAGCACGCATTGCCGTACCGATGAGCCGGACCGTTAGCTCTCAACGGTTTTCGATACCGATCGCGTCTGCGCAGTACTGCCACACCACGTCCAGGTCGTCGTCGCTGTACCGGGTCAGCGGCAGGTAGTGCTCCGGGCGCGGCCGTCGGTCGTGCCAGAAGCGCCCGCTCGGCGGGGCCGGAGTGGTCGCGGCAAGCCAGATGGCGGTGTCGGCCCCCTCTTCCGGCGTGCGCAACATGGGGCCGGTGACCATCCGAAAGGCGGGCAGCGATGTGGCGACCCCGGGGGTGTCGGCCCATCCGGGATGCATGCAGTAGACCCCGATATGCGGGCCCCAGCGGCGAGCCAGGATCGGCGTGAGCGCGACCTGTATTCGTTTGCTTCGCGCATAGGCGGTGGCGCCGCGGTATCGTCCGTCGCGGTATTCGGGGTCGGCGGTCGGCAGCGATTGGGTATACATCCCGCCGGACGACATCAGGATCACCCGCGGATCCTTCGACCGGGCCAGGATCGGCAGCAGGAGCTCGGTCAACAACACCGGCCCCAACACATGGGTGGCCAGGGTGACCTCATGCCCGTCCCCGGTTTCGGTGCGGGCGGCGGGCAGCACCCCGGCGTTGTGGATGAGCACGTCAAGCGTCGAGATCCGGCTGGTCAGGTCGGCGGCAAAGGCGCGGACCGTGCCAAGGTCAGACACGTCGCACACCTCCACGCGAACGTCGGCGTCCGGCACGCCCGCGACGATGTCCCGGCGCGCCTCCTCGCCGCTTTCCCGGTCGCGCACGGTCAGCAGCACGGTGGCACCCAGCTGGGCCAGCCCGGCGGCGATCGCCTTGCCGAGGCCGCGATTGGAGCCGGTGACCAGTGCGGTTCGGCCTCGCAGCGCACCGGGCGCGGGATCGCCCGCCCAACCCGATTGCCGCAGCCGATAGCCCACGCTCGTGTAGCCGGGGACTACAGCCCGATCCAGGGCAAGATCAAGGCCCCGATCCAGGGCAGCGCCGAGCAGGGACCGCATTCCGCCGACAACACTCATGCCGACCAGTGTCCCCGGTAGTCGCCCGCGGCATGCGCGGGCCCGGTCAACCCGACCCGGTACGGTCGAGGGATGGGGGTGCTGTATTCGAGCGTGGTCGACGCGCCGCGCGACGACGTGTTCGCCTGGCACACCAGGCCGGGCGCATTCGACCGGCTTTCGCCGCCGTGGTCGCCGATGCGGGTGGTCACCGAGGCCGCCTCGCTCAAGGACGGTCGCGCGACGCTCGCGCTGCCCGGTGGGCTGCGCTGGGTGGCCGAACACCAGCCGGAGTCCTACGATCCGCCGCACCGTTTCGTCGACGCCATCGGCCACGACGGACTGGCCTCACTGCCCGCGCGCATCGTCGTGCGGTGGCGGCACACGCACGAATTCGAGGACGCCGGCGACAACCGGACCAGGGTGATCGACCGGGTCGACACCCCGGTGCCGGCGTCGGCGCTGCGGCCTATGTTCGTGTACCGGCACCGCCAACTGGCCGACGACCTCGCCGCGCACCGGCGCGCCGCCGAACACGGTCTGGCCCCGGCGACGGTCGCCATCACCGGATCGTCCGGACTGGTCGGTTCGGCGCTGGCCGCGTTTTTGAGCACCGGCGGGCATCGGGTCATCCGGCTGGTCCGCGGGGCCGCGCGAGCCGAGAACGAGCGGCAATGGCAGCCGGATGACCCCGACCCTGAACTGCTCGCCGGGGTCGACGCCGTCATCCATTTGGCCGGCGCCTCGATTGCCGGGCGGTTCACCGAGAGCCACCGAAACGCCATCCGCGAGAGTCGGATCGGCCCGACGCGCCGACTCGCCGAACTCGCGGCGCGCGGCACCGGCGCGCCGGCCGTGCTGATCTCGGCTTCGGCGATCGGATTCTACGGATACGACCGCGGCGAGGAGAGCCTCACCGAGGACAGCGCTCGCGGCGACGGGTTTCTCGCCGACGTCGTCGCCGAGTGGGAGGACGCGACCTTGGCGGCCGAGCGGGCCGGGGTGCGGGTGGTGCGGGTGCGCACCGGAATCGTGCAGTCCCCCCGCGGCGGCACGCTGAAGCTGATGCGCCCGCTGTTCGCCACCGGGCTGGGTGGGCGACTCGGCGACGGCCGGCAGTGGCTGTCCTGGATCGGGATCGACGACTTGGTCGATGTCTATCACCGCGCGCTGTGGGATACCGAGCTGTCCGGACCGGTGAATGCCGTTGCCCCGCAACCGGTTCGTAATAGCGCTTACACGCGCGGCCTGGCCCACGTCATGCGCCGGCCCGCCGTGCTGCCGGTTCCGCCGTTCGGGCCGCGGCTCTTGCTCGGCGAGCAGGGCGCGCGCGAACTCGCCTGCGCCAACCAAAAGGTGGTCCCTGCCCGCCTCAACCGAGCCGGACACCAGTTCCGCCATCCCGACCTGGACCAGGCGCTGCGTCACTTGCTGGGGCGCGCCGCTTAGGCGTTAGCTGGCCTGCAGCCGGCCCTCGATCGGCGGCAATAAACGTCCATACCCGTTGGCGCGCAGGCTCAACTTCAGCTCCTCGGTCGCGGAATGGGACTTCAGCCATTCGCCCACCACGGCAAGGTGGTGATAAGCCGAGGCGTCCTGAATACCCAACAGCCGCAGCAATTCCGGAGTGGTCATGGGCTGACGAGGCATGTTTTTCCCTTCGGATGGTGATCGGATTAGTTCGTGTGGACCACGCGGCCGGCGGTGCGGACCGTTCCCGGTGGCTGCCCCTGACCGGGCGGGCGGGCGTCCAAATACAGCTGCTGCATGACCGCCTGCCAGGACTCGGCCGTCGCGGCAGAACTCGATGCGCTTTCCAGCAATCCAATGATCACGGCGCGGCCGTCGTCGGTCATGACGTAAACCGGTGCGCCGACATCGCGAGGGTCCGCCGCCATGTCGGTGAAGAAGAACCGGCCACCGCTCACCGAGCCGACCTGGCCGCAGCTGTGGCCGGTCGATATCCCGAAGTAGCACAACCGATCTCCCGGACTGGCCTGTGAACCCGGCAACGATTCCAGTCGGCGTCCGCTGGGCAGCACGTCCGTGGCGTTCACATCGTCGGTCAGTTTGATGACTTCGTATTCCATATCGAGCACGGCGCCGCCCGTCGAGGCCGCGTCGGTGGCGTTGCGGCGGGCGGTAACCACCGATCCGAGCACCTTCCCGTGATTGTCGGTGACGATCGATCCGCCGTCGCACGCACCGGTGGTGACCCCGATCCGCATCGACAGTTCGACGAATCCCAAGGTGCACACGGTGCTGCCTTGGCGAATTTCCATGCCCGGAAAGGCCGTTACGCCGGAGTCGGCCGCGGCCTCAACCGGCGGAACGATACCCACCGCGGTGACAGCCGCCGCGATCGCTGTGCAGTATCTGCGGTACTTTGCGCCCATTGTGCGGCACCGTCCCTCGCGCCCGTTGAGGAGAATTCTTCAATGTGTAATTCAGGCCGCACCTGCGCTGCGGTTTGCGCCGGATACCCATTTCCAACCGACTGCTAAACACGCCAAACACCCACTTCAAAAGCGAGCCGCGGCGGGCCGATTCTGGCGGGAGTTTCCATTAGGTGAACATTAAGTACGCCCTTGCGAGCCAGACGATCGGAGCCGCGTGATGAATCCAAACGACAGCCAGAGCCGCCACTTCCCGTATCGCTACGATCCGCGGCTGGCCCCGATCTGGCTGCCCTTTCGCTGGCCGGGACAAGGCGTAACGCTGACCGATGACGGACGCTTCGTCGCTCGCTACGGGCCATTGCGCGCCGAAGCCCCACTGGCCAGCGTGCGCGACGCGCACATCACCGGCCCGTATCGATGGTGGACGGCGGTCGGCCCCCGACTATCGATGGTTGATGACGGACTCACATTCGGGACTAACGCAACCGCGGGGGTTTGCGTTCACTTCGACCCACGAATCCGTCGTGTCATAGGCCTGCGCGACCACTCGGCATTGACCGTCACGGTCGCTGACACCGAGGGACTTCTCGCCGCGCTCACGGGCGTCACATAGCGCCCAGTTCGCTCTGGAAATGACGCATCGCCGCGATCAGTGCACCAAAGACCCGGTGCGCCGCCGCCAAGTCGGCGTCGGGCAAGTCTTTCAGCGCGGCCTGGTTGTAGGCCGACAGCGGGGTGAAGAACGACCGCGCGGCGTCGAGACCGGGTTCGGAGTAGCGCAGCACGACCTTCCGTCGGTCGGCGGGGTGCGAATCCCGCCGGACGTGGCCGGACTCGATCAGCCGGTCCACCAGGTACGTGATGGCCGCGCCGGACATGCCCATCCGCTGGCTGAGATCACCGGAAGTCATCGGCCGCCCGCCGCTCTCGGCGACGAAGATGTGCAGCAGCGCGCGAAAATCGGTTGGCCGCACGTCATGCGACATCGCGAACAGCCGGCCGATCTGGTCGGATTCGGTCGTCATCTGTCGCAGATCGGCGGAGATCAGCGACTCGAGTGCGTCTCGGTCGGACGGCGGCTCAGCGGCGTTCATGGCGCTGTGCAGCATATCCGCAGAGTCTAGTTGGTTTCGTTTGATTAATATTTCAAATACTGAAATGCTTGCCATCGTGGTTTTACGGGCTCTGGCCGCAGCGCTGACCGGCCGCCGTTCGTGGTTGGTGGGGTTGACCCTGATTCTGCTGGGTATCGGTGCAATGGTGGTGATCGGCGGGAACGCGGCGGCGGGCCGGGCCCCGCAATCGGTGCCGACCGACTCCGATTCCGCGCGACTCGATGGCCTCGCCCTTCAGTTCCCCGGTGGCGACGAGGCACCGCTCATCATGGTCGTCAACCGCGCCGACGGCGCGGTGCTGGGCGCCGACGATATCGCGGCAACCCAAGCGGCCTGCGACAGGATGCAGGCGCTCGCCCGGCCGTTGGGGGCCGGCGCCGCGCCGCCGGCTCTGGTGTCGGCCGACGGGAAGGCAGCCATCGGAGTGGTCCAAATACCAGCCGACCTGTCGGGCTTGGTGCTCACCGACAAGGTCGCCGCGCTGCGCGCCGCCGCCCACACAGGGTTGCCGTCGGGACTGCGGGCCCACGTCACCGGCGGGCCGGCCTTCGGCGCCGATATCGCGAACGCGTTCACCGACGCCAACGTCACGTTGCTGGCGGTGACGGCGTCGGTGGTGACGCTGCTGCTGATTGCCACGTACCGCTCGCCGGTGCTCTGGCTGGCGCCGCTACTGGTGATCGGATTCGCCGATCGGCTCGCGGCGGCGGTGGGTACGGCGGTGGCCTCGCTGACGGGGCTGAGCTTCGACGGGGCGACGTCGGGGATCACAAGCGTGCTGGTGTTCGGGGCGGGTACCAACTACGCGCTGCTGTTGATTTCCCGCTACCGGCAAGAACTTCGGCGCCACGCCGAGCACCGCGAGGCCCTGAGGCAAGCGGTGCGCAAGGCCGGGCCGGCGATCGTCGCCAGCAACGCCACCGTGGTGCTGGCATTGCTGACCCTGCTGTTCGCATCGACCCCCAGCACCCGCAGCCTGGGCGCGTTGGCGGCGTGCGGGCTGGTGGTCGCCGCTGTCTCGGTTCTGGTGCTGCTGCCGCCGGTGCTTGCCCTGTGCGGCCGCCGACTGTTCTGGCCTTTCATTCCGGAGCCGCGCGACGACGACGCGCTGGAATCCGGGCCCTGGCATCGCGTCGCCGATTGGGTTGTGCGTCGTCCCGCCATGGTCGCGGCGGTCGCGATCGCCCTTCTGGCCGCCCTTGCCTGCGGGCTGCTGGGTACCCGGATCGGCTTGTCGCAGACCGAGCAGTTCCGGGTCAAGGCGGATTCGGTGTCCGGTTACGACGTTGTGGCCGAGCATTTTCCCGCCGGCCTGACCAACCCCACGCCGGTCGTCGCCCCCACCGCCGAGGCGGCCCGAGTGCAGCGGGCCATCTCCTCGACACCGGGCGTCGTCTCGGTGACCGAGTCGGGCCGGTCGGCATCCGGGCTCACCAAATGGTCGGTGGTGATCGACGCCCCGCCGTCATCCAGCCAGGCATTCAAAACAATTGCGGCACTGAGGCATTCGACCAAAGCCAGCAGCTCGTCCGCCCTGGTGGGCGGCCCCGACGCACAGGCGCTCGATGTTCGCGACGCCGCCGCACACGACCGGCTGATGCTGATCCCGGCGATACTGGCCGTCATTCTGCTGGTGCTGTACGTGCTATTGCGATCCGCGCTCGCGCCGCCAACCCTGCTGGCCGCGACCATTCTTGGTGCACTGGCCGCGCTCGGCCTCGGCGGGTGGTCCAGCATGCACGTGTTCGGGTTCCCGGCGCTGGACAACAGCACCCCGTTGTTCGCCTTTCTGTTCCTGGCCGCCCTCGGCGTGGACTACACCATCTTCCTGGTCACCCGCGCGCGTGAGGAGGCGGCGGGACATGGCAGCCGCGCCGGCCTGGTCCGCGCGGTGTCGGCTACCGGCGGTGTGATCACCAGCGCGGGAATCGTTTTGGCGGCGGTGTTCTGCGTGCTGGGCGTGTTGCCGCTGATCGTGCTGACCCAGCTGGGCATCATCGTCGGGCTGGGCATCCTGCTCGACACCTTCATCGTGCGCACGCTGGTCATCCCCGCGTTGTTCACCCTCATCGGTGACCGCATCTGGTGGCCCGCCGACCCAACAGGAAATGCCGAAAAGGGAGGAAACCATGAATAAATCAACATTGGCCGCGACGACGCTCGCCGTCGCGGCGGCAGCAGGCACCGGAGGCATCGCCAGCCCGGCCCGTGTCGAAGCGTGGTATTCGCGGCTGCGCAAGCCCGCCTACCAGCCGCCCAGGATTGCGTTCCCGGTGGTATGGACCGCCCTCTACGGCGACATCGCGACCACCTCCGCGGTGGCCATCGACCGGCTTGAGGCGACGGGGCAGCACGACAAGGCTCGCCGAACACGCTGCCGCGCTGGGCGTCAACCTTGCCCTCAACGCCGGGTGGAGCTGGCGGTTCTTTCGCTATCACAAACTGGGCGCCGCGGCGCTGGGCGCCGCTGCACTGACCGCGAGCAGTGCCGACCTCGCCAGGCGCGCCGCCGACGCCGACCCAAAGGCCGGATTGGCTCTGCTCCCCTATCCGTTGCCGATTTACTGCTCGAACTGCACGCAGTGCCAATCAGTGCTACCGCGGCGATGGCGGCCACCGTGGCCGTTCTGGTGTATCGGGTTGTCACGGTTGTCCTTGTCTTTGAGACTCGTCGGCTGGGCTTGGACTTACTCGGTCGGGTACTTCGATCACGACGTTGGTGGCTTTGATGGACGCGACCGCCAATGAGCCCGGTTGGAGTTCGAGTTCATCGGCGGCTTCACGGCTCATGAGCGACACGATCCGAAACGGTCCCGCCTGCATCTCGACCTGGGCCATGACCGTGTCGCGCAGGACGCGGGTCACCAGCCCCACCATTCGATTGCGGGCCGAGGCGCCCGCGACCAGGCCGACGGTCGGATGCTCGGAGTTCGCGGCCAGTTCCTCGGCGAAATGGGCCAGATCGACCCCTTCGATCGCCATCCGCCCACTGCTGGTGACGGTCGGACCCGACCGGCCTCGGCCCATCGGCGCAACGTGTCGTCGCTGACCCCGAGCAATTCGGCGGCCTCGCGGATGCGGAACGTCGTCACGCCGGGAGTATAGCCGCAGGTGCGTCGGCAAATGGATGGACTTAAAGCAATTGTTGACTAGGGCGGATGTAACAGCCGCAGTCGCGGATTTGGCACCGTTGCGGGGCCGACCGGTGGCCGAATCACTAGTGTTTCATCGTGCGCAGCGGACGGTTGGGCGCCGGCAACCGACCGCTGGCATTGCTCGTTGCCGGCACCTTCTTCATGGAGCTGCTCGACGGCACTGTGATTGCGACGGCCGCCCCGTCGATGGCGCACTCGTTCGGCGTCCGCTCGGCCGATGTCGGCATCGCGATCACGACCTACCTGCTTACCGTGGCGGTCCTGATTCCGTTGAGCGGATGGCTGGCCGACCGTCTCGGGGCCCGCCGGGTCTTCGTGGCGGCGGTCGTGATCTTCACCGTCGCCTCCGGGCTGTGCGCGATCAGCACCAATCTGCTCGAATTGACCCTGCTGCGCGTCCTTCAAGGCGTCGGCGGGGCGATGATGGTGCCGGTCGGGCGGCTGGTCGTACTACGAGGCACGGCCAAGAGCGAGGTCATCGCCGCCTCGCCTATCTGACCTGGCCCGCGCTGCTGGCTCCGGTGATCGCGCCGGTGATCGGCGGCACCCTCACCACCTACGCCTCGTGGCGGTGGATCTTTCTCGATCAATCTTCCGTTGGGCGCGCTGGCGCTGGTGCTGGCGCTTCGGCTGGTGCCCGACTGCGGGCTCCCGCGCCGGATCGACTCGACTGGCTCGGCCTGGTCACCAGCACCGCCGGGCTCGGCGCGTTCGTCTACGGCGTATCCCTGGTCGGACGCTCGAGCGTTCCGCTGGTTGCGGTGAGCCTGCTGCTGGTGGCGTCGGCCGGGCTGCTCGGCGTCGCCGTCTGGCACTTGCTGCGTACCGCGGTTCCATTGATCGATTTGCGCACCCTGTCGATCCGGACCTTCCGGGCTTCGCAGACCGGCGGTTCGCTCTACCGGATCTCGATCCTGGCGATCCCGTTCCTGCTGCCGCTGATGTTCCAGGACGCGTTCGGCTGGTCGGCGGCAAGGCCGGCGGTGTCGTGATCTTCGTCTTCATCGGCAACCTGTGCATCAAACCGGCCACAACGCCGCTGCTGCGCCGTTTCGGGTTCCGCGCGGTCCTCGTCGGCTCGATCGGCCTCGGCGGCCTGGCTACAGCCGCTTGCGGGCTGCTGCAGGCGACGACGCCGCTCGCCGTGACGGCAGCCTTGTTGATCGTCGGCGGGGCGCTGCGGTCGATCGGGTTCAGCGCCTACAACACGATCACCTTCGCCGATGTCGACCCGGCGACATGGTCCACGCGAACACCCTCTCGTCGACCTTGCAACAGCTCGCGGCCGGCATCTCGGTGGCGGTCGCGGCAATCGCACTGCGTTTGGGCGACGCCCTGCGCGGCTCATTCGGGCATGCCGGCTCCCCGCACTTTCCCTATGCCTTCGCGTTCGTCGTGCTCGATCTGCTGCTCGTCCCGGCGCTGGTCGAGGCCGGCCGACTGCCGCGCAGCGCGGGGGCCGGAATTGGCGGCGGCGCCGGAAACCGGAAACGCGGGAGGCGCAGCACTACCATGCGAAGCGTCGAATAACCGTGGCCCCGGTGGCACAGCTGCTGGGATGTCGAGCAATGTCCCCGAGAGGAACTCCGTGTCCGAGCGCCCGTCCGAAGCCAAGTCCAGCCCGCCCGTCCGGGTCGGCGCCTGGACTACGGCGCTCGAGGCGTTGGAGTCAGCCGGGATCCCGCTCAGCGGCCCGGCCGGCGTGGTCGTGGTGCGCGACCCCGACGGCGTACTGCACGATCTCGATTGGGTGCCCGAGCTCGACACCGAGGTGACACCGGTCTCCGGTTCGTCCACCGACGGGCTGGCCGTGATCAGGCACTCGGCCGCGCACGTCATGGCGCAAGCGGTGCAAGACCTGTTCCCCGGGACCCAGCTCGGCATCGGGCCGCCGATCGAGAACGGCTTCTATTACGACTTCGCCCCGGCCCGTCCATTTCAGCCCGAAGACCTGGTCGCGATCGAGGCCCGGATGGGCGAGATCATCAAGGCCGGGCAGCGGTTCAGCCGACGCCCGAT
>CAVZTC010000013.1:0-232017 GCA_963778135.1 uncultured Actinomycetota bacterium | reverse complement strand
ACGTTACGGAAACTGTTCGCCGGCATCGATGCCGACGGCCTCGACCGGGCACTGGGCGTGTGGATGTGGACGCGAACCTTCACCGTCGACCAGCGCCGCGTGATCGCCCTGGACGGCAAGACGATCCGAGGTGCGCGCACCGGCCCCGACGGGAAGGCACCGCACCTGGTCGCCGCATTCGACCATGGTGCCGGGGCCGTCCTGGGGCAGGTGGCCGTCGAGGCGAAGAGCAACGAAATACCCGCTGCCCGAACACTGTTGGGGCAGCTGGATCTCGGCGGCGCGGTGGTGACGCTCGATGCGATGCACACACAGACCGACACCGCCACAACCATCATTGACGCAGGCGCCGACTACGTGTTCACGGCGAAGGCGAACATGCCCACGCTGCACCAGAAGCTCAAGAAGTTGCCGTGGAACGAGATGCCCGCGTACACGGCGACGACCACTGACCATGGCCGGCGGATCACCCGCACGATCAAGGTCGCCGACGTTCCCGACTGGATCGACTTTCCCGGCGCAGCTCAAGTCGCCCAACTCCGCCGCACCGTCACCGATAAAGGAACCAAAACCGTCGAGGTCGGCGAATTCGGATCACCTCCGCGAGCAACAAGGATGCGCCACCGCAGCGACTGGCCACCTGGGTGCAAGGTCACTGGGGCATAGAAAATCGCTTGCATTGGGTTCGGGACGTGACCTTCGATGAGGACGGCTCCCAGGTACGTACCGGGCACGCGCCACGGGTGATGGCCACCTGCCGTAACGTCGCGATCAGCATCCTCCGGGTCGACGGGGTGGAGAACATCGCCGCCGGGGTACGCCACCATGCCAGACACCCAGATCACGCCCTCGCGCTGGTGCTGACCTCGTGAAATGCGACTATTCCGGGACCTGGCGCGGAGCGCTTGCGCGTTAAGGCGTGCCACGCTCGCTTTGGTGGCAGAGCCACCCTTTTCCCGGATTGCGCGGAAGGCGGCTGAGACTTGTTGATAGATGAACTCTCGGACTTGTCTCAAACGCCGCAGACCTGTAGCTGGATCGATTGCCTTGTCCACAATCGTCTGTTGAAGATCGAGACAGAAGCGGCCGTATACGTCGAGCGCTGTGTATCGCTCGATGACGAACTCCCGTTGGACGTCGCTCAACGCTAAGAGGTCGGCATCGGGGAATCGATCGAGGAGGTCAGTAAGGGAATCGCGGATTGCGCGACGTGAGGATTCCCTATCCTGGCTACTGTTCTCGGGTCTCGCTGCGTCGACTATCGCGTCCAACAAGACGTTGACGTCAGCGCTAGATGCGAGTGCAGCGTCCCGCAGTGCGTTCCCATCGGGTCGGAGTCCTGTCTGAAGGACGCCGTTGAGTCGGCCGGCGGTCGCAGCTGTGCCTCCAAGACGACGACTCATTGTTTCGCCGCCGCCGTAGCCGGTTCTCACGTAGTGCCCGAGCGCCCGGCGTAGATCGCTGTCGCCGCCGGAACGCACGAATCCGCCGAGTGCACGACGTGCCGCGCCGAACCGTGCGCGCGGAGCGGTCAGTTCAGGCTTCTTCGCTTCGTCTTGGTTCCACACGGTGTCGTTCCGTCCGGCGCTGTGGGAAGGGCGATTTCGTCGACCCACGGTGGTACCAGCGGAACTCCCGGCCCTGGCCCGCTACTACTTTGTGAGGTTCCCACTTTGGGCCTGGCTCTCGATTGTCTTCTTCACCGGGCCTGCGACATCTGGCGAGTCTGTCCAGTGCGAGAACACGTCGGACGCCCAAGGGAGTGCCGCGACCCTGGGCACGATGCTTGGCTCAATCTGCTTGCCTGGGGATGCTCGATAAGGAACCCTGCGATCGCGCTGCCCTGGGCCTGGTCGGCGTTGGCTACAGCGATGCATGCGTACAGGATTGCGGGGACGCCCCATGCCTGTTCTTGGCGCGCGCGAGCAAGGAGGCGTTCCATGTGATGGCAATTTCGGGTCTCGGGAGAGCTCGTAGATTGCCCTCAAGCGCCTCGGCCTCTTGCGGGTTCTCTAGCAATGCTGCAAGTAGTGCTGCAGCTTTGGAGGAAAGTCGATCGGCCGACGTGATAAAGGGAGCTTGTTTGCGTCTGACGTACAGGGCACCTCGAAGATCTTCACCTGCGAAGGCGGGGAGCAGGCGAGCCACTCGCGAACGAAGTCGTCATCCCACGCACCCGAGGGTTCGTAGTCCTGCCCCGCCGCCGCGGCTTCTCCCACTCGGCAAGGAGCCTCGGCTTTCCGTCCGGATCCGCATTGACTGCGGACATTAATGACGCGTATGCTGCCTTGGGCGCCAGTCGCTCGAACAGGAGCAGTTCGGCTAACACGGCTTCGTCTACTCCAACGCCCTGCGCGGCTGAGATCGTCATTCGAATCGACAGGGCATTGAGGAACCGCTTGATGAGTCGAGGGTTGCCTGATATGCGGTCGGAAGTCGTGATAAGCGGAGCGAGCCGCTCGGCCGTATCGAGCCGCGGGATGAGGGCGGTGGGCAGTTTTACACCGCAATTCGCGATGTAGTTCTGTCGACCCGCTTTCCTTTCCAGGACTCACGGAGCTGCGAGGCGATCGCTGTGCGCAGTGCTCCTCGCTCCGGTTTCGAGTTCACTGTTCTCGATGAACAGCATCATCATGTAGGCGCGCACTTCTTGAGTACCGAGGGCGGGGACCCGAATCGGAATCTGGATGAGCTTGTCGAAGTAGTCGTAATCAACGTTGGGTCTTCCAGTCCCCCGAAATGCTTCTTGACGGCACGCTCGATCATGTTGTCGTCGGCGGCGATGACAAAAGCCGTGTTCTTCAGAAACAAGAAATGACGTATCGCTTCGAGTGTCGAGATAGTCGTGCCCGGTAGACACCGGTCGAGATCGCCGATGAGCACGACCAGAGTGACACCGATTTCCGCCAGCGCCTCCTCAAAAGAGTTCCGGAGGGCTTGTATCTCCTTAGGCGGCGAGGATTCCTGCTTTGGGTCCAGAAGAGCTCGGCTCGCAGCCGCAATTTTTGACCCGACGGCGCCGGCTTTTGTGACGTCGTCCTGGTTTACATCGCCATCAGCGACGTCGTGGACAAGCTCGACCATTTCGCCGGGCAGACCAATAGGAGGAAGCCCGAGGGCGAGCGACGCCGCGGGCAGAGCGAGCAATTTGGCGAGTCGAAACCACTTGACGCGACGTAGGAACTCGCCCGCCTTCTCGACACCTGTCTTTCTCGCGGCCGCTTCTGCCTCGAGCCTGCCAGCGATGACGTCTAGGAGCGCCGCGCGCGCATCGTCGTAGCCCTGGTAGAGCCACGCGTTGAACTCAACGAGGAGGTACTTTTCGGGGGCCTTCTTTGGTTGGTGCTTTTCGAGCGAGGCCTTCGTAAGTTTGATCATCGAAGATTTGCCGACACCCCAGTCACCTGACACCCCGATTGACACCGGCCTGTCATCGGCCCTGACGATCATTTCGGCGATTGTGTCCGCCACCCCCTCGAAGTTGAGGAAGTCGCGATCGGTCTCGTTGTCGGGCCACATTGAGGGCGCGCGCCTCCCTACGTCTCGAAGACGTCGTTCTGGTCGGCAGCGTAGATGCGGCGGCGCTAGTTCGAACCTAGGCGCGCCGTAGAGCGGACTCTCCCGGAAGCGCTCGCGGCCCCACTTGAATCGCCTGCGCGTAGCCCGACCAGATCCCGCGCCGCCAGAAATTAGCTCTGAACTGGGTAAACGCGCCGCCAGTCGGCGGGCACGGACCCAGCGGTTGCTCAACACCCCGGGCTAGTGTTTTCGAAAAAGAATTTTGTTGTGCGCGAAAATCATGACTGCCAAGCAGGCCGCGGAGGGTGGCGCATAAAAAAGCCTCTAGTAAGGCGGTTTTTTACCATTACCGCCGTCGCCGTCGTTTCCGCGGTTAGAAGGGTCGGCTTGCGGCGGCCCAGCGGGCCCGGCCAACCTAACATCTTTTTCGCATTGGGGTCTTCGCTGAATGGCGTACCAGGTTTGCCTCAGACCGAGGGCACGGGAGCGCTTGTGCCACAGCAGGTTTCATGAGACCTGACGGCAGGCGGTCACGTCCACAGGCAGTCGCAACACGTGTGGATATGCACGGCTCACGATGCCCGCTGATGGGCTGCCGACCCTGGCCGCGCGGCGAGCTTGTCTCAAAGCCTCGACGCGTTCCCTCTGTGCTGTGCTGCCCACTGATGACTCAGTGTATTGTTTGCTGGGGTCGCGGGTGACGGATGCCGCGCTGATTGAGCGCTGTAGGAAAATAAGCACATGCGTTTCCCCAGGTCGTTAACCATTCTTGTATGTTGTTGCTATTAGGGCGACCCAGCAATCATCCGTCACCATCCGTCACCCGATTTGCGTTGACTTGCAAGAATATGGTGTCTGACCCGTCTCCCATGCCGTCACCGGATCTGTCACCATCCGACACCGCGCTTCTTTGTGGGTGAAGGATGGGTGACGGATCGGGTAACGGATGAAGCGTCTGAAATGTGTTTGCTGGCGCGGTCTTTCCTCGTCCAATAGCATCAGGCCCCAGACGTAGCGTTTGCCGTGCGACGGCCCAACCTCTACTTGGCGATTGACGGACTCGCGGCCAAAGACGTTGGCCTGTTCGGGCTCATCCCGTTACCGCGACACCATTCGACGTAACGCTTATACACCTGGGCTGACGGTAGTTTGGAGTCACTGGAAACCCGCAGACAGCATTCATCGATAAACTGTTGCATCGAGTTTCCCGGCGCTGGATTCCTCGGTGGCTGCCATGACGCATTGCGGTTCGGTCAATCCGTTATTGATGACCTTGACCGCACCGGCCACAATCCACGCGAGGATCGCCGGCCCCTCGGCGTCGAACATCTGCTGGTGGTAGCCGTCGATCTTCTTCTCGACTTGATGCGCGAAAGGTATGAGCCGCAACCGACGCCAGAACGCATGTCCGCCAGCGCCGACTGTGGGCTGATGGTTGCCCATCAGGAACAGGGTGTGGGTCGGTGTGAAATCGGTGTAGTCGGCGCGCATGAATCTGCCGGTGAGTTTGTCACCGCCTGTCAGCAGTTTGACTTTGGCCTCGTCAAACTTGGTGCCCTGGTTTATTTCTGAGCACACGACGAACCTCGCACCCTGTAGCCGCGCTATCTCAGTGGCGTGTTCGTTTCGTGCCGCCATCAAGAAGTTGGCGGGTGCCGATATGGCGTAGTCGCCGAACACGAGCGACACCGTTTCCAGAAGACAGGATTTCCCGTTGGCACCGCTGCCGTAGAAGAATGGAAGTATGTGGTGTATTACTTTGCCGATAGCCGCGCAGCCGAGTAACTGCTGCATGTAGTCGATCAACTCCGCCTCGTGTTCGCCTTGAAATGTGTCGTGCAAAACGCCTTCCATTTCGGGCAGTCGGCGTCGGGATCGTATCCGGCTCCGGTCAGCTCGGCGGTGATATTACTCGGGGTTGTGGGGGCCAAGCTTGCCCGTGTATAGATCGACGATGCCGGATGGCGTGTTCAGCTCGAATCCGTTGGTGTCCAACAGGTCGAGGTCCACACGCATATGCGGTTCGCATTGCGCGATGCGAACACATGCGCGTATGCCGCGTTCGGACAGTGAATATTGTTTCCACTTGAGCGCGCGGTTTTGGTCTTTCACTGCCGGCGCAAGCGCTGCGCGTGTCTCAATCTGTTCTGGCGTGGGGGATTTAGTCATGGTGCTCTCAAGTGTTTGGCTGCCTCGTCGGCGGCTTCGCCGGCTTCGATCAACCTGCATCCATCTCGGGAATCGGTTGTCCGGCTGCTAGTACGCGCGCTTCGTATTCGGCTGTGCCGCTGTCGGGTTCCTTGTGCCATGACGTGCCGTCCCAGCGCAGCCACTTGCCCGTTGCGGCAACGTATTTGAGCCGCTTGTCATGCGTAGCCACTAGCTTCGCCCCGTTTCCGCTGTCGGTGTATGTGTCCTCGCCGGGTGCATGCTCCATTGCGGCGCTGCCGGCTTGGCTCGCGTCTGCCTTATCCGTTGTGTCGGTGTAGTCATAATGGGGTCGGCTAGCAAAGTTGTCTTACCCGGTCGTTGGGCACCCACTTGCCGGCATTGGCGTCGTACTTGTAGATGAACCTATTGAATTCGTCACGCGCACCTTTCCGGCCGCCATCGCGGTCGGTGTCTTCCGCAACATTCCCGAACGCCTCGCGCAGCGCGACAAGTGCTCGTTTGACGCCAGGTTCGCCGTTCTTGCCCAGCCGTAACAGGCCCAGCACCCGGTCGCGTATGTGGTCATGACGCCCGGTGTCGAAGAGCTCCGTCAGCGCCTCGGCCAGCTTGCGTCCGACGCGACCTGACATTTCACCTTCGGTCAGAAAGGTTTCCAACTCTACGTCGCTCACGGGCAACAGTTCGGCACCGTTATGCGCGGCGTCAACCCTTAACGCGTCGATCCATTCGCGGGGCAGGTCGGGCAGCTCCTCGTAAGCTGGCGGGCCGACCAACTCATCACCGTCCGGTGCGTACCAGCGATACATGCGTTTCGTCTTGGGATTGATCGACGGCCAGCACATCACGTAGCGATGGTGGAACTGGCATATCTCGATGCCACCTAGCCCAAGATCGCGGAACTCGATAACAGATTGCAGCTCGACGCCTACGGGTATGCGGTAAAGCATGATCTTTGAGCCGTCGTCGCGGGAGGTGCTGTAGTAGGTCGGCGGCACCGTGCCCCAGAGGCTTTCGGCGTGGGCGAGGGTCACGGCACCCTCTTTGCCGTCGTAGTTGTCCACGTCGATTCCGCAAGCGTTGGGCGGCAGCCTGATTGCGACGTTGCCGTCAGCATGTCGCGGATCTTGCGCCCACTCCAGCATGTCGGCATAGCTTGGGATGGCACCGCCGCGCCCTGTGAAGCCTTTCGGCGGTGGACCTTTGGCGTCTGCTGGGATCGGCATTACCGCCCAGCCGCGCTGGTGGTAGATGTCGAATGCTGTGGCGAAACCCGTTGGCGTCTGGCTGGCCGCGCTGCTATTCTCGATCTTGTTGTTGGTGGTGGTCACTGGATCTGACCTCTTCCGCGAACCGGCAGTAAGCTTTCACTGCCGGTTTCGCTTATCTGCTAGATGTTTTCATTTCCTTACCTCGTCCAGTGGTTGCCAGGTGTCGGGTTTCGATTCTACCTAGTCATGTTGCCTCCCTTGGGCTTCCGACGGCGCACCGGCTTCTCGGGCTGCGTCGAATTTGTTCTGAAGCAAGGCGTGAAAGAAGTCGTTTTACATGGCGTCCAGTTCATCCTGGCTGTACACAGACACGTCGTCTTCGCTTAAGTTAAACTGGTTGCGTAGCAATGCGATAACGTAAGCTATGCGGTCGATGTCACCGGGATCTTGAAATGTCCACATTAACTCACCGCCGTCGTTTTCGGCTTGTGGCCAGCCAAGTTCCGACGCTCTGGCTGCCAGTGCGCCAGTGCAGGCGCCGCGGTAAGCCTTGGAGCTGAGTGCGTCGCGTCGCCGCTTTGGGTCAGGTGGCTCAATCCAGTCGAAATCAATGAATACGATGAGGGCAGTCACGCTGCACCCGTTTTTGAGTCACTTGGCTCGGTACTGTTCGCACGCTGTGCCTTATCGCGCGAGATACTCACGCGCCTGCGCAAGCAGTTCGGGCGGCGCCACCCGTTGCCGCGGCCCGAAAAGGTCGTCAACTTTTGCGGCAGCCTGCCGAATCTGGCTTCCACGGCCGCAAGCGATTCGAGGCCGTCGTTTCGCGGGTCGATGTTGAGCACGAACATCGGGCCCGGTACCCGGGCGCCGATGTTGGAGCCGGCATACTTGCCGCCCCACCACTTAGCAATCTGCCCGATGTCGGTGGTGATCCCTAGGCTGCCTTGACCGTCCCGGCCGCACTCGACCTTGCAGCTTTGGCTCTCACGGCTGCCGTTCGGGTGCGGGTTGGGGGCCGCCGCAACCTTGCCCCGCAGCGGGAACACGTTGCCCATCAGAACCTCAGTTTTGCGCAAGTCGATATCGTCGATGCTCATGCCGATACCCGCTCACTGAGCCGATCAACGTAGGCGGCAAGGGATTTCGCGGTGATGAATCCCCGCCTACCGATGTGGACCTGCTCGATTTCGCCGTCGTTGATCAGTTGGTAGAACGTGGTGCGCCCGATGCCGCCGAGCTTTCGCATAGCCTCGCCGTGATCTATGAGTAGCCGGTTGTCAGTGTCCATCGTTGTGGTTCTCCGTAGATATTCGCTGGTAGCCACCGCGTTCACGGTGATAGTTGCAATAATGCAGAGTTTTGTGCAGACTATCAACATTGCACCTTCGTGCGGCTCGGAAGGTTTAAGGTGAGAGCACGGTTCGGCCCCGACGAAACCGAGGTCTACGGCGATGTCACCGTGCGTTACAGCGGCGAATACGAGATCATGGCAGACCTTTCCCTACCCACTTGGCTGGAAGTGTCGACCGGTGGAACGGACAATCCAGACCACTTCGCACGGATAGAGCTTCGTAACCAACGCCCCGAGATCGTCGCCATGAGCTGGACCTCGCGGCCCGGTCAGCGCGAGATCAAGCCGAAGGATCTACGCGAGCGCCGGATCGCCGAACTGCTTGACTTGTACCGCTTCTACACGATGAGGGTTGTGAAAACCGAGCAAAACTATCTGGTGGAGGCCGCGCGCCGCGGTGATACGCAAGCTCTCCGCACGATCACGGACGTCGAGGACATCGCGCGCCCCGGTGACATGCAGGCCCTCCGCGCACCGGGGCACCGCGCGATCACCGACGAGTTCCTGGCCAGCGTGGCCGATGTGTATCGCCGCAACATCGCTCACGCCCCCACCCAGGCGGTTGCCCGCACCTTCGGCGTCAAATCACGTATGGCGTCGAACTATGTCGATAAGGCCCGCCGCGCAGGACTGTTACCGCCCACAAAGCAGGGACGAAAGAAAGCGTAATCAAGATGACTAAGCGTGCACGCGGTGAAGGTTCGATTCGTCAGCGCCCGAATGGAACATGGGAAGCGCGGCTGTCATATCCCCATCCTGAAACTGGTGTGTTGCAGTCGGTTTCCCTCTATGGCAGAACCGATCAAGAGGTCCGCGACAAGCTCGATGCGGCTCGCGACAGGATCAAAGCCGAAGCTCCCGTTCGTGACTCATCGCAACGGCTATCCGAGTGGCTGACACATTGGTACGACACCGCCCTTGAAGCCTCATCACGCAAGCAGTCGACCAAAGTGCTCTACCGCAACCTCGCCCGCAAGCACCTGTCCCCCGCGCCCCTTGGCGCCACCGCGTTGGACAAGCTGCGCAAGACTCACGTCGACGCGCTGGTGGTGCGCCTACGCAAGCAAGGGCTGTCCGACTCTACAGTGCGTCAGGTTTACACCGTGCTGCGGGCCGCGTTGGACGATGCCGTACTCGACGGGCTGATGGCCCGCAATCCCTGCACCCTGGTGCGCCGCCCCGGCGTGCGCCGGCGTGAGGCCAAGCACCTGGACGCCGCCACGGTCGCCGCGGTGTTGAAGGGCGCCGAGCGTCTGCGTTACTACCGGGTGCTGGTGCTGATCGCAGCAACCGGGCTGCGCCGCGGTGAAGCCCTCGGGCTGCACTGGCAGCACGTCAACCTCAAAGACGGGTCGCTGAAGGTGGCGGCCACCCTCGGCCGGGTCGACAAGGAGCTGACGGTCACCGAACCGAAGACAGAGCGCTCCCGTCGCACGGTCCCCCTGTCGGCGCCCGTCGTGGCGCTGCTGAAGGCTCAGCGGGCCGCACAGGCGGCCGAACGGCTACACGCCGGGGACCAGTGGACGGACGGCGGCCTAGTATTCACCACCGAATTCGGTGGCCCAGTCGACCCGCGCAACCTACTGCGGGCGGTCGAGATCGCCGCCGCGAAGGCGGGCGTCGAGGGGATCGGTGTGCACACGCTGCGGCACTCCGCGGCTGTGGCATGGCTTGAATCGGGCGTGCATATCAAGGCGGTCGCCGACCTGCTCGGGCACAGCTCGATCAGCGTGACCGGAGACATCTATGGGCACACGTCGGACGCGACCACGCGGGCCGCGATCGACAGCCTAAGCAGTGCGCTTGGGCTGTAAGGCACCACCCGAGCGTCTGGACACCGGGGCGCTACCTGAGAGTGTCCGGAACATAGAACCCATCGATGGGTTATCGAACACAGGGCAGATTGCTGATTCAAGCCCAAAGACGAGTCAGCGATGAGCCACAATCGGACAAATGGGGGTCAGCTCAGTCCAGAAGGTGCTTGCCGCGATCTGTTGCTTGTTAGGGGTGGGGATTTTTGTTGGCCTTTACTTTGTTGCCCAGTGGGCAGCAACCAAACACGCGACTACTGACAGCATCTTTGTCGTAGGGATCATCGCAACTGTTCTGTCGCCGATCGGGTTTGGTTTGCTTACAACCGCGTGGCGTCTAATCCGCCCGCCATCGCACGAGCTGATCAGAAGGCAGGCAGCCGCAGCAACACAGTTGGAGCGCTCGCTAAACGACTGGGAATTCGCAGAATCCCAGCTTCAGCAAGCAGAAGCAACAAAAGCGGCGATCGATAGTTATATCGAGTTGCGCACACGGAAGTTGGACTTGGAGCGCCGGAGAATGGCATGGGGCGAGAACGCGCAACGCCTCTACGAGGAACGTGCGGAGTTGAATGACCTTGCCGCAGCGTTGGGAGAGGACGAGGCGGCGATGTCCCCCCAAGCACGGGCTGTGCTTGACAAAATCGTCAAACCAACGCAGGAGACGCCATTTGCTATTGCCGTTGGTGCGCTCGGTACGGAGCTGACCGTCAATCTGCCTTTGCTCGGTAACATCTTGAAAGCCACGTTCAACGCCGCGCGAGATAACGCACGTAAGCGTCACGTTAAAGGGCAGATGCCAGACAGCGGAACCTAACCAACACGGGTTGACCCCGAGCGCCCTCCAGCACCAACCCCGACATCCCTAATCGGTTTGCTGGCCCGTGACCGCCGAAAACCCATTTGGGTGCCGCATTTGGGTATTTCCGATACTGGAAGCGTTTCAGTAACTCCGGAAATACCCTCTGACCTGTAGTCGGGCTGACAGGATTTGAACCTGCGACCACTTGACCCCCAGTCAAGTGCGCTACCAAACTGCGCCACAGCCCGGTCGTGCTCGGTGTCGCCGGCGGAGTCCACCGGCGGCAGGTCGAAAGCCTACCTCAGATGGACCCCAGGCCCGGCGACCACCTACGCGACCTGCGAGTCAGACCCCGCACGGACCCACAGCAACGTCGAATACACCGTCTTCCCGTCGGCGAGCGGCAGCTCGGCGGACAGGGTCAACTTGTCACCGTCCAGATCGCTGTGCCGCAGATGGAATCGGCCCAGGTAGTTCGGTACCAAAGAGAGTTTCGCCTCGTGGCGAATGTCGCCCGTCGACTCGTCGACGAAGTACCGGCCGCTGTACGCGAGGTACCCCAACGCCGCGGCCGCCGCCTGGTCGGTGGTGCCTCCGCTGGCCACCGGCCGGTCGTAGTCGGGACGGCCGGACGACTGGATCTGCGCCGACATGTAGCCGTCAGGGGTGTACATGATCAATCCCTGTGCATCCTCACCATGCGGGTACCTGGTGGGCCCGTCGGGACTGTCCCGCTCAACGTAGTACACCAACTCCCACGCACCGACTAGCTTCTCGCGCAAGGCTTTTGTCATTTCTCCTCCGTGGCCTTAAACCAGGCATTCACTTTGTCGACCCAGGTCAGCAGCGCCTTGGCAAGTGCTTCTTCGCGGCCGTAGAACCGTTGTGCCGGAACGGGCACGCTGACCGCCACCAATTCGTCGTCCACGCGCACCGCCGCGCCCACGGCGCAGACGCCGTCGGTCTGCTCCTCGCGGTCATAGGCGACGCCCTCGCGGCGGATGCGCTCGAGATCCTTACGCAGTGCCGCCGGCGTGGTGACGGTGCTCCCGGTAAGCGGCACCAACCGACTGGGCAACGCCCTGGCCAGCTGGTCAGGCGTCAGGGAGGCCAGCAGCGCTTTGCCGTTGGCGCAGCAGTACAGCGGGAACGACTCCCCCACCGCACTGATGGCACGCAGCCGGCGCGACGGAACCACCTGGTCGATGAAGCTGGCCCGGTCCCCGTCGAGGATCGACAGGTCCACGGTCTCGTCCAGTTCGCGCGACAGCTCCGTCAAGAACGGGTGCATATCCGTCACGACGCTGAGCCGCACCGTACCGGCCATGCGCGCAATCTCCGGACCGAGCCGGTAGGGCCCCCGGGCCCCACGCGAGGCCACCAGGCCTTCGTCCTCCAGGGCGTTGAGGATCCGGCTCACCGTGGAGCGCGCCATTCCCAACCGCTCACCGATCTCGGCCTGGCTGAGCCCGCCGGGATGGGCCTGCAACACCCGCAGCATCTCCGCGGCGCGCGCGATGACCTGGATGCCGGTGCCGCGCGCGCCGCCGTCGTCGTCGATGTTCACCGCTGACCTCCTGGCAGTTGTAGCAGGGCCTCAGCCTCCTCGACCGAGGCGACGGGCAGGTCGAAGGCTTCGGCGAGCTGAATTGTGCGCTGTACCAGCGCCAGATTGCTCGGCGCCAACTCACCTTTGCGCAGGTACAGGGTGTCCTCCAAACCGACTCGCGCATTGCCGCCCAGGGCAAGGCCCATCCCGGTCAACTCCAAGTTGGCCCGCCCGATCGCGATAACCTGCCAAATCGCGCCCGGCGGAAGCCTGCGCACCATCGTCAGCAGGTTGTCGGCGGTGGCAGCCATGCCGCCCCGCACACCAAGGACGATGCTGAATTGCAGTGGCTCGGCCAGCAGACCCTCCTGCCAGAGCCGCAGGCAGGCCTCGAGGTGCCCGGTGTCGTAGATCTCGAGTTCCGGCTTGACCTCCAACTCCTGCATCCGCGCCGCCAGGCGCCGCACGTCCTTCGGCGGGTTGCGGAACTCCGCATCGCCGAAACTCATCGAGCACGGGTTCAGCGTCGCCATCCGGGGACGCAGCTCGACCAGCTTTTCGCGTTCCTCGAACGGCACGCTGAGGCCCACCCCGGTCGACATCTGGATCAGGATCGGGCACCGTTCACGGATGAGATCCATCGCCCGCCGAGCGATGGATAGGTCGGCGGTGGGCCGCTCGTTCTCGTCGCGCAGGTGGATGTGCGCCACCGCCGCGCCGGCGTGATAGGCCTGCTCGACGGCGGTCGCGATCTCCTCCGGCGAAGTCGGCAGGGCCGGATTGTCGGCCTTGGTCGCGATGGGTCCGGTGGGCGCGACGGTGATCACGACACTCATGACGGTTCCTCCCCCTGCGGGTGCGCGCACGTGACAAGCAGCAATGCCTCTTCGCCCGAACGGTTTTCGATACTCCGCACTTCGCCCTTGCCGAAGTGGATGCTGTCGAAGCGGCCCAAAACCGTCTCGGTCTCGTCGCTGGTGACGACCAGCTCGCCGTCGAGAACGACATAAACCATCTCCTCGCGGGTGGGTGCCGTCTCGGCCATCCCGCCCGGCCCGTAGACGGACAACCCGACCCAGAATCGATCGGTGTGCCCGGCTTCGTGTCCCTGCAGGCGCACGGTGGCCACATCGTGGTGCAGCGGGGCCGTGTAGGCGGGCGCCTCCGACGCCCGGGTCACGTTCATCGTCACGACCCCTGACCCGTCTCGATCCGGTAGCTGCCGGTGGGGTCGACGATGGCCACCAGCCGCACGATGCAGCCGTCGCCGTTCACCCAACGCCAGGGGAACGCGGCGAACGTGACGCGCTTGCCGGTCACCTTGTCCAGGTCGCCGCCCACGTTCTCGAAGCCGTAGATGCCCTTGGACAGGATCGCGTTGTGGCATGGCTCCCACTCCGGGAAGTCGTCGAGTACCTTGCGCCCGGTCTCCTCCTCGTATTCCTTGACGGCCCAGGGCAATAGGCCGCCCGTGAATTCCGCGGGACCGTGCGGGCCGATCGATGTGGCCAGCGGGTGGTCCAGTGCCTGCGTGTCGGTGCCGACCGCCTTGACGCCCTTGGCCGCAAACCACTCGCCGGCTTCCTTGTAGAAGCCCGGAGAGTAGGCGTAGTACTCGGGACTGTCGGAGTACTTGTGGTGCCAGCCGGTGTTGACGATGACGATGTCGCCGGGCCGGATCTCGGGTGTGGCCTTCTCCAAGTCCTCGGCGGTGACGACGCCCCACTTGTCCTTCGGGATCGAGACGACGACGCCGGTGCCGAAGAATGCGCTCAGCGGGATCTCATGCAGGAAGGGCGTGCCCGGGACGACGTGGGCGGGCGCGTCGATGTGCGTGCCGGAATGCATGACGGTGGTAATTCTTTGGGTCAACACACGGCTTCTGGCCATGTTGTGCAGACGCTCGATCTTGACGTCCTCGAAGTACGGCCATGCCGGCACGCCATGCCCCCAGGGGTGGGACAGGTCGTAGAACTCCAACTTCGATTCGGCTTCACCGAGGGGCCAGGGGAAACTCATGGCTGTACTTCCTTCCTTTTCGGCTTTCTTTTCAGGGCTTTTCGAGTTGGGCAGTGATGTGCTCGGCAAGACGGGCCGCGGTGCGCTCGCGCGCGCCGTCGGGCCAGTCGAGGAATCCATGGCCGGTGCGCGCCCCGAGCTGGCCGTCGGCGACCAACTCGCGCAGCAGCGGGCTGGGGTACGGGTCGCTGTTGAGGCTCGGGATAACGGCGTCGTGGATGGCCATGGTGAGATCAAGTCCGATATAGTCGGCGTTTTCCAGCGGGCCCAGCGTCGCCAAGCGCAGTCCAATCGTGTTGCGCACCACCAGGTCTACCGTCGCCGCGTCGCACACTCCCTCGGCGACCAGGGCGATGGCCTCGCGCCACAGCGCGTGCTGCAGCCGGTTGCCGATGAAGCCCGCGACATCGCGCTCGACCCGCACCGGCAGCTTGCCCGCCTCGGTCAGCAGCGCCACGACGCGGTCGACGATCTCCGGGGAGGTCCGCTCGCTGGCCACCACCTCGACGACCGGGATGAGATCCGGTGGATTCCACCAGTGCGTCCCGAGCACGCGGCCGCCATCTTCGACTCGCTCGGTGACGGCGCCGACCGGTAGCACGGAGGTGTTGGTCGCCAGCACCGCCTTGGGCGCCATGGTGGCCAGGCGTTCGAAGAGCCGCTGTTTGATTGCGAGGTCTTCGATGACGGCTTCGATGATCAGGTCGGCGTCGCTTACCGCCTCCGCCATGTCGGCGACGGCGGCCACCGAGCCGCGGCCCGCGCCGTTCACCTGGCCGGCCTCGGCGGCTGCGGCGCCGAGAATCGCGGCATTGGTGTCGGTGATCGCCACATCGAGGCCCGCGGAGGCCAGCACTCCTGCGATGCGGCGCCCCATCAGCCCGGCACCGACGACCGCGGCGCGCGAAAAACCGTGGGAGATCAGCATGCCGTGTACCCCCCGTCCAGGTACATCACCTGGCCGGTGAAGAAGCTCGACGCGTCGCTGAGCAGGTAGACCAGCGCACCGACGAAGTCTTCCGGTTCGGCGAAGCGGCGCAACGGGATACGGGAGAACATCGCCTCGCGGGTGGTGCGGCCCTTTTCATCGTCGGCGTACATCCACTCGGTCAGCTCGGAGCGGAAAACCGTTGGGGCAAGGGCATTTACCCGAATGCCGTCACCGCCCCACTCCGCCGCCAGACTCTTGGCCAGCAGGTCGGTAGCCGCCTTCGACGGGCAATAGGCGCTGTATCCGGCGGCGTGGCCCAACGAGCCTCGAACCGAGGAGACGAGGACGACGCTGCCGCCGTCGCCCTGCTCGTGCAGGACCCGCCCGGCCGCCTGGCACACAAGCCAGGCGCCGCGCGCGTTAGCGTTCATCACCTTGTCGAAGTCCTCGACGGCCATCTCGGTGATGGGCGCGACGTGGTTCATGCCCGAGGCCACCAGCACCCCGTCCAGGCGGCCGTGGCGAGCGACCGCCGCGTCGACCATGGCCTGAGCATCAGCCGGGGTGTCGGGGCGACGCGGCACCACCGCCGCATCCTCGATGCCGGCGTCGTGAACAAGCCGGGCCAGGCCCGCGGAGTTGCCCCCGGCCAGGGTCAGCCGGGCCCCGGCTTCGGCCAGCGCCCGGGCCGCCGTGCTGCCCAGCGAGCCGGTCGCACCGGTGATCAGTATCGACTTGTCCTGCACGCTGAACCGCGTCATCGCCGTGCTCGAGGCCCGCTCTGCAGTCTTCAACTCCGTCTCCCATCAGATCCCGCGATGCGGATTGATTTATCCGCGATACGAGAGACGATAGGCTCAGAATTGTTGGATTGTCAACATTTGTTCCTGTGATGTAGCGCGATATAACCGCATCGTGGGAATTACTTGCCCAAAATTGCGGTTCTCGCGGGCCGCGTCGCCCCAGCGACGGTGTCGCTAGCGGCGCTTGGTGCCCCGCTTCTCGCGCACCCGCACGTTGACGCGGATCGGACTGCCCTCGAATCCGAACGTCTCGCGCAGCCGCCTTTCCAGGAACCGGCGGTAACCGGCCTCCAGGAAACCGCTGGTGAACAACACGAACGTCGGCGGCCGGGCCGTCGCCTGCGTGGCGAACAGGATGCGCGGCTGCTTACCACCCCGCACCGGGGGCGGATTCGCGGCGACCACCTCTTTGATCCAGGTGTTCAACGGGCCGGTCGCGATCCTGGTGTCCCACGACGCCAGTGCGCTCTCCATCGCCGGCACCAGCTTCTGCACCGCTCGACCGGTCTTGGCCGAGACGTTGACTCGCTGCGCCCACCGGACCTGCGCCAGTTCTCGGTCGATCTCCCGCTCCAGCAAGTCGCGGCGGTCCTCGTCGACCAGATCCCACTTGTTGAACGCCAGCACCAAGGCCCGTCCGGCCTCGATCACCATGGACAGCACCCGCTGATCCTGCTCGGTCAGCGGTTGCGACGCGTCGATCAGCACGATCACAACCTCAGCCGCATCAATGGCCCCGTGGGTGCGCACCGAGGCGTAGAACTCGTGCCCGCTGGCCTGGCCCACCTTGCGGCGCAACCCGGCGGTGTCGACGAATCGCCAGACCTTGCCACCCATTTCGATGAGTGAGTCCACCGGGTCCACGGTCGTGCCGGCCACCTCATGTACCACCGAGCGCTGATCGCCGGCCAGCTTGTTCAGCAGCGAACTCTTGCCCACGTTGGGTTTTCCGACGAGCGCCACCCGCCGGGGACCGCCCTCAGACGCGGCCGCCTCAGAAACTTCGGGCAGTGCGGCCAACACCTCGTCGAGCAGGTCAGCCACGCCGCGGCCGTGCATCGCGCTGATCGCGTGCGGCTCGCCGAGTCCTAGCGACCACAGCGCCGCCGCGTCGGCTTCGCCCTTCTCGTTGTCAATCTTGTTGGCGGCCAGAAAGACTGGCTTACCCGAACGCAGCAAGATGCCAGCGGCTGCCTCATCGGCGGCGGTCGCGCCGACACCGGCATCGACTACCAGGATCACCGCATCGGCGGTGCGCATGGCCACCCGCGCCTGCTCGGCTACCAACTGCTGCAGGCCCTTGGCGTCGGGCTCCCATCCCCCGGTGTCTTGCACGACGAACCGGCGCCCGGTCCACAGCGCGTCGTAGGAAACCCGGTCCCGGGTCACGCCGGGCACGTCCTGCACCACCGCTTCGCGTCGGCCCAGGATCCGATTGACCAGGGTCGACTTGCCCACGTTGGGCCGGCCCACGATCGCGACCACGGGCGCCGGCCCGAACTCGGCCTCCTCCGAATCGTCAAGCTCCCAGTCGTTTTCATCGGACCAAGTGCCGTCCGAGCTCATGCGCGCCGCTCCTCAGCATCGCTGCGCTCTGCATCGTCGCCGGCGCGGCTCACCGCACCGCCCCGCTTCGCTGCGCCACCAGCTCCAGCAGATGAGCGATCACCTCGGGTTGGGTCATGTCGCTGGTATCGACAACCACCGCATCGGAGGCCGCTCGCAGCGGCGACACCGCCCGAGTGGAGTCCAGATGGTCTCGCCGGCGCACGTCGGCCAGCACACCTTCGTAGTCGTCGGCCAGACCCGCCTCGACGTTCTGGTCGTTGCGGCGCCGCGCACGGGTCTCGGCCGATGCGGTCAGGAAGATCTTCACCGGCGCGTCGGGCAACACCACCGTCCCGATGTCACGGCCCTCGACGACGACGCTGCCCGGCCCTTCGGCCATTTCACGTTGCAGCCCGACCAGCCGCGCCCGGACCGCGGGAACCGACGACACCGCCGACACCGCCCGGGTGACGTCGTCGCCACGTATCTCGGTCGAAACATCTTCTCCGGCAAGGTAATAACGATCACCATCGGGATCGTAGTCCACGCTCATCTGGACTCCCGACGCAACCGCCTCGACGGCCGCACCGTCTGCCGGGTCGATGCCGGCGCGCAGCACTGCCAGGGTCACCATCCGGTACATCGCCCCGGTATCTAGGTAGCGCGCCGCCAGCCCATGCGCCAGTCCCTTTGACACTGAGGACTTTCCAGTTCCCGCCGGCCCGTCGATCGCAACTACGACGCTACTCACAGGCCCACCGCCCGGTACAGTTGCCCGATCTCGTCGCGGCGCAACGCACGGATGCTGCCGGGGCGCTGCTCGCCCAGGGACACCGCGCCGATGTCGGTGCGCACCAACGCCTCCACCGGGAAGCCCGCGGCCGCCAGCAGCCGGCGCACAATCCGGTTGCGTCCCTCGTGCAACGTCACCCGCACCAACGTCTTGCCGGGAATCGCGTCCACCACCGCGAAATCATCGACCCGCACCGGACCGTCGTCCACTTCGATTCCGGCCCGCAGTTTCTTGCCCAGCCCGCGCGGCACCGACCCCGTCACCGTCGCCAGATAGGTCTTGGGCACCTCATGGGAGGGATGCATCAGCCGGTGTGCCAGCTCGCCGTCGTTGGTCAGCAGGATCAGCCCTTCGGTATCGGCGTCCAATCGCCCCACGTGAAACAGCTTCTTGTTGCCGCGAACCTTGCGTTCGATCAAGTCGCCGATGCACGGCCGGCCGCGATCGTCCGACATGGTGGAGTGCACGCCGCGAGGTTTGTTCAGCGCCAGATACACCTGCGAGTCGTCCAGGACGACGCGAGCCCCGTCGACGCGGATCACCGAGACGTTCGGGTCGACCCGGGTACCCAACTCGGTCACCACGCGCCCGTCCACCTCGACACGGCCATCGATGATCAACTTCTCGGCGGCGCGCCGCGAGGCAATCCCGGCCTGGGACAGCACTTTTTGGAGCCGGATCCCCCCGGCCTCGCTGGACACTTCCGACTCGACCATCAGTCCTGGTCCACGTCGAACGACAGCGGCTGCTCGGCCACGGAGCCGCCGGAGCCGCCGGTGAGTTTGATGAAACGCGGCTCGCTGTCCAGGGATTCGCTGAGGTCCTCGATCATGTCGACATCGGGAAGCAGTGGCGCGATATCCGGTAGCTCGGTCAGCGAGGTCAGCCCGAGGCGCTCCAGAAACAGGTCGGTGGTGGCGAACATCACCGCGCCGCTGTCGGCGTCGGTACCCACCTCGGTGATCAGGCCGCGCGCAAGCAGGGTGCGCATGACGGCGTCCACGTTGACACCGCGAACCGCGCTCACCCGCGCGCGCGTCACGGGCTGACGGTAGGCCACGACGGCCAGCGTCTCCAGCGCGGCGCGGGTCAGCTTGGTTCGCGCGCCGTCCAGCAGCAACTTCTCGACGTAGGGCGCGAACCGGGCGCGGGTGTACAACCGCCACCCCTCGGTGGTCTTCCGCAATTCGATGCCGCTGTCGCGGTCGGTGAGTTCGTCGGACATCATCTGCAGCTTCGTGGCGATCCGGTAGACGGGTTGCTCGGTGGCCGCCGCCAGCGCCTCCGCGGTCAACGGGGTGTCCACCACCAACAGCAGCGCCTCCAGCACGGAGCCGAGTTCGTCGGCGTCCAGTTCCGGGAACGCGGCGATGTCGATACCCAGGTCGCGATCGTGGTCGGCCTCGGGATCGGGTTGGGGCTCGAGATCGGGCGACTCGTCGGTCAAATCGCGCCGCTCCTCTCCCCCGCACGCGGGTAGCTCACCCACCGCACCGTCACCGGGTTGGATCATGGTTGGTCTCGCACTTCTACCAGGGCTTCGGTGGTCGGCCGTTGCCCGGTCCACGAAACTTGGAGCACGCCAAGCGGCTCTGATTGGTCGAATGTTACCGCCCGGGACCGAAACAGCTCGAGCAACGCCAGGAAGCGACCGATCACCTCGATCGGCGCCTGACAGTCTGCGACCAATTCGGAAAATGAGGCCCACTGGCCGGCCCCGCGTGTTTCCAACATCGCCAGCAATCGTTTGGCCTGCTCGGGTACCGAGACTTTCGGTTCGTGCAGATGCTCAAGGCCCACCTTCGGCGCCGGACGCGGTGTGAACGCCACCGCGGCGATCTGGGCGAATCGCTCGGCGTCCACGCCAAGCATCACCTCGGGGAGCAGGCTGGCGTATCGCTCCTCCAGCGACACCGCGCGCGGATAGCTGTGTAGAGCGGTGGCCTCCAGCTCGGCGAAGATCTGCGCCACGTGCTTGAACGCGCGGTATTGCAGCAGCCGGGCGAACAGCAGGTCCCGCACCTCCAACAGCGACAGGTCCTCTTCGTCCTCGACCCGCCCGGCCGGCAGTAGCCGGGCAGCCTTGAGGTCGAGCAACGTCGCCGCAATCACCAGGAACGTCGTGGTCTCATCGAGGCCCAGCTCGGCACCGATCTGGCGAGTGTAGGCAATGAAGTCGTCGGTGACCTGGTGCAGCGCCACCTCGGTGACGTCGAGGCGGTGGGCGAAGATCAGCTGCAGCAGCAGATCGAACGGCCCCTCGAAGTTGGTGAGCCGGACCTGAAAGCCGGTCGTTGAACCATCCGGGTGGCCGTTCTGGGAAGGCTCACCGTTCGCGCGGACGTTCACGCGCCGAATCGGTCGATGAACTCGCGGGCCAGTGCACGGTAGGCAATCGCGCCCCCCGATTTCGGCGCCCAGGTGGTAATCGGCTCGCCCGCCACACTGGTCTCCGGGAAGCGGACCGTGCGGGTGATCACGGTGTCGAACACCAGGTCACCGAACCGCTCCACGACGCGGGCCATCACCTCGCGCGCGTTGACGGTGCGCGGGTCGTACCGGGTGAGCAGGATGCCGCTGATTTCCAGCTTCGGGTTGAGCCGGTCGCGCACCTTGTCGACGGTGTCGGTGAGCAGCGCCAGCCCCCGCAGTGAGAAGAACTCGCACTCGGTCGGGATAACCACGCCGTCCGCGCAGGCCAGCCCGTTGACCGTGAGCAAGCCCAGCGACGGCTGGCAGTCGATCAGGACATAGTCGTAGCGATCCAGCACGGGGTGCAGGGCCCGCGCCAACGTCTGCTCCCGGCCCACCTCGTTGACCAGCTGAATCTCCGCGGCCGACAGGTCGATATTGCTGGGCACCAGGTCCAGGTTCTTGACCCGGGTGTGGATCAGCACATCGTCGATCGACACCCGCGGCTCGACCAGCATGTTGTGGATGGTCCGGTCCAGCTCGTAGTGCGGCACGCCAAGGCCCGCGGACAGCGCGCCCTGCGGGTCCATGTCCACCAGCAGCACCCGCCGGCCGTACTCGGCGAGTGCAGCGCCGAGATTGATCGTCGACGTGGTCTTGCCGACGCCGCCCTTCTGATTGCACATCGCGATGACCTTGGCCGGGCCGTGTGAGCTGCGCGGCTTCGGCTCGGGGATCGCCCGCGGCGGCCGCCCGGTCAGGCCCGTCATGAGGTCGCTTTCGGGCGGGTCGGTCATGACCGGTCGCGACTGGTGGTGACGGGCGTGCACATCGCAGGAAAGTCTAACGGCAACGCCTCCTCGAGCCGGGAGACCCGCAGGTAACTCGACCAGCCAATACAGACAGCCGGTGGGCGATAAGGGATCTGCCTACGGCAATGGCGACCCAGGTCGAGCCGAATGAGCGCGCGACCTCCGTTTGCCTTAAGCGGCTGCGTTGCCGATGATCTGGTTGACGCGGGCGACCAAGTCATCCGGGGTATTAGTGACGTCGAAACCCATACCGTTGATGCTAATGTTCGGGGCGCCGTTCACGTGGGTCGCGTCGGCCAGGCCCCGCACCAGCGGGAGGTACGTGCCCTTGTTGATGCAGCTGGCGGCGTTGGGTGCACCCGCCTCCTGCGCGTCGCTGATCAACTGTCGGTCGTCGGGGAACGTTGCCCCGTTCTCCCCGGGCTGGGCGATTAACAGGCTCTTGCGGAAGGCCCGGAACGCGGTGATCGACTGGTCGGCGACGCAATATGCGGCGGCGCCCGCCCGCGATGAGTAGTCGCGCTGCGAATTGTCGAGGATGGCGATCAGGTAGTAGTCGGCCGCCACCTTGCCGGTGTCGATGAGGTTGTCGATCGTGGGGCCGAAGGTTTTGTCGAAGGTGGCGCAGGCAGGGCACAGGAAATCCTCGTACACGGACAGCACGACCTTGGGCTGGTGGGTGGTCGGATCAAGGATCACATTGCCCGACGACACGCGAACCGCCTTGATGTCGGCCGCGGCGGCGCTCGTGGGGTGCCAGGAGGCGGCACACACCACCAAAACCAATGCGACCGCAAGGGTGGTCGCCGGCTTCAAGACCCTCCACGGATGGTCAAGCATGGTCGTCGGTCCTCCGCGGGTGATGTAACGAGCTGCACTGAACAGATTAGGCCGCAACACGCGCGCAGGCGACTCCTCGCGCACGGGGCATGGCAGCTCGCGGCGGTGCGCCCCGCGCCTATCGTGGTTGGCTATGGATCTCAAACGGCGCATACCCCTGCTGCGGACGTCCGTCTGGCGGATGGGGACCGGGGCTCGCAAGTTCTTCAACACCGGACAGTTCGGCGATGGACGCGAGGCGGCCGCGGTCGACTATGTGCTGCAGAACGCGCGCGCCGGCGATATCGACGACGTGCTGGCCACCATCGACAAGTTTGCCTACGAAAAGTCGGCGCTCATCAACGTCGGCGACGAGAAGGGTGAACTCCTCGACGAAGCGGTGCGCCGAGCCGAGCCAGCTGTGGCACTCGAGCTGGGCACCTACGTCGGATACAGCGCCATGCGGATCGCCCGAGCCGCTCCCAATGCCACGGTGTACTCCGTCGAATTCGCCGAAGCCAACGCAGCCAACGCCCGGCGGATATGGGACCACGCCGGCGTCGCCGATCGCATCACGTGTGTGGTCGGCACCCTCGGCGACGGGGGGCACACCCTGGACGCGCTGGCGAATGAGCATGGATTTGCCGCTGGCACTGTCGATTTCGTATTCATCGACCACGACAAGGCGGCCTACCTGAGCGACCTGCTGAGCGTCCTCGATCGGGGCTGGCTGCACCCGGGCTCGATTGTGGTCGCCGACAACGTCGGGTGGCCGGGCGCACCGAAGTACCGCGAGTACATGCGCCAGCAGCAGGGCAAGCTGTGGAACACCGTCGAGTACCGGGCGCACATCGAATACCAGTCGCTTTTCTCCGACCTGGTGCTGGAATCCGACTACCTGGGATCGACCTGAGGCGCCCGGCCTAATGCGCCCGCGGGTGGGCTCCCGCCCACACTTCGCGCAGCGCATGCACGGTGACCAGCGTGTAGATCTGCGTCGTCGTGACCGACGCATGGCCCAGTAATTCCTGCACCACCCGGACGTCGGCGCCGCCCTCGAGCAGGTGCGTGGCGAAGGAGTGCCGCAGCATGTGCGGCGAGACACCGGAGGTGATGCCGGCGCGATCGGCGGCGTCCTGCAGAACTTGCCACGCGCTTTGCCGCGACAACCGGCCGCCGCGCGCATTGAGGAAGATCGCCGGCGTTCCGCGGCCGCGGCGCGCCAGCTCGCCGCGGCCTCGGACCAGATAGGCGTCCAACGCCTGCACGGCGGGGCGTCCCACGGGCACCAGCCGCTGCTTGCCGCCCTTGCCGTGCAGCAGCACCGACCTGGCCTGGGTGTCGACGTCGTCGACGTCCAGGCCGACGGCCTCGGAGATACGGGATCCGGTGGAGTACAACAGCTCCAGCAGCGCCCGATTTCGCAACGTCAGCGGGCCGTCGGCTGGGCTGTCGCCGCCCGCGGCCCCCAGCAACGCGAGCACGTCGTCGATCGTCAGGCTCTTGGGCAGCCGGCGGCCCGGCGTAGGCGGACGGACGGCCCGCGCCACGTCGAGCTCGGCCAGCCCTTCGGCGGCCGCGAACCGGTGCAGGCCGCGCACGGCGATCAGCGCCCGCGCGGCCGACACCGCGGACAGCGCCGCCGCCCCGGAATCGGGGTCACCGCGCCGCAGTGCCACCAGGAACTCGCTGACGTCGTCCTCACCGACCTTGGCCAGATCGTGGATTCCGCGGTCGGACAGGTGCTTGGAGTAGCGACGCAGGTCGCGGCGATACGAACTCAGCGTGTTCGCCGCCACCCCCCGCTCGATGGTCAGGTGGTCGAGGTAGCCCTGCAGTTGAGACTCCAGGGCAGCCGTCATTCTTCGGCCTTTCGGGCCTTTCGGGCCTTGCGCGCCATGAACGACGCCGGCTTGTCGATCCACGGGGCGTCCGCCGGACGTGGGCCGCCTAACCCGTTGGCTACCGCATGGGCGGCCAAGATGCCAGCCACCGCAATGGAGTTGACGATTTCGCCGCTCAGCGCCTTGCGCACCGCCTCAGCAAGGGGGTACCACTGCATCGTCATGTCGGCTTCTTCATGGTGCGCCTCGGGCCGATCCACCTCGCTCAGTCCGGTGGCCAGGTAGACCCGCACCGACTCGTCGCTGAAGCCCGGCGCGGAGTCGAGGTCGACGAGCACCCGCCAGGTCTCGGCCTGCAGGCCCACCTCCTCCACGAGCTCACGGGCGGCAGTGAGATGTGCCGGCTCCCCGGCAGCGTCGAGCAGGCCCGCGGGCAGTTCCCACAACCGTCGACCGAGCGGATGCCGGTACTGAAACACCATCGGAATGTTGCCGTCGTCGTCCATCGCCACGACGGCGACCGCGCCGTAGTGCTCGACGACTTCGCGCACCGCGGTGGTGTCGCCGGGCATCCGGACCTGGTCCCGTCGCAGCGCGAAGATCGCTCCGGTGTATAGGGTTTCGGATGATATTGTCTCGAAATCGTGGTCAGCCACGGGCGGCTGGCTCAGGTAGCGAACGCCCGACGCTTTCCCGACGCTGGTTCCCGTTGGGCGAGTGCTCGGAGATCTCGGGGATCTCGACGGGGAGCAGCTCCGCCGACTTGTATTCGATGGCCGCCCCGACGAACGCGACGAACAACGGGTGCGGCCGGGTGGGTCGGCTCTTCAGTTCCGGGTGGGCCTGGGTACCGACCACGAACGGGTGCACCTCCGGCGGGTATTCGACGAACTCCACCAGGTGGCCGTCGGGCGAGGTTCCGGAAATCCGCAGGCCGCTTTCGGCCAGCCGTTCGCGGTAGGCGTTGTTGACCTCGTAGCGGTGCCGGTGTCTCTCCGACACCTGCGTCGTCCCGTACGCCGTGGCCACGATCGAGTCCGGCTGCAGCACGGCGGGATAGGACCCCAGCCGCATGGTGCCACCGAGGTCCGCCTGGCCCGCCACGATCTGCTCTTGATCAGCCATCGTGGAGATAACCGGATCGGTTGTGGCCGGTGCGAATTCGGCTGAGTTGGCCCCGGTGAGACCTACCGACCGCGCGGCTTCGATGACGATGCACTGCAGGCCGAGGCACAACCCCAGCACCGGTAGCCCGCGCGCGCGTGCGTAGCGGATGGCGCCGATCTTGCCCTCGATGCCGCGGATGCCGAACCCGCCGGGAATCAGCACACCGTGCACGTCGTCCAGGGCCGCGGTGGCACCATTGGGCGTCTCGCAGTCGTCGGAAGCCACCCAGCAGATTTCGACCTTCGCGTGGTGCTTGAACCCGCCGGCCCGCAGCGCCTCGCTGACCGACAAATAGGCGTCGGAAAGCTCGACGTACTTGCCCACCAGAGCAATTCGCACGGTCTCGTGCGGCTCGTGCACCCTGCGCAGCAGGTCGTCCCATTCGGTCCAGTCGACGTCGCGGAACGGCAGGTTGAGCCGACGCACCACATAGGCATCGAGTTCCTCGCGGTGCAGCACCTTGGGGATGTCGTAGATCGACGGCGCGTCCGGGGTGGAGATGACGCCGTCGATGTCGACGTCGCACATCAGCGCGATCTTGTCCTTGAGCGCTTCCGGAACGTTGCGGTCGCAGCGCAGGATCAGCGCGTCCGGGGTGATACCGATGCTGCGCAGCGCGGCCACCGAGTGCTGGGTCGGCTTCGTCTTCAGCTCGCCGGACGGGGCCAGGTACGGCACCAGCGACACGTGCAGAAAGAAGACGTTCTCCCGGCCGAGGTCGTGGCGGACCTGCCGGGCCGCCTCCAGGAAAGGCTGCGACTCGATGTCGCCCACGGTGCCGCCGATTTCGGTGATGACGACGTCGGGGCGGTTGCCGTCGGCGTCGGGCTGGGCCATCGCGCGGATGCGGCTCTTGATCTCATCGGTGATGTGTGGGATCACCTGGACGGTGTCACCGAGGTACTCGCCGCGCCGTTCTTTGGCGATGACCGTCGAATACACCTGTCCGGTCGTGACATTCGCCGAGCCGGACAGGTCGCGGTCCAGGAACCGCTCGTAGTGTCCGACGTCGAGGTCGGTCTCGGCACCGTCCTCGGTGACGAAGACCTCGCCGTGCTGAAACGGGTTCATGGTGCCCGGGTCGACGTTGAGGTACGGGTCAAGCTTCTGCATCGTGACATGCAACCCGCGGGCGGTCAGTAGTTGCCCGAGGCTGCTGGCGGTCAGTCCCTTGCCGAGGGACGAAGCGACGCCGCCGCTGACGAAGAGGTGCTTGGTGGTGGTTTGCGGATGCTTACGCAATGAGCGACCTCCGTGAAGACGGGCAGGGCTAGCCATTTTCCAAGCAGTTGGGCCTGCCGACCCACGGAAACCCACCCTAACATCCGCCGCGGCATCGCGTGGCGAACACGCCCTACTGCGAACAGCCCTACTGGGGGACGGTCACTGACGTAGCGCCGTGACCGGTGCCGTACTGGCCGCTGTGGCCGCCACCGATCAGGTCGTGCAGGGCCAGGATCGCGGTGATCCGCCCGGGCGAGGCCTCGACGTCGTCGACCGTGCTGATCGTCCCTGCAATCCCGGCGTCCGCGCGGGCGACGGCGACGCCCGCGGCTCCCGCCGCCGAACCGTCCCGGCCGGCGAGCACGGTGCCGGCGCCGTGCGGGGCCAGCGCGGCGGCGAACCGGGCCACGCTGACGCCCTGGTTGCCCGCATCGAGGGGCAGCGCACCGCCGGTAATCACGATGGCGGCGTTCGCCGCCCCCAGGTGATCGGTGGGTTGGTAGGTGATGAACCCGGTGTCACGCAGCGCCGCCAGCACGGTGGCGCGCTGAGCGTCATCGACACTTTGGACGGGCGGGCCTGCGGGGTTGGCCGGGTTGGAGTTGACCAGTAGGGCGAGGCCGAGCAGATCACCGGCCTGCGAACCCTGGTCGACGAGCTTGGTGCTCAATTGCGCACCGGCGGGCACGATGGGCGAATTGACCACGGTGCGCAGTTTCTCCGCGGAGTTGGCGTCGACGAACTCCTGGGTCAACGACACCGTACCGGTGACCGAGACCGCCCGCCTGGCCCACGATTTTCGAAACCGCGGCGACGTCGTCATCTTTTGCGTCCGGGGTGCGGAAGACGACCACCGACTTGCCGCCCAGCACATCGTGCACTATTCGGCTTGTCAGCTGGTTATCGAAATTGTTCGCCGCACTAAGCTTTTCGTTCAGTATGTTCTTCTGGTCGTTGAGCCCGTTGATCTGCGAGTACAGGTCGCGCTTCTCGTCACGCAAGCTCGACAGCAGGGTGTCCGACAAAAATCCGGAACCCAGCACAACTCCGATGGCCAGCGCCAGGAAGACCGCGGCCAGCGAGATCGCATGTTGGCGTAACGAGATCATGAGAGCACGTCCTTAAACCCGGTTACGAGACCAAGTGCTGGATCCAAAGGCAGAAGCGGTTCCAGTAGTCGACGATCCAGTGCAGCACCGTTGCGTCGGTGCGTGACACCCACAGCGCGATGATGATCGCGATCAACATCGTCATTGCCAGCAGTGCGATGGCGCCGCCGGAGATGTGGTTGCGGTACAAGGTGGCGACCGCCTTGGCATCCACCACCTTCTCCCCGACCCGGAGCCTGGTCAGGAAGGTGGACGGGTTGCTCTGGGTTCGCGTCCGGTCGAAGAACGTCTCGATGTTGGCGGTGTGGCCGACCGTCACCAGCAGCGCGGCACCGTGGTGATCGGCCAGCAGCAGGGCCAGATCGGTCGCCGAGCCCGCGGCCGGAAACGTCATCGCCCCGACCCCGAGGTCCTGAATTCGTTCCAGGCCTGGCGCGTGGCCGTCGGCGTCGGCGGGCAACACGACCTGGGCACCGCATTTGAGGGCGTCGGTGCTGATCTGGTCGGGGTCCCCGACGATGATTTGAGGCCGATAACCCGACTTGCGCAACACATCCGCGCCTGCGCCGACGCCGATCAGCACCGGTTGGTACTCCTTGATGAAGGGCTTGATGGCTTTCAGGTCCTCGGCGGCGCTGGGCTCGTCGGCGACGATCACCACATGCCGGCGGCGCAGGTCGACGTCGACGTCGGGTATGCCGATGCCATCGATCAGCAACGGGCTTTCGCTCTTGATGAACTCGATTGTGTTGCCCGCGAACGCCTCTAGGTGTGCGGCCAGCCCACTCTTGGCCTCCCGCATCAGGTCCGCGATGTCATGGTCGGTGCGCTCGGTGCCGCGGATCAGCCGGCGGTCGCCGGAGTACACGCCACCTTCGTGCAGGCGAATCTTGGCGCCGTCCTTGACCTTTTTGAAGACGTCGGGCCCGGTCTCGTCGATCAGGGTGACTCCGTTGGTGACCAGGACTTCCGGGCCGAGATTCGGGTAACGGCCCGAGACGGACGGCGATGCGTTGACGACCGCAGCGATGTCGGCCTCTACCAGCGCGTCCGCGGTGATGCGGTCAAGATCCAGGACGTCGAGCACCACGATGTCGCCGGGGCAGACCCTGCGCAGCAGCCGGTCGATGTTCCGGTCGACTCGGGCGGTACCGCTGAGACCCGGCCTGGTGGTATTGCGCGTTAGAAGCCCTGACATCTTCATGGGGGCGATTCTGTAGGCGAAGCGCAGCAGGAACGGGGAGGCGCGCCGTAACATCTGCATCAGAAGTTATCTAGAGTCACTTTAGTAACAGGCGGGTAGAGAATGCCTAACACCCGCCAACGGACGGCGAGCAGTCGCGACGAAGGTCCGCAAATATACGCGTTATGCGTTGTGCGGTTGTGCATTTGCGGACCCTCGTGGCGGGAAAGCGCGCTAAATCTGGTCGTTCTGCGCGCCGTCGAGCAGTTCACGGGCGTGGGCCCGTCCGCTGTCAGACTCGCCGAGGCCCGCCAGCATTCGGGCCAGCTCGGCAACCCGGTCCTCGTCGGTCACCCGCCGCACCACACTGGTTCCCTTTGGTCCGGCGTTGTGGACCACCAGGTGCACGTCTGCGTAGGCCGCGACCTGCGGCAGGTGCGTGACCACGATGACCTGGTGGGTGCGCGCCAGCCGCGCCAACCGCCGCCCGATCTGCACCGCCGCCCGGCCACCCACGCCGGCGTCGACCTCGTCGAACACCATGGTGGTGCCCGCCGTCTCCTTACGGGATGTGGCCAGCACCACCTCTAGGGCCAGCATGACCCGGGACAGCTCGCCGCCGGAGGCGCTCTTGGCCAGCGGCAGCACGGTCATGCCGCGGTGCGCCGCGAAACCGAACTCGACCTGGTCGATCCCGTCGGCACCGGCCCGGGCAAGCTCACCCGACGGCAGCGTGAGCGCGGAGGGATCATTCGGGTCGGTCGCGATATCGGTGGTCACGTCGATGGTGAACTCGGCGGCCATCGCCAGGCCGGACAGCTCCGCGGTCACCTCTTTAGCCAGTTTCTTGCCCGCCGTGTGCCGGGCCTTACCGAGATCGGCTGCCGTTTGTGACAATTCGCGCGCCAGGTCGTCGACTCGAGTTTGCAGCGCAGCCAAGCCTTCCTCGGAGACATCGAGTTGCGCCAGCCGCTCGCGCGACTCCTGCGCCCAGCGCAACACCCCGCCGACGTCGGCGGCGTATTTTCGGGTCAACGTGCGCAGCTCGGCTTGACGGGCCAGCTTGGACTCCAGCGCGCTGGCATTGACCGGGAGCTCTTCCAGATAGTCGCCGAGCTCGCGGCCCGCGTCGACGACCACCGTCAGCGCCTCGCTGATCTGACTGGCCAACGCCCGCAGCGTGGCGTCATCGGTCGATTCCAGCGCGCCCCTCGCCCGCCCCAGGCTGTCGGCGGCACTGCTGCCGGACATGTCGTCCACCTCACCGGATAACGCGGCGCGGGCGCCGGCCGCGGCTTCACGCAGCGTGTCCAGTTCGGAGAGCCGCACGATCTCGGCGACCAGGGCATCGTCCTCCCCCGGTTGCGGGTCGACGGTGTCGATCTCGTTGAGCGCGAACTTCAGCCGGTCGGCCTCCTGGGCAAGTTCCCGCATCCGGTTGCGGCGGTCGGAGAGGTCCCGCCGCGCCGACAGCCACGCGTCGCGCAGTTTGCGGTAGCGCTCGAGCGTAGGGGCGACCTTCGCGAACCGGTCCAGCGCGCCGCGTTGTTCCTCGGGCCGCATCAGCCGCAGCTGGTCGTTCTGCCCGTGCAGGGTGAGCAGCTCCGTGGTGAAGTCGCCCAGCGACTTGGCGGGAACGCTGCGACCACCCAGATAGGCCCGCGAAGGTCCGTCACGGCTGACCGAGCGCAGCGCAATCACGCTGCCGTCCTCGTCACGCTCCGCGCCCGACGCGTCGAGCATCCCGTCCAGCTGTGCGACCGCGGCGTCATCGAGATCGGTTGTCGTGAAACGACCCTCGACAACCGCACGGTCGGCCCCCGATCGCACGCGGGTGGGGTCGGCGCGGGCGCCGCCGAGCAGGTGCAGCCCGGTCACCACCATGGTTTTGCCGGTGCCGGTCTCGCCGGTCAGCACGGTCAGCCCGCGGTCGAACTCCCCTGTGGCGGAGCTGATCGCACCCAGCGATTCGATCCGTATTTCAGTCAGCACCAGTGCGCGCCGTTAATTCCCGCGCCAACCCGTCACCGGCAGCCGGAACTTGCTAACCAGCCGGTCGGTAAACGGCGCGCTGTCCAGCCGCGCCCATTTCACCGGTGTGCCGCAGCGGGTCACCTCGAGCCGTCCGCCGGCCGGTAGCACCATCTCGCGGCGGCCGTCGCAAAACACCAGGGCGTCGTTACCCTTCGCCTCGATCTCGATCGCGATTTTGGCAGCGGGACTGGTGACCATCGGCCGCCCGAACAGCGCGTGAGCGTTGTTGGGTACCACCAGGATCGCTTCCAGGTCCGGCCACAACACCGGACCGCCCGCGGAGAACGCATAGGCGGTGGATCCCGTCGGCGTCGACACCAGCACCCCGTCGCAGCCGAACGTCGATACCGGCCGGCCGTCGATCTCGACGACCACCCCGAGCACGCCCAGCCGCGGGCCCTTTTCCAAGCTGGCTTCGTTGAGCGCCCAACCGCGCTCGATGACCTCACCCCCCTGGCGCACCAGGACATCCAGCGTCAGGCGATCCTCCACCCGGTAGTCCCGGGCGACGACGTGGTCCAGCACCAGGTCGATGGCCTCGGCCTCGGCCTCGGCCAGAAAGCCGATCCGGCCCAGGTTGACGCCCAGCACCGGAATGCCGACGTTGCGGGCCAATTCCGCCGCCCGCAGGAAGGTGCCGTCGCCGCCGAGAACCAGGACCAGTTCGCAGCCATCGGCGGCCCGCGGGTCCGCGTCGACCACCTCGATATCGACGCCGATGGCGCGCATGCCGTCAGGCGCCAGGTGCACCGGCTCCCGGTCGACCGCCTCAGCGGACAGCACTCGGAGCGCAATTCCGTTGTCGCCCAGGACTTTCTCTACCCGCCGCGCGGTTTCGGCCGCCTCGTCCCGCCCGGTGTGGATGACCAGCATCACCGTGCGTTCGGCGGTCACTTCGGTCCCTCTTCGACGGCCCGCCGGATCGCGCCGTCCAGGGCGTCCGCGGACAGCGGCCGATCCGTGTGGGCGCGCAGCCACACAAAGTATTCGACGTTGCCCGACGGGCCCGGTAGCGGGCTGGCCGTGACGTCCACGGTGTGCCACCCGAGCTCCTTGGCACGACGTGCCACGGCCCGCACCGAATCGGCACGCAACACCGGGTCGTGAACCACCCCGCCGGCACCGACCTGGCCCTTCCCCACCTCAAACTGCGGCTTCACCATGGGAACGATATCCGCGCCCGGCGAAGCGCAGCCAGCCAGCGCCGGAAACACGGTGGTCAACGAGATAAACGACAGGTCGGCCACCACCAGGTCGACCCGCCCGCCGATCGCCCCGGGTGCCAGGTCCCGCACGTTCGTCCGCTCGACGACGACCACCCGCGGATCGCTCCGCAACGACCAGGCCAGCTGGCCGTATCCCACGTCGGCGGCAACCACCTCGGTGGCCCCGCGATCCAGCAGGACCTCGGTGAATCCACCCGTCGAGGCGCCGGCGTCGAGGCAGCGGCGGCCCGCGACCGGTATCCCGAAAGCGTCCAGGGCACCAATCAGCTTGTGCGCACCGCGCGACACCCAGCTGCGTTCGCCGTCCTCGGCGACGGCCAGGGCCGCCGTGACGGCCACGGCGGTGCTCGGCTTGACCGCAGGCAGGCCGTCGATGCTCACCTTGCCGGCGCCAATCAGTTCCGCGGCCTGCTGACGGGATCTCGCAAGGCCGCGCCTGACCAGCTCGGCGTCGACGCGGGCATGTCGAGACATGCGCGTACTCAGCCCTTCTCCGCCGACTCCAGCGCTTGCAGCAGCACGTCGTGCGCCTCGGAAAGGCGGCGTGCTATCTCTTCGAGCTCGGCGAGAGACAGCGCTTGTTCGGCGTCGCCGTCCGCGGGCAACTGGGCAATAAGGGCGTCGATCTCGGCGCGAATCTGATCAGGATCGATATTCATGGCCCTCCTACGGTAGTCACCCGCTAGTCGGACTGCATCAGGGACCAACGTTGCAGGGCGTCGCGCGCCCGTTCGTCGCCCGCCTCGATCCGCGGCGGCCGCCCGTCTGGGGCCCCCCAGACCGCGCCGGCGACGGCGCGCACGATCGACAGGCCGTCACCTTCGTGGTCCGGGCCGTCTCCATTCGCGCTGACGGTCAACGCGCCGTCACCGACGTCCACGCGCCAGTCGGGCTGGGGCCCCACCGCGAGCCGGTCGCCTTCGGAGTGCAGCGAACGCAGGTCGTGGCCAATGTAAGTAGGGCGGCGCGCGGGTTCGGCGAACACCGCGCCGCGGGCGTTATCCACCCCGGTGAGCACCATCAGGCTGGGCAGCCCGGCCGCGTTGGCGCCTTCGATGTCGGTGTCCAACCGATCACCGACCACCAGCGGGGCGCGGAAATCGCCGCGGGCTATCGCGTCATGCATCAGCTGCGGCCCCGGCTTGCCCGCCACCTGGGGTTCGACTCCGGTGGCCGTGCGCAATAACGCCACCAGGGACCCGTTGCCGGGCAGCAGACCGCGCTCGGTGGGCAGGGTGGCATCGACATTGGACGCCACCCACACCGCGCCGGCCCGGATGGCCAGCGCCGCCTCGGCGAGGTCGTGGTAGGCGATGGTCAGAGAAAGGCCCTGGACGACCCCCACCGGGTTGTCGTCGGCGCGGCGCACCGGCAGCAGGCCGGCGGCGGCGATCTCGTTGGCCAGCGCTTCGGTGCCGACGATGAGCACCGGCGCGCCCGGCGGCAGCTGGGCGGCAATCAGGTTGGCGGCGCTCTGGGCGCTGGTGACGACATCGGCGCCGGTGGCGGTGAAGCCCAGCTCGCGCAAGTGCGCCGCCACCTGGTCGGCGCTGCGGGTCGCGTTGTTGGTGACGAACAGCGTGCGGCTGTCCACCTCGCTCAGCGACTGCACGGCTCCCTCGGTGGGCTGACTGCCGCGAAACACCGTTCCATCCAGGTCCACGAGCAAGCAGTCATATTGCTGCGCAATGCTTTTCACTTTTGCTTCAGCCTAGCTCGCTGACCCGGTCTTCGGCGTCGGTGACGCCGTCGACATCCGCCGCCGCGGAGCGCAAGAACCAGTCCAGCGCCTCGTCGTTGCGGCCCAGCGCCAGGAGTGTCTCGGCGTAGGCGTAGCTCAACCGCGCGGCCGTCGAGCCCGTGCGGCCCGGTTCCAGCTGCGGCGTGGACAACACGGTCAACGCCTGCTCCAGCTGCCCGAGATCAGCACGCGCGCCCGCGGCGACGATGCGCAACTCGTCCGCGTCGTCGCCGCTGAGCTGGGCGGCCTCGGGTCCCCGCGCCAGTTCGATGGCCCGCTCCGGACGGCCCAGGCCCCGTTCGCAGTCGGCAATCAACGCAAGCAACGGCGACTTGCTGCCCATCCTGCGCGCGGCGCGCAATTCGGATAACGCCTGGGCCCAGTCACCACAGCGGTAGGCCGCGATTCCGACGGCCTCGCGAATCGCGGCGAGCCTGCTGGCCCTGGCCCGAGCCGCGCGGGCGTGGCGCAAGGCGGCCTCGGGGTCGTCGTCGATCAACTCGCCCGCGGCGACCAGGTGGCGCGCCACGGTCTCGGCGGTTGCGCGGTCCAGTGTGCTCAGTTCGCGGCGGATTTCCGGCGCCAGTTGCCGGGCGTCCACGTCGGGCGGTATCGGGGGTCCGTCCTCGGGCGCCCGCTCGCGGCCGGGGGGAGCGCTCGTGGGCTGGACCGGGCGTGCACGCCCGGGGCCTGACCAGGAGCCGCCGCGCCCGGGGCGCGCACGTCGGCCACCGTCACGACCATGCCTGTCGTCGACCACGACTGCCGTTCACCTCGATTGCTACTGGGGCTCTTTGGGTAGAGGTTACGGGCACGCCGGCCACGCGTCAGATCCGCTATGCCTGCCGCCGGTCCGGCTACAGCGGTGTCAACATGGCCGGGCAATAAGTCGCCACGGCGATGACCGTGAACACGTGCGCCGCATCGGGGGACATTCCATGGCCGTCGGCCATCTTGGAGGCGACCGATTCAAACGACCCGCCCGGCTGAACCAGCATCGGGCACACCGACTGACCCAGCGCGGTCGTGCTCACCGGTTGGCTGTATGGGACGCCGGCATTCGTCAGAGCCGCGAGGAACGCATTGCCCACCATGTCGGCGCGCAGCGGTGCCGCCAACGCCGCACCCGCGGTGACACAACCCGCGCTCACTGCCAGAAACCCCAGAAACCCCAGAAACCTTAGCGCCGTCGCCTGCGGGAAAATCACCGTGATAACAGTGCTGAACAAGAGTCACGTCTACAACACGATGAGATAAAGGTTTGCACACTAACGCGTTTTGCGGCAGCCCGGCGCGTGCGACGCGTACTACTGAGCGCGCCTGTCCCCCGATCAGTGGACGCAACCTATCCTGCCGCGGGCGGATCGGAATTTCCTCTCGCTTTCAGCTAGTCGTGGGATAGCCGCGTGCCGCGAATCCCGGAAAACTATGTACCAACGCAAGCAAGATCAACGAATTGCCATAGACCGCAGCGGGGGTCTCGTCGCACCTCCCCCTCCCCCTTTTGGACGAGACCCCCGCTGAGCACTTTGTCGCTGGCAAGCAACACGATTCGGGTGTTGAGCTTGGGCGTTCTTGGGGGTTCTTGAGGGTTGGGAATCTCGCGGCTTTTAGTTTCCGGGGCTTCGGCTTGGCGGGCTTCTTCAATCCCTTGTATCACCTTCGCTTCAGTGGTCACGTTGCGGCGGTCGTTGTCGGTCGACCTTCTTGTAACTTCCGGTACCGGTACCGGCAGCCGCGACGCCGCGCTGGCGGCTCGGCTACGCTCCGCCAACGCGTCACCAATTTTCACTCCGTTGTTACGGTTTCAATTTTCTTCCGATGAACCGGGGGCGTTGATCGAGGAGCTGTTGCCGACGGCCCATCCCGGCTGGCCCGCATTGGTCCCGCGCAGAACGGACTGCACCGACCTCATCGAACCACTGTAATCCCTTGTGTCACTTTAGCTTCAGGTGTCACAAATCGGCGGTGGTTGTCGGTGGGCCTTCTTAGAATTTCAGGCATGGGTGCCAGCAGTCGCGAGGAAATCGTCGAGGTCCTCGACGCCCTCGACTACGACCAAGACCGCCTGGACCAGTTGACGTTTGACGCGCTCACCACCCCGGAACGCATGCGCGTCCTCGCGCGCGTGGAACGCATGACACGCCGACTGCGCACCCCCCAACACCGGTTGATCAACCAACTCGACGCCCAAGCCGGCAAGGAAGAACTCGGCGGCACCCTACGCGGCGCGTTGGCCGACCGGCTACGCATCACCAAAGCCGAAGCCGGCCGGCGCGTCGAGGAAGCCGCCGACCTCGGCGAGCGCCGCGCGCTGACCGCAGAACCATTAGAGCCGCGGTTGCCCGCAACGGCGCCCGCCCAACGCGACGGCGCGATCGGCGACGCCCATACGAAGGTGATCCGCAGCTTTTTCGCGCACCTGCCCGCCGAGGTCGACCACTGCACCCGGGAGGCCGCCGACACCGACCTGGCCCGCCGTGCCCGCCAGTATCGCCCCGACGAGTTGGCCCAATACGCCCAACGGATCATGGACATCCTCAACCCCGACGGGGAATTCAGCGACGACCAGCGCGCCCGCAAGCGCGGCATCACCCTCGGCCGCCAGGACGACGACAAGATGTCACGGATCTCGGGCTATTTGACCCCCGAATTGCGGGCCACGCTCGAACCCGTGCTGGCCAAGTCGGCTGCGCCCGGGGCGTGTAACCCCGACGACGACACACCCGTGGTCGACGACACACCCGATCACGACGCCGTCCGACGCGACACCCGCACCACGGCGCAGCGGAATCACGACGGGTTGCTGGCGGGGCTGCGGGCCTTGATCGCCTCCGGGAACCTCGGTCAGCACAACGGGTTACCGGTGTCGGTCGTGGTCACCACCACGCTCAAGGATCTGCACGCCGCCGCGGGCGTCGCGCTAACCGGCGGCGGCAGCTGGCTGCCGATGACCGACCTGATCCGCATGGCCAGCCACGCCCACCAACTTGTTTAATCGGTCCCTGGAGGGTGTGGTCTGCAGCCATGCTCTTCGAGGCGGTGGCCGGGCTCGCTCGACGCCCACCTGTCACCCAGCAGGGTTGACTCAGTAATGGCTTGTGCCCGATCATCGCCGTCAGCGTGGAGTGGCTGAAGAGAGGCCTGCGTAGCCGAAAGTTGGTGTGCCCTCCTCGCTTCCATACAAGCACCCGAGGAAAGGCGCCATATCTTGAGCAACGAAGTTCGCCGCCCGCGCGTGGTTATCGCGGTCGATCCCCACAAAGCCTCCTGGACCGCCGCTGCCGTCGACGAGTCATTACAGCCGTTGGCAACCTTGCGAGTACCGGTCAGCCGTGAAGGCTATCGGACGTTGCGGCGTTTCGCCCGCACCTGGAAGGCCACGATGTGGGCCATCGAAGGCGCCGCCGGCATGGGCTCGACCCTGACAGTCCGCTTGGCCGACGATGGAGTGACCGCCGTCGACGTTCCCGCCAAGCTTGCCGTCCGGGTCAGAGTGCTCTCCACAGGTCATGGCCGTAAGAACGATGACGCCGACGCGGTTTCGGTCGGGATCGCTGCGCTGACTGCCTCACGATTGAACACCGCCACCATCGATGCCGCGGTCACCGCACTGCGGGCAGTGGTCGACCACCGTGACGACTTGGTGAGAACCCGGACCCAGACCATCAACCGACTGCATGTAGTACTGACCAACCTTGTCCCCGCTGGTGCCGCAACTGATCTGACCGCCGATCGGGCCTCAACCATCCTGCGCAGCATCCGGCCCCGAGACAGCGCCGTAAAGGCATTGCGCGCCTTGGCAGTAGACCTCACCGATGAGGTGCGCCAGTTGGATCGCCGTATCGCTAAAGCCGCCCACGATATCAACAGCGCGGTCACCGCGTCGCAGACCACATTGACCCAGCTGCATGGCATCGGAACCGTCACCGCTGCCAAGATCCTCAGCCGGGTCGGCGATATCAGCCGCTTTCGGTCAGCGGCGGCCTTCGCGACCTACAGCGGCACCGCTCCGATTGAGGTGTCCTCTGGCGATGTCGTCCGCCACCGGCTCTCCCGCGCCGGAGACCGCCAACTCAACTCATGCCTGTACGTGATGGCGCTGGTCCAGATCCGAAACAACACCGAAGGCCGCGCTTACTTCCTGCAAAAACGCGCTGAAGGCAAGAGCAAAAAGGAAGCCATGCGATGCCTTAAACGCCGTCTATCCGATCTGGTCTACCGCCAAATGACCCGCGACCACCGCCAGAGACAGGCAGGCTCGGGAGGACACTCGGGGACGGCTCTATCGTCTCGCGCGGCCGGCTGACACCCCGTTACACCGACACTTCAGACAAAGTCACTTCCCGAGCCTGCGCATCACACCTTACAAGCCGAAATGCCATGCCCCTTGACACAGACAGGCGCCATTACCTCGCCATTTTCGACGGCAGCAAAGCGTTGGCGCTGCACCACACCAAAAGGCTCGCCTCCCCGGCGCAACGGATTGTGTTGTACGCCAATGCAAAGTGACTTTATGCACTACTAGGGTGCCCGGTGCACAGGTCGCCGCTCAGGTCCTAGAAACCGTCTTGGCCCCGCCTTGCCGCCGAGTGTCGAAGTGCGGGTTGACGCACCGGGACACCTCGGGGTGGCGGCGCACAGCGAACCCACGCGCACACCCCAACGATGCTGATCTGGTAGCCGAAGGCTTCAGAATCCCCGGCTGCTGGCGACCTCTTCACCGTCGACCTTGATGGTGAACGTGTTCGGCCGAAGACCGCCGAGCAATTGGGGGCGGACCTTCTCGATCTCGACCGTGTGTCCGCCATGCGAGACCGTCCACACCTTGGTCGTTGCCAGATCGTAGTACGTTCCAAACTGCGACAGACTTGCCAACGTCGTCTTCTGGCCGTCGATGACGAGAGTCGTCAGACCGAAGAACGGCTCCCGATGAAATTGCGCCGAGCTCTCGCCAACGTTGAATGTGATCTTCACGGCACCTAGGCTACGGCTGGCCTCTAAAGGAATCCTCAAGGAGTTCTTGTCGGTCGGGGGCTCGGACAATATCGGATTTCCGGACCAAGTTCGGCGCAGCGGAAGATCGCGTTCGCGTCCTCGTCGGTGAACGACTCGCCGTGTATCTTCTGGCACGCCAAGGATCGAGGATGCACGACGCCGGGCTGCGATGCACCGGCCTACCACACCCAGGTCCACCACGTGCGCGGCTGGGCCGCCACCGGGCGCACCGACATCGACGACCTCACCCTGGCCTGCGGACCGAACAACCGCCAAGTCGAAGAACAAGGCTGGACCACCCGCAAAAATGCCAAAGGCGAAACCGAATGGCTACCCCCACCACACCTCGACTACGGACAACCCCGCACGAACCGCTACCACCACCCCGAGCGATTCCTCGAAGACCGCGGGCATAGTGACGACGACGAACCCGATTGACACACAACAGCAACGGCGCGTCCTCAGTCGCTGGCGCCCGGGACCGGCGCCCGGGGGCTGCGGCGGTATGCGGAGACCTCCGGCCGGCCGGCCAGCCACAACCTCCATGGGCGGTCGGCCGCCTTACTCACCCCGACCCGGGGTCCGGACACCGCACCCTGCGCGTCGTTGAGTGTCAGCCGCACCGGACTGTCGGGGTCAAATAGGTCAAGCCCGTTGTCCGCCATAGTAATTCCCAAAGCGGAGCATAGATTCCCCGGGCCACGGGCCAGCGCGACCGTACGGACCGACTCGCCGCGCCGGGCCGCCGCTACACCCACGCCGTCCTCGAGGGCAGCGGCCCTGATCAAGACGGCGGCTGCCGTTCCGTCGGGTCCGCACGAGACATTGGCGCAGACGTGGATGCCGTGGCTCCGGTAGGTGTAGAGCCGCCCCGGGGGCCCGAACATCACGACGTTGCGCCCGCCGGGGCCGCGATACGAGTGCGCGGCGGCATCCGGCCAGGGCCCGTCGGGAACCCCACCGTACGCCTCAACTTCCACGACGACGGCACGCACATCGCGTCCGGTGAGGGTGGCGCCAAGCACGCGCCGCGCGGCCGAGACCGGGTCGACCTCCAGCTGGTCCGCGCTCACGGGACAGATTGTGCCGCACCCGGCTCTTGACAGCTCGACACCCGGGGACGATTATTCATCGTATGATGAGTTCATCACGCGATGAATTATCGCCGAACCGAACCCAGCCAGCCGTCAGCACCGAACATCTGCGGGTGGTCCGCGGCAAACACTCTGCGCTCCACGACTTCTCGGTGCAGATCGCCCAGGGCGCCATCACCGGGCTGCTCGGCCCGTCCGGCTGCGGAAAGACCACACTGATGCGGTGCATCGTCGGCACCCAGGTCGTCACGTCGGGCACGGTCACCGTGCTCGGACGACCCGCCGGGGCGGCAGGACTGCGCCGCCGCGTGGGCTACATGCCCCAGGACCCGACCATCTACAACGACCTGCGCATCATCGACAACGTTCGCTACTTCGCGTCGCTGTATGGGTTCGACGGCCAGACCGCCGACGGCGCCATCGAGCGAGTCGGATTGACCGACCACAACAGCGCCTACTGCGGCAACCTTTCCGGCGGCCAACGCACCAGGGTGGCGCTGGCGTGCGCGCTGGTCTGCCAGCCCGCCCTCCTCGTGCTCGACGAACCCACAGTCGGCCTGGACCCTATTCTGCGCGTGGATCTTTGGGAGCAATTCAGCGCCCTCGCGCGCGGCGGGACGACGTTGCTGGTGTCCAGTCATGTCATGGACGAAGCCGATCACTGCGGTGACCTGCTGCTGATGCGCGAGGGCAGCCTGGTCGCCCACACCACGCCGACCCAACTACGAGAGGACACAGGATGCACGTCACTGGAGGACGCGTTTCTGTCCATGATCAAGCGCAGCACCATGCGCCAGGCCGGGTAGGGCTGCACGGCCAACTCAAGCCGTACGCCGCCACCACGACACGGATTTTGCGTCAGCTCGCCGCCGATCACCGCAGCGTCGCGATGATCCTGGCCGTGCCGGTGCTGGTTATCACGTTGATGTACTTCATGTTTCAAAATTCACCGCACCGCCCCGGCACCCCGGCGCCGTTCAACAACGCCTGCCTGATCCTGCTCGGCCTGTTCCCGTTGTTCGTGATGTTCATCATCACTGCCATTACGATGCAGCGCGAGCGGGCCTCCGGGACGCTGGAGCGCATTCTGACCACTCCGCTGCGCCGCGTCGACCTGCTGCTGGCCTACGGCACCGCGTTCTCGATTGCCGCGGCCGCGCAGGCGGTCCTGGCCTGCATCGCGGCGTTCTGGTTCCTCGGCTTCGACACCAAGGGCAGTCCGCTGTGGGTGTTCGTGATCGCGATCGTCAACGCCGTGCTGGGCGTGGGCCTGGGCCTGCTCTGTAGCGCGTTCGCACGCACCGAGTTTCAGGCCGTGCAGTTTATCCCGTTGGTGATGGTGCCCCAGCTGCTGCTGGCCGGGATCATCGTCCCCCGAGCGCTGATGCCAGACTGGTTGCAATGGATCAGCAACGTATTGCCCGCCAGCTACGCGCTGGAAGCCCTGCAGCAGGTGAATGCTCACACGGAACTGACCGGCACGGCTGTTCGCGACATCGTGGTCGTGTTGGGCTTCGCGCTCGCGGCGCTGTGCCTGGCCGCGGCGACGCTGCGGCGGCGGACGCCATAGCGTGACTGCCGCCAACGCCGCCCGCCGGCGGCCCGGACGGCCCGCGGGGAACTCGGACACCCGGGATCGCATCCTGACCAGCGCACGAAAGCTCTTCGCGGAAAACGGCATTGAACGAACATCGATAAGGGCGGTGGCCAAGGCCGCCAGCGTGGATGCGGCGCTGGTGCATCATTACTTCGGCACCAAGCAGCAGCTGTTCGCCGCCGCCATCCACCTGCCGATCAACCCGATGGAGGTGCTGTTGCCGCTGCGGGAGACGCCCGTCGAGGAACTCGGAGTGAAGCTGCCGTCCCTGTTGCTACCGCTGTGGGACTCCGAACTGGGCGCCGGCCTGATCGCAACATTGCGGGCCCTGATCGCGGGCACCGAGGTCAGCCTGGCGCGCTCGTTCCTGCAGGAGATCATCGGCGGGGAAATTGGTTCGCGCGTTGACAATCCACCGGGAACGGGCAAGATGCGCACCCAGTTCGTCGCATCGCAGTTGATGGGCGTGGTGATGGCACGCTACATCGTCAAGATCGAGCCGTTCGCCTCATTACCGATCGAGCAGATCGTGCAGACCATCGCACCCAACCTGCAGCGTTACTTCACCGGGGACCTGCCGGACGACCTCGTGCCATGAGCCGGGCGTGCTCGTCGTCGTCGACGTCTCGGGCTTCGTCTACGAGCAGGACCGGTATGCCGTCGTCGATGCGGTAGGCGCGCCGCAGCCTCGGGTTGTAGAGCAATTGGCTTCCGGCGTCGTCGATTAACTCCAGCGGACCCCGGTCGGCCGGACACACCAGGATGCTCAACAGCAGATCGTCAAGCATTGGCGTTGCGGCGATCGCTGGTCAGCTCGGTGCGCACCGCCGGTGTCAACCGCCGGAATTCCATGCTGCCGGCGTCGAAATACCAGGTTTGGCGACCCGACTTCGGGACGCCGGCTCGCGCGCAGGGCGCTGACGGTCGGCCGGTAGGTCGTCGGGCTGAGCAGCAGCGCCGGCACCACGTGCACAACATCGGGTCCGAGTCCGACGCGCATGGCGGCTACGGCCTCGGTCAGGTCGGCGGCCGTGATGGTTGCTCCGGGCAGCAGCGTCACCGCCGCTACTGCCAGCTCCCGCCCACCCGCCGGCACGCCATAGGTGACCGCGAGGTCGACGCCGTTGATCAGGCCGAGCGCGTCGGTGGCCAGCTCGGCGTAGACCATCCCCCGCTTGGTGTGGACCACTGCGCCGCGCCTGCCCGCCAGCCAGTAGTCGCCATCCTCGTCGCGGCAGAACAGATACTCGGTCGATATCCAGGTGTCGGCGGGCGCGAAGACCCCGCGCTTGACCGAAGCGGTCGGATCGATCGGGCCATTGGACTGGGCGAGCAGCACCCCGATCTGGTTGACGTCGGCGACCTGAACGAAACCGCGATCGTTCTCCAGGATCAGGTCGTGTTCGGCGTCGTAGACACCGAGCTCGACCCGACCGGCGCCGGGCAGCGGCCGCCCCTTGCTGCCGACCTTGGCGCCGGACACGTTGGCCAGGACGGCCTGTCCGTCGGTGGTGGCGAAGAACTCGACGACATGAGCGGGCGCGAACGCATCGACGACCCGCTTCCACAATCCGGTCGGCATACCCGAACCGATGAACAGCCGAACCGGATGATTGCCTTGCAACACAAACGCCGGATCGTCGACGACCTCGCGCAGCATGGCCCAGGTGTAGGACACCACCGTGACGCCGTATTGCCGCACCTCATGGGCGAACCGTTCGGGCTCCAGTCCGCGCGACAGCGCGATGCGGGTGCCGCCCACAACCGCGCCGCCCAGGTTGACCAGCAGGGCGGATTCGTGATGCAGCGGTGTCAGGCAGTACACGGTGTCCTTGCGGTCGAGCCCCGCCGCCGACGCGGTTCCGAAGGCCGACACCGCCCAGCGGTAGTTGGTGATCTGCTTGGCGACCAATTCACCACTGGCCGAGCTGAACGCGATGGCTGCCAGGTCCCGGGCCAATCCGGGGTTGGGCCGGTACCACGCGGGCAATTCGACGGCGTCCGGGTCGATCTGCTCCATGTCGATGACGTCGGCGTCCTCCGGCAGGTTCAGTTCACGTGACTCACCGCCGCCCAGCACCAGCACCTGACCAGTCAATTGACGTTCATAAGAGAGCACCGTGTCGAGGTTGGTGGGGTCGGTGAGGATCTCGGTCACTCCGCCGAGGCGGACCGTCTCCACCAGATCGGCGTCCGGCCGCATCACCACGGCGACCGCGCCCAACCGGGACAGCGCGGCGATCGCGACGAGTGCGCTGGGCCGGGTCTCCATCAGCACGCCCACGCGGTCGCCCTGTCGCACCCCGACCTCGATCAAGCCCCGGACGACATTGTTGATGCGCCGGTTGACCCCCTCGTAGGTGTGCACGCGCCCGTCGAACAACAGGAATTCGCCCTGCGGGGCATCGTGCGCCTGCTCGTCGATGATGCTGCCCAGCGAAATCCGGGTGTGGTCGTTGAGCTGTCCCAGCCGGGCCAACCGCGGTAGCGTGCGGACGGTCTCGACGGCCAGGGTTCGCATCGATCTGTTGGCGGCGACAACCGCGTCCGCCGCGCCGCGGGCCAGGGCCAGCGCCGCCTCGGAGACCTCCCCGAGGCCGTGGGCAAGCCGCGAGCTGAACGCGACACCGCTGTCGGAGTGCTCGTCCGGCTGGTCGGCCATCAGGTCGATGTTCGCCGGCTTGTCGCCACCGGTGGACACCCAACGCACCCACTCCGCGACAGTGGGCCAGCTCTCCCGCGCCGCCCTCGATCCCACGACCAGCCCGAAATGGCCTGTGCGGATCAGGTATTCGAACACCTCGGCATTCGGTGCCGCCCGGCGGATGCCGCGCACTGACGCCGGCTGCCCGATGTCGTCGACCTCGCCGACGAAAGCCAATATCGGGCAGGTGATGTCGGTGAGCGTGACCATCTGGCCGTTGATGGCGAAACCGCCGGTCATCATGCGGTTGTGGGCGATGAACTGCTTGAGCAGTTCGGAGATCGCCGGACCCGACCAGGCGATCCAGCCTTCGCGCTCTAGGAACCTGCGCTGCTGTTCCCGGGGCAGTAGCGCCTCACGGTCGTGCAGCTGACGGACGAAATCGACCCGGGACTTGGCGGTCTTGAGCGGGTCCATCATCTGAAAACCGGTGCGCGCCAACCAACTTGGGATGTTCAACCGATTGAACACGTGATCGGCCATGAAATCGGCGATGTCGGGGGCCATGTTCGGGGGCAGGCCCATCGGCAGCGCGGCCAGGGTGTCCACCGGGGAGCCGAACGCCACGACGCTCGCGATGTTCTTGGAACGGCGGTAGGCGGTGACCTGATAGCTCCACATGCCGCCCTGCGAGTAACCGACGACGTGTACATCCTTGCCGGTGGCGACGTGCACCGTGTCGATGGCCTGGCTAAGCGCGACGATGTGGTCGGCCAGGTTGCGGCGCATGCCGCCCTCGACCTTGTCGGGTGAGCCGAAGTCAATGACCCAGGTGTCCAGCCCGCGGGCATGCAGGATGCCCACCGCGCCGTCCTCGCGGGTGACGTCCCACATGTCGGCCGACATCATCATCGGGTGCACCATCAGCACGGGCTCGCCCAGCGGTGGGCCGCCCGGCCGGTTGTCCGGCGGGAAGTACCGTCGCAGCTTGTACATCGGCACGCTCTCGACGGTCTGGGACGGCGACGGGACGCTACCCGTTTCCAGGCCCCCGAGTCGCAAGACCTCCAGGCCATTCTGTGCCGTCGCGACCAGACGCTCGATGGGTCGCGTGACCATCGACAAATTGAGATCCACCGCTGCTCCCTGACTAGGCCTTGACCAGCGTGGACATCATGGCACATCGGCGGGCAGCACGGTTTTGTCAGGCTCGTTTGCCTGCGTGGGAACCCTGTCAGTCGTCGAGTCGACGCGTCAGGACCGGATACACGGTCTGCAGCCCGTGTCGGCCCTTGATCTCAACCTGCTCCGCGTGGCCCCACAGGTATTGCGCCTCGACTGCGGCGTGCACGACATCGGTCACGATCACAGGGGCGCGGCCATCCCGCCCCGCGATGCCGGCCAGACGAAACGCGACGTTCGTCGAATCCCCGACGACGGCCTCAGCCAGCCTCGCGATCGAGGTGAGCGCGGCCTTTCCCTGCACTACGCCCCAACCCATGCGGATGGGTGAGCCGTCCGCCTGACGCAATGGCAGGTCCTGTCCGATCTCTTCGACTCGCCGATTCGCGGCGAGCGCAAAGTCGATCGCAAGCTCATTGGCTTGCGGTGATCCCTGCAACTCCCACACGGCATACAGCGCGTCGCCGGCGTAGTGATTGATCGTGCCGCGATGTTCTCGCAAGACTTCACCGAGCTGCTGCCACAGGGTGTGCAAGCTCAGTGCGATCACTTTGTTGTCGGTGACCTGCGAGATGGTCGAGTAGCCGGAGATGTCGCCGACCACCATCACCATCGCCGCCTCGTTGATCTCCCTGTGCGTCGGATGCGGGTCGGGTTGTCTCCCAGCGGTGAACCGATCCGTCTGGAAGGTCAGCTCGACCTTGCCGATCCGGATTTGGTCACGCGGCCGAATGGGCACTAACAGGTCCCGTTCCAGCCGCAGGCCGTTGAGCCATGTCCCGTTGGTGCTGGTATCGATGATGAAGGCGTGGTCCGCCGCAGCATCCAAGCGGATCTCGAGGTGGTTCCGCGAAATCGCCCGATCCGGGATCAGCAGCCTGCGTTTTTCGCTGATCCCGAGGCACTCGCGCCCGACGTAGAGCTGATCGAAGATCGGCGCCACCAACTCCCGGCCATCGAGGTGAGCAATGAGATAACCCAGCGGCTCGGACGTCTCCTGACCACCCCGAGCAGCGCCCTGGTCATCCACGCTCGCCTCCTCGCGGCGACACAAACCACTCGCTGCATGCCCTTGCTAAGGCTCTGTCTGCAGCCTGCGCCAAAGCATCCAACGTCTCAAGCGGGTCGAGGTTCAGCATGGAACTTGCGCCTCAACTGCCTCGCTAGTCTTTCCGGGAAAGCGGGAACCCTACCGACCTCGGCGGTGTCGGGGTAAATCGGTGCCCGGCAAACGGATGGACCAAACGTATCGGTTCTCCTGTCGCAACGCGCGGCTTTGCAGCGCAAAACGTTCACCGGACGCCCTGGGCGCCCCGCGGTGCGCGGGTGCAGCGCGGCTGCTTCGGATCGCGAGCACCGCGCGCAGCGGGCTGCGCCGCATGCCTATCGACAGGACCGAACGACGCATTGTAGTCGGTTGGATCCAGATGTCGACCGGCTTGGACTTCGTTTGAACTTGCCGAAAATTTTCGGCCGACAGAGCGCGCAACAAAGTAGTATCGTAGGCAGCTGCGTAGGCGGACCGCTTAAATCAATTCTCCCCCAGCGGAATCGAAGTAACTGTTGCAATCACGGATGCAGCGCTCGCGAGAGCGGACGCAAGAATCGTTTGGCCCTTTCCCTGTCGGCCAGTGCAGAGTGGCCGCGGCGTCAGGGCGGCGCCCCATCGCTGGCCAGGGGCTACTCACGCGGAACGCCAGTGGAGTGACCGGTGGCTGAAACGACCTACCGCACCATGGAGCTCATGGCCCAGACGTTTTTCCTGGCCATCGGGACCCGCATCACCTACATCGGCGAGCAGAACATCCCCGATCGCGGCGGTGCCGTGGTCGCGATCAACCACACCAGCTACGTCGACTGGCTGGCGGCCGGGCTGGCCGCGCGTCGCCGCCATCGCCGGTTGAGGTACATGGTCAAGGCCGAGCTGCAGCGGGTGAAGGTGATCGACTTCGCGATCAAGCACACCAAGACCATTCCGGTGGATCGCAGCGCCGGGGCCGAAGCCTACGCGGTGGCCGTGCAGCGGTTGCGCGAGGGCGAGCTGGTCGGCGTCTATCCGGAGGGCACGATCAGTCTCAGCTTCGAGCTGCAGGAGTTCAAGACGGGGGCCGCCCGGATGGCTAGCGAAGCGGGTGTCCCGATCGTCCCGGTGATTGTCTGGGGCAGTCAGCGAATCTGGACCAAGGGCCGCCGACGGAGTTTGCGCCGTAAGAAGGTGCCGGTCATCGTCGCGGTGGGTGAGCCGTTTTTCCCACTCGCGGACTACGCGCAGACCAATGCCGCGCTGCGCGAGTCGCTGAGCGCGCTGCTCGACGAGGTGCAGCTGCGGTATCCACGCCCGGCTGGACAGTGGTGGGTGCCGCAGCGCCTGGGCGGCGGGGCACCCACGGTGGCCGAAGCGGCGCGGATGGACGACGACGCGACTGCGGCCAAGGCTGCGAGCCGCGGCCCGCGGCACTGACACGGTCGGGCGAGGCGGTCGCGCCGCTCAGCGAACCAATTGCGGGTTTGCGTCGAGGGCCGCTCGGGCAGCGACCCGGCCGGCCTCGACGGCGGCGTCGATGTGTTTGAAGTTCAAGATTCCGATCGCGGAGACGTCGGGCTCGATGACGGCAGCAACTCGAGGGATCTCGCGCAGGTTCCTGCTGCCGCCCGAGAAATCCATGGCGCGAAGCAACGTCTCTTGCAGTGACGGCAGCGGGGTATCCGTCCCGGTCAAGAACCGCCGGACGAACCCCGGGGGCGCAACGATGCCCGGCAGCACACTAAAGCCCTTCGATGGCACGAACTTCCGCAACAGGTCGACGCATATCACGTCGCCGTCCGGGTCGGCGCACATCACGTCGGCGGGCAGGTTGTTCACCAGTGCACCGTCGACCAGGATTCGCTCGCCGTCCTGCACCGGAGGCAGCAGACCCGGAATGGAGATTGAGGCCCGCACGGCGAGGGACAGGCGGCCACGCCGATGGATGATCTGATCGCCGGAAACCAGATCTGAAGACACCGAGAAGAACTCTCGTGACAGATGCTCGATCAACGTGGAGCCGGCGAATTTGTTTATCAGGCGGTCCCAGCGCCCACCTCGAGTGAGGGCAACGGCGGGCAGCGCGTAGTCGCCGAACGGATTCCCCTGGGAGGCGAACTGCCGTGCCACGTCTGCGCCCTCGGCCGCGCCCATGCCCAGTGCGAAGGCGGCGGAAGCCAAAGCACCGGTGCTCGTTCCGCCGAACCGGTCGATGACGATGCCCGCCCGCACGAGTTCCTCGTAGACACCGAAATGCGCCATCCCCCGAACGCCGCCGCCGGCCAACACCAGGCCGAGAGACCGGCCGGCAATCCTGCGGGCCAGCGCGCCGAAACCGGCGTCGTCGGCGGGGTGATGCGACACCGGCTGCAGTGCATCCCACCAACTCAGATCCGGTTCTTTTACGCAGTTGATCAAGTGCAGTGGACGTTGGGTGACCAGTTGATCGACGTCGTCGGGCGGATGCGATTGATCCACCAAGACCACGAGCCGGTCGCTTTGCCTCACGACATATCGCCGCCACAGGTCGCTCGATCCGCGGTCGGCCACCACGAAGACCCAGTTGTTGCCGCGCTCCGCTCGATCCACGGTTTCACTGAACAGCTCGACGAGTTCGTCGTAGGTGCGGACCTTGGCGGTCGGGCCGCTGGGCGGCGCGATCACGGCAGATTGACCGTAGGAGCCCAGCCGGGTCGTGATCGCATCGACAATCGGGAGCGCGGCCTCGTTGCCGGGCGACAGGACGCCGATGACGCGCGGGCGCTGCGAAATGTCCGCGGACCGTGACTGCTGGAGCATTCGTGCCATCGATCGCAACAGCGCCGACTGCAGTTGCGGAGTGCTCGTCAGCATCTCCTCGAACTTATCGGCGGCGATCCGCCAGACGACGCTGTCCCGAAGAGCCCGCACGCCGGCCGAGCGAGGGGCGCCGGCGATAACGCCCAGGTCGCCGATCGCTTCACCGGCCGTCATCTCACGAAGCACGTGCCCATCGCGACCAATAGCCGCATATCGCCCCGAGCGGATTACGTAGATGGCTTCCGGCGGGTCTCCTAAGTGAAAGAGCCACTCGTTGGCGCGGGTGTACCGGCGATCCACCGCGCTTGCGAGTTGATCGAATTGTTCGTCGTCGAAGTCGGCGAGTAGCGGAATGTTCCGGAGCGCGGCTCGGTCACCAGCCGCAAGCCATTTGGGGTGCCGTGGTCTTGCGCTCATCCGTTAGCCATTGGTCTTACCCTCGTCGGCGATGCGGTCCTGGGTGCTGATGGTAGGGCAGATCGGCGCTGGCCGTGACGCGCGGGGCTGTCCCGCCGTGCGCCATCGGCTAGCGTCGGCCGGGTGGCGCACTTGCTGGGAGCCGAGGCCATGCACCTGGAATATCCGACCCAGGTGGTCTTCGAGTCGGTCACGCTCGGCGTGAATGACGGTGCGCGCATCGGCATCGTGGGGCGAAACGGCGACGGCAAGTCGAGTCTGCTGGACCTGCTGACCGGCCAGATGCGGCCCAACTCCGGCCGGGTAACCCGGCGCAGCGGGTTGCGGGTGGGCGCGCTGAGCCAGGCCGACACCCTCGACCCGGACCACACCGTCGGCTGGACGCTGGTCGGCGACCAGGCCGATCACCAGTGGGCCGGCAACGCGCGGGTCCGCGACGTCGTCGCCGGGCTGGTGTCCGACATCGCTTGGGATGCAACGGTTGCCACGCTCAGCGGCGGCCAGCGACGGCGAGTGCAGCTGGCCCGGCTGCTGGTGGACGAATGGGACGTGATCGCGCTCGACGAGCCCACAAACCACCTCGATATCGAGGGCATCACTTGGCTGGCCGGCCATCTGCAACAACGCTGGGCGCGCAACGCCGGCGGACTGCTGCTGGTGACCCACGACCGCTGGTTTCTCGACGAGGTCGCGACAACGACGTGGGAGGTGCACGACGGGATCGTCGAACCGTTTGAAGGCGGCTACGCGGCTTACGTGCTGCAGCGCGTCGAGCGGGATCGCCAGTCGGCCGCGGCAGAGGCCAAGCGGCAGAACCTGATGCGCAAGGAGCTGGCCTGGCTGCGCCGCGGCCCGCCGGCGCGCACCTCGAAGCCCAAATTCCGGATCGACGCCGCCAACCAGCTGATCGCCGACGTGCCTCCGCTGCGCAACACCGTCGAGCTTGCCAAGCTGGCGACCGCGCGACTCGGCAAGGACGTCATCGATCTGCTCGACGTGTCCGTCTCGTTTGGGGACCGCCCGGTGCTTCGCGATATCGAATGGCGGATCGCCCCGGGTGAGCGGACCGGCATCGTCGGGGCCAACGGCGCGGGCAAGTCCACACTGCTCGGATTGATCGCCGGCACCGTCCTGCCAGACTCGGGGCGCGTCAAGCGCGGCAAAACCGTCCAGCTCGCGGTGCTCGACCAGCAGGGCGATCAGCTGGCCGACGTCGTCGGCGACCGGATCGTCGAGGTGCTGGGCAGGCTGCGCGGTGGCTACGAGGTCGAGGGCCGCGAGGTGACCCCGGCCCAGCTGCTGGAACGGCTCGGTTTCGCCCGCGACCAACTCTCCGCGCGGGTCGGTGAACTGTCCGGCGGCCAGCGCCGTCGATTGCAACTCATGCTCACGCTGTTGTCCGAGCCGAACGTGCTGCTGCTCGATGAGCCCACCAACGACGTCGACACCGACATGCTGACCGCCACCGAGGACTTGCTCGACTCCTGGGCGGGCACCCTGATCGTCGTGTCGCACGACCGGTATCTGCTCGAGCGGATCACCGATCAGCAGTACGCGATTCTGGACGGCCGGCTGCGGCACCTGCCCGGCGGCATCGACGAGTACTTGCGGCTGGCCGGCCCGGCGGCCACCGCGACGCCCGCGCCGACCAGACCCCTCAGAGGCGTCGACGCCGCGCCGCAGCCGCAGGCGATGTCGGGCGCCCAGCGGCGTGCGGCCGAGAAGGAGTTGGCCGCGACCGACCGGCAGCTGGCACGGCTGGCGGACCGAATCGCGGCCAAGCACACCGAACTCGCCGACCATGACCAGTCCGACCACGTCGGCATCACACGCCTCACCCAAGAATTGCGCGGCCTGGAAAGCGAGGTCGCCGCAACGGAAAGCCGGTGGTTGGAGCTATCGGAGCTGCTCGAATAATCGTCGATGTGAATCGCCGGCCGGCAAAGGCGGTGGCGATCCTGCAGAACTTCTCAGGTTGCGGGCGGCGCAGGCTGCTAGGACGGAATCGCCCCGTTGCAGCCACCGGGGGGCGGGGCGCCCGGGAGGGGTTCGTCACCACTGACGCAGTCGTAGAAAAATTGCGGGCCGGTGAAATACGTTTTCATCCACTGGTGCCAAAACGACCCGTCGGGGTACTTAACGCCGTCGCAGACGGCCAATTCGCCAAAACCCCATCGACCACCCGGGCAGTATCCCTTCGTCATGTCCGGACTGTGCGGGTCGGGCGGATCAGCACTGGCAACCGCCGGAGAAAACACAAACGCCACGGCGAAACCCAATATCGCGGCGCCATGGCGAGCAAACTTGAACTTCATTTCGGCTCCTTAAACCCCGCTACTACAGCGGCGAAATCTACGGCAATCGAAAGTCGGCTGTCTAGAGCACGAAGCACGGCAGGGTGGTGTCTCCGCTCACACGCTCGCATTCGCTTGCACGTAGCTCGAACCAATTCGAATTCGCCTTCTCCCCCGCCCGCCACGCTAGCGTCGAGCCCGGAGGCAGACCGCCTTACCCGAGGCGACAGCGCGGGGAGGAAGCCGATGGCCGAACCGTATCGTCCCGCGCCCTATCGACCCGGCGAGGCATTGCTGGCAATGTACCGCCGCCGGCGCAGCGTCGTGGCGCCCGGGTTGCGTCATCGGCAAATACAGGCCTACGTGCACACCATGGTGTCCAACATCGACGCCGTGATCGACGGCTGGCGGCCCGGTCAGCGGCTGGACATCTACCGGGAGTTCCGTTCCGCGGTCCGGCGCAGCACCGCCGAGTCGCTGTTCGGCCTGCGCCTCGCGGTCCACTCCGACTTCCCCGGAGAACAACTTCAGCCTTTGCTGGATCTCACCCACCAGCTGCCGCAAATCGTGCGGCTGCACCGGGGGGTCAAGTCGCCGGCGTGGCGGCGCGCCGTGACCGCGCGCAAGCGCCTCAACGGCTTGATCGACATCGAGATCGCCGCGGCACGCGCTCACTTTTCGAGGGATGGGCCCAGACCCGACGACCACATGATGACGATGTTGATCAATGGTCGGGGCGACGAGGGATATGCGTTGAGCGACAGCGAGATTCGCGATCAGATCATATCGCTCATCACCGCTGGCTACGAGACTACCAGCGCCGCGATGGCCTGGGCGACCTACACGTTGCTGACCCTCCCGGGCGCCTGGGACGCCGCCGCCGACGAGGCGAATCGGGTACTGAGCGGCCGCCCGCCGGCCGCCGCCGGCCTCGGCGCGCTCTCCCCGAGGCCCGGTCTGACCGTCGAGGTCGTCGGCTCAGTGCCAGCGCAACAGCACGAGTTCTGAGCAGAACCCGGGACCCATCGCCAACATCAGCCCCGGGCCTCCGCTCGGCGGCGGTTTGGCCATGGTGTCGCGCAGGATATGCAGGACCGATGCCGACGAGAGGTTCCCGATCTCCCCCAGCGAGCGCCAGGTCAGCTCCAGCGCTTCCGGGGGCAGCGCCAGGCTCTTGGCGATCGCGTCGATGACCTTGGGGCCGCCGGGATGGCTCACCCAGGAGCCGATGTCGTCCTTGGTCAACCCATGGCCGACGAGGAAACGGCTGACGTCGTCGGCCAAGTGGCGCTCGATCACGCCAGTCAGCTCCGAAGACAGCACCGGCTGCAGGCCGGCCGGGCTGACATTCCAGCCCATGATGTGCAGCGATTCCGGGTAGAGCCGGCTGCGCGAATCGACGATGTCCGGCCCGCCGGCCCGCACTTGGTCGGCACGATGCTCACCCACGGCTACGACGGCTGCGGCCCCGTCACCGAACATCGCGCTTCCCACCAGGCCCGACACGGTTGGTTTGGTCGCCGGGAACGTGAGCGAGCAAAGCTCGACCGACACCAGGACGGCAACGCCGTCGGGGGCACCGCGCAAATACTCGTGCAGCCGGGCCACCCCGGCCGCTCCGGCCGCGCAGCCCAGGCCGAACAGCGGCACCCGACGCACGTCACGGCGCAGGCCGAGCCGGCCCGCGATCCGGGCATCCAGCGACGGCACCGCGATGCCGGTGACGGTCGTGCTGGCGATCATGTCGATGTCCTGCGGTTCCAGGCCCGCCTCGTCGAGCGCGCCGAGCAGCGCGGCGCAGCCCAGCTCGACCGCGTTTTCGATGAAGACCTCGTTGGCCTCACCGAAGTCGGCCAACGACGAGTACGCCTCCAGCGGCAGCACCAGGTGGCGTCCGTTGACCTTCGCGCCGGCATGCAGACGCCGAACAACCTCGTCGTGCGCCTGCAAACCAGCGAACTCAATGAACGACTCGGTGATCTCGCTCTGGCTGTAGCGGTGCGATGGCAACGCACCGAAGACACCGGCGATGACGCTCATGGACTGCCCCTCTAGGCTCTTCGCTGCTACAACAGAACTCCCCGATGTTCGAAGTTTATTCGGTTGCACGCGCTCTCGCAAAGTAATGCGTATTCAACACATGTGAGATAGCCCACCTGCTGACGCTTGTGTAATTGCATCTGCCAGAGCGGATTTCGCTATTGACATTCGTTGTCATCCGCAGGATTCAGCGCCATCGCGATTAACGCGTCGGGGCTCAGCGAGTCAATGACATTGTCGCTGACAGTCGGCTCTGGACTGGACTTTTCGGACTCGCCGGCCAGCAACAGCAGTTTGTCGAGAAACCCCGTCCTTCGAAGTTCTTGGAGTGGAATCCTTCTCAGCGACGACCAAATCCTTTCTTCTTCCGATCCATCGTCATCGCGCCCAAGCAGGCGTTGACTGAGATGATCGGCTAACGCCGTTGGCGTGGGATAGTCGAAGACCAGCGTGCGAGGCAGTGCCGATCCGGCCAGCCCGGTGGCGGCTTTGAGGCGGTTGCGTAGCTGCACCCCGGTCACGGAGTCGAACCCCAGATCCTGAAAGGCCCGGTCGGCGTCGATCTCGTCGGCGGTCGAGTGGCCCAGGACGCTTGCCGCGTGCGAGCACACCAGGTCGAGCAGTTGACGGCGTTGCTCGTTGGGGGCCGAGCCGTTCAGCAGCCCAGCCAGGTCGGCGGATGGACTCGGCGCACGGGACACCGCACCTCCCCCGTCCAAATCCCCCAGCCAAAACCGCTGCCGCACAAACCCATACGTTGGCAGCCGGACCCGGCACCCGCCCAAGCCCCCGAGCAAGGTAGCCCAGTCCACCCCCACACCCGCGGTGTGCAACTGCCCAGCAGCACCCAGCAGCGAGTCGATTTCGGGGCGATCGGCGGCCATTGTCACCACCGACACCGCGGCATCGGCTGTCAACGACTGCTCCACCGAGGCCATCAAACCGGCACCGGGACCCACCTCCACAAACGTGGTGGCACCCAGCGCTTCCACGGCCTGAACGCCGTCGACAAAACGCACCGGGCGACGCACATGCTCGACCCAGTACTGAGCAGACCCATATCCGGGCTCAGCCAGTTTCCCAGTTACGTTGGACACCAAAGCAATCCGCGCCTCGGCAGTGGCGATGTCGGCCAGGACCCGCGCAAAAGGCTGCAGCATCGGGTCCATCAACGCCGAATGAAACGCGTGCGAAACCGCCAGCCGGTGCACACGGCGACCCCGCCGCGCCAATTGGTCCGCCACCGCCGTCACCGATGCGTCAGCGCCCGTAAGCACCACCGAATTAGGCCCGTTGACCGCGGCAATTCCCACCTGCGCGCCGACCTCGTCGATGAGCAACGGCGTCACTTCGCCTTCGCCGGCGGCCACCGCAACCATCACCCCGCCGGCGGGCAGCGCCGCCATCAGCCGGCCGCGCGCCGCCACCACCTTGGCCGCGTCGGGCAGGGACAACACCCCGCCCACATAGGCCGCGGTGATCTCGCCCACCGAATGCCCCATCACGAAATCGGGTGCGGTGCCCCAGGACCGCAACAACGCCGCGACCGCGACCTGCACGGCGAATAGGGCCGGCTGCGCAAACTCGGTGCCTTCCAGCAATGCGGCATCGCCACCCCACATCACCTGGCGCAACGGCAACCGCAGGTGGCCGCCAAGCGCCTGGGCGGCCTCGTCGAAGGCCTGCGCGAATACCGGGAATCGCCGATACAACTGCGCGCCCATCCCCAACCATTGCGACCCTTGGCCCGGAAACACAAAGACCGTCTTGCCGACCGACCGCGCCTGCCCCACCGTCACATTGGCCCCCGGCCGGCCGCCGGGCACCCCCGACAGGCCCGTCAGCCCCGCAATCAGAGCGGCACGGTCCGCTCCCACCACGACAGCACGATGCTCAAACACCGACCGCGTCGTCGCCAGCGACCACGCCACATCGAGGAGACGCGGATCGTCATCGCCCGTTAGCTGTGCCAGCAGCCGTCCCGCTTGATTCGTCAGCGCCTGTTCCGACCGCCCCGACAGCACCCAGGCGATCACCGGGCTGGGGCTATCCGGTTCGGGCCCAGCGCTTTTCAGGGCCGACCGGCTTTGCGGGCTTACCGGGCCTTCCAGGCTTTCTTGGGGGCCGGCGTGCTCCTCGACGATCACATGCGCATTCGTCCCGCCCATTCCGAGCGACGAAACTCCGGCGCGACGTGGACCATCCCCGGCCGGCCAGCGCGTGAGCGTGGTGTTCACCCGAATCCCGAGTCTCTCGAGATCAATCCCAGGGCTGGAATAGTTCAGACTCGCTGGTAGCAAACCGTTTTCGACTGCCAGTACAGTCTTGAGCAGGCCCGCGATACCCGCGGCGGCCCCGGTGTGGCCGATGTTGGTCTTCACCGACCCCACGCTGAGTGGGCCCCGTCGGCGGCGGCCGAAGACCTCGCCCAGCGCGCTCGCCTCGATCGGATCGCCGACTGCGGTGCCGGTGCCGTGCGCCTCGACATAGTCGATCTGGCCGCTGACCAGTCCCGCGCTGGACAGCGCGCGCCCGATCACATCGACCTGTCCCGGGGCCGAGGGGACGGTCAGCCCGGCGGCGGCGTCCGCGGCGTTGCCGACGGCGCTACCGCGGATGATGGCGCGAATTTGATCTCCGTCGTCGAGGGCGGCGCGTAAGGGCTTCAACAGAACCAGGCCGGCGCCTTCGCTCCGGACGTAGCCGTCCGCGCGTTTGTCGAAGGCGTAGGTGTGACCCGACGTCGACACCGCGCCGAATTCTGTTTCGAGCGATGCCGTTTCGTTCGCGAGATTGAGGTGGACGCCCCCGGCGATCGCCAGCGCCGCCTCGCCGGCGCGGATGCATTCGCAGGCGAGGTGAACAGCAACCAGCGACGACGACTGTCCGCAATCGACGGTCATGCTGGTGCCGTGCAGGCCGAAAGCGTACGACAGCCGGTTGGCGATCATCCCCCGGCTGATACCGGTAAACGAGTGGTGGTCCGCATCGTCGGCGGCGAGCGTCAGGAACGCGTAGTCGTCGTTCATCGCCCCGAGGTAGACCGCAACCCGCTCTCCACGTAGCGTTTCCGGCACCACGAAGGCGTCCTCGAGGAGTTCCCAGGTCAGTTCGAGCGACAGCCGCTGCCGCGGGTCCATTGCGCGGGCCTCGCGCGGCGACAGGTTGAAGAACTTGGCGTCGAACTCGGCGACGTCGCCGGGGAGTCGCGCGGCTTCGAGTCCGTTGCAGAGCAGACGCCAGAATTCGTGCGGGCCGGCCGCTGCGGGGAATCTGCATGCGAGGCCGATGATTGCTACGTCGATCGCCGGCAGCGTCATACCGGGAAATCCTCGTCGAGGATGGCGAAGAGTTCGCTTTCCGTTGCGGTGGTTATGTCGTCGTCGATGGGCTGCGATTCGTCGCTGAGCGGGGGCGGGTTGGTGAGGCCGGTCAGGATGGCCCGGATGCGCGCCGCGAGGTGTGTCTTGTCCCGGGCAGTCCAGTCGGGTCGGTCGACCAGAGATTGGAGTTCGCGGGCAACGTCGTTGAAACGAGCCAACAGCGCGGGTTCACTGCCGGGTGTGTCGGGTGCGCCGGAGGTGACGGGCGCGGAGCTGAGCAGCTCGTCGACGTGTTCGGCCAGCGCCTGCGGCGTGGCGTAGTCCAAGATCAGCGCGGGCGAAAGTATAAGTCCGGTAGCGGTTTTGAGGCGGTTGCGCAGCTCCACGGCGGTCAGTGAGTCAAACCCGAGATCTTGGAACGCCACGTCAGCGCCGATATCGGCGATGGAACGACCCAAAACGGTCGCGGCGTTTGTGCTTACCAATTCGACCAACTGGTGGTGCCGCTGCTCGGGACTGAGCCCCCGCAGCCGCGCGGCCAGCCCCGAGCTCGAGGCCGCGCCATCGGTGTGCGCCACCAGCCGCCGCCCCGGACGCCTGACCAAACCGCGAAGCATCGGCGGCACAACGCCGCTCGTGCTAAGCCCCGCCGCGTCGAGGCGGGCGGCCACCAGCATCGACCGATCCGCCAGCATCGCGTCGTCGAACAGCTGCAAGGCGTGCGGGGTGGGCAGCGGCGCAAGCCCGACTCGGCTCATCCGCGCCTTATCACGATCGGCGAGGTGTCGGGTCATCGCCGACGGCTGTTCCCATAGCCCCCAGGCGACCGACAACCCGGCCGATCCCTTGGCGCGCCGGTAGCCGGCCAGACCATCGAGAAAACTGTTGGCAGCCGCGTAGTTCCCCTGGCCCGGGGCACCCACGATGCCGGCCATCGACGAAAACATCACGAACGCCGACAGATCCAGGTCCTCGGTGAGCTCGTGCAAATGCCACGCCCCATCGACCTTGGACCGCAACACCGCATCGACCCGCTCCGGCGTCAACGACGCGATCAGCCCATCGTCAAGGACGCCCGCGGCATGAAACACCCCCTTGAGCGGGTATTCGGGCGGCAGCGTCGCGATAAGTTCTGCAACCGCATCGCGATCAGCCACGTCGGCGGCCACCACCGACACCTGAGCCCCGGCGTCTTCCAGCCGGCCCACTAATGCCGCGACGCCCTCGCCCTCGGCACCACTGCGACTCACCAACGCCACGTGGGCCACCCCGTACCGGGCCACCAAGTGGGCGGCCACCGCGGAACCGGCCATCCCGGTTCCACCGGTAATGACCACGCTGCCTCCAGCCAGGCCGCCGGCGGCGCCCGCCAGCACCGGATTACCGGGGCCCTCGGGCAGGGTCAACACCACCTTGCCGATCTGGCGGGCCTGACTGACGAAGCGATACGCCGCCGAAGCACACCGCACGTCGAAAGCCTTGACCGGCAACGGCGCCAACGCCCCTTCGCCGAACAGCCCGATCAGCTCTTCCAGCATCGCCGCGATGTGGTCCGGGCCGGCCTCCATCAGATCGAACGCCCGATACCGCACGCCGGGATGCTCGGCCGCCACGACTTGCGGATCGCGCAGATCGGTTTTACCCATCTCGATGAACGGCCCACCACCCACCAACAGCCGCAGCGACGCATCGGTAAACTCGCCGGCCAGCGAGTTGAGCACCACATCGACACCGGCACCTCCGGTGGCCGCCAGGAACTTCTCCTCAAACTCCAATGTCCGCGAGTCGGCGATATGCTCATCGTCAAAGCCCATCTCGCGCAACGCGTCCCACTTGCCGCGGCTCGCGGTGGCGAAAACCTCCACACCCCAATGCCGGGCCAGCTGCACCGCGGCCATACCCACCCCGCCGGTGGCGGCGTGCACCAGCACCTTCTCGCCGGCCTTAACACCCGCCAACACCGACAACCCGTACAACGCCGTCAAAAACACCACCGGGACGCCGGCGGCCGCCGCCGGCGACCACCCCGGCGGCACCGCCGTCACCAACCGCGCATCCACCACCGCCTCGGAACCGACCACCCCGAACACGCCCATCACTGCGTCGCCCACCGCCAGCCGCGGCACGCCCGGACCGACCTCGACGACCACCCCCGCGCCCTCGGCACCCAGTTCCCCGCCGCCCGGATACATCCCCAACGCCACCAAGACATCCCGGAAGTTCACGCCGACCGCGGCAACCGCCACCCGCACCTGCCCGGCGGCCAACTCCGCCGGCGCGGCCGGGACGACCACCACGTCTTCTAACGTGCCCCCGCCGCCGGCGGCCAGCCGCCACCCGCCGGCCGGCAACTCCAACACGGCCCCCGCCCCCACCGCGGCCAACCGACCCGCGTGCGGCACACCCGACCGCACCACCAATTGTGGCTCGCCGCAACCGATTAACTCGGCGAAATCCATCGAGTCAACGGGGTCGTCCGAATCCACCAACACCACCCGGCCCGGACGCTCGGCCTGCGCGGAGCGCACCAACCCCCACACCGCCGCACCCGCCAAATCGGCGACTTCCTCGCCGGCCAGTCCCACCGCGCCGTGGGTAAGCACGACCAGGACCCCAGAAGACTCGGGCCCAGCGGGATCGGCCCCGGCCAGCCACGGCTGCAACACGCCCAGCGCCTCGTGGGTGGCCGAATACGCCGATCCCAGCACACCGTCCGCCCCGGGGCCCGGTTCCCACACCACAACGCCATCGCCGATATCACCGATATCACCAATGCCGCGAACATCTCCAACGGTCCCCGCATCGGGGCGTCCGGGCGGTACCGGCGACCACACCACTTCAAACAAGCCGCCGCCGCCGCCGGCGGCCGCCGCCACCGCGGCCGACAGCGCTCCCGCCGGGACGGGTCGGACCACCAGTTCGCGCACCGACAGGACGGGCAAGCCGGCCGCATCGGCCAGGTCGACCGAAACCGCGCCCGTGCCGGCCGGTGCTATCCGGACCCGAACCCCGGACGCCCCCGCGGCATGCAAACAGACTCCCTGCCAGGAGAATGGCAACATCGTCTCGTCGCCGCCCGCGGCGACCCCCCACGCGTGCAGCGCCGCATCGAGCACCACCGGATGAACCCCGAACCTGCCCAATGCCACACCCTCACCCACGGTCACGTCGGCAAAGACCTCGTCCCCGCGGCGCCACAGCGCACGCAGGCCCCGAAACGCCGGCCCGTACTCATAGCCCCTGCCCGCCAATACCTCATACACGTTGTCGGCGTTCACCGCCACGGCCCCCACCGGCGGCCACACCGACAGATCCGGCGCGGGCTCCGGCAACCCCGCGGTCAACACCCCCTGCGCGTGCAACACCCACACCGAATCCGCGCCCACACCGCGCGAATACACCCACACCGCGCGAGCGCCCAAATCAGTTGCGGCATCGACAACAACCTGCACCCGAACCCCAGCACCCGGCGGCAACACCAGCGGAGCCAACAACGTCAGCTCCTCGATCACCGAACAGCCGACTTCGTCCCCGGCCCGCAACACCAACTCCACGAACCCGGCCCCGGGAAAGAGCACCACCCCATCTACGACGTGATCGGCCAACCACGGCAACTCCGCGACCGACCACGATCCCGTCAACACCACCCCGCCCGAATCGGGGCGCTCGACCACCGCGCCCACCAACGGGTGACCGGCCCGGGTCAAGCCGACACCACGCACGTCCGCCGATCCCGCCGACCCGGCAGGCAACCAATACCGTTGCCGCACGAACCCATACGTCGGTAGGTCGACCCGGCGCCCTGCCCCCAGGGCCGCGGGCCAGTCCACCCCCACGCCGCTGGTGAACAATTGCCCCAACGTGGTCAGCAGCGACTCGGCTTCGGGGCGGCCTTTGGCCAGCGTGACCGCCGACACCGCCTGCTCATGGTCGGTGCTCAACGACTGCTCCACTACAGCGGTCAGGCCACTACGGGGCCCCACCTCCAGGAAAAACCCGGCCCCCAACGACTCGGCGGCGCGTACCCCGTCACCGAAGCGGACCGGTTGGCGCACATGCTCGGCCCAGTATTTCGGCGACCCGTACCCGGGACCGGCCAGCCGCCCGGTCACGTTGGACACCAATGCTATTCGCGGTCGCTCGGGCGACACGCCGGACAACAGCTCGGCGAACTGCTCGAGCATCGGCTCCATCAACACTGAATGAAACGCATGCGAAACTGCCAACGGTTGCACCCGTCGGCCCTGCTGAGCCAGGTGATCCACCACCGCGGCCACCGGGGCTTCGGCACCCGAAATCACCACCGCGTTGGGCCCGTTGACCGCAGCGATGCTCACCCCCTCCGCGAGCAGCGGTTGCACTTCCGCCTCGCCGGCGGCGACCGCCACCATCACCCCGCCCGCGGGCAGCGCCGCCATCATCCGGCCCCGCCCAGCCACCACCTTGGCCGCATCCGCCAGCGACAACACCCCGGCCACGTACGCGGCGGTGATCTCGCCTACCGAGTGTCCCGTCACGACGTCCGGCATCACACCCGCGTGCTCCAACAACGCGGCCAACGCAGCCTCGATGGCGAACAGCGCCGGCTGCGCGAATTCCGTATTTTGCAAGAGCGCGGCATCGCTGCCCCACATCACCTGCCGCAGCGGCAACCGCAGATGCGGATCCAACGCCGCCGCGGCCTCGTCAAACGCCGCGGCGAACGCCGGGAAGCGGCCGTACAACTGCCGGCCCATCCCCAACCGCTGCGCGCCCTGGCCGGGGAAGACGAACGCCGTCTTGCCTTCCGAGCGGGCCCGGCCCACGACCGCACCCCTGCCCGGCTCACCGGCGGCCAGCCAGGCCAACTCCGTCATCAGCTGTTCACGGTCCGCGCCGACCAGCACGGCCCGATGGTCAAACACCGACCGCGTCGTCACCAACGACCACCCGACATCGGCCGCACCGAGACCCGGGTCGCGAGATACCCGCGCCAGCAACCGCTTGGCCTGGTTGGTCAATGCCTGCTCTGAGCGGGCCGACAGCACCCATGCGGTCGGCGTATTACCCTGTTCAGCAGTATTTTCCGGGCTTTCAGGGCCTTCCGGGCTCGGTGGCGGCGGGGCCTCCTCCAGGATCACGTGGGAGTTCGTTCCGCTGATGCCGAACGAGGACACCCCCGCCCGGCGCGGCCGATTCCCCGCCTGCCATGGCCGTGGCTCGGTCAACAGCGACACCGCACCCGCCGACCAATCCACATGCGGCGACGGCACATCCACGTGCAACGTCTGCGGCAGCACCCCGTGCCGCATCGCCTGCACCATCTTGATCACCCCGGCCACTCCCGCGGCGGCCGAGGTATGCCCGATGTTGGATTTGATGGACCCCAACCACAATGGCCGATCCGCCGGCCGATCCTGCCCGTAGGTCGCCAAAAGCGCCTGCGCCTCAATCGGATCCCCGAGCACAGTTCCCGTCCCATGCCCTTCGACGACATCGACGTCCCCCGCCGTCAGGCCGGCGCCGTCCAGCGCCGCCCGGATGACCCGTTGCTGGGACGGCCCATTGGGTGCGGTCAGTCCGTTGGAGGCGCCGTCCTGGTTCACCGCGGAGCCCCGCACCAGCGCCAGCGCCGGATGCCCCAACCGCCGCGCGTCGGCCAGGCGCTCCACCACCAGGACCCCCGCACCCTCCGACCAGGCGGTGCCGTCGCTGGCACCCGCATAGACCTTGCACCGGCCGTCGGGGGCGAGCGCCCGCTGGCGGCTGAACTCCACAAATCCGCCAGGGGTGGCCATTACCGTCACGCCGCCGACCAAAGCCAGGTCACACTCCCCCGACCGCAACGACTGCGCCGCCAAATGCAACGCCACCAGCGACGACGAACACGCCGTGTCCACCGAAACCGCCGGGCCCTCCAATCCCAGCACGTACGCCACCCGGCCCGAGGCCACGCTCAACGTCGAGCCGGTGAACCCATATCCCTCCAGCTCGCCTTCAACCTGGCCTCCGTAGCCGGCATGGATCACGCCTGCGAACACGCCTGTCGCGGAACCTCGCAACCTGGCTGGATCAATTCCCGCTCGCTCCAACGCTTCCCACGACAGCTCCAGCATGAGCCGCTGTTGCGGATCCATTGCCAATGCCTCGCGGGGTCCGATCCCAAAGAACGCGGCATCGAAATCTCCCGCGTCGGAGAGGAAGGATCCCTGGCGGACGTACATCTTGCCCGGGGCGTCGGGGTCCGGGTCGAACAACCCCGCGACGTCCCAGCCCCGGTCCGCGGGAAAGTCCGACACCGCGTCGCGGCCCTCGGTGACCATCTCCCACAAGCTCTCCGGCGAATCCACCCCACCCGGATACCGGCACGCCATCCCGACCACCGCGACCGGGCCGGACAGCTTGGCCTCCAACTCCGATACTCGACGCCTGGTGCGCCGCAGATCGGTGGTGAGGCGCTTCAGGTAATCAACGTGCTTTTCGGTGCCCGACACTCCTGCTCCTTGCGGTGGGTCCTCAGGTGTGATTGCCGGGCTAGGAGCCGAGTTCTTCGTCGAGGATGGCGAAGAGTTGGCTTTCGGTGGCGGTGCGGATGTCATCGTCGTCGGGGTCCAGGGGGTCGAGGGGGTGCAGGGGGTCCAGGGGGTCGAGGTGGTGGGTGCCCAGCGTCGTCAGGAGGGCTTGGATGCGGGTGGTCAGGCGGGTTTTATCTTCGGGCTTCCAGTCGGGTTGGTTGAGCAGTGTCTGTAGTTCGCGGGTGATGGCGTCGAAGCGGCCCATCAGGTTTGGTCGTTCGGCGCCAGCATCGGCATCGGCATCATTGACGGCCAGGCGGACGCGCAGATGTTCGGCCAGCGCGACCGGTGTCGGATAGTCGAAAATCAGCGTGGGCGAAAGGCTAAGCCCGGTCATGGTTTTGAGCCGGTTACGCAGTTCGACGGCGGTCAGCGAATCAAAGCCGATGTCGCGAAAGACGCTCTCGGCGTTGATGTCCGAAGCGTTGGGGGCGTCGGAACGGCCCAACACCGTTGCGGCGCAGCGACGGACCAGGTCCACGAGTTCGCCCAGCCGCTGCTCGGCGGTCAGGCCGGCCAGCCGGGCGACGAGGCTCGTCGTCGAGGGCGCCGCGTTCCCGACCTCGTCGATGACACGTCGGCTGGGGCGCGCGACCAGCCGGCTGAGCAACGGGGGTAGCGCCGCGCTGTTGTCGGCCAGCGCGGCGGGGTCGATACGGGCGGCCACCACCACCGGGCGATCAGTCAGCAGCGCGGCGTCGAAGAGTCGCAGCGCGTGCTCGGTCGCCAGCGGCGCCAGCCCGACTCGGGTCATGCGAGCCTTGTCGCGGTCAGCCAGGTGGTGGGTCATTGCGCTCGCCTCTTCCCACAGCCCCCAGGCGACCGAGGAACCCGCCAGGCCGCGGGCGCGCCGGTACGCGGCCAAGCCGTCGAGGAAACTGTTGGCGGCCGCATAGTTGCCCTGCCCGGGGGTCCCCACGATGCCCGCCATTGACGAAAACATCACGAACGCAGACAAATCCAGATCCTGGGTGAACTGGTGCAAGTTCCAGGCCCCATCGACTTTGGCCCGCAACACCGCGTCGACCCGCTCCGGCGTCAACGACGCGATCAGCCCGTCATCGAGAATTCCGGCGGCATGAAACACCCCCTTGAGCGGATATGGCGCGGGTAGCCGCGCGACGAGTTCGGCTACCGCGTCGCGATCGGCCACATCACAGGCCACCACCGAGACCCGGGCACCGGCGTCTTCGAGGCGGCTCACCAACTCCGCGGTACCCGCACCGCCGGCTCCGCTGCGGCTCGCCAACACCACATGGGCCACCCCATGCCGGGCCACCAGGTGAGTGGCCACCGCCGAACCCGCCATCCCGGTACCCCCGGTGATGATCACCGCGGACCCGGCCAGCGCACCCGAGTGCTCGCCGGGTCCGTCGGGCACGGTCAGCACCACCTTGCCGATCTGGCGCGCCTGGCTAACGAAGCGATACGCGGCAGCCGCGGACCGGACATCAAAAGTCTTGAGCGGCAACGGCGCCAGCACCCCGGCCGCGAACAGCCCGAGCAACTCGCCCAGCATCGCCGCGGTGCCATCGGGGCCCGCCTCGATCAGGTCGAACGCGCGGTAACGGACCCCGGGATGCTGGGCTGCCACCTCGTCGGGATCGCGAAGATCGGTCTTGCCCATCTCGATGAAGCAACCGCCACCCGCCAACAACCGCAGCGACGCATCGGTGAACTCACCGGCCAGCGAGTTGAGCACCACATCGACCCCGGCACCGCCGGTGGCCGCCAGGAACTTCTCCTGGAACGCCAACGACCGCGAGTCACCGATGTGCTCATCGTCAAAACCCATCGCCCGCAATGTATCCCACTTGCCACGGCTGGCGGTGGCGAAGACCTCCGCGCCCCAGTACCGGGCCAGCTGCACCGCGGCCATACCGACCCCACCGGTGGCGGCATGCACCAACACCTTCTGGCCCACAGTCACGCCCGCCAACACCGACAGACCGTAGAAGGCCGTCAAGAACACCACCGGGACGCCGGCGGCCTCCGCCAGCGACCACCCCGCCGGCACCCCCGCCACCAGTCGGGCATCCAGCACCGCCTCGGAACCCACCAGCCCGAACAATCCCATCACCGCATCGCCGACGGCCAATCCGGTCACGCCCGGACCAACTTCGACGACCACACCGGAGCCCTCGACGCCTAACTCCCCACCGCCGGGGTACATCCCCAGTGCCACCAACACATCCCGGAAATTCACCCCCACCGCGGCCACCGCCACCCGCACCTGCCCAGCGGCCAGTTCCACCCGTGGGCACGGCCGCACCACCAGGTCCACCAACGTGCCCGCACCGCCCGCGTTGATTCGCCACGGCCCCGCGGGCAATTCCAGCGCGAATCCGGCACTTACCGATGTCAACCGAGCGGCGTACGCCACACCGGAGCGCACCACCAATTGTGGCTCACCAGAACCGATTAACGCGGTGAGGTCCAGCGAGCCAACGGGGACATCCGAATCCACCAACACCACCCGACCCGGATGCTCGGCCTGCGCAGAGCGGACCAATCCCCACACCGCCGCGCCCGCCAAATCGGTGACGTCTTCGCCGCCCAACCCAACCGCCCCATGGGTCAACACGACCAGCACGCCAAAGGGATCGGACCCAGACCCGTCACCGGCCAGCCCCGACTGCAACACACCCAGAGCCTCATGGGTGGCCGCATACACCGAATCCAGCACGCCGTCGGCTTGGGCTCCCGGCTCCCACACCAGCACCCCGTCGGCGGCGATGTCGTTGGGCTCCCCCACGACCGGCGACCATGCCACCTCCAGCAAGCCCGCCTCAGCACGCCGAGGCCCCGACACCGCCGACAACTGCGCCGCCGAGACGGGACGAACCACCAGTTCCCGCACCGACAACACCGGCAGCCCCGCCGCATCCGCCAACTCGACCGACACCGCGCCCACACCCACCGGCGCTATCCGGACCCGGGCCCGCGACGCCCCCGCGGCATGCAGACACACCCCCTGCCAGGAGAACGGCAGCCTCGTCTCGGGCTGCACATCAGCTTCGTGCCCCGGGTGCAAGGCCAACCCCATCGCGTGCAGCGCCGAGTCCACCAGCACCGGATGAATGCCGAAGCCCGCAACCTCGCCCGCGGCGGCCTCCGGTATGGCGACCTCGGCGAATACGTCACTTCCCAGCCGCCACACGGCCCGCAACCCCTGAAACGCCGGGCCGTAGTCGTACCCCTGAGCGGCCAGCCGCCGATAAGCGTCGGTCACATCCACCGGCGCCGCCCCCACCGGCGGCCAGGCCGTCAGACCCGCGGCCGGTTCGACCGATCCGGCGCTCAACGCACCCTCGGCATGCAACGCCCATTCCGAACCGGGCTGGCTGCCAAGCGAATACACCCACACGGCCCGACGTCCCGAACCGTCGTCGGCGCCCAGCACCACCTGCACCTCAACCGCATCGGCCGCCGGTAAAACGAGCGGCGCCGACAGCGTCAGCTCCTCCAGCACGGAGCAACCGACCTCGTCGCCCGCCCGCAACGCCAACTCCACGAAGCCGGCTCCCGGGAACAGCACCACGCCGGCCACCGCGTGATCGGCCAACCACGGCTGCGCGGCTGTCGATAACCGGCCGGTCAGCACCAGCCCGCCCGAGTCGGGCCGCTGCACGACCGCACCCAGCACGCCGTGCCCCGTCCCCGTCAACCCCAAACGGCCGAGATCGCCGACACCAATGCCCAACGCCGGCAACCAAAACCGGCGCCGCTGGAAGGCGTAGGTCGGCAACTCCACCCGACGTCCGTCGAACGCGGCGCGCCAATCCACGGCCACCCCACAGACGTGGGCCTGACCCACGGACAGCCAAAACCGTTCCAGCCCGCCGTCATCGCGGCCCAGAGATGGGATGACGGCGGCGTCGATGGCGCCGGTCACGTCGGCGGAATTACGTTCGGCCACGGTGTCTTCGACGCCGGCGACCAGCACCGGATGCGGGCTGGACTCGATGAACACCCGATAGCCTGCGTCGCACGCACTACGAACCGCCTGCTCGAATTGCACCGTGCGCCGAATGCTTTGGTACCAGTAGTCGGCGTTCAGGCCGGCGGTGTCCATGAGCGTGCCGGTCACAGTCGAGAAGAACGCGACCGGCGAGGGACGGGGCTCGATGCCGCTCAGCGCGTCGGCGAGGGGCGCGCGGATCGCGTCCACCTGCGCCGAGTGCGACGCGTAGTCGACGTCGATCCTGCGGGCACGAACGCCGTCCGCCTCACAACGCCGGACCAATTCCTCCAGCGCTTCCACCGCTCCGGAAACCACTACCGCTGAAACTCCGTTCACGGCCGCGATATTCAGCCGGTCGCCCCACAGCGCCACCAACTCCCGTGCCTGTGGCAGCCCGCACGCCAACGACGCCATTCCCCCCGCGCCCGACAGCCGCACCAACAGCCGGCTGCGCAGCGCGACCACTCGCGCCGCGTCCTCCAGCGAGAGCGCTCCCGCCACGTACGCCGCCGCGATCTCACCCTGCGAATGCCCGATCACCGCGTCGGGAACGACACCCAGCGAACGCCACAACTCGGCGAGCGACACCATGACCGCCCACAGCGCGGGCTGCACCGCGTCCACCCGGTCGAGCCCGGGCGCACCGGCCGCGCCACGGATGACGTCGATCAACGACCAATCCACGTACTCGCCGAGAGCCTTATCGCATTGGTCCATGTGGTCAGCGAATACCGTTGAGAAATCGAGCAACTCGGCCCCCATGCCAGCCCACTGCGATCCCTGGCCTGGAAACACGAACACCGTCTTGCCCGCCGAACGCGACTTCCCCGCTACGACATTGGCACCCGGCTCGCCGGCGGCCAACCCCGCCAATCCGGCCATCAGGGTCACGCGGTCCGCACCCACCACCACCGCGCGATGGTCAAACAGCGACCGGGTGGCCACCAGCGACGACGCCACATCCACCGGCCGCAGACACTCGTCCGCCGCTGCGTGGGCCAACAGCCGCGCCGCCTGGTTCTGCAGAGCGTCCGCGGACCGCGCCGACAACACCCATGCCACCGCAGCTCGAGAGTCATCGCCCGCGGCGGCAACATTTTCCGGGCTCTCGGGGACCGGTGCCTGCTCCAAGATCACATGTGCATTTGTCCCGCTGATCCCGAACGACGATACGCCGGCGCGGCGCGGCCGATCGGCCGCCGGCCAAGATTGCGGGTCCGATAACAACGACACCGCGCCGGCCGACCAATCCACGTGCGGCGTCGGCACATCCACGTGCAGTGTCTTGGGCATCACGCCGTGCCGCATCGCCTGCGTCACCTTGATCACCCCGGCCACCCCGGCCGCGGCCGAGGTATGCCCCATGTTGGACTTGATCGACCCCAACCACAACGGCCGGTCCGCCGGCCGATCCTGCCCATAGGTCGCCAGAAGCGCCTGGGCCTCAATGGGATCCCCCAACTCGGTCCCCGTTCCGTGGCCCTCCACGAGGTCCACGTCGGCGGTGGTCAAGCGCGCACTGGCCAGCGCGGACCGGATCACCCGCTGCTGCGCCGGCCCGTTGGGGGTCGCCAGCCCGTTGGAGGCGCCGTCCTGATTGACCGCCGAGCCGCGCAGCAGGGCCAACACCGGATGCCCCAGCCGTTGCGCATCGGCCAACCGCTCCACCACCAAAACTCCTACGCCCTCGGCAAATCCGGTCCCATCGGCGGCGCCGGCGTAGGCCTTGCAGCGCCCATCGGCGGAAAGTGCCCCCTGCGCGCTGAAGTCCACAAACCACGCTGCGCTGGCTATCACCGTCACCCCGCCGACCAGGGCCAAATCGCACTCGGCAGACCGCAGCGACTGCGCAGCCAGATGCAATGCAACCAAGGACGACGAGCACGCAGTGTCCACCGACACCGCCGGGCCCTCCAAACCCAGCGCATACGCCACCCGTCCGGACGCCACGCTCAACGTCGAGCCGCGCAGCCCGTACCTCTCCAGATCCCCGGGCACCTGTCCCAGTCCCCCGTACGAACCGTGGAACACTCCGGCGAACACACCCGTCGGCGAACCCCGCAGCTCCAACGGGTCGATCCCGGCCCGCTCCAGCGCCTCCCACGAGACCTCCAGCAGCAACCGCTGCTGCGGGTCCATCGCCAAAGCCTCGCTGGGCGCGATCCCGAAGAACGCGGCGTCGAAATCGGCAACGCCCGCCAGGAATCCACCGCAGCGCGTGTACGACTTGCCCATCGCATCGGGATCGTCGTCGAACAGCCCTCCCAGGTCCCAGCCCCGGTCGGTCGGGAACTCCGACACCACATCGCGGCCCTCGACCACCATCTCCCAGAGGGCTTCCGGCGAGTCGACCCCGCCCGGATACCGGCACGCCATCCCCACCAGGGCCACCGGGGCCACCGGCTCGGTCGCCTGCTTTCCGATTAAGGCCAGGTAATCGCGGCTCTCCCGCTTCAATCGCTCGTTTTCCTTGAGGGACGCGCGCAGGGCCTTGACAAGCTCTTCTTGCGTGCTGTTCACCGCGGGCGGCCTTTCATACTGAACGAGCGCTGGTATGAAAGATATCGGCGCGGGCGTGGTTGCGTCGCGCGGCCATACACCGATCGCGCCGGTAGCGGACTCCCCGCCGAACGTTCGTCGCTAGAGTCCACAGGCGCGCATCAGTGCCAGCGCAGTAACACGAGCTCGGAACAGAATCCGGGGCCCATCGCAAGCATCAGCCCCGGGCTTCCGCTTGGCGGCTTTTTGGCGATGGTGTCGCGCAGCACATGCAGCACGGACGCCGACGACAGGTTGCCGATCTCGCCAAGCGAGCGCCAGGTGAGCTCGAGGGCCTCCGGGGGCAGGTTGAGGCTGGCATTGATCGCGTCAATGATCTTGGGACCCCCGGGGTGGCTGACCCATGCGCCGATGTCGGTGATGTTCAGCCCGTGCGCCCCGAGGAACGTGGTGACGTCGTCGGCGATGTATTCCTCGACCACGGCGGCCAGGTCCTTCGACAGCACCAGTTCGAACCCTTCGGCGCCCACGTCGTAGCCCATGGTGCGCAGCGAGTCGGGGTAGAGATGGCTGCGGGAATCGAGGATGTCCGGTCCGCCGGCCCCCACCTGTTCTGCGCGCCGCTCGCCGACGGCCACCACCGCCGCGGCTCCATCGGCAAATAGCGCGCTGCCGACCAGCCCGGCCACGGAGGGCTGGTATCCCGGGTAGGTCAACGAACAAAGCTCGACCGAGACCAGCGCGGCGACGTCGTCCGGCGCACCGCGCAGGTAGTCGTTCAGCCGGCCCACCCCCGCTGCCCCGGCGACGCAGCCCAGGCCGAACAGCGGCACCCGCCGCACGTCGTCGCGCAGCCCGAGCCGGCCCGCGATCCGGGCATCAAGGGACGGCACTGCCACGCCGGTCACCGTCGTGGTGATGAGCACGTCGAGGTCCTGGGGTTGCAGACCCGCCTCATCGAGCGCTGCGAGAAGCGCCTCGCACCCAAGATCCACCGCATTGTCGATGAAAACCCGGTTTGCGACGCCGAAGTCCGTCAGCGTCGGATACTGCTCCAGCGGCAGCACCAGGTGACGGCTGTTAACCCTGGCGCTGGCGTGCAGCTGCCGGACGATGTCTTCGTACTCCGCGAATCGCGGAATGCTGACGAAGAAGTCGGTCAGCTCACGCTGTGAATAGCGATACGACGGTAGTGCCCCGGAAACGCCTGCGATTACGCTCACTGGTCCCACCCCTTGGTTACGAACATCTAGGCCGAACGGTTCAACCGAATCGCCTAGAGTTAGAAGTTTAGTCGGGTTCGAAGTACCCGGCAAACAATCCAGGTACCGCGCTCAACCCGCCAGATGCCGCTGCAGCCGATGTTTCAGCTGGTCACGGCTCGCCAGGACCACATTCAATTGGTCGGCGACCCGGCTCGGCGCGGTGCCGCCGCGGGCGTCACGCGACGACACCGAACCCTCGATGGTGAGCACGTCGCGGACCTGCGAGGTCAGCTCGGGGCTGATGGCCGCCAACTCGTCGTCGGTCAGCTCCTCGAGTCCGACGCCGCGCCGCTCCGCGGCACGGACCGCGGCGCCGGCCGCTTCGTGTGCTGATCGGAATGGAATCCCTTGGCGCACAAGCCATTCTGCGATATCGGTGGCCAGCGTGTAGCCGGCGGGCGCCAGTTCCGCCATCCGCTCGACGTTGAACGTCAGGCTGGCCACCAGACCGGCCATCGCCGGCAGCAGCAACTCGAGCTGGCCGACCGAATCGAATACCGGCTCCTTGTCCTCCTGCAGGTCGCGGTTGTAGGCCAGGGGCTGGGCCTTCAATGTCGCCAGCAAACCCGTCAGGTTCCCGATCAGCCGCCCGGACTTGCCGCGGGCCAGCTCAGCGATGTCCGGGTTCTTCTTCTGCGGCATGATCGAGCTACCGGTGGACCACGAGTCGTGCAACGCGACGTAACCGAATTCGGCCGAACTCCAGATGATGATGTCCTCGGCGAGCCGCGACAGGTCGACGCCGATCATGGCAAAGACGAACGCCGCTTCGGCGGCGAAGTCCCGGGCGGCAGTCGCGTCGACGGAATTGTCGGCAGCCGCGATGAAACCCAGGTCCGCGGCGATCGCGTCCGGATCCAGCCCCAAAGAGGAGCCGGCCAATGCCCCCGATCCGTACGGGGACACCGCCGCGCGCTTGTCGAAGTCGACGATCCGCTCGACATCGCGTAGCAACGGATGCGCGTGCGCGAGCAGATGGTGCGCCAGCAGGATCGGCTGGGCGGCCTGCAAATGGGTCTTACCGGGCATGATGGCGGTCGGGTGGGCGGCGGCCTGGTCAGCCAGCGCGCCGACGACGTCGAGGACACCGGCGCTGACCCGGCGCACCGCGTCGCGCAGCCACATCCGGAACAGGGTGGCCACCTGGTCGTTGCGCGACCTGCCGGCCCGCAACCGGCCGCCCAGGTCGGGGCCCACCCGGTCGATCAGCCCGCGCTCCAGCGCGGCGTGCACATCCTCGTCGGTGGCCAGCGGGCCGAAGCTGCCGTCGGCAACGTCTGCCGCGAGGCTGTCCAACCCGGCCAGCAGCCCGTCGCGCTGGTCCACGGTCAGCAGCCCGGCCCGGAACAGCACAATGGTGTGGGCCCGCGACGCGGTGATGTCGTAGGGAGCCAGCGCCCAGTCGAAATGGGTGGAGCGGCTCAACGCGGCCAGCGCGTCCGACGGCCCCTCGGCGAACCGCCCGCCCCACAGCGACCCCTCGTTGGTGCTCATTCTTGCTCCGCGAGCGCAGACAAGGTGACCTTCACTGCTGGTCTCGGCGGGCGGCGATCTTGGACGACAGCCCGTGCACGTACACGAAGCCCTTTGCCGCCGACTGGTCGAAGCTGTCGCCCTCGTCGTAGGTGGCCAGATTGAAGTCGTAGAGCGATTCGGCACTGCGCCGGCCGTTCACCGCAATGTGGCCGCCGTGCAACACCATCCGCACCTCACCGGAGACGTGCTCTTGAGTCTTGGCGACGAAGCTCTCCAGGGCCACCTTCAGCGGCGAAAACCACAGCCCGTCGTACACCAGCTCGGCCCAGCGCTGGTCGGTCTGCCGTTTGAACCGGCCCAGCTCGCGCTCGAGAGTGACGTGTTCGAGTTCGGTGTGCGCGGTGATCAGCACCATCGCGCCCGGCGCCTCGTAGATCTCGCGGCTCTTGATGCCCACCAGCCGGTCCTCGACCACGTCGAGGCGCCCGACCCCCTGCGCGCCGGCGCGGGCGTTGAGCTGCTGAATGGCCTCCAGCATCGACACCGGCTTGCCGTCGATCGAGACCGGGACGCCGCGCTCGAAGCCGACGATGACCTCGTCGGGCGTGCTCCAGTTCAGCGTCGGGTCCTCGGTGTAGTCGTAGACGTCCTTGGTGGGGGCGTTCCACAGGTGTTCCAGGAAGCCCGTCTCCACCGCCCGGCCCCACACGTTCTGGTCGATCGAGAACGGCGAGCGCTTGCTGACGTTGATCGGGATGGCGTTCTCGTCGGCGAACGCGATCGCCTTCTCGCGCGTCCACGCGTAATCGCGCACCGGCGCCAGCACCTGCAGATCTGGCGCCAGCGAAGCGAATCCGACCTCGAAGCGGACCTGGTCGTTGCCCTTGCCGGTGCAACCGTGCGCGACGATGCCGCCGCCGTGCTCGCGTGCCGCCTCGACCAGGTGCTTGGCGATCAGCGGCCGGCTGATCGCGGACACCAGCGGGTAGCGGTCCATGTAGAGGGCGTTGTTCAACACGGTGGGCAGGCAGTAACCCTCGGCGAATTCGTCCTTGGCATCGACGACGACGGCCTCGACCGCACCGCAGTCCAGCGCACGCTGGCGCACCACCTCCATGTCCTCGCCGCCCTGGCCGAGATCGATCGCTACCGCCACGACCTCGCGGCCGGTCTCCTTGCCGATCCAGCTGATCGCCACCGAGGTGTCCAGACCGCCGGAATAGGCAAGGATGACGCGCTCTGACATGTACAGCTCTCCTTATCGAATGTTCTCGAACATGCCAGCGAGTTCCGCGCCGGTCATCGGCTCGCGGGCGACCACAAGGATGGTGTCATCACCGGCAACGGTGCCGACGACCTGGGGCAGGGCCGCGCGGTCGATGGCGCTGGCCAGGTAGTGCGCCGCACCCGGCGGCGTGCGCAGCACGGTCAGGTTGCCGCTGGAGTCGGTCGACACCAGCAACTCGCTGAGCAGGCGCGACATCCGATCGGTACCGCCCGACACGCCGCGGACCGGGCTGCCGTCCTCGGGCACCACGTAGATGCCCGTACCGCCGTCGGCGCCGCGCAATTTCACCGCGCCGAGCTCTTCGAGATCGCGCGAGAGCGTGGCCTGGGTGACCTCGATGCCTTCGGCGGCCAGCAGTGCCGCCAGTTCGCTCTGGCTGCGGACCTCCGCCGTCGACAGGATGGCCACGATCCGGGCCTGACGGCCGGCACGGTTGGCGCTGACCTCGGGCCCGTGAACAGCGTGGGCCTTCGAGCTGGTCACTTGGACCGTTCCAGCAGCCACACCAGCAGCGCCTTCTGCGCGTGCAGCCGGTTTTCGGCTTCGTCCCACACCACGCTGGCCGGTCCGTCCATCACCTCGGCGGTGATCTCATCCTCGCGGTGGGCCGGAAGACAGTGCAGCACAATGGCTTCCGAGTCGGCCAGCCCGACGAGTCGCGCGTTGATCTGGAACGGCCGAAACGGTTTGACCCGGTCCAGGCCGTCGTCCTCCTGTCCCATCGACGTCCAGGTGTCGGTCACCAGGACATCGGCACCCGCGGCGGCGGCGGCGGCGTCACCGGTCACCCGCACCGAGGCGCCGGTGGCTTCGGCGCGCCGCTCGACCGCGGCCAGTACCGATGGGTCGGGCACGAACCCGTCGGGAGCGGCGACGGTGACGTGCACACCGGCGGTGGCCCCGCCGAGCATCAGCGAGTGCGCCATGTTGTTGGCGCCGTCGCCGAAGTAGGACAGCCGTAACCCGCGCAGCGACCCCTTGCGCTCGGCGATCGTCTGCAGATCGGCCAGCACCTGGCAGGGATGGAACTCGTCGGACAGCGCGTTGACCACCGGCACCGTCGCGGTCGCGGCCATGGCATCCAGCCGGTCCTGGCCGAACGTGCGCCACACGATGGCATCCACGTAACGGGACAACACCCGCGCGGTGTCCTGCAGCGTCTCGTCGCGGCCCAGCTGGGTGCTGCGGCCGTCGACCACGACGGCATGCCCGCCGAGCTGCGCGATGCCCACTTCGAACGAAAACCGGGTGCGGGTGGAGTTCTTGTCGAAGATGACCGCCACCCCTCGGGGTCCCTCCAGGGGCCGACGGCTGAACGGGTCCTTCTTGAGCTCGGCGGCCAGCTGCAGAACCTCGGCCTGCTCGGCGGGCGACAGATCGTCGTCGCGCAGGAAGTGTCGGGTCATTTCCGCGCACCCGCCGCGTCGAGGATCCCGGGCAGGGCGGTGAGGAACGTGTCGATCTGGGCCTCGGTGATGATCAGCGGTGGCGCCAACCGGATGACGTCGGGCCCGGCGGCGTTGACCAGGAACCCGGCGTCGCGTGCGGCCGCCTCGGTGTCCTTGGCCCGCGGCGCGGTCAGCACCATGCCCCACAGCAGCCCGCGGCCACGAACGTGGTCGATCAGCGGGTGATGCAGGGATTCGATGCCGTGGCGCACCGACTTGCCCAGCACCTCGGCGTGCCGGACCAGGTCCTCGTCGGCAAGCACGCGCAACACCGCCCGGGCGGCGGCGGTGCACACCGGGTTGCCGCCGAAGGTGCTGCCATGCAGGCCGGGCGTCAGCAGGTCGGCGGCCCGACCGACGGCCAGGCACGCCCCGATCGGCAGACCGCCGCCGAGCCCCTTGGCCAACGTCACCACATCCGGGGTGATGCCGTCGTGCTGGTGGGCGAAAAACGCGCCGGTGCGCCCCATTCCGGTCTGCACCTCGTCGAGCACCAGCAGGGCGCCATGCCGCGCCGTGATGTCCCGGGCGGCGACAAGGTAGCCCTCGGGCGGCACGACGATCCCGCTCTCCCCCATGATCGGTTCGAGGAACACCGCGGCGGTGTCCTCGTCGACCGCGGCGGCCAGCGCCTCTTTGTCGCCGTACGGCACATGGGTGACGTGGCCCGGCAGCGGCACAAACGGCGCCTGCTTGGCCGGCTGGCCCGTGAGCGCCAGCGAGCCCATCGTCCGGCCGTGGAAAGCCTCTTGTGCGGCAACAAGTTTCGTGCGGCCGGTGAGCCGGGTCAGCTTGAACGCCGCCTCGTTGGCCTCGGCGCCGGAGTTGCAGAAGAACACTCGGGTTTGCGTTTCGGCACCCAGCAGGGCGACCAGCTCTTCGGCGAGCGCGATGCCGGATTCGGTGGCATACAGGTTGGAGGTGTGGCCCAGCGTCGACATCTGGTGCACGACGGCCTCGATGATGGCGGGGTGGCGGTGGCCGAGGACGTTGACCGCGATGCCACCCAGCAGGTCCAGGTAGGTCTTGCCGTCCACATCGGTGACCACGGCGCCGTCGCCGCTGGCCAGGGCCACCGATGGGGTGCCGTAGTTGTCCATCATCACGGCTTCCCAGCGCTCGCGCATCGTGGCCGTATTGGCCTCCGTCCGGGTCATGCCGACACCACCTTGGTGCCGGTGCCGGCGTGGGTGAACAGCTCCACCAACACGCAGTGTTCGACCCTCCCGTCGATGACATGGGCGCTGGGCACGCCCCCGACGACGGCCCTCAAACACGCCTCGACCTTGGGGATCATCCCCGCCTCCAGGGTGGGTAGCAGTTGCGCCAGTGTGGCGGTGTCGATTTCGCTGACCAGCGAATCCCGGTCCGGCCAGCTCGTGTACAGGCCCTCGACATCGGTGAGCATCAGCAGCTTCTCCGCTCCGAGGGCTTCGGCCAGCGCCGCCGCGGCCGTGTCGGCATTGATGTTGTGCACGACGCCGTCGGCGTCGGGCGCGAGCGTCGAGATCACCGGGATGCGGCCCGCCGCAACCAGATCGAGCAGCGCCGCGGGGTTGACCTGGTCGACGTCGCCCACCAGGCCGATATCGGTGGCCACGCCGTCGACGTTGACGCTGCGCCGCACCGCGGTGAAAAGGTGCGCGTCCTCGCCGGTGACACCGACGGCGTAGGGCCCGTGGGCGTTGATCAGGTTGACCAGTTCGCGGCCCACCTGCCCGAACAGCACCATGCGCGCGACGTCCAGCACTTCCGGCGTGGTGACGCGGAAGCCGCCCTTGAAGTCGCGTTCAATGCCAAGGCGGCGCAGCATCGCGGTGATCTGCGGTCCGCCGCCGTGCACCACGACGGGATGGATCCCGCAGTTGCGCAGGAACGCCATGTCGGCGGCGAACGCGACGCGCAGCGCGTCGTCGGTCATGGCGTTGCCGCCGTATTTGACGACGACGGTCTTGCCGTGCAGCTGCTTGAGCCAGGGCAGGGCTTCTGCGAGCACCTGAGCTTTGACTTGGGTTGGCAGCGAAGCGGTTTCGAGGCTCATGAGCTGTAGGCCGAGTTCTCTTCGACGTAGGCGTGGGACAGGTCGGTGGTCCGGATGGCAGCAGAGGCGTCGCCGACGCCGAGGTCGACGGTCACGTCGATGTCGGGCGCCGACAGATCCACGTCGCGCGCGCCGGGGGCGCCGGCTCCGTCGATACACACCGCAGAGCCGTTGAACGACACGGTGATTCGATCGGGGTCGAGCGTGACCGGCGCCATGCCGACGGCCGCGAGCACCCGGCCCCAGTTGGGGTCCGACCCGAACACCGCGGTCTTGAACAGGCTGTCGCGGGCAATCACCCGGGCCGCGGCCAGCGCGTCGTCCTCGGAGGCGGCCCCGGTGACGGTCACGGTGATCCGCTTGGTGACGCCTTCGGCGTCGGCCTGCAGCTGGGCGCACAGGTCGTCGCAGACCCGCAGCACGGCGTCCTCGAGATCGGCTTGGGGCGGGGCGATCCCGCTGGCCCCCGATGCCAGCAGCAGCACGGTGTCATTGGTAGAAGAGCTGCCGTCGATGTCGAGCCGGTCGAAGGTGCGGGCGGTGGCTCGGCGCAGCGCCTCATCGAGTGCTGCCGGTTCGGCCGCCGCGTCGGTGGTGAGCACGCACAGCATCGTGGCCAACGAAGGCGCCAGCATGCCCGCGCCTTTGGCCATTCCGCCGACCGTCCACTTGTTCTGGTGATGCAGCGCAACCTGTTTGGCAACGGTGTCGGTGGTCATGATGGCGTGGGCGGCGTCGTCGCCCCCGGCCAGCCCGCCGGCCATCTCGTGCACGATTTCACGGACGCCGGCGAGCACCTTGTCCATCGGCAGCCGGTCGCCTATCAGCCCCGTGGAACAGACGGCGACCTCGATGGCGCCGGTGTCGGTTCCCCAGTCGGACAACGCGGCGGCGACCGCCTCCGCGGTGGCGTGGGCGTCCTGGAAGCCGCCCGGTCCTGTGCAGGCGTTGGCGCCCCCCGAGTTGAGGATCACCGCGCGCAGCTGACCGGTGGTGAGCACCTGCTGGGTCCAGCGCACCGGCGCCGCCTTGACCTTGTTGCGGGTGAATACACCCGCGGCGGCGTAGTCGGGTCCTTCGTTGAACACCAGCGCGAGGTCGCGCGCACCCGACGCTTTTATCCCGGCCGCGATCCCGGCCGCGCGAAACCCCTCCGGGGCCGTGACACCCTGAGCACGGACCAACCGCGCCCCCCCGAGGCCGGTTAGGCTGCCCAGGCCGGTCACGGCGCCACCCCGACCACCGAAAGTCCGTCGGTCTCCGGCCAGCCCAGTGCGAGGTTCATCGACTGCACCGCGGCGCCGGCCGTGCCCTTGACCAGGTTGTCGATCGCGGCGATCGCAACGAAGGTCTCGGCGGCCTCGTCGACCGCGACGGCGATGTGTGCGGCGTTGCTGCCGATCACCGCGCCGGTGCGGGGCAGCTGCCCCTCGGGCATCAGGTAGACGAAAGGCTCTGCATCGTAGGCCTTTTCGTAGGCCGCCCGCAGCTGCGACAGGGGCGAGCGGGTGCGCGCGGTACAGGTGGCCAGGATGCCGCGGGACGTCGGGATGAGCACCGGGGTGAACGACACGGTGACGTCGCGGTCGGTGACGGCACCCAGCCCCTGGGCGATCTCGGGGGTGTGCCGGTGGGCGCCGGCGATGTTGTAGGCCCGGGCCGACCCGATGACCTCCGACCCGAGCAGATCGGCCTTGGCGGCGCGACCGGCTCCCGAGGTGCCGCTGACGGCGACCACCGTGACCGCGGGCTCGATCAGGTCCTCGGCCAGCGCGGGCAGCAGTGCCAACAGGGCCGCGGTCGGATAGCAACCCGGGACCGCCACACGGCGCGCGCCTCGCAGCCGCTCGCGCCCGCCGGGCAGTTCCGGCAGTCCGTAAGGCCAGCTTCCGGCATGCGGCGATCCGTAGAACCGCTCCCATGCGGCGGGGTCGGTGAGCCGGAAGTCCGCGCCGCAGTCGATGATCAGGGTCTCCGGGCCGAGTTGTTCGGCCAGTGCGGCCGAATTCCCGTGTGGCAGCCCGAGGAAAACCACGTCATGGCCGGCGAGCACGGCCACCTCGGTGGGTTCGAGTGTGCGCTGGGCCAACGGCGTCAGGTGTGGATGGTGCTCCGCGAGCGTGGTCCCGACGCTGGCCGCGGCGGTCAGGGCGCCGATCGTCAGCCGGCCGTCGCCATACGCTGGGTGCCCGAGCAGTAGCCGGAGGATCTCGCCGCCCGCGTACCCGCTGGCACCGGCAACCGCCACCTTCATCACGTCGGCCATTTGCCGATTCTGCATGGTTATGCAGAAGTTTGCAAATACATTCTGCCGCAGGTCCGGCGCCGGCCCGTGCCGCTTCCGGCTACGCGATTGCCTTTGCAAGCTGTGCGGGCACGTCGTTCACCAGGCCGGGAATGATGCCACCGACGGTCGACCCGCCGAGTGCGAGGGTAATCGGCGAACCCAGCACCACCGCCGTAGCCGAAAGGTTCTGCAGGGGCGCGAGGATGCCTCCGACGGGAATGTTCACCGTTGCCGACGTCACTCCCGGAATCGGGATCGACGACGGCGGGATCGGTATCGACAGCGTGAACTGGCCATTCAGGAAGCCGTTGGTGATGTTGGCCGGAGCGTCGACGAGCGCGGTCAATGCCGCCAGCGGGTTCCCGGCCTGCAGGGCGCTGACAAATGTCGACGTGCTGTTTCCGATAGCGAGGGCCGTGGTGATCGGCGAGCCCAAGGCATCAAGGGTCACCACCAGCGGCAGCCCGGCGTTGGCCGATAAGGTCGTGAAATCGAACGCGATGTTGGTGTTCGTGAGCGCGTTGATCACATTGGTGGTGTTCTGCGCAATGTGTCCGGGGATGCTGAGGATGGGCAGCAGGTCTCCCACGGTCCCGACCAGCAGAATGTTCGACAAATCATCTGCGTTGACCCCGCTGACGAGGGTAGCTATCAGCGCCCCCGCCACGTCGCTGACCGCGCCGCTGATGTTGCCCGCCTGCAGGGCCACGGCGGCCGCCTGCAGGCTCGGCGGTATGCCGGCCAGCCCGATAGCGAAGTCCCTGGTGGCATTCGCGAACGACGACACGGCCAGCTGAGTGAAGTCGTACTGGTTGGTGAGGATCTGCTGCAGGAAGGGCGACGGGTTGGCAAGCCAGTTATTGGTGATGCTTTCCAGGTTGGCGACCGTGTTGGTAACGAGGTTCGCGTATGGCCCGGAGGCCAGCTGCGCCGCCACGGGGGTGGCACCGGGCGCGCCGCCGTGGCCGAACGGCCCGGCGGTACCGCCGTTGCCACCCGTTCCATTGGCCCCGTTCGGGGTACCGGTCCCGCCGGCGCCGCCGGCGCCACCGTCGCCGCCGTTACCGATGAAACTGGCGTTGCCGCCCGCACCGCCGTTGGTGCCGGCGCCGCCGGCGCCGGTGCCGGTGCCGGCGCCGCCGCCGCCACCGGCCCCACCTACCCCGCCGTTGCCGTAGAGCAGTCCGCCGTTCGCGCCGTTCGCGGCGGCGCCGCCGACGCCGCCGGGCCCGTTGGTTGCGGCAACGGAAGCCCCGCCGGTGCCCCCGGCGCCACCGGCGCCACCGTTACCGACGATAAAGCCGCTGCCGGGGGTGCCGCCGGTACCGCCGGTCCCGCCTGCAACGCCGGCCCGAGCGGTAGTCCCGCCGGTGCCCCCGGCCCCACCGTCGCCGCCACTGCCGGATAGCAGCCCGGCGACACCGCCTTGACCGCCGGCACCGCCGGTACCGCCCCCGACGCCACCGACAGAACTGAAGGTGTTGGCCCCACCGGCGCCACCGCCCCCACCGTTTCCACCGTTGCCGAGCAGGCTGGCATTGCCACCGGCACCGCCGGCGCCGCCGGGGCCGCCGGAGATGGCGATCGTCGAGCTGGCCCCGCCGCTGCCACCGGCCCCACCGGCACCGCCGCTGCCGTAGAGGAACCCGCCGCTGCCGCCGCTGCCGCCGGCCCCGCCGGTCCCAGCGGTCAACAACGGCGCCACGCCGGTTGCGCCATTACCGCCGTCACCACCGGAGCCCCACAGCCCTACGGCGCCGCCGGCCCCGCCGGCCGAGCCGCCGGTGCCGCCGGCCTGACCGCCGGCCCCGCCGTTGCCGATCCAGGTGCTGCCACCGCTTCCGCCGGCACCGGTGGTGCTGGATCCGCCGTGTCCGCCGTTGCCGATCAGGGCATTTCCGCCACCGCCGCCAGCGCCTGTGGTGCTGTCCGCGCCATTGCCGCCGTTGCCGATCAGCGCGCCGGCCGCGCCGGCCGACCCAGTCCCGGCCCCGGCGTCGCCACCGTTGCCGATGAACAGCCCGGCGTGGCCGCCGGCGCCGCCAGACGGCCCACTCCCGCCGACACCACCGCTGCCGAACAGCCAGGCGCCGCCGCCTGCACCACCGGCGCCGGTCGTTGTGCCAGCGCCGCCGGCACCGCCGTTGCCGTACAACGACCCGCCGGTGCCGCCCACGCCGCCGGCACCGCTGGTGCCACCGCCGGGCCCGCCGGCACCGCCGTTGCCGAACAACCCGGCCTCCCCGCCGTTACCGCCCGCCCCACCGCCGGACCCGCCGGCCCCTCCTTTGCCGCCGTTGCCGAATAAAATCCCGCCGGGCTCGCCGTTACCGCCGGCCCCCGTCCCCGTCCCCGCCGCGCCGTCGGCGCCGTTGCCCACCAGCGGGCGCCCCAGCAGCGCCTGCGCCGGCGCGTTCACTGCGTTGAGCATGGTCTGCATCGGCGACGCATTGGCCGCCTCGGCGGCCGCGTAATAGCCCGCGGCGGCGTTCAAGGTCTGCACAAACTGGGCGTGAAACGCCGCCGCGTCAGCGCTGAGGACTTGATACTCGCGGCCGTAGGTGCCGAAGACCGATGCGATCCCGGCCGATATCTCGTCCGCGGCGGCGGGCAGCACGCCCGTCGTGGGGGCCACTGCGGCCGCGGTGGCCGCCCGCAGCGCCGAGTGAATACCTGACAAATCTCCGGCGGCCGCCTCTACCAACTCCGGTGCCGCGATTACGTACGACATAGCAACCACTCCTCGGTTTACGACGGCGGTCAACCCGCTGCTCATCCAGGCAAAATGAGCCTACTGTAACTCGCTCGAAACATCGCGGAAATCCTGCGTTGTCGCGCCATTCTGACGTGATCTGCCGATGGCGCGTCGGTCAGGGCGGGAGCTCCGCGCGGACCCAGGACTTACCCAGGACTTGCCCAGGACTTGCTAGGACTTATCTAGGACTTGAGGAGCGCGACGGCCGTACTCACGCCGCTGTGCATGTCGCTAAGCCCCTGCCCGAACTCGGCGCCGGCCATCTGCAGCGCGGCCAACCCGGGCTGCGCAGCCTGCCCAGCCAACGTCAGGTAACTAACGCCCTGAGAAAACCCAGTAGCGGCCTGCTGCAATTCGGCGATTCCACTGGTGACTTCCCCGCTGATCAGCGTCAAGTCCGTGACACCTTGGACGACCTCGATCCCGCCGGTACCCAACAGACCGACGCCCGCCACGGCCTGCCCCGCGGCGAGCGCCCAGGTCGCAGGATTGAAGAGTTCGACGACGGCAGTCCCCAACAGACCAACTCCGGAGACGACGCTTCCGACCCCCAGCGAAACGTAACTAATACCGCCAGCGAGGTTGGAAACGGCGGCGCTCAGCGACGCAATTCCGGTACCGGCTTCCGCCCCGGCCGTCGCAAAGACACCGCCGGCCACAACAAGATCGGCATAGGCGGGCTGCAGCAACTTAGCCGCGGCGGCAACGTCCTGCCCAGCCGTCACCACCTCAGCCGCACCCGTGGCGAGCCCAGCCTCGGCGGCCTGCGCCGCGGCGCCAAGCTTGGCCAGATTCTGCCCGGCCGCCGCCGCCTTCGCAGCGGCCGTGGACGGGTGCCCTAACAGGTCGTGGACAGGCCCATTTACCGCGTCCAGCAAATTGCTTTTAGCGTTGCTAAGTTCGGTTGTGATATACGCGCCCGCGCCGGCGTTCAGCAAGTTAACAAACTGGTCATGGAACGCGGTCGCCTGTGCGCTGAGAACTTGAAAGTCCTGGCCGAAGTCGCCGAACGTCGACGCGATCGCGGTCGATACCTCGTCCTCGGCAGCGGCCACCAGTGCCGTCGTGGACGGAGCGGCGGCAGCGGAAGACTCGCTAAGTGCCGAGCGAATACCCGCCAGATCTTGGGCCGCAGACTCGATCAGCTCCGGCGTCACACCCAGGAACGACATCCCCAGTTCCCCTCAACAAACTACGACTGCCACCGTACGGGACAAGCCAGGTATAACGACCATAATGAAATGCTCGTCGGTGCGCGCGGAAACCGGTATTTCAAGCAAAAAACTTAGCCGCGCTTTAATTCCCCAAAGCGCGAGTGGCGCAGATCCGCAATGCGGACCGCAATTACCCAAGTTTAGGTACGCAGGACCGCGCCCACCCGCTCGGCGGCGCATCGTATCGCGGCGTCGCGCGCAGCGCTGGCGTCGTCCTCGGTCAGCGTGCGATCCGGCGCTCGGAACCGCAACGCAAATGTCAGCGACTTACGGTCCGCGCCGACCTGCGGGCCGGTGAAGACGTCGAACAGCTGGATGTCCTCGAGCAGCTCGCCGGCCCCCTGACGAACGGCGTCGGCCACTGTCTGGGCCGGGACGTCCGCGGCCACCACCAGGCTGACGTCCTGGAACACCGCCGGGAACGGCGAAACCCTGGGCGCGGGCAGTGCCTCCACGATGGGAATCGCATCGAGGTTGAGCTCGATCGCGCAGGTACCCTTCGGTAGGCCGGAGCGCTCTATCACGGCCGGGTGCAGCTGCCCCGCGTGGCCGACCAGGAGTTTCCCGACGTCCTGGCCTTGCCCGACAAACACCTCGGCGCAGCGGCCGGGATGCCAGGGCAAGTATCGGGCGGCCCGCAAGGTCACGTCGATTCCGCTGGCACGTGCGATGATTCGCACCGCCTCGAAAGCGTCGGCCGCTCCGACCATCCGCCCGGGACCCCACGGCCCACGCGGTTCACGGAGCCCGGCCAGCACCGCGGCGACGTGCTGCGGTTGCCGGGGTAAGGACGCGTCCAGGATGGCGATCTCGTCGTCGTCAGGCCGGCGGTCGACCGGTATCGGCCCGACGCCGCGCGTCAGCTCGGTCGGCTGGACCACCTGCGCGATGGCGAACAGTTCGGCATCGACAAGGCCCCGCGACACGTTGCGCCCCAACGCTTCCAACAGGGCAGGTAGCAGCGTGGTGGCCAGCTGCGGACGATCGGCCTCGAGCGGGTTGAGCACGGCCGCCGTCCGGCGCCGCGGATCGTCGGCCGGCAGTCCCCAGAGGTCGAACACGCCGGCGGGCAGAAACGGTGTCGGCAGGATCTCGACGTATCCGGACTGCGCCAGCGACCTGCCGATCGCGCGACGACGCTTCTGCACGGCGGTGAGCCCGCGGCCCGCGGGTGCCAACGGCAGCACGGACGGGACCGCCTCTAGTCCCTCCAGCCGCAGTACTTCCTCGACGAGGTCGGCGGGCTGCAGCAGATCGGGTCGCCAACTCGGCGGGGTGACGATCAGGATCTGGCCCTTATCGGCCGCTTGGGCCCGTTGGTCGATGTGCGCGCCGATCTGGGTCAGCCGCCTCGCGGTCGCGCCCGGTGGGTAGGTCACACCCGCGACGCGATCCGGCAGGTCGGCGGCGATCCGGATCGGCGACCCAGCCCAATCGGCGGCCGAGTTGCCGACTGGCGGGTCGCCGCGCCAGTCGGTGAGGTTCTCCGATACCGCTCCCCCGGCGATGTCGGCGAGCAGCGCGGCACATCGGTCCAGCGCGGCCACCGAGATGGCGGGGTCTACCGAGCGTTCGTAGCGACGGGCGGCCTCGCTGGGCAGATGCAGCCGGCGCTGGGTGCGCGATACCGCCGCGGCATCCCAGACCGCGGCTTCCAGCAGCACGTCGGTGGAGTCCGCACGCACCTCGGTGCTGGCGGCGCCCATCACGCCGCCGATCGCCGCCGTCGCAACGTCATCGACGATCAGGACATCGCCGGGATCGAGCCGGCGCTCGACGTCGTCGAGGGTGACGACGGTCTCGCCGGGGCGGGCGAACCGCACGGCGAGGCCGCCGGTGATCCGTTTGCTGTCGTGCGCGTGCATGGGGTGGCCCAGTTCCAGCATCACGTAGTTGGTCACGTCCACGGCCGGGGAGGTTGGGCGGATGCCGGCCAGCAGCAGCCGGCGCTGTAGCCACCACGGCGACGCGGCGGCGGGATCGATCCCGGTGACGGGGCGCAATGCGAAGCGGCGCACACCCGTCTCTGCCTGCACCGTCAGCGGCCACGCGGCCGCGTCGGCCGGCAGCGGCTTGATCACCTCACTGCTGGCCGGGTCGACAAAGTTCAGGTCATAGGCGCAGGCGATCTCGCGGGCGAGGCCCCGCACCGACATGCAGTAGCCACGGTCGGGGGTGATGGCCAGGTGGAAGACCACGTCGTCGAGCCCGAGCACCGCGGCGCCGTCGGCTCCCGGTTCGGCGGTCCCGGGCGGCAGCACCAGGATCCCGGAATGGTCTGCGCCCAAACCGAGTTCAGTCGCCGAACAGATCATGCCGTCGGAGTTGCGGCCGTAGGTCTTGCGTGCCGCGATGGTAAAGCCGCCGGGCAGCACCGTTCCCGGCAGTGCTACGACAACCAGCTCGCCGACCACGAAATTGCTTGCACCACAGACGATTTCGTGCTGTCGACCGTCCCCGACGTCAACCAGGCAGGCGCGGATGGGCTTCTTGAACCCGGTGAGCTCCTCGATCTCGGTCACCCGGCCCACGATCAGCGGGCCATCGATCGGGCCGAGGGTGAGAATCTCCTCGACCTCGTGGCCCAGGCCCACCAGCGCCTGCTCGAGGTCGGCGGGGGCGACGTCCCAGCCCGGGGCGCCCGCCGCGACGACTTCGCGCAGCCAGCTATAGGGAACCCGCATCAGGCACCCACCCCGAACGGCAGCGAGAAGCGAACGTCCCCCTCGACCATGTCGCGCATGTCGGGAATGCCATTGCGGAACTGCAGGGTGCGTTCCAGGCCCATGCCGAACGCGAAGCCGGAATAGATCTCCGGGTCAATTCCTGCGGCTCGCAACACGTTTGGATGCACCATTCCGCAGCCGCCCCACTCGACCCAGCCGGCGCCGCCCTTCTTGCCGGGGAACCACACATCGACTTCGGCGGACGGTTCGGTGAACGGGAAGAAGTGCGGCCGGATCCGGGTGCGTGCCGACGGCCCGAACTCGGCCCGCGCGAACGCGTCCAGTGTTCCCCGCAGGTGTGCCATGGACAGGCCACGATCCACTGCCAACCCCTCGACCTGGTGGAAAACGGGCGTGTGGGTGGTGTCGAGCTCGTCGGTGCGAAAGGTGCGGCCGATCGAGATGATGTAGACCGGCAGTTCCCGCTCCAGAAGGGTACGCACCTGCACAGGTGAGGTATGGGTGCGCAGCAGCTGCCTGGAGTCCTCCGGCGCGACGTAGAAGGTGTCCTGTTCGCTACGCGCGGGGTGGTCGGCAGGGAAGTTGAGGGCGTCGAAGTTGAACTGCTCCGTCTCCACCTCCGGCCCCTCGGCCAGTTCCCATCCCATCGCGACGAAGGTATCGGCGATGTGCTCGGCCAATATCGTGATCGGGTGCCGCGCTCCGGCCGGCTGCCGAGTCGACGGGAGTGTCACGTCGATGCCTTCGGCGACCAGCACGGCCGCGTCGCGCTCCGCACGCAAGGTGGCCAGCCGTTCGTCGTAGCCGCGCTGCACCTCGCCGCGCGCGGTGTTGACCCGCTTGCCGGCGTCGGCGCGCTCGTCCTTGGGCAGGGTCGCCAGCGCTTGTCGCGCCTGCGCCAGCGCTGACCGGTCACCCAGGTGCTCGGTCTTGACGTGCGCCAGCACACTCAAATCGGCCGCCTGCGCGATGGCATTCCGGGCCGCGCTGACCGCCTCGGCCAATGCTTCCGGCGACAGATCGACGGGTTGATCACCCACGCGGCGAAATCTCCTTTTACGAGGCTGTGCGAGGCTGGTCGAGCGGGCCCAAATTTGAGCCACGGGTCATGACGCAATTGACGCAGGTGCCGATCATATGTGATGGGGTTGTGCGCCGCTCCCGACGCGCTTCTCGGCGCGCCCCGTAACCGCGGTGTGGTTAGCCGGCGACTACCGCCGGCTGCGGACCGGTCAGCGATTCTTCGCAGTCCGGCACACCAGCCGGCAGGCCACGTCGCGCCGCGCGGTACCCGGCGATGCGATAGGCCGTAAACGCGCCCAGGGCGGCGCCCACGACGCCGAAGCCCAACACGATGGGCATCGACCACCAGTGGTGGGCGAGGACCAGGAAGCCGAACCCGGCCGAGTTCACCAGCATGAATGCGAGCAGCGGCGTCCAGCGAACCGGCTGACGGAACCGCGACGCCACCAGCACGCCCAGGATCACGGCCACAGAGTGGCCCACATTGGTGAAGTCGGCGTCAACAACCGCGGCGGTGATACCCGCCGATACCCACCAGCCGATCCACGCCGGCCGCCAGCGCCGCGCGATCGTTGCCGTCAGCGCTCCGAGCACGGCCAGCGCACCGTAGCTCATCCCGGTGTCGGCGGCCCGGGTGATGGAGAACGGCATCCATTCCAGCTCGACGGCGCCGGCCAGAATGGCGGCAACAACCAACGTCGCCCCGATATGGCCGACCAGAAACGCCATCAGCACGCGCATCGTGCGCAGATGCAGTTCCGCGAGCACCAGCAGGCACGTCAGGAACGGCAACCAGAAGTACATCGGGCCCGCATCCACGACGAACGCGCTGTCCAGCAGGGTCGTCAGGCGCCCGTGGGCTAGGTTGTGCAGGTTGGTGCTGGCATACGCAACCAGCAGGTCATGCGCATGCGGGCCGAGCAGCGCGATCGCGCAGCTGACCACCAGCAAAACCGACACATAACCTACGGTGAACCGGATCCGGGCCAGGCCGGACGAAATGCCCCCAATCATTAACTTCCACTATGCCCATTAATTTGTTTCGTCTGGGTCATCGGAAGCTGTCAACTCCTTAAGAGTCTTGAGACGATAGATCGCCAGGTCAGGGGGAATGCCGGTGAGTTTGCTTGCAAACATGGGTCTACGTGCACGTTTGGCGACCACCCCCAACGCGTCGAGCTCGCTTTGCGGTATCAGATCCAGGGTCGGGCTTGACACCATGACCCCGCCTTTTGTGGCGCGTTCCATAACACGTGCAGCGATGTTGACGTCGACACCCAGCCAGTCCGCGGCAAGCCGCTGTGGCCGGCCGGTGTGGATCCCGACCCGCATTCGCGGTCTGTAGCCCGCAACCTCGACCGATTTCATCTCGGCCTTGGCGGCGAAGACGGCCTTGACAGCGACCGTCGGATCGCGGAACACCGCCATGATCCCGTCGCCCAAGCGCTTCACGATGTGCCCGCCGGCGTCGAGCAACGGCGTCTCGACGGCGCGCGCCACCTGCCGCAACAGGGTGAGGGCCGCATCGTCACCGGCCTCCAACGACCACGTCGAGAAGCCGACCAGGTCGGTGAATACCAGCGTCACCTCCGGATTCGCCGGTTCATTGGAAATGGCCTCCGTCAACGCCTGCCATACCTGCAAAACACCCAGGCTGACCTCTCGTGAGGCCGCATCGCGATCCCCCAGCAGCCGGTCGGCAGCCCGCGCGGCGGCGCGCGGACCGCCTTCACCCGCGGTGGACAGCGGGTCGCCGAACTCGGGATCTCCGGGTAGCAGCCGTCGCGCCCGCCGGACAAACGCAACCAGCCCGGGGCTGTGATTGGTGGTACGCAACCACTGCGACGCGTTGTGCACCGAGACCGGAGAACGACGTCGAGCGGTGCGGGACACCACCGTTGCCAGCGTCTGCTCAGTCGTTTCCGAGTTGCTCTTCGAGTTCGCGTCCGAGGGCTCGCCCGGATCCGGATCACCAGGAGCCACTCGGCCAGGGTAGGTGGTTTTTGGACACACAGGCAATGACGATCACGACGTTTGTGTCACGTTTGAGTCAGAGCTATCACTTAGGGGCACTCGCACAGGCGCGGGTGGGCTAGATCACGGGAGTATGCCCGCATCCTGCAGGGCGGGAATCAGACCACCGAACTGCGCGCCGGTCAACGGACCGCCACTCGTCGAGCCATCCGTGGACGTTGCACTCACCGTGGCCGGGCTAGCTCCGTGCACCAGCAAGCCATCCATTGGGACGCCGACACCCACCTGCGAAAAGCCGTAACCGCCCGGCGCCGGCTGCGACAGCGTCAGCGTCTGCTGGCCATACAGGAAGCTCTGCCACACATCACCGGGAGAATTAGCCAGAATGCCCAGCGCCGCGCCCACGTTGCCGCTCTGCAGCGCACCGACGAACGCGGGACCAGCCGACCCCAACGCCACATACGCGTCATACGGGGCCCCCAGACCATCCGCCACCCACGTCAACGGCTGCGGCAGCACCAACGACCCGCCCGTCAACTGCACGTCACCCACCAGCGGCACGTGCACATTCAGCGACAACTGCACCTCACCAAACGGAGTCTGCTGATCAAAAACGGTCTGGGTGTAGTCACCCACGCCCAGCAACGCCGGCATCGCGTGCCCCGCCAGCGCCTGCATCGCCACCGGCATCCCAGCACCCAGCTGGCCACCCAGCTGGTGCAACGCCGGAACCAGACCATTGAACTGCGCCCCGCTCACCGTCACCACCTGCGCCGCCCCACCACCGGTAGGCGTGGCACTGAGCGTGATCGAACCCGGAGCATTCACCAACAACCCATTCATCGGCGCACTGGCACCCAACTGCGAATACGCCTGACCGTCCCCGGGCTCCGACACCGTCAACGTCTGCTGCCCATACAAGAAGTCATGCCACACATCACCGGGGGCATGAGCCAAAATCCCCACCGCCGCACCATAATTCCCGGTCTGCACCGCATTCAACAACGCCGGACCACCCGGCCCCAACGCCACATACGCGTTATACGGCGCCCCCAACGCATCCACCGCCAACAACGCCTGCGGCGGCACCACCGCCGACGCCCCCGTCAACGTCGGCATCCCCGCCGCCACCGTCCCACTCAGCGACAGCGACACCTCACCACACGGAGTCTGCTGATCAAAAACCGTCCCACCAAACGTCCCATTACCACTGCCATCGACATTAAACGTCAACCCCGGCAACGCACTAACCGCTTGGGCCGCCACCGCCTTCATCGCCACCGGCATCCCAGCACCCAGCTGACCACCCAGCTGGTGCAACGCCGGAACCAGACCATTGATCTGCGCCCCGCTCACCGTCACCACCTGCGCCGCCCCACCACCAACAGGCGTCGCACTGATCGTCGCCGAACCCGGAGCATTCACCAACAACCCATTCATCGGGACACTGGCACCCAACTGCGAATACGCCTGACCATCCCCGGGCTCCGACACCGTCAACGTCTGCTGCCCATACAAGAAGTCATGCCACACATCACCGGGGGCATGAGCCAAAATCCCCACCGCCGCACCATAATTCCCGGTCTGCACCGCATTCAACAACGCCGGACCACCCGGCCCCAACGCCACATACGCGTTATACGGCGCCCCCAACGCATCCACCGCCAACAACGCCTGCGGCGGCACCACCGCCGACGCCCCCGTCAACGTCGGCATCCCCGCCGCCACCGTCCCACTCAGCGACAGCGACACCTCACCCCACGGAGTCTGCTGATCAAAAACCGTCCCACCAAACGTCCCATTACCACTGCCATCGACATTAAACGTCAACCCCGGCAACGCACTAACCGCTTGGGCCGCCACCGCCTTCATCGCCACCGGCATCCCAGCACCCAGCTGACCACCCAGCTGGTGCAACGCCGGAACCAGACCATTGATCTGCGCCCCGCTCACCGTCACCACCTGCGCCGCCCCACCACCAACAGGCGTCGCACTGATCGTCGCCGAACCCGGAGCATTCACCAACAACCCATTCATCGGGACACTGGCACCCAACTGCGAATACGCCTGACCATCCCCGGGCTCCGACACCGTCAACGTCTGCTGCCCATACAAGAAGTCATGCCACACATCACCGGGGGCATGAGCCAAAATCCCCACCGCCGCACCATAATTCCCGGTCTGCACCGCATTCAACAACGCCGGACCACCCGGCCCCAACGCCACATACGCGTTATACGGCGCCCCCAACGCATCCACCGCCAACAACGCCTGCGGCGGCACCACCGCCGACGCCCCCGTCAACGTCGGCATCCCCGCCGCCACCGTCCCACTCAGCGACAGCGACACCTCACCCCACGGAGTCTGCTGATCAAAAACCGTCCCACCAAACGTCCCATTACCACTGCCATCGACATTAAACGTCAACCCCGGCAACGCACTAACCGCTTGGGCCGCCACCGCCTTCATCGCCACCGGCATCCCAGCACCCAGCTGACCACCCAGCTGGTGCAACGCCGGAACCAGACCATTGATCTGCGCCCCGCTCACCGTCACCACCTGCGCCGCCCCACCACCAACAGGCGTCGCACTGATCGTCGCCGAACCCGGAGCATTCACCAACAACCCATTCATCGGGACACTGGCACCCAACTGCGAATACGCCTGACCATCCCCGGGCTCCGACACCGTCAACGTCTGCTGCCCATACAAGAAGTCATGCCACACATCACCGGGGGCATGAGCCAAAATCCCCACCGCCGCACCATAATTCCCGGTCTGCACCGCATTCAACAACGCCGGACCACCCGGCCCCAACGCCACATACGCGTTATACGGCGCCCCCAACGCATCCACCGCCAACAACGCCTGCGGCGGCACCACCGCCGACGCCCCCGTCAACGTCGGCATCCCCGCCGCCACCGTCCCACTCAGCGACAGCGACACCTCACCAAACGGAGTCTGCTGATCAAAAACCGTCCCACCAAACGTCCCATTACCACTGCCATCGACATTAAACGTCAACCCCGGCAACGCACTAACCGCTTGGGCCGCCACCGCCTTCATCGCCACCGGCATCCCAGCACCCAGCTGACCACCCAGCTGGTGCAACGCCGGAACCAGACCATTGATCTGCGCCCCGCTCACCGTCACCACCTGCGCCGCCCCACCACCAACAGGCGTCGCACTGATCGTCGCCGAACCCGGAGCATTCACCAACAACCCATTCATCGGGACACTGGCACCCAACTGCGAATACGCCTGACCATCCCCGGGCTCCGACACCGTCAACGTCTGCTGCCCATACAAGAAGTCATGCCACACATCACCGGGGGCATGAGCCAAAATCCCCACCGCCGCACCATAATTCCCGGTCTGCACCGCATTCAACAACGCCGGACCACCCGGCCCCAACGCCACATACGCGTTATACGGCGCCCCCAACGCATCCACCGCCAACAACGCCTGCGGCGGCACCACCGCCGACGCCCCCGTCAACGTCGGCATCCCCGCCGCCACCGTCCCACTCAGCGACAGCGACACCTCACCACACGGAGTCTGCTGATCAAAAACCGTCCCACCAAACGTCCCATTACCACTGCCATCGACATTAAACGTCAACCCCGGCAACGCACTAACCGCTTGGGCCGCCACCGCCTTCATCGCCACCGGCATCCCAGCACCCAGCTGACCACCCAGCTGGTGCAACGCCGGAACCAGACCATTGATCTGCGCCCCGCTCACCGTCACCACCTGCGCCGCCCCACCACCAACAGGCGTCGCACTGATCGTCGCCGAACCCGGAGCATTCACCAACAACCCATTCATCGGGACACTGGCACCCAACTGCGAATACGCCTGACCATCCCCGGGCTCCGACACCGTCAACGTCTGCTGCCCATACAAGAAGTCATGCCACACATCACCGGGGGCATGAGCCAAAATCCCCACCGCCGCACCATAATTCCCGGTCTGCACCGCATTCAACAACGCCGGACCACCCGGCCCCAACGCCACATACGCGTTATACGGCGCCCCCAACGCATCCACCGCCAACAACGCCTGCGGCGGCACCACCGCCGACGCCCCCGTCAACGTCGGCATCCCCGCCGCCACCGTCCCACTCAGCGACAGCGACACCTCACCACACGGAGTCTGCTGATCAAAAACCGTCCCACCAAACGTCCCATTACCACTGCCATCGACATTAAACGTCAACCCCGGCAACGCACTAACCGCTTGGGCCGCCACCGCCTTCATCGCCACCGGCATCCCAGCACCCAGCTGACCACCCAGCTGGTGCAACGCCGGAACCAGACCATTGATCTGCGCCCCGCTCACCGTCACCACCTGCGCCGCCCCACCACCAACAGGCGTCGCACTGATCGTCGCCGAACCCGGAGCATTCACCAACAACCCATTCATCGGGACACTGGCACCCAACTGCGAATACGCCTGACCATCCCCGGGCTCCGACACCGTCAACGTCTGCTGCCCATACAAGAAGTCATGCCACACATCACCGGGGGCATGAGCCAAAATCCCCACCGCCGCACCATAATTCCCGGTCTGCACCGCATTCAACAACGCCGGACCACCCGGCCCCAACGCCACATACGCGTTATACGGCGCCCCCAACGCATCCACCGCCAACAACGCCTGCGGCGGCACCACCGCCGACGCCCCCGTCAACGTCGGCATCCCCGTCACCGGGTCCACCATCCCACTCAGCGTCAGCGACACCTCACCCCACGGAGTCTGCTGATCAAAAACCGTCCCGGTAAACGAGCCATCAGGATTCGTCGTGAACCCCGGCAACGCACCGACCGCCTGCGCCGCCACCGCCTGCATCGGCGTCGGCAAACCACCAATATGCTGCAAGGCCGCACCAAGACCACTGACCTCGGCGCCTGTCAAAGCCACCACCTGCGGCGCCCCACCACCCGTGGGCGTCGCGCTGACCGTCACCGAATCAGGACCATGCACCAACAACCCATCCATCGGGACGTTGACGCCCAACTGCGAAAACCCCGAACCCGCCGGCGCCGCCTGCGACACCGTCAACGTCTGCTGGCCATACAAAAACTCATGCCACACATCACCGGGCGCATGAGCCAAAATCCCCACCGCCGCACCATAATTCCCGGTCTGCACCGCATTCACCAACGCCGGACCACCAGACCCCAACGCCACATACGCGTTATACGGCGCCCCCAACGCATCCACCGCCAAGATCGCCGACGGTGGCACCACCGCCGACGCGCCCGTCAACGTCACCGCACCAGTCACCGTGTCCACCGTCCCACTCAGGGACAAAGACACCTCACCAAACGGAGTCTGCTGATCAAAGACCGTTGCAGTAAACGAACCATCGCTACCCACGCCCAGCGCAGGCAACACATGTCCCGCCAGCGCTTGCATCGGCGTCGGCAAAGCGCCGCCCGGCGGCAACGCCGCGCCCAGGCCACTGAACTGCACTCCGGTCAACGGAACCGCAGCGGGCGACCCACCCGTGGGCGTGATCGCCGCGATCGCCTGGTCAGGACCGTTCACCAGCCACCCATCCATCGGGATGCTGACACCCAACTGCGAAATGCCCGAACCGTCCGGCGCCGCCTGCGACAACGTCAACGTCTGCTGGCCATAGAGGAAGCTGTGCATGGCGTTTCCCGGAGCATCGGTCAATGCCGTAACGGCCCCAGATAGATTTCCGCTGCGTAGCGCGGTGTTGAACGCCGCGCTACTGTTTCCGAGCGAGGTCATCGCGTTATACGGCGCACCCAACGCATCGATAGCCAACGTGATCTGCGAGGGCAGCACCAACGACCCGGACTGCAGAGTGAACGTTGACCCGTCCGTCGTTCCGTTGAGCGTTAGTTGCACTGGGCCCAGCGGAGTGCTCTGGTTCAGGACGGGAAGGGTGACCGGCGTGACGGTCGCATTCGAAGGCGGTGGGGCAGTCGCCACCGGCCCGGACCCGGCCGGCGGAGCAGTGACCGGTGATCCAGTGATCGGGCCAGTGACCGCTCCAGCCACCAGCGTGGTGACCGGCGTGCTGCTAGCGCCGCCGCTGGCAGCAACGCTGGCTTTCGCGCCTAGGCCAAAGTTGAAATCCGGGCACCCCATCGCGGATGCGAAGCTGGCTTCGGCGGCCGCGAAGCCGCTGACCGCGCGCTCAAAAAGCGGATGTGTGCTCACCCGGCTGGCCACAGTCTGCCGGGCATTGGCGACTTCGGTGCCCAGATACTGACTTATGCCGGCATTCAACGTGCTCACGAACCGTTCATGGAACGCCGTCAGTTGGGCGCCGAGGGACTGATATTGCTGGCCGTGTGTGCCGAACACCGCCGCGATGGCGGAGGATACGGCGTCAGCGCCCGGGGCTGCGACTGCGGTCGTGGGCGGCGCCGCCGCCGCATTGGCCGCGGTCAGCGCGGAGCCAAGGCCCTCCAGATCCCCGGCCGCAGCCGACACAATTTCCGGCACAACGCTTAGAAACGACATCGCCCGTCTCCTTTGACCCGCGAAATGTCCAAGCACCACAGGGAGAAACAAAGTGTACTGCTGGGTAATACCTTTTAGTCAAAAACTTTCTAGCGGCGCCCAACGACTTCTTCCGCTGCACTTCTATCCCGCGAACGAAATCGCTCGGCAAGCATACGGCGCAATCTCGATCAGGCAAACGGCCGTAGAGCTCGAAGAAGCCCGCGCCGCTCGGCGCCGGCGGGGCGCCGTCGGACCGGCCGCGTCGTGCCTGTCGGCAAACAGCCTGATCACGCATCGAAATTACGCCCTAGCCACGCCGCTGTGGACACTCGATAACACTATCGCGCCCCGAATCCCGAAATTGCTGAAAACGTGAATTGTCACGTCTATCGTGATTTCAAGCAGGTTGTAGGAGGCCGAGATGACTGCCAAGTCAACGACATCCACCGATCCACTGGGGCCCGACTCGCTCACCTGGAAGTACTTCGGTGACCTGCGCACGGGAATGATGGGAGTGTGGATCGGCGCGATCCAGAACATGTATCCGGAGCTGGGCGCCGGCGTCGAGGAGCATTCGATCCTGCTGCGCGAGCCGTTACAGCGGGTGGCCAGGTCGGTGTACCCGATCATGGGCGTGGTCTACGACGGCGAGCGGGCGTCGCAGACCGGGCAGCAGGTCGCGAGTTACCACAGGACAATCAAAGGAGTCGACGCCACGGGGCGCCGCTATCACGCGCTAAATCCGGAAACCTTCTATTGGGCGCACGCGACTTTCTTCATGCTGGTGATCAAAGTGGCCGAATACTTCTGCGGAGGCTTGACCGAGGCCGAGAAGCGACAGCTGTACGACGAGCACGTGCAGTGGTATCGGATGTACGGGATGAGCATGCGGCCGGTGCCTGAGTCGTGGGAGGAGTTTCTCGAGTATTGGGAACGGATCGGGCGCGAGGAGCTGGAGATCAACCAGGCGACCTTGGACATCTTCAATATGCGAATCCCCAAGCCAAAGTTCGTGCTCATGCCCACGCCGATCTGGGACCAATTGTTCAAGCCGCTGGTGGCCGGTCAGCGTTGGATTGCGGCGGGGCTGTTCGAGCCGGCGGTCCGCGAGAAGGCGGGAATGCACTGGACACCGGGCGACGAGGTGTTGCTACGCGTGTTCGGCAAGCTCGTCGAGATCGCATTCTTGGCCGTCCCCGACGAAATCCGGCTGCACCCACGTGCACTGTCGGCCTACCGCCGCGCCCAGGGACGGGTTGCCAGCGACGCGCCGTTGGTACAGGCACCGGCATTCGTGGCGCCGCCGCGTGACCGCCGCGGGCTGCCGATGCATTACTTCCCACCCCGCTCCCATCCACTTCAGCCCGCGCTGCAACCGGCGAAGGTGCTGATGGAACGGGCCGGATCGCTCGTGCACAACACGCTCTCGCTGGCCGGTGTACGACGACCCGCCCGGGGGCGCAAAAGGGCCGCGTAGGGCCGCCTGGCGCGGCTCGATCAGCGGTCGCGATCCAGCGCCCGCGAGCTCTGGTATAGGCAGATCGCGGCGGCCGCGGCCACGTTCAGGCTCTCCGCGCCGCCGGACATCGGGATGCGCACCCGGTGGTCCGCCCGGTCCGCGATTTCGGTTGGCAGGCCGTGTGATTCGGGCCCGAACAGCCAGGCCGTCGGCTTGTTGAGGAGCGGGTCGGCATCGTCGAGCCGCGTCTCGCCGTCCACCGTGGTGGCCAGCACCTGCAACCCGGCCGCGTGCACGGCGGTGACCACGGCGTGGACGTGGGGCACGACGACAACCGGAATCGAGAAGATGCTGCCGGTGGAAGCACGCAGACATTTCCCGTTGTACGGGTCGACGCTGTGTCCACCGAAGATCACGGCGCCGGCGCCCATCGCGTCGGCGATGCGGATGACCGTGCCCGCGTTACCCGGCTCACCGATCTCGACGGCAACGGCAACCAGCCGGGGTGAGCCGCCCAGCACGTCGTCAAGCGCAACCGCCGGCATTTCGCACACCGCGACCAATCCCGCCGGCGTGACCGTGTCGGACAGCGCCTTTGCGGCACGGTCGGTCACCAGGTGGACCGGCCACCCAGGGGCGGCCAGCAGCGACGCGTGCCGCTGCGCCGCCGACTCGGTGACGAAGACGTCCCGCACCAGCCCGCGCGCCGCCGCGGCCTCGACCAGGTTGGGGCCCTCGGCAAGAAAGCGTCCCGCGCGCCGCCGGGCGACTTGACGGTGCAGTTTAACGGCCGCGGCCACCCTGGCCGAGCGTTCGGTGAGCACCGGAAGCCCGAGTGTTAGGCGGCCTCTCCGGAAGGCGCGTTGACGTCCTCGGGCAGTGCCGCCCGGGCCACCTCGACCAGCGCAGTGAACGCCGCGGGGTCGCTGATCGCGATGTCTGCGAGGTTCTTGCGGTCGACTTCGACACCAGCCGCCTTGAGGCCCTGGATGAGCCGGTTGTAGGTGATGTCGTTGGCGCGCGCAGCCGCGTTGATCCGCGAAATCCACAACTTGCGGAACTCGCCCTTGCGCGCACGACGGTCGCGGAAGGCGTAATTCAGTGAATGGAGCTGCTGCTCTTTGGCTTTGCGGTAGAGCCGGGATCGCTGGCCGCGGTAGCCACGCGAGGCCTTCAGGACGGTGCGCCGCTTCTTCTGGGCGTTGACTGCCCGCTTTACGCGTGCCATGGATATTCCTACTCTCGTTGGTACGTAGATGGTCAGGCGCGCCATCGCGCCCGCTCGGGCCGCGCCGGCTAGCCGTTCAGCAGCGCTTTGACCCGTTTGGTGTCATTGGCTGCCACAGTCGTGCGGCCATCCAGCCGCCGGGTGCGAGTGGACGGCTTGTGCTCCAGCAGGTGTCGACGGTTGGCTTTCTGGCGGACGATCTTCCCGGTACCGGTCCGCCGGAACCGCTTCGACGACCCGCTATGGGTCTTGGCTTTAGGCATGTCTCCTCAGTTCTGCTGTTCTGCTGCGTTGGTGTCCTGCGCCGGCCCCGTCGCCGGTCCGTCGGGTTGCCGCGCCCTGGCGCGGGTCTTTGCGCCCCGATGCGGTGCCAGCACCATTGTCATGTTGCGCCCGTCCTGCTTGGCCGAGGTTTCGACGAAACCGTAGTCGGCGACGTCCGCGCCCAGCCGCTGCAGCAATCGATAGCCCAGCTCGGGCCGCGACTGCTCACGTCCGCGAAACATGATGGTGACCTTGACCTTGGATCCCGCTTCCAGGAAGCGGACCACGTGACCCTTCTTGGTCTCGTAGTCGTGATCGTCGATCTTTGGTCGCAGCTTCTGCTCTTTGACAACGGTCTGCTGCTGGTTCCGGCGGGATTCGCGCGCCTTCTGCGCCGCCTCGTATTTGTACTTGCCGTAGTCCATGATCTTGCAGACCGGCGGTCTGGCATTTGGGGCAACTTCGACAAGGTCGAGATCGGCGTCCGCGGCAACGCGGAGTGCGTCTTCGATGCGCACAATGCCTACCTGCTCCCCTCCCGGCCCAATCAATCGGACTTCAGGTACGCGGATGCGCTCGTTGACGCGGGTCTCAGTGCTGATGGGGCCTCCCTCGTTGGCTTCTATTCCCGCGGCCCGTGCCTGCACCGGTCGCAGGATCAGCGGTGGGAATACCGTGCCATCAGCAAAAAAGCCCTGCATAAGCAGGGCCCAATGCCGACCGATCGCGGCTTGAAACTAGCCAAGCCGCCCGCGCCACGCGCAGATCAGGCACTCTGGGATGCCTGTGACCGGACCGCTGCGCCTCGACGAACCTCTTGGCTAGCGGTGGGAGTGGGACTCCACTTAACTGTCCCTGGCCTTCGCCGGGATGGTCGCAGGGGTGAGTCTAGCAGCCATGGGCTAGCATTCGGCACGATGCGGTACCAGAGCCGCCCCCAAAGGTTCGCCAGCCCCGTGGACAACTCTTGGCGCTTCGCCAGGCATTTCACGGTTTGAAGGAATATCCTCGCGGTCTAGTGACAGTCACAACATCTCGTTCGGGCAGGCGGTCGAACTCCCGGTATCGGTGGGTGCCGGCGGCCGCCGGCTGGACCGTCGGCGTCATCGCCACGCTGTCGCTGCTGGCCAGCATGTCGCCGGTGCTCCGCTGGTTGATCAGGGTTCCGCGGGAATTCATCAACGACTACCTATTCAACTTCCCGGACACCAGCTTCGCCTGGTCCTTCGTATTGGCGCTGCTGGCCGCGGCGCTGACCGCGCGCAAACGCATCGCCTGGCTGCTGTTGCTGGGCAACATGGTCCTTGCCGCCGGGCTGAATGTCGGCGACATCGCGGCCGGTGGCAACACCGCGGCCGAGAGCTTGGGCGAAAACCTCGGATTCGCCTTCCACGTCGTCGCGATCGTCCTGCTGGTCCTGAGCTATCGGGAGTTCTGGGCGAAGGTCCGTAAGGGCGCGCTGTTCAAGGCCGGTGCGACGCTGGTGACCGGCGGGGCGATCGGGATCCTGTGCTCCTGGGGCCTGGTCGAGATGTTCCCGGGGACGCTGGAGCCGGAGTACCGCTTTTGGTACGTGGCCAACCGGGTAATCGGGTTCGCCATCGTCGATCCCGACGAGTTCGTCGGCAAGCCGCACTTCATCCTCAACGCGTTCATGGGGTTGTGTGGCGCTTTGGCGCTGATCGCGACGACGATCGTGCTTTTCCAGTCCCAGCGCGCCGATAACGCGCTGACCGGTGAGGATGAGTCCGCCATCCGGGGGCTGCTGGAGTTGTGGGACAAGAACGACTCACTGGGCTACTTCGCGACCCGCCGCGATAAGTCGGTGGTTTTCGCGACCAGCGGACGAGCCTGCGTCACGTATCGGGTGGAAATCGGCGTCTGCCTGGCCAGTGGCGACCCGGTGGGTGACCCGAGGGCGTGGCCGGCGGCCGTTGACGCCTGGTTGGGTCTGTGCCAGACCTACGGCTGGGCGCCCGGCGTCATGGGCGCCAGTTCAGAAGGCGCCCGGGTATACCGCGAGGCCGGCCTGAACGCGCTGGAGCTCGGAGACGAGGCCATCCTGCGAACCGCCGATTACAAGCTGTCCGGCCCGGACATGCGCGGGGTGCGCCAGGCGGTGACGCGGGCGCGGCGGGCCGGGCTGACGGTGCGCATCCGAAGGCATCGCGACATCTCGGAGGAGGAGATGGCGGCCACCATCCAAAGGGCCGACGCCTGGCGCGACACCGACGCCGAGCGCGGCTTTTCGATGGCGCTGGGCCGCCTCGGCGACCCCGCTGACGCGGACTGCCTGCTGGTCGAGGCAGTCGACAGCGACGACAAGGTCGTGGCGATGCTGTCGCTGGTGCCGTGGGGATCCACCGGCGTCTCCCTGGACTTGATGCGTCGTGCTCCGCAATCTCCCAACGGCACAATTGAATTGATGGTTAGCGAACTCGCCCTCAACGGCGAAGGCCTTGGCATTACCCGCATTTCGCTGAACTTTGCGATGTTCCGGTCCGCGTTTGAGCAGGGCGCGGCGCTCGGGGCCGGCCCGGTGGCGCGGTTGTGGCGGGGTCTGCTGCTGTTCTTCTCGCGGTGGTGGCAGCTCGAGACGCTGTACCGCTCGAACATGAAGTACCAACCCGAGTGGGTGCCGCGATACGCGTGCTACGAGGACGCGCGGCTGATTCCACGGGTTGGGGTCGCGTCGGTGATCGCCGAGGGCTTCCTCGTGTTGCCGTTCAGCCGGCGCAACAAGGTGCACACGGGCCATCACCCGGCTGTCCCGGAACGGCTGGTGGAATCCGGGCTGCTGCATCCCGACGGGTCGGCCCCGGATGTGAGCGGCCTGCGACCGGGAGTCGCAGCCAGCCTGGAAGAGGACACAAAATCTCGCCTGCCCGAACAGGTGCGGGTGCGCATGACGAAGCTGGAGACGCTACAGCGCACCGGCCTTGACGCCTATCCGGTGGGATCTCCACCTAGTCACACCATCGCCCAGGCGATCGACGCGGACGACCAGGCAGGAGTCTCGGTGGCCGGACGCATCTTGCGCATCCGTAACTACGGCGGCGTGCTGTTCGCCGACGTGCGGGACTGGTCCGGGGAAATGCAAGTGCTGCTGGACAATTCACGCCTGGGCCAAAAGCGCAACGCCGATTTCAAGGCGGCCATCGATCTCGGCGACCTGGTCGAGATGACCGGGCAGATGGGCTTCAGCAAGAACGGGACTCGCTCGTTGATCGTGCGCGATTGGCGGATGATCGGTAAGTGCCTGCGGCCACTGCCCAACAAATGGAAGGGGCTGACCGATCCGGAGGCCCGGGTGCGGACTCGCTACGTCGATCTGGCGGTCAATCCCGAGTCCCGTGACCTGATCAAGGCGCGCAGCAGCGTGCTGCGCTCCGTTCGAGAGACGTTGTTCGCCAAGGGATTCATCGAAGTCGAGACCCCGATACTGCAGCAGATCCACGGTGGAGCCGCCGCCCGCCCCTTCGTCACCCACATCAACTCCTACGACATGGACCTGTTCTTGCGCATCGCGCCGGAGCTCTATCTGAAGCGGTTGTGCGTCGGCGGCGTTGAGCGGGTGTTCGAACTGGGCCGCGCGTTCCGCAACGAGGGCGTGGACTTCAGCCACAATCCGGAGTTCACCTTGCTGGAGGCCTACCAGGCGCACGCCGACTACCTGACGTGGATCGACGGCTGTCGTGAACTCATCCAGAACGCCGCCGAGGCCGCCAATGGCGCGCACATCGTGATGCGGCCCCGCGCGGATGCGTCCAGCCGCTCCGATGACCGCCTCGAGCCGGTGGACATCTCCGGTGTCTGGCCGGTGCGCACCGTGCACGACGCGGTCTCCGATGCGCTCGGCGAGGCAATCGACACCGAGACCACATTGGCCAAGCTGCGCAGGCTGTCCGACGCCGTACACATCCCCTATCGGGCGCATTGGGACGCCGGGGCGGTGGTGTTGGAGCTCTACGAACACCTGGTTGAGGACCGGACCCAGCAGCCGACGTTCTACACCGACTTTCCGACGTCCGTGTCGCCGCTGACCCGGCCGCATCGCAGCAAGCCCGGCGTCGCCGAGCGGTGGGATCTGGTGGCGTGGGGCGTCGAGCTGGGCACCGCCTACAGCGAGCTCACCGACCCGGTCGAGCAGCGGCACCGGCTGCAAGAGCAGTCCCTGCTGGCCGCGGGTGGAGACCCCGAAGCGATGGAGCTCGACGAAGATTTTCTGCAAGCCATGGAATACGCGATGCCACCCACCGGCGGCCTGGGGATGGGCGTCGACCGCGTTGTCATGCTGATCACCGGCCGCAGCATTCGCGAGACATTGCCGTTCCCGTTGGCCAAGCCCCATTAAGGAACAGGCCCCATTAAGGACAGGCCCCATTAAGGAACAGGCCCCATTAAGGAACAGGCCCCATTAGGAAAGGACTAGGCGAGCTCGGTGCCATCGGTCCCCGCCGTTCGGCGCGCAATCTTTGCGGCGGCATCGCGATCCGTGGAGCGTCTGGTCGCGCTGGGCGAGCAGCGGCGGCGATCGGGCTGTGGCCGGCGGTCCTACCGCTTGTGTTCGGCAAGCCGCGACAAGAGCGGGCCTGGTCGACTCGGGCGATGCTCGGCGAAGGACTATGGATCGCCCGTCGGCCCCGGGATGCGGCCATGGCGGTCAGCGTGCTGACGTCGACGGTCTCGGTGGCGCCCTGGGGGCCGCCCGCCGTCGTCGATTGGTGCCGGCGGCGATCGCCACCACGGTGCAGATGCGCTGACACTGGTGTACTGGGAGCGGACGGCCCGCTACTTCGATTGCCGGCGTGACGTAGGAGAATGATGCCCGACGAATCAGACGTCCCTGACCCTGTTTCTGACCCGGCCCAGCCCGACGCCGGGTACGACAACGCGGGCGTGCCAACGTTCGAATCGGTCCGCGACAAGATCGAATCCCGCTATGCGACGGCGGTGGGCGGTTCGGAACTCGACGCCGAAACGCCGGAAGGCCGGGCCGTCGAGGAGCAGTACGAGGAGCGCCAACGCGCGGCGGGCGAGCGCCTGGCACAAATCCGCGAAGCGATGCGCAACGAAGAGAGCTGAGGGTTGCGGAAGTTCACCGTCGAGGAGCGGCGGAACCGCCTGGCGCGCAGGCACTTCCTCGCCGAGAACGGGTCGATAACACGGGTCACCGCCGGGCTGGTGGGACTGCACGCCACGGACCCCGCCACGCCGTACCTGTCGCTGTGGGCGCGGTCGGCCGGTTTCGCCACCGCCCACCTGGATCACCAGCTTTACCAGAAGCGTTCTGCGGTAAAGCATCTGGCGATGCGACGAACGCTGTGGCTGGTGACGGCTAACGACCTGACCCTAGTTCAGGCGGCGGCCAGCGACCGGGTGGCCGACAACGAACGTCGCCGGCTGACGGCCGATGTCAGGAAGGCGGGCGTGGCCACCGACGGTGACGGGTGGCTGGATCGAGCCTGTGCGGCGGTCTTGCACCACCTCGCCAAAAGCGGGTCTGCCAGCAGCACCGAGCTTCGGACCGCCCTGCCCGAACTGGCCGGAACCTACGATCCTGCGCCCGGAAAGCGTTGGGGCGGAACGGTTCCGCTTGCCCCACGGGTACTCACCGTGCTCTCGGCACAAGGCGATATCGTGCGCGGACCCAATGCGGGAGCCTGGACCGCATCGCGACCGAGTTGGAGCACGACAGCGGATTGGCTCGGCGGGCCGAGGAGGCCGGTGCCGGCCAGCGACGCGCGGGCCGAACTGACCGGCCGGTGGCTACGGGCGTTCGGGCCCGCCACCGCAGCGGACATCAAGTGGTGGTTCGGCACCACCTTGACCGCGGTCCGAGCGGCCTTGACCGACATCGGCGCCGTGGACGTCGATCTGGACGGCCGTCCCGGCTATGCGCTGCCGGACGACCTCGAGCCGGAATCCGACGTGCCGCCGTGGTGCGCACTGCTGCCGGGCCTAGACGCCACCACGATGGGCTGGTGTGAACGTGACTGGTATCTCGGCGAACACCGCGGCCAGGTCTTCGACAGGAACGGCAACGGCGGGCCCACCGCATGGTGGAACGGCCGGATTGTTGGCGGCTGGTGTCAGGACGACGACGCTCGCGTGCGGCTGCAACTCCTGGAAGATCCCGGCCATGACGGGCGGCGCGCCCTGCAGCGACGCGCCGATGACCTCACCGCGTGGCTGGATGGCGTGCGGATCAGCCCGCGCTTTCCGTCGCCGCTGTCCAAGGCCGGCCCCGCGGCGAACTGATCAGATGGTGCGGCCGGATCGAAGAAGCTCATATCTGCTGAGTCACATGCATTCTCAAACGATCTGGGGATAGGGGTAGAAGACCGGCGGGATGATTTGGTTTCCGGTCACGCCGGTGATCCGGGCCCAGATCTGCGCGGGGATGTTGACCGACTGGTAGATGGCGCCGCCGATCAATGAGACCGGTCCCTGCAGGAAGTCGGGCACCGCATCGATGAGCTTGTTCACCTGCTCGTATACCAGGTAGGGAACCGTGACCGCGGCCGTGCGCGAATCCAGAGCCAGGTTGGTCACCAGATCGGGATAGCCCTGCGCGGCGAACGAGGAGCTGAGCGCACTGAACAGGTTGGGGCCGGGATCAACATAGGTGCCGTCGAAGCTGGGGGCCGTCAGGGCCGCACCCTGCATATACGGCATCGGCGCGATGCCGAATTGATCCATGATTGTCGGTGTCACACTTGAGATTTGCCATGCGTTGTTCATCTGCCCGTCTCGCAGATCATTGCCGGCCTGATCGAAGATGAGGAATGAGGCTGTCTCCCGCGGTGATTGGAAGCCATGACCGCGACCGAACTGGTCGGGCCCTATTTCACCGTGGTCGGTGACCACGAGCGTGGTGAATTCCTCACCGGGGTGCAGGTGCTCCCAGTTGTATACCGCTCCCAATAGGCCACCCCCGCCCGCGGTTTGGGAACCGAGGTTGTAGTCCAGGTTCCGCAGGGCCAGCGCGTACTGCGGAGAATCGCCGCCATACATGTGCGCGTTCATATCGACACCGATGAAGTACGAGAAGATGAGATTCCCTTTGGTGGGATCGGCGGCCATGATCGCGGCCTGGGCCTGCTGTCCGACCAGGTTCTGCGTCGCCAACCAGTTCGTGTCGCCCGCGACCTGCGGGATGTATTCGATATGGTCGGCGGGAATCGAGCCGGCGCCGGCGATTTGGGGTATGACCTCCCAGTTAGCGATGACCGTGGTGTTGACCTGGTCGCCATAGGTGGTCTCGAGCAGGTTGTACACGGTCGACCATTTGTCGTACGTCCAGGGCGTGAAGACGTTGTTGGTCACGCCGGACGTCTCGCCCCACACACCGGTCTGGATGGTCGTCCACGAGGGGTTGGAGATGCTGCTGTGCCCGGAGATTGTCGACGCGGAGGTGACGCTGTTCTCCATCAGGGCGTGGAAGTTCGGCGTGCCGCCGGGGTCGGCCAGGATTTTGCTGAGATTCGTGCCGTCGGTGCCGATCAACAGGAAATTCGCGTCGGGTGCAGCCGCGAGCAGAGCGAGGACCTGTTGCTGCGACCCCATGTAGAGCACGTTTCCCTGCCCATACCCGCCGGTGCCGGTGGCGCCCGTGGTGCCGAACAACGACAACGCGCGGCCGCCGAGCCCACCCATGCCGTCGGTGATGGCACCGACCCCTCCAGCACCGCCGGCCCCGCCGTTGCCCAGCAACCACCCGCCCGTGCCGCCGCCGCCGCCGACACCCCGTCCGATACCTCCGGCGCCGCCGACTCCACCGTTACCGATCAACCCGGCATTGCCGCCGGCCCCTCCCGTCTGACCCGGCGCACCCGACCCGCCCGCGCCGCCGTTGCCCCAAAGGATCCCGCCGGTCCCGCCTGCTTGCCCGGTGCCGGCCGCGCCGTTGGTCCCGTCGCCGACCAACGGACGCCCCAACAGCACGTTGGTCGGCGCATTCAGCGCGCGCGAAACGTCGTCGGCGATGGCCTGCAGCGACGAGATGCTCACAGCCTCAGTGCCGGCATAGGAGGCCTGCGCGGTGTTCAGCAACTGCGCGAACCGGGTCTGCGCCTGCGCCAGCCCAGCACTTGCCCGTTGATATGCCCGCCCATAGTCACCAAACAATTCCGCGATCGCCGCCGACACGTCATCACCAGCGGCAACGAACAACTCAGTGGTCGGCAATTGCGCGGCCACACTGGCTCGCGCGACCGCGTCTTCGATGCTCGACACGCCTGCGGCCGCAGCCGCTATCTGCTCGGGACCAACGAGTACAAATGACATCACGAACTTCCACTCACTCGATGACAGCGCCGGTTGTTGACCATGTTTCTCAGGTGAACGTGAGGCATTATTTACGTGAACGTAGGGCGTCCACCGGCCGTCCGAGGCGTTGCTCACCCAATCTCAAATCAGATTCATGGAATCAAGCCCCCGCGGCGCAACCCCAACTGTCACAAACGCTTCCGGCGCGAGCTCGCACTTACCGCGTCGCGACGAGAGGAGACGCTCGCGGTCGACCACAACGGAAGACAGACAATGCGCGACCTAGTGTCGCGATGTCGACTCAGGCGCTGACTTTGCGCCGCCGGCTGGAGCGTTGTTGTGTGCCGGTGGAGCGACCAGTGGGCGGACCGGCGCCGACGACGTCGGCGAGGAACTTGCCGGTGTAGCTTTCCGGAACCGCGGCGACGTGCTCCGGGGTGCCCTGCGCGACGACGGTTCCGCCGCCGGCACCGCCCTCGGGGCCCATGTCGACGATCCAGTCCGACGTCTTGATCACGTCGAGGTTGTGTTCGATGACGATCACCGTATTGCCTTTGTCGACAAGGCCATTGATGACGCGCAGTAGCTTGCGGATGTCATCGAAGTGCAGCCCCGTGGTGGGCTCGTCGAGGATGTAGATGGTGCGTCCGGTCGAACGCTTCTGCAACTCGGCGGACAGCTTGACGCGCTGCGCCTCGCCGCCGGATAGCGTCGGCGCGGGTTGGCCGAGCCGGACGTAGCCCAGGCCGACGTCGACCAGCGTGCGCAGGTAGCGGTGGATGCCGGTGATGGGCTCGAAGAACTCCTCTGCCTCCTCGATCGACATGTCAAGCACTTCGGAGATGGTCTTGCCCTTGTAGTGCACCTCGAGGGTCTCCCGGTTGTAGCGGGCCCCATGACACACCTCGCACGGCACGTAGACATCCGGCAGGAAGTTCATCTCGATCTTGATGGTGCCGTCACCGGTACAGGCCTCGCAGCGACCACCCTTGACGTTGAACGAGAACCGACCGGGTTGATACCCACGAACTTTGGCCTCGGTGGTGGCGGCGAACAGCGTGCGGATCTTGTCGAACACCCCGGTGTAGGTCGCCGGGTTGGATCGCGGCGTGCGACCGATCGGAGACTGGTCCACCCGCACCAGCTTGTCCAGGTGATCCAGCCCGGTGACCCGGGTGTGCCGGCCCGGGACTTGGCGGGCGCCGTTGAGTCTGTTGGCAAGCACCGCGGCCAGAATGTCGTTGACCAGCGTCGACTTGCCCGAGCCGGACACTCCGGTCACCGCGGTCAGCACGCCGAGCGGAAACGACACGTCGATCCCGCGCAGGTTGTGCTCTCGGGCACCGACGACGGTCAGCTGGCGCTTGCGGTCGACGGGGCGCCTGATCGCGGGGATTTCGATGCTCTCCTTGCCCGACAGGAACGCGCCGGTAATCGACTCTTTGTTGGCTAGCAACTCCCGGTAGGTCCCGCTGTGCACGATTTGACCGCCGTGCTCGCCGGCCCGGGGCCCGATGTCGACGATCCAGTCCGCATGTTCGATGGTGTCTTCGTCGTGCTCGACGACGATCAGCGTGTTACCCAAATCCCTTAACCGGGTGAGGGTCTCGATGAGCCGTCGGTTGTCGCGCTGGTGCAGGCCGATGGACGGCTCGTCGAGCACATAGAGCACGCCGACCAGGCCCGACCCGATCTGGGTGGCCAGCCGGATGCGTTGAGCCTCACCACCGGACAGCGTGGCCGCGGCGCGGGACAGCGACAGGTACTCCAGCCCGACGTCGAGCAAGAAGCCCAGCCGCGACTGTATTTCCTTGAGCACCTGCCCGGCGATCGCCCGCTCACGCGGACCCAGGGTGAGCCCGTTAAGAAAGTCCGAGCAATCCGCGATCGACAGCTCGCAGACCTCGGCGATGGACTTCGCGCCCCGATCACCCCCGGACTCCCCCGCCAGAGTCACCGCCAGAATCTCCGGCTTGAGCCGGGTGCCCTCGCAGACCGGGCAGGGCACGTCACGCATGAAGCCTTCGTAGCGTTCCTTCATCTGCTCGGATTCGGTCTGGGCCATCTTGCGTTGCAGGAACGCCAGCACGCCCTCGAAATCGGCGTAGTACGAACGGGTTCGGCCGTAGCGGTTGCGGTACCGCACATGCACCTGCTCGTCGGAACCTTCCAGAATCGCCTTGCGGGCCTTGGCCGGCAGCTTGCGCCACGGCGTGTCCACATCAAAGCCCAGCGCCTCGCCGAGCCCGGCCATCATTCGGATGAAGTATTCCGCGGTGTGGCCATTCGACCACGGCGCCACCGCGCCCTCGGCCAGCGTCCGCTCCGGGTCGGGCACCACCAGGTCGGGGTCCACCTCCTTGCGGATTCCCAGGCCGGTGCACTCCGGGCAGGCACCGTACGGCGAGTTGAACGAGAACGACCGCGGTTCCAGATCGTCGACAGCCAACGGGTGTCCGTTGGGGCAGGCCAGCTTCTCGGAGAACCGCTGCTCCCGGGCGTGGTCGTGCTCGTCACGATCGTCGGGAAACTCCAGCACCACGATGCCGTCGGCCAGGTTCAGCGCGGTCTCCACCGAATCGGTGAGCCGCTGCTTGGCGGCCACCTTGACGGTGAGCCGATCCACCACCACCTCGATGTCATGCTTTTCCTGCTTTTTCAGCTTCGGCGGATCGGTCAGCGGGTGCACTACGCCGTCGACCCGCACCCGGCTGTAGCCCTGGGCGTTGAGCTTGTCGAACAGGTCGGCAAATTCGCCCTTGCGGGTGCGCACCACCGGGGCAAGCACCAGGAACCGGGTGCCCTCCGGCATCGCCAGCACCTGATCGACGATTTGCTGCGGCGTCTGGCGCGCGATCCGCTCGCCGCAGACCGGGCAGTGTGGTGTGCCCGCCCGGGCGTACAGCAACCGTAGGTAGTCGTATACCTCGGTGATCGTTCCGACCGTCGACCGCGGGTTGCGGTTGGTCGACTTCTGGTCGATGGACACCGCCGGCGACAGGCCCTCGATGAAATCGACGTCGGGCTTGTCCATCTGCCCCAGGAACTGGCGGGCGTAGGCCGACAGCGACTCCACGTACCGCCGCTGGCCCTCGGCGAAGATGGTGTCGAACGCCAGGGACGACTTGCCGGAGCCGGATAGCCCGGTGAAGACGATCAACGAGTCGCGCGGCAGGTCGAGGTCGACGCCGCGCAGGTTGTGCTCGCGCGCACCCTTGACGATCAGGCGGTCAGCCACGCTGCCTCTCTCTCACATATGACTGCAAAGCGGCTCCCAAAGTGGCTCCCAAAACGCAATTGCGCACGGCGCACTCCATGCTAGGTGCCCCCACCGACAAGCCGCCGGGGACCAGTAGCGTGGGCGGTATGACTGCCGTGCACGACAACTACACCGGACACGTCGAGCCGGGTACCGCGGCCCGCCGCACCCTCCCCGGCGTCACCATCCTGAAGGCGTCGGTGGGCCCGATGGACAACAACGCCTACCTGGTGACGTGTTCGGCGACCGGAGAAACACTGTTGATCGACGCCGCCAACGATGCCGACATCCTGATCGACCTGATCCGACATTACGCGCCGAAATTATCGCTGATCGTGACTACCCATCAGCACTTCGATCACTGGCAGGCGCTGGAAGCCGTAGCCGAGGCCACCGGCGCGCCGACCGCCGCGAACGAGATCGACGCCGAACCCCTCCCGGTCAAACCGGATCGTTTGCTGGCCAACGGCGACACCGTCCAGATCGGCGAGCTGACGTTCGACGTCATTCACCTGCGCGGGCACACGCCCGGATCGATCGCGCTGGCGCTCGGCGGCCCCGCGACCGGCGGCGTCACCCAGCTGTTCACCGGTGACTGCCTGTTCCCCGGGGGCGTGGGTAAGACCTGGCAGCCGGGCGACTTCACCCAGCTGCTCGACGACGTCACCACCCGGGTGTTCGACGTGTACGCGGACTCCACCGTGATATATCCGGGCCACGGCGACGACACCGCGCTCGGCACCGAGCGCCCCCATCTCGAGGAGTGGCGCGTCCGCGGGTGGTGACGATGGCCCCCGCGCCGTTCCGGCGACCCGTGTTCCGACGGGCGCCGTTACCGAATGCCGTTACGTGGTGTGCACGATCAGCACGTCGACCTTGGCCCGGCGTGAGACGTTAGCCGGTACCGATCCCAGCAGCCGGCCGGTGATGGTGCTCAGGCCTACATTGCCCACCACAAGCAGATCGGCATTGACGTCTTCGGCAAGGTGGACCAGCGCGTCGACCGGAGCGCCGACGACCGGCCGCTCTTCGACGTCTTTCGCGCCGGCGTTGAGCGCCCGCTCCTTGGCGCCGTGCAGGATCTCGTAGATCGGGGCGGTGCCCGTTACTTGGTAGCTCTCATTCCGCAGGACGTCGGCGGCCCGCGAGTCTTCGCCTTGCGGCAGGTAAGCCGACGCGATGATCAACTTGGCGCCTTCCCCGGCGATCCTGGCCGCCCGTTCCACCGCGCGCAGCGACGAATCCGATCCGTCGGTCCCCACCACAACGGTCTGATAGGCGCTCATTTACCCTCCAAGTGTCGGTTGCTCGGCCAACCCAAGACAGTATCGTGTTGCCGGATGAACATGGGTGAGATTACCGCCACCATTACAATGTGGCGCAACCGTCATTTGCCTGGCCAGAGCTTCAAAACAGGCTAAAAGGCCCATGCGGAAAATGCAAAAGCTTGCCGTGCAATGCTTTTCAAAAATAATTGCCCAGAAGTGCCGATGATCAGCCCAGATGCCGTGCAATATACGGCCCAAACACGAAGGCGGCGGTGAGCGAGCTCATCCTGCGCGCCTTAAAGTGACAACCACCATGCCTGTATCAGCCATTGAGCGGCGGTCCCGACGGGATCCGCGGCGGGAACCTCGGCGGGATCCTCGGCCGGATCCCCAGGATACTCATCACGATCCGGAGGCCCCCGTCGATGAGCCGGCGCACCAGCGCGCCCGTGGCAGGGTCTTCGACCCCTGGTTGATCGCTTTGCTGGCCACCGTTATCAGCGGTGCCGGCGCAAGTCGGCCGTCGCTGTGGTTCGACGAGGGCGCCACCATATCGGCGTCGGCGAGCCGCACGCTGCCCGAACTGTGGAAGTTGCTGGGCCATATCGATGCCGTGCACGGCCTGTACTACCTGCTGATGCACGGTTGGTTTGCGATCTTTCCGCCGACCGAATTCTGGTCGCGGGTGCCCAGCGCTGTGGCAATTGGCGCCGCCGCCGCCGGCGTCACCATTTTCACCAGGCAGTTTGTCCCTCCGGTCGCGGGACGAAGCACCGCGATCTGCGCCGGCGTCATGTTCGCGATCCTCCCCCGCGTCACCTGGGCGGGCATCGAAGCGCGCTCGTATGCCATGTCGGCAGCGGCCGCGATCTGGCTGACCGTGTTGCTCGTCGCCGCCGTACGCCGCAACAGGCCGAGGCTGTGGTTGGGCTACGCCCTGGGATTGGTGCTGTCGATCTTGCTCAGCATCAACCTGCTGCTACTGGTCCTCGTCTACGTCGCGATGCTGCCGTTGCTGGTGCCGAAGACACCCAATAAATCGCGAAAATCGCCGAACACGCCGGTCGTTTGGTGGGCGGTCAGCACGGCCGTCGCGGTCGGGGCCATGACACCGTTCGTCCTGTTCGCCCACGGCCAGGTCTTCCAGGTCAATTGGCTCTTCCCGGTCAGCTGGCATTACGCCTTCGACATCACGCTGCGGCAGTATTTCGACCACAGCGATTCGTTCGCCATTCTCACGGCCGTCCTCATCGTCGCCGCGATCGGGGCCCGGCTGGCCGGCCGGCCCGCGCCGGCGGGCAATATGCGCAGCCTGCTGATCATTTGCGTGGCGTGGCTGGTCATTCCGACCGCCACGCTGGTCATCTACTCGGCGATCAGCGAACCCATCTACTTCCCGCGCTACCTGATCCTGACCACGCCCGCGATGGCCGTCATCATCGCGGTCTGCATTGTCACGGTCGCCCGCACGCGGTGGCTGATCGCCGGTGCGGTGGCGTTGTTTGTGGCTGCCGGGTTGCAGAATTACCTCGTCATACAACGCGGGCAGTACGCCAAGGAGGGCTGGGATTACAGCCAAGTGGCCGACCTGATCAGCTCCCACGCCGCGCCCGGGGACTGCCTGATGGTGGACAACACCGTGCCCTGGCGGCCCGGACCGATCCGGGCACTGCTGGCCACCCGGCCAGCGGCCTATCGGTCGCTCATCGACGTCGAGCGCGGTTTTTACGGGCCCAAGGTCGGCGCGCTGTGGGACGGCCACGTCGCAGTGTGGTTGACCACGGCCAAGATCAACAAATGCGCCACGCTATGGACGGTCACCGACCACGACCCGTCGCTGCCGGATCATCAGTCGGGCCAATCGTTGCCCCCGGGATCGGCGTTCGGGCGTGCCCCGGCATATCGATTCCCGAGCTACCTTGGGTTCCACATTGTCGAGCGGTGGCAATTCCATTACTCGCAGGTGGTCAAGTCCACTCGCTGACGTGGAGTAAGGGGCCGGCAGCTGGTTGAGTTCACGAACATGCAGATCTGACAGGCCGGCCCTCTGTTTGGCGGCGACGTGCAAGGCCTCCGGCATGTCGTCGAACTCCTCGCCGCGTTCGGGCTGACGGCGCTCGTCGGCCTTGAACGCACGGCCGCGTTGGACCCCTCCCGTGTTGCGGCCCAAATAGTCTCGGGGATCGGCTTTTTGGGCGCGGGGTTCATCATCACTCGGCGCGGCGCAGCGCGTGGCTCACCACCGCGGCGACGGCGTGGGAATCGGCCGCGATCGGCATGGCGGCGGGCGCGGGCTTGCTACTGCTCGCCGTCACCGTTGTGGTCCTGCACTTCGTGAGTGCACTCGCTTTGACTGCGGTAGAGGGGGAGAACATCATCTATGAGAACGGTCGCGGAGTGCTGCGGGAGGTGCTGCGGATCTGCGGTCAACGCAGGTGGCAGCTCACCGAACTCGACGCGGACAGGTACGACATCGACGACGGCGAGGTCGCAGTGAGGATGACGTTGACCGGCGCCAAGACCGCGCAGGCGCAGGAGACGTTCGCCCGACTCGACGGGGTTGTCGCGGTGCTTATGGCCGGGGATGAGGCGGACTGAGGATCAGCCCTTGATCGACCCGGTTCGCTTGGTGCTAAACGTCGCGATGCACACCATGGCACGGTCGCCGTGCGCCCATGACTGTTCGGAGGGCGGCATCACCGCCAGGTCGACGTTCGGATCCTGCATCGCCGTCGACGAGTACGAAGACAAGGCGTCGCGGCATTTGTCCTTGTAGCGCTTGAGCACCGACTCGGCCGGAAAAGAGCCGTCGGGCATGGTCAACACCGCGACTATCTCGGCGGCGTGCGGCTGGTCGCATCCAGTGGTGTTCAGCGAAGAAACTCGGGTTCCGGTCGGCACGTCGGACAGGCACTGCCCGACCTTCGCGTCCAGCGCACTCACCGTATGGTCCGGCGACATGACGGCCAGGATGATGGCGAGTGCGAGGATAAGTGTCCAAACACTCGAGAGCGCCAGCCCGGCAATCGCCATTCCGCGGCCCCGCTGCCCGCCGGGCTTCGTTTTACCCAGGGCGATGATGCCGAATATGACACTGAGCAGGACCCCGCCCAGGATGCCGAGCACCAGCGACGCGATGGCAAACCCGCTGGTCGTCTGGGGCTGGGGCGGCGGCTGCGCGAAGGAATACGGCTGGGCATAGGGGGCATAAGGGGCATCGGGGTAAGCCGGCGGATACGACTGCGCGGGGTACCCAGCCGGGTACGGCGGTGGCGGGTACGGCGGTGGCGGGTACGACGGTGGCGGGTACGACGGTGGCGGGTACTGACCCTGCGGCGGTTCGTGCGGCGGCGGTTGGTACGGCGGTTCGCCCCCACCCAGCGGGCCAGCAGGACCCGAAGAACCCGGTGGACCAGGTGGATAAGACATGCAGCGACTGTAGACGTTGTCGTGGGGCCAATCGGCTAATTCGCGTTAGCTGCGGGCACCCCGGGTCGCGCCGCAGGCGGCCACCACACCGAGGGCGCCCAGCGCGGCGAACACCGCGAACAACCAGCGGGCCGCTACCACGTCGCCAAAGCCACCGAGCGTGTTGACCACGACACCGGCCAAGCCGGCGCCGAACGCCGAGGAGATGAGCTGCACGGTGTTGATCGCCGCGGCCGCCGTTCCGCCTTCGGCAGGGTCGCCGGCGTCCATCCCGCGCGCCGCCAAATGCGGCCACGCGATGCCGATCCCGGTCCCGGCGACCAGCAAGCCCAGCGACCAGATCCCGACGAGCCCGATCGACGCGTTACCGCGCTGGGTGAGCGCGTCCAGCGCCAGACCCGCCGTCATCACCACCGGCGCGGCCACGACCACCCGGTCGATAACGCGCTGACTCTGCAGCGACGCACTGGCGATCTCGCCGGTCGTCCAGCCGAGAGCCAGCGCCGCACCCAGGAACCCAGCCGCCACCGGGCTCAGGTGCGCGAGTCGTTGCCCGAACAGCGGCACATAAGTGCTGACCATCGCCCCGATCATCAGCACCGCCATGGTCAGGTAGATCCATTTCGACGGGCCGCCGCCAAACACGCTGGACGGCAACACCGCGGCCCGCATCCGCCGATCGACGAACAGAAACACCCCGACCAGCGCGGTGGCGGTGGCGAGCAGACCGGCAGTCGCCATGACGCTGCGCGGGAGCTGTGCGACGCTGACGGCCAGCGCCGCAGCACCCAGCAGCAGCAGCGACCACACCGGCACTTTCAAACTCAGTGGCGCGCCGCCCGGGTCGGCGCGGCCCGCGGGCAGCGCGATCGGTACCAGCAGCGCGATCAGCGCGGTCAGCACCGCCATCGCGACGAACGCCCACCGCCACAGCCCGAACTGCGCGAAGAGGCCGCCCGTTGCCGGCCCGACCACCGTCGCCACACCCCACATCGCCGACACCAGCGCCGAACCCCGCGCCCAGAGCGAACGCGGCAGCGCGGTGTTGATGATGGCGTAGCCAAGGCCGGCGAGCAAGCCGCCTGCCACACCCTGCAGCGCGCGGCCCGCGATCAGAAACTCCATGCTCGGCGCGGCCCCGCACAGCAGACTGGCGACGCCGAACACCGCCGCCCCCAGCACGTACGACGACCGCGGCCCGAGGCGCGACAGCATGGGGCTGACCATGGTCGCCGCCACTACCGACCCGACCAGATAGAGCGTGGTCACCCACGCGTACAGCCGGCTGCCGCCGATTTCGGCGACAGTGCTCGGCAGCAGGCTGGTGGTCAGAAACTCGTTGGTGGCGTACAGCGCGACGCCACCGGCCAACACCACCGAGATGCCCAGATACTTGGCGCCGAGCAGCTCGTGCCAGCTGCCGATGCCGGCTTCGGTCTCGGTCACCTCTACACCGTAGGAGGTAACGGACTGTTTCCGACGGGTCTCACTTCAGGCCCGCGGCGTCCATCCCGCGCAATTCCTTCTTGAGGTCCGCAATCTCGTCGCGGAACCGCGCGGCCAACTCGAACTGCAGGTCCCGGGCGGCGGCCATCATCTGTGCGGTGAGGTCCTTGATCAGGTCGGCCAGCTCGGCGCGCGGCATGGACGACGTGTCGCGACCCTCGAACACGCCGGCGCTGACCGCGCGGCCCGGTTCGCCCTGGGCGCGCCGGCCGCGGGACGCGTTGCGCCCCGACCCGCCGATCGCAACCCGTTCAGACGCTTCCGTGTCGTCCGCCTCGCGGTAGACCACGTCGAGGATGTCGGCGATCTTCTTGCGCAGTGGCTGCGGGTCGATGCCGTTGGCCTCGTTGTAGGCGACCTGCTTGGCCCGACGCCGCTCGGTCTCGTCGATGGCCTCGGTCATCGAGTCGGTCATCTTGTCGGCGTACATGTGCACCTCGCCGGACACGTTGCGGGCGGCGCGGCCGATGGTCTGGATCAGGCTGCGCGACGACCGCAGGAACCCCTCCTTGTCCGCGTCCAGGATCGACACCAGCGACACCTCAGGCAGGTCCAGGCCCTCGCGCAGCAGGTTGATGCCGACCAGCACGTCGTAGTCGCCGAGCCGCAGCTGCCGTAGCAGTTCCACGCGGCGCAACGTGTCGACCTCAGAGTGCAGGTAGCGCACCCGGATGCCCATCTCCAACAGGTAGTCGGTGAGGTCTTCGGCCATCTTCTTGGTCAGCGTCGTCACCAACACGCGCTGGTCGGCGTCGGCGCGTTTGCGGATCTCGCCGATCAGGTCGTCGATCTGCCCCTTAGTGGGCTTGACCACCACCTTCGGGTCCACCAGGCCGGTCGGCCGGATCACCTGCTCGACGAACTCTCCGGCGGCCTGGCTGAGCTCATAAGGTCCCGGGGTCGCGGACAGGTACACCGTCTGCCCGATGCGGTTGGCGAATTCCTCCCAGGTCAGCGGGCGGTTGTCGCACGCCGACGGCAGCCGGAAACCGTACTCGACCAGGTTTCGCTTCCGCGACATGTCGCCCTCGTACATGCCGCCGATCTGCGGCACCGTGACATGCGACTCGTCGATGACGAGCAGGAAATCCTCCGGGAAGTAGTCGAGGAGTGTTGCGGGAGGTGAGCCCGGGCCCCTGCCATCTATATGCCTTGAGTAATTTTCAATACCCGAGCAGAACCCGACCTGGCGCATCATCTCGATGTCATAGCTTGTGCGCATACGCAGCCGCTGGGCCTCCAGCAGCTTGCCCTGGCCCTCTAATTCGGACAAGCGTTCGGACAATTCTTCTTCGATGGTCGAGATCGCCTGCGCCATCCGCTCGGGCCCGGCCACGTAGTGGGTGGCGGGGAAGATCCGCAGCGAGTCGACCTGGCGTATCACCTCTCCCGTCAGCGGGTGCAGGTAGTACAACGCCTCGATCTCGTCGCCGAAGAACTCGATGCGAACGGCGAGCTCCTCGTAGGACGGGATGATTTCCACGGTGTCGCCCCGCACCCGGAACGAGCCGCGGGTGAACGACATGTCGTTGCGGGTGTACTGCACGTCGACCAGCAGACGCAGCAGCCCGTCCCGGGCCACCTCGGTGCCGACCTGCAGCTCGACGGAGCGGTCCAGGTAGGACTGCGGCGTGCCCAGCCCGTAGATGCAGGACACCGAGGCCACCACCACCACATCGCGGCGCGACAGCAGCGACGACGTCGCGGAATGCCGAAGCCGCTCCACGTCGTCGTTGATCGAGCTGTCCTTTTCGATGTAGGTGTCGGTCTGCGCGATGTACGCCTCCGGCTGGTAGTAGTCGTAGTACGACACGAAGTACTCAACCGCATTGTGCGGCAACATCTCTCGCAGTTCGTTGGCCAGCTGGGCGGCCAGCGTCTTGTTGGGCGCCATCACCAGGGTGGGCCGCTGCAGGCGCTCGATCAGCCACGCGGTGGTCGCGGACTTCCCGGTGCCGGTGGCCCCCAGCAGCACCACATCGCGCTCACCCCCCAGGATCCGCCGCTGCAGCTCCTCGATGGCGGCCGGCTGGTCGCCGGCCGGGACGTGGGGACTGACCACCTCGAAGTGGCCACCCACGCGCACGACCTCGTCAACGGCGCGGTATTCCGAATGCGCTACTACCGGATGTTCGGTGGCGAAAGCCATGCCACCCAGGGTAGAGCCCGGCACCGACAGGTGCCCCTGCGCTGAATGCGATGGGCTTCATGTTCGTCGGCAGCCATTGAGCAACTTCGGACTTGCTGCCCTCCCCAACCGACTACGCACCGGCCCGGCGATCCTTGATGCGTAGCCTTTAGTCGCCGTCTGCGACAGCCATGGCGCCCAACCGGGTGGCTCTCCCCGCCACCGGCGCCGCCGCCAGAAACGATCGACGCGATATTCCAAATGCGCGCCTACCGGATGCTCAGTCGCGAAGGCCACGCCGACGGGTTAGAAACCACGCACCAAAGGATGCTGCGGTCCGTGGTGTCATCGCGCGTGGTCGTGTGCTGCCGCTGCCGGGGCACGCTGCAGCGCCGCCGCCGGCGGCCGCTGCCCGGCCGCGCCCAGGGCGAAAGAAATACACCCTCTCGGCATCCGGCGCAGTGCACACCGGATGCGGAAGCCCAGTCCGTAAAGACTGGTGCTCAGCATCGGGTGCTAGCCGTCGGGGCCGCCATAGCCGCCGGAGCCGCCCCAGGCCAAGGCGTACTGCCCGGAGGCGTAGGCGCCGCCACCGCCGCCACCGCCGCCTCCGCCTCCGAAGACGTCGATGAGGAAGCCTTGGAAGCCACCGTTGACGTAGCCGCCGCCGCTTGCGGTGCCGGTGCCGGCCTGACCGGGAGCGCCGCTGGTGCTGCTGGTGCCGCCGGTGCCACCGACGCCCCCACCAACAGTGGCGCCCCCACCATCAGTGGCGGTCCCGCCACCGGAGCCGCCGTTGCCGCCGGTGTCTAGCAAGCCAGTGCCACCGCCGCCGCCGCCACCAGCGGCAGCGGCGACGTTGCCGGCTGCAAACGTCCCGGCCGAGCCTCCCCCACCACCACCGCCGCCGCTGTAACCGAACAACCCGTTGTCATAGGTATAGCCGCCTCCGCCGGTGCCGCCGGTGCCGCCGGTGGCGGACGAGCTGGCACCGACGCTGACGGCGCCACCACCGCCCCCACCGCCACCAGAGCCACCGCCGAGACCGGCAAGCAATAAGGTGCCACCGCCACCGCCACCGCCCATGCCGCCGGTGGCGCCGATGCTGGAGCCGATTATTTCGGCCACGCCGCCGGCACCGCCACCGCCGCCGGTGCCCGCCGTACCACCAAACGAAGAGGCAAAGAAATAGGTGCTGCCCCCGGCACCGCCGCCGCCACCACCACCTCCGGCGATGGTGCCGCTGGTAGTGGTGTTGAGGACGCCGGCGCCGGCGGTGCCGCCGTTGCCGCCCTGGCCGCCGTTGAAGCCGTTGCCGCCGGCGCCGCCGTTGCCGCCCGCGCCGCCGACGCCGCCGTTGAAGCTGGTGGTGCCGCCGTTCCCGCCCATACCACCGTTGCCGCCGTGGCCGATGAGCTGCGACAGGCTCACGTTGATATTGGGCAGCGGCGGCAGGCTCAGGCTGGGCAGCGGCGGCAGGCTCAGGGTGGGCGGCAAGGGCAAGCTCAAGTTGATGTCGAGCATCCCGGTAGCCGTGTTGCTGTCGGCGCTGATCAGCACCGGTAACGGCGGCAACGTCAGGCTGGGCAGCGGCGGCAGGCTCAGGCTGGGCAGCGGCGGCAACGGCGGCAACGGCGGCAGCGGCGGCAACGGCGGCAACGTCGGGGGGTGCAGCAGCGGCAGGTTCAAGGTGATGGTGAATATCCCGGTAGCGTCGTTGCTGACGGTGCTGATGTGGGGCAACGGCGGCAACGTCACGTGCGGCAGCGGCGGCAGGCTCGCGATGCCGTCGCTGATCGCGATCCACGCGGCGTTGATGTCGGCGCTGATGTTGGGCAGCGGCGGCAACGGCGGCAACGGCGGCAACGTCACGTGCGGCAGCGGCGGCAGGCTCGCGATGGCGTTGCTGATCGCGGTCTCCGCGGCGTGGATGTCGGCGCTGATGTCGGGAAGCGGCGGCAACGGCGGCAACGTCACGGGGGGCAGCGGCGGCAGGCTCGCGATGCCGTTGCTTATCGCGGTCTCCGCGGCGTTGATGTCGGCTCCGACGTTGGGCAGCAGCAGGCCCCCGGACCCGCCCGCACCGCCGACCCCGCCGGCGCCGCCGTTGATTGAGCCTGTGGTGCCGGTGCCGCCGGCCCCGCCCACACCGCCAGCACCGCCATTCCCGCCGGCCCCGCCCGCAGCGCCGCCGGCCCCGCCGGCACCGCCAGCCCCGCCGGCACCGCCGTCCCCGCCAGCGCCGCCGGCACCGCCATTGCCGGAGAACTTCCCGCTAACCCCGCCGGCACCGCCGACACCGCCGCTGCCGCCGGTGGTACCAGCACCGCCGGCCCCGCCGGACCCGCCGTTACCGAACCAGAACGCCGACCCGCCGGCCCCACCCGCCTGCCCGGGTGCACCGGATCCGCCGGTGCCGCCATTACCGAACAGCCATCCGCCATTGCCACCGGGCTGCCCCGTCCCCGGCGCCCCGTCGGTGCCGTTGCCCGCCAGCGGGCGCCCCGTCAGGTCCTTTATCGGGGAAAATATCGCCAGGCCCTCCAAGTCCTGCGTCAAGGACTGCAGCGGTGCGGCGTTGACCGCCTCCGCGGCCCCATAGCTGCGGGCGCCGACATCCAGCATCTGCACAAACTGGTGGTGAAACGATGCTGCCCGCGCGCTGAGCACCTGAAACTGCCGGGCATAGCCCCCAAACACCTGCGAGATCGCCGCCGACACCTCGTCCCCGGCCGCGGCCACAATCTGAGTCGTCGAGGGCGCCGCCGCCGAACCGGCTTGCCTGATCGCCTCCCCGATCCCACTCAAATCCGTAGACGCCGAAGCCAAAGCCTCCGGAGCTGCGATCAGAAACGACGACATCGTGGGTCCCTTCAGTTCGATATGACATGCGGCGCTGTGGGGCCGACGAGCTGTGCATGAAACCGGTGATGCTTGACCGCCTTGCTGGCGGCGAGGATTTCTAGCTCGCTGGTCAGGGCCTGGATCTGGCGCTGTACGACGGAGGGGTTGATGCCGGCGTAGGTGTCGGCGAGGACCGCCTTGTCCTCGTCGCTGACGGTGTCGTGTTGTTCGGTGCGGTTGTATGGGCTTGTCGCTCGGTCGTACCTCTTCGACACTTTCGCTCCGACACGGGTCTTGGAGATGAGTTTCTGCTGCGGGTAGAAGTAGTTGGTCAGCTGCGACCGCAGCGTCCAGGTCTTGTTGAGCAGCAACACTTCTGCCGCGGTCTCGTAGCGGTGGTAGCCGGCCACGACGCGCACGATGGCGCAGTTCTTCTGCTCGACGTGAGAGCCGTCGTTCCTATCGCCCACCCGCCATCGGGTGAAGGTGATCTGGCGCTTCTGGCACCAGCCCAACAGGTAGGCGTTGATGAATTCGCTGGCGTTGTCGCTGCCCACGCCGAGGATCGGCAACGGCATCAACGAAGCGATCTCGTCGAGCGCAGCGAGCACCGACTTGCCGGCGGTGTTGGGCAGGCCGGGGCTCTCGGTCCAACCGGTCACGGTATCGGTGGCGGTCAGTGTCCAAGCGTGCTCACCTGCCGCCGGCACTCCCGCCAGCAGGCCGGTGGTGCCCTCGCCGAACAACGCCGCCACCTCCAGCACCACATTCATAAACGACATGGCCTTTCCTCCTGCACGGAAACACATGAAAGTTCGCGGCCCGCCGCGGTTCTGCGGTTTCTGCATCACCGGCGTGACAAACGCGCTCCGTACAGGGCCTCCTGTCAGACTGACCCGTTACGCTTCGTGGCGTCCAGTAGAAGGTTACGAACACACCTTTGCGCCCAACGCAAGTCAGGGTTGGATCTTTGTCCTCCGCGCCGCATCCAGCATCCTCGAGAAGTTGCGAAACGCCTGATTCGCCCACATCTTGGCGGCCTCGGTGTCCACCGTCTGAGCAGGTACCTCAAGAACGACCGGGCGCGAAGTTTGTAAGGGACGAGTGTTAATCGGTCACGGCCGATGCCGAGTCAACTTCGGGAAACTTGCTCGGGCAGTCGGCATGTCGCTATAGCGGTGTCACCGAAACGAGGCGGCCGAGGGCGGAAGATACCTGCTGGCCATCGAACCGACCGCAATGGCTCTGACGATTTCCTCGTTATCAATGGCGATTTCGACGATGTCGGTCGATGGTGTGGCGGCCTGAGACAGCAGACCCATTCCCCAGCGTGCGCTGATCAGGCCGCGTGGCGGTGGTGATGTCGGTTCCCTCGAACGAAATCGTGGGCGTGACGCCCTGACGGGCGCACGCATCGTCGAAGCTCCGCCGCAGGGTGTGGTCGCGGCCGAGGACCACGAACTGGCCGCCGAGTTCGTCGAAGCCGATCAGCTTCCGGTGAGCTAGCGCGTGTTCCCGATCGACGGCAGCATACAGCTTCTGGTTGAACAATCTGTGCCGGCTGAACCCAGAGACTCGTCGAATGCCATTGGGTAACTGAGAAATACGTCGATGACGCGACTGGCCAGGTCGTTGATCAGTGCGGGTCCGGCCCAGGGGTGCAATTCACATTGCCCCCCGGGTAGCGGTCGTGGTGATGGCGAAGCAGTCGCGGCACGGTAGCCATGCCCAGTGAAACAAGGAATCCCGGCCCGACCGTGCCGGCGTCGACGCCCGCGAGTTCGCAGACGCCGGCCACCGGTGTGGCGAGGCCGCGCTGAGCCGCCAGGCTTGCCCGCAGAAACGCCTCGCCGAACCGGTTGCGTCCGTTGGATCGACCAGGCCGGGTGAACACCTCCACCCCGATCTCGGATTCGAGCATGGCGATGGCCCGGCTGACCGCCGATCGCGATACCGACAGCTTCTCGGCAGCGTTACGCAGCGTGCCCGTCTCGGCAACCGTTTGGAACTAACGCAACTGTTAAAGCTCCACCAAGAATCACCAAACTCCTTCCTAAGAAGAAATATTGGGCGCGACGTTCGAGGGGACAGAACATGGTTTTCGGCGGGCAGAAGCGGTGCACGATCGGCGGCCGCCTCCCTGTTTGAGCCCTTGGGTGCTAGTCGTCGGATGGCCACGACGCCGGGTCGGCGCCGTAAGATACGAGGCGATTTGTCAAGCAGGCCAAGCACTTGAACCCACATCGCGCTGCGCGTGAGCGATACCTTGACGTGGTAGGCACCGCCCTCGACGGCGAGAACTGGGGCGCGCCGCCTCGGCCTCGCCATCGCCACTCCCGAAGCCGCTTGTGCGTTTTGGTCGAATCCGGGCCGGTCCCGCCAAGGCCCGCAGCGACCGCAGGCGGTTGGTGACATGAGACCAATCCATTTTGGCTGACGTCTGCAGGAGATTTCGGAATCAGGTCGAAGCGCCTGTTCACCGCCGACGGTAGGTCGAAGCAAACACATCGGCGGTGGCGGCCAGTCGGCACATGACCGCCAAGTCATTCTCCGAACCCACATCCAGGCAGGCGTGGTACTTGTCGCTGTCGTTGCCACGCTGCGGTTTTCCGAAAATCGCGTCCCTTGCAACGCCGATGAGAAGCAGCGCGGTCGCGGACGCTGCACAGAGGTGGTGTGGTGACCGGATAACAGGGCCGCGGCCGTACTGTACCGCGTGTCCCGAGAAGTGCGGCGCGAGCACGATCATGTCGATTGGTTCGGCCAAAACGCCCAGTTCTTTTGCGCAAAGCCGAGATTCGCGTTGCGTGTCCACACATTACTTCACTTTCCACGTCAGTCACCGGGCTTCACGCAGGCAGCCGCTCTGGGAGGGATGCCGCGGTTAAAAGGTCGGACTACGACCTGGCGGGCTGCGCTGGCTTCCGCAACTCTTCGCTCTAGATGTGGGGTCACCAGCAGCCCGCAGAATCTTCTTCGGAACGGCTTGATCGCAGGGTAATTCGCGCGGCCCTAGGCACGTGCGGCGGTGCCGCGAGGATCTTCCACGCCCAGGATCGAGGTGAGGGAACCAAGTCTCGGCGCCGCGTCCAAACAGGACGTGTCTCTCAAGAGCGTCAACAGCGTGCTGCGTGAAATTGGCGTCATCCGCGTACTCCTTACTAGCTCTCCGAAACGCTAAGCAGCCCATACATCTTCGTCTAGCAGACGGTTGTGAAAAAACCCGTGCATCCTGCGTAAGGATTGGCTTTGAGGCACTCTCGTCACCGGTCAATCCCCAGGTAACCAATCAGCTGGCCCGGTAAGAAACCTACGGCCTTGGCTTGCCGGAGTTGCCCCTTCCCGCCCGCAACCTGGCGCCGGTGATCACCGGGGCGCTCTGGTCTGTGCGGATTGTGGCGATCGGCGGCGACAGGTCCTTGCGCAGGATCTGCTTGCCGGCGATTTTGGTGTGCCCATAGCTGGCACCATGTTTGGCGTGGCCTAGACCGGACGCGGCGGCGAGTCGATATCGACGAACGCCCGCCGATCAGCACCGTGCAACAGATCTACCCGCTGGCGCAGCCTGGCCAGGGGCTCTCGTAGCACCGATTCCAACGGCCGGACATGTCCGAAGGTGAACTCCCGCAGCAACTTTCCGACTGTCGAAGGCACATACACGGCGCCGAAGAGGGTTTTCAGTCCACCGGCTCACACGATGTCGAGGTCGTCGACGCGGTCCGCGCCCACACATCCCGGCGACCAGGGTGACCAGCTTCGGAGACGGGTTCGCTGAACCGGACTTGATCCGCAGCGCGGCCACACGAACCTTGCAGGCCAACAACTGTGACAGCCGTCCTTACCCGATGCTGCCAGCACGGAGGCCCAAAGCCAGCAATACCACTGGTCGACAACGAGTTGACCGGCCCCGCCCCTTCAGGGATGACAGTGCCGACGGGCCGGTCACGCCACCACCAAGGCCCACGGTTCGATGCCGACCGTGACAGTAGCAAGGGGAATACCGTAGTAGTTGGTGGGGTCGATCACCGACACCGTGTCGTCGTAGTAGTTGGCGACGTAGACGGCGCTGCCGGTGGGGTTGAACGCCACCGCGTGCGGCTCGAAGCCGACGTCCAAGGTGTTGGTCACGGCGTCGGTGGCGGTGCTGATCACCGACACCCAGTTCGCCTCGAAGTTGGGGACGTAGACGGCGCTGCCGGTGGGGTTGAGCACCGCCGCCACCGGCTCGTAGAAGCCCCCGACGGTGGCGGTGACGGTGTTGGTGGCGGTGTTGATCACCGACACGTTATTGCTGCCGTAGTTGGTGATGTAGGCGGCGCTGCCGGTGGGGTTGACCGCCACCGCGTCCGGGCCGGTGCCGACCCCGATGGTGGCGGTGACGGCGTTGCTGGCGGTGCTGATCACCGACACCGTGCCGCTGCCCTGGTTGGCGACGTAGACGGCGCTGCCGGTGGGGTTGACCGCCAGCGAGTCCGGGGCGAGGCCGACCCCGACGGTGGCGACGACGGTGTTGCTGGCGGTGTTGATCACCGACACGCTGCCGTCTTGGCTGGAGGGGCCGGTGTAGTCGTTGTTGTTGGTGACGTAAACGGCGCTGCCGGTGGGGTTGACCGCCACCGCGTAAGGGCCTTTGCCGACCCCGATGGTGGCGGTGACGGTGTTGCTGGCGGTGTTGATCACCGACACGTTGTTGCTGCCATAGTTGGTGACGTAGACGGCGCTTCCGGTGGGGTTGACCACCACCGCCTCCGGGCCGGTGCCGACCCCGATGGTGGCGGTGACGGCGTTGCTGGCGGTGCTGATCACCGACACCGTGCCGCTGGAGTAGTTGGCGACGTAGACGGCGCCGCCGTCGGGGTTGACCACCATCGTCGATGGGTTAGAGCCGACCCCGACGGTGGCGACGACGGTGTTGGTGACGGGGTCGATCACCGACACCGTCCCGTCGTGACTGTTGAGGACGTAGACGTCCCCCGACCCGCCGGCGCCGCCGGCCCCGCCGGGGCCGCCGGCGCCGCCGAGGGCACCGGTGGGCCCGGTGCCGGTGCCGCCGGTGCCGCCGCTGACGCCGCCGTGACCGCCATGGCCGCCGGCGCCGCCGGGCCCGCCGTGACCGCCGGCGCTGCTGGCACCCGGGATGTCCACGCCGGCCCCTCCGTTGCCGCCGGCCCCGCCGCTGCCGCCGGTCCCGCCGGGCATGCCGCCCGTGGTCATGCCGGTCCCACCGACCCCACCGGTACCGCCGTCACCTCCCAGTCCGGCGGTGCCGCCGCTGCCCAAGGTGCCCGCCGCCCCGCCCTTACCGCCCTGGCCGCCTGCCCCGCCCGTGCCACCGGCGCCGGCGTCGGTGCCCACGCCCGAGCCGCCAGCCCCGCCGGTCCCGCCCGTGCCGCCGGCCCCGCCGCTGCCGCTGGTTCCGCCGCTGCCGCCGGCGCTACCACCCTGGCCGCCCCGCCCGCCCTGGCCGCCGCCGCCGGCATTGTCACCGGTCCCCGACTTACCGTCCGCCCCCATACCGCCCTGCCCGCCAGCTGCACCGGCCCCACCGGTGCCCACGGTCCCGCCGCTGCCCACCGCGCCAGCCGCCCCACCGGTGCCGCCCTGCCCGCCAGCCCCACCGGCCCCGCCGGTGCCGCCGTGAGCGCCGCCGCCACCGGTGTCCGCGGCGCCAGACCCGCCAGCCCCGCCGGCCCCAGCCGCGCCGCCGGCTCCACCGCTGCCGCTGGTTCCGCCGCTGCCACCGGCGCTACCGCCCTGGCCGCCCTGCCCGCCCTGGCCGCCGCCGCCGGCGGCGTCACCGGTGCCGGGTGTGCCGGCGGCGCCCATACCGCCCTGCCCGCCAGCTGCACCGGCCCCGCCGGCGCCCACGATCCCGCCGCCGCCCACCGCGCCGGCCGCCCCACCGGCGCCGCCCTGCCCGCCGGCCCCGCCAGCGCCACCGTTACCGCCGCCGCTGCCGGTATCCACGGCACCAGACCCGCCCGCCCCGCCGGCCCCAGCCGCGCCGCCGGCTCCACCGCTGCCGCTACTTCCGCCGCTGCCACCGGCACTGCCGCCCTGGCCGCCCTGCCCGCCCCAGCCGCCGCCGCCGGCGGCATCACCGGTCCCCGACCTACCGTCCATCCCGATGCCGCCCTGCCCGCCGGCCCCACCGACCCCGCCGGCGCCCACGATCCCGCCGCCGCCCACCGCGCCGGCCGCCCCACCAGCGCCGCCCTGCCCGCCGGCCCCACCGGCGCCACCGTCACCGCCGCCGCCGCCGCCCGTATCCACGGCACCAGACCCGCCCGCCCCGCCAGCCCCAGCCGCGCCGCCGGCCCCGCCGCTGCCGCTACTTCCGCCGCTGCCACCGGCACTGCCGCCCTGGCCGCCCTGCCCGCCCCAGCCGCCACCGCCGGCAGCATCACCGGTGCCGGGTGTGCCGGCGGCGCCCATGCCGCCCTGCCCGCCGGCCCCACCGACCCCGCCGGCGCCCACGATCCCGCCACCACCCACCGCGCCGGCCGCCCCACCAGCGCCGCCCTGCCCGCCAGCCCCACCGGCGCCACCGTCACCGCCGCCGCCGCCCGTATCCACGGCACCAGACCCGCCCGCCCCGCCAGCCCCAGCCGCGCCGCCGGCCCCGCCGCTGCCGCTACTTCCGCCGCTGCCACCGGCACTGCCGCCCTGGCCGCCCTGCCCGCCCCAGCCGCCACCGCCGGCGGCATCACCGGTCCCCGACCTACCGTCCATCCCGATGCCGCCCTGCCCGCCGGCCCCACCGACCCCGCCGGCGCCCACGATCCCGCCACCACCCACCGCGCCGGCCGCCCCACCGGCGCCGCCCTGCCCGCCGGCCCCACCGGCGCCACCGTTACCGCCGCCGCTGCCGGTATCCACGGCACCAGACCCGCCCGCCCCGCCAGCCCCAGCCGCGCCGCCGGCCCCGCCGCTGCCGCTACTTCCGCCGCTGCCGCCGGCACTGCCGCCCTGGCCGCCGTTCCCGCCCCAGCCGCCACCGCCGGCGGCATCACCGGTGCCGGGTGTGCCGGCCGCGCCCATGCCGCCCTGCCCGCCGGCCCCACCGACCCCGCCGGCGCCCACGATCCCGCCACCACCCACCGCGCCGGCCGCCCCACCGGCGCCGCCCTGCCCGCCGGCCCCACCGGCGCCACCGTTACCGCCGCCGCCGCCGGTATCCACGGCACCAGACCCGCCCGCCCCGCCAGCCCCAGCCGCGCCGCCGGCCCCGCCGCTGCCGCTACTTCCGCCGCTGCCGCCGGCACTGCCGCCCTGGCCGCCGTTCCCGCCCCAGCCGCCACCGCCGGCGGCATCACCGGTGCCGGGTGTGCCGGCGGCGCCCATGCCGCCCTGCCCGCCGGCCCCACCGACCCCGCCGGCGCCCACGGTCCCGCCGCTGCCCCCGGTGCCGGCCGCCCCACCGGCGCCGCCTCGACCACCGGCCCCGCCGGCACCGCCATTACCGCCGCCGTTGCCGGTGTCGACGGCACCCGACCCGCCAGCCCCGCCGGCCCCGCCGTTACCGCCCACTCCGCCCGATCCGTTGGTGCCACCCGTACTGGCCGAACCACCATGGCCGCCGGCCCCCCCGGCACCACCGCTAAAGCCGGTGCCGCCGGCCCCACCGGCCCCGCCGTCGCCGCCGTTACCGCCGGCCCCGCCGATCAGGCCGCCGGCCCCGCCGTTGCCGCCGGCCCCGCCGTTGCCGCCGGCCCCACCGACCTGCCCGTTCCCAGCCGCGCCGGTCCCCCCGGCCCCCCCGGCCCCGCCGGCGCCGAACAGGCCCGCCGCCCCGCCGGCACCGCCGTTCAGCCCGGCCGCACCGGCCGCCCCGTTGCCGCCGTTGCCGAACAACCACCCGCCGGCCCCACCGTTGCCGCCGGGAGTCGTCGCGTCAGCGCCATTGCCGAGCAGCGGGCGCCCGGTCAGCATCTCCCAAGGCGAAAACCACTGACTTTGCGCCGCCGACCGCAGCGGGTACGCGCTGGCGGCCTCCGCACCCGCATAGCCCCCCGCAGCCACACGCAACGCGTACGCAAACTCCTCATGAAACAGCCCCGCACGCGCGCTGAGCACCTGAAACTGCCGGGCATAGCCGCCAAACACCTGCGAGATTGCCGCCGACACCTCATCGGCAGCGGGAGGCGCCACCGCCGTCGTAGGGATCGCCGCCGCCGCATTCGCCGCGCTAATCGATGACCCCACCGCAGCCAGATCCGTTGCCGCCGCATCCATTAGTGCGGGCGCAGCAATCACATACGACATCTCGTATCTCTTTCTCTTCACGACCCGGCGTGACACCCAGATCATGTTGAAAGCGGTAATTCAAGGCCACCGCCCTCAAACCACGCTTCGCCCCGACCTGTGACGGCGGTCAAAAACTCAGCACATCCCACCCGCACCCACGTATCACGAAAGAAGACCTACGCAATCCGGCAAGCACTTGTGGACCCCTGAGCAAAGGGCCGGCCCGGCCGCGATCACAAAGTCCAATGATTTACAGCCGCTCCAATGTGAAGTCGCTTCCAACCGCGGCAACAACACGTCGATCGACCGACCTGATGCTGTCGCCAAACCCAAACGTACGTAGCCCCAAAAGCAGCGTCTAGCAAAAGATCACGAACACTCTCTTGCACGTGGCGCAAGTTTGTGCGCGCAAAGCCTGGGACCCAAAGAGACTGTGCTGGCAGGTCATAACCAAAGCCCCTCGAGCGCCGCGCGGTAGCCGCGCAACGGCTGTATGCCTATTTGCCTGCCCGTCGCTGCAGCCCGCTAAAGGGCAAAAGCTCTGCTGCCACAACGATGTAAAGGGTGCCGAGTGTTGATGTTCTGAGCGAGGCCGCACTGGTCAGCCCGATTCGACGGTGCGCGGATGGGGCTGCGGCTGCGCTCGTGCAGAACGGTCGCGGGCTCCGGCCACAAGCGGGTTTCGCGAATCGGCATGGTTTTTTGCACACGCCGATGCTGTCAGCAACCCCCCGAGTGCGGGCTCACTCGGTTTGGGCGGTGTCGGTTCTGATGGGCCGTCGTGCGGCGGGAGCGACCAGATGTCTTGTGTGAGTGGGGCGCCGGAGCGGGCGGTGGCGGCGGTGGCATGGTTTGCCCCCCCAGCCCGACGGCCAGAATGCAGCGACGGCAACCCCGGGACGAACGGGGTGATCTGGTCGAGCCGGGCGGGCGGGTCCGTGCTTTGCCCCAACGCGACGCCGGGGGCAGATCGTATGGTGGTCTCGCCGCTGCTCACCTCGAACGAGCACATGCTGCGGCTCACGATGGCCCGAGTTGGCAGCACTCAAAACGCAACTCCTGAGCAGTTGGCCCCTCGTCAGTGTTGGGTTTGGTTGCCGTGGTTGCCGTACTTGCCGACGTTGCCGGTGCTCCCGTCGGGGGCCTGGCCACCGCCAAAGTCGGCGCCGCCAGTCCCGCCGCGCCCGGGAGGTCCGTAGACGCCACCGTTCCCGCCGAGGGTCCCGGCCCCTTTGTAATAGCCGATTCCGCGATTGCCGGCGCTGCCGCCGTCGCCGCCGTTGCCGGCGTTGCCGCCGTTGCCACCGGCACCGCCCAAATTGCCGGCCCCGCCATCCCCGCCGTTCTGCAAGGGCTGGCCGAGGGCATCGAGACCGCCACCGTTCCCGCCGTCTCCGCCGGCGCCGGCGAAGCCGCCCCAACCAGAGCTACCGCTGCTGTTGTAATAGCCGGAGCTAGTGGTGGCGCCGCCGCCGTTACCGCCGCCCCCGCCGTTCCCGCCGTTGCCGTAATCCCCGCCGGCACCGCCGTTGCCACCCGAGTTGGTCGCGTTGCCGGCACCTCCGGCCCCGCCATAGCCACCGAGGCCGCCGTCGCCCGCGTTGCCGCCGGAGCCGCCCCAGCCACCGTTGCCGGCCGTCGAGCCGCCGTTCCCACCACTTCCGCCGTTACCGCCCGCGGCGCCTTCGCCCCCGGCCCCGCCGTGGCCACCGGCCCCGCCGGCGCCGCCGGAATTGGCCGCCAGGGCTGAGCCGCCGCTGCCGGCGTTGCCGCCGTCGCCGCCCGAGGCACCGTAGATGTAGGTAGTGGCGCTCCCGACGCTGCCTCCGTTACCGCCGTTACCGGAGATCGAGCCGCCGTTGCCGCCGTTGCCGCCGTTGCCGTTAATGCCGGCATCCCCGCCGTTGCCACCCGCACCGCCGGCGCCGCCTACGGGGCTATCGCTGGTGGCATCCGCGCCGGCGCCGCCGTCCCCGCCACGGCCCCCGGCACCCGCCTCACCAGAGGTGCCGCCGTTGCCGCCATTGCCGTACTGCCCGGCGCTGCCACCGCTTCCGCCGTTGCCGCCGGCACCGCCTCTGCCGCCGGTTCCGCCGGCGCCGCCGGCCCCGTCATTAACTCCGCTGACACCATTCGCGCCGGCCCCACCAGCCGCGCCGGCCCCACCGGCGCCCCCGGCGCCGCCGGTGCCCCCGTTGCCGTACTGCCCGCCGGCGCCGCCGTTGCCGCCGGCCCCACCGGCGCCACCGTAGCCACCGCCAACGCCGTTGGGATCGGCCCCGTTGTTGCCTGAGCCGCCGGCCGCCCCAGTGGCACCAGCCGCGCCGTCTGCGCCGTTACCGCCATTGCCGCCGTTGCCGTACTGCCCACCGTTGCCGCCGGCCCCACCGACCCCGCCACCGACGCCGTTGCCGTTGGCGTCGGTGGTAGTGGCGCGGTAACCGTTACCGCCGTTACCGCCGTTGCCGCCCGGGGCGGTGGGGGAAGCACCGGCCGAACCGGACACCCCGGTGCTCGAACCGGTGCCGCCACTCCCGCCGGATCCACCCGCGCCGGGGTTACCACCGGCGCCGCCAGCGCCGCCGTCGAGGCTGTTCGCATCGCCGTCGTGGCCTGACCCGCCGTTGCCGGGCGCACCGCCACCACCGCCGTTCCCGCCGGCCCCACCCGCGCCGGCGGTGCCCGCCGTGCCGTGTGGGGCGGTTCCGCCCATCCCGCCCTGCCCGCCGGCCCCGCCGTTTCCGCCCGCTCCGCCGCTGCCGCCGGCCTGACCGGCAGCGCTAGCGACCTGCCCATCGGCACCATCGGCGCCCGCCCCGCCGGCGCCGCCCAGCGCACCGTTACCGCCGGCGCCACCATTTCCCGCATTACCCGAGAGCGAACCGCCGTTTCCGCCGTGGCCGCCAGCACCGCCGCCCCCGCCGGCCTGACCTGTGGCGCCGGTATCCCCAGGGTTGAGACCATTGGTCCCGGCAGCGCCCGCAAAGCCGTCGCCGCCGGCGCCGCCGTCGCCACCGCTGCCCCTCAGTCCCGCGTTGCCTCCGGCCCCGCCGGCCCCGCCGGATTGGCCGAAGGCGATGGCGGCGGCGCCGGCCCCGCCTTTGCCGCCGTTGCCACCCGGTGCGGCGGGGGAAGCGCCGGCCGAACCGGACATCCCAGTGCTCGAACCGGTGCCACCACGCCCGCCGGATCCGCCCGCGCCGGGGTTACCACCGGCACCGCCGGCCCCGCCGTCGAGGCTGTTCGTGTCGCCATCGTGGCCCGACCCGCCGTTGCCGGGCGCACCGCCACCACCGCCGTTCCCGGCGGCCCCACCCGCGCCGGCGGTGCCGGCCGTGCCGTGTGGGGCGGTTCCGCCCATCCCGCCCTGCCCGCCGGCCCCGCCATTTCCGCCCGCTCCGCCACTGCCGCCGGCCTGACCGGCAGCGCCGGCCGCCTTCCCATCGGCACCATCGATGCCCGCCCCGCCGGCGCCGCCCAGCGCACCGTTACCGCCGGCGCCACCGTTTCCCGCGCTACCCGAGAGCGAACCGCCGTTTCCGCCGTGGCCGCCGGCACCGCCGCCCCCGCCGGCCTGACCCGCGCCGCCGGTATCCCCAGGATTGAGACCATTGGTCCCGGCAGCGCCCGCAAAGCCGTCGCCGCCGGCGCCGCCGGCGCCGCCGGCGCCTCTCAGCCCGGCGGCCCCACCGGCCCCGCCGGCGCCGCCATTTTGGCCGGAAACCGTGGCGGTGCCCCCGGCCCCGCCGTTGCCGCCGTTGCCCCCCATCAGGCCGCCGTTGCCGCCAGCGCCCCCGGACGCACCCGCGCCACCAGCCCCACCGGCGCCGCCGTTGCCCAATAGTCCGGCCGAGCCGCCGGCACCACCGGCCACCCCCGCGCTGCCGCCCGGCGCCCCGTTACCGCCGTTGCCATACAACAGCCCACCCGGTTTGCCGGCCTGCCCCGGCGCCGTCCCGTTGGCGCCATTGCCGGTCAACGGGCGCCCCAGCAGCCCTTCGGTCGAAGCGTTGGCCGCACTCAGCGCCTGTTGCTCGACGGCCTGCAACGACGACACGTTGGCGGCCTCAGCCGCCGCATACGATCTGGCACCCGCACTCAAGGCGTGCACAAGCCGGTCATGAAACACCGCCACCTGCGCACTGAACGCCTGATACTGCCTGGCGTGGCTGCCCAACAACCCCGCAATGGCCGTCGATACCTCATCGGCTCCGGCGGCCAGCACCGACGTGGTCGAGCCCACCACGGCCGCGTTGGCATCGCTGATCGCCCAACCCAGCCTCGCCAAATCCGAGGCCGCCGCCACCACTGGCTCCGGCATCACTCTCACTAACGGCATCGCGTCGCTCCCTCCGCATCACTGAAATCGCTGACAGCGTCGGCGGGCGCAAAATAACCCGTGCGGATTCCCGAAATCCGCTTGTGGCCGACAACACCCTCCGTCCGCGCCCATCAGGCTGACGAGTGCGACCTTGCTCACAGCGAGAACGCTAAGCACCCTGTAAATCAGCGTCTAGAACAAGGTTACGAACACACTGTTGCCTCTGGCGCAAGTATCTGGTCCACGCGCCACCGCCTCGAAACCCCTTGGCACAAGCCATCGATCACTGAGCTGAGCGGGTGCCGTGACGGCGCTCCCCTCACCCCGCGATAGCCTGCTCAGCCGCGTCGAAACATACTTCGGGCAGGTCCAAGGACACGATTTCCGGCAGGCCGGACATCGCTATCGCGGTGTCACGGAACGCCGCGGCCGACGGCGGGAGGTATCGATTGCCCATCCAGCCGATGGCAATCGGTCGAACCAATTGCTCGTCGTCGAGAGCGATCTCAGCAATGTCGGGGTTTGGTGTGGCAGTGCGCGGCAGCACACCGACCCCTAAGCGCGCCCCGATCAGGCCGCGCAGCGTGGTGATGTCGGTTACTTCGAAAGCGATCGTCGGCGTGATGCCATGGCGCGCGCACGCGTCATCGAAGACCCTGCGGAGGGTGTGATTACGTTCCAAAACGACAAACGGTTGATCGGCAAGTTCGTCGAAGCCAATCGATTCCCGTTGAGCCAGTGGGTGACGGCGGTCGACCACAGCGTAGAGCCGTTCGGTAAATAGTTTGCGCCACGATACCCCGGGCGCTTCGTCGGGGGTCATCGCATAGGTCAAGCAAACATCGATGCCACCGCTGATTAGATCGTCTACCAGCTCGGACCCGGAGCGTTGGTGCAGCTCGAATTGCGACCACGGGTTGCGATCATGATGGAGGCGGATCAACCGGGGCACCGCTGTCACGCCCAGTGAATTCAAAAAACCCACGACGACGATGCCAGCGTCGACGCCCGCGAGCTGGCGCACACCCATGACAGCCGTCTTCAGGCTCCGCTGAGCCGCGATACTCGACCGCAAGAACGCCCGCCCAAACCGGTTGAGTTCGTTGGCCCGGCCGCACCGGGTGAACAGCTCAACCCCGATCTCTGACTCCAGCAGTGTGACAGCCCGGCTTACCGCCGATTGAGAAACCATCAGCTGCTCAGCGGCATCGCGCAGCGTTCCCGCTTCGGCAACCGCTTGGAAGTAACGCAATTGATAGAGCTCCATCAAGATCCTCAAAATTTTCGTACGACGCAGGAGTGTGCATTGGAACTTGGTCGATGCCGACCCCTGGCAAGGGAGGCGTCGTGGCCTGGCACGGCTGCTGGGCGGCCAACGTAGGGCCGATGCGGCAATACTCGAGCTGAGCGGCGCGCTTGGACCGCCGATTCCATTAAGGAGCTCGCGGGAACCCAGCGCCGGCCGTCAGGCCGCCACGAAGGATAAGCGGGGGGCGCAGCACCCCGGTGTCCTTACCACGACGGTCGCAGATGCGATACTGCCGACGCACGACAAACTCCTGCTCACAAGGTATTTAAGTGGCACTCAATTAGGATAGAGCGTCACTCTAGCATGTTGGACTAGAATTGAGGGCGATGAATAAGAAGCGTCCCCGCAACACGACCCGACTACGGGAAGCGGCGGCAGCGTCGCGGGCAGAAACCCGCAGGCTGCTGGTGGCGGCTGCGGGCGCAGAGTTCGCTCGCGTCGGGTATGTCGCGGCCACGGTGAACCGGATTGCCGAGACTGCCGGGGTCACCGTGCAAACGCTGTACCTCGCCTGGGGTAGCAAACGGGAGTTGCTGGCCGCCTACGCCGAGAGTTCGCTCCAGACTCCACCAGCGCAGTCGGGGCAGTTCCACGCCGCCCGACTCCATCCCGCCACCCCGGCGGGAACGCTGGCCCAAATTGCCACGTTGTTTTGCCACGCCGCGCGGCGAATGGGAATCGCGTGGAAGGCCTATCGCGACGGAGCCGCCGTCGACACTGCCATCGCCGAAGAAATGCATCGGCTTGAGACGATGCGGCGTACCACGTTCGCAGCGGTGCTGGCAGCGATCCCCGACGACGCGATGCGCGTTACCCGGGAGGATGCCATCGACACCGTGTGGGCCATCGCCAGCCCGTCCATGTACGAGGTGATGGTGTCGCACGCGGGCCACACACTCGAACGCTTCGAGGAATGGCTCACAAAAACCTTGCAAAACGCCATTCTTCGCGACCCCGACCCGGTCAGCAATTCGTAACAGCCGTCTCGACAAGCACCCAGGGCGCAACAAACCAACGATCTGAACCATCTTGTGCGCGGTGAGCACCCGCACGTCTCCCGATCGATCTCGGAGTCGAGGGTGGTGGCCGACTCAACTCCCGGGCAGGCAATTCTTGCCTGGTGAAGCGCTGTTGCGGGAGCTGTCAACCTCTCAATTTTACTTGCGTTAAACGAAACATTGCCTTCGAAATTTTCTGCTAGACGCCCATTTTGCGGCTGCCTAACGTCTGCGTTGTGATCGCGGTCACGTCGACCAGACCGATTTTGCATCGCGTCTTGGCGCCTCGTCCAGTTGCTCGCCCGGCGTGTAAGGCGGACGCGGGCACTGCCGCGGACGTTGAAACACTATCCAGGCGCCCGTTGACTGGTGACGACAGCGGCTGTCGCGAGTTCCTGGACTGCGAGGGCGGGGGAAGGGCACCACGGATTCGGGTGCCCACGGCAACCATGCGACTACAGCATTACCGCTCACACAATCACAGGAAGGTGCATCAATGACCACCACGGCGGATCCCATCGAAGCGAATCCCGTTGTCTTGAAGACCGATCCGACGACCCTCGGCGGCAGCATGCAGGATTACCGTCCGCTTTGCGGTCCGAACATCGTCGACCGCGTTGACGGTTTTTTCCAGTGGCAGGACCGGCGGCGAACTCATCAACTGTGGCCGTACGCGCGCGCGACCGAGGCGGGTCCCCGGCGATACGCGGTGGTGTACGACGATGCCGGCAGGCCGACGTCGGGGGTCAACTTCGGGTCGCAGGACTATCTTTCGCTCTCTGGGCATCCCGACATCAAGGCCGCAGCCCGGCAAGCGATCGACGAGTACGGCGTCCACAGCGCGGGCTCGTCGGTGCTGGTCGGTAACACGTCGGTATCGCTGGCGCTGGAACGCAGGATCTCGCGGTTCGTCGATGCCGAGCATGTCAGCCTGTTCCCGACCGGCTGGGCCGCCGGCTTCGGCGTCATCAAGGGCCTGGTGCGACCTGACGATCACGTTGTCATCGACCGGCTCGCGCACGCCTGCCTGCAGGAGGGCGCGCAGGCCGCGACCCGCAATGTGCATCTGTTCCGGCACAACGATGTCGACGATGTGCGGGCGAAGCTGGAAGCGATCCGCGCGCATGACACCAGGAACGGGATCATGGTCGTCAGCGAGTCGTTGTTCTCGATGAACTCCGATACGCCCGACCTGGTGGCGTTGCAAGAGCTGGCGCATGACTTCGGCGCGACCCTTGTCGTTGACGTCGCTCACGACCTGGGGTCGATGGGTCCCGACGGGCGCGGCCACCTCGGCATGCAGTCGATGATCGGCAAGGTCGACCTGGTGATGGGCTCGTTCTCGAAGACCTTTGCCTCCAACGGTGGCTTCGTGGCGGCCCAGCATCGCCGGGTGACCGAATACCTGCGCATGTATGCCTCACCGAACATCTTCTCCAACGCGCTGTCCCCGATCCAGTCGGCGATTGTTCTCAAGGCGTTCGATATCGTCGACAGCCCCGAAGGCCAGGAGCTGCGGGCCAGGAACCTGCACAATGTGCTGCAACTGCGAAACAAACTGGCCGATAAGGGTTTTGAGACCTACGGAGATCCGTCGCCAATTGTCTGCGTCAAGATGGGCACCGAGGCGATGGCCCGGCTGGTGAGTCGGCAATTGCACGCCACCGGGCTGGTCGCCAACCTCATCGAATACCCCGGGGTGGCCAAGGGCGAAGCGCGTTTCCGGATGCAGGTGATGGCCAACCACACCGAAGACGACATCGAATACGCCGTCAACCGGATCGCCGAGGGCTTCGCGCACGCAACCGGCGAATTGCGCGCGCTAGTGTCCGGGCTGAGTCCGGTGGAGGTCTAACGCGGGACGCTAGTACCGCTCTTCGCTGCAAATCCCAGCTCTCATTTACATCCGCGAGAAGGCCAGTGTCTTCTTGAATCCAGAGGAACCAAAATGCCCGGGTCGTCGTGGAAATCGCCGGAGTACGACGAATTTGTCGAATTGCACGGGCTGGTGGGCAGTCTTTTCGACGAGTTTCCTTATTTTCGGAGTCTGCCGCATGGGAATGTCGAGAAATACCAGACCGTCAAAGGCCCCGTTCTAAATTTCTCCGGCTACGATTATCTTGGGCTAGGGTCGGATCCACGCACCAAGGAAGCGGCCGCACAAGCCGTGGCGCAATACGGGTGTTCCGCGAGCGCCTCTCGACTTGTTGCTGGTGAACTAGATATTCACAATGCCCTGGAAGATGCCCTGGCGGATTGGCTCGGGCGGGAGAGTGCACTGGCATTCGTCAGCGGGTACGGCACAAACGTGTCCGCGTTGGGATTTTTGTTCGGCGAAGATGATCTGATCATTTGCGACCAATGGGTTCACAATAGCGTGATCACCGGCGCCAAGCTTGCCCGGGCCCAGCGACTACGCTTTCCGCACAACGACGCCAACGCGCTCGAATGCATTCTGCAAGAACATCAGGACGCCTCCAGGCGTGTAGTGGTGTGCATCGAAGGCCTGTACAGCATGGAAGGTGATCTACCACCGCTACCCGAGATCATCGAGCTCAAGAACAGATATGGATTTTTGTTGTTCGTCGACGAAGCGCACTCCATTGGTACGGTAGGCAGAACGGGTCGCGGGGTAACGGAGCATTATGGATTGCCCCCAACAGCGATCGATATTCAGATGGGTACGTTGAGCAAGGCTCTCGGTAGCTGCGGCGGTTACATCGCCGGCTCGAAGGAACTGATCAGCTATCTAAACCGAAGTTCCCCCCTTGGGGGCTGGTCTGATCCTGCAGGGCCGTTTGTGAGCTGGTGTTTCGTGTCGTTGAGTCTTGGCATCTGTAATCATGTAATAGCCAGAAATATGCGGTGTGGTGCCCACTGATATAAGCATATTCAGGATTTGAATATGAGATCATGTATACATGTATGTCACGCGGGTGCCCAACCGTGGGTCACCGCCGGCGGTGCTGCTGCGGGAAAGCTACCGCGAGCACGGCAAGGTCAAGGTCCGCACCCTGGCCAACCTGTCGCGCTGGCCCGAGCACAAAGTGGAGAAACTGCAGCGGGCGCTCAAAGGCCTGGCGCCCACGATGGATCTGGCGGCTGCCTTTGAGATCGGACGCAGCTTGCCGCACGGGCATGTCGCCGCGGTGCTGGGCACTGTGCGCCACCTCGGGGTGGAGGAGCTGATCGACCCGACGAGCTCACGGCGGCGCGATCTGGTGACCGCGATGCTGGTGGCGCAGGTGATCGCACCGGCCTCGAAGCTGGCGTGCGCCCGTGGGCTGCGCGCCGCCACCGCCACCAGCACCCTGGGTGAGGTGTTGGGGTTGTCCGGCTGCGATGAAGACGACCTCTATGAGGCGATGGACTGGGTGCTTGAACGCCAGGAAGCCATCGAAAAGGCATTGGCCAAAAGGTATTTGGCTGATGGAACGCTGGTGCTCTATGACGTGTCCTCGGCGGCGTTCGAAGGCCGGCACTGCCCGCTGGGCAAAATGGGGCACGCCCGTGACGGGGTCAAAGGTCGGCTGCAGATCGTCTACGGGCTGCTGTGTTCGACTGCCGGGGTACCGGTCGCGATCGAGGTTTTCGACGGCAACACCGCCGACCCCAAGACCCTGACCGCCCAGATCACAAAGCTCAAGGATCGGTTCGGGCTGACCCGCATCTGCCTGGTCGGCGATCGTGGCATGCTCACCAGCGCACGCATCACCGACGAGCTGCGCCCGGCCGGCCTGGACTGGATCAGCGCGCTACGCGCCCCACAGATCAAGGCCCTCGTGGAAGCCGACGCGCTGCAGCTGACACTGTTCGACCAGCAAGACCTCATCGAGATCAGCTCCCCGGACTTTCCCGGGGAGAGGCTGGTGTGCTGCCACAACCCCGCCCTGGCCGAGCGGCGCACCCGCAAACGCCAGGACCTATTGGCCGCCACCGAAAAAGAGCTGACCACCATCACTGCTGCCACCGCGCGAGACAAACGGCCGTTGCGCGGCCAAGATAAGATCGCGCTGCGGGTCGGCAAGGTCATCAACCACTACAAGATGGCCAAACACTTCACGCTGACCATCACCGACGAGGCGTTCACGTTCACCCGCAACGACGAAGCGATCACCGCCGAGGCCGCTCTCGATGGCATCTACGTGCTGCGCACCAGCCTGCCCAACGATGCCCTCCACCACGACGATGTGGTGTTGCGCTACAAGGGACTCGAAGACGTCGAACGGTTCTTCCGCACCCTAAACACCGAACTCGACGTGCGCCCCATCCGCCACCGCCTGGCCGACCGAGTCCGCGCCCACATGCTCTTGCGGATGCTGTCCTACTACATCGGCTGGCACATGAAACAAGCCCTGGCCCCGATCCTGTTTCAGGACAACGACAAACCCGGTGCGACCGCTAAACGCACCAATCCCGTTGCCGCGGCCCAACGCTCCGACACCACCCTGGCCAAGGCCGCCCGCAAACACACCACCGACAACGTCCCGGTGCACAGCTTCACCAGCCTGCTCGCCGACCTGGCCACCATCTGCGCCAACCAGATCCAGCCCGCCAACGACATGCCAGCATTCAACATGCTCACCACCCCCACCCCACTGCAGCGACGGGCCTTCGAACTCCTTGGCGTTACCCACCGTCTGGGCATGTAGTCAGTCCAGGCCCCAAACCCGCAGGTCAACGGCCACCCGTCAACCCGTCAGGGGGAACTTCGGTCTAAAGTTCAACTGTCCTGGATTCGTTTTCAGTACCGGACTGCCGGGTCCCTTGGCGGCGGCAGCCCTGCGTTCCCTCGAATTACTCGCCGATCAGCCGGAATTGGTTTTTATGCTGCAGCTCAACAGCGAAACCTTCCGTCAAGCCCTCGGTCAGGTCACTCCCTTCCCGAGCACTCCGATAGTGTCGGTGATCGCCGATTATCAGGACGCTTACCACTTTTCGGACACGCTGCAGCACAAGGGAGTGCGGGTGTTCCCGATCGCCTATCCCGCCGTGGCCAAAAATGCCACGCGGCTTCGGTTCTTCCTCAGCGCACACCATTCCATAACCGACTTGGTCGCGACGGCCAAACTGGTCAACGCGACGATCCACCCCGAGGTGGCGGTTCGCGTCGGGTAGGACTCAGTCCCCTACGACGCCTGTCGCCCTCGATGTTGCCGATGAACGACGGCGCCGCCTGGTCTAGCCGGCGGGGCGCGTCCACACCCGGGTGACCGGATCACATTGGAGCAGGTAGCCGTCGTTCGAGGTGGACATCGCGAACACCGGGGTTGCCGGCCGGTCGCACGAGCTACCGGCAGTGTGCACTCCGGTCGTCGTGGGGGCCTTGGCCCAGCTGCCGCCCTCGCACGCGACCTGCTCGTTGTTGGTCGGGTCGTAGCCGAGTTTTCCGACATCGCTGCACATCACGCCGAGCACGGGCGGCGACGGGGCGGCCGGCGTGCTCGTGGCGTTGGCCAGCTGCACGGGATCGGCCAAGTTAACGCCCGGCGGCACGTCACCGACCCGGGTGGCCACCACGGGCGTCCGGACGACGGCTCCCTGTGCGCCGCACTCGTTGCTGAGAACGGTCTCGATCTTGGTGCCGCGCAGCGTGCCGTCAGCCTGCGGCGCCAGCGAGAACGCAACCGTCTCCTGCTGGGTTGCCGTGACCTGGCCGTTCGACTGGGTGCAGCCCGCCCGTACCTGCTGCGGCGCGCCCTGCCAATATCCGCCGACAAAACGCAGGGTGTCGTTCTGGCCTCCGCCCGCTGTGCTGGCCACTTGGTGGGTGGCGTTGTCCAGCTGCGTCCCGCTGGCCGCGCACCCCTTGGCCGTGCACGCGGAGCGGAAGGCCCACCAGCCGGTGGCGGCGCCGTCCTGACGGATCGGGACGCCGTTGCCGGTTTGTTTGGTCCGGTCGTAGGTCAATTGATAGCTGCCCTCGAGGACCGGCCCACCGGGGGTCGCGACAGTAGCGCCGATGGCCGGGGCCGACGGTCTGGAGGCGAGCGCCGGCGGCGATGGGGTGCTGTCGGGCTGGAACGAGTACAGGGTCGACCAGGTCGCGGCCACCGCGATCAGCACCGCGCAGACCAGCGCGACCGACCACCGGGTCCTGGACGAGAAGCGGTGGATCAGCGCGAGCGCACCGCGGGGGGTGCGCCGCCGAGCCCCGCCGGCCCTGGCCCGCCGGCCCATGCCGCCAATTCCGCCGGTGTCCCGGACGCCGTCGTATTCGTCGCTGACGGCAGCGGAGAACTCACGACACCGGTCAAACCTGGCCTCGGGCTGTTTCGACAGGGCCCTGAAGAACACGTCGTCGAGGTACGCCAGCTCCGGGCGATAGTCGCTGAGCCGGGGCGGATCGTCGTTCAGGTGTTGACTTATCACCGCGATCGGGTTGGAGTGCTGGAACGGCGGCGCGCCGGTGAGCAGATGAAAAGCGGTGGCGGCCAACGCGTATTGGTCGGCCCGTCCGTCGATGTTGTCACCCGTCAACTGTTCGGGAGCCGCATAGGCGACCGTTCCGACTGCGACATTGGTCTCGGTGATCCCGCTGATGTCAGCGAGGTGGCGGGCCACACCGAAGTCCGCCAACAGGATTCGGCGCTCCCCCTGATCAGGAGGGTCGGGATGGGTGAGCAGGATGTTGGCGGGCTTGACGTCCCGGTGCAGCAAGCCGCGGTCATGGGCGTAATCGAGCGCGCCCGCCACGGCGCGGACGATGTCGCAAACCTCGTCGATCGGCATGCCGTCCTGGTAGCGCTCCTTTACCAGCCGGCTGGCGTCGGTGCCCTCGACGTAGTCCATGGAGATCCAGAGCTGGCCGTCGAATTCGCCGCGGTCGTGGACGCCGACGATGTGCGGATGCCAAAGCGTTGCGGCCAGATCGGCCTCGCGGTTGAACCTGTCGCGGAACTCGCGATCCGCGGTAATCGCCTCAGCCAGAACCTTGATCACGTCGCGGCGCGGCAACCGGGGATGCAAAGCCAGGTAGACCTCGGACATCCCGCCGGCGCCCAGCGGCCGCAGGATCGTGTAGCCGGCGAATGTCGCGCCGTTAGCGATCGCAGCGCGCGCTTCACTCGCCTCCCCCGGGCGGTCCGCTTCCGGGGATTGCGGGCTCTCCGGGTTATTCGCGTTCGGGGCCGAGTTGACCGGCGGAACGCGGCGGAACATGTGCGCAACGGTTGCCGAAGGCAGCGATTGAAAGCCCGCACGCAGCGCCTCGCGGGCCAGGCGTGGATTGCTCGCCAGCCGTCGCCGCGCGTCCAGGCGCCGAGTGGTGCCCTTTGGCTCGTCCATGCGTACTTGCTTCCTCGTTTCTCCGCATAACCTGCGGGTATCACCGCAACAACCTGCTTGGCAAGGCACCCCGGGCGTTGGCATCGGGATCGGGCCCCGTGCGTCGGTTGAGCGGCGTTTGCGCCTGGTCCGGGCACGTCAAGCTACGGCGGCCGGAGTTCCAGGCGTCTCTTTCTCACACCCTCCACGTTCGAATGATGCCCGACGGGGATAGGCGATGGGCCGATGCAGGCTATGAAAAGGCTATGAGTGGCCAAATCGAGACAAAGCGGAATCACAGGCGAGTCCAAGCGAAGGCAGTGACCCAGCGGACCGATACTGGTGTAGTGAGTCGACCTAACCCGCCTGCGCTGACAATCCTGCACAACGGGTACCAACAGTCCTTCGCGCCGGGCCACGAGGTGGTCGTTGGCCGCGATCTGCATGCCGACCTGCGGATCCCCGATCCCCGGATTTCCCGCGCGCACCTGATTCTGCGCTTCGACCAGGGACGCTGGCGGGCGATAGACAACTCGCTCAACGGCACCTACCTCAACGGATATCGCATGCCGGTGATCGACATCCACGATGGCCAGAGCATCAACATGGGGAATCCGGAGGGGCCGCGGCTGACCTTCCAGTTCGGACCCCATCAGGGGCCGCCCAGGCCGCCGCAGACGAGGCGGACGCAGGACTCCGGCCCGCCGACCCTGGCCTGGACGGCCATTCCAGAGCCCGCCCCGCCGCCCGGCCCGACCAGGAGCCAAACCAGGGGCCAGACCGGCGGCCGAACCCGAAGCCTGCCCCGCGGGCGCGCCGAGGCCACACCGCGGGCACCGGCGCCGAGGCAACCCGTTGCCCCCCGCGTTGCGCCCCCCAGCCCGCCCGGCCCTCGGGGCCGGCCTCCGCAACGAGTGGCACCCGCGCCGACGCCGGCCGATCAGCTGACCGTGATCAACATCGACTCGACGTCCCTGCCGGAGGCGGCACCGCCCGTCGAGTTCGAGGTGATCGACGCCAGGCCGGGCGATGTGTCCAATCTCGCAACCAAGATGGTCAAGTTCCTGTCGCGGCGACCATCCGAAAATGCCGCTCCTGACGGCGCAGTCAGGGCCGCCAGGGTCGCCGGGACCGTGACCATCGGTCGCGCCAACGACAACGACATCGTCGTCTCCGACGTGCTGGCCTCGCGTCAGCACGCGTCGCTGATGCTGACGCCGGTCGGCACCGAGATCCGCGACAACAGCATCAACGGAACGTTCGTCAACGGGACCCGAGTCGGGTCGGCGATCCTCGCCGACGGAGACGTCGTCACCATCGGCAATGCCGACCTGGTGTTCAGCAACGGCACCCTGGTCCCCCGCAGCGAACTCACGACGCGCACCGGTGGCCTGGAGGTGCATGAGGTCGAGTTCTCCGTCGACAACGGCAAGAAATTGCTCAACGACATCTCGCTGATCGCGCGGCCCGGCACATTGACCGCCATCATCGGCGGTTCGGGTGCCGGAAAGACCACGCTGGCCCGCCTGATTGCCGGCTATATCCGTCCCAGCTCCGGCTCAGTGAGCTTCGAGGGCCACGACATCCATGCCGAATACGCGTCGTTGCGCAGCAGGATCGGGATGGTGCCGCAGGACGACGTGGTACACCACCAGCTGACCGTGCGGAAGGCGCTGGGCTACGCCGCGGAACTGCGGCTTCCCCCGGACACGAGCAAGGCGGACCGAGCCAGACGCGTCACGCAGGTGCTCGAAGAACTCGGTCTGACCAAACACGCCGACACCCGGGTGGACAAGTTGTCCGGCGGGCAACGCAAACGCGCCTCGGTCGCGCTGGAACTGCTGACCGGGCCGTCGCTGCTGATCCTCGACGAGCCGACTTCGGGTCTGGACCCGGCGCTGGACCACCAGGTCATGATGATGCTGCGCGAGCTCGCCGACGCGGGGCGGGTAGTGATCGTGGTCACGCACATGCTGTCCTACCTCGATGTGTGTGATCAGCTACTGCTGGTGGCACCGGGCGGAAAGACCGCCTACTGCGGCCCACCCGACGAGATCGGTGAGGCCATGGGAACCACCAACTGGGCCAAGATCTTCACCAATGTGGGCGCCGATCCCGACGAAGCCAACCGGCGCTTTTTAGCCCAGGGACAGAATCAGCGCAAGCCACCGGCCAGGGCCGAGGAGCCGGCCGAGCTGGGCAAGCCGGTGCATACCAGCCTGTGGCACCAAATCTCGACGGTCGCCCGCCGGCAGGTGCGGCTGGTGGTGGCCGACCGCGCCTACTTCGTGTTCCTGGCGTTGCTGCCGTTCGTGCTGGGTGCGTTGTCGCTCACCGTTCCCGGCCACAACGGATTTCACATGCCAGTCCCACATAGCGGCACTGGGGACGAATCCGTTCAGATACTCAACCTGCTGCTGCCGGCGGCGGCCTTCATGGGCACCGCGCTGACGATCCGTGACCTGGTCGGCGAGCGCGCCATCTTCCAACGCGAGCAAGCGGTCGGATTGTCGGCGACGGCATATCTGCTCGCCAAGATCGCGGTGTACTGCGGGTTCGCCATCGTGCAATCGGCAATAGTCACCGCGATCGTGGTGCTCGGCAAGAGCGCCCCTGCCCGGGGGGCCGTGCTGATCGGCCACGGCACCGTCGGGGCCACCACCGAGCTGTTCTTGACGGTGGCCGGGACCTGTGTGGCGTCGGCCATCCTTGGGCTGGTGTTCTCGTCGCTGGTCCGCTCTCACGAGCAGATCATGCCGTTGTTCGTGGTGTCGGTCATGGCGCAGCTGGTCTTGTGCGGCGGCATGGTCCCGGTGACCGGCCGGCTCGGGCTCGACCAACTCTCGTTCGCGATGCCCGCGCGCTGGGGTTACGCCGCGGCGGCGTCGACGGTGGACCTGCGGACCCTGATGCCGGGACCCGGGCTGCCCAAAGACCGGTTCTGGCAGCACACGTCCCATGTCTGGCTGTTCGACATGGGCATGCTGGCCGCGTTGTCGCTGTTCTACGCGTGCTATGTGCGCTGGAAGATCCGGCTCAAACGGTAGGGGCCGGTAAGGGTCGTTAAGGTTCGTTTGAGGGCCGCTGACTCGCTTAGAAGGTGACGCCATCCATCCGCCCAAGCACGAGACATTCGACCTGGCCGCCCGCACGAACACCGATCCCAAGGGCATCGTGCGCGCGGTCGACGAGTACAAGGTGCAACCGTGGGGCCTCTACGTTGCCCGGCCGACTCCCGGCCACGAGAAGTTCCACTACCTCGAGTCGTGGCTGCTGCCGTCACTTGGCTTGCGCGCCACGGTTTTCCACTTCAAGCCCGGCCACGAGCGCGCCGATCTCGACTACTACCTGGACGTGGGCGAATTCACGCCGGGGCCGGCGGTGTGGCGTTCCGAAGACCATTACCTCGACATCGAGGTCCACACCGGCACGGCGGCCCGCCTGGACGATGTGGACGAGCTGCTGGAAGCCGTCCGCCACGGGCTGCTGACGCCCGAGGTCGCGGAGCAGGCGGTGCGGCGCGCGGTGCACGCCGCCGACGGGCTGGCCCGTAACGGCTACGACCTGCGACGCTGGCTCGCCGGCGACGGCATGGAACTCACCTGGCGCGGGACCCGGTAGTTGATCGGGACGTCGGTATCCGTTTTCACGGTCTCGCTGGCGGGTACCTCTTTCGGATGTCCCTAAGCGAGTACCGACGCACACGCCGGTCCGGCCGCAGCCCGGAGCCGCGTGGACGACGCGGACGCAGACGAGCGCGCCGCGGGCCGTCTTTCGTCATCCAGCACCACGCCGCGAGCACCGAACACTACGACTTCCGCCTAGAGATCGACGGCGTGCTCGTCTCCTGGGCCGTGCCCAAAGGGCCTTCGACCAACCCGATGGACAAGCAAATGGCGCGCCGCACCGGGGACCACCCGATGGAATACGCGGCGTTCGTGTGGGACCGCGGCACCTACACCAACGAGACCAAGCACGTGATGACGGAAGGCCTGGAAAACGGCCATCTTTTGGTCAGCCTGCGGGGCGACAAGCTGCGTGGCGGCTATGCGCTCATCCGAATCAGGGAGGGCGAAGACGAAACGTGGTTATTGGTCAAGGACGACGATGCCGACACACGGCGCAAACCAGTACGCAGCCTGCCCGGGTCGGTACTGTCCGGCCGCACACTAGACGAACTGTCGTGATGGTTTCGCTTACCGACCGCGGCCTTGTCTGAGGCCTTGTCCCAGCTGCAGCGCCGCCGCGACGACGCGCTTGGCCCAGGCCGGCGTGCGGGCCAAATCGGGAGGGCCGACGATCCGGCCGCGCTGCACGTGCAGCACCAACACCGGCAGCGGCGCCTGCCCGGCCGCGGGGTCGGCGGTCGCGGAGTTGTCATATACCCGCAGCTCGGTAAGCGCGGGTAGTAGTTGCACCAGGTTCAGCAGGCTGTGGCGGTAGCGGCGGCGGATAACGGCTTCCGGAATGTCATGCCCGCCGGCACGGACCCGTTGTCGCACCCGCTCGATGTGGGCGTCGGCGCTGGCCAGCCCGATGTAGAAGACCCGGACCTCGATGCCGCGCGAGGCGGCCTCGGCCAGCAGCCGCACCATAGTGGTGCCACCGAGGGTGGTCTCGAAATTGAAATCGAGGCGTTGGTCAATCGCACGTTCCAGTAGCTTTCGCCCCTGCTGCCATGCCGCCGCGTTAGCCTCGCGCTGGCCCAGTCCGGGGCTGGCCGCCATGAGCTCTCGCGCGGCTTCGTCGGGGTTGTAGTACTGACCGCCCGCAGCGCGGATCGCGGCACCACCAATGCTGCTCTTGCCGGCCCCGTTGACGCCTGCCAACACGTACAGTCGCGCCGGTTCCGGCGCTTTGCGAGCCATCGCCGCGCCGGATCACCGCCGCCGTGCGGCGCGCGCCGCCTCGACCGAAGCGGCGCCGAGTTCCTCCGGTGTGGCGTCGAATGCCGCGGCGGCGCCGGCTTTGGCTTTCGGCGTCTGCATGGCGGCCAACAGCTCGTCGAAATGCTCACTGAGGTCATTGAGTGCCGGTGTGGCCGATTCGATCAGGGCCACGAACTCGTCATACGCCACCAGCACCGCTCTCGGGGTGTCGTGCTTCGTGATCACCACCGCCCCGCCGAGTGCGGCCTCCTCGAAGACCGTGCCGAACTCGTTCTTGAGCCGGCTGGCGGCCACCGTCGGCACATCGACGAACTTGCCGTCGCGGTTGCGGAACGTGACGGTGGACATGGCGCTCCCCCTCTATGGTGGTCTTTACCCTAGCCATTTTAGCCATTTTGTACCCTTTGTGTGTACTAGACATTTTGTGCGGGGGCTCGCTTGGCGACATGGTCCTCGGATCACGTGGGGCGTAATCTCAGCAGCTATGCGCGCAGACGGCCGTAGGTGGCTGCCGATCGCCGCCGTGGCGGTTATCGCGGCTGCCTCCCAGTTGATTCCGGCCGTTGCCGCGGTGGCGCGGGCCGACCTGCACAACATCACCTACCGCGCGAGAGTCGACGCGCTGACGACCGGTAGCCAGGCCACTTTCGTCATCAACGGCGGTCAGTCCAACACCGCTGGCCTGCCCTCCATGCCCGGCAAGGTGTTCGAGGCAAACACGGTGCTGCCCGACCCGGGGCTGGCTGGTATGCGGATTGTGCTTCACTTTCCGTATTCGGCCAACGTGCACTGCGAGATCGATGTGGACGACAACGTTTTCGCTCAGGTGGACCAGATGGTCAGTCCGGCGCTGGGAAACTCCGACCCCATGAACGGTGTGCTGCAGTGTGGCGCACCCATAACCAGCTAGGGAGGGCTAGGTTTGGGCTAGGCTAGGCCCGCCAATCGGTGGTGTCGGCCCACTCCCAAGCCCGCCGGTAGGCATCGAGGAACCAGGGCTCTTTCGCTTCGGCATAGTGCGCGATTTCCCCGCTCCCAACGCTTTCGGCCGCGCGCTTGACGGCCAGGTAGTCGGCGCGCACGCCGGGATTGGCCACCAGCCAGTCCACGAACAACAGGGCGAACTGCTGATTGGGCCAACCGTCGACCCGGATGTGCACGTTCGTCGGGCGGCCGGGATCGGCCGAGGCATGAAACCGCTTGTGCCACAATGCCGGATCGTTGCCGTGGTCGTAACGCCGCACCGTACTGCGGGCATCGGCTTTGGCGACATCCGCGGTAATGCGCTCGATGCGGGGATAGCCCGCGGACAGCAACGGCTCGACGAGTTCTTCTGCCACATCCAGTGATTCGACGGTGACCTGGACGTCGATGACGTCCTTGGCGTCATAGTCGGGCACGGCGGTCGACCCGATGTGGTCGACGCGCAAGGCCCGGTGGCCGCACGCGGTCTTCAGGCGGTTGACGATCCGCAGCGCCTGCTCCGGCCAGGCCGGATCGGCCGGCACCAGCCGGGCGGGGGCGCGGGCGACCTGACGTTCGGTCAGGTTGTGCGCGAACGGCAGTATCCGGTTGTACCAAACGTCGTGGGCGTGCTGCACCAAATCGTCTGGCGTGCCCGAATTTTCCAGCCATATGTCAGCGACCGCGCGCCGGCGCTCGTCGTTGGCCTGCGCGGCGATCCGGGCGCGGGCGTCTTCCTCGGACATGCCGCGTTGCTCGACCAGCCGTCGCACTCGCACTTCGACGTCGGCGTGCACGATGACAACCAGCGGGAACAGCGGCGCCATACCGGATTCCACCAGCAGCGGAATGTCCTCGACGACAACCGCGTCGTCGTGCACCGCGGCGATGATCTCAGCCCGGCGCTTACCCACCAGCGGGTGGACGATGCCGTTGAGCTTGTGACGCGCGGCGTCGTCGGCAAAAGCCTTGGCCGCCAACGCCGGACGATCGAGTGCCCCGTTCGGAAGCAGGATGTCGTCGCTGAACGCGTCGACCAGCGCCGCGAGTCCCTCGGTGCCCGGCTGGACAACCTCGCGCGCGATCACGTCGCCGTCGACGACGATCCCACCGCATTGCGCGAACGTGGTGGACAGCGCCGACTTGCCGGCGCCGATGCCACCGGTCAACCCGATGCGCAGCATTAGGCGAATGCGACCAGACGAGAACTACGCGCTGCCGGCGAGCTTTTCCCGAAGTGCGGCCAATTGCGCGTCGCTGGCCAGCGACCCGCTGGCGGCCTTCTCGCTCGACCCGCTACTGGACGACGACTGCCCACCACCGGCGTGGTCGGCGGCCTCGGCGGCGGCGAACTTCTCCATCTGCGTGGTGTGCATCTTGTGCCGCCGCTCGGCCTCGGCGTAGCGGGCTTCCCACTCGTTGCGCTGGGTGTCAAAGCCTTCGAGCCACTCGTTGGTCTCGGAGTCGAAGCCCTCGGGGAAGATGTAGTTCCCCTGCTCGTCGTAGCTGTCCGCCATTCCGTACTTGGCCGGGTCGAACTCCTCGGTGTAGTCCTCGTTGGCCTGCTTGAGCGACAACGAGATCCGGCGCCGCTCCAGGTCGATGTCGATAACCTTGACCATCGCATCGTCACCGACGGCGACCACCTGGTCGGGCACCTCGACGTGCCGCTCGGCCAGCTCCGAGATGTGCACCAGGCCCTCGATGCCCTCCTCGACCCGAACGAACGCGCCGAATGGAACCAGCTTGGTGACCTTGCCGGGCACGATCTGGCCGATGGCGTGGGTGCGGGCGAAGTGTCGCCACGGGTCTTCCTGAGTCGCCTTGAGCGACAGCGAAACCCGCTCGCGGTCCATGTCGACGTCGAGCACCTCGACGGTGACCTCGTCGCCAACCTGGACCACCTCGGAGGGATGGTCGATGTGCTTCCAGGACAGCTCGGAGACGTGCACCAGACCGTCAACACCGCCGAGATCGACGAACGCGCCGAAGTTGACGATGGACGAGACCACACCCTTGCGGATGGTGCCCTTCTGCAGCTGGTTGAGGAACTCGCTGCGCACCTCGGACTGGGTCTGCTCCAGCCAGGCCCGCCGCGACAGCACCACGTTGTTGCGGTTCTTGTCCAGCTCGATGATCTTGGCCTCGATCTCCTTGCCGATGTACGGCTGCAGATCGCGGACGCGGCGCATCTCAACCAGCGAGGCGGGCAGGAAGCCGCGCAACCCGATGTCGAGAATCAGGCCACCCTTGACCACCTCGATGACGGTGCCCTTGACGGCCTCGTCCTTCTCCTTGAGCTCCTCGATGGTGCCCCAGGCGCGCTCGTACTGGGCGCGCTTCTTGGACAGGATCAGCCGACCCTCTTTGTCCTCTTTGGTGAGGACCAGGGCCTCGACCTCATCGCCCACGGTAACGACCTCGTTGGGGTCGACATCGTGCTTGATGGAGAGCTCGCGGGCGGGGATGACCCCTTCAGTCTTGTAGCCGATGTCGAGGAGCACCTCGTCCCGGTCCACTTTGACGATCGTGCCTTCGACGATGTCGCCATCGTTGAAGTACTTGATCGTTTTGTCTATTGCTGCGAGAAAATCCTCGGCGGAGCCAATGTCGTTGACGGCTACTTGCGGCGAGGTGACGGTGGGACTCGGCATTTGTTGGGTTGCTCCGGACAGGGTTGGTCGTAGGGACAAAAAGGGATTTACGTTCTGAGGCTACTCGACGGGGCACACGCTGGACAAACTCGGTCGGCGCGCCGAGCGTGCCACGCCCGCCGCGTCGCCTAGTGCGCCGCGCTATCCCAGCTGCGACCGTACCCTACCGACACCTCCAACGGGACGTCCAGCGGATAGGCGCCGCCCATCTTGTCGCGCACCAGCGCCTCGAGCTGATCTCGCTCACCGGACGCGATTTCGAACAGCAGCTCGTCGTGTACCTGCAACAACATGCGCGATGCCAGCCCGCGCTCCTTGATCGCCTTGTCGACCTCGATCATCGCCACTTTGATGATGTCGGCGGCGCTGCCCTGGATCGGTGCGTTGAGCGCCGCCCGCTCGGCGGCCTCCCGCACCTGGCGATTACTGCTGTCCAGCTCGGGCAGGTACCGGCGGCGACCCAGGACGGTCGAGGTGTAGCCATCCTTGCGGGCCTGCTCGACGACGGCCATCAGGTAGTCGCGCACCCCGCCGAACCGGTCGAAGTACTGGTCCATCTGGTCCTTGGCCTCTTCGGTGGAGATCTTGAGCTGCGCGGATAGGCCGTAGGCACTCAACCCGTAGGCGAGCCCGTACGACATCGCCTTGACCCGGCGACGCAACTCGGCGGTGACTTCCTCGATCGGAACGCCGAAAGCCCGCGACGCGACGAACGAGTGCAGGTCCTCCCCCGTTTTGAACGCTTCGATCAGCCCTTCATCCCGCGACAAGTGCGCCATGATCCGCATCTCGATCTGGCTGTAGTCGGCAGTCATCAGCTCGGCGTAGGCCGCCTTCTCGCCCGAGCCGACCACGAACGCGTCGCGGATCTGGCGGCCGGCGTCGGTGCGGATCGGGATGTTCTGCAGGTTGGGTTCGGTCGAAGAGAGCCTGCCGGTGGCGGCAATGGTCTGGTTGAACGTGGTGTGAATGCGGCCGTCGCCGGCCACCGAGTTCAGCAATCCGTCGACGGTGACCTTCAGCCGGGTGACGTCGCGGTGGGCCAGCAGATGCTGCAGGAACGGGTGCCCGGTCTTTTCAAAAAGACCCTGCACAGCGTCAGCATCCGTGGTGTAGCCGGTCTTGGTGCGCTTGGTCTTCGGCATGCCGAGTTCGTCGAACAGCACCACCTGCAGCTGCTTGGGTGAGCCCAGGTTGATCTGCTTGCCGATCACCGCATACGCGGCTTCGGCGGCGTCGCGGATCTGGTCGCCGAAGTGGCTCTGCAATTCGGTCAGCAACCGCAGATCGACGGCGATCCCCGCGGTCTCCATGTCCGCCAGCACCAGCTGAACCGGCAGCTCCATCTCACCTAGCAGTGCGGTGGAGTCGATGCGGGCCAGCTCCTCATCCAGCGCATCGGCCAGGTCGATGACGGCCCGGGCGCGCAGGATCAGGGTTTGGACGGCTTGCTCGTCGGTGCCCTCGAGGTCGTCGAGAAGCGAAAGCTGTTGCTGCTCAGGTGCTTCCGCGCGCAGCTCGCGACGCAGGTAGCGCAACGACAGGTCGTCCAGGGCGAAGCTGCGCTGGCCCGGCCGCACCAGGTAGGCCGCCAGCGCGGTGTCGGAGGTGACACCGTTCAGCGTCCAGCCACGCCCCGCCAGGTCGTGGATGGCCAGCTTGGCCTCGTGCAGCGCTTTGGGTTTCGCGGGGTCGGCCAGCCAGGCCGCGAGCGCAGCGTCGTCCTCGGGGGTCAGCGTCGCGGTATCGATGTAGGCGCCGTCCCCGTCGGCGGCGGCGACTGCCAGCGCGGTGGCGTCGCCGTCGTGCGGCAGATGGGTGCCGACGACGGCCAGCCCAGACCGGTGCCCGTCACTGGCGTGCTCGGCGAGCCACTCCCCGACCGTGCCGGGCTCCAGCGCACCGCCGCGCACATCGAAGCCCTCGTCGACCTCCGGTTCGACGGCCGTCAGCGTGTCGAACAGGCGGTCCCGCAACACCCGGAATTCCAGGTCGTCGAAGAGCCGGTGAATCTGGTCGCGATCCCACGGCTGCAGCCGCAGCGTGTCGGGGGTTTGCGCCAGTGGCACATCTCGGACCAGCTCGGTGAGGTCGCGGTTGAGCACCACGCTGGCCACGTGCGCCCGTAATGCGTCGCCCACCTTGCCGCGCACCGAGTCCACGTTGTCGACCAGCCCCTGCAGCGAGCCGTACTCGATGATCCACTTCGACGCGGTCTTCTCGCCCACCCCGGGGATGCCGGGCAGGTTGTCGCTGGGGTCGCCCCGCAGCGCGGCGAAGTCCGGGTACTGCTTGGGGGTGAGCCCGTACTTTTCGACGACGGCTTCGGGCGTGAAGCGAGTGAGTTCGCTGACGCCCTTGATCGGGTACAGCACGGTGACGTCGTCGCTGACCAGCTGCAGGGAATCGCGGTCACCGGTGACAACCAGCACCCGATAGCCCTCGTTCTCGGCCTGCGTGGCCAGCGTCGCGATGAGGTCGTCGGCCTCGAATCCCGGTTCGGAGAGCACGGTGATGCCGAGCGCGTTGAGGACTTCCTTGGTGATGTCGATCTGGCCGTGGAACTCGTCGGGCGTCGACGACCGGTTGGCCTTGTACTCCGGGTACCGCTCGGAACGAAAGGTCTGCCGCGACACGTCGAACGCCGCGGCGATATGCGTCGGGGCCTCGTCCCGCAGCAGGTTGATCAGCATCGCGGTGAACCCATAGACCGCGTTGGTGGTCAGGCCGCCGCGGGTCTTGAAGTTCTCCGCGGGCAGCGCATAGAAAGCCCGAAACGCCAGCGAATTGCCATCCAGCAGCATCAGCGTCGGCTTGGTTTGGTCCTCGCCGGCCTTTGCGGCAGGGGTCGCGACGGTCACGGCTCATACTCTAGGCAACCGGGCCGACGCGCCATGCGCCCGGCAGAACTGGAACACGTTTCAGTTTTGCGGCCGCGCTGGGTAGGCTGGCCGGGTGCCAGAGGTCACCAGCCAAGAACCCGCGATCGACGGATGGGTCGGCAGCGACGATGCCGGCAACCCGCACCTGATCGGCAGCAAATGCCCCAAGTGCGGCACCTACGTCTTCCCGCCCCGCGAGAACAACTGCCCGAACCCGGCCTGTGAGAGCGACACACTAGAGGCCGTCGCATTGTCGACCCGCGGAAAGCTGTGGAGCTATACCGAAAACCGCTATCCGCCCCCGCCGCCCTACCCCGCCGCGGACCCCTTCGAGCCGTTCGCGATCGCCGCGGTGGAGTTGGCCGACGAGGGGCTGATCGTGCTGGGCAAGGTGGTCGAGGGGACGCTGGCGGCAGACTTGAAGGTCGGCATGGAGATGGAGCTGACCACCATGCCGCTGTTCACCGACGAGGACGGCGTCGAGCGGATTGTGTACGCATGGAGGATCGCATCATGACTACGCCCGAACCGCTCTACATCCTCGGCGCGGGCATGCACCCGTGGGGCAAATGGGGCCGGGACTTCACCGAATACGGCGTGGTTGCCGCGCGCGCAGCCCTGCGCGAGGCCGGCCTGGACTGGCGGCAGATCCAGCTGGTCGCCGGGGCCGACACGATTCGGAACGGCTACCCGGGCTTTATCGCCGGGTCGACGTTCGCGCAGAAGCTCGGCTGGAACGGCGTGCCGGTCAGCTCGAGCTACGCCGCCTGCGCCAGCGGTTCGCAGGCGTTGCAGAGCGCCCGGGCACACATCTTGGCCGGCTTCTGCGACGTGGCGCTGGTGATCGGCGCCGATACCACCCCGAAGGGGGCGTTCGCCCCGGTCGGCGGCCAACGCAAGAACGACCCCGACTGGCAGCGGTTCCACCTGATCGGCGCGATGAACCCGGTGTACTTCGCGCTGCTGGCGCGGCGCCGGATGGACCTGTACGGCGCGACGTCCGAGGACTTCGCCCAGGTGAAGGTGAAGAACTCGCGCCACGGCCTGCAGAACCCGAATGCCCGCTACCGCAAGGAGTCCTCGGTCGAGGACGTGCTGGCCAGCCCGGTGGTCTCCGACCCGCTGCGACAGCTCGACATCTGCGCCACCTCCGACGGCGCGGCGGCGCTGATCGTGGCCAGCGCTAAGTTCGCCCGCGAACATCTGGGGTCGCTCTCTGGCGTGCCGTCGGTGCGCGCGGTCAGCACAGTGACCCCGCAGTACCCGCAGCATCTACCCGAATTGCCGGATATCGCAACGGATTCCACCGCCGCCGTGGCCGCGCCGGAGCGGGTGTTCAAGGATCAGATTTTGGATGCGGCGTACGCCGAAGCGGGCATCGGAGCAGAGGACGTGAGCCTGGCCGAGGTCTACGACCTATCCACCGCGCTGGAACTCGACTGGTACGAGCACCTGGGGCTGTGCGCCAAGGGTGAGGCGGAGCAGCTGCTGCGCAGCGGCGCGACCACCATCGGCGGCAAGGTGCCGGTCAACCCGTCCGGCGGGCTGGCCTGCTTCGGCGAAGCCATTCCCGCCCAGGCGATCTCGCAGGTCTGCGAGCTCACCTGGCAGCTGCGCGGGCAAGCCACCGGCCGCCAGGTCGAGAACGCCATGGTGGGCGTCACCGCCAATCAGGGCCTGTTCGGGCACGGCTCGTCGGTGATCGTGGCTCGCTGAGAATCCCCACTGGGGGCCACGCGGCGCGAGAGTCCGCAAATGTACGGCCAGGACGGCGTGTAGCCGTACATTTGCGCGCGCTCGCGGGCAGGAGTTAGGCGTCTTTGGGAGTGTCGAGGGTTTCCAGCACGACCTCAGCGACCCGTTTCATGGTGGTTCGCCGGTCCATGGCGGCGCGCTGAATCCACTTGAAGGCCTCTGGCTCGGACATGCCCTGCTTGGCCTGTAGCAGGCCCTTGGCTCGCTCGACGAGCTTGCGGGTCTCCAGCCGATCACCCAGCGTGGCCACTTCGTGTTCCAGCGCGGTGATCTCGCCGAACCGGCTGACTGCCAATTCGATCGCCGGGATGAGGTCGCTGATCGTGAACGGCTTCACCAGGTAGGCCATTGCCCCGGCGTCGCGCGCACGTTCGACCAGGTCGCGCTGGCTGAACGCGGTCAGCACCACGATCGGCGCGATCCGCTTGCTCGCGATCTCCGCCGCCGCGTCGATCCCGTCCCGGCGCGGCATCTTCACGTCCATGATCACCAGGTCGGGTTTATGACGCTCGGCCAGCTCGACGGCTTCTTGGCCGTCGCCGGCCTCTCCGACGATGTCGTAACCCTCATCTCGCAGCATCTCGGCCAGATCCATGCGGATGAGAGCTTCGTCTTCGGCGATCAGGACCCGGCGCCGCGGAGCGGCGTCGGCGTCGGTCGTGGGGCCTGTCATGACGCATATTGTGTCGTGGGCGGCTGCGACCAGCGACGTCGGGGGCGGTCAGAGCGGGCGACGACACCGATCATCTATGGTGAGAGGCCTCCTTTAAGGTAGGAGGCCGGATATCGGACACAAAGCCCTCGTATCCCAACTGGCAGAGGAAACGGACTCAAAACCCGTCCAGTGTGGGTTCGAATCCCACCGAGGGCACCGCGTTAACAGTGCTAATGCATTAGGCAATCGTCTCGGGTACCGCAGTAGCCGCGCATAGCTTTGTCCAGGGCATTGGTGACGGCCAACAGATCGTCGTCGAACAGGTCGGCGTAGGTGTCCAGCGTCATTACGTGCCGAAGCGTGCCCCAGAGCCGCTGTACGGCCTTAACGTTTGCGCCAGCCTATATCGAGACAGGCTCGCGCATGTGTGTCTTAGGTCGTGGGGCGTGGAGCGTGAGGGCGATATTCTGCGTCCTTCAGAAGGTTTCGCAATATCAATCGGCCCACAGCCCGGCTCTGGGCTCGGGCTTGTGGTGGTCGTCGCCGGAGGCGACCGTCGAGCATCTGAATATCGTTGCGTTTAACCTTGGTTGCGGGCACGGTGGCCAGTGTCGCCGCGGCAGCGCTGAGCTGTGCTCCGGTGTCTGCCTCCTGCGTCATGAACGCCATCACCTTGGTCCCCAATTCGGCCGCGAATGCTTGCGCCTGAGCAGCCCGCGTCACGGCCGAGTAGGACCGGATGCCCGACGATTGGTCAGTCACCGTCCAATCCTCACCCACACTGAATCCCTGATCGGTGATATCACCAATGGTGTTGACGATATCCCCTTGCGCCGAGCGTAATTCGTCGGCGGCTTGGCGCGCGGTCTTGGCTGTTACACGTAAGCGGTCGGCATGACCGACGACCTTCGCGGCATCCATATGCGGCGTTTGGATCGCCGCGTCGGCGGCGTCGCCTTCCCACCCGATGCTGCCCAACTGGTCGCGCACACGGGCGAACACTGCCCCCAGCGTTTTGAATGGGTCCGCATCCTTGAGATCCTCGAAAGTGTTGCCGGCGGCCGACTCGCTCAAATTGCCTTCGTCCTTCGCCTGCTCGGCGACCTGCCGCCGTAGCCGCGCCAACTCGGTGCGCTCTGCAGGGGTCAACGGCTCTTGGCTGCGCGTCGCTGCGGCCTCGACTCGGCGGCGCTCCTCGGCGACCCAGCGCCCCTGGCGGGTCCCCGATATAGAGTCCACCCGGTTTTGGAGTCGGGTTTCTTGATCCGGATTCAGTTGATGGCGCAGGCCACGGGGTAGTGGGTGTGCCTACAAGCCGTAGCGTGCTCGGCTGGTGTTCGGATCCCACGGCCGAGTGACGGTGCCGATGGTTGTGCTCGTGCTTGAGTCACCGATCACCACGCGGGCTTCGCGCGGGTTGGTCCAGCGGTTGCGGTTGAGGCACTCGATGCGTAGGCGACATTGAAAGATTCGATCTAGCCGTTGTTATCAGGGATGTAGGACAACCCGACCTTGCCTCGCAGAACCGTTGCAGTGCTTAGGAGATCAGCTCCGGGCTGTTGTCCCTCCGCAGCACCATCGGCACCCCGCGAGTCGCGAAGACCAGCTCCAACTCGATCACCATGCATTGTCCTGTGATCAGCATTCCACCACCTGCAGCAGCGACACCCGGGCGTGCTCGTCGAGCATGGAGGCGATCCGAACGGCCTTGCCGTCAATGGTGGAGTCGAACTGGAAGTCGATCGCCCACAACCGCCCACGGCGCGTCCGTGGCACCCGGGGAAGCGAAGACATTCCGGCCCGATTACGCGGCGAATTCACAGGCACGCACCGGCAGGCGTTCGCGCGATTTTCAAAGGCTGCGCCAGCCGCTCAGTCGCTCGCAGCCGCGCGGTCAAGTCGCCGGCACCTTCACCACCACACCCTGGTTCTTGGCGACCGCCAGGTCGACGTCACCGGACAGGTTATCGGTGACGTAGACGTTGCCGCGGGCGTCCACCGCCACACCGCCCGCCATTCTGAAGCTCGTCACCGGCGGCAGCCGGGTCCAGCTGCTCGACCCGGGCGCCAACTTCATCAGGCCTCCACCATCAAAATGGACGACGTACACGTTGCCGGCGGTATCCACCGCCACCTGCCCCCCGGGCGGAGGCAACTTGGTCCAGGTATCTGATCCGGCCGCCAGCCTCATCAGGTAATTCTTGGTGCAGTTCATGCCGCAGCTTTCGCCGACGTTGGCATAGACGGTGCCGGCGGCGTCCACCGCCACACCGCCGCCGAGCCCGACGCCGCCGCCGATCGACGGCAGCGCGGTCGGGGAGCTGGATCCGGCCACCAGCTTGAGTACCTGTTTGGCCCTGACATCGGCGACGTACACGGTGCCGGCAGGCTGCACTGCCAGACCCCCGGGTTGGATTTCGGTGAACGGCAGCACGGTCTGGCTGCTCGACCCGGCCGCCAGCTTCAGTACTCGCTTATTGCCCAAGTCGATGACGTACACGTCGCCGGCGGCATCCACCGCCACGCCAGCGGCGCCGAGGCAGCTGTTGTTGTCGGGGAGGTCCGGGAGATTGAGGCCGGTGAATGGCAGCGCGGTCGGGGCGTTCGACCCGGCCACCAGCTTGAGTACCCGATTGGCGCCGACATCGGCGACGTACAGGTTGCCGGCCGCGTCCACCGCCACACCCTTGGGGCACTGCAGGCCGGTCAAGGCGGGCACCGCGAGCTGCCGCTCGAGACTCAGATCCTGCTGATCTGTGTACTGATTGCGGTGCATTGAACTGACGCTGACCACGACGGTCACGCTCATCGCGATGATCGCGACGACCGCGGGCCAAACAACATAACGAAGCCGATCCCGGGTCAGCCCTGGCGTCCGTGTGACCCGAGCTATCACGCGAAGAACCGTGAACCCAAACATCGCGGCGAGAATAAAGCCAAAGAGCCCGACCAAGAACGCGGCCATCGCCACGTCCCACCAGTCGTGCACTGGTGCACGCTAACACTGGTCTGGACCAGCAGCAACGGCAAATCGGCTAAGCGCTCCACGCCGACTGGTCGACATCCTCCCCCGAGGGTGTGGCCAACTCGCTGCCGACGACGAGCGCCACGTAACTGATCCAATCACTGAGTTACTGAGGGCCTTCGCCCCGATTCCCGTGTGCCCGCCTCAGAGTCGTCTGGGGCGTCCCATGCCCCGGTCTCCGCCCTAGCGAAGATCACACCAAGAGCAACACGCGCAAACAACAAAACTGGCGAGTCCCGTCACTGAGTCCGGTTTTGGAGTCGGGTTGTTTGATCCGATTCAGTTGATGTCGCAGGCCACGGGGGTGTGGGTGGCTGCAGGCCGCCGCGTACTCGCAGGGGGTGCGATAGCCCAGGGCTGAATGGCGTCGATTATGGTCGTGCTTGAAATCGCCGATCACGACCCGGGCTTCACGCAGGTTGGTCCAGTGGTTGCGGTTGAGGCACTCCTTCCGCAAGCGGTTGTTGAACGATTCGATGCACCCGTTATTCCACGGCGTTCCCGGCGGAATGTAGGACAACCCCATCCTACCGTCGCAGAAACGTTGCAGCGCTTGGGAAACCAACTCCGGCCCGTTGTCCATGCGCAGCACCATCGGCGTGCCGTGGGCGGCGAAGACCTCCTCCGGCTCGATCAACAACCGTTGGGCGGTGACGGAACCTTCCACCAGATGCAGCAGCGATTCGCGGATGCGTTCGTCGATCATCGACGCGATCTTGACCGCCTTGCCGTCGACGGTGGAGTCGAATTGGAAGTCGATCGCCCACACCACGCGCGGGGCATCGGCGGCCACCGGTGCGACCGAGGACGCCCCGGCCCGCTTGCGTGGACTACGCATCCGCACCTGTAGGCCCTCTTCACGCCACAGCCGGTGGACCTTCTTGTTGACCTCGCGGCACTCGTCATAGCGCAACGCCGCCCACGCCCGCCGGAACCCATGGCACGGGTGTTTGGTGGCATAGGCGCGCAGCCACGCCCTCATCTGAGCATCGGGATCGGCGGTGGTCTGCGCCAAACGGCAGGCGGCGGTAGGTGGAGCGGGTCAGCCCACCGCCCTGCACGCCAACCGTTCCGACATGCTCAACGTCTCCTTGAGCATGTCCACGGCGCGGCGCTTGGCGGCCGGGCTCAGAATTTTCCATTGCCACCTCGCCCAGCGCGTCCTTTTCCAGTTCGGCCTCGGCCGATAGCCGCTTGACCCGGCCGTTCTACTCGCGTAGCTCCTTGAGCTCCTTGGCGGCGTCGGTGTCCATCCCGCCATAGGCGCGGCGCCAGTTGTACAGCGTCGCCGCCGACACTCAAAGTTCGGCGGCGATCTCCTCGCCGGTCTTCCCTCGGCCGCCAACTCGTCCGCGCGACGCAGTTTGCACACGATGTCCTCAGCGGAATGCCGCTTCCGAACAGCCATGCTTTCATCGTCCCTTCCAGCCCGACATCGGGCCACAGAACTCTAAAACTGGTTGGACTCATTCAGCGGGAACCCGCAACCCCAACAGGCCCTCGTTCAAGCTCAGCTCGCGAGCGACCTCGGCGATTGTGCGTCGAGAATCGATCACCCGATGAGCGGCCTCGATCTAGTATCAGTCGTAAACGACCGACGGGTTCGGGACATGGTGACGTTGTCCTTCCAGCGGGACCATCCATCCCGCTATCTCGATGTCCACCGTTGGGGGGCAATCTCACCGGTTGTTTCGAGAGACAAGTTCAGCGCCGCGTCGGTGTCAGCGGGTCCTTATCCGCCGGCCGCTGCGCCCGACAACTCAGATGGGCGGATTTTCAGCAAACCCGGCAAGGGCGGGGGCGATCCTTGACTACATTTGCGTCGGCGCAGACTCTGCCCAGCTTCGTTTTCACGGCCAGCTGAATAGCGACCGGATTTTAGAACGTTACGTTATTTGCATAAAGTATCGCGAGAATCGCTACGAGGAGAAGCTGGTCAAACGTCGAAACGGCAGTCGTGTACACGCCCTGCAGTAACGAGGCGATGGCAGCCTCGATGCTGGCATATGAGCCCGCGCTTGCCGTCAAGTTCTGCACGAACTGCTTATGAAACGCCGCCGCCTGCCCGGACAGCGCCTGATAGTCCTGAGCATGCTGAGAGAAGAGGCGCGCAATAGCCACCGATACCTCGTCGGCAGCCGCGGGCATCACGTCCAGGGTCGCGGCCGCTGTGCTGTGGGCCGCGCCAAGCGTCGAACCAATGACCCCCAAATCCGTTGCCGCCGAAATCATCATCTCCGGCGCCGCGATCAGATACGACATATCTACCATCCAACAGTAAGCCCAGATCTTGCTTGTTACTGGCCCGGCGGACCCCCGGCCATCCAAACGAAAAACATTGTAACGTCGTCCTGATTCACACAGCAGTTTCAATCCCTCAATGGCATTTGCCGATCCCGGTGGCGGCACTCGTCGATTGCCCGGGTTTGTTTGTCTGCTGCGGTTGTCATCGCGGCGCTTATAGCGCTCCATGCAGCCCGCCGGCTATGCCACGATCACGGCCCCGTCAGGTAAGCCGATCACGTTGTGCCCCAGAGGTACCGGATTCATAGACACGCAGATGCTCTGCGGTGCATAGGGATGTGAGCGAGCGGATGAGACTATCTGCGCCCAATCCCGTCACCAGCGAGCGGAGAGCCATCGAGGAAGACTCGTCGGCCGCCCCCCGGCGTGGGGTATCGGCAGGCGGTGGCCGCGGGCGTCGATAGGCATTACATCCAGGCCGGAGGACGCGCTGATGCGATGACCGTGGAGATCTGCGAGGCAGGCGGTCGGGCATCCGCCCGCTGACGACGCACCTCTTGATGTGCCCATCGTCTTGCCTGCCAGCATCGAAATGCGAAGCTATCACGAGATTTTCGACGCCGACGAGGCCGCGCGGCTGTTTTCAGCCACTACAAAACAAGCGACATTCTATCAACCTACGCGTTGCGCCCCGAACAAGGTTTTACCGACGAGGGGGAACGTCGATCTACGCGATCGAACGCTGGGGTGACACTGGCCTGATCCGCGATGTCTCGGCTCGTGCAGATAGGCGATCGCCTACACCGCGAACTTCATGCATGGGTTCCCAGGTGGCAATTTGTGAGTTGCCGGGTGCAAATAAGGCCGATCGGAGGTGGCGGCTTCGGCGGCGGGTTGTCCCCGTCCCAAATCGTCTTTGCGACATTGCCATAAGGGTAGGTGTAGTAGTACGTGTGACAAATCGTCATGTCCCAGCGCAGCGGGTCGGTGACACTATTACCGGTATCCGGCAGCGGTTGCCCCGGGCACCAATGATGCGCCGGACCCCAGTCGCCGTTGTCGGTGGCGAACGGGCCGGGATAAAGCGGAGCAGGACCGGGTTGGGCCTGGGCGGTACCTACGGCCAGGCCTAGCCCGGCTACCGCGAGGCCGCCCGAGAACAACGCTCCGCCGATGATTCGCTTCAGGTTCTGAGATGTGTTCACGATGGCTCCTTTCGCTCGGGCAGTAAGTTATCGCCGCCCGGTTGCGGAATTCTTGCGTCCGCTTTGGGCTACCGACATCCCGACGAATAGTGACCACTACCGAGCCGTCGCGATCGCCCTGGACTCAATGGCGGCCGCGCCCGCTTCGCTTGGGGGCCGCCGAACTTAGAACCACGGACCCGAGCGTGGCTGAAAAAGCGCACCGATCGCCGCCGGCGGTTGATCCCGAAACGCGGCAAGCACCTCGTCTTCCACCCTGTGCATTGGGACACCGCGGCGGCGGGCATCCACCCAACGCCAACCCTGGACAAACATCGTCAGCAGCAGAACCATCCCGAGGATCGCAAACATAGCGGTCGTACTCCTTCGTCGTCGATCGCCTTGCGGCGGCTTAGTTCAGTGACGATCAAAGGTTGCGCGGCAGCCCTTTTGACATTCTCAACAGATCCTTGTGAAGGTACTTACCACGACGTGAAAGGCTCAGGGTTCTCGATGAAGCGAATGAGCCCAAGGTCGCCCCAGGCCATCGTCTCGGACAGACTGGCCGGCGGCAGGGCCTTCCGCTAGCCACGCGACGATTGCCTCGCGCTTGTTGGGGTGGTGTGAGTCGAGGACGCGGCGCATTCCCCCGCGCGACCACTCGGCGTGCCAGATGGCGCCGGTATGCAGGTAGCGAACCTTAATGGTGACGTCGCCCCTGCGGTACTCCTGCATCACGGACGACGACCAGAGAAGTTCCCACCCGCGGTTCACTGCGGTGCGGGCGATGATGTTTCGCAACGCCAAAATTGCCCCCAATAGCTCGTCCACCACACCGTGCGGTCTATTCAAGGGATCGTCGCGGCCATTTTCACGTACTACCCGACTTGTAAATACCCCGGTGTGCTCTACCCCACACCTCGTGCGCACCGCGGTCGGAGCGGTGGGGCTCGCGCCGCTGCGGGCGATGACCATGCGGTGCCGCCTTGCGAAGATGCTGCGAATCGGTGCTGAACGCTCTAGTTGGCAAGCTCAGCGGTTAGGCTTTTACCGTGGGCGCTAAGAAGTGCGGTGCCTCGTCTGCACGAATGGACGGCCGGGAGCGCCGCCCAGACTGCGTCGCGGCGGCACGAGCGCAAGCCGGCAACCCTGATGAGCATTACGCCGAACGAGTCGCACGACGGCAGCGGGTGCTCACTATCGCATGCTGGCTTGCTGTGATGGTGAGCGCGAGCTTCGTTCTGGTGCAGGTCGCGACCGACACGTGGTCCTGGCACATCAGCACGATCAACCTCACCGGAGCGATGATCTTCGCGTTTGTGCCGCGGCTGCATCGCTTCGGCGATCTGGTGGCACCGCTTACGTTTGTCACCACCGCATACGTATCGGTTTTCGCCAGCTGTTGGGACGTGGGCACCGCTTCGGGCGGTGAATTATTTTTCCTGGTCGGCGCATGCCTGGTGGTACTCCTGCTGGGCATCGAGCACATCGTTTTGGCGGCGGTCCTGGCCGCGCTCGCCGCCGCGGGGATCATCACGCTGGAGTTCCTGGTGCCGCGCGATACCGGGCTTCAGCCGGCCTGGGCCACCTCGGCGGGTTTTGTCCTCACCACGATCTCCTCCTGCGTGATGGTCGTCGTGACGGTCTCGTTCGCGCTTCGCGACACCGCTCGGGCCGAAGCTGCCATGGAGGTCGAGTTCGACCGCTCCGAGGCCCTGCTGGCCAATATGCTGCCGGCCAGCATCGCCGAGCGCCTCAAAGACCCGGAGCGGGGCGTCATCGCCGACAAATACGACGAGGCCTCGGTCCTGTTCGCCGACATCGTCGGCTTCACCGAGCGCGCCAGCAGCACCCCGCCCGCGGATCTGGTGCGCTTCCTAGACCGCCTGTACACCGCTTTCGACGCGCTGGTGGACAAGCACGGACTGGAGAAGATCAAGGTCAGCGGCGATTCCTACATGGTGGTCAGCGGGGTTCCGCGGCCGCGGCCCGACCACGTCGAGGCGCTGGCAGACTTCGCGGTCGACATGGCCGACGTTGCCGCGGGACTGAAGGGGCCGCACGGTCACTCGGTGCCGCTGCGGGTGGGCATGGCCACCGGCCCCGTAGTCGCGGGCGTCGTCGGTTCGCGCCGGTTCTTCTACGACGTGTGGGGCGACGCGGTCAATGTCGCATCGCGGATGGAGTCGACCGACTCGGTCGGGCGCATCCAAGTCCCCGAGGAGGTCTACCAGCGCCTCAAGGACGAATTCGTACTGCAGGAGCGTGGACGGATCGACGTCAAAGGCAAGGGCTTCATGCGCACCTGGTACCTGATCGGCCGCAAGACGCCCGCCCCAACTCACAAGGACTCGGACGACTTTCTCGCCGAGGAATCGACAACAGCCCACGTCTGAACCTCGGAAGGCATAGCGCCGCCCCGCCTGAGTTACTACACTTCGTCGTAGCAGACTAATCGCCCCGCAGTCTCGGGAGATGACAATGAATGTCGTCGACATTTCACGGTGGCAGTTCGGTATCACCACCGTCTACCACTTCATCTTCGTGCCGCTCACCATCGGTCTTGCTCCTCTGATCGCCCTCATGCAGACGGTGTGGGTGGTCACCGGTAGGACGACTTGGTATCGGCTGACCAAGTTCTTCGGCAAGCTGTTCCTGATCAACTTCGCCATCGGCGTGGCGACCGGGATCGTGCAGGAATTTCAGTTCGGAATGAACTGGAGTGAGTACTCGCGGTTCGTCGGCGACGTGTTCGGCGCACCGCTGGCGATGGAGGGCCTGATGGCCTTCTTCTTCGAATCCACCTTCCTCGGGTTGTGGATCTTCGGCTGGAACAGATTGCCCCGGCTGGTGCACCTGGCGTGCATCTGGATTGTCGCGGTCGGAGTGAATGTCTCGGCGTTCTTCATCATCGTGGCGAACTCGTTCATGCAGCACCCCGTCGGCGCCCATTACAACCCGACGACACATCGCGCCGAGCTGGACAGCATCGGCGCGCTGCTCAGCAATAACACTGCGCTCGCCGCGTTTTCACACGCAGTCACCGGTGCGCTGCTGACCGCGGGGACATTCGTCGCCGCCGTCAGCGCCTGGTGGCTGGTGCGATCGGAGAAATCCGCCGATTCCGACGCCCCCAACATGTATCGCCCGGCTGCCATCCTGGGGTGCTGGGTTGCGCTGATCGCCACGGCCGGGTTGTTCTTTACCGGTGACCACCAGGGCAAGTTGATGTTCCAGCAGCAGCCGATGAAGATGGCGTCGGCCGAATCGCTGTGCGACACCGAAACAGATCCGGACTTTTCCATCCTGACGGTCGGCAGGCAGAACAACTGTGACCACCTCACCCGTGTCATTCAGGTGCCCTACGTGCTGCCGTTCCTCGCCGAAAGCCGATTCAACGATGTGACGCTGCAGGGGGTGCGCAACCTCCAACAGGACTACCAACAACGCTTCGGCCCCAACGACTATCGGCCCAACCTGTTCGTCACCTACTGGTCGTTCCGCATGATGATCGGGCTGATGGCGATTCCGGTGCTGTTCGCGTTGGCCACGTTGTGGTTCACCCGGGGCGGCCGCGCTGGCCCCAGCCGCAATCAGCGGTGGTACTCCTGGTTCGCGCTGCTGACCATTCCCACGCCGTTCCTGGCCAACAGCGCCGGGTGGGTGTTCACCGAAATGGGCCGTCAGCCATGGATAGTCGTCCCCAACCCGACCGGCGACCAACTAGTCCGACTCACCGTCCGCGAGGGCGTCTCGCACCAGGCTTCCGGCGTGGTGATCACCTCCCTGGCGATGTTTACGCTGGTCTACGCGGTGCTGGCGGTCGTCTGGTTCTGGCTGCTCAAGCGCTACATCGTCGAGGGGCCACTCGAGCACGATGCCGAGCCGGCCCCGGCCCTGGCACCCGGGGACGACGAAGTGGCTCCGTTGTCGTTCGCGTACTGACGTATTGAGACGCATCGCGGGCCGAAAGGAGCTGACCGATGGGACTCCAAGAGGTGTGGTTCGGCATCATTGCAGTGCTGTTCCTTGGCTTCTTCATCCTGGAGGGTTTCGACTTCGGGGTCGGCATGTTGATGGAGCCGTTCGCCCACGTTGGCACGGGTGACCCGGAGGCGCACCGCCGCGCGGCGCTGAACACCATCGGCCCGGTATGGGACGGCAACGAGGTCTGGCTGATCACCGCGGGCGCGGCAATGTTCGCCGCGTTCCCCGGCTGGTATGCCACCGTGTTCTCCACGCTCTACCTTCCGCTGCTGGCAATCCTTTTCGGCATGATCCTGCGAGTCGTGTCGATCGAATGGCGCGGAAAAATCGATGACGCAAAGTGGCGGCGATGGGCCGATTTCGGTATCGCGGCCGGGTCCTGGTTACCCGGAATACTGTGGGGCGTCGCGTTCGCCATTCTGGTCCGCGGACTGCCGGTCGGCGCCGACGGCCGCGTGCACCTGTCGATCGGTGATGTGCTCAACGTCTACACCCTGCTGGGCGGCTTGGCCACAGCCGGGCTGTTTCTGTTCTATGGCGCCGTGTTCGTCGCATTGAAGACCTCCGAATCCATTCACGACGACGCCTACCGATTCGCCGTGCAGCTCTCGCTTCCGGTGACGGGATTGGTTGCGGCCTTTGGGATTTGGACGCAACTGGCGCATGGCAGGGACTGGACCTGGGTCGTGCTGGCGGTGGCGGTGGTCGCGCAGCTGGCCGCGGCGGGATTGGTGTGGCGCCGGCTGTCCGACGGCTGGGCGTTCGCGTGCACCGCGACGGTGGTGGCGGCCGTGGTGATCCTGCTGTTCGGCGCGCTGTATCCCAACCTGGTGCCCTCGACCCTGAACAACCAATGGAGCGTGACGATCTACAACGCCTCGTCGACGCCCTACACCCTCAAGATCATGACGTGGGTGACCGCCATTTTCGCTCCTCTGACGGTGATCTACCAGGCGTGGACGTATTGGGTTTTCCGGCAACGGATCTCGGCTGAACGGATACCGGCGCCAACCGGTCTGGCGAGGCGTCCGTCCTGAGCACGCGGGGCTCCCGGGCGCCGTTAGACCCGCGACTGTGGCGGTCCTCGACCGCGTTGCGCCGCTTCCTGCTAGCCAGCGTGGGCTGCGGCGTGGTGATCTCCGGATGCGCGATCGGCTCGGCGATCGTGCTGGCGAGCATCGTCGCACGCGTCGTCACCGATCCCTCGGCGCACGTTCTGCGCAACTGGTTCGGCCCGCTGTCAATCCTGTTGGCGCTGTGGCTTGTCCGCACGCTCACGCACTGGCTGCAGGCGCGCCTGGGGCAACGCGGGGCCAGCGCGGTCATCGCCGACCTGGGCGGTGAGGTGCTGGCGGCGGTGACGTCGCGGCAGCCCAGGGAAATTGCCGCGCAGCGGGACGCCGCCGCGGCGGTCGTCACCCGTGGCCTCGACGGTTTACGTCCTTACTTCACCCGATACCTGCCCACGCTGTTGCTTGCCGCGATCCTGACCCCGGCAACCGTCGCCGTGATCGCAGTCTACGACCTGAAATCGACTGTGATCGTGGTGATCACGCTGCCGCTGATACCGATCTTCATGGTGTTGATCGGCGTGGCGACCGCCGACCGGTCGGCGGCCGCGCTGGCCGCCATGACGACCCTGCAGGCGCGGTTGCTGGATCTGATCGCCGGTATCCCCACCCTGCGGGCACTGGGCCGCGCTTCCGGCCCGCAACATCGCATCGCCGAACTCGCTGCCGCGCATCGCCGTTCCGCCATCGCGACGCTGCGGATCGCGTTCCTGTCGGCGCTGGTGCTCGAATTGCTGGCCACTCTTGGGGTGGCGCTGGTCGCGGTCGGCATCGGTCTTCGCCTGGTGTTCGGCGAGATGAGCCTTACCACGGGTTTGACGGTCCTGCTGCTGGCGCCGGACGTGTACTGGCCACTGCGTCGCATCGGCGTGGAATTCCATGCGGCCCAGGACGGCAGGGCCGCCGCCGACAGGGCGTTCGCCCTCATCGGCGGGCCGGCGACCGCCGCGGCCGGACAACGAACCGTCAGCGCACGAGGCGCCGAGATCCGCCTGGAAAACCTCAGCGTGGCCGGCCGCGACGGCGACGCGCCGCATGACCTGAGCGCGCTGATCGCACCGGGGCGGGTTACGGTGCTGACCGGACGAAACGGGGCGGGCAAGAGCACCACACTGCAGGCGATCGCAGGACTCGCCGTGCCGTCGTCGGGCCGGGCTACGGTGGCCGGAGCCAACGTCGCCGACCTCGATCTCGCCGCGTGGTGGCGGCAGCTGTCCTGGCTGCCGCAACGTCCGGTCCTGGTCCCGGGCACCGTCCGGGAAAACCTGGTCCTGCTCGGCGGTCTGGATGACCTTGAACTCGCCTGCGCCGCCTCCGGATTCGATGCGGTGCTGGCCGAGCTGCCGAACGGGTTGAACACCAGGCTGGGGCGCGGGGGCGCCGGGCTGTCGTTGGGGCAGCGGCAACGGCTGGGCCTGGCCCGCGCGCTCGGATCCCCCGCCCCCGTGTTGCTGCTCGACGAACCCACCGCGCACCTGGACGCGGACACCGAGGATCGGGTGTTGCGGGCCATCGTGGAGCGGGCACACGCCGGTGCCACCGTGGTGGTCGTCGGTCACCGTGAGCGTGTCGTCGCAATCGGCGACCGGCTAGTCGAGGTGTGCTCGAATCGCGAAGCTCGAGCGGATCGCGAGGTGCCCTGTGCGCCAGTCTGATCCGCTCCTGGCCGCCGCAAGCCTGTTGCGCCCGCGGTTGCCCCGCCTGTGGGCGGCGATCGCGCTGGGGGTGCTGTCGCAGGGCAGTGCGCTGGCCTTGGCCGGGGTTTCGGCCTGGCTGATCACCCGGGCATGGCAGATGCCGCCGGTGCTGGACCTGTCGGTTGCGGTGGTGGCGGTGCGGACGTTCGCAATCTCGCGGGGCGTCCTGAACTACTGCGAACGATTGGCCACCCACGACACCGCGCTGCGCGCGGCCAGCACCGCGCGAACCCGGATCTATCAGCGGCTGGCCGAAGGACCGGCCGCGGCCGCCGTCCGGCTGCATAGCGGTGAGCTGGTGGCGCGCGTGGGCGCCGACGTCGATGCCCTGGCCGACGTACTCGTGCGGGCCCTGGTGCCAATTGGGGTTGCGGCGGTGCTGGCGATCGGGGCCACCGCGGTTGTCGCGGCAATCTCGCCGCCGGCCGCTGCGGTGCTGGCGATCTGCCTGATCGTCGCCGGTGTTGTTGCGCCCTCGCTGGCCGGCAGGTCCGCCGCGACACAGGAAGCCATTGCCCGACAACATCATTCCGGGCGCGACACGGCGGCGATGATCGCGCTTGAACACGCGCCGGAGCTTCGCGTCGCCGGTGTGCTGCCCGACTTGATCGCGGAATCACAAGGCCAGCAACACGCCTGGGCCGCCGCCCTCGACGCCGCCGCCCGACCGGCCGCGGTGGCCGAGGCGATGCCGACCGCGGCGATCGGGGTCAGTGTGCTCGGCGCCGTGGTCGCCGGGATCGGGATGGCACCCACGACCGCACCCACCACGCTGGCCGTGCTGATGTTGTTGCCGCTGTCTGCGTTCGAGGCGATGGGCCCACTGCCGGCCGCCGCCGTCCAGTTGACCCGCTCTCGGATCGCGGCGCGTCGCCTGCTGGACTTGGCCCCGCGGCCCCGCAAGGCTGAACCCGCGACCCCGGCGCCGCTGCCCAACGGCACCGCGAGGCTGTCCGCCGACGTGTCTTCCGGTCACCCGGATGCGGCACGATCAATTGCGGTAACGATGGACCTAAAGCCGGGCGCCCGGCTGGCCGTCACCGGCGCGAGCGGCTCCGGCAAGACGACGCTGTTGATGACGCTCGCCGGACTGATCCCGCCGCTGCGCGGGCGGGTGATGCTGGACCAAACCGACTTGACCCGCTTCGATGAGCACGAATTACACAGCGCGGTAAGCTTTTTCGCCGAGGACGCGCATATCTTCGCCACCACCGTCCGGGATAACTTACTGGTCGCCCGCGGTGACTGCCCGGACGACCAACTCGTGGCCGCGCTCGACGCGGTCGGCCTCGGCGGATGGCTGACCGCTCTGCCCGAGGGCCTTTCGACGGTGTTGACCGCTGGCACGCAAGCGGTCTCGGCCGGACAACGCAGGCGGCTGCTGCTGGCCCGCGCGATGATCTCACCCGCCCGGATCGTGCTGCTCGACGAACCCGTCGAGCACCTCGATGTCACCGACGCCGACCTGGTCCTGCAGGATCTGCTGGCCCCGAATTCCGAGCTGATCGGCGCGGAGCGAACCCTGGTGGTGGCTACTCACCGATTGCCGAAGGGAATTCGCTGTGCCGAACTACAGGTGTCGGCGGCGCGGCATGAACTCCAGCGACAGCAGCACGAGCACCAAGGGAATGATCTGACTCATTGAGATCAGCGCGTAGCGCCGGGCGTCCAACGCGTGGAACTTGCAGACGTATCGGTACAACGACTCGAGCGCGATCAACGGATCAAGCAGGTGGATCAGCCGGTAGAGGGTGCGCTGCAGCGGCCCCGACCACGAGCCGTCGAACAACTCCGGGAACGCCGCGAACGACAGCGATACGCGCTGCGCACCAGCATCCTTGGCGGCAGCGATCATGTCGGTGCTGAGCCGTTCGTCGATCCCGTTGGGGGCTCCGCGACGACGCCACGGCACATCGAGGGTGACGTCGCTGCCACCGCCCGCGGTCGCGTACCGGTGAAAGCCCTGCACCCGCCCCGACGCATCCCTGGCGATTATCAGCCGTATGCCGGGAAATCGACCCTCCAGCACGCCATCCAGGTTCATGTAGAACCCGCGATCGAAACGGGCCCCGCTCGGCGACGCCTGGACAACGTCAGTGAGCTCCGCCAGCAAGTCGTCGTCTAGTTCCTGCTCCGACACGATCTCGGTCGTGATGCCGGAGTTGTGGGTGCGCTGCACCGCCTGACGCAGGTTGCGGAACCTGCGCCCGACCATCGCGAAGCTGCACACGTCGACGACGACATCGCGGCCTATCGGAATTGCCCGCAGCGATTGCCCGAGCGCTGCGCGGTCAGTCCACAGGCGCAGCCGCTGCTCGCTGCAGCCCACCACCGCAATCCGCCAGCCGCGGGCATGACACTTCGCCGCGAAATCGGCGACCAACGCGGGGAATTGGTGCGGGTCGCCGAACGGGTCACCGCCAACCACCGCGTACCCCATGCGCGTCCGGTACGCCAACGCCGCCGTCCCGACCGGGGCGAAGTGGTAGCTCTTGCCCGTCTGCATCGCGAACGGGGCCAACGGATCCGCTGGGGTGGCATTGATCAATCTCCACGCCCGCGGCAGGTCTGCAGGGCGCGGACGCGTCGACGTCGGCCACATCAACACCATCCCCGAACCGGCGACCAGTACGTCGCCCAGCAGGTCGAACCCGACCACGTGCGAGGCCAGCCCCCCGAGCAGACATAAGGCGGCGGCGGTGGCGTGCGTGGTCGTCACCGGACGGCCCAGGAAAATGCCGCGGGCGATCAAGGCCACCGCCGCCAGAACGGTCAGCGACCAACCCAGCCGACCTGCCCAATGCCATTCCGGGTGATGGTAGTGGCGGGCGAGGACCACGATCAGCCAGCACGCCGCGCACAGCAGAGCCAGCGAGCCGACCCAGCGTGCCGCGATCGAATCCACCTGGACCACAACGCGTTCGCGCGCCCGGACTCTGGGTGCGATATCGACGGGCGCCCTGCTCACGATCACCTCCCGATGCGCTGACCCGCAGCTGAGCGGCTCGCCTGCCGCTGCTTCATCGAATTCGCCGCTATTTCGACGTTACGCCGACTACTTACGCGAGGACGGGAAGTATTTCAGCACGCCTTCCTGGACCACCGTGGCTACGATTTGCCCAGAGCGATCGAAGAAATGCCCGGTGCCCAGCCCGCGCGAATCGGCGGCCACCGGCGACGACGTCGAATACAACACCCAGTCGTTGAAGTCGACCTGCCGGTGAAACCACACCGAATGGTTTGCCGAGGCCGCGAAGATGCGGTCGAACCCCCAGGACAGCCCGTGCGTGGTGATGACCGAGTCCAGCACCGTGGTGTCCGAGGAGTAGAGCATTGCCGCGGTGTGTAGCACGGGGTCCTCGGGTAGCACACCCAGCGCCTTGAGCCAGACCCGGTTGTGGGCAAGCCGATCGCCCTTATCCCGCATCACCCACGCCGGGTCGTTGGTGTAGCGCCATTCGATCGGTTGTAGGGCTTTGACGAAATGCGGGACGGTCTCCTCGTAGCCGCGCAACAGCTCGCGAATCGACGGCATGTTCTCGGGCTCTCCCACCTGCGGCGGGTCGACGGCGTGCTCGAGGCCGGCACCGCCGGACATGTAGGAGATCATCGCCGAAGACAGCAACATGCCGTCCTGGACGGCGTCGACGCGCCGATTCGCGAAGCGGCGCTCATCGCGCAGTCGCATCACGTGGAATTCGATGTCCTTGGCGGTGTCCCCACCGTTGATGAAGTGCACCGAGAACGCGCTGGGCGGCAGATGGTCGCGGGTCAGCGTGCGACTGCTCGCGACAAACGACTGCGCCATGAGCTGGCCACCGAAGGTCCGCATCGGGTTCTTGCTGGGATGCGACCCGATGAAGAGATCATCGGTGACGGGGTTCAGGTCCAGTGCCGCCAGCAGTTCCTCGAAGTCTCGCGTGTTCGGTTGTTCGCCAGCCGGCACAGGCCCTACTCCCCCGGTTTGCTAGACGTCGTCCTCCCCGATCCGGTGCACATGGATCAGGTTGGTCGAGCCTACTGTGCCGGGTGGTGCGCCGGCGACGATGACCACCAGGTCACCCCGCTTGTAGCGGGCGAGTTCGAGCAGCGCCTTGTCGACCTGGCGGATCATGCCGTCGGTGGACGTCATGACCGGGACGATGAACGTCTCGGTGCCCCAGGTCATCGCGAGTTGGCTGCGCACCTCGGGCCAGGCGGTGAAGGCGAGCAACGGCAGCGGGGTATGCAGGCGCGCCAGTCGCCGCACGGTGTCACCGGATTGAGTGAATGCGACCAGCGCCTTGGCCTCGAGCCGCTCGCCGATGTCGCGGGCGGCGTACGAGATCACCCCGCGCTTGGTGCGCGGTACGTGGGTCAGCGGCGGCGCGGCCGTGGAATTCTCCTCAACCGCGCAGACAATTCGCGACATCGTCTTGACCGCCTGCAGCGGGAACTTCCCCACCGAGGTTTCCCCGGACAACATCAAAGCGTCGGCGCCGTCGAGCACGGCGTTGGCCACGTCGGAGGCCTCGGCTCGGGTCGGCCGCGAGTTCTCGATCATCGAGTCGAGCATCTGCGTCGCGACGATGACGGGTTTCGCGTTCTCCCTGGCCATCTGGATGGCCCGCTTTTGCACCAGCGGAACCTCCTCCAGCGGCAGCTCGACACCCAAGTCGCCGCGGGCCACCATCACGGCGTCGAATGCCAGGACGATGGCTTCGAGATTATCGATGGCTTCCGGCTTCTCCAGCTTGGCGATCACCGGCACCCGCCGACCGACCCGATCCATCACCTCGTGCACCAACTCGACGTCGGACGGCGAGCGCACGAAGGAGAGCGCGACCATATCGACGCCGAGCCCCAGCGCAAACGTGAGGTCCTCGACGTCCTTCTCCGACAGGGCCGGCGCGGACACGTTCATCCCGGGCAACGACATGCCCTTGTTGTTGCTTACCGGGCCGCCTTCGGTGACGGTGCAGATCACGTCGTCGGCCTCGATGGCGCAGACCTCCAGGCCGATCTTGCCGTCGTCGACCAGAACCCGGTCACCCACCACGGCATCCAGCGCCAGCCTCTTGTAGGTAGTCGATACCCGGTCGTGAGTGCCTTCGCACTCGCACACGGTGATCCGTACCGTCTCGCCGTTGGCCCAGTAGGTCGAGCCGGTGGCGAAGCGCCCCAGCCTGATCTTGGGGCCCTGTAGGTCGGCGAGCACACCAACCGCCCGGCCGGTGACGTTCGAGGCCGCACGCACCCGCTCATAGGCGGCTTTGTGATCGGCGTAGTCGCCGTGACTGAAGTTCATTCGGGCGACGTCCATTCCGGCTTCGACCAGCGCCTGGAGCATCTCGTCCGATTGAGTTGCAGGACCAAGGGTGCAGACGATCTTTCCGCGTCTTGTCACGACGACTGAGCATAGTCGCGGTTGCGGGTCATCGGGGTGACTCCCAGGTAGCCGCGCGTTTTAGGCATCGGGAAATGATTCCGGTTCGCCCGCGGCTCGCCCGCGCCAGCAGCTACCCGCTGAGAATGGTCGGAACCAAGGGGAAGCCGGGCAAGTTGCGCAGCACGGTCCACGCAATCGACGCGACCACAACCGTGAGCACCACGGGAGTCGTCCGCGCTGACAGACCAAGGCGGCGGCGTATCACGAACCATCCGATCAGCAACGGGATGCCGACCAGCGCAAAGACATTGTCGTTGATGCTGGCCAGCAGATCACCGTGCACCAGGTCATGGGTCATCCGCAGGCCACCACACAAGGGGCAGTTCCAGCCGGTGAGGAACTTGAACGGGCACAGTGGATACAACGAGTGCGGGTTATGCGGGTCGACGAGCCCGACGTAGCCGACCGCACCTGCCAACAGCACGCCCGAGACGATGGCGCCGCAACGACGGCCGCGATGCAGTTGGTGCTGATGCCGGCCCGGTTCAAGCTGCGCGTTATCAGGTTCCATCGCGCAAAGGGCGGCCGTACGGGTCGGTGACCTTGTCGGTCAATATCAGCAGGGCATCGATACAACCCCAGATCACGGCGCCGAGTCCGCAGGTCACAAGGCCAACAAGCAATTGCGCGATACCCAACCCGGTCTCACCGAGGTAGATGCGCCCGATGCCGGCGATGCCGAACAGGCCAAGCAGCTGCAAAAGTCCCGCGACGGTCTTCGACTTGTCCGACAGCGGTAGGCCCGAGACCGGATGACGGCCATAGGGCGCGGCAGGGTCGTGGTAACCCGCGGGCGCCGCGTATTGCCCATATGGTGGCGGCGGATAGCCCGATTGCGGATAGCCGGATGGCGGTAGCGGGGCGCCGTTGCCCGCCGGTCCTTGCCATGGCTGCTCAGTCACCTTGCCAGCATGCCAGATCCACCCGGCGTCCGCCCCAGCCGCGCAACTCAGCCGCGGTTCTTACGGCGAAAGCCCCACCGCCGCCGAGTTGACGTTTCGTCGTCACCCGCGCGATCTACCGTGACGGCCTGCTCGGCAGATGATTCGGATTCGGATTCGGATTCGGTGGCGGTGGCGGTGGCGGTTTCACCGGCGGGAGCGCCTGTGTCCGGCTCAGCCTCCGTGGCGGCGCTTTCGAGCTCCGGCGCTTCGGTCTCCGGTTCTTCGGTCTCCGGTTCTTCGGTCTCCGGTTCTTCGGTCTCCGGTTCTTCGGTCTCCGGTTCTTCGGTCTCAGCATCCGCTGGCTCGGCTTCAGGCTCTTCGGCTTCAGGCTCTTCGGCTTCAGGCTCTTCGGCTTCGGGCTCTTCGTCCTCCAGCTCGATCTGAGCCTCCCCGGCGACTTCAGGATCGACGACTTCCGCCTCCGCGGCCGCCTCGTCAGGTTCAGCGTCCGGGGCAGCTTCCGCGGGTTCGGACTCTACGAACTCCGATTCGACGTCCGCCTTGTCCGCTTCGGGCTCCGCGGCTTCGGGTTCCGCGACCGCAGACTCGGCCTCGACTTCTTCGGCCTCAGGCTCTACGAGCTGCGCCTCCGGCTCCGCCTCCTCAGCCTCCGGCTCCTCTGGTTCCGGCTCAGGCTCCACCTCCGCAACCGCCCCTTCAGCCGCGGCCTCCTCTACCGCAGGCTCGACCGGCTCGACGACCTCCGCCTCCGCGGCCAGCTCTTGGCACTCGGGCTGTGGCTGTTGCTCTGGCTGTTGCTCTGGCTCTGGCTCTGCAGCCGCCTCAGCAGGCTCAGCCTCCGCGGCTGCTTCTTCGGGTTCGGCCTCGGGCTCCGCGGCCTCGGGCTCCGCGAGCGCCGGCTCGGCCTCGGCTTCCTCTGCCTCGGGCTCGACGGCCTCCGCCTCCGCAGCGGCCTCCTGCACCGGCAGCGTCGCGGGCTTCGGCCTCGACGACCGCCGCCTCCGCAGCCACCCCCTGCGCGCTGGGGCCTCCTCGGCCTCGGGCTCCGCGACCTCCGCCTGCTCGGGTTCTGGCAACGCGACCTCGGGTTCGGCTGGCTCCGCCTCTGCGACAGCCTCGACGGCCTTTTCGACCTCGGGCGCCGCGACCTCCGCCTCCTCAGCCGCAGCCTCCCCAGCCGCAGGTTCCCCAGCCTCCGCGACCTGGGTCTCCGCGGCCTGGGTCTCCGCGACCTGGGTCTCCGCGACCTGGGTCTCCGCGGCCTGGGTCTCCGCGGCCTGGGTCTCCGCGACCTGGGTCTCCGCGACCTGGGTCTTCGCGTCCTCGCCTTCTGGCTCTTCGGCTACCGGTGCGGCGACCTGAGCCTCCACGGTCTCCGGCTCGACGGCCTCCTCAACCTCGGGCTCGACGACCTCCGGCTCCCGAGGGGCCTCCTCAGCCGGCGTCGTCGCAGGCTTCACCTTCGGCGAACTCCGCCTCCGCAGCCACCCCCTGCTCGCAGGAGCCTCTTCGGCCTCGGACGACGCGACCGCGGGCGCTTCAGCCGCAGGCTCCTCAGCCTCCTCGGGCTCCGCAGCCTCCTCGGGCTCCGCAGGCTCGTCTGTCTCCTCGGCCTCAGCCGATTCATCGGTCTTCCCCGAGCCGTCTCCCGCGCCGACGGCCGCAGCCGCCGTCACGGCGGAGGCCGAGGCGACAGCCACGAGTTCCGGTTCCGGTTCCGGTTCCGGTTCTGGTTCTGGTTCTGGTTCTGGTTCTGGTTCCCCGGCATAGCCGACGCCGCCCAGGGTTTCGGGATCCTCGCGGCCCTTCGGCGCCAGGATGATGTAAACCACCGCACCGATAAAGACGAAAGTCGAGGTGAACGAGTTGATTCGGATCCCGGCGATATGAGTGGCGGTGTCGTCGCGCAGCAACTCGACGCAGAATCGCCCGACGCAGTAGAGCGCGATATAGCTCGCAAACAGCCGCCCGTGACCCAACGTGTACCGCCGGTCAAGGTAGAGCAGCGCGACGAATACCAGGACGTTCCAGATCAATTCGTAGAGAAACGTCGGCTGCACGACGAGCGCCACCTGGCCTGTCGAGACACCGTCCAGCGAATGCGGGTCGACATATCCCGACGGATCCTGGCGGTAGAAGATCTCCAGGCCCCACGGCAGCGTGGTCTCCCGGCCGTAGAGCTCTTGGTTGAAATAGTTCCCCAGCCGGCCGATCGCCTGCGCCAACACAATTCCGGGAGCAATCGCGTCGCCGAAGGCCGGCAGCGGAATTCCGCGACGCCGGCAGATGATCCACGCTCCGACCCCGCCGAGCGCGACCGCACCCCAGATGCCCAGGCCGCCGTCCCAGATTCGCAGCGCCGCCAGGAACCCGGCGCCGCCGGGGCCGAAATAGGTCTGCCAATCGGTGGCCAGGTGATAGAGCCGGCCGCCGATCAACCCGAAAGACACTGCCAGCACGGCGACGTCGTATATGACGCCGCGCTCGCCACCGCGGGCCGCCCAACGCCGGTCGCCGATCAGCAACGCGACCAAGATTCCGATGATGATGAAAAACGCGTAGGCGCGAATGGGCAACGGTCCGAGGTGCCACACCCCACGGGGCGGGCTGGGGAAATAAGTGGGCAGCATCGTCATGATTCGGACGCCGCCCTTTGGCGCACGCCGGCAGCAAGTTCCTCGGTCAGCGCACGCAACGCGGCCAAGCCGTCGCCCAGCGCCGACACCAATGCCGAACCGACGATGACACCGTCCGCGTAGCCGCCGATCTGCGCGGCCTGCTGCCGCGACCGCACACCGAGGCCGACGCCGACGGGTATGTCCGACACCGCCTTCACCCTGCCCACCAGTTCGGGCGCCGCCTGCGACACCGCGTCACGTGCTCCGGTCACCCCCATCGTCGAGGCGGCATAGACGAACCCGCGCGACGCTTCGACAGTGTGCACCAGCCGCTGCTGTGTCGATGACGGCGCCACCAGAAAAATACGATCTAAATGATGCTCTTCCGACGCGGCCAGCCACTCTTGCGCTTCGTCGGGGATGAGGTCCGGAGTGATCAGTCCGTGCCCGCCCGCCGACGCCAGGTCCCGCGCGAACGCGTCAACCCCATAGCGCAGCACCGGGTTCCAGTACGTCATCACCACCGCGCGTCCGCCGGCCACACCGATCGCCTCGACGGCGGCCAGCGTATCCCGCACCCGCACTCCCCCACGCAGTGCGGCTTCGGTTGCCCTCGCGATGGTGGGGCCGTCCATGCCCGGGTCGGAATACGGCACACCGACTTCGATGATGTCACAACCTGATTCGACGAGCGCAGTCATAGCGCTCACGGATGTCGACACGTCGGGGTATCCGGTGGGCAGGTAACCGATCAGTGCCGAGCGATTGTCTGCACGGCACGAATCGAAAACCTGTGCCAGGCGGCTCGTTTCGCTCTGCTCCACGGTCATTGCGCGCCCTGGTCGTCCAGCAGGCCGAACCATTTGGCGGCGGTCGCGACGTCCTTGTCGCCGCGACCCGAAAGATTCACCACGATGACCGTCCCCCTCCCCAACTCGATGCCCAGTTTGAGGGCACCAGCCACCGCATGCGCGGATTCGATGGCCGGGATGATGCCTTCGGTGCGGCAGAGTAAACCGAACGCGTCCATCGCCTCGACGTCGGTGATGGGCCGGTATTCGGCACGTCCGGTTTCCTTCAGCCACGCGTGTTCCGGCCCCACACCCGGGTAATCCAAGCCCGCCGAGATCGAATGGGATTCGATCGTCTGACCGTCTCCGTCCTGGAGCAGATAAGAGAACGATCCCTGGAACGCTCCGGGCGAGCCGCCCGCGAATGTCGCTGCGTGCCTGCCTGTTTCGACACCATCGCCAGCCGCCTCGAAGCCGATCAACCGGACGCCGGGATCGTCGAGGAAGGCGTGGAAAATCCCGATGGCGTTGGATCCTCCACCGACGCAGGCGGTGACGGCGTCGGGCAACCGGCCGGCCGCACGCTGGATCTGCACGCGCGTCTCCAGGCCGATGATTCGCTGAAAATCGCGAACCATGGTCGGGAAGGGATGGGGTCCCGCGGCGGTGCCGAAGCAGTAGTAGGTGTTGTCGGCGTTGGTAACCCAATCCCGGAACGCCTCGTTGATGGCATCCTTGAGCGTTTGCGAGCCGCTCTCGACCGAGACGACCTCGGCACCCAGCAACCGCATCCGCGCGACGTTGAGCGCCTGCCGCGCGGTGTCCACCGCGCCCATGTAGATGACGCAGTCCAGGCCGAGCAACGCGCATGCGGTGGCCGTGGCCACGCCGTGTTGACCGGCGCCGGTCTCGGCGATCACCCGACTCTTGCCCATTCGCTTGGCCAGCAAGGTCTGACCGAGCACATTGTTGATCTTGTGAGAGCCGGTGTGGTTCAGGTCTTCTCGCTTGAGAAAGATGCGCGCCGAACCGGCGTGTTCGCCCAGCCGAGTGGCCTCATACAGAGGCGACGGCCGGCCGGCGTAATTCGCCTGCAACTTGTCCAGGGTGTCGAGGAAGTCGGGGCTGACGCGTTCCTTCTCGTATGCGGCGGTGACCTCCTCGATCACCGCCATCAGCGCCTCGGCGACGTAGCGGCCACCGTAACGGCCGAAATGCCCACCCGCATCGGGGTCGTGGTGGGTCGGTTCGGAAATGGCAGCACTGGAACGCGGAAGATCGCGCGACGGATCTACCATCACCAACGCTCAACGGGCGGACGGCTCATTGGGTTCAAGGTTTCACGGCCACGGCCTCGGCGAACGCCTAGCGAGCCGGTTTCGGACAGGACGGATGAGTGCCCGCGGTGACCAGATCGGCAACCGCCGCACGTGGATCGCCGCTCTTGACCAGACCTTCACCGACCAACACGGCGTCGGCCCCCGCACCGGCATACGCCAAAAGATCTGCGGTGCCACGCACTCCCGATTCGGCGATTCTGATCACTTCGCTGGGCAACCCGGGAGCGATCCGCGAGAAGCAATCCCGATCAACTTCCAGCGTGGTGAGATCACGGGCGTTGACCCCGATCACCTTCGCGCCGGCCTTCAACGCCCGGTCGGCTTCCAGTTCGGTATGCACTTCGACAAGTGCGGTCATACCGAGTGATTCGGTGCGGTCCAGCATCGACACCAATGCCGACTGGTCCAACGCGGCGACGATGAGCAACAACATGTCGGCGCCGTGCGCGCGCGCCTCGTGAATCTGATATGGCTGCACCACAAAGTCTTTGCGCAAAATCGGCACGGAAACCGCTGCCCGCACCGCATCAAGGTCGTCGAGTGAGCCTTGGAAACGTCGCTCTTCAGTCAACACGCTGATGATGCGAGCGCCGCCATCTTCGTAGGCCTGGGCCAGCTTTGCCGGATCCGCGATGGGGGCCAGTGAGCCCGCCGACGGGCTGGCGCGCTTCACCTCGGCGATGACGCCGATGCCCGGCTCGCGCAGGGCGGCCATCACATCAAGCGATGGCGGCGCGGCCGCAGCGGCAGCTTTGATCTCCGACAGGCTGACCAGCGCTTCGCGCGCGGCAACATCGGCCCGGACTCCTTCGAGGATGGAGTCGAGCACGTTTGCCGGACACATGCCTGTCGTTCCTTTCCAGTCTCACCCACCGCCGACACGGTTACCCGGATACTCCCCAGCCGACATCGACGATGTGCAAGAAGGGTAGCGACCGTCGGCTCGCGGTCCGTCACCGACCCTCGGTGTCAGACTCACGGGGCCGATCGGTCGGGTCGCGGCCGTCGTCAAGCGCGTCCCAGATCATCCGCTCCGAAATCTCGGGTGCCGCGGCTTTCGAGTCCCCCGCGTCGTCGCCCCGGGCCATCGAACGGCGGGCGGCGGGCGCGACATATTTCGTGGTTCCCGCACCAGCGGGCCCGCGGGGGGTAGCCGACCGCATCAAAAAAACGGCCGCAACCAGGGCGCATACGGCGGCCAGCACCGCGGCCACCGCGCCCGGATAGCGCCGCTGGCTTCCCGCCAGGGACAGCAGCGACACGTGCGCCAGCTCGGCTCCCCGCACCGCCACGTCGGGCAGCACCCACAAGCTGATGCTCAGATAGCCGATCGCGAAGCTCGCCACCGCCAGCAGCCCGGCCAGCAGGCGCAGCGGCCAACCGCGCACGGCGATCGCAGCGAGCGCGGTAACCAGCATGAGGATCGCCAACGGCAGCAGCGCCGTCGACCACGCCGCGCCGTTGAGGGTCACGTCCCTGGGCGGACCCAGCCCGTCGAACGACTGCACGATCACCCACGGAAGCCGCGAGGCCGTCCACAGCGCGCCGGCGGCAACCACGAGTAACAGCTGGGCTAGCCCGATCATCAACCGGCCGTTGCGTTCGCGCCGGGCTGGCCGGGCCCCAGCCGCCGCGGCCTCGCCAGCCCCCTCAATTAATCTCGCCATCATCCGGCCTCATCGGGAGAGGCCAGCGTCTCGGCCGCGGCGATCGCGCTCAGCACCGCCCGTGCCTTGTTGGAAGACTCGGTGTATTCATACGGGCCGTTGGAGTCGGCCACCACCCCACCACCCGCCTGCACATAGGCGGTGCCGTCACGCATCAGCGCGGTGCGGATGGCGATCGCGAAGTCGGCGTTGCCCGCGAAGTCGAGGTAGCCGACGACGCCGCCATACAGGCCGCGGCGCGTCTTCTCCACCTCTTCGATCAGCTCCATTGCGCGCACCTTCGGCGCACCGGACAGCGTGCCGGCCGGGAAGCAGGCCGTTACGGCGTCCAGCGCAGTGTGGCCCACGCTCAGCAATCCCGTCACCGTGGAGACCAGGTGCATCACGTGGCTATAGCGTTCGATGTGGCTGTAGTCCTCGACGCGGACCGTTCCCGGCACGCAGACCCGGCCGAGGTCGTTGCGGCCGAGGTCGACCAGCATCAGGTGCTCTGCTCGTTCTTTTTCGTCGGCCAGCAGATCTTTTTCCAGCAGTTGATCCTCTTCTTCGGAATTACCCCGCCACCGGGTCCCGGCGATCGGATGCGTCGTCGCGCGGCCGTCGCTCACGGTGACGAGCGCCTCCGGACTGGATCCGACGATCGAAAAGCTAGTTCCGCCTTCGCCATTCGGTATGTGCAGCAGATACATGTAAGGGCTTGGGTTGGTGACCCGCAGTATGCGGTACACGTCGATCGGATCGACATCTGTGTCGACCTCGAAGCGCTGCGAGGGCACCACTTGAAAGGCTTCGCCGGCCGCGATCTGAGCGACCAGGTACTCGACGATCGCACCGTATTCCTCGACGGTGCGCTGCGCTCGTCGCCGTGGCTCGGGCCGGCTGAACGTCGCAACGGTCGACGGCAGCGGCTGACCCAGCGCCGCGGTCATCACGTCCAAGCGCGCGATCGCGTCGTCGTAAGCCCAATCGACCCGCTCGTCGGTGCCGTTCCAGTTGACGGCGTTGGCGATCAACGTGATGGTGCCCTCGTGGTGGTCGACGGCCGCGACATCGGTGGCCAGCAGCATCAGCATCTCCGGCAGCTGGAGGTCGTCGACGGCCAGTTCGGGCAGACGTTCCAGGCGCCGCACCAGGTCATAGGCGAAGAAGCCCACCATGCCGCCGGACAGCGGCGGCAGCCCCGGCGTGATCTCGTTGGGGTCCGCGGTGGCCAACAGTTCGAGGGTGGCCTGCAGCGCCCGCAGTGGGTCGCCCCCGGTTGGCGCGTCCTGCGGCACGGTGCCCAGCCACACGGCCTCGCCGTCACGCACGGTCAGGGCCGACGGCGCCCCAGCGCCGATGAACGACCACCGCGACCAGGATCGGCCGTTCTCGGCGGACTCGAGCAGGAAGGTGCCTGGGCGATTGGCCGCGAGCTTGCGGTACGCCGAGAGCGGCGTCTCGCTGTCGGCCAGGACCTTTCGGGTCACGGGAACCACACGGTGCTCGGCGGCGAGCTTGCGGAAGTTCTCCCGTGACGTGGTGGCGGCGAGGTGTGCAGGCACCGAACCATCCTCGCAGACGCGCTGATCGCGTCGTCGGGAATGCCGACGCAGAAATGCACGGCTCAACTTGCATAACAGCTTTGAAATACCTCATCACAGGAACATCGAGCGGCCGAGCGCCAATCGCGCGATGACGTGGCCCATGCGGCGTTTAATAGGTTCCTCGGCGGTTTGCTGCGCTCAGGCCGTCTGAGCGCCGTCATCTTTCTTGTTTGTCCTAGATGCGATAATTCGCGCCACAACTGACCTTTTGGTTCGGCGTGTCGTTCCGTTGGGTGCATTTGCTGGCGTAGGAATGCCGCAGGAGATTAATGGCTACCGCCGCAATTGAACTAAGGAGCAAGTGCCGCAATGGATTTTTGGACTTTACCTCCGACAATCAATTCCGCCGGAATGCATTCCGGCCCCGGCGCGGGGCCCCTGTTGTCGGCGTCCGCGCCCGGGGCGACGGTCATCGTGATTTCGCGTGCGCCGAACCGGAACTGAGCGCGGGACCTTGCAGTCAGCCGAGGACGCGGGCGTAGCCTGACGCCCATGAAACCTGGTGACACCGTGGCCGACTTCGAACTCCCGGATCAGAACGGAAAGCCACGCAAGCTCAGCGAACTGCTTTCCACCGGTCCCGTGGTCCTGTTCTTCTATCCGGCGGCGATGACGCCCGGGTGCACCAAGGAAGCCTGCCACTTCCGCGACTTGGCCGCGGAGTTCGCCGCCGTCGGGGCCAACCGGGTCGGCATCAGCACCGATCCGGTCAAGAAACAGGCCAAGTTCGCCGAAACGCAGAGTTTCGACTACCCGCTGCTCTCGGACAGCGAAGGCACCGTCGCCACCCAATTCGGCGTCAAGCGCGGCCTGCTCGGCAAGGTGATGCCGGTTAAACGCACCACCTTCGTCATCGACACCGACCGCACGGTGCTCGACGTGATCGCCAGCGAGTTCAGCATGGACAGCCACGCCGACAAGGCACTGGAGACGCTGCGGGCACGCAAGACCGCTTAGATCGGCTGAGGTTTGCTGAGATCGGTCAAGGCGCAAGCTCATTCGGCGCTACGGGACGATCGCCAGAAACACGTAGGCGGCGACCACCACCAGATGCAGCTCACCCTGCAGCCGGGTGGCCCAACCGGGCACCACGGTCAGCACGCTGATGGCGACGGTCAGCACCAGCAGGACCACTTGGGTGGGGGCGAGGCCGAGGACGAGCGGGCCCTTGAACCAGATGGAGGTGAGCGCGATGGTCGGGATCGTGAGGCCGATGCTGGCCATCGCCGACCCGTAGGCCAGGTTGAGGCTGGTTTGGATGCGGCCTTGCCGCGCCGCGCGCGCCGCGGCGAGGGTCTCCGGCAGCAACACCAGCGTGGCGATCACCACGCCGACGAACGACTGCGGGAAACCGGCCGCCGACACCAGACGCCCGATGGGTTCGGACTCCTCCTCGGCCAGGCCCACCACCGCGACCAGAGCGACGAGCAGCAGCGCGAGGCTCGTCAGCGCCGACCGGGTGCTCGGCGGCTCCGCGTGGCTCTCGTCCTCGAATCCGAACGTCTGACCCCGTTGGGCGACCGGCAGAAAGAAGTCGCGATGGCGCACGGTCTGGGTGAAGACGAACAGCAGGTAGAGCGCGAGTGAGGCGACCGCCGCGAAGGTGAGCTGACTCGGCGAGAACTCGCGCGCCGGGTAAGTGGTGGTGAACGTCGGCACCACCATGCTCAACGTCGCCAAGGTGGTCACCGTGGCCAGCGCAGCGCCGCTGCCGTGGGCGTTGAACATCGTCACGCCGTAGCGCCTCGAACCGAGTATCAGCGACAATCCGGCGATCCCGTTGGTGGTGATCATCACCGCGGCGAACACGGTGTCCCTTGCCAGGGTCGCCGCCTCGGTTCCGCCGGACGCCCGGATCGTGACGATCAGCGCGACCTCGATGATCGTGACCGCGATTGCCAGCACCAGCGACCCGAATGGCTCCCCGACCCGGTGTGCGACCACCTCGGCGTGGTTGACCGCGGCCAGAACGGCACCGCCGAGCAGCACCGCGACCAGCAGCGCCGGCACCATTCCGATCTCCTCGCCCGAGGTCGCTGCCAGCGCGACGAGGGCGAGCAAGGGCACCGCGACGGTCCAGGGGACGGTCCGGGAGACTCGCTTCAGCATCGACCGCCATTGTCGTCGAAGTCGCTCGGCTGTCCAGCCGTCGCATGCGGCGGTGATCACTCGCTTGCCGCGCCGAGGGGCTCAGTAGCATGCTCACATGCTGCAAAGCGACGGCCTGACCGAAGGGCAAGTGTTCGCCGGGTACACCATTGTTCGGCGGTTGGGCAGCGGCGGCATGGGTCAGGTGTATCTGGCGGAGCACCCGCGCCTGCCGCGCCACGACGCGCTCAAAATCCTGCCGAGCGAGCTGACCGCCAACGACGAATTCCGCCAACGCTTTAACCGCGAGGCCGATCTAGCCGCAAGCCTGTATCACGAGCACATCGTCGGAATCCACGACCGCGGCGAATACGAGGGCCAACTGTGGATTTCGATGGACTACGTGGAGGGGACCGACGCCGCGAAGCTCTTGCGCACCGAGTATCCGTCCGGGATGCCGCAAGCGGACGTCGTCGCGATCATTTCGGCCGTTGGCGACGCACTCGATCACGCCCATTCGCGCGGGCTGCTGCATCGTGACGTCAAACCCGCCAACATCCTCCTGGGCTCGACTTCTGGGGCCAGCCCCCGGCGGCGGATCCTGCTCGCCGATTTCGGCATCGCCCGCGAGCTCGGCGAGATCAGTGGCCTGACCGCGACGAACATGCTGGTGGGGACCACCGCATACTGCGCGCCCGAGCAGCTGCAGGGGTTTGAGCTCGACCCGCGAGCCGACCAGTACGCACTCGGATGTACGGCGTTTCACCTGCTGACCGGGACCGCCCCGTTCGAACACTCCAACCCGGCGGTGGTCATCGGCCACCACTTGAACGCGCCGCCGCCGCTGATCGGGAACAAGCTACCCGAGTTGGCACGGCTCAACGACGTCCTTACCAAGGCGATGGCCAAGGACCCCAATGAGCGCTACGCGACGTGCGGGGATTTCGCGGAGGCACTGGCCGGCCACGCCGACACCGTCTCGGCCCTCGTGCCGGGCCCCGTGCCGGGCCCGGTGTCGGGCCCCGGGGCGGGCCCCACCGAAGTGGTCTCCGCACCGACGGAGGTGATCGCCCCGCCGCCGGTCCCCGCCTCTGAAGCGGTTGCAGCCCAGAAGGTTGCAGCCCAGAAAGTTGCGGCCCAGAAACCCGAGAAAGCGGGCGGCGGACTGCGCGGTATGGCAATGATCGCGCTGGCCCTGCTCGCGGTCGCGATCGTCGCCGTCGTCGCGGTCGTCGGCGTTCGAATGCTCGGCGGGCATGCCAGGCAGCGGAACGGCAGCGCGCCCTCGGCGTCTGTGTCGGTGGCACCGCCCAGCGGCGGCACTGCGCCCACGTCAGCGCCCACGTCAGCACCGGCGATAAAGCTGACCAACCAGGTCACCGATGAATCGGGCGTGCTGGGCCCCGTCGAGCACGCCGCCGTGGACACGGCCCTCACCAGGCTATACAACCAGCGCGGCACCAAACTGTGGGTGGTGTACGTGAAGAATTTCGGCGGCCTCATGCCGGGGAGATGGGCCGAGAACACCATGCGCGCCAACGGTTTCTCCGACACCGACGCCATCCTTGCCGTCGCCACCGACCTGCCGGCCTTCGCCTTCCGGGTCCCGGGAGCCGTGACTAGCGGCAAAGCCATCGACCTCGAGGCCATTCGCCTCCAGCGGATACACCCGGCGGTGGCTCGCCACGAATGGGCCCGCGCGGCAATCGCCGCGGCCACCGGATTGGACGTCGCCCCAAGCTAATCGGACTGCGCTGCGGCTACCACTCGTCGTCGTCACCGTTGGCCCGCAGCAGCTCCTCGGGGGTGGTGGAACGCGTTGGTCCGCGGTTGGCCGTGAATTGGCGAAGTACACGTCAGTCCACGCGCGGTGAGATTCCTGGTGAGCGACATCTGGTTCAATGGGTCTGCTGAGTGAATCAGGACAACGTTACAATGTTTTTCGTTCGGGCGGCCGGGGGTCCGCCGGGCCGGTAACAAGCAAGATCTGGGCTTGCTAGTGGATGGTAGACATGTCGTACGTGATCGCGGCGCCGGAGATGATGACTTCCGCGGCAAAGGATTTGGCCGCCATTGGTTCGACGCTTGGCACGGCCCACAGCGCAGCGGCCCCGACCCTGGACGTGATGCCCGCGGCTGCCGACGAGGTATCGGTGGCTATTGCGCGCCTCTTCTCTCAGCACGCTCAGGACTATCAGGCGCTGGCCGGGCAGGCGGCGGCGTTTCATGAGCACTTCGTGCAGAACTTGACGGCAAGCGCGGACACTTATGCCAGCATCGAGGCTGCCATCGCCTCGTTACTGCAGAGCGTGTACACGACTGCCATTTCGGCGTTTGACCAGCTTCTCCTCGCAGCGATTCTCGCGATACTTTATGCAAATAATGTCACGTTCTAAATCCGATCGTTGTTCGGGTGGCGGTGAAAACGAAGCTGGGTAGGTCGACTATCAAGGGCCGGGATCGTGGGTACCCGCCAGCGAGCCAATGTCCGCCCGCGCTGCGGAGAACCAAGAGTTAGGTGCGCAAATGCGGCCACGCGGGAGGTCACGGTATCTCCCTACCGGGATACGGAGTCCGATTGCCAGAAACGCGCGTCAGCAAACAGACCGTCGCCAGGCTGCGGTTATGTTGGTGGAAAATGCCGGGATACAGTGGGATACGTTGACATCCCAAGTTTTGCTGAACGATGGAAAGTGCTGTGCATCAATGGAATTAGAGCAAGCACCAAACATACGGCAACGCTTGAACGGGCAGGAAATGCCGGAGCGTGATGCCGAGGTTGCCAGGCTGCGGCAGCTGGGCGAGTCGTTTCGGGTGATCGCGAAGCGTCTAGGGTGCTCAGTCGGTTCGGTTCAAAAAGCGGTGGGCCGGATCAAGCGCCGGGTGCAGGTCGAGCAGGATCTCGATGGCGTCAGCGATGGCCTGTCGGGTCGGGTGGATGACGAAGTGCCACCTTTGGGGTCGGTTCGGTTTGTGGGCGTCGAGGAGCGGATTGAGTCGTTCACTGATGAGCGGGGTCGTCGGTTCAACCTGCTGGATTTGTATCGCCATGGCCGGATCGATGGCGGGGTGTTGTTCGAGGATGCATGTCGGCAGTTGGAGGCTGCGAGCCCGCGCTGAGACGGCTGAAACCAGAGTGGCGCAAAGTATTTAGCGAGGCACTCCGGCCGTAAGAACAACTAGTCCTCGGGTTCCAGCAGTACAGCGGTGTCGAAGCAACTGTGGTTGCCGGTGTGGCAGGCGGCGCCGACCTGGTCGACCGTCACCAGCACAGCGTCGCCGTCGCAGTCGATGCGCACGGAGTGGACATATTGGGTGTGGCCCGATGTCGCACCCTTGACCCACTGCTGCGCACGGGATCGCGAATAGTAGGTGGCCTCACGGGTTTCCAGCGTGCGCGCCAGTGCTGCGTCGTCCATCCAGGCGACCATCAGCACGTCGCCGCTGCCGCGCTCCTGCACGACGGCGGTAAACAATCCGTCCGCGTTACGCTTCAGGCGCGCGGCGATCTCCGGGTCCAGCGTCATCGCACGGCGGTCCTTACTGTGATGTGTTGTGCGGCCATCGCGGCCTTGACCTGCCCGATCGTCAGCTCGCGGAAGTGAAAGACGCTGGCCGCCAACACCGCGTCGGCGCCGGCCGCGACCGCGGGGGCGAAGTGCTCCACGGCCCCGGCGCCGCCGCTGGCGATCACCGGCACCGTGACCGCGGCGCGCACCGCCCGCAGCATCGGCAGGTCGAACCCGGCCTTGGTGCCGTCGGCGTCCATGGAATTCAGCAGGATCTCCCCCACCCCGAGGTCGGCGCCTCGGGCCGCCCACTCGACGGCGTCGATGCCGGTGCCACGACGACCCCCGTGGGTAGTGACCTCCCAGCCGGACGGTGTCGGCTTAGGCCCGTCGGGCCTGATTGGCATAGTGCGGGCGTCCACGGACAGGACGATGCACTGGGAGCCGAACTGGGTTGCCATCTCCGCCAGCAGGTCTGGGCGGGCGATGGCGGCGGTGTTGACCGACACCTTGTCCGCCCCCGCGCGCAGCAACGTGTCGACGTCGGCCACCGTGCGCACGCCGCCACCGACGGTCAGCGGGATGAACACCTGCTCGGCAGTGCGCCGCACCACCTGCAGCATGGTGGCCCTGCCCGACGACGATGCGGTGACGTCCAGAAAGGTCAGCTCGTCGGCACCTTCGGCGTCATACGCCGCGGCAAGCTCAACCGGATCACCCGCATCCCGCAGATTCGCGAAATTCACTCCCTTGACCACCCGGCCGCCGTCGACGTCCAGGCACGGGATCACGCGCACCGCAAGGCCCCCACGACCCGCAAGGTCACCGTCCGCATACATCAGTAGTCCTCCGGTTTGCCTGTGCTGAGCAGGATCTCGAGAATCTGGCTGTGGGCGCCGGGCGCCGCGGCCAGGGCGGATCGCGCCGCGGGGGTCCACGGTTCGCCGGCCAGGTTGGTCACGATTCCACCGGCGGCCCGCACCAGCGCGACCCCGGCGGCATGGTCCCACACATAGCCGCCAAAGCTTATTGATGCGCCTAGGATTCCGTCGGCGACGTAAGCCAGGTCGGTGCCGGTGGATCCGTGCATGCGCAGCCGCGAACAGACCCGGCTCAGATTTTCCAGCACCGCAACCCGATAGCGCCCGGGAAACCGGCCCCGTGAGTCGGCGTTGAAGGTACCCACCCCGACGAGCGCGTCGGCCAGCTGGGCGGAAGCCAGCGGCGGCTGCGGCACACCGTTTTTCAGCAGCGGTCCACCCGCGACGGCGGTGTAGCGCTGACCGGTGAACGGCAACCACGTCAGACCGGCCACCGGATCGCCATGGTGCAACAGGCCCAGGAGAATCGCCGCCATCGGCGAGCCGGCGGCGTAATTGAACGTGCCGTCGATGGGATCCAGCACCCATACCCACGGCGAGTCGAAGGCCGCCCCACCGAATTCCTCCCCGTGCACCTCGATTCCGGTAGCCTCCGTCAGCGCGGCGACGATCTGGCGCTCGATCGCGAGATCGACCTCGGTGGCAAAGTCGTTGCCCTTCTTGCGAACCGCCGAATCGGCGCGGTGGCCGGCCAGGAACGGCTCCGTCGCGGCGTCGAGGATGGCCGACGCCTTTTCCACCAACGGGGCCACCAGTGCGTCGAGCTCCACTGGCTGTCTACTCTCGCACCGCGGCCAGCGCCTGCGGGAGGGTGAACCGCCCGGCGTAGAGGGCCTTCCCCATGATGGCGCCCTCGACGCCGCGGCCGGCCAGGGTCGCGATAGCGCGCAGATCGTCCAGGCTGGATACGCCGCCGGAGGCGATCACCGGGGCTTCGGTGCGATCGGCGACCTGGCCCAGCAGGTCCAGGTTGGGACCCTCCAGCGTGCCGTCCTTGGTGACGTCGGTGACGACGAACCGCGAACATCCTTCGCTGTCAAGGCGTTCCAGCACCGGCCACAAGTCGCCGCCGTCGGTTTCCCAGCCACGTCCGCGCAAGCGGTGTTCGCCGTCAGGATTGCCCTTGTCGATGAGGACGTCCAGGCCGACCGCGATCTTGTCCCCGTGCTCGGCGATCACCCGCGCGCACCATTGCGGGTTCTCCAAAGCGGCCGTGCCGAGGTTGACCCGCGCGCAGCCGGTGGCCAGCGCCGCGGCCAGGGAATCGTCGTCGCGGATGCCCCCCGACATCTCGACCTGCACGTCGAGCTTGCCCACCAGTTCGGCGAGGAGTTCGCGGTTGGAACCGCGTCCGAACGCGGCGTCCAGGTCCACCAGGTGGATCCACTCGGCCCCGTCGCGCTGCCAGCCCAACGCGGCGTCCAGCGCTGAGCCGTATTCGGTTTCACTGCCGGCTTTGCCCTGCACCAGGCGCACGGCACGACCGTCGACCACGTCGACGGCGGGTAACAAAATCAGCGTCATGTTTATAGTCCCTCGACCCAGTTGCTCAGCACGGCCGCACCCGCGTCCCCACTCTTCTCAGGGTGGAACTGGGTCGCGGCCAACGGCCCGTCCTCGACGGCGGCTAAAAACGGTACCTGGTGGGTGGCCCATGTCAGCAACGCCGCAGACGAACCCTCCCAGCGCTGCGCGGCGTAGGAGTGCACGAAATAGAACCGGGCGCCAGCGTCCAAGCCCCTGAACAGCGAGCTGCCCGCTGCCGGAATCCACCACGTTCCAGCCCATGTGCGGAACCACCGGCGCATCCAGCCGCGTGACGGCACCCGGCCACTGCCCGCAGCCCGTTGTCTCCACCCCGAACTCGACCCCGCGGGCAAACAGGATCTGCATGCCCACGCAGACCCCCAGCACCGGGCGTCCGGCGGAGACCCGCTCGGCGATGATCCGCTCCCCCGCGATCTTGCGCAGGCCGGTCATGCACGCCTCGAAGGCGCCGACGCCGGGCACCACCAAGCCGTCGGCGGCCGCCGCGGCGGTTGCGTCGGCGGTGACCTCCACCGAGGCGCCGACCCGCTGCAGCGCGCGTTGGGCCGAGCGTAGATTGCCTGAGCCGTAATCGAGGACTACAACCGACTTCGACCTAGAACGGTTTGTCACAGAACACCTTTGGTGGACGGCACGCCCGACACCCGGGGGTCGGGCTCGACCGCCTGACGCAACGCACGGGCGACGGCCTTGTACTGCGCTTCGGTGATGTGGTGCGGATCGCGACCGTACAGCACGCGCACGTGCAGCGCGATGCGGGCATTGGCGGCCAACGTTTCGAACACGTGCCGGTTGATGACCGTGTGGTAAGGCACCGAGCTTCCGGCAATGGTGGTGTGCTGCAGATGATCCGGCTCTCCGGTGTGCACACAGTAGGTCCGTCCGGACACGTCGACTGCCGCGTGGGCCAGGGTCTCGTCCATCGGGATGAAGGCGTCGCCGAACCGGCGGATGCCCTTCTTGTCGCCCAGCGCCTCCCCGAGCGCCTGTCCCAGCACGATCGCGGTGTCCTCGATGGTGTGGTGCCCCTCGATCTCGACATCGCCCTTGGTGCGCACGGTCAGGTCGAAGCTGGCATGAGTGCCCAGCGCGTTCAGCATGTGGTCGTAGAACGGGACACCGGTGTCGATGTGGACCTGCCCCGTGCCGTCGAGGTCCAGCTCGACGACGATGTCGGATTCCTTGGTGCGGCGCTCGATACGCGCACGGCGGGTCGCTTTGCCTAATGCTTTGCCTGTTGCTTTGCCTGTTTCGGCGGTCACGGGGCTCCTAAGGCATGCTCGCGACCCGCTGCACCCGGCTTCGCCGCGTTTGCGATCGCTCCTACGGGGATGACGGGCGCCAGTTCGGTGGCGGCGATCCGGGCGCTGGCTTCCAGGAAGGCGTCGTTCTCTTCGGCCAGACCCGTGGTGGCGCGCAGGTAGCCGGGAATGCCCACGTCGCGGATCAGCACGCCCGCGTCCAGGAAACCTTGCCAGGCGGCGGGCGCGTCGGCGAATTGCCCGAACAGCACAAAGTTCGCATCGCTGGGGACTACCCGAAAACCCAGCCCGCTCAACGCCGTCGACACCCGCTCGCGTTCCGAGACCAGCGTCGCGACGCTGCCCAGCGTGTCGTCGGCGTGCCGCAGCGCGGCCCGCGCCGAGGCCTGCGTGACCGACGACAGGTGGTACGGCAGCCGAACCAGCAGCATCGCGTCAACCAGCGCCGGCGTCGCGATCAGGTACCCGAGACGGCCGCCGGCGAAGGCGAACGCCTTGCTCATGGTGCGGGTGACCACGAGTCGAGTCGGATACTCGCGGATCAGCGCCACCGCGCTGGGCTGCGAGGAAAACTCGCCGTAGGCCTCGTCGACGATCAAGATGCCCGGCACCACATCGAGCAGCCGGCGCAGATCCGGCAGCGAAACGCTCTGCCCGGACGGGTTGTTGGGGCTGGCGATGAAGACCACATCGGGCCTGCGGTCCGTGATGGCAGCGACCGCGGCTGCCACGTCGAGGCTGAAGTCCTCGGCGCGGACCGCCTCGAGCCACTCGGTGTGGGTACCGCCCGAGATGATCGGGTGCATTGAATACGACGGCACAAAACCGATCGCGCTGCGCCCCGGCCCACCGAACGCCTGCAGCAGCTGCTGCAATATCTCATTCGAACCGTTTGCAGCCCAGACATTTTCGACGCCCAGCTCGGTGCCGGTCTGCGCGGTCAGATACGCGGCCAGGTCACGGCGCAACTCCACCGCGTCGCGCTCGGGGTAGCGGTGCAAGTCGACGGCCGCCGCCCGCACCGATCGCACCACGTCGTCGACCAGCGCCTGGGTGGGCGGGTGCGGATTCTCGTTGGTGTTCAGCCGCACCGGAACCGCCAATTGCGGAGCGCCGTAGGGCGATTTGCCACGCAGGTCGTCGCGCAGCGGCAGGTCGTCCAGAGTGGGCTCAGATTTTTGGGTGTCGCCGGATGCTGCGGTCACCGCTCGAACCTCCGGCGTACCGCCTCGCCGTGCGCCGGCAGGTCCTCGGCCTTGGACAGGGTGATCACGTGTCCGGAGACGTCTTTGAGGGCCGCCTCGGTGTAGTCGACGACATGGATGCCACGCAGGAAAGTCTGCACCGACAGGCCGCTGGAGTGGCGGGCGGAGCCCGCGGTGGGCAGCACGTGGTTGGACCCCGCGCAGTAGTCACCCAGGCTGACCGGCGCCCACGGGCCGACGAAAATCGCTCCCGCCGAACGGATCCGGCCGGCAACCTGCGGCGCGTCGACGGTCTGGATCTCCAGGTGTTCGGCGGCGTACGCGTTGACCACCGCAACGCCGGCATCCAGGTCGTCGACCAGGATGATCGCCGATTGGCGTCCACGCAGCGCCGCCGTCACCCGCTCGGAGTGCACGGTGGTCCGCAGCTGGGCGGCCAGTTCGGCGTCGGTGGCGTCGGCCAGGTCGGTGCTGGGGGTCACCAGCACACTGGAGGCCATCTCGTCGTGTTCTGCTTGGCTGATCAGGTCGGCTGCCACATGCGCCGGGTCGGCGGTGTGGTCGGCGAGGATGGCGATCTCGGTGGGCCCCGCTTCGGCGTCGATGCCGACCTGTGAGCGGCACAGCCGCTTGGCGGCGGTGACGTAGATGTTGCCCGGCCCGGTGATCATGTCGACCGGCCCCAACTCGGTGCCGTCGCTGTCGGTGCCGCCGTAGGCAAGCAATGCCACCGCCTGCGCCCCGCCGACGGCCCACACTTCGTCGACGCCGAGCAGCCGGGCCGCGGCCAGGATCGTCGGGTGCGGCAACCCGTCGAATGCGAGTTGCGGCGGGCTGGCAACCACCAGCGAGTCGACACCGGCCGCCTGCGCCGGCACCACGTTCATCACCACGCTGGACGGGTAAACCGCGTTGCCGCCGGGGACGTACAGGCCGACCCGCTTGACGGGAACCCAGCGCTCGGTGACGGTCGCCCCCGGGCCGAGCGTGGTGGTGACGTCGGCGCGGCGCTGGTCGGCGTGCACCGCGCGGGTCCGCTCGATCATCACCTGCAGCGCGTCGGAGACGTCGGGATCTAGTTCGGCCAGGGCGGCGTCCAGCGCGGCATCCGGCACCCGGACCGCCGGGGGCCGCACGCCGTCGAACGAGGCCCCGAACTCCAAAGCCGCCGCGGCGCCGCGCTCCGCGACGGCCTGCACGATCGGCGAAACCTTGGGCAGCACGCTCTCCACATCGAAGCCACCACGCGGCAACGCGGCTCGCAACTGAGCAGCCGTCAGCGCAGCGCCGCGCAAGTCGATGCGGGCCATCAGCGGGGAGTCGACGGGTTGGTGGGTGGTCACGCCCATCATTGTCCCAGAGCAGCTCAAGTCAATATCCGACCGGTACAGTGCGGTCATGTCCAAAAAGGATCATCCCAACAACGCTCCCGGCGTCCCGATGGTGTATCCGCCCTGGTTCGAGAACATTCAGGTCAAGTACCTCAACCCGGCGCTCAAGCCGATCGCGCGCTACCTGCCGGGTACCGGGACGATCGAGCATCGCGGCCGCAAGTCCGGCAAGCCGTACAACACCATCGTGACCAGCTACCGCCAGGGCAACACCCTGGCGATCGCGCTGGGGCACGGGAAAACGGACTGGGTCAAGAACGTGCTGGCCGCGGGCGAGGCGAACCTGCGCTTTGCCCGCCACCAGGTGCACCTCACCAATCCGCGGATCCTGCCGGCCGGCGCCGACGGTCCGGACACGCAAGGGCTGCCCCGGTTGGCGCGGGTGCAGCTGAAGCGCATGGCGGTCTTCGTCGCCGACATCGCCTGAGCCGGGCAGCCCGAGCCGGGCCGCCTAGACCCGCGTGAAGACAGTCTTGCCGGTCATCGTCGGCCACGCCGACGGGGCGTCCTCCCACGCAACAACGCGATCGACGGCCGGCGATAGGTCCATTCCCCCGGCGAGCAGCTCGAGCACATGCGGGATGACCACGCGCGCGTTGACGCGCCCGGTGACGAACTTCACCCCGCGGGTATACATCGCCAGCAACGGCATCTCGACCGTGGGTTGGTAGTAGATCCCGGTGTCGGTGCACACGCCGTCCGGCCAGGTCGCGCGAAGGGTGGCGGCAAGCCGCTCCGGGTCAACGGACGTGTGCACGGTGACCGGGTACCGGCCCCACGCCTTGTCGGGCTTGACGCAATCGTGGGCCGTCGCCCCGAGCTTCTCGGCGGCCGCCAGCCGCTGGGCGTCGGTGTCGACGTAGTCCACGTGGGCTCCCAGCGCCGCCGCGATGGCCGCCGCGTAGAGCCCGATCGACATCCTGCCGACCACCAGAACGCGGCGTTCGTCGGCGTCCAGTCCGGCGAGTTCGGCCGCGAAGGGCCCGACGGCGCGCCAGGCGTCGGGAATGTTGTCCGAAAGCGATGCGATGGCAATGGGATCGAGGGCGTCGGGAACCGCGACCAGCATCGCGTCGGCGTAGGGCACGAGCACCAGGTCGGACATGAAGCCGCCGCCGTCGAGGCCGGAAATCGGGGCCATCCCATAGGTCGCCATCAACGGCAGGGAGCCACATGAGCCGGTCACGCCGCGCTGGCATTCGCGGCAGGTTCCGCAGTTGATCTGAAAAGGCACCACGACCCGGTCGCCCGCCCGAAAACCGCGCACATCGTCACCAACGGCGACGACCTCGGCCAGGCCTTCGTGGCCGACGGCGTGTCCGGGGGGTACCGGCAGCCAGCCTTGGCTGACACCGACGTCCAGATCACAACAGGCCACCGTCAGCGGCCGCACGAGCGCCTGTTCGGGCGCGGTGATTTCCGGTTCGGGCACCTCGCGCCACGCGTATCGGCCGGCGTCTTCGAACGTCAATTGCCTCATCTCAGCATTCTTGAGTGATCATTCAAGTATTGTCAATACCATGCCGAGACCCGATCACAGCCGCCCAGCGCTGATCCAGGCCGCCGCCACCCTGTTCCGCCGCCAGGGTTACGCGGCGACCGGGCTGAACCAGATCCTCGACGAGGCCGGGGTCAAGGCCGGCTCGCTGTATCACCACTTCCCGCAGGGCAAGCAACAGTTGGCCGCCGCGGTCGTGGACGGCGCGGGCGCCGACATCGAACGCCTGCTGCGCAGATTCCTCGACTCCGGCCGGTCGGTGGCCGACATCGTCGACCGCTGGATCGACCTGCTGGCGGCGGGGCTGGCCGGCGACCATCGCGACGGGTGCCCCATTGAGCCGATCGCCACCGAGTCGGTGAACGCGAGTCCGCTGGTGCGCGCCGCCTCGGCGCGCGCCTTCGGCGGCTGGTGCGCGGCGATCGAAGAACGGCTGCGCTCCGAAGGCTGGCCGGCGGCGGAGGCGAATAACGTTGCGGTCGCGGTGATCTCGTTGATCGAGGGAGCGTTGATCCTGTCCCGGATCGCCGGCGATCCGGCCGCGCTGAACGCCGCGAAGCCCGCGGCCCGAGTATTGCTCGCAAAAGCGCGCTGACGGGCTCAGACGGGAGCGCTGGCGGGCGTCTGTTGCCCCGCCGGCAGGCGCGCGATAGCCGTCGACGGCGGTTTGGGAGAGCTTTGCGGGCGCGGTGCCGGCTTGGGTGCGGGCCTGGTTTCGGTGCCGGGCTCGGTATTGAGGACTGCCGTCGTCCGGGCCATCCCCCGCTCCAGGGCGGCGGCGATCCTGGGGCGCAATTCCGCCGCCGGGATGACGGCGTGGACCGACCCGATCCGCCGGGCGCGCTCGATGTTGTGCACGGCTTCGTATTCCGCGGCCACCTCGCCGTGTTTGGCTGAGCGCACCGCCGCCCGCGTTTCGGCGAGCTTGAGTTGCAGGCTGGCTCGGGCCGCGCCGTCGGCGCACGCAGCCAGCTGCGCTTTCAGCTCCGCCACAGCCGGATCCGCTTCGGTCCGGGCGTCGACCTCCCGGGTGAACACGACCGCGGCCGCGGGCGCGCCCCCGATGACCGAGGCGAACGAGCCGCCGACCGCGAGCACCTCCATGTTGTCGTTCAGCACATTGGAGAAGACGACGAAGGAACCACCGTGGAAGCGGGAGATGACGCTGAACACGATGGGACCGTCGAAATTGACCACGGCACGGCCGATTTCGGCGCCGTACTCGAGCTGAAGCCGGCGCAGCGACTCCGGCGAACCGTCGAAACCCGAGAGGTTTGTCAGCACCACCAGCGGTCGGTTGCCGCTGGTGGCATTGATCGCGCGGGCGGTCTTGCGCGAAGACTGCGGAAACAGGGTTCCGGACGTCCACTGGTCCGGCCCATCGCTGGGCCGCCATCCCTTGCGGGGGATCGCCCGCGACTCAATACCGATGACACACACAGGCATCCCGGCGATATGAGCATCCCAGACCACGGCCGTGTCCGCGTCAGCCATGTCGGCCCACCGCTCGAGAGTCGGGTGGTCCTGGTCAACCACCGAACGCATCACGGCCCGAATGTCGAACGGCTTCTTGCGGTCTTTGTTGGCGCTGTCAGAGAAGATGTCGCCGACGGTCACCAAGTCGCTCGACGGGTGTGCGTGCGGGTAGGAGCGAACGTCGCGATTCGTCGGGTCGGAAGTCTTGGCGCGGCGCGGGAAGCGTTCCCCCGGTGCAACATACGCGTGCTCGTAATGAGCGAACAGCACGTCGCAGGCGGCCTGCAGGTTGGGCGCCCAATATTGCGCTTGACCGTTGGGTCCCATCACGCGGTCATAGCCGCCAATGCCGAAGTTGTCCTCGGCCGAAACGCCGCCCGAATAATCAAGGGACCGCTTGCCCGTGAGCACCATCGCGCTGTCCGGCGTCATCACCAGAATGCCCTTGGTGTGCATCAGCATCGTGGCCTCGGCATTCCAATAGGGCTGAGCACCGACGTTGATTCCCGCGACGACGACGTTGATCTCACCGCCGTCCTGGGTGAAGGTGATGATGCGGCGAAGCGCCCGAGAGATCCAGTCCATGTTCTCGGTGCCGCTATCCATCGAAATGGTTGCGCCCGAGGACAACGCGAACCACTCGACCGGCACGGATAGCCTCTCGGCAAGATCTATCGCCGCAACCACGCGTGCGCATTCGGCTTCGGCCACCGTGCCCAGAGCTTTCGTCGGGTCACCGAACAGCGCGACGCGGGTCATGCCCTCCGGGTAGCGGGCCGTCGGTCGCGACACCGTGCCCACGATGATTCCGGCGGTGTTGCGTCCGTACGGGCGTTGCGCGACAACGAGTTCCCCTGCCTCGTCGAAGTCGTATTCGACGAACGCGCCCTCGGGGCCAGTGAGAAATCCGACGAGCTCGTACGGATAGACCAAGCCGCGCGCCTGGCAGCGGCGCACATTCTTCGTGTACTCGTCCAGCGGGCGCAACGGCTCGGTTGGTGGCGCCGTCACCTTCGCGACCATGCCCGCACCCGGCTTGTAGGAAAAGCGGATCGCGACCCGGCGGGGCGCCGACATCTGGCCGTCGCGGGCGGTGGCCAGGATCGTCACTTCTTCCAGCCCGGCATCGATGGTCAGCGGTGCTATTTGCCGCGCCATCGCGGAGACCCAGTCGGCGCCGATGTCCAAAACCGGCCACAGGTAGAGAGCGACGCGATTGTGGTCGAGCCGCTTGTTGGCGGCTCGCGCCCGGCGAACGCCGTCCAGGCACGCGATGAGGGTGCGCTCGATGGCCGGGACACCCGTCACCGCGCCCGCTTTGTCGAGGTGGACGGTGACGTCGCGAACCTCGGCCAGCGCGATAAGTCGCTCGTCGGACCGATTCTCTTTCGCCGCCACGCGGAAGAGGTAGGTGCCGGGTGCCGCAGGCAGGCGCGTGGCGTCAAAGTTCTTGAGCCGCCACACATCAAAGCGGTGCGCGAGCAGCGGATGCATGCCGCGGATCATCGGGTCTTCGATCATCGCGCCGTCTTCGCCACCGCGGAAAGTGAATTGACTCAGGCCACCCCCGAGCACGGTCACGGTGACTCGGCGAGAGTTGGCGACGTTCGGGTGTGCAGCGAGTTCGTCCCGCAACGCCCCAGATAGCTCATCGCCGTCGACGGGCGCATCCGGCCACGCCAGATAGATGTCGACAACAAAGCCGTCGGCGTGGGCCGCGGCGGGTATCGCGGGTATCGCGGGTATCTCAATGCGGTTTAGCGTGCCCGACAATCGATCACGGTCCGTCGCCGCCGACAGCAGATGCACGTGTCGTCCGTCCATCTCATAACGGCCAGTGACGAATTGACCGTCTGCGTGTCCGACAGCCCTGACCTCTTCGAGCGAGCAAATTTCGTAGTGCTGACGGGTAACCACCTCGAGCAGCGGCACCAGACACGACGTCGGCTCGGCAAGTAAGTCGATCAGCAGGTGCGGTGTCGCGACGAGGGCGGCGATCCGTGACGCGTAGTCCGGCGCGTCGGGATTGTCGCGCAGATGAACCAGATCGCGCCTGACGTGGTGATGGGTCGTCTCACGCGCCTTCATCATCTGCGGCTCGTCGAACAACCTGAACTGAAGGTCGCGTGCCAGGTCGCCGATGACGGGGTAGCGCAGCTGCGTCGTCGCGATCAGCCGTTCGAGCATCTCGCCCATTGCTTCAGTTGGAGCCGATGCCGCGCGATCGGCGACAAGCCAGCCCTTGAGCAGCGCCGCGACCACGGGCACCTGGTTTTCCATCCGCTGCAACGCCAGGAAAAGTCGATACGCGGCCTCGCCCAACTCCGGTCCCGGCTCCAGCGTGGTGATGTCGTAATGGCGCAGCGCACCAATGAGTTTCGTGCGGAACCTTGGTGGCAGGCCCTCCAGGTCGGCGTCGAGGGAATGCAGGAAGCGGTGGAAGAATTCGCGCGGGCTGTGCACCGCCCCGTCGAGTCGTTCCTCATCGAGCCTGGGACGGTCGCGCGAAATTTCGCAGATGTCGTCGAATGCGCCCAGCAGACCGAGCTCGGCCTCGAGCAATTCCTGAGACATTTGGTCCTCGCGGCACGCGCCGTCACGCAGGCTCTCGTACTCCGCCAGCAGGCCGCGTGCGCGTTCGACGCCCACGTCGTAGCCCATGATCGCACTGCGCAGCTCGCCCAGCCGTCCCAGCGCCCGGCCGCGCGGGCCGGGTTCCTCGCTACCTGGCCGGGTCCGCCACCGAACCCGCGCCCCGGTTGGGGCGGCGGGGCGCTCTGCGGCCGGGTCGATGCTCAGCAGTGCCGCACCGGCATCGACTTGGCTGTTCAGGGTGGCGAAGACTGCACGAACGCGCCCCGCCGATGAGGCGCGCACCGCCGTCTCCATCTTCATGCATTCCAGCACCACGAGCGTGTCGCCCGCCGCAACGACGTCGCCGGCCGCCACCGGTAACGCGACGACGACAGAAGGCGCCGCGGCGCGCACAATGCTGGCCTGGTCCGAGTCAATGCGGTGACTCACGCCGCCGACTTCCACGAGCAACCCGGTGGAGTCCGCCAGCGTGAGGATCTGGAACCGCTGGCCGCCCACGAGTAGGCGGCTCTCGAATTCGCCGAACCGTTCCACGTCCACAACGAGTTCGTCGTTGTCGGCGGCGATGCGGTATCGACGCGGGCCGACTTGCGCCACCCTCAGCTGGTAGCGCTGGTCGGAATAGCTCAGTTCGACGCTGCGACCGATCGCATGGCTGGCGCGCGGGCGACCGCCGCGGGCGGAGGCGAGAAAAGCGGCGCACTCGTCGCGTTCTTCGGCGTCGTAGGCGTGGATCGCGGCCGCGACGAGCGCGATTTCGGCTGTCGAGCGGGTCTCCGCCGCTGCGGCGCCGGCGCCGGCGCCGTCGTCGAGGGCAAGCAAATCGAGCAGGAACGACTTGTTGGTGGTGCCGCCGTCGATGACCACAGTGGTGTCACGCAACGCGGTGCGCAGCCGCGCAACAGCCTCGCGTCGGTTGCGGCCCCACGCAATGATCTTGGCCACGGTCGACTCGCGATCCGGCGAAAGGACGTCGCCCTGCGCCACTCCGGTGTCGACGCGCACCCCGGGGCTAAGCGGGAACGCCAGCAGCCGCAGGGTTCCGGCCGCGGTCGGGCCCGCATAGCCAGCAAGACCAGCAAGACCGGTGTCAGCGTCCTGCGCGTTGAGCCTGGCCTGCACCGCGTGACCGAACCGGACGGGGCAGTCCGTTTCCAGAGCCGCACCCGCGGCGATCAGAATTTGCCATTTCACCAGGTCGATGCCGGTGGTCATCTCGGTGATGGAGTACTCGGCGTGCAGTCGGGTGTCGACCCCGAGGAACGCGAAAGCCTCCCGATCCGGCTGATAGAGGTACTCGACGGTGCCCGCGCTGCGGTATCCGGCGGCGCGCACGAGTTCGGCCGACACGCTGCGAATGTGGTCGATCTGCGGGTCGGTCAACAGCGGCAGACCGGATTCCTCGATCACCTGGTGATTGCCACGCACCGCGCGAAGGCGCACGTCCAGCGCCCAGACGTTGCCATGGCCGTCGGCCAGGATCTGGACCTCGACGTGGCGCAGGTCGGTCGCACAGCTCCGCGGGGCGACTTGGACGCCCACCTCCTCGGCGAGGCGTCTGGCTTCGATCGTGTCGCGCAATCTGCGCATCGCCGCAAGCGGCGGCCCGATGAACGTCAAGTTCATGCGCGCGCACAACTCAGCTAAGGCGATGTCGTCGGCGGCATAACCCCAACCCACCCACACCGCGTTGGCGCCCGATTCCACCAGGGCCCGTCGCAGCTCGGCGTACTCGAGGTGTCCGACGCCCCCCGACGTCGGCCCCAGCCGTACCGACTCGTCGGCCTGGCGGACAAACATCGCCCGGCGCTCGGCGTCGGTATGGAACGCGATCGTCGTTATGCCGCAGCCGAATTCAGCGTTCAACTCACGAACCGCACGCATCAGGCGAACGGCGGCCTCACCGCGGTTCAGCACCGCTATGCGAGTCGGAAATCTCACCGTCAAGCCCCCCTCGAAGCCCCCCTTCAAACACGGTAAGTTTAGTCGGGCGGCGAGCTTCGGGGGCTGAATCGTCCGCTATTTACAGCAAACGATCACCAGGCGATCCCTGGGTGGGATCGCCCGCGCTACATATCCAGGCCGATATCGAGGACCCGCACCGAGTGTGTGAGTGCGCCCACCGCGAGGTAGTCGACACCGGTCGCGGCGTAAGTCGCCGCGGTCTCCAGGGTGAGCCCGCCGGACGACTCGAGGAGCACACGGGGCGCACGAGTGTCGCGGCGCTGTGCCGCGATCTGCGTCTGCCACACCGGAAAGTTGTCCAGCAGGACCAGCTCGGGTTCTTCGGCCAGCACGGCGTCGAGCTGCTCGAGCGAGTCCACCTCGACCTCGCAGGGCAGCTCGGGCGCGGCCTCGCGCACCGCCCGCAGCGCGTCGACGACCGAACCGGCGGCCGCCACATGGTTGTCCTTGATCAGCGCGGCGTCCCCCAGCCCGAGCCGGTGGTTGCTGCCCCCGCCGACCCGCACCGCGTACTTCTGCAGCGCACGCAGGCCGGGCAGGGTCTTACGGGTATCGCGGATCTTCGCGTTGGTCCCGCTGACCGCGTCCACCCAGGCCGCCGTTGACGTGGCGATCCCGGACAGGTGACAGACCAGGTTCAGCATCGTGCGCTCCGCGGTCAGCAGACCCCGGGTTTCGGCCTGCAGCGTCAGCAGCGGCTGACCTGGCTGCAACCGGGCGCCGTCCTCGACGCGATCCAGCACGTCATACCCGTCGGCGCCGATCACCTCGTCGAGGACCAACAGCGCAACGTCGACCCCGGCGATCACGCCGGGCTCCCGGGACACGATCGACGCCTTGGCCACCGTGCCGGCGGGTACCGTCGCCAACGTGGTGATGTCGGGCCCATAGCGCAGATCCTCACCGAGACCACACCGGATGATTTCTCGAGCGGACACCAGCTCACTGTCGGAGAGCGTCATCAACCCACCGCCGCCAGCGCCTCCACGCACACCGTGTTCTGATCGTCAGCCAGCCGGACCACGCTGCTACGCGCCTGTTCCGGCTCGGCGTCGACGTATTCCGCGCGGTGGTGACAGCCTCGGCTTTCGTTGCGGGCCAGGGCCGCGGCGGCCACCGCCCGGGCGGTCAGCGCTAACGCCACGTCCTCGAAATTCCGACGGCCGGCGGGGGATTTCAGGGTTCGGATCCGCGCATCCGCCAGCGTCTCGGGTAACCGGCGCAGCCCCTCGGTGGTGCGCACCACCGAGGCGTCTCTGCTCATCGCGCGCTGCAATTCGGCGCGCCGGGGCGCTCTGTGCGTGATCGGCTCGGGCAGGCTCGCGCGCACGTGCCCGACCGCCGCCGCATGCGCTGCCGCGGCCTTTCCGGCGCGGCCGCCGACCACCAAACCTTCCAACAAGCTGTTCGAGGCCAGCCGGTTGGCTCCGTGCATCCCGGTGCGGGCCACCTCACCGGCCGCGAACAGTCCCGCGAGTTCGGTTTGGCCGTAAACATCGGTGACGACGCCGCCGCAGCTGTAGTGCGCCCCGGGCGTAACCGGGATCGGTTGACGGACCGGGTCGATGCCCGCGGCGCGGCACGCGGCGGTGACGGTGGGAAACCGGGTCTCGAAATCGTCGATGCCGCGGGCGTCGAGGTAGACACAGGGATCACCGAGGTCTTTCATTCGCGCGTCGATGGCCGCCGCGACCACGTCGCGCGGCGCCAGGTCGCCCATGGCATGAACGCCCGCTGTTACCGAATTACCTTTGCTATCAAGCAATATCGCGCCCTCACCGCGGATCGCCTCGGTGACCAGCGGCCGCCGCCGGCCCGTCCCCCGGGCACCGGCAGCGTAAAGCATCGTCGGATGGAACTGGATGAACTCGAGATCGCTGACCGGCACGCCGGCCCACAACGCCAACGCGATTCCGTCGCCGGTGGAGCCCTCGGGATTGGTTGTCGCACTGTAGAGATGCCCAAGCCCGCCGGACGCCAGGATCACCGAGGGCGAGCTGATGATGCCGTATCCATCGGGGCTGATCACCGAAACCCCGGTCACCGCGCCTGTTCCCAATGTGCCGTCGTGCAGCACCCGCACGGCCACGTGGCTGGTGCGGATGTCGAGCGCATCGGCGGCGTGGTCCAGCGCCCGCTGCACCTCGGCGCCGGTGGCGTCGCCACCCGCGTGCACGATCCGTCGGCGCGAGTGCCCACCTTCGCGCGTCAGAGCCCACAGACCGGGGCCCGATTCGTCGAAACGCGCTCCGTCACCGACCAATTCGCTAAGCGCACGGTAGCCGTCGGCGACGATCGAGTACACCGCGTCGGGGTCGCACATGCCCGCTCCCGCGGCCAGGGTGTCGGCAACGTGGTCGTCTATCGAATCCTGATTTTCGGGGTTGTCCGGTAGCACGACCGCGATGCCGCCCTGGGCGTAGTGCGTCGCGGTCGCCCCGTACCGCTGGTCCGCCTTGCTGAGCACGACGACGTTGCGGCCGGTGCGGTGGGCGGCCAGCGCGGCGGCCAAACCCGCCACGCCGGTGCCGATTACGACGACGTCGGCCGCGTCCTTCCATTGGGGGCGGGCCTTCCATTGGGGACCGGGCATCATTCGCCCCCGCCCGGCTGCCCGATCTCGATCATTCGCTGCACGCTGCGGCGCCCCGCCGCCGCCATTTCGGGGTCGACGTGGACTTCGTCGGCACCCTCGACCAGACAGCGCAATAGTGCCGCGGGGGTGATCATCTTCATGTACCTGCACGACGCGCGGTCGTTGACCGCCCGGAAGTCCACCGCCGGCGCGGCCTTGCGCAACTGATACAACATGCCGACCTCGGTGGCCACCAGCACCTTGCGCGCCCGCGTCCGGTTGGCCTCCTCCAGCATGCCGCCGGTGGACAGGATCTTCACCCGGTCGGGCGGGACGGCCCCCTCACCGGCGAGGTACAACGCAGAAGTGGCACAACCACATTCGGGGTGCACGAACAGTTCGGCCCCGGGATTCGCGCGGACCTGCTCGGTGAGCGCGTCGCCGTTGATCCCGGCGTGCACGTGGCATTCACCGGCCCACACATGCAGGTTCGCGCGGCCGGTCACGCGGCGCACGTGGGCGCCGAGGAACTGGTCCGGGCAGAACAGCACCTCGCGGTCGGGGTCGATGGACTCGACCACGTCGACCGCGTTAGACGAGGTGCAGCAGATGTCGGTGAGCGCCTTCACCGCCGCCGAGGTGTTGACGTAGGAGACGACGACGGCGCCGGGGTGCTCGTCCTTCCAGACACGTAGCTCGTCGGGGGTGATCGAATCGGCCAGCGAGCACCCGGCCCGCTGATCCGGGATGAGCACGGTCTTGTCCGGGCTCAGGATCTTGGCGGTCTCGGCCATAAAATGCACGCCGCAGAACACGATGGTGCCCTCGGGCGCGTCGGCGGCGATCCGCGACAGCGCCAGCGAATCCCCCACGTGGTCGGCCACGTCCTGGATGGCGGGCAGCTGGTAGTTGTGTGCCAGCAGGGTGGCGCCTCGTAACCGCGCCAGGCGGCGAATCTCGGCTGCCCACTTGGCATCTGCGTCTACACCGCCGTAACCGGTGGCCGAATCAGTGATGCCTGCGATCAAGTCGTCCGCGAGCGTGTCCATGCGATTCAACATCGTCACGGCGAGCCCCTTTCGCACCCAAGAGGTTTTCGACTTACAATCGAAAACATGCACCATGGTAGCACCGAACACGAAGTGCTTGCGGTCGTGTTCCAGGTTCGCCAAGTTAAGGCAGCCTCGCGAACAGAAAAACCGCAGCTTAACGTGCTGTTATGGGAACGTGCCCTGGATCCACAACGCGGCGCATGGTCGCTGCCGGGTGGGCGACTACGCAACGACGAGGACATGACCACCTCGGTTCGGCGCCAATTGGCTGAGAAGGTCGACCTGCGCAAGCTGGCACACCTGGAGCAGCTCGCCGTGTTTTCCGAGCCCGACCGGGTGCCGGGCACCCGGATGATCGCGTCCACTTTTCTTGGCCTGGTGCCCTCCCCCGCCACCCCCGAGTTGCCTCCGGATACCCGCTGGCATCCGGTGAACGCGCTGCCGACGATGGCCTTCGATCACGGCCCGATGGTGACGCACGCCCGGGCCAGGCTGGTCGCGAAGATGTCCTACACCAACATCGGATTCGCCTTGGCGCCAAGAGAATTCGCGCTATCCACGCTGCGTGATATCTATGGTGCCGCGCTGGGCCATCAGGTCGACGCGACGAATCTGCAGCGGGTGCTGGCCCGCCGCGGAGTCATCACCCAGACCGGCACCATCGCCCAATCCGGCCGCAGCGGCGGACGCCCGGCCGCGCTGTACCGATTCACGGACTCCCAGCTGCGGGTCACCGACGAATTCGCAGCGCTCAGACCTCCTGGGCCGCCCAGCCAGTTGTGACGGGCTGTGAGCCAGCTAACAATCTGGCCCCCGACAACCCGCTTATAGGCTGCCTACCTGCGCAAACGCGGGGCGAGCTTGACGCGCCGCAAATAAATTTGGCAAGACAAGCCCAATTAAGGCAACGATAAGATAGCGTTAAGACTCGAATAAGGCGCCGATGCTGACTGCCAACTGCGGACCGGTGCCTCACGGTTTGGTTACCGGCCGTTCATGCGCAAGAATGCCGAATGGCCACGAAGGGAGCCTCAATGGTTGAGCTCGGCAATCTGGCAGGAACAAGCGGTGCGGAGTGGATCGGCCGCCCGCTGCACGAGGAATCGCAGCCGAAAGCACGCCCGCTGCTGCCGTCGGACGATCCCTTCTACCTGCCGCCGCCGGGCTACCAGCACGCCCAGCCCGGTACCGTGCTGCGCTCGCGCGACGTCGAGCTGGCATTCCTGGGCCTGATACCGCAGCCCGTCACCGCTACCCAGCTGCTATACCGCACGACGGACATGAACGGCCAGCCCGAGGCGACGGCGACCACGGTGATCGTCCCGGCAGAGGTTGCTCCGGATCGGCCCTGCCCGCTGCTGTCCTACCAATGCGCCATCGACGCGATGTCGTCGCGCTGCTTTCCGTCCTACGCGCTGCGACGGAGGGCCAAGGCCCTTGGGTCGCTGACCCAATTCGAGCTTTTACTGATCACCGCCGCCGTCGCCGAAGGTTGGGCGGTCTCGATACCCGACCACGAAGGCCCACGCGGCCACTGGGGCACGCCCTACGAACCCGGCTACCGGGTCCTGGACGGCATCCGCGCCGCCCTGCGGTCAGACCGCGTCGGCCTGCCCGCCGACGCGCCGATCGGGCTGTGGGGTTACTCCGGCGGCGGACTGGCCACCGCGTGGGCCGCCGAAATGTCCGGCGGATATGCGCCCGAGCTGGACATCGTCGGGGCAGTGCTGGGATCGCCCGTCGGCGACCTGGGCCACACCTTCCGGCGGCTCAATGGCAGCCTCCTTGCCGGCCTGCCCGCGATGGTGGTGGCAGCGCTCGTGCACAGCTATCCCGACCTGGACCGCGTCATCAAGCAACACACCAACGCCGAGGGACGTGCGCTGCTGGACCGGCTGGAGAAGATGACGACGGTCGGCGCCGTCGTCCGGATGGCCGGTAAGGACATGGGCGACTATCTCGACGAGCCGCTCGAGGAAATCCTGTCGACGCCGGAGGTCAAGCACGTCTTCGACGACATCAAGCTGGGTGCGGTGGTGCCGGCTCCGCCGGTCCTGATCGTGCAGGCCGTGCACGACTACCTCATCGACGTGCACGACATCGACGCGCTGGCCGACGCCTATTCGGCAGGCGGCGCCAAGGTCACCTATCACCGGGACGCCTTCAACGAACACATTGTCCTGCACCCGCTGTCCGCCCCGATGGCGCTGCGCTGGCTAACCGACCGGTTCGCCGGCCGCCCGCTGAGCGAGCACGTGGCCAGGACCAAATGGCCGACGATGTTCCATCCGATGACCTACATCGGCATGGCGCGACTGGCCAGGATCGCGGCCAAGGTCATCACCGGCCGAAAGTTGCATCGCCGTCCCTTGTGATGCCCATTGCGACGCCCGCCGCAACGGGCGTCGCACCAGGCGGCCAAGCCGCTACCGAGCGACCCAGATCGTCGTGGGCATTGGCCGCAGCAAGCACGGCATAGGTCAGCACCGAAGTGAAGGCCGGCCAGATGAGCGTGACCACCACCAGAAGTGGCCCCTGGGATAAGAACACGGGCGGCGCCTCGATGACGTAGGCCACCTTGTGGTCGGTCGACAGCGGCACCGCGCCGAAGTTCAGCGCCCCGTAGCGCAACCGAACCAACAGCACGCCCACCGCCGCGGCGACCGCGGCGCCGGCTGCCGAACCGATCGAGAGCCCAACCACCATCGCGGGGCCGCGACGCCCGCGCCACTGCCACACCAGCACCGCGGCCACCACCCCGACCACGCTCAAGAGGCCCAGCATCAGGCAGGGCGCGACGAAGAAATGCTCGGACTCGTTCCCCAGATAGTCGTGCACCCGCTCACCGCTGCGCGTCAGTGCCACCACGGCGTGGATCGGCGGCGCAATCCATCCCCACAGCCCGCCGATCATCACCCCGGTCACCGAGAGCCCCAGCGCCACAACCGTGATCGCCCGAGCCCGCGCGAGCGGTCCGGTGCGGGCAACCCCAGCAGGCTCGGGTCCGAGGTACCCCGTCACCGTCGCTCCTCCACGTCCGCCGAGTCCACCTGGCCGTGCCGCGAGCACTTCGCCCGCCAGCCGTCGGGCCGCACCTGCACCACCATCCGGCGTCCGCATTCCGCACAGAATCGAGGGGGTTCCAGGTCCAGCTGCGCCGCGATCGGCTCAATGGGCTTAGTGGGCACAGTGGGCTCAGCCGTGCCCACCAACTCGCCCGTGTAGACGTTGTAGACACCGGCAGCGACCGGAGCAGGAAGATCCCGAACCACGATTCCCAATTTCTCGCCGGGTGGCATTTGCTTTACAGGGTGGCGTTGAGCGCCTTGATCGGCATCTGCAGATCGTCGAGCAGTTCCAGATCGGCCTCAATCGCGCGGCCGAGCGTGGTCAGGTAGTTGCCGACGATCACCGCGTTGATCCCGCCGAGGATGCCTTGCTTGGCGCCGAGGTCTCCCAGCGTGATCTCGCGGCCACCGGCGAAGCGCAATATGGTGCGCGGCAACGCCAGCCGGAAGGCGGCCACCGACTTCAGCGCTTCGCTGGCCGGCAACACCTCCAGGTCGCCGAACGGGGTGCCGGGCCGGGGGTTAAGGAAGTTCAACGGCACCTCATCGGGGCCGAGCTCGGCCAGCTCGGCGGCGAATTCTGCGCGCTGCTCCAGCGTCTCCCCCATGCCGAGGATGCCGCCGCAGCACACCTCCATGCCCGCGTCCCTAACCATGGACAACGTCTGCCAGCGCTCTTCCCAGGTATGGGTGGTGACGACGTTGGTGAAAAACGAACGGGCAGTCTCGAGGTTGTGGTTGTAACGATGCACGCCCATCTCGGCGAGCTGCTCCACCTGCTCGACGCTCAGCATGCCCAGCGAGCAGGCGATGTTGATTTCGACTTCGTTGCGGATCGCCTCGATGCCGGCCGCGACCTGCGCCATCAACCGCTGATCGGGTCCGCGCACCGCGGCCACGATGCAGAACTCGGTGGCACCCGACTTCGCGGTCTGTTTGGCTGCCTCGACCAAGCTGGGAACGTCGAGCCAGGCACTGCGAACCGGCGATGCGAACAACCCGGACTGGGAGCAGAAATGGCAGTCCTCCGGGCATCCACCGGTCTTCAGGCTGATGATGCCCTCGACCTCGACCTCCGGGCCGCACCAGCGCATGCGCACCTCATGGGCCAGCGCCAGCAGCTCCTCGAGCCTTTCGTCGGGTAACTGCAGCACCTGCAGCACCTGGTCCCGGCTCAGGCCCTCGCCACCCTCGAGCACCTGCCGCCGGGCTTGCGCCAATATGTCGGTGCTGTCGCTGTCGGTGGTTGGCCGAGTCGCCACCTGCGTCACCCAGAGCTCCTTCGCGTCTTGGTTGGGTCCCAGCTTGCGGACACCTTGCCGACACCAGGCCTGCTCACCAGGCCCCTTTTGAGATTCACCCAGGTCCCCGATTCACCCAAACCGGACCCGAACGGTATTCACGTTAGGGTAGCCGTCTGCGGCTGACCAAACTCGATGCGGTCCGCCGACGCATAGGCACCGGCGCCAGGGGCGCGCACGCCACGCGCGAGCTATCCGGTCGAATCCTCGCCGCCGACCGGGTAGAACGGGTCCACGGAGAGCCCCAGGGCGCGCACGGTGCTCGCGAGGTGGGCTTGCACCGCGGCCCGGAGCCCTGCGAGGTCGCCGTCGCGCAGCGCTTCGGCAATTACGCCGTGTTCGTCCATGATCGTGGTCATGCGCTCACTGTCACGCGTCACGGAGTCGCCGACCATCCGCATTTGACGGTCGCGCAGTGATGAGTAGAAATCGGACAGGATGCGGTTTCCCGATGCGTCAAGGGTGATCTGGTGGAAGGCGCGGTCGGCGTCAAGGAACTCCTGCCAGTCGGATTTGGCAGCGGCCTCACGCTGTCGCTGCATTTCCGTCGACAACCGCTCGAAGACGGTCCCGCCCACTGCCGGTCCGCGCCCTACGACTTTTCCGGCCGCGAACTGCTCTAGGACCTGCCTGGCCTCGATGACCGCGCGGGCCTCTTCGGCGGAAACCGGCACCACCAGGGCGCCCCGCTGCGGGTACAGCCTGAGCAGCCCCTCCGCCTCGAGCCGCAGGAAGGCTTCCCGCACCGGGGTGCGCGACATGCCCAGTGCAGACGCCACCTCGCCCTCGCTGATCAACTCCCCACCGGGAAACGCCCCGGTGAGCACCTGGTTCTTGACGTAGTCCAGCGCGCGGTCCTTGGCGGCAGCCCGGCCAGTCGGCTTCGTCTCCACGACATCCCTTCCTGCGGCCCCTGCAGCCGGTGCAGCACTTGCAGCCGTTGCAGCCCAGCCGTATCCCACCTGCGTCGATGACGGTACACCAGCGCGTCGCCCCTGGTCAGCAGGCGCGTTCATATCCGATATCAGTCGATTGACACTAAGATACAAGATAGATACTATCTAACAACCAGATAGATCTAAGACGTAGAGAACGTTGGAAGAACCCCTGGGCCTGGAAACATCGGAAGGAGATATCCCATGTCCGCTGCGAATGCAGAACAGTCAATTGCCGGATCGTTGAACCTGGATCCGACCGTCCCCGCCCCCATCGCGAATGTGGCCGAGTACGGGTTCGAGGGCCGGTTCGCAGACTGGGCTGACGACGCCCGCTATTTCGAGTACTCCAAGGCCGCCAACCCGATCGGCTCGGGACACGTGCCGCGAGTGCCGATTGTTGCGTTCGGCCCGGAGATCTACCTCGACCATCCGACCGGCGTGGTCCCGCTGGATTTGTCCCGGGAGCTCGGCATCAAGACCGGTCCCGCGACCAGCCCGGGGCTGCTGGCCAATTTCCTGCGGATCCGCGCGGGTGAGCACGTCGATACGTGCCCCAATGCCACGTCCCAGCTGTACTACGTTCTTTACGGACGCGGCTTCGCGTCGGTCGACGGCCGGCTGGTCCAGTGGGAAAAAGGCGACTTTTTGACCCTGCCCGCCGGTGCCCGCGCGGTGTTCCACGCCGACGCCGAGTCCGCCATCTACTGGGTGCACGACGGGCCGTTGCTGAGCTACCTGGGCGTCGAAGCCACCCGGCCCATGTTCCGCGCCACCAAATTCCGCCGCGCGGACGCGGTTGCCAAGCTCGAGGAGATCGCGTCGCGCCCCGGCGCCAACGAGAAGAGCCGGGTCAGCGTCTTGCTGGCGAATGCCGAGGAAGAACAGACCCTGACTATTACCCACGTGCTGTGGGCGATGTTCGGCGTGCTGCCCGCGGGCCAGGAACAGCGTCCCCATCGCCACCAATCGGTCGCGCTCGACTTGATTCTCGATGCCCAGCCCGGCTGCTACACGCTACTGGGCAGCCGCCTCGACGAGCGTGGCGAGATCTGCGACCCGATCAAGGTGGACTGGCAGGCCGGCGGCGCCTTCACCACCCCGCCGGGCATGTGGCACGCGCACTACAATGAATCCGGAGCGCCCGCCCACCTGATCCCCGTCCAGGACGCTGGGCTGCAGACATATCTACGTAGTCTCGACATCAAGTTCACCCAGCGCCGGGAACTCGTTGCCGGCTGATCCCGGGGTATACCAACATCCAGGACCGACCCGACCAACCCGCACGTCGAGTATCTGGCACACCGCTGGATCCTGCTGGCCGGAACTGCCCTCTTGCCGGCGGTGATCGTCGTCGGCGTTGTCCTGCACATCGCGATCCAAGACCGTCGCGCCGACCGAACCGCTGGCGCCGGCACACCGGACAATCCGAGCCGGCCAGCAGACTCGACCGGTTAAAGCAAGGATTGACGGGCGGGGAAACCGGGCACATCAAGCTCGATCGCGAACTTTCCGACGGTGTCGTCGTCGGCGTTACGACCCATGGGACTACTGGCCTTCGTTTCCGTTGCGGCAGTGACGTTTTCGCTTGCCGCGCGGGCGACGGGCGGGCCGAACCGGGAACGGCGGGATACGTCTTCGCGCATTACCTGTCGTACTTGGTCGAGCGCGGGCAGCAAGCCGTCTTGCGCCTGCCGATCCATTCGACCGGGGATGGAGCCTGCTCGGGTCCTCGCACCTGCACGTCGCGTACGTCTTGTCCGAGCATCCCCCGGTGCCGGCGGCGATCAGGGTGACCTGCGTGGTCACCGGGCACATCGTGGCGGTCATCGCGCTCACGACAGGGCGCTGCGACTGCTGCCGGCCGGCCATCAACCCGACGGCTGTACGTGCGCGTAAACACCCAGGAATATAAATGCCGGTATGAAGACTGTGTTCACCGCAACGGCCAGGAGGTCAAGCAGATGAGTTCCGTCCCGTCGATCGCGCTCAACGACGGCAACACGATCCCGCAACTGGGTTTCGGCGTCTTCCAGATCGACCCAGACCGGACTGCCGAGGCGGTGCGTTGCGCGCTCGAGGTCGGCTACCGCCACATCGACACCGCGGAGATGTACCGCAATGAGAAGGGTGTCGGCCAGGGCATCCGCGAAGCCGGGCTGGACCGCGGCGAGGTGTTCATCACCAGCAAGCTCAACAACGGGTACCACCGGCCCGACGACGCGCGCCGCGCGTTCGATGCGACGTTGGCGGCGTTGGGTTCCGACTACGTCGACCTGTTTTTGATCCATTGGCCGCTGCCGACCCGGTATGACGGTGACTTCGTGTCCACCTGGAACGTGTTGGAGGATTTCGCCAAGGACGGCCGGGCCCGCAGCATCGGCGTGTCGAACTTCCAGGTCGCGCATCTCCAGCGGCTCGCGGAGGGGTCCCACACGGTGCCCGCCGTCAACCAGATCGAGGCGCACCCGTACTTCACCAACGAGCAGGTGCGCGCCTACGGGCACGAGCACCGGATCGTCACCGAGGCCTGGTCGCCGATCGCGCAGGGCAAGGTGCTCGACGACCAGGTCATCGCCCGCATCGCCGCCGCGCACGGTAAAACGTCCGCGCAGGTGGTGCTGCGCTGGCACATCCAGCGCGGCGACATCGTCTTCCCGAAGTCGGTGCACCGCGACCGGATGCAAGCGAACTTCGGCTTGTTCGACTTCGGCCTCGACGGCGGCGAAATGGACGCCATCACGGCCCTCGACCGCGGCGAGCCGGGCCGCACCGGCCCCAACCCCGACAATTTTGACTTCATCCCCGACTGATTCATCCCGACTGATTCATCCCGACTGATTCATCCCCGACAAATCGGATGCTCGGCGCGCTTGTTGCCGTCCCAGCGGCGTAAGCCGGTGAATCGGCCGTCGATCTGCGCCGGCCGGCCGGCGATGCGCAGCGCACGCCCGAGTTGGGTGCCGCCGACCCGGCGCGCCAGCGTGACGTGCGCGGTCCACTGATCCGGCCGACTGTTGGACATCGCCTCCGGCACCAGGTGCGGCCGACACAGCCGATGCACCTCGGCGTGCAGGGCCAACAGCTCGCTCGTCGGCACGATGAGTCGCGCGAACACGACGTTGGCCCGGCCGAATAACACCGTCCCGCCGATCGCGGCGACCAGCGGCAGGCGCCGGCTCACCGGAGCCAGCAACTCGTCGACGTCCTCGGCGATCCGTTCGGCGACGGCCAGCGTCACGTGCGGCCGGCTGGCGGGCGCCTGGCTGGGTATTCCGGCGTCGGCCAGGTCGGCCCAGATGCGACGGACCGTCGCTTCGGTGTCGGGGTCGAAGACCAGCTCGATCGAATGCACCATCAGCGGACCAGCCCGGCTACCCAGCCACGGTCGAACGCCGTCGCGCTCATGGCCGCGAACCCGGCGACGTCCATCGATCCGGCCCCGGCGGGCAGCGCGGCCCGCACCGGAGCCATTTCGGCCAGCGCCGCCCGATTCGACGTCTCGACCACTCCGGGCCGCTCCGGCCAACTGCCGATCACCAACCCGGCGCAGGAAATGCCGTGTAAGGCAAGCGATTCCAGTGTCAAGGCGGTGTAGTTGAGGGTCCCCAGTTCGGCGCCGACCACGGCCAGGACCGCGGCGCCAAGGTCGGCGGCGAGGTCACGCAACGTGACACGGTCGCCGCCGAGTTCGACTAGCAGCCCCCCGGCGCCTTCGACCAGGGTCAACCGCCCAGGGCGGTCCACGCCGCGGATAACCCGCAACAGCTCGTCGCGGGTGGGCAACGCCCTGCCGGCCAGCTCGGCGGCGGCGGCGGGCGCCAGCGGGTGCGGGTATCTCGCCAAGCAGGCGACCTCGGTCACTCCGGACAGGCGGGCCGCCTCGGCGAGGTCGTCGTCACCGCAGTCGGTGCCCGTCTGCACCGGCTTACACACCGCGACGTCGACGCCGGCCTGCCGAGCGTGACTCGCCAGCGCCGCGGTGGCGATTGTCTTACCGACCCCAGTCCCAGTACCCGTGATGACCAGGACGCTCAACGGCGCACCTTATGACCAGCCCCCGAAAGCACCTGCGTCAACACCCGGCGCGCGAGCTCCAGCTCGGCCGCATTCAGAGAGGCGCGCGCGGACAGCCGCAGCCGCGACGTCCCGGCGGGCACGCTCGGGGGCCGGAAGCAGCCCACCCGCACGCCGGCGTCCAGGCAGGCGGTCGCGGCGGCCAGCGCCACCTCCGGATCGCCCAGGATCACCGACACCACCGCGGACCCGGGCATTTCGGGTACGCCGCACACCTCCGCGAGTTCGCGGGCATGGCGCAGCACCGCGTCCGGCCGCCAGGCTTCGGCCTTGAGCACCCGCAGCGCGGCCAGGGCGGCGCCAACCGACGCCGGCGCCAAGCCGGTGTCGAAGATGAACGGGCGGGCGGCATCGATCAGGTGCGCGCGCACCGCCGCGGGCCCGAGGACCACGCCGCCCTGGCTGCCGAGCGCCTTGGACAGCGTCGTCGTGAGCACCACGTCGGGCGCTCCCGCCAGCCCCAGTTCGTGCAGCAGGCCGCGCCCGTCGCCGCGCACGCCGAGCGCGTGCGCCTCGTCGGCGATGAGCAGTGCGCGGTGGCGCCGGCACACGTCGTGCAACTCGCGGATCGGCGCCACGCTGCCGTCGGCGCTGAACACCGAGTCGGTGATCACGACGGCGCGCTCCTCGTCGCGCGAACCCAGCGCCGCGTCCACCGCGCCGACGTCGCGGTGCGGCGTCACCACCACCCGGGCCCGCGACAGCCGGCAGGCGTCGACCAGCGAGGCGTGCGAGTACGCGTCGGAAACCAGCAGCGAACCCGGACCCGACAGCCCCACGACGGCGCCCAGGTTGGCCGTATATCCCGAGGAGAACAGCAAACCTGCTGCGGTGCCGACGAACTCGGCGAGCTCCGACTCGAATTCCTGGTGCAGCTCGGTGTCGCCGGTGACCAGTCGCGAACCGGTGGCGCCGGCTCCCCAGACCCGCAACGCCGCAACACCGCCGTCGACGACGTCGGGATGCTGCGACAGGCCGAGGTAGTCGTTGGACGCCAGGTCCAGCTCGGTGGCCACGGCGGGGCGCGGCCGCAGCGAACGACGCAGCCCGGCCTCGCGTCGCTGCCGCTCCACCTCGTCCAGCCAGGCCAGGGGTGACTTATCGATGGGTGCCTGCACCGAGGCCTTCATGGGGGCTCAGCCTACGAGCCCCGCAACCTCGACCATCGCGGAGGTGATCTGCGCGATCTCGTCGGGCGGGCAAATGTAGGGCGGCATCGCGTAGACCAGGTTGCGGAACGGGCGCAACCAGACGCCGTGGTCCAGCGCCGCGGGGGTGGCGACGGACAGGTCGACGGGACGGTCACACTCGATGACGCCGATGGCGCCGCACACCCGCACGTCGGTCACGGCGGGCAGGGCCCGGGCGGGTTCGAGCCCGGCGGCCAGGCCGGCGCCGATCTCGGCGACCCGCGACCGCCAGTCCTGGCCGAGCAGCAACTCGACGCTGGCCACCGACACCGCGCAGGCCAGCGCGTTGGCCATGAACGTGGGCCCGTGCATCAGCGCACCGGCAGCACCGGTGCTAATGGTGTGCGCGATCTCGGTGCTGCACAGGGTGGCGGCCAGGGTGAGGTATCCGCCGGTCAGCGCCTTGCCGACACACATGATGTCGGGGCTGACTCCGGCGTGGTCGGCGGCGAACAGCTCCCCGGTACGGCCGAACCCGGTCGCGATCTCGTCGAAAATCAGCAACACCCGGTGACGCCGGCAGGCTTCAAACACGTCGCGCAGATAGCGCGGGTCGTGGAATCGCATCCCGCCAGCGCCCTGCACCACCGGCTCGACGACCACGGCGGCCAATTCGGCGGCGTGCCCCGCCAGCTGCGCCTCGAATGCGGCGCTGTAGTCGGGGTCGTAGTCCCGCGGTACCTGCGGTGCGAACACCTGCCGCGCCAAGACGTCGGTCCACAGCGAATGCATGCCACCGTCGGGGTCGCAGATGCTCATCGGCGTGAAGGTGTCGCCGTGATAACCGCCGCGCCACGTCATCAGCCGGTGCTTGGCGGGCTCTCCGCGGCTGCGCCAGTACTGCAACGCCATCTTCACCGCGACCTCAACCGATACCGACCCGGAGTCGCTGAAGAACACCGTCTCGAGCCCCGGCGGGGTGACCTCCACCAGCAGCTGCGCCAGCCGGGCCGCCGGCTCGTGGGTGAGGCCACCGAACATGACGTGGTTCATCGCGCCAAGCTGGGTGGTCAGCGCGGCGTCCAGCGCCGGATGACCATGGCCGTGGATCGCGGTCCACCAGGAGCTCATCGCGTCGAGCACCTCGATCGGCCGGCCGTCCCGGACCAGCGTCAGCCGGGAGCCCCGGGCGGCGACCGCGACCACCGGGGGAAGCGCCGCGCCGACGGTCGAGCCGATGGTGCTGTAGGGATGCCACACGTGGGCGGCGTCGATCGCGCTGATCTGCTCGGGCGTCAACCGGGGACCCTCCCGTAGATCAGCCGCCGCAATCGGGCCCGGGATCGTCTCAGCCACGGAGTCTGAGACTAGCCGTGGGTCGCACAAACCCCCACGATCGGGGAGCATTGGACCCCATGGCCTCGCCACATCAGCCCAACGAGTCCCTGACCGGCCCTTTCACCGGCCCTGTGACAGGCCCTCTACCCAGCACCGAGGTGGACTACCCGCCCGAAGCTGACGAGGTCGCCTCGGCCGATCCCGATGCCGCGCCTGAATCCGACGATCGGCCACAACCGACGCTTCGGCTGCGAGTGGCCGTCTGGGACGTGGCCTGCACGGTCGCACTGCTGATACTGCTTCTCGTGCTGGCCACGGCTACGACGTGGCCGACAAAGCTGTGGGGCTACCTCGCGAACGTGTGCACCGGGGACACGTGTGGCCCGGTGCCGTTCGCGGCCGATATGTATATATATCCCCTGGTGTGGGGCGGCATCGGCGCCGCTATCGCCGCGGCCGGAATCGGGCCGTTCGTGTCCATGCTGAAGGGCTGGTACATGTCGTTCTGGCCGGTTTTGGCCCTCACTATCCTGATGGTCACCTCGATGGCCGGCTTCATGTTGACCACCTTCAGCGAACGCTACTGGGGGTAAGCCGCCCGGCGCGGCCGCGGGGCGCCGCGGTCCGCCGCACCCGCCCCGGGGTGTGAGACCGAAATCACAACTGCGCATACAAGATTGAGCGCGCCCGTCACCGTCCGGTCACGGTACGACAAAAAATCCCTTCTAGACCCGTCCAGCCCTGGACGCCGGCAACTTCTGTTGTAAAAGTTACTGTAGTGACTGGTGTGACTCACCATTCAACGGCGTGCCCGAGAGGGCCCAGAGAAGGGGTGGAACCCAAAATGAAGCGCATCTATGCCTTCGCGATCGGACTGGCAATGCTGGTGACCCCAATGGTCACGGCCGGTATCGCGGCAGCCGACCCGGGCACCAGACCGATGGACTACCAACAGGTGACCGACATCGTGGTGGCGCGCGGACTTTCGCAGCGCGGCGTGCCGTTCTCCTGGGCCGGCGGCGGTGTCACCGGCCCAACCCGAGGCACCGGTAGCGGCATCAACACCGTCGGATTCGACGCCTCGGGCCTGATGCAGTACGCCTACGCCGGCGCCGGCATCAAGCTGCCGCGCTCCTCGGGCCAGATGTACAAGGTCGGCCAGAAGATACCGCCGCAGCAGGCGCGCAAGGGCGACCTGATCTTCTACGGCCCCGAAGGCACCCAAAGCGTTGCGATGTTCCTCGGGAACGGACAGATGCTGGAGGTCGGCGACGTCGTCCAGGTCTCGCCGGCGCGGAACAGCGGTATGGCGCCCTACGTGGTCCGGGTCCTGGGGGTTCCAACTGCGGCCCAGCAGGTGCCGGCGCAGCAAGTGCCCACCCAGCAGGTGCCGGCGCAGCAGGTGCCCACCCAGCAGGTGCCGGCGCAGCAAGTGCCCACCCAGCAGGTGCCGGCGCAGCAAGTGCCCACCCAGCAGACCCCGTTGCAGCAGGTGCCGACGCAAGCGCCGTTGCAGCAGGTGCCCGCCTTGCAGGTCCCGGCCCCGCAGGTGCCCACCCCGGCGCCGGTCCAGCTCGCCCCCGTGGCGACCGTCCGCTAGCCTGCGCGATTTCCAGCAGGTTTCCGGCCCGTTTCCAGCGTTTTTCAGCGCTTTTCACCATTTTTTTCCTAGCAATCGCGTAGCTCCTTCACCGCTCCCCAACACCCGCCACCTGCCCCGTCGCGGCTCGCAAGCGACGCTCGGCAGGTGGCGGATTGGGTAGATTGACTGTCAATATGGTCAGCCTGTCGCCGCCGTCCCCTCCACCGGCCACCAGCCCGGCGCCGGTCGGGCGGGCGACCCCGGCGAGGCCTTCAGCGGGCTTTTATCGTTACGACCTGGACGGCCTACGCGGCATCGCGATCACGCTGGTCGCCGTTTTCCATATTTGGTTCGGCCGGGTTTCCGGCGGCGTCGACGTGTTCCTGGCGCTGTCGGGGTTCTTCTTCGGCGGCAAAATTCTGCGCGCCGCCCTGGACCCGGCTCAGACCCTGTCCCCGATGGCGGAGCTGATGCGGCTGGTCCGCAGGCTGCTTCCGGCGCTGGTCGTCGTCCTCGCCGGGTGCGCGCTGCTCACCATTTGGGTGCAACCGCAGACTCGCTGGGAGACGTTCGCCGACCAGAGCCTGGCCAGCCTGGGCTACTACCAGAACTGGGAGCTGGCCAGCACGGCGTCCGACTACCTGCGGGCGGGCGAGGCTGTCAGCCCGCTGCAGCACATCTGGTCCATGTCGGTGCAGGGCCAGTTTTACGTCGCGTTCCTGCTGCTGATCGCCGGGTGTGCCTATCTGCTCCGCGGCGCATTCCGGGCGCCCGCAACAGGCCGAACGGGTAGGCGCCCGCAGCTACGGACCGTGTTTGTGCTGCTGCTGAGCGCATTGACCACCGCTTCGTTCGTCTACGCGATCATCGCTGCGCAGTCCGACCAGGCGAGCGCCTATTACAACAGCTTCGCGCGGGCCTGGGAATTGCTGCTGGGAGCCCTCGTCGGCGCGCTGGTCCCCCACGTCCGCTGGCCGCTGTGGCTGCGCACCGTCGTCGCCACCGTCGCGCTGGCGGCGATCCTGTCCTGCGGAGTCCTGATCGACGGCGTCAAGGAATTCCCCGGGCCATGGGCACTGGTACCCGTCGGCGCCACCATGCTGATGATCCTTGCCGGGGCCAACCGGCAGGGCCGCCCCGACACCGGCGACGGGTTGCCGCTGCCGAATCGCCTGCTCGCGGCCGGGCCGCTGGTGGCGCTGGGGGCGATGGCGTACTCCCTGTATCTGTGGCACTGGCCGCTGCTCATCTTCTGGCTCTCCTATACCGGGCACGCGCACGCCGACTTAGTCGAGGGCACGGCATTGCTGCTGGTGTCCGGGTTGCTGGCCTACCTGACCACCAGGCTGGTGGAAGACCCGCTGCGGTCAACTACCCCGGCGAACCCCTGGCCGGCGCGCCTGCGCCGGCCCACGATGGCGCTGGGTTCGGCGGTGCTGCTGCTGGGCGTCGCGTTGACCGCGACGTCGTTCACGTGGCGCGAGCACGTCACCGGGGAACGCGCCACCGGCAAGGAGTTGAGCGGACTCAGCGCCCTGGACTACCCGGGTGCGCGCGCGCTGACCGCCCATGTGCGGGTACCGATGCTGAAGATGCGGCCCACGGTCCTGGAAGTCAAGGACGACCTGCCGGCGTCCACCAGGGACGGCTGCATCAGTGACTTCGTCAACCCCGCGGTGGTCAACTGCACCTACGGCGATGTCGCGGCGACCCGGACCATCGCGCTGGCCGGCGGGTCGCACGCCGAACACTGGCTGCCGGCGCTGGACCTGCTGGGGCAGCTGCATCACTTCAAGGTGGTGACCTACCTCAAGATGGGCTGCCCGCTGTCCACGGAGCAGGTGCCGCTGATCATGGGCAACAACGCCCCCTATCCCCAGTGCCGCGAGTGGGTCCAGGCGACGCTGGCCAAGCTGATCAGCGACCGGCCCGACTATGTGTTCACCACGTCGACCCGACCGTGGAACATCAGGCCCGGGGACGTCATGCCCGCGACCTACATCGGGATTTGGCAGACGTTGTCCGACAACAACATTCCCATCCTCGCGATGCGGGACACCCCCTGGCTGGTGAAAGACGGCAAGCCGCTCATTCCCGCCGACTGCCTGGCCAAGGGCGGCAACGCGGAGTCGTGCGGAGCCAAGCGTTCCGACGTGCTGGCCGACCGCAATCCCACCCTGGATTTCGTCGCGCAGTTCCCACTGCTCAAGCCGCTTGACATGTCCGACGCGATCTGCCGCCCCGACGTCTGCCGCGCGGTGGAGGGAAACGTGCTGATCTACCACGGCGCCCATCACCTGTCCCCCACCTATGTGCGCACCTTGGCGCCCGAACTGGGCCGGCAGATCGCCGCGAACACCGGTTGGTGGTAGTCCCACCCGCCGCACGCGGGCACGGATAAGGTCTAGTGATGTCGACGAACAATCCAGCCGAACCTTCGGGTACGGCGTCGTTCAACGCCGACGGTCCCGAGCCCACACTGCCTACCGTGTGGCCGGGCAACGCCTATCCGCTCGGGGCCACCTATGACGGTGCCGGCACAAACTTTTCGCTGTTCTCTGAGATCGCCAACAAGGTCGACTTGTGCCTGATCGACGACCACGGCGGCGAATCGCGGGTCCCCCTCGACGAGGTGGACGGATACGTCTGGCACGCGTACTTGCCGAACATCAGCCCGGGGCAGCGCTATGGATTTCGGGTCCACGGGCCGTTCGATCCGGCGGCAGGCCACCGGTGTGACCCTAGCAAGCTGCTGCTCGACCCGTACGGAAAGGCCTTCAACGGCGACTTCACTTTCGGGCAGGCGCTATTCTCTTACGACTTGGGCGCCGTTGGCCCAGAGGGCGACTCGGCGGACCCCGGCACTCCCCCGATGGTCGACTCGCTTGGCCAGACCATGACCAGCGTGGTGATCAACCCCTTCTTCGACTGGGCGTTCGACCGCGCACCACTGACCCCGTACCACGAGACCGTGATCTACGAGGCCCACGTCAAGGGCCTGACCCGGACCCATCCCGGCGTCCCCGAAGGACTTCGGGGCACGTATGCCGGCGTGGCCCATCCGGCGATCGTCGATCACCTCAAGTCGCTCAACGTCACCGCGCTCGAGCTGATGCCGGTGCACCAGTTCCTGCACGACCAGCGGCTCCTGGAACTCGGGTTGCGAAACTATTGGGGCTACAACACATTCGGGTTCTTTGCGCCGCACTACCAGTACGCGTCGAACCGGCACGGCGGTAGCGCGGTGACCGAATTCAAGATGATGGTGCGCAGCCTGCATGAAGCCGGCATCGAGGTCATCCTCGACGTGGTCTACAACCACACGGCCGAGGGCAACCATCTGGGTCCGACGATCAACTTCCGCGGCATCGACAACAAGGCCTACTACCGGCTGGTCGACGAGGACCTGCGCTTGTACAAGGACTTCACAGGCACCGGCAACAGCCTCAACGCCCGCCACCCGCACACCCTGCAACTGATCATGGATTCGCTGCGTTACTGGGTCCTCGAAATGCACGTGGACGGATTCCGGTTCGACCTGGCCTCCACGCTGGCACGCGAGTTCTACGACGTCGACCGCTTGAGCGCGTTCTTCGATCTGGTGCAACAGGATCCGGTGATCAGCCAGGTCAAACTGATCGCCGAGCCGTGGGACGTCGGCGAAGGCGGCTACCAGGTCGGCAATTTTCCAGGTTTGTGGACCGAGTGGAACGGGAAATACCGGGACACTGTGCGTGACTACTGGCGGGGCGAGCCCGCAACCCTCGGCGAGTTCGCCTCCCGGCTGACCGGCTCCTCGGACCTCTACGAGGTGAGCAGCCGGCGCCCCAGCGCCAGCATCAACTTCGTCACCGCCCACGACGGGTTCACGCTCAACGACCTGGTGTCCTACAACGAAAAACACAACGAGGCCAACGGCGAGGACAACCGCGACGGAGAAAGCCATAACCGGTCGTGGAACTGCGGCGTCGAAGGGCCGACCGACGACCCCGACATCACCGCGGTGCGGTGCCGCCAGATGCGCAACTTCTGGGCCACCCTGATGATCAGTCAGGGCACGCCGATGATCGCGCATGGAGACGAGATCGGCCGCACCCAACACGGGAACAACAACGTCTATTGCCAGGACTCCGAGCTGGCCTGGATGGACTGGTCGTTGGTCGACAAGAACGCCGACCTGCTGGCCTTTGCCCGCAAGGCGACCCGGTTGCGCAAGAGCCATCCGGTGTTTCGCCGGCGCAGGTTCTTCGAGGGCGAGCCGATCCGAACTGGCGACGAAGTCCGCGATATCGCCTGGTTGACGCCCAGCGGCCGGGAGATGACGCACGAGGATTGGGACAAGAGCTTCCATCACAAATGCGTGGCGGTGTTTCTCAACGGCGACGCCATCACCGCGCCGGACGCCCGCGGCGAGCGGGTGGTCGACGACTCATTCCTGTTGTGCTTCAACGCGCACGACCAAGAGGTGGAATTCGTCACACCGCACGACGACTATGCCCAGGAGTGGACCGGGGAGCTGGACACCAACGAGAATGTCGGTGACACCGACCTCGTGGTCTCCGCCGGGGCCACGGTACCCGTGCCGGCACGATCACTGCTGGTTCTGCGGAAGACCTCCTGACACATGGTTTTTCCGGTGCTCTCCACCTACCGGTTACAGCTGCGTGGTGCGTCGAGTGGATGCGCGTTCACCTTCGCCGACGCCGAGCAACTGCTGGATTACCTCGAGGAGCTCGGGGTGTCGCATTTGTACCTGTCCCCCATCTTGACCCCGGTCAGCGGGTCCGGCCACGGGTACGACGTCGCCGACCCGACGGCCGTGTCGCCGGAGCTCGGTGGTGCCGACGGTTTGGCCCGCCTGTCCGCGGCGGCGCGGGCGCGCGGTCTGGGCCTGATCGTCGACATCGTGCCCAACCACATGGGGATCGACAAGCCCGACGAGAACGCGTGGTGGTGGGACGTCCTGCGGCACGGCCGGTCCTCGGACTACGCAACATATTTCGATATCGACTGGGACCTTTCGGACGGACGAATTGTCCTGCCCCTGTTGGGTTCCGATGACGACGTCGCTGACCTGAAGGTCGACGGGGACTTGCTGCGGCTGGGCGGCCTGGCGCTGCCGATCGCGCCTGGCACTGCGGCCGGGACCGGTGCCCAGGTGCACGATCGCCAGCACTACCGGCTGGTGGGCTGGCGGCGCGGCCTGTGTGGCTATCGGCGTTTTTTCTCCATCACCTCACTGGCCGGGCTGCGCCAGGAGGATCTCGCGGTGTTCGACGCGAGCCACGCCGAGGTCGCGCGCTGGTTCAGCGAGGGGCTGGTCGACGGCGTGCGCATCGACCACCCCGACGGGTTATCAGATCCCGCAGGGTATTTGGCTTGGCTGCGCGAATTGATCGGCCCGCAGGCGTGGATCGTCATCGAGAAGATCCTGGCCGTCGACGAGGCGCTGGAGCCCACCCTGCCGGTCGCCGGCACCACCGGGTACGACGCGCTGCGCGAGGTGGGTGGACTCTTCGTCGATCCGGCCGGGGCCGCGACGCTCACCGAACTCGTCGAGTCCGCCGGCGTGGATTACCACGCCATGCCGCACATGTTGGCAGAGCTCAAGGTCCGCGCGGCCACACAAACACTGGCCAGCGAGCTGGCCAGGCTGCGGCGCAGCATCGCGGCGGCCGCGGGCACCGACCACCCGCTGCTGCCCGAGGCCGTCGCCGCGCTGCTCACCCACATCGACGTGTACCGCTGCGATTATCCCGGGCTGGCCGCCATACTTTCCACCGCACTGGCCGAAACACAAGCGGCCAAACCGGAATTGGGGCCGGCATTGCAGGTGATCGCCGCCGCGCTGGCCCACGGCGGCGAGCCCGCGACGCGGCTGCAACAGCTGTGTGGCGCGGTGACCGCCAAGGCGGTCGAGGACTGCATGTTCTACCGCGACGCCCGTCTGGTGTCGCTCAACGAAGTGGGTGGCGAACCGCACCGGTTCGGCGTCGGCGCCGCGGAGTTCCATCAGAGCGCCGCCACTCGCGCCCGGTTGTGGCCGCGGGCGATGACGACGCTGTCCACCCACGACACCAAACGGGCAGAAGACGTGCGCGCCCGCATTGGGGTGCTGTCGCAGGTGCCATCGCTGTGGACCGAGTTTCTCGCCCGCTGGGAAATCCAGTGCCCGTCCCCCGACCCGGCGACCGGACAGTTCCTGTGGCAGAACATCTTCGGGGTTTGGCCGGTGAGCGGAGAGGTCACCGATCCGCTGCGCGAGCGGCTGCACGGCTACGCGGAAAAGGCGATCCGGGAAGCCGCGTGGCGCACCTCGTGGAACGATCCGGACACCGTCTTCGAGGACGCGGTGCACCGCTGGCTGGATACCGTACTCGACGGGCCGGTCGCCGCCGCCCTGACCGAGCTTGTCGCCCAACTCAACCCGCACGCCGCCAGCGACGCGCTGGGCCAGAAGCTGCTCGCGTTAACGGTGCCCGGGATACCCGACATCTATCAGGGCACCGAGTTGTGGGACGACAGCCTGGTCGACCCGGACAACCGCCGCCCGGTCGACTACGCCGCCCGCAGGGCCGCCCTCACCGAATTGCAGCATCCCAAGATGCAGGTCGTCACCAAGGCGCTTCGGCTGCGACGTTCCCATCCGAATACCTTCCGGCACGGCGCATACCGTCCCGTGCTCGCCACCGGCACGGCCCGCGATCACGTCGTGGCCTTTCAGCGAGGCGAGGACATCCTGGTCGCGGTGACTCGCTGGACGGTGCGGCTGCGGGAGGCGGGCTGGGGCGACACCGTGGTGCCGCTGCCCGACGGCGCCTGGACCGACACGCTCACGGGTGCGACGGCGAGCGGACCGACGTCGGCGGCCGAACTGTTCGCGGACCTGCCGTGCATCCTCATGGAGCGAACGTGACCGAATTCCGAGTGTGGGCACCCAAACCGGAGCTGGTTCGCCTGGACGTCGATGGTGCGGTGCACCCGATGCGGCGTTCGGACGAAGGCTGGTGGCACGCGGACGTGGATGCCGACACCGACGCGCGGTACGGCTTCCTGCTCGACGACGACCCCACCGTGCTGCCGGACCCCCGCTCACCGCGCCAGCCCGACGGAGTGCACGAGCGCTCACAGCGATGGGACGCGTCGGGCGTCGCCTGGACCGACCACGCCTGGTCGGGCCGGTCCATCGAGGGCGCGGTGATCTACGAGCTGCACGTCGGCACCTTCACCGCGGCAGGCACCTTCGACGCCGCCGCCGAAAAGCTCGACTACCTGGTCGATCTCGGGGTCGACTTCGTCGAGCTGATGCCGGTCAATTCCTTTTCCGGGACGCACGGCTGGGGATACGACGGCGTGCTGTGGTACAGCGTGCACGAACCCTACGGTGGCCCTGACGGTCTGGTCCGGTTCGTCGACGCATGCCATGCCCGGGGTCTGGGTGTGTTGATCGACGCGGTGTTCAACCACTTCGGGCCGTCGGGCAATTACCTGCCGCGGTTCGGCCCCTACCTGTCGTCGGGCAGCAATCCGTGGGGCGAAGGCATCAACATCGCTGACGCCGACTCCGACGAGGTGCGCCGCTACATCATCGGCTGCGCGTTGCGCTGGATGCGCGACTTCCACGCCGACGGGCTGCGGCTGGATGCCGTGCACGCGCTGGTGGACACGACCGCGGTCCACATCCTGGAGGAGCTCGCTACCGAGACGGATTGGCTGTCAACGCAGTTGGGGCGTCCGTTGGCGCTGATCGCCGAGAGCGATCTGAACGACCCGCGGCTGATCAGCCCGCGCGACGCCGGCTCTGGGGGCGGTTACGGGGTGACCGCGCAGTGGGACGACGACATCCATCACGCCATTCACACCGCGGTATCCGGTGAGCGACAAGGCTACTACGCGGACTTCGGTTCGCTCTCCACGCTGGCGCACACGCTGCGCCACGGCTTCTTCCACGCCGGCACTTATTCGTCGTTCCGGCGCCGCCGCCATGGCCGGCCTTTGGATACCGCACGAATCCCTGCGACCCGGTTGCTCGCCTATACCTGCACCCACGATCAGGTCGGCAACCGCGCCCTCGGCGACCGCCCGTCGCAAAACCTCGATACGGGCCAGTTGGCGATCAAGGCCGCCCTGGTTCTTGGATCCCCCTACACCGCAATGCTTTTCATGGGCGAGGAATGGGGCGCGTCGACACCTTTTCAGTTCTTCAGCTCGCATCCCGAACCGGAGTTGGCCCGCGCCACCGCGGATGGGCGTAAGGCCGAGTTCGCCGAGCACGGCTGGGACGCCGACGAGATTCCCGACCCGCAGGACCCGCAGACATTCCTGCGCTCCAAGCTGAATTGGGATGAAACCCGCTCCGGCGAACACGCCAGGTTGCTCGCCCTGTATCGCGATCTGATCGCATTGCGACGCACGGAGGCCGACCTCGCAGACCCCTGGCTGGGCGACCTCGTCGTCGACTACGACGAGGACCGACGCTGGATCATGGTGCGCCGCGGCCGTCTTGTGATCGCCTGCAACCTTGGCGGCGCGGCCACAAGCGTGCCGGTCGTCGGTGAGGTGGTGCTGGCCTGGAATCCGCCCAACGTCGGCGAAACCGCCACCGAGTTACCCGCGCATTCGTTCGCGATCCTGCGCTGCGGCTAGCGCGCGACGCGTTCCAAGCGTTCGACACGAATCATCCAACCGTTGTTCGCGACCCTGTTCTCAGTCAGCCCACCAACAACGATCGGCACACACCACGTGACCACTCCTCCTCAGGTCATCCTCCCCATAGCCGCCCGGGAGCCGCGCGAGACCAACGACCTCGCCTTCGTCAGCCTGGTCTTCGGCATCATGTCGTACTGCTTCGTGGTCATCCCGTTCGGCGTCTTCAACATCGCCCTCGCGGGTGTCGCGCTGCACGAGATCCATACCCGCCGGGAAGGCGGCCCGTGGCTTCGCGATCGCCGCCCTGGCGCTGTCCGGGGTGCACACCCTCATTTACGGTGCGGCTTTCCTCGCATTGCTCGTCGGGTAGCAAATCCCAGGGGGCGCGCTTTACGCTCGCCGACTGCGGACAGGTGAATTGCGCGCACCCGGGGGCCCATCAATGATTCGCTCATGAGTGACCATGAGTGAAGCATCGGGCTTGCCCATTCCGCCCATCGAAACCGCCACCGATCCAATCCATTCGGCTTCCGATCTACGCGAGCGCTGGCGCGCCCTGATGGGGCCGTTGGGATTTGGTGAAAAGCTGCTATGGATTGGCTTCATCGGGCCGGACCGCCGCCTCTATAAGACGATGAGCCAACTCCCGATAGGCCCGCGGCCGAAGTCCCGAGTATCAACCGGCCTGATGTCAGCGCTCCGCAGCGTGGTCGACGGCATGCCGCCCGGCTGCACTGTGGCGCTGCTGATGACCGGCCCGGGCCGGGGCGCGATCCCGGCAGGAGACCGGCTCTGGGCGAAGTCATTGAGCGAGGCCGCCGCAGGTCTCGACGTGCCCCTCGAGACCATTTTTCGCGCCAATGATGAGTCGCTCCTTCCGATCGAACCGGCCCCGGTCGAACGTGCCGGATGACGCCGAGCAGACGCAAATCGCCTAAATCCGTGCGGGTTTAGGCGATTTCCGTTGCTCGCGCTCGCGCTCTCACACGCTGGCGCGGCCGGTGCCATGGACGGCATCGGCGACCGCATCCGCCAGCGATGGATCTCGTCATCGCTGAGATCGGCGATGGTGATGCGCATCCCCGGCGAGGTACGGATGCGAAAACGGCTTCCCGGCGCCGCAGCCCAGCCCAAGTTGAGCAAGCGGGTGATCGCCACTGTCTCGTCGGGTACCGGGACCCGACGTTGACCCCGGATCGGCCGTAGCCGGTCACGCCGCGCTCGGCCAACGCGGCGACAACCGGGATCGGTTCCCGGTGTAGTGGGCCTCGGCCCGACGAATGAGACGCGTCGCGGCGTCAT
>CAVZTC010000012.1:0-483415 GCA_963778135.1 uncultured Actinomycetota bacterium | reverse complement strand
GTAGATAAGCGAAAGTGCCTGTCCTGCAAGGGATAATTGGACTTGTCTAGGGTTCAAATATTCCTACGGGAAGGCACCTCGCAAGTGAAGAGTATCGCGGTGACATCGCGGGTGAAAGTGTCCGCTGACGGCCATGGCGTGGTGTCGCATGCCGGGATGGGCATGCTGCGCGAACTCGCCGACCGCACTGGGTTGTCGGCGCAGGTCACCACCGCGTTGGCCGACACTTACCGGGGCCCGTGGGGTACGCGCCCGGGAGGTGTTCGCCGATCTGGCGGCCGCGGTCGCTGACGGCGCGGACTGCATCGACGCAGTTGGTCAGCTGTGCGGTGATCGTGAGCATGTGTTCGGCGCGAAGGCGTCGACGACCACCATGTGGCGGTGCGTCGATCAGCGCATCGACGCTGCCCACCTGCCGGGGGTGCGGGCGGCCCGGGCCGGGGCGCGGGCGGCGGCCTGGGAAGCCGGCGGCGCCCCCGCCGAGGGTGACTGGCTGCATATCGACATCGACGCCACCCTGGTCATCGACCACTCCGACAACAAGGCCGGCGCCGCGGCGACCTGGAAGAAATCCTTTGGGCATCATCCGCTGCTGGCGTTTCTGGATCGCCCCCAGATCGCCGGCGGGGAAGCCCTGGCCGGGCTGCTGCGCGCCGGCAACGCCGGCTCCAATACCGCCTCCGATCACGTCATTGTCCTGGAGCAGGCGCTGGCCTCGCTGCCGCCACGATACCAGCCCGACCCGACCATCCCAAGGACCCCGATCCTGTGCGGGTACTGGTGCGCTGCGACACCGCCGGAGCCACCCACGACTTCGCCCCCGCCTGCCGGCGGCGGGAGTGGGGTTCTCCTTCGGCTACCCCGTCCATTGGCGGGTCCAGGACGCTGTGGACACCCTCACCCTCGGCCGAGGCCTGGTACCCGGCCATCGACACCGACGGCGGCATCCGCGACGGCGCCTGGGTTGCCGAGGCCACCGGTCTGGTCAACCTGTCCTCGTGGCCGGCCGGAACCCGGCTGATCCTGCGAAAAGAACGCCCCCACCCCGGCGCACAGTTACGGTTCACCGACGCCGACGGCATGCGGGTCACCGCGTTCATCACCGACACCCCCCCCGGAGTCATCCCCGGTCAAGTCGCGGGCTTGGAGTTGCGGCACCGTCAGCACGCCCGCGTCGAGGACCGCATCCGCGAACTCAAAGCCACCGGCCTGCGTAACCTGCCTTGCCTTATCTAGAGCTGGTAACTGGTTGTCCATTACGTGCGTGACGGGTCTGCAAATCCCGGATTCCGCGTGGTGGACCTGATTACCTTCGGCTGTCCATCACGAAGCGGGATAGCAGGAGGTGTCAGTTGCGGGTGCAGCGTGTGGTCATGCCGGAGACGGAGTTCGAGTCGTGGACTGTGCTCGGTGACGATCAGTTGCCGATCCAGCCGGTGGAGCGGTTCCTGGCGTATTTGGCATCGATCGAGAAGTCGCCGAACACAATCAAGGCCTACGCCCATGATCTCAAGGACTGGTTTACGTATCTGGCTGGTCACGGCGGTGACTGGCGGTCGGTGACGCTGGAGGATGTCGCGGGGTTCGTGGCGTGGCTGCGGCTGCCGCCGCAGGCTCGTGACGGGAGGGTTGCGGTGTTGCCGACGGTGGCGCATCATTGTTCGTCCGCCAGCGTGAACCGCAAGCTTGCGGCGTTGACGTCGTTCTGTGGGTTTCATGCCCGTCACGGCGTGCAGTTGTCGGGGCTGCTGGTCACCATGACGCCGGCGGGCCGGCGCGGCTGGTCGGCAACGGCATACAAGCCGTTTTTGCACCACGTGACCAAAAGCCAACCCCAACAGCGTCGGGCGATCACCCTCAGCCACCCTCGGCTGCGCCCGAAAGTTCTTACCGTGAAACAGGTTCAATGCATTCTCGACGCGTGTGAGCATTTGCGGGATCGGTTGCTGTTTGCCCTGCTGCTCGACACCGGGGTTCGCATCGGGGAGGCGTTGGGGCTGCGTCACGAGGACCTTGACATCGCGGGCAGGACGCTGACCGTCCGGCCTCGGCCGAATGACAACCGCGCGCGGGCCAAGACCGGTGTGTGCCGGACGGTGCCGACCAGTCCGGAGCTGATGCGCTTGTATGTCGACTACCTCAACGGCGAGTACGGCGCCTTGGATTCGGACTACGTATTCGTCAACCTGTGGTCGGAGCCGATGGGGCGCCCTTGGGCCTACCCGGCCGTCTATGACCTGGTGCGTCGGCTGCGGGTGCGCACCGGCATTGACTTCGGACCTCACCACTACCGGCACACGTATGCGACCTGGCTGCTGCGTCACGGAGCCGGAATAGAAAGCGTCAGAGAGCTTTTGGGTCATATCTCGGTCACCACCACGATCGACACCTATGGGCATCTCACTGTCGAAGATGCGCGAAGGACCCTGGAGGCAGCGGGCTGGTTCACCGGCCGGGAGGTGCAATGGTGAGTACGCGGTCCCTGCAGCGTTCGACCGAGCGCACCGGGCTGCTGGCAAAGCTGCTGGCCCGGGTACGGCCGGAGTTCCGCGTTGAGATCTATGTTGCCGATCCCGACGACCCGGTGCTGGGCCGTGGACCTTGCGGGGTGCCCGAATGTGATCGCTCCCGGGCCGAGAACGGGCTGTGTTCTGCCCACGGTCAGCGATGGCGCGCCCGGGGCCGCCCGACGATGGCCGTGTTTGTGGCCGACCCAGGGCCCGCCCTCAACGGACGCCGGAATCTGACCCCCTGCTCGGTGACTGGATGCCGTTATGGCAGCAATGGTTTCGGATTGTGCACACGTCACCGCAGGGATTGGGAAAGCGCCGGGCAGCCGGACCCGGGAGGCTGGTCAGCCCAGGCAGGCTTGCTCGGGCCACCCGATCCGGCGCAATGCGGACTGCCGTTTTGCGCGCTATGGACCGAGAACGCCCGGCAGCTGTACTGCAAGTCTCACGCCACGCGGTGGGCTCAGCTGGGTCGCCCGGACAACGCAGCGTACGTCGCGCATTGCCAACTGCGCGGCAAGGCCCGCATCGACTTCCGCGGGCTTGCGCCCCAACTCAAGCTCGAGTTGCAGTATGCGGTTCAATGCCGCCACGACCAGGCCACCATCACCACCGCGCCGCCGATCGTGGCCTGGACCATCCGCATGGCCACCGACGCCGGTGTGATCTCGCTACTCGACTACATCCCACAGCAGTGGCAGGAGCTGGCCGGCCCGAAAGAAGGGAGCTACCGACGGTTCCTACTCTTCGCCCGCGACATCGTCGAAGCCCTGCACGAGGGCACTGGCTGGGATGTGGAATATCCGCGTGACATCTGGCGCCTGCACCGGCTGCCCGGTCTGACACCGATGCCCGGCAAGCGGCCGCAGGCACGTATAAACCTGCGCTTTGACCGGCTAGGCCAGCCTTGGCTACGAACACTGGCCAAACGTTGGGTCCGGCTGCGGCTCAGTTCGGGACTGAGTCCGAGCACCGTGCAATGCGACGTCCGGGGCCTGACGCGGTTTAGCACCTTCCTCACGGAGTCAGCCCCGCAGGTCGACACCCTCGCCGGCATCGACCGTGGCCTGCTCGAACGCTACCTGGCCTGGCTCGTCACCCAGCCCATCGGCCGCGGCGCGAAAGAGGACGCCATCACCGCTCCGGGGAGCTTTTTCCAGGCGATCCGCCAACATCGCTGGGACCAGACGCTGCCGACCACGGCGGTGTTCTTCCCCGGTGACATGCCCCCGCGCCCGTCCAGAGTCACCCGCCACGTGGCCGAACACGTCATGGCCCAGATCGAAGCACCGGCCAACCTCGACCGTTGGAGCACCCCAGAGGGCCGTCTGATCACCATCATCTTGATCCGATGCGGGCTACGCGCCACCGACGCATGCACTCTGGCTTTCGACTGTCTGCTCCATGATGGGCAGGACGCCCCCTATCTGCGCTACTTCAACAACAAGATGCGTCGCCAGGCCGCCGTGCCGATCGATGAGGAACTCGAAAGCGAAATCCGCGCCCAGCAACGGCGCGTGACGTCCCGATGGCCCGAACGTCACCCGCACCTGTTCCCCGCTCTGGTAGGCAACGTCGGCGGTCAGAACCCACTGACCTACTACAGCTACCGCGGCATGCTCAACACCTGGCTGGATACCTGCCAGATCCGTGACGAACACGGTCACCCGGTGCACCTGACCCCGCACCAATGGCGGCACACTTTCGCCTGCCGGCTGATCAACCGTGACGTCCCTCAAGAAGTCGTGCGGGTCTTACTCGACCACGAATCACATGAAATGACAGCGCACTACGCCCGGATCACCGACCAGACCGTCCGCCGACGCTGGGAGGCCGCCACCAAAGTCAACATCAAGGGCGAGCACGTCACGCTTGACCCCCAAGGGCCTCTGGCACAAGCACAATGGGCCAAGACCCGCTACGGCATCGCCACCCAAACATTGCCCAACGGCTACTGCGGGCTGCCGCTGCAACGATCTTGTCCGCACGCCAACGCCTGCTTGACCTGCCCGGTTTTCCTCACCGGACCCGAGTTCCTGCCCGAGTTGCGCGAACAGCACCACCGCACGCTCGCCCTCATCGATGTCTCGGACAGACAGGGACAAACCCGGATGGTCGAGATCAACCAGCAAGTACTCACCAATCTCGAACGCATGATTGGCGAAATCGAAAACAGCGAGCGGGAAGGTGCCGCCGATGCCGCGGGCTGACAACTCTCACTTCGTCATCGCTGCCGCCCGCCGCCGGGCAGCAGCAACCCACAAACGCGCTGTGTCAGCACTGCGACTTATGGACAAAGCCGGTCTACCAATCACTTTCGACGCGGTGGCCCGCCAAGCCCGGGTCTCCCGGTCCTGGCTCTACAGCCAGCCGGACCTACGCGCTGAAATCGAACGCCTCCGAGCCCGGCGACACACTTCGACACCGCACGCTGCGGTCCCGGATCGGCAACGCGCCTCCGATCCCTCCCTGCTCCAGCGACTGCAGGCCGCTACCGAGCGCATCAAGCACCTGCAGACCGAAAACAACCAACTCCGTGAGGCGCTGGCCCACGCGCTCGGTCAGCAGCGAACCAACGCCGTTCACGGAGATCACCGCGACACGCCGACAACAAAATCCGCCACCATCATCGGCCCCTGCTGACCACGCGTCGAAAACACCGTCCGCAACGCATACCCGCTGGTCACAGCGACGCATATACCAGCAGCTCTAGATAACTTGCCACTCGTTTTGGGCCAACGCCGCCTGGTTGGAAATCATCCTGGCCGCCACCGATCTGGTCACCTGGGCCCGTCTGATCGGCTTTCACGACCACCCCGGCCTGGCCCGCGTCGAGATCACCACATTCCGCTACCGGATCCTGCACGTCGCCGCCCGCATCACCCACGGCGCACGCCAACAACGGCTACGCCTGGACGCCACCTGGCGATGGGCCGCAGCCATCGCGACCGCCTGGCAACACATCCGCACCGCCTTCGGATAACACCCTGGCGACCTCACCCAACCGATCACGAAAGACCCACCGGCCCCAGGAAAGCCCGCCCCACCCGGCGACACGGGACAACTCTCCACGCCACCACGCCGAAAATGACTACCCAACAACACCATTCAGCGGCAGAACGGCTCAATCATCAATTCGATGTAGGGTCGAGAGCTGGCGCGGTAACGAGGATCGACGGTAGGTCGCGGAGCCGCTGGTGACCGCAGGGTTTCCCCTAGTGTCCTTCATCTCCGTGGCCCTGGTCCGATCTCTGTCCCGTTTCCAGCTCCCGCCCGTCAAACCGTGCATGCGGTTCTCCCGCACACGGCTTACCGACGCCGTTCACCGCCGGCATTCAGCCACTACCCGCCAGGCCCGAAAAGGCCTGGGTGCAACAACAGTTCCCTCAAGGCGGATCAGGCCGAGCTGATTCTCGGAAGCAAAGGCGATTACCCAGCGCCCGAATGCTCGGGAGCGGCGATGTTTCTTCGCGATAAATCCCGCGATACGCATCAACGCATAGTTCCTGATCTTCTCGAAACGCACCGTCGAGTTCCCGTACCGGAAATACCCGGCCCAGCCGCGCAAGAAGCGGTTAACTTCCTCCACGATGTGCTTCACCGGCAGCAACATCCGGCGCCGATCCGTCAGTTCACGGATCCGATCCCGGGCGTGCCCCATTGCCTTGTCAGCAGGCCAGCGAGCCAAGAAAGCGACCCCTTTGCCTGCGGTGCGCCCTTCAGCCCGCACCCACCGATGATGAAAACCCAAGAAATCCAGGCCTTCACCGCCCTCGGTCAGGTGAACTATCCGGGTTTTGGCCGCTTTCGGTTCCAGCCCGAGTTCCCTCAGCAACCGCGTTAACCGCTCCAGTGCGGCGTCGGCTTGCTGGCGGGAGCGACACATCACCACCGCATCGTCGGCAAAGCGAGCCAGCACCCCGAATGTCCTTATGTCCCATTCCCGGTCAAGCCGGTGCAGATACACGTTGCACATCAAGGGGCTGATTGGACCCCCTTGCGGGGTCCCGGTCACCTCGCGCCGCACCATTCCGTCGCTCATCACCCCCGCGCGCAACATCGCGCGCAGCAGCTTGAGCACAGCCTGATCGCAGACACGTTCCTCGACCGCTTGTATCAACCGCTCATGCGGAATCGCCGAGAAGCAGTTGGCGATATCCGTCTCAACCACCCACCGCCTGCCCCGCCAGGCCTCATCAACGAGCACCTGCAGCCCATCATGCGCCGAACGTTTCGGGCGAAACCCGAAACTACACGGGGCGAAATCCGCCTCGAAGATCGGCTCGAGCACGATCTTGAGCGCGGACCCCACGATGCGGTCGCGGACCACAGGAATCGACAACGGTCGCTGCTCGTCCGTACCCGGCTTGGGTATATACACCCGCCGCGCCGGAAGCGGCCGATACGATCCCTCCCGCAATTCGCCGGTCAGATCATCAAGAAGTCGGTTAATGCCGTACTCCTTTTCGATCCAGTCCAAGGTGATCCGGTCGATACCCGGCGCACCGTCATTACGGCGCACCGCGACCCACGCACGCCACAGGACGTCTCTGCGATAGACCTTGTCCCACAACGCATGAAACCGTCGCCCAGGATCGGCCTTGGCCGCCCGGTAAAGCGCATGCTGTAAGGCACGAACCGGATCCACAAACGCAGACCCTAAAACGGCGGGACTAGCCAAAACGGCACTCACCGAGCCCCTCCACTACACACCTACGCACCGACGAAGCAGCGGCCCTTCCCTCACCGGCGGTTATGCTGTCCGCGCGGCTCAACCAGTACTACGGCCGCCTCCGACGCCCACCCAGCTGACACTCACTTCCCAGGTTCACTGGTTATAAAGCGCCACACTCCGACAACACACTTCGCAGATCACCGGGCCAGGGAGGGCCTCACCAGTTCCCGCCGCCACTATCTGAACGTTCCGAGCCCCATACGCCGGGGAGTTCTTCAGCGCCTGCACATCCAGGTCTTCAGCGCCTTCCATGGCCTTCACCCTGATTACGGGGGCTCGGCACTCCCTACACCCCACCCACAACGGGCAGGACCTCTAACGACGCCGCAGGCTTCGCGTCATGCTACGGACCGCTCAGTCGCTCCCCCATAAGGGCTTTCGACACTGGGCTTCGACCTGATCCGTTTCCAAACCAAGTCGCCAGTCTGCTACCGGGCCACCTGGCAGCTACCCGGACCGGACTCACACCGGCAAGCGACGACGAGCTTACGATCGAGAATCACCTACACAAAGGTCACCTCCATCTACTGGTCGCGCGCAAAATCGAGGCTAGTTTGGTTCGAAACTCTAGTTTGGTCCAGCATCATCAGGAGAAGGCGCATCATGACGCGATCTCTTCCGGGAGTAACGGTTGAGTCGGTGCGGCTACCTCGACTGCCGACGGACTAGACAGTCAGCATGGTTGAGCATGAGGCTGTTTCGTCGGCAGCGGCGATGCTCCCGATCATTGAACGCGTCGAGGGGCGAGTCACCCACCGAGTGCATGCTTAGATTAGAATTAGCTGTTCCAGCCGAGTGTAGTTCGGCTAAGACATTTCTCCTCATCGCATTCCGTTGCCGGGCTTCGAGTTCTGTACCGAAGGCCGCTTGTGGGTCTGCTTAACTTAGCTCCAGCCGTTCTTGCTCGGGGGGCAAACCCTGAGCGTGAGTTGGAATGGGTCTGCCGAGCGCCTGCAGAGCGGAAACCATTATATCTTTCCAGCATTCAAGCGAAATGGTGCTCCAGTCCTCACCCTCAGGACGAGCTTCAACAAATCTGTCTATGTAACCCTTCAGTAGATTGTTTCCGATTATCTCGCACTGCCCGACCAGGTGTCTCTCATCCGGTCCAGCGACAGTAACCCAGAGCAGTGCCGCCTTCGGGTTATACCGGCGCATCAAGCTGATGACAGGCAACACCTCGAACTCGTCCAGAGGAAGGTCCCTTCTCGTGAGAACGAACACCTTTTCTCCATCCTCAAGGTCTTCCCTGAAGAGCCGCACCAACATGCTCAATCTGGTCAATTCACCTCGACGTAAGGCATCAACATCCACATTCAGATCAGTGCTAACATATGTGTGAAAAACCATATTAAGACTTTGATAGTGTACAATATAGTCGTTGTTGAGTTGTGGTGTAATAATGTTCATTTTCTGTTCGTCGGTAAGCTCCGAGAACTCGCTGCGAAGACATCGAATCAGAGCATCCTGAAGAGTACCCGCGAATCTGAACAATCCTAGAGGCTCGGCCTCGCACAGCCTTTGTGTCAATCCGAATTCACAGTTCTGTCCCACGCTTTGGAAATTGGAAGCGATCCCTTTCCAGTCAGCGACTAAAGCTTGTTCGCGCCAATCGTTCGACACAAATTGTCCAGTCCTTCCGCGCCAGCCCATCAATTCATCAGCCTCCGTCACCGGCAGCAAAACGACCTCGTCCACCGCGATCGCCAACTCGCGGGAATCTGCCGAGATTCCAAAATACTGCGGGCTCGCCGCATCCGGATGGAAGAATAAGATCGCTAGCTTCTCCGACACTACCGCCTCCGCCGCTATACGAAAGCCGATCCAGGTAGGCGTTCCTTCATACGCCGCTCTGAGCTTAACTTTGGCAACCGTCTCAGCCCCGTAAACGACAGTGCAGCGCTGATAGTCAATCTGACCATTTCCAGTGAACGGCGTGACCCGCAACATAAGCATGAAATCGGCAGCGTTGCTCTCCATCGGCATCGGCAAGGCGAGCACACTGAATCCGCCGGTCATCCAGCGGCAATTATCTTCTTGCAAGGACCAACCCGGGCCAATTACGTCCTTGCTATGGCCGCTTTTACCAAGCGAAATCGACCTTCCAAATCTGGGCAGATCAGGATTATTGTAGTGACCAGGCGAAAACATCGTCGGCACCGACTTTCCCTGCTGAAGCTCGTATTCTTCCGAATTGACGAAGGCGAAATAGACTTGCTCGGGTGTCATTTCGGCGGCAGCGGCCACCCACTGAGCAAACTCATCCGGTTTGGGATCTCGCTTCAAGACGGTGGCGTAGAGGCAGGCGATATATTCCTCGGCGGCGGCAGGGCTCATGCGCGGCGGGATTTCCTAGGCTGCAGACACGTGTGTAGTTGGATGGCTCGGGGCCGACGCGGGACCGCCGGGCAGGCGCTTGAGCACGTCAATCACCACCCGGTCGGGTGGTGCAAAGCGAAATTCGCCGCAGTACACCTCCTCGCCGAGGGGATTGGGGTCTTGGGGCTGCAGCACGCAGGAAATGGTTCCATCGTCGCGCGTAAAGACGATCGCACCGTTCGCCTCCCGCGAACGCCGTTCGTTGGGATGGTTGTAACCTCCGATCGTGCCGTCGTCGCGCAACTCGAAATCGCGTGAATACACAAATCCGTCGCCGTTGCAAAAACCCATGTACGGCGCGACAGGGGTTCAACTCGGGACGATTGGGTCATCGAGCCTTCTTTCACGCACACGTAGGTGTCTTGTGTCCCGTGTGTCCCGCACCAGAGCCCTTCATGGAACTTCGTTAGCCGCAGGCTCGGGCGTGAAGGCCAGGACCGCCAGCATCCAGCGAGGATAGCTGATCGAAAGGCCGTACTCCACTGTGTCGAGGTCGTCCTGTCCGACCGCGGGATGAAGCCGAACCCGTTCGCCTTGACGTTCAGGCCTGGGTAGCCCCGCTGGACAGGACGTGTTTGGTGAAGATCAGCACGCCGCGGACGCGAGGGCGTTGGCCAAAGCCTTCAACCAGCGCGCCCAGATGGTCTCGGGGATGTGCGAGAAAAACGAGTGGGCGAAGATCACATCCTGCGGCGGCAGCTTCAGCTGCCTTCCCACCAGGGAGCACTCGGTTGGTCGGGACGTCGCGCGTACCGCGATGGCAGCGTCGAGCATTTCAATTGGTTGGACGACTTGGGTCTTCAGCTCGAGCGCAGCTACTTCCAGGGAAAGGCGATGATCCAGCGAGAAAAATCGAGGTTAGAAGCACCTAGCGACAGACTCGCTGGACATAACTTTGTCGTACAACACCTGGTCAAATTGTATCAAAGACTCAAGCGCTTCGCGTATGCTGGGGTCGCGGGGGTCGAGCCCGTACCTTTTTTTTTGAACATTTTCGCGAACGTTCACGTCGGAAGCCTTAAAGCGCTCCAGGCGCATCTTTTCAGCCACCTTGGTGAGGAATGACGAGATGCGGTCGCTTCTGCCGATGAGATCGAAGATTTGCAAGTTCCCGATTGCCCCTTGAAGGTCACGTTGCGTGACACGATCGGTCGGGTCACGGTCGGTAAGGTAGCGAACTTGACAATTGTCGAAATGCCCCCACATCTCAGGCGATAAGTCGCTGGCCCATTTCTTCAGTTGCACTGGGGATCCAAGATCCAGCTCTCGCCAAGCATGTTGCCAGGTTCTGCATCGAAGTAGCATGTTCGTAAAAACGCTTTTTATTGTCTGGGTCAGCCAGTCTGCGGTACCACGCGATATGGGAGATAATCTGATCAATGGGGTCACGCAGCACGGTAGTAACAAGTGTGTTTCGCAAATTTAGCTTCTGCCGTAGATAACGGAGTTCCACGTGACCGGAAAGAAATACTTTATCCTTAAATATAGTGTCCGGTACGGTACCGAACATCCATTCCGGTTGACCTTCGATATGGGACGCGCACGCGCGCTCACCCAAGCAATCCTCCATGAAGGCGTTTACCGAAGACCCGGCGGTTTTGGGGATGTGTAGGTGAAACATCCGTTGGAATGCGTCGGATCCGACGACGGGGTGTTGCTGGTCTTCGTCGGAGGGGGTGAAGGCCGAGGTTAGTTGCTGCGTGCCGCGTATTTCCGCAATCACATCTCGGCGTCCATCCTGGGAGACAACCCTGACCCCAACGGTGAAGTCCGGTGCGAGGCCGACCGTTTCGATCGCCTTCGAGAACCCCACTTGTGACGAACTGCCATACGCTTCGGCCACATCGTGCCGCGAAACATCTAGCTCGCAGCACGCAACCACGATTCCCTCGTGGACGAACTCCACCTCGGCTACCGGCGCCTTGCTTACGACCCAGCCGTAGACCTGGAACGCGTGTCCGCCGACGGGGCCCGTGTGCGGGTAGTCGACCCAAGCACCGGTGATCAGGTCATTGCTGGGGCACTGGGTGATCTCGGATATCTCCACTGCCATGCGGCGATCCCGTCCCCTCTCGTCGAGGGCGCCGCTACATCCACGGCGACCCACTCGTCAGCAACACCTTTCCCGCGTTCACTGCCGCCGCAGCGCGGTCTGCGACACCAGCTTCCCCAGTTTCCAGAAATTCCTGACATTAACACTATTTTCACGAGTCATGGTGTCAATAGCGACACTTCGCGCTCACTCTGCGTGAGGCACGGCCCCCAGGCCGACAATGATGCGTCACGCAGGCACGTGCGGTCCGACGGCGCAACTTCGATCCCTGCGCAGGAACGGCCCACCAGCTCAAATCTGGCGGATATGGGCTGGTCGCGGTGCGTACCCGACGCCGCTGTGCGGGGTTGGGGAAATTCTGGTCGCGATGTGACAACCGGCCAGGAGGCCACGGTGAAGATCTGCGGTGTAACCGTGGCGATGCCGCAGGGGTAGAGCTGGACGCCTCGCTCGTCGACCGATTTGAGATGAACGTGGGAACCGTCCGGTGTCGCCCTTTCTGCCGTACAGCCAGCACGGCCGAAGGGCAGGCGCGTCGTCGGCTGATGGCGCCGGGCGGGGCGGAGGCTTCGTAGTAGTCGGAGGCCGGGAAAGCCGGTCACAGGGCGAAGGGAGCCAGCAAGTCGGTAGCCGAAGTGCTGGAATACCGGGAGGACGCTGGTGAATACGAGTGAACCACTGCTCGGCTCGTTAGGAGCCAGGCAGCGGGTACCGGAGATCCAGACCAAGCTGCACCGTTGGGCGAACGACGATCCTGATCGTCGGTTCGATGATTTGTTCAACCTCGTCGCCGATCCCAGCTTTTTGTTGATGGCGTGGGAGCGGGTGGAGGGCGACAAGGGCGCGCGCTCGACCGGAGTCGACGGCAGGACCGCCGGCTTTGTTCGGGAACGCATCGGTGTGGAAGATTTCCTCGCCGAACTGCGGGACCAGTTGCGGTCCCGCAGTTTCCGTCCGCGGCCGGTCAGGGAACGGATGATCCCCAAACCGGGGTCGCGCAAGCGGCGTCGGCTGGGTATTCCGACCGTGGCTGACCGGGTGGTGCAGGCGTCCTTGAAGTTGGTGCTGGAGCCGATCTTTGAGGCGGATTTCGAGCCGTGCTCGTATGGTTTCAGACCCAACCGACGTGCGCACGACGCCATGGCCGAGACACGGTTTCTGGCATCCAAGAGCTACGAGTGGGTGTTGGAGGGCGACATCACGGCCTGTTTCGACGAAATTTCGCATTCGGCCTTAATGGATCGGGTGCGGAAGCGAGTCGGAGACAGGCGCGTGCTCGCGCTGGTGAAGGCATTCCTGAAAGCAGGCATTCTCACTGAGATTGGCACCGCTAAGGAAAGCGTCACCGGCACCCCTCAGGGTGGGATCCTCTCGCCGCTGCTGGCCAATGTGGCCCTGTCGATCCTCGACGAACACTTCGCCGAGGCACCCGGCGGAGTCCACTCGACCACCAAGCAGCGGTGGACTCGACGCCAGAAAGGTCTGCCCAACTATCGGCTTTACCGGTATGCGGACGACTTTGTGATTCTGGTGGCCGGGACACGGTCGCAGACCGAGGCGCTGCTTCCCGAAGTAGCGTCTGTCTTGTCCACTGTCGGCCTGCGGTTGTCGGTGGACAAGACGTTGATTACCCATATCGACGAGGGCTTCGACTTTCTCGGTTGGCGCATCCAGCGTCACCAGAAGCGGGGCACCAACCGGCATTACGTCTACAACTACCCGGCCAAGAAGGCCCTGCGGTCGATCAAGGCCAAGTGCAAGACGATCTGCCGGATGAACGTCAGCCTGCCGCTGGCGGTCCTGCTGCACCAGCTCAACTCGGTGTTGCGGGCCTGGACCGCCTACTTCCGTACCGGGGTGTCCGCCCGGGCATTCCAGTACCTGCGAATGATCGTGTGGCGTCAGGTATTTGGATGGCTACCGCGCAAGCACCCGAATTCGGGCTGGAAGAACCTGCGCCGCCGCTACTGTGACGGCCAATGGTGGCCACGGGACGGAGAGGTCGTGTTGTTTAACCCCGGTTCGGTAGTCACCACGCGTTACCGGCCCAGGGGCTCAACGATCCCTTCACCCTGGCCATTGGCAAGCTGACCAGAACAAGTGCTCGACGGGGCTGCGGAGAGCCGGATGCGGGGCCAACTCGCACGTCCGGTTCGGGAGGGCGGTGTGAAGAAACGGACCGGGAGCAATCCCGACACCGCGCTCCATGCCGACCCCACCACGATGTGGAAGTCCAGGATGAGCAGGGCCGGGCGCGACGACGGGCCCGACCTGCCAGAGGGGATGGCTGCCCCGTCACGCTGGGGCCAGTTCAAGTTGACATTGCGAGGATGGCCGGCATCACCGAGTTCGGTGAGCTCGTCGGCTGGTTCCTCTCCGAGGACGTACAGGCCGCAGATGTGTTGGGATGCATTGAGTTGACCGCGGACCGTGGGTGAACGCGTTGATCGCCGCGGGCTACCGGGTGTTTTGCGTGGATCCGAAGCAGACGCATCGGCATCGGCATCGGCATCGGGAGATCCTGTCGAGCGCGGGTGCCAAGAGCGACAAGGGCGATGCGCATCGGCTCGCGGACATGGTCCGCACCCCCGCCGCCACCAGCTGCGTGAGGCAGGCGGTGACTCCGAGATCGCCGAAGCGGTGAAGGTCGTGGCCCGCGCGCATCAGACGATGATCCGGGAGCGGACCCGGCACATGCTGCGGCTGCGGGCCGCCAACCCGCCCGCTCGGTTCTGAGGGGGCCCCGGCGTAGCAATGCGCCGGGCTGATCGCGTTGCGGGTGGTCTCGTCGTGGTCGGACGCAGTTGCAGAGGGTTCGGGCGGGAGCTCCCGTCACTGCCATGCAACCGGAGGCAACATAATGATCCTCCACGATTTGGGGGAAGCCCGCTTATAGTGAGGCGTGGTTGAGAGGGCGCACAAGTTCGGCTGACTGCAGTGAGGTGGCACCATGACCGGGAGTATTCCGCCCGGCTCGAGCACTTCGACAGCGAACGGCGGCTCGCCCGGTGAAGTGCTGCCGCCCCGGGAGCTTCAGGATTGGGTGGGTGGCGGTGGCCCCGCCGTGTACAAGGCAACCGGCAATGAATTCTTGGGTTATTTGGTTGACCTATGCGGGTTGCAGCCTGGTGATGCACTGCTCGACGTTGGTTGTGGCTCAGGGCGGATGGCGCTGCCGCTCACCGGCTACCTCAACCGCGAGGGCCGCTACGCCGGCTTCGATATCTCCAGGTCAGCAATCGCGTGGTGCACGGAGAACATCTCGGGATCACACCCTAACTTCTGTTTCACAGTCGTAGATATTCAGAACGGAGCGTACAACCCGGCAGGGAAATACAAGTCGTCAGACTTCCGTTTTCAATTTCCCGACGAGTCGTTCGATGTTGTGTTGCTTGCCTCCGTGTTCACGCACATGCTGCCGTCGGACATGAAGCACTATCTGCACGAGATCGTCCGTGTGCTGAAACCGGGCGGGCGAAGTCTGAACACCTTCTTCCTGCTCAATGACGAGTCGTCAGCCCTCATCAAGGGGGGAAAGGCATCTTTTAACTTCGAGCATGAGCTGCCAGGTTATCGAACGACCCACGTCGTAAATCCTGAAGCGGCGATCGCCTACCCGGAAGCCTTCGTGAGGTGGGTGTATGGGAAATGCGGCCTCGAGGCTTAAGGAGCCGTTGCGCTACGGCAGGTGGTCCGGCCGAACCGACGGTATGAGCGGACAGGACGTCGTGATCGCGGTCAAGCCGCTAGCCGACAACAACCTGACGAATGGCGTCGCAGATGGGTGCGAACCCAGGGTCAGGTAGACCGCGGGAATCCCAGCCTGGGCTACCGCACAACAGAGCGTGGCGATCTCCTATCACTCCGCTTTTGCCGTCTTGATCGTCAGCGGGTAGATAAACAATCTCAGCCCGTGGCCTCACAGACGGCACGGCCTTCGAAACGACCGTACTCGAGATAATGATCCGCGGGATCGACGCGCGCTTGCATGATATCTGGGTAACGGTACAGATAGAACTTCGCATCGAAGTTTTCGGGAAGCGCCTTGTAGCGCCCTTCGCGAAGTAATGGAATAGATATCATCTGTTCCGACCACTCGAACTTTCCGGGCTTTTGCAGCTGAATATAAAACTCAGGGCACACGGGGTCGTGAAACTCAACCACATAGAAATTGAAGAGGCCAAAGACGCTCAGCCGGCGAAGAAGATTGCAAAATGACCTCGGGGTGAATACCCAACAATGTATGTCCTGGTACTCCTCAGAATTCAACGCCTCAAGTGCTTTGCTCAAAGCGTCACGCGGATTCCACGTGTATGTCAAGTCATGTGCGTCTATTTTTTTCGGCCCAAAATATGTCGCCGTTATGGTTTACCGTATTAGACAACACGTCCAGAATCTGTACGGGCGTTGGCTTTGTTGCTTTCTGCAGCCATGCACCAATCCAATCGGTTGCGGTGGTGAGTCGGCGTAGCCGGTCGAAACAATAACGTTTATTCGGTATTGCAAGCGAGAGGATTCCCTCAGGTTCCAGGAATCCGTAGATTTCATTCAACCATTCCAGCGGGTTCGGGATGTGTTCGATCACATGGGAGGCGACAACATAGTTGAACCGGCGCGATCCGACTGCATCCCTTATGCCCGAGGGACCGACCACGATGTCCACATCTTGGATCTGGTCGTTGCTGACGTGCTCATCGTTACTGAACTTTTCATGCAGCTTATCTGTAGGTAAGTGATCGGCGTATAAAACGCCCGTGCCTTTCTTGGGCACTATTGGCTTATGCAGTGGACCAATTTCCAGCCCTTGCTTCTCGAGCTTCAGGTTTTTGATGAGCATCGCGACGCGGTCAAAGGGTGCGGTCATCGGGAGTACTTCCTTAGTTGCGGGGACTGGAATACGTGATGAGGCTGTCCGGGAGAACAGAGCGTGACGATCTCCTATCACTCCGCTTTTGCCGTCTTGATCGTCAGCGGGTACATAAATAATCTCAGTCCGCGGCCTCACAGGCGGCACGGCCTTCGAAACGACCGTATTCGAGATAATGATCCGCGGGATCGACGCGCGCTTGCATGATATCTGGGTAATGGTACAGATAGAACTTCGCATCGAAGTTTTCGGGAAGCGCCTTGTAGCGCCCTTCACGAAATAATGGAATCGATATTATCTGTTCCGACCACTCGAACTTTTCGGGCTTTTGTAGCTGGATAAAAAACTCGTGGCCCACGCTGTCGTGAAAATTAGCCACATAGAAATCGAGAAGGCCCATGACGCTCAGTCGGCGGAGAAGATTACAAAATGACCTCGGCGTGAATACCCAACAATGTACGTCCTGGTACTCGTTAGAATTCGACGCCTCAACTGCTATTCTCAAAGCTTCACGCGGATGGTACGCGTATGTCAAGTCGTGTGGGTCGATGTTTTCCCCCCAAACTATGTTGCCGTCATGTTTTACTACATTAGATAGCGCGTCCAGAATCTGTACGGGCGTTGGCTTTGTTGTTTTCTGCAGCCATGCACCAATCCAATCGGTTGCGGTGGTGAGCCCGCGTAGCCGGTCGAAACAATAACGTTTATCTGGTATTGCAAGCGAGAGGATTCCCCGAGGCTCCAGGAATCCGTCGATTTCATTGAACCATTCCAGCGGGTTCGGGATGTGTTCGATCACATGGGAGGCAAGAACGTAGTTGAATCGGCGCGATCCGACTGCATCCCTTATGCCCGAGGGGCCGACCACGATGTCCACACCTTGGATGTGGTCGTTGCTGACGCCTTCATCGCCACGATACTTGTCACGCAACTTATCTGTCGGCAAGTGATCGGCATATAAAACGCCCGTACCTCTCTTGGGCACTATCGGCTTATCCAGTGGGCCAATTTCCAGCCCTTGCTTCTCGAGGTCCAGGTTTTTGGTGAGTATCGCGGCGCGGTCAAAGGGTGCGGCCATCGGGGGTACTTCCTTAGTAGCGGGGACTGGAATACGTGATGAAGTCGCCTTGGACGAGCGAAAGTGCGGGGTGGTAATAGGGATCGTTTAGTATCATGTCCTCCCAACGCTCTCGCATGGCGTCAACTTCCGACTCGAATCGGCGACGCTTAGACGGTGTGGTGTCTGAGCCGCGGGTGAGGGATTCGTGGTGATAGAGTTCGGCGTTGGGCGTCCATATGTTGTGGTAGCCTTTTCGCGAAAGACGTAGACACAAGTCCACATCGTTGAAAGCAACCGCGAGAGATTCGTCGAAGCCGCGGACGTGCTCGAAGCGGTCTCGCTTTATAGCCATGCAGGCTGCGGTGACAGCCGACATTTCCTGAACCAGCAGAGCACGGCATTTATCGCCGGGGTATCCGCGGGGCTTACGACTGTAAGCGTGACCCGCCACGCCTCCTAGTCCGAGAATAACGCCAGCGTGTTGAATAGAATTGTCCGGATAGTACAGCATCGCGCCTACCGCCCCTACAGCAGGCTGAATCGCGACCGATACGAGCTCCCTGAGCCACCCCGCCGTAATGATTTCGATATCGTCATTAAGAAACACCAAAATGTCACCAATGCTTTGTAGTACCGCGATGTTGTTCAGACGTGAAAAGTTGAATGGCTCGTCGAACGAAATAACTTTTCGGTGTTCACGGCGACCTTCTTGTTCGAGCAGGTCGATCGTGGCTTGCCCGTCGGATTGGTTGTTGACAATAACGATCTCGTAGTTGCTGTAGTCGGTACGTTCCCGGATGCTGTCCAAGCAACACCGCAGGGTCTCACCACCATTCCGAGTTGGAATGATGACGGACACTGATGGTTCAGGTTCCGGGAGATAATAGCGAACGCGCCAGTTTCCGGTGTCCATGATGGGTTCGATTTCGGCGTTGATTCCTTGACGTTCGAAGTGTGCGTTTATAGATTTTTTAGCCGCAGCGAGCGCGTAGTTTTTCTCGTCTGACCGACGGGCGGTTGAACCCTCAATGGCACGCCAGTGGTAGAGAACACGAGGAATATGGATTATTTGGTCGCGCTCCACGCGTTCGATGCAGCGGAAAGCTAAATCATAATCCTGACTACCTTCATAGCCTTCGCGAAAGCCACCGACGTCGCGCACCAAGGCGAGCGAATACACTCCCAGGTGGCTGAACATGTTGTGGCCGCAAAACAGGACGGGGTTCCAGTCCTGCTTGAAATAAGGATCGAAGCGCTTTCCAGTCTCGTCGATCTTGTCTTCATCGGAGTAAATGAGTCGCGCTTCGGGATGTTTAATTATAGTCTGGGCGACGTGAAACAGGGCGTGCTTGGGGAGCACGTCGTCATGATCCAGCAGGGCTACATAGTCACCGCTCGCTAGTTCCAGTGCACTGTTGGATGCCGCCGATATATGACCGTTTTTCTTGCGAAAGACAACCTTGATCCGATTATCTTTAGCGGTGTACTCCTGCAGGATTCTCCGCACGTGTGGTTTTGTCGAGGCGTCGTCGGCAATGCAGAGTTCCCAGACGCCATAGAGTTGGCTGCGGACGCTGTCCAGGCACGCGCGCAACCATCGTTCGGGCGTGTTGTACACCGGTAAAACGATGGAGATCAGCGGCCGTTTTCCCATTGCGGCAATATCGGCCCTGATCTGCGCGCGCAAGCTGTCGTCCAAAATATCGTGGTTCTTGACCCACTGGGAATAGTCCGTTCCCTCATGCGTGTTGCGGTACAGTTCCTTGAGCGCACCCCTCGGGCCGCGGTGCAGCGCCACGCAGACCTCGTGCACGATGCGCAGCCATGTTTCGTCCCGGGCCTCCTTCGAACTGATGCGGCGAATACGCACGCTGCCTAACAGGAATTCGCTAACCTCAGAGGTGTCGCTGGGGTCTAGGCGCAATGCGCATATGGGACGTTCGACCTTGATGAGCAGCCGATGATGGGTGGTGTTGTCGGCAAGCACGAGGAGGTCGCTGTCTTGCTCTCGAAAGCCGTCACCATGGTCGCGGTACAGCTTTGGATGACTTAATCGGCCTGCCGTCGGCCGTAGCGCCACGCTCAGCACATACCAGCCTGGATTTATGGGAGTGGAGCCCGGCGGCAGAAGCAATTGAAAACTAGGGTCAATTCCGGTGGTCGACCAAATCTGGATATCGTGGAACGGCAGCTGGACAACCGGTTTCACGTCAGCAATCGGTGTCGCCGACAGATGTATACCGGGCAATCCGTAGTTCAGACGTCGCGCGACTTTACTCGGGTACGCCGAGCCTACGATCTTGGGGGCCAATTGTGTCTGTGCCGGAATCTGTTGGTCCTGCTGCCCGAGTTTGGAGAGCGGTTGGATGCAGAGCACCTCGTCGAGACTGGCAGTGCGTGGCTTGCTGCCGCTCGGGCCGGTGGCTGGGTCAAGGCGGGTGGCGGCTGGGTTAAGGCGGGCGGTGTCGAACATTGCTGGGCCGTGGGCCAAGGTATCGGTGAAGGCATAGCGCCCGGCGCCGGGTGTCCGGTGCGCTAGGTCCTCGATTGCGGTGGTGCCGGTGAGGGTGGTGGCGTCGGCGAAGTTGATGCCGACCTGGAATACCTGTGGTTGGGCTCGCAGCACCGCGGTGAGGCGGCTGATGAGATTTTCGGGGGCGAAGAACTGCCAACCTTGACCTAGGTGCAGCCAGTACCGTGCGTCGATCTGGGTGTGAAGCTCGGCTAGTTCGGTTCCTGGTCTGCTGGTGAACCTGCGACGGATGAACTTGAGGAATCCGTAGCGTTTCCGCAGCTTGGCGCGGTCGGGGGCGGACAGGCCGGTATCGAGCACCAGGAAGCGCCCGACCCGTGACACATCGAGGCAGCAGTTCAGGAACGAGTTCAGTGTTTGCTCGGTGGTTTGGCGGTCCGGTCCGGCGATGAGGGTGACGGTGATCTGGGCATCGCCGGGTTCAGCGATCAGGGACTGCACCACTGCTTCGGGATACGGTGAGGCCGCCTCGAGCATGGCCGGTACGGAGAAGTCGCGGTTAGTCGCGATGCGTTGCCGGTCGCGGTCGGGGATGTCAGCGCGGGCGACTAGGCGTCGGCACAGCGCGAAGGCCTCGGCGTGCTTACCCATCCAGGCTGCGCACACCGCCTGCTCGTCAAGCGCGCGCCAAGCGTAAATCTCGGCGAAGTGTCCCACGACGAAGAGGTCCTCTCCGGGGAATGGGATTTCGGCCGCCTGCTGGGCAAGCAGGTAACCAAGTCGGTAGCGTTGGTCGAGTCGGTATCGAACGGCGATGGCGTGCAGGGCTTCGGCGCGGGTCGGGCGGAAAATCCAGGCGCGCAGGTAGGCCTCTTCAACGTCTGGCCACGGTTCGTCGAGTTCCGCCAGCGAGGCCGCCAACCGCAACAGTGCCCAGTAGATCTCCTCGTCATTGCCGCCCATTTCGACTCGTCGCGTAAACCAGGTGCGAGCGTCGGCGAAATCGCCCATCTGGAAATAGGTCTCGGCGAGGAACAAGACCGACCGTGCATCCTCGGGATTGCGTTGGACCTCGGCTAGCAACCGATCCCGTTCCTCCTCTGACTTACGCCTGACCAGGTAGGTCCGTTCAGCGGTGTGCTGCTCGTGGAATTCATGGAATAGCGATGTTGCGACCTCAGTGGCAAGCGAAGCCAAATCCAAAGAGTCACCAAGCATTCTGCGGGCTGAGACTACCTTTAGGTAGTCGTCGAGCGCGGGCTGCAGGATCGGCCAGATGCGGGAGCGTACGGTGTCGTCAGGCTCGTGGACGATCGCCTTCTGGAGGTGGTGGAAAACGCGAATCTGCAGCGTCGCCCCCAGCCTGAGACTGCCGATCATTGTCGCCAACACGAACGGGAGAAGCCTGTCGCTGAGGGTGGTCGACCAGCCGCCGCCCGGCGTGCCGTCCAGGAACCCGCGATCGGTCGTGACCGCGGTGAGGAAGCTTTCCACCTCCGCCTCAGACAATCCAGCACGGCAGTATTCGGTCCAGGTGGTAACGAGAGACCGGTACTGCGCATCGTTGAGTCCGGCCTGAAGGGCCTTGGTGATAAGCCGGCCGGGTGGAAACTGGGCGCGGCGGAATATCCCGAAGGCAAAGAGCGTGACCTCAGTGTCGGACCGCCCCGCAGCGTCGACAGCATCGGCGGCCACTTTGGCTGCCCCGGCAATGTCCCCGGCGTTCACCAGATCGCGGAAATTCCCGGTCAGCTGTTTGCCACGGCGGGTCGGACTCCGCTTAACTCGAAGCTCGTCGCCTACGAGGTATCCCGCCTCGGCGTTACTCGACCGCCCACCCCGCCTTGGCCGCTTGATGGGTTTACACGCAGCATGCTGCTTCTGCGCGGAGTCCGACTGCGCGACCACCAGCGACGTCCCTCCGGCGGTCGGATTACCCAACGGGCCGTCGCTGGCCAGGTCGTCAGTGGCCCCGGAGCCCTCGACACCATGGCCGACCGCAGCGAGCAGGAATGTTGATCCGGCCACGCGCTGGCTGCAAGCGAGCTCGAACCGGCCATGCCGTGCCCAATGTTCGTAGCCCGATGAGAATGCGCCATCGCGCACGGCGAGCGCGATATCGGGAAACGTGCGGAGGTATAGCTCCTCGTCGAACAGTTCGCGGCGGGGCAGTTCGTCCATTCCGAGAGTCCCTAGTGGTCTGTCTGCAGTTTGATCTGCTGGACGGTTGAACCGTCCCGGTGAGCCCGGAGACTTTCTGATGCGAGAGCTCAATTGGCGGCTGGTCTCCGATGCTGAGCGTAGTAGGCGGCCTCAAGTTCGGCGGGGAAAATGCCGCCGCAATATGGCTCTTCGCAGATGACGGTTTAAAGGAAGGTCGGCGCCTCGTTGCCCGATTAGGGGTCGAGGTCTTCCGATGATGAAGGTCATCCGCGATCCGACGCTGATACGGCTGATTGAGACAATTTGTACCAATGACATGATCGCTTCGGGTTTGAGCCCCGCGCATGCCGAGCTGGTTGACGGGCATGAGCGGATCAGCGATCTTCACCGGATGCTCGCGCCAAATTACTACGCAGGTGGCTCCGGGCGGTTCCCCGGAAGTAGAGCAGCGAAAGGTGCGCTGCCCCGACGAGGAGGGACAGGATCGCCACATGGCCGTGGGGATATCCGGGGTCACCCTGTGCCCAACCGATGACCTGATCACCAAGGCTTGGCTCGACTACCCGCTGACGGGTCCGGTCGACAGATACGCGTTCGACATCTACGGCTCGGTCGTGAGCAAGGAGCCCGTAGCCGAGGTGGAGTTCGTCCACGAGCAAAGCCTGGTTGCGAGCTGCGAGCTCACTGTTCCGCGGCCCGAAGCGGCCGAATTGTATGGCAGCAGTTCGCCCCGGGTGGGGTTCAGGAAGGCAATCGGAACGGTCGGCCTGCCACCGTCATTCACCATTGGGGTGAGGGTTGTCTTCCAGGATGGACGCCGACGCGAGATCGCGGAAATACGCGGTACGCAGCAGCTAACCTCAGCCTTCACCCCCTCCATGCAGCCAATCATCGTTACTAGTCTCGGCCGATCGGGCAGCACCTGGCTGATGGGGATGCTTGCAGAGCACCCGGACATTATCGTCCATGAGCGATTTCCCTACGGCGAGACGCTATGTCTGCAGCTACTGGATGCATTTCATACAGGTGCTAGCCGCACCCGTGGACACCTCGCGGGTGGAATCGTTGAAGTTCTGGAGGGATCCAAAACGGCTGCCTCCGTTCCCTTATTTCTTTCCCGGCATGGGGCTGTCCAGTGGATAAGCAACCGCTCGGCCGCTGGTACGCCACCGATCAGGTCGAGGAATTCGCCCGCGTGGCGCAGGCCGCCGTCGAGTCGTTCTACCACGATTACGCCAGCACGAGAAAACGCACGACACCTGCCTTCTTCGCGGAGAAGAGCGTCCAGCAGAAGGGCGTCCGGCCAGGCCACTCCGCCTGGACAATGCGGCAGCTTTACCCGCGCGGCGCGGGAGATATTCCTCGTCCGGGATCCCAGGGACACCCTGGCCTCCGTGCTGGCGTTCAATGCTCGGCGCGGCTTTGACGACTTCGGTCGCGACCTGGTTGAAACGAATGAACAATACGTCGGCGTCATCCGCACGCGTACGCTGTCACTTGTACAAACGTGGAAGTCCACATCATATCGCGGCCCGCTTGTCCGTTATGAGGACCTAATGCGTTCGCCCACCGAACAAATTCGCGCAATACTCGAAGCCCTGGGGCTGGACTCGTCGGCGAATATCGTCGACGCAATGGTAAAGGCTGGGAATGAAGTCACCGCTGATGTGAATGCGCATCGAACATCGTCTGACGGCCCGTCATCGGTCGGCCGCTGGAAGCGGGATCTTGAACCACGGCTGCAAAAGATCTGCGACGAGGCGTTTGGCGAATTGCTCGACGAACTTGACGCGAGCTCGCGTTAGCCTGGATTTTTCACCCAATCAGCGCACGTGCATGTCGTGAACGCGAAAGGTGCACTGCCCCAACGATAATGTACGTTGCACACGTTGGATGATCGCGCGAGTATCAGATCCCGCAGGTAGTCGCCCTGCGGGGCGTGAAAATGGGTCAGGTCACTCGCTGACGTTTCCTTGGACGTGAGAGCCCGCACGCGAGCTTGGCGCCGGGGGCCTAACCGAGTTGATTTAGGTTTGGGGCAGTTTGTGTCTAGAGGTAAAGACCTGAGATGCAGAGGACTTCGTCGAGGCTGGCGATGCGCAGCCCGTCGTCGGCGGCCGGTCGGTCACGTTGGGCGGTCGCATCGGGGCCGGTACCCGGCACACCGACGGCTCGATCCAGGCGCGCGGTGTCGAACATCGCCGGACCGGTGGCCATCGCCCCGGTGAGCAGGTAGCGGCCGGCGCCGGGTGCCCGCCGCACCGCCTGCTCGGGGGCGCAGGCGCCGGTGAGTTTGGCCGCGTCGGCGAAGTTGATGCCCACCTGAAACACCTGTGGTTCGGCGTCGAGCACCGCGCTCAGGCGGGTGATGTAGTTCTCGGGGGCGAAAAACCGCCAGCCCGCGCCCAGGTGCAGCCAGAACCGTCCGTCGATCTGAGCGCGCAACTGCGCCAGCTGGGGGGCGGGCTTGTCGCCGGATCGGCGGCGGGCGAACTCGAGAAACCCGTAGCGTTTGCGCAACTTGGCGCGGTCGGGGGCAGACAGGCCGGTATCGAGCACCAGAAGGCGCCCGACCCGCGACACATCGAGGCAGCAGTTCAGAAACGAGTTGAGGGTCTGCTCGGTGGCCTCCCGGTCCGGCCCAGCGACCAGGCTGACGGTGACCTCGGCCTCACCGGGACCGGCGGCCAGAGACTGCACCAGGGCTTCGGGGTACGGTGAGGCCGCCTCGATCATGGCCGGCACCGAAATGTCGCGGTTGGCCGCAATCCGTTGCCGATCAGGGTCGGGGATGTCGGGGCGGGCCACCAGGCGCCGGCACAACGTGAACGCCTCGGCGTGCTGACCGATCCAGGACGCGCACACCGCCTGCTCATCGGTTGCGCGCCACGCGTAAACGTCCGCGTATCTGGGGACAAAGAGGTCCTCTTCGGGAAAAGGGATTTCGGCGGCGCGCTGGGCAAACAGGTACGCGACCTTGTAGTCCTGCTCGACGCGATACCGAAAGGCGATGGCATGCAACGCCTCGGCGCGGGTCGGTCGAAACTCCCACGCCTTGAGGTAGGCCTTCTCAACATCTGGCCACGGCTCACCGAAGTTCGACATCGACTCCGCGAGCCGATACATCGCCCAGTAGACCTCCTCGTCGCAGCCACCCATCTCAAGCCGCCGCTCACACCACCGACGCGCGTCGACGAAATCCTCCATGCGGCAGTAGGTTTCGGCTAGGAAAAAGACCGACCGCGCATCCTCGGGGTTGCGTTCGACCTTGGCCAGCAACCAATCGCGCTCCTGCGCAGCCTTATGCTTGAACAGGTTGTAGGTGAACAGTTGTCGCTCACGGAGCTGATCCTCTGCGCTGCGGTCTTGGCGTTCGAGGCGCACATCAATGCAGGGCCCGTCGCGCGCGGCGGTCTGGTGGGTGACACCCTCGAGGCCTTCCGACAGCGCGCGGTCCACGATGGCGGCCTGGTCGCGAGCGGAGAAGGCCTGGTAGCCCCGCTCGGCGAGCTCGCGTCGCGCGCGCTCGTCGCCGACGAGCTCCACACAGCGATCGACCAGTTCGTCGTAGTCGGCGAACGCGATGCCCGACCGCAGGTCGCGCTCCAACGTCGGATCGGCACTATGCTCGGAGACCACCGCCCGTCTATTAGCGAGCAGATACGGAAACACGCACGATTGCAAAGATTTTCGCTTCCCAGTAGTGCAGGTTGAGGACGATCTTCGAGCGTGCGATCCAAGCGTCGCGGCTCGCGCCGTAGGCGCCCGATAGCCATTTGACCCGAAGACCTCGGTCGTGCAGGTCCCTGAGAACGGCATATCGGCGCCCGTTGAGCGCGCCGTAGAAAAGGACGTCGATGTCCTCGGGGGCCGGGGCGATCCGTGTCAGCTCGGGGACGTATCCGATCGGAACGTAGGTGGGCCGGGGCAATCCCATAGCAGCGAGCCGCTCGATGTTGGCTTGACTGTAGTCCCAAGTCGGGTAGCGCCGAAAAAGGTCGACGAATTCAGGCATCGTCATCCACGGCAAGTCTTCACCCAGCTGCTCGAGGTTGTAGAAGATGGGGTTTTTTGGCGGCTCCAAGGCGTACTGGACGAGGAGGTTTCCGCCGAGCACGATGGTGCGGCGCTCGTCGAGGTCCAGACGATTGGTCAGCACCGAGTCATGGCCAAGCGCCACAAGCGCATGGTGCAATGCCTCGGCGACCTCGTTAAAAGCTCCGCCGCTGACGTCATGATCGGAGGGAGGTGACACGATCGCGACGGCGAAACGCATGGGTGCAAAGTACAGCAAGAGGATTGCGCTTGACCCGTTTAGGTCAATGGGTATTGAACATCGCCGGGCCTCGATCCGGTCACTGAGGAGGCGTTTTCGGCTAACGTCCCTTCTTCGCGACCCGCGCCGGGGCTTTGGGTTGCTGCACGGCTCGGACCGCGGCCTTCTTCGCCACCCGCGCCGGGGCTTTGGGTTGCTGCACGGGCCGAACCGCGGCCTTCTTCGCCACCCGCGCCGGGGCTTTGGGTTGCTGCACGGCTCGGACCGCGGCCTTCTTCGCCACCCGCGCCGGGGCTTTGGGTTGCTGCACGGCTCGGACCGCGGCCTTCTTCGCCACCCGCGCCGGGGCTTTGGGTTGCTGCACGGGCCGAACCGCGGCCTTCTTCGCCACCCGCGCCGGGGCTTTGGGTTGCTGCACGGGCCGAACCGCGGCCTTCTTCGCCACCCGCGCCGGGGCTTTGGGTTGCTGCACGGGCCGAACCGCGGCCTTCTTCGCCACCCGCGCCGGGGCTTTGGGTTGCTGCACGGGCCGAACCGCGGCCTTCTTGGCGACCCGCGCCGGGGCTTTGGGTTGCTGCACGGGCCGGACCGCGGCGATGCAGACCACCTCGTCGAGGCTGGCGGTCTGTAGTCCGACAGCGGCCGCCCGCCAACCGAGTTCGGCGATGGGATCTGGGTCGCTGCCCCCTATGCCGCCGGCCCTATCCAGGCGCGCGGTGTCGAACATCGCCGGGCCGCCGGCCACCGTATCGGTTAGGACGTAGCGGTCCGCATAGGGTGCCCGGCGCACCGCCGCCTCGGCCGCGCTGACGCCGGTCAGCTCGACCGCATCGGCGAAGTTTATTCCCACCTGGAATACCTGCGGTTCGGATTCGAGCACTGCGATCAGGCGGGTGATCACATTCTCGGGCGCAAAGAACCGCCAGCCCTGGCCCAGGTGCAGCCAGAACCGTCCCTGGATCTGGGCGCGGAGCCGCGCTAGCTGCGTGGCGGGCCCGTCGCCGGGGCCGCAATCGAGAAATTCGAGGAACCCGTAGCGCTCACGCAGCAGCGCGCGGTCGGGGGCTGACAGTCCGGTATCGACCACCAGGAAGCGCCCGACCCAAAGTGACACATCGAGGCAGCAGTTCAGGAACGAGTTAATGGCCTGCTCGGTGGTCTCGCGGTCCGGTCCGGCGACCAGGCTAACGACCACCTTGGCCTCGCGTGGACTGGCGACCAGACGCTGCACCAGCGCGCCGGGATACGATGACGCCGCCTGGAGCATGACCGGCACGCTGACGTCGCGGTTGACCGCGATCCGTTGCCGGTCACCGTCGGGGATGTCGGAGAGCGCCAGCAGGCGCCGACACAGCATGAACGCCTCCGCATGCTTGCCGAGCTGGGAGGCGCACACCGCCTGCTCGTCGATCGCGCGCCAGGCATAGACGTCTGCGCCGACAAACAAGAGGTCGTTTTCGGGAAACGGGATTTGTGCGGCGCGCTGGGCATACACGTGACCGGGCAGGTAGCGCTGCTCTTCGCGGTACCGCCGAGCAATGGCATATGGCGCCTCGGCGCGGATCGGTCGAAACTCCCAAGCCCTGAGGTAGGCGTCCTGGACAACCAGCCACGGCCAATCGAGTCGCGCCATCGACTCCGCCAGCCGGAGCATCGAGTAATAGACCTCCTCGTCCAAGCCACCCATCTCGAGCCGCCGCTCATACCATTTACGAGCGTTGACGAAATCACCCAGATCGAAATAGCTCTGGGCCAGATAGAACACCGACCGCGCATCCTCGGGGTTGCGTTCGACCTCGGCCAGCAGCAGGTCGCGGTCACGCGCATACTTCTGCGTATCCTGACTGCGGGCACCGAGGCGACGAGATTCGACGTAGTAGTCGCCTTCTAGGCGCCCAACGACGCAGTCAGACTCCCATACGGCCGTCTCGTGGACGACGCCTTCATAGCGCACGCCCACCCCGTCGCGGAACAACTGCGGGCGCCAGTAGGTGAAGGAGGCCCCTCCGAGGCGCATGCGGTAGATGTCGGCGCGTAGTTGGGTGAAATCGGGTGTGCCCACGACGATGTCGTCGGCGTCGATGACCCAGATGTAGTCGCCGCGGCCCTGGGCGAGTTTCAGTGCCTCGGTGCGGTTGTGGCCGAAATCGCGCCATGGTTGTTTGTAGAGCACGCCTGGGATGCCAAGGCGGGCCATGTGTTCGCGGATTACGTCCTGGGTCCCGTCGGTGGAGCCGGTGTCGACGATCACCCACGAGCTGATGTAGGGCGCGACCGAATCAAGCGTCTCCGCGACGACGTCGGCCTCGTTTTTCACGATCATGTTCAGGCAGATCGCGGAGTGTGCGTCTACTCGTTTGGACACCGCTCAGAGTCTACATAGCAATCGCGTGTCGCGGATCGGGTTGCACGCGAAGTAGCGGCGGCAGTGGATCATTGGTCGTGCTGATCGCGAACACGGCACCGAGTCAAGGCCGGCCATCCGCGACGGTTTCGTCCGGCGTGTTGCCGTGACGCCAGCACCGCTTACTTGCTGCGCTTCGGCCTCGAGCAACCGCCGTTAGGTAGACGCTGGTGGGCATCGACTCGGTGCAGGCGACATGCACGTAGGTCAGGGCGCCGTTGCCGCGGCAGGGATGTCGTCAGTATGTAGCACCGGCGCCGATGGCAGCAGTTCGCGCATGTGGTCCAAGAACTTTCGCTGCAGCCGCCGCGCTGGCGCGCGCGGATCCCGGCGAGGAACCCGGTGGAGACCTCGATCGCGGCCAACTGCTGCAGCATGTTACGGGAGCGCCGATTGGCAGAAAATGCGCATAGGTCAGCAGCGCGGCCTGGGCGAGCCAGGCGCGGCGATTAATCCGCCCCCAGTCGGCGCTGCAGCTCCGCGATCAGATCCGCCTGCCGCGCAACGGTTTCCGCCAGCTGCACGATCCGATCCGCCTACCGCCGGACCAAAGCGGCAAGCTACCCGGTCGCGCCGTAAGACCCCTGAGCACCCTGTGCGCCCGAAGCACCCTGGGCACCACCGATGCCGCCTTGACCTCCGGAGCCGGCTTGACCGCCGTCGCCGCCTTGACCGCCGAGACCACCGCTGGCGGCCGGACCACCGATGCCACCCTGCCCGCCGGAACCACCGGGACCGCCGCTGCCTAAGAACAACCCGCCCCGACCACCGGCACCACCGGCACCACCGGCACTACCGAGACCACCATCCGGATTACCGACACTGCCTGGAATGCCCGGGGCACCCGCCCCGCCGGGCCCACCGGGACCGCCAGGGCTCAAGAACAACCCGCCGGCACCGCCGGCACCACCGGCACCACCAACCATGCCAGGGGTACTGGCTGCTCCGCCGGCACCGCCGGCTCCGCCGGCACCGAACAACCACCCACCGGCACCGCCGGCACCACCTGCACCGCCGGCACCGCCCAGGCCGCCGGCCCCGCCACTACCGATCAACCCCGCCGACCCACCAGCACCGCCGGTCGCGCCCGATGCCGTGCTATTGCCACCGGCACCGCCACTGCCGTATATCCACCCGCCTGCCCCGCCGGCCGTCCCTTGCGCCCCACTGGTCCCATTGGCGCCGTTACCGATCAGCGGACGCCCGGTCAGGTCCAGCCACGGGGTAAACACCGACAGGCTCTTGATGAGATCGTCCAGCGACTGCAGCGGCGCGGCGTTGGCGGCCTCGGTGCTGGTATACAACGCCCCGGCGGCCTCCATGGTGCGCGTGAACTGGTCATGGAAGGCCGCAGCCTTCGCGGCCAGCCCCTGATACCACTCCGCATGCTGGCCGAACAGCGACGTGATCGCCGCCGAAACCTCGTCGCCCGCCATGACTTGCAGCCCGATCGTCGGGCCGGCCGCCTCCGCGTGGCTGCTGGCCAACCTCGCGCCGAGGCTGTCAAGATTCGCTGTCACCCACTCGAGGACGGCGGGGTCAATGTACATAGGAGAGCTCATGGCATTTCACCTCATGTTCATTGCCGACCCTGTGGAAGGGCATGATCCGACACTGCATTCGGGCAACCAAATCGAAACGGTACCGCACGCCGGCCGGTCATCGATATAGATTCGATAACACTGGAAATGGTCGGATTTATAAACTGGAAATGGTCGGATTTATAGACTGGAAATGGTCGGATTTATAAACTGGAAATGGTCGGGTTTATGAACCGAAACTGGAATCGGTCGGATTTATAAACTGGAATCGGTCGGGTTTGACGTTCCCCCAGGGCCTCGGCAAAGTCGCGATGTGAGCCCGTGACCTGAGCTTTAGCGGTGCGTGACCCGCCGGGTGTGGTGGTGGGGCAGGCACGGCAGCGCCATGGATGTAGCTCAACCCCCCTGTGAACCAGCGACCCAAGGTACCGGGAGGTGCTCTCCTGACCCCAATACACGTCCGGCTCCCACTGGTCGACGCGGCCGAAGGCGAGGCCGAAAATCTTGAAGCCCATGGATTCCAGCCCGCATTTGCCTGCATACACGATCAGGTCGGCCCAGGACAGCGCTTTGGACGTACTTCTTTTTCACCGGCCACAGCAGTCTGCGGGCACGGTCCAGCAGCACGTTGTCCGGTCAGCTGTTCAGCGGAGCGAACCGCTGCATGCCCGCTCCGGCGCCGCCGCGGCCGTCGACGTCGAGCTTCGCGACCTCCGCGGCATAGTCCTACGCTTCGCCCATCGGGTCGGCGACGGGCGGGTTCTGATGCAGGATCTTCAGGTTGAGCCGGTGTGGCCACCGGTCTTGGTTGCCGCCACCGTCCACGGGGTGCTTGAGGTGTCCGTTCGCGACAGGGCAACCCCCCCGATGTAGCTCGGTGTTGGCTTCTGCGATGCGTGGGTGTTCCACTGGCATGGCATCACTTCGTCACGTGGTATTGCCGGCTCGTGATCGCCGGTGTGATCACGATACGTCTGGGCGGGAGCGGTCGGCGTGGCGACCTCGGTCACGGCGCCACCCGAGCAGGTTTGGCAGAAGCCCCAATAAATGACTTCGGTCTCGTCGAGCAGGAACCCGCACTCGCCGGAGGGAATCAGGCAGGGCGTCTCGCCGACGGAACAGTCGACGTCGGCGATGGCGCCGCACTCACGGCAGACGAAGTGATGGTGATTGTCGCCGACCCGGGTCTCGTAGCGCGCGACCGATCCCGACGGCTGGAACCGCCGCAACAGCCCTACCTCGGTCAGCGCATGCAGTACGTCGTACACGGTCTGCCGCGACACTTCGGGCAGGGCGGCACGGACGATGCCGAAGATCGATTCCGTATCGGCGTGCGGATTTGCCTGCACCGCCCACAGGATGCCGACCCGTGGGCGGGTTACCCGCAGGCCGGCCACGCGCAATCGCTCCGCATAGACCGCCGCCTCGAGCATATTGCAAGAAAGACGCTCTTTTTTGGAATCGTTCAAGAGTCTGTGCGTCCTTCCTCAGGGCGGCTGTAGCGTCAACTGCGACCGACCGTCCCGTTCGCGGGAGGTACCTGACGATTTCACCTGGCTACCTTAACCCTGATTTAGTTCCCGTGTGGTGACTAGAAGCATTGTCAAAACCTGTGTGGATTGACGGGTTTCAAGCGACCTCCGATCCGGCGGTCTGATTATCGGGCGGCTCTGGGTCGGGTGTGATGCCAGTGGGTCGTTCGAGCAGTTTGCCTTTGTGGAAGATTGCGCTGCCCAAACGCGGGCGACCAGTTCGGGTGCGTTGACTTTGCGACAGCGGGCTTGTGCGGCCTCGATGAGCTTGTGGGCCATGGCGATTCCGGCGGCGCGTGGTCCTGGGCCCTTGGTGACGCGCTGACGAAGGCGCACGCTGGCAAAGTGGTCCACCAGCTCGGCCAGCATTGGCGCCAGCCGCTTGCCGGCCGGCATGCGCAGCACCGACCAGCAAAAAATCAGTGCTGCAATGACTTTCGGACCCTACTTCGGCGGGCGAGGCGGCCTGGGCGCTATTGCCGATAGCAATCCTTGGCCGCAACGCTGCCTTCAGTGCTTTGCGAGCTTGGTCGCGGTGCCAGCCAGCGGCAGCGCACAATTCGTCCAGAACCCGGCCCTTCCGGCCTTGGCGCCCGCGCGTAGCGGGTCGCGATCGTCTTCGTCACAGCCTTGCGCTCGCTTAACGTCAACCCAATCGTCTGGGCCTATCGGGCCCGTGCCCACCAGCCCGATAGGCGCGCCGCACGCGTGCACTCTCAGATGAGGCAACGAAGGCAGCTACGCGCGCATTTTTGATGAGTCAACGCGCGGCCTTGTATTCCGGGTCATCGCGACAAAATCTAGATGCCATAGCGATTCGAATAGCTTGCGACCGAATTCCTCCAGCTCCGCCGCGGTGGCTCGTGGCGGCTCCTTGCTCTGCGCCAAGCGCTTAGCGATCTGTCGAATCGTTCGACGGCCATCGACCTCCTGCACGAAGCGCAACTGAGCCGGGGCGAGACCCGTACGCCAATTCGGCCGGTAAATCTCTTCGCCGTCCAGACCGCAACGCATGCGCATCCGCGGCACGTAATCAAGGGCGTCAGCGGCTGAAAAATCGATCCTGTAGCTCTTTTTCGGTCGGTCAGGTCGGCATGCAATGAAAAAATGACACGCGTTCGAGACGTGGAGATCCTCTATCGTGGACCACAGCTTGGCCTCCGGCAATGCGTTCATGGCTCGATCGAGCGAGCCCCCCGGGCTAAACCAATCGTGCGCGTAATACGGAGCATTAATGAGCCATCCCTGGAACATCAGTCCAGCTGAGTCGACGAGATCGAGAGCTTCATCGACGGTAAAACTGCGCTCGCGGCCATTCAGAAACACACTGGCCAGGGCGGCATCGGACTGTGCCGAAACCGGCGCCATTTTGAAGTAATTGTGAACGGGGTGCTCGGGCGGTAGTGCCGAGATAATTTCTCTGACCTTTTGCACCGACTCTTCGTCGGGACGTAGACCCATGTTACTAAAGGCCAATTGCAGCATTTCGATCCCGATTCGCCCGTACTTCGCGTAGAGCATTACGCCGAGGGCACCGTCGGGCCGCAGGCAAGCGCTAAGTGCTTTCATGCCTGCCGCAGCGTCTGGCAGATGATGCAAAACGTCGGTCGCAACTATGAGGTCGAAGTCGCGTCCCAGCGTCTGCACTTCTTCAAGCGGAAGCCGGCGCAACTCCAGGTTCCACAACCCGTGTTTGTCTTTCAGGAATTGCTGATGGTCCAGTGCCGGTTGACTGGTGTCGACCGCTACTACTTTCGCGCCACGGTTCGTGAACGCAAAAACCGCAGCCTGGTTGGCGCCGCAACCCGCAATCAAGATATCGAGGGTGTCTTTGTATTCGCGGTCGGGCCACAAAATCGGGTGAGCGTGAACGGGATCGAACCATTCCCAATTGTCTTGGGTCCACGCCTTGAGGTCCTGTATCGGTTCCGGATACCTCCACGACTCGTATCGCGGGGAAAAAACGCCGGCACGCAGGTCCTCATTCATTCAGCAGTAGGCCCTCCCATTCGAATGTTTAGCGAGGATCGCTTGTCGCGAAGAGCATCACAGGTCCGGCATCCTCCCACGGGGAATTATCGGTTACCTCCCGTTCTGCCGCAAGGCGAAACATTCAATTAGTCGGAATCGACACCTTGTAGAAATTGACGCAGTCGTCGACAACGCCCCGACCTGGGCCTTTCTATGTCGCATAATCGACATGATCAACGCGACTCGCCGGGAGAAGGTCCCGACCGGTCGGCCCCGCGGGAGGGTGTCATGTGTTGGTTGAGCCGATTATCGCTGCGCTCCCGCTACCTTCGACGACTCGTCGGTCCCTGGCGCCGAACCGGGTGCGCGCGGTAAATGAGTCCGTGCCGAAAATAGTGCTTCCACATGCGCAGTGATTCGCCGCCGGCATCAGGCGCGTCGTAGCCGCCCACCCCGATCTCAAGCACCTTCACCGCTACCGCTAGCCCCCGGCCACCCGGCACCCGGCACCCGGCACCCGGGGTTCCCAGGTCCTTCTGGCGGATTGCCGGTGAAGCGCTAGCCTTTATGAGGCGGAAACCTCCAGGACCGCCGCGGGTGTAAAGCACTCCGCCACCCGGGGTGCTGCAAAGTTTGCGGGCGTCGCGCAGAACGCTTGCAGAACAAAGGAATCGAGGCGAACAGCGGCCGTGGGCAACATAAGTTCACCATTCGGGCAGAACGAGTGGCTGGTCGAGGAGATGTACCGCAAGTTCCGCGACGACCCCTCCTCGGTCGATCCGAGTTGGCACGAGTTCCTGGTTGATTACAACCCCGAGTCAACTGCCGACACCGCGGCTCCCGCCGACGGGCAGCCGGCCGCCCCCGCGCCGGAAGCAAAACCGGCCGCCCCGGCAACAACGCCCGCGCCGTCCCCGGTGCCGTCCGCCTCCGCGAGCTCGCCAACGGCGGGCAACGGCGCGCCTGCCACACCCGCCGCACCGGCCGCCAAACCCGCCACAGCCGGCACAGCCGGCACAGCCGCCACCGTCCTGCCGGCCGAAGGCGACGAACTGCAGGTGCTGCGCGGCGCCGCGGCGGCCGTCGTCAAGAACATGTCGGCGTCGCTGGAGGTGCCGACGGCGACCAGCGTGCGGGCCATGCCGGCCAAGCTGATGATCGACAACCGCACCGTGATCAACAACCAGCTCAAGCGCAACCGCGGCGGCAAGATCTCCTTCACCCACCTGCTCGGCTACGCACTGGTCCAGGCCGTTAAGAAGTTCCCCAACCTGAATCGGCATTACGCCGTGGTCGACGGCAAGCCGACCGCAATCACGCCCGCGCACACCAATCTGGGCCTGGCGATCGACCTGCAGGGCAAGGACGGCAAGCGCTCGCTGGTGGTAGCCGGCATCAAGAGGTGCGAGGAGCTGCGGTTCGCGGAGTTCGTGTCCGCGTACGAGGACATCGTCCGGCGCGCCCGCGACGGCAAGCTGACCGCCGAAGACTTTGCCGGAGTGACGATTTCGCTCACCAACCCGGGCACCATCGGCACCGTGCACTCGGTGCCGCGGCTGATGGCCGGCCAGGGCGCGATCATCGGTGTGGGCGCCATGGAATACCCGGCGGAGTTCCAGGGCGCCAGCGCCGAGCGCATCGCCGAGCTGGGCATCGGCAAGCTGATCACGCTGACGTCCACCTATGACCACCGAATCATCCAGGGCGCGGAATCCGGCGACTTCCTGCGCACCATCCACGAGATGCTGCTCTCGGACGACTTCTGGGACGAGATCTTCCGTGAGCTGGGCAACCCGTATATGCCGGTCCGCTGGAGCACCGACAACCCGGACACCATCGTCGACAAGAACGCCCGCGTGATGGAGTTGATCTCGGCGTACCGCAGCCGCGGCCACCTGATGGCCGACATCGACCCGTTGCGGCTGGACACAACCCGGTTCCGCAGTCACCCGGATCTCGAGGTGCTCACCCACGGGCTGACGCTGTGGGACCTCGATCGCGTGTTCAAGGTCAACGGTTTCGCCGGTTGCGAGTACAAGAAGCTGCGCGACGTCTTGGGCCTGCTGCGCGACGCTTATTGCCGACACATCGGGGTGGAGTACACCCACATCCTCGACCCCGAACAACAGAAGTGGCTGGAAGAGCGGGTCGAGACCAAACACGTCAAACCGACTGTCGCCGAACAGAAATACATCCTGAGCAAGCTGAACGCCGCCGAGGCCTTCGAGACCTTCCTGCAAACCAAATACGTTGGGCAGAAGCGCTTCTCGCTAGAAGGTGCCGAAAGCCAGATCCCGCTGATGGACGCGGCGATCGACCAGTGCGCCGAACACGGCCTGGACGAGGTCGTCATCGCGATGCCGCACCGCGGCCGGCTCAACGTGCTGGCCAACATCGTCGGCAAACCGTACTCGCAGATCTTCACCGAGTTCGAGGGCAACCTGAACCCGAGCGAGGCGCACGGTTCGGGTGACGTCAAATACCACCTGGGCGCCAACGGCGTGTACCTGCAGATGTTCGGCGACAACGATATTCAGGTGTCGCTGACCGCCAACCCGTCGCACCTGGAGGCCGTGGACCCGGTGTTGGAGGGCCTGGTCCGGGCCAAGCAGGACCTCCTGGACACCGACGGCGAACAGCGCTTCTCGGTAGTGCCGATGATGCTGCACGGCGACGCCGCCTTCGCCGGCCAGGGAGTCGTCGCCGAAACGCTGAACCTGACCAACCTGCCCGGTTACCGAGTCGGCGGCACCATCCACATCATCGTCAACAACCAGATCGGCTTCACCACCGCGCCGGAATTCTCCAGGTCCAGCGAATACTGCACCGACGTCGCGAAAATGATTGGGGCGCCGATCTTCCACGTCAACGGCGACGACCCGGAGGCGTGCACGTGGGTGGCGAAGCTGGCCGTGGACTTCCGGCAGGAGTTCCACAAGGACGTCGTCATCGACATGCTGTGCTACCGAAAGCGCGGGCACAACGAGGGCGACGACCCGTCGATGACGAACCCCTACATGTATGACGTGATGGAAACCAAGCGGGGGGCCCGCAAGAGCTACACCGAAGCCCTGATCGGCCGCGGCGACATCTCGCTGAAGGAAGCCGAGGACGCGCTGCGCGACTACCAGGGCCAGCTGGAGCGGGTGTTCAACGAGGTCCGCGACCTGGAAAAGCATGGCGCGCAGCCGAGCCTGTCGGTCGAGGAGGACCAGATGATCCCCGCGGGGCTATCGACCGCGGTGGACAAATCGCTGCTGGCCCGCATCGGCGACGCGTTCCTGGCCGTGCCGGACGGGTTCACCGCTCACCCGCGGGTTCAGCCGGTGCTGGAAAGGCGCCGCGAGATGGCCTACGAGGGCAAGGTCGACTGGGCGTTCGCCGAGTTGCTGGCGCTGGGTTCGCTGGTTGCCGAGGGCAAGCTCGTCCGGCTTTCGGGACAGGACACCAAGCGTGGCACGTTCTCCCAGCGGCACTCGGTGATCATCGACCGCAATACCGGAGCGGAGTTCATCCCCCTGGAGCTGCTGGCCACCAACAAGGACGGCACCCCCACCGGCGGCAAGTTCCTTGTCTACGACTCGCCGTTGTCGGAGTACGCCACCGTTGGCTTCGAGTACGGCTACACCGTGGGCAATCCGGAAGCACTTGTGTTGTGGGAGGGGCAGTTCGGCGACTTCGTCAACGGCGCGCAGTCGATCATCGACGAATTCATCAGCTCGGGCGAGGCCAAGTGGGGCCAGCTGTCCACGGTGGTGCTGCTGCTGCCACACGGACACGAGGGGCAGGGCCCCGACCACACCTCGGGCCGCATCGAGCGATTCCTGCAGCTGTGGGCGGAGGGTTCGATGACCATCGCGATGCCGTCGACCCCGGCCAATTACTTCCACCTGTTGCGCCGGCATGCCCTGGACGGGGTGATGCGCCCGCTGATCGTGTTCACGCCAAAGTCGATGTTGCGCAACAAGGCAGCGGTGAGCGACGTCAAGGACTTCACCGAGATCAAGTTCCGCTCGGTGCTCGAAGAACCCACCTACGAGGACGGCGTCGGCGACCGCAGCACGGTCACGCGCATCCTGCTGACCAGCGGCAAGATCTACTACGAGCTGGTCGCCCGCAAGGCCAAGGACAAGCGCGAGGACATCGCGATCGTGCGCATCGAACAGCTGGCCCCGCTCCCCCGGCGCCGCCTGGGCGAAACGCTGGACCGCTACGAGAACGCCGGGGAATTCTTCTGGGTGCAGGAGGAGCCGGCAAATCAGGGCGCATGGCCGCGGTTCGGGCTGGAGTTGCCCGAGCTGCTGCCGCGGCTTACCGGGATCAAACGCATTTCGCGCCGTGCCATGTCGGCCCCGTCGTCGGGTTCGTCGAAGGTGCACGCCGTCGAGCAGCAGGAGATCATCGACACGGCGTTCGGCTGAAGGTTCGGCTGAGCGCCGGAAGTTCGCGGCCCTAGCCGACCGCCACCCCCGTCGGGCCGAGCCCGACGGGGAAATCTATTACGTTGCCGGCGGGGAGGATCACCGACACTACGCCGGGCGGAGCATCGTTGTTCTGGTCGGCGACGTAGATGTTGCCGTTAATTGCGTTGACCGCCACTCCGACCGGAGCTGCGCCGACGGTGAAGGCGGTGGGGAGCAACTTGTTGTCGGGACCGATCACCCACACCGTGCCGGGGGGAGCAGAGGCGGCGCCGGTGTTGTTGTTGCCGTTCACGATGTAGACGTCGCCGGCGGTGAGGCCGGTAGAGCTGACGGCAACCCCGCTCGGCGTGTTGCCGACGGGGATGGTGGTGAGCACGGTGTTGTCGGGGGTGATCACCGACACCGTGCCAGTGAAGTTGCTGGGGCTGGAATTGGTCACATAGACGTCGCCGGCGTTGGCGCCGGTGGGGCTGACCGCCACCGCGACGGGCTGGTTTCCGACGGCAATGGTGGTGAGCACGGCGTTGCCGGGGGTGAGCACCGACACCGTGCCGTTGCCGCCCGCAACGGTGTTGTCGCTGGTGACGTAGACCTCGCCGGCGTTGGTGCCGACAGGGCTGACCGCCACCCCGGTCGGGATTGCTTTGACGGCGAGGTTGATGGTGGTGAGCACGGTGTTGCCGGGGGTGAGCACCGACACCGTGCCGGTGCCCGTAGCCACGTTGAAGCCGGCGACGTAGACCTCGCCGGCGGTGGTGCCAACGGGACTGACCGCCACCCCGAACTCCGTGGTGCCCTTGACGAGGTCGATGGTTTTGAACGAAGTGTTGTCGGGGCTGATCACCCACACCTCGCCGGTGTTGGTCGCTGTGTTGACGCCGGCGATGTAGACCTGGCCGGCGTTGCCGCCGGCGTGGCTGACCGCCACCCCGACCGGCTGGGCGCCCGGACCGAGGTTGATGGTGGTGATTGGGTTATTGCCGGGGCCGATCACCGAGACCGTGCCGTCGTGGGAGTTGGTGACGTAGATGTCGCCGGTGTTGGCGAGCTTGACGAGGGCGGGACCTCCCGCGCCCCCGGCACCTCCGGCACCGCCCTGGGCACCCGCGGGTCCGCTGCCGGGGCTGCCCGGGCTGCCGGGGCCGCCGCCGCCGCCGGCCCCGCCGACACCCCCGGCCCCGCCGGTCCCACCGGTCCCGAGCAGGCCACCCGACCCGCCGGCCCCGCCGTCACCCCCGGTCCCGCCGGGCGCTCCGGGGGCCGGGCTAGAGCCACCGGCCCCGCCGACCCCGCCGGCCCCGCCGGCCCCAAACAGCCCACCGGTACCGCCGACACCCCCGCTACCACCGGTCGCGCCGGTGCCGGCCAAGGCGTCGCCGCCGGCCCCGCCCTGCCCGCCCGCGCCGAACAAGCCGGCAGCACCCCCAGCCCCGCCGCTACCACCGGCGGGGCTGACCGTGCTGCCCGGCACCCCGGACCCACCGGCACCGCCGTTGCCGAAAAGCCACCCGCCGGCCCCGCCAGCCAGCCCCGTCTGCGCGGCCCCGTCCGCGCCGTTGCCGACCAGCGGGCGCCCGGTCAGGTCCTGAATCGGGGAAAACACCCCCCCGCTTTGGGCATCGCGCGCCAGCGCCTGCAGCGGCGAACTGTTGGCGGCCTCGGCGGCCGCATACCGCAACCCACCCAAGCCCAGCGCCTGCACAAACTGCTCATGAAACAACCCGGCCTGCGCGCTAAGCCCCTGAAACCGCTGGCCGAAGCTGCCAAACAGCGCCGACACCGCCGCAGACACCTCATCCTGGGCCGCGGCCACCACCTGCGTGGTCGAGCCGCCCGCCGCCGTCGTGGCCGACCTGATCGCCTGGCCGATCCCGCTGAGATCCTGTGCCGCGGTGGCCAACACCTGCGGCGACACGAGAACAGAAGACATTCGCAGCTCCCTCACAACTGTGACCTAGCGCACATCGTTCACACAGCATCGGGGACTCTACGCCCGTATAGCAGGATTTACGACAGCTAATTTCGCACTCGTTAATTGCGTCCCGCGCGGATGATCCAACACCTAGGCAGACGGCGACACTGCGGCGCGAGCTGCCCGCCCCCGTCGACCCTGATCGAACCCGCGGCGGCTGAGGGTGTCTACTCCGCCATAGGGGGCGACCGCGACCGACTCCGCGCCGATGCCGACTGGGATCTTGTCGATGACTTTGCCCGAGGTGGGGTCGAACAGCAACAGCGCGCCGTGGAACGAGGCGTCGGTATCGGTGAAATAGCCGGCCAGGCGGAGCGGTACATCCTCGACGGGACGGCGTTGGTGACCGCAGCACTACGAGAACGCCGGGGAGTTCTCCTGGGTGCAGGAGGAGCCTGCCAACCAGGGCGGGTGGCGCGTTCGGCTGAGGGTTCGGCTAGCCCGGTGACGGCGAGCGCCGGAACGGCGCGCGTAAGGAACCGGGCGATCGAGCCTGAACTTTGGCGTGTCCACGCCGACCCAGGGCCTAGGGGGCGACCGCCACAAGCTCCCCACCGACGCCCACGGTGATGGTGTCGGTGACTTTGTCCGTGGCGGGGTCGATCACCGACACCGTGGCGGGGGGAGGGCTGGTGGTGCCCGTGTCGTTGGTGTTGACGACGTAGATGTGGCCGTTGGGGCCGGGGGCGACCGCCACGCCGACCGGGGAGGTGCCGACGGGGATAGGCGGGGCGAAGGTCTGTGTGCCGGGGTCGAACACCAACACGGTGCCGGACGGGCTGGCGCCGGCGTTGTCGACGATGTAGACGTCGGCGCCGTTGGGGCTGAACGCCACCCCGGCCGGCAACGTGTTGGGGGGCAGGCCGGGGACGAGGGCGACCGTGGGGTTGGTGGGGTCGGGGCCGCTGATCACCGACACCGTGCCGGTGCCCGTGGTTGCGTCCAGGCTGGTGACATAGACGTCGGCGGTGTCGGTGGCGGGGTTGACGGTGGGGCTGACCGCCACGTCGAAGGGGGTGCCGCCGGGGACGGCGATGGTGGTGAGCACGCTGCCGGTAGTGGGGCTGATCACCGACACCGCGCCGGTCTCGGTGTTGGTGCTCAAGTTGGCGTTGATCGTGCTGACGTAGAGATCGCCGGCGTTGGCGCCGGTGGGGCTAACCGCCAATAATTCCGGGATGCTTTCTGAGTTGGGGGCGCCGGGGAGGGTGATGGTGCTGACCGGCTGGTTGTTGGGGCCCAACACCCAAACCGTGCCGCTGTACGACAAGGTGCCGCCGGTTGGTATGACGACCTCGCCGGTGGCGTAGACCTCGCCGGTGGGGCTGACCGCCACCCCCAACCCGTCGGTGATGGTGCCGGTGGGGCTGCCGGCGGGGGCGGTGAGGTTGATGATGGTGACCGACTTGTTGTCGGGGCTGATTACCCACAGCGCGCCGGTTGACGACCCGGGGGTGGTGGTGCCGGGTGGTGTGTTGATGGTGCCGGCGACGTAGACATCGCCGGCGTTCTCGCCGCCGGGGCTGACCGCCACCCCGAACTCTTGCGCCGTGGCGCCGGTGGCGCCGGTGGGAAGGGTGATGGTGGTGATCACGGTGCCGCCGGGGTCGATCACCGACACCGTGCCGACGGCGCTGTTGGTTACGTAGACATCGCCGCTGTTGGGGTGCGTGACGCCGGCGCCTCCGGCGCCTCCGGCGCCTCCGGCGCCGCCCTGGGCACCGTTAGGTCCGCTGCCGGGGCTGCCGGGGCTGCCGGGACCGGCGCTGGCCCCGCCGGTCCCACCGGCCCCGCCGGTCCCGCCGGTGCCGAAGAGGCCGCCAGACCCACCGGCCCCGCCATCACCGCCAGAACCACCGACCGCCGTGAAAGTCGGGCCAGAACCACCGGTCCCGCCGGCACCGCCGCCCCCGCCGGCACCAAACAGCCCACCGGTACCGCCGACACCCCCGTGACCACCGATCGCGCCGCTGTTGGGCAAGGAGTCCCCGCCCGCCCCGCCCTGCCCGCCGGCACCGAACAGGCCGGCAGCACCCCCGGCCCCGCCGCTACCACCGGCGGGGCTGACCGTGCTGCCGGGCACCCCGGACGCACCGGCACCGCCGTTGCCGAAAAGCCACCCGCCGGCCCCGCCGGCCAGCCCTGTCTTGGGAGCCGCGTCCGCGCCGTTGCCGACCAGCGGGCGCCCGGTCAGGTCCTGAATCGGGGAAAACACCCCCCCGCTTTGGGCGTCGCGCGCCAGCGCCTGCAGCGGCGAACTGTTGGCGGCCTCCGCAGCCGCGTACCGCAACCCACCCAAGCCCAGCGCCTGCACAAACTGCTCATGAACCAGTCCGGCCTGCGCACTAACCCCCTGAAACCGCTGGCCGAAGCTGCCAAAAAGCGCCGCCACCGCCGCCGACACCTCATCCTGGGCCGCGGCCACCACCTGCGTGGTCGAGCCGCCCGCCGCCGTCGTGGCCGACCTGATCGCCTGGCCGATCCCGCTGAGATCCTGGGCCGCCGTGGTCAACACCTGGGGCGACACGAGTACAGAAGACATCTGCGGCTCCCTCACCAAAATGTGATCCAGCACACATGGTTCACACAGCATTGGGGATGGTACGCGCGGCCGTCAAGATTTGCGATCCCCAATCGCAGCTTTTTTTGTGCTCGTTAAATCAGGTCCCCGGCGGCGGGTCAGTGTTGGACGCCCTTGTCCGCGATACGCTCCTGCCCGTCGATGCGAGCAGACCCTAGGCGAGATCATGAGGTGCACCAGATGAGCACGATAAGCCTGTGCATGATCGTTAAGAACGAGGAACAAACGCTGGGCCGATGTTTGCGATCCGTTGCAGGTGTTTCCGACGAGATCGCCATTGTGGACACGGGCTCGAACGATGATACGAAGAGCATCGCCGAAAGCTTTACGTCACGGGTTTTTGATTTCGCGTGGGTTGACGATTTTGCTGCGGCCCGAAACTATTCGTTTGCGCAGGCGACCATGGACTGGATTTTATGGTTGGACGCCGACGACGTCCTGCTTCCAGAAGATCGCACCAAACTGCTGGCGCTGAAAACCACGTTGGGGAATGCCGCAATAGATGCGGTGTCGATGATCTACCACACCAATTTTGATGAGTCGAACAACGTCATGCAAAGTGGCCGGAATTTACGACTTGTGAGAAGGTCAAAAAATTTTGTGTGGCGCGGAGTGGTGCACGAAGAGCTGGTGACCGAGGAGGAATTCAGGTACGTCAACAGCGACGTCGTCATCACCCACCGGAAACCCCCCAGCGAATCCGGTACTTCCCGCCGCAACCTGCTGATCTACGAAAAGCACATCAACGCGGGGCGACAGCTGCGTCCGCGAGACCTGTTCCAGTACGGCCTCGAGCTGGAGGCCAACGAAGACTATGACAAAGCGATCATGTACTTCGAGAAATATCTGGCAAGCGACGAGAACGATGTTGATCGCAATCTCTTCGCCCTGCACAGACTGGCGCGGTGCTACTACCTGACCGGGGACGTAGCCAAAGAGTGGGAATGCACGCTCAAATCCCTCGAATTCGATGTTCCGCGTCCCGAATTCAGCTGCCGCTTTGCCGAACGTTTCCTCAATCGCAACCAATTCCGGCAGGCCATCTTCTGGTATGAGCTGGCCTTAGCGGAGCCGGGCAAAAACGCAGGCGATTGGATGGTAGACAATTACCCCTTCAAGACTTGGCTGCCGCACAAGCAACTGGGATTGTGTTACTACAAGATCGGGGACTATCCCCGCTCGCTGCACCACAATCAGCTGGCCCACCAGTACCTGCCGAACGACCCGGGCATCGAAACAAATATTCGCCTACTTGAGAAACTGGTCAACGAATCGGCAGACAAGACGCAGGCGGGCGAAGCCTGACTTCACGGCCCTGCCCGGCTACCGGGCCACCCGCCGATATCAGGTACCGCTGGTACCGGCTAATCTCGACGGAAGTGGGCCGACACGAGGGAGTTGCGCATGAAGGGGTTCGCCGGGAAGGTCGCCGCGGTCACCGGAGCCGGTTCGGGTATCGGGCAGGCGCTGGCGCTGGAACTGGGCCGCTCGGGCGCCAGCGTCGCGATCAGCGACGTCGACACCGAGGGCCTGGCCCACACCGAGGCACAGCTCGAGGCGATCGGGGCGCCGGTCAAGGCGGACCGTCTCGACGTCACCGAACGCGAGGCCTTCCTGCTCTATGCCGACGCGGTCAAGGAGCACTTCGGCAAGGTCAACCAGATCTACAACAACGCCGGCATCGCCTTCACCGGAGACGTCGAGGTCAGCCTGTTCAAGGACATCGAACGGGTGATGGACGTCGACTTCTGGGGCGTGGTGAACGGCACCAAGGCGTTCCTTCCGCACCTCATCGCATCCGGGGACGGCCACGTCGTCAACGTCTCCAGCGTGTTCGGGTTGTTCTCGGTAGCGAGTCAGGCGGCGTACAACTCGGCCAAGTTCGCCGTGCGCGGCTTCACCGAGGCGCTACGCCAGGAGATGATCCTGGCCGGCCACCCGGTGGCGGTGACGACGGTGCACCCCGGCGGCATCAAGACCGCGATCGCCCGCAACGCCGCCGCCGCCGAGGGCCTCGACCCCGACAAGCTGGCCAAGTCGTTCGACAGGGTCGCCCGGACCAGCCCCGAACGAGCCGCCCGGATCATCCTCGAGGCGGTGTGCAAGAAACGGGCCCGGGTGCTGGTCGGCGCAGACGCGAAGGTGCTAGACGTCATCGTGCGGCTGACGGGTTCGGGGTATCAGCGGCTGTTCCTGACCGTGTCGGGCCGGATGATCCCGCACCCCAACCCTTAACTCGCCGACCCCTTACTCAGCGACCCTTAAGTCACCGGCCCAGGGGATGCTCGGCCAGCCACCCGGCGGCCACCGCCTGCGGGTCCGAGCCGCCGGCCACCTGGCGCCGCATATCGGCCAGCGCCGCGGTGTCCAGCACGCCGGCGATCTCGTTGAGCGCCAGCAGTTGCCGAGTGCTCAGCGCGTTGCGCCGATACAGCGGCACCACATTCTCGGCCCGAATGAGTGCGGGCTTGCCGTCGTACAGCACCACGAGGTCGGCCGGATTGTCGGGGTTGGCGGTGGTGGTCCACGCCGCGGTCAGCTGCCCCGCCCGCAGCGCGGTCAACATCGTTGTGCCATCGGGGAATTCACGCGGCTCGGGTAGCCGGCACGAGCCCACCGCCGAAGGCGTCCGGGCACCCGCGACCGCCCCGACGACCAGCCCGGCGCAGTGTGGCGGCAGCCCGCTGAGGTCGCTGCCGCCCCAAGCCGCGGCGGTCGCCGGAGTCACCATCAGCCTGGGTTCGTCCACCGCCGCGGTCGCGTAGTCGCCCGCGGCGATGCCCTCCGGTAGCGCCGCGATCATCGCCCGGTAGACCTGGCTATCCTCTAGCACCGACGCGCCGGGCTCCAAGGTCTGCAACGTCCTGCCGGTGAAGGCGGGCAGCACGGTGAATGCGCCCGAGTCCAGTTTGGCCATCGGGTCGGTGGCGGTCTCGGGTCGCGCTGCGAAACCGTAGGACCGCAGCGCCGCGACGTAGATATTGGCCAGCAGCGTCGATTCGGGGTCGGACCCGGATCCGACGACCAGCTCCGGCGTGGGCCGCTGATCGGCGGAACAGCCGGCCACGCCGGCCAACCCGGCCACCCAAAGCGCCGCGGCGAGCAGCAGCGCCGCGAGCCTGCCGACCCTCACGCTCCGGTAGCTCAGGCGTCCGAGTTGTTTGACACTTGAGCGTCTTTGGCGGCCTGAGCCACCGCCGCGGCCACCGCTTCGCCGACGCGCAGGTCCAGCGGGCTCGGGACGATCCGGTCGAGCGCGAGGTCGTCGCTGACGACCGAGAAGATCGCCTCCGCGGCGGCCACCATCATCCGCTCGGTGATCCGGCGCGCGCCGGCGTCCAAGGCGCCACGGAACAATCCGGGGAATGCCAGCACGTTGTTGATCTGGTTCGGGAAGTCGCTGCGGCCGGTGGCCACCACGGCCGCGTATTTGGCCGCAATGTCGGGATGGATCTCCGGGTCCGGGTTGGACAGCGCGAACACGATCCCGTTGGGCGCCATCGTGGCGATCAACTCCTCGGGGACGACGCCCGCCGACACCCCGAGGAACACATCGGCCCCATCGAGCGCTTCCATCATGCCGCCGGCAATGCCGCGCGGGTTGCTGCGCAGCGCCAAGTCGACCTTCACGCTGTTCATGTCGTCTCGACAGGTGTGCAGGATGCCCCGCGAGTCGAGCACGATGACGTCCGAAAGCCCCATTGCCAGAAGGAGATTCGAGCACGCGACACCCGCGGCCCCCGCTCCGGAGACCACCACCCGCAGCGCCGTCATGTCACGGCCGAGCAACTTGGCCGCGCCCATCATCGCCGAAAGCACGACGATCGCGGTGCCATGCTGGTCGTCGTGCATCACCGGGCAGTCCAGCGCCTCGATGACACGACGTTCGATCTCGAAGCAGCGAGGTGCCGAAATGTCCTCGAGGTTGACGGCGCCGAACGTCGGCCGCAGCCGCACCAGCGTCTCGACGATCTCGTCGGGATCCTTGGTGTCCAGCACGATCGGGATCGCGTCGAGCCCGGCGAACTCCTTGAACAGCGCGCACTTGCCTTCCATCACCGGCAGCGACGCCGCCGGCCCGATGTCGCCCAGGCCCAGCACCGCGGTGCCGTCGCTGACGACCGCCACCAGCCGGCTCGCCCAGGTGTAGCGGTTCGCCAGCGTGCGATCGGCCGCGATCGCGCGACTGACCTGCGCCACGCCCGGGGTGTAGGCGATCGACAGGGCGCGCTGGGTATCCAGCGGAGCCGTCAGACCTACGGCGAGCTTGCCGCCGACATGTGCCTCGAAGATCTCCGCGTCGGTGACAACGCCCTGCTCGACGCGCGTCTGTATCGATTCAAGCAATTCGGACACGTGCCCAGGGTACTGACTGACCCATTAGTAGTCCTAATCGCGTAGCCCGGTGGCCAGGCCTCAAATGAGACCCAGCCCGGTGACCGCGGTGCGCTCGTCGGCGAGCTCGGCAGTCGACTTGTCGATCCGGCCGCGGGAGAAGTCGTCGATCTCCAGGCCCTGCACGATCGTCCAGTCACCGTCCTTGGTGGTGACCGGGAACGACGAGATCAGGCCCTCCGGCACGCCGTAGGAACCGTCGGAGACCACTGCCATCGAGACCCAGTCGCCATCGGGGGTCCCAAGCAGCCAGCTCCGGGCGGCGTCGACGGTCGCCGACGCGGCCGAGGCGGCCGACGAGGCGCCGCGCGCGTCGATGATGGCGGCGCCGCGCTTGGCGACGGTCGGGATGAAGTACTCCTCGATCCAGGCCTGGTCGCCCACGACCTCCGCCGCGTTCTTGCCGCCGACCTCGGCGTGGAACACGTCGGGGTACTGGGTGGCCGAGTGGTTGCCCCAGATCGTCATCTTCTTGATGTCGGTGACCGCGGCCCCGGTCTTGGCGGCCAGTTGCGAGATCGCGCGGTTGTGGTCGAGACGGGTGAGCGCGGAGAACCGCTCGCGCGGGATGTCGGGCGCGTTGGTCATCGCGATCAACGCGTTGGTGTTGGCCGGGTTTCCCGTCACGCCGACGCGGATGTCGCTGGCCGCGACCGAGTTCAGGGCCTTGCCCTGCGCGGTGAAGATCGCACCGTTGGCCTCCAGCAGGTCGCTGCGCTCCATGCCCGGGCCGCGCGGACGCGCGCCCACCAGCAACGCCAGGTTCACGCCGTCGAAGATCTTGTTCGGGTCCGATCCGATCTGCACGCCCGACAGCAGCGGGAAAGCACAGTCGTCGAGCTCCATCACCACGCCCTCGAGCGCCTTGAGCGCCGGCTCGATCTCGAGCAAACGCAGCTCGATCGGGCGGTCGGGCCCCAGCAGCGAACCGCTGGCCAGACGGAACAACAGGCTGTAGCCGATCTGACCGGCAGCGCCCGTGACGGCGACCTTGAGAGGACTTGAGCTCACTTCGGTTTACTCCTTGTTGGAGACGGAAGAGTTACTAGGGTTTCTGGAGGGTTTCTGGGCATTGCTACGACGTCGAAACTAGCGCACCGGGAATGCCGGGAAACCTCCGGCCGCGATGCCACCGGCCCGTCAGCGCCCGTCATTCGGCGTTCGGCCAGGACGCGTAGCATGAACTGCCCGATCTCGCTCAAACCTGCAGCCGCGATGGGAGGTCGATATGTTTCCGGGATTCGACGCACTGCCTGAAGTGCTGAGACCAATCGCCAGGCCCAAGGTGGACGAACAGGTCGTGGTAGCCACCACCCCGGCCGCCGCCAAGCCCCTGATCGACTGTGGCGTCTATGTAGACGGCGTCCGGGTGCCCGGCAAATGCGAGTCGTATGACGCGGCACTGAACAAGGTGCGCGAGATCGAATTCGCCGGGCACGAGGCGTTCGTCTGGATCGGGTTGCACGAACCAGATCACGCCCACATGCAGGAGGTGGCGGACGTTTTCGGGTTGCACCCGTTGGCGGTCGAGGACGCCGTGCACGCGCATCAGCGGCCCAAGCTGGAACGCTACGACGACACGCTGTTTCTGGTGCTGAAGACCGTCAACTACGTCCCGCACGAGTCGGTGGTATTGGCCCGCCAGATCGTCGAAACCGGCGAGATCATGATCTTCGTCGGCAAGGATTTCGTGGTCACCGTCCGCCACGGCGAACACGGTGGATTGTCCGACGTGCGCAGGCGGATGGACGCCGACGCCGAGCACCTGCGGCTTGGTCCGTACGCGGTCATGCACGCCATCGCCGACGCCGTGGTGGACCACTACCTGACGGTGACCAGCCACATGGAATGCGACATCGACGGCATCGAGGAGGTGGCCTTTGCGCCCGGCCGCAAGCTCGACGTCGAACCGATTTACCTGCTCAAGCGAGAGGTTGTCGAGCTGCGCCGGTGCGTGGCCCCGCTGTCCGCGGCGTTCCACCGCATGCAGATCGAAAGCAAAGACCTGATCTCCAAAGAAGTGCGGCGCTACCTGCGCGACGTCGCCGACCACCAGAGCGAGGCCACGGACCAGATCGTCGCCTACGACGACATGCTCAACTCGCTGGTGCAGGCCGCGCTGGCCCGCGTCGGCATGCAGCAGAACAGCGACATGCGCAAGATCTCGGCGTGGGCCGGTATCGTCGCGGTGCCCACCATGATCGCCGGCATCTACGGCATGAACTTCGAGTTCATGCCCGAGCTCAAGTGGCACTGGAGCTACCCGGTGGTGATCGCGCTCATGGTCATGATCTGCCTCTTCTTGTACCGCAGCTTCCGAATTCGCAACTGGCTGTAGGTACGGTCCCGAGCGAGTCGGAGGTGTGAGATGTCGTTTGTGATCGCGGTCCCGGACGTAATAGCTTTGGCGGCAACGGATTTAGCGGACATTGGTTCGACGGTGAGCGCGGCCCGTACGGCGGCGGCCGTCCCGACCGTCGCGGTCGTGCCCGCGGCCGCCGATGAGGTGTCGACGGGCGTCGCGCATCTGTTCTCGGCGCACGCCCAGGACTATCAGGCTCTGGCCGTGCGGGCTGCGGTGTCTTATGAGCAGTTTGTGCAGCGCTTGACCGCGAGTGCGGGCTCGTTTGCGAGCGCTGAGGCCACCAACGCCGCGTCGCTGCGGTGGCCCGTTGTCGCGGGCGCGGCCTCGATTGCCAGCTCCATCGGCGACTTATGGGACCAGTTGGTGACCTTGTTCAATACCGCCGTGGCCCAGTTAGGCAATTCTTTGAAAGCCTTTTTAACTTCGCCAGTAACATTTTTTCGTAATCTATTGAGCGATTTTGTCCTGATATTATTCTTTTTGTTTGTGATAGCACTAACTTTCATAGACAAGCTTCTCGGGATGCCGTCTCCGGGCTCGCTTGCCTGAAACCTGAAGCCGCACGCGGACCCCCGCCGAGCTAATCGGGTCGCGACGAGGGCTTGCGGTCATACAGTCAACGAGGAGCACCGCGCAGGTATTACCGTGCGTCTGCTCCTGGAACTGGTGGGCAATCTCGCAAAGGGAATGCGGACCCGGACAGTGCCGATAGTCTTCGGGCTGGAATGGAGCCGCCAAATCAGCTCCGCAGATACGTACCCTGAGATGACTGTATAAAACCTCCGCTAAGAGGGCAGGTTCCGGTCTTTTGATGCGGGTAACCACACCCGTCGCGGCCGGGAGTCGTCGCTATGGTCTGCGTTGCGGTCCGCAGGGGCATGAGATGGGAAAGGATTGACCTATGTCGCCGCTAGAGCACCATGGCAGGTCGTGTAGTGAACGCGCCCATGTCGTGTGGGGTTGAGCATGGCGACGATCGACGACGAGCTGCTCGCCGCGGTCGGCGGCCGACGTGGCGTGCAGGCCGCCAACCGTCTGTGTGAGGCGTGCGTGGTGTTGTTCGGCATTGACGCGGCGGCGATTTCGCTGGTTTTCGATGGTACGAACGTCGGGACGCTGGGCGCTAGTGGGGCGATGGCACGCAGGTATGACGAGTTGCAGTTCACCGTCGGTGAAGGCCCATGCCTGGACGCGGTGACGCACCGCGCGCCGGTGGTGGTCGTCGATCTGGATGATCCTGCCGAGGTCCGTTGGCCGGCATACGGGCCGGCGATGCTGGCTCACCAGATCCGGAGTGTGTATGCGATGCCGGTGACGCTGGCCGGCCAATACGTCGGAGCCCTGGACCTGTTCCACGGCAACCCGGTGCTGCTCGGAACAGACCAGCTGGGTGGGCTGGTGGTGGCTGCCGAGCTGGCCCAGATACCGCTGTTGGATCTGATCGGTGAGGACCTGGAGGCCGCGGTCAACGATCCCGAGTCCGATGCCTGGACCGAGCTGAACGCGCTGTCTCGCAACGAGGTAAGTCAGGCCACCGGCATGGTGATGGCGCAATTGAACATCGATGCACCCGAAGCGCTGGCGCGGCTGCGCGCGCACGCTTATGTGACCGGGCGCGGCGCCACCGATGTCGCCCGCGACATCCTGGATCGCCGACTCAAATTGGAGGCTGACTAATGGGCGCTGACGGTCTGCCGGGCACCCGTCGCGTTAGCAATCGACAGGTAATCGGCGCAGAATGGAAACCGTTGTGACCGAGGTACCCCGTGAAACCCGCGTCCTAGACGCGGTGGTAGCGCTGGTGGACAGCCTGCTCGACGACTTCGACGTGGTCGAACTGCTCACCGAGCTCACCGAGCAATGCGCGCAGCTGCTCGACGTTGCCGCGGCGGGATTGCTGCTTGCCGACCCGCGCCGTCATTTGCAACTGATGGCCGCCACCTCGGCGCAGTCCCGGGAACTGGAGGTGTTCCAGCTGCAAGCTGACCAAGGCCCATGCCTGGACTGTTATGCCAGCGGGCAGCCGATCTCGATGGCTGACCTGGGGGCCGAACAGTCGCGGTGGCCGCGGTTCGTGGCGGCTGCCACCGACGCAGGTTTCGTGTCGGTGCACGCGGTGCCAATGCGCGCTGCCGGCATCGTCCTGGGCGCGTTGGGTTTGTTCGGCATCGCCCCCAGTGAACTCAACAACGCCGACCAGTTGGTGGCCCAAACGTTGGCTCACATCGCCAGCGTGGCGATCCTGCAGGAACATGCCCCCACGCCGGACATCGTGCTCCCCCAGCTGCGGACCGCGTTAACCAGCCGGGTGGTTGTCGAGCAGGCCAAAGGTTTTCTCCGCGAAGAACTGCAAATACCTGTGGAAGACGCATTCGTGCTGCTGCGCCAGCACGCACGAACCCACAACGAGCACCTGACGGTGGTGTCGCGGCGACTGATTAGCCAACCCGAGGCTCGCCCGGCGATTCTTGCCGCGATGCGCGGCGCGGTCGCCCCACCGTCAGCAGATCGTTGACCGGTTTTCGGGGCCGTACGGTACCCGAATGGGTTGGTCCAACGCGGCGACGGTGTGACGGCCGTCGAAACCGCTCAGCGCCAGCAGGTGTCGCCACCGATGCTGTATCTCCGACCGGTGCGGCGAGGTGTCGGTACCGCTGGCCACATCCACCAGAGCTCGCGCCAGCTCGCCAGGGCGAAGCCCCATTTCCTGAGCCGCGCTCATGAATTCGCAAACCCGCCTCGTTCTGCGGACATCCGCGCATGCCCATGAGCACCCCGATCGCCCCGCGCCTCAACATCAAAATCCTCGCTTGTCGCGAACGTCCGTGACGGTGGCTGTGGCGAATATTCCTGTCTCACATTATCTTTCGCGTCGGGACACCCGGCAATGAACTCTTCGATCGCAGTGACCACCGCCGTGGGCGCTTGAACGTGGGGAAAAGTGCCCAAGACCGGGCAGCACCTCCAGCCGGCTGCCATGTCGTGGCGCGTGCGCGTAGAGCCGTGTTCGACGGGGATGATTCGATCGCGCTCACCCCAGATCACCAACGTGGGCACCTCTAGTCGCAGTCGCAACCGTCCCAGCGCGCTAACCGATTGCCCGCGGTAGTCGACCACCGACCGTAGCGTGCGCAGAAACGCCGCACGGGTGCGCGGATCCGACACAGAACAGTACGCGTCCCAGAGCGGCCCGGCCCGCGCCGAATTAAGCCCCGCCTTGCTTAGCCACGACCGCATTCGGCTGCCGATGCTGAGCAGCACTTTCGGTGCGATCACGGTCGGCGGCGACGCCGCCTAACAGGGAAGCGCTCCGACGGCGCGAAGTTATGGATGGTCGACAACGAAGGGCCACACCACCGATCTTGATGCCCGCGACGCCGCGCACCAGACAGCGGGCGTTTCCATGTGGCACTGCACTAGAAGGGAAGCGGCCGTGCGCGGCATTTCGACGTGGTGCTGAGCGACGCGGCCCGGCTGAGCCCCTGATTTGGGAAGTCAGCCGGGCCTGCGTGACCCCGTCTAGTTTCGGCTGATGTTCTGCTCAGCCAGAACGGACAGCCGGTTTTCGATGGCGTTGACGGCTCCCGCGCGATCCTTGTTGTTTTGTTCGTAGCGCAGCAGGGCGGTCAGCGCGGCAGCGCCGGTGAGTTGCTGCACCGCAGACGCGACTTCTCCGACGGTGAGGTGGTCGTAATCGTCGACGGCGAGTTCCTCTTCGGTCAGGCCGCCGGCGAGAACGCGGGTGCGGTGCAATGCGGTCTCGGTGCCGTGTGCGCCGTTCCGGGTAGCGATCTGCTCAGCTTGAAGGAGTGCGGCGTCGCGCCCGGCGGTCAAGGAATCGATCGTGGCTTCGGCGACGGTGCCCACTCGTGAGCGGGTGCGGGCAACGGCCGCAGCGGTCCCGTTGATCCATTCAGCGGCCCAGCGGGTCGGGTAACTGACCACACTGGTGAGCCCACCCACCGCCTTCTGCACTGGGGTCGGCCGCACCTTGGTGGGCTCTCCCGACGCTTCTTCGGCGAGCACGGAATTGATCCAGTCGATGGTTTCTTGATGTGCGGCCTGTAGGCGCCGCGCCAGGTTTCTGGTGTCGGCGTGCTCGGCTGTGTCGGCGAGGGCCTCCAGATAGCGGGCATGGTCAACCAGTTGGTGTTCCAAGCCGAGGTCACCAAACAGCGCGGCGGCTATCGGTTGGGCTTGCTCAACTACCGTTTTGGCGAGCGCGGTAGCGCGGCCCAGTGCAGGGGTGACGACGTCGGGCACCCCGCCGAGCTCACGTAACGCGGCTGCGATCAGCTGCGAGCGTTTTTGGGCGTTCGCGGCGTTGGTGGCCAATTCTTCGCGCACGGCTTCGTCGCGGGCCTGCGCCTGCCGAGTTTGCGCGATCTGGGCCTCGGTGTTGGTGAGGCGTTGCAGCGTGCGCAGTTGGAAGATGAGCTTCTCGGTTGTCGTGTGGGTCATTACTTCTCCTGATGCGTGTTGTGTCGGGTTAGGGGTTTCAACGGCGGGTGCCCGTTCGAGGGTCACCGAATTGTCTTTGGGGTGAACTCACGTGCGGTCGTCGAGGCGACACGAGCACAGCTCGCCAATGCAATTAATCGGTGGACTAACAGTCTTGAGCCGGTGCGCGATCTTCCGAGAAATGGTTACTACCGAGAGGATAGCCAAGAGCCACAGCATCATTCAGTCCTCACGGCGCGTTCGGTGCCCATGTCGGCTACGTCGTTGGTGCTGCCCGGGGGAGGCCAGCCGCGCTCGCCGCTCTGAACCTCCCCGGCAGTGTGACTAGGCGTCGTCGTGACGATGGCTGCCCGATTTCGCAAGCCCGCGGCTGACCATGTACCCGACGCTAAGAATCACGACGTACAGCCACGCCTTGTCGGCCAGGAAATAGTCGCCGCGCCCGCCGGTCGCCTGGACCAAGTACGAGGCAAGCAGAACCCCGACGGTCGCGACGATGAAGACCATGAATTCGGTTGTCTTGTAGAAAGCCTTCGTCTCGTTGCCGCGCCGGGTGGTGACCCGACCGCGCGGCGCGTCCTCGCCGAAGTCGTTGGCGTGCGGCGCGTCGCCGTGACGCACTTGAGCGGGATTGTTGATGGTGGTCATCTGGTACTCCTTCTGACGCGGTCAAAGAATGTCAACCGCACGAATTGGGATCCGCTACATCGGATGACGTAGCGGTACCTACTTGAAAGACAGCCCGTGTTGAGCCGTGCGAGAGAGACATGGATCCGGGCATCGAGCCGCGATGCTTGCGGCTTATGAAGATCGAGACCCCGGATTAGGGCACTTGATACGTCTCGGTACCAAACCTGCTTAACCCCTTCTCCTCTATACCCCATCGGACAAAAATCAAACATCTGTTCGGTTGGACACAAGTGGACTGAGTTCAATGGAAGGCGGCATCGCGGAAAGGGCTTGGGTGCGACGACCAGGTCGCCGACCTGGAAGTTGCCGTCACCGCGGTTGTGAGGCCGGACAATTCGGGTGGACTCCGGCTGGCGAACGCGCCGGAGTCCACCCCATCCGGCCGCCGAGCATGGGCTGGACAACGCGGTCACGGGCGGCAACCCCGTTGGTCGTCCACTTGCCGAAACCCGTTGCGATGAAGATCGTGTCGTTATTCGGCGGGCCGGGCGTGTAGTCCTGCGCCGACTAGTGGTGAGTTTGCTCCGCGCCCGCGGGCGCCCACCGCATCCGTCAGCGGCGAAGTAGCGTAAGCAGCTCGCCCGAAATGTCTGATCGCGCCAGCAGCTGTCCGATCAGATCACTTTGATGTTCGGCTAACTGCCATGCCCGCTTATGACAGTGCCGCTCTGACAGCTCCGCGGTCACCGCATCTTCCCGGCTCTGCCATTCTGACGACGGCGGCGCTAGGTCTGCCAGGCCACGCCAACCTGCGATCCGCAACCCCGCTTCGGCCACCAGGTCCCTAAGGGCGTCCACCGTCGGAAAGTTGTTGCCCTCCGGCCGCTGAGCGGGTGTGGATGTCCTAGCGACAAAGACGAGTAAACCGATGCGACCCGGGGGCCGCACGACGCGACGCAATTCGGTGAGCAGCGCCAATTGCGCCTGCGTCGTGCACAGCACGCCCAAAGACCAGGCAGCATCGAAGGATTCGTCGGCAACGGGCAGAACCGACGCGACAGCCTGAACCACTGGATAACCGAAGAGCGAGCGGGCCGCGCGGCAAGCACCCGCTTGCGGTTCCACTAGTACCGGCTGCAACGAGCGCTGCTTTGCCGCATACGCCGCCGGTCCACCCACGCCGGCACCGCAATCCAGCAACATCTCGCCGGGAGCGAGGTCGAGCCGGTCGATCAGCCAGTCCAGCGCTACCGGGCTTCCGCTGCCACGACACGCAGCCGGTATGTGGTAGGACGGCCCAAGGTCCTCCGCCACCTGAGCGGTCCATCCCGCGACGGTGTCGAATTCCGCGGCCATCGCATCACTCATGAGGCGAGATCCGCTCGGATCCGGGCGCCGACCTCGGCCTTGATATGTGCCCCGACGCGTGTTCCGGCGCCCGAGGCGAGACCGGAGACGTTTACGCCCTCAACACCCTCGATCGATAGCAACGCGCGCGCCTCTGCGACCGCAGCCTGGATGCCTGATTCGACCGGGTCAGCGGCGTTAATGACATCGTCCACGAGGCGTTGATCGAGTTCGAGACCGGGCAGCCCCCGCAGAACCGCGGCGGAAGCCACGTCAGTAAATACCGCGACAGCTGCCAACACGGGAATTGAAAGGCCTTGCACCCGAGACGCGTTCACGAATTCCGCCACCGCCGACGGAGACGACGCATGATTGAGCACGGCTAGGCTCGCGCCGGCCAGCTGCTTGTGCACGAGGCGAGCCGGCCGGGCGTGGACTGGAGGCGCGGTGAGCGTCTCGGCGACAGCCGCGATCATGCCGAGCGAGGCGGCCAGTGCGGCCAGTCGCGGCCCGTCAAGGTCGAAAGTCTGTGTGACGTCCGGGCGCACGTCATAGCCACGGCCGTCACCGGTGACACACAGCACCGTCTGTGCGCCGGTGAGTTTCAGGCCACGCAGTTCCTGTTCGAGCATCACGCGATTGCGTTCGCGACACGTAAGCGTGATCCATGGCGTTATACCCCTGTCGAGAAGCAGCCGACTCATCACTGTGGGCGGAAAGTCGGGACGGTTCTGGTGTTCACCCACTAAAACGGCATCACAGGACGGCGCCAAGACTTCAGCGGTTGCCGCCAGGTCGGCCGGATCGAACGGGGCGCAACTGAAGTCGGTGAGGATCAGCGGCGCCTGTACCGTGACCCCGGCCACCGCGGGACCGGACCACGGCACAGCGTCGGTGAATGCGCAGGCACCGGGTCGCATCTCGCACTGGCCGTCCGGCTCTACCCCGCCGCACGGCCCGAACACCATTCGCTTAGGGCACTTCTCGTCCAACCAACCCTTCACCGCGCTACCACGTGCCTCTCAGCAATCGACTCTGTGGTGTCACTCGGCGTCAACGAGCTCGCCGGTTAGGGGGCTGTCCTTGGACGTCGGTACACGGCAGTCGGTCGCCAAAGAACACCTGGCTAGATAACCCGCTGCTCGCCGACATAGGCAGAGGTGTACCCGTCGCCGACCGGCCGCAACCTTCGCCACGCCGTTGTTCAATGGACAGCGAAACCGCGCCCCCTCAGTGGTGCTACGACGTGCTTTCATCGACGCGGTTCAAACTCAAGTCCGGGACCCTGGTCACAAAGGCCCGGAATTGACGGAGCAGCACCCCGAGGGACGGGTGGCGTGGAAGAGCACGGACGACGGCACCACTCATGCTGGCGTGCACACGTTCCACCGGCTCGGCGACACGAAGACTCGCGTCACTGCGCAGATCGATTGGCAGCCCGAAGGTTTGGTCGAGAAGGCGGGCCAGCGAGGTATCGCCGCGGTCAGTGTCGGCCATCCCGACCTGTACCTGTACCTGTACCTGTACGAGCATCAGCCCGATGCCAACACCATCGCTGACGCCCTCACTTAAATGGGCACAGGAATGGGACACCGACTGGATTATCGTCGACACCCATCCCGGCTCCAGTCCGCTGCGCACGGCGCACTCGCTATCGCTATCGCTATCGCTATCGCTATCGCTATCGCCAATATCGTATTGGCCCAACCGCTTTGCGCACCGCTGAGCTAGCAGGTGGCCTGCCGGATCAGCCGGCCATGAACTCGTGGTAGGCCGATTCCAGAGTCGGCGGCAGCGCGGCCACATTGCACTGACGTTCGGTGTCGCCGATCGGTGCCAAAATGCCGCGCAGGTCGTTGTATTCCTGCGAGTGCGCGGTGAAATAGCTGCGCAGGCTGCTGGCCGCCTGTGGACGCGGTTGGCCGTAGGCGGCCGTGACGACTTGGTTGGCGCCCGGATGTGTGGCGAGGTACTGCTGCGCCGAGCCGGTTGCCGACGACACGGTGGCGTTCACCCCGTCGGGACTGCAGTCGGGCGCCGGCGCCCGTGCACCATGAGGCCACGGCTATCCCCCGACAGACAGCCGACAGGATGCCGGCCGCTCGCCGATGCAGGGCCATATTGCTGATTTTCATGGTTATCCTTTCAAATGTACTAATTACTCGGTGACCATGACGTCCCGAAATCCAAAGTAGCCCTGGCGAAACCAAGCTGACGTCGGCGTCCGTACGGACCGGTCCTAACGCAATTGTTCACGTCATCGTCACCAAATCCGAATCCACCGGTTGAGCGCGATAGCCGCTCACCTTCAGGCCGCGGCCGCGTCGAGCTGGCGTTGGGTCGCCTCCAGCAGCTCCTCCCAGGACTTCTCGAACTTGTCTACCCCCTCGTTTTCCAGCGTCAGGAACACGTTTCGCACATCGATACCGACGGCGTCGAGGGTGTCGAACACCGACTGGGCCGCCTCGGATTTCCCGGTGACGGTGTCTTCGGCGATCACGCCCTGATCGGCGACCGCGTTGATCGTCTTCTCCGGCATGGTGTTTACGGTGTGCGGAGCGATGAGTTCGGCGACGTAAAGGGTGTCCGAGTAGTCGGGATTTTTCACTCCTGTCGACGCCCACAGTGGCCGCTGTACCCGGGCTCCTTCGGCCTTGAGGGCCTCGTAGCGGTCGCCGCGCTCAAAGACTTCCTGGTACGCGGCGTAGGCCAGTCGGGCGTTGGCCACCCCGGCGTGGCCGCGCAGAGCAGCAGCCTCGTCTGTGCCGATGGCTTCCAGGCGTTGGTCAATCTCGGTGTCAACCCGGGAGACGAAGAACGACGCGACGGAGTGAATCGTGGATAAGTCGTGTCCGGCCGCCTTGGCGCTTTCCAAACCGGCCAGGTAGGCGTCCATCACACGCTTGTGCCGTTCGACGGAGAAGATCAGCGTCGCATTGACCGAGATGCCTTCGCCGATCACGGCGGTGATCGCGGACAGGCCGTCTTCCACCGCCGGGATTTTGATGAAGACGTTGGGCCGGTCGACGATCTTCCACAGCTCGATGGCCTGCGCAATCGTTTTGTCGGCGTCGTGCGCGAGGCGCGGATCGACCTCGATGGAGACTCGGCCGTCGACACCGTCTGAGGCTTCCCACTGCGGCGTGAGCAGATCGCACGCCACACGGACGTCGTCGGTGGTCACCGCCCGAATCGTGGCCTCGGCGTCGCTGCCGCGCTTCGCCAGTTCGGCGACCTGAGCATCATAGGCGTGGCCCTGGGACAAGGCCGCCTGAAAGATCGACGGATTGGTGGTGACGCCGACGACGCCTTTCGTGTTGATCAGCTCGCGGAGGTTACCGGACGTCAGCCGGTCTCGGGACAAGTCGTCGAGCCATACCGACACCCCGGCAGCGGATAGCGCTGCGAGGTTGGGGTTTTGAGTCATCTCACTTACGTGCCTTCCTGATACTGCTGCTCGGTGATCATTGTGCGGCGACGCGCCATGCGGCGACGCGCCCCGGCAGTCGGCTGAATTCAGCGTTCTGCGTGCTGGATTCAGTATTTCGACTCGGGCTACGATGCGGCCAGGCTCGTCTGGTGTTGTTCGGCAATAGTGCTGAAAGCCTCGTGCTCCGAGGTTGCGGTGGGCAGCGCGCCGCTGGGGTCGCCGACGTGCAGGAGTCGTCTGATAAATGGGCCGCCGACAATGGCCCACTGCGTTCCTGCGCTGCGGCACTCATTGTCTAGCATGATTAGGACCGAAATGCCCTCGGCGCAGAGGAAATCAACCTCACTGAGGTCGAGGATCAGGCCGGGTGCCTCCGCAACGAACCGGTGGGTGTAGTCGCGGAAGCGGTCGATGTTGGTGGCGTCGATGTCACCAGTAACCCTCACAACGGTCACCAATTCTCTTCGATGAGCACGCATTTGGGCGCCGTTGCAATGGACGGTGGAACCGCCGGAGTGGGCCGTAAAGCCACGGGTAGCGGCGCTCGGATAGAAACTCGGATAGAAAGGAGCGATCATCAATGGATCTCGTTTCGATCTGGGTGAACTGGATTGGCACCCCGCATCGAAGCGAAATGAGGCTTGTAACCAGTCGTCAAGATCCGTGAAGGAAACGGATGATTTGCCTGATGTGCTACACGGCGCGCCCACAGGCTGTGCAGTCAACCTATACCTAAGACTAGCGCATTGTCGGCGACTTGCACAGGATCGCGCGTTCCGGAATCCACCGGCGTGCGGGATCTCACTCGAAGCCGCCGTGCCGGCGTTTGAATCTGTTGCGTGTCATGCGATCTAAAACACGCTTGGCATCCGACGCGCGAGGGTCTGACGCGGGAGCTACCAACAGCGGCATGATGTCGTCAACCCACGAGGCGGTCCACGCCGGCCTTCTGCATCGATCGAGGATCGAGGCCGGGCAGGCTGACCGTCACGACGGCTCTTTCTCTCAGCGCTGAATGGCGCGGGGCGGCGACCGCCCGGGGAGCGGATTGCAAATCTCCTTCACAGGCAGGTATTTTCAGAGCAACGCTGTGAAGCGTCACAACCCGACGCCCCGCGTCGCCGATCTTCCCGGCGGCCGCCGTCCCCAATGTGCACGGGTTGTGCACCCCTGCGACCATCCGGATTCCCAGCGATCAGTTTCCCGATGGTTGATCCCGAGGGCTGGCTGCATCGTGCAGAATCGGATTACATGAACTCTTTGGACTCGAACCCAAGGCACGACCTGGCTGTGCGCATGGCTGCGCTCGCGCGTGCGATTGCCACGCCCCGCACGCTCGACCGCATTCTGGCCGATGTGACCGCCGCGGCCGTCGAGCTGATACCCGGAGCTGACGTTTCGGGAATTCTGCTGGTTAAGAAGGGCGGAGACTTCGAGTCCGTGGCAGACACCGACGGCCTGGCTGCGCAGCTCGACAAGCTGCAACACGATTTCCGAGAAGGGCCCTGTGCCGAGGCTGCTCTTCAAGAAACGATTGTGCGGAGCGATGATCTGCGTAGCGAGGCTCGCTGGCCTCGGTATGCACCCGCAGCTGTGGAGCTCGGAGTGCTCAGTGGCCTGTCGTTCAAGCTGTATACCGCGGACCGCACGGCCGGCGCGCTGAACTTGTTTGCTTTTAAGCCTGACGTGTGGGACACCGATGCTGAGACCACCGGTGCTGTGCTCGCTGCGCATGCTGCGGCTGCGATTTTGGCTGGGCGGCGCGAAGAGCAGATGCAAGCGGCGCTAGCGAGCAGAGACCGTATCGGTCAAGCCAAAGGCATCATCATGGAACGCTACGCGGTCGATGATGTACGCGCCTTTGAGATGCTGCGGCTGATATCTCAGGAAAGCCAAACAAAACTCGCCGACATTGCCCAACGCGTCATCGACACCCGCGGCGAGCACCGCTGAATTTCGTTTTGCGGCGCAGCTTGATTGCACCGTCGATGTGCGGCGTGGGCGAATCCGGCGGTAGGCGAGGGCTCCACCGGCGTCTGCCTGGTGTCACGTTTCGCCAGTCCCGCGTTGGGTACCCCTACCCTTGCGACGCCGGGCCTCCTTTCCGCGTTGTTCCGCGGGGCTAGAACACACTGGTTCACACGAGCTTCACGCTCATGGCGGGGGCTTGACCACGATCTTGACCCGGCCGAAAACAATTCACACTCAACTCATTTCGAGCACCGCGACCAAGCGTGAGCTCGATTCGTTCAGCTACCCCGCACTGGGTTTGTCCAACTTGTCCAACCGGCTGTTCAGGCAGGGCAAACGTATGGACGCGTGAAATCTTCCTCGACGCCACCCGAGATGGGTTGGGCTACGCCAGAACCTATTTCAGAATCGGCGGGCGCGCTCCGCAGCACGGCGTACCGGCACGTGCTCTGACCGCCTCGCCCTGCAGATGAGCAGGAAGAGTCAACAGCCCAACTCGTTGCTTTGGTTTTCGGGATTCGCCAGCTGAGCCGCCGGGGTGGACGGATCGCTTGAATCTGCCCTTGAATCTGTCGAGGTGCGGTGTGGCGGTCTGCCGAAGGTGACCTTGACCTTTTGAAATGCTTTGGTCCGCTCGGCCTCGGCTTTGGCCGTATAGGTGCTGCGGTCACCGGCGGTCAGATCGACGTTGTCCGTGAACGGGGTAAGCAACGCCCGCGGGTACAGCCGCTCGACGCGCACCACGTTGATCTCCGCGCACAACACCACCACCGTCGCCGCGATGTACAAGAACGCCAACATTCCTAACACCAGCGCGAATATCGCATTGGTGGCGCTCGCGCTTCTTACCACATGCCCGATGTAGACCGCGCCGAAGGACTGCAACACCTGCCAACCCAGCGCGGCGGCCACCGCGCCCAGAGCCACTTGCCGCACGGTCAAGTTCCGTGCGGTGCTGATCCGGAACGCCAAAATGAACACCCCGGCGTTCACTGCGACCGATGCCACCAGCGCCACGACTTTGACACCCAAGCCAAACGCACCCGCACCCCCGCCCAGCGCGGACAGCACCGTAGTGCCCAGCAATGCCAAGCCACCGGTAGCCAACAACAGCAAGCTGCGGCCCCGCGCTCGAAACGGATCGGGCCGCTCATTGCGCGGCACCGCCCAGGCGGTGTTCATCGCATTCTGCAACGCTTGCGCACCGCCGAGCCCGCCGTAGATCGCGCCCAAAATCCCCACCAAGATCCCGACGACGCCACCGCTGAGCTGTTTAGGATTATCCAGCTGCGACCCGATGACCGGGAACTCGCTTAACGCCGAGTGCACCACGTGAGCACGCAAGTCAGGGTGTCCCGCCAGCACCCAACCCAGCACCGTCGATAGCAGCAGCAGCAACGGAAACAGCGATACGAACGCGTAGTAAGCGATCAACGCCGCCAGATAGCCGCCCTGATCGTCGCCATACTTGTAAATCACCGCCAGCGGAAACCCCAACGCCGGGTAGCGCCGCTGCAACGAATCGAGACGATCGGTCAACCCCACCGCATTGCCCTAGCCAATTATGTTATAGCAGAAGCTATTTCGTGCAAGACCGCACACACTGCACCCCCACGCGAATCGCATATGCGCCCGTAGCATCGAAGCGCGCTACCGTCGCCCCACCCGATTGGTAATGCGACGCCCGGTGGCGCCCAGGTAGATACCGATGAGGATGCACGCGAAGACGATGCCAACCAGGAAGGGGATGACCTTGAATCCGCCATTCTGGTTGGAGTATCCCAATTTGTAGGACACCCAAGTTCCGAGGAATGCGCCGATCGCGCCCAATATTACGGTCATGACGACGCCGATGTTCTGCTTGCCGGGCATGACGAGTCTGGCCAGTCCACCCACTAAAAGTCCGACTACGATGGCGCCGATAATTGTCCCGATCACTTGAACTCCTCTAGTTACAGTCTGTAATGCATGTTGATTGAATTGAGATACCCGTTTTCTTGTCTGGCTGACCCGGCTACGCCGCACTGAACCAGACACCCCGAGATCGGCGCGGGTCGGTGGATGCCCACCGCACCTAAATCGTGTCGGCGGCGGCGAGCTTTGAGTTGACCAGCATCAGCGGGGCGTGGGGGTCGTGCGGTTGGGGAATGGCCGCAAGGGCGAAGTCGGCGATGACGCCGGGGCGAAAGACAAGGCAGTGTGTGGAACCGCCGAACTGGAAGTACCCGAGTTCCTCCCCCTTGGCGACGCGGTAACCCGAGGTGACGCTCGGATGGATGATGCACGAGGACACCTCCGACATGCCGACCGGCACGAAGGCCACCAGACCGATGACAGGGTTGTCGGCCTCGATGACAATGATCGCCCGCGCGGCTGTATGCGCCATGTAGGACTGAGAATTGGTCGGATCGACCGCGTCGCCGCCTTCGGAGTCGGCCTCGGAGTAGTACGTGCCCTCCTGGAGGAAGGGCCCGCACGACCGTGCCGGCGACCGGGCTATGCCAGCGGTGGTAATTGGTCGCGCTCAGAAAGGCCTGATAGACGGTTCCGCCGACAAATCGATCAACCGACTCGTCTTGTGCGAGCAGGTCCTGCAGTGAATAGGGCTGACTCTTGATCCAGAAGCGGTCCTGGCGCGCCACGTCAGTAGGGATGCCATACGGGGTTGACTCGCAGGCGTTGACGATCAGGGTGTCGTCGTCGGGGGCGGCGACCGGTCGCTGGCCGTCCTTGAAGCGTCGGGTGAAGAAGTCGTTCCACGACCTGAAACCCCAGTGTTCGTCGGCGGGGTCGTGCTCGAACTGCTCGATACCGACGGCCCGTTGGGCCGCAGCACATTTGCAGCCCGACGATGAATCGTTAAGCACGTACAACGACTCAGGGCTGTCGAGAAACTCGCACCAGGCGGTCAAGATCTTCTTCAGCATCGCGTTGACCCGGGGGTCGCGGAACGCGGCGAAACCAGCCGGCGTGCCCATCGTCCAGTCCAGGATCGCGCCCAGCGGCGTGGCAACCATGTTCTCGCCGAACTCGGGTGCCATGGTCAGCACCTCATTGATCAAGCGCAGCAGCTGCGGCACGCTCTCCAGGTGCCGCTTGCGATAGCGCTTGGTAGTGGGCACCTGGGAAATCATCTGGTTCATGTACATCCGCACCACGGGATCGCTGTCGATTAACTCCTGAAATTCGACGAGCACCGGATGAAGCACGACCTGCTCGCCACGGGCCTCCACCCGCTCCCGGTGCCCGGCGAGCCACGACTCCAAATCGTCTTGTCCGTCGGGCAACCAGCCGGCCCGGCGGCGGACATCCACCGCATCAGAATGAGGAGTCACAGTGAGAACCCCCTGGATCGAGAAACGCGACTCGCGATGTTGCCGGCCCCGACGACGATCGCATCCACCTTGGTCGGACTGCTATTCGAGGGCATCGGGGCCCTGCTGTTCGGCGATCTTGGCCAAGCGCCACGTGCACTCACGGTTTCGGGGAGCCACTCCGAGCAGCTGCACCCGGTCGGGCACCCAGCGCAGCGGGCGGCTCACCGCAACCTCGCTCATCGCGACGCGGCACCTTCGGCCGGGAAGATCGGTCAGCTGCAGCGTGATTCGCGCCTTTGCCAGCGGCCGGATCTTCGCCAGCAGGACCAGCTCCTCACCGGAGATGCTGCGTTCTACCACGGTCTCGTCGTCGATCACCGCCGGCCAAGTGCCGATGGAGTGCAGGATGCGGGTACCGGGCGCGGGCCAGTTCGAGTCCACCGCGCGGATCCCGCTGTTGCCGACCACCCAGCCTGAATAGGTCCATCCGTTGGCCAGTACGTCCCACACGCGTTGACGGGTGGCAGCGACGTCCCGGGTCACCGTCATGGAGATTCCTTTCATTCGGAGCAGGTGTCTGCGGCTCGGCGTGACCAGCTGCGGAGCCGGCGTGATCAGCCGGCGGGGGGTACAGCCGAGGCCATCACGGCGCCGGCTCGGTCCCACGCCCGGTGCAGTCCGAGCCCGGCCGCCAGCCTTGCGGTGAAGGCGGTGTCCGCTGTCGCGGCGATCTCGATCCCGGGGTCCCCGGACGTGATCCCCGCCGCGTGCAGGATTGCGTCGCCGTCGCCCCACGCGGCGAGCACCTTGCAGTGCCGGAACGCCTCCTGGAGTAAAACGACGAGCTTGATATCGGCGGTCGGTGTCGTCCCGCCGGCCACGACGAGCGCGTCGAACTCGATCGAGCGTGCCGTCAGCAGTGTGCGGTCCACAGTCACACTGCGGCGACCCGCCTTCAAGACGCCACCGAACGGCGCGATCACCAGCGCGGTGACACCCAGCCCGGCGGCCGACTTCACCAGCTTCGACACGCCGGCGAGATCGGAGCCTTCGTCAGCTATGACACCGATCTTGCGTCCGTCGATCGGTCCGGGCTCGGCCAGGATCTGCACCAACGCCGGCGAAATGATGACATCCTCGGCGGGCTTGCCTTTCGGGGCGGTCAAACCAAGACCGGCGGCCACCTGCTCGCACAAGTCCGTGTCGACGTTGGCCAGGGCCTGCAGTTCGCGTTCTTTGATGCCCTGCTCATAGACCTTGCCCAATTCGAAGGTGAACGCCTCCACCACATGGGCTTGTTCGACCGGGCTCAGACTGCGGTAGAACATCGTCGCCTGGGAGAAGTGGTCGTCGAACGAGGCCGGCTGTGCCCGCTCCGCGGACCCGTAGATCACCCGGGGGGTCTGCACATACCCGCCGTCCTTCGCAGTGGCCGGCTTCGGCCCGTCGCCGTCGACGCTGTTGGGGTGATAGGCGGCCACGCCGGTGTGGATGGCGCTCTGGTGCATCCCGTCGCGAAGCATGTCATTGACCGGGCAGTGTGGCCGGTTGATCGGCAGCTGCGCGAAGTTCGGGCCGCCGAGCCGGGTGATCTGGGTGTCCAGGTAGGAGAACAACCGCGCCTGCATGAGTGGGTCGTTGGTGGGTTCGATACCCGGCACCAGGTTGCCGGTGTGGAAGGCGACCTGTTCGGTTTCGGCAAAGTAGTTGGTGGGGTTGCGGTTCAGGGTCATCTTCCCGACCAGCTGCACCGGGGCCAGCTCCTCGGGGACCAACTTAGTCGGGTCGAGCAGGTCAATTCCCTCGAAGCTGTCGCTGCCGTCGTCGGGCATCACCTGGATACCGAGCTCGTATTCGAGGAACGCACCTGCCTCGATGCCGTCGGCCATGTCGCGCCGGTGAAAGTCGGGGTCACACCCGGCGGCGATCTGCGCCTCTTCCCATACCAGGGAATGCACCCCGGCGACAGGCTTCCAGTGGAACTTCACCAGGCTGGTCTCCGCGGCGTCGTTGACGAGCCGGAAGGTGTGCACTCCGAACCCCTCCATCGTCCTGAACGAGCGCGGGATGCCGCGATCGCTCATGTTCCACATCACGTGGTGGGTGGCTTCGGTGTGCAGCGACACGAAGTCCCAGAACGTGTCATGCGCGGACTGCGCCTGCGGGATTTCCCGATCCGGTTGCGGTTTGGCGGCGTGGATGATGTCGGGGAATTTGATGCCGTCCTGGATGAAGAAAACGGGCATGTTGTTGCCCACCAGGTCGAAGGTGCCTTCCTCGGTGTAGAACTTCACTGCGAACCCTCGGGTATCACGGACCGTGTCGGCCGAACCCCGCGAACCCAGCACCGTTGAAAAGCGGGTGAAGACATCGGTTTTCGTGCCCTTTTTGCCGAGGAATCCGGCTTTGGTGACCGATTTCGCCGTGCCGTAGGACTCGAACACACCGTGCGCTGCGGCGCCGCGGGCGTGCACGACGCGCTCAGGGATGCGCTCGTGGTCGAAGTGGGTGATCTTCTCCCGTAGGTGGAAGTCCTCCAGCAGTGTCGGACCGCGGTCGCCAGCCTTCAACGAGTGATCGGTGTCGGGCAGCCGGAGGCCCTGGGCGGTGGTCAGGTAGGCACCCGACTGGGAGCGGGGATCAGCGTCGGGGGTCTGACCGTTGGTGACACCGGTCGGGCTGACCGACTTGGGGCTGGCCTGGTCGGGTTTACGCGGTGCGGGCATGCGTTCTCCTGGAGAGGCTGCTTGAAAATAGAGGAGATGAATCCGGTAGCCACGCTGTCGGACAGCCGAAGTTTCTGCGTCGTTGACTGAATACCCCGATAACGGAAACGCAAGCAGAGGACGTGCGCGAGATCGGCGTGCATGACGCCACAGGCGGGGTAGGAACGCCGCCGAGGTAGGTCAGGGAGTGTTCGATGCCCTATGGATGGGCACTGTCACATTAAGCACATTAAGCACGTGAACACGTTAAGCAGGCGAAAGTTGGGCGCTGCCGGCCGTCACGTCAGCCCATGCATTAACGCTCGAGCGTGGCCGGGAACAGGGGAGCGCCCACCCGCCACACGCGCCCGAAAGCTCTGCTCAGAGGCGTATTCGGCCGCCGCCTGGCTGAGCAGGGTTCGTTCGCGGATCCGTCAACACTTTCAGGTATGAAAACCATCGCACGTGCCGCAGCATCAACGGTGGTAATGACCGCCGGCTTAGGGCTCGCGGGTTTGGGGGCGGCGGCCGTCGCCCAGGCCCAACCTGCGCCATCCCCGGCCTCTTACTGGTGCCCCGGGCAGTGGATGGGATGCAGGGTGGGGCGGCAACTGGGACGGGGGCCGCTGCCACGACGACCACTGGTGCAACGGTGAAGCGCGCGACCAGGGGCACTGGCACAATGGCCCCTACGACAACCACGGGCAGGGCGGGAACCCCGGCGACGACTGGCAGGCTCCCCAGCCGAGCAGACGCAGAATCGCACATTTCACGCCGAAACTGTGCGATTTTGCGTCTGCTCGCGAGTGGACCCTGCCCCAGCTCGCGAGCTAATTGGGTTGCGCGGCGCGGCGATTCGGGTTCAGCACGTCGACGCCGTCGTTCTCCCACGCCCGCCGCATCGCCTCGGCGCCCTTGAGCCGCACCCAGGCCGCCTCCGTCGCGGTGACCGGCGTCGCCGACAAGAAGCGCACCGGGTCGAGCGGCGCGGCCAGCGGCAGGTCGGGAATGTCGCTGCCGCCCAACAAGACCGCGGTGAACGGCGCGCGCGCCCACAGCGGCGAGCCGAGGTCGATCAGCGCGTCCGGCCTCAACACCACACCGTCGACCGCCGGCGTCGCCGCCAATACCGCCAGGCTGCGCGCCAGCCCGGTGGCCGGCCCCGGATCGCGCAGGCGCAGCACCACTTCGGCGCGGGGGCCGCGCACCCCCTCTGTCAGTGTCTGCGTCGGATCGGTCATCGGATAGCGCGAACATCCCAGCGACACGTAGTGCGCTAGTCCGTCCGGCCCGACCGCCCGCGACCGGAACCGCAGCACCTCGATGGGCTCGGCGCCCAGAAACGTCACGCTGGCGGAGTCCGGCTCGACGGCGAAGTGACCGCGAAGGTGCGCGCGCACCTCGTCCAAAATCTGGGTCACTGCGCGCCGGACGGCTCCGGGAGCGTCAGGTTCACCCCGGAGTCGGCGTCGAAGACGGCGAGTTTGGTGGTGTCGAAAGCCAACTCGATCGACTGCCCGATGGCCGCCTTCGACTCGGCGGGAACCCTTGCCACAAACTGGTTTTCACTTACCTCGCCCTCGGCGGCCAGCTCATCCAGCTGCGCCGAGTGCACGTCCCAGCCCGCCGTGGTGAAGTACACGTATTTGTCCGCACCCAGCGATTCGACCAGGTCGACCTTGACCTCGAAGGTCAGCGCTGTGACGCGCTGGTAGCCGTCGATCCGCGCCGCATCGGCCAGGTGCTCGGGCCGCAGCCCGACGATGACGGCTTCCGGTTTCGGGTGCTGCTTGATCACGTCGGAGACCTCGGGCATCAACGTCACCTCGCCGAACGGCAGGCGAAGCCCCACGGGCGTCAGGGTGGCGGGGAAGAAATTCATCGCCGGCGAGCCGATGAACCCCGCGACGAACAGGTTGGCGGGGCGGTCGTAAAGCTCGTCGGGGGTAGCGATCTGCTGCGCGACGCCGCCGTGCATCACCACCACCCGGTCCCCCAGCGTCATCGCCTCGGTCTGGTCGTGGGTGACGTAGACGGTGGTGGTGCCCAGCCTGCGCTGCAGCCGGGCGATCTCGCCGCGCATCTGCACCCGCAGCTTGGCGTCCAGGTTGGACAGCGGCTCGTCCATCAGAAATGCCTTGGGCTGGCGGACGATTGCCCGGCCCATCGCGACGCGCTGTCGCTGCCCGCCCGACAGTTGGGACGGTTTGCGGTCCAGAAAACCGCTCAGGTCAAGGATTTTCGCCGTCTCCTCGACCTTCTGCGCTATGTCGGGCTTCTTCATCTTGGCCAGCGTCAGCGGAAAGGCGATGTTCTGCCGCACGGTCATGTGCGGGTACAGCGCATAAGACTGGAACACCATCGCGATGTCGCGGTCCTTGGGCTGCTTCTCGTTCACCCGCTCGCCGCCGATCCGCAGCTCCCCCGACGAGATAGCCTCAAGCCCGGCAATCATATTCAGCGTCGTGGTCTTCCCGCAGCCGGAAGGCCCCACCAGGATCAGGAACTCGCCGTCGGCGATGGTGATGTTGAGATCCTGCACGGCCGTGTGGCCGTCCGGGTAACTCTTGCTGATGTGCTCCAGCACAATCTCGGCCACGCGCTACCCCTTCACAGCGCCAGAGGTCAAACCGGCGACAATTCGTCGTTGGAAGATTAGAACAAAGACGATGATCGGAACCGTGATCACCATGGCACCGGCGGCGATCGACCCGGTCGGTTCCTCGAACTGCGAACTGCCGGTGAAGCCGGCGATCGCCACCGGCGCGGTGATCGCCGCCTTGGTGGCGGTCAGCGACAGCGCCAGCAGCAGGTCGTTCCAGGCAAAGATGAACACCAGGATCCCGGCGGTCACCAGTCCCGGCGCCGCCAGCGGGACGATCACCTTGCGGAAGGCCTGGCCCGGCGTCGCGCCGTCCATCGTGGCGGCCTTCTCCAGATCCCAGGGGATCTCCCGGAAGAATGCCGACAGCGTGTAGATGGCCAGCGGGAGCGCGAAGGTGATGTACGGCAGGATCAACCCCGGCCAGGTGTCGAACAGGCCGACGATGCGTTCGATGTTGAACAACGGCGTCACCAGCGAAATCGCCGGGAACATGGTGATCAGCAGGGTGGCACCGATCAGTACGCGCTTGCCCGGGAACCGCAGCCGGGCAATCGCATAGGCCGCCATCGCACCGAGCACTACCGCAATCACGGTGGTGGTCAACCCGATTCCGATAGAGTTCAGCAGCGCCGAGCCGAAGAGCTCGCCGCGGAACATGCCGCGGTAGTTGTCCAGGGTCACCGACGACGGAATCAGCTTGCCGTCCTTGACCGTTGACGCCGGCTTCAGCGACAGGCTGAGAATCCACAGCACCGGAAGCAGCGCGTACACCAACACCAAGGTGTCGATGACGACCCAGGCCGCGGCGCGCCGGGCGCCGATCCGCTCGGTGCTCATTTACGGCCCATCGATCTCGCTCCCGGGAGTGGCGGCACCGAACACCTTGATGAAGACCAGCGCGATGATGCCCACACAGATGAATATCAGCACGCTGATCGCCGAGCCGAGCCCCAGATTGAAGCCCTTGAATAGGTTGTCGTAGCCAAGGATTGACACGGAGTCGGTGTCGTTGGCCCCGTTGGTCAGCACATAGATATTGTCGAAAATGCGAAACGCGTCCAGCGTCCGGAACAGCAGCGCCACCACGACCGCCGGCTTGATGATCGGCAGGGTGATTTTCGTCAACCGCCGCCACGCGCCGGCGCCGTCGACTTGACCCGCTTTGAGCAAATCCTCGGGCACCAGCGCCAACCCGGCCAGCAGCAACAGCGACATGAATGGGGTGGTCTTCCAGACCTCGGCGAGAACTACCACACCCAACGACGGGATCTGCTCGGTCAGCGGCGCGCTTCCGGAGGGCAGCAGGTTGGCCAGATAGCCGGTCCCCGGCGTCCAGGCGTAATACCAGCTGTACGACGCGGCCACCGTGACGATGCCGTACGGGATCAGCACCGCCGTGCGCACCACACCCTTGCCGATGAGGGTGCGGTGCATCACCAGCGCCAGCGCCAGCCCCAGCACGAACTCGATCGACACCGAAACCACCGTGATCGCCAGCGTCACCGCGAGCGCCGACCACCAATACCGGTCAGTCAGGATCGTTTGATAGTTGCCCAGGCCGACAAACGCGGTGTCGTTCGGGGCGGCGAAGTTGTTGCGCTGCAGGCTCAGCCACACCGCGTAGCCGATCGGATAGCCCGTCACCGCAAGCATCAGCGTCGCCGCGGGCGCGACCAGGGCGAACGCCAGCCGCCGTTGCGCGCCCCCCGCGCTGGGCCGGATCACGGCAACAGCCCCTTGCCGTCGATGGCGTTGCGCACCTGCCTGGTGAGCTCGTCGGCGGTGGTCTCCGGGTCGATCGCGGTGATCGGGCTCAGCGCGGCCGACAGCCGGATGGACACCGCCTCATAGTCCGGCGTGACCGGCCGCACCGCCGCATCGGTGAGCTGTTGGCGAATGATGGCGTACATCGGATACCTGGCCTGGAACTGCGGATCGGAGTACAGCGAGGTCCGCACCGTCGGCAGGCCCCCTTCCATCGAGACGTACTTCTGGTTCTGCGGGCTGCGCAGGCACCTGACGGCGTCGAATGCCTCCGCGCGATGACGGGTGGTGCTCGCCACCGTCAGGTTCAGCCCGCCGAGCGTCACCTTGGCCGGCTGGCCGGGCACCACACCGGGGTAGGGCGCGAAACCGAACACCCGGCGGCTGGCCTCCAAGGCGATGCGGAATTGCTCGTCGGAGGGCACGAACGTGCCGAGATTGTCGATGCTGCCGGCCAACTCGGGAATCCGGTTGAGCGGCAGGAAGGGCACGCCGCCCTTCACCGCGTTTTCCAGCAGGGACGCCAGCACATACGGCCAATTGACCTCCAGCGCGGCCTTGCCCTGCTCCACCGCCAGCCGTGCGGTTCCCGGGTCGGTCCGGGTTATCGACGGGTCGGCTCCGGGCGCGGTGGCCACCGACTTGAGGATCCGCAACGCCGCGACGGTCGCGGCCCGATGCGCGGGGGTGTCGGTCAAGGTGACGTGGCGGCCGTCCTCGGAGAGCACCTGGCCGCCCGCGCTGACCAGCAGCGTGTTGAACCACACCACCAGGCCCTCGCTCTGACTGCCCTGCACCGCGATCCAGCTCGGCTCGCCTGCGGCGTGCAGCCGGGCCGCCTCGGCCACCATGCCATTCCAATCCTCCGGCGGCTTATCCACGAAATCAGTTCGATACCAAAGCAATTGGGTATTCGTGGTGACGGGTGCGGCGTACAGCTTGTGCTGCCAGACTGCCGTCGCAAGCGGGCCGGGCAGGGTATCGCCCAGCACGTCGGCCTCGGCCCGCCCCGCCGGGTCCTCGGACAGCGGCAGCACCCAGCCCGCCTCGGCGAACTCCGCGGTCCAGATGACGTCCAGCCCCATGACGTCCAGGGTTCGGTCGCGACCCGTGAGCCGGCGGGCGTACTGCAACCGTTGCTCGTCGGGGGACCTGGGCAGGCTGACATTCGCAATCGTGTACCGGCCGCCGGCCTCCTCGGTGCAGCGCCGCGCAATCTCGGCAAACGTCGCGGCGTCGGTGGCAGGCGAGTAGAAGCTGATCGTCAACCCGGACCCGGCCCAATAGGACCCGCAGGCCGGCAGCGCCGACACCGCGGTCAACGCCGCCAGCAGCATCGCGCCCAGCCGTCGTGCGGGCCGGCGAAGACTCACCACCACAGCGGATCCGGGCCTCAGATCGCCAGGCGCGCCAGCAGATCCCGCGCCTTCTCCGCGTTTTGCGGATCACAGAGCACGTCGTAGCGACCGGCGACCAGTTGCATGGTCGAACTGAAATCCCTTGTGCCGCGGGCCATTGCGTAGGGAACCGCGGAGGTGATCAAACCGAAGAAAACCCCGGCGATCAGACCGGTGATCAGGGCGCCCCACGCGCCGGTCGCGTTGGGACTGAAGAAGCTGAGCACCAACCCGATGAACAGGCCCAGCCAGGCGCCGCTGAGGACGCCGCCGCCCAGCACCTTGGGCCAGGACAGGCGCCCGGTGACCCGCTCCACCTGCATGAGGTCGACGCCGACGATGGTCACCTGCTCGACCGGGAACTGCTGGTCGGACAGGTAGTCGACGGCGCGCTGCGCCTCGGCGTACGTCGGATACGACCCCACCGGCCAACCCTTGGGCGGCGTCGGCAATCCCGGTGCATTACGGCGACCGCCGGCGCCGGGGCCGGATGTCGCGCCTGGGACCTGTCCAGGCTGGAAAGGGCTACTCATCGGTGTTCATTCTGCTCTGCTCCCCTGTCCTGGGCCAATCGTTTCACGTCTGGTGAATCAATACGAGCCGTCGATTTGCGGCCACGACCGCCACCAGCGCATACGTTAGGTTGAACTGCATGACAGCGCCCGGCGGCGACTCCGGCCCCAGCGGCCCCGGCGGCCAGGGCGGCCAGGGCGGCCAGGGCGGCTATGGCGAGCAGCCCGGCCCCGCACCGTGGAGCCCCCCGGCGGCCGACTACCCACCGCCACTCGATTATCCGATGGACTACCCGGTTTCGCCTGGCTACCAGCGACCCCCCGGGCCCCCGCAACTTGCGGGCTACTACGCCCAATACCCCCAATACCCCCAGTACCCCCAGTACCCCCAGCCGAACTACCCGCTCGACCGGGGAGCGCCGCAGCCGGCGCAGCCCGGAATGAACGGGATGGCGGTCGCCTCGTTGATCTGCTCCCTCACCGGGTTGCTCTGCTGCATCGGCTCGATCGTGGCGATCGTGTTGGGCACGGTCGCGATCGAGCAGATCAAGCGGAGCCGGGAGGAGGGCTACGCACTGGCCGTCTCCGGGATCGTGCTCGGAGTGGCGGGGCTGCTCGTCTACGTGATCGTCGCGATGTTCGCGATGCACACACACTAACGGCCCCTAACGGCCCCTGCCCCGCTGCCGTCCGGTCGGCCGCTGCTTACGCTCTGCACCATGGGATCGGTCAACCGGGTCTACGTGGCACGGCTCTCGCGGATGATGGTGCTGGGTCGGCTCGGCGAATCCTTCGGACGAGTCCGCGACGTCGTGATCAGCATCAGCATCGTCCGTCAGCAACCGCGCGTGCTGGGTCTGGTCGTCGATTTGGCCACCCGGCGCAGCATCTTCGTTCCGATCCTGCGGGTCAGCGCGATCGAACCCCACGCGGTGACGCTGAGCTCGGGCAACGTGTCGCTGCGCCACTTCGAGCAGCGCCCGGGCGAGGTGCTGGCGCTGGGCCAGGTGCTCGACACACCGGTTCGGGTCAGAGACCCCGCGCTCCCGGAGCTGGCCGGCGTCGACGTCCTGATCACCGACCTCGGCATCGAACAAACCCGGACCCGCGACTGGATGGTGACCAAAGTCGCCGTCCGCACTCATCGACGCCTGGGGCGCCGCGGACCCGTGCAGATCGTGGACTGGCAAAACGTACAGGGCCTGACGCCGTCGGCGTTGGCGATGCCGGATCAGGCAGTGGCCCAGCTGCTGGCCCAGTTCGAGCCTCTGAAGGCGGTCGACGTGGCGGACGCCATCCGCGGACTTCCGGTCAAGCGCCGCTACGAGGTGCTCAGGGCGCTCGACGACGAACGACTGGCCGACATCCTGCAGGAGCTGCCCGAGCAGCATCAGGCCGACGTGCTGGCGCAGCTCGGCACCGAACGCGCGGCCGACGTGCTCGAGGCGATGGATCCCGATGACGCCGCCGACCTGCTCGGCGTCCTGAATCCGACCGATGCCGAATTGCTGCTGACCCGGATGGATCCCGACGACTCCGCCGACGTGCGACGGCTGCTGACGCACTCCCCCGACACGGCGGGCGGCTTGATGACGTCGGATCCGGTGGTGCTGACCCCGGACACCGTGGTCGCAGAGGCGCTGGCCAGGGCGCGCGATCCCGAGTTGACCCCCGCGCTGTCGTCGATGGTTTTCGTGGCCCGCCCACCGACCGCGACCCCCACCGGGCGTTACCTGGGCTGCATAACGCTGCAGCGGCTGCTCCGCGAACCGCCGGCCGACCTGGTCGGCGGAATCGTCGACAGCGACCTGCTTACGCTGTCCCCCCAGACCGCGCTGGGCGCCGTGACCCGCTACTTCGCCGCCTACAACCTGGTGTGCGGGCCGGTGGTCGACGACCAAAACCACCTGTTGGGCGCGGTGACGGTCGATGACCTGCTTGACCACCTGCTGCCGCATGACTGGCGGGTGGATGTGCAGGACCTCGACCCGGCCGGCACGCCCGGGGGATCGTCGTGAGCAAGTCGTCCTCGGCGCTGCGGCGGCTCAACACGCCGCGGGCATCGCGCGGGTTCTCGCGGCGCCTCGACCCCGAGGCCGTCGGGCAGGTCACCGAGTCCATCGCGCGTTTCTTCGGCACCGGCCGCTACCTGCTGCTGCAAACGATGCTGGTGGTGGCCTGGATCGCGGTGAACCTGGGGGCCGTGCACTGGCGCTGGGACCCTTACCCGTTCATCCTGCTGAACCTGGCCTTCTCCACCCAGGCCGCCTACGCGGCGCCGTTGATCCTGCTGGCCCAGAACCGTCAGGAGAACCGGGATCGCGTCGCCCTCGACGAGGATCGGCGTCGTGCCGCGCAGACCAAGGCCGACACCGAGTTCCTGGCCCGCGAGCTGGCCGCGCTGCGGCTGGCCGTCGGCGAGGTCGCAACGCGTGAATACCTGCGCCACGAATTGGAAGATCTACGCAACCTGTTGGCCGAGCTGCAGCCGCGAAACTCGGGACAACAGCTGCAGCCGTCGGGCGACGGGGCGGAGCGTCGGACCAAGAAATCCAGATGAGAGTCGCAACCCCCCATTGCGCCACTCCCGTCACAAGAGTTATGTATGGTGATCTGGTTCACGGCGGCTACGAAACGAATTAGGGACCAGAACAGATATAGGACGAGAGGCAAGAAGTTCTAAGGCTTTACCGGTTTTACGGCCAGCTCACTAACTCAAGGACGGTCGAGTGCGCATAGGGGGACGTCGGGGTCCACGCCCCGTCGCCGCGGCAGCACCGAAGCAAGGGCGTCACGCGTTGCGGGCGCCCGCATTCGGCGTAGCCGTGATCACCCCCCTGGTGTTCGCCGGCGCGGTCGGCGGGGCTCCTGCGCCATTCCCCGGCAAGATCCCGGCGATGCGTGCCGCGGTCGCTCCGCTCGCCGCGGTTTCCCCGTCGCCCGGCCTGTCCGACCTGATGGGTCCGGCCGTGGTCGCGCTTACGCGTCAGCCGGACAAGTTCCACGTCGCCGCCGGCACCGTATCGGCGCCGCCGCCCCCGATGATCGTGAATGCGCCTGGCGCGCTTGGCATTCCGAGCGTGGCCCTGACCGCTTACCGCAACGCCGAGATGAAGATGGCCGCCGCCGACCCCAACTGCGGCGTGAGCTGGAACCTGCTGGCCGGCATCGGGCGCATCGAGTCGGGCCATGCCAGCAACGGCGCCGTCGACGCGCGCGGCACCGCGGTGTACCCGATCTACGGTCCCGCGCTGGACGGCACGCTGCCCGGCAACGAGGTCATCGTCCAGAGCAACGTCGGCAATCGCCCCACCTACGCCCGCGCGATGGGGCCGATGCAGTTCCTGCCGGGCACCTGGGCGCGGTACGCCGCCGACGGCGACGGCGACGGCGTGGCGGACCCGCAGAACCTGTTCGATGCCACGCTGGCCGCCGCCCGCTACCTGTGCAGTGGCGGACTCAACCTGCGCGACCCCGGGCAGGTCATGGCCGCCATCCTGCGCTACAACAACTCGATGTCCTACGCCCAGAACGTGCTGGGCTGGGCGGCCGCGTACGCCACCGGCGTGGTCCCGGTCGACCTGCCCCCGATCACCGGGCCGCCGCCTCCGATCTTCGACTCGCACTTCGACAACGCGGAGGGCCTTGGACCGGGCATGCCGCTGAACGTCAACGGCATGCCTGGTCTCACGGGCATCGACCCGCTGTCGGAGGTGCCGCTGATCGACCTGAGCCCGCAAACGCCGGCCAGCCAGGTGCCCATGTTCCCGTGGATGACGAACCCGGCCGGACCACCCACGGTCGAAAAGCTGCCCGGCTGCACGCTGATCTGCATCGGCCCGCAGAGCCCGGCGGCACCGCCACCCGGATTGGGCCCTCCGGGCGGTGCGCCGCCCGACGCCTTCGCGCCGGCCCTCGCGCCGGCCGGCGCACCCACCATCGACCCACAGGCCCCGCCGGCCCCGCCGCTGGCACAGCCCAGCCCGGCGCCCCCGGCGGCCGGTACTGCGGGAGGCGCAGCGCCCAAGGCCACGCCGTCGCCCAAGCCGGGCAGTCCGCGCGCGACGCCGTCGACCCAGCCGCCGGCCAACGAGCCGGCGCCCAACGACGTGCCGCCCGCCCCGGCCGGCTGACCGACGGCCGGCCGCGCACGCTTACACTCGGCGGTGATGTCCCGCCATGACGCGTCTGATTCGCAAGCCGACCTGCACACCGCCATCCGTGCCGCGCTGGGCAAGGTCATCGACCCCGAGCTGCGAAGGCCCATCACCGAACTCGGGATGGTCAAGAGCATCGACATCGCGCCCGGCGGCGGCGTGCACGTCGAGATCTACCTGACCACCGCGGCCTGTCCGAAGAAAACCGAGATCAGCGAGCGCGTCACCGCGGCCGTCGCCGACGTTCCCGGCACCGGGGCGGTCAAGGTCAGCCTGGACGTGATGAACGACCAGCAGCGCACCGAGCTGCGCAAGCAGTTGCGCGGTGACGCGGCCGAGCCGGTCATCCCGTTCGCCCAGCCCAGCTCGCTGACCAGGGTGTACGCCGTCGCGTCCGGCAAGGGCGGCGTCGGAAAGTCGACCGTCACGGTCAACCTGGCCGTCGCGATGGCGGTCCGCGGCCTGTCCGTCGGGGTGCTCGACGCCGATATCCACGGCCACTCCATCCCCCGGATGATGGGGACCACCGACCGGCCCACCCAGGTCGAGTCGATGATCCTGCCGCCGATCGCCCACGACGTGAAGGTCATCTCGATCGCCCAGTTCACCCAGGGCAACACCCCGGTGGTGTGGCGCGGCCCGATGCTGCATCGGGCGTTGCAGCAGTTCTTGGCCGACGTGTACTGGGGCGATCTGGACGTGCTGCTGCTCGACCTGCCGCCGGGAACCGGCGACATCGCCATCTCGGTGGCACAGCTGATCCCGAACGCGGAGATTCTTGTGGTGACCACGCCACAGCTCGCCGCCGCCGAGGTGGCCGAACGCGCCGGCAGCATCGCGCTGCAGACCCGTCAGCGCATCGCCGGCGTGGTGGAAAACATGTCCGGGCTCACGCTGCCCGACGGCTCGAAGCTGCAGGTATTCGGCGAGGGCGGCGGCCAGCAGGTCGCCGAGCGGTTGACGCGTGCCGTCGGCGCCGACGTGCCGCTGCTGGGCCAGATCCCGCTGGACCCCGCGCTGGTGGCCGCCGGTGACGCGGGCACCCCGGTCGTGCTCAGCGCGCCCGACTCGCCGGTGGGCAAGGAGCTGCGCAGCATCGCCGACGGCTTGTCGTCACGCCGGCGCGGGCTGGCCGGAGTGTCGCTGGGGCTCGACCCGACCCGCCGCTAAGACGACGCCGATCTGTGGCGGGTCTCGGCCGCGGACTACGGCAGCCCGTCCTTGCCGACCCGGCCGAGCAGCTGCCCGCCGGCGCCGCCTGCGCCAGGGGTGCCCAGCAGGCCAATCCCGCTGTTGCCGCCGTTACCGCCGTTGCCGATCAGCACGGCCCCTGCGCCCGCCCCGCCGGAGCCGGAGGTGAACCCGGTCCCGCCGGCGCCGCCGTTACCGCCGTCGCCGATCAGCAGGGCCATGCCGGCGTTGCCGCCGTCGCCGCCGCTGTTAAAGCCCGGGCCGCCGTCGCCGCCCGCGCCGCCGGCGCCACCGTCGCCGAAAAGGACGCCACCGGCATCGCCCTGCCCGCCGGCCCCACCGGTGGTCATGCCGAACCCGCCGGCCCCGCCGGCCCCGCCCTCGGCAAAGAGCTGACCGTTGTCGCTGGCGTTGCCGCCGCCGGGCCCGCCGGCCCCGCCGGTGACGAGCGCGGCCCCGCCGGCCCCGCCGGCGCCCTCGGCGCTGCCGAGGATGGTCGTGATTCCGCCGTACCCGCCTTGCCCGCCGGTGTTGCCGAACCCGCCTGCGCCGCCGCCCCCGCCACTGGCGAACACCCCGCCCATTCCGCCGACCCCGCCTCTCCCGCCAGTGCTGCCGTGCCCGCCGGTCCCGCCGTCCCCGCCGCTGGAGAACAACCCGCCGGCCCCGCCGTCCCCGCCTGCCCCGCCGGCGGCGTCAAAGCCACCGCGGCCGCCCACCCCGCCGGTGGTGAACAGCCCGCCGCGCCCGCCAGAGCCGCCATCCCCCCCGCCGGTGCCCCCGCCGAGGCTGCCAGCGCCGCCGACCCCGGCCGCGCCGAAGAACACGCCGGCGTTGCCGCCGGTACCACCGGCTCCGCCCTTATCAGCAGCCGATGTGGTCCCGCCGGCCCCGCCTTCGCCACCGGCACCGCTGAGAAAGGCTTTCCCACCGGCGCCGCCGGGCCCGCCGGAGCCGACCGTTGAGGACCCACCGGCCCCGCCGGCCCCGCCGTCGCCGAACAAGAACCCACCGGTCCCGCCGTGCCCGCCGGCGCCGCCGATGCTGTCCGCGCCGGACCCGCCGATCCCGCCGTTGCCGAACAAGATCCCACCGGGCCGGCCGGCGGCCCCGGTCCCCGGGGCCCCGTTGGCGCCGTTGCCGATCAGCGGGCGCCCGGTGAGTGCCTGGGTGGGCGCGTTGATCGCGTTGAGCACCTGTTGCTGCAGCGTGTGCAGTGGCGAAGTGCTGGCGGGCGCATTGAAGCCGTCTGCACCCAACAACACGCCGCCGACGCCTCCGGCGCCGGTTTGGCCCGGGGCCGTGCCATTCCCTCCGTTGCCGCCGTTACCGCCGTCGCCGATCAGCACGCCGTTGCCGCCGGCCCCGCCGGCCCCGCCGGCGCCGCCGCCGGCGACCCCGGGGCCGCCACTACCGCCGTTACCGGAGTCGCCGATCAGCCCGGCCTTGCCGCCGGCGCCGCCGTCCCCGCCGGTGATGTTCCCGGCGCCTCCGGCGCCGCCTGCGCCACCCGAGCCGTTGAGCAAGCCGGCGCTGCCGCCGGCCCCCCCGTGTCCGCCGGTCCCGCTGAAACCGAACCCGCCTGCGCCGCCGGCACCGCCGGATCCGAAGAGCAGGCCGGCGGCGCCACCGGTCCCGCCGGCACCGCCGGTCCCGCCGAGGCCGAAGGCGTCTCCGCCGGCGCCGCCGGTGCCACCGGTGCCACCGACGGCGAGCATGCCGGCGTTGCCGCCGTTGCCGCCGGCCCCACCGGCGTCGCCGGTCCCGCCGAGGTGAAAGCCGTCCGCGCCGCTTCCGCCGGTGCCGCCGGATCCGAACAGCCCACCGGCCCCGCCTGCCCCGCCGGCCCCGCCGGTGAGTGCTTGACTCTCCCCGCCGGCCCCGCCGGTGCCGCCGGTGCCGAATAGTCCGCCGGCCCCGCCTGCCCCGCCCGCCCCGCCGTCGCCGCCGAGCCCGATGGTGGCAACCCCATTGGCCCCGCCGCCCCCGCCGGCCCCGCCGTTGGAGAACAGCCCGCCGGCCCCGCCGGCGCCGCCGTCGCCGCCGGTACCGAATTGGCTCTCGGTGAACCCGCCGGCCCCTCCGCTCCCGGCAGCGCCGTACAGCATGCCGGCTCTGCCGCCGGCCCCGCCGGCGCCCCCGACGCCGTTCGACGGGGCCGATGAGGCCCCGCCGGCCCCGCCGGCCCCCCCGGAGCCGAACAGCATGGCGGCTCCGCCGGCCCCGCCGACCCCACCATTGCCGGTCGTTGCGGCCCCGCCGGCCCCGCCGGCCCCGCCGGCCCCGATCAGCCCGGCGACCCCGCCAGCGCCACCGGCCCCGCCAGTGCCGGCCGCGCCCGACCCGCCGGATCCGCCATTGCCGATCAACCACCCGCCGGGCCCTCCGGCGGCCCCCGTCCCGGGGGCCTGGTTGGCACCGTTGCCGACCAGCGGGCGCCCGGTAGCCGCCTGGACGGCCGCGTTGATCGCGTCGGGCAGGCTCTGCAGCGGCGACGCGTTGACCGCCTCGGCGCCGGCGTACGACCCCGCGCCAGCGGTCAAGGCCTGCACAAACTCGTCATGAAACGCTGCGGCCTGCGCGCTGACCGCCTGATACGCCTGCCCGTGGGCGGAAAACAGCGCCGCAATCGCCGCAGACACCTCATCCTTGGCCGCGGCGAGCAACCCTGTCGTCTGAGCCGCCGCGGCCGCGTTCGACGTGCTAAGCGTCGAGCCGATACCGGCCAAATCCGATGCTGCTATCCCCAGGACCTCTGGCACCGCGACCGCAAATGACATCGGGACGCCCCCAATACGACATGACCAAGACGTCATCCCGAGCCAGGCATCGCCTGATCCCCAGCGGGGAATAGGTAGACCTAAACTTTACCTTCCCCGGGGGCCCACATCCCTAGCGTTCGGCAAAGGTCTTGTACGTTCACCGGCCACCGATGTAGGGGCCACGCCTCCAAATAAGCGTCAATTGCGGTCTCAATCGCCAAACCGTACTCATTTGGCACATAGTCGGGTCCGAAGTTCTCCCGCAATGCGGGGGCGAGAACCCCCAGCACAACGCCATCGCTTTGGTCGTTGGTCGGTTTATGCGTGGTACGAAGCTCCGCCAAGAGAGCGGGGTTACGACGCTCGAGTTCTTCGATGATTAGCGCTCGAGCGTGGCCTGGGATGGCGTCAAGGTCGTCGCTCACGGATTTCCAATAGGGGGTCGGCTTAGTTCAGGTAGCGGGCCCTGGGTCGGTTCGCGGGCTAGGTCGCATCAGCGTCGAACGGCGTGTGGCCGGGAACGCGCTGCTGCACGGGCTGGACCGGCTGCACGGGCTGGACCGGCTGTACGGGCTGGACCGGCTGCACAGGCTGCACAGGCTGCACAGGCTGGACCGGCTGTATCGGCTGCGCCGGATGGGCCGGCGCTCCGTTGACCGGCCTGTCGAAATTGCCGGTCAAGATCGAGTCGTCGCCGTCGAGGAGGTGCTTCGTCAGCGCGGCGCGCGGCGTCATCCCCCGCAGTTTCTGCAGCTCGCTCAGGTGCCCGCGCATCTCGTCGAACTCGGGACCCATGTCCTCGCGTAGCTGGCTGGTCATCCCGCTGAGGTAGTCGCGCGCCTGCCGCAGGGCGCTCGACGTCCAGCGGATGGCCCCCGGGAGACGCTCCGGGCCGAGCACCACCAGCCCGACCACCACGAGGACGAGCATTTCCCCCCAGCCGATGTTCGCGAACAACTAGCTGGTGTCCGGGTCGGGTTTCACGGTCAGGGTGACGTGGCGTCCGTCGCGGACGACCTCGATCGGGGCGTCCTGCCCGATGCTCAGCTGCCGCACGGCGACGACGAACTCGTCGGCGTCGGCGACCTTACGGTTGCCGACCTTGACGATCACGTCGTTTTCCAGGAGTCCGCCCTTCTGCGCGGGACTGCCTGCCTTGACGTTGGCGACCTGGGCGCCCGACGCGATCGCGTTGCTCACCGAACGGGTGCTGATCCCGATCGTCGGGTGCACGATCTTGCCGTCCCTGATCAGCGTCTGGGCAACGAATTTCATCTCGTTGACCGGAATCGCGAAGCCCAGTCCGCTCGCGCTGTCGGAGAGCGACTTGCCGGCGGTGTTGATGCCGATCACCCGAGAATCCATGTCGATCAGCGGGCCGCCGGAGTTGCCGTGGTTGATCGAGGCGTCGGTCTGGATGGCGTCGATGACGGTGTCGGTGTCGGATCCCTCCCCCGACAGCGGGACGGGGCGGTGCAGCGCGCTGACGATGCCGTGGGTGACGGTGCTACGCAGCCCCAGCGGCGCGCCGGCGGCCAGGACCTCGTCACCCACCTTCACCTTGTCGGAATCGCCGAGCTGGGCGACGGTCAGATTGTCGACGTTGTCGACCTTCAGCACGGCCAGGTCGGTCTTGGGGTCCCGGCCGACCAGGCTCGCGGGTACTTCCTTGCCGTCGTTGAACACCACGGTCGTCTTGAACTGGCTGGGATTGTTCGCGGCCTCGGAGATCACGTGGTTATTGGTGACGATGTAGCCGCGGCCGTCGATGATCACCCCGGAGCCCTGCAGGCCCTCCTGGTCGCTCTTCGACTCGATGGTCACCACGGCGTTGGCGGTCGCGGCCGCCACCTTGGCGAACCGGCCCGCCGGCAGCTCGGTGTTGCCGCTGGTGGACAACGTCACCTTGGACGTGGTGAACGCGTCGACGACCTCCGCGGTCTTGCGGCCCACCAACCCGCCCAGCGCGCCGATCATCAGCGCGATCAGCAGCAGGACCAGCAGCGCGCGGTAGGACACCTTGCGGCCGAACAGCACGTCGCGAACGCCGAGCTTGCCGCTCAGCCCCGCCGGGGCGTGCGGCACCGGCGCGGCCACCGCCGGGGTGCCCAGAGCGGCCGCGGCCGCGGGATCGCGCCACGGGTCGTCGGGTTCCTCCGGCCCGGCGCCGTCTTTCTCGGCGGCCAGCGCGGCGGCATCGATGGGGTGGCGCTGCAGCGAATCGCCGGCGCCCACCGGCCGGCCGAACGCCTCCTGCAGGACCGGATCGGCCGGCCGATCGTGCGGACTGAACTCGGCCTGCTCCCGATACTTCGACGGGCGCACGCGCTCGGCCACAAAGGACCCCAGGACCCCCCGGGGACGACTGAACGCTTGACGCGATGCCGGGTCGACCGGCGGCCGGGAGACGGGGCGCGGCGCCAGGCGGGGGCGGGTTTCGCGGGTTTCGTTGCCTTGATCGGAGGTCACGTTGGTCTTGGGATCCTAATCTGAGGGCTCGAGACAGGGCCTGGTGCGTGGTCCACCCTAGTATCCACGGTTAAGCGCTGGTCGGCATGAGCCAACACGGCGGGCGCGCGGCAACGTGGCTGGGCTTCCCGCGCTAGCGGCGCTTGCGCTGGTCACCCGCGTCGCCGTCGGCGAGGCGGTCCGATAGCGACGTCGGGTCATCAGCCGGGTAGTGCGGAATCTCAGAAAGCAATCCGAGCAGCGTGCCCGGGATGCGAATCGGGTGGGAGTCGCGCAGCGCGGCCCGCGCCCGGCTCTGGTCGTCCACCTCGGCCGCGCATTGCGGGCACAACGAAAGGTGGTGCGCGGCCCGCAGGTGTGCGTTCATCCGCAGCTCGCCGTCGACGAACGCCGCGATTGCCTCGGTGGACAGGTGCTCGGTGGACCCGAACCGCCGCGGCGCGCCGACCGGCGCATCGCTCTGGGAGGCGAATTGTGCGGGCAGCCACGAGAACGCGCGGCGGAACACATGTCCCCGGTCTGGCATCACCAGCCCCTTTCGCAGCCACGCATATGTCGAATGTAGCGCGCAGCGGTGCCCATACCCAGCAACTTCCGGCAAAACCTGGGATTATTCGGGCCGGTAGGGCGGCCAGGCTGTGGATGAACGGTTCAGCCGTTGGTGCCGCTGCCGCCGGTACCGCCCTGGGCGCCGGCGACGCCGCCGGACGTGGTGCCGCCGCCGGCGCCGCCGCCGGTGCCACCCACGCCACCTATGCCACCGATCCCGACGGGCGTGCCGGTGCCACCGTCACCGCCGGTGCCGCCGGTGCCGCCGTTGGCGCCGTCGCCGCCGAAGCCGGAGGCGCCGCTGAACCCGTCGCCGTCGCCGCCGGCGCCACCGTTACCTCCAATGCCGCCGGAACCGCCCGCACCGCCGGCGCCACCGCCGGTGCCGTTGCCGCCGGTGCCGCCGGTGCCGCCGGTCCCACCCATGGCGCCGTCGCCCCCGGTGATGCTGCTGCCACTGCCGCCGAATATGAAGCCGCTGGCGCCGCCGCCGCCGCTGCCGCCGGCGCCACCGTCACCACCGGCACCGGCGGCGCCGCCGCCGGTCGCGTTACCGCCGGCCCCGCCGGTGCCGCCGGCCGCTGCAGTGCCGCCATCACCGGAAGTGAAGGTCCCGCTCTGGGTGGCAAAGATGACGCCGCCGTAGCCGCCGGCGCCCCCGGTGCCACCGTCGCCGCCCTTGCCGGCGTTGCCGCCGCCGATCGCGTTACCGCCGGCCCCGCCGTCGCCTGCGGCGCCCCCGGCACCGCCGGCGGTGGCCTGGGTATCGCCGCCGCCGCTCCCACCAGCGCCACCGGCGCCACCCGCGCCGCCGTTGCCGGCGTTCCCGTAGTCACTTGAGGCGCCGCCGTTACCGCCGGTGCCGCCGGCGCCGCCGCTGCCGCCGACGATGTCGCTGCCAGCGTTGCCGTTGCTGCCGGTGGCGCCGGCGCCGCCGTTGCCGCCGTTGCCGCCGTTGCCGCCGTGGATGCCCCCGACACCAGCGCCACCGGCTCCGCCGTCGCCGCCGCTTCCACCGTTGCCGCCGACGAAGTTGTTGGTGCTGCTGGCATTGCCACCCTCAGCACCGCCGTCACCACCGTTGCCGCCATCGGCGCCCTTGCCGCCGGTGCCCGCACTGCCGGCCGCACCGGCGCCGTTGCCGGCTGCCCCGGCCGCGCCGCCGGCACCGCCGTTGCCACCGTCGCCGCCGGAGCCATTGGCGACGGTGAGGTCGCGAGCGGTGCCGCCGTCGCCGCCGTTGCCGGCAGCCCCGCCGTCGCCGCCATTTCCGCCGTTGCCGTTGGTGCTGCCGGCGGTGGCCGTTCCGCCCTGGCCGCCGGCGGCGCCTGCGCCACCGTCACCGCCGGCGCCGCCGTTGCCGGTGAAGGTGGAGCTCCCGCCGTCGCCGCCGACGCCGCCGTCACCGCCGTCACCGCCCGCTCCGGCGGTGCCGCCACTGCCATGGGTGCCGCCGCCGTTGCCGCCGACGCCGCCGGCACCGCCGGCACCGCCGACGCCGCCGTTCCCGAATCCGGCGGCGGCGCCGGCGGTGCCACCGGAGCCGCCTTGACCACCGGTGCCGCCGGCGCCGCCGCTGTAACTGCCGGTACCGGTGTAGGTGCCACCGGCACCGCCGCTGCCGCCGGCGCCGCCGGTACCGCCGGCCCCGGCGGTACCGCCCGCGGTGACCCCGCCGCCGCTGCCGCCGGCGCCGCCCGCACCAGCATTGCCGCCGGCGCCGCCTTCGGTGACCGCGGAGTCGTTGCCGGCGCCGCCGTTGCCACCCGCGCCGCCGTTGCCGCCGTTGCCGCCGTCGCCATTGGTGCCGCCGTCGGTTCCGTGTCCGGCGTTGCCGGCGTCGCCGCCGGCGCCGCCGTTGCCGCCGCTGCCGCCTGCGCCGACCGTGGAATCGCTGCCGTTGCCGCCGTTACCGCCGGTCCCGCCGGCGCCGCCGGCGCCACCGTTGCCGCCGCCAACGCCGTTGATGCCGGCGCCACCGCTGCCGCCGGTGCCGCCATTGCCGCCGGCGAAGCCGCCGGTGCCGGCGTTGCCGTTGGTGCCATCGGTGCCGTTGTCACCGGTGCCGCCGGTCCCGCCAGTTCCGCCGTTTCCGCCGGTGCCATTGGCGCCCGCGCTGCCCGTGCTGCCCGTCCCGGTGCCGGCAGCTCCACCGCTGCCCGCAGCACCGCCGTCACCACCTGTGCCGCCATCGCTGCCGGCTTGGCCGAGACCGACGCCGGAACTGCCGGTGCCGCCTTGGCCGCCGTTGCCACCGGTGCCGCCTTGGCCGCCGTTGCCGCTGTTGGCACCGTTGCTGCCGGTGCCGCCCTGCCCGCCGGTGGCGCCGGCCGCGCCGTCGCCGCCCCGGCCGGGGTTGCCCCCACCGGTTGCGCTGCCGCCGATGCCACCGGCGCCGCCGGCACCCGCGTTACCGCCGTTGCCGGCAGTGGCGCCCGTGGCATTGGCCGCACCGCCTTGGCCGCCGCCCCCTCCGGCGCCGGCGGCGCCGCCCGCGCCGCCGTTGTGGCCGCCGCTTGCCGTGCCGCCCGCGCCGCCGTTGCCGCCCTGGCCTCCGTTGCCGCCGTTGCCGCCGTTTTGCGTGCTGCTCGCCACCGGCGCCGCCACCACCACCGGTGCCGCCGGCCCCGCCGTCGCCCGCGCTGCCACCGCCTGTTGCGGCGCCGCCGTTGCCGCCGTTGCCACCGGTGCCGCCGCTGCCCGCGTCGGCGCCGCTGCCCGCGACGCCGCTCCCACCGCTGCCGCCGGCCCCGCCGATGCCACCGTCGCCGGCAACCCCGCCGGTGCTGCCACCGCCATTGCCGGCGTTGCCGCCGTTGCCGCCGTTGCCGCTGAGAGCGGGGTCGGCGCCGCTGCCTGCGTCGCCGCCGCTACCACCGTTGCCGCCGCGGCCGCCGTCACCAGCGGCACCCGCACCGCTGCCGGCGGCTCCACCGTCACCCGCGTCGCCGCCGCTGCCACCGGCGCCGCCGTGGCTGACACTGGACCCGTTACCCGCGCTGCCCGCGCCACCATAGCCGCCGCTGCCGCCGTTGCCGTTGATCCCGCCGGCGCCGGCCCAGCCGCCGGCGCCGCCAGCGCCGCCGCGACCCCCGTCAAATCCGCTGCCACCGTCGGTGGTGACGCTGCCGCCCTGCCCCCCCTGGCCGCCGTGACCGCCGGCGCCGCCGGTGCCCCCCGCGCCGGTGCCGCTGCCGGCGGCCCCGCCGGTACCGCCGTTGCCGCCGCCGCCGCCGGCGCCGTCGCCGCTGCTGCCGTCGCCGCCCAGGCCCCCGGTGCCCCCGGCGCCGCCGTCGCCGGCGCGGCCGCCGTTGCCGTTGGTGCCGGTGGCACCGGCCGAGCCGCCACTGCCGCCGTTACCGCCGTTGCCGCCGGTGCCTGCAACACCGGCGGGACCGCCATTGGCGGCGTGGCCGCCGGCACCACCATTACCGCCGGCGCCGGCGTCGCCACCGGCGCCGCCGGTGCCGGTACCGCTGGTAGCCCCGCCGGCGCCACCATCACCGCCGGTACCACCGGCGCCGGCATTGCCGGCCTGGCCGCCGTCCCACGCTTGGCCGCCGGACCCTCCGTCGCCGCCGCTGCCACCGCTGCCCCCGCTGCCGCCGTTGGTGACGCCGGAGCCACCGGCGCCACCGGTACCGCCCTTACCGCCGTCACCGGCGTTGCCTGCGGTACCGCCACCGACGCCACCTATGCCATGGCCGCCGCTGCCCCCGTTGCCTCCACGGCCACCCGCGAAGCCGCTGCTGCCGCTGCTCCCCGCGGCGCCGGCGCTGCCGTTGGCACCGTTGCCGCCGCTGCCGCCGCTACCACCTGTGCCCCCGGTGCCGTTGGCGCCGGCGGTACCCGGCGCACCCGCACCGCTGCCGGCCCCACCACCGGCGCCCGCGTCACCGCCAGCCCCACCGTCGCCGCCGGCTTGCCCGGCGGCGCCGGAGCCGTCCGCGCCGGCCGCACCGGCCCCACCGTGACCGCCGGTGCCGCCGCTGCCGCCGCTGCCGTTGGTGCCGCCGGCGCTGGCCGAGCCGCCGCTTCCGCCGGTGCCGCCGCTGCCGCCGGTGAAGCCGGCGTTGCCGGCTTGGGTGACGCCCCCGGCGGCCCCACCATCGCCGCCGTTGCCGCCATCGCCGCCGCTGCCCGCATGGCCGGCGGTGCCCGCCGCACCCGCGCCGGTGCCGGCCGCGCCACCGGCGCCCGCATTGCCGCCGGTGCCGCCATTGCCGCCGGTGCCGCCCGGGCCGCTGCCGGAGGAACCATCGGCACCGGTGCCACCGGCACCGCCGTTGCCACCGTTGCCGCCGTTGCCGTTGGTACCTCCGGTGCCGGCCAAGCCACCGCTGCCGCCGGCGCCACCGGCGCCACCGCTAAAGCCGGCGCCGCCGGCCGTGCTCGCGTCGGCACCGGCCCCGGCGTTGCCACCGCTGCCGCCGTTGCCGCCGGTGCCCGCATGGCCGGCGCTGCCCGCCTTACCCGCGCCGCTACCTGCCGCTCCGCCGGCGCCGGCGTTGCCGCCACTACCGCCGGTGCCGCCGTTACCGCCGCCGGCGCCCGTAACCGCGGAACCGTCGGTGCCGGCGGCGCCGGCGCCACCGTTGCCGCCCTGGCCGCCGCTTCCGGTGGTGCCGCTGGCGGCGGCCGAGCCGCCGCTACCACCATTGCCACCAACACCACCAGCGCCGCCGTTACCGCCGCTGCCGGCGCCGGTTAGTGTCCCGGCAGCGCCGCCGCCGCCGCCGTTACCGCCCAGGCCGCCGCCACCGCCGCTGTGGCTGCCGCTGCCGGTGTAGCTGCCGCCGGCCCCGCCCACGCCGCCGCTGCCACCGGTGCCGCCGGCGCCTGCGGTACCGCCACCGGATGCGGCGCCGCCCGCACCGCCATCGCCGCCGGCGCCTGCCGCGCCCCCACTGCCGCCGTCGGCCGCCGCGGCGCTACCGCCGGTGCCACCGGCGCCGCCAGCCCCACCGTGGCCGCCGCTGCCACCGATTCCGCCGGCATTGGCCGAACCACCGCTGCCACCCGCGCCGCCCGCGCCGCCGCTGAAGCCGCTACCGCCGGCCGTGGCGGCGTTGGCTCCATCGCCGCCGGCGCCCCCGCCGCCGCCGGTACCGCCGGCACCCGCGGCGCCCGCAGCGCCAGCACCGCTGCCCGCCGCCCCGCCGACGCCCGCGTCGCCACCGCGACCGCCGGACCCGCCGTTGCTGCCCACACCGTCACCGCCAGCACCACCGTCGCCACCAGTGCCCCCGGTGCCACCGCGGCCATTGGTGCCGCCGGCACCGGCCGAGCCGCCCGCACCTCCGGCACCACCGGCGCCGCCTGCGAATCCGCTGCCGCCGGAGGTGGTGGCGTCGACGCCGGTCCCACCAGTGCCGCCTTGGCCGCCGGTGCCGCCTGTGCCGCTGCCGGCGGCCGCGCCTCCGGCGCCCCCGGTGCCGCCTGTGCCGCCAGCGAAGCCGGTGGCGCCGACCCCGCCCGTACCGCCCTGGCCTCCAGCGCCGGCGGCGCCCGCGGTGCCCGCGATACTTCCCCCGTGGTCACTGGGGGTGGCCGCTCCACCGGCACCGCCAGCGCCACCGGTGCCGCCGACGCCGCCCGTGCCGCCGGTGCTGGTGCTGGCCACACCCGAGGCGCCGGTGCCGCCTTGGCCGCCGGCGCCTCCGCCGCCGCCGGTGCCGCCCTGGAACTGTTCGCCCGCCCTGCCCCCGGCACCACCGTCACCGCCTTGGCCGCCGCCGCCGGCGGTGCCCTGAATGCCTCCGGCGCCGGCCGCGCCGCCGTCGCCGCCGTTGCCGCCGCTGCCGCCCATGCCGCCGGGGTTGTTCAGGGAAAAGCCGGAGGAACCGCTGCCCCCGGCGCCCCCGGCACCCCCGGCACCCCCGGCTCCCCCGGCGCCTGCCGCGCCGCTACCGGTCCCCGCACTGCCGCCCGCGCCCCCGGCGCCGCCGTTGGCGCCGCTGCCGCCGGCCGCGATGGTGTCCGCCAGGGCCGTGCCGCCGGCACCGCCTGTCCCCCCGTCGCCGCCGTTGCCGCCGTTGCCGTTGGTGCCGCCGACATCGGCTGAGCCGCCGTTGCCGCCTGCCCCACCGGCGCCGCCGTTGCTGCCGTTCCCGCCGGCGCCCGAGTTTGCGCTGCTGCCGGCTTGGCCGTCGCTGCCCGACCAGCCGGCGCCCCCGTCACCACCGTTGCCGCCGGTACCCGCGTGACCCGCGCTGCCCTTCGCGCCGGCACCGGTGCCCGCCACCCCGCCCGCACCCGCGTCACCGCCGTTGCCGCCGGTGCCGCCCACGAAGCTCGAAGTGCCGGCACCACCGGTGCCGCCGGCACCACCGGTGCCGCCGGTGCCGCCGTTGCCGTTGGTCCCGGCGCTGTCGGCCGAGCCTCCGGTGCCGCCAACCCCGCCGGCACCGCCGTTGAAGCCGACGCCGCCGAAGGTGGCACTGTCGGCGCCGCGCCCGCCGGAGCCGCCCTGACCGCCGGAGCCGCCGGAGCCGCCGGTGCCGCTAGTGCCGCCGGTGCCGCCGGTGCCTGCCGCCCCGCCCGCGCCGGCGCTGCCGCCGGTCCCGCCCGTGCCGCCGGTGCCACCGGCCACGGCCAGCCCGACGCCGGAACCGCCGGCACCGCCCTGACCACCATCCCCGCCGGCGCCGCCGACACCGCCGCTGCCGTTGGTGCCACCAAAACCGCTGTTGCCGCCGGCGCCACCGGCGCCACCGGCCCCGCCCGCGAAACCTGTAGCGCCGATGGCGCCGCCCGCGACGATGCTTACGTTGTTGCCAGAGTTGCCGCCGTTGCCGCCGTTGCCGCCGTTGCCGGCATTGCCCGCAGCGCCGTCCGTGCCCGCGATGTCTCCCCCGGTTCCGGCGTAGCCGCCGATCCCGGCATTTCCGCCGGCCCCACCGTTGCCGCCGCTGCCGCCAGCGACGCCTAGCGCCACCCCGGAGCCGCCGTCGGCACCGTTGCCGCCGTCGCCGCCACTGCCGCCATGGCCACCGCTGCCGTTGGCCCCGCCGCCGCCGCTGCTGCCGCCATTGCCACCGTTACCGCCGGCGCCGCCGGCGAGCCTTCACCACCGGCGGCGCCGCCCGCGGCGACCGCGAGTGTTGTCGCTGCTGGCGCCGTTGGCGCCGTTACCGCCGTTGCCGCCGTTGCCGGCGATGCCGGCGGCGCCGGCGATGTCGCCGCCGCTCCCGGCGTTGCCGCCGACCCCGGCGTTGCCGCCGGCCCCGCCCGTTGCCTCCGTTGCCTCCGGCTATCCCAAGGCCCACACCGGAACCGCCGTCGGCACCGTTGCCGCCGTCGCCGCCGCTGCCGCCATCACCGCCGCTGCCGTCGGCCCCGCCGCCGCCGCCGCTGTTGCCGCCCCTGCCGCCGTTACCGCCGTTACCGCCGGCGAAGCCGTCACCACCGGCGGCGCCGCCCGCGGCGACCGTCGTGTTGTTGTCACCGTTGGCGCCGTTGCCACCGTTGCCACCGTCGCCGCCGATGCCTGCGCCGCCGCCCGACCCGATGCCGCCACCTCCGGCGTTGCCGCCGTCGCCGCCGTTGCCGCCGCTGCCGCCGGCGAGGCCTAACCCGACGCCGGAACTGCCGTCACCGCCGTTACCGCCGTCACCGCCATTGCCGCCACGCCCTGCGTAGCCTCCGGTGTCGCCGGTGCCGGCGTTGCCGCCGTTACCGCCGGCGCCACCGGCGAAACCGTCACGGCCGTTGCCCCCGCCGACACCGCCGGCACCGTTATCGCCGGCGCCGCCGTTGCCGCCCACTCCGCCGTTGCCTCCGGTACCCGCGGTGCCCGCGAAGCCCTCGACGTCGCCGGCGCCTGCTTCACCGCCGGCGCCGGCGTTGCCGCCGTTGCCACCGGCGCCGCCGCCGCCACCGGCCATGCCCAAACCGACCCCGGAACCGCCGTCGCCGCCGGCGCCGCCATAACCGCCATTGCCGCCGTCACCGCCGGGGCCGCCGCGCTGGCCGGGGGCGGTCTGGACGCCGGCACCACCGGCGCCGCCCGCACCGCCATTGCCGCCGGTGAAGCCGGAACCGCCGTCGGTGGCAATATCGCCAGCGCCGCCGTTGCCGCCGTTGCCGCCGGTGCCGCCGGTGCCAGGGCCGCCGTCGTTGGCGCCGCTTCCCGCCAGACCGAAGCCACCGGCGGTCCCGCCGGTACCGCCGTTGCCGCCGTTGCCACCGTTGAGTCCCAAACCGACACCGGACCCGCCATCGCCACCGGTGCCGCCGGAACCGCCATTGCCGCCTGTGCCACCGTCCCCACTGGAGCCTCTCTCGCCGAGTGGGTTGTAGCCGCTGCCACCGCCGTTACCACCCTGGCCGCCGGTGCCGCCGGTGCCGCCGTTGAAACCGTCCGCGCCACCGGTGCCGTTATCGCCTGTGCCGCCGGACCCACCGACACCGCCATCACCGCCACGACCGCCATTACCCGCGTCATGAACGGCGAAGGGGCCTTGGCTGGTGCCCGCGTTGCCGCCGATGCCGCCGTCTCCGCCGGTGCCACCACTGCCGCCCGCCAGGCCGACGCCGGCGCTCACACCGCCGTCGCCGCCGCTGCCGCCGGTGCCGGCCGCGCCAGCCTGACCACCGTTGCCGCCCTCGGCGCCGTTGCCCCCGTCGCCACCGGCTCCGCCGTCGCCACCGGTGCCGCCGTTGCCACCGGCAATGCCCAAGCCGACGCCGGACCCGCCGGCACCGCCGGTGCCGCCGTCGCCGCCGCTGCCGCCGTAGCCGCCGTTGCCCGCCCCGCCCAAGGCGCTGCTGCCGCCGTTGCCGCCGCTGCCGCCGGCGCCGCCGGCGAAGCCACTACCCCCGTCGCCGCCGTCAACGCCGGTGGCGCCGCTGTCACCGCTGCCGCCGTTGCCGCCGTTGCCACCCTTGCCGCCGAAGCCTCGACCACCGTCCCGCCCACCGTCACCGCCGGTGCCTGCCAACCCCGCTTCGCCACCGTTGCCGGCATTGGCGCCGTTGCCGCCGTCACCGCCGGCGACGCCTAAGCCGGCACCGGAACCGCCATCGCCGCCGTTGCCGCCGGCGGCGCCAGTGCCGCCGTCTCCGCCGACGCCGTTTGTTCCGCCGGCACCGCTGTTGCCGCCGTTGCCCCCGGTGCCGCCGTTGCCACCGGCGAAGCCGTCGCCACCTTTGCCGCCGCCGCTGCCGGCGGCGCCGTCATCGCCTCGGCCGCCGTCGCCACCGGAACCGCCGTTGCCGCCGACACCCGCGCTGCCGGCATTGCCGCCGTTTCCGCCGGTACCCGCGGCCCCGCCGTTCCCTGCCGCACCGCCGTTTCCGCCGTCGCCGCCGTCGCCGCCGGCCATGCCCAAACCGACGCCGGACCCCCCGTTGCCGCCGTGGCCGGAGTGGCCGCCGTCGCCACCGGCACCACCGCTGCCGTTGATTCCGCTGGCGTCGCTGCTGCCACCGGCACCGCCGTCACCGCCCAGACCGCCGCTGCCGCCTGCACCGCCGGTAATGCCGCTATCGCTGTCGCCGCCGTTGAGACCGCGACCGCCGTTGCCCCCGGTGCCGCCGTCGCCGCCGGTGCCGCCGGTGCCGCCCGTGCCGGTGGCGCCACCGCCGCCGCCGGTGCCGCCGTCGCCGCCCGTGCCTGCGTGTCCGCCCGCAATTCCTAACCCGACACCGGAACCCCCGTCGCCGCCGATTCCACCGTTGCCGCCGGTTCCGCCCCCGCCGCCGCTGCCATTGGTGCCACCGGCTCCGCTGTCGCCGCCGGCACCGCCGGTACCCCCGTTGCCGCCGGCGAAGCCGTCGCCGCCGGCGAAGCCGCCGCCGGTGCCGGTGGTGCCGTCGTCCCCGTCGCCGCCGTTGCCGCCCTGACCGCCAGCGCCGCCGTCGCCTACGGTGCCACCGGTTCCGCCGGTGCCGCCGGTGCCGGCCGCCCCACCCGCACCCGCGTCACCGCCGGCACCACCGGCACCACCCGAGCCCCCGGCCACACCCAACCCGACGCCGGAACCGCCGTCGGCGCCCGCGCCGCCGCCACCCCCGATGCCGCCCTGGCCGCCGCTGCCATTGACGCCACCGGCACCCGCGCTGCCACCCGCCCCACCGGCGCCGCCCGCCCCGCCGGCAAACCCACTACCCCCGGCGACACCACCGGCGGCCACACTCGTGTTGTCGCCACCAGCGCCACCGTCACCACCCTGACCCCCCTGCCCGCCAGTGCCGTAACTACCGGCACCACCGCCGGTGCCACCGGTACCGGCCGCCCCGCCCGCACCCGCGTCACCGCCGGCACCACCGGCACCACCGGCACCACCCGAGCCGCCGGCCACACCCAACCCGACGCCGGAACCGCCGTCGGCGCCCGCGCCGCCGCCACCCCCGATGCCGCCCTGGCCGCCGCTGCCATTGACGCCACCGGCACCCGCGCTGCCACCCGCCCCACCGGCGCCGCCCGCCCCGCCGGCAAACCCACTACCCCCGGCGACACCACCGGCGGCCACACTCGTGTTGTCGCCACCAGCGCCACCGTCACCACCCTGACCCCCCTGCCCGCCAGTGCCGTAACTACCAGCAACCCCACCACTGCCACCGGTACCGGCCGCCCCGCCCCCACCCGCGTCACCGCCGGCACCACCGGCACCACCGGCACCACCCGAGCCGCCGGCCACACCCAACCCAACCCCGGAACCGCCGTCGGCGCCCGCGCCGCCGCCACCCCCGATGCCGCCCTGACCGCCGCTGCCATTGACGCCACCGGCACCGGCGCTGCCACCCGCCCCACCCACGCCGCCCGCCCCACCGGCAAACCCACTACCCCCGGCGACACCACCGGCGGCCACACCCGTGTTGTCGCCACCAGCGCCACCATCACCACCCTGACCCCCCTGCCCGCCAGTGCCGTAACTACCAGCAACCCCACCACTGCCACCGGTACCGGCCGACCCACCCGCACCCGCGTCACCGCCGGCACCACCGGCACCACCCGAGCCCCCGGCCACACCCAACCCAACCCCGGAACCGCCATCGGCGCCCGCGCCGCCGCCACCCCCGATGCCGCCCTGACCGCCGCTGCCATTGACGCCACCGGCACCGGCGCTGCCACCCGCCCCACCCACGCCGCCCGCCCCACCGGCAAACCCACTACCCCCGGCGACACCACCGGCGGCCACACCCGTGTTGTCGCCACCAGCGCCACCATCACCACCCTGACCCCCCTGCCCGCCAGTGCCGTAACTACCAGCAACCCCACCACTGCCACCGCTGCCCGCCGACCCGCCCGCACCCGCGTCACCGCCGGCACCACCGGCACCACCCGAGCCCCCGGCCACACCCAACCCAACCCCGGAACCGCCATCGCCGCCCGCGCCGCCGCCACCGCCGATGCCGCCCTGGCCGCCACTGCCATTGACGCCACCGGCACCGGCGCTGCCACCCGCCCCACCCACGCCGCCCGCCCCACCGGCAAACCCACTACCCCCGGCGACACCACTGGCGGCCACACTCGTGTTGTCGCCACCAGCGCCACCGCCACCACCCTGACCCCCCTGCCCGCCAGTGCCGTAACTACCGGCACCACCGCCGGTGCCACCGGTACCGGCCGCCCCGCCCGCACCCGCGTCACCGCCGGCACCACCGGCACCACCCGAGCCCCCGGCCAGGCCCAGACCGACGCCGGAACCGCCATCGCCGCCCGCGCCGCCGCCACCGCCGATGCCGCCCTGGCCGCCACTGCCATTGACGCCACCGGCACCTGCGCTGCCGCCGGCCCCACCCACGCCGCCCGCCCCACCGGCAAACCCACTACCCCCGGCGACACCACTGGCGGCCACACTCGTGTTGTCGCCACCAGCGCCACCGTCACCACCCTTACCCCCCTGCCCGCCGGCGCCGTAACTACCGGCACCACCGCCGGTGCCACCGGTACCGGCCGCCCCGCCCGCACCCGCGTCACCGCCGGCACCACCGGCACCACCCGAGCCCCCGGCCAGGCCCAGACCGACGCCGGAACCGCCATCGCCGCCCTGACCACCAACCCCACCCATACCCCCAACACCACCGCTGCCATTGACGCCACCGGCACCGGCGCTGCCGCCGGCCCCACCCACGCCGCCCGCCCCACCGGCAAACCCACTACCCCCGGCGATACCACCGGCGGCCACACTCGTGTTGTCGCCACCAGCGCCACCGTCACCACCCTGACCCCCCTGCCCGCCGGCGCCGTAACTACCGGCACCACCGCCGGTGCCACCGGTACCGGCCAACCCGCCCGCACCCGCGTCACCGCCGGCACCACCGGCACCACCGGTGCCGCCGGCCACACCCAGACCGACCCCGGAACCGCCATCGGCGCCCTGACCACCAACCCCACCCATACCCCCAACACCGCCACTGCCATTGACGCCACCGGCACCGGCGCTGCCGCCGGCCCCACCCACGCCGCCCGCCCCACCGGCAAACCCACTACCCCCGGCGATACCACCGGCGGCCACACTCGTGTTGTCGCCACCAGCGCCACCGCCACCACCCTGACCCCCCTGCCCGCCAGTGCCGTAACTACCAGCAACCCCACCACTGCCACCGGTACCGGCCAACCCGCCCGCACCCGCGTCACCGCCGGCACCACCGGCACCACCCGAGCCCCCGGCCACACCCAACCCAACCCCGGAACCGCCATCGCCGCCCGCGCCGCCGCCACCGCCGATGCCGCCCTGGCCGCCACTGCCATTGACGCCACCGGCACCGGCGCTGCCGCCGGCCCCACCCACGCCGCCCGCCCCACCGGCAAACCCACTACCCCCGGCGACACCACCGGCGGCCACACTCGTGTTGTCGCCACCAGCGCCACCGCCACCACCCTGACCCCCCTGCCCGCCAGTGCCGTAACTACCGGCACCACCGCCGGTGCCACCGGTACCGGCCAACCCGCCCGCACCCGCGTCACCGCCGGCACCACCGGCACCACCGGTGCCGCCGGCCACACCCAGACCGACCCCGGAACCGCCATCGGCGCCCTGACCACCAACCCCACCCATACCCCCAACACCGCCACTGCCATTGACGCCACCGGCACCGGCGCTGCCGCCGGCCCCACCCACGCCGCCCGCCCCACCGGCAAACCCACTACCCCCGGCGATACCACCGGCGGCCACACTCGTGTTGTCGCCACCAGCGCCACCGCCACCACCCTGACCCCCCTGCCCGCCAGTGCCGTAACTACCAGCAACCCCACCACTGCCACCGGTACCGGCCAACCCGCCCGCACCCGCGTCACCGCCGGCACCACCCGCACCACCCGAGCCCCCGGCCACACCCAACCCAACCCCGGAACCGCCATCGCCGCCCGCGCCGCCGCCACCGCCGATGCCGCCCTGGCCGCCACTGCCATTGACGCCACCGGCACCCGCGCTGCCACCCGCCCCACCCACGCCGCCCGCCCCACCGGCAAACCCACTACCCCCGGCGACACCACCGGCGGCCACACTCGTGTTGTCGCCACCAGCGCCACCGTCACCACCCTGACCCCCCTGCCCGCCAGTGCCGTAACTACCAGCAACCCCACCACTGCCACCGGTACCGGCCAACCCGCCCGCACCCGCGTCACCGCCGGCACCACCGGCACCACCGGTGCCGCCGGCCACACCCAGACCGACCCCGGAACCGCCATCGCCGCCCGCGCCGCCGCCACCGCCGATGCCGCCCTGGCCGCCGCTGCCATTGACGCCACCGGCACCGGCGCTGCCACCCGCCCCACCCACGCCGCCCGCCCCACCGGCAAACCCACTACCCCCGGCGACACCACCGGCGGCCACACTCGTGTTGTCGCCACCAGCGCCACCGTCACCACCCTGACCCCCCTGCCCGCCGGCGCCGTAACTACCGGCACCACCGCCGGTGCCACCGGTACCGGCCAACCCGCCCGCTCCCGCGTCACCGCCGGCACCACCCACCCCGCCCACACCACCGTCACTACCTACACCCGCGACACCGCCACCACCGGCACCCCCAGCCCCACCGACGCCGCCCTGGCCGCCACTGCCATTCGTGCCGCCTGCACCCGAGTCACCACCGGCCCCGCCTGCCCCACCGGCCCCACCGCCAAACCCGGTCCCTCCCGCGGCGGTGTTACTGTCGCCGGCCCCGCCAGCCCCACCCGCGCCACCAGTGCCACCGGTTCCCGCGTCACCCGCTCGGCCGGCCGACCCTGACAATCCCGCGCCGCCGGCCGCCCCGCCCGCGCCGGCCGCGCCGCCGGCCCCACCGGTCCCGCCGGCGCCGCCGTCCGCGTCAAAGCCCGCGCCGGTGCCACCGTCCCCGCCAGTGCCGCCAACGCCACCCAAACCGCCGGCACCGCCGCTGCCGCCAGCCCCGAGCACTAAAGCATGGTTAGCCCCACCGACCCCTCCGACCCCACCGACCCCACCGACCCCACCGACACCGCCGACACCACCGGCCTCGCCGCCCATACCCGAACCGCCGGCTCCCCCGACTCCACCCGCTCCGCCTGCGCCGGCCGAGCCGAACATCAGCTGCCCGTTTGCCCCGCCGGCCCCGCCTGCCCCACCTCCGCCACCGACACCGGTCGTGGCAGCCGCGCCGGCACCGCCGGCCCCGCCCATCCCGCCGGTGCGCCCGCCGAGTAGCCCACTGGCGCCGCCGGCCCCGCCGTTGCCACCGTTCCCGCCGGCGGTGACGGCATTCCCGCCGGCGCCGCCGTTACCACCGGTTCCGAATAAGCCGGCTGACCCGCCCGCACCGCCATTTCCGCCCGCCGCGCCGGACGCACCGTTGCCGCCGTTGCCGTACAGCCACCCGCCGTCGCCGCCTGCTCCACCGGTGCCCGCGGCCCCGTTTGCGCCGTTGCCCACCAACGGGCGACCCGTCAATAACTTCCACGGGGAAAACACGCCAAAGTCGTCCAGAGACGCCAAAGGCGACAAGTTGGCGGCCTCGGTGGCCTCGTAAGCGACGCCGCCCGCTCGCAAAGCCAGCAGAAACTGGTCATGAAACAGCGCCGTCTGCCTCGTAAGGGCCTGATAGTCCTGGGCGTAGTTGCCAAATAATCTCGCGATCACCGCCGACACCTCGTCGCCGGCTGCCGCAACAATGCCCGTAGTCGCTGGCGCCGCGGTCGCGGTGGCGGCCGTGATCGCTTCACCGATCCCGGTCAGGTCCGCCGAGGCGTCCGCGAAAGCTTCAGGTACGGCGATTACATATGACGACATCGTTGTCTCCCGTCACCTGGCGAAACCCAGGACACCGGCAAGTGCGTGCGGAGGAGGTTACGATGCGTCGATCCGGCATTTAGCGAAATGGACAATTTTTTGCAACGAGTTATTTGCTGGTCGCCGAGTGGGTCGCCGGGGCGACTTTCGGGCTCGCAGCGGACGGAAAACCCAGGTGAGCCGCAGTTAGGAGGTGACGGCCTCTGGCAGCGTCCAAGGGCCGGAACCACGACATCGGGAACACCTGGGCCACCGTCGGTAACCTGCGTCGGTTGCGTCCTAAATCAGGCCTGACCCGCACAATTGCGGGTGTGCTGCTGCGCGCGCGGCCAGCTTCGGAGCTACAGCTAACTCGAAATCATGTCCGGACGTGCGGTCGCTCTCGCCGCCTCCTCGCGGGGTGCGCACTGTGTGGTGTGCGCCGGTGAGCCGATGTACTCGATCCCCGATTTTCCCCAGTTTGGGTGTTCCCGGTTTTGGGCGGCGCCGTGAAAACCGCTCGAAGCGCCAGCGGAGATCCGGCGGGGTGCTTGCTGGAGCGCCAGGCGGAGCTGGCCGAGCTCGCTGCGCTGGCGCGAGGGGTCGGCCCCGCTGCGGGCCGGGTGGTGTTGCTGCGCGGGGAGGCCGGGATTGGCAAGACGGCGGTGATCACCCGGTTTATCGCAGGCCTGGACGCCCTGAATTCAGGGGTGCGGGTGGTGACCGGCGGCTGTGACCCTCTGACGTCGCCGCGTCCGCTGGGTCCGCTGCTTGATGTGCTGGCCGGGCTGGGCCCGGCGGCCGGCCCGCTGGGCACGGCCATCGATGCCGGTGACACCGGCAGGCTCTGTCGGCGGCTGTTGACGGTGCTGCGCGACGGGCACCGGTGGGTGTGGGTGATCGAGGACGCCCACTGGGCCGACGGGGCCACCCTGGATTTGGTGCGCTTCCTCGCACGGCGCGTCGGGTCGCTGCCGCTGCTGCTCGTGGTGTCCTATCGCGACGACGAGCTCGACTCCCACCACCCGTTGTTGGCGGCACTTGGGGATGTGGCGACGTGTGCCGCGGTGCGCCGCATCGGGCTGGAGCCGCTGAGCCGCGACGCGGTGGCGGCGCTGGCCGTCGGCAGCGGCGTCAACGCCGACCAGCTGCACGAACTCACCGGCGGAAACCCGTTCTTTGTCACCGAAGTGCTAGCCACCGGCGGCGCGGCGCTCGACCGAAACGCGTTGCCGCGCAGTGTGTCCGAGGCGGTCTGGGGCCGGCTGGCGCGGTTGTCGCCGGAGGCCCGGCGAACCGCGCAGGCGGTGGCGGTCTGCGGGCCCCGCGCCGATCCGGCGCTGGTGCACCAACTGTGTCCGGCGGCCGGCGCGGGGCTGGCCGAATGCCTCGATGCCGGGATGCTGGTCGCCGACGGGCAAGCGATCGGGTTCGCCACGAGCTGGCCCGGCGCGCAACACTGGACCGCATCGACGACTATCAGCGCAAGCGCTTGCATACCTGCGCGCTGAGCGCGCTGGCCGAACCACCCGTCGACCCAACACGTTGGCGGCGCTGGCGTTCCACGCCGACCAGGCCGGTGAGCGCGAAGCCGCGGTGCGTTACGGGTGCGACGCTTGCCAAGCCGGCGGGAACGGCGGCGCCGCGGGGTTGCTGGGCACCGGCGGTGCCGGCGGCATCGGTGGGGCCGGCGCGGCGGGTGGCAATGGCGGCGCCGGCGGCTGGCTGTACGGCAATGGTGGGTCCGGCGGGCAGGGCGGGACCGCGCTGGGGGGCCTCAACGGCGGCAACCCCGGGCACGGCGGCAACGGTGGCAACGCCCGTCTGTTCGGTGACGGCGGCACCGGCGGGCCGGGCGGCACCGGGCTCACAGGGGCGAATGGCGTCAACGCCACCCTCAGCGGCACGGCCGCGACCGGGAGCGCAGGCTTCTTCGACGAGGAGTTCAATTCCACGGCCACCGGCACGGGCGGCGGCGATGGGGCCGATGGCGGACTTGGGGCCACCGGCGGCACCGGCGGGTCCGGTGGCGCCGCGCTCATTGGAGCCGGTACCGGCAACGCTGTCGGCGGTAATGGTGGAACCGGCGGCGCCGGCGGCAACGGAGGCGCCGGCGGCGAGGGCGGATTGGCCTTCCCCACCTCCGGAAATGCCCAGGGGGGTATCGGCGGCAACGGGACTATTGGAGCTGCGCCCGGCGGTGCGGGCGGCGACGGCGGCGGCAGCGGCATCGGCGGGATCGCCGGAACCGGAGGGCTCCTCGTGGGCCGGCCCGGCACCAACGGCGCCGGCGGCGCCGGCGGCCTCGGCGGCGGTGGCGGTGCCGGCGGCGCGCTCGGCGGTGCCGGCGGTGGTGGCGTCGGGACGACGATAAACGGCAACGCTGGGAACCCCGGGATCAACGGCGGCAACGGAATGCCCGGCCAGAACGGTTGATCGCCGCGGCCGGCCCGGGACCGCTAAGCGGACTTTGCGTGCGTTGCGCCGGCGCCGTGTTCGTGATGCGCGGCCAGATAGTCGCGCAGCGCCTGGCGCCCGCGGTGGATGCGGCTCCGCACGGTGCCCAGCTTCACGCCCAGCGTGGCGCCGATTTCCTCGTAGGACAGGCCCTCGATGTCGCACAGCACGACCGCGGCCCGAAACTCCGGCGGCAGCGAATCCAGCGCCGCCTGCAGGTCGGCACCGAGCCGCGCATCGTGGTAGATCTGCTCGGGGTCGGGCTCATCGGCGGGGACCCGGTCGTAATCCTCGGGCAGCGCCTCCATCCGGATGCGCGCGCGCCTGCGGACCATGTCGAGAAACAGGTTGGTCGTTATGCGATGCAGCCAGCCCTCGAAGGTGCCGGGCTGGTAGTTCTGCACCGACCGAAAGACGCGGATGAACGTCTCCTGGGTCAGGTCCTCAGCGTCTTGCTGGTTGCCGGAGAGCCGGTACGCCAGCCGGTACACCCGGTCGGCGTGCTGACGCACCAGCTCGTCCCACGACGGCATGGACGCCTTGTCCCCGGTCGCGTCGAATACCGCGGTGCCGTGCATAGCGTCCGGCAGCTCGACCCACCCGTCGTCGCGGATCTCCTGGGGGTGAGACATGGTGCTCGGGCTCAAGAACGTGGTGATGGCGTGGTCCTCCGGGTTCGCTCTGCCATGGAGAGTAGGCAGTTCGTCGCGACTGTAAACGCGAAGCCGCCGTCGGCTATTCCCGCCATCTGACGTCCAGCGCGCTCCGCTTTCCATACGGACACCGTCGCGTACGGGGGTGTGGGCGACATAGGAGCAATCTGAGGTTTGCCTGAGAAACCATATCGTTACCTGCGTTGTACAGGAAAAACCCGTCCGGCAGTGACCTTCGTCGCCGCTCCCGTCCCGGGCGTGTCGGGAAGTGCGGCTCGGGTGCGGCGCGGGCGCGCCTGACTGATCCGGCCGCGAAGTGGACATATACGCTGCGCATCATGGACGGCAGCGACGAAACCCCCGCCCAAGCGGCCCCCAGTCGAGCCGATTTACTCTGCGCGCACGCCGAGGGGTCGATATCGGAAGACGCGATCCTGGCCGGCGCCCGTGAGCGTGCGACCGATATCGGCGCCGGAGCGGTGACGCCCGCGGTCGGGGCGCTGCTGAGCGTGCTGGCCAAGCTCAGCGGCGGCAAGTCCGTCGCCGAGGTGGGCACCGGCGTGGGCGTCAGCGGACTGTGGTTGCTGTCGGGCATGGGCGACGACGGTGTGTTGACGACGATCGACATCGAGCCCGAGTACCAGCGGCTGGCCAAGCAGGCGTTTACCGAGGCGCGCGTCGGGCCGTCGCGCACCAGGCTGATCGCCGGCCGCGCCCAAGAGGTGCTGACCCGGCTCGCCGACGACTCCTACGACCTGGTGTTCATCGACGCGGACCCGATCGACCAGCCCGATTATGTGGTCGAGGGCGTCCGCCTGCTGCGCTCCGGCGGGGTCATCGTCGTGCACCGTGCGGCGCTGGGCGGGCGGGCCGGTGACCCCGCGGCCCGCGACGCCGAGGTGACCGCGGTGCGCGAGGCGGCCCGGCTGATCGCCGAGGACGAGCGGCTCACCCCGGCGCTGGTGCCGCTCGGCGACGGCCTGCTGGCTGCGGTTCGGGAGTAGGTAAGGGAACAGCTTCGGCAATAGCGGCCCCGGCGGGTCCTCGGGTCCTATTGCCGCTCCTGATCTGGAAGCTGGACAAACGAACGAAGATGACGGCGAGTCTGGTGATCCGGCGTCCCGGCCTCGCCGTCCCGGTGTCTGCCGCGCGTGTAGTCGGCCTGCCAGTCCGGTTGCTTTCCCGCGGCGACCCGCTCCGCCTGCTCGTGTTGGCTGGCCGGGTCACGCGAGCGGAGAAAGAGCTCGTGCTTGCGCGCCAGATCCTCATCGGAATCGATGCGCCGCAGTTCGGGGGCGAACTCTTCAAGCTCGCAACGGCGCTGCGGAACGATCATGCAGATCGGCTCGTCGACCTCGAACCGTACCGGCATCAGTTTGCGGGTGATTTTCCAGCTCATGCTGAAACTCGCACTCGCCCAGTCGGTTTCGACGATGCCCTCTAACGCGCACACGGCGTCCTTCGGATAGTTGGCCGGCCCGCGGACCAACAGGTTGTAGCCCGGCGGAGTGCGAAACACCATCGGCAGCTGCCAGGTCAGGATGCCGTTGCCGAAGTGGCTCGCGGGCAGGCACTGCCCCGCGTCGCGCTTGTCGGGCGCGATCACCACGTCCACGCCCCCTTCCTGACCGAACCATGTAGCGGTGAACGCGCACCGATTGCGCAGCTCCCAGCCGCTTTGGTTGGCGATCAGCATCGGCAAGCACCGATTGGGCCAACCCGTACGCGCCTCTGTCATCTCCGACATCCACGCCCGGCTGATCGGTGCCGGGGCAATCGGCGGCGCGTCATCACGGGTGATGAACCCGATCAGTGGACGGGCCGGACGGTTGGACGTGTCACTCATCGGATCCCCTCCCCCGGGAAAACATGGCGCCATTCATGCTCCGGCGGCTTCGGGCCCCTCGGTAACGGGACGAATAGTACCGCCGGCCGGTGGCCAACCCGGACCGTGGTCACCGCAGATCCAACCTTTACGGATTCCTAACGCGCCGCCCGCTTGACGCCTGGCTGAACGCGCGTTTAGCGTACTGAACATGCGTTCAGCCGACCTGACCGCGACCGCTCGGATTCGCGATGCCGCGATCGAGCAGTTCGGACAGCGCGGCTTCGGCGTGGGGCTTAGGGCCATTGCCGAGGCCGCGGGGGTGAGCGCCGCGCTGGTCATCCACCACTTCGGGTCCAAGGACGGCCTGCGCAGAGCGTGCGACGATTTCGTCGCCGAGGAGATACGCAGCAGCAAGTCCGAAGCAATCGTGTCCAACGATCCGGCCACCTGGCTGGCGCAGATGGCCGAAATCGAGTCCTACGCGGCGATCACCGCCTATCTGGTGCGCAGCCTGCAGACCGGCGGCGAGCTGGCAAACATGCTGTGGAACACGATGATTGACAACGCCGAATCGTATTTCGAGGACGGTGTGCGGGCCGGCACCATCAAGGAAAGCCGCGATCCGAGGGCTCGGGCCAGATATCTGGCCATCACCGCCGGCGGCGGCCTGCTGCTGTATCTACAAATGCACAACAACCCAACGGATCTGCGGGCCGTGCTGCGTGACTACGCCCGCGACATGGTGCTACCCGCCCTCGAGGTCTACACCGAGGGCCTGCTGACCGACCGCACCATGTACGACGCATTCGTGGCGGCCCAGGATACCGCCCAAGATGCGGCCCAAGTTCCGGCTCAAGATCAAGGAGAATCCCATGCAAGCTGACGGTTTCGCGCCCATCGAAATCAGGAGTCTGACAAAGAACTTCGGCGCGGTTCGGGCGCTGGATGGCCTCGACCTCACGGTGCGGGCCGGAGAGGTGCACGGTTTCCTCGGCCCCAACGGCGCCGGCAAGTCCACCACCATTCGCATCCTGCTCGGTCTGGTCAAAGCCGACAGCGGCAGCGTGCGACTGCTGGGCGGCGACCCGTGGACCGACGCGGTCGAACTGCATCGCCAGATCGCTTATGTGCCTGGCGATGTCACGTTGTGGCCGTCGCTGACCGGCGGGGAAACCATCGACCTGCTGGCCCGCATGCGCGGCGGCATCGACGAACAGCGCCGCGCGGAGCTGATCGAGCGCTTCGAGCTCGACGCGCACAAGAAGGCACGCGCCTACTCCAAGGGCAACCGCCAAAAGGTCTCGCTGATCTCCGCCTTTTCGTCACGGGCCGCGCTGTTACTGCTCGACGAGCCGAGCAGTGGCCTGGACCCGTTGATGGAGAACGTGTTTCAGCAGTGCGTGGCCGAAGCACGCGACCGCGGGACGACGGTCCTGCTGTCCAGCCACATCCTGGCCGAGACGGAGGCCCTGTGCGAGAGGGTGACCATCATCAGGGCGGGCCGGACCGTCGAGAGCGGCTCGCTGGAATCGATGCGGCACCTCAGCCGCACCTCGATCAGGGCCGAAATGATCCGTGACCCAGGCGATCTCACCCGGATAAAAGGCGTCGAGGACGTCAGCGTCGACGGCGACACGCTGCGCGTGCAGGTGGACAGCGAGAGCCTCGGCGACCTCATCCGGGTGCTCGGCGACGCCGGTGTGCGCAGCCTGGTCAGCCAACCGCCGACGCTCGAGGAGCTCTTCCTGCGCCACTACAACACCGACGGCCAGCAGGCACACGATCCGAAGGTGTCGGCGCGATGAGCACCGCGACGTTAAATCGGCCCCACCGTCCGCAGCCGGGGCGGCGCGGCGGTTCGAACTTCTCCGGGACGCTGGGCATGCTGCGGCTCTATCTGCGCCGTGACCGAATCACGTTGCCGCTGTGGGTATTGCTGCTGTCGCTGCCGCTGGGCAGCGTTTATGTCGGCAGCATCGAAAAGGTCTACCCCACTGAGGCGGCCCGCGCCGGATTTGCGGCGACCATCATGGCCAGCCCGGCCCAGCGTGCCCTCTACGGCCAGATCTATAACAACAGCCTTGGGGCGGTTGGCATTTGGAAAGCGGGGATGTTCCACCTGCTGATCGCGGTCGCGGTCATCCTCACCGCGATCCGGCACACCCGCGGCGACGAGGAGACCGGCCGGACCGAGCTGATCGACTCGACCGCGGTCGGGCGGTACGCGAGCCTCACCGCGGCGCTGCTGTTGTCGTTCGGGGCGTCTATCGCCACCGGCGCGATTGGTGCGACCGGATTGCTCGCCACCGACGTTCCGCGCGGTGGCTCGCTCGCCTTCGGGGCGGCGTTGGCCGGCTCCGGCCTGGTGTTCACTGCCGTGGCAGCGGTGGCCGCGCAACTGTCGCCGAGCGCGCGGGTCGCGCGTGGCACGGCGTTCGCCGTGTTGGGGGCCGCGTTCACGCTGCGCGCCATCGGTGATGCGGGCTCCGGTGCCCTGTCATGGCTCTCACCGCTCGGGTGGTCGCTGGAGGTCAGGCCGTACGCCGGGGATCGCTGGTGGGTCCTGCTGCTGCATGTGGCGGCGGCGGCCGCGCTCACCGCGGTGGCCTATCGGCTGCTCGCCGGCCGCGACGTCGGCGCCGGACTCATCGCCGAACGCGGCGGTCCGGGCACCGCGGCGGGGTGGCTGCGGGGCGTCGACGGGCTGACGTGGCGGCTCGACCGCGGCGCGATGCTGGTGTGGACCGCCGGCCTATGCCTGTTTGCCGTGGTGATGGGCAGTGTGGTGCGCGGCGTCGGCGACGAGATCGGCGCCACCGGCGTCGCACGCGACATCGTCGCGCGGATGGGCGGCACCAGCGCCCTGGAGCAGGCCTTCATCACGGTGGCGTTCAGCATGATGGGCATGGTCGCTGCCGCGTTCGCGATTTCGCTCACCCTGCGGCCGCACCAGGAAGAGTCCGGCCAGCGAGCCGAAACCACGTTGGCCGGCGCCGTTTCCCGAACTCGTTGGCTGGCAAGCCATTTGGTGGCGGCCCTGGCTGGGTCCGCGGCGGCGATGCTGGGTGCAGGAGTGGCGGCCGGGCTGGTCTACGGCGCTGCCGCCGGCGATATCGGCGGCAAGCTGCCCGTCGTGGTCGGGACCGCGGCCGTCCAGCTGCCCGCCGTCTGGCTGCTTTCCGCGGTGACGGTGGCGGTGTTCGGTCTCGCTCCGCGGTTCACGCCCGTGGCGTGGGGTGTGCTGGTCGCGTTCGTCGCGTTGTACTTGATCGGCTCGTTGGCCGGGTTCGGCCAGTGGGCGCTCGACCTGGAGCCGTTCGCTCACGTCCCGCGGGTCGGCGGTGGTGACTTCACCGCGGTGCCGCTGCTGTGGCTGCTGGGAACCGATGCGGCGCTGATCCTGTTGGGCTTCATGGCATTTCGATGGCGTGACGTGCGCTGCTGAAGCCTCCCGAGCGCGGTGGCCGGACCCTAAATCCAGACGCCCTTGCCCACCGCGACCACGCCGCCGGCGCTGATCGCAAAGCGCTCCCTGTCCTTGTCCAGGTCGACTCCGACCATCTCGCCGGGACCCACCACGACGTTCTTGTCCAGGATCGCGTGGCGTACCACGGCGCCGCGGCCGACCCGCGCGCCCGGCAGGATCACACTGCCCTCGACAATGGCACCGTCGTCGACCACAACGTTGGACGACAGCACCGAATTGCGCACCGAGGCCGCCGAGATGATGCTGCCGGCGCCCACCACCGACTCCTGAGCCGAGCCGCCGTTGACGAACTTCGCCGGCGCCAGGTTCTCCGATGCGCCCAGGATCGGCCAGCGCTTGTTGTACAGGTTGAACACCGGGTGCACCGAAACCAGGTCCATGTGGGCGTCGTAGAACGCGTCCAGCGTCCCGACATCACGCCAATAGGCCCGGTCGCGCTCGGTCGCGCCGGGCACCTCGTTGTCGGAGAAGTCGTACACGGCGGCTATCCCGTCGGCAACCAGCCGCGGGATGATGTCGCCGCCCATGTCGTGATCGGAGTGGTCGTCGTCGGCGTCGGCGCGGATCGCGTCGATGAGGACCTTGGTGGTGAAGATGTAATTGCCCATCGAAACGAACGTGGTGTCGGGGTCGTCGGGCGTTCCGGGCGGCTCCAGCGGCTTTTCCAGGAAGCGGCGGATGCGGCCGGAATCGTCGGACTCGATGCAGCCGAACGCGTGCGCCTCGGAACGTGGCATCCGGATGCCGGCCACCGTGGCTCCGGCCCCACTCTCGATGTGGAACCGGACCATCTGCTCGGGGTCCATCCGGTAGACGTGATCGGCGCCGAAAACCACGATGTAGTCCGGGTCTTCGTCATAGATCAGGTTGAGTGACTGGTAGATCGCGTCGGCGGAGCCGGTGTACCAACGCGGACCGAGGCGCTGCTGCGCCGGCACCGGGGTGATGTACTCACCGGCCAGGCCGGACAACCGCCAGTTCTGCGAGATGTGGCGGTCCAACGAATGCGACTTGTACTGCGTGAGAACGCAGATTCTCAGGTACCGGGCATTGACGAGGTTGGAGAGCACAAAATCGATCAGCCGATAAGCGCCGCCGAAGGGAACCGCGGGCTTGGCCCGGTCCGCCGTCAGCGGATACAGCCGCTTGCCCTCACCGCCGGCCAGGACAACGCCCAGCACGTGTGGTGCTTCCCTCATGGGTCAAACCTAACGGCACCCGCGAACCGCTGCCAGGGGAACTCGCTTCCTCATCTAGACCCAGACTCACGGGCCGCAGCGTCGCCGAACTACGGTGCACCGTATGCGGGTGGCGATGATGACTCGGGAGTACCCTCCCGAGGTCTATGGCGGAGCCGGGGTACACGTCACCGAGCTAGTGGCGCAACTGCGCAGGCTGTGCGCCGTCGACGTGCACTGCATGGGTGCGCCCCGCCCCGGCGCGATCGCGCATCAGCCCGATCCCCGGTTTCATGGCGCCAACCCGGCGGTGTCGACGTTGTCGTCGGACCTGGTGATGGCCAATGCCGCGTCGGCGGCCACCGTCGTGCATTCACACACCTGGTACACCGGCCTGGCCGGGCATTTGACGTCGCTGCTCTACGACATTCCCCACGTCCTGACCGCGCACTCGCTCGAGCCGATGCGGCCGTGGAAGGCCGAGCAGCTGGGCGGGGGCTATCGGGTGTCGAGCTGGGTGGAAGAGACGGCGGTTTTGGCCGCCGACGCCGTGATCGCGGTCAGCAGCGGCATGCGAGAGGACATGCTGCGCGTCTACCCCACGCTGGATCCCAGCGTGGTGCACGTCATCCGCAACGGGGTCGACACCGACGTCTGGTATCCGGCGGGGCCGGTGCGTACCGGGTCGGTGCTGGCCGAGCTCGGGGTCGATCCGAACCGGCCGCTCGTGGCGTTCGTCGGGCGGATCACCCGGCAGAAGGGCGTGGCCCATCTGGTGGCGGCGGCGCACGAATTCAGCCCGGATGCGCAGCTGGTGTTGTGCGCCGGCGCGCCCGATACCCCCGAGATCGCCGACGAGGTGCGAACCGCGGTAGCCGGGTTGGCCCGCAGTCGCACCGGGGTGTACTGGATCCGGGAAATGCTTCCCATCGGGAAGCTACGCGAAATCCTCTCGGCAGCAGACATTTTCGTGTGCCCGTCGGTGTATGAGCCGCTGGGGATCGTGAATCTGGAGGCAATGGCCTGCGCGACCGCGGTGGTGGCCTCCGACGTCGGCGGGATACCCGAGGTGGTCGCCGACGGCGTGACCGGGACGCTGGTGCACTACGACGCCGACCCCAGCGGTTATCAGGCCAGACTGGCCACGGCTGTCAATGAGTTGATCGCCGACCCCGGAAAGGCAGAGCGTTACGGCCATGCAGGACGTCAGCGCTGCGTCGAGCAATTCTCGTGGGCCCAAGTCGCCGAGCAGACACTGGACATCTACCGCAAGGTTTGCCCGTAGCCCCTCGCGGTACGGCTGGGCTCGACGGGTTTAGCCGGTCACGCCTTTGAGTTCGTCCCCCAGCGCCGCGGCTTCGTCAGGAGTCAGCTCCACGACGAGTCGCCCGCCACCCTCGAGTGGTACCCGCATCACGATGCCGCGCCCCTCTTTGGTTGCTTCCAGAGGACCGTCGCCGGTCCGGGGCTTCATCGCCGCCATCGAGTGCTCCATTCCCAGCCATACCCGACATTGAACTGCCAAATCACTACCCCATTGTTCCCTATCGAGGTCGCTAGGTGCACAAAGACCCGCTATCTGATACCGGTCAGCGGGCGGCGGGCACCCAGCAGTCGCGGATGTGGTCGTCGACCATCCCGGTCGCCTGCATCAACGCATAAGCGGTGGTGGGCCCGACGAAGCGGAACCCACGCCGCTTCAGCTCACCCGCCATGGCCTTCGATTCCGCACTGGCCGAGGGAATTTCGGACCCGTCGGCGGGCCGGGGCCGCGGTGCCGGCGCAAACGACCAGAGCAGCCCGGACAGGTCGTCGGGAGACCCGAGGTCGGCGGCCGCGCGGGCGTTGGCGATGGTCGCCTCGATCTTGGCGCGGTTGCGGACGATGCCGTCGTCGGTCAGCAGCCGGTCGACGTCGGCATCGGTGTAGCGGGCCACCTTTTCGATGTCGAACCCGGCGAAGGCGCGCCGGAAATTCTCCCGTTTGCGCAAGATGATCAGCCAGGACAGGCCGCTCTGAAAGGCCTCCAGGCTCATCCGCTCGAACAACGCCACCCCGCCGCGCAGCGGACGGCCCCACTCCTGGTCGTGGTAGTCGCGGTACAGCTCCCAGTGGGCCCCCGACTGGCCATTCGCCCACCCGCACCGCACCGGCCCGTCATCGCTCACATCTTGTCCTGACGTTCCGCGCCGCCCTGAGGTTCCGTCGCGTCGGGTTCGGTATCGCCCGTCTCGATCGCCGCCAGCTGGCCACGCAGCACCTCGAGCTCACGGCCGAGCCGTTCCAGCACCCAGTCAACCTCGCTGGTCTTGTACCCGCGCAGCACCTGGGTGAACTTGACGGCGTCGACGTCGGCGCCGGTGACGCCGAACGCGGGTAACACCGTCGCCGTTGTCCCCCGGGGCAGCGGTGGCAGTTGCTCGCCACGGCCGAACAACAGGGTGGCGGCGCCGAACAGCACGATCGCCACCAGCACCAGCACCACCAGATACAGCAACACCAACGCCACGGAGACGATATTGCCCTATCGCACTGACACGGCGGCGATCACCGTGGCAGCACCCGATTCATCGGTGGCCGGTCCGCCAACGACACCGGCCACGTCCGCCGGGTGTAGCCGTCACCATCGGGACCGTTGGGGCCCTGCGGGAAGAACTGGGTCAGCCCGACCCCGGAGTCGGGGACGCCGCAGCGCGAGAGCAGGGTCGCTATGACCTGACGGCTCATCGCGCCCAGCTCGGCCAGCGGCCGGTTGCGGTGCTCCCGCACGCCCAGGTTGACCTGGGCAATCGCGTCCAGGCCCAGCCGGTCGAAGGTGTCCACCAACAGGCCGATCTCCACGCCGTAGCCAGGCGCGAACGGCAGCGACGTCAACAGCTCCCGGGTGGCCGCGTACTCGCCCCCGAGCGGCTGCAGCACGCCGCCCAGCTCCGGGCGCAGCGCCGACAACAGCGGCCGCGCCACCAGCTCGGTGACCCGCCCGCCTCCGGTGGCACCGGCGCCGTCGCTCGCGTCGCCGTTGAGCGGCCGTCGGTAGAAGCCCTTGACCAGGTGAATGCCGTCGCGGGTGAGCAGCGGGCCGAGCAGCCACGGCACGAACATCGGGTGCGGGTTGATCAGGTCGGAGTCGACGAACACCACGATGTCGCCGCTGGTGGCCGCCAGCGAACGCCACAGTGCCTCGCCCTTGCCGGGTCGCGGCGGGATCTCGGGTAACGCCTGTTCCCGGCTGACGACGCGGGTGCCGGCGGCGATGGCGCGGATCTCGGTGTCGTCGGTGGAGCCGGAGTCCAGCACGATCAGCTCGTCGACCAACCCATAGCAGCCATCGACCAGCGGCGAGATGCTCTCGATCACCGATTCGATGGTCGCTTCCTCGTTGAGGGCCGGCAACACCACGGAGATCGTCCGCCCCTGTTTGGCCGCGACCAGTTCACTGATCGTCCAGCGGGGACGGTTCCAGCTGCGGTCGGCCAGCCAGGTGTCGCCGGCCAGCGCGGCGACCAGCTCCGATGCAGTCATGCGAGTCCCCTCACCGTTCGCGCCGGTAGACGCGTTCCCTGGATCGAGGCCACCATTTCCAGGACGCGGCGGGTCGCGGCGACCTCGTGCACCCGAAAAACGCGGGCTCCGGCCGCCGCCGCAAGCGCGGTGGCCGCCAGTGTTCCCTCGAGCCGTTTCTTCAAACCCACGCCCAGAGTCTCCCCGACAAAGTCCTTATTGCTCAATGACATGAGCACGGGCCACCCGGTCTTAACAAGATCGTCCACGTGACGCAATAGCAACAGCCCGTGAAACGTGTTCTTGCCGAAATCATGCGTCGGGTCGATCAGCACCCGGTCGCGGGCTACTCCGGCCGCTACCGCCCGCTCGGCGGCGGCGGTGACCTGGCGGATCACGTCGTCTACCACACCACGGGTAGTCGTACCGTAGCTCACCCGAAAAGGACGCGTACGCGGCAGCGCGCCACCTGTGTGCGAACACACAAGGCCCGCGCCGAACCGGGCGGCCACCACGGGAATGGCGGGGTCACCGCCGCCCCAGCTCTCGTTGATCAGATCCGCCCCCGCGGCACAGGCCCGCGTCGCCACCCCGGATCGCCAGGTGTCGACGCTGATCAGCTGATTCGGGTACGCGCCGCGCAGCCATTCGATGAAGGGCACCACCCGGGCGATCTCGGCGTCCGCGTCGACGCTCTGGCCGGGTCCCGCCTTGACGCCACCAACGTCGATGATGTCGGCGCCCTCGGCGACCGCCCGGTGGACGGCGGCGCGGGCGGCCTCGTCACCGAAGGTCGCACCCTGGTCGTAAAAGGAATCCGGGGTGCGATTGACGATCGCCATGATCAGCGCGCGATCCGCCGCGACCGGGCGCCCGCACAGCGTTGATTGCACGCGTCCATATTGCCGGGTCGCCGTGAAGACTGCGGTCGAGGACCCGTGGGTTGACTCCACCAACGCCCCGGTGGTACATCGAGCCTGCCCAACCCAGTCGGAGGTGTCATGAACGTCGGAGCGCATCTGTCCAAGCGGGCCCTGCTGAATCCGGACCTGGAGGCGCTGGTCGACGAGGCCGCCGGCCGCCGGTTCAGCTTCGCCGAGCTCAACGAGCAGGTCGACCGGGCCGCCCATCTGTTCACCGGGTTGGGGCTGGCCAAGGGCGACCGGGTCGCGGTGCTGCTGCCCAACGGTCACCAGTTCGTGGTGGCGTTCTATGCCGCGGCGCGGGCGGGGCTGGTCGTCGTCCCGCTGAACTGGCGGCTCGTCGCCGACGAGCTGGCGTTCATGCTTCGCGACTCGGGGGCGTCAGCGCTGGTGTCCGACACCGAGTACGACGCCGTCGTGGCCGACCTGCACTCGCGCGGCGGGGGTGCGGACGGCGTTCCGGTGGCCCATTGGCTGCGCGTCGGCGCCGACACCCCGGCGTGGGCGGGCGACTTCGACGCCCTCGTCGATCAGGCATCGGCGGATCCGGTTTCGGTCGACGCAGACGGGGACGACCCGTTGTTCATCATGTACACCTCCGGCACCACCGGGCTGCCGAAGGGCGCGCTGCACACCCACGACAGCGTGCAGTGGGCGGTGTTGACCATGATGGCCAGCGTCGACATCCGGTTCCGGGACCGCTACCTGATTTCGCTGCCGATGTTCCACGTCGGGGCACTGACTCCCGTGGTCGGTTGTGTCTACTGGGGCGTGACGCTCGTCATCCTGCGGCACTTCGACCCGCGGCGGATCTGGCAGGTGTTCCTCGATGAGCGGGTCACGATCACGCTGGCCGTCCCCGCGATGCTGAACTTCATGCTGCCGACGTATCACCCCGAGCTTGGCGAGTCGCTGCAACTGCGCCTGATCTGGAGTGGGGCGGCACCGGTCCCGCCGACGTTGATCGAGTCCTACGCCGGCCTGGGCATCGAGATACACCAGGTCTATGGGCTCACCGAGACGTGCGGGCCGGCCTGTGTGATCGGCCCAGATGACGCGGTGTCGCGCGTCGGCTCGACGGGCAAGGCGTTCTTCCACACCGACGTGCGCATCGTCGACTTCGACGGCAATGACGTCGGCGTCGGCGACCCCGGCGAGATACTGGTGCGCGGGCGCCACATCATGGCCGGCTACTGGAACCGCGAGGCGGCGACCGCCGAGACGATCATCGACGGCTGGCTGCACACCGGCGACGTGGCGGTGCGCGATGCCGACGGTTTCGTCTACATCCAGGACCGGATCAAGGACATGATCATCTCCGGCGGAGAGAACGTCTATCCGGCCGAGATCGAAGACGTCCTGCTCTCCCACCCCGGCATCGCCGAGGTCGCCGTGCTGGGGATGCCGTCGGCAAAGTGGGGCGAGTCGCCGTTGGCGGTGGTCGTGCGCTCCGACCCCGACCTGGACGAAGCCGCCGTCCTGGCCCACTGCGGCGGCCGGCTGGCACGCTACAAGCTGCCCAAGCGGGCGGTGTTCACCGACGCCATCCCGCGCACGCCGACCGGCAAGGCGCTGAAACGCGTGCTGCGCGAGCAATTCCCGTTCGACGCTCCCGAGTAGCTCACGGAAAGGCCAAGGCGCGGCTAGCCCTGCGGTCGCTTACCGGCCGCGACTTCGTCGGGGTATTCGGCGTAGAACGGCACATAGCCTTCCTCGCGTCCGGCCAGCACATAGAGCGGGTCCTCGACGTCGGGGCCGTAGGCCTCTTTGCGCAGCTCCACCTTGCGACTCTTGAACGTCGAGGTGGTCTCCAGCGACCCCGCCACCCGCACGAACAGCGGCACCGCGTAGCCCGGCAGCCGGCCATACACCGCGTCGGCCAGGGATTTGCCGTCGAACTCGGCGCCCTCGCGCAGCTTGACCGCGGCCATCCCGGCGCGCCCACCGGTGTCCGGAACCTCGACGCCGTAGACCGTGCACTCCTCGATCGCGTCGTCGAACGCGACCGCCCCCTCCACCTGCGTCGTGGCGACGTTCTCGCCCTTCCAGCGGAAGGTGTCGCCGAGCCGGTCGACGAACGACGCGTGCGCCATGCCCTGCGGCTGCATCACGTCGCCGGTGTTGAACCAGCAGTCGCCGTCACGGAAAGCGTTGCGCACCAGCTTCTTCTCGGTCGAGTCCTTGTCGGTGTAGCCGTCGAACGGCTGAAACCTGTTGACCGGGCTGATCAGCAGGCCGGGCTCGCCGGCGGGCACCTTGCTCACCCGCCCGTTTTTGTCGCGCAGCGGGGCGCCGGTGTCGGGGTCGTATTGCACGTAGGCCAGCGGCAGCGGCGAGATACCCGTGCTCTGCGGCATGTTAAAGATGTTGATGAACGCCGTGTTGCCTTCGCTGGCGGCATAGAACTCGCACACCCGCTCGATGCCGAACCGGGTGGTGAACTCGGTCCAGATCTCCGGCCGCAACCCGTTGCCGGTGATCACCCGCACCCGGTGCGCGCGGTCGGTGGGCTTGGGCGGCTGGTTGAGCAGGTAGCGGCATACCTCGCCGATGTAGATGAACGCCGTGGCCCGGTTGGCGATCACCTCGTCCCAGAACCTCGACGCCGAGAACGACGTGCCCAGCGCGAGCGTCGCCCCCGAGTTGAGCACCGACGACAACGCGACCGTCAGCGCGTTGTTGTGGTACAGCGGCAGGCAGCTGTACAGCGTGTCGGAATCCTTCAGCCGCAACCCCATCCCGCCGAACACGGCCAGCGCGCGCAGCCAGCGCTGGTGCGTCATCACGCTGGCCTTGGGGAATCCCGTCGTACCCGAGGTGAAGATGTAGAACGCGGTGTCCTTGGCCAGCACCGCCGACGCCGACGCCGGATTGGTGGCGGGCGCGCTCACCGCGAACCGTTCCAGGTCCTCGACAGTCAGCGTGTTGTCCGAGTAATCCGCGGCGCCGCATTCGGTGACGGCGCTGACCAGGTCGGTCTCGGCGACCAACACCTTGGCGTCCAGCAGGCCCAGGCTGTGCGCCAGCACCTCGCCGCGCTGGTTGTAGTTGAGCATCCCGGCGATGGCGCCGCACTTGACCGCCGCCAGCATCGTCAGCACCGCGTTCGGCGAGTTGCGCAGCATCACGGCGACGACGTCGCCGTGCCCGACCCCGCGGGCGGCCAGCACCGCGGCGTACCGGTTGGCGGCCGCGTTGGCCTCGCGGTAGGTCAGCTCCCGGCCGCCCGACCTCACAAAGACCCGATCGCCGAACCGAGCGGCCCGGTCCTGGAACACCGTGCCGATCGACTTCTTGGAGTTCGGCTGTACCAGCAGGCCGGTCAGCGCTCCACGCGCGATCACCGGCAGGTCGGCCACCAGCCCCGGCACCCGGGAGGCGATGTCGGCCAGGCCGACCGCTCTACGCGCGCCACCGTCGTGATCAGACACGGCTTCCCTCGATTCCGTTAGTGCGTTTGGCTGGCGCGTTTCTCGACCTCAGCCAGGTTCGCACGCCTGTACTGCGGCACTGACCTTATCGACCACCACCAGCCGGTCCATCGCCCCCTGCGAGATGTACCCGCCGTCGACCAATCCGTACAGCCAGGCCCACAGCCCGTCGTAGTGCCCCCAGGGGTCCAGCAGCACGATGGGCTTGTCGTGCATGCCGAGGTGGCCCGCGGTCCATGCGTCGAAGAGCTCGTCCAGGGTCCCGATCCCGCCGGGCAGCGCGATGAAGGCATCCGAGCGTTGTTCCAGGACCTGCTTGCGCTCCGACATCGTCTCCGTGACGATCAGCTCGTCGGCGGCTCGGTCGGCGATCTCGCGGCGCATCAGCTGCTGCGGGATTACGCCGACGGTGCGGCCGCCCCGCGCGCGCGCCGCCGAGGCCACCGCTCCCATCGCGGAAACGCGGCCGCCACCCCAGACCAGCGTCCAGCCGCGCTCGGCGATCGCCTCGCCGAGTTCGGTGGCCAGCGCGAGCAGTTCCTGGTGCGTCGGGCCCGCCGCGCAGTACACGCCGACCGCCCACTCACCTTCACAACCGCGTGTCGCGCGCATACCCGCCAAAGGTAGACCAACAGGCAAGTCGCAGAAACCGCCCCGGGCGCCATAAAATCCGGCCGTGCCGATTCGTTGGAACGTCCCACAGCACGCGGCCGCTCTCGAGCAGCTGGACGTTGCCCTGGGTGAGTCCGGGCCCGGGGCTGGATTGCCCGGCGGGGCCGTCGTACTCGGGCCCGACGGCGTCGGGAAGTCCACGTTGGCCCGATTGGCCGCCGAGCACTACGTGCAACGACACCCGGGCACGCTCACCCGCTGGGTGACCGGCACCCCGACCGAGCGCGTGGTCCCGTTCGGCGCCTTCAGCCAGCTGGTGGAGATCTCCGACATGGGCAAGCCGGCGGCGCTGCTGCGAGCGGCCCGGGCATCGCTGATCCGCGACGCACAGCAGAGCGAGCTGCTGCTGATCGTCGACGACGCCCACGACCTGGACATCCTGTCGGCCACCCTGGTCTACCAGCTGGCGCTGGCCGGCGCGGCCCGGATGATCGTCAGCGCCCGCGACCCGGCTTCCGGGTCGGCGCCCGAGGCCATCGCGGCGCTGTGGACCGATGGCCTGCTGGAGCGCATCGACATCGAGCCGCCCGGCGGCAGAGCCACCACGCCGGCGGAGGTCGACGAATTCCTCGCGGAGTTACCCGGCGCGGCGCGCTCGGTGCTGGACTATCTGTCCGTCGAGGAGCCGCTGTCGCTCGCCCATCTGACCACCCTGGCCGGCGACGGCGCGGTGCAGCAGGCGCAGGACTGGGGCGCGGCGGAAACCAAGGTCCGCGACGCACGCGGGGACGAACCGGTGGTGTACACGGCGCACCCGCTGTTCGCCGAACGGGCGCGCGCCGCGCTCGGCGAGGACGGCGCACGACGGCGGCGCACCGACCTGGTCAGGCTGCTCTCCCAGCACCCGTCGGAGCACCTCAGCGAGCGACTGCGGCTGGCCTCCCTGGCGGTGGACAGCGACGCCCCGCAGCCCGTCGGCGAGGTCGTCGAGGCCGCCGAGCAGGCGCTGCGGCTGGGCGACCTCCTGCTCGCCGAACGGCTGGCCCGCTCCGCGCTGCGGCGCTCCGACGACGGCAACCTGGCGGCGCGGCTGGCGCTGGCGAATGCCCTGACGCAGCAGGGCCGGGGCCGCGAGGCCGAGGCCGTGTTGGCCCCGGTCGACTCCGCGGCACTACTCGTTGGGGGGTCCGAATCGGAGCTGATCGCCTGGACGCTCGTGCGGGCGGCCAACCAGTTCTTCATGCTCGGCGAGCCGGAGCGGGCGACCGCGTTTCTGCGGACGATCCGCAACCGGGTCACCGACGCGGGCCCGCGCGTCACCCTCGACGCGCTCAGCGCCACCTTCGCGATGAACGCCGGCAACGTCGGGCGGGCCGTCGAAATCTCCCGCGCGGTGCTGGCGTCACCGTCCGCCGACGATCAGGCGGTGGCCTGGGCGGCCAGCTCGGCGGCGCTGTGTGCGGCGCGGCAGGGCCGGTTCGACGACGTCGAGCCGATGGCTGCGCGCGCGCTGGGCGCCGAACACCCCGGCCTGCTGCGCTTCACGATCGGGCTGGGCCAGGTCACCGGGCTGCTGATGGTGGGCAGCTTCGACACGGCGCGTGAAATTGCTCAGCAGTTCATGGATTTCGCCGAACTGCAGCAGCCGGGCCGCGCGATCGGCGAGGTGCTGCTGGCGCATGTGCTGATCACCCAGGGCGAGTTCGACCGAGCCGCAACACTTCTCGACCCGGCCGCCGCCACCTTGGCGCGAACCGGGTATTCGTGGGGCCCGTTGTCGCTGATGCTGCTGGCCACCGCCCGGGCGCAGCAGGGCGACATCGCGAGGGCAGCAAAAGCATTGAGCAGAGCTGAATCTCGACACGCCACCACCTCGGCGCTGTTCAGCCCGGAGCTCGGTGTCGCACGGGCGTGGCGGCTGGCCATTAGTAAGGGGATGCGCGATTCGCACAACGCGGTGGCCGCCGCCCGCGACGCCGCCCGCATGGCCGAGCGCGGCGGGCAGTCGGCGGTCGCGATGCGTGTTTGGCACGAGGCGGTGCGGCTCGGGGACACGCGCGCGGTGGATCCGCTGACCCGGCTGTGCGACCAGATCGACTGCGCCTTAGGCCGGCTCGCTCTCACGCACGCGCGGGCGCTGACGGCCGGTGACGCCGCGGCGCTACGCGCGGCGTCGGACGAGCTGGCCGCGGCCGGGATGCGCGCGGCGGCCGCCGATGCCGCGGCCCAGGCGCGCCGCATTGTGGGCGAACCGTAACCCCATCGTGTTTCCAGAGTGACACTGGCGCCTCACTGTTTGCACCAGTGATTTCAGCAGCTGAGGTCCAGCCGGGGGTTGGAGGCACAGTGCGTATCCGCCCGTCCCGCGCGGCCAACCTGGTCGCGGCCGGCGTGCTGATCGCCGGGCTGGCGATGCACGCTTCGTCGATTGTCGCCCCCGCCCCGGCGCGGGCCGCCGCCGTCGGACCGGTGCTGCCGCTCGGTCGCACGGACACCTGGTTCACCGACGTCGACGGGCGCGTGGTGGTGCTGCACGGGCTCAACCAGGTGTACAAGGTGCCGCCGTACGAGCCGTCCGCCGACGGGTTCGGCGACGACGACGCGGCTTTCCTTGGGGCCAATGGGTTTAACGCGATGCGGGTGGGCGTCATCTGGGCAGCCGTGGAGCCCCAGCCCGGCACCTACGACGACACCTACCTCGCGTCGATCGCGACGACCGTGCAGAAGCTTGCCGCACAAGGCGTCCTCAGCCTGCTCGACTTCCATCAGGACATGTACAACGAGGCGTTCCAGGGCGAGGGCGCGCCGGCCTGGGCCGTGCAGTCGGGCGGGCTGCCCAACCCGCAGCTGGGCTTCCCCGGCAACTACTTCGCCAACCCCGCCCAGGACTTCGCCTGGAACTCCTTCTGGCGCAACGCACCTGCCTCCGACGGGGTCGGGCTGCAGGACCACTACGCGCGCACCTGGGCGCACGTCGCGGGCTACTTCCGCGGCAACCCGGGGGTTTTCGGTTACGAGTTGCTGAACGAGCCGTGGCCGGGACTGGTGTGGGAGCCGTGCGCGAACCCGGTGGTGGGCTGCCTGCTCAACGACGCGAAGCTGCGGACGCTCTACAACCGCGTAGTGCCGGCGATTCGCGGCGAGGACACGACCACGCTGGTGTTCTTCGAGCCGAACGTGTTGTTCAGCCAGGTAATCCACACCGACCTCGGCAACGTGAACGACCCGCGCACGGCGTTCTCCTTCCACGACTACTGCGCCTTCGAGACGGAGTTTGCACAGAACATCACCTGCAGCCAGCAGGACCGGGCGATCTTCAACAACGCGCGCCGCTACACGGGCATCCACCACATCCCGGCGCTGCTGACCGAGTTCGGCGCCACCAACGATCTGGCCAACCTCGCCGGGGTCTTGCAGCGGGCCGACGAAGACCACGTCGGGTGGCTGGAGTGGGCGTACACGGGCAACGACAAGACGAGCTCGTCGCCGACCGAGCAGGCGCTGGTCTTCGATCCCAGCCAGCCACCGACCGGCAGCAACGTCAACACGGCCAAGCTGGGGGTGCTCGCGGCGCCCTACCCGCAGGAGATCGCGGGGACGCCGAAGTCCTGGTCGTTCTCGTCGGGCACCTTCCGGTTGTCGTACTCAACCCAGCGCGTCGACGGCCAGGGCCGCTTCTCCCCCACCGAGCAGACCAACATCTCGGTGCCGCCCGTGGAGTATCCGAGCGGCTATCACGTGACGGTCACCGGCGGGCAGGTCACCTCGGCGGCCAACGCGCCCGTGCTGACCGTCGTCGCCAACGCGGGCGCGGACAGCGTCGACGTCACCGTGACACCGTGACGGTTTGATGGCGTAGCCGCCGAGCGTCACGCTGGCGTGACCGCCGGCGCCGAGCGTCACGCTAGTGCGGCCCCCCGCAAGCGGGTGGCAAGCCCAACTCCGCCATCCAGCCGGTGGCACTGGCGTCGCGAGCGAGTCGGCGGTCGGGGACCTTCCAAAATTCGCCAAGATCTCCGGCTCCGTCCTCGACTGAGCCGTCGCGACGACCGGCACGCGGCAGCCGACCCAGGCCAGCAGAGCATGCCGGCCGAGCCTGCGTCCTCCGCATCAGGGACCAACCTGACGACACAACTGCGGTCGGCGAGCAGGTACTGCGGTCTGCCCGCTGGCAAGCAAAGGTGATGGAGTGTAATGGAAATCCAAAATTCTGCGGTCCGTTCGTGATAACCATGGCTGACCCCATATCTGCGTGGTCGGGCAGTCGGGTTGGAGGCAGTGATGTCGTATTTACTCGCAGCACCAGAATTGTTAGCGGCGACGTCGGCGGATGTGGCGGGGATCGGCTCGTCGGTGACTGAGGCCAGCGCGGCCGCTGCGGGCCCGACCACCGCGGTGGTCGCTGCGGCCGGGGACCAGGTGTCGGCGGCCATCGCGCGGCTGTTTTCTGGCCACGCCCAGCAATTTCAGGCGCGCAGTGCCGAGGCGGCGGCGTTTCATGCGCAGTTCGTGCGGACCTTGAACGGGGCGGGAGGCGCGTATGCGGCCGCCGAGGCCGTCAATGCCGCGCCGCTGCAGACGTTGCAGCAGGACCTGCAGAACCTGGGGTTCTTTTCGCCGGTGAAGTTGCTGACCGGGCGCCCGCTGATCGGCAACGGCGTTGACGGGGCGGCGGGCACCGGACAGGCCGGTGGGGGCGGCGGATGGCTGTACGGCAACGGCGGCAACGGTGGTGCCGGTGCGGCCGGGCAGGCCGGCGGCAGGGGCGGCGATGCCGGACTATGGGGCAACGGCGGCAATGGTGGTGCCGGCGGGGCCGGCACCACCGGACAGGCGGGCACGACGGGCACGCTGGCGATGGCCGGCGGTACCGGCGGCGTGGGCGGCACCGGCGGTGCCGGTGGCGCCGGCGGCACGGGCGGCTTGTTGGGCGGCAATGGCGGCGCCGGCGGGGTCGGTGGGGCGGGCGGCGTCGGGGGCACCGGCGGCGCCGGGGTGGCCGGGGCGGCCGGGGTGGCCGGCACGAACGGCGGGGCCGGCGGCGACGCCGGCAACGGCGGTAATGGCGGCACCGGGGGCGTCGGCGGCGCGGGCGGTGTGGGAGGCAACGGCTCGGCGCTGGGCGGCCATGCCGGCGCCAACGGCGACGGTGGTACCGGCGGGGCCGGCGGCACCGCCGGGGCGGGCGGCGACGGCGGGGCAGGCGCGGCCGGAACCGCGGCGGATACCGTCGGCGGCGCTGGCGGGACCGGCGGCAACCCCGGGACCCCTGGCGCGGGCGGAGCCGGTGGGGCGGCCGGCGGAGCCGGCGCCCAGGCCGGTGCCGGCGGTGCTTCCGGTACCCCGGTCACCAGTGGGGGTAACGGCGGGGCCGGCGGAATGGGCTACGACGCCGCTAACGACTCTCAGGCCGCCGCGGGCACGTCCGGCGGCAACGGCGGCGCCGGCGGAAACGGCGGCGCCTACGGCAACGGCGGACTCGGCGGGGCCGGCGGCAGCGCCAAGGACGGCACCGGCGACGGCGGTAACGGCGGGGCCGGCGGCAACGCAGGGTCGCTCGGCGGCAACGGCGGGGCCGCCGGGGCCGGCGGCGACGGCGCCGACGGCGGCAGCGGCGGCAACGGCGCCAACGGCGGTGATGCCACCGCGCCGGGCGGCAGGGGCGGTGACGGCTCGCCCGGCGGCAGCGGCGGGACGACCGGCAACGGCGGTAACGGCGGCAACGGCGGTAAGGGCGGGGCCGGCTTGGCGGGTGTGACAGGCAGTGACGGCAACGGCACCGACGGCATGGCCGGTGGTAACGGCGGCAACGGCGGTAACGGCGGGCCCGGCGGCACGCAATCCGGCAACGGCGGCACGGGCGGGGTCGGCGGCACCGGCGGGACCGGTGGCGCCGGCGGTAACGGCACCACCGGCAGCGCGGGTGTGGCCGGTGTCAACAACGGCGCCGCCGGCAACGGCGGCAACGGCGGCAACGGGGCCCCCGGCGGTGCCGGCGGCCAGGGCGGGGTCGGCGGCACGGCCACCAATGGCACCGCGGGCAGCGCCGGTGACGGCGGCCAGGGCGGGGTCGGCGGCGCGGCGGGCACCGGCGGCAGCGGCGGCGTCGGCGCCGCGGGCACCGCCGCTAACCCCAACGGTGGGGCCGGCGGCAACGGCGGCAACCCGGGCACCGCCGGTGCCGGTGGTGCCGGCGGCGCGCCGGGCACAGGGGGTGGCGGCATCACCGGTACCGCCGGCACCACGGGCGCCTCGGTCACCAGCGGTGGCAACGGCGGGGCAGGCGGCGACGGCTGGAGCAGCACCGTCATGGGCCAGGCCGGCGGAAACGGCGGGGACGGCGGCAAGGGCGGGGCCTACGGCAACGGCGGCAACGGCGGCATCGGCGGAGCCTCCGAGTTCACCCAGCCCGGTGGCGTCGGCACCGGCGGCGGGACGGCCGGTAACGGCGGGAACGGCGGCACCGGCGGCTCGATGGCCGGCAACGGCGGCAACGGCGGCAACGGCGGCCTCGGCGCACCCGGCGGCAAAGGCGGAGCCGGTGGCGATGCCGGCGCGAACGGCACGGGCGGCACCGGCGGCGGTGGCGGACCCTCGGAGTTCGGCCAGTTCGGCGGCGGCTACATCGGCGGGACCGCCGGCGCCGGTGGGGCCGGCGGTAACGGCGGCTCGTCGACGGGCGACGGCGGCGCCGGCGGAACCGGCGGTAACGGCCTGGTCGGCGGGGCGGGCGGAGACGGCGGGGACGCGGGCGCGAACGGCGCCGGCGGCGCTGGCGGCAAGGGCGGAACCGCGGTGTTGCCCCAGGGCGGTGGGGCTCCCCCCACCGGTGGGGTCGCCGGGGCCGGCGGGACCGGGGGAACCGGCGGCACCTCGGTCGGCAACGGCGGCAACGGCGGTGCCGGCGGTAACGGCTTGGTCGGCGGCAAGGGCGGTGATGGCGGCAACGCCGGCGCGGCCGGCAACGGCGGCAACGGCGGCAACGGCGGCAGCGGTCTTGCCGGTGCGTCCGGCGTCACCGGCAGCGACGGCAATGGCACCGACGGCGCGGCCGGCGGTGCCGGCGGCGACGGCGGCAACGCTGGCAACGGCGGCACCAGCTCAGGTAACGGCGGCACCGGCGGCACCGGCGGCACAGGCGCCGACGGCGGCGGCGGGGGCAACGGCGTCGTCGGCTCGGGTGGCCATGCCGGCACCAACAACGGCACCGGCGGCACCGGTGGCAACGCCGGCAACGGCGGCAACGGCGGTGACGGCGGGGCCGGCGGGGCCGGCGGCACCGCCGATAACGGCTCTGCGGGCGCCAACGGCAACGGAGGGGCCGCCGGCAAGGGCGGCAACGCGGGCACTGCCGGCACCGGCGGAGACGGCGCCGCCGGCACCGAAGCCAACCCCGACGGCGGCAACGGCGGCAACGGCGGCAACGCAGGCACGGCCGGCACCGGCGGTACCGGCGGGTCGGCCGGCACCGGCGGTACCGGCGGCACGGCCGGCGCCAACGGCGCCGACGGCACCGTCGCTAACGGCGGCAACGGCGGGGACGGTGGCAACGGTGGCAACGGCATAACCGGCGCGGCCGGCATCGCCGGCACCAACAACGGCGCCGGCGGAAACGGCGGAAATGGCGGCAATGGCGGCAATGGTGGCGACGGCGCCGGCGGCGGTGACGGGGGCAGGGGCGGCAACGCTGGCACGGCCGGTGACGGCGGCGACGGGGCTGCCGGCAACGAAGTCAACCCCAATGGCGGCAACGGCGGCAATGGCGGTATCGCCGGCACACCCGGCAGCGGCGGCGCTGGCGACGCCGGCGGCTCCGACGGCGACGACGGCGCAATCACCAACGGCGGCAAGGGCGGCGACGGCGGCAACGGCTACGGCGCCGGCAACGGCGGCAACGGCGGAACCGGCGGCACCGGCGGGACCGTCGGCGACGGCGGGAGAGGGGGCGACGGCGGCAAGGGCGGCGACGGCGCTAACGGCGCCGACTCCGGCGACGTTCACGTCAGAGGTGGCCAGGGCGGCACCGGCGGGGCGGGTGGTGCAGGCGGAAACGGCGGGATCGGCGGCTCCACATCCGGCGACGGCGGCGACGGCGGCACCGGCGGCCAGGGCGGCGACGGCGGCACCGGCGGTGGCGGTGCCGACGGCGCCCTCGCCACGGAGGACACCTCCGGTATCGGCGGCGTCGGGGGCGACGGCGGCGCGGGAGGCAATGGCGGGGCCGGCGGGGCCGGCGGCCTCGGCGGTACGGCCGCACACGGCTCCGCGGGCACGGACGGAGACGGGGGTGACGGCGGCAACGGGGGCGGCGGCGGCCAGGGCGGCAACGGCGGCGACGGCATCGAGGCCATCGACGACGGTGATATTGCCGGCGTCGGTGGCCAGGGCGGCACGGGCGGCGTAGGAGGCCAGGGCGGCGCCGGCGGCAGCGCCGGTGTCGGCATTGGTGGTAGCCACATCGGCTCCGGAGGCACCGCCGGAGACGGCGGGTCCGGGGGGAACGGCGGCGGCGGCGGGACGGGTGGCAACGGCGCCGACGAAGGCGAGTCCGGCGTCTCCGGCTCGGGAGGCGAGGGCGGCGACGGCGGTTACGGCGGCACCGGCGGTGCCGCCGCGGGGGCAGACGACGCCGGCAACGGCGGAGGGGGCGGCACCGGCGCTAACGGCGGCGCGCCCGGGTTCGCGGGAAGCGGTAACGGCAACATGGGCTCAATGGGCGGCAGTGGCGGCAACGGCGGTTACGGCGGGACGGGCGGCACGGCCTCGGGAACGGGCAACGGCGGTGACGGCGGCCACGGCGGCGACGGCGGCGACGGCACCAACGGCAGCGATGGCGACAACGCGAACGGAACGACTTTCGGACCCGGCGGCTACGGCGGTGGCGGCGGCGACGGCGGCAACGCGGGTGGCGGCGGCGGGGGCGGCAACGGCGCCACCGGCGGCAGCGGGGGCGACGGCGGCGACGGCGGCAACGGCGGCGACGGCGGCAACAGTGCGGGGAGCAACTTCCTCAACGGCATCCAAGCCGGCGTTGGTGGCACTGCGGGCGCCGGCGGGCCCGGTGGCGTCGCCGGTCTGGGCACCGTCGCTCCCGGCTCCCCCGGCCATTCCGGGACGGGCGGGAGCTACGGCGCGGACGGCCAGCCCAACAGCTAGCCGCCCAAGTAGCTGCGCAACATGTCCACCGCATCGGTGATCTGGTCGACCGGCACCCGTTCGTCGCGCCGGTGCGCCAGGTTGGGGTCACCCGGCCCGTAATTGACCGCCGGAATGCCCAGGGCGGCGAACCGGGACACGTCGGTCCAGCCGTACTTGGCCCGGACCTGCCCGCCCGCCGCCTCGACCAGGGCCTTGGCGGCCGGCTGCGACAGGCCCGGCAGCGCGCCGGCCGCGGAGTCGGTGAGCTCGATGCCCACCTCGAGCCCGTCGAACACGTCGTGGACGTGGTGCAGCGCCGCGTCCACCGACCGGTCGGGGGCAAAGCGGAAGTTCACCGTCACCGAAGCCGCGTCGGGGATCACGTTGCCGGCCACTCCCCCGTCGATGCGCACCGCCGACAGGCCCTCCCGGTAGACGCACCCGTCGATGTCGACGCTGCGCGCCCGGTAGGCCGCCAGCCGGTCCAGCACCGCGCCCAGCTTGTGAATTGCGTTGTCGCCCAGCCAGGATCGCGCGGAATGCGCGCGTGTTCCGGTGGCGCTGAGCACCACCCGCAGCGTGCCCTGGCAGCCGGCCTCGATGTAGCCGGCGGTGGGCTCGCCGAGGATGGCCACATCGGCGGCCAGCCAGTCCGGTAGCTCGCGCTCGATGCGGCCCAAACCGTTTGCCGCCGAATCGATTTCCTCGCAGTCGTAGAACACCAGCGTCAGATCGTGGGCCGGTTCGGCGACGGTGGCCGCCAGGTGCAGGAACACGGCGTCGCCGGACTTCATGTCGGCGGTGCCGCAGCCGTGCAGCTCGCCGCCCTCGCGGCGGCTGGGCAGGTTGTCGGCCACCGGAACGGTGTCCAGATGCCCGGCCAGTAGCACCCGCGTCGGCCGGCCGAATGCGGTACGAGCCAGCACGGCGTTGCCGTTGCGGATGATCTCGAAGCCGGGTGCCTGCGCGCGCAGCGCGGCCTCGACCTCGCCGGCGATGCGCGCCTCGTCGCGCGACTCGCTGCGGATGTCGACCAGCGCCGCGGTCAGCTCGATCGGATCCCCACGCAAGTCCAGCACGACCCCAAGGGTAGTGGTTCATGCTCTCTAGGCCAGCAAGTAACCTGGCCGCCGTGACTGGAGCTGCAGGCGCGACGGGCATTGGGCTGGCGACGCTGGCGTCCGACGGATCGATCCTCGACACTTGGTTTCCCGCACCCGAACTGAGCGACGGGGGCACCAGCGCCACGACGCGACTGGCGGTGTCCGACGTGCCCCCCGACCTGGCCGCGCTGATCGGCCGCGACGACGACCGCCACACCGAGACCATCGCCGTCCGTACGGTCATCGGCTCACTGGACGATGTCGCCGCCGACGCCTACGACGCATACCTGCGGCTACATCTGCTTTCGCACCGGCTGGTCGCGCCGCATGGGCTGAACGCCGGCGGCTTGTTCGGGGTATTGACCAATGTGGTGTGGACTAATCACGGACCTTGCGCGATCGAAGGATTCGAAGCCGTCCGGGCCAGGCTGCGCCGCCACGGACCGGTGACCGTCTACGGCGTCGACAAGTTCCCCCGCATGGTCGACTACGTCCTGCCCACCGGGGTGCGCATCGCCGACGCCGACCGGGTGCGGCTGGGTGCGCACCTGGCGCCGGGCACCACCGTCATGCACGAGGGCTTCGTCAACTTCAACGCCGGCACCCTCGGCGCGTCGATGGTGGAGGGCCGTATCTCGGCGGGCGTGGTGGTGGGCGACGGCTCCGATATCGGCGGCGGGGCGTCGATCATGGGCACGCTGTCCGGCGGTGGCGCGGAAGTCGTTTCGATCGGCCAGCGGTGCCTGCTGGGCGCCAACGCCGGGCTGGGCATCTCGCTGGGCGACGACTGCGTCGTCGAAGCCGGCCTGTATGTCACCGCCGGGACGAAAGTCACCACGCGCGAAGGCAAGTCGGTGAAGGCCCGCGAGCTCTCCGGCGCCAGCAACCTGCTGTTCCGGCGCAATTCGGTGACCGGGGCGGTCGAGGTGGTGGCGCGCGGCGGTCAGGGCATCGCGCTCAACGAGGACCTGCACGCCAACTGATTGAGCCCGATTTCGCGGCTACCGCCGGGCGGCTCCAGCTCGGCGGGCCTTGTCGCCGACGACGGCGCCTCGGGTGAATCGAAGCGCCGTTCCGTTCGTTTCGGGCAACTGATAGGTGCACACCAGGCTGGCCAGGGCGAGGGTGGCCAGCATGGCGCCGATCGCCCAGCTGCCATAGGTGGCCAGCAGCGTGCCCGCGATCAGCGGCGGCAAGGCCGCGCCGATGAGGCCGGCGAGGTTCACCGCCAGCGCCGCTCCGCTGTAGCGGTACCGGGTGGCGAAAAGTTCGGGGATGAACGCGGCCGCCGGTCCCGCCCCAATGCCGGCGACGGCGAGCATGCCCACGATGGCCGTCGCGTAGACCGCGGGCCTACCGGTGTTCATCAGCGGCATCACCACGAACGACCAGGGCAGACACAGCATCCACCCGAGCAGCATCACGCGGCGCCGCCCGAAGCGATCAGACAGCCTGGACGAGAACACCACCGACGTGATGCTTGCCACCCCGCCCAGCGCGCCGACGGTCCAGATGAGGTTGCGGGAAAACCCGAGCTGGGAGTGGGCGTACATGGTCAGGTAGGTGTTGGCCATGTAGACAAAGCCGAAACCGCCCAGCAATCCGCCCGCGGCCAGGCCGATTTCCCGGCTCTGCAGGCGCAACGCCTCCGTCAGCGGTGCCTCGGGGACCAGGTGGCGGGCTTTCTCCTCGGCGAAGACCGGGGTTTCGTCGATGTTGAGCCGCACGTAGAAGGCGACCGCGATCAGCACCACGCTGAACAGGAACGGCAGGCGCCAGCCCCACTGCATGAAGGCCGCGCTGTTGTCGCCGATGGTCAGGTTCACACCGAGGAAGGTCAGGCCGCTCAGTATGGCCGCGCAGCCGCCGCCGAGCGGGGTGAACATGCCGTACAAGCCCCGTTTACCGGGCGGCGCGTACTCGGCGCTCAGCGAGACCGATCCCGCCCATTCGCCGCCGACCGCGAACCCCTGCAGCAGCCGCAGGGCGACCAGGATGAGCGGGGCCGCCCCGCCAATGACGGCGGTGCTGGGGACCAAGCCGACGGACACCGTTGCCACGGCCATGAGCAGCAGCGTGGCGACCAGCGTCCCCTTGCGGCCCAGCCGGTCACCGAAATGCCCAAAGACGGCGGCGCCGACCGGCCGGGACAGAAACGCCGCGGCGAAGGTGCCCATCGAGGCAATCGTCGCCACGCCGGGGCTGAGGTGCGGGAAGAAAACGGTGGGAAACACCAGCGCCGCCGCAGTTCCATAGATAAGGAAGTCGTAGAACTCGATCGCCGAGCCGACGAGACAGGCAGCGGCCACCCGCCTCATGGGAGTGGCGATGCGAGTGGGCGGCGCGCCGGCGGGGCCGTTGACCTCACCCATTGTGGCTGCCCCCAACCCGTGCTCACCGCGCTCGCGATCCTGAAACCGATTGCAGACGACCCGCCGCGCCCGGCTTCGCCGCGCTTGCGATCGCCTGCCATGTTTGCAGACGACCCGCTGCGCCCGGCTTCGCCGCGCTTGCGATCGCCTGCCATGTTTGCAGACGACCCGCTGCGCCCGGCTTCGCCGCGCTTGCGATCGCCTGCCATGTTTGCAGACGACCCGCTGCGCCCGGCTTCGCCGCGCTTGCGATCGCCTGCCTACCAACGACGCTAGGCGACCGCAACCGGTGTCGCTCGTTGAAACGGCTGGCAAGATGCTGCGTGTTGCTGATTGACAACCGGGGTTGACAGTTCACCCGGGCCCTACTACAGTTCTAATTGTCAATCACAGATGACAATTTGAGAGGCGGACGGTAGCGCTCAACACCGCCGAGCCGGAGTCCATGGAGGTACTCAGCGTCGACGGCTCGGTTGAGGGACGCACCGAACACCAACGAAGGGAGTTTGATGATGTCGAGGATTCGCACCCTGTCGGCGAGCGTCCTGTGCGCGTTTGGGCTGTCGCTGGCCGGCGCTTTCGTAGGACCCGCGGTTGCTAACGCCGCCCCCGGGCAGCCCGGGATGAGCCCCGGCGGCCCGATGCACGCGGCCGGCGGCCCGATGCACCCGGGCGGTGCCGCGATGCACCCAGGCCAGGGCATGCGCCCGGAGCCGCCGCCGACTCACCCGGTGTACCACTACTCCCAGGACCTGACCCACCCGGTCTGGTCGGTGACGCACCCCTTCTCGGCGCTGTTGCCCTGACCGAATGCCCTGACCGAATGCCCTAATCGGATGCCCTAACTGAATAAGTGTTCTGCCCCCTCACCTGTCACCTCGGTGAGGGGGCAGATCGCGTTGAATACCGTGCGATTCCGCCGCCGATGCCGCCCTTGAGACGGGGCGTGAGCGGCGACAAACGCCGGGCTTAGCAGCGCCCTCAAGTTGGGCGCATTTTTATTGCCGAAACCTAATCCAGTCCTGCGGGTCGCCGTATGGTGTGGCTGCTAGCTGGCCGACTACCTGGTCAGGCCGGGTGCTGGTGGAGGTGACTGATGTCGTTTGTGCTGGTCGGGCCCGATGTGGTGGAGGCGGCGGCGGCGGAGTTGGCCGGCGTCGGTTCATCGCTGAACATCGCTCACGCAGTGGCGGCAATCCCGACAACCGGGGTGGTGGCCGCCGCCGATGACGAGGTCTCGGCGGCGGTGGCGTCGCTGTTTTCGGCGTTTGGGCGCGACTATCAACAACTCAGCGCTCGGGTGGCGGCGTTTCACGACCGGTTCGTCCAGACGTTGGCCGCCGGGGCCGCTTCCTACGGGGCCGCGGAGGCGGCCAGCGCCTCGGCACTGGCCAGCGCGAAGCCGGCAGCCAACGGCGCGGTTTTCGAACCGTTCAAGGACGTAACCGGTCGCGCTTTGATCGGTAACGGCAACGACGCCACCGCGGGCAGCGGGGGCGCCGGTGCGGATGGCGGGTGGTTGTTGGGTAACGGCGGGGCCGGCGGGTCGGGCGCGGCCGGTCAGGCCGGGGGGGCCGGCGGGAAGGCGGGGTTGATCGGCAACGGCGGCGCCGGGGGTGCCGGTGGTGCCGGTGCGGCCGGCGGTGCGGGCGGCTCCGGGGGCCGGTTACTTGGCAGCGGCGGCACCGGCGGGGCCGGCGGGAGCGCGACGGCGGCGGGCAGCTCGACCGGCTCAGGAGCAAACGGGGGCGCCGGTGGTGCCGGCGGCAACGCGTGGTTGGTGGGCAGCGGTGGGAACGGCGGGGCAGGCGGTGACGGTGGCGCCGGCGGGTCGACGTCGGGTGATGGCGGCGCCGGCGGGGCCGGAGGCAGCGGCGGGCACAGCGGGCTGGTGTACGGCGGGGCCGGCTCAGGGGGGGCGGGCGGAGACGGGGGTGCTGTCAGCGGCAGCGGGACCGCCGGGGACGGCGGGGCCGGCGGTTCGGCAGGCACCGCGGGGCCCTCCGGCATCAGGGCCTTCGGTGACGGCGGGGCCGGCGGGGCCGGCGGGGCCGGGGGCATCAACTCGGGGAGCGGGGCCGGCGGGGCGGGCGGGGCGGGTGCGGCCGGAGCCGCCGGTGGGTGGCTGACGGGTTCCGGCGGGAGCGGTGCATCCGGTGGCGCCGGCGGCGGTGCCGGTGCCGACGGCATCGCCGGGACCGGCGGGGCCGGCGGGGCCGGAGGGGCCGGCGGGCTGTTCGGGTTGGGCGGCGCCGGCGCCGACGGCGGCAACGGCGGCGCCGGTGGCACGGGCACCGCCGGCACGGCCGGCGGTGAGGGCGGCATCGGCGCCACGGGTGGCAATGGCGGGGTCGGCGGCGCCGGCGGGGCCGGCGGGCTGCTCGGGTTTTCCGGCGGGGTTGGCGGCAACGGCGGGGCCGGCGGCACCGGCGGCAACGGCGGCGCCGGCGGGGCGGGCAGCAGCAGCGCCGGCGGCGCCGGCGGGGCGGGCGGCAACGGCGGCGCGGGTGCCTCCGGCGGCAGCGGCGGCTCGGGCGGGGTGTTCGGCAGCACCGGCATCGGGGGCAGCGCCGGCACCGGCGGAGTCGGCGGCACCGGCGGCAACGGCGGGACCGGCGATAACGGCAGCGGTAACAACGGCACCGTCGGTAACAGCGGCTATGCGGGCGGGGTCGGCGGGGCCGGCGGCAACGGCGGGGCCGGCGGCGACAGCAGCTACGGCGGCACCAACGGCACGGGCGGCGCCGGCGGTACCGGCGGTATGGGCGGGATCGGCGGCAACGGCGTCTCAGGCAGCACCAGCACCTTCGTCGCCGGCGGGAACGGCGGAGGCGGCGGCGCGGGCGGCTCCGCCGGCGCCGGCGGAGCCGCCGGCACCGGTGGGACCGGCGGGAGTGTCGGAGCCGGGGGTACTGGAGGAACGGGCGCCGCTGGCGGCGCCGGCGGCAGCGGAGGAAGTACCAACAGCGCCCATACCAGCGGCCTCGCGGGTGGGAACGGCGGCGCCGGCGGGGACGGCGGACAGGGCCTGTCGGGCGGCGCCAACGGCAATGGCGGCGTGGGTGGCGCGGGCGGGAACGGCGGCGACGGCGGCGTCAACAGCGGGACGGGCACCATCGGCGTGGGCGGCGCGGGCGGGATCGGCGGCGCCGGCGGGTCCGCCGGCGGCGACGGCAGCGGCGGCACCGCCGGCAATGGGGGCGCCGGCGGGAACGGCGGCCACGGCGCCGACGACCTTGCCAACTCCAATGGCGGCGCGGGCGGCGCGGGCGGTACGGGCGGCGCCGGCGGGAACGCTACCGACGGTGCCACCGCCGGCACTGGCGGCGCTGGCGGCGCCGGAGGCCTCGCTGAGGGCACAAATTTCAGTAGCGGCACCACTGGCGGGGCGGGCGGCACCGGCGGCGCGGGCGGCAATTCAACCGGCAGCGGTAACGCCGGCACCGGCGGCGCCGGCGGGCAAGCCGGGGAGGGCATCGACGGCATTCCCGGCGGGACCGGCGGCCACGGCGGCGCGGGCGGCGCCGCAAGTGGCACCGGCAATGCGGGCGCCGGCGGGGCCGGCGGCACGGGCGGCACGGGCAGCGCGGCCAACGGAAACACCAGCGCGAGCGGCAGCGGCGGCACCGGCGGCGATGGCGGCACCGCAACCGGCGGCGGCAACGGCGGCGCTGGCGGCAACGGCGGCACCGGCGGCGCCGGCGGCACCGGCGATACCGCCGACAGCGGCAACAACGGCAGCAACGGCAACAACGGCGGCGCTGGCGGCACCGGCGGCACCGGCGGCACCGCCACCGGCGGGGGCAATGCCGGCAACGGCGGCACCGGCGGCAGCGGCGGCAACGGCGGCAACGGCGCGGACGGCGGCAGTGCCATCAGCGGCAGCGGCTATAACGGCGGCACCGGCGGCACCGGCGGCACCGGCGGCACCGGCGGCGTCGGCGGCACCGCAACCGGCGGCGGCAACGCCGGCACCGCCGGCGCAGGCGGCGCAGGCGGCAACGGCGGCAGCGGCGGCGACGGCAGCACCAGCGCCTCCAACAGCGGCGCCGTCGGCGGCAACGGCGGCACCGGTGGTAACGCCGGCGCGGGCGGAACGGGCGGCGCCTCGACGGGCAGCGGCAACGCCGGCGCCGGCGGCAACGGCGGCATCGGCGGCAGCGGCGGCACCGGCGCCGACGGCGCCAACAACGACGCCACCTCCGGCAGCAGCACCGCGGGCGGCGCGGGCGGCACCGGCGGGGGCGCCGGCACCGGCGGCACCGGCGGCAACGGCGGCAAGGCCACCGGGACCGGCAACGGCGGCGCAGGCGGCGCAGGCGGCACCGGCGGCGGCGGCGGCAACGGCGGCGACGCCGGCAGTACCTCCGTGGGCGCCGGCGCCAACGGCGGCAACGGCGCCAATGGCAACACCGGCGGCACCGGCGGTGTCGGCGGCACCGCGACCGGCGGCGGCACCGACGGCAACTCCGGCGCCGGAGGCACCGGCGGCGCCGGCGGTAACGGAGGGGCCGGCAGCACCAGCGGTTCTGGTAGCCACCTCGTCGGTGGTAACGGCGGCACCGGCGGCAGCGGCGGCACCGGCGGTGACGGCGGCAACTCCACGGGCAGCGGCAACGCCGGCGCCGGCGGCGACGGCGGCACGGGCGGCAGCGGCAACTCCGCCGGCGCCGGGGGCAGCAGCACCAGCGGCACCACCGCCGGCACCGGCGGCATCGGCGGCGGCGCCGGCACCGGCGGTAACGGCGGAGCCGGCGGCACCGCATCCGGCAGCGGCAACGCCGGCGCCGGCGGTAATGGCGCCAACGGCGGTGACGGCGGCACCGGCGGGGACGGCGGCGGCGCCGGCACCGGCGCGGGCGGGGCCGGCGCCAACGGCGCCAACGGTGGCAACGGCGGCACCGGTGGCGCCGGCGGCGTCGCGACCGGCAGCGGCGCCGACGGCAACGCCGGTGACGGCGGCAACGGCGGCACCGGCGGTAACGGCGGCGCCGGCCAATCCTCGGCCGGCTCGAGCAAAGCCACCGGCGGAAACAGTGGCAACGGCGGCAACGGCGGCTCGGGCGGCGGCGGCGGCGACGCCTCCGGCAGCGGCGACGCCGGCAACGGCGGCAACGGCGGCAACGCCGGCGCCGGCAACACCGGCGGCCACGGCGGTAGCAGCCACACCACTGGCTTCTCGACCGCGGGCGCCGGCGGCACCGGCGGCACCGGCGGCATCGGCGGTGCGGGCGGCAACGGTGGCGACACCACCGGCACCGGCAAGGCCGGCACCGGCGGCACCGGCGCCACCGGCGGCGACGGCGGCGACGGCGGTGGCGGCGGCAACGCACTCGACCAGGGCAGCGGCGGCAACGGCGGCAACGGCGGCAACGGCAACGCCGGCGGCGCCGGCGGCGCCGGCGGCACCTCAACCGGCGGCGGCACCAACGGCACCGGTGGCGCCGGCGGGAACGGCGGCGACGGCGCCGACGGCGGCGCCGGCGGCAACGTTGCGCTCGCCGGCAACGGCGTTGGCAGCGGCGGCAGCGCCGGCTCCGCCGGCGCCGCCGGTGACGGCAACCCCGACGGCATCGCCGGGACCAGCGGAACGGCCGGCTCGGCCGGGACCACCAGTTAGCCAGCCCAGTGAACGCCGGCGGCTTCGCCCGCGATCGATAGCACAAAATGCCGCCTGAACTGCGCCTTCATTTTCATTGCACTTTTATTGCCGAAACCGAATCCCGCCTTGCGGGCCGCCGTATGGTGTGGCTGCTGGTTGGCTGAGTGCCTGCTCAGGCCGGGTGCTGGTGGAGGTATGTGATGTCGTTTGTGCTGGTGGGGCCGGGCGTGATGGAGGCCGCGGCAGCCGAGTTGGCCGGTGTCGGTTCATCGCTGAACACCGCCCACGCCGTGGCCGCAATCCCGACGACCGGGGTCGTGGCCGCCGCGGGTGATGAGGTGTCGGCGGCGGTGGCATCGCTGTTTTCGACTTTCGGACGCGATTACCAACAGCTCAGCGCGCAGGCGGCAGCGTTTCATGACCAATTCGTGCGGGCAATGACCGCGGGCGCGGGCTCCTATGCGGCGGCCGAGGCGGCCAGTGCCTCCGCGCTGGCCAGCGCGAAACCGGCGGCCAACGGCGCGATTTTCGAACCGTTCAAGGACTTGACCGGTCGCGCGTTGATCGGTAACGGCAACGACGCCACCGCGGGCAGCGGGGCGGCCGGGCAGGACGGCGGGTGGTTGTTCGGCAACGGCGGGGCCGGCGGGTCCGGCGCGGCCGGGCAGGACGGCGGGGCCGGCGGCAAGGCGGGGTTGATCGGCAGCGGCGGCACCGGCGGGGCCGGCGGTGCGGGTGCGGCGGGCGGAGCGGGCGGCTCCGGGGGCCTGTTGGTCGGCAATGGCGGGGCCGGCGGCGCCGGCGGGACCGCGACGGCGGCCAGCAGCCCGACCGGCGCCGGCGGTAACGGCGGAGCCGGGGGTGCCGGCGGGAACGCGTGGTTGGCGGGCAGCGGCGGGGCCGGCGGAGCCGGGGGTGGCGGCGGGGCCGGCGGGTCGACGTCGGGTGATGGCGGCGGCGGCGGGGCCGGGGGCAGCGGCGGGCACAGCGGGCTGATCACCGGCGCCCCCGGGTCCGGCGGGACCGGCGGCGAAGGTGGCGATGTGACCGGCGGCTCGGGTAACGCCGGGGCCGGCGGGGCAGGCGGGTCGGCCGGCACCGCGGGTCCCTACGGCCTGAGGGCGTTCGGCGATGGCGGGAACGGCGGGGCCGGCGGGGCCGGGGGCACCAACTCCGGCACCGGGGACGGCGGCGCCGGCGGGGCCGGTGCGGCCGGCGCCGCCGGCGGGTGGCTTTCGGGTACCGGCGGGGCGGGTGAGTCCGGTGGCGCCGGCGGCGGTGGCGGTGTCGGCGGCACCTCGGGTGCCGGCGGTCACGGCGGGGCCGGCGGGGGCGGCGGGCTGTTCGGGTCGGGCGGCGCCGGCGGCAACGGCGGCAACGGCGGCGCCGGCGGAACCGGCACCACCGGCACGGCCGGCGGTGCCGGCGGCATCGGCGCCACCGGCGGCAATGGCGGGGTCGGCGGCGCCGGTGGCAACGCCGGGGTGCTCGGCTTTTACGGCGGGGCCGGCGGGGCCGGCGGCAACGGCGGGGCAGGTGGTACCGGCGGCAACGGCGGCGCGGGCAGCAGCAGCGCCGGGGGCAGCGCCGGCGCAGGCGGCAACGGCGGGGCCGGCGCCTCAGGCGGTAGCGGCGGATCGCAAGGCGTGTTCGGCAGCAGCGGCGCCGGGGGCAGTGCCGGCAACGGCGGGGCCGGCGGCAATGGCGGTACCGGCGGGACCGGGGACACCGGCAGCAACACGGGCAGCAGTCCCGGCAACGGGTATGCCGGCGGGGCCGGCGGGACCGGCGGCAATGGCGGGGCCGGCGGCAACAGCAGCTATGGCGGCGAAAACGGCAACGGCGGAGCCGCCGGCAGCGGCGGCAGCGGCGGGACCGGCGGCACCGGCGGCACCGGCAACGGTCTCGCCGGCGGCAACGGCGGCAACGGCGGGACGGGCGGCGTGGCCGGTTCGGGCGGTGCGGCCGGGACGGGCGGCACCGGCGGCACCGGCGGCGCCGCGGGCGACGCCGGCGACGGCGGCAACGGCGGTACCGGCGGCACCGGCGCGACGACCAACGACCCCACCGAAAACGGTATGGCGGGTGGAAAAGGCGGCGACGGCGGAGCTGGCGGAGCCGGCGTTTCCGGCGGCGCCAACGGCAACGGCGGCACCGGCGGCGACGGCGGGGCCGGCGGTAACTCCGGCTTTGACTTGTTCACCAACGAAACCCCGGGAACCGGCGGCGCCGGCGGCGCCGGCGGCGCGGGCGGCGCGGCCGGCGGCGAAGGCAGCGGCGGCACCGCCGGCAACGGGGGCGGCGGCGGGGCCGGTGGTTACGGCGCCAGCACCGACGCGGCCTCCACCGAATATGGCGGCGCGGGTGGCGCGGGCGGCACAGGCGGCGCCGGCGGGGACGCCAGCGGCAATGCCATCGCCGGCGATGGCGGCCTGGGCGGCACCGGCGGCGCCGCCCAGGGCAAGGTCTATACCTCCACTGCTGGGGCGGGCGGCGCGGGCGGCGCGGGCGGCAGCTCAACCGGCACCGGCAACGCGGGCACCGGCGGCGCCGGCGGCAACGGCGGGGGCGCCTACGACGGGATTCCCGCCGGGGTCGGCGGGCATGGCGGGGCGGGCGGCGACGCAACCGGCACCGGCAACGCCGGCGACGGCGGTAAGGGCGGCGACGGCGGCTTCGGTATGAACGCCAACGGCACCCGCAGCAATGGCGGCAACGGCGGCACCGGCGGCGACGGCGGCAACGCGACCGGCGGCGGCGACGGCGGCGACGGAGGTGACGGAGGCGACGGCGGCAACGGCGCCGTCGTCGGAACGGGTGGCGGGGGCGGCAACGCCGGCACCCCCAACGGCACCGCCGGCACAACCGGCGCGGACGGGTGAACCCGCCGAGCATGCTCGTGGGCGATTAGCCGTCGGAGAGCAACTGCTTTTTGAGGACCTTGCCCATCGCGTTGCGCGGCAGCGCGTCCACCACCCGCACCTCACGCGGCCGCTTGTGCACCGAAAGCTGTTGGGCGACATAGTCAATCAGCTCCTCAGCGCGCAGCCCACCAGAGCCGACGACGAAGGCGACGATCCGCTGGCCCAGGTCCTCGTCGGGCAGCCCGACCACCGCCGCCTCGGCCACCCCCGGATACCCCAGCAGCGCCGTCTCGATTTCGCCCGCGCCGATCCGGTATCCGCCGGACTTGATCAGGTCGACCGACTCACGCCCCACGATGCGGTGCATCCCGTCACCGTCGACGACGGCGACGTCACCGGTGCGATACCAGCCATCGGCGTCAAACGCCTCGGCGGTGGCATCCGGGCGGTTCAGGTAGCCGTCGAACAACGTCGGGCCCCGAACCTGAAGCCGCCCAACGGTTTCCCCGTCGTGCGGGGCAGGGCCGCCGGCGTCGTCGACCAGCCTGGTCTGCACGCCGGCCAGCGGCAGTCCCACCCAGCCCGCGCGGCGCTCACCGTCGGCCAGTGTCGACAGGGTGATCAGCGACTCCGTGCTGCCATACCGTTCGACGGGCTGATGACCCGTCAGCTGTTCCAGCCGGTCGAACACCGGCACCGGCAGCGGGGCACTCCCGGACACCAACAACCGCGCCGGCCGCAGCGCCTCGGCGGCGGCTTGGTCCGCGACCACCCGCGACCACACCGTCGGCACCCCGAAGTACAGCGTGCCGCCCGCTTCCGAGGCAGCCTGGGCGTACCCGCCCGGTGTCGGTTTTCCCGTGTGCACCAAGCGATTTCCGATCCGCAGCGACCCGAGCAGGCCCAGCACCAGCCCGTGCACGTGAAAGAGCGGCAGTCCATGCACCAGCACGTCGTCGGCCGTCCACCGCCAGGCCTGCGCCAGCGCGTCCAGGTCGGCGGCGATCGCCCGCCGGCTCAGCGCGACGCCCTTGGGCAACCCGGTGGTGCCCGAGGTGTAGATCACCATCGCCGTGGCGTCGGGTGGCGGCTCCGGGTATCGGTGCCAGGAGCGGGCATGCAGCCGCACCGGGATGTGCGGCAGCCCCTCGAATGCCGAGTCCTGGTCGGGCACCGGACCCAGCCAGGCCTGCGCCCCGGAGTCGGTGAGCATGTGCCGGCGTTCGGCCACGCCCACGTCCGCGGGCACCGGCACCACGGGCACGCCGGCGATCAGGCAGCCGGTGATCGCCAGCACGGTCGACGCCGTCGGCGTGGCCAGCACCGCGACCCGCTGCGCGCCGCCGACCCGCTCGGCCACCGACGTTGCGGCACCGACCAGGTCGCTGCGGCTGAGCACCACGCCGCCGATGCTGACCGCGTCGGCGATGTCGGTGGCGGTGACGGCCGAGGGATCCAGCGAGGCGAGCAGCACGTCCGAAAGGCTACCGTTGGCAAGCGTCGAGCCGGGTCAGGCGGGGTCAGGCCGAGCTAGCCAGGTCCCGCTGGGGCGGGGTGTCGGGTTGGGGAAACAGCGGCCGCAGCACCGGCGGCGGCCGGAACGGGGCCCATACGCGGCGCGGCTGCGCCAGCCGGTCCGCCATCGCCCACACCGCCGCCGGATGGTGCCCGTAGCCGATGTGGCTGCTCAGCACGGCGATGTTCTCGGCGCGCGGCGACGGCACGTTGAGGCACGTCTGCCAGGCGACCATGCCGTCGAAGTGCGAATAGATCGAGGTCGTCGGAACCGGCAGGGGTTTGCTTTCCATGGGCAGCGGCAGCTGGTGCGGCACGGTGTGCAGGTGCGCGAAAAGCTTGAGGTTCCGACCGGCGCGGGTTTCGCTGTCATGTTTGATGCCGAACGGGCTGCCCAGCGTGATCACCTGGCGCACCGCCGCCGGATGCTCGCGCGCCAGGTTCCGCGCGAAGACGCCGCCCATGCTCCAGCCGATCAGGCTGACCGGGTCGCCGTACCGGCCATGCAGCTTGTCCAGCAGTTCGGGCATCCCGGACATCGCCCTGGCCGTCGGGCCGATGTTGAGGCCCAGCCCCCAGCCGTGCGCCCGATACCCGAGGCGGCGCAGGATGCGCCGCAGGATCCAGGTGGAACCGTCCCCGGCCATCAGGCCGGGCAACACCAGCACCGGATGCCCGTCGCCAACCGGCAGAAACCGCAGCAGCGGCAGCACAGTGAGCAGTTGCCCGTACTCGATGCCCGCCCGAGGTATATCGGTGGCATAGAGAAGACGTCGAGGTGCGTCATGTGGGGTGTCAACCGGCTCTAACACGAACTCAATTTTCCCATATCTGGGCTGCCGACCCCGCACAAATCGTCAGGCCGGCTCCTGGCGGTCCCAAATCTTCATCAGGTCGGACAAGATCTCCTCGCCGCGGCCCAGCCCGGCGAGGTGACTTTCGCCTGGCAGGTGGAACAGCTCGGCGTCGGGCAACCGCGACACCACATGCTCGCCGTGCGAGAACGGAATGATGTGGTCGTGGTCACCGTGCCACCAGCGGATCGGGACCTTCACCTCATGCAGCCGGAATCCCCAGTCCCGGGCGAACAGGACGACGTCGGCGAACGGCGCGGCCAGCTGCTTGCGGCTGCCGTTGAGCAGGTCGCCGAGAAACATCGCCTTGAACTCGGGACGGGTGAGCAGGTGCCGGTCGGCCTGGGGTGAGGCCAACGCATAGAGGTCGAGCGCGGGGGAAGCGACGGGCCGGGCGGCTCGGATCAGCAGGCTGGCGCCTACCCGCAGCGGGGCGCCGCCCAGCCTGATCAGCGGCGCCACGGCCGAACCGAGGTTCATCAGGCCGCCGCTGATCGCGTCGGGGCCGCGGGTGGGGGCCACGCCCCCGAGCACCCCGGCGGCCACCACCCGGTCGGGCATCGCCGCGGCGCAGGCCAGGGTGTAAGGCCCGCCGCCGGACAGGCCGACGACGGCCATCTTGTCGATGCCGAGCGTGTCCGCCATGGTGCGCAGGTCGTCGCCGAAGCACGAGATCGTGGGGTATTGATACGGCGTTGACGAGCCGATGCCGGGCCGGTCTACGCCGATCAGCCGGACGTTGTGGTCTTCGGCGTAGACCCGGGCCTCGGTCGGAATCTGCCGGCGCGCCCCGGGGGTTCCGTGCAGCCAGAACACCGCGCGTCCCTGCGGGGCGCCGAACTCGGCGAAGCCGATCTGGCGGTCGTCGCCGACGGCAATGTTTCCCTCGAGCTTGGGCCGGGCAATGGTGACGGTCATGCCGAGCAGCTTTCCATGCCGCAACGCCGTCACGCCAATGCGGCTTTGGCGCTCGCTGGCGCCGGGATCGGCCGAAACCCCGAAATATTAGAGCTCGGCGTGGATACGCTGTGCAATGTATTCATCCGATTCGCGGCTAGGTCAGATTGACCGGGTCGGAGGTCAGCGATGTCGTACGTGATCGCAGCGCCGGACTTGGTGGCGGCGGCAGCGTCGGATGTGGCGGGCATCGGCTCGTCACTGGGCGCGGCAAATGCGACGGCCGCCACCCCAACCACCTCGGTGGTGGTCGCAGCCGCAGACGAGGTGTCGGCGGCCATCGCGGCGCTGTTTTCCAGCCACGGCCAGCAATATCAGGCGCTAAGCGGTCGAGCGGCGGCGTTTCATGCCCAGTTCGTGCAGGCGCTGAGCGGCGCGGAGGCTTCGTATGCGGCCGCTGAGGCGGCCAATGCCGCGCCGTTGCAGGCCGTCGAGCGCAGCGCGCTGGCCGCGATCAATGCGCCCGCCCAGGGGCTGTTGGGACGCCCGCTGATCGGCAACGGCGCCGACGCGACGACTCCGGGCGGGGACGGCGGGGCCGGCGGGATCCTGTTCGGCAACGGCGGCAGCGGGGCGGCCGGTGCGGCCGGGCAGCGCGGCGGCAACGGCGGCAACGCCGGGCTGTTCGGCAACGGCGGCAACGGCGGGGCCGGTGGGGTCGGCACCTCCGGCACGACGGGCAGCGCGGGCTCGGGGTTCGGCGGCGGCGGTAACGGCGGCGGCGGTGGCGCCGGCGGTGCGGGCGGGGCCGGCGGTACCGGCGGGCTGTTCGGCCATGGCGGGTCTGGCGGCCAGGGCGGGGCCGGCGGCGTCGGCGGCATGGGCGGGGTCGGTGATCTCGGCGCGACCGGCGGCAACGCCGGCAACGGCGGCACCGGCGGTCAGGGTGGCACCGGCGGTCAGGGCGGCCTCTTCGGCGCCGGCGGCGGGGGCGGTGCAGGCGGCACCGCCGGGGCAGGCGGCCAGGGCGGCACCGGCGGCGCCGGCCCCACCGCGGCAAGCTTCGGGGGTATGGGCGGCACCGGCGGCGACCCCGGCGGCGTGGGCGCGGGCGGCACCGGCGGCGCCGGCGGCCTCGGTGGCGCCGCCGGCGCGACGGGCGCGGCCGGCGCCGCGGTCATCAGCGGCGGCAATGGCGGCACCGGCGGCGCGGGGTTCAGCACCACCGGCGGCGGCTTCGGCGGCAACGGCGGGGCCGGCGGCCAGGGCGGCCAGTACGGCGACGGCGGCACCGGCGGGGCCGGCGGCAACGGCGCCGGCACCGACCACGGGGGCAACGGCGGGGCCGGCGGGCTCGGCGGTTTGATCGCGGGCACCGGCGGCACCGGCGGCGCGGGGGGCAACGGCGCCGGCAGTGGCGCCGGCGGCAACGGTGGTGGCGGCGGCGACGCCACCGCGGCGGCCGCGAACGGCGGCACCGGTGGGGCTGGCGGCAACGGCGGCGCGACTGCCAACGGCGGCGCCGGCGGCACCGGCGGCACCGGCCAGGTCGGCGGCACCGGCGGCCACGGCGGTTCGGGCGGCGCAACATCCGGCAACGGCGGAAACGGCGGCAACGGCGGCGTCGGCGCGACCGGCGGCCAGGGCGGGGACGGCGGTAACGCCGGAAAGGCCGGCAACGGCGGCAATGGCGGAGCCGGCGGAAACGGCCCCGATGGCGCCGACGGCGTGAGCGGCACCGACGGCAACGGCACCAACGGCACGGCCGGCGGGGCCGGCGGGGCCGGCGGCGCCGGCGGATCGGGCGGCTCGGCGTCCGGCAACGGCGGCAACGGCGGGGACGGCGGCACCGGCGGGGACGGCGGCAGCGGCGGCGACGGCACCAACGGCGCGGCCGCCACCGCCGCCGGCGGCAACGGCGGCAGTGGCGGCAATGGCGGTAATGGCGCCGCCGGCGGCGCGGGTGGCCATGGCGGCAACGCCGGTGCCGCGCTGGCGGCGTCCGGCAAGGCGGGCAGCAACGGCAACGGAGGGGCCGGCGGCCACGGCGGCAACGCCGGCACCCCCGGCGACGGCGGCGCGGGCGGCGACGGCGACGCCACCACCCCCAACGGCGGCGCCGGCGGCAGCGGCGGCAACCCGGGCACCGGGGGCAGCGGGGGCGCCGGCGGCAACCCGGGCACAGGGGGCAGCGGCGGATCCAGCGGCAGCGGCGGCGGCGCCGGCGCCGCGGTCGCCGGGCCGGCCGGCAACGGCGGCGACGGCGGCACCGGCTTCACCGCCACCACCGCGGGCCAGACAGCGGGCAAGGGCGGCAACGGCGGGGCCGGCGGATCGATCGGCAACGGCGGCAACGGCGGGGCCGGCGGCAACGGCACGGACGGCACGGACGGCACCGACGGCGGCAACGGCGCCAAGGGCACCGACGGCACGGCCGGCGGCGTGGGCGGCGCCGGCGGGGCCGGCGGCGCGGGTGGTTCGACGTCCGGTGACGGCGGCAGCGGCGGGGCCGGCGGCGACGGCGGCGCCGGAGGCAAGGGCGGCGGCGGCGGCGACGGTGCCAAGGGCGTGGCCGGCATCAACCTCGGGGCCGGCGGCGCCGGCGCCACCGGCGGTCAGGGCGGCGCGGGCGGCAACGCGGGCGCCGGCGGCAATGGCGGCGCGGCCCCGCACGGCACCGCGGGTGGCAACGGAGACGGCGGGGCGGGCGGTGAGGGCGGCGAAGGCGGCAAAGCCGGCGGCGGCGGCGACGGCTCCACCGGCGTTTCCGGCGGCAACAACGGCGTGGGCGGCCTCGGCGCCGCCGGCGGCCAGGGCGGTGCCGGCGGCAACGGCGGCAACGGCGGCAATGCCGGCACGACCGCCACAGGCGCGCCGGGCGTCAACGGTAAAGGCGGAGCCGCCGGGGCCGGCGGTGAGGGCGGCGAAGGCGGCGGCGGCGGTGACGGCGCCCCCGGAGTCGCGGGCGTGAACAACGGGACCGGCGGCAACGGCGCCAACGGCGGTGGCGGCGGCGCCGGGGGCGCCGGGGGCACCGGCGGCAACGCGGGCTCCACAGCGACCGCCACCGTCGGCGCCAACGGCAACGGCGGCGCCGGCGGTGACGGCGGCGGCGCCGGGGACCCCGGCGACGGCGGTGAGGGCGCAACCGGCACCTCCACCAACACCACCGGCGGTAACGGCGGCAACGGCGGCAACCCCGGGACCGCCGGCGCCGGCGGAGCCGGCGGCAAGGCCGGCGCCACCACCGGCGGCGGCGCCGGCGCCAGTGGCGGTAATGGCGGCAACGGAGCCGCGGTCATCCAGGGCGGCGACGGCGGCGATGGCGGGGCGGGATACAGCCGCACCGTCCCCGGTAGCGGCACCGGCGGCACCGGTGGCAACGGCGGCAACGGCGGCAACTACGGCAGCGGCGGCGCCGGCGGCGAGGGCGGAACCGGCGCCGAGGGGGTCTCCGGCAGCACCGCCGGCACCGGCGGCAACGGCGGAAACGGCGGCAACGGCGGGCCGATCCGCGGGAACGGCGGCGACGGCGGCGAGGGCGGTCAGGGCGGCCCCGGCGCGCCCGGCCTCAGCACCGGCGCCGCGTTTGACGGCGGCCTGGGCGGCAACGGCGGCACCGGCGGCAACAGCGTGGGAATCGGTATCGGCGGGGACGGCGGGGCCGGTGGAACGGGCGGCACCGGCGGCACCGGCTTCAGCCCGGGGTCTACCGCCACGAGCCCGCAGGGCTTAACCGGCGGCAAGGGCGGCGGCGGCGGCTCGGGCGGGACCGGCGGACAAAGCAGCGTATTAAGCGGTGACGGCGGTGTCGGCGGTGACGGCGGCGTCGGCGGCGTCGGCGGCAACGGGCGAAACGGCGCCGACGCGACCACCGCCGGCACTGCCGGCCAAGACGGCGGCGCCGCCGGCGCCGGCGGCCGCGGCGGCGACGGGGGCACCGGCGGCGCCCACGGCACCGCCCAGCTCGCCGGCCTTACGGGCGACGATGGCAAGGGCGGGACCGGCGGCGACGGCGGCAAAGGCGGAACGCCCGGCGACGGCGGCAAAGGCGCCGACGGCGGCGCCAACCAGAACGGCGGCAACGGCGGCAACGGCGGCACCGGCGGTTTCGGCGGCAACGGCGGGACGGGTGGCGTCGGCCTGCTGACCGCCGACGGCGGCCACGGCGGCGACGGCGGCGTCGCCACCAACGGCGGCAAGGGCGGCGACGGCGGGGTCGCCGGTGCGGGCGGCGCGCAATCCGGCACGGGCGGCACGGGCGGCACTGGCGGCAGTGGGGGCTTCGGCGGTGACGGCGGCGACGCCGCCGGATCGGGCGACGGCGGCCACGGTGGCGATGCCGGCACCACCGGGAACGGTGGCCCCGGCGGCAACGGCCCTAACAGCACTCCCGGCGGCAGCAACGGCGCCAAGGGCGGTCAGGGCGGGCTCGGCGGCAAGGGCGGCGTCGGCGTCGACGGCGGCGACGGCGGCACGGCCCGTGGTGCGGGCGACGGCGGCGACGCCGGCGACGGCAGCGATGGCGGCAACGGCGGCCAGGGTGGCACCGGCGGAAACGGTGGCGACGGCAGCGTCCAGGCCGGCCAGGGCGGGGCCGGCGGGGGCGGCCAACCCGGCGGACAGGGCGGCGACGGCGGCACCGGCGGCGCGGCATTGCACGGCGGCACGGGCGGTAAGGGCGGCGACGCCGGCGACGGCGGCATGGGCGGTAGCGGCAACACCGCCGGCAAGGGCGGCAACGGCGGCACCCACGGCGGCAACGGGGGTCCCGGCGGGTTCGCCGCCAACGGTGGAAACGGCGGCAACGGCGGGTCCGGCGGTCCCTCCACCGGCGGCACCGGCGGCGCCGGCGGCGCCCTCGGTACCGGCGGATCCCCCGGCACCGTGACCATGGGCGGCGCCCCCGGCACTGGCACCACCCCCGGCACCCAGGGGCCGGGCGGGACGACCGCCAGCAAGGGCTTGGACGGCAACCCCGGCCCGCACGGCTGAGCCCGGTCCCCGCGCGCCGGTTGCGATCGCGTGAAATCCCGAAATATTTGACTCGAACGTGAATACGCTGTGCGTACCGACGACCGTTTCGGGAGGTCAGCGATGTCGTATGTGATTGCAGCGCCGGACATTTTGGCGTCGGCGGCAGCGGATGTGGCGGGCATCGGCTCGTCGCTGAGCGCCGCCCATGTCACGGCCGCGGCCCCGACCACCGCGGTGCTGGCCGCCGCGGGGGACGAGGTGTCGGCGGCCATCGCGGCGCTGTTTTCCGGCCACGGCCAGGCCTATCAGGCGCTCGGCGCGCGGGCGGCGGCGTTTCATGCTCAATTCGTGCAGGCGTTGAACAGCGCGGGGGCATCGTATGCGGCCGCCGAGGCGGCCAACGCCGCGCCGTTGCAGGCCGTCGAGCGCAGCGCGCTGGCCGCGATCAACGCGCCCGCGCAGGGACTGTTGGGACGCCCGCTGCTCGGCAACGGCGCCGACGCGACCACCCCGGGCGGAAACGGCGGGGACGGCGGGATCTTGTTCGGCAACGGCGGCAACGGCGCGGCCGGCGCGGCCGGGCAGCCGGGCGGCAACGGCGGCAATGCCGGGCTGTTCGGCAACGGCGGCAACGGCGGGGCCGGTGGCGTGGGCACCACCGGTAGCACGGGCAGCGCGGGCAGGCGGGGGCTCAGCGGGCAGCACCGGCGGCAACGGGCGGCGCGGGCGGCTACCGGTGGCACCGGCGGTACCGGCGGGCTGTTCGGCCACGGCGGGGCCGGCGGCCAGGGCGGCGCCGGCGGGATCGGCGGCATGGGCGGCGTCGGCGACAGCGCAGCGGCCGGCGGCAACGCCGGCAACGGCGGCAGCGGCGGTCAGGGCGGCGCCGGCGGTCAGGGTGGCCTCTTCGGCGCCGGCGGCGGGGGCGGTGCGGGAGGCACCGCCGGGGCGGGCGGGCAGGGCGGCACCGGCGGCGCCGGCGACGTCGGCAATCCCACCGGGGGTATGGGCGGCACCGGCGGCGACCCGGGCGGCGCGGGCGCGGGCGGCGTTGGCGGCGCGGGCGGCGCCGGGGGCGCCACCGGCGCGGGCGGCGCGGCCGGCGCCGCGGTCACCAGCGGCGGCAACGGCGGCACCGGCGGCACCGGCTTCAGCCCCACCTCGGGTAGCGGCGGCACCGGCGGGGCCGGCGGCCAGGGCGGCGAGTACGGCGACGGTGGCACCGGCGGGGCGGGCGGCAACGGCGCCGGCAGCGGGGCGAGGTGGCCTCGGCGGCAACGGCGGGCTGGGCGGTGCGCTGGCGGGCAACGGCGGCACCGGCGGGGCCGGCGGCAACGGCGGCGCTACCGGCAACGGCGGCAACGGCGGCACCGGCGGCACCGGAACGACCGGCGTCACCGGCTCCGACGGCGGCGGGACGGCCGGTGGCGCGGCCGGCGATGGCGGCGCCGGCGGGGCCGGCGGCTCGGTATCGGGCGATGGCGGTGCGGGTGGCGCCGGCGGGGCCGGCGGCAAGGGCGGCGACGGCCAAGACGGCACCGTCGGTCCGGGCGGTGACGGCGGCGCCGGCGCGGCCGGCGGCAAGGGCGGGGCCGGCGGCAACGCGGGCGCGGCCGGCGCCGGCGGCGCGGGCGGTGACGGCGGGACCGGCGGCGATGGCGGCAAGGCCGGTGGCGGTCTGGACGGCACCGGCCTCGGCGGCGGCAAGGGCGGCGACGCCGGCCAAGGCGGGGCCGGTGGCAATGGCGGTACCGGCGGGTCGACATCCGGTAACGCCGGGGCCGGCGGCGACGGCGGCAAGGGTGGCAACGCCGGCGACGGCGGCGACGGCGGGGGCGGCACCCCCGGCCTGCCCGGCGTCAACAACGGGACCGGCGGTGACGGCGCCGACGGAAGCGACGGCGGCGTCGGCGGTAACGGAGGCGCCGGCGGCAGCGGCGGCACGGCCGCGCACGGCGCCGTTGGCGCCAACGGCGACGGCGGGGCCGGCGGCAAGGGCGGCGCCGCCGGTAAGGGCGGCGACGGCGGCGACGGCGCCCCCGGGGTCGCCGGTGTCAAGGGTTCCGGCGGCACCGTCGGCGCCGGCGGCGACGGCGGCAACGGCGGCGACCCGGGCAACGCCGGCGCGGGCGGCACCGGCGGCAAGGCCGGCGCCACCACCGGCGGCGGCGGGACCGCGGGCGCCACCGGCGCCAACGGCACGGCGGCCACGGACGGCGGCGACGGCGGCAAGGGCGGCGACGGCTTCGACGCCACCGCCACCGCGGGGACCGGCGGCGACGGCGGCGACGGCGGCGACGGCGGCAAGGTCGGCGACGGCGGTGACGGCGGCGACGGCGGCCAAGGCGGGCCCGGGGCCAACGGCGCCAACGGCTCCGCGCCCACCAACCCCGTCGAATTCGGCGGCAAGGGCGGCACCGGCGGCAACGGCGGCACCGGCGGCAACGCCGGCCAGATCGGCGACGGCGGTGACGGCGGCAAGGGAGGCACCGGCGGCGACGGCGGCACCGGGGGCAACGGCGTCAACGCCGGTGACAGCGGCGCGATCGGCGGCACCGGCGGCGACGGCGGCACCGGCGGCGGCGGTGGGGCGGGCGGCACGACAGCCGGTAACGGCGGAGACGGCCAGATCGGTGGCACCGGCGGGATCGGCGGCACCGGCGGCAACGGCGTCACCGGCGCGACGGGCAACATCGGCGGCAGCGCCGGGACGGGCGGCACCGGCGGCACCGGCGGCGCAGGCGGGGCCGCCGGGACGCCCGCGGGGATAGGCGGCGCGGGAGACCACGGCGACGGCGGGACCGGCGGCCAAGGCGGCACGGGCGGCACGCCCGGCGACGGCGGCCCCGGCAGCACCGGCGCCGCCAACGTCAACGGCGGCACCGGCGGCAATGGCGGCACCGGCGGCTCGGGCGGCCAGGGCGGCGTGGGCGGCCCCGGCGTGGGCTCCGGCGACGGCGGTCACGGCGGGAAGGGCGGCACCGCCACCAACGGCGGCGACGGCGGCGACGGCGGGGCGGGCGGTGCCGGCGCTTCCAGTAACGGCGAAGGCGGCCAAGGCGGCACCGGCGGCACTGCCGGCGACGGCGGCAACGGCGGCACCGCCAACGGGTCGGGCAACGGCGGCATCGGCGGCGACGGCGGCAGGGCCGGCAGCGGCGGCACCGGCGGCAACGGAATCACCGGAGGCGACGGCTCCGCCACCATTCGGGCCACCATCGGCGGGCAGGGCAACATCGGCGGCTTCGGCGGCAACGGCGGCAACGGCGGCACCGGCGGCACCGCAGTGGGCGGCGGCAACGGCGGCACCGGCGGCAACGGCAGCGTCGGCGGCGTGGGGGGCACCGGCGGCGATGGCGGCGACGGCGGGGCCGGCGGCAACAACACCGCCGGGGCCGGCGCCAACGGCGGTGCCGCCGGACCCGGCGGTACGGGCGGCAACGGCGGCAACAGCGGGGCGGGCGGCACCGCCGTCGCGCCGGGCACCGCGGGCGCCGCCGGCACCGCCGGCGACGGTGGCAAGGGCGGCGGAGGCGGTGTGGCCGGCGACGGCGGCACCGGCGGAAACGCCGCCGCCGGCGTCAACGGCGGCCAGGGCGGCACCGGCGGGCTCGGCGGAAACGGCGGAAAGGGTGGAACCGGCGGCACCGGGCAAGGCTCAAACAATGGCGGCGCCGGCGGGCCGGGCGGCAACGCAACGGCCGGAGGCGACGGCGGTGACGGAGGGGCCGGCGGATCCGGCGCCGCCCGCGCCGGCGAAGCCGGCGAAGGCAACCAAGGAGGCAAGGGCGGCGACGGCGGCGACGGCGGCCAGGCCGCCGGTACGGGCAACGGCGGCAAAGGCGGTGACGCCGGCACCGGCGGTGACGGTGGCACCGGCGGCAACGGCGTCGCCGGCGGCGACGGCAGCGGCTCGACCACCCGGGCCACCCAGGGCGGACAAGCCAATATCGGCGGCTTGGGCGGCGACGGCGGCGACGGCGGTACCGGGGGCACCGCCCTGGGGACGGGTACCGGCGGCAACGGCGGGGCCGGCGGCGGTGGCGGCGACGGCGGCGACGGCGGCGACGGCGGCGAGGGCGGCGACAACACCACCGGGGCCGGCGCCAACGGCGGAGGCGCCGGGGCCGGCGCGCGCGCCGGCGACGGCGGCGACGGCGGCGCCCCCGCTGCCGGCGGCGCCGTCGCCGGCGCGCGCGCCGGCGACGGCGGCGACGGCGGCGCCCCCGCTGCCGGCGGCGGCGGCACCGGCACCGTCGGCACCGGCGGCCAGGGCGGCGACGGCGGTAACGCCGGCACCGCCGGCGACGGCGGCGACGGCGGCCCGGACGGCGGTAGCGGCGGGCCCGGCGGCAACGGCGGCAACGGCGGCAACGGCGGCGCCAACGGCGGCGGCGGCCCCGGCGGAGGCGGCGGCACAGGCACCAACGGCGGCAGCGGCGGCACGGGCACCGTCACCCCCGGCAGCCCGGGCACCCCCAACGGGACGAACGGCCTGCCCGGCAACCACGGTTAGCGACTACTACTTTTCAGGTGCTGCAGGCGTTTAGCGCCCCCCGGATAACCCGCTGCGCCCGCAGAGCGGCCGGCTCGTCGTCGGAAAGGCCCAGCCCGCACAGGATCTCGTCGTTGTGCCGGCCCCAGTGGCCCGCACGGCTGAGCCCGGCGCAGCCGCGCATTAGGCCGTCGGGCGGCCGCGCGATCGCTGAAAATGCGCCGCGCAGGGACTTAACCGCCGCGGCCCCGAGGTCGGTGGCCTCGCACAAAGGAGGGTGTTACCGCGCGGCATCGTCAGTTGGCGTGCCGTCGGGAAAAACGCCTAGCCCGGCGACGCGCCACACTCAAGATTCTCGCCCCCATATTGACGCTTAGTTGAATTGTTCGACTGAATCACATCTGAGTTCGCTAGGAGAGCGATAGGCTGCGCGGGTTGAGGCCCCGGCGGGTCTGAGCGCTCGCTGAGGGCCGCCCGTTTCGCGGAGGTACGGGATGTCGCAGTTGTTTGCGGAACCGGAAGTGTTGGCGGCAGCCGCGGCAGATGTCGCGGGCGTCGGCTCGTCGCTAGAGGCGGCCGCCTGTGCAGCGTCGGCTCCGACGACTCGGGTGCTGGTTGCCGCCGGCGACGAGGTCTCGGCCGCCATCGCAGCGCTGTTTTCTCGCCACGGGCAGCAATTTCAAGCGCTGAACGCTCAGGCGGCAGCGTTTCACAGCCACTTTGTCCGCGCTTTGCTGGGCGCCGGCGGCGCATACTCCTTTGCCGAGGCGGCCAACGCGTCGCCCCTGCAGTCCTTGGCCGGGTTGGACGGCATTAACTGGTTTTCGCCAATAAAGCTGGCGACTGGTCGCCCGCTGGTGGGCAATGGCGCCAATGGGGCCGCCGGTACCGGACAAGCCGGCGGCGGCGGCGGTTGGCTGCTCGGCAACGGCGGCGATGGTGGGTCGGGCGCGGCGGGGCAGGCCGGAGGGGCCGGTGGAAGCGCCGGGCTGATCGGTAACGGCGGGTCCGGCGGTACTGGCGGGACCGGCGTTGCCGGCACGGTCGGTGCGGTGGGCGGGCTGGGCGGGTCCGGCGGTACCGGTGGCGTTGGTGGCACTGGCGGTGGCGGCGGGTTGCTGTACGGCAACGGTGGCGCCGGCGGGCAAGGCGGCATTGGCGGCACCGGGGGCACCGGCGGTGCCGGCAGCGCCGGCGCCACGGGCACGTGGAACACCGGCGGCACCGGCACGAATGGCGGTAACGGCGGGGACGGCGGTACGGGCGGGACCGGCGGTGCGGGCGGGGCCGGCGGCCACGGCTCGGCGTTGTTCGGCGGGGCCGGTGCCAACGGCAACGGCGGTGGCGGCGGCGCCGGCGGCACCGCCGGGGCCGGTGGCACCGGCGGAACGGGTGCGGACGGTACGCTCGCCGATCCCACCGGCGGCACGGGCGGCAACGGCGGGAACCCTGGCACCGCGGGCGGCGGCGGCACCGGTGGGGCCGCGGGTGGCGGCGGCGCCACCGCGGGAGGGGCCGGTGCGGCCGGGGCCGCGGTCACCAGCGGCGGCGACGGCGGCACCGGCGGCGCCGGCTATAGCACCACCGCGCTCGGCGAGCAGGGCGGTAACGGCGGAACTGGCGGTAACGGCGGTCATTACGGCAACGGCGGCACCGGCGGGGTCGGCGGGACCGGCGGGCCTGGTGTCACAGGAGTCACCGGCGCCGGCGGCAACGGCACCGACGGCATGGCGGGCGGTACCGGCGGGGCCGGCGGTACCGGCGGTCTCGGCGGCTCGATATCCGGCAACGGCGGCACTGGGGGCGTCGGCGGTACCGGCGGCACCGGCGGTACCGGCGGAGCCGGGGCCGACGGCATGGACGCCTCCACCGCGGGTGCGACCGGCGGCAACGGCGCCAACGGCGGCAACGGCGGCACCGGCGGGGCAGGTGGGGCCGGCGGCATCGGCGGCGGCGTGGCCGCCGGCGGTTCGGGCAGCGTGGGCGGCCACGGCGACGGCGGCGCGGGTGGCACCGGCGGCACGGCCGGCACGCCCGGCAACGGCGGAGCCGGCGGGACCGGCGACGCCACCACCACCACCGGCGGCACGGGCGGCACCGGGGGCAACCCCGGAACCGGGGGCAACGGTGGCGCCGGTGGCGCCGGCGCGCACACCGGCGCCACCGGCGCGGCCGGCACCGCGGTGACCACCGGCGGCAACGGCGGTACCGGCGGTGCCGGCTACAGCCCCGATCCGAACACCACCCCCGACACGGACGGCGGTGACGGCGGCCCCGGCGGCGCCGGCGGCGCCTACGGCACTGGCGGCACCGGTGGAGCCGGCGGCAACGCCACCGACGGCAACGGCGTGGGCGGCGCAGGGGCCAAAGGCGGTGATGGCGGCGCGCTCGGAGGCAATGGCGGAAACGGCGGCCACGGCGGCCTCGGCGCCGGCGACAACACCGGTGGCCGTGGCGGCGACGGCGGCGGCGCCATCGCGCAGGGCGCGACGGGCGGCAAGGGCGGTGACGGCGGCGACGGCGGCCTGGCGTCCGGTACCGGCGGCCGCGGAGGTGACGGTGGTGCGGCCCTCGCGCCCGGAGCCAACGGCGGCACCGGTGGCAACGGCGGCGCCGGCGGACTCACCGGCAACGGCGGCGACGGCGGCAACGGCGCCAAAGGCGTCGACGGCGGCACCGGCACGCTCGGTTCCGATGGCACGGCCGATCACCCCAAGGGCTTCGACGGCGGCACCGGCATGGCCGGCGGCAAGGGCGGTGACGGCGGCAACGGCGGCAGGGGTGGCTCGCTCTCCGGCAACGGCGGCAAGGGCGGCACCGGGGGCAACGGCGGTGACGGCGGCCTCGGTGGAATCGGTGGCGCCGGCTATACCGCACCCACGCCGGGCGCCAGCGGCGCCGACGGTGGCCTCGGCGAGTTGGCGGCGCCGGCGGTGACGGCGGCCTCGGCGGCAACGGGGGCACCGCCACTAACGGCGCAGTGGGCACCAACGGCGATGGCGGGAGCGGCGGAAACGCCGGCGAATCCAATTTCGGCGGCCTCGGCGGCAACGGCAGGCCCGGCGACGCCACCCACCCTGACGGCGGCAACGGCGGCAACGGCGGCGACCCCGGCGCGATCGCTCTCGGGGGCTCCGGTGCTGCGGCCGGCAGCACCCCCGGCGGCGGCGGTGTCGCCGGTGACAGCGGCAAACTCGGCACCACGGTGACGTTTGCCGGCGCGAAGGGGGGTGACGGCGGCGACGGCTACTCGGACAGCGCCGGCGACGTGCCCGGCAGCAACGGCGGCAACGGCGGCAACGGCGGCAACGGCGGCGCGTTGGGCGACGGCGGCCGAGGCGGCGACGGCGGCGACGGCACCATCGGCTCAATCGGCACGTCCGGCGCTGGCGGCACGGCCGGTCACCCCACCGGTGGCGCCGGCGGCAATGGCGTCAACGGCGGGGATGGCGGCAGAGGTGGCAACGGGGGCGCCGGCGGCTCGATCGCAGGCAACGGCGGCAACGCCGGCAAGGGCGGCACCGGGGGCACCGGGGGAGCCGGGGGTCACGGGGGCACCGGCTACGACGCCAGGGCCGGCACCGTCGCGGGCGCCGACGGTGGCGACGGCGGCTTCGGCGGCCTCGGTGGGGCCGGCGGCGCCGGTGGCGACGGCGGCAATGGCGGCATTGCCCCGCATGGCATCCTCGGCGCCAACGGCAACGGCGGCGATGGCGGTGATGGCGGTCTGGCCGGCCAGAGCGGCAACGGCGGCCACGGCGCCGACGGCAACGCCGCCACGCCCGACGGCGGCAACGGCGGCGCCGGTGGCAACACCGCAGGTGGCGGCATCGGCGGCAACCCGGGCGCGGCCGGCACCACGGTCGGCGCACCCAGCGGCACCCCCGGCACCCGCGGCAGCATCGGCCTGCTCGTCGGCCCGTTCGGCAACGGAGGTGACGGCGGCGCGGGCTACAGCGCCGCCATCGGGAGCGTTCCCGGTGCCAACGGCGGCAACGGCGGCAACGGCGGCAACGGGACGTATGGCAGCGGCGGTAACGGCGGCGTGGGCGGTGACGGCGCTCCCGGCGCGGCCGGTGCGGACGGGGTCAATCCGGGCGACAGCGGCAAAGCCGGCAGCATGGGCGGCCACGGCGGCAACGGCGGCAACGGCGGCACAACGGGCGTATTCGGTAACGCCGGCACCGGCGGCAACGGCGGGGCCGGCGGCACCGGCGGCAACGGCGGGAAAGGCATCACCGGCGCGGCCGGGGTCTTCGGGACCAATTTCGGGACCGGCCAGGACGGCGGCTGGGGCGGCGACGGCGGTGGCGGCGGCGTCGGCGGCAATGGTGGCGCCGGCGGCAGCACCGGCGTCGACGGCGCGGGGCTGCCGGGCATCAACGGTAACGGTGGGGCGGGCGGCGCAGGCGGCAACGCGGGAGCTCCCGGCGACGGCGGCGCGGGTGCGCCCGGCAACGCCAACATCCTCAGCGGTGGCACCGGCGGCCACGGCGGCAGCCCCGGCACCCAGGGCGACGGTGGCCTTCCCGGCACGCCGGGAATCGGAGGCATCGGCGGCAGCACCGGCCAGGCCGGCGCAGAGGGCAGCGCGGTCCACAGCGGCGGCAACGGCGGCAACGGCGGCGACGGCTTCGACTCGAGCTCCGCGGGCACGAATGGCGGCAACGGCGGCGACGGGGGCGACGGCGGGTCGGTCGGCAATGGTGGCAACGGCGGCAACGGCGGCAACGGCGCTACCGGCGGCACCGGTCCCAATGGCACGAGTCCAGGCGAGAGCGGTGGGGACGGCGGGGCCGGCAGCTCGGCTGGATTTGGCGGCGCCGGGGGCAGCGGCGGCTCGGCGTCCGGGGACGGCGGCAAAGGCGGCAACGGCGGCACCGGCGGCGCCGGCGGCACCGGCGGCAACGGCGGCACCGGCGCTCCGGGGGTGGCCAACGTCAGCAACGGCAACGGCTTCGGCGGCGGCGGCGACGGCGGCGACGGCGGCACCGGCGGAACCGGCGGCACCGGCGGGGGCGGCGGCCCCGGCGGCGCGGCGCCGCACGGCACCCCGGGCACCAACGGCACCAGCGGGGCCGGCGGCGTCGGCGGCACCGGCGGGACACCCGGCGACGGCGGGTCGGGCGCACCCGGCACCGCCACCAGCTTCAGCGGCAACGGCGGTGGCGGCGGGATGGGTGGCTCCGGCGGCACAGGCGGTGCCGGCGGCAGCGACTTTGGCCGGCTCGACCCCCACGGCAATCCGATCGCCGTCGACGGCGGCACCGGCGGCGCCGGGGGCGCCGCGACGAACGGCGGCCGCGGCGGCACCGGCGGTGCCGACGGCGGGATAGGCGCCGGCAGCGGCGGAACCGCCGGGTCCGGCGGGATCGGGGGCCACGGCGGCGGTGGGGGTGAGGCCATTTTGACGGCCAACGGCGGCGCCGGCGGCAAGGGCGGTGCCGGCGGGACGGGCGGCGTCGCCGGCACCTCGGGGGGCAGCGGCGGCGGTGGCGGCAACGGCGGCCATGGCGGTCGCGGTGGCGGCGGCGGCGACGGCGGGCTCGTCACGGGGACGGGTAATGGGGGCAAGGGCGGGGACGGCGGCGACGGCGGACGCGGCACCGACGGCACCGACGGCAGTGACGGGGCCGACAGGGCGGACTTCGGCGAGCAGGGCGGAGCCGCCGGCAGCGGCGGTGGCGGCGGCCAGGGTGGCGCCGGCGGCACCGGCGGGGACGCCGAATCCGGCACCGGCGGAACCGGCGGCGTCGGCGGCAAGGGCGCTTCCGGCGGGAACGCCGGCACCCCCGGCAACGGCGGCAACGGTGGCATGAGCGGCGGATCCGGCGGGGCGGGCGGCGGGGGCGGCAACGGCGGCCCCGGCGGCGACGGCGGCGACGGCGGTAGCAGCGCCACCGGCGACGGCGGCCCGGGCGGCGACGGTGGGGCCGGCGCGGGGCCCGGCAGCTTCACCAACGGCGGGACGGGCGGTTCCGGCCCCCACGGCCAGGCTCCCAGCGGGTTTGCCGGTAACCCCGGAATACCCGGCGCTACAGGCACGCCCGGCGACCACGGCTAGCGCGCCTGCTTCAGGCCCCGAGCACCCGCTCACCGATGACCCGCCGCTCACGCAGAGCGGCCAGCTCGTCGTCGGAAACGCCCAGCCCGCGCAGGATCTCGTCGTTGTGCTGGCCCAGCGTCGGCGGGGCGGTGCGGTGGTGCCGCTCCGGGCCGCCGATGATGCGAAGCGGCCAACCGGGATAGCGCAGGACTCCGGAGATCGGGTGCTCGAGCTCCTGGTAGTAGCCCCGCGCATCGAGCTGCGCGATTTCGTACATCTGATCGCCGGTGATCACCCGCTCCGCCGGAATATTTTGCGCCCGTAGGGTTTCCACGATCGCATCCGGCCTTTGCGTGCGGGTCCAGGCGGCGACCAGTTCGTCGAACGCATCGTGGTCGACCGGCCGCTCGGGGCACTCGGGCACGGACAGGGCCACCCACACCCCGTCCTCGCCGGTCGGGTAGACGCCCTGCAGGTAGCCGCGCGCGCGGTTGCCCTCGCGCGGTCGGACAACGCCGGTCAGCGAGTATTCGATCACCGGTTCGGCGGTCACACACGCGGCGACCTCGATCTGGGCGATCTCGATCTGCCGGCCCTCCCCGGTGCGGCGCCGGTGCTCGAGGGCGGCCAGCAGCGCCACACCGGCGTGCACGCCCACGATCGGATCGGCGGGCCCCTGCGGGTTGCACGGCGGGCCGTCGGGGTAGCCGGTGGCCGCCGACATCCCCGAGGCCTGCTCGATGTTCAGCGCCCAGCCGACATAGTCGCGCCACGGACCCCGCAGCCCGAATCCCGGCATCCGGACCATGATCACGTCCGGCTTGATCGCCACCAGCGAGTCGTAGTCCAGGCCGAAGTTCTCCACCACTCGGGGCGAGAAGTTCTCCACGACGACGTCGGCTTGGGCGACCAACCGCCGCGCGATCTCCAGGCCGCGCGCCGAGGTTAGGTCCAGGGTGAGGTCGCGCTTGTTCAGGTTGGTGGCCTGCCACATAACGCTGCGCTCGTACCAATCGTCACCTTCGTAGGCGAAGGCACCCGAGTAGCGGTGACCATCGGGCCGCTGGATCGACTCGACCTTGACGATGTCGGCGCCGAACGCGCCGAGGTAGCAGGTCAGATACGCCCCGGCCCAGAAGGTGGTCAGATCAAGCACTTTCAGCCCCGCAAACGGCAGCGCGCCCGGCCGCGGGTCTCGGCGCGGCGGCGGGTCTGGCTGTGCCACACCAGCTTTCGAGTGTGTGGAGAATCGGAACGGCGAACCCGGCTGGTGAATTCCGTTGCGCTTGATGAAGAATCCGCGCTCGACGTATTGCGGACACTCCAGCACGGTGGCGCCGTCGTTGACCGGGGCGGCCGGAATGCGCAACGCCTGGCTCAGTTCGACGATCTCGGCGACGGTTTGCTCGGCGAGCAATGGCCTTGCGCAAGCGAAGAATTCGGCGCGCTCGGGGCCGCCCCGCATGATCTCCAGCTGCCGCTCGGCGAACTCGGGCAGGCCGAGCATCGCGCACACGTCGAGCCAGTGCTGACCGGTCAGGCAGTTGATCCCCACCCAACCGTCCGCCGCGCGGACCACACCCAGCATGGGAGCCGACCGCAGGTTGGCGGGCAAGCCCAGACTACGCGTCCGCTGCGCCATCAGCATCGGGTACGGCAGCATCGACAGCAGCGCCTCGAATTCCGAAACGTCCACTTCCCTGACCCTTCCCGCGGGCCCCGAAGGCCCCAGCCGCAGCGCGCTCAACGCCCCCAGCGCGGCGTAACCGCCCGCGACGTATTCGGCGATCCGGCCGCCGACCTGCACCGGCGGGCGATCGGGATCGCGCGCGTGGACCCAGCCCGAGGCCGCCTGCAGAGTCAGCGGCGTGGCCTGCCGATCACGCCACGGCCCGGTCTGGCCGAAGCGAGATATGCGGACCAACACCAGGTTTGGGTTGAGGCCACGCAAGACCTCGGGGCCCAATCCCCAGCCCTCCAGCGTGCCCGGCGCGAAATTCTCCACCAGCACGTCGGCCTCCGCGATGAGCTCGCGCGCCGCCGCAAAGGCGGCGACGCGCTTGCCGGCGTTGAGGTAGTCGAACAGAACTGAGCGCGGCGGGTCCGGCGCGGACGGCTCGATCCTGGTGACCTCCGCCCCGAGGTAGACGAAAAGCTTTGTGGCGTAAGGACCCGAGATTCCGCAAGCGATTTCGACGACGCGCAGCCCCGCGAGGGGTCCAGTCATTCGTCGATCACGCGGGCATTCCGATGGCCTTCGGCTCCATGTACTGGTACAGGCCGCCGACTCCGCCGCCCTCGCGGCCGAACCCGCTCAGCTTGAAGCCGCCGAACGGCGCGTCCCCGGGCCCGACGCCGTTGACCGCGATCTGGCCGGTGCGGATGCGCCGGGCAACACCGACGGCCCGGTCCACGTCGCCGCCCCACACCGCTCCGGACAGTCCGTACCGCGAATTGTTAGCGATCGCAACCGCATCGGCGTCATCGCGGTAGCGGATCACGCTCAACACCGGCCCGAACACCTCCTCCTGGGCGATCGTGGAATCCGGGTCGACCTCCGCGAGGATCGTCGGTTCGAAGAAGAACCCGGCGTCAAGGCCGGCCGGGCGGCCGCCGCCGGTCATCAGCTTGGCGCCGTCGTTCAGCGCCCCGTCGACGTGCGCCTGAACGCGTTGCCGTTGCGCCGCGCTGATCAGCGGGCCCATCCGCACCTCGGGATCGGTGGGATCGCCGACGCGCACCGCGCGGGCCAGCTCGACGAGCCGCCCGACGACGTCGTCGTGCAGCGAATCGGGCAGCAGCATCCGGCTGTGCAGGATGCACGCCTGACCGGCATGCAGCGAGCAGGACTCGAACAGCATCTGCTCGAGCATCTGATCGGTCACCACGGTGTCGTCCAGGACGATGCTCGCCGACTTCCCACCGCACTCCAGCAGGATGCGCCTCATGGCGTCGCCGGCGGCGCGCATCACCTCGCAGCCGACGGCCGAGCTGCCGGTGAAGCTGATCATGTCGACGCGCGGGTCGGTGGTGAGCAGCTTGGCCGCCTCGAGGCCCGACGGGGTCACCACGTTGACCACGCCCGGCGGGATGTCGGTGTGCTCGTCGATGATCTTCGCCAGGGCGAGCCCGGCCAGCGGCGTCAGCGGCGAGGGCTTGAGCACCACCGTATTGCCCGCCGCCAGCGCGTTATTCACCTTCATGACATTGAGGCAGTGCGGGAAGTTCCATGGCGTCAGGATCGACACCACGCCCAGGGGCTCATAGCTCAGCAGCGTCGTGCCGGCGCCGACTCCGGTGATCGGCCGGTCGGTCAGCTCGGCGGCGAGCTGCGCCGCGCGCATGGACATGTATCCGGCTCCGTCCACCTGCATCACACGCTGGTTGGCGGTGCAGCCCCACTCCAGTTGGGACAGCGCGAAGAACTCGTCGTTGTGCTTGAGCAGCGCGTCACCGAGCTGGTTGAGGCAGCCCGCGCGCTCCCGGTGGCTCATGGCGGACCACGGCCCGTCGTCGAAGGCCCGCCGTGCGGCCGCGATCGCCGCGCTCACCTGCGCGGCGCTGGCGTCGGGCGCGGTGGCGATGGTCCGCTCGGTGGCCGGCGAGATGTCGTCGTAGCGGCCGTCCTCCGGCTCGACCCAACGGCCATCGATGTAGAGCTGGTAGGTGTCGACAAGTCCCCCCGCGGTATGGGCCATCTGTTTCCTCGCCTCAACGTCGGTCATCTAGTGACCCAGTGTTCACCCGCTGCACCAAGCCGTCAATCGCCCGCAACGTGAATTCGGGCGAATTCTGCGCCATTTCAATATGTTGTCGAGTCATTGACATCGGCAGCCAACGCGGGGTAGACACATTCCGCAGGACAGATCGGGCCAATCTGTCGGATACCACGGGAGGCTTGCCGTGCACATTAACCCCCCGCTGCACTTGCCCACGTTCCCTCTGCACTCCCCCGATTTCTACGCCGGCGACCCGTATCCGGTGTACCGCGAGCTGCGCGCGACGTCGCCGGTGTGCTGGAACGACGTCACCAACTTCTGGGCGCTGCTGAAGTACGAAGACGTCCGCTTCGTGTCCACCAACCCCGCGCTGTTCAGCTCCGCACAGGGAATCACCATCCCCGACCCGGCGGTGGCCAACCCGGTGCAGGAGGGCGGCCTCATCTTCACCGACCCGCCGCGGCACCGGCAGCTGCGCAACCTCATCAACGCCGGCTTCACCCGCCGCCACGTGTCCGTCCTCGAGCCGAAGATCCGCGACATCGTGCGGGGGATCCTGGACGGCATCGAGCCGGGTTCGGTGCACGAGTTCGCCGAGGAGATCGCCGCTCCCCTGCCCACCCGCATCATCGCCGAGCTGCTCGGCGCCCCGCCCGACGATTGGGAGCAATTCCGGACGTGGTCGGACGCGACCACCGGAACGGCCGACCCGGAGATCGAGCTCGACGTGTACGTGGCCCTCGGCCAGTGCTACGAGTACTTCCAAAAGCTGATCGCCGAGAGGCGTGCCGAGGCGCGCGACGACGTGCTCTCGGTCCTGGTCGGCGCCGAGATCGACGGGCACCGGCTCACCGACGACGACCTGCTCAAGTTCGCGTTCCTGCTCCTGGTGGCCGGCAACGAGACCACCCGCAACCTGATCGCGCTGGGCACCCTCGCGCTGATCACCCATCCCGAGCAGCGCCGGCTGCTGGTCGACGATCCGTCGTTGATCCCCGGCGCGGTCGAGGAGATGCTGCGGTGGAACAGCCCGGTGGTGCACATGGCCCGCACCGCCACCGCCGACGTCGAGATCCGCGGCCAGCTGATCCGCGCCGGCGAGGTGGTGGTGCTGCTCTACGGGTCGGCCAACCGCGACGAGGACATATTCGGTTGCGATTCAGAGGAATTCAAGGTGACCCGGCACCCGAACCCGCACATCGCCTTCGGGTGCGGCGAGCATTCCTGCCTGGGGGCGCAGCTGGCACGCCTGGAGGCGACGGTGCTGTTCGAGGAGCTGCTGCGGCGCTTTCCCGCGCTCGAGCTCGCCGGCGATGTGGACCGGATGCGCGCGACCATGGTGCCCGGGGTGAAGCGGATGCCGGTGCGGCTGGGGGCCTGAGGCGATGCACCTGGACCACACCCCCGAACAGCAACGGCTGCGAGACCAGATCCGCGCCGCCCTGGAGCTGGTGATGACACCCGAACGCAGCGCCGCGGTGCGCGAACGCATCGAGGGCGGCGCCGCGGTGCGCGAATGCGTCCGCGCGCTGGCCGCGGCCCGCCTGCTCGGCGTGGGCTGGCCCAAAGAGTATGGTGGCCAGGGCTATTCGGCGATCGAGCAGTTCATCTTCAACGAGGAGGCGCAGCGGGCCGGCGCGCCGATCCCGCTGGTGACGCTCAACACGGTCGGGCCGACGCTCATGCAGTACGGCACCGAAGAGCAGAAGCGGGAATTCCTGCCGGCGATCCTGGACGGCACCGTCGAGTTCGCCATCGGCTACTCCGAACCGGGCGCGGGCAGCGACCTGGCGTCGCTGCGCACCACAGCGGTCCGGGACGGCGGGGACTATGTGATCAACGGCCAGAAGATGTTCACCAGCGGCGCCGCGTACGCCGACTACATCTGGCTGGCCGCCCGCACCGATCCGAACGCAAAGAAGCACAAGGGGATATCCGTCTTCATCGTGCCCACCTCGTCGCCCGGATTCTCGTGGCGGCCGCTGCACACCATGCCGGGCATCTCGACCTTCTACACGTTCTACGACGACGTGCGGGTGCCGGCGAGCGCGATCGTGGCCGGCGAAAACCAGGGGTGGCAGCTCATCACCACCCAGCTGAACTTCGAGCGCGCGGCGCTGGGCAACATGGGCGCGCTGCAGCCGCTGTTCGAGAAGACCCTGCACTGGGCCACCACCACCGAACTCGACGGGGCGCGCGTCATCGACCAGCCGTGGGTGCAGCTGGCGTTGGCCCGGGTCGAGGCGCAGGTCGCCGCGTACCGGCTCGTCAACCTGAGGGTGAACGCCGCGATGACACGAGGCTCACTGAACATGGGGGAAGCGTCGGCCGCCAAGGTGTTCGGCACGGAGCTGACCCAGCAGGTCGCGCGCGAGCTGCTGGAAGTGCTGGACCGCAACGGATTACGCCGCGGCGTCGACGCGCCGCTGCGCGGCGAGCTGGAATCCGCCTACCGAATCGCGGTCATCAACACCTTCGGCGGCGGCGCCAACGAAATCCAGCGCGACATCATCGCCATGGCGGGTTTGGGCATGCCCCGAGCACCCCGTGACCTTCGGGCCCCCACAACAGAACCCGGCAACACAGTAGGAGGAACCACCCAGTGACAGATACCGAATTGCTGGCCAGGCTGCGGGCCCTCGTCGAGCAGCCCACCGGTGGCACCGGTAAGCCCACGGTGGCCCCGGATCCGGTCAATCAGCCGATGATTCGGCACTGGGCGCACGCCATGGACGACATGAATCCGGTCTACCTGGATCCGGAGTTCGCGGCGGCGTCGCGGTTCGGCGGCATCGTGTCACCGCCGGTCATGCTGCAAACCTGGGTAATGCCGTCGCCGACGCTGGAGGGGATCGGCGAGCGGGGCGGCGCACCCGTGGAGGTCAAAAACAACCCCACGGCGTTCCTCGACGAGGCCGGGTACACCAGCACGGTGGCAACCAACTCGGAATTCGAGATCGAACGCTATCCCCGGCTCGGCGATGTCATCAGCGCGACGGCGGTCTACGAGTCGGTCTCCGACGAAAAGAAGACGGCACTGGGCACCGGTTTCTTCCTGACCTGGCTCACCACGTACACCGACCAGAACGGTGAAGTGCTTGGCCGCCAACGATTTCGGGTGCTGCGATTCAGGCCGGAACGCTGATGGCGACCCGCCTGGCGCCGGCGATCGGACCGGACAACGAATTCTTCTGGAACGGGCTGCGCGACCACAAACTGTTGATCCAGCGCTGCAGCGGATGCGGGGCGCTGCGCAATCCGCCCCGCCCCATGTGCCCAAACTGCCGTTCGCTTCAGTGGGAGGCGATCGAATCGTCCGGCCGCGGCACCGTCTACAGCTACGTGCTGCCGCACGAGCCGAAGATGCCCTTCTTCGACTACCCCTACATCGTGGTGCTGGTGGAGCTCGCCGAAGGGGTGCGGCTGGTGTCGAACCTGTGCGACATCGACCCCGCCGACGTCACCGTCGGCATGCCGGTCGAAGTCTGCTACCAGACGTTCGACGGACAATCTGGGGGCCTCGTGCTGCACCAATTCCGGCCGACTACCCAGTAGCCAGGCGGCGACCCCATGGACTTTGGCTTCACCGAAGAGCAAGAGGCGATAGCCAAGCTCGCCCGGGAAATCTTCGAGCGCCGCGCGACACCCGAACACCTGACGGAGCTCGAATCCGGCCTCCAAACCGAAGGCGTCCGCTACGACGCCGCGCTGTGGAAGGAACTGGCATCGGTCGACCTCCTCGGGATCGCATTGCCGGACTCGTTGCGCGGTAACGGTGGTGATTTCGTGGACCTCGGCGTGCTGCTGGCCGAGGTCGGCTGGAGCGCCGCCCCGGTGCCGGTGTACGCGACGCTGGTACTGGGCGCCGACACGATCGCCCGGCACGGCAGCGCCGAGCAACGGCGACGCTTCCTGCCCGGCGTCATTGCGGGACAGCGCATCCTGACCGCGGGCCTGGCCGAACCCGGCAGTTCCGACCCCACTCGGCCCATCATGACGGCGCGCCGCGACGGTCCCCACTGGCGGCTCGACGGCGTCAAAGAGCTGGTGCCCGCTGCCCAAATCGCCGAGACCATGGTGGTCCCCGCCACCACAGAGGACGGTGAGGTAGGCCTGTTCCTGCAGGCGACCGACGCCCCCGGCGTGGAAATTCGGCCCGCCACGACCACCAACCGCGAGCCCTGCGCAGACGTATTCCTCGACGGCGCAACCGTTCCCGCGCAGGACATGCTCACCGGGGGCGTCACTTCTGTTTCGGGGCTGCACACCCGCGCCCTGGTCGGGCTGTGCGCTCTCCAACTCGGCGTGGCCGAGCGGGCCCTGCGGATGGCCGCCGACTACACCGCCGTGCGCGAGCAATTCGGGCGCCCGATCGGCAGCTTCCAAGCGGTGCAGCAACGGATGGCCGACGCGTACATCGACGTCGAAGCGATCCGGTGGACCACCTGGCACGCGGCCTGGCTGATCGCGCAGGGACGCGCTGTGGCAGAGGCCCACCGGGCCGCCCGCATCGCAAAGTTCTGGGCCGCCGAGGCCGGCGCCCGGGTGGCCGCCACCGCACAACAGGTGCACGGCGGTATCGGCATCGACACCAGCTACCCCCTGCACCGCTACTTTCTCTGGGCCAAACACAACGAACTGAGCCTCGGCCCGGCCACCGCCCACCTTGCCCACATCGGCGCGACATATCCGGAAGGACACGCATGACCATCGCAACGCGAACCACAACGTTGAAGTGGGCCAACATCAAAGTCGGCGACCAGGTGACCCCGCTCGAAATCCCAATCACCACAACGATGATCGTCGCCGGCGCGATCGCGACCCGCGACTTCATGCCGGTTCACCACGACCGCGACTACGCCAACGAGCAGGGCTCACCCAACCTGTTCATGAACATCCTTACCAGCAACGGGTATTGCGTGCGGTTCCTCACCGACTGGGCGGGACCCGAGGCGATGGTCAAAAACCTCTCGATCCGGCTTGGGGTGTCATGCTTTCCGGACGACCCGCTGCGCTTCACCGGCACCGTCACCGGCAAGAGCGAAGGTGAGGGCGGCGAGAACTTCGTGGAGGTAACCTTCCAGGCCGCCAACAGCCTCGGCAATCACGTCTCGGGCACCGCGGTCCTCAGCCTGCTCGACGGGACCGGCGCATGAGTCGGCGGGCCTCGAAGCTGGCCGGCACCTTGGCTGGAACCACGGCCATCGCCGGCATCGGCCAGACCGAGTTCTCCAAGGAATCCGGCCGCAGCGAACTGCAGTTGGCGTGCGAGGCGGTCAGCGCCGCGCTCGACGACGCCGGGCTGGCGCCCGGCGAGGTGGACGGCATGGTGACGTTCACCATGGACTCCAGCGACGAGATCGAGGTCGCCAAGAGCGTCGGCGTCGGCGACCTGACGTTCTTTTCCCGCGTGCCGCACGGCGGCGGCGCGGCGGCCGGCACCGTTGTGCACGCCGCGATGGCCGTCGCGACGGGCACCGCCGATGTGGTGGTGTGCTACCGCGCGTTCAACGAGCGGTCCGGCTTTCGGTTCGGCGGCAGCGGGCGCACCAGCGCCGAGACCCCGCCGTTCATGGCGCCCTACGCGCCGTTCGGATTGCTCACTCCCGCAGCGTGGGTCGCGCTGCACGCGCAGCGCTACATGTCCACCTACGGCGTCACCAACTCCGACTACGGCCGGATCGCCGTCGTCGACCGCGCGCATGCGGCCAAAAACCCCGACGCATGGTTCTACCAGCGCCCGATCACGCTGGAAGACCACCAGAACTCCCGCTGGATCATCGAACCCGTGCTGCGCCTGCTGGATTGCTGCCAGGAGAGCGACGGCGGTGTCGCCCTGGTGGTGACCAGCGCCGAGCGCGCCCGCGACCTTCGCCAGCCGCCGGCGGTCATCACCGCCGCCGCCCAGGGCGCGGCCGCCAACGGCGAGATGATGACCAGCTACTACCGCGACGACATCACCGGGCTGCCGGAGATGGGGGTGGTCGCCGACAAGCTGTGGCGTGACTCGGGCCTCAAGCCCCAAGACATCCAAACCGCCTTCATTTACGACCATTTCACGCCGTTCGTGTTCACCCAGCTCGAGGAGCTGGGGTTCTGCGGGCGCGGCGAGGCCAAGGACTTCGCCACCATCGAGCGGCTGTCGCTGGGCGGCTCGCTGCCGATCAATACCAACGGCGGGCTGCTCGGCGAGGCCTATATCCACGGCATGAACGGCATCACCGAGGGTGTGCGTCAGGTGCGCGGCACCTCGTACAACCAGGTCGACAACGTCGAGCACGTGTTGGTCACGTCGGGCACCGGCGTGCCCACCAGCGGCCTGATTCTGGCGCCCAGGGATTAGAAGCGACTAGGAAGGCTCGTCGTCCGCGATGTCCCAAGCGACCGAAACCGATACCCGCGAACTCATTATCGGGTCCGCGTATGTCTGTTTCCGCAAACAGGGACTGCAGAAGACGACGATCGTCGACATCGCCAAGACCGCCAACGTTTCCCGCAGCACCATCTACGAGTACTTCAGCGACAAGGGCGCCATTCTGGAAGCGTGCGCCGAGCACGCGTCCGAGCAGTTCTACCGGGAGATGTCCAAGGCCATGGATCGGGGCACCTCGCTGGAGGAAAGGCTCGGCCACGCAGCCGTATTCGTCACCCAGGCGCGGCGGGCGATCGCTTCGGAAAGGTATTTCGACGAAGACGCGATCAGCCTGCTGCTGACCAAGGACGCGGGCGTTCTGCTGCGCGAATGCGTCGACTTCTTCGCGCCCTACCTCTCGGCCGCCAAGCTCACCGGCGAGGTCCGCAAAGACCTCGACGTCGAGGCAGCCGGCGAATGGTTCGCGCGGATATTGTTCTCGCTGTTCAGCACTCCGTCGTCGACGCTGGATATGGACGACCCGGAGGTCGTCGCCGATTTCGTGCGCGCGCACGTGGTGCGCGGCTTCGCCAGCGACCGCACCCGGCCCCGAACCCAAAAATAGGAACGTTCCCCGTCTGCTGGTCTAGTCCACCGTCGCCCGCAGCTGCCGCACGGTGATGGTGTGATGGAAGTCCACCGATCCCGGCGGCTGAAATCCATTGACCTCAACGGTCATGACGGCTCCTAGGCGTGGGAGCGACAGGCTATCCGGCTAACGCCCGCAGGAAGAAGGTCAGATTGGCGGGTCGCTCGGCCAGCCGCCGCATGAAGTATCCGTACCACTGGGTGCCGAAGGGCACATACACCCGCACCTGGTTGCCCGCGCCGGCCAGCCGTCGCTGCTCGTCGTCGCGGATGCCATACAACATCTGGTATTCGAAATCGCCTACACCGCGCAGTGATTCGCGCAACATGCCGGGTACCGCATCGACGATCACCGGATCGTGGGAGGCCACCATCGGGTAGCCCGACCCGGCCATCAGCACGCGCAGACACCGCAGATACGACTCGGTGACGGCGGCATCGTCACGATAAGCCACCGACGCCGGCTCGTCATAAGCGCCCTTACACAACCGAATCCGTGTCCCGGCGGCGGCCAGATCCCGGCAGTCGCCCAAGGTGCGCCGCAGGTAAGCCTGCAGAACCGAACCCAGCCATCCGAAGTCGGCGCGCAAATCGCGACAGATCGACAACGTCGAGTCGGTGGTGGTGTGGTCCTCGGCATCCACCGTGACCCAGGCACCCACCCGCTCGGCGCGCTCACAGATGGTGCGGGCGTTGTCCAGCGCGATCTTCTCGCCGTCCCGATCCAGCGCCTGGCCCAGCGCCGACAGCTTCAGCGAAACCTCGAACGGCCGGGCACCGGTGGGCGGGGTATCGGTCCGCAACGCATCGAGCAGCCGCAGGTACGCCCGCACGGTGGCGGCCGCATCGTCGGCGTCCGTGACGTTTTCGCCCAGGTAGTCGATGCTCACATGCCGACCGGAATCCTGAAGCGCGGCAATTACTCCCAGGACGCCGTCCAGCGTCTCCCCCGGAACGAACCGGCGCACCACCCTGCGGGTGACGGGCGACCGTTCGACGGTACGGCGCAGTTTGTCGGCGCGGCTGGCCGCCAGCATCGCCGGACGCACGGTGTGGGCGAACAAGTGAGCCATCACGCTCCTCCCGTCTCGGATCCCGTCTCGGATCCCGTCTCGGACCCCATGTGCGGGTAGGCGTGCTGGGTGGCCGGGACGAACGTCTCCTTGATGGTGCGCGCCGACGTCCAGCGCAACAGGTTCAGCGGCGACCCCGCCTTGTCGTTGGTCCCCGACCCCCGCGAACCCCCGAACGGCTGGCGGCCCACCACCGCGCCGGTGGGCTTGTCGTTGACGTAGAAGTTCCCGGCCGCGAAGCGCAGCCGGTGCTGCGCGGCCAGCACGGCCGCGCGGTCGTCGGCGATCACCGCGCCGGTCAGCGCATAACGCGACCCGCCGTCGATGACGTCGAGGATTCGCTCGTACTGCTCGTCGGGGTAGACATGGACCGAAAGCAGCGGGCCGAAGTACTCGGTCGCGAACGCCTCGTCTCTTGCGTCGTCGGAAAGCAACACGGTGGGGCGCACGAAATATCCTTCGCTGTCGTCGTATTCACCACCCACCGCTATGGTGACCCCGGCCGCGCCCTTCGCCCGTTCGATGGCGTCGACGTTCTTGATGAACGCGCGCCGGTCGATCAGCGCACCGCCGTAGTTGGTCAGGTCGGTGATGTCGCCGTAGCGCAGTTCGTTGGCGATGCCCAGGAAGTCGTCGCCCATCTGCTGCCACACCGAATGGGCGATGAAGGCCCGCGACGCCGCCGAGCACTTCTGGCCCTGGTAGTCGAACGCCCCGCGGATCAACGCGGTGCGCAGCACGTCCGGTCGGGCCGAGGGGTGCGCCAGCACGAAGTCCTTGCCGCCGGTCTCGCCGACGAGCCGCGGATAGCCTTGGTAGCGGCCGATATTGGCGCCCACCTGCTGCCAGAGATGCTGGAAGGTGGCCGTCGATCCGGTGAAGTGGATGCCGGCCAGCCGCGGATCGGCCAGTGCCACATCGGAAACCGCGAGGCCGTCGCCGTTGACCATGTTGATCACCCCGGGCGGCAGCCCCGCCGCCTCGAGCAGTTGCATCAGCAGATACGCCGACAGGGTCTGGGTGATCGACGGCTTCCACACCACGGTGTTGCCCATCAGCGCCGGCGCGGTCGGCAGGTTGCCCGCGATCGAGGTGAAGTTGAACGGGGTGATGGCGTAGACGAAACCCTCCAGCGGGCGGTAGTCGCTGCGGTTCCACTCACCGGGACCACTGAGCGGTTGCTGTTCGAGGATCTGGCGGGCGAACGCGACGTTGAACCGCCAGAAGTCGATCAGCTCGCAGGGCGCGTCGATCTCGGCCTGGTATGCGGACTTGGATTGGCCGAGCATCGTGGCCGCGGCGATCCTTTCCCGCCACGGCCCCGCGAGCAGTTCGGCGGCCCGCAGGAACACCGCGGCGCGCTCGTCGAAAGGCATTGCCGACCAATCGTTCTTGGCGTTCATGGCGGCCTCGATTGCCGCGCTGGCATCGGCGTGGTCGGCGTTGGTCAGGGTGCCCAACGTGGCGGCGTGCCGGTGCGGCTGCACGACGTCGATTCGCTCGCCGGCGCCCATTCGGTGTTCGCCGCCGATGACGTGCGGGAGGTCGATCGCGTGCTCGGCCAGCATGGTCAGTTCGGCTTGCAGCCGGGCGCGTTCGGGAGATTTCGGGGCGTAGTCGTGGACCGGCTCGTTGACCGGCATCGGCACCTGGGTTATCGCGTCCATGCCGTTCAGGATCCCCGCCCCGGCGGGTGATCCTGTTGGTTGATCGGACAAGATCATCCGCACTTGGTAGTAACATCGGACAACATGCGGGTTGGCGGTGTCGGGCTGGGCCAGCTGCTGCTGGCCCTGGATGCGACCATGGTCGGCCTCGTCGACGCGCCGCGCGGCCTCGACCTTCCGGTCGCGTCGGCGTCGCTGATCGATTCCGACGACGTGCGACTGGGCCTGGCGGCGGCCGCGGGTTCGGCGGACGTGTTCTTTTTGCTGGGCATCTCCGACGACGAGGCGTCGCGCTGGATCGACGCGCAGGCGCGGCGCGCTCCGGTGGCGATCTTCGTCAAGGAGCCATCGGAGGCGTTGGTGGCCAAGGCCGTTGCGGTCGGGGCCGCGGTGGTGGCCGTGGAGCCACGGGCCCGGTGGGAGCGGCTCTACCGGTTGGTCAACCATGTGCTGGAGCATCACGGGGACCCCGCCGACCCGCTGGATGACTCGGGCACAGACCTTTTCGGCCTGGCGCAGTCGCTGGCCGACCGCATCCACGGCATGGTCAGCATCGAGGACGCGCAGTCCCACGTGCTCGCCTACTCGGCGTCCAACGACGAAGCCGACGAGCTGCGCCGGCTCTCCATCCTGGGCCGCGCCGGCCCCCCCGAGCATCTGGAGTGGATCGGCCAGTGGGGCATCTTCGACGCGCTGCGCGCCGGGGGCGAGGCCGTGCGCGTCGCCGAGCGCCCGGAGTTGGGCCTGCGTCCGCGGCTTGCGATCGGGATCCATCATCCGCCGGTCGCCGCGCGGCGGCCACCGGTGTTCGCCGGCACCATCTGGGTGCAGCAAGGCTCACATCCCCTGGCCGAAGACGCCGAGGAGATGTTGCGGGGCGCCGCGGTGCTGGCCTCCCGGATCATGTCGCGACTGGCGGCACGGCCGTCGACCCACGCGCGGCGGGTGCAACAACTGCTGGGCCTCGGCGAGGGCGCAGCCGCCCAGGAGGGTGCCACGGCCGGCGTGGGCGGCGTGGCCGCCATCGCCCGCGAACTCGGAATTGCGGCCGACGGCAACGCCGCGCTGATCGGATTCCAAACCGCCGACCGTCATGCGCGATTGGCTGACGTTCTGGCGTTGAGCGCCAGCGCATTTCGCCGCGATGCCCAGGTCGCCTCGAGCGGCTCGCGCATGTACGTGCTGCTGCCGCAGGCCGCATCGACCCGGTCGATCACCTCGTGGGTGCGCGGCACCATCAGTGCCTTGCGCGCCGAGCTGGGGGTGGGGCTGCGGGCGGCCATCGCCGCGCCGGTCGCGGGTTTGGCCGGAATCTCGCGCGGCGCGCACCGAGGTGGACCGGGTGCTGGACAGCGCCGAGCTCCACCCGGTCCTGGGACAGGTGACGTCGCTGGCCGAAGCCCGGACCACCGTGCTGCTGGACGGGATCGTCACGCTCGTCGGAACGGACGACCGGCTCGTCGACCCCCGGGTGCGCGACCTGCACGCGCGGGATCCCGAGCTGGCCGGGACCCTGCGGGCCTACCTGGACAGCTTCGGCGACATCGCGGCCGCCGCGCACTGGCTGCAGGTGCATCCCAACACCGTGCGGTACCGGGTGCGGCGGATCGAAAAGCTTTTGTCCACGTCACTGTCCGATCCCGATGTGCGGCTGCTGTTTGCGCTGGGGTTGCGGGTGATCGAGCGCTCGGTCTGCCAAAAAACCTGAGTCGGCAAGTTGCCTCATGTGAAGATGCGCGCGAAGGGTGCTTCGTTGCCTCACGTGAGCGTGCGCGCTTGGTGACAGGAGCGGGGGTGCCGTCTGCGGCTTTGCTGGTGGCCAGGGTGAAGAGTTGGGTGGTCAACGTCTGGATTTGGCGGCCGGTGGCGGCTGGATTGATCAGCGAGTAGGTCCGTTTGAGTGCCACGATGCGCTGCACGGTCATGCTCGGGTTATCGATCACGTGGTGAAAAGGGGTGGTGGCTTTGTCGTGTTTCCTGGACACCTTGGCGCCTGTGCGGACTTTGGAAATCAGTTTCTGCTGGGGGTAGAAGTAGTTGGTCATCTTCGACTGCAGTTGCCAGATCTCGTTGAGCAGCAACAGTTCTGACGCGGTGTCGTAACGGTAGTAGCCGACCGTGCTGCGTACCACCGTCCAGTTCTTCTGCTCTACGTGACAACCGTCGTTCTTGTTGCCCGGCCGTGACCGGGTGAAGGTGATGCGGCGGTCCTGGCACCATGCCAGCGGGTCGTCGTTGATGAATTCCGATCGGTTGTCGGAATCCACGCCGAGGATGGGGAACGGCATCGCGGCGGCGATGTAATTGAGGGCGGCCAGTATGTGTTTGGCCGTCCTGTCCGGCATTGAGCGGCTCTCGGTCCAGCCGGTGGCGATATCGGTGACCGTCAGCGTGAAGGCATGGCCCCCACCACGGTTGCCGCCGTCATGGAAGACCGTGTCGATCTCGACGAATCCAGGCACAGCGTCGTCCCGTTCAGCCCAGGTGCGCACCGGGATCTGACTTTTGAGCAGCGACCCCGGCTTAGTGCCCACACGTCCCCTGATCGTGTATTTGGCTCGCTCATCGGCCAAGCGGCGATCGATGGTGGCAGCCGACATCGACACCAGCAGTGTCGCCGTCTGGTCACTGATGACCAGCTCTCGGAAGTGGCGCAGCACCGCCACCAATTCGGTGAGCATGGGGGCAAGCCGTTTGCCGGCCGGCATTCCCAGCCCGGTCCAGCAGACCGTCAACGCCGCGATGACCTCATCGCCGTACGTCACCGGCCGAGGACTACGCGCAGTCACAATCGTGGGCACCAGTGCAGCCTTGAGTGCCTTGCGGGCATGACTTCGGTGCCAGCCGGTATTCGCGCACAACTCGTCGAGAATCCGACTCTTCCCGCGCTTACTCGCCTGCTGGTAACGAGTCGCGGTCGTCTCGGTGATTGCTCTGCGCTGCGCCAACGTCAACCCCATCCACTGGGCGTACGCGCGCATTTTCAGTGAGGCAATGAAGCACCCTTTCGCGCGCATTTCTGAAGAGTCAACGCGGTCGGTGGAACGTGGTACTATCGAACATATGTTCGAGTCGATCGGTCTGGACCCCGAGCGTCTGGCCCCCGAGTGTCTGGACCCCGAGTTCGCGGCCCGGATGGACGAGCAGATCGAGCGGTGCTCCCCGTCGAGGACACCCGAGTCGGCCGCGCTGCTGGATCGCCTCTGCGCGGCGTCGCGCGCCGAGAACCGGGCGGTGGCAGAGCAGTTGGCCGCGATCGGGGAACTGTTCGGGTATCGGCTCTCGCGCTGCTCGGAGAACGAGGACTGGGCCGCCGACACCGTGACCGCGGTGGCCGGCGAGGTGGGGGCGGCGCTGCGGATCAGCCAGGGCCGCGCCGAGGACTTGCTGCGCTATGCCCGCGCGATGCGCGAACGGTTCCCCAAGGTCGGTGAGGTCTTCGCCGCCGGCGATATCGACTACCGGGCTTTTCAGACGATCGTGTATCGCAGCGACCTGATCACCGACCGCGACGTGCTCACCGCCGTCGATGCCCAGCTGGCCGCCAACATCACGCGCTGGCCCTCGCTGTCGCGGGGCCGGTTGGCCGCCCAGGTCGACAAGATCGTGGCGCGCTGCGATGCCGACGCGGTGCGTCGCCGCAAGGAACGCCAGAAGGGCCGCGAGATCGCGATCTGGGCCGACGAGAGCGGCATGTCGAACATCGAGGGCAGCCTGCTCACCCCGCACGCCCAAGCGTTGGACCAGTGCTTGAACGCGTTGGCGGCCACCGTGTGCGAGCACGATCCGCGCTCCCGCGCCGAGCGCCGCGCCGACGCCATCGGCGCGTTGGCCGCCCGCGCCGACCGGCTGGGGTGCCGCTGCGGGCGCACCGACTGCGCGGCCGGCACACGCCGCGCGGCGAGCCCGGTGACCATCCACGTGATCGCCGAACAGAGCACCCTGACCGGGGCCGGGTCAGCCTCGGGTGTCGCGCTGGGGGCCGAGGGATTGATCCCGCCCGAGCTGGTCGCCGAACTCGCCACGTCGGCCAAGCTGGTGCCGGTCATCCACCCCGGCTACGCGCCTGCCGAACCGGGCTATACCCCGTCGAAGGCGCTCGCCGATTTCGTGCGCTGCCGGGATCTGACGTGCCGGTGGCCCGGCTGCGATGCCCCGGCCAGCCGCTGCGATCTGGATCACACCATCCCCCACGCCGCCGGTGGGCCCACCCACGCGGCCAACCTCAAGTGCTACTGCCGCACCCATCACCTGCTCAAATCATTCTGGGGCTGGACCGAAAAACAGCTGGCCGACGGGACACTGATCCTGACCACACCCTCGGGACAGACCCATGTCACCACCCCGGGCAGCGCGCTGCTGTTCCCCAGCCTGGCCCGCGCCGTGGGCGCCATCCCCACCCCCGAGGTCGACCTCCCCGCCGACGACTACTGCGAGCAGCGCACCGCGATGATGCCCAAACGCCGCCGCACCCGCACCCAAAACCGCGCCCAACGCATCGCCACCGAACGCAAACACAACCGCCAAGCCCGCCTGGCCCGCAGGACCGAATCCCCAAGCCACGCAAGCTACACCGGGTCCGCCCCACCCCACACCGACGACGAACCCCCGCCCTTCTAGCGACCGGTCAACCCTGTCACGCCGAAGCGGGCATGCCCGACTGCGCCAGCATGCCTGCAGATCCCGCGTGCGCGGAAACCCGACGACCTGGCGTAACCGTCACCCCAACTGATAGGACTCGGCCGACACGCGACGGGCTCACAGTCATAAGTAGGGGCGGAAGAGCCGGCTAGGCCGGTCGGCCCTTCGCGGTTGCCCTAGGCGGCGCTTCAAGGATTTGTTGAGCACCCGCCAAGCCGCTGCCGCGACCCTTTGCTCATGTGGACTCAGATTTTGCTCAAGCCCTTTTGGCCGCGCATGTTGATACTGGCGGGCTGCAACTTCGCCCTCGACACCGTAATGAGGTGCGCCGACTGGCTCGGCGGCCATCCCCCAGTCGAACCCTTCAACGTGTACGGGCTTGCGGCCTACGTCGCGGGCAGTTTGATTTTCGGGCTCCTGGTGGCCACGTTCACCGGCAACTCAAATCAGGCCTACACCCGCGCCCTCTTCAGCCTCGACCCCGCGCAGCGGACGGCGGCGGTCGACGCGGCCTTCCGGGGTCCGGTGCCGGACGATCCGTCGGTTCTTTACGCGGCGATCCGGGTCGCCGGGCAGCGACTCAGCGTGGCCCGGTTCTGGCGGGCGATCTTCCTGATGTTCGTGGGTTTGCCGCTGCTTGCCACCGGTGTGCGGTTGGCGCAGGGCACATTTGAGCCGGCTACATCGGCGCCCAGCCACTGGATTTTCTCGGCCGTCTTGCTCTACCTGATGGTCTCCGCCTGCTGCGTATCGATCAGCGTCAAGCACCGCGTCGCGGTACTCCGGCAGGCATGGAGCCACGTGATCACTAGCTCGGTGGGATCCTGACACCATAGAGCGCCCGCAGCGCGACGTCGCCGAATTGCTGCTGACCTGACCCGCACACGCCGGAGGGCGTCAGGGGCAATTGACGTGGATCTGGATCGCCAGGTCTCTCATCGCATTTTCACCCGGCGGCTGCACCGGAGGCGTCCCCTTGACCGTGTAACTCTTGCCCTGCGCGGTCGCCTGGACGTTGGGTGGATTGGGATAGGCGGGCGTGGAGTACTCGCCGCCACCAGTCGTGAATGTCAAACTCAGGAGAGCGACGGGCGATCTGGCGTTGGACAACCACGATATTGAGAACGACGCCGTGTCGTCGCTGGCGCTGATCACCAGGTTTCCGCGCGGCGGTGTCGCACTCGGGTCGGCCGACTGGGACGTGCAAGTGACTCCCCCGGAGAACGTGTGAGCGTGCCCGTCGACCGTCAGGTCGGCGCTCGCGGCGGCGGGGTCCGCCGGGGCGGGCTGCGACGTCCGCGTGGCGCCCTTGCCGGAACAGGCGGCCAGCAGCGTGAGCGGCACGATCACGGCGAGCAACGCGGCGCGGCGGACGGTCGAGCGCCTGTCCGGCCGCATGTGCGGGTCCGTCATCCCGTTCCTTCCCATCCTTCCCAACTATCCTTCCCAAGAACCTGTCACGCAGCTCTATCCTGGCCCGCTCGCCACCGACGACGTCGGGTGGCCCGTAATATCGGGTGCCGGGCCCCGCCGTCGGTGCGGCGCCCCCGGACATACGCGAGGTGCAATAGTTAACTTCAGTGTGAAGGTAATACCATGTCTTGCACCGGATTTCCCTCCGGTTAGGCTTCCAGGATGGCAGACAACCCGTCGTCATACCTAGTACTGGCCTCCCAGCGCAGCGGCAGCACGCTGTTGGTCGAATCCTTGCGCGCGACCGGCGTGGCCGGCGAGCCCCAGGAATTCTTCCAGTATCTGCCCGAAACGAGCCAGGCCCCGCAACCGCGGGAGTGGTTCGCCGGCGTCGCGGACGAGTCGATCCTGCGCCTGCTCGATCCGCTCGACGTGGGAACGCCGGACCTCGCGCCCGCCGAAATATGGCGCGACTACATCCACACCATGGGCAGGACGCCGAACGGCGTGTGGGGCGGCAAGCTGATGTGGAACCAGACGCCGCTGCTGCGCAACCGCGCCAAGAACCTGCCGAATCGATCCGGAGACGGCCTGCGGGCCGCGATCCGCGACGTCGTCGGCGAGGAGCCGCTCCTCATCTACGTCTACCGGCCCGATGTGGTGTCCCAAGCAGTGTCGTTCTGGCGGGCGGTGCAGACGCGGGTCTGGCGGGGCAGGCCCGACCCGGTCCGCGACGCACGCGCCACGTACCACGCCGAAGCGATCGCCCACGTCGTCACCATGCTGCGCGGCCAGGAACAGGGCTGGCGAAACTGGTTTGCCGAGGAAGACATCAAACCCATGGAGATCGCCTACCCGGTGCTGTGGCGCAATCTGACGCAGGTGGTGGCCACGGTCCTGGAGGCGCTGGGGCTCGACCCGCAGCTGGCGCCCGAGCCGGTGCTGGAGCGCCAGGCCGATCAGCGTTCCGATGAATGGGTGGACCGCTACCGGGCGGACGCCGAAAGAGAGGGACTACCAACATGACCCTGACTGCGCCACCGGAGGCCCGGCGCGTCGACGAGCTGCGGCTGCTGGAAGCCGAAGCGGTGCACATCATTCGCGAGGTCGTCGCCGAGCTGGAGCGCCCGGTCCTGCTGTTCTCGGCCGGCAAGGACTCGATCGTGCTACTTCGCTTGGCGGAGAAGGCATTTCGTCCCCTCCCGCTGCCGTTTCCGGTGATGCACGTCGACACCGGCCACAACTTCGACGAGGTCATCGAGTTCCGCGACCGCCGGGTCACCGGGCACGGCCACCGGCTGATCGTCGCGTCGGTTCAGGAATCCATCGACAACGGCCGCGTCGCGGACCCGGGTCCCGGGGCTTCGCGCAACCGGGCGCAGACCCGAACGCTGCTCGACGCGCTGGATGCCGGCGACTTCGACGCGGCCTTCGGCGGCGCCCGCCGCGACGAGGAGCGCGCCCGAGCCAAGGAACGCATCCTGAGCTTCCGCGACGAGTTCGGCCAATGGGATCCCCGTGCGCAACGCCCCGAGCCGTGGTCGCTGTACAACGGCCGGATCAAGAAGGGCGAGCAGGTGCGGGTGTTCCCGCTGAGCAACTGGACCGAGCTTGACGTGTGGCGCTACATCGAGCTGGAAGACCTAGAAATACCGTCGATTTACTACGCCCACGAACGCGAGGTGTTCGAGCGCGACGGCATCCTGCTGGCGGTGTCGGAGTATGCCGCGCCGGCGGCCGGCGAGACAGCGGCCGTGGAGTGGGTGCGGTACCGCACAGTCGGCGACCTGACCATCACGGGGGCGGTGCGCTCGACGGCCACCGACATCGCCCGCGTCATCGTGGAGATCTCGGCGGCGACGGTGTCCGAGCGCGGCGAGACCCGCGCCGACGACCGCACCTCGGCGGCCGCGATGGAAGACCGCAAGCGAGAGGGCTACTTCTGATGAACCCGAAGAGCCCCGTAACGCGTCAGCTGCTGCGCATCGCCACGGCGGGCTCGGTGGACGACGGCAAAAGCACCCTGATCGGACGCCTGATGCACGACACCGGCAGCCTGCCGCTGGACCACCTGGAGGCCGTCACCGACGAAGAGGGCGTCGCCGACCTGGCTGCGCTCTCCGATGGTCTGCGCGCCGAACGCGAGCAGGGCATCACGATCGACGTCGCTTATCGCTTCTTTTCCACCGAGACCCGCAGCTACATCCTGGCCGACACGCCCGGCCACGAGCGCTACACCCGCAACATGTTCACCGGCGCCTCCAACGCGCACGTCGCGATCCTGCTCGTCGACGCGCGCGCCGGCGTGCTGCGCCAGACCCGCAGGCACGCCCGGATCGCAAAGCTGTTGGGCATCAAGCACTTTGTCGCGACCGTCAACAAGATCGACCTCGTCGATTTCGACCAGGCCAAATTCATCGAGGTGGCCGAGGAACTGAACCAGACGGCGGCCCGGCTCGGTGATGTCGACAGCACCGACATCATGGTGATTCCCATCGCGGCCAAGCACGGCGACAACGTCGTGCACCGTTCCGAAAACACACCGTGGTATGGCGGCCCCACGCTACTGGAGTACCTGGAAGGTGTCGAACTGGCCGCGCCACAAGCGCAACCATCGCGCTTGCGGCTGCCGGTGCAGTGGGTGTCGCGACCGACCGCGGATGCGCGCCGCCGCTACACCGGGCGGCTGGCGGCGGGGACGCTGCGCGTCGGCGATCCGGTGGTGTCGCTGCCCGCCGGCACTCGTTCGACGGTGACCGCGCTGGACACCCTCGACGACGACCGCACGACCGGCGTTGCGCCGCTTTCGGTTTCGATCGAGCTCGCCGACGACATCGACGTTGGACGCGGTGACGTCCTGGTCAGCGGCGCCGACGATGCCGCGTTGCCGGTGCTGGCCCGGGAGGTGGACGCGACCGTGTGCTGGTTCGTCGACTCCCCGCTGCGGGCTGGCGATCGACTGGCGCTCAAACAGACCACCAAGACCGTCCGGGCCACCGTGCAGGAGCTGCACACGCGGCTGGACCCGGAAACCCTCGACGAGCTCGATGGACCGGTTGAATTGGCGCTCAACGATATCGGCACCGTGACGCTGCGAACCAGCTCGATCGTTATCGCCGACCCCTACACCGACAACCGCGACAGCGGCGCCTTCATCCTGATCGACGAGACCACCAACGACACCGTCGGCGCCGGCACCATCATCGAGGCACGGGAGGTCAAGCCGGGCACCCATCCGCGCACCGACATCCGCTGGCATCCGTCGGCGCTGGACCGCGGTTACCGCTGGCGGGCCACCGGACAGCCAGGCGCGACAATCTGGTTCACCGGCCTGCCCGCATCCGGCAAGTCGACGATCGCGGTGGCCGTGGAGCGCGCGCTGGTGGAGTCGGGGCGGATGGCCTACCTGCTCGACGGCGACAACCTGCGCCATGGCCTGTCCGACGATTTGGGCTTCTCCCCCGGCGACCGCACCGAAAACATCAGGCGGGTAGGGCATTTGACGCGGCTGCTGGCGGACGCCGGCGTGGTTGCGCTGGCGTCGCTGGTGTCGCCGCTGAAGTCGGACCGCGAGGTCGCCCGCGCCCTCAACGACGCCGCCAAGCTGCCGTTCATCGAGGTGTACGTTGCCACGTCGCTGGCCGAGTGCGAAAAGCGCGACCCCAAGGGCCTGTATGCCCGGGCCCGCAGCGGCCAGCTCACCGGCATGACCGGTGTGGATGCGCCGTATGAGCCACCCGATCACCCGGACCTGGTCCTCGACACCGCCGGCGCAAGCATCGACGAGCTCGCCGCGCGGGTCATCGATCTGCTCGACGAGCTCAGCCCGCGCCAGTCGGCCTAGGCCGTTGCCGGGAAGTACCGTCTATGAAGTGAGCACGCAAATTGCGGTCCGCCTACCCGACGAGATCGTCGCCTTTATCGACGACGAAGTCCGGGCGCAGCATGCCCGCAGCCGTGCGGCTGTCGTTGTTCGGGCGCTGGAACGGGAACGTCGCCGTCGTCTCGCCGAACGCGACGCGGAGATCCTCGCGGCCAGCATGTCAGCGCCGAGTGATCTGGATGCGCTGGCCGGCCACTCTGCTCGTACCGTCCTCGACATCGAGTGATGCGCCCCATCCACATCGCCCCAGCTTGACAAGGCTTGACCCATCCTGATTCTCACTCGCGAGCTCGTGCGTCCGCACCTCACCAACGTCACGGTCGCCCCGATCACGACAACCGTCCGTGGGCTCACCACCGAAGTCACGGTAGGGACGGTGAATGGACTGAATCTGACCTTGGTCGTCAAATCGGCTACCTGTTCGCATCGCAGGAGCCAGCGCTAGCCGACGCCATCGGCAACGCGTTTGATCTCGAATGGGTCGTTTGACGTCCTTCCCGCAATGAATTGCGGGAAGGACAGGAACACTGGCGCGTCAACGTCGATTTCCGGTTGCTAAGGGCTGCTCCCACCCGATCCGCCCGCAGACCCGAACGACGAGCCACCGCCGTTCTGAACACGGCCGCACCAGGGCGCGCACGCTGACCTCGATCTGGTCCACCATCGGCACCTGGTTCACACCCCGCACCGGCCGCACCCACGAAGGGTGGGGGGATCAGCCGGCGCACCATCGCGCTCATCGCCGGGGCTGTCGCGCTGGTCGCCGTGATCGCCGCGGCCATCTCCATTCCTGCCCTCCGCAAGCATGGGCCCTACGGCGCTCAGTTTGATGCGCTGCCGTTCACCGGCCTCAGCTCTCCCTGTGGTGTGGCGGTGGACAGCGCCGGCACCGTCTACGTCACCGACTGGGGCCACGACGGGGTGCTGAAGCTGCCGGTGCGCTAGCGCGGTGTCGCAAACGGCCGACCGCGTCGCATTTGACTCTGCGCTGAGGGTGCGATTTTGCGAGAAGACCGCACCCCCACCGCAGAGTCAACGCCGCGCTTGCGAGCGCTCCTAGATTCAGCGCGAGCTAATCGCTTGGTCGGCGAGCGGCTCCGCGCAACGATTTCCCCGGCAGAGGTGAGGAGCAATCGTCGTGAGTGAAGAGATACCGCGGGAAAGCGACGCTGCGCCGCAGCGAGATCGTCGGCTCGGGCAGGTCGGCTGGATATCGGTGGACTGGTTGGCGACACTGGTCGCCGGAGTGATCGTCGCGTTGGCGGTCGCCGACGTGCTGCCGAAGATTCCGTGGTGATCGCGTGAGCACCACGAGCGTCGAGCCAGAAGAAACAATCGACGAGCCGACGTTTTCCAGCAGGCGGCCACTGGACTACGTCCCCGGAATTCTGCTGCTGATCGCCGTCGGCCTGTTGGGCAAGTACGCCCAAATTTGGTGGAACGCGTTGGCCAAGCACGAACACTGGCACGCCCCCGACATCGAATATGTGTTGTGGGCCATCGTGATTGGACTGCTAATCACCAACACCATCGGCCTGCACCGGATATTTCGGCCCGGCGTTCAGACCTACGAGTTCTGGCTCAAGATCGGAATCGTGACGCTGGGCGCGCGATTCGCGCTGGGCGATATCGTCAAGCTCGGCGGCCTGAGCCTGATCCAGATCCTGGTGGACATGACGGTCGCCGGCGCCATCATCATCCTCGCGGCCCGCGCCTTCGGGCTCTCGGGCAAGCTGGGCTCGCTGCTGGCGATCGGCACCTCGATCTGTGGGGTGTCGGCAATCATCGCCGCCAAGGGCGCGATCCGGGCCCGCAACTCCGACGTCAGCTACGCGATCGCGGCGATCCTGGCGCTGGGCGCGGTCGCGTTGTTCGCGCTGCCGCCGTTGGGGCACGCGATCGGCCTGTCCAACCACGAGTTCGGCCTGTGGGCGGGCCTGGCGGTGGACAACACCGCCGAAACCACCGCCACCGGCTACCTGTATTCGGACGCCGCCGGCAAGATCGCCGTGCTGGTGAAGTCCACCCGCAACGCCCTGATCGGGTTCGTCGTCCTGGGCTTTGCACTGTACTGGGCCGCGCGCGGGCAGGCCGACGAGATCGCCCCCGGCGCGAAAGCCAAGGCCGCGTTCGTCTGGGACAAGTTCGGAGAAATTCGTGCTCGGCTTCCTGGCCGTCTCGGCGATCGCGACAGTCCACGGCTTCACCAAGGGCCAAACCGCCAACCTGGCCAACCTGTCGAAATGGGCGTTCCTGCTCACCTTCGCCGGCGTCGGGCTGAACACCGATTTCCGCCAGATCGCGCGCACCGGATGGCGACCGCTCGTCGTCGCCGTGATCGGGCTCACCGTCGTCGCGTCGGTGTCGCTGGGCATCGTCCTGCTCACCTCCCGGGTGCTGCACTGGGTCTGACCAGCTAGCTACGGGCTTTCGCGACGAGTCCCGCCAAGCCCAGACGCGACGGTAACCTATCGCCCATGCAGGATCCCTCTGTCCTCTCCCTACTGCGCGAACGCGCCGGTCTGCAGCCCGACGACACGGTGTTCGGGTTCACCGACTACGAGCAGGACTGGGCGGGCGTGCGCGAAACCCTGACCTGGGCGCAGCTCTACCAGCGGACCCTGAACGTCGCCCACGAGGTCAGGCGGCACGGCTCGCCCGGGGACAGGGCCCTGATCCTGGCCCCCCAGGGGCTCGAGTACATCGTGGCCTTCCTGGGTGCGATGCAGGCCGGATTCATCGCGGTGCCGCTGTCGGTCCCGCAGGCCGGCTCGCACGACGAGCGGGTGAGCGCCGTCCTCGCGGACACCTCGCCCTCGGTCATCCTGACGACGTCCGGGACGCCGGGCGTCGCCGAGGCGGTCGCCGAGTACGCCGGCGAACCGGCGATCCTCGAGGTCGACACGCTGGATCTGGACGCCGAGAATCCCCCGAGTATCCGGCTCACCGATGCGCCGAGCACGGCTTACCTGCAGTACACGTCGGGCTCGACCCGCCTTCCGGCCGGGGTGATGATCACCCATCGCAACCTGCTGGTGAATTTCCGGCAGCAGATGACCGGATATTTCGGGGGCCCGCCGAAGGATTTGACGATCGTGTCGTGGCTGCCGTTCTACCACGACATGGGCCTGGTGCTGGGCGTCGTCCTACCGATTCTGGGCGGCCTGCGCGCCGAGCTGATGAGTCCGATCGCGTTCCTGCAACGTCCGGCGCGGTGGATCCAGGCGATCGCCACCAACCGCAATCCCGTTTCCGCGGCGCCCAACTTCGCCTTCGAGTTGGCGGTGCGCAAGACGTCGGATGCGGACATGGCGGGGCTCGACCTCGGCGGGTGCCAGGGCATCGTCAGCGGCAGCGAGAGAGTCCACCCCGCCACGCTGGATCGCTTCGTCGCCCGATTCGGTCCGTACAACTTCGGCGACCACATGATGCGTCCGTCGTACGGACTGGCGGAAGGAACCGTCTATGCCGCCACCCGGGCCAAGGATGGCGGTTCGCCGGTGATCGTTGCCTTCGACCCAGAGAAGCTGGCGACGGGCACCGCTGAACGCACCGAGGCGCGGGCCGGGACGCCGCTGCTGAGCTACGGCGTGCCCGAGTCACCGATGCTGCGCATCGTGGACTCCGAGACCTGCATCGAATGCCCCGCCGGAACCGTCGGCGAGATCTGGATGCGTGGCGAGAACGTCGCCGAAGGCTATTGGCGCAAGCCGGAGGAGACGGCGCGCACCTTCGGCGGGATGCTGGTCAACCCGTCTCCGGACACGCCCGAGGGCCCGTGGCTGAGAACCGGGGACCTGGGGTTCATCTCCGAGGGCGAGATGTTCATCGTGGGCCGCATGAAGGACCTGCTGATCGTGTACGGGCGCAACCACTACCCCGAGGACATCGAGTCGACGGTCTCCGAGATCACGGGTGGGCGGGTCGCGGCGATCTCCGTTCCGGTGGATCAGACGGAGAAGCTGGTCACCATCATCGAAATCAAGAAGCGCGGCGATTCTGACGAGGCGGCGGCCGAGCGGCTGAACGTCGTCAAGAACGACGTCACCTCGGCGATATCCAACGCGCATGGCCTCAACGTCGCCGACCTGGTTTTGGTGTCGCCCGGGTCGATCCCGACCACCACCAGCGGCAAGGTCCGACGGGCGGCGTGTGTGGAGCAGTACCGGCGCCACGAGTTCACCCGGTTGGACGCGTGAGCGACTCCTGACGCGCGCTTAGAACTCGAAGCCGAACGGCTTCCATTCGAAGCCCGACAGATCCTGGCCGATGTTCCCGATGCCCGATACGAGGTCCTCGGTGAGGAAGTCGCCGGTGCCGGTGTTGAAGATGCCCGAGAGGTAGTTGCCCTTGTTGGTGATGCCGGCGATGAAGTCGCCGTAGTTGAGGAAGCCCGAGTTGAAGCCGGTGGTGCTGATGTCGGAGGACGTGTTGAAGAATCCCGAGCCGCCGATCCCGTAGTTGAAGAAGCCGGATTCGCCGGCGCCGCCCTTGTTGAAGAAGCCCGACGAGTCCAGGGAAGTGTTGCCCAGGCTGAATTGGAAGACGGTGAGCTCCTTGATGTAGCCGTAGGTCAGGGCGCCGGCAAAGGTCTGCGAGACGCTCGGGTCACCGTAGGTGTTGTCGAAGGTGAGGCCGATCGGGATCGTGATGGCGAACGTCGGGCTGGCGTTGTCGAGGTGCCAGAAGAACCCGAGGTCGCCGTCGCCGCTGTTGAACGCGCCGGTGCTGAGGTCACCGGTGTTGGCGATGCCGGTGTTCGTGCTGCCGATGTTGTCGCTGCCCGTGTTGGTGCTGCCGATGTTGTTGTTGCCGGTGTTGTAGTTGCCGACGTTGCTGCCGCCGGTGTTGAAGCTGCCGGAGTTGTGGCTGCCGAAGTTGTAGCTGCCGGCGTTGCCCTTGCCGGTGTTGTAGCTGCCCGAGTTGAACGAACCGGTGTTGCCGCTGCCCGAGTTGAAGAAGCCGCTGTTGCCGCTGCCGGAGTTGAACAAGCCGTGGTTGCCGCTGCCCGAGTTCAGCCCGCCGAAGCCCACCTGGTTATTGCCGGTCAGCCCGATGCCGATGTCGCCGTTGCCGGTGTTGGCCAGCCCGATGTTGTAGTTGCCGGTGTTGCCGAAACCGAAGTTGAAGTCACCGAAGTTGCCGCTGCCGAAGTTGTGGCTACCGGTGTTGCCGCCACCGGTGTTGCTGCTGCCGTCGTTACCGGACCCGAAGTTGCTGTCGCCCGTGTTGCCGCTGCCGAGGTCGTTGTGGCCGGAGTTCCCGCTGCCGATATTGAAGCTACCCAGGTTGCCGTTGCCGACGTTGCTGTGGCCCACGTCCCCGTAACCCAGGTTGGACAGCTGGTTGTAGCCGATACCGAACAGGCCCGCGATGTTCTGGCCCGACATGCCAACACCGGAGACCACGTCCAGCGCCGAGGAGCTACCCGAACCGACATTGAACAGACCCGAAATCGAGTTGCCGTAGTCGAGCAGCCCGGAGACGATGCCGGTGCCGTCGCGCGAGAAGGTCAACAGGCCCGACGAGCTGGTGCCGTAGTTCGCCAACCCGGAGCCACCGCCGCCACCGAAGTTCAAGAAGCCCGAACTCGGGTTGGTGGTGTAGTTGAACAAGCCAGGCCCGCCCGGGATATCGATGAGCGTGATGCTGTACGTGTTGGTCGTGGTCTGCCCGGCCGAGCCGCTGCCGGAGCTGTCGGCGGTACTCCACGTCAGCGTGAGGTTGTAGCCGGCGAAGTAATGGTCGTCGCTGCGCCAGAACACCCCGTTGTTCTCACTGCCGGCATTGAGGGCGCCAGTGTTGAGGTCACCGGTGTTGCCCGCGCCGGTGTTGGAGTCCCCGGGGTTCCAGAAGCCGGTGTTGGAGTTACCCACGTTGGCGACACCGGTGTTGTAGTTGCCCGCGTTTTCGCTGCCGGTGTTCAACTGGCCCGAGTTCCACCACCCCGTGTTGGTCGAGCCCGAGTTGGCCCAGCCGGTGTTGTAGCTGCCCGTGTTGCCAAAGCCCCAGTTGCCGACGCCGGAGTTGGCGACGCCGTAGTTGGCGGAATCGGAGTTGATCAGGCCCTCGTTGGTGCTGCCCGCGTTGAAGATGCCGATGTTCCCGTTGCCGGCGTTGAAGAGGCCGGTATTGCCGCTGCCGGCGTTGAAGAGGCCCAGGTTGCCGGTACCGGCGTTGCCCACCCCGACGTTGGTGCTGCCGGCGTTGAAGAAACCGGTGTTGTTGGTGCCGGAGTTGAACAGCCCCGCGTTACCCGTGCCCGAGTTCAGCCCACCGAAGCCGATCTTGAAATCACCGGTGAGCCCGACCCCGAAGTCGTAGTTACCCGTGTTCGCCACCCCGAGGTTGTGGCTACCGGTGTTGGCGAAACCAACGTTGTTGCTGCCGTCGTTGCCGAAGCCGAAGTTCAGGTTGCCCAGGTTCGCCAAGCCGATGATGTAGCTGCCCTCGTTGCCCAAACCGACGGCGAAGCTGCCCCAGTTGCCGGAGCCGACGTTCGAGCTGCCGAAGTTGCCGCTGCCGAAGTTGTAGCTGCCGGTGTTGCCCCAACCGAGGATGTTGAAGCTGCCCAGGTTGCCGCCGCCGATGTTGTTGTGCCCGACATTGGCGCTGCCGAGGTCCAGGTAGCCATTGTTCGCGCTACCCCAGTTGAAGCTGCCGATATTGGCGCTGCCGATGTTGAAGCTACCCAGATTGCCGCCACCGAAGAGCTTGCTGTGCCCCAGTGGCGGCAGGCCGCCCAATCCGAGGTTGAAGCTGCCGACGTTGCCGTTGCCGAAGTTCAGGCTGCCGTCGTTGGCATTGCCGATATTGAGATAGCCCTGGTCGTTGAAACCGAGGTTGGCGGGCGTGCCCGCAATGTTGATTCCCTGCTGGTCGATACCCGACACCACGCTCGGCATCGAGTACCCCGCGGTGCCGTCGCCGTACCAGCCGGACACGGAATTACCGGTGTTCAGGACGCCGGACTGCAGGCCGCCGAAGTTGAACAGACCCGCGTTGGCTCCGCCGCCGCCAAATGCGATGTTGAGCAACCCGGAGCCGGACCCATAATTGGCGAAGCCCGACGCATTACCATCACCGATGTTAAAGAAGCCCGACGACGGGTTTGTCGAGTAATTCCCGAAGCCCGGCGAACCGCCAAACGACAACAGCGTGTCCGTGCTGTTGGTCGTGGTGTACGGCAGGGCCAGGAGTTCGGCGAGCGAGGCGTCGTAATTGGCCGTGCCCTTGGTGGGATCGAGGTTTAATTCCCCGAAGAAGCCGAACCTGCTTTGGGTTTCGACGGGAACCTGGTAGGAGATGGTGTACTCGCCGCGCTCATTGGCGCGCCAGAGGAATCCGTTGTCCTCGTCGCCCGAGTTGAACGCACCCGTGTTGACATTTCCGCTGTTCGCGTAACCGGTGTTGTAACTGCCCGAGTTGTCGCTGCCGGTGTTGTAACTGCCCGAGTTGCGGCCACCGGTGTTGTAACTGCCCGAGTCGTTGTGACCCATGTTGTAACTGCCGGAATTGTAGCTACCAGTATTGACATTACCGGAGTTGAACGACCCCGAATTAGCCACACCCGAATTGAACAACCCGGTGTTGTAACTCCCGGAGTTCCCCAGGCCGAAGTTGCCGGTGCCGGCGTTCAAGAAACCGACGTTCTTGGCACCCGAATTGAACACACCGGAGTTCCCGGTACCCGAGTTGAACAACCCGGTGTTTCCGCTACCCGAGCTGAAGCCGCCGAACCCGATCTTATCGTTGCCGGTCAGCCCGATGCCGATGTTCCCGTTGCCCGTGTTCCACAGACCGAAGTTCCCATCGCCGGTATTGGCAAGGCCAACGTTGAGATCGCCGGTGTTCCAATTACCGATATTCAGGGCGCCCGCATTGGAAAGGCCGAAGTTTACGCTGCCGAAGTTGCCCAGGCCGATATTGCTGCTACCCAAATTGCCGAGGCCGAAGTTGAGGCTCCCCAAGTTACCCAGGCCGATGTTGCCGTCACCGAAGTTGCTGCCGCCGATGTTGTAACTACCGTGGTCCGCATTGCCGAAATTGAAGCTGCCGATGTTCGCGTGGCCCCAGTTGTAGGCGCCGGCGTTCGCGTAACCCAGGTTCGGGTCGGTGAGGTAGCCGGATATGTTCTGGCCGATCTTGCCGAAGCCCGAGTCGTTGTCGGCGGTGATGAAGTTGCCCGAACCGGTGTTGAAGAGGCCCGAGAGGTAGCTGCCCTTGTTGGTGAAGCCGGCGAGGAAATCTCCGTAGTTGAGGTAGCCCGAGCTGAATCCGGTGGTCGCGCTGTCGCTGGCGGTGTTGAAGAATCCCGAGCCGCCGGTTCCGTAGTTGAAGAACCCGGATCCGGCGCCGCCGCCCTTGTTGAAGAAGCCCGACCCGTCCGCGGTTGTGATGTCGCCCAGGGAGAAGGAGAAGATTGTGTAGGTCTTGACGTAGCCGTAGACGACGGCCCCGGCGACGCTGTCCGAGACGCTCGGGTCCCCGTAAGTGACCTCCTGGCTGTAGCCGATCGGAATCGAGATGGAGAAGTCGGGACTGGCGTTGTCGACCTTCCAGAACGCCCCGAGGTCGCCGTTGCCGCCGTTGAGCAGGCCGGTGTTCAGGTTTCCGGTGTTGCCGATGCCGGTGTTGGTGCTGCCGATGTTGTTGGAGCCGGTGTTGGTGCTGCCCACATTGAGGTTGCCGGTGTTGTAGCTGCCGACGTTGTGGGCGCCGGTGTTGTAGCTCCCGGGGTTGTGGCCGCCGAAGTTGAAGCTGCCGGAGTTGCCGCTGCCGGTGTTGTAGTTGCCCGAGTTGAACGAGCCGGTGTTGCCGCTGCCGGAGTTGAAGAAGCCGGTGTTGCCGCTGCCGGAGTTGAACAGGCCGTGGTTGCCGGTGCCCGAGTTGAACCCGCCGAAGCCCACCTGGTTGTTGCCGGTCAGCCCGATGCCGATATTGCCGTTGCCGGTGTTGGCCAGCCCGATGTTGAAATTGCCGGTGTTGCCGAAACCGAAGTTGTTGCTACCGAAGTTGCCGCTGCCGACGTTGAAGTCGCCGGTGTTGCCCCCACCGTCGTTGCCGTCGCCGGTGTTACCGGCGCCGACGTTGGTGTCGCCCAGGTTGCCGCGGCCGAAGTCGTTGTGGCCGGAGTTACCGCTGCCGATGTTGTTGTAGCCGTCGTTGCCGTCACCGATGTTGCCGTGACCCAGGTTCGCGTAACCCAGGTTGAGCACCTCGCTGTAACCGATGCCGAACAGACCAGCGACGTTTTGCCCCGACATGTCGACACCGGAGACCACATCGAGCGCCGAGGAGATGCCCGAACCCGCATTGAAGAAGCCCGAAATGGAGTTGCCGCTGTTGCCCAGCCCGGACACGAAGCCGGCGCCATCGCGCGCGAAGTTCAGGTACCCCGATGCGCCGCCGCCGTCGTTTGCCAACCCGGAGCTACCACCGGTACCGAAATTCAGGAAGCCCGAGCTTGGGTTGGTGCTGTAGTTGAAAAATCCCGGCCCGCCGGGGTACTCGAAGATCGTCGCGGTGTAGGTGTTGTCCGCGGTCTGCGAAGTTCCGCCGCTGCCCGAGATGTCGGAGGTGTTCAGCGTGAGCGTGAGCGTGTAGCTACCGAGGTAGTGGTCATTGCCCTTCATGAAGGGCAGGTCGTTCTCGTCGCCCGCATCGAACGAACCCGTGTTGAGGTCACCACGGTCCCACGACCCGGTGTTGGCGTTGCCCAGATCCCACCCGCCGGTGTTGGAGTCGCCCCCGTTGGCCACACCGGTGTTGTAGTTGCCCGTGTTTTCCAGGCCGGTGTTCAACTGACCCGCGTTCCACAGCCCGGTGTTGGCCGTGCCCGAATTGGCGAACCCGGTGTTGTAGCTGCCCGTATTGCCCCAGCCCCAGTTCCCGGTGCCGGAGTTGAGCCCGCCGTAGTTGTCGACGTTGGAGTTGAGCAGGCCTTCGTTGTGGGTGCCCGCGTTGAGGAGGCCGATGTTGGCGTTGCCCGCGTTGAACAAACCGGTGTTGCCCGTGCCGGCGTTGAACGCGGCCAGGTTGCCGGTACCGGCATTGAGCAGCCCGGTGTTGGTGCTGCCCGAGTTGAGGATGCCGGTGTTGTCGGTGCCGGAGTTCAAGAACCCCGAATCGCCCGCACCCGAGTTGAAGCCACCGAAGCCGAATTTGTTATCACCGGTCAGCCCGATCCCGAAGTCGTTGTTACCGGTGTTGGCCAGGCCGAAGTTGTTGCTGCCGGTGTTGGCCAGGCCGAAGTTGAAGCTGCCATCGTTGGCGTAGCCAAGGTTGTAACTGCCCAGGTTCGCGAAACCGATGTTGTAGCTACCGTCATTGCCGGTGCCGAAGTTGAGGCTGCCCCAGTTGGCGGAGCCGAAGATATTCGAGTCACCGAGGTTGGCGCTGCCGAAGAGGTTGTTGCTGCCGGTGTTGGCATTACCGAAGAAGTTGTAGCTGCCCAGGTTGCCGATACCGACGTTCGCGCTCCCGACGTTGGCGCCGCCGATGTCCCAGGAGCCGATGTTGGCGTGACCGAAGAGGTAATCACCGACGTTGCCGCTGCCGATGTTGTAGTCGCCGATATTTCCGCCGCCCAGGAGGTGCAGACTGAGGTTATAGCTGCCGAGATTGCCGCTGCCGAAGTTGAAATTACCGTGGTTGGCATTGCCGACATTCCCGTATCCGTCATCGGAAATACCGATGTTCTGGGGGAATGCGATACCCGCTTTGCCGCTGTTTGATAATGCGAACTGCCCGAATCCCGACACTGAAATGTCACCGAAGCTGATGCTGCCGATGCTGCCGGTGCTGGAAAAACCCGACGTCAAATTGCCGAAGTTTCCGAAACCCGACCCGAAGCTACCCTCGCTGCCTAAGCCCGAGAGGAATCCAAAAGCGGAGCTGAAGTTGCCGAAGCCCGAAATGCCCGATGAGGCGCCAAAATTGAAGTCAAACAAGCCCGAGGAGCCGCCGATGCCGAAGTTGAAGAAGCCCGACGATGGAAGCGTGGTGAAGTTGAAGAAGCCCGGCGTGCCACCAATCGAAAACAGCGTAATCGTATCGGTGGTTGTGTTGTACGGCAGGTTCTGGAGTATGGCGAGCTCTGTCGCGTAGAAAGTCGGGTCATTGTATTCGAGGAAAAAGCCGAACTTGGTTAGGGTCTCTTCCGGGATCGTGTAAGAAATGGTGACCAAGCCGCGTTCATCGGCGCGCCAGAAGAATCCGTTGTTCTCGTTGCCCGAGTTGAAGGCACCCGTGTTGATGTTGCCGGTGTTCCCGTAACCGGTGTTCGCGTTGCCCGAGTTGTTGCTGCCCGTGTTCAAGTTGCCCGAGTTATGGCCACCGGTGTTGGCGTCGCCCGAATTGTAGTGGCCAAAGTTATAATTGCCGGTGTTATAGCCGCCGGTATTCACGTTGCCGGAGTTGTAGAACCCCGAATTCGAGAGACCCGAGTTGAAGAAACCGGTGTTATAACTACCACCGTTGCCCACTCCCGAGTTACCGGTGCCGGCATTAAACATGCCGGTGTTGTGGGTACCGGAATTGAACAACCCGTAGTTCCCGGTGCCCGAGCTGAACAACCCGGTGGTTCCGCTGCCCGAGTTCAAGCCGCCGAACCCGACCTTGTCGTTGCCCGTCAGCCCGATGCCGATGTTGCCGTTACCCGTGTTCCACAGACCGATGTTGCCGTCACCGGTATTGGCAAGACCGAAGTTGAGGCTGCCCGTGTTCGCATTACCGATATTCAGGCTTCCCGCGTTGCCGAAGCCAAGGTTGACGCTGCCAAAATTGCCGAATCCGATATTGCTGCTGCCCAAATTACCGAACCCGATATTGAGGCTACCCAAATTGCCGCGGCCGAAGTTGCTGTCACCGAAATTGGCGCCTCCGATGTTGTAGCTTCCGTGGTTCGCGTTACCAAAATTGAAATCACCGATATCGACGCTGCCGATATTGAACTTGCCCTGGTTCGCAAAACCCAGGTCGTAGCCTTGGTCTCCGAAAGCTCCGGGCGTGCCGTTGCTGCCGGCGGCACCGGCGCTCGCGCTTGTTCCGGTGGCGCCGGCAACCCCGGCCACGCCACCGGCCTGGCCGGCGCCTTCAGAGCCGATCAGCACCCCAGCGTTGCCGCCGCTGCCACCGATGCCGCCGCTGCCGGCGTTACCGGAGGCCGCGCCCCCGTTACCGCCGACGCCGGCGGCTCCCCCGTCCCCGCCGTTGCCGATCAGTTCGACGGAACCGCCCTTGCCACCGTCCCCGCCGGTGCCACCGTTGCCACCCGACGCCCCACCGGTCCCCCCGTCACCACCGCTGCCGCCGGCCCCGGCGTTCCCCAGCAGCCAGGCATTGCCGCCGCTGCCGCCGTTTCCGCCGTTGCCGCCCGGCGCGGTCGAGCCCGAGCCCGCCGCGCCCGCCCCGCCGGCCCCGCCGGACCCGCCGTTGCCGTAGAGCAGCCCCCCGCTGCCGCCGGACCCGCCGTTCGCGCCGCTGCCGCCGGCACCGCCGGCCCCGCCGGACCCGAACAACCCGGCGCTGCCGCCGGCCCCGCCGGCCACCCCGGCGTTGGCGCTGTTGTTGTAGCCGGCGCCGCCGTTGCCGAACAGCAATCCGCCTTTCCCGCCATCTGGAGACGCCGCCGTGCCGGCCGTCCCGTCACCGATCACCGGGCGCCCCAGCAACGCCTCGGTGGGGGCGTTCAGCACGCTGAGCAGGCTCTGCTCGATGCTCTGTACAGACGAAGCGTTGGCGGCCTCGGTGGCAGCGTACGACCCCGCGCCGGCGCCCACCGCCTGCACGAACCGCTGATAGAACGCCGACGCGTCAGCACCGAGCTGCTGGTAGTCGTCGGCGAAGGTGCCGAACAACTTGGCGATCGCGAGCGACACCTCATCTGCGCCCGCCGATGCCAGCGACGTTGTCGGAATCAAGGCGGCGGCATTGACCGCGTTGACGGACGACCCGAGCCCGGCCAGGTCCTGCGCCGCCGAAATCATCAACTCCGGCGTTGTGATCACAAACGACATGTAAGCCCCTCCACCTACCCGTCCACCCCGTCCGCACCCGACAGTCCGGTCAGTGATCCGCCGGCCCCGCCGGTTCCGCCGGTCCCCTCGGCACCGCCGTCCTGGCCCGCGCCGCCGGCCCCGCCGTCCCCGCCGATGCCGATCACGCCGTCGCCGGCGCCGCCGTTACCACCATTGCCGCCCGCACCGCCGTGCGAAGAGGTTGCCGCGCCGCCATCCCCGCCGGCCCCCCCGGCCCCGGCGTATCCGATCAGCCCGGTGGAGGTGCCGCCCGCGCCGCCGGCGCCGCCGGTCCCGCCCCGCCCACTGGAGCTGCTGCCCCCGCCGGCCCCGCCGTCACCGCCGGCCCCCCCGACACCGGCCAGCCCGCTGGTGCCGCCGGCGCCGCCGTCACCGCCGTCACCGCCGTCGCCGCTGGCGGGCGCACCGCCATCGCCGCCGTTACCGCCGGCCCCGCCGACGCCCCACACCGACCCGCCGTTGCCCGCGTTCCCGCCGGTGCCGCCGTCGCCCGCGCTGCCGCTGCCCGAGGTGATGCTGCTGCCCGCGCCACCGACACCGCCGGCGCCGCCGACGCCGATCACCCCGGCGCTGCCGCCGCTGCCGCCGGCGCCGCCGTCACCGCCGGTGCCGCTGACGACGCTGCCGGCCGCTCCGCCGTCGCCGCCGTTGCCGCCGACGCCCCACACGTACGCGCCACGGCCGCCGTCACCGCCCGTCCCGCCGTTGCCGACCAAGTAAGTTCCGCCGCTGTAGCTGCTGTTGGTCGAACCTCCCGCGCCGCCGTTGCCGCCGTCTCCGCCGGCACCGTAGAGCGACCCACCGGCGCCGCCGTTGCCGCCGTTGCCGCCGTTGAAAGCAATTTCGGTCTCGAAGCCTCCGTTGCCGCCGTCGCCGCCGTCCCCACCGTTGCCCCACAGCCCGGCGCTTCCGCCGGTGCCGCCGGCGCCGCCCAACCCGCCAATCTTCCCGTTGTCGTAACTAGTGGAATCGCTTGAGCCGCCGTTGCCGCCGTTGCCGCCCTGGCCGTATAGCAATCCCGCGTTACCACCGTTGCCGCCAGCTCCGCCCAAGCTGTCTTCGCCGTTGGAATTAGCGGTCACGCCGCCGGCGCCACCGTTGCCGCCGGCGCCGCCGGCGCCTATCAACGTCCCGCCGGCGGACCCGGTGCCGCCCTGCCCGCCTTGCCCGGATTCGTAGCCGCCGCCACCGGCCCCACCGTCGCCGCCGGAGCCGCCGTTGCCGTACAACAGCCCGGCGGCCCCGCCGGCACCGCCGGCGCCACCCGTCCCAGCAACGATGCTCGAGTCGGCGCTGCTGCCGGCGGCACCGGAACCACCGTCGCCGCCCGTGCCGCCGCTGCCGTACAAATACCCGCCGCGGCCACCGTCGGCGCCCGCCCCGCCAACCTCGCCGGACGCGCTGGCGGTCCCGCCGCCGCCGCCGTCGCCGCCGTTTCCGCCGTCGCCGATTAGCCAGGCGTGCCCGGCGGCGCCGCCGGCCACCCCGGGATCGGAGGTGTTGCCGCCGTTTCCACCGTTGCCGTGCAGCAGCCCGCCGTTGGCGCCGGCGGCGCCGATGCCGTCGGACCCACCCGACCCGCCGGATCCGCCATTGCCGATCAGGAACCCGGAACTACCGGCGTTGCCGCCGTTGACGGCGCTGCTGCCACCGGTGCCGGCGTCGCCGCCGTCGCCGCCGTTGCCGATCAGGTACCCGCCGCGTGCTCCGTCGGCGCCCGTCCCGGCGGCGAAGCCGGTCGCGGCCGACCCGCCGGACCCGCCGGACCCGCCGTTGCCGGCGAACAGCCCGGCACTCCCGGCGGCACCGCCGTTGCCACCGGCGCCGGTAGTGCTGCCGGTGCCGTCGCCGCCGTCGCCGCCGTTGCCGTACAAGTAGCCGGCGCGGCCGCCGGCCGCGCCGGCCGCACCGGATTCCGAGCCGCTGCCGCCGTCGCCGCCGTTACCGATCAGGTAGCCACCATTTGCCCCGGCACCGCCGGCGCCGGCGGTGCCGCCGGTCCCGCCCGACCCGCCGTTGCCGACGAACAGCCCGGCACTGCCGCCGGCGCCGCCGTTGCCGCCGTTAAAGCTGAATGTCTGCACGTCCAGGCCGTCGCCGCCGTTACCGCCGTTCCCGAACAGGTAGCCCGCGCTGCCACCGTTGCCACCGGCCCCGTCGCTGCCGTTGCCGCCGTTGCCGCCGTTGCCGAATACATACGAGCCCTGGCCGCCGGCGCCGCCGGCCCCGCCGAAGCCGGTCGCCGGGTTGGCCGCACCGCCAGTGCCGCCATCCCCGCCGGTTCCGTACAACCAGCCGCCCATGCCGCCGGCACCGCCGGTGCCGGACGTGCCGCCGCCGCCCCCGTTGTGTATCAGGCCGCCCGTGCCGCCGACCCCGCCGGCGCCAAACATCCCTGCGCCGCCACCGTTGCCGCCGGCGCCGCCGTTGGGATTCTTCCTACCGCCGAATTAGGCCCGCGTCACCGCCGGTGCCACCCTCGCCGCCGGTGCCGTTCAGCCACCCGCCATGGCCGCCCGCGCCGCCGGCCCCGGCGTCGCCGGCAAGGCCGCCGGCCTGGCTACCGCCCGCGCCCCCGGCGCCGCCGATGCCGAACAACCCGGCGGAGCCACCGGCGCCGCCGGCCCCGGCGGTGCCGTTTTGGATGACGGCCCCGCCCGCGCCGCCTGCGCCCGCCCGTGCCGTACACCCACCCGCCGGTGCCACCGGCGCCGCCCGCCCCGCCGTTGCCGTTGAAGTCGGTCCCCCGCCAGCGCCACCCGCGCCGCCGGTGCCGAAGAACCCGGCGGCCCCACCGTTACCGCCCGCCGCGCCGGACCCGCCTGCGCCGCCGGCCCCGCCGGACCCGAACAGCAGCCCGCCGGCCCCGCCGTTGCCGCCGGCCACCCCGGAGTTTCCGCTGTTGTCGTAGCCGTTGCCGCCGTTGCCGTAAAGCCATCCCCCGGCGGTCCCATCCGGGCTGGAGGCGGTGCCGTCGGAGCCGTTACCGATCAGCGGGCGCGAGAAAAACGACTCCAGCTCGCTGGTCACGTCCGCCAACGGTTTGGCGTTGGCCAATTCGGTGGCCGCATACGAACTTCCCGCGCTGGTGAGCGCCTGCTGGAACCGAGCGTGAAACGCCGCCGCCTGGGCGCTGACGGCCTGGAAGTTCAGGGCGTGGCCGGAGAACAACGATGCGACCGCGGCCGACACCTCGTCGGCACCGGCGGCCAGCACCTGCGTCGTCGACTGAGCCGCCGCCGCACGCGCCACCGACAGCGACGAGCCGATCCCTTGCACATCCGTCGCCGCTGCCGTCAAGGCCTCCGCGGCCACCGTCACGTAGGACATCGCTGCACCCTGTTCGATAGGTCCGGCCCCCCGGTACAGCGCAATCTAGCCTTACGGGTTGGCACATTTGGCATTTCGAACAAAAACTTTGCTTTTTTTACGGCAAATCACTAGATCACCATCTAGCTGCACAGAATTTCGTCAGGGCAAATATGACAACGTTGGGTGTCGCGCCCCTGGCGGTGCCTTGGTCGGCCCCAGTCGGCCCCGGTCAGTCCCGGTCGTTCTGGGTCATGGCGGCAAACACGGCCCTTTGCTGGACCGGGTCATCGTCGAAGCGCTGCCTGGCGCTGGTGCCGCTGTGCCGGTGCCGGCCGCGCCGGCCACCAACTCGCCCGTCCCAGCAGAGCGGCAAGAGCGGGCACCGTGATGGTGCGCACCACGAACGTGTCGATCAGGATTCCGAAGCCGATCACAAAGCCGGCCTGCACCACGGTTGCAATGCTGGCGAACAGCAGCCCGAACATCGAGGAAGCGAAAATCAGGCCGGCCGCCGTGATGACGCCACCGGTGGAACGCACGGTCCGGATGACGCTCGTGCGCACCCCGCTCGGCGCCTCGTCGCGCAGCCGCGACGCCAACAGCATGTTGTAATCCGCGCCCACGGCCACCAGCACCACAAACGCCAATCCCGCTACGCTCCAATGCAATTCCTGCCGCAATAGCACCTGGAACAGCAGGACGCCCGCCCCGACGGCAGACAGATACGAGACAATCACCGTGCCGACGAGGTAGAGCGGCGCGACGATCGCGCGCAGCAGCGCGATGAGGATCAGCAGCACCACGACGATCGTCAGGACGACGATCAGCGCAATGTCGTGGTCGTAGCAGTCGCGGGTGTCCCGAAGCGTGGCGGGGTAACCGGAGAGGTAGATCGCGGCGTCGGACAGCGTGGTGTTCGGCTGCGCATCCCTGGCGACACCCAGGATCGTGGTGACCTGGTCCATGGCCGCGGTGCTGAACGGGTTGAGCTCGGTCTCGATGAAGAACCGCACCGAATGCGCGTCGGGCGGTTCACCCGCGGGCCGGGTGATGCCGCTGACAATCGCGACGCCCGGAACCTGGCTCACTCGTTGCGCCAGCCGCTCGAGGTCGGCGACGGCCGCCGGCGTGCGCAGGTCGTGCGGGGATTGGACGAGCAGGTACTCGGGGATCGTCAGGTTGACCGGGAAATGGCGCTCCAGCTCGGCGTACCCGATGGAGCTCCGGTCGGTGCTCGGCAGCTGCTTGCGGTCGTCGTAGTTGAAGCGCAGCAAGCCGGCGCACATGGCCAGACCGAGCAGAATGACCAGGCTCACCGTCAGGTAGCGCGCCGGCCGCCGCACTATCCGAACCCCCGAGCGCCGCCAGAACCGGGTGGTCAGGCTAGGCCGCGGTGCCATCCAGCCGCGCGGCCCGGCCAGCACCAGGATGGCTGGCAGCAGCGTCACCGCGGCGAGGAACGCCACCCCGATCCCGATCGCCAGGGCCACCCCGACCGTGGCGAACACCCCGAGCTTGGCGAAGCCCATCCCGAGGAACGTGATTGCCACGGTCGCCGCGGACGCGGCGATCACCTTGCCGATGGAGGCCAACGCGTTGCGGGCCGACTCGGGGCCCGGCGGGACTCCCTCCCGCACGTAGTCGTGATAGCGGCTGATCACGAAGACCGCGTAATCGGTGCCGGCACCGGCGACCATCGCGCTGATCAGCACGATCGTCTGGTTGGACACGGCAAGGCCGGTCAGCAGCGAGACGCCGGCCACCGCCGCCTGCGTCGTCACCAATGAGGCGCCGATCGTGATCAACGGCAGCAGCATGGTCACCGGGTTGCGGTAGATGACGAGCAGGATCACCAGCAGAAAGGTGACGATCGCCAGCTCGATCGAGGTGCGGTCGCGCACGCCGGCCTCGGACAGGTCGGCGACGGTGGCCGCGGGCCCGGTGAAATAGACCGACGGCCCCGACTGGTCCGATCCCGGGGCGTTCTGTTGCACGGTTTGCTTGACGATGCCCGCGACGTCGGCGAAGGCGCGCCGCGACGTGGGCGTGCCCAACTCACCGGCCAGGGTGATCGGCAGGATCCACGCCTTGCCGTCCGCGCTGGCCAGTGCGTCACGCAACGTCGGCGTGCTGAGGAAGTCGTGCATCATCACGATCTCTTTGGCGTCTTTGGCGTCTCCCGTGTCCTGCCGCAGCCGATCCACCAGCGCGCGGTACACGGATTCGTCGGCCGGTCCCAACCCCTTGTCGTCCGTCAGCAGCACGATCAGCACGTTTTCCGAGCCCGCCTCGCCAAATGCCTGGGAGATCTTTCGCGCGGCGACGGCCGACGGGGCGTCGCCGGGCAGGATCGAGACGGGGTGCCGCTGCGTCATCTCGGCCAGCGGCGGCACTGTCATGGGCAGCACCACGGAGAGCAGCACCCAGCACCCGATCACCGGCCACGGCCGCCTGGCGACGAGCTCGCCTAAGCCCGAAAACCCCGAACGACCCAAACGAAAGCGAAAGATGAGTGCACCCCTTGTTTCGGGTCATGTCGGCCCGCTAAATCATGCGACATCCCGCCAATGTCCGCGCTCCGCGACGCGCTCGAAAACCGACTTCAATGCGGCCAGGTAGCGGGCGACGGATTCGGCAGCGGTCGGATTGTCGGGGAACAGCACGGTCACGGCGGTCTCCTGCTCGACCCTGATCACGTAGATGGACATCTGGTACGAGTACCGATTGTCGCTGAAGATCCCCATGTTGAGATTTTCCAGATCCGCGGTGAGCAGCACCGACAGCGGCGCGCTGCTCGCGTCGAGGAAGTTGATGACGGGAAAGTTCGGCCGCGGCTTGTGTACCGTCGGCGCCAGCTCCACCACGCGGTCATACGGCACCTCCGCGAGGTGCCGCCCCGAGTCGACGCAACGCTGCGCGGCGCGTGCGGCGTCACCGAATGACGACCCGGCGATGGGGACGGTGACCGGAATCAGGCCGGTGAACCAGCCCTGGGTCATGGCTTCGCCCGGCCGACGGGTGTCGCGCGGGCTCACCCCGTAATAGGTTTCCGCGCCGACCAATTCGTGTTCGGCGAGACCGCAGCAGGCCATTACGCCGCCGATGAACCGGGCGCCGGCGGCAACGCAGGCGGAATCGAATCGACGGGTCTGCTGCTCGTCCAGCATTCGCGCGGTGACGATGTCGGCCGCGCGGGTCTCCGCCACGTCGCCGAGCGGCAACGGGAAGTCGGGCACGCTGCCCTCGTTGTGCTCGGCGAACTCCGTCCAGGCACGAACCTGTTCGGAATCGGCGTCCAGCGCGGAGGTGAACCGCCGCTCCCGGATGCAGAACTGGTCGTAGCTGCCCGCTTCCGGCAGCTCCAGCGGGGCGCCCCCACCGACGAGCGCGCCGTACATCATGTGGAACTCCATCAGCGTCGTGCCGACGAGCATCGCGTCCGCATGCACGTGGTCGACGCTGAGATAGAACGTGAAGTGATCGTCGCCCTGGATGACGCCGAACCGGAAGCAACCCCACTGCAGCGGATCCGGCGTGCTCAGGACCAGCCCACGAATCTGGGCAGGAGTCAACTCGCCCCGGTCGACCGGGGCGAATTCGATGTCGGCGGGGTCGGCCATCACGTGCCGGGTGAGCCGTCCGTCGTCGGCGTACCCGAACCAGCTTCGGTAGGTGTCGTGCCGCCGCAGGTGCGCGTTGATGACGTAGTTGACCGCGCGGATGTCGCATTGGCCGGGCTGGTCGCAGCTGACGATCATCAGCCGCGAGTAATCGAGTCCCTTCGCCTTTTGCTCGCAGTAGCCCCGAATGTGTTGGGCCTGCATGTAGCTGACCGGGATGTCGCTGACAGGCGCTTGCGACGCCTTCTCGAGCACGGCGCGCGATGGTTCCCACGACACGGTCTTGCCCGCCTTCGGTGCCCAATCGTGCAGCGTTCCTACGGATAGCGGCCCTACTCGCAAGCCCGTCTCCTCATGGTCTGGCCTCCAAATCCGCCAGCTCGTTACACAAATGCTCCGCCAGATCCCTGACGGTGGTGATCTTGGTGGGGCTGATGCGCACACCGGTTTGCGTTTCGATGCGCGTGCGCAACTCCAAATTACCCAGTGAATCCAGCCCGTAATCGGACAGCGGCCGGTGCGGATCGATCGTGCGCCGCAGCAGCAGACTGATCTGGGCGGACACCAGCCGCCGGATCGTGTTGGGCCATTCCTCCCGGGGCAGCGCGCTGAGCTCGGCGAGGAACTTGGCCGAATCCGGTTGACCCTGGCCCCCAGACTGGGACTGGAACCCCTCGGCGAAGCGGCTGCGCTGCGCGAAGGACGTCAACCACGGCGTTCCCATGATCGGCGCGTAGCCGGCGTAGGGCCGGTCGTATCGCAGCAGCGTCTCGAACGCGCGGAAACCCTCGGCCGGCCTGATCGCGACGCCGGCGCCCTCGGCCAGCGCGGTGGCCCGGCCGACCTCCGACCACGCCCCCCAGGCGATCGAACTGCTCGGCAGGCCCTGGGCGCGACGCCAGTGGGCGAACGCGTCCACCCAGCTGTTGGCGGCGGCGTATGCGCCCTGACCCGGCGAACCCACCAGCGCGGCCGCCGACGAGAACATGCAGAACCAGTCCAGCAGCTGCCCGGCGGTCGCCTGATGCAGCTGCCACGCGCCGTACACCTTCGGCGCCCAGCACCGGTCGATGAGCTCTTCGCTGATGTTGGCCAGCGTGGCGTCCTCGACCACCGAGGCCGCGTGCAGCACGCCACGCACCGGCAGCCCCGTTGCGGTCGCGGTCGCCACCAGGCGCTCGGCCGTGCCGGGCTCGGCGATATCGCCACACTCGACCACGATGTCGGCCCCGGCCGCGCGCAGCCGCTCGATGGCCTGCCGTCCTTGTGCGTCGGGCGCCGACCGGGAGTTGAGCACGATCCGCCCGCAGCCGGCCTTGGAGCCGGCCTTGCCACCCGGAAACGCCATCTCGCCGGCCAGGTACAGGCCCAGGCCGCCGACGCCGCCGGTGACGATGTAGGCGCCGTCGGCGCGGAACGGCCGGGCCTGATCCGCGGGCAGCACGGCCACGCTGCTTCCCGTTTGCGGCACATCGAGCACCACCTTGCCGGTGTGCCCGGCGCCGCCGACCAGGCGGATGGCCGCGGCCGCGTCGTGCAGCGGGTAGTGCGTGGTCTGCGGCAGCGGCAGCGCACCCTCGGCCGTGCGCTGGTAGACGGTGGACAGCAGCCGCCGGATGGTCTCCGGGTGGCTGTACGTCAGCAGCGCCAGGTCGACCGCATACAGCGCGAGGTTGCGGCGGAACGGGAACAACCCGAGCTTGGAGTCGCGGTAGATGTCGCGCTTGCCGATCTCGACGAACCGGCCGCCGAACGCCAGCAACTCGATCCCCGCGCGTTGCGCGGCGCCGGTCAGCGAGTTGAGCACGACGTCGACGCCGTACCCGTCGGTGTCGCGGCGGATTTCGTCGGCGAAGTCCGTGCTGCGTGAGTCGTAGACGTGTTCGATGCCCATGTCCGACAGCAGTTGCCGGCGCTTGGGGCTGCCCGCGGTTGCGAAGATCTCGCAACCCACCGCCCGCGCGATCGCGATCGCCGCCCGCCCGACGCCGCCGGTCGCGGAGTGGATCAGCACCTTGTCGGTTCGCGAGATCCGGGCCAGTTCGTGCAGGCCGTACCACGCGGTCGCGGCGGCGGTGGGCACCGCCGCGGCCTCCTCCAGCGGCATCTCGGGCGGAAGCGTAACCGCAAGGCGGGCCGCGCATTTCACGAACGTGCCCCAACAGCCCGCGGTGGAAATGCCGCCGACGCGGTCGCCCACCCGGTGCTCGGTGACATCGGGTCCGACCGCCGTCACCACACCGGCGAAGTCGCCGCCCAGCCGCGGCTGGTAGCCCCCGAACGTCGGATACCGGCCGAACGCGATCAGCACGTCCGCGAAGTTGACGGAGGACGCCGTGACCGCGACCTCGATCTCGCCGGGTCCCGGAGGCACCCGGTCGAACGCGGTGAACTCCAGGGACTCGAGGTCACCCGGGGCGCGGATCTCCAACCGCATGCCGTCGCGTTCGTGCTGGACGACCGTCGTTCGCCGTTCGGCGGGGCGCAGCGGACCGGGCCGCAGCCGGGCCGTGTACCACTCGCCGTTTCGCCAGGCGGTCTCGTCCTCCTCGGCGTCGCTCTGCAACTGCCTGGCCACCTGCGTGAAGTCGGCTTCTCCTGCCACGTCGATCTGGGTCGCGGTCAGGTACGGGTGCTCGGAATCGATCACCCGCATCAATCCGCGCAGGCCCGCCTGCTCGAGGTTGGCCACCTCGCCCGGCAGCACGCTCGCGGCGTTTCTGGTCACCACGAACAGCCGGGGCGGTTGACCGGGAAGTTCGGCGAGCACCCGGGCGACCGCCGCGACGTGGGCCACGTAGTCACGACCGCGCCGCAATTGCCCATCACCCCCAACACCCCCGTCGGGCGGGGCGGTCACCACGACCACGCCGGCGAGACCCTTGAGCAGCCCGTGGCCATTCGCCCCGCTCGGGCCGCCTCCCGCGAGCAGCGAACGCAGCCGGTCGGTATCCAGTTGCCCGAGTGGTAACGGCACGGGAGCGCAGTTCAGCGCATCGCCGAGTTGCGCGGTCAGCGGGTCCGCGACATCGCACGCGCTGAGCAGCAGCCACGATCCGGGCTCCGCCACGGCGTGGGGGCCGCCGGGGACCTGGGGCAGCTCCCGACAGTCCCATTCGATGGTCAACAGCCGCTCGTTGAGCGTCCGATCCTCGCGTTCCTGCTCCGATACCCCGCCGGCCAGCCGCAGTCCCTCGACACTGGCCAGCACCGTTCCGGACTGGTCCAGGACTTCGAGGTTGACTTCGCACTCACCGGGTCGCGCCGCCTTGACCCGGGTGAGGCAGTAGTGCGCGTTGCGCATCGAGTGATAGCTGCGCAGCCTGCGCACCCCGACCGGCAAGAGGAGGCCACCGGCGCCCGCGCGTTGCGCCTCGGGGTGCACGATGACCGACTGGAAGCACGCGTCGAGCAACGCGGGGTGGGCCCCGTACGAGGACTGCTGCGAGCGGATGGTGGGGGGCAGCGCGACCTCGGCAAGGACGGTGGTGACCCCGCCCCTGATCCCGTCGGCGATGAGCACCGCGGCCAAGCCCTCGAATGCGGGACCGTACTCAATGCCTACGCTGTCGAAGCCCTTTCGCAATTCGGCACCGTCCATGCGGGACGGATGGTTGGCAATCAGCGCGTCCATATCGTGCGCCGGCGGCTCCTGCAGTTCCGGCACGGCGTGCAGGGTCGCGCTGGCCCGGCGGATCTGTTTGTCCTCCTGATGGGTGTTCACCACGAACTCGAGAACGCCGGGCTCCGCGACAGTCGCCGCCGACGACGCCCGCGTCTGTGCAGCGAGCAACAGCGTCTGCCCGAACCTGATGTCGCGGACCTCGGATTCTTCGCCGAGCGTGGTGCGCGCCGCGGCCAGTGCCATCTCGCAGAAGGCGGCGCCGGGAAGCGCGGCCACGCCGTGCATCTGATGGTCGGCGAGCCATGGGTGCGCCCCGGTGCCGACTTCGCCCTGCCAGACGTGGCGCTCGGGTTCCTCATGCAGGTGCACATGCGCCCCGAGCAGTGGATGCACGGCCTGGACGGCGGCGCCGTGCGCGGGATGGTCGGCCGCCTCGCGGCTCAGCATCAGCGGCCGGTGGGTCCACGTCGCCAGGGGCGCATCCACCAGCCGCCCGCCGGGGTACTGGACGGCGAAATCCACCGCCGCACCGGCGCTGTGCATTTCGGCGACGAAGCGCCGCAAACCAAGCGGCAGTGGCTGTTCGCGCCGCATCGCCGCCAGCACGGCGACCGGCATGTCGAGGCTGCCGGCGTTTTGCTCGATGGCTCCGGTGAGCAGCGGACTTGGCGCCAACTCCCCGAAGACGCGGTACCCGTCCTTGAGGGCCGCTTGCACGGCCGCCGCGAATCGCACTGTGTAACGGATGTTTTCGGCCCAGTAGTCGCCGGCGAAGGACGGCCGTTCCCGGGGATTCCACAGGGTCGCGGAGTAGTACGGGATTTCCGGCGCGCGCGGCGCCAGATCGGCGAGGGATTCGACCAGCTCGTCGAGGATCGGGTCGACCTGCGGCGAATGCGAGGCGACGTCCACCGCCACCTCGCGCACCAGGACGTCCTGCTCCTGCCAGGCGGCCACCAGCCTGCGCAGCGTCTCCGCGTCACCACCGACGACGGTCGACGTCGGCGACGCGACCACGGAGAGCACCACGTCGGACACGCCGCCGATGGAGAGCTCCGAAAGCACCTGCGGGCCAGGCAATTCCACCGACGCCATGGCACCACTGCCCGCGATGGCCGACATCAGCCGGGACCGGCGGCAGATGACGCGCGCGCCGTCTTCGAGCGACAGGGCCCCCGCGACCACCGCCGCCGCGCACTCGCCGAGCGAATGCCCGATGACGGCGCCGGGCAGCACCCCGTGCGACTTCAACGTCTCGGCCAGCGCGACCTGCACCGCGAAGATCATCGGCTGGACCCGGTCGATGCCGGTCTCCGGCCCCCCAGAGTCCCCAGTGCCCCCAGGGCCCCCAGGGCCCCCGGCAGGCCCCCAGGGCCCCCAGCGAGAGCCTGCGTCACGGAAAATCCCGATTCCGTGCCGATCACCGGCTCCAGCGCGGCGATGGTCGCGGCGAACGCCGGCTCCGTGACGAGCAGTTCGGCGCCCATTCCGGCCCATTGCGAACCCTGCCCGGAGAACACCCACACCGGCCCGCGGTCGTCTTGCCCCACGCCGGGCCGGTGCGCAACGTCGCCGTCGGCGACTTCCCGCAGGGCCGCGCTCAGCTCGCCGTAGGTGCTCGCCGCAACCACCGCGCGCACCGGCTTGTGCGCGCGGCGCCGGGACAGCGTGTAGCCCAGATCCCAGAGCCCGGAGCCGGCGCCGCTGCCGTGTTGGTCGACCCAATCCGCCAGCCGGGCCGCCGTCACCCGCAGCTGCTGGTCCGACGTGGCCGACACCGGGAACGACAGCGGACCTGCGGTGTCGCGTTCGGGCGAAGTGCCGGGCGGTTGCGCCGGTGCCTGCTCGAGAATCGCGTGCACATTGGTGCCGGACATCCCGTACGACGACACGGCCGCGCGCCTGGGCTGCTGACCGGGCTCCTCGCCGGGCCAGGGCGTGTTGACCTGCGGCACAAAGAGTTCCGTCTTGATCTTGGCCAGTTCCTCGGGCAACTGCTTGAAGTGCAGGTTCCGCGGCACCACACCGTGCTGCAGCGCCAGAATCGCCTTCATCAGCCCCAGCGTGCCGGCCGTCGACTGCAGGTGGCCGAAGTTCGTCTTCACCGATGCCAGCACGCAGGGACCCTCGGTCCCGTACACGGCGGCCAGACTCGCGTATTCGATGGGATCCCCGACCGGGGTGCCGATGCCGTGCGCTTCGACCATGCCCACCGTGGCGGGGTCGACGCCGGCCGCGGCCAACGCGGACCGATACACCGCGACCTGCGCATGCTCCGACGGCGCCGCGATGTTCACCGTCTGACCGTCCTGATTGGCCGCGGTGCCGCTCACCACCGCAAGCACGCGGTCACCGTCGCGCACCGCATCCTGTAACCGCTTGAGGAGCAGCACCACGCACCCCTCGCCGGACACGAAGCCGTCGGCCTCGGCGTCGAAGGAGCGGCAGCGGCCGGTGGGCGAAAAAATGCCCTGCAGCGAGCCCGACACCGACTTGCGCGGTTCGAGCAGCACCGAGACACCGCCGGCAAGGGCGAGGTCGCTTTCGGCGTCGGAAAGGCTGCGGCACGCCTGGTGCACGGCCATCAACCCGGACGAACACGCCGTGTCCACGGTGACCGCGGGACCGTGCAGGCCGAGCGCGCAGGACACCCGCCCGGACGCGAAACTGTTGCTGGTGCCGGTGAATGCGTATGGCCCCTCGGCGGCGCCGCAATCGGCGGACAACAATTCGTAGTCGCCGTGCGTCAATCCCACGAAGACACCGGTCTGCGATGCGGCGAGCGCCGCTGGGTCAAGGCCGGCGTGTTCGATGGCGTCCCAGGACGCTTCGAGCAGCAGTCGATGCTGCGGGTCGATCGCGGTGGCCTCGCGCTCGGTCATGCCGAAGAAGTCGCAGTCAAAGCCTCCGACGTCGTCCAGGAAGGCCCCCCAGCGCGTCACCGACCGGCCGGGAACACCGGGCTCGGGGTCGTAGTACAGGTCCGCGTCCCACCGCGACCGGGGGACCTCACCAACCAGGTTCTCGCCGCCCAGCAGGGCCTCCCACAGGCGTTGCGGAGAATCGATCCCGCCGGGAAGTCTGCAGGCCATACCGATGACAGCGACGGGTGTGGCAGTTGCAGCGCGCAAGATGCAGTCCCCCTCTACTCCCGCCCGTCTGCGCTGGGCAGGCCATCAACCATCCGTATATGAGACGCATATGAGAGGAGCCCCCGACACGACCGAACGTGTCATCCTCCCGTGCATTCGGGTACAGATTCGACATATGTTCAGTTGTGAGCATACCGACCCGAGGCGAGTCAGATTTAAGGCCACAAACTAGCAGGCCAGCGGGCGTAGCGCCGTTTTTTGGCGCGACCGCGTCAGGCCGAAACCGCGGAGGCCCGACGCGCTGCGTACGTCTCCGCAAGAAATTGCTCGACGGCTACCGCGGCGTGCGCCGCGCGGGCCGACCCGAAGATGTCGAACCCGTGTTGCGCGCACGGTAACTCGGCATAGACGACGGGCGCTCGGGTGACCTCGCGCAGAGCCGCCGTGAAGTTGCGGGCCTGTTCGACCGGGATCAGGGAGTCGTTACGGCCGTGCAGCACGAAAAACGGCGGCGCATCCTGCCTGACGTGGGTGATCGGCGACGCGGCGGCGAATTCGTCCGGATGGTCTCGGCGTTTGAACTTGAAGACGTGTTTCTGCAGCATCGGCACCATCATGGGATGCATCGATTTGTCGGACCTGGTGAAGTCGTAGACCCCGTAGAACGGGACGGCCGCCTGCACCCGGGTGTCGGCATCGGAGAAGCCCGGCTGGAACCGCGGGTCGTTGGGCGTCAGCGCGGCCAGGGCGGACAGATGCCCGCCGGCCGAGCCGCCGGTGATCACGATCCAGTCCGGGTCGCCGCCGTACTCGGCGATGTGTCGCTTGGTCCAGGCGATCGCGCGCTTGACGTCGACGATGTGGTCGGGCCAGGTGGAGCGCGGGCTGAGCCGGTAGTTGATCGCCACGCAGACCCAGCCCAACTCGGCCAGGTGGCTCATCAGCGGGTGCGCCTGTCCCCGTTTGTTGCCGACCATCCAGGCGCCGCCGGGCACCTGCAGCAGCACCGGGGCCCGCCCGCCGGGGTCGAGGTCGGGCCGCCGCCAGATGTCGAGATGGTTCCGGGAGCCGCACTCTCCGTAACTGATGTCGGCGTCGTGCGCGTAGTCGCGCCAGATCCGCAGCATGCGTGCCGCACCCGGTTTCTTCGCGGTGGCGCCCCCCGGCGCGGGCCGCTTCCAGAGGTCGCCCGACTCGGTGCGACGGCCGGTGCCCAGGCCGGCGTCCAGCGCGGCGGTCAGCGGCTCGTCGGCCGTGCGCCCCACGTGGCGCAGGCCCAGCAGCCCCAGCCACGACAACCCTGACACCACCCAGCTGAATCGGCGTATGCGTGGTGGCAGCCGGCGGGACAGGGCCGCCAGCACCGCCAGGTGGACACCGAGCATCTGCGCCGGAAGTTCCGACGCGAACACGCCATAGCTGAACGCGTACCCCGAGCTGTAGCCACGCTTGCTCAGTGGCCGATAGCCGTTGGCGGTGAACACCAGACCGAGTACGGACACCAACAAGGCTGCAAGTCGCTTCATTGGCGCCATCTTAGTTAATCAATCTAACTGCTCGCTATCCACTCGCCTTGTCGGGTGCGGACTCCGGGGGCTCCTCGATCACGTGGTAGGCCGGGTTGGTCATCGAGATCGGCCTGTTGCCGCTCTGGCGGGCCTTGCCCGTGATCCGCAGCAGCTGCCCGGGCTGAATGTCGGCGCCCCCATGTCCGGAATTGAACGCGACAGTGATCTCGCCGCTGTTGTCGCCGACGACGACCTCCCGCAGCGTCCGCCTGCCCTTGTTGGTGTCCTCGACCTGGTTGACCCGGCCCTCGAAGGTGGCGCGGTGCCCGGGAATCAGGCTCGCCACGTTGATCACCGACGGTGACCGCGCCGGGTGCTCGTAGGCATCGACCTCGTCGTCGCCCTGCGAAACCCACGCCTCGACCTTGTCGAGCTCCCGGGCGACCCGATGCTCGAAATCATCCGGATAGGCCTGCTTGATCCGCGACTCCACGTCATAGGGCACGATCGTCGCCGCGGCGTCCGGGATCAGGCTGACGGCCTGGGCGACCTTGTCCGCGGTGCGGTCGTGCAGCAGTCTCCCCAGCAGCGGCGAGTAGGTCCGGCGGGGCAGCAGCACGGTCACGTTGGTGCGGGGTTGTTCGTCGCGCGTCTTGGCGACCAGCAGCTGCGCCGCGCGGTTGATCCGCCGATCCGGGCAGTCCACCACCCGCAGCGGAGTTTCCAATCCGAAGTGGTCCCAACGCTTCCGCAGCTGCGCGGCGTGCGCCGCGTCGACCACGAAATGCACCGCGGTCAGGTCGTCGGCCCGCAGCCCCCTGCCGTACCTCAGCGCCTCGATGGTCGCGAGGTCGACCGAGTTCACCAGCACCAGCACGCGGTGCCGCGCGTACTTCACCAAGTCGGGACGGTCGGTGCGGAACATTTCCAGAATCGCGGCCTCGGCGCGATATTCCTTGTTGAGCCGGATCAGCCCGAACACCAGCACGGGGAAGACGACGACCACCAGCCAGGCGCCCTCGGTGAACTTCGCCACCGCGAAGATGCCGACCACCACCGTCGAGGCGATCCCCGCGGACAGGTTGATCACCAGCCGGTGCCGCCAGCCCGACTCGCGTTGGGTCAGATGGTGTTTGGTCATCCCGTAACCGGCCATGGAAAACCCGGTGAACACGCCGATCGCGTAAAACGGGACCAGCGCGTTGACTGAGCCGCCGGTGACCACCAACAACGCCACCGAGAGCGCGGTGAGCACGATGATGCCGTTAGAGAACACCAGGCGGTAACCGCGCGTCATCAGCTGTCGCGGCAGGAAGCGGTCCTCGGCGACGAAACTGGCCAGCGCGGGGAAACCGTTGAAGCTGGTGTTCGCTCCCGTGAACAGGATGGCGGCGGTCGCGGCCTGGACGAGGATGTAGAGGACCTTGCCAATCGTTCCCTGACCGAAGACCGCCTTGGCCACCTCCGACAGCATCGACGGATATCCAGCGGTGTACGGCGTGGCATGGGTGACGTGGGCGAGGTAAGCGACGCCGGCCAACAAGAACCCGAGAATGCAGGCCATGGTGATGAGCACCCGACGCGCGTTGCGCCCCTGCGGCTTTCGGAAAAGGTCGACCGTATTGGAGATCGCCTCGACTCCGGTCAGCGACGAACCGCCGTTGGCGAACGCACGCAGCAGCGTGAGGATCGTCGCGCCCATCACCAACCCGTTGCCCTGGTGGAGAGGAACCGCGCCGGCGATGTGCGCCGGGTCGTATACCGGTAAGTCCCAGAAGATCACGCGGACGACACCGACCACGATCATCAGGCCGATCATCGCGACGAAGGCGTAGGTCGCCAGCGCAAATTGGATTCCGGCTTCGCGCAGGCCGCGCAGGTTCGCATAGCAGATGGCGAGCACCACGCCCACCGTGATCGCCAGGCTGTAGGGGCCCAATGCCGGGATGGCGGACACCACCGCAACCGTCCCGGCCGCGGACTGCACCGCCACGGTGACCACGTAGTCGATCAGCAGGGCCGCGGCGGCGACCTGCGCCACCCGGGGTCCGAAATTCTCCCGCGCGACGATGTAGGAGCCACCCGCCCGGGAGTAAGCCATGACGACCTGCGCGTACGACGCGGCCACCAGCACCAGGATCAGCAGGATGACGCCGGTGATGGGCAGCAGCAACGTAAACGCCGCCAACCCGGCAGCCGGCAGCAATTCGATCAGGATCTGCTCGGAGCCATACGCGGTCGACGAAATCGCGTCCGGCGAAAGTGCGCCCAGCGCAACGGGATTCGACAATTTCTCGGAGGAAAGCTTCTCCGTGATCAGCGGCTTTCCCAAAAAGACGCGCTTGGCGATATCACCGATGGATGCGGGGATCTGCTTGCTCGTCGAAGTACCAGCCGAAGCGCCAGCCGAAGATGTCACGACCACATTCCTTACCCGAGGTTGAACGTAGACGAAATGCTGCGATGCATTCTGCCGGTAAGGACCAACGGCGGCGCCAATCGGGCTAGCCGAGGCGGTCGACCGCGGCGGCAATGCGCTCGTCGGTGGCGGTCAGCGCCACCCGAACATGCCGGGCACCGCCGGGGCCGTAGAAATCGCCGGGGGCCACCAGGATGCCGCGGGCGGCCAGCCATCCGACGCTGTTCTCGCAAGGCTCGCCGCGGGTTGCCCACAGATACAGGCCGGCGTCGGAGTGGTCGATGGTGAAACCCGCCGCGCGCAGCGCCGGCGCCAGGGCGGCCCGCCGCCGCGCGTACCGCTCCCGCTGCCGGGATTGGTGGTCGTCGTCGTCCAGCGCGGCCACCATGGCCGCCTGCACCGGCGTCGGCACGATCATCCCGGCGTGCTTGCGCACCGCCAGCAACTCGGCGACCAGGCTCGCATCTCCAGCGACGAAACCGGCCCGGTAGCCGGCCAGCGATGAGGTCTTGGACAGCGAATGCAGCGCCAGCAGCCCGGTGTGGTCGCCATCGCACACCGACGGATGCAGCACCGATAGCGGCCCTGGAGGCTGGGTGTCCCAACCCAGCCCCAGGTAGCACTCGTCGGAAGCCACTATTACTTTTCGGCGAGGTGCCCGGTCCCGAGCCCATCCGACGACCTTGCGCAGGTGGTCGACGCCCAGTACGCGTCCGGTGGGGTTGCTCGGCGAGTTCAGGTAGACCAGCGCCGGGGACTGCGGGCCCAGCTGGGTCAGTGAATCCGCGCGCAGCACCTGCGCCCCGGCCAGCCGGGCGCCGACGTCGTAGGTCGGGTAGGCCAGCTCGGGCACCACGACCACATCTCGATCTTGGGAGTTTCGGGCGCCCAGCCCCAACAGGGTCGGCAACCAGGCGATGAGTTCCTTGCTGCCGATCACCGGCAACACCGCCGATTCGGTCAGCCCGGTGATCCCGTAGCGGCGGTTCAGGGCGGCCACCACGGATTCGCGCAGCCGGGCGGTACCGGCCGTGGCGGGATACCCGGGCTCGGCGGCGGCAGCGGCCAGGGCCTCTTGGATCAGCGGAGCGACCGGATCGACGGGGGTCCCTACGGACAGGTCGACGATACCGTCCGGGTGGGCTGTGGCCACCGCCTTCGCCTCGGCCAGGGTGTCCCAGGGGAACACCGGCAGGGACGCCGACACGGCGGGCCGGCCCGTCCGGGCCTCGTCGGGCACCGGCCTGCTCAGTCGCCTTCGCCCTGCGGCGGCAGGTCCTTGACCACTTGCGGGTCATTTTCGGTCATTCCGACCTTGGCCGCGCCGCCCGGCGATCCCAGCTCGACGAAGAAGTCGGCGTTGATCTGCGTGTACTGGCTCCACTGTTCGGGCACATCGTCCTCGTAGTAAATCGCCTCGACCGGGCAGACCGGTTCGCAGGCACCGCAGTCAACGCATTCGTCGGGGTGGATGTAAAGCATCCGAGCGCCCTCATAGATGCAGTCGACCGGGCACTCCTCGATGCATGCCTTGTCTTTGATGTCGACGCAAGGTTCGGCGATCGTGTACGTCACAGACGTCTCCTCAACGTGTCCTCTGTTCCGAGATATTTCCAGATACGGTCGATATTCCCAGATACGGTCGATATTCCTAGATATTGTCAGCATTCGGTGTGGGCTGCTCGCGTCGCCTTGCCGCGGCGGTCCCCGGCCGCTGCCAGACATAGCGTTCGGTTACTGATACTAGACGTTGCACATACACGTCAACTACTTGGACCTAACCGAACCGCGTCCGCTTCCACAGCAGCCGGCCGCAGCCAATCGCAGCAAACAGCAAGCAGGCGCACAACACCGATGTCCAGAAGGGGTTCATGGCCAATGGTGGCACCCGTGCGTGCCAGCCCAGCCAGACGAAAACCAGCACCGCGGCCGCCACAATCACAAAGTCCCACCACGGACGCCTACGCACCCCAGCATTCGCATCATTCGCGGGGCCGGCGCCTTGCTGCGCCGCCGCGCACTCGTCAAAGTCCAGGCCGTACCGCTCGCATTCGCGCGAGATCGCCTCGCGTGCGCAGGCTTGCTCGCGCGCCGGGGCCGCCGCCGAGCCGATGAACAGCGCACCGACGATCATCAGCACCGATCCCGCCACGATCAGCCAGCGTCCGGCCCCGCTCACGTGAGCCAGTTCGCCGAACACCAGCCCGCCCCAAGCCAATCCCCATAGCTGGTTGGTATTCGACAGCGGAATCCCGCGGCCGATGCCGATGTATTTCGTCGCATACTGCTGGAACAGATCACCGATCACCCAGCAGAAGCCGCCGAGGAAAATCCACAGCACCACCTGTGTCGCCGCACCGAGTTCCGCAGCTAACCGCGCCACCCCGCCGCCAAGGGTGGTGGCGAGCAGTGCCGTCGTACCCAGCTCCCCCAGGGTGAAGACCGTCACGAACGACAGCGGGTTCATTCCGCTCAGATATGCCTTGCGATAGGGCACATACATCGTCCCCCACAGCAGGCTGGCCCCAAGAGCCGCCACGATTCCATGCACGGCGCGCGCGTGCGACGTAGTCGGATGCTGCGCCGTGGCTGGGGCCAGCAGGGCCAGCAGAACCGCGCCGGCGACAATGGCCAGCGCGCCACCCAGCACCCTGGAGCCCACACCCAAACCGGCACCGCGCATCTCGCGAAAAAGCAACCAGCCCCACAAAATGCCGATCAGGCTGTTTGCGTTCCACAGCGGAAAGGCGATCGCCAGGCCGATATCGCGAACGGCAAAGACGGTCAGCGTGTTGGCCACCGCCCACAGCGCACCCGCGAGTATCGCCCACACAATCAGGTGGGAGCGGGCGAACAGATCGCTGAATACCTCGGTCGTTCCGCGCAGCAAGGTCGGCACCGTCCACCGGCCGACAAATACGCCCAGCACCATTGCCAGCGCCACCGCAAAGGGCGAGATACCCACGTTCACCAGCATCTTCGGCGCCTCGGCGCCGCCGAGCCACACACCGGCCGCCAGCCCGCAGGCAACTCCCAGGACGTGGGCGGGAGGCATCAGCGCGGGATCAATGCAGCCACGCCAGCAGCGCCACGCCCACCGCGAGCGCACCTACTGGAATCCAGAATTGGACGTCGGTCAAAATTGCTTTCAGCATCGCGATAAACCTAGCGCAATCGGGGGAACTCATGGAATACCCAAATCTGTTGTCCCCATTGGATCTTGGTTTCACCACATTGCGCAATCGGGTGGTGATGGGCTCGATGCACACCGGGCTGGAGGACCGGGCCCACCATACCGACCGGCTCGCCGCGTACTTCGCCGAACGCGCCCGCGGCGGCGTCGGGCTGATCATCACCGGGGGCTACGCACCCAACCGCACCGGCTGGCTGCTGCCATTCGCCTCGGAGCTGATCAGCCCGGCCGAAGCCCGCCGGCACCGTGGCATCACCGGGGCCGTCCACGAGTCGGGCGCCAAGATCCTGCTGCAGATCCTGCATGCCGGACGCTATGCCTACCATCCGCTTTCGGTCAGCGCGTCGGCGATCAAGGCACCGATCAACCCGTTCCGGCCACGGGCGCTGTCGTCCCGCGGCGTCGAAGCGACCATCGGGGATTTCGTGCGCTGCGCCCGGCTGGCCCGCGAGGCCGGCTACGACGGCGTCGAAATCATGGGCAGCGAAGGCTATTTGCTCAACCAATTCCTGGCGCCGCGCACCAACAAGCGCACCGATTCCTGGGGCGGCACGCCCGCCAACCGGCGCCGGTTCCCGGTCGAGATCGTGCGCCGCGTCCGCGCCGCCGTCGGACCCGATTTCATTGTCTGCTACCGGATGTCGATGGCCGACTACGTCGAGGATGGCCAGAGCTGGAACGAAACCTTGGCGCTGGCAAGCGAACTCGAGGCCGCGGGGGTCACCATCATCAACTCCGGCTTCGGTTGGCACGAGGCCAGGGTGCCGACGATCGTCACGTCGGTGCCGGGCAGCGCGTTCGTCGACATCAGCGACGCCGTCGCCCGGCACGTCGGGGTGCCGGTGGTGGCGTCCAACCGGATCAATATGCCCCACGCCGCCGAACAGATCCTGGCCGAGACCGGCGTGCGGCTGATATCGATGGCCCGGCCGCTGCTCAGCGACCCGGAGTGGGTGCTCAAGGCGCAGTCCGGCCGGGTCGACGAGATCAACACCTGCATCGCCTGCAATCAGGCCTGCCTGGACCACGCCTTCGCCAAGAAGATGGTGTCGTGTCTGCTCAACCCGCGGGCCGGGCACGAGACGCGGCTGGTGTTGTCCCCGACCCGGCGCTCCCGTTCGGTGGCCGTCGTCGGGGCGGGTCCGGCCGGCCTGGCGGCGGCGGTCAACGCCGCTGCGCGCGGCCACCGGGTCACACTGTGGGAGGCCAACGACTTCATCGGCGGTCAATTCGACCTGGCCCGCCGCATCCCGGGCAAAGAGGAATTCAGCGAGACCATCCGCTACTTCACGACGATGCTGCACAAGCATGGCGTCACGGTCCGGCTGGGCACCCGGGTCACGGCCGATGAGTTGACCGGCTCCGATGGACATGACGTCCGAGACGGCGTCCGATACGACGTCCGATTCGACGTCATAGTTTTGGCCACCGGTGTGGCGCCACGGGTCCCGGCGATCCCCGGCATCGACCACCCCAAGGTGCTGACCTACTCCGAGGCGATCACCGGCGCCAGGCCGGTCGGGCGGACCGTCGCGGTGATCGGCGCCGGGGGCATCGGCTTCGACGTCAGCGAACTGCTGGTCACCGAACACTCGCCGACGCTCAACCTCGAGGACCTGAAGAAATGGAAGGCCGAGTGGGGCGTTTCCGACCCGCAGGCCGACCCGCAAGCCCGCGGCGCGCTGCGGGCGCCCCGGCCCGCGCCGCCCGCCCGTGAGGTCTACCTGCTGCAGCGCAGCAAAGGTCCGCAGGGCAAGGGGCTGGGCAAGACCAGCGGGTGGGTCCATCGAGCGTCGTTGCGCGCCAAGGGCGTCCAGCAGCTCTGCGGGGTGAACTACGAGCGCATCGACGACGACGGCCTGCACATCAGCTTCGGCCCGGACCGGCACCGGCCGCGGTTGCTCGCTGTGGACAACGTGGTGATCTGCGCGGGCCAGGAGCCGGTGCGCGATCTGGAGGGGGATTTGCGGAGCAACGGCATCGATCCGCACATCATCGGTGGCGCGGCGTTGGCCGTCGAGGTGGACGCCAAGCGCGCCATCAGGCAGGGCACCGAGCTGGCCGCGCGGCTCTAGCCCCTCACCAGCCACTCACCAGCCGCTCAGTTCGTCGGAGCGCAACCCGCGTCACCCAGCCTCACCGGCGCGTTGACCTGCGGATTGTTATACCCGCCCGGTGGTGGCCGATAAGCGTTTGGATGGTCGTTAGCCCGGGGGGCCTGGTAGCCTAATTCCAGACGGCAACCGCTGGGCAGGTGTCGTTTTGGTTTGCGCCCGTCTTTGTGGGCGGTGCTTGACTTGGGGAAGGTATCCACAATGATGAGGCTGTCGTTAGTTAAATTGGCTGCCACGGTTGGCGGCATGGGAATGGCGTTCGCCGCCGCGACGGGAGCCGCATCGGCGGACCCGCTCGATGCGGTCATCAACACGACCTGCAACTACGGTCAGGTGATGGCGGCGCTGAACGCGACGGATCCGGTAGCTGCCGATAAGTTCAATGCGTCGCCGATTGCGCAGGGCTGGTTGCGTAATTTCCTGTCCGCGGGGACGCCCAAGCGCCAGCAGATGGCCGCACAACTGCAGGCGATGCCGGGCGCTTCGCAATACGTTGGACTCGTTGAGTCGGTCGCCGTTTCCTGCAACAACTACTGAGTGGGTGTCCACAAATGATGAGGCTGTCGTTCAGCAAATTGGCCGCCGGTGTCGGTGGCATCGGAGTGGCGTTGGCCTTGACCGCCGGCGCCGGGATCGCATCGGCGGACCCGGTAGATGACGCCGTCAACACCACCTGTAACTACGGCCAGGTGATGGCGGCGCTGCAGGTGGTTAACCCTGGCGCCGCGGCGCAGGTCAACGCCAGCGGGCAGGCGAAGGCCCAGCTGCGCATGTTCCTGAACGCGGGTCCGGACCAGCGTCGCAACATGCTCAACATGGCGATGGCGTACCCGCAATTCCAGCAGTATGTGAACGACCTCGGTTCGGTCGCCGGCAGCTGCAACAACTACTGAGCGGCTCTAGCGGCAGCTCAGGAGTGGCGGTGAGCTAGGCCGCCAGCGGGGCGTACGTGGTGGTGCGCTGACGCGCGGGACGGCCGATCCCTTCGGCGATGGCCACCAGTTCGGCGACCGTCTTGGCCGACCCGTATTCCGAACCCGCCATCCGCGAGATGGTCTCCTCCATCAGCGTGCCGCCCAGGTCGTTGGCACCGCCGTTGAGCATCACCTGGGTGCGCTGCACGCCCAGCTTCACCCAACTGGTCTGAATGTGGGAGATGCGGCCATGCAACATGATGCGGGCCAGCGCGTGCACCGCCCGGTTGTCCCGATGCGTCGGCCCGGGGCGTGCCGCGCCGGCCAGATACAACGGTGAGTTCTGGTGCACGAACGGCAACGGCACGAACTCGGTGAAGCCGCCGGTGCGGTCCTGGATGCCGCGCAGCACGTTCAGGTGCCCCACCCAGTGCCGCGGGCTGTCGACGTGTCCGTACATCATGGTCGACGACGAGCGCAGGCCCACCTCGTGCGCGGTGGTCACCACCTCGACCCACATCGACGTCGGTAGCTTGCCCTTGGTCAGGACCCAGCGCACCTCGTCGTCCAGGATCTCGGCCGCGGTGCCGGGGATGGTGCCCAGCCCGGCCTCACGCAGGCTGATCAGCCATTCCCGGATGCTCAACCCGCTCTTGGTCACGCCGTTGGCGATCTCCATCGGCGAGAACGCGTGCACATGCATCGACGGGACCCGGGCCTTGACGGCGCGCACCAGGTCGGCGTAACCGGTGACCGGCAGCTCGGGGTCGATGCCGCCCTGCATGCACACCTCGGTGGCACCCGCGACATGCGCCTCCCACGCCCGGTCGGCGACCTCGTCGGCGGACAACGAGTAGGCATCGGCATCGCCCTTGCGCTGGGCGAACGCGCAGAACCGGCAGCCCGTGTAACAGATGTTGGTGAAGTTGATGTTGCGGTTCACCACGAAGGTGACGTCGTCGCCGACCGCATCGCGGCGCAACGAATCAGCCAGTGCGGCAACCGCTTCCAGCGCAGTGCCGTCGGCGGTGGCCAGTGCCAGGTACTCGTCGTCGGTGCAGCCGGCGGGATCGCGCTCGGCCGAGCGCAGCGCGGCAAGCACGTCGGTATCGAATCGCTCCGGTGCGCGAGCCACCAGCTCGCGCACCTGCGTGCGGATCGACTCCCAGTCGCCGAAGGCGCTGTCGAGGTCGCTGCGCGCCTCGGTGTTGCGGCCCTCGGTATCGATCGCGGCGCCCAGGTCCACCCGGCCACCGGACTGCACCTCGTCGGGCTCCTGCCAGGGCAGGCCCACCGGGTTGAGGTCGCGAGCCAGGCCGGTCGCCGGATCGGCCAGCGCCGCGACATGCGTTCGCACCCGTGGGTCGATCCACGCGGCGCCCGCCTGCACGTATTTGGGCTGCGCGGTCAACCGCTGCACCAGGTCGTAACCGGCCTGTTCGGTGACGGCGGCCAGTTCCGCGAGAGCGGGCCAGGGCCGTTCCGGGTTGACGTGGTCAGGCGTCAGCGGTGAAACGCCTCCCCAGTCGTCGACTCCGGCGGCGACCAGGGCCAGACACTCGTCGCGCGACACCAGGTTCGGCGGCGCCTGGATCCGCATCGCGGGACCGAGCACCAGCCGCGCAACGGCCACGGTGGCCAGGTAGTCCTCGATCCCGGCGTCGGGCACATTCGCCATGGCGGTGTGTTCCTTGGCCCGGAAATTCTGCACGATCACTTCTTGCACGTGCCCGAACTCCTTGTGCGACTTGCGAATCGCATGCAGGGTGTCGGCGCGTTCGGTCAGCGTCTCGCCGATGCCGATCAGCAGCCCGGTGGTAAACGGAATAGACAACCGGCCCGCATCGGTCAGGACGCGCAGGCGCACGGCCGGGTCCTTGTCGGGGCTGCCGTAATGGGCCAGCCCCTTCGTCTCGAACAGCCGCCGCGACGTCGTTTCCAGCATCATGCCCATCGACGGCGCCACCGGCTTGAGCCGCGACATCTCCGACCAGCTCATGACGCCGGGGTTCAGGTGCGGCAGCAGTCCGGTTTCCTCCAGCACCCGGATCGCCATCGCCCGCACGTAGGACAGGGTGGAGTCGTACCCTCGTTCGGCCAGCCAGTCACGCGCCTCGGGCCAGCGCGCCTCGGGGCGGTCGCCGAGGGTGAATAATGCTTCCTTGCAACCGAGTTCGCCCCCCCGGCGGGCGATGTCGAGGATCTCGTCGGGCTCCAGGTAGAGGCCGGCCCCTTGACCGCGCAGCTTGCCTGGGATGGTGACGAAGGTGCAGTAGTGGCAGCTGTCGCGGCACAGGTGCGTGACCGGGATGAACACCTTGCGCGAATAGCTGATCGGCAGCCGGCCGCCCTCGCCGCGCCGCCCCGCCGCCTCGAGACCCGCGTCGCGCACCCGCGCCGCGCTCGCGCACAGGTCGGCCAGTTCCTCGCCGCGCGCGGTCATCGCCACCGCGGCCTCGTCGATATTCAGCGCCACGCCGTCGCGGGCCCGCCGCAGCACCCGCCGCAGCGCCGACGCATCCGTCTTGGGCGCAACGACGGGGCTCGGCAGCGCGACGGGCTCCCCGCCCGATGTCAGCGACACGTTTGTGTAACTTCCCCACGGTCGAATTTCATCCGCGCGTCCAAAGCACGCGTCCCAAGCATCGGAGAAACATCGGAAGCTTCGGATGCCATAGGCGCAACAGTAGCGGCAGACCACGCCCGGACCTGCGGGCGCCCGGCTCACCTTTGCCTTTTAACAAACTTGCGCCGCCTGGCGCGTTGGATCGCGATACGATCTTTGCGGGGGTTAGTGAAATCGACGGCGGCCGACCCGGCGCCGTAGGCTGAGAGTTTGGGGGAACACACCGATGTCCTTTGTGTTCGTAGTGCCGCAGGCGGTGGAAACCGCGGCAGCGGAATTGGCCGGTATCGGGTCGACGATCAGCACCGCGAATGCCGCTGCGGCGGCCCCGACAACCGGGATGCTGGCCGCCGCCGCCGACGAGGTGTCGCAGGAGATCGCCGCGCTGTTTTCCGAGCACGGGCGGGATTATCAGCAGGTCAGCGCGGAATTGGCCGCGCTCCACGAGCAGCTCGTGAAGAATCTGACCGCGAGCGCCGGCGTCTACGCCACGGCCGAGGTCAACGCCGTTCAAACCCTGGCGAACGCGCTCAGCGCGCCGGCCGAGGAGGTGCTGGGGCACTCGCCGGTCGGCGGCGGCGCCAATTGGACGGCAAATTTGACGAATTTGACGGCAAGCGGCAGCGCCGCCCGCACCGTCGTGTCCAACGCCGTGGGCCACATCGAAAGCCTCTTCCTCGATCACGGCGCGGGTCTGCTCGGCGGGTCGGGCGTGCTCGGCGGCGCGGGTCCGCTCGGCGGCTCGGGCCTGCTGGGCTCTGCGAACCACGGCGTCACCAGCGCGTTGACGCTGCGGCCGACCGCCGGGATCAGCGCGTTCACCGGCGGTGAGCTGCCCAAGCTGTTGTCGAGCGTTACCAATGCCGCGGCTCCCGTAGCGCTCGCCGGCAATGCGATCGGCACCGCGATCGAGAATGCGTACCTCCACATCGAGCCGTGGGTGCAGTACGGCTTCCAGCTGCTCGCCTACGCCGTGGGCTGGGTGCCCTGGATCGGCATCCTGGCGCCGCAGATCAACTTCTTGTACAACCTGTTCGAGCCAATGGTGCAGAGCGCCCTGTTCAACACGGTCGACTGGCTGTCCGGCTCCATCACCTTCGGCCAGGGGCTGGCCAACTTCTGGTCGTCCACCTCGTCGTCGATCAACTACTTCATTCAGACCGAGATCAACTGGGTGCGCAGCTTCTTCCCGCCGCTGCCGCCGCTGCCCTGATTGTCGATCAGCTGTAGCGGTTGCGCCGCCACAGCATCCAGACGGGCGGTATGACGCCCAGCACGATCAACCACAGGGCGCCGTAGGCCATCACCCCTTGGCCCCCCAGGACAACGTCATCGCCGGGACCGCCCATGCTGAGCGCGCCAACGGTTATCAGCCACGTCCACAGGGGCAGCGCGGCAACCCGCGGCGACTTCGTCCATCGCCCGGCGGCCCACACCAGGGCCGCGTTCACCAGTCCGCTGATCAACCCGCTGGCGGGAACGGGAACAGTGCCGATGTACCAGGGCAGCAGCATCGCCGCGGCCAATGCCGACAGCACCCCATCGACGGCGAACAGCGTCAGGACGACGAAGCGAATGGCTGGATCTGCCGCGCCGCTGTCTTCGATCGACGCGGCACGTGGCTTGGTTTCGGTCAGGTCGGAACGCTGTCGACTTGCGAGAGTATCGAGCCGATAACCCACTGGAGGCTGTCGAGCCGGTCCTGCCAGTGCTGGAGGTTAGGGTCCAGGTCGGGGTCCATGCGAATTCCTTCCGTGGCTTGCCTGCTTGGCAGCCTACCGCCCGGTTCCCTCGAGACCCAGCCCCGCGAGCAGATCAGTTTCCCAGCCACGCTCATCGCGATCCCCTGCCGCGCCGGCGGCCAGAACGTAGTGCTCTTCCGCGAGGATCGGCACGGCCAGGTCGTTCGACAAGGCGCAAACCCGGCCGGTCGGGCCGACGACGACTTGGGTGGCGTGCGCGGCCAGCGCCGCGGCCTTGGCGGCGCACGCTTGCGGGGGGGCCTCCACGACGGCATCGATGTCGGAGTCCGCATACCCGAACGGGAGCGCTCCGGGCGGCAAGAGCTGCCACGTGGGCCGCACGTCGGCAGCGTTCAGCGCGCGGATGCCCGCCTCGAATGCGCTGGTAGCCAGGACAGTCCAGTAGAACTTGGGCACCGCCCATGGCTCGCCCGGGTAGTCCGTAGAGCTGCCCGCGGCAGCCACCGCCGCCGTGGTGACGTGGTGGGCGTGGATGTGGTCGGGGTGCCCGTAGCCGCCGTTGGGGTCGTAGGTCACCACAACGTGCGGGCGCTGCTCGCGAATGAGCGCAACCAGCGCCCCGACCGCCTCGCGTTCGTCGGCGTCGACGAACCGCCGGTTCCGCTGCGGCGTGACGCCCTGCATGCCCGAGTCGCGCCACCGACCGGCGCCGCCCAGGTAGTTGGGCCCGCTGACCCCGAGCGCCCGCAACGCCTCGGTGAGCTCGGCGATCCGGTAGCCGCCGAGTTGGTCCGCGCGATCGACAGCGAGTTCGGCCCAGCGGTCGCCGATCACCTCGCCCTCCTCGCCGAGCGTGCAGGTGACGACGCTGACCTGCGCTCCACCGGCTGCGTAATGCGCGATCGTGGCGCCGGTGCTTAGGCTCTCGTCGTCGGGATGCGCATGAACGAACAGCATCCGGGGCGTCTCGGGCATGGACGCACCCTACCGGTAGCCCGACCGGTGGGGTCGCCGTAGGGCCAGCGTGTAGGAACGCCTGCGGCTACTATCGAACGATGCCGCGGGTCAGCGAAGCTACCTCGACCGCCAGTCGGAGCCGCCGGCGCGGCGAAGCGCTCGAACGTGCGCTGTACGACGCCACGTTGGGGGAATTGACCGAAGTCGGGTACGGCGGGTTGACGATGGAAGGCATCGCGGCGCGTGCCCACACCGGCAAGGCGGCGTTGTACCGGCGCTGGGCCAGCAAGCACGACCTGGTGCACGCCGCCTTGCGTTACGCCGTGCCGCCACTACCGGATCCCAAGCCCGGGGGGTCCGCGCGGGACAACCTGCTGGCCGTGTTCATCGCGCACCGCGACGTGCTGGCCGGAAAGACCGCCTTCCCCGGCCTGGACATCATGAGCCAGCTCGTCCATGAACCCGAACTCCGGGCCATCTTCAACGACGCCGTGGTGGCCCCCCGGGTGAGCATCGTCGAGTCGATCATCCAGGCCGCCGTTCGCGACGGCGACATCGACGCGGACACGGTCACCCCTCTGACCGCGCGCGTCGGACCCGCCTTGATCAACCACCACGTCCTGCTCACCGGTGTGCCGCCGAACCGACGGGAGCTGGCACTGATCGTCGATACCGTTATCGGCCCCGCGGGGAACCGCGATTACGTGTCGCCCAACAGCAGCCCGGCGAAGTCGGCCGAGGCGGCCAGACTCTGATCGAACACGCCCATCAGGCCACCGATCTGACCGCTGTTGAAGACCTGGGCCGCGCTGCCGGTCAGCAGGCTCGACCAGAAGGTGGCCGAAACCTGCGCACCCACCAGGCTGTTCAACAACTGCTCACCTGTGCCCAGCAGCAGGTTGCCCGCGTTGAAACCCCGGTTCAGCGCGCCGTTCAGTGCGCTGTCGGTGCCGAAGATGGCCTGCTCCAGCCCCACCTCGTGGGTCAGCAGCGAATGGTTGAGCGCGAACTCGCTATTGACCAGGCCGCCGGTGAAGTTCAGCTGCCCTTGCTCAATCTGCAGCAAGGCGGCGTTGACCGGATTAGCGGCCGCGGTCACGCCAAAACCCGACAGCGCGGACGAAGCCGACGCCGACGTGTTGCCCAACAACAGGCCGGCGAAGTCGGCCGAGCCCGCCAGGTTCTGGTCGACGAAGCCCAGCAGGCCGCCGATCTGACCGCTGTTGTAGACCTGCGCCCCGCTGCCGGTCAGCAGGCTCGACCAGAAGGTGGCCGGGACCTGCGCACCGACGAGGCTGTTCAGCGTTTGCTCACCGGTACCCAGCAGCAGGTTGCCCGCGTTGAAACCGCGGTTGAGCGACCCGTTCAGCGCGCTGTCGGTGCCGAAGATGGCCTGCTCCAACCCGACCTCGTGGGTCAGCAACGAATGGTTGAGCCCGAGCTCACTGTTGACCAGACCGGTGGTGAAGTTGAGCTGCCCCTGCTCAATCTGCAGCAAGGCGGCGTTGACCGGGTTGGCGGCCGCGGCCACGCCAAATCCCGACAGCGCGGACGAGGCCGACGCCGACGTGTTACCTAGGAACAGGCCGGCGATATCGGCCGAACCCGCCAGTCCCTGATCGAAAGCGCCCACCAGGCCGCCGATCTGGCCGCTGTTGAAGACCTGCGCCGCGCTGCCGGTCAGCAGGCTGGACCAGAAGGTGGCCGGAACCTGGGCACCCAGAAGACTGTTCAGGGTTTGCTCACCGGTGCCCAACAGCAGGTTGCCCGCGTTGAAACCCCGGTTGAGCGCTCCGTTGAGCGCGCTGTCGGTTCCGAAGATGCGCTGCTCCAACCCCACCTCATGGGTCAGCAAAGAATTGTTAAGCGCGAGCTCACTATTGACCAGGCCAGTAGTGAAGTTGAGCTGCGTTTGCTCGAGCTGTTGCAAAGCGGCGTTGACCGGGTTGGTCGCCGCGGTCAGCAACGAACGCAGCGGCGACGCATTCGCCGCCTCGGCTCCGGCATACGACGCCGCGCCGCCGGTCAGGGCCTGCACAAACTCGTCATGGAACCGCGCCGCCCTGGCACCGAGCGCTTGAAACGCCTGGCCGTGCCTGGCGAACAACGCCGCGATGGCCTCCGACACTTCATCGGCGGCCGCCGGCATCACCCCCGTCGTCGCGGGCGATGCCACCCCGTTGGCACCGCTTATGGTCGTACCGATGTTCGCCAAATCTGTTGCCGCCGAAGCTAATAACTCCGACGACGCGATCAAAAAAGACACAGTCGAGCCCCCCCGGGTACCGTGACGGGCTTTACCCGCCCCCCTGTCGGAGCCCGACACGACTCATCGAGCCTAGCGCGATGCAACCGTTTTTACATCAGAAATTGTAAATATGCGGGTGAGCGCTTTAGGGACCGGTTTTGATCCACTGGCCGGCGTCGCCGACGATGCCGACCGGTACCGCACCGGACAGGCTGACGTTCTGCACGCTCGGGCCTGCCGCGACGATCGTGGTGTCCTGCATGATCGGCAACACGGTCGACATGTTCCACAGTCGCGGTTCCACCGCGGTGATCACGTCGCTGATGTTCTTGGTGCCGTTGAGGGCGGCATCGATGTTCGATTGGATGCTGCGATCGCAGATGCCGGTGAGGTTCGACGGCGCCTGCACCAGCGCGCCGGGCTCGGGCGGGCGGCTCGTTGTCGTCGACGTAGTGCTCGTCGGCGGCTGGGTGCTGCCTGGCGCCGCCGTCGGTGTCGCGGCGGCCGGTGTGGTCGTCGGGGCGTTGGAGATCGACACCGGGGTCGACTGCAACGCCGGGCAGCCGTAGCGCGAGGCCAGCAGCGTGGCCAGGTTTCCGCCGGCCCGGTGCCAGCCGACGATCGCGTCCACCCGGTTGTCCTTCAACGAGTCGCGATACAGCGTCACCGGGTCCAGCGACAGCACGGTCGCCGCGATGCCGACGTTGCGCAACTGGTCGGCGGCGGTGTTGGCGACGGCGACCGAGGTCGGATCGTTGGCTGCCACCCCGATGACCAGCGTCAGCTGTTGGCCGTCCTTGCTGATCCGGCCCCGGGTTACTTCCGGCGGCCCGGTATTCACCGGCGTCGTCGGGCTGGGTGCCAACGGCGCCGTCGACGCCGCCGTACCGTTTTCGATCTGGTATCCGGATGCCGCCAGCAACTCCACCGCGGCCTGCGTGGTCATTTTGGGCGGCGCGGTCGGTTCGTAACCCGGGTCGCTCGGCGAACGGATCTGGGCTTGGTCCAGCGTCACGGTGTTGTCGCTGCCGGCGCCGACGGCGGCCAGCAGGTCAACGTCGAGCAACCCCAGAATCGCCTTGCGGACCTGCGCGTCGGAGAGCTTGGGCTGGTTGGCCCGCAGCGTCAGCTGCATGACCCGTGGCGTCACGATCCGCGCGGTCCGCACGTCGGGGATTGCGGACAACTGGGCGAAGGCCGCCGAGCCGCCGTGCACCTGGGCCACCTGGGTGTCACCGTTGCGCACCGAATCGGCCAGCGCGGCAGGCGCTCCCGCGCGGCGGAACAGGATGACGGCGGGTTTGGCGGGCGGGCCCCAGTAGCGGTCATTGCGGGCGATCAGGATTTCGTCGCGCTGCGGATCGATGTTCTCCACCCGGAACTGCCCGCCGGTAACAGGCAGGGCCCGGGCCAGCCCGGCCCCGAAACCGCCCGGCACATCCTTGACGATGTGCGCCGGGAGCAGGTTGGCAAACAACTCCTTCCACGCGGGATACGGTTGCGCGAAGGTGACGACGGCCTGCTTGCCGCCCTCGGTCGACTGCACACCGGTGATCAGGTCGTATCCGGCCGGATCGACTACCCCGTACTGGCTGACCATTTGGCGCCACAGATACCAGAAGTCGTCGGCGCCGATCGGGGCGTTGTCCGTCCACTGCGCCTCGGGCCGGATCTTGTAGGTCACCGTGAACGGGCTCTGGTTGGTCACCTCCGCGGACACCAGCAGGGTCGGGTCCATCTCCCAGCGCGAACCCGTCGGCGACGCGGGATCGGGCACCGGGCGAAACGCGCTCGGCAACACCAGCGCGCTGATCGCCGCGTTCACCGGGGACAGATCGGACAGCAGATGCGGGTTGAACCCAGCGCCGATCGAGTCGATGCCCATGATGATCTGGGTGACCCGCTGCACCGGCGGAGTGCTGCTGTGCGTCGTGTCGGTGCTCTGCGGCGCCGGCGGCGGGTTGACCGTGCAGGCGGCCAGCCCCAAACCCAGCAGCGAAACCAGCACGCCGGCCGTCACCAGGGCGTGGCGGGCACGGTACAGCACGCTCATCAGGTTATCGAGCGACCGCCCCGCGGCCCTGCTGACCATTGCCGGCATTCAGCCCCGCGCCTTGGCGCGCGCCCGGCTGCGGGCCCGGGCGGTGGCGTCCAGCTCGACCTTGCGGACCCGCACGATCTCCGGGGTCACCTCGACGCATTCGTCGGGCGCGCAGAACTCCATGGCCCGCTCCAGGTCGAGTTCGATCGGCTTGGCCAGCGTCTCCATCACGTCGGCGGTCGAGGACCGCATGTTGGTCAGCTTCTTCTCGCGGGTGACGTTGAGGTCGAGATCCTCCGGGCGCGGATTGATCCCGACCACCATGCCCGCGTAGGTGTCCTGGCCGGGCTCGACGACGAACTGGCCCCGGTCGGCGAGCTGCAGCAGTGCGAACGGCGTGATGACGCCAGCCCGGTCGGACACCAGCGAACCGGTGTGCCGGGCCCGGATCTCCCCCGCCCACGGGCGGTAACCGTCGAACACCGCGTTGGCGATGCCGGTGCCGCGAGTGAGGGTGAGGAAGTCGGTGCGGAAGCCGATCAGGCCGCGGCTGGGCACGATGAAATCCATCCGGACCCAGCCGGCGGCATGGTTGGTCATCTCCTCCATCCGGCCCTTGCGGCCGGCCATCAACTGGGTGATCGCGCCGACGAACTCCTCCGGGCAGTCGATCGTCATCGCCTCGAACGGCTCGTGCAGCTGACCGTCGATCGTCTTGGTGACCACCTGCGGCTTGCCGACCGTGAGCTCGAAACCCTCCCGGCGCATCGTCTCGACCAGCACGGCAAGCGCCAGCTCACCGCGGCCCTGCACCTCCCAGGCGTCGGGCCGGCCGATGTCCACGACCCGGATCGAGACGTTGCCGACCAACTCGGTGTCCAGGCGGCTGCGGACCATCCGCGCCGTCAGCTTGTGCCCCGACACCTTGCCCGCCAGCGGCGACGTGTTGGTGCCGATCGTCACCGAGATCGCCGGCTCGTCGACGTGGATGCGCGGCAGCGCATGGGCATGGTCGGGATCGGCCAGCGTGTCGCCGATCATGATCTCGGGCAGCCCCGCGACGGCAACAATGTCGCCGGCGATCGCCTCGTCGGTGGCGCTGCGCTCGACGCCCTCCGTCGCCAGCAACTCGGTGATCTTGGCGTTGGTGATGACTGGCACCCCGTCCACCTCGCGCATCCACGCCACCTGGTGGCCCTTGCGCAGCTTGCCCTTGTAGATGCGGACCAGGGCGAGCCGGCCCAGGAACGGCGACGCGTCCAGGTTGGTCACCAGCGCCTGCAGCGGCGCCTCGGGGTCCCCGAGCGGCGGCGGGATGTGCTCCATCAGCACGTCGAACAGCGGGTCGAGGTTGTCGCCGGCAGGCGACTGACCGTCCGCGGGCTGCTCGGTGCTGGCAATGCCGGCACGCCCGGAGGCGTACAGGGTCGGCAGGCCGAGCGCATGCTCGGCGGCCTTGGCGGCCTCATCGTCGAGATCGGAGGCGACGTCGAGCAGCAGGTCGTGGCTGGCGTCCACCACCTCGGCGATGCGCGCGTCGGGCCGGTCGGTCTTGTTGACGACCAGGATCACCGGCAGATGTGCCTGTAGCGCCTTGCGCAGCACGAAGCGCGTCTGCGGCAGCGGGCCTTCCGACGCGTCGACCAGCAGTAGCACCCCGTCCACCATGGACAGGCCGCGCTCCACCTCGCCGCCGAAGTCGGCGTGTCCGGGAGTGTCGATGACATTGATCACAGTCACGCTGCCGTCGCTGTTGTGGCGATGCACGGCGGTGTTCTTGGCCAGGATGGTGATGCCCTTTTCCTTTTCGAGGTCACCGCTGTCCATGATGCGTTCCTGCGTGTCGTCGCCGCGGTGGGTCAGCGCGCCTGACTGGCGCAGCATCGCATCGACCAGTGTGGTCTTGCCGTGGTCGACGTGCGCGACGATGGCGACATTGCGGAATAGCACGTCGGTGATTGTGGCAGCGACGGCGCTGGATCGCGAACCCACGCCGATCCCGGTTCGGCAACATCGACGTTAGCGGGCTGCCGCCTCAGTCATCTGCTGGTCATCTCCTTCGACCTTCGACCGCCGGCCGCGGCCGCACTCGCGACCAGCACCGAGCGGACCAGCCAGCCGAATACCCCGACGACTGCTGCGACGCACAGGCCTGCGGGCACCCGCGCGGGCCAGGTCGGGTGGGCCAATTCGTGCAGCAACTTCGCGGCCATCGCGAGCGCGCCTTCGCAGGCGGCGATGACGGTGATCAGCGTCTTCAGCCGGACCATGAGCACCGTGAGGTTGCGCCTCGCCGTGTCACCCAGCGCGGGATCCATGGCTGCCGCGAGCGCCTCGTTAAGGTGACCCGCGTCGTACAAGACACGGGCGCATACACCTGGTGGGCCCTCGGCGCCAGCGGATGGGTGATGACGGTGCGCCACGCCACCTGGAGCGCCTGCTGATGATGGCCCAGCTCGCTCAGCGACAGGCTGTATAGCCGCATCGGGAAGCCGTTGTCCGGATCGTGGGCCAGCGCCGCATAGGCGCTGTGCGCAGCCGCCTGGTAGTCGCCCAGCCCGTACTCGGCGGACGCGTAGTGCGCCAGCAGGTAAGGGTCGTTCGGGTTAGCCGATAACGCCTGGGAGAGAACCTCTTTGGCGCGCTGATAGTTGCGGGTGTCGATGTAGACGCGGGCGGCCGCCAGCGCGGTCATGCATGGCCTCGACTCATAGGGTGCGGCGGATTTGCCCCGCACTATCCGTCCGGTGCCTTGGCCGATTCTTGGCGCTCAGCGCGAGACTGGAGCAAGGATGCCAAGAATTCGCCAAGCGATTCGGCTCAGCCTGGGCTAGGCCAAATGGACAACGCTGAGCGAGAAAGGCAGACGCTGACCGGCCTTATGATCGTCGTGGTCTGCGCCCGGGAAGGAGGAGCCCATGGATGAGGTGGAGTTCGGGCGCTACCGCCTGGTCGAGCTGATCGGCGAAGGCGGCATGGGCCAGGTGTTCAAGGCCCACGACACCGTGATCGGCCGCAACGTGGCGATCAAGGTGCTACCTCCCGAAATGGGGAATTTGGAGGGCTACCGGTCACGATTCCGGCGCGAGGCCCACGTCGCGGCCCGGCTGGCCGAGCCACACATCGTCCCCATCCACGACACCGGCGAAATCGACGGCCGGCTGTATCTGGTGATGCCCATCATCGACGGCGTCGACGTGCAGACCGTGCTGGAGCGCGAGGGGCCGATGAGCCCACCCCGGGCGGTACAGGTCATTCGGCAGCTGGCCGCGGCGCTCAACGCTGCCCACAGACACGGGCTGGTGCACCGCGACGTCAAACCGTCCAACGCGCTGATGACCGCCGACGACCACGTCTACCTGATCGACTTCGGCATCGCCCACGACGCCTCGGCGACCCGGCTGACCCAGACCGGCATGATGGTCGGCACCTTCTCCTACATGGCCCCCGAACGCTTCCTGGCCGGGACCGTCGACGCCCGCGCCGACGTCTACGCGCTGACCTGCGTGCTGCACGAATGCCTGACCGGCGCCGCGCCCTTCCCCGGCACCAGCATGGAGCAGCAGATCGCGGCCCACCTGACCGCCGAGCCACCCAAACCCAGCACTGTGAACCCCGCCGTCCCGACGGCGTTCGACGACGTCATCGCCCGCGGCATGGCCAAACAACCCGGCGAGCGCTACCAGAGCGCCGCCGAGCTGTCCGCGGCCGCCCAACACGCGCTCAGCGCGACTCCGATACCGCAGCCCGCTCCGCCTGGGCCGCCGCCGCCCCCGCCGCGACAACCGCCTACGCAGGTCGATCATCGCCACCCGCCGCAGCCGAGATATCAACAGCCAGTGATGTCCGCGGGCCCGGCCGGCCCGACGATGTCCCCAACCCAGCCGGCCCCCGTCCCGCAGCCGATGCCGCTGGTGGGTCCCGCACCGGAAGCGCCCGCCCCCACCATCAGCGCAGGCAGGTTCGCGTGTGCCCTGGCAGGCGTTGTGCTGGTGTCGTGCGTGCTGGCGGAACGCCTTCTCCCATGGGAAGACTGGCAGGGGTTTGTCGAGAGCTTCTACCGCGGGCGCACGCCCGCGGGCGCGCTTTGCTGGCTGGTCGCGTTCGGGACGATCCCGGGTATCGCGCTGTTGGCGCGTGGCCACGGGCGCGCGCACGAGGACAGAACAATCACGGGTACCGCCCTTGTCACGCTGGGGTTGGGCACGTTCGTATCTGGCCTGGACACACGTTCGCCGTCGCTGTCGCTTCTCGTCGAGGAGTGCGTCGGCGCCGCGGGATTGCTCTTAATACTCGTCGCGCTCTATCCCCGCACCACCCGCGCGCTCGCGCGCGGATGTGTAGTCTGCGGCGTCGGCGTGTTCGCGCTGACCATCATCGCCTTGGTGTACCGCCTTTTCGGCTGGGCTTTCTTCTACTGGGACGTCCTGACGGTCGGTGCCGTCATCGGCCTGACGCTGACCGTGGCGGGCGGCGTCGCATCGGGCTTAGCTCGCCGGTCAGCGCAGTCACCAGCCGCGGCGGCGGGGCGCTGAGGCGACCATGTCCTGCTTTTCCGTCACCTCCCGACTGCGGTACACGATGTAGGGCCGGAACAGGTAGGCGATGGGCGCGCTGAAGGCGTGCACCAGCCGGGTGAACGGCCACAGCGTGAACAGCACCATGCCGATGAGCGCGTGCAGCTGGTAATCCAACGGCGCGTTGACCATCACTTCCCCGTGTGGCTGCAGTAGCCAGATCCGCCGGAACCACATGCCGACCGTGTATCGGTAGTGAAACTCGCCGCCGTGCGGCCCCGTGCCGATCAGGTCGCAGTAGAGGCCCACCACGATCGCCAGCACCAGCACCACATACATGACCTTGTCGCTGCGACTGGTGGCCCCCGCCACCGCCGGGCGGGTGAACCGGCGGAAGATCAGCAACCCGATGCCGGCCAGCGTCGCCATGCCCGCGATGGACCCGGCGATGACCGCCTGCAGGTGGTAGAAGTGGTCGCTCATCCCCAACATGTGAGTGACGCGTGGCGGGATGAACAGCCCCATCACGTGGCCGGCGAAAACCGCCAGAATGCCGAAATGGAACATCGGGCTGGCGACGCTCAGCAGTCGTGACTCATAGATCTGCGAGGAGCGAGAGGTCCAGCCGAATTTGTCGTACCGATAGCGCCACCACGTGGCGACCACCAAGACCGCCAGCGTCACGTACGGCGAGATGTCCCAGAACAGCACGTTGCTAAACATCTGCGGCTCCCCCTTCGCGTCGCGGCGGGACGGTCAGGGTGAACGGTTGCAGCCCAACGGCTTCCGCGGGCGGTCCGGCTCGCGCTAGGCGCTGCGCGCGGCGCGCCTCCTGGTCGGTGGCCGCCGGCAACGTCTGGCAGACCGCCGCGACCGCGTGTTCGTACGGCGACGCTGCGCCGGCCAGGGCGCCGCGCAGCACGTCGATCGGGACCCGGTGTTCGACCAGCAACCGGCGCCCCGCCTCGGGATCGACGGTGGCCGCGAATTCGAGCACCACCGCCAGGTGATCGGGCGCCTCGGCGCGGGGCGGCTCGACGCCCGCGTCCCGGTACGCGGCGGCGAACGCCAGCATCTCCCGGCCGCGGTTGCGGGTGTCCCCGGCGGTCCAGTACGTCAGGTACATCGTGGCGCGCCGCCGCATGTCGAAGGTCGCGACGTAGTCCGTCGCGGCGGCCATGGGCTCGCGGGCACGCAACGCCGCGACCGTGCGGCCCAGCAGCTCGACCGCCGGGCCGGTGATATGGCCGCGCAGCTCGTCGACGGTGTCCAGACGCCCAGTCAACCCAGTCAACCCAGTCGACCCGTCGTCCGGATAGGCCAGCAGCAGCGACGCAGACTGCCACACCAGCCGGTCCTGCATGGTCCGGGCCTGGGACCGTTCCCGGACGCCCGCCAGCAGCCTCATCGCCCCGACTCCGGGAACAGTGCCGCGGGCGCACCCCTGGCGTCCCAGTTGAGCAGGTTCGCCGGACGCCTCCTGGCGTGGAACGACTCCACCGCGACCGGCACCGGATCGGACTCGTACATGCCCGGCCCGCCGTCGAACGACAACGAGCAACCCATCTCGTCGGCCCCTGGCAGATCGGTGGGCAGCTCTGCCGGGTAGGACGTCGGAATGACATAGCGCTCTTCGTATTTCGCCACGGCCAGCAGCCGGTACATGTTGTAGACCTGCTCTTCGGTCATCCCGACCGCGTGCGCGATGTGCGGTTGGGTTTCGCGGCCCAGGTTGATGTCGCGCATGTAGGACCGCATCGCCGCCAACCGCTTCAGCACGCGGGCAACAACTTCGGTGTCACCGGCGGTGAACAACTCGGCCAGGTACTGGATCGGGATTCGCAGCGACTCCAGCGCGCCGAACAGGTTGCCCAGGTCCTCCCCGTCGTGCCCGTCGTGGCTGACGGCGTCGACCACCGGTGACAGCGGCGGGATGTACCAGACCATCGGCAAGGTCCGGTATTCCGGGTGCAGCGGAAGCGCCACCCGGTAGGTGTTGATCAGCGCGTACACCGGTGACCGCTGGGCGGCGTCGATCCACTCGTCGGATATGCCCTGGGCCCGCGCGCCTGCGATCACGGCCGGGTCGTTGGGGTCCAACAGGATTCGGCGCTGCGCCTCGTACAGGTCGGCCTCGCTTTCCACCGACGCCGCCTCGAGCACCCGATCGACGTCGTAGAGCACCAGCCCCAGGTAACGCAGCCGTCCCACACACGTTTCCGAGCACACCGTGGGCAGCCCGACCTCGATGCGCGGATAGCACAGGGTGCACTTCTCGGCCTTGCCGGTCTTGTGGTTGAAATACACCTTCTTGTAAGGACATCCGGACACGCACATCCGCCACCCGCGGCAGCGGTCCTGGTCGACGAGCACGATCCCGTCCTCGGCGCGCTTGTACATCGCGCCAGACGGGCACGACGCCACGCACGACGGGTTCAGGCAGTGCTCGCAGATCCGCGGCAGGTAGAACATGAAGGTCTCTTCGAGCTTGAGCTTCACCTCCTGACTGACCTTCTTCAGGATCGGGTCGTCGGGCACGATTTCCGGTGAGCCGGCCAGGTTGTCGTCCCAGTTGGACCCCCACGACACCTTCATCGGCCTGCCGGTGATTTGGCTGCGTGGCGCGGCGGTCGGGAAGGTGTCGCCCGCCGGTGCCTGGGTCAGGTTTTCGTAGTCGTAGGTCCACGGCTCGTAGTAGTCGTCGATGGTGGGCAACCTGGGGTTGGCGAAGATGCGCAGCAGCTTGTGGATGCGGCCGCCGTCGCGCAGTCGCAGCCGGCCCTGCTTGTCCCGGACCCATCCCCCGCGCCAGCGGTCCTGGTCCTCATAGGTGCGCGGATAGCCCACGCCGGGGCGAGTCTCGACGTTGTTGAACCACACGTACTCGGTTCCGGGCCGGTTGGTCCAGGCCTGCTTGCACGTCACCGAACAGGTATGGCAGCCAATGCATTTGTCGAGGTTCATCACCATCGCCATCTGCGCCATGACCTTCATTGTCAGTACCTCACCTCCTGGCTGCGGCGGCGCACCACCGTGACCTCGTCGCGCTGGTTACCGGTGGGACCCAGGTAGTTGAATGCGAACGCGTGCTGGCCGTAGCCACCGGCCAGGTGGCTGGGCTTGATTCGCACCCGGGTCAGCGCGTTGTGGTTGCCGCCGCGCTTGTTGTTGGCCTCGGCGCGGGGCGTGTCCACGGTGCGTTCCTGCACGTGATAGACGAACACGACGCCGTCGGGCATGCGGTGCGACACGATCGCGCGGCAGACGTAGATGCCGTTGGCGTTGACCGCCTCGACCCAATCGTTGTCGCGCACAGCGATTTTCGCCGCGTCGCCCGGGCTCATCCACATCGTCGGGCCACCACGTGACAGCGACAGCATGTACAGGTTGTCCTGGTACGTCGAGTGGAACGACCACTTCGAGTGCGGCGTCAAATACCGCACGGTGAGGCCGACGCCGTCTTCGGTCGGCCCCAGCTGCGGCTGGTTGAACAGCCGCGCCATGTCCAGCGGCGGCCGGTAGACGGGCAGATGTTCCCCGAGCTCCTCGACCCAGTCGTGGGCGAGATAAAAGTGCATCCGCCCGGTGAGGGTGTGGAACGGCTTGAGGTTTTCGATGTTGATGGTGAACGGGGCGTAGCGGCGACCGCCGGTTTCGCTGCCGGACCATTCCGGACTGGTGATCACCGGGACCGGACGGGCCTGAGTGTCGGCGTAGGTGATGCGCTTTTCCTCGCTGCCCTCGGCGAGATGTGAGAGCCGTTGCCCGGTGCGCTTCTCCAGCTCGAGGAAGCCCTCCACCGCGAGCCTGCCGTTGCACGTCCCCGACAACGCGAGGATCACATCGGCCATCCGCCGGTCGGTGGTGATCGCCGGACGGCCAGCGGCGACACCGGAATTCATCACCCCGAACTTGCGGGCCAACTCGCTGATCTCGCGGTACGGGTGGACGGTGCAGCCCTTGACGGTGATCCCGAACCGGTCGACGAGCGGCCCCAGGGTCACCCACTTGTCATAGATCGCGGTGTAGTCCCGCTCTACCACGGTGAGCTTGCTCATCGTCTTGCCCGGCACCGGCACCTCACCGTTGTTCAGCCAATCGCGTTCGGTGCCATCGGGATACGCCATCGCGTCCTGGGTGTCATGCTGCAGGGCGGTCAGCACCACGTCGTTGCGGGTACCGAGATGGCGCTTGGCCATCGCGCTGAACTCGCGGGCGATGGTGGCGAATGCGTCGAAGTCCGACCGCGTTTCCCACGGCGGGTCGATGGCCGGACTGAACGCGTGCACGTAGGGGTGCATGTCCGTGCTCGACAGGTCGGACTTCTCGTACCAGGTCGCCGCGGGCAGTACCACGTCGGACACCAACGTCGTCGACGTCATCCGGAAGTCGATCGACATCATCAAATCGAGCTTGCCCTCGGGTATATCCCCGGCCGGGGCATCGGCCTGGATGTTGGAGTCGGTGCCCAGCAGATGCCGCAGGAAGTACTCGCCGCCCTTGCCCGACGAGCCGATCAGGTTGGACCGCCAAACGCTAAGCACTCGAGGCCAATTAGCCGGATCGTCGGGATCGGTGACCGCGAGCTTCAGCTTGCGGGCGGCGAGTTGTTCGGCCACATACTCGGCGACGTCACGTCCCGCCTCGCGCGCCTCGTCGGCGACGTCGAGACTGGACCGGTCGAACTGCGGATAGAACGGGCTCCAGCCCATCGCCGTCGCCGATGCCAGCAGGTCCATGGTGTGCTTGCCGGTGAACCTGCCGCGGCCCACCGGGCTGGCCAGCTTGTCCGCCCCGTAGCTGTCGTAGCGCCACTGGTCGGTGTGCGCATACCAGTACGACGCGCCGGGCACCTGTCGCGGTGGCCGCGCCCAGTCGGTGGCGTTGGCCATGGTCTGCCACCCGGACAGCGGGCGCACCTTCTCCTGACCGACGTAGTGCGCCCATCCCCCGCCGTTGCGTCCCATCGACCCGGTCAGCATCAGCAGCGCCAGCACCGAGCGGTAGATGACGTCGCCGTGGAACCAGTGGCAGATGCCGCCGCCCATGATGACCATCGATCGCCCGCCAGATTCCTCCGCGTTGCGCGCGAATTCCCTGGCGACACGGATGGCCTGCGCGGCGGGCACCCCCGTGATCGGCTCCTGCCAGGCCGGGGTGTTCTGCTGAGCCGGGTCGTCATAGCCGGTGGGCCATTCGCCGGGCAACCCCGGGCGCGCCACCGCATAGTGGGCCAGCATCAGGTCGAACACCGTGCACACCAGGTGCTCACCGACCCGGCGCACCGGCACGCCCCGCGACACCGTCTCGCCGTGGCCGTCGACAGTGTCGAAGCTGGGCAGATCCACCAGCTCGCCGGCGCCGTCGGCTTCTGTGATCCTGGCGCTAAGGGCGGGTATGACCGAGCCCAGGTCCAGGTTCCACTTCCCGACGCCGTCCTCGCCGTAGCGGAACCCGAGTGAGCCGTGTGGGATCACGACTCGGCCAGTCACCTCGTCCAGCAACGCGGGCTTGAACGCCGAGTTCTCCACCTCCTCACCAATGTCGGCCGCGGTGAGGAACTTTCCCGGCACCAGCGAGTCGCCGTGACGTTCCAGCTTGATCAGAAACGGCAGGTCGGTGTAGCGCCGGACGTAATCAACGAAGAACGGAATCTGTTTTTGCACATAGCATTCCGAGAGGATCACGTGGCCCATCGCCATCGCCAGCGCGGCGTCGGTGCCGGCGGCGCACCGCATCCACTCGTCGGCGAACTTGGTGTTGTCGGCGTAATCCGGGCTCACCACAACAACTTTGGCGCCACGGTAGCGCGCCTCGGCCATCCAGTGCGCGTCCGGTGTCCGGGTGATCGGGACGTTGGAGCCCCACATGACCAGATATGACGCGTCCCACCAGTCCCCGGATTCGGGCACGTCGGTCTGGTCGCCGAACACCTGCGGCGAGGCCACCGGCAGGTCGGCGTACCAGTCATAGAACGACGTCATCGCGCCGCCGATCAGCGAAATGAACCGGGAACCCGCGGCGTGGCTGACCATCGACATCGCCGGGATGGGCGTGAACCCGGCCACCCGGTCCGGGCCGTAGGTCTTGATGGTGTGCACGTGGGCAGCGGCGATCATTTCGGTGGCCTCGGCCCAGGTCACCCGGACCAGTCCGCCCTTCCCGCGGGCCTGCTGGTAGCGGCGCCGGCGCTGCGGATCGGCCTGAATGTCGGCCCACGCCAGCACCGGGTCGCCGAGGCGGGCCTTTGCTTCCCGGAACATCTCGACCAGCACGCCGCGGGCGTAGGGATAGCGCACCCGGGTGGGCGAGTAGCTGTACCAGGAGAACGACGCACCGCGGGGGCAACCGCGCGGCTCGTATTCGGGCCGGTCCGGGCCAACCGACGGATAGTCGGTCTGCTGGGTTTCCCAGGTGATGATCCCGTCTTTGACGTAGATCTTCCACGAGCAGGAGCCGGTGCAGTTGACCCCGTGGGTGGACCGGACCACCTTGTCGTGGCTCCACCGGTCGCGGTAGAACACGTCACCCTCGCGGCCGCCGCGCCGGGTCACGGTGCGCAGATCGGCGGAGACCTCTCCCGGTGTGAAGAAGCGCCCGCTGCGCTCCAGAAGTTCCTCGAGCGGTCCACCAACGTGAGGTGTGACGGTCAAGGAAACCCCCTAGTCGGCTCGCGCGCTAGTCTGCCCGAAACCGGCGCCCGCACGTCTCTGCCTCGGGCGCCGCAACGTGCGGCGTGGCAGCAGTCAGCACTCCGTGACCTGGGTTCGGGTCACCCGGGTTCGGGTCACCTGGATTCGGGTTTTTATCAAGTGGTCTTGTAACAAGTCGACTGCGTGTACCTTCGGCCCCGCTGTGGGATGGCTGGATTGAGTCTGTGGGCTTTCTTTGGAACGCCTTGGCAAAACCCTGTCAAAATGCTTGCGCCAGGTCCCCCAGCCAGCCGCGATCGGCCTGCACCCAGTCGACGTCGTGCAGTTGGGCGGCCGTCACCCAGCGCAGCGCCCGGTGATCGTGCGCGCGCGGCTCCCCGCTGATCAGCCGCACCCGGTACGCCCGAAGCGTGGTGGTGTCATTCAGCGCAATGTCGCAACCCAGGCGCTCGCCCACCACGATGTCGGTGGCCTCGAGGCCCAGTTCCTCGACCAGCTCGCGGGCCAGCGCGTCACGCTCGGTTTCGCCGGCCGCGACCTTGCCGCCGGGCAACTCCCAGCGACCGGCCAACTCCGGCGGCCGCGCCCGTTGCGCCACCAGGAGCGTGGGGCCGGAGATGATCGCTCCGGCCACGACGATCTGCGCGGGGACCTGGGTGGGCATGGCCCGTGACGGTATACCGTCCGAATCAGTGCCCGGCGAGCGCCGGTGGATTGGGACCGTCCCAGATGTTCGAGGCAACGTTGCCCGTGCCGAAGTTCACGTAGTAGTACGTGTGGCAGACGTTGTTGTCCCACCGCACCGGGTTGGTGACGTGATTGCCGGTGGGCGGCAGGGCCTGGCCCGGGCACCAGTTGCAGGGGCCTTGCGGGTGCTCCTCGGTGCAACCGGGCCAGTGATTCAGGGGCACGGGAGCGCGTTGCGCGTGTGCGGTGACCGCAGCCAGGCCCATGCCGCCCGCCGCGACGCCCACCGACAGCAATGCCCCGGCGCCGATCCGCTTCAAAATGTGAAAAGTGGTCATGGTTAATACCTTTCGATACCGGCCGGCGATGCTCACTACGCTCGATGCCTATCCCGGCAAGTTTGCGGCTTGCCACTTGCGAAATTCTTGCGAGCACGAAATGCCAAGTCGCAGGACCGAGTATGTTCGGGGATATGGCTGTGTTAACGGATGAAGAAGTGGACGCCGCACTGCCCGACCTCGATGGCTGGGAACGCTCCGGGGGCGCATTGCGCCGATCGATCAAGTTTCCGACGTTTCTTGCCGGCATCGACGCGGTGCGCCGGGTGGCCGAGCACGCGGAAAGCCAGGACCATCACCCGGATATCGATATACGTTGGCGTACAGTGACTTTCGCGCTGGTTACGCATTCCGCGGGCGGTATCACCAAGAACGATGTTGAGATGGCGCGCGATATCAACGGGATCGTCGGGGACTAGCCAGGACTAGCCACCCACTAACCGCCCGACGATACGGCCTGTGTCACAGGTTGCGGCGGCGCAGCGCCGACGGGCCCGGCGCGCCTTCCAGTGGCGGCGATCCACACCAGGGTTGCCACCGTCGCGACGATGTAGACCAGGCCGGCCCAGGCCAGATACCAGGGTCGGCTGATCTGCCAGATGTTCGGCTGCGCGAAACTGAGTAACCACGGCACGCCAATTATGGTGAGCGCCAACCAACCCCAGCCCACGATCCGCGCGCCGGGGCACTCGCGCACCGGCCCGTACAGCACCCAGATCATCAGCGGCACCAGCCATACCCAGTGGTGTGTCCACGAGATCGGTGAGAGCAGGAGCCCGAACAGCTCGACCACCAGCAACCTGCCCAGCCGATCGGACCCGTCGAGCGCGCGCCAGGCCAGGACGGCGAGCACTGCCGTGATGGCGATCGCGACCAGGACCGGTGTGCCAAGGCCGGCGTCGTGACCGAGGATCCGGGAGATGCCGCCGCGCCAGGACTGATTGAACGAGGTGCCAATGGGACCGACCCGGTGGGCGTCGCCGAGCAGGTCGGTGAAGTAGTAGCGCGCCTGATCACCGACTACCAGCCACGACACCCCGACCGTCGCGAGGAACACGACCGCCGAAAATACGGCCGCGCCGACGCGCCGGACGCCGAGGAGATAGACACCGGCGATTGCAGGCGTCAATTTGATGCCGGCGGCCACGCCGACCAGCAGCCCCGATAACCACCAGCGCGTGCTGTAGGCCGCCCAGAGCACGCCCAACATCAGCAGCACGTTGATCTGCCCGTAGTCGAAGGTGCTGCGCAGCGGCTCGATCCAGATGGTGATCGCCGTCCACACCATCGCGACACGGTGACCGCCGTTGGACGCGCCGTTGGACGCACCGCCCAGCAGGCGCTGGCTGACCCGGACCGCGCCGTACAGCGCGGCGATCTGGCCGATCTGCCACAGAAAAGCGACCAGCCCGAACGGCAGCAGATGCAGCGGGTAGAACACGACCGCGGCGAACGGCGGGTACGTGAACGGCAGCGGGAAGTCCGGCGTCTGGTCGGCATACACGTAGCTGTACAGGGTGCCGGGGTGGTCGAGGGCGGCGGCACCGCCCAGGTATACGTGCAGGTCAACGAAGTTTGCGCCATTGGGCACGAGATACGTCCAGCCCAGTCGCGCCGCGACGCTGAGGATCAGCAGCGCCGGCCCGCCCGCCTGCCGCAGCCGCTGGGTGATGGTTGCCGCGCGCGCGGCGGAGGTGGTGTCTATTAGCCCGACTCTAGTTTGCAGACGAAGCGCCGCACCCGACACGGCGGCCGGCTGCCTAGGTCACCGCCGTCACTCGTCTGGATAACGATCACATAAATGCCACACGTGTCACTTGAGTCACACCCGTATCAAAGTAGCTTCAGCGCGGGACCTGTCATCGACAACCAGGGAGAGTCATGCCAACCATCTGGACCTACTTGCGCGCAACCGCCGTCGTCGTCGGTTCATCCGCCGCGCTACTCACGGGCGGTATCGCCCACGCCGACCCCGCGCCCGCACCGGTACCCGCACCGGCGGTGCCCGCGCAGATCGCCAACATTCCGCAACAGATCATCAGTTCCGCGGCCAACGCACCCCAAATCCTGCAGAACTTCGCCACGGCCCTCGGTGCCACCCCGCCGGTCGCTCCGCCGACCGCCCCCGGGATCACCGCCACCCTTCCGGGCATTACCCCGGCAGCGGGCGCGGCACCAACGGCCGCGCCGGCGGCGATCCCGTCGATTCCCGGCCTGACGGCGCCGTCCGCCGCTCCCGTCGCGCCGACTGTGCCGTCTGTGCCTTCTGTGCCCGGCGTTCCGACGGTTCCCGGGGTCAACGCACCGCTCACGGGGGCTGCGCCGGCGGCGGCGACCGCTCCGGCGACCCCGGCGATTCCCGGGTTGCCCTCTATCCCCGGGCTGACGGCACCGGCGGCAAATGCGGTCCCGGCGACCCCGGCGGTGCCGGCGACCCCGGCGATTCCCGGGTTACCGTCGATCCCCGGCATCACCGCCGCTCCTGCGTCTGCCGCCGTGCCGGCAACCACACCGGGGATACCGCAGGCGAAGGTTGACATGCCCGCGCTGCCCGGGCTGCCTGTGAATGTGCCGGCGCAGATCTCGCTCCCGGGCGACCTCCCGGCGGTGGTGGCGGGCGCAGTTCCCGGGCAACCGGCGACGGCTCCGGTCGCGGCCCCTGCGCCGCTCACGGCCCCGTCGCTGCTGTCCGCCTTGCCCTGAACAGCGCGTTAGCCAGCCAACCCCGCATCAACGAACACCGGAGGACACCGTGGTAAGCACTTGGAACCTGTCCAAAGGTTTGGCTGCCGTCGTCGCGTCGGCTGCCGCGTTCGGGCTCGGATTTTCTTCCAGCCCGAGCGCGGCGGCCGACCCGGCGCCGCCGTCGAACCCAGCCCAGCAGCTACCGGGCCTGCCGGCGTTGGCTCAGTTGAGTCCGATAATCCAGCAAGCCGCCGGCAATCCTGCGGAGGCGACCCAGCTGCTGATGGCGGCGGCGCAGGCGTTCACCCACAACCCGACCGCGCCAACGGAGTCGCGGAACGTGGCCGCGTCGGTGAACCAGTTCGTGGCCGAGCCGACCAACCCCGGGTCTCCCCCCCTCGCCGCGCCCGCCACGCCTGCGCCTGAGGCCGCGCCGGTACCGCACGTGCCACCGGCGGGCATCGAGCCCGGCGCGCCGGCGCACCTGCCCACGGGTATCGACCCGATCCGCGCGGCGGGTCCGGCCCCCGCACCCGCCGCCGCGCCGGCACCCGCACCCGCCGCCGCGCCGGCAGGACCGGCACCCGCCGCCGCGCCGGCCGCTCCGGCACCCGCGTCGGCCGCTCCGGCACCCGCGCCGGCAGCACCGGCGCCCGCGCCGGCAGCACCGGCCCCTGCGCCTGCGGCCGCCCCTGCTGCGGCACCGGGTTTCGGCCCCGACACCCCGCCCACACAGGACTTTATGTACCCCTCGATCGGTACCAATTGCCTTGCAGACGGCAGTAGTTCGATCGCGACCGCACTCTCGGTGGCCGGGCCGGCGAAGATCCCGCTACCCGGGCCGACGGCGGGGCAGACCGCCTATGTGTTCACCGCGGTCGGTACCCCCGGACCCGCCGATGTGCAGCGGCTGCCGTTGAACGTCACCTGGGTAAACCTGACCACCGGCAAGTCGGGGACCGTCACACTCAAGCCGCGATCGGACATCAATCCCGACGGGCCGACGACGATGACGGCGGTCGCCGACACAGGTTCCGGCAGCATCATGTCGACGATCTTCGGGCAGGTCACCACCAAGGAAAAGCAGTGCCAGTTCATGCCCACCATCGGCTCGACGGTGGTGCCCTAGATATCTCGCGTGCGCGAGCGACCTATCTAGCCCATTTAGTAGGCCATGAAAAGGATTGAGTCGCGGTCGTACTCCAGGCCCGGGTGAACCTTGGCCAGGTGGGCCTGGGTGAGTTCGACGAGCTCGTCCTCGTCCTTGCCGACGATGGCCTCGCCGCATGGACACGTGATGTGTGTCTTCACGTTGCCGCTTTCCCTTCCGTTATGGCCGTTATGGCTTGGCCGCCTTGGCCGACTTGGCCAGGGCCTTCATCTGCTTCTTGTGCGACCGCACCTTCCCCAACGATTGGGCGTCGACGATATCGGCAACCGAGAGGTGGGTGCCGACCTTTCCGTAGTCTCCGGCCGCCGCTCGCCAGCCCCTCGGCGCGACGCCGTACTGCTTGCCGAGCAACGCCAGGAAGATCTGTGCCTTCTGCTCGCCGAAACCGGGCAGCCCCTTGAGCCGCCGCAGCAACTCGGTGCCGTCCGGCTCGCCCGCCAACCACAGTGCGGTCGCATCGCCGTCGTAGCGGTCGACAATGATCTGCGCCAGGGCCTGGATGCGCTTGGCCATCGATCCCGGAAAGCGGTGTATCGCAGGCTTTTCCGAGCACAGCGCGGCGAACTTGTCCGGGTCGTAGTCGGCGATCTCGCGGGCGTCGAAATCGCCCATCCGGTCCGCGATCTTCTTTGGTCCACTGAACGCCTGCTCGAGGGGAATCTGCTGATCTAAGACCATTCCGATCAGCAATGCTAAAGGATACTCGTCCAGCAGGGCATCGGCTGCTGGCTCACCGGCTAGGTGAAGGTTCGGCACTCGGCCAGTCTAGGACTGCCAAGTAGAGGCGACTCGGGATGTAGGGCACCGGGCGCGAAGGCTCCTGGTGATTGTGCCCGGGGCTTTCTGCTGTTCCGAAACATCAAATCGTCAGCTCGTGGCCCCAGGGTGTGGGAGCCTTTCGAGATGAGTGTCAACGACGAATCGGCTGCGTCGCGCCAGTTCGTGGCATCCTCCGCGGCCTACTCGTCCAAATCGGAGAAATTCACCGGACAGCGAGCCCAAATCTACGCGATCGTGATTTTTGTGGTAATCGTCGCGCTCGGCCTGCTGATGATTGCTGGACCCACGTTCGGCATTCACCTGCGCTTCCCGCATATCGGCCCAGTGGTCGGCTATGGCGCGCTGGCGGGAATCGTGGTTGTCGTTGTGGGTATGGTCACTTACCTTTTTTGGCGATCACGCCGCAAGTACCTCATTACCGTCGCGAGCGATGGGCTCACCATCGATCGGCGGCCGGATGATGTCTATTCACTCGATGATGCGCAGATGGGCCCATGGGTGGGAATGGGAGTAGCGCTTCATCTGCACTGTGGCCGTCACCGCTTTTTTCTGGGCGGACGAGATCGCCGCGTTGGTCCGGCGACACCGCTCAACGCACCACCCGTGTGGACCGTCGACGCCTGGCTTCCGGAGTCAGACTTCAATGAGCTTCTCTCCCTGGGCGGCCACCGGAGCGGGTCTGCTGCGTGCGGGCCCGCACCGGGGGAGCCGACTCGGTGTCTGCTGTTTCCCAACCCCCTATTGATGGAACAGACGGGGTCATTGGCATTCCGAAAGAAACGACGACTGATGCGATCACTCGCGAAAGTGCAACTGTTCATTGACGTGGACCGCGACGCGATCCGGGTGGTCGAGCCGAGCAGCAACGCGGTCAATGCCTCGGCCCCGCTTTCGCAGGTGACCGCGACGCCGGCTACCTACCAGCCCCCATCCAGGGGTGGGTACTACGGTTCGCTGTTCGAAAGTATGGAAGTCAATACCGCGACGCGTGCCATGAGCGGGTACATTTCCACGAGCCCTGCCTTGGCAGTATGCGTTCCTGGCATACAACCAGTGACCATCGGATGTCGCGACTTCAAGGGGCTCACGCGGCGATTTTCGTGGCCGCGCAATGTGCCCACAACCAAAGCCCCCCCTGCCTATGCGGTCTCGGCCGCCGATTGGCTGACGCTGGCTGAGAAATTCGGCTTGGCCCCGTATCTGAAAGACACGGCAAGTAGGGCTACAGGCTGAAGCCTGTGCCTCTGTCTGTCCGCAAGAGTGACAGACGACCGGCTGACCCCTGGATGAGGCTCAGCGGTTGAGTCTTCGGAGTTGCAATCGTCTAAGGGTGGTCGAGCAGCATCCCGACCAGCAACGCGAACGGGTTGTCGTCCAGCAGCGCGTCGGCCTCGGGATCCTGCGTCAGGCAGAGATTCGCGGTCATTCCCGCAGCCTACTGCTGGCCTGTGGAGATGCGAAGGGACGCGGACGCGGATCGGCGCTACCTAGAGCACCCGCTGGACTCCGTACCAGCAAACCTCTGGGGGCATGGTAATGATCACCGGCGAGTTGAACACGCTGAGACGTGACTTGGCTCCCTCAATCGAGATTGGCAGTAGTCGCAACGGGTTGACCTGTTGCTTTGGTCGCGTGGCCCGGACTTGTCGGTGGGGGTTGAGATGATGGGGTCATGTCTTCGACCGCATCCGCTGAGGCCCCCGAGGTGACTCCGGAGGCGACTGCTGAGGTGGCTGATGTGGTGACTCCGGAGGTGACTGCTGAGGTGCGTCCGATGGATCGCCTTGAGGTGCTGTTCGGGGAGTTGGAAGAGCTATGCGGTCAGCGCAACGCGATCGATGGGCGCATCGTGGATATCGTCGCCGAGATCGATCGCGACGGGTTGTGCGGGATGACCGGGGCGCGGTCGGTGTCGGCGTTGGTGGCCTGGAAGACGGGCTGCTCACCGTCCAACGCGCACACGATCACCACCGTGGCGAGCCGACTCGAGGAGTTCCCGCGCTGCACCCAGGACCTGCGGGAGGGCCGGCTATCGCTGGATCAGGTCGGGGTTCTGGCCGAGCGGGCCGCCGCGGGCTCCGATGCGCACTACCTGGAGTTGGCCCGGGTCGCCACGGTCACCCAGCTGCGCACCGCGGTCAAGCTCGAACCCCGACCCGAACCCGAACCCGAATCCGAGCCGTGGCACAAGCCGGAGCGCTCGATCACCAAGCACTCCGATGAGCAGGGCAGCTGCTGGCGGATCAGACTCCCAGCCCTGGATGCCGCGAAATTCGACGCCGCGTTGGCCTCGCATCGCGACGCGCTGATCGCCGACTGGAAGTCCGATCACGACAATCGCCAGGGCCCCGCCGACTCGGATCAGCGGCCCCCGTTCCCGGACACCGTCGAGGCGTTTCTGCGGCTGGTCGACGCGGGCTGGGACGCCGAGGCCGCCCGCCGACCCCACGCCCAGCACACCACCGTGGTGGTCCATGTCGATGTTGAACAGCGCGCCGCCGCGCTGCATCTGGGACCGCTGCTGTCCGACGCCGAACGCCGCTACCTGACCTGTGATGCCACCTGCGAGGTCTGGTTCCAACGCGACGGGCAGGTCATCGGCGCCGGGCGCACGACCCGCCAGATCAACCGGCGGCTGCGGCGCGCGCTCGAGCACCGCGACCACACGTGCGTGGTTCCCGGTTGCGGCGCTACCCGGGGTCTACACGCCCACCATGTGCGGCACTGGGAAGACGGCGGCCCCACCGACATGGACAACCTGGTCCTGGTCTGCCCGTATCACCACCGCCTGCACCATCGCGGCCTGATCACCATCGCCGGACCCCCCAACGCCCTGATCATCACCGACGACGAGGGGCACGTGCTCAGCCCGGGATCGCTGGCACGCCCACCCACCCAACCCCCGCCCGCGGTCCCGCCCTGCCCGGGACCACTCGGCGAGCGCGCCGACTGGTGGTGGTACGACCCCTACCAACCCCTTCAGCCCCAACCACCACCGACAAACAACTGATCAGCGGGGCTGGTCACTCACGTACCGATGCTCAAAGGCATTGGGGAATAGGGACATTCACACTCTCCGGCCGCCTACCGGATCGTGGACATCGAGGCCCGGCAGCCCAACCCGCGCCACCGCCGACCCGCGACCCGAAGACCTCGGCAACCCCTCATCACCGCCCGCGGTGACGGTGCGCACCGAATTCGGAAGCGCGGATCTGGCGGCCCAATCGCGGCAGGGCAGTGCATTTCGATACTCCGTGAACAGCGTCATTACCGGGCACGGGATGGCGCTCGAATGCCAGGACACATACACGCTCAAGGGAATCTCCGCACCATGTGAGCTCTACCGCGTCGTCGAAGTCACGGCTTGACCGGCCGACACCGCCTTCTTGCCGTCGTCGACATGTCCGGCAACGCGTCGGCGGTCCCCCAGCGCGCCGGCCGACAGGTCGTCGTGAAATCGCCACACACCGCTGCGCGCCGAAATAGTCTGGGTCGATGCGCCCCCCCAGCTTGGCAATTCCACTGTCGGTCGCCCGCGGCATGATCGGCGCTCGTCAGCGTGCGTTGAATTTCGCCGACGCCCCGATGCCGGGAGAGTTCACACTGCTTTTCGAGATGGTGCTCGGGCTGCAGAAGACGAAGATCGCTGGCCTGCTTGTCTCTTCGGGGTTGGCAGATGCCCTGGGCAAGGACTCACGTGCGCCCCTCGACCTCTCCAGCGAGCTGGGACTGGATCCCGGGGTGACGGCCCGGGTCGTCGACGCCGCGGTCGCGTTGCGGCTGATGAAGTACGACAAGGCCGGTCGCGTGCGCCTGACGAAGCTCGGCAGGCCGCTACGCCGCGACCACCCCACATCGATCGCGTCCGTCGCTTCCTTTTTCGCGAACGCCGACACCGCTGCGGCACACGCACACCTCGACGCGCAACTGCGCGGAGGCGCCGAACCCTCGGGATACCAACGGGCGTTCGGCAAGTCGATGTGGGAGTACTTCGGCGATCATCCGGACGTGGGGACGACATTCGCCGACGCGATGCGCCAGCTCACCGCGTTCGACCTCGTCGGCATCCTGGCCGCCTACCCGTGGCCGCAAGAGGGTGTCATCTGCGACGTCGCCGGCGGCGTGGGCAACCTGGTGGGGGCCATCCTCCTGCATCGGCCCAAGGCTCGCGGCATCCTGCTCGACTCACCCGCGGCCATCGAACAGGCCGACGGATTTCTGCGCGAGCGGGGGTTGGCCGACCGGATCGAACGTCGGCCCGGCGACCTGTTTGGTGAGCTGAACGCCCGCGCCGACGTCTACACGCTGAAGTCGATCCTGCACGACTGGAACGACGATGCCTGCCGCGACATCCTCAAGCGGGTCCGCGCCACGATGCCGTCCGGCTCCAAGGTCGTCACGATCGATCTACACCACGAATCGGGCCGACAGCGGCAGACGACCACGCCGATCCTCGACATGCTGATGCTCGTCTGCTGCGAGGGCGGTCGGGAACGCTCCCCGCGGGATGTGCACGCCCTGATGCGCGACGCGGGGCTGACACCCGGGCGCGTCTACCACGCCGGGCTCACCATGCTGGTCGAGGGCATCGCTCCGTAAGAGGGGCCCACGCTTTACCCACTTTGGCCAAAAGGCCGAAAAGGCTTGCCGCGCAATAACTTCTTCAACGATTAAGAGCGCACGCTAGCCGCTCTTGCGGCGGAATTCCCGACGGTTCTCTAACGGACCGTGCGTCCGCGATTGCTTGCCCCCGCCGTCCTTGTGATCGGACCCGCTCGCCGACTTGGCCAGCTTGCGGTCGAGGGCCTCGCGGAACTTGCGCTTGTTCGCGTCCTCTTCCTCGGGCGGATCTTGCGAAGACTTCGATTCAGCCATACGGGAAGCCTAGCCGGTCCCGGTCGACCTCGGAGACATGATGGCTACCGCTTTCCCGGGGGCATGCCGTAAACATGCGAGATCGGCAGCGTCAGCACCACCCGCCGGTCGGTGACCATCGCCTGGCGGTATTCGTCCCAATCCGGATGTTCACCGGCGATGTTGCGATACAAGGCAATCAGCGCCTCGACGGTGTCGTCGTCGGGCGCCGCCGCGGGCGGCGTCAGCTCCGCGGTGCCCTCCGCGACGGCATACGACCAGCCGTCGTCGGCGTCGACCAACAGCGAAGCGCGTGGGTCGCGGCGCAGGTTCCGGGTCTTGGCCCGCGGCTCGGTGATGGACACCCGCACCACCAGTTCGCGCGGGTCGAAGTGATACGACACGTTGGACAGCTGGGGACGCCCATCCTTTTTGATGGTGGCCAGCACCCCCATGGAGTTCCCACTGATCACGGCTAGCAGTTTGTCGTCGAAGGCTTCGCGTGCCATGGCAGAGAGCCTACGTCGCCCATCTGGCGGGCCGGCCCCGCGGCCTGATGAAATTGACGGTGATGACCCGGTTTGCCGCGTTCCTGCGTGGCGTCAACGTCGGCGGCGTCAACCTCAAAATGGCAGAGGTGGCCGCCGCGTTGACCGACGCCGGATTCGCCAACGTGCGCACCATCCTGGCGAGCGGCAACGTGTTGCTCGACTCGTCGTCCGGCGTTGCCGCGGTGCGCAAGAAGGCCGAAGCCGCGTTGCGCCAACGGTTCGGGTACGAAGCCTGGGTGCTGGCCTACGACATCGACACGGTTCGCGCGATCTCGGAAGGCTACCCGTTCGAGCGCGAGGTCGACGGGTACCAGTCCTACGTCACGTTCGTCACCGACGCCGGGGTGCTGGACGAGCTCGCGGCCCTGGCCGATAGCGCGGGCCCCGACGAGAAAATCAGCCGCGGTGTGGGCGTCGTCTACTGGCAGATACCGAAGGGCGGCACCCTGGACAGCACCGTCGGCAAGACCATGGGCAAGGCGCGCTACAAGTCGTCCACCACGACCCGCAACCTGCGCACGCTGGACAAGGTATTGCGATGAGCTCTGAAGCGAATTCCGTTGGGCGACAGTCGAACCGATGAGCTTCAGTCGTCCGGCACGTTGGTGAGGTAACGCATCGCGTCAGACTTGGTCAGCCCCAGCGCACGGGCGACCTCGACGTATTCTTTGGCCGCGGCCGCCATCGCGGCGTCGGTGGGATCGAAGCGGGAAATGAAAGTGCCGAACCGCCCGCGTGTTTCGACGATCGCCGCCGACTCGAGCTCACGATAGGCGCGGGCCACGGTGTTGGCGGCCACGCCAAGCTGACCCGCAAGGTCGCGCACCGTCGGGAGCCGGGTGCCCGGCGGCAACGCACCCGCCCGTACTCCGTCGATCACCCCGGTTCTGAGCTGGTCGAACAGCGGCTTGGGCGCCTTGACGTCGACCCGTAGCAAATCCCGCAACTCCACCAACCCAGTATCTCTCAAGCACGGCTATCTTTGTGGGATGCGAGTGACGGTACTTAGCGGCGCGGGAATCTCCGCGGAGAGCGGGGTGCCGACATTCCGCGATGACAAGAACGGCTTGTGGGCCCGCTTCGACCCCTACGAGCTGTCCAGCACCCAAGGGTGGCAGCGCAATCCCGAGCGCGTCTGGGGATGGTATCTGTGGCGCCATTACCTGGTGGCCACCGTCGCGCCCAACGACGGACACCGCGCCATCGCCGACTGGCAGAGCAAGGCCGACGTCACCGTCGTCACCCAAAACGTCGACGACCTGCACGAGCGCGCGGGCAGCACGCCGGTGCACCACCTGCACGGCAGTCTTTTCGAATTCCGTTGTGCGCGTTGCGGACTGCCGTATACCGAGGCGCTGCCCGAGATGGCGGAACCGGCGCTGGAGGTGGAGCCGCCGGTGTGCCCGAAGTGCGGCGGGCTGATCCGGCCCGACATCGTGTGGTTCGGGGAACCGCTGCCCGACGAGCCCTGGCGGCGCGCGGTCGAGGCGACGGAGGCCGCCGACGTGATGGTGGTGGTGGGAACGTCGGCGATCGTCTACCCGGCGGCGGGGTTACCGGAGCTGGCGCTGGCGCGCGGCACCGTCGTGATCGAGGTCAATCCCGAGCCCACCCCGCTGTCCGCGAATGCGACGATCTGCATCCGCGAGTCCGCGAGTCAAGCGTTGCCCGAACTGCTGGACCGACTGCCCGCCCTGCTGAAGTAGGAGCTCGGCGCCCGTTAGCGCCGGTGCGCCCGACCCAGCGCCAGCTCCGACACCGGCATCGGCGTCCAGATCGGCAAAGTCCACTGCCGCCGCGAGGTCTGCACCTCGAATCCGGCGTCGACGATCCAGGGCTCGGGATCACGATGCGTGTGACAGTTGCCGAACAGCTTCGGCCACAACGTCGCATCGAGAAACCGCTGCCACCGCCCCCGCGCGCCGGCGCTCGCCACATGCTCGAGATACCGCAGCTCACCGGCCGGCCGCAGCAATGCGTGCAGGCGCCGCAGCACCAGCACGGGGTCGCTGACCGAGCACAGCACCAGCGAGCACACCACCGCGTCGAACGGTTCGCCCTTGAAATCCCCTCTGAAATCGCTATTGAAGTCCTCAACCGCCTCGCCACTCACAACAACCGGGACGCGCGCCGCCGCGGCCGCGGCGCGGGCCCGGGCGCGCAGCCGCGGCTCGGGCTCCAGGGCGATCACGTGTGCGACGGATTCCGGATAAAGCGCGAAGTTCGTCCCGACACCGGCGCCGATTTCCAGCACCCGGCCCGCCAAACCGGCCAAATTCTCGCGGCGAAGATCCCGCACCGACTTGGCCTCGTGGGCGACGGCGAGGGGCCAGACCCGGGCGAAGAAGGGATGGTCGACCCGTGCTGGCGCCGACGTCGTAACCGTCAAACCGCACCTCCCCGATACGCGGTGTAGTACTGCCGGCGATTGCGCGCTAACCGCCTCTGGTCGCGGGCTCCCGCACCGGATACCCGTTGTGCTGCAACGAGATCTCGATGGGCTCGGCGGACTCGGCCTCTTCCTTCGGACCCTCGCTGATGCCCACCCGGTCATGCAGCCAGGCCAGGGGCTTGGGTGCCCACCAATTCCACCGGCCCATCACGTGCATGAACGACGGCACCACGACCATGCGCACCAGGGTGGCGTCGGCAAACACGGCAAGTACGAGGCCGAAGCCGAACATCCGCATGAACGACACGTGCGCGGCGATCAGGGCAGCGAACGACATCGACATCACCAAGGCGGCCGCAGTGATCACCCGGCCGGTGCGGGCCACGCCGTGCGCCACGCTGTCGTCGTTGGCGGCGTGCGCCACCTTGGCACTCACCCGTGCCGGTCGAGCGGCTCCGGAAGCCAGCCAGTACTCGCGGATCCGGGCGATCAGGAACACCTCGTAGTCCATCGACAACCCAAACGCGATGCAGAACAGGAGCACCGGCATGTTGGCCACCAGCGTCCCGCTCGGGGTTGTTCCCAGAGCGCCCAGGTGGCCGTCCTGAAAGATCCACACCAGGGAGCCGAACGCCGCCGTCAGCGACAGCACGTTGCACGCCAGCGCCTTGGCCGGCATCACCACGCTGCCGGTGAGCAGGAACAACAGCGCGAACGTCACGGCGGCCATCAGCCCCAGCACCAGCGGCAGCCGGTCCGTCACCGCATCGACGCTGTCGCGGTTGACCATTGCGACGCCGGCCATTTCGACGGATCGGCCGGCGGGCCCGCGCACCTGGTGCAGCCGCGTGAGCTGGGTGTCGAACGCGTCCGAAAACAGCGGTGCCGCGCTGTTCACGGTCAGGAACGCACTGCCGTCGGCAAGTCCGGTCGCCCCGCCCCGTGGCCCCACCTTGTTTCCGCCCTGGAACGTCCCGCCGGGCGCGGTCACCGCGGCAACCTGGGGAACCCTCGACAAGGCGGCGGCGTAGTTGTCGAGATCCGCCGGGCCCAGGCCACGGGCGTTGGGAACGACGACGGGCACCGACGTCGCAGAATCGTGCGCGAAGTTCGTGCGCAGCTCGTCACCGACCTGATGCGACGACGTCGAACGCGGCAGCACCCGGTCGTCCGGGAACCCCCACTTCACCGAGAAGAACGGCAGCCCGAGCAGCACCAACAGCACGACGACGACCAGGCCCGTCGACGCCCAGTGTCGCATCACGAACTTGCTCGATCGGTACCAGAACCACTGCTCGACCGGCTTGTGCACCGGGTCGGGGCGCCGGAACCGGTGGCGCAGGAACCGGCGTACGTCCAGCGCGTCCAGCCGGGGCCCCAGCAGCACGATCGCGGCCGGGGTAATGAAGATGGACGCGGTCGCGACGAAGGCCACGGTCGCCACACCGGCGTAGGCGAACGATTTCAGGAAGTACATCGGAAACGCCACGGTCGCGGACATCGACAGGGCCACGGTGACCGCGGAGAACAGCACCGTGCGGCCGGAGGTGGCCAAGGTCCGGATCAGCGCCTCGTCCCGGTCACCGCCCTCGGCCAGCTCGTCGCGATAGCGACTGACGATCAGCAACGTGTAATCGATGGCCAACGCCAGGCTCAGCGCGGTGCTCAGGTTGAGCGCGAAAATCGACACCTCGGTGGTGAACGTGATGAGCCGCAGAACCGTCATCGAACCGACCACGGCCAGCGCGCCCAGGGCCATCGGCAACGCCGCCGCCAGCAGGCCGCCGAACACCCAGATCAGCACCAGGAAGCTCAGCGGGAGCGCGATCATCTCCATGACCACCAGGTCGGCCTGGTTTTGCTTGTTGATCTGGGCGTACTGCATAGCCGGGCCACCGGAGCGGACGGTCACCCCGTCGCGATCGTGGACGAATTGGTCCGACAGGGTTTGGGCGTTTTTCTGCGAGTAGTTTTCGCCGCCCTTGAGGTTGACCACGATCAGGCCCGATCTGCCGTCCTTGCTGAACAGGTCGGACGACGGAGCCGGGGCCCCCGGCGCGGCAGCAGAGGGTCCAGTCCAGGGCGAGGACACGTTGTACACCAACGGCGAGCGTTGCAGCTGGTCGACGAGGTCGGTGCCCACCCTGCGAGCCTGTTCGCTGTTGGCGCCCGCGGACCCTGAAGGGCCCGTCACCAAGATCAGCAGCTGCTGGCCGCTCTGCCCGAACTTGTCGGACAACACCGAGATCGCGCGGGCGGACTCCGAGTTCGGATCCTGGAAGCCCCCGGGAGACAGGCTGTCGGCGACCGGGATCCCGAAGACCGCCGCGGCGATGAAGATCAAGACTCCGATTGCGATGATTCGTCGCGGTGCCGCTATGGCTAGTCGAGCGATCCCCTGCAGCATTTTCATGCCTCCCACCCCTGACACCGGCCGCCCCCGCGCCCTCCTGTGTCAGCGGTAACTCATCCACGCTAACTTACAGGTGTCAAACAACACCCTAGCCCTGGTTACGGGTGGCGGCCGCCAAATGGTTCAACGCGGACGGAAAGTCCGGAAACCCGGACGCCGGGGACCGCTACCCTACCCGTCGGTAATAATTGCCAGCATTTTGCGAGCGGTGGCTCAAAGATTCCTTATAACCGGCCCATAGGCTCAGTGTCATGTGGATCGACGACTCGAGTGCAGACGTCATCAAATTTGACTTCGACGCCCTCTACCACGGCGACGTGCTGGTGGAAGGCGAGACATCGGAGCAGTTCGAAGACTGGCACCCACTCTCTACGGCAAGCTGACCGACGATGAGCGTGCTTGCGCGGTTACTCATGGCAGAACCCGGCATCGCCCGGTGGTTCCGCCGCTGAATTCTTGATTGCCGAAGTCAGCCCCCCGCTGCGCCGGGGGGCTTTCTTGTTGGCCTTGTTGGCCTTGTTGGCCTTGTTGCCCTTGTTGCCCTTGTTGCCGTGTTGGCCTTGTTGGCCTTGTTGCCGTGTTGGCCTAGCGCGGCGCCATGCGGATGGCGCCGTCCAACCGAATGACCTCGCCGTTGAGCATCGGATTTTCGATGATGTGCACGGCCAGGGCGCCGTACTCGTCGGGGTTGCCCAGCCGCGACGGGTGCGGCACCTGCTGGCCCAACGACCGCCTGGCCTCCTCCGGAAGCGAAGCCAGCAGGGGCGTGTCGAACAGGCCCGGCGCGATCGTGACCACCCGGATCAGCTTGCCGGCCAGGTCGCGGGCGATCGGCAGGGTCATGCCGACCACGCCGCCCTTCGACGCCGAGTAGGCCGCCTGGCCGATCTGCCCGTCGAATGCCGCCACCGAGGCGGTGTTGATGATGACGCCGCGCTCTTCTCCGGCCGGAGCGGCGGGGTCGGTCTGGGCCATCCGCTCCGCGGCCAGCCGGATCACGTTGAAGGTGCCGACCAGGTTGATGTCCACGATCTTGCGGAACGCGTTCAGCGGGAAGACCCCGTCGCGGCCCAGCACCCGGATGGCGTTGCCGGTGCCCGCGCAGTTGACCACGATGCGCAGCGTTCCCATGGCCTCGGCCGTGTCCAGCGCTGCGGTGACGGCCGCCTCGTCCGTGACGTCGGCCTCCGCGAAGCGCGCGCGATCGCCGAGCTCACCGACCACATCGTCGCCCCGCAGGTCCAGCACCACCACCTGCGCCCCGGCGTCCAGCAGCCGCTTGGTGGTGGCCAGGCCGAGGCCCGATGCGCCACCGGTGACCACCGCTACCGCGTCTTTGATCTCCATCCGAGTCCTTCCCTTTGCCCGCCCTCGCCCGACCAACCTACCGGTTGGTTGGGACTATTTCCAGTCGCTGAGTATCGCTTCGACGTCGGCCACGGGCGTCGCCGGCGGGGAGGGGCGGCCCGGCGCGGTGCGGGAGAACCGCGGCGCGGGCAGCGGTTGCATACCGCCGTTGACCTCATAGAACGTGTTTCGCTCGGTGATGTGCGGCTCGGTCTGCACCTCGCCGAACGACAGCACCGGCGTGACGCAGGCATCGGAATCGGCGAATACCTTGGCCCAGTGGTCGCGGTCGTGGGCGGCGAAGGCCTTTGTCAGCGCCGCACGCAGCTCCGGCCAGGCGGCGGGGTCGTTCTGCGGCGGCAGGCTGGCGGCGTCCAGGCCCAGCCCGGCGAGCATCGCCGCGTAGAACTGCGGCTCGATGGCACCGACCGCGACGTAGCGGCCGTCGGCGCACTCGTAGGTGTCGTAGTAGGGCGCCCCGCCGTCGAGCATGTTGACGCCGCGCACGTCCGACCACACGGCCGACGCACGCATCGCCCACATCATCTGCACCAGCATGCTGGAGCCGTCGACCATGGCGGCGTCGACGACCTGGCCCTTGCCGGAGGTCTGCCGCTCCCACAGCGCCGCCAGGATGCCGACCAGCAAGAACATCGAGCCGCCGCCGAAGTCACCGACCAGGTTCAGCGGCGGCACCGGCCGCTCGCCCGCCCGGCCGATGGCATGCAGGATGCCGTTCAGCGAGATGTAGTTGATGTCGTGGCCGGCTGTCTGGCTACGCGGGCCGGCCTGCCCCCAGCCCGTCATCCGGGCGTAGATCAGCCGGTCGTTGACCGCTGCGCAGTCCTCGGGTCCCAGGCCGAGCCGCTCGGTGACCCCGGGGCGATAGCCCTCGATCAACACGTCGGCCTTGGCGACGAGGCTGAGCACCAGTTCGCGGCCTTCGCCGGACTTCAGATCGGCGATGACGATGCGGCGGTTGCGTAGCATGGCCTCGTTCGCTTTATCTCCTGGCCCGCCCGCGAGCGACGACGGGCGATCGATGCGCACCACGTCGGCACCGAGATCCCCCAGGATCATCGCGGCATGCGGACCCGGCCCGATGCCGGCCAGCTCGACAACGCGCAATCCAGCTAGTGGTCCCGCCATGATCTACCGACCTTTCGCCCGCCCTGATCTGCCCCGGCGCCGGTCCCGGATCGAACCACCGGTTGTTCGCATCGTCCCTTTCGCATCTTCGCAGCCGCCGCCAAGCACGCTGCAACCGGCAATCCTTTCCGCCGTCAGATCCGAATGAAGAACAGCCGAGAAAGAACGGAGGGGCCCCGTGTCGAGTGAGTCGAGTGCGTCGAGTGAATCGAGTGCGTCGAGTGGCCAGCTTCGCTGCCTGGTGACCGGAGCGACGGGCTACATCGGCGCCCGGCTGGTCCCGCTTCTGCTCGAAGCGGGTCATCAGGTTCGCGCGCTGGCCCGCGACCCGGCCAAGCTGACGGACGTGCCCTGGCGCGACAGGGTCGAGGTGGCGCGCGGCGACCTCGGCGACCTCGATTCGCTGGTCGCGGCGTTCGACGGGGCAGACGTCGTCTACTACCTGGTCCATTCGATGGGCTCGTCAAAGGATTTCGCCGCCGAGGAAGCCCGGGCCGTGCACAACGTCGTGACGGCCGCGCTGCGCACCGGCGTGCGGCGGCTGGTGTACCTGGGCGGCCTGCACCCCGACGGCCGCAGGCTCTCGCCGCATCTGGAGTCGCGCAAGGCCGTGGGCGACGCGCTCATCGACTCGGGCATCGAGACCGTGGTACTGCAGGCCGGCGTCGTCGTCGGGTCGGGGTCGGCGTCGTTCGAAATGGTCCGCCACCTCACCGACCGGTTGCCGCTGATGACCACGCCGCGGTGGGTGCACAACAAGATCCAGCCGATCGCGGTACGCGACGTGCTGTACTACCTGGTCGCCGCGGCGACGGCGCCCGTGCCGTCGTCGCGGACCTGGGATATCGGCGGCCCCGACACACTCGAGTACGGGGACATGATGCGGGTCTACGCGGAGGTGGCGCGGCTGGGCCGGCGCTACCTGATCGTGTTGCCGTTTCTGACCCCGGCGATCGCCAGCCTGTGGGTGGGGACCGTGACCCCGATTCCCCCCGGCCTGGCGCGGCCGCTGATCGAATCGCTGGAATGCGATGCGGTGATGCGCAACGCCGACATCGACAGCATCATCGAGCCGCCCCCGGGCGGGCTGACCGGCTACCGCAGCGCCGTCGCGTCGGCGCTCGACCGCGCGATGCACGGCGTCCCCGACGCGAGTTGGGCCTCTCTGAAGTCGGATATGGCCGAGCGGCTGCCCAGCGACCCGGACTGGGCCGGCGAGATCGTCTACACCGACGTGCGCAGCGCCACCGCTTCGGCGTCGCCCGACGACGTGTGGAAAGCCGCGGAGAACGCGGCGAACGCCAGTTGGTGGTGTCGCTATGCACTCACGCGGGGCGGGCGCCGCTCGCCGGACCGGTGGAGCGTCCAGGAGTGCGAGCCCGGCACCAAGCTGCGACTGCGCGGCCGGATTCGCGCCCCGGGGCAGGCGTGGCTGGACATCACCGTCACCCCGCACAACGGCGCCGGCAGCAGATACACGCAGCGGGCGATCTTTTTCCCACGCGGCATCCCGGGCCGGTTGTACTGGTTTTTGCTGCGGCCTCTCCACACGGCCGCGCTGCGCGCACTGGCCCGCGATGCCGTCGGATCGGCGTAATCTCGCCCGCGGCGTTAAACAGCGAAATCAGACCCCGAACAACGGTGGCAGCGCCAGCACCATCATCAGGCCCCACACGAAGTGGGTCAGGACCGGCGCCAGCACCCCGCCGCTCGCCCGGCGCTCGCACGCGCAGACGGCGCCAAGGATAATCGCCGCAAAGCCGAGCATCAGGTTCCCGCTGGCCATGGTCGCGCCCGCATACAGCAGGGTTGAGATCGACACCGGCGCAAGCCGTCCCAACGCGGAATAGAGCGCGCCGCGAAAGAACATCTCCTCGGCGATCGCGTTGACCACGGTGGTCAGCACGATCAGCTTGAACGACCCGTGGTGGGCGAACTGCAACACCCGGCCGACGAGTGCCGCTATCGCGGGAATCTCCCTGACGACCAGGCCGCCCAACACGAAGACGCCACCCAGCAGTAGGCCGATGGTCGTCCCGGTGATGACCGGGCGCTGGTTGCGGCCCCGCCAGTTGATGCCGCCCAGGTGCAGCGGTCCCGAGGCCCATGCGCCGATGATCCACACGCCCGCCACCGCCAGGGTCAGCCACACGAAGCTCGACTCCCCCGGTGTGCGCCGCAGCGCGAACCCCAGCAGCGCGGCGCCGATCACCAGCGTGACGCCGACGACGATCCGCCGGCGCAGCACGACCGCCGGCGGTTCGTGATGTGGCACAGCGACATTGGTGACTGCCCGGCGGAGCTCGGAGAGCACGCTGGTGCGGTACGGGGCGGCGGCCTGATTCATGCGGAACGAACTTTCGGGGTCAGCGTCTTAGGCATCAGGGCCTTGGGGGTCAGGGCCAGCAGGGCATCGAGCCCGGTTCGCAACGCACCGGCGAGCGGGCCGGGGACGCTGTTCACCAGACGAAGCGTAGGCCGGGCAATGGGCGGGGTTATCGTCCGCGCGAGCCGCCGGATGCGCAGCGCGTCGCCGCCGGCCCATGCGGGGTCGGTGTCGGCGAGGTGGTGCGGATCTTGCAGGGCGTTCACCGGCCGGGGCGGGTGCTCGGACGGGTCGGCCAATGCCCGCGCGATCGCGTCGTCGGTCGCGATCAGGCCGCCGGGCGGGTCGGGCACCCGATCCCGCAGGCCGCTGCCGGATGCCAACATCGGGTGTTCCAACGACTCGACCAGGTCGCCGGACAGCCCCCGGGGCAGCGGCAGTGCGACACCCGTGACCAGCGAGGCCACCCCTGCGTCCAACAAGGTGTCCATCACAGGCACCGGTAAGACCGCCCGCCGCCTCCCGGAAATGCGCGCATAGGTTTCGAGCAATCCGCGGTATGAGGTGGTTTCGGGGCCACAGATGTCGTAGGCACCGGCCGGCACTTGGCCGGCGTCGGCCGCGGCCACCAGGTAGTGCAGCACATCGCGGATGGAGATCGGGTCGATCGGGTTGCCGATCCAGCGCGGCATCGGCATCAGCGGGAACCGGTCCGCGACATAGCGCATCACTTCGAACGACGCCGACCCGGCGCCGATGATCATCGCCGCACCCAGCCACACCAGTTCCGGACCGCCCTCGACCGTCAGAGCCTCGGCCACCTCGGCCCGGCTCGCCAGGTGCTCGGACAAACCAGACAATCCCGACAGCGCCGCATTTTCTCCGGCATGGCCCGCCGGGGAGGGCACGAAACCGCCCAGGTAGACGATGCGCCGCACCCCGGCTTCGGCGGCCACGGCCGCGATGTTGCCGGCCGCGGCATTGTCGGCCTCCCGGAAGCCGGGCTGACCGATCCCGTGAACCAGGTAATACAGCACATCGACGGTGTCGCCTGAATCCCTGGGGTCCCCGGAGTCCCGGGAAAGGGCGAACGCCGCCTGCACCGATCGCCGGTCGGCGGCGTCGAGAATCATCGGTGTGACGTCGTCGAACCAACCGAAATGCTTGAGGCGGGCCCGGTTCCGGCTGGCGACCAGCACCTTGTGGCGATCCGCCAGCAGCGCCGTGACCAGGCGAGATCCCACATAGCCGGTGGCACCGGTCACCAAAATCCGCACAAGCTCCAACCTACCGGTGAACCCTCCCGGCGGCCGCAACGTAACCCTGTACATGGACAATTTCACAGGGGGGGACTCGGTGCGGCTGGGAGTGAAAACACCAACAGCCACCGCAGATCCATCCATCGCAGGCGTTGCAGTCAAGTTCCCACCACACCGATACACACAGCAAGCAGCCATTGGCGCGCTGACCGATTTCGCCGGCCCGGAATTCCGGCGATTCGCGCTCAGCAGCGGGGTCGAGTTCCGCAACACCGCCCTGCCGCTGCCGAACTACAGCCGGCTGAGCGGCTTCACCGAGGCGAACGATGCCTACATCGACGTGGCCCTCGACCTGGGCGAGCAGGCGCTGCGCGCCGCGCTTGAGGCGGCCGATGTCAAGCCGTCGGAGGTCGACATCGTCTTTTCGACCACGGTGACCGGGCTGGCCGTGCCGACCCTTGAGGCACGGCTGGCGGCACGGGTGGGGCTGCGCCCCGACGTCAAACGCGTCCCGCTGTTCGGCCTGGGCTGTGTCGCCGGGGCGGCCGGGACGGCGCGCATGCACGACTACCTGCGTGCGTTCCCCGACCACGTCGCCGCGCTGCTCGCGGTCGAATTGTGCTCGTTGACCATCCAGCGCAAGGACAATTCGGTGGCCAATCTGGTCGCTACCAGCCTCTTCGGCGACGGCGCCGCCGCCGTCATCGCGAAGGGAGCAGGCCGCGCCGCGTCGGAACCCGATAATGGGGGGCGCAAAACGGGTCCGACGGTGCTCGCAACGCGCAGCCGGATCTACCCCGACACCGAGGAAGTCATGGGCTGGCGGATCGGCAGTGACGGCTTCCGGATCGTGTTGTCGGTCGACGTGGCGACCGTAGTCGAGAAATACTTGGGCGAAGATGTACACCAATTCCTGCGTGACCACGGACTCACCACGCAGGATGTGACAACCTGGGTCTGCCACCCTGGCGGACCGCGAGTGATCGAGGGGGTCGAGAACGTGCTCGAGCTTCCCGCGGATGCGCTTGACCATACCCGAAACTCGTTGCGCGACAACGGCAACCTGTCGTCCGTCTCGGTTCTGGATGTGCTTCGGGCGAACATGGCCGACCCGCCCGCGCCGGGTTCGTACGGGCTGATGATCGCGATGGGGCCGGCTTTCTGCTCGGAATTGGTGCTCCTGAAGTGGTAGGGCATTGGGTAGGGCCATGTACTACCTGCTGATCCTGGCGGTCGCAATCGAACGCCTGGTGGAGCTGGTGCTGTCCAGGCGCAACGCGGACTGGTCTTTCGCCCAGGGCGGCAAGGAGTTTGGCCGCCCGCACTATGTGGTGATGGTCGCCATCCACACCGCGCTGCTGGTCGGCTGCATCGTCGAACCGTGGGCGCTGCACCGGCCGTTCCTGCCCTGGCTGGGCTGGCCGATGCTGGCCGTGGCGGCGCTGAGCCAGGTTCTGCGCTGGTGGTGCATCGGCACGCTGGGCCGACGGTGGAACACGCGCGTGATCGTGCTGCCGTACGCGCCGCTGGTGCGGCAGGGCCCCTACCGGTGGCTGCGTCATCCGAACTATGTTGCGGTGGTGGCCGAGGGGTTCGCGCTGCCGCTGATACACACCGCGTGGCTGACCGCGGCCACCTTCACGGTGGCCAACGCGCTGCTGCTGAGGGTGCGCCTGCGCGTGGAGAACTCGGCGTTGGGCTACACGTGACGACCTACGACACCGACCTGCTGATCGTCGGCGGCGGCCCTGGCGGCCTGGCCACCGCGTTACACGCACGGCGGCAAGGGCTTTCGGTGATCGTGGCCGATCCGAGGGAAGGCCCGATCGACAAGGCGTGCGGCGAGGGGCTGATGCCGGGCGGACTGGCCGAACTGGTGTCGCTCGGGGTGGACCCGGCCGGCGTGCCATTGCGCGGCATCGCGTACGTGCGTGAACACGGCGAAAAATACGGCCGGGCCGAGGCGCGGTTCCGCGGCGGCCCGGGCCGCGGGGTGCGGCGCACCACCCTGCACGCGGCGCTGGCGGCGCGCGCGAAAGAGCAAGACACCGAATGGATTCGGACGCGGGTGACCAGCGTGGCTCAGGACGGCGCCGGCGTGACGGCCGCCGGCGTGCGCGCGAAGTGGTTGGTGGCGGCGGACGGCCTGCATTCCCCGGTCCGGCGCGCGCTCGGGATCAAGGCCACGGCCGGCACACCACGGCGCTACGGCGTGCGTTGGCACTTCAAGGTGCCCGCGTGGTCGGAGTTCGTCGAGGTGCATTGGTCCCGGTGGGGTGAGGCGTACGTGACGCCGGTGGAACCGGACCTGGTGGGCGTCGCGATCCTGTCCCAGGACCGGCCCGACCTGAACTGGTTCCCGCGGCTGGCCCGCCAACTGGACGGCGCCGGCCGGGGGCACCCGCGCGGCTGCGGCCCGATGCGTCAGGTGGTCTCCCGCCGGGTCGCGGGACGAGTGCTGTTGGTGGGCGACGCGGCCGGTTACGAGGACGCCCTGACCGGCGAGGGCGTCAGCCTCGCCGTCAAACAAGCCGGTGCCGCGGTCAACGCCATCGTCAACGACGCGCCGGCGTCATACGAGGCCGCCTGGCACCGGGTCAGCCGCAACTACCGGCTGCTCACCCGCGGGCTGGTGCTGGCCACCACGCCACGCGTGGCCCGCCGCGCGATCGTGCCGGCATCCGAGCGGCTGCCCGGCCTGTTCGGGCGTGCGGTGAACATCCTGGCGCACTGACGGGGCAGTTAGCGCGCCTTCCAGACCGGCTCGCGCTTCTCGGCGAACGCCAACGGCCCCTCCCTGGCGTCCTCGGACCTGATCAGGGTGCGCATCTCGCGCACCGTGCGGTCCCAGCCCGCTTCATCGGCCGCGATGACGCCGTCGTCGACGCCGTAGGCGATGCGCTTGCTCGCCTGCACCGACAGCGGTGCGTTCACGGTCACCCGCGCGGCCAGCGCCAGCGCCGCGTCCAGCACCGTGCCGCCCTGGCCCTCCTTGACGACCTGGTTGATCAGGCCCCACTCCCGCGCGTCGGACGCCGTCAGCGGGTCACCGGTCAACAGCATTTCCATGCCGACTTTGCGGGGCAGCTGCTGGGCGATCCGGAAAACGCCGCCGGCGGCCGCGATCAGGCCGCGCTTGACCTCGGGCAGCCCGAACTGGGCGCGTTCGTGTGCCACCACCAGGTCGCTGGCCAGCGCTATCTCGGTGCCGCCGCCCAGCGCGGTGCCGTTGACCGCGGCGATGGTGGGCTTGTCGATGAAGTGGTGCACGTAACCGGCGAAGCCCCACTCGCTGTGGTCGGGGTGGTACAGGTTCTCCCGCCGGGCGATCGCCTTGAGGTCGGCTCCGGCGCAGAACGACTTGTCGCCCGCGCCGGTGATCACCACCGCCCGCACGTCGGGGTCGCGCTGCGCCTCCTGAAGCGCGTCGCCGACGCCGATGCTGACGGCGGCGTTCACCGCGTTGCGGGCCTCCGGCCGGTTGAGGGTGATGACCATGACGTTGCCGGCGCGGCCGACCAGCACCGCCGGCTGGGCGGGATCCGTCACAGCAGCTCCACGATGGTCGCGTTCGCCTGGCCGCCGCCCTCGCACATCGTCTGCAGGCCGTAGCGAATTCCGTTGTCCCTCATGTGGTAGAGCAGCGTGGTCAGCAGGCGCGCGCCCGAGCCGCCGAGTGGGTGACCGAGCGCGATCGCCCCGCCGTTGGGATTGAGCTTGTTCTCGTCGGCCCCGATGTCCTTGAGCCACGCCAGCGGCACCGGCGCGAACGCCTCGTTGACCTCGTAGGCCCCGATGTCGCCGATGCTCAGCCCGGAGCGGCTGAGCACCTTCTGGGTCGCCGGGATGGGCGCGGTCAGCATGATCACCGGGTCCGCGCCGGCCAGGGCCACGCTGTGCACCTTGGCGATCGGCGTGCAGCCCAGCTCCTTGGCCTTCTCGGCGGACATGAACAGCACGGCCGCCGAGCCGTCGGAGATCTGCGAGGAGTTGCCGGCGTGGATCACGCCGTCCTCCTTGAACGCCGGCTTCAGCGACGCCATTTTCTCCATCGGAGTACCGCGGCGGATGCCCTCGTCGCGGAGGATGACGTTCTAAGCCTTCTTGGTCCTTGATGCCCACGATCTGGTCGTCGAAGGCACCGGAATCCTGCGCCATCGCGGCCTTTTCGTGGGAGCCCAGCGAGAATTCGTCGAGCGCGGTGCGGTCGAGGCCCCACCGCTCGCGCGATCATCTCGGCGCCCAGGCCCTGGTTGGGTATCTTGCCCTCGTACCGGTCGATGAAGGCCTGCGGATACGGGCGCCCGCCGTTCGCCAGCGAGGAGCCCATCGGGGTCCGTGACATCGACTCCACACCGCCGGCGACCACGACGTCGTAGTGCCCGGCCACCACACCGGCCGCGGCGAAATGGACGGACTGCTGGCTCGACCCGCACTGGCGGTCGACGGTGACGCCGGGCACGGTCTCGGGCCAACCGGCCGTCAGCAGCGCGGTGCGGGCGATGTCCAGGGCCTGTTCGCCGGCCTGCATGACGCAGCCCCAGATGACGTCGTCCACGACCGCGGGATCGACCCCGGCCTTGTCGACCAGCCCGTTGAGAACCTGCGCGGACAACTCGGCGGGGTGCACCCCGGACAGTCCGCCGTTGCGCTTGCCGATCGGTGAGCGCACTGCCTCGACGATGACGGCTTCAGCCATGGGTATGTCTCCTTTGACACTTCACTGACACTTTGTGCTGGGTCCTGTCTGGACTTGCCCTTGGGTCGATTGTGCCCGCTCGAGCAGGCTGCGCGGGGGGCGGGAGTGCGAGGATGACCGCATCGTCGATTTTCGGGCGACCGGCGAACCCTTACGCACGCGGCATGCATTAAATTCCATATCGCGATCCCAAAGACACGATGTCGAGACCAAAGGCATGGTTTACTCGTCGAGACCGGTCGCGCTCCCCGAGGCGCTGCTCATATGCTCATATGAAGTGACCGCGCACGGCTAGACCCACCGCATTCGATGCAGGGCCCACCGGCGTGTCGCGGCCGAGGTGTAGTTGCGTGAGAGCAGCCGACATACGGCCGAGCGGGGTGAAAGGTTGGGGAGATGGTCGAACCCGGTGTGCGCGACGTCGAGGAGGTCCCGTCCGGCGGGGCCACCGCGAGTCGCGGTGACACTGTCATGCGACCTGGCGGCCAACCCTCGTCCGAACCTGCAGCACCAGATTTATCTGGAAAGAATCGCAGGAAGCGGAGATTGACGCCTTCCAGGGTCCTCAAGTCGCTCTGGATGCCGCTGGTCGTAGTGGTGGTCATCGCTGCCGGAGGTTTCACGGTGGCGCGGCTGCACGGCGTGTTCGGCTCGGAGAAGCGCACCTCGTATGCCGACACCAGGGTCGACGACTCCAGGCCTTTCAACCCCAAGCACCTTAAGTACGAGGTCTTCGGACCGCCGGGCACCGTGGCGGACATCAGCTTTTTCGACGGCAACGGCGACGTCCAGTTTTTGCACGACGTGAGCCTGCCGTGGTCGTTGGACTTCCCGATCACCGCGGCGACGGCCGGGGGGGATGTCTCGGCCCAGGGCGATAGCAACAGTCTCGGCTGCCGCATTTCGGTGGACGGTGTGGTCAAAACCGAGAAAACGTCGAACGAGGTGCACGCCTTCGCCTCCTGCCTGCTGAAGGCCGCATGACCGGCGAGCAGATGACCGAAGCGCAGCCCTCGCATCCATTCGTGGCGCGGACGATCTACCGATTTTCGGCGCTCATCATCTTCGCCTGGCTGGCGATCACCGTCATCGTGAACACTGCCGTCCCCCCATTGGAGAAGGTGGAAAAAGAGCGTTCGGTATCGCTGAACCCCACGGATGCGCCGTCGCTGGCGGGGTCGAAACGCATAGCCGCGGACTTCAAGGAAGATACGTCCAATAATGCGGCGACGGTCGTCTTAGAGGGCCAGCAACCCCTCGGCGACGAGGCCCACCGCTATTACGACCGTTTGATTCGGCAATTCGAAGACGATTCGAAGCACGTGCTGAAAGTCCAGAATTTCTGGAGCGATCCGCTCACGACCGCCTCGGCGCAGAGCGCGGACGGCAAGGCCGTCCTCGTGCAATTGGAGCTGTCCGGCAAGCCAGGCGAAATCTCCGGCAACGAAGCCTTGGCGGCTGTCCGGCACATCGTGGACCGGACGCCGCCGCCTGCCGGGATCCAGGTCTTTGTCACCGGCCCGGCGGCGATCGCTCGCGGATATGGGCAAGAGTGGCGACACGACCGTCATCACGATGACCGTGGTGAGCCTCGCAGTGATCTTCGGCATGTTGCTTCTCGTCTACCGCTCGGTAATGACCGTATTTCTTTTGCTGATGATGGTCGGAATCGAATTGCAGGTGGCCCGGGGAATCGTCGCGTTCCTCGGCCATAATCAGCTTCTCGGCCTTACCACCTACGCCGTTAATCTGCTGGTATCCGTCGGGATCGCGGCCGGAACCGACTATGGGATCTTCTTCATCGGCCGGTATCAAGAGGCACGTCAGGCCGGCGAGGATCGGGAAACCGCCTTCTACACCACCTACCGCGGGGTCGCCAAGATCGTCTTGGCCTCCGGTTTGACGATCGCCGGAGCGCTGTACTGTCTCAGCTTCACCCGGCTGCCCGTCTTCCAGAGCCTGGGGCTGCCTTGCGCGGTGGGCGTGTTGGTCGCGGTCGCGGTCGCGCTCACGCTGATTCCGGCGGCTCTCAAGGTAGGCGGCCGGTTCTTCGACCCCAAGCGCAAGATCCAGGTCCGCCGGTGGCGGCGGATAGGCACGGCGATCGTTCGCTGGCCGGCGCCCATTCTCGTCGCGTCACTAGCCATAGCGCTGATCGGGCTGTGGGCGCTTCGCGGATATAACCCGAGCTACAACGACCAGCAGTACATCCCTAAAAACATCCCCGCCAATCTGGGATATGCGGCCGCACAGCGACATTTTCCCCAGGCACGAATGATGGCGCCCGATATTCTGCTGGTCGAGGCCGACCACGATCTGCGTAATTCGGCAGATTTTCTGATACTGAATAAACTCGCCAAGGGCGTTCTTGCCGTTCCCGGTGTTTCCAGGGTACAGGCCATAACTCGGCCCGAAGGAACGCCGATCAACCATACGTCGATACCGTATATGCTCAGCATGCAAAACGCCGGAATGATGCAAAGTATGCAGTTCCAGAAAGAGCGCCTGAAAGACATGGTCAAGGCGGCCGATCAGTTAGAAGAAACGATCGCCATCATGGAGCGCATGTATAGCCTGATGCAGGAGCTCACCGCAACGACGCATCATATGGTCGGCGAAACGCATGAAATGCAGGACATCACCAACGAGTTGCGGGATAAGATTTCGGATTTCGAGGATTTCTTCAGGCCGATACGCAGTTACTTTTACTGGGAAAGGCACTGCTACGACATCCCCATCTGCTGGTCGTTGAGATCCATATTCGATTCAATCGACGGTGTAGACCTGGTTAGCGACAAACTGCAGGACGTGGTAGCCGACCTAGACAAAGTCGACGCGATCATGCCCCAGATCCTCGCCCAGTTCCCGACGATGATCGCGACCATGAAGACCATGCGGACCATGATGCTGACAATGCATAGCACCATGGCTGGGACCATCGGCGCCTTCGACGACGCCAGCGCCAACTCGACGGCCATGGGGAAGGCTTTCGACGCCGCCAAGAACGACGACTCTTTCTACTTTCCTCCGGAGATTTTCACGAACCCGGACTTCAAGCGGATTATGAAAGTGTTCATATCGCCGGACGGGCACGCCGTCCGCATGTTCATTTCGCAAAAGGACGATCCCGCGTCACCCATGGGCATATCCCGCGTCGATCAAATACAAACCGCGGCCGAGGAGGCGCTCAAGGGAACTCCGCTAGAAGACGCGAAGATCTATCTCACCGGCACCTCGGCGGGGGTGAAAGACCTGGTAGACGGCTCCAAATACGACCTTCTGATCGCGGCGGTCTCCGCGCTCTGCCTTATTTTCATCATCATGTTCATCGTCACGCGAAGTTTTATTGCCGCGCTGGTCATCGTGGGCACGGTATTGCTTTCAATGGGCGCGTCCTTTGGGCTGTCCGTGCTCGTCTGGCAGTACATTCTCGGCATCCAAATACACTGGGTCGTGCTATCGATGTCGGTGATCGTCCTGTTGGCGGTGGGATCTGACTACAATTTGCTGCTGGTCTCCCGAATGAAAGAAGAATTAGGCGCCGGTCTCAACACCGGCCTCATTCGCGCGATGGGCGGTACAGGAAAAGTCGTGACGAACGCGGGCCTGGTGTTCGCGTTCACCATGGGGTCCATGGTGGTCAGCGGCTTGCTCAGCATCGCGCAGCTCGGCACGACGATCGGGATGGGCCTGCTGTTCGACACGTTGGTCGTCCGAGCGTTCATGACGCCGTCCGTCGCCGCGCTGCTGGGACGCTGGTTCTGGTGGCCGCAGCGGGTGCGCCCCGCGCCCCGCCAGCGCGCTACTCCGGTCGTCAGGACCGCGCCCGCTGGTACGTGCCCTGTTGCTGAGGCAGCCGGAGTGACCGGAGTGAATGGCGGACTTTATGGCGGACCTTGGTGTCCCTCGAAGACCGCATGAGCACCGAACGCCCTGCGCAGCCATTCCTGGCGCGCATGATCCGCAAGCTTGCGCTGCTCGTCATCCTGGCGTGGGTGGCGCTGACCCTGGCGGTGACGCTCGGCGTTCCATCGCTGGAACACGTCGGCCAAGCGCACGCCGTGCAACTGACTCCCAAAGACGCGCCGTCCGTGGTCGCCATGATGCGCATGGGCAGGGACTTCAAGGAATCCGACTCGGATAGTTTCGCGATGGTCGTGCTGGAGGGGCAGCAGCGACTCGGGGACAATGCCCACGCGTACTACACCGGATTGGTTCGTGCGTTACGAGACGACTCGAAGCATGTCGAGCACGTCCAGGACTTGTGGTCAGACCGGGTCACGGCGGCCGGCGCGGAAAGCGCCGACGGCAAGGCCGCATATGTGCAATTGAATCTGGCCGGCAGCCAAGGCACGACCTTGGGACAGGAATCCGTTGCGGCAGTCCGCAATATCCTCAAGCGGATGCCACCGCCCCCCGGCATCCAGACCTATCTCACCGGCCCGGCGGCGCTCGTGACAGATATGCAGCGCAGCGGCGACAAATCGATTCTCAAGATCACGGTGGTCAGCGTCGCGATCATCTTCACGATGCTGCTGCTGGTCTACCGTTCGGTCATCACCGTCGTGCTGTTGCTGGGCATGGTCGGGATCGAATTGGGCGCGGCCCGGGGAATTGTCGCGTTCCTCGCCAATAACAACTGGCTGGCGCTCTCGACATTTTCGATCAACCTGCTGGTGGCCCTGGGGATCGCGGTCGGAACCGATTACGGGATCTTCTTTGTCGGTCGATATCAAGAGGCGCGTCAGGCCGGCGAGGACCGGGAGACGGCCTACTACAACACCTATCGCGGGGTCGCACCCGTCGTGCTGGCTTCCGGCTTGACGATCGCCGGCGCGCTCTTGTGCCTGAGCCTGACCCGGCTCCCCTTCTTCCAGACCATCGGCGTCCCCTGCGCCCTGGGCATGTTCGTCGCGGTCGCGGTCGCGCTGACGCTGATTCCGGCGGTGCTGACCGTCGCGAGTCGCTTTGGGCTGCTCGACCCCAGGCGCAGGATCGGGGTCCGTCGATGGCGTCGAATCGGCACCGCAATCGTCCGCTGGCCCGCGCCCATTCTGGCCACGACGATCGCGATCGCCCTGATCGGTCTGGCGACACTGCCGGGCTACAAGACGAGCTACAACGACCGGCTCTACATACCGCAAGACATACCGGCCAACCAGGGCTATGCGGCCGCCGACCGTCATTTCTCGCAAGCGCGAATGATGCCCGAAATTCTGATGATCGAATCGAATCACGATATGCGGAATCCGGCGGACTTTCTCGTGTTGAACAAACTCGCCAAAGGAATTTTCCACGTTCCGGGTATTTCTCGGGTTCAGGGCATAACCCGACCCGAGGGAACACCGATTGAACACACATCGATCCCTTTCGTTATCAGCCTGCAAAACGCCGGCATGATGCAGAATATGCATTTCATGAGAGGCAGTGTAGACCAGATGCTTCTGCAGGCCGACTTGATAACTTCACAAATCGCGATTATGAAGCATATGTACGATTTGCAGGTGGAGCTCACTAACACTACTCATGACTCGATACTCCTGACAGAGGAAATGGCTCGCGTCATCGACGAGCTACGAGGGCACATTGGGGATTTTGAGGATGTCTGGAGACCAGTTCGGGTCTACTTAACGTGGGAAAGGCACTGCTACGACATCCCAGTATGCTGGGCGTTCAAGCAAATATTTGACAGCATCGACATCGTCGATGCGGAAAGCGATAAGCTCCACGATCTCGTCAGGGAGATGAAAAAGGTGGACGCACTGCTGCCTCAGTTAAATGCGCTGATTCCGCCGATGATCTCCATAATGCAGGACATGCGGACCATGGTGCTGACGATGCACAGCACCATGTCCGGGTTCGTCGGCCAGATGGATGAAGCCGCCCAGAACGTCACCGCCATGGGACAGGCGTTCGACGCGTCGAAGAACGACGATACCTTCTATTTGCCGCCCGAGGTTTTCAAGAACGAGGACTTCCAACGCGCGATGGGATCTTTCCTGTCTCCGGACGGGAAGGCGGCCCGGTTCATCATTTTGCATAGGGGCGACCCCGCGACGCCCGAGGGCGTGGCGCGCATCGACAAGATAAAGAACGCAGCCGAGGAGGCGCTCAAGACCACACCGCTGGAGGACGCGAAGATCTATATAGCCGGCACCGCGTCGACCTATAAGGACTTCCGCGACGGCTCTAAATACGATCTACTAATAGCGGGATTGGTGCGCTCTGTCTTATTTTCGTCATCATGCTCATCATCACGCGAAGTTTGGTGGCCGCACTGGTGATCGTGGGTACGGTGGCGCTTTCCTTGGGCGCATCGTTTGGCCTGTCGGTGCTGGTCTGGCAATACATTCTGGGCATCAAACTGCACTGGATGGTCCTGCCGATGTCCGTGATCGTACTTTTGGCGGTTGGCTCTGATTACAATTTGCTTTTGGTATCCCGGATGAAAGAGGAGATAGCCGGCGGTATCAACACGGGCATCATCCGCGCAATGGGCGGGACCGGTAAGGTCGTGACAAATGCGGGGCTGGTGTTCGCTGTCACGATGGCCTCGATGGTATTCAGTGAGTTGCGGATTATCGGTCAGCTGGGTACCACCATCGGCTTGGGCCTGATGTTCGACACCTTGATCGTGCGCTCGTTCATGACGCCGTCCATCGCCGCTCTACTCGGACGTTGGTTCTGGTGGCCGCAGATAGTGCGCCCGCGCCCGGCCAGTCAGATGCTCGAGTCTCTCGCACCGCGTCCGGTCGTGCGGTCCTTGCTGCTGGGCGAGGGGCGCCGCGACCAGCACCGCGACGAGCGCCGCGAAGAGGATGCTGTCACGGTCGCCTTCCCCAAGCCGACCGTCTAGGTTAGGACCGGATAGGACCGGACCGGCGGCGCATTCACCGCAGCGCAGAGGCGCACTCCACGGAAGACGCGTACCCGATCGATTTACCGAAATACCGCCGAACGGAGCGCCATTGACGCTAGTTTTCAGGGGTGAATGTGCCTCGACTGGCTGTTCGTAGGGCCAGTAGGGCTATAGGTGCCTTAAGTGCGGAAAGTCGCATAAGTGCGGGCCGGTCCCGGCTCTGTCGCCCCCCGATGGCGACCACCGAGTCAACGCGGCAGGCCGGCCGCGGCGAATGCCGTCAGCTCCCCCACCTCGTGATCGGGTGCTCGACTGTGAACCATAGTTCCGCCGGGGTGCTGTCGTGGATTTTGCTGGACCTCTGCGTTGTCCTTGTCGCCGCGCGGATTTTTGGGTACATAGCGGGCAAGCTGCACCAGCCGCCCGTAATCGGTGAAATACTCGCCGGCATCGCGCTAGGTCCCAGCCTGCTGGGGCTTTTGCCGGGCCATTTGAACAAGGCATTGTTCCCGCCCGACGTGGTGCCACATCTGAACGTGCTGGCTCAGGTGGGCCTGGTTCTGTTCATGTTTCTGCTCGGGCTGGAAATGGACATGAAGCTGCTGCGTGGCCGGGAGGGCTACGCCGTCGCCATTTCGCTCCCATCGATGATCGTGTCGTTTGGGCTCGGTTCTCTCCTCGCCGTTTTCTTGTACCCGTACCACCACACCGTGGCGGGGCACGATGTGCCGAAAATTGCCATGGTGCTATTTCTGGGCGTCGCCATGTCGATCACGGCATTTCCGGTGCTGGCCCGAATACTGTCCGACCGCCGCATCCAGGGGACCCCAATCGGTACGTTCGCGCTTGCCTCGGCGGCGATCGGGGACGTCATCGCGTGGATACTCTTGGCGTTTGTCGTCGCCGTGGTTAAGGGCGGCAGTTCGCTAGAGGTACTGCGGACCGTCGCATTGACCGCCGCGTTCACGGTGGTCATGTACACGTTGGGACGGCGGCAGGCGGTTCGACTGGAAAACTGGTACCACCGGGCGGGAAAGCTCAACCCCGACCTGCTCGTCGTCCTTTTGGTCGGGGCGCTGCTCTCGGCGTGGATTACCGATAGGATCGGCATCCACCCGATCTTCGGCGCGTTTATGTTCGGCGCGATATTGCCGCACCATGACGGATTTGTCCGAGACATCGTCGGCCGACTTCAACACGTCAGCGTGCTACTGCTGTTGCCCCTATTCTTCGTGGTAACCGGGCTCGGCGTGAATATTGGCGGGCTGTCGGCGTCGGGCTGGGCGCAATTGGCACTCGTCGTCGTTGTGGCAATCGTGGGTAAGTTTGTCGGGGCCTACACGGGCGCACGATGCTCGCGCCTACCGCAGCGATACAGCCTGGTCGTCGCTGTGTTGATGAATACACGAGGACTAACGGAATTGGTGGTGCTGTCGATCGGCAAGGAGTTAGGTGTCCTCGACGGTGAAATGTTTTCCATGATGGTGCTGATGGCGCTCATTACCACTGCCATGACGGGGCCATTGATGGATATCATCTATCCGACCAAGCAAATCATTCGCGATGCGGAAATTTCATCGGACGACTTACCGAAACGCACACCACTGTTGCGCCGGCAATACGATTAATGGGCGCAAGTCATACCTGCGGCGCATAGAAATAAGTGCGTCGCTTCTTTATCAGCCCGTTTGGGCCGGGCCAGAAGAACTCGGCGACTCTGACTTCGATCTCGATTCCCCCACGCACGGTGCCGCTGAAGCTACCTTCGACCGCAACGGTCCCAGCACCGGAAACGATCGACTCGACATTGTGCACCCCTGACTCGATGATGCGGTTATCTACGTGAAACGACCTGATCGCCTCTCGTCCGCTCATCTGCCCATAGCCGGGCCGAAAGTAGTCGGCGTCAACTTCGAAGAGCGCGACAACCCGGTCGAAATCCCGATTATCGACGTCCGCGTAGTACTGCTGAACGATGTCGGCAAAGGCGAGATGTTGCACCGGGGTTTTTACGATACTTCCCATTTGAGTTCGACGACCCAAACCCTTTTCAGCGCTAAACCGGCCAAGACAACGTGTGACTTTGCCGGCGAAGACGCTGCTACTCCGGCGTCAGTCCCGTCTGCTGCCAGACCGCGAAGGCCGGCTCCTGCGCTTCCTTCCACTGGTTGATCTCATCCTGCGACCAAACCCGGTACTGGGACGGACCGGTGGGCACGTCGATACCGAGCGGTGCGCCCAACCGATCCTCGAGCCAAGAAGCGAAATCCGCGTGGTACGACATCACAGCGCCACCGTTCGAGTGCGGCCTGTCCCAGCGGCCGAGCAGCGAGTCGCCGAAGTGGAATTCTTCTTCTGCGCCTTCGTGGATGTGCCGAATGACAGGGTGCAGGAACACCGCCATGTTTGGCCTCGTCGGATCCGATGGTCCGCTGAAGCTCAACGGCGAGGCCTCGTGCTTGTGGAAACCGAATTCCAGCGTCAGCATCAGCACGTGGTTGTCGCCAAAGTCACGCTCACGGATGTTGGCCACCGGGAGCTCCTGCAGAATCGTCGCACGCGAGAGATCTTTCGACACGACGATCGCGTCACCCATGAATCCCCACAGCTCGTTCAACGCGGCCGTGACGCTGACCCGGTCGTACATCCAATCGATCAGCGCATTCCAGTCGAGCGGATCGAGCACCTCCGCCGGAAACGGTGTGCTCTCATACCGCTCATCGAGCAGTTGCACCAACGTCTGGATGTTGTATCTGTAGCCGTGAATGAATCCGGACGAAGACTTCGTGTCCCTGTCGCCGCCGATCATGGATCCACCGACGAAGAACAGATTCGGAACGTTGACCGACTCCCAGCTTGAGGTGAGCTCGGGATATTTTCCTCGGTACCAGGTGTCCGGCACGAGTTCTGGGGCGAATATGTCGACCGGCACCCACGTCCACCCGGTGCAGCGGATGATGATGTCGTATTGGCGCGTGAGGTGCAGCGTGCCTGGAGGATCACCGTCCGGGTAGTCGTATTCGTGCTCCGTCTTGAGTACGCCGTTGTCCAGCTTCGTGATGCGGCGAATCCTCGGCGTGAGAACTCCGTGCAGCAGCTTGAGTTGGAACATGTCAATGATGTTCTTGTTTGTGGCCCGGATGTCTCCCACATGGTGGGTATCCCACGCAAAACGCGCAGGCCGCTTGAGCAGCACGTTCACCATTGCTGCGATGCCGAGTAATCTGTCGGCGGTCTCGAACGCGGAGTTGCCCTGACCAATGATGGCAACCCTCTTGTTTCGATACCATTCGAGATCACGTGGCTGATCACCGTAATCGGTTGTGTGCTCTATGCCCTCGATATCGGGCACTATTGTCTTGACCGGGCCGACACCGAGCAGCAGAATTTCGCACTCGAATGTCCCATTGCTGGTCGACACGACGAAGTGACCCTGCTCATTCTTCTCGATCAGGGTGACGTCGGTTCCGTACCGGATCTTGAGATTTGTCGCCTTGGCGAAGTCGTTCATGTACTGCACCAGCACATCGGCCTGGGGGTACAGGTCGTCCGTGTAGGGGGTGAACCGGATCTTTTCGTCCGACAGGAGCGAGTTCCAGTCGCTGCGCATGTTGAACTCGTCCTCTTCGAAGTAGTTGTACTTCTTGTTGAACGAGTTCATGCGACGGCAGACGGGAAACTTCGAGAAGAATGCCGCCGCGGCGTCCGTGCGCTCGAGGATCAGGTAATCCCGTCCGCGCTTCTCAAGGAAGTAGCCGGTCTGCAAACCCCCCGGCCCGGCGCCAACTACGAGATACTTGTGAAACTCCACCGAATTCGTCATATTGCGCCTGAGCCCCCAAGTCGGGCGTCCACCATTCGGCGGACGATTGTGTTATTTCGTTCCATCGACTAGCTATCTCCGGGCACTGCCGCCCGCAGGCCGATCCCGCCTTCGGGATCGTCGCGACGCACATTTCGGAGCACCGCCCTATGCTATGCGGTCAACGTCAAGCGCGCGCGCAAACCGTCAAAAAGGGGACTTTACCTAGCCTTCTGGGGCATAAGCCCTGGTAGTCGGGCTCTTGGTGGGTCGGTGCGGACAAATCCCCTCGATCTCCGGCGCAGCCTTATCGTCCCGGGGCGGCCTCGGGCCGGGCGGGCAGGCCGGCCACCCCGGACTGATCGAACGCCGCGGCCACCGGGCAGTGCACTGCCTACGAATAGCCATGTGCCGCAGCGACTTCGAAGTAAGGAGGAATCTCGACCCAGCGGAGGACAATGGCGCGACAACATCGTCGAGATACGGACACGGCGGTCCCGCCTCGGTCAACGCCGGAAGCCGTGTCTATCTAACCGATATTCCGAACAATGCCGCGCTAAATCCCATATGCGTCGGCAAATGCCAGACACCGAACGCGATCCAGCGTGCGGGCACGGCGCAGCTTCCGCCGAAGGCGGCAGCAACACTTCAACTGCATCCCGGCGCGGCAGCGCCGCGCAACACGCGGCGGGCTGTCAGTCCAGCGAAAGTTTCAATTGCTCGCCATACAGGGTGAGCGATTCGTCGCTCAACATCTTCTCGTGAGGGCAGTCGATCGAATACTCCGTGATGTTCCCGGCGACATAGGGCCGCCAGCTTTGTTGCAAGGATGAATCCTGCTCATCCCGGGCCGCGGAAAATATGGTCATTTCACCATAAAACACATCGGGCAGGTGTTCCGATCGATACGATTCGTTGGCCTTGAAGCTGTTAACTATGAACTCCCCGAATTCCAACAGCTGCTTGAATGAGATGGCGAATCCCATTGCCACCTCTTGCTGGCGCATAAATTCCGCCAACTGCGGGTAGCTGGCAGGATCGAACTGATCGGGATCATCCGCCGCAATGGATCGCAGGTATTCCAGCTGCTGCATCGTTTGACTCTCGTCGAAAACGTTTGTCCCGCCGTCAACGGTGGCCGCAGCGTCGAGCAGAATGAGCCGTGCGACTACGCATCCGCGTCGCTGCAGCTCGCTGGCGAGTTCGTGGGCGACGACGCCGCCAAAGGACCAGCCGAGGAGCTTATAGGGCCCGGCCGGATGAATCGCTTGGATTCTGTCGGCGTAGTTTTTCGCCATATCGCGAATTGACCGGGGCTCGGCTTCCTCCGCCTGCAGGGTCTGCTGAATTCCAATGACCGGGCAGTCGAGGTAATCGCCAAGACGCCGGTACGGCCAACTCGCCCCACCCGCCGGATGGATGCAGAAGAGCGGAATACCGGTGCCCTCCTTGAGGACCTCAACGGGGACTAGCTCCACATCGCTGCCTGCGGTGCCCAACTGCCGGCTCAGGCTTCGCACGGACGGCGCCTGGAACAGTGTGCGGACCGCGAGGTGGCTGTCGAGGGCCGCGTTGAGCGCCGAGATCAGGCGCATCGCCGACACCGAATCCCCACCCAGGTCGAAGAACGAGTCGTCGATCCCGACGCGCTCGATACCAAGCACTTCGGCGTACATGTCGGCCAAGGTCTGCTCGATGGGGTTTGTCGGGGCGGCGTAACGGTCGGCGCCGGCGTATTCGGGTGCCGGCAGGGCGCGGGTGTCGATCTTGCCGTTGACCGTCAGCGGCAACGACTCCAACACCACGACCGCCGCCGGGACCATGTACTCGGGTAGCCGCTCGGCCAGCGCCGCCCGCATCCCGGCCGGGTCCAGCGTGCCCGTACCCCCAGCAACCCCAACGTCCCCAGTTACCCCAATGACATAGCCGACCAGCCGCTTATCGCCGGGACGGTCCTCGCGGGCGATCACCACCGCCTGCTCCACCCCGTCCAGCCCGGTCAGCGCGGCCTGCACCTCACTCAGCTCGAGGCGATACCCGCGGATCTTGACCTGCTCATCGGCGCGCCCCACATACCGCAGCTGCCGATCTGCACCCCAACACACCAGGTCCCCAGTGCGATACATGCGTTGTCCCGGCGCCCCGAACGGGCAGGCCACAAACCGCGACCCGGTCAAAGCGGCCCGGCCGACATAGCCCACGCCAACGCCGGCACCGGCCACATACAATTCCCCGACCACACCGGTCGGCACCGTGCGCAACCACCCGTCCAGCACAAACAACGCCGCTCCCGGCACCGGCGACCCGATCGGCGGCACCCCCGACCCCGCTGCGAGCGGCGCACTGACCGCCGCACACAGCGTGGCCTCGGTCGGGCCGTAGCCGTTGAGCATCACCCGCCCGGGCGCCCACCGGTCCACCAGCTCGCTCGGGCAGGGCTCACCGCCCACCACCAACGCCACGGAATCCAAACCCGCTGGTGATAGCGCCCCTACCGCCGACGGGGTCTGCAAGAGCACATTGACGTGTTCGGTGACCAGTAGGTCATGGAAGTCTTCGGGCGAGCGGGCCACCGACTCGGGCACCACCACCAGCCGCCCACCGCGCAGTAGCGCGCCCCAGATCTCCCACAGCGAAAAGTCGAAGGCATACGAGAGATACTGCGTCCACACCCCCGCCCCCGGCAGCTGTGCATGCAGCGACGCCATCAGTTGGGCGATGTTGTGGTGGGTGATGGCCACGCCCTTGGGGGCGCCGGTGGTGCCCGACGTGTAGATGATGTAGGCGATGTCATCGGGGGCCGGCGCCGGCAATGCGGTACTGGGTTGGGTGTCAACGCGGGGGTCGTTGATATCGACGACCGGCAGGTCGCACCCGTCTAGCCGGTCGGCTAGCCCAGCGGTGGTGATCGCGGCGAGCGGGGTGGCGTCGGCAACCATGAACCCGATCCGCGACGCCGGCAGCGCCGGGTCGATCGGCAGATAGGCCGCCCCGGTCTTGAGCACCGCCAGCATGGCCACGATCGCCTCAGCGCAGCGGGAAAACAGCAGCGCCACACACCGCCCGGGTCTCGCGCCGTGGCCGACCAGCAGGTGCGCCAACCGGTTAGCGGCCTCCTCAAGTTCCGAGTACGTCATTGAGCGGCCTTCGAAGGTGACCGCCGCCGCATCGGGAGTGCGCGCCAGCTGCGCGGCCCACAGCAGCGGAATCGACACCGGCGTCGCCGGCTGGGTCAACACCGCCCGATTACCGATCTCGTCGAGGCGGGCGTGCTCACCGGCATCAAGCACATCGATCGACGAGAGCCGCCCCGCAGGGTCGGCGATCATGGCCACCAACACCCGCTCTAGCCGGCCGATGAGCGCCTCGATGCTGTCCGCGTCGAACACCTCGGTGTCGTATTCGACGCGAAGGCCCAGCTCGGGCCCCGGGCTGGCTTGCACCGTCAGGGGGTAGTGGTTGGATTCGCGATTGGTGACGTCGGTGACGGCCAATTCGTGGACGCCCGCCAACGCGGCGGTGTCGATCGGATAGTTTTCGTACACGAACAGCGTGTCGAACAGCTGTTCCTGACCGGTGACACGGTGAATCTCGTTGAGCGCCAAGTGCTGGTGCTCGAGCGTGTCGTTATAGGCGCCCTGCAGCTGGGCCAACAGATCGGTGGTAGTGGTTGCCGGCGTGATGATCGCCCGCACCGGCACCGTGTTGATCAACAGCCCCACCAGCGATTCCGCGCCGGCGACCTCGGCCGGCCTTCCCGAGACCACGGTGCCGAAGGCGATGTCGTGCTGGCCGGTCAGCCAGCACAGCAGCTGCGCAAACGCCCCCTGCAGCACGGTGTTGACGGTGGTCTGACGAGAGCGGGCCAACTCGCTCAACGCCCGGGTGGTCTGCTCGGGCAGCCGCGACGAGGCAACGCCTCGCGGCCCCGTCCCCAACCGGCCCGGGCCGGCGACCAGGGTGGGGGTGTCAAAACCGGCGAGCGCCTGCCGCCAGGCCGCGTGGGCGGCATCCGGGTCCCGACCGGCCAGCCAGGTAACAAGGCTGCGATACGACGCGAGCGCGGGCAGCTGCCGCCCGTGATAGCCGGCGAAGATCTCCCCCAGCAGGATGGGCAGCGACCAGCCATCCGCCACGATGTGGTGGAAGGTGAGAACGAACCGGTGCCGGTCCTCGGCGGCGCGGAGCACCGCGGCCCGAAATACCGGCTGGTCGGCGGTCAGATCGCAGACGGCGGCGCGTTCGTCGGCGCACAGCCGCTGGATCCGCTCCTCCACATCCGGGTCAGCGGGGTCAGCGGGGTCAGCGGGGTCAGCGGGGTCAGCGGGGTCAGCGGGGTCAGCGGGGTCTGTGGGGTCTGTGGGGTCTGTGCCGTCCAGCTCGACATAGCGCCATCCCGCCGCGGCGTCGGCCGGGATGATCTGCACTGGCTTGTCGAACCGGTCGCAGAATCGGGCCGCGAGGTTGGGATGCCGGCTCACGACCGCGTGCACCGCCTCGCGCAGCCGGTCGATGTCCAGCGGGCCGGTCACGGTGATGCCGAGCTGCATCGCGTAGATGTCAGAACCGGTGGCGGCGTGCTGGCCCTGGGCGGTGCTGGCGTGGAAGAGCAGCCCCTCCTGCAAGGGGGTCAACGGCAGGATGTCGGCGATCGCGTATTGCTGCGCCAACTCGTCGATCTGCGGCTGGCTCAGTCGGGCCGGGGCGATGTCCGACGGGGTCAGCCCGCCGCCACCGTTTCTGACATGCGCGCAGATCCCGGCCAAGGCCTCGAACCACAACCGGCTCACCCGGGCGATCGCCGCGTGGTCGAGGGCCGAGGGCGCCCACCTCCAATGGGCCCGCAGGTGCGGGCCGGCCTCGGTGTCGACCATGCCGGCGTTGAGCTCCACGGTGTGCGCCAACGGCATCGCGCTGGTCGACGGCGGGCCGTCCTCGCCGATCCGCCACACGTCAGTCGAGACCTCGCCGGCGCCGGCCGCGGGGGCGCCCAGATAGGTGAACCCGATCGCGGGGTCCGGTCCGGCCAGCTCCACGTCGGGGTTCAGGTACCGCAGCACCCCGTAAGTGAGCGGATCCGGCAGGGCGCGCAGCTGTTCCTTGGCGTCCTTGATCAGCGCGCCCAGCCCCGCCTCGCCGGCGATGACCTGCTCCCAGGACAGCCCGCCGGGCGACCCCAGCCGTAAGGCCACCGGGTATTTGGCGGTGAACCAGCCCACCGTGTGCGACAGATCCACGGTGGCGCCAAGCTCCTCGGGCCGGGCATCGCCCGCCACGTCGATCCCGACCGGAGCGCCGGTGCCCGAGAAACCCAAAAACTCAGACCACGCCAGGGCGAACGCGATCAACAAGATCTCGTCGATCCCGGCATGGAACGCCGCCGGGACCACGCCGAGCAACATGCGGGTGGCCTCGAGATCATCGAGGGCGACCGACCAGTGCCCGGCGCCGACGTCGGTGTCCGCCTCGGGGCGCGCCGCGGGCAGCGCAGCCGGCGTCGCCGCCACGTCCCGCCACGCCTGCGCCTGCTCGACGACCTCCGGGCGACCCGCATGCTCGGCCAGCAGCGACGACCAGCGGCCAAAGGACGTCCCGCCCCCCGGCAACACCACCGGCCGCCCCACCCGGTGCTGGGCCCAGGCGATGTTGAGGTCCTCCACCAGAATTCGCCACGACACCGCGTCAATGGCCAGCCGGTGAACGACCAACGCCAGTCGGCCGGTGTCGGCCGCCCACAGCGCGCTGACCATCGCCCCGTAGGCCGGGTTCAGCCGCGACCGCGCCGCCAGCAGCGTCTCCTCGGACAACACGTCCACCGCGTGCAGGCAAGCCCGCGCATCCACCGACCCGGGTTCGGGGATCTCCAACGACCACCCTCCGGCGCCCGAAATACCGCTTTCCTCAACGCCTGGGTCAGGGCGCGGGTCGACGCCGGGGTCGACGCGCAGCCGCAGCACGCCATGCCGGTCCAGCAGGGCCTGCAGCAGTACCACGACGTCGGCCTCGGTGACCTCCGCGGGGGCCTGCACCAGCAGCGTCTGGGCGAGCTGGTCGATCGGCCCGCTCGCACGTTCCGCCTCGACCAGCCAGCGCATGATCGGGGTGGCCGGCACCCGCCCGATGGCCTCGTCGATCGGGTAGCCGGCGGCCACCGCCACCCGAGCCAGTCCGGCCACCGTCTGCTCGACGAAGATGTCGCGCGGCCGACACGTCAGGCCGGCCGCCCGGGCCCGGGCCACCACCTGCATCGACAAGATGCTGTCGCCGCCCAACTCGAAGAAGGAGTCGTCGACCCCGACCCGCTCCAGCCCGAGGACGTGGGCGTAGATGCCCGCCAGCACCTCCTCGACCGCGTTCGCCGGGGCGCGGTAGGCGACAGCGGTGTCCTGGTAGTCAGGTGCCGGCAGGGCGCGGGCGTCGAGCTTGCGATTGGCCGTCAGCGGCAACGCATCGAGGACCACCACCGCGGCCGGGACCATGTAGGCCGGCAGCCGATCGGCCAGCGCCGCGCGCATCCCGGCCGGGTCCAGCGCGCCGGTGTCCCCGGTGGTCCTGGTGACGTAACCGACCAGGCGCTTGTCGCCGGGGCGGTCCTCGCGGGCGACCACCACCGCCTGATCCACCCCGTCCAGCCCGGCCAACGCCGCGGCCACCTCACCCAGCTCGAGGCGATACCCGCGGATCTTGACCTGCTCATCGGCGCGGCCCACATACCGCAGCTGCCCATCGGCGCCCCAACACACCAAGTCCCCGGTGCGGTACATACGCGTTCCCGGTGCACCCGGCCCCCCGGCATTCCCGAACGGGCACGCCACAAACCGCGTCGCCGTCAACGGGCCCCGGCCGATGTAGCCCACCGCGACGCCGCCGCCGGCCACGTATAGCTCCCCGACCACACCGGCCGGCACCGGCCGCAGCCACCCGTCCAGCACGAAGAACGCCGCCCCCGATACCGGCGACCCGATCGGCACTTGTCCCGTCGAGCCCGAGCCCGCCTGCAGCGGCGCACTGAATGCCACCCACACCGTGGCCTCGGTCGGCCCGTACGCGTTGATCATCACCCGTCCGGGCGCCCAGCGATCCACCACGTCGGCCGGGCAGGCCTCGCCGCCGATCAGCAAGGCCACCGAATCCAACCCCTGTGGCGACAACACCCCGAGAGCCGACGGGGTTTGGCTCAACACGCTGACCTGTTCGTCGACCAGCAAGGCATGGAAGTCTTCCGGGGCGCGCGCCACCGACTCGGGCACCACTACCATCCGGGCACCGCGCAGCAACGCCCCCCAGATCTCCCAGACGGATAAGTCGAAGGCATACGAGTGGGACTGCGTCCACGCCTGCCCCGCCGCCACCGGCAGGCCGGCGGCGGGTGAGTCGAACAGCTGGGCGACGTTGCGGTGGGTGACGGCCACGCCCTTGGGTACGCCGGTGGTGCCCGAGGTGTAGATGACGTAGGCGATGTCGTCGGCTCCCGGAACGGGCAGAGCCGTGCTGGGCTGGGTGTCGACGACGGGGTCGTTGACATCGATGACCAGGAGGTCATGACCGTCCAGCCGGTCGGCCAGCTCGGCGGTGGTGATCGCGGCGATCGGGGTGGCGTCGGCGAGCATGAACCCGATCCGGGTCGCCGGCAGCGCCGGGTCGATGGGCAGGTAGGCCGCCCCGGTTTTGAGCACCGCCACGATCGCCACGATCGCCTCACCGCAGCGGGGGAACAGCAGCGCCACGCATTGCCCCGGACCCGCACCGTGGCCGGCCAGCAGGTTCGCCAACCGATTGGCGGCCTCGTCGACCTCGCGGTAGGTCCACGACCACTTCCCGCAGCTCAGGGCGACGGCCTCGGGGGTGCGCGCCACCTGCGCGGCCCACAGCACCGGAATCGACACCGCCGGGGCCGCGGGCCGGGTCAACGCGGCCCGATTGCCAATCTCATCGAGGCGGGCCTGTTCACCGGCATCGAGCACACCGACCGACGAGAGCCGCCGGTTGGGGTCGCCGGTAAGCGCCTCCACCACCCGCTCCAACCGCTCGACGAGCGCCTCGATGCTGGCCGCGTCGAAGACGTCGGTGCGGAACTCCACGACCCCGCCGATCCCGCCGGGCTCACCTGCCCCGGTGAAGCGTTCACCGACGAAAAACGTGAGGTCCATTCGCGCGACCTGGGTGTCCACACGCACCGGGGCGACCTGCAGATCGCCCAACGCCATCTCGGGCGGTAGGTCGGCTGGCAGGTTGGCATCGAGCCCTGCGAAGTTCTGCCACGCCAACACCACCTGGACCACCGGGGAATGGGCCAGGCTGCGGGCCGGGTTGAGGCGGTCGACCAGCACCTCGAAGGGCACGTCTTGATGCTCGAAAGCGGCCAGGCTGCGCGCACGCACCTGGTCCAGCAGCTCGGCCACGGTGGGATCCCCGGTCACCTCCACCCGCAGCACCAGGGTGTTGACGAAGCAACCCACCAACTCATCCAGGGCCGGGTCGCGCCGTCCGGCGATCGGGAACCCAACGGCCACATCGCTGCTCGCGCTGAGCTTGGCCAGCAGCACCGCCAGGGCGGCCTGGATCACCATGAAGCTGGTTGCGTTGTGTTCGCGCGCCACCCGGGCCACCCGCTGCTGCAACTCGACCGGCCAGTCCAGCGCCACGGTGGCGCCGCGGAAATCGGCCACCGCCGGGTAGGGCCGGTCGGTGGGTAGCTGCAGCCGCTCGGGCAGCCCGGCCAGGGCCTGTTCCCAGTAGCCCAGCTGCGCGGCGATGGCGCTGTCGGGATCGGCCAGGTCACCAAGACGGTCACGCTGCCACAGCGTGTAATCGACGTACTGCACCGCCAGTGCGCCCCAGCCGGGGGCCTGCCCGGCACTCCGGCTGGCGTAGGCCATCCCCACATCGCGGACCAGCGGGGTGATCGACCAGCCGTCGGCGGCGATGTGGTGCATCGCGAACACCAGCACGTGTTCGTCGTCGCCGACACGGAAAAGCGTTGCCCGCAGCGGGATCTCGGTAGCCAGATCGAAGCTGCGGCGGCTCACCTCTTCCAGGGCCGCACCCAGCCGGCTTGCCGGCCAGCCGGTGGCATCGATGACCTGCCAGCCGAAGTCGGCCCGCTCGACCGGCACCACCAACTGCTGCGGGATCCCGTCCACGGCTGGGAACAGCGTGCGCAGGCTCTCGTGACGGGCCACCACGTCGGCCAGCGCCGCACCCAGCGCCTCGGCATCGAGGCGCCCACGCAGCCGCAGCGCCGCCGGCATGGTGTAGAGCGCCGAGGGCCCCGCCAACTGGTCGATGAACCACAGCCGGCTTTGGGCGAACGACAGCGGAACCACCGCGGGCCGCTGGGCGGCCACCAGCGGCTCCAGCCGCGCCGCAGCGGCGCCGATGCGGGGCGCCAACCGGGCCACCGTGGGCGCCTCGAACACGGTACGCACCGACAGTCCGGCGTCCAGGTCGGTGTTGATCGCGGCGACCAGACGCATCGCCGACAGCGAATCCCCACCCAGATCGAAGAACGAGTCGTCCACGCCGACGCGCACGACGCCCAGCACCCGGGCGTAGATGCCGGCCAGGATCTCCTCGGTGAGGGTGGCCGGGGCGCGGTAGTGGTCGGTATCGGCGTAGTCGGGTGCCGGCAGGGCGCGCCTGTCGAGTTTGCCGTTGACGGTCAACGGGAGCGCGTGCAGAGCCACCACCGCCGCGGGCACCATGTACTCGGGCAGCCGCTCGGCCAGCGCGCCCCGCACCGAGGCCGGGTCCAGCAGGTCGGCGGTCCCGGTCACATAACCCACCAGGCGCTTGTCGCCGGGACGGTCCTCGCGGGCGATCACCACCGCCTGCTCGACCCCGTCCAGCCCGGCCAGCGCGGCCTGGATCTCCCCGAGCTCGATGCGATAGCCGCGGATCTTGACCTGCTCGTCGGCGCGCCCCAGGTAGACCAGCTGCCCGTCGGCGCCCCAATACACCAGGTCCCCGGTGCGATACATCCGTGTTCCGGGCGCTCCGGGCCCCCCGACATTCCCGAACGGGCAGGCCACAAACCGCGACCCGGTCAGCCCGGCCCGCCGCCAATACCCGACCCCCACCCCGGTGCCGGCCACATACAACTCCCCGACCACCCCGCTCGGCACCGGCTTAAGCCACCCGTCCAGCACGAACAGCGCCGTGCCCGGCACCGGCGACCCGATCGGCGGCGCACCCGCCCCGGCCGTCAGCGGCGCACTGAGGGTCACCCACATCGTGGTCTCGGTCGGGCCGTATTCGTTGATCATCACCCGCCCGGGCGCCCAGCGATCCACCACCTCGGCCGGGCAGGCCTCACCGCCGACCAGCAGGGTCACCGACTCCAAACCCTCGGGCGAGAGCATGCCCGCCGCCGACGGGGTCTGGCACACGACACCGACCTGCTCGGCCAGCAGCAGGGCGTGGAAGTCCTCCGGTGAACCCCCCACCGACTCGGGCACGATGACCAGCCGCCCGCCGTGCAGCAGCGCACCATAGATCTCCCAGCCCGAGATGTCGAAGCTGTAGGAGTGCCACTGCGACCACACCCGCCCCGGCGCCGCCAAGCCCGGGTCCAGGGGCCCGATCAGCTGGGTGATGTTGTGGTGGGTGATGGCCACGCCCTTGGGCACACCGGTGGTGCCCGAGGTGTAGATCAGATACGCCAGGTCCCCCGGCGCCGGGGCCGGCATGGCGGTGCTGGGCGGGGCCTGGATGCGCGCGTCCCAAATATCACCGACATCGATGACCGGCACGCCGAACCCGTCGAGCCGCTCAGCCAGCGCGCCGGTGGTGATCGCGGCGAGCGGGGCGGCGTCGTCGAGCATGAACCCGATCCGCGACCCCGGCAGCGCCGGGTCGATCGGCAGATACGCCGCGCCGGTCTTGAGCACCGCCAGCATCGCCACGATCGCCTGCGCCGACCGCGAAAACAGCAGCGCCACACGCTGTCCCGGGCCCACGCCGTGCCCGGCCAGCAGGCGCGCCAACCGGTCAGCGGCCTCATCGAGCTCCCGGTAGGTCAGGCAGCGGCCCTCGCAGGTGACCGCCACCGCCTCGGGAGTGCGCGCCACCTGCGCGGCGAAGGACACCGGAACCGACACCGCCGCGGGCGCGACCCGGGTCAACGCCGCCCGGTTGCCGATCTCAGCGAGGCGGGCGTGCTCACCGGCATCGAGCAGATCCAACGACGACAGCCGCCGGCTGGGCTCGGCGGTCAGCGCCACCAGAACCCGCTGCAACCGCCCGATCAGCGTCTCGATGCTGGCCGCATCGAACACATCGGTGCGATACTCCACCGCCCCGCCGATCCCGGCCGGCTCACCCGCCTCGGTGAAGCGCTCGGCCAGGGAGAAGGTCAGGTCCATCCGGGCGACCTGGGTATCCACCGGCAGCGGGGCGACCTGCAGATCACCCAACGCCAACCCGGCGGCGGGGCCGGCGGGGCCAGCGGGGCTGGCGGGGTTCGCGTCGAGCCCGGCGAAGTTCTGCCAGCCCAACAACACCTGGACCAGTGGGGAGTGGTTCAGGCTGCGCGTCGGGTTGAGCCGATCGACCAAAACCTCGAAGGGCACGTCTTGATGCTCGAAGGCCGCCAGGCTGCGCGCCCGCACCTGGTCCAGCAGCTCGGCGACGGTGGGATCCCCGCCTAGCTCTCCTAGGTCGATGCGCAGCACCAACGTGTTGACGAAACACCCCACCAGCTCCTCGAGGGCGGGATCGCGGCGCCCGGCGATCGGGAACCCGACGGCCACGTCGGGGCTGGCGCTGACCTTCGAGAGCAGCACCGCCAGCGCGGCCTGGATCACCATGAAGCTGGTCGCGTTATGCTCGCGCGCCACCCGGGCGACCTCTTGCTGCAACTCGGCCGGCCAACGCACCGCCACGCTGGCGCCGCGGTAATCGGCCACCGGCGGGTACGGCCGATCGGTGGGCAGCGCCAGCCGCTCGGGCAGCCCGGCCAGCGCCCGCTCCCAGTAGGCGAGCTGCGCGGCGATCGGGCTGGCGCTGTCGGCCAGGTCACCCAGCCGATCACGCTGCCACAGCGTGTAATCGACGTACTGCACCGGCAACGGCGCCCAGCCGGGGGCCTGCCCCGCGCTCCGGCTGGCATAGGCCAACCCCACATCACGCACCAGCGGGGTGATCGACCAGCCGTCGGCGGCGATATGGTGCACCGCGACCAGCAGCACGTGTTCGTCGTCGGCGATGCGGAAAAGCCTTGCCCGCAAAGGGATCTGGGTGGCCAGGTCAAACGCGTGACGGGCGGCGTCGTCGAGGGCCTCACGCAGCCGGCTTTCCGGCCAGCCGGTGGCATCGATGATCTGCCAGCCGAAGTCGGCCCGCTCCACCGGCACCACCAGCTGCTGGGGTACGCCATCGGGTGCGACGAACAGGGTGCGCAGGCTCTCGTGGCGGGCCACGACGTCGGCCAGCGCGACACCCAGTGCGTCGGCATCCAGGCGCCCGCTTAGCCGCAGCGCCACCGACATGTTGTACATCGGTGAGGGCCCCGCCAACTGGTCGATGAACCACAACCGGCTCTGGGCGAACGAGAGCGGAACCACCGTGGGCCGCACGCCGGCCACCAGCGGCTCCAGCCGACCCCCCTCCGCACCGATACGCGGCGCCAACCGGGCCACCGTGGGTGCCTCGAACACCGCGCGCACCGTCAGGCCGGCATCCAGGCCGCTGTTGATCGCGGCGATCAGGCGCATCGCCGACAGCGAGTCCCCGCCCAGATCGAAGAACGAGTCGTCGACCCCGACGCGCTCGACACCGAGCACCCGGGCATAGATGCCGGCCAGGATCTCCTCGGTGAGGGTGGTCGGGGCGCGGTAACTGTCGACTGCCGTGTATTCGGGTGCCGGCAGGGCGCGGGTGTCGAGCTTGCGATTGGCTGTCAGCGGCAGCGCCTCAAGCACCACCACCGCGGCCGGCACCATGTACTCGGGTAGCCGCTCGGCCAGCGCCGCGCGCATCCCGGCCGGGTCTGGCGTGCCGGTGGTCCCGGTGGTCCTGGTGACGTAACCGACCAGGCGCTTCTGGCCGGGGCGGTCCTCGCGGGCGATCACCGCCGCCTGATCCACCCCGGCCAAATTGGCCAGCGCGGCCTGGATGTCGCCCAGCTCGATGCGGTACCCGCGGATCTTGATCTGCTCATCGGTGCGGCCGACGTACATCAGCTGCCCATCGGCACCCCAACACACCAAGTCCCCGGTGCGATACATGCGCTGTCCCGGCGCTCCCGCGCCCCCGAACGGGCAGGCCACGAACCGAGTCGCCGTCAACGGGCCCCGGCGCACGTAGCCCACCGCGACTCCGCCGCCGGCGACGTACAACTCCCCGACCACGCCGGGTGGCACCGGTCGCAGCCACCCGTCCAGCACGAAGAACGCCGCGCCCGGCACCGGCGAACCGATCGGCGCTTGTCCGGTCGAACCCGAGCCCGCCTGCAGCGGCGCACTGAAGGCGATCCACACCGTGGCCTCGGTCGGCCCGTAGGCGTTGACCATCACCCGACCGGGTGCCCACCGATCCACCACCTCGCCCGGGCAGGCCTCACCACCCACCAGCAAGGCCACCGACTCCAAACCCCCCGGCGACAACACCCCGAGAGCCGACGGGGTTTGGCTCAGCACGCTGACCTGTTCGTCGACCAGCAAGGCGTGGAAGTCTTCCGGCGCTCGCGCCACCGACTCGGGCACCACCACCATCCGGCCACCGCGCAGGAACACGCCCCAGATCTCCCAGACCGACAGGTCGAAGGCATACGAATGGGACTGGGTCCATGCCTGCCCTGCAGCCGCCGGCAGGGCAGGCATGTCCGGTGAGTCGAACAGCTGGGCGACGTTGCGGTGGGTGACGGCCACACCTTTGGGGACGCCGGTGGTGCCCGACGTGTAGATGATGTAGGCGATGTCCGCGGCGCCCGGCGCCGGGAGGGCCGTGCTGGACTGGGTGGCGACAACGGGATCGTTCACATCGATCACAAGCAGGTCATGCCCGTCCAGCCGCGACCTCAGGTCCGCGGTGGTGAGCGCGGCGACAGGTGCGGCGTCGGCGAGCATGAACCCGATCCGGGCCGACGGCAGCACCGGGTCGATCGGCAGATACGCCGCCCCGGTCTTGAGCACCGCCAGCATGGCCACGATCCCCTCGGCGCAGCGGGGAAACAGCAGCACCACGGATTGCCCCGGGCCCGCGCCGTGGCCGGCCAGCAGGTGCGCCAACCGGTTGGCGGCCTCGTCGACCTCGCGGTAGGTCCACGACGACTGCCCGCAGCTGATCGCCACCGCCTCCGGGCTGCGCTCCACCTGCGCGGCCCACAGCACCGGAATCGACACCGTCGGAGCGGATGCGGGCCGGATCAGCGCCGCCCGATTGCCGAGCTCGTCCAGTCGGGCGTGCTCGGCCTCATCGAGCACGTCGATCGACGAGAGCCGGCGGGTGGGGTCGACGGTCAGCGCCGCCACCACGCGCCGCAACCGTTCGACGAGCGCCGCGATGCTGGCCGCGTCGAACACGTCGGTGCGATATTCCACGCCCCCGCCGATCCCGGCGGGCTCACCGGCCTCGGTGAAGCGTTCTCCGACGAAAAACGTCAGGTCCATGCGGGCGACCTGGGTGTCCACCGGCACCGGGGTGACCTGCAGGTCACCCAGCGCCATCGCGGCGGAGGGGCCGACGGGGCTGGCCGGGTTCGTGTCCAGCGCGGCGAAGGTCTGCCAGGCCAACATCACCTGGACCACCGGGGAGTGGGCCAGGCTTCGGGTCGGGTTGAGCCGATCGACCAGCAGCTCGAAGGGCACGTCCTGGTGTTCGTAGGCGGCCAGGCTGCGCGCGCGCACCTGGTCCAGCAGCTCGGCCACGGTGGGATCGCCGCCTATTTCTGCGATATCGACCCGCAGCACCAGGGTGTTGACGAAGCAGCCCACCAGCGCATCGAGGGCCGGATCGCGGCGCCCGGCGATCGGGAAACCGACGGCCACGTCAGTGCTGGCGCTGACCTTGGCCAGCAGCACGGCAAGCGCGGCCTGGAACACCATGAAGCTGGTCGCGTGGTGCTCGCGCGCCACCCGGGCCACCTGCTGCTGCAACTCGGCCGGCCAGTCCACCGCCATGGTGGCGCCGCGGTGATCGGCGGCCGGCGGATACGGGCGATCGGTGGGCAGCTGCACACGCTCGGGCAGGCCCGCGAGGGCCTGTTCCCAGTAGGCCAGCTGCGCGGCGATCGGGCTGTCGGGATCGGTCAGATCCCCGAGCCGGTCACGCTGCCACAGCGTGTAATCGACGTACTGCACCGCCAGCGTGCCCCAGCCCGGGGCCTGCCCGGCACACCGCGCCGCGTAGGCCATCCCCACGTCGCGGATCAGCGGGGTGATCGACCAGCCGTCGGCGGCGATGTGGTGCATCGCGACCACCAGCACGTGTTCGTCGTCGCCGACATCGAAAAGCCTTGCCCGCAAGGGGATCTGGGCGGCCAGGTCGAACGGGTGACGTGCCGCGTCGTCGAGGGCCTCACCCAGCCGGCTCTCCGGCCAGCCACTGGCATCGATGATCTGCCAGCCGAAGTCGGCGTGCTCGACGGGCACGACCACCTGCTGGGGTATCCCCTCGGGCGCCGGGAACAGGGTGCGCAGGCTCTCGTGGCGGCCCACCACATCGGCCAGCGCGACACCCAGCGCGTCGGTGTCCAGGCCGCCGCGCAGCCGCAGCGCCACCGACATGTTGTACATCGGTGAGGGCCCCGCCAACTGGTCGATAAACCACAACCGGCTCTGGGCAAACGACAACGGAACGACCGCGGGCCGCGGGGCAGCCACCAGCGGCTCCAGCCGCACCGCTTCCCCGCCGATGCGGGGCGCCAACTGGGCCACCGTGGGCGCCTCGAACACGGTACGTACCGAGAGCCCGGCGTCCAGGCCGGTGTTGATCGCGGCGATCAGGCGCATCGCCGACAGCGAATCCCCGCCCAAATCGAAGAACGAGTCGTCGACCCCGACCCGGTCCAGCCCCAGCACTCGGGCGTAGATGCCGGCCAGGATCTCCTCGGTGGCGCTGGACGGGGCGCGGTAACGATCGACGTCGGCGTATTCGGGTGCCGGGAGGGCACGCCTGTCGAGTTTGCCGTTGGGGGTGAGCGGCAGCGCGTCGATCACCACGATCGCGGCCGGCACCATGTAGGCCGGCAGCCGCTCGGCCAGCGCGGCGCGGAGCTCGGCCGGATGGGCGGTGCCGGTGACATAACCGACCAGGCGCTTATCACCGGGGCGGTCCTCGCGGGCGACCACCACCGCCCGATCCACGCCGTCCTGCCCGGCCAACGCTGCCTGAACTTCACCGAGCTCGATGCGATACCCGCGGATCTTGACCTGCTCGTCGGCCCGCCCCAGATACGCCAACTGACCATCTGGGCGCCAGTACACCAGGTCCCCGGTGCGCAGCATGCGCTGTCCCGGCGGGCCGCCGAACGGGCAGGCCACAAACCGCGCCGCGGTCAGCGCGGACCGGCGCCAATACCCGACCCCCACCCGCCCGGCCACATACAGCTCGCCGACGACACCCGGCGGCACGGCCCGCATCCACCCGTCGAGAACGAAGAACGCCGCCCCCGGGACCGGCGATCCGATCGGGGGCGCGCCCGAACCCGGCGTCAACGGGGCGCTCATCGCCGCGAACATCGACGTCTCGGTCGGCCCGCAGACGTTGATCATCGCTCGCCCGTCGGCCCATCGGTCCACCAGCTCTGCCGGGCAGGCCTCGCCACCCATGATGAGCAGGGCCACCGAATCCAGATCCTGCGGCGACAACACCCCCAGGGCGGACGGCGTCTGGCTGAGGACGCTCACCTGTTCGGCGACCAGCAGGTCGTGGAAGTCCGTCGGCGAGTGCAGCACCGATTCGGGCACCACCACCAGCCGCGCACCATGCAGCAGCGCGCCCCAGATCTCCTGGACCGAGACGTCGAAGCCGTAGGAATGCCATTGGGTCCACGCGCCTGCCACCGGCAGGGAGGTATGGAGCGACGCCATCAGCCGGGTGACGGTGTGGTGGGCGATGGCCACGCCCTTGGGGACACCGGTGGTGCCGGAGGTGTAGATGAGGTAGGCGATGTCGTCGGGAGCCGGCGCGGGGGGTGCCGTGCACGGGAGGGTCTGGATGCGGGGGTCACCAACATCAATGACCAGGAGGCCCCGCCCGTCGAGCCGCTCGGCCAGCCCCGCGGTGGTGAGCGCGGCGACCGGCGCGGCGTCGTCGAGCATGAACCCGACCCGGGCCGCCGGCAGCGCAGGGTCGATCGCCAGGTAGGCCGCGCCGGTTTTGAGCACCGCCAGCATCGCCACGATCGCCTCGGCGGACCGGGGAAACAGCAGCGCCACACATTGCCCCGGGCCCGCGCCGTGACCGACCAGCAGGTGCGCCAACCGGTTGGCCGCCTCGTCGAGCTCCGCGTATGTCATTGAGCGGCCTTCGAAGGTGACCGCTACGGCCTCGGGTGTGTGCGCCACCTGCGCGGCGAACAACGCCGGAATGGAGGATCCCGTCACCGGCGCGGGCCGGGTCAGCACCGCGCGGTTGCCGATCGCGTCCAGGCGGGCGTGCTCGGCCGCAGCGAGCACATCGATCGACGACAGCCGGCAGGTGGGGTCGGCGGTCATGGCCACCACCACCCGCTCCAACCGCCCGATCAGTGCCTCGATGGTGGCCACGTCGAACACATCGGTGCGGAACTCGACCGCCCCGCCGATGCCGGCGGGCTCACCGGCCTCGGTGAAGCGTTCGGCCAGGGAGAAGGTCAGGTCCATGCGGGCGGTGTGGGTGTCCACCGGCAGCGGGGTGACCCGAAGATCACCCAGGGCCAACCCGGCGGCGGTGTCGCTGACGTGGCGCGCGAAGTTCTGCCAGCCCAACATCACCTGGACCAGCGGCGAATGGGTCAGGCTGCGCGTGGGGTTGAGCCGGTCGACCAACACCTCGAAGGGCACGTCTTGGTGTTCGTACGCGGCCAGGCTGCGCGCGCGGACCTGGTCCAGCAGCGCGGCGACGGTGGGATCCGCGCCTAGCTCTCCTAGGTCGATGCGCAGCACCAAGGTGTTGACGAAACACCCCACCAACTCCTCCAGCGCGGGATCGCGGCGCCCGGCGATCGGGAACCCGACGGCCACGTCGCTGCTGGCGCTGACCTTGGCCAGCAGCACCGCCAGCGCGGCCTGGATCACCATGAAGCTGGTCGCGTGGTGCTCGCGCGCGACCTGCGCCACCCGCTCCTGCAACTCGGCCGGCCAGTCCACGGCCGCGGTGGCGCCGCGGTAATCGGACGCCGCCGGGTAGGGCCGATCGGTGGGCAGCGCCAGACGCTCGGGCAGCCCGGCCAGCGCCTGCTCCCAGTAGGCCAGCTGCGCAGCGATCGGGCTGTCGGGATCGCGCAGGTCGCCCAGCCGGTCACGCTGCCACAGCGTGTAATCGACGTACTGCACCGCCAAGTTCGCCCAGCCGGGGGCTTGTTCCGCGCACCGGGCGGCATAAGCCACCCCCAGATCACGCACCAGCGGGGCGATCGACCAGCCGTCGGCGGCGATGTGGTGCACCGCGACCACCAGCACGTGTTCCTGGTCGTCGGTGCGGAAAAGCTGCGCGCGCAAAGGGATCTGGGTGGCCAGGTCAAACGAGTGGCGCGCGGCGGCGGCGAGGGCCTCGCGCAGCCTGCCTTCGGGCCAGCCGGTGGCATCGCTGGTCTGCCAGCCGAAGTCGGCCTGGTCGACGGGCACCACCAGCTGCTGGGGCACGCCCTCGGGTGCGGCGAACAGGGTGCGCAGGCTCTCATGGCGGGCCACCACGTCGGCCAGCGCCGCACCCAGGGCGTCGGCATCCAGGCGCCCGTGCAGCCGCAACGCCACCGCCAGCGTGTAGATCGGGGAGGGCCCCGCCAGCTGGTCGATGAACCACAACCGGTTCTGGGCGAACGACAGCGGAACCACCGCGGGCCGCTGCGCGGCGACCAGTGGCTGCAGCCGACTCCCGTCGCCACCGATGCGCGGCGCCAACCCGGCCACCGTGGGCGCCTCGAACACGTCGCGCACCGACAGACCGGCATCCAGGCCGGTGTTGATCGCCGCGACCAGGCGCATCGCCGAGAGCGAATCCCCGCCCAAATCGAAGAACGAGTCGTCCACCCCGACCCGCTCCACACCGAGCACGCGCGCGTAGATGCCCGCCAGGATCTCCTGGGTGAGGTTGGCCGGCGCGCGATAGCCGGCGGCGGCGTACTCCGGGGCCGGCAGGGCGCGGGTGTCGAGCTTGCCGTTGACGGTCAGCGGCAGCGCGTCCAGCACCACGACCGCCGCCGGGACCATGTAATCGGGTAGCCGCTCGGCCAGCGCAGCGCGCATGCCGGCGGGGTCTAGCGTGCCGGCCTTGCCGGTGAAATACCCGACCAGGCGCTTCTCGCCGGGGCGGTCCTCGCGGGCGATCACCACCGCCTGCTCCACCCCGTCCAGCCCGATCAGCGCCGTCTGCACCTCACCGAGCTCGATGCGGTACCCGCGGATCTTGACCTGTTCATCGGCGCGCCCGACATACCGCAGCTGCCCGTCGGCGCCCCAACACACCAGGTCTCCGGTGCGATACATCCGCGTGCCCAGCGCCCCCGGGCGCCCGAAGGGGCACGCCACGAATCGCGACGCCGTCAGCCCGGCCCGGCCCACGTAGCCGACCCCCACACCGGCACCGGCCACGTACAACTCCCCGACCACGCCGGCCGGCACCGCCCGCAACCAGCCGTCGAGCACGAAAAACGCGAGGTGTGCCAGCGGCACCCCGATGGGGCTGGCATGGCTGTCGACGTCGCTGGCGAGGATCTCCCGGTACGAGGTGTGCACCGTCGTCTCGGTAATGCCGTACATGTTGATCAGGCGCGGTAATCCGGGATAGTTCTGCAGCCAATCCCGAAGACGTTGCGGTTCCAGCGCCTCGCCGCCGAACACCACAACCTCAAGGGCCTCAAGCTTGTGCTGCCGGCCGAGCTCGCCCCGTTGCGCATCGACGGTTTGCAGGGCGTAAAACGCCGACGGTGTCCGGCTCAAGACGCTGACCTGTTCGGCAACCAGCAAATCGTGGAAGTCCTCCGGCGAGCGCGCCACCGACTCGGGCACGACCACCAGCCGCCCGCCACCCAGCAACGCACCCCAGATCTCCCACACCGAAAAGTCGAAGGCGTATGAGTGGCACTGCGTCCACACGCCCGAGCGCGGCACGTCGGTGTCGAGTGACTCGAGCAGTCTGGTCACATTGTGGTGGGGGATGGCCACTCCCTTGGGGACACCGGTGGTGCCCGAGGTGTAGATCAGGTAGGCGATATCGTCGGGGCCCGGCGCCGGCGGGGCCGTGCCGGGCCCGGTGTCGGCAGCGGGAGTCCCGATATCGCCGACATCGATGACCAACAGGTCATGCCCGTCCAGCCGGTCGGCCAGTTCTCTGGTGGTGAAGGCGGCGGTCGGCGCGGCGTCGGAGAGCATGAACTCCATCCGGGCCGCCGGCACCGCCGGGTCGATCGCCAGATAGGCCGCCCCCGTCTTGAGCACGGCCAGCATCGCCACCACCGCCTCGGCGCAGCGGTGAAACAGCAGCGCCACGCTTTGTCCCGGCCCCGCGCCGTGGCCGGCCAGCACGTGCGCCAACCGGTTGGCGGCCTCCTCGACCTCGCGGTAGGTCCACGACCGCTCCCCGTAGCTGATCGCCACCGCCTCCGGGGTGCGCGCCACCTGCGCGGCCCACAACACCGGAATCGACGCCGTCGGGGCCGCGGGCCGGGTCAATACCGCCCGGTTGCCGATCTCGTCCAGCCGGGCGTGCTCAGCGTCATCGAGCACATCGATCGACGAGAGCCGGCGGCTGGGCTGGGCGGTCATGGCCACCAACACCCGCTGCATCCGCCCGATGAGCGCGTCGATGCCGGCCGCGTCGAACACGCCGGTGTCGAATTCGACGTGCAGGTCCAACTCAGCGCCGGGGCGGGCTTGCACCGTGAGCGGGTAGTGGTTGTATTCGCGGCCGGTGACATCGGTGACGGCAAATTCCTGGGCGCCCGACGCAGCGGCGGTTTCGATCGGGTAGTTCTGGTACACGAACAGGGTGTCGAACAGTTGTTCCTGACCGGTGATCCGATGGATCTCGTTGAGCGCCAGGTGCTGGTGCTCGAGCGTGTCGTTGTAGGCGCCCTGCAGCTGCCCCAGCAGGCCGGTGGTGGTGGTTGCCGGGGTGATGGTCGCCCGCACCGGCACCGTGTTGATGAAGAGCCCCACCAGCGATTCCGCGCCGGTGACCTCGTCCGGCCGTCCCGACACCGCGGTGCCGAAGGCGACATCGTGCTGTCCGGTCAGCCAGCACAGCACCTGCGCGTACGCGCCCTGCAAGACGGTGTTTACCGTGGTGTGGCAGGACCGGGCCAGCTCGCCGAGCGCACGGGTGGTCGCGTCGGGCACCCGGAACGACGCAACGCCTCGCGGCCCCGTCCCCAACCGGCCCGGTGAGCCGACCAGAGTGGGGGTCTCAAACCCGGCGAGCGCGTGCCGCCAGGCCGCGCGGGCGGCATCCAGGTCACGGTCGGCCAGCCAGGTCACGAACCTGCGATACGACCCGGGCGCGGGCAGCCGCTGTCCCAGGTAGCCTGCGAAGATCTCGCGCAGCAGGATCGGCAGCGACCAACCATCCGCCACGATGTGGTGGAAGGTGAGCACAAAGCGGTGCCGGTCCGCGGCGGTGCGGAGCACGGCGGCCCGAAACACCGGCGGGTCTGCCAGATCGCACACCGCGGCGCGCTCGGCGGCGCACGCCCGCTCGATCTGTTCGTCGACGTCTGTGACGTCTGTGACGTCTGTGGCCTCCAGCTCCACATGGCGCCACCCCGCCACGGGATCGGCGGGAATGATCTGCACCGGCTCGTCGAACTGTTGGCTGAATCGGGCGGCGAGGTTGGGGTGCCTGCTGACTACCGCCTGAACCGCCGCGCGTAGCCGGTCGAGGTCCAGCGGGCCGGTCACGGTGATGCCCAGCTGCATCGCATAGACATCGTCGCCGGGCTGCGCGGTGCCGGCGAGGAAGAGCAGCCCCCGCTGTAGGGGGGTCAGCGGCAGGATGTCGGCGATCCCGTATTGCTGTTGCAGCTCGTCGATCTGGTGCTGGCTGAGCCGGGCGGGCGCGATGTCCGACGGGGTCAGCCCGCCGCCACCGTTTCTGACGTGCGCGCAGATGCCGGCCAGGGCCGCAAACCACAGCTGGCTCACCCGGGCGATCGCCGCCTCGTCCAGCGCCGAGGATGCCCACTTCCAGTTGGCGTGCAGGTGCGCGCCGGCGTCCGTGTCGACGGTGACGGCGTTGAGTTCCACGGTGTGCGCCAGCGGCATCGGCACGGGCGCCACGGCGCCGATGACCGACATGCCTTCCTGGGAAATTCGCCATAGGTCGTCGGACAGCTCGCCGGCCGGACCGCCCAGGCGCCCCAGATAGTTGAACCCGATCGCCGGGTCGGAGGTGCCCAGGTCGACGTCGGGGTTCAGGTAGCGCAGCACCCCGTAACTGAGCGGATCCGGCAGCGCCCGGAGCTGTTCTTTGGCGTCTTTGATCAGCGCGCCCAGCCCCGCGTCGCCGGCGATCACCTGGGCCCAGGACAGCCCACCGAACGACCCCAGCTTCAACGCCACCGGGTACTTGGTCGTGAACCAGCCCACCGTGCGGGACAGATCCACATCGGCGCCCAGCTCCTCGTGGCGGCCGTGGCCCTCGACGTCGATACCGACAGGCGCACCGCGGGTGCCCGAAGAACCTAAAGAACCAAAAAACTCGGACCACGCCAGCGCGAACGCGATCAACAGGATCTCGTGTATCCCGGCATGAAACGCCGCCGGCACCACGCCGAGCAGCATGCGGGTCGTCTCGACGTCATCGAGAGCCACCGACAGGTGCCCGGCGCTGACATCGGTATCTACCGCAGGCTGCGCCGCGGGCAGCGCGGGCGGGACCTCCGCCACCTCCCGCCAGGCGTTCGCCCGCTCCACCACCTCCGGGCGACCCGCGTACTCGGCCAGCAGCGACGACCACCGGGCAAACGACGTCCCGCCCGCCGGCAACACCACCGGCCGCCCCACCCGGTGCTGGGCCCACGCGATGTTGAGGTCCTCGAGCAGGATTCGCCACGACACCCCGTCGATGGCGAGGTGGTGAACGATCAACACCAGCTGGCCGGTGCCGGTCACCCATAGCGCGCTGACCATCGCCCCGTCGGCGGGGCTCAGCCGCGAGCGCGCCGCCAGCAACGCCTCCTCGCACAGCACGTCGACGGTGTGCAGGCAGGCGCTGGCATCCACCAACCCGGCCTCGGGCACCTGCAGCGACCAGTCTCCGGTGCCGGGGTCGACTTGGAGCCGCAGCATGGCGTGGCGGTCCAGTAGGGCCTGCAGCAGCACGACGGCGTCGGCGTCGGTGACCTCGGCGGGGGCTTGGATGAGCAGTGTCTGGTTGAACTGGTCGGTCGGCCCGCCGGCACGGTTCACCTCGGCCAGCCAGTGCATGATCGGGGTCGCGGGCAGCGGCCCGGTGCCCTCATCGATCGGGCCGCCCGCACCGGCGGCCACCACCACCCGGGCCAGCCCGGCGACGGTCTGCTCGACGAAGATGTCGCGCGGCTTGCAGATCAGCCCGGCAACCCGGGCGCGGGCCACCACCTGCATCGACAGGATGCTGTCGCCACCGAGCTCGAAGAACGACTCATCGACCCCGACCCGCTCCAGCCCGAGGACTTGGGCGTAGATGCCGGCCAGCACCTCCTCGACCGCGGTGGTCGGGGCGCGGTAGCCAACGCTGGTGTCCTGGTATTCCGGTGCCGGCAGGGCGCGGGCGTCGAGCTTGCCGTTGGGGGTCAACGGCAGGGCGTCGAGGACCACAATCGCCGCAGGAACCATGTAGGCCGGCAGCCGATCGGCCAGCTGTGCGCGCATTCCGGCCGGATCGGTGAGCCCAACGACGCCAACGACGCCAACGACATAGCCCACCAGTCGCTTGTCGCCGGGGCGGTCCTCGCGGGCGATCACCGCCGCCTGCTCCACCCCGTCCAACCCGGCCAGCGCGGCCTGGACTTCGCCCAGCTCAATGCGGTAACCGCGGATCTTGACCTGTTCGTCGGCGCGCCCGACACACACCAGCTGCCCGTCGGCACCCCACCACACCAGATCCCCGGTGCGATACATCAGCTGTGCCGGCGCTCCCAGCCCGACGAACGGACACGCCACGAACCGCGACGCGGTCAACCCGGCCCGCCGCCAATACCCGACGCCCACCCCGGCACCGGCCGCATACAGCTCCCCCACCACACCGGGGGGCACCGGCCGCAGCCACTCGTCGAGCACGAACAGCGCCGCCGCCGGCACCGGGGAGCCGATCGGCACGGGCCCCGAGCCCGCCGGCCCCGCCGTGAGCGGCGCACTCATCGACACGTACACCGTCGCCTCGGTGGGCCCGTAGGCGTTGATCATCACCCGCCCCGGCGTCGCCCAGCGCTCGACCAGCTCGCCCGGGCAGGGCTCCCCGCCCGCCACCAGCACCACCGACTCCAGGCCCTGCGGTGAGAGCGCCCCCACCGCCGATGGGGTTTGGGTCACGACGGTGGCCTGCTCACGTACCAGCAGCTCGTGGAAGTCCTCGGGCGAGCTGACCACCCACTCGGGCACCACCACCAGGCGCCCACCGTGTAGCAGCGCACCGAAGATCTCCCACAGCGAGAAGTCGAAGGAATACGACAAACACTGCGTCCACACCCGCGCCGCCGGAAGGTCCGGATGCAGCGACCCGATCCGCTGGGTGAGGTTGTGGTGGGTAATGGCCACACCCTTGGGGACACCGGTCGTGCCCGAGGTGTAGATCAGGTAGGCGATGTCATCGGGCCTGGGGGCCGGCAGAGCCGTGCTGGGGTGGGTGGCGACGACCGGAACCTCGATGTCAGCGACGTCGACGACCAGCAGGTCGCGCCCGTCCAGCCGCGAGCACAGGTCCGCGGTGCTCAGCGCGGCCAGCGGGGCCGCATCCTCGAGCATGAACCCGATCCGCGCGTCGGGCAGCACCGGGTCGATCGGCAGAAAGGCCGCCCCGGTTTTGAGGACCGCCAGCATCGCCACGATCGCCTCGGTGCAGCGGGGAAACAGCAGCACCACGCACTGTCCCGGGCCCGCGCCATGGGCGGCCAACAGGTGCGCCAACCGGTTGGCGGCCTCCTCCACCTCGCGGTACGTCACCGAGCGGCCCTCGAAGGTGATCGCCACCGCCTCCGGGCTGCGCGCCGCCTGCCCGGCGAACACCGCCGGGATCGATACCCGGGTGCTGGGCGGCTGGGTCAGCTGCGCCCGATGACCGATCTCATCCAGGTGGGCGTGCTCGGCGGCGTCGAGTACATCGATCGACGCCACCCGCGCGGCGGGGTCGGCGGTCATCGCCACCAACACCCGCCGCCAGCGCTCGACGAGTGCCTCGATGCTGGCCGCGTCGAAGACGTCGGTGCGATACTCCACCGCGCCACCGATGCCGGCGGGCTGTCCGGCCTCGGTGAAGCGTTCGGCCAGCGAAATCCCCAAATCCATGCGGGCGGTCTGGGTATCCAGGGACACCGGCGTGACCTGCAGATCCCCCAACCCCACAGCGGTGTCGCTGCTGTGCCAGGGCAGGTTCTGCCAGGCCAACATCACCTGCACCAACGGGGAATGCGTCAGGCTTCGGGCTGGGTTGAGCCGATCCACCAGCACCTCAAACGGCACGTCCTGGTGCTCGTAGGCGGCCAGGCTGCGCGCGCGGACCTGGGCCAACAACTCGGCCACCGTCAACTCCCCGGCTGCTTCCACCCGCAACACCAAGGTGTTGATGAAACTGCCCACCAACTCATCCAGGGCGGGATCGCGGCGCCCGGCGATGGGGAACCCGACCGCCACATCGGTGTTGGAGCTGACCTTGGCCAACACCACCGCCAGCGCGGCCTGGATCACCATGAACGTGGTCGCATGGTGCGCACCGGCCAGCGCACGCACCCCCTGCTGCACCTCCGGCGACCAGTCCACCGCGACCGTGGCGCCGCGCTGATCGGCCACCGGCGGATAGGGCCGATCGGTGGGCAGCGCCAGCCGCTCAGGCAGCCCGGCCAGGGCGTCTTGCCAGTAGGCCAGCTGAGCGGCGATCGGGCTATCGGGATCGGCCAGATCCCCGAACTGGGCGCGCTGCCAGAGCGTGTAATCGACGTACTGCACCGGCAACGGCACCCACCCGGGGGCGTGCCCCGCGCACCGGGCGGCGTAGGCCACCCCCAGGTCACGCACCAGCGGCGTGATCGACCAGCCGTCAGCGGCGATGTGGTGGGCCGCGACCACCAGCACGTGTTCGTCGTCGCCGACACGGAACAGCCTTGCCCGCAAAGGGATCTGGGTTTCCAGGTCAAAACTGTGCCGGGCCGCCACGTCGATGGCCTCCCCCAGCCTGCCCGGCGGCCAGCCGCGGGCGTCGATGACCTGCCAGCCGAAGTCCACCCGCTCGACCGGCACCACCATCTGCCGGGGAATCCCCTCCGGTGCGGGAAACAGGGTCCGCAGGCTCTCGTGGCGGCCCACCACATCGCCCAGCGCCACACCCAGCGCCTCGACATCGAGGTGTCCACTTAGCCGCAGCGCCGCCGGCATGGTGTAAACCGCTGAAGGCCCGGCCAGCTGGTCGATGAACCATAACCGGTTCTGGGCGAACGACAACGGAACCTCGGCGGGCCGCGCACCGGCCACCAACGGCTCCAGCCGGCCCCCTCCCGCACCGATACGGGGCGCCAACAGGGCAATGGTGGGCGCCTCGAAAACGGCGCGCACCGACAGGCCGGCGTCCAGGCCGTTGTTGATCGCGGCGACCAGGCGCATCGCCGACAGCGAGTCCCCACCCAAATCGAAGAACGAGTCGTCGACTCCGACCCGCTCGACACCGAGCACCTGGGCGTAGATGCCGACCAGGATCTCCTCGGTGAGGGTGGCCGGGGCCCGATAACCGGCAGCGGCGTACTCCGGGGCCGGCAGGGCGCGGGTGTCGAGTTTGCCGTTGACCGTCAACGGCAACGCCTCCAACACCACCACCGCCGCCGGCACCATGTACTCCGGCAGCCGCTCGGCCAAAGCCATACGCATGCCCGCCGGGTCTGCGCTACCGGTGACATAACCGACCAGACGCTTATCGCCGGGGCGGTCCTCGCGGGCGATCACCACCGCCTGCTCGACCCCAGCCAGCTCGGCCAGCCTCGCCCGCACCTCACCCAGCTCGATCCGATACCCGCGGATCTTGACCTGCTCATCAGCGCGGCCCAGGTACTGCACCTGCCCGTCCGGGCGCCAACACGCCAAGTCCCCGGTGCGATACATCCGCTGGCCGGACGCACCGAACGGGCACGCGACAAACCTCGACCCGGTCAGCCCGGTCCGGCCCGCATAACCCACCCCCACCCCGGCGCCGGCCACGTACAACTCCCCGACCACACCGGGCGCCACCGGACGCAACCACCCGTCCAGCACAAACAGCGCCGCCCGCGATACCGGCGTGCCGATCGGCACCACCCCGGACCCCGCCATCAGTGGCGCAGTCCCTACCGCGCGCACCGTGGTCTCGGTCGGGCCGTAGCCGTTGATCATCACGCGCCCGGTCGCCCACCGATCCACCACGTCGGCCGGGCAGGCCTCACCGCCGAGCAGCAACGCCACCGAATCCAAACCCTCGGGTGACAGCGCCCCCACCGCCGACGGCGTCTGGGTGAGCACGTTGACCCGTTCGGCGACCAGCAGGGCATGGAAGTCGTCCGGGGAGGCGGCCACCGACTCGGGCACCACCACCAGCCGCCCGCCACCCAGCAGCGCTCCCGCGATCTCCTTGACCGAGACGTCGAACGCGTAGGAATGGCATTGCGTCCACACGCCCGCCGCAGGCAGATATGCAAGCAGCGACTCCAGCAGCTGGGTGACGTTGTGGTGGGTGATGGCCACGCCCTTGGGGACACCGGTGGTACCCGAGGTGTAGATGAGGTAGGCGATGTCATCGGGGGCGGGAGCCGGGGGGGCGGTGCTGGGCTGAGTGTCAATGACGGGATCACCGACGTCGATGACCAGCACGTCATGCTCGGCCAGCCGGTCGATGTGCGCGGTGGTGGTGATCGCGGCGATGGGCGCGGTGTCGGCGAGCATGAACCCGATCCGGGCCGCGGGCAGCGCCGGGTCGATCGGCAGGTAGGCCGCCCCGGTCTTGAGCACCGCCAAAATCGCGACGATCGCCTCGGCGCAGCGGGGAAATAGCAGCGCCACACACGATCCCGGTCCCGCACCGTGGCCGGCCAGCAGGTGAGCCAACCGATTAGCGGCCTCCTCGACCTCGCGGTAGGTCCACGACCGTTCCGCGCCACTGATCGCCACCGCCTCCGGGATGCGCGCGACCTGTACGGCCCACAGCGCCGGAACCGACACCGGCGGCGGCGCGGGTGCGGTCAACACCGCGCGGTTGCCGATCTCGTCCAGGCGGGCGTGCTCGGCCTCGTCGAGCACATCGATCGACGACAGCCGGCGGGCGGGGTCGGCGGTCATGGCCGCCAACAACCGCTGCAACCGTCCGATGAGCGCCTCGATGCTGTCCGCGTCGAACACCTCGGTGTCGAAGTTGAAGCGAAGGCCCAATTCGGTCCCGGGCAGGGCCGCCACCGTCAGCGGGTAGTGGGTGGAGTCGCGGTTGCTGACCTCGGTGACGGCCAACTCTTGGACGCCCGACACCGCGGCCGCGTCGACCGGATAGTTTTCGTAAACGAACAGGGTGTCGAACAGTTTTTCCTGGCCGCTGATGCGGTGGATCTCGGTGAGCGCCAGGTGCTGGTGCTCGAGCGTGTCGTTGTAGGCGCCCTGCAGCTGGCCCAACAGGTCTGTGGTGGTGGTTGCCGGCGTGATGGTCGCCCGTACCGGCACTGTGTTGATCAACAGGCCCACCAGCGATTCCGCGCCGGCCACCTCGTCCGGGCGCCCCGAGACGGCGGTGCCGAAGGCGACGTCGCGCTGGCCGGTGACCCAGCACAGCAGCTGTGCGAACGCGGCCTGCAGCACGGTGCTCACGGTGGTCTGACATGAGCGGGCCAGCTCGCCAAGCGCGCGCGTGATCGGCTCAGCCACCCGAACCGACACGACGCCTCGCGGCCCTGTCCGCAACCGGCCCGGCGGGCCGATCAGGGTGGGGGTGTCGAAGCCGGCGAGCACCTGCCGCCAGGCCGCGTGGGCGGCGTCCAGGTCCCGGCCGGCCAGCCAGGTCATGAAGCTGCGATACGACGCGGGCGCGGGCAGCCGGTGCCCGTGGTAGCCGGCGAAGATCTCGCCCAGCAGGATCGGCAGCGACCACCCGTCCATCACGATGTGGTGGTTGGTCAGCACACACCGGTGCCGCTGCTCGCCGGTGCGGATCAGCGCCACCCGAAACAGCGGAGGGTCACCCAGATCGCATACCGCGGCGCGCTCTTCGGCACACAGCCGCTCGATCTGGTCGTCAACTGTGGGGTTTGTGGGGTTTATGGGGTCTGTGGCGTCTAGCTCCACGTAGCGCCACGCCGCCGCGGGATCGGCCGGGATGATCTGCACCGGCTCGTCGAACTGTTGGCTGAATCGGGCCGCCAGATTCGGATGCCGGCCCACCACCGCGTGCACCGCATCGCGCAGCCGGATCGGATCAAGCGGGCCGGTCACGGTGATACCGAGCTGCACCGCGTACACATCGTCGCCGGGCTGCGCGGTGTTGGCGTGGAAGAGCAGGCCCTGCTGCAGCGGCGTCAGCGGCAAGATATCGGCGATGCGGTAGTGGCGCGCCAACTCGTCGATCTGCTGCTGGCTCAGCCGGGCCGGCGCGATATCCGACGGCGTCAACCCGCCGCCACCGGCACTGACATGCGCGCAGATCCCCGTCAGCGCCTCAAACCACAACCGACTGAGCCGGCTGATCTGCGCCTCATCCAGCGCCGACGGCGCCCAGGTCCAGCTCGCATGCAACCGGGGGCCGGCCTCGTCGTCGATGGTGCCGGCATTGAGCGCCACCGTATGCATCAACGGCATCGCCACCGCGGCCGCCGCCGCGATCACCGAGGCACCCTCCGCGCTGATCCGCCACCCACCGATGCCGTCCGCCGCGGCGTCAGCGCCGCGCGCGCCCATACGGCCGAAGTAGTTGAACCCGATCACCGGGTCCGACCCGCCCAAGTCCACCTCGGCGTTCAGATAACGCAAGAGCCCGTAACTCAACGGATCCGGCAACGCCCGGAGCTGCTCCTTGGCGTCCTTGACCACCGCCCCCAATCCTGCGCCGCCGGCGATCACCTGCGCCCAGGACAACCCACCCAACGACCCCAGCTCCAGGGACACCGGATACTTCGCGGTGAACCACCCCACCGTGTGCGACAGGTCAACATCGGGCGCCAGTTCCTCGTGGCGGCCGTGGCCCTCCACATCAATGCCGATCGCAGCGTCGGTGCCGAGGAACTGCGTCCAGGCCAACCCGAACGCGATCAGCAAAATGTCCTGCACCCCAGCGTGAAACGCCGCCGGCACCTCCCCCAGCAGCATCCGGGACGTCTCGACATCGTCCAGCGACACCGACAACTGCCCGGCGCCGGCGAACGTATCCACCTCCGGGCGCACCGCCGGCAACAACGCCGGAGCCGAGACCACCCGCCGCCACACCCGCGCCTGGTCCAGCACCTGCGGGGTCTGCGCATGCTCGGCCAGCAGCGACGCCCACCGGGCAAACGACGTCCCGGTCACCGGCAACACCACCGGATGCCCACCCCGATGCGCCGCCCACGCCAGGTTCAGGTCCTCCAACAACACCCACCACGACACAGCATCGACGGCCATATGGTGAACGATCACCACCAACCGGGCGTCCTCGGGCGCCCACAACGCCGACACCATCACCCCGGCGGCCGGGTCCAACCGCGACCGCGCCTCGATGACCGCCTCCGGCGAGAGCACGTCCACGGTGCGCAGGCACTCGCGGGCATCCACGGACCCAGCCTCGGGCACCGTCAAAGACCAGGCCCCAGCGTCGTCGCTGCCAGAGTCGACGCGCAGCCGCAACATGGCATGCCGGTCCACCAACGCCTGCAACACCACCACGACGTCGGCCTCGCTCACCCCGGCCGGGGCCTGCACCACCATGGCCTGGTTGAACTGCCCCACCGCACCGCCCGCACGGTCCACCCCGGCCAGCCAGCACATGATCGGGGTGGCCACCACGGGCCCGATGCCCTCATCGACCGGGCCGCCCGCACCGGCGGCCCCGACAAACGGGGTCACCCGGGCCAGCCCGGCCACCGTCTGCTCGACGAAGATGTCGCGCGGCTTGCAGATCAGGCCGGCCGCCCGCGCCCGCGCCACCACCTGCATCGACAAGATGCTGTCGCCACCCAACTCGAAGAACGAGTCATCCACCCCGACCCGCTCCAACCCCAACACCTCGGCATAAATACCGGCCAGGACCTCCTCGACCGCATTACCCGGGGCGCGATAGGCGCCGCCGGTGTCCCCGTATTCGGGTGCGGGTAGGGCGCGGGTGTCGAGTTTGCCGTTGGAGGTCAGCGGTAGCGCGTCCAGGACGACGACCGCGGCGGGCACCATGTAGGCCGGCAGCCGCTCGGCTAACGCGGCGCGCATCCCGGCCGCAACGAGGGCGCCGGCGGTCCCGGTGACCCCAACGACATAACCGACCAGGCGCTTATCGCCCGCGCGATCCTCACGGGCAATCACCACCGCCCGGTCCACCCCGTCCAGCCCGGCCAGCGCGGCCTGAACCTCACCCAGCTCGATGCGGTGCCCGCGGATCTTGACCTGCTCGTCGGCGCGGCCCACATACTGCACCTGCCCGTCCGGGCGCCAATACACCAGGTCACCGGTGCGATACATCCGTGCACCGGGCGCACCGAAGGGGCAGGCCACAAACCGCGACGCGGTTAACTCCGCGCGGCGCCAATACCCGACACCCACCCCGGCGCCGGCCACATACAACTCGCCGACCACCCCGGCCGCCACCGAGCGCAACCACTGATCCAGCACAAAAAACGCCGCCCCCGACTTCGGCGAGCCGATCGGCGGCACCCCCGACCCCGCCACCAACGGCGCGCTCATCGCCGCATACATCGTGGTTTCGGTCGGGCCGTAGATGTTCATCAGCACCCGCCCGGGCGCCCACCGATCCACCAACTCGGGCGGGCAGGGCTCGGCGCCGAGCATCAACGTCACCGACTCCAGCGCCTGCGGCGACAGCGCCCCCACCGAGGACGGGGTCTGAGTCAACACGGAGACGTGTTCGGCGACCAGCATGGCCTGGAAATCCTCCGGCGAGGCGGCCACCTCGTCGGGAATCACCACCACCCGCCCGCCGCACAGCAACGCACCGAAGATCTCCCATAGGGAGTAGTCGAACGCCAACGAGCGGCACTGCGTCCAGACCTGCCCGGACGGCAGCCCGGCGTTCAACGTGTCGAGGAGATGGGTGATGTTGTGATGCGTTTGGGCCACGCCCTTGGGGGTGCCGGTGGTGCCCGAGGTGTAGAAGAAGTAGGCGATGTCCCCAGGCGCCGGTCGCCCCGGCAGCGCGCCGGCGGGCACGGTGTCCATGGTGTCCATGGCGCGGGCCTCGATCTCAGCGAGATCGATGACGGTGAAGTCAGCTAAGTCGTGGCCGTGCAGCCGCACGGCCAGCTCGGTGGTGGTGATGACCGCGGTCGGGGTGGCATCGGAGAGCATGAACCCGATCCGGGTCGCCGGCAGGCCCGGGTCGATCGATAGGCACGCCGCCCCGGTTTTGAGGACCCCGAGCATCGCCACGATGGCGCGCGCCGAGCGTTCCATCAGCAAACCCGCGCACGCACCCGGCCCCAGCCCGTAACCAGACAGCAAGTGCGCCAACCGGTTCGCGTCGGCTTCCACCTCTTGGTAGGTCCACGACCGTTCCCCGTAGCTGATCGCCACCGCCGCCGGGGTGCGGGCCGCTTGCACCGCGAACGCCACCGGGATCGACACCGGAGGCGGCGCGGGCCGGGTCAATACCGCCCGGTTGCCCCACCCATCGAGGCGGGCGTGCTCGCCGGCGTCGAGCACATCGATCGACGACAACCGTGCGGCGGGGTCGGCGGTCAGCGCCATCAACACCCGCTGCAGCCGCGCGACGAGCGCCTCGATGCTGGCCGCGTCGAACACGTCGGTGCGGAACTCCACCCGCCCACCGATCCCGGCTGGCGCCCCGGCCTCGGTGAAGCGTTCAGCCAGCGAAAATCCGACGTCCATGCGGGCGACCTCGGTGTCCACCGACAGCGGGGTGACCGCCAGATCACCCAACGTCAACCCCGCGGCCAGGTTGGTGTCGAGCCCGGCGAAGTTCTGCCAGGCGAACCCCACCTGCACCAGCGGGTGATGCGCCAGCGACCGGGCCGGGTTGAGCCGATCGACAAGCACTTCGAAGGGCACGTCTTGGTGCTCGTAGGCGGCCAGGCTGCGCGTGCGGACCTGGGCCAACAACTCGGCCACCGTGGGATCGCCGCCTATTTCTGCAATATCGACCCGCAGCACCAAAGTGTTGACGAAGAATCCGACCAACTCATCCAGCGCGGGGTCGCGGCGGCCGGCGATCGGGACCCCGACGGCCACATCGGCGCTGCCGGCCAGCTTGGACAGCAGCACCGCCAAGGCCGCCTGGATCACCATGAAGGTGGTCGCGTTGTGCTTGCCGGCCAGCGCGCGCACCCGTTGCTGCAACTCGGCCGGCCAGTCCACCGCCACCGTGGCGCCGCGCTGATCGGCCACCAACGGATAGGGCCGATCGGTGGGCAACGCGAGCCGCTCGGGCAGGCCCGCCAGGGCGTCTTGCCAGTAGGCCAGCTGCGCGGCGATCGGGCTGTCGGGATCGGCCAGATCGCCCAGCTGGGCGCGCTGCCACAGGGTGTAATCGACATACTGCACCGCCATCGGCGCCCAGCCGGGGGCTTGCCCCGCGCACCGGGCCGCGTACGCCGCACCCAGGTCAGCCACCAGCGGGTTGACCGACCAGCCATCGGCGGCGATGTGATGCACCACGATCACCAGCACGTGCTCCTGGTCGCCCACGCGAAAAAGCCTTGCCCGCAGAGGGATCTCGTCGGCTAGGTGAAACGGATCGCGCGCCGCGGCGTCGAGGGCCTCGCCCAACTGGTCGGCCGGCCAGCCGGTCGCATCGATGATCTGCCAGCCGAAGTCGGCTCGCTCGACCGGCACCACCAGCTGCTGGGGGATCCCCTCGGGTGCGGGGAACAGGGTGCGCAGGCTTTCATGGCGGCCCACGACATCGCTCAGCGCGACACCCAACGCCTGCGCATCCAGCCCTCCGCTCAGCCGCAATACGGCCGGCATGTTGTACATCGCCGAGGGCCCCGCCAATTGGTCGATGAACCACAACCGGTTCTGGGCAAACGACAACGGAACCGTCGCCGGCCGCGCACCAGCCACCAGCGGCTCCAGCCGACGCCCATCCCCGCCGATGCGGGGCGCCAACTGCGCCACGGTGGGCGCCTCGAACACGTCCCGCACCGAGAGGCCGGCGTCCAGGGCGGTGTTGATCGCGGCGACCAGGCGCATCGCCGACAGCGAATCCCCACCCAAATCGAAGAACGACTCGTCGACCCCGACCCGTTCGAGGCCGAGCACTTCGGCGTAGATGCCGGCCAGGACCTCCTCCACCGCGCCGGACGGGGCGCGATACCCGCCACCGGCGTACTCCGGCGGCGGCAGGGCCCGGGTGTCGAGCTTGCCGTTGGGGGTCAGCGGCAGCGCGTCGACGACCACCACCGCCGTCGGGACCATGTAGGCCGGCAACCGCTCGGCCAGCGCGCTACGCAGCCTGGCCGGCTCCGTGACCCCAACGACATAAGCCACCAGGCGCTTGTCGCCGGGCCGGTCCTCGCGGGCGATCACCACCGCCTGCTTTACCCCGTCCAGCGCGGCCAGCGCCGCCTGCACCTCGCCGAGCTCGATGCGATACCCACGGATCTTGACCTGCTCGTCGGCGCGGCCCACATACCCCAACTGCCCATCGGGGCGCCACCACACCAGGTCCCCGGTCCGATACATCCGGGTTCCCGGCGCCCCCGGTCCCCCGAACGGGCACGCCACGAACCGCGACCCGGTCAACCCGGCTCGGCCCACATAGCCGACGCCGACGCCGCGGCCGGCCACGTACAACTCCCCGACCACCCCCGGCGGCACCGGACGCAGCCACCCGTTCAGCACGAACAGCGCGGCACCCGGCACCGGCGCGCCGATCGGCACCCCCGACCCCGCTGACCCCGCCGTTAGAGGCGCACTGACCGTCGCGAACACGGTCGTCTCGGTGGGGCCGTAGGCGTTGACCATCACCCGCCCCGGCGCCCACCGATCCACCACCTCCGACGGACAGGCCTCGGCGGCGATCACCAGCGCCGCCGACTCCAAGCCCTCGGTTGAGAGCACCCGCACCGCGGACGGGGTCTGGTTGAGGGAGTTGACCTGCTCGCCGACCAGCAGGGCGTGAAAATCTTCCGGCGAGCGCCGCACCGACTCGGGGACCACCACGAGACGGCCGCCTCGCAAAAGCGGTCCCCAGATCTCCCACACCGAATAGTCGAAGGCCAACGAGTGACAATGCGGCCACACCTTGACCGCTGGCAGGCCGGCCTCCAGCGACTCCGTCAGTTGGGTGACGTTGTGGTGGGTGACCGCCACCCCCTTGGGAACCCCGGTGGTGCCCGACGTGTAGATGATGTGGGCCAGGTCATCGGGGGCCGGCGCCGGCAACGCGGTGCTGGGTTGGGCGTCAACACCGATGGCCCCGATGGCGCCGACGGCGACGACCGGCAGGCCGCACCCGTCCAATCGGTCGGCCAGCTCGGCGGCGGTGATCGCCGCGATCGGCGCGGCGTCGGCCACCACGAACCGAATCCGCGCATCGGGCACCGCCGGGTCGATCGGCAGATAGGCCGCCCCCGTCTTGAGCACCGCCAAAACCGCCACCACGGCCTGGGCTGAGCGCTCCAGCAGCAGCGCCACGGACTCCCCCGGGCCCGCGCGGTGGCCAACCAGCAAGTGCGCCAGCCGGTTCGCGGCCTCCTCAACCTCGCGGTAGGTCCACGACTGCTCCCCAAAGCTGATCGCCACCGCCTCCGGGGTGCGCGCCACCTGCGCGGCCCACAACACCGGGATCGACACCGGCGTCGCGGGCTGGGTCAGCACCGCCCGGTTGCCCCACGCGTCCAGGCGGGCGTGCTCAGCGTCACCGAGCACATCGATCGACGACAACGGCAAGCCGGGGTCGGCGGTCATGGCCACCAGCACCCGCTCTAGCCGCTCGATCAGTGTTGCGACGCCGGCCGCGTCGAACACCTCGGTGTCGTATTCGACGCGAAGGTCCAGCTCAACGCCCGGGCCGGCGACGACCGTGAGCGGGTAGTGGGTGGATTCGTGGCCGGTGACCTCGGTGATGGCCAACTCGTGGACGCCGGCCAACGCCGCGGTGTCGACGGGATAGTTTTCGTACACGAACAGGGTGTCGAACAGCTGTTGGTGGCCGCTGATGTGGTGGATCTCGTTGAGCGCCAGGTGCTGATGCTCGAGCGTGTCGTTGTAGGCGCCCTGCAGCTGGCCCAGCAGGTCGGTGGTGGTGGTTGCCGGCGTGATGGTCGCCCGCACCGGCACCGTATTGATCAACAGCCCCACCAACGATCCCACGCCGGCCACCTCGTCGGGCCGCCCCGAGACCGCGGTGCCGAAGGCGACGTCGTGCTGGCCGGTCAGCGAGCACAGCAGCTGCGCAAACGCGCCCTGCAACACGGTGTTGACGGTGGTGTGACAGGAGCGGGCCAGGTCGCCGAGCGCCCGGGTGAGAGGCTCAGCCAGCCGAAACGAGGCATTGCCTCGCGGACCTGGCGCAAACCGGCCCGGCGGGCCGACCAGGGTGGGGGTCTCAAAGCCGGCGAGCACCTGCCGCCAGGCCGCGCGGGCGGCATCCAGGTCCCGACCGGCCAGCCAGGTCACAAACCTGCGATACGACCCGGCCGCAGCCAGCCGTTGCCCGTGATAGCCGGCGAAGATCTCCCCCAGCAGGATCGGCAGCGACCAGCCGTCCATCACGATGTGGTGATTGGTCAGCACAAACCGGTGCCGGTCCTCGGCGATGCGGATCAAAGCGGCCCGAAAGGCCGGCTCGTCGGCCAGGTCGCGGACCGCGGCGCGTTCGTCCGCGCACAGCCGTCGGATCTGCTCGTCGACGTCGGGGTCATCGACCCCGTTGATGGCATCGATGTTGGAGCCCACGTCCAGCTCGACATAACGCCAGGGCACAACGGGATCGGCCGGGATGATCTGCACCGGCTTGTCGAACTGTTCGCTGAATCGGGCCGCCAGGTGCGGGTGCCGGGCCAGCGACGCGCGCACCGCTTCGTGCAGGCGGTGCGCGTCCAGCGGGCCGGTCACGGTGATACCGAGCTGCACCGCGTACAGGTCGTCGTCGTTGCCGCGCGCGGCGCTGGCGTGAAACAGCAGCCCCTGCTGCAGAGGCGTCAACGGCAGAACGTCAGCGATCCGCATAACGCCTCTCGAGCTCGTCGATCTGTTCCTGGCTGAGACCGGCGGCGATATCAGAGGGCGTCAACCCGCCCCCACCACCTCGCACATGCGCGCAGATACCGGCCAGGGCATCAAACCACAGCTGGCTCAGCCGGGTGATTGACGCGTGGTCCAGCGCCGAGGGCGCCCATGTCCAATTGGCGTGCAGCTGCGGGCCGGTGTCGGTGTCCATGGTGCCGGCGTTGAGTTCCATGGCGTGCGCCAACGGCATTGGCACCACCGCGGTAACGCCGGCGATCGACAGTCCGTCCTGGCAGACCCGCCAGCCTTCACCGGACGCGTCGGCGCCATCGGCGCCCAGGCCGCCCAGGCGACCCAGATAGTTGAACCCGATCACCGGGTCGGACCCGTCCAGGTCCACGTCGGGGTTCAGGTAGCGCAGCACCCCGTAGGTAAGCGGATCCGGCAGGGATCGGAGCTGTTCTTTGGCGTCCTTGATCAGCGCCCCCAGCGCGGCGTCGCCGGCGATCACTTGGGACCAGGGCAGCCGACTCACCGCCCCCAGCGTCAGGGCGACCGGGTATTTGCTGGTGAACCACCCCACGGTGTGGGACAGGTCGACATGGGGCGCCAGTTCCTCGTGGCGGCCGTGGCCCTCGACATCGATGCCGATCGGCGCGCTGTCGGTACCCGAAGCGCCCAAGAACTCAGTGACGGCCAATCCGAACGCGATCAACAAGATGTCCTGGATCCCGGCATGAAACGCGGTCGACACCTCGGAAAGCAGCAGGCCGGTGGTCTCGGTGTCGAGCACCACCGACAGGTGCCCGGCGGTGGCGTAGGTGTCCACCGCGGGATTGACCGCCGGCAGCGCCCACGTCGTGGAGGTGGCCGACACCACCTGCTTCCACGCGTCGGCCTGCTCCACGACCTGCGGGCTGCTTGCGTGCTCGGCCAGCAGGGACGCCCAGCGGGAAAACGACGTGCCGGTCAGCGGCAGGACTATCTCCTGGCCGACGCGGTGCTGGGCCCAGGCGATGTTGAGGTCCTCGAGCAGAATCCGCCACGAGACCCCGTCGATGGCCAGGTGGTGAACGATCAACACCAGCCGGCCGGTGTCGGGGACCCACAACGCGCTCAGCATCATCCCCGCGGCCGGGTTCAGCCGCGACCGCGCCGCCAGCAGCGCCTCGTCGGACAACACGTCCACCGTGTGTAGGCAGGAGCGCGCATCCACCGATCCGGCCTCGGGCACATCAAGTGACCACCCACCAGCGCCGTCGTGTTCGTCTTGACGGTTCGCCTCGACGCGCAGCCGCAACATGGCGTGGCGGTCCAGCAGGGCCTGCAGCACCGCGACCACGTCGGTCTCGGTGACCCCCGCCGGCGCCTGCACCGTCAGCGTCTGGTTGAACTGCCCGACCGGGCCGCCCGCACGTTCGATGCCGGCCAGCCAGCGCATGATCGGGGTGGCCAGCACCGGCCCGATGCCCTCGTCGCCGTCGTCGATCTCGTCGGCCAACCCGGCCACCTTGGCCAGCCCGGCCACGGTCTGCTCGACGAAAATGTCGCGCGGGCGCACGATCACCCCGGCGGCCCGGGCGCGGGCCACCACCTGCATCGACAAGATGCTGTCGCCGCCCAGCTCGAAGAACGAGTCGTCGGCCCCGACGCTTTCCAGTCCGAGGACTTCGGCGTAGATCCCGGCCAGGACCTCCTCGAGCGCGCTGTCCGGGGCACGATACTGCGCACCGCTGTCCTGGTAATCGGGTGCGGGCAGGGCGCGGGTGTCGAGCTTGCCGTTGACCGTCATGGGCAGCGCGTCGAGGACGACGACCGCGGCCGGGACCATGTAGGTCGGCAGCCGCTCGGCCAGCGCCGCACGCATCTGGGCCGGGTCGGCGATCCCGGCACCCCCGGGACCCCCGGCACCCCCAACGACGTAGCCGACCAGGGATTTGTCGCCAGGGCGATCCTGGCGGGCGATCACCACCGCCTGCTCCACCCCGGCCAGTGCGGCCAGCGCGGCCCGTACCTCGCCGAGTTCGATGCGGTACCCGCGGATCTTGACCTGCTCATCGGCGCGCCCGACATAGACCAGCTGCCCATCGGGACGCCAGGACACCAGATCCCCGGTCCGATACATCCGTTGTCCCGGGGCCCCGGCGCCGGCGCCGGCGAACGGACACGCCACAAACCGCGACGCGGTCAACCCGGCCCGTCGCCAATACCCGCACGCCACGCCGCGACCGGCCACATACAACTCCCCGACCACCCCGGCCGGTACCGGCCGCAGCCAGGCGTCGAGCACGAACACCGCCGCCACCGCCACCGGCGACCCGATCGGCACCACCCCCGAACCCGGGATCAACGGCGCACTCTGCGACGCATACACGGTGATCTCGGCCGGCCCGTAGGTGTTGATCATCGCCCGCCCCGGCGCCCAGCGGTCCACCACCTCGGCCGGGCAGGCCTCACCGGCCACCAGCAACGCCGTGGACTCCAAACCCTCCTCCGAGAGGATCCCCGCCGCCGACGGGGTCTGGGTAAGCACCGTGACCTGCTCGGCGACCAGCAGGTCATGGAAGTCCTGCGGGGCGCGGGCCACCAGGTCGGGCACCACCACCAACCGCCCCCCACCCAGCAGCGCTGCCCAGATCTCCCACACCGAAAAGTCGAACGCATACGAATGGCACTGCGTCCAGACCTGCTCGACCGGCAGGTACGGGGAACCCGACTGCGTGAAGTGAGCCAGGCTGTGATGGGTGATGGCCACCCCCTTGGGCACCCCGGTGGTCCCCGAGGTGTAAATCAGGTAGGCCAGGTCATCGGGCGCCGGCACCGGCATCGGCAACGCGGCACCAGGTGGGCCATCCCCCGAGGCGGCTGCCTCGATGTCGCCGAGCTCAACGACCAGCGCGGCATGACCGGCCAGCCGCGACCGCAGCTCCGCGCTGGTGATCACCGCGACCGGCGCGGCATCCTCGACCAGGAACCCGATCCGCGCGTCGGGCAGCACCGGATCGATCGCCAGGTAGGCCGCCCCCGCCTTGAGCACCGCCAACATCGCCACGACCGCCTCGGCGGACCGCGACAACAGCAGCGCCACACACCCACCCGGGCCCACCCCCCGGCCGACCAACACCTGCGCCCACCGGCTGGCGGTCTCCTCCACCGCGCGGTAGCTCCAGGACCGTTGCCCACACCGGATCGCCACCGCCTCAGGACGGCGCGCCACCTGCGCGGCGAACAACACCGGAACCGACTCCGCCGGGGGCGCGGGCCGGGTTAATACCGCCCGGTTACTCCACCCATCGAGCCGGGCATGCTCCGCGGCGTCGAGCACATCGATCGACGACACCCGCGCGCCCGGGTCGGCGGTCATGGCCGCCACCACCCGCTGCAATTGCCCGATCAGCGTTTCGATGCTCGCCGCGTCGAACACGTCGGTGCGGAACTCCACCGACCCGCCGATCCCGGCCGGCTGTCCGCCCGGACCGAAACGTTCGGCCAACGAGAACACCAAATCCATCCGGGCGGTCCGGGCATCCACCGGCAGCGCAGTGACCTCCACCTGCCCGAGCGCCAACCCCGCGCCGGCCGGGCTGTGGTCGTGGCCCGCGAAATTACCCCACGCCAACATCACCTGGAACAACGGATGATGAGCCAGGCTGCGGGTCGGGTTGAGCCGATCCACCAGCACCTCGAACGGCATATCTTGATGCTCATAGGCGGCCAGGCTGCGCGTCCGCACCTGCGCCAACAACTCCGCCACACTCAGGTCCCCGGTTAGGTCGACCCGCAACACCAAGGTGTTGACGAAAAACCCGACCAACTCATCCAGTGCAGGATCAGCGCGCCCCGCGATCGGGAACCCGACCGCCACATCGCTGCTGGCGCTCAGCGTGGATAGCAGCACCGCCAGCGCGGCCTGCATCACCATGAAACTGCTCGCCTGATGCTCCCGGGCCACCCGCGCCACCCCGGCCTGCAACTCGGCCGGCCACTGAACGGCCACCGTGGCCCCGCGCTGATCGGCCACCGCCGGATACGGCCGATCGGTGGGCAGCTGCACCCGCTCGGGCAACCCGGCCAGCGCCTGCTCCCAATAGGCCAGCTGCGCCGCGATCGGGCTATCAGGATCGGCCAAATCCCCGAACTGGGCGCGCTGCCACAACGTGTAATCGGCATACTGCACCGACAACGGCGCCCACCCCGGGGCCTGCCCGGCGCACCGAGCGCCATAGGCCACCCCCAGATCACGCGCCAGCGGGGTGATCGACACACCATCGGCAGCGATATGGTGGGCCACCGCCACCAACACAAACTCCTCGTCACCGAGGCGCAAAAGCCGCGCCCTAAACGGGATCTGGGTCGCCAGGTCAAACGCGTGGCGCGCCGCGGCCTCGATCGCGTCGGCAACCCGGCTTTGCGGCCAGCCGGTGGCGTCGAGGACCTGCCACCCGAAATCGGCCCGCTCAACCGGCATCACCACCTGCTGCGGCACCCCCTGCGGCGCGGGGAACACCGTGCGCAAGCTCTCATGACGGCCCACCACATCGGCCAGCGCCACCCCCAGCGCCCCCACATCCAACGGCCCGCACAACCGCAACGCCAACGCCACGTTATAAACCGGCGAGGGCCCCGCCAACTGATCGACAAACCACAACCGGTTCTGGGCAAACGACAACGGCAGCACGGCCGGCCGCGCGGCAGCCACCACAGGCTCCAACCGCACCCCACCGGAACCGACCCGCGGCGCCAACCGGGCCACCGTCGGCGCCTCGAACACCGTGCGCACCGACAAGCCGGCACCCAGCGCGGCATTAACCGCCGCGATCAGCCGCATCGCCGACAACGAATCCCCACCCAAATCAAAGAACGAGTCATCCACCCCGACTCGGTCCAACCCCAGCACCCGCGCATAGATGCCCACCAGAATCTCCTCGGTGGGGTTGCTCGGGGTCCGGTACTCAGCAGCGGTGTATTCGGGTGCCGGCAGGGCCGCGGCGTCGAGTTTGCCGTTGGGGGTCAGCGGAAGCGCGTCGAGGACCACGACCGCGGCCGGGACCATGTAGGCCGGCAGCCGCTCGGCCAGCGCCGCGCGGACCTCGCCCGGATGAACGGTCCCGGTGACATAACCGACCAGACGCTTGTCACCGGGGCGGTCCTGGCGGGCGATCACCACCGCCTGATCCACCCCATCCAGCCCGGCCAGCGCCGCCTGCACCTCACCGAGCTCGATGCGGTACCCGCGGATCTTGACCTGCTCGTCGGCGCGGCCCAGATACACCAACTGGCCGTCGGCGCCCCAGCACGCCAGGTCGCCGGTGCGATACATGCGTTGCCCCGGCGCGCCCGCGCCGCCGAACGGGCACGCCACAAACCGCGACGCCGTCAAGGCTCCTCGGCCCACGTAGCCAACGCCCACACCGCGGCCGGCCACGTACAACTCCCCGACCACCCCCGGCGGCAGCGGTCGCAGCCAGCCGTCCAGCACAAACAACGCCGCTCCCGGCACCGGCGAACCGATCGGCGGCACCCCGGACGCGGGCCCTCCCGACCCCCCGATCTCCGCCGTCCCCGCCTTGAGAGGAGCGCTGACCGCCGCGCACAGCGTGGTTTCGGTCGGGCCGTAGGCGTTGACCATGACCCGCCCCGGCGCCCACCGATCCACCACCTCGGGCGGGCACGCTTCACCGACCATCACCAACGGCACCGCGGCCAAACCCTCCGGTGACAGCACCGCCACCGCCGACGGGGTCTGCAGCAGCACGCTGACCCCCTCGGCGACCAGCACGCGGTGGAAGTCTTCGGGGGAGCGGGTCAGCCCCGCGGGTAGCACCACCACCCTCCCACCGCGCGTCAGCGCACCAAAGACCTCGAACACCGCGACATCGAACGCGTACGAGTGGCACTGCGGCCACACCCCCGCCGCCTGCGGGCCCACCTCGAACGTCTGCAAAAACTGAGTGATGTTGTGGTGGGTGACGGCGACACCCTTGGGCACGCCGGTGGTGCCGGACGTGTAGATCAGGTAGGCGACGTCGTCCGGGTGGGGCGACGGCAGCGCGGTGCAGGGCTGGGTGTCGATGCGGGGGTCGTTCACATCGATGACCACCAGATCTAGCAGGTCGTGGCTGTCGAGCCGCCCGGCCATATCCGCGATGGTGATCAGCGCCGCGGGAGCGGCGTCGGCGAGCATGAAGTCGACGCGCGCGCCCGGCAAGTCCGGGTCGATCGGCAGATAGGCGGCCCCGGTCTTGAGCACCGCCACCATCGCCAAGATCGCCTCGGCGCAGCGGGGAAACAGCAGCGCCACGCACTGCCCCGGGCCCACACCCTGGCCGGCCAGCAGGTGCGCCAACCGGTTGGTCGCTTCCTCAAGCTCCAGGTAGGTCCAGGACCGCTCCCCGCAGCTGATCGCCAGCGCCTCTGGGGTGCGCGCCACGTGGGCGGAGAGCAGCACCGGAATTGAGTGCCCCGGCACCGGCCCCGGCTGGGCCAGCACCGCCCGGTTGCCGATCTCGTCCAGGCGGGCGTGCTCGGCCGCGGCGAGCACATCGATCGACGACAGCCGCCGCGTGGGGTCGGCGGTCATGGCCACCAACAGCCGCTGCAACCGTCCGATGAGCGCCTCGATGCTGTCCGGGTCGAAAACCTCGGTGTCGTATTCGACGCGAAGGCCCAGCTCGCCCAGCTCGCGGCCCGGCAGGGCCACCACAGTCAGCGGGTAGTGATTGGATTCGCGGTTGCTGAACTCGGTGACGGCCAATTCGTGGGCGCCCGCCAACGCGGCGGTGTCGATCGGATAGTTGTCGTACCCGAACATGGTGTCGAACAGGTGCTCCTGACCGCTGATGCGGTGAATCTCATTGAGCGCCAGGTGCTGGTGCTCGAGGGTGTCGTTGTAGGAGCCCTGCAGCTGGCCCAACAGGTCGATGGTGGTGGTTGCCGGCGTGATGGTCGCCCGGACCGGCACCGTGTTGATCAACAACCCCACCATCGATTCCGCGCCGGCCACGTCGGCCGGGCGCCCCGAGACCGTCGTGCCGAAGGCGACATCGTGCTGGCCGGTCAGCCAGCACAACATCTGCGCGTACGCGCCCTGCAGCACGTTGTTGACGGTGGTGTGACACGAGCGGGCCAGCTCACCCAGCGCCCGCGTGAGCGGCTCGGCCACCTCAAACGAGGCAACGCCGCGCGGCCCCGTCCCCAGCCGGCCGGGCGGACCCACCAGGGTGGGGACCTCAAAGCCGGCGAGCGCCTGCCGCCAGGCCGCGCGCGCGGCCTCCATGTCCCGACCGGCCAGCCAGGTCACGAACCTGCGATACGGGACCGCGGCGGGCAGCCGCTGCCGGTGATAGCCGGCGAAGATCTCCCCCATCAGGATCGGCAGCGACCAGCCATCGAGCACGATGTGGTGATTGGTCAGCACAAACCGGTGCCGGTCCGCGCCGGTGCGGAGCACGGCTGCCCGAAACACCGGCGGGTCGCCCAGATCGCAGACCGCGGCGCGCTCTTCGGCGCACAGCCGCTCGATCCGCTCCTCAACATCGGGGTGATCGCTCAGTTCGACGTACCGCCAGGGCACGGCGGGATCGGCCGGCAGGATCTGCACCGGTTCGTCGAACCGGTCGCAGAATCGGGCCGCCAGATTGGGATGCCGGCTCACCACCGCGTGCACCGCTTCGCGCAGCCGGGCCGGGTCAAGCGGGCCGGTGACGTTGATAACCAGCTGCACCGCATACACGTCGTCGCTCGAGGTGCTGGCGTGGAAGAGCAGCCCCTCCTGCAACGGGGTCAACGGCAAAATATCGGCGACCGGCTCTTGTTGCTGTAGCTCGTCGATCTGCTGTTGGCTCAGCAGTGCGGGCGCGATGTCCGACGGGGTCAACCCGCCCCCGCCGGCGCGCACATGCGCGCAGATGCCCGTCAGCGCCTCAAACCACAACCGGCTCATCCGGGTGACCTGCGCGTGATCCAGCGCCGACGACGCCCACATCCAATTGGCGTTCAGGTGTGGGCCGGCCTCGCTGTCAACCATGCCGGCGTTGAGCTCGACGGTGTGCGCCAACGGCATCGCCAACCCCGCGGCGGCGCCGGTCAGCCACAAGTCCTCCCGGCAGACCCGCCACGCGTCAGCGGACAACTCGCCGGCCCCCGGGGCGCCCATGCGGCCCAGGTAGTTGAAGCCGATCGCCGGGTCCGACCCGCCCAGCTCCACCTCGGGGTTCAGGTACCGCAGCAGCCCGTAGCTCAGCGGATCCGGCAGCGCCCGGAGTTGCTCCTTGACGTCCTTGATCAGCGCGCCCAGACCCGCGTCGCCGGCGATCACCTGCGCCCAGGACAGCCCACCCGCCGCCCCCAGCGTCAACGCCACCGGGTATTTGGTGGTGAACCAGCCCACCGTGTGGGACAGGTCGACATCGGCACCCAGCTCCTCGTGGCGGCCGTGGCCCTCCACGTCGATGCCGATCGGCGCGCCGGTGCTCCCCGAAGACCCCAAGACCCCGAAGAATTCGGCCCACGCCAACCCGAACGCGATCAGCAAGATCTCGTGGATCCCGGCATGGAACGCCGCCGGCACCTCACCCAAAAGCATGCTGGTCGTGTCGACATCCAGCACCGCCGACAACTGCCCGGCGGCGGCGAACGTGTCCACCGCAGGCTGCACGGCGGGCAGCGCGGCCGGCGTCGCCGCCACCTCGCGCCACGCCTGAGCCTGCTCCACGACCTCGGGACGTCCCGCGTGCTCGACCAGCAGCTCCGCCCATCGGGCAAACGAGGTCCCGGTCACCGGCAACACCACCGGCTGCCCCGCCCGATGCTGGGCCCAGGCAATGTTGAGGTCCTCCAACACAATCCGCCACGACACGCCGTCGATCGCCAGATGATGGATGAGCAACGCGAGCTGGCCGCCGTCGGCCGTCCACAACGCGGAAAGCATCGCCCCGCCGGCCGGGTTCAGCCGGGACCGCGCCGCCAGCAGCGCCTCGCCGGACAACACGTCGACCGCCTGCAGGCACCCGCGCGCATCCACCGATCCCGGTTCCGGCACCGTCAGCGACCAGCCCCCGGCGCCCGAAGAGCCGTCTACGCGCAGCCGCAGCATCGCGTGCCGGTCCAGCAGGGCCTGCAACACCGCGACGACGTCGGCCTCGGTCACCCCTGCGGGAGCCTGCACCACCAGCGTCTGGCTGAACTCGTCGACCGGACCGGTCACACCGGCCAGCCAGGAGATGATCGGGGTCGCCGGCACGGGCCCCAGGCCCATGTCGATCGGGCCGCCCGCACCGCCGCCCGCACCGGCCACCCCGACCACACGGGCCAGCCCGGCCACGGTCTGCTCGACGAAAATGTCGCGCGGCCGCACGATCACACCCGCGGCTCGGGCCCGGGCCACCACCTGCATCGACAAAATGCTGTCGCCGCCCAGCTCGAAGAACGACTCATCGGTACCGACCCGCTCCAGCCCCAACACCTGGGCGTAGATGCCGGCTAACACCTCCTCCATCGGGGTGGCCGGGGCGCGGTAATGATCGCCGTCCTGATACTCCGGCGCCGGCAGCGCGCGGGTGTCGAGCTTGCCGTTCGGGGTGACCGGTAACGCATCGAGCACCACCACCGCGGTCGGCACCATGTAGGCCGGGAGCCGCTCGGCCAGGGTGGCGCGCGCCTCGGCGGGGCTTACGGCTCCGGTGACGTAACCGACCAGGCGTTTGTCGCCGGGACGGTCCTCGCGTGCGATGACCGCCGCACGCTCTACCCCGTCGAGCCCGGACAGCGCGGCCTGGATTTCGCCGAGCTCGATGCGATAACCGCGGATCTTGACCTGCTCGTCGGCGCGCCCCTCGTACCGCAGCTGCCCATCAGGACCCCAACACACCAGATCCCCGGTGCGATACATCCGTTGTCCCGGCGTTCCCAGCGTCCCGGGATTCCCGAACGGACACGCCACAAACCGCGACCCGGTCAAAGCGGCCCGCCGCCAGTACCCAACGCCCACCCCGGCGCCGGCGACATACAACTCCCCGACCACGCCCGCCGGCACCGGCCGCAACCACTCGTCCAGCACGAACAATGCCGCCCCCGGCACCGGCGAACCGATCGGCACCTTCGAGCCCGCGGTCAACGGCGCGCTGATCGCCACACACATCGTCGTCTCTGTCGGGCCGTAGGCGTTGATCATCACCCGCCCGGGCGCCCAGCGGTCGACCACCTCGGCCGGGCACGCCTCACCGACCACCACCAACGCCGCGGCGTCCAGCCCCTCAGCCGACAGCACCCCCACAGCAGAAGGGGTTTGGGTGAGCACGCTGACCCGTTCGGCGACCAGCAGGTCGTGGAAGTCTTCCGGTGAGCGGGTGACCGACTCGGGTATCACCACGACCCGGCCGCCGGCCAATAGCGCGCCCCAGATCTCCCACACCGAGACGTCGAAAGAATACGAGTGACACTGCGTCCACACCCGCTCGCGCGGCAGGCCGGCGTCCAGTGACTCCAGCAATTGGGTGACGTTGCGGTGGCTGATGGCCACCCCCTTGGGCACGCCTGTGGTGCCCGAGGTGTAGACGAAGTAGGCGATGGATTCAGCGGACTCGGCGGACTCGGTGGACTCGGCCAGCGGCGCCGGCAAGGCGGTACCGGGCTGGCCATCGACAGCGGCCTCGATGTCGCTGACGTCGATGACCGCCATGTCATGACCGTCGAGCCGCGAGCGCAGGTCCGCGGTGGTCAGCGCGGCGATCGGGGCGGCATCGGTGAGCATGAACCCGATGCGCGCGTCGGGAAGCGCCGGATCGAGCGCGAGGTAGGCCGCCCCGGTCTTGAGCACCGCCAGCATCGCCACGATCGGCTCGGCCGACCGCGACAACAGCAGCGCCACACTCCGACCGGGACCCACGCCCCGGGCGACCAGCAGGTGTGCCAACCGGTCGGCGGCCTGGTCAACCTCGCGGTAAGTCCACGACCGCCCGTCGTAGCGGATTGCCACCGCCTCGGGGCTGCGCGCCACCTGCTCGGCGAACAACGCCGGAATCGAGGACCGCGTCACCGGCTCCGGTGCGGTCAACACCGCCCGGTTGCCCCACCCGTCCAGCCGGGCATGCTCACCGGCGTCGAGCACATCGAACGACGACAGCCGCCGGGTGGGGTCGGCGATGACCGCCTCCACCACCCGCCGCCACCGCCGGATGAGCGCGGCGATGGTATCCGCATCGAACACATCGGTGCGAAATTCCGCCATCCCGCCGATCCCGGCGGGCGCGCCGGCCTCGGTCCAGCGTTCGGATAGGGAGACCGCCAGGTCCATGCGGGCGGTCTGGGTGTCCACCGGCATCCGCGTGACCTGCACGTCACCCAAGGCCAATCCGGCGGCGTTGCTGTCCTGCCAGCCGAGGTTCTGCCAGCCAAGCAGCACCTGAACCAGCGGGTGGTGCGTCAGGGTTCGGGTCGGGTTGAGCCGCTCCACCAGCACCTCGAAGGGCGCATCTTGGTGCTCGTAGGCGGCCAGGCTGCGTGACCGCACCTGGTCCAGCAGCTGGGCGAAGGTCGGATCGCCGGCCAAATCTCTGATGTCGACCCGCAGCACCAAGGTGTTGACGAAGAAACCCACCAGCTCATCCAGGGCGGGGTCGCGGCGACCTGCGATCGGGAATCCGATCGCCACGTCGGGACTCGCACTGAGCTTGGACAGCAGCAACGCCAACGCGGCCTGCATCACCATGAAGCTGGTCGCGTTGTGCTCACCGGCCACACCGCGCACCCGCCGGTGCAGCTCCGCCGGCCACTCGACCGCGATGGTGTCGCCGCGCTGGTCGGCGACCGGCGGATAGGGCCGGTCGGTGGGCAGCACCAATCGCTCGGGCATCCCGGCCAGGGCCTCCTGCCAGAAGTCCAGCTGCGCCCCGATGAGGCTGTCGCTGTCGTCGAGGTCACCGAGAAGCTCGCGCTGCCAGAGCGCGTAATCGGCATACTGCACCGCCAGCCCGCTCCAGCCGGGGGCGTGCCCCGCGCACCGGCTGGCATACGCCGCACCCAGATCACGCACCAGCGGGGCGACCGACAAACCATCGGCGGCGATGTGGTGCACCGCGATCACCAGCACGTGCTCGTCGTCGCCGGTGCGGAAAAGGCTTGCCCGCAAGGGGATCTCGGTGGCCAGGTCAAACGGGTGACGCGCCGCGATCTCGATGGCCTCACCGACCTCGTTTGCCGACCAGCCGGTGGCATCGACGACCTGCCATCCCAAGTCGGCCCGCTCGGCGGGCAGCACCACCTGCTGGGGTATCCCGTCGACCGCCGTGAACAGCGTTCGTAGGCTCTCGTGGCGGCCCACCACGTCGGCCAGCGCGACACCCAACGCCTCGGCATCGAGCCGACCGATCAACCGCAACGCGGCCGGCATGTTGTACATCGGGGACGGCCCCTGCAACTGGTCGATAAGCCACAACCGCTGCTGGGCATACGACAGCGGAACCCGATCCGGGCGCGGCATCGCCCGCACCGGCGGGTGGGCGGAGCCGCCGCGATGCCGGTGGAGATAGTCGGCGAGACCCCCCACGGTGGCCGCTTCAAATAGATACCGCACGGGCACTTCCCGGCCCAACGCCAGCTGCAGCCGCGCGCTCACCCGGGTCGCGACCAACGAATCCCCGCCCAGGTCGAAGAAATCGTCGTCGAGCCCGACCCGATCCAGGCCCAACACCTCGGCGAACACCCCGGCGACGATCTTCTCGGTCTGGGTCTGCGGCGTCCGGAACGGTTTGGCGGCAAACAGCGGCGCCGGCAACGCCTTTCGGTCGATCTTGCCCGAGGAGGTCAGCGGGAATTCGTCGAGCACCACAATGTGCGCCGGGACCATGTAGTCGGGCAGCCACGCGCTCAGCCGCTGACGAACCGCGCTGATCTTGCTGGTGGTGTGCGGGTCGTTGGCGTGGATGCCGGCCTGCTGGGCGCCGGCGGGGGGCAGGTAGAGGCCGGCCAGCGGTGGGGTGTGCCGGCGGTGGGCAGCGGTGGGGGCGATGAAAACCGCGTCGAGGGTGCCGGGTTCTGCGCCCCACGTGACGCCGACGTGGTATCCGGCGGCCTCGCCGATGCGGTGCAGGTCTTCGGGGGTGGCGGTCTCGAGGGTCTTTTCGATGCCCTTTTCGAGGCCCTTTTCGAGGCCCTTTTCGAGGCCCTGGGTGAGTGCGTCGGCCAGGGACAACCCGGCGGAAAGGGCCTGCTCGATGCGCACGTCGCCGCATAGCCCGGCGCGCGGGATGCCGGTGACGCGCACGGTGGCGCGGCGTTCGGACAGCAACCGCTCGTGCAGCCCGCTGCGGCCCGCGCAGTCCGCCCACGCCCAGCCGGGGGCGGTGGCCAGGCCGCACACCGGGGTGGGGGTGGTGTGGATGGTGACGTCGTAGCGATACCGGGTCAGTTCGTTGTCGGCGGCGCCGCGTTTGACTTCGATGTCCAGGCCGGCCACCGACGCACGCTCGCCGGCCCAACCGGTGAAAAACTCTGGCGCCAGCAATAATTCGGCTTCGCCAAGCATGGCGTGCTGAACCCGTTGGCGGATCTCGGCGGCGTCTGGGGCGTCTGAGCTGTCTGAAGCGTCAGAGTTGGTGCGGGCCAGCGCGATCCCGGTTTGGAACGCGCCCTGCAGGGAGTGGTTGCGCACGTCGCCGATGAACAACGCCCCGCCGGGGGCCAAGAGGTCCAGGGCGTTGTCGATGACCTCGGTCAGATATCCGGCGTTGGGGAAGTACTGGACCACCGAGTTGAGAATGATGGTGTCGAAGTGGCCGCGCGGCAGTCCCTCGGTGACGTGAGCGGGCTGGGTGCGCAGCTGGACCCGATCACGCCAGTCAATCTGCAGCTGCTCGAGCGAGCCGGCCAGGGTGTCGATGACCACCGCCGACATATCGGTGCCGACGTAGTGCTCGCAGTGCGGGGCGATGTGGGACAGCAGCAGTCCCGTGCCCACGCCGATCTCCAGTACCCGCCGCGGCTGCAGGGCCATGATCCGGTCGACCGTGGCCGACCGCCACTCCAGCATCTCCGCCAGCGGAATCGGTTCGCTGGTGTAGCTGCTGTTCCAGCCCCGGAAATCCATCCCGAAGCCGGGCCCACCGGTGTCGGCGCCATACAGCTCGTCGTAGAGGCCGTGCCACTGTTCGACGATTTCGGCGTCCTGGTCGGCGCTGCTGGCCTGCTCCAGCGAGATGTAGGCGACCAGGTGCGCGCCGGCGCCGCTGTCGTGCACGGTTGCCGCGGCCAGGGCCACCTGCGGGCAAGCCAGCAGGGTGTTTTCGATTTCCCCCAGCTCGACGCGCTGTCCGCGCAGTTTGATCTGGGTGTCGACGCGGGCGACGTAGTCCAGGGTGCCGTCCGGGGTCCAGCGCACCAGGTCTCCGGTGCGATACATGCGCCCCCCGGCAGCCCCAACGGGGTCCCCGAAGGGACATGCCACAAACCGTTCGGCGGTCAGGTCGGCGCGCCCGACGTAGCCGTGCGCGAGCGGCCCGGCCAGATACAGCTCGCCCACCGCCCCGATCGGGATCGGGTTCAGCCGCTGGTCGAGCACCAGCGCGCACATCCCGGCGATCGGGGTGCCGATCGTGATCGGGCCCCCCACCGACAGCGCTGTACTGCAGGTGGCCCAGATGGTGGTTTCGGTGGGACCGTAGGCGTTGAACATCTGCCGACCCGGCGCCCACGCGCGCACCAACTCCCGCGGGAGGCGCTCGCCGCCCGCGACCAGGGTGGACAGTCCGCCCAGCCTGGCCGGATCCAGCGTCGACACCACCGTGGGCGTCAGGAATGCGGCGGTCACCTCATGGGTCTGCACGAACGAGGTCAATGCCTCACCGGCGTACACATCGGGCGGCGTCGCCACGACCGCGGCCCCGGGCCCGACCGCCAGCAACCATTCCAAGATGGAGGCATCGAAGGTCGGCGTGGACACCATCAGCACCCGTGCATCCGGCCCCAACCCGTACGCCGTTTGCTGCGCGGCCGTCCAACCCAGCAGGCCGAAGTGGCTCACCGCCACCCCCTTGGGCGCACCGGTGGACCCGGAGGTGAAGATCACGTACGCGGTGTTGTCGACCGTCAGCGGCGCCAAACGATCGGCGTCGGTGATCGGTTGCGCGGAGCGCGCGGACAGGTCCAGAGCGTCGATCCGCAGCACCGGGCGTTCGCCGGCCCCGGCCACGGTGTCGACACCACAGGTCAGCACCCACCTCGCGGCGACCGCGTCCAACACCGCCGCGACCCGCTCGACCGGATGGGCCCGATCCACCGGCACATAAACCCCGCCGGCCTTGACCACCGCCCACCACGCCACCGCCAATTCCAGGCACCGATGGATCGCCACGCCCACCGCGCGCTCGGGACCCACACCCGCCTCGATCAGCACCCGCGCCAACCGCGTCGACCACTCATCGAGCTCGCGATACGACACCACCCGCTCGCCGTCGATGACCGCCACCGCGTCCGGGTCGGCCGCCACCGCGGCGGCCAGCAACTCCGTCACGACCCCGACCGGGGCCCCCACCCCGGCACCGGACCAGCCGGACAGCACCAGATCGCGCTCGCCGCGATCCAGCAACGACACGTCCCCCACCACCACCGACGCATCGGCCACGACGGCCTCGATAACCCGCCCGAACCGGGCGATCAACCGTTCGATGCTGACCCGGTCGTACAAATCCGTGGCATAGGCCACCAGTCCGGCGGCCATCGGCGCGGAAAAGTCCGCGGACAGGTCCCCGGACAGGTCGTCCGGCGCCTCCCACACCTGGAAATCCAGGTCCCACTTGGCGGTGCTGGTGGACACCTGCATCGGCTCGACGTTGACGCCGTCGAGGCCCATGTCGGGATGGACCAAGTTCTGAAAGACCATGGACACCTGGAACAGCGGATGATGCGCGGCGGAGCGCACCGGGTTGAGCTGCTCGACCAGCAGCTCGAAGGGCACATCCTGATTCCGGTAGGCGTCCAGCGCCTTGTGCCGCACCCGCGCCAGCACATCGCTGAACCGGTCCTCAGAACGCACTCCCACCCGCAACACCCACGTGTTGACGAAGAACCCGACCAGGTCATCGAGCGCCTCATCCAAGCGCCCGGCGATCGGGGCGCCCAGCACCACGTCCTCACCCACCCCGACCCGGTGCAACAGCACCGCCAGGACGGCCTGCAGCACCATCGCGGGCGTCGCGTTGTGCGCCGCGGCCAACGCCTTGACGCCCGCCCACTGCTGCGGGTCGATGCGCAGCTGCACCTCGTCGCCGCGGTAACTGGGCGCGGGTGGACGGGCCCGATCCGCCGGCAACGACACCACCTGCGGCAGATCGGCCAATTCCTGCCGCCAATACCGCAACTGCGCAGAAACCACACTGTCGGGATCGGACTCGGACCCCAGGCAATCCCGTTGCCACAGTGTGTAATCCGCATATTGCACCGGCAGCGGCGCCCACTGCGGGTCCCGGCCCTGCTGCCGCGCCCGATACGCCTGGCCCAGATCGTGGGAAAGCCGGGCCCATGACCACCCGTCGAAAGCGATGTGGTGCACCACGATGCCCACCACATACTGCGCGGGCCCCACCGAATAGATCTGCGCCCGAATCGGGCTCTCCGCCGACAAGTCAAACCGGTACCCCGCCAGCGCGACCAGCTCGTCGGCCACATCGGACTCGGGCAACGACACCACCGCCGCGCCGCCGCGCCGCCACATCCCGTCCCGGGCCGGCAACACCTCCTGGAACGGCGTGCCGCCCATGTCGGGGAATATGGTGCGCAGCGATTCGTGTCGGGCGATGAGATCGTCGAGGGCCGCGCCCAGTGCCTCGACATCCAGCGGCCCGCTGATGCGGAGCGAGATCGGATGGTTGTAGGTCGAAACCCCGCCCTCCAACTGGTGGCGGAACCACATCCGCTGCTGGGCGAACGACAACGGGACCACCGCGGGCCGTGGGCCGGCCACCAACGGCCTACGCCGACCCTCGTCCGGCGTGGCGGCGGCGACCGGTGTGGTGGCCGCGCCCAGCAGGCTGGCCAGGTGGCCGGCCAGCGCGGCGGGGGTGGGGTGGTCGAAGGTGAGGGTGACCGGCAGGGTCAGCCCCGTTTGTGCGGTCAGGGTGTTGCGCAGTTCGAGGGCCGTCAGTGAGTCGATGCCGAGTTCGGTGAAGGTCCGTCCGGTGTCCAGGGTGGCGGGGTCGGGGTGGGCCAGCACGGTGGCGGTGGCGGTGGCCACCAGGGTGGTCAGGGTGGCCAGTTGCCGTTCTGGGGTTTGCGCGGCGAGCTGGGCGGCCAGGGTGTCGGGGCCGGCGGTGGTGGCGGCCTGCGGGCGGGCGTGGGTCAGCCCCGACAGGATCGCCGGCAGGGTCTGCTGGCGCGCCTGGCGGGCCAGCGCCGAGGTGTTGAAGGGGCACGGGATCAGGTAGGGCTGCTGCTGGGACAGGGCGGCGTCGAACAGGGCCAGGCCGTGCTCGGTGCCGATCGGGGCGAGGCCGGCGCGGGTCAGGCGGGCCTGCTCGGCCAGGCCGAGGTGGGCGGTCATGCCACTGCGGGCCTGCCAATGTCCCCAGGCCAGGCTGGTGGCCTGCTGACGGCCGCGGCGGTGCTGGACCAGCGCATCGCAGAAGGCGTTGGCGGCCGCGTAGTTGCCCTGCCCGGCGGCACCCAGCACGGCAGCGACCGAGGAGAACACCACGAACGCGTCCAGGTCGGCGTCCCGGGTCAGGCGATGCAGATGCCAGGCGGCATCGGCCTTGGCCGCCAGCACCGCGTCGAGTTGCGCACCGGTCAACTCCCCGATCACCGCGTCCTCGAGCACCCCGGTGGCATGGATGACCGCGCGCAACGGATGCTCGGCGGGAATCGCCTGCAGCACTGCGCGCAGCTGCTCGGGGTCGCTGACATCGCAGGCGCCGATCGTGACCTGGGCGCCCAACCCCGTGAGCCGCTCATACAACTCGCCGGCCCCGGCCGCCGCCGGACCACTGCGCGACACCAGCACCAGATGCCGCGCCCCGTAGGCACGGACCAGATGCTCGGCGAACAGCCCGCCCAGCGTCCCGGTGCCCCCGGTGATCAACACCGTCCCGTCGGGGTCGAGCACCGCCGGCGGCAGCAGCACGATCTTGCCGGTGTGCCGGGCCTGGCTCATGTCCCGAAACGCCCGCACCGCGTGCGTCAGCCCGTAGCTGGTGATCGGCAACGGCTCCAAAACCCCGGCCGCGAACAAGTCGGCCAGCGCGCTCAGCGCCGCGTTGAGCCGCTCGGGTGCCACACCGATCGCATCCACCGGGTGATACCCGACGCCGGGGTGGGTCGCCTCGATCTGCCCCGGCGAACGGATGTCGGTCTTACCGATCTCGACGAACCGACCACCCGGGCCCAACAGGTCCAGCGACACGTCGATGAACAGCCCGGTCAAGCAGTTGAGCACCACATCCATGCCCTGCCCGCCGGACGCCGCACCGAACGTCGCCCCGAAATTCGGGCTGCGCGAGGAGGCGATGTGCCCGCGCGCCACGCCCAGGCCTTCCAGCACAGCGTGCTTGCTGGGATGCGCGGTGGCATACACCTCCGCACCCAGGTGCCGGGCGATCTGGATGGCGGCCTGCCCCACCGCGTCGGCGTCGGCGTGGATGAGCACCCGCTGCCCCCCGGCAAGCCCCGCGATCTCGACCAGCGCGAGGTAGGCCGTCACAAACGCCACCGGCACCGACGCGGCCTGAGCGAACGACCACCCCGCCGGGACGCCCACCAACAGCCGGTGATCGGTGACCGCGGTGGGCGCGAACCCGTTCTGCGGGAACAGCCCCATCACGGCGTCGCCGATCCGGAACGCGGTCACATCCGGGGCGGTCTCGATGACCACCCCGGCGGCCTCCCCACCCAGCCCCTCGTCGCCGACGGCACCCACCGCCACCAGCACGTCGCGGATAGTTCAGCCCGGCCGCACGGACGGCGACGCGGACCTGCCCGGGACCCAACACCGCGGGCTCGGTGGGCAGCAGCGCCAGGTTGGCCAAGTCACCCTTGCCGGTGGTGTCCAGCTTCCAGTCCGCGCTCGCCGGCGGGATCAGCGCCCGCGCCCGGGTCAACCGGGGCAGATAGGCGCTGCCATGACGCAACACCAACTGGGGTTCGCCGGCCGGCCACCGCACCAGGGTGGCCAACAACGCCTGCTCGCTGGCCGCGGTGTCATCGGTGTCGAGCACCATCACCCGCTGCGGATGCTCGCTTTGCGCGCTGTGGATCAACGCCCACGCCGCCGCATGCACCACATCGGGGGCCCGGTCGCCCGCCCCGATGCTCACCGCGTGGCGGGTCAAGATCACCAGCCGCGACGCGCTGGTCTCCGGGCTGGCCAACCACTCCTGCAACCTGGACACGGTGCGGCGGGTCAGGTCATGCAACCGCGGCAGCGGGTCACCGTCCGCCCCGACGCTTTCCGGGGCCTCGGGGCTCTCGGGCAGCGGCAACGGCCAGATCACCAGCTCCGGGCACGACCCCAAACCGGCCAGCCCGGAGAGGATTTCGCCGCCCCGCAGGTCGGCGGGCAGCCGGTCGGGATCCTCGGTCAGCACCGCCCACCCCGGCACCGACGGGGCCGAGGTGTCCTCGGGCGCCGGTGACCAGGCCAGCTCGAACAGACCGTCGCCTGCGGCCCCGGCCGGGGCCCGCTGGCCCAGACCCTCAGACACCGCACGCACGGTCAACGTGTCGATGCTGATCACCGGCGCACCGGCCGGATCGGTCGCACACAACCGGAACGTATCCGCACCGGTACGCACCAACTCCACATCCAGCGCCGTGGCCGCCGTGGCGTGCAAGCCGACCCCGCTAAACGCAAACGGCACCCGCGGCACCCCGCCACCGGAATCAGCCCCGTCAGCCGAGGGGTTCACAAACCCCGCGACCAACCCCTGCAACGCGGCATCCAGCAACGCCGGATGCACACCAAAACCAGCGACATCGGTATCGGCGGGCAACCCCACCCGCGCATACACCACATCCGGACGCGCCGGATCGCCACCGATACCCCGCAACGACCGAAACAGCCCGCCATAGCGGTAACCCTGCTCGGCCAACCCCGCATAAAAACCGTCCGCGTCAACGGGCTCCACCACACCCACCGGCGCCGCCGCCGGGGCCACCGGGGCGGGCGCCTCGTTGCTCAACACCCCGCCGGCATGCAACGTCCACCCAGCGCCATCACCGCCCACCCGGGCATGCACGGTAAACGGCCGGCGCGTGTCGTCCACCAGCGCACCCACCGTCACCTGCACATCGGTCGGCGGATGCTGCACCAACACCAACGGGGCATGCAACACCAACTCGTCGATCACCAAACAACCCAGCCGCTCACCGGCGGCCAGCACCACATCAATGAACCCCGTCGCCGGGAACAGCACCCGCTCACCGAGCATGTGCCCGGCCAGCCAACCCTGCGTCGCCGTCGACAACCGCCCACTCACCACGATCTGGTCCTGATCAGCCAGCTCGGTCACCGCACCCAACAACGGGTGCTCCGACGGGTCCCAACCGGCGGTGCTGACATCCCCGCCGTGGGACGGGTCCAGCCACCGATAGGCGCGGTGCTCGAAGGGGTAGGTCGGCAATTCCACGGCGTGCGCGTGCGGGTAAAGGCGCCGCCACGACGGGCTATGACCATGGGTGTGCAGCCTGCCCAGCGTCGGTGGCCAGCGCGTCCAGGTCGGGGCGATAACGGTGCAGCGTGGTGATCACCGCCGAGGAGGCCCGCCCACCGACATTGGCCAGCATGTCGGTGATGGCCGGGGCTAACACCAGGTGTGGTGCGATCTCGACGAAGATCTGCTCGCCCTGACCGAGCAGCCCGGCCACGGCGTCATAAAACCGCACCGGCTCACGCAGGTTGCGATACCAGTAGTCGGCGCCCATCACGGTGGTGTCCAGCGGATCGCCCGACACCGCGCCTTCCACCGTGGAATACAGCGGGACCCGCGCCGCACGGGGACTCACCTCGGCCAGCTCACCCAACAGCCGCTCACGCAGCGCCTCGACCTGAGCCGAATGCGACGCATAATCCACCTCGATGCGGCGGACCTCGACCCCATCGATGACCCCGTCATTGCAGGCCTCGACGAACTGCTCAACCGCACCCGCCGCACCGCTGACGACCGTGTGCGACGGGCCGTTGATCGCGCCAATGCTCAACGACTTCAGACCAGCCCGCCCCAAGCGCGCCCGCAGCTCGTCGGCCCCCAGCAGCACTGAGACCATCGCGCCACCACCGGACAGCTCGCTCAACGCCCGACTGCGCAGCGCCACAACCCTGGCCGCGTCCTGCAACGACAACGCCCCCGCCACACACGCGGCGGCGATCTCCCCCTGCGAATGCCCGATCACCGCATCGGGCACCACACCGTAGCCGCCCAGCACCTCGGCCAGCGACACCATCACCGCAAACAACACCGGCTGGACCACATCGACGCGATCCAGCGACGGCGCCGCCGGGTCTTGGCGCAACACGTCGCGCACCGACCACCCCGTGAACGGCCGCAACGCCTCATCGCACTCATCAAGGGCGGCAGCGAAACCGCGGTGGCGGCCGTACAGCTCCCAGCCCATGCCGGGGTATTGGCCGCCCTGCCCGGGAAACACGAACACGGTCTTGCCGGCCAGGCGCGCCGGATGGTGGTGTCGGGTCACTTGCGGGTGTGGTTGGCCGCTGCTCAGCGCCTTGAGGGCCCCCAGCAGCCCCTCGCGGGGGCTTGTGCCGCCCCCGGTGATGGCGGCCCGATGCGGGTGCTGGGCGCGGGTGACCGCCAGGCTGTAGGCCACATCGACGAGATCCAGATCCGGCTGGCCGGTCAGGTGCTGGTAAAGCCGCTCGGCCTGGGCGGACAGCGCCGCCGGACTGCGCGCCGAGACCGGCCACACCCACACCGGGGGCTCCTCGACGGGTTCCGTCACGACGCGCGCGGGCGCCTCATCCCCAGCAGCCTCACCAGTTGCCTCACCATTGGCATCCCCAGTCGCCACGGCCGAGGCTTGTTGCAGGATCAGATGCACGTTGGTCCCGCTGAACCCGAAAGACGACACCGCCGCGGTGCGGGGATGATCCGTCTGCGGCCAGGGAACAGCCTCGGTGAGCAGCCGCACCGTCCCGGACCAGTCGACGCGCGGGCTGGGCTCATCCGCGTGCAGAGTCGGGGGCAAGGTGTCGTGGTTGAGCGCCAGGATCATCTTGACCAGCCCGGCTACCCCGGCCGCGGCCTGGGTGTGGCCGATGTTGGACTTAATCGACCCCAGCCACAGCGGGTGCTCGCGGTCCCGGTGCGCGCCGTAGGTGGCGATCAGGGCGGCGGCCTCGATCGGGTCCCCCAAGGTGGTGCCGGTGCCGTGGGCCTCGACCACGTCCACCTGATCCATCCCAATGCCGGCGTTGGCCACCGCCTGGGCGATCACGCGCTGCTGGGCACGCCCGTTAGGCGCGGTCAGCCCGTTGGAGGCGCCGTCCTGGTTGACGGCCGAGCCGGCGATGACCGCCAGCACCGATGGTTGTTGCGGTGGGCGTCGCTGAGGCGTTCCAGTACCAGCACCGCCGCGCCTTCGCCCCACCCAACACCGTCAGCGGCCGCGGAGAACGACTTGCACCGGCCGTCGGGGGCCAGCCCACGCTGCCGGGCGAAGTCGATGAACATTCCCGGAATGGTCATCACCGTCACCCCGCCGGCCAGCGCCAGCCCCGATTCCCGGTTGCGCAGCGACTGGCAGGCCAAATGCGTGGCCACCAGCGACGACGAACACGCCGTATCCACCGACACCGCCGGGCCCTGCAACCCCAACGTGTAGGCCACCCGCCCGGAAGCCACGCTGGCGGAGCCACCGGTCAACGCGTGACCCTCAACACCGCCCAAATCGCCTGCGCCATAAGGGGGCTGCGCCCAAGTCCCGACGAACACCCCGGTGTCGGTGCCCGCCAAGCCGGCCGGGTCGACGCCGGCGGTCTCCAGCGCCTCCCAGCACACCTCCAACAGCAGCCGCTGCTGGGGATCGATCGCGCTGGCCTCCCGCGCCGAAATCCCGAAAAAGTCCGCGTCGAACCCGGCGGCGTCGGCAACAAACGCGCCGTGGCGGGTGTAGGTCTTGCCCGGCGCATCGGGATCAGGATCAAACAACTCGGCCGGATTCCAGCCCCGATCCGGGGGAAACTCCCCCACGCCGTCGCGCCCGGCGCTGACCAAGTCCCACAACCCCGCCGCGCAATCCACCCCACCGGGGAACCGGCACGCCATACCCACCACCGCCACCGGCTCTGACGCGCGGTATTCGTATTCCCGCAGCCGTTCGCGTGCCTCGTCGAGCTCGACTGCAACCTTTTTCAGATACCGGAAGAGCTTTTCGTTGTGCGGGTCGGGGACTTCATTGCTCATAGTCGTCGTCGTTTGCAGCCCACCATCACTCACCGAGCTCGGCGTCAATGAGCTGGAAAATCTCGTCCTGGGTCGCGGCCGCCTGGATCCGCTTACCCAAGCTTTCTTCCGCGTCGGTAATGGTGCCTAAAATGCCACGCAAACAATCGGCCACGCGCTGTTTCTCGCCGGGCCCAATAGCCGCCACCATTTCTTCGACCTTCTTCAGCTCGTCTTCGAGCGCCGCGAGGTCATTGGCGCCGGCGCCGGGGAGGGGCAACGCCCCCCGGTCCCCTCCGGACAGCTCGGCATCCAGGTACCGCGCTAACGCCGACACCGAGTTGTAATCCCACCCAACCGTTTCAGGCAGCCGCAGGCCCGCAGCCGCCGCCAACCGATTGCAAAGCTCGACCGTCATCTTGGAGTCAAATCCCAACTCGGAGAAGGCCAGATCCGGATTGAGCGACCGCGGATCCGGCTCACCCAGCATCTTCGCGGCCTCCGCGCTTACCGCCTCCAGCACCAGGCGGTGACGTTCCTGCTGCAAGGCGGCCAGCCGCTCTTTGAGGGTCACTTCGCCGATCGGTTCCCCTGTGCTTTCCGCGCCTCGCGCGGAAAGCACATCTATATTGATGTCTCCGATCGTTTCGGTACCGTGCGGGAGCGCGCCGTCATCCGGTTCCATCCACTGGCTCCAATCCAGAAGCGGTTATGAATCGGACCCGCCGCTCTGCTGTGCCAGCCTGTCGCGCAGACTCTTCGGCCGTATATCGGGCCAGTTCTGTTCGATATAGTCCAGACACTCAGCGCGGGTCGCCTCGCCGTAAACCACCCGCCAACCGTCAGGAACGTCAGCGAAAGTTGGCCACAGACTGTGTTGTTCCTCGTCGTTCACCAAGACGAAGAAGCTGCCATTATCGTCATCGAATGGATTGGTGCTCACTAATTCCCCTGCCCCTTGGCTCTCATCAAGCGCTGATGATAGCCCGGGCCCTTCGGTAGCCGCGCTTGAATACCAAAAATGCCCGAACCTGGCTTTGCGCCGCCGGGCTGCACACGTGCTTCGCCGCCGAGGCGCTGACCTGCGGGGTTGCCGGTCGGTCGGTGCTGACCTGGCGCTAAGCGCGGGCTAGCAAGGTTCGCACGGGGCCCAATTTCACGCACGGCGGAACACCGGTTCTAGAGCGACACCTGCCTCACCGGGTCAGGCCCAGGACGCAACTGGGTCCGGCAGTCCTGGCGCGAGGCCGACGTGCCGAATCGAACCTAACCGTTGCCGGCACGGTCTAATCTGGCCAGATCGGCAAGCACACCGGTCAACCGAAACGAGGTGTGCGTCAAACCCGGGATGCTCCGGTGAACGAAAAGGATCAGTGTTGACAGCGCCAGCCGGGAATCCCCCACCCATCGTCCATCGCAGCATGTTCAGCCTGCTTCGGGCCCAATGGGTGTCGATGACGGTGAGCCTCATTCTGCTCGGAATCGCGACCGTGCTGACACTGGTGCAGCCACTCCTGGCCGGCCAGCTCGTCGACCGCGCGACGAAGGGCGCGCCCTTCCTCACGTGGGCCCTCCTGCTGGGAATCATGCTTGCCGGGCAGCTACTGGCGGAGGCGTTCGGCCATTTTCAGCTCGAACGGACCGGCGAGAAGCTCGTGTTAGGAATACGGGCCGACTTCACCAATCATGTTGTGCGCCTGCCCATTGGATTCTTGGATCGGGGTCGCACCGGAGACCTGCTGGCCCGCGGCACCAGCGACGCCGGCCTGTTGCGCGAGATGCCACGCGCCTTCGCCGACATCGGTTTTGGGGCGCTGACCTTCGTCGGCGTGGGCATCATCATGATCTCGATCGACGCGGTAACCGTCGGCATCGTGGTAGCCGTCATGGTCCTGGCGTTCGCCGCCGCCGGTCCGTTCCTGTCCCGGATCCAACGCGCCTCGTTGGATCGTCAGAGCATGCTCGGCGACTACACGTCCGGCTTGGACCGAGCCCTGGGCGCGGCGCGCACCGTCAAGCTGTTCGGCGCCGAAGACCGCGAGGTGAAGTCCATCAGCGTCAGCGCGCGCGCCGCCTACGCGTCCGGCGTCCGCCTGGCGTTATCCACCGCCATCGCCAGTTCCTTCGTCCGTTTGGGCGTCACCGGCTCATTTCTGGCAATCATGATCATCGATGGGCGCCGCGTCGCTGACCATGACTTAACGGTCGGCCAGTTCGTCACCTTGTTCGCCTTGGCCATGTACGCGGTCTTTCCCATCACCGGTGGCTTCGCCGCAATGTCCACACTGCGTATCTCGGCCGGCGGTTATCAACACCTCACCGCCACCCTGCGGGAGCTGCCGGAAGGCGACCCGCCGCAACTGGCCGCTGCCGACCGCGCCGAGGCGCCGTCTGCACCAGATTTTCTGGGCGAAAGCCAAAGCGCGTCGCCGCTGGTTGAATTCGACCAGGTGTCGTTCTCTTACGGCGGGGACCCCGTCCTCGACGACGTCTCCTTCACCCTCGGCCGAGATCAGATCACCGCGTTGATCGGCCCGTCCGGAGCGGGGAAGTCGACCGTCCTGGCGTTGCTGTGCCGGTTCCATGACCCCGGTGCGGGGACGGTGCGCTGGGAGGGCCGCGACTTCCGCGGCTTCCCCCTCCACGAGCTCCGCGGCCGACTCGGGTTGCTCGAACAGGACGCGCCGGTGCTTCATGGCACCATCCGCGACAACCTGCTCATCGCCAATCCCGACGCCGACGACGCGGACTTATGGCGCGTCCTCGAGCAAGCGAACATCGCCAACGAAATCGCACGTCTCCCTGAACAACTCGACAACCCGGTGCTCGAACGCGGGCGCGGCCTTTCCGGTGGCCAGCGCCAGCGGCTGGCCCTGGCCCGTGCCTTCCTGTCGCGATCGCAGCTCATCCTGATGGACGAGCCGACCGCCCATCTCGACCGCGCCAACGAGTACGACGTGATGACCAACCTGCTGCAGGCGCGCGGCCAGCGCAGTCTCCTCGTGGTTGCCCACCGACTCTCCACCGTCACCCACGCCGACCAAATCCTGGTCCTGCAGCAGGGCCGGATTCAGGCCACCGGCACCCACACCGAACTCATGCGCACGCCGATCTACCGCGAACTCATCGAACACGAACTCGTGCGGAGATGACCGTTCCTTTGCTCTCTGGGCCTTAGTCCCTGGGCCTTTGCGCGCCCGAAATGCCGCCCCGCGAGGCGTATTCGCGTACAACCGCGCGCGGCTAGCCGGCGGGATACCCCACGGACTTGATCTCGGTGTACTGGTCGAATCCGGCGATGCCGTTCTGCCGGCCCACCCCGCTGTCCTTGTACCCGCCGAAGGGCGTGTCGGCGCCGTAGGGGGCGCCGCCGTTGACGCCGATGAAGCCGGCCCTGATCCGGCGCGCCACGGCCAGCGAGTGCTCCAGCGAGCCCGACATCACGTTGCCGGCCAGACCGTACACGCTGTCGTTGGCGATCCGGATCGCGTCCTCCTCGTCGTCGAACGGGATGACCGAGAGCACCGGCCCGAAGATCTCCTCCTGGGCGATGGTCATCTTGTTGTCGACGTCGGTGAAAAGCGTTGGCCTGATGAAGTATCCCTTGTCGAAACCGGTGGCCGCCCCGGGCCCGCCGACCAGCGCGGTCGCGCCCTCTTCGACGCCCTTGTTGATGTAGGAGGTCACCCGCTCGAACTGCCGCTGCGAGATCACCGGGCCGCACAGCGTTCCGGGGTCCTGCGGGTCGCCGCAGGTGACGTTCTCGTAGATGCTCTTGAGGATCGCCACGCCCTCGTCGTAGCGGGACCGCGGCAGCAGCATCCGGGTGGGGTTCGCGCAGCCCTGCCCCGCGTGCATGCACGGCGCTATACCGATCGCGCAGGCCAACCCGAAATCGGCGTCCTCGAGCACGATCGTGGCCGACTTGCCGCCGAGCTCCAGGAACAGCCGCTTCATGGTCGCGGCGCCCTTTTCCATGATCCGCTTGCCGACCACCGTCGACCCGGTGAACGAGATCAGGTCGACCTTGGGCGACAGCGTAAGTTCTTCGCCCACAAAGTGATCCGACGCGGTGACGACGTTGACGACGCCGGCCGGGATGTCAGTCTTCTCGGCGATCAGCCGGCCCAGCCGGGTCGCGTTGAACGGCGTGTTGGGCGCCGGCTTGAGCACGACCGTGTTGCCGGTCCCCAGCGCCTGGCCGAGCTTGTTGATGGTGACCTCGAACGGGAAGTTCCACGGCACGATCGCGCCGACCACGCCGACCGGCTCCCGCCAGACCTTGATGGTGGTGTTCGCGCCGGTCAGGCTGATGACCCTGTCGCCGAGGTCGGTCTCCCAGGCGTACTCGTCGATCAGCCGGGCCGGGTACTTCAGCCCGTCTTGCAGCGGCGCGTCCAGCTGGGGGCCGAACGTGATGGCCCGGGGGGAGCCGACCTCGAGGATGAGCTCCTCGCGCAGCTCCTCCTTTTCCTCCTCGATCGCATCGTGGAGTTGCAACAGGCAGCGCTTGCGCAGCTCGCGGTTCGTCGACCAGTCGGTCTCGTCGAAGGCGCGCCGGGCCGCGTCGATAGCGCGGTGCATGTCCTGGATCGAGGCGTCGGCGACCTCGCCGAGTGACTCCTCGGTGGCCGGGTTGATGTTGGTGAAGGTGCCGGCCTGCCCGTCGACGAGCTTGCCGTCGATCATCATCTTCGGCTCGAACCGGACCTTTACAGTGTCAGCCATATCTGTCACTCTCTTTTAATTCGTTCGGGGGCTTTCGCGCACTATGGAGAGCCTTACTGGAAACTAGCCGATTGGCAACCTTGCAGGGTCACTGGGCTTTTATTGAACACTGAACAGCACCGGCAACGACGTCGGCGACCGGAAGACCTGCCCGCGGATGTGCGGATCGTCGCCGCCGGGGTCCAGCCGGAGATTCGGCAGCCGGTCCAACAAAAGATTGATCGCGGTGCGCATCTCCAGCCGCGCCAGGTGCATGCCGAGGCAGACGTGCACGCCGTGGCCCCAGCCCAGATTCGCCTTGGCTTGGCGGTGAATGTCGAACGTGTCCGGATTCGGATAGCGGTCTTCCTGCCGGTTCGCCGAACCCAGCATCGGCATCACCGTCGCCCCGGCGGGGATCGGCACGCCGCCGAGTTCGGTGTCGCGAGTCGCCACCCGGGTGATGGTCAACAACGGCGGTTCCCATCGCACGCCTTCCTCGATCGCCTGCGGAAGCAGCGACCGGTCGGCGCGGATCGCGTCCAATTGCCGGGGATCCGAGAGCAGGCCGAACAGCAGGCTGCCCAGCGACCGGTAGGTCGTCTCGACCCCGGCCGGGAGCAGCAGCCGAAGGAACGAGAAGATCTCCTCGTCCGCGAGCTTTTCCCCGTCGATCTCGGCGGCACCGAGCGCGCTGATCAGGTCGTCCTTCGGCTCGGCGCGGCGGGCCTGCAGTATCGGGGCGAAATAGTCACACAGGGCGGCCGATGCCGCCAGCCCCCGCTCCGGGTTCATCAGCCAACTCAGCAGCGAAATCGACCACCGCTGGAACTGCGGGTAGTCCTTTTCCGGCAAGCCCAACAGGCCCGCGATGATCTGGCTCGGGTAGTCGAACGTAAACTCCTTCACCAGGTCCGCCTTGCCATGGGGCGCGAATTCGTCGATCAGGCTGTTCGCCACGCGGCCCAACAACTCGTCCTGCCAACGCGCTAATGACTTCTGCGAGAACGCCTTTGACACCAGAGACCGCAGCCTGCCGTGGATCGGCTCGTCCATGCCGAGCATCACGCCCTCACCCAGCACCGGGCCGAACGCGGTGATGACGGCCGCCGACGAGAACGTCTCGTTATCGCGCAGCATCTGCTGGACGTCCTCGTAGCGATACACGATGAACATCGGCAGCGACTCCTCATGCGGAAGCGCCCCCGACGTTTCGAGTCGCTGCACCGGTTCCTCGCGGCGCAGCCGCGCCAGTTCGGTGTACGGGTCCCGAACATCACCGGAGATCGCGTCGTCGAAGGAGCCGAAATCCTCCAGGTCATCGAAAAGCTGCTCCATTATTTCCCTTTGCTCCCCTCGCGGCGCCTCGCCGCCATAGACGCCAATCGCCGCAACACCGGCTCTGGAAGCACGCGCGCGACGAGCACGATCCCCCGCTGGGCGGTCGTCAACGGCCACGCGCCGCCGCGCATCGAACCCTGCCTCGGTATGCCCAGCACGACTCGCGACACGTGGTGCATGCCCGCGGCCGGCAGGATCCTATTGGCAGCCAGCATCATCGCGGCATCCGGCCCAACACCGCGGCGGCGGAACGGCTTCCGGTCATCCAGCGCCTTGAGCACGCCGTCGGTGAACCTCTCGGGTGGCCTGGCGAAACGTATCGCGAACCTCCCGCGGGTGTTCATCGTGGCGTGCAGCCGGGCGTACGGGCCGCCGAAATCCCGATCGTCGGTGGTGCCCGCGTCGGTGATGATGTCGGTGTGGTAGGTGCCGGCCACCAAAATGGTGACGCCCAGGCCGAAGGGCGCGATCTCGCACGCCATCGACTCACCCCACCGCTCCAACGCGCCCTTGGCCGCCGAATACGGCGCGGTTCCCGGCTGACCCCGCACCCCGGCCGTGCTGGCCACCAACACGATGCGGCCCTCCCCCGCCGCCCGCATCGACGGCAACAACGCCTGGGTCAGCGCAACGGGACCCAGCACGCTGGTGGCTAACATCCTCTGCCACAGCGCCATATCGGTCTCCTCCACCATTCCGGCGGCGGAGATCCCCGCATTGTGCACCAGCGCGTACGGCGCGCCGACGGCTTCCTCGATCGCCTTGGCGGCCGCGGAGATCGACGCGGCGTCCAGCAGGTCGAGTTGCACACCGATCAGCCGGCCGTCGTCTTCGCCTGCCCCAGTCGCCTGCCGCAGCAACGTCATCCCGTGGTCGGGTGACCGCATGGCCGCGACCACCCGCCACCCCTCGCGATGCAGCCGCACGGCGGAGGCAAACCCCAGCCCGCGGGACGCACCGGTGACTATGACCGCGCGGACCGCGGGCGGCTCAGCCATTCTCGCCCGCACAGGCGCCTACACCGGGTGGCGGCGGGTCGACGTGGGGCCGCCCGTTCGGTTCGCCGCTCGCCCAGGTCGACCAGATGCCCACCGAGAACGGGCCTCGCGCGCCCGCCTTCTCGTAATACCCTTGCGGGTCATAGACTTTGGCCTCAGGATACGGCCACGGGCAGGCAACCGAAGTCGCCGCGTGGCTGATCTTGATCGCCGCGAACCATGCCCCATAGGCGAAGTAGGACACGTTGATGATGGCGAACATCACCAGGAACGTGCCCAGCACCGGACGGCCCGGGAAGAGCTTGGCCTTGGCGGCCAACTTCTCGGCCACCGACTTGCCGGTGTCGTCGCGGTAGCACAGGATCGCGGCCGGGATCATCACGAACGTCACCGAGAACGACTCCCAGATCAGCGGGAACTGGAACGTCGTGCCGGTGAAGACCGAGCCCCAGGGAATCACCTGCGAATAGATGTACATGCCCGCGTGCACCAGCTGAATCTCCAGCCAGGCATCCATGATGAACCCGACAACCAGGACGATCCCGCCCAGGCAGATCAGCGGATGCCGCGAAACATAGGACTCCGGGCCGTATTTCGCCTGCAGCTTGCGCAGGGTCCAGATCCCCGGGAAGTACGGGCCGAAATAGAACATCACGTAGCCGAACACCACGAACGGTTCGACGGTCGGCGACAGCGATACCAGCGGCCACGACTCCGGCCAGTGGATGAGGTCCGGGTTGTACACCGCGAACGGCGCCCAGTTCATGATCGGGTCCTGCCACACGATCAGCGTGGTGCACAGGAACATCAGCATCACCGGACTGCCCGGATTGCGCCGCCAGCCCCTGATGAATAAGACCAGCAGCACCACCAGCGCGACGGCGGTCGCAGCGTCCAGGAAGGTGATGTAGTCCAGCCCAAACAGGAACCGGACCGGACGCGGCCGGCCCTGCACGTTCGGGTTGGCGACGCGCGGGTCCAGGGCGGTGCGGCAATTGGCGATGAAGAAGAGCGCGAACGCCGCCAGCGCGGTGCCGGCTATCCATCCACCCCAGCCTCCCCAGCTTCGCTTTTGGGCTCCGTGCGGCCGGCTGGGCTTCTCCTCCAGCCTCTCTAGCTTCTCTAGCTCGTTAGACATGCGTCAGCCCTCCTCCCCGAACCGATCGACCAATTTCGAGTTGACGCCGTCGGCGTCGAGGGTCCGGGCGACCAGGTAGCCCGCGCCCATCCAGGCCCGGCGGGTCCATTTGCCGAACGACACCCGGGTGCCGGGCGCGCCCGACGCGGCGGGCATCATCTTGACGCGTTCCAGCGCCTCCTTGACGCCGCGCGGGCTCAGCGGGTGCGAGTCGGTGAAGGCGCGCACCAGGGTCGCGGCGACGTCCCGGTTCACCACCGGCACACAGTATTCCGGGCGACTGCCGTTGTACCTCTTCGCGTAGCGGTCCAGGAAATCCTGTCCGATCGCGTTGCCCTCGTCGTACTGATCGACCCCGACCCAGCCCATGAACGCGGTCCACATGATGGGGTTGACCCACGCGTTTTGAAACGCGGTGGTGGTAAACCGGGGTGGGTCCCAGTCGACGGCCTCGAGTGCCGGGTTGATGAACACGATCCCGAAACCGAACCCGAGGTGCACGATCGCCTCGGCCTTGGCGTCGTGCAGGGTGCGCACGGCGTCGTTGATGTCCTGGGCGGTCTGGGCGATCGCGGCCTCGGCAACGATGCGGATTCCCTTGCGCGCGCACGCGCTTCGCAGGTTCTTCAGGTAGCTCTCGCCGATCAGGTTCTGCTCGACCAGGACGCCGACACTGCTCAGCCCCCGCTTTGCGACCAGGTCGGCGATGAAGATCGGCTCGTCGGTCATCGATCCCTGCGGGAACGCGAAGGTCCACTCGCCGAGCCAATCGTCGGTACCTGTGACGGCGATCGCCGGGACCTTGAAGCGCTCCTCGATCGCCTCCCGTGTCGGCACGCAGTTGTCGGTGATGTGCGGTCCGAACACCACCAGGCAGCCCTCGTCGACGAGGTCACCGAACGCATCGATCACCGCCTTCACCGACCCCTTCGGCAGCCCCTCCACCTCGCGGTAGATCATCTGCACCGGACGATCCATCAGTTTTTGCTCGAGCGCTTCGGAGAAGACGAGGTCAAAGCATTGGGTGAATGACGCCTTCAGTTCCTCCGGAAACCCCGGCGGGAGCGCGAAGTCCATCAGGTAGCCGACCTTGATGGGCTCTGCGCTGCTTTCGTAGGACATCTGACCTCCCGGAGTTACTGACCTAATGTTTGTTTTGGCGCCACGGGCGGCGGCACGGCGCGTCAGTCGGCGTGATAATCATCGGGGTCTGCCAGACCCGCCCAGGTAGACGTCAATCATCTCGTGCAGGCCCCTACCCACCGCCACATCGTCGGTGAGCGGTCCGGCGATCGCGGCCCGCGCCGCCTCCCGCATGGGCAGCCCCTCGGCGATCAGCCTGCCCGCCGCGATCAGCACGCGGGTGGACGCCACCTCACGCAGCCCGCCGGTTTCCAAACGGCGGACGGCCTGGCCGAAGCGCACCAGCTCAGCCGCGGTGGCATCGTCGACGCCGGCCTCGTGCGCAACGATCCCCTCTTCGACATCGGCTGCGGGGAAACCGAATTCGATCGCGACCATCCGCTGTCGGGTGGAATCCTTGAGGTCCTTGAGCACGCTTTGATAGCCCGGGTTGTAGGACACCACCAGGCCGAACCCGGGGTCCGCATCCAGCGTGACCCCGAGGCGCTCGATGGGTAGCTGCCGCCGGTGGTCGGCCAGCGGATGCAGCACTACCGTCGTGTCCTGCCGGGCCTCCACCACTTCGTCGAGGTAGCAGATAGCGCCCTCGCGCACCGCCCTGGTCAGCGGACCGTCCATCCACACCGTCTCGTCGCCGCGCAGCAGGTACCGGCCGACGAGGTCCGCCGTGGTGAGGTCGTCATGGCACGCGACCGTGATCAGCGGCCTGCCGAGATCGTGCGCCATCGCCTCGACGAAGCGGGTCTTGCCGCATCCCGTCGGCCCCTTCAGGACGAGCGCCAGGCCCTGGCGGTACGCGGCCTTGAAGACTGCCTCTTCGCTACCGATCGCCTGGTAGTAGGGCCGCGCCCCCGCACCGTCGCCTTCAGGGTCGGGATCTGCCGATTCGGGACCTTCGTCGGAATTAGCCCCGTTCCGGCAAGCGATCCCGGACTCGTCGGCCATCACGCCCCTTCCGCCGTTCCGTGCAGCCTAACCGGAACAGATGTTTGTTTCAAGTACGCTGAAGTGAAGGTATTCGGGTTGGTTGCGATTCAGGGCTCTCGCCAACTGCATTCTGGGACATGGCATCAGGCGTGCCTGCGACTGGCCTGAGCGGAGCGCAGCGCGGACCGAAACAGCGGCCCGATCACGCCCGCGAGTTGATCGGGGCGCGCGATCGTCGCGTGCGCGGCGCTGCCGAACACCCTGCGCAGGGATCGAACGTCGGTGCCCGCGCCGATCGTCAGGCACACACAGCCGGTGCCGCGGCGACGGGCCTCGGTCAAAGCCCGGCGTGCGTCGGCGGCACCGTAGGCCCGCTCGTACCCGTGGTCGTAGGCGAGGCCGTCGGACAGCACCACCAACAGCCGCCGGGACGTACCCCCGCGCGCCTCCAAGACCGCCGAGCCGTGCCGGATCGCCGCGCCCAGCCGTGAGTATGCGCAGGGTTCTAAGCTGTTGATCCGCAGCATAATTCGCGCATCCAGGTGATCGTCGAATCGCTTGACTGGCACCATGCTGACCGCTGCCCGACCCTGCGAGTAGTAGGCGTAGAGCGCAACCCGGTCCCCCAGGTCGTGCAGCGCAACGGTCAGGGCCGCGACCGCCGCACGCTGTTGTTCGTGCACCGTGCGACCCACCGTTCCCGGCTCGGCCGCCGACCCCGACACGTCGAGCAGCAGCAGCACCGACAGGTCACGCCGGCGGCGCAGGCTGTCCAGGTACACCGCCTCGTCCGGCACCGACCCGGCCAACACCGCGACCCGGGCTTCCACCGCCGCGTCGATGTCGATGTCGTCGCCCTGCGACTGGCGGGGGCGGCGGTGCAGGCCCATGCCAAGCCGTGACAGCGGGCGCCGCACCCCGACGGCGGCGTCGATCGCCTGGGTGGCCGAGAGCTTGATCTTCGGCTCGACCTCGCGCACGGTGCACCACGCGGGCCGATAGCACTTGCGGGCGGCGTCCCATTCCGGGTACCGCACCCCGTCCACGACGGCGTCTTTGTCGTTGAGGTCCTCGCTCGGCGTCGGGGCCAGCGACGACACGGCGTCGACGCCGCGCTTCGACGAGTTAGTGCGATGCGTCGGGGAATCCGCGCCTGGCGGTCCGCCACCGCGGCCGGTCTTGCGCGTCGAAGACAGCAGTCTCTTCAGCCACTTGCCGATGAAGCCGCCCCCGCCGACCGGGCTGGTGAACGGATCTGGATCGGCTAGATCTTCCGACTCATCCACCGCGTCGTCGTGGAACTCCTGGAGCCCGGCCAGTGCCGCCCCGCCGCGGCCGTGCGGCACATGTTCGGCCTGCTCGTGCTGTTCGGCCGCTCGAGCGCAGACGGCCAGCACCTTGCCCGCACGGATCACGCCGAACTCCGGCGCCGGCTCGTCGACCGCGGCCCGCCCCGCGGCAATGCGCAGCGAAGCGGCGGGCGAATCGCTACGCCCCGCGATGTCGCGGTTGGCCAGAGACGCCAGGACGCCGGGCAGCAGGCCGTCGTTGCCGACGAGAGCGCGGTGGCCCTCGACCGCCAGATAGCGCCGGGCCAGCCGGGGGCGCCGGATCAGCTGGCGCACAACGTGGGGGTCCAGGCTGCCGGCGGCGATCAACGACGCCTGGACGGCCAGCGTCTCGAGATTCGCGAGGCCCGGCGCGTCGGGATCGACGTAGATCGTCTGGCCATCCGTCCACGGGGCTTCACCCGCCTTCAGTTCGGCAACCGCGACGGGCCGGCCGGCAAGCGCGGACGCGAGCAAGCTCCAGCCCTGCGACACGCTCGCCTCCGACCCACGATCTCATTGACCAAATATCTGTTCCACCGTAGAGTCCGGTCAATCCGGAAGGCAAGGACGCAACCACACGGCCGTCGACGACGAGCCGCGAGATGAGGGCAAGCGGCTCACCCGTGCGGCGAGACTGGCTCGGCTTAACTTCGCTGCCGGGGCCCCGGGTGCTGGCTCACAGCGTTGCCCCGGGCGGGGGGATCTCGCCGGTGTTCTTGCTCCGTGCGAAATGGGGCCGGATGTACTTCAGGTACCCCGCGTAGAGAAAGACCAGCATAGCAATCGCCAATCCTTCCAGAACCCCGACGAGCCGCCCGGACATGCCGGTGAGGGTGGACAGCAAAATCCCGCCACCGACAAGGACAACAAGCAGCACGAAACCCGCGAAGGTTGTCCACCCGCTCTTCTGGTTGGCCATCTTCCCAATCTTCTCGATTGGTGCAGACTACGCCTCAAATCGACGCGCGCTGTTGATTGCTTCCGCATCCATAGCCGCCTCGGTTACCACCGGACCCGCCGAGCGCCGCCCGACATGCTTGACGTCGGTCCTCCGGGACCAGCCCCCACCAGTCAGGTAGCCACCATCCCGGGCAATCGCAGCCTTGAAGCGTGTGTGTTGACCAAATATCTGCTCCAACGTAAAGTCCGGCTTGGTCACATTGATCGCGCGAGATCACGGACCCCAGAGACGACCTGAGTCGAGGCAAGTGGATTTCTCATACCCGGCGGAAGTGGAACTGTTCCGCGCCGAGCTGCGCGAATGGCTGGTCGCGAACCTCACCGATGAGCTGATCGCCGCCCGTCGCCCCTCGGGCCGCACCGATGCCACATTCGAGGTGCTGCGAACGTTCAACCGCACGATGGCCGACGCCGGGTGGGCCGCGGTGTCCTGGCCGCGCGAATACGGCGGACGCGGGGCGACGGTGCTCGAGCAACTGGTGTACACCGAGGAGACGACGCGCGCCCGGGCGCCGTTGCCGCTCAACGTCATTGGCATGAACAACATCGCTCCGGCGATCATGCAGTACGGCACCGAGGACCAGAAGACGACACTGCTCCCCCGGATGATGCGCGCCGACGACATCTGGTGTCAGGGCATGTCCGAGCCCGAAGCGGGAAGCGACCTCGCGGCGCTGCGGACGCGCGCGATGCGGGATGGGGACTACTTCGTCGTCACCGGGCAGAAGATCTGGACCTCGCTCGGGCAGCGGGCCGACTGGTGCCAGTTGTACGTGCGCACCGATCCCGATGCACCCAAGCACCAGGGCATCTCCTGCCTGATCGTCGATATGACGCTGCCCGGCATCGAGGTCCGTCCACTCGTCACGCTCAACGGCGACAGCGACTTCGCCGAGATGTTCTTCCACGACGTGCGGGTGCCGGCCGACGCGCTGCTCGGTCCGCTCAATGGCGGCTGGCAGGTAGCCACCACCACGCTGAGCCACGAACGGGCCGGGGCCGCGCGGCTGTATGCGGAGATGGAGATGCGCCTGCAGGAATTGGTCGCCGATTTCGCCGCGGCCGATGCGTTGGACGACACGGTGACACTGCGGCGCCTGGGCGAAATCGCTGTCCGCATCAAATATCTCGAAGTGCTGTGTCAGCGCTCGATCTCCGCGACCCTGCACGGCGGCCCGCCCGATGTCGCGCTGGGCTCGGCGAGCCTGGCCAAGACCGTGTGGGGTGAGGTCGGACAGGACCTGGCCGCCCTGGCCTTCGACGTGCTGGGCACCCCCGGGGTGCGCAACCAGTGGGTCGACTACCGCCTGACGTCACGCTCGCTGACCATCGCGGGCGGCACCAGCCAGATCAACAAGAACATCACCGCGCAGCGGGTGCTGGGATTGCCGCGCAAATGAACCTGGAACTGACCGACGAGCAGGTGGCGCTGCGCGATACCACGCGGCGCTTTCTTGCCGAGAGGGCACCGATTTCGGGTCACGTGCGGCCGCTGCTCGAAGATCCGACGGGCCTTACCGACGCGGTCTGGCGTGGCCTCGCCGACCTCGGCACGACGGGGCTGCTGGTGCCGCAGGAGTGCGGCGGCGCCGGCATGACAATGGTCGAGGCCGGCGTCGTCGCCGAGGAACTGGGCGCCGCGCTGCACCCGGGACCGTGGCTGTCGACCGCGGTCGCCGCGCCGCGGGCGCTGGCCCGGTTCGGCGCCCAACACGCCCAACACGCCCAAGACCCGTTAGCCGCAAAGCTTCTCACCGGCATCGCCGACGGCACCACCATCGCCGCCGTCGGCCCGCTCGACGACGCCTGGGTCGCCGCGGTCCCGCAGGGGTCGGACGTAGCACTGCGGGGCGAGTTCTCCCTGCTCGACGCCGCCGCGGCCGACGTTGTGCTGGTGCTGGCCGAGGATCGAGAGGGGGCAACGCTTTACGCCGTCAAGACCACAACTCCCGGCGTTTCGGTGACACCCGAACCCGGTATCGACCAGACCCGCAAGCAGTTTCGGGTGGCCCTCGACGACGCGGCCGGGCGCCGCCTGGCCGCCGCGTCCTCGGATGCGGTCGCGGCGGTGGTCGACGATGTGCTAATCGCGGCCGCCGCCGATGCTCTTGGCGCCGCGCGCGCCGTCCTGCGTCTGGCCATCGAATACGCAAAGGTACGAAAGCAATTCGGTCAGGCGATCGGCTCGTTCCAGGCGATCCAGCACCTGTGCGTCGACATGTACGAGACGGTCGAGTTGGCGCGCAGCGGGGTGATCCACGCGCTGTGGGCGGCCGATGCCCCCGACTCCCCTGCCGCCCAACCCGACGAGCGACACCTGGCCGCGCTGCGGGCCAAGGCGTTTGCCGGGCGGCTGGCCACCGTGGGCGACACCGCGATCCAGGTGTTCGGTGGCATCGGCTACACCTGGGAGCATGACGCTCACCTTTACCTCAAGCGGCTGCTGAGCTGGAGCGCCTACCTCGGCGGTCCGGACTCCTACCTGACCGAAATCGGTGCGCACCTTGCTAACTCAACGAACAGGGGGCAGCCGTGATCGACTTCACCGACCAAGTCGCGATCGTCACCGGCGCGGGCCGCGGGCTCGGGCGTTTGTATGCGCTGGAGTTGGCCAGGCGCGGCGCAACCGTTGTCGTCAACGACCTGGGCGCAACGATGCACGGCGAGGGCGCCGACACCAGCGTCGCCGACCAGGTCGTCGCCGAGATCGAGCAAGCCGGTGGCGCGGCGGTGGCATCGCACCACTCGGTGGCCAGCCCACAGGGCGGCGAGGCGATCGTGGAGCTGGCCGTCGCGCGATTCGGCCGGCTGGACGCCGTGGTCAGTAATGCGGGCATTTTCAACAGCATTCCGTTCGACGAGCTGTCGGGCGACGATTGGCGACGGATGCTGTCCGTGCACCTCGACGGCGGGTTCTATCTGAGCCAGCCGGCGTACCGGGTAATGAAGGAGCAACGCTACGGGCGCTTCGTGTTCATCTCGTCCTCGGGAGGCATGTTCGGACAGCCGCTCGAATCCCACTACGCGGCGGCCAAGGCCGGGCTGGTCGGCCTATCGAACGTGATCGCGATCGAGGGCGCCGAGCACGGCATCCTATCCAACACCGTTCTCCCGTTTGGCTTTTCGCGGATGGTGACCGAAACGGTGGGAGACCCGGAAGCCCTCGAACACATAGGCTTTCTGGACGTGATCAAGCCCGAGCTGGTGGTGCCCATCGTCGTCTTCCTGGCAAGCAGGGCCTGCGAGTTCACCCATCAGAACTACTCGGCTTGCGCCGGTCGCTTCGCGCGGGTGTTCGTCGGGCTCGGCCAGGGCTGGTTTGCCGAGAAGGGCAGCAACCCGGGCGCCGACGACATCGTCGCGCACCTGGACGAGGTGTCGGCCACCGAGCCCTTCACGGTGCCCGATTCGATTTTCGACGAGGTGTTCGGTGTCGCCGCACAGCTCGGCGTCACCACCGGATAATTGGACCTGAAAATGGACATTTCCTACCTCCTCAACAACACCCGCTCCGCGCGCAAGTCGCTGGACCTGGACGCGCCCGTCGACCCCGCCGACATCCGCGAATGCCTGCGCACGGGGCTGCAGGCCGCCAACGGTTCGAATCAGCAGAACTGGCGATGGCTGGTCGTCACCGACCCCGCGTCACGGGGCGCGATCGCCGAGCTGTACCGAGATGCCTACCTATTACGGGTAGGCGGAAAGCTGTTTGCCGACCTGATGCCGCCCGGCACTCCCGAGAGCCGGCTGATGTCGTCCACGGAGTGGCTGGTCGAGAACATGGCGAAGGTGCCGGTGCTGGTAATCCCTTGCTATGAGCCGTACTTGCCGCGCATCGACGGCGACGAGTCGTTTCACCTGGCCACGCTGTACGGCTCGATCTTCCCGGCGGCGTGGAACTTTCAGCTGGCGCTGCACACCCGCGGCTACGGGACCTGCCTGACGACCCTGCACCTGCACTACGAGGACGAGGTCCGTCGGCTGCTCGGGATTCCGCAAACGTATGTCCAGGGGTGCCTGCTACCCGTGGGCCGCCTCCGTGCCGGGCACAGGTTCGCACCGGCCGTTCGCCGTCCCGTGGACGAGGTGGTCGCGTTGGACCATTGGGATGGCCCAACCTTCTAACCCGCCGCGTCCTATCCAATCCCCTTCCGCGGCAACACACTAGGACGATTCTGCGTGAGCTGCGGACTCGCCCCGCCGCGGCCCATCATGCCCCCGGGCATCCCGCCCCCGGCACCGCCCGCACCCATGGGCATCGGCATCATCGGCATCCCACCCGTCCGAGCCCCGGCCGCCCCAGCCTGATCCAGCATTTCGGCAGGGTTGGGCGCACCCGCCGCACCCAGCCCCGACATCGCCGAGCTCGCCATCCGCGCCGGCGTCGACCCTACCCAGGTCGGCGGTACCGACATCGCCCCCACCAACCGCGCCTTGGCCAATTCCCCTGCCGCGTGCGCGCCCAAGCCGCCGGCGCCGCCCAGCGCCTTCATCCCGGCGGGCATCGCGTTACCGGCGAGCTTCGGCGCACCGGTCGCCGCCTCCGCCCCCATGGCGGCCGCACCCGCCAGGCCGGCCGAGTGCGAGGAGCCCATTCCCATCTGCAGCAGCGACATCATCGGCGACATCGCCATGCTGGCCGGATACATCCCGATCTGCCCCACCTGAAGCAACGACGACCATGGCAGCGCCGAGGCCGACGACCCCACGGACGTCAGCGCACCCGGAACCGCCGAAACCATCGACGACAACGAGGACCCCCCGGACACAAGCTGCGACCCCACGTCCGAGGCGGCCCCCGCAACTGCAGTACCGACCTGGCCCGCCCACGACGACAACCCCGCCAAATTCAGCGACGGCACACTAAACGCAGCCAACGTCGAGGCCACCGACGTTGCGCCGGCGTGGTACCCCAGCATCGCTCCCACATCCTGGGCCCACATCTCGGCATAACCAAACTCGGTGGCCGCGATCGCCGGAGCGTTAAACCCAAAAACGTTGGTCGCCAACAGCGCCGACAACGTCGTCCGGTTCGCCGTCACCGCCAACGGATGCACCGTCGCGGATAATGCCGTCTCAAACGCAACCGCCGCCGCCCGCGCCTGCGCAGCCGTCGACGCGGCCTGCGCCGCCGCCCCGCTCAACCACCCCACGTAGGGCGCCGCCGATGCCGCCATCGCCGCCGCCGCGGGCCCCGACCACGGCCCGGCGGTCAACGCAGTGATCACCGAGCCGAACGATGCCGCCGACGTCTGCAAATCCTGTGCCAGCCCTTCCCAGGCCACCGACGCGACATGCAACGGCCCCGACCCCGCACCGGCAAAGATGCGGGCGGAGTTAATCTCCGGCGGTAACCAGGCAAAATCCAGCACCATCACACCCCGCTACTGCCAGCCGAATCAACGGCGTCCCGACAACCATTTACAATCATCCAGAGCAACATTCGACTAGAGCAATAGTCGACTGCGGAGATATATGCTCACGGCAAAATGCTAAGGCGGTCGCCGCCGAAAAGCCTCCACTTTCAGGAAGCTCTACGCCAACTCGAAGCCCCCTGACTGACGTGGGCCCGACCGCGGTACTTCTACGGCGAAGACGACGAATACGACGAAGTCGCGCCTGCCGGCTGGGACCGGCTGGGACCTAGAATCACCTCGGCACCGCCCTAAGCAGCGCATTTTGACCGCACTTTTTGGCAGTTGGTCTGATAGCGTTTAACAAAGATTTGGTTCAGTCTTTTGCCAGCTTTTTTCTTGCCAGCTTTTCAGGAAGGACCAGCGGGTGGCCAAAGCTGATGCGTTGGCCAAGGGCCGGCGGTCGGCGGCTAGCCCGGCACAGCTGGATCAATCCGATGACGCCGGAACCCGGCGGACCGAGATCCTGCAGACCGCGGCGTCGTTGATCGCCTCCTCCGGGCTGCGAACGTCGCTGCAGGAGATCGCCGATGCGGCGGGCATTCTCCCCGGCAGCCTGTATCACCATTTCGAGTCCAAAGAGGCGATCCTCATCGAGTTGATCCGCCGCTATCAGGACGACCTGGATCGTATCGGGCGCAGCGCCCAGGCCAGATTGGACGAACCCGACACGCGACCGGTGTCCGAGAAGATCTTCGAGCTGGGATCGGCGATCGCCAACTGCGCGGTGCAACATCGGGCCGCGCTGCAGATGTCGTTTTATGAGGGGCCCAGCGCGGACCCCGAGCTGATGAAGCTGACCCGGCAGCGACCCGCCGCTATCCAGGAGGCGATGCTGCAAACGCTGCGCGCCGGCAGATGGAGCGGCTACATCAAGCCCGACATCGATCTGCCCACGCTGGCCGACCGGATCTGCCAGACGATGCTGCAGGTGGGCCTCGACGTCATGCGCAGCAATTCTTCCGCTAACCAGGTGGCCGGTGTGCTGTGCCGAATCATCCTGCAGGGGTTGGCAACTCAGCCACCGACCGACGCGGCCTTGGACCGGTCCAATGCGATGGCGGCCGCGAGCGAAGTCGTGGCCACCTGGGCCGGCGACGGCGATGACCATCCCGGCGACAAGGCGGCCCATGTGCGCGCAGTGGCGCGAACCGAGTTCGGCCGCAAGGGCTATGAGGTCACCACGATCCGGGACATCGCGGCGGCCGCGGGCCTGGGCACCGGCACCGTCTATCGGGTGATCGGATCCAAGGATGAACTCCTCGACTCGATCATGCGATCCTTCGGGCAGAAGGTCGAGGCGGGATGGGTGAGCGTGCTGCGCTCGGATGCCAGCCCCATCGCGAAGCTGGACGCGCTGAGCTGGGTCAACGTCAACGCGCTGAGCCAGTTTTCCGACGAGTTCAGGATTCAGCTCGCCTGGATGCGGCAATCACCGCCGACTGCCAACCCTGGCTGGTCGTACGCCACCAGGCTTCGGCAGATGAAATCGCTGCTCTCCGAGGGGATCCGGTCAGGCGAGCTACGCATCGACGCCCCGTCCACCGCGATGCTGGCGCGGACCGTGATCAGCGTGCAGTGGATCCCGGAGAACATCCTGCACGCGGTCGGGACGCGGGCGGCGCTGGTGCACGCGCGCGACACCGTCCTGCGTGGTGTCGCGGTTCGCGGCATGTAAGAACCACCCCGAGTATTGAACCAAATATATGTTCTATATATGGTCTAACTAACGTCACCCAGGGTGGGGCAGGGCCTCACCTGTTTATGCCAGCGAAGAGGGAGAGAACTGCGATGACCGCATTGGACCGACTCCGGTACGACGGCAAGCGGGCGCTCGTCGTCGGCGGCGCGACCGGCATGGGCGCCGCCGCGGCCAAGTCGGCTGCCGAGCTCGGCGCCGAAGTCGTGGTGCTGGACTACGCGCCGGTGAACTACGACGTCGCCAAGGCCATCCAGGTCGACCTGCGCGACCCCGCTTCGATCGACTCCGCGCTAGAGGAACTGGGCGGACCGGTCCACGCGCTGTTCTCCGCCGCCGGGATCGCCGACGGGCCCGACCTGATGAAGATCAACTTCATCGGCCACCGCTATGTCATCGAGCGCCTCCTCGAAAAGGGTTGGCTGCCATCGGGTTCGGCGATTTGCTTCATCTCCTCGGTGGCCGGCATGGGCTGGGAGAACGACCTGCCGCTGCTGCAGGAATTCCTGGCCACCCCGGACTTCGCGGCGGCCCAGGAGTGGGTATCGGCGCACGAGGCCGAGGGCATCATCCATTACGGCTTCAGCAAGAAGGCCGTCAACGCCTACGTGGCGACGCAGGGCTATCCCCTGCTGAAGAAGGGCATCAGGATCAACGCGATCTGCCCGGGCCCCACCGACACCCCGCTGGCCCAGGCCAACGCCGACCTGTGGCTGACCTTCGCGCAGGACTACCGCGACGAAACCGGTTCCAAGGTCCACACTCCGGAGCAGATGGGCGACGTCATGTGCTTCCTGAACAGCGCCGCGGCCTTTGGCATCAATGGGATCACGCTGCTGGTGGACTACGGGCACACGATGGCGTCGCTTACCGGGGCGTACCCGCCGGGCAAACCGATCATCGACCTGATCATGGGGCGCGTCCAACTAACCTGAACTGACCTAGCGGTACCGTCGGGGCATGGCACGCATCGTCATCATCGGCGGGCACGGGAAGGTCGCGTTGCACCTGGCCCGCATCCTCACCGAGCGCGGTGACCAGGTGAGTTCCGTCTTCCGCAATCCCGACCATTCCGGCGACGTCGCCGCCACCGGCGCCTCGCCCGTGGTCGCCGATATCGAGCGGCTCGACACGGATGCGCTGGCCGACCTGGTGGCGGGGCACGACGCGGTGGTCTTCTCCGCCGGGGCGGGCGGTGGCAACCCGGCCCGCACGTACGCCGTCGACCGGGACGCCGCAATCAGGGTGATCGACGCCGCCGCGCAAGCGGGCGTGCGGCGGTTCGTGATGGTGTCCTACTTCGGCGCGGGCCCGGATCATGATGTGCCGCAAGATGCTTCGTTCTTCCCGTACGCCGAGGCCAAAGCGGCCGCGGATGCCCGTCTGCGCGCCAGCGAGCTGGATTGGACGGTGCTGGGACCGGGCCATCTCACCCTGGAACCGGCGACCGGCCGGATTGTGCTCGGTGAGGGCAAAGGCTCAGTGTCGCGTGCGGATGTCGCGCTCGTCATCGCCGCCGCCCTGCAGGACGACTCAACCATCCGCCGAACCATCAAGTTCAACAATGGCCCCGATGGCACCAATGACCCCGGAGGAGCCGGCGTCCCGATTGCCGACGCGCTGGCACGCTGACTCCTAGCCGTCGGTGCCGGGCGCGCCGGGGCTGCCGTTGATGCCGTCGGGCGGCGTGCCTAGACCGCCATCGCCACCGCGGCCCGCGTCGCCACCGGAACCGCCATCGCCACCGTTGCCGCCGTCGCCACCGTTGCCTGCGGCGCCGGCTCCAGCACCGGCGGCACCGCCGTCGCCGCCATCGCCGCCGTCGCCGCCGAAGCGGCCGACATCGCTGCCAGCCGCGCCGTTGCCGCCGTGGCCGCCGGCGCCGTTAATTCCAGTGGCGTCGGCCGCGCCGCCTTGCCCACCGGTGCCGCCCCCACCGCCGTCACCGCCTACGCCGGGGGTGGACCCGTCTGCACTACTGCCGCCGCCGCCGGCGTTGCCACCGTCGCCGGCGTTGCCACCGATGCCACCGGTTCCACCGGTGCCGGCCACTCCACCGTCACCCCCGTCGCCGCCTTGGCCACCCGTTCCACCGTTGCCACTGATGCCGCCGCCGTATGGGTCACCGTTGGCTGGGGCGCCGCCGCCGCTACCGGCGGCACCACCCGCGCCACCCTTACCGCCGGCACCGGCGACGCCGTCGATCGGACCGGCGCCGCCGGTGCCGCCGGTGCCGCCCTGGCCGCCCATCCCACCGTCGCCGCCGAAGCCGGCGTCTCCAATTGCTGCACCGCCATCGTTGGCGGCACCGCCAGCGCCACCCTCGCCGCCGGAGCCGGCAACGCCGCCAACCGCGGAGGCGGCTCCCCCGTTACCGCCATCACCGCCGGCGCCGCCGGCACCGCCCTTGCCGCCGTTGGCGTTGGTGCCGCCGTCGCCACCCACCCCGCCGGTGCCGCCAACGCCACCTTGGCCGCCGTTGCCGGCGGTCCCTCCGACACCGCCGGTACCGGCGTCACCGCCGGCGCCGCCGCCACCACCGTCACCCCCGTGACCCCCGTCGTCGCCATGGAAACCGTCGTCGGTGTTCGTGACGCCGGGGTCACCGGCGCCGCCTTGGCCGCCTAGGCCGCCGGCGCCCCCGTTGCCGTTGGTGCCGCCGGCGCCCGAGGTGCCGCCGGTGCCGCCTGCGCCGCCGGTGCCGCCATTAAATCCGGGGTTGTCGAAATCTGAGTCGTGGCCACCCATCCCACCTTGGCCGCCCTGCCCACCGGCGCCGCCGGTGCCCGCGTTGCCGACGCTGCCGGCAGCGCCGGTCCCGCCGCCGGCGGCTCCACCGGCGCCCGCATCACCACCGGCCCCGCCGGTGCCGCCGGCCTGACCGTCGGCGCCCACTCCGTCGGCGCCATCACCACCGGCACCGCCCTGGCCACCGCTGCCGCCCTGGCCGCCGTTGCCATTGGTGCCGCCCAGCCCGGCCGCACCGCCCTGACCGCCGTCACCACCGGCCCCGCCACTAAACCCGGTCGCCCCAGCGGCGGCGCCGGTGTTGTCGCCGTCACCCCCGTCACCGCCGGTGCCGCCGGTACCGCCGGTACCCGCGTTGCCGACGGTGCCCGCCGCCCCCACACCGCCGCCGGCGGCTCCCCCGACGCCCGCATCCCCGCCGTTGCCGCCCTCGCCGCCGTCAGCCCCGTTGCCGCCATTGCCGCCGTCGGCGCCGTTGCCGCCGGTGCCGCCGCCGCCGCCATTACCGCCTTGGCCGCCGTTGCCGTTGGTGCCCCCGAGGCCTGCGCTCCCGCCGGCGCCGCCGGTGCCGCCCGCAAAGCCGCTACCGCCATTGCCGCTGCCGAGCTGGTCGACACCGTGTGCGCCGGTGCCGCCCGTGCCGCCGGTGCCGCCGGTGCCGTAGTCGCCCGCGCTGCCCGCTGCTCCGGTACCGGTGCCGGCGGCCCCACCGGCGCCCGCGTCGCCACCGGTGCCACCGGTCCCGCCGATGCCGCCGTCCTGGCCGATCCGGCCGGTCCCGCCGGTGCCGCCGGTCCCGCCGTCGCCGCCGGTGCCGCCACTGCCGTTGGCGCCACCAGAACCGGCGCTACCGCCGGCGCCGCCGACCCCGCCCGCCCCGCCGCTATACCCGGTGCCGCCGGCCGCGCTGTTGATGTCGCCGGCGCCGCCGCTGCCCCCTTGGCCGCCGGTACCGCCGGTACCCGCGTTGCCGACGGTGCCCGCCGCCCCCGCACCGCCGCCGGCGGCTCCCCCGACGCCGGCATCCCCGCCGTTGCCGCCATCGCCGCCGTCAGCCCCGTTGCCGCCATTGCCGCCGTCGGCGCCGTTGCCGCCGGTGCCGCCGCCGCCGCCATTACCGCCTTGGCCGCCGTTGCCGTTGGTGCCCCCGAGGCCTGCGCTCCCGCCGGCGCCGCCGGTGCCGCCCGCAAAGCCGCTACCGCCATTGCCGCTGCCGAGCTGGTCCACACCGTGTGCGCCGGTGCCGCCCGTGCCGCCGGTGCCGCCGGTGCCGTAGTCGCCCTCGCTGCCCGCTGCTCCGGTACCGGTGCCGGCCGCCCCGCCGGCGCCCGCGTCGCCACCGTCGCCGCCGGTCCCGCCGATGCCGCCGTCCTGGCCGATGCGGCCGGTCCCGCCGGTGCCGCCGGTCCCGCCGTCGCCGCCGGTGCCGCCACTGCCGTTGGTGCCGCCGGAACCGGCGCTGCCGCCGGCGCCGCCGACCCCGCCCGCCCCGCCGCTATACCCGGTGCCGCCGACCGCGCTGTTGATGTCGCCGTCACCGCCGTGACCGCCCTGCCCTCCCGTACCACCGGTGCCCGCGTTGCCGACGCCGCCCGCAGCGCCGGCCCCGCCGCCGGCCGCACCGCCGGCACCCGCATCACCACCGGCCCCGCCGGTGCCACCGGCCTGACCGTCGGCGCCCTCTCCGTCGGCACCATCACCACCGGCGCCGCCCTGGCCGCCGCTGCCGCCCTGGCCGCCGCCCCCGTTGGTGCCGCCCAGCCCGGCCGCCCCGCCCTGACCGCCGCCGCCGCCGGCCCCGCCACCAAACCCGGTCGCCCCAGCGGCGGCCGCGGTGCTGTCACCGTCACCACCCTGGCCGCCCTGCCCACCGGCACCACCGATGCCCGCATTACCGGCGCCGCCCCCGGCGCCGGCCGCCCCACCAGCGCCCGCATCACCACCGGCCCCGCCGGTGCCACCGGCGTAACCGTCGCTGCCCACCCCGTTGGCACCATCGCCGCCGGTGCCGCCGGCGCCGCCTTGGCCGCCGGTCCCGCCATTCCCGCCGGAGCCCTGCAGCAGCGCGTGGTTGGCGCCGCCGGCCCCGCCGGTCCCGCCGGCGCCACCGGCCATGCCGCTCCCGCCGGTGCCGCTGCCCGAGGTACCGGTGCCGCCGGTAGCACCGGCCCCGCCGGCCCCGCCGGCCCCGGCGGTGCCGAACATCAGCTGCCCGTCGGCCCCGCCGGCTCCACCGGTCCCACCGGCTCCGCCGGCCTGCCCGGCCGCACCGGCCGCGCCCGTCCCACCTTGCCCGCCGGCTCCACCGGACCCGCCACCCAGCAACCCGCTGGCCCCACCCGCCCCGCCGTTGCCGCCGTTACCACCCGCGGTGATCGCAGACCCGCCGGCCCCGCCGCTGCCGCCGGCGCCGAACAGTCCCGCCGATCCCCCGGCCCCGCCGTTGCCGCCCACCCCGCCCGACCCACCGTTGCCGCCATTGCCGTACAGCCACCCGCCGCCCCCACCAGCCGCCCCCGTGCCGGCCGCCCCGTCGGCGCCATTGCCCACCAGCGGGCGTCCGGTTAACCATTTCCACGGCGAGAACACCGCGAGGCTGTCCAGGCCCGCCAAAGGCGAGGCGTTGGCGGCCTCGGCCGCCGCGTACGCGCCCGCGCCGCCGCGCAACAACTGCACAAACTGGTCATGAAACGATGCCGCCTGCGCGCTGAGCGCCTGAAATTGCTGTCCGTGGGCGCCAAACAACGCCGCGATGGCCGCCGACACCTCGTCGCCCGCGGCTGCCACAATCCCCGTCGTGCGGGTCGCCGCCGCCGCGTCTGCAGCGCGGATCGCCTCGCCGACGCCAGCGAAATCCACCGACGCTGCGGTCAAAACCTCAGGCGCTACAACCAAATCCGGCGACATCGATGTCTCCCATCACCTGAGGAAAACCGGAAACTACAGGTCAGCGTGCCGACTGTACTTATCTGCATGCGCTATGGGTCAGCTTTGACACTTTTTTCAGCACTGATTTGCAGCGACCGGAGCGGCGGGCCGTCGTGTGGCGGCGGAGTAACCTGGACGCCGCAACTGGTCTGCCGTCGCCGCAAGGTGGCGGCATCGAGCGAAGCAAGTCAGACGCGCTTCGCGAGAGGGAACCCGGTGAGAATCCGGGACTGTCCCGCAGCGGTATGCAGGAACGACCGCCGTCAATAGGTATATAAGCACTGGTCAACCGACCGGGAAGCGACGGCCACTAGGAGCACCACGCGGTGCGCGCCCGCAAGTCCGAAGACCTGCCAGCTGTGCCGGGCGCGCCGCGTCCGGCGGCGCATCGCCTCGTGGAATGGGCGTTTGGCCGTAAGGGTTGTGGTTATGCGTATCTGCAGGTGCGCGCCGCAAACCGGATCGGCTGTTCGTCCGCGGGCGGTGACCATCCCGCTAATCGAAGGACGAACGAAATCGTGACCACCCAACCATTTACCGCAACTGTGACCGGCTCCCCCCGCGTCGGCCCGAAACGCGAACTCAAGCGCGCCACCGAGGGCTACTGGGCCGGGCGCACCAGCCGATCGGAACTGGAATCCGTCGCCGCGACGCTGCGCCGGGACATGTGGTCGCAGCTGGCCGCCGCCGGTCTGGACTCGGTGCCGGTGAACACCTTTTCCTACTACGACCAGATGCTCGACACGGCGGTGATGCTCGGCGCGCTGCCGGCCCGCGCCGCGCAGGTGCCCGACGACCTGGACCGCTATTTCGCCGCCGCCCGGGGCAATAAGGACGTCGCGCCGTGTGAGATGACCAAGTGGTTCGACACCAACTACCACTACATCGTTCCCGAGATCGAGCCCGCGACGAAGTTCACGCTGAACCCGGACAAGGTGATATTCGAGCTGAAAGAAGCTCTGGGGCAAGGGATTCCAGCGCGCCCGGTCGTCATTGGCCCGATCACTTTCCTGCTGCTGAGCAAGGGCGTCGGCGATGTCAAGGGCGGGGGCGGGGGCGCACCTATCGACCGGCTCCAGGAACTCGTCGGAATCTACTCCGAGTTGTTGTCGTTGCTGGCCGATAACGGCGCGCAGTGGGTGCAGATCGACGAGCCCGCGCTGGTGACCGACATCTCCCCCGACGCGCCCGCGCTGGCCGAGGCGGTCTACAACGCGCTGGGCAAGGTCAGCAACCGGCCCGCCATCTACGTCGCCACCTACTTCGGTGACCCCGGCGCCTCCCTGGCCGGGCTGGCTCGCACGCCCATCGAGGCGATCGGCGTCGACCTGGTGGCCGGCGCCGGCACGGCCGTGGCGGCCGTTCCCGAGCTGGCGGGCAAGACCCTGGTTGCCGGCGTCGTCGACGGACGCAACATCTGGCGCACCGACCTGCAGGCAGCGCTGAGCAAGCTGGCTACCTTGCTGGGATCGGCTGCCGCAGTTGCGGTTTCGACGTCGTGCTCCACCCTGCACGTGCCGTACTCGCTGGACCCGGAGACCGAGCTGGACGACGCGCTGCGCAGCTGGCTGGCGTTCGGCGCCGAAAAGGTGGCCGAGGTGGTGACGCTGGCGCGGGCGCTGAATGACGGACGCGACACGGTCGCCGACGCGTTCGCGGCATCCAACACAGCCGTCGGCCTCCCGCCAGAGCGATCCGCGACTGCACAACAACCAGGTTCGTACCCGGATCGACTCGATCCTCGCCTCCGGTGCGCACCGCGGCGATGCGGCTCAGCGCCGCGCCAGCCAGGACGCCCGGCTGCAGCTGCCGCCGCTGCCGACGACGACGATCGGCTCCTACCCGCAGACCACAGCGATCCGCAAGGCGCGCGCGGCGCTGCGGGCCGGCGAGATCGACAACGCCGGGTACGTCAGCCGGATGAAGCAGGAGATCGCCGACGTAATCAAGCTGCAGGAGCAGCTCGGGCTGGACGTGCTGGTGCACGGCGAACCGGAGCGCAACGACATGGTGCAGTACTTCGCCGAGCAGCTGGACGGATTCTTCGCCACGCAGAACGGCTGGGTGCAGTCCTACGGCAGCCGGTGTGTGCGCCCGCCGATCCTGTACGGCGACGTGGCCCGGGCCCACCCGATGACGGTCGGCTGGATCACCTACGCGCAGTCGCTGACCGACAAACCCGTGAAGGGCATGCTGACCGGGCCGGTCACCATTTTGGCTTGGTCGTTCGTGCGCGATGACCAGCCGCTGGCCGACACCGCCAACCAGGTGGCGCTGGCCATCCGCGACGAGACCGTGGACCTGCAGTCCGCCGGCATCGCCGTAATCCAGGTGGACGAGCCCGCGCTGCGTGAGCTGCTGCCGCTGCGCCGTGCCGAGCAGGGCGACTACTTGCGTTGGGCCGTAGGGGCTTTCCGCTTGGCCACGTCCGGCGTCGCCGACTCGACGCAGATCCACACCCACTTGTGCTACTCGGAGTTCGGTGAGGTGATCGGGGCGATCGCCGACCTGGACGCCGACGTGACGTCCATCGAGGCGGCGCGCTCGCACATGGAGGTGCTGGACGACCTGAACGCGGTCGGCTTCTCCAACAGCGTGGGCCCGGGAGTCTATGACATCCACTCGCCGCGGGTGCCGACCAGCGGCGAGATGGCCGAGTCGCTGCGTGCGGCACTGCGGGCGGTTCCGGCCGGACGGCTGTGGGTCAATCCCGACTGCGGGCTGAAGACGCGCAACACCGATGAGGTCACCGCGTCGCTGCAGAACATGGTCGCGGCCGCGCAGGAGGTGCGCGCGGGCGCCTGATGTGCTCGGGCGTCGCCGAGCGTCACTCGGGCGTGACGCTCGGCGCGCGCCGTCACTCTGACGTGACGTTCGGCAGGCCTACTCGGACAGCACCTGGACCGGGATGTCGTCGGCCCAGGGCTGCCGGGTCACCATGTCGGCGACTTTGATGACGCCGCGCTCGAATTCGCCGGTCGCCGCATCCACCAGCCGATAGGTCTGGGTCTGCCGGTGGATCGGCTGCGCGTCGAGCAGCACCACGCGCACCTCGCCGGGCGCGAAGCCGCAGCGCCGCTGCATGGCGGCGATCAGCTGCTCGTTGTGCATGTGGCCGTCGCCGAAATTCCAGCCGATGGCGGTGCTGCAGATCCGCTCGCCGTCGGTAAGGACGTAGTCGTCCTCGTTGTATCCGGCCATCGCCCGATGCGCCAGCGTGAACAGCGCCCTGCCGTGGCTGTTCATGGCGCGGAACGCATATCCGAGATACATCGCGGTCTGCGCCTGCTCCTTGCCGAAATACCGCTCCAGCTGAGCCTGCGGCATGCTGGCGATCGAGACGATGTTGTGATTGATCTTCTTCTCCGCCGAGGGTTTGATGCACCACAGCGTGGTGTCCCAGTTGCCCGCGTAATAGCGCATGCCGGGCAGGAACGAGATCTTGCGCGGGAACAGGTTGCCCGCGATCACTATCGCCGCGACGAAGCCGATGAAAATCGCCACGGGCAGCGGGCTTTTCAGGTTACTCAGCCCGAGCTTGGCGTGGCCGACGAACAGCGAGAGCACACCGAAGATCATGAACACGTTCCACTCCAGCGGGACGCCCATCGGGATGGCCGTCAGGATGCCCAGGTGGAAGATCACCATGATCGTCGCGGCCACCGCGGTGGGCCAGCCGCCGTGCGACACGAACAGCGCGACGGGCACACACATTTCGACGAACGTGCTCACGTGGGCGAAGAGCCGCGATAGCCGTCCGGGCCGCAGGTCGTCGGGGAACTTCTCGAAGAACATGCGCTTGATGAACCGCGGCCGGAAGAGCGGGTTGTTGGACATCATCGTCGACATCACGAACGGGAAGTGCCGGTTGAGCTTCGACGTCGCCGCGCCCATCCAGATCACCAGGAACACCAATTTGGCGGCGATGATCATGTCGACACCGCCGAACAGGAAGGTCACCGTCAGCGTCGCGTAGACCTCGCCGCGGGCGGCCAGAAAGATCACCTTGTCGCGCAGCCCCAATACGGCGAGGATCCCCAGGATCACGCCGACCCGCCACGTCGGGAGCAGCCCGACGTTGGTGCCCAACTCCGGCACCCGTCCGGTGCCGTCGGCGAACAGCGTCCCGAACGTCATCAGCACCAGCGCGGCGTACAGCGCGACGTCCACGAGGGTGCGGACGGTGCCCTTGGTGAACGGGACGCGACGCGGCCACGGGGGCAGGCGGATTGTGTCGGGCCGCAACCAGTACAGAATCGAGCCCATCGGCGGGAAGAACCGGTTGTTCAACGGCCCGAAGCCGCAGCCCAGCCCGATGACCTCGAACAGCATCGTATACAGCACGACCTTCTCGAACACGATCGGCTCCGCGTACCAACCCTTGACGTCGGTGGCCCCGGCCAGGCCCCTGGTGGTCGCGACCGCGAACAACCAGGCACCGGCGATGTAGAGAAGGATTTTGACGACGTAGAACAGGTGCATCACCACCGGCGTGCCGAAGCCCACCTCGGCCCAGTGCCTGGCCATCGGGCGGATCTTTTCGCTGCGGGTGCCCTTGCTCCACTCGGCTATGTCGATCTGCGGCATGTCGGGCTTGAGGAATCCCATGACCGTCAGATTAGAACGTGTTCTTTGCCCGCGGGTGCCTGCCGCGAACATCTCCCGAGCAGGGCGGGCGAACCGTCCTAACTTCGACCTAAAAGCGGGCCAATTTTCACTGGTCGCGGCCCGAGTACGCGCTCAACGGCCGGATCAACGAGTTGGACGCCGCCTGTTCCATGATGTGGGCGGTCCACCCGGTGATCCGGCTCATCACGAAGATCGCTGTGAAGCAGGCGATGTCGAATCCCATGAGGTAATAGGCGGGGCCGGTTGGGAAGTCGAGGTTGGGCCGCAGACCCGTGACCTCGAACATCTCGCCCTCCAAAATGTTGTACATCTCCAGCCACCGCCCGCCGTCCCGCGCGGCCGCGACGCCGGCCAATGCCTGTTTCATCGTCGGCACCCGGGAGTCACCGTTCTTGTAGACCCGGTGGCCGAAGCCCATGACCTTTTCCTTGCGGGCAAGCCTGCCGCGCAACCACTCCCGAGCATTCCCGGGTTCGCCGATTTCGATCATGTCGTGCATCACCGCCTCGTTGGCGCCGCCGTGCAGCTGCCCCTTGAGTGCGCCGATCGCCCCCGTCACCGCGCTGTAGATGTCCGACTGTGTCGACGTCACCACCCGCGCGGCGAAGGTGGAAGCGTTGAAGCCGTGTTCGGCGTACAGGATCATCGATTGCTCAAACGCTTTCACGATCGCCGGTTCGGGAACCTCGCCAAAGCACATGTTCAGGAAGTTCTCGGTGTATCCCAACCCGCTGTGGGGTGCGATCGGAGCCAGCCCCCGACGGCGCCGCATGTCCACCGCGACGATGGTCGGCAACACAGCGAGCATGCGCAGCGCCTTGGCCCGGTTCGCCGATTCGAGGTCCTCGTCGGGGTCCTCGGCACCCAGATAGCTGATCGCGGTGCGCACCACGTCCATCGGGTGGCAGTTGTCGGGCAGCTTGACCAACAACGACAGCATCGACCGGTCCAGCCGGCGGCCGGCGCGCTCCCGCTGACAGAACAGCGCCAGCTCCGCGTCGGTCGGCAGCTCACCGCGCCATAACAGGTAGGAGGCCTGCTCGAAGCTGCAATGCGCGGCCAGGTCCTGGACCGGATATCCCCGGTAGGTCAGGGAATTGGTTTCCGGCACCACCCTGGAGACGGCGGTGGTGTCGACCACCACGCCGGCCAGGCCCTTCTTGATGTCGGGTTCTTTAACGGTCGGCGCGGTCATCGCTGGTCTCCTTCAACGTGAAGTTGTAAGTCTGGGTGTCGAATTCGTTGTAATCGGCATAGCGCAGCAGTTCGTAGAGCCTGCTGCGCTGCTGCATGCGATCCAGCAGCCCGGATTGTGTTCCCGTCGAGTCGATTTCACGCAGTCCGGCTTCAATAGCGAACATCGCCAGCCGCAGCGTGGTGACGGGATAGATGACGGCGTTGTAGCCGATGTCGCCGAGCTGGCGCGCGGTCAGCAGCGGGGATTTGCCGAACTCGGTCATGTTGGCCAGCAGGGGGATGTCGACGGCGGCGCGGAACCGCTCGAAGTCCGTCGCCTCGTAGAGCGCTTCGGTGAAGATCAGGTCGGCGCCGGCGTCGGCGTACGCGAGGGCGCGGTCGATGGCCCCGGATACGCTCTCGACGCCGGCCGCGTCGGTGCGCGCGCAAATCACAAAGTTGGTTTCGCATCGCGCGGATACCGCTGCGCGCAAACGCTTTACCATATCGGCGGTCGGGATCACGGCCTTGCCGTCCAGGTGGCCGCATCGCTTCGGGTTCACCTGATCCTCGATGTGGCACCCGGCCAGCCCGGCGTCCTCCAGGCGGTCACGGTGCGCGCCACGTTGAGCGGCTCACCGAATCCGGTGTCGGCGTCGATCAGCGTGGGCAGGTCTGTGGCAGCGGCGATCTGGGCACCGCGCGTCACGACTTCGGTCAGCGTGGTCAATCCGATGTCGGGCAGGCCGAGGTCGGCCGCGAGCGCGGCGCCGGACACGTAGACCCCTTCGAACCCGACTTCGGCGACCACCTTGGCCATCAGCGCGGAGAAGGCGCCCGGAAGACGCTGCAGCCGGCCGGAATTCAGGCCGGCACGCAGCGTGGCGCGCTTGTCGGCCGGGGGTGGATGCCGCCGCGAGTGGGCCGTGCCCGCCGTTCACCGGAAGATTCCCGACGGAAGCACGGGCGCCTTGTCCAGAACCCGCGGGTCGACCACCACATTGAGCGCGCTCAGGGCTCCACCCCGAAGATCCGCGAGAGAATCCACGGCGGCCAGGAACCGTTGCTGCTCGGCGGGTTCCACCACGCCCTCGGCGAGTTCGGTGAACTTCCGCAGGTACTGCTCGCGGCCGAACGGCCGGGCGCCCAGCGGGTGCGCGTCGGCCACCGCCAGTTCATCGGAGATCACCTCGCCGCTCTTGAGCGTCACCTCCGCGCGCGCCCCGAACGCCTTTTCGGCCGGATCGCTGGAGTGGTAGCGCCGGGTCCACTCGGGATCCTCGACGGTGGAGATCTTGTGCCACAGTTCGATGGTGTCGGGCCGGTGCGCCCGCTCGGGGACGTAGGAACGTTCGTGGTGCCAGCTGCCGTCCTGCAGCGCGACGGCGAAGATGTATGGCAGCGAGTGATCGAGCGTCTCTCGCGTGGCGCCGGGGTCGAACTTCTGCGGGTCCCCGGACCCCGTTCCGATCACCACGTGCGTGTGGTGGCTGGTGTGCAGCAGGACCGTCGCGACCTGATCCCCGATCCGGTCACCGCCGCCGATCCGCTCCCGCAGGCGCCGTGCCAGGTCGATCGGCGCCTGGCTCTGGTACTCCGCCGAGTGCTCCTTGGTGTAGCTGTCCAGAATGGCGCGTTTCGGTTCCCCGGGAGCCGGCAATGGGACCCGGTATTCGCGTTCGGGTCCGCCGAGCAGCCACGCGATGATGCCGTCCTCTCCCTCCCAGATCGGTGCCGGCGCTCCCTCGCCGCGCATCGCCCGGTCGACCGCCTCGATGGCGACCTTTCCGGCGAACGCGGGGGCGAACGCCTTCCAGCTGGAAATCAGGCCCTTGCGCGATTGGCGCGTGCTGGTGGTCAGGTGCAGTGCCTGCCCGACCGCCTGGTAGATGGTCTCGGCGTCCAGCCGCAGCATGGTCCCGATGCCCGCGGCCACCGATGGCCCCAGGTGCGCGACATGGTCAATCTTGTGCTCGTGCAGGCAGATTCCCTTGACCAGGTCGATCTGGATCTCATACGCGGTCGCCAGGCCGCGGATCAGGTCGGCGCCGGGCACGCCGAGCTGCTGCGCGACGGCGACCAGCGGCGGGATGTTGTCGCCGGGGTGCGAGTAGTCCGCGGCCAAAAAGGTGTCGTGGAAGTCGAGTTCGCGCACCGCAACGCCGTTGGCCCAGGCCGCCCACTCCGCCGAATAGGCGCCCTCGACGCCGAAGACCGTGGCCCCGGGCCGCGCGCCGTGGGCCAGCGCCTGCTGACGGGCGACCGTGACCGGCCGGCGTACCACCGAGGCGGCGCTGACGGCGGCGTTGTCGATGATGCGGTTGCGCACCATCTGAGCCGTCGCGGCTTCGACGGCAACCGGGTCTACGGCGACTTCGGCGATCTTGGCGGCCAGGTGCTCGGCGCGCGGGAAATCGTCGGCGCTGCGCCGGGCCCGAACCCGATGTATCAACATAATCCGCAGACTATGCAAGTCCGGTGGTTAGCTGCGGGCTGCGCCGGGCCTCGGGCGAGATCTGGCGGGCCCCGACGGACCGGTCGTCGACTGCCGCGACGCGCGGCAGCCGCAGCGGCAGTTGGCGTTGTCTGCGCTGGCCGGGTTCTCGTGACCGTCTTTCGCATGCAGGTCCGCGTGGCTAACATGCGGGGCGGAGTTAAAGACCGACCACAACGCCGTGGTGTTCGGGCCCCGTCGGCGGCGTATTCGGCCTAAGTTACGTTGAATGAACGGAGCCCTTCGGTGTCTTCTGTCATCACCTCACCCGGTATGTTGGCTCTCGCGTCGCGGGATCTGGGAAGAGTCGGGTCGGCTCTCGAGTCGGCGGCTACGGCCGCAGCGCCGTCGACAACGCAGCTGGCGGCTGCGGCCGGCGATGAGGTATCGGCGTCGATCGCGGCGCTATTTGGTCACCATGGCCGCCAATTCCAGGCGCTCAGCGCGCAGGCGGCGGCGTTTCACCGACAGTTTGTGCTGACATTGGACTCCGGTGCCTCGGCGTATGCCCTTGCCGAGGCGGCGAATTCGTCACGGCTGCAGATTGTCGAGCGGAACATTCTGGGCGTGATCAACGCGCCCACGGACACCGCCTTGGGGCGCCCGTTGGTCGGTAACGGTGCTAACGGCACACCGGGAACGGGCGACGCCGGCCGGCCGGGTGGGATCTTGATTGGCAGCGGCGGCAATGGTGGGTCGGGGGCGCCTGGCCAGCCTGGTGGGGGCGGTGGCGCTGCCGGCCTGTTCGGCAATGGCGGCAAGGGCGGTGCCGGTGGCGACGCCACAGCGCCGGGCGGTGTTGGCGGTAATGGCGGCGTCGGTGGTGCTGGCGGATTGCTGGGCGGATTCGGGGGTAACGGCGGGGTTGGCGGCAACGGCGCGGCCGGGGCGGCTGGCGTGCCCGGTGGGTCCGGCGGATCCGGGGGCGCCGGCGGCGCGGACAGGGCACTCATGGGCTGGTGCGCGGGCGCAGGAGGGGCCGGTGGGGCGGGCGGTGCCGGGGGCGGCGGCGCCCTGGGAACCGGGGGAACCCCGGGAGCTGCCGGTGGGAACGGCGGAGCGGGCGGCGCCGGCGGCGCGGACGCGGGGCCGTGGGGTGTTGGAAGCCTGGGCGGTCATGGCGGGGTCGGCGGTCACGGCGGTAACGGTGGGTACGGGGGCCAAGGCGGGTCCGGTACCGACGGGCCCGATCCAGGAACGGACGGTGGCACCGGCGGTGCGGGGGGCACCGGTGGGACGGGCGGCTCGGCCGGCGCCGGTGGAGCGGCCGGGGTGCTAGGTGCCGCAGGTCCCGGGGGCATCGCCGGCGATGGTGGCCAAGGCGGTGCCGGCGGTGCTGGCGGGCTGGGCGCGGCGGGTGTCAGCGGCGCCTCGCCGACCGCTGGCGGCCAGGGCGGTGCCGGTGGGATCGGCGGCGGCGGCGGTCAAGGCGGCGCTGGCGTCGGCGGATACGGCGGGGGCGCCGGCGGTCAGGGCGGCGTCGGTGGTGCCGGCGGAACCGCTGGCGCCGGAGGCGCCACGGTCGTCACCTCTAACGCTGCCGCGGCGCCCGGCGGCCAGGGCGGTACCGGCGGCGACGGGGGTGCCGGTGGCGGTCCCGGCGCCGGTGGGAAGATCGGCGGCCAGGGCGGCCAGGGCGGCGCCGGTGGGGGCGGTGGCGCCGGCGGCGACTGTGCCACCACCGTCCCCGGCGAAATTCCGTCGGGCGGCGGCGGTGGTGGCGGCGGCGCGGGCGGCCTCGGCGGCGCTGGCGGCGGCGCCGCCGCAGGCGGTGGCGGCGGGGACGGCGGCACCGGCGGCGACGGCGGCGGTGCGTCCATCCCGGGCATCACCGCCACCGGCGGGAGCGGTGGTGATGGCGGCGGCGGTGGCACTGGCAAAGCCGACAACGGCGGCACCGGCGGCGGCGGCGGCGGTGGCGGCGGCGGCGCGGTCGGCGAGATCGCCGGCTCGGGCGGCGGCGGCGGGGCCGCGGGTGCCAGCGGCGTCGGCGGTGCCGGCGGCGGCGGCGGTAGTTCCACTGCAAGCTCAGGCGGGACCGCGACCGGCGGCCAAGGCGGCGCGGGCGGCGCCAACGGCACCGGGGGTGGCGGCGGGGGCGGCGGCACCGTGTTGTTTGGCGGCGCCGTCGTTGACCCCGGGGACGCGGGCAGCGCCGGCAGTGCTGGCGGAGCCGGCGGCGCCGCAGGCGGCGTCAACTCAGGCCATGGTGGTGGAGGGGGCACTGCCGTCGGCCAAGGCGGAGGGGGCGGCGTCAGCAGCAGCACCTTCAATGGCGTGAGCGGCGCCAAGGGGGCCGACGGCACCGGTTAAGCCCACCGACATGCGCGCGCTCAAGCGATCGCCCGAATGCCCGTTGGTCGATCACGGTTCGGGGTTCGGTGGTGCCGCCGGGCTGGGCTGCGAACCCGAAGGCTCGGCAGGTTGGCGTATTTGTCGGCCCGCCAATGAATTTGACGGGCCAATGGATTTGGCGATTCGCTTTATTCGGCGGGAAACCGGATTGAACGGCCTCGCGAGCGGTGTAGTTTGCTGCACAGGCGCAAGGACACTTGCAATCGAAGGAGGCGCGCGTGGCGGATTACGATTTTTGCGTCGTCGGTGCGGGATTTGCGGGCCTCACGGCTGCGCTGCGGTTGAAACAAGCCGGTCGCTCGGTGGCCTTGCTGGAGGCCCGTGACCGGGTCGGCGGCCGGACGTGGACCGTCACCCGCGATGACGGGACGTGGGTCGATCGCGGTGGCGCCTGGATCGGGCCCGGGCAGGACCGGATCTACGCGTTGATGCACGAATTCGGGGTGGCCGAATACAAGCAACACAACGACGGCCAGGCCATGATGCTCGTCGACGGCAAGCAGCACCGCTACGGCGGCACCATCCCGTGGACGATGAGCCCGTGGGCGGTGGCCAACCTCGGCGCAGGCCTGCTGCAGGCCGAGCAGATGTGCAAATCGCTTCCGCGCGAAGCCCCTTGGGAGGCGAAGAAGGCCGCCGAGTGGGACCGGATCAGCGTCGCGGAATGGCTCGAGAAGAAGGTGATGTCCAAGGCGGCCCGCGAAATGCTCGACACGGCGCTGGCCGGCACCTACACCTCGGCCGCCTCGGAGACGTCGTTGCTCTGGATGCTGCTGCAGCAGGGGTCGGCCGGCAGCGCCACCATCGGCGGTCCGACCTTTGTCATTTCCGGCAAGGGCGGCGCCCAGGATGCCCGCCCGATCGGCGGGATGGGTGCCATCTACGGCCCGATGGCCGCCGAACTGGGCGACGCGCTGCACCTCTCGCAGCCGGTGCGGAGCATCGCCCAGGACGACGACGTTGTGACGGTGCGCTCGGATGACCTGACGGTCCGGGCGCATCGAGCGATCGTGGCAATTCCGCTGGCGATCGCCAATACGATCAGCTACGAGCCGATGTTGCCCGTCGACCGCTCGTTGCTGCATCAGCGGATGCCCGGCGGCTCGGTCATCAAGATCTCCATCGTCTACGACGAGCCGTTCTGGCGCGCCGATGGGCTGTCCGGCCAGTCGGTCGGTCCCGGAACCGCGGTCACGCTGAGCATCGACGCCTGCACCGACACCGCGGTACCGGGGATCCTGTGTGTGATCACCGAAGGGCCTGCCGCACGCAAGCTGGGGCAGCTCGACGAGGCCGAACGCAAGGCGACGGTGCTGCGCGAGCTCGTCGCACGCTTCGGCGACAAGGCCGGCTCACCCGTCGAGTTCCACGAGCAAGACTGGACCAAAGAGCGCTATTCCGGTGGCGGGATGATCAGTCACGCGCCACCGGGCGTACTGACCGAGTTCGGCCACGCACTGCGTCCACCGTGTGGCCGAATCCATTGGGCCGGCACCGAGAGCTCGGCCACCATGTGCGGTTGGATCGATGGTGCGATTCGCTCCGGGGAACGCGCGGCCGCCGAGGTGATGTCACACGAAGCCGCCCCCGTCGGCTGAGCCTGGTCGCTGGACGCGCACCGGACGTCGAAGACGACCCGTAAGGCGTCAGCACATCCTGCTATGGATACAAGACAAGCTTGTATCCTTGCAAGAACGTGACCGCTGCTGCGACGCGGTCGCACGATGAACGATCAATGGCATGAACACTTCAACGAACACCAACCAGACCCAGGACACCGCGACAAGCGCTGTGCGTGCCAAAGGGTTCGGATTCCTGCGCCGCGCCATGGCCGGCGCACTGCTGGCCTCGGCGATCACCGCGACGGCCGCCGGCCTCGCCGCGGCGGCCCGCGCCGACGCGGGCGCACCCTTTGGCGGCCCCGCGCAGGTGGGCGTCAACTGCAAGACCGAGCCATGGGGCTTCCTCGGCTCTCAGCGCCGAACCCTTTGCGACGGGCCGATATCCAGCGACGGCAGCTGGAGCCGGCAGCGCACCATCTGGGTCCCCGCCCACTACTCGCCGCAGTTCTGCACCTCCAGGAGCGGCAGCGACAGGTACTCGTCGTCGTACAACGACTGCACGGGCGGCTACTTCACCAACGAGCGGCTGGTCAGCGACGAAACCTACCCGGTGCGTCCCGAGACGGTGCTGCACGATGAACCGGGACACCTGGGCTCGCCCGAATGACCCCAGAAGACATGACCCCAGAAGACGAGCTGCCCGACAAACGCGGGAGGCCGCGCGCGGCATCGCGACGATAAGCCCGATGACGCGCGCGGCCGGTCCCCGTAGGTCGCTAAGCCCAGGCGGACCCCACGGCCGAATCGGTGCTGGCCATGTTGCTCCCGGCCGACTGCACCTGCTGCCCATGAGCGTTAGCCTGCTCATAGATCACCTGGAAGTTGCGGCCCAGCTGCGTGATGAACTCCTGGCAGGCCACCGACCCGGCGCCACCCCAGAAATCCCCGGCCGCCAACACATCCCGCACGATCGCCTGGTGCTCGGCCTCCAGCGCCGCCGCCTGAGCCCGGATAAACGCCCCGTGGGCATCGACATCACTGAACTGGTAATTGATCGTCATCGCCGATCCCCTAACTGCTCAAAACCTGCTGGGAAGACTGCTCTTGCTGCTCGTAGTTGTTCGCGTCGCGGACCAGCCCATCGCGCACCCCGTGCAGCATGTCCACGATGTTGCGAAACGCCTGATTTGTCTGACCCATAGTGTCGAAGGACGTCGGCTCGGCCGCCCCGCTCCAGCCCGCACCGGAGATGTTCTGCGACGACGCCCACATCCGGCGCGTCTCGTCCTCAACTGTTTGCGCATGTGTTTCAAAGCGACCCGCCATCGCGCGCATCGCCTGCGGATCCGTCATAAACCGAGTAGCTACGGGGCCGTTCATTTTCCAGATTCAACTTTTGCATGAATTCCTTTCATGGACAACGCAACTGAGAGTCAGATCATCACCCCCTACCCGACCCCGGCCCGCGGGATGACGCTCGGCCGGTTCTGCAGCACATGCGGGCTGGCCCCGCCGCGGCCGATCATTCCGCCTTCCATTCCAGCACCGGCACCCATCGGCATCGGCACCATCGGCATCCCGCTGCCACCGCCGGCCATTGCGGCACTGGGCATTTCGGCACTGGGCAGTTCGGCACTGGGCAGTTCTCCGGCGGAAAACCGGGACCCAGCCCCGCCATGGCCGCGCTGGCCATCCGCGCCGGCGTCGACCCCTCCCACGTCGCCGGCACAGACATCGATCCGACCAGGCGCGACTGACCCAAACCCGCCGAAATCGGCGAACCCACGCCGCCGCCCAGCGACTTCATCTCGGGACCAGCCCCGCCCACGAGCTGCGCGGCATCCGTCAGCGCCGCCGAGGCGCCGGCCAGGCCCGCGCCGCCGGCCTGCGTCCCCTGCGTTGCGCCGGTCAGCAACGAGGTCAAGGGCGAAATCGCAAGGCCGATCGGAGTCGACAACGCCTGCAACCCGGACTGCGCCGCCTGCACCAACCCCTGCAGCGCCGACCCAATGTCTGGGGTAGCCGGGGCATAGCAGAAGCGGTAGTGGGATCGGCGGCTCCGCGGCGGCCGGCGCCACCGGCAGGCACGGCGGGAACGGCGGGGGCCTGTTCGGCGGCGCGGGCGGCGAAGGCGGCGCGTCGACGACCGGCAACGGCGGGACCGGCGGCGCGGGCGGCAACGCCGGCATCCTCGCGGGGGCCGCCGGGAACGGCGGCGACGGCGCCGTCTCCTTCACCACCGGCGTCAACGGCGCCGGCAAGGGCGGGGCCGGCGGTGCGGGCGGCGCCGGCGGGCTGTTCGCAGCCGGTGGGACCGGCGGCGACGGCGGGTTCGGCCAGACCAGCAGCGCGGGAGGCGCCGGCGGCAACGGCGGAATATTCGCCAACGGCGGCAACGGCGGGGCCGGCGGGGCCAGCAACCTCAACGGCAGCAGCGGGGCCGGCGGGGCCGGCGGCAACGGCGGGCTGTTTGGCGGCGGCGGCAACGGTGGCGACGGCGGATTCGGCCAGAGCGCGGCCGGCGCCGGCGGTCACGGCGGCAACGCGGGCATCCTGAGCCTCGGCGCCACGGGCGGCACCGGCGGCGCCGGCGGGAACAACAACGGAGTCGGCACCGCGGGGGCGGGCGGCGACGGCGGAAACGGCGGCTTATTCTACGGCGACCGCGGGGCCGGCGGCGTCGGCGGCGGGTTCGGCGGCGCGGCCGGCGGCAACGGCGGCAACGGCGGCAACGGCGGGACCGGTACGCCGCCCGGTGCACCCGGCACCGGCGGCACCGGCGGGCTGATCGGCGAGGACGGGAAGCCCGGGATCTAGCGGACCGGGCCCAGCGGATGGCGCCTAGCAGGCCGGACCCAAACCGGAAAGGACTATCCGGCCTGCTTGGCCGGCGGACGGTAGAAGATCAGCAGCTGACCGACCGCACCGGCGAGGCCCAGCCCCACCGAGATCAGCAAACCGGTCCAGCCGGGGAGCCAGAGTTTGTCCCCGAAGACCAGGTAATCGAGGCTGAGCCGACCCGGGCCCAGGGTGGCCACGGTGACCGCACTCAGGGCCAGGACCAGGTTGTACTCCCAGCCTTCCTTGACGATGAAGAAGCCGTTCGCGCGGTGTACGGTCCAGGCCGCGACCACCATCAGGGAGACGAAGCCCGCCGCCGGGATCGGCGTCAACAGCCCGGCCGCCAGACCGAGCCCGGCGGCCATCTCGGTGCTGGCGGCGACGGTGGCGTGAAACTTTCCCGGCTTCATGCCGATGCTTTCGAACCATCGCGCCGTTCCCGGTATCCGGCCCCCGCCGAAGAACTTGTTGTAGCCGTGCGCGGCCAATGTCAAGCCCAGCACCAGCCGCAGAATCAGTAACCCGACGTCGGACGCAGTTACAGATGCAGTCATAAGTGCAAACCTAGATCATCAGGCCCCAGATCATCAGGGGTGCGGAGCGGCTGACCCGGGTAATCCGTGTGGGAACATAACTGGCGTTCCGGCCGGGCGACTCTGAGCCACCAGGGGGTGAAACACGATTCGCAACGCACAAGGCAACGGCGTCCCCAAGCAAGCCCCCGCGGTAGCCCCCAAGAACCCCAAGAACCCCAAGAACCCCAAGAACCCCAAGAACGAAGCCCCCCAAAACACCGTGGTGTTGCTGGACGGCAATGCGGATCAGCCGCGAGAGATCCTGGGCAACAAGGGCCATGGCATCGACGCGATGCGCCGGCACAAGTTGCCGGTCCCCCCGGCGTTCTGCATCACCACCGAGGTGGGCGTCCGCTTTCTCGCCGAACCCGGCCCGGCGATCGACGCGATCTGGGAAGACGTGCTGGACCGGATCGGCTGGCTGGAGGCGGAAACCGGCCGCACGTTCGGGCGCGGACCGCAGCCGCTGCTGGTCAGCGTGCGCTCGGGAGCCATCCAGTCGATGCCCGGCATGATGGACACCATTCTGGACCTGGGGATGAGCGACGCCGTCGAACGGGCACTGGCCACCTCGATCGGGCCGACCCACGCCCGCGACACCCGCCGCCGATTCACCCGCATGTATCAGCGCATCGTCGGCAACTCCGAATCCGTGCCGACCGATCCGTACGCGCAGTTGCGCGAGGGCATCGAGGCCGTGTTCGCCTCGTGGAATTCGCCTCGCGCGGTTGCCTACCGCGCCCATTACGGCCTCGACGGGCAGGCCGGTACCGCCGTCGTTGTGCAGGCCATGGTGTTCGGCAACCATGGCGCCAACTCCGGGGCAGGGGCGGTGTTTTCCCGTAACCCGATAACCGGCGCGAACGAACCGTTCGGCGAGTGGCTGCCCGGTGGCCAGGGCGACGAAGTGGTGTCGGGATTGGTTGACGTCGAACCGATTACGGACCTGCGCGACGAGCAGCCCGCGGTCTACGACGAGTTGATCGCCGCCGCCCGCCGCCTGGAGCGCCTCGGTTCGGACGTCCAAGAGATCGAGTTCACCGTCGAGGACGGCAGGTTGTGGCTGCTGCAAACCCGGGCGGCCGAGCGGTCGGCGCAGGCGGCCGTGCGACTGGCACTGCAACTGCGACACGAAGGGCTGATCGACGACGCCGAGATGCTGCGCCGGGTGACCCCTGCGCACGTCGAGACCCTGCTGCTGCCGGCGTTGCAGCCAGAAAATCGTTTAGCCGCACCACTTTTAGCCAAGGGCTTGCCGGCGTGCCCGGGTGTGGTGTCGGGCAAGGCCTACACCGACGTGGACGAGGCGCTGGACGCCGCCGATGCGGGCGAGCGGGTCATCCTGGTGCGCGACCACACCCGGCCCGAGGACGTCCTGGGCATGCTGGCCGCGCGGGGCATCGTCACCGAGGTCGGCGGCGCCGCCAGCCATGCGGCGGTGGTCAGCCGCGAACTCGGCCGGGTGGCCGTGGTGGGCTGCGGCCAAGGGGTCGCCGCCGCGCTGGCCGGCAAGTACGTCACCGTCGACGGCTACGAAGGCGAAGTGCGCGAAGGCAATCTGACGCTGTCGGCGTGGTCGGAGAACGATACGCCGGAGCTGCGCGAGCTGGCAGACGCCGCACGACGGATCAGCCCGTTGCGGGCGCACACCACCGGCGACTACCCGAGGTTGGATGACCCGTCCGAACCCGAGGTACGCGCCGCGCTGACCGCCGGGCGCACCGACGTGGTGGCGACCAACCCGCTGATCGTCATGATGACCGCACTGCGGCTGGCCGACTCGTTGGATCTGCGAGCGGCCAAGTGATCGAACTGGCCGTGCTGCAGGCGGTTCGGCTGAAGGGGCGGGTGCGCCCCGCCGACCTGGCCAGTACTTTGGAGCCCCCGCACGACGACCCCGCCGGCGTCGCCGAGGCCGTCCAGCAGTTGTGCGCGTCCGGCCTGCTCGTCGAGGGCGCGACGGTGCGAATCAGCCCCAGTGGCCGCGCCAGGCTGCACGAGCTGCTCGCCGCCGAGCGCACGGGAATCGACTCGGCGGCAATGGCAGTCGTCTACGACGACTTCCGTTCCGTGAACACCGATTTCAAGGCCCTGGTCACCGACTGGCAGCTCAAGGGCGGCCAGCCCAACAGCCATGACGACGCGGACTACGACGCGGCGGTCCTGGCGCGCCTCGAGGCGTTACACGAACGGGTGGTGCCGATCATCATCGCGGCCGCGGCACAACTTTCGCGGCTGAACGGCTACCTGGCGAAACTGCACACGGCACTGGACAAGGTCAAGGCCGGCGAGATCGCCTGGCTGTCCAGGCCGCTCATCGACTCCTACCACACCGTGTGGTTCGAACTGCACGAGGAGCTGATCCTGGCCACCGGCCGAACCCGGGAGGAGGCCGCGAGATCCGATGATGCGCAATAGTTTCCGTCGCTACAGCGCGGCGTCCAGCAACTGCAGATAGGCGTCGACGTCGCCCACCGCCGACTGCGCCGCATTGACGCTGATCGCGACGGTGTCGCCAATGCCGTGCACCCCGTGGGTCAGCCCCATCGACGGCGAGAGAGAAGGGTATCCGGCCGTCAGCACCACCGGGGCGTCACCAAAGCTCAGGTCGGCTGCGCCGCGGTGCACACTGGACACCACGGTGTTGCCGCCCACCTGCGCCGGCCTGGCGTCGGGGTCGAATAGGGAGACGCCCCAACGCAGCAACGGCGCGGGCACCGCGGCGAACGCCCGGTCGCTTGATCGGGCGGCCGGATGCTCGACGCGCCGGCGCGCGTTGGCCAGGTCGGTCGCGATCCGCCCGATCCGGTCGGCGGGACCAAGCTGCGGGTATAGGCCGACGGTGACGTTGGTGAAGTGGTTATACGCTTGCGGCACTCCGGTTTTGGCCACTGGAACCTCTGCCCCCAGCGAATCGACCCGCCCGCCAAGCAGATTGGACAGCGCCGTGGACACCGCGGCCAGCACCGCCACGGTGACGGTCGGACCGCGCAGTTGCGAGCGGCGCCGCACCAGGGTGCGCACCGCGCGGTCGCCGTGACACGTGTTGGTGGCCAGCCGCGGCCGCGGCCCCGGTCCCGGGGCCAGCAGCCCCGCTTCGGTGTCACGGACCAGCCGGCGGTGGGCGCGGGCCGCGGCAACGGCCCGCCACGCGAGAGAGCCCGGCCCCGCCCCCTGTAGCGGACGCACCTCGGGCACCGGGGTCGCCCGGCCGAGCAGCCAGGCCGCCAGCGCGGCTTCGCGAACGCCGTCGCCCAGCGCATGCGCGATCTGCATGACGGCAACCGCGCCCGGGCCGGTGCAGCCCGGAATGCCGACCACCGGCGTGAATACATGTAGGCGCCAAGGCATCCGGCGAATGTCGAGCTGGTCGCGGCCGAGATCGACCACCGCCGCCAGGCAGGCCTGCCAGCCGTGATCGGCCGGCTCGCGGCGGACCAGCTGGTCGGGCCCGAGCGCCGCTGGCACCCACCGCGGAAAGCCGATTCCGGTAATGCCGGGGCCGTCCTCGAGTCGCATCGTCAGGTCGGGGCAGGCGCGGGCCCGGCGGCGGACCTGGTCGATCGCGGCCTCCAGATCTGCCGGCACGCCGTCGAATGCGTACAGCAGGAACTCGTCATTGGGGACTTTGGCCGACATCCAGTAGAACTGCGCATCGACGGCCGTCATCCTGTGGGCCGACTCCACCTTTAAGCCAGGTCAGCCGGGCGAGCCGATGAACGCCAGCACCAGCTCGGCGACCTTGTCCGGCTGTTCGAGCTGCAGGAAATGCCCGGCGTGTTCGACGATGTCCACCTCGCTGCCAACCGGCAACACCTTTTCCACCCAGTGCGCGAAAGCCGATGACATGCAACCGTCGTCGCGCCCATGCAGGTACAGGCTCGGCAGCAGCGGGGGCTTGGTGTAGAGCCGGTTGAGCGCGGCGTAGCGTGCGGGCGGTCGGGTGTTGCGGATGGTGGCCCGGTACGGTCCGAGGGCCGCACGCCAGCTCTCGGGTGTTCCGATCGCGGCGTCGACATGGCGAAGATCTTCGTGGGCGCCGCGATAGCCCGGGGACCACCGCCGCCACAGCAGCGGCAGTATCCACGGGGCGGACCGCTCGGGCAATCCCGGCAATTGGAAGTACATGATGTACCAACTGCGCAGCAGCTGGCGCGCCAAGTGACCGGCCAGCCGGCCCCGGTCGGCCGCCCGGCCCGGCGAGCGGAACGCCGCCGAGGGCGGCACCGACATGATCACCGCCTTGGTGAACGGGCCGTCGGGCATCGCAGCCAGGCCGCTGGCGGCGATCGCACCCCAGTCGTGACCGATCACCACATCCTGGTCGGTGCCGCCCGCCGCCGAGCGCACCCGCAGGGCGTCGTCCATCAGCGCACCGATGTGGTAGGCGCCATCGGTCGGAATCGACGACGGCGCGTACCCGCGGTTAAACGGCGCAACGACCCGCCAGCCCGACTCGGCCAGCCGGGGCGCGACCTTGCGCCACCCGTAGGCGGTGTCGGGGAAACCGTGCAGGCACAACGCGATCGGGGCGTCGGGCGGTCCCCAAGTCAGGGCCTTCAAATCGCCAACCGGGCCCGACACGTCGATCCAGCGCGGCTCGGTCATTGCCGGATACCTCCCGTTGCCAGTGAGTCATCTTTGGTGGCGATGGGCACACACGCCCGTACCGACCAACGTAACGCGGCCCGATAACCTCGGGCCAACCCGTTAGCGTCTAGGTATGACGACCTCGGCGCAGGCTCGCCGCTGGGCCAAGACCGACGCCACCCAGCGGCGAATTCTTGACGCGGCCGCCGAGGTGTTCGCGACCAGGGGCTTCACCGCGGCGACGATGGCCGACGTGGTGGCCGGCTCGGGCGCCAGCGTCGGCAGCATCTACCACCACTTCGGCGGCAAGAGCGAGCTGTTCCTGGCGATCTTCGAGCAGATGGCCGACGCAGTCGACCGGCGCATCGAGATCGCGATGGACCAATGCGGACCGGAGCAGGTCGACGGGCGGGGCATCTTCGAGTTGCACGTGCGGGCCTACCTCGAGACGATGTGGCAAAACCGGCGGCTGGCCGGGGTGCTGACGTCCGGGGACACGCCCGCCGGGTTCGAGGTCGTTCGTCGCGACCGGATGCAGGCCGCCTTCCGCAGCTGGATGGCGGTGCTGGAGCTGGACAAGTCGCTGCGCGGACAACTGCTGAGCCGCATCCTCGTGGCCACCATGGCGGAGTCGTCGCTGATGGTGGCGGGCTGCGAGAACGCCGACGACGTGCCGCCGATCATCGAAGCGACGATCGAGTGGATCGACCGCCTGATCCAGTGATTCCAGCGATTTTGGCTGAACTCCCAGCTAGCTTGGCTCGGGCGCTCCGCCGATTTCCCTCGGTCGCGAGCCGGACGCCGACCGCGAAATATCCCGAGTTTTTTCGCACTGGCGTTGGTTCGCGAAACCAAGGCGATCAGCGGCCGCATCGAAGCGGCGAGCCCTCCACTAACTCGTCAGCGCACTCATTGCTGGCGGGGCAATAGAGCGAATCCAGCCGGAACGGATTCCTGGTGCTCCGCTACCTATGAGCCGTTGGCGCCTTGAAAACCAAATAGCCGTCCGGCGGTCCCGCCGGGGCCGCCTTGGCTTGCCCCAGTGGGACTACCGTTGCCGCCGTCGCCGCCATTGCCGATCAGCTGAGCGTTGCCCCCCGCACCGCCGGCGGCAACACCGCCGTTCACACTGGCGCCCGCGTCACCTCCGCGACCGCCGTTGCCGAGCAGTCCGCCCTGACCGCCGGTCCCGCCGGCACCTCCATCTGCGGGCGAGCCGTCGGAATTCGCGACGTTACCCCCCTGGCCACCGGCACCCCCGCTGCCCAGGAACCCAATTGCGTTACCGCCATTACCTCCGGCCCCGGCGCTGAGGCCAGCGAAACCGCCTAAGCCACCGATACCGCCGCCGCCGCCACTACCCAGCAGCCGCCCGCCGTTTCCCCCGTTACCACCGATACCCACGGCAGCCGGGCCGCCGGCACCGCCGTCGCCGATCAGCCCGGCATTGCCGCCGTGACCGGGTGCGACGGTCACCGCGCTTGAGTAAAAGCTGCCCCCACCAGCCCCGCCATTGCCATAAAGGAAGCCGCCATCGGCGCCGGGCTGGCCGGTGCCTCCGTTGCCGCCATTGCCGCTGATCATTCCCGCATGGCCGGCCACGCCACCGCCACCCGAACCTTGACCGCCGTTGCCGCCCCTGCCGATCAGCCCGGCATTGCCGCCGTCGCCGGCCATGCCGCTGGCGGCGCCATTGAGGTAATAGCTGCCAGCATCACCCCCGTTACCGCCGCCGCTGAGGATCCCGCCAGCGCCCCCGCTGCCGCCGTTGCCGTTGGTCTGGTTGCCAGAGCCCCCGTTGCCGCCGCCGCCGCCACTGCCTAAAACGCTGCCGGTACCGCCGGCGCCGCCGTTTCCGCCGATACCGGGTTCAGGGGTTACGCCGTCGCCGGCACTGCCGCCACTGCCGCCGGTACCACCGTGGCCGGCGAGGAGGCCGGCGTTGCCGCCGGTTCCGCCACCACCGCCAGTGCCGCCGCCTGGGTTATTGGTGGCGCTGCCGCCGGGGCCGCCGTCTCCACCGCCGCCGCCGAACAGCCCCCCGGCGCCGCCATTTCCGCCATTGCCGGCCGTCCCGCCGGCAAGCGGGTTGTACGCGCCGGCCCCACCATTGCCGCCGTGGCCCCACAACAGGCCCGCTGCCCCACCATTGCCGCCAGCCCCGGCCGTAGCAACCACGCCTGAACCGCCGTTGCCTCCGTTACCGATCAAGATGCCAGCGTCGCCGCCGTTTAGCCCGCTGCCCTGGGCGGCGTTGCTGCCGTTGCCGAACAGCGGGCGCCCGGCCAGCGCCTGGCTGGGCGCATTGATCAAGGTCAGCGCATTTTGCTCGATGGCCTGTAATTGCGAGGAGTTGGCAGCCTCAGCGCTGGCATATGAGCTCGCACCCGCGCTCAAGGTCGCTACGAATTGGCGATGAAACGTCCCCACCTGTGCGCTGAGCATCTGGTACGCCTCACCGTGCCCCTCAAAAAGCGCCGCAATCACCGCCGATACGTCATCGGCACCTGCCGCCAGGGCGGCAGTCGTGGGACCTGCCGCCGCCATGTTGGCCGTAGCAAGCGTTGAGCTAATCCGCGCCAAATCCGTCGCGGCCGCTGCCAAAGACTCCGGCGCGGCAAACACGTACGACATTTGCGTCCTTTCGCTAGCAGACCTACCCCGGCCGCGAAACCGGTCCGACGGACGACCGACCATCGAACGACCGCTGTATAGCCGAAGGGGCAGATTCCGGAGTTTGTTTACGATCCTCTCCAAAGCGGCTCGCTATTAAATCACGATTTCCAACCGACTGTCACCGCCCAGATGCTCTGTAGTTGTTGGTTATTGCATACGCGTCTTTGAAGGACATCATGCGCACCCGCGGCGCGTTACGCCTTTGAATAAGGACAATCAAAGCTATTGCGCGAGTGCTCGCTACCAAGCCCTGAAATATCCTCTTACCGCGGTGGCGGTTGTCTGCGGCGGTGGGTGTTGTAGGTCGGCGCGGTCCGCGGTCACCGCCCGGGGTGAACGCCCCCGCCCCCGGCTTTGATCCGGGCCACCGTATGCGCTCTGGCGCCAATGCCCTTGGCCAGCAGGGCGTCATTGAGCCCGGCCGCCGCGGCGTCCCCGCCGCGGCGGATCAGCTTCATCAACGTCGTTGGATGCGGTACCCGAGTCCCCGGCGGGATCCGGCAAAACCGTTACCAGGAAATCGAATCACCCACTTCACGACACAACGCCACGTAGCCCCGCCGATAGCGGAACGTCAAGAACCTCGTCCGCCGATAGCGGCTGATCATTTACAGTTCTGAACACGATGGCCTCGATCCCTTCCGCAACAAGGGTTCGAGGCCATCCTCCCTGCTCACAGCGCACAACGCCGCATCACGGCGCTGAGTTTCAGGGCTTAATAGCTACGCATTCTCCTTGAAGTTTGCGTTGACCCACGCGATGACGTCGTCCACCGTCTCGACCGGCACATCGGGGTCGGTGAGGTGCATCTGCAGGTGACTCTCGAGCGTGGCGACGAGTTCCATCTTGCGCGGTGAATCGTAGGCAAGGTCGTCAACGAGGTGTGAGTCGCGGGTTACCGGTGCCATGTGGTCGGGCGCCAACCCGGCAACGATGGACACGATTGACTGATCGAATGAGTTCACAGCGAATTGACTCTACCGAAAGTTTCCTTTGCCGCGTGACGTCGGATCTTGCCCGAGGGGGTCTTGGGTATCGCCCCTCTGGCGACCAACAGGACATGCGGGCTCAAACCCGTGGCGTTCAACACCCTGCGGGCAATCTGCCGGCGTATCTCAAGGCCGAGGTCGCTCGGATAGTCCGAAACCGTTTCGACGACGATCCTGATCTCCTCGCGTCGGTCCGGCTGCACGACCCCGAAGGCGGCAACGGCCCCGCGCCGCACACCGTCGACCGCCTCGGCCAGGCGCTCGATGTTGCCGGGGAAGATGTTCCGGCCGGCGACAATGATCACGTCCTTGCGCCGACCACACACGACGATCTCACCGTCGAGGGTGAGGTAGCCGAGGTCGCCGGTGTAAAACCAGCCGTCCCCGTCGACCGCGGAAACCTCGCCGTCCGGGGTGAGGTAGTGGTGGGTGACCATATCGCCGCGGATGACGACCTCGCCAACGTGCCGCGCCGGCAACGTGCACCCCTGCTCGCCGGCGATCCGAACCTCCATCCCGGGGAGCGGACGTCCCAGCACCACGAAATTCTTCGTGGGCGCCTCGACATCGCTTGTTGTCACTGCCCGACAACCCTTTTCAAGCTCGTCGGCGCACAGCGTCTCGACCGTGAGCGGTTGGTCGGCGCGGGAGAACGACACCGCCAGTGTCGCCTCGGCAAGACCGTACGCCGCGATAATCGCCGAGTCCGGCATCCCGAAGCGGGCGGCTTGGTGTGCGAACTCGTCCATGGTGGCCGGGTCGATGGGCTCCGCGCCGCAAATGACGAATCGCAACGCACTGAGGTCGTAGGCCTGCTCGTCCACCGCCCTGAGCCTGCGGTGCACGATCGAATACGCGAAGTTGGGTCCCGATGTTGTGGTGACGCGGTGTTCGCTCAGGATCCGTATCCAGTTCAGCGGCGATTTGACGAACTCCGTCGTCGGAACGTACACCGCGCTGATGCCGCCATACATGGGCGTGAGCAGGTAACCCACCAGGCCCATGTCGTGCGACAGCGGCAGCCAGCTCATCGTGACATCGACGGCGGGATCGAGCTCGGCCGTCACGCTGATGGCAACGATGTCGGCACGCAGGTTGCGGTGGGTAATCGCCACGCCCTTGGCGTCGCCCGTCGATCCGGACGTGAGCTGGTATAGCGCGACATCGTCCTCGTCCACCTCCACCGCCGACACCGCCGACACCGCCGACACCGCCGACACCGCGACGGATTCGACATCGGGGTCAGCGTCGGGCCACGTCTGGGGGATCTCGATCACCCGATATCCGGACTCCCGCAGCGCTTCCGCGACCGCGAGGAACGGCTCGCCGACAAGGACGCAGCGCGAGCCGAGCATGGTCAGCACGCGCAGTGTGCCCGCGTGCCACTCGGCGAGATCGGATTGTGGTGTCGGCTGATGGAGCATCGTCATTGCGGCGCCCAACCGCCAGATGCCCTGCACGACGGGTGCGACGTCCTCGGCGTTGGCGGCGAGTACGCCCACCCTGCTGCCGCGCACGACGCCCTCCGCGGCCAGCCGGCCGGCGACGCTGGCTGCCGTCGCGTGAATGTCGCGCCAGCTGATGAAGCGCAACGCGCCCGTAGTACCGAAGTGCAGACCGGAAGGAGAATTTGCGGCCGCCTCGGCGATACCGTCGGTGAGCCCACTCATTGCCTTGTCCTGTCTTTGCCTTGTTCTGTCTCGAAGGGCGGGGAAAGGGGCGTTGGGCAGTACCGCTTCTATTCAGTGCGCGGCGAGTCGTAGGCCAGCTCGTCAGCGAGGCGTGAGTCGTGATTCACGGTTGCCGACTCCCACAGAACGCTTCCTTTGCCGCGTGACGACGGATCTTGCCCGAGGGAGTCTTGGGTACCTGCCCTCGGCCGACCAACACGACATGCGGGCTCAAACCCGTAGCCTTTAACACCCTGCGGGCGATCTGTCGGCGCATCTCCCCACCAATGTCGCTGGGATAGTCCTGGACCGTTTCGGCGACGATCCGGATCTCCTCGCGTCGGTCCGGTTGCGTGACGCCAAAGGCGGCAACGGCTCCGCGTCGCACACCGTCTACTGCCTCGGCCAGTCGCTCGATGTTGGCGGGGAAGATGTTGCGCCCGGCGACGATGATGACCTCCTTGCGCCGACCACACACGACGATTTCACCGTCGTCGGTGAAGTAGCCGAGGTCGCCGGTGTGAAACCATCCGTCCCCGTCGACGGCGGCAACCTCGCCGTCCGCGGTGAGGTAGTGGCGGGACACCGCGTCACCGCGGATGGCGATCTCGCCGACGTGCCGCGCGGGCAACGCGCGTCCCTCGTCACCGGCGACCCGAACCTCGACCCCGGCCATCGGACGTCCCACGATCACGAGATCTTTCTCGGGCGCCCCGACGTCGGACGTCGCGAGCGCCCGGCCCTGCTTTTCGAGCGCCTCGGCGCACACCACGTCGACGGTCAGCGGTGCATCCACGGGCGAGAACGACACCGCCACCGTCGCCTCGGCGAGGCCGTATGCCGCCCCGACCGCCGAATCCCGCATCCCGAAGCGGGACGCTTGCCGCGTGAACTCTTGCATTGTCGCCGGATCAATAGGTTCGGCGCCCGAGACGACGCAGCGCAACGCGCTGAGGTTGTAAGTGCCGTCATCAACGGCCTTGAGTCTGCGGCTGATGATCGAGTACGCGAAGTTGGGTGCCGCGGTAATGGTGGCCCGCTGCTCGCTCAGGGTCCTTATCCAATTCAGCGGTGACTTCACGAACTCGGTCGGCGGAATGTAGACCGCGCCGTTGCCCGCCAACATCGGCGACAGCAGGTAGGCGATCAGGCCCATGTCGTGTGAAAGCGGAAGCCAGCTCATGGTGACGTCAACGGACGCGTCGATCCTGACCTCCGCCACCATGGCCACGACGTCGGCGAAGAGGTTGCGGTGGGTGATCTCGACCGCCTTGGGGTCGCCCGTCGACCCGGACGTGAGCTGATAGAGCGCGACGTCGTCCTCATCCGTCGACACCTCGACGGCGTCATCGAAGTCGGGGGCGACGTCGGGCCACGCCTCGGGGATCTCGATCACCCGGTACCCGGACTCCCGCAGCGCTTCCGCGACCGCGAAGAACGGCTGGCCGACAACGACGCAGTGCGCGTCGAGCATGGTCAGCACGCGCAATGTGCCCGCGTGCCACTCGGCGAGATCGGATTGGGGTGTCGGCTGCTGGAGCATCGTCATCGCCGCGCCCACCCGCCAGATGCCCTGCGCGACGGGCGCTACGTCCTCGGCGTTGGCGGCGAGTACGCCCAGCCTGCTGCCGTGCCCGACACCTTCCGCGGCCAGACTTGCGGCCACGCCGGCGGCCGTGCGGTGAATATCGCGGTAGCTCGCGAAGCGCAGCGCGCCGACCGCTCCGAAGTGCAGACCATTGGCGGAATTAGCGGCCGTCTCGGCGATCGCGTCGGTGAACCTGCTCACGCGCCCTCGGTTGATTCGTCGCGAGCCCGGCGCACGGCCGAGGCGATCACGTCGATTGCCCGGTCGATCTGCGCGGGCGAGTGGGTGGCCGACACGCTGCATCGCATCAAGGCCTCGTTCTCGCCGACCGCGGGCGCAATTGCCAACGCGCAGAAGACGCCGTCGTCGAACGCGTAATTCCACGCCGTGATGGCGTCATGATCGGGCCCGATCCACACCGAGACGTGCGGGGCCACGGCGTACGAGCCGTCGGCCCGCACCATCCCGCCCCGCACGTCGAGTCCTTGGGCAACCAGGCCGTCGCGCAGCCGGCGGGCGTTGTCCAGCACCGCGGCGGCACGCTGCTCCCCCTCGGCACTGCGAACGATCTCTATCGCGGCGATGGTCGCGCCCATCGCCGCCGGTGCCGCCGTCGCGGTGAAAATGTGCGAATGAGAGTGGCACTTGAGCAGATCGATCAGGTCTTGCGAGCCGACGACGTAGCCGCCGGTGGATGCGAGCGCCTTTGACATGGCGCCCATCACCACGTCGACGTCCCCGGTGCACCCGAACTCTTCGGCGATTCCGGTTCGTTGCGGCCCGAAGATGCCGACGCTGTGCGCCTCGTCGACAAGGATGCCCACGTTGAATTCATTTGCGAGCTCTGCGATCCCGGCCATCGGCGCCACGTCGCCCTGCATCGAATACAGCCCGTCGATCGCGATCAACTTGGTGCCGCCCCGGTTGGCGGCACGGACCAGATTGCGTTCCAGTGCCCCCAGGTCGTTGTGCGCGAAGAAACGCGAACTAGCGCCCGACAGCCGGATGCCGGCGTGGATCGATGCGTGCACTTCGCTGTCGGGAAACGCGAGATCAGTGGCACCCAAGAGGGTCGTGACGATGCCGATGCTGGCCAAAAAGCCGCTGTTATAAACCAGTGCCGCCTCGGTCCCGTACCAGTCGGCGAACATTTCTTCGAGGTCGGTCTTGACCTTCAACGTCCCGCAGAAGGGAGGGGCGCTCCCACAGGACGGTCCGTACAAATCGGTCGCCCGGTTGGCCGCGGCGACGATCCGGGGATCGCCGCCCAAGCCCAGGGAGTTGTTCGACCCGAGCATGATCCGCGATCTTCCGTCGATGACCGACGTCGGCCCCGGCGCGGATTCCATGCTCCTGAAGAAGGGCAGCTGATTGCGAGCGGCGTAATGCCGCATTACCGCCAACCGGCGATCTTGTTGTGCCCGAGCCGGGATGTTCAGCTTCGACGTCTTCAACACGCGTACATTAGACACTGCGCCTAGTCCCCGAGGGAAGTCTTAAGGCGCAACCGATTCGGCCGGACCGCGCCAATCCTCTTGGGCCCCCTCGGGCCCCGTTAAGCCCCGTTGGGCCGAATTTTCTGACAGGCGTCATGGGCCGTTCGAAATCGCGGTAGGTTCTGCGCATCTCAAATGCGTTGCGCTCGGCCATACTGATTGGGGCGTTCATTGATCGGCGTCATCACGGATTTTCGAGTTACATCAAGGTGTTTCAGCCGCCCACAGCGCCGATAGTGCCGAAGCGAACATGAAATTCAATTCAAAGCGCCTTCCCTACAAGGCCGCTGCCGTGACGCCACTCGGGTCGCTTGGCAGTGACATCGCCCGTTGTCGTTTCACCGCCAATGGCGGGATCCGCGATGAGGGGACGTTGCAAGCCCAGCACGCGCAGACCCGCTGCCCGGTGAAATCCGAGTGAGGAACAGTCATTCCACCGGGCACCTGTTAGTGGTCGCCCGGACGATCCGATGGTCGTCATTACCGATCATTCTGTTCTGGTTGGCCCTGACCGTAGTCGTGAACATCGCGGCGCCGCAGTTGCAAGACGTCGCCAAGACGGAGTCGGTGTCGTTGAGTCCCGACGATGCTCCGTCGATGATCGCGATGAAGCGCATCGGCAAGGACTTCAATCAATTCAAATCCGACACCACGGCGATGGTGGTGCTCGAGGGCCGAGACAAGCTGGGCGATGACGCGCACCGGTTCTACGACGGGCTGGTCGAGAAGCTCTCGCAAGACAGGGCGCACGTCGAACACGTCGATAACTTCTGGGGCGATCGGCTGACCGCGGGGGGCTCGCAGAGCGTCGACGGCAAGGCCGCCTATGTCGAGCTGAACCTCGTTGGTGATTTGGGCGGTTCGCGGGCCAGGGAGTCCGTCGCCGCCGTCCGGCAAATCGTCGAGAGCACGACGCCGCCGACCGGGATCAAGGCCTACGTGACCGGCCCGGGCCCGCTTTCCACCGATCTGGATGACTATGGCGACCGCAGCCTGCAGAAGATCACCGGCGTCACGATCGCGGTGATCGCGGTCATGCTGCTGCTGGCGTACCGCTCGATTTCGACCGTCCTGCTGATACTGCTCGGGGTCGGGATCGAGCTGTTTGCCGTCAGCGGCGTCATCGCAGTCCTCGCCATGAACAATGTCTTCAGCCTCACCACCTTCGCGATCAGTGTTCTTGTGCCGGTGACGATTGCGGCCGCGACCGACTACATGATCTTCTTCGTCGGCCGCTATCAGGAGGCGCGAGCAGCGGACCAGGACCGAGAAGCCGCCTACTACAGCATGTTTGGCGGAACTTCCCATGTGGTCCTGGGATCGGGACTGACGGTCGCCGGAGCGCTGTACTGCCTGAGCCTTGCCCGTCTTCCGTACTTCCAAAGCCTCGGGGCGCCCTGCTCGATCGGCTTGCTGCTGGTGGTTTTGGCCTCGCTTACCCTCGCGCCCGCAATTGTCAACGCGGCCAGCCGATTCGGGGCATTCGACCCCGGCCGAAGACCCGCCCGAAAAACAACGTCCCGGTATTGGCGCCGGGTCGGCACCGCCGTGGTCCGGTGGCCCGGCCCGGTCCTGGTCGCGACGGTGCTGATATCTCTGGTGGGGCTGCTTGCCCTGCCGAAATATCAGACCAACTACAACGACCGCTACTACATTCCCGATCGAGCGCCGTCCAGCATCGGCTATCACGCGTCGGACCGTCATTTCCCCCCGGCCCGCATGGAACCAGAAGTGCTGATGATCGAGGCCGATCACGATCTGCGCAATCCGACCGACATGCTGATCCTGGACAGGATCGCCAGGGGCGTGTTTCACCTGCCCGGTGTCGCGCGAGTACAAAGCATCACCAGGCCGTTGGGCGGTCCGATCGACCACGCCTCGATCCCATTTCAGGTCAGCATGCAAAGCGCCATGACGCTGGAGAATCTCACGGACCTCAAGGACCGCGTTGCCGACATGACGAAGTTGACCGACGCGCTGCAACGCATGATCGAGATCACCCAGCGCGAGGAACAGCTGCAGCGACAGTTGGCCGGCGTCACGCACGACATGAATGCCAACGGCAAGCAGATGCAGGCCACCGCCAACGAATTACGGGACAACCTCGCTGATTTCGACGACGCCTGGCGGCCCATCCGGAGCTACTTCTACTGGGACCGCCACTGTTCGGGCATTCCGGTGTGCGGGTCGCTGCGATCCCTCTACGACGCGATGGATGGGGTCGACAAGCTCACGGCGGAGCTCGGCAAGTTCGCTCACAACATTGACCAACTCGACACGCTCGAGTCGCGACTCATTGATCAACTGCCTCCGATGATCGCGACGATGCAGATCATCAAGGGCCTGGCCCAAACCCTGACGAGCTCGTTTTCGGGCATGGTCACGCAGATGGAGGACATGGCGCGAAACGGAACCGCCATGGGGCATGCGTTCGACGCTGCCAAGAACGACGATTCGTTCTACCTTCCGCCAGAAGCGTTCGAGGACCCCGACTTTCAGCGTGGCCTGAAGCTCTTCCTGTCCCCCGACGGCAGCGCTGCCCGGCTCGTCATCACCCACAAGGGCGATCCCGCTACCGCAGAAGGCATTTCACACATCGACCCGATCATGGAGGCCGCCACCGAGGCCGTCAAGGGAACTCCGTTGGCCGGCGCGAATTTCTACCTGGCCGGCACCGCGTCCACCTACAAAGACATTCATGACGGCTCCGGCTACGACCTGCTGATCGTCATCGTCGCGTCGCTGTGCCTGATCTTCGTCATCATGCTGGGAATCACCAGGAGCGTGGTGGCCTCCGCGGTCATCATAGGTACCGTCACCCTGTCGTTGGCCTCGTCCTGCGGGCTATCCGTCCTGGTCTGGCAGCACATCCTGCATCTGCCACTCAACTGGTTCGTGCTCGCGACGTCTGTCATCGTCATGCTCGCCGTTGGATCGGATTACAACCTGCTCTTGGTCGCCCGATTCCAGGAAGAAATCGGGGCGGGGATCAGAACCGGCATCATCCGGTCCATGGCCAGCACAGGCCGCGTCGTCACCGTCGCCGGTCTGGTGTTTGCCATCACGATGGGCTCGATGGTGATCAGCGATCTGCGCGTCATCGGCCAAACCGGCACGACGATCATGATCGGACTGCTATCCGACATCCTCATCGTCCGGTCGCTGATGACACCCGCCATCGCAACGCTGCTGGGCCGCTGGTTCTGGTGGCCGGCAAAGCTGCGATGGCGGTAGGGCCGGCGAGAAGACGCAAAATCGCACAATTTCGGCACGAAATGTGCGATTTTGCTGGGGGTACCTCCCGCTTGCGGGGGACTGCTCGCCAGCTAAGGAGCTCAGGTCGCGACCGCGGCCTGCTCCAGCTCCGCGATGACGATCTTGCGCATGCCGAGCATCGCCTGGGTGGCCGCCGCCGCGCGGGCGGGATCCGGACCGCCGAGCAGCTCGTGCAGCCGATCCGGCACGATCTGCCAACTCAGGCCGAAACGGTCCTTGAGCCAACCGCATTGCGATTCCACGCCACCGTCGGTGAGCCGGTCCCAGTAATAGTCGACCTCCTCCTGGTCCTTGCAGGTGACCGTGAAGGACACCGCCTCGGTGAAGTGGAAGTGGGGGCCGCCGTTGATCCCGATGAACCGGACGCCGTCCAGCACAAAGGTGCCCGACACCACCATGCCCGGTTCACCGGGCCCGGCGTCGGTGTAGCGGTTTAAGCCCTCGATCCGCGAGTTGGGGAACACCGAGGTGTAGAACTCCGCGGCCTCCTCCAGGTTGTTGTCGAACCACAGCGAGGGCGTGATCGCCGGCATATCCATCTCCTTGTCGTCAAAGTCACGCGAAAGTCCCGTCCTACCGATAGACCCAATCCGCGCCCGAAACTCACCGCGGCCGCAACGGCCAATGCTGCAGGCGCCCTATGCGCGCTCGGCGGTCATATCCATCTCGATCCAGCCCTGGCACGGGCCGCTCAAGATATCGGTGTGCATGACGCCGGTAAGCGTTCCGTTGGCTTGGGGCGTGTACTTGACGTTGGCCCGGGCCGGAGCCCATTGGATCGTCGTGTCGGGCATCATGCAGTCCCATTGGAAGTCGCTGACCTGTGTCCACGACGAGCCGTCCCAGGTGAATTGAACCGGTTGCGGAACCGTCGGATTGCTGGGCGGAGGGCCGCCGACGATCGTGGCGACGCACTTTCCGCTGCTGCAAGTCGAGCGGAAGGTGTAGGTGTCCGTGTGCTGCACCTCGGGGTCACCGACGGCCAGGCTGGTCCCCGACTTCGGACCAACCATGAACGTGATCGCGTACGCGCCGTTCCACGACGCGGCGTCGGCCCAGGCGATCGGGGCGGTCGGGGCAATCGACAACGCGATCGCGAGCGGCGCGGCGCACAAACCGACGAGGCTGCTCGGGCGGTATGGGCTCATATGTTTCTCCCTGAATTGGACCCGACCACGACCGCGTCCGCGTCCGCGTCCGCGTCCGGGGCAAGCGACTTGGCGAACCCGCTGACATCGCGCAGGCTGGCCGCGAAGACGTCGGGCATCGCGCCGGCGAGCAGCATGTCACCACCGTGACACGTCCCGGCGACCACCCGGCCTATCGCCGCAACTCCCGCGCGCCCCAGGCGGCGGTAGTAGTCGAGTCCCTCGTCGCGGAGCGGATCGAGCTCGTTCACGGAGACGACGTGCGGAGGCATGCCGGTGAGGTCCTCGTCCGTGGCGACGCCGGCCCAGCAGGTGGGGTCATCGGAGTGCGCATGCTCGGGGTCGTAGACCGACGCCAAGATCGCCAGCTGTTGGCAACTGATGAAATAGCCGTCGTTTTCTCTCATCGACGGAAATTCGTCGGGTTGTTCGAGCCACCGGTTGGAGATGTAGGGACACTGCGCGTACGCGCCCGCGATTTCGTGCAGCCAACCCTCGCGCTTTGCCTTGTGCGTGACGGTCAGCGTCAGGTTGCCGCCACCCGATTCTCCGGCGACGATCAGGTGGGTGATGCCGAGTCCCTCGCGGTTGGCGAACACCCAGCGGACCGCGGCGGCGCAGTCGTTCAGCCCGGCGGGATAGGGATGCACGCCCAGCTTGCCGGCCGAGTTGCGGAATTCGACGCCGACCACGACAAGCCCTGTGGCAGCAAGGCATTCGCGTCCGCGCGTGATCGCGGTCTCGGCGGCGCTGAGGATCGCCATGCCACCACCGTGCAGGTGCACGACGCATGGCAGGCGGGCGGCGGTGTCAGGCCGGCTGACATACAGCGTCAGTTCTTGTCCGTCGCCGCCGGGGATGGTGACGGTCGTGGTCGTCACCCCCTCGGCGAGCGGTATTGCCTGCCCCAACGCCTCAAACACCGTGCCGATCATCTCTTCGGTCCCCGCGAGGAAGGAAAGCCGATCACCGAGTGGCGAGTCGACGGCCATCGGCAGTTCAGGCAGCAGAGCGGCGATCCCGAACGGCGCCAAAGCCGCGACCATGCGGAGGTCGGAGCGCGGGTCGGTAGCCAGTGAGCAATCGGGATCTGTGAGTCGACCGTCGGCCATGAGGCAAATCGTAGATCCGCCAAGGCCCGCATTGACAGTTTTAGAACGCAATTCTAATATTCGCAGACATGACCGCGTCCGTCGCGCAGCAACAGACGCCCCTCAAGTTGTGGGCCAACTCGGGCGATTCCCACTTCATTGAGCCCGACGACCTGTGGCAATCCCGGCTGCCCAAGCGATTGGCCGAACTGGTGCCGCGCAGCGAGCGGGATCCCGACGGCAAATGGGAATCCATCTACGTCGACGGCCAGGTGTTCCGGCGCCGGCTGCCGAGCATCGCGCAGAAGGAGTTCATGGCCGCCACCGTGGCCGCCGCCGGCTCCCGCGACGTCGGCAAGCGGCTCGCCGACCTCAACAACGAAGGCATCTGGTCAGAACTGGTGTTCCCGTCGCTGGGGATGTGGGCCGGCTCGTTTCGCACACCGGAGCTGTTGCGCGAAGCGATGCGGGCGTCCAACGACTGGTCCAAGGAAACGATCATGGACCACTCGCCGCGGCTGATCCCCACGGCGCAGGTCTCGACGTTGGATATCGACGACGCGGTCAGCGAGCTGAAACGCTGCGGCGCAATGGGATTCAAGGCGGTATTCCTTCCGGTGACGCCGCATCCCGCGCAGCGCGACTACAACCGCGACGAGTGGGAGCCGTTCTGGGCCACCGCCGAGGACATCGGGATGGTGATCGCCTTCCACATCGGCACGGAGCCAATCGATTTCACCGCCGGGAACTCGATCGGGGTGAGCCATCACGGCCCGGGCGGCGCGGTGCTCAACTACACCGAGACCTCGTTCGGCGGCCAGCGCGCGGTGGTGAAGCTGGTGGCCTCGGGAGCCCTGGACCGGCACCCGAACCTCAAGGTGCTGATATCGGAGGGCGGGGCGACCTGGGTGCCGTTCATCGCCGACCGGATGGAGGAGGGCTATCGCCAGCACGCAATGGTGGTGCGGCCCAAGCTCAATCGCAGCCCGCGGGAGATCGTCTACTCGCAGGTGTACGCGTCGTTTCAGCACGACTCGTCGGCGATCGCGGCGATGACGGCGATGGGCTTCAACAACATTCTTTGGGGCAGCGACTACCCGCACATGGAAGGCACTTTCGGCCATACCCAGGCGACGCTGCATCAGCTGTTCGACGGCGTCGATCAAACCACCAGGGACCGCATCCTGTTCGGCAGCTTCGCCGAGCTGTTTCCCGGCGCGCCGCCTCCGCCACCACCCGGAGCTACCGGTGATTAAACCGCCTAGGTAACGTCCAAGCATGACCACGGTGAACAGCAGCCCCGAGACGGTCGAGTTTTCCGGTGCAGGTGGCATCAGACTGGTCGCCGACGAATGGAACCGTGGCGCGACCGATCGCTCCACGATCCTGATGCTGCACGGCGGCGGGCAGAATCGATTTTCGTGGAAGAACACCGGCCAAATGCTCGCTGACGACGGGTTTCACGTCGTCGCGCTGGATTCCCGGGGTCACGGCGACAGCGATCGCTCACCCGATGCCGACTACGACGTCGAGACGTTGACCGCCGACGTCATGCGCGTCCTCGCTACGATCGGCCGCCCGGTCGTGATTATCGGGGCAAGCATGGGCGGGTTGACGGGGATCCTCGCCGCTGATCGCGCTGGCCCGACCGGGGTGATCAAACTGGTGCTGGTCGACGTGGTACCCCGGTTCGAGAAGGGCGGCAGCGCCCGCATCCGCGATTTCATGATGAGCGGCCTTGACGGCTTCGAATCGCTGGAGCAGGCCGCCGACGCCGTCGCCGCCTATCTGCCGTACCGGAAAAAGCCGCGAAGCCCCGAGGGGCTGAAGAAGAACCTGCGCCTGCGTGACGGGCGCTGGTATTGGCACTGGGACCCCGCGTTCATGACCAAGCCCGGCGACGATCCCGAGCTGCGCACAGAGAAATTCGAGCAGGCGGCCAAGGGCCTGAGGATCCCGGTGCTGCTGATTCGCGGAAAGCTGTCCGACGTCGTCAGCCTGGAGGGGGTCCGGCATTTCCTGGCCACCGTGCCCCGCGCTGAGTTCGTCGAACTGTCCAACGCGGGCCACACAGCGGCCGGCGACGACAACGATGCCTTCAGCGACGCCGTGGTGGCTTTCGTCGAGCGCCGACGGTGAAGGTCGAGTTAGTCGGCGGGTTTCTCCGCGTGCCCGCCGAATTGCTTGCGCATCGCCGAAAGCGCTTGGTTGGCAAAGTCGTCGAGGCTGCGTGAGGCGAAGCGGGACTGCAGCGCCGTCGTCAGCACCGGCGCGGGAACTCCCTCGTCGATCGCCGCGATCGCGGTCCACCGGCCCTCCCCGGAATCGGACACCCGGCCGGAATACTCACTCAGGTCCGGCGATTCGTGGAGCGCGATCGCGGTCAGGTCCAGCAGCCAGGAGCCGATGACGCTGCCTCGGCGCCACACCTCGGCGACATCGGGAATGTCGAAGTCGTACTGGTAGCACTCGGGGCTCGACAGCGGCGCGGTCTCGGCGTCGCCCTTTTGTACGCGCTTGCCGATGTCGGCGTTGCGCAGGATGTTCAGCCCCTCCGCGAGCGAGGCCATCATCCCGTACTCGATCCCGTTGTGCACCATCTTCACGAAGTGCCCGGCGCCGGTCGGGCCGCAGTGCAGGTACCCCTTCTCCGATTGCGCGATCGCGCCGTCGCGGCCCGGGGTGCGCGGGGCCGCGTCCACCCCCGGCGCAATGGTGACGAAGAGCGGTTCCGCGTGCTCGAACGCGTAGTCGTCGCCGCCGACCATCAGACAGTAGCCGCGCTCCCGGCCCCACACGCCGCCGCTGGTGCCGCAGTCCAGGAGGTGAATACCCTTCTCGGACAGTAGCTTTGCGTGCTTAAGGTCGTCGCGGTAGTAGGAGTTGCCGCCGTCGATCACGATGTCGCCCGACTCGAGCGTCTTGGCCAGCTCCTCGATCACGGCGGTGGTGATGTCGCCCGCCGGTACCATCACCCAGACCACTCGCGGCGTGGCCATCTTTTCGGCCAGCTCGGCCAGCGACGACACCCCGGTCGTGCTCTCCTCACCCGCCATCGCCTTGACCGCGTCGGGACTGTGGTCGTACACGACGCACTCATGTCCGTCCTTGACCAGTCGGCGCACGATGTTCGCGCCCATCCGGCCCAGGCCGATCATCCCCATCTGCATTTCACCGGTCTCCTTACTGTGCGGCGGCTTGCGTACCTTGCGGCAGCCAGGGCTCTTGCCATTTGCGGTGGCCACGCAACAGCGCGCTGGCCGCCTCCGGACCCCAAGAGCCGCGGTCGTATTCACCGATCTCGCAGGGATCGTCGAGCAGTGGCTGCACGATCCGCCACGTCTCTTCGATGCTGTCTTCCCGGGCGAAAAGCTGACGATCGCCGGTCAACCCCGCGTAGAGCAACCGTTCGTAGGGCCGCACCGGTTCACCGAGGTCTTGGGCGAACGAGGAGTCCAGGTGGATGTCCTGCCAGGCGTCCTCGATTTGGGCGGACAGCTGCAGGCGCATCCCGGGATCGGGATCGATGCGCACCACGATCTGATTGGGCTCGGCCGGCCGGCTTTTGGGCAGGAAGGCCAAACCGGGGACCCGGCGCAAGAAGAGCCGCACCTCAGTCACCGTCTGCGGCAGGGCTTTTCCGGCCCGCAGGAAGATCGGGACGCCGGACCACCGCCAGTTGTCGATCTTCGGTCCGCAGTGCCACATAGGTCTCGGTCTGCGAACCCTTGGCCACCCCGGCGACGTCGGTGTAGCCGCGGTACTGGCCGCGCACGCAGCGCTGCGGGTCCAGAGCCGGCATCGCGCGGAACACCTCGGCCTTCTTGTCGTTCAGGTCGTCGGCGCTGGGGCCGACCGGCGGGTCCATGGCCACCAGCGCGAGCACCTGCAGCAGATGGTTTTGCACGACGTCGCGCAAGGCGCCCACCGCGTCGTAAAACTTGCCGCGGTCGTCGACCCCGAAATCCTCGGCCATGGTGATGTGGACCTCGGAGATGGAGTGCCGGTCCCACAGCTGCGCGAGCGCCTGGTTGGCGAATCGCAGGTACTCCAGTTCGACGACGGGCTGCTTGCCCAAGAAGTGGTCCACCCGCAGGATCTGGTCCTCGTCGAGCACCGCGCGCAGCCGGGCGTTGAGTTCCCGCGCGGAGGCCAGGTCGTGGCCGAACGGCTTTTCCACCGCGACGCGGGCCCGCTTCAGCAGCCCCACCTTTCCGAGGTTCTCCACGATCGGGGCGAACAGGGCGGGCGGCATTTCCAGGTAGTACAGCGGGCGGTAGTCCGACCCGATCAGCTCGGCCAGTTCGTCGTAGAGCGCGCTGTCGGTGACGTCGCCGTGCAGGTAGTCCAACCGGCCCGCAAGTCGGTCGAACACCGCGTCATCGATCTTCTCACCGGATTCGCCGATGGCCTTCCGGGCGCGCTCGACCAACTTCTCGACCGAGATGTCGTCGCTGGCCACGCCCATGATCGGGCAATCGAGCAGATCGCGTGACTCCAGCCGATACAGGGCGCGGAACGTCATCTTGCGGGCCAGATCGCCGGTGATTCCGAAAATCACCAGCAGGTTTGACGAACTACCGCCGTCCTCGGTCAAGACCGACCTCCCAAAAGTCACCTGATCGGTTCACTTGAGATGCATTACCCGGGGCGTCCGCGTTCAACCCTAGACACTGCGTATAGGCCCGACAACCCGAGGCCACCATCGGCTTTGTAAGGATGCTGAGGTGGGTCCACAACTAGGAGATGCGCTGCACATTGCGGTCTACGTGCTGGCCGGGCTCGCCGCCGTCGAAGCCGGCGCGCTCGTCGTGCTGTGGCGGCTGCTGGTTCGCAGCCGCGCGGAAGCCGAAGAGTTGCGGCAGCGCAACGACGCCCGCAATCGGCTGTGGTCGGGCGGTCGCGAGGCCGTCAAGACGGTGTGGCAAACGGCGAACATCATGCGAAAGGAGGGCTTCGGCGCGGCCGTGCGCAGCTCGATCGAGGACCTCGCGGACTGGGCAGAGGTGGAGCGGCCCGACCTGGCCCGGGTCACCCCCGACGGCCGCGTGGTGATCCTGTTCTCCGACATCGAGGAGTCCACCGCGCTCAACGAGCGGATCGGCGACCGGGCGTGGGTCAAGCTGATCAGCTCGCACGACAAGCTCGTGCACGGACTCGTGCAGCGCCGGTCCGGGCATGTGGTGAAAAGTCAGGGCGACGGGTTCATGGTCGCCTTTGCCCGTGCCGAGGAGGCGGTGCGCTGCGGTATCGACGTCCAGCAGGCGCTACCCGAGGACGCAAAACGCAAGCGGCACGAGGAGATTCGAGTGCGGATCGGCATTCATATGGGTCGCTCGGTGCGCCGCGGCGACGATCTGTTCGGGCGCAACGTCGCCATGGCGGCCCGGGTCGCCGCGCAGGCCGTCGGCGGCGAGATCCTGGTGAGCCAACCCGTGCGCGACGCGCTGCGCGACTGCCCCGACATCGGCTTCGACCAGGGCCGCGACGTCGAATTGAAGGGCTTTGCCGGAACCTATCGCCTGTTCGCGGTGGAGGCGGAAGCCGACCCCGATTTGGACTGAAAGCTGTCCGCCTCGGATTCCTCCAGCCGCTGATGCAGCCGGGCGCGGATGTCGTCGGGCGTGTAGGAGCGTCGTTTCCGCTGATCACGCGCCACCAGCGCGCCGCCCGCGACGACCCCCGCGACACCGGCCAGACCGACCCACTTCCAAATGCCTCGCATGGGTCCAGAATATTCATGCATATTCGTCGCGGCTATCGTTGTGTGCTCTTGACCCACTCGGTGCGTTAGAGGCTGGATGGACACACTGCGCGAAAAGGTCGCGGTCATCACCGGGGCCGCCAGCGGCATAGGCCGGGCGATCGCCCGCGCGCTGGCCGACCGTGGCGCCCACATCGTGGCCGTCGACATCGATCGCGACGCCATCGACGTCCTCGCCGGCAACCTCAAAGCCCGGGGGGTTTCCGTGCTGGCGCAGCGCGCCGACGTCTCGGATCCGCAAGCGTTCGAAGGCATTCGGGCCGCGACGCTGCAGCGGTTCGGCCGGGTCGACGTCGTCGTCAACAACGTCGGTGTGCTGACGAACGGCCTGCCCGCCGACATTCCTGTCACCGAGTGGGAACGTATTCTCGACATCAACCTGATGTCGGTCGTGCGCAGTAACGCCGCATTCCTGCCGCTGCTGCTCGATCAGGGCAGCGGCCATCTGGTGAACACCGCCTCGGTCGCCGGCCTTTTCACCTACTCGTACGACCGGCTGCCGTATGCTGCCACCAAAGCCGCCATCGTGGCGATCACCGAAGGGCTGGCGATCTATTTGCGGCCCAAGAACATTGGCGTCACGTTGCTGTGCCCGGGCCCGGTGCTGACCAACATCGCAGCGGCGGTACCGACTTTCGGCGCCGGCGCGCCGCCGCGGATCCCCGGCGAGCAATTCGAGCTGCTCAACCCCGAACCGGTGGGCGAACTGGTCGCCGATGCGATACTGCGCAACCGATTCTTCCTGCCCACCCACCCGCAGGTCGCCGACGAGTTGTGCCGTCGCATCGCCGACTGGGATGCCTACATCGAATACCAGATTTCACGCGAGCCCGTGCTCTAGAAGAGAACAGAAAGGCAGATATCGATGGCTGACACCCGCACCGAGGGTCTGGAGGTGGTGAAGGACATGCTGGGCATCCCCGACGATGTCACCAGCCTGAGCGACGGCGGCTTCGCCGACGAACTCGGCGAACTGAGCCTGGATCACGTCTTCGGTGCGCTCTGGACCCGGCCCGGCCTGGATCGACGCTCGCGCAGCCTGGTAACCCTCGGTGCGCTGATCGCCCTGCGGGCCAGCGACGAGCTGAAGGCCCACTTCCGGATCGCGCGCCGCAACGGGTTGACCCTCGAGGAGATCGAAGAGGTGATCTACCACATGACGGCCTACGCCGGTTATCCCGCGGCCGTCAGTGCGCGCAGGTCCGCCCGCGAAGTCCTTTCCAACTGAGCGGGCCGGCGCGAACATGCTGACCCTCGACCAAGCTTTGAACGAAACCCGGACCGGCGACCTGTGGCTGTTTCGCGGCGGTTCACGACCCGACCGCGCCATCCAGACCTTGACGAATAGCCCGGTGAACCACGTCGGCATGACGGTGGCGATCGACGACCTGCCGCCGTTGATCTGGCATGCCGAGCTGGGCGACAAGCTCGTCGACATGTGGACCGGGAGCAACCACCGCGGCGTGCAGCTCAACGATCTGCGGCAAGCCGTACTGCAGTGGGCCGACCGTTACCACCAGCGGTGCTGGCTGCGTCAGCTGACGCCCTACGCCACCCGCGAACAGGAGAACAAGCTGCTGCGGGTGATCGCACGGATGGACGGCACCGCGTTCCCCACCACCGCCCGGCTGACCGCCCGCTGGTTTCAGGGGCGGGTGCCGACCATCAACGACTGGGTGCGGGGAATCCCGTTCGTCGACAAGAAGGTTCGCGAACATACGTCGCCCCGCAGGGAGCATCGCAAGATGAGCCTGGGCACGGCGTATTGCGCCGAGGCGGTGGCGATCACCTACGAGGAGATGGGATTGATCGTCACTGACAAGGATGCGAACTGGTTCGACCCGGGCAAGTTCTGGAGCGGGGACGACCTACCGCTGGTGCAGGGTTATCAGCTGGGCGAGGAAATCGCGGTGGACGTCGGCTCGCCCTCCTAGAAAAATTAGGCCAGAGTCAGTTGACGGTGGTCTGCCGGCGCGCCCGGCAACGTGCGCGCGCGTGCGCAAACGGCTTGCAGCCACGCCCGCAATGTCGTGATTTGCCCCACAAATTTGCCGGGGCGCGGGCGTGGCTGCAATTGCCGATCAATATATGTGATCTATCTCGCACAATATCCTTATTTGCTTTTGTGGCGTAGATCACTTGTGTTGTTGCGGATTGTTGTGTTGTTTATTCGCAATTCCCGGGTCAGCCGACCAGCGGGGGTGCATCCCCAGGCAGCGGAGCAGGCATTTCGGGAGCCGGCGCCGGGGCCGGGGCAGGGGCAGGGGCCACTGCGTCTACCAGGACCGGCGCCGGTGGCGGCGGGACGTCGGGCGGCGGCGGGCCGTCGGGCGCGGGGGGCGCTCCGAACGCGGGCGCCGGGCCCTGAAGGTCGTCCATCGACATCGGCAGGAACATGTGGTGGGTGAATCCGCGCTGGTAGGCGCCAGCACCACCGAGGCGTACCCCGCCGCGTTCACCACTGGAGACCGAGGTTCCGTCGGGCAGGGTCACCGCGGTGTGACCACCGTTCCACCCGATCACCACGGCTTCGGGAGCGGTTCCATATTGAAAGCCGCGCTGCAACAAAGCAGCTTCCTCGTTGCCGGTATTAAATCTGCTACCGAACATCGGCCGGTCAGCTGCCGCATTTGCGACCCACGAAGCCAGCCCCGAGCAGTCGGTCCCGGCGGGAGTGTCTCCACCCGGAATATAAGGGGTGCCGGCGACCTGATTGATAAGCGACAACAGCGTTGCTAGAGCGATCATGGCAAAGGACGCTACCAACAACATTGATAGCGTATCAAACTTTGTGGTGTTTATCACGTGTAAATTAGACAATGGCGTGCGCCGCGTACATGTGGGATGTAACACAATGGTTTACGTATTGAATCTAAACGATATCTGAATTGTATTCAGCAAATCATGCTAAGAGGACTTATCTTCCAAAATATGGCCCCTGAACTGCTTAAATGACTGGACCGTGACGGAGCTGATTTACTTCTGCAACATCTCAGATGGTTGCTTCACGCATTGGCCATACCGCGATAGTGAATTCAAGACAGAGGCATCAGCGTGGCGACGCAGGATTCACACTTGCCGGCAGTGTCCGCCGGAGCCGGCTGCTCACCCGCGGACCGGTGGTTGGCGTGTCGCCGTCTCGGGTATGGCTTTGGAATGCCCCCGAAGCGCCGCATCTCACGAGTGCTCGACGAGCATCGCTTCCATGCACTTGCCACCGAGGTTCAGTGCCAGCAGTCCGGTGCCGGCGCGCTGTTGCTGGATGGAGATCTTCGTATCCGCGGCCTGAACGAGACTTATGAAGGTTTGGCCATGCGGCGACGCGACGAACTCCTCGGCGAGTATTTGTTCGACGTGTTCCCGGACGACCCCGATGATCCGCAGGCCAGCGGCTCGTCTCAGGTTGCCGCGTCCGTCGAGTCCGCGATGCGCCGTGGGAGCGACACAATGCCGATCGTGCGCTACGACATCACCAGCCCAGCGCATCCGGATGTCTTCCTGCCGAGGTTGTGGACGTGCACCAACACCGCCGTCGACGACGGACACGAACAGATCGCCGTGCTTCAACGGGTAGACGAGATCGTGTCGCTTGACGCGGCGTTGGTCGGGCTGTCGCAGACCATCGCGGACGGTGCAGGCCTTGGCACCGCCGAGCAGCTACATGTGCTTTCTGCCCTGGCGGCCAAGGTCCGCGCGGACCGGGACCACGCGCAGGCGATGGCCGAGGAGATCAAGCAGCTTCGGCGTGGACTGGAGACTCGCGACATCATCGGCCAGGCCAAGGGCATGCTCATGGAACGCTTTGATGTCGACGCGGCCGCGGCGTTCGACCTGTTGGCGACGTTGTCGCAGACGTCGAACACTCAGCTGTCGGCCATTGCGCGCAAGCTCGTCGAAATCGACCACCCGATCACCTGACCGGAAGGGTTGCGCGCCACCGGTAGTCGCCATCCGACTGTCGTCGCAAACGTCGCAAACGTCGCAAAGGTTCAAAAGGGCCGAATTGGCCGGAACCTTGCCTGCGACCCGGGCACCTCATGCGACACTCCGTCAATGGCATTTTCAGTCGTAGTCCCCGCCCCGAAAGGCACCACCACGCACACCTTCGGCGACGACGCCGCGTATGCGATAAACAACGTCGGGGTGCTGACCATCGAGGACGTACGTGGTGGCAGGACGGCGCGTCACCTCGCGCCCGGGGCCTGGATTGAGGTCGCGGACGGCGTCGCCCCGCTCACGTAGCTAATCCCGCACTGTGATCGGCGGGTTCGCCGGGATTACCTCACCTAGTCCGGCGAAGGCGGGCGATCTTCGAGCCGTCGTCGGCTGTCGGCCATCGCGCGCCTGAATTCGGCGTTCTCCCGTCCGGCGGCCGCTCGCGTGCGCTCCGCGCCCTCGTCGCCCCCTCGTCGACGCGTTGCAGTCGCTCGCGCTCACGCTGCGCGGTCGCACCCTCGCGGTACGCCCTTCCAGTCGCGTTGTACTTCACGGCCCAGAGTCGCAACGCATCGAAGTCGTCAGAGTCAGCGAAGGCTGAATGCGAGCCCAGGAATCCAGCAGATTCATATAGCCGGTAATCCATCGTGACCTCCTCATTCGCACTCCAAACCGTCGAACGGGGGAAGCTTGGGCTGGTACTCGGGCAATCACCGATGCCAACGGTGGTCCACCTCGCGTTGGCCCAAGGATCCGTCCTGCTTAATCTGCGGGCGTAGATTCGGGCCTCCGACACACCTTTCGGGTCGAACTCCACATCGATGTGGGTGGGCCGAAATCACGTCTCGCGGGCCACCCCGTTGACGCCGCAGGCCATGTCTGGCAGCTGGCCGTCGGTTAGTTCGACGCGATACACCGAGTTGCCGGCCGACGAACGAATCTTCTCGTCGCTCATTTCTCCTCCGCGGTCAGAATGTGAGAGGCGCCGACGATAGATACCCAACGAAAGTCGCGAACCTCGACAGCCGCTGACCTGCTACTTGTTGGCTGCCTTATCACCTGACATTGTTTGGACCGGAACTCCACCACGTCGCCGTCTACTGGCATTCGACCCGACCGCTAGCGCGCCTCTCGCACAGGTGTCAACCGCATGACCGGGATCGTCCGCGCTTCACCGCTTCGCTTGTCGTGCAACGCGAACACGTGACTGAGCCTGTCGACAGCGAGTTCGTAGAGTCGAGCCCGATCCGCGCCAACGGCTTCCTTCGCAATGAACGAACCGCCCCGAGGTCCGATGTACAGCTGACATTCCGGGTGAGCCCGCAGGTTGTGATACCACCCTGGATGCCTTTTGCCACCGTAGTTCGACGCAATCAGTATCACGTCATCACCATCGGTGAAGTAGGCAAGTGGAACCTCTCGATCTTCGCCGCTGCGGGCGCCCACCGAAGTCAACACCACCATTGGCAGATTCGGGCTCAGCTTCAACCGCCCGCCAGTGGCTTTGATGACCGGCGCCTCGAAGCGGTTGACCTTCCGGAAAGCGGCCAAAGCGGGCTTACTCAGGATGATGGGACCACCCAACCACCACCAGATTCTTCGTCTCCACGGCCCGCGGTTCTGCAAGTCAACGCGGGTGATGCCGTGGATCGTGTCCCTCGACTGCATTGGCTGATTCTAGGAGCGAGGGACAATCAGCGACCGGCGGCTCGTCGCCAGGCCTTGTCAGGAACTGGAAGCGTTGCTAGGAAACGGAATTCGACGACGTCGCCGTCAATCGGAAGCGCTGCCACGAACCGCCGCCCGCGCCGCTTTTACCAACGATGCATAGTTCGGGGAAAGCGGTTCGACGAGCACGCGCTCGAGCATGCACAGCAGATCCCCGAGCACCCGCCGCTCCGCCTGATCGTCATATAGGACCGGTTCGCCTGCGTCTGACGTCCGCGCAAGCCAATCGAATAGCACCAACGCCTCGTCGGCGGAAAGCTCCAGCTTGGCTCCACTGCGCACGCCGCTCACCTTAGGCTGTCCAGACGTTGCGTTAAACCGGAACTCGACGAGGTCACGTCGGCTTCTGTCTGAATCCTCATAGCCCGAACTTGATGCGAGCCTCGTCCGTGACCGGCGTGAACAGATTGACCAAGTTCCCGTCTGGGTCGCGAAACAGCAAGGCGCGATTACCCCAAGGCATCGTCGTCGGTTCGGTGACCACCTCGCCGAGGCTCCCCCCGAGCCGCTCATACTCGGCGTCCACATCGTCCACGATGAACTCAAAGATGGCCGTTCGGTTAGCCGCCGGCTCGGCCGACCCAAGCCCGAACAGGGGGACGGTTTTGTCGCTACCGATGGCAAGCGTGCCGACCGGCGTCAGGATCTCCGCGAACATTTCGTTACCCCACACCGCGATGGTTTCAGTGACCATCTCGTAGAAGGCAACCAACCGGCTGACGTCTGCTGTGATGATGCGGGTCGAAACGAATTTCATCGAGGTTCCTCCTTCAGGCTCCGCAGAATCATCCGCGGATGGGCTTGGGTGCCCACATGCTAGGGGCGCACCCCGACAGAGCCCGTCAGTTCTTCTTCGGCTGTCCAGACGTTGCTTGGAACCGGAACTCGACCACGTCTCCGTCGGCCATGACGTAGTCCTTTCCTTCCATCCTGACCTTGCCGGCCGCCTTGGCGGCGGCCATCGAGCCGGCGGCGATCAGGTCGTCGTACGAAACGATCTCGGCTTTGATGAAGCCCTTCTCGAAGTCGGTGTGGATCACACCGGCGGCCTTCGGCGCGGTGTCGCCCTGATGAATCACCCACGCCCGCGCCTCTTTTGGGCCTGCCGTCAGATAGGTCTGCAGTTTGAGCGTGTGAAAGCCGGCCCGGGCCAGCGCGTCGAGCCCGCGCTCGGTCTGCCCGATCGACTCGAGTAGCTCGGCGGCGGACTCGTCATCCAGCTCGGAGAGCTCAGCCTCGATCGCGGCGTCAAGGAACACCGCGTCGGCGGGCGCGATCATCTCGCGGAGCTCCGCGACCCGGGCGACATCGGTCAGCACGCCCTCGTCGGAGTTGAAGACGTACAGGAAAGGCTTGGTGGTCAACAGGTTCAGCTCGCGCAGCAGGGTCGCGTCCGCGCCCGCGGCGAACAGCGTCGTGCCGGCGTCAAGCACCTGCTGGGCCGCGACGGCTGCGTCGTACAGCGCCTTGCGCTCCTTGTTGGTGCGGGCTTCCTTCTCCAGCCTGGGCACGGCGCGCTCGAGGGTCTGCATGTCGGCCAGGATCAGCTCGGTCTCGACGACCTCGATGTCGGACTTGGGGTCCACCTCACCACTGACATGCGTCACATCGTCGTCGGAGAACACCCGGACCACCTGGCAGATGGCGTCGCATTCGCGGATATGGGCCAGGAACTTGTTACCCAGACCGGCCCCCTCGGACGCGCCCTTGACCAGGCCGGCGATGTCGACGAAGGTCACCGGCGCGGCAACGACGCGCTCCGATGCGAAAAGCTCGGCCAGCTTGGCCAGCCGTGGGTCGGGCAGCGAAACGACTCCCTCGTTGGGTTCGATCGTCGCGAACGGATAGTTGGCCGCCACCACGTTGTTCCGGGTCAGCGCGTTGAACAGAGTCGACTTGCCGACGTTGGGCAGACCCACGATTCCCAGGCTCAGGCTCACAGGGAACCAAGTGTAGGGGTCGACGGATCCATGCGACGCCAGGCTTCTTGACAAGCTATTTACGGGCCTTTGGCCCCGTTGCCGGTACGGTCAACATGTGTCAGCGCAGCGGACCAGGTCGGCAGTGGAGGCTGCCCACCGCTCGATCCACCCCAATGTCCCGGGTGTGCCGTGGTGGGCGGCCGTACTGATCGCCACCACCGCGACGGCCATCGGGTATGCAATCGACGCCGCATTGGGTCACAAAGAGCTGACCAACATCTTCGCGGGCCTCTATATAGCCGGCTGTGTGATCGCCGTCGTGGCGGTGCGGCAGGCGGGCGTGTTCACCGCGGTGATCCAGCCGCCGCTGATCCTGTTCTGCGCGGTGCCCGGCGCCTACTGGCTGTTCCACGGCGGCAAGGTCCGCAACGTCAAAGACCTCCTGATCAACTGCGGCTACCCGCTCATCGAGCGGTTCCCGCTGATGGTGGGCACCGCCGGCGGCGTCGTGCTGATCGGCCTGGTCAGGTGGTATTTCGGGACTCAGATGCCATCGCAGCCCAGCAGGGCCCGAGCCAAACAAGCGGCGGAACCCAACGACGACGCGGCCCCGGCCAGTGCCGGCGAGTCAAGGTCGCGCAGCGGTGGCCTTGGGCGGGTGGCCGCGAAACTGACCGGGTTTCTACGCCGAGACCACGACGACCTGGCCGACGAGAGCCCTTCCCTTCCGCCCACCGGTTCACCGCGGGTCGAGCCGGGCAGCCGGCCCCCGCGAACCAGCCGCCCGGCGCGCGGCGGCCGCACCGGCGCGCGTTCAGCCCGAACCCACTCCCGGCATGCCCGACCGGCGCAGGAGGACGAGTACGGACCAGCGACCGAGCGGCCGCGGCGCCAAAGCCGCAGACGCCAGCCACCGCAGACACAGCCCGCGCCCGACTTCGACGCGGCCGACCCGCCGCGCCGGCAGCGCCGCCGCCCACAGGGGCCCAGACCAAAGGGCGACCCGGACCCGCGTGCCCAGCAGCCCCAGGAACCGCGTCGCCGCCCACAGGGGCCCAGATCACAGGGCAATCCCTACGAGCGGCCCACCAGCCGCAGCGGTCGCTACGACCCCTACGACGGGTACGAACCGTCCGGGCCGCCCGAGCAGTACGGCTCGTACCAGAGGCCCTACGAGCAACGCGAGCCCCACCAGTCCTACGAACAGCCGCGCCGCCGCGGCACGCCGAACAGCGCCAACCCGAACCACCACCCGATCTCGCAGGTGCGCTACCGGGGCTCCGGCGGGTCAACCCCCCGCGACGAGCCCCGAAGCGAGCCCCGAAGCGAGCGGCGCAGCGAGCGCCATGACGAGCCGCTCGCCGAACGCCGTAACCGCTCACGCGGACCCGGCCGGCCCCAAAACCGGCACTCGGCGGAAAACTGGGAATACGACATCTAAGACTTGAACGGATCGTTACCGAGCCTGCAAAGACTCGATCAGAGAACTTTCCGGATCTCTCGGGGCAGCGCGAACACCAGCGTCTCCTGGGCTGTCGTGACCGGTTGCACCATGTCGTAGCCGTACTCGGCCAGCCGCTCCAGCACGCCGCTCACCAGGATCTCCGGGACCGACGCACCCGAGGTGACGCCGACCGTGGTGACGCCTTCCAGCCACGCCCTGTCGATGTCGTCGGCCCAGTCGACCAGGTGGGCGGCGGCGGCGCCCGCGCCCAGCGCCACCTCGACCAGTCGCACCGAATTCGACGAATTCCGCGACCCCACCACGATCACCAGCTCGCACTCGGGCGCCATCGCCTTGACCGCGACCTGCCGGTTCTGGGTCGCGTAGCAGATGTCGTCGCTGGGCGGATCCTGCAACTTCGGGAAGCGCCGCCGCAGCCCGTCGACGATCTCCATGGTCTCGTCGACCGACAGCGTGGTCTGCGACAGCCACACCACCTTGTTCTCGTCGCGGACCGTCACGTCCTGCACGGCCGCGACCCCGTCGACCAGCTGCACGTGCTCGGGCGCTTCCCCGGCGGTACCGATCACTTCCTCGTGGCCCTGGTGGCCGATGAGCAGAATGTCGTAGTCGTCGCGGGCAAACCGCCTGGCCTCGTTGTGCACTTTGGTGACCAGCGGGCAGGTGGCGTCGATGGTTTGCAGGTTACGTTCGGCGGCCGCCTCGTACACCGTCGGCGCGACACCGTGCGCGGAGAACACCACGATGGCCCCTTCGGGAACCTGATCGGTCTCCTCGACGAACACCGCCCCGGCCTTGACCAGGGTGTCCACCACGTGCCTGTTGTGCACGATCTCGTGGCGCACGTAGACCGGCGGACCATACTTCTCCAGCGCGCGCTCGACCGTTTCGACGGCCCGATCCACACCCGCGCAGTAACCGCGCGGCTCCGCGAGCAGCACCCGTCTGCGGGTCGGGTCGTTGGCTACCGAACTCCCCGACTTGCTGGTACCGGGTATTCCCATGTCGACAGTCGGGGGCATGACGTCCAGGGTACTTTCCGCCGACACGAGCTCGCCAGCTCACGGGTCCAGCTTGGAGTTGGCCGCCGCTTGAGGCAGTCTTGGACCCATGGCTACTGCACCGTACGGGGTTCGGCTACTGGTCGGCGCGGCGACAGTCGCCGTCGAGGAGACCATGAAGCTGCCGAAGACCATCCTGATGTACCCGATGACGTTGGCCAGTCAGGCGGCGCACATAGTCATGCGGTTTCAGCAGAACCTGGCTGAACTGGTGACCAAGGGCGATAGCACCCTGGAGACGCTGTTCCCGGCCAAGGACGAGAGGCCGGAGTGGGCGACGTTCGACGAGGACCTACCCGAGTCCGCCGACGGAGTTCTGAGCCCGTTGGCCGGGGGGGACGGGAACGACGGCGAGCGCCGGGCCGAGGGGCGTTTCGCTTTGTACTCGGTGTCCGAATCGTCGACGACGGATTCGGCAGGGTCTTCGGGGTCGTCGGGGCCGTCGGACTCGCCGGGCAAGCCCGCGAAGAAGACCTCGGCCAAGTCGACGGTTCCGGTGCCGGCCATCGCCACCGAGCTCGACTACCAGGCGCTGACGCTGGCCCAACTGCGCGCGCGGCTGCACACGCTGGACATCGGCGAGCTCGAGACCCTGCTGGCCTACGAAAAGGCCACCAAGGCCCGTGCCCCGTTCCAGACGCTGCTGGCCAACAGGATTACCCGCGCGACGGCCAAGTGAGCCGGGTGGATTCGGCGCCAGCTTGAACTCAGCCAGCTTGAACACAGGCAGTTTGAACACAGGCAGCTTGAACACAGTGGGGAATTCGGCCGAGGTGGGGAATTCGGCCGAGAACCCGTTTCCGGTTCGCGCGGTAGCCATCCGGGTTGCGGGCTGGATCGACAAGCTGGGCACCGTGTGGGTGGAGGGCCAGCTGGCCCAGATCAACATGCGGCCCGACTCCAAGACCGTGTTCATGGTGTTGCGCGATCCCGCGGCCGACATGTCGCTGACCGTGACGTGTTCGCGCGACCTGATGCTGCGGTCCCCGGTGAAACTGGCTGAAGGCATTCAGGTTGTGGTGTGCGGGAAGCCGTCGTTTTACACGGGGCGCGGCACATTTTCGTTGCGCCTCAGTGAGATTCGCGCCGTTGGCGTGGGCGAGCTGCTGGCCCGCATCGACCGGCTGCGCCGGTTATTGGACGCCGAGGGGCTCTTCGACCCACGTCTCAAACGGCCAATTCCGTTCCTGCCCAACATGATCGGGCTGATCACCGGGCGCGCCAGCGCCGCCGAACGCGACGTGACGACGGTGGCCGCGGCGCGCTGGCCGGCCGTTCGCTTCGCGGTCCGCAACACCGTGGTGCAGGGGCCCAACGCGGTCCCGCAGATCGTCGAGGCGCTGGGCGAACTGGATCGCGACGGCGAGGTCGACGTGATCGTGCTGGCCCGCGGCGGCGGCAGCGTCGAGGACCTGCTGCCGTTTTCCGACGAAACGCTGTGCCGCGCCATCGCCGCCTGCCGCACCCCCGTGATCAGCGCGGTCGGCCACGAGCCCGACAACCCGCTGTGCGACCTGGTTGCCGATCTGCGTGCCGCCACTCCCACCGACGCCGCCAAGAAGGTGGTCCCGGACACCGCCGTCGAGCAGCGGCTGGTCGACGAACTGCGTCGGCGCAGCGCCCAGGCGCTGCGTAACTGGGTGTCCCGCGAGCAGCGCGCGCTGGCCCAGTTGCGCAGCCGCCCAGTGCTGTCCGAGCCGCTGACGGCCCTGAACGCGCGCGCCGAGGAAATTCACCGGGCGCGGGCGGCGGTGCGCCGCGATATCACCCGGCTGGTCGCCTCCGAGACCGACCGCACCGGTCACCTGGCCGCGCGACTGGCCACCTTGGGCCCGGCGGCCACGCTGGCCCGCGGCTACGCCGTTGTGCAGACATTCCCCGACACGCGGCTATTCCCCGACGGGCGGCCTGCGACAGTGCTGCGGTCGGCCGACGACGCGCCGGCGGGCACCAAGCTGCGGGTGCGGGTTTCCGACGGCGCGATCGCAGCGACAAGCGAAGGACGGACCGATGGCCCCTGAAGAAGCCGGTGAGACCGCCGCCATTACGCCTATTAGTCAGCTTGGCTATGAAGCTTGCCGGGACGAGCTAATCGAAGTCGTACGGCTGCTAGAGCAAGGCGGGCTCGATCTTGACGCTTCGCTGAAGCTGTGGGAAAGAGGCGAACAACTAGCCAAAAGGTGCGAGGAGCATTTAGCTGGCGCACGCCGGCGAGTCGCCGATGCGCTGGCCGCAGGCCAGGCCGAAGGAGGCTGAACCCGGCCGAATCGGGAAACCAATTTTTTATCCAAATTGGAACACGTTTTAGTTATGCTTCGCCGCATGGGTGATGCATCGTTGACAACAGAACTCGGACGCGTCCTGGTCTCCGGCGGCTCAGGCTTCGTCGGCGCCAATCTGGTGACCACCTTGCTCGACCGCGGGCACTTCGTGCGCTCGTTCGACCGCGCGCCGTCGCCGTTACCGCAGCATCCGAACCTGGAAGTGCTGCAGGGTGACATCACCGACGCGGCCGTCTGCGGCAAGGCCGTCGAAGGCATCGACACCGTCTTCCACACCGCGGCGATCATCGAGCTGATGGGCGGCGCCTCGGTCAGCGAGGAGTATCGGCAGCGCAGCTACGGGGTCAACGTCCACGGCACCGAGAACCTGGTCCACGCGGGGCAAAAGGCCGGAGTCAAGCGATTCGTCTACACCGCGTCGAACAGTGTGGTGATGAGCGGCAAGCCCATCCCCGGCGGCGACGAATCGATGCCCTACACCGACCGGTTCGCCGACCTCTACACCGAAACAAAGGTGGTCGCCGAGAAGTTCGTGCTGTCGCAGAACGGCGTAGCGGGCATGCTGACGTGTTCCATCCGGCCCAGCGGCATTTGGGGTCGCGGGGACCAGACGATGTTCCGCAGACTGTTCGAAAGCGTGGTCGCCGGACAGGTCAAGGTGCTCGTCGGCGGCAAAGACGCCAAACTGGATAACTCTTACGTGCACAACCTGATTCACGGCTTCATGTTGGCCGCGGAGCACCTGGTCCCGGGCGGCACCTCGCCCGGGCAGGCCTATTTCATCAACGACGGTGAGCCGATCAACATGTTCGATTTCGCGCGGCCCGTCGTCGTGGCGTGTGGTCAACCGTGGCCGAAGATGCGGGTGTCGGGCCGTATGGTGCGCGACGTGATGCTGGTGTGGCAGCGGCTGCACTTCAAGTTCGGGCTGCCCAAGCCGCCGCTGGAACCCAATGCGGTGGAACGGCTTTACATGGACAACTACTTTTCCATCGAGAAGGCGAAGCGGGACTTGGGCTACCGTCCGCTGTTCACCACCGAGCAGGCCACGGCCGAATGCCTGCCCTATTACCAACAGCTCTTCGAGCAGGTCAAGGCCGAGTCCAAGCCCCATTTGGCGGCCGTCGTCGCCACGCCGCCGCCGGAGTAGCGCCCGGCGCCCGGTGCTCGGACCCGCGCCATGAACACTGAGTTCACACTCAATCAAAGACGCGCCGTCGCGATTTTCACGATCATCGCTCTGCTGTTCGGTGCGTACTTCCTGCGCAACTATTTCGTGCTGATGGTGGTGGCCGCGGTTGGCGCGTATCTGTTCACGCCGCTGTTCAATTGGTTCGACCGACGTCTCGGCACCGGGTTGGCCGCCACCGCGACCTTGGTATCGGCGCTGGTCGTCGTGATCGTGCCGATCGGTTTGCTGCTGGTCCTCGCCTTTGTGCAGATTTCCCGCATGATCAACGACATCGCCGGGTGGGTGAAGACGACCGACCTGAGCGAGCTCGGCGACAAGGCCCTGCATTCCGTCAACGACGTGGCGGCCCGAGTGCCGTTCGCGCACATAACGGTAACCGCCGAGACCCTCCGCAAAGCGATAGTCACCGGAGGCCAGCACGCGGGCCAATGGCTCCTGCAATTCCTGCAGGGCGCCGTCGGGGGCGTCGCCGGCGCCGTCACACAAGCCATCATCTTTTTGTACGTGTTTGTGGCACTACTGGCGAACCGGGATAGGGTCCGAACGTTGATCGGCCAACTCAACCCGCTGGGCGAGGAAGTCACGGATCTGTACTTGACGAAGATGGGCGCCATGGTCCGCGGCACCGTGAGCGGGCAGTTCGTCATAGCGTTGTGCCAAGGCGTCGCGGGCGCCGCGTCCATCTATGTCGGCGGATTTCACCACGGCTTCTTCATTTTCGCGATCCTGCTGACCGCGTTGTCCATCATTCCGCTGGGCGGCGGTATCGTGACGATTCCGTTTGGTATCGGGATGATGTTCTACGGCAATGTCGGTGGCGGCGCGTTCGTGGTGCTGTGGCACCTGCTGGTGGTCACCAACATCGATAACTTCTTGCGCCCCATCCTGGTTCCGCGCGACGCCCGGCTGAATTCGGCGCTGATGCTGCTTTCGGTGTTCGCCGGCCTCACCATGTTCGGGGCATGGGGCATCGTCATCGGCCCGGTACTGATGATCGTGATCGTCACCACCATCGACGTCTACCTCGCCGTGTACAAGGACGTTGAGTTGCAGCAGCGCAGCGAAGATCCGGCCCGCCGCGCCTGGCTGGGACGGAATAAGGGACGGAAGAACGTACCCGCCGATGCCGATGCGCCCGCCGATCCTGTTGCGCCCGTGAGCCCGCCCGAGCCGGCTAACGGAAGCTGACCATCTCGCTCCCCCAGGCGGCCCGGATGCGCGCGTCGATATCGTGCGCGACGGTGTCGCGCTTACCGATGATCAGGCAGGCCCGGTCGGTGGCCCGGTAGGGGGTCCATTCGGGCTCGCCGGCCAGGCCCGACGGCTTGCCCCCGGCGGCGAAGTTCACCCACCTGGCCAGCATCCTCCGGGACACCGCCTTGGCGGTCTTGGTGCCGCCAAGTTTCAGCGTAAAGTCTTGCGGGCCACCGAGATTGCCCCAAACAAACGGCAATTCGGTGGCGTGGGCGCCGCTGACCAGCAGGAGCTTGAGCACCGGGGTCGCGTAGTCGAACCGGTACAGATAGACCGGCGCCACCGCACTGTGCCCCTCGGCCAGCCACAACGAAGGCATCCGGAAGCCGACGTCGGTGGCGATGCTCAGCCCCCGTGCCTTGGCCCGCCGCCCCGAATATGCCGACGCCATTTGCTCCTCGGTGGGCAACTGCAGGTCGGGCTGCTCGCCGGCGATCTGGCTGAACATCGACGTGATCGCGTGCGGGGTGATCGGCAGCAGCGGCGACCTCAGCAACCGGAACAGCGCCGCCTCTCGCCTGTTGGTACCGATGATCAACGGGATGCGCAGCGATCGGCCCTCCCGGGCGGCCTTGACCGGGTAGTCGGGCAACACATCGCCGTCGACGATGGGAACGAACGCAAGCGTGCCCGGATTACGCACGGGCACTTCGTCGAACACCTCGTGCGATGCGGCCACGATCTGCGCGGTCGGCACCTCGCGCAACCCGCCCGGGTCCGACGCGGCGATTCCCAGCCTGTCCAGGATGCGCTCCGCGACACGCCGCGCCCGGGCACCGTCGTACACCGACGTCGCCGGTGAGCTCTGGGCGATCGCGCCGGCGAACAGGCCCTCGGCCGCCGGGGCGGCGAGCAGTGTCGTGACGATCCCCGCGCCGGCGGACTCGCCGAACAGCGTGACCTTGTCGGGGTCGCCGCCGAACGCCGCGATGTTGTCGCGCACCCAACCCAACGCCGCCAGCACGTCACGCAGCCCGACGTTCGAGTCGAAGCGTCGCCGCGCCGTGCTGAACGACGACAGGTCGAGAAAGCCCAGCGCGCCGAGCCGGTAGTTGACGGTCACCACGACGACGTCGCCACGCCCGGCCAGCCTGCGGCCGTCGTAGAGCGACTGGCTGGCCGATCCCAGCAAGTAGGCGCCGCCGTGCAGCCAAACCAGCACCGGTTTTCGGTCACCGGGCTCGGTGCCGGGCGGTGCCCAGACGTTCAGCCGCAGGCAGTCTTCGCCCTGCGGCGCCCCCAGATCGAGGGGAATGTTCGCAAATACCGGTTGCGGGCAGGCCGGGCCGAAGGCGGTGGCGTCGAAGACCTCGGTCCACGGCTGCGGCGGCTGCGGCGCGCGGAAACGCAGGTCGCCGACCGGCGGGGCGGCGTACCGAAGCCCCTTCCACACCCGCACGTGGCCGGCTGCCGTCGTTTTGTCGGCCCCCAGGACCGGCCCGTAACTGGTTTCGACCACACGGTTGTCCATCGGCATATGTCTCCCACTCCCCGTTCCGGCGCTTTAACCCCGGGTCAGGCCAGCCTCTGGGTGAGGAACTCGACCACCCGCTTGCGGGCTTCGTAGGCCGGCTGGCCGTCGACCTCGCGTACCTCGTCGGTCAGCACCGAGTGCGCCCTCTTGCCGAAGCCGTTTTCGTTGCCCGGGCTCGAGTCGATCTCGATCACCTCGAAGGCGTCGCCGAGCCGCTCCTTGAGCGACGTGAACCGTTCGGCCGGCGCGGTGAAGTCCTCGCTGAACCGCAGGCCCATGGCGCACAACCCCTCGTTGGCGCAGCGGTCAACGATGGTGGTCATCTCGGGTTCGCTGAGCCCGGTATCGCGGCGGCGCTTCAGACCCAGCGGCAGCGGCACCGACGGCTGGCTGAGCACCGGAGCCAGGACGCTGTCGTCGACCGCGGCGGCCAGCGCGAAGCCACCGGTGAAGCACTGGCCGATCACCCCGACGCCCTTGCCGGGCGTCGACGCGTTGAGGTCGCGGGCCAGCGCGCGCAGGAACTGCGACACCGGCCGCGGCTTGTCGGTCGCGAACGCCGCGAATTCCCTTGCCACACAGACCCGAGCGAGGACCCCGGCGATGTAGCCGGCCGTCTTGGGCTTGCCCGGTTCGCCGAACAGCGACGGCATGGCGACGGTGAACCCGTTGTCCACCAGGTGATTGCCCAGGGCCAGCACCCCGGGATGAATCCCCGGTATCTCGGGAATCAGCACCACCCCCGGGCCGGCGCCCTTGCGGTAGACGTCGTAGGTGTAGCCGCCACCGGTGAACGGCGCCGCCGACCACCCGGAGAGGTCTGCTTCGGGTGCGGTCACTCCGCTGTCCCTCCTGTCGAGCCGCCTGCTAGCGGCCGGGCAACGGCGACTGCGATTGTGTCGCCGATGCCAGCGTACGGAACTCATCGGGGCTGCCCGCACCGGTGACGGCGGTCTGGGTGGGGCCGGCCGGGCTGGGCAGCCGGGTGGTCCACACCGGCTCGGCGGCCGACCCGCCTTGATCGCCGCTTCGGTAGACGACCCAGCTGACGCCGGAGACGTCCACCGTGCCGGTCGGGTACATGTTCGGGTGGATCGAGGCCACCAGCTTGTCCTCGTCGGCGTTGCTCTGGGTCAGGCTCAGATACAGCCCGCTCGGGCTGATGTATCCGACGGTCGAGGTCGTCGCATTCAGCCGCTGACCGGTCGAGGTGTCGGTGCGCCCGTTTTCGATACCGCCGCGACCCCCGGAGTTCGGTTGCCAACCCGCGGGCAGCCGGGGCAGTCGAATCGGGAACCCGAGCGTCGCAGCGTCGGCGTGCAGGGCCACCGACGCGTCGTACGACGGGATCGTTCCCTTGGTCGATCCGCCAGGTTGAAACGAACACATCCCGACCAGGCCCGCCAGGACGAGGCAGCCGACCACGATGGGCGCGAGCGACCAGAACATGTCGCGACCATCTTGGAGCACCCGCGGCTTGGCCGCCCTCGGCGCCGGACCCGGCTCGCCCGTAACGACCTGATCCCGGTGATCCTCACCGGGGTTCCGCGGCTGCACAGTCACCCCCCAAGTATCCCAGCGGCCGCCAGGAGCTCTCAGGTGACCGGTCATAGCCCAGCTCCAGGGGACGGACCCGCTTCTGGGACAATCACCAACCATGAACCCTGAGGGCGACCGCTCGATCCGATCGGTGCGGGCTCGCGGTGAGGCCCCGGACCGCAACCTGGCCTTGGAGCTGGTGCGGGTCACCGAGGCCGGCGCCATGGCCGCGGGCCGCTGGGTGGGCCGCGGCGACAAGGAGGGCGGCGACGGCGCGGCGGTCGACGCGATCCGGGAACTGGTGAACTCGGTGTCGATGCGCGGGGTGGTGGTCATCGGCGAGGGCGAGAAAGACCAGGCGCCGATGCTGTACAACGGCGAGGAAGTCGGCAACGGGGACGGGCCGGATTGCGACTTCGCCGTGGACCCCGTCGACGGCACCACGCTGATGAGCAAAGGCATGCCCAACGCCATCTCGGTGCTGGCGGTGGCCGACCGCGGCGCCATGTTCGACCCGTCGGCGGTGTTCTACATGAACAAGATCGCGGTCGGTCCCGACGCCGCACACGTGCTGGACATCACCGCGCCGATCGCCGACAACATCCGGGCGGTCGCCAAGGTGAAGGACTTGTCGGTGCGGGACATGACCGTGTGCATCCTGGACCGGCCCCGGCACGCTGGTCTGATCGACGAAGTCCGGGCAACCGGGGCCCGGATCCGGCTGATCACCGACGGTGACGTCGCCGGCGCGATCTCGGCGTGCCGGCCCGACTCGGGCACCGACATGCTGGCCGGGATCGGCGGCACCCCGGAGGGCATCATCGCCGCTGCGGCGATCCGCTGCATGGGCGGGGCGATCCAGGCCCAGCTGGCACCGCGCGACGACGCGGAACGCCGCAAGGCGCTCGACGCCGGTTACGACCTGGAACAGGTCTTGACCACCGAGAATCTGGTCTCCGGCGACAACGTCTTCTTCTGCGCGACCGGCGTCACCGACGGCGACCTGCTCAAGGGAGTGCGCTACTACCCGGGTGGCTGCACCACCCAGTCGATCGTGATGCGCTCCAAGTCGGGCACCGTCCGGATGATCGAGGCTTATCACCGGCTCTCGAAGCTCAACGAATACTCCGCGATCGACTTCACCGGCGACAGCACCGCCGCGTATCCCCTGCCCTAACCCACCATCGACAGCTAAGGAACTCCGTTGGCCGATAGTGCCGATACCGAATACCGCATCGAGCACGACACCATGGGCGAGGTCCGGGTGCCGGCAAAAGCGTTGTGGCGCGCCCAAACCCAGCGCGCGGTGGAGAACTTCCCCATTTCCGGGCGGGGTTTGGAGCGCACCCAGATCCGCGCGTTGGGCCTGCTGAAGGGCGCCTGCGCGCAGGTCAACAAGGACCTCGGGTTGCTGGCACCGGAAAAGGCTGCCGCGATCATTGCCGCGGCGGCCGAGATCGCCGACGGCCGCCACGATGACCAGTTCCCCATCGACGTCTTCCAGACCGGCTCGGGCACCAGCTCCAACATGAACACCAACGAGGTGATCGCCAGCATCGCGGCCGCCGGCGGCGTGACCGTGCACCCCAACGACGACGTGAACATGTCGCAGTCGTCCAACGACACCTTCCCCACCGCCACCCACATCGCGGCCACCGAAGCCGCGGTGCGCCATCTGATTCCGGCACTCGAGGAACTGCACCAGGCACTGGCGGGCAAGGCCCACGACTGGCGCACCGTGGTCAAGTCAGGCCGCACCCACCTGATGGACGCCGTTCCGGTGACGCTCGGCCAGGAGTTCAGCGGGTATGCGCGCCAGATCGAGGCCGGGATAGAAAGAGTGCGCGCGTGCCTGCCGCGACTGGGTGAACTGGCGATCGGCGGCACCGCGGTCGGCACCGGTCTCAACGCCCCCGAGGGCTTCGGCGCCAAGGTGGTCCAGGTGTTGGTCGACGAGACGGGCATATCCGAACTACGAACGGCGGCAAACTCTTTCGAGGCTCAGGCCAGCCGCGACGGGCTGGTGGAAGCGTCCGGCGCGCTGCGCACGATTGCGGTGTCGCTGACGAAGATCGCCAACGACATCCGCTGGATGGGATCCGGCCCGTTGACCGGCCTGGGCGAAATCCAGCTGCCGGACCTGCAGCCGGGTAGCTCGATCATGCCGGGCAAGGTGAATCCGGTTCTGCCCGAAGCGGTTACGCAGGTCGCCGCGCAGGTGATCGGCAACGACGCCGCGGTGGCCGTCGGCGGGCTGTCCGGCGCGTTCGAGCTGAACGTCTACATCCCGATGATGGCCCGCAACATCCTCGAGTCGTTCAAGTTGCTGAGCAATGTGTCAAAGTTGTTCGCGCAGCGCTGCATTGTCGGGTTGAAGGCCAATGTCGAGCATCTGCGCGAGCTGGCCGAGTCCTCGCCGTCGATCGTGACGCCGTTGAACTCGGCCATCGGCTACGAAGAAGCCGCCGCGGTGGCCAAGCAAGCGCTCAAGGAACGCAAGACCATCCGCCAGACCGTGATCGACCGCGGCCTGATCGGCGACAAGCTGTCCATCGAGGAATTGGACCGGCGGCTCGACGTGTTGGCGATGGCCCACGTCAAGGCCGAGCCGGACGACTAATGCGACCAACACCGTCGCGCGGCTAACTCGGGCGAGGTGGCCGATGAGAGTAAGGGTGATTCAACAATGACGGCTCCTCCGGGCGGCCCGTACGGCCAGGATCCCTACGGAACGAATCCGTATGGGCAAGAACCATATTGGGGCGGGCAGCAGCCCCAGGGTGAACAGCCGCAGGGCGGCGCGTACCCGTACCAGCAGGGCGGGGCATACCCGCAGGGCCCGCAGGGCGGGACGTATCCGGGCCAGCAGGGCGGGGCATACCCCTACCCGCCCACGGGTCCGTATCCCACTGCACCCGGCGGCACCGATCCCAACGCTCCGGCCGGCTATCCCCCCCAGCCCCCCGGGCAGTACCCCCAAACCGGCCAGCAATATGCGCCGGGCTGGACGGGCGGGCCCTACCCGCAGGGACCGCCGCCGGGCGGTCCGCGCTCGAAGCTGCCGTGGATCATCCTCGCCGCCATCGCGGTGCTGGGAGTCATTGCGCTGGTAGTGATCCTGGTCCTCAACGTCGGCAGCGACAACAAGTCGACCCAGGCGAAACCCCCGGCCCCCTCGGCGACGAGCGCCACCAGCTCGCCGTCGAATTCCGACCAGGTCGCTACCGACTGCACTCCCAATGTGTCCGGTGGCCAGAAGCCCGGCGGCGGGCCCGTCACCGCGGGCAAGCTGTCGTTCCCGATTAACGCGGCGCCAGGTTGGACCGAATTCTCCGACGACTCGTCCCCGAACCTGATCGCCGCGGTGGGCGTCGCCAAGGAGGTGCCGGGCGCCAGCCAGTGGGTGATGCAGGCCGAGGTCGCCATCACCAACTTCGTCACCACCATGGATGTCAGCGCGCAGGCTTCGAAGTTGTTGCAATGCGTCGCCAACGGCCCCGGCTACGCGAACGCGTCACCGACGCTGGGCCCGGCCAAGACATCGTCGACCAAGGTCGACGGGGTCAAGGCCGCACGGGTCGACGCAGATATCACGATCGCCGACCCGTCGCGCAGCATCAAGGGCGACTCCGTCGTGATCATCGCGGTCGACACCAAACCGGTCACCATCTTCTTGGGCGCAACGCCGATCGGCGACGCCGCCTCCGCGGCCGTCATCAACCAGGTGATCTCGCAGCTTAAAGTCAACGGGGGCTAGGCTTCTCGATCGTTAACAGCTGGAGCCGACACGTGCGTGGCTTCGGAACGGCCACGCAGCACTGTGGAATAGCATTCGGCCCAGCGCTCCCGCTCGGCGGCACCGGCGCGCTCAACAGCTGCCGACGAGCACAGGATCCGCCTGTCGGCGGTCTTGGCGAGATCGGCCAGCCGCGCCGCCTCGTTGACGGCGTCGCCGATCACGGTGTATTCGTACCGGTTTTCGGCGCCGATGTTGCCGGCAAAGACTCGGCCCGCTGACACACCGATGCCGAAGTCCACCATGGGTAGCTGCCGCAGCCGGGTACCCAGTGCGCGCGCTGTCGCCAGGGCCGCCGATGCGGGTTCGTTCATTCGCAGCGGCGCCCCGAACACGGCCAGCGCGGCGTCGCCCGCGAATTTATTGATCAGCCCCTGATGTTCGTCGACGGCGCCGACGACGATCTTGAAGAAGTCGTTGAGCACCTCGGCAACCTCTTGCGGCGGACTGTTCTGCGCCAGTTTGGTAGAGCCCACCAGGTCGATGAAAAGCACTGCCGCATCGACCACTTCGCCCGACAGCACCGCGCCCTCCTCGACCGCGCGCCGGGCCACATCGGCTCCGACGTAGCGGCCGAACAGGTCGCGTAACCGGTCGCGTTCGGCGAGTCCGGCCACCATCCGGTTGAATCCGGTTTGCAGGCGCCCGATTTGGGAGCGTTCGTAGGCGCCCACGTATGTTCCGATGTTGCCGTGTTCGACTTCGGCCATCGCGTCGACGACCTCGCCGACGGGATCGGCGATGGATCGCGACGTCAGGATCATCATCGGCAGTCCGAGGACCATGGCCGCGATCGAGACCACCAGGACTGGCACATCAAACGAGACGGACTTCTCGATGAGCCAGCCGTTCGACCGCAGCAGGACGAAGGTCACGATGATCCCAATCGGAAGCGCGCTGCACAAGAACCACAGCAGGACCATTCGCGCGAACACGCCGGGCACCGATAGCCGTGGCTCGGAACCCATCGCCGCCACGGCCACGATGGGCCGCAGGGTGCGTTGCGAGAGCAGCAGGCCGGTGCCCGCGGCGGCCGGTCCGCCGAGCAGCATGCCCAGCAGAACGGGCACGACCAGGGCGGCTCCGCCCGCGGTGTTGAGCGCCATCGTGATTGCGCCGCAGGCGGCCCACGCCGCCAGCAGGATGACCGACTGGCGGCCGGGGAGCTTCAAGGCGACGTCGCGTTGCCGCTCGGTCGGTTCGGCACCGACCACATACCACCGCAGGGTGGGGCGAAGGCACAACGCGCCCGCGATCGCGACGCCGATGGTCCCCAGCACGACCAGCACCGCGACGGCAATGGTGTTCTTCTCCGCGAAGGCAACCGACGTGTGGCCCCGCAGCGGGATCAGGATGGCGCACGCGCCGATGACGGCGAGCAGGTAGGCGCTGGCCAGGTCGATGGCGTACTGGATCGATAGGCCGGTGGCGGTCTTGCGACGCTGTCGGCTGCCCCTGCCCCCCCAACGCCCAAGCCGGCCGACCTTGCTCACGCTAACAACGTATAGGTGCGCGCCTCAGCAGGTCTCGGGCCCGGCGTTAGGCACCGTTGTTGGGCCCGCCCGAGTTCTGTCCCGGAATGTCGCTGATCGGGAAGTTGGCCATCGGTGCGGGCGACGGGGTGTTGGGCAGTGTCGGGATCTGGTTGGCCGGGATGTCATGCAGTTCGTTGACGGGCGGACCGTTGTCGCGGCTGCCGTACGTGCTGCCGGGCGCCCGCGGCCCGAGGAGTTCGCTGACCGTCACCAGGCGGTAGCCGTTGGCCTTGAGAACGGGGATGAATTGGTAGACCAGGTCGACGGTGCTCGAGTAGGTGTCGTGGAACAACACCACCGAGCCGGGTTTGATCTGGCTCATCAGCATAAAGCGCGTGGCCCCCGTGTTGGAGTCGTTGGCCCAGTCGAAAGGTATTACATCCCAGAGGATTTCAGCCAGCCCGAACCGGCCGGCGACCTGGCGCACCACGTCGTTGGACAAGCCGCCGGCGGGGCGCCACAGCGTCGGTGTGCGGCCGGTTGCGGCGTTGATCGCGTCGTCGGCCCGAGAGAACTGAGCGGCGATGTCCTCGGTGGGGATCGTCGTCATGTTGGGGTGTTCCCAGGTGTGGCTACCGATCTCCATGCCGGCGTCGGCGATGCGCTTGGCGCCGGCCGGGTTGGCCGCCACCTTGTTGCCGATCAAGAAGAACGTGGCCTTGGCGTCGTTCTCCTTCAGGATTTGCAGCAGCCGGTCGGTGTACGGTCCGGGCCCGTCGTCGAACGTCAGGGCGACACACTTGACGACCGCGCAGCTCAGGGGATCGGCGCGCGTCACGTGGCCGGTGAGGCCGCCGATCACCAGCACCGCCCCGGCCGCGACGACGCCGGCGACGGTCCGCCAGTAGCGCCAGGCCTGGCTGTCGGGTCGTTTGGGCACGCCCGAAGTTTACTCGGACCCGAGTTAGCAACCTGGGCGTCGGCTGGGCGCCCGACCTACTGCGGCCCGGCGATCTCCTCGAGCATCTCGGTGACCAGGGCGGCGATCGGCGACCGCTCGCTGCGCAGCAGGGTGATGTGCGCGAAGAGCGGGTGCCCTTTGAGCTTCTCGATCACGGCCGCAACCCCGTCGTGGCGGCCGACCCGCAGGTTGTCGCGCTGGGCGATGTCGTGGGTCAGCACCACCCGCGAACCGGTGCCCAACCTGGACAACACGGTCAGCAGGACGTTGCGCTCGAGTGACTGCGCCTCGTCGACGATGACGAACGAGTCATGCAACGAACGGCCCCGGATGTGGGTCAGCGGCAGCACCTCGAGCATGCCGCGGGACAGCACTTCCTCGAGCACCGCCGGGCTGGCCAGGCCTTCCAGCGTGTCGAAGACCGCCTGGGCCCACGGGCCCATCTTGTCGCTCTCGCTGCCGGGCAGATAACCCAGCTCCTGGCCGCCGACGGCGTACAGCGGCCGGAAAACCACTACCTTGCGCTGTGTGCGGCGCTCCAGCACCGCCTCCAGGCCGGCGCACAACGCCAGCGCCGACTTGCCGGTGCCGGCCTTGCCGCCCAGCGACACGATGCCCACCGACTCGTCGAGCAGCAGGTCGAGCGCCACCCGTTGCTCGGCGGAACGTCCACGCAGCCCGAACACCTCGCGGTCGCCGCGCACCAGCTGGACGCCCTTGGCGGGCGTTACCCGGCCCAGCGCGTGGGAGCTGCCGCCCAGCAACCTGATCCCGGTGTGGCACGGCAGGTCCCGGGCTTCGGCCAGGTCGATCTCGCCGTCGGCGAACAGCGCGTCGATGGCGTCGGGACCGGTCTCGAGCTCGTGCATCCCGGACCACCCGGATGCTACGACGTCCTGCGCGTGGTACTCGTCGGCGGCCAGCCCCACCGCGGCGGCTTTGACGCGCAGGGGAATGTCCTTGCTGACCAACGTGACCTGCTTGCCTTCGGCGGCCAGGTTGGCGGCGCAGCTCAGGATCCGGGAGTCATTGCTGTCGGTGCGAAAGCCGGCGGGCAGCACCGCCGGATCCGTATGGTTCAGCTCGACGTGCAGCGTACCGCCTTGGGCACCAACGGGAATCGGCCGATCGAGCCGTCCGTGCGCAAGCCGAAGATCGTCAAACAGACGCAACGCCTGGCGGGCGAACCAGCCCAGCTCGTGGTGGTGCCGTTTGGCTTCCAGTTCGCTGATCACCACCAGCGGGACCACCACTTCGTGTTCGGCGAACCGGCTGCATGCCCACGGATCGGACAGCAGCACGGAAGTGTCGAGCACATACGTCCGGAGATCGGTCACGGAGCGCTCCCTCGAGGTAAACCGGTGGGACCCCACACAGGCGGGTGGGCAGGAGCCGCAGCACCAGGACCGGGGCCGGTCCTGCCTCGAAGCACGGAGTGGTGACCCGTGCAGAACCGGGAGTGCCGCCCTGGCAGCAGAACATGTCGCTGACCATCATTTGCGACGCTACTCTCGTGGCCGGGTGGCCGCCGTGCAGACGCGCCGGGACTACCACAGCACCGATGAGGCGGGCACGCCGCGTCGCTCAGTGCGAACTGGGCGAAAACTAGGTGAGAACTAGTCGGTGACGAATTGCCGCAGCTGGGGCTCGTCGGCCACGCCCCACGCGGTGATGCGCTCGGAGATCACCTGGCGCAGCTGTTCGGGATCGAAGATGCCGGCGTCGGCCACGGCCTGCACCTTGTCCTCGTAGGTGTCGATGTCGGCGCCGAGGACCTGAAGGTCCGCCGCGCGGGCGGCGATCGCCGCGATCGTCTCGTCGCGGGTGTATCCGAGGCAGTGCTCGACGAGGTTGGCGAAGAACTCCTCGTGACGCGCTTCGTCCCTAGCGATCCGGTCGACGAGTCCCGCCAGGATGGGCTCCTCGATCTGCGCGGCCAGGTTGGTGCAGAACACTTTGTGGGAACGTTCGAAGAACGCCATGTACACCAGGGTCTCGACCTGTGAGTACGTGTCGGCGCGGTAGCCCTTCATCACGTGCTGGACTCGAACGTCCTCGTTGGCTGTCGGGTCGACCTCGCGGGTCACCACCAGGTACTCGCGCAGCGCGATGGCGTGCAGATGCTCCTCCGCGGTCCAGCGACCGAGCCAGCGGCCCCAGTAATCCTCGAGGATGAAGTGCTCGACGAGCTCGCGGTGATGCCCGGCGAGGTTGTCCTTGAGGATCAGCAGGATCTCGCAGGCGTCCGTGATGACCCTGGGCAGCGTCGCATCGGACGGTTCCCAGTCGCGTCCGCCGAGGAAGGCGAAGTTCTCGCCCCGGTCAAAGGGCACGAAGTCGTGGGCGAACCAGATGTCCTCGGTGCTGAGGTGGCGCGCAATGTTCTCTTCGCATACCGGCTCGAGCTCGAGGATCAACGCGTTAGCTACAGGTTTCTGTGCCATACGGTAACTGTAACCTGGGTTAACAGGTTCTGTGAAATTTTGGCGGGTCGTGTCGCCGGGTCACCTGCCGACCAGGGCCCAGTCCTCGAGGCCCTCGTACAGCGGGAAGTCCCCGGCCAGTCGCGTCACCCGCGCACGCAGCGCCGACACGTCCGCCGAGGTGCCCGCTGCCAGCGCGGTGGCGATGATATCGGCGACCTCGCTGAATTCCGCGTCGCCGAAGCCGCGGGTGGCCAACGCGGGGGTCCCGATCCGCAGGCCCGAGGTCACCATCGGCGGCCGGGGGTCGTTGGGGACGGCGTTGCGGTTGACGGTGATGCCGGCCTCGTGCAGCAGGTCCTCGGCGGCCTGGCCGTCGAGCGGGGAATTGCGCAGGTCGACGAGCACCAGGTGGACGTCGGTGCCGCCGCTGACCACCGACACACCGGCCTTGGCGACATCGGCTGCCAGCAACCGGTCGGCGAGTATCCGGGCCCCGGACAACGTGCGCTGCTGCCGTTCGACGAATTCCGGTGTGCCGGCGATCTTCAGCGCGACGGCCTTGCCCGCGATGATGTGCATCAGCGGACCGCCCTGCTGGCCCGGGAACACCGCCGAGTTGACGGCCTTCGCGTACTCCTGCTTGCCGAGGATCATGCCGGAACGACCGCCGCCGATCGTCTTGTGGATGGTGGTCGACACCACGTCGGCGTGCGGCACCGGGGACGGATGGAGTCCGGCGGCGACCAGGCCCGCGAAGTGCGCCATGTCGACCCACAACTTGGCGTCGACCTCGTCGGCGATCGAGCGGAACGCCTCGAAGTCGAGGATCCGCGGATAGGCCGACCAGCCGGCGATGATCACCTTCGGGCGGAATTCGCGCGCCGTGGCCCGCACAGCGTCCATGTCGATCAGATGCGTCACCGGGTCCACGGTGTAGAAGCCGGTCTCATACAGCTTGCCGGAGAAGTTCAGCCGCATGCCGTGCGTCAGATGACCGCCGTTGGCCAGGTCAAGACCAAGCAGCCGCTCCCCCGGAGACATCAGTGCGTGCAGGATCGCGGCGTTGGCCTGTGCGCCCGAATGTGGCTGCACGTTGGCGAAGTCGGCGCCGAACAGCGCCTTGGCCCGGTCGCGGGCGATGTTTTCCACCTCGTCGACGAACTCGCAGCCGCCGTAGTAGCGCCGGCCGGGCAACCCCTCGGCGTATTTGTTGGTGAGCACGCTGCCCTGCGCCTGCAGCACTGCCCGCGGCACGAAGTTCTCCGACGCGATCATCTCCAGGGTGTCCCGTTGCCGCCCGAGTTCCTTGCCCAGCAAGGCGGCGATGTCGGGGTCGACCTCGGCCAGCGGGGCTGACATCACGGACTCGGTGCGAAAGACAGCGGTACGGGCATGAGGTGCGGCGGTCACGGGCTTCAGTCTATCTAGAGATGCTTTTGGCCAGCCCAGCCGTCGGACTCGCGCCAGCCCCTGCGACACTGGCACTATGTCCCGGCTTAGCGAGCCGAGCCCATATGTGGAGTTCGACCGAAAGCAGTGGCGCGCGCTTCGCATGTCGACGCCGCTGGCCCTGACCGAAGAGGAACTGATCGGCCTGCGCGGTCTGGGTGAGCAAATCGACTTGCTCGAAGTCGAGGAGGTTTACCTGCCGCTGGCCCGGTTGATTCACCTGCAGGTCGCGGCCCGCCAACGACTGTTCGCCGCCACCGCGGAATTCCTGGGCGAGCCGCAACAGAACCCGGACCGGCCGGTGCCGTTCATCATCGGGGTGGCCGGCAGCGTGGCCGTCGGCAAATCAACCACCGCCCGCGTGCTGCAGGCGCTGCTCGCCCGCTGGGATCACCATCCCCGGGTGGACCTGGTGACCACCGACGGCTTCCTCTACTCCAACACCGAGCTCGATCGACGAAACCTCATGCACCGCAAGGGCTTTCCGGAGAGCTATAACCGCAGGGCTCTGCTGCGGTTCGTCACCTCGGTGAAATCCGGGTCCGACTACGCCTGCGCTCCGGTGTATTCACACCTGCACTACAACGTCATCCCCGGGGCCAAACACGTGGTCCGCCATCCCGACATTCTGATCCTCGAGGGCCTCAACGTCTTGCAGACCGGCCCCACGCTGATGGTGTCGGACCTGTTCGATTTTTCGCTGTACGTCGACGCCCGGATCGAAGACATCGAGCAGTGGTACATATCCCGGTTCCTGGCGATGCGCGGCACGGCGTTTGCCGACCCGGAATCTCACTTCCACCACTACTCGGCCCTGACCGACCCCAAGGCCGTCGCCGCCGCGCGCGAGATCTGGCGGTCGATCAACCGGCCCAATCTGGTCGAGAACATTCTGCCGACCCGTCCCCGCGCCACCTTGGTGCTGCGCAAAGACGCCGACCACTCGATCAACCGGCTGCGGCTGCGCAAGCTTTAGCTGCCGACAGGCCCCCCGGGAGCCCGGAGGCCCAGGCTCGGGCGCTGCGGGCACCGCGCTTCGCCGCTGCCGAACGTCACGCTGGCGTGCCCCCGCAAGCGGAGGTGCCCCCAGCTCGGCTGCGGCTGCGGCTGCGGCTGGGGTTGTCCGGTACCCCAATTGCGTTGCACCCGTACTCAATGCCGAATGCGCGCACGCCAATGCGGGGGCCTCCACGGCATCGTGCAGCGAAGGCGCCCCGCATGGCTGGTTATGGTGGCCATCGCTACACCTCGAGCCGACGCACCCCCAGGTACTGCAGTCCCGCGAAGAACGCGGTGTAGACACCGCTGGCCAGCGTCAAGGCCACCCCGATGGCGGTCATCGGCAACACGTCCGCGCCAACGATCGCCGCGACGGTGTAGGCGATGTTGGCCGCCACGACGCCGATCCCGGCGCGGCGCAAGTTCGGCAATGCGGCCAGGCCGAACACCACCAGGCCGTACAGCACGAAGAAGCCGCCCATGCTGTACTCCTGGATGGACGTCAGGCCGGTCAGCGACGACAGCGGGTCGGCGACAACCGCGGCGGCCAGACCCATCAGCCCCGTCAAGGTGGCGTCGAGACGCATCGCAAAACGCAGCAGCGAGTCGGTCGAGTCGTACAGGGGGCGGGTCGTCGGTCCGGAAATTGCGGTCATGATCACTCCTCGCGATGGCGGTTAAGTCGAACAGCTTTGAGCGTGCCGTTGAAGCACTGCCAGATCGACGCGTGGCACTGCCAACTACTGCCACGGATGGAATGACCAGGGAGTCCACCCGGCTATTCCCGCCTGGGTCCCGCGCCGGTCCCGTCCCGGCTAGATTGCCCTGCCCACTACCACGCCGAACGGCGACGCGGTTTCGACCACCCGAGTCATGCGGTAAGTCCGCTCGGTCCAGCGGGCGCTCGTACTCGGCGTTGCGCTCACGCGCATCGAGCGCGATGAGCATGTCCAGGTCGAGCCACTTGCCCAGAAACTCACGGTTGTGCCCGGGGATCACCAGCTCGACAAGCAGCACCCGCTTGCCCACCCCGGCGGCCGCGCGCACGTTGCGAAGGATGCGCACCGCGTCGTCGTCGGGCCAGTCGTGGATCACGTTCTTGAGGACGTAGGCGTCGCCACCTTCGGGCACGAAATCGAAGAACGACCCCTCGGCGATCCGCACCCGGTCTTCGACACGGTGCTCGGCCAGCAGCGCCGGGGCCCCCGCCACCACCTCGGGCCGGTCGAACAGGATGCCGCGCGCGTGGGGCGTCGCGGCCAGGATCGCGGCCAGCAGGCGGCCCTGCCCGCCGCCCACGTCGACGATGGTGGCAGTGGGGCCCAAGACCTCGATGTTCCCAAAGTCATAGCCGGCGATGACCGGCGCGATCGAGAGTTCCGATCCGCTTGTCATGGCCTGGTTGAAGATTTCACCGAGTTCGGGCTCGTCCGCCAGGTAGTCGAAGGTCGGTTTGCCGCGCAACGCGGGGACAACGGCCCGGCCGGTGCGGACCGCTTCGCTGAAGTGGCTCCAATGCTCCCGGTGCTGGGGCGATCCCACCCACCGCGCCCAGCCCGCCACCGATACGTCGGCGTCGCGACCAAGAGCGTCAGCCAGCGGGGTGAGGTCGTAGCGGCCCTCACGACGCCGACGGAAAATGCCGCGGGTTATCAACGCCCTCAGCAGGCGACTGACCGCGTCGGCGTCGGCGTTGACCGCGGTCGCCAACTCGTCGGCCGAAATACCCCCCTTGGTCCCTTGGCGAGCGCATCGGCGATGCCGAGGTCCGCCGCGGCGGTGATCGCCTGCGCGGCCCACATATCGACGACCATTTCCATCAACACCACCGGAGCCGGCGCCATGCTCCGGCGCAGCCGGGCCAGTTGGTGTCTGACCAGTTCTATCGCCCGCGCCACTTTGGCGGGCGGGGCGGGTCCTGCGGGCCCATTGGGCTTAGTCGGGCTTAGTCGTGGCTTAGTCGGGCTTAGTCGGTGGAGACGGGGACTCGCGCGCGCAGATCGGCGGCGATGAGCCGGGCCGCGGCGGTTTGCCAGTTATGCAGCGAGCGCTGTGGGACCTCGGTGACGAACCACTGCCAGGCCTGCCGGGCGGTTGGGTCCAAACCGGAGGCGGTGGCGTTCTGCGCGTACGCGCGCACGCCGACGACGTAGGGGAAATACAGCGCGTTGTAGTAGCGCCATTGCTCGGTGGTTCCGAAGTCGCCGCCGTCGCGCGGCTTGAGCCGCCCGATACCGTCGGCCAGCACGGCCTTGAGTTCGTTGGCCCGCTCCAGCGGGTGGTCGGGCGCGCCGCGCGCCGCCAGCCGCTCGTCGATCACCGGCAGGGTGGTCAACGGGCTGGCGACCAGCTTGGTCAGGTCGCCGTAGTGGCCCAGCGCCCGGCGGGTGAGCCGGACAAAGGTGTCGTCGTCGACATCGCTGAGCGGATCTTGCGACCGCAGCGGCAACGCCGCCCCGGTGTGCCGCAGCGCGGCCCGGTCGGCACGCAGCCCGGGCGAGTGAGAGAACGCCAGCCGGTCCAGGATGCCGGCCAGCGGATCTGCCAGCACCTGGATCGTGATCGAGATCGCCAGGCTGGTGAACAAAAGCACGGTCAGCGCGGTCCGCGCAGTGGGTTCGTTGCGGGTCACCACCAGACCGATCAGGGCCTGGCCACCGAACAGAGCCGCCACCACCGAGCAGCCGACAAACGAGCGCAGCATGTCGGCGCGCAGCGCCTGGCCCTCGTCGAACGCGTCCCACAACGCAACCGCGCCGCCGAGCGCCAGGACATCGAGACCGGTCGACGCCAGGGCCAGCCAGCTGGGCACCAGGCCCAGCGGAATGATCAGGATGGCGTTGGCCAGCGCGAAGAACAGCGTCGCCACGACAACGAGCCCGACGATTGGCGTCGGCTGGGCGGGCCGTAATACCCCGACGACCATCGCCCCAAGCGTGGAAACCGAGATCACCGCGATCATCACCAGGTGCCCCGGCCGAAGCGGGCCGTTGACACTACCGGCCATCATCGCGCCTAACAGGGTCAGCGCGGCGACGACGCCGATCAGCAACAGCTCGCGGGTGCGCGCCCGCCAGCTGTCGCACGGCCGCGCCAGCTCGACGAGCACCGCGAACCACGCCACGCTGGGAATCGCGGCCAGGTAGATCTCCAGCTGACTGAGCAGGTGCGCATGCGGCTGAAGGCTTCGGCTGGTCACCGTCCGCACCGCATCCAGCGCGACCACCAGCGCGAAACCGCACAGCCCGATGGCCGACAGCACCAGCACCGGCTTGCGCGGATCACGGGCCAGCAGATACAACCCGAGCCACCCGCTCAGCGTGAACACCACCGCCGACAGCGCAGCCATGCATCCAGTGTGGCACGCACGACGCTGCGCTCAGAGCACTCAGAGCGGGGAGGGCCGCTACTTGCCGAACCGCCGATGCCGCTGGCTGTAGTCACGCAGCGCGCGCAGGAAATCTACGTGGCGGAACGCTGGCCAGTGCGCTTCGGTGAACCACATCTCCGAGTAGGCGCTCTGCCACAACAGAAAGCCGGACAGGCGCTGCTCACCCGACGTGCGGATCACCAGGTCGGGGTCGGGTTGCCCGGAGGTGTAGAGGTTTTCGGAGATGGCCTCGGCGGTCACCGCGTCGATCAGCTCCTCTGCGGTCGCGCCATCGGCAAGGGCCTTGCTCAGCAGCGCGCGCACCGCGTCGACGATCTCCTGCCGGCCGCCGTAGCCGACCGCGACGTTGACGTGAAAGGCGGCGACGCCGGGCGTGGACTCCACCGCGCCGCGCAGCCGGCGGGCCGACTCCGCACCGAGCAGCTCGAGGTCCCCGACAGTGCGGACGCTCCAGCGGTTGGCCGGTGCGCAGATCTCCTCGACGACGTCGGTGATGATTTCGATCAGCGCCGCCAGCTCGTCGGGCTCGCGCTGCAGGTTCTCGGTGGACAGCAGGTAGACGGTGGCCATTTCGATGCCGGCTTCCTGGCACCAGCGCAGCATCTCGGCGATCTTTGCCGCACCCATCCGGTAGCCGTAGCTGACGTCCTCGTATCCCGCGTCGCGGGCCCACCGCCGGTTTCCGTCGCACAAGACGGCGATATGACGGGGAAGTTCAGGTCTCGAGGCTGCCAGGCCCTGCCTCAACCGCAGCTCATAGAGCCGGTAGAGGGGCTCCTTGATCCGCCGCGGAATGATCTCCACGAATCTCACACTACTGTGACCTATATCAAGTTCCGGTCGGCAACTCAGCCAAACTCACCTCGCCGCCCGCACCGCGCCGTCACCGTTCCCGGTTACTGTGATTGCATGAGCAGCACCGCCACCACCAACGCGGAGCCCCCATCGCAGGAACTGGCGTCGGGCCAGGGCATTCATGCCGCCCAGCACATCGTCGACGGCGTCAGCCGTGTCCTAACCAAACCGCGCTTCCGCGGCTGGATCCACGTCTACTCTGCCGGAACCGCCGTTTTCGCGGGTGCCTCGCTGGTGGCGGTGTCCTGGGCGGTGGCGTCCACCCGCGCCGGGCTCGCGACGTTCCTCTACACCGCGGCCACGATCCTGATGTTCACCGTCAGCGCCACCTACCACCGGGTGCACTGGAAGTCCGCGACCGTCCAGAAGTGGATGAAGCGGGCCGACCATTCGATGATCTTCGTGTTCATCGCGGGCAGCTACACGCCATTCGCGCTGCTGGCGCTGACGCCCGATGACGGGCACCTGGTCTTGTGGATCGTGTGGGGCGGCGCGGTGGCCGGGATCCTCCTGAAGATGTGCTGGCCGTCGGCGCCGCGCTGGGTCGGGGTGCCGCTCTATCTGCTGCTGGGTTGGGTGGCGGTCGGGTTCACCACCGAGATCCTGCACAACGCCGGGGTGACCGCGATGGTGCTGCTGTTCGTCGGGGGTGCGCTGTACAGCATCGGCGGCATTCTCTACGCGCTGCGCTGGCCCGACCCGTGGCCCACGACGTTCGGCTACCACGAGTTCTTCCACGCCTGCACCGCGGTGGCGGCGATTTGCCACTACATCGCGATGTGGTTCGTCGTCTTTTAAGCCTCCAGGCCTACTTCAGGGCCTCAGCGAGCTCCGCTACCCCGGTGACCGGTAGGTCGCAGACCGGTCCCCGGCACACGTAGGCCGCGTCGGCGCCGTCCACCCGGTCCCGGCCGACCAGCAGCGCGCCCGAGTCTTTCGGGCCGCCGACGACGATTGCCCCGCCGGGCGCCAGCCGCCGCGCCTCCGCCAGCAGCGACGACTGCGACGGGTCGCAGGCCACCGCGATCTGCAGCGGCCCGCGTACCGCCGATTCGGTGACGGCCAGCCAGTGCCCGGACGACCGCGGGGCGTGGTCCAGCAGTATCGAATGCGCGCTCAGTGCCTCGCTCGCGGCCTGCGCATACGGCTCGGCGCGGTAGATGTCGACCAGGTGCGCGGCGGCCAGCAGCGCCTCGGCGACCGACGCCGCTCCCGAGGGAGTCGCCCCGTCCACCGGGTCGGCGGGGCGGAACATCAGCTGTTCGGCGTCGTCGGCGGTGTCGTACCAGCGGCCGGGCCGTTCCCGGTCGGAGAAGTGCAGCACCGCCGTATCCAGCAGCTGGGTGGCCGATCTCAGCCAGTTCTTGTCGGAGGTCAGCTGATACAACGTCAGCAATCCGGTGGCCAGCATCGCGTAGTCCTCCAAGATGCCGGCGCTGTCGCCGACGGTCCCGCCGAGGCTCGCGCGCCGCAGCCGGCCGTCGACCAGGTGCAGGTCCAGCACCGCCGTCGCGCAGCGCTGGGCGGCGTCCATCAACTCGGACGCCAACTCGAGATCTCCCAATGCAACGCTCGCCTCGGCCAGCGCGGTGATGGCCAGCCCGTTCCAGGCGGTGACGATCTTATTGTCGCGACCGGGCTGGACCCGGCTGGCCCGGGCTTCCAGCAGCGCGGCGCGGATCCTGTCCAGTCGTTCCGGGTCTTCCGGGTCAGAGCGCAGCTGTAGCACCGATGTCCCGTGTTCGAATGTGCCGGTCTCGGTGACGCCAAAAACCTCTGCCGCCCAACGACCGTCGTCAGCACCGAGCACCTCGGTCAGTTGCCCAGGTGTCCAGACGTAGGTCGAACCCTCGCGGCCGTCGGCGTCGGCGTCCAGCGATGAGATGAACATTCCGGCATCGGTCAGCTCGTCGAGCAGAAACCGCGCGGTTTGCCCGGCGACCCTGCGCGCCAACGGATCTCCGGTGCGCCGCGCCCAGTGCGCGTAGGCCCGCAGCAACAGCGCGTTGTCGTACAGCATCTTTTCGAAATGCGGTACCACCCACGCTTCGTCGACGCTGTACCGGGCGAAGCCGCCGGCGAGTTGGTCGTAGATGCCGCCCCGCGCCATCGCGTCGCCGGTGCGGGAGACCGCCGCCAGCGCCTTTTTCGACCCGGTGCGCTCGTAGCTGCGCAGCAGCGCCTCCAGCAGCGCGGAAGGCGGAAACTTGGGCGCCGCGCCGAATCCGCCGCGAACCTTATCCTGCTCGGCCAGTACGGCTTTGACGGCGTTATCGCACAGTTCCGGCGTCACCTCCAGACCGGCGGGGGGCAGCTGCACCGACGCGCGCAGCTGCGCGGCGATCTGGTCGGATGCCCGCTCGACCTCGTCGCGACGCTGGACCCAGGTGTCAGTGATGATCGAAAGAAGTTCCAGGAAGGCGTCTTTCGGGTAATACGTGCCGGTGAAGAACGGGCGGCCGTCGGGCGTCAGGAAACACGTCATCGGCCAGCCGCCGCGGCCGCTGAGTGCGATCGTGGCGTTCATGTAGACCGTGTCGATGTCGGGCCGTTCTTCGCGGTCGACCTTAATGCAGACGAATCCCGCATTCATCGCGGCGGCTACCGCGTCGTCCTCGAACGATTCGTGGGCCATGACATGACACCAATGACAGGCGGCGTAGCCGATGGACAGCAGAATCGGCACGTCGCGCTTCACCGCCTCGGTGAGCGCCTGTGGCGTCCACTGCCGCCAGTGCACGGGGTTGTCCGCGTGCTGGCGCAGATAGGGGCTGGTGGCCAGCCCGAGGGTATTGGTGCCCGAAGAGCCGGAAAGACCGGAAGAATCAGCCTGGGTCATCACCTTGTCCCGTTGCTCGCGCGGATCCGTCCCGGTGAGTCCCCGACCCGCCCTCGTCCACGGCGCGCCCGGAGTCAGTGCCCTCGTCGGCGGCCTGGTCGGGTTCGGGGTTGTCCCTGTCGAACGATTTGGGGACCTTGCGCAGCTGCCGGTTCATCGACCGCAGCAGGAACAGCGTGGCGATCAACAGCAACACGACAACCAGCAACCCCAACGGGCTGGCCTTGCCGAAATCCGGACCGTGGTTGTGCGTCCCGCCCTCAGCAATCACGGTGAGCAGAATGTGGCTCACGAGTGCGTCTCGATTCCCTCGAAGAGGTCGGTCTCGGGCAGTCGGGCGGGTACGCGCGAGCGAGCCAATTCGAATTCCTCGGTCGGCCACAACCGTTCCTGCCACGACAGCGGGGCCGCGAAGAACTCGGCGTTCGGGTCGATCTGGGTGGCGTGCGCCCGCAACGCGTCGTCGCGCTGGCCGAAGTAATTCGAGCACTCGACGCGGGTCGTCACCCGGTTGGCGAACGGGTCCGCGGAGGCATGCCAGTGCTCGAGCCACTTCCCGAACGGGCCTTCCTGGCCGTGCTTGGCGAACTCGTCCTGCAGCATCTGCATCCGCTCCCGCAGGAAGCCGTGCACGTAGTACAGCTTTGACACCGGCCAGGGCTCGCCCGCGTCCGGGAAGCGCAGATAGTCGGCGGCCGCCTCGTAGGCGGCTACCGACACCTGGTGGCAGGCGATGTGGTCGGGATGCGGGTAGCCACCGTTTTCGTCGTAAGTGATCATGGCGTGCGGCCGGAACTCGCGCACCACCCGCACCAGGGCCTCGGTCGACACTGCCGGCGGCACCAGCGCGAAGCAGCCCTCGGGCAGCGGGGGTGGCGGGTCGCCCTTGGGCAAACCGGAGTCGACGAAGCCCAACCAGGTGTGTTCCACACCGAGGATCTCGGCGGCCTTGGCCATCTCGTCGCGGCGGATCTCGTCGATGTGTTCGTGCACGCCGGGCAGGTCCATCGCCGGGTTGAGGATTTCGCCGCGCTCGCCGCCGGTCAGCGTCACAACCAGAACGCGATGGCCCTCGTCGGCGTAGCGGGCAAGGGTGGCGGCGCCCTTGCTGGACTCGTCGTCCGGGTGGGCGTGCACCGCCATCAACCGCAGTTCGCTCACGTCCCCCCTTGTCCGCTGGTCCGTCTGCCGGTGGCCCCGTTGAGCCTATAAGGGACCCTATAATTCGAGTTCACCCAGACCGGACCCAGACCGGCCGAACCCCACCATGAACCAGCTATGAACCCCATGAACCCGGCGCCGATGTCGCCGCCAGAAGGCCGCTACGGGCGCCGGCGCCTGTCCGGCCGATCGCGGCGCCGCGTCGCCATCGGCCTGGCGGTGTTGATAGTCGCGGCCGGCGCGGGCATCGCCTTCGTCGGTTATCGGCAGCTCGGCACCGCCGCCGTCACCGGGTCGCTGGCCGGCTATGAAGTGATCGACGACGAGACGGCATCGGTGACGATCAGCGTGACTCGCTCCGACCCGTCGCGACCGGTGGACTGCATCGTTCGGGTTCGCTCCAAGGACGGCAGCGAAACGGGCCGACGGGAAGTGCTCGTGCCGCCGTCCAGCCAGACCACGGAGCAAGTGACGACGACGTTAAAATCCTCCCGGCCCCCGGCGATGGCCGACATCTACGGCTGCGGCACCGACGTGCCCGGCTACCTGCGGACTGGCTGACCACACCGCAAATCGAGCTGCGTGTGTCCCGTCATCGGTTGTTTCCGCAGTGGTAACATGGATGAATGCACGGTTCCGGCTGGGACCGTGTATTGCTGCATTAGTGGCCGTGAGAAGAGCGGAGCAGCAGCACCGGGGTGGGACCCGGATACCTCCGGGCCGGGGGTTCAGCAGCTTACGCGGATACGCGGAACCGAGAACACGAGGAGCGCGACGAGATGACGGATACTCAGGTGACCTGGTTGACCCAGGAGTCACATGACCGGCTCAAGGCGGAGCTCGATCACTTGATCGCCAATCGTCCGGTCATCGCCGCGGAGATCAACGACCGCCGCGAAGAGGGTGACCTGCGCGAGAACGGCGGATATCACGCCGCCCGCGACGAGCAGGGCCAGCAGGAGGCCCGCATCCGCCAGCTGCAGGACCTGCTCAATAACGCGAAGGTCGGCGAAGCGCCAAAGCAGTCCGGCGTGGCGCTGCCCGGCTCGGTGGTGAAGGTCTACTACAACGGCGACAAGTCGGACAGCGAGACATTCCTGATCGCCACCCGCCAGGAGAGCGTGAAGAACGGCAAGCTCGAGATCTACTCGCCGAATTCACCCCTGGGTGGCGCCCTGATCGACGCCAAGGTGGGCGAGACCCGCAGCTACACCGTGCCCAACGGCAACACCGTTGAGGTCACGCTGGTCAGCGCGGAGCCGTACCACTCCTAGCTCCGGTAGCTCAGGGCCTGGTCGAGATCGCCGATCAGGTCGGCGATGTCTTCGATACCGACCGAAAGCCGCACCAGGTCGTCGGGTACTTCCAACTGCGAACCGGCCGTCGACGCGTGCGTCATGGCACTGGGATGCTCGATCAGCGACTCCACCCCACCCAGCGATTCGGCCAGAATGAACACCTTGGTGCCGGCGCACAGATCCTCGGCGGCTTGCCGGCCGCCGCGCATTCGCACCGAAACCATGCCACCGAAGCCGCGCATCTGCCGTGCCGCGACCTGGTGCCCGGGATGGGTGGGCAGGCCCGGATACAGCACGGTGCTGACCGCCGGGTGCGCCGCGAGGAATTCCGCTACAGCAGCAGCGTTTTCGGTGTGACGCTGCATGCGCAGCACCAATGTCTTCAGGCCGCGCATCGTCAGGTAGGCGTCGAACGGGCCGGGCACGGCGCCGGCGCCGTTCTGCAGGAAGGCGAACGCGGCGTCCAACTCGTCGTCGTCGGTGACCAGCGCGCCGCCCACCACGTCGGAGTGGCCGCCGATGTACTTGGTGGTGGAGTGCAGCACCACATCGGCGCCCATCGTCAACGGCTGCTGCAGCGCGGGCGAGGCAAAGGTGTTGTCCACCAATAGCTTTGCGGAACTCTGCCGGGCGAGCTCGGCGATCGCGGCGATGTCGGCGATGGACAGCCACGGATTGGTCGGCGTCTCCACCCAAATCAGCCGGGTCCGCGGCGTGATGGCCGCGCGGACGGCGTCCAGATCGGACTGCCCCGCGGGCGTGTACGCGACGTCCCACTGGGTGAAGACCTTGTCAATCAGCCGGAAGGTGCCGCCGTAGGCATCGTCGGGAATGACCACGTGGTCGCCGGGTCGCAGCATCGCCCGCAGGGCGCAGTCGGTGGCCGCCATCCCGGAACTGAAAGCGCGCCCGAACCGGCCCTCTTCGACCGCGGCGAGCGAGGCCTCCAATGCTGCCCGGGTTGGGTTGTCCGTGCGAGCGTATTCGAATCCACCGCGCAGACCGCCGACACCGTCCTGGGCGAACGTGCTGCTGGCGTAGATCGGGGCATTGACCGCCCCGGTTGCCGGGTCCGGACGGTAGCCGGCGTGGATGGCCTTCGTTGCCAGGCCGGTGATGCCGGTGATGCCGTGGTGTGCCTTGCGCTGCTCGCTCATTGTTGCGGCGGGTGGCGCCGCCACGGCGGGGGCGGGTGGTTAACGAGGGGCGATTGGTCGTTCATTGCCCCTCCTACCCCTCCTCCCCCACCGTGTGCGGTCGAGTCCCCTGTGGCGCCAGTCAGATCGGCAGGCAGACCGTCGTCATGATCTTGTCCGCCAGGGTTTGCCGCTTGGCGTCCCACAGCGGGAACAAGTAGCCGATGTAACAGATGGCGCTGTCGATGATGTGCGCGAACTGGCGCACCACCGACATGCCGAAACCGAGCGGCTGGCCAGTCGTCTCGCTGACCACCTTGAACTTCATGATGCCCTTGCCGATGCTCGACCCGGTAGTGCCCTGCTTGTAGCCGTTGTTCCAGATCACGTAGGCAAACGCCAGCACGTAGGTGAACAACATCGCCAGCACGCCGAGGCCCCCGGAAGTACAGACTTTGTAGCCGTAGGACTCGGTGCAGTCGGTATCGAGAGCCGAGATCACATAGCCGATGCCGACCACGACGATCGCCGGGATGCTGTCGATGAGGAACGCCAGCACCCTGGTCATCCACGGCGTGTAGGCGTCCTGTGGCAGAGCGCGGACTGCCGGTCCCGGTGGCGGGGGCGCATATCCACCGGCCGCCGGCGGGGGCGGCGGGTAGGCAGCCCCCTCGGGCAGCGGCGGAGGGCCCGACGGTGGCGGGTAGGCGCCGCCGCCCGGCGCGGGCCTGGGGGGCGGAGGCTGGTAGCCCGGCTGGTACCCAGGACCAGGACGGTCCCCGCCCGATGGCCCGGGGGGCCCAGGTGGTGGGTAAGACCCTCCAGGCGGCGGTTGATTGGTCATGGCGCACCCTTCCACGTCGAAGCACCTGAGCTAGGTCGCTTACAGTACCCGAGCACCGGGTTGGCGCGACGACCGGGCGAGAGCTGGGTCACACCCCGCGCACACCGGTGGAACAACCGGGTCATACCGACGCCGCGAGCGGCCGGATCCGTTTGCTGGCCGACGGGTGTGCCACCCGCTACCGTCTACGGGGACCGTCGGAGAGGAAGCCCAACAAGTCGTACCGGGTGATGACCCCCACGGGCTTGCCCTCCTCCACCACCATGAGCGCGTCGGAATCACGCAGGGCCTTGCCGGCCGCCGTGACCAACTCGCCGGCGCCGATCAGCGGCAGCGGCGGGCTCATGTGCTCTGCGACGGCGTCGGCCAGCTTGGCGCGACCCTCGAAGACGGCCGAGAGCAGTTCGCGCTCGGAGACGCTGCCGGCGACCTCGCCTGCCATCACCGGCGGCTCGGCGCCGACGACCGGCAATTGCGATACCCCATACTCGCGCAGGATGCCGATGGCGTCACGCACAGTCTCCGACGGATGGGTGTGGACCAAGTCGGGCAGCGCGCCGGATTTGCGGCGCAGCACATCGCCGACCGTGGACTCCTCGGTCGACCCGTCCAGGCGGCTGCGCAGAAACCCGTACGACGACATCCACGCGTCGTTGAAGATCTTCGACATGTAGCCCCGGCCGCCGTCCGGCAACAGGACCACGACCAGCGACTCCGGGCCGGCCTCCACGGCGACCTTCAGCGCGGCCACGACCGCCATCCCGCACGACCCGCCGACCAGCATCGCTTCTTCGCGGGCCAACCGCCTGGTCATGTTGAACGAGTCGGAGTCGGACACCGCGATGATCTGGTCGGGCACCGTGGGGTCATAGGCCGCCGGCCAGAAGTCCTCGCCGACCCCCTCGACCAGATACGGCCGCCCGCTGCCGCCCGAGTACACCGATCCCTCCGGGTCGGCGCCGACGATCTTGACCGGGCCTCCTTGTCGGGCGGCCGACACCTCCTTGAGGTAGCGGCCCGCACCGGTGATCGTCCCGCCGGTGCCGATGCCGGCTACGAAATGGGTGACCTTGCCGTCGGTGTCGGCCCAGATCTCCGGGCCGGTGGTCTCTTGGTGGCTGGCAGGCCCGGCCGGGTTTGCGTACTGATCGGGTTTCCAGGCACCGTCGATCTCGGCGACCAACCGGTCGGAAACGCTGTAGTAGCTGTCGGGGTCGGCGGGCGGCACCGCCGTAGGGCACACGACGACCTCGGCGCCGTAGGCCATCAGCACGTTGCGCTTGTCCTCGCTTACCTTGTCCGGGCAGACGAAGACGCACTTGTAGCCGCGGGCCTGTGCCACCAGGGCGAGGCCGACACCCGTGTTGCCCGAGGTGGGCTCGACGATGGTGCCGCCCGGCTTCAGCTGACCGCTGGCCTCGGCGGCGTCGATCATCTTCGCCGCGATCCGGTCCTTCGCGCTGCCGCCGGGGTTCAGATATTCGACCTTTGCCGCCACCGTGCCCGCACCGGCGGGGACGACGGAGTTCAGGCGAACCAGCGGCGTGCCGCCGATGAGGTCACTGATGTGCTGCGCAATCCGCATGGGTTCATCGTCTCAGGCGATTTCGGGCTCGAGGAATTCGGGCACACCCGCTCTGGCCGTCGAAGCGGCACAGCCCCCAAGGCGCTAGTCGGTGGCTTCGCGGATGTACTCGCCGATCTGACGCAGCGAACGGACCGCCTCGGGCACCAGCGGCGCGGCCAACTGGAAGTCGTGAACCTGGCCGGGCCAGACACGGACCTCGGCCGGCACACCGACCGCCGCCAGCCTGGAGGCGGCCAACTGAGCGTCATGCAGCAACACCTCGGAGCCGGAAACGTGGATCAGGGTCCGCGGCAAACCGGGCTTAATGTGTTCCAGGGGCTCGTAAATCTGTTCGGGCTTGCCGTCGACTTTGCGCTTGGCGGCCGCATTAGCGACCAGCGCAACGAGCGCATCGAAGGCCTTCGACGGAAACATCGCGTCGGTCTTGATGTTGGGGTGCGCCTGCTTGCATTCCTTTGCTAGCTGCAGCAGCGGCGAGATCGCTACCAACGCCGCCGGCTCCTCGCCGATCTCCTGCAGCCGCTGCGCGAGGCTCAGCGCGAGGTAGCCCCCAGCGGAGTCACCGGCCAGCACGATCTGGTCCGGTTCGTACCCGCGCAGCCGCAGCCATTGATAGCCGTCGCGACAATCGTCGAGGGCCATGCCGATCGAATGCTTGGGCAACAGCCGATAATTGACCACGAGAACCGGCGCGTCAGCAAAGCTAGACAGCGTTTCGATGAGCCTGCCGTGTGAGTTTGCCCCACAGGTCAAAAACGCGCCCCCGTGGAAGTACAGAACCACCCGCCTGGTGCCGTCGGCGGGCAGCACGCCGGGCGCGCGCACCAATTGTGCCGAGGCATTTGGTAAGTCCACGGTGGCTCGAACGGTGGCGGACACCGGAAGCACAACCCGCGCCGCGAGGTCGATGAGCCCCCACGGCCAAGGTATGTTCGGTGCGTAGCTGCCGACGCTCAGTACGGGCCGAATCGTCAGGCGCGATGCCAGCGTAGCTACTCTGGCCGCGACGCTTGGACCGGATTCGACGACCTCGACCGGCGCGCCATCGCTGATCGCGAACCTGCGTAGCCGGGCCCTGCGGGCCTTGAGGGCGTCATTTCGACAGATGGGCTTCCGGGGCGAGCCGGATACCTTGCTCGGTGCAGTCATGCTTCACACTTCCTACGTCTTTGTAGTCCATACAGCATGTGACGAGGTAGCCGAGCGCCTAGTTCATTCCGTGTTCATTGCGTTCGCTGGAGGCGGTCAGCCAACCCCTCGAACTTAGCTTGACAGCTGTTTCTGAGTGGAACGTTTGAAGAAGCTGATTCGATACCACAAATGTTCCACACCGTAACCGCGTTATTTCTCAGCTATCCGCGAAAACGCCCCCCCAACCGCCCTAAAATGGAGCGGTGACCATCCGGGTGCCGCGTCGTTCGACGATCGCTCTGGCCACAGCGGGTGCGCTCGCCTCGACAGGGACGGCCTATCTGGGCGCACGCAACCTGCTGGTCGGCCAGGCGACGCACGCGCGCACCGTGATCCCCAAGTCCTGGGACATTCCGCCGCGCGCCGACGGTGTGTACACGCGCGGCGGCGGGCCGGCGCAGCGGTGGCAGCGGGGCATGGACGTTGATCTGCATTTCATGATGTTCGGCGACTCGACGGCCACCGGTTACGGCTGCGACAGCGCGGAACAAGTCCCGGGCGTCCTGATCGCGCGCGGGCTCGCCGAGCGGACCGGCAAACGTGTCCGGTTGAGCACCAAGGCCATCGTCGGCGCCACGTCGAAGGGCGTGTCCGGCCAGGTCGACGCGATGTTCGTGGCCGGTGCGCCGCCGGACGTGGCGGTGATGATGCTCGGGGCCAACGACATCACCGCGCTCAACGGCATCAGCCAATCCGCACAACGGCTGGCCTCGACGGTGCGCAAGTTGCGCGCCCGCGGCACTGTCGTAATCGTTGGCACCTGCCCCGACCTGGGCGTCATCAGCGCCATCCCCCAGCCGCTGCGCTCGCTGGCCAGCACGCGCGGTCTGCGCCTGGCCCGGGCCCAGGCCGGCGTCGTCCGGGCGGCCGGCGGTGTGCCGGTGCCGCTGGCACACCTGCTTGCACCCCAATTCCGGACCAGGCGCGACCAGATGTTCTCCGCCGACGGCTACCACCCCTCGCCGGTCGCGTACGCGCTGGCGGCCGAGCAGCTGCTAATGGCGGTGTGCGGCGCGCTGGGCGAAGAGACGGAAGAGACGGGGGCCCCGCCGCTTCCCGAGGGGTCAGCTCCCAGCGCGCCGGGGGTTCGTTCCGGCCGCCCGCGCGCGTCCGTGCTGTCGCGGTTGTGGCGGGCCCCGGCACGCGATCTAGCCGCCCCGTCGTTCCCTCCCGTGGGCAGCGACTAGATTTTCCTTTGGGTCTTCTCCACCCGATCGAGAGGCCAGCCCGCACTTCGCTGGATGAGCCTGGATGGGATTTAGGAAGGAATCAGTCATGCCGGAAGCCGTGATCGTGTCTGCTGCCCGCTCGCCGATTGGGCGCGCGATGAAGGGGTCGCTGGTCAGTATGCGGCCCGACGACCTGGCCGCCCAGATGGTGCGCGCCGCACTCGACAAGGTTCCCGCGCTCAACCCGCACCAGATCGACGACCTGATCCTGGGCTGCGGCCTGCCGGGGGGCGAATCCGGCTTCAACATGGCGCGGGTAGTCGCCGTCGAGCTCGGCCACGACTTCCTGCCTGGCACCACGGTCAACCGGTACTGCTCGTCGTCGCTGCAGACCATGCGAATGGCGTTCCACGCGATCAAGGCCGGCGAGGGCGACGCCTTCATCGCGGCGGGCGTGGAGACCGTGTCCCGGTTCGGCAAGGGCAACTCCGACTCGTGGCCGGACACCAAGAACCCGCTGTTCGACGGGGCCCAGGAACGTTCGACCACCGCGGCCGCAGGCGCCGACGAATGGCACGATCCCCGCGCGGATGGGAACCTGCCCGACGTCTACATCGCGATGGGTCAGACCGCCGAAAACGTCGCCATCCTTACCGGCATCAGCCGCGAGGAGCAGGACCGCTGGGGGGTGCGCAGCCAGAACCGCGCCGAGGAGGCCATCAAGAGCGGGTTCTTCGAGCGCGAGATCACCCCGGTCACCTTGCCCGACGGCAGCACCGTCAGTACCGATGACGGCCCACGCGCGGGCACCACGTACGAGAAGGTCAGCGAGCTCAAGCCGGTGTTCCGACCTAATGGCACCGTGACCGCTGGCAATGCGTGTCCGCTTAACGACGGCGCGGCCGCGTTGGTGATCACCAGCGACACCAAGGCCAAGGAATTGGGCCTGACGCCGCTGGCCCGCATCGTGTCCACCGGGGTCAGCGGCCTCTCGCCGGAGATCATGGGCCTGGGCCCGATCGAGGCGTGCAAGAAGGCGTTGGCCAGGGCCGGCATGTCGATAGGAGACATCGACCTGTACGAGATCAACGAGGCGTTCGCGGTTCAGGTGCTGGGCTCGGCGCGCGAATTGGGCATGGACGAGGACAAGCTGAACGTGTCCGGTGGTGCGATCGCGCTGGGCCACCCGTTCGGCATGACCGGCGCGCGCATTGCCACCACGCTGCTGAACAACCTCACAACGCACGACAAGACGCTGGGTTTGGAAACCATGTGTGTCGGCGGCGGCCAGGGCATGGCGATGGTGTTGGAGCGGCTCAGGTAACGGCTGCCCCATCGGCGAAGATCGGCTCATTATTGCTGCGCTGTTTCGCGCGCTTCTGCTCGTATCATGGGCAATCTCGTTCGGGCACAATGCCGTTCGCAGATCCATGGGACGGGCGGGCAGTGCGGCGGCGGGTGGCATGCCCCGGTAACGCCACGAATTTGACTGCCGCCCTGGCTGAATCAACGTCTAGGCCGAAGTTAAGGCTGTTGAAGTAGGCGAATCCCCGGGTTGACCTGGGGATTCGTTGATTTTGGTGTGGAGTTGTTCTGGCTACGCGGCGACGGTGAGTGGGATCGGGGAATCGATGAGTTCGAAGGCGCGGCGTTGGGTGGGGGTGGGGTCGGTGAGTTTGTCGATTTCGATGTTGGTGTCGTGGTAGCGGATCCGGTCGCGGGTGAGGGTGGCCAGGTGAGTCAGCAGATCGCGGAAGCCGCGGACTGGGTTGCCGGCCGCGTCGTGTTTGGTGGAGGCCTTGGCTTGGGCGGCTGCGGAACGCTGCGCGGGCGCGACGGGGTTGTCGCGGCTGGGGGGTGTTTGGTCGGTGAAGGTCAGTGGCGCCCAGGCTTTGCGTAGGTGCCAGGTCAGGTAGCAGGCGAGTAGGCAGATCAGCACGTGGGCTTTGACGCGGTCGTCGAGGTGGTGGTGGATGGGCCGCAGGTCGAGGTCGTCGGATTTGATGATGCGGAAGTCGCGTTCGATGTTGGCGAGGTTTTTGTAGCCGGCCACCACGGCGGCGGGGTCGAGTGTGTCAGCGTCGACGCTGGTGCGCAGCACGTAGATGCCGTCGAGGGCGGCTTCAGCGGCGATGCGGTCGTGGTGGCGCTGGTAGGTGAAGGTGGTGTCGGTGATCTCGCGGTGGAAGTGCTTGCCCATCTTGTATTTTCCGATGACCTCGCCGTAGGCCTCGCCGATGTCGTCGGCTCCGGTCAGGGTGCCGGCCTGCACCCGCTTGGCGATCGCGGCGAGCTGTTTTTCGGTGGCTTGCAGAAGGTCTTGGCGTTTGCGGGCGCGTTCGAGGGCCAGGGCGGGGTTACGGCAGGCGATCAAGCGTTCACCGGGGTAGTCGGGGTGGGTGATCTCGGCGAGGTCCTGGGCGTCGAACAGGGTCATTTGCAGCGGCCCGTCGTCGCTGGCGAGTTTGGCGATCGCGGGTGCGCGTAGCGCGGTGATCCAGTCGAAGTCTGTTGGGGTGTCGGGGTTGTTGTTGAGTTCGCGCAGCGCGTCGATGCGCGCGGCGGTGATCATGCCGCGATCACCGACGAGCACCAGTTGGGTGATGTTCAGCTTGTCTTTGACGACCTGCACTATCTCGGTGAACGAGACCGGGTCGGCGGTGGCACCGCCAAACACTCGTACCGCGACCGGGCGTCCCGCCGGGTCGCAGAGCACCCCGTATTCGATCTGCTCGCAGCCCTTCTTACCGTCGCGGGAGTAGCCGCGCGCAGCCAACTTGCAGCAGCGGCCAGTCACCCACGCCGAGGTCAGATCAAACAACGCCATCCGCGACGGATTGGCTTGCGGGCCAAGGTGCTTGTCCGCGAGCTTTTTCTCGATCTTGTCCTGCCGGGCGGCCAGCCAGTCCATGGCGGCGTAAATCTCGTCGGTGGACGCCTCGGCAACCCCCAAATCGGACCCGAGGGTGGTGTTGGCCCACCACGACAGCGTCGAGAGCTTCGGCTTGGGCCGTACCACCCGGGAGATGATCAGAGCGACCACCAGATCCCGGGCCCGGCACGGCGGGCCGAGCAACGCCGCCAGCTCGAGCTTGCGCGCCATCGCGGCCACCGCGGCCACGTCCCCGTGCGGCAGCGAACGGGACTTGCTGAACTCCGACCCAGCCGGCACCAACGCGTGGCCCTTCAGCGTCGCCTCCAACGCGGCGATCGCCGCAGCGGGCAGCATCGACAGGTTGGCCAAGGTCTGATTGCGTACCGCGGCTCCGTCCCGGTAGGTGCGGCGCAGCAGCACCGATTCATAGACGCGCTCGTTGCCCTGCCTATCGACATGCGTCTTCTTAACTCTGACTACATGAGCTCTCCCAGAGCTGCGCGTCATACCGGCAATAATAGCCTAAATCGCGCACGAGCATCCAGGCGACACGCATTAATTCGTGACTACATAAATCATCGGATTAGGACCCAAAACATCAGCTCAAACCACGAATCCCCGTCAGAACCCACCGCAACTTCGGTCTAGGCCGGACCCGCCAATTCGTAGTAGTGTTCCCGGTGGCCGGGCGCCCAACGCGGTGGCGGCGGCAAGCTTTGGCCCGCTAACCCAGATTTTTCGTGAAATGCCCCGCGAAACGGGTTGTAGATAAGCGAAAGTGCCTGTCCTGCAAGGGATAATTGGACTTGTCTAGGGTTCAAATATTCCTACGGGAAGGCACCTCGCGAGTGAAGAATATCGCGCTGGCATCGCGGGTGAAAGTGTCTGCTGACGGTCATGGTGTCGTGTCGCATGCCGGGATGGGTATGCTGCGCGAGCTCGCGGACCGCACTGGGTTGTCGGCGCAGGTCACCACCGCGTTGGCCGACACTTACCGGGGCCCGTGGGCGTACGCGCCCGGGGACGTGTTCGCCGATCTGGCGGCCGCGGTCGCTGACGGCGCGGACTGCATCGACGCAGTTGGTCAGCTATGCGGCGATCGTGAGCATGTGTTCGGCGCGAAGGCGTCGACGACCACCATGTGGCGGCTGATCGATCAGCGCATCGATGCCGCCCACCTGCCGGGGGTGCGGGCAGCGCGGGCCGGGGCGCGGGCGGCGGCCTGGGCAGCCGGAGCCGCCCCCGCCGAGGGTTGGCTGCACATCGACATCGACGCCACCCTGGTGATCGATCACTCCGACAACAAGACCGGCGCTGCGGCGACCTGGAAGAAAACCTATGGTCATCACCCGCTGCTGGCGTTTTTAGACCGCCCCCAGATCGCCGGCGGGGAAGCCCTGGCCGGGCTGCTGCGCAACGGTAACGCCGGCTCCAACACCGCCTCCGATCACGTCATCGTCCTCGAGCAGGCGCTGGCCTCGCTGCCGCCGCGATACCAGCCCGACCCCGACCATCCCGAGGACCCCGACAAGCCGAAGGTGCTGGTGCGCTGCGACACCGCCGGAGCCACCCACCGATTCGCCCAGGCGTGCCGCAGGCTGGGAGTGGGGTTCTCCTTCGGCTACCCCGTCGATTGGCGGGTGCAGGACGCCGTGGACACCCTCACCCTCGCCGATGTCTGGGACCCGGCCATCGACACCGACGGCGGTATCCGCGACGGCGCCTGGGTCGCCGAGGCCACCGGTCTGGTCAACCTGTCCTCGTGGCCGGCCGGAACCCGGCTGATCCTGCGCCGAGAACGCCCCCACCCCGGGGCCCAGCTGCGGTTCACCGACGCCGACGGCATGCGCGTGACCGCGTTCATCACCGACACCGCACCCGGCGTCATCCCCGGTCAGGTCGCCGGATTGGAGTTGCGGCACCGTCAGCACGCCCGCGTCGAGGACCGCATCCGCGAACTGAAGGCCACCGGGCTGCGCAACTTACCTTGTCACTCGTTTTGGGCCAACGCCGCCTGGTTGGAAATCATCCTGGCCGCCACCGATCTGGTCACCTGGGCCCGTCTGATCGGCTTTCACGACCACCCCGGCCTGGCCCGCGTCGAGATCACCACATTCCGCTACCGGATCCTGCACGTCGCCGCCCGCATCACCCACGGCGCACGCCAACAACGGCTACGCCTGGACGCCACCTGGCGATGGGCCGCAGCCATCGCGACCGCCTGGCAACACATCCGCACCGCCTTCGGATAACACCCTGGCGACCTCACCCAACCGATCACGAAAGACCCACCGGCCCCAGGAAAGCCCGCCCCACCCGGCGACACGGGACAACTCTCCACGCCACCACGCCGAAAATGACTACCCAACAACACCATTCAGCGGCAGAACGGCTCAATCATCAATTCGATGTAGGGTCGAGAGCTGGCGCGGTAACGAGGATCGACGGTAGGTCGCGGAGCCGCTGGTGACCGCAGGGTTTCCCCTAGTGTCCTTCATCTCCGTGGCCCTGGTCCGATCTCTGTCCCGTTTCCAGCTCCCGCCCGTCAAACCGTGCATGCGGTTCTCCCGCACACGGCTTACCGACGCCGTTCACCGCCGGCATTCAGCCACTACCCGCCAGGCCCGAAAAGGCCTGGGTGCAACAACAGTTCCCTCAAGGCGGATCAGGCCGAGCTGATTCTCGGAAGCAAAGGCGATTACCCAGCGCCCGAATGCTCGGGAGCGGCGATGTTTCTTCGCGATAAATCCCGCGATACGCATCAACGCATAGTTCCTGATCTTCTCGAAACGCACCGTCGAGTTCCCGTACCGGAAATACCCGGCCCAGCCGCGCAAGAAGCGGTTAACTTCCTCCACGATGTGCTTCACCGGCAGCAACATCCGGCGCCGATCCGTCAGTTCACGGATCCGATCCCGGGCGTGCCCCATTGCCTTGTCAGCAGGCCAGCGAGCCAAGAAAGCGACCCCTTTGCCTGCGGTGCGCCCTTCAGCCCGCACCCACCGATGATGAAAACCCAAGAAATCCAGGCCTTCACCGCCCTCGGTCAGGTGAACTATCCGGGTTTTGGCCGCTTTCGGTTCCAGCCCGAGTTCCCTCAGCAACCGCGTTAACCGCTCCAGTGCGGCGTCGGCTTGCTGGCGGGAGCGACACATCACCACCGCATCGTCGGCAAAGCGAGCCAGCACCCCGAATGTCCTTATGTCCCATTCCCGGTCAAGCCGGTGCAGATACACGTTGCACATCAAGGGGCTGATTGGACCCCCTTGCGGGGTCCCGGTCACCTCGCGCCGCACCATTCCGTCGCTCATCACCCCCGCGCGCAACATCGCGCGCAGCAGCTTGAGCACAGCCTGATCGCAGACACGTTCCTCGACCGCTTGTATCAACCACTCATGCGGAATCGCCGAGAAGCAGTTGGCGATATCCGTCTCAACCACCCACCGCCTGCCCCGCCAGGCCTCATCAACGAGCACCTGCAGCCCATCATGCGCCGAACGTTTCGGGCGAAACCCGAAACTACACGGGGCGAAATCCGCCTCGAAGATCGGCTCGAGCACGATCTTGAGCGCGGACCCCACGATGCGGTCGCGGACCACAGGAATCGACAACGGTCGCTGCTCGTCCGTACCCGGCTTGGGTATATACACCCGCCGCGCCGGAAGCGGCCGATACGATCCCTCCCGCAATTCGCCGGTCAGATCATCAAGAAGTCGGTTAATGCCGTACTCCTTTTCGATCCAGTCCAAGGTGATCCGGTCGATACCCGGCGCACCGTCATTACGGCGCACCGCGACCCACGCACGCCACAGGACGTCTCTGCGATAGACCTTGTCCCACAACGCATGAAACCGTCGCCCAGGATCGGCCTTGGCCGCCCGGTAAAGCGCATGCTGTAAGGCACGAACCGGATCCACAAACGCAGACCCTAAAACGGCGGGACTAGCCAAAACGGCACTCACCGAGCCCCTCCACTACACACCTACGCACCGACGAAGCAGCGGCCCTTCCCTCACCGGCGGTTATGCTGTCCGCGCGGCTCAACCAGTACTACGGCCGCCTCCGACGCCCACCCAGCTGACACTCACTTCCCAGGTTCACTGGTTATAAAGCGCCACACTCCGACAACACACTTCGCAGATCACCGGGCCAGGGAGGGCCTCACCAGTTCCCGCCGCCACTATCTGAACGTTCCGAGCCCCATACGCCGGGGAGTTCTTCAGCGCCTGCACATCCAGGTCTTCAGCGCCTTCCATGGCCTTCACCCTGATTACGGGGGCTCGGCACTCCCTACACCCCACCCACAACGGGCAGGACCTCTAACGACGCCGCAGGCTTCGCGTCATGCTACGGACCGCTCAGTCGCTCCCCCATAAGGGCTTTCGACACTGGGCTTCGACCTGATCCGTTTCCAAACCAAGTCGCCAGTCTGCTACCGGGCCACCTGGCAGCTACCCGGACCGGACTCACACCGGCAAGCGACGACGAGCTTACGATCGAGAATCACCTACACAAAGGTCACCTCCATCTGCTGGTCGCGCGCAAAATCGAGGCTAACGTGGGCGGCTTCAACGCCGGCGCGGCCATTCCTTTGGCGACTCTCCCCACCGGCGGCGACGTGGGCTTCTTCAACTCGGGCAACTACAACGTCGGCAGCTTCAACGCTGGCGTCGGCAACGTGGGCAACTTCAACGCGGGCATCCTCAACTCGGGCGACTTCAACTGCGGCGGCACCTACGGTGTCGGGGCCGCAGGCAACACGGGCTTCTTCAACTCGGGCAGCGGCGATGACAGTACGGGCTTCTTCAACACCGGCACCGGCGGCGACAACATCGGCTTCTTCAATTCCGACTCCAACTCGTTTGCCGGCCGCAACGTGGGCTTCTTCAACTCGAGCGACGGCAGCTCCAGTATCGGCGGCGACACGGGTATCGGTAACCACGGCACCGGTAGCTCGGGCTTCGGGAACACGGGTGACACCAGTTCGGGTGGAGGCAACTCGGGTACGGGGCAGTCGGGTTTCACCTTGGGTTAGCCGAGGGTTAGCCGGGGGTTAGCCGCAGTCACCTCGGGGCCGACGGTGCCCTCGGGGCCCTCGGGGCCGGCCGCGCGATCGGTGGTGCGCAGCGGCCGAGTCGTCGACCGCGCGGTGAGGATCGGTGATTGTCCGCCCACTTACCGCACGCCCCATGGCCTCAGAGCGCAGAGAAAGGCCGGCATGCCAGAAGGCGTGCCGGCCTTTCTCTGTCCAAGCGCTAATCATTCTGTAGATAGCTGAGCAGACGCAGAACCTCCAGGTAAAGCCAGACCAGCGTCACGGTCAAGCCAAGAGCGATACCCCAGGCGGCCTTCGCGGGCGCCCCGGCGCGAATCATCTGATCGGCCGAGTCGAAGTCGATCAGGAAACTGAAGGCTGCGATGCCGATCATGACCAAAGAGAAGAGAATTGCGATCGGGCCGCCGCTGCGCAAGCCCAGGCCCGCGCCGTGGCCCACACCGAACAGGCCCAGCACCAAGTTGCCCAGCATCAGCGCCACTGCGCCGAACATCGCTGCGACCACCATTCGGGTGAACTTCGGCGTTACCCGGATCGCGCCAGTCTTATAGACGACGAGCATTCCGAAGAACACCCCGAAGGTGCCCATGATGGCCTCGCCGATCATCGCCCCGGCGCTGACCGACCGACCGCCGATCGACGTCTGGAAGCTCAGCATGAAGGAGAACGCGCCGAGGAAGAGCCCCTCCAGCGCGGCGTAGGTCAGCACGACGCCCGGGTTGTCCTGCTTGCGGGCGAAGATCGCGATCATGACCACCGCAAACCCGCCCAGCGCGCCGATCAGCGTCAACGGCGCCGCCAGCGCGAGATTGGACGACACCAGGTAGAAGGACACCACCGCCGCGGCAGTCAACACACCCAGGGTGATGCCCGTCTTGGTGACGACGTCGTCGATGGTCAGCGGCCGGGAAGCAATGTCACGAGCTTCCTGGTAGGGAGCGTAGGGGTCGGGCTGGTAATACCCCGCCTGCGTGGCGGCCGCGCCAGTGCCGAACTGCGCGTATCCGCCCCGCTGCTTAGGCAGCGAACGAAACACCGGGTTACTTGTCTCCCGCACCGTCGGATCCTCTCTAGTGGCTACTTTTCTCGAAGTTTCTCGAAGTTTCTCGAAGTTACTCGAAGTTACTCGAAGTTGGTCAAAGTTAGTCGAAGGCTTCGAGCCGTGCGAACACCTGCTCAACGAATCAGTGTCCCACCCAAGTTCCGCACAAAGCTCACTTGTTGGGGTTTTTTTCCTGAAGAAAACCCTAGCCCCGCGGGCACCGGGGAGCGAGTCACGATCTAGATTGCTCGTCAAGCCTTGGGTGGCATTTGCGGCGATGGGAGGCCAACGCGTGACTGGGACAATGACCGGCGACTCCGACGAGGTCCTGACCCGCGTCGACGGTGGCGTCGGCTTGATCACGCTCAACCGCCCCAAGGCGATCAACTCCCTCAACCACGCCATGGTGGGCCTGCTCAGCGCGGTGCTCAGCCGTTGGGAACGCGACGACGCGGTGCGCGCGGTGGTGCTCGCCGGAGCCGGCGAACGCGGATTGTGCGCCGGCGGGGACGTGGTGGCGGTCTATAACAGCGCTCGCGCGGACGGCGTCGAAGCGCGGCGGTTCTGGCGCGACGAATATCTGCTCAATGGTCAGCTCGGCCGGTTCGCCAAGCCGTTCGTGTCGTTGATGGACGGCATCGTGATGGGCGGCGGCGTCGGCGTCAGCGCGCACGCGAACATCCGGGTGGTCACCGACAAGTCAAAGGTGGCGATGCCCGAGGTCGGCATCGGGTTCGTCCCGGACGTGGGCGGGGCGTTTCTGCTGGCCCGGACGGCCGGGGCGCTGGGCCTGCACGCCGCCCTGACCGGGGCACCGTTTTCCGGCGCCGACGCCATCGCAATGGGTTTCGCCGACCACTTCGTGCCGCACAGCGAACTCGATGCGTTCACCGCGGCGATCATTGCCGAGGGCATCGACAGCGCGCTGACCCGACACACGATCGAGCCTCCACCGAGTGAGCTTGCCGCGCAACGTGATTGGATCGACGCGTGCTATGCCGGTGACACCGTCGCAGACATCGTCGCCGCGCTGCGCGGTCACGCAGCCGCGCCCGCCCAAGACGCCGCCGATCTGATCCTCAGCCGCTCCCCCATCGCCGTGTCCGTGGCGTTGCAGGCGGTGCGTCGTGCCGCCAAGCTGGAAACGCTGGAAGATGTTCTGGTACAAGACTATCGGGTGTCGTCCGCGTCGGCGCGGTCCCACGATCTGGTAGAAGGCATTCGCGCGCAGATCATCGACAAAGATCGTAATCCGACGTGGTCCCCGGCGACACTGGCCGAGGTCAATGCCGCCGACGTTGACGCGTATTTCGCGCCCGTCGACGACGACTTGAGTTTCTAGAAAGGCGGTTTGGTGACAGACAACACGAAGTACGAAACCATCCTGGTGGAGCTCGACCACCGCGTCGGCATCATCACCTTGAACCGGCCACAGGCGCTCAATGCACTCAACAGCCAGGTGATGCGCGAAGTCACAAGCGCCGCAACAGAACTGGACGAAGATCCGGGAATCGGGGCAATCATGATCACCGGCTCGGCCAAGGCGTTCGCCGCCGGCGCCGACATCAAGGAGATGGCCGACTTGACGTTCGCCGACGCGTTCGGCGCCGACTTCTTCGCCACCTGGGGCAAGCTGGCGACCGTCCGCACCCCCACCATCGCCGCGGTGGCCGGATACGCACTCGGCGGCGGCTGCGAGCTGGCGATGATGTGCGACCTGCTGATCGCGGCCGACACCGCGAAGTTCGGTCAGCCTGAGATCAAACTCGGCGTGCTGCCCGGGATGGGCGGTTCACAGCGGCTGACCCGGGCCATCGGCAAGGCCAAGGCGATGGACCTGATCCTGACCGGGCGCATGATCGACGCCGACGAGGCGGAACGCAGCGGCCTGGTGTCGCGGGTGGTACCGGCGGACGACTTGATCAGCGAGGCCATGGCCGTCGCCACTACTATTTCGCAGATGTCGCGGTCGGCGGCCCGGATGGCCAAGGAAGCCGTCAACCGCGCGTTTGAAACCACCCTCACCGAGGGTCTGCTCTACGAACGCCGGCTCTTCCATTCGACCTTCGCCACCGACGACCAGTCGGAGGGAATGGCGGCGTTCATCGAGAAACGCCCTCCCAATTTCACCCACCGTTAGGGACGCTGATGAGCGAGCCGGGTTCGGCGACAACCGCCTCTGGCGATAGATCAGTCAAAGACGAACCAGCCGTCAAGGCCCCGGGCGGCGCCCCGGACGGCGCCGCAGCCCACGGTGGCCCCGAAGCCAGCCCAGCACCCGAGCCACCACCGGCCCGCAAGCCCTGGTGGGCTCGCCGTTACACCTTCACCGGCACCACGGTTGGCCTGATTTTCATCTGGTTCTCCATGACGCCGTCGCTACTGCCGCGCGGCTCGTTGTTTCAGGGGCTGGTCAGCGGCTTTTCCGGCGCATTCGGCTACTCTCTGGGCGTCTTCTCCGTCTGGCTGGTCCGCTACATGCGCTCGGCCAAATCCAGCCCGGCGGCGCCCCGGATCGCGTGGCTGTTCCTGATCCCGGCCGGCGCGGTCGGCATGGTGGTCATGGCCATCTGGTTTCACGTCTGGCAAGACCATGTCCGCGACCTGATGGGCGTGGAGCATTTGGTGTGGTACGACTACCCGGTCACCGGGGCCTTGTCGCTGGTGGTGCTGTTCACCGTGGTCGAGATCGGCCAGCTGATCCGGCGGCTGGTCATCTTTCTGGTGGGGCAGGTCGACCGGATCGCACCGTTCCGGGTATCCGCGGCCATCGTCGTGACCGCGCTCCTCGTGCTCACGATCGCCCTGCTCAACGGCGTCGTCATCAAGTTCGCGATGCGCACCTTGAACAACACCTTCAACACGGTGAACGAGGAGGGGACGGCCACCACCGCGGCGCCGAAATCTCGGCTGCGCTCGGGTGGCCCGGAATCGCTGGTGCCGTGGGAGACACTGGGCCACCAGGGCCGGATCTTCGTGGCGGGCGGCCCGAGCGTCGCCCAACTCACCTCGTTCAACGGCGCGCCGGCCACCGAGCCGATCCGGGCCTACGCGGGGCTGAATTCCGCTCACGGCATCGACGCAACCGCCGAGCTGGCCGCGCGTGAGCTGCAGCGCACCGGCGGGCTGGACCGCGCGGTCGTCGCGGTCGCCACCACCACCGGCACCGGCTGGATCAACGAGGCCGAAGCCGACTCCCTGGAGTACATGTACAACGGCAACACCGCGATCGTGAGCATGCAGTATTCGTTCTTGCCCAGCTGGCTGTCCTTCCTGGTGGACAAGGAGAACGCCCGGCACGCGGGCCAGGCGCTGTTCGAGGCAGTCGACAAACTCGTCAAGCAGATGCCGGAGCCGCAGCGTCCCAAGGTCGTTGTGTTCGGCGAGAGCCTGGGATCGTTCGGCGGCGAGGCGCCGTTCCTCAGCCTCAACAACGTCCTCGCCCGCACCGACGGCGCACTGTTCAGCGGCCCGACCTTCAACAACACCATCTGGACGCAGCTGACGGCGACCCGCGATCGCGGTTCTCCGGAGTGGTTGCCCATCTACGACAACGGCGAAAATGTCCGTTTCGTCGCGCGCCCCGGCAACCTGGGGCGCCCTGCCAGCCCTTGGGGCAAGCCGAGGGTGGTGTATTTGCAGCACGCCTCCGACCCGATCGCGTGGTGGACTCCCGACCTCTTGTTCCAGAGACCGGACTGGCTACGGGAGAAGCGGGGCTACGACGTGCTGCCGCAAACGCACTGGATCCCGGTGGTCACGTTCCTGCAGGTCTCCGCCGACATGGCGGTAGCCGTGGACGTTCCGGACGGGCACGGCCACCATTACGTCGCCGACGTCGCCAATGGCTGGGCCGCGGTGCTCTCGCCGCCCGGCTGGACGCCGGAGAAGACCGACAAGCTGCGGCCGTTGCTGCACGCCGACGCCCTTCCCAGCGGCTCAAGCAGCGGATAAACGCCTGGTCAACCGACACAGGGCGGCCTGCAGCAAAATCGGTTGCACTGCTTTGTCCGAAACCGACTCATGCTGCCCCTTCCGGGTTAACCTCCCGAATTGTCGACCCTGTGGAGGGTCGACAGGCCGTAGAAAGCTCGGCTGGGAGGTGCGCAATGTCGTATGTGTTGGCGGCTCCGGAGCTGGTCGCCTCGGCCTCCTCGGACGTGGCCGGAATCGGGTCGGCGATCAGCGCGGCAAACGCGGCGGCGTCGGGCTCCACGACGCAGATACTGGCCGCGGCCGGCGACGAGGTGTCAACGCGCATTGCGGAGTTGTTCGGCGCACACGGCCTGGAATTCCAGACGGTGAGCGCGCGCGCGGCGGCGTTTCATGACCAGTTCGTGCGCGTGCTGGCCGGCACCGGCACCTCCTATGCCAGCACCGAAGCGGCGAGCACCAGCGCGCTGAGCACTGCGGGGGAGGACATCCTGTCCGTGCTCAACTCGCCCTTCGAGTCGCTGTTGGGTCGCCCGCTGATCGGGGACGGCGCCAACGCGACGACGGCTGGAGGCAGCGGCGGGGCCGGCGGAATCTTGTACGGCAACGGCGGCAACGGCGCCGCCGGCGGCACCGGCCAGGCCGGCGGCAGCGGCGGCAGCGCCGGATTGTTCGGAAACGGCGGGTCCGGCGGGGCCGGCGGCATCGGTTCGACCGGTTCGACCGGCGCGTCCGGCGGGGCGGGCGGCTCCGGCGGCAAGTTCTTCGGCTCCGGCGGCGCGGGTGGGGCCGGCGGCACCGGCGGCACCGGGACGGCGGGCGGCACGGGTGGCATCGGCGGGGTTGGCGGGGCTGGCGGCTCCGGCGGGATGTTCTTCGGCCAGGGTGGTGCTGGCGGTCAGGGCGGCACCGGCGGCACCGGCGGAACCGGCGTCACCGGCGCGGCCGTCGGCAATGGCGGTATCGGCGGACACGGTGGGGCGGGCGGTACCGGCGGGGAAGGCGGGTCGGGCGGCACGATTTTGGGCGCCGGCGGGGACGGCGGTGCCGCCGGCACCGGCGGGACCGGCGGGCAGGGCGGCCAGGGCGGGACGGGCAGCAACTCGACAGGCGGTACCGGCGGCACGGGCGGTGAAGGCGGGGCGGCCGGCACGGGCGGGGCTGGCGGCTCGGGCGTGCTCGGCAATGCGGGAGCCGGCGGCGGCGCGGGCGTTGGCGGCACCGGCGGCCAGGGTGGTACCGGCGGCACGGGCGACATAGGCACAACCGGCACCAGCGGCGGGATTGGTGGCACCGGTTACTCCGGCGGTACCGGCGGGCACGGCGGCGCCGGCGGCAGCGGCAATGGCGGCACCAACGGCGCCGGCGGCCAGGGCGGCAGCGGCGGCACCGGTGGCCAGGGCGGCACCGGCGGGACGAGCAGCAGCTCGAATGGCGGCGCCGGCGGGACCGGAGGTGGCGGCGGGGCCGCCGGGGCCGGCGGGTCGGCCGGCACAGGTGGCACCGGCGGATCCACGGGCGCCGAGGGCACTGGCGGCAACGGCGGCCAGGGCGGCACCGGCGGCACCGGCGCCGTCGGCACGACCGGGACCAGCGGCGGCAACGGCGGCACCGGCTTCACCGGCGGGGCAGGCGGCACCGGCGGCGCCGGCGGCACCACCTCCGGTGGGACCAACGGCAACGGTGGGGCCGGCGGCACCGGCGGCACCGGCGGCCAGGGCGGCACCGGCTCGGCGAGCACCAGCGCGAGCAGCGCCGGCGGCACCGGCGGCCAAGGCGGCCAAGGCGGGACGGCCGGCTCGGGCGGTTCGGTCGGCACCGGCGGGACCGGCGGGGGCGCGGGCGTCGTGGGCACCGGCGGCACCGGCGGCACCGGCGGCACCGGCGGCACCGGCCACACCGGCAGCACCGGCACCAGCGGCAGCACCGGAGGCGGCGGATCTAACGGCGGCGCCGGCGGCACCGGCGGCGCCGGCGGCACCAGCTTCACCGGCGGCACCAGCGGCTCCGGCGGCGCCGGCGGCACCGGCGGGATCGGCGGCCAAGGCGGCACCGGCGGCGCGAGCAGCAGCTCCGTCGGCGGCACCGGAGGCATCGGCGGCCAAGGCGGGACGGCCGGTTCGGGCGGCGCAGCCGGCACCGGGGGCACGACCGCAGGCAGCGCGGGCAGCGCCGGCACCGGTGGCACCGGCGGCCAGGGCGGCACCGGCGGCGCCGGCGGCGCCGGCACCACCGGCTCGCCAGCCAATTACGACATCGGCGGCCTGGGTGGCACCGGCTTTAGCGGCGGGGCCGGTGGCACCGGCGGCGCCGGCGGCACGAGCTTCACCGGGGGCACCAACGGCAGCGGTGGTGTCGGCGGCACCGGAGGCACCGGCGGCCAGGGCGGAATGGGCGGTTACGGCAACAACGAGTCGAACGGCGGCGCCGGCGGCACCGGCGGCCAAGGCGGCGCGGCCGGCGCGGGTGGAGCGGCGGGCGCCGGCGGCACCGGCGGATCCGCGGGCAACTACGGCACCGGCGGCACCGGGGGTGCCGGCGGCACCGGCGGCACCGCGGGCTACGCCGACGGCAGCCTTTCAGCCGGAGTCAGCGGCGGCACCGGGTTTAACGGCGGCGCCGGCGGGACCGGCGGACAGGGCGGCAATAGCGGGGCCGGCGGCACCAACGGCAGCGGCGGCACCGGCGGCGAAGGCGCTATGGGCGGCGCCGGCGGCGCGGGCGGCGCCGGCTCTGCCGGTGCCGCCGGCGGCAACGGCGGGTCCGGCGGCGCGGGCGGGTCGGCCGGCGCCGGCGGCACCGGCGGCAGCACCGGCAACTACGGAAACGGCGGCACCGGCGGCACCGGTGCCGACGGCGGGGCCGGTTCCACCGGCTCCACCGGCAGCAACGGCGGCACCGGCGGCACCGGCAGCAACGGCGGCACCGGCGGCACCGGCGGGACCGGCGGCGACAGCGGCCCTGGCGGCACCAACGGCAACGGCGGGGCCGGCGGCAACGGCGCGAACGGCGGCCAGGGCGGCACCGGCGGGTCGAACACCACCGGCAACGGGGGTACCGGCGGCAACGGCGGTAACGGCGGGGCCGCGGGGGCGGGCGGCGCGGCCGGCAGCGGCGGCACCGGCGGCAACGGCGCAAACGCCGGCACCGCCGGCACCGGCGGCCAGGGCGGCACCGGCGGCACCGGCGGCACCTCCACCGGCAACACCGGCGGCACCGGCGGCCAGGGCGGCACCGGCGGGGCCGCCGCGGCCGGCGGAACGGCCGGCAGCGGTGGGACGGCCGGCACCGCCAGCGCCGGTGGCACCGGCGGTCAGGGCGGCAGCGGCGGCAACGGCGGCACCGGCAGCAACACCAGCACCAGCGGCGGCACCGGCGGCACCGGCTTTACCGGCGGTACCGGCGGCACGGGCGGAGCCGGCGGCGCCGGCGTCACCGGTGGAGCCAGCGGCAGCGGCGGCACCGGCGGCACTGGCGGCACCGGCGGCCAGGGCGGCAGCGGCGGTGCCGGCAGCGGCGTCAACGGCGGCACCGGCGGCACCGGCGGCAACGGCGGGACGGCCGGGCTGGGCGGCGCGGCCGGCACTGGGGGCACGACAGCGGGCACCGCGGGCACCGCGGGCAAAGGCGGCACCGGGGGGCAGGGCGGCACAGGGGGCAACGGCGGCGACTCCACCACGACCGGCTCCGCCGCCAGCGGATCCGGCACCGGCGGCACCGGCGGCACCGGCTTTACGGGTGGGGCCGGGGGCACCGGGGGCAAGGGCGGCACCAGCTTCACCGGCGGCACCAGCGGCAGCGGCGGTGTCGGCGGCACCGGCGGGATAGGGGGAGCCGGCGGCACCGGCGGCACCGGCGGCACCGCTAGTACTGCCGGCGGCGGCATGGGCGGTGGCGGTGGCACCGGCGGCAGCGGCGGGACGGCCGGCGCGGGCGGGGCAGCCGGCAGCGGCGGCACCAACGCGGGCAGCGCGGGCAACGCGGGCACCGGCGGCGCCGGCGGCTTTGGCGGCCAAGGCGGCACCGGCGGGAATAACACCTCAAACCAGAACTTCACCGGCGGCCAAGGCGGCCAAGGCGGCGCCGGCGGCGCCGGCGGCACCGGGTTTAACGGCGGGACCGGCGGCACGGCCGGCACCGGCGGCCAAGGCGGCACCGGCACACCAACCAACGCTGGCGGCGGCGTCGGCGGCACCGGCGGCACCGGCGGCACGGGCGGCACCGGAAGCGGCGGCACCGGCGGCGCCGGCGGCCTCGGCGGCAACGGCGGCACCGGCGGCACCGGCACAGTGACCAGCGGCGGTAGAGGCGGCACCGGCGGCACCGGCGGCAACGGCGGCAACGGTACGACTGCCGGTGGCGCCGCAGGTACCGGCGGTACCGGGGGCACCGGGGGTCATCAAAACAGCAACGGAAGCACGGCCTCCAGCGGCAGCAATGGCGGCAGCGGCAGCAAGGGCAGCCCGTGAACCATTCGGGCGGCTAACGCGGGCGGCGACGGCCGGCTATATCCAGCGACGTGCCATCCCGTCGTCCGAGCGCAGCACCTCTTGCAAGCGTGGACGCCGGCCGAGGGAACCACTGACGGCGACGGGGCGACCGACCAGGTCGGCGAGCAAGCCGCCGGCCGCCAACGCGTGGTAGCCGCCGATCACATCGGTAGCGCGGTGCAGGCCGAGGTCCAGCAGGGCCGCCGCGGCGAGGCTGGACGTGTAGCCCTCCGAGCAGACGATCACCCACTCGACGTCGTCGCCGACGGCCTGCGGCAGCCGGGCGTCGCTGGTCGGGTCGCAGCGCCATTCCAGCACGTTGCGTTCGATCACCAGCGCCCCCGGCACCTCGCCTTCGCGGGCGCGCTGCGCCTGCGGCCGGATGTCCACGAGGACCGCCCCGCGCCGCAGCGCTTCGGGCACCTCGGCGGCGGGCAGGCGGCGATACCGTCCGCGGGCTACGTCCAGCACCCGATCGATGCGGCCCATCACTTCCCCTCTGGTTGGTCGGTCAATTCGGTGCGCCGGCGGCGCAGCGTGCTGCGGTCGGTGACCTCGTAATACGACATCGCGGTTAGCGGTGGCGAATAGGCGTGCACGCTCAGGGTCGGCTGAGCCGGCGCCCAATGAGGCGCGGGAGCGGGCCTCGGCGCCCAAACCACGTCGTGCACCCAGCCCAGCGGGAAACCGGCCTGATCACCGGCATCGAGCCGGCGGCGCCGCAACCGCCTTCCGTCCCAACGGAATTCGTTGAGCGCCCCGCACAGCACGGTCAGCGCGCCGAGCGACCCGCCGTGGTCGTGCAATTCGGTCGCGTGGCCGGGGACCCAGCTGATCAGCCAGACGTCCAGCTCGTCGTCGCCGCTGATGCGGGTGAACCAGCGTTCGTCCGGCGGGACGCCGCCCGCGGGCAGGAGGTGGTCGCACCGCCCGCTGAGCACGTCGTCGGCGGCTTGGTCGGTGGCTTGCAGCAGATCGGGCAACCGCAGCCGCGTCGGCCCCGAGGACGGGGACGGGATGGACAGCGGGCGCGCAACGGGATGGACGAAAGTCGGCAAAGACATGTGAGAGCTCCAAAGGGAATGGATCGGACAAGCGGCGGCCGTTAGGGCCGACAACACTCACAAAATCCGAAGCACTCCATCACGCCAGCAGTGTTGCATAGATTGACACCGTGCGCTGGTGCCGTCGTCGCTCCCCGCTGCGGAGCATGGTTGTTCTCGTGGCCGGTTTGGCCGGCCTCGCCGCGTTATCGGGCGTCCCCGGGTGCTCGCACGAAGCCGGCACCGCCAAGGCCCCGCCGCGGTCATCCGCCGCGCCGCCCGCGGCCCAGCCGCCGGCCTCCGTCGGCGTCTCCCCCGCCGGAATCACGACGCGGGTCGACGCCCCCGCGGAGTCCACCGAAGAGGAGTACTACCAGGCCTGTCACGCCGCAAAGGAGTGGATGGACGCCCAGCCCAAGACCGGGGAGTCGCTGTTCGAGCCGTACCTGGCCATGGTTCAGAGATCGCCATCCGGCACAGCGGGCAGCTGGAATATGCGATGGGCGGATATGACCGCGGCGCGTCAGGCGGCGGTCATCGTGGCCGCGCGCGCCGCGACCAACGACGAATGCGGATAGCCCGGCGGTCCGGGCGCTCCGGCCCCGCCGCGCAATTGCGATCACGTATGCACGAAATTGCCGCCCCGACCCATCAAGGCGCGTCCCGCCGCGCAAAAATGATGGAATGCCTGGCCCAGTTGGAACGGTAGGGAGTCGCTCGCAGGGGTCATCGCCGACGCGCGTGGCTCTGGCGCTCGGTAGCGGCGGCGCCCGCGGCTACGCCCACATCGGGGTGATCCAGGCGCTGCGGGAGCGCGGCTATGAAATCGTCGGGATCGCCGGCTCTTCGATGGGCGCGGTGGTCGGCGGTGTGCAGGCGGCCGGACGGCTCGACGAGCTGGCCGACTGGGCGAAGTCGTTGACGCAGCGCACCATCCTGCGGCTGCTGGACCCGTCCATCAGCGCGGCCGGGGTGTTGCGCGCCGAGAAGATCCTGGACGCTGTGCGTGACATCCTCGGCCCGGTCACCATCGAGCAACTGCCGATTCCGTACACCGCGGTGGCCACCGACCTGTTGGCCGGCAAGTCGGTGTGGTTTCAGCGCGGCCCCGTCGACGAGGCGATCCGGGCGTCCATCGCGATACCGGGGTTGATCGCCCCGTATGAAGTCGGCGGACGGCTGCTCGCCGACGGCGGCATCCTGGACCCGGTGCCGATGGCACCGCTGGCGGCGGTCAACGCCGACCTGACCATCGCGGTGAGCCTCAACGGCAGTGAGCCCGGCGTCGCCCGCGAGACCGAGCCCGGGGTTACCGCCGAGTGGGTCAACCGGATGGTCCGCGGCACCACGGCGCTGTTCGACGTCAACGCCGCCAGGTCGCTGCTGGATCGGCCGACGGCCCGGGCATTGCTCAGCCGGTTCGGCGCGACCGTCCCGGAGTCGGAAAGCTGGCCCGCAAATCCCGAAGACCCAACAGACCAAACAGACCCGACAGACCCGACAGACCCAGAAGCCCCGCGAGGCCAGGCGGACCGCGAAAACCCGGAAGGCCCCGCGCAACCACCGGCCGAGCTGGACGGCCTCGACGTCCCACCCGGAATTCCGAAGTTGGGCAGCTTCGAGGTGATGAACCGGACCATCGACATCGCCCAAACCGCGCTGGCGCGCCACACGCTGGCGGCCTACCGGCCCGACGTGCTGATCGAGGTGCCGCGAACGACGTGCCGAACCCTGGAATTTCACCGGGCGGTGGAGGTGATCGCCATCGGCCGCGCCCTGGCCATGCGTGCGCTGGACGCGCTGGAAATCGAGGCGGACAACACCGCCGCCGTCGAGGGCTGATCTCGGGTCGGGCCCGGGTCGAATCAGAAGCGCAGGAACTGCGCGACGGCCCGCGCCTCGCGGCGGCCCTGCTCGCGGCCGGCCACCGCCGAGGTGGCGCGGCAGCGCGGATCCAGCGGATCGGGCCCGAACGCCGTCAGCGAGTCATCGTCGGCGAACACCGTAAACACTGCACCCGCTGAACCTTTCGCCCCGGCGAAGTCCGCGATCTCGGCGGCGGGCCCGCGGCCGAACGGCGACGGCGCATCCACGGCGTCCGCACCGGCCGGCACCAGGATCACCGCCTCGGCACAGTCGGCGGCGAAGCCGAGGTTGACCGGGCTGCCTACCCCGCCGTCGATGTAGCGCCGGCCCGCGATCGTCACCGGCGGCCAGGCGCCCGGCACCGCGCAACTGGCCGCGACCGCGTCGACGAGCCCCACGCCCGAGTCCCGGTCGAAGACGACCAGCTCGCCCGTGGCCGCGTCGATCGCGGTGACGCGCAGCACCCGATCCGGCCAGTCGTGCGACGGCAGCCGCTGCGCGATCACGTCGCGGCGGACGGGCTCGGGAACGGTTGGGGTCGCCAACGCCACCGCCCCGATCTTTTGCAACTGCTCGCGCTTGCTGCCGCCCAACGTGTTCGAATCACCCAGGGCGGCAAGGAAAAGCTTGGCAATGGTGTCGATGTCGACGCCGGGAGCGATCTCGGCCGACGTCTCGGCGACCTGCCGGGCGAACAGGTCCTCCAGCGGGCAGCCACTGGACAGCTGCGCGGCGACCGCCGCACCGGCCGACGTTCCCAGCAGCACATCCGAGTCCAGCAGCAGCCGGGCCGCTGCCGGTGACTCGTCCGCGATGCCGCACAAAACACCTGTCTCCCAAGCGATTCCAGCCAGCCCACCCCCGGCCAGCACGAGCGCGCGTCGAATTTTCATGCGTGGGTTCTGGTGTGCTGCGCCAGTTCGACCGACGGGCTCAGATCGGCCCGGCTGATCGGGTACCTCGGCGCGTCGGGCAGCACCAGATTTCGGGTGACCCGCAGCGCGGAATCGACGTGCACCAACTCGCCCGGGGCGAGCAGGCTCCAGCGTGGATCGTCGTCCATCCGTTCGGTGGCAAACACGACCGATGGCCGAGCGCACAACTGCTGGGACCACGCGCGAATTCGGTTGGTGCGCATGTCGAAATGAGGCGCACCGTCCAGTCGGCGGTCCAGGACATAGAGCTCATGCGATTCGGGGTAACGCAGCGCCCACATATCGGTGGCGGTGCTCAGCAGCACGTTGACCGCATAGATCGGCACGTTCGCCGCGAGCCAGCTCATCGCATCTATCAGCCCCGCCGAAACGTCCCCGTCATGGGCACGGATCGCCGCGGTGATCAACGCAAATACTCGCTCGGAATCGGTCTGGCCCAACACCAGATCCTCGGTGCCGACCTCGCGCAGTCGCTCATCGAGCACATCCACACCTTCGAGCACGCCGTTGTGCGCAAAGATCCGGCCGTCCTGCAAGAACGGGTGGGTGTTGCGCACGTCGAGCGATCCCGTCGTCGCATAACGGACGTGCGCGATGAAGGTCGTGCCGGTCATCTGGTGGGCATCGCTGGCGAAATCGGCGTCCTGCCACGCCGCCATCGCCTCCTTGTGCACTTTCGGCCGGGCGTGCTCGTCGAAGACGCCCAGGCCGGTGCCGTCGGGATTCTTGCGGCTTTGCTCGGCCAGGCTGTCCGGTGCCTCCACCAGCCAGAATGTGGCCGTGACGACGTCCGTCCCGGCGTGCAGGCCGAAGAGTCGGCACATGGGGTGCTCAGCCAACCAGCTGCGCGGACAGCTTCTCGAGCACCGTTGCCGCGTACCGTTTCCACACCCGGCCGAAGACCGGCAGCGCCGGCGCCGTCAGGGCCGACTTCGGATGCAGGATCCATTGCCAGGTCACCTCGGTTCCGGTGCCCGCGGGGGCGAAGCTCCAGGTGCCCTCGACGCGGCCGACCAGCGCCGCCATCGGCCCCTTGATGCCCGAGAGCGTGTAGCCGAACGACCGCGGCGGGTCGACGCTGGTCAGCTCCTCGTGCACGCTGCCGCCCCCGGACATCAAGATGGTGCGGGTCTGGCCTGCGGCGTCCCAGCCGCCCGACTGATCGCGGATCTGCTTGATCGGCGGGATCGGCCCGTACCAGTGCGAACAGATCGACGTCAACGAGATCGGGAGCGTGCGATCGAACGCATCCTCCACAGCGACGGGTATTGCTCGCGATTGCGCGACCAAGACGGACTTCGGCTTTGGACTCGGCATTACGAAAACATAACGCAATTTCGGGCTCTCGCCGCGCGCCACCTTGCTCGCGAGCAGACATGGAATCGCACAATCCGCTGCTGAATTATGCGATTTTGCGTCTGCTCACGAGGGCAGCTTAGTCGTGCGCCTCGATCACCTGATAGCGGCCGTCGGCGTAGCGGGCTCGGATGTTCTTCTTGTCGTACTTGCCCACGCTGGTGCGGGGAATCTCGTCGGCGAAGGCCCAGCGTTCCGGTAACCACCACCGAACGACCTTGTCCGCGAGGAAATTTCGCAGTTCGCCGGCGGTGACGGAGGCGCCCTCGTTGAGCACCACAACGGCCAGCGGTCGTTCCTGCCAGCGCTCGTCGGCAACGCCGACGACCGCGGCCTCGAGCACATCCGGGTGCCCGATCAGGCAGTTCTCCAGCTCGACCGAAGAGATCCATTCGCCGCCGGACTTGATGACGTCTTTAGCGCGGTCGGTCAGCGAGATGAAGCCCCGCTCATCGATGGTGCCGACGTCGCCGGTGCGCATCCACCCGGACTCGAACTTGGCTGCGTCGCGGCTCTGGTAATACGAGCCGGCAATCCACGGGCCACGGACCTCCACCTCACCGACGGCCTTGCCGTCGTTGGGCAACACCTCGTTGTCGTCGTTGACAATTCGGGCTTCCACCCCGCAGACCGGTTGGCCTTGCTTGCCGCGGAACACCCAATGCTGGTCCTCCGGGGTGCCCGGCGGGGGCCATGCCATGGTCGCCAGCGGCGACGTTTCGGTCATGCCCCACAGCTGCCGGATCTGCACGCGGTGCTTTTCCTCGAAGGTACGCATCAGCGAGACCGGAACGGCCGAGCCGCCGCAGACCACCAGGCGCAGCGACGAGATGTCACGGTCCGGCTCGCGCTCCAGGCAATGCATCACGTCGTTCCAGATGGTCGGGACGGCGCCGGCCACCGTGGGCCGCAGCTTCTCGATCATGTCGATCAGCGGGCGGGCGCCCAGGTGGCGGTCGGGCAACACCAGGTCGGCGCCCGCCATGAGCGCCGCATACGGCAACCCCCACCCGTTGGCGTGGAACATCGGCACGATCGGCAGCACGCTATCGCTGGACCCGACGCCCATCCCGTTGGCCGTGCAACCCCCCATCGTGTGCAGAAAGCTCGAACGATGGCTGTAGACAACGCCTTTCGGGTTGCCGGTGGTGCCGCTGGTGTAACACATCGCGGCGGCGGAGTTCTCGTCGATCCGCGGCCAGTCGAACTCGGCCGACTCGCCGTCGATCACATCGGCGTAGCGCAGCACGGTCTTACCCGATTCCTGCAGCGGCGAAAGGTCGCCCTCCCCCACCGCGATCACGGTGTGCACGGAGTCGAGCCTGGGCAGGATCGGGCCCAGCGTGCCGGCCAACGACATGTCCACCAGGACGACCTGGTCTTCGGCCTCGTTGGCGACGAAGGCCACCTGGTCGGGAAAGAGGCGGATGTTGAGGGTATGCAGGACCGCGCCCATCGACGGCACCGCCAAGTAGGTGGTCAGGTGCTCGGCGTTGTTCCACATGAACGTGCCGACGCGCTGATCGCCGGTGATGCCCATCCCGCGCAACGCGTTTGCCAACTGCGCGGCCCGCAGGCCCAGGTCGTGGTAGCTGATCTGCCGGTAACCGGCGCCCCCAGCCCCGGTAGCCCCGGTAGCGGTGGTGGCGGTCCGTGCCCCGTGGACACCGCAGCCATGCCGCATGATCGCGGCGATCGTCAACGGAAAGTCCTGCATCGTGCTGTACATCGACGCACCGCCTCACGGATCTCGGCGCAGCACCGCCTCATGTTCGGTCGGGCGAATGCTATCGCCGCAGCGACCACCCCCGGGAAGGGGGTTTGACGCCGCGCCGGGCTTAGACACTGGACCGAGTCACATCCTCAACAAACGACCTCCAATCGAACGTGACCACTCACCACGTGCGACACCACGTCGCACGGCCAGTAGCAGCTCTTCGACCTCCCGAAAGCTCAGCGGAAACCGAAAGTACAGCCACACGCAGTGGTCGATGATCTCCATCGGATACCGGTAACCCTTTGTACGACGCCGTTGCGGTGCTCACTTAGCGATCCCAGTGAGAACCAGGTCGCCCACGCTGACCAACGCCGCCCCGGCAAGGCCGTGGCGCGCAGCGAGGCCGCCACCGTCTTGCGCGAGACTCGCTCACCGTCAGCACGCAGATCAGCCAGAACGCGCGGGGCACCGCACACACCGTCACAAGCGGCGTGGAATTCAGCGACTTTGGCGTCCACCTCGGCCCGCCGCTGCCGGGCCGGCGTCGGACCGCCGTCGCGGGACTTGCGCCGTTTGTAGTACCCCGAGCGCGACACCTCCAGCAGCCCACACATCCGCCCAACCGTGTAGGTGGCCTTCTCTACCTGGATCACCCGGTCGGCTTCTACCGGTTGTGTTCCGAGACGAGAAGGCCGTGGCTTTTTTCAAAAACTCACGGTCTAAACGTAATTCGGCGATTTCATGGCGTAGGCGCTCTAGCTCCGCGCGTTCATCAGCATGGCGCACCCAACGCCCCAGCACTTGATCACCCACACCAATCTCGGCGGCCACATGAGCCGCCGGGCGGCCGGTCTCAATCACAGGCGGGCGGCCTGGTCGTGAAACTCGGGGCGTGTACTTCCTGCGCTTGCCCGGCATACGGACATCCCCGCTGGACCAGCAGTCCCACCAGTCGGGTGTCCACCATCAGGGGTCAACCCCGGTTGTCAATGCGGTGGACGTGGATCTTTGCTGGTAAGTCCGGGGTGCTTTCGCGGGTTTTGACGCCGCCGTCAGAGTCCGCCAGGGTTTGTGTGAAAACGACATGAAGTCGATGTGAAAGCGTACGCTCCGCGAGAAGTGGCACTTGAGTGACCTGAGCGGCGGCTGAGGTCATGCCCCCTGCTTGGAGGTGCGCTATGTCGTATCTAACTGCAGCTCCGGAGATAGTTGCCTCGGCAGCTTCGGATTTGTCCAGTCTGGGGTCGACGATCACGGCCGCCAACGCGGCCGCGGCGATGCCGACGACAGGGATCGCGGCCGCCGCCGCCGACGAGGTGTCGGCGGCTATCGCAGCGTTGTTTGGCGCGCACGCCCAGGACTATCAGGCGCTCAGTGCGCAGGCGGCCGCGTTTCATGCCAAGTTCGCGCAAACCTTGACTGGGGCGGCGGGCGCCTACGCCGCGGCGGAGGCGGCCAATGCCTCGCCGTTGCAGAGCATTCAGCAGGATCTGCAGAGCCTGGCGGTGTTTTCCCCCGTCGAGCTGTTGACGGGGCGCCCGCTGTTCGGCCCCGGCACCACTGGGGCTGCGGGCACTGGGCAGGCCGGCGGGGGCGGCGGGTGGATTTTCGGCAACGGCGGCAACGGCGGGTCGGGTGCCGCTGGCGGTGCGGGCGGGGCTGGCGGGTCCGCCGGGCTGTTCGGCTCGGGCGGTGCCGGTGGGGCCGGCGGGTTCGGCGGGGCGGGCGAAGCCGGTGGTGCCGGTGGCGCCGGTGGTGCCGGTGGGCTGTTGGGCGGCTCGGGTGGGGCCGGCGGCGCGGGCGGGGCCGGCGGCGCCAGCGTTACCGGCGCTGGCACAAGTGGCGGGGCGGGCGGCGCCGGTGGCATTGATAAGGCGCTGGTGGGCTGGGCCGGCGGTGCCGGCGGGGTTGGTGGTGCCGGCTCCGCGGCCCTCGGAGATGTCGCAGCTGGCGGTACTGGCTTTGCCGGTGGGGGCGGTGGGGCCGGCGGGGCCGGCGGCGCCGACCCGGGGTTGCTCGGCGCCGGCGGGCTACTCGGCGCGGGCGGCACCGGCGGTAACGGCGGGGCCGGCGGCACCGGCGGTGGTGGCGGGGCCGGTAGCAACGGCGTGGGCATGGATGGCGGGGCTGGCGGCACCGGAGGCGCTGGCGGTGCCGCTGGCGCCGGCGGCAGCGGCGGCGCCGCTGGATTCTTAGGGACCGCTGGCCATGCGGGCGTCGCGGGCATTGGTGGTGACGGCGGGGCCGGCGGGGCCGGCGGCGCCGGTGATGTCGGCACCGTGGGCACCGTCGGCAATGCCGGCGGCACCGGCGGCGATGGCGGTTCCGGCGGCCAAGGGGGCCAGGGTGGCGCCAGCCCTGGCGGCACCACCGGCAGTGGCGGCGCCGGCGGCGCCGGCGGCCAAGGCGGGCAAGGCGGCACCGGCTTCGCCGACGACGGCAGCGACAACGCCACCGCCGGCGGCACCGGCGGTAACGGCGGGGCGGCTGGCGCCGGCGGCCTAGCCGGCAGCGGCGGCACCGGCGGCGTCGCGGGCAGCGCGGGTATCGCCGGTGACGGCGGCCAAGGGGGTACCGGCGGGGCCGGTGCCCAGGGCGTCGCCTCCGTCACTCCCGGCAATTCTGGTGGCGTCGGCGGCGACGGCGGCCAAGGCGGAGACGGCGGCCAAGGTGGCGCCGGCAATGGCGGCACCAACGGCGATGGTGGTGCTGGCGGCACCGGTGGCCAGGGCGGTCAAGGCGGCGTCGGCTACACCGGGAACGCCGGCAACGCCGCGACCGCTGGCGGTGGCGGCGGCCAAGGCGGAGACGGCGGCAGCGGCGGCAGCGCCGGCACTGGCGGTGTCGCCGGCACCGGCACGGTGGGCGGCGCGGGCACCGGGGGCGACGGTGGCGCCGGCGGTCAAGGCGGCGCCACCACCGCTAGTGGTCACACCGCCGGCGCCGGCGGCCAGGGCGGTCAGGGCGGCCAAGGCGGTCAAGGCGCCGCAAACACTATGGGCGGCAACCCATTTGGCGGCACAGGTTATACCGGCGGGGACGGCGGCGCTGGGGGTGAAGGCGGCCAAGGCGGGGGGGCCGTGTCCGGGGCAACCAACGGCTCCGGCGGCGCCGGTGGTCAGGGCGGTACTGGCGGTCTAGGCGGGGACGGCGGCCCCGGCGACGCCGATGGCGGCAGCGGCTCCGGCGCCCAAGGCGGCGTCGGCGGGACCGGCGGCACCGGTGGCGGCGCTGGGCTGGGCGGGGCGGCCGGCACCGGCGGCTCCGGCGGCACCCCGGGCACCGCGGGCGCCGCGGGCACCGGCGGCCAAGGCGGGGTGGGCGGTCAGGGCGGCGACACCACGATCAGCGGTGATTTCGGCGGCTACGGCGGCGTCGGCGGCCAGGGCGGCCAAGGCGGCCAGGCGCCACCGGCACCGACGCAATGCTGGCGGCGGCGGCGGGCATGGCGGCGTCGGCGGCCAGGGCGGTCAAGGGGGCACTGCCGTGGCCACGGCAACCAACGGCGGCGGCGGCAGCGGCGGCGGCGGCGGCCAAGGCGGTACAGGGTGGCACCGGCTACGCCGACGACGGCAGCAACGACGCCAGCGCCGGGGGCATCGGCGGCACCGGTGGCGGTGGCGGCGAAGGCGGGGCGGCCGGCACCGGGGCAGCGGCTGGCAGCGGCGGCAGCGCGGGTACCGGCGGCACCGGCGGCCTGGGCGGCACCGGCGGCACGGCGCCCAAGGCGTCACCGGCACCGTCGGCAATACCGGCGGCCACGGCGGCGAAGGCGCTGCCGGCGGCCAAGGCGGCCAGGGCGGCGCCGGCAACGGCGGCGGCAACGGCACCGGCGGCAGGGCGGCGACGCGGTGGCCAGGCGGTCAGGGCGGCACCGGCTACGCCGATGACGGCAGCAACGACGCCACCGCCGGCGGCCAGCGGCGGCACCGGCGGTACCGGCGGGCAGGGCGGCGCGGCCGGCACCGGCGGCGCAGCATCGGCGGCCGCCGGCGACGGCGGCACCGGCGGCCAAGGTGGTGCCGGTGGTCAGGGCGGCGCCACCACCACCAGCGGTACACCGCCGGCGCGGGCGGTCAAGGCGGGCAGGGCGGTCAAGGCGGCCAGGGTGGCGCCGGCACAGCGGCTTCACCGGCGGCTTCGGCGGTCAGCGGCGGCCAAGGCGGCTGCCGGCGGCCAAGGCGGCAACGCCGTCTCCGGCGCAACCAACGGCAGCGGTGGCCAGGCGGCACCGGCGGCCAAGGCGGCCACGGCGGCACCGGCTACGCCGACGACGGCAGCAACGACGCCGGCGCCGGCGGCGACGGCGGCATCGGCGGCCAGGGCGGCGCTGGCGGCGCGGTCGGCACCGGCGGCACCGGCGGCGTCGCCGGCGCCGGGGCCGCCGGCGGTCAGGGCGGCGCGGGCGGTCAACGGCGGCGCCGCCACCAGCGGCGGTGACATCGCCGGCGGCGGCGGCGACGGCGGCGGCGGCGGTCAAGGCGGCCAGGGTGGCGCCGGCGATGGCGGCACCAACGGCAACGGCGGTCCGGCGGCGGCCAGGGCGGTCAAGGCGGCCAGGGCGGCGCCGGTGCTCGCCGACGACGGCAGCAACGATGCCACCGCCGGCGGTGGCGGCGGCTTCGGCGGCAGCGGCGGCCAAGGCGGCACGGGCGGCACCGGCGGCGAGCTCGGCGGTACCGGCGGCACCGGCGGGCGAGGCGGCGGCTACCGGCGGCCGGCGGCCAGGCGGCCAGGGCGGCGGCACCACCGACAGCGGCGACACCGCCGGCGCCGGCGGGGCCGGCGGCGGCGGCGGGCAAGGCGGCCACGGCGCCACCGGCGCGGCCACGGCGGCACCGGCTACACCGGCGGCCGACGGCGGCCAAGGCGGCCAGGGCGGTCAAGGCGGCACCGCGCGTGTCCGGCGGCACCAACGGCACCGGCGGCGCCGGCGGCGCCGGCGGCCAAGGCGGCCAGGGCGGCACCGGCTACGCCGACGACGGCAGCAACGACGCCGGCACCGGCGGCACCGGCGGCGCCGGTGGCGGCGCTGGCCTGGGCGGGGCGGTCGGCACCGGCGGCACCGGCGGCACCGCGGGCGGCGCGGCGCCGGCGGTAAGGCGGGCACGGCGGCACCGGCGGGGCCGGCGCTCAAGGCGCCACCGGCACCCTCGGTCATACCGGCGGCACCGGCGGCACCGGCGGCGGCGGCGGTCAAGGCGGCCAGGGCGGGGCCGGCAACGGCGGCACCAACGGCAGCGGCGGCACGGCGGCTCGGCGGCGCCGGCGGTCAGGGCGGCACCGGCTACGCCGACGACGGCAGCAACGACGCCAGCGCCGGCGGCACCGGCGGCACCGGCGGCGGCGCGGCCTGGGCGGGGCGGCCGGCACCGGCGGCACCGGCGGCACCGCGGGCGGCGCGGGCAGCGGCGGGCAAGGCGGTCACGCGGCGGCACCGGCGGGGCGGGCGCTCAAGGCGCCACCGGCAGCCATCGGTCATGCCGGGCGGCACCGGCGGTTACGGCGGCGGCGGCGGTCAAGGCGGTCAGGGCGGTGCCGGCAATCGGCGGCACCAACGGCAGCGGCGGCGACGGCGGCGCCGGCGGCGATGGCGGTCAGGGCGGCACCGGCTATGCCGATGACGGCAGCAACGACGCCACCGCCGGCGGCATCGGCGGCACCGGCGGCGACGGCGGTCCGGGCGGGGCGGTCGGCACCGGCGGCACCGGCGGCACCGCGGGCGGCGCGGGCAGCGGCGGGCAAGGCGGTCAGGGCGGCACCGGCGTGGTCCGGCGGCTCAGGGCGCCACCGGCGCGGTCGGCGACACCGGCGGCAGCGGTGGCACCGGCGGCTGGCGGCGGCTCACGGCGGCCAGGGTGGTGCCGGCAATGGCGGCACCGACGGCACCGGCGGCGCAAGGCGGCGACGGCGGTGCCGGGCGGCCAGGGCGGTACCGGCTTTGCCGATGACGGCAGCAACGACGCCAGCCGGCGGCACCGGCGGTGCCGGTGGCGCCGGTGGGCAAGGCGGCGCGGCCGGCACCGGCGGCCTCTACGGCCGTGCGGGCGGCGGCGGCTATGGCGGCTCCGGCTGGTGCCGGTGGTCAGGGGGGCGCCGCCACCACCAGCGGTGCACACCGCGGGTGCGGGCGGCAGGGCGGGCAAGGCGGTCAAGGCGGCGCTGGCGTCACCGGCGGCCGGCGGCGGCACCGGCGGCTATGGCGGCGGCGGCGGTACCGGCGGTGCGGCGGTGCCGGCGGCAACGCCGTCTCCGGGGCAACCAACGGCTCACGGCGGCACCGGCGGCCCCGGCGGGCCGGCGGTCAAGGCGGTGCCGGCTATGCCGATGACGGCAGCAACGACGCCGGCTACCGGCGGTCGGCGGCGCCGGCGGTCAACGGCGGTGCCGGGCGGCGCGGTCGGCACCGGCGGCACCGCGCGGCATCGCGGGCGCCGGCGGCACCGGCGGCCAGGGCGGCGCCGGCGGTCAGGGCGGCGCCACCACCACCAGCGGTCACTCGGCCGGCGCGCGGCGGCTCCGGCGGCTACGGCGGTCAAGGCGGCGCTGGTGCCACCGGCCCGGCCGGCGGCAGCGGCTCCGATGGCGGTCAAGGCGGCGCCGGCGGCGCCGGCGGTGCCGGCGGCAACGCGGTCTCCGGCGCAACCAACGGCTACGGCGGCGCCGGCGGCCAAGGCGGCGGCGGCGGCCAGGGCGGTGCCGGCTATGCCGACGACGGCAGCAACGACGCCGGCTCCGGCGGCACCGGCGGTGGCGCAGGCGGTACCGGCGGTCAAGGCGGCGCGGCGGGCACCGGCGGCCCCGGACGGCGGTGCGGGCTCCGGCGGCGGCGGCGGTCACGGCGGCCAAGGCGGTCAAGGCGGCGCCACCACCACCAGCGGTGACGGCGCCGGTGCGGGCGGTCAAGGCGGTCAAGGCGGTCAAGGCGGCGCTGGCGGCACCGGCCCGGCCGGCGGCACGGGCGGCTACGGCGGCGACGGCGGCCAAGGCGGCGCCGGCGGTGCCGGCGGCACCGCCGTCTCCGGCGCAACCAACGGCACCGGCGGCCAAGGCGGCACCGGCGGCCCGGCGGCGCCGGCGGCACCGGCTGTGCCGATGACGGCAGCAACGACGCCGGCACCGGCGGCGACGGCGGCGTCGGTGGCACAGGCGGCGCAGGCGGCGCCGCCGGCACCGGCGGCAGGGACGCCAGGCAGCGGGGGTCCGCCGGCGACGGCGGCCAAGGCGGCGCCGGCGGTCAAGGCGGCAGCACCACCCACAGCGGTGACACCGCCGGTGCGGGCGGCACCGGGGGTACCGGCGGCACCGGCGGCACCGACTTCAGCGGCAACCCCGGCAGCGGCGGCACCGCGGGCAACCCGGGCGCCGGCCCCTCCGGCTCCACCGGCGGTAGCGGCGGCAGCGGCGGCGCCGGCGGCGCCGGCTCCCCTTAGGTTTAGACGCTGGCGACAGGTCGGGGGCCGGCAAGACAACCTGTCATCTATCGGCTGCGCCGACGCAGGTGCGGATCGTTGTGGATCGCCTGGTCGGAGTCGGCGGACGCGGGTGCGGGTCCTCCGCTAACCCGAAGTTGGGCTAACGGTCATGCGGCCGGGTGTGGCCGGGGGTTTGATGCCGGACTGTTTGCCACGCGGCCTGCGCAGTCGTAGGCGCCCTAAAGGGTTGAGCTGCTCGCTGGTCACGGTTGCGTTCGCCGGCAGCCTTACTTGCCAAAGTTGCCGTCCTTGCCTCTCTCGCCGGCTGAGCCGCCGTCCGGGCCGGCGAGGCCGCCGCCGCCGCCGGAGCCGAACCAGCCGGGGCTGGAGCCGCCGATGGGGCCGCTGCCGGTGCCGGGGTCGCCGGCGTTGCCGCCGTCGCCGCCTTTGCCGCCGTCGCCGCCCCTGGCTTCGGTGCCGCCCATGCCGCCTACACCGCCGCTGCCGCCATTACCACCGATGCCGGGGTCACCCGAGGTGCCCACGGCGGCCTTGCCCCCGGGCTGCTGGACGGCGCCGGCGTTGCCGCCGTTGCCGGCGTCGCCGCCGTCGCCGCCGGCACCGCCGATGCCGCCGGTGCTAAGGGATGCATTTTGATTTGGGGTGCCGAGGCCGCCGTTACCGCCTTTACCGCCAGTGAAGCCGGTGCCGCCGTCGCCGCCGGGACCACCGTTGCCGGTGGTGCCTTGGCCACTCTCGCCGCCGTTGCCGCCGGTACCGCCGTTGCCGCCGTCGCCGCCGGCGCCGCCGGTGCCGCCGGGGCTGGCCGCGCCGTCGCCTGAACCGGCGTTCCCAGCCAGGCCCCCCCTGCCGCCGTTGTTGGCGGCCCCGCCGTCGCCGCCCTTACCGTATACGCCGGTGCCGCCGGCGCCGCCGTTGCCGCCATCGCCGCCGTCGCCGCCGTCGCCGCCGTTGCCGCCTCGAATGTATGAGTTGGGGCCACCGATGGAGTCGCCGCCGGTCCCACCTTGGCCGCCGGTCATGCCGACGGTGGCGGGCCCGCCCTCGCCGCCGTAGCCGTAGCTGGCCCCGCCCTGGCCGCCGGTGCCGCCCTGACCGCCCTGACCGCCGTTGCCGCCCGTACCGGCGATGTCACCGCCGGGCAATGGCGCGGCGTTGCCGCCGTTGGCGCCGTTGGTGGCGTAGCCGGCGGCGCCGCCGGCACCGCCGACGCCATGGGTTGAGTCCAAAACACCAAATCCTGGGTAGTTCGCGTCGCCGCCCTGGCCGCCGGTGCCGCCCTGGCCGCCCTGACCGCCGTTGCCGCCGCCGCCGGGAGAGGCGGTGGGGGTGACGGCGCCGGTGCCGCCGATGGCGGGCGTCACGCCGTTGCCACCGTTGGCGGGCGTCCCGCCGTTACCGCCTTGGCCTCCGGCCCCACCGCTACCGACGAAGCCGAACTGGCCGGGACCCCCGAACTCCACGCCACCGGCTGCACCGCCTTGACCGCCTTGACCGCCGGTGCCGCCCTGACCGCCGTTGCCGCCGTTGCCGGCCTGGCCCGCGTTGATGGTGGCTACCCCGGGCGCGCCGGGCACGCCGTTGCCGCCGTCACCGCCGACCCCGCCCTGGCCGCCTTGGCCGCCGTTGCCGCCGTTACCGGAGTGCGAGCCGCCTAAGCCGCCCTGGCCGCCTTGGCCACCGGTGCCGCCGGTGTGGCCCATGGCGCCGCTGGCGCCCGCACCGGCACCGTTGGCGCCGGTGTCACCGGGCCCGCCCTGGCCGCCTTGGCCGCCGTTGCCGCCGGTGCCCCACGACCCACCCTTGCCGCCGTCGCCGCCGTTGCCGCCGGTGCCGCTGGGGTCCGTTGAGTTCCAGCCCGGCCCGCCGTTGCCGCCGTTGCCGGCCGGGCCGTAGGTCAGCCCAGGGGTGCCGGGGGAGCCGGGGGTGCCCCCAGTCCCGCCGGTGCCTGGCTGGCCGACGGGACCGGGGTTGCCGACGGGACCGGGGTCGCCGCCGTTGCCGCCTCCGCCGCCGGTGGGGTCAGTCGCGTCGCCGGACGCGCCGTTGCCGCCGTTGCCGCCGAGGCCGGCTATACCGCCGTCGCCGGCGGTGCCGCCATTGCCGTTGATGCCCGCGTGGCCCAACCCCGACGGGGCCGTGCCGGCGTTGCCGCCAGTACCGCCCTGGCCGCCGGTACCGCCCTGGCCGCCCTGGCCGCCGTCACCGCCGCGGGCGCCGGCGTTGAAGATGCCGGTGCTGGCGTCGTAGCCAGTGCCGCCGGCGCCGCCGGGTCCGGCCTGGCCGCCGTTGCCGCCGGGACCGCCGTTGCCGCCGCTGCCGGCTGTCGTGCCGCCGGTGCCGCCGTTGCCGCCTTTTCCGCCGTTACCGCCGGTCATGCCTTGCCCGCCGGTGCCGCCGTTGGGGAAAAGGGCGTTGCCGTCGGTGCCGGTTGCGCCGTATCCATGGGGGTTGCTGGCGCCGTTGCCGCCTTTGCCGCCGGTACCGCCGGTGCCGATGGTCCCGCCGTCACCCCCGTTGCCACCGTTGCCGCCGTTCGCGCCGTCGAAGGTGGTGCTGGCGTCGTAGCCGTCGCCGCCGTTGCCGCCGGTGCCGCCGAGGAAGCCGTCGATGGCGGGACCGCCCTCGGCGCCGCCCGTGCCGGTATGAGCGAGGCCCCCGGTGCCCGCTGCACCGGGGGCGCCGCCGCTGCCGTCGACGACGCCGGGGGCACCAGCGTTGCCGCCGTTGGCGCCGTTGGGGGTGGCGGCCGTGCCGTTCGCGCCGTTGCCGCCGTTGCCGCCGATGCCGTGGGAACCGCCCTGACCGCCGTCGCCGCCGTTGCCGTTTGGCCCCTCAGTTCCGGACACGGAGGCACCGCCGCCGCCGCCGTTGCCGCCTTGGCCGCCCTGGCCGCCTTGGCCGCCTTGGCCGCCGGTGCCGCCGGCCGTGCCGGCCACGGTGCTGCTGTAGCCGGTGCCGCCTTGGCCGCCTTGGCCGCCGGGGCCGCCGTCGCCGCCGTTGCCGCCGGTGCCGCCGACGCCGTTGACCCCGGTGGCGGGGCCGCCGGGGCCGCCGTTGCCGCCGGTGCCGCCGGTGAAGCCGGTGCCGCCGGTGCCGCCGGTGGGGCTACCGGCAGTGCCCGGGTCGCCAGCCGGGCCGGTGAAGGTTAAGGGGCTGGCATCGCCGCCGTTACCGCCATTACCACCGTTGAAACCGGTGCCGCCGGCGCCGCCGGGGCCGCCGGGGCCGCCGAAGCCGCTGCCGTCCTCGCCGTCGCCGCCGTCGCCGCCTTTGCCTGTCCCAAAAGCGGTGCCGCCGTCGCCGCCTTTGCCGCCCCTGCCTGACCCCAGTGTGTCGCCGCCGTCGCCGCCGTCGCCGCCGTTGCCTGACCCCATTGCGGGGCCGCCGGTGCCGCCGGTGCCGCCGGCCGCGCCCGGCGCGATGCCGGTACCGCCGGTGCCGCCGGTGCCGCCGTTGTAGCCGCCAAAGCCCGTGCCGCCGGCCCCGCCGGTTCCGCCGTTACCCATGACCGAGCCGCCTTGGCCGCCTTGGGCGCCTTGGGCGCCGGCGCCGGGGTCGTCGCTGCCGGCCCCGCCGGCCCCGCCGGCCCCGCCGTTGCCATAGGCGCCGCCGTTGCCGCCGGCCCCGCCGGCCCCGCCGGCCGTATCAGGGGTGGTGGCGTTGTAGCCGGCGCCGCCGGTGCCGCCGTTGCCGCCGCCGGTCACCTCAGCGCCGGTCGCGCCGGTCCGCCGGCGTGCGCGCCGGCGCCACCAGCGCCACCGCCGGTGCCGCCGCCGCCCACGGTGCCCGGGTTACCCGCCGTTGCCGCCCGTGCCGCCGGTGTTGGTGGCATGCCGGCCGCGCCGGTGCCGCCGTCACCACCGACCCCGGGCGTGCCTCCGGTCCCGCCGGTCCCGCCGTCGCCGTTGGCGCCCGCCTGACCGCCGAACAAGGCCGAGCCTTTGCCGCCGACCCCGCCCACGCCGCCGTTACCGCCGAGGCCGCCGTTACCGCCGTCGCCGCCGGTGCCGCCGGTGCCGTTGTTGTCGGAAACACACCGGTCGCACCGTCGCCGCCGGCACCGCCGGTGCCGCCGGTACCGCCGGTACCGCCCTGGCCGCCGGCCCCGCCGCCGCCGTACACCAGCCCGCCGCTACCGCCGACCCCGCCGGCCGCACCGACCCCGCCGGTGCCGCCGGCGCCGCCGAGGCCGCCCGCAGCGCCCGCGGTGCCCGAGGTGCCTTGGCGCCCCCGCCGGCCCCGCCCATGCCGCCGTTGCCGAACAGGAAGGCGCTACCGCCGACCGCCGGCTTGCCCGGGCGCACCCGAGCCGCCGTTGCCGCCGTTGCCGAAAATCCACCCGCCGCCCCCGCCGGCCTGCCCAGTGCCCGCAGCCCCAGTGGTGCCGGTGCCGACAGCGGGCGCCCCGTCAACCGCTCGACGGCGAAAACACCGCCAGGCTCTGGAGATCCTGCTGATTGCTCTGCAACGGCGAGGCATTGGCCGCCTCCGCCGCGGCGTAGGCGCCCGCCGCCCCAGTCAAGGTTTGGCGAACTTGGCATGAAACGCCGCCGCCTGCGCACTGAGCGC
>CAVZTC010000011.1:0-362808 GCA_963778135.1 uncultured Actinomycetota bacterium | reverse complement strand
TCAGCGAGATTCCGACCGTGGCGCGGTAACCTCATTCTCGTAGCGCATGAGCGACGGGAGAGACGCATGACGGGCCCCAGCGACGAGGCTGAAGTAACCCGCGGCGACCGGTTCATCAAGACGGCCGTCGCGATACTGGGCGAGACGGGCCGCACCGACTTCACCGTGCAGGAGGTCGTCGCGCGCTCCAAGACCTCGCTTCGGGCCTTCTACCAGCATTTCAGCAGCAAGGACGAACTGCTGCTGGCGTTGTTCGACAGGACCATCGCGCAAACGGTCAAGATGTGGCGCGACGAGACCCTCGGCTTGGACAGCACCTCCGCGCTGAAGCTGGTGATCGACCGCGTCAGCCAGCAGCCGCAATCCAGCACCCAAGACAGCCTCAACCGGGCGCTGAGCCTCTACAACCAGCACCTGGCCGAGACCCGTCCGCGCGAATACGCCCGGGTGCTGTCCCCCATGCATCAACTGATTCGCGACATCGTGGGGCAGGGCATCACCGAGGGAGTCTTCAACCCGGGCCTGGATGTCCGGGCGGCGGCCGCGATCGCCATGCAGACGATCATGGGCGCGCAGCGGTTGCACTGGCTCGGCAGCGAATTGAACGGCACCCCTATCGACGCCGGCCAGCTGTACGACTTCTGCAGCCGCGCCCTCGGCATCCGGGACAGCGACGACGAGTCGCCCACCCCGACGCTGGCCGAGCTGTTCGCCCAAATCGGCATGCGCCCGGGCACGCATGACGGCGAGTTCGCGATGACGATGCCGGTCAGCCCGCACGTGACCAACACATCCGGCGCCCTGCAGGGCGGCTTGATCGCCACCCTGGTCGACGTGGCCGGCGGCCAGTTCGGGCTGGATTATCTGCAGCCGGGCACCACCATGACCACCGCCGATCTGTTCGTCCGCTACCTGCGGCCGATCAAGCAGGGCTCGGCGCGCGCGGTGCCGCGGATGCTGCGCTCCGGCGGCCGGGCGATGGTCATGCAGGTCGACATCTACGGCGACGGCGGCGACGAACTCGCCGCGACGGCGACCGTGAATTTCGCCATCATCAATGGCACGACACCCACGGTGGGGCTCAGGGCCGACGGCTAGGCGCGGGGGTCACGCGCTTCTCCAGGGCTTCCAAAGACCAAGGGCTGCCAAAGAGCGAAGGCTTCCAAAGAGCTTGAGTTCAGCGCGGTGCGCGGAAGTGGTAACGTCATTACCACCCACAGAGAATCAAGACTTCTGCTACTTCTGCAAGGAGATCGCCATGCCGTCTCGCGAGCTTTCCTTCCCCGTGTTCGACGCCGACAACCACATGTACGAACCGCAGGAAGCGCTGACCAAGTTCCTCCCGGACAAGCGCAAGCGCGTGATCGACTACGTGCAGGTACGTGGTCGCACCAAGATCGTGGTGCGAGGCCACATCAGCGAATACATCCCGAACCCGACGTTCGACGTGGTCGCCCGCCCGGGTGCCCAGGAGGAGTACTTCCGAAACGGCTCAGGCGGCAAGAGCTACCGCGAAATCCTGGGCGAGCCGATGAAGGCCATTCCGGCGTTTCGTGAGCCCGGCCCGCGGCTCGAGGTCATGGATGAGCTCGGGATCGACTACGCGCTAATGTTCCCAACGCTGGCCAGCCTGGTCGAAGAGCGCATGAAGGACGACCCGGAGATGACCCACGACGTCATCCACGCGCTCAACGAGTGGATGCACGAGCAGTGGTCGTTCAACTACAAGGACCGCATCTTCGCCACCCCGGTGATCACGCTGCCGATCGTCGACCGCGCGCTGGAAGAACTCGAATGGTGCCTGGAGCGCGGCGCCCGCACCGTTCTGGTCCGCCCTGCGCCGGTGCCCGGGTTCAAGGGCAGTCGGTCGTTCGGGCTCGAGGAGTTCGACCCGTTCTGGCAGGCCTGCATTGCGGCCGAGATACCGGTGTCGATGCACGCCTCCGACAGCGGTTACTCGGAGTTCGCGAACGTCTGGGAGCCCGGCGACGAATTCCTGCCGTTCAAGCCGACCGCGTTCCGCAGCTTCGCCATGGGCCACCGGCCGATCCTGGACGCGATGGGCGCGCTGGTGTGTCACGGTGCGTTGTCTCGCAACCCCGATCTGCGGATCCTGTCCATCGAAAACGGGGCCGACTGGGTTCCCGACCTGTTCAAGGGCCTCAGGGGCGTCTACAAGAAGATGCCGCAGTCGTTCAGCGAGAACCCGATCGAGGCGTTCAAGCGGTGCGTCTACATCACCCCGTTCTGGGAGGACCGATTCACCGAGATCGTCAAGATGGTGGGCACCGACCGGGTGCTGTTCGGATCCGACTGGCCACACCCCGAGGGCCTCAAGGACCCCATCTCCTTCGTCGACGAGCTCTCCGACTTCGATGAAGAGGACGTCGCCAAGATTATGGGCGGCAACCTGATGGAATTGATGAAGGTGTCCCGTTCAAGCGAGGCGGTCTCGGCCTGAACGTGCGCTGAACCCGCCCAGAGCCCGCGCCCGGAACCTTGCCCGAACCCTGTCGGGGCCCCTTCGAGTGGGTTTGAGCAGCTTTGTGCGGGGGCCTCACGGTTTCCCCTAGACGGGCCGCCCCCGCGTGCTATAAACATCCATCACTCGTCATGGACGCGGCCGATTAGGAGTGCAACATGAGCCTGGCCCCAGCGGAGCGTTCCCACCCAGGTCCCACCCAGGTGATGTTGAGCGCGCGGCTGGCGACGGAACTGGGGGATCCGCACAGCACGCTAAGGGCGACAACCCAGCGCGACGGGTCCGTGGTGATCGTCCGCGCGGGCGGCGAGGTCGACGCCTCCAACGAGCACGTCTGGCGTCGGCTGCTCAGCGAGGCCGCCGCGGTCGCCAGCTCGCCGGGTCCGTTCATGGTCGATGTCAGCGGTCTCGATTTCATGGGCTGCTGCGCGTTCACCGCCCTGGCGGACGAGGCCCAGCGCTGCCGCGGTCGTGACGTCGCATTGTGCCTGGTCAGCTGCAAGCCCATTGTCACCAGGATCATCAAAGCGTGCGAGCTGGGTGGCGTGCTACGCGCGTATCCGACCAGCGACTCCGCCCTATCGTCGGCAGTGGCCTAAAGAGTTGCATGGGATGGCATGGGAGTGACGTAAGAGTCGAATCGCGACCTGCCCGGAAACTGGTGTACTGAACACTTGCCCAATATTGATAATCTGAGTGGTGCGCTTGGCAAAGTCGTCGGGGGCGCGAGTATCTGTTGATGACAATGGCCCTTAGGGTGGCTCAGTGAAAGTCCAGGGAGGGACGGCCAGGATGGCGGCCGAAATGGACTGGGACAAAGCAGTCGGGACGGCCGAGGATGTGCGGCGCGTCTTTGAAGCTTTCCCGTCGATGCTGGCTGGCCTGGAGGGGCCCGAACATCGCTTCATCGCGGTCAACGCCGCCTATCGCCGCTTCAATCCCACGTTCACCGGGGTGGGTTTGACCGCGGCGGAAGTATTTCCCGAGCTCGCCCGCCAGCTGATTTACGAGATGTTCGACCGGGTCATGGCAACCGGCGAGCCACAGTCCGGGGAGGAATGGCGGCTGCAGGTCGACTCCGACGGCTCGGGGCTCAAAGACCGGTACTTCGACTTTCTCGTCACACCGCGCCGCAGGGTGGACGGCTCGATCGAGGGCTTGCAGGTTTCCTTCGAGGACGTCACCGCACGGGTGGAAGCACGCCTGGCCGCCGAGGCACGCGTGGAGGAGCTCTCCGAGCGGTACCGAAGCGTCCGCGATTCGGCCATCATCATGCAGCAGGCCCTACTGGCGGCGTCCGTGCCGGTCGTCCCGGGCGCAGACGTCACCGCGGAGTACCTCGTCGCCGCCGAGGACACCGCGGCCGGCGGCGACTGGTTCGACTCGATACCGCTGGGGGATCGGCTGGTGCTGGTCGTCGGCGACGTCGTCGGCCATGGCGTCGAAGCCGCCGCGGTGATGTCGCAACTGCGCACCGCCCTGCGGATGCAGATCTTGACGGGGCAGACGATCCCCGACTCGCTCGCGGCCGTGGACCGCTTCCGCGAACACGTCCCGGGCTCGCAGTCGGCCACCCTGTGCGTGGGCTCGCTCGACTACGCCACCGGCGAGTTTCAGTACTGCACCGCCGGACACCCACCGCCGTTGCTGGTGACCGCGGACGCCTGCTCGCGGTACTTGGAGCCGTCCGGCGCGGGACCGCTCGGAAGCGGCGCTGGTTTTCCGGTGCGCACCGAGGTGCTCCAAGTCGGCGACACGATCTTGATGTATACCGACGGCCTGATCGAACGCCCGGACCGGCCTTTGGTGGCCAGCACGGCGGAATTCGCCGATTTGGCGGCGAACATCGCCGCCGGCAACAGCGGCTTCGTCCTGGATTCGGGGGCTCGGCCGGTCGACCGGCTGTGCTCTGAGACCCTCGAATTGCTGCTCCGGTCGACCGGCTATAGCGACGACGTCACACTGCTTGCGGCGCAACGGCGCTCCCCGGTGCCGCCGTTGCACATGACGGTGGACGCGACGATCCATGCCGCGCGCGCGGTGCGAGCCCGGCTGCGTCAGTGGCTGGCTGAGGTCGGCGCCGATTCGTCCGACATCTCCGACGTGGTGCACGCAATCTCCGAGTTCGTCGAGAACGCGGTCGAACACGGTTACGGCACTGAGGTTTCCGACGGTGTTGTGGTCGACGCGGAGCTGACCGGAGACGGCAATCTGCGCGCCTCGGTGACCGACCGCGGACAGTGGAAGGATCATCGCGAAAGCGGGCAGGGCCGCGGGCGTGGACTCGCGATGGCCGAAGCCCTGGTGTCCCACGCGCATGTCTCGCATGGTGCCGCCGGGACGACCGCCGCGGTGACGCATCGGCTGTCGCGGCCGGCGAACTTCATTACCGACACGCTGGTCAGCCGGTCGACTTCGCACCGGGCAGTCGACAGCGAGTTCGCTTCTCAGGTGCGCGACGACGGCCGGATCGTCGTCAGCGGCGAGGTCGATTCGAACACCGCGCCAACCCTGGACCGCCAGATCGCCGTCGAAAGTCGTTCCGGCTTAGCACCTTTGACGATCGATCTGAGCGCGGTCACCCACCTGGGATCGGCGGGCGTAAGCGCACTGGCCGCGGCCCGCAACCGGGCGCTGCGGCAGGGCGGCGAGTGCGTGCTGGTGGCTCCTCCCGGCAGCCCGGCGCACCACGTCTTGTCGCTGGTCCAGATACCCGTCGTCAGCGACGACGCCGAGAACCTCGTTTCAGAGGGTTAGCGGCCTTCTGCACAGTTAGAGTTAGATAGTGCAAAGGTGCCAGTTTCACATGCAATAGCAATAGTCGCTATGCGTACAAGATTGGTTATCGAGTATCGGCCTGGCCGTGCCGCACCTGATTGAACGGCACCCCCCGATCGGCGGCGTATTCGCGGGGGAAGTTCAGCACCCGCTCCCCGATCACGTTGCGCGCCATCTCGTTCGTGCCGCCGCCGATGGCGACGCTCTGCCGCGACAAGTACCGCATCCCGGCCTCTAGCCCTTGGCCGCGCTCCCCAACCACACCGGCACTGCCCGCGATCGCCAGCGCGGTGTCCATGTCCAGGGTCACAGTCTCGGAGTGAAAGAGCCTGATGAGCGTTCCCGCGTCGGGCGGCAGCAGGCCGTCCCGGACGTTGCGGTACACGTGATCGATCAGCTGCTCGGCCACCACCCGGTGCACCAGCACCCGGCCGGCCATCTCGTGCACGCGTTCGTTGTCCGCCTGTCCGGTCTTCGCGGCGAGCTCGGCGTAGTCGACGGGCGTCGTGTGGCCGCCCTCGTGGCCGGCGCCACTGGAGAACTCCGAGCCCTGCCCGACCGCCCGGCGTTCGTGATACAGCTGCCGCGACGCCACCGCCCAGCCCCGGTTGACTTCGCCGACGACGGCGTCGTCGCCGACGTCGACCCCGTCGAGGAACTCCTCGCAGAATTCGGTGGAGCCACCCAGCTGGGTGATGCGCCGCAACGTGATTCCCGGATGGTTGATGGGCACCAGGAACATGGTCAGGCCGTCGTGCTTGGGCACATCCCACTTGGTGCGGGCCAAGCAGAGTCCGTAGTCGGCAGCGAACGCGCTGGTGCTCCATGTCTTGGCGCCATTGATCAGCCACCGGTCGCCGTGGCGTTCGGCCCGGGTGATCACGCCGGCGAGATCCGATCCCCCGCTGGGTTCACTCAACAGCTGCACGAGTACTTCATCACCGCGCAGCGCCGCGGCGATGTGCTGCTTCTTCTGGTCCTCGCTGCCTACGTCGAGCAGTGTGGCGCAGCAGATGGTGAACGTCGGGGTGTTGAGGATCAGCGGCATCTCGTAGCGCAGGGATTCGGAGTCGAATGCCTTCTGGTAGTCGTAGTCCAGGCCGAGGCCGCCGTACTCGCGGGGAAAGCAGATGCCGGCGAATCCGCCTTTGTAGAGCCGCTTTTGCAGTTCACGGGCCCGCTGCCATGAGCTTTCGTCGTCCCGCGGGGCGGCCGGTGGGGACTCGGGATCGATGGCAGGCATGTTGTCCGCCAACCACACTCGGGCCCGAGCGGCGAAATCGGCAACGGACTCGCTGTCCCTCATCGGGCTGCCTTCTCCGCTTCGTACACCCGCAGGTTGTGTTCTTCCGGCGTGCCGAACATGGAGCGGTACAACGCAACACGCCGCAGATACAGGTGCAGGTCGTGTTCCCAGGTGACGCCGATACCACCGTGCATCTGCACGCAACCCTGCACGATTTGGCCGGCCATCTCGCCGACGTAGGACTTGGCGATGCTGGCCGACAGGCCCGCCCCCGGTGATTGCGCGGCCACTTCGGCAACCGCGGCGGCCGTGGTCGCGCGGCAGGCTTCCAGCCACATCTTCATATCGGCGAAGCGGTGTTTGAGCGCCTGGTACGAGGCGAGCGGCCGTCCGAACGTGTACCGGTCCAGCGCCCACTGGACGGTGAAGTCGAACACCGTTTGCAGGATGCCGACCACCTCGGCGCACTGCAGCACCTGCGCAATTTGGCTCTGCCGGTCAATCAGCGCGGCGGTTTCCGCGGCGCCGCCGACAGCCGCGGACCGCTCCACGACCGCACCGTCGAAGCGCACCCGCGCGTATTGCTTGACGAGGTCCACCGACTGTTGGGGGGTAACCTCAACGCCCGGGGCGTCCGTGCGCACCAGGAGTTGGCGAACGTCGGAGTCGCTGTGGCCACATCGAGCCACCACCAGCAGAACGTCACTCTGGGCGCCGGCCTCGACACAGTCCTTGACGCCGTCAATGCGGAACCCGGAGTCGTTCCCCGAGCCGGTTTCCGTGGCCGTCACCGACGGATCCCTTGGGGCCCAGCCCCGTCCGGGTTCGGAAACCGCCCATGACGCCACGATTTCGCCGGACATCAGCGCGTCGATGGTGGCGGCGTGCGCTTGCGGCTCGGCGCAGCCGATCAGGCCGGCCAGCACGGTGCTGACCGGATACAGCGGCCCGGGCCCGACCGTCCTGCCGAGCTGTTCGGCGACCATGGCCAAATCGGCGAGGCCGCTGCCGGAGACGCTGCCGCCGCCCAACTCCTCCGGGACGAGCAGACTCGTCCACCCAAGCTCAGCGGCCCGCCGCCACCACGCCGGGTCGAAAGACGTACCCGCGGCGTGCAGCTCCCGGACATGGCGCAGCGACGCCTCTTTTTGGAGAAAGGCCGCAGTGGTCGAGGCGAAGAGTATCTTTTCGGGGGAGTCGACAGCGGTCATGATGCCAGCGGGTTCTTGGCCGGCACGCCGTGGCCACGGGAGAATTGACCACGGAGAAATTGACCACGGAGAAATCCCGAGAGGAAGTTGGGGTGAGAGTCTTGGTGGATGGTCATCCGCCTGATCGGTCCTCGTCGGAGTTTGGTAGCGACTCTGATCGTAGCAATGGGCATACAGTAAGAGATACCGGAGTTCAGTCGATAATGATCCTGACGAGCTGCAACCGCCATGGCTGAGGCAAACGAACCGCGCGCCGAACCGCCCAAATCGAAGGCCGACGCGATGGCGTTGGTCGAAGAAGCCGAGGCAGAAGCCGCGGAAGCCGAGGCGCTGGCCGCCGCCGCACATGCCCGCACCCGGGCAGCGCGGATGCGACGTGAGGCGCTGGCACTGACGGAGGGCGCCAAGGGCGCCGACTCTGACGCCGAAGGCGAAGAGGCCGAAGACGCCGAAGACGCCGAAGACGCCGAAGAGGCAGCCTCCGCCGAGACGGTCGAATACGTGATACCGGAGGGCTTAGCGGGCCTGGACGACTCAGAGGACGCCGCGGACCTCGAAGAACCGGAAGAAGCAGAGGAGGAGGCCAGGCCCGGCCGGCGTCGCTGGTTGAGCGTCCCGTCGCGGTCGGCGATCGGCAAAGCGGCCGCGATCCTTCTCATCTGTTCCTTCGCTGCGCTCAGCGGCCTCATGATGTTTCACCACCACAAGTCAACCGAGCGGCAACAGCGCGCCTCAGCATTTATCGCCGGGGCCAAACGCGGCGTCGTCAACATGATCTCGCTGGACTTCAGCAAGGCCAAAGAAGATGTCCAGCGGGTGATTGACAGCTCCACCGGCAAGTTCAGGGACGACTTCGCGCAGCAATCCGCCGATTTCACGAAGACGGTCGAGCAGTCCAAGGTGGTCACCGAGGGAACGGTGACCGCAGCGGCCCTCGAGTCGATGAACGACAGTTCCGCGTTGGTTCTGGTCTCGGCGACATCACGCATCACCAATTTGCCCACCCCCCAACAACCGCGGGCATGGCGGCTGAAAGTCACCGTGACCGAAGACGGCGGGCAATACAAGATGTCGAAAGTTGAGTTCGTACCGTGACAACTGAAACCGACGAGGCCGCAACCGAAATCATCTCGGCTCCCAAGGGGCGCGGCCTACGGCCCGCGCTGGGCACAATCGTCACCGCCATTCTGATCCTGCTGGTGGTGGCCTCCGGCGGTGTGGCGACGTGGCTGTACTTCAAGCAGTACCGGCCCGATCAACAGACCGACGCAGGCGTCGCCCAGGCCGTAATCCGCGCGGCGTCCGACGGGACGGCCGCGTTGCTGTCGTACTCATCCGAGTCGCTGGACCAGGACTTCGCCTCTGCGAGATCGCATTTGGCCGGCGATTTCCTGTCGTACTACAACCAGTTCACCGAGCAGATCGTGGCCCCCGCGGCCAAACAGAATTCGCTGAAGACCACCGCTGCGGTGAAGGGCGCCGCGGTGTCGCAGCTACGGCCCGATTCGGCGGTCGTTCTCGTCTTCGTCAACCAGAGCACAACCAGCAAGGCCAGCCCCACCCCAACCCTGGGGGCCAGCAGCGTGCTGGTCAGCATGACCCGGGCCAACAACAGCTGGCTGATCACCAAGGTGGAGCCCGTCTAGCGACCCTTGGTAGCTAGACGGCGAACGCGCGGCGCAGTGTCTGCGCGTGCAGGCCCCGATTCTCCCGGGAGACCACCCAATCCGGCACCGCGGAGTCGAAGCCGTTGAATGTCGCTGCGACGACATGCAACTCGGTGTGCACGTACGCGTGCAGGAGCCGATTCGCGTAATCGATGGCTTCGTCGCGGCACGGGTCGATCTCGGAGCAGCTGATGAATGTCGGCGGCAGGCCCTCCAGGTTCGCCCGATGCGCGGGGACGTGCTGTCCGCTCGCGCTGCCATGGCCGAGGTAATGGCCCCAGGCGCGGCTGACGGCAGGGCCGTTGAGGCCCGGCGTGCGCTGGAACTCCCGCCGCGATGGGGTGGCATCGGAGTCGAGCATCGGCTGATGCAGGATCTCCACCGCGATCGGCGGGCCTTCGTCGTCGAACATCCGCTGGGCCAGCGCCGCGACCAGCGCGGCACCCGCATCCCGGCCCATCACCGCGACCCGGCTCGAAGCTTCCGCTTCCAGGCCAAGGTCGGCCCCGTTTTCGAAGACGTAGCGGAAGCACGCCTCGACATCGTCGAGTGCCGCGGGGCATGGATGTTCGGGCGCCAGCCGATAGTCGACCGACACGACCACGCAACCCGCGTCGCGGGCCAGCTCGACGCAATGGGCGTGATCGGTGTCGAGGCTCCCGGTCACGAAGCCGCCGCCGTGCGCGTACACCACCACCGGCGGGCCCGACTCCGCCGAGCCCCGGTACAGCCGAATGTTCAACTCGCCGCCATCGGGACGGGCGATGGATCGCGATTCGATCCCGACGCCGCTGGTGTCGACCGCCGCGGCCCGCTCGGCGGCAATCATATTCGCGTGCTGTCGCTCGGCGGGCAGCGACTCGTCGCGGAATTCGACGACAGCCAGCCCGGTCACAGCGTCTCGCAGCGCGGGGTCGATGCGGCTAAGGCCTTGCGGCCGTGTGAGATTCGTTTGCGTCATACCCTCTGTCTTCCACGCTGAAAAATGCTGTCCAAGGAGCCGTCTTTCGAAAACCATCTTCAAGGTAGACCCTGCGACTCCATGCGGTGAAAGATCCGAAACTCCTCGCCCGGGAATGGGGCGTTAATCGAGGACCGCACCCGCAGCGGGCCGTTCTCCGGGAAGGGCCTTGACGCTCGCCGGCAGGCCGTACAGAGCCGTCGCGTTGCCGCGCATGATGCGCTCGCGCTGGTCCGGCGGGAACCGGTTGATCGCGTACGTGGGGGCGTCGTAGCTCCAGTGCGGATAGTCCGTCGAGAACATGAGATTGTCGCCCAGGTCCATCATCTCGAGGTACTCGCGGAACTTGACGGTGTCGGCGTCCTCCAGCGGCTGGGTGGTGAACCGGACGTGTTCGCGCACATACTCCGACGGGCGGCGGCGCACCTGCGGCAAGTCACCGCGGCGCGCTTCGGCGATGCGGTCCATCCGCGACATCACCGGCATCGCCCAGGTGAAGCCGCCCTCGATGAACACCACCCGCAGGTCGGGATGGCGATCGAACGCGCCGTCGAACACCAGGCTCATCAGGTGCGAAACGTACAACAGCGGCCAGGACGCGAAGAAGTCATGCCAGTGCGCCGGGTTGCCGACCGGGTACAGCGGGATCAACTCGAACGGCGTCTGACCCATCAGATGCGTGGCCACCGGAAGCCCGTTGCGCGCAGCGGCCTCGTAGATCGGGTCGAAATGCGGGTTGCCGAAGGGGATTCCGCGCGTCTGCGGCGTCATCAATACCTGGGACATGTACGGATGTCCCGCCCAGCGTTCTATTTCGCGCGCCGCCTGCCCGGGTGTCTGGGCGCTGACGCTGATCGAGCCGCGCCAGCGGCCGTGCGCGTTGTGTTTGTCCAGCCAGATGTCGGCGAGCCAGTCGTTGTACGTCGCCTTCAGCACGTGTTCGGGCTGCGGCAGCTGGGCGTCGCACATCGGCTCCAGCGACGCGATGCTCACACCGGCGTCGACGAGCAGCTGCTGGGCGGCGAAATCCGGGTCGCTGCCGGCGACTCCCCCATCCGGGGGTGCGGCATCCAGCCGCAGCGACATCGTCTTGTACGAGTCCGGGGTGTCGTAGAAATACGGCACCGGGGACACCGCATTTTCGGTCGGCCAGATCCTGTCCACCCATTCGGCGGGCGCGTAGGACTTGAGCACCTCGGCCGATACCGGCAGCGGATGAACGTCGGTGTCGACGATGGTGACCGCTATGTCGTCGTCGTGTTCGGTCGACGAAGCGACCTGTTCGATCGTGGTCATCGCACCCTCTCCTCGAGCCCGTACAACTCGCCGGCGTTGCGCCACAACACCTTGTCGCGTTGCGCGACATCGAGCCCCTCGGCCACCACGTCGGGCGGTGAAGCGGACCAGTGCGGGTAACCCGATCCATACATCACCAGATCGGCCTTGGCGGTGAAGTCCATCCAGCGCTGCATCGCCTCGGCCTCGACTGGACCGTCGAACGCCGAAGAACAAAACCGGACATGGCAGGGCAGGTACTCACTGGGATATCGGTCGACCCACGGCGTCTGATCGCGCATCGACAGCCAGAAGGTGTCCAAGCGCCACATCAGCGGGGTCAGGATGTCGTATCCGCCGTCGGCGAAGACGAATTTCAGGCCGGGGTGCCGGCCGAAGACGCCCTCGACGATCAGCGTGGCCAGGTGGACGAAGTAGTTGAGCGGCATGAACGCCGCGTACCCCGGGTAAGTGTGCGCGTGCCCGGCAAACGTGGGCGGGTGGTCGACGCCGTTGCCGCCGTTGATATGTACGGCCACCGGCAGCCCGTGTGCGGCCGCGGCCTCCCAGATCGGTTCGAACATCGGCTTGCCGTACGGCTCGCGTGATTGCATCGGAACCCCGACCTGCACCAGCTTCGGGTGGCCGGCGAGCCGCTCGATCTCGGCGACCGCACCCCTTGGGTCTTCGGGATTGACGCGGATGGTGCCCAGAAAACGGTTGGTGTATCGGTTCGGAGTGTCGGGCTCGAGCCACCGGTCGAGCAGCCAGTCGTTGACCGCCGCGCAGATCCTACTGTTGAGCAGGTAATCCGCGATGTTGCCGCGGGTCAGCGGGTTCAGGATCGCGTAGGCCACTCCCATGCCGCCCGGCGGCTCGTCGAACAGGTGGCGGCCGACGGTCTCGGGATCCGAGCCCGGGTAGTGCTCTCCGTAGAGGTCCTGGCGGTAGTCACCGCCGGGGGCCTGGTACCACTGCTGCTCCACGTCCGGGATCGCCCGCAGCTGGTGGGCCGCGGGGAGATAGCGTCGGATTTCGGCGTTGTAGCGAAAGTGCGGTTGCACGTTGGCATCAATGACTGGGCCGATCGACTCGCTCATGCCCTCAGATACACTTCCCCGTCGGCGACATCGACTTGGTAGGTGCGGACGCGACGCCGCGGATCGGCGACGTTTTGACCCGTGGTGACGTCGAATTCCCAGTTATGCCAGGGGCATCGCACGATCTGCCCGTCGCGCACGCGACGCACCCCGCCGGGCTCGTCGGGGGCGGATTCGTTGGTGCCGCCGATCAGGCCCTGACACAGCGGGGCCCCCTCGTGCGCGCAGTAGTTCACGATCGCGTACAGCGCCCCGCCCACGTTGTACACGCCCACGCCGAATTTCCCGACGTCGACCAGCTTCATGGCGCCGGGCGGCAGCGCATCAAGGGAGCACACGAATCGGCGTTCGAGCACGGAGAAGCACGGCCTCCTAACGAGTGATGATCATCAATACTGAGCCCATTACGGTAACCACCACAAGTCGTTGGGAAGTCCGTTGGACTTCGCTGGTCGTTGGGCTTCGTTGCTATCTATATTATGATAGCGATATTCGACACCAGGAGGAGCGCCTATGACGCTCGGCACCGACCGCATCGATCCTCAGGGCCAACCCGTCCCCCTCGACATCACCGGTGAAACCAGTCCCTATCCGTTCTTCGAGTACATGCGGCACACCGATCCGGTCTGGCACGGCTCCCTGATGGACCACACCCAGATGCCGGAGGAACTGCGGCCGAACGACGAGTGGGTCCTGTTCGGCTACGACGGGGTGTTCCAGGCCTTCCGTGACGACCGAATCTTCACCTCGGCCGCCTACGACAAGAGCATCGGATTGGTGATGGGCCACACCATCCTCGCGATGGGCGGCAAGGAGCACCATGATCACCGCAACCTGGTGGCCAAGGCCTTCCGCGCCACCGCCCTGGAACGCTGGGAGCCGTCGGTGATCGGGCCGGTGTGCGATCGGCTGGTCGACGAAATCAAGGAAGATGGTCAGGCCGACCTGGTGAAGGCGTTGACGTTCGAGTTTCCGACCCGGATCATCTCTGTGCTGCTCGGACTCCCCCCGGAGGACCTCGACCTCTTCCGGCGACTGTCGCTGGATCTGATCTCGATCCCGACCGACATCATGGCGGGGCTGAACGCGGCGGCCGAACTGCACGGCTATTTCCTCAACCAGGTGGAGCAGCGGCGGCGCACACCCACCAACGACATCATCGGCGATTTGGTCGCCGCCGAGATCGACGGCGAGAAGCTCACCGACGAGGCCATCATCGCGTTCCTGCGGCTGCTGCTGCCGGCCGGGTTGGAGACCACCTACCGCTCGTCGGGCAACCTGCTGTACGCGCTGCTGACCAACCCCGAACAGCTCGCGATGGTTTACCAGGACCGATCACTGATCCCGAGCGCGATCGAGGAGGGCCTGCGGTTCGAAACCCCGCTGACCTCGGTCACCCGCACCACCACTGCCAAGGTCGAAATCGGTGGGAAGACAATCCCGCCCGGCGCGCAGATCGACATGTGCATGGGCTCGGCCAACCGAGACGAAACCCGGTGGACCAACCCCAACACGTTCGACGTGCGCCGGCCCCGCCAAGCGCACATCGCCTTCGCCGGCGGCATCCACATGTGCCTCGGCATGCACCTGGCGCGGCTGGAAACCAGGGTCATGCTGAACAGCCTGTTCGATCGCGTCAAGAACTTGGCCCTCGTTGCCGATGACGGCACAGGCGAGGAGTCCAGAATCGTCGGACTCATCTTCCGGTCGCCCAACAAGTTGCCGGTGAGTTTCGCGCCGTCCGCATGAGGAGCCGGGCGGCGATCCTGCATGACGTCGGCGGGCCGTGGTCTGTCGAGGACTTCGAGCTCGACCCGCCGCGCGCGGGTGAAGTCCTGGTGGAGATGGCCGCCGCCGGGTTGTGTCACTCCGACGACCACATCCTGAAGGGCGACCTGTCGGCGCCCAACGAAGTGCTGCGATCGCTCGGGCTGCCCACCATGTTCCCGACGATCGGCGGTCACGAGGGCTCGGGGACGGTTCGTGAAGTCGGCGACGGAGTCACGGAATTCGCCGTCGGCGACCACGTGGTGATGTCGTTCGTCGCCGTGTGCGGCCAATGCCGCTGGTGCGCAACCGGAATGGAATACATCTGCGACGTCGGGGCCACCGTCCTGACTCCAGGCATGCCGACCGACGGCACATTCCGCCATCACACCGCCGACGGCAGGCCATTGGGCCATCTGGCGAAGGTGGGCGCATTCTCCACACACACCGTGGTGTCCACGAAATCACTGGTGAAGATCGAGCCGCACCTACCGCTGGCGCCGAGCGCGCTGCTGTCGTGCGCGATTCCGACGGGCTACGGTTCGGTCGCCAACCGCTCCGGCATGCGGGCGGGCGATACCGTCGTCGTGATCGGTGTCGGCGGAATCGGCACCGGAGCCGTCCAGGGTGCCCGGATCAACGGCGCCGCGCACATCGTCGCCGTCGATCCCGTTGGCTTCAAACAGAAATCGGCATTGCGCTTCGGCGCCACCCACAGTGCAGCGGCGGCGGCCGAGGCGCTCGACCTGGTGCGTGACCTGACGTACGGGGTCATGGCCGACGCCGTCGTGGTCTCGCCTTCGCTGATCACCCCAGACGATGTCCGCGACGCGCTGCACCTCACCCGCAAGGGCGGGACGTGCGTGCTCACCGGGATGACCTCGCAGCTGACCCGGTCGGTCAATATCGACCTGCAGGACTTCATCCTGATGAACAAATCCCTGGCGGGCACGGTCTTCGGCTCCTGCAACCCGAAGGCCGACATCACCCGACTGGCTAGGCTCTACCAAACCGGCCGGCTACAGCTCGACGAGATGATCACCAGGCGCTATCGGCTCGACGACATCAACGACGCCTACCGAGACCTGATCAACGGTGAAATCATCAGAGGCATAATCGATTTCGGCATGGGCTGATCCTAATGGGCTGATCCTACTTCTTGCGGGCCATCACCCGCTGCAGTTGCCCGTACGCGTCGATGGGGCTGTGCAGCGCCAGGCCGCCGTCGGCGTGCACAACCTGCCCGGTCACCCACGGCAACTCGAGTACTCCGACGATGGCGCCGGCCACGTCCGCGGCCTCGCCCAGGCGACCGAGCGCGGTCCGCTCCGACATGCCCTCCACCCAGCCGGGCAGCGCCTCGGGATTCGGCAGCATCGGTGTTCGGGTGACGCCGGGTCCGACGGCGTTCACCCGGATGCCATGGCTCCCCCACTCCGCCGCGGCCACCTTCACCAGCATGTCCACCCCCGCCTTGGATACGCAGTAGGCGCCCATGTCCCGGTCGGCGACGGTGCCGCTGATGCTGGAGACCGCCACGATCGACCCACCGACCTGCGCGTCGATCATGGCCTGCGCCCCGGCCCGGATGGTCAGCCAGGTGCCGGTGAGGTTCACCGCCAGCACCCGTTCCCATTGCGCGGGCGACTGTTTCAGCAGCAGACCCGACGCGCCGATGCCGGCGCAGGTCACGATTCGGGTGGGTACGCCGTGTTCGCGCACGGTGCGTTCCATCGCGGTTGCGACCGCGTCCGAATCGCTGATGTCACAGGCGATATCGGCGCCCGACACATCCCACACCACGACGTGGTGGCCGGCGTCGCGCAGCAGGCCGGCGACCGCGCAACCGATTCCGGACGCGCCGCCGGTCACTAGGGCAGTCGGGGCGGTCGGGGAGGTCGGGGCGGTCGACTCGCTCATTGCGCGGACCCGATCAACTCAACGAGCACTCCGTCCGGCGCGGTGATGACCGCCATCGGGACCCTCTTTCCACCCGGGGCGGCAACATCGATGCGACGAACGCCCGTCGTGAATCCCAACGCGGCCAGGGCCGAAAGCGTCTCGTCGACGTCTCGCTGCAGCGACAGCAGGAAGAACCCGGGCCGGGGCGAACCGAATTCGGGTGTCGCGGGCGGCGCCTGGTCGGCATCCGCGAATTCCACCAGTTCGACGATCCCGGTCTCGGGGGTTTGCGGATCACCCAGGAATATCGACCTGAGCCGATTGCTGTTGGCTCCGAACAGCTCTGGCCAATCGCCGGTGAAGGTGTGGTCGAACAGTTCGGTGAGGCCGAGGCCGTCGCGCCAGAATCGAAGCGATCCTTCGACATCGGCGGTGCAGATCGCCGAGTGGTGAACACCTGGCACGGCGCTCCCCCTTTCGCTTTGTTCGCGCCCATGCACGACGGGCACAGCACGCTATCTGTTGCAATAATCGAACCATGTCGACGGATCAGCCCGGCTTTCCCCGGCGCTGGGCGGATGTTTCCCTCGCAATTGTGTTGCTGGTGGCACACGGCTTGCTGGTGCTGTGCACGGTGTTGATGTCGGCCAGCCTCGGCGGCGAACAGGAGTACCTCGAGTCGAGGTGCCGGTATCACAATCTCGACTGTAGTAACCCCGGGCGCACCGTCGGTGGCCCGATTGCCGTGGGCGTCAGCGTAATTCTGCTGCTCGCCGACCTTGCCCTGGTGGTTTGGCGCACCTCAAAGCGACGGCTGTCGTTCTTCGTACCATTGCTGTGCTGCGTCGGCCAGGTCGTTGTCATCGTGGCGCTCGACGTGGCCGGCAGTGGCTAGGCGGTGACCTTGGCCAGGGTGCGATCCCACAGCTCGGAGGCGAGGCGAGGATTGTGGGCCGCGCGATTGGATTTCGCGACCTTGTGCCGCGAGTAATACTCGCCGGGCCGCCAATCGACACCTGGCTTGCTCGAGGCCAGCCAGACCAGCTGGTCGGCTCCCTGGTCCGAGCTCGCAATGAATCGCGATATCGGTGTGTGCTTGTCCATGAAGGCCATGGCCCGCGACTCCGATGCCTGCCCGAAGTTGGAGTTGACATAGCCGGGGTGAACCGTCGCAACGGAGAGCCCGCCGGCGTGGTACCTCCGGTGTAATTCCTTGGTGAACAAGACAATTGCCAATTTTGAGTAGGCGTAGGCGATGCTGGGGCGCCGAACGGATGTGTTCTCCAGGTCCGCGGCCGCAGCGGCGCGAACCAGCCGGTGCGACGAGCTGGTGGTGTTCACGATGGTGGCGCGGGAATCGACCAGGCGATCCAACAACTGGGTGGTGAGCAGAAACGGCGCCAAGAAGTTGACTTGATAGGTCGTCTCATATCCATCGGGCGTGACGTGGATCCGGTGCGCCATCAGACCGGCGTTGTTGATCAGAACGTCGATGCGCGGGTATTCGGAACTGATCTTATCCGCCAACGCGCGCACCTCGGACAGGTCGGCGAAATCGGCGACGAAGTAGTCCGCACCCAATTCAGCGGCCACCGCGGTGGTCTTGCTTTCCGACCTGCCTACCACGACAACGTTTTCGCCGCTTTGGCTGAGCCGACGCGCTGCCGCTGCGCCGATGCCGTCGCTGGCACCGGTGATGATGATCGTCCTGTGCGACATATGGATGGCTCCTCCACGGCTCCACGGGAAGTGTAGCTATCGCGGCCAAATGCCATGTACTAATCGATGAGTGATTGGCGACCAGGTGGGCCACCTGCGGGCCAATGCGCCGGGGCCAAATAAGGGGTCGCCGTCGCCTTCGCGTTTCCCAACCGCCCCCCAGACCCGCCCTGGAGTGGCTGGGCCTTGCCGTCCTGGTCAACGGCTATTAGGAGAAGAATGGCACATCGATACTCGCCGACAATCAGGGACCTTCGATGCTGAAAGAGATCGCCGCCGTCATCTAGGCCACGGGGCTCAGCGATGCAGCTTCGATCCTGGTCAGCTGGTGGCGATGAATTGCGGATCACCCTTCAGCGCAACGGATTTCAGCTGGCACCAGTTCGGTGCCGCCCGCTCCCGCCGACTTCGACCGTAGCTAACCGCTCATCACCACGGTGCTAAACCGGCCTGGCCGACCTTGCCGAAGACTGTCCCCTCCCAACCGAAGGTCCCACCGGTCCCGTCAGCAGCGGTCTGCCCGCAAGCGTCGTACCCGCCAAGCGCGCCCGCCCCGCCGTCACCGCCGTTGCCAAGCAGGAGGGCGCTGCCGCCGGCACCGCCCGAACCACCGGCACCACCGGTCGGGGTACCCCAGATCTGGCCGTAGCCGAAGCCGCCGGCCCCGCCGGCACCACCGCCCCCGCCGTTGCCGTACCAGAAGCCGCCCAGGCCGCCGCCGCCGCCGTCGCCGCCGTCGCCGGCGAAGTAGCCGGTCCCACCTATTCCACCGGCACCGCCTTCGCCGCCGTCGCCCATGATCCTCGCGGAGCCGCCCCAACCGCCGGCGCCACCGGCGCCACCACACCCGCCGTCAACGCCGGCACCGCCGGCGCCACCGGCGCCGCCAACCCCGCCGAAGCCGCAGGCCAGTGCGGCGAGGCCGCCGACGCCGCCGCCCCCGCCTGCCCCACCGGTGCCGCCGTCGCTGACCCCGCCGGCACCGCCCACACCGCCGGCCCCGCCGGAGCCGATGAACCTGGCGGCAGCACCGGCGCCGCCCCAGCCACCGGCACCACCGGCGGACCCGGCAAGGCCGGCACCACCGGCGCCGCCGGCGCCGCCGGCGCCGCCGCCGCCCTCGCTGAAGATCCAGCCGCCCTGGCCACCGATCCCGCCGTCACCGCCGTACCCGCCGCCGAATTGGCCGGCCCCGCCGGCGCCGCCGGCGCCGCCGGCGCCACCCTGGCCGATCAGCCCGGCACCACCGCCCAGACCGCCGTTCCCGCCGAATCCACCGACTTGGCAGTCACTTGTCGAGCCCACGCCGCCGGCCCCGCCGACGCCGCCTTCGCCATAGAGGTACCCGCCGTGGCCGCCGGCCCCGCCGTTTCCACCGTTCTGGATGATGACGTTGCCCTTGGCATCCCACCCGATCCCGCCGGCCCCGCCGGCCCCGCCGGCCCCGCCGCTGCCCCAGATTCCCGCGGTGCCGCCGGCGCCGCCGGCCCCGCCGGCCAGCAGGCTTGTACCCGCGGCGCACCCGCCGGCCCCGCCGGCCCCGCCGCTGCCGTAGATCCACCCGCCGTGGCCGCCGGTCCCACCGGCCCCACCGAGCCAGCCGTTGCCACCGTTGCCGCCGGTGCCGATGAACCCGGCGGCACCGCCGTTACCACCGCCGGTGGGGGTGGTGACACCGTCTGCGGCGCAGTAGCTGTAGCCGTTGCCGCCATTGCCCCACAGGATTCCGCCGGCTTGGCCGTTGGGGCTAGCGGCGGTTCCGTTGACGCCGTTGCCGATCAACGGGCGCCCCAGGATGAGGTTGGTGGGCGCATTGATCACACTTTGTATCGCGTTCGCCGCGGGCTGCAGGCCGCTTTGCTGCAGGCCCCCTACCACCCCGTCGATGCCATTGAGCAGCGCGATGTCGAACTTGGACGTGGCCTGATAAGCCCCCTGCCCAATCGAGTCGGCGATGCTTTGCACGCTCTGCTCTACGCTCTGCAGGCCCTGCTGCACGCCCGACAACGGAGAGACGTTGGCGGCCTCGGTGCTGGCGTACGAGGCGCTCGAACCGGTCATCGCCTGCACAAACTGGGCGTGGAACTCCGCCGCCTTGGCGCTGAGCGCCTGATAGTTCAGCGCGTGGCCGGAAAACAGGTTCGCCACCGCCTGCGACACCTCATCGGCACCGGCGGCCAGTACGCCGGTGGTCGGGGCCGACGCGGCGCTGTTGGCCGCCGCCACCGTCGAGCCGATACCCGCCAAATCCGTCGCCGCCGCCGTCAGCATCTCCGGAGCCGCCACCAGAAACGACATCATTGCCCTCCTAAATACGTGATCAAATGGCAGGCCGGGCCCGAACGCCGACCCAAAACCGTGTCGCAGGCGCGGGCACGAAATCCGGCATTTGCGGACGTCAGCGCGTTCGGCTGTGTCGTCACCGCCATGTGCTCCTTCGTTACGGAAGCCGGCCAACCGGAAGGGGGGCCACGGCTACGCCGCGCCCGGTGCCCCCATTGGGTAGAAACCGACAATGCACCTGCATGCACAGAATACATACTATTAGGCGCAACACAAGCCAAAAGTCAACACTCTAGGTGTTCTATAGGCGTATAAAGCACTAGCAGGACTAGCGAGTCATGGGTGATGACAGACTGCATATCATCGTTGTCAGCAACAGGATGGCGTTGTTGTATGGGCTTTCGGCCTAGAACATACCGATGGACCGGACGGGTACCGACGGGCTGTAGTTTGCGCTGCTGTCGTGGGGGGCCTGGCGAAATGACCCGGGGCGCCCCGCGCGCCTGGCTGGCGTCATCGCAATAATCCATGACAACATGTCGGGCGCTGAGTCTTTTGGCCGCGCCGTTTGGGCCGATAGGTCGGTGCGCAGCCCGGTCCACTTATGCGAGCCCAAGAAATGAGGCCCACGGTCTTGACACAGGTCGAGGTGGACGCCGAGCTCGCCCATCGGCGTCAGGCAAGCGCCGGTCAAACGGTTGTTACCCGGCGGCGCGCGGCCGACCCCGGGCTGACGGCGCCGCGGATCGCCATCCCCACCGTGTTCATCTGGGTGGGCGCCCTGACACTGTGGCTGGCCGCGACCACCGTCGTCCTCATGGATCTGACCCGCTGGAAGTTCGTCCTCACCATCCCCGCCCACATCATCGCCACCTACGCGATGTTCACCGTGCTCCACGACTCCATCCACCGCACCGTCGGACACGCCAAATGGGTCAACGAACTCTTCGGGCGCCTCGCGATGCCCTTCGTCGCACTCTGGGTCACCTTCCCCCTAATGCGCTACATCCACGGCGAACACCACCGCAACACCAACGAAGACCCCCACATCGACCCCGACGCCTATGCCCACACCGGACCCCCCTGGCAACTCTGGCTCCGCTGGCTCACCATCGACGCCTGGTACGCCCGCTTCGGCATCCCCCGACTACGCCAGCGCCCCCGCAAAGAAGTCATCGGCGTCCTCATCGACGTCACCGCCGTGCTCACACTGTTCACCACCGTCATCTGGACCGGCCACCTCTGGGACTTCGCCCTGATCTACCTCCTCCCCCAACGCCTGGCCCTGGGAATCCTGGCCTGGTGGTTCGACTACCTGCCCCACCACGACATCGAAGTCACCGCCAAGATCGACCCCATCCGCGCAACCCGCGTCCGCGTCGGCTGGGAACCCCTCATGAGCCCACTGCTGTTCAACCACAACTTCCACGTCGTACACCACATCCACCCCCACATCCCCTTCTACCTCTGGGTCAAAGTCTGGAAGCGAACCGCGGCAGACTTCCTCGACCGAGGCGTACCCATCGCCACCGCCTGGGGATCCGAACTCACCCCCTCGCAATACCGCGACTGGCGCAGAAACGACCACGACATCCGCCCCGAAGGGCACGAAGGCCTGGGTACAGCGGGCGAGTGGTCCATCTCGACGTGCCAGTCGGAGCTTGCCGACGCCGACGTTCCGATGCTGGCGACGGTCGTGGTCAGCCGGGGCGCGACAATCGAGCAGACCACGACGGTGGGTGATGAATCGCTGCTGGAGGCGGCGCTGCGCGCCGGGATCGATGCCCCTTGCGCCTGCATCAGCGGCGGATGCGGCACCTGCAAGGCGAAGCTGCTCCTCGGCGATGTTCAGATGGAGCGGAACGACCCACTCAGCACCGACGACGTCGCTGATGGCTGGATTCTCACGTGCCAGTCGCGGCCGACCTCCGACGTCGTCCACATCGAATACCAGGATTGAAATCCGAAGCTTGCCGGCTGATGCTGGCTCCGATGCTTGCAAGCCCGGCCGTGCGGCCTACCCGAACGAGTAGCGGACCGGCAGGTGTTTGAGGCCACCGACGAATGTGGTGGCGACGAATTGCGGATCACCGGTCAGCTCAACGGATTTCAGCCTGGGCAGGAGTTCGGTGAAGAAGCTGCTGACCTCCATCCGGGCCAGCGCCGCGCCCATGCAGAAATGGACGCCATAGCCGAAGGCGACATGCTTGTTGGGCTCGCGCCCGACGTCGAAGCGGAATGGGCCCTCGAAGACTTCCTCGTCGCGGTTGGCCGAAACGTAGGACAGCAGCACGGATTCCCCTGCGGCGACGGGCATTCCGCGCACCGCGGTGTCCTGTGCGGCAGTGCGCATGAAGTGCTTCACCGGCGTGACCCAGCGGATCATCTCCTCGGTGGCGCGCGGCATCAAGCCCAGGTCGTCGCGCAGCCGCGCGCGCTGGTCCGGATTTTCGACGAGCGCGTGCAGGCCGCCGGAAATAGTCGAGCTGGTGGTGTCATGACCGGCGGTGGCGACGATGAGGTAGTAGGACACCGTGTCGATATCGGACAGCGGCTCACCGTCGATGCGGGCGTTCGCGATCGCCGACGAGAGATCATCGGTCGGATTCTCGCGGCGCGACGCGGTCACCGCGTTGAAGTACTGGAACATGTCCAACAGCGCGGGTAGCTGATCCCCTTCCGTGGCGCCACGTTTGAACTCACTGTCGGCGCTGCCGAACAACTCCTGGGTCAGCTTGAGCATCCGCGGGAAGTCGGCCTCCGGCAGGCCCAGCAGCGACATGATCACGTAGAGCGGGTAATTGACCGCGATCTGCGCGGCGAAATCGCACTCGGGACCCGCAGCCATCATCTTGTCGACGTAGATCTTGGCCAGCTCGTCGACCCGGACCTTCAGCGCCCGCATTGCCTTGGGGCGAAACCAATCCGAGCCGATCGCCCGCATCACCCGGTGCTGCGGGTCGTCCATGTGGATCAGCGTGCGCACACCCGCGGCCGCCTGAAGCTCGTCGCCCTGCCTGGTCGCCAGGACGGGGCGCGGCCAGTTGGTGAACACCGTGTTGTCGCGTTCGATGTCCATCACGTCGGCATACTTGGTGATCGCCCAGAACGGCTGGTAGTTGGGCGCGTCGACCCACGACACCGGGGCACTGGCGCGCAGCCGGGTCAGCGCCGCATGCAACCGGGCCTCGTCGGTGTAGGCCATCGGGTCTGCCAACAACCGGGCGGCTTCGTCCACCGCGGGTGCGCTCACTGGCGAAACTCCTTCAGTGCTCCGGCAATACAGGTTCGCGAGGCGGAGAAGAAGATCGGTAGCACGCGGTCGACCACTCCGTCGCAACGGTTGCGCAGAGCAGCACCCACCGTGTCGACCGGTCCGACGACGGCGAACGCGGCCAGCATGTCATCGTCCATCAGCGTGCCCATGGCGTCCCACTCCCCTTGCTTGGAGAGGCGGTTTAGTTCGGTGTGCAGGTCGCCCCAGCCATGCAGCTCAAGCACCTTGCGGTAGGCCGGCGTTGATCCGTAGAAGGCGATCTGCTTGCGCGCGCCGGTGACGGCGGCCGCCAGCTCGGCGTCCGTCTCACCGGTGGCCACCATTACCTCGCACGCGACCTGGAAATCCTTGCGATCGCGCCCGGAGCGTTCGATGCCACGCAGCAGCGCCGGGATGGTCACCTCATCGAGATAGCGTTTCGAGACCATCGGGTGACCGAGGTGGCCGTCGGCCACCTCGCCGCACATCTCGGTCATCGCTTCACCGACGGCGGCGAGGAATACCTTCGGCGCGGGATAGGGGCTCAATTCGGGCGTGAACATCGGGGTCATGATCTTGTGGGTGTAGAACTCACCCTCGAAACGCAGCTTGGTACCTTCCCGCCAAGCCGACCAGATCGCGTCGAGCGCGGAAACGAACTCGCGCATCCGACGCGCGGGATGGCTCCACGGCATGCTGAAGCGCTTCTCGATATGCGGCTGGATCTGCGTTCCGAGGCCAAGGATGAACCGGCCCCGCGAGTAGGCCTGCAGGTCCCAGCCGATGTTGGCCACGATCATCGGATTGCGCGCGAACGCCACCGCGATGTTGGTGCCGAGCTCCAGCCGCGACGTGTGCTCGGCGGCGAGCAGCAGCGGCAGGAACGGATCGTGACTGGCTTCGAACGTCCAGCCGCCGTCGTACCCCTGTTGTTCGAGGGCGGTGGCCGCATCGGCGACCCGGGTGAGTTGACTGGGGATGCCCCCGTCGACCTTGAGGCGGGGGGAGCTACCCATCCGGGTAACTTTACAGTAAGCGATCCAGTATGTAGGACAGACGCATGAGCAAAGCAGAGGACTGGGCCGAGACGCTGGAAGATCTCGGCCACCGCCGCCAGCAGGCGCGGGCCATGGGCGGGCCCGAGCGGCTCGACAAGCACCGCGACAAGGGCAACCTCGATGCCCGGGCGCGCATCGAGCGGCTGCTCGACCCCGGCACGTTCCGGGAAATCGGCACGCTGGTCGGTGGTGAGATCGCGGCCGATGCGATCGTCACCGGCTCGGGTGAGATCAACGGGGTGCCGGTGATGGTCGGCGCCGAGGACTTCACCACATTGGCCGGCAGCATCGGGCCCGGGGGCAATGCCAAGCGCTACCGGATCGCCGAGCTCGCCGTTCGCAACCGGATCCCGCTGGTGATGCTTCTCGACGGCGCCGGCTTTCGGCCGACCGGCGGCCACTATGGGCGCACCCCAACCGATTTGCTCGCCCAAACGCGGTGTTCCGGACGCGTCCCGACCGTCGCCGCGGTGCTCGGGCCCTCCGCCGGGCATGGCGCCCTCGTCGCGCCGGTGTGCGACTTCCGGATCATGAGCAGCCGGGGCACCATCTTCACCGCGGGGCCTCCGGTGGTCAAAGAGTCGACGGGCGAGGACATTTCGAAAGAGGATCTGGGCGGTCCGGATGTCGCGTTGCCCAGTGGGGTGATCCACAACGTCGCCGAGGACGACGAGGGCGTACTCGAGGACATTCGCCGGTATCTGTCGTATTTCCCGCCGAGCGCCTGGTCGTATCCGCCGTCGCGACCCGCCGACCAAACGACCGGGCCCCGCGCGACACCGGAATTGCTGGACATCGTGTCCCGCGACAATCGGCGCGTCTATGACATGCGCGCGGTGCTCGATGTCGTGTTCGACAATCCGGATTGGTTCGAAGTTCAACCCCGGTTAGGCAAGGCGATCATCTGCGCACTCGCGCACCTCGGCGGGCATCCCGTCGCCGTCGTCGCCAACCAGCCGCAGGTGCTGGCCGGATCCATCGACGCCGCCGCCGCCGACAAGGCGGCGCACTTCATCATGGTGGCCGATTCTTACCACTTGCCGCTTGTGTTCCTGGCCGACAATCCCGGCATGCTGCCCGGCAGTCGCTCCGAACGCGAGGGTGTACTGCGCAGCGGCGCACGCATGTTCGCCGCCCAGACCGCCGCCACGACGATCAAGTTGCACGTCACGCTTCGCAAGGCGTACGGCTTTGGCTCCATGGTCATGTCGCTGATCGGGTTCGACCAGCAGGCCGCCACCTTCGCCTATCCGGGCGCCACCATGGGAGCCATGAGCGCCGCCGCGCTCAGCCGCGCGTCGCATGCCGGCGAGGACCTGTCCGCCAAGCTGCGCAACGCCGAGCTGCAGGCTTCCTATCAATCGGCCCACAATCTGGGATTCGACGAACTCATCGATCCCCGCGAGACGCGCGACGCGCTGCTGGCGTCTCTGCAGCGCAGCCTGTCGAGCCGGCAAGCGGCCGCCGAACCGGTGACCCGCACCGCGATCATGCCCTGATTTCGTTTGCTTGCCGGTACGCCGTGACGACCGGCTCGAGCTCCTCCGGGGTGGCGCCGTGCATGATCACCGCGTCGGCGCCGTAGTCGAATTCGCGGCGGACGCGGTCCGCGCACTGCTGCGCCGACCCGGTGGCCGACGGTTCGAGCCATTCGTCGGGAATCAACGTCGCGATGTGCTCGATCTGCTCGGGCGTGGCCTTGTGATCGATTCCACCGGCGATCGACGTGACCACCGAATCTTCCCGGAATCGTTGCAGCACAGCGGGATCCCAGTTGTTGGTCCGCACCATTAAATCGCCGTATCCCTGCAGGTAGGTGGCCAGACGCGCCACGGTCTTCTTCAGCCGCAAAGGCTCGGGGAGGTGGTCACCGACGGTGGCGAAGCAGGACCACACCCGCACGCTGTCGGGGTCGCGGCCGGCCTTTTCCGCGGCGGACTTGACGGTTTCGACGCAGCGCCGCAACGTTTCCGGGGTGAAGTAGGTGTGCAGGATGACATCGTCGAAGGCCCGACCCCCCAGCGCGAGCGTGTTGGGCCCAAAAGCCACCAGCGCCAGCCGAATATCCTCGTTGAAGTCCCGGTCGAGAAACAGGATCGGGTATTTGCCCATCGGGCCGTCGTGGTTGAAGATCACCTCGCCGTGCCATAACCGGCGCATGACCTGGGCCCAGTCCTCCATCTGCGCCGTCGTCACGGCCGGTATGCCGAACGCCCCGTAGATCGCGGCGATGCCGCGGCCGATGCCCAACGTGAACCGGCCGCGGGAGAGCCGGTGCATCGTGGTCGCCCAGGATCCGGTGATCAGCGGATGGCGGGTGTTGTGATTGGTTGCCGCGGTGGCGATCCGCATCCGATTGGTCACCGCGCAGGCGGCCCCGACGAGCGAGGACGCCTCCTTGACGTTCCAACGTTCCGAGATGAACGCGGTGCCCAGGCCCAGCTCCTCGCCGCGACGCGCCTCGTCCATCAAGGTCGCTGGTCCGTCACCGCCCGCCCCGGCCAGCAGGTAGTAGCCCAATTCGTCCAGTGTGCGCTCGGTCAATTCCAAACTCCTTGCTGGTAGCCACAATTCCAGACCTCGCTGATCCTGCCGTCGACGACGCGGAAAACCTCGATGCTGGCGATCCTGGTTTCTGTGCGCGTTTCGGTGCCGGTTTCGGTGCCTTCACCAGTGGTGCCGGTAGTGACGGTCGAGTCGTAGACGATCGCGACGTGCTCGCCGTCCGCGCCCGCGATGACGATGTTCAGGTCGAAGTGCAGTAAGTCGACCAGTTGCCACATGTCCGCTACCCGTTGGACCGCCTCGGCGTGGGTCAGCGTGTGCACAGCACCGACCTCATGCCGAATGACGTTGTCGGCCAACAACTCCTCGGCGAGGCCGAGGTCGCGTTCATTCCACACCACGAGGTTGTAGAGCTCGACCACCTCGCGGGCCGTCCGGGTCGGGGCCATCAGGGGGCAACCCCGCGCAGGAATCGCTCGGTGACCCGCTGCACGCGCCGCGAGAAGACGTGACCGACATGGCCACCGTCGTACCAATAAAGCTCGCCGCCCCAGCGCTCCTGCAGCGCGATCGCGGGCTCGCGCATCGCCATCCTGTCGTGCCACGCTCCGACGATGAGCCGGCGCCGCGGCGGCGGCGCGGGGTCCACCGCCAGCGGATCGATCACCGAAGTCAGCTGCGAGACCACCGGCGACTCCAGCAGCTCGCGGAATCCGTTGCGAGACCGCCCCCAACGCCCGAGGTGCCGAGCGATCATCGCGTTCAGCCCCAGAATGGGGGTGTACAGCGCGACCGCGTCGATCCGCCGCTCCAGGTGTGACACCAGCGCCGCCACCGGACTGCCCATCGAAATCCCCGATACCACGACCGCGGTCGCCTGCGGCCGGACCCACTGCACGACGGCGCGCACCTCGGACACGGCGCGCATCATGCCCGCCACATTGCCCAGGGGATCCAGGTCCGGATATGCCGGCCATTCGCGCCGCCGGCAGCCGTGGCCGGGCTGTACCGGCATCGCGATATTGAACCCCAGTTGGTGGTGCACGCGGCCGATCCGGGACAGCAGCAGATCTTCCGCACCGCCCTGACCGGCACCGTGCACCCACACCAGCCACGGCCTGGGGCCGTCGCGGTGCCGGCACACGTGCACCACCGCCCTGGCCGGGCCGCCAAGGCCCTCGGCCGCCAGCGTCTTCGGCAGCGCCGGATCGTGCTCGAAAGTAATCCGCTCGTAGGCCAGCCCCGCGATACTGCGCCGCTGGATCGACGTCGACCGCAACGGCTTCGGGTCGGCGTGCGCGCCGTCGATACCCAGCGCCGACAACTCCTCGGCCGCCGCACCACACGCGCCGAGCGACCGCATCCGGTTGCCCAGATCCCCGCCCAGCAACGTAAAGCCGCTCAGCACAAGCTCGTCCAGGAATACCTCACCGAACTGGCGCACGCCGCGCGGCGATGCCCCCGCCCATCCGGTCGATTCGTTGAGGCCGGCCACCGCCCGCGGAACGACCCTGCCGAGTTCGCGGGTGATGTCGAGCGCGCGTGTCGCAGCGGACATGTCGATCTCCTAATCGAGCTTGAAACCGGTGTATCCGGCTGCCGCGATCTCGTCGCGGCGGCGCCGGTATTCGGGTATTCCGCCGACATAGCCCATGTACATCCGTTTCTTGCCGGGCACGTTGCCGCCGTTGTACCAGGAGTTGCAGGTCGGGTGAACCAGCACCGTCGGCGCGACAAGCGCGGTGGTGTGCTTGGCGCAGATGATCGCGTCGCGTTCATAGCAACCCCGCTCGGTGCGGATGCCGGTCGGTGTCACCTCGGGAATGGGCCCCTCGCGCAGGTCAACCAGTGTCACGCTGTCGCGGTTGAAGGTTTCGTAGTAGCCCTGGTCGATGATCGGCCGCTTGCACGCGAAGGGATAGTCGGGCACCAGGGCCGCGGCGGTCATCGGGTCCTTGACGATCCGGGCCACCGCCTCGCCGTACAGCTCAGCCGCCATCCGGTTGGCCTCAATGCCGAAGAAGACATCGCCCCAATTCAGCGCGCCCAGCACGCCGTGCTCTTCGGTGGCGCGCAGTTGCTCGTCCCTTGATGCGGATTTCTGCGCGGGCTTGCCGAGCATCCCGAGCAGCACCGAGAAGGCGTTCAGCCGTGCGGCCCCGATCGGGTGTGCCCGCTGGGCCGCCCGGATTTCGCCGTAGCGGGCCTTCATCTCGTCCAGCTCGGCGGGCTCGAACGGGCGCACCCGCCACGGCAGAGTGTATGCCGCGGAGCGCTGGAAAACGCAGAGCTGCAAGGCTTCCCGGGCCACGATCGGGATGAGCTGAACACCGGTCGAGCCGGTGCCGATGACGCCGACCCGCTTGCCGGCCAGATCGGCGCCCTCGGCCGACCAGCGACTGGTCGACAATGACATTCCGGCGAAGGACGCCAGCCCGGGGATGTCGGGTTCCAGCGGCACCGACAAGATGCCCGAGACGCCCGCGACGAATGGGGCAACCAGGGATTCGCCCCGTTCGGTCTGCACCACCCACGCCGCAGCGGCCTCGCCGAAGGCCATCGCCACGACCTTGGTGTTGAACCGGATGTCGCGGCGAAGATCCAACCGGTCCGAGACGAAGTTCAGGTAGGCCTCGATTTCGGCTTGGGCCGGCATGGTCTCCGCCCAAACACATTCCTGTTGAATCTCTTCGGAGAAGCCGTAGGAGTATTCGATGCTCTCGATATCGCAGCGCGCACCCGGGTATCGATTGAACAGCCAGTTGCCGCCGACGTTTTCGGCCATCTCCAGCGCCCGGGTCCGCAACCCGAGGCACCGCAGCCGATGCAGCATGTACAGGCCCGAGAATCCCGCACCGATAACGAGGACGCCCAAGCCGTCCGAGCCGTCCATGTCGTCCATGTCGTCCATGTCGTCCAGGACGTCCAAGCCGTCGCCCAGCTCCGGCGCCAATCCGTCGCCTCCCGCCATACACCTCCTCGCCGTACAGTGGACGAACTTCCGCCGACCTGCTGAAATCTATACTGTAACGGACTAAGTATCAGCGAAACTACCGCGGGAGGCGCTGGCGTGAGGGTTCCCTTCACCCGGAAGGTCACGGGGTGGTTCATGGTCGGTTGGTCCCCCGAATTCCCGACCGGGGAGGTCCGGCCGCTGCACTACTTCGGCGAGGATCTGGCCGCCTACCGCGACCAGTCCGGTCAACTGCACGTGCTTGAGGCGCACTGCAAACACCTCGGGGCGCATATCGGGCACGGCGGCATGGTGATGGGCGATTGTGTCCAGTGCCCGTTCCATGGCTGGCGCTGGGGCCCCGACGGCACCAACCGATACATCCCCTATCAACCCGACCGGCCCAACCGGGGCTCACGCTGCGGGTGTTCCCGGTGCTGGAGCAGTACGACTGCGTGTTCGCCTGGCATCACCCACACGGCGAGCCACCGCAATGGGAAAAGCCGGACATCTTCACTTCGTTCCCGCAGTTCGAGACCGACCCTCGCGCCTACTACCGGCCGTATCCCGAGTTCTCCCGGCTCGCCGAAAACGAACCGGTGCACCCATAGATCGTGGCCGAAAAAGGGCCGGATAGTGCGCATTTCAAGTATGTGCACCACGCCACGGTGACGCCCAGGATGCTGGATTGGCAGATCGTCGATCAGAAGTGGCGCTTCCTGACCGGATCGCCGGATGCCGGCAGCGTAGATCCCGACCGGATGGCATTGCGGATCCACAGTCACATGTTCGGACTCGGCGGCGCCATCAGCGCGTTCGAAGGCGCATCGAACCACCGGCTGATCTTCGCCTGCACGCCGGTCGACGATCAGACCTCGAACATGTTCTATTCGATCTGGTGGCCGCGAATCCCGGGCGACGCCTCCGATGTGCCGCCTGACGGGCTGCGTGGGCGCGTCGAACGGCAGCATCTGAGCACGGTGTGGGACGACCTCGAGATGTGGCGCTACCAGCGCTACGTCGAGCATCCTGCGCTTTCCAAGGCGGACGCCAAACCGTATATGGCACTGCACAACTGGGCGACGCAGTTCCATGATGTCCCGGGGGATGTCCCGCCGGAGGCCGCAAGGGTCGCAGGGTCCGCATGAAACGCGCCGAACTTGCCGAACTCGCGGCCCCCGCGCACACCGCGATCGTCACCCAGGAGTGCCAGGGCGCGGTCGTCGGCCCGCACGCCGGGCTGGCGCTGCTGGCCGAGGAGGCGCGCCGCGTCGCACTGCCCAACATCGTGCGGCTGTTGCCGGCGGCGCGGGCGGCCGGGGTGCGGATTGTGCACTGCCTGGTGCAACGACGACCCGATGGCCTGGGCTCCAACCACAACGCGAAGATCTTCTCGATCGGACACGACGACGTGAACATCACTCCCGGCACGCCCGGCGCGTCGCTGCTGCCGGAATTGGGGCCTGAGCCAGGCGATCTGGTGCTGAGCAGGTGGCATGGCGTCGGGCCGATGGGGGGCACCGACCTCGATGCGGTGCTGCGCAACATCGGGGTGTCGACCATCGTCGTGGTGGGCGTTTCACTGAACATCGCGATCCCCAACGTCGTGATGGACGCGGTCAATGCGGCGTATCGGGTTGTCGTGCCGCGCGACGCCGTGGCCGGCATACCCGCCGATTACGGCGCCGCGGTGATCGCCAACAGCCTGTCGTTGCTCGCAACCATCACCACCACCGACGATCTGCTCCGGGCATGGGAGCCGATAGCCGAAAGGACGCCATGACGGACACGAAAGACACGGCACCCGAAAGGCCCGGAATCCCCGACATGCGTCGTGGATTTCCACAAATCAAGCCCGTCGACGATGCGCCCCCCGAGCTGGGCCGGTTCATCGCGGCCATTCGGCGCCTGCAGGACCTCACCGTCTCCACAGATCCGCCCCCCTCGGCGTGGGCCATCGCGGCCGAGCACGTGGAAAGCGCATGCGCGCTGCTTGACGGCTACCAGGTTCCGGATACCCAGCAGATCCCGGTGCGGGCCGGCCGGGTGAGCTCGCTGCCCGGTTTGGGCCACCCCCTGATGCCGCCGTGGACCGTCACGGAATCCGGACCCGACGGCGTCGCCATGGCGGGACACTTCACCCGATCCCATGTGGGCGGAAACAGCGCGGTGCACGGGGGCGTGATCCCGCTTTTCTACGACTGGCTGTTGGGGATGGTGGCCACGGCGTCTTCTCAGGCGGGCATTCCCGCCACCCGCACCGGGTATCTACATGTCGACTACCGCAAGATCACCCCGATCGGCGAGCCGCTTACAGCGCGCGGCCGCATCACCGAAATCGACGGCAGGAAGCACTTCATCGCGGCGGCGATGACGGATGCCAATGGGACGCTGCTCAGCGAAGCCAACGGCCTGATGGTCCGCCTGCTCCCCCACCAGCCCTAGGGGCGTAGCCGGGCTGGTGACCACCCACCGACGCCTTGGTCAAGTCGCCGAAACTACGACAGCGAATGACGAAGCGCGGAGATTTGGCGGGAGCCAACGCCCGGATAATTCCTTTCGGACGTTTCGTGTACACTGAGCGCGATGCTTTTGGTGCATCCGCGGAATGAAAGTAGTTAAATTATATGGCACAGGGCACTGTGAAATGGTTCAATGGCGAAAAAGGCTTTGGCTTCATCGCAACTGACGACGGCGGAAAGGACGTCTTCGTCCACTATTCCGAGCTCCAGGGGAGCGGCTTTCGCACGCTGGAAGAGAACCAGCGTGTCGAGTTCGACGTCGAGCAGGGTCAGAAAGGCCCTCAGGCGGTCAGGGTGAAAACGATCTAGCAGGCGATCTAACATATCTGGGCTGGTGTAGCGTTCGCGCACCAGTCCAGATATTGGCGTGTCCGTCGGCATATAGGTCGCCCATAATCCCATAATTAGGTCGCCCCATGATTAGGTCGCCTCTACCGCTGCGCGGGGCGCTGGCCAGGGAGATCCGCACGGGACGGTCGGCGCCGCTGACCAGTCAGGCCGGTCGCGGTCCTGTCTTCGTGTGACCCGGAGTCTTCGTCTGACGCGGAGCATGCACCTCGGGTCGATCCGAGAAAGTGGGATGCTCTACTGCGTCTTTTGTGGTTTCGCCTGAAGAAATAAATTCCGGCTCCTGTGGGTGAGAAAACAAATTGGAATAATCCACGGAGAATGTCCTTACGAATTGGCAGGGTTGGCGTGGCCATATCTTTGACGAAGCGGTCGACCGCGAATCAAACGTTAATCTTCTTCGCAACGTATTGACGATTCGAAAGCACCGCGCAACACGAAACGGTCACTCTTAATACTACACCTAGGGGGCGAGGGCACCGCGAGCAACCGGGAACGCCTCTGGCGCAACATGATTCCAGAGCTATCTGGAATCCCGCCGCGGCGGCGCACGGGCGGCACGCATCGTGGTTGCCGGCCCCGTTTCGCGAGCAGGCAGACAATCTTGTCGCCGGAGGCTTCCAGCGGGACACCCTGCAGAGCGGCCACGCAACACTGTGGCAGTGAGCCCCGGGGTCCGATCCCAAACGCGCCGTCGGGAAAGCACGCTTCGCGCTTCGTCGCCGTCAACGGTCACCGGACCGGGCCACCACACCGCCCCCCTTTGCCGCCGAAACCGCTGGTGGCGTACGGTCAGAGGCGAGCCGTTTCGTTGTCAGCGGTGGTCCACCGCGAATCGGCGCGAGTGGCGTCCACGGGCAATGCGATTCCTCTGTCCGCCCAACGCCTGTCGGGCGGCCCATGCCGACCATCGAAGGAACCGCCCGTGGATCGTGCAGCCCTAACTCGGTTTTGGCCCGCACGGCTGGGCCATAGCCTCCACAGATACGCGGCAATACGTGCAATGAGGAGTGTTTGATGACAGCTGATCGCCGCATGAAGGGCAGTCGCCTCGGAGCCCTGAGCTACGAAACCGACCGCAACGAAAACCTGATGCCACGTCAAATTGCAAGGTACCGCACCGACAACGGCGAGGAGTTCGATATACCCTTCGCCGACGACGCCGAGATTCCCGGCATCTGGCTGTGCCGCAACGGCATGGATGGCAGGCTCATCGTGGATGGTGACCTGGCCGAACCCAAAAAGGTCAAGCTGGCCCGCACACCCTGGGACATGCTGCGGGAACGGCGCTCGATCGAGCAACTCGACGAACTGCTCAAGGAACGCCTCGACATCATAAAGTCACGCGGTCGCGGCAGCTAGGACGGCAGCCGTAGATCGGGACTGTCGTGTTGTGGCGTGTCTGCGCTGGTCAGGGCGGTGACCGCGGCAGTGTCGGAGTTTGTGAAAACATTTGAATTGGCCGTGGTCGCCGCGGTTGTTGAGTTCTCGGCGGTGATTGATCAGATCGCGCCGCGTTTCGTTCGATATGAGCCGTTGCGCCATGCGGCGGAGCTGATGGCCGGGATGGTCTCTGGTTTGGACCGCAAGAATTGTTGGCCATCGCTGAGCGCCGCGGCGCTGCTACCGGGGGTGAGGCCGGGAGCAGCCTCGACAACGTAGGGGCGGGCCGCAACCACCAGGCGGTTCGTGCCCGCAAGCGAAGACTGAGTGGGTGCAAGGAAACTGAACCAGTGGTAACGCCCCTGAGTCGTCAGCGGCTTGCCAACTCTAGTGGATGGGCCGCGCTGTGGTGCTGGAACGCAGCCGCCGGTGGAGTTCCTCACGCGTTGCCTCGATCCGATGGGCGGCGCGAGGCCCGGAATCAAGACTGCGATGTGCGGTCCGGGCGATGCCACCGGGGTGTAGCTGGGCACCGAAGCCGTCATAGAGAACATCAGTGAACGTGGGAATCGCTCTGGCATCGCCCTTTTCGCTCCTCCAACCAGTCGGGCGACGGGCAAGCGCAACGCCCGCTGATGACACCAGATCGTGGCGGGGTCGCCGTCGTATCCGAGGTCGGGAAACCCGACCACATTGCGTTGCCCGGCGATAAGACAAGCCATAACGATCGGTTCTATTGCCTGCAAAGGCGCCGTCCAATATTGGCTACGCAGCCGCTCTCAAGCACTTTACCGATGGCAGGCTGGATCCCGACATTCTAATGGGCGAGGCCAACCACGATATGCGGAATCCGGCCGACATGCTGGTGTTGGACAGGGTGGTCAAATATATTCTTCGGGGTCGACGGAATCGCCATGGTACATAACGTGACCGGCACCATGGTCCGCCTACTTCCTAACCAGCCCTACGTTTGTGCTGCGCGCGTTCGTCCGATCTCGTACCAGCGGCGCAGTTCCCCACCGCTTTTGGTGTACACCGCGGCGAGCCGCTCGATGACGAGGCCGGAGTGCGGCCCGGAAAGGTGCGGCTCGGGATAGTAGCCACGGTCGTATGACCAGCGGGTGCGCTCGGGGTCGTCGCGGCGCAGCACTTCGCCGAAATACCAGGCGGCGCCGTCCACGAAGTCCGCGTTTGCCTTGTCTTCCAGCAGCACTTCCGGTCCTGACGCCACTCGACCAATCAGCGCTTCCAGCGCGTCGAGGCTGCCGGGGCTGAAGTCCCACTCCTGCCCGGATCCGAAACGCTCTATCCATCTTGGGAATTCGTCGTTACGCGCAGCGATCCACCGTGCCAGCACTTCGTCGTCGGACCTGCTCCGACCGGTGCGCCGCTTGCCTTGCTCGCGGCGCTTGAGCGATCCGGAAACGCGTTCGCGGATCAGCGATGTCACCCAGGATTCGTAGGTGTCACGCAGGTTCGCCGGGTTGGTCTCCGGGCCGTTGGGCCCCAGGTACGCCCTGGGCCGCACCACAAGGTCGAGCTCCTGCACGAGATACACGGCCATGGGGTAGCCGACGGGGTAAACGTCGAAGGGCAGGTTGGCGGAGATGGTGAGCCCCGCCCGCGCTTCGTCGACCCTAGCGGCGACGTTGGCGCTGAAGCTCCATCGCGACGGCTTGGCGCGGTGCAAGGTTTCGCCGAAGTACCACACCGCGCCGTCGACGAAATCGTCGCCGGCCGGGGCGTCGCGCACGGCAGTGCCCGCCGGGCAGTGGTCGAGCAGAACGTGGGCGAGGCCATCCAGCGATGCGACGGAGAAGTCCCACCGGCGGCCCGCACCGAAGCGGGCCACCCAATCGCGAGCCTGCCGTCGTCGCGCGTTTGCCCACTGCTGGGCGGGCGTCATGGGCTCTGCGATCGGGTCCAGTCCCGGCGTTGCCTCACGCTGCAGCGAGCGCTCATCTCCGCGCCGACGGCTGTCTTGCGCCTCGGCGATCCAGGCGCGATGAATCCGCGCAAAGGTTCGCCCATCCCGGCGCGCCCCGGCGTACTCGATCAAGTGGGCGGGCGACACGATCGTAATGCTGCGCCTCACGACCGGGAAACCGTTGGTGAGGTGCTCGGGGTGTTCATCCCACATCCATCCGCCGCCGGCCGCACGCAACAGACACTCACCGACATACGCGATGACGGCATCGCGCATGATCGGGCCTTCGGCCGCCAGGTTTTCGACAGTGAAAACTTCGACAGCCACCAGCGAAGCCGTCGAGTAGTCGAGTGCGGTATCCGGCAACCGGGTAGCCAGCATGCCGAGCAGTCCGGCGATGCCCTCCAACCACCGATCCCGCTGGGATGACCACTGCTGCGCGGCCTCATCCCACGACCAGCTGCCGGTCTCGCTGGAGTGGATCCATGCCGGCCAGGGTTTATCCCACAGCGGCGCAATGTAATGCGTGTAATAGGAACGCAACCACATCGGATCCCCCAGGTGGGTCACGACGCTCAGGTGCCCGCGCGGGTTGTTCGCCTCCCACGCCCGCGTCTTCGCCGTCGGCTCGACAACGTAGTGCCCGGCGTCAAACCCACGGTCCCGCCGCGACCAGCGCAGCTTTTTCGGGTCGCGGCGTCGCACGGTCTCCCCGAGGTACCAGGTCGCGGGTTCGGTGAAGGCGGCGTTGTCCGGGCTATCGATCGCCTCCTCGGTAGGGAAGTGATCAAATATGATGTAGGACAGAAGATCCAGCGAATCCAGGCCAAAGTCCCAGCGATCCGGATCACCGCCGCCGTATCGAGCCACCCACTCCGGGAACGCGTCTTGCTGGCGCTGGGCCCACGCTTGGCCGTCGGCGACGGGATCGGCCGCAACGTCACGCATCGGCCCATCGGTTGACTCGTCCACCTGATCCCCGCCCCCCCAACTCTCAACGCCCAACCACCACGGAGTCTAAACAGCGGGCCGGCCCTGCCAAGGCGGGATCGGCGGCATCAGCGCCGGGCCATATTGTCTACTGTAAGAATTACCGTACGATCACCCACAAGGGCTGTCCGTTCGCGCTGAACGCTTGAGCATGCTGGAGACCAGGTGACGACCGACGTTCACACCGCCGCTGGCACCACCAACCATTCCGTCGACCTGGGCGACCCGTACCCACTCTTTGCCCAAAAGCGCTGCGGGCATGTCGTATTCGAGGGCACCGTCATGGATTACTCCAAGACGCCCGAGGCGCTGCGACCCGGGCGCGAGTACTCGGCGATGTCATTCGCGGCAGTCAACACGGTGTTTCGGGATAGCCGGTTATTCACCTCCAGGAACCGAACTAGCGGGTGTCGCGATTCCGGCTCGATCCGCGATCGGCGTGTGCATGGGTTCGGCGAATCGGGACGAGCAACGCCGGGAGCGCCCGGAAGAGTTCGACATCTTCCGCAAGCGCTTGCCGCACATCGCATTCGCCGCCGGCCTGCACACCTGCCTGGGCCTGCACCTGGCCCGGCTGGAAACGCGTGTCGCGCTGGAATGCCTGCTGCATCGCCTGACGAACGTCAACCTGGTGGCCGACGGCGACCCGGACATCCACGGTCAACCCTTCCGTTCGCCGACCGCGCTTCCCGTCACGTTCAAGGCCAAGTAAGAAGGCAGATGTGATCAAAGTAATGGAGGGCTTCCGGGTCCTCGAGCTCGCGCAGTTCACGTTCGTCCCGGCCGCGGGAGCCATCCTTGCCGACTGGGGCGCCGATGTCCTCAAAATCGAGCACCCGCTTCGCGGTGATACGCAACGCGGCTTCCTCAACATGGGTGGGATTCAGGTCAACCCGGACCGACATCCGCTGATGGAGCATCCCAACCGGGGTAAGCGCAGCGTCGGGGTCGACGTGTCCACGCCGGGCGGCCAGGAAGTGATCTACGAACTGGCCAAGACGTCCGACGTGTTCCTGACCAACTACAAGCCCGCGCAACGGCAGAGGCACAAGTTCGACGTCGAGCACATTCGCGCGGTTAACCCCAACATCGTCTATGCACGCGGTTCGGCGTACGGCGACAAGGGCGCCGAGCGCGACATCGGTGGCTACGACGGGACGGCGTTCTGGACGCGCAGCGGCGTCGGGTACGCGCTGACACCCGAGGAGTTGGGCGGCGCACTGGGACAGGGCATTCCCGCGTTCGGCGATTCCATCGGCGGCATGTTCATCGCCGGCGGTATCTCGGCCGCATTGCTGCATCGCGAGCGCACCGGCGAGGCCGTCGAGCTCGACGTGTCGTTGTTGAGCACGGCCTGGTGGGCGGCCGGCGCGAGCATGACCCAAGGGATGGAGACGGGCGAGGTCATGCGCACGCCCATGCCCGGCGCGATTACGGCGATGTCGGTGAACCCTTTCATGGGCAACTACCTGACCTCCGACGGCGGCACGATCAACCTGTGCATCATCAGCCCGACCGGTCTGATCCGCGACACGTTCGAACACCTCGGCATCCCCGAGGCGGCCGACGATCCCCGCTTCTCCGAGGTGCTCCCCCTGATCCAAAATGCCAGCGCAGCAGCCGAATTGATCACGAAGGCCATCGCCGCCAAGCCTTTCGAGTATTGGCGGCAGCACCTGAAGACGATGAGGGGGCAATGGGCACCGTTCCAGAGCCTGCTCGACCTGGCCACCGACGAGCAGGCCATTGCCAACGACATGATCGCCGAGGTCGAACTCGCCAGTGGCGGAGCACCGTTCAAGGTCGTCCGCGGGCCAGTCCAGTTCAACCACGAGCCGTTGGTAACCACCAGGGCCCCACAGGCTTCCGAGCACACCGAGCTCGTGCTCATGGAGATCGGCATGGATTGGGACCGCATCGCCGAACTGAAGGAGTCGGGAGCCATCGCGTGAAGGACAGCACGAAGGAAGTGGCCGTTATCGGCGTGGGTCTGCATCCGTTTGGCCGCTTCGAGGGCAAGTCCGCGATGGAGATGGGCGCCGACGCGATTGCGCTCGCGCTCGCCGACGCCGGGGTCGACTGGAAGGACATCCAGTTCGCCGTCGGCGGCAGCTGGACGGTGGCCAACCCCGACGCAATCGTCGGCATGCTGGGGCTCACCGGCATTCCGTTCACCGATGTGTTCAACGCCTGCGCGACGGCGGCCAGCGCGACCAAGTTGTGCGCCGACAGCATCCGGTTGGGCGACTACGACATTGGTATCGCGGTGGGCATGGACAAGCATCCCCGCGGCGCCTTCACCGAAGACCCGGCGCTGGTCGGCATGCCGAGGTGGTACGCGGAGAACGGGCAATACCTCACCACCAAGTTCTTCGGCATGAAGGCCAACCGCTACTTGCACCAGCATGGCATCTCGACCGGCACCCTGGCCAAGGTCGCGGCCAAGAATTACCGCAACGGGGCATTGAACCCCAACGCTTTTCGGCGCAAGCCGATGTCCGAGGAGGCGATCCTCAATTCGCCGATACTGAACTACCCGCTGACCCAGTACATGTTCTGCACGCCGGACGAAGGCGCCGCCGCGGTTGTCATGTGCCGCGCCGAAATAGCGAAACGGTTCCCCGTCAAGCCCGTGTACGTCCGCGCGGTCGAGATCCGCACCCGCCGTTACGGCGCCTACGAGGTGAACACGACCTATGCGCCGGTCGACGAGGATGCGTCACCGACCGTGTATGCCGCGCGGGCCGCGTTCGAGAAGGCCGGATTGGGGCCCGACGACGTCGACGTCATTCAGTTACAGGACACCGACGCGGGCGCCGAGGTGATCCACATGGCCGAGGCCGGATTTTGCGCCGACGGCGACCAGGAAGAACTGTTGGCCTGCGGCGCCACCGAGATCACCGGGGCGATGCCGATCAACACCGACGGCGGGCTGATCGCCAACGGCGAGCCGATCGGGGCGTCGGGGTTGCGGCAGGTACATGAGCTGGTGCGGCAGTTGCGCGGCCAGGCCGGCGACCGTCAGATCCCCGGAACTCCGCTGGCCGGATTCGCCCAGGTTTACGGGGCGCCCGGCACCGCCGCGGCGACGATTTTGACGACCTGACAGCCTAGGCGGGCTCGCCGCGCCGGAAGGTGACGATATCCGCCCAACGGTTTCCCGTTGCGCCGACGAAACCGAAGCCCTCGGGCTCGGCGAGGTCACGCAGGTCCCGCACGCTGAGCCGGTCGGGATCGGGGAACATCTCGGCGAAGACAAGCCGCGCGCCCGGCTTCAACACGCGGCGCAGCGAACGGATGCACCCTTGTTGGTCGGGCACCTCCCCGATCACCGCAGCCAGGTACGCGACGTCAAAAGCGCTCTCCGGAAAGGGAAATCCGTCGCTCGCCTCCCCCGCGGTAAAGCCGACGTCGCGGAAGCCGGCCCGGTCGAGTTGGCGCTTGGCCTTCTCCAGCATTTCGGGCTGAACGTCGAACAGGTCGAGTCGGCCGTCGGTGAGCCGACGCGCGATCTCCACGCTGAAAAAGCCGGGGCCGGGGCCGATTTCCAGCACGTGCTCGGAGCCTACGAGGCCGAGCCGGTCGATGATGCGGGCCGGTTTCATCCATGCCCGCCGGATGGGGTTGTCAAGGATCAATGTTGCTTGATGCGGGAAGGGAGAGTGCGCCTCGCGCCTCTTGCGCAGCAGCGCACCGACCAATGTTTTCGCCATTTGAGTTAGGGTACCCTAACTAGCTCACGCTGTCATGTGCCTCGGCGAGCGGGGGGCAACGTAGGCAACCTACGCCCTTGCGGCGGCTTTGCGCTCGGCGATCTTCGCGCGCACGACGGCCATGTCGAGACCCTTGATCTGGCCAATCAGGTCGTCCAGCACCGCCGGGGACATCGCCCCCGGCTGGCTGTAGACAAGGATCCCTTCTCGAAAAGCCATGATGGTCGGGACCGAGCGGATGCCGACGGTTGCCGCCAGTTGCTGCTCCGTATCGGTGTTTACCTTGGCGTAGGCGATGTCCGGGTGGGTGTGCGCCGATCGCTCGAAGAGCGGCGCAAAGGCGCGGCATGGCCCACACCGGCGAGCCCAGAAGTCGACCAACACGATCGGGGTTGCCAGAATCGTCGCCTCGAAATCAGCGGCGGTAAGCGTTGTGACGGTCATCGTTGTTCCTCGTCTGAGTTCAGGTAGCCGCGGCTCCGCGCGACGGCCTCATCACAGCGGCGGCGCCGCCGTGGTTTCTGCTGCCGCGTCGGCGAATTCGCAGAACGCGTCGTAAGCACGGGCACCGTAGATGGTGGCCGGCCCGCCGTGCATGAGAATGCTGACGCCAAGGGCTTCGGCGGCTTCCTCCTTGGACGCCCCGGCACGAACCGCCCCCTGGGCGTGGGAGGCGATGCAGCCGTCACATCCGGCTACGACCCCGATCGCCATCGCGATCAGCTCCTTGAATTTCTTGTCGAGAGCCCCCGAGGTCAGTGCGGCATTGCTCATTTCCGCGAAGCCTCCGTAAACCTGCGGGATCATCTTGCGCAGGGCCCGATGTTGCGGGTTGAGTTCGCCGAGCACCTGGTGGTAGTGGTTGTGTTCGCTCATGTCTAGTACAATACATATACCGGTAGGGGTATTCCCGGAGATAGCCAAAAGGACCAGAAGGAGTGGCCATGACCATGGGGCTGAGCACCAAACTGAACACCACATTCGAGGACGCGGTCGAGCGGACCACGCGAGCGCTGGCGGATCAGGGTTTCGGCGTGCTGACCAGAATCGACGTCAAAGCCACGATGAAGCAAAAGCTCGGCGCGGACATGGAGGACTACCTGATTCTGGGTGCCTGCAATCCGACGCTGGCACACCGAGCCTTGCAGGCGGACCGCCAGATCGGCCAATTGTTGCCGTGCAACGTCGTGGTGCGCGCCGATCCAGGCGACCAAAGCGGCGCAGTGCTGGTCGAGGCGATGGATCCACAAATCATGGCCAAAGTGGTCGACCAGCCAGCAGCACTGCAGGCAATCGCCGATGAAGCCGGCGCCAGGTTGCAGACGGCGATCAGCGCGCTGGCTCAGACCGCCAACGCGCGGTAGCCGCGCTTGTATCCCGGCGCCAGTCAGGTGGGAGTCAAGGGCGCGGGGCACTCGTTGGCGGCGAAGGGGTTTGATGCATTCGCCCCATCGGGCCCATCTCCCCGGGCTTCATCATGTCGCCCTGGTTCATCATCGGGCACGTACCGGCCCCTCCCCCGTTGCCGTCGACCCAGCCGATACGGTGCCCTACAAAATCGCCGCCCGAGGACCAGCCCAACAAGGCTCCCGAGAAGAAGACCACCGCGACGACGAACACGACACCGGCGACGATGCCAACCCACGCCGCGGTTTGCATGAGCCGACTTGGCAACTCGTATCGTTCGTCGCGGCAGGGCTCTCCGAGCCCAGCGGCTGATTCTGTCTTCGATTCAGGTGCATCCGCCATGGAGACGACGATGCAGCACATAAACCCCCGGCGGTAGAGTCCATCGGCCCCGAAAGTGGCCCCACCGCGAGGGCATTATGACCTCCTATGACCTAAGGGGTTGCGACAGCATGCTCGTCCAGTGACCTCGTCGCGGCGGCTGGCGCCACGTCTGCACCACCAAACGACTTCTGGCTCTTGATAGTTGTGACATCGGCGTCCTCGCCCAGCAGAAGGGAGCGGACCAGCCGCCGCGGCCCGAAGGGCCGGAGCATGGAGCTGGCCGGTCGCGGGCGCACTTTGAGCGGCCACCAGAACCAGCGGCCGAGCAGCGCGGCGATCGACGGCGTCATCAGTGAGCGCACGACCAAAGTGTCGAACAGCAGACCAAGGCCAATCGTACTGCCGGCCTGCCCAATCGAGCGCAGGTCGCTCGCGGCCATGGACATCATGGTGAAGGCAAAAACCAGTCCCGCCGCGGTCACCACACCGCCGGTTTCGCCCATCGAACGGATAATTCCGGTCCGCAGACCCGCCCCGATTTCCTCCTGGAATCGCGACACAAGCAAGAGGTTGTAGTCGGATCCGACGGCCAGCAGAATGATCAACCCGAACACTGGGGCGATCCAGTTCAGGTCGAGTCCCAAAATGTGTTGCCAGACCAGCACGGACAGCCCGAAGGCGGCACCCAGCGATAGCAGCACCGTGCCGACGATCACCAGCGAAGCGACCAGAGCGCGGGTGATGACCACCATGACGACGAATATCAGTGTCAGCGCTGCTATTCCGACGATCAGCAGGTCGAATCGCGATCCGGTCTGGATGTCGTTGTAAACCGCAGCTGTGCCGGTGAGATAGAACTTGGCGTTGGCCAGGGGTGTTCCCTTCACGGCCTCGTGCGCGGCCGCGAGTTCCGGCTTGACGGCCGAGATGCCTTTGGGAGTTGCCGGGTCCGCGTCGTGGGTGACGATGAACCGCGCTGCCTTGCCGTCCGGCGACAAGAAGAGCTTCAGACCGCGTTGGAAGTCGGGATTGTCGAACGCTTCCGGCGGTAGGTAGAAGTAGTCGTCGGCCTTCGACGAGTCGAAGGCCTGTCCCATCGCGCTCGCCGTGTCCGTCATCCGCGACATTTGAGTGACCAGCCCCGAGAAGCTGCTGTGCAGCGTCAGCAGGGTCCCTTGCATGGATTTCGCGACAGCAATCATCGGCGGAAACTGTGCGAGCATTTGCGGCAGCACCGCGTCAACGTTGTTCATGTCCTTGAGAAGCGTGCTCATGTTCTCGCTGAACTTGTCCACGCCGTCGATGGCCTCGAACACCGACTTTGTCGCCCAGCAGACAGGGATGTCGAAGCAGTGTTGTTCCCAGTCCAAATAGCCGCGAAGCGGCCTGGCGAACTCGTCGAAATCGGCTAGGTGGTCTCGCATCTCGTCCATGGTGGATTTCATATCGCCCATGTCGCCAACCATCTGATGAGTCGTGCTGCTCAGCTTGCCCATCAGGCCGTACATCCGTTGCATCGAGCCGATCATGACGCCGAGGTCATCGCTCATCGTGAGCATGTCGGCCATCCGGTCATTCATGAACTGCAGATTCTGTTGTATCGGAAGGGCCTGCATGCTGACCTGGAAAGGTATCGAGCTGTGTTCGATCGGGCCGCCCAAGGGCCTGGTAATGCTTTGCACACGCGCGATGCCGGGTGTCCGGAACATATCCTTGGCGATCCGGTCCAGGATGATCATGTCGCTCGAATTCCGCATATCGTGATCGCCCTCGACCATGAGGATATCGGGATTGAGCCGGGCGGCACTGAAATGGCGTTCCGCCGCGGCGTATCCGACGTTCGAGGGCAGGTTCGACGGGATGTAGAAGCGGTCGTTGTAGCTGATCCTCATGCTGGGCACGACGAGCAAGCCGACGAGCGCAATGAGCAACGACGCCACGAAGATCGGCCCGGGCCAGCGGACCGTAGCGGTGCCGACGCGCCGCCATCCCCGGGTCTTGATCGTCCGTTTCGGATCGAGTAAGCCAAACCGGCTGGCTACGGCAACCACGGCCGGCGCCGCGGTCAGTGCTCCCGCGATCACGACGAGCAGCCCGATTGCGGAAGGAATGCCGAGAGCCTTGAAATAAGACAATCGAGCGAAGTGCAGGCAGAACGTTGCGCCGGCAATCGTCAAACCCGACCCCAAGATGACGTGATAGGTGCCGCGGAACATCGAGTAATAGGCCGCTTCCCGATCTTGACCGGCCTGACGCGCCTCGTGATAACGCCCGACCAGGAATATCGCGTAGTCGGTTCCCGCCGCGATCGCCAGGGACGACAGCATGGCGACGACGAACGTCGAGAAGCCCAGCAGGTTGTAGTTACCGAGAATCGCGACGACGCCCCTGGCCGTGAGCATTTCCATGAAGACCATAAGGAGAATCAGGAGCACAGTGCTGACCGAGCGATAGACGATGGCGAGCATGATCGTGATGACCAGGCCTGTCACGCCCATCATCTTGAACATGCTTTTGTCAGCGGCCTCGGTCATGTCCGTGGTGAGTGCCCCTGGACCGGTGACGTATGCCTTGATCCCGGCGGGTGGCGGCGAAGAGTCGACGATCTTGCGGACGGCGTCGACGGACTGGTTTCCCAGGGTGCTGCCCTGGTCGCCGGCTACGTTGAGTTGGACATACGCGGCTTTGCCGTCCCCGCTCTGTGAACCGGCGGCAGTGATGCGATCCCCCCACAGATTCTGTGCGTGCTGTACGTGTTTGGTGTCGGCTGCCAGCTTTTTCACCAAGCCGTCGTAGTAGGTGTGCGCCTGGCTGCCGAGTTCGTCTTTGCCTTCCAGGACGACCATCACCACGTTGTCCGAATCGGACTCCCGGAACGTCGCACCGATACGCTTCGCTGCGATCATTGCCGGTGCATCTTGCGGCGACATCGTCACAGCATGCGATCGCGCGACGAACTCTATCCACGGCACGCGAACGTTGAGGACGATCGTTAAGAGCAGCCACGCCAAGATGATCGGCACCGCAAACGTACGGACCATCCGCATGAAGAGCGGGCGGGCGTCGTCATCCTTGACCTTCATGCTGCCTTCACCAGGCAGAAGGTTTGGGCATGGTGTCCGCTGGAAGATTGCTCGTCGCGGACATCACCATTCACGATGATGCGACACCCGATGCTGTCCCTATTGCCTTGGGCTACCACGTTGGCGATGACCGCCGGAATCGTCGTCGTCAGCGTGTAGGTCCAGGGCAGGCTGGTGAAGTTCGCCGCCACCGGCACCGCACTCTTGTCCAGATAGCTCACGCTGCCCACGGTGTCGCCGGGGCCGAAAACCTCGTACGTCACACTCTTTGGATTGAAGGGCACGATCGCCTCTGCGCTGCTACGCGTGGACGAAAAGATCTCATCGGAACCGAACACGCCACGCAGCCGCTCGACGGCTATCGCACCGGCCGCAACGGCCATCACGACGACAAGCGGTATCCAAGCGCGCTTGAGAAAAGTGATCATTTTAACTTTCCTATTGGTTCATAGTCCCGTGCCGGCCAGTTTCACGCCTGCGTCGGTGTGCCGGACAGGGCCGTTCGGCACTCCTTCTGATGGCTTTCGATATCGCTGGGCGACCTCTGTCCGCACTGTGCGATAGCCGCCGACGCGGCGCCGCGCCACGACTAGGGCCCTCTCTGCGACGGCGCAGCGCCCCCCAACCGATAGCATGCCGACCTCCTCGTTCACGCAACAGACCCAAGACAAGAGACTATCGCAGAATACCCTACGGGGTATGGCATTGCGACGGCCGGTAACACAAAGCCCGCAGGCCGTCGATTCACGCGTGTGTTGGCCGAAACCTCGCCCTCAGAGGGACAATTCAGCCGCTCGCCCGCCGAAACCCGCAACGGGTTCGACGCAAGGAGGTGGAGACGGGATTCGAACCCGTGTACACGGCTTTGCAGGCCGTTGCCTCATCGCTCGGCCACTCCACCACTGTCAACGTCAGACGCGACGAGTCAGGCAAGCGCGAGGAAGAGTTTCTCCAGCTCGGCCTCGGTCAGGGGCGTCTTTCCCTTCGCCGCCTTTCCGGTCGTGCATTCTCGTAGGCCGGTCGCAACTATCTTGAATCCGGCGCGGTCCAGAGCGCGCGAGACGGCAGCGAGCTGCGTGACGACATCCTTGCAGTCGCGACCCTGCTCGATCATCGAGATCACGCCGGCGAGCTGGCCCTGCGCGCGTCGCAGCCGATTCAGGACTGCGGCAATGCTTTCTTCGTCACCAACCATGGTGGTCCCTTCGCTTGTGGCATCCGATACTATCAATTATCCCCCCGGGGGTATTCGCGCGCCACGTTCGAGCACTTCGGCATCCCCCGGGGCGCCCGACGATCCCCGCTTCGCCGAAGCGCTCCCCTTGATGCAAGACGCCGATGCCACCGCCGAACTGATCGCGAAGAGCTTCGCCGGCAATATCTTTGACTGGTGGCGACCGTCGGTGAGCAGTCGGGCGATCTCCACGCTGCGGGAAGGGACGGCATTAGACCCCGCACGGGAGATATGGGTTAGGGCACCTGACCCATTGCGGCCGCCCGGCTATTTGGGCGCGGAGCATCGGCGGGGCGGTCAGCCCGCCGGCAGCTTGAGCACGAAACCCTGGGCGTCGTCCTTCGGGTGCGACATGCCGAAGAAAGAGCCGCCTCCGGCGCCCCGCGAGCCCAGGTGATCGGTGACGTACACATTGTTGCCGCGAGGGTCCACGGCCAAGCTCAGCGGGTCGATGAAGGGGGGCAGCCCGGGCAGCTGAGTCCAGTGGTCCGACCCCGGCGCCAACTTCAGCACGCCTCCCGCGATCACGTACACGTTGCCGGCGGCGTCCACCGCCACGAACCGCCCAGAAGCTGCCGGCGGCAAGGCTGTCCAGGTGTCTGAACCGGCCGCCAGCTTGAGCAGATACCTGTCAGATCGGCCGCGGTAGTGACTCTTGACGGCGCTGACGTAGACGTTGCCGGCCATGTCCACCGCTACATCGCCGACGGGGCTGCCCCATCTGCCGGTCGGCGGCAGCGTGGTTTGGCTGCTCGAGTCGGCGGCTAACTTCAAGACCCGGCCGAGGAAGTAGTCGACGACGTACACGGTGCCGGCGCTGTCCACCGCCACACCCTCGGGAACATTCAGGCCCCGGAAAGGCAGCACGGTTTGGGTACCTGACCCGGCCGCCAATTTCACCACCCGGTTATGGCCGGTGTCGGTGACGTACACGTTGCCGGCCGCATCCACCGCCACACTGGCGATGGAATCGTTGATGACGCCGCCGTCGAAGAGATCGAGACCCGTGAATGGCAGAACGATTTGGTTGCTCGACCCCGCCGTCAGCTTCAACACGCGATTGGCGTGGCCGTCGGCGACGTAGACGTTGCCGGCGCCGTCGACGGCCACGCCGTGCGGAAGGCGCAGGTCGGCGAACGGCAGGGCGAACTGCCGTTCCTTGTCCGCCTTCAGCTGATCGTCTTTGCTCTGACGGTCGTCGATGGTGTTGAAAGCGAACGTCATGATCGCGGCGACCACGACGAACATGATCACCGCGATGATGACCGCATAGATCCAGAGCTTGCGTTTGGGCCGAGCCAGTGGCGTCCCGCCGGGCGTGGTGACGGCGCCCGGTTGCGGTGCCCTGTCTTCCATGCGGGAGGCCAGGCCGAACTTCTCGACGAGCGTCAGCCAATCCGGGTCCGACACCACAAACGCCGGTTCTTGCACCGGCCGCGCCTCGCCGCGCCACGCGAACCGGTAGGACATCTTGGTGCTGCCTCCCCACGTCGTTGTCGCTGGGCCGGCCCAGTCGGGACACCCGATGGTCAGTGGTCGCGCGCCAGCGACTTGCACCAACAGGACGGCCGTGGTCAGCGAACCCATGCTAGGAACCGAGCGGGTGCTTTCCGCCGGCGTCGCCTTCACCTGCGCGATCGGGGCCGAGGCCGTGCGGGCATCGCGTTTCAGGTCGATCAACGAGATCGCGTCTTCACCCACGTCTATGGCCAGGCTTGGTTGCGGTGGTTTGGCATTCAGCCTCAGCGCCGTTGCCGTATTCTTGAACATCCCGGAAAATGAGGACGAGTACATTCTCGCTGGGTTCGGAGTCAGCAGACAGCGAATCGTTTGCCCCGGCACGGGCCCGGATTCATCCAGCCCAGGCGGGCGGCCGACCATGGTGAGCAGCTCATCGAACTCCGAGGCCGACATCGTTGCATCGACGCTGTCCACGGGCGGCGCTTCCATCGATGTCCCTGCGTCAATGCGATGATCCCGTCCGCCGAGAACGAAGCGGCTCCGGCCACTTCGCAGGTGAAGCGCCATACCCTTCGTCATGCCGCCATAACCCGCGAGCGTCCACGGGCCCAGCTGCGCATCGCCGAACGAAAAAACGGCACCCGGCTTCGTGTTCACGGCCAGGCTTTCGCTCCCGACGTCGACATGGACCGTCCTTGCGCGATTGACCCGCCGTTGGAACGCACCGAAGGCCGGCATGATGCCCAGCAAGAATGCGAAGAACACCACTGCGCCAACGATTTGCCGGACCCTTTCCGAGCCCAGGGTGGTGCCAAGCAGTATGAGCGCGGAAGAGAACAAGCCCAGCGACGCCACGCACCCGAACAGGAACACGTACGTGTACGTCATCATCTGCCGGGTGCTGGGCGGGGCGGCCGCAACCACGAAACGCCGCGACGTAGCCGGGTCGTGCGGGCTTGCCGGCAGCAGTCTGCGGCGCCCTCCCGCTCAGCAAGCTGCTGTTCCAGCTCGGAGATTCGTCTCTCTGGGGTCGTCGTGGCTCATCGGCAAATGCTGACAAGAATCGGGTTCAGGGTGCGAGCGGTGTCCACGGCTTTTTCCTTTCGCTGCTGCCGGGCCATACGTTAGCGCCGGCCAATTGCGAAATTCTTGCGTCTGCCGCGGCGCAGGGCGCCTTCATTACGTCGGCGATGGCGATCGCCGAGCGTCACCGACGAATCAGTGAGCGCTACAGGGACGTTTTCTCCCGCGGCGGTGAGTAATTGGGTTTGCCGAGGCCAAGCGTGTACTGGCCGATCATGTTTCGGAACACCTCTAGCGTTCCCCCGTAGATCCCCACCAGTGGGGCGAAGCGGTACACGTACTCGGCGCTGCCGTCGTCCGCGGCGCCGTCGGTTCCGAACGGCAGGACCGAGGCTGCACCGAGGATGTCCATCAGGTCCGGCGAGATGTCGCGCATGGTCTGGGCGATGGCGACCCTGCCGTAGATGTTCGGGGTCGACAGGGCCGCCTCCAGCCGGGAGACGCTGCGGCCCAGTCGATACGCGACCGACTGATCGTCGAGCAGACGACGCCCGCCGGGATCCGGCCGGGCAACGCGAGCGACGGCATTGTCCACCGCCGTGGCCATGGATCCGGCCTGGTGCATCATGATCGAGGTATCCTGCAAACCATCCGGCGCGGCGGCGACGGCGCCGTGTTCGGCGTTGAGCGGCTCTCGCAGCACGGTCCAGCCGGAGTTGACCTCGCCCAGGCGGTACCTGTCGTCAACGCGAACGTCGCTGTAGTAGACGATGTTGGTCCGGTCGCCGTCGATGGTGCGGATGCCCTGTATTTCGATGCCCGGCGAGTCCAGCGGAACCAGAAACATGGTCAGGCTCTTATGCTTTGGCGCATCCGGAGCTGTGTTGGTAATCAGGAACACGTACTGGCAGTTGTGCGCGCCGGTGGTGAACATCTTCGAACCATTGATGAGCCAGCTATCCCCATCGCGTATCGCGCGGGTCTTGCAGGTGGCTATGTCGGAGCCGCCTTCGGGCTCGGTGTAACCGAGGCACAGCCGGATGTGGCCGCTGAACACGCCGGGCATGACCTCGTCCTGCAGGTCCGGCGAGCCGAACTTCACCACCGAGCGCGCGACCATGGCCGTCGTTCCCCAGGTCACCCACGGCACATGCGCCCGCCGCTTTTCCAGCTCCCAGATGCGCCGCCGCACCCGGCTGAAACCGCCCGCGGATGTCGGCTTCCATTCCAAGGCCAGGTACCCCGCGGCGCCGAAGGCCAAATGCACGCCCTCATCGAAATTGTCACCCGTCTCGCGGTCGCGGCGCCTGACCTCTTCGGTCACGTGTGTTTTCAGAAAGGCGCGCGTCTCGTCGAGAAACGCCTTGTCTTCGTCGGACAGCTCGACCCTGGAGAAATCCACCTCCTCGCCCGCCCTAAACCCACACGGCCTGCTCGCGGGTGGCCACGATTTCGGCGACGCGCTTGGCGCTGGCGCCCGGATCGCCGCCCGCCAGCGGCCATCCTCTGGCCCGCACTAGATAGGCCGTCGCGGCGGCTTCGGCCGATACCCCGAGGCCGCCCTGGATATGCACGGCCATCGTCGCCGCCTTGGTGGCCTCCTCGGCCATGAACACGAACGCCGATGGGGCCAATTCCGGTCGTTCGTCGGGTTCGTTGTCCAGGAACCAGGCGGCGCGCCGGGTGAGGTTACGTCCGCCGGCAACCGTGATGGCCATGTTCGCCAGCGGATGCGAAATGCCCTGCAGCGTCGAGATGGGCACCCCCAGCGTGTACCGGGTCTTGGCGAATTCCGCGGCGATGGTCATCGTCTCCTCGACCAAACCGACCAGGGCCGCCGCGGTCAGCAGTCGCCACTCATCCAGCGCCCGTGCATAATTCGCGACCGCGTCCGCTCCGCCGGCGATGACCTCGCGAGCGTCGGCGGCGGCCGGGTCCACCCAGGCCATCGGCAGCCGGCCGATGTTGTCCACCTTCGCCGGCCGGTTGCCGAACGTCAGCCGCTGGATCTGGTCCCCCTCGGCGACGATCAGGTGGTCGGCGATCGCGCCCGACGGAATCAGCCGGGGACCCGGCCCACCGTCGATCCGGGCATCGAGTGCACCGAGCTGTTCCCCGCCAAGCACCCCCTGCGTGTCGGCGTCCAGCGCCCCCAGCCGGGCCAGCAGCCGCGCGGCGCAGACGTGATCGATCCACGGCACCGGCGCCAGGGATCGGCCGATCTCTTCGGCCACCAACGTGAGATCGACAAGGGTCGCGCCGTCACCGCCCGCGGACTCGGGCAGGGCCATCGTGGTCGCGCCCATCGCACACAGCCGCTCCCACAGGTTCTTGTCGAAGCCGGAAGGCTCTGCGGCACGGACCGTTTCGATCGAGCAGTGGGTCTTGAAGAACCGCCTGTACGCGGACTGCAGGTCGGCTTGGTCGTCGGACAGGCTGTAATCCAGTCTGCGCAGTTCGTAGCGGTCCATTTCTCAGCGCTCCCGTCCGAAGAAGAATTCCTGCGCGTTGTTGTAGAGATAGTTGTCCAGCACCTCCGCGGGAAGGTCGAGCGCGCGAGCCTCGGGAATCACCCGACGCATCCGCAGCACCGGCCAGTCCGATGCGTAGATCACCTTGTTCGGGCCGCGCGTTCGCATGTAGTGCAGCAGGCTTTCCGGCAACCGCTTGGGCGACCACGCCGAGGTCATCAACCGCAGATTGGCGTACTTGAGCATGAGCCGGATCGCGACGTCCCACCACGGATCGGCGCCGTGGATCATGCACAGCCGCAGCTCGGGAAACCGTACGCAGACCCGGTCCAGATGCATGGGATGCTGCACGTCGCCGGGGATCGGCGGTCCGGGAATGCCGGTGTTGATGCACAGCGGAAGGTCGATCTCGGCGCACTTGGCGTACAGCGGGTAGTAGACGGCGTCGCTGGGCGGGTATCGGCCGTCGCCCCAAAAGCTAGGTCCCACTATGGCGTAGGCGACCGGCAGGTCGGACACGACGGCGGCCAATTCACGCAGCGGGCGCACCGGACGCAGCAGATTGACCCCGCCCATGGCCAAGGCGAACCTGTCCGGCTTCGCCTCGGCGAAGTTACGCGCGGTGGTCGAGGGGTGCGCGAGGTTGTCCATCAGGATCGCCTTCTGCACACCGTGGGCATCCATCTCCTCGAGCAGCTCGGACAGATCCACCGGCGCGAACATCGACTCCGGTCCCTTGAAATAGTCGTCGCGGACGTTGAGCATCCACGTGGGCTGGGATTCGGTCTCGCCGAAGTGCACGTTGATCAGGCAGTCAATCACTTTGCCAGGTATATGGCCCGTCATGACGTGACCTTTTGTGTGACTTGCTCTCTGGCCCATCGGTAGTTCGGTTTTCCATTGCCGAGGCGCTGAATCTGGTCAACGAAGATGAAAGCCTTGGGCGCCTTGAAGTGCGCCAATTGCAAGGTGCAGTGGGCATAGAGAGCCCGCTCGTCTTCCGAGATGTCCGAATCGGCCTGCGGCGCAACAAGCGCGACGACCTCCTGCCCCCACCGTTCGCTCGGCCGTCCGACCACCAGCGCGTCGGCAACCCCCGGATGGGCGCGTAGCACCTCCTCGACCTCCTCGACAAACACCTTTTCGCCGCCGGTGTTCACCACCAGCGAGTCGCGACCGAAAAGGCGTATGGTGCCGTCCTTTTCGATGGATGCGCGGTCGCCGGGCAGCACCACCCGCCGGCCGTCGATCTCCGGGAAGTTCCGCTGGGTGGCGTCGGCGTCGTTGAAGTACCCGAGCGGGATGCGGCCCGTCCTGGCGGCCCAGCCGATCTCCTGCTCACCGGGCCGCAGGAACCGGCTGCGGTCGGCGGAGACGACGGTCGCGCCGAACCTGGGTTCAAAGGTCTCGCTTGGCCTTCCGTGGTGGCTGTACCCGAACGCCATGTTGCCGGTCTCCGAGGATCCGTAGCCCTCGATGATGGTGATGTGTGGCAGGCATTCCATGAGTGCCCGTTTGTATTTCGCGTTCGTGGCGGCTCCCCCGGTCCCAATAGACTTAAGGGCGGACAAGTCATATGGATGCGCGCCGAGTTCGGCGATCAGTGGCCCGGCGTAGGCGTCGCCGACCATGGTCATCATGCCCACCTTTTCGCGCTCGGCGGTTTCCCACACCGACCGTACGTCCAGCTTGTGGCGGTCGTCGTACAGCACGACGGGCAGGCCGGCGCAGAGCGCCGCGAACGCCGTCCACATGCCGGCGGCGTGCATCAGCGGCGAAACCGCGAACCAGGCTGCGCCGCCGCCGCGGACCTTGTCATGGATCTCGGTGACGCTCTCGTGGTCGGCCCCCACCATCGACAGCACATACATGTCGCTCTGTCGCCACAGGACGCCCTTGGGCCGCCCCGTGGTTCCCCCGGTGCACATCATGATCACGTCGTCCGGCGAGCCCGCCGCATAACCGTCGTTGCCGTCGGCGCTTCCCCGCGCCACGATGTTGTCCAGCGAGATTGCCTCCGGCAGTTCGGGAACCGCGCTTCCGTCGTCGATGGACATCAGCAGCTCGGCACCGCTCGCAGCCAGCACCTCGGCGAAGCGGGCCCCGAGTGAACGATGGTAGATGACGCCGCGCGGCCGCAGGTACTCGAGCAGTTCACGGATCTCGCGCGGCGAGTAGTGGTGGTTGACGTTGACGGGCACGGCGCGGGCCTTGAGGCATCCGATCACCATGTCGGGGTACAGGTCGTTGTACATGATGAGCGCGACCCGGTCCTGACCGCATTCCCAGCCCTGCAGTTCCGCGCGCGGACGGTGCACGCCGAATCCTTGGTCGCCGAGGTAGTTTGCCAGCCGGTTGGTGCGCCGCGCGGACTCGGCGAAGGTACTCCGGCGGTTTCCGCAGACGGTCATCAAGCGGTCGGGAACGACGTCGGCGATGGCGTCCAGGACCGCTCCAATGGTCCATTCGCTCACGGCCCGAGCCGCCTCATTTTGCGGGGGCCGCCAGTGCCACATTGACTCCGAGGAAGTCCAACGCGTTGTCGCGCATGATCTTTCGGACCTGGGAGTCGTCGAACCCGCCTAGTTCGTCGGTGAAGGAGAGCGGCGACTCCAGTCCTTCGCCGTGCGGCCAGTCCGAGCCGAACAGAATGCGTTCGACACCGATCTTCTGGGCCAGCGCAGACAGGTCTTCCTCGTAGTAGGGCGACACCCAAACATGTTGGCGCAAAGTGTCGATCGGGTCGTTGGGGAACCAGCGCGGCTGCTGATTCGCGGTCTTCTTCAGCCGCTTGATCAGTCGTGCGACCCATTCCGAACCGTTCTCGATGCTCGCGACCCGCAGCTTGGGGTGGCGATCGAAAACCCCGTGCACGATCAACGAGGCCATGGTGTCGTGGATCGCCCGGTCGTCGACGAGGATCTTGTCGAGCGGGTCGGGGGCGGCGAACGCTTCGAAGGTGTCCTTGCCGCCCCACATGCCGGCGATCTTCAGATACCCGCTGTCGCCCAGGTGGAATGCCACCGGGACGTCCGCCTCGGCCAGGCGCGCCCAGACCGGGTCGTGCGCCCCATGTCCAAGTGACCGGTTCTTCGGGACCCCGGGCACCGGAGCCGGACGCACATGCACCAGCCGCGCGCCGCGGTCCAGGACGAAATCGACTTCGGCAACCGCCTTTTCGGGGTCGGCGAGGGAGATCATCGGCGCCGTCAGGATGCGATGGTCGTCACGGTCGAAGCCCCAGTCTTCGTCCAGCCACAGATTGAAGGCGTGCAGCGACGCCATAGTGGCGGCCACGTCGTCCTTGAGCGCCTCCTCGACACCACACCCGAAGGTCGGGAACATGATGACCTTCTCGATGCCCTGGCTGTCGATCACCGCGGCCCGGGCGTCGCGGTCCTGGTATTCCGGTCGCAGCTCCAGCTTCTCGACCTGCATCAGGGACGCCGGGTCGACGCCGTCGGGAATCTCGCCGCGGAACAACAAGTCCAGGCAGCCCGGCACGATGATCGGGTCGAATGTCGGGTTCGGAATGAAGCGGTTCACCTTGTCGCCGATGATGGCCTGGGTGTGCCTGCCGTCGCTGTACATCTGGACACCGCGCCGGCGAAACTTCTTGTCCAGGTGCCGGGTAAAGGCGTCGGTCGTTTCGTAGTAGTGGTTGTCGACGTCGATCGCCTTGTAGGCCAAGTTCGACATGATCTTCCTTTCAGGTACCACGCGGCGTCCCCGACGCTTCCGTGGCGGCAAGCGAGGGAAACTGCGGTGGCCGCTTCTGCAAAAAGCTCGTGATTCCCTCGATGACGTCCGGCCGCGGCATCGCCTCGTGCAGCAGCACCTCGGCCTGCGAAGTCGCTTCCACCACATCGCGAGTGGCGTCGCCGTATACCTGCTGCTTGATCACCGCCATCGAGGCCGGCGAACAGTTCCGGGCGATGTCGTCGGCGTAGGCCAACGCCCGCTTCATCAGATCCTCGGGGGCGACGACTTCCTTGACGAGGCCCAACTGGGCCGCCTCCTCGGCGAGAAAGGTGCGGCCGCTCAACAACAGATCCAGGGCCACACCCCACGTGGTCAGGCGCGGAAGTATCCAGGAGATACCGAATTCGGCGATCAGCCCGCGGCGGGCGAACACTGTGGCGAACTTCGCCCCCGCAGCGGCGAACCGGACATCGCACATCAGCGCCTGGGTCAGGCCGATCCCGACACACGATCCGTTGATCGCCGCGACAACGGGCTTGCGCAGCGTGGTCACGAAATGCGGCGGGCGTTCGCCAACCAGGTCGGCCAGGTTCGTCTGACCCGCCTTCTTCATGGTCTCGCCTATCTTGTCGGCTTGTACCTCGGAGCTCGACTTACCCAGATAGGCGCCGGCGCAAAATCCCCTGCCCCGACCGGTCAGCACGATCACCCGGATTTCCGGGTCCTGTTCGGCGCGATCGATCGCGGCGTAGAACCCGGCGGCGATGTCGGGACCCCAGGCATTGAGACGATCCGGCCGATTGAACGTCAGGATTGCGACGCCGGTGGGGGTGGCCTCGTAGAGCACCGCGTCCTCGCCGTCGGCGCTGCTCATCGACGTCTCCTCAGGCATGACGAATTACTTGGACCGCGCGTAGTTTGTACCCATACTGTATACCTATCGGTACCGCCTTCCACAACTACCGCGGACCCGCATAGACCAGCGAATTCCGGCTCGGTTAACCGCGTTCGGTCACGAACCGACGAGGCCGAGGCGCCGGTAGGCATTCTCGATCTGCGTCTTGGCCTGGGGCGGCAGCTCGGCCTGCGGCGGCCGGGAGTGTGGGTAGTCGCCGATCGGCAGGCCCAGCACCGAGGCGGCGTACTTGAACGCGCCACCCCAGTGGGTGAAGTAGTCCGATCGCCCCGGGTAGCAGGTCCACCAGGACCCGATGTCGAGATCGAATTGGTCCAGGCCGGAGTCACGCCCGTAGTCCATCGCTTCGAGCAGCTTGTCGGCCAAAACCAGGTCCCAGTACTGCGAAAACAGCCTCCGCTGCGGAGTCTCGAACAGATAGCCGGCGGTGCCGAGCTGTGCCGGGCAGACGATTCCGGCGCGCAGCCATCCGGCACGGTACACCGTTCGATCGCATTCCCAGACCGCCAGGTCGGGCGCCAATCCGTGCAACATCCGGCTGGCTTCCGGCCGGAAGGCGCCCTCCTTGGTGGCGCACACCGCGGCCACCTCGTCGTAGATCCGCGCGCCTTCGGCCGGGGTCAAGACATAGCCCGAGGACGGGGAATTGAACATGCCTAGCGCGATGTCCGTGCGCGAGGCGATGTATTTGAAGAAGCGCAGCACGCCTTCGCCCCCGTGCGCCTCCATCATCGGCGTTTGGATGTAGGCGATGTCGGCGCCCGCCAGCTGCGCGTGCTGCGTCAGGTCCAGGCAGTCCTTCGCCGACGTGGCCGCCGTGCAGGCCTGCACGACGACGTCGGGATTCAGCACGCGTGCTTCCTCGATTGCTACCTCCAGCAAGCGCTTTCGCTCGTCGAGGGTCAGTGACCAGAACTCGGCGATGCCGCTGGTGCACCACAACATCGGGTGCCCGAGATCGCCGACGCAGTAGCGCACCAGCGTTCGGTAGGCGTCCCAATCGATGTCGTCGCCGTCGACGCCGCAGAACGGCGTGTAGAGGGAGTCACCGATTCCCCGCAACGCTGCGCGCGCCCACGCACGCGCCTCGGTCGCTGTGGCCACGGTCCACTCCTCCCGTCGGTTGGATGTCACGCATCCGCCGGTGCTTACAGCACGACGACCCAGATCGCGATGTAGTGGCAGGTCGCCGCGGCCACCGTGAACGCGTGAAAGAACTCGTGAAAGCCGAATGTGTTGGGCCACGGGTTGGGCCAGCCGAAGCCATAAAAGATCGTGCCAATGCTGTACAGCACGCCCCCCGCCACGAGTAAGGCCACCACAACCACGCCCGCGCCGTCGACGAGTGTTCGGGCGAACCAAATCGCCACGTAGCCGAGCAGTAGGTACAGGGGTAGGCAGATCCGCCGGGGCGCCGACGGCCACAGCATCTTGAGGGCCACGCCGACTGCAGCGCCGGCGTACACCACGGTCAGGACCTGCATCCCGATGCGCGGCGGCATCGTCAACAGCGCGATAGGGGTGTAGCAGCCGGCGATGAAGACGAAAATCATCGAGTGGTCGGCACGCATCATCCACTTGTGGGCGCTCGGGGAACGCCAGTGCACCCGGTGGTAGGCGGCGCTGACGGTGAACATGGCGACGATCGTGGCCGCGTAGATCAGCGTGGCCCAACCGGCCAACGGCGAAGCGTTGATTGCGGCCACCGCCACCAGCACCGCACCGGCCACCATGGCGGTGGCCGCGGAGAACAGGTGAATCCAGCCGCGTGCGCGAGGCCTGCCGCACAGGTCGGCCACCGCGTTCACGACGACCTCAGGCACGTCATCGTGAACACGGTGGCCGATCGCGGCGGCGTTACCCCTGGTGGGAACCGGCGCCGATGGATCGGCCGGTTCGGGCGTGACGATCACGTCGCTATTGTCGCTCGATCGCGGTCGTTGCGGAGGTCTTTCAGCGTCGATCGGCGGGGCGCGCCCGTCAACACCACCCGTGCGACGTCACCGATGTCGGCGGCGAGGCCGAGTGCATTGGGATCAGAGGGAGTATTTACCAACAAGCCTACGATAGGTATTACAGTAACAAGGGAAAAATCGCACGAAACAGCATTCCCAGCAGCGCCGAGAACGACGACACGCATGCGTATGCGCAGGTGGGAGACGGAACTGCCGGTAGATTTGGTTGAACCGGTGACCCCGCCCGGGCTGCATGCGCAGGATTGACCTTGATGGAGGTGCCCGTAGTGGCGAAGCAGGCAACCGCCGACAAGCGTCAGCGCCGTGAACGCGGATCCATCAACCCCGATGACATCATCAGCGGGGCTTTCGAACTCGCAGAGCAGGTGTCGATAGACAACCTGAGCATGCCGCTGCTCGGGAAACACCTTGGCGTGGGAGTCACCAGCATCTACTGGTACTTCCGAAAGAAGGACGATCTGCTCAACGCGATGACCGATCGCGCGTTGAGCAAGTACGTGTTTGCCACCCCTTACGTCGAGGCCAGCGACTGGCGCGAAACGCTGCGGAATCACGCGCGCCTGATGCGTAAGACGTTCATGGGCAACCCAATACTGTGCGATCTGATATTGATTCGCGCGGCCCTGAGTCCCAAGGCGGCGCGGGTGGGCGCTCAGGAGATGGAGCGGGCGATCGCCAACCTGGTGGAGGCAGGCCTGTCGCCCGAGGACGCCTTCGACACCTACTCCGCGGTTTCACTGCACGTCCGCGGGTCGGTGGTGCTGCAGCGGCTGTACGAAAAGAATCAGTCGGCGGACAACAGCGGACCGCGCGCCATCGAGGACGCCGTGGCCATCGATCCGCACACGACACCGTTGATCGCTCGGGTGACCGGGAAGGGCCACCGGATCGGGGCGCCCGACGAAACGAACTTCGAGTACGGGCTCGACTGCATCCTCGATCATGCCGGCAGGTTGATCGAGGAGGGCAAGAGGGCCGCCAAGCCGGCACCGGCCCGGCAACGCAAGGCCGCCGCGCCCGCCGCTGCACGCGCGCGGGCCAAGGCGACCGACACGCGGTAGCCGCCGCCGAGTCCCGTTGTCGGCCGGTTATTCCGCTCCTGGCTCCGGCACGTGGAAGTGCTCGTCACGCAGCCGGAACGCCTCCTTGGTTCCGTGTTGCGCGCGCGCCTTGACGAAGTTGAACTCACCCGGCGCGAACTGCAGATTGGTCCCGAAGGCGTGGAACAGATAGCTCGCCACTTCCTCGCCGTGGTACGCCTGGGTCTGCTCGACCAGGCGGAACGCCTCTTTCGCGATGACGACACCGTCGGCCGGCATCCTCGCCGCCTTCTCGGCCCAGTACCGGGCGCGCGCCGTCACGGAGCCGGGATCGCATGTGTCGGTGAAGATTCCGAGATGCTCGATCTCGTCGGCTTCGATGACGTCACCGGTGAGCAGCAGCCGCCGGGCCAGCACCGGTCCCAACCGGTGGAAGAACATGTGCAGGCTGCCGAGCGCGGGCCCGAGAAAGCGTGTCGCCGGCATGCCGATCTTCGTGTCCCGCGCGATGACGGAGATGTCGGTCATCAGCGCCATCTCGAATCCGCCACCGAGGGCGTACCCGGCGATCTCACCCACCGTCACCTTCGGAAAGCCCATCAAGTTGTGGTAGAAGCCAAATGATTTGCGGTCCACTGTAAGTCGACGACGCTGACTGGGGCGGCGCCTGGCCGCCGGATCACCGGGATCGTCGGGATCGTCGGGAGGGGGGCATTGGCGGCGCGGCCTTTCGCGCCGGAGTCGCCGTACCAGCCGTACGCGTTGTTCATGTCGGCCCCGGCGCTGAAAACTCCCCCGGCCCCGCGCAGCAGGACCACGGTGAGGTCGTCGTCCTCGGCCACCCGATCCAGGCAGCGGGCGACGGCGTCGCGCATGGTGGCGTCGTAGGAGTTGCGTTGCTTTGGGTTGTTCAGCATGATCGTGGCGATTCGCCGGTCGTAATCCACGTCGAAAAGTACGCGATCGTCCGCTGCGCCCGAGGCGGTCATCAGCCGGACTCCTTTCGCCGCCTACCGAACTGAAATGCCGACAGCTTCTCCGGCGGCGACGCCAACGTGTTGACCTCACCGGCGCAGAGCACCTCGTCGTCGAGCAGCAGCCGGGCCGTCGACGCGATACCCCGCTCGATCTGCGACCGGACGATGTCGAAGCGCAGCTCGGTCAGTATCGGCGTGGGCCGCCGGAAGGTCAGGCCAAGCGACCGCGTCTTGCCGGACAGGCCCGCGACGCAATTGTGATGCTGCATAACGCAGTCGAAGAACACGGCGAGAAAGCCGCCATGCACCAGCCCCGGCGGTCCCTCATAGACCAGGGGGAATGAGACCCGGCCGCAGGCATTCTCGGGATCGAGGTGATCGAACTCGTACTCGGGAAAGCATGGGTTGTAGGCGCCGATTTCGGTTGCGTGGTTGAGGTAGACGCGCCGGGGGTCGCCGGCGACCTCGCCGACACGCGCCGCGCTGTCCGTCGGAGCCGCGGCGGCCAGCTCACCTTCCCACTCGGCGAATTTCGCGATCATCGCGTCCACCGTCGGGTGCGGGTGTTCCATCGCGAGCAGCAAGGAACTGAGGCGCCGGATCGCCGCCGCCGCGGCGACGGTCTGGGCGAGGGGGGCCTCACCGAATCTGGCGTCACCGGTCCGCATCGATGCGGGCATACCCTCTTCCAGAGGCGCAGCTCGACCATCCTTCACCGGGTTCCACCCGCCTGTTCCGTCCGCAATGTTTCCTTGCTAACTTATACAGCGTAGCAATCGTATTCCCTACTGTATGGGTAACCGTATCGGCAGAAAGGCCGGATTCGACGGTGATTCACAACGCCGACGCAGCCGATGCCGGCGGGTCGGTCACGGCCGGCCGGGACGGCGGAATCCTGCGGCTCACGCTCGACCGCCCGGCGCACCGTAACTCGTTGACCCCGTTGATGATTCAAGAGCTGATCGGCGCGCTGACCGATGCCGCCACCGACGAGTCGCTGCGCGCGGTCCACATCCGTGGCAGCGGGGACGACTTCTGCGCCGGCGCCGACTGGGTGGCCGCGAACAGTCCCGGGGCCCTACGTCCGCGAACGGGCGATCTGGTGCGGCGGATTCCGCACGCAGCCCATCGGGTGATCGAGTTGGTCCACGGAATCCAGCTGCCGGTGGTGTGCAGCGTGCGGGGATGGGCAGTGGGCATGGGCTGCAATCTCGCGCTGGCCGCCGACTTCACGGTGGCCGCCAACGATGCCGTGTTTTGGGAGCCGTTCATCGACCGCGGTTTCAGCCCGGATTCGGGGGCCACCTGGCTGCTGCCCCGACTCGTGGGCCTGGCGCGGGCCCGCCGAATGCTGCTGCTCGGCGAAAAAGTCGGTGGAGCCGAGGCGGCCGACTGGGGACTGGTTCACCAGGCCGTAGCCGCGGGCGAAGTCGACGACACCGTTGAGGGCTGCTGGACCGACTGGCCCGCGGGCCGACGGTGACGATCGGGCTGGCCAAGCAGGCCCTCGATTTCGGCCAGCACACGTCGCTGGGCCAATCCATGACGCAGGAGCTTTTCAACCTAGAATTGTCTTGTCGGACAAGCGATTTCAAAGAAGGGCTGGCAGCGTTTCGGGAGCACCGCACGCCGGACTTCCAAGGGCGGTGAAGGGAGCACTGATGTCTGGTGGCATGTCTGCTGACTCGTTCGACACCATCACCTACGCGGTCGACGGGCATACCGCCACCATCACACTGAACCGTCCAGACGCCCTCAACGCGCTCAGCCCACACATGATCACCGAACTCCGCGCCGCCTACGACGAGGCCGAGGACGACGACAAGGTGTGGCTCCTCGTGGTCACCGGCACCGGCCGCGCGTTCTGTACCGGGGCGGATGTGAAGGAGATTCCCGGCGACGGCAAGGTGATCTACGAGCGGCCGTACCTGTCGACGTACGAACAGTGGGAGGCGCCTCAGGAGGGCACGCCGCCGTTTCGCCGCATGGCCAAGCCGGTGTTGACCGCCGTCAACGGCTTGTGCTGCGGCGCCGGCCTGGACTGGGTCACCACGTCGGACATCGTGATCGCCTCCGACCGTGCGACCTTCTTCGACCCACACGTCAGCATCGGGCTGGTCGCCGGGCGCGAGCTGGTGCGGCTGGCCCGGGTGCTCCCCCGATCGGTCGCCCTGCGGATGGCGTTGATGGGCAAGCACGAGCGGATGAACGCGCAGCGCGCCTTCGACCTTGGGCTGGTCAGCGAGATCGTCGAGCACCAACGCCTCATGGAGCGGGCCGCCGAGATCGCCGGCGTCGTGAATTCCAATGCGCCGCTTGCGGTTCGGGGGACCCGGCTGGCCATCCTCAAGGGACTGGACCTGCCGCTGCACGAAGCCGAGATGCTCGCCGAAACGTTCCGCGAGCGCGTGCTGCGGACCGAGGATGCGCTCGAGGGCCCCAACGCATTCGTCGAAAAGCGGGCACCGGATTGGCAGTGCCGATGAGCCACGACGACTACGAGACCATCCTGCTGGACGTCGACGCAGGCGACCATGTCGCCACCATCACGCTGAACCGGCCCGAGCAGCTGAACACGTTCAACCGCGCCATGTGCACCGAGATGGCTCACGCCTGGCGCACGGTCAAACTCGACGACTCCGTCCACGCGGTGGTGCTGCGCGCGGCCGGCATCCGGGCCTTCAGCGCCGGGCTGGACATCAAGACACCGTACGGCCAGCCCGAAAATGTATGGAATCACGAGGATCCCGGCGAGGCGCTCAGCCCCAAGTGGCAGAAGATGTGGAAGCCGGTGGTGTGCGCGGTCCAGGGCATGTGCACCGCGGGCGCGTTCTACTTTGTCAATGAATCCGATGTGGTCATCTGCTCGGATGACGCAACGTTTTTCGACTCACACGTATCGGCCGGCCTGGTCTGCGCATTGGAGCCGATCGGGCTGATGCGCCGCGTCGGTCTGGGTGAGGCGTTGCGGATAGCGCTGATGGGCAACGACGAACGCGTCAGCGCCGACACCGCGCTGCGGATCGGCCTGGTCTCGGAAGTGGTTTCCCCGGAACACTTGTGGGCCCGCGCCCACGAGATTGCGGCGACGATCGCCGCCAAGCCGCCGTCCGCCACCCAGGGCACCGTCAAGGCGATCTGGGAGTCGCTCGACAAGCCCTACCGGGCCGCGTTGGAGCAGGGGCTGATATATACCCGGCTGGGCAACCCGCTCGGCAAGGCCGAACTGGCCTCGCGGGGCGAGGCTGACGAGGCTGTCGAGGGTGCCGAGCGCCAACCGAAACTCCGGTGATGGCCGTTCACCCCTTGATTCAACGCATCGCCGACGTCCTGGACCTGCAACCCGACGGCAACGCGATCGAGTACGGCGGCCGATGGCTGTCGTGGGGTCAGATCGGCGACGCGGCACGGCGCATCGCGTCGCTGGCGGCCGACGGCCCGCCGCAGATCGGGATGCTGCTGCGCAACCGGCCCGGTCAGGTGGCGGCGTTCCTCGGCGTGCTGCTGGCCGGCCGAACCGTCGTCGTCATCAACCCCTCGCGCGGCGACGACCGCACCAGGGCCGACGTCGGCGCGCTGCGCCTACCGCTCATCGTCGGCGAACCCGACGACCTGGCCGCGCTGGTTGCCGCCGGGACCCCGACGGTGCCGCTCTCCGCTGCGTTGGGCGACACGGGCGGGTCGGCACTGCGCCCCGCCCCGCCCCCCTCCCGGCCCGACGTCGCGGTTCGGATGTTGACCAGCGGAACGACCGGGCCGCCCAAACGAGTCGATCTCAGCTACGACATGCTCGCGCGCAGCGTGCTGGGGCCCGAACCTGACGCCGCGCCGGCGCCGGCGGCGCTGCGCCGCGGCGTCGCGATCGTCAACTCCCCGCTGGTGCACATCGGCGGGGTGTTTCGGGTGTTGCAGTGCGTCAGCGAGGCGAGATCCTTTGTGCTGCTGGAACGATTCGAGCTGGACGCGTGGGCCTCGGCAGTGCGCAGACACCGGCCAAGCACGGTGTCGCTGGTACCGGCCGCCTTGCGCACGGTGTTGCATTCCAACCTGGACCGCGACGACTTGGCAAGCATTCGCGCGGTGACCTGCGGTACGGCGCCGCTGTCGGCCCAGGACGCCGACGCCTTCACCGAGAAGTATGGGATGCCGGTCCTGACCTCCTATGCTGCAACCGAATTCGGTGGTGGCGTGGCCGGCTGGACCTTAACTGATTATCAGCAGCACTGGCGGGCAAAGCGCGGAAGCGTCGGGCGGGCCAACCCCGGCGCGTTGCTGCGGGTGGTCGGCGACGACGGCACCCTACTCGGGCCCGATCAAACCGGCCTGCTGGAGGTCAAGCCGGGACAGCTGGGGCCGTCGGCTGATTGGATGCGAACCACCGACCTCGCGCGCATCGACGCGGACGGCTTTGTCTGGATCGTCGGGCGAGCGGATCAGGCGATCATCCGCGGCGGCTTCAAGGTGATACCCGACGACGTGCGCGCCGCGCTGGAGAGCCACCCCGCGGTGGCGGCCGCGGCGGTGGTGGGGCGCGCCGACGAGCGCCTCGGGGAGGCGCCCGTCGCGATGGTGGAACTGCGCCGGTCTGGATCCACCGATTCCGGCGAGCTGGCGCAGTACCTGCGTAAGCGACTGGCCGGCTACGAGATTCCCACCGAGATTGCGATCGTCGACACGATGCCGCGGACGCCGTCGGGCAAGGCCGATCTGCACGCGGTCCGCCGCTACTTCGATGCGCCCGCCGTGCCCAGCGACCATGCCCGGTGACTCCCCCACCGTCGCCCAGATCCTGCGGCGCCAAGCAGGTTGCCGCGGCGACCACCCGCTGCTCGTATGCGAGGGAGCCCGCCTCGGCTACGCCGAGGCGGATCACCGCTCGGCGGAGCTTGCCCGCGGGCTGATCGCGCTCGGCGCCGGCAAGGGAACCCATGTGGGACTGCTCTATCCGAACGGCACCGAGTTCGTCGTGGGGGCGCTCGCGGCGGCGCGGATCGGCGCGGTGATTGTCCCGTTCTCCACCTTCGCCACGGCGCGCGAGCTGGGCGAGCAGCTGGTCGACGGCGATGTCGAAATCCTGTTGAGCGCCGCGGGTTTTCGGTCGCATGACTACGTTCGACGGCTGGCCGAGGCGCTCGCGGTTCCCGACCTCTCGGTTCCCGACCTCGATTCCGATCACCGGTTGTTTGCCACGACCACATCAGCCGCGCCGCAATTGCGTCACGTCGCAATAGGCCACCAACGCGTGTACAGGCTCGCACGGACCGTCGACCCAGCGCTCTTGGACGCGATCGAAGACGACGTCGACGGCTCGGACCTGCTGGCCATCGTGTACACGTCGGGTTCCACCGGCACCCCCAAGGGGGCAATGCACACCCATGCCGCCCTGCTCGCGCACCAGCAGAACCTCAACTCGATCCGCAGCTTGAGGGCGCAGGACCGGCTGTTCTGCAATTCGCCGTTCTTCTGGATCGGCGGGCTCGCCTTCGGGCTGCTTGCCACCCTGGTCGCCGGCGCCACGCTGGTGTGCTCCAACGCCACCGACGCGGGCGCGACGCTCGACCTGCTCGAGGCCGAAAAGCCGACCATGACCAATGGTTTCGTGGCCGGCATCGCTCACTTGGCCGCCGATCCGAGCTTCGCCGGGCGCGACCTGTCATCCATGCGGCGGGGGAACCTGTATCCGATCATGGCACCCGATGCCCGACCGGCCGACCCGGAACTGCGGCACAACATGCTGGGGATGACCGAGGCCGGCAGCGTGGTATCGATCAGTGCCGACGAGTCGGACCAACCCGAAAGCCGGCGCGGATCTTTCGGTAAGCCGGCGCCCGGCTTCCAGACCATGATTATCGATCCAGATTCCGCGGGAGTCGGCGAACTGTGCATCCGCGGCCCATACGTGATGCAGGGCTATTACAAGCGCCGCCGCGAGGAGTGTTTCGACGCCGATGGCTGGTTCCACACCGGTGATCTGGTGCGCGCCGACGCCGAGGGATTCATCTATTTCGCCGGACGGCGCAGCGCGATGATCAAGACCGCGGGCGCCAATGTGTCGGCGGCCGAAGTCGAAGCGGCGATCGCCAGGGTGGCCGGGGTCCAGGCTCACGTCGTGGGCATTCCGGACGCCGAGCGGGGAGAACTGGTGGCCGCGGTCGTGGTCGGGTCGGGTCTTGACGAAATGGCGTTGCGTGACCGTCTCAGCGGGGAATTGTCGGCGTACAAGATTCCCAAACGGTTGCTGGCCCTGCCCCGCGCCCAACTACCGTTGTTGTCCAGCGGCAAGGTCGACACACAACGACTGAAGAGGTTGTTCGATGTCTGACACCATCGACCACCTGGTGAGGTTACGCGCCGGCCACCACGGCCCCAAGCCGATGGTGATCGATCCGGCCACCCGCATCAGCTACCACGAAATAAACATCACCACAATGGATTTGGCGGCGTCCTTTGTCGAGGCCGGCGTCGGCAAGGGCACCCGGGTCGGACTGATCATGCCCAACAGCGCCCGCTGGGTGCAGGTCGCGATCGCTCTGACGCGGATCGGCGCCGTGCTGGTCCCGCTGAGCACCCTGCTACAGGCCGGCGAACTGGTCGCGCAACTGCGCACCGCGTCGGTCCAGATCCTGGTGAGTGTCGAGGAGTTTCGCGGCCACCGCTACCTGGACGACCTGAAATCCGTCCCGCGGCTCGAACTGCCTGCGTTACGGCAGGTTTGGGCGGCCGATCGGCTTGCGCAGCTGACCTTCGGCGCCGGTGCACGCGGGATCGTCGACGCCATGACCGAGACGGTAACCGCGGCCGACCCGCTGGTCATCATGTTCACCTCGGGCAGCAGCGGAGCACCCAAGGGCGTCATCCACTCCCACGGCAACGCGTTGACCGCCGTCAGGTCGGGGCTGGCGGCGCGCTGCATCACCGCGGACACTCGCCTGTATCTGCCCCTGCCGTTCTTCTGGGTGGGCGGCTTCGGCAGCGGGATCTTGTCCGTCCTGCTCGCCGGCGCCACCCTGGTGACCGAGGCGGTGCCCCGGCCCGACAGCACGCTGCGCCTGCTGGAAACCGAACGGGTCACGCTGTTTCGGGGCTGGCCAGATCAGGCCGAGGCACTGGCGCGACACGCGGGCACGGTCGATCTTTCGGCGCTGCGGCCGGGAAGCCTGGAGGCGCTACTGCCGCCGATGCTGCGGGCTCAACCCGGGGCGCGGGCCACCTTGTTCGGCATGACCGAGACATTCGGGCCGTACTGCGGCTACCCCGCCGACACCGACATGCCGCCTACCGCATGGGGTAGCTGCGGAAAGCCGTTCCCCGGCCTCCAGATCCGCATCGTCGAGCCCGGGGGCGGCGGCCCGGTTGCGTCCGGGACCGTCGGCGAGATTCAGGTCCGGGGCCCGCACACACTGCGCGGCATCTGCCGGCGCAGCCGGGAAGAGTTGTTCACCGCCGACGGCTTCTACCCGACCGGCGACCTCGGCCGCCTGGACGCGGACGGCTTTCTGTTCTACGCCGGCAGATCCGACGACATGTTCAAGGTCAGCGGCGCGGCCGTCTACCCCAGCGAGGTCGAGCGGGCGCTGCGCGGCATCGACGGCGTCGATAACGCCTTTGTCACCAACGTGCCCGGCGCTGCGGGCGAACGGGTAGGCGCGGCGGTGTTGTGCGGCAGCGGGTTGCGCGCCGAGCAGCTGCGGGGCTCCGCCCGCAGGTTGTTGAGCGCCTTCAAGGTGCCGACCGTCTGGCTGGTGCTGGAGTCCGATGACGATGTCCCGCGCGGCGGTACCGGCAAGGTCGACATCCGGCGCCTGCGCGACATGTTGATCCAAGCGAGCGGATGAGACTCGGCCACGAGGCTCGCGTTTCAGCTCCAGAGGTCGGCGCCGCTGAGCTTTGCGTTGAGAAAGTCGACGAAGGCGTTGATGGTCCACAGTTTGACCGGTTGCTCCGAGCTGACTTCGACCCCCCAGCGCTGTTCGATTTGCAGCTCCAGGTTCGCCATGTCGAGCGAATCGAAGCCCTGCGCATACAGGTTCACATCGTCGCGCAAGTCTGCGGTGTCCACCTCGATTCCGGACGCAGCGATCAATTCAATGAGATCCCGACCGGTGATCATCGTTCCTGGCTCCCTTCAAGAGAATTCATGCGATGGACTGCCCTTCGTCGAACCGCGATGGCCGGTGTCGCTTATTCGTCACTGCTTTCTGGCGAGTCCACCGCATCAACCAGATCGAACACCCACACCGTGTCATCGGAAGCCTCATCCCCCGGGGATTCGCGTCGAACCGTCACCGCGGCGCCACGACTGATCGAACCCGATTGGTAATCGATCGGGCCTGCCGCCTTGGCGTGCACAACGGCGCCATTCTGATCATCGAGCGTCACACTGGCCGTCACCCTCGGAGGCGGCTGGTCCGCATTGTCCGGATCGGAAGCCGGGAAATGGACAGACCAAATCAGTATCTTCCCAGGCCCGGGCACCGGCTCCGGCGCTGATTCCGTCTCGCTGGTCGAGGCATCTGCCTCACCCACTCCTGTTTCAGTTGCCATGGCGAAAGACCATAGCAATTGCGACGAAGGGACCGATGGTCGGCGCATACCGGTTTCAGAGGAAAACTCAGAACAAAACGGTGCGGCTCGGCGCGAGCTGGACAGTGGCACCGACAGGTGGCGGGACAAACCGGACGTAGCGGCCGTCGCGCCAAATCAGCAGGGCGAGTGCGGGGTCGTCGAGGGGAACGTCAACGGTCACGTCGAGCGATGTGGGAACGACGCCGTTGACGGCGGCGACGGTCACCTTTGCGCCGGTGAGGTCCACCGAGTCACCCACGCGCAGAGGCGTTTCGGGGGAACGAAGGCCCCGCAGGGCGGGAGGCATGGCTCCGTCGAGCACGTCCAGGCGGAAACTGGCAGGACCGGTGCGCGTGAAGCGGTGCCCGCTCTGGGCCATGGACACGATATGCCAGGCGCTGACGGCCCGCGGCGCGAGCGCTTGGGCCACCCAGCCGGGGTAATAGCCGATGAACGGATCCCAGGCGGCCAAGACCACCACATGGCTCCTCGCGGAATGGTCGATGTCGGCCTGGAAGAACACCGCCCTATACTTGCTGGCCAGCACCGCGACCATAATCGAGCCCGCGACGAACACCACTGGGGCGAGTATCAGGTGCGCCGCGACGAGCATTCCGCGTCCCGCGCGGAGCCCCCGATGGGAACCGGCGGCGGCCAGACGCTGGCTGCCCCGGTAGATCAAGACGGCCAGGAAGAACGCGGTGCCGAGGCTGGGAAGAATTAGTAGCCGCGCGGTGGTCAACCCGGCCGATATCAGGACCAGCGACAGTAGAGCGCCCGGAACCAGCCAACGCACTGCGGCCCGCTCTGCGTCGGCGATGGCGGGCCTCGTGATCCGGTATAGCGCAAAGAGGGCCGCGGCCACGGCAAACCCGGCCACCACAAACGGCGCGGCAGGCAAGAGAGGGATGTATTCGGGAAAACCGGTCAGCGCGATCGCCGCCAGGGCCGGGACTCGCTCGGCGACGGCCCGGAGGAATCCGAGCGGGTTGTTGGCGGGATCAACGTAGACGCTGTCGCCCGCAGCGCCGAAGCCAAGCAGGACATAGGCGCAGACATATGTTGCCGCGATCGCGAGAACGGGCGCGGCGGCCAGCAGCCGGGCACGCGGCGATGACCGCTCGGGGGCCGCCGGACCCAAGGCATCGAAGGCGAGCCAATAGGCGACGCCGCCGAGACCGGCTTCGCCACCGAGCAGGGCAATCACGATGCCGAGCGGACCGAGCCACGCACCGGGTCGCCATCCGTCGCGAATGAATCGCACGTGCGCAGTCAGGCCGAGCGCCGCGGCGATTGCGGCAATCACCAGGTGGCGGCATGCGACCCAGCCAGCCGGATACACGTGATGTGCGTCGATGGCGAAGAGCAGCGCGGCCAGCATCGGAGTCACCGCCGCCGGCCCGGGGTGGCGAACGCCGACGACCACCCGGAAAAACAGGCCCGCGCACAGGACCAGCGCGGCGTAGAGCAGCACTGAGGTGAGGTGGTAGCCCAGCGCGTTGTGGCCCCAGACGCTGTGATCAAGCGTGATCAGCAGACTCGTCAGCGGTCGGCAGAAATGCAGTTTGTAGCTGGGGTTGGTGAACCACGGATACGGCCCATCCCGAATCGAGCGGTCAAATTCTGCGGGATCGCCGGGAGCGAATCGATAGAGATCGAAGGGCGACGTGTGCTCCGAGGACGGCACGTTGCCCTCGAGCTGGGCGATGAAAATGAAGTCGTCGGCAAAAAAGCCGGCGAACAGTGAGGGCAGCGAGAACATCGCCGCCAGAACCACGATCGCGGGCAGGGCCCGCGGGTGGGCGAGTAGTTGGAAGAACCGCATCAGCCGGCCCGGCGACGCTGCGTCGGTCATCGAAAGGTCCGGGTCCGACACGACGCGAATGTACTACGGCGTTGGCGCATCAGATCGCAACCGACCAATCCGTGAGTCAAATCGAAACCCGAGCCTCAATTCACGACCCACATCGCTTCGAAATTCGCGCCTACTTCACGGCGCGAAGCTAGCGCAAACGATCAGGCAATGCGGCACGAAGGTCCGGCACCCCGGCGATCCGGCCAGGCGACATGTTAGGGAACTCTCTCGGCTGGCGGGACTTGATTGACAAATTCGTGGGAAACCGGCACAGGTAACTGGTGTGCTCGTGTAGGGATCGTGTACACATACTGCCGTGCAACGAGTTTCAGCGGCGGTCTGCGCGAGCGTGCCCGCGTTTGGGGCGGCGCGACGGTCAGCGGCAACCTTCGGTGCACGGACGACGTTCACTTGTCACGACTCGGCGGTTCTCGGCCAGGTGCCCAATGTAGTCTCACGGGCCAGGCCTCGGCGGGCGGCGCATCTCATCGCCCCGCGGCCTACCAGTTCGGTGAACAAGGAGCTAAGCGGATGAAGCGGCCTCACGCCCTTGGCACTCCGACGTTCCCATCATTGCCGCAAGAGGCATCCGACGACCGAGGAAGCGTGTCGCACCAAGGGGTGACTCACGAAAACGGCACCAGATAAAGATCCTCACGGCGGCCCAACCGATGAACGTTGACACCAGCGCGCCCGACGGCGTCGCCATTGTCGGGCTGTCGTGCCAGGTGCCTGGCGCTTCTAATCCCAACGAGTTTTGGCAGCTGATCAGCAAAGGCGGCAACAGCATTTCTGCCGACCCGCCGCAACAATTGCTTGATTCGATTCCTGTTGATTTTGAGTTTCCCGAAGCCCTACGATATGGCGGGTTTCTTGAGGATCGATTGGGCTTTGATGCGCCCTTTTTTGGAATATCCGATAGCGAAGCCGAAGAAATGGATCCGCAGCAGCGGCTGGCCCTGCAACTTGCATGGTCGGCTCTGGAAGACACGGGCATTGACCCCAATAAACTCTCGGGCAAGTCGGTGGGTTTGTTTGTCGGGGCAATGCGCGATGATTTTGTTTCTCTAATGTCGGGGCGCATAGCGCCCACCCCAAGAACCATGTTGGGGTCTCTACGCTCGGTTATTGCCGGAAGGATATCCCACTTCTTTGGGTTCACCGGGCCAAGTTTGGTGATTGATACTGGTCAGTCGTCGTCGCTGACGGCGATCACAATGGCGGTAGAGAGCCTGCGCAAGGGTGAATGCGAACTCGCGTTGGCGGGTGGGGTGCATCTCAATCTGGACCCCTACGCAGGCTTATCTGTCGCTGAATTAGGAGTGCTATCACCAGATGGAACATGTCGTCCGTTCGATCGGCGCGCTAATGGTTACGTGCGCGGAGAAGGGGGCGGCTTTGTTGTTCTGAAGAATCTTTCTGACGCGCTGACACACGGCGATCGAATAGTTTGCGTAGTTCGCGGCGGCGCGATTGTCAACAACGGCCCACGACCCAGTCTGGCTGCACCCAGTCCGGAGGGACAAGAACGTACACTGCGTGCTGCACTAAACGCCGCCGATGTTGAGCCAAATGAAGTCCAGTACATCGAAGCACATGGGACCGGCACTCCGGTCGGGGATCTCGCTGAGGCTCGTTCGATAGTCTCTGTCTATTGCGGTCCTCGAAGAGGGCCCAGCAACCCTCTCGTGGTGGGCTTCGTAAAGCCCAATGTTGGGCATCTCGAGGCCGCCGCCGGAGTTATTGGCGTTATCAAGACTGCGCTGGCTCTGAGATATCGGTTATTGCCCCCGAGCCTGAATTTCGTCCACCCGAACGAAGCGCTGGCAGGGCACGAATCCACTCTGCATGTGCGTTCCGCCATCAGCGAATGGCCCCAACCCGACAGCTGTCTCGTCGCGGCGGTGTCGTCGTTCGGGGTTAGCGGCACCAATGCGCATGTGATCCTGCAACAGGCCCCACCAGCCCCGCTGGCCCCGGCGTCTGGCCCGCCCGCAACGGCGGATGAACCGCTGCTGGGGATCTGGCCGGTCTCGGCACGCACCCCCGCGGCGCTGTGCGCGCAAGCCACCCGACTGCGTGAACACCTCGTTGATCATCCCGACACCGAAATCAGCGATGTGGCCTACAGCCTGGCCACCACCCGCACCCAGCACCCCTACCGCGCCGCCATCACCATCACCACCGACAGCACCGACCCCCGCGCGGAACTCCTGACAGCGCTAAGCGGGTTGGCCGCTGGGCGCCCCCACCCCGGAGTAGTGCGCCATCACCTGCCCGCACGCCCCGCCACCACGGTGTTCGTCTTCCCCGGCCAAGGCGCCCAATACCCCGGCATGGGCGCCGGACTCTACAACCACCACCCCGGCTTCGCCCGCGCCCTCGACCACTGCGACACCGCGCTGCACCCCTACACAGGCTGGTCAGTGCGCGACATCCTGCGCGGAAACCCCGCCGCCCCGCCACTCGAGCGCGTCGACGTCATCCAACCCACGCTGTTCGCCGTCATGGTCGCACTCGCCGAGACACTGGCCGGCTACGGCATCGTGCCCGACGCGGTGATCGGGCACTCCCAAGGAGAAATCGCCGCCGCCCACATCGCCGGCGCCCTCTCACTGCACGACGCCGCCAAAATCGTCGCGCTACGCAGCCACGCCCTGGCCCAGCTCTCCGACCACGGAGCCATGGCCTCGATCCTGCTCGGCGCCGACGACCTAAGCCCCCGACTGGCGCCCTGGGGCCAACAACTGAGCATCGCCGCGACCAACGGCCCCACCCACAGCGTCATCAGCGGCGACGCGGCCGCGGTGGACCAGTTCGTCGCCGCCTGCCAGGCCCAGGGCCTGCAAGCAGCCCTGATACCCGCCGGCTGCGCCGGACACTCGGTGCACGTCGAACCACTACGCGAACAACTCCTGACCGAACTGGCCGCACTGACACCGCGCCCCGCCCGGATCCCGCTCTACTCCACCGTGGCCACCACATCAACGGGCCACCCGCTGGACACCACCACCATGGACGCCCACTACTGGTACGCCAACCTGCGCCAACCAGTCCACTTCCACAACACCATCCAGGCACTACTGGACGCCGGGGAGCACACCTTCGTCGAGCTCTCCCCACACCCGGTACTAGCCCCCGCGATCAGCGACACCCTCGCCGCAACGCCAGCACCGACCCGCTCGGCAGTGATCCCCACCCTGCACCGCTACCGCCCCGACCGCGACGCCCTAGGCACCGCCCTGAGCCGACTCCACACCCACGGCCACAGCCCATCCTGGCGCGACCTCTACCCCCACGCCAATGTCGTTGCACTCCCGACATACCCGTTCGAACACCGCCGCTACTGGCTGACCCCCACTGCCGGGACCGCCGGGGCTGTCGGGGGGCTGGGGCTCACGCGGGCCGCGCCTCCGCCGTTGCCGCAGGCCGCGAAGGCCAGCATTGATTCGCTGGCCGCCCGGCTGGCCGGCCAAACCCACCGAGCAACGGTTACGCACCCTGACGACCCTGGTCACCGACGCCACCGCGGCGATGTTGGCGCTCCCTGACCCCGACGCCATCGAGCCTGACCGGCCGTTTACGGACCTCGGGGTCGACTCACTGACCGCGGTGGAACTGCGCAACTGCCTGGCTGCGCAGACCGGGTTGAGCCTGCCGGCCACACTGGCCTTTGACCAACCGAGCCCAACCACGCTGGCCCGGCATTTGGCTGGCTTGTTCAGCGGAAGTCCGGCACCCACGCTGGCCGTTTCGGCTGCGGGACGCACCGAGGAGCCGGTGGCGGTGGTGGGGATGGCGTGCCGGTTCCCGGGTGGGGTGGATTCGGCGGCGGGGTTGTGGGATCTGGTTTTTAGCGGCACCGACGCGGTGGGTGCTTTCCCCGGCGATCGGGGTTGGGATGTGGCGGGGTTGTTTGATCCTGACCCGGATGCGGTGGGCAAGACCTATACCCGGCACGGCGGGTTTGTGGCCGAGGCCGGTGGGTTTGACGCCGAGTTCTTCGGGATCTCCGCGCGCGAGGCCCTGGCTATGGACCCTCAGCAGCGGCTGCTGGTCGAGGTGTGTTGGGAAGCCCTGGAAGCCGCGGGGATTGACCCGGCCACGTTGGCGGGCACCGACACCGGGGTGTTCGCCGGGGCCTGGGCACAGGCCTACGGGACCGCCAACTCCAACACCGCGGAGGGCTTCGCCATGACCGGGGCGGCGACGAGTGTGGCCTCGGGTCGGGTGGCGTATGTGTTGGGGTTGCAGGGTCCGGCTATCACGGTTGATACGGCGTGTTCGTCGTCGTTGGTGGCGACGCATTTGGCGTGTCAGTCGCTGCGCAACGGGGAATCGGGGTTGGCGCTGGCGGGTGGGGTGACGGTGATGGCGACGCCGACGGTGTTTGTCGAGTTCGCCCGCCAACGTGGCCTGGCCGCCGACGGGCGGTGCAAAGCGTTTGCCGCGGCCGCCGACGGTACGGGGTGGGGTGAGGGTGCGGCGGTGGTGGTGTTGGAGCGGCTCAGCGACGCCCACGCCAACCGGCATCCGGTGTTGGCGGTGATCGCGGGGTCGGCGGTCAACCAGGACGGCGCGTCTAATGGGTTGACCGCACCGAACGGGCCGGCCCAGCAACGCGTTATCCGCCAGGCCGCCGCCAACGCCGGTGTGGGTTTGGATCGGGTGGATGTGGTGGAGGCCCACGGTACCGGCACCACGTTGGGCGATCCGGTGGAGGCTGGGGCGCTGATCGCCACTTACGGCGCCGCCCGTGATCGCGAACGTCCGTTGTGGTTGGGGTCGGTCAAGTCGAATATCGGCCACACTCAGGCCGCCGCGGGGGCGGCCGGGATCATCAAAATGGTGCTGGCGCTGCAGCACGGCGTGTTACCGGCGACGCTGCATGTGGATGCGCCCAGCCCGCATATCGATTGGTCGGCGGGCACGGTGCGGCTGCTGACCGAGCCGGTCGCCTGGCCGGTCAACGGTCACCCCCGCACCGCGGCGGTGTCCTCGTTCGGGATCAGCGGCACCAACGCGCACCTGATCCTGCAGCAGGCCCCGCCAGCCCCGGTACCCGTCCCGGTTGCTGCCCCGGCGGATGATCCTCCGCTGCTGGGGATCTGGCCGGTCTCGGCGCGCACCCCGACCGCGTTGGCCGCGCAAGCCGACCGGCTGCGCGAGCACCTCGATGATCATCCCGATCTAGACCTCACGGATCTGGCCTACAGCCTGGCCAGCACCCGCACCCACCACCCCTACCGGGCGGCGATCACCGTCGGCGCCGATAGCACCGACCCCCGCGCGGATCTGCTCGAGGCCCTGGCTGCGCTGGGTGCTGATCGCCCCCATCCCGGGGTGTCGCGCCGCCAGGTGAGCGGGCAGAGCGCCAAGACGGTGTTCGTGTTCCCCGGCCAGGGCGGCCAATACCCCGCCATGGGCGCCCAACTCTACGACCGCCATCCCGGCTTCGCCGACGCGGTGGATCAGTGCGATGCGGCGCTGCACCCGTGGACGGGCTGGTCGGTGCGCGATGTGCTGCGCGGGGATCCCGCCGCCCCGCCGCTCGACCGCGTCGACGTCGTGCAACCGGTGCTGTTCGCGGTGATGGTCGCACTCGCCGAGACGCTGGCGGGCTACGGGATCGTGCCCGACGCGGTGATCGGGCATTCCCAGGGAGAGATCGCCGCCGCCCACATCGCCGGCGCCCTCTCATTGCAGGATGCCGCCACGGTGGTCGCGCTGCGCGGCCGCGCCCTGGCCCGGCTGTCCGGTACCGGGGCGATGGCCTCGGTACTGGCGGGCGCCGCCGACCTGGCCCCCCGGCTGGCACCCTTTGGCCAGCAGTTGAGCATCGCGGCGATCAACGGCCCCACCCAAACCATCCTCAGCGGCCAGCCCGCCGCGGTGGCGCGCTTCGTCGCCGACTGCGCGCGCGAGGGCCTGCAGGTGCGATCGCTCGCGGTGGACTACGCCTCGCACTCCCCGCAGATCGACCCCCTACGCGATCAGCTGTTGACCGAGCTGGCCGGATTGGCCCCCGCCCCGGCGCGGATCCCGCTGTATTCCACGGTGGCCGGCGCATCCTCGGGTGACCCGCTGGACACCACCACCATGGACGCCGCCTACTGGTACGCCAACCTGCGCGAACCCGTCGCGTTCCACGACACGATCGCCGCGATGTCGGCCGCCGGACACCACAGGTTCGTCGAACTGTCCCCGCACCCGGTGCTGGCGGCGGCGATCAGCGACACCCTCGCCGAGGCCTCGCGAGGTTCGGCGGTGATCGCCACCTTGCACCGCGACCGCCCCGACCTGGACACCCTGGCCAGCACGCTCGCCGGCCTGCACACCCACGGCCACAGCCCCTCCTGGGAGAGGCTGTATCCGCACGCCAATATCGTGGGGCTGCCGACGTATCCGTTCGAGCACCGCCGCTACTGGCTGGCGCCCACCCCTGCCGGGGAGGTCGACGCCGCCGGGCTGGGCCTGACCCGCGCCGAACACCCGCTGCTGGGCGCGTTGACCGAGCTGGCCGACCAAGACCAGGTCGTGCTCAGCGGCCGGCTGTCGCTGACCACCCACCCCTGGCTGACCGGACACCACGTCCACGACACCGCCGTGTTCCCCGGCACCGGGTTCCTCGATCTGATCCTGCGCGCCGGCCAATGCGCCGGGTGCCCGGTCATCGACGAACTCGTCCTGCACACCCCCCTCGTCCTGGCCGACACACCCACCGATGTGCAGATCACCGTGCACCCGCACCAGGCCGGCGGGCGGCGGCCCTTCACCTGGCACGCCCGCACCAGCGACCGGGTGTCGGCGGACTGGACCCTGCACGCCACCGGCGTGTTGAGTGACGACCCCACCCGCCCCGCCGCCCCGGGCGCACCCGCGCCGGGCGTGCCGGCCCTCGACGTCGACGACTTCTACGCCCGGCTGGCCACCCACGGCCTGAGCTACCGCGACCCCTTCCGGGCAGTCCACGGGATCGGCGTCGACCCCGCCCACCCCGAGATCATCCACGCCGAGGCGGCCTTGCCCGCCGGCACCGACGTCACCGGCTACGGCATCCACCCCGCGCTGCTGGACGCCGCACTACACCCACTGGCCGCGATGCTGGTTGACCGTGCGGGCGAAGCGACCACACCACGGCTGCCGTTCACGTTCACCGGGGTCCGCCTGCACGCCACCGACGCCACCCACCTGCAGATCCGCCTGACCACCATCGGGGCGGACACCTTCAGCCTCTCAGCCACCGACCCCGCCGGCGCACCCGTCCTCGACATCGACACCGTGGTCGTGCGCGAGCTGTCCGGACGTCTCAGCGAGCACACCCCGATGACCGGAACCCACGACGGCGTGCTGGAGCTGGCCTGGTCACCGCTGCCGCAGACCGCGCCACCAGCTGGAGCTGACCTAGCGGACTGGGTGGTGGTCAGCGGCGACCCCGAGCAGCTACCGGCCGCCCTGCGCCACCGTCCGATCCACACCGACCTCGCGCAGGTGGACCCATCCCGCACCGATGCCGCGGTCTGGGTGGTGCCGCCACCCCCGACCCCCGACACCGATCCCCTCCGGCGGATCCACACGCTGACCCGCGACGCCGTCACCCAATTGCAGGGCTGGCTGAGCCGCACCGACACGACCGAAACCCGGCTGGTGGTGCTGACCCGCCATGCGGTCAGCGTCAGCGTGCACGACCGCGCCCCCGACCTGGCGCACGCCGCGCTGTGGGCGCTGCTGCACAGCGCCCACAACGAACACCCCGACCGCATCACCCTGCTCGACACCGACGACACCAGCACCACCGGCGACGCCCTACCCGGTCTTCTGGCGCGGGGGTTGGCGACCGAACCCCAACTGGCAATACGCCACGGCATCGCGTATCTACCCCGGCTGGCCCGAACCGTAGCCCTGACACCACCGCAGAGCCCGTATTGGCAGCTGGCCAGCACCGGCCGGGGAGATTTGGCCAACCTGAGGCTGCTGCCCACCAATGCCCCGGCGGCGTTGGGTCCCGGGCAGATCCAGGTCGCGGTGCGCGCCGCGGGGCTGAACTTCCACGACGTCGTGGTGGCGTTGGGCGCCATCACCGATGAAGGCCTGGGCGGGGAAGCCGCCGGGATCGTCATCGACACCGCCGCCGACGTGGCCTCGCTGCGACCCGGGGACGCGGTGATGGGGTTGTTCCCCAACAACGCGTTCGCGCCCACCGCGATCACCGACGAACACAGGGTGCTCGCCATCCCGGCGGGGTGGTCGTTTCATGCGGCCGCATCCGTCCCGGTGGCGTTCTTGACCGCCTACCTCGCGCTGGTCGAGATCGGCGGGCTCGGCGCCGGACAGAACGTCTTGATCCACGCCGGCGCCGGAGGCGTCGGGCAGGCCGCGATCCAGATCGCCGGACATCTGGGCGCTGAAGTCTTCGCCACCGCCCACCCCACCAAACACGGCGTCCTCGAAAAAATCGGCGTGCACCACCGACGCATCGCGTCCTCGCGCTCCCTGGACTACGTCGAAGCTTTCCGCCGCCAGACCGGCGGACGCGGCGTGGACGTGGTGCTCAACTGTTTGACCGGGGACTACATCGACGCGTCGCTGGACCTGCTGGGTCCGGGTGGGCGGTTCGTGGAGATCGGCAAGACCGACATCCGGGTGCCCGCCGATATCAGCGCCGCCCACCCCGGGGTGACCTATCACCCCTGCGATCTGGGCGACGCGCCGCCCGAGCAGCTGCAGCGGGCCTGGACAGCGTTGAGCGGATGGTTCACCGCCGGGGCGTGCACGCCGCTGCCCACCACCAGTGTCGCGCTGACCCACGCCGTCCAGGCGTTCCGGGACATGAGCCAGGCCCGCCACACCGGCAAGATCGTGCTCACCCCGCCGACAGTGCTGGACCCCGACGGCACCGTGTTGATCACCGGCGGCACCGGCATGCTGGGCGTCTTGTTCGCCGAGCACCTGGTCACCAAGCACGGGGCGCGGCACCTGGTCTTGGTCTCCCGCAGCGGTGCCAACGCGGCCGGGGCCGGCGCGCTGGGCCGGCGCCTCGCGGAGTTGGGTGCCCACGTCAGCATCACCGCCTGCGATGTCGCCGATCCCGCCCAACTGGCCGCACTCGTGCCCACCGTGACCGCCGAGCGGCGGCTGACCGCGGTCATCCACGCCGCCGGGATCCTCGACGACGCCGTGATCACCCAGCTGACCGGCGAGCAACTCGACACCGTGCTCGCCGCCAAAGCCGACGCCGCCTGGCACCTCCACCACCTCACCGCCGACCACGACCTGGACGCGTTCGTCCTGTTCTCCTCGGCAGCCGCCGTCCTGGGCTCCCCCGGCCAAGCCAACTACGCCGCCGCCAACGCCGTCCTGGACGCCCTGGCCCACCACCGCCACCGCCACCAGCTACCCGCGACCAGCCTGGCCTGGGGCCACTGGCACACCCCCTCAGCCATGACCGCCCACCTCAACACCCACGACCACGACCGACTCACCCGCGCACTAACCCCCATCACCGACGAACACGGCCTGGCCCTGTTCGACGCCGCCCTGACCCGCCAACGCCCCACCCTGATCACCGCGCCACTCAGCGCGCCCGGGCTGGCCCGCCTGGCCCGCCACCACCGGCTGCCGCCGCTGCTCTGCGCGCTGACCGCCACCCTGCCCCACGCCGCCACCACCAACGCCGACACCCTGACCGCCCAACTCACCGGCCACACCACCGAGCAGCAACTGCTAACCCTGAGCGCCCTGGTCACCGCCACCACCGCCACCGTGCTGGCCCACCCCGACCCCAACGCCATCGACCCCGACCGGCCCTTCAAAGACCTCGGCATCGACTCACTGACCGCCCTGGAACTCCGCAACGGCCTCTCGGCGCACACCGGGCTGACCCTGCCCGCCACCCTGGTCTTCGACCACCCCACCCCTGCCGCGGTCGCGGCGCATCTGCTCGGCCAGCTGAGCAATACCGCCGCACCCACCGTCCCCACCGCCCCGGCAATAGGGCGCACCGACGAACCGGTCGCCGTGATCGGCATGGCATGCCGGCTGCCCGGCGAAGTCAACTCCACAGCCCAGCTATGGGACCTGGTGGCCGGCGGCGGCGACGCAATGGAACCCTTCCCCGGCGACCGCGGCTGGGACCTGGCGGGCTTGTTTGATCCCGACCCCGACACCGCCGGCAAGACCTACACCCGCTACGGCGGCTTCGTGGCCCAGGCTGCCGGGTTCGATGCCGAGTTCTTCGGGATCTCCGCGCGCGAGGCCCAAGCCACCGATCCCCAACAACGCCTCCTGCTCGAAGTCTGCTGGGAAGCCCTCGAAACCGCCGGCATCGACCCCACCAGCCTGGCCGGCACCGACACCGGAGTATTCGCCGGCACCTGGGCGCAGCCCTACGGGGCCACGGACACTGCGGGTGCCGAAACCGCCGAAGGCTACGCCATCACCGGGTCAGTCACCAGCGTGGCCTCAGGTCGCGTGGCCTACCTCCTGGGGCTGCAGGGCCCCGCCATCACCATCGACACCGCCTGCTCATCATCACTGGTCGCCACCCACCTCGCCTGTCAATCACTACGAAACGGCGAATCCACCCTCGCACTGGCCGGCGGCGTCACCATCATGACCACCCCCACACTGTTCACCGAGTTCGCCCGCCAACGCGGCCTGGCCCCCGACGGACGCTGCAAAGCCTTCGCCGCCGCCGCCGACGGCACCGGCTTCAGCGAAGGCGCCGCCGTCCTGGTCCTCGAACGACTCAGCGACGCCCACGCCAACCAGCATCCCGTGCTGGCCGTCATCGCGGGATCCGCGGTCAACCAAGACGGCGCCTCCAACGGGCTCACCGCCCCCCACGGACCCGCCCAACAACGCGTCATCACCCAAGCCGCAGCCAACGCCGCGATCAGCCTCGATCAGGTCGACGTCGTCGAGGCCCACGGCACCGGCACCACCCTCGGCGACCCCGTCGAAGCCGGCGCGCTGATCGCCACCTACGGCGCCGCCCGCACCCCCGACAACCCACTATGGCTGGGATCCATCAAATCCAACATCGGACACACCCAAGCCGCCGCCGGGGCCGCCGGGATCATCAAAATGGTCCTAGCCCTCAACCACGGTGTCTTGCCCCCAACCCTGCACGTGGACACACCCAGCCCACACATCGACTGGACAACCGGCACCGTAAAGCTGCTCACCGAACCCCTCGCCTGGCCCGCCAACAACCACCCCAAAACCGCCGCGGTCTCCTCATTCGGAGTCAGCGGCACCAACGCACACCTCATCCTGCAACAAGCCCCACCAACCCCGGTTGCTCCCGCACCGGACCCGCCCCCCCCGGCGGAACAACCGGCGCTGCTGGGGATCTGGCCGGTCTCGGCGCGCACCCCAGCCGCGCTACGCGCGCAAGCCGCCCGGCTGCATGAACATGTGGCTGATCATCCCGGCTCGGATCTAAGCGATGTCGCCTACAGCCTGGCCACCACCCGCACCCACCACCCCTACCGCGCGGTCATCACCGTCGGCGCCGACAGCGAAGACCCCCGTCGGGACCTGCTAGAGGCATTGACCGCGTTGAGTGCCGATCGCCCCCACCCCGGAGTGGTGCGCCACCACCAAGCCGGCCAGACCGCCAAGACGGTGTTCGTGTTCCCCGGCCAAGGCGCCCAATACCCCAGGATGGGTGCCCAGCTCTACGACCGGCACCCCAGCTTCGCCCGCGCCCTCGACGAGTGCGACGCGGCGCTGCGACCCTACACGGGCTGGTCGATCCGCAACGTACTACACCGAGACCCCGCCGCCCCACCACTCGACCGCGTCGACGTGACCCAACCAGCACTATTCGCCGTCATGGTCGCACTCGCCCACACACTCGCCGGCCACGGAATCACACCCGACGCCGTGATCGGACACTCCCAAGGAGAAATCGCCGCCGCCCACATCGCCGGCGCCCTCTCCCTGAACGACGCCGCCAAAATCGTCGCACTACGCAGCCACGCCCTCGCGCACCTATCCGGCACCGGCGCCATGGCCTCGGTCCTACTGCCCACCGAGGACCTAAACCCCCGACTAGCACCCTGGAGCCCGCAGTTGAGCATCGCGGCAACCAACGGCCCCACCCACACCATCGTCAGCGGCGACGCGGTCGCGGTGCAGCGCTTCATCGCCGAGTGCGAACACGATGGCCTGCAGGTGCGTCGCCTCGCGGTGGACTATGCCTCGCATTGCGCCCAGATCGACCCCCTACGCGAAGAACTCCTCACCGAGCTGGCCGGCCTCACCCCCGCCCCGGCGCGGATCCCGCTGTACTCCACGGTGGCCAGCGCCCGCTCGGGCGACCCGCTGGACACCACCACCATGAACGCCCAGTACTGGTACGCCAACCTGCGCGAACCCGTACATTTCCACGACACCGTCCATGAACTCCTCAACGCCGGGCCGCACACCTTCGTCGAACTGTCCCCACACCCGGTGCTGGCCCCCGCGCTCACCGACACCCTGGCCGGGTTGTCGGGGCGGACCTGCTCGGCGGTGATCCCCACCCTGCACCGCGACCGCCCCGACCTGGACACCCTGACCACCGCGCTCGCCCGCCTCCACATCCACGGCCACAGCCCGTCCTGGCGCAGTCTTTACCCCCACGCCAATACCGTGGGGCTACCGACATATCCGTTCGAGCACCGCCGCTACTGGCCGGCTCCAGCCGCGACCGTCGACGTCAGCGATCCCGCCGAAGGCCGGTTGTGGAAAGCCGTCAATGAGGGCGCCCTTGACACCGTGGCTAAGACGCTGAACATCGATGATGCCGCGTCGCTAGGTCCCGTTGTGGACGCCTTGCGGCTGTGGCGCAATGGCCTTGGGGAGAGGTCAAGAGTCAGCAAATTGCGCTATCGCATCGGCTGGCAAACTATCGTCCCGAAGACATTCCCGCTGACCCGGCGGCGGTGGCTGGTTTTGGCAGCTGCCGAGCAAGTCGACGATGAATGGATCGCAGGGCTGTCGACTCGTTACGCCGATGACGTCGACGTGCTGGCCATCGATCCCGCCGCGGTGGACAGAACCGCGCTGGCTGCGGCATTGTCCGGCGCGCTCGAGCGCACCGGATGCGAGGGTGTGGTGTCCTTTGTGGCCCTGTCCGCGGGCCTGATGGCCACGGTGTTGGTGGCGCAGGCCTATGGCGACGCCGGTCTGGAGGCGCCGTTGTGGGTGATCACTCGGGGGGCGGTCAGCGTCGGCCCCGAGGAGGCCCCCAGTCCCGGCCAGGCGGCGGTCTGGGGGCTGGGGCAGTCGGTGTGTTTGGAGCACCCGCAGTGGTGGGGAGGGCTCATTGACGTTGCCGAGGCGGCAACACCTCGCGGCATTGAGCAGCTGTACACGCTGCTGAGCTGCCCGCAATCCGAAGACCAACTGGCCATCCGCGGCCACGGGGTCAGCGTGCGGCGCCTGCGGCAGGCGCCGTTGCCGCTGCGTCGGGTGCGCAGTTGGACGGCCTCGGGCACGGCCGTGGTGACCGGGGCGACCGGGCGGCTCGGCGGTCATATCGTTCGCTGGCTGGCTGCGGCCGGGGCCAGTCACCTGGTTTTGCTGAGCCGTCGCGCGGCCGACAGCCCGCGGGCAGCGCAACTGCAAACCGAACTAGGCGAGGTGGGCGCAACCAGCAGCGTGGTCTCGGTGGACGTGACCGACCACGCGGCGTTGGCGGCCGTGGTTGCCGAGATTCGTCGTGAACACGGACCCATTAGTACCGTCGTGCACGCCGCCGCCGCCGTCGGATGGCACAGCGTTGCCGACGTCACGGAAGCGGAGCTGGCCAGCGACTACGCGAAAGCCGTCGGCGCCGAGAATTTGATCGAGTTACTCGATGACGAGCCGTCCCCGACCTTCATTCTGTTTTCGTCGGCGGCCGGTGTCTGGGGCGGCGCCCGGCAGGGTTGTTATGCCGCCGCCAATGCCCACCTGGATGCCCTGGCGTCCCGGCTGCGCGCTCGGGGACGCACCGCGGTGTCGGTGGCATGGGGGCTGTGGGCGGACCAGGAGGAGGCGGTGGCCGGCGAAATCGTCGACTACTTCGCGCGCCTTGGGCTCAACCCGATGACGCCCGACGTCGCCTTCAGTGGGCTGCAGCACTCCCTAGACGCCGATGACTCCGTGATCACCATCGCCGATGTCTCCTGGAACCAATTCCTGCCCGCATTTACCGCGTGGCGCTCTCACCCACTTCTCACGGAGCTGGCCCAGGCGTATCCCAGCGCGCTCGCCGGGGCCGCGTCGGGCGCCACTGCGGCCGTTCCTGAGGCTTTGGCGACACTGTTGGCCGACCAGAGCCTCGAGCACCAACTGGATACGTTGACCTCGCTGGTCATTGCTGTCACCGGTGCGGTGCTGGCCCATCCAGACCCAGAGGCCATCGACCCGGGTCGGCCGTTCAAGGGCCTAGGGATCGACTCGCTGACCGCCGTGGAACTGCGTAACAACCTGGCGGCGCGGACCGGGTTGAGCCTGCCCGCCAGCCTGGTGTTCGATCACCCGACCCCCGATGCAGTGGCCCACCATTTGGCCGGTTTGCTCAGCGGTGGCCCGGCGCCGGTGCTCGCCGTCACGACGGCGGCGCGGACCGAGGAACCGGTGGCGGTGATCGGCATGGCCTGCCGGTTTGCCGGCGGGGTCGATTCGGCGGACGCGTTGTGGGATCTGGTCGAGAGTGGCACCGACGCGGTGGGGGGTTTCCCCACCGATCGAGGTTGGGACCTGGCGGGGTTGTTCGACCCTGACCCCGACGCGGTGGGCAAGACCTACACCCGCCACGGCGGGTTCGTGGCGGGCGTCGACGGGTTTGACGCCGAGTTCTTCGGGATCTCCGCGCGCGAGGCCCAGGCCATCGACCCCCAGCAACGGCTGCTGGTGGAGGTGTGCTGGGAAGCCGTCGAAACCGCCGGCATCGACCCGGCCACCCTGGCCGGCACCGACACCGGAGTGTTCGCGGGGACCTGGGCACAGCCCTACGGAGCCACGAATTCCGAATGCGCCGAGGGCTATGCGATGACCGGGTCGGCGGCGAGTGTGGCATCCGGTCGGGTGGCCTACGTGTTGGGGTTGCAGGGCCCGGCCATCACGATCGATACGGCGTGCTCGTCGTCGCTGGTGGCCACCCATCTGGCGTGTCAATCGCTGCGCAACGGGGAAGCCGGGCTAGCGCTGGCCGGTGGGGTCACCATCATGACCACACCCAAACCATTTACCGAGTTCGCCCGGCAACGCGGTCTGGCCCCCGACGGGCGCTGCAAATCCTTTGCCGCCGCCGCGGACGGCACCGGCTTCGGCGAGGGTGCCGCGGTCCTGGTGTTGGAGCGGTTAAGCGATGCCCACCGCAACGGGCATCCGGTGTTGGCGGTGATCGCGGGGTCGGCGGTCAACCAGGACGGCGCCTCCAACGGGTTGACCGCCCCCAACGGGCCCGCCCAGCAACGCGTCATCCGCCAGGCCGTCGCCAACGCGGGACTCGGGCTCGATCGAGTGGACGTGGTCGAAGCCCACGGCACCGGCACCACGCTGGGCGACCCAGTCGAGGCCGGCGCGCTGATCGCCACCTACGGTGCCGCGCGGGAGCGCGAGCATCCATTGTGGGTGGGATCGATCAAATCCAACATCGGACACACCCAGGCCGCCGCCGGGGCGGCCGGGTTGATCAAGATGGTCCAGGCCATCAGCCACGACGTATTGCCCGCGACGCTGCATGTCGATCGGCCCAGCCCACACATCGACTGGTCCGCCGGCACCGTGCGGCTGCTCACCGAGCCGATCCCCTGGCCCGAAACCGGCCGTCCAAAAACCGCGGCGGTGTCCTCGTTCGGCATCAGCGGCACCAACGCACACCTGATCCTCCAACAGGCCCCACCCACCCCCGTCGCCCCCGGATCTGGCCCGGCCGCACGCACAGGACAGCCCCTGCTTCGGATCTGGCCGGTGTCGGCGCGCACCCCGGCGGCGCTATGTGCGCAAGCCGAGCGGCTGTATGAGCATTCTGATTGAACATCCCGGACTGGATGTGAGCGATGTGGCCTACAGCCTGGCCACCACCCGCACCCACCACCCGCATCGCGCGGCCGTCACCGTCCCCGCCGACAGCGCAGACCCCCGCCGGGATCTGCTGGACGCGCTGGGCGCGTTGGGCGCTGATCGCCTCCATCCGGGGACGTCGCGCCAGCACGTGGCCGGGCGAGCCGGCAAAACGGTGTTCGTCCTCCCCGGCCAGGGCGCCCAATACCCCGGCATGGGCGCCCAACTCTATGACCGCCACCCGGTGTTCGCGGCCACCCTCGACGACGTCTGCGCCGCGCTGGACCCCCACCTCGACGTCGCGCTGCGCGACGTCATGTTCGCCGCACCCGGCACCGACCTCGCGGCGCTGCTGCAACAGACCGCGTACGCCCAACCCGCGCTGTTCGCCTGGGGCGTCGCCCTGCACGCCGTCCTGGCCGCCGCCGGCATCACCGCCGACTACCTGATGGGCCACTCCATCGGCGAACTGACCGCCGCCCACCTCGCCGGAGTCCTCTGCCTGACCGAGGCCGCCCACCTCGTCGCCGCCCGCGGCCGGCTGATGCAAACGTGTACGTCCGGCGCGATGATGGCAATAACAGCGAGCGAACACGACGTCACGGCCCTGCTCACCGACCACCCCAACACCACCATCGCCGCGATCAACAGCCCCACCTCCGTCGTCGTCTCCGGGCCGTCGGACGAACTGGACCGCATCGGCGAGCAGTGCGCAGCGCGTCAGTACAAAACCACCCTGCTATCGGTGAGCCACGCATTCCATTCGGCCCTCATGGATCCGGTGCTACCCGAGTTCGCTGCCGTCGCGGCGGGCCTGACCTTCCACGCGCCCAGCGTGCCGATCCTGTCCAACCTCACCGGCACCATCGCGACCCCCGACCAACTCACCTGCGGGGAGTACTGGACCCGACACCTGCGCGAGCCCGTCCGATTCCACGACGGCATCATCGAGCTGCTCACCCACGGCGCGCACCGGTTCGTCGAGCTCTCCCCACACCCCGTGCTCGCCCCCGCCATCACCGACACCCTCACCGGCAGCGCGGACTCCGACCACTTCGTGGTGATCCCCACCATGCACCGCGACCGACCCCCGCTCGACACCCTCACCGTCGCGATCGCCCAACTACACACCCACGGCCACAGCCCCTCCTGGCCCGACCTCTACCCCGACACCGATGTTGTTGGGCTACCGACATATCCGTTCGTGCACCGGCCCTACTGGCTGGCTCCCACCCCGGCCGGCGAGGTCAGTGCCGCCGGCCTGGACTGCCCGGATCATCCCCTCTTGGGTGCCCTGACCTACTTGGCCGGTCAGGACCAGGTGGTGCTCAGTGGGCGGTTGTCGACTAGCACGCAGGGCTGGCTCGGCGGGCACATGCTGCACGACAGCGTCGTGCTTCCGGCGACGGGATTCGTCGAGCTCGTGTTGCACGCCGGTCTGCACGCCGGGTGTCCGGTGATCGACGATCTGGTCCTGCACACCCCGTTGGTGCTGTCCGAGCAGTCCCCTACCGACGTGCAAATCGTGGTGGAATCCGCCGAACACGATGGACGACGGCCTTTTAGCGTGCGTGCTCGCACCGGTGCCAGATCCACCGCATGGGTGTTGCACGCCAGCGGCGCCTTGAGCACCGATTCGCCGTGGTCTCGGCCGTCTTTCGGGGCGCAACCCGCGCGGGACCTGCAGGCTATCGACGTAGAAAGCTTCTACCAGGGGTTCGCCGAACTCGGTTGGTCCTACAGCCCGCTGTTCCGGTCCGTGCGGGGTATCGGTTATCACCCCGACCAACCCGACGTGGTCTACGGCGAGGTGGCGTTGCCGGTCGGCACCGATGTCAACGGCTACGGCATCCACCCCGCGCTGCTGGATGCTGCGATGCAACTGGTGCTGGCCGCGTTAAAGAATGTCGCCTCGGCGTCCGATCCGGCGGCGGTACGACTGCCGTTTGCGTTTTCCAGGGTCAGGTTGCATGCCACGCAGGCCACCACAGTGCACGTGGAACTGACCGCCACCGGCGCCGACAGCTTCAGGCTGCATGCCGTCGACCCGGCCGGAACGCCCGTCGTCAGCATCGACACGCTGACCCTGCGCACTCTGCCCGACCGGCTGGCGGCGGCGGGTAGCCGGCCGCAGGATGGCGTGTTGGAGCTGGCCTGGTCACCGCTGCCCGATACCAGCCCCCCGAATGCGGCTGGCGCGCCGGGATGGGTGCCGGAATGGGTGGTGGTCAGCGCCGATCCCGATCGGCTGCCTCCCCACCTGCGAACCGGGCCGACCCCTACCGAATTGGCCACCTTGACGGCTCTTCCCGATCTGGTGGTCTGGGTCTTACCGCCCGCTCTCGTCGACGTCGAGGGCGACGCCCTGGCGCGGATGCACGCATTGAGTCGGGACACTCTTGCCCAGTTGCAGGGCTGGCTGACCCGCACCGACACGACCGGCACCCATCTGGTGGTGCTGACGCACCAGGCGGTGGCCACCGACCCCGATGACCGCGCCCCCGATCTGGCGCACGCCGCGGTGTGGGCGCTGATCCACAGCGCGCAAAACGAACACCCTGGTCGCATCACGCTGATCGACACCGACGACACCGCCGGTGACGCACTGCGCGGTGTTTTGGCGATCGTGCCGGGGGCTGAACCCCAGCTGGCGGTGCGCCACGGCGCCACACACATCCCGCGGCTGGCCCGAACCGTGGCCCCGACGTCACGGCAGAGCCCAGTGCTGCTGGACCCCGACGGCACGGTGTTGATCACGGGCGGCACCGGGATGCTGGGCGGGTTGTTCGCCGAGCACCTGGTGACCCGATATGGGGCGCGGCATCTGGTGTTGGTCTCCAGGCGCGGCCCGGGTGCCCCGGGCTCGGCCGACCTGCAGCAACGGCTGACCGAGCTGGGCGCCCACGTAGGTATCACCGCCTGCGACGCCGCCAATCCGACCGAACTGGCCGCCGTCGTGGCCTCCATCCCCCCCGAGCACCGGTTGACCGGCGTCATCCACACCGCCGGTGTGCTCGACGACGCCGTGATCACCGAGCTGACCGGCAAACAACTGGACACCGTGCTCGCAGCGAAGGCCGACACCGCGTGGCACCTGCACCAACTGACCGCCGAGCGGGACCTGGACGCGTTTGTGCTGTTTTCGTCGGCGGCGGGGGTGTTGGGCGCCCCCGGGCAGGCCAACTATGCCGCCGCCAACGCTTTCCTGGACGCGCTGGCGCAGCACCGGCACCGCCGGCAGCTGCCCGCGACCAGCCTGGCCTGGGGGTATTGGCAAACCTTGTCGGGGATGGCCGCCCGCCTGGGCTCGATCGAGCGGACCCGCTTGACCCGCGGCGGCGGTTTTGGTGCGATCACCGCCGAAGACGGTCTGGACCTCTTCGACGCCGCGCTGACCCACCAACGGCCCAACCTGATCACCAGCCCCATCAGCGCGTCGGCACTGGCCGGTCTCGCGCGCAAGAGCACCTTGCCCCCGATCCTGTCGGGCCTGACCCACGCCCGCCCGCACGCCAACAACGCCAGCCCCGACACGCTGGCCGCGCGGTTGGCCGGCCAAACGACCGAGCAACGGTTACGCACCCTGACGGCCCTGGTCGCCGACGCCACGGCGGTGGTGTTGGCCCATCCCGACCCGGGGGCCTTAGATCCCGAGCGGCCATTCAAAGACCTCGGCATCGACTCGCTGACCGCCCTGGAACTCCGCAACTACCTCGGCCGGCACACCGGCCTGAGCTTGGCGGCCACCCTCGTCTTCGATCACCCCCGACCCGCCGCGATTGCCACACACCTGGCCGGCTTGCTCGGCGACACGACGCCGGCGCCGAGAGCGCTCACCCCGATGGCGGGTCGGACTGATGAGCCGGTGGCGGTGGTGGGGATGGCGTGCCGGTTCCCGGGTGGGGTGGATTCGGCGGCGGGGTTGTGGGATCTGGTTTTTAGCGGCGCCGACGCGGTGGGTGCTTTCCCCGGCGATCGGGGTTGGGATGTGGCGGGGTTGTTTGATCCTGACCCGGATGCGGTGGGCAAGACCTATACCCGCTGCGGCGGGTTTGTGGCCGAGGCCGGTGGGTTTGACGCCGAGTTCTTCGGGATCTCGGCGCGCGAGGCCCTGGCTATGGACCCTCAGCAGCGGCTGCTGGTGGAGGTGTGCTGGGAGGCGTTGGAAACGGCCGGGATTGACCCGGCCACGTTGGCGGGCACCGACACCGGGGTGTTCGCCGGGGCCTGGGCACAGGCCTACGGGACCGCCAACTCCAACACCGCGGAGGGCTTCGCCATGACCGGGGCGGCGACGAGTGTGGCCTCGGGTCGGGTGGCGTATGTGTTGGGGTTGCAGGGTCCGGCTATCACGGTTGATACGGCGTGTTCGTCGTCGTTGGTGGCGACGCATTTGGCGTGTCAGTCGCTGCGCAACGGGGAATCGGGGTTGGCCCTGGCCGGCGGGGTCACAGTCATCGCCACGCCGGGAGTGTTCACCGAGTTCTCGCGGCAGCGCGTGCTGTCTCCCGACGGGCGGTGCAAAGCGTTTGCCGCGGCCGCCGACGGTACGGGGTGGGGTGAGGGTGCGGCGGTGGTGGTGTTGGAGCGGCTCAGCGACGCCCACGCCAACCGGCATCCGGTGTTGGCGGTGATCGCGGGGTCGGCGGTCAACCAGGACGGCGCGTCTAATGGGTTGACCGCACCGAACGGGCCGGCCCAGCAACGCGTTATCCGCCAGGCCGCCGCCAACGCCGGTGTGGGGCTGGATCGGGTGGATGTGGTGGAGGCCCACGGTACCGGCACCACGTTGGGCGATCCGGTGGAGGCCGGGGCGCTGATCGCCACCTACGGCGCCGCCCGTGATCGCGAACGTCCGTTGTGGTTGGGGTCGGTCAAGTCGAATATCGGCCACACTCAGGCCGCCGCGGGGGCCGCCGGGATCATCAAAATGGTGCTGGCGCTGCAGCACGGCGTGTTACCGGCGACGCTGCATGTGGATGCGCCCAGCCCGCATATCGATTGGTCGGCGGGCACGGTGCGGCTGCTGACCGAGCCGGTCGCCTGGCCGGTCAACGGTCACCCCCGCACCGCGGCGGTGTCCTCGTTCGGGATCAGCGGCACCAACGCGCACCTGATCCTGCAGCAGGCCCCGCCAGCCCCGGTACCCGTCCCGGTTGCTGCCCCGGCGGATGATCCTCCGCTGCTGGGGATCTGGCCGGTCTCGGCGCGCACCCCGACCGCGTTGGCCGCGCAAGCCGACCGGCTGCGCGAGCACCTCGATGATCATCCCGATCTGGACCTCACGGATCTGGCCTACAGCCTGGCCAGCACCCGCACCCACCACCCCTACCGGGCGGCGATCACCGTCGGCGCCGATAGCACCGACCCCCGCGCGGATCTGCTCGAGGCCCTGGCTGCGCTGGGTGCTGATCGCCCCCATCCCGGGGTGTCGCGGCGCCAGGTGAGCGGGCAGAGCGCCAAGACGGTGTTCGTGTTCCCCGGCCAGGGCGGCCAATACCCCGCCATGGGCGCCCAACTCTACGACCGCCATCCCGGCTTCGCCGACGCGGTGGATCAGTGCGATGCGGCGCTGCACCCGTGGACGGGCTGGTCGGTGCGCGATGTGCTGCGCGGGGATCCCGCCGCCCCGCCGCTCGACCGCGTCGACGTCGTGCAACCGGTGCTGTTCGCGGTGATGGTCGCACTCGCCGAGACGCTGGCGGGCTACGGGATCGTGCCCGACGCGGTGATCGGGCATTCCCAGGGAGAGATCGCCGCCGCCCACATCGCCGGCGCCCTCTCATTGCAGGATGCCGCCACGGTGGTCGCGCTGCGCGGCCGCGCCCTGGCCCGGCTGTCCGGTACCGGGGCGATGGCCTCGGTACTGGCGGGCGCCGCCGACCTGGCCCCCCGGCTGGCACCCTTTGGCCAGCAGTTGAGCATCGCGGCGATCAACGGCCCCACCCAAACCATCCTCAGCGGCCAGCCCGCCGCGGTGGCGCGCTTCGTCGCCGACTGCGCGCGCGAGGGCCTGCAGGTGCGATCGCTCGCGGTGGACTACGCCTCGCACTCCCCGCAGATCGACCCCCTACGCGATCAGCTGTTGACCGAGCTGGCCGGATTGGCCCCCGCCCCGGCGCGGATCCCGCTGTATTCCACGGTGGCCGGCGCATCCTCGGGTGACCCGCTGGACACCACCACCATGGACGCCGCCTACTGGTACGCCAACCTGCGCGAACCCGTCGCGTTCCACGACACGATCGCCGCGATGTCGGCCGCCGGACACCACAGGTTCGTCGAACTGTCCCCGCACCCGGTGCTGGCGGCGGCGATCAGCGACACCCTCGCCGAGGCCTCGCGAGGTTCGGCGGTGATCGCCACCTTGCACCGCGACCGCCCCGACCTGGACACCCTGGCCAGCACGCTCGCCGGCCTGCACACCCACGGCCACAGCCCCTCCTGGGGGAGGCTGTATCCGCACGCCAATATCGTGGGGCTGCCGACGTATCCGTTCGAGCACCGCCGCTACTGGCTGGCGCCCACCCCTGCCGGGGAGGTCGACGCCGCCGGGCTGGGCCTGACCCGCGCCGAACACCCGCTGCTGGGCGCGTTGACCGAGCTGGCCGACCAAGACCAGGTCGTGCTCAGCGGCCGGCTGTCGCTGACCACCCACCCCTGGCTGACCGGACACCACGTCCACGACACCGCCGTGTTCCCCGGCACCGGGTTCCTCGATCTGATCCTGCGCGCCGGCCAATGCGCCGGGTGCCCGGTCATCGACGAACTCGTCCTGCACACCCCCCTCGTCCTGGCCGACACACCCACCGATGTGCAGATCACCGTGCACCCGCACCAGGCCGGCGGGCGGCGGCCCTTCACCTGGCACGCCCGCACCAGCGACCGGGTGTCGGCGGACTGGACCCTGCACGCCACCGGCGTGTTGAGTGACGACCCCACCCGCCCCGCCGCCCCGGGCGCACCCGCGCCGGGCGTGCCGGCCCTCGACGTCGACGACTTCTACGCCCGGCTGGCCACCCACGGCCTGAGCTACCGCGACCCCTTCCGGGCAGTCCACGGGATCGGCGTCGACCCCGCCCACCCCGAGATCATCCACGCCGAGGCGGCCTTGCCCGCCGGCACCGACGTCACCGGCTACGGCATCCACCCCGCGCTGCTGGACGCCGCACTACACCCACTGGCCGCGATGCTGGTTGATCGCGCGGGCGAAGCGACCACACCGCGGCTGCCGTTCGCGTTCACCGGGGTCCGCCTGCACGCCACCGACGCCACCCACCTGCAGATCCGCCTGACCACCATCGGGGCGGACACCTTCAGCCTCTCAGCCACCGACCCCGCCGGCGCACCCGTCCTCGACATCGACACCGTGGTCGTGCGCGAGCTGTCCGGACACCTGGGCGAGCACACCCCGATGACCGGAACCCACGACGGCGTGCTGGAGCTGGCCTGGTCACCGCTGCCGCAGACCGCGCCACCAGCTGGAGCTGACCTAGCGGACTGGGTGGTGGTCAGCGGCGACCCCGAGCAGCTACCGGCCGCCCTGCGCCACCGTCCGATCCACACCGACCCCGCGCAGGTGGACCCATCCCGCACCGATGCCGCGGTCTGGGTGGTGCCGCCACCCCCGACCCCCGACGCCGATCCCCTCCGGCGGATCCACACGCTGACCCGCGACGCCGTCACCCAGTTGCAGCAGTGGTTGAGCCGCACCGACACCACCGACACCCGGCTGGTGGTGCTGACCCGCCATGCGGTCAGCGTCAGCGTGCACGACCGCGCACCCGATCTGGCGCACGCCGCGCTGTGGGCCCTGATCCACGCCGCCCACAACGAACACCCCGACCGCATCACCCTGCTCGACACCGACGACACCAGCACCACCGGCGAGGCACTGCCCGGTGTTTTAGCGATCGCGGCGCGGTTGGCGGGTGAACCCCAGCTGGCGGTGCGCCGCGGCGCCATACACATCCCGCGGCTGGCCCGAACCGTGGCCCCGACGTCACCGCAGAGCCCGATGCCGCTGGACCCCGACGGCACGGTGTTGATCACCGGCGGCACCGGGATGCTGGGCGGATTGTTCGCCGAGCACCTGGTGACCCGATATGGGGCGCGGCATCTGGTGTTGCTCTCCAGGCGCGGCACCGGCGCCCCGGGAGCGGCCGACCTGCAGCAACGTCTGACCGAGCTGGGCGCCCACGTGAGCATCTCCGCCTGCGACGCCGCCAACCCGACCGAGCTGGCCGCCGTCGTCGCCGCCATACCCCCCGAGCACCGGTTGACCGCCGTCATCCACACCGCGGGTGTGCTCGACGACGCGGTGATCAGCCAGTTGAACCGTGAGCGCCTGGATGCCGTATTGGCGGCCAAGGCCGACGCCGCCTGGCATCTGCACCAAGTGACCGCCGAACGGGATCTGGACGCCTTTGTGCTGTTTTCCTCGGCGGCGGGGGTGGTGGGTACCCCCGGGCAGGCCAATTACGCCGCAGCCAACGCCGTCCTGGACGCGCTGGCCCACCACCGGCACCGCCGACAGCTGCCCGCGACCAGCCTGGCCTGGGGGCATTGGCAAACCCCGTCGCCGATGACCGCCCTCCTGAGCGCAACGGACAACGACGGTCTCCGCGGCGGGTTTACCCCGATCACCCACAGGCACGGCCCGGCACTCTTCGACGCCGCCCTGACCCGTAAGCGGCCCGCCCTGATCACCGCGCCCGTTTCCCCGTCCGGGTTGGCGCGCCTGGCCCGACAGCGTGCCTTGCCGGCCATGCTGTCGGGGCTGACCGCCAGCCTGCCGCAAGCCGCCACCGCCAGTTCCGAGTCGTTGGCCGCGCGGCTGGCCGGCCAAACCGCCGAGCAGCAACTGCACACCCTGACCGCCCTGGTAACCCGCACCGCCGCAACCGTGCTGGCGCACCCTGATGCCGGCGCCGTCGACCCCGACCGGCCGTTCAAAGACCTCGGCATCGACTCGCTGACGGCACTGGAACTGCGCAACGGCTTGGCTGCGCAGACCGGGTTGAGCCTGCCGGCCACCCTGATCTTTGACCAGCCCACCCCCGCTGCCATCGCCCACCACCTGGCCGTCCTGTTGGGCGGGCGGCCCAAGCGGGCGCCGATGATCAACCCGGTCGCAAGCCGCACCGAGGAGCCGGTGGCGGTGGTGGGGATGGCGTGCCGGTTCCCGGGTGGGGTGGATTCGGCGGCGGGGTTGTGGGATCTGGTTTTTAGCGGCACCGACGCGATGGGTGCTTTCCCCGGCGATCGGGGTTGGGATGTGGCGGGGTTGTTTGATCCTGACCCGGATGCGGTGGGCAAGACCTATACCCGCTGCGGCGGGTTTGTGGCCGAGGCCGGTGGGTTTGACGCCGAGTTCTTCGGGATCTCGGCGCGCGAGGCCCTGGCTATGGACCCTCAGCAGCGGCTGCTGGTGGAGGTGTGCTGGGAGGCGTTGGAAACGGCCGGGATTGACCCGGCCACGTTGGCGGGCACCGACACCGGGGTGTTCGCCGGGGCGGGGGCACAGGCCTACGGGGCCAGGGGTGGCGTGGCTTCCGAGGGTGCTGCGGGTTCTGAGGGGTACGCCATCACCGGGTCGGTCATCAGTGTGGCCTCGGGTCGGGTGGCGTATGTGTTGGGGTTGCAGGGTCCGGCCATCACGGTTGATACGGCGTGTTCGTCGTCGTTGGTGGCGACGCATTTGGCGTGTCAGTCGCTGCGCAACGGGGAATCGGGGTTGGCGCTGGCGGGTGGGGTGACGGTGATGGCGACGCCGACGGTGTTTGTCGAGTTCGCCCGCCAACGTGGCCTGGCCGCCGACGGGCGGTGCAAAGCGTTTGCCGCGGCCGCCGACGGTACGGGGTGGGGTGAGGGTGCGGCGGTGGTGGTGTTGGAGCGGCTCAGCGACGCCCACGCCAACCGGCATCCGGTGTTGGCGGTGATCGCGGGGTCGGCGGTCAACCAGGACGGCGCGTCTAATGGGTTGACCGCACCGAACGGGCCGGCCCAGCAACGCGTTATCCGCCAGGCCGCCGCCAACGCCGGTGTGGGGCTGGATCGGGTGGATGTGGTGGAGGCCCACGGTACCGGCACCACGTTGGGCGATCCGGTGGAGGCCGGGGCGCTGATCGCCACCTACGGCGCCGCCCGTGATCGCGAACGTCCGTTGTGGTTGGGGTCGGTCAAGTCGAATATCGGCCACACTCAGGCCGCCGCGGGGGCCGCCGGGATCATCAAAATGGTGCTGGCGCTGCAGCACGGCGTGTTACCGGCGACGCTGCATGTGGATGCGCCCAGCCCGCATATCGATTGGTCGGCGGGCACGGTGCGGCTGCTGACCGAGCCGGTCGCCTGGCCGGTCAACGGTCACCCCCGCACCGCGGCGGTGTCCTCGTTCGGGATCAGCGGCACCAACGCGCACCTGATCCTGCAGCAGGCCCCGCCAGCCCCGGTACCCGTCCCGGTTGCTGCCCCGGCGGATGATCCTCCGCTGCTGGGGATCTGGCCGGTCTCGGCGCGCACCCCGACCGCGTTGGCCGCGCAAGCCGACCGGCTGCGCGAGCACCTCGATGATCATCCCGATCTGGACCTCACGGATCTGGCCTACAGCCTGGCCAGCACCCGCACCCACCACCCCTACCGGGCGGCGATCACCGTCGGCGCCGATAGCACCGACCCCCGCGCGGATCTGCTCGAGGCCCTGGCTGCGCTGGGTGCTGATCGCCCCCATCCCGGGGTGTCGCGGCGCCAGGTGAGCGGGCAGAGCGCCAAGACGGTGTTCGTGTTCCCCGGCCAGGGCGGCCAATACCCCGCCATGGGCGCCCAACTCTACGACCGCCATCCCGGCTTCGCCGACGCGGTGGATCAGTGCGATGCGGCGCTGCACCCGTGGACGGGCTGGTCGGTGCGCGATGTGCTGCGCGGGGATCCCGCCGCCCCGCCGCTCGACCGCGTCGACGTCGTGCAACCGGTGCTGTTCGCGGTGATGGTCGCACTCGCCGAGACGCTGGCGGGCTACGGGATCGTGCCCGACGCGGTGATCGGGCATTCCCAGGGAGAGATCGCCGCCGCCCATATCGCCGGCGCCCTCTCATTGCAGGATGCCGCCACGGTGGTCGCGCTGCGCGGCCGCGCCCTGGCCCGGCTGTCCGGTACCGGGGCGATGGCCTCGGTACTGGCGGGCGCCGCCGACCTGGCCCCCCGGCTGGCACCCTTTGGCCAGCAGTTGAGCATCGCGGCGATCAACGGCCCCACCCAAACCATCCTCAGCGGCCAGCCCGCCGCGGTGGCGCGCTTCGTCGCCGACTGCGCGCGCGAGGGCCTGCAGGTGCGATCGCTCGCGGTGGACTACGCCTCGCACTCCCCGCAGATCGACCCCCTACGCGATCAGCTGTTGACCGAGCTGGCCGGATTGGCCCCCGCCCCGGCGCGGATCCCGCTGTATTCCACGGTGGCCGGCGCATCCTCGGGTGACCCGCTGGACACCACCACCATGGACGCCGCCTACTGGTACGCCAACCTGCGCGAACCCGTCGCGTTCCACGACACGATCGCCGCGATGTCGGCCGCCGGACACCACAGGTTCGTCGAACTGTCCCCGCACCCGGTGCTGGCGGCGGCGATCAGCGACACCCTCGCCGAGGCCTCGCGAGGTTCGGCGGTGATCGCCACCTTGCACCGCGACCGCCCCGACCTGGACACCCTGGCCAGCACGCTCGCCGGCCTGCACACCCACGGCCACAGCCCCTCCTGGGGGAGGCTGTATCCGCACGCCAATATCGTGGGGCTGCCGACGTATCCGTTCGAGCACCGCCGCTACTGGCTGGCGCCCACCCCTGCCGGGGAGGTCGACGCCGCCGGGCTGGGCCTGACCCGCGCCGAACACCCGCTGCTGGGCGCGTTGACCGAGCTGGCCGACCAAGACCAGGTCGTGCTCAGCGGCCGGCTGTCGCTGACCACCCACCCCTGGCTGACCGGACACCACGTCCACGACACCGCCGTGTTCCCCGGCACCGGGTTCCTCGATCTGATCCTGCGCGCCGGCCAATGCGCCGGGTGCCCGGTCATCGACGAACTCGTCCTGCACACCCCCCTCGTCCTGGCCGACACACCCACCGATGTGCAGATCACCGTGCACCCGCACCAGGCCGGCGGGCGGCGGCCCTTCACCTGGCACGCCCGCACCAGCGACCGGGTGTCGGCGGACTGGACCCTGCACGCCACCGGCGTGTTGAGTGACGACCCCACCCGCCCCGCCGCCCCGGGCGCACCCGCGCCGGGCGTGCCGGCCCTCGACGTCGACGACTTCTACGCCCGGCTGGCCACCCACGGCCTGAGCTACCGCGACCCCTTCCGGGCAGTCCACGGGATCGGCGTCGACCCCGCCCACCCCGAGATCATCCACGCCGAGGCGGCCTTGCCCGCCGGCACCGACGTCACCGGCTACGGCATCCACCCCGCGCTGCTGGACGCCGCACTACACCCACTGGCCGCGATGCTGGTTGATCGCGCGGGCGAAGCGACCACACCACGGCTGCCGTTCGCGTTCACCGGGGTCCGCCTGCACGCCACCGCGCCACCCACCTGCAGATCCGCCTGACCACCATCGGGGCGGACACCTTCAGCCTCTCAGCCACCGACCCCGCCGGCGCACCCGTCCTCGACATCGACACCGTGGTCGTGCGCGAGCTGTCCGGACGTCTGGGCGAGCACACCCCGATGACCGGAACCCACGACGGCGTGCTGGAGCTGGCCTGGTCACCGCTGCCGCAGACCGCGCCACCAGCTGGAGCTGACCTAGCGGACTGGGTGGTGGTCAGCGGCGACCCCGAGCAGCTACCGGCCGCCCTGCGCCACCGTCCGATCCACACCGACCTCGCGCAGGTGGACCCATCCCGCACCGATGCCGCGGTCTGGGTGGTGCCGCCACCCCCGACCCCCGACGCCGATCCCCTCCGGCGGATCCACACGCTGACCCGCGACGCCGTCACCCAGTTGCAGGGCTGGTTGAGCCGCACCCGACACGACCGACACCCGGCTGGTGGTGCTGACCCGCCATGCGGTCAGCGTCAGCGTGCACGACCGCGCCCCCGATCTGGCGCACGCCGCGCTGTGGGCGCTGATCCACGCCGCCCACAACGAACACCCCGACCGCATCACCCTGCTCGACACCGACGACACCAGCACCACCGGCGACGCCCTACCCGGTCTTCTGGCGCGGGGGTTGGCGACCGAACCCCAACTGGCAATACGCCACGGCATCGCGTATCTACCCCGGCTGGCCCGAACCGTAGCCCTGACACCACCGCAGAGCCCGTATTGGCAGCTGGCCAGCACCGGCCGGGGAGATTTGGCCAACCTGCGGCTGCTGCCCACCGATGCCCCGGCGGCGTTGGGTCCCGGGCAGATCCGGGTCGCGGTGCGCGCCGCGGGGCTGAACTTCCACGACGTCGTGGTGGCGTTGGGCGCCATCACCGATGAAGGCCTGGGCGGGGAAGCCGCCGGGATCGTCATCGACACCGCCGCCGACGTGGCCTCGCTGCGGCCCGGGGATGCGGTGATGGGGTTGTTCCCCAACAACGCGTTCGCGCCCACCGCGATCACCGACGAACACAGGGTGCTCGCCATCCCGGCGGGGTGGTCGTTTCATGCGGCCGCATCGGTCCCGGTGGCGTTTTTGACCGCCTACCTCGCGTTGGTCGAGATCGGCGGGCTCGGCGCCGGGCAGAACGTCTTGATCCACGCCGGCGCCGGAGGCGTCGGGCAGGCCGCGATCCAGATCGCCGGGCATCTGGGCGCTGAAGTCTTCGCCACCGCCCACCCCACCAAACACGGCGTCCTCGAAAAAATCGGCGTGCACCACCGACGCATCGCGTCCTCGCGCTCCCTGGACTTCGTCGAAGCTTTCCGCCGCCAGACCGACGGACGCGGCGTGGACGTGGTGCTCAACTGTTTGACCGGAGACTACATCGACGCGTCGCTGGACCTGCTGGGTCCGGGTGGGCGGTTCGTGGAGATCGGCAAGACCGACATCCGGGTGCCCGCCGATATCAGCGCCGCCCACCCCGGGGTGACCTATCACCCCTGCGATCTGGGCGACGCGCCGCCCGAGCAGCTGCAGCGGGCCTGGACAGCGTTGAGCGGATGGTTCACCGCCGGGGCGTGCACGCCGCTGCCCACCACCAGTGTCGCGCTGACCCACGCCGTCCAGGCGTTCCGGGACATGAGCCAGGCCCGCCACACCGGCAAGATCGTGCTCACCCCGCCGACAGTGCTGGACCCCGACGGCACCGTGTTGATCACCGGCGGCACCGGCATGCTGGGCGTCTTGTTCGCCGAGCACCTGGTCACCAAGCACGGGGCGCGGCACCTGGTCTTGGTCTCCCGCAGCGGTGCCAACGCGGCCGGGGCCGGCGCGCTGGGCCGGCGCCTCGCGGAGTTGGGTGCCCACGTCAGCATCACCGCCTGCGATGTCGCCGATCCCGCCCAACTGGCCGCACTCGTGCACACCGTGACCGCCGAGCGCCGGCTGACCGCGGTCATCCACGCCGCCGGGATCCTCGACGACGCCGTGATCACCCAGCTGACCGGCGAGCAACTCGACACCGTGCTCGCCGCCAAAGCCGACGCCGCCTGGCACCTCCACCACCTCACCGCCGACCACGACCTGGACGCGTTCGTCCTGTTCTCCTCGGCAGCCGCCGTCCTGGGCTCCCCCGGCCAAGCCAACTACGCCGCCGCCAACGCCGTCCTGGACGCCCTGGCCCACCACCGCCACCGCCACCAGCTGCCCGCGACCAGCCTGGCCTGGGGCCACTGGCACACCCCCTCAGCCATGACCGCCCACCTCAACACCCACGACCACGACCGACTCACCCGCGCACTAACCCCCATCACCGACGAACACGGCCTGGCCCTGTTCGACGCCGCCCTGACCCGCCAACGCCCCACCCTGATCACCGCGCCACTCAGCGCGCCCGGGCTGGCCCGCCTGGCCCGCCACCACCGGCTGCCGCCGCTGCTCTGCGCGCTGACCGCCACCCTGCCCCACGCCGCCACCACCAACGCCGACACCCTGACCGCCCAACTCACCGGCCACACCACCGAGCAGCAACTGCTAACCCTGAGCGCCCTGGTCACCGCCACCACCGCCACCGTGCTGGCCCACCCCGACCCCAACGCCATCGACCCCGACCGGCCCTTCAAAGACCTCGGCATCGACTCACTGACCGCCCTGGAACTCCGCAACGGCCTCTCGGCGCACACCGGGCTGACCCTGCCCGCCACCCTGGTCTTCGACCACCCCACCCCCACCGCGGTCGCGGCGCATCTGCTCGGCCAGCTGAGCAATACCGCCGCACCCACCGTCCCCACCGCCCCGGCAATAGGGCGCACCGACGAACCGGTCGCCGTGATCGGCATGGCATGCCGGCTGCCCGGCGAAGTCAACTCGACAGCCCAGCTATGGGACCTGGTGGCCGGCGGCGGCGACGCAATGGAACCCTTCCCCGGCGACCGCGGCTGGGACCTGGCGGGCTTGTTTGATCCCGACCCCGACACCGCCGGCAAGACCTACACCCGCTACGGCGGCTTCGTGGCCCAGGCTGCCGGGTTCGATGCCGAGTTCTTCGGGATCTCCGCGCGCGAGGCCCAAGCCACCGATCCCCAACAACGCCTCCTGCTCGAAGTCTGCTGGGAAGCCCTCGAAACCGCCGGCATCGACCCCACCAGCCTGGCCGGCACCGACACCGGAGTATTCGCCGGCACCTGGGCGCAGCCCTACGGGGCCACGGACACTGCGGGTGCCGAAACCGCCGAAGGCTACGCCATCACCGGGTCAGTCACCAGCGTGGCCTCAGGTCGCGTGGCCTACCTCCTGGGGCTGCAGGGCCCCGCCATCACCATCGACACCGCCTGCTCATCATCACTGGTCGCCACCCACCTCGCCTGTCAATCACTACGAAACGGCGAATCCACCCTCGCACTGGCCGGCGGCGTCACCATCATGACCACCCCCACACTGTTCACCGAGTTCGCCCGCCAACGCGGCCTGGCCCCCGACGGACGCTGCAAAGCCTTCGCCGCCGCCGCCGACGGCACCGGCTTCAGCGAAGGCGCCGCCGTCCTGGTCCTCGAACGACTCAGCGACGCCCACGCCAACCAGCATCCCGTGCTGGCCGTCATCGCGGGATCCGCGGTCAACCAAGACGGCGCCTCCAACGGGCTCACCGCCCCCCACGGACCCGCCCAACAACGCGTCATCACCCAAGCCGCAGCCAACGCCGCGATCAGCCTCGATCAGGTCGACGTCGTCGAGGCCCACGGCACCGGCACCACCCTCGGCGACCCCGTCGAAGCCGGCGCGCTGATCGCCACCTACGGCGCCGCCCGCACCCCCGACAACCCACTATGGCTGGGATCCATCAAATCCAACATCGGACACACCCAAGCCGCCGCCGGGGCCGCCGGGATCATCAAAATGGTCCTAGCCCTCAACCACGGTGTCTTGCCCCCAACCCTGCACGTGGACACACCCAGCCCACACATCGACTGGACAACCGGCACCGTAAAGCTGCTCACCGAACCCCTCGCCTGGCCCGCCAACAACCACCCCAAAACCGCCGCGGTCTCCTCATTCGGAGTCAGCGGCACCAACGCACACCTCATCCTGCAACAAGCCCCACCAACCCCGGTTGCTCCCGCACCGGACCCGCCCCCCCCGGCGGAACAACCGGCGCTGCTGGGGATCTGGCCGGTCTCGGCGCGCACCCCAGCCGCGCTACGCGCGCAAGCCGCCCGGCTGCATGAACATGTGGCTGATCATCCCGGCTCGGATCTAAGCGATGTCGCCTACAGCCTGGCCACCACCCGCACCCACCACCCCTACCGCGCGGTCATCACCGTCGGCGCCGACAGCGAAGACCCCCGTCGGGACCTGCTAGAGGCATTGACCGCGTTGAGTGCCGATCGCCCCCACCCCGGAGTGGTGCGCCACCACCAAGCCGGCCAGACCGCCAAGACGGTGTTCGTGTTCCCCGGCCAAGGCGCCCAATACCCCAGGATGGGTGCCCAGCTCTACGACCGGCACCCCAGCTTCGCCCGCGCCCTCGACGAGTGCGACGCGGCGCTGCGACCCTACACGGGCTGGTCGATCCGCAACGTACTACACCGAGACCCCGCCGCCCCACCACTCGACCGCGTCGACGTGACCCAACCAGCACTATTCGCCGTCATGGTCGCACTCGCCCACACACTCGCCGGCCACGGAATCACACCCGACGCCGTGATCGGACACTCCCAAGGAGAAATCGCCGCCGCCCACATCGCCGGCGCCCTCTCCCTGAACGACGCCGCCAAAATCGTCGCACTACGCAGCCACGCCCTCGCGCACCTATCCGGCACCGGCGCCATGGCCTCGGTCCTACTGCCCACCGAGGACCTAAACCCCCGACTGGCACCCTGGAGCCCGCAGTTGAGCATCGCGGCAACCAACGGCCCCACCCACACCATCGTCAGCGGCGACGCGGTCGCGGTGGGCCAGTTTGTGGAGGCCTGCCAGGGTGAGGGCCTGCAGGCGGGGCTGATCGCGGCGGGGTGTGCCGGGCACTCGGCTCAGGTCGAACCGCTGCGTGAGCAGCTGCTTGCCGAGTTGGCCGGCCTGGCCCCGGGCCCGGCGCGGATCCCGCTGTACTCCACGGTGGCCAGCGCCCGCTCGGGCGACCCGCTGGACACCACCACCATGAACGCCCAGTACTGGTACGCCAACCTGCGCGAACCCGTACATTTCCACGACACCGTCCATGAACTCCTCAACGCCGGGCCGCACACCTTCGTCGAACTGTCCCCACACCCAGTGCTGGCCCCCGCGCTCACCGACACCCTGGCCGGGTTGTCGGGGCGGACCTGCTCGGCGGTGATCCCCACCCTGCACCGTTACCGCCCCGACCTGGACGCGCTGGGCGCCGCCTTGGGCCGACTGCACGTTAACGGCCACAGCCCGTCCTGGCGCAGTCTTTACCCCCACGCCAATACCGTGGGGCTACCGACATATCCGTTCGAGCACCGCCGCTACTGGCTGGATCCGGCCGCCCCGGCCGACGCGGCCGACGCCAACCGGCTGGGGCTCGCGCGGGCCGAGCATCCGTTGTTGGGTGCGCTGACCGAGCTGGCCGATCAAGACCAGGTGGTGTTGAGCGGCCGGTTGTCGCTCGCCGCGCACAGTTGGCTGGCCGGGCATCGCGTCAGCGATTGTGTGGTGTTGCCGGCGGCGGGCTACATCGATGTGGTGTTGCGGGCCGGCCAGTGCGCCGGCCACCCGGCGATCGACGAACTCGTCCTGCACGCCCCGTTGGTCTTGGTCAAGGATGCGCCCACCGACCTGCAGATCACGGTGCATCCGGTCGATCCCAGCGGGCGGCGCGCGCTTACCGTGCACGCCCGGACCGGCCAGCGGCTCGGTACGGCGTGGATGTTGCACGCCAGCGGCACCCTGAGCGCGGACGAGCACGTCGCGCCGGTCTCACCGACATCACCGCCGCCCGGTGTGCAAGCGATCGATCCCGACGGTTTCTACCGTGGGCTCGCCGCGCACGGGCTGGACTACGGTGACCCGTTTCGGGGTGTGTGTGGCATCGGCCATGATCCGGCCCACCCCGAGGTGGTCTACGCGGAGGTGGAATTGCCGGCCGGCACAGCTGTCGACGGCTACGGTATCCACCCGGCGCTGCTGGACGCGGCGCTGCAGCCGGTGGCCATGTTGTTCGACCGCGCCGGTGAGTCGACGACGCCCTGGCTGCCGTATGCCCTGACCGGAATCAGCTTGCGCGCCACCGCGGCCACCCGGCTACAGATCCGCCTCGCGCGTCGCGGCGCGGATACCTTCAGCCTGTCGGCCATCGACCCCGCCGGCGCGCCCGTCATCGACATCGACACACTGACCCTCCGTCAGCTGCCCGACACCAACGCCTCGGCGCCGACGCCCGCCGGGCTACACGACGGCGTGCTGGAGCTGGCCTGGTCACCGCTGCCCGGCACCGGCCCCCGACCCGCGGCCGGCACGCCGGAAACGGCGGTGGTCAGCGGCGACCCCGACCAGCTGCCGGCCGCCCTGCGAACCGGGCCGATGCACCCCGACTTGGCCACGCTGACGAGCGCACCCGACCTGGCGATCTGGGCGCTGACCGCTCCCTTTGACAAAGGCCACGACGACGTCGGCGACGAAGGCGTGATGGCCCGGGTGCACGCGTTGACGCGGGACACTCTTGCCCAACTGCAGCAGTGGTTGGCCCGACCCGATACCACCGAAACCCAGCTGGTGGTGATGACCCGCCATGCGGTCAGCATCACCGTTCACGACCGCTCCCCCGATCCGGCGCACGCCGCGGTGTGGGCCCTGATCCACACCGCCCAAAACGAACACCCGGGACGCATCACGCTGCTCGACACCGATAACAGCGCCGCCACCGGCGACGCGCTGCGTGACGTCCTCGCGACTCGGGCCGTGCCGTCGCGGGGGCCGGCCGCGGAGTCATTGTTGGCGGTGCGTCAGGGCGGCGCCTATGTTGCCCGCCTGGCCCGCACCACGAGCCTGATCCCCCCCGATGGCCCGGCCTGGCAGTTGGCCAGCACAAGTAAGGGCGATTTGGCCAGTCTGGCCTTGGTGCCCACCGATGCGCCGGCGGAGCTGGGCCCCGGGCAGATCCGGGTGGCGGTGCGCGCCGCGGGGCTGAACTTCCGTGACGTGGTAGTGGCGTTGGGCGTCGTCGCCGGCGAGGGCCTGGGCGGGGAAGCCGCCGGGATCGTCATCGACACCGCCGCCGACGTGGCCTCGGTGCGACCCGGGGATGCGGTGATGGGGTTGTTCCCCAACAACGCGTTCGCGCCCACCGCGATCACCGACGAACACAGGGTGCTCGCCATCCCGGCGGGGTGGTCGTTTCATGCGGCCGCATCGGTCCCGGCGGCGTTCTTGACCGCCTACCTCGCGCTGGTCGAGATCGGCGGGCTCGGCGCCGGACAGAACGTCCTGATCCACGCCGGCGCCGGAGGCGTCGGGCAGGCCGCGATCCAGATCGCCGGACATCTGGGCGCTGAAGTCTTCGCCACCGCCCACCCCACCAAACACGGCGTCCTCGAAAAAATCGGCGTGCACCACCGACGCATCGCGTCCTCGCGCTCCCTGGACTTCGTCGAAGCTTTCCGCCGCCAGACCGACGGACGCGGCGTGGACGTGGTGCTCAACTGTTTGACCGGAGACTACATCGACGCGTCGCTGGACCTGCTGGGTCCGGGTGGGCGGTTCGTGGAGATCGGCAAGACCGACATCCGGGTGCCCGCCGATATCAGCGCCGCCCACCCCGGGGTGACCTATCACCCCTGCGATCTGGGCGACGCGCCGCCCGAGCAGCTGCAGCGGGCCTGGACAGCGTTGAGCGGATGGTTCACCGCCGGGGCGTGCACGCCGCTGCCCACCACCAGTGTCGCGCTGACCCACGCCGTCCAGGCGTTCCGGGACATGAGCCAGGCCCGCCACACCGGCAAGATCGTGCTCACCCCGCCGACAGTGCTGGACCCCGACGGCACCGTGTTGATCACCGGCGGCACCGGCATGCTGGGCGTCTTGTTCGCCGAGCACCTGGTCACCAAGCACGGGGCGCGGCACCTGGTCTTGGTCTCCCGCAGCGGTGCCAACGCGGCCGGGGCCGGCGCGCTGGGCCGGCGCCTCGCGGAGTTGGGTGCCCACGTCAGCATCACCGCCTGCGATGTCGCCGATCCCGCCCAACTGGCCGCACTCGTGCACACCGTGACCGCCGAGCGGCGGCTGACCGCGGTCATCCACGCCGCCGGGATCCTCGACGACGCCGTGATCACCCAGCTGACCGGCGAGCAACTCGACACCGTGCTCGCCGCCAAAGCCGACGCCGCCTGGCACCTCCACCACCTCACCGCCGACCACGACCTGGACGCGTTCGTCCTGTTCTCCTCGGCAGCCGCCGTCCTGGGCTCCCCCGGCCAAGCCAACTACGCCGCCGCCAACGCCGTCCTGGACGCCCTGGCCCACCACCGCCACCGCCACCAGCTACCCGCGACCAGCCTGGCCTGGGGCCACTGGCACACCCCCTCAGCCATGACCGCCCACCTCAACACCCACGACCACGACCGACTCACCCGCGCACTAACCCCCATCACCGACGAACACGGCCTGGCCCTGTTCGACGCCGCCCTGACCCGCCAACGCCCCACCCTGATCACCGCGCCACTCAGCGCGCCCGGGCTGGCCCGCCTGGCCCGCCACCACCGGCTGCCGCCGCTGCTCTGCGCGCTGACCGCCACCCTGCCCCACGCCGCCACCACCAACGCCGACACCCTGACCGCCCAACTCACCGGCCACACCACCGAGCAGCAACTGCTAACCCTGAGCGCCCTGGTCACCGCCACCACCGCCACCGTGCTGGCCCACCCCGACCCCAACGCCATCGACCCCGACCGGCCCTTCAAAGACCTCGGCATCGACTCACTGACCGCCCTGGAACTCCGCAACGGCCTCTCGGCGCACACCGGGCTGACCCTGCCCGCCACCCTGGTCTTCGACCACCCCACCCCTGCCGCGGTCGCCCACCATATCCACACCCAAATCGCCGGAACCCGAGCCGACGCCACTGACACTGACACTGACTACGTCAGGCAGATCGAAGGGCTGCTTGCCTCGATTCCAGCCAATCGTCTTGCGCAAGCGAACGTACTAGAACTCTTGCAAAAACTAACGGTGACCGATACCGATCTCACCGCCCATCAGCAAAAGAAGTCGCACCTGGCGGATATGAGTCTCGACGACCTCATCAACGTCGCGACAAAGAGATCCACAGACGGATAGTTGGAAACAGGGATCCAATGCAAAGCCAAATCGAGAAAGTGACGGAAGCTCTCCGGGCGACCCTCATTGAGAACGAAGATCTCAAACAGCTGTTGGCTTTATCTCTTGAGCCGGTCGCGGTGGTGGGGATGGCCTGCCGGTTCCCGGGCGGGGTCGATTCGGCGGGCGCGTTGTGGGATGTGGTGAGCGCCGGCGGGGACGCGATGGGGGTGTTCCCCGGCGACCGGGGCTGGGACCTGGCGGGGTTGTTCGACCCTGACCCCGACGCGGTGGGCAAGACCTACACCCGCCAGGGCGGGTTTGTGGCCGGCGCCGGCGACTTCGACGCCGAGTTCTTCGGGATCTCCGCGCGCGAGGCCCAGGCCATCGACCCCCAGCAGCGGCTGCTGGTGGAGGTGTGTTGGGAGGCCGTCGAAACCGCGGGCATCGACCCGGCCACCCTGGCGGGCACCGATACCGGAGTGTTCGTCGGGGCGTGGGGACAGCCCTACGGGGCCACCGCTGGTGCGGGTTCCCAGGGCACCGAGGGGTATGGCATTACCGGGGCGGCCGCCAGTGTGGCCTCCGGCCGGGTGGCCTACGTGTTGGGGTTGCAGGGCCCGGCCATCACGATCGATACGGCGTGCTCGTCGTCGCTGGTGGCCACCCATCTGGCGTGTCAATCGCTGCGCAACGGGGAAATCCGGTTGGCCCTGGCCGGTGGGGTCACCATCATGACCACACCTGGGCTGTTCACCGAGTTCGCTCGCCAGCGCGGGCTGGCCCCCGACGGGCGCTGCAAATCCTTTGCCGCCGCCGCGGACGGCACCGGGTGGGGCGAGGGTGCCGCGGTCCTGGTGTTGGAGCGGTTAAGCGATGCCCACCGCAACGGGCATCCGGTGTTGGCGGTGATCGCGGGGTCGGCGGTCAACCAGGACGGCGCCTCCAACGGGTTGACCGCCCCCAACGGGCCCGCCCAGCAACGCGTCATCCGCCAGGCCGTCGCCAACGCGGGACTCGGGCTCGATCGAGTGGACGTGGTCGAAGCCCACGGCACCGGCACCACGCTGGGCGACCCAGTCGAGGCCGGCGCGCTGATCGCCACCTACGGTGCCGCGCGGGAGCGCGAGCATCCATTGTGGGTGGGATCGATCAAATCCAACATCGGACACACCCAGGCCGCCGCCGGGGCGGCCGGGTTGATCAAGATGGTCCAGGCCATCAACCACGACGTGTTGCCCGCGACGCTGCATGTCGATCGGCCCAGCCCACACATCGACTGGTCCGCCGGCACGGTGCGACTGCTCACCGAGCCGATCCCCTGGCCCGAAACCGGCCGTCCAAAAACCGCGGCGGTGTCCTCGTTCGGCATCAGCGGCACCAACGCACACCTGATCCTCCAGCAAGCCCCACCAGCGCCCGTGTCCGGCCCGGCTGCACCGGCCGATGAGCCGCCGCTGCGGATCTGGCCGATCTCGGCACGCACCCGCGCCGCTCTGGCCGCACAAGCCGCCCGGCTGCATCAGCACCTGACCGATCATCCCCGCCTGGACCTGACCGATCTGGCCCATAGCCTGGCCACCACCCGCACCCACCACCCGTACCGCGCGGCGATCACCACACCCGCCGACACCGACGACGCCCGACAAGACCTCTTCGAAGCCCTCGACGCGCTGCGCACCGACCGAGCTCATCGCGGCCTGACCCGCAACCACCAGCTGGCCCACCACCACGGCAAAACGGTGTTCGTCCTACCCGGCCAGGGCGCCCAATACCCCGGAATGGGCGCCCAACTCTATGACCGCCACCCGGTGTTCGCGGCCACCCTCGACGACGTCTGCGCCGCGCTGGACCCCCACCTCGACGTCGCGCTGCGCGACGTCATGTTCGCCGCACCCGGCACCGACCTCGCGGCGCTGCTGCAACAGACCGCGTACGCCCAACCCGCGCTGTTCGCCTGGGGCGTCGCCCTGCACGCCGTCCTGGCCGCCGCCGGCATCACCGCCGACTACCTGATCGGGCACTCCATCGGCGAACTGACCGCCGCCCACCTCGCCGGAGTCCTCTGCCTGACCGACGCCGCCCACCTCGTCGCCGCCCGCGGCCGACTCATGCAAACCTGCACCCCCGGCGCCATGATCGCCATCACCGCCACCGAACACGAAGTCACCGCCCTGGTCACCGACCACCCCGACGCCACCATCGCCGCGATCAACAGCCCCACCTCCGTCGTCGTCGCCGGACCCACCACCGAACTCGACCGCCTCACCGCACGCTGCACCGCGCACGGCCACCAGGTGACCGCCCTGCGCGTCAGCCACGCCTTCCACTCCCCGTCCATGGACCCGGTCGTGCCCGAGTTCACCGCCATCGCCGCACAATTGATCTTCCAGGCCCCCACCGCGGCGATCATGTCCAACCTCACCGGCACCGTCGCAACCGGCGACCAACTGTGCTCCCCGGACTACTGGGCCCGCCAACTCCGCGAACCCGTCCGATTCCACGACAGCGTCAACGAACTGCTCACCCACGGCGCCCACCGATTCGTCGAACTCTCCCCCCACCCGGTGCTCGCCCCGGCGATCACCGACACCCTCGCCGCAGCCCCGGGACGCTCTTCGACGGTGATCGCCACCGTGTACCGCGACCGACCCGACCTCGACACCCTCGCCACCGCGATCGCCCAGCTGCACCTGCACGGACACAGCCCGTCCTGGCGCAACCTGTACCCCCACGCCAATGTTGTTGGGCTACCGACGTATCCGTTTGAACACCGCCGCTACTGGCTGACGCCGGCACCCGAGATCGACGCCGCCGGGCTGGGCCTCGCGCGGGCCGAACATCCGTTGCTGGGCGCACTGACCGAGCTGGCCGATCAAGACCAGGTCGTGTTGAGCGGCCGGCTGTCGCTGGCCGCGCAAGCCTGGCTGGCCGGACACCAAGTCCACGACGCGATCGTGTTTCCCGGCACCGGGTTCATCGATGTGATCCTGCGGGCCGGCCAATGCGCCGGTTGCCCGGTGATCGACGAACTCGTCCTGCACACCCCGCTGGTGTTGGTCGAGGGTGCGCCCACCGACGTGCAGATCACCGTGCACCCGATCGAGCCCGGCGGGCGGCGGCCCTTCACCCTGCACGCCCGGACCGGCGGTGCACACCATGGTGGTTCGGCCTGGACGCTGCACGCCAGCGGCACGTTGGGTGGCAATCGGACCGGCCCCGCCGCCGCCCCCGGCGCACCGGCGCCGGACGTTCAGGCCATCGACGTCGAGGACTTCTACGCAGGGTTAGCCACATACGGGTTCGGCTACGGCGGCCCGTTTCGATCCGTGCACGGCATCGGCCAGGACCCGGACCACCCCCAGGTCGTCCACGCCGAGGTGGCGTTGCCCGCAGGCACCGACGTCAACGGCTACGGCATCCACCCCGCGCTACTCGACGCGGCGCTGCACCCGCTGGCGGCGATGCTGCTTGACCGCGCGGTCGACGGTGAGTCGACGCCGCGGCTGCCGTTCGCGTTCACCGGGGTCCGCCTGCACGCCACCGCGGCCACCCGCCTCCGGATCCGCCTGACCTCCACCGGCGCGGACACCTTCAGCCTGTCGGCCACCGACCCCGCCGGCGCGCCCGTCGTCAGCATCGACACGCTGACCCTGCGTGCCCTGCCGCGCAACATCGGCCGGTTGGCCCCGGCAGCCGGGCTACACGACAGTGTGTTGGAGCTGGCCTGGTCACCCCTGCCCGACACCGCCCGCCCGAATGCGGCCGGCGCGCCGGCGTGGGTGCCGGAATGGGTGGTGGTCAGCGCCGATCCCGATCAGCTGCCAGCTCAGCTGCGGACCGGGCCGACCCACACCGAATTGGCCACCTTGACGACCGTGCCAGACCTGGTGCTCTGGGTCTTGCCGGCGCCCGATTCCGTCGACGCCGACGGGGGCGCCCCGGCGCGGGTGCACGCATTGACTCGGGACACCCTTGCCCAGTTGCAGGGGTGGCTGGCCCGGCCCGCTACCGCCGGGACCCAGTTGGTGGTGCTGACCCGCCACGCGGTGACCATCAATCTCTACGACCGTGCTCCAGACTTGGCCCACGCGGCTGTGTCGGCGTTGGTCCATTCCGCCCAAAATGAGCACCCGGGCCGTTTCTTTCTGGTCGACATCGATGACTGCGACGCCACCGCGGCCGCGCTGCCCGAGGTCCTCGCCACCCGGGGCGTCCCGGGGCGGGCAACGACCGCCGAGCCATTGCTGGCTTTGCGTGCCGGCATCGCCTACGTTCCCCGGCTGGCGCGCACGACCGGCCTGGTACCTCCGGATGGTTTGACGTGGCAACTGGCCAGTACGGGCCGGGGGGATTTGGCCAATTTGGCCCTGGTTGCCACGGGCGGGGCGGCGGCGTTGGGTCCCGGGCAGGTCCGGGTGGCGGTGCGCGCCGCCGGCCTGAATGTGCGTGACGTCGACGTGGCGTTGGGCGCCGTCCCCGACGAGGGCCTAGGTGGGGAAGCCGCCGGGATCGTCATCGACACCGCCGCCGATGTGACCGCGGTGCGGCCCGGCGATGCCGTGATGGGGCTGTTCCCCGGGAACGCGTTCGCGCCTACCGCGGTCACCGATGCGCGCATGGTGGTCGGGGTGCCGCCGGGGTGGTCGTTCAGCGCCGCCGCGTCGGTCCCGGTGGCGTTCGTGACCGCCTACCTCGCGCTGGTCGACATCGGTGGGCTTAGCGCGGGCCGGAAAGTCCTCATCCACGCCGACACCGACCCGGTGGGACAGGCCGCTATCCAGATCGCCCGGCACGTGGGCGCCCGGGTATTCGCCGCGGGTGAAGCGGTGCGCCGCGAAACCGACGGGCGTGGCGTGGATCTGGTGCTCAATTGTGGCGGCGAGGACGTCGGCGAGTCCTCGTTGGGGTTGCTAGCCGGCGACGGGTGTTTCGTGCAGATCGGTACCACCGACATCGGCGTGACTGCCGAGTACCCCGGGGTGGACTATCGCCCCTGCGATCTGGGCGACGCCGAATCCGGGCAGCTGCAGCGGGCCTGGGCAGTGCTGGGCGGCTGGTTCGCCGCCGGGGTGTTGGCGCCGCTGCCCACCACTAATTTCGGGTTGACCCAAGCCATCCAGGCGTTTCGGGATGTCGGCCAGGCCCGCCACCGCGGCAAGATCGTGCTGACCGCCCCTGCGGCACTGGATCCCGACGGCACGGTGTTGATCACCGGCGGCACCGGGATGCTGGGCGCACTGTTCGCCGAGCACCTGGTGACCCGGTACGGGGCGCGGCATCTGCTGTTGGTCTCCAGGCGCGGGCCGGGCGCCCCGGGCGCGCCCGAACTTGCGCAGCGACTGAGCGAGTTGGGTGCCGAGGTCACGATCGGCGCCTGCGATAGCGCCAACCCGGCGGAGCTGGCCGCTGTCTTGGAATCCATCCCGGTCGGGCGTCGGTTGGCCGCGGTCATCCATACCGCCGGGATCGTTGACGACACGGTGATCACCGAGTTGACCGATGAGCGACTGGACGCCGTATTGGCCGCAAAGGCCGACGCCGCCTGGCACTTGCACCGCCTGACCGCCGACCGTGACCTGGACGCGTTTGTCGTGTTCTCTTCGGCGGCGGGGGTTTTGGGTTCGCCCGGGCAGGCTAACTACTCCGCCGCCAACGCCGTCCTGGACGCGCTGGCCCACCACCGCCACCGCCGCCAGCTGCCCGCGACCAGTTTGGCGTGGGGATATTGGCAGGCCCCGTCGGGAATGAGCGCGCACCTGGGCGCGGTCGACCACGACCGCCTCAGCCGCGGACTCACCCCGATCACCCCCGAATACGGCCTGGCCCTCTTCGACATCGCCCTGACCCGCCAGCGGCCCACCCTCATCACCGCCCCCTTCAGCGGGCCGGGGTTGGCTCGCCTGGCCCGCCAGCATGCCCTACCGGCGTTGCTGTCCGAACTGACCGCCACCCTGCCCCAGGCCGCGACCGCCAGTGCCGACTCGCTGGCCGCCCGACTGGCCGGCCTAACCCCCGAAGAGCAACTGGGCACCCTGACCGCCCTGGTGACCAGCACCACCGCCGCGGTGCTGGCGCATCCCGATGCGGCGTCCTTGGATCCCGACCGGCCGTTCAAAGACCTGGGAATCGACTCGTTGACCGCGCTGGAACTGCGCAACAGCGTCGCGGCGCAGACCGGGCTGAACCTGCCGGCCACCCTAGTCTTCGACCACCCGTCCCCCGCCGCGATCGCGATGCATCTCGGCGGCCTGCTCAGGGATACCGCGGCGCCGGTGGTCCCGACCGCGCGGGTCACGGGTCGCACCGATGAGCCGATCGCGGTGATCGGGATGGCGTGCCGGTTCCCCGGTGGGGTGAATTCGGCGGCGGGCCTGTGGGATCTGGTGGCCAGCGGCACCGACGCGGTGGGGGCCTTTCCCGGCGATCGGGGCTGGGATTTGGCAGGGTTGTTCGATCCTGACCCGGACGCGGTGGGCAAGACCTACACGCGTTACGGCGGGTTTGTGGCAGGGGCCGCGGGGTTTGACGCGGAGTTTTTCGGGATCTCCGCGCGCGAGGCCCAGGCCATGGATCCCCAGCAGCGGCTGCTGGTGGAGGTGTGCTGGGAGGCCCTGGAAACCGCCGGGATCGACCCGACCGGTCTGGCGGGCACCGATACCGGTGTGTTCGCGGGCGTTTGGGCGCAACCGTACGGGACCGCCAACGCCAACAGCGTCGAGGGTTTTGGGCTGACCGGGGCGGCCACCAGTGTGGCGTCGGGGCGGGTGGCTTACGCGCTGGGGCTGCAGGGCCCGGCGATCACGGTCGATACCGCGTGTTCGTCATCGCTGGTGGCCGCCCATCTGGCGTGTCAATCGCTGCGCAATGGGGAGACGGGATTGGCGCTGGTCGGCGGGGTCACGGTGATGACCCACCCGGGCGTATTCACCGAGTTGGCGCGGCAGCGGGCGCTCGCCGTCGACGGGCGCTGTAAGTCGTTTGCCGCGGCTGCGGACGGCACCGGGTGGGGCGAGGGTGCGGCCGTGTTGGTGTTGGAGCGGCTCGGCGATGCGCACCGCAACCAGCATCCGGTACTGGCGGTGATCGCCGGATCGGCGGTCAACCAAGACGGCGCCTCCAACGGGTTGACCGCCCCTAACGGGCCCGCCCAGCAACGCGTCATCACCCAAGCCGTCGCCAACGCCGGGCTGAGCCTGGACCAGGTCGACGTCGTCGAGGCCCACGGCACCGGCACCACCTTGGGCGACCCGGTCGAGGCCGGCGCACTGATCGCCACCTACGGCGCCGCCCGCACCCCCGACAACCCGCTGTACCTGGGGTCGGTCAAATCCAACATCGGGCACACCCAGGCCGCCGCCGGGGCGGCCGGGTTGATCAAGATGGTCCTGGCCATCAACCACGACGAGTTGCCGCCGACGCTGCATGTGGATGCACCCAGCCCGCACATCGACTGGTCGGCCGGCACGGTGCGGCTGATCACCGAACCCACCCCCTGGCCGGCCAACGGCAATCCACGCACCGCGGCGGTGTCCTCGTTCGGCATCAGTGGCACCAACGCGCACGTCATTGTGCAGCAAGCGCCCTTGGCGCCGACGGCCCCCGCCCCGGCCGGATCGAACGGTGAACCGCCACTGCGGATCTGGCCGATCTCGGCGCGCACTCCGGCGGCGTTGTCCGCGCAAGCCGAGCGGCTGCGTGAGCATCTGGATGATCATCCCGGCCTGGATGTCACCGACGTGGCCTACAGCCTGGCCACCACCCGCACCCACCACCCCTACCGGGCGGTCATCACCGTCGCCGCCGACACCGAGGACCCCCGAGCGGAGCTGCTCGAGGCACTGGACGGGCTGGTTGCCGAGCGCCCCAGCCCCGGCGTGCTGCGCCACCACCTGGCCGGCCAGACCGCCAAGACCGTGTTCGTGTTCCCCGGCCAGGGCGGCCAGTACCCCGCCATGGCCGCCCAACTCTACGACCGCCACCCCGGCTTCGCCCGCGCCCTCGACCAGTGCGACCGGGCCCTGCAGCCCTTCACCGGCTGGTCGGTCCGCGACGTACTGCGCGAGGACCCCACCGCCCCGGCACTCGAACGCATCGACGTCGTCCAACCGGTCCTATTCGCCGTCATGGTCGCGCTGGCCGAGGTGCTGGCCGGCTACGGCATCGTGCCCGACGCCGTGATCGGACACTCGCAGGGGGAGATCGCCGCCGCCCACATCGCCGGCGCCCTCTCACTGCCCGACGCCGCCAAGGTGGTGGCGCTGCGCAGCCGCGCCCTGGCGGGTCTAGCCGAGGACGGCGCAATGGCCTCGGTGCTGCTCGGCGCCGACGACCTGGGCCCGCGGCTGGCGCCCTGGGGGGAGACGTTGAGCATCGCGGCCAGCAACGGCCCGTCGCACAGCGTCATCAGCGGCGAGGCGGGCGCGGTGGCGCAGTTCCTCGACGCCTGTGAACGCGACGGCATCCAAGCCGGACTCGTCGCCGCGTGTTGCGCCGGGCACTCCGGTCACGTCGAAGCAGTACATGAACAGCTCTTGCACGAGTTGGGCGACGTGAGTCCACGCCCGGCCCGGATCCGGCTGTACTCCACGGTCGCCGGCGCGGCGTCGGGCGATCCATTGGACACCACCGTCATGGACGCCCACTACTGGTACGCCAACCTGCGTGAACCGGTCCGATTCCACGACACCATCCGCACGCTGCTCCACGACGGGCCGCACCGGTTTGTGGAGCTCTCCCCGCACCCGGTGCTGGCCCCCGCGCTCACCGACACCCTGGCCGGCATCCCCGGGCGCGGGTCCTCGGCGGTCATCGGCACCCTGCACCGCTATCGCCCCGACCTCGACGCACTCACCGCCACCCTGGGCCGGCTGCACGGTCAGGGCCACAGCCCAGCCTGGGCGGCCCTGTACCCCCACGCCAACACGGTTGAGCTGCCGACGTATCCGTTCCAGCATCGCCGCTACTGGCTGACGCCCGCCGTCGAGATCGACGCCGGCGCATTGGGATTGGATCGCGTTGAGCACCCACTACTGGGTGCGGTGACCGAGCTGGCCGACCAGGACCAGGTGGTGTTGACCGGCCGGCTGTCGGTGGCCAGGCAGGGCTGGCTGGCCGGACACCAAGTCCACGGCACGGCGTTGTTCCCCGGCACCGGATTCGTCGAGGTGGTCCTGCGGGCCGGCCAGTGTGTCGGTTGCCCGGTGATCGAGGAGCTGGTCCTGCACACCCCGCTGGTGGTGACCCCGGACACCCCCACCGACGTACAGATCACCGTGCACCCCACCGAGCCCGGCGGGCGACGCCGGTTCACCCTGCACGCCCGCACCGGCGGCAATCCGGCAGCCGCGGACTGGACGCTGCACGCCAGCGGGGTATTGGACGCTCAACAACCCACGACCACCATGCCCCCCGACGGGCCGCCCACCGCACCAGCACCGGCCGTGCAGGCCCTCGACGCCGACGACTTCTACGGGCAACTCGCCGCGCACGGGCTTGGCTACGGTGGCCCATTCCGATCCGTGTGCGGCATCGGTCATGACCCTGCCCAGCCCGAGGTGGTCCACGCCGAAGTGGCACTGCCCGCCGGCACCGACGTCAGCGGCTACGGCATCCACCCGGCGCTGCTCGATGCGGCGCTGCATCCACTGGCGGCGATGCTGGTTGACCGCGCGGTCAATGGTGAGTCGCCGGTCCTGCAGCTGCCGTTCGCGTTCACCGGGGTCAGGCTGCACGCCACCGCCGCCACCCAGCTCCGCGTGCGCCTGACTCCCACCGGAACCGACAGCTTCCGCCTGCACGCCACCGACCCCGCCGGGGTGCCGGTGATCAGCATCGACACGCTGACCACACGCCAGCTGTCCCATACCCCCAACACCCCCAACACCCAAGTCTCGCCGCCGATGCGGGCTGGGCTGCACGACGGTGTGTGGGAGCTGGCTTGGTCACCGCTGCCCGAGACCGATCCCCGGACGCAGCTCCCGACCAGCCCGCACGACGGCCCGATCTACTCCGAGCTGCCCCTTGCCGATCTGTCCGATACCGATGTGGTGATCTGGGCGTTGGCGGTGCCCCCGTGCATGCCGGAAGCCGACACCCCGGCGCGGGTTCACGCCCTGACCGGTCACACCCTTGCCCAATTGCAGGGTTGGTTGTCCCGGCCCGACGCCACCGACACCCACCTGGTGGTGCTGACCCGAAATGCGGTGAGCACCAACGTTTATGATCGCGCACCGGACTTGGCTCACGCCGCGTGCTGGGCGTTGATCCACTCCGCCCACAACGAACACCCGGGTCGGATCACACTGGTCGACACCGACTACACCGGAGCCACCGGGGCCACCGAGGCCACTGAGCGCGCCGTGCGTGATGTCTTGGCCGCCGTTCGTGGGTCGGCTGAACCCCAGTTGGCTTTGCGGCATGGCAGCCTGCACGTCCCTCGCCTGGCCCGCACCACCAGCCTGGCGGTTCCGGATAGCCCGGCTTGGCACCTGGCCACCACCGGTAAAGGCGATTTGACCAACCTGGCTTTGGTGGCAACCGAACCCGCGCCGCTGGGACCGGGACAGATCCGGGTGGCGGTGCGCGCGGCCGGGCTGAATTTCCGCGACGTGGTGGTGGCGTTGGGTGTCATCGCCGATGAGGGTCTGGGCGGGGAAGCCGCCGGCGTGGTGGTCGAGACCGCCGCCGATGTGACCTCGGTGCGGCCCGGGGACACGGTGATGGGGCTGTTCCCCAACAACGCGATTGCGCAGACCGCCGTGACCGACGAGCGGCTGGTGGTTGCTATCCCGCCGGGATGGTCGTTCCCCGCGGCGGCCTCGGTTCCGGCGGCATTCTTGACCGCCTACATCGCGCTTGTCGAGATCGCCGGGCTTGGTGCCGGGCAGAAAGTGTTGATCCACGCCGGCGCCGGGGGCGTGGGGCAGGCAGCCATCGCACTCGCCCATCAGGTCGGTGCCGTCGTGTTCGCCACCGCCCACCCCACCAAACACGGCGTCCTGACCAACCTCGGTGTCGCCCCCGAACGCATCGCCTCCTCACGCAGCCTGGATTTCGTCGACGCCGTGGGCCGCCAGACCCACGGACACGGCGTGGATGTGGTGCTCAACTGCTTGACAGGCGACTTCATCGACGCCTCGCTGGGTCTGCTCGGACCCGGTGGGCGGTTCATCGAGATCGGTAAGGCCGACATCCGGGTGCCCGCCGAGGTCGCCGCCGCGCACCCCGGGGTCACCTACCGCACCTATGACCTGGGCAGTGCGGCTCCCGCGGATCTGGCCCCCGCGTGGGAGGCCCTGACCGACCTGTTCACGGCGGCGCTTTTGGCGCCGCTGCCGACCACCCGCTACGGGCTGACCCAGGCCACCCAGGCGTTTCGCGACATGAGCCAGGCCCGTCACAGCGGAAAGATTGTCCTGGTCCCCCCGCCGGTGTTCGATCCGGACGCGACGGTCCTGATCACCGGCGGCACCGGGATGCTGGGCGGGTTGTTCGCCGAGCACCTGGTGACCCACTACGGGGTGCGGCATCTGTGGTTGGTGTCTCGACGGGGGCCGGCCGCCGCGGGGGCCGAGGAGCTGGCGCGGCGGCTGGCCGGGGTGGGCGCCAAGGTCACCATCAGCGCCTGCGATACCGCCGATCGCGGCCAGCTGGCCGGGCTGCTCACCGCGATCCCCGACGGCCGCCGGCTCGGTGCCGTCATCCACACCGCGGGGGTCCTCGAGGACGCCGTGATCACCGAGCTGACCGGCGAGCAACTCGACACCGTGCTGGCCGCCAAAGCCGACGCCGCCTGGCACCTGCACCAGTTGACCGCCACACACGACCTGGACGCGTTCGTGCTGTTCTCCTCGGCCGCAGGCGTCTTGGGCGCCCCCGGGCAGGCCAACTACGCCGCCGCCAACGCCGTGCTGGACGCCCTGGCCCACCACCGCCACCGCCACCAGCTCCCCGCGACCAGCCTGGCCTGGGGATTCTGGCAAACCCCGTCGGGGATGAACGCCCACCTCGGCGAGGCCGACCACGACCGGATCACCCGCAGCGGCCTGACCCCGATCACCCACGAGCACGGCATCGTCTTGTTCGACGCCGCCCTGCGCACCCAGCGGCCCGCCCCGATCCTGACCCCCGTCTCCAAACCGGGGCTGGCCCGCCTGGCCCGCCGACACGCCCTGCCGGCCATGCTCTCGGGACTGACCAGCACCTTGCCCGAGGCCGCCACCGCCACCGCGCACTCGCTGGCCACGCGGCTGGCCGGCCAACCCGCCGAACAGCAACTACGCACCCTGACCGCCCTGGTCACCACCACCACCGCGACCGTGCTGGCCCACCCCGACCCCGCCGCCCTGGACCCCGACCGGCCCTTCAAAGACCTCGGCATCGACTCGCTGACCGCCCTGGAACTGCGCAACAGCCTCGCCACCCAAACCGGGCTCACGCTGCCCGCCACCCTGGTCTTCGACCACCCGTCGCCCACCGCCATCGCCGAACACCTACGCGGCCTGCTCAGCGACACCGCCGCGCCCGCGGCCCCGGCGACCCGGGTCTCGGGGCGCACCGACGACCCGATCGCGGTGATCGGCATGGCCTGCCGGTTCCCCGGCGGGGTCGATTCCGCGGCGGGGTTGTGGGACCTGGTGGCCAGCGGCACCGACGCGGTGGGCGGCTTCCCCGACGACCGCGGCTGGGACGTGGCCGGGCTCTACGATCCCGACCCCGACGCCGTCGGCAAGACCTACACCCGCCACGGCGGGTTCGTCGCCGCCGCCGGCGGTTTTGACGCAGAGTTCTTCGGGATCTCCGGACGCGAAGCCCAGGCCATCGACCCCCAGCAACGGGTCCTGGTCGAGGTGTGCTGGGAAGCCCTCGAGACCGCCGGAATCGACCCGGCCACCCTGGCCGGCACCGACACCGGGGTGTTCGCCGGGGCAATGGCGCAGCCGTACGGGGACGCCGGCTCGTCTGACGGTTTCGCGATGACCGGCACCCTCGCCAGCGTGGCCTCGGGACGGGTCGCCTACGTGCTGGGGTTGCAGGGCCCCGCCATCACGATCGATACCGCGTGTTCGTCATCGCTGGTGGCAACCCACCTGGCGTGCCAATCGCTGCGCAACGGCGAATCCACCCTCGCGTTGACCGGGGGGGTCACAATCATGGCCACGCCAACGGCGTTTGTCGAGTTCGCCCGGCAACGTGGGCTGGCCCCCGACGGGCGCTGTAAATCGTTCGCCGCCGCCGCGGACGGCACCGGGTGGGGCGAGGGCGCGGCGGTGTTGGTGTTGGAGCGGCTCAGCGATGCCCGCGCTAATGGTCATCCGGTGTTGGCGGTGATCGCGGGATCGGCGGTCAACCAGGACGGCGCCTCCAATGGATTGGCCGCCCCCAACGGGCCCGCCCAGCAACGCGTCATCACCCAGGCGATCGCCAACGCGGGCCTGGGCCTAGACCGGGTCGACGTCGTCGAGGCCCACGGCACCGGCACCACGCTCGGCGACCCCGTCGAGGCCGGCGCGCTCATCGCCACCTACGGCACCGCCCGCACCCCCGAGAACCCGCTGTGGCTGGGCTCGATCAAATCCAACATCGGCCACACCCAGGCCGCCGCCGGGGCCGCCGGGATCATCAAGATGATCCAGGCCATCAACCACGACGTATTGCCCCCCACGCTGCACGTCGATCAACCCAGCCCGCACATCGACTGGTCGGCCGGTACCGTGCGGCTGCTCACCGAACCCACCCCCTGGCCCGAAACCGGCCGTCCCAGAACCGCCGCGGTGTCCTCGTTCGGCATCAGCGGCACCAACGCGCACCTGATCCTCCAGCAAGCCCCACCCGCACCGACGTCCGCCCCGCGCACCCCAGCCGACGAACCGCCGCTGCGGATCTGGCCGGTCTCCGCGCGCACCCGCGCCGCGTTGGCCGCGCAGGCCGCGCGGCTCCACCAACACCTGATTGCTCATCCCGATCTGGATCTGACCGACGTGGCCTACAGCCTGGCCACCACCCGCACCCAACACCCCTATCGCGCGGCCATCACCACACCCGCCGACACCGAAGATGCCCGACAGGATCTCCTGGAGGCCCTGGAGGCGCTGGGCGCCGGCCGATCTCATCGCGGGCTGATCCAACTCCACAAGCCGGGCCGCCAGGGCAGTCAAAAGGTGTTCGTGTTTCCCGGGCAGGGCGCCCAATACCCCGGCATGGGCCAAGAGCTCTACCAACACCACGCGCTATTTGCGGCCAGCCTCGACGAGGTCTGCGCGGCGCTGGACCCCCATCTCGAGGTGGGATTGCGCGAGGTGATGTTCGCCGAGCCGGATTCCGGTTTGGCGGAGCTGATACATCAGACGGCCTATGCCCAGCCCGCATTGTTCGCATGGGGGGTTGCCATGCATGCGGTATTCATCGGCGCCGGGATCCGCCCGGACTACCTCTTGGGGCATTCGGTCGGGGAACTGACCGCCGCCCACGTCGCAGGCGTCCTTTCCCTGACGGATGCCGCGGTGCTGGTCAGCGCTCGGGGCCGGCTGATGCAAACCTGCGCGCCAGGCGCCATGCTGGCCATCGCGGCCTCGCAACACGACGTGGCGGCCGTCCTTGCCGATTACACCGGCGCGGGTATCGCCGCGATCAACGGCCCTGCGTCGGTGGTGGTCTCCGGGCCGTCCCGCGAACTGGACCGCATCGGCGAGCAGTGCGCAGCGCGCCATTACAAAACCACCCCGCTATCGGTGAGCCACGCTTTCCATTCGGCCCTCATGGATCCGGTATTGCCGGAGTTCGCGGCGATCGCGGCGGGCCTGACCTTTCATGCGCCCAGCGTGCCGATCCTGTCGAATGTCACCGGCACCGTCGCGGCTCCCGAGCAACTCGCCTCTGCGGACTACTGGGCCCGACACCTGCGTGAGCCGGTGTCATTTCACGACGCCTTGGTGGGGCTGCTGGCCTTGGGAGACTGCACGTTCGTGGAGTTGTCTCCCCACCCGGTGTTGGCCCCGGCGATCACCGACACGTTGGCCAGTGGCGGGAGTTGGGCCGCATCGGCGGTGGTGTCCACGTTGCATCGGGATCGGCCCGATCGCGACAGCATGAGCACTGCGTTGGCGCAGTTGCATATTCAGGGTCACAGCCCGTGCTGGCGCGGTTTGTACCCACACGCCAACGCCGTTGGGCTGCCTACCTACGCGTTCGACCATCGGCGCTATTGGCTGGCTCCTACCGTTGACGTCGACGCTGCCGGGCTCGGGTTGGACAGGGCCGGGCATCCGTTGTTGGGTGCGCTGACCGAGCTGGCCGATCAGGACCAGGTGGTGTTGACCGGTCGATTGTCAACGGCTGTGCACAGCTGGCTGGCCGGCCATCAGATATTCGACACCGTCGTATTCCCGGCGACCGGGTTCGTTGACGTGATCCTGCGGGCCGGTCAGTGTGCTCGGCGCCCGGTGATCGATGAGTTGGTCCTGCACACCCCGTTGGTATTGGTCGACGGTGCGCCCACCGATGTGCAGATCACGGTGCATCCGGTCGAACCCAACGGGCGGCGTCGCTTTGCCATGCACGCCCGCACCAGCGATGAGCATGCTTCTTCAGGCTGGACGTTGCACGCCAGTGGTGCACTCGGCGTGGAGTCGCCGTCGATTGCCCCCGCGTCGGGAGCGACGCCGGCAGCGGAGCTCATCGACGAGGACAGCTTCTACCAGGGATTCGCCGCAGCCGGTTTGTCCTACAGCCCCCTGTTCCGCGGTGTCCGACGTATCGGCCATGACCCCGCCCACCCCGGGGTTGTCTACGCCGAGGTCGCCCTGCCCGCCGGCACCGACGTCACCGGCTACGGTATTCACCCGGCGCTACTGGACGCCGCCCTGCAATCCGTCGCCGCCCTGTATCGCGTCGCAGCCGACGTCGAACCCTCCGAGGTGCGGATACCGTTTACGTTTTCCGGGGTCACGTTGCACGCATCGGAGGCCACCCGGCTACACGTGCACCTGACGACGGCCGGGGCGGACACCTTCAGGCTGCATGCGACCGACCCGGCCGGTGGGCCGGTAATCAGCATCGACACGGTGACCGTCCGGGAACTGCCCGGGCGCCTCGCGCAACCCTCGCCGGTGGCCAGGCCGCACGACAGCGTGTTGGAGCTGGCCTGGTCTCCGCTACCGGACACCGCCCCCCCGACTGAGGCTGCCACGCCGGGGTGGGTGGCGGTCAGCGCTGATCCCGAGCAGCTGCCGGCCAGCCTGCGCCGCGGCCCGATCCACACCGCATTGGCCACCTTGACGGATCTGCCGAATGTGGTGTTCTGGCTCTTGCCAGTGCCGGCCGGGGACGAGGCCTTGGCGCGGGTGCATGCGTTGACGCGCGACAGTCTTGCTCAGTTGCAGGGTTGGTTAGCCCGACCCGACGCCGCCGAGACCCAGCTGGTGGTGGTGACTCGTCACGCGGTCAGCGCCGGTCTTGATGAGCGCGCACCGGATTTGGCGCACGCGGCGGTGTGGGCGTTGGTGCAATGCGCGCAAAACGAGCATCGGGGTCGCATCACGCTGATCGACACCGATGACACCGAAACAAGCTTCGCGGCGCTTCGTGACGCCCTTGCTGGTCGGGTCGTGTCATGGCGGGGGCCGGCCGCGGAGTCGTTGCTGGCGGTGCGCCAGGGCGTCGCCTACGTCGCCCGGCTGGCCCGCACGACCAGCCTGATCGCCCCGGATGGCCCGCCCCGGCACCTGGCCAGCAGCGAACCCGGGGATTTGGGCGAACACAATTTGGGCAGCCACAACGGAAAGATCGTGCTGCTTCCCCCGCCGGTGCTGGATCCCGGCGGGACGGCGTTGATCACCGGCGGGACCGGGATGTTGGGCAAATTGTTCGCCGAGCATCTGGTCACCAGGTACGGACTTCGGCATCTGCTGCTGGTGTCTCGGCGCGGGCCGGCCGCCGAGGGCGCGGCTGGGCTTGCGCGGCGGCTCCGGGCTTTGGGTGCCCACGTCACCATCAGCGCGTGCGATGTCGCCGATCGCGACCAGCTCGCCACGCTGCTCGACGGTATCTCGGCTCGGCATCGGTTGCGTGTTGTCATCCACGCTGCGGGGGTTGTTGACGACGCGGTGATCAGCCAGTTAAGCGGTGAGCGCCTCGATGCGGTGTTGGCCGCCAAGGCCGACGCCGCCTGGCATCTGCACCAGCTGACCGCCGACCTGGATTTGGATGCGTTCGTGTTGTTTTCCTCGGCGGCGGGGGTGTTGGGTTCCCCCGGACAGGCCAACTACGCGGCCGCGAACGCGGTGTTGGATGCGCTGGCCCATCAGCGTCATCGGCGCCAGCTGCCGGCGACCAGCCTGGCCTGGGGGCTTTGGCAGACGCCCTCAGCAATGACCGCTCACCTGGGTGCGGCCGATCAGGCTCGGGTGTCGCGCGCCAGTTTTGCCCCCATCACCCACGAGCATGGCCTGGCCCTGTTCGATGCCGCCCTGACCTACCAGCGGCCTGCCCTGATCACCGCGCCCTTTAGCGCATCGGGGCTGGCTCGCATGGCCCGCCAGCACGGGTTGCCGCCGCTGCTGTCGAGGCTGACCGCCGCCCTGCCGCAGGCCGCTGCCGCAGGCGCCGCGTCGTTGGCGGCGCGGTTGGCCGGTCAAAACGCCGAGCAGCAACTGCACACCCTAACCACGCTGATCATCAGCACCACCGCAACCGTGTTGGCGCACCCCGACCCGGGCGCCATCGATCCCGATCGGCCGCTTGACGACCTGGGAATCGACTCACTGACCACCCTGGAACTGCGCAACAGCCTCTCGGAGCAGACGGGGCTGAGTCTGCCGGCCACCCTCATCTTCGACCACCCCACTCCCGCAGCGATTGCGCGCTACCTTGCCGGTTTGCTGGGCGGGGCCGGTGCGTCGACACCCAGCATCACCGCCGCGGCGCGAGTGGAGGAGCCCGTGGCGGTGGTCGGGATGGCGTGTCGGTTCCCGGGTGGAGTGGATTCGGCGGCGGGTTTGTGGGATCTGGTCAGCGTCGGCCGAGACGCGGTGGGGAGTTTCCCCGGTGATCGGGGCTGGGACTTGGCAGGGTTGTTTGATCCCGACCCCGATGCGGTGGGCAAGACCTACACCCGTTATGGCGGGTTCGTGGACCAGGCCGGCGGTTTTGACGCCGAGTTCTTCGGGATCTCCGCGCGCGAAGCCCAGACCATGGATCCCCAACAGCGGCTGCTGGTCGAGGTTTGCTGGGAAGCCCTGGAAAACGCCGGCATCGACCCGACCACGCTGGCCGGCACCAATGCCGGAGTCTTCGCCGGGGCGGTGGCGCAGCTCTATGGGGACGGAAGCTCTTCCGAGGGGTTCGCGATAACCGGCACCGCCGCCAGCGTGGCCTCGGGTCGGGTGGCTTATGTGTTGGGGTTGCAGGGCCCGGCCATCACGGTTGATACGGCGTGTTCGTCGTCGCTGGTGGCGACCCACCTGGCGTCTCAATCCTTGCGAAACGGCGAGTCCACTTTGGCGTTGGCCGGTGGCGTCACCGTCATGACCACGCCAACGATGTTCACCGAGTTCGCCCGCCAACGCGGGCTGGCCCCCGACGGGCGCTGCAAATCGTTCGCCGCCGCCGCCGACGGGACCGGCTTCGGCGAGGGCGCCGCGGTATTGGTGTTGGAGCGGTTGAGCGACGCCCGCCGCAACCGGCATCCGGTGCTCGCGGTGATCGCGGGATCAGCGGTCAACCAGGACGGCGCGTCCAACGGGCTGACCGCCCCCAACGGGCCCGCCCAGCAACGGGTGATCCGTCAGGCCGTGGCCAACGCGGGACTAGGGCTGGATCGGGTCGACGTGGTCGAGGCCCACGGCACCGGCACCACCCTGGGCGACCCGGTCGAGGCCGGCGCGCTGATCGCCACCTACGGCGCCGCCCGCACCCCCGCGAACCCGCTGTGGCTGGGGTCGATCAAATCGAATATCGGTCACACCCAGGCCGCCGCCGGTACCGCCGGGCTGATCAAGATGATCCAGGCGATCAACCACAATGAGTTGCCGCCGACGCTGCATGTGGACGCACCCAGCCCGCACATCGACTGGTCGGCCGGCACGGTAAGGCTGCTCACCGAACCAACCCCGTGGCCCGTCAACGGTCACCCCCGCACCGCGGCGGTGTCGTCGTTCGGGGTTAGCGGCACCAATGCGCATGTGATCCTGCAACAGGCCCCACCAGCCCCGCTGGCCCCGGCGTCTGGCCCGCCCGCAACGGCGGATGAACCGCTGCTGGGGATCTGGCCGGTCTCGGCACGCACCCCCGCGGCGCTGTGCGCGCAAGCCACCCGACTGCGTGAACACCTCGTTGATCATCCCGACAGCGAAATCAGCGATGTGGCCTACAGCCTGGCCACCACCCGCACCCAGCACCCCTACCGCGCCGCCATCACCATCACCACCGACAGCACCGACCCCCGCGCGGAACTCCTGACAGCGCTAAGCGGGTTGGCCGCTGGGCGCCCCCACCCCGGAGTAGTGCGCCATCACCTGCCCGCACGCCCCGCCACCACGGTGTTCGTCTTCCCCGGCCAAGGCGCCCAATACCCCGGCATGGGCGCCGGACTCTACAACCACCACCCCGGCTTCGCCCGCGCCCTCGACCACTGCGACACCGCGCTGCACCCCTACACAGGCTGGTCAGTGCGCGACATCCTGCGCGGAAACCCCGCCGCCCCGCCACTCGAGCGCGTCGACGTCATCCAACCCACGCTGTTCGCCGTCATGGTCGCACTCGCCGAGACACTGGCCGGCTACGGCATCGTGCCCGACGCGGTGATCGGGCACTCCCAAGGAGAAATCGCCGCCGCCCACATCGCCGGCGCCCTCTCACTGCACGACGCCGCCAAAATCGTCGCGCTACGCAGCCACGCCCTGGCCCAGCTCTCCGACCACGGAGCCATGGCCTCGATCCTGCTCGGCGCCGACGACCTAAGCCCCCGACTGGCGCCCTGGGGCCAACAACTGAGCATCGCCGCGACCAACGGCCCCACCCACAGCGTCATCAGCGGCGACGCGGCCGCGGTGGACCAGTTCGTCGCTGCCTGCCAGGCCCAGGGCCTGCAAGCAGCCCTGATACCCGCCGGCTGCGCCGGACACTCGGTGCACGTCGAACCACTACGCGAACAACTCCTGACCGAACTGGCCGCACTGACACCGCGCCCCGCCCGGATCCCGCTCTACTCCACCGTGGCCACCACATCAACGGGCCACCCGCTGGACACCACCACCATGGACGCCCACTACTGGTACGCCAACCTGCGCCAACCAGTCCACTTCCACAACACCATCCAGGCACTACTGGACGCCGGGGAGCACACCTTCGTCGAGCTCTCCCCACACCCGGTACTAGCCCCCGCGATCAGCGACACCCTCGCCGCAACGCCAGCACCGACCCGCTCGGCAGTGATCCCCACCCTGCACCGCTACCGCCCCGACCTCGACGCCCTAGGCACCGCCCTGAGCCGACTCCACACCCACGGCCACAGCCCATCCTGGCGCGACCTCTACCCCCACGCCAATGTCGTTGCACTCCCGACATACCCGTTCGAACACCGCCGCTACTGGCTGACCCCCACTGCCGGGACCGCCGGGGCTGTCGGGGCCAGTGATCCTGCTGAAGACGTGTTGTGGAAGGCGGTCAACGAGGGCGCCGTCGACACTGTCGCAAAGACACTGAGTATCGGTGACACCGCGTCGCTGGGTCCTGTGGTGGATGCTTTGCGGCAGTGGCGCAAGGACCTTGGGGATAGGTCCAAAATCAACAAATTGCGCTATCGGATCGGTTGGCAAACCATCGCTGCGAAGACCTTTCCGCCGGCCCGGCGGCGGTGGCTGGTATTGGCAACTGCCGAGCAAGCCGACGAGACGTGGATTGCCGGCCTGTCGACTCGTTACGGCGACGACATCGATGTGCTGACCATTGATCCCATTGCGCTGGACAGAACCGAATTGGCCGCGACGTTGTCCGGTGCGCTCGAGCGCACCCGCGTCCAGGGTGTGGTTTCGTTTGTGGCCCTGCATGATTCGAGGCATCCGGAGTTCCCCGCAATATCAGCGGGCTTGATCGCCACGATGCTCGTGGCGCAGGCCCACGGCGATGCCGGTCTGGGGGTGCCGTTGTGGGTGATCACTCGCGGTGCGGTCAGCGTGGTCCCCGACGACGTCGGCCGTCCTGACCAGGCGGCGGTCTGGGGGCTGGGACAGTCGGTGTGTCTGGAGCACCCGCAGTGGTGGGGTGGGCTCATCGATGTTGCCGAGGTGGCCACACCACGCGGTGTCGAGCAGCTCTACACGCTGCTGAGCTGCCCGCAATCCGAAGACCAACTCGCCATCCGCGCCCACGGGGTCAGCGCGCGGCGCCTGCAAGAAGCGCCGCTTGGGCCGCATCGGGTGCGCAGTTGGACGACCTCGGGCACGGCCGTCGTTACCGGGGCGACCGGGCGGGTCGGCGGCCACGTTGTTCGCTGGTTGGCCGCGGCAGGGGTCAGCCACGTCGTTTTACTGAGCCGCAGCGCGGACCGCAGCCCGCGGGCAACCCAATTGCAAACGGAACTACGTGCTGCGGGCGTCACCTCCACGGTGGTTTCAGTGGACGTGACGGACCGCTCGGCATTGGCCGGCGTCGTCGCCCAGGCCCGCCGTGACCACGGACCCATCGGCACCGTCGTCCACGCCGCGGCGGCCATCGGCTGGAACAGCGTGGCTCAGGCCACGGCAGCTGAGTTGGCCAGCGATTACGCCAAGGCGATCGGGGCCCAGAACCTGGCCGAGTTGCTCGATGACGAGCCGGCGCCGACCTTCATCTTCTTCTCCTCTGCGGCCGGGATCTGGGGCGGTGCCCGGCAGGGTTGCTATGCCGCCGCCAACGCCCACCTCGACGCCCTGGCGTCCCGACTGCGTGGTCAGGGACGTACCGCGGTGTCGGTGGCCTGGGGGCTGTGGGCAGACCCGGAGGCGACGACCGACCAGGTCGCCGACTACTTCCGACGTCTCGGGGTCAATCCGCTAGCACCCGACGTCGCCTTGAGCGGGCTGCAGCACTCCCTGGACGCAGATGACACCGTGATCACGGTCGCCGACGTTTCCTGGAACCAATTCCTTCCCGCCTTCACCGCCTGGCGACCTTCCCCGCTGCTTACAGAGTTGAGCCAGGCCTATCCCGGCGTACCCGCCGCGACCACCGCCGAAGCCGCAGAAGCCGCCGAAGCCGCCGAAGCTTTGGTGACACAGTTGACCGGCCAAAGCCCCGAGCAGCGGCTCGACACGTTGATCGCCCTGGTGATTGGAAGTACCGCTGCGGTGTTGGCCCATCCCGAACCGGACGCTATCGATCCGGACCGGCCGTTCAAAGACCTCGGGATCGACTCGCTGACCGCTCTCGAACTACGCAACGGGCTCGCAGCACAGACCGGCTTGAGCTTGCCGGCCAGCCTGGTCTTCGACCAACCCACCCCCAACACGCTGGCCCGGCATTTGGCCGGCCTGCTCGGCGGTGACCCGGCACCCGCGCTGGCCATCACCGCCGCGACGCGGACCGAGGAGCCAGTCGCCGTGATCGGCATGGCGTGCCGGTTGCCCGGCGGGGTGGATTCGGCACGCGCGTTGTGGGACCTGGTCGAGGGCGGCACCGACGCGGTGGGCGGATTCCCCACCGATCGGGGCTGGGATTTGGTGGGGCTCTTTGATCCCGACCCCGACAAGGTCGGCAAAACCTACACCCGCCACGGCGGATTCGTGGCCGGCGCCGACGGGTTTGACGCCGAGTTTTTCGGGATCTCCGCGCGCGAGGCGCAGTCCATCGATCCCCAACAGCGGCTGCTGGTCGAGGTGTGCTGGGAGGCCCTAGAGACCGCCGGCATCGACCCGACCACCCTCGCCGGCACCGATACCGGCGTGTTCGCGGGAACCTGGACGCAGCCCTACGGGACCGCCGAGCTGGAAAGCGCCGAGGGTTATGCGATGACCGGGGCGGCGACCAGTGTGGCCTCGGGTCGGGTGGCCTACGTGTTGGGGTTGCAGGGCCCGGCCATCACGATCGATACCGCGTGTTCGTCGTCGCTGGTGGCTACCCACCTGGCGTGTCAATCGCTGCGCAACGGCGAATCCACCCTGGCACTGGCGGGTGGCGTCACCATCATGACCACACCGATACTGTTTACCGAGTTCGCTCGGCAGCGGGGGTTGTCGCCCGACGGGCGCTGCAAATCGTTTGCCGCCGCCGCCGACGGCACCGGCTTCGGCGAGGGCGCCGCGGTGTTGGTGCTGGAGCGGTTAAGCGACGCTCGCGCCAACGATCACCCGGTGCTGGCGGTGATCGCCGGATCGGCGATCAACCAGGACGGCGCCTCCAATGGGTTGGCCGCCCCCAACGGGCCCGCCCAGCAACGCGTCATCACCCAAGCCGTCGCCAACGCGGGGCTGGGCCTCGACCGGGTTGACGTCGTCGAGGCCCACGGCACCGGCACCACCCTGGGCGATCCGGTCGAAGCCGGCGCGCTGATCGCTACCTACGGCGCCGCCCATACCCCCGAGAGGCCATTGTGGGTGGGGTCGATCAAATCCAACATCGGTCACACCCAGGCCGCCGCCGGGGCGGCTGGGATCATCAAAATGGTCCAGGCGATCAACCACGAGGTGCTGCCGGCAACGCTGCACGTGGATGCACCCAGCCCGCACATCGACTGGTCGGCCGGCACGGTGCGGCTGCTCACCGAACCCACCCCCTGGCCCGACACCGCCCACCCCCGCACCGCGGCGGTGTCGTCGTTCGGCATCAGCGGCACCAACGCCCACCTGATCATCCAGCAAGCCCCACCGGCACCGGTGGCGCCCGCGCCCCCGACGTCTGGCCCGGCCGCCCCGGCGGATGAACCGTTGCTGCGGATCTGGCCGGTGTCGGCGCGCACCCGCACCGCGTTGGCCGCGCAGGCGCAGCAGCTCTATCAGCACCTGGTCGATCGTCCGGCCCCGGATGTGACCGACATGACCGACATGACCGACATGACCGATGTGGCTTACAGCCTGGCCACCACCCGCACCCACCACCCGTACCGGGCGGCCGTCACCGTATCTGCTGATAGCGAGGAGCCCCGCCAGCAGCTGCTCGAGGCGCTGGAGGCGCTCGGTGCGGGCCGCTCCCACCCCGGTCTGATCCAACACCACAACGTGGCCCACAAGCACGGCAAGACGGTGTTCGTCTTTCCCGGCCAGGGCACCCAATACCCCGCCATGGGCCTAGAGCTGTACCGGCGCCACCCGCTGTTCGCGGCCGCCCTGGACGAGGTTTGCGCGGCCCTTGACGAGCATCTCGAAGTTGCGTTGCGGGATGTCTTGTTCGCCTCGCCGCACTCCGCTGCAGCGCAGTTGCTGAATCAGACCGCGTACGCCCAGCCCGCGTTGTTTGCCTGCGGTGCGGCCATGCACGCGGTGTTCGCCGGGGTTGGGATCGCCCCGGACTATCTGCTTGGCCATTCCATCGGAGAACTGACCGCCGCTTACGTCGCCGGAGTGCTGTCCCTGGCCGACGCCGCGGTGTTGGTCAGCGCTCGGGGCCGACTGATGCAGGCCTGTGCCCCTGGGGCGATGATCGCCATCGCGGCCGGCGAGCACGACGTGGCGGTCGCGCTGGCCGATCACCCCGACGCGAGTATCGCCGCGATCAACGGGCCGGCGTCCGTGGTGGTGTCGGGGTCCGCTCAGGAAGTGGACCGGATTGGCCAACACTTCGCGAAGCACCACCACAAGGTGACGCCCTTGCGGGTCAGTCACGCTTTCCATTCGGCGTTCATGGACCCGGTTCTGCCCGAGTTCGCGGCCATCGCCGCGGGGTTGACCTTTGCCACGCCCGGCGTGCCGATCGTGTCCAACCTCACCGGCAGGGTGGCGACCCCCGAGCTGCTGGCTTCTCCGGACTACTGGACCCGGCACCTGCGCGAGCCGGTCAGGTTCCACGACGGTGTCCTCGATCTGCTCGGCCGGGGCGGGCAGAGGTTTGTGGAATTGTCGCCGCATCCGGTGTTGGCCCCGGCGATCACCCATACGCTCGCGGGTAGCCCCGACCCGGACCGCGCCGTGGTGATCACGACCCTGCACCGCGACCGGCCCGAGCTGGACGCGGTGACCACCGCGATCGCGCGGCTGCACACCCATGGCGATAGCCCGGCTTGGCGCGATGTGTATCCGCGCGCCAAAACCGTGGCGCTGCCGACTTATCCGTTCCAGCGTCGCCGGTACTGGTTGTCCTCTTCCACCACCATCGGGGCCGTCGAGGCCGCCGATCCCGCCGAGGGCGAGTTGTGGAAGGCCGTCAATGACGGTGCTCTTGACACCGTCGCCAAGACGCTGAGCATCGGTGACACCGCATCCCTGGGTCCGGTGGTGGACGCGTTGCGGGAATGGCGTAAAGGCCTTGGGGAGCGTTCCAAGGTCAACAAATTGCGTTATCGAATTGGCTGGCAAGCCATTGTCCCCAAGGGTTTCCCGCTGACTCGGCGCCGTTGGCTGGTCCTGGCGCGCGCCCAGCAGGCCGACAATGCGTGGATCGCCGGTTTGTCGGCGCGCTACGGCGACGACATCGACGTGCTCACCCTTGATCCCGATGCACTCGACAGAAACGCGTTGGCCGCGGCGTTGGTCAGCGCAGCCGAACGCACCCGCTGCGAAGGCGTGGTTTCCTTTGCGGGCCTTGATGAGTCGGCACATCCTCATTTCCCGGGCGTATCGGCGGGCCTGGCTGCCACGCTGAAAGTTGTTCAGGCGTATGCAGATTGCGGTCTGAGCCTGCCGCTGTGGGTGATCACCCAGGGGGCGGTCAGTGTGGTTGCCGGTGAGGGGGCCAGCCCGCCTCAGGCGTCGATCTGGGGGCTGGGTCAGTCGGCGTGCCTGGAGTATCCGCAGTGGTGGGGCGGGCTCATCGATGTGTGCCCGTTGGGTGCGCCGCGCGATGTGGAGCGGCTGTATGCGGTGTTGAGTTGCCCGCAATCGGAAGACCAACTGGCCATTCGTCACGATGGCGTCAGCGCGCGGCGGTTGCAGGGGGCGCCGCTGCCGCTGCAGCGGGGGCGGTCCTGGTCCGCGTCGGACACGGTCTTGGTGACCGGCGCGACCGGGCGGGTGGGTCGCCACGTGGTGCGCTGGCTCGCGCAGGCCGGGGCCGGCCACGTGGTGCTGCTCAGCCGCAGCGCCGCGGAAAGCCCGCGCTCGTCGGAACTGCACACCGAACTGAGCGCCGCCGGAGTGAACACCACGCTGGCCTCGGTAGACGTGATGGACCGTGCGGCGTTGGCGGCCGTAATCGACGACATCCGTGCCCAACACGGACCCATCCGCACCGTGATCCATGCGGCGGCGGCGATCGAATGGCACAGCATTGACCAGATCACGGTCGACGAGTTGGCCGGCGGCTACGCCAAGGCGGTCGGGGCCGACAACTTGGTCGACCTACTCGACGACGAATCAGCGCCGACCTTCATCCTGTTTTCCTCGACGGCCGGGATCTGGGGCGGCGCTGGACAGGGCTGCTATGCCGCTGCCAATGCCCATCTGGATGCCCTGGCGTGTCGGCTGCGCGCGCGCGGAACTACCGCGTTGTCGGTGGCGTGGGGGCTTTGGGCGGACCAGCACGCGGTGGCGGGCGACGTCGGCGACTACTTCCGTCGCATCGGGGTCAATCCGTTGTCCCCGGAGGTCGCCCTCAGCGGGTTGCAGCAATCCCTGGACGCCGACGAGACACTGATCACGATCGCCGACGTCTCCTGGCACCAATTCCTGCCGGCCTTCACTGCGTGGCGTTCTCATCCACTCCTGACGGAGTTGGTCGAGGCGCATCCGAGCGCGCCGGAGACCGGCGCCACCGCGGAGGTTCGCGAGGCGCTGACGGCCACGTTGGCCGGCCAGTCCGCCGAGGAGCGGTTGGAGACGCTGACCACGCTGGTCACCGGCGCCGCCGCGAAGGTACTGGCGCATCCCGATCCCGGCGCCATCGATTCCGACCTGCCGTTCAAGGACCTCGGCATCGACTCGCTGACCGCCCTCGAACTGCACAACACCTTGGCGGCACAGACCGGGTTGAGGTTGGCGGCCACCCTGATCTTCGACTACCCCACCCCGTCCGCGATCGCTCGCCACATCAACGAACAATTATGTGCAACCGCTGACATCAATCGAGTTCCCAATGGCTCGGAGAGCGAAATCGAGCGTCTTATCGCGATGATCCCGGAAAAGCGTATTAGGGAGTCGGGAATTCTCGCGTTGCTTCGCCGAATAGCCGGTGAAGAGGATTCCGCAGAGCCGAGCCGAAATGACGATGCTTTCACGAACATGAACCTCGATGAACTCCTCACCTCCCTCGGCGATGGAAGCCAATAGGAAGCAGAAATGACTACCGAACTCGACAGAGCAACCGAAGGCCTCCGAAAGGCAATGAGGCAAATTGCGCAGTTGACGCGCGAGAATCATGACCTCATTGCACGTATTGACGAGCCGGTCGCGGTGGTGGGGATGGCCTGCCGGTTCCCCGGTGGGGTGGATTCGGCGGCGGGTTTGTGGGAGTTGGTCAGCTCCGGCGGGGATGCGGTTGGGGGTTTCCCGGGTGACCGGGGCTGGGATTTGGCGGGGTTGTTCGATCCTGACCCGGACGCGGTGGGCAAGACCTACACCCGCTACGGCGGGTTTGTGGCGGGGGCCGCGGGGTTTGACGCGGAGTTTTTCGGGATCTCCGCGCGCGAGGCCCAGGCCATGGATCCACAGCAGCGGCTGCTGGTCGAGGTGTGCTGGGAGGCCGTGGAAAGCGCCGGGATCGACCCGACCACCCTGGCCGGCACCGACGCCGGAGTGTTCGTCGGTTTGGGCGCCACCCCCTATGGCGCTATCGGTGCCGTGGGTTCGGAGAGCACGGACGGCACGGGGGGCACAGGGGCCACGGAGGGTTATGGCATGACCGGGGCCGCCACCAGTGTGGCCTCGGGTCGGGTGGCTTATCTGTTGGGCTTGCAGGGCCCGGCCATCACGGTCGACACCGCGTGTTCGTCGTCGCTGGTGGCCACCCATCTGGCGTGTCAGTCGCTGCGCAACGGCGAGTCCACCCTGGCGTTGGCCGGTGGGGTCGCCGTCATTACGACGCCAACGCTATTCACCGAGTTCGCCCGCCAGCGCGGGCTGGCCCCCGACGGACGCTGTAAGTCGTTTGCCGCGGCCGCCGACGGCACCGGGTGGGGCGAGGGTGCGGCGGTGTTGGTGCTGGAGCGGCTCAGCGACGCCCACGCTAACCGGCATCCGGTGTTGGCGGTGATCGCGGGGTCAGCGCTCAACCAGGACGGCGCCTCCAACGGGTTGACCGCACCAAACGGGCCCGCCCAGCAACGCGTCATCCGTCAGGCCGTCGCGAACGCGGGACTCGGGCTGGATCGGGTGGACGTGGTCGAGGCCCATGGCACCGGCACCACCTTGGGCGATCCGGTCGAGGCCGGCGCGCTGATCGCCACCTACGGCGCGGCCCGCACCCCGGAGAACCCGCTGTGGCTCGGGTCGATCAAATCCAACATCGGTCACACCCAGGCCGCGGCCGGGGCGGCCGGGATCATCAAGATGGTCCAGGCGATCAACCACGACCTGCTGCCCGCCACGCTGCACGTGGATGCACCCAGCCCGCACATCGACTGGTCGGCCGGCACCGTGCGGCTACTCACCGAACCCACCCCGTGGCCCCATACCGATCACCCCCGCACCGCGGCGGTGTCGTCGTTCGGGGTCAGCGGCACCAACGCGCACCTGATCATCCAGCAGGCCCCGCCGGCCCCGCTAGCGCCGCCGGCCCCGCTTGCAGGTCCGGCCGAACCCGCCGATGAACCGCTGCCGGGGATCTTGCCGCTGTCCGCACGCACCCCGGCGGCGTTGGGTGCGCAGGCCGAGCGGCTGTGTGAGCACCTGAAAACCCACCCCGACCTGGACCTGGCCGATGTGGCCTTCAGCCTGGCCACCACCCGCACCCAGCACCCGTATCGGGCGGTCATCACCGTCGCCGCCGACAGCGAAGACCCCCGCACGGACGTGCTGGCGGCGCTGGGCGGGCTGGGCGCCGATCGCCCCCACCCCGGCGTGCTGCGCCATCACCTGGGCGGGCAGACCGCCAAGACGGTGTTCGTGTTTCCCGGCCAGGGCGCCCAATACCCCGGGATGGGCGCCCAGCTCTACGACCGCCACAACGGATTCGCCCGCGCGCTGGATCGATGCGATCAGGCGCTGCAGCCCTTCACAGGCTGGTCGGTCCGCGCGGTGCTGCGCCAGGACCCGGCAGCCCCGCCGCTCGAGCGCATCGACGTCGTCCAGCCGGTGCTGTTCGCCGTCATGGTCGCACTGGCCGAAACACTGGCCGGTTACGGCATCACCCCCGACGCGGTGATCGGGCACTCCCAAGGAGAAATCGCCGCCGCCCATGTCGCCGGAGCGCTATCACTGCACGACGCCGCCAAAGTCGTCGCGCTACGCAGCCAAGCCCTCGCCCGCCTCTCCGGTAAAGGGGCGATGGCCTCGGTCATGGTGGGCGCCGACGAACTGCGCGCGCGCCTGCAGCCCTGGGCCGAAACGCTGAGCGTCGCGGCCCTCAACGGCCCCACCCACAGCGTCATCAGCGGCGAGGCCGACGCGGTGGCGCAGTTCCTGGCCGCCTGCCAGGACGACGGTATCCAGGCCGCACTCATCGCCGCCGAGTGCGCCGGGCACTCGCGTCAAATCGACGAAGTTCGCGAACAGCTGCTGGCCGAATTGGCCTCGGTCAGCCCACGCCCTGCGCCGATCCGGCTCTATTCCACGGTGGCCAGCGCCTGGTCGACCGATCCGTTGGACACCACCACCATGGACGCCCCGTACTGGTATGCCAACCTGCGTGAACCGGCCCGATTCCACGACACCGTCCTGGAATTGCTCCACCACGGGGCGCACCGGTTCGTCGAATTATCCCCCCACCCGGTGCTGGCCCCGGCCATCACCGACACGCTGGCCGCGATCCAGGGGCGGGCTTCCTCGGTGGTGATCCCCACCTTGCACCGGTATCGCCCCGAACCGGATGCCCTGGCCGCCACGCTGAGCCGACTCCACCTTCATGGTCACAGCCCGTCGTGGCCCGCGGTCTACCCCGACGCGCATGTTGTTGGACTGCCCACCTACGCATTCCAGCACCGCCGCTACTGGCTGACCCCCGCCCTCGGCGCCGACGCCGCCGGGCTCGGGCTAAACCGGGTCGAACACCCACTCCTGGGCGCGCTGACCGAACTGGCCGACCAGGACCAGGTGCTGCTCACCGGCCGGCTGTCGCTGCCCCGACACCGCTGGCTGGCCGGGCACCAAGTCCACAACGCGGTGTTCTTCCCGGGTACCGGGTTCATCGAGGTCGTGCTGCGCGCCGGCCGGTGCGTGGGCTGCCCGGTCATCGATGAACTGGTCCTGCACACCCCGCTGGTGCTGGCTGACGACACGCCCACCGACATCCAGATCACCGTGCACCCCGTCGAGCGTGGCGGACGGCGTCGGTTCACCCTGCACGCCCGCAACGGCGCTGAACCGGTACCCGCGGACTGGGTGCTGCACGCCAGCGGCACACTGTCCCCCGAATCGCCCGCAGCAACCATCCCCCCGGCCACGCCAGCACCGACACCGCAAGCGATCGACGCCGACGACTTCTACCGACGCCTGGCCACCCACGGACTGGGCTACGACGGCCCATTCCGCTCCGTGTGCGGCATCGGCCACGATCCTGCCCACCCCGACACCGTGCACGCCGAAGTGGCGCTACCCGCCGGCACCGACGTCAACGGCTACGGCATCCACCCCGCACTACTGGACGCCGCGCTGCACCCACTCGCCGCGTTGGCCGATCGAAGTACCACCAATGCCGAGCCACCAGCGCTGCAGGTGCCATTCGCCTTCACCGGGGTCAGGCTGCACGCCACCGCCGCCACCCAGCTCCACGTGCGCCTGACTCCCACCGGAACCGACAGCTTCCGCCTGCACGCCACCGACCCCGCCGGTCAGCCCGTCATCAGCATCGACACGTTGACCACACGCCAGCTGTCCCATACCCCCAACACCCCCAACACCCAAGTCTCGCCCCCGATGCGGGCTGGGCTGCACGACGGTGTGTGGGAGCTGGCTTGGTCACCGCTGCCCGAGACCGATCCCCCGGCGCAGCTCCCGATCGGCCCGCACGACGGCCCGATCTACTCCGAGCTGCCCCACGCCGATCTGTCCGACACTGATGTGGTGATCTGGGCGTTGGCAGTGCCCTCGAGCATGCCGGAAGCCGACGCCGACACCCCGGGGCGGGTGCATGCCTTGACCGGTCACACCCTTGCCCAGTTGCAGGGTTGGTTGTCCCGGCCCGACGCCACCGACACCCACCTGGTGGTGCTGACCCGAAATGCGTTGAGCACCAACGTAAATGATCGCGCGCCCGACTTGGCTCATGCCGCTAGCTGGGCGTTGATCCACTCCGCCCAAAACGAACACCCGGGCCGCATCACGCTGGTCGACACCGAAGACACAGGGGCCACCGAAGACACCGAAAACACCGGGGCCACCGGGGCCACCGCCCAGGCCCTGCGCAACGTCCTGTCCACCCGGGCCGCCGTGGGGTGGGGGCCGGGCGCTGAGCCCCAGCTGGCGCTGCGTCACGGCATCGTCTACGTTCCCAGGCTTGCCCGCACTACCAGCCTGGCCGCTCCGCCGGTGTTCGATCCGGACGCGACGGTCCTGATCACCGGCGGTACCGGGATGCTGGGCGGGTTGTTCGCCGAGCACCTGGTGACCCACTACGGGGTGCGGCATCTGTGGTTGGTGTCTCGACGGGGGCCGGCCGCCGCGGGGGCCGAGGAGCTGGCGCGGCGGCTGGCCGGGGTGGGCGCCAAGGTCAGCATCAGCGCCTGCGATACCGCCGATCGCGGCCAGCTGGCCGGGCTGCTCACCGCGATCCCCGACGGCCGCCGGCTCGGTGCCGTCATCCACACCGCGGGGGTCCTCGAGGACGCCGTGATCACCGAGCTGACCGGCGAGCAACTCGACACCGTGCTGGCCGCCAAAGCCGACGCCGCCTGGCACCTGCACCAGTTGACCGCCACACACGACCTGGACGCGTTCGTGCTGTTCTCCTCGGCTGCAGGTGTCTTGGGCGCCCCCGGGCAGGCCAACTACGCCGCCGCCAACGCCGTGCTGGACGCCCTGGCCCACCACCGCCACCGCCACCAGCTCCCCGCGACCAGCCTGGCCTGGGGATTCTGGCAAACCCCGTCGGGGATGAACGCCCACCTCGGCGAGGCCGACCACGACCGGATCACCCGCAGCGGCCTGACCCCGATCACCCACGAGCACGGCATCGTCTTGTTCGACGCCGCCCTGCGCACCCAGCGGCCCGCCCCGATCCTGACCCCCGTCTCCAAACCGGGGCTGGCCCGCCTGGCCCGCCGACACGCCCTGCCGGCCATGCTCTCGGGACTGACCACCACCTTGCCCGAGGCCGCCACCGCCACCGCCCACTCGCTGGCCACGCGGCTGGCCGGCCAACCCGCCGAACAGCAACTACGCACCCTGACCGCCCTGGTCACCACCACCACCGCGACCGTGCTGGCCCACCCCGACCCCGCCGCCCTGGACCCCGACCGGCCCTTCAAAGACCTCGGCATCGACTCGCTGACCGCCCTGGAACTGCGCAACAGCCTCGCCACCCAAACCGGGCTCACCCTGCCCGCCACCCTGGTCTTCGACCACCCGTCGCCCACCGCCATCGCCGAACACCTACGCGGCCTGCTCAGCGACACCGCCGCGCCCGCGGCCCCGGCGACCCGGGTCTCGGGGCGCACCGACGAGCCGATCGCGGTGATCGGCATGGCCTGCCGGTTCCCCGGCGGGGTCGATTCCGCGGCGGGGTTGTGGGACCTGGTGGCCAGCGGCACCGACGCGGTGGGCGGCTTCCCCGACGACCGCGGCTGGGACGTGGCCGGGCTCTACGATCCCGACCCCGACGCCGTCGGCAAGACCTACACCCGCCACGGCGGGTTCGTCGCCGCCGCCGGCGGTTTTGACGCAGAGTTCTTCGGGATCTCCGGACGCGAAGCCCAGGCCATCGACCCCCAGCAACGGGTCCTGGTCGAGGTGTGCTGGGAAGCCCTCGAGACCGCCGGAATCGACCCGGCCACCCTGGCCGGCACCGACACCGGGGTGTTCGTCGGGGCGTGGGCGCAGCCCTATGGGGCCATCGGTGGGGTGGGTTCCGACGACGCCGGGGGCACAGAGGGCACAGAGGGTTACGCCATGACCGGGTCGGCCACCAGCGTGGCCTCGGGACGGGTCGCCTACGTGTTGGGGTTGCAGGGCCCCGCCATCACGATCGATACCGCGTGTTCGTCATCGGTGGTGGCAACCCACCTGGCGTGCCAATCGCTGCGCAACGGCGAATCCACCCTCGCGATGTCCGGGGGGGTCACAATCATGACCACACCGTTGCCATTCGTCGAGTTCGCTCGCCAACGCGGGCTCGCCCCCGACGGGCGCTGCAAAGCGTTCGCCGCCGCCGCGGACGGCACCGGCCTCGCGGAGGGCGCCGCGGTGTTGGTGTTGGAGCGGCTCAGCGATGCGCGCGCCAATGGTCATCCGGTGTTGGCGGTGATCGCGGGATCGGCGGTCAACCAGGACGGCGCCTCCAACGGGCTGACCGCCCCCAACGGGCCCGCCCAGCAACGCGTCATCACCCAGGCGATCGCCAACGCGGGCCTGGGCCTAGACCGGGTCGACGTCGTCGAGGCCCACGGCACCGGCACCACGCTCGGCGACCCCGTCGAGGCCGGCGCGCTCATCGCCACCTACGGCACCGCCCGCACCCCCGAGAACCCGCTGTGGCTGGGCTCGATCAAATCCAACATCGGCCACACCCAGGCCGCCGCCGGGGCCGCCGGGATCATCAAGATGATCCAGGCCATCAACCACGACGTATTGCCCCCCACGCTGCACGTCGATCAACCCAGCCCGCACATCGACTGGTCGGCCGGTACCGTGCGGCTGCTCACCGAACCCACCCCCTGGCCCGAAACCGGCCGTCCCAGAACCGCCGCGGTGTCCTCGTTCGGCATCAGCGGCACCAACGCGCACCTGATCCTCCAGCAAGCCCCACCCGCACCGACATCCGCCCCGCGCACCCCAGCCGACGAACCGCCGGTCCGGATCTGGCCGCTCTCGGCACGCACTCCTAACGCCTTGTGCGCGCAGGCTTTACGGCTTCGCCAACACCTGACCCGCCATCCCGATCTGGACGTGGGCGACGTGGCCTACAGCCTGGCCACCACCCGCACCCAACACCCCTATCGCGCGGCGATCACCACACCCGCCGACACCGAAGATGCCCGACAGGATCTGCTGGAAGGCCTAGAGACCCTAGCCGCGGGGCGCACGCATCCCCGGGTGGTCCAGCAACAGCGGCCAACCCGCCGGCACGCCAGGACCGTGTTTGTGTTCCCCGGCCAGGGCGGCCAATACGCCGGCATGGCGGCCCAGCTTTACCGCCGGCACCGCGGCTTTGCTGCTGCCCTCGATGGGTGCGACAAAGCGTTGCGCCCGTTCACGGGTTGGTCGCTGCGCGACGTGGTGTGCCAACACTCCGGCGCCCCGGCGCTCGAGCGGGTCGACGTGGTCCAGCCGGTGCTGTTCGCGGTGATGGTCGCGCTGGCAAAAGCCCTGGCCGGTCACGGCATCGTGCCCGATGCCGTGATCGGGCATTCCCAGGGAGAAATCGCCGCAGCCCACATCGCCGGCGCGCTGTCACTCGACGACGCCGCCAAAGTAGTGGCCCTGCGCAGCCAAGCCCTGGCAAGTCTTTCCGGTGCCGGGGCCATGGCCTCGGTGCTGCTGGGCGCCGACGACGTGCGCGCGCGGGTGGCACCGTGGGGCAGCGCGCTGAGCATCGCAGCCAGCAACGGCCCCACCAACACCGTGATCAGCGGCGAGGTGGACGCGGTGGCGCAATTCCTCGACGCCGGCGAGCGCGACGGCATCCAAGCGCGCTCGATCGCGGTGGATTACGCCTCGCACTCGGCTCAGATCGACGCGCTCCGCGAGCGGCTGCTCACCGGGCTGGCCGGCGTGAGTCCGCGCCCGGCGCAGGTTGCCCTATATTCCACCGTGGCAAGCGCATCGCCGGGTGATCCCCTGGACACCACCGTGATGGGCGCCGAATATTGGTACGCCAACCTGCGTGAGCCGGTCCAGTTTCATGACGCCATAGCGGGGCTCTTGGCGGCCGGGGAGCACACGTTTTTGGAGCTGTCCCCGCATCCGGTGTTGGCCCCGGCGATCACCGACACCCTGGCCGAGACCCCAAAGCGAGCTTCCTCGGCGGTCATCCCCACGCTGCACCGTGATCGACCCGAGCTCGACGCGCTGGGCACCGCACTAGCCCAGCTGCACGTTCATGGGCATAGCCCGTCCTGGGCAACCCTGTACCCCCAGGCCAACACCGTTGGGCTGCCCACCTATCCATTCGAATACCGCCACTACTGGCTGGCCCCGTCCGCAGCCACGGAGGTCAGTGCCGCGGGGCTGCGCAGCCCCCAGCATCCGTTGTTGGGCGCGGTCACCGAGCTGGCCGATCAAGACCAGGTGGTCTTGACCGGGCGGCTGTCCAGGCAAAGCTGGCTCGGCGGTGGGCATCGGGTGTTGGACCTCCTGTTCTTTCCGGGGACGGGGTTTGTCGATTTGGTCTTGCGGGCCGGCCAATGCGCCGGTTGCCCGGTGATCGATGAGTTGGCCTTGCACACCCCGCTGGTGTTGGTCGAGGACGCGCCCACCGACGTGCAGATCACGGTTCATCCGATCGAGCCCGGCGGGCGGCGCCGGTTCACCCTGCACGCCCGCACCGGTGGCGCACAGCATGGCGGTTCGGCCTGGGTGTTGCATGCCAGCGGTGTGTTATGTGGTGCTCGGACCGAGGCCGCCGTCCCGCCGGCCGCGCCGGAGCTCGGGGTGCGGCCCATCGACGACGACTTCTATGAGCGGCTGGCCGCGCGCGGGCTCAGCTATGGCGGCCCGTTTCGGGCGTTGCGTGGCATCGCTCATGATCCTGCCCACCCCGAGCTGGTGTACGCGGAGGTGGAACTGCCCGTCGGCACCGATGTCGGCGGCTACGGTATCCACCCCGCCCTGCTCGACGCCGCGTTGCATCCGCTGGCGGCCGTCGCGTTTCAGCGCGTCGATCTCGATGACCAGCCGACGGCGCCGTGGCTGCCGTTCGCCTTCACCGGGGTCAGGCTGCACGCCACCGGGGCCACCCGGCTGCACGTCCGTCTGACCTCGACCGGGGCGGACAGCTTCAGGCTGTATGCCACCGACCCGGCCGGTGACCCGGTGATCAGCATCGACACGCTGACCATCCGTGCCATTCCGGCGCAGAAAATGAGCCATCTGGCCCCGGCGGGCGGGTCACACGAAGGTGTGCTGGAGTTGGCCTGGTCACCCGTGCCCGCGGCCGATCTCCCGACACCGACTGCCGCGCCGAGGTGGGTCACGGTCAGCGGTGACCGCGATCAACTGCCGGCCGGCCTGCACCGCGGCCCGAGCTACGCCGAGCTGTCCCATGCCGAGCTGTCCCATGCCGACGTGGTCATCTGGGCGTTGCCCTTGCGCAGGCCGGAAGACGACGCCGACGTTTCGGCGCGCGTGCATGCCTTGACCGCTGACACACTTGCCCAGTTGCAGGGCTGGTTGGCCCGGCCCGGGACCGCTGACACCCATCTGGTGGTGCTGACCCGAAATGCGGTGAGCACCAACGCTTACGACCACCCCCCGGACTTGGCTCATGCGGCCGGCTGGGCGCTGATCCAGTCCGCGCAAAACGAGCACCCGGGCCGGATCACCTTGGTCGACACCGACAACACCCACAACACCGACGCCACCGGCCAGGCCCTGCTCGACGTCCTGGCCACCCGGGCCGCCCTGGGCCGCGGGCTGGGGGCCGAGTCGCTGCTGGCGGTGCGCCATGGCATCGCCCACATTCCCCGGCTGACCCGCGTGTCCACGCTGATCCCCCCGGACGGCCCGGCCTGGCAGCTCGTCAGCGCCGGCGGGGGCGATCTGACCAACCTCGCCATGGTGTCCCTCGATCAGCCGGCGGTGGTGGGTCCCGGACAGATCAGGGTCGCCGTGCGCGCCGCGGGGCTGAATTTCCGCGATGTGGACAGGGCGTTGAGTGTCAGCGCCGGTGCGGGTCTGGGCGGGGAAGCCGCCGGCGTGGTGGTCGAGACCGCCGCCGATGTGACCTCGCTGCGGCCCGGGGACGCGGTGATGGGCTTGTTCCCCAACAACGCGTTCGCGCCTGCCGCCGTCACCGACGAGCGGTCGGTGGTGGCAATCCCGCCGGGGTGGTCGTTCGCTGCGGCGGCATCGGTACCGGCGGCGTTCTTGACCGCCTACATCGCGCTCGTCGAGACCGCCGGGCTGGGCGCCGGGCAGACGGTGTTGATTCACGCCGGCGCCGGGGGCGTCGGTCAGGCCGCCATCGCAATCGCCGGTCACGTCGGCGCCCAGGTTTTCGCCACCGCTCACCCGAGCAAACATCACGTCCTGACCAACCTCGGTGTTGCACCGCAGCGCATTGCCTCCTCGCGCAGCCTGGAATTCGTCGAGGCCTTCGGCCGCGAGACCGGCGGACCGGGCATCGACGTGGTGCTCAACTGTTTGAGCGGGGACTCCGTGGAGGCCTCGCTGGACCTGCTGGGTCCCGGTGGGCGGTTCGTGGAGATAGGTAAGGCCGACATCCGGGTGGCCGCCGAGGTCGCCGCCGCCTACCCCGGTCTGGACTATCGGGTCTGCGAGCTAAGCGATGTGCCGCCCGAGCAGCTGCAACGGGCCTGGACCGCGCTGAGCGGGTTGTTCAACGCGGGGGCATTGGCGCCGTTGCCGACCACCAGTTACGGGATGGTGCAGACTTCCGAGGCGCTGCGGGATATGAGCCAGGCCCGCCATACCGGAAAGATCGTGCTGGTTCCCCCGACGGTGTTCGATCCCGACGCGACCGTGTTGGTCACCGGCGGCACCGGCATGCTGGGCGCATTGTTCGCCGAGCATCTGGTCACCCGTTACGGGGTGCGGCATCTGCTGCTGGTCTCGCGTCGCGGCCTGGCCGCCCCGGGCGCGGCTGAACTGCAGCAACGGCTGACCGAGCTGGGTGCCGAGGTCACGATCAGCGCGTGCGACGTCGCCGACCGCGACCAGCTGGCCGGGCTGCTCGAAGCCCTTCCCGAGGGTCGCCGGCTGGCCGCGGTCATCCACACCGCCGGGGTTCTCGACGATGCGGTGATCACCCAGTTGACCCGCGAGCAACTCGATACGGTGTTGACCGCGAAAGCCGACGCCGCCTGGAACCTGCACGAACTGACCGCCGAGGCCGATTTGGACGCGTTCGTGCTGTTCTCCTCGGCGGCGGGAGTGTTGGGCGGCCCGGGGCAGGCCAACTACGCCGCCGCCAACGCCGTTCTGGACGCCCTGGCCCACCACCGTCACCGGAACCAGCTGCCCGCGACCAGCTTGGCGTGGGGGTATTGGCAAACCCCATCGGGGATGACGGCTCACCTGGATGCGGCTGACCACGACCGGCTGCGCAGCGGTTTGACCCCGATCACCCATGAGCACGGCCTTGCGTTGTTCGATGCCGCCTTAATCCGCCAGCGGCCCGCCCTGGTCGTGACCCCCTTCTCCAAGCCGGGCCTGGCCCAGCTGGCCCGCCAACATGCCTTGCCGGCGATCCTGTCGGGGCTCACCGCCACACTGCGGCAGGCCGCGACCGCCAGCGCCGAGTCGCTGGCCACGCGGTTGGCCGGCCAAACCGACGAGCAGCGCCTCCGCACCCTGACCACCCTGGTGGCCACCACCACCGCGGCGGTGTTGGCGCACCCCGATCCGGGGGCCCTAGACCCCGACCGGCCGTTTAAGGACCTCGGTATCGAATCGCTGAGCGCGCTGGAGCTGCGCAATAGCCTCTCGGCACAGACCGGGCTGACCCTGCCGGCGACCCTGGTCTTCGACCACCCGTCCCCCGCCGCGATCGCGACGCATCTGTCCGCCCTGCTCGGCGACACTGCGGCTCCCGTGGTCCCGATGGCCCGGGTCTCCGGTCGCACCGACGAGCCGATCGCGGTGGTGGGGATGGCGTGCCGGTTCCCCGGGGGGGTCGATTCCGCGGCGGGCCTGTGGGACCTGGTGGCCAGCGGCACCGACGCGGTGGGCAGCTTTCCCAACGACCGCGGCTGGGACGTGACCGGGCTCTACGATCCCGACCCCGACGCCGTCGGCAAGACCTATACCCGGCACGGCGGGTTCGTGGCCCAGGCGAGCGGGTTCGACGCCGAGTTCTTCGGGATTTCCGCGCGCGAGGCCCAGGCCATGGATCCCCAGCAGCGGTTACTGGTGGAGGTGTGCTGGGAGGCTTTCGAGACCGCCGGGATCGACCCGGCGACCCTGGCGGGCACCGATACCGGTGTGTTCGTCGGGCTAGGGGCACAGCCCTACGGATCGATCGGGGGTGGGGGCTCGGACGGCACGGAAGGCTACGCGATGACCGGGGCGGTCACCAGCGTGGCCTCCGGGCGCATCGCGTACCTGCTGGGGTTGCAGGGCCCGGCCGTCACGATCGATACCGCGTGTTCGTCATCGCTGGTCGCCACCCATCTGGCGTGCCAATCGCTGCGCAACGGCGAGTCCACTCTCGCGGTGGCCGGCGGGGTCACCGTCATCATCACCCCGGCGCCGTTCACCGAGTTCGCCCGGCAACGCGGGCTGGCCCCCGACGGCCGCTGCAAGTCATTCGCCGCCGCCGCGGACGGCACCGGCCTCGCGGAGGGTGCCGCGGTGGTGGTGTTGGAGCGGCTCAGCGATGCCCGCGCCAACCGGCATCCGGTGCTGGCGGTGATCGCCGGATCGGCGGTCAACCAAGACGGCGCCTCCAACGGGCTGACCGCCCCCAATGGGCCCGCCCAGCAACGCGTCATCACCCAAGCCGTCGCCAACGCCGGACTGAGCCTGGACCAAGTCGACGTCGTCGAGGCCCACGGCACCGGCACCACCCTGGGCGACCCGATCGAGGCCGGCGCGCTAATCGCCACCTACGGCGCCGCCCGCACCCCGGAGAACCCGTTGTGGCTGGGGTCGGTCAAATCCAACATCGGGCACACCCAGGCCGCGGCCGGGGCCGCCGGGTTGATCAAGATGATCCAGGCTCTGAATCACGACAGGCTGCCGGCGACGCTGCACGTGGATGCACCCAGCCCGCACGTCGACTGGTCGGCCGGCACGGTCCGGCTGCTCACCGAGCCCATCCCCTGGCCCGAAACCGGCCGTCCCAGAACCGCGGCGGTGTCGTCGTTCGGCATCAGCGGCACCAACGCGCACGTGATCCTCCAGGAAGCCGCCCCGGCCCCGGCCCCGGTCGCTACCCCGCTGGCCCCGGCGATCGCGGCCGATGAACCGCTGCCGCGGATCTGGCCGCTCTCGGCGAGCACCCCCACGGCGTTGGCCGCCCAGGCGCATCGCTTGTCCCGGCACCTGGCCGACAACCCTGGCCTGGACGTCAGCGACGTGGCCTACAGCCTGGCCACCACCCGCACCCACCATCCCCACCGGGCGGCCATCGTCGAGGGCTCGACCGCAGGGGATCCGCGAGAGCAGCTATTGGGGGCCCTTGCGTCGCTCAGCGCCGGCCGTGCCCACGCCGGACTGGCCCAACACCATCAGCGCACCCATCAGCGCGCCAAGACGGTGTTCGTGTTTCCGGGCCAGGGCGGCCAATACCCAGGCATGGGCGCCGAGCTATACGGCCGGCACCGCGGTTTCGCCCGCGCGCTGGACGAGTGCGATCAGGCGTTGGCGCCATGGACGGGCTGGTCGGTGCGCGACGTGCTGTGCCTGGACCCGGCGGCCCCGGCGCTGGACCGCGTCGAGGTGGTCCAGCCGGTGTTGTTTGCGGTGATGGTGTCGCTGGCCGAGGTGTTGGGCGGTTACGGGGTTGTGCCCGACGCGGTGATCGGGCATTCCCAGGGCGAGATCGCCGCGGCGTATGTCGCGGGCGCGCTGTCATTGACCGATGCGGCCAAGGTGATCGCGTTACGCAGCCAGGCCCTGGCGCGCCTGTCCGGTAGCGGGGCGATGGCCTCGGTGCTGATCGCCGCCGACGACCTGCGCCCGCGGTTGCAGCCCTGGGGTGAGGCGTTGAGCATCGCGGCCATCAACGGGCCCACGCACAGCATCATCAGCGGCGAGGTGGGCGCGGTGGGGCAGTTCGTCGAGGCCTGTGAACGCGACGGCATGCATGTTCGGTCTATCGCCGTGGATTACGCCTCGCACTCGTGTCAGGTCGAACAGGTGCGTGAGCAGCTCTTGCACGAGTTGGCCGGCTTGACTCCGCGCCCGGCGCGGGTTGCGTTGTATTCCACGGTGGCGTGCGAAGCGTCGGGTGCTCCGCTGGACACCACCGTGATGGACGCCGAGTACTGGTACGCCAACCTGCGCGAACCGGTCCGGTTTTACGACGGTGTCGCCGGGCTGCTCGCCCAGGGGGAGCAGCTCTTTGTGGAGATATCGCCGCATCCTGTGTTGGCCCCCGCCATCACCGACACCCTGGCCGGCATCTCGGCGCGGGCTTCCTCGGTGGTGATCCCCACCTTGCATCGGGATCGGCCCGAGCTTGACGCGCTGGGCGCCACCATCGCCGAGCTGCATATCCATGGCCGTAGCCCGTCCTGGGCAACCCTGTACCCTCAGGCCAAAACCGTTGGGCTGCCGACGTATCCGTTCCAGCATCGTCGTTATTGGTTGGCCCCGCCGGCCGAGGTCGATGCCGGTGGGCTCGGGCTGGATCGGCCCGAGCATCCGCTGCTGGGTGCGCTGACCGAGCTGGCCGATCAAGACCAGGTCGTGTTGACCGGCCGGTTGTCGGTGGCCAGGCAGGGCTGGCTGGCGGGGCACCAGGTCAACGACGTGGTGTTCTTTCCGGCGACCGGGTTTGTTGACCTGGTGTTGCGGGCCGGGCAGTGCGCCGGGTGCCCGGTGATCGATGAGCTGGTCCTGCACACCCCACTGGTGCTGGTCGAGGATGCGCCCACCGACGTGCAGATCACCGTGCACCCGACCGACCCCGGCGGTCGGCGCCGGTTCACGCTGCACGCCCGCACCGGCGGTGCACAACACGGTGGCTCGGCCTGGATGTTGCAGGCCAGCGGTGTGTTGTGCGCCGATCGAACCGACGCCGCTGTGACGGCACCCGCACCGACGCCGGGGGTGCGCGCCATCGACGCCGACGATCTCTATGGGCAGCTGGCCGCGCACGGGCTGAGCTACGGCGGCCCGTTCAGGTCGCTGCGGGCGCTCGATGATGATCCCGCCCAGCCCGAGGTCATCCACGCCGAGGTGGCTCTGCCGGTCGACACCGACGTCAGCGGCTACGGCATCCACCCGGCGCTGCTCGATGCCGCGTTGCATCCGCTGCCCGCATTGGTGGATCGCATCACCGGCGACGCCGGCTCGCCGGTGCTGGGGCTGCCGTTTGCCTTTACCGGGGTCAAACTGCACGCCACCGGGGCCACCCGGCTCCACGTCCGCCTGACCGCAATCGGGACGGACACCTTCAGCCTCTACGCCACCGACCCCGCCGGTGAGCCGGTGATCAGCATCGACGCGCTGACCACACGCGAGCTGCCCAATACCCCCAACACCGAAGCCTCGTCGCCGATCAGGGCTGGGCTGCATGACGGTGTGTTGGAGCTGGCCTGGTCACCCCTGCCCGACACCAACCCCCCGGATGCCGCCGGCACCCCGACATGGGTGGTGGTCAGCGCTGATTGCGACCGGCTGCCACCGCGCCTGCGAACCGGGCGGGTCCATGCCGAAATGGCCACCTTGACGGCTCTGCCCGATGTGCCCGACGTCGTGGTCTGGGTCCTGCCGTCCGCCCCCGTCGACGCCGACGGGGACGCCCCGGCGCGGGTGCATGCGGCGACTCGGGACAGCCTTGCCCAGCTGCAGGAGTGGTTGGCCCGGCCCGATAACGCCGGGACCCAGCTGGTGGTGGTGACCCGTCACGCGGTGAGCATCGGTGTTTATGACCGTGCTCCGGATTTGTCCCATGCGGCCGTGTGGGCGCTGGTCCATTCCGCTCAACACGAGCACCCGGGTCGTATCACGCTGATCGACACCGACGGCACCGCCGACACCGATGAGGCGCTCCTCGGTGTCCTGGCCACCCGGGGGGCGGAGTCGCTGGTGGCGATGCGCCACGGCATCACCCATGTTGCCCGGGTCGCCCGCACCACCAGCCTGGCCGTTCCGGACGGTCCGGTCTGGCAGCTGGCCACCACCGGTAAGGGTGAGTTGACCAACCTGGCCCTGGTGCCGATCGATCCGCCGGCGGCGTTGGGTCCCGGGCAGATCCGGGTGGCCGTGTGCGCCGCGGGGCTGAATTTCCGCGACGTCGAGGTGGCGTTGGGCGCGATCCTCGACGAGGGTCTGGGCGGGGAAGCCGCCGGTGTGGTGGTCGAGACCGCCGCGGACGTGACCTCGGTGCGCCCCGGGGACGCGGTAATGGGGGTGTTCCCCCACAACGCCTTTGGGCCGGCGGCCGTCACCGATGAGCGGTCGGTGGTGGCGATACCGGCGGGGTGGTCGTTCACCGCGGCGGCGTCGGTTCCGGTGGCGTTCTTGACGGCCTATATCGCGTTGGTCGAGATCGCCGGATTGGGTGGCGGTCAGAAGGTCGTAGTCCATGCCGGTGCGGGGGGTGTGGGTCAGGCCGCGATCGCGATCGCGGGCCATCTCGGTGCTCAGGTGTTCGCCACCGCCCACCCGGCCAAACACGGCGTCTTGATGAACCTGGGTATTGCTCCGCAACGCATTGCCTCCTCGCGCAGCCTCGATTTCGTCGAGGCCTTCGACCGCGAGACGGGTGGGCATGGCGTCGATGTGGTGCTGAACTGTCTCGGCGGGGACTTCATCGACGCCTCCCTGGGCCTGCTGCGTTCCGGCGGCCGGTTCGTGGAGATCGGCAAGACCGATATCCGGGTGCCCGCCGAAGTCACCGCCGCCCATCCCGGGGTCGATTATCACGCCTACGACCTGGGCGCCGCTGCGCCCGAGCAGCTGCAGCGGGCATGGACCGCGTTGAGCGGGTTGTTCGCCGCGGGGGTTTTGGCGCCGCTGCCCACCACGACCTATGGGCTGACCCAGGCCATCCAGGCATTCCGGGATATGAGCCAGGCCAGGCATACCGGAAAGATCGTGCTGATCCCCCCGGCGGTGTTCGATCCCGACGGGACGGTGCTGATCACCGGGGGAACCGGGATGCTGGGGGCGTTGTTCGCCGAGCATCTGGTGACCCGTCATGGGGTGCGGCATCTGTCGCTGGTGTCGCGGCGCGGCCCGGCCGCCCCGGGCGCGGCTGAACTGCAGCAACGGCTGGCCGGGCTGGGTGCCGAGGTCACGATCAGCGCGTGCGACGTCGCCGACCGCGACCAGCTGGCCGGGCTGCTTAAGGCCGTCTCCGGTGGGCGCCGGTTGGCGGGCGTCATCCACACCGCGGGCGTTTTCGACTACGCGGTGATCAGCGAGCTGACCGGTGGGCAACTCGATACCGTGTTGGCCGCGAAGGCCGATGCTGCCTGGCATCTGCACGAATTGACCGCCGAGCTGGATTTGGACGCGTTCGTGCTGTTTTCCTCGGCGGCGGGGGTGCTGGGCGCCCCGGGGCAGGCCAATTACGCCGCCGCCAACGCGGTCCTGGACGCACTGGCCCACCACCGCCACCGCCGCCAGCTGCCGGCGACCAGCCTGGCCTGGGGATATTGGCAGACCCCGTCGGGGATGACCGCCCACCTGGGTGGGGCCGACCGGGACCGTCTCTCCAGCAGCGGTTTGACCCCGATCACCCACGAGCACGGCGTGGCGCTGTTCGATGCCGCGCTGAGCCGCCAGCGGCCCGCCCTGATCGTTGCCCCCCTGTCCAAACCGGGGTTGGCGCGCCTGGCCCGCCAGCATGCCTTACCGGCCATGCTGTCGGGGCTGACGGGAACCCTGCCGCAGGCCGCGACCGCCAGCGCCGAGTCGCTCGCCGCGCAGTTGGCCGGTCAAACCGCCGAACAGCAACTCCACACCCTGACCACCCTGGTCACCGCCACCACCGCAGCGGTGCTGGCGCATCCCGACCCGGGGGCCATCGATCCCGACCGGGCGTTCAAAGACCTCGGCATCGACTCGCTCACCGCCCTGGAACTGCGCAACAGCCTGTCGGCGCAGACGGGGCTGACCCTGCCGGCCACGTTGATCTTCGACCAGCCCACCCCGGCCGCGATCGCGCGCCACCTGATTTCCTTGCTCGTCACCGACACCGCCGTGCTCGGCCCCATTGGCCAATTGCTGAAGGCGGCCTGTGACACCGAGCAACGTTCGGCGCTGGTGGACATAATCATCGCAACAGCCGGTATCGACTATTCACGATCTCACCAATTTGAATCGTCGAGAAGCCTCAAGGAAACAATCCTCAAGCCGGCGGAAGACGCGCCGATCCGCCTGGTATGCATCTCCGAATTCGACGGCCAATACCTGGCGTTCGCGAACAGCATACTCGGGAATATCGAAGTCTCCGAAGTGCTGGCTCCAGGCTTTTCGGGCACGCCGCTGCCGGTGTCCATACACGAGGCCGCACAAGCGATAGTCGATGCATTGCAACTCAACGAATCCAGCGATCGGGCGATCGTGATTGTCGGGCACGGAATAACCTGCATACCGGGCATCGAGGCCCTCCGGTTGCTCAACACACCACCGGAACCGGGCCTGAAGCGGCGCACAGTGGCGATGGTGGCAATAGCGCCGATCGTCACCACGGACGCCAAGAGCATCAGTGCCGATCCGCTGCTGACTCAAGCCATCTCGGCACACCTGGCGAACGAGCAAGACCTGATCTCCTATGGCCGTTATCTCCGTTTCGGCACGCAGTCGAACGACGATGTAACGCAACAGGGATCGCTCATCCTGCCCCCGGTGCCCGGCAACGATGCCGAGACGCTCGCATCTCCCTTGACGCTCGAGCCCGCATTCGCGGCCCTGCGTGTTTCGAACTGGGTAGCCGCCGGCAATTCCTTTACCCCAGAACAGAATTAACGAGGAAGCGGGATTTCACGCGAATGTTATGGGAGAGCATATTTGTTAACGCGGTGAGCGCGCATCTTCCCCGCAGGGTGGCGGTCGACAGCGTCGCCGAAAACCCCGGGCTTGCTGTCGGCTCCGCCCCGGGCGCGATCGAGAGTATTACCCACGCTGATAAACCGGCATATGTCATGGCCGGCCTCGCGGCCGAGCAGGCGGTGGCCCGTTCGGACCATCGCAACGAGAAGATTTCCCCGATCGTCTACACCGAAATTTCTTTGCCCATAGAGCATCTGACACCCGTGTGCTACATCCAGCGGGTACTCGACCAACCGGACTCCCTCGCATTCGGATTGGAGGCGGCCAGCGACGGCGGGCCGACCGGAATTGAAGCCGTCGCGCGAATATTGTCCGGCAGCCCGGATTTGACTGCGGGGCTGGTATGCGCAGCATCGCGCATCCGTGACGGGGTTGATCGGTGGGTGGGTGGACAGCTCGTCGGCGATGGCGCGGTGGCCGCGGTGATATCCAAGAAAGGCGGCTTCGCCCGACTCGTCGCCAGCCAGCGAACTTCGCTACCCGATTTGGAAATCCTGCAAAGAAACCCGGGGGGACCGTCCGATATCGACCGCGCCGCCATGCCCGTGGGTGGCCTTGGGCCGTACATCTCGACAATTGCGCGGTACGTATCGACGATTGTATCCGCGATACTCACCGAAGCGCGGCTGTCAATCGACGACATTTCTTATTTCTTGCCCCCAACACTCATGTCGGTGTCGGTCGAAGAAATGTATCTGCGGCGAAGCGGGATCCCCTTCGAGAAGACGTGCTGGCCGGAGCTGCAAAAGAACGGCCACGTCGGCCCCTGTGACCAGCTACTCGGTATCGAGCATCTAATGGACACGGACCAGCTGAAAGAGGGTCAGTTCGTCATGCTGCTCGGGGGTGGGTATGGCTGGCGACTCACCTGCATGCTGCTTCAAGCCCTCGAGCCGGCGACGCGGGCGACGCCCTAAGACCGCCGCCGACGCGAGGGCGGTTCGCCCGGCCCGGCGACCACGCCGCGCGACACCAGGTGATCGGTCAGCGGAACAGCCCCTGCGGCAAGGTGTTCCGACATCGCGGCACGGGCCAGTGTCTCATCGCGCTTCGCGAGCGCGGCCAACACCCGGCGGTGGTCCTTGATCGACTGGCGCGGCCACCCCTCGATCGTCGGGAATACCGACTCCGGCGCGTAACGGGTGATCTGCGACATCAGCTGGGCGAGCTTGGGCGAGTCCGCAGCCACGTTGATGGCCCGGTGAAACTCGTGATTCAGCCGAACCGTCCGATCGTGGTCGTCGCCGGCATAGGCCGCCTCCAGCTCGGCCTGGATCCGCCTGAGTTCACGCAACTGGTCGTTGGTGATGTTGGTGGCCGCGCGCGCCGCCAGCTCGCCGCCGACATGGGCCTGCACGTTCGCCACATCGGCGAGGTCCCGCTCGGTCACCGGCAACACCACGAAGCCCCGGTGCGGCTGCTGGGCGAGCAGGCCTTCGGCGCGCAGGGCAAACAGCGCTTCGCGCACCGGCGTGACACTGACCCCCAACTCCGCGGCCAGCTGGTCCAGGCGCACGTATTGTCCCGCGGCGTAGGTGCCGTCGAAGATCCTCTTGCGGACAAAGCGCGCGATGTCGTCGGAAAGTTGTGGCCGCGCAGCGAAATCCGGAACGGTCATCGCCATCACACCCGGTACTCGGCGAGCAGACGCTTGCTGATGATGGACTTCTGGATCTCGCTGGTCCCTTCGCCGATGAGCAGGAACGGCGCATCGCGCATCAGCCGCTCGATCTCGTACTCCTTGGAGTAGCCGTAGCCGCCGTGGATCCGGAAGCTCTGCTGGGTAACCTCCGAACAGTATTCGCTGGCAAGGTATTTGGCCATGCCGGCGGCGAGGTCGTTGCGCTCCCCGGAGTCTTTCAACCGCGCCGCGTTGACCATCATCAGGTGGGCGGCTTCGACCTTGGTGGCCATCTCGGCCAGCTGGAAGGCGATGGCCTGATGCTCGGCGATCGGCTTGCCGAAAGTTTCGCGCTGCTGGGCATAGCGGACCGCGAGCTCGAAGGCCCGGATGCCGACGCCGCACGCCCGCGCCGACACGTTGACCCGCCCGACTTCGATGCCGTCCATCATGTGGAAGAAGCCCTGCCCGGGGGCACCGCCGAGGATGTCGTCTGCGCTCGCCTGGAAGCCGTCGAAGATGAGCTCGGTGGTGTCGATGCCCTTGTAGCCCAGCTTGTCGATCTTGCCGGGGATCACCAGGCCGGGCAGCACCTCGCCGAAACCCGTTGGCTTCTCGATGAGGAACGCGGTCAGGTTGCGGTGTGGCTTGTCCGCGCCCTCGTCCGTGCGCACCAATACGGCGACCAGCGTCGAACTGCCGCCATTGGTCAGCCACATCTTCTGGCCGTTGATGGTGTAATCGCCATCCGGGTTGCGCGCCGCCCGGGTTCGGATCGCGGCGACATCGGAACCCAGTTCGGGCTCCGACATCGAAAACGCGCCGCGGGATTCGCCGGTGGCCAGCCGCGGCAGGAATCGCTGCCGCTGCGCGTCGGTGCCGTGCTGGCGCAGCATGTACGCCACGATGAAGTGGGTATTGAGCACACCGGACACGCTCATCCAGCCCCGCGCAATCTCCTCGACGCACAGCGCGTACGTCAGCAGCGACTCCCCGAGCCCGCCGTACTCCTGCGGAATCATCAGGCCGAACAAGCCGATGCCCCGCAGTTGGTCGACGATGTCCTGCGGGTAGGTGTCGGCGTGTTCGAGTTCGGCCGCGTTGGGAATGATTTCCTTTTCGACGAATTGCCTTACCGTAGTGACAATCTCGGTCTGGAATTCGGTCAGCCCGAGGGTCTGGGCAAGTCTGGTCATGTGGGTCCCTTCAGGCGATCGTGTTCGCGTCGGTCAGCCGCGCGATATCGGCCACCGTCAGCCCGAGTCGTTGTGTGAGGACGTCGGCCGTGTCCCGACCCAGCGCAGGCGCGGCCGGGCTGGAGTGATGGACGCCATCGAAGGCGGCCGGCATCCCCGGCGCCAGATAGTCGCCGACGCCGGGTTGATGCAGCCGCGAAAATAAGGGATTGGCAGTCACTTTCGGGCCTTCGACCACCTCCGCGAACGTACGGTACCGCTCGAACAACACGGTCGTGCGGGACAGGGCCGCGGTAATCTCGTCGGCCGTGTGATCGGCGAACCAGGTGGCGAACAGGCCGGACAACACGTCGCGGTAGCGGTACCGGTCGCCTTCGACGGCGAAGTCCACACCCAGCGCCTCCGCGACCGCAGACACGGCGGAGCCGGTGCCCGTCGCGTCGACGATGTCGCGAAAGTGCCTGCCGGTCAATAGGACAACCATGAACGCCACGCCGTCGCCGCTGGTGAAGTCCTGGCCGTATTGGCCGTAGATGGCGTTGCCCAGGCGTTGCCGCTGGGTTCCGATCACCTGGGGTTCGGTCAGCAGGCCCAGGTTTCCGGCCGCGGCCAGCGCGACATCCTCCAGCGCCAGGGTGACGCGCGCGCCCTCCCCGAAGCGGTCGCGGCGGTGCACCGCGGCGACGACGGCGAGCGCCGCGTACAGGCCGCAGCACACGTCCCAGGCGGGCAGCACGTGGTTGATCGGACCCGCGTGGTTCGCCGGACCGGTGACGAGCGGGTACCCGATGGCCGCGTTGACGGTGTAGTCCACCCCGGTGGACCCGTCGCCGCGGCCGAGCAGCTGCACGTGGATGACGTCGGAACGCTTGGCGGCCAACAACTCGTGGCTCAGCGACGGGAGCACGGCGTTGGTCACCAGGATGCCGTCGCCCTCGACGATCAGCCGCTGGACCAGTTCCTGCCCCTCTGCCGCACGCAGGTCGATGGTGGCCGAACGCTTTCCCTTGTTCAGCCCGGTCCAATAGATCGACGTTCCGTCCTCGCTCAGCGGCCACCGCTTGACGTCCGAGGCGCCGCCGATCGGGTCGATGCGGATAACTTCTGCGCCAAGCTGACTCAGCGTTACGCCGCACAGGGGTGCGGCGACGAAGCTGGACACTTCGACGACGGTGACGCCGGTCAGTGGCTGCACGTCACCCGACCCGTTCGAAGACCGCGGCCAGCCCCTGGCCGCCGCCGATGCACATGGTCTCCAGCCCGTAGCGTGCCTGGCGGCGATTGAGCTCCCGCGCCAGCGTGGCCAGCATCCTGCCGCCGGTCGCGCCGACCGGGTGACCCAGCGAGATCCCCGAGCCGTGCACGTTGGTTCGGTCGCGATCGGCGGCGCCGAAATTCCATTCCTTTAGCACCGCAAGCGCTTGCGCCGCGAAGGCTTCGTTGAGCTCTATCAGGTCGATGTCGGACAGGCGAAGGCCGGCCTTGGCCAGCGCGCCCTCGGTCGCGGGAACCGGACCGATGCCCATGATGTTGGGCGCCACGCCCGCCACCGCCCACGACACCATGCGGACCAGCGGGGTCAGGCCGAGTTCGGCGGCCTTCCCGGGTGTGGTGACCAGGCACATGGATGCGGCGTCGTTTTGCCCACTGGCATTGCCCGCCGTCACCGTCGCTTCCGGATCATCAGCTAGCAGAATGGGTTTGAGCTTGCTCAACGACTCCACCGACGTGTCGGCGCGCGGGTGCTCGTCGGTGTCGACCGACTCCTCGCCGCCGCGGGTACGCACCCGGACCGGGATGATCTCGTCGGCCAGGATGCCGTCGTTGCGCGCGGCCACCGCGCGCTGGTGTGACGTGACCGCGAGCTCGTCCTGCTCCAGCCGCGAAATGCCATACTGGCGGCGCAGATTCTCGGCCGTTTCCAGCATTCCGCCCGGGACCGGATAATGCCGACCGCCGGCGGTGCTGCGTCCGCGGGCGAGCCCGTCGTGCACCCGCACACCGCCGCGGGCGCCTCCCCAGCGCATGTCGGTGGAGTAGAACGCCACGTTGCTCATGCTTTCGCAGCCCCCGGCGACCACGAGGTCGCTGTCGCCGCTGCCCACCTGCAGGCACGCCTGGATCACGGCCTGCAGGCCCGAACCACAGCGGCGGTCGACCTGCATCCCGGGAACCGTCACCGGCAGACCGGCATCCAACGCCACCACCCGCCCGATCGCGGGTGCCTCACTGCTGGGATAGCAGTGCCCGAGAACCACGTCATTCACGGCGTCCGGCGCGATCCCGGTTCGGTCCAGCAGCCCCTTGAGGGCTGCCAAGCCGAGGTCGACGGCGGTGAGCGAGGAGAACATTCCGCCGTAGCGGCCGATCGGCGTGCGGACCGGCTCACAGATCACGGCGTCACGCATCGCAACGCTCATCGCACCGCTCATCTCAGCGCTCATCTCAAAGGTGCCGTCCGCCGGTGATTTCCATGACCGTGCCCGTCATGTACGACGACAGGTCCGAAGCCAGGAACAGGGCGACGCTGGCGACCTCGCTGGGCTCGCCGGCCCGGCCCATCGGCACCTCGGCCACCTTCGAGTCCCAAATGCGCTGCGGCATAGCCTCCGTCATGGCCGAGCGGATCAGACCCGGCGCGATCGCGTTGACCCGCACCCCCAGGTGGGCCAGCTCCTTGGCCGCCGCCTTGGTCATGCCGACGATGCCGGCCTTGGCCGCCGAGTAATTGGTCTGTCCGATCATGCCGACCTTGCCCGACACCGATGACATGTTGATGATCACGCCACGCTTGTTCTCCCGCATGATCGCCGCCGCCAGCCGGGTGCCGTTCCACGTCCCCTTCAGGTGCACATCGATCACCTGGTCGAACTGCTCTTCGGTCATCTTGCGCATCGTCGCGTCCCGGGTGATGCCCGCGTTGTTGACCATGATGTCCAGCGCGCCGAAACGCTCGACGGCAGTTCCGATCAGGGCCTCGACCTGGTCTGCCTGGGTGACGTCGCACTGCACTGCCAGTGCGACGTCTTGACCTCTTGAGCCGCCCAGTTGCTTGGCGGCGGCCTGGGTTGCCTCGAGGTTCACATCGCCGAGCACCACCCGCGCGCCCTCGGCGACGAATCGCTCGGCAATCGCGAAGCCCAGGCCCTGGGCACCGCCCGTGATCACCGCGGTCTGACCGCTCAGCAACGACACCTCAATCACGCATCCTTCACCAAATCTGCGCCCGACGGGGCGGAACATTTCCAATATCATATTTCATATAGGATCTATCCGTAAACCAGAGTGCCCGACCGATCGGTGCGAGGAGCGTCTGCCAGTGATCACCGTTGAAGTCCCAGAAGTTTCAGACGACGACTTCCAGCAGATCCTCGCGCAGACGCGGCAGTTCGTCCGTACCGCCGTGGTCCCCCGCGAGCAGGAGATCCTCGCGGACGACCAGGTGCCCGACGACCTGCGCGACCAGGCCAAGAAGATGGGCCTGTTCGGCTATGCGATTCCCCAGGAGTGGGGCGGCCTGGGGCTGAACCTGATGCAGGACGTCGAGCTGGCGATGGAGCTGGGCTACACGTCGCTGGCGGTGCGGTCGATGTTCGGCACCAACAACGGCATCGCCGGCCAGGTCCTGGTCGGGTTCGGCACCGACGAGCAGAAGGCCCGTTGGCTGGAGCGGATCGCGTCCGGCGACGTCGTCGCCTCCTTCGCGCTGACCGAGCCCGGCGCCGGATCGAACCCGGCCGGCCTGCGCACCAAAGCCGTTCGGGAAAAAGATAATTGGGTGATCTCCGGGGAGAAGCGCTTCATCACCAACGCGCCCGTCGCCAACCTGTTCGTGGTGTTCGCCCGCACTCGGCCCGCCGACGCCCAGGGACCCGGGATCGCCGTCTTCCTGGTACCCGCGGACGCCGCCGGCGTCGAGGTAGGCGCCAAGGACGCCAAAATGGGCCAGGAAGGCGCGTGGACCGCCGACGTCGGCTTCACCGACGTTCGGGTGGGCGCGGACGCACTCATCGGCGGCAGCGAGGACATCGGGTATCGCGCGGCGATGACCTCATTGGCACGCGGGCGAGTCCATATCGCCGCCATCGCGGTGGGCGCCGCCCAGCGCGCACTCGACGAATCCGTCGCCTATGCCGCCACCGCCACCCAGGGCGGGACGCCGATCGGAGGCTTCCAGTTGGTCCAGGCGATGCTCGCCGACCAGCAGACATCGGTGCTGGCCGGTCGCGCCCTGGTCCGAGACGCCGCGCGGCTCTGGGTCACCGGCGAAGACCGCCGGATCGCGCCGTCGGCGGCGAAGCTGTTCTGCACCGAAATGGCCGGCAAGGTCGCAGATCTCGCGGTGCAGATCCACGGCGGCAGCGGCTACATGCGTGGCGTCGCGGTCGAACGCATCTACCGCGACGTCCGGCTGCTGCGGCTGTACGAGGGCACCAGCGAGATTCAGCGCCTGATCATCGGTTCCAACCTGGTCAAGGCGGCGCAGCGGTGATGCCGGGGATCTACACGAACTGCTGACCGCCGTCGATGTCGTGCGTCGCGCCGGTGAGTGCCGTGTTGGTCATGATGTGGACGGCCAGCGCGGCGACGTCTTCGGGCCCGACGACCCGTCGGATCGGCAGACTCGCGCGCAGTTCATTGCGGCGCTCCTCAAGCCGATCTCCGAGCAGCGCAGCCGACAGCGGCGTGTCGACGAAACCGGCCGCGATGAGGTTGACGCGGACCGGGGCCAGCTCGAGCGCAAGGGTCGCCGTGAACGGCGGCAGCGCGGCGGTGGCCGCGGAGACGATCCCGAGGCCGTGACCGATGCGGCGCCCACCGGTACCGCCCATGAACACCAGCGAGCCGCCCGGCCTCATCTTCGGCGCGGCGTTGCGCGCCACATCGAAGTACCGCACCACGTGCCCGCTGATCGCCTCGCGCACCTGGGCCGAGTCCATCTCGAGCAGGGGCCCGTAGCTCGGGCCACCGGCGGTGACCATCACATGGTCGATCGTCCCGGGCAGCTCGGCGAAGAAGCCGTGCACGGCGGCCGAATCGTTCGCGTCGAAGGCCGCGGTACGGCGCGCGCCGACCTCCACCGCCGCCCGTTTGAGGGAGTCGGGATTGCGGCCGGTCAGGATGACGTCGGCGCCGTCGGCCCGGGCGCGCCGAGCCGTCTCGAGCCCGATGCCCGCGCTGCCCCCGATCACGACGACGGTCTGTCCAAACAGTTCTTGTTCGCTCATGGTGTCCTCCGGTCCCGGACCAGTCCTCGACCCGGCAGAAATATACGCGCATCCGCCGATGTTTCGCGGCTGCGTCATCCGGGTGCTGGCTAACATGAGCGAGGTTGTGAGCGGGGCCATGAGCGAGTGCCTGCCGACGGGGACCGTGACGCTGCTGCTGGCCGACGTCGAAGGTTCGACGCAGTTGTGGGAATCCCGGCCCGACGCATGTCTACGCCAAGCTCGGGCTCAGGTCGCGCGTGCAATTGGTGCACGAAGCGGCCCGCCGCGCTTGAGCACGTGATCCGCGGGGCTCACGGCAGGTTGACGATGTGTTGACGAACGTCGATCGGGTACCCGGTCATCATGCGCGCAAGCTCATCAGGCCCCGATCATGATCCGGCAAACATCCCGGATCTCGAACCGGGCGGGGGCGTTACGCCGGGGAGAACTCCGCCGGCGGCGGCGCAGACGTCGGGTGTGGCCGAGCCTCAGCCACCGAGTACCCGGCGATCCGGCGCTTCCGCAACCATCGCCGTGATCGCCGTTTTCCTCTTCACCGTCATCTTCCTGACCACCGCGGCGCTGCTAATCGTCAAAATGTCCGGGGCAATATGAGCGAGCAAGCAACCTCACCAAGGCGGAGGCGGTGGAGGCGCGGCCGCTTAGCCGATCAGCTCTAGCGTCCCCAGATCGCGGATCGCCTGACATCCCCGCCGCAACATGGTCAGCACCATGTCGTCGCCGCGCTCGGTGGAGGTGGCGAAGGCGAACCCGAGGGCCGAGATCAGCAGCGCCTGCGGCATCCCGAGTCGATAATCGCGCCAACATGTTTCGGGGTCGTAGCCGCTAACCCCGTAGCCCAGCAGCGCTCGGTAATACTCGTCGACCAGGCCCTTCTCGAGGGTTGAGCGCATCTCAGCGTTCAGGCTGGTCGCGGTGAAATAGGCGAGATCCCTCGCCGGCAGCCCCACCCCGAGCGTCTGCCAGTCCACGACGGTCACCCGGGTCCGGTCCGGGTCGAAGAGCAGGTTGTCCAGTCGATAGTCGCCGTGCAGCAACGCAAACCGATCCACCTCGGCACGGAGCCAGGGCGTTACCAAACCCATTGTCGTGGTGAAGGTCTCGCGATCCTCGGGGGTCATCCGGTCGCCGAGCTTGTCGAGCGTGATGTCGGCGCTCATCTTCGCCACGTCACCGAGCCCCTGGGCGGCCGCCTCGTCCGGGCGCGGAAAGGCGACGCCCGGCAGATCCAGCCAAAAGGGATCGCACCAGCTTGGCCCGTGCAATCCGGCCAGCGCCACCACCGTCAGCCGCGCCTCCTGCTCGCCGCAGCCCGCGATCTGATCCCCCTGCACCGCCGGAGCCTGATCGGCCAACAGGAGTGCGTAGTCCAGAGCGTCCTCGGTGATCTCGCAGTAGAAGCAGTGTGGCGTCGGTACTCGCACTAGATCGGCCACCGCCGCGTAGAAGGCGCATTCGCTGCGATAGCCGACGGTGACCCGGTCGCGCACGGTGTCGTCCGTGGCCGGCAGTTTGATCACGAACGTTCGCGGCAAATCACCCGGATCCGACGCGTATTTTGCGCTCACCCGGTACGTGGCCCCGGTCTGCCCCGTTCCGATGGCGACGACGTCGACCTCCAACACTTGAGCCACTTCGGCGGGCGTGTTGCGTCCGCCGAGTACCTTCGACAGCCAGGCGGGGGTGACGTCGCCGGGGTGCCGGGGAATCGCCATCTTCGTGGCCAATTGCGCCTCCCAGCCTTAGTTGGACTGGTCAACTGTAAGCCATACGGCAATAGCTGTGGGTGGGCCTTGGGTAGGCCTTGGGTGGGACGCCGGCTAAGACGCCGCCGGTGCACCCGCGCCCAGTTCACGCAACGCCGTGCGCAGCCCGCGACGTCGCCCCGTTTCTGGATCGACGAAGCTCTCCCGAAGTCCTTCACGGACCCGGAACTTGAGTTCGGAACGCGTCTCGGGGGCGTCCTCCGAAGTCGCCCTGAGCAGCTTGTCGGGAAGCGCGAGTTTGAGGATGGTCCAGAATGACTGCAGGTATTGCCGGCCAATGGATCCCGTCGTGTAAGGCAGGTCGTACTTCTCGCACAGGGCGCGCACCGGCACCGCAATCTCGGCGTAGCGATTGCTGGGCAGGTCCGGGAAGAGGTGGTGCTCGATCTGATAGCACAGGTTGCCGCTGACGAACGCCATCACGGGTCCGGCGTTGAAGTTCGCCGAGCCGAGCATCTGACGCAGATACCACTCCCCCTTGGTCTCGTTCTCGAATTCCGCGACGGTGAATTTCTCGGCGCCGTCGGGGAAGTGGCCGCAGAAGATAACCATGTAGGACCAGTAGTTGCGGATCAGGTTCGCGATCGCATTGGCCTTGAGAGTGTGCTTCCAGTTGGGCCCGGTGAGCGCCGGGAACACCACGTAGTCCTTGCCGGCCTGCTTGGCAACCTTCTTGCCGATGATGCGCAGGTCTTTGCCCGCTTCACGCCAGGTCTTTTCTTTTTTGCGGATCTTCGCCGACTCGACGTGGTGCAGCGCGACACCCCACTCGAAAAGCGTGCCAAGCAGCATGTTGTAGATCGGGTTGCCCAGCATCCAGCGTTCCCACGGTTCGTCGCGGGTGACGCGCATGATCCCGTAGCCCACGTCGCCGTCGAGGCCGACGATATTGGTGTACTTGTGGTGGACGAAGTTGTGGGAGTGCTTCCACTGCACGCTCGGGCAGGTGGTGTCCCACTCCCACTCCGTCGAGTGGATCTCCGGGTCATTCATCCAGTCCCATTGGCCGTGGATGATGTTGTGCCCCAGCTCCATGTTCTCGATGATCTTGGCCATCGACAGCATGCCGATGCCGGCGTAACGCGCGAATCTGTTTTTACTGGCGAACAACGCAATTCGCCCACCCGCGGCCAACGCGCGTTGCAGTTGAATGGACCGGCGGATATAGCGGGCGTCTCGCTCGCCGCGAGACTCCTCGACGTCGGCGCGGATCGCATCCAGCTCGCGCGCGATCTGCTCGATGTCTTCGGTGGTCAGGTGGGCATATGCCTTGATATCGGTGATAGCCATTGGTTCTCCCTCAAATCTTGATGGTGCAGTCGCCGGAAGCCGTGGAAATGCAGGTTTGGATGCGATCGCCCTCGCGGTGCTCGGTTCCCGACCGGACGTCGCGCACGTGCCCCGACTCCAGCGGAAGCACGCATGTCTGGCAGATGCCCATCCGGCACCCGAAGGGCATCTGAATCCCCACCTTTTCGCCGGCTTCCATAATCGATGTGGCACCGTCGATTTCGATGCTCTTGTCGGATATTGCGAACGTGACGGTTCCGCCTTCGCCGCCCTTATCGGTGGCGGCGATGGTGAAACGCTCGGTGTGCAGCAGATCTCGCAGGCCCGCCCGCTTCCAGATATCTTCGACCGTGTCCAACAGCGCCGGCGGCCCGCACACCCACGCCGGGCGCTCCCGCCAGTCGGCCACGATGCTCGAGAGGTTTTCGAAATCCACCTTGCCGCGGGCTTCGGTGAGCTGCAGGTGAAGTCGATAGCCGGGCTGGGTTTTTTCGAGCTCGCGCAGCTCGTCGTGGAAGATCACCGCATCAGCACTGGGCGCCGTGTGGATGTGCGCGATGTCCGTGATGCCCGAGCCCTGGCCGCGTGACTTGGCGGTGCGCAACATGGCCATCACCGGCGTGATTCCGCTACCCGCGGTGATGAACAGGATCTTGGCCGGCGGCGGATCGGGCAGGGCGAAGTCACCTTTCGGGGCCGCGAGGCGCACGATGGTGCCCGGTTTCACTCCGTTGACCAGGTGCGTCGACAGGAAGCCCTCCGGGGTGGCCTTGACGGTAATGGTGATGTTCTTGTTGTCACGCTGCGGAATTGACGTCAGTGAGTACGAGCGCCAGTGCCACTTGCCGTCGATGCTCAGGCCGATGCCGACGTACTGGCCGGGTCGATAGCTGCCGGAGAAGCCCCAGCCCGGCTTGATCGTGACGGTCGCCGAGTCGGCGGTTTCGGGTTTCACCGCGACGATGAGGCCGCGCAGCTCGCGCGCGGACCACAGCGGGTTGAGCAGATTGAGGTAGTCATCGGGAAGCAGCGGCGTGGTCGCACGGGCCGCCAGCCCGCGTGGCACGTTGACCCAGGACTTGACGGTCTGGACACTTTTCGCGGGCGCCGTGCTCCATCGAGTGAGGCTGCGAAGCGGAGAAGCCATGTCCGCTGACTTCCCCGGTGCCGCCTTCACTAAACACGTGTTCGCTGAATCGATCACAGCGCGTTCGCGCTTCGCCGCCAAACCTGGCTTCCTGCCTGAGCATTCAGGCCCGCGGCAGGGCCTCACCCCGCAATTGAACGGTCCCGTAAAATCAGTGCACACAGCGACCAGCCGCCAGGGGCCTGCCCGCTACGATTGCCTCGATGCGAAATCACTTGAGACGGGTCTATTTCGATGTCTTCCGGTTCGATGCCTTCCGGGGCTGAGTCGCCGACGTACCTCATCACCGGCGCAGGCGGCGGCGTCGCCAACATCAGCCCTCAGGTGGTCACCAGCCTCCTCACCCACGGCGCGTCCGTCCGGGCCATGGTGCACCGCGACGACTCCCGCGCCGAGGCGCTGCGCGCGCTGGGTGCCGAGGTGATCGTCGGTGACCTGACCAACCCCGTCGACGTCGCGGCGGCGATGTCCGGTATCACCCGGATGTTCTTCAACATGAGCGTCTCACCGGACTACCTGCAGGCCACCGCGGTGGTGTGCGCGATCGCAAAAGAGCTCGACCGCCTCGAGGTGCTGGTCAACATGTCCCAGATGACGGTGTCCCAGATGACGGCCACCAGCACCGAGGAATCCACGCAGCAACGGCTGCACTGGTTGGCCGAGCACGTCATCAACTGGTCGGGCGTTCCGGCCGTGCACATCCGCCCGACCGTCTTGCTGGAGAATCCGCTGTTCGCCACGCTGGCCGCTCACTCGATCCGTGCGAGGGGCGAGCTGGCGCTGCCGTTCGGAACCGGGCGCACCTCACCGGTCGCATCCAGCGACGTTGCCGAGGTCGTCACCGCGGTGCTGCGGGCTCCGCAAGACCACCTCGGCGCGGTCTACGAATTGACCGGCCCCGCAACGCTGGACGTCGACGGGCTCGCCGAGCAGTACGCCCAGGCCCTCGCCCGACCGGTCACGGCGGTTCGGCCGCCGTACGACGAATGGGTCGACGTTCTCGACCAGGTTGGACTGCCGGCGCACGTGCGACAACACATCGCCACCATGGCCAAGCTGCACCGCGAGGGCCGCTACGACCGGTCAACCCACGATGTCGAAGACATCACCGGCCACCCCGCACAAACGGTGCGGCAACACGTCGAACTACACCGCGACTTGTTCGGGTGAACGACCGGCCCTGAGGGCGTGCACGCGGATGTTCGCCGCCAACCGCCCTAGCGTCGCCCGTCGCGGATCTGACACACACGCGGCACGGACAGCTCGGCCGCCTCGGCGAGCTTCTCGCCTGGATCTCAGACTCGAACCCCTCGCGGATTGGGTGGCGATGTGCCGCTCTGTTTTTGTCGAGAAATGTACGACTAATGCACCCTTAAGCGATTCCTGCAAAGCGGGGAGACCCAGATCGTCGCAATCCGCGTCTGATTGGTTGTTCGGCCGCTCGTGCCGCCCTTCAGGGGCACTGCCCCGTCATCATCACCGATTCGGTAATCGGCGCCACCCCTATCGACGCCGCGGGCTATGTCATCCGTTCGTCCCATTCAGGCCGAACAGCAGCCCGCCGGTGCCGCCGGCGCCGGCCTTGCCCGGGGATCCAAAGAAGGCCACCCCGCCGTCGCCGCCGTTACCGCCGTCACCGATCAGCTCGGCGTTGCCGCCCGTACCGCCGTGACCGCCCGCGCTGCCCACCTCGCTGTCACCGCCGGCCCCGCCCGCCCCGCCGGAGCCGATCAGCCCGGCCTTGGCGCCGTCCCCGCCCGTACCCCCGAGGCCTACGTCGGAGAACCCGCCGGTGCCGCCGTCGCCGCCGGAGCCGACGAGCACACCGGCGTTGCCGCCGGCCCCGCCGTTACCCCCGTCGCCGTTGCCGCCAAAGTCGAGGCCGTTCAGGCCGCCTGCGCCGCCGGCACCGCCGGAGCCGAAGAGCAAACCGGCGTTGCCGCCGGCCCCGCCGTCACCCCCATCGCCGACGCCGCCGGAGCCGGTGGCGCCGCCGGAGCCGCCGGAGCCACCGGCGCCGACGAGCGGACCGGCGTTGCCGCCGGCCCCGCCGTTACCCCCGTTGCCGGTGCCACCCCCGACGCCGCCGACGCCGCCGGCGCCGCCGGCGCCGACGAGCGGACCGGCGTCGCCGCCGGCCCCGCCGTTACCCCCGTCGCCGTTGCCACTACCGCCGATACCGCCGGCACCCCCAGCGCCGCCGACGCCGCCGGAGCCGAACAGCCCGCCGGCCCCGCCGGCCCCGCCGTTACCCCCGTTGAAGCTGTAGCCCGGCCCGCCGGCCCCGCCGGCGCCACCGGCGCCGAACAGCAGCCCGCCGGCCCCGCCGTTACCCCCGTTGCCGCCACCGCCGATACCGCCGGCGCCACCGGCGCCGAACAGGAGCCCGCCGGCCCCGCCGTTACCCCCGTTGCCGCCACCGTCGCCGCCAAAGGTCTCGCCGCCGACCCCGCCGGCACCCCCGGCGCCGAACAGGAGCCCGCCGGCCCCGCCAGCGCCACCATTGGCGATTATCCCGCCGGTGCCGCCGGTGCCACCCCTGCCGAACAACAGCCCGCCGGCCCCGCCGTTACCGCCGTTTTGGTCGTTCCCGCCGGATCCGCCGGCCCCGCCGTTGCCGATAAGCCACCCGCCGGGCGCGCCGTTTGCCCCAGTCCCCGGTGCCCCGTTGGCGCCGTTGCCGAACAGCGGGCGCCCCGTCAACATCTCCCAGGGCGAAAACACGCCCAACCCCTGCAACGGCGAGGCGTTGGCCGCCTCGGCGGCCGCATACGCGCCCCCCGCGTTACTCAGGGCCTGCACGAACTCGGCATGAAAAGCCGCCGCCTGAGCGCTGAGCGCATGAAACTGCTGGCCGTGGCTAGAAAACAGCGATGCGATCGCGGCCGACACCTCATCCTCGGCGGAGGCCAGCACGCCGGTGGTCGAGGCCGCGGCCGCCGCGTTGGCCTCGCTGAGCGACGAGCCGATACCCGCCAGATCTGTTGCCGCCGCTGTCATTATCTCCGGCGCCGCGATCACATACGACATGTCTATCCACCCACTAGCTCGTCGGGTCGACCTGGACGAGACCGGAGCGCAGCCCGGCACCGATGAAAGTGTTGCCCTGCTGGCCTGGCTCGCGTTCGGGCGTGTTCGCGCTGGCGGTCATGGTGTGACCAGGTATTACGCAACCCAGACTCACCCGAATCGACGGGGCGGTCTGCAGTAGTCGACTACTGCAAGACGGGTGGGCTGCCGCAGTCAACTACTTAAATGGGTCTGATGCAGTGCCTGTTGTCGGCCGTGTTTCGTGTCGAGGCTGCCGCGGCCGTGTGCGTTGCGCTCAGCACACCTCGCGCCACGTCACCCGATGCGGCATGGCGGCCCGGGATCGCCTGGCCAGCATCACGCGCAACGGCGAAGTTCATCGCCAGCGGCGGGGTTACAAGTCAAAGGTTGCAAAGCCATGAGCGCGTCGAGCGCCGTGGAGTCTCATCGCTGAGGCTCGATTGACCGTGTACAACGTGGTGATGGTGTGCCCGCAGCGGCCCCCCGGGTGTTTGTGTCTCGTGCGCAGGTCGAGGAACGGCTCGGTCTGCGGCCAGGCGGGTTGACGTCGGCGAAGCTGCCACCACCGGACGCCATCATCGGACCCGTCAACAACGATGGGTCGCTGCCAAAGGGCACGACAATGCGCGGCCGGCTGCCGGAAACGATCGACTACTGGAAACGGACGCGGCTCGGGCAGGGATTCGGCACAGATGTCCGGCCGCAGTTTTCGAACGGGCGGTTCACGCGAGCAGTCAAGGCGGCGGAGGTGCAACCGATCACGCCGCACGACCTTCGTCACACTTGTGCGTCAGTGTCGGCGGGTGTCAACGTGTTGGCGCGGCAACGGATGCTCGCACACCAGCGCAGGATCACCATGGACGCCTATAGCGACCTGTTCGACGACAATCTCGACGCCGTGGCCGTGACGCTGCATGCCCGATATTCACCCGAAAGTGTGCTCAACACGTGCTCACCAGATGCTCACGAGGCTGCATAGCAAACAAGCAAATAGGCCTTTTACCTGCACAAACACCGCTACCGCTTCAGTGCGGGCGAAGGGAGTCGAACCCTCACGCTCTTTCGAGCAATGGCACCTAAAGCCATCGCGTATGCCATTTCGCCACGCCCGCAGCCTGCCGATCGTACCGCCCCGGGCACGCCGGAGAATGTGTCGGTGGCCCCTTCTACGTTGGGTTCATCACGGCGACGAGAGGGCCTGCAGGTCGTCCGGCGACTCATCGAGAACGGCCTTAACGACTGCGCGATCGCCCATCAGATCGGCGTGCGAGGCGTCCGCTATGACGTGTCCAACCGATCCGCGGGGGCCCTCGGGTGGTCCAGCGGCGGCTCGATGCCCTCGGAACTCCCTGGACGCGGCCGGGCAAGCATGTCGTTGCCGTACACCGCAAGGCGGCGGTGGCGTGCCTCGACGAATTCCTCGGGCCGATGTGATGGCGCGTCCCCCCAGACAGGTGCACGGTACCGTCGTGGAGTGTCCATGGAGGCCCATCAGGTACGGCGCCGTCGGCCCGCACTGATCATTTTGGTGATCCTCGCGGCCGGTGGCTGCTTGGCCCTGGGCTGGTGGCAGTGGACCAGGTTTCAATCCGTCTCGGGCACGTTTCAGAATCTGGGTTACGCGTTGCAATGGCCGCTGTTCGCCTGGTTCTGTGTCTACGCGTACCGCAAGTTCGTCCGCTATGAGGAAGCGCCGGAGGAGCTGCGCAAGGACGCCAAGGACGCCGCACCGACCGAGATACCCGCCGGACTGTTGCCGGACCGGCCCAAGCCGGTGCCACAGCCGCCCGACGATCCCGCTCTGCGGGAGTACAACTCCTACCTGGCCGAGCTCGCCAAGAACGACGCCGAAAAACAGAACAGGACCACCGCATGACCGCACCCGAGACACCCCAGGCGCAAGCGTCCGTCGTCCCCGTCGAGAAGATCCGCACCGCGTTACGGGGCTACCGAATCATGGCGTGGACCACGGGCATCTGGCTGATCGCGCTGTGCTACGAGATCTACTCGCACTTCGCGCTCCACAACGAGATCCGCTGGATCGGAGTGGTGCACGGGTGGGTGTATTTCATCTACGTGCTGGCCGCATTCAATCTCGCGATCAAGGTCCGGTGGCCGGTCGTGAAGACCGCCGGCGTGCTGCTGGCCGGCACCGTCCCGCTGCTGGGCATCATTGTCGAGCACTTCCAGACCAGGGACGTCAAGGCGAGCTTCGGGCTCTGAGTACACACGTTCGGCGCGCGCACAGGGCCGAGTAGGCCGCGCTAGGCCAGCTCGCGCAGCGCCGGCACGAGCAGCGCCAGCGCCCGCCCCCGATGCGATACCGCGTCCTTCTCCGCGGGGCTCAGCTGCGCGGCCGTGCGGCCCGTGCGGTCAGAGCCCTCGGGAACGAAGACCGGGTCATAGCCGAACCCGCCGTCGCCGCGCGGCTCGCGGGCGATCGTGCCCGGCCACTCGCCGCGCACCACAACCTCGGCGGAATCCGACACCAGCGCGCAGGCCGACACGAACGCAGCGCCGCGCCGTTCGTCCGGCACGTCACTCAGCTGCGCCAGCAGCAGCGCGGTGTTACCGGCGTCGTCGCCATGCCGACCCGACCAGCGCGCCGACAGCACACCGGGCATGCCGCCCAGCGCGGCCACCGCCAAACCGGAGTCGTCGGCCACGCTCGCCAGACCCGTCGCGGCGAACGCGTCGCGCGCCTTGGCCAGCGCGTTGTCCTCAAAGGTCGCACCGGTTTCGGGTGCTTCGTCGAACGGTGCCACGTCGTTCAGCGACACCAGGGTCAACCCCGAAAGCCCGGCGCCGTCCAGCACGCGGCGCAGTTCGGCGAGCTTCTTGGCGTTGCGGCTCGCGACCAGTAGTTGAGTCACGACAACAAAGTAGCCGCAACGCCCGCGCCGGACCCTCGCCGGCGGCTCGGTCGGCCAAACAGACGAACCAAGTTCGCGAGGGTTGACAGTTCCCTCGAACGCGGCAGAATGTGATCAGGGTCATATGACCACTGGTCACTCTGAGGTGGGAGGCGGAAGCTCATGACCACAAGGGACAAGTACACGGAGGTGCCCACGCCGTACTCGTGGGAGGTCCCCAGCTCCGGCGACGCGCGCTTCACGTGGGAGTACGACGAAGGGCGCGCCCGGCTCCTTTCCCTGTACCAGAAGGGCAAGGACAAGCAGTGGGACGCCCAGTCGCGCATCGACTGGTCACAAGACGTCAACCCGATGAACCCGATCGGGCTGCCCGACGAGTTCCACCCGCTGTTCGGCAGCCCGATGTGGGACGCGGCGGACGAACCACGTCGCGCCGAGATGCGCCAGCACTTCCAGGCCTGGCAGTTCTCGCAGTTCCTGCACGGCGAGCAGGGGGCGATGGTGTGCGCGGCCAAGATCGTCGAGGTCGTCCCAGACCTGGACGCGAAGTTCTACGCGGCCACCCAGACCATGGACGAGGCCCGGCACGTCGAGGCCTTCTCGCGCTTCCTGCAGGAGAAGGTCGGCCTGGTCTACCCGATCAACAAAAACCTGACCTCGCTGCTGGACGACACCCTGCGCGACTCACGCTGGGACATGCCCTACCTCGGCATGCAGGTCCTCATCGAAGGGCTCGCGCTCGCCGCCTTCGGGGTGCTGCGTGATATGTCGGCGCCGGACTCGCTGGCCAAGCAGGTGCTGGCCTACGTCATGCAGGACGAGGCCCGGCACGTCGCCTTCGGCCGCATCTCGCTGAAGGACTACTACGCCGCGCTGACCGAGGCCGAGCGGGACGAGCGTGAAGAGTTCGTCGTGGACGCCTGCTACCTGATGCGCGACCGGTTCCGCGGCGAGGAGGTCTACGAAACCCTCGGCCTCGACGTCGAGACGTGTGCCGAGTGGGTCGACACGTCGCCGCTGATGGTCCAGTTCCGCTCGCACCTGTTCAGCCGCATCGTGCCGATCGTCAAGGACATCGGGTTATGGGGCCACAAGGTGCAGAAGGCCTTCACCGACATGGGTGTCCTCGACATGGCGGGTTCCGACATCGAGGGGCTGATGAAGGCCGACGAGGATCAGGCCGAGGCGCTGGACAAGGCACACGCCGAGATGGCCGAACGGGCCGTCGAGGTGGACCAGATCATCGCGGCGGCCGCGAGCTAACCGATTCCGCGCGGCCGCGAGTTAGTCCAAAGCCGGGTCAGGTGCCGAACGCCTTCGGCGGCGGCGGCCCCTCGGGCAGCACACCGGGGTACGGCAGCTCCAGCGCCTCCCGCTGTGCGGCGAACAGCTTGTCGCAGGAGGCCAGCGCCAGGTCGAGGAGCTTATCCAGCGTGGAGCGCGGGAACGTGGCGCCCTCCCCGGTGCCCTGCACCTCCACCAGGGTTCCGGTGTCGGTGGCCACGACGTTCATGTCGACCTCGGCGCGCGAGTCCTCCTCGTAGGGCAGGTCCACCCGAACCCTGCCGTCGACCACACCGACGCTGACCGCCGCGATCGCGCACGACAACGGGCGCGGGTCCGACAACTTACGCGCCGCGGACAGGTAGGTCACCGCGTCGGCCAGCGCGACGTAGGCCCCCGTGATCGCCGCCGTGCGGGTGCCGCCATCGGCCTGCAACACGTCGCAGTCGACGGCGATCGTGTTCTCCCCCAGCGCCCTCAGGTCGATGCAGGCCCGCAGCGAACGGCCGATCAGCCGGCTGATCTCTTGCGTGCGCCCACTCGGCCGCCCCTTCACCGACTCGCGGTCCGAGCGGGTATGGGTAGCCGACGGCAACATCGCGTACTCCGCGGTGAGCCATCCCAGGCCGGACCCCTTCCGCCAGCGCGGCACCCCCTCGGTGACACTGGCGGTGCACATCACCTTGGTGTGACCGAATTCGATCAATACCGAACCCGCCGGGTGTTCGGTGAACCCGCGGGTGATGACGACCGGGCGAAGCTCGTCGTCGAGGCGACCGTCTTCTCGTTTGGACACGCAGACACCCTAGTCCGCCGGGACTGCGCGTCGGGCAGGACCGGTCAGCTCTCGGCTAGCTCAGGTTCGCCGGCGAGCGCTGGACGTCGAAAGTCTCGCCGGAGACCACCGCGTGCACAGGACCGTCGAACTCGGCCTTGGCCTCGCTGATCACGTCCTCGCGCGAGGTCCACGGCGGGATATGCGTCAGCAGCAGCTCCCGCACGCCCGCCTGCGCCGCGGCCCTGCCCGCCTCGGTGCCCGACAGATGCAGGTCCGGCGGGCGGTCCGGCGAATGCGTCCAGGACGCCTCGCACAGGAACACGTCGGCGTCGCGGGCCAGCTCGACAAGCTGATCGCAGACGCCCGTATCCCCGCTGTAGACCAGCGACGCCCCGTTGGGATCGGTGATCCGCATGCCGTACGACTCGGTGGGGTGTGCCACCAGCCGGGGCACCACCGTCAGCGCGCCCAGCTGGACGGCCTGGCCGTCGACCCAGTGGTGGATGTCGAAGATGTCCGAGCAGTCGTCGATCTCCCCGCCGTAGGGTGACGACGCGGCGCCGAGCCGCGACCACGTGTCGCTGGGCCCGTACAACAACGCCTTGCCGACGGGAGCCTGCGGATGGTAACGGCGCCACACGTACAGGCCCGGCATATCCAAGCAGTGGTCCGCGTGCAGATGCGACAACAGCACCTGCACGTCGCCGGGATCGGCGTGCCGCTGCAGTGCGCCGAGCACCCCCCCGCCGAAGTCGATGACGAGCGGCGGAGTGTCCGGCGCCCGGAGCAGGTATCCGGACGCGGGCGAATCAGGACCGACCACACTGCCAGAGCAGCCGAGCACGGTTATTCGCACGGACACTACTGTGCCATGCCCGATACGCCGATGGGGAAAACATTGCCGCTTTGGTGTGACGAGAATCTGTGCGCGCTCACCTAATGAACACGAGAATGACGCAGCACCGGTTCCACGCCGGTCACAACCGGACCCAAGAAGCGCGCCGCCAGCTTGGTGAACGCCTCGGGATCGCCGGTCGCCTCGAACACCCGGGTCGGCGGCGGCGCATCATGCGGGCGCAGCAAGTCCGTCTCGGTGAGCACCCGCAGCACCTCCTTCGCGGTCTCTTCCGCGCTGGAGACCAGCGTGACGTTGTCACCCATCGCCAGCTGAATCAGCCCCGAGAGCAGCGGATAGTGCGTACACCCCAGCACCAGCGTGTCGACCTCGGCGCGCTGCAGCGGCTCGAGGTAGCCCTCCGCCAGTCCCAGCACCTGCCGACCACTGGTGACGCCGCGCTCGACGAAGTCGACGAAGCGCGGGCAGGCGACCGCGGTGATCTCGGTGTCGCGCGCGGCGGCGAACGCGTCCTGGTAGGCGTGCGAGGTGATGGTGGCCCGCGTGCCGATCACCCCGATGCGGCCGTTGCGGGTGGCCGCGACCGCGCGGCGCACCGCCGGCAGGATCACCTCGACGACGGGCACGTCGTAGCGTTCGCGAGCGTCGCGCAGGCACGCCGCGGACGCCGAGTTGCACGCGATCACCAACGCCTTGACGCCGCGGTCGACGAGGTCGTCACCGAGGTCCAGCGCGTGCGCGCGGATCTCGGGGATGGTGAGCGGACCATAGGGACCGTTGCCGGTGTCGCCCACGTAGATGATCTGCTCGTCGGGCAGCTGGTCGATGATCGCGCGGGCGACCGTCAGGCCCCCCACGCCGGAGTCGAAGACCCCGACGGGCGCCAGTGGCGAACTCATTTGGTCAGACGCGGCTGACCGGAGCCGGCTTTTTTCAGCTCGCGGGCCTTGCGCTCCGGCGCGGACAACAGATACGCCGCGACGACGCCCGCGAGCCCACCGCACAGGTGGCCCTGCCAGGACACACCGCCGCAGGTGCCGAGCACCGGCATGGCGCCGAGCAGGACCCCGCCGTAGAACAACAGCACCACCACGCCGATGACGATGTCCCAGATCCGCCGGACGAAAAGCCCGAACACCAGCAGGAACGCCAGGTAGCCGAAGATCAGGCCCGAGGCCCCGATGTGGTCGGTAGGGCCGCAGCTGCTGCCCCAGTTGCCGATCAGCCAGGTGCCGAACCCGCCCAAAATCCAGACGATCGCCGTTGCCCAGACGAAGCGGGACAATCCGGCCAGCGTCATCAGGAATCCCAGCACCAGCAGCGGGATCGTATTGGCCGCCAGATGCTGCCAGTTGGCGTGCAGCAGCGGCGCGAAGATTATCCCCCACAGGCCGTCGGTAGTGCCCGGCCTGATGCCGTTGGCGTCCAGCGAATGGTGCGTCAGCTGGTCGATTAGCTCGACGAGGTAAAGCAGCGCCACGAAGGTGAGGATCGTGGCCCCGCCCACCACCCACCGGGGTCTTTTCTTCGGCTGCGTCTTCGGCTGCATCGCCGGCAGGCGACCGGGATTCTTAGCCGCCCCGCCAGCCGACCTGCCAGCCGATCTGCCTATGCCCATGACTGCCCTTCCAGCGCGTTCCCCGCGTCATCCAGGTTACCGGCGTACGCCCCCGTGGACAGATCACCAACACGTCAAGAAGTCCCTTTTGCGAATGCTCCGGGCAACAGGCCGCGATACGTCGGTATTCCGGCCACCGACTCGGCGGCCAGCACCCCCATCAGCACCGCGCGCGCCAGGCAGTCGGCCGCGGCCGCGCCCACCGCCGTGACCAGCGGTGTCTCCGGCGACAGCGCGGCAGGCAGGCCGGGCGGGGGCGCCACCTCGACCGCCCCGGTGGCCAGCGCGAACACCGTGTCGCCGTCGAGCGGGGTGTGGGCGGGCCTGATGGTTCGCGCCAGGCCGTCGTGAGCGGCGATCGCGACCCGTTGACACCCCGCCTTGCTCAGCGCGGCGTCGCAGGCGACCACCGCAATGGTCGTATTAAGGGCGCTCAACGGGGACGGCAACTCGCCGTGCGCGGCGACCTGCTCGGCAGGCGGCGCCGTCAGCAGGAACTCGTCGATGAGGTCGGCCATCCACGGCAGGCCGGTGGCCTGGTCGACGACGTTGCCCGCGGAGTTGACCACGACCACCGCGCCGACGGTCACGCCGGACGACAGCGTCATGGACGCCGTCCCGACACCTCCCTTGAGCACCCCGGCCCGCGCGCCCACCCCGGCGCCAACCGTCCCGACGGCCACAGGATCCGCGCTCGAAGCGCTCGCCGCGCTCGCGGCGGCGTACCCGAATTCGGCCGTCGGCCGGCAACCCCAGCCGCCGACCGGCAGGTCGAAAATCACCGCGCCCGGCACGATCGGCACGACGCCGCCCCCCATCGCGACGCCGCGCTCGTGTTCCTCAAGCCAGCGCATGACCCCGTCGGCCGCCGCCAGGCCGTAGGCGCTGCCGCCGCAGAGCACCACCGCATCGACGAAGCGGACGCTGTTGACCGGGTCCAGCAGATCGGTCTCCCGGGTGCCGGGTGCGCCGCCCCGGCAATCGACGGCGCCGACGGTTCCGGGCGGTGTCAGCACCACGGTGACACCGCAGGCCCAGCCGGCGCCGAGGGACGCGTCGGGGTCCAGCCGCTGGTGGTGGCCGACGCGGATGCCGCCGACGTCGGTGATGGAGTTCACCGCGCCGCGATCACGATCGCCGCCCCATCAGCGCCAGCACCAGATATTCCTGCAGCACGGTCAGCCACTGGTAGACGTCGAAGTGCGCCGCCAGCGGATGGTCGGCCGGCGGGCGTTCGGGGCCCTCCGGGCGGATGTCCAGCATGACTCCCAGCGTCAGCCGGAGGTCGTTGACCGCGGCAATCCAGGCGTTGGCAGTGTCCTCGGTCAGCTCAAAACGGCCGCCATTCTCCGGGACGGTGTCCAACAACTGCTGTGCGGCAACACGTTTGGCGTCCAGGATCGCCGGCTCGTGCAGGCTGCGCAGCGCCGCGTTGAGGCTCTCGGCGGCCGCAGCGTCTAACGGGGCGTCCAACGGGGCGTCTAGCGGGGCGTCCAGCGAGTCGTCCTCATTGGATCGGTAGAAATCGGGCAGCAGCCGGCCCAGCGTCGGGTCGCCCGGCGGTTGCGTGTTCCCGGTTCTTATCCCGGTGATCTCCTCGAGTTCATCTGCGGGCGAGGAAGATTCGCGCTCGTCGAGCAAGCCGATCATCGCGGTCACCAGGCTCTTGAGGAGGGCAGCCTCGTGCGGGGCCAAGGCTGACCTGAAACGGGGACCGTTGGCGGTCTCGACGCGCTTCCATTTGCGCACGGAGGATGAACGCCCTCGAATCTCAGCGGTCCTGCTGCAGCGTCGCCCACAACCCCGCGGCATGCAGCTTGGACACGTCGACTTCCATGGACTCCCGGCTGCCGGCCGACACCACCGCCTTGCCTTCGTTGTGCACTTGCAGCATCAGCTTGGTGGCGTGCGGCTCGCTGTAGCCGAACAACTTCTGGAACACATACGTCACGTAGGTCATGAGGTTGACGGGATCATCCCACACGATGGTGACCCAGGGACTGGTTGTGGCGTCTACCGGATCGCGCTCAAGTTGCTCAGTAGTGCCCGGCTTAGTGGGCGCTGACGCAGCAGCCATGCCCTACAGGATAGCGAGCCGCTGAGGCGAATACCGAACCGCTGACGCCAGCCGATACCGTTGCGGCATGAATGACTCGGTCTTAGCTGGGCTGCTGACCGACAAATACGAGTTGACAATGCTGGCGGCGGCGCTGCGCGACGGCACCGCCCATCGCCGGACCACGTTTGCGCTGTTTGCCCGCCGACTTCCCGCAGGGCGCCGGTACGGCGTCGTCGCGGGAACCGGCCGGTTGCTGGAAGCCTTGCCGTACTTCAGGTTCGACGACGGGGCCTGCCAGTTGTTGGCGGACTTCCTCGACGCCGACACGGTGCGGTATCTGCGTGATTTCTCCTTCGGCGGCGATATCGACGGCTACGCCGAAGGTGAGCTGTATTTCCCGGGGTCCCCGGTGCTGACGGTGCGCGGCAGCTTCGCCGAATGCGTGGTGCTGGAAACCTTGGCGCTGTCGATCTTCAACCACGACGCGGCGATCGCGTCCGCGGCGGCGCGCATGGTCAGCGCCGCCGGGGACCGCCCGCTGATGGAGATGGGATCGCGGCGGACCCACGAACAAGCGGCCGTCGCCTGCGCCAGGGCCGCCTACATCGCCGGCTTCGCCGCGTCATCCAACCTTCAGGCCCAGCGGCAGTACGGAATACCCACCGAGGGCACCGCCGCGCACGCCTTCACCATGCTGCACGCCCGCGCCGACGGGGACCGTTCCGCGGGCGAACTGGCCGCCTTCCGAGCCCAGGTCGACGCGCTGGGCGCCGACACCACGCTGCTGGTGGACACCTACGACGTGACGACCGGGGTGGCCAACGCCGTGGCCGCCGCAGCCGCCGCGGGCGCCACGCTCGGGGCTGTCCGCATCGACTCCGGCGAGCTGGGGGTGCTCGCCCGCCAGGTGCGCGAGCAGCTCGACCAGCTGGGTGCCACCCAGACCCGCATCGTGGTGTCGGGCGATCTTGACGAGTTCTCCATCGCCGCGTTGCGCGCCGAGCCGGTGGACAGCTACGGCGTCGGCACGTCGTTGGTCACCGGATCGGGCGCCCCGGCCGCGGGCATGGTCTACAAGCTGGTCGAGGTCGACGGCTTGGCGGTGCAGAAGCGCAGCAGCAACAAGGAATCCCAGGGCGGCCACAAGGAGGCGCTGCGGCTGTCCCGCGAGACCGGCACCATCACCGAAGAGGTCGTGTACCCGGCCGGCCGGCCGCCCGCTGTCACCGAACCGAGCCGGGCGTTGACCGTCCCGCTGGTCAGGGGCGGGCTGCCGGTCGCTGAGGCCTCAGCGACAAGTAGCGGCGCCCTCGCCGCGGCGCGGCGGCTGATGGCGTCCGGTCTGCGCAGCCTGCCTTGGGAGGGGCTGAAATTGGCGCACGGCGACCCGGCGATCCCGACGACGCTGATCCCGGCCTGAGGGGGCACGACGGCAGATTCATCCCTGTCCGTGCCCGAGCTGCTGGCCATCGCGGTGGCCGGGCTCGGTGGCAGCGAGCGCGACGGGCAGCAGCAGATGGCCGACGCCGTGGCGCAGGCCTTCGAAACCGGCGAGCACCTCGTAGTGCAGGCCGGGACCGGCACCGGTAAGTCGCTGGCCTACCTGATTCCCGCGATCGTCCGGGCGGTCGACGGCGACGGACCGGTCGTGGTGTCGACGGCGACGATCGCCCTGCAACGGCAACTGGTCGATCGTGATCTGCCCCGCCTGGCCGATTCGCTCGCCGGCGCGCTGCCCCGCCGACCCAAGTTCGCGTTGCTCAAGGGGCGCCGAAACTACCTGTGCTTGAACAAGATTCATAACGACGCCGCGGATCAGGACGCGGATGCCGAACGGCCCCAGGAAGAACTCTTCGACCCGATGGCGGCCACCGCGCTGGGCCGCGACGTGCAACGGCTCACCGCGTGGGCGTCGACGACGGATTCCGGCGACCGCGACGACCTCAAGCCGGGCGTGCCGGAGCGGTCCTGGTCCCAGGTCAGCGTGTCCGCCCGGGAATGCATCGGCGTGGCCCGGTGCCCCTTCGGCTCCGAGTGCTTTTCCGAACGGGCCCGTGGCCTGGCCGGTGCCGCCGATATCGTCGTCACCAACCACGCGCTGCTGGCCATCGACGCCGTCGCCGAATCGGCGGTCCTGCCCGAGCACTCGCTGCTGGTGGTAGACGAGGCACACGAGTTGACCGACCGCGTGACCTCGGTGGCCACCGCGGAGCTGACGTCGGCCACCCTCGGCGTCGCGTCGCGCCGGATCACCCGACTGGTGGATCCGGAACTGACCCAACGGCTGGACGCGACGTCGGCCACCTTCACCGCCGCGATCCACGACGCCCAGCCCGGCCGCATCGACTACCTCGACGACGAGATGACCACGTACCTGACCGCGCTGCGCGACGCGGCCGGCGCGGCACAGTCGGCGATCAACACCACCAGCCCGACTTCCCAAGCCAAGGCCGCGTCGGCACGCGCCGAAGCGTCCGCCGCCCTGACCGAGATATGCGATACCGCGTCGCGCATCCTGACGTCGTTCGCCCCCGCCATCCCGGATCGCACCGACGTGGTGTGGCTGGATCACGAGGACAACCGCGGTTCGCCGCGCGCCGTGCTGCGGGTGGCGCCGCTGTCGGTCGCCGGGTTGCTGCGCGATCAGGTGCTCTCCCGCTCGACGGCCGTGCTGACGTCGGCGACGCTGACGATCGGCGGGTCCTTCGACGCGATGGCCGGCGCCTGGGGTCTGACCGGACCCGACGGGGCCGGGAAGAGCGAGCTGAAGTGGCCGAAATGGCGAGGCCTCGATGTCGGATCGCCGTTCCACCACGCCAAGGCGGGAATCCTCTACGTCGCCGGCCACCTCCCACCGCCGGGCCGCGACGGCACCGGCTCGGCCGAGCAGCTGACCGAAATCGCCGAGCTCATCACCGCGGCCGGCGGGCGCACCCTGGGCCTGTTCTCGTCGATGCGGGCCGCGCGGGCCGCCGCCGACGCCATGCGTGAGCGCCTCGACACGCCGGTGTTGTGTCAGGGCGACGACAGCACCTCGGCGCTGGTGGAGCAGTTCACCGCCGACCCGGCCACCTCCCTGTTCGGCACGCTGTCGCTGTGGCAGGGCGTCGACGTGCCCGGGCCCTCGCTGTCGCTGGTGCTGATCGACCGCATCCCCTTCCCGCGGCCGGACGATCCGCTGCTCAGCGCCCGCCAGCGCGCGGTCGCCGCCCGCGGCGGGAATGGCTTCATGGCGGTGTCCGCGAACCATGCCGCGCTGCTGCTGGCGCAGGGATCGGGCCGGCTGTTGCGCCGAGTCACCGACCGGGGCGTGGTCGCGGTGCTCGACTCCCGGATGGTCACCGCCCGCTACGGCGGCTATTTGCGGGCCTCGCTGCCGCCGTTCTGGCAGACCACCAACGCAGCGCAGGTTCGCGCGGCGCTCGAGCGATTGCGCGCGGCTGCGGCTCCGGACTAGCCCGAAGTTGCGGTGGGTTCTGACGGGGATTCGTGGTTTGAGCTGATGTTTTGGGTCCTAATCCGATGATTTATGTAGTCACGAATTAATGCGTGTCGCCTGGATGCTCGTGCGCGATTTAGGCTATTATTGCCGGTATGACGCGCAGCTCTGGGAGAGCTCATGTAGTCAGAGTTAAGAAGACGCATGTCGATAGGCAGGGCAACGAGCGCGTCTATGAATCGGTGCTGCTGCGCCGCACCTACCGGGACGGAGCCGCGGTACGCAATCAGACCTTGGCCAACCTGTCGATGCTGCCCGCTGCGGCGATCGCCGCGTTGGAGGCGACGCTGAAGGGCCACGCGTTGGTGCCGGCTGGGTCGGAGTTCAGCAAGTCCCGTTCGCTGCCGCACGGGGACGTGGCCGCGGTGGCCGCGATGGCGCGCAAGCTCGAGCTGGCGGCGTTGCTCGGCCCGCCGTGCCGGGCCCGGGATCTGGTGGTCGCTCTGATCATCTCCCGGGTGGTACGGCCCACGCCGAAGCTCTCGACGCTGTCGTGGTGGGCCAACACCACCCTCGGGCCCGATTTGGGGGTTGCCGAGGCGTCCACCGACGAGATTTACGCCGCCATGGACTGGCTGGCCGCCCGGCAGGACAAGATCGAGAAAAAGCTCGCGGACAAGCACCTTGGCCCGCAAGCCAATCCGTCGCGGATGGCGTTGTTTGATCTGACCTCGGCGTGGGTGACTGGCCGCTGCTGCAAGTTGGCTGCGCGCGGCTACTCCCGCGACGGTAAGAAGGGCTGCGAGCAGATCGAATACGGGGTGCTCTGCGACCCGGCGGGACGCCCGGTCGCGGTACGAGTGTTTGGCGGTGCCACCGCCGACCCGGTCTCGTTCACCGAGATAGTGCAGGTCGTCAAAGACAAGCTGAACATCACCCAACTGGTGCTCGTCGGTGATCGCGGCATGATCACCGCCGCGCGCATCGACGCGCTGCGCGAACTCAACAACAACCCCGACACCCCAACAGACTTCGACTGGATCACCGCGCTACGCGCACCCGCGATCGCCAAACTCGCCAGCGACGACGGGCCGCTGCAAATGACCCTGTTCGACGCCCAGGACCTCGCCGAGATCACCCACCCCGACTACCCCGGTGAACGCTTGATCGCCTGCCGTAACCCCGCCCTGGCCCTCGAACGCGCCCGCAAACGCCAAGACCTTCTGCAAGCCACCGAAAAACAGCTCGCCGCGATCGCCAAGCGGGTGCAGGCCGGCACCCTGACCGGAGCCGACGACATCGGCGAGGCCTACGGCGAGGTCATCGGAAAATACAAGATGGGCAAGCACTTCCACCGCGAGATCACCGACACCACCTTCACCTACCAGCGCCACCACGACCGCATCGCCGCTGAAGCCGCCCTCGACGGCATCTACGTGCTGCGCACCAGCGTCGACGCTGACACACTCGACCCCGCCGCCGTGGTGGCCGGCTACAAAAACCTCGCCAACATCGAACGCGACTTCCGCATCATCAAATCCGACGACCTCGACCTGCGGCCCATCCACCACCACCTCGACGACCGCGTCAAAGCCCACGTGCTGATCTGCCTACTCGCCTGCTACCTGACCTGGCACCTACGCAAAGCCTGGGCGCCACTGACCTTCACCGACCAAACACCCCCCAGCCGCGACAACCCCGTCGCGCCCGCGCAGCGTTCCGCAGCCGCCCAAGCCAAGGCCTCCACCAAACACGACGCGGCCGGCAACCCAGTCCGCAGCTTCCGCGACCTGCTCACTCACCTGGCCACCCTCACCCGCGACCGGATCCGCTACCACGACACCAACATCGAAATCGACAAACTCACCGACCCCACCCCCACCCAACGCCGCGCCTTCGAACTCATCGATTCCCCGATCCCACTCACCGTCGCCGCGTAGCCAGAACAACTCCACACCAAAATCAACGAATCCCCAGGTCAACCCGGGGATTCGCCTACTTCAACAGCCTTAACTTCGGACTAGCCCAGGACTGGCCCCCGCCCGCGAGCAGACCAAAAGGGGTCAGGCCAGCGTGACCAGGCCGAGCTCGGTGCTGGCCGCAAGCATCGGATGACGGGGCAACACGCGCACCGTGTACCCGAGCGCACCGGCCAGCGGCAAAGGCGTCGTCGTGGAGAAGATCTCGTTACCGCCCTCGGCGGTACCGGTGTGCGACATCTCGACGGCCACCGGATCCAGCAGCACGTCGCCTCCGTCGACCCTGCCCAGCACCGCCTGGACCGCCACCTCATCCGGGCTCAGCCCGGCCAGGTGCACGGTGGCGGTCAGGGTCAGCTTCGATCCGAGCACCGGCGTATCGGGCAGGCCGGTGCTGTCGACGTCGGTGACGTCGATCTTCGGCCAGGCCTCTTCGACGCGCCGGCGGTAGGCCGCCAGCTCACGGGCCGCGCTGTACTCGCCACCCGCGTCGCCGGCCTCACCTTCCGGCGCCCCGACGGTCTTGCGCAGCGACTGCGCGGCCGGCACGTAGTAGTGCTCGACGTAGTCGCGCACCATCCGCGACGCCAGCACCTTCGGCCCGAGCGTCTGCAACGTGTGCCGAACCATCTCGATCCACCGTGGCGGCACCCCGCGCTCGTCGCGTTCGTAGAACTTCGGAACCACGACGTGTTCAAGCAGGTCGTAGAGCGCGCTGGCCTCCAGGTCGTCGCGCCGGACCTCGTCGGTCACCCCGTCGGCAGTCGGTATCTCCCAACCGTTTTCGCCGTCGAACCACTCGTCCCACCAGCCGTCGCGGATGGACAGGTTCAGTCCCCCGTTGAGCGCGCTCTTCATTCCCGAGGTGCCGCACGCCTCCAGCGGCCGCAGCGGGTTGTTCAGCCAGACGTCGCAACCCCAGTACAGGAACCGGGCCATCGACATGTCGTAGTTGGGCAGGAAGGCGATGCGGTGGCGCACGTGTGGCCGGTCGGCGAACCGCACCACCTGCTGGATCAGCGCCTTGCCGCCGTCGTCGGCCGGATGGGACTTGCCGGCGACGATCAGCTGGATCGGCCGCTGATTGTCCAGCAGCAGGCGCTCCAGGCGATCCGGGTTGCGCAGCATCAACGTCAGCCGCTTGTACGTCGGCACCCGCCGCGCGAACCCGATGGTCAGCACGTTCGGATCGAATGCCGCCCCGATCCAACCCAGCTCGGCCTCCGAGGCACCGCGCTCCAGCCACGACATGCGCAGCCGCCGCCGGACGTCGTCGACCAGGAGCGCGCGCAGCTGTGACCGGATCCACCACAAGTGGCCGGGATCGACCTGTTGCAGTCGCAGCCAGACGCCCGGGTCGCTGAACGAGTCCGACCCGGCCAGTTCGCGCCCCAGCTGCAACCATTGCGGTGCCGCCCAGGTGCGCGCGTGCACGCCGTTGGTGATCGACCCGATCGGCACCTCGTTGCGGTCGAAGCCGCGCCACAGATCGTTGAACATGGCCCGGCTCACGCGGCCGTGCAGCAGCGAGACGCCGTTGGCCCGTTGAGCGAGCCGCAGGCCCATGTGGGCCATGTTGAACTTGGTCGGATCGGCCTCGGCGCCGAGCGCGATGATCCGGTCGGTCGGCACACCCGGCAGCAGCGCCGCACCCTGATCCGTGCCCTCATCCGCGCCGGGTTTGGCGTCGGACTTGCCATCGGAATGGTCATCGAAATACTGCCGAACCATCTCGACCGGGAATCGGTCGATGCCGGCGGGCACCGGGGTGTGGGTGGTGAACACCGTGCTGGACCGCACCACGGTCAACGCGGTGTCGAAGTCCAATCCGCTATTGGTGACCAGCTCGCGGATGCGCTCCGCGCCGAGGAACCCGGCGTGGCCCTCGTTCATGTGGAACACCTCGGGCGCGGGCAACCCTTCGACGGCGGTGAAGGCGCGGATCGCCCGCACGCCGCCGATGCCGGCCAGAATCTCCTGCATGATGCGGTGTTCCTGATCGCCGCCGTAGAGCCGGTCGGTGACGCTACGCAGGTCGTGCTCGTTTTCGGGGACGTCGGAGTCGAGCAACAGCAGCGGAACCCGCCCCACTTGCGCAACCCAGACCCGGGCCCGCAGCTGCGCGGAGCCGGGCAGGGTCAGCTCGACCAGCACGGGATCACCGTTGGGCTCGGTGAGCAGCCGCAACGGCAGGCCCTGGGGGTCCAGCGACGGGTACGTCTCGTTTTGCCAGCCGTCCGCCGTCAACGACTGCCGGAAGTACCCGGACCGGTAGTACAGGCCGACCGCGATCAGCGGCACCCCCAGGTCGGAGGCGGACTTCAGGTGGTCGCCGGCGAGGATCCCCAGGCCACCCGAGTAGTTCGGTAGCACCTCGGCGACGCCGAACTCCATCGAGAAGTACGCGATACAGGTCGGCATCGTGCGAGCATCCTGGCCATTGTCCGACCCGGCTTCTTGCTGCTGCTGGTACCACAGCGGACGGTTCAGGTAGTCGTTCAGGTCGGCCGCGAGCCAATCGAGCTGGCCCAGGAAACCTTCGTCGAGCGCCAGCTGATCCAGCCGCGACGGATTCACCATCCCGAGCAACGCGACCGGGTCATGGCCGCAGTGCGCCCACAGCGCCGGGTCGATGCCCGCAAACAGGTCCTGCGTCGGCTTATCCCACGACCACCGCAGATTGGTCGACAGCTGTTCTAGCGCGGCCAGACGTTCGGGGAGGTGCGCACGGACGGTAAAGCGGCGGAGGGCTTTCACACATCATTACCTTACTGAGGATTCCGATGCGCGCCGACGGGGCAACCGCTTCGGCGCCGCGCGTGTGACCGGACACTAGGGTGGGTACCGGATAGATATTGGGGCGCAAAGAAGCTTCCCGACCACAGGGAGTTTCCCCGACGAGAGGCATTCCGCCACGAGGACGCAGCGGTTTGGCCGCGCAACCGGAACGTACAGGCGGCGGTTGCGGCGCGAGTCGTCGTGGGGCGAGCCGAGAAACCGAAGGAGTGATGGTGGCCGGTCGTGTCGAGATCGATGACGTCCAGCCCGTCGTCTCATGCGGCACGTACCCCGCCAAGGCCGTGGTCGGTGAGGCGGTGCCGGTCCGCGCCGCGGTATGGCAAGAGGGCCACGAAGCCGTCGCGGCAACCCTGGTCGTGCGCTACCTGGGGCCGCGCTATCCGCTGGTCACCGAGACGCGCCGGATCACGGCGGTCCAGGCGCCCGAGTCGGCATCGAGGCTGGCCGGGCCGCGTCTCATGGCCTCCGAGCCGCAACGGGTCAAGCCGCAGCTCATTCCGATGTCGATGGGTGCGGAACCCTACGTCTTCCATGGTCAATTCACTCCCGACCAGGTCGGTTTGTGGACGTTCCGGGTCGACGGCTGGGGGGACCCGGTCCACACCTGGCGGCACGGGCTGCTCGCCAAGCTGGACGCGGGTCAGGGTGAGACTGAGCTGTCCAACGACCTGCTCATCGGTGCCGGCCTGTTGGAGCGTGCCGCGACCGGTGTGCCACGCGGACGGCGCGATCCGCTGCTGGCGGCCGCGCAGGCGTTGCGCGCCCCGGGCGATCCGGTGACCCGCAGCGCGCCGGCCCTGGCACCCAACGTCGCCGAACTCCTGGCGAGCTATCCGCTGCGGGACATTGTCACCCGCGGAGAGCAGTTCGGGGTCTGGGTGGATCGGCCGTTGGCCCGCTTCGGCGCCTGGTACGAGATGTTTCCGCGCTCAACCGGGGGCCGGGACGCCGACGGCAACCCCGTGCACGGCACGTTCGCGACGGCGGCCGCGGCGCTCCCGCGCATCGCCGAGATGGGGTTCGACGTGGTGTACCTGCCACCGATCCACCCGATCGGCAAGGTACACCGCAAGGGCCGCAACAACTCCCCCAGCGCCGCGCCCGACGACGTGGGGTCACCGTGGGCGATCGGCAGCGATGAGGGCGGCCACGACGCCGTTCACCCGCTGCTCGGCACCATCGACGACTTCGACGACTTCGTCACGGCCGCGAATGATCTGGGCCTGGAGGTGGCCCTGGACCTAGCGCTGCAATGCGCGCCCGATCACCCGTGGGCCCGCGAACACCGGCACTGGTTCACCGAGTTGCCCGACGGCACCATCGCATACGCGGAGAACCCGCCAAAGAAATATCAGGACATCTATCCGCTCAACTTCGACAACGACCCCGCCGGCCTGTATGACGAAGTGCTGCGCGTGGTCCGCTACTGGATCGACCACGGCGTCAAGTTCTTTCGCGTTGACAATCCACACACCAAGCCGCCCAATTTTTGGGCCTGGTTGATCGGTCAGGTCAAGTCCACCCACCCCGATGTGCTCTTTCTCTCCGAGGCGTTCACCCCGCCGGCCCGGCAGTACGGGCTGGCCAAGCTCGGCTTCACGCAGTCCTACAGCTACTTCACCTGGCGCACCTCCAAGTGGGAACTCACCGAATTCGGCAACGAGATCGCCGAATTCGCCGACTATCGCGTGCCGAACCTGTTCGTCAACACCCCCGACATCCTGCACGGGGTGCTGCAGCACAACGGCCCCGGCATGTTCGCCATCCGGGCGGTGCTGGCGGCGACCATGAGTCCGGCCTGGGGCGTGTACTCCGGTTACGAGCTGTTCGAGCACCGCGCGGTGCGGGAGGGCAGCGAGGAATACCTCGACTCGGAGAAGTACGAACTCCGACCGCGCGACTATGCGGGTGCACTTGCCGAAGGCAAATCGCTGGAGCCGTTCATCGCACGGCTCAACGCGATCCGCCGGCTGCATCCGGCGCTGCAACAGTTGCGCACCATTCATTTCCACCAGATCGACAGCGATGCGTTGATGGCCTACAGCAAGTTCGATCCGGCCACCGGCGACTGCGTGCTGGTGGTGGTGACGCTCAACGCGTTCGGGCCCGAGGAAGCCACGCTGTGGCTGGACATGGCCGCGCTGGGTATGGAACCCTACGACCGGTTCTGGGTGCGCGACGAGATAACCGGCGCGGAATACCAATGGGGGCAATCGAATTACGTCCGCCTCGATCCAGGGCAAGCAGTCGCCCACATCGTCAACATGCCCCTGATACCGCAAGAATCCCGAGACACGCTGCTACGCAGGAGGTGACGGGCCCGAAGGGGACGAGGATATGAGTAAAATTGACCAACTCGCCGGGACACACCTGGCGCCCGACCCGGCCGACCTGGCCCGCCTGGTGGCCGGCGCACACCACAACCCGCACAGCATCCTGGGCGCCCACGAGTACGGCGACCACACCGTCATCCGGGCGTTTCGACCGCACGCGGTCGAGGTCGCCGCGATCGTCGGCGACGATCGGTTCGCGATGCAACACATCGAATCCGGCTTGTTCGCCGTGGCGTTGCCGTTCGTCGACCTCATCGACTACCGCCTGCAGGTGAGCTATCAGAGTTCGGGCGGCACCCTCGATGCGCACACCGTCGCCGACGCCTACCGGTTTTTGCCCACCCTTGGCGAGGTGGACCTTCACCTGTTCGCTGAGGGCCGCCACGAACGACTCTGGGAGGTCCTTGGCGCCCACCGTCGTTCGTTCACCACGGCCGACGGCGAGGTGCCCGGGGTGTCGTTCGCGGTGTGGGCACCCAACGCCCAGGGCGTCAGCCTGATCGGCGAATTCAACGGCTGGACCGGCACCGAGGCCCCCATGCGGGTACTCGGTTCCTCCGGGGTGTGGGAGCTGTTCTGGCCCGGATTCCCCGAGGACGGCCTGTACAAGTTCCTTGTGCACGGCGCCGACGGCGTCGTCACCGAACGGGCCGACCCGTTCGCCTTCGGTACCGAGGTGCCGCCGCAGACGGCGTCACGGGTGACGTCGAGTGAATACGCCTGGGCCGACGACGCCTGGATGACACGGCGGGCCGCAAGCAACCCGGTATTCCAGCCGATGAGCACATACGAGGTCCACCTCGGCTCCTGGCGTCCCGGGCTCAGCTATCGTCAGCTCGCCCGCGAGCTGACAGATTATGTTGTTGCACAAGGTTTTACCCACGTCGAGCTGCTCCCGGTCGCCGAGCATCCGTTCGCCGGATCGTGGGGATATCAGGTCACGTCCTACTACGCGCCGACCTCGCGATTCGGCACACCGGACGATTTTCGGGCGCTCGTCGACGCCCTGCACCAGGCCGGCATCGGCGTCATCGTGGACTGGGTGCCGGCGCACTTCCCGAAGGACGCGTGGGCGTTGGGCCGGTTCGACGGCACGCCGCTCTACGAGCATTCCGACCCCAAGCGTGGGGAGCAATTGGACTGGGGCACTTACGTGTTCGACTTCGGGCGCCCGGAGGTGCGAAACTTCCTGGTGGCCAACGCGTTGTATTGGCTCGAGGAGTTCCACATCGACGGGCTGCGGGTGGACGCGGTGGCGTCGATGCTCTACCTGGACTACTCGCGCCCCGAAGGCGGCTGGACCCCGAACATCCACGGCGGCCGCGAAAACCTGGAGGCGGTGCAGTTCCTGCAGGAGATGAACGCGACCGCGCACAAGGCGGCGCCGGGCATCGTCACCATCGCCGAGGAGTCGACGTCGTGGCCCGGGGTGACGCGGCCGACCAGCATTGGCGGCCTGGGCTTTTCGATGAAGTGGAACATGGGCTGGATGCACGACACGCTGGACTACGTCAGCCGTGATCCGGTGTACCGCAGCTATCACCATCACGAAATGACCTTCTCCATGCTGTACGCGTTCAGCGAGAATTACGTGCTGCCGCTCAGCCACGATGAGGTGGTGCACGGCAAAGGCACGCTGTGGAGCCGGATGCCGGGCAACAACCACGCCAAGGCCGCCGGGCTGCGCAGCCTGCTCGCCTACCAGTGGGCGCACCCGGGCAAGCAGCTGTTGTTCATGGGTCAGGAGTTCGGCCAGCGCGCCGAGTGGTCCGAGCAGCACGGTTTGGATTGGTTCCAACTCGACGAAAGCGGTTTCTCCAACGGGGTTCTGCGTCTAGTGCACGACATCAACGAGATCTACCGCAGCAGTCCTGCGCTGTGGAGCCGGGACACCACTCCCGACGGCTACTCCTGGATCGACGCCAACGATTCGGCCAACAACGTGTTGAGCTTCCTGCGCTACGGCGACGACGGTTCGATGATGGCCTGCGTGTTCAACTTCGCCGGCGCCGAACACGGCGGCTACCGGCTCGGGCTGCCCTCGGCCGGCCGATGGCGCGAGGTGCTCAACACCGACGCAACGACCTATAACGGCTCCGGGATCGGTAACCTCGGCGGCGTAGACGCGACCGACGCCGCGTGGCATGGTCGCCCGGCATCGACTGTGCTGGTGCTGCCGCCGATGTCCGCGTTGTGGTTAGAGCCCGCCTAGCCTCGATTTTGCATGGAAATTGGTGCGGGCTCGGTCTGATGTCGAGTTGTGTTGCTGGGTACTGATTTTTGTGTGATGGCGTGGTGGAGTTGTCCCGTGTCGCCGGGTGGGGCGGGCTTTCCTGGGGCCGGTGGGTCTTTCGTGGTCGACGGGGCGGGTGATGGGCTGGTTATCCGAAGGCGGTGCGTAGGTGTTGCCAGGCGGTCGTGATCGCAGATGCCCATCGCCAGGTGGCGTCGAGGCGTAGCCGCAGTTGGCGGGCGCCGCGGGTGATGCGGGCGGCGACGTGCAGGACGCGGTAGCGGAAGGTGGTGATTTCGGCGCGGGCCAGCGCGGGGTGGTCGGTGAATCCGATGAGCTGTGCCCACGTGACCAGATCGGCTGCGGCCAGGATGATTTCGAGCCAGGCGGCGTTGGCGCTGAGGGAGTGGCAAGTTATCTAGAGCTGCTGGTATATGCGTCGCTGTGACCAGCGGGTATGCGTTGCGGACGGTGTTTTCGACGCGTGGTCAGCAGGGGCCGATGATGGTGGCGGATTTTGTTGTCGGCGTGTCGCGGTGATCTCCGTGAACGGCGTTGGTTCGCTGCTGACCGAGCGCGTGGGCCAGCGCCTCACGGAGTTGGTTGTTTTCGGTCTGCAGGTGCTTGATGCGCTCGGTAGCGGCCTGCAGTCGCTGGAGCAGGGAGGGATCGGAGGCGCGTTGCCGATCCGGGACCGCAGCGTGCGGTGTCGAAGTGTGTCGCCGGGCTCGGAGGCGTTCGATTTCAGCGCGTAGGTCCGGCTGGCTGTAGAGCCAGGACCGGGAGACCCGGGCTTGGCGGGCCACCGCGTCGAAAGTGATTGGTAGACCGGCTTTGTCCATAAGTCGCAGTGCTGACACAGCGCGTTTGTGGGTTGCTGCTGCCCGGCGGCGGGCGGCAGCGATGACGAAGTGAGAGTTGTCAGCCCGCGGCATCGGCGGCACCTTCCCGCTCGCTGTTTTCGATTTCGCCAATCATGCGTTCGAGATTGGTGAGTACTTGCTGGTTCATCTCGACCATCCGGGTTTGTCCCTGTCTGTCCGAGACATCGATGAGGGCGAGCGTGCGGTGGTGCTGTTCGCGCAGCTCGGGCAGGAACTCGGGTCCGGTGAGGAAAACCGGGCAGGTCAAGCAGGCGTTGGCGTGCGGACAAGATCGTTGCAGCGGCAGCCCGCAGTAGCCGTTGGGCAATGTTTGGGTGGCGATGCCGTAGCGGGTCTTGGCCCATTGTGCTTGTGCCAGAGGCCCTTGGGGGTCAAGCGTGACGTGCTCGCCCTTGATGTTGACTTTGGTGGCGGCCTCCCAGCGTCGGCGGACGGTCTGGTCGGTGATCCGGGCGTAGTGCGCTGTCATTTCATGTGATTCGTGGTCGAGTAAGACCCGCACGACTTCTTGAGGGACGTCACGGTTGATCAGCCGGCAGGCGAAAGTGTGCCGCCATTGGTGCGGGGTCAGGTGCACCGGGTGACCGTGTTCGTCACGGATCTGGCAGGTATCCAGCCAGGTGTTGAGCATGCCGCGGTAGCTGTAGTAGGTCAGTGGGTTCTGACCGCCGACGTTGCCTACCAGAGCGGGGAACAGGTGCGGGTGACGTTCGGGCCATCGGGACGTCACGCGCCGTTGCTGGGCGCGGATTTCGCTTTCGAGTTCCTCATCGATCGGCACGGCGGCCTGGCGACGCATCTTGTTGTTGAAGTAGCGCAGATAGGGGGCGTCCTGCCCATCATGGAGCAGACAGTCGAAAGCCAGAGTGCATGCGTCGGTGGCGCGTAGCCCGCATCGGATCAAGATGATGGTGATCAGACGGCCCTCTGGGGTGCTCCAACGGTCGAGGTTGGCCGGTGCTTCGATCTGGGCCATGACGTGTTCGGCCACGTGGCGGGTGACTCTGGACGGGCGCGGGGGCATGTCACCGGGGAAGAACACCGCCGTGGTCGGCAGCGTCTGGTCCCAGCGATGTTGGCGGATCGCCTGGAAAAAGCTCCCCGGAGCGGTGATGGCGTCCTCTTTCGCGCCGCGGCCGATGGGCTGGGTGACGAGCCAGGCCAGGTAGCGTTCGAGCAGGCCACGGTCGATGCCGGCGAGGGTGTCGACCTGCGGGGCTGACTCCGTGAGGAAGGTGCTAAACCGCGTCAGGCCCCGGACGTCGCATTGCACGGTGCTCGGACTCAGTCCCGAACTGAGCCGCAGCCGGACCCAACGTTTGGCCAGTGTTCGTAGCCAAGGCTGGCCTAGCCGGTCAAAGCGCAGGTTTATACGTGCCTGCGGCCGCTTGCCGGGCATCGGTGTCAGACCGGGCAGCCGGTGCAGGCGCCAGATGTCACGCGGATATTCCACATCCCAGCCAGTGCCCTCGTGCAGGGCTTCGACGATGTCGCGGGCGAAGAGTAGGAACCGTCGGTAGCTCCCTTCTTTCGGGCCGGCCAGCTCCTGCCACTGCTGTGGGATGTAGTCGAGTAGCGAGATCACACCGGCGTCGGTGGCCATGCGGATGGTCCAGGCCACGATCGGCGGCGCGGTGGTGATGGTGGCCTGGTCGTGGCGGCATTGAACCGCATACTGCAACTCGAGCTTGAGTTGGGGCGCAAGCCCGCGGAAGTCGATGCGGGCCTTGCCGCGCAGTTGGCAATGCGCGACGTACGCTGCGTTGTCCGGGCGACCCAGCTGAGCCCACCGCGTGGCGTGAGACTTGCAGTACAGCTGCCGGGCGTTCTCGGTCCATAGCGCGCAAAACGGCAGTCCGCATTGCGCCGGATCGGGTGGCCCGAGCAAGCCTGCCTGGGCTGACCAGCCTCCCGGGTCCGGCTGCCCGGCGCTTTCCCAATCCCTGCGGTGACGTGTGCACAATCCGAAACCATTGCTGCCATAACGGCATCCAGTCACCGAGCAGGGGGTCAGATTCCGGCGTCCGTTGAGGGCGGGCCCTGGGTCGGCCACAAACACGGCCATCGTCGGGCGGCCCCGGGCGCGCCATCGCTGACCGTGGGCAGAACACAGCCCGTTCTCGGCCCGGGAGCGATCACATTCGGGCACCCCGCAAGGTCCACGGCCCAGCACCGGGTCGTCGGGATCGGCGACATAGATCTCAACGCGGAACTCCGGCCGTACCCGGGCCAGCAGCTTTGCCAGCAGCCCGGTGCGCTCGGTCGAACGCTGCAGGGACCGCGTACTCACCATTGCACCTCCCGGCCGGTGAACCAGCCCGCTGCCTCCAGGGTCCTTCGCGCATCTTCGACAGTGAGATGCCCATAGGTGTCGATCGTGGTGGTGACCGAGATATGACCCAAAAGCTCTCTGACGCTTTCTATTCCGGCTCCGTGACGCAGCAGCCAGGTCGCATACGTGTGCCGGTAGTGGTGAGGTCCGAAGTCAATGCCGGTGCGCACCCGCAGCCGACGCACCAGGTCATAGACGGCCGGGTAGGCCCAAGGGCGCCCCATCGGCTCCGACCACAGGTTGACGAATACGTAGTCCGAATCCAAGGCGCCGTACTCGCCGTTGAGGTAGTCGACATACAAGCGCATCAGCTCCGGACTGGTCGGCACCGTCCGGCACACACCGGTCTTGGCCCGCGCGCGGTTGTCATTCGGCCGAGGCCGGACGGTCAGCGTCCTGCCCGCGATGTCAAGGTCCTCGTGACGCAGCCCCAACGCCTCCCCGATGCGAACCCCGGTGTCGAGCAGCAGGGCAAACAGCAACCGATCCCGCAAATGCTCACACGCGTCGAGAATGCATTGAACCTGTTTCACGGTAAGAACTTTCGGGCGCAGCCGAGGGTGGCTGAGGGTGATCGCCCGACGCTGTTGGGGTTGGCTTTTGGTCACGTGGTGCAAAAACGGCTTGTATGCCGTTGCCGACCAGCCGCGCCGGCCCGCCGGCGTCATGGTGACCAGCAGCCCCGACAACTGCACGCCGTGACGGGCATGAAACCCACAGAACGACGTCAACGCCGCAAGCTTGCGGTTCACGCTGGCGGACGAACAATGATGCGCCACCGTCGGCAACACCGCGACCCTCCCGTCACGAGCCTGCGGCGGCAGCCGCAGCCACGCCACGAACCCCGCGACATCCTCCAGCGTCACCGACCGCCAGTCACCGCCGTGACCAGCCAGATACGTAAACCAGTCCTTGAGATCATGGGCGTAGGCCTTGATTGTGTTCGGCGACTTCTCGATCGATGCCAAATACGCCAGGAACCGCTCCACCGGCTGGATCGGCAACTGATCGTCACCGAGCACAGTCCACGACTCGAACTCCGTCTCCGGCATGACCACACGCTGCACCCGCAACTGACACCTCCTGCTATCCCGCTTCGTGATGGACAGCCGAAGGTAATCAGGTCCACCACGCGGAATCCGGGATTTGCAAGACCCGTCACGCACGTAGTGGACAACCAGTTACCAGCTCTAGATAAGGCAAGGCAGGTTACGCAGGCCGGTGGCTTTGAGTTCGCGGATGCGGTCCTCGACGCGGGCGTGCTGACGGTGCCGCACCTCCAGGCCCGCCACTTGCCCCCCGATGGCTCCGGGGGGTGTGTCGGTGATGAACGCGGTGACCCGCATGCCATCGGCGTCGGTGAACCGTAACTGTGCGCCGGGGTGGGGGCGTTCTTTTCGCAGGATCAGCCGGGTTCCGGCCGGCCACGATGACAGGTTGACCAGCCCGGTGGCCTCGGCAACCCAGGCGCCGTCGCGGATGCCGTCGTCGGTGTCGATCGCCGGATACCAGGCCTGGCCGAGGTTGAGCGTGTCCACAGCGTCCTGGACACGCCAATCGACGGGGTACCCGAAGGAGAAGCCCACTCCCGCCGCTCGGCAGGCGGTGGCGAAGTCGTGGGTGGCTCCGGCGGTGTCGCAGCGCACCAGTACCCGCACAGGATCGGGGTCGTTGGGATGGTCGGGGTCGGGCCGGAACCGTGGCGGCAGCGACGCCAGCGCCTGCGCCAGGACACTGACGTGGTCGGCAGCGGTATTGGAGCCGGCGTTGCCGGCCCGCAGCAGCCCGGCCAGCGCTTCCCCGCCGGCGATCTCCGGGCGATCCAGAAACGCCAGCAGCGGATGATGCCCGAACGACTTCTTCCAGGTCGCAGCGGCGCCGGCTTTGTTGTCGGAGTGGTCGATGACCAGGGTCGCATCGATGTCGATATGCAACCAGTCACCCGCGGTGGGGGCGCCGCCGGCCTCCCACGCCGCCGCACGCGCGCCGGCCCGGGCCGCACGCACCCCAGGCAGGTGCGCAGTGTCGATACGTTCATCGACGCACCGCCACATCGTGGTCGTCGACGCCTTCGCACCGAACAGGTGCTCACGGTCGGCGCACAGCTGGCCGACCCCGTCGATACAGTCCGCGCCGTCGGCGACGGCGGCGGCCAGATCGGCGAACACCTCTCCCGGCGCGTACACCCAAGGGCCCCGGTAGGTGTCCGCTAAAGCAGCCGTGACCTGCGTTGACAGCCCTGTCAGGTCGGCGAGCTCACGCAGCATGCCCATCCCGGCGTGCGACACCACGCCATGGCCGTCGGCGGAAACTTTCACCCGCGGTGTCACCGCGATATTCTTCACTTGCGAGGTGCCTTCCAGCCGGAACGATTGAACCCTAGACAAGTCCAATTATTCCTTGCAGGACAGGCACTTTCGCTTATCTACACCCCGTCACGCACAACATTTCGCGAAAAATCCGGGCTAGCCCGCCTAAAGTCCCCCGCGAGTAACCCCGCGAGCAGACGCAAAAGCGCATCAAATCGCCCGATTTGGTGCGCTTTTGCGTCTGCTCGGCGGCGACAGGGCTCAGTAGAGCGCGTTGGCGAGGCTGCGCCGACCCGCGATGACTTCGGGGTCGGCCGGATCATAGAGTTCGAACAGCTCGATCAGCCTGGTCCGCACCAAAGTGCGGTCGTCGCCAGATGTGCTGCGCACCAACGCGATCAGGCGCTCGAACGCCGGGGTGACGTCCTGGTTGAGCAGTTGCACGTCGGCGGCCGCGAAGGCGGCCTCGATGTCGCCCGGTGCGGCATCGGCGATCGCGACGGCGTCAGGATCTTGTGCCGTTGCGCGCATCAGGAACTCGATCTGCCGCAGTGCCGCCTTGGCTTCGACGCTGTTCGGGTTGGCATCCAGGATCGCCCGATACGAGTCCTTGGCGGCGACGAAGTCGCCGACCTCGAGCTGCTGGCGGGCCAGCGCGACCTCGGGGTCGACTTCCGGCGAACTCCCGGAACCGCTGGGACCCCGCAGCTTGCCTTCCGTCGCCGCAAGCACGGAGTCCAGCCAGGTGCGCAACTGATCGGCGGACTGAACGCCCTGGAAGCCGTGCAACGGCTGGCCTGCGGCCAGGGCCACCACGGTCGGGACCGCCTCGACGCCAAAGAACTGGGCCACCCTGGGCGACGTGTCGACGTTGACCGTGGCCAGCGACCACGTGCCGCCGTTCCCGGCGACCAGGCCGGCCAGCGTGTCAACCAGCTTCACGCACGCCTCGCTTCGGGGTGACCACAACACCACCACCACCGGCACCTCTTCGGACCGGAGCAGCACCTCGTCTTCCAGGTTGGCCTCGGTGATCTCGACGACCCCGGGCTCACCCGGCGCCGCCGACGATCCGCGGACCCCGGGACCACTTCCCCCGGCCTTCTGTTGAGCTCGCTCCTTGAGGCCAGAAAGGTCGACCGCACCGGCCAGGGCAGGACCGATCGAGGATCGCGGACGGGTCACGCCGTCCAGTTTGTCACGTCAGACGGCCACCGATCCACCCGGTGGCAACCCGCGTCCCGACGCGCGTAAGTCCACGCCAGAGCTCCACGCAAGGCCTCGGAGGCCTCTCCAAGACCCCTCAGCGACCCCTGCTACCGGCACATATGACGAAAATCACACCGGGCGCGACGCGGCTGCCGCCAGCAACGTCGACCGGACCGGCCCGGCCGGGCCCCTGCGCTCGGCCCTCCCCGGCGAGCGGACCACCCCCGCGGGTCGCCGCCCGCATCGTGTGCGAGCCAACCGGTGTTAACCGGCACGCAAGATCAGCGCGTCGCCCTGGCCACCGGCCCCGCACAGGGCCGCGACGCCGACCCCCGAGCCGCGGCGCGCCAATTCCAGAGCCACATGCAGCGCGATCCTGGCCCCCGACATGCCGATTGGATGCCCCACCGCGATCGCGCCGCCGTTGGGGTTCACGATCTCGGGGTCCAGGCCGAGTTCGCGGGTCGAGGCCAGTGCCACCGCCGCGAACGCCTCGTTGATCTCCACGACATCGAGTTGGTCGACCGACAGTCCTTCGCGGCCGAGTGCCTTTTTGATCGCGTTGGCGGGCTGGGACTGCAGCGTCGAATCCGGGCCGGCCACCACGCCGTGCGCACCGATTTCGGCCAGCCAGCTAAGGCCCAGCTGCTGCGCCTTCTGCTTGCTCATCACCACCACGGCGGCCGCACCATCGGAGATCTGCGAGGCCGAACCGGCGGTGATGGTGCCGTCCTTGCGAAACGCCGGCTTCAGACCGGCCAGGGATTCGGCCGTGGTGTTGGCGCGGATCCCCTCATCCTCGCCGAACTGCAGCGGGTCCCCCTTGCGCTGCGGGATGCTCACCGGCACCACCTCGTCGGTGAACACGCCGTCCTTCCATGCCGCGGCCGCCTTTTGGTGCGATTGGGCGGCGTACTCGTCCTGCTCCAGGCGGGTGAACTTGTCGACGTCGTTGCGCTGCTCGGTGAGCGCGCCCATCGGCTGATCGGTGAAGACGTCGTGCAGGCCGTCGTAGGCCATGTGGTCCAAAACCGTAACGTCGCCGTACTTGTAGCCCGCCCGGCTGTCCATCAGCAAATGCGGAGCCTTGGTCATGGACTCCTGGCCGCCGGCTACCACCACTTCGAACTCGCCGGCCCGAATCAGCTGGTCAGCGAGCGCAATGGCATCGATGCCGGACAGACACATCTTGTTGATGCTCAGCGCCGGGATGTCCCAGCCGATGCCGGCCGCCACCGCGGCCTGCCGCGCGGGCATCTGGCCGGCCCCGGCCGTCAACACCTGGCCCATGATCACGTACTCGACCAGCGAGGCCGGTGCCTCCGCACCCGGGAAGGCCTTCTCCAGGGCGCCCTTGATCGCGATGGCACCCAGATCGCTGGCCGAAAAGTCCTTGAGCGAACCCATCAACTTGCCGATGGGTGTCCGTGCCCCAGCAACGATCACCGACGTCGTCATGACTACCTCCTGGGCGTTCCATCCGGGTCCATACGCGTGAGCGGTAGGCCGATTCGACCTACCGGAGAAGCGCAATCTTTCCCGTCAGGTTACCGTTATGTGATGACGACCCATCAAGTTGACGCCCGTGAAATCCTGGCGACCTCATTGGTGACTGGCCTCGATCACGTCGGCATCGCGGTCGCCGACCTGGACGCCGCGATCGAGTGGTACCACGACCACCTCGGGATGATTCTGGTCCATGAGGAACTCAATGACGACCAGGGCATTCGCGAGGCGATGCTGTCGGTGCCCGGGACCTCGGCGCAGATCCAGTTGATGGCCCCGCTCGACGAGTCGTCGGTGATAGCAAAGTTCCTCGACAAGCGCGGACCGGGCATCCAGCAGCTGGCGGTTCGCGTCAAAGATCTGGACGCCCTGTGTGAGCGGCTGCGCGCCCAGGCCGTCCGGCTGGTCTACGAAGCACCCCGGCGCGGCACCGCAAACTCACGGATCAACTTCATCCACCCCAAGGACGCCGGCGGGGTGCTGATCGAGTTGGTCGAGCCGGCTTCCTGACGGCCGAGCACTCACAACACTCTCAAGACCACTTTCGGGTCGGGCCGCGGGTGGCGCGGTTGGCCCAGCATGGGGTGTGCCAGTGTCTGCGATCGTCCATCGCTCCCGGCGATTCCGTCGGCCACACCACTAGATGCGCAGTACCGGAACGGATTTCGTGATCGCAGCCGGGACAGCGATACGTCTTGACGGCCCGCGCCGCGGCGACCGGGCGCACTTCGTACTCGTAACCGTCGGGGCCCGTTTCTATCCGGCGCGGCGCCGGCAGCGATACCGACCCCTCCCGAGGCCCCTCCCGAGGCCCCTCCCGAGACCGCCGTCCGCGTGGCGGTGTGCGGCGCCGAGCCATTCGGTAAGTCTAATCGGCCCACTCAGAACAGCCGGTATTCGTCGCTGTCCATCCCGCGCATCTTGTCGTAATCCAGTGTCAGGCAACGGATCCCGCGGTCCACGGCGAGTGTGCGTGCCTGCGGCTTGATCTGCTGTGCGGCGAACACCCCCTTGACCGGCGCGAGAACGCTATCGCGATTGAGCAACTCGAGATAACGGGTGAGCTGCTCCACTCCGTCGATCTCGCCGCGCCGCTTGATCTCCACCGCCACCGAGCCACCCCGTTCATCGCGGCACAGCAGGTCGACGGGGCCGATCGCCGTCATGTACTCGCGGCGGACCAACGTGTATCCCTCGCCCAGCAGCTGAACGTGCTCGGCGAGCAACGCCTGCAGGTGGGCCTCCACGCCGTCCTTGACCAGCCCCGGGTCGACGCCCAAATCGTGGCTCGAGTCGTGCTCGATCTGCTCGATGGTGATGCGCAGCTGTTCGCCCGCCTTGTTCTCGACGACCCAGACCGGCGCAGCGTCGCCGGGCTCTTCGTTAGTCCAGCAGGGGGGGCTCATCCAGTTCAGCGGCTTGTAAGCCCGGTCGTCGGCGTGCACGCTGACCGACCCGTCGGCCTTGAACAGTAGCAACCTGCGCGCGGAGGGCAGGTGCGCGGTAAGTCGGCCGACGTAGTCCACGGTGCACTGGGCGATCACTAAACGCACGCGACTCACCTTAGGGCGTGGCCAGAGCGTGGCCGACAAATTAGGCTGACGCGACAATGCCCAAGAGGACAGAGGCACAACGCTTGGGCCGGGCGCACGAGGCGGTGACGCGTCACAGCGCCCGGCCGCCGGAGACCCCCGCCTATGGATCCTGGCTGCTTGGGCGGGTCTCGGAGAGCCAGCAGCGCCGACGGGTGCGCATCCAGATCATCTTTACCGTCCTCATCATGGCGGCGAACCTGATCGGGCTTGCCGTTGACGGTCTGTTGGTCGACGTCGCCATTCCCGGACCGAGCGTCTTCCACGACGCACCGGCGTGGCTGACGTTCGGAGTGATGCCCGTCTTCGTCGTTCTTGCCCTCGCGCTGGGCACCTATTGGATTACCCGGCGGATCCTGAACGCGCTGCGCTGGGTCATCGAGGACGGCAAACCCACCCCCACCGACGGGCGCAACGTCTTCCTGGCCCCGTGGCGCGTCGCGGTCGCCGAGCTCATCCTGTGGGGAGTTGCCGCGGCGTTGTCGACGACCTTCTACGGCTTGGTCAACCGCATGTTCATCCCGAGATTCGCACTGGTCGTGAGCATTTGCGGCATCCTGGTGGCCACCGCCAGCTATCTGATCACCGAGTTTGCGCTGCGCCCGGTGGCCGCCCAGGCGCTCGAGGCCGGGCAGGCGCCGCGGCGGTTCATGGGGGGCATCCTGGGCCGAACGATGATGGTCTGGTTCCTCGGGTCGGGCGTGCCCGTCATGGCCCTTACGGTGGGGTCGGCGATCCAGATCCTGTTGCGGGAACTGACCGATGTGCAGTTTGCGGTGGTCGTGATGGTCGACGCGATCGCCACAATTGTCTTGGGCTGCCTCCTGATGTGGATCCTGGCCTGGCTGACGGCCACACCGGTCCGGGCGGTGCGCGCCGCGCTCAAGCGGGTCGAACAGGGCGATCTCAGCGGCGACCTGGTGGTGTTCGACGGGTCCGAACTCGGTGAGCTGCAGCGCGGTTTCAACGCGATGGTCGACGGCCTGCGCGAGCGCGAACGCGTGCGCGATCTCTTCGGCCGGCACGTCGGCCGCGAAGTCGCCGCCGCCGCCGAACGCGAGCAACCGAAACTCGGCGGCGAAGAACGCCACGTCGCGGTGGTATTCATCGACATCATCGGCTCCACCAGGCTGGTGACCAGCCAGCCCCCGGCACAGGTCGTGCAGCTGCTCAATCGGTTCTTCGCGGTCGTCGTCGAGGAGGTGGACCGCCACCGCGGGCTGGTCAACAAGTTCGAGGGCGATGCGTCGCTGGCCATTTTCGGCGCGCCGAATCGCCTCGAGCGTCCCGAGGACGAGGCGCTGGCCGCCGCCCGCGCCATCGCCGATCGGCTGGCCGCCGAGATCCCCGAGTGCCAGGCTGGTGTCGGCGTTGCGGCGGGGCAGGCCGTCGCCGGCAATGTCGGCGCGAACGAACGCTTCGAATACACCGTGATCGGCGGGCCCGTCAACGAGGCCGCACGGCTAAGCGAGTTAGCGAAATCGCACCCCGGCAGATTGCTGGCCTCGTCACAGGCGCTGGCCGGCGCGAGCGAAAGCGAGCGCGCCCGTTGGTGTTTGGGCAGTGAAGTGCAGCTTCGCGGGTACGACCAACCCACCCGGCTGGCCGCACCGGTCGAGCCGGCCCAGCCGCGGGGGTGATCCGGCGGGTCCGACGCACTAGGCTGACGCCACAATGCCCAAGAGGACAGTCGCACAACGCTTGGGACGGGTGCTCGAGACGGTCACGCGCCAAAGCGGACGGCTGTCAGAGACCCCCGCCTACGGCTCCTTGCTGCTTGGGCGGGTATCGGAAAGTCAGCAGCGCCGCCGGGTACGCATCCAGATCATCCTGACCGTCCTCGTCGTTGGGGCGAACCTGATCGGGATCGGCGTTGTCCTGATATTGGTGACGGTCGCCATCCCCGAACCGAGCGTGTTCGACGACGCGCCGTTGTGGATCACCTTCGCGGTGGTTCCGAGCTACATCGTCACCGCGCTGGCGGTCGGCGCCTACACGATCACCCGGCGCACGGTAGTGGCACTGCGCTGGGCGATCGAGGAGCGCAAACCCACCCGCACCGACGAGCGCAACACCTTTCTGGCCCCGTGGCGAGTCGCGATCGTCGACCTGATCCTGTGGGGGCTCGGGGCGGTGCTCTTCACCACTCTCTACGGCATGGCCAACAGGGTGTTCATCCCGCGGTTCCTGCTCGGGGTGAGCTTCTGCGGGGTTCTGGTTGCCACCGGCAGCTACCTGCTGACCGAGTTCGCGCTGCGGCCGGTGGCCGCCCAGGCGCTCGAAGCGGGACGGCCGCCCCGCCGGTTGGCGGCGGGCATCATGGGCCGGACCATGATGGTCTGGCTACTCGGTTCGGGCGTGCCCGTCGTCGGCATCGCCCTGGTGGCGATCTTCCAGATGTTGATGCGCAACCTCACCGAAACCCAGTTCGCCGTAGGGATCATCCTGCTGTGCGCGGCGACGTTGATATTCGGGTTCGTCCTGATGTGGATCATGTCCTGGCTCACGGCGACGCCGGTGCGGGTGGTGCGCGCGGCGCTGCAGCGCGTCGAGCAGGGCGATCTGCGGGGCAACCTGGTGGTATTCGACGGGACCGAACTCGGCGAGCTGCAGCGCGGGTTCAACGCGATGGTCGACGGCCTGCGGGAGCGTGAACGCGTGCGCGACCTTTTCGGCCGGCACGTCGGCCGCGAGGTCGCCGCCGCCGCCGAACGCGAGAGACCGAAACTCGGCGGCGAAGAACGCCACGTCGCGGTGGTATTCATCGACATCATCGGCTCGACCAAGATGGTGACCAGCCAACCTCCGGCCGAAACCGTGTCGCTACTCAACCGATTCTTCGCGATAGTCGTCGAGGAAGTGGACCGCCACCGCGGGCTCGTCAACAAGTTCGAGGGCGACGCCTCGCTCGCCATCTTCGGGGCCCCGAACCACCTCGACTCTCCCGAGGACGAGGCGCTGGGGGCGGCGCGGGCCATGGCCAACCGGCTGGCCGCCGAGATTCCCGAGTGCCAGGCGGGCATCGGCGTGGCCGCGGGCCAGGTTGTCGCGGGCAACGTCGGCGCCAAGGAGCGATTCGAATACACCGTGATCGGCGAACCGGTCAACGAAGCGGCCCGGCTGTGTGAACTGGCCAAGGCCTACCCGGGGCTCTTGCTGGCCTCGGCGGAGACGGTCCAAGACGCAAGCGAAACCGAGTCTGCCCATTGGCATTTGGGTGACTCCGTGACACTCCGCGGCCACGGCGAGCCGACCCGGCTGGCCTGGCCCAACACCGCCGGCGCGCGGTCAGCCCGATCCACGGTCGGACCGGCTCGATGATTCACCCCGCCCAGAGGAGTGCGCACTATGACATCGTTGGAGCTAACTAGCAGTGGCACAGCGGATTTCAGCAAGGGCGAGGTCTACTTCATCGGTAACGCCACCACGTTGATCCGCTTCGGCGGATTGACCATCCTGACCGATCCCGCCTTCCTGCACAAAGGCGAGCACGTCCATCTGGGCCATGGCATCTGGGCCCGGCGCGAGGTGGAGCCGGCCTGCCAGATCGGCGACCTGCCACCGATCGACCTGATCGTCTTGTCGCACTACCACGGCGATCACTTCGACGACGTCGCCGCCCAAGAGCTCGACAAGGAGCTGCCCATCGTCTCAACCGCCGACGCGGTCGACAAGCTCGGCGCCCTCGGCTTCCGGCGCGGCTATCCGCTCGACACCTGGGAATCCCTGCAGGTCACCAAAGGCGATGCCACGCTGAGGATCACCGCCATGCCGGGCAAGCACGCCATCGAGGAGGAAGTCAACGAGCTGCTCATGCCGGTCAACGGGCATCTGCTCGACTTCGGCCGCAACGGCGACCAGCTCTACCGGCTCTACATCACCGGCGACACGATGCTCGTGGACAGCCTCGAGGAGATCCCGCAGCGCTACCCCGACATCGACCTCGGCCTGATTCACACCGGAGGCACGACCTTCCTCGTCACCGTGGTCACGATGACCGGCGCGCAGGGAGTCCGGGCCGTCGAGATCACCAACCCCCGCACCGCGATCCCGATCCACTACAACGACTTCTCGGTGTTCCTTTCGGGACTCGACGACTTCAAGAAGGCCGCCCAGGCATCCAGCACCGCAACGAAGTTCGTCTACCTGGCCCACGGCGAAACCTACACGTTCACGCCCGAGGCGTGAAGATCCTCAGAGCCCCCCTCAGAGCCCGTCCGAGAAATCGGCGGTGAGCCACCGGTCGGGGCGGACGGTGAACAGCACGCTCGCCTGATTTTCCAGGCTGCCGACGAACGCGCGCCCGAGCTCCTCGCCCAGGTAGCGAATCGCGATCGCCTCGCGCACCTCCAACGGGGCGGGCGTCGTGGTCTCGACGACGCTGCCCTCGACCACCACGTACTGGTACGGCGGCTCCTCGCGCTGGACGGTCAGCGTGACCACACCGGCCTGCTCGATCAGCCTTGACTTGCGGCTCGACGCGCCCGTGTTGATCAGGATGTTTCCACCAGGGGCGTAGTCGTACCAGATCGGGACGCTGGCCGGCGGACGGCCATCGGTGGCGGCGACGGACAGCACCGCCACGTGCTTTCCCGCGAGGAATTCCTGACGTTCGGGCTCGGTGAAGGGTTTCATGCTGGGCGCAACGTGCCGGCTGCTCAGGCTTATTCCGGTCAGCTCAACTCGGCACTGATGTAGCTGATGGCGCGGCGAAAATCGGCCAACATCTCGTGATCCGGCAGCTCAAAGCCGTTGGCTTCGTAGAGCTGTTCGGTGGTGTGTTGGGTTACCCGCCAGCCCGTGGATTCCAGGTGTTCGCGGGCCGGCCGGCGGGGACCGAACCACACCAGATCGGCGACGTCGATGTCCAGTCCATGCTTGCGCCACGCAGCACGCATCGACCGAGCGCGCTCGTCGGTGAACACGCCCATGTCGGTGATGTTCTCGGTGGCCAGCCTGCTGCCGCTCGCGCTGAGGGCGGTGATGTTGTCCAGCAGCCCGTCCTGGGCTTCCGGCGGCAGGTAGGGCAGCAGGCCCTCGGCGATCCAGGCGGTGGGCGCGGTGTCGTCGAAGAAGCTGTCGCGCAACGCAACCGGCCAATCATCCCGCAGGTCGATGCTGACAGCGCGGCGTTCGGCGGTCGGTTCGGCCCCGAGCTGGGCCAGCGTCGTGCCCTTGAACGCGATCACCTCGGGCTGGTCCACTTCGAACACCACCGTGCCCGCCGGCCAAGCCAACCGGTAGGCCCGCGCGTCAAGTCCGGCAGCCAAAATGACGGCCTGACGTATGCCGGCGTTGGTCGCGGCGAGCAGGAAATCGTCGAAAAACCTGGTGCGCACGGTCATCTGCTCGCTGCGCTGCTGCATGGTCAACGGCGAATCATCGTCCTCGAGCGGAATTTCGCCGTCCAGCATGCGGGTGAAAAACGGGTGACCGACCGCCCGCACCAACGGTTCGGCGAACCGGTCGTCGAGCAGCGGATCGGGCCCGCGAGACGCCAGCGCCCGGGCGGAAGCCACCATCGTCGCGGTCGCTCCCACGCTGGACGTCAGGTCCCAGCTGTCCCCCTCGGCGCGCGCCTGACCAGGTGATGACACCATTCCTCCAATTTCGATCCAGACCCGTCGGGTCAGACCCGTCGGCTCGGCCGGTCAATACTTAGCTAGCTTAACGGACCCTGGTGAGATCAGCGGGATCAGATAGAAAGGACAGGTGCCCATGGAATTCCGCGTATTCGTCGAACCCCAGCAAGGCGCCAGCTACGACGCCCAGCTTGCCGTCGCCCAACTCGCCGAACGGCTTGGCTTTGGGGCCTTTTTCCGATCCGACCACTACCTTGCGATGAGCGGGGACGGCCTGCCCGGGCCCACCGATTCGTGGGTGACCCTCGGCGCGATCGCCCGCGAAACGTCGAGCATCCGGCTCGGCACACTCGTCACCTCTGCGACGTTTCGCTATCCGGGTCCGCTGGCCATCGCGATCGCGCAGGTGGACGCGATGAGCGCGGGACGCGTCGAATTCGGCCTGGGCAGCGGTTGGTTCGAGGCGGAGCACAAGGCGTACGGGATCCCGTTCCCCTCGGTGCGCGAACGGTTCGACCGGCTGACCGAGCAACTGGCCATCATCACCGGGTTGTGGACCACCGGCCCGAACGAGACGTTCGACTACGCCGGAGAGCACTACACCATCGTCGGCTCACCGGCGCTTCCCAAGCCGGTGCAAAGCCCGCATCCGCCGATCGTGATCGGCGGCACCGGCGCCAAACGCACCCCCGCGTTGGCCGCCGAGTATGCGGCCGAATTCAACGTCCCGTTCACGCCCCTCGACGTCGCCGCGGCCCAGTACGAGCGGGTGGCCGAAGCGGTCAAGTCGGCCGGCAGACCGGCCGACTCGATCGTCTACTCGAGTGCGTCCGTCATCTGCGCGGGCCGCGACGACGCCGAAGTGGCCCGGCGGGCGGCGGCCATCGGCCGCGACGTGGAACAGATGCGCTCCGCCAGTCCCCTGGTCGGCACGCCCGGCGAGATCGTCGACAAACTCGGCGCCTGGAACGGCATCGGGACGCAGCGGGTGTACGCGCAGCTCCTCGACCTCTCCGACCTGGCGCACCTGGAGCTGTTCGCCGGCGAGGTCATGCCACAGCTGGGTTGACGCGCAGGCGAGGACGCATAGCCGTGCCGGCGCGATTCCCGAGTGCCGCAACGTGCGGCGCGTGCGTTGCGGCTGCATTGCGGCCACGAGATCAGCGCGGCCACGATGGACGTGGGTTCGCGCACGGCCGTCTGGTTGAGGATGCCGATCGGTTCTTCGAGCGCAGAACGCGAAAGCCACTGGACGAGCTCGGGCAATAGGGTCCGGACCGGGTCCCAACACTGCCATGTCGGATTTCCGCCAGTCTTGTCGGTGGGCGGGTGTAACTGTGGACGGGTGCACGAAGATTTCGAAGGCTGCTACCGGGCGGTCCAGTCCAAGGACGCCCGGTTCGACGGCTGGTTCGTCACCGCTGTGCTGACGACCCGGATCTACTGCCGCCCCAGTTGCCCGGTGCGGCCCCCGTTCGCACGCAACGTGCGTTTCTACCCCACCGCGGCGGCCGCTCAACGAGCGGGCTTTCGCGCGTGCAAGCGGTGCCGTCCCGACGCGTCTCCGGGCTCACCGGAATGGAACGTACGTGGTGACGTTGTCGCGCGGGCGATGCGGCTCGTCGCCGACGGCGTCGTGGACCGCGAGGGCGTCGGTGGCCTCGCTGCCCACCTCGGCTACACCACCCGCCAGCTGGAGCGGCTCTTGCAGGCCGAGGTGGGTGCCGGCCCGCTCGCGCTGGCCCGCGCGCAGCGCGCGCAGACCGCCCGGCTCCTCATCGAGACGACGGTCCTGCCGTTCGGCGACGTGGCATTCGCCGCCGGGTTTTCCAGCATCCGGCAGTTCAACGACACGGTTCGCCTGGTGTTCGAGAACGCGCCGTCGGCACTGCGAAAGCGCGCGGCGGCGCGGTCGGAGTCCTTGAAGTCCTTGAAGTCCGGAGCGAAATCCGGTGCGCAACCCGGAGCCCCTTCGCCGGGGACGGTGTCCCTTCGGCTGCCGGTACGCACACCGTTCGCCTATGAGGGCGTTTTCGGGCACCTGGCCGCCGGCGTCGTGCCCGGTTGCGAGGAGGTTCGCGACGGCGCCTACCGACGCAGCCTGCGGCTTCCCTCCGGCAGCGCGGTGGTCGCGCTGACCCCCGCTGTCGATCACGTCCGCTGCCTGCTCGTCCTCGATGATTTCCGCGACCTGACGACGGCGATCGCCCGCTGTCGGCGGCTGCTGGACCTCGATGCGGACCCCGAGGCGGTGGTCGAGGCGCTGTCCGCCGACGCGGGAATGCGCCCGGTAGTGGCCAAGGCGCCCGGCCAACGCGTTCCGCGCACCGTCGACGAGGCCGAACTGGCCGTCCGTGCGGTCCTGGGTCAACAGGTATCGACCAAGGCCGCGCGAACCCACGCCGGCCGGCTGGTCGCCGCCTACGGGCAGCCGGTGCACGATCCTCACGGCGGACTGACCCATACCTTCCCGTCGGTGGAAGAGCTCTGGCAAAGCGGGCCGATCGATCCCGTCCATCTGGCCGTCCCCAAGGCCCGGCAACGGACCCTCAACGCGCTTGTTGCCGGCCTCGCAGACGGCAGCGTGGTGCTCGACGCCGGGTCCGACTGGGAACGCGCGCGCAGCCAACTGCTTGCCCTGCCCGGAGTTGGCCCGTGGACAGCGGAGGTGATCGCGATGCGTGCCCTCGGCGACCCAGATGCCTTTCCCGCCAGCGACCTTGGCTTGCTTCACGCCGCCGGGCGGCTGGGAATGGGCACCGACCAACGCGCACTGACCGAGCACAGCGCCCGTTGGCGTCCCTGGCGCTCCTATGCCACCCAGCACCTGTGGACCACCCTCGAGCACCCGGTAAACGAATGGCCACCCCGGGAGCCACCCCATCGGCCACCCATGCAGCCCCCAAAGGAGATCGCATGATTCACTACCGCACCATCGACAGCCCGATCGGACCGTTGACCCTCGCCGGGCATGGCCGCGCATTGACGAATCTACGAATGGTCGACCAGACCTACGAGCCGAACCGCGCCGGCTGGTCAGCCGAGAACAGGGTATTCGGCGACGCCGTCGACCAACTCAACGCGTATTTCGCCGGTGAGCTCACCGACTTCGATGTCGAGCTCGACATGCGCGGCACCGAATTTCAGCAGCGGGTATGGAAGGCGCTGCTGACAATTCCGTACGGGAAAACCAGGTCTTACGGCGAAATCGCCCAACAGATCGGCGCGCCGGGTGCCGCGCGCGCGGTGGGATTGGCCAACGGCCACAATCCCATCGCGATCATCGTGCCGTGCCACCGCGTGATCGGCGCCAGCGGAAGCCTTACCGGCTACGGCGGCGGACTCGGTCGCAAACTGACTCTGCTCGAATTGGAGAGAAGCCGGACCCTTCAGACCCAATCGAATCTGACGTTGTTCGACTAACCTTCCGCCACGAGCGTATGTCGCTGCGTTACGCTCGCGAGGATCAACAAATACAAAAACACCCCCGGTGAAGGGGGTGTTTTTGTGTATGTTCGGCGGTGTCCTACTTTTCCACCCGGAGTGGGCAGTATCATCGGCGCTGACAGGCTTAGCTTCCGGGTTCGGAATGGGACCGGGCGTTTCCCTGTCGCTGTGGCCGCCGTAACTCTATTTATATGTGTATTCAAGTTGTTCTGGTGGGGGGTGTGGCATTCCACGCCTAAGCGTGAAATTGGAATAGTGGTTGCGATTGTGTGTATGTAAGTTTTCGGCCGGTTAGTGCCAGTTCCCTGCACCCATTGCTGAGCTTCCAGGTCTGGCCTATCGATCCCGTGGTCTGCGGGGGGCCTTATCCCTCTAAAAGGGTGAGAAACCTGATCTTGGAGAAGGTTTCCCGCTTAGATGCTTTCAGCGGTTATCCTGTCCGAACGTAGCTATCCAGCGGTGCCCCTGGTGGGACAACTGGTGCACTAGAGGTTCGTCCGTCCCGGTCCTCTCGTACTAGGGACAGGTTTCCTCAAGTTTCTGACGCGCGCGGCGGATAGAGACCGAACTGTCTCACGACGTTCTAAACCCAGCTCGCGTGCCGCTTTAATGGGCGAACAGCCCAACCCTTGGGACCTGCTCCAGCCCCAGGATGCGACGAGCCGACATCGAGGTGCCAAACCATCCCGTCGATATGGACTCTTGGGGAAGATCAGCCTGTTATCCCCGGGGTACCTTTTATCCGTTGAGCGACACCCCTTCCACTCAGAGGTGCCGGATCACTAATCCCGACTTTCGTCCCTGCTTGACTTGTAAGTCTCGCAGTCAAGCTCCCTTGTGCATTTACACTCAACACCTGATTGCCGTCCAGGTTGAGGGAACCTTTGGGCGCCTCCGTTACATTTTAGGAGGCAACCGCCCCAGTTAAACTACCCACCAGGCACTGTCCCTGAACCCGATAAGGGTTCGAAGTTAGAGGTCCAATACGATCAGAGTGGTATTTCAACAACGACTCCACCCCAACTAGCGTTAAGGTTTCACAGTCTCCCACCTATCCTACACAAACCGTACCGAACATCAATACCAAGCTATAGTAAAGGTCCCGGGGTCTTTTCGTCCTGCCGCGCGTAACGAGCATCTTTACTCGTAGTGCAATTTCGCCGAGTCTATGGTTGAGACAGTTGGGAAGTCGTTACGCCATTCGTGCAGGTCGGAACTTACCCGACAAGGAATTTCGCTACCTTAGGATGGTTATAGTTACCACCGCCGTTTACTGGGGCTTAAATTCTCCGCTTCACCTTACGATTAACGGGTCCTCTTAACCTTCCAGCACCGGGCAGGCGTCAGTGCGTATACATCGTCTTGCGACTTCGCACGCACCTGTGTTTTTAGTAAACAGTCGCTTCCCACTGGTTTCTGCGACCGAATCCCGCTCCCAGCGCAAAGCTGTTCACGGTGTTTCGGCCCCCCTTCTCCCGAAGTTACGGGGGCATTTTGCCGAGTTCCTTAACCATAGTTATCTCGTACGCCTTGGTATGCTCTACCTGACCACCTGTGTCGGTTTGGGGTACGGGCCGTGTGTGTGCTCGCTAGAGGCTTTTCTTGGCAGCTGAGGATCACCGAATTCGCCTCAATCGGCTATGCATCACCTCTCAGGATTATGAGCGACGGATTTGCCTATCGCTCTCCCTACAGGCTTACTCCAGTGTTACCACTGACTGGTACGGCTACCTTCCTGCGTCACCCCTTCGCTTGACTACTACCCACCCGGGTCCCACGCAGCCGATAGTCCTCGCACCCCGAAGGGATTGATAGACCACCATTTGGGTGGTTAGCAGAATGGATTCGTCAGGGACGCCCACACACGGGTACGGGAATATCAACCCGTTGTCCATCGACTACGCCTGTCGGCCTCGCCTTAGGTCCCGACTCACCCTGGGCGGACTGGCCTGGCCCAGGAACCCTTGGTCTTACGGCGGGCAAGGTTCTCACTTGCCTTATCGCTACTCATGCCTGCATTCTCACTCCCCCACCCTCCACCACCGGTCACCCAATGGCTTCGCTGAATGAGGGACGCTCCCCTACCCAACCTTACGGTTGCCGCGGCTTCGGCGGTGTGCTTGAGCCCCGCTACATTATCGGCGCACAATCACTTGACCAGTGAGCTATTACGCACTCTTTCAAGGGTGGCTGCTTCTAAGCCAACCTCCTGGTTGTCTTTGCGACTGCACATCCTTTCCCACTTAGCACACGCTTAGGGGCCTTAGCCGGCGATCTGGGCTGTTTCCCTTTCGACGTACGGAGCTTATCCCCCGCCGTCTCACTGCCACGCTGTACACCACGGCATTCGGAGTTTGGCTGACGTCAGTAACCTAGTAGGGCCCATTGGCCATCCAGTAGCTCTACCTCCGTGGTGAATCACGCAACGCTGCACCTAAATGCATTTCGGGGAGAACCAGCTATCACGGAGTTTGATTGGCCTTTCACCCCTACCCACAACTCATCCCCTCAGTCTTCAACCTAAGTGGGTTCGGGCCTCCACGCGGTCTTACCCGCGCTTCACCCTGGCCATGGGTAGATCACTCCGCTTCGGGTCCAGAACACGCCACTACACCCCTTACGGGGATACGCCCTATTCAGACTCGCTTTCGCTGCGGCTACCCCACACGGGTTAACCTCGCGACATGTCCCTGACTCGCAGGCTCATTCTTCAAAAGGCACGCCATCACCCCACGAGGAGGCTCTGACGGATTGTAGGCACACGGTTTCAGGTACTCTTTCACTCCCCTCCCGGGGTACTTTTCACCATTCCCTCACGGTACTAATCCGCTATCGGTCATCGAGAAGTATTTAGGCTTACCGGGTGGTCCCGGCAGATTCACAGCAGATTCCACGGGCCCGCTGCTACTCGGGAATTGATACAAGGCAGGTGCCGGATTTTCGCGTACCGGGCTCTCACCGTCTGCGGCAGACCATCCCAGGCCACTTCCGCTAACCACGACACTTTCTGACTGCCTCTCAGCCAGGTAGAGCTGAGACGTATCCTCCCACAACACCGCACGCACAACCCCTACCCGGTTATCCATGCATGCGGTTTAGCCTGTTCCGCGTTCGCTCGCCACTACTAGCGGAATCACAATTGTTTTCTCTTCCTACGGGTACTGAGATGTTTCACTTCCCCGCGTTACCTCCCGCACCCTATATATTCAGATACGGGTAACACGACATCACTCGTGCTGGGTTTCCCCATTCGGAAATCCTCGGATCCACGCTCGGTTGACAGCTCCCCGAGGCATATCGCAGCCTCCCACGTCCTTCATCGGCTCTCGATGCCAAGGCATCCACCATGTGCCCTTAAACACTTACAAACACTACAAAAACCAAAGAAAAATTACACATTTTAACGGACACGCCGCGCTCCACATTCGGAGTGCAACGCATCCATTTAGATGCTCGCAACCACTATCCAGTTCTCAAACACCACACCCCACCACCAAGATGGTGGGACAACATCCCTAGACAAACCTAGAAACCAGGGTGTTGCCTCAGGACCCAATAGTGTGTCTGGCGATTCATTAGCTGTCATGCACCCGGCCCTCGTCCACTACAGACGAGAACCCCGCACGGCTTGCACCCCACCAATTGGGGTGCTTTTCGTGGTGCTCCTTAGAAAGGAGGTGATCCAGCCGCACCTTCCGGTACGGCTACCTTGTTACGACTTCGTCCCAATCGCCGATCCCACCTTCGACAGCTCCCTCCCAAAGGGTTAGGCCACTGGCTTCGGGTGTTACCGACTTTCATGACGTGACGGGCGGTGTGTACAAGGCCCGGGAACGTATTCACCGCAGCGTTGCTGATCTGCGATTACTAGCGACTCCGACTTCACGGGGTCGAGTTGCAGACCCCGATCCGAACTGAGACCGGCTTTAAAAGGATTCGCTTAACCTTGCGGCATCGCAGCCCTTTGTACCGGCCATTGTAGCATGTGTGAAGCCCTGGACATAAGGGGCATGATGACTTGACGTCATCCCCACCTTCCTCCGAGTTGACCCCGGCAGTCTCTCACGAGTCCCCGGCATTACCCGCTGGCAACATGAGACAAGGGTTGCGCTCGTTGCGGGACTTAACCCAACATCTCACGACACGAGCTGACGACAGCCATGCACCACCTGCACACAGGCCACAAGGGAACCGACATCTCTGCCGGCGTCCTGTGCATGTCAAACCCAGGTAAGGTTCTTCGCGTTGCATCGAATTAATCCACATGCTCCGCCGCTTGTGCGGGCCCCCGTCAATTCCTTTGAGTTTTAGCCTTGCGGCCGTACTCCCCAGGCGGGGTACTTAATGCGTTAGCTACGGCACGGATCCCAAGGAAGGAAACCCACACCTAGTACCCACCGTTTACGGCGTGGACTACCAGGGTATCTAATCCTGTTCGCTCCCCACGCTTTCGCTCCTCAGCGTCAGTTACTGCCCAGAGACCCGCCTTCGCCACCGGTGTTCCTCCTGATATCTGCGCATTCCACCGCTACACCAGGAATTCCAGTCTCCCCTGCAGTACTCCAGTCTGCCCGTATCGCCCGCACGCCGAGGGTTAAGCCCCCGGTTTTCACGAACAACGCGACAAACCACCTACGAGCTCTTTACGCCCAGTAATTCCGGACAACGCTCGCACCCTACGTATTACCGCGGCTGCTGGCACGTAGTTGGCCGGTGCTTCTTCTGCAGGTACCGTCACTTGCGCTTCGTCCCTGCTGAAAGAGGTTTACAACCCGAAGGCCGTCATCCCCCACGCGGCGTCGCTGCATCAGGCTTGCGCCCATTGTGCAATATTCCCCACTGCTGCCTCCCGTAGGAGTCTGGGCCGTATCTCAGTCCCAGTGTGGCCGGACACCCTCTCAGGCCGGCTACCCGTCGTAGCCTTGGTAGGCCGTCACCCCACCAACAAGCTGATAGGCCGCGGGCCCATCCCACACCGCAAAAGCTTTCCACCACAGGACATGCGTCCCGTGGTCCTATCCGGTATTAGACCCAGTTTCCCAGGCTTATCCCGATGTGCAGGGCAGATTACCCACGTGTTACTCACCCGTTCGCCACTCGAGTACCTCCGAAGAGGCCTTTCCGTTCGACTTGCATGTGTTAAGCACGCCGCCAGCGTTCGTCCTGAGCCAGGATCAAACTCTCCAAACAAAGACCCCTCGATGAACGAGGTGAATTCAAATCAGAGAAAATCTGACCTAACAAAAAGACGCCAAAACTGGCATCCAAAATTGCGACCATCCCCGCACACGGGGAGTGCTTAGGAATGGTCAAAAAAATAACAACAAACAAAAACACCAAACACACTATTGAGTTCTCAAACAACACTCTTGCTTGTATTCTTGCCCGTTTTGGGGCAACCCTGCCAGCTTAATACAGTTCCGGCAGTGGTGTCAAGCCCCGGTTTTCATCATCTTTTCATCATCGCTGTGGTGATAGATCCGATGCGAGCCTGTCGGGCGTTGCGTTCAAGAGCATACCCGCTCGATCTCCCCACCCAAAAACCCCAGGTTCTCGACGAACAACGGGTAGCCGCGATCGATGTGAAAAACGTCGTGGACCTCGGTGTCTCCGTCGGCGACCAGCCCCGCCAGCACCAGGCCGGCGCCGGCCCGGATATCCGAACACCAGACCGGCGCACTGGACAGTTGCGGCAGACCCCGCACAACCGCGTGATGCCCATCGGTTCGGGCATCGGCGCCGAGCCGGATCATCTCTTCGACGAACCGGAACCGCGCCTCGAACACATTCTCGGTGATCATCGAGGTGCCGTCGGCGATCGATGCCAGCGCGATCGCCATCGGCTGCAGATCCGTCGGAAACCCGGGGAACGGCAGTGTCGCAACGTTGACCGCCTTCGGGCGCTCGTACTGAGCCACCCGGAAACTGGTGTCCGTCTGCGTGACGGTGGCGCCGGCGTCGTGCAGCTTGTGCAGCACCACCTGCAGGTGTGCCGGATCGACGCCGGTCACCGTGATGTCGCCGCGGGTCATGGCGGCGGCGATGCCCCAGGTGGCGCCCACGATGCGGTCGCCGATCACCCGATGTTCCGTCGGGTACAGCCGCGGGACGCCGGTGATCGTCATGGTCGGGGAACCCGCGCCTTCGACCTGCGCACCCATCTGGTTCAACATGGTGCACAGATCGACGACGTCGGGTTCGCGCGCCGCGTTGTGAATCGTGGTGACACCCTCGGCCACGACGGCCGCCATGAGGATGTTCTCGGTGGCCCCCACCGACGGAAATTCCAGCTGAATCTCCGCCCCGCGCAACGTATCTGCGTGAGCCACCACGCAGCCGTGCTCGATGTTGCAGTGCGCGCCGAGCTGCCGCAGGCCGGCCTGGTGCATATCCAGCGGACGAGATCCGATGGCGTCACCGCCCGGGAGCGCGACCCTGGCCCGCTTGCACCGGCCGACCAGCGGCCCCAGCACGCAGACCGAGGCGCGGAACTGCCGCACGGCGGCGAAGTCGGCGTCGTACTTGGGTTCGTCGGGCGAGGTGATCCGGGCGACGTCGCCGTCGAGTTCGACGGTGGCGCCCAGGCCACGCAGCACCTCGGCCATCAGCGGCACATCGAGGATGTCCGGGCAGTTGGTGATGGTGCTGGTGCCTTCGGCCAACAACGTCGCGGCCATCAGCTTGAGCACGCTGTTCTTGGCACCCCCGACTGCGACTTCGCCTGACAACCGGTTGCCGCCGGTGACCACGAATCGCTCCGCCACCCGGGTCAGTGTAGTAAAGCGATATCGGCTTGTCAGTCAGCTGGCAAGCGAGCCAAGTCACGCCGCCGAGTACGGTTTGTTCATGGCGATACACCTGACCCGCATCTATACCCGAACCGGCGACGATGGGACGACCGGGTTGAGCGATTTCTCACGGGTCCCGAAAAATGATCCACGCCTGGTGGCGTATGCGGATTGCGACGAGGCCAACTCCGCGATCGGCGTGGCCATCGCCGTGGGCGGGCCAGACCAGGAAATCGCGGGCGTGCTGGGGCAGATCCAAAACGACTTGTTTGACGCCGGCGCAGATTTATCGACCCCCGTAAAGGAGAACCCCGAGTATCCCCCGCTGCGGATCACCCAGGCCTACATCGATCGGCTCGAGGGGTGGTGCGACGCCTACAATGCGCCCTTGTCGCCCCTGAATTCGTTTGTGCTACCGGGTGGTTCGCCGTTGTCGGCGCTACTGCACGTCGCCCGCACCGTGGTGCGTCGGGCCGAGCGCTCGGCGTGGTCCGCGGTCCGAGCTCACGGCGAAGGGGCCGCAGGGGCCGAAGGGGTTAGCGTGCTACCGGCGAAATATCTGAACCGGCTCTCGGATCTGCTGTTCATCCTGTCCCGCGCGGCAAACCCCGACGGCGACGTGCTGTGGCGCCCGGGCGGCGGGGCAACGGATGCCACTGCCGACGCCGGTAAGGCGTAACTTGTTGCCATGAAGCACAATCGATCGATTCCGCCCGCGACGGTGATCCCCGTCCTCGTCTATCCCGACGTGCGCGCAGCCGTGGATTGGCTCGGCGCGGCGTTCGGATTCGTCGAGCGAGTCCGAATCGGCGAAAGTCATCGGGCGCAGTTGAGCATCGGCGCCGACGGCGCGATGATCGTCGCCGACGTTGCGCGCGAACGCAAACCGCCGCAGGCCGATTTGGTTACACACGAAATCAAGGTACGGGTCGAAGACGTGGATGCGCAGTTCGAGCGTGCCCGGGCGGCCGGCGCGAAGGTGCTGGAGCCGCCCGCTGACCGCGAGTACGGCGAGCGCGAGTGCACTGTCGAAGACCTCGCCGGCCATCGTTGGCAATTCAGCGAGACGCTACGCGATGTCAGCCCCGAAGCATTCGGCTGTCAAACCGTCGCTCCGTGGCAGAACCATTCGGGCACTTGACTTTTCCGGGCCGACACCAATCAGACGCTGCGCCGCCGGGCACGCGGTGACGGACGCGACTCCAGCCAGGACAAGAAGGCGGTCAAGGCGCCCTGATCCAGGGCGAGCTCATAACCCGAGCGCCGGTCCTGCGTCGCGTCACGCAGTTCCAGCACGACGATCGCGTCGGTCATGATGTCGTACTCGTCACCGCGTGGGCCGCGCCGGGCCACGATCTCCACGCCTCGCCGGCTCAGCCGACGGTCCGGCCACAACCGCAGACTCGACAGCCGGTAGAAGGCGGCCTCCCCGCCGCGGTAGCGGATCACGCCATGGCGCCACCCGTGGCCGCCGACCGCCGGGATGTCCCGCATGATCCCCGCCGTTCCGCCCTGGCGCAGCTTCCATAGCCGATAGCTCAGGGCGAGCACAGCTCCCCCCAGCAGGGCGACGAGCACGGCCATGCCAATCATGGGCGCGCTCATCGACGGCTAGTCGAGCGCGCCGATGGCGCGCAATCTGGCGCGCCCCCTGGCGGCGATGCGGGGATCGTCGGACTCGGCGTCTTCCTTGGCGGCACTCTCGTCGATCTCCGAGGAGAACTCGGCCGACTCGGCCAGGATGCTGACGCCCTCCTCGGTGACCGACATGAAGCCACCGTCCACCGCGATCCGCAGGTCGTCTTGGTCCTCCCGTTCGACGCGCACCATGGCGTCGTCGACCAACTGGGCCACCAGCGGGATATGCCGGGGCAGTATGCCGATCTCGCCGACGGTGGTGCGGGTGAACAGAAACGTTGCCTCGCCGGACCAGATTTCCCGGTCGACGGCGACGATCTCAACGTTCAATTCGGCCATGTCACACCACCTTTCGTTGCCAGCCGAATTGGATCACAGCTTGGCGCCGAGGCTCTCGGCCTTCTTGGCCAGGTCGTCGAGGCCACCGATCAAGAAGAAAGCCTGCTCGGGTATGTGATCGAAGTCGCCCTTGGACAGCTTGTCGAAGGCCTCGATGGTCTCCTTCACCGGCACCGTCGAACCCGGCTGTCCGGTGAACTGCTCGGCCGCCATCATGTTCTGCGACAGGAACCGCTCGATGCGCCGCGCCCGATTCACCAGCTGCTTGTCCTCTTCCGACAGCTCGTCGATACCGAGGATCGCGATGATGTCCTGAAGGTCCTTGTAGCGCTGCAGGATTCGGATCACTTCCTGTGCCACGCGGTAGTGTTCGTCGCCAACGACGGCCGGGTCCAGAATGGTCGAGCTGGACGACAGCGGGTCGACGGCCGGGAAGATGCCCTTCGAGAACACCGACCGGGAGAGCTCGGTGGTGGCGTCCAGGTGGGCGAACGTCGTCGCGGGCGCCGGGTCGGTGTAGTCGTCGGCGGGCACGTAGACGGCCTGCATGGAGGTGATCGACTTGCCTCGGGTCGAGGTGATCCGCTCCTGCAGCTCGCCCATCTCGTCGGCCAGGGTGGGCTGGTAGCCCACCGCGGACGGCATCCGGCCGAGCAGCGTCGACACCTCGGAGCCGGCCTGAGTGAACCGGAAGATGTTGTCGATGAACAGCAGCACGTCCTTGCCGGCCTCGTCGCGGAACCACTCCGCCATCGTCAGCGCGGACAGGGCCACCCGCATACGGGTGCCGGGCGGCTCGTCCATCTGACCGAATACCAACGCGGTGTCCTTGAGCACGTTGGCTTCCTTGAGTTCGACCCAGAGGTCGTTGCCCTCGCGGGTGCGCTCCCCCACGCCGGCGAACACCGACGTACCCGAGAAGTTACGGGCGATGCGGTTGATCATCTCCTGGATGAGCACCGTCTTGCCCACGCCGGCACCGCCGAACAGGGCGATCTTGCCGCCCCGCACGTAGGGAGTCAGCAGGTCGACGACCTTGAGGCCGGTCTCGAGCATCTCGGTGCGGGGTTCGAGGTCTTCGAACGCGGGGGGCTTGCGGTGAATCGACCAGTGCTCGAAGTCTTCTCCGTACCCGGGTTTGTCCAGGCAGTAGCCCAGCGCGTTGAAGACGTGGCCCTTGACGTCTTCGCCGACCGGCACCGAGATCGAGGCGCCCGTGTCGGTGACCTCGACGCCACGCACCAGCCCGTCGGTGGGCTGCATGGAGACGGTGCGCACCAGGCTGTCGCCCAGGTGCTGGGCAACCTCCAAGGTCAGGGTCTTGGCGAGCTCCTCGTACGTGATCTCGGCGTGCAGGGCGTTGAACAGCTCCGGGACCGAACCCCGCGGGAATTCGACGTCGACGACGGGTCCGGTGACCCGCACGACGCGGCCGCTGCTCTCGGACTTCTCGGTCAGTGTCGCTCATTTATCTTCTTCGCTTCCTTAAGGGGGCTACTTGGAGGCGTCGGCGAGCGCGTTTGCGCCACCGACGATTTCGCTGATCTCCTGGGTGATCTGTGCTTGCCGCTCGCGGTTTGCCATCAGCGTCAGGGCCTTGATGAGGTCGTCGGCGTTGTCGGTGGCCGACTTCATCGCCCGCTGGCGCGACGCCAGCTCAGACGCCGCGGATTCCAGTAACGCCGCATAAATTCGGGTGGTCACGTACCGCGGCAACAGCGACTCGAACAGCGTCGTCGCGTCCGGCTCGAACGAGTACAGGGTGTGCAGCCCCTGGTCTTCCTCTTCGTATTCCACCACCATCGGGGCCATTCGGTGGGCGACCGCCGTTTGCGACATCATCGACTTGAATTCGCTGTAGACGATGTGCAATTCGTCGACGCCCTGTTCGTCGTCCGACTGCGGGTCCTCGCCGTCACCGGTGCCGAGCATGAACGCGTCGACCAGGGTCGAGGCGACCTCCGCGGCATTCTCGTACTTCGGTCGCTCGGAAAAGCCCGTCCACGACTCGGTGATGTCCCAGTTGCGGAACTTGTAGTAGTTCGCCGCCTTACGACCCACCGTGTAGAGCACCGGTGTCTTGCCTTCCTCGCGCAGCAGGGAGAAAAGTTCCTCGGAGCGACGGAAGATGTTGGCGTTGTACCCGCCACACAGGCCGCGATCGGAGGACACCACCAGCACCCCGGCCCGCTTTGGTTCGGGGCGCTCGACGAGCAGTGGATGATCCAGAGCGGCTTCGGTGGCCAGGGTGGTGAGCATCCGGGTGATCTCGACCGCGTACGGCCGCGCGGAGACCAGCCGAGCCTGCGCCTTGCCGATGCGCGACGTCGCGATCAGCTCCTGCGCCTTGGTGATCTTCTTGATCGACCCGGCCGAGCGGATGCGTCCGCGCAGTTCACGAAGTGTGGCGGCCATCGGTAGTTACTTCTTTTCCTTCTTCTTGTCTTTCTTCTCCGGTGCCGGTTTCTTGACCTTCACCGATTCCTTGCCCAGGTCCCCTTCGTCCATGGCGTCGACGTGCTCGTCGGGCACCACCGATCCGCCGCCCGTGGCCGCGAAGCCCTTCTTGAAGTGGTTGATGATCCCAACCAGCTGCTCTTCGCCTTCCTCACTGAGCTTCTGGCTGGTGCGGATCCCCTCGAGGAACGCCTCTTCGGAACCCCGCATGTGGTCCAGCAGCTCGGTTTCGAACCGCCGGACATCCTCGACCGGCACCGAGTCCAGGTGACCGCCGGTGCCCAGGAAGATCGAGACCACTTGCTCCTCAACGGGCATCGGTCGGTACTGCGGTTGCTTGAGCAGCTCGACGAGCCGCTCGCCCCGGTCCAACTGCGCCTTGGACGTGGCGTCCAGGTCAGAGGCAAAGGCGGCGAACGCTTCCAGCTCGCGGTACTGCGACAGGTCCAGACGCAACGAGCCGGCCACCTCTTTCATTGCCTTGATCTGCGCCGCGCCGCCGACCCGGGACACCGATACACCGACGTTGATGGCCGGCCGCACACCCTGATTGAACAGGTCGGTCTCCAGGAAGCACTGCCCATCCGTGATCGAGATGACGTTGGTGGGGATGTAGGCCGAGATGTCGTTGGCCTTGGTCTCGATGATCGGCAATCCGGTCAGCGAACCGGCACCGAGTTCGTCGGAGAGCTTGCCGCAGCGCTCCAACAGCCGCGAGTGCAGATAGAAGACGTCGCCGGGATATGCCTCACGGCCGGGCGGACGCCGCAGCAGCAACGAGATCGCGCGGTAGGCCTCGGCCTGCTTGGTCAGGTCGTCGAAGACGATCAGCACATGCTTGCCGTCGTACATCCAGTTCTGAGCGATGGCCGAACCGGTATATGGCGCAAGCCATTTGAAGCCGGCCGAATCGGAAGCCGGTGCCGCGACAATGGTGGTGTAGTCCATCGCGCCGCCCTCTTCCAGTACGCGGCGGACGGAGGCGATCGTGGTGCCCTTCTGCCCGATGGCCACGTAGACGCAGCGCACCTGCTTCTTCTCGTCGCCGCTCTCCCAGTTCTGCCGCTGGTTGAGGATTGTGTCGACACACACCGCGGTCTTACCGGTCTTGCGGTCGCCGATGATCAGCTGGCGCTGGCCGCGGCCGATCGGGGTCATCGCGTCGATGGCCTTGATGCCGGTCTGCAGGGGCTCCTTGACGCTTTGCCGCTGCACCACCGACGGCGCCTGCAGCTCCAGTGCGCGCCTCTTTTCGGCCTCGACGTCCCCGCGCCCGTCGATCGGCTGACCAAGAGGGTTGACCACCCGCCCCAAGAATGCGTCGCCGACTGGTACCGACAGGACCTCGTTGGTGCGCTTGACCTGCTGGCCTTCCTCGATTTTCTCGAAGTCACCGAGGATCACGACGCCGACGCTGTGCTCGTCCAGGTTGAGCGCGACCCCAAGGACCCCGCCCGGGAACTCGAGCAACTCCTGCGTCATCACCGACGGCAAACCCTCGACGTGCGCGATGCCGTCGCCGGCATCGACGACGGTGCCGACCTCTTCGCGGGTGCTACCGGAGGTGAAGGAGCTTACGTACTCTTGGATCGCGCTCTGAATGTCATCAGCGGAGATTGTCAACTCGGCCATGGCTTTTCGTCTTCCTACTTGATTTCCGTCTTACGCATGGGCTTCAGGTTCATATTCAGCAGGTTCATGTTCAGCAGGTTCGTGTTCAGTCGGGCAACTCAGCCTGGGCCGCGGCCAACCGCGACGAGAGCGTACCGTCGATCACCTCGTCCGCCACGGTAATTGAGAGCCCGCCCAGCAATGCCGGGTCGACGTCCAGCTGCACCGTCACCGGATGGCCGTAGATGCTGGCCAGCACCGTAGTGATGCGAGTGCGTTGGGCGTCGCTGAGCTCGGCCGCGGCCCTGACCTCCGCGACGACCTCGCCACGGCGCGCCACCGCGACCTCGACCAAAAACTTCATGGCCTCCTCGGCCGGCTCGCCTCTCAACAGCTCGACCGTCTGGGACAGCAGCGCGTCCGCAACCTTGTTGACGCGGGCGGTCGAGCTGTCGAGCACCCTGCGCAGCAACGTGATACGGCCCTCGGCCGGCGCCGCGTAGTCCCCCAACAGGATGCCCAGGCGTGGCTGCGCGTCGAGAATGCGCGAAAACCTGAACAACTGCTCCTCGACCTCGTCGACCTTCCCGTCGCGTTCGGCGACTTCCAGCAGCGCCTGCCGCGACACGTGTTCGATCGCATCGACCAGATCGTCGTTGGCCGACCAACGCTCGGAGACCGCTGCCCGCAAAACATCGAGGGTGGTGTCGCCGACTTGACCGGATACCAACCGCTCGATCAGCCGGACCCTGGGTGCGGCGTCTTCGGCGGGCACCGTGAGATAGCGGGTGAGGACGACCTCGCCATCCAGCAGTTTGGCTACCGACACCAATTCACTGGAGAGTCTTGTCAATCCTGGATTGTCGAGGCTCCTGGCGATGGTGGTGAACTGATCCGACAGACTGGTCAGCGCGCGCCGGCTGGCCGAGCGCATCTTCGCCATCAGCGGGTACTCGACGTCGGCGGCCGAGGTCGCCATCGCCTCGAGTTCGTCCAGGAAGCGATCGACGGTGTCGGACTGCTGTGCCGGGTCGGCGACGTAGTCGCGCACCAATTCCCCTGCCTGGCGGACGGATTCGTGGCCGAGCTCCAGGCGAAGCTGACGGATCAGCTGCGTCCGCAAGAGTTCGACCTGGCGAGCACCTTGTGCCTTGATGCGTTCGGCCTCGACCTCGGACTGGGCCTGCATTTGCTCCGCGATGCGTACGGCGTCAACCTTCGCCTCTTCGACGACACCTTGCGCCTCGGACTTCGCGTTTTTCACCGCCTGCTCGTGGGCCTTGCTCGCCTCCACCAGCCGATCGGCCGCTACCGCCGCGTCCTTCAACTGTTGGCGCACAGTGTCTTGTCGCGCGGTCATCATTTTGCGCACTGGCGGCACTACATAGCGCCATACCAGGAACACGATGGCCGCGAACCCGGCCAGCTGCCCCAAAAAAGTCGACATCTGGTGACTACCTCGTCACAGCTGAGGTGCTGACGTCGACGCCGAGGATTCGACTGGCCAGGGTCGCCGACATGGCTCCCACGTTCGCGCGCAGATTCAGTTCCACGGCATCCCTCTCCCGCTTCAATTGCTGGCCGGCCGTTTGCAATGTGGCCGCCACCTCCCGCTCGGCACCGGCGCGCGCATCTTCGATGACCTTGCGGCCCTCGGCCCGGGCATCGTCGCGGAAGGACGACGCCTGGACACGGGCCTCTTTCATCGCTTTTTCGTAATCGGCCTCTGCCGCGGCGAACTGCTCGGCCGACTTCTTGTTATCGGCTTGGGTCTTGGCGACCATCGCGTCGCGTTCACGCAACACCTTCAGGACCGGTGGCACGACGAAAAAGCCGATGACAGCCAGCACGATCAGGAAGATGGCCAGCACGAAGAAAAAGGTGCCGTTGGGGACCAGGAAGTTGTTGCCGCCGCCCTGCTCCCCTGCCTGGCCTTCGGCCAGAACGATGACGCTCGCGTCGCCGATCACAGCGAGTTACTGCGGGGTGATCGGCGTGGCGAAGACAAACAACGCCATAAAAGCCAGGTTGATGAAGTACGCCGCCTCAACCAGACCGACGGTGATGAAGAACGGTGTGAACAGCCGTCCTTGCGCCTCGGGCTGCCGGGCAATACCGGAGACCAGTGCGTTACCCGCAATGCCGTCACCGATACCGGCACCGATCGCGCCGCCGGCCATGATGAGTCCACCGCCGATGAGGGCGCCGAGTCCGATGAGATTGGGATCTCCCATTTCCTATCCTCCTTGATATCTGAGAGCGCTTTACGAGGTCTTGTGTAGTGGTGCGGCCTAGTGATGTTCCTCGTCCAGCTCCATCGCTTGGCTAAAGTACAAGACCGTCAGGATGGAGAAGATGAAGGCCTGAATCGCCCCGACGAACAGGTCGAACGATTTCCAGATCGCGTTGGGCGCCCACATGATGTATGGCGGGAAGAGCGCGATCAGCGCCACCAGGATGCCGCCGGCGAAGATGTTGCCAAAAAGACGCAGCGACAACGAGATCGGCTTGGCGAGTTCTTCGACCAAGTTGATCGGCGCCAGGAATGCCACGTGGCCTTTGAGTAGCTTGATCGGGTGTCCGACGATGCCACGGCGCCAGATCCCGGCCGCGTGATAACAGACGAACACAAAAAGAGCCAGCGCCAGCACGTAATTGATGTCCCCCGCCGCCGGCGTGAGCACCTCCGTGGTCTTCCCGTGTTGCTCGTACTGCAGCGGCAGGACGGACAGCCAGTTGGAGATCAGGATGAACACGAAGATCGTCACCGCCAGTGGCAGCACGAACGGTGCCACCCGCATGCCGATGGCGGCCTCGACCTGATCGCGCATCTGGATGGTGATGGCTTCCCAGAACAGCTGGACTCCGTTGGGCACGTCGGTCGACGTGACCTTGGCCTTCAGGAAGAAGGCCAGGGCGATCACGATCACCCCGGCGATCGCCGTGGAATAGATAGTGTCGGTGTTGACGTGCATCCCAAGCCAAATGGCGTGGCGGTGTTCGCCCACCTCGATCTGGGCTTCGGCCAGGATGGTCTCAGTCATCACTGGTGCTACTCCCTCCCGGTGCCTTGATAACGGCCTCGTCTGAGGTGTCTGGGGTTTCTCGGGTCGCGGGCTCTTGTGGTTCCGTGCGCAGCTTCTTCCACACCGGCAAAGCCGTCGACACCACCAGGAGCACCTGGAAGAGCGCCAGCCCGAAAAGCACGCCCAGCCCGGCGGGCTTGAAGAGGTACGCGATGATCAGCCCGACCACGGTGATGATGGCCAGCCGCGACGCGGAGTTGACCGCCATCGATCTTTTCAGCGGGTGTTCGACGGCGGTGATCGTCTCAACCGAACGCCGCACCAGCAGCGCGTTGAGCAAACCAAGCAACAGCCCCACACCGAAGAAGGCCCCGAACATGACGTGCCCGGCCAATCCGGCCGCCAGCATCGTCAGCGCCGTGAGCGCCAAGCAGATGAGGAAGAGGCGAACGGGGCGAAACGCAACAGCGGGAAACACCAACGGCGCGTCCTGCGCTGGTGTCGTCACTGCAGCACCTCAATCCCGGGTTGATGGAGCCCGAACCACCCATCTGACCGATCGGTGGCCCGCAGAGCGTACCTCAGTCGTCACAGTGGAATCACCCAAGGGGGGCTCCCTATTGTCGGTCGTTCATCGGCACGATCGGACAGGGGTCCGATGAGCCGGGTGGCCGGCTGCCCGCGAGGTTTAATTCGGGGGTCTAGCAGCACCGTACCACAAGGTAGAGCCGACTACTACCGCTTGTCGTAGTCCTCGTCGAAGTAGTCATCCCGGGGGCGCAGCAGCGGGATCACGGTCGCCACGCCCGCGACCACAATCGCAATCAGCATTACGGCTCCGGTGTCGCGGGGGTTGAAGAAGATCGTGCTCGCCGCACCGAACGCGACGATGCCCACCCACAAATAGATCAGCAGGACCACACGGCGATGCGAATGGCCGATCTGCAGCAACCGATGGTGCAGGTGCATCTTGTCGGGGCTGAACGCGCTGCGGCCGGCGCGGGTGCGGCGCACGATCGCCAGCAGCAGGTCGAGCATCGGCACAAACATGACCGCCACCACGAGCAGGAACGGCGACAGCAGAGCAAACACATCGCGAGCGCCGTAGGCGTTCTGCGAAATCGGGCCGGCGGCGGTCGTGGAGGCGGCGGCGAGCATCAGGCCGATCAGCATCGACCCGGAATCGCCCATGAAAATCTTGGCCCGGTGAAAGTTGTGCGGCAGAAAACCCAGGCAGGCCCCCGCGAGCACCACCGAGATCACCGCCGGCGGATAGAACAGCACGTCACCGCCGTGGTCGCGCAGCAAACCAACCGAGAACATGCAGATCGCCATCGCGGTGATGAGCCCCAATCCGGCGGCCAGCCCGTCCAACCCGTCGACGAAGTTCATCGCGTTGACGATCGATACGGTCAGCGCCAGGGTGAGCAGGATCGACGAGGCCTGGTCCAGCACGATGGTGCCGACGCCACCCACCGGGATGTAGATGACGCTCCACGCCACGCCCATGGTGACCAGCACGCTGGCCGCGGTGATCTGGCCAGCGAACTTGGTGAGTGCATCCAGGCCCCAGCGGTCGTCGATCAGCCCGATGCTCATGATCACCAAGCCGGCCACCATTACCGCGGGCATGCCCGAGGAGTAGACGAAGCCGCGGGTCAGCGCCGGAAGCTGGGATGCCAGAAATACGGCGGCGGCAACGCCGAGAAACATCGCCAGCCCACCCATCCGGGGGGTGGGCGTCACATGCACGTCACGTTCCCGCGGAATCGCCACGGCTCCCACTCGGGTGGCCAGCAGGCGGACCGGCCCGGTTGCGAAGTAGGTAATGATCGCGGCGGTCAGTCCGACCAGTGCGAGTTCGCGCAGCGGGACGCCGGTGCCGCGGTCCGAAAGCGCGAGTAAACCACCGGCAAGGCTGGTTACGTCGCTGGACACCACGAGACCGTACTGCACAAACCTGAGACCGCTTCTAGGCCGTGTTCTGGGCCGTCAAACTCGCCGGGTCGAGCCCGAGCACGTCCGCGATCCGCTCGGTGCTGACTGGGCCGGGTCGCAGGATCCGCGGGCCGTCCCCGGTGAGGTCGACGATCGTCGAGGCGGCCTGCGCAGCGGACGCACCCGCGTCGAGATAAACCTCGACGAGATCACCGAGTTGGTTGCGCGCGCCGTCGACGTCCACCGCCGGCGCCTGCCCCGAGACGTTGGCGCTGGACACCGCCATGGGACCCACCTCGCGCAGCAACTCGATGGCAACCGGGTGCAGGGGCATTCGCAGCATCACCGTGCCGCGGGCGTCGCCGAGATCCCAACTCAGCGAGGGCGCCTGGTGCACCACCAGGCTCAGCGCGCCGGGCCAGAATGCGCGGATGAGTTCGCGGGCGCCGTCGGGCATCAGGTAGACCAGGCCCTCGATGGTGTGCCAGGAGCCGACCAGGACGCCCACGGGCATGTCGCGACCGCGCCCCTTGGCCGCCAACAGCGCGGACACCGCGGCGCTGTCGAAGGCGTCGGCGCCGATGCCGTAGACGGTGTCCGTCGGCATGACGACCAGCCGGCCGGCCTTGAGTGCGCCTACCGCCGAGGAGATTCCGCGCTTGCGCTGGTCGGGGTCGGCGCAGTCGTATACCTCAGTCATGGGCTCCCCCAGTCCTGCCCAGTCATGGGTTCCCCTCCTGCCCTGCGCGCCGTCACGAACCTGGGCCGGCCGGTCAGATCCCGGCGGGCCGCGATGTCATCGAAAAATCCTGTGCCTTTTATCAATTCGACGGTTGCCGACGACGTGGTGTCGTCGTGTTCGACCGCGAATAATCCGCCAGGGCGCAGCCAACGACTCGCGAGCCCAACGACGGCGGAGATCACCGTCATCCCGTCCGGCCCGCCGAATAAGGCATGATGCGGATCATATTGCGCCACTTCAGGTTGCTCGGGGATGTCGCCGTCGGGAACGTACGGCGGGTTCGCCACCACCAGGTCCACCCCTGAGTCCAGCTCGGGAAGCAGGCCGGGCCTGTTGACGTCGGCGTGTACGAGTTCGATTGCGGTGCCAGCGATATTGCGCCGGGCATAGCCCAGGGCGGCTTCGGAATCATCGATGCCGATGACCCGGGCGCCCGGGCGGTGCCGGCCGAGCGCCACCGCCAAAGCCCCTGAGCCCGTGCATAAATCGACGATCACGGGCCGCGCGGCGAGGTGCTGCGCGGTGACCCACGCCAAGATGGCCTCGGTCTCCGGGCGCGGCACGAACACACCGGGGCCGACCTGCAGCTCAACCGGCCCGAACGCCGCGGTCCCGGTGAGATGCTGCAACGGCACCCGCCGCGAGCGCGCGTCGATGAACTCGCGGTAACGCCCGAAAAACTCCTCGCCGGGCGAGTCGAGCAGGGACAACCGGCCGCGGTCGGTGCCCGCCAGGTGAGCGGCCAACAGCTCGGCATCGCCACGCGCAGAATCGATTCCCGCCCCGGCGAGTACCGCCGCAGCGGAGTCGATCGCGCGCCGGAGGGACATCATGCGCTCATGCCTGTTGCAGCCTGGCCTGCTTGTCAGCCGCGGCCAGCGCATCGAAAAGTGCATCCAGGTCACCGTCGAGCACCTGATCGAGATTGTGGGCCTTGAAATTGATGCGGTGGTCCGCGATCCGGTTCTCCGGGAAGTTGTAGGTGCGAATGCGTTCGCTGCGGTCCACCGTGCGAATCTGGCTGGCCCGGTCCGCCGAAGCGTCGGCCTGCGCCTGCTCCTCGGCCACTGCCTGCAGCCGAGCGGCCAGCACCTGCAACGCGCGGGTCTTGTTCTGGAGCTGCGACCGCTCGTTTTGACAGGTGACGACGATCCCGGTCGGCAGGTGCGTGATTCGCACGGCGGAGTCGGTGGTGTTGACACCTTGGCCGCCCTTGCCGGACGACCGGTAGACGTCGACGCGCAGATCCGACTCGTCGATCTGCACCTCGCCGACTTCCTCCGGTTCCGGATACACCAACACCCCCGCGGCCGAAGTATGCACGCGGCCTTGGGATTCCGTCACCGGGACGCGTTGCACCCGGTGCACTCCACCCTCGAACTTCAGCCGCGACCAGACTCCGTCGGCGGAGTCGCCCTTGCTTCCAATGGCGAGCGTCGCGTCCTTGTAGCCACCCAGGTCCGAGGTGGTTTCGTCCAGCACCGTCACGGTCCAGCCGTGCCGCTCGGCGTAGCGGATGTACATCCTGGCCAGGTCGGCGGCGAACAACGCCGATTCCTCGCCGCCCTCACCGGATTTGACCTCGAGCAGGATGTCGTCGGCGTCGTGCGGGTCGCGTGGGGCCAGCATGTCGGTGAGTTGGGTATCCAGCTCAGCCACGCGAGATTCCAGCTCGACGACCTCTTCGGCGAACGATTCGTCGTCGGCCGCGAGCTCACGTGCGGTCTCTAGGTCGTCGCGCGCCGACACCAGCTTGCGGTGGGTCGCGACGATCGGGGCCAATCGGGCGAACCGGCGCCCGACCTTGCGCGCCTCGTCGGGCTTGCTATGCAATTCGGGATCGGCCAGCGCACGTTCGAGCTCGGCGTGCTCGGCGACCAGCACGTCAATCGTCTGTACCGGCTGCGTCACGTCGCACCTCCTTCCACCTGCCACCTGCCACCTGCACCTGCCACCTGCGGCGAACTATTCGCCGGAAACGCGAACCGACGCCCGGCCTGCGCGGGTTCGCGCAGTTCGGGCGTCGGTAGGCCAGCTATTTGTCGGCTGCAGCGGCGTTGTCGGCCGCGGTCTTGCGCTTGCCGTACCGCTTCTCGAAGCGGGCCACCCGGCCGCCGCTGTCGAGGATCTTCTGCTTGCCGGTGTAGAACGGGTGGCACTGCGAGCAGACCTCGACCACGATGCGGCCGCCTGGCTTGGTGCTGCGGGTGGTGAACTCGTTGCCGCACCCGCAGTGCACTGTGGTCTCTTCGTACGCGGGGTGAATCTCAGCTTTCATGGTGTCCTCTTCGATCGGTACCGCCCGGTCACCCCGTCTTGGGCGCGGGGGTCGGGCGTGAACTCCGAGAACCTGATCCGGTTCTGGGGTGGTCGAGCGCCAATTATGCCAGGTCAACCACCATCAGCCCAAACACCGAGATGCGGCCGTGCATTCCCATGCATTCCCGTGCCCGGCGGGTGCCCGGGGGACGGCTCATTACGTACTCGTCATGTATATGCCCTGCTTCGGCCGCTGCGCGTCCAGAGCACGCCACCTTCGGGCGCGGCGCCCTGGGCGACCAGCGTGCGCTTGAGGATCTTGTTGGTCGCCGTTGCGGGCAGCCGATCGGTGATCCAGACGTAGCGGGGCCAGGCCTTGGGCGACAGATCGGGCTGATCGGCCAGGAATTTGCCCAGCTCCTCGGGCCTCAGGTCGGCGTCGTCGCGCAACACGATCGCTGCCATCACCTGGTCGCCGACGTGCTCGTCGGGCACCGCATAGACGGCGACCTGGTTGACGGGCGTCAAGCGCTGCAGGATCCGTTCGATGGGCGCCGTGGTCATGTTTTCGCCATCGACGCGCAACCAGTCGCCGCTGCGCCCGGCGAAGTAGATCCAACCGTCGGCGTCGCGGTAGGCGAGGTCGCCCGACCAGTACATGCCGTGCCGAAGGCGCGCATCGGTGGCGTCCTGGTCGTTGTAGTAGCCGGCGAACATGCCGGCGCCCGTCGTGTTGACCAGCTCCCCTATCGCCTCGTCGGCATTGGTCAGGGTGCCTCGATTAATCCCGTCGCCGAAGGTGGCGACGGGACACTCCGCCAGGGTGTCCGGGTTGTAGATCGCGACGCCCGGAAAGCCCTTGCCGAGCGAGCCCGGCGGGCAACCGTCTTCGCGGGTGATGATGATGGCGCCCTCGCTGGCGCCGAAGCCGTCCCACACCGTGCAACCGAAACGGCGACTGAAGTCGGCGACGTCGCGCTCGCTCGCCTCGTTGCCCATCGCGATGCGCAGCGGGTTGTCGTGGTCGTCGGGTTGCTCGGGCGTGGCGAGCACGTAGGCGAGCGGTTTGCCCACGTAATTCATGTAGGTGACCCCGTACCGGCGCAGGTCGGTGAGCAGCCCCGACGCCGAGAACGTCGCGGGAACCATGGCCGCGCCAGCGCCAACCGCCGCGCTCCACCCGGCGAGCAGCGCGTTGGAGTGGAACAGCGGCATGGACAGATAGCAGACGTCGGAGGCATCCAGGCCGAACCGCTCGGTCAGCGATATGCCGGCGAACAACACGACCAGATGCATGATCTGCACGGCTTTGGGCTCGCCGCTGGTCCCGGAGGTGAAGATCATCATGAAGGTGTCGGTAGGCGTGACCTCGCGATACGGGGTCAGCGGTCCGGCGGCGGCCAGCCGGGCCGACCATTCCTTTCCCGGCCCGCCGGACACGTCCAACACCTGCACACCGGGCAGCTCGAGACCGTCGAGCAGCCCCCTGTGCGCGGCATCGGTGAGCAGGATCTGACAGTCGGCGCGCAGGATGTCCCTGGTGAGCGCCTCGCCACGACGCGTGTCGTTGATCCCGCACAGCACGTATCCGCCGAGGGCCGCCGACGCCATCGCGGTGAGCATCTGCGGAGTGTTGCCCAGCAGCGCGCCGACATGCAGCGGGCGGGCCGGGTCGGCGATGCCGATCAGTGCGGCGGCGGCGGTGGCGGCGTCGGCCAGGTGTTCGCGCCACGTCCAGACCTGGTCGCCGTACTTGAGCGCCAGCGTGTCCTGGTCGCGACGCTCACGAAGCAGTTGTTGAAGCGTCTCCGCCACAACCTGGAAGCTTAGTTGGGCTAGTCCCGGCTAGTCCTCGGCTGGTCCCGGCTAGTCGTTGTCCATGTTGCCCGGTGTCGTCTTGGACACCTGCACCAGGAACTCGTAATTCGTCTTCGTCTTACGCAGCTGGGACATCAACAGGTCGATGGCCTGGTGGGAGTCCAAGCCCGAGAGCACGCGGCGCAGCTTGTGCACGATGCCGAATTCGTCGGGCGACAGCAGCAGCTCATCCTTGCGGGTGCCGGAGGGGTTCACATCGACCGCGGGGAAGACCCGGCGTTCGGAGATCTTGCGGTCCAGCTTGAGCTCGGCGTTACCGGTCCCCTTGAACTCCTCGAAGATCACCGTGTCACCGGTGGAGCCGGTCTCGACCATCGCGGTGGCGATGATGGTCAGCGACCCGCCTTCCTCGATGTTGCGCGCCGCGCCCAGGAACCGCTTGGGCGGGTAGAGCGCGGTGGAGTCGACACCACCCGACAGGATGCGGCCGGACGCCGGCGACGCGTTGTTGTAGGCGCGCCCCAGGCGGGTGATCGAGTCGAGCAGCACCACGACGTCCTTGCCCTGCTCGACCAGCCGCTTGGCACGCTCGATCGCCAGCTCGGCGACCGCCGTGTGGTCCGTCGGTGGCCGGTCGAAGGTCGAGGCGATGACCTCACCCTTGACCGAGCGTGTCATGTCGGTGACCTCCTCTGGGCGCTCGTCGACGAGCACGACCATGAGGTGGCATTCCGGGTTGTTCCTGGTGATCGCGTTGGCGATGTCCTGCAGGATCGTCGTCTTGCCTGCCTTCGGCGGCGAGACAATCAGGGCACGCTGACCCTTGCCGATCGGCATGATCAGGTCGATGACCCGCGTGGTCAGCCGGTCGGGGGTGGTCTCCAGGCGCAAACGCTGGTTCGGGTACAACGGCGTCAACTTGGTGAAATCGGGCCGCTTCTTGGCGTCCTCGACCGGTCCGCCGTTGATGCTGTCCAGGCGTACCAGCGGGTTGAACTTCTGGCGCTGGTTGGGCTGTTCGCCCTCTTTGGGCACCCGAACCGCGCCGGTCACAGCGTCGCCGCGGCGCAAGCCGTTCTTGCGCACCATATTCATGGACACGTAGACATCGTGCGGACCGGCCAGGTACCCGGACGTGCGCACGAACGCGTAGTTGTCGAGGACGTCGAGGATGCCGGCCACCGGCTGGACGACGTCGTCCTCGCGCAGTTCGGTTTCGCCACCACCCTCGGCGGAGCGTTCACCGCGGCGCCGGCGATCCCGGAACCGGCGGCCCCGCCGGCCCCCACGCCCGTCACCGTCGTCATCTTGCTGATTCGAGCCGCCGCGTGATTGCTGGCCGGAGCCCTGCTGGTCACCACCCTGGTCGCCACCGGCGTCTTGTCCACGCTCGTCCGTCTTGGTGGCTTGCTGGCCGCCCTGGCGGCCGCCGGCTGGTTTCTCTTTGGTGCCCTCTTTGGTGCCCTCTTTGGTGGTAGTGGCCTCTTTGGTGCCCTCTTTGGTGGTAGTGGCCTCTTTGGTGGTAGTGGCCTCTTCGGAGGTTGACTCCTCGCCTTTGGCCGTGGCCTCGCGGTCCGATTCTTCGGCGGCCCCGGACGGCGATCCCCCATCGCGGGACGCGCCGCGACGTTCCCGGCGCGGTGTCTCGGCTTCTGAATCGTTATGTTCCCCTTGGGCGGTCGCCGCTTCGGGGGTGGTCACGGCGGGAGATTCGCCATGCGCCTGCGACTCCTGCGACGAGGGGCCCGCGCCGGCTGATGTGCCGTTGGCCTGGCCCCTGCTTTCCTGAATCGCGGCGATGAGTTCGTTCTTGCGCATGCCCGACGTCCCCTTGACGCCGGCTTGATTAGCCAGCGCACGCAGCTCGGGTAGCACCATGGTTGACAGTGAACCGGTCGGTGCGTTGGATTTGACGTCGGAAGTATCTGCGGTCACGGCCTTCGACAGCTGATTACCGTCGGTGTTTTCGCCCGCCGTGATGAGCTCCGTATCAGTCACGGATTTCCTTTCTTCCCTCGCTGATTACGTCATACGAGGGTTCGTTGCATTCAGCTCAAATTGCTGAGTGCGCCCAATCATCGACTTTCATCGACTCTGCAACGGTGATCGCCCAGATAGGCGGCTAAACGGCGAACCTCGTTCAGGAGAAGAATTGGTGGTTGTCCTAGCGGCAATGCAGTATTGATGCAGATGCAGATGCTGCGATTGCTGGACGGCTCCGAGGATAGCCCGCTTCCTGGCCGGAAGCAAGCAAACCCGCCGCCAAACCTGTGGATCAACCGGGCACTGTCACCCCTGGACTCCAGCGAACTCCTTCGCCCGCCGTCATCTCAGCAATGGCATATCCGTTTGCCGCACCGTACTGCAGCGCCGCCTGCGGCAACTCCGGCTCTGTGGTCAGTATTACTAGCGAAGGCCCGGCTCCCGAAAGCGCGGCTGGCACATTATGACGCCGTAACAGTCGCAGATATTCCGCCGAGGCCGGCATCGCCCGGGCGCGCTGGGGCTGATGCAGCGCGTCTTCGGTGGCCGCCAGCAACAGATCCGGTCGTTCGGTCAGCGCCACCACCAGCAACGCTGCGCGGCTCACGTTGAACCTCGCGTCCTCGTGGCTGACCTGGGCGGGCAGCAGCACCCGGGTCTCCGCGGTCAACGAGCGCTCCTCGGGTATCGCGGTGAACACCCGGATATCGGGATGGACGCGCAGCGGCACCGCCGAATACTGCGTGCGGTCGCCGCGTAGCGAAGTCCACGAAACCACCGCGCCACCCAGCACCGCCGCGGCGGCGTTGTCGGGGTGGCCCTCGAACTCCGAGGACAGCTGGATCAGCTGGGCTTCGCTCAGCGGTGTCGAATCAGTCTGGGCGACAAGGCCATTGACCGCGGCTAGGCCCCCCACCACCGCGGCGGCCGAGGAGCCCAGGCCGCGCGAATGCGGAATGGCGTTGCGGCAGCGCACCACCAGGCCCGCGGCGCTGACACCCGCGGCCTGCAGCCCGCGCTGCACGGCGCGCACCACCAGGTGTTCCGGGCCCCGCGGTACGTGCTCGGCACCCTCGCCGTCGACCTCCACAACCAAGCCGGAATCTGTTGTCTCGAGCACGATCTCGTCGAGCAGATGCAATGCCAATCCGAGGCTGTCAAAGCCGGGCCCGAGGTTGGCGCTCGACGCCGACACCACCGAGGTAGCCACCAACCCGGCGGGCAGCACCCGGGTCACGAACCTGGCCGCCGACTGTGGGCGCTGGGCACGTGGGGTACGTGGCCTGCGTTGATTTCGCCCATAGGAACCACGCTCGGTGGCTCCATTACGCCAATCCCAACTTTTCCGCGACCAGGACAGGATCGACCGGCAGCGGGGACACCTTCGGCATGCCCTTCAGCGCCGTGTCGGGATCCTTCAGACCGTTGCCGGTCACGGTACACACCACCGTCGACCCGCGCGGAACCCAGCCGTCGTCGATCGCCTTGAGCAGGCCCGCGATGCTGGCCGCGGACGCGGGTTCGACGAAGACGCCCTCGGAGCGGGCCACCAGGTGATATGCGGCCAGGATCTCCTCGTCGGTGGCGGCGAGAAACCGACCCTTGGATTGCTGCTGCGCCTCGACGGCCGAGGTCCACGACGCGGGCGAGCCGATGCGGATCGCGGTGGCGATGGTTTCGGGGTGGCTGACCGGTTCACCCAGTACCAGCGGCGCCGCACCCGCGGCCTGGGTGCCCAGCATGCGGGGCCGCTTGTCGATGACTCCCTCGTGGTGGTACTCGGTGTAGCCCTTCCAGTACGCGGTGATGTTGCCGGCGTTGCCAACCGGAAGCGCGTGCACGTCCGGCGCGGCGCCCAGTGCGTCGACGATCTCGAACGCCGCCGTTTTCTGCCCCTCGATGCGCACCGGGTTGACCGAGTTGACCAGGGAAATCATCGGGAAGTCGGCCGCCATCTTGCGCGCCAGTTCCAGGCAGTCGTCGAAGTTGCCGTCGATTTGGATGATCTTGGCGCCGTGCATTACCGCCTGCGCGAGCTTGCCCATCGCGATCTTGCCCTGCGGTATCAGCACCGCGCAGGTGATGCCGGCCCGGGCGGCGTATGCCGCCGCCGACGCCGAGGTGTTACCGGTCGACGCACACAACACGGCCTGCTGGCCGCGGGCCAGCGCATCGGTGACCGCCATCGTCATGCCGCGATCCTTGAACGAGCCGGTGGGGTTGAGCCCCTCGACCTTGAGGTGGATGGTGCAGCCGGTCTGCTTGGAGAGCCTGGTGGCGGCGATCAGCGGGGTGCCACCCTCGAGCAGGGTCACGGGGGTCCAGTCGTCGCCTACGGGTAGTCGGTCGCGGTACGCAGCGATCACGCCGGGCCAGGGTTGGTGGACGGCCGTCGGGGTTGTTCGGGGGGCGCTCATGCGCTGGTTCCTTCCAGTCGCAGCACGCTGGTGACACTTTGCACGACGTCCAGGTCGCCCAGCGCTTCAACCGTTTCGGACAGCGCGGCGTCGGTGGCGCTGTGGGTGACGACCACGATGCGGGCCCCGACCCGCCGGCCGCCCTCATCCACCACGCCTTCCTGGCGGACCTCGGCGATGCTGACTTCCCGCTTGGCGAATTCCGCTGCGACCGAGGACAATACGCCGGTCTTGTCGGACACGTTCATGCTGACGTAATAGCGGGTGGAAATGACACCCATTGGTGCGATGGGAAGTTGGGCGTATTTGGATTCCCGCGGCCCGCGGCTGCCCAGCACCCGGTTGCGGGCGGCCATTACGAGGTCGCCGGTCACCGCCGAGGCAGTCGGCGCGCCGCCGGCGCCCTGACCGTAGAACATCAGCCGGCCCGCGGCCTCGGCCTCGACGACCACGGCGTTGAAGGCTCCGCTGACCGTGGCGAGCGGATGCGAGAGCGGGACTAGCGCGGGGTAGACGCGGGCCGAAACCCGTTGCTGGCCATCGGCGTCGGTGACGCGCTCGCAGATGGAGAGCAGCTTGATGGTGCAGCCCAGGGCGCGTGCGGACACGAAGTCGTCCGGGGTGATCTTGGTGATGCCCTCGCGATGGACGTCGTCGGCGTGCACCCGGGTGTGGAAGGCGATCGAAGCCAGGATCGCCGCCTTGGCCGCGGCGTCATAGCCTTCCACGTCGGCGGTGGGGTCGGCCTCGGCGTAGCCCAGCGCGCTCGCGTCGGCCAGTGCGCTGTGGTAGTCGGCGCCGGTGCTGTCCATCGCCGACAGGATGTAGTTGGTGGTGCCGTTGACGATGCCCGCCACCCGCAGCACTGTATCGCCGGCCAGCGACTGGGTGAGCGGGCGGATCACCGGGATGGCGCCCGCGACCGCCGCCTCGAAGTACAGGTCGACATGCGCGCTTTCGGCAGCCTGCGCCAATTCTCCGGTGGACACCGACAGCAACGCCTTGTTCGCGGTGACGACGGACTTGCCGTGCTCAAGGGCGGACAGGATCGCCTTGCGGGACGGCTCCACCGGCCCCATCACCTCGATGACGATGTCGACGTCCTCGCGCGAGACGAGTTCTTCGACATTGTCCGTCAGCAGGCCGACCGGAACACCACGGTCGTCGGCAATCCGGCGCACGCCGATGCCACGCAGCACCAGCGGGGCACCGATGCGAGCCGCCAGATCGTTGGCGCTGCCCTCGATGATGCGGACAACTTCGCTGCCCACATTCCCCAACCCGAGTACCGCTACGCCGACTGGCTTTCCATCATCGGGCACGGGTCACCTCACTTCCAGACTCAACAAATCGTCAACCGTCTCCCGACGCAGGATCAGGCGGGTCTGCCCGGCCCGCACCGCGACCACCGCGGGGCGCCCGATCAGGTTGTACCGACTTGACAACGAATAGCAGTACGCGCCGGTGGCGGCCACCCCCAGCAGGTCACCCGGCCGCAGGTCGTCGGGCACCCAAGTATCGCGCACCACGATATCGCCGCTCTCGCAATGCTTTCCGACGACACGGGCCAGCGCCGCCGGGGCCTCGCTGACTCGCGAGACCAGGCGGACGTCGTACTGCGCGTCATACAGCGCGGTGCGGATGTTGTCGCTCATGCCGCCGTCGACGCTGACGTAACGGCGTTTCGCCGTGGCGCTCACGTCGACATCTTTAACGGTGCCTATTTCGTAGAGCGTGATGGTCCCCGGTCCCGCGATCGCGCGCCCGGGCTCGACCACCAGCCTCGGCGCGGGCAGTCCCACCGCCGCCGATTCGCTTCTGACGATGGCGCTCAGCTTGTCCGCCAACTCGGCCACCGGCGGTGGATCGTCGGGCGGCAGGTACGAAATGCCCAGGCCGCCACCAAGATCGACGGTCGACAGCTGCGCGGTCTTTTCGGCCCCATACTCCCCGACTACTTCGCGCAGCAGGCCGATGACGCGGTGCGCGGCCAGTTCGAAGCCGGCGACATCGAAGATCTGCGAACCGATGTGGCTGTGCAGGCCGACCAGCCGCAGGTGATCGGCGGCGAACACCCGGCGGATGGCCGCCATCGCCGCGCCGCTGGCGACTGACAGCCCGAACTTCTGGTCCTCGTGCGCGGTGGAGATGAACTCGTGGGTGTGCGCCTCGACACCGACGGTGAGGCGCACCAGGACATCCTGGACGATGCCGGCCTCGCCCGCGATGGCGTCGAGGCGTTCGATTTCGGTCATCGAATCCAGGACGATGTCGCCCACCCCGGCCTTGACCGCGGCCGTCAACTCCGCGATCGATTTGTTGTTGCCGTGCAGGGTCATTCGCTCCGGCGGGAAGCCGGCGTGCAACGCGACGGCCAGCTCGCCGCCGGTGCACACGTCGAGCGAGAGGCCCTCCTGGTCGATCCAGCGTGCTATTTCGCTGCACAGGAAGGCTTTTGCGGCATAGTGCACGTTCGTACCGCCGCCGAACGCCGCCGCCATCTCCTGGCAGCGGCCGCGAAAATCGTCCTCGTCGATGACGAACAGCGGGGTCCCGTACTCGTGGGCCAGGTCGGTCAGCGCAACCCCGGCGATGCTGACCTCACCGTTGTCATCGCGGGAAGTGTTGCGCGGCCATACGTTTGGCGCCAGATATAGCAGCTCATCGGGCGACTGCGGGCGCGGCGGGGTACCAGCGGGACGGGTCTCTTCGGCATGCCGTGGGCCGGCGGGGTGGACGTTCACATGCGCTCCGGAGCGCTGACGCCGAGGATCGCGAGCCCATTGGCGATGACCTGGCGGGTGGCCTGGCACAGCGCCAGTCGGGCGGTGTGCAGGTCGGTGGGCCACTCGTCGCCCTGCGGCAACACCCGGCACGAGTCGTAGAAGCGATGGTAGTCGCCGGCGAGGTCTTCCAGGTATCGGCACACCCGGTGCGGTTCCCGCAGGGACGCAGCGGTTTCGAGCACCCGCGGGAATTCGCTGATCGTGCGCAGCAGCGTGCCCTCTTTGTCGTGGCTGAGCAGTTCGAGGTGTCCGGTGTCGGGTATCAGCCCCAGTTCGGCGGCGTTGCGGGCCAGCGCCGAAAGCCGGGCGTGCGCGTATTGCACGTAATAGACCGGGTTTTCGTTGGATGCCGAGGACCACAGTGCCAAATCGATGTCGATCGCGGTGTCCACCGACGAACGGATCAGGCTGTAGCGTGCGGCATCGACGCCGATCGCCTCGACCAGGTCGTCCAGCGTGATCACGGTCCCGGCGCGCTTGCTCATCCGGATGGGCTGCCCGTCGCGGACCAGGTTGACCATCTGCCCGATGAGCACCTCGACGGTGGCCGGGTCCTCCCCGAACGCGGCCGCCGCGGCCTTGAGCCGGGCGATGTATCCGTGGTGGTCGGCGCCGAGCATGTAGATGCACAGGTCGAAGCCGCGTTCGCGCTTGTCCAGGTAGTAGGCGAGATCTCCGGCGATGTAGGCCGGGATACCGTCGCTCTTGATCACGACACGGTCTTTGTCGTCGCCGAATGCGCTGCTGCGCAACCAGGTTGCGCCGTCCTTCGCGTAGATGTTGCCGGTTTCGCGCAGCTTCGCGATGGCCTGGTCAACGCGACCGCTGGTGTGCATCGAGTCTTCATGGGTGTAGACGTCGAAGTCGGTGCCGAATTCGTGCAGCGACTCCTTGATGTGGTTGAACATCAGGTCGACACCGATTTCGCGGAACGTTTCCCGCATCTCGTCGTCGGGCAGGCTCAGGGCGTCGGGAGCCTTCTGCAGCACCTGGGCGGCGATGTCGCTGATGTAGGTTCCCGCGTAGCCGTCTTGCGGCGTCGGTTCGCCCTTGGCCGCCGCGATCAGGGAGTTGGCGAACCGGTCGATCTGCGCGCCGTGGTCGTTGAAATAGTATTCGCGCACCACCTGGGCGCCCTGTGTGGTGAGCAGCCGGCCCAGCGCATCGCCGACGGCGGCCCACCGGGTGCCGCCGATGTGGATCGGGCCCGTGGGGTTGGCAGAGACGAATTCCAGGTTGATCTTCTGGCCGGCCAGGAGGTCACCGCTGCCGAACCCGGCACCCGCGTCAACCACGTCGTTGACGATCTTGGCCTGCGCCGAGGTTTCCAGGCGCATGTTGATGAAGCCCGGTCCGGCCACTTCAGCTGAGGCGACCCCATCGGCATCTGCCAGGGCGTCGGCGAGCCATTTGGCCAGCTCACGGGGGTTGGCGCCGACCTTCTTGCCAAGCTGCAGGGCTAGATTGCTGGCGTAGTCGCCGTGTTCCGGGATGCGCGGGCGCTCCACCGTGACCGTCTGCGGCAGCGCGGACACGTCGAGTCCATGCTCGGCCAGCACCGCGGTAGCGGTGGTTTTGAGCAGCTCAGCCAGGTCGGCGGGGGTCACGGTCGTCCATCCTATTGGCTGGGACGCGTGCGCCCCGAATCCGTTGCGGTGGCCGAGCGCTCCTGACGATGCGCTAGTCTGTCCGTGCTTGTTCAAGCCCCAATGGCGCAACGAGTCGTTCGTGCGCCCCCGTAGCTCAGGGGATAGAGCGTCTGCCTCCGGAGCAGAAGGCCGCAGGTTCGAATCCTGCCGGGGGCACCATCTGACCAGCAGTTATGCAGATCCGCACGATAAATGCACAACAACGCTGGCCTTCCCCAGGCGTGGCTCCGAACGAACGGAGCCCCATGTCCACCAGCACTTACACCCCCACACGACCACCTCACCCGCGCCCGACACCGCCAGTACCAGGCCCAACACAGCAGGCGCGTTAAGTAGTCGACTACTGCATCCCGCCCCATTGTTTGGGCCGAGGCTGGGTCGTGGGGACCTGCGTACTCCCACATTTCGAGATGCGCGGGTCTCGTCCAGGGCGGCCCTACGAGCTAAGGGTGTGGAAAGACAATGTCGTATGTGATCGCGGCGCCGGAGATAATGACGGCGGCGGCAGCGGATTTGGCGGCTGTCGAGTCGGCGCTCAGCGCAGCCAACGCAGCCGCGGAGGCTCGCACGACGGGGGTGCTGGCCGCCGGCGCCGATGAGGTATCGGCGGCGATTGCGTCGCTGTTTTCCAACCACGCTCAGCAGTACCAGGCGCTGAGCGCTCGTGCAGCGGCGTTTCACGCCGAGTTCGTGCAGACCTTGACCCGGGCGGGGAGCGCCTATTCCCTGGCCGAGGCGGCGAACGTCTCGCCGTTGCAGACCGTGGAGCAAGACGTGCTGGGTGTGATCAATGCGCCCACCGAGCTGCTGCTTCATCGCCCGCTGATCGGCAATGGCGCCAATGGCCTGGACGGGACCGGCCAGGCCGGTGGCGCCGGCGGGATGCTGTGGGGCAACGGCGGCCAGGGCGGGTCGGGGCCGGCCGGGCAGGCCGGTGGGGCCGGCGGTGCTGCGGGCCTGATCGGCACTGGCGGCATGGGCGGTGCGGGCGGCGCCGGCGCCAGCGGCGGTAATGGTGGCAGAGGTGGGTTGCTGTGGGGCGATGGGGGCACCGGTGGAGCAGGCGCGCCGGGGCAGACCGGCGGGAACGGCGGCCAGGGCGGTAGCTCGCTGTTCGGCACCGGCGGCACCGGCGGCACCGGGGGCGCTGCGAATGCCGCCGGGGACGGAAACGCCGTCGGCGGCATCGGCGGGCAGGGCGGTAGCTCGCTGTTCGGCTCCGGCGGCACCGGCGGCACCGGCGGCGCTGCGAATGCCGCCGGAGCCGGATACACCGAGGGCGGCGAGGGCGGGCAGGGCGGTCGGGCGGTGTTGCACGGCACCGGCGGCACCGGCGGCGCCGGCGGCGCTGCGAATGCCGCCGGAGCCGGAAATGCCTACGCCGGCGGCGGCGGGCAGGGCGGCAGCGGCTGGGCTGGCGGAGCCGGCGGGGCTGGCGGACAAGCGACTGAGATTAGCCCCGCGCCTGGCACCGGGGGCACCGGAACCGCCGTTGGCGGCTTTGGCGGCAGCGGCGGCAACGGCATGGTCACCACCGGCGGCGCGGGCGGCACGGGCGGCGCGGGCGGCATCGGCGAAATCGATAACACCGCGTCTACGGCTGATGCCGTTGGCGGCTGGGCCGGAACGGGGGGCCTCGCCGGCGCCAACCTCGCCGGCGGCAGCGGCGGCACCGGTGGTACCGCGAATAACGCCGGAGCCGGACGCGCCATCGGCGGCACCGGCGGCACCGGCGCCTTCGACTACTACCTGACCGGCGGCGCCGGTGGCGCCGGCGGGGCTGGCGGCGCTGCGAATGCCGCCGGAGCCGGAAACGCCATCGGCGGCACCGGCGGGGAGGGTGGCGGCGGCACCAGCTCCGGCCAGGGTGCCGGCGGGGTCGGTGGCGCTGCGAATGCCGCCGGAGCCGGAAACGCCACCGGCGGCACCGGCGGGATGGGCGGGATAAACGAAGGCGACCCCGGCAGCGGGGGCGGCGGGACCGGCGGGACCGGCGGCGCCGCGAATGACGCCGGATCCGGAAACGCCCTCGGCGGCACCGGTGGCAGGGGCGGCGACGGCAACGGCGCCGGCGGCACCGGCGGCACGGGCGGCGCCGCAACCACCCTCGGAGCCGGAAACGCCCTCGGTGGCACCGGTGGCACCGGCGGCGCCGGTCCCAGCGGCGCCATGGGCGGGACTGGCGGCGCTGCATCCGCCACCGGAGCCGGAAACGCAAACGGCGGCACCGGTGGCACCGGCGGCCTCAACTGGTCCGGCACCGGCGGCACCGGCGGCACCGGCGGCAACGCCACCTCAGTTGCGGGCGTTGCCACTGGCGGCCCGGGCGGCCAGGGGGGTGCGAGTCTGTTGCCCGGCGGTAACCAAGGCCCAACCGGCAGCAAGGGAACACCATAACGAGCCGTCCGGCGGGTGCTCCGTCGCTGACTAAGCGCCTCCGTCTGCCCCGCCGGGGGCAAGGCCACTGCCGCGCCGTCTGCGGTAGCGGCGGCGTCGGCGGCCTGGGCATCGCTGGCAACGACGGCCTTCCCGGCCAGTCCGCCTAACCCCGGCTAACACCGGCGGCGACGGCCGGGGATGGCTACGACGGCGGCGGCACCCCAACGGCGGAACCAACGGCCAGCCCCACTGAGTAGTCGATCACTTAAGCCCGACACATTGCAGTAGTCGACTACTGCAGCCGGCCCCGCCGTTCCGGGCAGAGGCTCGGGTTGTGCGATTGAAGGGTGGATCGACATGTCGTATGTGATCGCGGCGCCGGAAATCATGACGGCGACGACAGCGGATTTGGAAACCCTTGGTTCGACGCTTAGCGCGGCGCACGAGGCGGCGGCCCCCTCGACCCTGGCGGTGATTCCCGCGGCCGCCGATGAGGTGTCGGCCGGGATCGCGCACCTGTTCTCCAAGCACGCCGCGGAGTATCAGGCGCTAGCCGGACAGGCGGCGGCGTTTCAACATCACTTTGTGCACAACTTGAAAGCCAGCGCGGCCGCCTATGCCGGCGCTGAGGCCGCCAACACCGCGTTGTTGCGGCCCTTGGCTGCGACTGCGGACTCGATTGGCAGCGCCATCGGCGCCTTCTGGGACCAGTTGGTCAACACGGTCAACGCCGCCGTGGGCCAGTTAGCCGATATGTGGACAGGCTTTCTGAATGAACTTTCGCCGATACTAGGACTGGCATTATTTTTCGGGTTGTTCGTGTTGCCAGGGCTCGCAGGGACGCTCGCACTGATCGTTTTGGGTATCCCTTTCGATCTCCTGTATTACATATTTGCGCTATTTGGTATCAATCTATTCACTCTAATCTAGTAGCTGATAGACCCCGGGTGCTCGACCAGCGACTAAGCGCACCACGGCCCCGCCCGCGACGACGCGCCCGCCAACGGAATTTTCACAATTCCCAGGCAGGATGTGGCGAGTCCCCGAGGCGGCCGGCGGAGGCAGCATCCGCGAACGTGGCCAACATCCCGCCGCCGTGGATGCTGCGACTCTGCGCCGAGAGGATCAATTCTCGCGGTCGGGCCGCCAAAATCGCCCCGCCGTCGGCGGAGCTGCCACCGCCGGATGCCATCATCGGGCCGGTCAATAAGGATGGGTCGCTGCTACGAAGGAGCAATGCTCAGAACCTGTGGATGAGCCTCGGCGAGGCGGCGTAAGCGGGCGCACCTTCCCGAGGATGATCTGAAGTCCGAAGTGTTCTGATCAAGACCGGCGTTGGCGCGCTGGTTGGGAAGGTACGCCCTTGCTCACGGTAGTTCACGATGCGGAATCGGCCAACGACAACGACGGCGGTGCGGGTCGGTCGTTGCTTGATGAGATTGTCCGCGATGGTGCTCGTCAGATGTTGGCGGCGGCATTGAAGGCCGAGGTCGCCGCCTACATCGACGCTCACTGCGACTTGGTTGATGAGGACGGCCACCGGCTGGTGGTGCGCAACGGCTTCCACGAGGAACGCACAGTGCTTACTGCCGCTGGTGGCGTGCCGGTGCAAGCGCCGCGAGTCAACGACAAGCGGACCGACCCCGACTCGGGTGAGCGCACACGGTTTTCCTCGGCGATCTTGCCGGCCTGGGCACGCAAGTCCCCGCAGATCAGCGAGGTATTGCCATTGCTGTATCTGCACGGACTGTCCACCGGCGACTTCACACCGGCGCTGGAGCAGTTCCTCGGCACCGGCTCAGGCCTGTCAGCGGCCTCGATCAGTAGGCTGACCGCCCAATGGCAAGACGAGGCCAAAGCATTCGGAGCCCGTGACCTGTCGGGTAGTGATTACGTCTATTTGTGGGTCGACGGAATCCACCTCAAGGTACGCCTAGATCAGCAGAAACTGTGTTTGCTGGTGATGATCGGAGTGCGTACCGACGGGCACAAAGAACTGGTCGCGATCACCGACGGATACCGCGAGTCCACCGAATCGTGGGCCGATCTGCTGCGTGATTGCCGCCGCCGCGGCATGAGAGCACCCGTGCTCGCGGTCGGCGACGGCGCGCTCGGCTTCTGGGCGGCATTGCGCGAGGTGTTTCCCGACACCCGCGAGCAGCGCTGCTGGTTCCACAAGCAGGCCAATGTCCTTTCCGCACTGCCCAAATCAGCACACCCAGGAGCGTCGGCCGCACTCAAGGACATCTACAACGCCGAAGACATCGACAAGGCCCAGGTCGCGGCCAAGGCCTTTGAACTCGACTACGCCGCCAAGTACCCCAAGGCGGTCACCAAGATCACCGACGACCTCGACACCCTGCTCGAGTTCTACAAATACCCCGCCGAGCACTGGATCCACCTGCGCACCACCAACCCCATCGAGTCCACCTTTGCCACCGTGCGCCTTCGTCAGCGCGTCACCAAGGGCCCAGGATCACGCGCCGCCGGAATCGCCATGGCCTACAAGCTCATCGAGGCCGCACAAGCCCGCTGGCGCAAAGTCAACGCACCCGAACTCGTCGCCCTCGTCCGGGCTGGCGCGATCTTCCACAAGGGCAAACTGCTCGAACGGCCCACTGACATCACGCCGGACCCAATCCCGCCGGCTGACAAGACCGCCGGATCGGAGGTCGCCTGAAGCCCATCAATCCACAGGTTTTGACAATTCCTCGCTACGAAGCACGACTCGCGGATGGCTTCCACTACCGCCGTCTGAGCCGCCGCCGGTGACAGAGAACCCCTGCCGATTGAACCCACTAGTCGCCCTGTGTACTAAGAAACTACGACAACGACAACGACAACGACAACGACAACGAGGCCACGCTGACTACTTCGCCACCCCCCTGCCCCGACTGCACGCCCTGCATTTTCAGGATGCCGGACGGCAGAACGGCTGACCTGTCCTGGTGCCCGCCGAGCATCAATTCAGCAACCACGGTGAACCATCCGTCGGGCGGCTCGTCGTTCACGTGGGTTGACTACGCGGTGTGGGGTGGTGCGGCGCTGATCGTGGTGCTCGTGCTGGCCGCCACGATCGCGATCCTTGTCAAGAGAAACAGATCCGCAAAGCACGCCCGGCGGGCGGACTCCCCTGATCCGGCAAATTCACCATGACGTCGCCCTCCATGAGCACCGAGGTCTGAGAGTCGCGCTGAGCCGCCAGGATGGCCTACCGGGGACTCGCAGGCGATTCCGTCAACTGTTCCGGCCAGCGACGGCCCGTGGATCGTCACATGCTCAACCTCGCTGTTGCGGATTGCGTAGAGCGGCAATGGGATCCAGATCGGGATGTGCCTATTGCGGATCAGGTTCATTCTTGCGCAGCGGTTCATCGGGGTCAGTGACTTTGATTAGGGACGCTTTGCGCTCCCAGGAGGTTTCCTCGTTGGTCCACGCAACGACAACCCGGTCATCGTCGTCATCGTCGAGGTGCACAATCCGCCCCACCACGTCACCCCAACCAGGGGGCGTTTCGGAAAGCTTCACCCACTCGTCGAGATTCCCGCTCACCGCTTCCGGCGGTGGCAGTTTGGCTCGCTGCCGCTTGATCAAGTAGGTCGCTACCATCCCCCCTAAGAAGCCGCAGAGCATCGCCTGCGCTGCAACGCCTATCGTCATCCGCGGGCCTGATGTCCGAAAATCATGAGATCCTTCCAGGCTAGTTGCGCGAGATAGGAAGCCAGGAAGCCGCCAGTAGCCAGCTCACACCTCCACGGCACCGCGCGTTCCGCGTGCCGGGGGCCGGGGGCCGTCGTATGCAAGCACCACGGCGGAGCCGCAAAACAAGTAAGAAATGCCGCACGGATTAGATTACAGAACGCCGCTGAGCTTATGGCAAAGCAATTATTGAAGATGGCGACCGCCAATAATATTTCTGACGCAGTAAAACTCAAAGCCATCACAGAAGCTCTAGATCGCGGCGGCATCACCGTTAAAGCTGAGGTTGAGGTAACGGCAAAGCCATACGAAAACATCTTCGACATGATTGAGATGGAATCCAGCTCCCGCAAGGAGCATCGCCTCGGGTTGATCGTATGGGTCGACTGTGAGCGCGGGGCGTGCCCGGCGGATAAACCTGACTCAGATGGTGCATTTCAGCCCGACGTGGGCGGCGTGGTACCCGAGCCGGCAATAGAACGCCCTAGCCCTTTCGCGAGCCCCGTCTGTGGTCACCTGCGCCAACTGCGCCCCGTGAGCTCGGCCGTAGTTGTGTGCCCACTCGACGAGTGCAGTACCTAGACCCTGTGCGCGTTCGGGTTTGGCGACCCGTAATCCCTCGATCTGCAGCCGGGTGGCGCCGCCGCGGGACAGACCGGGAATGATGGTCAATTGCACAGTCGCGACGACCATATCGGAACCGTTCAGGACGACTCCGAGATAGTTGGATCGGTTGCGAACGACTATGTCGTAGGCCACCGCGTAGCGTTCGAGTTCGGCGCCTTCGCGATCCTGACCGAATTCGTCGTCGGAGAGCAGCTCGGCGATCACCCCCACGTGGTCGCGCGTCGCGCGCTGTACACGGAATGTGCGGCCCGCTACCCGCAGCAGTCCTCGAACCGAGGACTGCGCCGATGCCTGTAGGCGCGCCACCAACAGGTCCAGCCACGCCCCCACGTTGGTTCGTGCCTCCGTGGTATCTGGGTAGCGGCAACGCAGATGTAGCCCGGACTCGTCCTGGATAAACCAGAGCATGACGCCGTCGGTGTGGATGCTCGCGCTCACATACTGTGCGTCGAGTCCGACCGAGTCGATGCGCACCGGAAGTCTGCGTTGGTCCAGCCAGGAAATCGCGAACATGCCGGGCGCAATGGGCATTCCACCCCACGGAGCCAGTACGTCGGCCAGTGGCCAGGAACCAAGCTGCACGGCTTCCTTGACGGCGGCGGCCGCGGCGTGCGGCTCGGCGACCGCCGACTCCAGGACCGAGTTGGTGATGAACCAGCCCACCGAGTCGTGCCATTTGTCTTCAAATCGGCTGTGCACGGGGAAGACCGCGCGCAACGGCGCCCCGGCCAACTCACGGGTCACCGCAGTCATGGCGACCACCGCGAGTGCCAGCGTCGAGACGCCGTCATTGCGTGCCTGCGCGGCGAACGCGGCGCCGTCATCGACATCGAACACGTCACGCACTTCAACGCGTTCCGGATGCGGCCCGGACTCACCCAACGGCAGGGGAAACCGTGGCATCACCCCGCCGCTGTCGCCGATGATTTGTGCCCATCGCGCGCGCACGCGGTCCGGTGCCGCGGGACGGTCCAACAGTGCTTGCGTGTGCGCGACAAACGCCGGCGGCGGCCGCAGCGACGACGTACGCCCGATCCGCGCGTCGGCGAGCATCGACAACAGGTCCCGGGCAATCACCAACATCGACCACATGTCCACGTGGGCGTGGTCGGCAGCGATCACCACCGTCAATCCGGCTGCAGTCTCCAACACACACAACCGATGTGAGGGCCGCTGATAGGGCGAGCACATCGCATTGAGAACTACTCGCAGTGCGTCGTTGACCGCCTGGCCCGAAGTGATCTCATGCTCTACCCACTTGCCTGGGTGAATATCGATCTCATGCAGCTGCGGATCGCCGTCCGCCCCGGGTGTGAATGCCGTTCGTAGGGTGCCGTGGCGGGCGATCACGGCCAGCCACGCATCGGCCAACGATTGGCGGCTGACCCCCGCCGGCAACCGAATGGACAGAGCCATCCAGGAGCCGGGTCGTGCCCCCGCACCAACGTGTATGCGCTGGTCAAAAGAAACCGGGAGCTGCCGGCCGAGGTCATCCACCGACACGTCGTAGCCCCAGAGTCGTCCGAAGGGTAGCCGCAGGTGCGCCACGTTGGTCAGCCGCATGGCGGTACCTTAACGCCCCAGATAGCCTGAATGCTCGATCAGCGCGGTCGGCTCCGGGGCGAGCCGACCGGTCATGAAAAGAGTTGCGTGATGTCCACTTTCGTGGTCCCGGGAGCAGAGCTTGCGGTCGGACTCAGCGACGAAGGTGGTCACCCGGTAGTTCAACTGCACGGACTTACCTCCAGCCGTGCGCGCGACCGGGTGCTCAATCTCGACCTCGGCAGGGGGCTGAGTGGGACCCGATTGCTGCGGTACGACGCACGGGGCCACGGCAAGTCGACCGGGCGTAAAGTCCCGCAAGATTACCGGTGGGAACGCCTTGCCGAGGATCTTCTACGACTGCTCGACAAATGGTTTCCCGGCGAACGGGTGCACGGAGTCGGCCCATCCATGGGTACCGGCACGCTGCTGCACGCTGCTGCCCGCGAGCCGGACCGTTTCGTCGGTCTCACGCTGATGGTGCCGGCCACTGCGTGGCAAACGCGTCCCGCGCAGGCGGCGAACTACCGGGCTGCGGCCGAATGTATCGAAACCGAGGGAGTCGAGGCATTCATCGCGTCGGCGCGTGGGGCGACTCCGCCGCCAGCCACGGTCGGCGCGCCCGAAACAGTTCCCGATGTGGCCGACGCGCTGCTGCCGTCACTGTTTCGAGGCGCGGCTCTCAGCGACCTGCCCGCTCGCGAGGCCCTTGCACGAATCGAGGTGCCGACGACGATTCTGGCCTGGATCGGCGACCCGGCGCATCCGATGTCGACCGCGGAATCACTTGCCGCGCTGATGCCGCGGTCAACACTCACCGTGGCGCACACCCCGGCCGATGTCGAGACCTGGCCGCAGATCCTGAGCCAAGACGTCGCCCGCAGAGGCTGACTGACACCGCCGGGCAGTCGGGTCAGGAACCGTCTTGCCAAGCTGCAACTCGGCCTCGAGCGCCCCGATGCGTTTGTGGGCTGCGCCCAAGCTGGTCGGCCTCCACACTTGGGACGGCAGCAATGACGCCGGCACTGACGACCGCGACGTCAAACCCTCCAACATCCTGACCACCGAAGATGACTTCGCCTATCTGATCGATTTCGGCATCGCCCGCGCGGCCGGGGACAAGCGGATGACGGCCACCGGCAACGTGATCGGGAGCTGGGCCTACATGACGCCGGAACGACTAAGCGCCGACAAAGTCGACCCTCGCGCCGACACCTACGCGTTCGCGTGCGTCTTCCACGAGTGTCTGACCGGTACCCAGCCCTTCCCGGGGCACAGTCTCGAACGACAAATCGTTGGGCATCTGAACGTGCCGCCGCCTCGGCCGTCGGCGCTTAGGATCGGCCTGCCCGCCCAGCTTGACGCGGTTATCGCAACCGGAATGGCCAAGAATCCCGACCATCGCTTTTCGACCGTGACCGAGATGGCCCGGGCGGCTCGGGCGGCGATCACCCAAACGACTACGCACACAAAAGGATACGGCGCTGAGCCGGTCCCGGACCGACCACGTGGCGTTTCCCCCTACCGCGTCGCGGAACTATACCCCGCCGCGCCGAGCGGAGGCTCTGTACCCACCGATGAGACCCAATACCAGTACATCCCGCAGCCCCCAGCGGGCGGTCCGCGGCCAGCCTCGGGTCCGACCGGCGACCCCATTCCGCCCGTCACGGCTGCGAAAGGGGCCCGGAGGAACCGGTTCGCGGGGTTCTCAGCCGAATCGCAAACGTAATCGCATCATCCTGGTCAGCGGCATCGCGGCGGCGATCACGGTCGTTGCTATCGTCGGCGCTATCGCCTTGACCGGCGGCAACTCAGGCTCCCCCGGCTCTACCGGCGGCGCCACGGGCCCGCAATCAAGTGATGGCCCCTTCACCGGCACCTACAAAGTCTCCTTTGGCCCCAGCATTGACCTGTCGGGCAAGGAAGAGCAGGGAATGGAGCCGCCGGGTAACGAGACGTGGACCCTGCGGTCGGTGTGCGGCGCAAAGGGGTGCGTCGCCACCGCGTCGCGAAGCTCCGGGACGTTCCCGCACCCGACGACGATGGTCTTCGACGACATCAACGGGCGTTGGAACGGCGTCGTGTGGATACCGAAAAATGCCACGGCCATGATCTCGAAGAGTGGCACTGGATCTACCTGCGTCCTGGCCCGAACGGCAGTATGGCCGGCGAGTGGATCGAGGATTCCGTTGATTGCTACAGCAAACACAGCGTGACTTTCACCCGGACCGGCGACGCCAACATTTCCGGCGTCATCGACCCCACCAGCATGCCGGCGCGGGGTGGCGTCCCCCGCACTAGGCCTGCGCGGCTTCTATCGCTCCCGGGTGACCGGCGGCGGCCAAACCAAGCCTGGCGATCAAGACTTCAGCGTCGATACCTTCTGCCTGCGCGCCGGGGGTCGTTGCCTGAGCCGTTTCGTGCTCACTGACTTCAGTGACCATCAATTGGTCTGTTCGCCAGTGGATCATGGACGCGAAACACCGATTACGACATCGCGTGCGCGGCCGGCGGGACCAGCCACGTCACGATGACCGATCTGTTCCCACTACCGAAGCCGGCTGCGGACCCGATCACCTCGCTCTCCGGCCACGGCCTGGAGAACGCAGCGGGTACTGCGTGTAGGGGCGGGCCCTACGATCAGGTGTTCACCCGCATCAGAGACTGACTCGCTGGTGTCCTGAGGCACTGATGCGATTGCGGTGAATCCGTTCGCCGACCGCATGGCCTACGTACCAGAAACCTTTGAAATCCGTACATAACCACCACGTTCGGCGCGTTGGAGGCGCCCCGCGTAGCACCGCGCGCCCGCGCAGAATTGACGCGTGAGGAATCGATTGGTGAAGAAGTGGGAACCCTCGGTTTGATGCGCGGTGGTCAAGGGCTAGAAATCTCCATTCGCTGGCTGGTTTCGTCTCAGCCAGCGATGGCCCGGCGATGGCGAGACCACCCTGATACGAAGGAGGCCGGGCTCTTGCCCATCACCGAGCCCATTACCAAGCCCATCACCGAACCGACAGAGCCGATCGCATGAGCAGCGACAACGGGCCGATCCCGCCGTCGGAATCGGGAGATCACCCGGATGGCCTCGTCCCGGTCGGCACGCCCATCGACCTGGACAACTGCGCCCGCGAACCGATCCACATCCCGGGCAGCATCCAGCCGCGCGGCGTGCTCGCCGTCGTGCGCGAACCGGAGTTCGACGTCCGTCAGGTCAGCGCCAACGTCGCCGAGTTGCTCGGTCGCCCCGTCGACGCCGTGGTGGGCCGGCACCTGTCAGCGCTGATCGGCGCCGAACAGGCCGGCCAGGTCGAGCAGGCGGCGTCGACGTTCGGCGATCTGCGCCAGCGCAACCCGATCGAGTGCGAGATCGACGTCGACGGCACGCAACGGCCGTTCGACGCCATCCTGCATCGCGCGCCGGGCGGGGTGCTGCTGGTCGAGCTGGAGATCGCCTTCGGCGAGCGGCCGTTCTCCTTCCCGAACACCTACCAGGCGGTGCGCAACTCGGTGGAGGAGCTGAACCGTGCCGCCACCCTGACCGAGCTGTACAACACCACCGCGCGCGGTGTCCGCGACCTCACCGGCTTCGACCGCGTGATGGTCTACCGCTACGACGAGGAGTACAACGGTGAGGTCGTCGCCGAGTCGAAGCGCGAAGACCTCAATTCCTTTCTCGGCCTGCACTACCCATCGACGGACATCCCGGCGCAGGCGCGGGCGCTCTACGAGAAGAACTGGATTCGGCTCATCTCCGACGTCAACTACACGCCCGCGCCGCTCGTGCCCAGCATCGACCCGGCGAGCGGCACGCCACTGGATCTCACGTATGCCACGCTGCGCAGCGTCTCGCCGATTCACGTCGAATACCTGCAGAACATGGGCGTGCACGCGTCGATGTCGATCTCGTTGCTGCGGCACGGGCGGTTGTGGGGGCTGATTGCCTGCCACCACTACGCCGGCCCGCATCTGCCGCCTTTCGGGACCCGGGTGGCGGCGGAGTTCCTCGGCTCGACCCTGTCGCTGCGCCTCGTCGACCGGTTCGAGGAGGACCAGCTGCACCGCCGGCTGGCCGCGCAGGCGGTGCTGGTCAAGCTCGCCGCGGCCACGCTTGACGACAGCGAGCGGCTCGCGGATGCGCTGCTCGGTGCGCCCGACCTGCTCGATCTGGTGGCCGCCGACGGCGTCATCGTCAACATCCAGGGCGACACCCGGCTGCTCGGGTCCGTCCCGCCGCCGGAGATCGTGTCTGCCGTCGCCGCCTGGGCTCGCGGCGCGGCCGATGAGGTCGCGAGCTGCGACTGCCTGTCCACCGAGCTGCCCTGGATCGACCCTGATCCGCAGTTGGCCGCCGGCGCGCTCGCGCTGAACCTCCCCGACGGGCAGTACGCGATCTGGTTCCGGCGCGAGGCGCTGCGCTCCGTGGACTGGGGCGGCGACCCGCATAACAAGGCGATCGCGGTCAGCGAGGGAGACCGGATCCGGCTCAGCCCACGCAAGTCGTTCGACCGGTGGCGCGAGATCGTCCGCGAACGCAGCGAACCGTGGGCGCGCAGCGAGATCGAGTCCGCTGAGGCGTTGCGACGCCACCTGGTGGAGTCGTTGTACCGCCGCGCCCGCGGGGCGCTGCGTATGGCCGAGACGGTGCAGCGCAGCCTGCTGCCCGATTCGATCCCGGTGCTGGACAGCTGGCAACTGTCGGCGCACTACGAGCCGGCCGCGGGCGACAATGTCGGCGGCGACTGGTATGACGCATTCGAGCTGCGCGACGGGCGGTTGATCGTGCTGATCGGCGACGTCGCCGGTCACGGCATCACCGCGGCCGGCACGATGGCGCAGTTGCGCAACGTGCTGCGCGCGCAGTTGTTCACCGGCGTCGCCCCGGCCGAGGCGCTGAACCAGCTCAACGAGTTCTGCGCGCACATGATGTCCGGCGCATTCGCCACCGTCATCGCCGCGCGGGTGGACCTCCGCTCGGGACAGGTGGAGGCGGCGTGCGCCGGCCACCTGATCCCGTACGTGACCAATTCGGCGGCACCTTCCTCATCTTCCAAGGCCCCGGCGGTTACCGCCGCGCCGATCCGGCTCTCGCCGCCGATCGGGGTCACCGGCATCGCCTACGAGCCGAGCACATTCACGATCGAACCCGGACACGGTTTGATCATGTACTCCGACGGTCTGGTGGAACGTCGCGGCGAAGTCATCGACGACGGCCTCGACCGACTGGCCCAGATCCTCGGCGGCGCCGGCGAGGCGTCCGCGTCCTGGATCTGGACGGCGATGGCGTCGGACAACATCGACGACGACGTCACCATCGTCACCCTGCGCCGTCCCTGAGCGCCCGACCGCGCCCGCGGCTGCTGGCTGACTAGCCGGCAGTTCGCCGGGTCGCTGTTGTCGCGGCTCGTCGACGCCGCTGGGCGCTTCCCGCCGCGTCCCTCTTGGCGAGGTGGCGATTGTCGGCGGGCTCGAAACCGGGCGGGCCACTCGGGGCCACCACCTATTCGGCATGGTCGCCGGCGGTAAAGGTGGCGACGGCGCCACCGGTGGCGCCGCCGGCAGCGCGGGCATCGCCGATAACACAGTGGCCGGCAGTGCCGGCGTCGGCGGCGGCCAGGGCGGCGCGGGCGCCGACGGCGGCAACGGCGGCAACGCCGGGGACTCAACCGGGCTCAACGGCAACGGCGGTAACGGCACCGCCGGCGGCAACGGCGGCAACGGCGGCTCCGGCAGCACCGACGGCACTACCGGCGGCACTGACGGCGGCCGCGGCGGCGACGGCGGTAACGGCGGTGCCATCGGTGGCAGCGGCGGTAACGCGGGAAGCGGCGGCGCGGGCGGCTCAGGTGGGGCCGCCGGCGGTGGCGGCATCGGCGGCGGCGGCGGTGATGGCGGCAACGGCGGCGACGGCGGCACGGGTGACAACGGCGCCACTGGCGGCTACGGCGGCTTCGGCGGGGCCTTGGGCACCGGCACCGATGGCGGCAGCGACGGCGTGGCTGGCCAGAACGGAACTCCGGATCCTGCTCCGATCTTTGTCGTGTTTGAGTAGCCGCTCCGCGCGAGAGTCATCGCCCCACAGCCACCCGCCACCGGCACCTGCCTGGCCGCCCCCCGCGGCCGCGTTGGCGCCGTTGCCGACCAGCGGGCGCCCGGTCAGCAGCTCGATGGGCGAAAAGACACCCAAATCCTCGAGGCCCGCCAACGGCAGGGCGTTGGCGGCCTCGGCGGCCGTATAGGCGCCCGCGCCCCTGCGCAATGTCTGCACAACTGATCATGAAAGGCCGCCGCCAGTGGGCAGAGCGCCTGGTAATCCTGGGGGTGCGTGCCTAAAAGCCCGGCGATGGCCGCCGACACCTCATCGCCGGCAGCGGCCACAATGCCGGTCGTTCGGGTCACTGCAGCCGAGTTGGGCTCTGATCGCCTCACCGCCGCCGGTGAAGTCCGCCGATGCCGCGGCCAAAACCTCAGGTGCTGCTATCACATACGACGACATTGTCGGCTCCCATCACTTGGCGGCGGCATCCAAATCCCAAGAAGGGCAGCAGCACCTTACCCCGCAGCAAATTTGCTACGTCGCGCTCGCGAAACTTCATGGCGAGTTCAGACCGACACCCAGGCGGGGCGTTAACGGCATGTCGCCGCCTACATCGCGCCGCAAGAATCCTCCAGGCGCTCCGCAAGAATCTTGCAAGCCCTCCCCGACAAGCTTCTTTGCAACACACCGCTTCGGCGGCCAGGAAGCACACCAGGGAGAGGACAAGACCATGGCGAACCGGTCAAGCCGTCACCTGCGGCCCGTTCGGAACGTCGCCGCGCCGTCGCTGCGATTCGTCACCATTCACGGCCACCGCCGCGCGTACCGTATCGCCGGTTCCGGTCCCGTCATCCTGCTGCTCCACGGCGTCGGCGACAACTCCACGACATGGGACTCCGTGCACGCCAAGCTTGCTCAGCGATTCACCGTCATCGCCCCCGACATGCTGGGCCACGGCGAGTCCGACAAGCCGCGCGCCGACTACTCGTTGGCGGCTTTCGCCAACGGCGTGCGCGACCTGCTCCTCGCGCTGGGCATCGACCGCGTCACGGTCGTCGGGCATTCGCTTGGCGGCGGCGTCGCGATGCAGTTCGTCTACCACTACCCGCAGTTCGTCGAGCGCGTCGTGCTGGTGAGCGCCGGCGGCGTGTCCAAGGACGTCAGCATCGCTCTGCGGTTGGCCGCGATGCCGATGGGCGCCGAGGCGCTCTCACTGCTCAAGGTCCCCGGCGCGGTCCCCGCGTTGGAACTCCTCGGCCGCGCCGTCGGAAATGTCGTCGGCTCAACACGATTCGGACGCGACGTGCCCAGCATGCCGCGCCTGCTCGGCGGGTTGCGCAAGCCCGGCGCCGTGGCCGCGTTCGCCCGCACGCTGCGCTCGGTGGTCGACACGCAGGGCCAGTTCGTCACGATGCTGGACCGCACCTACCTGATGCAAGACCTTCCGGTGCAGATCATTTGGGGCGAGGACGACCTGATCATCCCGGCCAGCCACGCTCGGCTGGCCCACAAGGAGATCCCCGGTTCGCGCCTGGAGATCTTCGAGAAGTCCGGACACATGCCGCACGGCGACCACCCGGAGCGCTTCGTGGCGACCGTCGAGCAGTTCATCGACTCGACCGCACCGGCCACCTACGACCCAGAACTGCTGCGCGCCGCGCTGCAGACGGGCGTGCGTCAGTACGCCAGCAACGAGCGGGACGACGCCACGTCGGAACTTGCCTGACGCAGGGGCCTAACGCGAGGTGAGGGCATGTGATGCGGGTCCCTTCCTTATTGGCGTCGTTCTGAAGTCGGCGACCCCGTCAGTGTGCGGGCCAAAGGCGGCGCAAATATGAAGAGTAGTGATGATGGCCGATTCCTATTCGTTCGTGAACGTCGCGAACGGCACCTACCCGCCCTGCCAGAAGTCGCCGACCATCTCGGCCGACGGCATGACCTTCTCCCTCGATTGCACGCTGGAAGCGGGCAAGTCCTATGCGCTGGGCTTCAACGGCGGCAGTTACATGAACTTCAAGAACGAGGCGGGCGTTGCCGCCGTCCCCAGCGAGCTGCACTTCTCGACCGCACCCTGAGACGTCCCGAGACATACTGAGCCATGCCACGGCGCTAGGCCGTGCGCCCGGAGATCGGCTACGCCGCCTGCCATCGCGGCGTTTTGAATACGTATGGCAGCGATGGCGGTGGCGGCGCGGATGGTTGCTACGACGAGCACTCGGTCCGCCGGTGGCGGCACCAATCCTGGGTATCCGCGCACCGCGAGCATGAAGGGAAGCTCGCCGCCTCCGTGACACCCGCGAGTGTGCGCGGCCCAGCGACCCCGGACGAACAGCGCCGAACGGGCAGCCGATTTGAATTGATTCCTAGTGGCAGGAATAACACTCCGCCGCGACGCTTACTCGATCGACAACCCCGTCACAAAGGCGGCGCACCTTGGCCTTTGGCCGCCCCCAGCGACTACACACGCAACCCGCACTTGAGGGCAAACGCCAAAAAAAAATTCGTGAATCCGGTCACAAAGCCTAATTTACGTGGCGTACAGTTCCCTGCGCTGCCTTGAGCACGTTGCCCTTAAGCACGTCGCGTTTCACATCGAAGTGAGGGGACCCACGATGTCGTCGTTTCTGATCGCAGCTCCGGAGGCATTGGCCTCGGCGTCGACGGACTTAGGTGGGATCGGGGAGGCGATCAACCAAGCCAGTGCGGCAGCGGCGCCGTCGACGACGTCGATTATCGCCGCCGCCGGCGACGAGGTGTCGGCGGCGATTGCGCAGCTGTTCGGCAGCCACGCGCAGGATTTTCAGGCGCTCAGCACCAAGGCGGCGGCGTTCCACGCCCAGTTCGTGCAGTTGATGGGCACGGCCGGCTCAACCTATGCGGCCGCCGAGGCGGCCAACGCCGCGCCGTTGGCGAGCCTGACCGATCTGTTGTCGCCGTGGAAGCTGCTGACCGGTCGACCGTTGCTTGGTAATGGCGCCGATGGGGCGGCCGGTACCGGTGCGGCCGGGGGCGATGGCGGCTGGCTGTTCGGCAACGGCGGCAACGGCGGCTCGGGCGCCAGCGGTGTCAATGGCGGAGCGGGCGGGGCCGGTGGGTCGGCAGCCCTGTTCGGCCATGGCGGTAACGGCGGTGCGGGTGGCAACGCCACCGGCGTCGGCGGGGTGGGCGGCGCTGGCGGGGCCGGCGGTGGCAACGGGCTGCTCGGCGGCGGTAATGGCGGTACCGGCGGGGCTGGCGGGACGGGCGGGGCCGGCGGCAACGGCGGTAATGGCGGCGCCGGCGGTGTCAATAATCAGGTGTCGGTGAGTGGCATGGCAGGGGCCGGCGGTGCCGGCGGTGCCGGCGGTGCCGGGACTACCGGCACCTCGAACGCGACCTTGGCCGGCATAGCTGGCGGTGCCGGCGGCGCCGGCGGTCACGGCGGTGCTGGCGGGGCCGGCGGGAGCAGCGTGATCGGCAGCGGCTCCGGGGCCGGCGGTGTCGGTGGGGTCGGCGGCGCCGGGGGCGACGGTGGCGCCGGTGGCGCCGGGGCGAACGGCGGCAACGCGGGCAGTGGAGGCGCCGCCGGCAGCGGCGGCAGCGCCGGTAACGCATTGGGCGTGGCCGGCGGTGGTGGCGTAGGTGGCGCGGGCGGCGTGGGCGGTGTGGGCGGTGCGGGTCTGGACCAGACCGGCAACGCTGTCACTGGCGGTCAGGGCGGTAGCGGCGGTGCCGGTGGCAGCGGTGGCGCTGGCGGCAATGTCGGCACCGTTGGCACCGGCGGGACCGCTGGCAAGGGCGGTGATGGTGGCCACGGCGGCAACGCCGGTGCCGGCGGCGCGGCTGATGAGGGCCAGCTTGGCGGGAATGGCGGCGTCGGCGGCGCCGGCGGTGACGCCGGGGCCGGGGGTGCCGGCCCGACCGGTGGTGCGGGTGGCCTCGGCGGCTCGGGTGGCACCGGCGGTGGTGGCGGCACCACGGGTGCGTCGCAGGGCGGCGGTATCGGCGGCAACGGCGGTCACGCCGGCGCCGGCGGGGCTGGCGGTATCGGTACCAGCGGCGCCGGCGGGGCCGGCGGCGACGGCGGCCTCGGCGGCAACGCCGGCAGCGGCGGGGCCGGCGGCGGCGATCCGCGCGCCGCTTACAACGCCACCGGCGCCAGCACATTCTCTGAAAGCATCAGCGCGAGCAACCCAGGCACCAACGTGGTCGCCGGCGCAGGCGGAGTCGGCGGCGCCGGCGGCGATGCCGGCCGGGGCGGCGTCGGCTTTACCGACGGCGGTCAGGGCGGCCACGGCGGCCAGGGCGGCCAAGGCGGCACCGGCGGGAACGAGATATTCAGCAGTGACCCCAACGCAGACAGCGGTGCCGCCGGCCTTGGCGGCCAAGGCGGTGCAGGCGGCGCCGGCGGCGGCGGCGGGATCGGCGCCACCGGCGCCGGTGGCAACGGCGGCAACGGCGGTGCCGGCGGCGCGTCCGGCAACAGCGGCACAGGCGACGCCAACAGTGGCGTCAAGCGGGCTTTAAGCACCGAGATGATCAACTTGCGCGCCGTAGGACCTCAAGGTGGTCAAGGCGGCGCCGGCGGCGACGGCGGCACCGGTTACACCTCCGCCGGCACGGGCGGCGATGGCGGGGTCGGCGGCCAGGGCGGCCTCGGTTCGACCGGTGGCGACACTAGCCAGGGCTACTTCGGCGGCAACGGCGGCAAGGGCGGCAACGGCGGCTTCGCCACGAGCGCAGGCGTGGCGGGCGGCAACGCCGGTGCCGGAGGCGCCGGCGGTGCGGGCGGCGCCGGCGGCGACGCAACCAGCTCGAGTAGTGGTGGCTTCGGCGGCGAGGGCGGCCAGGGCGGCGCCGGCGGCAGCAGCGCGGGCGGCGTAGGCGGCAATGGTGGCGCCGGCGGCGCTGGTGGCGTCGGCGGTGGCGTCGGCACAGCCGCCGTCGACAGCAACGGCGGTAGCGGCGGAGACGGTGGCCTCGGCGGACGCGGCGGCAACGGCTTGGCCGGCGGGGGTGCCGGTGGCACAGGTGGCGTGGGTGGCAACGGCACAAATGGCGGCGATATCACTGCGGCCGCACAGCCCGCGACCAACGCCGCACAGCCTGCAAACAGCGCCGGCGGCGATGGCGGTTACGGAGGCGACGGCGGCAACGGCGGTCTCGGCACCGGGGCGGGGGCGGTGGGCGGCAATGCCGGTGCGGGCGGTGCCGGCGGGGCCGCAGGTTCCGGCGGCAAGGTTTCCGGTCCGGGTCCCGACCAGTACGGCGACACTTCCGGCAGTAACGGCGGCTACGGTGGCGACGGCGGCAGCGGCGGTACTGGCGGTGGCGGCGTCGGTGGCGGCGGCGCGGGTGGCGCCGGCGGCGCGGCCGGCCAGGGCGGCAACGGCGGTAACGTCATCGCCGATCAGGGCACCAGCTTCGGCGGCGGCGGCGGCTACGGCGGCCAGGGCGGCGACGGCGGAGTCGGCTCCGGGTCTGGCGCCGTGGGCGGCAACGCTGGTGCCGGGGGCGCCGGCGGGGCCGCAGGCGCGGGCGGCAATGTCGACGGCGGCGCCACCGGCGGTAACACCTATAGCGGCAGCCGCAACGCCGGCGACGGCGGCGGCGGCGGCACCGGCGGGAGCGGCCTTGGCGGCGGCGGCAACGGTGGCGCCGGCGGCGAGGGCGGACACGGCGGCGATAGCGGCAACGCCACCGGCGCCAGCACCAATGATCAGAGCACCAGCCAGGCCAGCCAGGGCGGGCAAGGCGGGCAAGGCGGCGATGGCGGCGATAGCGGCACCGCGGGCAGCGGCTCGATCAAGGTCAACCTTGCCGCCGCTGCCGGCCAAGCTGGCGATGGCGGTTCCGGCGCTGCCACCGCCCTTAGTGGCGCCGCAGCCAGCGCTGGCGGCACCTCAGGCACCGGTCCCAACGGGGGCGCCGGCGGCAATGGCGGCGCCGGCGGCGCCGGCGGCACCTCAGGCGACGCCACATACGCCAGCAACGGCGGCAACGGCGGCAACGGCGGCGACGCAGGCGGTGGCGGCCAAACCGTCGCCGTAGGTGACGACGGCCGAAGCGGTGGCGTCGGAGGCAGCGGCGGCACAGGCGGCGCCGCCGGCGCCGGCGGCAGCGCCGGTACCGGCGGGTACACCTACGGCGGCAGCGGCGGCTTCGGCGGCGCCGGCGGCGGTGGCGGTCAGGGATTCGCCGGCGGCGGCACGGGCGGTGCCGGTGGCGCGGGAGGCAACGGCGCCAGCGCAGGCGGCGCCGGCCCCAGCGGCGCCGCAACGTACAGCTCGGGCGGAACTGGCGGCGACGGCGGACAAGGCGGCGACGGCGGCACCGGCAATGGCCCCGGGGCCGCGGGCGGCAATGCGGGTGCCGGGGGCAGCGCCGGCAATGGCGGCAATGGCGGCAACGTCGGCGCCGGCAACGGCATGAATTCCGAGAGCGACGGCGGCTACGGCGGTCAAGGCGGCGCGGGCGGCGCCGGTGGTCGCGGCTTCGACACCAACGACGACAACGGCATCGGCGCCGGCGGCGCCGGCGGTAGCGGTGGCGACGGCGCCAGGGGCGGCGACGCCGGCAGCGCCGGCACAGCCGATAACAGCGTCGCCGGCAGCGCCGGCGACGGCGGCGACGGCGGCCAGGGAGGCCAGGGAGGCACCGGGAGCGACGGCGCGATCAACGGCTACAACGGCGGCCAGGGCGGCCAGGGCGGCCAGGGAGGCAACGGCGGCAACGGGATAGTGGTCGACGGGCAACCCGGAGCGGGCAGCCCCGGCGGCCTAGCCGGCAACGGCGGCGACGGCGGCTACGGCGGCGATGGCGGCGCCGGCACCAGCGGCGTCGGCGGCGACGGCGGTCTGGGTGGTAACGGCGGCGCCTCCGGCAACGGCGGCACAGGCGATGTGGACGTCAAGAGCCAACAACTCACCGAGTTGGCGGCAAAGGCAGCCGGCGCGCACGGCGGTCAAGGCGGCGACGGCGGCTACGGCGGCGACGGCCTCACCGGCGGCGGCACGGGTGGTGGCGGCGGCACCGGCGGCCAGGGCGGCTCTGTGTCCATCGATGGCGTGGGTAGCCAGGGCTACCTCGGCGGCGACGGCGGCGACGGGGGCAACGGCGGCAATGGCACCGGGACGGGGGCCGTGGGCGGCAATGCCGGGGCCGGCGGCAATGGCGGGGCCGGCGGCAATGCCGGCAATGTCGGCGGCAGCGTGAGCGTCGGCGGCTCGGGCGGGGACGCTGGCCAGGGCGGAACCGGCGGCAACGGCGACGGTGGCGGTGGCACCGGTGGCGCCGGCGGCGTCGGCGGCCAGGGCGGCAGCGCCGCTGACGTCACAGGCCAACAAAGCAACAGCATCGGCGGCGGTGGCGGCGCCGGAGGCTTGGGCGGCTACGGCGGCGACGGCACTGGAACGGGGTCCGTGGGTGGCAACGGCGGCGCCGGTGGCAATGGCGGTGCCGCCGGCAGCGGCGGCAACGTTGACGGCATCGGCGCGATAAGCCGTAGCCAGGATGGTGGCGATGGCGGCAATGGCGGCGGCGGCGGTGAAGGCCTCGCCGCCGGCGGCACAGGTGGCGCGGGCGGCGCAGGCGGCCACGGCGGCGATAGCGGCACCACCATTGGCGTGAAGAGCCAAAGCGAGGCCGGCGATGGCGGCCAAGGCGGCCAAGGCGGCGACGGCGGTTCCGTCAAATTCGCTGGGGCCAACGGCGGTAACGCCGGCGCCGGCGGCGCCGGTGGCGACGGCGGCACCGCAGGCAATGTCGACACCGTTGGCAACAGCATTGGCGGCGACGGCGGCTCGGGTGGCGACGGCGGCATGGGCGGCAACGCCGACATCACCGGCGGCGGTGTGGGCGGCAAAGGCGGCGACGGCGGCGCCGCCGGCGCCGGCGGCAGCGCCGGTGCAGGCGGGTTCCACAGCGGCGGCGGCTCCGGCGGCTCCGGCGGCAACGGCGGCAACGGCGGCGACGGCTTCGCGGGCGGCGGCGGCGGTGGCACCGGTGCGGCCGGGGCGGACGGCGCCGACGCCGCCACCGGAATGACTGGCCCGGGCGCCGAGAGTGATGGCGGCTCCGGTGGCTACGGCGGCTACGGCGGCAACGGTGGGTCCGGCACCGGCACGAACGCCGCTGGCGGCAATGCCGGCGCGGGCGGCGCGGGCGGCAACGCCGGCAAGAGCCTTGCCAGCGCCATCAGCTTTGGCCAAGCTGGCGGCGTCGGCGGCGATGGCGGGACCGGCGGCAGCGGCAATGGCACCGGAGCCAACGGCAACGGCGGCAACGGCGGCAACGGCGGCAACAGCGCCGACAGCTACGGCAGCTCCTCCGAATACGGGGGCGGCCTTCCTGCCTACAACGGAGGCGATGGCGGCAACGGCGGCAACGCGGGCACCGGTGGTGTGGGCGGCAACGGCGGCGACGGCGGCGACGCCGGCACCGCCGGCAATGCCAGCAGCGCCGCCGCCGGCACCGGCTTAGCCGGCGGCGACGCCGGCAGCGGCGGTATTTACCGTTACGCCTCGGCCGGCACCGGCCTAGACCCCAACCTGCGATTCGGCGGCGGAAATGACGGCAACGGCGGCACCGGCGGCAACGCCGGAGACACCACCGGCCTCAACGGCAACGGCGGCAACGGCACCGCCGGCGGCAACGGCGGCAACGGCGGCTCCGGCGGCACCGACGGCAGCGCCGGCACCAATACCGGCGGTAACGGCGGCGACGGCGCCAGCGGTGGTAGCGGCGGCAACGCGGGTACCGGCGGGATGGGCGGGACCGCGGGCACAGCCGGTGCCGGTGGCCATGGCGGGGCTGGCGGCAACGCCGGTGATGCCGACAGCGGCGACGGCGACGGCGGCAGCGGCGGCGACGGCGGCGACGGCGGCAACGGCGGCACGAACACTGCCCCGGGTGACACGTTTGGCGATGGCGCCAACGGCGCCCTGGGCGGCAACGGCGGCAACGCGGGTAGCGGCGGCACGACCGGTACCGGTACCGGTGGCAGCGGCGGCATGGGTGGCAGCGGCGGCAGCGGGGGTGCGGGCCTCGATGGCACCGGCGCGGCCGGCGGTCATGGCGGGGCCGGCGCCCAAGGCGGCCTCGGCGGCAACAGCGACGATGGCACCAACGGCAACGGCGGCACCGGCGGCGACGGCGGGGCCGGCGGTCAGGGTGGCTCGGGCACGGCGGGCAGCGGGAGCGATGGCGGCACCGGCGGCATGGGTGGTGACGGCGGAGCCGCCGGCGGCGGCGGCGCGTCGGGCACCGGTGCCGGGGCCCTGGGCACCGGCGGAAGCGGTGGCACGGGCGGTACTGCGGGTGCCGGCGGGGCCGGCGGGGCCGGCGATCCGGCGGGCGACTTCAACGGCGGGCAGGGCGGCGATGGCGGCCTGGGCGGCAACGGTGGTAACGGCGCTGCCACCGGTGGCAGCGGTGGTACCGCGGGAGACGGCGGCGCGGGCGGCTTGGGCGGGGCGATCGGCGGTCCCGGCAGCATCGGCGGCAACGGCGGTGACGGCGGCAACGGCGGCAACGGCGGCACTGTTGCTGACAGCTTGGGCACACCCGGCAGCGGCGGCTACGGCGGCACCGCGGGCAGCGGCACCGATGGCGGTGGCGACGGGTCGCCCGGCAACGACGGAACTCCTACTCCGTAACACGCAAGAGTGGACGCGCCACAGCGCCGACCGCTCCCCGACGAGTTTCTTTGCAACACAACGCCTCAACGAGCGGGACGACGCCACGTCGGAACGTGCTTGGCGCAGGGGCCTAACGCTGGCCTAACGCCTGAGTGACGGCGCTAGCAGTGCGGCGCCCAGCACCTCTGGTTGGGGCAATACGTCGAATGTGCGACGTTCACCATGTTTGCGACGTCCCCATAAGCAACGCCATCAGCGTCCAGGTTGGCGTGGACGTGCTGGGCAATCTGGGTTCCCGTCCAGCCCCACCCAAGGTCGTCGCAGATGAGGTACGCCATCCCGATCAGGGCCCCCTCGTGGCCCTCCGGCCAACTGAAGCCGATGGCGCGCAGCTGAGCCAGGTACGAGTCGTTCACGGGGTCGGCAGTGGCAATCGCGGCGCTGGCAACCAGCGCGGCGCCAGCCATCATGGGGACGGTCAGTCTGACCAGCCGGCGAGGTGAGGGCATGTATGCGGTTCCTTCCCTATTGGCGTCTTTCTGACGTCGGCGATCCCGTCAGTGTGCGGGTCAAAGGCGGCGCAAATATGAAGAGTAGTGAAAAAGGGGAAAAAGCCCGCGAATACGGCGCTTTCGGTCACTGCCCGCGCCAGCGCAGGACATCCAGCGCGACGGCCACCGAAACACTGCACTCCGCCAATGGGCGGGGCAGCAGTTCGTCGGCGCGGTTCAGCCAACGCAACAACGTGTTGCGATGCGTGAAGAGTTGGTTCGCGGTGCGCGATGAGTTGCATTGCAGGTTGACGAATGTTCTTACGGAGTGCTGCAATTCGGCATCGGCGAATTCGAAGTCACCGAGGGTGCGATGGACGAACTCGGCGGCGCGGTCGGTGTCGGCAGTAATGAGCGCGGTCAGCGCAACGTCGGCGAACATGGCGATGCGCTGCGGTGAGTGCAACCGCGCCATCATCTGCTGTGTGGTGACGGCGTCGAAATGGCTACGCCGGAATCCATCGATGCCGTTGGCCGTGGGTCCAATGGCGACTCGCACGTCGGACATGGGATCGATCGCGTCCTGCAGTGCGCCCATGTCGATCCCGTCGGCGGACCCATCGCCGGACACCCAGACCCAGCGGGTGGCGGAGCTGGGCAGCACCGTTAAAGGGCGGGCACCGGCCGCCTGACCGAACGCCTCGGCGGCCTTGTCCAGCCGGGACAGATCACCCTCCGGGGAGTCACTCCAGATGACCGCCGCGGTGTGGTCGCCCGTCAACGGGTAGCCGAGGCGGCCCTCGGCCCGCCGCCGGGGAATCGGCGCGCCTTCGAGGATGAGCGCGACGGTCTCGCGTCGTTGCGCGTGGCTGCCGCGGGTGAGTTCGTCCAGCTCCTGCTCGATCTGGGCGGCAATGAAGGCCAGCGTCGCGTCGATGAACGCGCTGACCGACCGTGAGCCCACGTCGAGGACCTCGTGGAGTTCGGCGGGGTCCGAGGTCAGCTCGAACACGATTTCCATGAACCTTCGCCAGGCCACCCCCTCCCCCACGCGATAGGCGTCCAGCGCATACGCATTAAGCCCCCTGCGCACCAATTCGCGCGCGATGTTCATCGGCTCGGCGCCGGTGTTCGCCGGCACCGGGGCGCCGGGGTCACGCACGTTGGCGGTGCCCCAGAAGTAAAGGTTGGCGCGGTTGCTGCGGCTCACCGCCGCGGCGAGTTCCGGGTCGGCGGCGATAGTGGGGCTGGCCGCGAGAACGGCACGGTCGAGTTCCTCGAGCCACTCCGGGCGCGCGTTGACGATGACTTGTGCGCACTGCCGGATCAACTCCTGACACCGCGGTGAGGGCGGTTTCCATGCCATCGACCCAGCGTAACGCGGGATGGTGCATGCTGCACTAAACAATTCAGATATTAGGGCGTATTGCGCTATTGCGACGGCCTTCGGGGCGCGACTATTGGTACATCGCGTTTTCCGCCACCAGCCCCACCGCAAGGAGTTAGTCATGAACCGCACCGCAGGCAGTGCCGGCGCCCGGGTCGAGCATGTCGACGTCCTGATTGTCGGCGCCGGGATCTCCGGCATCGGCGCCGCCTACTACCTGCAGAAGGAACACCCCGGCCGGTCCTACGCCATCCTCGAGGCGCGCGGCGCCACCGGCGGCACCTGGGACCTGTTCCGCTACCCCGGGATCCGGTCGGACTCGGACCTGCACACCTTCGGCTACGAGTTCAAGCCGTGGCGCGACGACCACGCCATCGCCACCGCCGACAAGATCCTTGCCTACCTGCGCCAGACCTCGGCCGAGAACGGCATCGACGACAAGATCCGCTTTCACCACAAGGTGCTGGGCGCCGAATGGTCGAGTGCCGATGCCCGCTGGACGGTCGACGTCGAGAACGTCGACACCGAGCAATTGGTGCAGTTCAGCGCCAACTGGATCTTCATGGCCGGCGGCTACTACCGCTACGACCAGGGCTTCACCCCCGAGTTCAAGGGCCAGCAGAAGTTCGCCGGCCAGATCGTGCACCCCCAGCACTGGCCGGAGGACCTCGACTACGCCGGCAAGAAGGTCGTCATCATCGGCAGTGGCGCGACGGCTGTCACGCTGGTGCCCTCGATGGCCGGCACGGCCGCCCACGTGACGATGCTGCAGCGCTCGCCGACCTACATCATGGCGGTGCCGTCGAAGGACGCCTTCGCCAACACCGCCAAGAAGGTGCTTGGCGACAAGCTCGGGTACGCGCTCTCACGGCGCAAGAACATCCTCAAACAGCGTGCGGTGTACCAGTTCTGCCAGACCTTCCCCGGCCCGGCCCGGAAGATGATCCGCCACCTCAACGCCAAGCAACTGCCCGACGGCTTTCCCGTCGACGACCACTTCAACCCGACCTACAACCCGTGGGACCAGCGGTTGTGCGCGGTCCCCGACGGCGACCTGTTCAAGGCCATCGCCGACGGCACCGCCTCGGTGGTCACCGACCGCATCGCGACGTTCACCGAAACCGGGATCGAGCTGGAGTCGGGCGCCCACCTGGACGCCGACATCATTGTCACCGCAACGGGTTTGAACCTGCAGATGTTCGGCGGGGTGTCGTTGAGCGTCGACGGCAGGCCGGTCGACTTCGCCGAGACGTTCGCCTACAAGGGCATGATGCTCTCGGGCGTGCCGAACTTCGCGTTCGCCGTGGGCTACACGAACTCGTCCTGGACGCTCAAGGTCGGGCTGCTGTGCGAGCACTTCTGCCGGCTGCTGACCCACCTGGACGCCAACGGTTACGACACCGTGCGTCCCGAGGTCGGCGACCCGGACATGGCGGCGCGCCCGCTGCTGGACTTCGCGGCCGGGTACGTCCAGCGTGCGCGGCACCTGATGCCCAAGCAGGGCGACGGCGCGCCGTGGCTGATGTCCTCGAGCTACTACGACGACGTCAAGCTGCTCCGCTGCGACTCGGTGGTGGACCCCAACCTGAGGTTCGGCACCTTGCGCCAGCCGGCGACGAGCCCGATCGCGGTGCCGGCATGACCGGCGCCGACATGACCGACCGATTCTGCCAAGCCGGTGCCGGCCGGCGGGTGTGCTACCGGACGGACGGCGATCCGTCCGGTGCGCCACTACTGCTGATCGCCGGCCTGACCCTTGACCTGACCTCGTAGCCGCCGGCCATGGTCGACGGCCTTGTCGCCCAAGGCTTTTACGTGATCCGCTTCGACAACCGCGACGTTGGCCGCACCACCCCGGCCACCACGGCGCCGCCGAGCCTGTGGCGCCGCGCGCTGCAGCTCCCCCGCCGCCATAGGCTCAGTGGCTACGACCTGGCCGATATGGCAGGTGACGCCGTCGCGGTGCTTGACCACCTCGGCGTCGCGCGGGCCCACCTCGTCGGAATGTCGATGGGCGGCATGATCGCCCAGACGATCGCGGCCCGCTACCCCACCCGGGCGTTGTCCCTGACGTCGATCTTCTCCACCACGGGCAGCAGGCGGGTCGGCCAACCGTCGGTGTCGACGCTGCTGCTGTTGTCCAAGCGTCCCGCGCGTACCCGCGAGGAATTCATCCGCAAGCACGTCGGGCTGGTGCGCCACCTGGCGGGCAGCGGGTTCCAGTCCGACGAGGCCGGTGCAGCCGAGTACGCGGCGCGGGCCTGGGACCGCGGCCTGCGGGAGGCGGCCGGCGACGGCGTCGCACGGCAGATCAACGCCATCTACAAGTCGGGCGATCGCACGGCAGAGGTGGAACGAATCACTTTGCCCACGTTGGCTATTCACGGCGACAGGGACCGCATCGTGCACCCCAGCGGGGGGCGTGCCACCGCGGCGGCCATCAACGGGGCCCGGCACGTCACCATCGACGGCATGGGCCACGACCTGGCGCCCGGGGTCACGGGGCGTGTCGTCCAGTTGATCACCCAAAACGCGGGCGCGGTTCTTATAGCCCCTGGGCGGTGAGCCAGCCGTCGATCCTCTCGGCGACCGCCTGCCACCCGGCCTCCAGCATCATGTCGTGGGCCATGTCGCGGAAGATCTCCGCCTCGGCGCCGTAAACCGCAGCGGTGCGCCGAATTTGGCGCTGCGTGACGATCGCGTCGTGCTCGGCCCCCAGCACCAGCATCGGGACCCGGCTGACGCGCTTTGTCCGCACCAGTTCGAGGGCCAGCATTCCGAGATAGGCCCGGTAGGACTCGTCCTGGAGGCGCCGCTGATACAGGTCGACCTGCGCATCGGGCATCGACGCGGAAAAGAACAGGGTTCGCGCCAGATCCGGGTGGCAACCATCGGGCTCAGCCGCAACGTGGCGTTGACCTTGAGGAATGCCAGAGTGTGGTGGCGCGCGGCGTACGCGGTCACCCGACGTGCGCCGGTAGGCGGAATGGGTGCGACCAGAACAGCCGCGGCGGTGGTGCGGTGTTCTAGGTAGTGCTGCACCACGAAGCCGCCCATCGAATGCCCGACCAGCACCGGCGGGGCCGGCAGTCGCGCCACCGTCTCGGCGATGTCGTCCACGTAGTCCTGAATTCGTATCCGGCGCAGCCGCTCCCGGCCGGGGCTGCGTCCGTGGCCGCGCAGGCTCACCGCGACGGCGCGGTATCCCTGCGCCGCGAAGTAGTCCAGGAAATGCTCGTCCCAGCACCACGCCGCATGCCAGGCACCGTGGACAAACAACAGCGGCACCGGATGCTCGTCGGTGCTACGGCCCCGGTCGATCAGGTCCAGAATGCCCACCACGTCTGCATCCTTTCAGGGTTCGTTTTTCGGGGTTCGGGGGGCCAAACCCGCGGCCGCAAGATTTTCACAAGAATCCGCCAAGCATCCGCCAAGTGCCCTGCGCGATGGTGATTGAAGCAATCCACCAGTAGGCGACTCGTTGGCCACCAGCAGAAGGGCGACAACACCGTGCGGTTGTTCTGCTTCCACCACGCCGGGGGCGGCGGGCTGGCATTCAAGGCCTGGAACAAAGCGTTGCGGCCGGCCTTCGAGGTGATTCCCGTCGAGGTCGCCAACCGCGAGCGGTTCCCGACGCTGCGGCACCTCGTTGACGAGGTGAACGACCAGCTGGGGCCCGCCCTCGACGGCCCGCACATGTTCTTCGGCCACAGCTTCGGCGCCCTGCTGGCGTACCGGTTGGCGTGCGCGCGTGCCGCGGCGGGTGCTCCCGTGCCGCGGGCGGTGTTCCTGTCCGCCTACGCCCCACCGCATCTTCCCCCGCCCCTGCATGTGGTGGATCTCCTCGACGACCAACAGCTCGCGGCGCTCCTTTCCGATCTGGGCGGTCTGCCTTCGGAACTGACGCGCTGGCCGACCCTGCATGAGCGGGCCGTCACGACCGCTCGACACGACTTGCGGCTCTGCATGACGGACGAGGACGAGAGCGCAGCGGAATTGCCGTGCCCGATCCACGTCTTCGGCGGCAGCGAGGATCCGATCGTGAGTGAATCCGACTTGCGCGAATGGCGTTCGCGCACAGCTGCCGATTTCTCGGTGCAGATGCTGCAGGGCGGCCACTTCTATCTGCGTGATCGGCACCGGCTGCTGGAAACACTACGGCCCATGATGTCGACGATCACCGCCGCATAGCCATCAACCGCATCGCCCGTCGCGGCCACGCTCGAGTGGCCGCGGCGGGCTGTCTTGCGTACCAGTGTGATTGGGACGCCGATGGTCACTGTCACGTCAAGAATCCGTTGAGAAACCGTATAGGCGCAGCGGGGATTCTGCTTTCAACGCACCCAGCGTCAACCACATCACATCGATACAAGGAGAACCCCAATGTTCACTCGCCGTTTCACAGCGTCCGTGGCCGGCGCCGCCCTGACCGCCGCCGCCCTGAGCCTCACCGCGCTCGGCTTCGCCGGCACCGCCGGCGCAAGCAACAGCGACGACGCGTTCCTCGCGCAGCTGGAGTCGGACGGGATCACCCCGCCCACCTCAGCGGCGGCCCTCAAGGAGGCACACGCCGTCTGCACCGCACTCGACGCGGGCGAATCGAGCCAGCAAGTCATCAACGAGGTCGGCGACGCGACCGGTCTGAGCGCCAAGGGCTCCAAGACCTTCGCCATCGACGCCGCGGTGGCCTACTGCCCGCAGTACATCACCCACACGTGAGACGAACAGGCGAACGCAGCTGCGACAGAAGCCAATTCACCAGGCTTCGGTGATCACCTAGGGCGCAGGAGGAACAGGCCGTACGCCGCGATCGACTGCGCGTCGGCGATGACTCCCGAACGGATCATGCCCTCGACGTCGTCGCGCGGAAACCAGGCGCTGCGCATGTCCTGTTCCTCATGCTCGCGATCCGCGTCCCCCTCGGTGATTCCGGTGGCCAAGAACACCCAGCCGCGCTGACTGGTCAATCCAGGAGCGGTGTCGAGCTGGCCGAGCGCCTCGAACGACGTTGCGCGCAAGCCGGTCTCCTCGCGCAGCTCACGCTCGGCCAGCCCGGCCGGTTCGAGGTCCGCCAGATCGGGCGCGGTGCCCTGCGGAAACTCCCAGCGCCGCGCGCCGACGGGATACCGGAACTGCTCGACCAACCGGAAGCGCTGCCCGTCGCGTTCGTCGAGGGGCATCACCAGCGCGTACGTCGGCTTGTCCACCACCCCGTAGATTCCGGGGCTGCCGTCCGGGCGGCGGATGTCGTCCTCGCGGAGCACCATCCATGCGTTCCGGTAGACCTCGCGAGACGCTACGCGTGCGATGAAAGCCATGTCGCCAGTATCTGCCAGCCGCCGGAGGCTTCGGCCCTCGCCCGCCGCTCCGGTGGCACGATCCGGCGCCGTGCCCGATAGTCATAGAAACCAAATGACGGCAACGTCCGCAGCAGTGGGGTGTGTATGCCAGACGACATTGAGCGCGGCCAAAAAGGGCGACGGAGTTCGCAAGAGCGTTCCGCGTCCGAAAAGACGGCCGACGATATCTTCAAACTCGCCAGGGACGAGAAGATCGAGTATGTCGACGTCCGCTTCTGTGACCTGCCAGGCACCATGCAGCACTTCACAATTCCGATTTACGGCTTCGACGAGAACGTGTTCGAGGAGGGCCTGGCCTTCGACGGCTCGTCGATTCGCGGGTTCCAGTCGATCCACGAGTCCGACATGCTGCTGCTCCCCGACCCGGAAACCGCGACCATCGACCCGTTCAGTGCCGCCAAGACGCTGATCGTGAACTTCTTCGTGCACGACCCGTTCACCCTCGAGCTGTACTCGCGCGACCCGCGCAACGTCGCCCGCAAGGCCGAGAATTACCTGATCAGCTCCGGCATTGCGGACGCCGCCTACTTCGGCCCGGAAGCCGAGTTCTACATCTTCGACGCGGTCAGCTTCGACTCGCGCACCGACACCTCGTTCTACAAGGTGGACGCGTCGTCCGGGTGGTGGAACACCGGAGAAGCAACCGAGTCCGACGGCAGCCCCAACCGCGGCTACAAGGTCCGCCCCAAAGGCGGGTACTTCCCGGTCGCCCCCACCGACCACTTCGTCGACCTGCGCAACACGATTCTCACCCACCTGACCAACGCCGGGTTCTATTTGGAGAAGGGCCACCACGAGGTGGGCAGCGGCGGCCAGACCGAGATCAACTACAAGTTCAACACGTTGCTGCACGCCGCCGACGACCTTCAGATGTACAAGTACATCGTCAAGAACGCCGCGTGGCAGGTCGGCAAGACGGTGACGTTCATGCCCAAGCCGCTGTTCGGCGACAACGGCTCGGGTATGCACTGCCATCAGTCGCTGTGGAAGGACGGCGTCCCGCTGATGTACGACGAGGAGGGGTACGCCGGCCTGTCGGACACCGCCCGCCACTACATCGGTGGCCTGCTGTACCACGCGCCGTCGTTGCTGGCCTTTACCAACCCCACGGTCAACTCCTACAAGCGCTTGGTTCCGGGCTATGAGGCCCCGATCAACCTGGTCTACAGCCAGCGCAACCGGAGCGCATGCGTCCGTATTCCCATCACCGGCAGCAACCCGAAGGCCAAGCGGCTGGAGTTCCGTTGCCCCGACTCGTCGGGCAACCCGTACCTGGCTTTCTCGGCGATGCTCATGGCCGGGCTGGACGGCATCAAGAACAAGATCGAGCCGCCTCCCCCGATCGACAAGGACCTCTACGAGCTGCCGCCGGACGAGGCCGCGGAGATCGCTCAGGCTCCTACCCAACTATCGGCGGTGATCGACCGTCTGGAGCAAGACAGCGAATACCTCACCGACGGAGGCGTTTTCACCCCCGACCTGATCGAGACGTGGATCAACTACAAGCGCGATTACGAGATCGCCCCGTTCAACCTGCGGGTGACCCCCTTCGAGTTCGCGCTCTACTACGACGTGTAGTGGCGATCGCAAGCGCGGCGGAGCCGGGCGAAGCGGGTCGCCACCATCGGGACTAGGCCAGCAAACGCCGACGGTGAGCATGGTCAGCAGCTTGTCGTTTAGTGTCGGGTCGCATGGATCGCATCTGGAAATGGGCGTGGGATCGTTACGGGCCGAGGTACTCGTGGGTGCTCTTGATCGGGGCGTTCGCCTCGACGCTGCCGGTTTTCCTCGTTTGGTCGTGGATTGTTCTCGCGCTCGAGAAGTCCACCCACTCCACCCACTACATAAAGGCGTCCGTTCTCGCAGGCGTCGTCGCGCTGGGGATGGCGTTGATCAGTGTCTTTCCTGCTGGTCGACGGTTGCGCCGTGCGCAGCAGTGGGCGGCCGGCCGCGCGGTTGACCGCGCACAGGCGCTGGAAGATACCTACGCCTGGGTTCGTGCCTCTGATATTCGAGCGCTGTCGTTGGTACCCGCCTCGCTCGTCGCGCTGCTCATGGTTACCGGCGTGATCGCGGGCGCTGGCGGTTCGCGGTTGGTTCAGTACGGGATCGTCGGTGCCACCACAGGAATCGCTATGGCGGTGATCGGTGTGCACAACTTTGGGGAAGGAGCAGTGCGACCGGCCAGGGCAGCCCTCGGCGGGGATACCGGGATCGGCGACTCCTTCCCTCGGTCGCGTCCGACGTTTGCCGCGCGGCTTGGCCTTGCGATTTTGGGGTCCATTTTCACGTTCTCCGTGCTGGCCGCGATGGCGGCGTTCGCGCTCGATCGAGGCGCGGACGGCCCGATGCTCTCGGTGGTGATCGCCGGCGCCTTGACGCTTGGCCTCGGGGTACCGATCACCATCGGCGCGATGCTCTCCCCGTCCTTTCGGCCCATCCGCGACCTCTCCGACGCAACTGTGCGGGTGGGGGCCGGCGACTACAGCCAACGCCTGCCGGTGGTCCAGGACGACGACCTCGGCGCACTGGCGGCGTCGTTCAACCGTATGCAGTCGGGTTTGGCTGAGCGGCAACGACTTCAAGCGGCATTCGGCACCTATGTCGATCCCAACTTGGCGGCGCGGCTGCTCGAGCAGGGTGACGATGTCTTCACCGGTGAGCGCCGCGAGGTGACGGTGATGTTCATCGACATCCGCGACTTCACCCCCTACGCGGAGGCCAACACCGCCGAGGACACGGTCGCCCGCCTCAACGGTTTGTTCGAGATCGTCGTGCCCGCCGTCGTCGAGGCCGGTGGGCATGTGAACAAGTTCCTCGGCGACGGCGCGCTGGCTGTCTTCGGCGCGCCGAACGACCTTGCGGATCATGCCGACGCCGCCGTCATCGCCGCGGTTCTTATTCAGCGCTTCGTCTCCGAGCGGTTCGGCGGGGAGCTTCGGATCGGCATCGGCGTCAACACCGGTGTGGTGATCGCCGGCACCATCGGCGGCGCGGGCAAGCTCGAATTCACTCTCATCGGCGACGCAGTCAACGTCGCGGCACGCATCGAGCAACTCACCAAGACCACCGGCGATGCGATCCTGCTGACCCAACAATGCGTCGATGCCCTGGCATCCCGACCGCCCCGCCTCGTCGACCGGGGATCACATGCGCTGAAAGGGAAGTCGGCCGCGATCCGGCTGTTCGGCCTCGACGCGGGGGCCGACATCCCGGGGTGAGTTCTTGTCACGCGTCAGAGTCTTGCGCCCACCTGGGCCGCCGCGTTGGTGGCCGGTGCGAACGCGCCGCCGCCAGTGTCGCCGCGCGTTCACCGTTGAACGCGGTCTGCGGTGGCGGCTGGCCCTTGCGCAGCGTCGCGATCAGCTCGCGGTAGGGGCCGATGATGTAGACGGTGTCACCGGCCGTCAGCCGGGAGTCGCGGCGGGGGCGCAGGCTCACCAGCCCTTCGGGTCGGGTGATCGCGATGACGCGCGTTTGGGTAGACATCTGCTCCATGCGCAGTCCGTCGAGCTCACTGCCCTCGGCCACCAGCATGGCGCCGACCATGAAGGAGCGCTGCCCGACCCAAAACGTCCCGAGCACCTGCAGGCCCATCGCCGCGCCGATGAACCAGGGGGCCGCCAGGTCCACGATCGAACGCACGTTTTCGAAGCCGAACCGCTGACTCACCGCGCTACCCAGCGCGCGGCCCTGAACGCGCATGACGATCGGCACCTTCGTATCGGGTCCCAAGATCTCCAGCAGCACGATGCCGGCCTCGATGTTCTTCATGTCGTCGTTCATCACCACCGCCACGCCGCGGGCGCGGTCGAGGCGCGCCCATTCCAGCGTCTGGCGCATCGTCGGGTCTCCGAAAATCACCGGCACGTCGAGTTCGACCGCGGTCGACAGGAACCGGTTGTTCTCGTCCTGCTCGATGACCAGGACGTCGTATCCGGCAGCGGTCAGATCGCTGACGACGCGGATGCCGACCGAACCCAGTCCGACCACGACGACGTGATCGCGCAGGTGGCGTGCCCGTCGGCGGCCGGCCGTTTGAACGAAGCGTCGCGACAGCAGCAGGTCCGCGAGGAACGCGACGAGGATGGCGGTGACGATCGCGCCGCTGAACATCAGCCCGACGGCGAACAGTCGCAGGAGAGTGGACTGCTGAGCGAAGCTGAAATCGCCGTAGCCGACGGTGGTAATGGTCTCGGAGGTGAAGTACAGGGCGTCGAGCCACGTCATCCGCGGGTGCCGGTAGTTGTTGTGCACCACGACCGTCGAGCCGAGCGTCAGCAACAGCGCGAAGGCCAATGAGGGAAGAAGCAGCGGGTTCACGTCGTCGCGCATGGCGCGCGCGGCGTCGATTGCACGTCGCACGCGGGAATGACGCGAGCGCGTCGCGGTTCTGGGAGGCACCGTAATCCCGCGGGCTTCCATTTCGTCTTTGAGGCCGATCATCGAGGTCCAGTCGCCGGCGTAGACCTTCAGATCCCGGCCCGGACACGGCACCACCTCGCCGGGGACGGGTGATTTCTTGCCATGCACCACCGCCACCGGCGCCAGGTCGGCGTAGATCTCGCGCAGCGTCGCGTCGTACGGCGCCTCGGAACCCCACACGACGAATTCGATACCGGCCGTCTCGAACTGGTGCGCGCCACGCGAGAGCACCGCCTCGACGACGGACGGCGTCGCGAGGTCGGCGACGTCCAAGACCGCGCCGGGGCCGTTGACCGCGGCCACCGCCCCGCGCAGCACGTCGTTGGCCAGACGCGCCACGACCCGCACGTTCGGACTGTATTCCCTTGCCAGCAAAGCGATTTCGAGGTTCACCGCGTCGTTGGGTCCCGCGCAGACGACGGCGCGCGCGCGATGCACCCCCGCGCCGAGGAGATCGGCGGCGGTGTTGATCTTGATGATCCGCGCGCCGGCGCCCCTGAGCTTCCTCGGCGATCGTCTTGGACAGCGCGTCGTCACCGCTGACGATGATTTCGCGGTGAAAGACCTCGTCCATTTCGCGGGCGACGGGTTGTTCTCGTATGTTGTTGGCTAACAATTGCGCCATAAATACTCCCACCGGTGCCGATACCCGCGCTCACTCGTTGATATGACTATCTGCCACCATCCCGGAAAGCGCCACCCGAAGAACCCGCATGAACGAAGTGAACACCCAAGTCTCCCAAGCGGAGTGGCCCACCGCGATGAGCAACCCTGAATGACTCAGAGCCCAGTTTGCGCCTTCAAGCCGCATCGTTTCTGGGGTGCAACATGTTCGACCCGAACTCGTCACGCGACCGAAATAGTCGAGGCGTAGAAAAATGATGCGGTAAACGACGCTCGCATCGTCGAATTCGATTTGCCACCAACGAAAACGGGTTGTGCGTGCGCCGTCGGCGCGTGCCATGAAGTTGCCCCGATCGCCCGTGCGCCCATCTTCCGGACATGGCACGTCTGTTCGGCGCGTCTAGCGCCTGACTGGGGATAATCGGCGGGCTGGCGCCGAGCCCCGGCCCAGCGCGCCGCGTTTAGAAATTCGCCGCCACCGCGGCGGCGCGGCTTAACTGATCGATGTCCGAGCTGGTGGGAATCAGCTGGACCTCGTCGGTCCCGATGCCCTCGAACCTCCGCAGCACCGCCGCCAGCTCATCCTCGGCACCGGCCCAGCCGGTCATCGGGGCCATCGCGTCGACGTACTCGGCCGGTATCCAGTTCATGTAGCGCCGCAGGTGCCGGTGCACCTGGGCGCGGGCGTCCTGCTGCGAACCGAACGCGAACCAGAACGAGGTGGCCAGGTGCGGTTTGGGCTTGCCGGCCTCGGCCCACGCGGCGCGCGCCACGTCGAACAGCTCGTCTTGCTTCGCCACGTCGAGGTCCAGGGTTGTGCCGGCCAGCCCGTCCGCCCAGGCGGCCGCGCCGCGGATGGTTTTCGGGCCGATGCTGCCGATGAACAGCCGCGGACCACCGGGCTGGACCGGGGGCGGTCCGACCGGCCGCACCGCGTCGGCCATGGTTTCCCCCGCCCAGACCCGCTTCATCACCGCGACGCGTTCGGCCATGCCGCGCATCGTCTGCGTCTTAGGGTCGGCGCCAACGGCGCGGTAGTCCTCGTGCCTGCCGCCCACGCCGATGCCGACCGTCAACCGGCCGCCCGAGAGCATGTCGCCGGTCGCAAGCCCCTTGGCGAGCATCACCGGGTCATGCAGCTGCGGCACGATCACCGTCGTCACCAGCCGGACCCGATCCGTCCAGGCGGCCAGCGCGCCGAGCAGGGTCAGGCTGTCGGGGTTGTCGAATGCGATGCGCTCACCCCAGCACAGCGACGAGAACGGGCCGTCGTCGATGGTCCGCGCCCAGGTCCGCAAGAGCGTCGCATCCAGATCCGGCTCCATCACCGGCATGGTCATTGCTATCCGCACGACCGCGATTCTGGCCGATTCCGGCATTGGAGACAACGCGCGTTGCCAACATGGCACCATGGGTTGGTATGGGCCTAGGCACTACTTCCATCGGACACGTCCGCCTCACCGTCACCGACATCGAGCGATCCCGGCAGTTCTACGAGGCCGTGTTCGGGTGGCCGGTGCTGGTGGAGGTTCCCGACAACGCCGACGAGGCGACGCGGAATCGGCTCAGCTTTCTCTACGGCGGCGTCATCTACGACCTGGGCGGGACGCTGCTCGGGCTGCGGCCGGTTGCCACGGATCGCTTCCACGAGGACCGCGCCGGCCTGGACCACATCGCGTTCCGGGTCGCCAGCAAGGCTGAATTAGAGGCCGCCGCGGCACATCTCGACGAAGTCGGGGTCCCCCACGAGCCGATCAAGGACATCGGGCCGTCGTACATCCTGGAGTTCCGCGACCCCGACAACATCGCCCTGGAGCTCACCGCGCCCAAGTAGCCGCCGTTGGGCCACGAACGTCCCCAAAATGCCGGGCTGGAGGGCCTATCGGCGTACAAATGCGGTCGCTCGCGGGATGACTACTATGGCGAGAACAATGCCAATCAGTTTCAACCACACCATCGTCGCGGCCCGCGACAAGCGGGAGTCCGCGGAATTTCTCACCGAGCTGTTCGGCCTGCCCAGCCCGACGCCGTTCGGCCACTTCATGGTCGTCGCCCTCGAGCACGGCGCCAGCCTGGACTACGCCGACGTCCCCGAGGGGGAGGAAGTCCGGCGACAGCACTACGCATTCCTCGTTTCCGAGGAGGAGTTCGACGCCATCTACGGCAAGATCGAATCCCGGGGCCTGCCGCACTGGGCGGACCCGGGCGCGAAACGGCCGGGCGAGATCAACCACCGCGACGGTGGCCGCGGGGTGTATTTCCCGGATCCGTCCGGACACGGGATGGAGATCCTCACCCGGCCCTATGGCTCGGGCTCGGGCGCGGGCTCGGGCGCGGGCGCGGGCTCGGGCTCGGGCGGCTGAGCGGCGCCCCCCTTGTCGCCGAATGTCACGCCAGAGTGTCCCCCGCAAGCGGGCGGTGCCCCCAGCGCGGCGACCAGCGCCACTCTGGCGTGACACTCGGCGGATCAAAAAGTCAGTCGCCGCTGCGCGGAGACCCGTGCCGTTCGCTCTCCTGGTCCCGGTAGTCGTCAGCAAGTTTCGCGACATGCCCGGGCAGCGCACCTGCGGCGACGTCGGCCAGCGTCGTCTCTTCCAGCACCGAACGCATGCTGGCGCGCAGCGCCCGCCAGACGTCGGTCAGCGCCGCGGTCGGCCCGGAGTAAGGGAGCTCACCGAGCCCGACGTCGCGAACGCTGGCCAGCGGTCCGTCGATGCAGCGCAGCACGTCGGCGATGCTGATCTGGGTCGCCGGGCGCGCCAGTTCGTAGCCGCCCTCGCGACCGCGGTGGCTGCGCACCAGGCGATCGGTCCGCAGGTTGGTAAGGATGTCGACAAGAAATTGCGGCGGTATGCCCTGCGCCGCGGCTATGTCGTCGGTCTTGACCAGCGTGCCGGTGGCGGCCGTAGCGAGCTGAACCATCGCCCGGACGGCGTACTCCGCCTTGGCCGACATCCGCATTCTGTGCATTGTGCCATTGCGATCGGACCATCCACCGCAATCAGCCGGCCACGCTGAGCACCGCGTCGGCGTACTCCGGCCGGCACACCACCAAGTCGGGCAGCAACGGATCCGGCCGGTTGTACTGCAGCGCAGAGCCGTCCACCCGCGAGGTGTGCAAACCCGCGGCGCGTGCCACCGCAACCGGTGCCGCGGAATCCCATTCGTACTGGCCGCCGGCGTGGACATATACCTCGACCGACCCCCGGATCACCGCGGCGACCTTGGCCCCCGCCGATCCCATCTCGACCAGTGTGCCGCCGAGGCGTTCGCAAACCTGCAGGGCGATCGCCGGGGGGCGGGTGCGCGACACGACGATCCGGGGCGGGCCCGGATGCGCGGGCGGCGGTGCGACGTCGGGCGTTGCCAGCGTAACGCCCTGCGCCGGAAGGGCGACCGCGCCCGCGACGAGCTCGCCGGATTCCCACAGCGCCACGTGTACAGCCCAATCCGGGCGGCCGAGTTCAGAAAATTCGCGGGTGCCGTCCAGCGGGTCCACGATCCACACACGCGCGGAGCTCAAGCGCGCCGGGTCGTCGGCGCCTTCCTCGGAAAGTACCGCGTCGCCCGGCCGGGACCGCGCCAGCTCCGCCATCAAGAAATCGTGTGATCGCTTGTCCCCCGCGGCTTTTCGTTCCGACGCGCTCGCATCGGCCAGCTCGTCTCGCACGGCGAGCAACAACTCTCCGGCCCGCGTTGCCAGCCCCGCGGCCAGCTGATGATCGTTCAACCTCGCGACTCGATCAGGTCGATGACTTGCTGCGCCATCTCGTCCGGGCTGCGGTCCGGGGTCAGTCGCAGGTCCGGCGCCTTCGGCCGCTGATACGGGCTGTCGATGCCGGTGAAATGCGTGATCTCACCCGCGCGCGCTTTCGCGTACAGCCCCTTGGGGTCACGCCTTTCGCATTCCTTGAGCGGGGTGTCGCAAAACACCTCGAAGAACTCGAATCCGGCGTCGTCGTGGACCTTCCGGGCCATCGCTCGGTGCTCGGCCAGCGGGCTGATGGCCGGCACCAGCACGATTTGGCCGGAGTCGGCGAGCAGCGTCGCGACGTGCGCCAGCCGGCGCAGGTTCTCCGCGCGGTCGGCCATGGAAAAGCCCAGGTCCGCGTTCAGGCCGTGGCGCAGATTGTCGCCGTCGAGAACGTAAGCGGGCACGCCCTTTTCGAGCAGCTTCCGCTCGACCAGCATGGCCACCGACGACTTGCCGGCGCCCGAAAGTCCGGTCAGCCACACCGTCCGGCCCCGAGACAGCCGGTCTTCGGTGGTGACCAACGACTTATGCCGCACGGTGTTCGGGCTGGCGGTATGTGCCGACACGTCGCGCAACACCATGCCCGCGGCCACCGTTCCGTTGGTGTCGGGGTCGATGAGTATGAACGAGCCGGTGCTGGCGTTGCGGGTGTACTCGTCGAGCAGCAGCGGCACCTGGGCACGCAGCGAAATGCGGCCAAGTTCGTTGAGCTTCAACGCCGTTGCGGTCTTGTCGCGGTGCAGGGTGTTGACATCGAGCCGGTAGTCCAGCCCGGTTACCCTGGCGCGCGTTGTTCGGGTGGTGTGCTTGATGACGTAATCGCGGCCGGGCTCGAGCGCCGCGGCGTCGGCCATCCAGCACACGGTCGCGTCGAAGTCCTGCGCGACCCTGGGCTGGTTGTTGGTGCGGGCGATCAGGTCGCCGCGCGAGATGTCGATCTCGTCGGCCAGGGTCACCGAGACCGCCATCGGCGGAAACGCTTCTGCCACAGGCCCGGTCGGGCCGTCGATCGCGGCGATCGTAGTGGTCTTGCCGATCGGCAGCACCACCACCTCGTCGCCCGGACGCATCACCCCGCTCGCAACCGTGCCCGCGTAACCGCGGTGGTCCTGATGCTCGATGGTGTGCGGCCGGATCACGTATTGCACCGGGAACCGCACGTCGACCAGGTTGCGGTCACCGGCGATGTAGACCTCTTCCAGGTGCGACAGCAGCGCCGGTCCGTCATACCAGGGCGTCTGGTCCGACTTGGACACCACGTTGTCGCCGTGCAGCGCCGAGAGCGGGATGGAGGTCACGTCCTGCACATCCAGGCGGGCGGCGAAGGCATGGAATTCGTCCCGGATGGCCTCGAATTGTGCTTGGTCCCAATCGATTAGGTCCATCTTGTTGACCGCCAGGACCAGGTGCCGGATGCCCAGCAGCGAGGCCAGGAAGGCATGCCGGCGCGATTGCTCCTGCAATCCGTTGCGCGCATCCACCAGCACGATCACCAGCTGCGCGGTGGACGCCCCGGTCACCATATTGCGGGTGTACTGAATGTGGCCCGGGGTGTCGGCGATGATGAATTTCCGCTTGGGAGTGGCGAAGTAGCGGTAGGCCACGTCGATGGTGATGCCCTGTTCGCGCTCGGCCCGCAGGCCGTCGGTGACCAGCGCCAGGTCGGTGTACTCGTGGCCGCGCTCCTTGGACGTTCGTTGCACCGACGCCCACTGGTCTTCCATCACGGCCTTGGAGTCGTAGAGCAGTCGCCCGATCAGCGTGGACTTGCCGTCGTCAACGGATCCGGCTGTGGCGAGCCGCAATAGCGTGATTGATCCAGCCATCAGAAGTACCCCTGCCGCTTGCGGTCTTCCATCCCAGCCTCCGAAATGCGGTCGTCCGCCCGGGTCGCGCCTCGCTCGGTCAGCCGGGACACCGCGGTCTCGGCGATCACTTCCGAAACGGTGGCGGCCGACGATTCGACGCATCCGGTACAGGTGACGTCGCCGACGGTGCGGAACCGCACCGTGGCATCGAACACCGGCTCGTCGGCGCGGGGCTGCATGTGGCGGTGCACCGCCAGCAACATCCCGTCGCGGCTGAACACCTTGCGGCGGTGCGCGTAATAGATCGACGGCAACGTGATCTTCTCGGCGCCGACGTAGGACCAGATGTCGAACTCGGTCCAATTGGACAGCGGGAAGACCCGGATGTGCTCGCCCTTGTGGTGCCGCCCGTTGTAGAGGTTCCACAGCTCCGGCCGCTGCGCCTTGGGGTCCCATTGGCCGAACTCGTCGCGGAAGCTGAACACCCGCTCCTTGGCCCGTGCCTTCTCCTCATCACGCCGCGCTCCCCCGAACGCGGCGTCGAATTTGTTCTCCCGGATGGCCCGCAGCAACGTGACCGTCTGGATCGGGTTCCGCGACGGGATGGTCTCGACGACCCGGCCGGCGTCGATGTCCTCCTGCACCGACGCCACCACCAGCCGCACCCCGGCCTTGGCGACCAGCTCGTCGCGGGTGGCGATGACCTCGTCGAAGTTGTGGCCGGTGTCGACGTGCATCACCGGGAACGGCAGCCGCCCCGGATGAAACGCCTTGATCGCCAGATGCAGCATGACGATGGAGTCCTTGCCGCCGGAGAACAACAACACCGGCCGCTCGAACTCGGCGGCGACCTCCCGGATGATGTGGATCGCCTCCGCCTCCAGGGACCGCAGATGGCTCAACTCGTACTGGCCGACCGCCGGCGCGGACTTCAAGTCGCTGGTCATGGCTTCCTTACCGAATTCGGATAATTCTGGTAGAACTGACCATGTTTATAGTCATTGCCATCTATAGAACCAGTCACTTTTGCCGCTGTCAACGAATTCTTCGATCCCTCGCGTGCCAAACGGCGCTCCGGTCAGGACGCGAGCGGCGACCACCGTTTGACGGCGGCGGACGGTGCGAAAGCATGGACCGATGTCGACCACTGCCGAACGGCCCAGCGGCAGCGACTTCATCGCGCAGTTCCTCCCCCAGTCACCGTTTGTCGCCAAGCTGGGGATCGTGATCGACCAGCTGAGCGACGACGAAGTCAGGCTGCGGCCGCCGTGGGATCCGTCCAACACCACCGTCGGCGACATCGTGCATGGCGGCGCGATCGCGACCCTCGCCGACACGACCGTCATGGCGGCGGCATGGTGCGGTGCCCAAGCGCCCCCGGAGTTGCCCGGCGTGACGGTGTCGGTGGCGCTGGACTTCATGGCGCCGGCCCGGGCGACCGACGTGATCGGGGCTGCCGCCAGTTGCTAGTGGCGCGAGCAGACGCTCGGCCGCCCGTCGGCCTCGGCTAGAGGGTGACCTCTTCGAGCTTGCCGGTCGCGACGTCGAAGACGAACCCGCGTGCGGACTCGTGCTTGGTGACGAACGGGCTGTTTTCGATGCGCCGCAACGACTGCCGGACGTCCACCGCGATATCCGCGAAGGCCTCGGGCGACCACGGCGGTTTGACCCCGATCTCGTCGTGGATGCCCCGCTTGAAGTCATCGTCGGCGAATGTCAACATCCCGCAGTCGGTGTGGTGAATCAGGATGATCTCCCGAGTCCCGAGCAATCGTTGGCTGATGGCCAGTGAGCGAATCACGTCATCGGTGACCACTCCGCCGGCGTTCCGGATCACGTGCGCCTCGCCCTCGTTGAGCCCGAGAACGCGGTAAACGTCGAGCCGGGCGTCCATGCAGGCCACGACAGCGACGTGTTTGCTCGGCGGCAGCGGCAGCGGTCCGTTGAAACTGCTTGCGTACTGAGCGTTGTTGGCCAGGTAGTCCTCGGTAACCGTCACGCAAGTCTCCTCGGGTATTACGGGATGGATTTGCTGCACAGCTCGACGCCGGGGAGGATTTTAACAACCGGCCGGCCGGATTTCACGGGTCCGGATCAATGGGATCGCAAACGGTCGGGCGAGGCTGACCGTGCTGGCCGGCCACCGATCTCTTACCCTGTCCCAATGCGACATAGGGCGGGCGGTCCGGCATGATCCGCTTCCTTGCGCGTCGCTTCCTGAACTATGTAGTGCTGCTGGTGTTAGCGTCGTTTCTGGCGTTCTGCCTGGCATCCTGGACGTTTCATCCGCTGGACAGCTTGATCCAGCGTCACCCGACGCCGCCGGCGGAGGTCATTAACGCCAAAAGGGTTCAGCTCGGCTTGGACAAACCCATCCCGATCCGGTACGTGAAATGGGCCTCCGGGGTGGTCCGGGGTGACTTCGGAAAAACGGTGACCGGTCACCCGGTCGCCGACGAGCTGTGGCGCCGGATCGGGGTCAGCCTGCGCCTGGTGGTGACGGGTTCGGTGCTGGGCACGATCATCGGCATCATCGCGGGAGCCTGGAGCGCGGTCCGCCAGTACCAGCTGAGCGACCGCGTGATTACCGTGCTGTCGCTGCTCATCCTGAGCATTCCGTCGTTCGTGCTGGCGGGCCTGCTGATCCTGATGGGGCTGCGGATCAACATGCTCACCGGGCTGGGCATATTTCAGTACACCGGTGAGACCGCGCCGATTCCGCCCGCCGGATTTTGCGATCAGCTCGTCGAACGCGCGCAGCACATGGTGCTGCCGACCCTCACGCTGGCCCTGGGCGCGATCGCCGGCTACAGCCGCTATCAACGCAACGCGATGCTGGACGTGCTGGGCGAGGATTTCATCCGGACCGCCCGCGCCAAGGGCCTGACGCGCCGGCGTGCGCTGTTCAAGCACGGCCTGCGCACCGCGCTGATTCCGCTGGCCACGTTGTTCGCCTACGGTTTCAGCGGCCTGGTCGTCGGGGCGATCTTCACCGAAAAGATCTTCGGCTGGCACGGCATGGGCGAGTGGGTGGTGCTGGGCATCTCGACGCAGGACACCAACATCGTCTCGACGATCACGCTGTTTACCGGGGCGGCGATCCTGCTGGCCGGGCTGTTGTCCGACGTCTTCTACGCGGCGCTGGACCCGAGGGTGCGGGTCTCGTGACGCAACAAGCGACCGCCGACACCACGCAGGCCCGTGGCGCCGTTCCCGAAGCCGCCTTCACATCGCGACGAAACCTGGTGGCGCGCCGGTTCGTCCGCAACCGGCCCGCCGTGGTGGCGCTGATTCTGCTGGCGCTGGGGTTCATCGGCTGCTACGCGCTGCCGCCGCTACTCCCCTACGGCTACACCGATCTCGACTACAGCGCGCTGCTGCAACCGCCGTCGACCAAGCACTGGTTCGGCACCAACTCGCTTGGCCAGGACCTGCTGGCCCGGACGCTGTGCGGCATGCAGAAGTCGATGGTGATCGGCTTTGCCGTCGCACTGATCTCGACCTCCATCGCCGCGACGGTCGGATCGGTCGCCGGTTACTTCGGCGGCTGGCGGGACCGAGCGCTGATGTGGCTGGTGGACCTGCTGTTGGTGCTGCCGAGCTTCCTGCTGATCGCCATCGTCACTCCGCGCACCAAACACACGAACAACATCCTGTGGCTCATCGTGCTGCTCGCGGCATTCGGCTGGATGGTCAGCTCACGCATGGTGCGCGGCTTGACCATGAGCCTGCGCGAACGCGAATTCGTCCGTGCGGCAAAGTATATGGGTGCCGCGCCCCCCCGCATTATCGTTCAGCACATCGTGCCGAACGTGGCCTCGATCCTGATCATCGACGCGACGCTCAACGTCGGATTCGCGATCCTCGCCGAAACCGGGTTGAGTTTTCTGGGATTCGGCGTGCAGCCGCCCGACGTGTCGCTGGGCACGCTGATCGCCGACGGCACCCCCTCGACGACCACCTTCCCGTGGGTCTTCCTGTTCCCGGCCGGGGCCCTGGTGCTGATCGTGTTGTGCGCCAACCTCGCCGGCGACGGCCTGCGCGACGCGCTGGACCCGGCCAGCCGGCCATTACGGCGTCGGAAGCCGAAGTGACGGCCCTGCTAGAGGTGACGGACCTCAACGTCACCTTCGAGACGGCGGACGCGTGCGTGCCCGCCGTGCGAGGCACCACCTACCGCATCGACCCGGGAGAAGTGGTCGCCATCGTCGGCGAATCCGGTTCGGGCAAAAGCACTGCCGCGATGGCCGTGGTCGGATTGCTGCCCGAATACGCCAACGTGTCGGGATCCGTGCGGTTGCAGGGCCAGGAATTGCTCGGGCTGTCCGATCAGGACATGTCGAAGATCCGCGGCAAGGTGATCGGCACCGTGTTCCAGGACCCGATGTCAGCGCTGACTCCCGTCTACACCATCGGCGACCAGATAGCCGAGGCCCTCGAGATCCACAACCGCGACATCACCCGGGCCGAGGCGCGCAAGCGTGCCGTCGAGCTTCTCGACCTGGTCGGCATCGCGCAGCCGCAAAGCCGCGCAAGGGCGTTCCCGCATGAGCTGTCCGGCGGCGAGCGCCAGCGCGTGGTGATCGCGATCGCGATCGCCAACGATCCCGACCTGCTGATCTGCGACGAACCCACGACCGCGCTGGACGTCACCGTGCAGGCCCAAATACTCGACCTGCTCAGGAAGGCGCGCGACGTCACCGGCGCCGGCGTGCTGATCATCACCCACGACCTCGGCGTGGTCTCGGAGTTCGCCGACCGGGCCGTGGTCATGTACGCCGGACGCGGGGTCGAGGTCGCAGGCGTCGACGAGCTGTACCGCGACCGCCGGATGCCCTACACGGCCGGGTTGCTGGGTTCGGTGCCGCGACTGGACGCCCCGCAGGGCACCCGGCTGATCCCGATCCCCGGCGCGCCGCCGACGATGTCGTCGCTGACGCCGGGCGCCTGCCCGTTCGCCCCCCGCTGCCCGCTGGTGATCGACGAATGCCGTTCGGCGGAGCCCGATCTCGCCCAGGTCGGGGACGGCCACTGGGCGGCGTGCATCCGCACCGACCAGGTCATGGGGCGCAGCGCGGCCGAAATCTTCGGCGTGTCAACGCAACCGCCGGCGATCGACGGCACGGCCGACGAACCGCCGCTGGTGCTGCAGGTTACCGACCTCACCAAGTCCTACCCGCTCACCAAGGGCGTGGTGTTCCGCAGGCGGGTGGGCGAGATGCGGGCGGTCGACGGCATCAGCTTTGCGCTCGAGCAGGGCCGCACCCTGGGCATCGTCGGCGAGTCCGGCTCGGGCAAATCGACGACGCTGAGCCAGATTCTCGAGCTGCACAAGGCCGAGGCGGGATCGATCGAAATCCTGGGCACCGACGTCGCGAGCCTCGACGCCGCCGCGCGTCGCAAACTGCGGACCGAGCTGCAGGTCGTGTTCCAGGACCCGGTGGCCTCCCTGGACCCGCGCCTGCCGGTGTTCGACGTGGTCGCTGAACCGCTGGTGGCCAACGGGTTCGACAAGCGCCGGCGCGAGGATCGGGTCGCCGAGCTGCTCGCGATCGTCGGGCTGGACCGCGCCGACGCCAGCCGCTATCCCGCCGAGTTCTCCGGCGGGCAGAAGCAGCGCATCGGCATCGCGCGCGCGCTGGCCCTGCAGCCGAAGATCCTTGCGCTCGACGAGCCGGTGTCGGCGCTCGATGTGTCGATCCAGGCGGGCATCATCAACCTGCTGCTGGATCTGCAGGGGGAGCTCGGGCTGTCCTATCTGTTTGTCTCGCATGATCTTTCGGTAGTCAAGCACCTGGCCCACCGGGTGGCCGTGATGTACCGGGGCGCGATCGTGGAGCAGGGCGACGCCGCCCTGGTGTTCACCAACCCGCAGCACGAGTACACCCAGCGGCTGCTGGCCGCGGTGCCGAAGGCGCACCCCGATGTCGCCGGTTAACATCGGCCGGGTGATCCGCCCGCCCATTCACGCACTTGCGCTGCTGGCGCTGGTGGTCGTGCTGGTCCTCACGGGTTGCTCAAACGGGTATGAGGACCTCCCGGAGGCGCACGCCGCGCAGGTCGGCACCACCAGCGACATCAACCCGCAGGACCCGGCGACCCTGCGCGACGGCGGCAACCTGCGCCTCCCGCTGTCATCGTTCCCGGACAACTTCAACGAACTCAACATCGACGGCAACACGGCCGACACCGGTTCGGTGGTCAGCCCGACCCTGCCCGGGGCGTTCATCACCCGGGCCGACGGGACGCTGAAGCTCAACACCGACTACTTCACCGGCGCCGAGTTGATCAGCAGCAACCCCCAGGTCGTCGTCTACACCATCAATCCGAAAGTCGTGTGGAGCGACGGCACCCCGATGACCTGGGAGGACCTCAAGTCGGAGACCGACGCGTGCAGCGGCCAGAACAAGAAGTTCCTGATCGCCAGCAGGGCCGGGTTCGAACGCGTGCAGTCGGTGACCAAGGGCGTTGACGATCACCAGGCGGTCGTCACGTTCTCCAAGCCGTACTCCGAGTGGCGGGCCATGTTCGCCGGTGGGATACAGCCCCGCAGCATGACGGCCAACCCGGATGTCTTCAACACGGGCCAGCTCGACGCGCCCGGCCCGTCGGCCGGACCGTTCATCGTGTCCAAGATCGACAGGGGCGCACAGCGCATCGTGCTGACCCGCAACCCCCGCTGGTGGGGCGCCAAGCCACGATTGGACACCATCACTTTCCTGGCCCTCGACAGCGCGGCCGTCATCCCGGCCCTGCAAAACAACGCGATCGATGCCGCCGGCGTCGGCACCCTCGACGACATGGTCACCGCCCAGCGCACCCGCGGAGTCGTGATCCGGCGCGCGCCCGCCCCCACCTGGTTCCACTTCACGTTCAACGGCGCGCCCGGATCCATCCTGTCCGACGAAAAGCTGCGGCTGGCGATCTGCAAGGGCATCAACCGCCAGGCCATCGTCGACGTCGTCCAGCACGGCCTGGCGCACCACCCGACACCACTGAACAACCACATCTTCGTCGTGGGCCAGGTGGGGTACCAAAACAACAGTGCACCAGCCGATTACAACCCCGACCAGGCGCGCCGGGAGTTGGATGCGCTGGGCTGGAAGCCCAACGGCCCCGTGCGGGAAAAGGACGGCAGACAGCTGGTGATTCGTGACGTGCTCTACGACGCGCCATCGAACCGGCAAGAGGCCATGGTCGCCCAGAGCAGCCTGGCCCAGATCGGTGTGAAGCTGGTGCTGGACACGAAACCGGGCAACGGATTCTTCAGCCAGTACGTTAGCCCCGGCGACTTCGATATCACCCAATTCGGCTGGGTGGGTAACGCTTTCCCGCTGTCCGCGCTTCCCCAGATATACACCTCGGACGGCGACAGCAACTTCGGCAAGATCGGCGGCCCCGAGATCGACGCCAAGATCGACGAGACGCTCTCCGAGCTGGACCAGGACAAGGCGCGCGCGCTCGCCAACCAGGTCGACCAGTTGCTCTGGCAGGAAGCCTTCAACCTGCCGCTCTACCAGTCGCCCGGCAACATCGCGACACGAAGCGATCTGGCGAACTACGGCGCATTCGGACTGGCCGACGTGGATTACACCGCGATCGGATTCACCCGGTAGCGGCGGCGCGGCTGCTGCGCGGCGGAGGCGCTCGGCGATGGCGCTCGGCGATCAGGGACATACCCATTTGCCCGCGTCTGAGCGACAAACGACCACGGGTTAGGAGGCAGCCCATCGGCGCAGCAGGCCGGACGGCATCGCCGGCAGCGCGGACTCGGCGGCGGCGGCCACGTCGATCGCCTTCCATAGCAAACGCAGCGCCGGGCGGGCCGGGAGCGCATCCAGCGCCGGCGCTTGGTCGGCAAGCCCGTCGAGGTGACCGCGCCACACCGCGCCGGCGACGGCCAGGGCGGCGGGCTCACGAAAATCTATGGCGCTGTGCGCCATCGTCGGCAGCGTCAACAGCACCGCCTGCGGCAGCAGCGAGGCGATGCGCTCCGCCACCGCCTGCGGCGTGACAAGATCACGCCCGCCGGCGATCACCACTGTGGGCCAATCGAATTTCGGCATCTCAGCCACCAGGTCGTAGGGCTCGCCCTCGAAAGCGGCTGTCTCGCTCAGCAATTCGCGTACTGCCACGGCGGGGTCGAGCGGGAGGCCGTCGGGCTCGGCACCATAGTCCAGCTCGCGGAACGCAATGCGGTTCACCAGGTCCATTTCGAAGCGGTACGGCACTTTGCGAGTTCCCACGGCGGTGAACCGGGACATCCCCCACCACAGCATGTTTCGGCCGTCGAGCAGCAGGTCGAGTTGGCGATCAAGCAAAGCGGCCCCGCCATAGCCGTACACCGCCGCGGCGACCTGTCCCCCCGCGGCGGTAATCACCCCGTCCTCGATGAGCCGACGAACCTTGGACGCCAACGCCGCGGTCTGCGGGCTGTCGCCCTTGAGCAGCAACCCGCGCAGGGCATCGCGCACGGCCGCGATGTCGTCCCGCGACAGCAGCGGCGAATCGAGGATCATCGCCCGCACCCGCCCGGGATGACGGACCCCAAGTCCCGCCGCCACATAGGTGCCGTACGACGTGCCGTAGATGACGGCCGAGTCCACGTGAGCGTCGTCGAGTACGGCGGCCACGTCGTCGACGACCTGATCCACGCTGAGCGCCTCCGGCGGCAGGTCGGCGCCGGAATCGTCGTGGCGCGACATTCCCACTCCCCGGTGCTCGATCATGATGACGTCGAGACCGCCGGCGGCGGCCCGGCGCCGCAACCCCCTGTACAACTGCAGCGACGCCACCCCCGGGCCTCCCGGGATGATCACCAGTGGATGCGCGGACTTGCGGCCGGTGCGCACGTAGTAGAGGTCGAACTGTTCGGCGCTGCCGGGCGTCACCGGCCGGCGCACCGGCCGCACCCCCGGCAGCCCCGCCAGCTTTTGGTGCATCCGACGGCGCTTCGCGTTCATCGTCATCTGTCTCGCGCCGCCACGGTCCCCGCCATGGGTGCCATTCTGCCGAGAACGCCGATCGACGGCACGCCGGCCCGGCCGCGAGCCCGGATCAGCCCCGGATCAGATCGGCCGCCTTCTCCCCGATCAGCACCGACGGCGCGTGGGTGTGGCCACGCACCGTGCTGGGCATCACCGAGGCGTCGGCCACCCGCAGCGCGTCGATGCCGCGGACCCGCAGCTCCGGATCCACCACGCTGGCCCGGTCGCTACCCATGCGGCAGGTCCCCAACGGGTGATACAGGGTGTGCGAGCAGGTTTCCAGCGCCAACTCCAGCGTTTCGTCGTTGAGCTCGGCGGTGTGTCGTGGCCGCGCGATGGGGCCGAGCAGGTCTTTGAGCGGGGGCGTTGCGGCAATCCGTGCGGATACCCGCAGGCCCGTCATCATTGCGGCGCGGTCGACGCCGCCGGGATCGGAGAGGTAACGCGGTTCGATGACGGGCTTGGCGTACGGGTCGGCGGAGCGCAGTGTGATGTGGCCGCGGCTTTCCGGTGCGACCAGGATCGGCCCGAAAACCACGCCATGCCCGCCCGGCTCGCCAAGCGCCTCGTCATAGAAGGGCGCGGGGGCGAAGATCAGCTCGAGGTCGGGCAGCTCCAGTTCGGGTCGGCTGCGCAGAAATCCGTACGCTTCGCCCACGTTGGAGGTCAGCATGCCGCGCCGGCGCAGCAGGTAGTTGGCCAGCTCCCTGGGTTTGTCGGCGGCGAACAAGCTGTCGCCGGCGACGTCGAAGCCCAACACCGTGACGAGGTGGTCGAGCAGGTCCTGCCCCACCCCGGGCGAGTGGTGGACCGTGGCGATGCCGTGCTCGGCGAGGTGGTCGCGATCGCCGACGCCCGAGAGCATCAGCAGCAGCGGGCTGTTGATCGCACCGCCGCAGAGCACCACCTCGCGGCGGGCGTGCGCAACGCACGATTGACCGTCCCGCCGGAATTCCACTCCGGTCGCCCGAGTTCCGTCGATGACGACGCGGGTCGCCATGGCCCCGGTGAGGACGCTGAGGTTCCTGCGGCGCATCGCCGGCTTCAGATACGCCTCGGCGGTGCTGCACCTGGCGCCCCGCCGCTGCGCGACTACGGTCTCGCAAAAGCCTTCCGGTGCTGCCGAATTCGGTTGTGCGGCGGGAAATCCGCACTCGCGCGCCGCGGCCAGCCAGGCCGCCGTCGACGGTCGGGGGCTGCGCTGGCGGGAAATGTGCAGCGGTCCGTCGACGCCGCTATCTTCGCCGCACACCGCGTCCAGTGCGGCCGTGGTGTTCTCGATGCGGCGAAAGTACTTGCGCACCTCGGCGAAAGACCACTGCGGGCCGGCGCGCACCGCCCATTCGTCGTAGTCCGCCGCGAAGCCGCGCACCCACATCATCGCGTTCATCGACGATGAGCCCCCGAGCACCTTCCCCCGGGGCCAATAGATCTCGCGGCCGGCCAGCTCCTTCTGGGGTTCGGTCAGGTAGTCCCAGTCGACCTCGCTGCGGAACAACTTGGCGAAGGCCGCCGGGATCGAAATGAACCTGTTCTTGTCGGGCGGGCCCGCCTCCAGGGCCACCACCGAGGTGGCCGGATCGGCGCTGAGCCGATTGGCCACGACCGCCCCGGCCGAGCCGGTGCCGACGACCACGTAGTCACACTGAATGTCCATGCTGCGGCTGAGTGTAGGACGTGCGCTCGCGGTGATCGGGGCTAACCGGCGAGATCGATGCGGTGCGCTCCCTTTACCCCGTCGTAGCGATCGGGACTGCAGGTCAGCACGATCACCTGCCCGTGGGCCGCGACGGCGTCGAACACCTGACCCATCTTGGCCAGCCGGTCCGGATCGGTGAACCCCAGCGCGTCGTCGACGACCACCGGGACGCTGTCCTCCTTGGCCACCAGGGCGGCGCCGGCCAGCCGCGCCAGGATGCCGAGTTGCTCCTTGGCCCCACCCGACAGCGACTCGTAGGGCACCGTGGTGCCGTCCAGGGTGCGGCTGCGGATGCACAGGTCGCTGTCGATCTCGACCTCGAACGTGGGCCCGAACACCGGGCGGCCGAGTCGCTGCAATTCGGTGCGGTAGGGCTCGACGTAACGCAGCCGCGTGGTGTCGCGGTGGCGCGTCATCACCGACCGCAGCAGCTCCACGGCCCTGGCGCGCTGGCCGATTCGGGCGTGGTCGTTGGTGGCGTGCTCACGCTCGGTTTCCGCGGCGTCCAGCTTGCCTTGGCGACCCTCGGTGCCGACGACCGAGAGTTCGATGCTGATCTGGCGCAGTGCGCCGGCAGCATGTTCGTAGCGCTCACCCAACGACGCTGCCACCTCGGTGGCAGCGGCCAATTCGGCGGCGACCGCGTCGGGGGCCCCGGCGGCCAACTCTTCGGCCAGCTCGACGACCCGCCGCTCCGCGGCTTGGCAAGCCTGCAGTGCCGCGTCCGCCGCCGACGCCACGTCCGCATCGCCGATCGCCGCGCGCTCCTGGGCCAGCCGCTCGGCGGCCGCGCCCAGCTCGGCGCGCTGATTCGTGGCGTTGTTTTGTAAAACCGTTGCTCGCGTTGATGTTTCGGTGTGCCTGCCGCCGGCGGCGGCGGCGACACGCCGGCGGGTCGCGCACTCCGCCTCCGCGGCCACGCACGCCGCCTCGGCCGCCTCGAGTTCCGCACGGGCGGCGGCGCTGTCCATGCCGAACAGGTCGGGTTGGTCCGGCTGGCCGGCCCGCAACCCGGCCAGCCTCGCGCGCAGCTGGTCCGCTTCCTCGTCGCCACACAGGCCGGCCAGGGTGGCGGCCAATTGGTCTCGGCTGCTTTGCAGTTCGCGGCGCCGCTGGTCGGCGGATCGAGCCGCCGCAAGATCGGCGACGCCACCGGCTGCCAGCGCGTTGGACAGAACTTGTTGTGCCGCAGCATGTTTAGCATCGACTTCGAGCGCGGTCGCGCCGGGCGTGACCCGGGTAATCACGACCCCGGGAATCTCGACCTCGGTGGCGCCGGTGGCCCCCGTGACGAGAGCCGACCAGCTTTGGCCGGCCTGCAACGACACTCGTTGGTCTCCGATGGCGAGTTCGATGTCGGCGGCCGCGGTGAATTCCACCGCCGTCGAGAGCAAGGCCAGCTGGTCGCCGGTCCGATCGACCGCGGCCGCGGCGCTTTCGATGCGCCCCAGCAGCTGTTCGGTCATGGTGACTGCGGACAGGTGCTGACAGACCCGGTCGCGGTCCCGCTGGATGGCGTCGATCTTGGCCAACCGGGCGCCCAGCCGGTCCGCCTCCTCGCGGTTGGTGAGCTGGGCGACGGCGCGACGGGCGGATTGACCGCGTTGCTGTGCCGCCGCGCGGATTTGGATGGACTCCTCGACGGCGGCATCGGCGGCCGCGGCCGCGGCGCCCGCCGCATTCTGCGCGTCGGCGGCTTCTTGCGCCGCGGCCTCGGTAGCGGCGAGAGCGGCTGTGCGAGTTTCGATTTCGGTCAGCAGCCGCCGTCGCCCGCCGTGGGCGGCCGCCGCCGCGGCGCTGCCGGCCACCGCTGCCGCAGCGACCAGCCTGGCTTCACGCGCCTGGCCGTCGATCGCTGCGATCCTGTCCGCGGCGGCCCGCGCGGCGGTGAGCCGGGGACCGGCGGCGATCCGCTGCTGCGACAGCTCGGCCACCTGCTCGGTGAGGAGCGCATGGCGACGCACCCGCTCGTCGACCTCGGCGACCGCCTCTGCGCACGCCGCGACCGCCGCCTCAGCGCCGGCCAGCCGGGAGATCGCGGCGGCCCACTCCCCGGTGGGGCGCCCAGTGGGGGTGAAGTAGCGCGCATACTCGGCGTCGATCCGGTCGATCAGCAGCGGCTCGGTGCCGCACAGCGCCGCGTCCGTGACGGAATGCGCTGCGACGTCGAGGGCCCGCGACAGCGCGTCGCAGCCCGACAGATCCACCGGGGCAGTCGACGCGGCCTGCAGCACCCGCTGGGCACGCCACAGATCGTTATCCAGCGTCTCGGCCAGCATGGCGCGGACGCGATCATGGGCTTCGTCCCCGGTCAGCTGTTCGCGGCGCGGCGCAAGCACCGTGAGCTCGGTCTCGTGCTTTTTGTGGAAGCGCTTGCGATATACGAAACGATAAGGCCCGCTGCTGATTTCGGCGGTGACCTCGGAGCCGACGTCGGCGTTGGTGGGCTTGACCTGCTTGACCTCTTTTTTGGCGGATCGGTCCCGGGATTCCAGCAGCAGGTCCAACGCCTCGATCATCGAGGACTTGCCGACCTCGTTGGCGCCGCAGACCACCACCACGCCGCGGTCGGGGAACTCGATGTCGCGGTGGGCGATGCCGCGGTAATTCGTCAGAACCAGCCGATGCAGCTTCACGCCGCGCCCCGATCGGTGAGCCGCAGCAGCAGCGCCAAAGCCGCCTGCGCGTCGACTGCGGATTCGGCGTCGGCGTCGCGGGCGGTCGCCACCAACTCCTCGACGGCCGCGGCGGCGAACCCACCGATACCGAGGTCGGTGAACTCGCCGTCGGCGGGAATCACCGCCAGGTCGGTGTGCCGCTCCCACAGGCCCAGCCAGGCGAATAGCCGCGCGTATCTGTCCAGGCAGGCATCCAGCGCGGCGCGGTCGGTGACCGTGAGCGAGCCGGTCAGCGCCAGGCGCACCACGGTGCGGTCCTTGTCGGTCATCTGGTCCAGGTTCATATCCAGGTCGGCGATGTCGCGGCTGCTGTCCAGCTCCCGACGCAAGGTGAAAAACCGCCAGTGGCCGACCTGCCGGGACGTCACCATGGCGGCGCGGCGCGGGTCGGTTTCGTCGATGTCGACGACCAGGACATGCCCGGGGTTCGATTCGATGTCGTCGAAGTTGGTGACCTCCGGCGAGCCGGAGTACCACACCCGCCCGCCGCCGCCGACCTCGGTGAGCGAATGCTTATCGCCAAGGGCCGCATAGTGAATCGCGCCCCGTGCCAGCGCACCGTCGAGCCCGGCTTGCCGAATCAGTGAGGGTTTGTCGCGATCGGGATCCAGCACATCGACGCCACCATGGGCGACCAGCACCCGGGTCACCCGCTCGTCCGGGGTTAGGCCGGCCAGCACGTCGGCGACGAGGTCCGTGGTGGGCGCTTTGGACCGCCACGGCGCGGCCACGATCTCCAACCCCGGCCGGACCCGGTGCACACCGGCCCGATCGAGTACGACGACGTTGTCCGGGCATTCGGCGGTGAACAGCGCGCCCGTGTACACCGACGACGCGTCCAGCGGGTCGTGGTTGCCGGGCAGCAGGTAGACCGGAATACCGATGGCGCGCATGGCCTCCAGGGACTGACCGATCACCTGAGGGGCGAGCTGGTTGTGCTCGAAGACATCGCCGGCGACCACCACGAACTCGGCGCCCACCTGTGCGGCGAGCGCGCCCAGCCCGGCCACCGCATCCCGGCGCGCGGCCGAATACCGCGGCTGGGCGTCGCCGGCCAGGAAGTGCCGGGTCATGCCCAATTGCCAGTCGGCGGTGTGCAGGAATCGCATCCTCGCGCCCCTCTCAAACAGTGTGAATCGCGCGTATCGCATGGCTACCAAGGCAACGCGAGTTTAGGACTGCGCACCGACAAGTCCCGGGAAGCGCACCGGCGCAACCGAGTGTGGGAAGATTCCCCGCCATGAGGACCCGGGGCTGGCAAGGAGACCAGCCACTCACCGACGACGAGGCACGGACTCGGATCCTCGATGCCGCCAAACGATGTGTCGAGCGATTCGGGCCGTCGAAGACTCGCCTCGCCGATGTCGCGATCGAACTGGGCGTCACCCGGCAGACCGTCTACCGCTACTTCCCGAGCGTCAACGAGATGCTCGTCGCCGTCGCCGAGGAGGGCGCCAGCAGGTACCTCGACCGAATGGCGCAAGATTTGTCCTTCGTCACGACTCCCAACCAAGCGATCACCGAAGCGATCGTCTACAGCCTGCGCTCGATACCGGCCGAACCCTCGCTGAGTCTGCTACTGAGAGCAAGCGAGGCCGATGTCTTCACCAGGGGCACGATCTCGTCGCCCGCAATCGCGCTCGGCGCCAGCATGCTGCGGCGTTTCCCCATTGATTGGGCGGCGGACGGAATCGATGAGACCGCGCTTGAGGGTCTCGCGGAGCTTGTGATGCGGCTCCTGGTCTCCTTCCTGCAGTACCCGGCCGACCCACCCCGGACGGACGACGAATACCGCGCCTTGATCGGAACCTGGATCGTTCCGGACACCGCGCGCCCGCATCGCCGACCGGCTGCGCGGCGCCCCGCGCGATAGGGCTGCTCCGCGGACGCCTGCGGCCCCTCGGCCGCAAAGCCCTTGCCCCACAATTCCTTGCGGGACGCATGTGGCGGAAATCACAAAGCACTGGCCGTTGACGTACCCTCGAGCCTTTCCTTACGATCATACACACGTCGAATAATGGATGATGTATGACCGTTCAGATGGAGGATGAATGACAGGTGCCGCGGTGCTGGATCGACACGTCGGTGAAGCGAAATCTCTTCAGGCCTCTTCAGATTCGGGTCAGCGCACCGCGCCAGGCCGCGCTCAGCCGCGCCCCAAGCTCAAGAAGGTGTACATCCGGTCCGCGGCGCTCTCGTCGGCTCAGCGCTCGGTCCTGGCCGACCAGATGTACGACATCTACACCGAGACGGTCAGCGGGTGGACGCGCGACGAGTTCGCTGCGCACGTCTTCGGCGCCGGCGACGGTGTCGACGACGGTGTCGACGATGGCACCGACGACGTCCGGGTCGCGGTGTTCTACAACTCGTCGGGCGAGTTGGTCGGATTCGTCTGCGCCCATATTGAATTGTTCTCTCATGACCGTCGGATGAACGCGGTGTTCGACGCGGGGGCGTGCTTCCGGCTGGGCTACCGCCCGGGGGCGTCCGTGATGATGTTCGGGCTCCGCGAGGCGCTACGCTTCAAATTTCACCACCCGCGCACTCCCCTGGCCTATCTGACCCGCAGTCACTCGCCGGCGGTATATCGCATGCTCACGTCGACCATGCCCCGGGTGTATCCGAGCCGAACCAGTGAGACTCCCGCTGACGTCGAGGCATTGGTGTCGGCGGTCGGCGCACGGCGTCGATACGCACAGATCGGTCGGGGCCCGTGGGTCGTGCGCTCATGCGCAAAGCCCACGAACCCGTCACGCTTGCGCAGCATCCAAGGCGAACCCGCTGTGCAGTTCTACCTCGCGCTCAATCCGCGCTTCGCCGACGGGCAGGCCTTGCTGGTCTGGACGCCGCTTGATGCGGGCAATGTCCTCGGCGGATTTTGGCGCGTCCTCACCGGACGCCTGGGTCGATAGGTCTTCTGCGAGAAATCACGCCGACAGACAAGCCGCGCATCGGCCCACATTTTCCCAGGCATCGGCCCACATTTTCCCAGTGGGCCTTAGGGTAAGTCGCGTGAATGGCATGAATGGTCAGCACACGTTGCTGCTGCTGCGGCATGCGAAATCCGATTACCCGGCCGGCGTCGCCGACCATGACCGGCCGCTGGCACCGCGCGGGGTGAGGGAGGCGGGGCTGGCCGGCGACTGGCTGCGCGCCGACATGCCCGCGATCGACGGCGTGTTGTGCTCAACGGCCACCCGCGCCCGACAGACCTTGGCCGGCACCGGGATTGACGCGCCGGTACGATACGTCGCGCGCCTGTACGGCGCCGACTCCGAAACCATGATCCAGGAGATCCAGGAAGTCGAGACGGCCACGCATACCTTCGGCACCGCCATCGGCACGCTGCTGGTGGTCGGGCACGAGCCGACGATGTCCGACGTCGCACTGGCCCTCGCGGGCGCCGAGGGCACCGACATCGATGCGCTGGAACGCCTTTCGGCGAAGTTCCCGACGTCCGGGATCGCGGTCCTACGCGTCGCCGGTAGCTGGGAACAGCTCGCACCCGGCGGCGCCGCGCTGGTCGACTTCCACGTCCCGCGGTAGGGAACCCCGCGGTAGAGACCTCTAGAAATCAGGACAGGGATCAGGAGTTGGTGGCCAGCGTCAGCTCCATGAGCTTGATGGCCTGCCCACAGGCGTCGATACCGGGCGACTGCGGGTTGACCCACCAGCCGACCACCCCCGCCGCCGCACTCGCGACGCCGCAGGCGCCGTTCGGGTCGTCGGGGCGCATCACAATCGAGTCGATGCCCGCGATCGGACGGGTCTCCACCTTGTATTTCAGGAAGTCGGCGACCTTGCGCTCGTTGTTCAGGCTGCCCTGCTCGAACCAGAACCGGGTGATGTCGATCAGACCCGCGGGGTTGGCCGCCTGCCACCGGCAGATCGCGCCCACGAACGTGCTCTGAATGTCCAGCGGATCGGCGCCGACGGTCTTCGCCAGGATGTCGCTAGTCAGGACCTCACATTCCTTCAGCAGGTTCGGGTACTGCTGTTCGGAATTGTTGTTGCGCGGGGTGCCGCCCGCGCCGGCCTTGATCGCGGTACCCCCGACGGACCTCGAACACCCCGTCAAAACCAACAGGGCGGCGATCACCACGGCCGCACACACATGCCAGCCGCGCCACCCGCGATTCATCCATGCGGTCATTTCGAGTTCGCAATCGATTGGCGAGCCAGTTCTTTGGCTATGTCACAGGGCGGCGGGAATGGCTTTTGACTGAAGCTGATCGACCATTCGATGAAGTCGTCCTGGAACTGGATTCCGACTTCGCACAGCGAGTCGCCGAGCTGGGATTCGTTGGCGATGGCGACGAAACCGCTGTGGCCGTCGATGTTGACGTCCTCGACACTCGCGCGCGACAGCTCCTCGGTCTTGCGTTCCCGCCCGATCGGGCTGCCGCGATACCAGGAGAAAGAGAAGTGCGGGCCAAGGATACCGCCGCCCGCCAACCACTGGCAGCCCACGGAATTGCGGGCCGTGTTGATCAGACCCGTCACCTTGGTCAGCTCCGCGACGGTCTGATCGCTGACACCGCCGCATTGCGGGAACATCGGCCCGTGCTTGCCCTCCGAGCTCCCGGGCCCCGACGATCCCGATGCCCCCGGCTTGTTGTCGCCGGAACTGGAGCACGCCGCGACCACCGGACTCATCGCCACCACCGCCGACACCCCCAGGGCCAACATCGTCCCGTTAGCCCGCACCGCTACCCCGTCTACTAATCGGCCTATTGGTGGTCACAGGATGCACTGTAGCCGCAGGCCCGCTGGTCAACCACCGACACGCCACCTGAGCAGGGCTTTCAACATCGCGCCCGCGCGTGGCTCCCACGCTGAGTTGCCCGGCTGAGTTACCGGCGGAGACGGGGACCTAGGCGCGTCGTGTGCGACAGTTACCGGATGCTCCTGGCACTACTGCGCCAGTACATCCGGCCGTACCGGCGGCTCGTCGCGGTGCTGATGGCGCTGCAGCTGATCAGCACCCTGGCTTCGCTGTACCTGCCGACGGTCAACGCCGCGATCATCGACGACGGCGTCGCCAAGGGCGACACCGCGACCATCCTGCGGCTCGGTGTGGTGATGCTCGGGGTCATCGGGGTGCAGGTTCTGTGTTCGGTCGGGGCGCTGTACTCGGGCTCGCGGACCGGGACCGGCTTCGGGCGCGATCTGCGCTGGGCGGTGTTCTCACAGGTCACCACCTTCTCCGGACGCGAGACCGCCCTGTTCGGCGCGCCGACGTTGTTGACCCGCAGCACCAACGACGTCCGGCAGATCCAGTTCCTGGTGCAGACGTCGGCGACCGTCCTGGTCACCGCGCCGATCATGTGCATCGGCGGCATCGCCATGGCCATCCAGCAGCAGGCCTCGCTGACCTGGCTGCTGCTGGTCAGCGTTCCGATCCTGGCCGTCGCCAACTACCTGATCATCTCCCGCATGCTGCCGCTCTTCCGCGGCATGCAGGGCCTGATCGACGGCATCAACCGGGTGATGCGCGACCAGCTGACCGGCGTCCGGGTGGTCCGCGCGTTCACCAGGGAAGGCTTTGAGCGGCACAGGTTCGCCCAGGCCAATCTTGCGCTGTCGGACACCGCGCTGCGGGCGGGCAACTGGCAGGCGCTGCTGCTGCCGGTGAGCACGCTGACCATCAACGTGTCCAGCGTGGCGCTGATCTGGTTCGGTGGGCTGCGCATCGACCGCGGCCAGATGCAGGTCGGCTCGCTGACCGCCTTCCTGGCCTACTTCGCCCAGATCCTGATGGCGGTCATGATGGCGACGATGACGGTCGTGGTGCTGCCGCGGGCGTCCGTGTGCGCCGAGCGAATCACCGAGGTGCTATCCACTCCCACGGCCGTCAACAGCCCGGAAAACCCCAGGTTTCCGGCGGGCGGGATCACGGGCCTGGTCCGCCTGGACGACGTGGCCTTCACCTACCCCGGGGCCGACTGTCCAGTGCTGCAAGGCATCTCGCTGACGGCGCGGCCCGGCACCAGCACCGCGATCGTCGGCAGCACCGGTTCGGGCAAATCGACGCTGGTGTCGCTGATCTGCCGGCTCTACGACGTGACCGCCGGCGCCGTCCGCATCGACGGTGTCGACGTCCGCGACTACGACACCGAGCGACTGTGGTCGGCGATCGGGCTGGTGCCCCAGCGCGGTTACCTGTTCTCCGGCACCATCGCCGACAACCTGCGGCTCGGCGCGGCCCCCGATCAGGTGGTGACCGACGAGCAGATGTGGGAGGCGCTGCGGGTCGCGGCCGCCGACGACTTCGTGCGCAGCCATCACGACGGGCTGCACATGCAAGTCGCCCAGGGTGGAATCAACTTCTCCGGCGGGCAGCGTCAACGACTGGCGATCGCCCGGGCCGTCATCCGCCGCCCGGCCATCTATCTGTTCGACGACGCCTTCGCAGCGCTTGACGTGCACACCGACGCCCGAGTGCGCGCGTCGCTGCGCCAGGAATGCGGCGCGTCCACGATTATCGTTGTCACACAACGGATTTCGACTGCCGCACAGGCTGACCAGGTGGTCGTCGTCGACAACGGGGAGATCGTCGGCGTCGGCACCCACGAATCGCTACTGGCCGACTGTGCCACTTATGCCGAATTCGCCACCTCGCAGTCGGTGAGCGCCGGGATCGGGGGGGCGCGGTGAACGGGCCAATCGACCACCGGCCCCGCGGCGCCGCCCCACCGCCGCACGCGATGCGGTCACGCGACTTCTGGGGTTCGACCGGCCGCCTGATGAAACGGCTTGCGCCACAGCGGTGGCTGGCCGCCGGGGTGCTCACGCTGGCCGTCACCGGAACCGTCATCGGGGTCGTCATTCCGCGGGTCCTCGGCCACGCAACCGATCTGCTGTTCAACGGCGCCATCGGGCGGCACCTCCCGGCGGGAATCACCAAGGCGCAGGCCGTCGCTGCGGCCCGGGCCCGGGGCGACAACGCCTTCGCCGACCTGCTGTCGGGGATGAACGTGGTGCCGGGCCACGGCGTCGACTTCGCCGCGGTACGGCGAACACTGGCGCTGGCCCTGGTCCTGTATTTGGTTGTCGCGCTGTTGCTTTGGGTGCAAATGCGGCTGCTCAACGCCACCGTGCAGAAAACCATCACCGCGTTGCGTTCGGACGTCGAGGACAAGGTGCACCGGCTGCCGCTGTCCTTCTTCGACGGACGACAGCGCGGTGAGCTGCTGAGCCGGGTCACCAACGACATCGACAACATCCAGCAGTCGCTGTCGATGACGATCAGTCAGCTGGTGACGTCGATCCTGGCCGTGTTGACGGCTCTGGCGATGATGGTGTGGATCTCGCCGCTGCTGGCGCTGATCACCTTGCTGACGGTGCCGATGTTGGTGCTGGTGACGCGGACGATCACGCGACGTTCGCAGCGGCTGTTCATGGCCCACTGGACCAGCACCGGACGCCTCAACGCCCACATCGAAGAGACCTACAGCGGGTTCACGCTGGTCAAGACGTTCGGTCATCAGGCCGCGGCGCAGGCACAGTTCCGCCGGCTCAACGACGACGTCTATCGGGCCAGTTTCGGCTCCCAGTTCGTGTCCGGCCTGGTGCAACCGGCGACGGCGCTGATCGGAAACCTCGGCTACGTCGGCGTCGCGGTGGTGGGGGGCCTGCAGGTGGCCACGGGCCAAGTCACCCTCGGCAACATCCAGGCATTCATCCAATACGTGCGGCAGTTCAACAACCCGCTGGGCCAGCTGGCCGGGATCTACAACGCCCTGCAATCGGGGGTGGCCAGCGCCGAGCGGGTGTTCGAAGTGCTCGACGAGCCCGAAGAAAGTCAAGCGTCGCCCGACCGCGACCAGATGCCGGCCCGTTTGCTGCCGAACGGCCAGCGGCCGCGTGGGGCCGGACGTGTCGAATTTGAGCACGTGAACTTCGCTTACCGTTCCGGCACGCCGGTGATCCAGGACCTGTCATTCGTGGCCGAACCGGGCAGCACGGTGGCGATCGTCGGGCCCACCGGAGCGGGCAAGACCACGATGGTGAACCTGCTGATGCGCTTCTACGACGTCGATTCGGGCCGGATTCTGATCGACGGGGTCGACATCTCGACGATGAGCAGGCATGCGCTGCGATCGCGAATTGGCATGGTGCTGCAGGACACCTGGCTCTTCGACGGCACCATTGCGGAGAACATCGCCTACGGGCGCCCGGACGCCAGCGACGACGAAGTGACCGAAGCCGCCAAGGCGGCCTATGTCGACAGGTTCGTCCATGCGCTGCCGGCCGGCTATCAGACCCGGGTCAGCGGCGGGGGCGACAACATCAGTGCCGGCGAAAAACAGCTCATCACCATCGCGCGCGCCTTCCTGGCCAGGCCGGAGCTGCTGATCCTGGACGAGGCCACCAGTTCCGTCGACACCCGCACCGAGGCCCTGATCGCGCACGCCACCCAGGAGCTTCGCCAAGATCGAACGAGTTTTATTATCGCGCACCGTCTTTCGACGATCCGCGACGCCGACCGCATCCTGGTGGTGGAGGGCGGAAAGATCGTCGAACAAGGCGACCACGCCGACCTGCTGGCGCTGCGCGGTGCGTACTTCGAAATGACCCGGGCCTGACGGCTCCAAGAATCCTTCAAGAATCCTTCAAGGATCTTTTGAGAATCTTCCAAGACTCCGGGCAGACGCTGAAGCCATTCAGGGCCGGACGCAATTGGCGAGGGAGCACGACGATGCGCCGAGTTCACGCAGCATTTCAGCAAAATCCGTTCATGCGCGTCGCGCCCTCACTAAGCTCGGCTCTCGGCTATTGATACCTGCTGTGCTATGCAGTAACCCTGTGGCCAACCAGAAGGAGATGTCGATGAAGCTCTCGTCTCGTGTCGTTGCCGCCGTCGCCGCGCTCATGCTTGCATTCACCGTCGGCGGCTGCGGATCGAACAATTCGGGCACCGGCGCCTCCAAATCTTCCGCGCCCGCGTCCAGCGACGAGGCGAACACCCTGCTGAAGCAGGCCGCCGATGCCATGAAGAAGGTCACCGGGATGCACGTGTCCCTGGCGGTGAGCGGCGACGTGCCCAACCTCAAGGTGACCAAGCTCGACGGCGACGTAACCAACACGCCGCAGACCGCCGCCACCGGTAGCGCCACCTTGCTGCTCGGCAAGAACCCGCAGGAGGCGAAGTTCGTCTATATCGACGGCCATCTTTACTCCGACCTCGGACAGCCCGGCACCTTCACCGACTTCGGCGCCGGAAAGTCGATCTACAACGTGTCGGTGCTCCTCGACCCCGACAAGGGCCTGGCGAACATCCTCGCCAAACTCCAGAATGCGCAGGTGAAGGGCACCGAGCAGGTGAACGGTGTGGCCACCACCAAGATCACCGGGAAGTCCTCGGCCGACGACGTCGCAACGCTGGCCGGCTCCAAGTTGACCGCTGCGGACATCACGACGGTGGACACCACCGTCTGGATCGCCTCGGACGGGTCGTCCCACCTGGTCCAGCTGCAGTTCGCTCCGACATCTGACACCTCGGTGACGCTGACGATGTCCGACTGGGGCAAGCAGGTCACCGCAACCAAACCGCCAACCGCATAAGCGCCACAGCAGTTCATCGCAACCTGTTGACAGCGCCGGACCGCCGGCATTCAGAAAGGAATGATCAATGACGATGATTACGCATCGGCGGCGGTTAGCGGTGGCCATCGCGAGCGCGGTTGCCGCCACCGCGGTGACGGTCGCAGTGGCCCCCGTCGCCGGGGCCAGCGACGTCTGGGGCTCAATTGCTTACTCCGGCAACGGCTCCTGGGGCCGGGCGACGGACTACCCAACTAAGGCGGCGGCGCAGTCCGCGGCGGTCAAGGGCTGCGGCTACACCGACTGCTCGCCGCTGACCACCTTCTACAACTGCGGTGCGGTCGCGCTGAACGGCAGCCACCTGCAGGGCGGCGCGGGCGACACGCTGAGCGCCGCGATGAAGGACGCCCTGAGCCGGGCCGGCGGCGGCTACATCGACACCTGGGGCTGCAACTAAGTCTTTTTCTAGGGCCCTGATTTTGGGCACTAACCGGGTCTTCGGCCGCGTAACCGTCGACAGTCAGGGCCTTTGGCTGTTCTCGGCCGTTCCCAGCGGGGCGCGAGGTCACTCCAAGGATTCGTGGAGACCACGAAGAGGGCAACGGCCGAACCTTTTCTCATACGCAAAGCCAATCCGCGAAATGCGGAATGAGAAAAGGACACGCGATGAGCATCAAGATCTCCACCGTCGCCGAGGCCGCGGGCTCTCTGGCAGTCGCCTTCGGCTTCGTCTTGGGTTCGGCAATCGGCGCCACGGGTGCGGCGAGCGCCGCCTCGGGCACGATGTACGGCGACCCCAGCGCCGCCGCCCAGTGGTGGCGTCACCAGGAGTACGACGACTGCGTCATCATGTCGATCGCCGACGTGGTCGGCCAGGTCACCGGTAAGGAGCCCTCGGAGCGGGCCATCATCAAGAAGGCCCAGTCCACCCCGAGCGCCGCGCACTCCGGCTCGGTCTACATCAAGCCGGCCGACACCAAGAACCCGAACTCGGGCATGGGCACGTATTTTGTCGACATCCCGACGCTGCTCGCTGCATACGGCGTCAAGTCCGTGATCACCGACAAGGGCAGCGCCGCCAAGGCCGGCGTCGCCACCGGCGTCGAGGCACTCGAGCAGCAGCTGGGCGGCGGCCACAAGGTGATCGTCGGCCTCAACGCCGAGATGATCTGGAAGCGGTCGATCAAGAACAAGGACAAGGACGGCAACCCGGTAGCCGACCACGGCGTGGTGGTGACGGGCGTCGACACAGCCAACAACGTCGTGCACCTCAACGACAGCGGTAGCAAGGACGGTCGCGACGAGCAGATCCCGCTGGACCTTTTCGTCAAGGCGTGGGACACCAGCGACGACTTCATGGCCGTCACCACCTAACCCGCAGGCGGGCTGACCAGCTCACATCGTCTTGTCCGAGGGTGCACGTAGTACCGAATACACGTTCGAATTGTCGTTGCCGGACCCGGCTAAGCTGCGCCGGTCCGACGACGCTGCCCTGGTCGCGGCGATCGAGGAGTGTGCTCGCGCGGAGGCGGCCGTCGCCGCCCGGCGCCTGTCGGCGATCGCCGAGCTGACCCGCCGGTGTACCGCCAGTGACCAGCGCGCCAACTGGTCGTGCGACGAATGGGACGCCGCAGCCGCCGAGGTGGCCGCCGCGCTGGGGCTCAGTCACGGGCGGGCCGCCGGGCAGATGTATCCGAGTTTGGCGCTCAATCGGCTGCCCGAGGTGGCCGCACTGTTTTGGCCGGCGGGATCAGCGCGCGGCTGATGTCGGTCATCGCCTGGCGGACCTACCTGGTCCGCGACCCCAAGGCGACCCGGCTCATCGACGCCGCGCTGGCCGAACACGCCGGCACCCGACGGCACAGTGGTGTGGACCGCACCCAGCGGACGCACCTACACCACCCGCCCCGGCAGCCGCATCTTCTTTCCCGCCTGGAACACCACCACCGCCGAACTACCCCAAACACCCACGCCTGCAACCGCTGTCGGTGACCGCGGGGTGATGATGCCACGACGGCGACGCACCCGAGCCGCCGAACTGGCCCACCGCATCAAATGCGAACGCGCCCTCAACGACGCCCACGTCGCCGAACGCAACAAACCACCACCTTTCTGAACGGCGGCTCAAAGCCGAACCGCCGCACGGCAACACACCGTGCCCCTGCGAGGCGCTTGAACCGCCGACGGGCCGCTCGCCGGTGGGCGCTAGGTCGCTCCAAGGATTCGTGGAGATCACAAAGAGGTCAACACCGGATTCTTTTCTCATACACAAGCCAATCCGCGAAACGCGGGGATGAGAAAAGGACACGCCATGAGCATCAAGGTCACCGCCATCGCCAAGGCCGCCGCCGCTGCGGCAATCGCCGGCGGCTTCGTGTTGGGTTCGGCAATCGGCGCCACGGGCGCGGCCGGAGCCGCCTCGGGCACCATGTACGGCGACCCCACGACTGCCGCCCAGTGGTGGCGTCACCAGCAATTCGACGACTGCGCCATCATGTCGATGGCCGACGTCATCGGCCAGGTCACCGGCAATGAGCCCTCGGAGCGGGCCATCATCAAGAAGGCGCAGTCCACCCCCAGCGCCGCGCACTCCGGCTCGGTCTACATCAAGCCGGCCGACACCAAGAACCCGAACTCGGGCATGGGCACCGACCCGGCCGACATCCCGACGCTGCTCGGCGTTTACGGGGTCAAGGCGGTGATCACCGACAAGGGCAGCGCCGCCAAGACCGGCGTCGCCACCGGCATCGAGGCACTCGAGCAGCAGCTGGGCGGCGGCCACAAGGTGATCGTCGGCCTCAACGCGGAGATGATCTGGCGCAAGCCCGTCGAGAGCAAGGACAAGAACGGCAATCCGCTCGCCGACCACGCGGTGGTGGTCATCGGCGTCGACACCGCCAACAACGTCGTGCACCTCAACGACAGCGGCAAAAAGGACGGCCGCGACGAGCAGATCCCGCTGGACCTCTTCGTCAAGGCGTGGGACACCGGCGACGACTTCATGGCCGTCACCGCCTAGCCCCGCGCGCGTGTTTACAAGAGGGTCAATTCAATTCGCGTCGGGTATCCAAGATCACCTTGGCAGGGCAGGCATTTCAGCTGCCCCGGCGAAAGGTGCGGCCACCACGGGTTTTCCTAGGATCCGCGGCAACTCACCGTTCGGCGATCAGGCGATTATTTACGAATTTGCGAAGTTTGGTACCACAATGACAGCTAGGAGATAGCACCTAAGAGATGGCAGCTAGGCACGTGACGCCGCGGAGCACCAGGAAGGGCTGGTAAGCGCAATGGTGGACAAACGTCTCGAATTCGGTCTGCTCGGACCGTTGGAGATGAGCGTTGACGGCGTCTTGGTGTCATCCGGCACTCCCAAACAACGGGCGGTGCTGGCCATGCTGGTCATCAACCGCAACACACCGGTCGGCGTCGAGAAACTGATCACGGCCCTGTGGGAGGGGTGGCCGCCGGCCGGTGCGCGCGCGAGCATTCACTCCTACGTGTCCAATCTGCGCAAGCTGCTCAGCGGCGTCGGCATCGACCCACGGCCGGTATTGGCGGCGGCCCCACCCGGCTACCGACTCAACATCGGCGACAACACCTGCGATCTCGGGCGGTTCATCGCCGAGAAGGCCGCCGGCGTGCACGCGGCCGCCGCCGGCCGGTTCGAACAGGCCAGCAAGCATCTGTCGACCGCCTTGGCGCAATGGCGTGGACCGGTTCTCGACGATCTGCGCGACTTTGCGTTCGTCGACAGCTACGCGACCTCACTGATCGAGGACAAGATCCTCGTCCACACCGCAAAGGCGGAAGCCGAGATCGCCTGCGGACGGGCGGCGTCCGTGGTCACCGAACTCGAAGCACTGACCGCCGAGCACCCCTACCGCGAGCCGCTGTGGGCCCAGCTGATCACCGCCTACTACCTCACCGACCGCCAATCCGACGCGCTGGCCGCCTACCGTCGGGTGAAGACGACACTCGCCGACGACCTCGGCATAGATCCCGGCCAGACCCTGCGCGACCTGAACGAGCGAATCCTGCGGCAGGAACCGCTGGACGCCAAGAAGAGCGCCAAGACCACGGCCGCCGGTACGGTCACCGTTCTCGATTCACGCACCATGGTCTCCGGCCAGAAGGCGGTCGCCTACCTGCTCGAGGCGTCGGGTCGCAGATATCCGTTGCAGTCTGCGGCGACCCGGATCGGGCGTCTTCCCGACAACGACATCGTTCTCGACAACGAACTCGTCAGCCGCCACCACGCCGTCATCGTCGACACCGGAACCAACTACATCATCAATGACCTGCGGTCATCCAACGGCGTGCAGGTGCAGTATCAGCGGATTCGCTCCGCCGTCACGCTCAACGACGGCGACCACATCCGGATCTGCGACTACGAGTTCACCTTCCAGATCGCGGGACCCAACAGCGAGGGCGCGGGCGCCTGACCCGCCGGCCGCACCGACGGCGGGCACGCTGGCGCAGGGCGGGAATGCCTGCCGCGCAATGCTTTCGGCGTAGCAGTGAGCGACGGGGCCGGCACGCCACCCGAATCGGTTGCGGCCGCAGGCTCATCCGACTAACCGCTTCCCACAACGCTTTTCGTGCCCACGCAAGGCCGGCGGTGTGGTCAAGGACTCGCCCGGCCGATTCGCGCGGCCCGAGGCGCCGAGATGTCGCGGTTACCCTGCGCTCGCGCGAGCGGCGGCCTACCGTCAAGATTGCTATATCCGGGGCCGCCCGGGCCGGTCAACCAGGAGGCCATTGATGCTGTTGATCGTTGATGCCCTTGATATTGTCGGCGAGTCGGCGAGTCGGCGGCTTGGGTTGGAGGATCAGCGATGAGCGATGAACAGGGCTCGCGGGTCGGGACGATGTTCGGGCCCTACCACCTGAAGCGCTTGCTGGGCAAGGGCGGCATGGGCGAGGTCTACGAGGCCGAGCACACCGTCAAGGAGTGGACGGTCGCCGTCAAGGTGATGAACGACCAGTTCAGCAGGGACCCGGTGTTTCGGGAGCGGATGAAACGCGAAGCCCGCATCGCCGGCGGGCTGCAGGAACCCCACATCGTGCCGATTCACGAATACGGCGAGATCGACGGCCAGATGTTCATGGAGATGCACATGATCGAGGGCACCGACCTCGACAGCATTCTCAAGCGATTCGGCCCGCTGACCCCGCCGCGCGCGGTGGCCATCATCACCCAGATCGCCTCAGCGCTGGACGCCGCGCACCACGCCGGGGTCATGCACCGCGACGTCAAACCGCAAAACATCTTGATCACCCGCGACGATTTCGCCTACCTGGTCGACTTCGGCATCGCCAGCGCCACCACCGACGAGAAGCTCACCCAGCTCGGCACCGCCGTGGGTACCTGGAAATACATGGCGCCCGAACGGTTCTCCAACGCCGAGGTGACCTACCGCGCCGACATCTACGCGCTGGCCTGCGTGCTGCACGAGGCCCTGACCGGAGCCCCGCCGTACCGGTCCGACAGCGCCAGCGTGCTGATCAGCGCCCACCTGAACGAACCCGTCCCACAGGCCAGCACCTCGCGCTCCGGCATCCCCAAGGCGTTCGACGCCGTGATCGCGCGCGGTATGGCCAAGAGGCCCGAGGACCGTTACGCCAGCTGCGGCGATCTGGCGCTGGCCGCCCACGAAGCGCTCAGCCACCCAGATCAGGACCACGCCGACACCATCCTGCAGCGCAGCCAGGAAGCCACCATGCTCGGCACCGTCGTCACACCCCCGATGCCCCCGACGCCACCGCCCCCGACCTACGGCACGCCCCAGACGCCACCCACGTACGGCACGCCACCACCTGCCCCCGTCCCGCAGGCTCCACCGGCGTACCCGGAACAGGTCGGCGCGGGACCCGGTTCGGGTCAGGTGCCGCAGGGTCCGGGGGGCTATCCGACCTGGGCCCCTACCAGCGGCCAGGTCCCAACTCACCAGCAGGCCCCGCAGTACTACCAAGGCGGCGGTAGCGCCTGGGGCGGACAGCCACCCCAGCAGCCCGGCGGCCCGACCCAGTGGAACCAGCCGGGCCCACCCAGCAAACGCAACCCCTGGCCGATCATCGCCGGCGTCGCCGCGCTGGTGGTCATAGTCGTCATCGCCGGCGTGGTGATCGTGCTGCTCAATCACGGATCCGACAAGCCCGTGGCCGAGACCACCACAACCGTGCCCACCACGACCAGCATCGTGAGCACCAGCATCCCGACCACCACGGAGCCGCCCACAACCGCCCCGGGCAACGAACTCACCACCAAGCTGCTCAGCCTGCTACCGGCGGGCTACTCCAGCGGCACCTGCACGCCGACCACCCCCAAGCCGACCAGCATCTGGGCCAAAGCGGTGGCCATGGTCAACTGCGACCAAAACTCCAACGACGGGGGGCCGAGCAAGGCGGTCTACGGACTGTTCGCCAATCCCGACATCCTGAAGAAGGCCTTCCAGGACGACATCACCGCGGAGGGCGCGGTGCTGCAGAACTGCCCCGGACAGGGATCGTCACCTGATGGCTGGCATCACGACAGCAGCCCGACGGTGACCGCCGGCCAGATCGCCTGCGCCACCTACAAAAACCACCCCAACCTCATCTGGAGCAACACGGCCAACCTGATGCTGTCCGATGTGTTCGGGGATCCCCCCGCCATCGCGGACATGTACACATGGTGGACGAAATACGGCGGGTAACCCGAGAAGCTAAGGCAGCCAACCGTTTCCTGATGCGACCGGCCGCGAGTTCGCCCGATGGGTGTTGGCCGAGCGCGACTACGACGGGTCGGCCGGCAAACGTTTTTGCGGTCCCGCTGTGGACCAACGCCATCGAGGCCTGCGACCTCGGCACCGTGTTCGGCAGATCATCGTAGGCACTTGTCGCCGGAAAGCTATGGCAACCAACCTCTATCCGCTATACAGGTGTTGGGTTTCGCAACCCTAGGCAACGGAGGCTACCCATGGACGACAGGACCGAGATCGTCACCGCCAATCCAACCCGGTTGGAGCTGCGGGCTGCAGGACGAACCTGGCAGGCCACCGCTAACCGCACCTGGACCCTTGGACGCGCCAACGAAGCCGACATCCATCTGGAGAACCCGAGGGTGTCGCGGGACCACGCCATCCTGCAGCCGACACCGGCGGGGTGGGTGCTGGTCAACCACAGCAACAACGGCATGTTCATCAACGGCCAGCGGGTGGAGAGCCTGACGATAACTCAGCCCGTCACGGTGGTGCTGGGTTCGGCGTCCTCCGGCGAGGTGCTGCAGATATTCCCCATCGCCGAACAGCCGCCCGCCCCGCGGCCGCAACCCCCCGCCCCGCAGCGCCGGCGCGGCGAGACGACGATCGCCCGGCCACCGACGGCGATACACAACATCGACCAGCTCGTCGTCACAATCGGTCGCGCAGAAGACAACAACGTGGTCCTGGATGACTTGCTGGTCTCCCGCCGCCACGCCATGATGCGGCGCTCCGGCGACCAGTGGGAGCTCGTCGACAACAACAGCGCCAACGGGACCTACGTCAACGGCAACCGGATCAATCGAGCGGTGCTGGGGCCCAATGACGTCGTCGGCATCGGCCACCAGCTGCTGCACCTGGCCGGCGGCCGGCTGGTGGAATACGTCGACAGCGGCGACGTGTCGTACGAGGCGTCCAACCTGCGGGTGGTCGGTGACAAGAACAAGGTGCTGCTGGCCGACATCAGCTTCTCGCTGCCGGAACGCAGCTTCATGGCGGTGGTCGGGCCCAGCGGTGCCGGGAAATCGACGCTGTTGGGCGCGCTGACCGGATTCCGCCCCGCCGACAGCGGCGAGGTGCGCTACGACGACCGCGACCTCTACGAGAACTACGCCGAACTGCGACACCGGATCGGGTTCGTGCCCCAGGACGACATCCTGCACACCGGCCTGACGGTGCGACGGGCGCTGAATTACGCTGCGCGGCTGCGGTTCCCCGGGGACGTGTCCGCCCAGGAACGCAAGAAGCGCATCGACGAGGTCATGGCCGAGCTCGGGCTGACGGAACACGCCCACAAAAAGATCGTCCCCCAGCTGTCGGGCGGCCAGCGCAAGCGCACCAGCGTCGCGCTGGAACTGCTGACCAAACCGTCGCTGCTGTTCCTCGACGAACCCACGTCGGGCCTTGACCCGGGGCTGGAGAAATCGGTCATGCAGACGCTGCGCGAGCTGGCCAACGACGGCCGGTCGGTGGTGGTAGTCACGCACAACACCAACCAGCTGAACCTTTGCGACAAGGTGCTGATCCTGGCGCCGGGCGGGCGGCTGGCCTACTTCGGTCCGCCCCAGCAGGCGCTGAGCTACTTCAACTGCACCGACTTCGCCGACCTGTTCACCCTGCTCGAGCAGGACCAATCCACCGACTGGACCGGCAAATTCAACACCTCACCCCTCAAGCAAGCCCTCTCTCCCCCAGCGGCCTATAAGCCACCGCAGGCCGCCAAGCCCCCGTCGAAGCCGCCCGCCCAACAGAGCGCGTTCTCCCAGTTCGTCACCCTGTGCCGTCGATATCTGGCGGTCATCGCCGCCGACCGCCTGTACTTGGCGACCCTGCTGCTGCTGCCGCTGGGAGTGAGCCTGATGGCGTACGCGGTGCCCGGCCAAGCCGGGATGTCGCTGAGCAAGGCCATCGACAACATCCAAAAGGCCGCCGGCCAACCGGCGCAGTTGCTGGTACTGCTGGTCATCGGCGGTGCGCTGATGGGCTTGGCCGCGTCGATCCGCGAGATCGTCAAGGAACGGGCGATCTATCAACGAGAACACGGAATCGGCCTGTCGCGCGGCGCCTACATGGCCTCGAAGTTGGTGGTGCTGACCGTGCTGACCAGCCTCCAAGCGCTGATCCTGGGCCTGCTCGGACCCGCATTGAAGCCCCCGCCGGACGAGTCGGTGGTAATACCCTGGCCCAGAGTGGAAATCGCGTTGGCGATCATGGCGGTCACGGTGGTCTCGATGATCATCGGCCTGGTGATTTCGGCGATGATCAGCAACGCCGACCGCGGTATGCCGTTGCTGGTGCTGGTGGTCATGGCCGAACTGGTGCTCAGCGGCGGGATGTTCGGGGTGAACGGCCGGCCCCCGCTCGAGCAGCTGGCATGGCTGTCGCCGTCGCGCTGGGCATTCGCGATGGGCGCCTCGACGATCTCCCTCAACGACCTGAAGCAGGCCGCGCGTCAAGACACGGATCCGCTGTGGGGCGCCGTCGCCGGCGAGGCCGGGCTGGACAGGACCACGACCTGGCTGATGGGCGCGGGTGCGTCCGCCGTGGAGGCGCTGGTGCTGGTGCTCCTGCTCGTCCTGGCGCTGCGGCGAATGGATCCGCATCGCAAACCGGCCAAACGTAAATGAATCTGGCCCGCTAGGCGTACTTCAGCACGAAGGGGACGCCGCTGACGGCCAGCGAGTGGCAGGACAGGTGCATCGAAAGCAGCCGGTAGCCAAGGTAGTACACCGCGTACGACCAGGCGCGCTCGGCGCCGGCGCGCCACCGCACGGGCGTCATCGCCACAACACCGATCAGGGCGGTGATGATGACGCTGACCTTGGCGGCCTTGACGGCGGTCCCGCGGGTGGTGAGCATTTAAGTCCCTTCGCTCTGGGTATGAGAAAAGGGTCCGCCCGCGCGCTTGCCGCATCCTTCATGAATCCTTGGAGGCACGAATCGTTGGAGGCGCGCCGGCGAACGCGAGGCGTGTCACGCGGGTCCTGCGAGCTGCGCCGATGCGTCCGCGGCGTCATCACCGGTCCACGGGTGGTCGATGTTGTGGTTATGCTGCGCTCGCGCTGGTCGGGGCTTAGCGTCATGATTGCCACATGCAGGGGGCTGCGTCCAGCCGGTCAAGCAGGAGGCCGTTGATGCTGTTGATATTGTCGGCGGGGCCGTGGGTTGGGTTGGAGGATCAGCGATGAGCGATGAGCAGGGCTCGCGGGTGGGGACGATGTTCGGGCCCTACCGCCTGAAGCGTTTGCTGGGCAAGGGCGGCATGGGCGAGGTCTACGAGGCCGAGCACACCGTCAAGGAGTGGACGGTCGCGCTCAAGGTGATGAACGACCAGTTCAGCAAGGACCCGGTGTTCCGCGAGCGGATGAAACGCGAAGCACGCACCGCCGGCAAGCTGATGGAACCCCATGTGGTGCCCATCCACGAATACGGCGAGATCGACGGCCAGATGTTCATGGAGATGCGGCTGATCGAGGGGACCGACCTCGACAGCATCCTCAAGCGATTCGGGCCGCTGACCCCGCCGCGCGCGGTGGCCATCATCACCCAGATCGGCTCCGCGCTGGACGCCGCGCATGCGGCCGGGGTCATGCACCGCGACGTCAAACCGCCCAACATCATCGTCACCCGCGACGACTTCGCCTACCTGGTCGACTTCGGCATCGCCAGCGCCACCACCGACGAGAAGCTCACCCAGCTGGGCACGGCGGTCGGCACCTGGAAATACATGGCCCCCGAACGGTTCTCGAACGCCGAGGTGACCTACCGTGCCGACATCTACGCGCTGACCTGCGTGCTGCACGAGGCCCTGACCGGAGCACCACCGTATCGGGCCGACAGCGCCAGCGTCCTGGTCACCGCCCACCTCATGGACCCCGTCCCGCAGCCCAGCACCATGCGCTCCGGCATCCCGAAGGCCCTCGACGCGGTGATCGCGCGCGGTATGGCCAAAAAACCCGAGGACCGCTACGCCAGCTGCGGCGACCTGGCGCTGGCCGCCCACGAAGCGCTGAGCGACCCCGATCAGGACGACTTCGTAAACATCCTGCGCCGCAGCCAGGAGACGGCCCTGCCCCCCTCGGTCATCAACCCGACACCCAGCAAGCCCCCGCCACCGCCCACGATGGTGGGCGGCGATTCACTGCCGCCCCCCGCGCCGTTCATCCCGTCGTCGAACACGCCGCCGCCCGGGTCCGGGCAGTATGCGCCGCAGCGCTATCCCGACCCGTCCGGCCCGGGGCCCAGTTCAGGTCCGATACCTACGCCGACCGGCCGCCAGGGGTGGGCGCCCGACAGCGGCCCGGTGCCGACCCCGAGCCACCAGGGCCCCCCGAGCCAACAAACCCCGCAGTACTACCAGGGTGGCGGTGGCAGCGGCAGCTGGGGCGGTCAGCCGCCGGTGCAACCCCCGCCCCAGCAGCCTGTCGGGCCGACGCCCTGGAATCAGCCGCCGCAGCAGCCGCGTAAGCGCAACCTGTGGCCGATCATCGCCGGCGCCGCCGCCTTGGTGCTCGTGCTGATCATCGCGATCGTCGTCATCGTCGTGGTGAACCAACCAGAACCGGCGCCGGTTGCCAAGCCGATACCGCCCGATCCGGATCGCCTGTCCGCCCTGCTGATGAGCTCCTCGGAAGTCAACGCGTTGATGGGCGCCACCAACATGACGGGCGGGAAGCCCATCACTTCGATGGAAACGTCGTCGTCGACAATCGCCCCGTCGAACTGCCTTGGCGTGCTGTACACCAGCCAAACTGCGACGTACAACGGCACCGGCTACACCGGAATCAGTGGCATCGTCTACTCCGAGAACGGGGACAACTTCGACCACTGGGTCAACGAAGGCGTGGTGGCCTTCCCCTCCGCCGACAAGGCCAAGGCGTTCCAGCAGACCGCGTCGGACGCCTGGAAGGCCTGCGCAGGCAAGACGGTGACCGTCACGAACAACAAGGGCAAGACCTACCGCTGGACGTTTACCCAGATCACGGGCGCCCCGCCGAAGATGATCATGACCGACACCCAGGAGGGCGCCGACGGGTGGACCTGCCAGCGGGCGATGAGTCAGGCGAACAACGTGATCGTCGACATCAACGCCTGCTCGTATCACATCGGCGACCAGGCTGGTCAGGTCGCCGACAAGATCGTCGACAAGATCAACAGCCAAAGCTGATAGCGGGCCCGGTCAGGGCGTTAGATCCGGGCCCTCCGCGCGCAGGTCGTCGACCGCCGACATGGCGGTGCGCAGCTTCGCCAGCCACTCTTCGGTGTGTTCACCGACCAGCTTGACCGACCACGCGAGGGCGTCGGCGCGTGACCGGGCGACGCCGGCGTCGACCAGGGTGTCGAGCACCTGGCGCTCCGGTTGCTTCAAGCGCGTCATGACCGGCACCGCGATGTGGGTGAACAGAGTTCGTTCGCCGCCGACTTCCACGCCCCAGGAAACCTTGCGGCCGTAGCGATCCTGCGCCTCGTCGGCGATGTTCATTCGCTCCGGCCGCGTTTCTTCGCGGAATCGGGAAACCCGGCCTTCCGCCCGGGCCTCGCTCTCTTGCTTCCCGCCTTCATTTCCGGCTTCCGTTGCAGCGCCGCCGGCTTCGGGCAACTTGCCGATGACGGTGATCTCTTCGCGGTCGACGACGACGGTGGGGTCGCCGTCGAACCAATTCTCGGGTAGGCGTCCGGCGAACCATTCCGCCGCGCCGCTGGCATCGGGTTGCTGTGCCTGTTGCCAGCCCCCGGGGCGGCCGTACCGGCGCCCGTGCATGTGATGTTGTTTCATGATTACATGATTACACCGTTACACATGTAATAAAAAGGCCGTTCGCCGGTGGCGAACTGAACGGTTTACGGGCTGGGTTACGGGCCGGGTTACTGGGCCGGTTCGTCGTTCGGATCCGAGGCTTCGTCGAAGCCGTCGCCCCGCCGCACGCGATAGAGCTTGACCAGACCCTTGATGCCCTTGAGGTGACGCGGGCCGGCGAATGACCAGTGGAACCCGGCCCCGTCAACCCCGTCGCCGACGGCCTGGCAGACCGATTCCAAGGCCAGCACGGTGCCCGGCCGCGCCGCACCGGTGACCCTGCTGGCCGCGTTGACGGGACTGCCGAACCAGTCGCCGGCCCGGCTCACCGCCATGCCGGACGCCAGTCCCGCCCGCAACCGGGGAAAGCTGTCGTCGGTGTCGACGGCGTCGACGAGCTTCAAGACCGTGTCCAGCAGCGGCTCCGGATCGGGGCAGACGAACATCACCGCGTCGCCGATCGTCTTGATGAACCGCACCGGCGGGGCGGTCAGATCACGCGCCAGGCCGGCGAGCCGGTCGGCGAGAAGCCCCAATTCCTCGGCCGAGACGACTTCGCCCAGCCGGGTGAACCCGACCAGGTCGGCGAAGGCGACGGTCACCTGGCGCGCCCCCGGCAGCGGCTGTCCCGCGGCGCGCTCGGCGGCGTTGATGGCCTCGGTCTCCATCATGTGCCGCAGGTGCATGAACAGCATGTCCCCGATCATCGGGCCCAGCAACGGCGCGATCTGGCCGATCAGCGCCTTCGACGCCTTGGCGATCTCCACCTCGGTGGTGCCCGGGGTCATGATCGCCGAGAGCGCGGTGTAACGCATGGCCTCGGCCGCGCGGGTCAGGCCCTCGGCGAGCAACCGCACGACGAGCACGATTTGGTCCGGATCGAGCCCCAGCTCAACGAACTTCTGCGCGTATGCGGCGGCCTCCCCGTCGGCGCGCATCAGGACGGCGGCATCCGGGTCGTCCACCCTGGCAAGGCCGATGGCCCGCTGCACGCGCTGCAGCAGCACCAGGTCGACGCCGTACCGCTCGCTGATGTCCCGCGCCGACACGTACGTGCCGTCGTCCCCGATCAGATGCCGGCTGGCCAGCAGCAGCGGCGGGTTGGTCGCCCGGATTTCGTCGGCGGTGATGCCCTGCTCCAAAAGCCACTCCACCAGTTCGGCGCGCTCCGCGCGCGCGGCACCTTCCAGCCCGTCGAGCAGATCGTCGTCCACGTGGCCAACGTATAACGCGGGCAGCCCGTTATGTAGGGCCAGGGAGGTTGCAGCGGCGGCCTTGCGGTGGCCCAGTCCGAGCAGATCCACAGCACCGACCAGATTTAAGACCGGATCGGTCGTCGACGGGGCTCACAATTGGGCCATGGCTGCACCGCTGCTGCGCGGATTCCCGCCGGTCGTCGACGACGATGCCGGCGTGCTGATCCTGGGCTCCTTCCCCAGTGCCCAATCGCTGACAGCACGCCAATACTACGGTAATCCGCGAAATGCGTTCTGGCCCATCACCGGTAAGCTCTTCGGCTTCGAGCCAACCGCGCCATACGAGAGGCGGCTGGCGGCGCTGCAATCCCACGGAGTCGCCCTGTGGGACGTGCTGCAGCAGTGCCGGCGCATCGGCAGCGCGGACTCCGCGATCGACCCGAAAAGCTTGGTGGTCAACGACTTTGCCGCGCTGTTTGCCAACTACCCGGGCATCGCCCGGGTGTACTTCAACGGCGCCAAGGCGGCCGAGCTATACCGACGGCTCGCCGGCGAGCCGGCACGGCCTCTTCAGTATCAGCGACTTCCGTCGACCAGCCCGGCCCACGTCATGCGGCCGGGCGAGAAACTGGCCGCCTGGCGGGCCATTTCGCCCTCCTGACGCGTCATCACATTTCAGACAGCGGGGGCCGCCGGTGGGCCCATGGCCTGGCGGCTTCGATCTGCGCAGACAGCGACAGCAGCGTCGCCTCGTCGTACGGCCGGCCGACCAGTTGCACCGACACCGGCAGGCGATCGGCATCGAGGTCCCACGGCACGACGGCGGCGGGCTGGCCGGTGAGATTCCACACCGGGAAATAGGGGACCCGCTGCGCGACCAGCAGCAGCGTCGACACCGCGCCCCGCCGCTGGTAGGCGCCGATCCGAGACGGGCCGTTCGCGGTGCCCGGTGTGACGACGACGTCGACGTCGTCGAAGATCGACTGGATCCGAGCGCTCACGCCCGCCTCCGCCGCGCGAATGGCGGCCATCCGCCGGTCCGAGAAGAACGACCCCATGCGCGCCACGTTGCGGGTGCGCGCCTCCATGCGCTCGGGGTGCGCCTGCGCGTCCGCGTCGTCGCTGATGCCACGCAGGTAGCGGGGCAAGAAGTTCGCGTAGATCGAAGGCAATGGATACTCGGGGTCCCGGATGACGACCTCGTGGCCCAGCTCGCGAAGCAGTGCGCCCGCGCTCTCGACCGCCCCCAGTTCCTCCTTGCCCACCTTGACCGGCAGCGTTGGGACCTTGGTGCTCAACGCAATTCGCAGCTTGCCGGGTTCGCGAGCCGCCGCGGCGACGAACTCGCCCTCGGGGCCCGGCACAGTCGAGGTGGCATCGAGGAACAACGCCGCGTCCAGCACCGACCGCGCTATCGGACCGTTGACGCTCAGCCCGTGCCACGCGTCGTCGTGCGGCTCCAACGAGACGCGATCGCGTTGCGGTTTCAGGCCGAACAGGCCGCACCAGCTCGACGGGATCCGAATCGACCCGCCGCCGTCGGATCCCAGTGCCAGCGGAGCCAGCCCGGCGGCCACCGCCGCGGCGCTACCCCCGCTGCTGCCGCCCGGGGTGCGCCTCGGATTCCACGGATTGCGGGTGGCGCCGAACGTCAGCGACTCGGTGTACGGAAACATCATCAGCTCGGGCACGGCGGTTTTGCCGATGATGACCGCGCCGGCCGCGCGCAGGCGACGGACCACCTCGGCGTCGGAGTCGACGGCCGGACCGTGGCCGCCGGTGCCGTACGTCGTTACCTCGCCGGCGACGTCGACGTCATCCTTGATCGCGATCGGTACGCCGAGCAGCGGCCGCCGCTCGCCGGCGTCGAGGCGGTCCTGCGCCGCGTCGGCCTCCGCACGCGCGCTGTCATGCCGGACCACGCGGTAGGCGCGGAGCTCGCTGTCGAGGCGCTCAATCCGTTCCAGGTAGACCTCGAGCAGCTCCGGCGCGGTGACTTCACCGTCGGCCAGCATTCTCCCCTGCTCGGCCGCGCCGGCGAAGGCGAGATCGCTGGCGTCCATCGCGGCAGCATATCCGGGCGCATATTGTCCTCAAATGCAGGACAGTGTCTTTGATGTGTTCGATGCATTGACCGAGAAGCAGCTCCGCGGTCGCAACACAATCAAATGGAACCTCTTCGACCCCGATGTGCTGCCGATGTGGGTGGCGGAGATGGACTTTCCCACGGCACCGGCGGTGCTCGACGGGATACGCGCCTGCGTCGAGAGAGAGGAGTTCGGCTACCCGCGGTGGGGCGAGGACACCCTGCCACGAGCGACCGCAGACTGGTGCCGGCGGCGATACGGCTGGCACGTCCAACCCGAATGGGTGCGCACCGTTCCGGATGTCCTCAAGGGCATGGAAGTCGTCGTCAACTTCCTCACCCGGCCAAAGACTCCGGTGGCGCTGCCGGTTCCGGCCTACATGCCGTTCTTCAACGTCGTGGCGGTCACCGGCCGCCGGCAAGTGGAAATCCCCATGGTGCAGCAGGATTCGGGACGGTATCTGCTTGACCTGGACGCGCTGGCGGCCGCGTTCGCCGGTGGGGCCGGATCGGTGATTCTGTGCAATCCGAACAACCCGCTCGGCACGGCCTTCACCGAAACCGAGCTGCGCGCGATCGTCGACATCGCCGCCGGCCATGGCGCCCGGGTCATCGCGGACGAGATCTGGGGGCCGCTTGTCTACGGGCGGCGCCACGTCCCCGCCGCCTCGGTGTCCGACGTCGCCGCCGAAACGGTGGTCACGCTGGCGTCGGCCGCCAAGGGCTGGAACCTGCCGGGCTTGATGTGCGCTCAGGTGATCCTGTCCAACCACCGGGACGCCGACGACTGGGACCGTATCAACATGCTGCACCGGGTGGGCACGTCCACCGTCGGGATCCGCGCCAACATCGCCGCCTACCAGCATGGCGAGCCATGGCTGGACGAGCTGCTCGAATACCTGCGGGCGAACCGCGACCACCTGGTGCGGACGCTGCCGGAGCTGGTTCCCGGGATCAAGATCGTCGCCCCGGAGGGCACCTACCTCTCCTGGGTGGACTTCCGCGGGCTCGATCTGCCCGCCGAACCCGCGGAATACCTGCTCTCCCGGGCGAAGGTGGCGCTGTCCGCCGGCATCCCGTTCGGCGCTGCGGCGGGCGCCGGATTCGCGCGGCTGAACTTCGGCACCACCCGCGCGATCCTGGATCGGGCGATCGAGGCGATCGCCGCCGCGCTGGACCGCCGAGAATGAACCAGTACCGTGACGACATGCCCTGCGTGTTCTGTGCGATCGCCGACGGCGAAGCTCCGGCCATCCGGATCTACGAAAACGACGGCTACCTGGCGATCCTCGACATCCGACCGTTCACCCGGGGACACACCCTGGTGCTGCCCAAGCAGCACACCGTCGATCTCACCGACACGCCCCCGCAGACGCTGGCCGACATGATCACCATCGGCCAGCGGATCGCCCGGGCGGCCCGCGCGACGGAACTGGCCGACGCGACCAACGTCGGGATCAACGACGGCCGCGCCGCCTTCCAGACCGTGCACCACATCCACCTGCACGTGCTGCCGCGCCGCAACGGCGACAAGCTTTCGGTCGCCAAGGGCATGGTGCTGCGCCGCGACCCGGACCGCGAAGCCACGGGCCGGATGCTGCGCGAAGCGCTGGCACGGATCCCGAGTTGACAACAGTCAAAGTCGACCGCGGCTCGACAGTTTATTCTGCTCTAACGCGGTGAAGTCCTTCCTGCTTCATCGCAGAATTCTGATGGAGCGGGATGAAACGCTGGACGGGAAATCCGTGGTGGCGCTTGGGGCTGACAGGGCATGTCGGCTGGCTCGTCGCGGGAGGATACGCCCTGGTGGGGCTGCTGGTCGCGGCCTCGTCGACGTTTGGGTGGGAGGGGGCCTACGCGACCCGGCCGGTCGACGAAGTCGTGACGGTTCTGGGTCTCGTGTTCGCGGCGGGGTGTGCCGGCTGGGCGGCCCGCTTCGAGGCCGGTCGCCGCAGATTCGGATGGCTGGCGCTGATGACGGCCCTGCTGGGCTGGGCGGTCGGGGCGGCCATCTGGGCGGTCTATGAGCTGCGCCCCGAGTTCCCGCATGCCATGAGTGAGGCGGCGGCCGCGTTTGCCTTCGGCTTGTATCCGCTGGGCGCCTTGGCGGCGCTGGTGCCGTTGTCCCATCTGTCTCGCCACAGTCCGCGCCAGCTGGTGCTGGACGGTGTCATCGTGTGGACGTCGCTGTTCGTCGTCTCGTGGGCAATCGTGCTCGACAAACCGATGCGGGTGGACGCCGGTCTGCGGGCCGCGACGGTCGTCGAGGTCTTCGCCGATTGCACCCTGATGACGACGGGGATCCTGATGCTGTCGCGCCGTCGTCCCCACGACCTGCCGAGCCGGACCCTGCTGGCCGGGGGCATCACCACGATCGCCTTCTTCGACATCGCGATCGTGTTTCAGACGGGCGTGGGCAGCTATCACATCAGCGACCTGGCCGACCTGGGCCGGGTGACCGGATTGGGAATGGTGGCGCTGGGGGCGCTGTCCAGCGTCAACGAGTCCCCCACGGCGGCGTTGCGGTTTGAGATCACATCCCGCCTGCGGCTGTGGTTGCCATACCTGCCGCTGCTGCTGGCCGCCGCCGTCGGCCTTGGCAAGGCGTTGGGCACCATGCGGCACGGACCAGTGCTGGCCGCGCTGGGGATCCTTGTCGTCACGGTGCTGGCCCGGCAGTTCGTCGTGCTGATGGAGAACCAGAGCCTGTTGTCCGAAGTGACCCACGAGGCTTCTCGTGACAGCCTGACCGGCCTGGCCAATCGGGCGCAATTCCTGCACGGACTGGAACAAGCCGTCGTCCGCCGGCGTCAGGACGGCGCGTCGATCGCGGTGCTGTGCCTCGATCTGGACAACTTCAAATCGGTCAACGACGCCTTGGGCCACCCGGCCGGCGACGAACTTTTGGTCCGGGTCGCCGAGCGGCTCACCACCGCCCTGGGCGATACCGGCACCGCGGCACGGCTCGGTGGCGACGAATTCGCGGTGCTCATCGAGGGCTCGGTCGAGCGATCGCAGGCGGCCGCGCACTGCGTCCTCGAATCATTCACCGCACCGATCGTGATCGACGGCGTCCCGATACAGGTGCGTCCGAGCATCGGGTTCACCGTGGCCACCGCGATGAGATGCACCGTCGACGATCTGCTCCGGCACGCCGATCTCGCCATGTATGCGGCCAAACGCGAAGGCGGTCAATGCATTCGCAGTCTCGTGCCCGACCTGCCCTTGCCCTACGACCTGCCGCCCGCCGTCGGAGCGGCGCCGGTGAGCGCTGCCGACGGACAGCCGGCGCGGGCGCGGACCCTGCGGCCGTTCATGAACGGCGCCGCCGGCGAGACATCGTCAGGCGACCGACCGAAGAAGGCGCCCAACGCAATTCGGTGGCCCCCCGCGGCCATCCGGGCCGCGATCGCCGTCTTGGCGATCGGCGTGCTCGCCTTCACCGTGTCGAGCGTCTTCGACGTGAAGAGCGGCCACGTATTTTTTAACGACATCTTGTATCCGGCGTTGAACATCTCGGCGGCAGCGCTGATCGCGGTCCGCGCCTGGCGCGTGACGGCCGACCGTTGGGCCTGGGCGCTGATCGCGGCCGGAATGGCATGTACCGCGATGGGCGACCTCGTCTACGTCCTGTGGGTGCCCGAGGGTCAGTCGCCGTCGGTCGCCGATCCCTGGTATGTCGCGTTTTACCCGCTGGCCTACGCCGGGCTGCTGCTGCTCATCCGGGCACGACTGACGCGGGTACCGGTTCCGATCCGGCTCGATTCGCTGGTCTGCGGGTTGGCGGGGGCCGCGGTGGCCGCGGCGCTGACGGCCGGGCCCATCCACGCCGCCGTGGCCCACGCGCCGGCAACCGTGCTGGTGGGCCTGATCTATCCGATAGGCGATCTGCTGCTGCTGGCCCTGGTCGCCGGGATGCTGCCAATCATCGGCTGGCGCAGCGACTTTCGCTGGATCCTGCTCGTTGTCGGATTTACTTTGTTCGCGATCGCGGACACGGACTACCTGTTCGAGACCTCCGCCTTCGCCTACCGGGTCGGCACGCTGCTCGACGCCTGCTGGCCGGTGTCGTCGCTGCTGGTGGCATTGGCCAGCTGGGCGCCATGGTCGTCGGCCCCACCCGTGCCAAGACGCGGACTCGGCTACTACGCCGCGCCGGTGGCGTGCACGGTCGCGGCGCTCGGGGTCACCATCGCGGGTCACCACTCCCTATGCGCGGTGACTCTGGCCGCGTTGAGCCTGGTCGCGGTGGCCGCACGATTCTCGGTGACCATGCGAGACGTCAGCCTGCTGGCCGAAAACCACAGGCACGCCATGACCGACGAGTTGACCTCGCTGCCCAATCGGCGGTCACTTGCGACGGCCCTGACCGCGATGTCCACCCCCGCGGCGGCGCGGTCCCGCCTGCCGACCAGGGCGCCGCTGAGCCGAGCGCTGCTGTTGCTGGACCTCTATGAGTTCCAAGAGATCACCCACTCGGTCGGCCCGCACTTCGGCGATGAGTTGTTGTGCCACATCGCGGAACGGCTCTCGCGCAGCGTGCGTCGCGGGGATCTCCTGGCCCGGATAGGTGATTGCCAGTTCGCGGTCCTGCTCGCCGAAGGCGCCGACCTGATCGCCGCGCGCGCGCAGGCGGGTCGCCTGCTCGAGATCATGAGCGAGCCCTTCGCGCTGGATCCGATCACCGTGCAAGTCGACGCCCGCATCGCCATTGCGCTCTGCCCCGACCACTGCGACCACCCGCAGGAGCTGCTGAATCGCGCCCAGGCGGCGATTCCGCACGCTAAATCCAGCAAGAGCAAGATCGTGGTCTACGACTCGGCGTTCGAGCTGTATCGCGAGAACGATCCCACCCTGCTCGACGAACTCCGCACCGCGCTGGTTGACGGCGACGAGCTGACGTGTCATTACCAGCCCAAAATCAACGCGGGCGATCACAGTGTGCACAGCGTCGAGGCGCTGCTGCGCTGGCAGCATCCCAGCCGTGGGCTGTTGCTCCCGGAGGAATTCCTGCCCGCCGCCGAACGCGCCGCCCTGATGCGCAAGATCGCCAACCGCGCGCTCAACCTCGCCCTCGGCCAGATCCAGGCGTGGCGCGACGAGGACATCGCCACCACCGTCGCGGTCAACCTCTCGACGACGAATCTGCTCGACCTGGAGCTGGTCGGCACTATCGAGCAGTTGCTGCGCACCCACGGCTTGCCCGCCGAGGCCCTCATCATCGAGATCACCGAGAGCGCCCTGGTCGACTCGGTGCGGTCCCGCAACACCGTCGCGGCGCTGCAGCGCCTCGGCGTTCGGATCTCACTCGACGACTACGGCACCGGGTGGTCGTCGCTGGAGCGCCTGCAGGACGTCTCGGTCGACGAGCTGAAACTCGACAGGGTATTCGTGGCGCGACTCGCCCAAGACCCGCGATCGGTGGCCATCGTGCGGTCCACGGTGGCGTTGGCGCAAAGCCTGGGAGCGGACTTCGTCGCCGAGGGAGTCGAAGATGAGGTCACGTTGCGCGCGCTGCGGCGCTACGGCGTCACCATTACCCAGGGCTTCGTGCACACCCCGCCGTTGCCCCCCGATGACCTCGCGGACTGGATCCTGAGCCACGCGTCCGATTCGTTTTCCCATCAGTCGCACCAGGCGGCGGCGACGGACGTTTAGGACAGGCGTTTGGCGAGCCGCCATGTCGGTGCGGGTTGCCACAGTGTTCGAGTGGGAAACGAGCAGGGACCATTCATCGGCAGTGAAGCGCTTGCCGCCGGGGACACCCGGCCCAGTACGCACGAGACGTGGAACGACAGGAGTGCCCTGGATGCAAAGTGAATGCGCTTAGAAGAGTTCCTTGGCGAGCAGCTCCAGGGTTGCCACCCGGGCGGGCGCGGTAGCGGGGTCGGCGCCGCGGTGCGCCGACGCGACCGGGTGCACCATCACCTCGTCGACGTCGAACTTCGCGGCCAGCGCCCACACCTGGTCGGCGGCCTCCGCGGGTGTGCCCAGGACGGCGCGTTCGGCTCCGCTGGCCACGATGCGCTGCTGCTGGGCAGTCAGTTGAGCCGTTGCGGCCTCCTCGACGAGCGGCACCGGCCCGAGCGGCTCCCCGGTCCGCAGCCGCGCCATCACCTGCAGGTTGGGCAGCATCAATGCCGTTGCCTCGTCCCGTGTTTCGGCCACCGCAGCGTTGACCGTCAAGAACGTCACGGGCTCGGGGGTCAGGTCGCTGGGCACGAACCGGGAGCGGTACAGCTCGAGCGCCTCCTCGGTTCCCTTCCCGGAGAAGTGATGGGCGAACACGTACGGCAGCCCCTTGGCGGCGGCCAGCTGCGCGGAGTACATCGACGAGCCAAGCAGCCACAGCCGCGGCTCGGAGGCCGCGGCCGGGGTGGCCTTGAGCCGGTACTCCCCGGAGCGCAGCGGCACCAGCACGCCGCGCGCGCTCATCAACGCGGCCACGTCGTCGAGATAGTTCGGAAAGTTCTCGATGTCGCGATCGGCCACGGACTCTGGGGTGCCGCGCAGGGCATACGCCGTGACCGGGTCGGAGCCGGGCGCCCGGCCGATGCCGAGGTCGATGCGGCCGGGGGCGGCCGCCTCCAGCAGCGCGAACTGCTCGGCCACCGCCAGCGGCGCGTGGTTGGGCAACATCACCCCACCCGACCCGAGTCGCAGCGCGGACGTCTGCGCGGCCAGGTAGGCGATCAGCACCGGCGGGCTGGTGGCGCCCACGGACGGAATGTTGTGGTGCTCGGCGACCCAGTAGCGAGTGAAGCCCAGCCGGTCGGCGGCCTGCGCCAGCGCCACGGTGGCCGCCAGCGCGTCCGCCGTCGACTGGTCGGTGCGCACGGGGACGAGATCAAGGACGGAAAGACGCACGATGGCGTCAACGCCTCCGCCCCCGGATACGTTCCCGCATGCCGCCTTTTCGGCGCTCTAGTAGTGCTCTCTAGTAGTGCTTAAGCGTGATCGAGTTGACGATCAGGTCGAACTGCTCCTGCGAAATCGGCGCGCCGCCCGGAATGTTGTCGCTGGCCAGGAATTGGGTGCGCTCGGTATAGGGCTTGAAAATCTTGAAGTAGTTGGCGTAGCCCTGCCCGTGGTCGAAGCCGGTGAGCTTGAGCTCGCCGGCCAGGATGTAGGCGCCCAGCAGCGCGACGCTGGTCCCCTGGCCCGACAACGGCGACACGCAGTACGCGGCGTCACCCACCAGCGCGACCCTGCCGATCGACCAGTGGTCCATGATGATCTGCGACATCTCGTCGAAGTAGAAGTCCGGCGCGGTCCGCATGTACTGCAGCAGTTGCGGGCGCACCCAGCCGTCGTCGGCCATCCGCCGTTCCAGTTCCGAGAACTGGGCATCGCTGTCGCGGTAGTCGATGCGCAGGTCGGGGTCCATGAAGCCGACCATGGCCCGGGCCTCGGCGTTGTTGCGCGCGCTGTAGATCCCGACCATGCTGTCGTCCCCGTAGTGCCAGGCCTGCCAGTAGTCGAGGTCCAGGAAATTGGGCACGGTGAAGATCGCCGCATGCGTGCCCAGCCTCTTGATGAATCGGTCCTCGGGGCCGAAGACCAGCTCGCGCACGTTGGAATGCAGCCCGTCGGCGCCGATCACCAGGTCGAAGCTGCGCGCGGGCTCGCGTTCGAAGGTCACGTGGGCCACCGGTCCTCGGTCGGTGATGGCGACGATGTTGTCGTCGAAGAGATACTCGGTGTCCGGTTGCGTTGCGTCGAAGAGCAATTCGAGCAGGTCGTCGCGCAGCAGCTCGATGTCGGGGCTGTCGATGGGGCCCCCGGTCGGGGTCGATTCGGTGTCGCTGGACAGCTCGTTGCCGTCGCGGTCGACCACCGAAGAGCCCCGGATTCCCGTCTTGCATTTCTCGACGTCGGCCAGCAGCCCCATCCGGTCGAGCACCGTGAGCGCCGGACCGCGCACGTCGATCGCCTGACCACCGCGCCGCAGCCCGGAGCTCCACTCGACCACGGTGACCGTGTAGCCATTCTGCCCAAGCCAATACGCCAGTGCGGTCCCGGCAATGCTTGCACCGGAAATCAGTACGCTAGACATGATCAGTCACCGAATCCCTGCCTGCTTCCTCGCCTCACGGAAAATGTCGTCGAGCATCGCCGGAGTCAACCTACCGGTAAACATGTTCTGCTGGCTCGGGTGGTAACAGCCCAGCAAACGCACGCCCGCGGGTAGCTCGGCGACAACGCCGTGGCCGAACCGCGGTTTACGGGGTCCGGATACCCCCGGCAGCCGCAGCGCAACCTGCCAGGCGAACCCGCCCAGGGCGACGATCACCCGGACGTACTCGGACACCAGCCGCCATTCGGCGTCCAGCCAGGGCGAGCAGGTGTCCCGCTCGGCCGGCGTCGGCGCGTTGGCCGGCGGGGCGCACCGCACCGGAGCGACGATCCGAACCTGGTTGGCGCGCAACCCGTCCGCGGCGTCGATGCTGGTCGGCTGATTCACCAGCCGGGCGCGGTGCAGGGCCGCGTACAGCTGGTCCCCGGACCTGTCACCGGTGAACATCCGTCCGGTCCGGTTCGCGCCGTGCGCGGCGGGCGCCAACCCGACGATCAACAACCGCGGCCGCTCCGATCCCCAGCCGGGCACCGGGCGGCCCCAATACGGCTGGTCGGCAAAGGCTCGGCGCTTGGCCGCGGCCACTTCCTCGCGCCAGCTGACCAGCCGCGGGCAGGCCCGGCACACGCTGGTCAGCGCGTCGAGTTCCGGGATTGAACCCGCCCGCTGCGCGAGCGCGGACACCTGCGCGGCGTCGGCCGCCACCGGCGTCTGCCCGGTGGCGGGGTCACCCGGCCAGCCGGTCCCGGGGAGAACCGGGGACGCGAATTTGCGGCCGGTATTCGGATGGGCGAGCACACGACCATCCTGCATTCTGACCGCCGGGGACCGCGAATCGCCGGGAAAAATCGGTGGCCAGCACCGTCGATTTGCGGTTAGATTTCCGGCGATATCGATGAGACACACCAACCGCGGCCCGGTCCTTCTGATTCTGTTCGCCACGCTGATGGCGACTGCGGGTACCGGCATCTCGATCGTCGCCTTCCCGTGGCTGGCGTTGCAGCACAGGGACAGTGCTCGCGAGGCGTCGATCGTGGCCGCTGCCATGACGCTGCCGCTGGTGCTCTCCACGCTGGTCGCCGGTACCGCGGTCGACTTCTTCGGGCGTCGGCGGATTTCGCTGCTCTCCGATGCGCTGTCGGGCACCGCGGTGGCCGCCGTCCCGCTGATCGCCGGGTTGCTGGGCCGCGACGCGCTCAATGTGGCCGACCTGGCCGTAGTCGCCTTTTTCGCGGCGAGTTTCGACCCGGCGGGGACCACGGCGCGCCAGTCAATGCTGCCGGAGGCCGCCGCCCGCGCGGGCTGGTCGCTGGACCACGCCAACAGCATCTACGAGGCGATGCTCAACCTGGGGTTCATCGTGGGCCCGGGCATCGGCGGTTTGATGATCGCCACGGTCGGCGGCATCAACACGATGTGGATCACGGCGGGGTCATTTGGGTTGTCGATCCTCGCAATCGGGGCGCTGCGGCTGGAGGGCGCCGGCAAGCCGCACCACGGGACCCGGCCGGAGGGGTTGGTCTCCGGCATCGTCGAGGGACTGCGATTCGTCTGGAACCTGCGGGTGCTTCGGACGCTCGGGTTGATCGACCTGGTGGTCACCGCGCTCTACCTGCCGATGGAAAGCGTGCTGTTTCCGAAGTACTTCGCCGACCACCACCAGCCCGCGCAGCTGGGTTGGGCGTTGATGGCGCTCGCGGTCGGCGGCGTGGCGGGCGCACTCGGTTATGCCGCGCTGTCGAAATACCTGCCGCGGCGCCGGGCCGTGCTGACGGCGACCCTCACCTTCGGTGCGGCGACGGCCGGCATCGCGTTCCTGCCGCCGTTGCCGGTGATCCTGGTGCTCTGCGCGGTGACCGGTCTGGTCTACGGCCCCATCCAGCCGATCTACAACTACGTCATGCAGACCAGGGCTCCGCATCATCTGCGCGGTCGGGTGGTCGGCGTGATGGCGGGTTTGACCTACGCCGCTGGCCCGTTGGGCTTGGTGGTCGCCGGCCCGCTGACCGACGCGGCGGGGCTGAAGGTCACGTTCCTGACGCTGGCGGTGCCGATCCTGTTGGTCGGCCTCATCGCGTGCGGGCTGCCGTCGCTGCGCGAACTGGACCGCGAGCCCGAGCTTGCCGACGAGCCCGCGCCGTAAAATTCTGTGCGTGGATATCTTGGCCAGCCTGATCGCCGACCTGCCGGACGGGATGGTGGTCACCGATCCCGCCATCACCGACGGCTACCGGCAGGACCGCGCCTTCGACCCGTCGGCCGGCAAACCGCTGGCGGTGGTGCGCCCGCGGCGCACCGAAGACGTACAGACCGTCATGCGCTGGGCCAGCGCCAACCGGGTGCCGGTGGTGACCCGGGGAGCCGGCAGCGGCCTGTCGGGCGGGGCGACCGCTCTGGACAACGGGATCGTGCTGTCCACGGAAAAGATGCGCGACATCGCCGTCGACCCCGTCACCCGCACCGCGGTGTGTCAGCCCGGCCTGTTCAACGCCGAGGTCAAGAAGGCCGTCGCCGAGTACGGCCTGTGGTACCCACCCGATCCGTCGTCGTTCGAGATCTGCAGCATCGGCGGCAACATCGCCACCAACGCCGGCGGGCTGTGCTGCGTGAAGTACGGGGTCACCACCGACTATGTGCTGGGCATGCAGGTGGTGTTGGCCGACGGCACCGCGGTGCGCCTGGGTGGGCCCCGCCTGAAGGATGTGGCGGGGCTTTCGCTGACGAAGCTGTTCGTCGGCAGCGAGGGCACGCTGGGCATCGTCACGGAGGTGACGCTGCGGCTGCTGCCCGCCCAGAACGCGTCGAGCGTCGTCGTGGCCAGCTTCGCGTCGGTCGAGGCGGCGGTTTCTGCGGTGCTGGGGGTCGCGGCGCGGCTGCGTCCCGCGATGCTGGAGTTCATGGACTCGGTGGCGATCAACGCCGTTGAGGACAGCCTGCGCATGGACCTGGACCGTTCGGCGGCCGCCATGTTGGTGGCCGGCTCCGACGAGCGGGGGGCCGCGGGGGCCGCCGATGCCGAAGTGATGGCCGCCGTATTCGCTGAAAACGGTGCGACAGAAGTGTTTTCGACGGACGACCCGGACGAGGGCGAGTCGTTTGTCGCTGCGCGGCGGTTCTGCATCCCAGCCGTCGAGAGCAAGGGATCGCTGTTGCTCGAAGACGTCGGGGTGCCGCTGCCGGCGCTGGGTGATTTGGTCACCGGAATCGCGCGGATCGCCGCCGAGCGCGACCTGATGATCTCGGTGATCGCGCACGCGGGCGACGGCAACACCCACCCGCTGATCGTGTACGACCCCGCCGACGCGGCGATGACGGAGCGCGCCCATCTGGCGTTCGGCGAGATCATGGACCTGGCCGTCGGCCTGGGCGGCACCATCACCGGCGAGCACGGTGTAGGCCGATTGAAGCGGCCGTGGCTGGCCGGCTATCTCGGGCCCGACGTGATGGAGCTCAACCAGCGCATCAAGCGGGCGCTGGACCCCGACGGAATCCTCAACCCTGGCGCTGCGATCTAGTTCTTGGCGGTCGCGGTTGACATGCCGCGCGGCATTGTCGTATCAATGAGACATGACATCGGTAGTGTCTCATGGCTTCCAAATCGCCGGGTTCGCACTGGCCAACGCCGAGACCTGGCCCAATCCCTGGCCGATGTACCGCGCGCTGCGCGACCACGACCCGGTGCACCACGTCATCCCGCCCAAGCACCCCGAGGACGACTACTACGTGCTGTCCCGGCATGCCGACGTGTGGGCCGCCGCCCGCGACCACGAGACCTTCTCCTCCGCAAAGGGCCTGACGGTCAATTACGGGGATCTGGAAATGATTGGGCTGCAAGACAACCCGCCGTTTGTCATGCAGGATCCGCCAGTGCACACCGAGTTTCGCAAGCTGGTGTCGCGCGGCTTTACCCCCCGGCAGGTCGAGGCGGTGGAGCCCAAGGTGCGCGAGTTCGTCGTGGAGCGCATCGAGGGGTTGCGCGCCAACGGCGGCGGCGACATCGTCACCGAGCTGTTCAAGCCGCTGCCGTCGATGGTGGTGGCGCATTACCTTGGTGTGCCCGAGCAGGATTGGGCCCAGTTCGACGGCTGGACCCAGGCCATCGTCGCGGCCAACACGGCCGAGGGCGGCCTCGGCAGCGCGCTGGAAACCGCCGGCGACGCGGTCGGCAGGATGATGGCCTACTTCACCGCGCTGATCGAACGGCGCCGCAACCAACCCGAAGACGACACCATCTCGCACCTGGTATCCGCCGGGGTCGGCGCGGACGGGGACATCTCCGGCGTCCTGTCAATCCTGGGCTTCACGTTCACGATGGTCACCGGCGGCAACGACACCGTCACCGGCATGCTCGGCGGTTCCATGCCGTTGCTGCATGAGCGGCCCGACCAGCGTCAGCGGTTGGTGGACGACCCCGGCCAAATCCCGGACGCCGTCGACGAACTGTTGCGGCTGACCTCGCCGGCGCAGGGGCTGGCGCGCACCGTCACCCGCGAAGTCACCATCGGCGACACCACCGTTCCGGCCGGTCGCCGGGTGTTGCTGCTCTACGGCTCGGCCAACCGGGACGAACGCCAATACGGCCCGGACGCCGGCGAGCTGGACGTGACCCGGCGCCCGCGCAACATCCTGACCTTCAGCCACGGCGCCCACCACTGCCTGGGCGCCGCCGCGGCCCGGATGCAATCCCGGGTGGCGCTGACCGAGCTGCTGGCCCGCTGCCCCAACTTCGAGGTCGACGAGTCGGCCATCGTGTGGGCCGGCGGCAGTTATGTCCGGCGTCCGCTGTCGGTACCGATTCGAGTGAAGTCCTGATGCCCGGCAATGACTGGCTGTCCGGTCGGCGCACCGAGGTGGCGGCCGACCGGATCCTCGACGCCGCCGCGCAGCTCTACACCCAGCGCGACCAGGATTCGATCGGCATGAACGAAATCGCCCGCGCCGCAGGCTGTTCCCGCGCGACGCTGTACCGCTATTTCGAGAGCCGGGAGGCCCTGCGGACCGCGTACGTGCACCGCGAGACGTACCGGCTGGGCCGCGAGATCATGCGGCAGATCGACAGTATCGACGATCCGCGCCAACGGCTGACGGCGGGCATCCTGGCCGCGTTGAGGATGGTTCGGGACAAACCGGCGTTGGCTTCGTGGTTCGCCGTCACGCGCCCACCCATCGGCGGCGAGATAGCCGGACAATCCGAGGTGATCAATGCCCTGGTCGCCGCGTTCGTCAACTCGCTGGGTCCGGCGGATGGCGCCACAGTGGGGCGCCGGGCGCGCTGGGTGGTGCGCGCGGTCACCTCGCTGCTGATGTTCCCCGGGCGTGACGAGGCCGACGAGCGGGCGATGATCGAGGAGTTCCTCGTGCCGGTGGTCGCCCACCTCCCCGCGCGCCGCTAGACCACCCGTCGGGGCCGTTGTCAATAGCGCGCTGATGCTATTTCTTTCCCGCAGGCGGGTGAGCGTAAGCCGGTTGCCGGTGCTCGACGTGTGAGATGTGCGTTTTCGGCTGTAGCACAGTCGAACTCGCCTCCTACCCCGGGTTAGGTTGTGGCTCATCGATACCCCCCAGGATCAGGAAGGATTTTGATGAGCTACCCAATGTTGCCGCCGGAGGTCAATTCGGCGCTCGTGCAGGCCGGCGCGGGTTCGGAGCCGATGTACGCGGCCGCCTCGGCCTGGACCGCAATGGCGAGTGAATTGCGTGCGGCAGCGTCGTCGTTCGCGTCGGTGGCCACGGGCCTCGCGGGTTCGACGTGGCAGGGTCCGTCGGCGAAGGCGATGGCACAGGCGGCCGCGCCCTACACGGCCTGGCTCAGCAGCGCCGCCGGCCATTCCGAGCTGGCCGCCAGCCAGGCCACGGCGGTGGCGTCCGCGTACGAGGCCGCGCGCACCGCCACGGTGCCGCCCCCGGTGATCGCGGCCAACCGCGCGGTGACCGTTGCGCTGGCCAACTCGAACGTGTTTGGGCAGAACTTCGGAGCCATCGCGCAGAAGGAGTCCGAATACGCCGAGATGTGGGCCGAGGACGTGACCGCGATGTTCGGCTATCACTCCGGCGCCTCGGCCGCATTCTCGCAACTCGGGCCCCTGCAGCACCTGCTGGGCGCGCTGCCGAGCCTGCCGAAGGGCTGACGCGGAGGGTGCCGCCCGCCTATCCATTCCTGCACCGGCGGGGGGACATGGCTTTTTGCCCGGCTACGAGCGACTTTCAGTTGCACCACCCGGCGAGCAGTCGCTCGCAGGTCGGCGCGCCGGCTCGTGACGGTCGCTAGTCCCCGGCTCGCATGAGCCTCGACACCGCGCCCTGTTCGGCTGCCGCGATAGTCCAGTCTGGATGCGGTCAAGGGCAATGTCGAGATTTTCACTTTTTCTGCCGAATCCGGCACGCGGCTCCGACAAGGCGTTATGTTTCGCGCGTCGATCACCGAGTTAACGCCGTAGGAAGGATTTGGCGATGAGTTATCCCACATTGCCGCCGGAGATCAATTCGGCACTCATGCACGCCGGTGCCGGGTCGGGGCCGATGCATGCGGCCGCGACCGCCTGGACCGGTCTGGCCAACGAATTGCGCGCCGCCGCGTGCTCGTTCGGGTCGCTGACGTCGGACCTGGCCGGTTCGGCGTGGCAGGGTCCGGCGGCGAAGGCGATGACCGAAGCGGCCGCCCCCTACGCGGCCTGGCTTGGCACAGCTGCCTGTCATTCCGACCAGGCCGCTACCCAGGCAACCGCAGTGGCGTCCGCATTCGAGGCGGCCCAATCCGCCACGGTGCACCCCGCGCTGATCGCGGCCAATCGGGCTATCACCAACGCCCTGGCCAGCACGAACATTCTTGGGCTGAACTTTCCGGCCATCGCGCAGAAGGAGTCCGAATACGCCGAGATGTGGGCCCAGGATGTGACCGCGATGTTCGGGTACCACTCGGGCGCCTCGACCGCCGTTTCGCAGTTGGGGCCGCTGCAACAGCTGCTGAAATGCCTGCCCGGCATGCCGACGCCGGGGACGCCGCCGAACGGGACGCCCCCGGCGGGAACGGGACCGGTGAAGGCGCCGCCCGGAGGGCCGGGCCCTGTGATCCCGCCTAAGGGAACGGGACCGGTGAAGGCACCGCCCGGGGGGCCGGGCCCTGTGATCCCGCCCAAGGGAATAGGACCGGTGAAGGCACCGCCCGGCGGACCGGGACCGTGGATCCCGCCCAAGGGCGGGACCGGCACGGGCACCGGCACGGGCACCGGCGGCGGTGGCAGTGGCGGTGGCGGCACAATCGTCGACTAACCGTGTACACCCGCCGGGGGCGCCCCCGGGCACCCCCAGCGTTGCCTACAGTCAAGCCATCCAATAGGCCTGCGCCTTAATGGCTTTCTTCGGAATGCCGAAGTCCTCGCGCAGCACCTTGGCCACCGAGCGCGTGGTGCGGGTGTCGCACGCGACCCAGCCGAAGTGGTCGCCGGCGTCGAACGCCGCAGCGCGCACCGTCTTTAGCAGCTCGCCGCCGTCGTTGCGGTCCACCCAGGTGACCTCGGAACAGCGTCCCAGCGGCAAGCATTTATCGTCGTCGCAGCAGGCCTCGAGGAACACCCGCGCGGGGGCGTCCCCAATCGAGCCCAGCAGGGAGTTGATCGCGGGCAGCGACGCCGTGTCGCCGACGATGACGTACCCGGCGGGCGGCGGTTCGGGGATCGCGAACTTGCTGCCCAACACCGTCGCCTCGACGGTGTGGCCGGGTTGCGCCGCGCGCGCCCAGTCGGATGCGCAGCCGTCGTGCAGCGCGAACTCGATGTCGAAGGTGCCGGCCGCGGGATCAGGATCGACAAGCGTGTAGCCGCGTTGGTGCCCGTCGGCGAACCACATCCGGATCCACATGGTCGGATGCACGGGGTGCGCGTCGAGCATCCCGCCGGCGTCGAAGCTCAACCTCAGGTAGCGCGGGCTGATCTCGCGCCGGCCGGTCACGGTCAGGCGGTAGTCCCCGGCCCGCATGAGCTTGAGCACGGCACCCTGCCAGCCACGCGACGGTCTCAGTTCGGTCATGTGTCCTTGAACGCCCTTCATCGCCTCGTCTGCCGCTAAATTAGGTTAGGGTAGCCTACTTCAGGCTTCAGTCGCGGACTCGCGTGAATCGGTGCAACACCCAGGCCAACGGGATGGTGATCACCAGCGTCGAGACGAATAGGTACAGCATCGAGCCGGTATACACGTGCGCACCGACCACGTAATCCATGGCGAATTCCATCGTGATCAGGTGGATCAGGAAGATCTCGTAGGAGATCTCCCCCAGCCACACCATCTGCCGGGTGGCCAGCAGCCGGTAGTACCACCCCTGATCGCCGAGGGCCAGCGGCGCCACCGCCAGAGTGGCGATCGCGGCGTAGAACACGGTCTTGACCAGGGCCTCCGGCAGCGACGCCGGCGAGGTGGTTGGCGCCCCGCCGATCGGCGTCGCCACGATGAAGTAGGAGACGACCGCCAGCGGAATCGCGACGAATGCGTAGCAGCGCACGCCCATCGCCTGCAGCACGGCCAGCATCATGCCGCCGAGAAACCAGGCCAGGTACGTGGGCAGCCACAGCCGCGCGCCGTCGGGAATCCAGTGATTGGTGTGCACCAGGTAGAGCCATCCCGGGCTGACGAGCATGAGCCCAACCACGGCGGCCAGCAGCAATTTCGGCTGCCAGCGACGCCGGCAGAGCAGCACCAGCAGCAGGTAGGCCAGCAGCGGCAACGTCACGTAGAAGGCGCCCTCCACCGCCAGACTCCACATCTGGGTCAGCCCTTGATGCAGATACTTGCCGAGGTAACCGTCGGTGTAGATCTGCGTCAGCGTGAGGTTGCGGATCAATCCGCCCCAGGTGTGTCCGGGGTTGGGCCCCGCTTCGCGGTAGTGGTACAGGACGTAGGCGAACAGCACGGTGATGATGTAGGCGGGCATGATGCGCCGAACCCGGTGCCGCGCATAGCGACTCAGCGACGGCGCGGGGCCGCCGGTCGCCGCCGACTTCACCCACGGACGGAACAGCAGAAAACCCGACAGCACGAAGAAGATCGGCACGCCGATCTCCATCCGGGCTCCGACCAGGCCCCAATAGCCGTGGGTGTACTTGCCGGTGGTGTAGGCCGCGTGGGTGCCGACGACGAGCAGCGCGGCGACCGCGCGGATGCCGGTCAGCGCCGCGACCCGGTCCACGTGCGCGGTCTGTTCGAGTCCCCCCTGGGCGTCCTTTTCCTCGGATAGCGTCATCCGGCGCGTTTCCTGGGTGGCTTGCCGGGCGGCTTGCCGGGTGAGCGCTCCGGCCGAAGGTCGATCAGCACGCCCGAGATGCGGGTGTTCTCAAGCTTTTTCAGCGTTGCCTTCGGCAGTTTGGCCGGCAGCTCCACGAGTGAGAAGTCCGGCCCGATGGCGATGTGGCCGAAGTCGCTGCGATGCAGACCGCCCTCGTTGGCGATCGCGCCGACGATCGCACCGGGACCGATCTTGTGCCGCTTGCCCACCGAGATTCGGTAGGTGGTGAATGGCCTTGTGCTCCTGGGCCTTTCGGGTCGTTCTTTGCGCTCGGTACGCTCGTAGCGTTCCTTGCGCCGTTCGGGCGGCGGTTCGGGCGCCATCAGGAACTGCTCGCCGTCGCGGGCCTGCAGCGCCAGCGCCGCGGCGATGTCGGCCATCGGGACATCGTGCTCGCGCTCGTAGTCCTCGACCAGCCGGCGGAACAGCTCGAGTCCCGGGCTGTTCAGGGCGTCGGTGATGGAGTCGGCGAATTTGGCCACTCGCTGCGCGTTGACATCCTCGACAGTGGGCAACGCGGCCTCGGTAAGTGTTTGCCGCGTTGCCTTTTCGATCGCCTTGAGCAGGTGGCGTTCCCGCGGGGAGACGAACAGCAGGGCGTTTCCGCTGCGGCCGGCCCGGCCGGTCCGTCCGATCCGGTGCACGTAGGACTCGGTGTCGTGCGGGATGTCGTAGTTCAGAACATGCGATATCCGCTCCACGTCCAGGCCGCGGGCCGCGACGTCGGTGGCCACCAGGATGTCGATTTTGCCGTCTTTGAGCGCGGCGACGGTGCGCTCCCGCTGGGCCTGGGCGATGTCGCCGTTGATGGCGGCCGCGGAAAACCCTCGGGCCCGCAGCTTTTCGGCGACCTCCTCGGTGGCTTGTTTGGTGCGGACGAAGACGATCATCGCCTCGAACGGCTCGACTTCGAGGACCCGGGTCAGGGCGTCCATCTTGCGCGGGCCGGCGACCTGGATGTAGCGCTGCGAAATGTTTTCGGCGGTGGCGGTTTTCGCTTTGGTGGTGACTTCCAGCGGGTCGTGCAGGTATTTGGTGGTGATCTTGCGGATGGCCGGCGGCATGGTCGCCGAAAACAGCGCCACCTGTTTGAATTCCGGGGTATCGGACAGGATCCGGTCGACCTCTTCGGCGAAGCCCATGGTGAGCATCTCGTCGGCCTCGTCGAGCACCAGATAGTCCACGCGCGAGAGGTCCAGCGTGCCCCGCTCCAGGTGGTCGATGACCCGTCCCGGGGTGCCGACCACGACCTGCGCGCCGCGCTTGAGGCCGGCCAGCTGCACGGTGTACGACGCACCGCCGTAAATCGGCAGCACGTTCAGCTGCTTCAGATGGCCGCCGTAACGGCTGAACGCCTCGGCCACCTGCAGGGCCAGCTCGCGGGTCGGCGCCAGCACCAGCGCCTGGGTTGCCTTGCTGGTGACGTCGATCTTGGACAGGATCGGGATCGCGAACGCCGCAGTCTTGCCGGTGCCGGTTTGCGCCAGGCCCACCACGTCGGAACCCGCCAGCAGCGCCGGGATCGTCGCCGCCTGAATGGCCGTGGGTGACTCGTAGCCGACGTCGGCGATCGCCTTCAGGACCGCAGGGTGTATCTGCAGGTCGGCGAACGTCGAGGAAGGGGCGTCGGGCATGCCGTCCGGGAGGGTCATCGCCGATAAAGCTTAGTGGTGTTGCGCGCGTGGGCGGCCCCGCCTACCGCACTTGCGCGGCGGATCGCGGTACCGTGCCCGTTGTGTTGCCGTTACGCTGCCGTGCCTTGGCGCTGACGTGCGCTGTTGGGTTGGCCGCCGCCTTGACCGGCTGCGGTTCGGGAGACTCCACGGTGGCGAAGACACCGACGCCCACTCCGGTCACCGCGTCGATCACCGCACCGCCGCTGGCCAGCGCACCCCTGGCGACGGTCGCCCCGCCCAGCAGCGCCGCGCCGGACCCGTGTGCGGTCAACCTGGCCTCCCCGACGATCACCAAGGCGGTCTCCGACCTGCCCCGCGATCCACGCAGCCAGCAGCCCTGGAACCCCGAACCGCTGGCCGGCAACTACAACGAGTGCGCCCAGCTGTCGGCGGTGGTGATCAAGGCCAACACCAACGCCGGCAATCCCACCACCCGCGCGGTGATGTTCCATCTCGGCCAGTTCATCCCGCAGGGGGTGCCGGACACGTATGGGTTCAACGGGATTGACGGGTCACAGACCACCGGCGACACGGTGGCCCTGACGTACCCCGGCGGCATCAGCGGGCTGAGCACCTCGGTGAAGTTCCACTGGAACGGCGTCGGCGTCGAGCTGATCGGCAACACCGGGGGCCACTGACTCAAAGGGTCCCGAGCTCAAAGGGTCCCGAGCGGTTGATCCGATGATCGTGTCGGACCCCTCACCTACAGTGGGCGCTGTGTTCATCACCGGCGACAGCCCGAGAGAAAGGGTCATCTACAGCGCCTCGGATCTCGCCGCCGCGGCCAGCTGCGAGTACGCGCTGCTGCGGGACTTCGACGCCAGGCTCGGCAGGGGACCGGCCGTCGCCGTCGAGGACGAATTATTCGCGCGCACAGCAGTTCTCGGCAATGAGCATGAGCAGCGCCAACTCGACCGACTGCGCGACGAGTTCGGCGGCGCCGTCGCGGTCATCGGCCGCCCGGCCTACACGGTCGCCGGGCTGACCGCCGCGGCCGAAGCTACCCGGCGCGCCATCGCCGACCGAGCGCCGGCGGTGTATCAGGCCGCGATGTTCGACGGCCGCTTCGTCGGGTTCGCCGACTTCCTGGTCCGAGACGGTGACCGGTATCGGGTCATGGACACCAAGCTGGCCCGCTCGCCCAAGGTCACCGCCCTGCTGCAGCTGGCGGCCTATGCCGACGCGCTGACCGAATCGGGGGTCCCGGTGGCGCCCGACGCCGAGCTGCAGCTGGGCGACGGGACCGTCGTGCGGTACCGGGTGTGCGACCTGATCCCGGTCTACCGATCGCAGCGCGCGCTGTTGCAGCGGCTGCTGGACGAGCACTATGCGGCGGGCACGCCGGTGCGCTGGGCGGACGAGGGTGTGCGGGCGTGCTTCCGTTGTGCGCTGTGCGCCGAACAGGTGCGTGCCTCCGACGACCTGCTGCTGGTCGCCGGCATGCGGGTGACCCAGCGCGACAAGCTGCTTGACGCCGGCATCACGACCGCTGGCGAGCTGGCCGCCCATAGCGCAGCGGTGCCCGACCTGGCGCCCAGCGCGCTCATCAAGCTCACGAAGCAGGCCGAACTGCAGGTGCTGCAACGCAGTACCGGCATTCCGCAGTTCGAGGTGGTCGACCCGCAGCCGCTGTCGCTGCTGCCGGAGCCGGATCCCGGTGATCTTTTCTTCGATTTCGAGGGCGACCCGCTGTGGACGGCCGACGGCCGCGAGTGGGGCCTGGAGTACCTGTTCGGCGTGTTGGAGGCAAAGGGGACGTTTCGCCCGCTGTGGGCGCATGACCGGGTGGAAGAGCGCCAAGCGCTGATCGACTTCCTGGCCATGGTGGCCAAGCGCCGCAAGCGCCGGCCCAACATGCACATCTACCACTACGCCCCGTACGAGAAGACCGCGCTGTTGCGGCTCGCCGGACGGTACGGGGTCGGCGAGGACGATGTCGACGAGCTACTGCGCAGCGGCACGCTGGTTGACCTATACCCGTTGGTGCGCAAGAGCATTCGCGCGGGTGCCGAATCGTTCAGCCTCAAGGCCCTGGAGCCGCTGTACATGGGCGCGCAGCTGCGCGCCGGCGAGGTGACTACCGCCGCGGCGTCGATCACCTCCTACGCGCGGTATTGCGAACTGCGGGCCGAAGGCCACCTCGACGAGGCCGCCACCCTGCTCAAGGAGATCGAGGACTACAACCACTACGACTGCCGGTCCACCCGCGAACTGCGCAACTGGCTGATGCTGCGCGCTTACGAATCCGGCATCGTACCCATTGGGGCGCAACCGGTTCGGTCCGGCAACAAAGTCGACGACCAGGATCAGCTGGCCGGGACCTTGTCGGCGTTCACCGGCGACGCCGGCGTCGCCGACCGCACACCGGCGCAGACCGCCGTCGCCCTGGTGGCCGCCGCGCGCGGCTACCATCGCCGGGAGGACAAGCCGTTCTGGTGGGCGCACTTCGACCGGCTGAACTTCCCGGTCGACGAATGGTCGGACAACACCGACGTCTTCGTCGCCGACGACGCAAAGGTCGCCGTCGACTGGCACACCCCGCCCCGGGCCCGCAAGCCGCAGCGACGCGTCCGGTTAAGCGGTCAGCTGGCGCGGGGCGACCTGCAGGCCAACGTGTTCGCGCTGTACGAGCCCCCCGCCCCGAGGGGGATGACCGACAGCCCCGACCGGCGGGCGGCCGGGCGCGCCGAGGTGGTCGAGGCCGACGACCCGACGCTGCCGACCGAAGTGGTCATCGTCGAGCGAATGGGCGCTGACGGCGACATGTTTCGGGAGCTGCCGTTCGCGCTCACCCCCGGGCCGCCGGTGCAGACGACGGCCCTGCGCGAATCCATCGAGGCGACGGCCGCTGAGCTGGCCGCTCAGCTGGCCACTAAGCTGGCCGCCGGGCTCCCGCGGCTGCCGCACACCGCGCTGCTCGACGTCCTGCTGCGCCGCGCCCCCCGCACCCGCAGCGGCGCCGCGCTGCCGCGCGGCACCGACATCGTCGCGGACATGACCGCCGCCGCACGGGATCTTGACTCGTCGTACCTGGCCGTACACGGACCGCCGGGCACCGGCAAGACGCACACCGCCGCCGCGGTGATCACCCGCCTCGTCAACGAAAACGGCTGGCGCGTTGGAGTTGTCGCACAATCGCACGCCGCGGTGGAGAACCTGCTGGACTGCGTCGTCGCGGCCGGACTGGACGCACAGCGGGTCGCGAAGAAGGCCCACGGCGACGGCGCCAGGAGCTGGCGGCAGATCGACGCGAGTGAGTATCCGGCGTTCATCGCCGACACCGCAGGATGCGTGATCGGCGGTACGGCCTGGGATTTCGCCAACGGCAATCGCGTGCCGCGAAACAGCCTGGATCTTTTGGTGATCGACGAGGCGGGCCAGTTCTGCCTGGCCAACACCATCGCCGTGGCCCCGGCGGCCGCGAACCTGCTGTTGCTCGGCGACCCGCGACAGCTGCCACAGGTCAGCCAGGGCACGCATCCCGAACCGGTCGACACCTCGGCGCTGGAGTGGCTGGTCGACGGCCAGCGCACGCTGCCCGATGAACGCGGCTACTTCCTGGACCGCTCGTACCGCATGCATCCCGCGGTGTGTGCCGCCGTGTCCGCACTGGCCTACGAGGGCAGACTGCATTCCCACACCGAGCGCACGGCAGCGCGCCGCCTCGACGGGTATCGGCCCGGCGTTGGCGTGCTTTCCGTTGCCCACCAAGGCAATTCGATCGAAAGCCCGCAGGAGGCCGACGCGATCGCCGTCGAGATCGAGCGGCTGCTCGGCCTCTCGTGGACCGATGAGCACGGCACCCGGCCGTTGGCGCCCGCCGATGTGCTGGTGCTGGCGCCCTACAACGCGCAGGTGGCGCTGGTGCGCCGGCGGTTGGCGGCGGCGGGCCTGGGCGGGGTGCGGGTCGGAACGGTGGACAAGTTCCAGGGCGGGCAGGCGCCGGTGGTCCTGATCTCGATGACGGCGTCGTCGATCGAGGACGTGCCCCGCGGAGTGTCGTTCCTGCTCAACAGGAATCGGCTCAACGTCGCGGTCAGCCGGGCGCAATACGCGGCGGTCATCGTGCGCTCGGAGATGCTGACCGAGTATCTGCCCGCCAACCCCGCCGGTCTGGTGGACCTGGGCGCGTTTCTGGGGCTGACGGCGGGCCTGACGGAGGGCCTGTCAGCGGGCTGAGTCGACTAGCCCGGCGTTGTGACTTCTCGCGAACCGAACGCCACTGCGAAATGGCCCGCCAGATTTCGCAGTGGCATTCGGTTCGCGCGGAGAAAGACGCCGAGAAAAGCACTGTGACGGGTTCACAGACTCACCGGCCCGTCAATCGGCAGCCCGCCCGGGCCGATCGGTCCCGGCCACCTGACTCGCTATGGCGGCGTTGGCGTTCCGTCCATCCCGGGTCCGCCCGGGGTGCCGCTGGTTCCCGCCCCGCCACCGGAGCCGCCGTACCCGCCCGTGGCGTTGCCGACCACAGTCGCGGTGGCGTCACCGCCGTCGCCGCCGTTCCCGCCATTGCTGGAGGGGTTCGTGCCGTTGCCGCCGTCGCCGCCACTGCCGGCTGTCGCGAGCCCGGTCCCGCTGTTGGTCGCGTCGCCGCCATCGCCGCCGGCGCCGCCGCCCGCACCGCCATCAGCACCGTCGCCGCCGCGACCGCCGCTGGCGTTACCCGCCTGGTTTTGGACAGTCGCGGCGCCGCCGTCACCACCGGCCCCGCCCGTGCCGCTCGGACCACCGGAGACGCCGTTGGCGCCGGCGCCGCCGACGGCATTTCCGCTTCCGGAACTGAACGCGCTGCCGCCGTCACCGCCAGCGCCGCCGCCCGCGAACCCGGTACCCCCGGCCCCCGCGGTGCCGCCGAAGGCGTCCCCGGCTCCGGAGTTCAGCGCGGTGCCACCCGTCCCGCCGCCGCCACCGACACCGACGCTGCCGATGCCGCCCGCTCCGCCGGTGCCGCCGGTGGCGGCAACCCCAGCAGTGGGGGCGTCGACATTCGCGGTGCCGCCTTGGCCGCCGGACCCGCCGGTGGCACCATTGCCGCCGGCTCCGCCGGTTCCGCCGAGAACGGCAGCCATGGAGCCGCCGTTCAACTCGTGGACGAAGCCGCCCGTGCCACCGTTACCACCAGCACCGCTGGTACCGGCGCCACCGTTTCCGCCGACGCCGCCGGTCAGGGCTCCGGTTCCATAGTTGACCGCCGAACCGGCGGTGACGCCGGTGCCGCCGCTGGTGCCAGCGCCACCGGCGCCGCCCGCCCCGCCGGTGGCGGCGGCCGCCGAGTGGCTGTTCATGACATACCCGTCGCCACCCACGCCGCCGGTCCCACCGACGCCGGTACCACCGGAGCTGATGCCGCCGCCGGTCGCGCCGGCGCCGCCGGTGGCGTCTCCAAGACCGTTGTTGATCGCAATACCGCCGTTGCCGCCGGTGCCGCCGCCGGTCCCGCCCGTGCCGCCAATTCCGCCCGCGCCGCCGGTGACGTCAGCCTCCGAGTGCTGGTAGGTGCTGGTGATGGTCGCCGAGCCGCCGCCGCCGCCCTGGCCGCCCGACGTCTTACCCGTGCCCCCCGCACCGCCGGCGCCGCCGACAGCGGCAGCCGTCGAGGTGTCGTTGTCGATTTCCGCGGTGCCGCCGTCACCGCCGCCGCCGCCGATGCCGACGGTGCCGGTACCGCCCGCCCCGCCGGTGCCGCCCTGCACGTATCCGGTTCCGGTGGTGGACGCATCGCCGCCGTCCCCGCCCCTGCCGCCGGTGATTCCGTCGCCACCGACGCCGCCGGTCCCGCCGGTGGCGTTGCCCGTCGACCCGCCATCGATCAGCGCGGTGCCGCCGTCGCCCCCGTACCCGCCGGGGTGGCCTGCCTGCACGCCGCTGACGCCGGCGGCGCCGTTGCCGCCGGTGGCGTTTCCGGTGCCTTCGTTGTGCGCATATCCGCCGCTGCCGCCGACACCATTGGCCGTCGCACCGGCGCCACCGGCCGCTCCGTTGCCGCCCAGCACGTCGCCGGCGCCCTTGGTAATCGCGGTACCGCCGGCGCCGCCGGTGCCGCCGACGCCGGTGGTGCCGCCGCCGCCCACCCCGCCGATGCCGCCGGTGGCGTCGGCCTTCGAGACGAGGCTGTCGATTTGCGCGAAACCGCCCTGGCCGCCGGCACCGCCGGAGGTTGCGCCGGCGCCCCCCGCACCGCCCGTGCCGCCCGTCGGGGCAAGCGTGGAGTTGTCGTTGTTGATTTCCGCGGAGCCGCCCATGCCGCCTTGGCCGCCGGCGCTGGTGGTGCCGGTTCCACCCGCCCCGCCGGTGCCGGGATTGACGCTTCCGAGCCCGGCGGTGTACGCCGCACCGCCGTTACCGCCGTTGCCGCCGACGGCGCCGTTGCCCCCACCGCCACCGACCCCGCCGGTGGCGGTGCCGGTCGAGGTAAACGTCTGACCAGAGGAGGGCGGCTGGATGGCCGCGCGGCCACCGTCGCCGCCATCCCCACCGGTGCCTTTGGCACCGCCCCCGGTGCCGGCCGCGCCGGCCCCGCCCGTCGCGTTTCCGGTGCCGAAGTTGGTCGCCCATCCGCCGTCGCCGCCGGCACCACCGCCCAGGGTGCCGGTGCCACCCGCCGCGCCTTTGGCGCCCAGGGCGTCGCCAGATCCGTAGTTGAACGCCGACCCGCCGGCGCCGCCGGCGCCGCCGATGCCACCGCTGCTGGTCCCGCCGATTCCGCCGGCTCCACCGTTGGCGGCAAACTTGGAGACGGTGCTCGTGATGTCCGCGCTGCCGCCCGTGCCCCCGGCGCCCCCGTTACCGCTGGTGCCGGTGCCGCCGGCCCCGCCGGCGCCGGCACTGACAGTTCCGGTTCCCCATGTGTACGCCCCGCCACCGTTGCCACCGGCGCCGCCGCTGGTGCCGCTGCCACCCGTGCCCCCGGCCCCGCCGATGGCGGCACCCGCCGAGGTGTCGTTACCCGGCGGGCCGCTGAGGGTGATGATTCCGTCCCCGCCATTGCCGCCCGCGCCACCGGCTAAGGTCGTGCCGCCCGCGATGCCGGCCGCTCCGCTGCCGCCGGTGGCGCCGCCGCTCCCGTAGTTGTACGCGGCTCCGCCGTCACCGCCGGCCCCGGAGCCCGTGGTGCCAGTGCCACCCAAACCCCCGCCGCCGCCGATGGCGGCTCCCGCACCAGAGTTCTGCGCCAACCCGCCCGCGCCGCCGGTCCCGCCGCTGCCGGCGGTGCCGGTGCCGCCGACTCCGCCGGCGCCGCCGAAAGCATTGGCCGTAGCCGGAGCGGTCGGGTCGTTGATGGACCCGGTGCCACCGGTGCCGCCGGCGCCGCCGGTGGTGCCGTTGCCGCCGGCCCCGCCGTTGGCGCCGACAGGGCTGAACTTCGAGGAGCCGTTATCGACCGTCGCTCCGCCACCGGTGCCGCCGGCGCCGCCGGGCCCGCTGGCGCCGTCGCCGCCCGCCCCGCCAACGCCGGGTGTGACGTTCCCGGTTCCAAAGGTGATCGCCAATCCGCCGTCGCCGCCGGCGCCGCCGGTGGTGCCATCGCCACCCGCGCCGCCGGCTCCACCGGTTGCGATGGCCGTCGAGCCGGGGTTGGCGACGGACCCGTAACCGCCGTCGCCGCCGGCCCCGCCCGGACCGGTGGTGCCGCCGCCGGCGCCGGGCGCGCCGGCCGCACCGACGGCCTTTCCGGTGCCGCCAGTGATGGCATCGCCGCCGTTACCGCCCGCCCCGCCGCCCGCGGCGCCGGCGCCGGCAGCCCCGGCGGCTCCGCCCATGGCGTCTCCGGCTCCGCTGCTGAAAGCATTACCGCCGTTGCCGCCGGCGCCGCCGACGCCGGTGCTGCCGGTGCCGCCGGCCCCGCCGGCGCCGCCGATGGCCCTCGCGGCTCCGTTGCTCATCCCGCTGCCGCCATTACCGCCGGCCCCGCCCGTGTCGCCGTTACCGCCGGCGCCACCCGTCCCGCCGTTGCCGAACGCGCCCCCGTCGCCTCCGGCACCGCCGCTTGCCTCCGGTTCCGCCGCCGCGATGGCGCTGCCGCCGTTGCCGCCGGCGCCGCCGTCGCCGTACAAGCCGCCGGTGCCGCCGGCGCCGCCCTGACCCGCGGTCTGACCCATTGCGGTCGTGGTAAAGCCATCGCCGCCGTTACCGCCGTCGCCGCCGCTGGTGGCCGCGGCGCCCTGGGCACCCTGCGCGCCCACGGTGGAACCGCCGACGCCGGGTGAACCACCGCCACCGCCGGCACCTACCAGGCCCGGATTCCCACCGGCACCGCCCGCGCCGCCGTCGGGATTGGCTTCGGTACCCGGCGCGCCGGCCCCGCCGGTACCACCGGCCCCGGCCGTGCCGCCGACACCGCCGTTGCCGCCGCTGCCGGCGGCGCCCGCCTGGCCGCCGAACAATTGCGAACCCTGGCCACCGACACCGCCGGTGCCGCCGGTGCCGCCGGTGCCGCCGTTGCCGCCATCGCCGGCGTCGCCGCCCTGCCCGTTGCTGGCGCTGCCCGCCACCCCGGTCGCGCCGGTGGCACCGGCGCCGCCGGTGCCACCCTGCCCGCCGACTCCGCCCTGACCGCCGGCGCCGCCGGCGCCGCCGAGCAAGCCCCCGCGACCGCCGGCCCCGCCGGTACCACCGGTGCCGCCGGTGAAGCCGGTGCCGCCCGTCGGCCCGGCCTGCCCGGTTAGACCCGTCCCCCCGGCCCCGCCATTGCCGCCATTGCCGAACAGCCCCGCATCCCCGCCGTTCCCGCCGGCCTGACCCGCTCCCCCCGACCCGCCGTTGCCGCCGTTGCCGAACAGCCAGCCGCCGCCGCCGCCCGCCGCCCCGGTGCCCGCGGCACCGTCTGTGCCGTTGCCCACCAACGGGCGCCCGGTCAGCAACTGCCAGGGCGAAAAGACACCGTAATCCGACAGGCCCGCCAACGGCGAGGCGTTGGCCGCCTCAGCCGCCGCGTAGGAGTCCGCGCCGGCGTTCAACGCGCGCACGAATTGGTCGTGCAGCTGGGCCGTGCGCGCGCTGAGCGCCTGATAATCCTGGGCAAAGGTGCCGAACAACTTCGCGATGGCCGCCGACACCTCGTCGCCGGCCGCGGGGAGCACCGCCGTCGTCGAGGCCGCGGCGGCCGCGTTGGCCGACCGGATCGCCGAGCCGAGGCCCGCCAAATCCCCGGACGCCGCGGCCAAGACCTGCGGCACAGCGGTCACATACGAAGACACTGTGTCTCCCCTCCATAGCCCGACACGGCTGATGAAGATTATTTACGGGACCGCCGCCGAATGCCGTCGATTGCCGGCATTCTTTGCGCGGCCATAGTTTTCGTCGCAACGTTTTGCGCCCTAGGGGTTGTGCGCCCTAGGGGGAGCCGGGGCCACCGGAGCCGCCGGCGCTGCCGGTACCGCCAGGCGAATGGCGACCGTCGGCGGGGTCGTCCGGATATGCGCGGCGGTGCTTGTTCGGCGGCGGCCCGCCCCCGGTGAACCGGTGCGGCAACGACGAAAGAGGATCGCGATCGATGCGAGAGCCGTTGTGGGCGAGGCTAATCGGTTCGGATCGCGGCGCCGGGTCGGCGAGCAGGCTGTGCCACGTTTCGACGGGATCGCTGTGCCAGGCCATGGGGACCGGGGCGGGCCCCGGGCCGGGGGCGGGGGGCGGCAGGCCGGGCCGGGGCATCGGGGGCATCAGCAGCGGCTCGGTGTCGCCCTCGTCTTCCCCGGGATCGTGCCCGACGTCATGCTCGCGACGAAGGATCAGCTCGACGTAGTCGTCGTCGTCATAGCCGTCTTCATAGCCGTCTTCGTAGCCCCCGGCGTCGACCTGTGACCCACGACCTCGCGGATCGCCGCCACCGCGCGGTCGTGTGTCCCAGGGCCTGAAGCCTGCCAGCAACACGGCCGCAACGATCCCGAACAACGCGATGAACGCCGGCAGCAGAGTCGATTGCGACATCGCCGTCGAGAACGGTTCGCGCAGGAACTCCGGCAGTTGCAAGGCGCGGCCCTCGCCAGCCGGTACCACCGGATCGCCCGGCACCGGCGGCATCTCGGCGCCGATCTGCCACGTCATGAACGCGGCCATGCCGGCACTGCCGAGCACCGCCCCGAGCTGCCGAACCGCGTTGTACACACCGGAGCTCGCGCCGGCCAGCGGCTGCGGCACATTACGCGTCGCGGTGGCCGTCAGCGGCGACCACACACACGCCATCCCGACGCCCGTCACGAGCACCGGCAACACCAGCCGCCAGATCGGCGTGTCCGGGGCCATCTCGAAAGAAAGCCACGTCAGACCGATCGCAAGCATGGAAAAGCCGAAACCCAGCACGGGCGTCGGGTGATACCGGTCGACGATCATGCCGACGAACGGCGCCAGCGCGCCGTTGGCGATCGCCAGCGGCGCGATCAGCAGCGCCGAGCGGGTCGGCGACAGCCCGCACACCACCTGCGCGTAAAACGTCAGCGGCAGCACCAAGGCCGTCGTAGAAAACCCGATCACGGCCACCCCGGCGCTGCACAGGGTGAAGTCCCGGTCGGCGAAGATGTGCAGCGGGATCAGCGGCTCGCGGGTGTTGAGCGACTGCCAGTAGATAAATGTCGCCATGAACCCGATGCCGGCGACGATCATCGCCCAGATCCACGGCTGCCAATGAGCGGACTGGCCCTGCTGCAGCCCGAAGACGACCAGAAACATGCCCGCCCCGGACAGCCCGACGCCGATCAGATCGAACCGGTGCTGCTGCGTCGGCAGCGCCGGTACCAGCCAAACCGCCAACGCGAAGCCGACGATGCCGATCGGGACGTTGACGAAGAAGATCCACTCCCAGCCCAGCCCGTCGACCAGCGCGCCGCCGGCCAGCGGCCCCACCAGGCTGGCGACGCCGGCGGTGGCACCCCACACGCTCATCGCGACACCGCGGCGCTCCGCAGGGAAGATCCGGGTGATCGTCGACAGGGTCTGCGGGGTGAGCAACCCAGCCCCGACGCCTTGCACAACGCGCGCGGTGATCAGCATGGCGGCACTGCCCGACAGCCCACACCACAGCGAGGCGGCGGCGAACACCGCCAGACCGATCAGGTAGAGGTTCTTGGGGCCGAACCGATCACCGAGCCGGCCGGCCACCAGCAACACCACCGCATACCCGAGCAGGTAGGCGCTGGTCACCCAAACCACCTCGGAGTATCCGACCCGAAGGGCGGCCATGATGGTCGGGTTGGCGATCACGACAATGGTCGAGTCGAGCATGATCATGAAAAAGCCGACCATCATCGCCCATAGTGCGTTCCAGGCATTACGGGCATTACGGGGGTTTTCCAAACCCGTGCGTCCGGTGCCGCCGGGCAACCTCAGCAAATGGGTCATCGATATTCCGTCCTGTCCGGCCGCGCTCGACCGGCTTACCCGCATATCGGGTGCTATATCCCACGAGGGTAATTAGCGGCGAAACCACCGAACAGGCAGCCCCGAGATTCGCTCCACCCGCGATTCGCTGGACGGACGCTAGCCTAGGGGGGACGCCACCAGCAGGAGAGGCACATATATGTTCGCCCGACGGAACAGGTCAACATCGGACCACTTGCCGGCCGCCAGCGACGAGAAGCCCAAAGCGTCCGCGCGTGCGCTGGCGCAGCTCATCGAGCGCAGTTCACGGATCCAGGGCCCCGCGGCCGAGGCATACGTGGCCCGGCTGCGACGCGCGCATCCGGGAGCCAGCCCCGCCGAGATCGCGGTCAAGCTGGAAAAGCGCTACCTGACCGCGTTGACGGCAAGCGGCGCGGCGGTGGGTTCGACGGCCACGTTCCCCGGGGTGGGGACGTTGACGGCGCTGTCCGCGGGCGCCGGGGAAACCGTGTTCTTCCTCGAGGCCACCGCGCTCTTCGTGCTGGCGCTCGCCTCGGTGTACGGCATCCCCGCCGACCACCGGGAACGCCGCCGCGCTCTGGTGCTCGCCGCCCTCATCGGCGACGACAGTAGGCGCGCCCTTGGCGAACTGATAGGGCCGTCGCGCACCAGCGGCGGCTGGGTGGCGGAGGGCATGGCCTCGCTGCCGATGTCGACGCTGGCGCGGTTGAACACCCGGATGCTCAAATACGCCGTCAAGAGGTACACGGTGCGCCGGGGCGCGCTGATGTTCGGCAAGATGCTGCCGGTCGGCATCGGCGCCGCGATCGGCGGTGTCGGCAACCGCATGGTGGGCAAGAAGATCATCCGCAACGCCCGCACCGCGTTCGGCGCACCGCCGGCGCGCTGGCCGGGAACCCTGCACCTGTTGCCGGCGATCCACGAGGCCGGGTAGCCCGTCGGGCTAACCCGACCTGGTTTGCCTTGAGATCGAGAAAATACTCAAAGAATCTCCCGAATTGCGGTGCAGGCGCGCTGCACATCAATGGTCCACCGTTTGTGCACCGGCGCCGGATCGGCCGGGTCTTGCTGCCCGATAATAACGCCAAAGCGGTGTCCGATTGAACTGAGCATCCTGGAGTGGATGGGGATAAAGAGATCACTCGATTCGATGTCCACTACAGTTGCGCCGGGCGGGCAGAAACGAACGCTAAAGAGAGCCGATCCACCCAGGGCGACAACGCATTTGGCTCGTGCAAACATCCCAATCTGCTCTTTAAGTGGTAGCTGCTCCGGTTGAACCGTCTGGAAATCCAACTTGCCCAGCGCCGCGATAAGATCGCATTCGTTTTGCAAAACACGGTGGTGAGGTTGCTTCGCCGAAATGGAGAGACGCGACAGGAAGATTCGCTCGCCAAAAGTGTCTGCGGATTCGCGCCGGCAGGCATCCGCTAAGTCGGCGTAGACCTGCTTCTCAGCCTCACTAACCGACAGGTCTGCCACCGAATATTCCACGGTTACGGCGTCGCGGCACAAGTATGTTTTGCCCGGATAGTGCTCCCGCACCTGAGCGTTCTCGATTCCCATCAATTGCAAGAGGTCCCGCTGCCAGGGATGTGCAGTCCGGCAAAAGAATTTCCTTCCATTCCCGAACGTCTTGAACTGAGCACATTTGGGGAGGACAGTTGCGATCCATCTACCCCAAACGTCGGGTTCTAGTGGAGTGGCGAGGAACACTGGTTCGGTGATCGAATCAACATCGTACTGGCTTAGCGTGTCGCAATCGAGAAAAATCTCATCGCCTTCAAATTCGATGCCGGGCTTCACGCCGGGGAAGAAATGGGAAAACCCAGGAAGCGCCACCAATTCCATGAATTGCCGCTTGACCGTCCGCGATTCGCACGACCAGAGCCCGGATTGACTCACCAGGTGGTTGGGCCCAAATAGAAGCACGTCGGATCGCGAAACCAAGTAGCTTCCATGGATTTCGGCGCCCGGACTGAACCAGTCGGGTATCGACTTACCGGAGAGGTTGCAAACGAACTCAGGCGGCCTCAATTGCTCTACCTTCGGCGCTTCGATGACTGTCAGCGTGCCATCCGATGGCGGCCAGTCTCGGAGCAGAAATCTGCCTCGGGGCAACAAATCCGGTCCCGGCTCCGAGGACGCGCGAACTATGAATTCTTCGTTCTGCGTCTCTTTGATTTCATCACTCACTGATGCCATCCCGGAACGTGGTGTGTAAGGGTAAACAGCTCGGTCAGGTGGTCGGGTTCCTCGCAAAGCGGTCGCGAAGCGGTTAGTTCGAGTTTGTCCCAGAACGACCTCAGCCGGTCCTCGTCGAAAACGGATCCGGCGTGCTGATCGACGATCTCGTGATAACGATCGGCAAGAACGCTCGATGCACGTTTGAGTCGGGTGATCGCGACCAGGCCGCCAGGCGGGCAGTCCAGCACGTGTAGCCGCAGGTCCGGGCGGTACTCGCGCAGAATCAGGATCATTGAGCGAGGATGACAGGCGGCCTTCGCGCCGATGAAATCGCGCAGCAGGAATTCGAACCGGTGCATGCCCTTCAGGAAGGCCATATCCACTGACCGTCCCAGCAACGCGGGTGCATTTTCTGCCGCGCAGAAATCGTCTGACGTCGCCTGAAAGAAGAACGTGCGTCTCCGGTTGCGGGTCGCGCGAGCCTTTACTTCGAACCGCAGATCCACCGCGATCGTGTCGCAGCCAGCAACCGCCAGCGAAGCCCCTGTCTCGGTGCCAACCTCTAGATAGCTGCGCGGTGTCAGGGGGGTGTGCAGCGCGTTGAGGAAATTCGATGTAGAAGACGCCGGACAAGCAGGGCGTTGCAGTCGCGGTGTCATTTTCGTCCAACGGGCCGGCCCTCTCGTCGCACTAATAGATTCGTCACGCAGCGAGCCCCACTCTCACCCAATACTGCAGCAGTAGATCTGGATCGTTGAGGCTGCCGTGTCTGCGAAGGTCAGGGCGGGGCCCCTCAAAACCGAGCGAGCGGGTTGCCCCGCACTCGGCCCAAGCTCGCCGCTAGGGCGTTGTAGGTTCCGGTCTCCTGTGCCTGCGAGCCCGCAGGCTGCGGTGGCAGGAAGTGTGTATCAGGCGGGTTCGGTTCCCGTCCGGCGTGCCGCCTCGCCCGTGGTGGGTGAGGTAGTCGGCGGCGATCGTCCGTTTGATGATGCCCAACCACCAGGCATCCCACGCGTGCGAGGATTGCGGTGGCCGGTCGGGTAAGAGGATGCGGTCCCCGCACAGCCGGCAGCGCGCATCCTGCTTGGCGGGCAGGCACAGGTTGTAGCTGTCCAACGGGGGCAACACCTTTCGCCGCCGCAAGTCCCAGTAGGCGATCAGGGTCGGGGTCGTCCGGAGACGCCGCGCCCGCGACCAGTCGGTGCCGGCCCGCGCGCTCGCGGGAGCAATCGCAGTCGGGTGAGATTTCGAGGTCAGGTTTCGCGTGCATCTTGATGCATCTCGTCGGCCCACTGGTCACACACGAGCTCGAAAGGCTGCGCTGCGGCCAGCGAGCAACCCGATGAGTGACCAATCGGCATAACGCAGCGCTCCTCTTTCACTACGCTGCACCCATGCTGTTCGCCGTCGCAGTTGTGGCACCTCCTAGCAATCCGACCATCGGCGGAGGATTTCGCGAGGTTGCGGAGGCAGTGCACCATGCCCTTCTGGCGCTTGGCCATGACTCGGTGCTGACCAACCGTCTCGACCTCGACGAGCGCCGCACCATCGTGTTCGGCGCAAACCACCTCGTCCACTACGGCTTGGAGCCGCCAAAAAACCCCATCTTCTACAACCTCGAGCAATTGGGCGACGACTCGCCGTGGATGGCGATGCCTAAATTCGTCGACCTTTTGAGGCGCTACCCGACTTGGGACTACAGTCAAGCCAACATCGAGCGGCTCGCTGCTCTGGGATTGCCCCGGCCCACCTACGTTCCGATCGGATATGTCCCCGAGCTGACACGGATCGCCCCGGCCCCCGAGGACATCGACGTCCTTTTCTACGGCATGCTCAGCGAGCGCCGATACGCCGTTCTAAGGGACCTGCACGACCGAGGCCTTCGGGTCAAATGGCTATCGGGCGCTCTCGGCGCGAGCCGCGATGCCTGGATCGCACGCTCGAAGATCGTCCTCAACATCCACTACTGGGAAGCGAAAATCTTCGAAATCGCGCGGGTTTCCTATCTGCTGGCCAATAGGCGCGCGGTGGTCTCCGAGCGTGGTGCCGATCCGACATTGGAGCGCGGCCTGCAGTCCGGCATCGCGTTCGCGGACTACGACGAACTGGTCGATCGCTGTGTGGAGCTCGTCGGCGACGAGCGCGCGCGACGCAAGCTCGCCGAGCGTGGCTACCAGGCTTTCTCCGCTCGCGACCAGATCGCGATCGTGGACCGCGCGTTGTCGGCAAGCCTGGAGGGTGTCACCCACCAGACCGCTGCGCGGGACGACCCTGTGCACCGACGTGCGCGCCGAAGGCAAAGACCACAGCGCAGATCATCAGTTCCCCAACCGCAACCTGATCCAGCATAAGTCTGAACAGGAACGGGATCAGTTGCTGGCCAAGGTCAAACGCGATCCCGAGGACGCGCAGTCGGTCTTTTTCCTAGCCGAGACCTGCTTCCAATTGGGCGATTTCGTCGACGCGCGCAAGTGGTATGCGCGGCGGGTCGAGATGGGCGGCTGTGACGAGGAGGTCTTCTACGCGATGTACCGGCTCGCCGAGTCGATGCAGCAACTCCGCGAACCGTGGCCAGACGTTGAAGACGCCTACCTGCGCGCCTGGACTTTTCGACCGACCCGCGCCGAGCCGCTGCTTCCCCTCGCCATTAAGTACCGCCAATTTCAGCGCTACCGGCTCGGTTACCTGTTTGCCCAGCGCGCCGCCGAAATCCCATTTCCCGAAGAAGACCTCCTTCTCCCCGCAGAGATCGCACAGGTTTACGCCTGGCGCGCAACCGATGAGCAGGCGGTGTGCGCATCCTGGGTCGGCAAGCACGCCGAGGCGTTCACGCTGTGCCGGCGCTTGGTGGCCCAGCCCGACCTCCCCGAGCCTGATCGGCAACGGATTGCGGCCAATCGCGACTTCTCGGTGCCGGCCATGCTCGAGGCGGCCTCTCCCTACCCCGAAGCCGTGGTGCAGTCCCTGGCCGCCGGTCGCCCGTCAGGCCGAGGTCACCGTCAGCCTGATCGCCGGGCCAGACCGCGAAACCACCGAGCACACCATCAACTCGTTTCTGAACTGCTGCCTGGATGTGTCGCGGGTCGGGCGATTCCTGGTGCTCGATACCGGCCTATCCGCCCCCGACCGCGCCAAGCTGCGCAAACGCTACGGGTTTCTGCAGTTCGCGCGTCGCCGATCCGACGACAAGCCCGCCCCTCACCTGGCGCAGCTTCGCGCTCAGATCCACGGACAGTTCTGGCTGCACCTGGGCGCGGGCTGGCGGTTTTTCGCCCCCGAGAACTACATCACCCGCCTGAGCGCGGTGCTCGACGCCGAACCACAGGTATTTCAAGTGGGTATCAACTTCACCGACGCGGCCAAGCTCACCGGCGCCAGCGCCCCCGAACAGGCGGTGCGCCGCGCACCCGACGCCGGCCGCTACCTGCTCACCGGTGTAATGGCCAGCGGCCCAGCGATGTTCGACACCGCACGGCTGGATCGGGCCATCGGTGTCCAAAACAGCGACCCCGGTCCGGCCGCCCGACATGGCCGGCCGGCCACCGACCCGGGGCCGCGCACCGCCAGCCTCGACGAAGTGCTCTGCATCTCAGATCTGTACCTCTAGACCTACTGAGGCCTGCATCCCGACCTGTGGAAACGTGCCAGCGGAGGCTGTTGAGTTGGGGCTCCGGCTTGGACATCATCGGTGGCATGCTGAACATCGCCATACCCCTCGAAGAGGCCGAAGAGCCCTTATAGTGAGGCGTGGTTGAGAGGGCGCACAAGTTCGGCTGACTGCAGTGAGGTGGCACCATGACCGGGAGTATTCCGCCCGGCTCGAGCACTTCGACAGCGAACGGCGGCTCGCCCGGTGAAGTGCTGCCGCCCCGGGAGCTTCAGGATTGGGTGGGTGGCGGTGGCCCCGCCGTGTACAAGGCAACCGGCAATGAATTCCTGGGTTATTTGGTTGACCTATGCGGGTTGCAGCCTGGTGATGCACTGCTCGACGTTGGTTGCGGCTCAGGGCGGATGGCGCTGCCGCTCACCGGCTACCTCAACCGCGAGGGCCGCTACGCCGGCTTCGATGTCTCCAGGTCAGCAATCGCGTGGTGCACGGAGAACATCTCGGAGCAAATGAGGTAGGAGGAACCCTTGAGCTGATGGATGAACCTGCTGGCCAATATGATTCGCGGATAGCGTCAGGAGTTTCTATTGGATGAGAGAAACAACGCTGTACTGGCTGCCTGAATGTAAGGATTTTCGAGCACGGGCGCGGTCACTGTTAGTTGCCGAAGTACCGCCCACCTGGGCGGATTTGGTAGCGTTCGCCAACCATGATCTAGATTTCGTCCAGACCAATACGCTGGATCAGATTCTCGCAAAGCATTTTGGTTCGGACGCAGCACCTCCCTCGGCCAAGAGTTTGCGGGTGGCCATACTCGGCTCTTCGACCGTTACCCACCTGCAGGCGGGTCTTCGCGTCGCCGCCCTCCGCCGCGGCCTCCACGTGCTCACATATGAGGTGGAGTACGGTCAATACCGCCAAGAATTGCTGGACGTCGAGTCGCCTCTTCATCGCTTCCACCCTCAGGTCGTTCTGTTCGCACTCGACGCTTACCATCTCACGCAGGGCCTGCGGCCCCGGGCTCGACGGATCGCACGCCGCAGGCGCGCTAGAACAGGCTCTCGGGTCTATCCGAGAATGCTGGGCTTTGGCAAAAAAAGCCTTCAACTGCAGTGTTCTTCAGCAAACAGCGCTCCCCATCTGGCATGACCTCATGGGCAGTAACGAGCACCGGCTGCCAGGTTCACGAGCGCACTTCCTAGATCAATTGAATGTTCAGTTGAAGGCTGCTGCGGATGCCGGCGGTGTACACGTTGTCGCAGTCGACCGCCGCGTCCGGCAGGATGGTCTTGACGCCTGGCATGATGTGGCGCTTTGGCACCGAAGCAAACAGGAAATCAAACTGTCCGCTGCTCCGTGCTACGGAGAATCTGTAGCGCGTGTCCTCGGCGCACAGCTGGGACTTTCCTCAAAGTGCTTGGTCCTCGATCTCGACAACACGATCTGGGGTGGCGTCATAGGTGACGACGGACTGGAAGGGATTGTGTTGGGCCAAGGGAGCGCCTTAGGGGAGGCCTTTCTTAGCCTGCAAAGCTACGCAGTGGAACTCTCCGAACGCGGAGTGATTCTTGCAGTGTGTTCCAAGAACGACGAGCACGTTGCAATCGATGCTTTCGAGCACCACCCCGAGATGATTCTGACTCGCAAGGAGGTGGCGAGTTTTGTCGCCAATTGGGACGACAAAGCGACCAACTTGCGCCGCATCGCAGCGGAACTCAACATCGGTCTCGATTCACTGGTATTCGTCGACGACAACCCATTCGAACGCAGTTTGGTCCGCCAAGAACTGCCGATGGTCGCCGTTCCGGAGCTCCCCGAGGATCCTGCACTGGTCCCACGGTGCATCGCGGATGCCGGATACTTCGAATCTCTTGCCATCACCCCGGAAGACCGCGAACGGAGCCAGCAGTACTTCAATAACCGCGAACGATCCGAAGTGGAGAGTGGCGCTACCGACATGGAGGGCTACTTGCGGAGCCTGGAGATGCGCTTACAGTGGCGCAACTTCGACAAGATCAACCTGCAGCGCACGGTTCAGTTGATCAACAAAACTAATCAGTTCAACCTGACCACGAAACGCTATTCCGAAGACGAAATACTCGCCGTCATGGATGATCCGGAAGCCTTCGGAATCAACCTGCGCTTACTCGATCGCTTCGGCGACAATGGCATTATCAGCATCGTGATCGGCAAGCGCGTTGCCGATGCTGTACTGCTCGATACATGGCTGATGAGCTGTCGCGTTCTTGGTCGCCAAGTCGAACAGGCAACGCTCAATGTGGTCACCGAAGAGGCTCGGCGTCTCGGCGTCCGGCGCATCGTCGGTGAGTACCACCCAACTGCAAAAAACAGTATGGTCAAGGATCTCTATCCGAAATTGGGCTTCGCCTCCCTCGCCGAGGACGTAGCCGACTATGGCAAATACACCCTAATGCTTCACGATTTTGTTCCGATCAAGACCCACATCACAATCGAAAGGCAACAAACATGACGGACGCGGAGGTTTACGAGCAGCTAACAGAGATCATCCGTGATGTGCTCATGAACTCTGATCTGGTGCTGAGACCCGATCTCACAGCGAAGGAAGTCGACGGATGGAATTCGTACAAGATGATAGAAATAATCGTGGCAGTCGAAAGCCATTTCGGATTGAAGGTAAAGTCGAAGGAGCTCGACGACCTGGAAAACGTTGGTGACCTCGTGACGCTCATTCGCAAGGCGAAGTCGGCGGCGAGTACCTGAAGTGATTGCCTAGATCGCAGCTCGGCGGTTTCCTTCGACGGGCGTTCGCCGAGCTATCGGGCGACTTCAATCCGATGCACACGAATCGATTGCGGCGCGCCGTATCGCAATGTCAACTTGAACTGGCCCTGTCACTGACAGGCCCCAGCGTCACGGCCACGCCGTACCTCTGCAGGCGACGGCATCCACGGCCTGCAGTCCATGCTGTGGGCACTGGAGGAACTTGCAGACTCGCTTGAACTCGAGCGATTGCGTTCACTGGACGTGGATTTCGGGCGGTTCTTCTACATGAGTGAACTCGTCGAAACTCTAG
>CAVZTC010000010.1:0-331206 GCA_963778135.1 uncultured Actinomycetota bacterium | reverse complement strand
CAGTGCTTGTGGGCGGCGATTCGGCAATCTGTGAGACGGACGGCCTTGACCTGCTGGCAGACCGTGGCAAACAGGGGCCGCACGGCCACTTTGTCAGTCGGGAACTGCCCACTGCCAGGGCACTTGCTCTTGCGGCCCCGAGGGGTATGGGCCTTCGTCCGACCCTGCTTATCGTTTATAGCGGTGACATTAGAAACATTCGCCTGCGTGGACGATATGGCAGATCGGGCAAGCAGGCTTTTCTGTTGTGTCGGCGACACGCGCCTGAGCTTTGGGTTTCCCGAGCGTGCGCCGCTGGGGCGTCTCTTCGACGCGGAGATTCTTTAATTCTGGCTCGCCGAGCGCGCGCAGAACCTTATTGATCGTTTCGCGAATGTCAGTAACGAACTGACCCTGACGGTCCTGCTCGCATGCCTCTGCGTATGGCCAAGTTCTAACTATCCGGATGCTCGGGCGTATGTGGATCTGGGTGCCTGACGGCTTGGGGCGGAGCCAATCTTCAAGGCTCCCTCGCTCACTTTCGTGGGCATAGCCGCGTTCCACCAGCCACCGGAAGAATCTGGGGTCGGCTACCTCGTCAAGGGTTCGACCTCCAGCGTTATTACGGAAATCTTTGATCCATTGGTGGAGGTACAACCGCGCTGGCAAATGCCTGCCGGGGTACCACCGCTGGCGTGGGTTCGCAAACCGGTACGCAAGGTGGAAGTTGGACTTGAGTGTCCAATTGGCATCGTTTTCCAGTTCGAGAAGGGCCTCGACCATTCTCGGATCGGAGTAGACCCGGTCGTATTGCGGCTTGAGTTCTGCGGGCCACAGACCGATTCGGATGCAGTCACCGTCGATCCACATGCCGGCCCGATCAACCCTGAACACTTGGTCTTTGGGGAAAATAACCTCGACTGACGGCAAAAACGGCTCCCCGACCGGGCTAAGTACTCCTCCGCCCGGTTGGCTCTTTGCAGAGATGTTGGAGGCTTGCTCCAGAATCGTTTGCAGGCTAAGCAAGCGACGCACCGTCCTCTCGTAGCAGCGTTGCCCAATGGCGAGTCGACACGTTGGATTCCCTCAACGCTTTGGTGTGACAGGACCCCCGACTCTGTCGGTGAGCTTAAGGGGCACTCGGCTATTTGGGCCAGGAAGCTCCCAGCTGTCCTCCACCGAGTCCAACATTCTGCTCGATGAGAACGACTTCGCTTACCTGATTGATTTCGGGATCCCCCGCGCCGTCGATGAAACGCGGATGACCAAGTCGGGCAATGCGATCGGCACCTTTCAATACATCGCACCTGAGCGGTTGGGCAGCCGAGCCGGCGAGGATGCCCGCGCCTACCCTGTTCGCCGAGGCGCACCGACCCGCAACGATCAGGTCACCTCGACCGGCGACCTGCCGATGACCGAACGGCAGCCGCCACTCTGGGAGAAGCGCGCGAACCATACGTCATCCGCGGGGCGCGCCGGGCCACCTCAGGGTCGCCGGTGACACGCTCACGTTCTCTCCTCACGGTATCGACCGCGCTTTGGCCGCCAACAATGTCGGCATCCGGCTGGCTGACATCCAAGCGTTCGAGGTCGAGCCTCCGAGCCTCGGCCACTTCTTCGGCGGAGGACTACGCAAGCGGCTCGCGGTCGTTACGCGGGACGGCCACCGCGAGCGGGCTCGAGCACCCAGAGCGTGCTGCCGTTCACCGGCCTCAACAACCCCCTCGGTGTGGCGGTGGACACCGCCGGCAACCTCTACGTCACCGACACGGGCAACAAGCGGGTGGTGAAGCTGCCGGCGGGTGATGCGCCGCACGGCGGGCGCGAGGCCTGCAGGGCCAGTCCGGCCGAGGCCACGTGAAAGACCAAGCGCTGCGGAGGGTTTTCAGGCAGCCGTATTCTTCCACCAGGATCGACGGACGATCTTCACGCCCATGCGGCGACGGGTCTCAACGCCAGCCAGCTTGCGGTGATACGGCTAATCCGCACGTGCGTGGGGCGGACATTCCTGACCCGATTGTCGGTGAGGTGCTGAACGGATGATCCCCACGTGCGTGGGGCGGACGGGACTACTAGGGACTAGCGCGGCTGCCATATGGGGATGATCCCCACGTGCGTGGGGCGGACAAAGTGCGACCAGTTGTCGTACAGCACACGGTAGGGATGATCCCCACATGCGTGGGGCGGACCCCTCGAAACCGATGATGTCGTTGTACGAGTACGGATGATCCCCACGTGCGTGGGGCGGACGCCGGAACCCATGGGCTCGACCCGTACAAGCGCGGATGATCCCCACGTGCGTGGGGCGGACGGCGATGAGATAGATGGGCTGGTGAACTGGTCGGGATGATCCCCACATGCTGTGGGGCGGACGGTGTAGAAGATATCTACGCGTACGACAATCAGGGATGATCCCCACTGCGTGGGGCGGATTTGGAGAGTTTGACGCCTGCTTTTTTCTCGTAGGGATGATCCCCACGTGCGTGGGGCGGACACTCTTTGACGTGAGGCCTGCCGGCGCTGTCGCCGGTAAGTGGGTGGGCGTCTCTTGGGCGGATTGTGTTGTCAGAGAGCAGGAGTCCGTGTTTGGACTCGATCGGGTTGACTATAGCGCCCGTGTGTGGGCCGACTCGATATCGGCCCGCGAAAGATACCAGCAGTTGGGATGATCCCCACGTGCGTGGGGCGGACCCCGCCTTCCCGCTCAACTACATCGTGGTCACCGGATGATCCCCACGTGCGTGGGGCGGACATTCCAGAACCGAACCATACTAGGGACACGTCGGGATGATCCCCACGTGCGTGGGGCGGACACAACGGGGGTTAGCGCACTTTGTCGCCTAATTTGGGATGATCCCCACTTGCGTGGGGTGGACCACCGGGTTCCCTGCTGCATGAGTCTGTAGACGGGATGATCCCCACGTGCGTGGGGCGGATGACGCGGTGACCTACGAGATGACCTTCCAGGCGGGATGATCCCCACCTGCGTGGGGCGGACCTCAACGCAGCACTTGCTAACGGTCACATGGCGGGATGATCCCCACGTGCGTGGGGCGGAGGGGAAGAACTGCACCGGCCATATTTGGTAGTAGGGATGATCCCCACGTGCGTTGGGGCGGTCATGCCGTACTTGTCGCGGGCGTTCTTCGTCTTGGGATGATCCCCACGTGCGTGGGGCGGACACCTAGTAACCCCATGGTGGCAAGCATGCCTAGGGATGATCCCCATGTGCGTGGGGCGGACGCACCGGATGGCACCCTGGTAAGACTTATGCAGGGATGATCCCCACGTGCGTGGGGCGGACACCTACGGCACAACGGCGATGGCGTGGAAGCAGGGATGATCCCCACGTGCGTGGGGCGACGCTTTTTGACGTGCGGCTTTTCCGCCGTAATGGTCGTTTCCAGTTCGGAACAATGCGGAGGCTGGGCACGGTGTCGCAGTAGGTGGGCCGTCTGTCGGGCCGATTGTGTTGTCAGAGAGCAGGAGTCCTTTTCGGGCTTCATGCTGTTGACTATCGCCCCGGCTGCCGAGTAAGCCTTTGTTCTATATGTCGTTCGGGTTCCTAACCGCCGGATGATCCCCACGTGCGTAGGGCCGGACAATCTTCCTGCGTCCATTATCAATTCAGGCACCGGATGATCACCACGTGCGTGGGACGCACTTCATACTTGCCTTGCCTATCTGGCGATGGGGGATGATCCCCACGTGCGTGGGGCAGACCCGGGGAAGTTCCCCGGCTCCTCGTATACCACCGGATGATCCCCACGTGCGTGGGGCGGACTCGCGGCGTGATCGGGCACCAATCGACCATGCTGGGATGATCCCCACGTGCGTGGGGCGGACTACGTGTACCGGATCTACCAGCTCGGCCATATCGGATGAGCCCCACGTGCGTGGGGCGGACGTGCGCTAGCCGTAGCCGAGGACTACACCGCGGGATGATCCCCACGTGCGTGGGGCGGACGTCAAGGTATCACGAGCTGCCGGGTACGACGATGGGATGATCCCCACGTGCGTGGGGCGGACACCTACGTTTCGAAAGCCTACGGGCGCATCGAGGGATGATCCCCACGTGCGTGGGGCGGACCCCCACGCCCTCTCCCAGGCTGGGTATCTGTCGGGATGATCCCCACGTGCGTGGGGCGGACGCCTAATCGGCGCTCAGGTGTGTGAGGCGATGGGATGATCCCCACGTGCGTGGGGCGGACCGGCCGTACCGCGACGTGCAGAAGAAAGTGCCGGGATGATCCCCACGTGCGTGGGGCGGAACGCACCCTGCCGGCACGCTCATACGCCTTATGCAGGGATGATCCCCACGTGCGTGGGGCGGACGCACCCTGCCGCACGCTCATACGCCTTATGCAGGGATGATCCCCACGTGCGTGGGGCGGACTCGGCGTCGCCCAAGCACCACTCCCAATCGTCGGGATGATCCCCACGTGCGTGGGGCGGACTGAGGAGCGGAATGGGCTGGCTACGAGACGAGGGGATGATCCCCACGTGCGTGGGGCGGACCCGTTCGATATCCCGCTGCAGCTGCTCGGCCTGGGATGATCCCCACGTGCGCGGGGCGGACTGGCGGAACATGCCCAAGTCGGTCTCGGCGCCGGGATGATCCCCACGTGCGTGGGGCGGACCCTGGCTGCTACGACGATGGCGGGGTGAGGAGGGATGATCCCCACGTGCGTGGGGCGGACTTGATTGACATCGCCGTGCCGCCCGTCTCGTCGGGATGATCCCCACGTGCGTGGGGCGGACCTCATCGCTTGCACGGCCGTCGCGCTGACGTCGGGATGATCCCCACGTGCGTGGGGCGGACACTTCTTGACGTGCAGCTTTTGCCGCCGTAATGGTCGTTTCCAGTTGGAAACAAATCGGACACCGGCGGTGGTGCCCCGGTAGACGGGCCGTCTTTGGGACAGATTGTGTTGTCAGAGAGCAGGAGCCATTTTGGGCTCTATGAATTGACTATAGCGCCGGCCGCCGAGTGACCATTTTCTATATGGGGGCGAGGGTGATGAGGCCGCAGCCGTATCCTTTGGCGCGACCGACACCGTTGCACAGGCTGCGTCGTAGCGCATCGGGGTCGGAGACTTGAACGCTTCCTTCGAAGGTCACTTTGAGCAGTTCAATGCGGCCGGTGCTGCCGCGACGGGTGAAGCTGTCGTGCACTGTGGACGTGACTTGCAAGTCGGGTTCGTCGCTGTCCAAGTCGCGGCTATGTGCCAACACTGCGGCACCGTTGGAGCCGAGTTTCTTTGCCGCCCAGCTGGTTTGCGTTTGCCTATCCACGATCGGCGTGTGGTGTCCGTTGTGTGTGCGGATAGGATTCAGTGTGGCGCGGAACCTGTAGTGGTTACCTTTTTCGATGCGGTCGAGCAGCTTTCGGTAGGGGCGGGTTGCGGCGCGATCCGGGGTGGTGATCCGTTCCGAAAGTTCGGCGTCGTTGGGGCCGCACGGTGAGGCCACCAGGATCACAATGTCATCACCCCGAGACGGTTCGACACGCCACAACACCCGGCCACTTGCGCCGCCGGGGAAGCTCGCTGAGATGGCGGCGTGGAGCTGCTGGGTGTCTCGCAGCAGTCTTTGGGGCCGGTATGCGGTCGGGTCGAGCGTCAGCTTGGTGAGATACATCAGGGCTCCCAGGAGCTCAAACGCGTCGTGGTCTCGCTGGTGTGGCGCAACGGTTTCCGGGGTGGGGTGGGGCGGTTGAACTGTGAAATGGCGAATCCTGCGGTTGCCGAACCTGCGCTGCAGGGCTGCGTAACTGTTGGGAACGTCCGGGATCAAATCGTCACCATTCGTATCCTCGATGGTCGCATCCAGGGTCGGGGTTTCGGTGTGCTTCTCGAGGTGAGTAACGCCGGCCTCCCATGGCCATTCGGCTAGGAGGGTTTCGGCGTCACGGTCGTGCACACCAAGATTCAAGCGGCCTGTGGGGACACATGAACGGCGACCGAGTGTGGGGGCATACACGGGGTGATCGATCGCTTCCGCGATGACGCCGAGCAGTTCCTTGTCGCCGGTGAGGGTGACGAGGAACACGGCGTCGGCTAGATACCACCGTCTTTGTGACGGCGGTCAAGTCTGTCTTCTTGGCACCAGACGCGGTGGGGAGCGTGGAGCCGTCGGTGCGTGAAATGGTGTGATAGTCCTCGAGCAGTGCACCTGGTTGATCGATGCGGACACCCATCAGAAGGTTCGCTGAGGTCACTGATATCGGCCCCACGTTCACGGCCCAAACAGGCCGCTATCATGCCGACAACGCCGCTCTTGGTGGGTTCGGTGTGTGTGTCGCGGAGCCCGAACTGGCCTGTAAGTCCCCAGGATTGGAGGGGGCCGGCCAATCTGAGAACAAGAGTGCTGGGCGCTGCTTGCACGGGGCGGGTGCCGTCGCTACGCATTGAGCTTGGATCCGACGGTGTCGACCAGTTCCGGCAACGTGTGGTTCTGGCCAAATGCTTTCTCGACGGTTATCGCAGTGTCTCCTGTGAGTCTGTGCGCCATCACCGTTTGAGCGGGGCCGATCCAGCCTGCGACTGTTTCGTATTCTGTGGCGAGCCGTTTAGCGCTGGGGTCCATGTAGCCGCCGTCGGCTGTCACGGGGTTCTCGAAAGCATCGGCCAAGCTGACGGGCCGGTGTCCGTCACGGATCACGACCGCAACAAGTTTCGGCAGCGTACCGGGTGCGGTGGAGTTGTTGTAGCCCGACGGCATCGAGGTAACGAACGATCTAATGAACTTTTTGACACCGTCGACTGCGTCGGCTTTGGAGCCGTTGAGGTTGGCGGCAAGCAAGTCGACGTTGATGTTGGCGTAACGGTACAAAACCGGGGCTTGGTAACCGATTTCGCCGATCATTCCCGCGCCACCATCCTCGGTGCGCAGGTCGTCTACTGCGGTGTAGTAGTCGAGTTCGGACGCGGTTTCGTGAGTGCTGATTGCGTGCGCGACCTGGCATGCCGCGTCGACCGACAGCGACTTATCGTCGGCGATCATTCGGCCGAACAATGCCAGCGACAACGGCTTCTCAGCGGTGCCGATCAGCTCTTTAACAGCCTTCTCATCGAGAGTGTCGTCGACCACAGCCTGGGCGAGCTTGGTTGGCAGATCCTCACCGAACAGCAGCAGGTACCTGAGTTCGCCGGTGGGCTTCTCTTTAGTTTTGCCGCCGCCGATTCCAGCGGCCGCGAGGGCCTTCAGTGCCGCCTTGTCTGCGTCGTCGGGCGTGTAGCTGTGCTGGTTGATGAGTTGTTTTGCGACCTCGTCGGCGAGCAGCTTTGTGCGAACACCCTGATCGGTGTCGGGGAAGTCGAGTCTTGTTGCGCGTTTCCACGACTGCGATGAGACGCGGGCGCGGCGTTTGCCTCCGTACCTGGCCGCCTTCGGCGAGCCGTCTCCGTCTCTGTTCACATTGGACGGCGGCAACGCTTGAAGGACATGCACTTCGATGTGTGTCGACATGGTGATTTACCCTTTCGCGCTGACAGTTTCGGCGGCCTGCTGTGATTTTGTGTGGAAGTAAGAGCGCGACCACCGGTGCATCGCCGTGGTGCGTTTCTCGAGGTCGGTCCAGTTGCGGATCGTCCAGTAGAGGTCGTCGTAGTTGAACGCAATGTGCGTGCCTGTTGAGCGCATCAGGCGCACCAGGCTGGTGATGTGGGATACCGCCACGTCAACCTCATCGGTACGCGACAAGACGGCCAGACGTTTGCTAATGGTGTCGTCGGCCATTGTGTCGATCGGTGATCGGACCTGCGCGTTGCCGTTGAACTGCACGTCGAACAGAAGCCGGCACGCGCCACCGAAATTGGTCGGCCACTGGGCTTCGTCGGTCCTCGCCACGTGCACGGGACGCAAGTCGCCCTGCTGGTGGGTGCCCCAAATCCCCGCCGCAACATGCTCAGCAGCGATACCCGCCCTGTCTGTTGACGTGTAGATCGGCCACACTTCCGGCACCGTTCCTGGCGGCGTCGCGACCGCCTTTCTCGCAGCAATGAGCAGCCGCTGCCGCTCATGGTCCGCTTTTGCGTGCCGGTATCGGACCCATACAAACTGCCGCTCGTCGCTCATTCTTGTGCCTCCACACGGATGTTCCCCAGGTATGGGACGAGTTTTTGCCGCAGCTGTGCTTCCCTGACAGATGCCGGGTACACCGAAACCTTGCCGTCCTTGGACATAACCGTGAAAACATTCGGCCCGCAATCCGCTTTTATCGTCCCCACAGTCACCTCAACCAGCTGCTGAAGTTGCTGCGTCCATACAGCTTTCAGCTCCGACAAATTGTCTGGATTGGCGGCGAGCTCGGACAGGAACCGGCGAGTGATCGAGTCAATCTGTGCCACTAGCTGCGCTTCGACGGTGTTCGCGTACGCCTTGGACGCCACCTTCTTCTTTTCAAGATCCCGGTTGGTGACCGCGTACACGTCTTGCGCGTATCCACGGACCAGGTAACGGACCTGATCGGCGGTGGTCACCAACCCAACCAGTGCGTCGCGCACGTCGATCTCGGCCTCCCCAAAAGCGCGCACTGGCAGCGGGTACATGTCGGTGGAGATGTCGTCGATGACGGCGTTCATGGTGCCGTATGTGACCAACATGGACGGATCGTGACCCGGTAGTCGGGGGGTAGGTCTTCGAGGCGGTCACCCAACGCTTTCAGCACAATCGGTGGCTGCGAATCAGCTCGCCGGTCACCGAGGGCCAGCAGCTGCGGGATGCCGCGCCAGCCGATTGTGTGCGGGAGGTGCTTTCGGGGATACCAGCCGAGCGGGACGCCGGCTTTGCCGTCCGATAGGCGCAGCGCGGTGTGTGGTTCGTGATCGAGGTCGAGCTTCGGCAGAGCGTCGCCGCCACGGAAACACACCCGCGAAACGGTGTCTCCGTCCGCGATGAGCCGCACGCGTCGTGGGGTCCAGGTCAGGATGTCCACGATGCCGTCGGCGAACCGTTTCCGTCTGGAATGCGGGACGTTGTCGCGGCGCCACACCGGCAAGTCCACTGGATCCAATGCTTTGTGCGGGCCGTTGGGGAGGTTCAGCATCAAGGTCTCGAACAGGGTTTCCCCAGCGGGGCAACAGAACCCGATGATCCCTGCCCTACCCGCGAAGCTGGCACCCGCCCATGATTCGTTCGGATCGTCACCGGCGGCGCGGCCCGGTGTGGGAACCGCAACCACCTGCGCCGCCACCAACGTTTGCGCCGCTTGCGCAAATGTGAGCGGTCTCGGGTTTGCATCGGTGTCCGGTGTCCAAATCGGAGTTCGGTTCCCCGTCGCCACATGCGGCAATAATTCGGCGACACTCTTCCCCTCAACAGGGGCTGTGGGGGACTGCATGAACGGAAACTCCGGGTCGAACTAGATCGAAACGAGACGGCCCAACGGTGGCGATATAGGCGTCCAAAGCGTCGGCGTCAAAGTGTCCGTGTTCGCGCCTGGCGGCCCACTCGCTGTCATCGGTGGGCTGGCCGTAGGCGTCCAACACCAACGCCATCAACAGCCGCAGCGAGCCAGCGAATGTGGGACCGTCCGTGGTGGACAGCGCATCAATCAGGTGTGCTTCGGTGACACAGGTACGCAACGACGCCAGCACCTCGTGGCCGTCACGTACCACAGGAATCCATGGCTGTGTGTACAGGGCGAATACCGGACAGTCGGTCATCCGCACACGACCCTGCTGAGCGGGTGCTGCCAGTACTGGCTTCTGCCGTTCATTCGCCCCATCGTATGGTTTTGGTCCATTGGCAAACCCCCGCGATATGCCACGAGCATGTTGCGCGTCGCGTTTGGCCGGTGGCAACGCACTGGGACGTACTCACAGCGAGACGTCTAGTAATTACCTTTGTACCAATGACCGATTTGGGAACTGCTGCAATGACCACAAGTCGAGGTAACAGTAATTCTAATTTTGATGGATCCCGCGCTGGCCATGTTGTGGGCGAAATCCGACACCACCGCCGGCCGCGCCACGCCACCGCGCCCTCACTTGCTGCTCGGCCACATGATCGACACCGCGCAGGTCGCGGGCGTCCTATGGGATGAGCACATCGCCGAGTCGGTGAAAGGCCTTGTGCGCAGTATCGTCGGAGGGTCCGACAAGAACGCGCGCCAACTCGTCCAGTTCCTGGCCGGGGTGCACGACCTCGGCAAAGCCAGCCCCGCGTTCCAAATCAAGTCCCGCGCTCTCGCAGACCGTCTACGGCAGGCGACCGGCGTCAACTTGTGTGACCCGGATGCGGCCGCGAACGCGTGGCATCACACCCTAGCGGGGGGTGCCGCGATCAAGCAGCTCCTTAACGGCACACCCTGGGACCCGCACGTCGATTGGATACGCGCCGTGATTGGTGGGCATCACGGGACCTACCCCACCCGAGGTGACTACCGGGTCACCTACGACGCACGCGCCGTTCACGGCGAACATCGTATGGGAGCACTGGCGCCTTGAAGCGCTGCAATGGCTACTACGCGAACTGGAGATCATCCCCCCCTCGGGGACACTGCAAGATCTTCCTGACTGGCCGACGGTCCCCCCGGTGGGGACGCAAGTCATCCTCGAAGGTCTGGTGATCCAGTCCGACTGGATCGCCTCCGACGGCTGGACTATGCCCGGCGTGTGGGAACTCGAGAAAGTCACCGCCCAGACCGCCAGAACCGTGCGAAAAAGGCCGTCGAAGGTCTGCGGTTTTCCCCCGGATGGACACTCCCCGAGCTGGACAACGTGTTCGATGCCCGGTTTCGGTTCGCGCCGCGCCCTGTTCAAGCCGAGACCGAAACCGCAGTCGTTGCAATGACATCCCCTGGCTTGGTGATTGTGGAAGCGCCGATGGGTGAAGGCAAAACCGAAGCAGCACTGGTCGCCGCCGAACTGTTGGCCCGCCGGTTCGGTGCGCACGGGGTGTTCGTGGGGCTACCGACACAAGCCACCACCGACGCGATGTTCAACAGGGTGAAGAAGTGGCTTGCAGAGGTGCAGCCCGGCGCCGCATTGGGGTTGTCGCACGGCAAATCCGTTGTCAATGCCGAATACGCAGGACTTGAACGGTGGCACGCCACCGAGGTTGGTGTTGATTGTGGCTGCGACGTTTACAGCCCGAGTCAATGGTTCACCGGACGCAAACGACTCCTCTTATCCCCGCATGTTGTCGGCACTATCGACAACATTCTGCTCGCCGGCGCCCAGGTCAAACATGTCGCCCTGCACCACCTCGCGTTCGCGCAAAAAGTGGTGGTGCTCGACGAGGTGCACGCCGCCGACATTTACATGAGCGAGTTCCTTGAACGCGCCCTCGAGTGGCTCGGCGCATCACAAGTGCCCGTCGTGCTGCTCTCGGCCACATTGCCCGCGTCGATTCGCCAACGATTGATCCGCGCCTACACGGGGCAAACCCATGACGTCGGCAACGGTTACCCCCAGATCACCATAGCCAACAGCACCACCACCACCATCTACACGCCAGCCGCCACCGCTACGAAAACCATCCAGTTTGAGGTGTTGGACGAACCCGGCTTAGGTGCCTGGGACACCACGAGCGCCGGCAACAGTGTGGCCGCCCTTTTGAACGAACGACTCAGCGATGGTGGGTGCGCACTGATCATCCGTAATACCGTTGGCAGGGCGCAAACCCTCTACGCACGGCTGCAGGCGGCATTCCCGGATGATCAAGTGCTGCTGCTGCATTCACGGTTTACAGCCGGAGATCGCGCCGCCCACACCGAGGAACTGCTGGGGCTGCTTGGCGACACGTCGAAGGGCGCCATACGTCCCCATCGTGTGATCGTCGTAGCGACGCAGGTCGCCGAGCAGAGCCTCGACATAGACGCCGACCTGTTGGTCACCGACCTCTGCCCGATCGATCTGCTGCTGCAGCGCGCAGGGCGCCTACACCGCCACACCGCTAACGACCCGCTGCGTCCCGCGCGAGCTGCGAACACCCACCGTGGTCGTCACCAGGATGCGGGACACCGCCACGGCGGTGACTGATCCTCACCTGGGGTTCCCCGCCTCACCTGCCGGGTTCGTCTACCCGGCGGCGCTGTTGGCGCGTACAGCGCAACTCCTTCACCGCACAACGTCTCTCACGCTGCCAGACGATGTGCCCAGTGCTATCGCCGAGGTTTATGAACGCGAACAACAACACTGCGATAACCCTCGGTGGGAGACCGCACTGAAAGGTGGGATGCCGACCGCTCGTGGGCCGACGGGTCACTACAGATCGAAGCCCGCAACGCTGCGCTCGGAGCGCCAGGCAACTCCGTTGACGGTCTCAATCAGCGCGAACAAGACGCCGAACGAATCATGGTCCGCGCCGGAGAAATGCCCCTCGAAATCAGCTTGCTGCAACAAGATACCAACGGACTGCTCCACGCAGTCGGCAGCGACATCACATTCCAATCCGACGGCACTGTCATCGGTTCCATTGAGGCAGCCGATGTTGGCGCACGGGTCATCGCCTCCACAGTCCGCATATCGAACAAACCCCTCATCGCCGCGCTATGCGGCAACCCCCCTCTGCCGCAATGGGAACACCACCCCTGGCTGGACAACACCGGTGTGCTCGTGTTCGACACCACGGGCACAGCGACTGTACCCACCGGACGCGGCGACATTAGGTTGACCTACAGCCACGAAGTCGGATTGTTTTGGAACACATAATGTCTCACCAATGTGAAGATTCGGGAATGACGCAACCGTTGCTGGCGTCCCACTCGGATGGGTCGGCTTTGTTGACGCTGGACCCGATATCCAGCGGCGACGGGTCGCTTACCGTGCCTGGGGCGTAGTCGATTCGCGGATATGGGCCGACCGTGTGATCAATCTGCTCTGCGGGTTCACCGCCAGTCGCTGCGGGAGTGGTCGCCAGAGGGGAACCGAGCGGGTTGGCCGGCACGTTTGTGCCAGGTCCGTGCGCAAACGTCACGGGTTGGTCATGTGGGCTGCTCACCGCTGCTCCTCATTGTGCTGTTAGGGGGACGAGGCGGGGGTGGGAAAGGATCGAAACCACACCCCGGCCCCGTCCGGGCCAGCGCGGCCATTGGATTGGAGAGTCTAAGGGAGCGCGCTGGCGGTCTTTGTGCGTCAAACCACGATGTTGGGCGGCGGTGGTTCGTCGTTGGAATAGTCGTCAAAGTCGGCGTCGATGTCACCAATGTCGCCATCGTCGTCAATGTTGGTCGGCACCGGGCCTGTCGACGGTGGCTGGCCATTGGCGGGCTCGAAATCGGCGTTATGGGGATCAATCGGGGCACCGTTCGGATCCCAGCCGGGGTAGACCTGGTGGTCGGCCGATACATGCGCGTCGGGTGCGGGCATATCGGCGGGCGCCATTGCACGGGAAGCGCCGGTACGGACGTCGAAGGTGCCGCCCTGGCCAATGGACTGACCGGTCGACGGGCTCTGGTAGTAGGTTCTCTCGATCACTTGTGCTCCTCCTAGTTGTTCAGCTGCCGGCTTAGGGCTTGATACCAGTAAGGAAAATTCTCACGCCGCAGGTCAGGAGGTCAGGATGGTTTTCTCCGCGACCTTCGCCGGCAGGCCACAACGATGGGCGATCGACTGCGAGGCCCTGGCAACAGCTTTGGTCGTGGCACGCGGGCATGGCTGTGTCATCTCCTGGCGGAAAGTTCTCCCGCGCTCGCCGGGGGTCTGGCAGTTTCGGCTGGGTCAGGGCCCAGTGAGGCTATTGGGTCCGTGGCGGCGGACGGGAGCGCCAAGCGGACGGGAGCCGCCACGGTGGCTATGTTGGCCCGCTGGGGATGAGCTGGCCGACGCTGAATAGACGTTCGGTGATTGCTGGGTAGGCTGGCTTGGTGGCTGGTGTTCTGGCGGATCGTGCCCGACGCGTCGCAGAAGCGCGGCTGGAGCCGTTGGCGACGCGGTTGGCGCATGTGCGTGGTGTGGCGGCTGCCGCGGAGCGGTTGGTCTCGCGCATCGACCCTTTGGAGGCCGACGCGCTGATTGCCGCGGCCTGGCTGCACGATGTCGGATACGCGCTGTCGCTGTGTGCGACCGGTTTCCATCCGGTAGATGGCGCTGTGTTTGTCCGGGCGGAGAATTTCCCGCCGCTGGTGGTGTCGCTGGTGGCGCATCACACGGGCGCGGTGTTCGAAGCGCGGGAACGGGGGTTGTCGGACGTGTTGGCGGAGTTCCCGCAGCCACCGGATTTTTTGCTGGACTTATTGACCTGTGCAGACATGACGACCGGCCCGGACGGTTCGCCGATGCGCCCCGACGATCGGATCAGCGAAATCCTGTCGCGGTATCCTGCTGAGGATCCGGTGCACCGTGCGATCGAGCGCTCGGCGCCGACATTGCTTGCCGCGGCTGCTCGCGTGGAGGTCCTCGCGCAACAGGCAACTTCCGGCGCGAAATGATCTCGCTAACCCAGGTATGGGGTTGGCCGCTGTTCGAGGTAGTGCTGGATGCGTAGCCGCATCGACGGATGCATGCTCAGCGACTCAATATCTTGTGGGCGTGCCCAGGCGATGTCGGTGCTCTCGGAATCGATGTGTAGCTCGCCACCGATGAGTCGTGTCGTGAAGCATAGCGAAAATTGTTGGCGCACTTCGCCATCAGTGTAGGCCATGACGTGGCGGGGGTTGGTGTAGACGCCGATCAGGCCAGTGACTTCGACATCAAGGCCGGTTTCTTCCTTGACTTCACGCACCGCGGTTTCCACGATCGATTCGCCTAAGTCCATTCCGCCCCCGGGCAGTGCCCATAGGTCGTTATCGCGGCGTTTGATAAGCAGGATGCGAGCTTGCTCGTCGGTTACGACGGCTGTGGTGGAGGGCACCACACTGTTGGCGGGAGGCGCATCGGGATCGTTGTAGTAGTCGATTCGGGCCATCTGGTTCCCCTGGTGTCGGCGGGTCTAGGTGGTTATGAGTGAGCTTGGATAGGACGCGCGGTGTTCCAGACCCGTTCGAAGGCGAGTCGATGGTCGTTCCATAGGTCTGGTGCGTCGTCGCGCTTGATCACGATGGCGGGATTGTCGCTAGCCGGGGCACCGTAAAGGTGCGGGTTAGCGATGAGCGTGTCATCGGCGCGGAACATTGACGTGTACAGCGGTGTGGTGTGGGTGCGGATCTCCAGTCCCGAAGTGCCCGAAAGTGGTTGCAGGCGCGTCAATGTCATACGGCAACGTGCAGCCAGGGCGGCTCCGATGCCCTCTTCCGCGCCACGCTGCATTACTGTGGCGCACTCAGGGTCACCGATGATGAAGCGGACCGCCACGCCGCGTTCGGTCGCGGCGGCGAGCATCTTGGTGAAGCGGGGGAGGCCGTCAAACAGGAATGTGCCGCCGTAGACCAGGATGTCAAGATGTTCGGCGGCGTCTTCAAATAACTGCTTCCACACGGTTATCGGGACGTCGGCTCGGCTGCTGTACACGCTGACGGCGACCGTGCCGGCGCTCGGCGGCGTCATGATCGGGAATAGATCGGGCCACAGGTCGGCCGGGTCGCAATCGAGCACCTCGGCGGCGCGGCGAGCATTCTGAGGGTAGGGCGCGGTTTCGCCCGACAGCCACCGCTCCACAGTCTTGGCGTCGACGGCGATCAGATCCGCCAGTTCTTGCACGCCTAGCCCTTTGCGCTCCATCTGAGCACGCAGTTGGCGGTTCGGCTTCGGCGCGTCCTCGTTACCCAACCCGGTTGGCTCCCTACCTGTGATGACATCGGTGTCCCGCAAGATGTCGCCCGCTGTCCGAAGTCTGCCATGCAGATGTCCACAGATGCCGCCAAGATGCGGTTTCGATGTCTCAGATGCCCGGCTGAAGTGGAGTCACGGCCGACGAGCGGCCGTTACCGTTCAGGAAGGGATCAAACACATGCGTCTTCGAATCGACACGACTGCAGCGCGGTTCTTCTGCACGCGCGCAGCTGAGCAGCGGACCGTGCACGAAACCGGTGCACCGCGGATCGACAAAGAAACGGGCCTGGTGCTCTGGCAAGTCCAGCTCATGGCCCTCGACCAGGACGGCGGGGAAATACTCGCCGTCACGGTGGTCGGCGAACCCAAGGTCAAAGTGGGCGAGCCCGTCGCGGTCGATGGTTTGGTGGCGATCCCGTGGTCACAGGGTGATCGCTCGGGAGTCGCGTTCCGGGCAACCTCAATCCGACCAGCTGATGCTCAGTCAGGCGTACTAGGGCCACGTCCCACCGCCGCCGGCGGTAGCTCGCAATCCGCCCCCGGAGCCAAGCAGACCGGCAACAACGCGTAGCGGAGCGGGCGCCAAGCCATAAGCCTCACCAGGCCTGGCACCCGCTTCACAAAAGCTCTGTATGCAAACAAGATTCGGCGTTTACGGGCATGCCGGCGACGAGCGTGCTCGGGCGGCGCCTGCAGCGAAGGGAACAAGGCATTATGCCTCCAAAGAGCAAGGGAAGTAATTCATCCGATGACGATTGGGTCGGCGAGCTGCTGGTCGGCGTAGTCAAGGCCACCAGCATCGGCTTGTTCCGGTTTGCACTGCGCTGGCCCGACATCGCGACCGTGTTGACCGTCTTCGCGGTCACCGGCGTCTTGGGCGGCTTGTGTTGGGCCTGCGTGCTGACCACGGTGTGGGCGGTAGGCGTATGGGGGTGGCGGTTGGGCGAGCCGGACTCGTATCAGCAGCTGATCGGCAAGCCGGTCGCCGATTATCGGCGCACGTATCTGGTGTATCGGCGGCGCTGGCGCACCATCTGCGAACACCACGGCCTGACCATCTCCCCGCGCGGCAAACCCGACGCCGACCCGCTGGTGCCCGATTTGTCCTCGGTGCGCATCGGCGCGGCGGTCGACACCTTGGTAGTGCGGCTACTGGTCGGCCAATCCGTCAAAACCTGGCAGACGCAAGTCGACGGCCTGGCCGCAGCGTTCGGCGCCCACGATGTGACGATCCAACCCGGGCCGGTGGCCACGGGCCGGGGCCGCGACATCGTGCTCCGCGTGCGCCACCACGACGCCCTGGCCGCCCCCATCCCGCTGGCGCGTCCGTGCCCCGACACTCGCGTGGTGCGGTTGGCGAATGTGCCCGTGGGCGTCACCGAACAGGGCAGCCCGTGGTTGCTGCCGGTGGCCGGCCGCCACATCCTAGTCGGTGGGGCCACCGGCGCCGGCAAGGGCTCAGTGCTGTGGTCCCTGGTGGTCGGACTAGCACCGGGCATCAAAGCCGGCCTGATCGCCATGCGCTGTCTGGACCCCAAGGGCGGCATGGAATTCGCTGCCGGGCAAGCCTTGTTCGACCGCTTCGCCTATGACAGCGACTCGATTCTGGCGGTGTTGCGCGATACGACGGCCACCATGCTGGCCCGAGCCCAACGGTTGCGCGGAACCACCCGCTGTCATCGGCCCACCCGCGCCGAACCCCATATCGTTTTGCTGGTCGATGAGTTGGCCACCCTGACCGCCTACGCTGATCGCAAACAACGCGCCGAAGTCGACCAACTTCTCGGATTGTGGTTGGCACAAGGCCGGGCGGTCGGGGTCAGTATCATCGCCGCCGTGCAAGACCCCTCTAAAGACGTGGTGGCTCTGCGCCAGTTGTTTCCGGTCCGGGTGGGGCTGCGCATGACCGAGGCCACCCAAACCGCGATGATCCTCTCCACGTCGGCGCACCAGCAGGGCGCACGCTGCGAAGAAATTCCCGACACCACGCCGGGCGTGGGTTATGTGCTCACCGAAGGCAACACCGCCGTAGCGCGGGTGCGGGCGTTTCATGTCACTGACAGCGATATCGCTTGGCTGGCTGCCAATTTCGCGCCACCGGCTTGTCGCGGCAACAACCAGGGGCACCGGTGAGCATGCTCGCATCGACCTCGCTGACCGACTGGGTGGCACCGGGTTCCCCGGCCATCGAGCAGGCCATCCGCCGTGCCTCCTCACTCGGATACGAGTCGTGGTGGCAGCGCTGCGTGGCGGTTGGGTTTTGCGCCAACCCTGTTCAGTCCAGCGCTTATGACCCCGAGCTCGGTCGGCGGGTGGCGGTGATGATCCGCTGCGGCAACCGCCGGGCGGCGATCTGCCCGTCGTGTTCGGATTTGTATGCCGCCGACACCTGGCAGCTGGTCCACGCTGGAGCCCAGGGCGGCCACCACGGCATGCCCGAATCGACCGCCAACCGGCCGCAAGTCTTCGCCACCTTAACCGCGCCCAGTTTCGGCGCCGTGCACACCAGCAGCAGCCGACCAGGACTGGCTGATACGGTGTGCCACTCGGCCAGCAGCGGCAAGAGTCACTGTCCGCATGGGAAAGCCCTGCATTGCAACGTGATCCACGGCATCGACGACCCAGAGGTCGGGCAGCCACTGTGCCCGGATTGCTACGACTACACCCGGCATGTGTTGTTCAACTGGCATGCGCCGGAACTGTGGCGGCGCTTCACTATTGCGCTGCGCCGGACGGTGGCGGCCCACCTGCGCCGTATCGGCATCGACCCCGACGCCGTGCGAGTATCGTTCGTCAAAGTCGGTGAATACCAGCGCCGCGCCGTCGTGCACTATCACACCCTGATCCGGCTGGATCCCAACGACAATGACGACAGCATTACCGGGAAATCCGATTCCGCGATGTCGGCAATGGATCTGGCCGCGATCGTGCGCCAAGCGGCCGAGCGCGTGCGCCTGCCTGTCGCAGTGGGCAGACCCGCTGGCATCGCTGACACCTTCGCCCCGGAGTCCGAGGATCGCATGCTGCAGTTCGGTACCCAGATCGACGTCCAGCCCCTCAGCGGGACTGATGACGCCGGCAAGCCGGGGTTGGCCCGACGGGTTGCGGCATACCTGGCCAAATACACCACCAAATCGGTCGCCGAATTCGGCGTCGCCGCCCGTCGTATAAGCCCGACCGCCATCGGGGAACTGGATATCTCGGCACATATCCGCCGCATCCTGTCCACTCTGGCCAAGCTGGCGACACTACCGGGAAACACCCCGATGCTGCGCTGGCTGCATACCCTGGGCTATCGCGGGCATATCACGACGAAATCGCGGCGCTACTCGATCACCATGACCGCGCTACGTGCCGCCCGCCATCATTGGCGGATCCATCGCGCCGACCAACCGGAACGCGATGGTTGCCAACACAATTCCGACGACGAGCAAGACGGGTCAAGCAGCGGGTCTGAAATGAGTGACTGGCGCATTGACGGTGCCGGGCACCGCAACGACGGCGAACGGCTGCTGGTCCACACTGCGGCACTGCGTGCCCGAGAGCAACGGTACTTGGCTCGTTTGGATGTCAGCCAGAACGGCGGAGCAAGTCCATGAAGCGGATTTGATTCGGAATCGACTTAACTACAAGGGAATCGGGGTGGCTGTGCCTCCGCCAAGCCGTGATTGGGCTATATGCACATTGATCGAGAACAGGAAGTGAGGCGATGATCGCAACATCGGTGGTTCGACTGGGCACCAAGGCCGCAGCCGAATATCTGGGTGGATTACCCGAGTCGACGCTGAGGTACTGGCGGTACATGGGCACGGGCCCGCGCAGTTATCGCCTTGGCCGACATACGTTTTACGACATCGTCGACCTGAACGCGTGGGTAGAGGCAGAAGCTGCCAAGACCGAGCGCGGGGGACTGGCGTAACAACGGATTCGTACCACGGATTTGTGCGGTATTATCGCCTCATGATTACCAGACATCAGCGAGCCGGCATTGACGACCGATGGCACAAGAAGGTCAAGGGCTCCGATGGAAAGATCCGCAAGGAACGTTCCGCCGTCTACGGCAAGGTCACGCGCTGGCGAGTGCGGTGGGTTGACGACAGCGGCAGGGAGCACACAAGAGTCTTCGAGCGCAGGCCGGATGCCCAAGCTCATCTGGACGGCCTGACCGCGGACATTCAACAGGGTACGTACGTCGACCCTCGCAAGAGCGCTGAGACGTTCGGATCAGTCGCCGAGCAGTGGTTCGCTACTAAGGGGCATCGAAAACCCAAGACTGTCGCGGGCTACCGGTCCATCCTGGACACCCTTGTGCTGCCGAAGTGGGCTGAGGTTCCGCTGAAACAGATTGACTACCAAGCCTACTCAACGTGGCTCGGCGGTTTGGCTGTCGACGGCTCACAGCGCGGCACCGCACTCTCGGCTAGTCGCATCACGCAGGCCCACCAGCTCGTAGGCGCAGTGCTCAAGTACGCGCAACGGACCGGGAAGATTTCCAGAAACGTGGCGGCGGAGATCAAGCGGTCCGAAGATTTGCCAGTGCAGGTGGAACGGGAGCGCCGATACTTGAACCACGCCGAGCTGCTCCAGCTGGCGAAGGCGACCGAGCGATTCGAGACGCTGAGCCTGGTTCTCGGCTACTGCGGACTGCGCTTCGGTGAGGCTGCCGCACTGCGGCGCAAGCACGTCGGTGACCGGGAACTGCTCGTCCGCTCATCGGCGACTTACGTGACCGGCAGAGGCATTGTCGAATCGACAACCAAGACAAACCGTGCCCGCCATGTCCCCGTCCCACGGCCGGTATGGGACCGGCTGCAACCAGAGTTGCCGAGCGATCCAAACGCACTCGTGTTTCCAAGCCATCGAGGCGGGCACCTGCCTATCGAGGAGTACCGCAGAGCATTCGACAAAGCCTGCAGTGCTGTCGGGATCGCTGGCCTTGTACCGCACGGGCTACGGCACACCACGGCGTCGTTGGCGATCAGCGCGGGCGCTAATGTCAAGGTCGTGCAGAGGCTCCTAGGACACGCGACAGCGGCCATGACTCTTGACCGCTACGGGCACTTGCTCAGCGACGACTTGGCTGGTGTAGCGGACGCATTGGGCAAAGCGATCGAGAGCACTGCGGTATCACTGCGGTATTCAGGACCCGAGTACGACGAGGCGGAGACAATATCCGCAGCTAGTTAGCACCGGGGGCGGTAGCTCAGTTGGTTAGAGCCGCGGACTCATAATCCGTTGGTCGCGGGTTCGAGCCCCGCCCGCCCCACTTCAGTGGCTATTTTTTCGTCTGGCAGTCGCCAAGTCATCGTTTATTCATCGTTTATGCGGACCGTGCGGTCCAGCAGGTCCGCGACCTGGGTGTGGATGCGGCCACGGGTCATGTAGCGGTCCTGGGTCATGCTGACGTGGCTGTGCCCGAGATGGTCGGCTCCGATTCGCGCCGAGAGTCCCTCGTCGTCGATGAGGGTCGCGACGGTCTTGCGGAAACTGTGGGTGGTCACTTCGGCCACGCCTAGTGCCTCCCGTGCCGTGCGCCATTCCTTGCCGAAGTTGTTCGGGTCGCGAAGCGTCCCGGCCGTCGAGGGGAAGATGACCGCCTGCTGGCCGAGGTAGGGCACGTGCCGGCGCTTGAGGAGCATGTCGGCGGCAAACTTCGGGAGCGGGATGGTTCTTCGCCCCGCGGTCGATTTGGTCTCATCGACGCGCAACAGACCTTCACCTGGCACGCGGATGACTTTGCCTGTAACGGCGAGCATGCTCGCCTTCTCGTCAAAGTCGACCCAGCGCAGGCCGAGCAGTTCCGAGCGCCGCAGGCCGGTGGCGATGAGCAAGGTGATCGGGTCGATAAGGTCGTGGTTCTTGCAGAAGTCGGATGCCCGCAGGTTGGCGAGGAACTGCGGGAGCTGTTCGGCGGTCAGCGCGACCGCGCCACCGCGCCTTTGGGGTGGCTCTTCGATCGCAGCGGTTGCACGTCGCGTACCGGGTTTGCGCCCAGCGCGCTGGCCATGACCGCAAGCTGCAGCGCTCCACTCAGGATCGACTTCGATTGGCGGGCCCTCGTCGCGCCGTGCGCGCTCCGCATCGAGCGTAGGACGGCGTCCATGCGGGCAGGCGTTAGGCCGATGGTGGCAGGTGTTTTGGCGAGCCTCGCCGAGCTTGAGTTGGAGTTGGGCCGTGAACGCCGTTCGGCGGCACGCGATGCGCGTCGGGCACGGGGGCAGTCCATCGGGCGGCCGAAAGCACTCGACGCCTCGAAAGCCGCTCTTGCGCAGCGGATGCATGCCAGCGGCGAATCGGCCGGCACCATCGCAACCACACTGGGTGTCAGCCGAGCAACGGTGTACCGCGTGTTAGCAGTGCAGACCGATGCTAGGGACTAGCCGCCGTTCGGATGCATCGGCCAGAGACACTGATTCAATCCAGTATCGCGCACCAGCATCATCGCAGGTGAGAGCCTGTATTTAGGCTGGCTGTACTAACCGCGTGGACAATACATGGACGATCGGATCTACTGCGGACCCACCGCGGACCCCAGCGCATATTCACCGCGTGGAGCGAGCCCGGCACCGTTTCGATCCGCGGCATTCAGTTCAACGACGGCCGCGTCGAGCGGCATGGCAAAGGCCTACCGAACGCGGTTCTTGGCGAGCAGCTACTCAGCAACTCCGGTGAATGTCCAGCTGGAGTTGGCGATGTTGTGGGCTTTTCCGTCCTTCAGTTGTTTACCGGCCACTTGGGCGGTGTACGTCGCATACGCGTCGTTGACGGTTACCGTGAGGGTCGAACCCGTGAACGTCCACCGATCGCCGCCATGGCCGTTGACGTGCCCGTCTGCACTGAATAACCAGTCATGCGTTTCCCCGCCATCGTTGGTTATATGCCAGCGCGATGCGAGCCCGGGGACGACCTCGGGCGGTGGCCCACTCGCATACCAATACACGATGCTGCTGGCAAGGATCGCGACCACGATCGCGACACCAGCGATAATCCACCGCTTACGGCCGCGCCGCGACGGCCCAGGCGGCGGTACCGTCTGACGGGGCGTCCCCGAGGGAGGCCCGGGCGACTGGCTGGCTCCGTCGGCGGAAGGCCAAGTCTGGGGCTGAGATCGCGGCTGGGGTGGGGTCGGCACGGGCGCCGAACTTGGTGTCGCTGGCTGAATGAGGACGGTGATGGCGTCGTGGGCTGCGCTGGCCAGCTCAACTGTGGTGGCATAACGCTGGTCGGGGTCTTTGGCCATGCCCTTGGCGATCACCTGGTCGACCTGCTTGGGGATGTTGGGTTGGCTGGCCGAGGGTTGGGGCGGTGGAGTGTGGAGGTGTGCGGCGACCAGGCTGCCCATGCTGGCACCGGCGAAGGGCGGCTGCCCGGTCAGGCATTCGTACAGCACGCAGGCCAAGGCGTAGATGTCGGCGCGGGCATCGTCTATCGGGTGATCGCCCAACCGCTCGGGCGCCATGTAGTGGAAGGTGCCGATGGTGCTGCCGGTACTGGTCAGACGGGTCTCTTCGATGGCGCGGGCGATCCCGAAGTCGATCAGGTAGGCGAAGTCATTCTCGTCGAGCAAAATGTTGGACGGCTTGACATCACGATGCACCAGGCCCACCTTGTGAGCGGCCTGCAAAGCCTCAGCAACCCCCTCGATGATCCGCAATGCCCGCGCTGGCACGATCGGCCCCTCGGCCAGCACGGCCTCCAAGTCGCGGCCCTCGATCAGCCGCATATCGACATATAGCCGGCCGTCGATCTCGCCGTAGTGATGGATGGGAATAACGTGTGGGCTGTTTAACCGTGCCGCGGCGTGAGCTTCGCGGCGAAACCGCTGCTGAAACATCTCGTTGTCGGATAAGTTCGCGGGCAGCACCTTGATCGCCACGACCCGGTCGGTGTCGGTGTCAAACCCGCGCCACACCTCGCCCATGCCGCCGCGGCCCAGCAACTCAATCAGCCGGTAGCGACCGAAGGGCGTCCCGTCCGCAGCGTCCTGCCCGGCCACGGTCAGGATGGTAACCGGTTCACACCAGTCCGCACAGTCAATTCGTTAGGCCCCCCGCGATGGAGGAGCATGGCGACAGATCCGAAGAACCCCGAGTTAAGTGGATTAGGCCAAGAACAAGCGTTACCGCCGCTCTGGTCGGCGGCAGCCAGGATGGGAGGGCAGGTGACCCATCTTGTCCGCAGGGCGTCCGCAGTAGTTTCGACAACGCTCGTCGCCCGCCAACGTCGTCAACGCCCTGACCAGCGATTTATTGGCTGAGCCAACGTGACCAACGACTGCAAACGCCGAAGTTCATTCGTTCGCATCAAGTAGGTCACTGGACAGGTAAGCGGTCCTACGAGTCCCAAGCTCGCACGATGGCGCCGACCGTCGTCGTCTCGTGGGTACGGCGGACCCGATACCTAGCGCGTTGCCGGTCGCCTCGCTGGTCTTCCATGGGGCCAAAATGGGGCCAAACCTTCGGACTAGCTGCTCCAAGCCGCCCAAATCAGCGCCTCAACACCACTCTGACCAGCCGAAACACAATAGTGTAAGTCAAAAGTCAGCCTGAAAAGCGGAAGGTCGCCGGTTCGATCCCGGCCCTGGCCACCAGCTATCTGACCTGTTCCAACAAACGATTCCGGCGACGCTGCTCCCATGTGTACCCCGGAGTCGCTGGCGATCTGCTCGATCGTCGCACCGTCATCGCGATTACGGGCGACCCGGACCACATCGTCGCGGAACTCGCGGGGATAGGGCTGTTGCCATGGTCACATCCTTCCGGCTCGCCCACCCTGGGTAGGCGATCTCAGGTGTCACCTACTTGTGCAACGGACTCCGGGGTCGCGGGGGCGATCTGCTCGCCTTCGACGGTGCAACGCTCAGGGACCGGTGTGGGTGTAAGGGGCCCAGCGACTGGGGTGGTCGCGGTTGTTAGCACGGAGCTCACGGATGGCGTCGTGTAGGGCGGTGGCGGCCATCTCGCATGATGGCCAGGAGAGCGTCATCGTCGTGTAGAACTTCGCGGTGAGCCACGCGGTGTGGTAGTCGGAGACGGGCCAGAGGGAGGCGACGACGTGACGGTAGCCGGCCAGCTGGCAGGCCGCGGCCAGGTGGATCGGTTCGTCGGGGAGTGCGATACCGGTGCGGGCGGTGGTGCAGGCGGACAGGAACGCCAACTCCACCCCCTGTAAACGCGCATGGGTGAGATCCACCACCGTAAGCCGCCGCTCCTGATAGTCGTCCAGCATCAAGAAACTGGCGGACGGATCGTCTAAGTCGCTGGCGCCGTGGCAGGAAAAGTGCACCCAGGCGTACTCGGGCAGGGCGGCAGTGACGGTGGCGTAGTTCGCAGGGGCGGTATCGGGCAGACCCAGCACATCCACGCGGCCGTCCAGCAGGGTCTGCACGGTGGCCAATTCGGCTGCGACACCGGGCAGGTCGGCTTGGCTGGGGGTGTGGGGCATTGCCACTACAAGCACCCGAGGCTGCCCGCCGAATGGCGGGGTTGGTCGGGTGTGCAGCAGCGCTCGCACAGCCGGGATAGTGGAGGAAATCACGCGGTCGATCACCGCGTCGGATGTGGTGCGAGACAGTGCGTGGTGTCCCGCGGCGTGCAGCGGCAACAGCGACAGCAGACCCGACGGGCACCACCACACGCGAGGCCCCTGAGCGATCTCAGGCCTGGTGCACGTGTAGCCGAGGTGATCGAGGATCGGGCTGGTGATCCGATCGCCCAACCAGCCCAGCACCTCGCGGAGCACCTGCTCGGACGCGGTGCGCGCTGCCGGCGAGCTAGCGCGGTCGTGCACCGTGTCGAGGGCGTCCATGAAAGTGATTACCTGCTTGGCCACCACGTCGGGGCCCAGCTCCGGCAGGGCCAGCACCTCCACCCCGGACGGGCTAAGTATCAGCGCATCACAGCGCATCGGTGCGATGTTGACCAGCACCACGGGCCCCTCAGCGGCGGCGGGCAGCAGCTCTGCCACCCGCGGGGGCGTCAAGAACCCCTCGAAGCCGGGTAACGCCCGGATCTCGGTCAGAACCTCGTCGAACTCGGCAGCCGCGTGCCGGCGTCGCTGCGCGGCCAGCATCGAGGCCGTCCCGGGACCGAGGTCGCTGGTCGAGACGGCGAACGGGTCCGGATCAGGGCGGTCGAGCAAGTCACGGCATCGGGCGAATTCTTCGGCCAGCTGTGGATCTGCCTGTTGCAAGTCGGTGAGGTCGGAGCGAGCGGCGATGACCTGCGAGAACAGTACCGCCCGGCCGTGCTCGAACAGCTCCACCGCTAGCCCGGGGTGGCCGGCCTGCACACACACCGCCGCCGCTTCTGGACCCAGCCCGGCCAGCCGCCATAGGCGGAATTCCTGGTCGGACCGCGCCAGTTCCCGCGAGGCCAGCAACCCCACTAATCCCACCGCAGTCTGGTATCCCAGCACTGCCTCGGCCCAGTTCTGCGCAACCACCGCGCACTGCCCCCACCCTCGGGCCGCGTACGCCCGGGCATCGGCCGCGGCGGAATTCACCGCGGTTGCCTCGCGGAATGCCTCCAACGCCCGTTCCAGATCGGACGCATCCTTGGCCCGCTCGAACCGGGCCCGCAGGGCATCCGCTAAGGGGCATTGGAACAGGGGTCGGTTTGGGTGATCGACTGGCATGGACTCCACCGCCTGCTGGCCCACGGTGATCGCCTCGTCCAGTTCCTCGAGCACCCCAGTGCGCTCGAATCGACGCATCAGAGCTACCCCGAGGTTGGACAGGCATGTGGGTCGGTTGGGGTGATCGGCGGGGACGGACTCCACGGCTTGCCGGCCCATGGTGATCGCCTGATCCAGATCCTCCAGCACCCCGGCGCGGTCGAACCGGCGTTGCAGGGCGAGTCCGAGGGTGGACAGGCACGCGGGTCGGTGGGGGTGATCGGTGGCAGTGGCGTCCACCGCCTGCCGGCCCGTGGTGATCGCCTCCTCCAGATCATCGAGCACTTCGGTGCGCTCGAATCGACGCATCAGGGCGAGCCCGAGGTTGGACAGGAAGGTGGGTCGCTCGGGGTGTTCGGAGGGCGTGGCGTTCACTGCTTGCCGGTCGACGGTGATCGCCTCATCCAGATTCTCGAGCAGCCCGGTGCGCTCAAACTGACTTTGCAGGGCGAGCCCGAGGTTGGAGAGGCATGTGGGTCGGTGGGGGTGATCGGCGGGGACGGACTCCACCGCCTGCCGGTCGGCGGTGAGCGCGTCATCCAGATTCTCGAGCAGCCCGGTGCGCTCGAACCGGCGTTGCAGGGCGAGTCCGAGGGTGGACAGGCACGCGGGTCGGTGGGGGTGATCGGCGGGGATGGACTCCACCGCCTGCAGGCCCAGGGTGATCGCCTCATCCAGATCCTCGAGTTGCCCGGTGCTCTCGAACCCGCGCAGCAGAGCGGCGCCGAGGTTGGATAGGCACGCGGGTCGGTGCGGGTGATCAAAGGGGATGGTATCCGCGGCTTGCCGGTCGACGGTGATCGCCTGGTTCAGATCCTCGAGTAGTCCGGTGCTCTCGAAACGGCGCATCAGGGCCACCCCGAGGGTGGACAGGCACACGGGCCGGTGGGGGTGGTCGGCGGGGATGGACTCCACCGCCTGCCGGTCGACGGTGATCGCGTCATCCAGATTCTCGAGCAGCCCGGTGCGCTCGAACCGGCGTTGCAGGGCGCCCCCGAGATTGGACAGGTACGTGGATCGGTGGGGATGATCGGCGGGGATGGACTCCACCGCCTGCCGGCCCATGGTTATCGCCTGGTCCAGATCCTCAATCGCCCCTGTGCGGTCGAACCTTCGCTGCAGGGCGACACAGAGTTTAGACAGGTGTAGGGGCCGCTGGGGGTCGTCGGTGGCGGTGGTGGCCAGGACGCGTGCGAAATGTTCGACAGCAAAGTCGAGTCTCAGAAGATCGTCTGCGTCCGAGCCTTGCGCGCGCGACCGCGAAGCTCCAGGATCCATTGTCACGCTTGACTCGGTTCAGCGGGATCGTCTCCAGTTAGCCACGTACGCAGTGCTTCTCGAGTTTTGGATTGTCCGAAATAGGCGCAATGCCAGACGCTTTCGCCTTTGCCGAACCCGATCCGCCGTTCTGCGGGAATCGGGAAGCCAGTTGCCGAGCCGGGGTTGTAAACGCCGCCGGCGGGCACAACCATGTCGTTGGCGTCAAAATTGAAGACCAGGTCTGCCAGGCTATCCGGGACCCGGACGAGCTGAAGGACGCCGCCCGATGGCGCATAGTCGGAGCCGATCGCGTACGCGGTATGGGGTTGGGCCGGGCGCGCTGCCAGGTTGGGAAGCCATGCGTTGGCCGGGTCCATCGCGCTGAGCCCGGGCAGCGCACCGATTCCGTTGCAGCCGATGATCTTTACCACCGTCAGGATGCCGTCGAGAATGTCGGCTACCGCAGATATGGGTCCATCGGGTGCGAGGTTCAACAGCGTCGATGTCCGGTCGACAAACTTGGCGTAGCGTTTGACGTTCGCCAGCGCCGTGCCGGCGTTGGGCACGCCGACGTGGATGATCTTGTTTATCCGTACGGGAAAGGAGGCGTCGTTTCCCGTACACGCGAGCGCGCGGGCGACGAGCCCGCCACGGCTGTGGGCGACAATATCGACGTCGAGTGCGGTCCCTGGTGGCACCAGTTTGGCCAGCGCGTCGATGTTCGCTAGCGGGTCCACCGACAACGTTGGATGGTCGTAGGCGAACATACGGCCGTCGTAGTGTTTGCTCAGTCGTCCCCAGAGTTCTGCGCTCAGTGCACCGAAGCCCCCTTCACTTGAGCTGCAGGTGCCGTGAATAAACAACAGGGCGCGCCCGCCTCTCAGCACGTCCCACGCATGGCCTTCCAGGGGAGTGACGTTTGCGCAGTCGTCCGGCCCGGTGAACCGGCGCAGGCGCGGCGGGCGGTGCTGGTTTTCCCATTGCTCGGCCACAGCTTGAGCGAGAACTTTTGCTCCCGCTTCAAGAGCACGAAACACCAGCACGGACAAAAGTTTCTTGCCGATCACCGACACCAGGCCCCGCGCCTGGCCGGGCCCCTGGGGCGGCGACGCGACAACCGTGTCCGCCGGTATGTCGAAGCGCACCGTGTTCGGCCGGACCGTGGGCTGAGCGAAATGCCATGTCACGACGCCTTGCTCGTCCGCTAGCAGCACCACTTGCGGTTGTTCTGGCCCCCGGTCGGGTACCTCGAGTGTGAGCAGCGGCCGGTTATCGGCGCCCCGGTTTGCGGGAGTGGCCGGTCCCGTTACGGGCGTGGCCGCGATCTCCAACGAGTGCACGGTCGCGAACTCTTGATTGGCAAGAGCTGTCGTGAGGGCGGCAGTCGCCCGCTGCGGCTCATCGGCGCGCGTGCCCAGCAAGGCGCTTTCGAGCAACTCGACGGTGCCGACGAGTCCCGGCGCGAGAACGTATACGTTTGGCGCCAAGGCGATGCGGTTGGTGCTGCCGTTGAGAGTGGTCATGCCGGACCGCGCTCGAGCCGTAGGTCAGGGTTCCCGTAGAAGACGTAGGCAAGTTCGCTGGCCGCGGGTGAATCTGACGAGAATTTACGCCGGATCTGGCGCATCACCTCGCTGACAGTTTCGCGACCTTGCAGGGTGCGGCGATAGAACTCCTCGGCGACGTTGCGGGCGACAGCATCGTTGACCTTCCACAGCGGGCCGATGAATCCGCGAGCGCCTTCGCCGAGGAAAGCGCCGACCAGCCCGCCCAGATTCATCAGCGTCTCACCGGCTACGCCAGCCTCACAGGCGTTCAGAAACACGAACGGCCGCGTGGCATTGACCAGGTTAGATCCCCTGATTGTCGCTCGGTCCAGTCTGCTTCCGTCTTCGAGCAGCAGTCCACTGAATTCCGGATTGTCGACGTCGGTCTGGCCGTGCCCGGCAAAATGGACCACCGTCGGCTCGAAATTCTTGCCATTGCGCTCAAGGGTGCCTTCCAGCAGCGCAGTCACATCAGAGTCGGAAGCGGACAACTCCAGCGCGTCGTATGTGCAGGCGATGGTGCCTCCTTCTTTGACGGCGTCGGGCAGCGCCACGGGCGTCCCACGGTCGCCCGTGTAGTTGCCGACGATGACCGCCATTTCATTGGCGTCCATAGTCATTGCGGGCGGTGTAGCGGGAAGGTCGCCGGTGCTGAGGAAGGTAGTCGGCGGTGTCCATCTGGCTACCTGCCACAGCTGACCGAGGGCAGCACCATCCTGGCAGTCGGGCCCTAAGAGGTCGGCGGCTCCAACGAAGCGGTCCTTCCCGATCCATGCCAATTCCCAGGGGATCCACGCCTCGGTGATGGTGATCTGCATCCGCGGTATTTCGCCGGCGGCGCGAGCGCGTTGCCATACGGCTGCGAAGATTGGCCAGAATTCCTTGGGCAGCGCGTCGGCGATCATGTTCCCGTTGCCGCGCATCTTCATCGGCCCGCTCTTCCCGGGTGTCACGGTGGGCAGATCCCTCATTAGCGCAACGGCGAAGGAGCGTGCCGAGTCCTCACCCAGGCTCGTGGCCACGTCCTCGGATGGGAGTGCGACGTCGCTGTAGCGGGTATGAAACCGCCAGCTCAGATCCGACGCGCTGTCCTTACTGGTGATGTCGACGCCGAGATGAGGGGCAGTGGTTCTTTCGGACGTGACGCTGACGACACCGGTGCCGCCTGTGACTGCACGGGTCGCGGGCGCAAGTGGTGTGGCGGGCTTGACCAGAATTTGTGCCCAGGCCCGGCCGACGACGGCGCCAGCAAATTCGTAACTCACGTCGAGACGGCGCGGTGCGGCGTTTTCGGCGGGGTCGGGAATCACCGTGAACTGCGTGCGCTTGCTAGCTGGGTTATCGCGGTCGATGACCAGCTTCCGTCGTATTCCGTCGGGAAACTTGAAGCCAAAACCGCTGATTTGGATGGTGAACTCGGGCTTCGGCCCGCTCCGGACGGTGATCGGCAGGCCTTCGATGAGCATCGCCGGCGCGGGTTCTCGAGAGAAACCCACGGTGACCGCGAACGTATCGTTGGCCCCGACCTGCCCCGGCGCTTCCACATCCGAGTACGCGCTGAACAGATCTAACTTCATCGGCGGATCGGACGGCGCAGACGGGGCAGTCGTTGGTCGTGGCGTTTGGATGTCTATTCCCGTGGATTGGCCTCCCCCTTCCCCGACCACCCCGACGCCTCGCGGTAGATCAAAGGTGTGACTTGGGCGAAACGGGGGTGAACCGCCAACCTTGAAGTCGGGCCCCCAGTCGCCGAGCCCGGTGTCCTGGCCCGCGTCGTCGTCGACGAGGACACCCACCACCTCGTTACCCTCGAGCGCGACGGTGCCGGCGAGCATTGCGTAGTCGAGCTGAGCGGGGATCGCTGGCCTACGGCTGGCGAGGTCTAGCTCGGATGCCAGATCCGCGGCCGGGTCGGCCGTCGAAAGCCGGGCCCGGAGCGCTTCCCCGCCGAATACGTAGTAGCGGACTTCACCTCTGTGTTCACGGACGAGTACGACTTCGATGTTCGGCGGAATGTGTTCAAGCTGTCGGGTTCCCTGTCGTACTGAACTCGAGGCACGCAACACGATCACCGGAGCGCAGCGCATAAAACCCCCTTGAAATCGTTCCTAGTTGGGCACGCTTCGCAGATTTACCGAAGTCTAGGCAGCAATAGTGCCAACAAACACGAGTATTCGACTTCCCGAGTTTGAACGGATGACAGCGACGGATACTCACGCCCTAGCCTCGAGTTGTTTGACAGGTCAGGTCGTTGGATAGCGTCCCGGGGAGTGGTGGACTTCGGATCTGGCGTGGGTCACACGTCGCGATCAACGAGTCATGTTGAACGCTAGGTGATTTGGTGTTGTTTGGCAAGTGCTGCCGCGGCGTGTTTCTTTGCGATGACAGCCCGTAGTTCGTCCATATGGCCCGCCACGGCGACGTTGGCCGCGTTTTCGTTCTGGCCCCAACCGGCGCCGCCGTCGATGTCGCCCTGCGGGAGGGCGCCGGCGATGTCGGCTACACCATCACCAAAGCCCTCCACGAACTGGACACCGGCGCCCTCACCTTGGGGCCATTCGACTTGGTCGTGGTCGATGAAGCCGCCATGGTCGGCACCGACGATCTCCGTCGACTGCTCACCGCCACAACGAGTGCCAAAACCAAGACGGTGCTCGTCGGTGATGCCCACCAACTGGCCCCGGTCAAGGCCCGCGGCGGTATGTTCGCCCAACTCTGCACCGACCTTCCCTGGTCCCAGAAACTCTCCGAAGTCTGGCGCATGCGCAACCCCGAAGAGCGCACCGCCTCGCTAGCTTTGCGCGACGGCGGGCCCGCCCCGGTACGCCGCGCTGTCGAGTGGTATCGCACCCACGACCGGCTGCGCACCGGTGATGCCCTTGCCATGGCCACCGACGCACTCGCCGCTTACCAACGCGACGTCGCCGCCGGTCGAAACGCCCTGCTAATCTGCGACACCATCGAGATGACAGATGCCCTTAATCGCCGCATCCACCGCGACACCATCAGCGCCGACCGGCCCACCCTCAGTGCTGCGCGCGGCCACCGCATCGCGGTCGGTGACCTGATCATCAGCCGCCGCAACGACCCCGACGTCCCAATCTTCGACGCCACCGACACCAAGAAGTACGCCACGCCGGTGCGCAACGGAAACCGCTGGCGCGTCTTTGCCGTCGATCTCGGCAACAATCGCATCGCCGCCCGGCGTCTAAGCGATGGCGCTCGCGCCGCGTTCACCGGGGAATACCTGCGCGAGTACATCACCTACGGCTACGCCATCACCGTGCACTCCGCACAAGGAGTCACAGCAGACACCACCCACGCCATGCTGGGCGATAACACCACCCGCGCACTGCTCTACGTCGCCATGACCCGCGGCCGCCACACCAACACCGCCTACCTGCACGAGCCGATCGCGGGCGAAGACGAGCACAGCCAAGCCGAAGGAGTCCACATCCTAAGACGCGGCACCGCCCGAGAAGCCGCACAGCGGGCCCGCACAATCATCGCCAACCACGACGAGCAAGCTCGCACCGCTCACCAGATCATGCAAGTCGCCGGCGACCCAGCATTACCCGAGCAGGTCCGTGGCCTCCTTCGCCGGCACTCCGCCGCTATCCAGCAGAGACATACTGCTTATCGGCGATGGCGCGACGCCGGTGCGGGAATCGACATCAGCGACGGCCACACAGTCGACCAGGGCATCGACCGCAGCTACGACACGGACGTTGGCTATGAGGCAAGCCTATGAGTCCGCCACACGGCAAACGGATGGCGGTCACAGGTTCACCGGCATGCAGCTGCCACTGGAGCCACGTGGCGGAGGCCAAAGGCACAATGATGCTTCTGAAGTGGTGTTATTGACGCATATACTCCGATAAGAGAGCATATGTGTATGACTGACATAACCTCGCAAGTCGCATCCGAGATCCTGGGTGTGTCGCCGCGTGAAGTGCGTCGGTTGGCTGCTGAAGGCCGGATTCAGGGCTCGCATTACGTGGGTAGGACTTTGGTTCTCGATGCAGCGGAAGTGCACCGGTTAGCGCGTGGGCGGAGGCGCCAGGGAAGGCCCTGGTCGGAGAGGGTCGCTTGGGCGGCTCTCAGTCTTCTGTCGGGGAGAGATGCGAGTTGGCTATCTGCGGCGGAGCGAACGCGTTTAATGCATCGACTTCGAAGGATCACGACCGAAGAACTTGACTACCTGGCGATGCATCGCGCCTGGGTAAGGCGGTTCCGCGGTCGGGAGTCAACGCTCGATGACCTTGAGTCGTACATAGTTCCCACGGGTGGGTCGGCTTTGGATGACGCACAGCTGCGGCTGCTGGGCCTCGCGGGAGCGACGCGACGTGTCGACGGCTATGTACGGCTGTCGGAGTTGGAAATCTTGCAGGAGAAGTTCGGCTTGGTCGAGGATCCTTCGGGAAACGTGACCTTGCGGGGGGTGAGTGTCGAGGATGCGTTTGAGGATGGCGTCACTCCACGCGCGGCTGTCTTTTTGGATCTGGCGGGTTCTCTCAATACCCGAGAAAGCGTCGCGGGATTGCGAGAAGCCGGCACTCTGATTGCCGCTGTGGCGAAATAGCGCGCGTATGGCGACGACTCCCGACCGTCCGCAGTGGTCGATATCGATGCCACCGGGCGGTTGGGGTCCTCCATGGCCCCAAGCAGTCGAGTTGGTTGGGGCCATTTCCGGCGATCGATGGACACTAATTGGCGGGCTCATGGTTCAGTTGCATGTCGCCCATGCCGTGCTGGCCTCGCGATACAGAGAACTACGAGGGACATCGATATGGTTCTGCATATCGAGACTGGTGCGATCACGTTCCCGGACGCGAGAGATGCTCTTCGCGGCCTGGGCTATGAGATCCAACTTCCATTTGGGAAGAGGAGCCCAGTGCATCGATTCACGCGCGGTGGGGATGTTGTTGACGTGATGGTTGCGGATCATCTTGCGCCGGATTATGTGCCAGAAGTGGCCGGGCGCAAGCTATTTCAAGTTCCCGCCGGCACCTCGGCATTACGGAAGACCCTGAACTGCACGATCGAGCGCCCGGCGGAGAGCGGCTTGACTTTTAGCATTCCTGACGTGCTTGGAGCATTAGTGCTGAAAAGTGCTGCATACCAGGAGGACTCGCGTGATCGCGATCGCCATTTGGACGACGCTGCATTGTTGGCGTGCACAGTCGAGGATCCGTCCCGCGAAGCCGTACGACTCAAAGGCCGTGATAGAGGTCGGATACAACTACTTGCGAGAGAGCTCGAAGGTGCGAGCCACCGTTCGTGGCAATTAGTTCCCGAAGACCTACGTGAATACGGCAGAAGCGCGCTGGCCGGAATGAGCCGAGATCCGTCGCCTACTCAGCAGCCGCGGCGCATGGGCAGCAGAACTAAGGACTCTCGCAGCGATCGGAGCTGAGACGTCCACGCGTTCGGCGCCTTTGCCTAGATCGATCACGTTGACCTAACACAAGGTGATTAGGTCCACTGTCCGAGTCCCAGCCTCGGCACACGCAAGCGGAGGCGCTAAATTGCGTGCGCTTCGGACTGGAAGTTTGCCATTCGCTTCATATGCAGTCCATTAGTATGTAAGATGAGCTCCTTGATGACCCTCGCCTGACTCATAGGAGGCTCCGGTGTTCGAAGGCGTCAAAGGCACGTTCGAGGTCCCGAGGGTGGAGCGCCCGGGCCGCCAGGAATTCGAGGAGCGCTTCCTTCTCCCACAGCGCCCGGTGGTCATCTCGGGCGGCATGGAGGGCTGGCCCGCGTTGGAGCGGTGGACGAACGACTACCTCATGGAGAAAGTCGGCGCGCGCACGGTCCCGACCTTTAAGCACAAGGTTCAAGCCCATGGCCCGAGCCGCGTTTACACCGACCCGAAGAAGGGGCTCAGCGACGTTCCGGCGATGAAACTGGCCGAGTACATCGACCTGCTCTCGGATGCCACCATCTCCGCGGGAGAGCTCTACGCCGCGCTATTGCCCATCAAGACAACCTTGCCCGAGCTGTGGCCTGATGTCCGTTTCCCCCCCCCCTGTCGACGAGGACAAGTACCGCGCCGTCAACCTCTGGCTCGGCCCCGGCAACAACTTCACCCCGCTCCATTACGACGCCGCCGACAACTTCCTCACGCAGATCCGCGGCCGAAAGCGGGTGATGCTTTGCCCACCTCGGGAGATTGCCCGCCTCTACCCCTATCCCTTCAGCTACGTCGCCAACCACTTCTCCCAGGTCAACCTCCACGCCCCGGATCTGACCCGGTTCCCGGCCTGGGCCCACGCCGACCGCGCTGTCCTCGAGTTCGGCCCTGGCGACATGCTCTTTATCCCCGTCTACTGGTGGCATGCCGTGTGGGGCATCGACCAGAACATGTCGATCAATTACTGGTGGCGTACCCGCCCCATCAACCTCCTCCGGCACCCCCGCCAGACGGCCCGCCAGACGGCCCGGGTAGCCGGCGACTTCCTCGAGAAGGCGCGTGCCAACTCCCGGAAAGCGCCCCTGCCCGTCACCGCCCCAGCGCTGGAGTCCACGTGAGGGGCGCACAGCGAGAGTGGTCGCACCGTCACTGAGTGGCAGAGCAGCCCGACTGTGAGGAGTACGCGATGAGCATGCCGGGGTTGGACAGCGCCGCGAACGCGAGCCGGGATTCGTCCGCGGCAGCGATCAGGCGGCCCCACCGCGGCGTCATAGTTATCACGGGTGCCAGCTCGGGCCTGGGCGAAGAGATGGCCCACCAATTCGCTGCCCTGGGCTATGACCTGGGCTTGTGCGCCCGGCGCACCGATCGTCTGCACGCAATGGCCGACGACATCCGCGCCGCTACCGGCCAGCGGGTGCAGACGGCCACACTCGATGTCACCGATCCCGAGGCCGTCAGGGCCGTCTTTCACGGCTTCGCCGAGGTGTTCGGTTCCCTCGAACGGATCATTGTCAATGCCGGCATTGGTAACGGGGCTCCTTTGGGCACCGGTGCCGCTCAGGCCAATTACGACACCGCTATGACCAACTTCGTCGGTGCCGTGTCCCAATCCGAGGCGGCGCTGGAGATCTTCCGACGCCAGGGCCGCGGCCATCTCGTGCTGATATCCTCGGTCGCAGCGTTGCGTGGCATGCGCCGAACCATGACCACCTACGCCGCCACCAAGGCCGGGCTGGCCTCACTGGGCGAAGGCCTTCGTAGCGAAAACATCCCCGGGGTTGAGGTCTCGGTCATTTACCCTGGCTACATCCGCAGCGAGATGAACGACCAGCACGAACAGCAAAGCCGCTTGATGGTCGACACGCGCATTGGTGTCCGTGCGATGGTGACCGCCATCGAGAAACGGCGCGCCAAGGCCTACGTTCCCGCCTGGCCCTGGGTTCCGCTCGCGAAGGTGCTCAAGTTCGCGCCCCTGAGCGTTGTGCGCAGGCTCTCATGAAATGGCTCCTTACGAGAGTGTGTAGCACCTGCGAGAACGCGTGACGAACCACAGCGTGCGGATTGGACGTTGGGAACACGAGCGCCGATTCGCTCCTCAATCGCCACGTTTTTTCTGGCCTGCCGACCCGCCTGCTGCGTGGCCACTGAGCCTACCGACTCGACCTTGATCGGTGGCTCATGTGAACTTATTGACGAATTGTGCGCGTCCCTGGCGCTGGAGGTACTCCGGATAGCTAAACCGCTAGCCGGCCCATAGCGTCATCGTTTATTCATCGCGAATGATTGAGAAATGATCCGATTTGCTCGGTTTCGGCGGGGTCGTCGTGACGGCTAATCCGTTGCAGCGCAGAATGATTGCGCATTATCGGGACCTGACGAGATTTGCCATTTTCGAATCCGTTGGTCGCGGGTTCGAGCCCCGCCCGCCCCACGTCAATCCTGTATGACGTCGGCTGATGCTTGACAGCTACTTCGGTTGATCCTTGACACTCCTTTGATGAAGGAGTTGAGCGTGGCTGAGCAGAGGTATCAAGCCGTGTTTGGCGGTGATCGGCGACGGTTTATCGATTTCGCAGTTCGCCGAGACGATAGGCGCGTCGCGCCAAACGCTGCACGCTTGGTTGGACCGTTATGAGGCCCAGGGCCTTGAGGGCTGGTGATCGGTTGCATCGGCCGGTGTCGCGTCCGCCTCAGATGCCGGCCGTGGTGGAGGCGGCCCTGTTGGAGTTGCGCCGCTGGGGCCCCACCTTGCTCACCGTCCGCGTCGGCTTGGTGTTCGAACTGGGCAAGGGTGCGATCGGCCCACTGCCTTCTCTCCTAGCCCTGGTGTCCTGATTCCGATCGGTGATACACGGCGTATGAGTAGACGCGCAGTCGCGGCATTCCTCGCTGGGCTACCACGCCCCCACCTGCACCCACCAGTGAACGACTCTGTTCGGTTGTTGAACAGCTCCCGGGTTTGCAGGCGATCGAGGTTCACCGTTCGGGTGTGAATGTGTAGGTGTCGCCATGAGTGAGGTAGACGAAGTTGCTGCTGGTGGTTGAGGACTGAGCGGCCTTCTTGAAGTCGTCGAGGCCGGAAAGGAATACCGAGAAGTCGTTGTAGTGGATCGGGATGGCGGTGCGAGGTTTGGTGATCTCGACGGCCCTGACGCCTTGTTCGCCCGTCATCGTGACGACGGTGATAAGGAAGGTGGTACCGCCCGTGTGGATAAGACCGAGGTCGATGTCGGGGTAGCGGCGCGGAATGTCTTCCAGGCTGTCGATGAGCATTGTGTCTCCGGTGATGTAGAGCCGGTAGAGGTGTTCGCCGCCGCGGCTGAAGTCGAGTATGTGCCCGTTGACGGGCATGAGCATTTCGTCGACTGCCTCTTCGCTGGCGTGCTTGGCCGGCATCGCGGTGATCGTCAGTGTCGCTTCGCCTTTGAGCACGTCGAGCGATTCCCAGGTGTCGAGGGGATATCCTTGCAGGAAGCCCAGTGCGCTGAGCTTGTCCACCGCGTCGGCGGTTGAGACGATGGGCAGCTTCTTGTTGAGGCCCTGTGCGGCGACGTCGTCGAAATGATCGCCGTGATAGTGCGATAAGACGATCAGATCGATCGGTGGCAAGTCGGCGATCTGGCACGCTGGCTCGATCTCGCGGCGAGCCCAAATGCCATGACCTAGATCGACGTGCTCGCCTTTGTGCAGGAAGACGGGATCAGTCAGAATCGTCAGCCCGCCGAAACGGATCAACGTGGTGGCGTTGCCGATGAAATAGACGTGCCCTTCGCTGAAATCTAAAGCTCCATTGCTGGGTAGTTCCAAGGCTGTCATCCTGACCTCTCCTTCGGGTTGCCGTTGGCCGTGGGGCGCACAAATGCGAAAGTCGGTGCTGCCCAGCGGTTGTGCCTTGCGGTTGCACGCTCGCCACGGCAGGAACGATCTAAAATATCCCGAAACACGGCGATAAAGTTATTCGTGTCGTATCGCCGACGTAGGCGGCTTGCGATCGGATAGCGACATGGCGTCCACGACCTCCTGCGTGTACACGACGGCGTGAGCGAGAAACGCGTAGTTGATCAGTGCTGCTTGGTAACCGTCCCCCCGGGCGGGGTGCCGGGGGCCTGCGGTGGCGTCCCGCACGACGGCGACTTCGAAACCATTCTCGAGCAGGTCTCGCAAATGCGACTCCACACACATGTTTGCGAGCATGCCGCCCAGGATGACCTTGGACACGGCGCGTTTACGGAGCTGCAGAATGAGGTCGTTGCTCTGCGGGCTCCACACCTTGTGTGGGCTAGCGACGACTGTATGTCCGTCCTGGATATAGGGTTTGAGTTCCTCGAGCCAGTCAGCGCCGGACCCGACGAATCCTTCGAGAGAGAGTGCTCCGTTGCGGGCGAAGGTATGGGTGCGGAACTCATCCGACTCGAGAGGTCCGTTGAACATCCAGGTGCTGTCGGTGGGATAGAAGTAGTGCGGTGAGATGAACACGCTGAAATCAGACGCCTTGGCCGCCGCGAAGAGGCGGAGCAAGTGCTGCACAGTGTTGTTCTCGGTCACGCTCGCCCCGACACTGTCCCAGTTCTTCCCCATCGGACTGAGGACATCGTTTTGAGGGTCAATGATCACCAGGGCAGTGTCGTTGTTGTCGAACTTCATGTGTGGGCGCCTCCTGTGGCGAGAGTGCAAAGTCGACTATCTCGGCATGAGTGATGGGCATTGTGAGAAGGACGGCGTTAAGATTGAGGAACCGCGAGATATCATGCAGCATAGCGGATTTCGTGCGAACTGCAGTCGTCGGCTGAGAGCGGCCAGCTTTGGCTTAACACGATCAGCCGACCCGAACCCCAGTCTTTGCGGGAACTCTTGATGGTGTCGGCGGCGGTGACGGTGGGCATGTGGTGCTTTCGGGTGCTGGTCGCAGCAGTGCTCGGAGTTAGACCTGGACTTCTCCGCCGTCTACGAAGAGTTCGGCGCCCGTCATGTAGCTGCTTTGGTCGGAGGCGAGGAACACCACGGCGGAGGCTATTTCCTCAGGTCGTCCGAGTCGACCCATCGGGACGCCGGATGCGATGTTCTCAAGCAGTGTCTGTTCCTCGCCGGGCGGTGCGAGCCCGGCCAGTCCCGGGGTCTTCACCGGACCGGGGACCAGGGTATTGACTCGGATGTTGCGGCCGACGAGTTCAGCTGCCCACGTGCGGCCGAGGGATCTGATGGCGGCCTTGGATGCGGCGTACACCCCGAATGAGGGCGTGCCGTTGTAGGCGGATGTCGATCCGGAAAGCACGATTGAGGCCCCGGGGTTGAGGATCGGCAGCATCTTCTGGACTGTGAACAGTGTTCCGCCGACGTTGCGGTTAAAGGTTTCCAAGACGTGGGCAGGCGTAACGTCGGCTAGTGCGGCGAACTCGCCCCCGCCGGCGTTGGCAAAGACGACGTCTAGGCCGTGACGGTAGTCATTGATCGCATCGAATAGTGAATCCAGGTCAGCGAAATCGGTTATATCGCTGCGGATCCCGGTGGCGTTGGCTCCGACGGACGCCACCGCCGCGTCGAGGGTCGATTGAGTGCGACCGGTCAAGAAGACGTGTGCGCCCTCGGCGGCCATGCGTTGCGCTGCGGCCAGACCAATGCCGGTAGTACCACCCGTTATCAGAGCGGTTTTATCCTGCAACAGGGTCATGGTCCGCTCCGAGCTCCCGCAACCCCGCCCCGGCTGGTGAAGTCGTATTCCTCTTGCCCACGCTGCCCGCCCTGCCTGTGGAACCGGTCGCTCGGCCTTGCCGGATCAGTTCGCCGTTGCGGCGACGGGTGCGGTGGCCAGCGCACGGGGCAGGAAGTCACGAATGTAGCCGCTTATTTCCTCGCCATGGGTTTCCAGCGCGAAGTGACCGGCATCGAGGAGGTGGAATTCCCCGTTGGGGAAGTCGCGGCGGAAGGCCTCCGCGCCGGGCGCGCCGAAGATTTCGTCGTTCTTGCCCCAGGTGACCAATAGCGGTGGCTGGTGGGTGCGGAAGTACTCCTGAAACGCGGGGTAGCTATCGAGGTTGAACTGGTAGTCCCAAAACAGTTGCAGTTGGATGGCGTCGTTGTCTTTGCGGTCCAGACCGAGTTGGTCGAGTTGCCAGGTCTCGGGGGCGATCCGGTCTAGTCGATCGGCGGGGACGCCGTGGGTGTACTGCCAGTAGGTGGTTTCGGGAGTGAACTTTTCGCGGACTCCCTGCTCGTTGGCGGCGCGGTCCTTGGCGTGGGCGAAAAGAATGTCCCAGAACGGAGTGAAGCCTTCCATGTAGGCGTTGCCGCTTTGGGTGATCAGCGCGGTGATCCGTTCGGGACGTCGGCTGGCGATCCGCAGGCCGATCGGAGCCCCATAGTCGTGAATATAGAGCGCGAACCGGTTCAACCCGAGGTGCTCGATCAACCCTTCAGTGATCTCGGTCAGACGGTCGAAACTGTAGGTGAACTGGGTCGTCGTTGGCATCGCCGAGCGGCCGAACCCGATGTGATCGGGCGCCACGAGGTGGTACTGGTCGGCCAAAGAGTTGATCAGGTTGCGAAACATGTGTGAACTGGACGGAAATCCGTGCAGCAGAAGCAGTGTCGGGTCCGCCGGGTCACCGGCCTCGCGGTAGAACACCTCCCATCCCTCGATCGTCGCTGTCTTGTACCTCGTGGCAAAAGCACTCATGGACGTCACCTGTTCAGGAAGCTGCCGAGCGTTGCTGACGAGCCGGCAGGGCAGTGGGTGGTTTGTGTGTCGGCGCTGCCGACCCAAGGGAGCTGACCACAGAAGCAGGGTCGCGCGAATCCGGGATGTACCCCAGTGGTTCGACCCAGGATGAAGTCCAGACCGCCGACCGCGAGTTCATACGGCAGCGATTATCGGCCGTGGGTCCGCAACCGACGATGAGTGGAATCGGGCCGTGCCGTAACGCAAGGTGCTGCTCAGAGCTAGTATTTGTGCGCAAAAGGGAGCAGCCCCGGGTGGGCCTGAACAAGTGTTCACCGAGCGACAGGTGATGAGCACATGACCGATGGCCGGGGCGCCCCGTCGAACCTGCATCCGCAGGCACTCGTGGGGCGTGCCGAGGAATGCGCGATGGTGCGCCGGTTCGTGACCAATGCGCGGGACGGGTTCAGCGGCACGCTGGTGTTCATCGGTGAGCCTGGTGTCGGCAAGACCCGTCTGCTGCAGTACGCGGCAGACTCGGCCGCCGACGTCACTACCCTGCGGATCTCCGGCGCGCAATCAGAGTTGCGGCTCGGCTTCGCTGGGCTGCATCGGCTCGTGCGGCCGTACCTGGATCGCCTGGATCGAATGTCCGGGCCTCACCGCAGAGCGCTGGAGGTGACGTTCGGCCTCGACGAGGGGCCGCCCCCGAACCGGTTCCTGGTGAGTCTGGGCGCGTTGGCGCTCCTGTCCGATGTGGCGTCGAAACGCCCGCTAGTCTGCCTCGTCGACGATGCGCAGTGGCTGGACCCCGAGTCGCTGGCGGTGCTCGGTTTTGTCGCGCGACGGCTCTATGCCGACCCCATCGGCCTAGTGTTCAGCGCCCGCGCGCATACCGGGGATCTGACCGCGCTCGCCGGACTGCCGACCCGCCACCTCGGTCCGCTGGATCCGGCATCGGCGCAGACCATCCTCGAGGACGTCGTGCCCGGCGCGCTAGACCCGCGGGTCTCGGCACGAATGGTCAGCGAGACCGGCGGCAACCCGTTGGCGATGCTCGAGCTGTGCGGGCAACTCACCGCTGAGCAATTGGCAGGACGGTTCCCGTTACCGCCCCGCCTGCCCATCGGGCGCCGGGTCGACGCGCACTTCCAGGCTCAGGTGGCCACGCTGCCACCGGAAGCGCGTATGACCCTGCTCGTCGCCGCGGCCTCATCCGACGATGAGCCGTCGACCCTACGGCGAGCCGCCGCCCTGCTCGACCTAGAGCCCGCGGCAGCTAATCTTGCTGCTGCGCAGGGGATTATCTCGTTGAAACCGCAAATCGTGTTCCGCCACCCGCTGATCCGGTCAGCAGTTTATGACGGCGCCAAGCCCGACGAGCGCCACCGAGTGCACGCTGCTCTGGCCGAGGTGGCCGAACGCGGCGGCCAAGACGACCAGGCCGCCTGGCACCGCGCGGCCGCCGTGACCTCTCCCGAGGAAACGATCGCCGCTGACTTGGAGGCCTCAGCTGTGCGTGCGCAACGCCGGGGTGGCTACACCATGCAGGCGGCGTTCCTCACCCGGGCCGCTGAACTCTCACCCAGCGCCAGGAGTCGGGCGCTGCGATATCTGGCGGCCGCAGAGGCTCAGCTGGCCGCCGGTGACGGTCGGCTCGCGGAGGCCTTGCTGGAGCTGGCGAGGCCAGAACTCGACGACGTCGGCCTGCACGCCGCGGGGGAACGAATGCGGGCAGCGGTCGCGGTGTTCTTCTCTCGACACAAAGACGCACCGGCGATTCTGCTTGACGTGGCGAGAAGGGTTGAGAATAACGACGTCTCTGTGGTCCGGCAGGTCCTCTTCGACGCCATGCAGGCAGCGGTCGTCGCCCGTCAATACACCGCTGGCACCACTCTTGAGCAGGTGGCTCAGGCGGTGCTTGGCGCCCCGCGGGACCCGCGGCGCCCGCCCACTGGCAAAGACTTGCTCCTGGACGGCTTCGCCGCCCGGATCGGCCGGGGGTACGCCGACGCGGTACCGCTGCTACGGGCGGCGGTGGCAATGATGTTCACCGACGAGGCGGTCGCCCACGTCGATATCCCGTCGACGATTCTGGGCTGGTTCGCCGCCGACGACGTATGGGACGACACAGGCCGTCGCGCGATGTTCGAACGAGCCCAGGCGATCGAACGCCGCCAGGGCGCCCTGGGAGCGATGCGCATCACGCTGGCCGGGCTCTCGGTGAGCCAGGCCTGGGCAGGACAGATGAGCGATGCCGAGAACAGCTACGGCGAGGCCGCCGAGATCTCGGCGTTGATCGGCGTCGCGCCCCCAGCGACAACCGGGGTGCTGTTAGAGGTGCGGGCATGGCAGGGCCGCGAAAGGGAGAGCCGCACGGTGGCGTCCTCGACCGCGGACTGGGGTCGGGAAAAAGGCGCCAGGATTCTCGAGATCTTCGCCCTGATGGGGCTGACAGTCTTGGAGATCGGGCTGGGGCGATACCCAGAAGCACTCCGGTGGGGTCTGCAGATCTTCGATGACGACCCGCCAGGATTCGGAAACCGAATCTTGCCTGAGGTCGTCGAGGCCGGTGTGCGCGGCGCAGACCGCGCCGCCGCCCAGGCCGCATTGGCGCGGCTGACCGAACGTGCCACCATCGCATCGACGCCGTGGGCTCTGGGCCTATTGGCCCGCTCCCGGGCGTTGATGGCCGGCGACGCGGACGCCGAGCCGCACTATCAGGAGGCAATCAGGCAGCTGACCGACACCTCGTTGCGCACCGAGCTCGCCCGCGCGCATCTCCTATACGGGGAATGGCTTCGTCGTAAACGGCGTCGCCGTGACGCTCGACGACAGCTGCGGACCGCCTATGAGATGTTCTCGGCGATGGGGGCCGTCGCATTCGCCAACCGTGCGGGTGCCGAGCAACGCGCCGCCGGGAACGCACCGCGGAATGGAACGCACTCACTCAATCCATATGGCCTCACACCGCAGGAAACGCAGGTCGCGCGCCAAGCCGGCGCCGGGGCAACTAATGCCGAAATCGGCAGCCGGCTGTTTATCACCACCTCAACCGTGGAGTACCACCTCAGCAAGGTATTTCGAAAACTGGGCGTTACGTCCCGCCGACAGCTCGCCACGGTACTCGCGGACGCAGAGTCGTCTCGGCACGCCGGCCTACCGCCGATTGGATCATGACGACGCGACTGGGGTCCTTCCCGGATTCGCCGTAACTGGAACTGTGTTGTGCTGGCCGGATCCAGCGGCTTTGCGCGCCGACGGAGTATCGACGAGTCATTGCCTACGTCAGAGAGAGGAGACTGTGATGGCGACCCTGACGTCGGTGAACGTCGGTCTGCCCACCAACATCGCCTGGAATGACCGCACCGTTTATACCGGCGCCTTCAAGTATCCCGTGGCGGGGCCCCGGATGGTACGACGACTTAACGTCGACGGCGACGGCCAAGGCGACCTCGACGGCCACGGGGGAGAGGACCGAGCCGTCCTGGTCTATCAAATCGACTCCTACCGCCACTGGGCCAATGAGTTTCACCGCGACGACCTCGCGCCTGGAATGCTGGGGGAGAATCTCACTGTTGACGGGCTGCCGGACGATGAAGTGTGCATCGGGGACCGATACAAGATCGGGGAGGCCGTCTTTGAGGTCACCCAGCCGCGGGTCACCTGTTATCGCGCCGGAATACGCATCGGCGAGCCACGGATGCCGGCACTACTGGTCTCGCACAGGCGCCCTGGGTTCTATTGCAGGGTCATCACCGAGGGCGAGGTCGAAGCCGGCCAAGAAATCGTCAAGGTCAGCTCCGGACCCGAACAGGTGACCGTCGCCGAGATCGACGCACTGCTCTACCTGCCCGGTCATCCCCGAGACACCCTGCAGCGCGCCCTGCGCATTCCCGCACTCAGCCCCGGCTGGCAAACATCCCTACAGAGCCTGGTCGACCAAGCCGAGAACCCGTCAGGGTCAGCGGGCAACGTCGGACTCACGGGTGCGAGCAGTCCTTCGCCAGCATGGAACGGGTTCCGCCGACTGCGAGTCGACGCGGTTGACGACGAAAGCCGCCACGTGCGGTCAGTGTCGCTGACCGCCCCCGATGGCATGCCTCTACCGGAGTGGCGTCCCGGCCAATCGATCACGCTACGGCTCTACCCCGACCCGAACGGCGCACCCCTGATCCGCAACTACTCACTTTCAAACCGGCCGGGCTCCGACACCTACCGGATCAGCGTCAAACGGGAACCACACGGGGCCGCCAGCGGCCACATCCACGCCCACGTCCACACCGATGATCTCCTCGACGTCGCCGCGCCACGCGGTACCTTCTTCCTGTCCGAGACAGCCACCCCGGTGATCCTGCTGTCCGCCGGAGTGGGAGTTACGCCGGTACTGTCGATGCTGCACTGGCTGGTTGCGACATGCTCAGACCGTCGCGTCTGGTGGCTGCACGGCGCCCGCAGCGGCGACGATCACCCGTTCGCCCAGGAAAGTCGCGATCTACTAAACCAGTTGCCCGGCAGCCATTCTCACGTCTTCTACAGCCGCCCGAGACCGGTTGATCGACGCGGTATCGACTTCACCGAACAGGGCCGGCTGTCGCTCGAAGCGATTCGTGGACTGGGCCTCCCGCGGGACGCAGACGCCTACCTATGCGGACCCTCAGCGTTCATGAACGAACTCAGCGCCAGCCTCATCACCCTCGGATTGGATCCCGCCCGAGTCCACACCGAACTCTTCGGAGCCGCAGCCGCACTCACGCCAGGGATCGCCGCGACTTCGGTTCCTCCGCACGTACCGGTGGGGCCGCCCGGGCCAGGCCCTGAGGTTCAGTTCGCGCGCAGCGGCTTGTCCGCGCCTTGGGGACCGCCCAGCACCAGCCTGCTCGAATTCGCCGAAACCTGCGACGTACCCACCCGATGGTCCTGCCGTACCGGGGTATGTCACAACTGCGAAACCGCCCTGTTGTCCGGTACCGTCCGCTACGACCCCGAGCCGTTGGAACGACCCGCCGACGGGAACATCCTGATTTGCTGCTCCCTACCTGCTGAATCTGTCGTGGTCGACCTGTGACGGGCCAACGGCGACGGCCGCGCTTTCCCGCACTCTGCCGTGCACCCGCGGCCGGTCCTTTCGGCGCATTCTGGTGGCCAGTAGCTAGCAAACACCGCCCTGCCCGATCTCACCCCGGCGTCACCCCGGCGACCGAGGGCGATTTCGAGCCGTACCGCAGCCGTACTGGCACCGTACCCGTGACAGCCAAATAGTGTGTAGCGCAGCCGATTTGATGCGTCAGAGCCGTCTATTTCGCCCGGTCGTGCGCTCCCCAGATAGGGACTCATAATCCGTTGGTCGCGGGTTCGAGCCCCGCCCGCCCCACTCGTTTCCGCTGGTTAGCGCGATTTTGGTGGGCAGTCTGCGCGCCCGGAGGCCCGATTTACCGGAGTTTTGCCGGCCTGCGGCGAACAGGGGGCAGACTGCGCCTTGCGTATGCTAACGTCCTCATCGCCACGGACCCCGCGGCGTCTCACGACGATACAGAAGCGCGGTCGCTCAATCTGTTCGTGCCCACCCAAAACGGTGCGCGACTTTCAGGTCGCGCCGCACACCACGGCGGCGAAGCCGCACGTGGAGACTTTCGGCGGGGCCCCGACACTCACCAATTCCTCGGTGACGATCACGTGCGCAGGCGCCAGCGGCCAACCGACTCGATCGGCAATGTGCGGCTGTCGCAAATGTGGTGACAAGAAAGGACAGACAATGGCAATCACAAACAAGTCCTTTTCGGCGATCGCGGCGCTGAGCGCCGTCGTCACCGCCATGCTGGTGCAGGCTGCTGCCCCAGCTCGCGCTGACGCGTACTGCAAGGACCAGAAATGCTACAGCGACCAATCCGAGGTTGTGCTGGCCGAAGACAATGGCTACATCGTGTGGGTGGCCGCGTCCGGCCAGACTTTGGGCCCGCAAGCCACGCAAGCTGGAGGCGGCGAGCCCGACTTGAACGGCACTGTCGGATTGGGGCCGGGGATGCCTTACCACGACGACAATAGATTTAATTTCGCCGTCAGTTGGAGCAACGGCTGGTACAGCAATTATTACGGCATTATTCAGCCGGACGGCACAGCGATAGGTGGGGTGCAAAGCACCCCGCCGCCGAGCGAACCCGACGTCCCCCAGGGAGACGCCCGATTGCACACGCTCAACAAATTCCTCTGCGAGCAATGAACAGCGGCGAGCGACCACCTCATCATCGATTTCGCATTCAATAGGCGTGCGACCCAGGCAACACTCTCATCAGTCACATAACCTATCTATGCAAGCCAGCGGCTCAGTCGTCGACCACCATCACCACAACGGATGGGATCGTACATCCGGATTTGCGAAAGGCTCCGCGCAAACAAGACTGGATGCTGACGGCGGTCAGATCATTGCCAATGTGGAAACGCGGCCGGCCGGGGAGCCCAGCCGGCACGCATCGACGGCCACTTTTCTTTGTCCCTGAAGTGCATGCTGCTAGCCTGACCCCGATCGGTTGATCCAAGTGACCAGTCCAAGGGGTCCGGCTAAATGGTCTACGACGGCGGGCAATTAGTCCTTCTCGGCGCTAACCGCAATATAAGCAAGTTCGCGAGAGTATTACGCGGGTTGACGAATCTCCCAGTGCGGCAATATATCTCAACGTCAAACGGCCCGGACCGGATAACGCGTTGACGTGCGCAACCTTCGCGCTTGACCTTGCCAAGGAAGATCCCGACGACATCCCGCCGGAGGCGTATGAGCGGCTGCTGCTTGACGTCATGCGCGGCGATCAGACACTGTCCATCCGGTCCGACGAGGTGGACCGGGTATGGCAGGTCTGCCAACCCGTGCCTAACAGCCCGCCCGTCGTGCAGTCATATGAACCGGGTTCATGGGGCCCCGAAGCCGCCCTGACCCTTCCCCGACCCCGTGGGTGGCACCTACCCGATGCCTGACCGACGGCAGTGAATCGTTTTGCGGCACAGCAAAATATCACGGGTATCCGATTCGATCGTGAAGCGGCTTCTCATGATCCGTTGGCCGCGGGCTCTTAGGTCCGCCCGCCGCCACAGATGAAAATCGTCAGGTGGATGCCTGTGCTGCACCGGGCAGACGCACCCGGCACGCGTTTACTCCACCGGGACGGCATCTGCTGCCGGCGCCTGAAGCGGCAGCAGCACGATGAACCGCGTATCGCCTGGCACGGACTCCACCCGCAGATCCCCGCGATGGTTCTTGACAACGATGTTCCATGCCAGATCGAGCCCGAGGCCGGTGCCTTCCCCGAACGGTTTGGTGGTGAAGAACGGTTCGAAAATGCGCTCCCGCACGTCCTCGGGGATTCCGGGCCCGGTATCGCAGATCTCTACCCGTGCCGTGTTCTCGCCCTCTCGCGAGGTCCGCAGCGTCAGGGTTCCGCCTTCGGCGCGCATGGCGCCGATCGCGTTGTCGATGATGTTCGTCCAGACCTGGTTGAGATCGCCTGGATAGCAGGGAATCTCAGGTAGCGACTGATCAAAGTCCTTGACCACCGCGATGGCCGGTCGGTCCTTGGCGCCGTCTTTGCCCAACCGGTCGGCGAACATCGCCAGGGTGCTCCGCAGTAGTACGTGCACATCGGTCACCTGGAAGGGCGCCCGATCCAGTTGCGAGTACTGCTTGGCGTCCGCCACCAGCGCCGAGATTCGCTTGCTGGCCTCCGAGATCTGGTTCATCAGCAGCTCGCCTTCGACGGTGTAGGTGAGCCACCGGATCGCCTTCTCCAAAGACGTCGACGCGTCCAGGTCGTCGGTGGTCGCGGAGATCCGCTCCAGCCAGTCGATGTCGATGCCGCCCTCGACGAATGTCGGTGCGATATCCCAGCCGTCGTCGATGCCGTGGGCTTCCAGCCACTCTCCGACGGCGTCCTCAAGGTCGGCGGTCTGGATGGCGCTCATCTGCTGTGACGCGGCCTTGCCGACCTGCTCGACGACCTCTTCCTGGAGGCGCACCAGGGCCCGCAGCGCTTCCGGTGTGACGGTGCCGTCGGCGAGCATCGCGAGTTTGTGTCGCATCCCGGCCACCCGGTCGCGCAGCTCGGCGGCGGCTCGCGCGGTGGCGGCGGCGGGATTGTTCAGCTGGTGGGTCAGCCCGGCCGACAGCTGGCCCAGTGCCAGCAACTTCTCGCGGTTGTCGATTATCCGGCGGGTCCGCTCGGTGCCGATGGCGATGCCGTCGAGCAGGTGGACCGCCATGGGGAACTCGTCCTGCATGAAGCGGGCGAAAGCGGGTGCGTCCAACACGAAGAACCGCGACGGCCTGGTGACGTGTACCGACGCCTCATAGGTCTGCTGCTGCCTGCCGGTGAACGCCTTCCAGGCCCCGCAGTACACGCCACGGTGCGATGTCCGGTTGGTTTCGATGTCCTGCCCGCCGGAGTGCTTGGACATCGCCAGCTCACCCTCGATGAGGACGTAGAAGCAGGTGGCCGGTTCGCCTTCGACGCAGATGGGACCCGGTTGATACTCCTCGATGTGGCCGGCGGCGCACAAGACGGCAAGTTGCGCGTCGGTGAGCGCTTCGAACAGGAACAGGGTGCGCAGTTCGTCGGGCTTACAGGGGCGGGTCATGGCGCTGTGACCTTTCTAAGACTCAGCCAGGTAGCGGTGGACCAGCATGACGGCCATCGATCCTTCGCCGACCGCGGCTGCGACGCGCTTGGCGGAGTCGGAACGCACATCGCCGGCGACGAACACACCCGGCACGCTGGTCTCCAGGTGGTGCGGCGGCCGTTCCAGCATCCAGCCGCAGACGTTGCGCAAATCCGGGCCGGTCAGGATGAAGCCGTGGTTGTCGCGGGCGAGCACCCCGTCGAGCCAATCGGTGCGCGGTGCGGCGCCGATGAAGATGAACATCCGGCCGCAGCTCACGTCCTCGGTCTGGCCGGTCCGGTTGTCGATTAGGGTCAGCGTCTCCAGGTGGCCCGTTCCCGCGGCACAGTGAACTTCGGAGCAGGTGCGAACCGTGATTTTTGGGTTCTGTTCGATCTGCTGGATCAGGTAGTAAGACATCGACGCATCCAGCGACGGCGCACGCACGACAATGGTCACCGATGCGGCCTCGCGCGACAGAAACATCGCGGCCTGTCCGGCCGAATTCGCGCCGCCGATAACGTACACGTCCTCGCCTGCACACTCGGACGCGATCGATGTGGCCGCGCCATAGTAGATTCCGCGGCCGGTCAACTCGGCGCACCCGGTCGCCTCCAGTTGGCGGTAGGCGACGCCGGTGGCCAGGATGACCGCGTGCGCGTCGATGGATCCGCCGTCGGCGAACCGCACAGTGCGCTTGGATCCGTTCACCTCCAGCGCAGTCGCGGTGCGGGCGGTAATGAGCTCGGCGCCGAACTTCTCCGCCTGCTGGCGTGCTCTTTGGGCGAGTTGGCCGCCCGACACCCCGTCTGGAAAGCCCAGGTAGTTCTCGATTCGTGAGCTCTGTCCCGCCTGACCGCCGGTCGCGGTGCGTTCGATTAGCACTGTCCGCAGCCCTTCTGACGCGCCGTAGACGGCGGCGGCCAGCCCCGCGGGGCCGCCGCCGATGACCACCAGGTCATAGAACTGCTGCGACGGCGTGGTGGTCAGGCCTAGCGTGTTGGCCAGCTCGGCGTCGGTGGGCTCGACCAGAGGCTCACCGCGCTCTGTGACGACGACCGGAAGCCGCAGGCCGTCCTCGCCTGCGGCTTGCAAGAGTTGCTGGCCGGCCGGCTCGTCGGCCATGAACCAGGTGTAGTAGAGGCCATTGCGGGCCAGGAAGTCGCGGACCTGCCAGGACCGCGCCGACCAGCGGTGCCCGACGACCTTGGTGTGGGGGATGGGGCGTTCCGGTGTCCGCTTCCACGCTGCCAACAACGAATCGATAACCGGGTAGAACTTCTCCTCCGGGGGGTCCCACGGCTTGAGCAGGTAGTGGTCGAGGTCGACGACGTTGATCGCGTCGATAGCGGCGTGGGTGTCGGCGTAGGCGGTCAGCAGCACCCGCCGCGCCGCCGGATACAGATCCATTGCCTGCTCGAGGAATTCGATGCCGCTCATGCGCGGCATCCGATAGTCGGCGATCAGCATCGCGACCGTCTCGCCGCGCAACTTGAGCTCTTTCAACGTACCCAGCGCGTCAGCGCCGCTTTCCGCGCGGACGATACGGTGCTCCTCGCCGTAATGGCGGCGCAGGTCGCGGGCGACCGCGCGAGACACCGCGGGATCGTCGTCCACGGTCAACATCACTGGTTTGCGGGCCGCGCGGGCCTCGACATCGGGACTTGTCATCCGCCTCAGTATCCTCCCGTATTCGGAATCGCCACGGGCGCCGAGTCGGGTGATTGTTCCACTCGCTTAAGTTGTGGGCGTGGCAGCTCGCGCCGTCCTGGTCACCCCACTGTCGGGGCCGCTGGCCGGCTTCGGGAAGGCAGGGGCCTGCGCCCTTGCTCTCTGGGCCGACCGTTCCGGGCATCGAGGCCACTTTTCTTGTCCCTGACGTGCATGCTGCCAATGTGACCCGCGTCACCTACAGTTGAAAAATTGTGAGCGCCCCGACCGAGGCTGAGGCCTTTCCGGTGTTTGATGACGATCAACTGGCTCGGTTGCGCACCTACGGCACGCCGGCTCAAGTCCAGGTGGGTGAGTTGCTGTTTGAGGCCGGCCAAACTGGCTATGACTTCGTTGTTCTGGTGAGCGCCGCAGTCGAAACGGTTCGCGAGGCCAGCGCTGAGCACGGCGAAGCCGTCCTCGCCCGGCATGGCCGGGGCCGGTTTTTGGGGGAACTGAACTTACTGACCGGGCAGGCGGCTTACCTGAGCGCGCGGGTAGTCGAAGCAGGCGCAATTTTAAGGATCAATCCCGCCCGGTTTCGCGACCTGATGGACCGCGACACCGAGCTCTCGGATTTGATTCTCCGTGCGCTTCTAGCCCGCCGTCAGCGCCTGCGCACCGGCGAGGCCGCGCGCAGCATCGAGCTCATCGGCAGCGCGTTTTCCGCCGAAGCGATGGCGCTGCGTACCTGGCTGGCCCGCCTACAGGTACCGCATGCTTTTACCGACACCGACACCGCCGAGGGGGCGGCGCTTGCCACGGCGTTGGGATTCAACGTCGATGATTTGCCGGTCTTCGTCACGCCGAAGAAGACCCTACGGCGCGCCACAGCGGCGTTGGCTTCCCAGGAATTGGGACTGGCCTATAGTCCGGCAGCCGGGGCTAGTGACCGGATCTGGGATCTGATCGTCATCGGGGGCGGCCCTGCGGGACTGGCCGCAGCGGTATACGGCGCGTCGGAGGGTCTGACCACGCTGCTGTTGGAGGCGGTCGCGATCGGGGGCCAGGCTGCGGCCAGTTCACGCATCGAAAATTACTTAGGGTTCACTTCGGGTATCAGCGGTGCCGAGCTGACCGGACGCGCCACCATCCAGGCGCAAAAATTCGGCGCTCAGCTCAACAGCCCAAATATGGTCACCGCGGTCATCGCTGAAGCCGACGCGCTGAGCATCAAACTGTCCGACGGCAAGGACCTGGCCGCCCGCGCGGTGGTGGTCGCAACAGGGGCGCGCTATCGGACTCTGCCGTTAGCCCGCTGGCGCGAATTCGAAGGAGCCGGAATCTACTACGCGACAACAGAATTGGAAGTTCGATTAGTCGCGCCGCATCCGGTCGCTGTAGTGGGCGGCGCGAACTCAGCCGGTCAGGCCGCACTGTATCTAGCTGGCGCGGGCAGCCCGGTCGATCTAATCGTGCGCGGCCCAGACATGCATAAAGACATGTCGGCCTACCTCTCCGACCGCATCTGCGCGAACCCACTCATCACGGTGCACCTCAGCTCCGAAGTCAGCTCCCTGCACGGCCAGCGTCACCTAACCGAGATCACCGTCACCGACAACGCCGCCCAGTCCACCAAAACACTGCCCTGCCGGGCCTTATTCAACTTCATCGGCGCCGTGCCTGCCACTGACTGGCTGAACGGCGTACACCTTGACCGTCACGGGTTTATCCTCACCGACGCCGCGCTGCCAGAGGATGCGTTGACCATCACCTGGCCACACCTGGGGCGCCGCCCGCTGCCTTTTGAAACTTCCGTGCCAGGAGTCTTTGCCGTCGGAGATGTGCGCGCGGGGTCGATGAAACGCGTCGCTGCCGCGGTAGGCGAAGGGGCGAGTGCAGTGCGGTCGGTGCACCAGAGCATGGCCGCGTCCAGCCTGCGCGCCGCGCCGTAACGACCATCAACACCAGACTTGGCTGATCTCGAATTTCACAATGGACTTGACGGAGGAGAGCTTCATGGGTCAATTGAACGGCAAGACAGCCCTGGTGACCGGCGGTAGCTCCGGCATCGGCCTGGCGGCCGCGCAGCGGCTGGCGGCCGAGGGTGCGCATGTGTTCCTGACCGGCCGTAAACAAGACACCATCGACGCCGCGGTCTCATCGATTGGTGCAGCGGCGAGCGGCATTCGTGCTGACGTGACGAGCTCGGAGGACCTGACCGCGGTCGCTGAGGCCGTGGCGGCCCGGGGACGCGGGCTCGACGTGATCTTCGCCAACGCCGGCGGCGGGGAGTTCGCGCCGTTGGGCGCCATCACCGTCGAACATTTCGCCAACACCTTCATGACAAACGTCGGCGGCACGCTTTTTACTGTGCAAACAATGCTGCCGCTCCTCAACAGGGGCGCATCTATCGTGTTGACTGGATCAACCGCTGCCTACAACGGGACACCGGCGTTCAGCGTCTACGCGGCCACCAAAGCGGCGATCCGCTCGTTTGGACGCACCTGGGCCGCCGAGCTCGTCGGCCGCGACATCCGGGTGAACACCGTCGTTCCCGGCCCGGTTGAAACGCCCGGGCTGAAGGGCTTGGCCCCGCCTGAGCAGGAGCAGGAACTGCTCGAGGGCGAAGCGGCCAAAGTACCCATGGGCCGCCTGGGCAGGCCCACCGAGATCGCCGCAGCCGTACTCTTCTTGGCCTCCGACCAAAGCAGCTTCATGACTGGAAGTGAACTGTTTGTCGATGGCGGCGCTGAACAGCTATGAACGCGCGTTTGTAATGACCCCAGGGGCTCCGGCGCGTGGGCGACACGCGTACGGAGATGGTTGCGCTATGGGCGAACGCGGCCACGACGTCGCCGAGCTATATCGCAGGTAACTCCCCCGTGGAGGGTGTCTGGCCAACCACGAACTTCAACGGTGATAAGTCGGTGAGCCGGTGGCTCACTCCTCGATGGCCTCCTGGTCGGAGTTGCGCTTCGCGCGCACAGCCGGCCGCGTCGAGCGCCGCCGCGGAATGCGCTCCGTGAGGCCACTCAGCGAGTTGACCATCCTGTTGAGGGTATCGACAGCAGACTCAAGGGTGTCGGCGGTGGGCGTCAACGCCTCGACGGCGGGCTGGAGCCGACTCAGGATTTCGGCGGCTTCGGTGAGTTGTTCAAGCGGTCCATTCTTGGCCAGCAGCTTGTCGATGATGCCGTCCTCTACAAACATCCGCTCGATAATGCCGTCCTCGGCGAACATGCGCTCTAACGGCCCCTCCTCTGCGAGCAGCCGGTCTACGAGCCCACCGGGCGCCAGGATCCGCTCTAGCGAGGAGCTATCTGCGGCGGATACCCGATCGAGTAACCCGCCGGGCGCGTCCAACATATCGACAACCCCACCCGGGCGCATCAGCTTGTCCGCCGGCCCGCCGCGGACCAGAGCGCGCCCCATCGCCCTGTCGTTTTCGGTTAATTCGGCAACTCGGTTCGCGCCTACGAGAGCGCCGCGCAGCGGAAATAGATCGGTGATCGGGTCGACCGTCTTCGGGCCGTCCTCGCCCAAGGATTGCTTCACAGCCCCGAGCGCCATGGCCGCAGCGGTGAGTCCGGCGTCGGCCACTTTGACGCCGGCCCGGATAGGAGTTATTGCTGCGCCGACAATGAGCTGGCTGATGTTCACGCGGCAAGTGTATGGCTCAGTGTCGTCTTTATGGGCAAACGGCGCTAATTGGATGGCGGGCGAGCCGGACGGTTACGGGGGGCGTGAATAGGGCTTCGATCGCGGGCGTGACGCGCGGGTCGTGGTGCCCGACAGGTCCGATGAGGGTCGCCGAACGCGCCGGCCTGCTCATGGTTCGGTGAGAGATGTGGGCACAGGGGCCCCAAGGTGCTCGAGCAACGCCGCTATCTTGCGGTCCAATTCCCGTCCTACTTCGGTGATCTGGGGCGTATTGAAGCTGCCGAACTGGGTGCTCGGTTGGTCGAAGGTGAACCACGTGGCACGGTCGGCGTCTTCCACAATGGCCGTACGCAGTGGCGCGTGGAGCATGACGGCGGGGTTGTAGCGGTACATTCTCTGGGCAATCGTGTGATTGCCCATGAGGTACCCCGCGCAGCGGCCTCGGTCTCCGGCCAGGCCCATCAACGGGGTGAAATCCCTGGACCAATAACGGATGAATTCGTGTGGCGCGTTCTCTGCGGTCGCATCCAAGACCCTGTCCCAGTCGGCACCACTGTCGACGAGGGACTGGAACCGATCGGCCCGGAACTCCGGCACCGCTCGCTCGTAGCGATTTCTGAAATCATCGAATGAGTCGTCGATCTGGATTGTCAGCCTGTCGACCCGATGCGAGATCGTTTCGATCGAGTCATTCATGAACTGCGGCATGGTATCTCCTGGCTACTGTGTCTTGGAGGGGTCACGGCGTCAATCCGCGTTCGCTCCCAAATATCGGCGAATTGTGTTCGCGATAAACAGGTTTGATTGCTGCCCACGCGCGCGGCCGAGGCTGGTTCAGTGCACGGACGCGATCGCGGATTGGATCACCTGTGTGACCGCCTCGGGGTGCGAGACCAGTGTCAGGTGTGAGCCGCCGTTGAAACGCGTGATCTGTGCGTGTGCTTGGTCGGCCATGGCGGTTTCGGAGTCCGGGGTGATCACTTGATCTCCGCTGCTGACGAAGTACCAGGATGGGATCTGCTTCCATGCGGCGCTCCTGGATGGCGCGAACAGCGCAGCGGCCGATGCTGCCCGCTGGCTGCTCCAGGCCCGGCTGGCGAGCTCGGGCGGAAGGTCGTTGCCGAAGTGCTGAAGGAAGTTGTCCTTCTGCAGATAGAGCTCGGGCGCACCTGGGCAAGGCACGGGGTCGAACAGTTCGCCTTGGGGTCTGGTCAGTACCGAGCCCGCTGCGCTGAGCGAGGCGGTTGTCTCGCCGACGTCGGGAGCTGCGGCGTCGACATAGACCAGTGCTTTGACGTTGGCATTGCCTGCGGCGGCGTTCGTGATGACCGATCGGCCGTAGGAATGCCCGACCAGCACGATGGGTCCGCTCAGAGTGGCGAGGAATTCCCTCACCGAATCGGCGTCGGTGTTGTCCAGATTCTCCAAGGGATTGGCGATCGCACGAGCGTCATATCCCTGGTGCTCTAGCAATGCGACTTCGCCGCCCCAGCTCGACGCGTCCGCGAAGGCACCGTGGATCAAAACGATGGTTGGTTTGGCGCCGCTCGGTGTGGGTGCGGCGGGATCACCGGCGGCGATGGCCGATGGACCAAAAGCGGCACACGTCAGTGCAGCGGTACTCGCGAGTGCCGCGAGCCGTACGGCGTGCCTCGAACGTCGAAACATCAGCATGTCCAATCTGTTGGGCCGCGAACCACATTCGCGGTGGTTACTGCGGGTCGCCGACCACCCCGCCGCGTTGCCGTCGATGGCAGCGAGAACGAGGTGGCCGCGCGTTGTAGCGCCGTGCTCGGTCAGAAACCCTTAACTGCCAACCAGTCGAGAACGACTCCGGCTACCTCTTTCCAGCCGCTGTCGATAGTGAGGGAGTGACCGCGTCCATCGAAGACGTGAAAGTCCGTCTCTGCCCGGCTTTTCGAATACATGGCAACCACCTCTTTGGTCACTTTCAGGGGAACGACGTGGTCTTGAGTGCCGGACGTCAGCAGCAGGGGGCCGCGATCGGCGCGTCGAGTGTCGACTTTGGCCGCCGAGTGCCGGGAAAAGTTGGCTCCAGCAGCCTCGAATAGCGGTTTTCCGGGTCCGGGGATCGACCATGTCTGGTGCAGCGCGTTGGATTCCTCTTCGCTCAGCGTGTTACCGAAGCCGTAGTGAAACTGCTTGGCCGTCAACGACACTGTGCGATGCCGATTTGCGAGGTTGCCGAGGGCGGGGAATGCCGACCGCAGCTGCGCCAGTGGAAGCGCCTTGACTCCTTTGATGGGCGCCGGGTCGACGGCCACGGCAGCCGCCAGGAGGCCTTCGGCCAGCAGTTGCTGGGCAATCAAACCACCGAAGGAGTGTCCCACCACTACAGGCTTGACACCGCTGCGCGTGTCGATCACCTGCGCGTAGTGATCGATCATCTGCCGGATACCGACATCGTTCATTCCGTCGGGCTTTTGGCGTGTCTGTGCGACTGTCGCGCGCTCACCGGGCCAACCCGGTGCGGACACCGCGTAGCCGTAGTTCTCGAAGAGTTCGAGCCATGGTTGCCACGCTGTCGCGTGGATCCATAACCCGTGAATGAATATGACGGGGTTGGGTTTCGTGGGCGATGTCATAAGTCGATTCCTCGTGTGTGCTGGGAAGTTGGTTTGATCCGGCACCAAGCCATTGGCGAGGCGCTTGACTGCGACAGTAAGTCGGATAACACACGCCGAGACCCGCTGCGGGCCTGTCGGGCACGCGGTGCACAGGTGTCGGCACACCGTGAGGCACGGTGTCTGCAACACGCCTAACGGAAACGGGGCCGCTGAGTCCGAAAGGAATCGCTCAGGCGGATGCTGGCCGGGCTTGATCTCGCCATTCGCGCGGGGACACACCGTAAGTGCCGCGGAACATTCGCGCGAAGCTGGAGGCGTCGGCGAATCCCCACCGTCGGGCAATTGCGGAGATTGGCTCATGGAGAAATGCCAAGCCGAGGTCTCTGCGCGCTCCTTCGAGTCGCCGCGTCCGGATCCAGTCCCCGAGCGAGACACCTTCGGCGGCCAGGATTCGGTAAAGCTGCCGCACGGATATGTGGTGTTCAGCCGCGATGCGGCTGGCGCCGAGGTCCGATTCCTGCAGGTGCAGCTGGATGTACTCCATGATTCGAACGAACAGAGTGGCCTGAAGCGCATCCTTGCCCAACTCGACGGCGTCGAGATGGGTGGTGATCGCCGCCCGAAGCAAGTCGATGCCGGGTTGACTGACCACTTCGCCGCCCGGGCGCTCAAACGCTGCTGGTCGAGAGGCGAGTCGGCGGAAGTAAGCGACGGCCATGTCCGAGATCGGGTGATCTGGACACAATCGAACCGTGCTGATTTGCCGAATGACGTCAACCGGCAAAGCCAATCGATCGAGGGGTATTCGGAATTTGTGCTGGCAGAGACCGTCCGCATCGGCGAGGGTGAACGGATTCGTCGAGTCCCAAACTGCCAAATCGCCGGGACGTAAGGTCATTTCGCGGTGACGCTGGGCCACGACGCAGGACCCCGTCATCTGCAGTCCCAGAATGAGACTCGGCTTCAAGTCGTCGCGCGGCAATGCTTTGTAATTGACCTTGACGGCAGTCGAGGTGACCGACCACACCGTGAACTCGGTCAGGTCGGTGATCGTCAAGCTCGTCGCAGCTGGGCCGCGGTCAGTCTCGAAGTCGATGTCAAGCGGCACAAGAGTCCGCGAGACGGTGGCACGCGCTACTTCTTCGCGATCGGCAACCGGGATGGTGCGAGTGTCGAATCTGACCGTCATCGCGCCGCCCTCGCACCACCCCGCAGGTCGGGGCTTCTGCCGAGAGTGTCGTCGTACACCGTGCCCAACCTGTCCTAACTGCGGAAATCCCTACATTCTGCCATCACGACGAGCGTCAATCAGCAAGATTCTTTTGTGACAACACGCGTGCTCGCATGTCCCGCATGGTCAAGCACCGGACCGCGGCAGGATCATCACGCCCGGTAAAGCGAATGATGTTGCAGCAAAATTGATTCCGATCATCAAACGCCTCGACTTGGGTGACGACTTCCTAGAATCGTGGCCAATCAGCGGCCGGGCGGTCTAGGAGGTGAAGCGCGCGGCGACGTTCTCACGCTGAGAGGGTCAGCTTGGCGGCAGTTTCAGGATTCGGTTGTTGCCGGTGTCCACGACGTAGACGTTGCCGGCTCCGTCGACAGCGATGCCTTGTGGATTGCTAAGGCCGTTGAACGGCAACGTGATTGCCGTGCTCGACTCCTTGACCAGCTTGAGGGCCCGATTGCCGTTGCTGTCCGTCACGTACACGTTGCCGTCGGTGTCGACCGCCACCCAGTCTGGGCGACCGATCACGTAGGGCAGGACCGTATCGTGCGTCGCCGTCCGGGGCAGTTTCAGCACCCGCTCGTTCTCCCGGTCGATGACGAAGAGGGCACGGTCGCCGCCCACCGCAACGGCCGAGGGGCCCGCCAATCCGCTAAATGGCAGCTGAGTCTGCTCGGTCGATTGCGTGAGTAGCTGCAGCACCAGGTTGTCCGTGGCATCGGTGACGAAGACGGCGCGAGGGCCGCTCGAACTGACCGCCACACCCGAGGGCTCCCCGAGGTCGGTGAACGGCAGGACGGTCGGGCTGGTCGACCCTGCCGTCAGCTCCAGCACCCGGTGCCGGCCCGGCTCGCTGACCACCAAGTCGCCCGCGGCATCGACTGCCATGTCGTCGGGATGGTCCAGCACGGCGAATGGAACTACAGTCTGGCTGGTCGAGCCGGCGGCCAGCTCCAGCACACGGTTGTTGCCGCTGTCGACGATGTAGACGTCGCCCTGCACATCGACCGCAATGCCCCTGGGTCCGTCGAGACCGGTAAACGGCAGCAGGATCTGACCCCGCGCCTTCGAATGGATCGGGAATTGATTGGCGAGCCCAAAGAATGCGGCGACGGCAACGGCAACGATCACCGCCGCGGCGATAGCAAAGGCGCGGCGACGATTGCGGGGGGATGGCGCCGCAGTGGCTGGGGACGCGATCGCGGTCTTCGCCGATGCGGCGGCCTGCATCGAGGCGGACGGGGCCGAGGGGTCCGAGGGGTCCGTCGCCGGCGGTTGAGTTGCAGCCTCGGCCGAGACGGTGGTGAGTGCCGCCCGGGCAGCCACAGCCAGTTCGTTCGCGGTCTGGTATCGGTCATCGAGTTCCTTGGCCATTCCGCGCGCGATGACCTCGTCGAAACCAACGGGTATCGCAGGGTCGATGCTGGAGGGATTGGGCGGCTCGCTGAACAAATGGGCGGCGGCCAATCCCTCCACACCGCCACCGGCAAAAGGCACCCGCCCGGTCAGGCACTCGTAGAGCACACAGGCCAGCGAATACACATCGCCGCGAGCATCGGCGATGGTCTCGAGCTTGAAGCGCTCCGGAGCCATATACGCCGGGGTCCCCGGGTTGACATTTGTGCGGGTCAAGCGAGTACCAACCGCCTCCTGCACCAGTCCGAAGTCGATCAGGTACACAAACTCATCGGCGACCATCAGTAGGTTCGACGGCTTCACATCGCGATGCACCAGCCCCGCCTTATGAGCTGCATCCAGTGCTGCGGCGGCCTGTTCGACAACCCGGACCGCCTTGAGCGGGCTCATTTGCCCATCGCGACGGAGCACGGTGTGCACATCGATGCCGTCGATGATCGGCATCACCAGATATAGACGCCCGTCTATCTCGCCGGCGTCATAAATCGGGATGATGTTCGGGCTGGCCAGTCGGCCCGCCGCGGAGGCTTCGCGGCGAAACCGCTCCTCATAGCCTGGCTCGATGGCCAGTTCCGGCCGCAGCACCTTGACGGCCACGTCGCGGTCCAGCGCGGTGTCTTGGGCGCGATATACGGAGCCCATGCTGCCCTGACCGAGCAGTTCGAAAAGCCGATAGCGGCCGAACTCCACTTCAGTCGCGGGAGCCGCCGCTGCAGCGACGGGGGACGCGAGAGCGTCTCTTGCCGCAAAAGCCAAGTCGCGGGCGGTTTGATAACGGTCTTCGGGCCTCTTGGCCACGCCACGCGCGATGACGTCGTCAAATCCACTCGGGATTGCGGGGTTGATGTCGGTGGGCTTGGGCGCCTCACCCCGCAGATGCGCGGCGGCAAATTGTTCGCGGCTGCCGCCTTTGACGGCTTGCTGCCCGGTCAGGCATTCGTAAAGGACACAGGCCAGAGCGTAGATGTCGCCGCTGGTTTCGGCGGGACCGGGACTGAAGCGCTCCGGCGCCAAGTATGGCCAACTTCCGGCCGCAACGTCGGCAGCAGACGAGCTCGCCAACGGCGTGTGAGCGGCGACCCCGAAATCGAGCAAGTAGACAAATTCCCCAGGAGCTACGAACAGGTTTGACGGCTTCAGATCGCCGTGAACCAGCCCGGAACTATGGGCGGCTTCCAATGCCACCGCAGCCTGCTCGACGAGTCGCACGGCCGACCTTGGACTCATTGGCCCGTCCCGACGGAGCAAGCTCTGGGCATCAATGCCGTCAAGGATGGGCATCGCCAGGTAGAGCCGGCCGTCGATCTCGCCGACCTCGTAGATCGGGATGACGTTGGGATTGCTCAGCCGGGCCGCAACGGCAATGTCGTCCCGCAGTTTCTCGTGCTGCCCCGGATCAATGGTCGACTCTGCAGGAAGCACCCGAATGGCCACTTCGCGACTCATCGTCGTGTCGTAGGCCCGATAGACCGTGCCCGTGCCGCCCCATTGGAGCGTCTCGAATAGCCGGTAGCGCCCGAAGACCTCGCCGGCCGCGTCCGCCCCCACCGAACCTCCCTCCGAGCGCACGAACGGTGCCTGGATGCTACAACGCCCACGCGCGGCGCCCGAGGGCCCCGAGGGCTTTGCCCCGGCAGAGTGCGCCTGACGGTGACATGGCAGTCATCGCTCATTCGTCGCGAATGATTGAGAAATGATCCGACTTGCTCGGTCTCGGCGGGGCTGAGGTGACCCCGTCGTCACGGCTAATTGTTTGCAGCACAGAACAATTGCGCACTATCGGGCATGGCGAGATTGGCCATGTCGCAACCCGTTGGTCCCGCGTTCGAGCCCCACCCGCCCCGCAAGCGTCAGCCCACACAAGCATCGCCGTTTGATGATTTTCGTAGCCGACCGCGGTCAATATCTACAGACCAAACAGGGAGGTGCGTCATGCGCAAGCTCGTCATCACGGAGAACATGACCCTCGATGGGCGTATCGAGATGCTCGACGACTGGTTCGACCCGCAGCTGCAGGACCATGACTTGATGGAGGAATCTCATCGCCAGGACGCTGAGGCGGACGCGCTTGTCGTGGGCAGGCGGACTTTCGAGGACTTCCGCGGGTATTGGCCCGCCCAGACCGACGACCGCACCGGCATCACGGACTACCTGAATCGGGTTGCGAAATACGTGGTTTCGTCGACGATTGACGATCCCGGCTGGGCAAACTCCACCGTGCTGCGCGGTGACCCGGTGCACGAGGTCGAGAAGCTCAAGGGGCAGGACGGCAAGGACATCGTGGTGACCGGCAGCGTCACGCTCGCTCACACGCTGATCGCCGCCGGCATCGTCGACGAGTACCGGATGTTTGTGTACCCGGTGGTCCAGGGGCGGGGACGGCCGCTGTTCCCGCCCGGCGCCCGGCCGAAGCTAAGGCTGCTTGGCGAGCCGAAGGCGTTCTCGGCGGGAATCGTGCTGCTGCGGTACTGCGCTCGGGCGTAGTCCGGCCACCCACTGCCTTAAAAGGCCGGATTGTGCGGCCGCACGCCCGCTGCGCGTAACCCGCCGCCCTATACCTAACCGCTGGGTCGACTCGTGGTGTCTCAGAAGCGCGCACGTCTGTCGTGAACGCCAGTAAGTCGCATCGATCTCTCGAGCACGAGTCCACCAGTTACCACGGGCTGGTTTGACGAAGAAGTGTCGAAAGGGGATCGGAATGTCGTTTGTAGTCATCGAGCCGGAGCTGGTGGAGGCGGCAGCCCGCGACCTGGCGAATATTCGCGCCACGCTGGGCGAAGCGACTGCGGGAGCCGCAACGCCGACGACGGGTGTGGTGGCTGCCGGCGCCGACGAGGTTTCGGCCGCCATCGCGGGACTGTTCGGCAATTACGGTCAGGAGTTTCAGGCGATCGCCGCCCGGGCGTCGGTCTTTCACGATCAATTCGTCGACCTGTTGCGCCGTGGCGGTGGCGCCTACCTGAGCACAGAAGTCGCCAGCGCGCAGCAGGTGCTGGAGGCGAACGCGGCGCCCGCCGCCCTGCTGAACGGCCTCAGCGGTTTTGGCGCCACCGTCGCGGCCCCGTATCAAGCGCTCGTCTCAAATACCGCCGCCAATCTGCAGAGCCTGGGAGGCGCGCTGGCGGCCAACCCGACGCCGTTCCTGAACCAGTTCCTCACTAACCAGCTCGCCTATGGCCAGACCATCGTTGCCGGACTCCAGGCCTTGCCGGCTGAAGTGGCCAACCTGCCCGCGACAGTGCGATCGCTTCTGACTGTCAACCCGCTGCCCGCGCTGCAGCAATTTGTCAGTAATGAGATCGGATACGCGCAGCTCATCGCGACGTCCCTGCACAACGCCGGCAACGACTTCGTCACAGGGTTGACCGCCATACCAGCGAATCTGCAATCGGCGTTCCAAACGATTATGGGTGGAGACGTAACCGGTGGGTTGCTTCAAGTTGGCGGGGCATTCCTAGACCCGATCTTTTCGGGACTCAATGTGAGCATGGATCCGGTCAGTGGGTTGCTCGTCATCTCGCCGGCGGGCGCCTTGGGAGATTTGCTACCTATCGGGGGCATTCCTGCGCAGATGGCCCAGAACTTCACCAATCTGATTCCCGCAGGCTCGATCCCGGCCATGGTGGCAGAGAATGCGACGCGACTACTCGGGACAGTGACTGACCTGTCTCAGACGTTGGATCTCGGTTCCGGCAACTTGCACGTCGGGTTGCCTTTGGTGCTCGCTCTCGACGCGCTCGGTTCCCCGGTCACGACACTGCAGGCGATCGGCTCCTCCGCGAGTTCGTTCATCGGAGCGGTCCAAACCGGGGAGGGGCTCGGCGCGCTTGCCGCGGTCATCGATGCGCCCGCCGTCGTCGCGAACGGCTTCCTCAACGGACAGGCGACCCTGCCGCTGCAGGCATTTATCGGGGGTAGCGCGGGCATCGAAACGATAACCTCGATCCCACTGAGCGGGATTCTGACTGCGCCCGACTTCGCTTCGCTCACCATTCCGGTGTTCGGACCGGGGTCAGTCTTGCTCAGCGGCACCGCTTTTGGGGGTCTCCTGCCTGGCCTGCTGGAGTTCCTCCCCGGGCAACTCGCGCAGGCAATCGGCGCGCTGCCCACGATGTAGGCGAGAAATGCCCCGGTATGCCGGCACCGAACCGATGGTCGTTCCTGGGGCTCGAATTGGCCGAAGTGCTTAGGCTGACGTCGTGAAGCTGCTCAGCCCGCTGGACCAGACGTTCGCTCGAATGGAGACGCCGCGCACACCGATGCACATCGGCGCCCTTGCGATCTTCAAACTGCCGACACGAGCTCCGCGAAGCTTCACCAGAGAACTCTACGAGGCGTTCTCGCAGCTGGCGTACCTCCCGTTCCCCTTCGACAGTGTGATCGCGGGCGGCCCCTCGATGGCGTACTGGAAGCAGGTGCAGCCCGACCCGAGCTACCACGTTCGCCTCTCCGCCCTGCCCCACCCGGGGACCGACGGTGATCTCGGCGCACTGGTCGAGCGGCTGCATTCGACCCCACTCGACATGACCAAGCCGTTGTGGGAGGCGCATCTCATCGAGGGCCTGTCTGGCCGCCGGTTCGCCTTTTACTTCAAGGCGCACCACTGTGCGGTCGACGGCATGGGTGCGATGAACTACATCAAGCACTGGCTCACGACTGACCCGGAGGCTCCTCCGGGCTCGGGCAAGCCCGACGCGCTCGACGAGGACTACAACGTGGCCAGCGTCTTCGCGGTCGCCACCGCGAAGCGGGCGATCGCGGGCGCCTCGGCCCTGGGCGAGCTGACCGGAAAGCTGACCGGCATGATGCGCGGTGCCAACAGTTCGGTGCTGGCGGCGCTGAAGACACCGCGTTCGCCGTTTAACACGCGCATCACACGGCACCGACGGCTCGGGGTGCAGGTCATCGACCTGCCGCGGGTCAAGGCGGTCGCCGGCGCCACCGGCACGACCGTCAACGACGTGATCCTGGCGTCGGTCGGCGGCGCATGTCGGCGCTACCTGTTGGAGCAGAATGCCCTGCCCGGGAACAGTCTGACCGCATCGGTGGCGGTCGGCTTCGAGCGCGACGCCGAGACGGTCAACGCCGCAACGGGTTTCGTCGCGCCACTCGGCACCACGACCGAAGCCCCGCTTGCGCGGCTTCGGGAAATCTCCGCGTCAACCAGCCGCGGCAAGGCCGAGCTGCTGGCCATGTCACCCAACGCCTTGCAGCACTACTCCGTGGCGGGCCTGTTCCCGATCGCGGTGGGGCAGGTGACCGGGGCACTCGGGCTGATCCCGCCGCTGTACAACTTCACGGTCTCCAACGTCGTGCTCAGCAAGCAGCCGCTGTACCTCTCCGGCGCCAAGCTAGAGGTGATCGTCCCGGTGTCGTTCCTGTTCGACGGCTACGGCCTCAACGTGACGCTGGTCGGCTATACCGACAAGATCGCGCTGGGGTTCCTTGGCTGCCGTGACACGCTGCCGCATCTGCAGCGGCTGGCGCAGTACACCGGTCAAGCATTCGAGGAGCTCGAGGCCGCCGCGGCCTCCTGACGATCGATGGCGACTCTCGGTAGCTCGCGGATTTTCGCACGCTGACGTCGACCGCGGCTTCCGCGGCGGAAAAAGTGTCCCCAAATACCGGCGTCGATGCTCCTACTCCTGAGCGCTGTCAACCGGGCGGCGACCACACCAAGGACAACCATCATGAGCTTCCACGTCGGACCGGCGCGCCCGGGGCATCAAGGCGGCCCACGGGGTCGTTCAAGATCCTCCCCGAAGCGACAACATGACACGCGTGCCGTGACCGCGCGTCGGATTTCTCGCCTGCTCGGTGCAGCCGTTCTCGCAGCGTGGGCCTCGCTGGCCGCTGCCTCGTCCCTGGCACCGGCTGCAGCGGCTCCCTGCTCCGACGTCGACGTGGTGTTCGCCCGAGGCACCACCGAGCCCCCTGGCGTCGGGGGAGTCGGACAGGCGTTTGTCGATTCGCTGCGTTCGCGAGTGGGGCCGAGGACCGTCAGCGTGTACCCGGTCAACTACCCCGCCACCGACAATTTCCGTAGTTCGATCCCCGTCGGTGCCAATGACGCGAGCGGTCATGCCCGGTTCATGTCGGCGAACTGTCCCAACACCAGGATGGTCCTCGGTGGGTACTCGCAGGGTGCGGCCGTGATGGATGTCATCACCAGCCAGATGCCGCCCGGTGTAGCCAATCATGTCGCCGCCGTCGCCGTCTTCGGAAATCCCTCGGCGGCAGGCAGTTTCGGACGGCAACTGGGGGCCGGCTCGCTTCCCGCCATCGGCCCGCTGTACACCGGGAAAACGATCGATATGTGCATGCCCGGGGATCCGATTTGCACCAACGGTGTGAGCATGGCGCCACACGGTCAATACGTTCAGTCGGGGATGACCAACCAGGCAGCGACGTTCGCCGCAGGCCGACTGTAAAACCGCTCAGTCATTTCGCCGAGGCGGGGTGTTGTGGGCGATCAGGCCGCAGCGAGATGACGCGCCGTGCCCAGCGGTATCGACATGGCGAGTTCGGTTCCTGGAGATGTCGCGCGCACCTCGAACTGGCCGCCGGACGCGAGCACCCTCGCGCGCATCGATGCCATTCCGATATGACCTTCGTCGGCCTTTCGCGCGATCACCGCCGCTGAGATGCCCACCCCGTCATCAGCGACGCGGAGCGAGGCCAACCCTTCGCGGTGCTGCAATTCGATCCGAATGTTATGGGCCCGAGCATGTTTGATGACGTTCGTCAAGCCCTCACGCGCGGCGGCGTACAGCACGTCGTCGGCCTCGGTGCGCATGCCATCGGGCCAGCCGGCCGCGTCGAAATGGACGGTGAGCCCTGCGCGGGAGCCGAGGCTTTCGGTGAGCGAGGCGATCGCCGATTTCAATCCCATCCGTACCAGCACGTCCGGATGCAGTTCACGGACCACATCGCGCAGCAGCCCCGAGCACTCGATGAGCGCCGATTCCACACGGTCGGTAGCATCGGCTGAGCCGTCCCGCACATCCTCGATGTCTTGGCGCGCGACCAAGACATACTGCAGGGCGCCATCGTGCAGACGTTCCGAAATCGTCTGCCGCTCGCGCCTTTCCACCGCCAGCAGTTCCTCCAGCAGCTCGCTTCGCTGCCGCGCCAAGTCCGCGATGATCTCCACTCTGGACCGCTGAACGAATGACAGGGCGACCGAGCCGCCGGCCAGCCCGGCCAAGGTGAACGCACTCAACAGAATCGACGACCACGGCTCTCCGTTGGACGAGGTGGTGATCCAGCACGTGAGAGTGAATACAGACAAGGTGGGAATCGCCACCGCCGCACTGATGATGGGGTCTAGCTGCGCCGCCGCGATCAGTGGGATCAGGAAGAAACCGTTCCTCATCACGTCTGATGTCCACGCCTGCGGCGAGGTCGCGCCGGTGAGTATCGACAGGACGGAAACCACCGTGACATCGGCGGTCAGCACGAGCAGTGTCACCGCCGTCTTGACGGACGTCGCCGCGCGCGTCCCTCTTCGCAGCACCCACGCGCCCCAGCATGCGATGACGACCACGTACGCCGCCATGACGATCACGCAGGTCGACAGGTAGCGGGCCGGCGGCGCCCACAACAACGTCGCAACGACGAAGACGATCAGCACCGTGCGCAACCCGAACTGCAGCAGAGTACCGAGCCGCAACGGGCGCCGTAAGTCCGGCGCAATCGGTTGCGCACGCACGTCGACCCCGCGCTGATGATCCCTGGACATGGGTGGCTCCCGTCGTGTCGCGATGGCGAAATAATAAAACGTCGAGGTGCGGCAGGAATGGGCGCTTGCGGCGATAGCCGTCGTCAACGGAGTTGACTCCACCAAAGGCCGTGCAGGTCAGAGCAGCCGAACGTTTAGTCTGCCGGCGGGGTCGGTAACCGCATGCAGGCGGGTTTGGCTGAGCGGCAACGACTTCAGGCGGCTTTCGGCACTTATGTCGACCAGGCGCTCGCGGCGCGGCTGCTGGAGCAGGGTGATGACGTGTTCACGGGGGAGCGCCGCGAGGTGACGGTGATGTCGCGCACTGGCGGCGGTCCGCGCTGCGGTCGCGATTGATCGTCTTGTTGCCGAGCGTTTCGGTGAGGAGTTGCGGAACGGCATCGGAATCAACACCGCTGTGGTGAGCGCGGGCACCATCGGCGGCGACTCCCATTTTCAGCATTGAGCCGGTCGCCGCGGCCTCGCCCGGCGTCGGGTCGTCCCGTGAGTTCAGGAAAAAACACGGTTCGTGCGGGTTTAGAAAGCGATGTCGACCGGGTAAAGGGTCTCGGCTATTTGTCTGTCTTTGGACCGTAAGGATGGAGTCGAGCATGGCGTATGTGAGTACGGTGCCGTCGCTGATGGAAGCGGCGGCAACGGATTTGGCAAGTATTGGTTCGTCGATCGGCGAGGCCAATGCGGCCGCGGCGGCCCCGACGACGGGGGCGGTGGCGGCGGCCGCCGATGAGGTGTCGGCGGGCATCGCTACATTGTTCAACTCGCACGGCCAGGCCTTTCAGGCGCTGAGCGCGGAGGCCGCGAAGTTCCATCAGCAGTTTGTTCAGCTCATGAATGGCGGCTCGGCGCTGTATTCCAGCACCGAGGCCGCCAACGCGTCGCCGATGCAGCAGGTGCTCGCCGCGGTGAATTCGCCCGTCGAGTCGCTGTATGGCCGCCCGTTGATCGGCAACGGCGCCAACGGGGCCGCGGGCAGCGGGGCGGCCGGCGCGGACGGCGGCATCCTGATCGGCAACGGCGGCAACGGCGGGTCCGGCGCCGCCGGCAAGGCCGGTGGTGCGGGTGGTGCCGGTGGGCTGATCGGCAACGGCGGCAACGGTGGTGCCGGTGGTGCCGGCGGTGCCGGTGGTGCCGGTGGTGCCGGCGGCTTCTTCCTCGGCACCGGCGGCAACGGCGGCAACGGTATCGGCGCGGCCGGCGGTAGCGGCGGTAACGCCTTCTGGTTCGGCAGCGGCGGTAGCGGCGGGACCGGAACCTCCGGCGGCGCCGCCGGACATGCCGGGTTCCTGTTCGGCAACGGTGGCAATGCCTATGTGATCGGGCAGGCGGGCGCGAACGGCGGGCTATTGATCGGCAACGGAGGCAGCTCGCTCGCCGGTGCCGGCGGTAGCGCCTTCTTGTTGGGCGACGGCGGGACCGGCCAAATCGCCGGCCACGCCGGAGTGATCGGCGGCAATGGTGGCAACGCCCTCGGGGATGGGCAGGCCGGCGCAAGCGGCGGGCTGTTGTTCGGCGACGGGGGCAACGGCGGCGTCGGCACGTCCGGCAATGGCGGGGCGGGCGGCACCGGCGGGTTGCTGTACGGCAACGGAGGCGACGGCGGTTCCAGTGGCGACACCGGTGGTAACGGCGGCCGCGCCGGGCTAATCGGCAACGGCGGCGCCGGCGGTAACGGCGGCCTCTTCGACGTCGGCGGTAACGGGGGCAACGCCGTCCTTATCGGCAACGGCGGTAACGGCGGAAAAGCGAGCCTAGGCACCGGCGGTCAGGGCGGCGCTGGCGGGCTGCTGGCCGGCGCCGCGGGCACCTCGGGGTAACGCCGGGATGGCGGCCGGCCCTGGCGCGCACCGAATCGACGCCAGGGCCGCACCGTCATGCATCCGCGGCCTCGGATCTCTGCGCTGCGTCCCGTCCGCTGCGCCGCGCCTCGATATGAGCTTTGGTTAGCATTTGAGCCTCGGTTAGCTGGGTGACCGGCCGCCGGTGTTTTCAGGCCCTACACTCCCCCGGATGGTAGTTGTGATCGCGGCGCCGGAGCTATTAGCGGATGCGGCCGGGGATGCGGAGAGTATCGGTTCGGCGATCGCTGCGGGCGGCTCCGCCGCGGCGGGCTCCACAACCGGTGTGCTGGCCGCGGCCGAGGACGAGGTGTCGAAGGCAATAACGGCGCTGTTCAGCGACTATGCGCAGGACTATCAGGCGCTTCTCCAGCAGGCCGCGGCTTTTCACACTGAATTCACCCGGGCATTGGCCGCCTCCGGGGCCGCCTACGCGCAGGCGGAGGCCGCCGCGATTCAGACGCTATTGGGGAACGCGCAGACCGGCGTCAATACGTCCGGCGCCGTCGGCGCGTTCACTTCGATGCTGACGACCGCATCCACCCCGGTCACGTCGCTGATCATGAACGGCACCGGGTTCCCGACACCCGATCCCTACGTCGTGTCGATTCTCAACGGCGCCTACATCGTGCCGCGCTTCCCGGGGGCGATCGGGCAGGGTCTGACCACGCCCGAACAATTGTGGCCGGCCTTCGGCGACCTGACGTTCGGCCAGTCGGTCGCCAAGGGCGCCCAGATTTTGAACGACGCGCTCTTTGGGCCAACAGGGGTAATCACGTCGGGAAACCACGCCGTCGTCTTCGGCTATTCGCAGAGCGCCGTGCTGACGACCGAAGAAATCAAGACGATCATGGCCCTGCCTGCCAACCTTCGGCCCGATCCGAGCCAGCTGTCCTTCGTTCTGCTCGGTGACCTCAACAACCCCAACGGCGGTTTCTTTTCGCGCTACCCCGGCTTTTACATCCCATGGCTGGACATCCCGTTCAACGGCGCCACCCCGTCGAATTCTCCCTACCCCACCTTCATCTACACGAACCAATACGACGGCTTCGCCCACAACCCGCAGTACCCGCTCAATTTCCTGTCGGACCTCAACGCCTTCATGGGCCTCACATATCAGCACGGCTCGTACCCGTTCACGGCCGACGATGTTGCCAAGGCAATACAGTTGCCGACGTCTCCGGGCTACACCGGCAACACCCAGTACTACATGTTTCTTGCCCAGAACCTGCCGCTGTTGGAGCCGCTTCGTAACTTCCCCGTCGCGGGCAACGTGGTCGCCGACCTGATCCAGCCGGATCTGCGGGTGCTGGTCGACATGGGCTACGGCAGCGGGAACTACGCGGACATTCCCACCCCGGCAAGCCTGTTTCATCTGATCAACCCGGTCACCGTCGGTGTCGACTTGGCCAGGGGCGCCGTGCAGGGCACCCAAGCCGCGCTGGTCGATATCGGCGCGCTGCCCCAGACCTCCCTGCCCGACATCTACCCGTACGTCCCGTCGATCGATCCGGGCCTGTCGATCAACACCGGTCAGTCGAGCATCACCGGGCTTTCTCGGTTCATGGGCGCCCTTGGGTCGGTGCTGGAGCTAATTCCGCCGGGCAATAGCTAAGTCCGCTCCGTGCCCTGCGTTCCGAACAGCTGCCCGCCGCGGCCGCCTGTCCGCCGTGGCCGGCGGGCTGGCCGTCGCCGCCGTCGCCGCCTTTACCGATGAATTGGGGACCGCCGCCGTCGCCGCCGATGCCCATGCCGGTGCCGTTCGGCGTGCCAGCCAGAAGGTCCTACGAACAACTCGCTTCGTTGCCGCGCCAGGTCCCCGATGAGTGCCCGGCCAAGGCGAGCGTGCTCGGATGGCGACCCTCTCGCTGAGTTTTCGCGCTGGCCTACAGGCCAACGTCACCCAACCCGCTGAGAGGCACGATCCGATCGCGTTTGATCCGACAAGTCCTCATCATCGATTGGTGTGGCGATTGCCTTGCGCAATCCCTTCGCGGACAGGGCCGTCGCCGTATCGGGCGACGCGTTGTTCGATGCCTTGCGCCGCGTGACGCAACTGCTCACCCAGTGCGCGAATCGCCGAGCCGTGCAGGGTGGCGAAGACGGCGGCCATCACCACCATTGTCACTGCACCGTCGGCGTCACGAACGGGCGCGGACACCGTGGCGATGCTGTGCGCTGTGCCACCGGACAATTCGTCATCCAGTACGTCGATGACCGTGAGGTCGGCGTAGGCGCGGGCCGGCTGAGTGGTGATCTGATCGACCTCGCCGTCGGCGCTGAGCGCCCGTAGCGCGGAGTAGACGCGCATGTACTGGCGGGTGAGTCGTTCGACGACGAAGCCCCGATTGCGAATCTCGTTGAGCACAGCCGTCATTCGCTGCCGGAACTGGGGGCTTGGCGTCCCGATTGCTTCCAGCCACTCCTTCTGGGCCCGCGCATTCGACCAGGCCACATAGTCCCGTCCGATTGGCGCCACGAACGGCGTTCGCATTCCGCGCGTGATCCTCGGCCCGGTCAGACACTCGCCGGCGGTATCGATGACCACAATCGTGGCGCCACCGCGACGAGCCAAGCGAAATTTGGGTGGCGGTCGCATCGGCTAGCGCCTGCAGGTCGGCGCGGTGCAGCTGGGTGGCGTCCGGCCTGGCGAGCCCGGCGATGGCCGGCCCCCAGGCATAGCGAGCGGTGGCGGGGTCTCGGATAGCCCATTCGAGTTTGGTGAGCGTGGTCAGGATCGCGTGGCTCGTCGCGCGGCTGAGTCCCAGACTGGGACAGATCTCGGCCAGCGTGAAGTCCTTCATCGGGTTGCGGCCCAGCAGTTCCAGTACCGCGATGACGCGCTCGGTAGGCGGTGAGAAGCCTTAACTGGAAACTGAGGGTGGGTCTACTCTCTCCGTCACAATATCGAACACTATGTCGATATTTCGACAATGCAATGGGGTCACGCGCCGACGATGTGCGGTGACGAGTCCTTGCGTCCGATTGGAGGTTCCATCGTGACCGTGCTGACCACCGTCGACCCGGACATAGCGCCGCCCGTCATGGCCGAGGAGCGTCGGGTAGCCGCGCCGACCTGGCAGGCCTTTGGTCTCTGGACGGCGATCTTCTGGGGCGCGACCGGAGTCTTCGCGACACTCTTCTATCTGGGGATGCTCGACTCCACGACGAGCATCAAAGCCTCGCTCTACGGGATCAGCATCTGGCTAAACGGGTGGATCATCCCGTTAGTGCTTCCGGGCGCTCGTCGACGCCCACGAACGGCCGTCTTTCACGAATCCCTCGTCCTATGGATGGTCTCCTACCTGATGACCAATCTTCTCTGGGAGATCCCGTGGGTGATGTTCTCTCCCTTCGTCTTCCACGATCTTCATACGTTAAACGATGTCGTCGCCTACACCCCGTGGATGCGCGAAAGCGTCGTTCACATGTACTGGTGGGACCTCGCCTCGTTCGGTTCGGTCGACCTGCGCACCGTCAACCACAACTCGACGTTCGTCACCCTCGAGATGTATGCCTTCGTCAATGCCGCCACCGTCATCGCGTTCTGGCGCCTGAACAAGAAGCGATCGCCACGCCGTTATCTGCTCGTAGTCCTCGGGGCAGGAGAGCCCGTCGTAGCGACATTCATCCTCTCGTTCAGCGAGGTGTTCGGGGGTTTCCAGAATATGGCCGGCGGCGCAGCCGATACCCTCCTCGCGCTGTTGTGGACGCAATACCAGTACTTCGTCTTCCCGCTGATCTTCGGCTACGTGGGCTGCAAACTCGTCTACGTGGATTGGCGAAACACCAGGGCGGCAGCGGATCGATTTGCACGCAGCTTGTAGGCGTTTGGAGTGGCGTTAGACGTAAACAGTTGCCATTCGCGCGCGATAGCGCACGACCACCCGCTGGTACGCGGCGTCGTCACCGTGAACCCGCGCCAGTAGAGCCTGCATGCGCAGCACCGAGAATTCGTTGACGACGAAGCCCGCATCGGTTGGGGCGGAGGCCAATTCGTCGGCGATGGCCTGCGCCTCGGCGATGTCGCCGTCGGCGCCGCGCCGCAGCAGGCCTTCGACCAGGGTGGTCGACGCCACTGCGCACCAGATCACGTCGCCCGAGGCCGACAAATTGTCCCGGGCGGTTCGCGCCAATTCGATCGAACCGGCGAAATCCTTATCCCGCGCCCGTCGCCGGGCAAGGAAAATATCGACGATATGCACTGCCAGCAAGACGAATTGGTGGGCCGCCGCCATCTCGCGGACCTCGGCGAGCAACTTGTAACCCGCCTCGGCTTCCGCGCCCTCGAGATAAGTCATTGTGATGCCCCGTCCCAGCAAGGCGCATCCCACCGCGAACGGGTCACCCGACTGTTCCGCGACGGCCATCGCCTCGGCGGTCTCCCGCAACGCCGTATCGTCGGCCAGACACAGGCCCGCCGGCAGCAACACGATGTACTTGAACATGACAATGGTGGCAAAGCAGGTCGCGTCCACCGGTCGAGCGGTCGCAACGGCCGCGTCGAGATCCTCTTGAAAACCGCTGCGCCCCAGCGTCATTTTGGCGCAACCGCGAAACATCAGCGCCATCGCCAGCGGCGACCCCACTACCAGGTTGCCCATCGTGGCGTTGCCGTCCGCCAAGCCGATCACCCGGTCGGCCAATCTCACCGTTTCGAGAACCTCGCCGGCTTGGTACTTGGCCTGCAGCGGACCGGTCATGAGTCCCACCGTCAGCGTTGGATCGCCGATCGTTTCGATCAAAGACACGCATTCGGTCGCCAGCTTGGACGCCTCGACGATGCGGTCGTTGAAGGTCAAAGCGGCCAAGAGCCCGGCCATGGCGATGGTGAGTGAAAGCGTGTCCCCTGCAATACCGGTCAGTTCGCGCAATTCATCAAATCCGGCGGCTTCGACGCTGCCGCCGATGCGCCAGGCGTTGACGCACAGCAGCGTACGGGGCGCGATCCGCATCGCGAGCCGGCCGGGGTCGTCGGCGTCAAGACGGTCGGCGATATCGCGTGCGCGTTGCCAATTCGTCTTCGCCGCCTTGATGTCACGGTGCGTCGACCACCCGCCGCCGCGCATGTGCCACTTGTAAGCCGCATGCAGATCGTCGGCGCCGGCCAGGTGCTCGGCTATCAGCGCGGCATTCTCGTCAGCCAGTTCAGGTTCGCGCCGCTCGATGGCCGCGGCCAGGCGACGATGTAGCGCGGCCCGGCTCGATTTCAGCTGCGCTTCGTAGGCCACTGTGCGGATCAGCGGATGGTGAAACCCGTATTCCGTGCGGGAAGTCAGCAGCAACTGATCCAGCAACTCGGCCTCGACTAAGCCGGTCAGCGCCGCGCGCACGTCCGCAATGGGTGCCGACTCGTCCAACACATCGGTGAGCAGCCCTTCACTGAAGCGCGAACCGATCACCGCCGCGGCGGACAGCGCGCTTTTGGCCACCGGATCGAGGCGGTCAATGCGCGCGGCGATCGTGGCCTGCACCGTGGCAGGCACATTGACCTCGCCGATCGCGTGGTGACATACGTATGCCCCTCGATCGCCTTGCAGCACAGCGCGTTCGGCTAGGTCGCGCACGATCTCCTGGGCGAAGAACGGATTACCGGCAGCCCTGTCCGCGATCTGCGTGGACAGCGCGGACACCGACGGGTGCTCTCCGACCAATTCGGTTATCAATGCGCTGGCTTGGTCTGCGTCCAATGGCCGCAGCGAAAAGGTATGGGTACCCGGCAGGGTACTCAGCACGCCGCGATAATCCGGCCGATAGGTGATGACCACAGTCGCGCGCGCCCGCGGGATCACGGAGGCGAATTCTGCGATCATCGCCTCACTGACCTCGTCGATCCAGTGGGCGTCCTCGACGACGTAGAGGACGGGCGTACTGCGGGCCAGGATGGCCGCCTTGACCAGCCGGGCAAGCCGCACCTGGCGGGCCTCTGAAGGGATGTCGGGCAACACAACACCCGCGGCGCCGATTCCGAGCAGATCGTCGAGAAGGGCCACATCCTCGGGTTCGGCGTCGCGCAGCAGAATGTGCAGCCTCGCCCGCGCCACGGAGTTCTCGAGTTCGTTGACGCCAAAGACTTTTCGCAGTAGCCGGGCGACGACGTGAAACGGGACCTGGCTGGCGTGCGATTCGCATGCCGTCGCGAATACCGTGACGCCACGCGAAATCGCCAACGCCTCTGCCTCGCGGGCGACGCGACTCTTCCCGATCCCCGCCGATCCCACCAGTCCCGCCACCGACCCGTTGCCCTCTTCGGCGCGATCGAAAATCGCTGCGAAGGCGACGAGTTCGGCCTCCCGCCCAATCAAATTCGGTTCATATCGACCGACCCACCTGCCCTCGGCCGGATGCGCGAGCAAACGACGTACCGAGATCGGAGCGTCGGCACCCTTGACCGAAACCTGTTGCGGCTCATCGAGTGCAAGCATGTATTCGACCAGACGCGCGGTGGACTCGGAGAGCATGACGCCGCCGGCTGGAGCTATCGACTCGATCCGCTGTGCCATTCCCACCTGGACCCCGACCGCGGTGTAACTCCCTGGGCCAGAGTCGATATCACCGGTGATCACCCGACCGGAGTTGAGACCGATCCGCAGCTGCAGTTCGACATCGTCGTGGCGCAGAACCTCCTCGGCCAACCGCTGGATCTCGTTCTGAATATCCAACGCGGCAAGGCACGCACGAACGGCATGGTCTTCCAACGCAACCGGAGCCCCAAAGATCGCCATGATGCCGTCGCCAGTGAACTTGTCGACGGTTCCGCCGTAGCGCTTCACCACGACCGCCGACCGATTGAACACCCCGGCCATGACCTCGCGCAGTCTCTCCGCATCCAGTACCGCGGCCAGCTGCATCGAGCGCACGACGTCGGCAAACAGGACCGTCACCTGTTTGAATTCTGCGACCGTCCGCGACGAGGTGATCGCAGATCCGCAGCCATCGCAGAAACGAGCGTCTGGGCGGGGCACTGTCCCGCAGGTCGAACACGCCGAAGCCGCCGGCATCAGTCCTCCTGGCCACTCAGCTATGCGAGCCCGGCTAGATTCAGACACGGTTCAAAGTCCGTGCCTATCCGATTCCCGGCGAATCTTACCGAGCGCTGCTAACGAGATTGCGGCCGAGGACCCCGCGGTGCGCGGCCGTTGCGCGATTGGCACGGCCCCAGCAAATCCAGACGCAAGAATCTCGCAAGTCATCGGCATCAATTCCGCAAGTCGCCGCCACTAATTTTCGGCCCAACAACAGCGACGAGGAGCCCTAGATGTCATCGTTCGTACTCATCTCCCCGGAGGCCGTCACCACAGCGGCGGCGGACCTGGACGCGCTCGGATCGGCGATCAGGTCGGCGAACGCGGCGGCCGCGGGCTCGACGACGTCGGTAATCGCCGCGGCGCAAGATGAGGTTTCGGCCGCGATCTCCCACCTCTTCGGCAGCTACGCCCGGGAGTTTCAGGCGCTCAGCGCGCAAGCGGCGCTCTTTCATGAGCAATTTGTGCACACGTTGACGGCAGGATCCGGGCAGTACACGGCCACCGAAGCGACCAACGCGGCGGCCACTGCGACGGCCAATGCCGACCCGCTGACGACCTTGGTCGGTGACGTCCAAGGCTTGGGGGTGTTCAGTCCGGTCAAGCTGCTGACGGGGCGCCCGCTGATTGGCAACGGAGCCGACGGGACGCCGGGAACCGGGTACAACGGCGGCGACGGTGGGTGGCTCATCGGCAACGGCGGCAATGGAGGTTCGGGTAGCAGTGGGCAAGCCGGTGGGACCGGTGGTTCGGCCGGCGTGTGGGGTCATGGCGGTGACGGCGGAGCCGGTGGAACCGGCAAGGCCATTTCCGGCGGCGCGGGCGGCAACGGCGGGGCCGGCGGGGCCAATGGCTTCCTCGGCGGCGGTGCGGGCGGGGCTGGCGGGGCCGGCGGGACCGGCGGCTCGAGCGCGTTAGCGGCGGGCGGCCACGGCGGGAACGGCGGAGCCGGCGGGGCCAACCGACAGCTGCTTTCCCTGTCCGGCGCCGGCGGTGCCGGCGGGGCGGGTGGCTTCGGCGGCGGCGCCGCGGCCGGCGCTGATAACGCAACGGCAGGCGGTGCCGGAGGGGTCGGCGGGGCCGGCGGCAATGGAGGGGCCGGCGGCGCGAATCAGGCCCTGCTGGGCGGGGCCGGCGGTGCGGGCGGCCTGGGCGGCAGCGGCAGCGCGGGCGGCCACGGCGGTGGCGGTGGAAGCGGCACCTCGGCCGGCGGAACCGGGGGTATCGGAGGCGACGGTGGCGCCGCCGGTGCCGGTGGGGCCGGTGGCGGCAGTGGGGGAGGCTTCTTCGGCCAGGCCGGCAGCGGTGGCGCGGGCGGCACGGGGGGAAGCGGCGGTGTCGGCGGTACCGGCGGCTCCGTCAGCGGAAACGTCTTTGGCAGTGTGGCCGGCCAAGGCGGCCAGGGCGGCCACGGCGGCGCCGGCGGGGCCGGCGGCAACTCGAGCGGCAGCGGACTCAACGGCACCGGCGGCGCCGGTGGCACCGGTGGCACCGGTGGCAACGGTGGCGGTGGCGTGACTTCAACCGGCGCAAACCACTCCACCTACGGCGGAGGCGGGGGTGGCGGCGGTGCGGGCGGCAAGGGCGGCCAGACAGGCGCCGGCGGCATCGGCGGTGGCACCGGCACCGGCGGCACCGGCGGCACCGGCGGCACCGGCGGCGCCGCATCGACCAAGCTCGGCAATCCCGTCGCCCTCGGGCTCGGCGGGGACGGTGGCAGCGGTAGCGTGGGCGCCCCTAGCGGTGCGGGCGGCACGGGCGGCGGAGGCGGCGCCGGCGGTGGTGCGCTTGGGGAGGCGAGCGGGGACATGGCGTTAGGTGGAGGCGGTGGCGGGGGCGGAGGGGCGTCTTACGCCGGCGGCGCCGCTGGCGACGGAGGCGCGGCGGGTAATGCGATCACCACCGCCTCTACGCTCGCTTTCGGCGGTGCCGGGGGCGCCGGGGGCGTGGGTGGCGCCGGCACCGGCGGGGGCGGTGGCGGCGGGGCCTGGGCGTACCCCGCGAACGCTGACCCTGGTGTCGCCGGCACGAAGGGGCTGTTGGGCGGAATGGGAGGCGTAGGTGGTGGTTCCGGCCAGTTCGGAGGTGACGGGGGCGCCCCCGGCGTCGCCGGCTCCGGCGCCGAGGCCCTGCATATCGGTGGCAATGGCGGCGGCGACGGGCAGTCAACCTGAGAGTTGGCGGGAACCGGAGTCAGTCGGTGAAGTCGATCCGAACCGACACGGGCGTCGTTTCCAGCGCCTTTACCATCGTGGCTCCCAGTCGTCCGAACTTGCGGCCCCGTGCGACGACGTCGTCATCCGGCCGCAATGCGGCGACCCCGGCGCGCCACTTATTACCTTGTCGCACGCGGATATTCGGGTTGTCAACTATGTTGCGGCCCCACCCTGAGCGGGTGCCGTGCTGACTGATGAGCCACGCCCCTTGATCATCGAATTGCACCGACACCGGAACGCGGCGTACCTGGCCGGTCTTGCGCCCGATGGTCTCCAGTTCGGTGGCCATCGCGGTTCGCACGCCCAGTTTGCTTAGCCCCTTGACCACCGGGTTCAACACATAGCGTCCGACCGCACGTTCCCTGCGGAACTTGCGCAGTGTGGTGTCGTTGATTTTCGCCATAGCAATCTCCTGATTTCGGGAACCTGTCCGTGGTTATACCGATTGGTCTACCTGACGGTAGTAGATCAATCGGTATGCTGCAACGATGACCGCGCGCGAGCGTCTGATCGGCAGCGCAATCGAGCTGCTGCGCCGTAACGGGGTGGCAGGCACCGGCCTCGCCGAACTGCTCGAACACAGCGGGGCGGCACGCCGGTCGATGTACGTGAACTTTCCGGGCGGGAAGTCCGAACTCATGGCCGAAGCCACCCGCACCGCGGGCCGCCACTTCGATTCGACGCTGGCAGGCGCTCCGGATGGTGATGGACGCGCGTCGCTGGCGGCCTTCGTCGAGTCGTGGAAGGAGACGTTGCGCTCGAGCGACTACGCCGCGGGATGCCCAATCGTTGCAGCAGCGCTCGGACGCACGCAGTCGCCGTCGGCCGCAGACGCCGCCGGGGAGGTATTTACCGCGTGGCAGACGGTGCTTGCCGCTCGACTGAGGGCGGAGGGGGCCGGGATCGACGAGGCGGAATCGTTGGCCACCACGGTCGTGGCCGCCGTCGAGGGCGCGGTCATCCTCTGCCTGGCCGCGCGATCCACCGATCCCTTGGATCGGACCGTGCAGATGCTCGACCAGCTCATCGCTCACCACACCCGGTGCTGACGCAGCTCACGATTAGTACGTAGCGGCGCGAGTCGACACCTTGCCGGCCGCGTCGGCCCGAAAGAGGGCGTCGTTGCAACGACTTCGTCGCCGGCGGCATCGAGCGACCACCACGAGAACGGATCGCCGGGAGTCGTCTTGGAGCGAACTACCTCGGCCTCAGCGCCGAAGGTGGCGGCTTCCTCCGCGGAGTAGACGCGCTTGACGTGGAGGTACCCAGCGGTGGTGAGGAAATGTCGCATCTCATCGCGGTCGCCGCCCGCGGGAAACGCCTGAAACAGGCTGAGCGGCCTGCCATCTCGGCCGACCAGGGTGTCCCACACGGCTTCGGTGTAGATCGGCTTGCCGGTGATCAACGTCCTGCTGGCTGGTTCCCAACGTTTCCAGCCGGTAAGGCTGCCCTGTATTAGGGTTGCGCGATCCATGCGAACTGATCCGCTTGCCGCCAGCAGATCGCGCGTCGACCCGACCTGGCCCGGCTGCGCACTCGCCGACTGACTAATGTCCTGGAATGCCTTCGATGCCCGACGACGCCTCGCCTCGCCCGCGATCCTTCGCGCACCTTCTCGGGTTCACCTATGTACACGCCGACGATCGCGAAGCCGTCATCGAGGTCATGCCCCAGCCCGAACACTGCAACGAGCGAGGGAATGTGCACGGGGGATTTCTCTCCGCGCTGCTGGACACCACCACCGGATGGGCCATCCACGTGGTCGTCCCCGAAGGCACCATGACACCGCACTTTGCGCTCACGGTTCAGTACCTCCACGCGGCCGTTCCCGGTGTCACGCTCAGATGTGTGGGCCGCGCAACGAAATCCGGGCGACGCACCGCCGCCACCGACGCGGAGATCCTCCAGGACGGCAAGGTGGTCGCTCGCGCGATCGCCAGTCACGTTGTTCTTTAGCGCCGAGGCGGAATACGTTAGAAGCAAGTGCTATCCCGTGGCATCGGTGGGGCAGGAAGGAAGAGTCGCGATGAGCGCAGCCGTCGACCCGTCGGTGCCGCCCAGCGGCATCGGGTGTGTGGAGTGTGATGCCGCCGGCAGTTGGTGGGTGCACCTGCGGCGGTGCGCGGCCTGCGGCCACATCGGTTGCTGCGACGATTCGCTGGCCCGGCACGCCACCGCCCACTGGCGCGAAACCGGGCACCCGATCATCCGATCGTTCGAGCCGGGCGAGGACTGGTTCTGGGACTACGATAGCAACGCCTACTACGACGGTCCCGAACTTGCTCCACCGCAATGCCATCCGTCGGATCAGGCGGTCCCGGGTCCCCGCGGCCGAGTCCCGCGCGACTGGGCCGACCTGTTGAGCAACCGAAGCGACTGAGCACCATCGGACGCGACGAGCGGCGGCAGATCGCCTATCGGGACAACACGGCTTCGATGGCGCTGACGACTGCCGGTGCGTCGGGCGCGGTGCGGGGCCGAAACCGGTTGACCACCTCACCGCCGGGTGCGATCAGGAATTTCTCGAAATTCCACTGAATGTCGCCCGCCTGGCCGTCGGCGTCGGCGGCCTTGATCAACTCGGCGTAGAGGGGGTGGCGATCGGCGCCGTTGACGTCCGACTTCGCCAGCAACGGGAACGTGACCCCGTACGTCGTCGAGCAGAACTGCTGGATCTCGTCGGCCGTGCCCGGTTCCTGGCCCATGAACTGGTTGCACGGGACGCCGACGATTGTCAGCCCGCGGTCGCGATAGTCCTTGGCCAGTTTCTCCAATGCCGTGTATTGCGGGGTCAGTCCGCACTTGGAGGCGACGTTGACGACCAGCGTTGCGCCGTCGGACAATTCGGCCAGAGTGGTCGGCTTGCCATCGAGGGTGGTCAGGGCGATGTCTTTGAGGGTCACGCCAACGACGCTAACACTGGCCTCACTCACGCCTGAGTGGCGCTGGAGAAGTTCAGGCTGATCCTCGCCCCGGCAGGGGCTCTCTGCTTCGGCACGCAGTGTTGCCAGTCCCGCTGGCAGCGACCCCGCATGATGATCAGGTCTCCGCCAGCGGGAGTGAACACGGTGCTGGGCCCGCCGCCGATCTGCCGAACCAGGAACCGGCGCGGGGCGCCGAGGCTGAGAACGGGCACCGTCGCGGTCGCCGCCCTGTGCGCCGGCCGGTCAGCGTGCCAGCCGGCGCCGTCGTTGTGGTCTCGGTACCAGTTCATCCAGATTCGGTCATAAGGCACGCCGAGCCGTTCTTGAAGCGAAGCGGCCAACTCGGCCAGCAGCGTCGGCGCGGTCCTCAGGTCGACGTATTCGCCGGTGAGCCGGGGCTCGTCGACCATGCGGTCGAACATCCAGCGCCGCCGCTGTTCCCACACATCGAGGGTGGTCAGCTCGGAGAGCAACCGCTGGTTTCCGGTAAGTAGGCCGGGGACGTAGGTAATCCACGAGTGCTGATCAAGCCGGTGCTCCGTTGCGGTTTCGAACGAGGCGATGTTGATGGCCGGAGTCTGGGACTCGTCGTCGTCGAACAGCGTCGGCTGGTGGGCGTGGGTCACGATTAGTCAACCCCGCAGGGTGACGAAATACTCCCGTCTGCCAAGTTCGTCAACCTCCGAGAATGACCGCTTAGCGCGACGGGTCGGAGGTCAGCGTGCTCTTCACCACGCCACTGATGTCGTCGGCGAGCACCTCGGTTCGCCGGCCTGGAGGCCGTCGAGGGCGGCGGTCACGACCTGGGCGGGGCTGGTCACGTCCAGCGCGATCGGCACGACGCCGTCAGCGGGGGAGACCGACTGTGGGTAATGGGCCCCCGCGTGTACCTTGGCGGCACCCCGCTCGCGGAGCTGACGGACCCACTCCGCGCCGATTCCACGGTTCGCGCCGGTGACCAGGACCACCGAATCCTTGACTTCCATAAGGGGATCTTTCTGGGTCTCACGCTACGTTGTTGCGGGATTAGCGCGACGGTATCGAGAGTGGCAGCGCCCCTGCGTGTTTCACGCGCGTAGGGCGTCGAACGGTGTTGACAGCAGCAAAGATTAGATTATTCCCGCAACTACCAGGGATGATCGCAGATCGGCTGTTGGATAGAGGAGTTCGGTTTGCCAAAGATTTTGATAGTGCCTCATACGGTGGTTCCAGTAGCCTGCTATTCGGGCCGATGTGGGCGCTGGCGCCCAAGTGCCCGGGCCAGTGGCGCCCGAGTGGAGCGGCGGGACAAGCGTGAGGGGGGCCTGAACGTGAAAGCGTGGCTGTGGGACGGACTCGCGGGAATGGATCATTTGCGCTTGGCCGAGGCGCCGGACCCGGTCCTGAAAGACGGCGAAGTGGTGATGGAAATCCACTACGCTGCTTTGAATCCGGCCGACCGGATGTTGGCCGAGAGGCGCTACCCGTATCCGGTAGACCCTGCTCTGCCGCACGTGCTGGGGCGAGACGGCGTAGGGACAATCCTCCAAGTTGGTGAGGGCGTGACAGATGTGCACGCCGGGGACCGGCGCGTGATTCTGCGTGGCGACGTCGGTGTATACCGTTGGGGCACTTTTGCCGAACGAGTTTCGGTGTCGGCACGCACTTTGGTGAAGATTCCCGCAGGCTGGACCGAAGAGGAGTCGTCGGGCGCTACCCTCGTGTATCTGTCGGCATACCATGCGCTGACCATGTGGGAGCCGCTCAAGCCGAACTCGGTGGTCTTGGTTACCGGTGCATCGGGAGGGGTGGGACTCGCGGCCGTCCAGTTAGCGGCGGCGATGGGCCACACCGTTGTAGCGCTGTCGCGCAGCGAGGAAAAGCAGCGGCGCCTTAATGAGATTGGCGCAACATTCACGTTCAATCCCGAGGATCCACAATGGTCGGCCAGCGCCAAGGAAGCGTTGGGCTCCCGTGGAGTGAACCTGGCCGTGGATACCATCGGGGGCAAGCTCTTGCCCGAAGTCATCGACACCATGGGCGAATTGGGCAGAATCAGCCTGGTCGGGGAGCTCGGGGGTTCGGTGCCCGACTTCTACACGGGCACGCTCTTCTCGCGCCGACTGAGGATCGGTGCAATGGCTGTGGGCTACTACACGCCGGAGGAAAACCACGCCGCTTGGCGGGAACTCGTTGCCATCATGGCCAGATCCGGAGCGCGGCCACAGGTCGACTCCGTGTTTCCGTTCGCGCAATTGCCGCAAGCCTTCGAACGCCTGGCCGGCGGCCCGATGGGCAAAGTCGTAGTCAAGGTCAAGCCGTGACGCTCACGGCGATTGCGCGGCAAAGCGTTTGAGATCTCAGAGGGGCGGCACTACGTGCTGCCGACTGAATCGTTGGCGATAGGCAGACGGGGGGATCTTGCGTACCCGCAGAAATGAGCGGCGCATCGAGTTGACGCTGCCGAAGCCACAGTGGCCGGCGATTTCGTCGAGCGAGTCGGTCGACTCTTCGAGCCGACGCTGGGCGGCTTCGACGCGGACGCGTTCGACGTAGCGGGCTGGTGTCTGTCCCACTTCGCGGGTAAAGACGCGCGCGAAGTGGCGCGGACTCATGCGCGCACGTTCGGAAAGTGCATCGACCGACAAGCCGGCGTTGAGATTGTCGTTGATCCACGCTTGCAATTCGCGCAGCGGCTCGCGGTCGGCGGTCTGGGCCGCCAGCGCAGTGCTGAACTGAGACTGCCCGCCGGGCCGGCGCATGAATAGCACGAACTCGCGCGCGATCGTGGTCGCGGCGTGGTGGCCACGGTCCTCTTCGACCAGTGCCAGTGCCAGATCCATGCCGGCGGTAACACCCGCCGAGGTGTAGACGTTGTCCGATCGGATATAGATGGGGTCGGCGTCGACGACGACCGTTGGGTAGCAGCTGCGTAACTGGTCGCTGAAGCGCCAGTGGGTGGTTACGCGGCGTCCGTCCAGTAAGCCCGCCGCGGCCAGTGCGAAAGCACCGGTGCAGATAGAGCCGACCCGGCGCGACTTCTTGGCCGCCCGTTGCAGATCACGAACAAAATCCGCATCCTCGATGACGTCGAAGACGCCGTAGCCTCCGGCCACGATGAGCGTGTCAATGCGGCCGCGCAGATCAGCCAGCGCCACATCGGCCGACAATGCAAGTCCTGAGTCGGCTCTGAAGTTCCCTTGCCGCGGCGCCGCGACCTCGACGCGGTAGGTGCCCGCCTCCGCGAACACTTCGTACGGGCCGGACACGTCCAGGGATTGCACCCGCGGGAAGCCGACGATGACGACGCGTCGAGCGCTCATGAATCCCACCCTTCCGCCGGCCCTGCGCGATGGCAGAAACTGCTGCATATACGTCATAGCAGACAGCGCCCACTCTCCATAGAGTTGGGACTGCGCAGTCCGGGCAACCAACTCAAGCGCAGGAGCGCCGATGATCCCCGCCAACCCTCGGACACCGAGGGCCGTTCGCCGCACGCCTGAATACGACGCTCGGCTGTTGCTGCACACGCCCACAGTCACGGCGTGGGATGTGGAGTGTCAGGGTTTACGCCGCGGCAAGGCGGACGAAGAATGGGCGCCGGGAACTCGATTCGTCTTTCCACACCGTGGCGTCTATGTGCATTCGGTCGGCGGAAAAGATTACGTAGCGGACGCGAACCAACTGGTGGTCGTCAACGCCGGTGAGCCGTATCGAGCAAGCCATCCGGTTCGCGGCGGCGACGCGACCTTGACCCTCGCCGTTGATCCGGCGACATTGCTGGAAGTCACGCCGGACGGGTGCCGTCGTCCGCGCGAGTCGCCGTCGCTCAACCGATCTTGTATGCGCATGGAAGCACGCACACAGGTCCTCGCCGCGCAGTTGCGCCAACGCTTGTTGCGAGGAACGATCGGTCGGTTGGAAGCCGAGACGCTCTCCCTGGATCTCATTCGACACGCCCTAGGGCACAACGCATCTCATAGTGTTAGCCACGGCGGTCGCCGTCCCGAGAAGATGGCCGACCAGGTGAAGCTGTTACTGTCCGCAGATCCCTGGCGTCGATGGACGTTGACCACGATCGCCGAAGAGGTCAGCGTCACGCCGGTTTATCTCACCGACGCTTTCCGCCGAGTCGAGGGCATCCCGCTCTATCGCTACTACCTGCGCTTGCGACTCGCCTTTGTCCTCGGCGAACTGCACGATTGCGACGACCTGATGACCCTCGCCGTTGAACTCGGCTTCCATAGCCACAGCCACTTCAGCGCGGCGTTCAAGAGGGCGTACGGGCTGACTCCGTCGGAGTTCAAGAATTCGATCAGCGATCGAAGCGGCAGGGGAGTCGGGCCCGGTGACGCGGATGCCGAAGATTTTGACAGCGCAGGGGTTTACGTGTCGCGTACCGTTTCGGATGGCTGTCTGACGGCACACGAGATGCGGAAACTCGCCGAAAATCGTTGTTTAACTGTCGATGTCGCCGCAGCGTGCGATACGTCCGACCGCCTGAGCGAAGCCATGGCGGGCTGACCCGTCACCGACTAATCCGAGGGGAATGCAATGAGCCAGCAGGACAAGGCCATCCGTTTGACGGACCTGCACACCAAGGGAGTGCCACTGGTGCTCTACAACGTGTGGGACGCCGGCAGTGCCAAGACGCTCGAGAAGGCCGGGGCGCCAGCGATCGCAACCAGCAGCTGGTCGGTCGCCGAGGCGCAGGGGTACCGAGACGGTGAAGACATCCCCGTCGCGTTCTTCAACCAGATCATCGCGCGCATCGTGGCCTCGGTCGAGCTACCTGTGTCCGCCGACTTTGAAGGCGGGTATACCGACGACGACGACCAGTTGGCGGAGAACATCTCACGCCTGCTGGACGTGGGCATCGTCGGGATCAACTTCGAGGACCGCGTCGTCAAGGGGTCCGGGCTCTACCCGATCGATCGACAGGCCAGTCGCATCGCCGTGTTGCGTCAAGCCGCCGAGCGAAAGGGCGTTCCCCTGTTCATCAATTCGCGCACGGACCTGTTCCTCGGGCAGGGCAATGACCCGGAGTCTGTGACCGGCGAGGCTCTTGACCGGGCCATGGCCTACGCTGCCGCCGGTGCCTCGGGATTCTTCATCCCCGGGCTGCAGGAGAAGCCGCTGATCGCCCGTGTCAGCGAAGGCTCGCCGCTGCCAGTCAACGTGATGGTCATGGATGGCGTACCGCCCAACGCGGAACTCGCCGAAATCGGCGTCGCGCGAATCAGCTACGGAAACGCACCGTACATCGGTGTGTTGGACGCGCTGGAACAAGACTTCCTAAAGCTGGACTGACGGGAATCGCGTTGGACGACAAGTTGCGCGACAAGTCAGACGCCAATGAGCTCTTGTCTGGGTTGCCCGGGCTGCTCGGCATTCGCCTGACTCATCTCGATGCCGGCCATGTCGAAGCCACCCTCACGACGACCGAGTCTCACCTGGTGCCGGGCGACAGCCATGTGCACGCCGGCGTGGTGGTGACCTTGGCCGACACCGCCTGTGGCTTCGGTTGTCGCGCCGCGCTTTCCAAGGAGGCCGGCGGGTTCATCACCATGGAGCTCAAGACCAACCACCTGAAGGCCGCAAGGCCCGGAGATCAACTCGTCTGCGTGGCCACGCCGGCGCATGTTGTTCGGCGGACCCAGATTTGGGACGCGGTCGTCACCGTCTGCACCGGAACTCCTCCCATCGCGTTGTTCCGCTGCACCCAACTGGTGCTTTAGAAAGACCGGACACTGGCCCTGATCGCCGCGGCGGCATGCGCGGCCGGCATCGGCGTCTCCGACGCAACTCTGGATCGCGGCCGGCGGCGGGCTAGATTACCCGTATGCGCGCTCCTCGCCTGTTCGGTGTCATCCTGACGATCCTCACAGCCGGGTTGCTGCTGACCAGCCCCGCCGGCGCGCAACCGCCGTCCAAGCTCACGGATCACATCACCGACCCCAACGGGGTGTTGACGGATTCCAGTCGGGCGGCGGTCACCTCGGCGATCGACCGGCTTTATCGCGATCGGCACATTCAGCTGTGGGTGGTCTACGTCGACAACTTCTCCAGGTTCAAGCCCGACAACTGGGCCGACGGAACCCGCAGCGCCAGCGGCATGGGCAACCAGGACGCGCTGCTGGCCGTGGCCACCAACACCAAGTTGTATGTGTTCAACGTGCCGCCGAAGGCGCAGGGGAGCGGAGTCGACCTAGGCAGCCTGCGGACCAAACACATTGATCCGGCGGTGGGCGCTAAAGACTGGAGCGGTGCCGCGGTCGCTGCGGCTGACGGGTTGAACCAAGGGCCAAGTTCAAGTTCGTCAAAGCGGATCTGGCTGCTGATCGGGATCGGCTTCGCTGCCGTCGTCGTGGTACTCGTGCTGGTTTTCGTGCTCTATCGCCGCCGGCGGGCCGCGCGGCGGGCCGGCCACGGCGGTGGGCAGGTGAACATCGAAGGGCGCGATCATTCCTTGCAGCAGGCGCTGTCCCAAGCGGACGCCAGATTGCGTCAAATCTCCGACTACATCGCCAGGCATCGCGAGACCATCGGCGCCGACGCCCAAACCCGGCTCGACGAGGCGAGACAGCATTTGGCGGCGGCGCACGGCAAGGAAGCCAGCAACGAGCCCGAAGCGATCGCCCATGCCAACGGGGCATCGACGCTGGCCGCTCGGGCGCAATCGCTGGCAAACGCCGACGTACTGGCAGCGCACCGCACGCCGCGCCGTCGAGGCACCACATCGACGCGATGATCGGTGGGATCGCCGTCGGCGACCGCTGAGCGGCGGTCGGGTGCGACCCGTCGGTTTCACCCCGGCGACACCCCGCCGGCACGACGGACGCGACATTCTCGTCATAAACCACCGCCAAGCGTCATAAAACCACCCGCAAGCCTGTCGAAAGACCGCGAAACGACCCGCCGGCAAACGCTATGGTGAGGACGTCGGGCAAATCGTCAGCAAAACGGCCAACACAGCGGAACGGCCGACACAGAGGTACGTGATATGAGCTCTGCGCTCGGGTTGTCGATCGGGGTGGCTAACCTGGTTGCGGCTCGCACGGGTGGCGTCCCCGTGTGTCGTGGGTCGGTGCTCACGTTGTTCGACCGCCGCCCAAGTGAAGTCGGCCTGCCCGAGCAAAACCCGAATTCGAGCGCGTCCGGCCTGGTCGTCCGCGGGTTCGTCGAGCGGGTGGGCGACCGAGCACCATTGGTGGCGGGCAATGGATCGAGGTACCTCGGTGCTGCACTGACGGTCGAGGCGCTCGAGGCGATGGCACGTACGGCTGGCTACGGAACGCCGATCGGCATCGCGGTTCCCGCATATTGGTCCGAGAGCCAGACCGCGGCGCTTCGTAGCGAGTTTCGCAATCAACCCGATCTGACACCGAAGGGCGTGCCCCCGCTCCTGGTCTCCGACGCCCTGGCCGCGGCGGCGGAACTGCGCGGCAGGCCTGAATTCCCCACGAGCGGCGTCGTGGCGCTGTGCGATTTCGGCGCGGGCGGCACCAGCGTCACCCTGATCAGGGCTGGGGCGGATCTACAACAGATCGGCCAGTCCGTTCGCCGAACCGACTTCTCCGGCGACAATATCGATCAGTTGATCGCTAATCACCTGCAGGCCAGGGCCCGTGACGCCAGCACCGTCGACCTCGACGACGCCGTCCGAGCGGGATTGCCGGGCCTATCGCCCCGCGAATGCCGACGTGTCAAGGAATATCTGTCAGGGGTGGGTGACTCCGTAATCGGCGCGGACTTCGGTGTGGACCTCCGACTGTCCCGCAAAGACTTTGACCAAATTATTGCACGGCCGCTGAGCCGATTCATCTCCTCGGTCGAGGAGACGTTGCAGCGCAACGGGATTGCAAAGGGCGGTCTGGCCGCTGTCGCAATCGTTGGCGGCGGTGCCAACACCCCGGGTCTTAAGGCCCCGCTGTCGAAGCGGCTCCACGTTCCGGTCATCACCACACCGCGACCTGCGTTCACCGCCGCCATCGGCGCGGCGATACTGGCGCGGCAGCAACCGTCTGCGGACACGCGCAGGGCGCCGAGTCGACCCGCCACGACGCCGCCGCAAACGCCGAGCATGCCTCCGACAATGGCGGGCGGGCCTCCGACAATGGCGGGCGCGCCTCCGACGAAGGCGATCACCCCTCCGAGGATCGCCGGCGCGCCTTCGACAATGGCCGGCATGCCGCCGACGATGGCCGCCCCCCCTCCGGCCAGGCCCGGTACACCGCCGGTCGGTGCCGGCGGTCCGCAAACCGAAACCGCCCTCACAGAGTTCACTGGGCAACGCGATGACGGGGGCTCGGGCCCGCGGGGCGCCCTGGCCTGGTCAGAAGCAACCGGCACGGAAGAGGAACCGGTCCCCTACATCGGCCCCGAGCACACCGACGAACCCGTCGCGGAAACACCTGTGGACGACGACGAGGGTGACGAGGAGGATCGCGGCCAACCAGCCAAACCCGGAAAGTTGCCGTGGTACAAGCACACGGTCCTGATCTTGACGGTCGCCGGCGCCTGCGCCGCCATGCTGGCGGCGGCGGGTCTGACGATCAGCCTGTTGGGTCGGGGTAAGACCAGCCCGCCCAGCACCACCACACCCAGCTCATCGCAAACGTCGCAGACCACAACTACTACCACGCCGAGCACCACGACCACCGCGACCACGACAGAGGTCCCGACGCCCATTCCCGCGCCGCCCCCCACCACGACGTACTACGCGCCCCCGCGCAGTCAGCCGCCGAGAACCAACCCGCCACTAACGACCACGCCCTCGCAGAAGTCGACCAAGTCGCCGTCGACCACGACACCAACGACAAAGAACCACGGGACGTTTCTGCCGCCATTCCTGACCCCAACCACGAAGCACTAGTTCTTGCACTTGTCCTCGCACTAGTTCGACTCCGACCGCACGCAAACGTAATTCATAGGTTCGATACAGCGGCTTCTGACGACGAGGCGAGATGCTGTCGACCAGGGCGAGCGAGTTGGAGGACGGCGATGTCGTTTGTGGCGGCGGTACCGGAGATGCTGGCCTGGGCGGCAACGGATTTGAAGAGTATCGACTCGGCGCTGAGTGCGGCCCATGCGGCGGCCGCCGCCCCGACGACTGCGGTGGCGGCTGCCGCGGGTGATGAAGTGTCGACGGCGATCGCGTCGTTATTTTCTCGCCACGCCCAGGAATTCCACGCGCTGAGCGCGCAGGCGGCGGTGTTTCATTCTCAGTTCGCGCGGGCCTTGACCGCAGCGGGCGGCTCGTACGAGGCGACCGAACTCGCCAACGCTTCGCCGCTGGCGGGCTTGCAGAATCTGGGTGTCTTTTCGCCCTGGGAGCTGTTGACGGGGCGCCCGCTGGTTGGGAACGGCAGCAACGGGGCGGCGGGCACCGGCCAGAACGGCGGCCCCGGCGGCATCTTGATCGGCAACGGCGGTGACGGTGGGTCCGGCACACCCGGAACGGGCACAGCGGCCCCGGGGGGCGGCGGGGCCGGCGGAGCGGCGGGGCTGATCGGCCGCGGTGGGGCCGGTGGGGCCGGCGGCGCCGACGGCGGCTTCGGGCCTGCGGCCGCCGGCGGTACCGGCGGCACGGGTGGGGGGTTGTTCGGCGGCGGCGGGGCCGGCGGGCAAGGCGGGGCCGGCTACGCGAGTGCCCAGGGCGGCATGGGCGGCACCGGCGGCAACACGAAGGGGCTGTTCAGTGCTGGCGGGGTCGGCGGCACCGGCGGGGCCGGCGGGGCCGGCGCCAACGGCTCAGCTCCCGGCTCTGCCGGCGGCATGGGCGGCATTGGCGGCGCCGGTGGCGACGGGGGTGCCGGCGGGCTGTTCGGCATGGGCGGACACGGCGGAACCGGCGGGGTCGGAGGTCAGGGCGGCGCCGGTTCGGACGGTTACGACGGCGACACCTTTGGCCTCGGGTTTTCCGGTGGCGGCGGCGGGTTCGGCGGCGACGGCGGCGACGGCGGGGCCGGCGGCAACGGCGGTTCCGGCATGCTCGGCCTCACCGGCGTCGGCGGCAATGGCGGCAACGGGGGCCTCGGCGGCACGCCCGGCAACGGCGGCAATGGGGCGCCCGGTGGCCCGGGCGGCTTCCTCGGCTACAACGGCGGTGCCGGCGGCGACGGCGGCATCGCCGGCATCGGCGGCTTCGGTGGCCCGGGCGGCGACGGCTTGATCATCGGCAGCACCGGCAACACCGGCACGGCTGCCATCAACGGCGGTCACGGCGGCATCGGCGGCAACGGCTACAGCCCCACCACCCCGGGCGAAAGCGGCGGCAACGGCGGCGCCGGCGGCGATGGCGGCCCCCAAACCAGCGTCGGCGGCGGCACCGGCGGCACCGGGGGCACCGGCGGTGTCGGCGGTAACGGCAACGGCAGCGGCAACGGTGGCACCGGCGGGAACGGGGGCACCGGCGGTGAGGCACTGAACGGCGCCCCCGGTATCGGGGGCGTCGGCGGTGCGGGCGGCACGGCCGGCGGCGAAGGGGGCACCGCCGGCACCGGCGGCACCGGCGGCGAAGGCGGCCTCAGCGACAGTGGATTGCACTTTGACGGTGGCCAGGGCGGCCAAGGTGGGCAAGGCGGAGCAGCCAACGGCGGCACTGAGGGGTCCGCCGGCACCGGCGGCACCGGCGGCCAAGGCGGCACCGACTTGGAGTTGGGCGGCGGCCACAGCGGCATGGGCGGCCAAGGAGGCCAAGGCGGTACGGGCGACGCCACCGACGCCGGCGGCATTGGCGGCGTCGGCGGCCTCGGCGGCACCGCCAGCATCTACGGCGCCTCCGCCGGCACCGGCGGCGTCGGAGGCACCGGTGGCAGCGCCGGCCTCGGCGGCACCGCCGGCGCCGGCGGCGAAGGCGGCCAAGGCGGTTTCGGCAACCACAGCGGCGGGGGCACCGGCGGCCAAGGCGGCCAAGGCGGCAGCGGCGGGTCGACCGGAACCGGCGGCGACGGAGGTTCCGGCGGCCAAGGTGGTACCGGCGATCCGAGCGGCACCGCCGGCGGTGCCGGTAGTCCCGGCACTACGCACAACGGCGCCACCGGCGGCACCGGCGGCGCCGGCGGCCTCGGCGGGCCCGGCTGACTCGGGCACGGGCCTCGCAGTACGCGATGATGGGCCCATGGATCGCTACCAACGGGATGAACTCGTCTTCGACGTCATCGACGAAGGGCCGCCAGACGGCGCGGCGGTGGTGTTACTGCACGGCTTTCCGCAGTCGAATGTCATTTGGGACAACGTGATTCGTCGCCTGGCGGCGCGGGGGTATCGCTGCTTGGCGCCCAACCAGCGTGGCTATTCGCCCAAAGCACGACCTACACGTAGGCGCGACTACCGCATGCCCGAACTCGTTGCCGACCTCAAAGCCTTGATCGACGCCGCCAACCTCGATCGCGTGCACCTCGTGGGCCACGACAGCGGCGCCGGCGTGGCGTGGTCGGCGGCGTCCGCACTGAGCGATCGCCTTGCCTCGCTGACAACGCTGTCCGTCCCTCACCCGGCCGCGTTCGCGCGAGCGCTCACCACGCCCCGACAAGCCCTCGCGTCGTGGTACATCTACTTTTTCCAACTCCCGTGGCTGCCCGAACGAATCTTGATTCAACCGAACGGGACCGCCGCGGGCTTCTCGGCGATGCTGCAGAAATCCCACCAAACGCCAGACCGCGCCGAGCGTGATGCTCGGGTAATCGCCAGCCCGGGCTCGCTTACGGCCGCCTTGAACTGGTATCGGGCGTTGCCGCTCACGAATGCCCGCCCCTACTTCACGGCGACCTCCGTCCCGACGATGTTCGTGTGGAGCGACGGCGACACGGCCGTTTTGGGGCATGGCGCGCGCCGGTGCGCGCGGCACGTCAGCGGTGATTTCCGATTTGAAACCCTGCACGGGGTTTCGCATTGGATACCCGAGGAGCAACCCGACGCGGTCGCAGATCTATTGCTCGAATGGTTTGCCGCCCATCCGATTTGACTGCTTGGATTGAAACTCACGCCTGGTGAGCGCGCCCGGTCGAGCGCCGGCATCGAACCTAGCGAAAGCTTGGCGGTGCTGTTGAAGCTGATCGACCGGTGGCGTACCGACCACGGGATTCCCAGCTGCCACAGTGGAATTGGGAGATACCGATTTGCCCGCCTCCGCGCGACAATTTGGGGTGCCGCGCCAAGAAGTCCTCAGGTTTCCGCTCGGAGGCGGGCAAACGCATATGCCCGAACATGCCGAGTCGAGGCGAACGCCGGGGTTCCGGCCGGCGTCCCGGAGGCCAGGGTGTGGCCTCTTTCCCGCCTCGGCGCGACAACTCCCCAGCCGCCGTTGGGCTGCGGGCGTCAGCCGCTCGGAGGCCGGGCAAACGGCCACATCCCTGCCCGGTCGTGGCATCGGCCCGGAGCACCTTGGAATTGGATGGCCTCGGCTGCGGCGGAAACGTCGTCTAAGATCCCCATGGGGCGAGGGCTTCGGGTCGTCGAGCGCGAAAGGCCAACCAGTGAGCGATAAGCCGAATGTCCTGATCATCTGGGGCGACGACATCGGACAAAGCAACCTCAGCTGCTACACCAACGGGCTGATGGGATACCGGACACCCAACATCGACCGCGTCGCCGCCGAAGGGGTGCTGTTCACCGACTACTACGCGGAGCAGAGCTGCACGGCCGGTCGGGCGGCGTTCATCACCGGCCAGAACCCGTACCGCACGGGCCTGACCAAGGTGGGCCTGCCCGGGGCGCCGCTCGGGCTGCAGGCCGAAGACCCGACGATCGCAACGGCGCTCAAGGCGCAGGGCTACGCCACCGGCCAGTTCGGCAAGAACCACCTCGGTGACCGCGACGAGCACCTGCCCACCATGCACGGCTTCGACGAGTTCTTCGGCAACCTCTATCACCTCAACGCCGAAGAGGAACCCGAACTGCCGGACTATCCCAAAGATCCGGAGTTCCGCAGGAGGTTCGGGCCCCGCGGCGTGCTGCACACCTGGGCGAACGGCGACGGCACCCAACGCATCGAGGACACCGGCCCGCTCACCAAGAAGCGAATGGAAACCTGCGACAACGAATTCCGCGACGCCGCGGTCGATTTCATCAAGCGCCAGCACGAAGCCGACACCCCGTTCTTCGTGTGGTTCAACACCACGCACATGCATTTCCGCACCCACACCCAGAGCGACAGCGTGGGCCGCGCGGGGCGCTGGCAATCGCGCTACCACGACACGATGCTGGATCACGACGACACGGTGGGCAGCATGCTGAATCTGCTGGACGAGCTGGGCATCGCCGAGAACACGATCGTCATGTACTCCACCGACAACGGTCCCCACATGAACAGCTGGCCCGACGCCGGCATGACCCCGTTCCGCAACGAGAAGAACTCCAACTGGGAGGGCGCCTACCGCGTCCCGGCGCTGGTGCGCTGGCCGGGGCGCATCCCGGCCGGATCGGTGCTGAACGGCATTGTCAGCCATGCTGACTGGTTCGTCACGCTGTTATCGGCGGCGGGCGTGCCCGACATCGCCGAGCGGCTTCGCGCCGGCACCGAACTGAACGGCACGACGTACAAGGTGCACCTCGACGGGCACGACCAGTTGGCGTACATCACCGGCGAGGCCGACGAGAGCCCACGCAAGCACTTCTTCTATGTGTCCGACGACGGCGACCTGACCGCGCTGCGGTTCGACAACTGGAAGTTCGTCTTCCTCGAGCAGCGGTGCACGGGCACCCTGCAGATCTGGGCGGAGCCGTATGTTGAACTGCGCGTGCCGAAGCTGTTCAACTTGCGGACCGATCCGTACGAGCGGGCCGACATCACGTCGAACACCTACTACGACTGGATGTTGGACCACGTCTTCTTGTTCGTTCCGGCGCAGGCTTACGTCGCGAAGATGCTGGAGACGTTGGTCGAGTTTCCGCAGCGACAGAAATCCGCAAGCTTCAGCATGGAACAGGTGCTGGCCAAGTTGCAGGACGCGACGACCCGCAGCAGCTGAGCGTTCGTGCCTTCACCCGCAGGCCGGTAGCTCAGCAGCGTGCCGGATCGAACTCGAGTACTTGGGTGAGCCGGATGTTGTTGCCAGAGGGATCGCGGAACGAAGTGTCGATGCCGTAGGCCTGGGGTGTCGGCGGATCGTTGAATGTGACTCCGCGAGAAGACAATTCGTTGTAGCTGGCCTGGCAGTTGTCGGTCTCGAGGAATAGGGTGCCGCCTGCCCCCTTGGCCACCAATTCGGCCAGTTGCGCGCCGGCGGCGGCGTCGAGCATCGGTGGTCCCGGGACGGGCATCAACACCAGGCCGACGCCGTCCTGCCCGACGGGTCCGACGCATACCCAGCGGAAGTTCCACTCCTCCATGGTCACGTCCGAACGAACCTCCCAGCCCAGCGTCTTGGTGTAGAACTCCAGCGCTTCGTCCTGGTCGTGCACCCAGAACTGCGCGTTAGCGATCTTCAGCATTTGCCTCTCCTACGGTCTTGGTGTCGCTTCGACGTTACGAGCCGGGGGGCGGGCCGTCTTCTCGAAACGTGCGGTTCTGGGGCCGTCCGTACGCCAGCGCGACGCAGCGGGGAATCCGCACGTGACGCTTCGCGGGCGGGAAGCTGTTCCGATAGGTCTGCGGCGCCGCGCCGTACATCCGGCGAAAGCTCGCGGTGAAGGACCCCACGCTCTCCCAACCGACCGCGAAGCAAATGGCGGCTACGGTCCAGTCGGTCGTGCGTAACAGCGAAGCCGCGCGTTCGAGCCGTCGCGTCAGCAAATATTGGTGTGGTGACTCGCCGAACGTCTGCTTGAACCGTCGACTGAAGTGGGCGGGTGACAGGCTGGCGGCCGCGGCCAGGTCGGCGACCGAGAGCCGTTCGAAGTAGCGAGCGTCGACGAGGTCCTTCGCGCGAAGCAGATCCCGAGCTACTGATCCAGATCCCACCTGGTTAGTCTGCCGGACGGGTCTCCAAGCGCAACGACCTCGCTGACCGTGAACGCGACACGGCGGCCCACGCCGCCGTCGTCACCCGCCGCACCGGGAGTGGTCCACTGCACCTGGGCGATCCCGGATAGCTGCACGGTGGCCCCGGTGGCGAAATCGATGAATAGCAAGGCGGCCTCGTCGTCGACCGCCAGGTTGCCGAAGCTGTTGAACATGTTGTTGCCCGGGTAGTCCGGCCACCAAAGTCGGCTGGAGGAGTCGACGCGGACAAACCCGGCCGGACCTCCTCGGTGGGACGCGTCGCTGCCGCGGGTGGGATGCGTCGTTCCGAGAAAAAACGTGTCAGACGCCGCGATCATGGCCTGATCGGCCGACGATAGCGACGTTGCGCGCCTCGCGTCTGCCGGGGAGGCGCTGCCAACCACAGCGTCGTTGACGTCGCGGCGGTGAATGTATTGCGGGCAATTGCCGTATGCCTGGTCGACGTGCACCCGCATCCCCGTGTCGCCGTCTTGGACCAGGGTGCCGTTGATCCGCAATCTGCGTCGAGCGGCAAAGTCAACCGAGATCAACCCGACCTGCTGGCCGATCGGCATTCGATGCAGGGGATCACCCTCGCGCGGCGCAGCCGAAATATGCAAGATGTCGCCATCTCCGCGCAGGAACCCCGGCGGCGCCGACAGCGGGGAGGTCCACAGGACGCCCTGTTGGTCACGCCCGGTCAACGCCGCAAACCGCTGCGATGCAAGGAATTTAGCCGCGCCCGCCGACAACTGAGCGGTGTTGATCATGTTCTCTAGTCGGGCGGCGTCCGCCTCGACACCGGCACGGCGCTGGGTAAGTACCTCGCCTTCATGAAAGCCGGTGACGGTCATTCGTAAGCCCTTCCGCGATTGCTCGATTTGAGCTACGCAACAACACCGGAGCTCCAAAACATCCTTAGTGGTCAGCCGTGGGCATCGCCGATCGGTCCTGGACTGGGATCTCCAGCGAAGCGTCCTTGGTTTCGCGCATCAACAACAATGCGATCAACGTCAGGATCGCCGCCACGGCCAGGTGCACCCCAACCCACGCCACGCCGTAGGTGTTGGCCAGCCAAGTCGCGATGAACGGTGCCACCGCCGCGCCCAGGATGCCCGACATGTTGTAGGCGATCCCCGAGCCGGTGTAGCGCACATTGGTCGGGAACAGTTCGGGCAGCACCGCGCTCATCGGGCCGAAGGACAGGCCCATCAAAGCCATACCGATGACGAGGAATAGCGGCACGGCGGCCTTCGTCGCGCGGTCAGGTGCCAGCATGAGACCGAATGACGCACCGTACCCGGCGATCCCCAACGTGATGATCAACAACGGCTTGCGGCGGCCGAACCGGTCGGCGAACGCGCCCGCCACAGGCACCATCGCCGCAAGGAACAACACCGCGATCAACTGAAGGTGCAGGAAGTCCACATAGCCGAAACCCAAACCGGTCCCGGCCGGTGGTGGCTTGGCGGTGCCGTAACTCAGCGCCCACGTGGTGACGGTGTAGAAGAGTGTGTAGGTCGCGAGCATGACGAAGGTGCCGATGATCAGTTCGCGCCAACTGGTGCGAAACACCGCGATCAACGGCGTCCGCACTCGTTCGCCACGCTCGAGTGCCCTCGCGAAAACCGGCGTCTCCGTCAGCCGCAGCCGCACATAGAGCCCGATCGCCACCATGACCGCACTCAGCAGGAAGGGGATCCGCCATCCCCAGGTGAGGAACGGGCCACCCGGGTCCGGGTTGACCTTGCTGTGGCCCAGCCAGCCGATCAGTGTCAGGAACAGCCCGTTGGCCAGGAAAAAGCCGAATGGGGCGCCCAACTGCGGCCACATCGCCGCCCGCGCCCGCTTGTCGGGCTCGGCGGTTTCCATGCTCAGCAGCGCCGCTCCGCTCCACTCCCCGCCCAACGCGATGCCCTGACTGAACCGCATCATCGCCAGCAGCACCGGCGCCGCGACACCCACCTGCTGGTAGGTCGGCAGCAGTCCGATGACGAAAGTAGCGATCCCCATGGTCAACAGCGAGCCGACCAGCGTGGCCTTCCGGCCGACCCGATCGCCGAAGTGCCCGAACAGGATTGATCCCAGTGGCCGCGACACGAACGCGAGACCGAATGTCGCCAGCGACGCGAGCAGTGCCGTGGTGGGATTCCCCTTGGGAAAGAACAGGTTCGGGAACACGGACACCGAGGCGGTAGCATAGATGTAGAAGTCGTAGAACTCGATCGTGGTGCCCACCATCGATGCGACGACGATCCGGCGTCGCGGCATAGAGCCGGCCGCCTTGGCGTCCACGGTGCTCATCGGCTCGCTTCCTGATCGGGCCACAGATCCGACATCATCCAACAGCCCCGCGTTTCCACCCGCACCGGGCACGTCGGACTTACAGATTGTCGGGGGTCTGTCAGGATCTTGCGGTGGACGAACTCCTCGGCCCGCCGTGTCCCTGCGGCAGTGACGCTGGCTATCGCGTTTGCTGCGCGCCGCTTCACCATGGCGAGTCGCAGGCCCGATCAGCCGAGGAATTGATGCGATCGAGGTACTCGGCATACGCGCACGGTGACGCCGACTATCTCTTTCGCACGTGGCACCCCCGAACGCGGCCAGCCCACGTGGCCATTGACCCGCGCATCACCTGGACCGGTCTCGAGGTGATCGACACCGCCGCGGGTGGCCCCGACGACGATCGCGGTGAGGTGGAGTTCAGGGCGCTGTTCAATTGCGCGGGCCGCGCAGACAGCCTGTATGAGCGCAGTCGTTTCGAGCGCCGCGCCGGCCGATGGTTCTACCTCGAGCCCATACAGGCATGCGGGTCACCGCGGGCGCGTCCGCCGCTCGCGCCGGGCGCAACTGATGAGCTGGAACCAACCGATGCCGACCGGGTCCTGCCGGTTCCCACCAGCATGAGCAACTCCACGGCCGCCCAGATTCTCAGCAATCCGCTGACCGCCGTGATCTTGACCACCGAGAAACTCGATGTCCGGCCGGGTGAGTGGCTCCTGCAGACGGCCGCCGGTTCCATCGTGGGCCAGTCGGTGGTCCAACTCGGGGCGCACGTCGGCTTCAAGACCCTCAACGTGGTGCGCCGCCGCTCGGCGGTCGAGGGCATCCTTGCGCTCGGGGGTACCGCGGTGATCTGCACGGAGGACGAGGACCTGCGCGAGCGGGTGGCCGCCATAGCGGGCGCCGACGGCGTGTCCAAGGCGATCGACTGCGTCAGCGGTCAGGTGGGTGCCGACGTGTCGCGTGCGCTGGCACCGGGCGGTGAGCTGGTCGTCTTCGGTGCGCTGTCCACGCACCGCCAAACCGAGCCGGACAAACTCACCATCCCGATTTTCGCGCGCTCACTGATCTATGAGACCAAGACGGTTCGGGGGTTCTGGCTGTTCCGCTGGTTCAACCAGACCCCGACGGATCGGATGGCCGCAACGATCGACCGGACACTGCAGCTGGCCGACAGCGGAGCGCTGCGCGTGCCCGAGGGCCAGCCGATCCCCGTCGAAAACTTCCGCGAAGCCGTCTCTTTGGCCGAAGCTCCCGAGCATGGGGGCAAACCGCTGCTGGTGTTCAAACACTAATCGGAATTACTTAGCCACTGCTCATCTGGCACCAAGCCGTCGCCCATCTCGAGATGCTCGCGCCGCCGAACAACGAACGACACTGATGCTAAAGCAGATTGGCTGACCTCCGGACATTAGAAGACATGTGAAACACTTCTTTCTTTTCTGCGCGAGGTGTCATGGCGAGTGCGTGTCGGCGTTGTGGGGTAGGTGCGGATGATAAGGATTGTTGTTGAGTTTCGTGGGGGTTGGAGACGTCGAGCGGTTGGATGGTGAGGTGTTTGTTGATGGTTCGGGATTGACGATGGGGATGGGACGTGCGAGAGCATTTGGAGTGGTGACGGTGTGGGTCGAGGTGGGAAGGCAGCGATTTTCAGTCGTAGGACGGACGTGGGCTCGCGTTGAGTGGGGAGAGTGGTTCTGTGTGTCGGGAGGGATCGGGGTTTTCAGCGCGCCAGCGAGTCTGTAGGTTTGGGATTGCTGTCGACAGCTGCGCGCGGATGCATAGCTGGGGCGGAGTCGTCGAGGGGTCGGTGGCATGAGACATGGACGGATCGAGCAGATCACGCCGCGGGGCAGGCGCGACGGATTCGCGGCCGGCCGAGGTCATCGACACGGCTCGATCTCTTCGCACGTCTCGGGCAGGGCCGTGGTGGACCATCGAGAGGGCGCCTCTGCCCGGCGCACCACACATGCCGGTGTCGGGTCGGAGACAGCGTCAGTACTGTGGGCTGCGCCAGGAATCTCACGACGCCGAGTCGACAGCCCGGCCGCCGGTCGGGTCGTTCTCGGCCACGACGCGCGACACATCGCCCCGACAGGCGCACGCGACCGCAGAACGTCGACACCGTCTCGTCACACTGCGGCCGCCAGACGCAGATCCTCGTCGCGGGACCCCGTCCCGCGGCGACGCACACTCCCAACGCCCCCGCGCGCACCGCTCGCCGCGCTGCACGCAACCCCCCCCCATCCCCCCACCCATCCACACCCTCGGCCCACAGCAACAACATCACCCCTCCCACCACACCTCACCCCCCCCTCCCCCCCCCCCCGTAAGTCCTTCACCGAGAGGGAACGGCGGAACTGTTAGCCTCGTTAAACGAGCAAGGGGGATGCCTGATCCGTCGATCCGGCAATGCCGATCGCACATGCACGCCGCGATCCCGCGAAAGCAGTCGAAGCAGTTTAGGGGAGGAAACCATGGCGATCACGGACGTTCCGGCCTTCGCCCACTTGACCGACGCCGATATCGAGAATCTGGCTTTCGAGCTCGACGCGATCCGGCGCGACGTCGAGGATTCGCTGGGAGAGCGCGACGCCCGCTACATCAGGCGCACCATCGCCGCGCAACGTGCCCTCGAAGTGGCCGGTCGGCTGATGCTGGCCGGTGGCTCGAAACGCTCGGCGTGGTGGGCGGGAACCCTGACCCTCGGTCTGGCCAAGATCATCGAGAACATGGAGATCGGCCACAACGTCATGCACGGCCAGTGGAACTGGATGAACGATCCCGAGATTCACTCCTCGACATGGGAGTGGGACATGAGTGCGGCCTCCAAACACTGGCGTTCCGCCCACAACTATCAGCACCACAAGTTCACCAACATCCTCGGCATGGATGACGACGTCGGCTACTTCGTCCTGCGCGTCACGCGTGACCAGCCCTGGCAGCGCTACAACATCGGCAACGTGCCGTACAACCTCGTACTGGCGCTCGCGTTCGAGTGGGCAATCGGCTTGCAGACGGTTGACCTCGAAAAGCTTTTCGATGATGGCCCGGAGCGCGACATCGCCCGAGAGCGGACGCGCGAGTTCACCACCAAGGCCGGCAGACAGGTGGTCAAGGACTACGTCGCCTCCCCGGCGCTCACGTCGCTGTCGCCGCGGGCCAGCTACAAATCGACGCTGAAAGCCAACGCGGTGGCGAACGTGATCCGCAGCTTCTGGGCACACGCGGTGATCGTCTGCGGGCATTTCCCCGATGGTGCGGAGAAATTCACCAATACCGACATGGAAGGCGAAACTAAGGGCGAGTGGTATCTGCGGCAAATGCTGGGCAGCGCCAACTTCAACGCCGGGCCGGTGCTTAGATTCCTGAGCGGCAACCTGTGCTACCAGATCGAACATCACCTGTTTCCCGATCTGCCGAGCAACCGGCTGCACGAGGTGTCGGTTCGGGTGCGAGCTGTGTGCGACAAGTACGACTTGCCTTACACCACGGGCTCTTTCGCGATGCAGTACGCGAAGACTTGGCGCACCCTCGCCAAGCTGTCGGTGCCGGACAAGTACTTGCGCGACACCGCCGACGATGCGCCGGAAACCTGCAGCGAGCGGATGTTCGCTGAACTGGAGCCCGATTTCGCCACGACCGACTCGGTGACGGGACGTCGCCGTGGGCTCAAGTCAGCGATCGCGGCGGTTCGCGATTGGCGGCGCTGAGGGTTTCGCCCGCCGAATCGACTAGGAGTCGGTGTGCGTCGGCGCGGAAATCTGGTGCCCTGCGCCTTGGGGCTGCGACGGCGGGGCTGGTGAGGTGTTTGAGCCTGGGTTATTGCACCCCGTCGGCAGCAGAACCGCAGCCAGCGCCGCGGCCAGCGCGCCGGCCTTCAGGGCGTTCTTGTTGCTCTTCGCGTTCATTCGGTCGTGCCTTTCGTCCGCGGGTACAAGCAGTGGTTCCCGATCGCCACTACCGGATGCGATCGCCACCACCGGATGCTATCTCCGGCACCCGGCACGCCGAACCGTTTTGGTGATTATTGACGTTTTGGTGATATTGGGTGGCAATTTGACGTGGTGCCGCGTTAGCCACGCGCCAAAACAACTGCATGCCAACTCCATTCGCATACCGGTCGGCTGCCCGGCCGCCGACCCCGAGGGCCGCTCGCCGCACCGCCGCAACTACGGTTAGGTCATGTATCTGGGGGTGATCTTGAACCCGCTCGCGTCCAAGAACCGTGCCAGCACCGATGATCGTTGCGCTCGATTGCGCCACATCGTCGGGCCATGGGGTGAGGTGCATGAGTCACGGTCCGTCGACGACCTCGGCGAGATCGTCGCCGGGCTCCTGCCCCGGGCAAGCCATCTTGTCAGCGATGGAGGCGACGGCACACTGCATTGGCTGATCAATGAGGTTCGCGACCAAGTCGACGATCCACAGCGCTGGCCGGCGTTTGTCCCGTCGCGCGCGGGCACTATCGATTTTGTGGCGCGTAGGGCGCGGGTGCGTGGACGAACCGATTCGATTCTGAGCGCCCTGGCTGCAGCCGCAAGGTCGTACCAACCGCCGCCCGAAGTACAGCTGGACACCTTGAGTATCGATGGCCGATCGGTCGACGGAGCGGCCTTCCAACGCGTCGGTTTCGCGCTGGCAGCCGGCGGCGTCGGCTGCCGCTTCTTCGACAAGTACTACGAAGCTCCAAATCCCGGCCCGGCCGCGATCGTCAGAATCATCGCACGCACCATCGGTGACATGGCCGCCTCCGCGGTGCGTCCGGGACGCGCGAGCCGGCCAGACATATTCCGGCCGACACGCGCCCAGGTCGTGATCGACGGCGAGGAGGTGCCGACGCGTATGCACAACGCTTTGCATGCCGGCGCATTCGACGTGAACCTCGGTGGCATTCTGCGGGTCTTCTCGCAGGCAAGCGAGCCGGGCGTGCTGCAATTCCAGGCCGGCGAGATGTCGCCCGCGGAGATCATTTCGCAGCTGCCCGCGCTGGTCTTCGGCGCGGGCGTCCGGGCCGACCGGCTGCGTGACACCGCCGGCCAGAAAATGGCGATCGCGGTTGACGACGGCGACGAGCCGTTGTCTCCGATCATCGACGGAGAGCGTTTCGTCGGCCTCGACGAGCTCGTGGTCAGTGTCGGGCCGCGCGTGCGTATCGCGCGCCCGGCTCTTTCCCGGCGACGACACTCGTTGTCCCGACCGGCAGTGGTCGGGTCGCCGTGATCAGGTCCGAGCCGCGGTCATCGCGCTGGTTGGGGCGACAGTATCTGTTTCACGTTGGGCGACTTGGTATTCCAAGCTACGCGGCGATGCTGTATGCAGGCTTTGCACTCGGCGTGGTGTGCGGCGGGTATGAATCGGGGCTTGGCTATCCGCGTTTCGCCATATCCGCGGTGATACTCCTGGTATTCGCACTGATCGGTTCCCGCATCTGGTACGTCATTGGTCATCCGAAATCCGTCGCCGACGGTACCGGCACCGTGCGCGTGCAAGACACCGGCGCAGGGCTCTACGGCGGCTTGGTGCTCAGCTTTGCCGTCTCCTGGCCGGTGCTGCGTCTCGTGGGTGTGGAGTTCTGGCGATTCTGGGACGGCGCGGCGATACTTTTGCTGGTCGCCATGGCCGTCACGCGCGTTGGTTGCCTGATGAACGGCTGCTGCTCCGGGCGAGAAACTCATGGACCGTTCGGGCTCTGGCTACCCGACGACCGCGGCGAATGGCGACGCCGCTACCCGACGCAACTCTTCGAAGCTGGTTGGTCAGCAACGATTCTGATCGTCGCACTGTCGTTGCCCGGGCGTTCCGAACATCCCGGCCTGCTGTTTCTCGGCGCGGCAGCCGCTTACGGAATCGGCCGGATCGGTCTCGAGCTGCTGCGCGCAGACGCCGCCGGCACCGCACTGCCTACGCGTATCAATGTGGCGTTCTCCGTGCTGCTGGTGGTGGCCTCACTCGCCGCCTTCGTGGTGAAGTTGCGGTGACACCACTGGGCGGGCAGATGGGACCGGGCGGATCATTTTCCGCAGCGAAGGGGCGAAGTTCTGCCGGCATGCCAGCAGAGTCTGCCATCAGTGCGCCCGCGGGGGACTCAGCTCAGCGGGCTTGCGCCGCCGGCTTAACCGAGCCTCGAGGTGCTGCCAGCGCGGCGAGTTCGGCGAGGGCGTGCGGGATGCCGTCGGTGATTTGGGATATGTCAGGGACGCTTTTCTTGCAGGCCTGCATTCCGATTGTCATGTTGCCGAGGTAGCTCCAGCCCGTCACGTTGAGGCCGTACGGATAAATTATCGGGCCCACCGAAATGATGTTTTCGATTGGCGCGCCAGCGAAGTACAGCTGCTGCTTCGGGCCGGGAACGTTCGACACCGTCATGCTGTAGGTCGGCCGCCGCCGGGCCAGGGCACCCAGCAGCGGCAACCCACGAGCGTAGAACCAGAACAGCGGCCAATAGTCCATCCAGTCGCCGAACAGCCAGAGATCACGCTCGGCGTGCACCGCCCGCGCGGCCTGGGTATTGGCGGCAATGCGCTGCAGCCGTTCGACGGGGTCGGCCACATCGGTGGCCAACGAGACGCTCCATATGGTCACCTGATTGCCCCAGTCAACTTCCGCCCCGGGTGGCCGAATCGCCACCGGCACAACGGTGGTCAGCGATTCGGCGGGCAGCTCGCCGTGGTGGTCCAAATAGGAGCGGATCGCGCCGCTGCACGCCGCGAGAAACACATCGTTGAGGGTGACGCCGAATGCGCTCTTGATCTGCTTGATCGTGGCCATGTCGCATCGGACGTAGGCGAACTGCCGATCGACGGTGAACGGCTCGTTGAAACGTGTGGTGGGCGCCGCGAACGCCTCGGCGAAGCCGGGCCGGCCGGCCCTGCGGCGGCTGCGGATGGTCCCGGCCGTCCGAGCCGAGCGCGCCAAGACACGCGGAAATCGAAGCGCTGCGCCGCCCTCGTGGATGGCAAGCATCCGCAGCCAACTCGCGGCGTTCGGCCGCTGTTCGTTCGCCGAAGCTCGCCCAGCTGTCGGCAACGGTTCGCCCGCATCGGTGCTGAAGATGGTTTCGAGAAGCCGCACCGAAGCCAGCCCGTCGGCGAGCGCGTGGTGAAGCTTGAGGACCAGCGCTATCCGGCCGCCGGCCAGCCCGTCGATGTACCACAACTGCCATGCGGGACGGCCGCGGTCGAGCCCCACCGAGACGATCTCGCTTACCCGCGCCGCCAGCTCACGGTCGCCCCCTGGCGGATCCGCCTTGGCGTAGTTGACGTGGTAGTCGAGGTCGATCTGCGGCCGTTCGATCCACCAGGGTCGGGCACCCAGGCGAGGCAGTAGCAGTTGCCAGCGCAACGGCTCGACGTTCTCCAGCAGGGCGGGCACGAGGGCCCGCACCGCGTCGAAGGTCAGCGGCTGGCTCGCCGCGGCGGGGTCGAGCAGGACGGCCTTGATCGTGTGCTGCGGCTGTGTTCCGTTCTCTTGCTTGAGAAACAAGTTGTCCATGCTGTTAAGGCGCCGCATCGAGCCACCTCGCTAAGTGCGGGAGACGGTCGTCTCCAGAGCCAATTCTCGTCGGTAACAGTCAACCGCGTTTCCATCATGCTGTGTGGCGTCAGCTCCCGATGGATGGGATTTTGCGTCGGCGGGACTTGTGCCTGCTAATACAGTGCTGTTCGTGCAGGTTTTGGCCAACTACCGCGCGACCGTGCGCGACAAGTTCGAAAGCATGGTTGTGACCATGCACAGCGTTCGAGTGTTGCGCGAGTCGGGTATGTCCGGGGGCCCTATCGAGGGCGTGCGGTCGTTCATCCTGGCCAAGAAGTACGGTCCATTCGCTGGACTCGTCGAGAGCGCCGCACGGCGCTGCGGTGACGCCGTGGCCATCACCGACGAAGCCGGCGACGTGAGCTTCGACAATCTCAACCGACGGGTGAACGCGCTGTCGCGAGCGTGGTCGGAGATTGGTGTCGGCCCGGGGACAGTGGTCGCCGTCTTGTGTCGCGACCACCGGGGGCTCATCACGGTTATCGCCGCGGCCAACAAGGTCGGAGCGCAAACACTGCTGATGAATACCGGGTTCGCGAAGCCGCAGCTCGCCGAAGTTGCGCGCCGCGAGGTTGTTTCGGTCTTTGTTCATGATCGCGAATTCACCGGTCTCCTCGATGCGGTCGATCCGTCCGTGCGAAAGTTCATCGCCGATCCGGGACCAATTCCTGACACGGATGCGGTTCGCATCGAACGACTGATCTCCTCGACGTCCGGCGCGGCGGTGCCGGCGCCGGAAAAGCCCGGCGGGCTCACCCTGCTCACCAGCGGAACCTCCGGCATCCCGAAGGGCGCCCCCCGCGGAAAAACATCCCCGCTGTTCTCCGCGCAGTTGCTGGACCGCGTGCCGCGCAGGCGGGACGAGGTATGCCTGTTGGCGGCGCCGATCTTCCACGGCACCGGGTTGGGCCAGGCGGTGTTGTCCCTGGCCCTGGGTAACCGGCTGATACTGCGCCAAAGGTTCGACCCGCAGGCTTCCCTGCGGGCGGTCGCCGAATATCGTTGCAACATCCTGGTCGTCGTGCCCACCATGTTGCAGCGCATCCTCGCCCTACCGAAGGATGTGCTAGACGCATACGACACGCGTTCGCTGCGCATCATCTACGTCTCCGGGTCGGCCATGGCGCCGGATCTGGTGACGCGGACGCTGGACCGATTCGGCCCGGTGCTCTACAACCAGTACGGCTCAACCGAACTCGCCGTGATCAGCGTCGCCATGCCAGACGACCTCGCCTGCAACCCCGCCACGGTTGGCAGACCCCCGGTTGGCTGCAGGGTCGCGCTGTACGACGACATCGGCGCGCCGATCACCACGCCGGGCACCATCGGCCGGATCTTTGCCGGCAGCACGGTCAGCTTCGGCGGTTACAGCGACGGCCAACAAAAGGAAGTGATCGACGGATTGCTCAGTAGCGGCGACGTCGGTCATCTGGACGAGACCGGACGGCTCTACGTCGACGGCAGGGACGACGACATGATCATCAGCGGCGCCGAGAACGTTTATCCGCTGGAGGTCGAGAACCTCATCTCCGGCCATCCCGGCGTGGCCGAGGCCGCCGTCGTCGGCGTGTCCGATCCCGACTTCGGCCAGCGCCTCAAGGCATTCGTCGTGCCGGCTGAGGGCACCACACTCGACGGCGAGACGATCAAGGATTACGTGCGCGCCAACCTCGCGCGGTACAAGGTGCCATCCGAGGTCGAGTGTCTCGACGGCCTGCCGCGCAATGCGACCGGCAAAGTGGTGCGTCGGCAGCTTGAGGTCGGCGGTGTCAGGTGAGTCGCCCGGATCTCGGCGGCCAGGCCGACACCGCGGTCGAGTTAACCAAGCATGAACTGGCGCAACGCATGTCAGCGGCATTCGCCTTGATCCGCGACGGCAACGCGGACGCCGCGGAGGTCCGGGCCAGCTTGAAAGCCAGCCGCAAACCACGTCGGCACGTTCCCGTCGCGTGTGTCGAGGACCGCAGCATCCCCGGAGCGGAACCCGCTACCGAGATTCCGGTGCGCATCTACTACCCGCTTGCGCCGGACGCTTCGTCGGCGGCGGTACCGCTCGTCGTCTACCTGCACGGGGGCGGTTTCGTGCTGTGCGACCTGGATTCGCACGACGCGTGCTGTCGGCGGCTGGCCAACGGCGTGGGGGGGATTGTGATTTCGGTCGACTACCGGCTGGCCCCGGAGAACCCCTTTCCCGCCGCCGTGGAAGACGCCTGCGCCGCCACGAAATGGGCAGCCGCGCACGCGTGCGACCTCGGCGGCGACGCGGACCGCCTCGTGCTCGCCGGCGACAGCGCCGGCGGAAACCTGGCGGCGGTCGCTTGCATGATCGCCCGCGACCGGGGTGGGCCGCCCATCGCGTTTCAGCTGCTGATCTATCCCGTGGTCGATCAGCGCCGCCGGCCCAAGGAGATTCGTGACCCGTCGGCGCGCGGGGTGCTCACGCTGGAGCACCAGCGGTGGTTCACCCAGCAGTACCTTGGCCGCGACGGTGATCACCACAACGTGTTCGCTTCACCGATACTCGGGGAGTTGGCCGGGTTGCCACCGGCGCACGTCGTCACCGGCGAGTTCGACCCGCTGTGCGATGACGGCGAGGAGTACGCCGACCGGCTGCGGGCGGCCGGAGTTCGCGCCACCGTGCGACGCTACCCCGGGATGTTCCACGGGTTCTTCAACCTGCCCGACGATGTGCCCATGGCCGAACAGGCCAATGCGGACGTGTGCACGGTGTTGCGTGCCGCGCTTGGAGTGCAAGAGCCTATGCAAGACAACGCAATTGCCGATAGCAACCTGCCGATCGACTGAAGAGAGCCGCCGTGAAGTTGAAAAAAGCCCGCGTCCTGATCACCGGTGCCAGCCGCGGCCTGGGGCGCAGCATTGCACAGACGTTCGCGGATCGCGGCGGCGAGGTCGCGCTGGTCGCGCGCAGCGGCGATGCTCTCGCGGCGCTCGCAAAGGAGCTGGGCGGCAAGGCCTATCCGACCGACCTCACCGACCCGGCGGCCGTTGAGGCTTTGATCGACCGGGTGGAGACTGACGGTCCGATCGACGTTCTGGTCAACAATGCCGGGCTGGACTGTGTGCGCCTGTTCGCGGACACCTCGGCGGAGCAAGTTCGGGATCTGTTGCAGGTCAACCTCGCCGCGCCATTGGAGCTGTGCCGTCAGGTGATGCCGCGAATGGTGTCCAGGGGCCGCGGGCACATCGTCAACGTGTCGTCGATGGGCGCACTCAGCGTCACTCCGGGCGTCACCCTATACGGCACCACGAAGGCCGGGCTGAGTCAGTTCACGTCCGGATTGCGGCAGGAGTTGCGTGGCACGCCGGTGGGAACGACGCTGGTCCAGCTCGGCGCGGTCAAGACGGACATGATCGACAATCTCCGGGACTTCGGGCCGACCCGGCGAGTGACCGAACGTGCCGAACGGTGGCACATGCTGCCGCGCAAAGACCTGGACCCGAGGACCGTCGCCAACGCGATCGCGGACGCCGTTGAACATCAGCGACGGTATGTCACGCTGCCGCGGCGCATCGTGGCGACGGCCATGATGACCGAATTGCCGCGCCGCCTCAGCGAACTCATGGTCATCGGCCTCGATGTGAACACAGACGAGCAGTGACGGGCAACGGGTTGGTGGACCTCTCGGGCAAGGTCGCGATTATCACCGGGGGAGCGCGCGGCCAGGGAGCGGCCGAGGCCCGATTGTTCGCCTCGCTGGGTGCGCGGGTCGTCATCACGGACATCCTCGACGACGAAGGCCACGAAGTAGCCGCGTCGATCGGTGACGCGGCTCGGTTCGTCCGCCACGACGTCAGCAGCGCGGACGGCTGGGCAGAGGTGGTTACGTTTGCCTGCAACGAATTCGGCCACCTCGATGTGCTGGTGAATAACGCGGCGATATGCGCCGTCGTGCCGATTCTGGACCAGCGCGTCGACGACCTGGAGCGGATGCTGCGGGTCAACCTCGTCGGGCCCTTCCTCGGTATCAAAGCGGTTGCCGAACCCATGAAGGCGGCCGGCGGGGGATCGATCATCAACATCTCGTCGCAGGCGGGTCTGCAAGGGCTCGCCGGCTATGGCGCCTACGGGTCGTCCAAATGGGGCCTGCGTGGCTTGACTAAGGTGGCGTCAATTGAGCTCGGGCAGTTCGGCATTCGCGTGAACACGGTCTACCCCGGAATGATCGATACGCCGATGATCGCGCACCTCAACGTGCACCGCGGACCGGGCGGGCATCCCGGATCGCCGCTGAACCGCGTGGGGGCGCCGGAGGAAGTCGCCACCTTGGTGGCGTTCCTCGCATCGGATGGCTCCTCGTACGTCACGGGCGCGGACCTTGCGGTCGACGGTGGCGCCAGTGCGGGACGGATCCCCTTGACGCCGCCTGTGATTCAGCGGGGCGATGGTGAGTGAATGCCACTCAGCCAGCGGGCTCGTCGGTGAATTCGGATGGCCTGCGGATGGCGTAGCGCTGTTCTGCCTGCGCCAGGAATTTCATCGAGTTCTTGGGCGGCGGAATGCTTTCCGGATCGTAGCTCGGGCGCATGGTCCGGAACAGGACCTTCGGCAGCATGTACCACCAGAAGCGTCTCATCATCTTGGCGAAGCGCAGCTTGCTCGTTAGCTTCGACTCCGTGATCCGCCCGGCGGCGAGGTCCGCATTGATCAGGGCGTTTGCCGTTCGCAAGGTATACGAGAACTGGTGGCACAGCGCGTACAGCATGCCGTAGATCCGCGCCGGATAGTTGTTGTCGTACACCTCCTTGAAGAGGTGGTTGCACACACTCCGGTGCTCGTACTCCTCGGCGAAGTGCCAGAGCCAGAGGTACACGGTCGGTTCATCCCAGTCGTACAGGACGTCGCCCGCCTCCTCGAAGAAGAACTGCGAGACGATCGGGCCGACGGTTTCGAACCCCTCCGAGTAGGCCAGGCACCAGCGGGGGCTCTTCGTCGCCAAGAACCTCTGGAAGTCATCGCGCATCTTGTCGGCCGCGGGACCGATCCATGGGTAGCCGGAGTCGACGAGTTTGGCATTGAACTGGGCGTGCAGCTTGGCGTGCCAACCCTCCTGCGCGCAGAACATCGAGACGTCGCTGTTCAACGCCGGGTGCGCGGCCGCGTCGAGGTCCCTACGGGACTGCCGGACGGCCTTGTTTAAGAAGGTTTCCAGGTGATGCAGAAAACTCGAGGTCGCGTTCAGCAGGTGGCAGAACTCCGGTTGGTCCTCCGCCCATCTGATCTTCGCGTCCGTGAAGTCCAGTTCCACCTTTCGCACGAGCATTTTGGCACCTCCCGCCTGCGGTGACAGGTACTCAGACGATACTTCGGCAGCGGTCAATCGCGGGCTTACGCGGCGGGCGGGCGAGAAGCGGCATCCAGTGGTTAGGGTTTGGCCCGCAACAGCGTGCCCTCGAGCAGCAGTCGCAACGTGCCGGTGATCGCCTCCATCTCCTGGGGGCTCCGTATATACCCGGCATACAATCCGACGCCGAAGAGCACCACGAGCAATGTTTCGACGAGTGAATTGACGTCTACGTCAGGTTCGAGCTCGCCACGGTCGATGGCTTCATTGATCGCCCAGGTCAGAAATTCAACGCGCAGCTGCAGGGCAGCGTTTCCGGTGCTACTCAATTCTGGGTGTCGCCGCGATTCGAGCAGCGTGGTGACCAGAAACGCCGACGCAGAGGGATTCTCGAAGTTAGACCGCATGGCGAACGTAATGAACGTCACGAGGCGCCCCACCAACGTCGTCTCGCGACGTGCCTCTTCGACACTGGACGTGGTGACGAACAGTTCGTTCGAGTCCTCCGTCACCTCGGTGTATAGCGCCCGCTTGCTGGAAAAGTAATGGTTGATCGCTGGTCTGGTCAGATCGGCGCGGTCGGCTATCTCCTGGAAAGTCGCCCCGTCGTAGCCGCGTTCACTGAACACGGCACGAGCCGCCCGCACAATGCGCTTTCGCGTCTTGTCCGCGCTCGCAGCCGGAGGACGACCCGGGCTACGCCTTGTCGTGGGCGGCATTGCCGGATTGTGCCATACCACCCCCGTGCAGACTTCGCCAATGGGCCACGTCGGCCTCTCGCGCAACCCTGGTCAAGATCTGTGCGCCGGCCGAGACCACGGTAGCGCCGAGCGTACAGCTTGGGTGGCTTTTCGCCGGCGAAAAATTTCGACATGTCGTCCTAGGTCGGCGCGCGCCGCACCTGCCGAATGCTGCGTTAATGAGCGCGGCTATTCCGGGCGGTCTGGCTGGATCCTGATGTTCTGGGGATCTTCGAGCGCGTGACGCCGGTGCTCGTCCGGATACCCCCTGCCGATGATGCAGGTTGGGCGTCGCCACCGACGTCAGCAACCGCAAATACCCTATCTGCTCAACGGTTTTCAGCCGCCTCGGATCGCCTAGCCGGGCCGAAAAGCGCGGCAGCCGGCACCCGCTCGGGCGCGCGTGCTGCCAGCTGAATGGTCTTCCGTCTTCGCAGCTAGAAGCACTGCCGCAGGCCAGCGTACGGTTAACTCATGGGTGGCGAGTTTGTCGAGATCCGGATAACTCATCCCGAGGAGTTTTTCCAGGCGACTCCCGAGGCCCTGCGCCCCCGCCAGTTGGACTGGGAGATTGACGCCAAGGGCAGGCACGTCGCCTGGCGCTACCGGATAACTCGCTACGAGCAGGACGGCCAACCGAGGTGGTGGTTGGACGGCACCGGCCAGCACCCGTGGACGAGCGACGACGTCGAGTACCTGAAGGACGTGGCCGAGCACCATGCCGGCCGGCTGTTGCGCAGACAGCGGTGGCGGCCCAAGAGCATGTATAACGACCAGGAGCCGCCGCTGTGGCTGGGTGGCGGCGGCGGGTGGTCCTCATGACGGCTCGAGGTTGTGGCCATGCGCACCCGCTCGCGGGCTCGAGAAAGGGCTATCCCGGGCGGTAGGTCGATTCCGCCGGGCTTACCATCGATGAAATATTCTCGAGCGTAACGCCTTTCGGTCCCAAGAAGGAGTGGGCGTCGTTGGCGCCGCGATCGCGTTGCTAGTAAACAGGAAAGCGCCGACCATGAAGGGAAGGGCCATCATGGTGAGGGCAAGTCGGTGAGCCAACGAGGTGGGGGCATTGGACGCGCTGCCTTCCTTCGTGGCCTCTTCTCGGCGCTGACGATGCCGCCAGTGGGCGGATCTGCAGCGGCACAAATACGAAGAATAGAGAAAATCGGGAACGATGTGATGCCCCGGTCACGCCGGCGGACGGCTCCTGGGTTCGCAATCGGCCGGGCCGGCGCACGGGTCGGTTCCGGGCTGCCGGCTCGCGAAACCGATCGGGGAAGATTCCTGAAGGCTTTGCGGGTTCCTATGGTCTGAACATCCGTCGGAAAGAGAAACGAGGCACCACCCATGGCCGGAGATTTGCCCGATACTGCCCTAGAGCTGCGTTCGTTGGTGACGTCTGGCGGCAAACTCGAACTCTCCCTGCAGGAGGTTCCGGTTCCAGCCCCGGGCGCCAATGAAGTGGTGGTGCGGGTGGAGGCCTCGCCGATCAACCCGTCAGACCTGGGCCTGCTCATTGCCAGCGCGGACATGACCACGGCGACGGTCGCCGGCACGCCCGAGCGTCCTGTCGTCACCGCCTCGGTAAAAGAGTCCACCCTGGGAGCTCTGTCGGCGCGACTCGACGAATCGCTTCCCGTGGGTAATGAGGGTGCAGGCACCGTGGTGGCCGCCGGGTCGTCCGCAGCGGCCCAAGCGCTCGTCGGAAAGACCGTGGCGATCGCCGGCGGCGCGATGTACACGCAATACCGGGCGATTGACGCCGGCGCATGCCTGGTCCTGCCCGATGGGACTACCGCACGGGATGGGGCATCGTCCTTCGTCAATCCGATGACGGCACTCGGAATGACCGAAACCATGCGCCGCGAAGGGCATTCCGCCCTGGTACACACCGCCGCGGCGTCGAACCTGGGCCAGATGCTGGTCAAGCTCTGCCAGAAAGACGGGATACCGCTGGTCAATATCGTTCGCAAGCCGGAACAAGAGGAGCTGCTGAGGTCGCTCGGCGCATCCTATGTCTGCAACTCGTCGTCGCCGTCGTTCCAGGCGGACCTCGTCGAGGCTCTCAAAGCGACATCGGCGACGCTCGCTTTCGACGCGACCGGTGGTGGAACGCTGGTGAGCCAGATCCTCAACGGCATGGAGGAGGCAGCCAATTCGACAGCGGCGCAGTATTCGCGCTACGGGTCCAGCGTCCACAAGCAGGTCTACATCTACGGTGCACTCGACACCGGTCCCACGGTGCTCACCCGGAACTTCGGCATGGCGTGGGGCATCGGAGGATGGCTGCTGACCCCATTCATTGCCGGCGCCGGGGCCGAGACCTTCGGCCGGCTCCGTGCTCGGGTTGCCGCGGAGCTCACCACGACGTTCGCGAGTAACTACACCCGGGAGGTTTCACTCGCCGGGATGCTCCACCCCGGCGCGTTCAACGAATACGTCAAGCGGGCGACGGGAGAGAAGTTCCTGGTGACGCCGAACGCCCCCGCCTGACGCCGGCGAGCGCACCCGGACATTCATGGTGTCCATTAGTCGCGGTCTTCGGCATACAACAGCGAGTGCGTGACGCTCGCACCGTCGAAACGGAATTCGTCCGCGGGACGCCGCAGAGGTTCGATGGTGGCATCCGTGTGCACGATGACTCCGCCTCCGGAGGAGATTCCGATCCCGGTGGCCGCTCCCTGCAAAGAATCAATCGCGCGCGACAGCCGCGCCCACGCGGCCCGCTCGTCGTGCGTGTCGACGACCACGGGAACCAGCTTGAACATCTCGAGCAGCTCGGTGCCGGGGGAGTCCACTTTCTCGACGATTCCGAATCGTCCGAGTTGGACGGCGCCGGCTGAAATGCCCACCAGGACCGCCCCTTTGGCGTATCGACCCAGGATCGCGGCCTTCATGCCGGTTTTCTCGAAGGTGTTCCAGCCGAGACGTACATCGCCGCCCGCGAGGACGATAAGTCGGGCATCTTCCAGGAAGGCGCGGTCGTCTGGACGGAACGACGAATCGACCATGCGGCGCTCGGTGATTCCGATCGCGTCCATGGCCGCCTCGAAGATCTCGTAGAACTCCGGACGATCCCCGTTGGACGCGCCGACGTAGGCCGCGCGCAGCGTGTCCCGAGCCAATCCGTCGAGGGCCGCCTCGAGGAGCAGTCGGCCCTGTCGCTTCCAGAAAAGCAGCTGACTGTCCGCCAGCAGGTACAGCGGTTGGGGTTGTGGCGTCGTCTCAGTCACTGTAGCTCGTCGAACCTTTCGAGCGCGGCATCGAGGTCTGCCTCGTCGAATAGCTCCACACGGCCGATTCGGTCGTCTTGGAACACCACGACCGCGAGCAACCGCCATTTCGCGCCGAAGCCCTCATGCGACGTGCCATGCGCTGCGTGGGTAAGTACCGCTCCGAAGTTGCTGAGCCGATGCACTGTCTCGATGTAGTTGGTGAGGTCCGGCGTCAGGTCCCACGTCCTACGGATCCAGGTCGCCGAATCAACCGCCTCGATCGATACCAGCGGCCGACGATCTATGCAAACCGAATCCGGTGTAAGTGCGGGATATTCATGCCGATTGAGCGCGGCGTAAACGCCCGAGACGGCAGACCATGTGTGCGCGTGGGCCGCGGCTTCGCCGGCGAGGTACCGCTTGTCGAGCTCAGCGAGGGCGGCGTCGAAGTTGTCGACGTCGAATGAGGCGAACGCGACGATCCGCTCGTTGGCGTCGATCTCGCCGACGCCGAGCCTCTCCGTGAGGAATGGATCGGATCCTTGGTCCCGGTCCGAGAAGCGGACGCGCTGCAGGATCAGGCGCTCGCCGCGGTTGGCCACGTTAGTCGACGTCACATTCGCGATCGCGACATTGGAGATCGCCCGCATGTTCGCGATCTGGGCGTCTCGACCACATCGGACCCCGGCGCTCACCACCCGACGGCGATCGTCACTAGAAAAGTCGACGGCCAGGATCTCCGCCATGGCATCCCAGTCGCGCGCTGCGTAGTGCGCCAAGTAACGCTCACACACTTGGCTTGCCGTGTTATCCAGCCGCGGTGCCGGCCGGCTTAGCTGATCAAACCGCGCAAGCGCGGCGTCGAGGTCTGCCGCGTCGAACAGTTCGTAGTGGCTCAGCAGATCGCCGTCGAACATGAAAATCCCGATCTCCCGCCATTCTGCCCGAAAGCCTTGTTGCGAGGTGCCTTGTGCCCCCTGGGTAATGACGGCCCCGAGGTTGCTCAGGCGATGCACGACCTCGATGTAGACGTTGATGTCCGGCGTGTCGTGGAACAACTCGTCGAGGTAGGCGGTCATGTCGCCAGTTGCGAACGCTGCTCCGCGTCGGTGGTCGATGTTGACCCAGTTCGGTCCGAACTCGGGCAGTTCGTGTCTGTTGATCGCGGCGAAGGCGTCCGCGACGAGTGACCACGTGCGCGCATACGGGGCCCCCTCGCCGGCGAGGTACCGGGCGTCGAGCTCCGCGATGGCGGCATCGAAGTCTTCGATGTCGAACACGACGGTTGCCACGGCTCGGTTGTCGTCGTTGATCTCGCTGACTGCGAGCGCCGCACCATGGAACCCGTCGGTCGGCTGGTCTTGGCTTGCGACGGCGAAACGCAAGAGCGCGAGGCGCTCTCCACGGGTCGCGACCACGGTCGCGTCCACATTGGTCCAGACGTAGCCGGTGGCCCGCCAGTTCGCCATCTCGGCATCTCGACCGAGTCGGATGCCAGCGTTGACGATCTGACGGCGATCCTCTGACGACATATCGTCGGCGATTAGTTCTGCCATGGCGTCCCAGTCACGGCCCGCAAAATGCGCCAGGAATTTCTCGGCCAATCGGGAAACCGCGTTCTCCAAGCGCGTTGCCGGACGGCTGAGCTGATCGAGCCGCGCGATCGCCGCCTCCAGGTCCGTCTCGTCGAATACCTCGTGGCGGTTGATCCGCTCGCCTTCGACGGTCAGAAGTTGAACGATTCGCCACTCCGCGTCAAAGCCCTCGTGCGACGTCCCATACGCCGCATTGGTCACGACCGCACCGAGGTCATTGAGCCGGTGCACCGCCTCTGTGCAGATGCTTAGGCGCGGCGTGAGGTCGAAGGAGGCGCGGATGGCCGCGGTGAGGTCGCCGGATGCGAACGCTGTGCCCCGGCGGTGGTCGATGCTGACGCAGTCCGGTGTAACGGCAGGCAGCTCGCGTCGGTTGACCGCGGCGTATGCGCCCGCGATCACCGACCACGTGTGCGCGTGGGCGGCCGCGTCGCCGGCGAGGTAGCGGGCGTCGAGCTCTTCGATGGCGGCCTCGAAGTCGTCGGGGTAGAACACGACGCGTGCCACGACGCGGTCGTCGCCGCCGATCTCGAACACGCTGAGGAGATCGTTGTGGAACGTCTCGCCGGAGTATCGGGCGCGGCGCAGGACCAGGCGCTCGCCGCGCGTCGCGATGACGGTTGACGTTATATCCCTAACGCCTAGTTCGGAATTCGCGCGCGCATCTCGGATCGCGGCATCCTTCCCGCGTCTGATCCCCGCGTTCACGACGTGGCGGCGATCGTCGCTGAAAACGTCGTCGGCCAGCATCTCGGACAGTGTGGTCCAGTCGCGGGCTGTGAAGCGCGCTTCGAGGCGCTCGGTAATTCGGCTGGCCGCGTTCTCCAGCCGCGCTGCCGGCCGGGCGAGTTGATCGAACTTCGCGATCGCTGTATCGATGTCTGCCTCGCCGAACACCTCCATGCGGTCGACCATTTCGCCGTCGACCGTCATTACGGTGACGCCCCGCCACTCGGCTTCGAAGCCCTCGTGCGAGCTTCCATAGCCCGCCCACGTGAAAACCGCGCCGAGGTCGTTGACCCGATGCGCCGTCTCGATGTAGATGCTGAGGTTCTGGTCGAGGTCCCACCCGGCGCGGATGTATTCCATCCCTTCACCGGGCGCAAACGCTGCCACCGGGCGGTGGTCGATACTCACCGCACCCGGTGTCGTCGCCCAGAGTTCGCGCCGATTGTGCGCAACGAAGGCACCCGCGACTACCGACCACGCACCCGCGTGGGCCGCTTCGCCTAAGAGGTAGCGACGGTCGAGCTCGGCGGTCGCGGTCGCGAAGTCGTCGACGTCGAACGAGATCATGGCCACGATCAAGCCGCCGGTGTCGATCTCGGTGACGCGGAGCAGCTCGGTGCGGAACGCCTCGGGCCGCTGGTCGCGACCCCAGAAGACAGCTCGAACCAGGGCGAGACGCTCACTACGGACAGCCAGAACGTGTGACGTCAAGGTCTTGACGCCGATGTCCGCGATCGCCCTTATATTCGCGAGCTCTGTAGCTCGGTCGCTGCCCTCTCGGCGTACCCCTCGCCGTCGGTCATGGATTTGGAGGTCGTCGGCGAACATCATGTCGAATTCGTCCCAGCTGCGGTTAGCGAAGAGCTCGTTGGCCCGATCATCGGCTCGGCTCGCCGCATTCTCGAGGGGAACTCGAGGTCGTCCCTCCTCAAGTCGGGCATGCGTGGCGTCGAGTTCGGCTAGTGCGGCGTCGACGTCATCCACGTCGAATGCGATGTGCAGCGCGATTCGGCCCTCTTTGTCGAGGCCGAATAGGTGGAGCAGCGCTTCCTCTGGTGCCCCGGGGCTGCCGTCAGCAGCAAGACTGACGACGACCCGGGTGACAGCCAGGCTCTCCCCTCGCACGGCGAGCACCGCATGGCGCACCCGCCACGCGCCTAGCGCTGAGACCGTTCTTAGCCCGGATGCCCATTCGCCCGGCGAAAAGATTGTTCGGGGGAAGCCGACAATCTTCCGACGGACCTCGGTGGTGATCTCCGATGCGAACTGCTGCTCGACCTCATCCCAAGCTTCGCGTTCCAAGGCACCATAGAGTCGGGTGGCCGCCCGCACGCACGCGTTGTCCAACTCGACGCTCGGCGGCTCCGGTGCAGGCGGGGCCGCGGGGAGGGCGCGCTCGCCAAGGATGCCGCGCGCTTTCTCGGCGAGCGCGGCGGCACCCTTGCGGTCGTACAGACCAACCGCGCGCTCCGCGGCGACGCGCGCCCCGGCGGCGTCGCCAGCCGCGCCCAAAACCGTTGCCAGTGAAGCACATGCGTCGCCGTGATCCACCAACAGGTCGGTGCGTTCGGCCAGGCCGACGGCGGCCTCGGCGACCCGCTGCGCCTCGGCATGATCGTTGCCGCGCGACAGCAGATGCGCCCGAAGGGTCCGCCAAGCGATCGATGGCTTCAGCGCATGCCCGGCGAGACGCTCACTCTCCGTGCATAATTCGACGGCCTCGGCATCTCGGTCGAGCGCCAGACAGGTTCGCCCCAGCAGCGCGGCGGTCTCGGCGGTGTCGGCGTCGAGGCCCATCCGGCGAAAGCCGTTGTAGGCCTTGCGCAGATGCACCTCGGCCGCGGCGGGATCGTCCACGACCAGCTCGACGATGCCGGCGAACTGCTCAACCTCGAGCAGCGCATGGCGCAGGCCCAGCTCGGTGACCGTCCGCCGGGCGGAGTCGACCATCCGCCGGGCGGCGGCGCCGCGGCCGCGGAAGGCTTCCAGAACGGCCTGGCATCGCGTCGACGTGGCCTCCACCGCGGGTGAGTCGGTCGTGATTCGGAGCAGCCGCACCACATCAAGGCACCGCCCGCCCGCGCGCGGGACCGGGTTGGGTCCCCACAGCGCGGCAAGTGGAGCATTCGCCAGCACTTCGTTCACCGCGCGGGGTTCCCGCCCGCGCCGCGCCGCCGTGAGAGCGTCGTCCAGGGCGATTTCGCAATCGCCGATCCTCCCAAGGCGGGCGAGGCAAGCGGCGCGGACGGTCTGCGCCTTGGCTTCTCCGGCCGCGTCGTCGAGTTCCGCGAGTTTGTCGGCGGCCACCCCCACCGCGGCCTCGACCTCGTCCAGTCGCTCGGGATGGATCAGCATCGAGAGCTGACCGTCGAAACAGGTTGCCCATGCCGCCAATCGGGCTGAATCGACTGTCGCCGTTTGCAATTGCGATACCGCGCCCGCCGCCGAAGCGACGTCACCCCCGGCCAGCAGGGCCTCGCAGCGTGCAACGAGTAGCTCGGTGACCTGGTCCTCGCGGTCGGGCAGCTCGTCGTCGATCTCCTCGAGCGCGTGCAAGGCGCGGTTGTACAGGTCCGCGGCGCCTTCGTAAGCGAGGCGGGCCATCGCCTGGTCTGCGGCGCGTCGGCAGTACTCGACGGCCTTGGCCGCGTTTCCCGCCCACGCACACTCGAAGTAGTGGTGAGCCAGTTCGGCGAGCAACTCGTCGTCGGCGCCGGGCTGGGTCTCCAGCGTCGTGGCGATCCGCTGGTGCAGGCGCATGCGCCGCACGGACGGCAGCTCGGCCAGCAGCGACTGTCGCACGAGGGCGTGGTTGAACCGGTAGCGGCCGCCTGGCTCTTCGACGACGATTCCGGCCTTGCACGCCTCGTCGAATGCGTCGACGAGGTCGTCGCCGACGACGCGCTCGACCAGTTCCAGGGCAAACCGGCTGCCGACGACCGCCGCCGTGGACAGGGCCTTATTCGCATCGGGCGCCAGCCGCGAAAGGCGGCGACTGACGGCCTCGCGAACCCCCTGCGGCAGGGTGCTCGCGTCCCACCGGCCGCCGCTTTCATCCACGTGGCGCAAAGCCTCGATCAGGAAGAACGGGTTGCCACCCGTGACCGACGCCAACGCCCGGGCCAGGTCTTCGTCGTGGTAGCCGGCCTCGGCGACATACGCGGTCACGTCGTCCTCGTCGAGGCCACCGAGCGCAAGCCGGTCGGCGGTGCCGTCCCGGTGCAGGTCGGCGAGCATCGCCGCCAGGGGGTGGGAGCGGTCGAGGTCGGTGCTGCGATACGTGCCGACGACCTGCACGCGGGCGTGCTCGCCGAAACGCAGGAGGTGCCGCAATAGCAGCAGCGTGGGCTTGGCCGCCCAGTGCAGGTCATCGAGGATCAGAATGACGGGCGCGCCCGCGGAGGCGAGTCCCAATAGTGCAACGACGGCATCGAAAAGTGCGTAGCGCTCGGTGTCCGGATCGGCGCGAGTCGGCGCGGCCAGATCGGGTAGGGCATCGGCCAGCCCGGGAACCAGGGGGAGTAGTGCCTCCACGCCGCGCAGCCCCCGAAGCCCGCCGCTACCCCCGCCCCGAGCCAGGCACGGCACCAGCGAACGCAGGGCTTCTGCGAACGGCTGGTACGGCGCACCGAGGTCCTCGTCGCAACGGCCGTAAACGACAACGGCGCCTTCGTCGTAGGCCTGTCGGGACCACTCGCCGGCCAACCGCGTCTTGCCGACACCGGGTTCGCCGGCGATCAGCACCGCGTTCGTGCCGCCGGCGAGCACGGTCTGCCGCGCGGAAGAAAGTCGCTCGAGCTCGCGACCACGCCCGACGAACGGCCCGGGGCCGGCCAGCACCGCGGGCAGGCTGGGGCGCTGCATCGGTTCATCGGTTGGATCTGGCGCACGACGCTCGTCGGTGGTTTCGAGACGGAGCTCGAAAACGTGCTCGGGGCGGGCGAGGTTGCGCAGCTCGCGCATTCCGAGGTCGACGAGCACGACGTCGTCGGGCAGCGAGTCAATGACGAGCTCGGCCGTCGCGCCCGAGCATAGGATCTGCCCACCCTCGGCCAGCGACCGCAGTCTTGCGGCGCGGTTGACCGCGCGACCGAAGTAGTCGCCGTCGCGGAGCTCGACCTCCCCGGTGTGCAGCGCGACGCGAATCCGCATGGGGTCCCGCAGCGCCCATGGCTCGCCGACGATGGCCTCCTGCAGCTCGATGGCTGCGGCGGCGGCCCCCGACGGCCGGTCGAAGACCGAGAACGTGGCGTCGCCCTCGCCGCGCGTCTTGATCAGCCGTCCGCCGCGCGACGTGACGACCTGTTCGACGAGCTCGTCGTGCCGGGCCAGACCCACCGCCATGGCGTCGGCGTCCGCCTCCCAGGCGGCCGTCGACCCCTCGATGTCGGTCAGCAGGAAGGTGACTGCCCGCGTGACGGCCGGAAGCTGTTGTACCACAGGGACTTCCAGTGCGGAGTCCTGAGCGACGATCGCGGCCTCGAGCCGGCGCAGGTCCGGTCCGGGATCGATCCCCAATTCGTCGGCGAGCAGCGCCCGCGCCCGCTGATAGGCGCGAAGGGCCTCACCTTGCCTGCCGGCGCGGTAGAGCGCGAGCATCAGCTGGCCCCAGCGCCTCTCACGCAGCGGCGCATCGGCCACCGCGCCTTCGAGCTCGCCGATGATCTCCGCGGCGCGGCCGGTCGCCAGCAGGGCATCCGCCCGGTCCTCCACCAACGCGGCATGGCTCTCGATCCACCGCGTCTTTTCGGAGGTGCCTCGCCGGCCATCGGGCAGTTCGGGGATTCCGCGCCACAGGGCGAGCGCCTCCTCGAATCGCGCCACCGCGTGGCTGGTGTCCCCGGCGGCCGCGGCCTCACGGCCGGCCCTGGCCGACGATTTGTAGCGCGTCGCGTCGACTCCTGGGTGGCTGGGCCCTTGCCAAGTCCAGCCCGTTCCCTCGGTCACCACGACGCCGTCGCCAAGGGCGCGGCGCAGCGAGGAGATGTGGGTCTGGAGGGCCTTGGCGGCGGTGCGCGGCGGATCATCGCCCCACAGCAGCTCGATGAGCGCGTCGGCCGCAACGGCCGATCCATCGTGCAGCCCAAGCATCGTCAGGATGGCGCGCGGCTTGGCGCCCGGGATAGCGACGGGTTTGCCGTCCTGCCGGACTTCGACAGGTCCCAAGACCCCCAGTTCCACCAATGGAAGCGTACTCACGTGACGAATCGTCGGCGATGCAATTCAATACCTGGTCAAGATCGAGTAAAGGTGCCGCACGAGGCAGTTCGTCGGCGTCCGCGGCTGTAGTTTGCGGACTGGCCGATGTGAAGCACGTCACGCGTGCGCGGCAGCGGGCGGTCATTAAACCACCTAAGTGTTAAACTAACTAAATATCTCTCAGCCACTACTTTGGAGGACAAGCGTGCCTCGCACAGACAACGACACCTGGGACCTGGCAACCAGCGTGGGCGTGACGGCAACCATGGTGGCCGCGGCCCGCGCGATCGCGACCAAGGCCGACAACCCCGTGATCAACGACCAATTTGCCGAACCTCTGGTTCGTGCCGTCGGGGTGGACTTCTTCACGCGATGGGCGGCCGGTGACCTAGTCGCCGCCGACGTCGACGACGACGAGTCCAGCTGGAAGCTCGAGCACATGCCCGCCGCGATGGCCGCCCGAACTCGCTTTTTCGACTCTTTCTTCGAGGACGCGACGCAGGCCGGAATCCGTCAGGCCGTGATCCTGGCGTCCGGTCTCGATGCCCGCGCCTACCGCTTGCAATGGCCGGCCGACATGACGGTTTTCGAGATCGACCAGCCGCAGGTGATCGCGTTCAAGACCTCCACCCTCGAAGGTCTGGGCGCCGCTCCCGGAGCCGAACTGCGCACGGTCGCAATCGATCTGCGGCAGGACTGGCCCGCAGCGTTGCGGGAGGCCGGCCTGGACACGAATCGCCCGACCGCCTGGATCGCCGAGGGGCTGCTGGGTTATCTGCCGCCCGAAGCCCAGGACCGGTTGATGGACAACATCACCGCGCTGAGCGCCGAAGGCAGCCGGCTGGCGGTCGAGGCCATGCCGGACCGGCCGGAGCGAGACACCGAACAAGCGCGGGAGATGATGCGCAGGTCCACCGCGAAATGGCGTGAGCACGGTCTTGACTTGGATTGGGAAGAGCTCGGTTTCGAGGGTGAGCGCAATGACGTCGCCTCCTATCCTGGAGGGCCTGGGGTGGCGGTCCGTCGGTACGCCGATGAGCCAGCTGCTGGCCGACAACAACCTTGAGGCGGTCCCGCAGACTCACGACTCGGTCTCCATGGCCGATACGGTCTACTACTCCTCAGTGCTGCGCGGGTAACCGCGCCCCGACGCCAGCCGCCGGCTTCGCCGGCCGTGATCAAACCTTGTCCAAGACTTGATCAAGCTGCTAGCGCGCGCTACCCGCCCACCCGTCATGGCACCCCTAACATCGTCAAACAACAACGACGTAATTCGACAGGGTGATGGGAAGAGATGCGGACTGGAATTCGGTCTGTTCTGGTGGTGATCGGGATTGCCGTGGCAGTGGTCGCGGGGCCCGGCGTGCGCCTGGCGGCGTCCAGCCTGTCGCACGGCGACTTCACCATCGCATCGGTGCTACCCACACGGGGCGCGGTGGTGGGTGTCGCTCACCCCGTCGTTGTGACGTTCAGCAGGCCCTTAACCCACTCAGCGGATCGGCACGCGGCCGAACGTGCGATCGAAGTGAAGTCTGTGAAGTCGACTCCGGCGATGACCGGCAAGTTTGAGTGGCTCGACAATTACGTCGTGCAGTGGGTTCCCGACCGATTCTGGCCGGCGCACAGCACGGTGGCACTTTCGGTGGGGGCCCGGCCGCTGGAGTTCGAAACGGGCGCAGTCGTCCTCGGTGTTGCCGATATCGCAAATCACACGTTCACCGTGAGCGTCGACGGAGTCCAGGACGCACCGCCGCCTCGGCTGCCGGCACCGCACCACCGACCCCATTGGGGTGAAGAAGGAGTGATACCGGCATCGATGGGCAGGCCGAATTTCCCGACGCCGGTCGGTACCTATGCCGTCATGTCCAAAGACCGCTCGGTGGTCATGGATTCGAGCACTGTCGGCATCCCCGTCGACGATCCCGATGGGTATCGGCTCACGGTGGATTACGCGGTCCGGTTCAGCAACCATGGCCTCTACGTGCATTCAGCTCCGTGGGCCGTCAAATCAATGGGGCTGGAGAATGTCAGCCATGGCTGCATCAGCCTGAGCCCCGCCGATGCGGAGTGGTACTTCGACGCGGTCCATGTCGGTGACCCAATAGTCGTACAGGAAGGGGTTCCGTCGGAGGAAAAAACTGCTGTCCCTGCTGATCCCGCGCACCTGGTCAGCGATTCGGTCGCCCGGTGAACCGGCCGTGCGACCGGCTCAGGGGTTGCAACAAGGGACAACAGCAACAGGCTCGGTAGCCGAAGCAAGGACGGGCGTAGGCGATGCGGGCGCCGCTGCCGGCGTTGGGCCGGGGAGAACCACCGGAGCAGCCGTTAGCGCCGGCCCCGGATCGGTTGGTACGCCCTTACCGGTGCCCGCTTGCGGCACAATCGGTGCGCCACCCGGCACAGCATCGGCCGGCGCACCCGCGGCAACCGGAGCACCCGCACCCGCGGGCACCGGAACGCCACCCGGGAAGCCGGCTGGCACCGGAACACCGCCCGGAAGACCGCCAGGCGCCGGAGCGCCAAGCGGGCCAGGCAGAACCACCGGTGCCGGCGCCCCGGCTGCTGGCGCCGCGACTCCCGACATCGGGCACGTGGGGCCGCCGCCCATCGGCAGCGGCGCCGCTGCCGCGGCCGGGCTGAACGCCAAAACGGCCCCGCACAACCCAGCACCGGCAGCCAGGGTTATGCCAACTAGATCAACGATCTTCAACGCAAAACTCCCTTGTATTCGGGTTAGAGGGGGTTTCCCACAATCAAAGGGTGCGCCGGAACTGTATCGCTGTCCCGGAAGCTTTCCTAGACGAGCGACTCAATTAGTTGTAGAACCGAGACGGATCGCGGGCCGAGCTGTAACCACTTCTTTTCCAAACGATGACTTACGTGATGGTTCTGATACTTTCGTGGCGTGGCGCACACGAGCGTGGTGAGCGAAATGAGTTCTACAACAATCTCTTTGGGAACCCATTCGGGTCCAACACCGGCATCGTCAGGCCCGGGGCCTTCCGGGATGTTTGACGGCCGGCCACCCTTTGCTTCGAATACGGCTTTAGCGCGTGAATTCGCGAAGGAATCCCATAAGTGTAATTTAGTCACGTGACACCTGTTGGCGCCACTTTTTCAGACACCCCCAACCCCGCTCTCGGCCAACGGTCTTCGGTATCGCAGTGCCCGTTGCATGGGTTGTCAGGGTGGGATCCGTGGTGCGCGCCGTGGCTGCGTGTGTCATAGACTTCTGTCCCTGTGAGCCGGCTTCGTCATTGCGAACTGGCCGCGTCGAGCGGCGGCTGTCGACAATCGGCGCAACGGTGACTCAGGCTCGGGAGCGTGCCGGCGATGAGCAACCGTCGGTGTGGGCGCCGCTGCGCAATCGCATTTACCGAGGGCTGTTTATCGCGCAGTTCGTCTCCAATATCGGGACGTGGATGCAAAGCGTGGCGGCGCAGTGGTTCTTGGTGGAAGAGCGCAGCAGCGCCGTCATCGTGGCGCTGGTCCAAACGGCGAGTCTCGGGCCGATGCTGCTGTTGGGATTGTTCGCCGGAGCGCTGGCCGACCTGTTCGACCGGCGCCGGTTCTTGATTTTTCTGCAGTCGTACGCGGTGCTCGTGACGCTCGCGCTGGCGGTGCTGACGTACCTCGGTCGCCTTAGCCCCGCATCACTGTTGATGTTCACCGTGGCCATCGGGTGCGCTGCCGCACTTGCCGGACCGGCCTGGCAGGCGATTCAGCCCGAGGTTGTCCCGCGCGAGCAGATACCGGCCGTGGCGGCCTTGGCCAGCGTCTCGGCAAACTCTGCCCGAGCGATCGGACCGGCAATTGGCGGTGTTGCGGTGGCATTGGCCGGCCCCGCGGCGGTCTTCGCGATCAACGCAGTGTCCTACGCGGCGATCATCGTTGCCCTGATGGCGTGGAAACGACCCAGGCAACCCGTGCCAGTCGAACGAGAGCGCCTCGGCCAGGCCATCATCACCGGGCTGGGTTACGTTGGCAACGCTCCGATTTTCCGCAGGATCTTGTCGCGCACAGCCCTTTTCCTGCTTCCCGGTTCGGCCTTGTTGGCCCTGTTGCCGGTGGCTGCCGCCCACAGGTGGCACCTGGGAGCCAGCGGCTACGGTATCGCGCTGGGGGCCATCGGTTTTGGCGCGACGCTCGCTGTTGTGGTTGCCGATCTGCTCCGCAAGAGGGTGTCACCGAACGCGCTGCTGGCGGCGTGCGCCGCCGCGTACGGTTCCGCGCCGCTGGCGGTCGCCTGGCTCCCGTTCGCCGCGGCGACGCCATTCCTGGTGCTCTCCGGGATGGCGTGGCTGATCACGTTGACGACGTTGAACGCCGCGGCGCAGCTGTCGTTGCCGCGATGGGTCCGGGCCCGTGGATTGTCGGTTTATCTGTTGGTTTTCACGGGATCTCAGGCAGTCGGCTCGTACATCTGGGGTGTGGTCGCCACGCGGGCGGGGCTTGACGCCGCGCTGGTTTGCTCGGCGGTGTTCCTCGGCGCTACTGCCCTTAGCGTGGTCGTGCTTCCGTTGCGGCCGTCTGCCGGGATCGGCCTCGACAATTCCACCGCCTGGCCGTCGCCGGTGCTGGTGTTTGAACCATGCCCTACCGATGGACCGGTGCTGGTGACCACCCGCTACCGCGTGCCGGCCGGGAACCTCGACGAGTTCATCAACGCGATGAGTGCGGTCAGGCGATCACGGCTGCGAACGGGTGGCCATAGTTGGGGGCTTTATCGCGATGTCGAACATCCCGACACGATCATCGAACGGTTTACCGTTGCGTCCTGGACCGAATTTGAACACCAGCGCACGCAGCGCTGGGTGGATTATGACCATGAGGGCGTCACGAAGGCGCGGGCTTACACCGTCGACAGCGACCGACGGCGCGGGTACTACCTCGCTGTGCGGGTGCCCCGATGAGTGCGCCGACCATCGCTTGGCCGCGGGCTGAAACACGGCTGGCCAAAGGGGGATTGGCTTCTAGCGGGTAACGGGCCGCAGTCCGGGCGCGAATGCCCCCGCGTGACGAGGACGGCGCAAAACTAGCGACCTCCGGTTGAGCAGCGAGAAACCGAGGGCGCAATCGATAAGGGGGGAGTGGGCTTTCGGCCTTACCGGCCGCCGCCACCCCCGAGCATGCGGCCGCCGCCGCCACCGCAGCGACCGCCGCCGCCTCCGAGCATGCGGCCGCCGCCGCCTCCGAGCATGCGGCCGCCGCCGCCTCCGCCGATGATCATCTGCACGGTGCTGGTCTCAATCATGGCCTCACACTATCGTCGAATCCGACACGGCCGCAACGAGGTTCAAAGTGAACACCGGCCCCGCTGTGTGTGAACAGGGGCAGCAACCCCGCTTAACGGACGGGGCGCTTACTGTGCCATCACTTTGCTGGCCACGCCCACAAGCGCACCGGAGGCGCGGGCGATAGCCGGGCGTTCCCTTAGCCGCGTCGTCCGGGCGTGCTCGCGAGGAGTCCCACGATGCCTCCGAGTGCCGTGGCGGCAAGGGCCAGCGGGCCCTCCGCGCCTTTTCCGCTGACGACTAATACAAAGCTGAGGACGCCGAACACGAAGATCGCTGCCGAAATCGTGATGATCACGATCAGCCACAGTGCGCCTTGCACTTTCGGGCTGGGGTTGCCGAGGACGGAACTCGCGAGCTGTTGTTGCTGATCCTGCGGCAGCATATTGAGGGCCGCCGCGGCTGCTCTCTTCTGGTCAGCGCTGTCCAACTTGCCGACCATCGCCGCGACCGCGTCGGGGGTGGCCGCCGATGATAGCGCCCCGACCGCCGCCACGGCAGCTTCCTTCTTTTGGTCAGGGGTTTCCAAATTGCCGACTAATCGCGCGACGACCTCGGATTTGTCTTCGGATGAAAGCGCTTCGACCAGTTTGACCGCTTCCTCCTTCTTTTGCGCGTTGTCCAGATTGTCGGTCATGTTCGCAACGTCCTCTGGTGTGGAAGTCGAAGCCGAGTCTTCGGGGTTTTGGGCGTCCCGCCCACCCGTCGCCTTGGGTGAGGCTGCTTTCCTCACCCGCGACCCTGCCCCACCCGCAATTTGCTGCGTCGCGTCAGCCTTTTCCGTCACGGAATTAGATTAAGCACTCGCTGTCCGACATCTTTGGTTATCGATCACTGGCGTGGCGCCGGCGGCTCCGTCGGTTCAGGTCACCTGGCCCCGGGGGAGCGTCGGCCACGCATGTCAGCCTCACGGGAGCCCGGCAGACGCGTCGCTGACCAGCCCATTGCGCACTGGGAGGCTGCCGGGCGCCAAGTTCGATCGCAGGCGGCGAAACCGCGAACGAGACTGCGCCATCCGGCCCGCGGATTGCTGCCATGGCAAATATTGACAGTGTCATTGTAACAGTGTCAGCATTGACGGGTGGCGGAACAGGCGTCGTGGACGCTGGACGAGCTGGTGCGAAGGGTCGCCGTCGGGCTGGCCGATCCCGCCTACCCGGGAGCACCCAACGGGCGCGTCCGGGAGCTGCCCGATAGGCGGGTTGTGCGGTGGTACACGACGACCGGACTCATCGACCGGCCGGTCATGCAAGGGCGCACGGCGCTGTACGGCACCCGGCACCTGCTGCAGGTCGTCGCCGTGAAGCGGCGCCAGGCCGAGGGCCGCTCGCTCGCCGAAATCCAGGCCGAATTGGCCGGAGCGACGGATGAAACCTTGCGCGGGATCGCCGCCGTTTCGGACGAACTGACCTTCGAACGGACCTTGGTGGATTCGGCCGGAGCACAGGAGCCGCAGGAGCCAGAGCAGCCGCAGGAGCCGCCGGTGGCGCGCCCAGGTCATCGCAACCGCTTTTGGGCCGATCGGCCCGCTGCCCCCGCGGCGGCGTCGGACAACGGCGGGGGAGCTGACGCCGCGACACCGCTGGCCGCCGTGAGCCTGCCCGGCGGGGCATTGCTCCTGCTGCCCGGCGATCACCGCGGCCGGCCCGACGAAGACGACATCCACGCGATCCGTGCGGCCGCTGGGCCACTGCTCGAATTGCTGGCCGAACGGGGCTTGCTGTCAGGCCTGCCATCCCTCGATGAACGGAGTCCATCATGACGGTCCGCAGCACGCCGATGACCGACGGGGAGACGAGCTGCGTAGCCGTCCCGGACGATCCGGACGGTATGGACGCTACGGACGATATGCAGGATGAGGCGGGGCTGGGCGCGCTGCGCACCCAGCGGGGCAATCTGCCGCTCGACCGCATCGACGTGCGGGCGGAGATCACCGGACTGACCAGCCGGGTCGAGCTCACGCAGGACTTCGTCAACGCCTTCGACGTACCTCTGGAAGCCAGCTATGTGTTCCCGCTGCCGGACCGAGCGGCCGTCACACGAATGCGGTTGACCGCGGGCGGGCGCGTCGTCGAGGCCCAGCTACGCGAGCGCGAGGCTGCCCGCCAGGCTTACGACCAGGCCATCGCGTCGGGCCGGCAAGCCTCCATTTCCGAGGAGGACCGGCCGGACGTTTTCACCATCCGGGCCGGCAATATCCTGCCCGGTCAGCGGGTCAGCGTGGCGCTCACTCTGGTCAACCCGCTGACCTACGAGGACGGCGAGGCGACATTTCGATTCCCGCTTGTGGTTGCGCCGCGGTACATCCCGGGCGACCCTCGTACGGATCTCGCGGCCGGCGACTGCTACGCCGACGACACGGACGCGGTCCCCGACGCCTCGCGTATCACCCCGCCCGTGCTGTTGCCCGGGTTTCCGCATCCGGTTCCGGTTGCCATCGATGTCGGCATCGACCCAGCCGGCCTCACGCTGTCGGAGGTGCGGTCCAGCCTGCACGCGGTGACCACCGACGACGGCCGGATCCGCGTTCAACCCGGCGAGCGCGCCGACCGGGATTTCGTACTGCGGCTGCGTTACGGCGCCGACGATGTCACCAACTCGCTGGTGCTGGTGCCCGATCCCGACGGCGACGAGGGGACCTATCAGCTCACCGTGCTGCCACCGGTGTCGAGTGCGCAGCCGCGCCCCCGCGACCTCGTGCTCGTGCTGGACTGCTCCGGCAGCATGGCCGGGTGGAAGATGGCGGCCGCGCGCCGCGCGGCGGCGCGCATCGTCGACACGCTTACCGGCGCAGACCGATTCGCGGTGCTGACCTTCGGCGACGAGGTTGACTGCCCGGCCGGTCTGCCCGATGGGTTGGTCGCGGCAAGCGACCGGCACCGGTACCGCGCGGTCGAGCACCTCGCCCGCGTCGACGCGCGGGGCGGCACCGAGTTGCTGGGGGCGCTGCGGCGGGCCCTCGCCCTGTTGCGGAGGGCGCAGGGCGGTGACGACAGTGACGGCCAGGACATCAGGGACGCCCGGTGACTCCATCGTCACCGTCATCAGCGACGGGCAGGTCGGCAACGAAGACCAGCTGTTGCGCGTGCTGTCCGCCGACCTGCCCGGGGTACGGGTGCACGCCGTCGGCATTGACCAGGCCGTTAACGCCGGATTCCTGGGCCGCCTCGCCAGCGTCGGTGGAGGGCACTGCGAGCTGGTGGAAAGCGAGGAGCGCCTCGACGAGGCAATGCATGCCATTCACCGTCGCATCGGCGCGCCGCTCGCTCACTCGCTGGCGGTGTGCGCCGAGGGGGCCGACCGGTTAGTGACCATCGACGACACCGCGAGCCCGGCCCGGCTACCCGACCTGTTCCCCGGCGCGCCGCTGGTGGTGACCGGACGGTATCGGGGACGCGCGGCCGGTTCGCTCACCCTGCGGGGCACCACCCGCGAGGGCGGGGACTGGTCGGCCACGGTCGCCGGTCAGCGCCGCGCGGCCCCGGCCATCACCGCGCAGTGGGCGCGGGCTCACGTGCGCGACCTCGAGGACCGCTGCGCCTCGGCGTCGGATGAGCAGGGCAGCGGTTCAACGGAGGACCTGGCGAAGCGGATCGTCGACACGTCGTTGCGGTTCGGAGTGTTATGCCGATTCACCGCATACGTCGCCCTTGGCGGTCGCGTCGTTGCCGAGGGCACACTGCAGCACCGCGTGATGCAACCGGTCGAGGCGCCGGCCGGGTGGGACCTCGTGCTGGTCACCTCCGGTCATGTCGCGGCGCAGTCACAACGAGCGGCCGTTTCGCGCGTCGTCGAGCCGGCGGCGCCAGCTCCCGCGCTACCCGCCAAGGTGTCACCGCGTGCGTCCACGGCAAAGCGCCGAGTGGGTGGCGAGTCGAGAGCACGGACGGTCAAGCTGCGCACCGTGTTGGTGGTGGCGGTGGTCAGCATGGCGCTACTGGGCTCCGGCTGGGCCTGGTCGCTCAACCGACACGGCTCCTCCATGGCGACGCGCGATCGCTCGCAGACTGAGCAGGCCCCGGCGGATGCCGCAGGCGTCATTTCCGGGACGACCGTCGAGGGTGGAAAAACACCGCCGCAGGCCCCTGCGAACACAGTGCCGGCACCGCCACCACTGGCCCCGGCGGACGGTACCTACAAACGCGACATCGTCACCAACGGATCGGTGTATATGGTCGTCGCCGAGCCCACCCAGGTGGCCGACCGGCTCGTCTCCGCGGTCACGGATGCCGGCGGCCGAGTCGACTCGCGATCGGAGCGATCCGGGTCCCCCGACCAGTCCGGGTCGGCGGCGGTCAACCTCGTGTTGCGCATCCCTTCGGACAAGCTCGACGGGGTCCTGGCCGACGCCAAGAAACTCGGGACCATCGAGTCGATGTCGATCGGCCACACCGACGTCACCGCGCAGCGCGTCGACTTCGATGCCCGCATCGAGGCGTTGCAGACCTCGGTCACCCGGCTACTCGACCTGATGCGCCGAGCGAACAACACCGCCGACCTGCTCGCCGCGGAGTCGACGCTGACCCAACGGCAGTCCGAGCTGGACTCGCTGCGGGCGCAGCGCGCCGCACTTGGCGACGAGGTCGCCTACGCGACGATCAACGTCAACCTCTCGGCCGTACCGACGGTGACCCACGGTGGTTTCCGTGGTGCGCTCGAACACGGATGGCAGTCGTTGATCTCGGCCGGCCATGTCGTGTCGGTCACGGTGGGATTCCTCCTGCCGTGGCTGCCGGTAGCGGCCGTGCTGGTGTTGGCTCTCGTCCTGGTGTTGCGCCGCAGACCTTTTCCGCCTTTTCTAGGAGAATCCGGCCCAGCTGCGGACCCTGAAACAGATGCGGACCCGGACACGGTCGAACCGGACACAGACTCGTGAGGCTGGGCACCGCGACGCGGTCAGCCCGCGGGGCTCTGAAGTCGTAATCCCCGGGCAGCCTGGTCCAACTGCTCGATCCGGCCGCCAGCCTCAGCACCTGATTGTTGCCGGCGTCGGCGACGTACACATTGCCGGCGGCATCCACCGCCACACCCCGAGGATCGTGTTGCGATGTCAGGTTCTTCGCCGGTGATGTTGCAGATCATGACCGATCCCGACCCCGATGCACCTCCCCCGGGCGCGGGTCTCGCTTGGGACGCGGGGCCTCTCCTGAGCTGGACCTGTTGCGGCACAAGGCGTTCCAGCTGGGTCGAAATCCCTTCATGGCCATGCGGGTTCAGGCGCTGCTGGTCCGCAACGTCGCCGATGCGGCGGGTATCAACAGCGTCAGCAGCGCGACCGGACAGGCCTGGGCCGCGGTCAAGTCCATCGCCCGACTCGGCCGCAGCGACGGACCGCGCATCTCCCTCCCGACAACGCAGGCACCACCGACTCTGTGGAGTAAGTCGATCACGGGCCACCGCCGATTCGCGATGCGCGCAACGTCTTTGGAGAACTTCAAGGCACTCATGAACTCCACCGGCGCAACGGTGAATGACATAGTGATGGCGATCTGCGCGGGCGGACTTCGCGAGTACCTGCTGTCTCACGACGCGCTGCCCGACCGTCCGCTGCGGGCCCTGGTGCCGGTGTCCATCCGTACCGGCGACGAGGCCGACCCATGCACCAACCGCTTCTCGGGTCTCGTCGCCGAGTTGCCCACCGATTGCGCCGACCCGCGGGAACGCATTGCCAGATGCAGCCAGGCGATGCGACGCGTCAGCCGCTGCACTTCCCGGGAGCGCAACTGCGCCAACAGTTTCCGGTGTCGATCGGCACCGACGGGATGGGACTCAACATCACGGTGGTGAGTTACCTCGATCGACTTGACTTCGGCTTCATCGTCGACCGCGACCTGGTGCCCGACGTGTGGGGCCTCGCCGACATGCACATAGACGAGATCAGCCGGATGTTCGAAGCCAGCGGAGCGCAATGGGCGCAACCCCCGCAACCGCCGCATCCTCGGCGCAGGCGGGTCGGGCGCAGCCAACCCGATGACATCTGCTCAGCAGTAAGGCCCGCAGCGGCTCGGGATCCATTCCGGGAGCCATAATGAACCGCGATGACGGGAATGCGTCTGGAGTTCGGGGTCCTCGGACCGCTGCGGGCCAGCATCGACGGACGGCCTCTGGCGCTGGGTGCGACCAAGCAGCGGGCTGTATTGGCGATGCTGGTCATCAACCGCAACCGGCCGGTTGGTGTCGATGCGTTGCTGAATGCGGCCTGGGAGGAACGGCCACCACCGGGTGCGCGGGCGAGCCTGCAGACGTACGTGTCCGGCCTGCGCGGGCTGCTCGGCACGGCGACGCCCGCATCACGCGACGTACTCGTCAACGTGCCGCCGGGATATCGACTCCAGGTCGCCGATAAAGATTGCGACATCGGCCGATTCGTCGTTGGGCGGAACGCCGGGATGCACGAGGCCGCGGCCGGCCGGTTCGCCAACGCCAGTCGGCATCTTTCGGCCGCTCTGGCCGAATGGCGCGGACCTGTACTCGAGGATTTGCGTGACTTTCAGTTCGCCGAAGCGTTCGCCACCGCGCTCGTCGAGGAGCAGCTGGTGGCGCACGCCGCCCGGGCGGAATCCGAGATAGCCTGCGGGCGGCCATTTGCCGTGATCGGCGACCTGCAAGCGCTGATCACGGAGCACCCGTACCGCGAGCCGCTGTGGGCCCAGCTCATCACCGCCTATTACCTCGCCGGCCGGCAATCCGATGCGCTCGACGCGTATCAGCGGTTGAAGACGACCCTCGCCGAGGACCTGGGGATCGATCCGGACCCGGCCGTGCGTGGTCTGCACGAGCGGATCCTGCGCCAAGAGACCTTGGATGTGAAGACCTTGGCGAAGACCACCGCTGTCGAGGCACTCCTGGCAATCCGCCGGCGCACCGCCGTCAGCCCCGGCTCGCCGCGTGCGCGGCTGCGTGAAGCGTCGGGGCGGCTTCACCCACTGAGGGGGGCGGTGACACGGATCGGACGCCTGACCGACAACGACATCGTCCTTGACGACGCCGACGTCAGCCGCCACCACGCCATCATCACCGATACCGGCACGGGCACCAGCTACGTGATCACCGACCTGGGGTCGGCCAACGGCGTCGAGGTGGAAAACCAACGGATCGGCGAGACCGCACCCATCTTCGACGGCGACGGTATCCGCATCGGCCGACATGAGTTCACCTTCGAAATCCAGCCTGAGGGTTGCGATCCCGACGCACGCTAGCCGTGGCAGCTCAAGGCTTGAGAAGGCTTTAGAAGCGGTAGCGAAGGATCGTGGTGCCGATCTGCCGGGACGCCATCGCGCTGAGTGCCGCCAACCGCGAGGTCGCCCGCATGAACAGCGGGAGCTCGGCGACCTCGGGTGCTCTGGTGAGGAAGATTTCCTCGACCAACTTCAGGCCGCCGACCCAGTGCTCGGGTTGGCGAGGATCGTTGAATCCGGGGTTGATCACGCCGTCGGCGATGGCGGCCATGCCCGAAAGGTGCGTGAGCGCCCAGATGGCGGAGGTGGTGTAGAGGTTGAATGCCAGCTCCCCGCCGGCCAGGTGGCTGGTGAGCCGATTCAGCAAGGAGATGAAGTCCTCCTGGGCGACAAACGCGACGAGGCCGTCGGCCACGATCACGGCCGGCCTGTCGGTCGGGACGCGATCAATCCAGTTCGGGTCGGCCAGATCGGCGCCGATGTTGTGGGCGTTGGCCGGTTGGGGCAGCAGTTGCGGCCGCAGGGCGACGACGTTCGCAAAGTCGACGTCGTACCAGTCGACGGTCGGTGGCGGGTCGACGCGAAGCATCCTGTCGTCCAGGCCGGCGCCCAGATCCAGCACGACCGCGTCCGGATGGCGCAGCACAAACCCCCGCACCAGTTCGTCGATTCTTTTGGCGCGCACCGCAATATCGAAAACCCTCGACTTCGGGTCCAGAAGTTTGGTGGTCAACACGGGAAATTTGGCGAGGTCGTAGCCGACCGCGGCGATGATCTCGTCGGCTGTGGTGTCGCCGAGGAACGGGCGCGGCAGGCGGCTATCGAGCGCCCTCCCACCGAGCGGGAGAAAGAGACTCTCCTGCGCGGGCGTCAAAGCCGGAAGCCTGATGGTCATGGTCTCTCAGTCTTGCCCCCGAACCGGACGCCCGCCACCCGCCGGGCCTAGAGCGTCCCGGTCCACCGGCGCGGTGCCCACCGGCGCCTTGAAGACTGATCGGGTGTCTAACCCCGACGAAAAGTCGGACATGTTGTGCCACCTGCGGCGACGCACCGACCACGGCACACCAATCGGGTCCGTCACATGTGTCACGCTGTGCTCGCTTGTCTTGCTGACATCTGGTCAGGGTCCCGGGCGATCTTTGCGAAATTCTTGCGCCCTTTGCCCGTCGAGGATCTTTGCCTTCAGCGCGGCATCCGTGGCGTCACGCGGTGGAATTGAGCAACTCGTCGATCTTCTTGAGCCTCTTGGTCACCAACGACTGCATATCGATCGAGCGGTCTGGCGAGCAGGTGACGATCTGCGAAATCACATTGGCCTTCGCGATGACCGCGAAATCGCAAACCCATTGTTGACCGATCAGTTTCGTCGTCCATTGGGCGACATCCGGTGAACCCTCGGCCAACGGCGACGGGTCCACTGCGACTTTGCGCTGGTCGTCACCCCATGCGGTGATCGGGCGCTGACAGCCGGACACGGCCTTGCGGATCGAGTCGAGAAAGCCGGAGGCGTCGAACGTGCTCGGATAGGTGGCCGACACTTCCAACAGCTGATGCTGATCCTTCACGTTGTCGGCCTGCGTACGGGCCTCGCGGCCCGTGTAGTTCTTCGGGAGCAACGGATAGGCACCGTAGCCTGCGACGCCCTGGCATTCGGCCGGGTCGGCTCCCGCGAACAGCGCGGCCTGCATGTCCTGTTCGGACAACGGGTTGCCGGCTACCACGGACAGCGACAGTGATGGCGTCAGCAGGTCGGGCAGTTGCGCAGGGTAGATCGGGCCGGTGGGGGCCGCACCGCGCCTCGATGCCACGGGGGTGCCGGACACCACGGCGCTGCAACCGGCCAGCGCGCACACCAGGGCCAAGCAGAAAAGCCCACCTCGCAGGGGGAGGCGCCGACTTTTCGTGGCACCGCCGGCCCCGTCGGCACCGCCGGCCCCGTCGGCACTGCCGGCACTGCCACGCATCCTTCGTCCGCAGGGGCTGGCGCCACTGGGCGTCTTGGTGCCGGGATCGGCGTCGAGCACGTTCGGGTCTCCTTCACGGGTGTCGCTGTCCATCTTCGGCCCACCAGCATCCGAGTGCGACCTCGGAACATTCTTGATCGACGGTTCGCTCACCCGGGCGCGGAAACCATACCCGGACCCCCGACTGAACGATTATCTCGTCGGACGTGGTCGCGTGGTGGCCCGCACTCGCTTGGAAGCCGGCCCGAAGGGATACTTACGTCACATGGCGCTGTTTCGAGTTATCGACCCACATGGCCGGGTTGTCGCGACCAGGAAATTTGACAGCGCTTCGGCTGCATACCCGTGGTTCATCGACTCCATTGCCGGCAGTTCCGAGCTGGGCTGGCGGATGGAGGTCGAGGACGAGGGGAGCTGGGCGTTCTTCGATGACACCGCAGGGTTTACCGCCCCGTCGAGCCGGCGGCCACCGCCGAATCGGCCGGCCAAGCCGAACGCGCCGGCTTCCGGCTCGAATCGTGATTGATTAATCGGTTTGCCGTGTCGTTTTCGACGCGTACCCCGCTGCTGCCTGCAATGTCTTTATCCGCGTGCGGTTTTGACGCAATCGATGCCACTTCTGACGCGACTGGAAGTCGAACTGTAACATGTACTGTTGCCATCGCTGAGGAGGGTTTTATGAAAGTCCGGTTCACGCGGAAAGTCATTCGGTGATCGAGCCGAATACCGTGCCGAGCGATGTTGATTCGGTGGCGCCGACGCCGTACTTCTTTCGCGACGAAGGCCGCTTCGTGCCCACCCCGACCGCGCGCGGTGGATGGGGCCCGTCGATCAGCGGCCACGTCGTCGGCGGCCTGCTGGGCTGGGCCGCCGAACGCGCGGTCGACGACTCGCAGCTGCAACCTGCCCGGCTGACCGTCGACCTTCCCGCGCCAACTGCGCTCGAACCGATCGAGGTGCACACCCGCGTGCAACACGAACGAAAGCGATTGCGGCTCGTTGAGGTCGTTCTTGTGCAGCGCGGGGACCCCGTCGCACGGGGGAGCGCCCTGTTTCTGCGGCGGGGCCCGCAGCCCGACGGGAACGTATGGTCACAATCGGTGCAGATGCCGCCCGTACCAATCGAGCACGACGGTGCCCAGTTATCGCTTTTTATGCGGACCTACGGCTGGGGCGCCGGGATCCAGAATCCCGATCCCGACTGGGCTCACACGTTCGGACCGAAATTCACGTGGCTGCACGAGACGCGCGCGTTGATCGAGGGCGAGCCGCTCAGCGCCTTCACCCGCGCGGCGATGGCCGGTGACATCACGGCCTCGATCGCCAACTGGGGCACCCAGGCGTTGCAGTTCATCAATGCCGACTACACCTTGACACTGAGCCGCCTCCCCGAAGGACCCCACATCGGCCTGGCCTCACTCACCCACTCCAGCCACGAGGGTGTGGCCACCGGGTCAGCCGTCCTCGTCGACCGCAGGGGCCCGGTGGGCACTGCGGTCTCTGTGTCCATAGCGCACTCCGGGTTTCGTCCACCGTCGGTCGATCCGCCGACCGGATGACGATCGGGGGCGACGTCTCTTACTGGACGTTGATCGTCGGCGCGGCACAGCGCGAACCGAAGCGGCGGCCTCTCGCCGATGAGCACGGCCGGAGCTTCACCGCGCAGCAGCTTCACGACGCCGCGTGCGTGACGGCCGCCGCCTTCGCCGAACGCGGGGTCGGCGCGGGAACTGTCGTGTCGTGGCAGCTGCCCACCACGCTCGAGACCGCGGTTGTCATGGCGGCGCTGGCTCGGCTCGGCGCGGTGCAAAACCCGATCACCCCAATATTGCGAGAACGCGTGGCTGGCTTCATCACCGGGCAGTTGGCAACCTAATTCGTTGTGCTACCAGAGTTTTGGCGTGGATTCGACCACGGTGGAATGGCCCGGGCATAGGCTTCGGGGCGGGGCTTCGAGCGCCGCGATGGTGGCCGCCGCATTATTGACCCGGATGCGGCTGGCGCTGTTCGAGGCATCGATCCGGCCACGACGCGCTCGCCGTCGCGGCGCACAACCCGACCGTCCTCGGCACGGCGACACCATTCTTTGTCGCACACCTCGAGGCCCAACGCGCCCACGTCGACCAGCCGCTAGATCGACATGCCCGTCGGGCAGGAATGAACTGCTGCTCAAAGGCCCGCAATGCTTCCTCGGCTATGCCGACGCCACGCTCGACGCCGACGCGTTCGACGAAGACGGATGGCTGCGCACCGGTGATCTCGGGTGGGTGGCACGCAAACGGAAACGTCCGTGTTATGGGTCGCATCACGGATGCGATCATTCGCAACGCTGAAAATGTTTCGGCCCTCGAGATCGAAAAATATGTTGGCCACCCATCCCGCGGTCGCCGACGTCGCGGTCATCGGAGTGCCCGACACCGGTGCCGGCGAGCGAGTCTGCGCCGTGGTGGCGCCCGTTTCTGCCGACGAGGTGTCGCTGGAATGCCTAGTTTCCCAATGCCGTTCGCAAGGTTTGAGCCGCTACAAGTATCCCGAGCGCGTGGTGATTGTCGACACCCTGCCGCGCAATCAGTTCAAAGGTGATCAAAAAAGACCTTCGCGAGGCGTTCGGCTGAGCTGGGTGATCCCCGCGTATCGCGACGGTCGAATCGCCGAATCGGCCTGGACGCCGGCGTCGCGCTGGCGCCCTCGACTCGTGCTGCAATGTTGTACGTTGACGCCGTGGCCGATGACCGCAACCCCCCTGATATCGAGGCACTTGGCCTGCTCGAAGATCTGCAGGGGCCGGCGCGTGAGGAGCGCGCCGAGCTGATCGGGTGGCTGCTTGGTCGCGGCTTTGAGGCCGATCAGATTCGGGGCGCATTCAGTCCGATGCTGCTGCCGGCCAACCGGATGATCGGTGACGACGGCAGTTGGGTATCGCCGCGAGAGGTTTCCGAGGCCAGCGGCGTGAGCCTGGAACTGCTGCAGCAGCTGCATCGCGCCGCCGGCCTGGTTTACGCGGACGACCCCGATGCGCGCCTGCAGTCGCGGGCGGATGCCGAATCGGTCGTTGCGGCAGCGCGATTGGTCGATCTTGGGCTCGATCCCGTGCAAGTCGTCCTGATCGTGCAACTCATGATGGACAGCCTTGCCGGCGTGGCCGTGGCGATGCGTCAAGCGGGATTGCAAGCATTGCTACACCCTGGCGCCACGGAACTCGAACTGGCCCAAGCCTTTGAAGAACTTGCGCACAAGGCTGAACCGTTCCTTGGTCCGATGGTCGACGACTTATTGCGGCTGGCGCTGCGGCATTCCTTCGAGACCGAGGCGATCAACGTGTTCGAGCGCGCCACCGGCACCCTGCCGGGGGCCCGGGACGTCGCCGTGGCCTTCGCCGACCTCGTGGGTTTTACGCGGCTCGGCGAGCAGATGCCGCCAGAAGACTTGGGCCTGGTCGCCATTCGGCTGGCGGATCTTGCCCACGACGTTGTCGCAAGCCCCGTCCAGTTCGTCAAGACCATCGGCGACGCCGTCATGCTGGTCTGTTCAGACCCGCTCAAACTGCTCGTCACGGTTCTGGACCTGGTCGACGCCGCGGCCGCCGACGATTTCCCGCGACTTCGCGTTGGACTTGCCTTCGGTCCCGCCGTCAATCGTGCCGGCGACTGGTACGGCAGTCCGGTCAATCTCGCCAGCCGAGTCACCGGCGTGGCGCCCGCCAGCGCGGTGTGGGCCACCGAGTCTGCGCGCAAGGCGATCGGCGATCCTGCCGGGATCGAGTGGTCGGCCCCGGAAGCCCGTCGCCTCAAGGGGATAGGCGGTGAGACACTGCTCTACGGCGCGCGCCGCGGCCCGATCGGTGAATTGTCTTGACGGGTTTGGTCACTCGGTTGGACCACCGTTGCGACTCACATCAGTGGGGGTGCCGGGTTCAGCCAGCTCAGCGAGCCGTGCAGCTTGCCCGTGTCTTGCGGGCAGTAGGCGCCCACCGAAGCGCCGATGAAGTAGCCGGATTGCCTGGGCGAAAGATCGGCGTCCCGTGCCAGCTTTATCGCGAGAACGGACGAGGGTTGGTTCGTATCGAGGTCGGCGCACACCGCCTGGGCGATCGCAATCGCGCCGCTGCGGTCAGGCATGTTGATTCCGCCCCGGGCAAGGGCGGCGACGAACGCATCGTCGGTGTGATCGGCCGACGCGGGCGCCGCGGTGAACAGCGCGGCAGCGGACAGCAGGACGGCGCACACCGTCGACCACTTCCCTGGGGTTAGTTTCATTTGGGTAATGGTGATTTCGCCTCCTTTCGTGCTCGGAGTCCGCTTTTGCACCGCGGTTATCCCTCCCCTAAATGCGGGGCGCCAAATCAGCCGCCGCGGTAAGGCCTCGCGTCACGGTGCCCGCAAAGGCCGGCAGGTGCATCACGAGAAGCTATCAGTGTCTGAGTAAAGAGGATTGCACCTTGGTTCGGTGTCGATGCTTCATTGCGGTTACAGTTCGGTTTCATCAGCGTTGAGTGCCCTAGAGTTTGCTCGACACCGGCAAACACAGCCGCGGACGAAGCGTCATCGGTCCTCGGCTGAGTCCCCAGCTCCCGCCGCAGCTTTTTTGTACTACGCTCGATTGGTGACAACGGAGTCCTTGGGCCCAGAAGTTTCTCCTATGTATGAAAAACCCGATACGGACGGGCCGGCGGTGGATTATCCAAAACCGTCGAAATGGGACGAATTCGTTGCCCAGATAAAGGCAAAGGCCAAGGTCATCCCCGTATTGGTGAGATCGGATTTTGCGTTAATATATCTTGGTATCGCGCTCATCGTATTCAACCGCCCGCTCGCATATCTTCTGGGGATCTCTTCGCGGTTCTCGATACTTATCGGGATAGTGGCGTTCCTGCCCAGCATTCTTCCGCGTGTTTCGGGTCTCATTACCGCACGGCTGGCACGGGTGAGTCACTATGAGACTTTCGAAGCCGAGGCTCACGATGAATTGAATAAGGCCATCGCGGGCATTAACGGAATCGATGACCTGCCGGGATTGATGCTGGCCAACAAGAAACAACTGGACGCCTACGAGGCTCTGGTTCGGTCGCAGCGCGAAAGTTCCCATCGGGCAAGCCTTATCACGATGGCGGCGAGTTTCTGCGTGGTGGGAGCCGGACTCTTCGTCGCCGTGCTTTCGGAGGACTCCTCGACCAAGTACGCCGCAGCGGCGATGGCGGCTGCGGCTGCCGCGGCGGGCGGCTACATCGCCCGGACCTTCATCAGGGCGCAGCAGGGCGCCCAAGACCAAATGCGGCTTTACTTTCAACGACCGCTTGTCCAGAGCTACCTGCTTGCGGCCGAGCGCATTATCGGCATGATGTCGGCCGAGGTCAGGGACGACCAATACCAGATGGTCCTCCGATCCGCGCTGGTTCAGGCCGAAAATGTCAGCTGCGGCACCAACTTCAACGAAGCAGATCGCCCCGCCAGGCGGCAGCCAAGGATGAAGTTGCCACGCGTCGGCAATGGTGCCGACGGCTGAAGCCATTCGGTCGAATACGACCAATTCCGATTCGCGCGATTCGTTGGGTTGACTAGAAAACACCTAGAGGTGACCAAGGAGTGACATTGCCTTGCGGCGCGCCACGCTGAGCGCCGCAAGGCAACATCGTGTGATCTCGCTTCGACAGCGGGATTACAGATCGGGATTACAGGTCGGGATTAGGGAGCGGGATCACAGAGGGATCCAGACCCCGAACAGCCAGAAGCCCCACTGGTTGAATCCGGGATCCCACACGGGCGTTTCCTGGTAGCCCCAGTAGTTGATGGGGCCACCGACCCAGCGCCCGCCCGGCGGCGGGATCGGTCCGCCCCAGACCGGCCGCGGTGCTTCACCCGCACCCCAGGGTGCGGGTCCGTCGCCCCACGGGGCCCCGTGGAAGTAGCCACGGCGCGCATCGCCATGCCACGGGGCGGGCCCGCCGGGTCCGCCCGGACCGTTGTGGTCGGCCGGGCCGCCGGGTCCGCCCGGACCGTTGTGGTCGGCCGGGCCGCCGGGTCCGGGTCCGCCGTTGTGGTCGGCCGGGCCGGCGGGTGCGGGTCCGCCGGGACGGTTGTGGTCGGCCGGGCCGGCGGGTGCGGGTCCGCCCGGACCGTTGTGGTCGGCCGGACCGGCGGGCCCGGGTCCGCCTTGGCTATGGAAGTTCCCGGGCTGAGGTCCGCCGGGGTTACCGCCGGATCCGCCCGCGGGTGGCGCGCTGTGGCCGCCCGGTGCCGGCGCTGGCGGCGCCGGTGCCGCGTTTGCCGAGCCGACACCCACACCTAAGGCAGCTGCGCCAAGGGCGCCGGCGATGGTTGCTCCCGCAACCAGTTGCTTAAGTTTCATGGTCCCCCACCTCTACTAGTGGATTCATTGGACATTTGCCCCGACACAACTGACATTAGATAGACAGCCTATGAATAGGCTATGACATCGGTATCGTTTGGGTCGCGAGTGTGCGGATTCACAAACGGTCGTGCGATGGGATCGAGCAGGGGCGCCACATGGGTTCAACGACAGGGCCGGCCGGGTCCGCGCAACGACGCACGCCGCTGAACCGCTCGCAGATCGCGGGATTCTGGGGCGCTTGGGCCGGCTGGACGCTCGACGGGATGGATTCGTTCATCTACGCGCTCGTGCTGACCCCCGCGCTGACCGAATTGCTGCCGCGTTCGGGTCTTCCGGCGACGACGGCCGGTGTCGGGCTCGCGGGGTCGATCCTGTTCGCGCTGTTCCTGGTGGGTTGGGGTCTTTCGTTCATCTGGGGGCCGATCGCCGACCGCTTCGGACGGACCAAGGTGTTGGCGGCCACGATCTTCACTTTCGCCATCTTCACCGGGCTTTCGGCTGCGGCGCAAAACGTTTGGGAGCTGGCAACGTTCCGCTTCATCGCGGGTGCGGGAATCGGCGGCGAATGGGCGTTGGCCGGCACCTACGTCGCCGAGGCCTGGCCCGAGGACCGGCGCAAGATGGGCGCGGGCTACTTGCAGACCGGCTACTACGCCGGCTTCTTCCTCGCGGCCGCACTGAATTACACGATCGGGGTGCATTTCGGTTGGCGCGCGATGTTCCTCACGGGTGCGGTGCCGATCGTCGTCGCCATCCTGATACTGACTCGGGTCCAGGAACCCGAGAAGTGGCGGGAGGCCGGGGCGGACAACCGGGGTCACGCGAAGGGTCGTGTCCAGCCGCTGCGTGAAATTCTCGGGCCGCGCTACCGGCATCGCACCTGGGTGGCTGCGGCACTGGTGACGATCGCGATCGTGGGCTTGTGGGCAGGCGCGGTTTACGAACCCACGGCCGTGATTCAGCTCGCGCAGCACGCGGGCATGGACAAGGGCGGGTCGACCAAAGCCGCGTCATGGGCCACCGGCCTGCTGTCGATCGGCACCATCGTGGGTTGCCTGGTCTTGCCGGTGATCGCCGAGCGTGTCGGGCGCAAAAAGACGCTCGCGATTTACTTTGCGGGGATGGCGGTTTCGATCGCCTGCAGCTTTGGCTGGGCGTTCTACCTGCCCAGCGGGCTCGCGCCGTTCATCGCGTGGTTATTCGTGCTCGGTTTCTTCGGAGGCAACTTCGCGCTGTTCAGCCTCTGGTTGCCCGAGCAGTTCGAGACGCGCGTGCGCGCAACGGCATTTGCATTCTGCACGTCGTGCGGCCGCTTCGTGGGTGCGGGCGTGAACTTCCTGCTGGGTGCTGCGGTGCTGCACACGCATACGCTCGGGGTGCCCGTTGCGCTGACGGCGGTCGCTTTCGTGATCGGGCTCTTCATCATTCCGCTGGCGCCCGAGACGCGCGGTGAAGTGCTTCCGCAATGACCATGCCGACTGCAAAACATGCCGACCCCTGAAGGAGGATACCGCGTGTCTACGGTGGTCAGAATGCAGGGTGCTGACGTTCTGCGGGAAGTCTTGGACCGGTGGAAGGCCGGCATCGACACACAGCAGCCCGCGCGGGTGGCCGAGGTGTTCACCGAGGACGCCATCTTTCAGGGGCTTCGCCCGTATAGCGTTGGGCGCCAAGGTGTTCAGGACTACCACGCGAGTCAGTCGGCTGGCATGACGGTCGCCTACCGGATAGTCGAGAGCCGCAGGCCGGCAGATGATCTGGTGCTCGGCTACGTCCAGGCTGAATTCTCGTTTCCCGACCGGCCGACCGTCAAAGCGCATCTGGGCGTGTTGCTCAAGCGTGCCGCCGAAGGCTGGAGCATCGTGTACTACCAGGCGTCCGCGGCGGTACCGCACTAACGCCCCACGCGACCGTGCGGCGCAACCCGTTGCAGATCGTCGCGCCGACGACGTGATCATTCGACAGGCAACCGCCCAACGTGCATTTACGATTTGGCCATGGGGCTTGAGGGTGGTCAGGTCTTCGCCGGGTACACGATCGTGCGGGTGCTCGGCGCCGGCGGGATGGGCCAGGTGTATTTGGCGACGCATCCGCGGTTGCCCCGCGACGACGCGCTGAAGGTGTTGCCAAGGGATTTGACCGCCAATCCGGAGTATCGCGGCCGGTTTATGCGCGAGGCCGAACTGGCCGCCGGGTTGTCTCATCCGCACATCGTGGGGATTCATGACCGTGGTGAACAGGATGGTCAGTTCTGGATTTCCATGGATTACGTGGCCGGCACCGATGTGGGCCAGCTGTTGCGTTCCCAGTTCCCGGGCGGGATGCCCCTCGATCAGGTGGTGCCGATCATCGCCGCGGTTGCCTCGGCGCTGGATTATGCGCATCATCGCGGGCTATTACACCGCGACGTCAAGCCGGCCAATATTTTGTTATCCAACCCCGATGGGCAGGCGCCCCGGGCTTTCCTGGCGGATTTCGGCATTGCCCGGCGCATCGATGATTCGACGGGACTGACTGCGACCAACATGACGGTCGGCACGGCGGCCTACGCAGCGCCCGAACAGTTGAAGGCCCAGTCGATCGACGGGCGCGCCGATCAATATGCGCTGGCCTGCACCGCATTTCACATGTTGACCGGCGCGCCGCCCTACGTCCATTCCAATCCCGCGGTGGTAATCACCCGCCACGTCACTTCGCCGCCGCCGGCGATCGGTGCGTGCCGACCCGAGCTGGCCAGGCTGGATCCGGTGTTCGCCACGGCGATGGCCAAAGAGCCGTCGCGCCGGTTCGCGAGCTGCCAGGAGTTCGCCGAGCACCTGGCTCACCCGCAAGACCCGGCCTTTTACAACACCTCGTACACCGCGCCGCACAGCACCCCGCGCAACACCGCGTATGACACCTCGTACTTCGACGGAACCCAACCCGTGCCCGGCGCGACCACGCCGGTTCTGCCGCTCCCGGCGCCGCCCAAAAAGAGGCGGCGTTCCCGCCTGCTGATCGGCGCCCTGGCGGTCATCGCGTTGCTGATCGCCGGTGGTGTATTTGCGGGCCTGGAGCTCGCCCAGCCCACGAAGCCGACCGTGGCTCCGGGTCCGTTCGCAGGCACCTTCAGGGCCGATTTCGGCGCCATCATCGGGCTCAACGACATACCGGATCCGACGGCGGCTCCGGCGCTGACCGGCACCTACGGCCTTCGTTCGCTGTGTCGTTCCACCGGGTGCGTGATGACCGCGGCACGCCTCGGTGGCGCGCCAGTGGGGCAGCCGACACTGGTCTTCGACCAGGTCGGCAGCGGCTGGATGGCGGTGGCCCTCAGCTCGGAACAATGCCTGAGCAAGGCCGCCGAGTATTGGCAGGTGTTCCGGCTGCAACCGCGTCCCGACGGCACCCTCACCGGCGCATACGTCGAGACTTCTCCCAGTGACTGCGCCAGCAAGCGAACTGTGACCTTCACCCGCACCGGAGATATCGACGTAAATACGCTCCCCGACCCGGCCGGCCAACCGGCGCGGGTGGTTTCGCCGGCCGAGGCACTACACGGCCGCTACCGCGTCGCGAAGACCATGCTCGCCGACGGCGGAAAAGCGGAGGCGGACACCTCGGTCACCACCGATTGCCTGCGCACCGGCGATCGGTGCATGAGCTACTTCCACGGACAGTCGGGTGACATGCCGTTGGTATTCGGCGGTGGGAAGTGGACCTTCAACCTCGACGGCGACGGGACCTGTTTGGGGTCCGGCGACTCGATGCATGTCGTCAGCACCGCGCAGTATCCGCTGCCGCAACCGCCGCAGAATCCGATCACCGTGCTCACCGGGCACGGTCACATAACACAGACGGGAACCTGCGCATCCGACTCGGACTTCGACCAAACGTTCACCCGGACCGGCGATTAGATCCGATCGCTCCGGTTGGACGCGGTCGGAAGGGTTGGTCCCGATTGGCGACAGTGCGTCTCGCCGTTGCGTTGAAATGCCGATCTCAGCTTGAGGATTCGGCAACATAGGGCGGTTGCGCACGGGGGTCGAGGCGACGATGCGCGGTCAATTGTCGTGAGGCCCGCGAATTGTGGGTGCCGCTGAACCGACAGCATTTACGATCTTGGCATGTCGCTTGAGGTTGGTCAGTTATTCGCTGGATACACGATACTGCGCGTGTTGGGCGTCGGCGGGATGGGGCAGGTGTATTTGGCGACGCACCCGCGGCTGCCGCGCGACGACGCGCTGAAGGTGTTGCCGGCGGATTTGACTGTCAGTCCGGAGTTTCGGGGGCGGTTCCTCCGCGAGGCTGACTTGGCGGCCAGTTTGTCTCATCCGCACATCGTCGGGATTCATGATCGCGGTGAGGAGGATGGCCACCTTTGGATTTCGATGGACTATGTGGCCGGCACCGACGTGGGTAGGCTGCTGCTGGAACAGTTCCCGGGCGGGATGCCGCTCCATGAGGTGGTGCCGATCGTGAGCGCCGTCGCCGCGGCGTTGGATTATGCCCACAGTCGCGGGCTGCTCCATCGCGATGTCAAGCCGGCCAACATATTGCTGTCCGATCCTGACGGGCAGGCCCGGCGGACCTTTCTGGCCGACTTCGGGATCGCCCGGCGGGAAGATGATTCGGCGGGGCTCACAGCAACCAACATGACGGTGGGCACCGTGTTCTACGCGGCGCCCGAGCAGTTGAAGGGGGAGTCGATCGACGGTCGCGCCGATCAGTATGCGCTGGCGTGCACTGCGTTTCACCTGCTGACCGGTTCGCCGCCGTACGGGGAAACCAACCCGGCCGTGGTGATCAGCCAACACATCAACGCACCCCCGCCCTCGATCGGTGCTACCCGGCCCGACTTGGCCGCTTTGAATTCGGCGTTCGAAACGGCGATGGCCAAAGACCGCTCCGGTCGCTTCCGCAGCTGCCAGGAGTTCGCCGACCAGCTGGGCCAGCACTTGGGTCCCGGTTTCGCGCACGCCGGCGCGATCCCATTCCCCGACACCGAACCACCGTTCAACGTGACGGTGCCGGCGCTGCCTCCGCAGCCCGCGCCGTCCGCGTGGCAGCGGTTGCGGCGGCGTCCCGGTGTGTTGATTGGTGCCCTGGTCGGCATCGTGCTGCTGGTCGCGGGTGGTGTATTCGCGGCCGTCAAGTTCACCCAGCCCGACAAGCCGGTCGCCCATGCGCCTAATGGCCCGGCCAGTACGGCTGGCGCTGCACCCAACACCGGGCCGTTCACCGGCGTCTACACGGCCAGCTTTAGCCAGGCCAGCAAAATCGACGGTTCCCCGGCCAGCGGTACGTCGGCGTCGACCGATACGTACGCCGTTCGATCGGTGTGCCGGCCCACTGGGTGCGTGGCGACCGCGGCACGGCTGGGTGGCGATTTCAAGCTCGCGTCGACCACGGTGTTCGACCAGATCGATGGCCGCTGGTTCGCCGTGGCCCTCGACTCGGACAAGTGCCGAGACAACGCCGCCGAAGTCTGGCAGGTGCTCACAATGCAGGCAGCCCCCGATGGGACCCTCACTGGCGAATATCGTGGCGAGGCGAGCAACTCTTGCAACCAAAAGCGAACCGTCACGTTCACGCGCACCGGAGACGTCGACGTCAATAGCCTCCCCGACCCGGCCAGCCTGCCGCCGCGGGTGGTGTCGCCGGCCGAAGCGCTGCACGGCCACTACCATGTCAAGCGAAATTTTGGCCCGAGGTACGGGCAACAGCAGGAAGACCTGTTTGTTACCACCGACTGTCTGCGCGCCGGCGATCGGTGCATGAGCTACTTCTATTCAGCGGTAAGCGATTCGCCGTTGGTGTACTCCGGCGGGAAGTGGGTCATGAGTCTCTTCTACCCCGAGACCTTTCAGGGTTGCACCAACCTCTACTTCAGTTCCACCGCCGAGTATCCGCTGCCTCAACCCCCGCAGAATCCCATCACGCTGCTGACCGGGCATGGCCACCGCGACCAATCCGGGTCGTGTGCGGTAGATACGGATTTCACCGAAACAATAACGCGCACAGGAGATTAGAGCGTGGCCGAACCCGGCTCGCCCGTCGGCCGCCAGCGGTACGCGCCGGACGAACCCGACAGCGACTCGCTTGACCCGCTGCAGGCGGGGCAGGTCGAATCGACGCCCGACCGGCGCGTTGCGGGCTGGCAACGGGCGCGCTGCGGTGGCAGGCCTGGCTGACGTTCTTGGGCGTCGCAGTCGTCAATTCCGACAAATAGTGTCCGCCACGTCGCAGAGACATGGGAATCTTCGTGGTGGGCTGGACGGCCGAAGGGCTGGGTTCAACTGCTGGGATACCAATATTCGGCGGTCACCGCCGACGGAACGATGGTTCGGTTCACCGTCGCCACCAGGCCAGAACGGGTCATCGAGAACTCAACAGGACCCAACACACGCTTACGAGCGCCGTCCGTCACCAACAGCATCGCCGAGGTCTTGTCGACATCGACGGCAACGACGATCGTGGACGACGTGACTGGAGCAACATGCACAGACACAACAACACCTCCGGGGGCCTGCCAGGAAAACCCGAGCGCGCCAACGCTTTGATCCTCAAAAAGGGAATCTTTGACAATCCCTTCCTGACACCCCCGGAGGCGTTTGTGAAGGACTACCTCAACTCATATCAGCCGTGGCTGATCTGGACGGCTTTGACCACCAGTAGCAGCGCTCCGATGACCAGGTAACTCCGCAGGGCGATCATGCCGAGCCTGGTGCCGGGCGACCAGATGACCGGCTCCAGCAGGGTCAGGGGTGGCATCCGCCAGGTGTTGCGGTCGACGGGACGTGCCGGCGGTTCGGCGGCTGGCGTTACGGGTTGGCGCCGGGCCATCCAGCGCAACACCGGAACCGCGGCCACGCCGAGTATGACCAACGCCAATGCCAGGTACCCGGCAACCGAGACGACGTTGATTTTCGGGAACAAGGTGGTGGCCATCAAAATCCCGGAAAGCAGCAGCAGAATGCCGACGATCAACCCGGCGACCCAGTTGAGCCAGGACCGATTCACCCAGGGCCCCAACACTTCCCGGTCGTTACACAACAGCAGCAGGAACACGCTGGCGCTGGGCAGCAGCAGGCCGGCAAGGGCCTGCACCGCGGTGGTGATCAACCCGAGCGGGGCGCCGGGTATCAGCACGATGACCGCGGCGAACACCACCATCGCGGTGTAGGACAGATAGAACTGCTTTGCGTCGGCGAACCCGCGATGCAATGAGTGCTTCATGCCGAACACGTCGCCGAAAGCGTAGCTGGTGGCCAGGGTTACCGCGGCGGCACCGATGATGGAGGCGTCCATCAGGACGATCGCGAAGAACGAGCCGAGCACCTGGCTGTGTTGGCCAAGCAGGTTCGCGACGGCACCGGCATCGGTGAATTGCCCAGTGGTGTTGGTGGAGCGCGCCGCCCAGTCACCTGTCATCAGCAGGGCCGTGGCGCCGACGATTACGACGAAGGCCCCCAGTACCGTATCCGCGCGTTCATAGGCCATGAACCGGGGGGTGATGCGTTTGTCGACGACGTTGGATTGCTGAAAAAACAGCTGCCAGGGCGCCACGGTGGTCCCGACGATGGCGATGATCAGCAGCACGGCATCCGAGCTCACCCCACCCGAGATGCTGGGCAGCACAAATGACTTCGCCGCATGCCCCCACTGCGGATGCGACATCAGCAGCATCGGAATCTGCAGCAGCGTGATGGCGATGAAAACGAACATGGCCCGCTCCCAACGCCGGAAGCTGCCGGTCGCCATGATTGCGACCAACGCCACCGCCGAGATCGGCACCACAACGTATTTCGAGATGCCGATGTAGTCGGCGGCCAGGGTGACCCCGATGAATTCGGTCACGATCGTCAGGAAGTTGAGCAGGAACAAGTCGCCGACGGAAAACCAGCCCCAGCCGCGGCCGAAGCGTTCGTTGATCAGCCGGGCGTGCCCGACCCCGGTGACCGCGCCGAGCCGGACCACCATTTCCTGGTTGACGATGAGCACCGGGATCAGCAATAGGAGCACCCACAGCAGGGAGTAGCCGTAGTTCTGACCGGCCTGGGCGTAGGTGGCCACACCGCCGGCGTCGTTATCGCCGACCATCACGATGATGCCGGGACCGACGATGGCAAGCAGGGTCAGCAGCCGGGTCTTCCAGGTGTGGGGATGCTCGGTGTCGCTGACGCTGATGCGCCCGAACGCGCCCTCGATATCACCCAGGTGCGCGCTGTCGAGCACCGCGGAGCGCCGCGGCCGAGCCAGGTCGGCGTCGTCGATGTCGAGTGTGGGCGCCCCGGAGCCGACGGTCGGGTCGTCGCCTGACGTCACCGCGTCTCACCTCCCCCCACCGGTGCCTCGCGGTCGTCGTCGGATGCAGTGATTTCGCGGGACGGCCGGGGCGCCGGCTCGCGGCGGCGCCAGTCCTCCGGGATGGTGGCCTCCAGCACGTCGTCGACGGTGACCACTCCGAGCACTCGGTCTTGTTCGTCGACCACCGGGATCGAGTAGAGGTTGAAGTCGGCCATCAACAATGCGATGTCGGTTAGATCGGCGGTCGGGCTGACCCGCACGGGGTCCGAATCCATCAGTGCCCCAACGTTTTCCTCCGGTTGGGACTGCAACAGCGCGATCACCGACACCACACCGCACAGGCGTTTGTCGTCGTCGAGCACGTGCACCTTGATGAGCGCCTCCGGCTGCATGGAGCCGGCGGCGGCGATCAGCGTCAGCGCGGCGGCGGTGGGCGTGGTGGGGGCGCAGGCGACGAAGTCGACGTTCATCAGCCCGCCGGCGCTTTCCGGGTTGAATCCCATCAGGGTGATCACCTTGGTGCGCTGCGCGGCGGGCATCAGCTCCAGCACCCGTCGGCGCCGCTTTTGGCGCAGGTCCGCGATCGCGTCGGCGGCATCGTCGGCGCGCATCCGGCCCAGCAGCGCGGCGACCTCGTGATCCGGCATGCCATCGAGAAGCCGCATCGCCTTGTCGGGGTCCAGCTCCTCGAAGACGTCTGCTTCCAATTCCGGGTCGCTGTGCACCCGCTCGAGGATCTCGCCGCCCTCGGCCTTGTCGGCGTCCTCGAGGAGGTCGGCGATCTCAGCGGGCTTGAACCCGCCGAAACGGCCCGACTGTCGGCGCAGTGCATCGGAGCGGGCGTGGCCGATCAGCGGCTCGAACAGCTTCCAATCGCGTGCCGCATGCCCGGCGGACTGCTTGATCAGGCCGAACAGCCGTGCCGGGCGGCGGGTGTCCAGCCGGGCGAGCACCCACCCTGCGCCGGTGTCTTCGAGCTCGACGTCGTAGGCGCGCACCAGCTCGACTGCGGCGACATCGATCAAGCGGTGCCCGAGCACGTCGGCGCGCAGCAACACCTCGCCGTCGCGCCGCTCGAAGCCGCGGAGGTCAATCTTGTTCTTGGCCAGCACAACCCGGCCCGGGGCGTACTCGTGAATGGCTTTGCTGCCGATGAACACCTCACGCCCGCCGACGTCGGCTACGATCCCCGTCACCAGCGGGTACTCGTCGGCACCGCGCAGCCGCACGATGACGTCGTCAACCCGGCCCACGGCCTCGCCGCTGCGAGCCAGCACCGGCGCGCGAAGTAGCACTGAGAGATGGATGACCGGCAACCCGCCGCCAGGCTCGGCCTGCGCATCGGATGTTGTCATGTATCCCCTCCTCAACGTCGTGGCATTGACACCCGCGGGCGGACTGCACGAGCCTACATATTGCGAGGGCGGCCAGAGCCTACGCCGCGGTCGCCGCGAGTGGCCAGGACCAATAGGTAAACGGCGGGCGGCCATCAGGAATATGAAAGGTGCGGCCAGCGGCTAACCAGTGCATGACCGTGCCTGCCCGTGCGCTACGCGCACGCCGCCTCAGGAAGAGGCGGCGACGACGAGTGGGTCCTACTGCTTGTCGACCTTGCCGGCGATCTGATTGGCAATGGTGACGGCCAGGTTGCCCGGGTCCTTGCGGCACGCTTCGGTGTCGATCACGACGTTGTTGCGCACGGTCAGCGCCCGCTGGCAGGACTGGGAGATGCTCTGGCCATTCCTGCTCGCGGTCACGGTCGTCGTCGTGCTCAGCACCCCGCTGGCGTTGTTGACGGGCCCCACCTGCCACTGAATCTCCGGAGTGTCCGCGTCGCCGGGAGCGGTGTCCTGGCGGTCGGCGCAGGCGGCCCAGCCTTTGGTCGAAGTTGTGAAGAAGGCGTTCGCCTGGTCGGCGGAGGGGAACAACACCACGACCTGGGTCACCTCAGGGTCTGGCTCGTTCGCATTCGGGGGAAGGTTCGCGATGTCACGTTCGCCGTGCAGCGCGGTGTTCCCGGCGTCGGCATACACGGGCGCCCTGGCGGCACCGGTGATGTACACGCACTCTGGCGGGAATTTGTATCCCTTGGGGAACGTGCCTGCGGTGTCGTCCGGTTGGAGCGCGTCGATCGGTTTATCGGTCTTGGTTCCCGTCACGCCCAGCACGGTGTCGATCTCCGCGGGACTGAGCAGCAGATTCGCGAGGGCGCCCTGCGCGAGGGGAGCCTTCGACGCGGCCGTGGTGGTCGCGGCGATGGCCGACGATGACGATGCTGAGCCGCCTTTGTCGCTATCGCCGCAGCCCGCGACCAACATCCCGATCGCGGCCGCGGCGACTGCTGCTGTTAGCTGGCGCATGGTGAGGTGCCTTCCTGCTTGAGTCTGCCGAGTTAGCTCGTCAAGCGTTCGCGCGCCCTCACGCGTTGCTATTCTGAGTTTTGATGGAGCATAAAGCAGGGCGCTCACACGTACGAATCGGGTGTGGTGTGCTGTGGCCACCCGTCGGGAAAACATGCGGAGTTAGCGAGTGTCTCGGGTGTCTAGGTCGCCAGCGTCAGGACCGGATTGCCGTGGCCGTCAACTTCGCACCCCAGGCCAGGGCCGCGCCGCGCCGCATCGCCGCGGGATCGCCGGTCGTGAGGAACACGCGGGCGCCCACGCGCGCCGTGCCGCGGGTATGAGGGTACCGCTCGGCGATCGCGGCGGCCATCCGCTCGGCGGGGTCGATCAGCAGGGCGTGCGGCAGCGCGGTCGCGAACCATTCGCGTGCGGCCGGGTAGTGGGTGCACGCCAGCACCAGGGCGTCGACCCGCCGCAGAGGGGCGAGGATCTTGGCCAGGTCGGCGCGGAACTGCGGGGAGTCGGTGCGACCGGCCTCGATGTGTGCGGACAACGGTTGCGCCACCCGGGACAACACCATCCGCCCGCGACGGGCCAGCCCGCGCCGGTAATGGCCGGCGGCGATGGTGCGCCGTCCGCCTATCACGCCGACCTGTCCGGTGAGCTCCTCGGGAACCGAGGCCACACCGTGGTCGATGATTCCCTCCACCGGGATCGCCGCCCCACCGAGCCGGCCCGCGACCGTGCTCGCCGCATTGCACGCCAGCACCACCTCGGTGGCTCCCCGCTCGGCGAGTGTGTCGACCACCGTGGTGAGGCGGTCGGCAAGCTCGTCGACTCGCATCCGGCCGTAGGGGGTGGCGCCCGCGTCCGACCAATACAGCACCGACAGCCCGGGCGCCGTTCGGTCCAGCGCCTGCAGCAGGCCGAGGCCGCCGATGCCCCAGTCGATGATTCCTAAGCAAGGGTTCGTGTTCATGGCATCCGCTTTCAGGGGTAGTAGGGGTCGGGGGTAGGTGAGGTCAGGGGTAGGACAGCGGCGCCGTGTGGCCCTTGGGAAGGGGCCCGGAATCGAAGGCCACCACGCGCGCGGACGTGGTCGCCGTCAGCGTCTTCAGACCCGCACCGGGGAAGCGGCTGCCGAAGTACCAGAGGTACTCGTGCTCGGCGCGGATGGGGTTGTGCCGCAGCATCTCCAGCCAGTCGGGGTGGGTGGTCAACGCGCTGAGGTCGTGGGCGAACTGTGGCCGGGTGCGCCGCATCCTCAGGTGCGCGACGGCCGACCGGGTCAGCACGCCCAGCTCGCGTGCGCGCAGCGGGTGCTGGACCATGTCGACCACCCACAGCCGGCCGCCCGGGGCGAGGACCCGCCGGATCTCGGCCATGACCGGATCCCAGTCCAGGTACCGGAAGGACAGAAACGAGATCACGACGTCGACGTGGTCGTCGGGAACGTCCAGCGCAGGCCCGTTGACTTTGATGAACCGCAGCCGGGCGTTGTCGCGGCTGCGCTCCCGCGCCCGAGCGAGCATGCCGGCGGAGCTGTCCATCCCGATGCCGAAGTCGATGTCGCCGCGGTCATCCAGTTCGCGCAGCAAAGCGCCGTTGCCGCAACCGATTTCCAGGACCCGCAACGGCCGCCCGAGATCGGCGCTGGCGCGGGCGGCACGATCGGCCACCCAGCGCCATTCCGCGTTGCGGACCGTGATGTCGGTGTAGGCGCGATCGTAGAGCTCGGCCACGCGATCGTAGGACCGCTCGGTGTGCGCCGCGGCGGGAATGCTTTGCACCATCGGCTCCGCCGCGCACCCAAGGTACTTGCGGACGCTGCCACTGAAACCGTGTGACTTCTTGCCGGGCGCGGCGATCATGTACAGACTCGGGCGAGCGGTCGGGCGACGGCCCGCCCACGCGAACCGGTCCTTGCGGGTCGACACGGTGGTGTAGTTGTAGTTGCCGAACGCGGGGACCCCGAACACATCGGCGAAGAAGGGCGCGAACCAGCGCGCCGTTCGGCAAGCATGGAAATACGCCCGACCGTCGGTCGCGAACGGGATTGCCATGGCCCGCCATTCGTGGGGCGAGAACTGCTCGGGCCAGTCCGTCGAGCCGAACATCGGGCCGTACATTCCCGCGTGGCTGATCAGGTGCAGCTCGTGGAGCGCCTGGCCCGAGTTCGCAAACCCCGTCAATTGGGCTACGAAGTCGGCCTTGTGGTGCAGGCCGGAGACCACCACCTCGGCGTCGGGGCGGGTGGCGGCGAGCTCGCGGGCCATGGTGGCCGCGGCCGCCGCGAACTCGGCCGAGCCGCCGCGGTAGTGCGTGGTGTGCGCCACCCAAATCACCTGCTTGGCTTCACTTTTGGGGGCGATACGGACGATGGGGACGCGAGGGTGCTCACCCTGCGGAATCCAGGCACCGTAGTTGCCGACGAGTTCCAGCACCTCGGCCCGCGCCATGTCGAACACCCGCATGCTGGACGCGGGCGGGCTGTAGAAGTGCAGGGTCAGCCCGCGTGTCCCGGCGGTCATGTCGTGTATGTCGGCGGAGTCAATGGGAATCGGTACGCCCTCGGGCCGAGTGGCGTGCTCGGCGACAACCAGCTGTGGTCCGTCCCAGCTGAATCGGCGCTCCACGAACGAGCCCTCGACCGGGATCACGAAGCCGCCGGCCCCCCCGTGGTCGTGCGGTGCGCACCCGTGTCCCGGACGCCACCGGGCGAGCATGATCTCGACCTTGTCGTCGGCCCGCAGGATCGAGCGCGAGTAGGGCTCTCCCTCGTTGGGGGATTTGGCGGCCGCGGCCAGCGTTGGCCCCGCCTCCGCGACGAGGGCCAGCAATTCGGGGCCCGGCACCTCCCCGCGGATCGCTACCGCGGCCAGCGCGTCGAACAGCGGGGCCAGCTCCGCAAGAGCGTCGCGGGATAGGGGCGGCTGGTAGTGGGTTGTCTCGATCATTTCGGCTTTCCTTGTGTCACAACGGTGGCCGGATCCACGGGTGGTGCGTCGGTGCTTGCCCTGATCACGGCCGGGTAACTGCAAGGTTTCGCTGCGCGCTCAAGTGATTCTTGAAGGATTCTTGACGGATTCTTGGAGGATGCCTCGCGGGCCCCAGCCGTCACTCCAGTTACGGGGCCTGAGTCGGTCGGCCACACCAAAGTCCCGCAGCGGATCGCACCCGGGTAGCCGCGCCATTCGCCCGCGATCAAATTCGAGTACCGCGCTACTCAATCGACACCGTTTCCGTCGGCGCATGCTGATCCGGTGGCCGATGATCTGAGCGAGCGTGAGGCAGCGTTGCGCAAATTGCCATTGCCGTACTCGCTTGCGCTGCGGCTGCGTGACGCCGGTGTGGCGCGCGAGTTGATCTGCGAATACGTGGGTGTCGAGGACGTCTCCCTCGACGGCATTTTTCGCATCGCCGAAGCGAAACTCATGGCGCTGCAGAAGTGAAGTAACGACAGGCTTGGACAGGCTTGGTTGGGCAACGAGGTTAGGGGTTCGCAATGCCGGTATTGGGTGATCGCGCGGTCGTTCTCGGGGCGAGCATGGGCGGACTACTTGCCGCTCGGGTGCTGGCTGACTCCTTCAAGACCGTCGCGGTGATCGAGCGGGATGAGCTTCCCGACGATCCCGTGTCCCGGCGAGGGGTACCGCAGGGCCGGCATGTTCACGCTTTGCTGCCGCGCGGTGCCCGCATCTTGGGTGAACTCTTTCCCGGGCTGCTCGATGAGCTGGTTGCCGCTGGTGCGCCCGTCTGGGACGACGGGGACTTATCCAAGGGGTACTTCAGCTACAGCGACCATGCGGTGCTGCGGTCCGGAGTGGTAGTCGGGGATCCCAAGGAAATGGCGTTATATATGCCCAGCCGTCCGCTTCTGGAATGCCACGTTCGGCGGCGGCTACAGGCAAGTCCGAACGTGACGATCCGCGACCGGCACGACGTCGCGGAGTTGACCTCGACGGCGGATCGGAATCGCATCACCGGGGTGCGGGTGGTGGACCGCGCGACTGGCTCAGAGGAAGAGCTGACCGCGGACCTGGTCGTGGACGCGATGGGCCGCAGTGCCCACACACCCGCGCTTCTGGAGAACCTGGGCTATGGGCGACCTGCCGAAGAACACATCACCATGCATACGACCTACGTCAGCCAGCGGATGCGGATCCCGTCGGGCACCCTGAAGGAAATGCTCGCGCTGATCAGCCCCGCACCGGGCCGGCCGACCGGCATGTTTTTGGTCGGCTATGAGCACGACACCTGGATATTCACGGTCTTCGGGCTGGTCGGACACGAGCCGCCGCGTGACCTGGCCGGGATGTTGACCTTCGCCGAGCATTACTCCCCCGCCCATCTGCTGGCGGCCGTGCGCGCCGGCGAACCGCTGGGGCCGGTTGTGCAGCACCGCATGCCGTCCAGCCAGTGGCGTCGCTACGACAAGATGCGGCGGCTGCCCGACGGTCTGCTGGCGTGCGGCGATGCAATATGCAGCTTCAACCCGATCTACGGGCAAGGAATGTCGGTGGCCGCGCTGGACGCAGTTGCGCTGCGGGACTGCCTGCGTCGGGGCGTCAGCGACCTCCCGCGCCGCTATTTTCGCGCCACGGCCAAAGCAATCGGTGTGGCGTGGCAAACCGGGGCAACTTCGGACCTTGCGTTTCCGGAAGTACAGGGGCGACGAACGGCAGCGATGCGCGTCACCAATCGACTCGTGGATTTCGTGCTGACCGCGTCCGAGTCCGACAGCGTCGTCGGCACCCAGTTCTTCAGGGTCACCGGGCTGCTCGATCGTCCCACCCGGCTGCTTCGACCCTCGTTCCTCTACCGGGTCGCCAGCGTAAATCTGCTTGGCAAGCGACGACCCGCGCGGTCGGGACGCGCGTCGGTCGAGCCCGCCGAAAAGAGCGGCCCCGGAGGCCTCCCGGAGACCGGCCCCGGAGACCTCTCGGAGACCTCCCCGGAGACCTCGGCTATCCCAGCCGCCCCAAATCGGCTCGGCTGAACCCGCCTGGCCATGCGACGGCACTCATGTGCTGGCGGGAAATGCATGGTTAGCTGACTGGCGACCGCGGCGGTGTCGTTGCCTGCGCCTGAAGGCGGGCCTCGCTATTGGTATCACGGCACGAAAAATGGACACTAAACTGGACTTTCGGCTGAGCACCCCTACGCTGTCTGCATGCGCATGTCTTGGCCGCTAACTGGTCGCGTCGAGGAGTTGCGGGGCATCGGCGCCGCCGTTGCTGATCCGGACTCTGCTGGCATCCTGGTGCGCGGAGCCGCGGGCGTCGGGAAGAGCCGGGCTGCCCGCGAGGCCCTTGCGGCGGCCGCTTCGGCCGGCTGCGTTGTCCGCTGGGTTGTCGGCACAACCGTGGGGCGGAGCCTGCCTTTTGGTGCGCTCTCGCCGTGGGCCACCCTGGCCGAGGGCGACAGCCTGCAACTGGTTCGCGGGGTGATTGCGGCGCTGACTGAGGCCCCGGATGGCGCCACCGTCGTCGTGGGCGTTGACGACGTGGGGCTGCTCGATGATCTGTCGGTGTTTGCGTTACACCAGATCGTCCAGCGAGGCGCGGCGAAGCTTGTGCTGACGGCCCGCGATGGAGAACCCATTCCCGCTGCGACACAGGAGCTTTGGACGGGGGCCGCTTTCGACAGGCTCGACATTCAGCCGTTGTCGCAAGACGAGACCGCCGCGCTAGTGTCGGTCGCGCTCGGCGGCCAGTTGGACCCGGATGCCGCCCGCTACCTGTGGAAGTTGACCCGGGGTAATCCGTTGTATCTGCGAACTATCGTCGAGCGGGAGGTCGCCGACGGCCGACTTGTCGCCCAGGGCGACTACTGGCACTGGACCGGCGAGCCCGTGATGGCGCCGGGTTTGCTGGAACTGATCGAGTCGCGGATCGGCGCGGTGCCACCCCGGGTGAGCGACGTGGTGGATGTGCTCGCGGTCGGTGAACCGGTCGAACTCGGGTCGTTGAACAGAATCGCCGGTGCGGCGGCCGTCGAGGAGGCCGACCTGCACTGCCTCATCGACCTGGAAACAATCGACGGGCAGGTGGAAGTGCGCCTGGCTCACCCGCTCTACGGCGAAGTGCGCAGGCAACGCACCGCGCCGACGAGACTTCGTCGCCTGCGCGGACTTGTCGCCGCCGAACTGGCCGCATCCGACGGGCGCGATGACATGCGAGCCGTGGTGCGGCGCGCCGCATTGAGCCTTGACTCCGATCTACCGCCCGATCCCGGTTTGCTCATCCGCGCAGCGCAAGGCGCAGTGTGGCTGGCCGACCTGCCCCTGGCCGACAAGCTGGCGCAGGCCGCCATCCAGGCCGGCGGGGGAGCGGAAGCGGATTTCGTTCGGGCACACGCACTGTCGTGGCTGAGTCGTGGCGAGGAAGCCGATAGTGTGCTCGCCCGCATCCCGGCAACTGAGCTCAGCGAAATGGGCCAGTCGCGGCGCGCATGTCTGCGCGCCGTAAACATGCTGTGGTCACTGGCCGACCCCAGTGGCGCAAAACAACACATCGACGACGCGTTGGCAGCGACATCGGCGACATCGGCGGGCGCCCGGGGAAGTGCGGACGCGTTCCTTTCGATGTACTGGGCGGCGATGGGGAAACCCGCGGCGGCGGCGCAATCGGCTCACCAACTCGATATCGATGTCCTGCCGGCGATCGTTGGAGCTGTGGCAAGTTGGGGGCTTGTCGTCGCCGCGGGCGATGCCGGTCGGACCTCCGAAGCGGTGGCTGCCGCGCAACGCGCCGACGCCATCGCGGTCCGTGCGTTCGACGCCACCCACATGCGGTTTGTGATCGCCGATGCTCATCTGGGAGCGCTCCTGCTCGCCGGTCGGATAGCGGAGGCCCGTTCGTTGACCGAACGCTTGCGGCGGGAGGCCGAAACGATGCCCGGCGCCGCGGTGTTGTTCACGACCGCGATGACAGGACGAGCCGCGCTCGGGGCCGGAAGCGTTGCCGACGCCGGCGCGGTGTTGCGACCGGCCGCCGATCTGCTCGCCGCCGCGGGGGAGCGCAACGGCTTCAGCTATCGGTACGGGCTGCCAACCGTCATCGCGCTCGCGATGCAGGGGCGCAATGACGACGCCTCCGCCGCTCTTTCCGGGCTCGAGCAACGCCGTCATCCCAGCTGGCGCTACCTGGACTACGAGCACGGGATTGCCCAGGCGTGGATTGCCGCTGGCCACGGGGCGGTGAGCAAGGCGATTCGCATCGTGTTGTCGGCGGCCGAAACGGCTTGCGCTAATGGGCAATTGGCTGCAGAGGTGATGTGTTTACAGACCGCTGCCCAGTTCGGCGACAGTGCATACGCGTCCCGGTTGAGCGAGCTGGAAGCGCTGGTGGAGGGCCCGCGTGCTGGTCTGGCGGCGCGGTTGGCAGCTGCCATTGGTGCCGGCGATGGGGAGGAATTGGCCACGGTATCGGAGCAATTCGAGCAGATCGGCGATCTGCTGGCCGCAGTTGATGCGGCGGCACACGCGGCGATCATCTATCGCCGCAGCGACTTGCGGGGATCGGCGTTGAAATGCTCGTCTCGAGCAGATGCGCTGGCGCAGCGGTGCGGCGGCGCGGTTACCCCGGCGCTGCGCCAGGCTAGCGAGCGGTTGCCGCTGACCGATCGAGAGCGCGAGATCGTGATGTTGCTCGGCCAGGGGTTGTCCAGCCGCGTCGTTGCCGAGCGGCTGACCCTGTCCGTTCGCACCATCGAGGGCCACATCTATCGGGCGATGACCAAAACGGGTACGACGAGCCGCGACGAACTCGCAGCACTGTTGCGCCAAGGGCGATCGGATTAACGCACCGTTCGCGATTGCCGCCGCGTAAGCCCGCGCCGGCGCATCGCAAATTCGCGTAGTCCTCTACTCTGTCCGCTCGGGCGCGCGCGGGCGACGATCATCGCATGGCAACAACCAGGCTCAAGGTCGGTTTGGCGGAGCAGCTGTTTCGCACGCGTTATTCGCCGACGGCCCTGGTGCGGGCGAGTTATCTGATGGCCGTCGCGACGGGCATGGATTCGTTCTGGCTGCCCGACCATCTGAACGCGCTGCTGCCGCGGTCGATCGCCACGACGCAATATCTGGGCGCGGCACGGCTGATCCCCAAGATCGACGCGTGGTTGGAGCCGTGGACGGTACTTGGCCATGTGGCTGCCCGAAATCGCCTGGGACGCTTGCGCCTCGGAGTTGGGGTGACCGATGCCGGGCGGCGTAATCCGGCCGTCACCGCGCAGGCAGCCGCAACGCTGCATCTGCTCACCCGGGGCCGGGCAATCTTGGGCATCGGCACGGGCGAGCGGGAAGGCAACGAGCCCTACGGGGTGGACTGGTCCAAACCGGTGGCACGGTTTGAAGAGGCCTTGGCCACCATTCGCGCGCTGTGGGATTCCGGCGGTGAGCTGGTCACCCGCGATTCCCCGTTCTTCCCGCTGCACAACGCGGTGTTCGACTTACCGCCATACCGCGGCAAATGGCCAGAAGTGTGGATCGCGGCGCATGGGCCCCGGATGCTGCGTGCCACCGGACGCTACGCCGACGCATGGTTTCCCGTGTTGGCGATGCAGCCCAAGGGCTACGCCGCCAGCCTGCAGAAAGTGCGGGACGCCGCCGCCAATGCCGGACGAGATCCCCTGTCCATCACCGCGGCGACCGGGCTGTTCGTCCTCACCGGCCGCACCCGGGCCGAGGTCGATGAAGCGCTCGGCAGCGACATCATGAAATCGTTTGCGCTGAATTTCCCCGCGGAGGTGTGGGCCCGGCACGGCACCACTCATCCGCTCGGCGACGACTTCACCGGCCTGCAGGACATCATTCCGCAAACGCTCGACGAAGCGACCGTGCTGTCCTACGTTTCCGACGTGCCGGCGTCGCTGCTGCGGGAGTGCCTGCTGGTAGGCACGCCCGACGAGGTCATCGATCAGGCGGCGGAGTGGCGAGATCACGGGCTGCAATACCTGGTGGTCTGCAATGCCAGCGCGCTGCAGCCCAGCTTGCGGCGCGGCGTGGCCGCATCCGCACCGTTCATGAAAATCCTTCGCCGACTTCGCAAACTGTGACAAACCGCCACAGCCGAAGAAACACGAACACCGCTAGGAGGATGCAATGAAGTACCTGGTTTCCTGGACTTATCGTTTCAACGGCACCGCGGCCGAGAACGAGGAATCGGTGCGTCGCGGCCTGGCCGTCTTCGCCGGCTGGGCACCACCGGACAGCTCGACCTACCATGCCTTCCTCGGCCGGGTCGACGGTGGCGGTGGCTTCGCCCTGGTGGAGTCGGACGATCCGGCCGACCTCGCAGACACCTCAAGCAAATTCGGCTTCATCGCGGAGTACCAGATTTTCCCGGTGCTCGACATCGCCGAAGCAGCGCAGTCCCTGCAGCAGGGCGTCGACTTCCGGGCATCGATCGGCTGAACCGGGGACTACGCTGGCCCGGTGCGGTTGACGTGGCCGCTAATCGGCCGGTCGCAGGAAATGGCGGTCATCGAAACCGCCATTTCCGAGCCAGAGGCGCCCGGGATCATCGTGAGCGGCGCGGCCGGCGTCGGAAAGAGTCGGGTTGCGCGTGAGGCACTCTCGGCGGTGGCCGGGCGAGGCTGTGAAACTCGTTGGGCGGTTGGCACCGCGGCGGCGGGGTCGCTGCCCCTGGGGTCGCTCGCCGCATGGGTTAGGCTGCCGGTGCCCGACAACAGCCAATTGGTTCACCTCGTCCGCGACGTGTTGGAATCGCTGACCGCCGCGCCGCCGGACACCCCGGTGGCCGTCGCCGTTGACGACGCACACCTCCTCGATGACTTATCGGCCTTCGTTTTGCACCAGATCGTCCAGCGGCGCGCGGCCAAGGTGGTGTTGACGATTCGCAGCGGTGAACCGATTCCCGCTGCGGTACAAGATGTGTGGCGTGGCATCTCGTTCGAGCGCCTGGACTTGCAGCCCCTGTCGGCCGACGAAACCGCGACGCTGCTGGCGGAAGCGCTAGGTGGCTCGATGGATCCGGACGCCGCCCGGCGCCTGTGGAAGCTGACTCGCGGCAATGTGCTCTATCTGCGCAATATCGTCGAGCAGGAGGTGTCCGACGGCCGGCTCGCGCAACGGCATGGCTATTGGCGCTGGAGCGGGGATCCAATCGTGCCGCCCAGCCTCGCCGAACTGATCGAGTCGCGGATGGGAACGCTTCCGGCTGCGGTCGCCGACGTTGTGGACACGCTTGCGGTTGGTGAGCCGATAGAGCTGGCGTCGTTGGCGCGAATCACGGATCCGGCCGCGATCGAGGAGGCCGACATGCGGGGTTTGATCACGCTCGGCAGCGGACGCTCCCTTGGCCGACCGGCTGGCCGCCGCCGCCATTCACGCGGGTGCGGGAGTGCAGGCATACAACATCCGTTCCTTCGCGCTGGCGTGGCAGGGCCGCGGTGAACAGGCCGATGCCGTGGTGGCCGCGACGCCCACCGAAGGTCTCACCGAGGCCGACCGTGTGTTCCTGATCGGCCATCGAGGTTTCAATAAGTTGTGGGGGCTCGCCGACCCCGACGGGGCGAAGGAGCTTTTCGACGAAGCCGCGCGGATCGCAACGACGTCGACTGCCAGCTGGGGCGATGCCTACCTGATCGTCTACTGGGCATCGATGGCTCAGCCGGAAATGGCAAGAACACTCGGCAACGGCGTCGACCTGGAGCGGCTGCCCGGGATCATCAGCGCGGCGGCGGCGTGGGCGCTGGTTGTCGCCCATGGCGATTCGGGTCACGTCACGGAGGCGGACCGGACTGCCAAAGCCGGTTATTCCTACGCCCAGCGCACCGGAACCGCCGCCCACATGAGGCTGCTTATCATCGACCGGCACGTCGGCGCGCTGCTGCAGTGTGGTCGGATCGGTGAGGCGAATGCGCTGGCCGAGCAGGCGCGTCAGCAGACGGTAGATGTTCCCGGCGTTGCTCAGTCGATCAGCACCGCGATCGCGGGCCGAGTTGCCGCCGGATCCGGTCGTCTGGGCGAAGCAATGTCACTCTTACAGACCGTCGTCGAGCTCTTTGCCGATGATTCCAACGGTTTTCGCTACCGGTACGTCGTCCCGCTTGCCACAACGCTGGCGATGTGCGGCTTAGCCGATGAGGCATCCACCGCGCTGAGCGCCGCTGCGGCGGAACACCACCGAAGCTATCGGTTTGTCGCCTATGAGCGCGATCTGGCGCACGCCTGGGTGGTTGCCTGCGAGGGTGCGGTCACCGAAGCGATCAAGATTGCCCGCGCCGCGGCCGGAACCGCACGTGCCAATGGCCAATTCGCCGCGGAGGTGGTGTGTTTGCAGGCCGCGACGCAGTTCGGTGATGGTTCGACGGCGGCCCGGCTGCGCGAACTCACGGCGATCGTGGAGGGCCCTCGGGTCGGTGTTGCCGCGCGGTTCGCTGCCGCCTTGGCCACCGTCGACGGGGCTGAATTAGCTCTAGTATCAGAGGAATTCGAAGAATTAGGCGATCTGGTGGCCGCGCTGGATGTGGCCGCGCATGCGGCGACGGCCTATCGGCGAAAGGAGGTGCGGGGATCGGCGCTGGGTTGCTCGACGCGAGCGGACGCGTTGGCCGAGCAGTGTGGCGGGGCCGCGACGCCCGCGCTTCGTCAAGCCAGCGTGCGCATTCCGCTAACCGCGCGAGAGCGAGAAATCGTGATGTTGCTGGGCGAGGGGTTGTCCAGCCGCGCGGTTGCCGAGCGCCTGACTCTGTCGGTACGCACCGTCGAGGGCCACATCTACCGGGCGATGACAAAGACCGGTGTCTCGAGCCGCGAGGAGCTCGCGGCCCTGCTGAATCGGGGGCGGGCGAAGAACGAAAATTGAATCAGCCGCCCTGTTCGAGTTCCGTTCGGGCTTCTTCGCCGATCGACTCAGCTTCGCATGAAAGCCCCTTCTGGGCAGACGGTGGCAGCTGGTCGGCAATCAATCACTGGGACAATAGATTCCGGAGTTCGCGCTTGAGCACCTTGCCGTAGCTGTTCTTGGGCAATTCGTCGACGAAGAAATAGCGCTTGGGTCGCTTGAACCGCGCGATGCGTCCCAGCATGTGCTTATCCAGGTCGTCGGCCGGGGCCGAGCCGACGATGAAAGCCACCACCACTTCGCCCCATTCGGCGTCGGGCGCGCCGACCACGCACGCCTCCGCAACTCCCGGGTGCTCGACGAGCACCTCCTCGACTTCGCGCGGATAGATGTTGCTGCCGCCGCTGATCACGACGTCCTTCGAACGATCGCGCAGCGTGAGGTAGCCGCGGGCGTCGAACGACCCCATGTCGCCGGTGTACATCCAGCCGTTCCTGAGTGTGTCGTCGGTGGCGGCCGGGTTGTTCCAATATCCGGACATGAGAGCGTCACCGCGGCAAACGATTTCACCCACCTCGTCGGTGGCCGCCGGCGTGTCGTCGGGGCGCAGCACCGCAACTTCCATGCCGGAGCGCGCATAACCAACGGAGCCGAGTATCGCGTCGTCGGCGTCGTCGTGGTCAGCCCGGCGCAGGCCCGTGATCGTCATCGGTGACTCACCCTGGCCGTAGATCTGCGCGAACACGGGCCCGAAGGTCGCGATCGCCTTCTTCAAACTGTCGACATACATCGGGCCGCCGCCGTACACGATGGCTCGCAGATTGCTCGGTCGCCGCCGACAAACCTCGACCAGCCGCTGCACCATGGTCGGGGCGAGGAACGCGCCGGAACCGGGGTGGGCGTCGCACAGGTCCAGGAACTCGTCGGGATCGAACGCACCCGATGCAGGAACCACCTGCCGGGCGCCGCGGAGCGCGTATGGCAGCACGTAGAGGCCGGAGCCGTGTGACATCGGAGCGCCGTGTATCAGGCTGCAGTCCTGATCGGGGTTGTCGATGTCGGCGAGGTGAGCGACCGTCATGGCAATCAGGCTGCGGTGGCTCAGCATCGCGCCCTTGGACCGGCCGGTGGTGCCGCTGGTGTAAAACAGCCAAGCCAACGCCGATGAACCGGTCGATGGCGGAACGCAGGGCGGCGCGCCACGCCGGCGGGAATAGCCCGCCGTGTCCAGGGTCTCGATCGGCACCTCGGTGACGGCGGCCAAGCCGGCGGCAATCTTCTGCGAGGCGAACACCTGCGATACCCCGGCATCGTCCAGGATCTGCGCCATCTCCCGGGGATGCAGCTTGTAGTTGATCGGGACCAGGACGCACTCCGCCGCCCAGATCGCAAACATCAACTCCACGATCTCGGGACGGTTTTCGCTGGCAATGGCGATTCGCGACCCGGCGGCACCCTGCGCGCGGATCGTGGTCGCCACGCGCAGCGCACGATCTCGCAACTCTGACCACGTACACAGGTGGCGCTCGCCGTGATAGAGGGCGCCGCGATCCCCGAAGCGCGCAGCGGCCTGATCCAGAACCGCGAACAGGTTCACCGGGCGTCCCGCACGGAGGTCGGCGCGATGTTGCAGGAGCCTCGGCTTGGGCGCACGCCGCAATGCTCTCATCGGGGCGGCGGGCCTTGACAGCCCAACGGTCCGACGCGGTTTCTGGAGCACCGCATCCCGGGAGCCAAGTGCTGCACTTTCATCTTCACTAGATTCGAAACTCAGTCGCAGCGTGTTACTGGTGCTGTGATGCTGATCACTGCTACGACGTCCTTCGCCGGTGACCGGGCAGCGCGGCCCCAATCCGCTAAAATCGGCTTTTAAATGCTCATACGTGATCGAAACACGAGTGCTTCGGGCGCCGCGCACAACGTCGCCGATACAAGCCTCGCGCAAATATTAACAAGTGCAATTTTCTTGTAATGCTACGACTCTGTATGTTCTGATACGTAGCATTGCAAGTTAGATATCCCGAAGGGTGCCGACCATGTCAGTCCAGCTTCTGCCGCGCACAAAAGCGTCCGGTGTCTCCACCGCGTTGGCAGTCGTTGCCGTGTTGCTGGCCTGGCTGCTCAGCGCATGCGGGAGCACCGACCGCAAAGTGCAGGCCGACCAGCTAGAGCGCGCGATCAAAGCCATGCCCGGCGTCGCCGATGCCCGGCTGGAGTTCACCAACGACGCGCAGCGAGGCGCGACCCTGAAGATATCGGTCAACCTGCCCGACGCGTCCCCGCAGCAGATCGCGGACGTGGTGGCGCGCATCGACAAGGTGCGCGGCGAGGCCTTCAACTCGTTCGATCAGACCGCGGAGTTCTGGGTGACGCAGGGTCACCGAGTGCGCGTCACGCGCGGCGCCGACCTCGAACCGGCCGCCATCGCCGCCGATGCGGAGCGCATTCGTCGATTCGCCAACGCGGTCGACGCCTCCGAAATCAGCATCAGCGGCCGCCAGCTCTCCACCCCGGCCGGCCTCCGGGTCGACGAGGTCAAGACACCTGCCGACGACGTCTTTGCGGCGGTGCGCGCCGTCTTCGGCGACGAAGCCGAGCTCAGCCTGGACCTGGCGCCCGCCGCGAACGTCCAGATGCCGCTGTGGAGTGTGTCCTTCCCGTTCGGCGCCGAGGACCAGCAGCGCGTCGAGCAGCAGATCGCGACGATGCCGGTCGCGATCTGGTCGATCACCGTCGGACCGCACGGCGAGATCGCCGACCTCAACGTCGGCGTCCCCAACGCGGACACCGCCTACCAGGACCTGGTCTCGGTCATTCAGACCACCGGGGCCGGGCCGGAGCACGCGCTGGATTTGGGATGGCAGCTGGAAGGCCAATCAGCCTTCGAGACAATGCAATTCAAGGGATTGGTCGACGCGGGCGGCTGCACGTACCAAAAGTCTCAGGGCGAGCTGCACCCGGAGTTCTACCTGACACCCACCGCCGTCGAGCTGCAGCAGCGGTTGCGCAGCCAGTTCGACGACTGCCCCAAATAGCTTCGAGCGCACAGCGCCGCACTGCGCGGAGCCCGATCACGGCCCGGTCAGCGACGGTCGAGCTTCTCGCGGAGCAGGTCGGTGAGGAAGCGTGGCGTCGACACCGGTTTGAACGCGCGGGCCGCGTTGGTCAGCGCGGCGCGGGATTCGGCGCCCAGCTCGATGTCGGCGGCGGCGACGTTGAACTCGAGCTGCTCAACGCTGGATGCTCCGGGAATGGCGACCACACCCGGCAAGCTGATCAGCCAGGCCAGGGCCACTTGTGCGGGCTTGGCGTCGACGTCCTTGGCGACGTCGCGCAAGGTCTGCAGCAGCGGCTCGATCCGGCGCAGGTTCTCCGTGCCGAATAACGGGTTCGCCGCGCGCACGCCGCCGGGCCGGTTGTCGACGCCGTACTTGCCGCCCAGAAGCCCCTGCGCCAGCGGGCTGTAGGCGATCACGACGCGATTCTCGCGCTCGGCGAACGGCACCAAGTCATCGAGCGCACCGGGGTGGGCGAGCGAGAAATGCACCTGGTTGCTGATGACCGGACGACCGAGCGCGGCGTCGGCCTTTTGCCATCGCGCGAGTGAGTAGTTCGAGACGCCGGCCGCGCCGATGTTGCCGTTGTCGAGTAGGTCGCGCATGCCGGGCATGATGACCGAATCGGGGACCAGCGGGTTTGGCTGATGGACCTGGTAAAGCGGGATGCGGTCCAGTTGTAGCCGCCGCGCGCTGCCGCGTTCGCGCTGCTTGACCACGGCGGGGAATGGGGCGACCGGGAAGATTTTGCTGGCCACCGCGACTTCGGCGCGCCGGTCGCCGAGTGCCTCGCCGAGGATCCGCTCGCTTTTGCCGAACCCGTATACCTCGGCGGTATCGAACAGCGTCACTCCCATGGCGAGCGCACGCGCAACGATGTCCCCGGCCGCACCGGAGGCATAGCCGTCGCCATAGCCCCACTCGCGCGATCCGAACTGCCACGTACCGAGCCCGATTCGGCTGACTTGTCCGACTCCATCGACATCCAGATACTTCATGTCGCTCACCGTACTGTGTCGCGCGCCGGCGGGCAGCCCGCGGCATGGGTGGCGGCGGGGCTGACAGACTGCTGAAAGACTTTGGTGTGACCGCAATCGACTTCACCTCGGTATCGCCGATCGTCCCCGTCCTCAATCTGGATGTCGCCCTTGCCCGCTACCGCCGACTCGGATTCGGCGCCCGCGCCTACGAAGGTCCCGAGCGCTACGGTTTCGTGCACCGCGGGTCGGTGTCGATCCACCTCACCGAGTGGGCCGACCATGATTCGAAGCGCACCGCCGCGAGCGTCTACCTCTACGTCAGCGACGCCGACACCCTTTACGCGGAGTGGGCGGCTCTGGACAACCTCGAGGGCCGGTTGATCGCACCGGGTGACAGGCCTTACGGGTTACGCGAGTTCGGCTATGTCGATCCGGACGGCACCGCGCACCGCGTCGGCTCGCCGTTGGGTCGCTGAGGACGTGGATAGTTAAATCACTTGTACCGGTGGCGATCTGGCGTGATTTAGCTATTGCGTCGGATCTTGAGTGCGGCGGTGATCATCGGAATCTGCAGCGGCAGCCGGGCCAGTGCGACGATGCGCATCGGCCAGGGTTTGTCCCACCACAACCGCACCATGTTGACGTTCGCCGGAAACACCGCCGCGAACAGCACGGCAGCCGCCAGCGCGCCGAATCGCCGGGTTTGCTGCGGCAGCAGCAGCCCCGCGACGGCCAATTCTGCGACTCCCGACGCGTACGTGTAGAACCGCGCACCCCCCGGCAGCTCGGCGGGGACGATGTCGTCGAACGGCTTGGGCGCCAGGAAGTGGGTGGTGCCCACGCAGATCAACATCGCGGCGATTCGGTACGCGGCTTTCGGGTCTCCATCGGGGCGAGCCAAAGGAGCCAAAGGAGTGGTGGTCATCGCTCCATTGTGGCGTGCGGGATTGTGCCGTGAGCGGCTACCACACCAGCCTGCCGTGGCTGAGGTACGGATTGCCGTTCGAGCTGTACTGCGAATATCCCTGGTTGACGATGGGCGTCAGCAGGTTGTCCAGCTCGCTGACGATCGGGGCCGGAACGCCAATGCGCTGCAGCGGCGTCAGCAAGGGGAGTGTGGTCGTGGGGATCATGTAGGTGGTGGTGGTTCCGCCCAGCGAATTGGTCACGGACGACAACTCCACCGTCTGTGACGGCGACGCGTACAGGGTATCTGTATGCAAGTGCACCGCGCCCAGGTATGCATTGAAGTCGGCCAGCAGGTTCCAGGGCCGGTCGGGCGGATTGGCCCAGCCGTCGTATTGGGTGAACACCAGAGCCGTGTTGTATTGGCTCACTGGGGCATTCAGCGCGGTGTACCCGGCACCCGGGATCGTGAAGCCGGCCGGCAGGAAGGTGGCGGCCAGGCCGCGCTCAGGATTGGCGAACTCGACGAACGTCACCAGGTTCGGTGCGGGCGCGTTAGGTAGTCCAGCCAAATAGGCCTGCTCGCGGTCGATGACGATCGTGCCCTCCGACAGGCCTGCCACCACCACGGGCTGGCCGGAGCTCACGGCGTTGAGGATGTCTGTGTTCAACGCCTGCATGCCCATGACGAACGACTGGTCCGCGGTCGGTGCGGTCAGGCTGCTGATCAGGCCGGCGGTGGCGGGGTAGTTGACTATCTTTGCGATGGTGCCGGGGAACCAGTTCTCGCCGATCGCGTTGTTGAGCGCCGCGTAGTTCTGCAGCGACCCGTTGCCGGTGAGCAGCCCGGGGGCGGCACCGGGGACGGTGATGCGTGTTTCGCCGGAGGTGCCGTCGGCCTGGCCGGCCAGGCTTTGCGTCAGCCGCTGCCACGGCATCAGTTGCCCGCCGACCTCCGATGCCGACGCGTGGTAACCGAGCATCGCGGCCACATCCTGCGCCCACATCCGTTCGTAGTCGGCCTCGACCGACGCGATCACCGAAGCGTTCTGCCCGAACAGGTTCGACCGCACCAGCGACACCAACCGCGCGCGGTTGGCCGCCACCTCCACCGGGTGCACGGTCGCGGCAAACGCCGCTTCAAACGCCGCGGCCGCGAGCTGGGCCTGGGCGGCTGCTTGCTCGGCCTTGCCGGCCGCGCCGCACAGCCAGCCGAGATAGGCACCGGCCACTCGTACCATCGCCGACGAAGCGGGACCTTGCCACGGTCCACCAGACAGGCTCGCCGTCACCGATCCGAATGACGCTGCGGCCGAACGCAGCTCGGCGGCCAGCCCGTCCCAGGCCGACACCGCCGCCAACATCGAACCCGGCCCCACGCCGGTATGCACCCGCAGCGAATTGACCTCGGGTGGCAGCACCAAGAAATCCATCACAGGATCCTTCCGGCGACGGCGTCTGGCCAGCACCAAGCCTTGCACCCATGCCGGTGCCCGTCTAGGGCGATCAGCGATAATTCATGGCCGCGCGAGGCCCAGATGCAGGATCGGAAACGGGCGTCCTTCCGAATCGGTCGGGGAACGTGCCAGCGTGACGAAGCCATGGCGCCGATAGAACCCGATGGCCTGGGGATTCTGTTCGTTGACATCGAGCACAAGGCCCGGAACCTTGGTTATCGCGTCGCGCAGCAGCCCAGATCCCACGCCGTGGCCACGATGCCGCTGGTGAACGAACAGCATCTCCAACTTCCCGTCGGCCACCCCGGAAAACCCGACGGGTATGCCGTCGACGGTGGCCACGGTCAGCTCGACCAAGCGGAGATACTCACCGGCCAAACGCTTTTCGTAGTAGTCGATGTCGTCGACGGACAGAAAGTGGTGCGTCGCTGCCACGGCGCTGCGCCAGATGCCGACAAGTGCGGGCCATTCGGCCACGCCCCGACAAGGCCGCAGCACCAACGCATTTCTCGACCCCACATCGAAAGGCTAGACGAGCGGCCCCGGCTCGGGGAGGGCTCAGGGAGCCGGCAAAGGTTGCCCGGTGAGGTCGAGTGCGATGTCGACGAGCATGTCTTCCTGGCCGCCCACCATGCCGCGCCGGCCCGCCTCTTCAAGCAGGGTGCGGGCGTCGACGTCGAAGCGAGCGGCGGTGGCTTCAGCATGCCGCAAAAAGCTGGAGTAGACACCCGCGTAGCCGAGGGTCAGTGTTTCGCGATCGACCCGCACCGGCCGGTCCTGCAGGGGGCGGACGAGGTCGTCGGCGGCGTCTTGCAGCCCGTGCAGGTCGCAACCGTGATCCCAGCCCAGCCGGGTTGCCGCGGCGATGAACACCTCGAGCGGCGCATTGCCGGCGCCGGCGCCCATGCCGGCCAGCGAGGCGTCGACGCGGTACGCGCCGTGTTCGACCGCGGCGATCGAGTTGGCCACACCGAGCGACAGGTTGTGGTGGGCGTGGATGCCGATTTCCGTTGTGGGCAGCAGGGTTTGGCGCAGCGCGCCGACGCGGTCGGCGACGTCGCGCATCGTCATGGCACCGCCCGAGTCGACGACGTAGACGCAGGTGGCCCCGTAGCCCTCCATCAGCTTCGCCTGCCTCGCCAGGTTGTCAGGCGTGGTCAGGTGGCTCATCATCAGGAAGCCGGCGGTGTCCATGCCAAGTTCGCGAGCGGCGGCGATGTAGTGGGCCGAGATGTCCGCCTCGGTGCAGTGAGTTCCGACCCGCACGACGGTGGCGCCCGCCCGGTGCGCGTCTCGGAGATTGCGGACGGTGCCGATGCCGGGCAGCAAGAGCGTTGCCACCCTTGCATTTTGGACGCTTCCGGCGACGGCCTCGATCCATTCCAGGTCGGTGTGTGCCCCGAACCCGTACACGCAGCTCGAACCGGACAGGCCGTCGCCGTGGGCGACCTCGATCGAATCGACTCCCGCCGTGTCGAGCGCGACCGCGATGGCGGTCGCCTGCGAGATGGTGTATTGATGGCGCACCGCGTGCATGCCGTCGCGCAGGGTGACGTCGCTGATGTAGACGTGCCGGGTCATGTTGCGGCTCCAGCTGTTTGGTTGGCTGTTTCGTTGGCGTGCAGGGCGATGCGTTCGGCGGTGGCCTTGGCGGCGGAGGTCATGATGTCGAGGTTTCCGGCGTGGGCGGGCAGGTGTTGCGCGCCGGCGACCTCCAACAGCACGGTGACGCGAGTCCCGTTGAACTTGCCGGTCTCGGGGATGTAGAGGGGGTGCTCGTGGTCGAACACCTCGAACTGCACGCCCTGCTTCAGGCGATAGCCCGGCGCGTAGGTGGCGACCCGCTCGACCATGTCGACGATGGCTGCCTGGATCGAACGGTGCTCCACGTCCCCCTCGACGAGGCAGTACACGGTGTTGCGCATGAGAACCGGGGGATCGGCGGGGTTAAGGATCATCACAGCCTTGCCGCGTTGTGCGCCGCCGACGACTTGCAGTGCCGTGGCCGTGGTTTCGAGGAAGTCGTCGATGCCGGCGCGCGCTCCCGGCCCGGCGGACGCCGCGGAGATCGACGACACGATCTCGGCGTAACTGACGATTCCGATCTTGCTGACGGCGGCGACGATTGGAACTGTGGCCTGGCCGCCGCTGGTGACCATGTTGAGGTTGGGCGCGTCGAGGTGGTCATCGAGATTGACCGCCGGCACGCACAACGGGCCGATCGAGGCGGGCGTGAGGTCGATCATCCGTATGTTGTTGTCGCGCAATGCTGCCCAGTTGTCCCGGTGCGCGGCCGCCCCCTCCTCCGAGGTCGCGACGAAGACCAGCTTGATATCCGCCGATTCCGGCATCGCCAGCAGGCCCTCGACTCCGTCGGATGTGGTCGGCACACCCATCCGCCGTGCGTGGGCCAGCCCGTCGGCGTCGGCATCGGTTCCGGCCACGGCGGCGACGGTGAGCGGGCCGTCGCCGCGCTGGATCTTGATCATCAGGTCGGTGCCGATGCTGCCCGAGCCGATGATGGCCACCGGCCATCGTGGTGTGCCGGTCATGGCGTGCCCTTCCGATCAGTCGTGTTCTCGGCGACCATGCGCTCGGCGGTGTCATACACGGCCGTGATGTGCAATTCCAAAAGTGCAAGCAGGTCAACGGAGTCTCCGCCGATCTCCTTGGCGACGAAGAGGCCGTCGCCGCCGGCGAGGGCGTAGGTCGCCAACTGGTGGACCTGTGCGTCGGTGAGCCCCGGGACGAGGTCGCGGATAGTGGAGCCGAGCACGCCGAGCGTCTGGTCACGAACATCGATGTACATCGCCCGCGCCCGCGGCTCGACGGGGCGCCTTTCCAGGGCGAGCATCAGGCCCAGGCGCAGGAAATCGGGGGAGTCCAGCAGTGCCTTGCCGATCTGGAGCACCATCCCGTTCAGGCGCTCCCGCGGCGTCCCTTCGGTGGGTGTCCGCCATGCTGAAAGCCAGTGCGCGAAGCTGCGTTCGATGACGGCGGCGATCAGGTCATCCTTGTCCTTGAAATGCCAGTAGATCGAACTGGCCGGCAGGCCGCACTTGGCGCTGACCAGTCCGATGCTGGTGCCCTCGTAGCCGCGTTCGCCGGCGATCTCGGTGGCCGCATCCAGGATGCGGGTGCGGGAGGCTTCGCCGTCGACGCGGCGCCGTCGCTTCGGGGTTTGCTTGTCGTTCTGTGCCACGGGGGCTCCTTGCAAAGGGTCTTGACTCTGACTCGTCCAAACTTTACTGTAGTGATCGATACACTACCGTAGTGATCGCTACATAATCAAGTCCGACACGAATGCGAGACAGCAGTGACCGAAGATTCGACCTACGACGTCGCGGTGATCGGGTACGGCCCGACGGGCGCCACCGCCGCCAATCTGCTTGGGCAACTGGGCCTGAGCGTCGTCGTCATCGAGCGTGACCCCGACGTGTACGGCCGGGCCAGGGCCATCTCCACCGACGAGGAGGTGATGCGCATCTGGCAGTCGGTCGGCCTGGCCGACCGACTGCAGCGGGACATGCTGCCCAACCGGCCGTGCGCGTGGGTCGACGCGGACGGGGTGCCATTCATCGAGACCACTATTTCGCCCCGCGGCTGCGGGCATCCCGCGCAGCAGTTCCTGTACCAACCCGCGGTCGACAACCTGCTGCGCGAGGGTGTGGCCCGCTTCGGCAACGTCGAGGTGCTGCTCGAACACGAGTGCCTGCGCGTGCTGAATAGCGGCGACTCCGACTCCCACTGGGTCGAGCTGGTAGTGGCCGACTTGCGCGCCGACACTTTCAGGCGGCTGCGTGCCTCCTACGTGATCGCCGCCGATGGCGGCTCCTCGCCGACCCGCGGCCTGCTCGGGGTCGGATACTCGGGGAGCACCTACGCCGAACGCTGGGTTGTCATCGACACCAAGGTGATCCGCGAGTGGGACGGTCACGACCGGCTGCGGTTCCACTGCAACCCCAAGCGCCCGACCGTGGACTGCCCCACACCGCTGGGGCATCACCGCTGGGAATACCCGGCACGCGCCGGCGAGGACGAGAAGTACCTCATCACCGATAAGGCCGTATGGGCGGTCCTGCACGAGCAGGGCATCACCGAGGAGCAGGTGAAAATCCTGCGCGCGGTCATCTACAGCCACCACGTGCGCGTCGCCGACCGGTGGCGGGTCGGCCGGGTCTTCCTGGCCGGTGACGCCGCGCACGCGATGCCGCCCTGGATCGGGCAGGGGATGTCGGCCGGTGTGCGCGACGCCGCCAACCTGTGCTGGAAGCTCGCGGCCGTGGTACGCGGGCAGGCGCCCGACGCCCTGCTGGACTCCTACCAGGCCGAGCGCAAACCCCACGTCACCGAGGTCACCCGCCGAGCGGTGCGCACCGGTCGGCTCATCACCGAACGCCGAAAGGTGTTGGCCTGGTTACGAAATCACGTGGTGCGCAACCTGACGCGGCTGCCCGCTCTGGCCGCGCAGGCGGAGAAGATGATCTGGATTCCCGAGGCGCGTTACCCGGCAGGGTATTTCGCATCGCAGGCGCACGCGGCCGCGGGTTGGCAGCTGCCGCAGCCGTGGGTCACCGACGCCGCTGAAGCGCGGGTGCGCTTGGACGACGCGATCCGTGGGGGATGGGCGGTGCTGCACGTCGGCGCGGCGCCGGCCGGTGCCGACGAGTGGCAGCGGCTGGGTGCAGTCTCGATGGCCATCACCGGTGTCGAAAGCCGACCCGCCGCGAACGCGGTGCGCGATGACGACGGCGCGCTAATCCGTTGGCTGCGAGGCAAGAACGCAACGGCCGTCGTGGTGCGCCCGGACGGATACATCTATGCCGCCGCGGCTGCCGGGCGCCCACTGCCGGCGCCGCCGGAAGGCCTGACCGAGCTATGCCCTGCCACACCAATTCGCATGGGAGCCTTCGCATGATCGCCGCCGAACTGGTCGAACGCACCGTCAACGTTGACGGCAAACCGATCTTCTTCGCCGAAACTGGAACTGGGCCCGCGGTTGTGCTGTTGCACGGCGGCGGCCCGGGCGCGTCGGGCGTGTCGAACTACTCGCGCAACATCGAAGCTCTGGCGGAGCACTACCGGGTCATCGTGCCCGACATGCCCGGCTACGGTAGGTCGGCCAAGGGCGTCGATCAAACCGATCCGTTCGGGTACCTGGCCGAGATGATTCGCGGCCTACTCGACGAACTCGGTATTGGCACAGCCCATCTCGTCGGCAATTCGTACGGCGGGGCGGCCGCGCTGCGGCTCGCGCTGGACACGCCGCATCGCGTCGACAAGCTCGTCTTGATGGGGCCCGGCGGCATCGGCACGACCAGGGCTCTACCCACGGCGGGTTTGAAGAACCTACTCGCCTACTACGGCGGAGACGGCCCGAGCCGCGACAAGCTCGCCGCGTTCATCCGCACCTATTTGGTGTACGACGGCGCTGCGGTGGCCGACGACCTGATCGACCTGCGCTACCGGTCATCGATCGACCCGGAGGTGATCGCGGACCCGCCGCTGCGCCGCCCGTCGGGGCTGCGCACCCTGTGGCGGATGGACCTGACGCGCGATCGCCGATTGAAGGCGCTCACGACACCGACGTTGGTGCTGTGGGGACGCGAAGACAAGGTCAACCGCCCGGCCGGTGGCCCGATGCTATTCAACCTGCTGCCGAACGCGCAGTTGGTGATGACCCCGCACACCGGGCATTGGATGCAGTGGGAGCGCGCTGAATTATTCAATCGGTTGGTTATTGAGTTCTTGGAGAGTGAGCGATGAGCCCGTCAGTTTTCGGAAGAGTCCATCTCGGTTACATCGTGATCGAGACGCAGAAGTTCGGCGAGTGGCGGCGATTCGGCCGCGACGCCATCGGCATGCATCTCGACGACGTGTCACCAGACGTCACCCGGTTTCGCCTCGACGACCACGAGTGCCGGTTCCTGCTGCAACGCGGTCCCGCCGAGGACGTCACCACGCTTGGCTGGCAACTGGACGACCACACGACGTTCGACACGATCCTGGCCCGCATCCGCCAACACGGCGTGCCCGTCGCCGAAGGCACCGACGACGAGGCGGCGCTGCGGGGTGTCGAGCGGCTCGTACGATTCCCCGGACCCAACGGCCTGACCCAAGAGGTGTTCACCCGAGCGCGAACCGGCGTAGCACCCTTGCAGATCGCGGCGCACGGCGGATTCGTCACCGGCGCAGCGGGTATGGGCCACGTCGCGATCCCCACCACACGGCCGCACCAACTGCGCGGGTACTTCAACACGGTGTTCGACGCGCGGCTGACCGACTTCATCGAGGAGACGATCAGCGGCCTGAAGTTCAAGATCAGGTTTCTGCGGGTCAACGAGCGTCATCACTCCGTGGCGATCGCTGCGGTCAACCGGATGCCGCTGAACCCGATCCGAACCCGAGTCCAGCATCTCAACATTCAGGTCGCCGACCTCGACGACATGACCGCCGCCTACCAGCGGGTCAAGGACCTAGGCTTTCGCATGGCGTTGGGCGTCGGTCAGCACACCAACGACAAGGAACTGTCCTTCTACGCGGTCACGCCCTCGGGGTTCGAGTGGGAGGTCGGCTGGAACCCGATCGTGGTCGATGAAAGCACCTGGGAACCAAACACTTATCAGGGAATCAGCATCTGGGGCCACACCCGGGAGGGGCAGACGATCATCGAGAAGTTCGGCCAATTCAAAACCGGAGCCACCTCGTTGCTGCGCGACGAGGACGTCGTCCCCGCGCTCGCGGGCGCGGGGATTGCAGACGACTAGAGAACCAAATCCCCTCGAAAGGAGTAGTGCAACAATGTTGCGCATCGACACTCACCACCACGCCGTCCCGTCCTTCTACCGAGACTCATTGCGAAAAGGGGGCATTGACGACGCCGGCGGACGCGCCGTCCCAGACTGGAGTCCGGAGGGGTCGTTGCACACCATGTCGGAACTCGGTGTGGCGACAGCGATTCTGTCGATCTCCACGCCCGCAACCACGTTCCTGCCGAACCCGGCCGACGCCGCCGCGCTGGCTCGCGATGTTAACGACTTCCTGGCCAGCGTCGTTGCCGCTCAACCCGATCGGTTCGGCTTCTTCGCCACCGTTCCAATGCCGCACGTCGACGAATCCGTCGCCGAGGTGGTGAGATCCCTTGACGAACTGCACGCAGACGGCGTCGTCCTCCTGGCGAACGCCGCGGGCGTCTATCTCGGTCAGGACGGGCAGGACGACCTATTCGCGGCCCTCGACGCGCGTTCGGCGGTGGTGTTCATCCACCCCGCCGACCTGCCCGGGCCGACGGTGGACGGCGTCTCGCCGTTCGCGACCGACTTCCTGCTCGACACCACCCGCGCGGCGTATCTCCTGGTCCGCAACCAGATTCGCCGCAAGTACCCGAACATCCGCTTCATCCTCAGCCACGCGGGCGGATTCGTGCCCTACGCCTCATACCGGATGGCGGGCAGCATCATGCTCGAGACCGGACATAGCCTGACGGACGCCCTGGACGACTTCGCGAGCTTCTACTTCGACACCGCATTGTCCTCGACCCCCGCGGCGCTGCCGAGTCTGCTGGCCTTCGCCAAACCGGGACACATCACCTTCGGCTCCGACTGGCCGTTCGCGCCGATCGAGCTCTGCAAGATGGTCACGGCCGCCCTGGAGACCTACCCCGGGCTCGACTCACAGGCTCGTGGGGCAATCGAGCGCACCAATGCGCTGGCGCTGTTCCCGCGCCTTGGGGCAGGACTCGACCAGGTCGGCACGTCGTAAGCGGAGCGGCCATGCGCAGCGTCGTACGACGCATCAACATCGAGTGACGCTCCCTAGCGCAGGGCCTGCTGCCAGGCGAGGATGCGTTCGGCCAGTTCCGGCCCGCTGTCCTCCTGGATGAAGTGGCTCGCGTTGATGCGCGCGTGTGGCTGGCCGGCTGCCCCGGGGATGTGCCTGATCAGGGGACGGTCGGCCCGCCCGAGGATCGGGTCGCGACGCCCGAAGATGGCAAGGCAGGGTTTGTCCCACCGGCCCAGGGCTTCCCACGCAGCACGGTTGGCGGGAATCGCCGGATCGTCGGGTGACGTCGGCACCAATTGCGGAAACGCCCGCGCTCCCGCCTGGTAGCTCTTGTCGGGGAATGGTGCGTCATAGCCGGCCCGGACCTTGGCCCGGACCCGCCGCACGGTGCCGGCGGCGACCAGGCGGCCCGCGGGCAGCACGGGGGAGTAGCGCGCGAAGGCCCGCCACAGGTAGAAGGCGGGTGGGGTGCGCCGCTGCGCGGTGGGGAGAAATCCGTTGGCCACCACCAGCCGCGCGATCCGGGCGTCCTGTTCGGCGGCGATGCGCAGCCCGATCAGTGAGCCCCAGTCCTGGACAACCAACGTGACGTCTCGCAGGTTGAGCCGCTCGAACCACGACGTCACCCATTCGACGTGGCGCAGGTAGGTGTAATCCTCGATCCGGCCGGGCTTGTCGGAGCGGCCGAAGCCGATCAGGTCGGGCGCGAGCACGCGGTGTCCGTTCTCGGCAAGCGGCGGGATCATCGTGCGGTACAGGTAGCTCCAGGTGGGCTCGCCGTGCAACAGCACGATCGGTGGGCCGTCGGGGGGACCTTCGTCGAGAAAGTGCATGCGTAGCGGCTGGGTGTCGCTTGCTTTCACGTCAAGGTAGTTCGCTGGGAACGGGTAGTCCTCCAGGTTGTCGAACCGCGAGTCTGGCGTTCTCAGGACATCCACGATCAGCTCCTCTGACGGACCTGCCATTGGGGGCGTCTCGGCAAGCCTCCCTCCCAGCGGCGGCTACGTCCAGTGCCGGTGCCATAAAGGTCTGGTCCTGGCGCAATCCATGCACTGTGGGGCCATTAAACTTACGAGTTCATGGCCATCCGGCACGCCGTTCTGCTCATTGCCGACATCGGCGGATACACGAACTACATGAATTGGAACCGGATGCACCTGGCGCACGCGCAGCGGACGGTGGCCGTGCTCCTGGAGTCGGTGATCGACGCGGGCAAGGGTCTGAAGCTGGCGAAGCTGGAGGGTGACGCCGCGTTCTTCTGGGCGCCGGACGGCAATGCCAAAGTGCTCGTGGGCGACCGGCTGTCGGGGATGCGGCGGTCGTTCCTGGCGCGGCGCGAGCGGATCAAAAGCGACGTTGCCTGCGACTGCGCGAGTTGCACGCAGCTGGACACCCTGTCGCTCAAGTTCGTCGCCCACCAGGGTGAGGTGGCGGAACAAAAGGTCAAGCGAAACGTCGAGCTTGCCGGAGTGGACGTCATCCTGGTGCATCGCATGCTGAAAAACGACGTGCCGGTGCCGGAATACGTGCTGATGACCGATGCCGTGGCGGTGTGCCTCGACGAATCCGTGCGTCGGACTTGCACGTCGCTGGTCCACCATTTCGAGGGCATCGGAGAGACCGCGACGCACTATATCGACCTCGCCGCGTCAGAGGTGGCGCCGCCGGTGCCGCAGGGGACCTCTTCCGGCAAGCTGTCGGCGAGACTGAGGTTCGAGTACAGCGCGTTGCCGTATGTGCTGGGGATCAAGAAAGCCTGTGCAGGCTTCCGTCACTTGGGCGGCGGCGCAAGTGGCGGCAGCGAGGTGCCGCGAACGTGAGCTAGCGGGCGTCCCGCAGCGCCCGACCCATCCGCGACACGGCCTCGGCGAGAATGGCTGCCGACGTCGCGAAGTTCACCCGCACGTGCCCGGCCCCTCCGGTTCCGAAGATATGCCCGGAGGTGACCGCGACCCGGGCGTGGTCGCGGAACCAATGGGCCGGCCCGGACAGATCGGATACGACTCCAAGGCCTTTGGGCGCCGCACCCCTCGCCTCATCAAGGCCGAGTTGGCGGCAGTCAAGCCAGGCGAGGTAAGTCCCTTGCGGCCGTTCATAGTTCACCCCGGGCAGGTGCTCGACGATCAGATCGCCCAGCAAGGTTCGGTTTGCGTCCAGCCCCCGCAACAGGGCATCCAGCCAATCGCCGGCGGTTCGGAACGCGGCGGCATGCGCGATGGCGCCCAGGTGGCTTGGGCCGTGGCTGACCTCCTCGGGCATCCGGCGCAGATCGGCGGCCGCCTCAGGACCGGCAATGGCGATGGCCGCCTTCAGCCCGCACAAGTTCCATGCCTTCGTGGCCGACATGAGGGCCAAGGCGTTCTCGGCACCGGGCACGCTCAGATACGGGCTGAATCGCGCTCCGGAATAGACGAGCGGAGCGTGGATTTCGTCCGACACCACCCGCACGCGGAACCGGCGGGCACGTTCGGCAACCCCGCGCAGTTCCTCGGCGGTGTGCACCGTCCCCGTCGGGTTGTGCGGATTGCACAGCAGGTACGCCACTTTCCCGTCCGGCCCGGCGGAACCACGGGCACGCGAGAACGCCTCCTCCAACGCGTCCAAATCAATGCGGCCGTCGCGGCCCAGCGGCGCGTCCATCAGTCGGCGGCCGTCGTGCGACACGAACGCGAAGAACGGGGGGTACACCGGCGGGTTGACGATCACGGTGTCACCGGGATCGGTGACCAGACGCAGCATCTCGACGATCCCGAGCATGACGTCGGGGACGATAGCCGTGTGGCCGACCCCGAGGTCGTGCCATTGCCAACGCTGCGAGGCGAATTCACTCACCGCCTCGGCCAACGCGGTCCCGTAGGGATATCCGGTGTCGCCGATGTCGACGGCCCGATGGATGGCGTCAGCCACCGTCGGCGCGAGTTTGACATCCATCTCCGCGACCCACAGCGGCAACACGTCGGCCGGGTGGACGCGCCATTTCATGCTGGTGCGGGCATGCAGCTGCTCCAGCGTTAGTTCCTCGAGCGGATTGGACGTCACTCCGGAAGATTCAGACGCCGAGGCGGTTCTCGCACTCACGACCACCTCCCACATCTGCTCTCGTCGCGCATTGCCTCGCTCGCGTCGCCAGCTGCCACAACGTTAGCTGAAGTGCATTGCGGGAATACGATTCAGCCGGATGAGTCAACCGCTTCGCCGGTAAAGCTGCCGACTGGTTCTTGCGCTCGCGCGTGATGATGAAGGACCCGAGGTGCACGCTTCGGGGCATGCCGAACGCTCCGGCCAGGCTCAGCGGGGTAACGTCGGTCCGTGCGGCACATCGCACGTGATGGAGGCGGATACCGATGGCCGATCAGAAGAAGCCGAACATCGTCATGATCATGGCCGACGACGTGGGCACCTGGAACCTCAGCGCTTATCACCGCGGCATGATGGGCGGGTCCACTCCCAATATCGACAGGATCGCGCGTGAGGGCGCACTGTTCACCGACTACTACGGTCAGCAGTCATGCACGGCGGGGCGGGCCGCTTTCATCACCGGTCAGACCCCTTTCCGCACGGGCCTGCTCAAGGTTGGCATGCCCGCGGCCAAACAAGGCCTCCAGGATTGCGACCCGACGATTGCCGAACTGCTCAAGCCGCTGGGCTATGCGTCGGCGCAGATCGGCAAGAACCATCTCGGCGACCGCAACGAATACCTGCCCACCGTCCACGGCTTCGATGAGTTCTACGGAATCCTCTACCACCTCAACGCCATGGAAGAGCCCTACGACGACGAGTACCCCAAGATGCCCGAGTTCCATGAGCGCTTCGGTCCCCGCAACATCCTGGACACCAAGGCCACCGACGTCGACGACCCGACCGAACATCCACGGTGGGGCAGGGTCGGCAGGCAGACGATCGCCGATGGCGGCCCGTTGCCTCCGCACCCCGGCATGGACGCGTCGGCCAAGACCAACATGGAGGACGTCGACGCCGAGATCGTGCGGCGCTCACTCGACTTCATCGACCGCTGCGCGGCGGCGGACACGCCGTTCTTCCTGTGGCACAACGCCACCCGATGCCACGTCTGGACGCACCTGTCCCCACAGTGGGAGGGCAAGAGCGGGTTCGGCCTCTTCGCCGACGCGATGATGGAGCTGGATTGGGAAGTCGGCCAGATTCTGGACAAGCTCGATGCCCTCGGCATCGCCGACAACACCATCGTGCTGTTCACCAGTGACAACGGCGCCGAGGTCTTCAGTTGGCCCGATGGCGGCAACCACCCGTTCCGCGGCGAGAAGGGAAGCACCTACGAGGGTGGGTTCCGGGTGCCGATGGTGGCCAAGTGGCCCAGCGTCATCGAGCCCGGCACCATCGTCAACGAGATCATGGCCCACGAGGACTGGCTGCCGACGCTTCTCGCCGCGGCCGGTCAGCCTGGCACCAAAGAGAAACTCCTGACGGGCCTCGATGCCGGCGACAAGACTTTCAAGGTCCACCTCGACGGCTACGACTTCACGCCGTACTTCGCCGGCGAGGTTGCTGAAGGTCCGCGCCGTGAGTTCTTCTACTTCAGCGACAACGCCGACCTGATGGCCGTGCGTTACAACGCTTGGAAGCTCAACTTCAAGACCATCGTCGGGAATCTCTTTACCGGCAAAGAGGATTCGACCAACGTTCCGGTGGTGACCAACTTGCGGCAGGACCCGTGGGAGCGCTACCAGACGGAAAGCATGCTGTATGGCCGCTGGTGGGGTGAAAAGCTGTGGACGATGGTGCCTGCGGTCACCATCGTCGCAGAGTTTCTTGCGACGTTTGTGGCGTACCCGCCCAGCCAGGCGTCTGGCACACTCAGCGTCGAGAAGGCCCTCACGATGCTGCAAGAGGGAACCCGCAAGAACTGACCTGACGGCTACGCGGCGGAGCTAACGCCGGCGAATGCACCGGAAGCCGATGTGGCTCATGCCGGTGTCGATCATCTGCGGTCGGCGTGCGGCTGGCCGATAGCGCAGGCAGTAGCTGTCGGCGCACAAAAAGGAGCCACCCTTGATCACTTTGCGTGGTATCCGAAACTGCGGTTGCCGGGGGTCGTAGCTGGCTGCTTCGCAACATGGATCACCGGCCCGGGTGTCGGCGTACCAGTCGCACGTCCACTCCCACACATTGCCTGCCATGTCGAAGAGGTCATAGCCGTTGGGCGGGAACGCACCGACTGGAGTGGTTCGGCCGTATCCGCGATCGGGACGCCAGGGAAACTCACCGTGCCAGTAGTTGGCCAGGCGCTGCCCGGGCGGTTCCGGTTCGTCACCCCAGGTGTACACGGCGTCCGCCAGACCGCCGCGTGCGGCGACCTCCCATTCGGCCTCCGTCGGCAACTCCAATCCGGCCCAGGCCGCGTAGGCCTGAGCGTCCTCATAGGCGACGTGCACCACCGGATGATCAGCTCGCTTGACGATCGATGAGTTGGGCCCCACCGGGTGGCGCCAGGACGCCCCCGGCGTCCAGTGCCACCACAGATTCAGGTGATGCAGGTCCACCGCTCCGGGGGTGCGGATGAAGACCATCGATCCCGGCAGCAGATTCTCCGCCGGTGCATCGGGGAAATCGGCTGGATTCACCGGCCGTTCCGCAATCGTCAAGTACCCTGTCGCGTCGACGAATTCGGCGAATTGTGAGTTCGTGACCTGGTGCGCGGCGATCCAGAACCCGTCCACTGTGGCTTGGTGTGCGGGAGTTTCTTCGGCGTAGTGCCGATCCGACCCCACACCGCAGGTCTGAGCCGGAATCCAACGCAAGTCGTCGGTTTTCATCCTGCACAGTCAACCTGACCATCCGCCTTTCTCCACTAGCGGATGCTCTGAGCGTCACGCTCGCGTGACGCTCGCCGGTCACCGCCACACTGGCGTGACGCTCGGCGCGGTGGTGAGGCTGCCCGGATTGACCGGGATCGCGGCCATCGCCCGCTCGGCCATCGCCGTGATCGTCAGGCTCGGATTCACACCGGGATTGGCCGGGATGACGGCACCATCGCAGACAAGGAGGTTCTGGTAGCCGAACACCCGATGCTCGCCATCGACAACTCCGTGCTCGGGGCTCTCGGCCGCTACCGCACCGCCCAGGATGTGTGCGGTGATCGGCATGTTGAAAAGCGCTTCGGTCAGCCAACTCTGGGCTGTCCCACCGGTCCGGTCGGCGAGCCGCCGGGCGAAGTCGTTGGCCAGCGGCAGGAAGGTGGGCGTCGGGTGGTCCGGATCCTGGCGGGTGGTGAGGCGCAGCCGCCGGCCGATTATCCGCCGCTTGGGCACCAGCGACAGCGACGTGTCGTTGCTCTGCATGACGCCGGTGATGAGCGAGCGTTGCGACCAGCCGCGCGGATTGGTCACGCGGACAAACCGAATCGGGTGCTTGCAGATCTGGGCGAGGAGTTTGAGCGGCCTGGTGATTCTCGTGCCGTCGCCGGTGAGGAGTGTGAACATCAGGCCCATCGCGTTGCCGCCGGGGCCGTACGTGACGGCTTCGACGTGGCTGTCCACGGTGGGATACATGCTCGACGTGATGGAAACGCTGTGGCCCCATCCTCGATCGTCGGGTGTGGTCACCGCGGTCATCGCCTCGCTGTTGGTGCGGACCAACTGGCCGAGCCGGTCAGAGATCCGCGGCAGCGCGCCGTCCCTCTTGCATTGTGCGAGTAGCTGATTGGTTCCTAGCGCACCGGCGGCTACGACGACACCGCGTGCGGTCTGCGTGCGGACGTCCTTGCGAATCCAGGAGCCGGTGCGTTCGCTGGTCACGGCGTACCCGTCGGAGCCGTCCGCGGCCCCCAGCGGCCTGATGGAGGTGACCGTGCGTTCGGGATCAATCTGCACACCCAGGCGTTCGGCGAACCACAGATAGTTCTTCGGCAGGGTGTTCTTGGCGTTGTTGCGGCATCCCAGCAGGCACAACCCGCACTCGATGCAACCCGCTCGGGCCGGGCCGTCACCGCCGAAGTACGGATCAGGGTGTGCCACGCCGGGCTCGCCGAAGTAGACGCCGACGGGGACCGGGCGGAAGGTGTCGGCCACACCCAGCTCGACCGAAATGGCCTCGATGGCTTCGTCGGCGGGGGTGCGCCTCGGCTGTGTCACAACGCCGAGCATGCCCTCGGCCAGCTCGTAGTACTTTTCGAGATCCGGGGCGTCTCCGCATACCTTGCGCCAGTCATCGAAGAATCCATCGCCGGCTCGCCAGAGGGTCTGCGCGTAGACCAGGCTGCCGCCGCCCACGCCGCTTCCGCTGAGGATCATGACGTCTTTGAAAGGTGTGACCCGCAGAATGCCCTTCAACCCCAGCTTCGGCGCAAAGATCGTCCGGCGCAGCTGGGACAGCCGATCGGCGAAGTCGTGGTCCTCAAAACGGCGGCCGGACTCCAAAACAGCTGTCCGATAACCCTTCTCGGCCAGGCGCAGGGCCGATACACTGCCGCCGAAGCCGGAACCGACGATCAGGTAGTCGTAGTCGTGCGCCCGGCTCATCATCGGCTCCCCGGAGCGTGCGAGTACGTCCGGTACTCGCCGGAGAGCGGGTCCAGGTTGTAGACCCCCGGGCCGGGCGCGGGTCGGCCGCCTGCGAACGCGCTCGGCAGCGGACGATGCGAGGTGCTGGTTGGGATCCGCTCGACGACGCGCACGACATGTGGTCGACGATCCGGCGGCAGCTGTTCCATTGCTGCCGAGAGGTCCTCGGCATCGAGCGATCGCTCGGAGCGCAACGTGACGGCGGTGACCGCCAGGTCGTCGCCGTCGATCCCGGGGACGGCGTACGTGACGCTCATGTCGATCGCATCGAGAATGCCGAGTGCGTCTTCGACCGCGGACCCGCCGACCACGCCGTGGGCCGTCGTGACCAGTGAGTCGGCACTGCCTGCGAGCCAGAAATCGCCGTCCTCGTCGCGGTAGAACAGGTCGCCGGTCAGCAACCAGGCGTCTCCCGGAGCGAAGAGGCCGCGATGTGGACGTGCCGCCGTCGACATTCCCGGCTCGACGCGGGATAGCAACATCCCGATTTCCCTGGGTCGGCACTGCTCGGCGGAGCCGTCGGCGCGAAGGGCCAGCTGCCGGGTCGACTCGTCAATGCGGGCGATGCGCAGGTCGGGACTGCCCGGGAGGGGAGTGCCCTTGCACCCGACTTTTGTGCCGGGCATGTTGACCAGGATCGCACCGGTCTGCGCGGAGGCGTAGTACTCCACCACCCGGGCCGGGGCGAAGCGCTGGGTGACCCGGTGCCACAGTCCGATTGGCATGCCCGAGCCGATGAATGTGCGGATCGTGTGGTGCTGCTCACCGGGATGTGGTGGCGCCTCGACGAGGTCGCGCAGCTGCGTCCAGGTATACGACACCACGGTCACCCCGTAGCGACGGGCTTCATTCCAGAACGTGTCCGGGTCGAAGCGGCTCGCCATCGAGAAGCGGGCGCCGCTGGCGACCGCACCGCCAAGCGACATCAATAGCCCCGACGGGTGGTGGATCGGGTTGACGCTGAAGACCGTGTCGCTTGGTCCGAGTTCAGCCGAGGCCGCGGTGCCGTACGCGGCCCGTGCCCAGCGGGCATTGGTGATATTTCGCGCCCGCGTCGACGGACCTTCACCGGTGAACAGGACAAAGGCGGTCTCGCGTGCCAGTCCTGGATTGGGTCGATACCAGGCCGGGAGGATGACTTCATCTGGATCGATGCGCTCCAGGTCGATCACCCCGTAGATGCCGAGATCCCGTTGTCCTGCACCGCCGCCGAGTACGAACACCTCGGCGTCCGTCTGCCAACGGACGGAGCCGACGTGTTCGGGGTCGGTCACGATGCGCCCGACGCCGCCAAGTCCGAGCTCGTCGACGAGCGACCCGTCGGGCCGCAGCAGGACGACGACCGCTCCGATCCGGTTGAGCGCGGCAACGGCGATCAGCATGCTGGGGCGGGTATCCATCAGGACCCCGACGGGTTCGCCCTGGCGCACGCCGACGGACAGCAGGCCCGCGACCACGGCGTCGATACGCGTCTTGAGAGCTGCGTGGGTGTGGGCGCGGTCCTCCCAGAGGAACCCGACTGCGGCCGGGTGTCTTCCGGCGCGTTCGTCGAGCAGGCGGCCCAGCGACACCCGCGTCTCGGGCCGCACCATTTCCAGGCGCAGCAGCCGCGGCAGAGTAGTGGCGGCACCCGCAGTGAGTGCCCAGGTCGCGTCGAGCGTCGAGGCGCCCAAGCGCCGGCCGGCCTGCAATCCCTGGCCCACCGCTGAGATGAGCGGGTTGCGCCGTCCGCCGCTGTCGGCGGCGACCTTCGATGGTGCGATGGCCATCGGCTCGATGGTCTCCGGCATCTCCGTGCCCCGAAAATCGTTGTCGAGGTGCGATGCCCAGGCGGCAACCGCCGGCCAGGTTCGTGCGGTTGCCACGGAACCTACGACGATGCCGAGGTGTCCGACCGGCAGCGAGACCTCGTGGATGTCGGCACGAGGAGCCGCGCGCCGGATCGCCCGGACCGCCTCGGGCTGGCCGATCTGGTCGTTCTCGCCGACAAAGCAGAGGACGGGCCGGTCGACGTCGGCGAGGGTCAGCGGTCGCCCGTCGATGACCATGCCGCCGGACAGCATCCGATTCTGTGCGATGAACTGTCGCAGTGCATCGGCGAGCGCCGGAGCAGGCCACGCGATCCAGCCTTCGGATTCGATGAAGCGCCGCTGGCGCTCGTTGGGCAGCAACGCTTCTCTATCGTGCAGTTGCCGCAGGAACTGCACCCGTGACCGCATATTCTTTACTGGATCGAGCAGCCGAAAGCCTTCGCGGGTAGCCCATCCCGGCAGTCCCGTGCGGTCCAGTAGCGCGGCGACCGTGTCCGCAGCGAATTCCATCACCGGTTCGGGCAATGAGAATATGCCCACCGACTTGGTGTCGACGGGGCTACCGAAGGAGATGACGCTCGCCAGTCCCGCGCCGCGGCGGTAGGCGGCAACGGAGTACGAGAACACCCCACCCTGGCTGTATCCGCCCAGGTGGACGTCCCTGCCGGTCACGTCCCGGACGCGGTCGACGATTTCGCTAGTCGCAACGATGTGATCGGCGAGGGTCCGCTGCAGCCCACCTTCCTCGTGTTCGGGTGCGCCGAAGTCGACCACCCACGGGTCGATGCCGTGCTCATGCAGCACGCTCACCGCCGACGAGGAAGAGGACACGTCATAGACGTCGGCCACGAACATCATCGGCGGGACGAGAACCACCGCCGGCCGTCCGGTGCTGTCGCTATCAGGGAAATACCGACGCAACCGGTACATCGGCTCCTTCGCAACCACCTCGTACGGCGAGCCGGTCTCGCCCGTCTCAAACCCACCGTGCATGAGCAACTGCGCAGCGTTCATTGCCACCGCACCGAGTTGGTCGGTTCGTTTGGCCAATCCCACCCGTTCCATGAGGGCAGCCAGTTGATTCGAGATGTCCACGATCATCCGTTCCTGTAAAACTAGTCAAGACTGACTAGATCTGTACAGTAAAGCAGGGCCGGACCGTTCGGTCAAGAGCGGCGACGCGCCGTCTTCGCCGCTCGGCCGGGCGCCGCGGTCCGCGAAACTGTTGCACAACTGCCAACGGGCGCAGGCGGTGGACCTCCTTCCGGGCATTCTGGCCAAGGCTGGGGTAGAGCGGCTCATCCGGTCCTTGACCGGCGCCGATTCCGCTGCTACGTTAAACCAGTCAGAACTGACTAGTTTATGACTCCGCCGCGATCGGTATTCGCGACGCAAGGATTGGCAAAGGTCGGGGCTTGGCGGTCGTGTCTGGGCCTATGCCGGCGGCCGCTGGTCGGACGCGAGCTGCGGTCGCCGGTTCGGGCAGCGCCCTCAACAACAGAAATCCTCACCAGACAGAAATCCTCACCAAACAGAAATGGAGTATCACCATGACCCGCTCGAGCCAAGAAGGAAAAGTCCAAGGAAAAATTGTCGCAATCACCGGCGGCGCGCGTGGCATCGGCTACGCCACCGCGCAGCGGCTGATCGCCGAAGGCGCCACTGTCGCCATCGGCGACATCGACGCGATCCAACTCAAGCAAGCCGGCATCGATCTCGGCGTGAATACTTGTCCCACAGTCGATGTCACCAGTATCGATTCGTTCACCGACTTCCTCGACGAGGTCGAACGATCACTGGGCCCCATCGATGTGCTGATCAACAACGCAGGCGTCATGCCGGTGGGCCTGGTCGTCGACGAAGACGACGCCCTGACTCGACGCGTTCTCGACATCAACCTTCTCGGCGTCATCACCGGCACCAAACTGGCGCTGCGCCGGATGCAACCACGCGGCAGCGGACACATCATCAACATCGCTTCACTCGCGGGTGAAACCTATTTCCCGGGCTTCGCGACCTACTGCGCCACCAAGTACGGGGTGCTCGGCTTCAGCGACGCGGCGAGGCTGGAATCCGCGGGCACCGGAGTGGTGATCTCCTCGGTCCTGCCGACCTTCACCCGCACCGAGCTGACCTCGGGGATCGGCGGCACGAAGGGTCTGAGGAATGCGCAGCCCGAGGACATCGCCGCGGCGATAGCGGAGCTCATCGTCAAGCCGAAGCCGCGGGTGCGGGTGACGCGACTGGCCGGCATCGCGGTGCAGGCGATGAAATTCCTGCCCCACCGCGCGGCCGAAGCGATGGGCCATCTGCTGGGAACCGACCAGTTCATCACCAGGCTCGATGTCCAGCAGCGCAGCGCGTACGAACAGCGCGCCCGCGGCCACTGAGCTGAGTCCCAAAGTTGTTGCCTGCGTACTGCTTCAGGCGTCAGGGAATTGGTCAGGCTCCGCTTTATTCCGGTCAAGAGAGGACTGCACAATGAGCGAGGAACATACTTACGAACAGCTTGTCGCCAAAACCCGTGCAGGCATTGCCGGCGGGGCCGACGAGGAACTATGGAAGACCCGGATCGCCGCGTTGCTGCGGGCCGGCGTCGCTCGCGGCGAGGTCACGTTGACCGGGCATTTGAGTCGACCCGATGTTGGTGCTTCCAGCGGCAACCTGCTCTTCAGCGCCCGCTTCGACGATGGAAGCGGGGAATGCGAACACGACCTGGTGCTGCGTTATCAGCCGGCCGACGGATTGATGAACCGCTACGACATGGGCGCCCAATTCCGTGTGCAACACGCGCTGGCGGATGCCGGCATCAAGGTAGCGCGACCCCTGTGCCTCGACGACGACGGCAGCCTGCTCGGCACACCGGGCTACGTCATGCGCCGTGCCATGGGCGTCGCACCCCGGCAGTACTACTACGCGCAGGGGCCGATGGCGGAGGCCGACGTTGCGACCCGACAGGCGCTGATCGACGACATGATGGAAACGTTGGCCGAAATCCATGCCCTCGACTGGCGGACCACCGGCCTCGATACTTTGCCGGGTGGTAGCGAGCCCGAGAGCGCGATCGGCCCGGAAATCACCTTCTACACCGACGCCCTGCGCTTCGCTTCGGCCGAGATTGCCGACAGTCTTTCCGGTTACGAATGCTGGCTGTACGAGAGGCAGCCAAGGGTAACGACCCCAGTCCTCAATCACGGCGACTATCAACCCTCAAATATGTTGTTCGCTGACGGCAAGCTCGTCGCTGTACTCGACTGGGAAACGGCACGCATTACCGCCCCCGAGTCCGACCTGGGCTGGCTGATGGGCGTGCATTCCTTCGCCCGCGTTCTTGGCGGTGTCGGCAACGTCGCCGACCTGCCGAGCGATGACGACTGGCTGAGCGCCTACGAGCGTGCCTCCGGACGCGGATTGCAGCATTGGGAATACCACCTGGCGAAAGGCGCGTACTGCACCCTGCTGGTCCTTCACGTCTTCGGGCGTCGCATGTCAGCAGAGGAATTCAAACCCTTTTCCGGCATCTTGGCGGTGCAAGAGGATCGCATGCGAACGCTGTTCAAAGCCGCGGGCGCCACTGTCAGATCCGGGGCAAACTCATGACACACACCGCCGCCGACGATCAGCGCCACACCCCGGACGGTGATGCGCCCAACTGGAGCGAAAGCTGGGTCTTCTACTTCATCGACCCGCGGCAGAACCTATGCGGCATTACGCGCATCGGTCTGGCACCCAACAAGGGCACCTGCAGCGTCATGGTCGCGATGAGCCACCAGGGCAGACCGCTCTACCACCGCCATCTCGAAGGCCTGGTGCTCCCCGGAGGCGACGTGCAGTCGGGAATTCGCGCCGGAGGCTTGGCAATCCGGGCGGTGTCGCTCGACGAATACCGATTCGAGATCAGTTTTGACGACCCGACAGCGCCGCTTCAGTTCAATTTTGAATGGGAGGGAGCGCATGAACCGGCCGACTCGATCGGCCTGCATGTGCCCGGGGGTGTTGCCGGGCTTTCCAACATGCACATTGAGCAGATGGGCCGCATCAACGGCTATCTGAAATACCGTGACAAGCGCTTTGATCTCGCCGGCATGGGCCCTCGCGATCATTCGGTCGGGACACGCCATTGGGAAAGTATGATCTCCTACGACCTGGCCTGGGTGTTGATGGACGACGGCCGTGCGTTCGGCCTGATACAGACGCAGCAGGCAAAAGGTCTGGTTCAGATTCCGTGGTTGTGGGACGGCGAGCGCGTGCTGCCGCTGTCGGGGATGCAATTCAACAAGACACTGGACTGCGAAGACAGGCCGATCGGTGTAAACATCACCGCGAGTGATTCCCGAGGACGCCAATACCACCTGACCGGGACGCGGCGTACGTCAATACCGTGCTTTCTCGACAGCTACGTGGTGCACTCGTCGTATTTCGATTTCGTCCTCGGCGATGGCACGCCTGGTATCGGCGCCGAAGAGTATGGCTATCGGATGGGCGAGATTCACTAGTGTCCCGAGCGCGTCGAACGTGGGGATATGCCACGTGTTTTGATCACTTTTCGCCCATACCACCGACGCTCGGCGAGTTAGGCGAACACTGCATCTGCAGTTGATGACTCACGGCACTCGCCGTAAGAAAACAGTCGATGATGACTGGTTTGACACGGCTGGGGTCGCCCCCGGGAAGTCTGTACGCAGCCTGGCGACGATCACGATGCGAGATCCTGGCGTGCCACTGCTCGGGGCGCCGGGGGGACCCTGCCCAATAGCGGCATGCGCATTCCTCGGCCCACCCCAGCCCCTGCCCCTCCGCCTAGTCGTTGACCTGTGCCACTTTTGGTGTTAACTTTAAAACCAGTCAAGAGTGACTACTTTGATACAGCTCATACAGCGGCAGCGGGCAGTCGCGACGGAAGGATCGGTAAGCAGTGGATATCGTTGATCGAGTTGCAGTCGTGACCGGCGCCGGGTCGGGTTTGGGTCGAGCCACCGCCCTGGCCCTGGCGAAGGCCGGAGCGCGGGTGGCGGTCTTGGACCGCAACGCCGACGCAGCGCGTGCGGTCGTCGAAGAGGCCGGCGCAACGGCCATCCCGGTGATTGTCGATGTGGCAGAACGTGCTTCGGTCACCGCGGCGGTCACCGAAGTTTCCGATACCTTCGGCCGGATCGACATTTGCCTCAATGCCGCCGGAATTCCCAACCCCGGCAAGGTATTTGGCAAGAGCGGGCCGCTCGACATCGAGCATTTTCAGCGTGTCATCGATGTCAATCTGGTGGGTGCCTTCGACGTCATGCGGCAGTGCGCCGCGCTGATGACCGCAAACATGAACCCGGGCCTCGACGGTGAACGAGGGGTCATCATCAACGTCTCGTCCGGCGCCGCTTTCGAGGGTCAGAAGGGCCAGGCGGCCTACAGCGCGAGCAAAGCCGGCCTGATCGGCTTGATGCTTCCGGCGGCTCGCGACCTGGCTCAGTACGGCATTCGCGTGGTGACCATCGCGCCCGGTCTGTTCGACACCGGCATCTTCGCCGAAGTCGATCCCAAAGTGGTGCAAGCCCTCGGCTCGGCCGCGCTCAACCCGTCCCGTCTGGGCGAACCCAGCGAGTTTGCGTCACTGGTCATGCACATCATCGAGAACAGATACATCAACGCGACGACACTGTCGATCGACGCCGGTGCCCGGCTACCCAATGTCTAACCGCGACTACCACATCCAAGAGGAAAACATGACTGCGCCACAGAGCGGCATCTCCTACTCGGCGTTGATCGTCGAGGCACTCACGCGTCACCCCGAACGCACGGCATTCATCCAGGATGACGGCATCGTTTCCTACGCCGAAGCGGCCGACAAGACCAGTCGAATCCGCAGGGTGCTGGAAGGCAGGGGCAGCAGGAAGGGCAGCTGCATCGGTGCGCTCAGCATCAATTCTCCAGACGTCTGGATGGTCCAGGCCGCGATCTGCCTCAGCGGCGCGATGTACACCGGGCTGCACCCGCTGGGGTCCGTCGACGATCACGTGCAGCTCTGTGAGGACGCCGAGGTCGACATCCTCGTCGTCCATCCGAAGTTCGCTGAAATCGGCGCGCAGATCGTCGCCCGGGCCGCAGGCGTCAAACACCTGCTCACGTTGGGGCCGGCGGATGTCGGTGCGGATCTGTTGGCGTTATGTGCCCAGGTTGAACCGGAGGTGCTCACCCGCGGTGACGCCGAGGAAGAAGACATTGCCTGGCTGCAGTACACCGGGGGCACCACCGGGCGGCCCAAGGCCGCGATGATCTCCCATCGCGCGATGGTTCAGCAGGTGCTTTCGCTGACCGCCTCCTGGCGACTGCCGCTGGACCCGCGGACCCTGATCGCCACTCCGATCACCCACGCTGGTGTCCTGCCGATCCTTCCCACGCTGCTGCGTGGCGGCAGCGTCCTTTTGCAGGCGGGCTTCGACCCGCAACAGTGGCTCGCTGCCGTGCAAACCCATCGCATCAACTACGTGTTCACCATCCCCACGGTGCTGTACAAGCTCCTCGACCACGGTGGCCTCGACCAGTTCGACCTGAGCTCTTTGGAGACGATCGTCTACGGTGCGTCGCCGATGTCGCCGTCGCGCATCGACGAGGCGCAACAGGCGTTCGGCCCGACCCTGTTGCAGGGGTACGGCCAGACGGAGTGCGTCGGCATGGCCACCAGTCTGTTGCCCTCCGAACATGATCCGGAGAACCGGACCTCGTGTGGTCGCGCGGTCGCCGGAGCGCTGGTCGACGTCCTCGACGAGGACGGGCAGCCAGTGCCTAACGGAACGGTCGGCGAACTCTGTGTGCGGTCCCGCGCTGTGATGTCCGGGTACTGGAAGCGGCCCGCAGAGACCGCCGAGGTGCTGCGCAACGGCTGGCTTCGAACCGGGGACATGGCGTTGCGCAGCGCTACCGGCTTCTTCCACATCGTGGACCGCAAGAAGGACATGGTGATCTCCGGCGGCTTCAACGTCTATCCCCGCGAGATTGAGGACGTTCTCGCCGACGATCCATCGGTGTCGATGGTCGCGGTGATCGGCGTGCCCGACCCGAAGTGGGGTGAGGCGGTCAAGGCCTTTGTGGTGCCCCGCCCCGGCGCCACACCGGACACCGCCGCGTTGATGGCGGCCGTCAAAAAGCGAAAAGGTCCGCACCATGCTCCGAAGTCCATCGAGGTGGTCGACCAACTACCCCTGACAAAGGTCGGCAAGGTCGACAAGAAGGTGCTTCGCGCCGGCTATTGGGCCGACCTAGAGAGAGCAGTCAACTGACATGACCGACAACCAGGGCACCACCACGGCCGCATCTACCCCCCTCGCCAAACGGCGTGCGGGAGAAGCGGTCTGGCTACGGCTGCAACGTCCGGCCGCGATGAACGCCATCAGCACAGAGCTGCTGGACGAACTCAACCTCGCGCTGGATGAGATAGCGGCCGACGAATCCGTCCGGGTGGTCGTGTTGACCGGTACCGGCCGGGCGTTCTGCGCGGGCGCCGACCTGAAGGCCCTCGCCAATGCGGCCGGCGAGATCGATCCGAGCCGGGTCGTCGAATTCGTCTCGTACGCCGGTCGGACCATCGAACGCCTTGCCGCACTTGCACTACCGGTGATCGCGGGAGTCAACGGGTTGGCCCTGGCCGGCGGACTCGAACTGCTGCTCGCCAGCGACATCGTGGTGGCCGCGAGCACAGCGCGCATCGGTGACGCGCACGCGAACTACGGACTGATTCCGGGCGCCGGTGGCTCGGTTCGGCTGGCGCGAGTCGTGGGCACGCAGATGGCAAAATACCTGGCCTTTACCGGCGGTCACTTTCCGCCGTCGTCGCCGGTGCTCGCGGGACTGGTCAGCGAGATCGTCGAGCCGGGGGAACTCGAGGCCCGGCTATCCGAACTCGCCACCACCTTGGCCGGCAAGAGCCCGCTGGGGCTGCGCCGGATGAAGCGCCTGATCAACGACGCACCCGATCAGTCTCTTGCCGACGCGCTCGCCGCCGAGCGCCAGGCCCTTGGCGAGCAGTGCCGCTCGGACGACTTCGCCGAGGGGATCGCGGCGTTCGGCGCTCGGCGCACCCCCGTCTACCAGGGCCGATAGGAGAGCCAGCCATGAATACGACCGTTACGACCGTGCCCTTCACCCTCGGCGAGGACCACCTCGCCTTCCGGCAATCCGTCCGGACGCTGGCCCGATCGCGCTACGCCGACTCGATGCTTGCCCGGTCGCAAAGCGAGAAGTTCCCGACCGCCGAGTTCGGTGAACTGGGCGACGCGGGCCTGCTCGGACTCCTGATCAGCGAATCGGCGGGCGGCCAGGGCGGCGACGTGCTGGCCGTCGGCATCGCCGTCGAGGAACTTGCCTACGCCGACCCCGCGATCGCCTACCTGGCGTTCGCGGCGAACGTCAGCAATGCGCTGCTCGCCGTCCATGGCAGTGCCGAGGTTCGCCAGCGGTGGGTCACCCGCGGTATCGCCGGCGAGGCCGTCATCTGCCTCGCGCTGACCGAGCCGGGGGCCGGGTCCGACGCGGCGAATCTCAGCACGCGGGCCACCCGGGTCGACGGCGGATGGCGGATCTCCGGCGAAAAGACGTCGATCACCCAGGCGGTGCACGCCGATGTCGCGATCGTGATCGCGCAAACCACACCCGGGTCGGGCGGCAAGGGCATCGGAATGTTCCTCGTCGACATGGACGACCCCGCGGTCAGCACCCAGGCCATTCGTGATCCCGGCTTCAAACCATTGGGTCGTGGCTCGATCTTCCTCGACGGGGTGTTCGTGCCGGACAGCCATGTGCTCGGTGAGATCGGACGCGGCTTCTCGATGGTGATGCACGAATTCGATTTGAGCCGAACACTTATCGCGCTGATGAACATCGGCACCGCACAACGCGCGCTCGACATGGCTATCGCTTACTCCAAGCAGCGCCAGACGTTCGGCCGCCCGCTGGCGGCCAATCAGGGTGTGTCGTTCGTGATCGCCGAACACAGCACCTACGTTTCGGCGGTGCGGGCGCTGGGCTACCACGCCCTCGGTCTGCGGATGGCGCGGCAGCCGCACACCAGCGAAGCCGCGATGCTCAAGTGGTGGGGACCGCTGGTTGCACACAACGCGATCCGCGACTGCATCGTGCTGCACGGCCAAGTCGGCTGGTCCGATGAGATGCCGCTGCAGGCAATGCTGCGCGATGTCTCGGGGTGCATGATCGGCGACGGCACACCTCAAATTCAGAAGCTCGTGATAGCGCGCGAGCTGATCGGCAAGGAGGTGCTGGCGCGATGACCAATAACGAAGCAACACTGCGCACCGTCGTGGTGGCCGGCGTCGGAATGACCGCATTCGGCAAATTCCTCGACCGCAGCATCAAATCGCTTGTCGCCGAGGCGGTCCAGGCCGCGATCAAGGATTCGGAGATGGGCGACTCCGACAAGGGCATCGACACGATCTACTACGCGAACACCGCGTCCGGGATTCTGCAGGGCCAGCACTCGGTGCGTGGGCAGCACGCCATGCGCGAGGCGGGGCTCAACGGCATTCCGCTGATCAACATCGAAAACGCCTGCGCCTCAGGATCGACGGCACTCAATCAGGCGTGGCTCGCGGTCGCGTCGGGCTATGTCGACGTTGCGCTGGCGGTCGGCGCCGAGAAGCTCTATCACCCCGACAAGCGGCTGACCTTCGCCGCGATGGGCAGCGCGCTGGACCAGGATCGGCTCACGGAGATCTTCGCCGAGCTCGGCGGCACCCCCGGCGGTGCCGGGGACCAATCGGTCTTTATGGATGTCTACGCGAAAGCAGCCACCGACTACATGGACCGCACCGGCGCCACGCAGGAGGACTTCGCTCGCGTTGCGGTCAAGAACCACGACCACGGTGCGCTTAATCCCAAGGCGCAGTACCGGACCCGCTTCACCCTGGAAGAGGTACTGGCTGCACGTAAGATCTCCGGTCCGCTGACCCTGCCGATGTGTTCGCCCATCGGCGACGGCGCTGCCGCGGTCATCGTGACCACGCCGGACATCGCGGCGCGCTGGGGTGCCGAGCCGATCACGCTGCTGGCCAGCATGACCGGCGCGTCCAAACCCGGCGTCGGCGGGGAGCTTGTTGCCGGTGTGGCGAAGCGGGCGTTCGGCTGGGCCGGCGTCGACCCAGCCGAGGTGGACCTGCTGGAATGCCACGACGCGACCTCGCCGGCCGAGTTGATCGTGCTCGAAGAACTCGGGCTGGCCAATCCCGGCGGGGCCGTGGAGATGATTCGCAAGGGCGACACCAGGATTGGGGGCAGGCTGCCGGTCAACACCAGCGGGGGCCTGGAAAGCAAGGGACACCCGATCGGCGCCAGCGGTCTCGCGCAGATCGTCGAGCTCACCGAGCAACTGCGCGGCCGTTGCGGCGAGCGCCAGGTCGATGGTGCCCGGATTGCCCTGGCGGAAAACGCGGGAGGCTACATGGGGCCCGACGCGGCAGTGGCCGCGGTCACCATCCTCGGCGCGACATCCCGATGAGCGGATACCAGGCAAGCCTCGCCCTGCGCCTGGTCAATCCCGTGTTCCGTGGTGTGTGCCAAGCGGCGTTTCGCCGATACCACGACGACCTCGACGGGATGCGCACGTTCCTCGACCGTGCCGGCGCCGCGTCGGGCCTTCTCGCGCCGCCCGCGCCGGGTTGCCGGATCGTCGACGGAAACTTGGCCGGCCTGACCACCCGCGAATTTCACCCCGCACGCGAACACCACGGTCGCACCGTCCTGTACCTGCACGGCGGTGGATTCCTGTGGTACGCGCGCAGCGCCTACGCCGGATTCCTCTCGCGGCTGGCCAACGACCTGCAGGCCCGGGTCGTCGTCCCGGCCTACAGACTGGCTCCCGAGCAACCCTTTCCGGCGGCGATCGACGATTGTCTGCGCGCCTATCGGGCGTTGCTTGACGTCGGGCAACTGCCGGAACAGTTGCTGATCGCGGGTGAGTCGGCCGGCGCCAACGCGACCCTCGTCACGTTGCAGCGGGCCCGCGACGCCTCCCTGGCGATGCCCGCGGGCGCGATCATGCTCAGCGGCGGCTTCGACTTCTCCTGGTCCAGCCCGTCGATCCGCATCAATGCGCGCCGCGACACCGTAGTGGGGGCGCGTGGGTTGGCCTTCCTGCAACGGTGGTACCGACCGGACGTCGATGCGACAGACCCGCTGATTTCCCCAGTCTTCGGCGACTTCGCGGGCCTGCCACCGCTGCTGTTCCAGACCGGGCACACCGAGGTGTTGCGTGACGATTCGGTACGGGCCACCGAGCGTGCGCGCGCGGCCGGAGTACCGGTATGGCTCGAGGTCTTCCCGCACGTCCCGCACGCCTGGCATCAGCTCGGCACATGGCTTCCCGAAACACGCGCCGCGCTGCGCCAAATCGGACAGTTCGCCAACGCCGTCCACCAACCGAGGAGCACCGCGTGAGTATCGATCAACTGTCGGCCTTGGGTACCCCCTCCGACAACGAGGTAGTCGATGTGCGCAACCCCGCGACGGGTGAGCTCGTCGGAACCGTTGCCGTACAGTCCGCCGAGACGGTGGCCGCGGTGGTCGGCGAACTGCGTACCCATCAGCCGGCGTGGGAGGCGATCGGGCCCGACGCCCGGGCAGTCTGGTTGCGAACGCTACGGAATTGGTTGCTGGACAACGAATCCCGGCTCATTGATACTCTGGTTGCCGAGACAGGTAAGCCTCGCGTCGAGGCCAGGTTCGAAGTCATGGTGACGTGCGATGCAATCAACTACTACGCGGACCGGGCTCGGAAGTTCCTCGCCGAGAAGAAGTTCAGACCGCACGGTCCGCTCACCGCCACCAAGAAGCTCACCAGGGTGTACCGCCCGTACCCAGTCGTCGGAGTCATCACGCCGTGGAACTTCCCGTTGCTCATCCCCGGTGTCGACGCCGTTGCGGCGCTGCTGGCTGGGGCGGCCGTCCTCGTCAAGCCCTCGGAGGTGACTCCGCTGTCCGCCCGCGAACTCGCCCGCGGCTGGGAACAGATCGGTGCACCGCCGGTGTTCGGGTGCGTCACCGGTCTGGGCGCAACGGGCGCAGCCGTGGTGGACTCCGTGGACATGGTGCAGTTCACCGGTTCCACCCGGACCGGACGGGCCATCGCCGCGCGGGCGGGCGAACGATTGATTCCCTGCGGCGTCGAACTGGGCGGCAAGGACCCGGCGATCGTCCTGGCCGACGCCGATCTATCGCGCGCCGCCAACGGCATCGCGTGGGCAGCACTGTTCAACGCGGGGCAGGCCTGCATATCGGTGGAACGCGTGTACGTCGAGGCACCGGTCTACGACCGGTTTGTCGCACTGCTCACCGAGCGGGTGAGGTCAATCAGGCAGGGCGTCGACAACGGTTCATGCTCGGCGGATCTCGGCGCTTTGGTCACCGAGCAGCAGGTCGAGATCGTGCGAAGCCACGTCCAGGATGCCGTCGCCAACGGGGCCACGATTGCAACCGGCGGAAATGCGATCGGCGGGTTCTTCGAGCCCACAATTCTTCTCGACGTCGATCATGCGATGGCCTGCATGCGCGACGAGACCTTCGGCCCGACCATCCCGGTGATGAAGGTCGCCGACGAAGAAGAGGCGATCCGGTTGGCAAACGACTCGCAATACGGGCTGTCGGCAACGGTGTGGACCAAGGACATCGCTCGCGGACGCGACATCGCGCACCGGCTCGAGGTCGGCGCGGTGAACATCAACGACGCCTACTCGAACCTGTTCTGCTTCCCCCTGCCACATGGCGGCTGGAAAAGTTCCGGCCTCGGGACTCGGCTGGGCGGCCCGCAGGGCATTCGGAAGTACTGCCGGCAGCAGGCCATCACCACGCCGCGCGTGCCGAGGATGGAGAACCAATTGCTGTGGTACCCCTACTCGCAGCGGCGAGTTCGCACCGTTGCCGCGTTGCTGCGCCTGTTCGTGGCCCGCGATGTCCGGCGGCGACTACTGCGGGCCGGCCGCAACCACGGTCACGCGTCGCTTGCCTCCGGGGCGAAGTAGAGGTCGGGCATCCGCCGCCAAGCTTCGAGCAGGCGCTTCTCCTCCGCGCTGCCGTGGCCTGGTTGGCTGGCCGCGGCTCCCAGCATCGAATTGATCACCACCCCGCAGAATTCGTTGAATCGTTTGTCGCCGGCGCGCTGCTCGCCCAGCAGCGCCTTGCACAGGTCGAGGTTCGCGCGCGCGAACTCACGTTCCAGGGGTTTGAGGTAGTCGCGCATGTCGGGATCGTGTCGGGCAGCAATGAGCAGCTCGAGGGAGGCTCCACCCAGCGGGCCGGAGACGACCTGCCAGAGCAGCGAAGCCCAGTCCTCGCCGTCTAGCGTCTCGGTGGCAGCGCAATCGCACCTCGCCGACCTTCGTGGCGTACAAATGGCGTGCCGCCGCGCTGATGAGTTCGCCCCGGGAGCCGAAATAGTGCAACAGGACCCCGCGAGAGACGCCGGCTTGCTTTTGCACCTCGAGCGTGGTCGTAGCCGCGTAGCCGCGCTCGATCAGGATCGAAACCGTGGCGTCCAGCAGCTTTCGTTCCGCGGCCTGACGACGTTCGCGCTGACTTATCCGGACGGGTGGGGCAGCGGTCGAACTCCTTGCAGCCAAGGTGAACTCCTCAAATTGTGCGGCAAATTGACACAGTACCGAAAATACCGCTACCTTCAATACTAGTCAACATTGACTAGTATTGCGACTGAATGGAGACGGACATGACGACTGGCCCGTTGTCCGGTGTGAAGGTTCTCGAAATAGCAGGCATCGGACCGGGGCCGTTCTGTGGAATGCTGCTTGCGGATCTGGGCGCCGATGTGGTGCGTGTCGATCGCCCGGGTGGCGGCGGCATGCAACCGGTGCCGTGGGCCGAGGACCTGCTCAACCGCGGAAAGCGCTCGATCGCAGTGGATCTCGCCAAATCCGGCGGGGCGGAGACGGTGCTGTCACTGGTCGAGCACGCCGACATCCTCTTCGAAGGATTCCGTCCCGGGGTGGCCGAACGTCTTGGCATCGGACCCGAACCGTGCCTGCTGCGCCGGCCCCAATTGATCTACGGACGCATGACCGGATGGGGTCAGGACGGCCCGATCGCGCATACCGCCGGTCACGACATCACCTACATCGCAACGACCGGAGCCCTGCACGCGATCGGGCAAGCCGGTGGCCCCCCGCAGATCCCGCTCAACCTGGTCGGCGACTTCGCCGGCGGCAGCATGTACCTGCTGGTCGGCATGCTGGCCGCCCTCGACGAGGCCCGACGAAGCGGCCGTGGCCAGGTGGTCGACGCGGCGATCGTCGATGGTACCGCCCATCTGATGACCATGATCTACAGCTGCTACGCGGCGGGAGTCTGGTCGGATGAACGCGGCACCAACCTCGGTGACGGCGGTTCGCCGTTCTACGGCGTCTATCAGACCTCGGACGCAAAGTTCATGGCCGTCGGTGCACTCGAACCGAAGTTCTACGCCGAGTTCCTGCGCCTGCTCGAACTCCCATCGGATCCCGCCGCGCAGTACGACCGACACGCGTGGCCGCAGCTGCGAGCCAAGATCAGCGCCGCCTTCGCCGCCCGCCCGCAACAGGACTGGGCAAAGATATTCAGCGACAGCGACGCCTGCGTGGCACCCGTACTCGGCATGTCCGATGCGCCAGGCCATCCGCAATTGGCAGCCCGCAACACCTTTTTCGTCGGCAATGGCATAACCCAGCCATCCCCGGCCCCCCGGTTCTCGCGCACTCCGGCAGTCGTGGACGGCCCACCTTGCGTACCCGGCCAGCACACCGACGAGGTGCTCGCTGACTGGCTGAACGCGAAACCAAAACAGTCGAACTTGACTAATATCTGAGCTGAGCATCTCGGTGTGCGTTTCCAAAGCGAGCCCGGGCGACACCGCATCGCCGCTGCCACGCTCGTGGACACTTGGCCGTCAACTCAGCAGGGTTGCCGGCTTGCCTCGGTAAAGCGCTAGGGGCCAAGTCGATTCGTGACGTGCGCAGAATTGCTGATTCGAGACGCTGCCGATTAGTGAATTCGCCAGCTCGTTTCCTCCTTTTGTCGTCGCCGAGTGTGTTCTGAGGGAGGAGAATTGGCGATTTCGTCGCCCTCAGGGCACGCTCGGCCTACCTGGGCTGCAAGTCAGAACAAAAATTAGGTTATGCTGCCAGGATATGACGAAATCGGTTGACCGCCGTGTGCGGGGCACCATGTGTTTTGCCGCTCGTGTCATGCGGAGGCGGGCGAACCACCCCATCCCCAAGGGCGCGCGGCCCAGGGCCGCCGGCCGGCGGCGCTGATGTTCACGCTCAGGTTCGACATGCGGTCCCCCGGCTGTGGCGGGTCGGCCGCCGATCTGTATGGCCTGTACGAAGGGGCCATCGACATGTGCGCGTGGGCGGAGACCCGGGGTGCCGTCCTCGCCGTCCTCTCCGAGCATCACGGCGCCGACGACGGCCACCTGCCCGCGCCGCTGATGCTGGCCTCGGCGATCGCGGCCAGGACGCGCAGTTTGGCGATACTGTTGGCCGCGGTGCCGATTCCGTTGTGGGATCCCGTCCGCCTCGCCGAAGAGATGAGCGTGCTGGACCTGATCAGCCGGGGACGGGTGTCCTACGCGTTCGGTGTGGGCCATCGCGGCCAGGAGTACGAGCACTTCGGCGCCGACATGGCCACCCGGGGCCGGGTGGCCGACGAGATGTTGGCCGTGCTCGGCCGGATGGTGCGCGGTGAGGCCGTCGAATACCGCGGCCGCCGGGTCCGCGTCACCCCGCCATGCGGGTCCGCGGGTGGACCGCTGGTGCTGGTCGCCGGCGGCAGCAAGGCCGCGGCTCGGCGTGCCGGCGCTCACGGGCTTGGGTTCATCTCGCAGACGGACTCGCCGGGCCTCAAGGAGTTCTACGAAGCACAGTGCCGTGCTCACGGGCACGAGCCCGGAGTGCTTCAGTTTCCCGTCAGGGGCACTCCGACAACGGTTTTCGTCGCGGATAACGTGGACGAGGCGTGGGACACGCTGGGTCCGCACCTGTTGCACGACGCGGTGATGGCGGCGTCCTACCGGCCGCCCCAGGACCCCAAGAGCGATTCGGTCGCGAGCATTACCCGTGCCGACACCGTGGCCGCGCTGCGCGACGAGAACGGCCCGTACCGCATCCTGACGCCCGGCGAGGCGACCGACTGCGTGCGCGGCGGGCGCCCGCTGCCGCTGCACCCGCTGTGCGGTGGCATTCCGCCCGACGTGGCGTGGCCATACCTGGAACGCGCGGCGGTCGCCGCCGCGCGGGCTCACGACGGGTAGGGCGAGTGCCTATGCGTAACCTGCGGACCCTGCGCACCCAAGTGTGGTCCACCGGGGGAGTCGGATCGATCGCGATCGATGCCGTCAGGCGCCGGCCGGATCTGGAACTCGTTGGCGTGTGGGTGCATTCCCCGGACAAGGTCGGCAAAGACGCCGGCGAGCTGGCCGGCGGTGAGCCGATAGGGGTGGCGGCCAGCAACGATGCGGACGCGCTGATCGCGCTGGCGCCCGACTGCGTGGTGTATGCCGCGAGCGGTCCCGACCGCGACGCGGCCGCCGTGCCCGAATACATCCGGCTGTTGCGGGCCGGCATCAACGTCGTCGCGACGTCGTCGACGAGCTTGGTGTACCCGCCGTCGTACTTCGCCCCGGACTGGCGCGACCAACTCGAGGCGGCGGCCAAGGCCGGCGGCGCGTCGTTGTATGTCTCGGGCGTCTTTCCCGGCTTCGCCTCAGATCAGCTGGCGCTGCTCATGACGACCCAGTCCAAGAACATTCGCAGCATCACGGCCAGCGAGGTCGCCCTCAACGATCACTACCCGGTGGCCGACGTAATGATGGACGGGATGGGCTTCGGTCGTCCGTTGGATTTCGAACCCATGCTCAAGACGCCGGGTTTTATCGAAATGGCTTGGAAAGCACCGATATTCCTAGTCGCAAAGGGTCTAGGGGCGGAGGTCGAGCGGGTGCGCGGTTCCCTCGACCGAGAGTTGACCGATCGCGACGTCGACGTGGCGTTCGGCACCATCAAGGCGGGTACCTGCGGTGCGGTGCGCACCCGCGCTGCGGGACTGGTCAACGGTCGCGAGGCCATCGTGATCGAGCACGTCATCCGGATGGCGCGCGATGTCGCGCCCGACTGGCCGACCTCGGAATTCGACGCGACGTATCGGGTCGACATCGAAGGCGATCCCGACATCCACTGCGCGATGACGCTCGGGCAGGCCGCGGGCCACGGGGCGGGGCACGCCGCCATGGTGTCCACGGCGATGCGGGTGGTCAACGCGATTCCGTATGTCGTCGATGCGGCGCCCGGACTGCTCAGCTCGCTGGACATCCCGACGACCCTGCCGCGGCATGTCTTTGACCCGGGCATGAATCCGACCAGGCGTTGACGCCGATCTTGAACCGGACGTAGCGTACGGAGACAAATATTAGGTTGTCTAGGAGTTGCCGTGTACACGATGCGCTTCGACATGCGGGCCCCGGCGCGGGGGGCGCCCCCGGCTGCGCTGTATGCCGCGGTGCCGGAGATGTGCGCGTGGACGGAGGAGCACGGCGGCCTGGCCGCGGTGTTGTGTGAGCACCATGCGTCCGAGGACGGCTACCTGCCGGCGCCGCTGATGCTGGCTTCGGCCATCGCGGCGCGGACGCGGCGTCTGGCGCTCAGCCTGATCCTGGTTCTCCCCTTTTATGACCCGGTACGGCTGGCGGAGGACATGGCCGTCCTCGACATCCTCAGCGAGCGGCGAGCGTCGTACATCCTGGCGCTCGGTTATCGGCCGGAGGAGTTCGAGCACTTCGGCCTGGCCGTCAGCGATCGTGGGCGCCTGGCCGACGAAAAGCTCGCACTGCTGAGGCGGCTGCTGGCCGGTGAAACGGTCGTTCATGGCGGACGGCGAATGACGGTGACACCGCGCCCGCTGACCGCCGGTGGACCCGGGTTGATGTGGGGTGGCGGAACGGTGGCGGCGGCGCGGCGAGCCGGGCGGTACGGCCTGGGCATGTTGGGGAACGCGAACGCCCCCGGGATGCGCGAGGCCTACGAGGCTGCTTGCCAAAAGCATGGCCACTCGCCCGGCGCGACATTCTTTCCCGAGCGCAACACCCCCTCGGTCACCTTCGTCGCCGAGGACGTCGACCAGGCCTGGTCGGAACTTGGCGAGTACCTGCTCCACGACGTGCAGGCCTACGCAGCGTGGAACCCCGGCGACGAAACGACGGCGGGGTTCTCGCACGTAGCGACCGTTGACGAGCTGCGCGACGCGGCCGCGTCGCACGTGATTATCTCGGTCCCGGAAGCGATCTCGCGGGTTCGCGCCGGAAAAGTACTCAACCTTTCTCCGCTGTGCGGGGGGTTGCCGCCGGAAATCGCATGGCCGTATCTGAAGCGCGTGGGCGAGGTCGTCTTGCCCGAGGCGCGCCGGCCGGCCGGCGGGGCCGGGTCCGCTGATGCTGGGGCTGATTCTGGGCTCGATGCCGATATTGGGCTGGATGAGTTGTCGTCGAACCGAAGGACCTAACCATGACGGAAACAGGCACCACCGAGGTTTACTACGACCCGTTCGATTTCGACATCGACGACGATCCGTACCCGATCTGGAAGAGGCTGCGCGACGAAGCCCCGCTGTACCACAACGAGAAGTACAACTTCTACGCGCTGAGCCGATACGAGGACGTCGCGCACGAGCTGACCAACTGGGACACCTACCGATCGGGTCGCGGCACCACCATGGACATCATCATGAGTGGAATCGAACTCCCGCCCGGTGTCATCCTCTTCGAGGACCCGCCGATACATGATCTGCACCGCCGTTTGCTCGCAAGGGTTTTCACCCCGCGCCGGATGGAGGCGATCGAGCCGCTGACGCGGGACTTCTGCGTGCGTGCGCTGGATCCATTGGTGGGCACGGGCCGGTTCGACTTCATCGAGAACCTCGGCGGGATGGTCCCGATGCGCACCATCGGCTACCTGCTCGGCATCCCCGAAGAGAGTCAGGAAGAAATTCGCGACCGCGGCGGCCGGCAGCTCACCCTGAAAGAGGGGACATTCCGGCCGGTCGCGCAGGACTTTTTGGAGCACAGCCACGCGATGTTTGCCGAGTACATCGACTGGCGGGTGGACCATCCCTCCGACGATCTGATGACGCAGCTGCTCAACGCCGAGATCGAGGACGGCGATGGAACCCGGCGGTTGGAGCGCACCGAGGTGCTCCTGTACACCAGCATGATCGCCGGCGCGGGCAACGAGACGACCACGCGCCTGATCGGCTTCATCGGCCAACTGCTGGCCGAACACCCCGATCAGCGCCGCCAGATCGTGGCAGACCCGTCGCTGATTCCGATGGCGATCGAGGAGGTCTTGCGCTACGAGGCGCCCTCGCCGGTACAGGCGCGCCATGTCGCCCGCGACGTCGAATGCCGCGGCACCACCGTTGCCGAGGGGTCGATCATGTTGTTGCTCAACGGATCAGCGAATCGCGACGAGCGCAGGTTTCCCGACGCCGATAAGTTCGACATCCATCGCGGCGCCTCTCATCTCAGTTTCGGCCACGGGCTGCATTTCTGTTTGGGATCGGCCTTGGCGCGCATGCAGGCGCGGGTGGCGTTGGAGGAGGTCCTCAAGCGCTGGCCGGACTGGGAAGTCGACTACGCCAATGCCACCAAGGCGCACACGTCGAGCGTGCGGGGCTGGTCGAAGTTGCCGGTCTTCACCGGCTGAGGGGGCGAGGGCCTAGGCGGTGCAGGCGGGACCTAGGTGACCCACTCCGGCTGTTGCGAGACGTCCACGGCGCCGAAGTCCTTGTGGGCCAGGCCGGCTGTGGTGCCGCCGTCGACGACGAATTCCGAGCCCGTCGAGTAGCTCGAGTCGTCGCTGGCCAGATACACCACCAGGTTGGACACCTCCTTGGGCTGGGCGATGCGGCCCAGCGCCGTCTGGAAGATGTCTTCGGGAACCCACTCCGTCATCGGGGTTTTGATCAGTCCCGGGTGAATCGAATTGACCCGGATTCCGCTGGGCCCCAGCTCCATTGCGGCTGACTTCGTCAATCCGCGAACCGCAAACTTGGTCGCGGTGTAGCCGTGGCAGCCGATGGTTCCGGCCATTCCCTCGATCGACGAGATGTTGATGATGGAACCGGTGCCGGCTTCCTTCATGGGTTTCACCGCCGCCCGCATGCCGAGGAAGACGCCGGTCAGGTTGATGTCGAGAATCCGTTGCCACTCGGACAGCGCGTAGTCCTCGATCGTCCCGACGTTGATGATTCCGGCGTTGTTGACCAGTACGTGCAGGCCGCCGAATTCGTTGACCGCGGTGGCTACCGCCGCCGCCCAATCGTCCGGTTGGGTGACGTCGAGGTGGACGTAGCGGACACTGTCGCCGAGCTCCTTGGCCACCAGATCGCCCTCGTCATCGAGGATGTCGCCGGACACGACTTTCGCGCCCTCCGCCGCCAGCGTTCGCACGTGTGATGCGCCCATGCCGCGTGCGCCGCCGCTGACCAGGGCGACCTTTCCGGTCAACCGATCCGTCATAGATTTCTCCCGTTCACTCCGATACCCGTGATGGTTTCAACTCATAGTCGTCCGGGTTCGGACGATTGGTCCACCTCCAGTAGTCCACCATGCGCCATGCGAAGAGCGTCGGCACGGTGCCCGAGGAATTCTTGTAATAGCTGTGCACGGCGGGATGGGTGTAGACCATCGTCTTCAGACGCTCCCGGCCGCGCCGGTTGTAGTCGTCACAGACTTCGGCACGCGGCGTGGCCGAGCCCAGACCCTGGGCGAGCAGCATGTCGATACAGCCCAGGATGTAACGCATTTGGCACTCGGAGTTGTAGATGATGCTGGTGCCGTTGACGGCGTTGGTGCCCGGACCGTACAGGCAGTAGAAGTTGGGGAAGCCGGGGACGGTGATGCCGAGGTAGGCGTACGCGTCGTCGCCCCAGGCCTCGTTGAGCTCCAGCCCGCCCAGCCCCCGGATGTTGATCGGGCCAAGCTGGTGGTTGACGTCGAACCCGGTGGCCCAGATCAACACGTCGGCGGGCCGGTGCACGCTGTCCACGGTGGTGACCCCGTCGGCGGTGATCTCCGCGATGGGGTCCCGGATCAGCTCGACGTCGTCGCGCTGCAACGTCATCAGCCAGGTGCCGTTGTCCTGCAACGTGCGCTTGCCCATCGGCGGATAGTCCGGGATGACCTTCGCCAACAACTTCTCGTCGTCGGTGAATGCCCGCATCCACGCGATGAACACTTCTCGCACCTCGTGGTTGGCGCGGCTGACCGACCGCCCGCCCGTTTCCCAGTCGGGATCGATCTCCACCAAGGCCTGCCCGGCGTCGGTGATCGGCCACCACTGCACGAACCTCAACCAGCGCCCGTAGTAGGGGAGATGACGCACCGCCCACCTCGCGCCGTCGCCGGTCGCCCGGTGATAGTGGACGTTGGGCGCCATCCACTGCGGGGTGCGTTGGTAGACGTCGACCTTCGTGGTGATCGGCGCGATGGCCGGCACCAGCTGGAAACCGCTGGCGCCCGCACCGATTACCGCGACCCGCTTACCGGTCAGGTCGACGGTGTCGTCCCAGTCCGCGGTGTGAAACGACGGCCCGTTGAAATCGTTGCGGCCCTTAATATCCGGGATGACCGCGTTGCTGAACTGGCCGACGGCGCAAATGAGGGCGCGGGCCTTCAGTTCCTGCTTGCGGCCCTCGGAGTTGCGCGTCTGGACGCGCCAGGAAGCCGATTCGTCGTCCCATTCGGCGCTGACGACTTCGGTGTCGAACCTGACGTGGGGCGCGATGTCGTGGCGCTCCATCACGTCGCTGAGATACCGCAGAATCTCCGGCTGTTCGGAGTAGAAGTGGGACCAATGGTCGGTGGGCTCGAAAGAGTAGGCGTAGTAGTGGTTGGAAATGTCGACTCGGCAGCCCGGGTAGCGATTGGCCCGCCATGTCCCGCCCACGCCAGACTGCTTTTCGACGATCGTGAACGGGACGCCGGCCTGTTTGAGCTTGATCCCGGCCAGCAGGCCGGCTTCACCGCAACCGATCACGACGACTCCGAAGGTGCTGCGCTGCTCTGGCGTCGACTGCAACACCGGGCCGTGCTGGTCGGCGTCGCTCAGGCGGAGATCGGCGGCGATGTAGTCGAGGTACTCGTCGGTGACCTCGCCGGCGGTGATCGCGTCGAGCATTGCCCGCGTTTGGCCCATGTCCGGAACGAACGGCGGCGGGCAGCCGCGGTCCCGGTACTCACGCACCACGGCGAAGGCCCGCTGCAGCACGGTCTGCTTGGCGGCCTCGCTCATGGCGCCCTGCAGGTCCATCGGAATCAGCTTGTACGGCCCTGGCAGCTCGTCGAGCAGTCCCAAATCGCCGGTCATGTGCACCATCGACATCACCAGCGCCGGCACACTGGCTTCGGCGAGGGCCGCCCTGATCACGTCGTCGGTGTCGACGAACGGCAGGCCGATCAATCGGGCAAGGTCAGCGTCGGTGCTCGACTGGACGACCCCCGAACCGGCCGTAGTTTCGACCATCTCGCCACCATACACAGCGACATGTATGTATGGCCATGCTAGGGCGGGGCCGTCGGGCGCAACATGCCCGACGCGATGACCGCGACCGCCATCCACGCCGCCGCGTAGCCGAAGGCAACCGCGGGCGAGGCCACCGTGTACAGCACGCCGGCGACGACCGTCGCGACCACGTCACCGGTAGCCTGTACGGCGCCGAGCACGCCGAACCCGCTGCCGCGCAGTCGATCCGGGAGCAGCTGGGACACGACGGCCGACTGGGTCGGCTCGGCCAGGCCGATGCCCGCACCGGCAAGCGCGAAACCCAGCGCGATGACCAGCGGACTGCGCGCACCCGCGGCAAACACCAGGTAGCCGATGACGTAGGCGGCCGCGCCGGCCGCGAACACCACGCGTGGCCCGGTCCGGTCATACCAACCCCCCGCGGCCAACGACGAAAAGGTGGCGACCACGTTGTGACCCGCGTAGATCAGGATCGCCAGCGATGTCGCCGCGGTCAGCGTCCGCCCCGGCGAGGTCAGCAGCTGCGTGGCACGCAGGATCAGCAGAGTGGTTGCGAGATTGCCGAATTCGAAGAGCGCCACGGGTAGCAGCGCACGCAGCATGCCGGCATCGCGTAGGGCGCCGAACTCAAATCGCCGTCGCGCCGGGCGGTCGCCGGACGGGACGCGGCGACGGGCCTCCCGCGAGGCCACCAGGATCGCCACCGCCGCAAACAGGCCCGGGATTGCCGCCAGACAGAGCGCGGGCCGGACGCCCACCCAGGCCACCAACCCGGCCGCCAGCAACGGGCCGGCCACCGCGCCCAGGTTGTCGCCGGCCCGCTCCAGTCCAAAGGTCCTGCCGCGCGCCCAGTCCGGGCTCAGCGACGCAAGCAACGCGTCGCGTGCGGGTGATCGCAGGCCCCGGGACAACCAGGCGAAGGCGCGCAGGGCGCCGGCTTGCCACACCGTCGCCGCCAGGCCGATCGCTCCGGTCGCCAGGGCGGTGCCCAGGTAGCCGCCCGATGCGAGCCGTCCGCGCCGGTCGGGGTCGTTCGCGATTGGTCCGCCAATCAGTTTCATCACGCCGATCAACGCGTCGCTGAACCCGTCGATGACACCCAGCGCCGCGGCGGACGCACCCAATGTGCCGGTGATAAACGTCGGCAGCACGGAGGTTGTCACCTCGTGACCCGCGTCGGAGAAAAAGCTGGTCGCTCCGATCGCCCCGACACCGGGGGTGAGCCATCGTTGCTTGTCGTCAACCATGATGTGTGCCGCTCAGTTCGCGGTTAGTCCTGCGTGGCGCTCTGATCGACCAGGACCGCGCCGTCGGGTTGGTTCCCGAGTGTCTGCAGCGCGATGTCCTCTCCTTTGGCCGAGCGACGAATGATCTCGGCCAGTTGCCCTGGGGCGTCGCATTGGAGATAGTGGTCGGCGCTCGGCAGCACCCAGTAGCGGTTTCGGCCGGGCTTGTCCTTGAGATACGTCTGCCAGACATGGTTGGGAACGCGCACCGGCGAGACGTTGTCGTGTAGGCCCCAGACCACCGTGGCGTTGACGTCGCTCTTGGAAAGCCCTTCAAGCCAACTAGTTTCATCCGCGGCGCGCTCGTTCAGATACTGGATGACGTCGGGCAGCACCCGCATTCCATCGTCGTGGGCAAAGCACTTCGCCAGCGCGGCGATCTCCGGATCTTGCGGCGTTCGCCGCGGCATGAAGGTGGTCATTCCCAGGCCGGCGGCCAGGGCCTCCGGCGTCGTGGCCGCCGCCGTCGCTCGCGCCGTCGCCGGGTCGAGCAGCGCGGTTTGCCATACCGTGAGGTTCGCCAGTGGCAGGTAGATGTTGGCGTTCGTAAAGATGACATCGATCGGTTGGACCGGTGGATTTTGGGCGGCCAACATGTCCACCGCGATCATGCCGACGCTGCTGCCGCGGTCGTGGGTGAGCATGCGAAATTCCGTCAGGTTCCACACCTCGGTGATCGCGTGCACGAGCAGGCGCGCGTCGTCGTAGAGCGAATAGACGTAGGGCTCCGGTGGCTTGTCGGACAGTCCATGGCCGGGAAAGTCCAGCAGGAACATGTCGAACTCTGAGCTCAGTTCACCCGTCAAGGCGAAATAGTCGATGCTCGACGTTGGGAAGCCATGAACGAGGACCAGGGCGGGTGCCCCCGGTGTGCCGCAGCGGCGGCTGAACACCGTGACTTGCCGTCCGTCGTTGGCGTCGGTTGACGACCGCCACCGAAGTTGCGTACTGCCGCTTTGCCATTCCGCGAAGATGTCCAAGGTGCCAGCATCTCAGAGCCGATCGTGGTTAGACAACCATGCCCAGGAGGTTCTGGGTCGGCACTTGTCGGACCGCGATTAGCCGGTCGGGGCCCCGGCGGTCTCGTTGGTTGGCCCCAAGACCATCCGCGTGGTGTCTTCTCCTACGCGATGGAGGTGTGGCGCCGGGTGCTTCCCGTCGCGGAACAACTGGGCCTGCTCACCGAGGACCTGGCCGACATCGACACGTTGTGGGCGCGCTGGCGTGCGGAGGCAGCCGACGCGGGCGCGGTCGTGATGATGCCGCCGATGATCACCGCGTGGTCATCTTCGCCCTGCGAATCCGCCGCGCCGGGCTAGAGGTGCGCCCAGTCCACGACGAATCGGTGTGCGGGATCAGCTTGATCCACAACGCAATTCAGCTTTCGCCCGATGGCGAGGTTGGGCACCTCCGAGACCGGCACCGGCTGGATGGCGCGACCCGTGATCGGCGCCAGATTGGGGAACTGGAGTTCGACCTCCAACATGTAGTGCGGCGCGTCGATGAGTTCCGGTCTGCTGGGCGTCCTGCCGAGGTTGCGCGGGGTGGTTCCCATGGGGGAGAACGACTTCAACACCCCCGGTGCGCGCTGACCCGACGCCAATAGATCGGCGGCCGAGATCACGGGGCCAGCGCCCGTGTTTTGTTGAACAGGTTCGCCGGGTCTATCGGTCCCGCGCTCGAACCCGATTGTTTGATCACCTTCGGGGGTGCGTTGAACGTTGTGTTGACACCAGTTCTCCTCGACACCGGCCCATGAGTTCGTCGGCCGGGAATGATCGCAACGGTTTTTGGTGTGGAGGCATCGACGTCGACCGCGACGGTGCTATCGCGCCCCATCCCCTCCAAGTGCCACGGTGCAACGTTTTGCCACTGTGTCACGTCGTAGGGTTCACGGCCGGGGACCTCGACTCGCAGCCGGAATCGGCACACCATCCGCGCCGGACCGTTCACCGCGACGGAGCCGAATTGCCGCACCGACAGCACCCGCGCCGTTGCGGCCACGGGTTCGCGGATTTTCCTCATCCGGCGCACGATCACCGGGCCCAGGATCGGAACCCCGACAAGGACTGCCATACAGAGAATGTTGGACCAGGTCCAGAAGCCCCCACCGGGGAGCTCGACGAACCGATTGCCAGATAACGATCCATCGCCGCACGCTAGCACCGACCACAACGGTTGATCAGGCAATGGTCCGATCAGGCGGGTCCGGCCAGCTAAAGCCAGCTAAGTCGGATGCCAGGCTTCCCAGCTGATCATGGCGCGCAGGGGTCCGGCGAATACCGGTCGCACCGCCGCCGATTGCCAGCGCTGTTCGATGAGCGGGGCCAGCGCCACGGTGGTGACGAGCGGGTCGTGGTCGAGGTAGACCACGGTGATGTATTGGTGGTCGGTTCGCCAACCTCGGGGTGCCTGCCACGCGGTGGTCGAACCGAATGTCCACGCGCCGGACGTCCCCGGCGTGGCCAGCAGCGCTGGATAGTGTTCGGCGTGCAGCCATTCCAGCCACTGGTCAGGGCGGCCGTCGGCGGGTTCCTCGATGATCAGCAGCACGCCGCGGTGCGGCCGAAACGGCACCACCTCGGCCGAAATCAGCGCCCGCGGCGAGGACCGCCACTGGAGTAGCCGTAGGCCGGCCACCTGCAGTGACGGTCGCGTAATGGGAAAGCGACCGTTTTCCCGCAGCGCGCGGCCGAGTGCCACGAAGTCATCGAAGGTCTTTTGGACGGGGTCACCGACGAGGTAATGGACAGCGTTGCCGACATGCCCCAGTGGCCCGCGGGCCGCCAGGCGGTGGTTGGGGTAGTCGCCGTCGGCGATCCAGCGCAGCCCCCACACGATGCCGGGCAGTTGGTACTGCTCGGGCATGTGATCAAGCAGGTGCCAGCTCAGGTAACCGTCTTCCGGGTCGGGTGGGTCCGGTGTCGCTGCGGTAAGGCTGAATACGCCTGCCTTGACGCGGATCACGTGGCGCCTCCGGTGGTCGGGTGGAGTTCGGCGAGAGCGTGCAGATTCTCCAGGTAGTGCCCCAGTGAGGCGTGGGTGAAGGTGGCGGTGACGATGGTGACGCCGTGAGCGGCCATATCGGCCAGGGTCTCGTGGGTTTGCTCCGGCTTGTCGATCGGGTCCAGCGGGGCCGGGGGTGCCAGAACAACCTCGAACCCATCCCGAAACTCGAAGCGGCTCAACCAATCGCGGACCTTGGGCAGGCTGACGTTGAACGGCGCCCAGCCGTCGGCCAGGGTAGCGGCGCGGCGCAACGACCGCAGCGTGTGTCCACCGATCCAGATGGGGACGCGCTCCTGGACCGCGCACGGGTCGACGACCATGCCGCCGAACGAATAGAACTCACCCTGGTAGCTCGGTTCGGGTGCGGAGAGGGACGCGCGAAGCGCCCGCAGCGCGTCGTCCGCACGAGCTCCGCGGTCAACAAACTCGGCGCCGAGCAGTTCGAACTCTTCTTTGAGGCTGCCCACACCGACCCCGAGGATGAGCCTGCCGTCGCTGACCTTGTCCAGGGTGCCGTAGCGCTTGGCGATTTCGAGCGGGTGGTGATACCCGAGCACCAGCACGTGGGTGGCCAACCGTATCCGCCTGGTGCGGGCCGCCAGGTAGCCCAGTGTCGCCAGTGGATCCCAGTAGCGTGTTCCGCGGCGGCTCCGCTCGACAGCGGGCAGCGCCACGTGCTCGCAACATGTCAGGTGATGGTAGCCGAATTGGTCTGCGGCTTCGGCGATCTGGGCGAGGTCCTGGATCGAGGCGTGCTGCTCCCACGCGGCGCTGATGCCCGGAAGCATGGTCACCACTGGGGTGTGGACGGATAGTTTCAGGGCCGCGGCGCTCATCCCTGCATGTACCCCCCGGCGTCGACGGGTATCGATTGCCCGGTGATGGTCCGACTCTCGTCGCCAGCCAGGAACAACGCCAGGTTGGCGACGTCCTCGGGCGAGGAAATATCTTGCAATGGAACGCCTTTCAGAGATTTCGCGCGCAGGGTATCGGCGTCGACGCCCTGCTCGTCGGCGGTGCGTTGGAGCCAGTTGCGCCACAAGTCGGTGTCGATGGCCCCAGGCACGATGCAGTTGCAGCGGATGCCGTACTGGCCGACCTCGAGAGCGACGGTCTTGGTGAACGCCCGCAGCGACGCCTTTGCGGTGACGTAGTGGGTCTTGCGGACCATGCCGGGATAGCTCGCGGTCGAGGAGAAGTTGAGGATGACGCCGCTGCGGCGTTGTAGCATCGACTGATTGAGCACCTCGCGGGTGCACAGCATCGCCGCCGTCACGTCGATGGCGATGGTGGCGTTCCAGTTGTCCAGGGTTTGCTCCCAGATCCAGCGATCTTCGCCGGGTGCAGCGGCGTTGTTGCACAGGATGTCGACCTGGCCGAATTCGCCGACCGCCCGGGCGACCATGGCCGCGACGTCGCGTTCGTCGGTAACGTCGGCGCGCACCGCGATGGCGCCCGGACCGGCCTTTCGGGCGGCCTCACGGACCAGGTCTTCGCGGCGGGCGGCGAGCAGCACCCGCGCGCCTTCGCGGACGAACACCGAGCCCAGAACGGGGCCCAGTCCCGTGCTGGCCCCCGTGATGATCGCGACCTTGCCGTGCAGCCGGCCTGTCATTTCGGCAATCTTACCCAGCGCGCGGCCGGTTTCCGGCGAGCGGATACGGGGTAGATTGAGACGGTGCTCGATGGATTTCTAACAGCGTTCGAATCCGAAGGGGAGGACACGCATGTCCACCGCGGGTAAACGTGTGGAAGTGCCGGCCGGAATGCGGCGTGCCTATGGCGAACTCGATCGCGCGCAGGTGGTTTCGGCGCTGCACAACCTGGCGCGGCGCGTTGGTGTCGAACGCGTGACAATGCGGGAGCTGGCCACCGAACTCGGAGCCGCGGCACCCTCGGTGTACTACCACGTCCCGGGCAAGCGGGCGGCCCTGGACCTGCTTGCCGAATCCGTGCTCGTCCAGATTCCGGTTCCCGAGTCCGGTCCATGGGACGTCCGGCTCGTGGAACTCTACTGTGCCGCACGCGAAGTGATCCTCGGGGTTCCCGGTGTTGCCGGCGTACTGCAGACCAGGACCGGCGGCGATCGCGCGCGCCGTCTCGACAGGGTCAGCCGCTCGCTGCTCGCCGAAGCCGGCCTCGCGAAAGCCGCTGCGGCCGCTGCCCATACGGTCTTGTACACGTATCTGCTGGGCTCGATAAAGCTGGAGGAATCGCGCGCTGCCGCCGCGGGATCGCGCGGTAGACAGCACGCCGCCAAGCGCTTTCGGGCCGGACTCGACGTGATCACTGCCGGGATCAGGGCGTCGGCGGTTTGGTAAGGCGGTGTGGTGATGAGCGTGCCGAGGCTGGGATCCCTTGTCGTCGAGAACCAACGCGGTTCGGCCGACCGCGACGCCGCGAGCGTGCTGAATCCCGATACCTACCTCACCGGTGCACCCTTCGACGCGCTCACCCGGCTACGCGTCGACGCACCCGTGCATCCGGTGCGGCTGGCCGGACTGCCCCGCTCGTGGCTGTTGACCAAACACGCCGACGTCCGAATGGTCAGCCGCGACACCGAGACCTTCACCAGGAGCAAGGGCAATACGCTGGTCGAGGCGGAGGCGGGGCCGAATTCGGCGCTGCTGCCTGGCATCGATCCGCCGCGGCACGTGCACTACCGCAAGCTGATCAGCCAGGGTTTCACGGTTCGCAACGTGCAGCGCCTCGAGCCGCGGATCCGCAAGGTCGCGCGCGACATCGTCGCCGACATCACCGCCAAAGGCGAATTCGATGCTGTGCCAGACATTTCCGCGGAGATGTCGCTGCAGGTCATCGCCGACGTGCTCGGGGTGCCCGCCGCCGACCGCATGCAGGTCTTCCGATGGAGCAATGCCATCGGCAGCCTGGGCATCGAGGACCCCGACTACGCCCCAACCTCGCAGGCCCTCGGGCAGGCCGCCGCGGAAATGTTCGCCTACTGCGGCGAACTGGTCGAGCATCGGCGCAAGCACGGCCTCACCGACGACATCCTGTCGGCCCTGCTCGCCGCGGAGGTTGACGGGGAAAAGCTCAACCGCGACCAGCTCAACGAATTCTTCCTGCTGCTGGCGATCGCCGGGAACGAAACCACCCGCAACACGCTGAGTCACGGCATCCTGGCCCTGTCCGAACACCCGCAACAACGGGCTCTGCTCGCCCGCGACCGCAATGCGATCAAGCCCGCGGTGGAGGAACTTCTGCGTTGGGCCACTCCGGTGATGCACTTTCGTCGCACCGTCACCCGCGACGTCGAGATCCGCGGGCGAAAGATCCCCACCGGCGACTGGGTGCTGCTGCACTACCTGTCGGCCAACCGCGACGAGGAGGTGTTCGATCGACCCGACGAGTTCGACGTCACCCGTAGCGATTCCGGTCATGCCGCGTTCGGCGGCGGGGGAGCGCACTTCTGTCTCGGCGCTCAGCTGGCCCGCCTCGAATTGCAGGTGATGCTCGAGGAGTTGTGCCCGAACGTGCCCGGCCTGACGGTCACGGGACCGCCCGACCGGCTGCGCTCGTCCTTCTTCCACGGCATCAAACGGTTGCCGTGCAGTACCGGCTGATTTCGGAGCAGGACTCAGCGTCGAATGACAGTCACCGAACCATGATTCAGGTCGCTGGTGACGTACGCGAAGTGGGTGGTCGGGTCGACGGCGATGGCGAGCGGATTGTTCCCGACGGGAAGGGTTCCGGTGACGACGCGCCTGATCGTGTCGATCACCGATACCGAGGCATCTTTGTAGTTGGCGACATACGCGGTGTTGGTTGGCGGGTCCACCGCCACACCCGCGGGGCGTTGGCCGACGGGCACACTCGCGGTGACGCTGAGGCTCACCGTGTCGACCACGGACACCGATGCATCGTCGCCGCTGGCCACATAGGCGGCGTGCGATGCGGAATCGATTGCGATGCCGGCCGGGTGGACGCGCATGGCGACGGAACCGATGACGGTTCTGTTCGTGGTATCGATGACCGTCAGGGTCGGATCGGCAGTGGTGACGAACAAGCGGTGCGCATTCCGATCGATGGCCACGCGGCTTGGGCCCCTTCCGGTGGGCACCGTCGCCGTCACGGCATGCGTCGTCGCATCGATGACCGATACCGACGCGCTTTCACCGCTGGTGGCATAGGCCACGTGGGCATCGGGGTCAACCACCACTCCGCCCGGATGCGCGCCGACGCCTACCGACGTGATGACGGCACCGCTGGCGGCGTCGATGACCGACACGGAAGCGTCATCGAAGTTGGTGACGTAGACGGTCCGGGTCGACGGATCCGCGGCGACACCCACCGGATGGCGTCCCACCGCGATGGTGGCGGTGACCGTGCCGCTCGCGGTGTCGATCACCGAGACCGAGTTGGAACCGGTGTTCGCGACGTAGGCGGTGTGCGCTGAGGGGTCGACCGCGATACCGAAGGCGCCGTTGCCAACCCGGATCGAGGAGGCGATCGTGGGCGGACCACTCGGAACTGTCGTGACGGACCCGCTTTGCGCCGGAGGTGACGTGGCCGCCGATGGCGGCGCGGCCGTCGTCGCGGATCCTCCCATCTGCGTGTGCGGGCGCAGCAGGAACACGCCCGCGGCTAAGACTGCCGAGACTGCCGCGACCACCGCTGCTACCCCTGCCACGATCCACGACCGTTTGACGCGTTTGGGGCGCCCCAACGCGGCCCGCGACGGGCTGCGGCGCAGTGATTCCTCCAGTTGCTGCGTGAGCTCATGAGGCCATGAGGCCAGCTGGGTCCGGTCGTCGGCGGCTTCGACGTCCGCGGGAGCGGCAGAAGCGGTGCTCGTCTGGGCGCTCTTGTGCGGCATGCGAATTGGGGCTGTGATCGCGTCGCGGGCGGCGCGCGCCATGTCCACCGTGGTGGCGTACCGCAGGCCAGGGTTTTTGGCCATGCCGGTGGCGATGACCGGATCGAAGGCCGGCGGCGCACCGGCGTCCGACGGTCGTGGCGGCGGGGTCGAAAGATGTCCGGCCACTTGGTGTTCCATGCCGTCACCCGGATACGGGGCGCCTCCCGTCAAGCATTCGTAGAGTACGCAAGCCAGCGCATAGATGTCCGAGCGTGCATCGGCCTCGCCGGCGTTGAAGCGCTCCGGTGCCATGTAGCGCAGCGTCCCGACCACCGCGTCCGTCCCCGTTAGGCCGGTCTCGCCCACCACGCGCGCGATCCCGAAATCGATCAGATACGCAAAGTCGTTTTCATCGAGCAAAATGTTGGAGGGCTTGATATCCCGATGTACTAAGCCGATCTTGTGCACGGCGTGGACAGCACGGGCGACCTGCTCGACGATGTGTACCGCGCGCGACGGTGGCAGGGCACCGGCGGCCAGCACGCCCTTCAGGTCGCGGCCCTCGATCAGCCGCATGTCGACGAACAGCCGCCCGTCGATCTCGCCGTAGGTGTGAATTGGCACCACGTGCGGATCGTTGAGCTGCGCGGCGGCGTGGGCCTCGCGGCGGAATCGCTGCTGAAATGTCTCGTCCGCGGCAAAATGCGCCGGCAGCACCTTCAGCGCGACGATGCGATCGGTGACGGTGTCATAGGCCCGCCAGACCTCGCCCATGCCGCCCCGGCCGAGAAGATTGATCAGCCTGTATTGGCCGAACGGGGTTCCCTGCACCGAAACCTCCCGACAGCGGCGAATCAGCAACACCATAGTCCACCGCTGACGGGGCTTTTGGGAACCCTGGCAACGTTGCCCGTGTCGTCGCCGGGATGGTCAGTTCTGCGGGAAGTTCACGATCGCCAACAGCATGGGCAACTGGTCCTTCCCCTGTTGCGCTGCGGGTAGCCGGTCGGGGCCGAAGAACGAACCGCTGAGGTAGTCGTCGGCGTTCCAGATCGTTGTCGTGCTGACCTGGCCTTGATAGCTGAAGCTGTCGATCACATATGGGACGGCGTCCGCCTCGAGTAGCGAGGGACCATTCATCAGCTGGAAGTGCAGGTGCGGGGCGCTGGCGTTGCCGGTGTTGCCCAGCTGCGCGATCTGCTGGCCCTTCTGGACCCTGTCGCCGGGCTTGACCAGCAGGGAGCCCTTGATGAAGTGGGCGTACATGGCATACACGCCGTCGCCGAGATCCAAGACGACGTGATTGCCGTCGATATTTTCCACCGTGAGTTTCGCGGCGAGCACGGGATCGGATGCGGGCAGGATGCCCGGCGCGTTGGCGTCCATGTCGTCCAGCGTCGAAACCACGGTGCCGCCTTCCACCGCGTATACCGGGGATCCGTAGTCGACGTAGCTCTCGTTCTTGTTCCTGTCGCCGGTGTAGAAGTCACCCTGGTCGTTGGCCCGCTTCCAGTCGATCGCGAAGCGCTGGCTGTTGTTGAGCTTCATGTTGACCGGCAGGATGGCATCGCGGTGCGCCCATCCGGGGTCGCAACAGCCGTTGAGCGCAACCCAGTTGTTGCCGCGCACCGGTGGGCCGATCACTCGCGGTGTGCCCGCCGAGATGTCGAACGGGGCCCCCAGGGTGTCGATCGGGCTCGGATCCTTTGCGCCCGGGCTGGTCGCGCCGGTGCCATGCAACCGCAGCATCACCGCCTTTGGGAATTGCGCCAACGTATCGAGCGTGAAATCCAGGAGCAGTGTCCGTGCTGTCTGCGGCGGGATGGAATTGTCGGGCGAGGGCGCTTGGGTGAGCTGTCGCAGCCGGTTGCAATTGCCGTAATTGCAGGTGGGGTCCACCAATTGCTTGGGGGCGAACGAGGCGAGCACCTTCTTGGGATCCGCACCGTCGACCACGTCGACGGCGTCCAGGCTGGCGCGCACCCCGGTGGCGTTGGTGACCTGCACGTCGAACGCCAGGTGGTATTTGTTGTCGCTACCGGGGAACGGGAACGTGGGCTGGCTGATCGGTTGCAAGGTCAACGGGGTGTAGGCGCCGGGTACCGTCACCCCCGCGAGAGCTCCGGGCTTCGTCGGCGCGGCTGAGGTGCACGCCGCGACGATGAGTGCTAATCCGATGACCGCCAAGGTGTTTCGGAGCGCATGCCGTGCGCGGGCCCGCGCCCGCTCGTTGCCGGGCTGCCGCCTGTGGTTGGCTGAAAATACTGTGCGCAACGGGATTGCAGAATCACTGAGAAGCCTCCCCATGTCGTGATACCGTCTCGCCGCAATGCGTGACAAAACCCTATCGGTGCGCGGCAGCGATGCGATCGCGGGCTCGCTCTTGTTTGCCGGGACAGCTGCAGGGGTTTGATCGATGTTCTGCGCCCGCGACTGCACGCAGGTCCCGGTCAATGAGGAGCCCGTCAATTGCGATGTTTGCGGGTGCGAGTTTGGAGGTAAATAGCCGGCTGAAACGCCGAGCGCGGCGATCATTTTCGGGTATCCGGTTTGAAGCCGAGGAGGGTGACGATTTTCCGCTGGGCCTCGGGGAGTTCGGTTGGGAAGGGCTGGGTGGCACCATTGACGATGACGGTAGCCCGAACACGATGGGCACGCGGTGCGCAGGTGCGCCCTCGATGGTGTTGCGCACGCAGGCGAACATGGGCCCGGCATCGAGATCGGACTTTGTACGAAATGAATTTTTCGAGGTGCCACAGGTCGTGGTATTTGGCGATCACGTCAACGGCCGCCCGCCCGTCCGCTGGGCTACCGCACCGCGGGCGGGTAGGCTGGGCAATGCAGAAGCGCCAACATTCCATCGCGTGCAAAATGAACGCAATTCGGATGGACACCATGTCGGGGGATCGATGAGCGGACGAGGCGGGATATTCAATCTACCGAGGCAAACTAGGCCAACGATTCCGGTGCACGAATAAAGGGGATTGGAATGAAGGGGATTGGTGTGGAAGCGGCTGCTATGAGGTCATCCGAAGTCGAGTTGCTCGACTGCACCCTCCGGGACGGCTCCTACGCTGCGGACTTTCAGTTCGACGAGAAGTTTGTCGTGGAGTTCCTCAGTCGGGTTAACCAAACGTCTCTGCGCAGGGTCGAAATCGGTCATGGCCACGGGCTGGAGGCCGAAAGGGCGGGTATGCAGCCGTGCAATATTGACCACTACCGGTGGTGTGACATTGCCTGCTCAACCCTGACGAACAAATCCTGGGGAATGTTCGCCCAGCCGGAGTTCACCCGCCTCGATACCATCTCAAAGGTATGCGACCGGGGAATGTCGTTTGTGCGGGTCGGTATGGAGCCACACAAGGTTGCTGAGAACCTCGGTTACCTCCAGGAGGTAACCAGCGTTTGCGACAAGGTGTACCTAAATCTGATGAAGTCGAGCGCAGTCTCGGCTGACCAGCTGCTTAGTATGCTCGACAAAGTTAATCCGGTATCGCTGGCCGGCTTATATGTGGTCGACTCGTACGGCGCAATGCTGCCCGGCGATATCCATAAGTACGTCACCGCGCTCAGCGAGCGCTTCGAGGTGATCGGATTCCACGGCCATGACAACCTCGGTCTGGCCAACGTGAACAGCATCGCGGCTCTGGAGGCCGGCGCCACGGTTGTCGACGGTACGTTCAACGGCATCGGCCGAGGAGCGGGCAACGCGTCGATCGAGTCGCTCGCCGCCATCATCAGAATCCTCGGCGCCGACAGATTCGACTATCAGCAGCTTGCCGAGATCGCCGAATTCTGCCGGATCAACATGGACGTCGGGCCACAGAATCGGGAGATGGAGGTCCTCGGCGGAGTGATCGGGATCCATTCCGGCCACTTCCCGCTCATCGAGGACCTGTGCACCGAATACGACGTCAAGCCGGCGCGTCTGATGGAAGTCGCGATCGAGCTTGCACCACACATCCCGCGCCCGGGTGATATGCAAGCCGCGGCACAGCAGATCGCCGACGACACCGCCGGCCAGCGCGTACGTCGTGCTGAACAGCCCGTGGCGGTAGCAGGACAGTGAGGTTAGCCAGGGTCAACTCGACGACCGACGCTGGCTGGCGCGTCATGAGCCGCGACCGCGGCTGGTTCCCGCTCGACGGCTTCCCCGGTTATGAGCACGTCACCAGGCTCACCGACATCGTCGGCGACCAGCAACTTCGCGAACTGGCGAAGCTGGTCGAAAACCATGCCGACGAGTCGGCCGCGCTGGATATGGACCTGGACGACGCCGCCACGATCGCCGACCGTGAGGTCGACATCTGGGGCGTCGGGCTCAACTACCGGGGACACTCAGACGACTTGAACACCGAGCAGCCCCGCTCCGGGCCGGGGTCCTACTTGCGGCCGACCAACTGCCTGATCGACAACGGCCAGTTCATCGAGCTGCCGTCCCAGTCCGGCCGGGTAACGGCGGAGGCGGAACTGGGTCTGGTCATCGGCGTCGAGTGCAAGAACGTGCGGCGGGACAGCTGGCGATCGGTGATCGCGGGCGTCACCGGTGTCATGGACATGACCGCAGAAGACGCGATCCGCGAAAACCCGCGCTACATACCGTGGGCAAAGGGCTTCGACACGTTCTGCAGCATCGGTCCCGTCTTTGTGACCCTGGATGAGTTCGGCGAGGGCGGCCTCGAGTCCCTCCGCGTATCTACCGTGCGGAACGGCGAGACCATCGCCTCGGCAACTCCCGCAGCCATGAAGTATGACCTCGGCTATCTCGTGGAGTACTTCACCGCTGGCCGGACACTCGGACCGGGCACCGTGATCTGTACCGGAACACCGGGAGCCGCGGTGATCAAACCTGGAGACTCGATACAGGCGGTCGTCGAACAGGTCGGCACCCTTACGCACAAGGTCCGATAGCCGTCCGTTGGCACAGCCGAACGAATGCGACCAGCGGAACAGACCAAAGAAGCCCATTAATTCAACGCGTTCATCGCATTCAACACATTAGAAAGACCCGTCTTCCAATGAAGATTTGAGTTGCTGGCCATACAGGCTGAGCGATTCGGCGGTCAGCATTTCTTCATGCGTGCAGTCGACCGAATGCTCCGTGATTTCGCCAGTAACGTAAGGCCGCCAACCGTTCGGCGGAGGCGAAGTGTTGTCGCTGTCATCCCGGCCCGCTGAGAACATGATTGCATCGCCGTTGAAAACGCCGGGTTCGTGGGCTCGCTGCAACGCTTTGTTACCGTCGAGGTTTTGAGCAATCCAATCCAGGAGCTCCTTCTGGTGCGGGAATTCTATTGCCGCCTGTTCGCGGACCAGTTGGTTGACTTGTTCGTAAGTAAGCGGTTCATCCTGTTCTGGAATATCTATGCGATAGAACCGCAATACTTCTTCCAATGTGTCGTGCTCGGCCAAAGCGGGGTGAGGTAGCGCGACGCTGTCGGCGATCCCGGGTTGAGCATCGAGAAGGATGAGGCACGCGATTACGCTTCCGCGCCGCTGGAGTTCGATGGCGATTTCATGGGCGACGACTCCTCCGAACGACCAGCCGAGAAGCTTGTAGGGCCCCGACGGATAAAACTCTTGGATCCTGTCGGCATAGTTTTTCGCCATTTCGTGAATTGACCGAGGTTCGGTTTCGTCGCCCAGCAGGCTTTGTTGAATTCCAATGATCGGGCAGTCCAAGTAACTACCGAAACGTTGATACGGCCAACTCATTCCACCCCCGGGGTGAATGCAGAACAACGGAATTCCGGTTCCCTGCTTGAGGACCTCAACGGGCACCACCTCCCCGGCATCGCTGCCCAACTGCTGGCTCAGGCTGCTGACGGACGGCGCGTGGAACAAGGTGCGCACCGCAACGTGGGTGTCCAGGCGGGTGTTGATGGCGGCGATCAGCCGCATCGCCGACAGCGAATCCCCACCCAGATCGAAGAACGAGTCGTCGACCCCGACCCGCTCGAGCCCCAACACGTCGGCATAGATGCCGGCCAGGATCTCCTCAACCTCGTTGGACGGGGCGCGGTAACGATTGCGATCCTGGTATTCCGGTGCCGGCAAGGCACGTTTGTCGAGTTTTCCGTTGGGTGTCAGCGGCAGCGTCGGCAGCGCCACCACGGCGGCCGGAACCATATAGGTGGGCAGCCGCTCGGCCAGCGCGGCCCGTGCCTCGGCCGGGTCGGCGGTTCCGGTCACATAACCGACCAGTCGTTTGTCGCCCGGACGGTCCTCGCGGGCGATCACCACCGCGTGCTCTACTGCGTCCAACCCGGCCAACGCGGCCCGAATCTCGCCGAGCTCGATGCGATATCCGCGGATCTTGACCTGCTCGTCGGCGCGCCCCAGGTACTGCAGCTGGCCATCGGCGCCCCACCGCACCAGGTCGCCGGTGCGATACATGCGTTGGCCCGGCGTTCCCGGGCCCCCCAGATTCGCGAACGGGCAGGCGACAAACCGCGACGCTGTCAATCCGGCCCGACGCACGTATCCGCAGGCCACGCCGCGGCCGGCCACGTACAACTCACCGATCACCCCGGGCGGCGTGGGTCGCAGCCACTCGTCCAGCACGAACAGGGCCGCCCCCGGCACCGGGAGACCGATCGGCGGGGCACCCGACCCCGCGGTCAAGGGCGCGCTGATCGCCGCGTACATGGTCGCCTCGGTGGGGCCGTAGGCGTTGACCATCAGCCGTCCGGGCGCCCAGCGATCCACCAGCTCGGCCGGGCAGGCCTCACCCGCCACCAGCAACGCCGAATCCAAACCCTCGGGCGATAGCGCCCCCGCCGCCGACGGGGTCTGGGTGAGCACGCTGACCCGTTCGGTGACGAGCAACGCGTGGAAGTCCTCCGGTGAATGCACGACCGACTCGGGCACCACCACGAGCCGCCCGCCGTGCAGCAGCGCACCGAGGATCTCCCACACCGACACGTCGAACGAATACGAGTGCCACTGAGACCACACCTGTCCCGGCATCGCCAGATCCGGATCCACGGATTGCATCAGCTGGGCGACGTTTGAGTGGCTGATGGCCACGCCCTTGGGCGTACCGGTGGTACCCGAGGTGTAGATCAGGTAGGCCAGATCCTCGGGGACCGGCGCAGGCAACGCCGTGCTGGGGTGGGCCTGGATGCGAGGATCCCAAATAACACTGGCGTCGATGACCATCAGGTCGTGCCCGTCGAGCCGGTCGGCCAGCCCGGCGGTGGTGATCGCGGCGATCGGCGCGGCGTCGTCGAGCATGAACCCGATCCGGGTCGCCGGCAGCGCAGGGTCGATGGGCAGGTACGCCGCCCCGCTCTTCAGCACTGCCAGCATCGCTATGATCGCCTCGGCCGACCGCGAAAGCAGCAGTGCCACAACGTGTCCCGGGCACGCGCCGTGACCGGCCAGGAGGTGGGCAAGCCGATTGGTCACCTCATCGAGCTCGCGGTACGTCCACGACTGCTCCCCGCAACTCAGCGCCACCGCCTCGGGGCTGCGAGCCACCTGCGTCGCAAACAACACCGGCACCGACACCTCGGCGGGCGCGGGCCGCGCCAACACTGCTCGATTGCCGACGTCGGCCAGGTGGGCATGCTCAGCCTCGTCGAGCACGTCGATCGATGAGGCCCGCCGGGTTGGCTCGGCGGTCATCGCCTCCAACACCCGCCGCAGCCGCTCGATCAGCATTTGGATGCTGGCCGCGTCGAAGACGTCGGTGCGGAACTCCGCCCTGCCGCCGACTCCGGCGGGTTCGCCGGCCTTGGTCCAGCGCTCCCCAAGGGAGAAAGTCAGGTCCATGCGGGCGGCTTGGGTGTCCGCCGGTAGCGGAGTGGCCTGCAGATCCCCCAAGGGCAGCCCTGCGGCGGGTGCCTCGTCGTGTTGGGGCTCCTGCCCGGCGAAGTTTTGCCACGCCAACATCACCTGGACCAGCGGGTGATGGGCCAGGTTGCGGGTCGGGTTGAGGCGGTCGACCAGCACCTCGAAGGGCACGTCTTGATGCTCGTAGGCCGCCAGGCTGCGTGAACGCACCTGGGCGAGCAGTTCGGCGACGGTGGGATCACCTGCTACGTCGACCCGCAACACCAAGGTGTTGACGAAGGACCCCACCAGGCCATCGAGAGCGGGGTCACGACGCCCGGCGATCGGGAATCCCACCGCCACGTCGGAGCTGGCGCTGACCTTGGCCAGCAGCAGCGCCAGGGCGGCCTGCATCACCATGAAACTGGTCGCGTTGTGCTCGCGGGCCACCCGGGCAATTCGCTGCTGCAGCTGCGCGGGCCAGTCCACGACCGCACTGCCGCCGCGGTAGTCGGCAACCGGCGGATAGGGCCGATCGGTGGGCAGCGCCAGCCGCTCGGGCATACCGGCCAGCGCGTCCTGCCAGTAGGCCAGCTGGGCGGCAATGGGGCTTTGGCTATCGGTGAGATCACCCAGCATTTCCCGCTGCCACAGCGTGTAATCGACATATTGCACCGGCAACGGCGCCCAGTCGGGGGCCTGCCCGGCGCACCGCCTGGCGTAGGCCAGCCCCAGGTCGCGCGTCAGCGGGGTGATCGAGCCGCCGTCCGCGGCGATGTGGTGCACCACGATCACCAGGACGTGCTCGTCGGCGGCGACACGGAAAAGCTGTGCCCGCAGCGGGATTTCGGAGGACAGGTCAAAGGCGTGGCGTGCTGCTGCGCCGGCGGTCTCAGCTAGCTGACTTGCCGGCCAGCCGGTGGCATCGATGACCTGCCAGCCGAAGTCGGCCCGCTCGACCGGCACCACCAACTGCTGCGGGATCCCGTCCACGGCTGGGAACAGCGTGCGCAGGCTCTCGTGACGGGCCACCACGTCGGCCAGCGCCGCACCGAACGCCCGCGCGTCCAGGCCCCCGCTCAACCGCAACCCTGCCGCCATGTTGTAGATCGGGGAGGGCCCGTGCAGCTGGTCAAGGAACCACAGCCGGCTCTGGGCGAACGACAGCGGAACCACCGCGGGCCGCTGGGCGGCCACCAGCGGCTCCAGCCGCGCCGCAGCGGCGCCGATGCGGGGCGCCAACCGGGCCACCGTGGGCGCCTCGAACACGGTACGCACCGACAGTCCGGCGTCCAGGTCGGTGTTGATCGCGGCGACCAGACGCATCGCCGACAGCGAATCCCCACCCAGATCGAAGAACGAGTCGTCCACGCCGACGCGCACGACGCCCAGCACCCGGGCGTAGATGCCGGCCAGGATCTCCTCGGTGAGGGTGGCCGGGGCGCGGTAGTGGTCGGTATCGGCGTAGTCGGGTGCCGGCAGGGCGCGCCTGTCGAGTTTGCCGTTGACGGTCAACGGGAGCGCGTGCAGAGCCACCACCGCCGCGGGCACCATGTACTCGGGCAGCCGCTCGGCCAGCGCGCCCCGCACCGAGGCCGGGTCCAGCAGGTCGGCGGTCCCGGTCACATAACCCACCAGGCGCTTGTCGCCGGGACGGTCCTCGCGGGCGATCACCACCGCCTGCTCGACCCCGTCCAGCCCGGCCAGCGCGGCCTGGATCTCCCCGAGCTCGATGCGATAGCCGCGGATCTTGACCTGCTCGTCGGCGCGCCCCAGGTAGACCAGCTGCCCGTCGGCGCCCCAATACACCAGGTCCCCGGTGCGATACATCCGTGTTCCGGGCGCTCCGGGCACCCCGACATTCCCGAACGGGCAGGCCACAAACCGCGACCCGGTCAGCCCGGCCCGCCGCCAATACCCGACCCCCACCCCGGTGCCGGCCACATACAACTCCCCGACCACCCCGCTCGGCACCGGCTTAAGCCACCCGTCCAGCACGAACAGCGCCGTGCCCGGCACCGGCGACCCGATCGGCGGCGCACCCGCCCCGGCCGTCAGCGGCGCACTGAGGGTCACCCACATCGTGGTCTCGGTCGGGCCGTATTCGTTGATCATCACCCGCCCGGGCGCCCAGCGATCCACCACCTCGGCCGGGCAGGCCTCACCGCCGACCAGCAGGGTCACCGACTCCAAACCCTCGGGCGAGAGCATGCCCGCCGCCGACGGGGTCTGGCACACGACACCGACCTGCTCGGCCAGCAGCAGGGCGTGGAAGTCCTCCGGTGAACCCCCCACCGACTCGGGCACGATGACCAGCCGCCCGCCGTGCAGCAGCGCACCATAGATCTCCCAGCCCGAGATGTCGAAGCTGTAGGAGTGCCACTGCGACCACACCCGCCCCGGCGCCGCCAAGCCCGGGTCCAGGGGCCCGATCAGCTGGGTGATGTTGTGGTGGGTGATGGCCACGCCCTTGGGCACACCGGTGGTGCCCGAGGTGTAGATCAGATACGCCAGGTCCCCCGGCGCCGGGGCCGGCATGGCGGTGCTGGGCGGGGCCTGGATGCGCGCGTCCCAAATATCACCGACATCGATGACCGGCACGCCGAACCCGTCGAGCCGCTCAGCCAGCGCGCCGGTGGTGATCGCGGCGAGCGGGGCGGCGTCGTCGAGCATGAACCCGATCCGCGACCCCGGCAGCGCCGGGTCGATCGGCAGATACGCCGCGCCGGTCTTGAGCACCGCCAGCATCGCCACGATCGCCTGCGCCGACCGCGAAAACAGCAGCGCCACACGCTGTCCCGGGCCCACGCCGTGCCCGGCCAGCAGGCGCGCCAACCGGTCAGCGGCCTCATCGAGCTCCCGGTAGGTCAGGCAGCGGCCCTCGCAGGTGACCGCCACCGCCTCGGGAGTGCGCGCCACCTGCGCGGCGAAGGACACCGGAACCGACACCGCCGCGGGCGCGACCCGGGTCAACGCCGCCCGGTTGCCGATCTCAGCGAGGCGGGCGTGCTCACCGGCATCGAGCAGATCCAACGACGACAGCCGCCGGCTGGGCTCGGCGGTCAGCGCCACCAGAACCCGCTGCAACCGCCCGATCAGCGTCTCGATGCTGGCCGCATCGAACACATCGGTGCGATACTCCACCGCCCCGCCGATCCCGGCCGGCTCACCCGCCTCGGTCCATGCCTCGCCGAGGGTCAACATCAGATCCATCTGTGCGGTGTGCGTCTCCACGCCCAGGGGCGTGACCTGTAGATCACCCAGGGCGGCCGCGGCGGCGGGGTTGTCCTGCCCGGCGACCTGCCCGGCGAAGTTCTGCCAGGCCAACATCACCTGGATCACCGGGTGATGGTTCAGGCTGCGGGTTGGATTGAGCCGCTCCACCAGAAGTTCGAACGGCACGTCTTGGTGCTCGTAGGCGGCCAGGCTGCGCCCGCGCACCTGGGTCAGCAATTCGGCGACGGTGGGATCCCCGGCCAAATCGACGCGCAACACCAACGTGTTGACGAAACACCCCACCAACTCATCGAGTGCTGCATCGCGGCGCCCGGCGATCGGGAAGCCCACCGCCACGTCGGGGCTGGCGCTCACCTTCGAGAGCAGCACCGCCAGGGCAGCCTGGATCACCATGAAGCTGGTCGCGTTGTGCTCGCGGGCCACCCGGGCAACCTGCTGTTGCAGCTGCGCCGGCCACTCCACGGCCGCCCGGGCGCCGCGGTAATCGGCGACCGGGGGGTACGGCCGGTCGGTGGGCAGCTGCGATCGCTCGGGCAGCCCGGCCAGCGCCCGCTCCCAGTAGGCCAGCTGCGCGGCGATGCGGCTGTTGCTGTCGTCGAGATCACCGAACTGGGCACGCTGCCACAAGGTGTAATCGGCGTACTGCACCGGCAACGGCGCCCAGTCCGGGGCGCGCCCGGCGCACCGGGTTGCGTAGGCCAGACCCAGATCGCGCGTCAACGGGGCGAGAGACCACCCGTCGGCGGCGATATGGTGCACCGCGGCCACCAGCACGTGTTCGTCGTCGCCGAGGCGGAAAAGTGTTGCCCGCAGCGGTGTTTCGGTGCCCAGGTCAAACGCGTGACGCGCCGCCGCGCCGACGGCCTCGCCCAGCCGGCCCGCCGACCACCCGGTGGCATCGATGATCTGCCAGCCGAAGTCGGCCCGCTCCACGGGCACCACCAGCTGCTGGGGGGTGCCCTCGACGGCAGTAAACAGCGTGCGCAGGCTCTCATGGCGGCCCACCACGTCGGCCAGTGCCGCGCCCATCGCCTCGGCGTCAAGGCGCCCGCCCAACCGCAACGCCACCGCCATGTTGTACATCGGGGAGGGGCCCTGCAACTGGTCGATGAACCACAACCGCTGCTGGGCATACGACAACGGGAGTCGCTCCGGGCGAGCCGACACCCGCACCGGCGGGAGGGCGGCGTCGCCACGATTCCGGTCCAGATAATCGGCGAGACCGCCGACCGTGGGCGCGTCGAACAGATACCGCACCGGCACTTCCCTGCCCAACGCCACCTGGAGTCGCGCGCTCACCCGGGCGGCGCTTAATGAGTCCCCGCCCAGGACAAAGAAATCGTCGTCGAGTCCGGCGCGATCCACACCGAGCACCTCGGCGAACACATCGGCGACGATCTTTTCGGCCTCGGTTCGCGGCGCCCGGAAGATCGCGGCGGCGGCGAACACCGGCGCCGGCAGCGCCTTTCGGTCGATCTTGCCCGAGGAGGTCAGCGGGAACTCGTCGAGCGCCAGGATCTGCGCCGGAATCATGTACTCGGGCAACCGCGCGCTCAACTGCGCACGCACCGCGCTGATCTTGGTGTTGGTGTGGGGGTCGTTGGCGTGGGTGACCCCGGCGGACGCCGCGAAGACATTTGTCAGCGGTCGCGTTTCGGTGGGGGCAAGGAATAGGGCGTCCAGTGTGCCCGGCTGGGCACCCCAGGTGACGGCCAGGTGGTACCCGGCCTCGCCGCCGAGGACGTGCAGTTGTTCGGGGGTGACGGCGTCGGCCTGGTCGGGCGCTTGTGCCGCTTCGGCCGGCGAAAACCCTTCGGCGAGAGCGTGTTCAGCGTGGACGTCGGTGATCAGGCCGGCGCGTGGGATGTCGGTGACGCGCACGATGGCGGGATGTTCGGCGGCCAACCGGGCATGCAGCCCGCTCAGCCCCGAGCACTGTGTCCATGCCCAGCGGGGTGCCTCGGCCAGCGAGCGCACCGGCGTGGGGGTCTTGTAAATGGTGACGTCGTAGCGATACCGGGTCAGTTCGTTGTCGGCCGATCCGCGTTTGACTTCGATGTCGAGTCCGGCGACCGACGCGTGCTCGGCGACGCAGGTGGCGAAAAACTCTGGCGCGAGCAGCAATTCGGGTTCGCTGAGCAGGGCGCGCTGGACTCGTAGCCGGATCTCGGCGAAATTAGTGCCGGGGGTGCTGGGGGTGCCGGCCAGCGCGACGGCGGTTTGGAATGCGCCCTGCAGGCTGTGGTTGCGCACGTCGCCGAGGAACAGGGCCCCGCCGGGGGCCAGCAGGTCAATCGCGTTCTCGATGACCTGCGCCAGATATCCCGCATTCGGGAAGTATTGGATGACGGAGTTGAGAATGATCGTGTCGAAGTAGCCCTGCGGCAACGCCTCGGTGACGTGGGCGGGTTGGGTCAGCAGCTGGATCCGGTCACGCCACGGAATCTGCAGCTGCTCCAGTGACCGGGCCAGCGTGTCGACCGCCACCGCGGACATGTCGGTACCGACATAGCGCTCGCACTGGGGCGCGATCTGCGACAACAGCAGTCCGGAGCCGACGCCGATCTCCAACACTCGCCGCGGCTGCAGGGCCATGATGCGATCCACTGTGGCCGAGCGCCATTCGAGCATCTCCTCGAGCGGGATGGGATCACCGGTGTAGCTGCTGTTCCAGCCCCGGAAGTCCATCCCGAACTCCGGGATCCCCGCCTCCGCGGTGACGGAAGCGCCGTACAGCTCGTCGTACACGCGCTGCCACTCGTCGACGGTTTCGGCGTCTTGAACGGCGGAGTCGCCGCTGCTGGCGTGCTCCAAGACGACATAGGCGACCAGGTGCGAGCCGGTGTGACCGTGATGCACGGTGGCGACGGCCTGGGTGACCTGCGGGCAGGCCACCAGGGTGTTTTCGATTTCGCCCAGCTCGATGCGGTAGCCGCGGATTTTCACCTGGTCATCGGCCCGCCCCACATACCGCAGCTGGCCATCGGGGCCCCAACGCACCAGGTCCCCGGTGCGATACATGCGCTGTCCCGGCGCGCCGGAATCCCCGAACGGGCAGGCCACGAACCGCGACGCGGTCAACCCGGCCCTGCCTACATAGCCGACCGCCACACCGGCACCGGCCACATACAGCTCCCCGACAACACCGGCCGGCACCGGGCGCAACCACCCGTCCAGCACGAAAAAGCCAAGATGCGCCAACGGCATCCCGATGGGACTGGCGTGGCTGTCGACGTCGCTGGCGACGATCTCCCGCAGCGAGGCATGCACGGTGGTCTCGGTGATGCCATACATATTGATCAGGCGCGGTGATCCCGGATGATTGCGCAGCCAATCCCGAAGCCGTTGCGGCTCAAGGGCTTCCCCGCCGAAGACTACCGCCTCGAGCGTCTCAAGTCGCAGCTGCCGCTCGCCGCGCAAGGAATCAACGGGCTGCAGCGCATAAAACGCCGTGGGTGTCCGGCTCAAGACGCTGACCTGTTCATCGACCAGCAAATCGTGGAAGTCCTCCGGAGAGCGGGCCACCGACTCTGACACCACGACCAGCCGCCCACCGCGCAGCAGCGCACCCCAGATCTCCCACACCGAGAAGTCGAAGGCCAGGGAATGGCACTGCGACCACACCCCCGCGCGTGGCACCTCGGCATCCAGCGACGCCAGCAGTCGGGTGACATTGCGGTGCGGAATGGCAACTCCCTTGGGGACACCGGTCGTGCCCGACGTGTAGATGATGTACGCGATATCGTCCGGGCCCGGCGCCGGCAACGCCGTGCTGGGTTGGGTGTGCACAGCCGGGTCGTTCACGTCGATGATCGGGAGGCCGTGCCCGTCCAGCCGGTCGGCCAGCTCGGCGGTGGTGATCACGGCGATCGGCGCGGCGTCGGCGAGCATGAACCCGATCCGGTCCGCCGGCGCCGCGGGGTCGATGGGCAGATAGCCCGCCCCGGTTTTCAGCACCGCCAGGATCGCCGCGATCGCCTCGGCCGAACGGTAAAACAGCAGCGCCACATACGCACCGGGGCCCGCACCAGCAGCGGCCAAAAGGTGAGATAACCGGTTAGCAGCCTCATCGAGTTCGCGGTACGTCACCGAGCGGCCTTGGCAGGTCACCGCCACCGCCTCGGGCGTGCGCGCGACTTGGGCGGCCCACTGCACCGGAATCGACGAACCGGACACGGGCGCCGGCGCGGTCAGCACCGCCCGGTTTCCCCACCCATCCAGCCGGGCGTGCTCACCGTCATCCAGCAAATCCAGCGACGAGAGCCGCCGCGTCGGGTCGGCGGTCATCGCCACCAACGCCCGCTCCAACCGGTCGATCAGCGCCGCGATGCTGTCCGCGTCGAACACGTCGGTGCGAAATTCCACTCGCCCCCTGATCCCGGCGGGCTCAACGGCCTCGGTCCAGTGCTGGCCCAGGTGGAACACCAGGTCCATGCGGGCGGTCTGGGTTTCCGCCGGCAGCGCGTTGACCTGGAGATCACCCAAGGCCGCCGTGGCGACAGGGTCGTCGCCGAACCCGGGAAAGTTCTGCCAGGCCAGCATCACCTGGATCAGCGGATGATGGGTCAGGCTGCGGGTGGGGTTGAGCCGTTCTACCAGCACCTCGAAGGGCACGTCCTGGTGCTCGTAGGCCGCGAGGCTGCGCTGCTGGACCTGGGCCAGCAGCTCGGCGACGGTGGGATCGCCGGCCAAATCGACCCGCAACACCAGCGTGTTGACGAAAAAGCCCACCAGCTCATCGAGCGCGGGGTCGCGGCGCCCGGCGATCGGGTATCCCACCGCCACATCGCTGCTGGCGCCGACCTTGCCCAGCAGCACCGCCAGGGCGGACTGGATCACCATGAAGGCGGTCGCGTTGTGCGAACGGGCCAGCTGAAGAACCTGCTGCTGCAGCTCGGCGGGCCAGTCAATCGCCACAGCCGCGCCGCGATAATCGGCGACCGGCGGGTAAGGCCGATCGATCGGCAGATCAAGGCGCTCTGGCATCCCGGCCAGGGCATCCTGCCAATAGCCGAGCTGTGCGGAAATGGGGCTGCCGCTGTCATTGAGGTCACCCAGCTGCGCGCGCTGCCACAGCGTGTAGTCGACATACTGCACCGGCAACGGGGTCCACTGCGGGGCCCTGCCGTGGCGCCGCGCCCGATACGCCTCGCCCACATCGCGGACCATCGGGGCCCGTGACCACCCATCAAAAGCGATGTGGTGCACCACAATCCCCACCACATGCTCCTCGGGGCCCACCGAATAGATCTGGGCACGAATGGGGATCTCTGCCGAAAGATCAAACCGATACCGCGCCAGCGCCATCAACTCGCGGGCCACATCCTGCTCCGGCAACGACACCACCGGCGCGCCCCCGCGCCGCCACATCCCCGCCTCTGCCGGCAATACCTGCTGGAACGGCACACCGTCGATGTCGGGAAATATGGTGCGCAGCGATTCGTGGCGGGCGATGACGTCATCGAGGGCGCCACCCAACGCCTCGATATCCAGCTCGTTGGTGACCCGAAACGCGGTCGGCATGTTGTAGGTCGCAACACCGCCCTCGAAGCGGCTGAGGAACCACAACCTGGATTGGGCGTACGACAACGGGACCACTGCGGGCCGTTCACCGGCCGACAACGGCTTGTGCCCACTTGCGGCCCCACCGATCCGGGGCGCCAACTGGGCGATCGTGGGCGCCTCGAACACGGTGCGCACCGAAAGGTCGGCATCCAGGCCGGCGTTGATCGCGGCGACTACCCGCACAGCGGAAAGCGAATCCCCGCCGAGGTCGAAGAACGAGTCGTCGACCCCGACCTGGTCGAGCCCGAGCACCTGGGCGTAGATGCCGGCCAGGATCTCCTCGATGGCGTTCCCAGGCGCGCGGTAGCGGTCGGTGTCGGCGTATTCGGGTGCAGGCAGGGCACGGGTGTCGAGTTTGCCGTTGGGTGTCAAGGGCATGGTTTCGACCGCCACCACCGCGGCCGGGACCATGTAGGTCGGTAGCCGCTCGGCCAGCGCGGCGCGCATCTCGGCCGGGTCCAGCATGTCGGTGGTCCCGATGACATAGCCGACCAGGCGCTTGTCGCCGGGGCGGTCCTCGCGGGCGATCACCACCGCCTGCGTGACCCCATCCAACCCGCTCAGCGCCGCCTGGACCTCTCCGAGCTCGATGCGGTAGCCACGGATCTTGACCTGCTCATCGGCGCGCCCGACGTACCGCAGCTCTCCATCGGCGTCCCAGCACACCAGGTCCCCGGTGCGATACATGCGTGCGCCGGGCTCGCCGGACGGGCATGGCACAAACCGCGACGCGGTCAGCGCGCTTCGCCCCACATACCCGACCGCCACACCGGCACCGGCCACGTACAGCTCGCCCACCACGCCGGTCGGCACCGGCTGCAACCACCCGTCCAGCACAAAGAAGCCCAGATGCGCCAACGGCACCCCGATCGGGCTGACCTGGCTGTCGACGTCGTTGGCGTGGATCTCCCGGAACGAGGTGTGCACCGTCGTCTCGGTGATGCCGTACATATTGATCAGGCGCGGTAATCCGGGATGGTCGTCCAACCACTCCCCGAGTCGGTGTGGTTGCAGCGCTTCACCGCCGAACACCACGGCGTGCAGCTGCAGCTGCTGTCCCGGCTCGGGTGCGGCAGTCTGCAGCGCATAAAACGCCGACGGGGTCTGGCTCAAGTAGTTGACCTGCTCGGTGACCAGTAAGGCGAGCAAGTCTGCTGCCGAGCGGGTCACCGACTCGGGCACGACCACTAGCCGCCCGCCGTGGAGCAGGGCGCCCCAGATCTCCCACACCGAGAAGTCGAAGGCATACGAGTGGCACTGCGTCCACACCTTCTTGGGTGCCAGCTCTAGGTCGACGGCCAGCGAGTCGAACAGTCGGGTCACATTGCGGTGGGTAACGGCGACGCCCTTGGGCACACCGGTGGTGCCGGAGGTATAGATCAGGTAAGCGATGTCATCGGGGGCCGACGCCGGGAGTGCGGTGCTGGGTTGGGTATCGGGTTCGGTATCGGCGGCGGTCACGGTATCACTGATATCGATGACCAGCAGGTCATGCTCGTCCAGCCGGCCGCGGAACTCGGTGGTGGTGAGCGCGGCGGTCGGCGCGGCATCGGCGAGCATGAACTCCATCCGCGCCGCCGGCAGTGCCGGATCCATCGGCAGGTACGCAGCCCCGGTCTTCAGCACCGCCAGAATTGCCACGATCGCCTCAGCTGACCGGGTAAACAGCAGCCCCACCCGGTCGCCGGGGCCTACCCCCCGGGCGGCCAGCAGGTGCGCCAACCGGCCGGCGGAGTCCTCGACCTCGCGGTAGGTCATGGAGCGGCCCTCGCAGGTCACGGCCACCGCCTCGGGGGTGCGCGCCACCTGCGCGGCGAACAACACCGGAATCGACGACTCCGTTACCGGTGCCGGCCGTGTCAACCCTGCCCGGTTGCCCCACCCGTCCAGGCGGGCGTGTTCTTCCTCATCGAGAAGGTCGATCCACGAGAGCCGCCGGGTGGGATCGGCGGTCATGGTCACCAGCACCCGCTCGAACCGGTCTATCAGTGTCTCGATGTCCGCCGCGTCGAACACGTCGGTGTCGGATTCCACGCGAATCCCCAGTTCGTGGCCGGGCATGGCCTGGACCGTCAGCGGGTAATGGTTGGACTCGCTGCCGGCGACGTCGGTGATGGCCATCTCCTGTTCGACCGAGTGGTCGCCCGACAAGTTGGTGGCGGTGTCGATCGGGTAGTTCTGGTACACGAAGAGGGCGTCGAACAGCCTTTCCTGACCGGCGGCGCGGTGGATCTCGGTCAGCGCCAGGTGCTGGTGCTCAAGGGTGTCGTTGTACGTGTTTTGCAGCTGGTCGAGCAGCTGCGCGGTGGTGGTTGCCGGCGCGATGGTCGCGCGCACCGGCACCGTGTTGATCAACAGGCCCACCATCGAGTCCACGCCGGCCACCTCGGCAGGCCTAGCCGAGACCGGTGTGCCGAATACCACATCGTGCTGGCCTGTCAGCCAGCACAACACTCGCGCGAAGGCGCCCTGTAGCACGGTGTTGACGGTCGTATGCGACGAGCGCGCCAGCTCGCCGATGGCCCGAGTGGTCTCCTCGGGCAACCGGAACGTGGCAACCGCCCGCCGCCCAAGCCGCGACCGGGCCGGCGGGCCCACCAGGGTGGGGGCGTCGACACCGGCCAGCACCTGCCGCCAGGCCGCGCGGGCGGCGTCCAGGTCGCGAGCGAGCAGCCAGGAAACAAACCTGCGATATGGCGCGGCCGCGGGGAGCCGCTGACCGTAATAGCCGGCGAAGATTTCGCGCATGAGGAGCGGCAGCGACCAGCCATCCATCACGATGTGGTGATTCGTCAGCACCAACCGGTGCCGATCCGGTGCGACGCGAATCAGCGCCGCCCGCGTGGCCGGTTGGTGGGCGAGGTCGCAGACCGCGGCGCGTTCATGGGCACACAGCCGCTCGAATCGTTCGTCGGAGTCGTCGTTCTTGGCGTCGAGCTCGACGCCAAAGTCAAGGTAGGTCCACCCCGCCACCGGATCGGCCGGGATGATCTGCACCGGCTCGTCGAACCGGGCAGTGAATCGGGCCACCAGGTGCGGATGCCGGGTGACCATCGCGTGCACCGCGTCGTGCAGCCGGTGCCGGTCAAGCGGGCCGGTCACGGTGATGCTGAGCTGTACCACGTAGACGTCGTTGTCGCTGGCCTGCGCGGTTTTGGCGTGGAAGAGCAGCCCCTGCTGCAGCGGGGTCAGCGGCAAGACGTCGGCGATGCGGTGTTGCCGGGCAAGCTCGTCGATCTGCCGCTGGCTGAGGCGGGCGGGCGCGATATCCGACGGCGTTAGCCCGCCGCCACCGCCGCGCACATGGGCGCAGATGCCGGCCAGGGCCTCGAACCACAGCTGGCTGAGCCGGGCGATCGCCGCCTCGTCGAGGGCCGAGGGCGCCCACGTCCAATTGGCCTGCAGGTACGAACCGTTGTCGGTGTCGATGGTGACGGCGTTGAGGCCCACGGCGTGCATCAGCGGCATGGGCACGGCCCCGGCCGCGCGGATCAACGACGAGCCTTCCTGGCTGATCCGCCAACCTTGCGCGGACCCGTCGGTGATTGCGCCCGCCGCAGCGGAGCCGAGCCGCCCGAAGTAGTTGAATCCGATCGCCGGATCGGACCCGCCCAGGTCCACGTCGGGGTTCAGGTAGCGCAGCAACCCGTAGGTCAGGGGATCGGGCAGGGCGCGTAGCTGCTCTTTGGCGTCTTTGACCAGCGCGCCCAGCGCTGCCTCGCCGGCGACCACCTGCGCCCAGGACACCCGACCGAACGCCAAAGAGACCGGGTACTTGGTGGTGAACCATCCCACGGTGTGGGACAGGTCCACATGGGGGGCCAGTTCGTCGTGGCGGCCGTGGCCCTCGACGTCGATGCCGACCGGCGCGCTGCCAGTGCCCGACGAACCCAAAAACTCCAGAAACTCAGTAGCCGCCAACCCGAACGCGATCAACAAGATGTCCTGGATCCCGGCATGAAACGCGGTCGGCACCTCAGAAAGCAACGCGCGGGTGTTTTCCGCGTCCAACACCGTCGTTAGATGCCCGGCGGTGGCGTAGGTGTCCGACGCGGGATTGATCGCCGGTAGCGCGGGGGTGGCCGACGCCACCTGTTTCCAGGCGTCGGCGTGCTCCATGACTTGCGGGCTGACCGCGTGCTGCGCCAGCAGCTCGGACCACCTGGCGTACGACGTGCCGCCCGCGGGCAGCTCCACCTCGAGGCCCGCGCGATGCTGGGCCCAAGCGATGTTGAGATCCTCCAGCAGAATCCACCACGACACCGCGTCGACCGCCAGATGGTGAATGACCAACACGAGCTGGTCGCTTTCGGAGACCCACAACGCGCTCAGCATCGCCCCGTCGGCCGGATTCAACCGCGATCGCGTCGCCAGCATCGCTTCGTCAGATAACACGTCCACCCGCTGTAGGCAGGCGCGCGCATCCACCGAACCGGGTTCGGGCACATTCAAAGACCAGCCCTCGGCGCCCGAAACACCACTGTCATCCACGCGCAGCCGCAGCATGGCGTGGCGGTCCAGCAGGGCCTGCAACAGCACCACCACATCGCTTTCGGCCACCCCCGGGGGCGCCTGCACCGCCAGCGTCTGGTTGAACTGGTCTACCGGGCCCTGCACGCTGGCCAGCCAACCGACTATCGGGGTGATCCGCACCGGCCCGATGCCCTCGTCGATCGGGCCGCTCTCGCCGTCGGTCAGCGCGGCCACCCGGGCTAGCCCGGCGACGGTCTGTTCGATGAAGATGTCGCGCGGCTTGCAGATCAGGCCGGCGGCGCGGGCGCGGGCCACCACCTGCATCGATAAGATGCTGTCCCCGCCCAGCTCGAAGAAGGAGTCGTCGACGCCGACCCGGTCGACGCCGAGGACCTGGGCGTAGATGCCGGCCAGGACCTCTTCGATGGCGTTGCCGGGGGCGCGGTATTGACCGGCGGTGTATTCCGGTGCGGGTAGGGCGCGGGTGTCGAGTTTGCCGTTGACCGTCAGCGGCAGCGCGTCGAGGACAACCAGCGCCGCCGGGATCATGTAGGCCGGCAGCCGCTCGGCCAGCGCCGCACGCAGCGCGGCCGGATCGAGGGAGTCTGCGGTCCCGGTGGCCCCTACGACATAGCCGACCAGGCGCTTGTCTCCGGGCCGGTCCTCGCGGGCGATCACCACCGCCTGCTCGACTCCGTCCATTTCGGCCAGGGCCGCCTGGACTTCGCCGAGCTCGATGCGGTACCCGCGGATCTTGACCTGCTCGTCGGTGCGGCCCAGATACCGCAGCTGCCCATCGGGACCCCAACACACCAGGTCCCCGGTGCGATACATCCGTTGTCCGGGTGCTGCGGCACCTGCGAACGGGCACGCCACAAAGCGCGACGCGGTCAACGCGGCTCGCCGCCAATACCCTATGGCGAGCCCGGCGCCGGCCACATACAACTCGCCGACTACCCCGCGCGGCACCTGGCGCAACCACCCGTCGAGCACAAACAACGCCGCCCCCGGTACCGGCGCACCGATCGGCACTGGCCCGGTCGAGCCCGAGCCCGCCACCAGCGGCGCACTCATCGACGCATACACCGTGGTCTCGGTGGGGCCGTAGACGTTGACCATCACCCGCCCCGGCGCCCACCGATCCACCACCTCGACCGGGCAGGCCTCGCCTCCCACCACCAACGCAGCCGACTCCAAACCCTGGGGTGACAACATCCCGACCGCCGAGGGTGTGTGGCTTAACACGCTGATCTGTTCGGCAACCAGCAAATCGTGCAACTCTTCGGGGGAGCGCGTCGCCGACTCGGGCACCACCACCAGCCGCCCACCGTGTAGCAGCGCACCAAAGGTCTCCCACACCGAGTAGTCGAACGCCAACGAATGACACAGCGTCCACGCCCGTCCCGGCTCTGGCCGCAGGCCGACGTCGTCCAGTGAGTCGAACAGCTGCGTGACGTTGTGGTGGGTGACGGCCACGCCTTTGGGCACCCCCGTGGTGCCCGAGGTGTAGATCAGGTAAGCGATCTCCTCGGGGGCCGGCGCCGGCAAGCCCGCGCACGAGCAGGCCTGGTTTTGGGGGGCCCAAATGTCACCGATATCGACGACCGGAATCGCGTGCCCGTCCAGCCGCTCGGCGAGCCCGGTGGTGGTGATCGCCGCGATCGGTGCGGCGTCATCGAACATGAATTCGATCCGCGCCGCCGGCGCCGCCGGGTCGATCGGCAGGTACGCCGCACCGGTCTTGAGTGCGGCGACAATCGCCACAATAGCCTCGGCGGACCGTGAAAACAGCAGCGCCACAATCTGTCCCGGGCCAGCGCCGCGTCCGGCCAGCATGTGCGCAACCCGGTTGGCGGCGTCGTCGAGCTCGCGGTAGGTCATGGAGCGGCCCTGGCAGGTGACCGCGACGGCCTCGGGGGTGCGCGCGACTTGCGCGGCGAACAACACCGGTATCGAGGACCGCGTCACCGGCGATGGGCGGGTCAATGCCGCCCGGTTGCCCCAGTCATCGAGGCGGGCGTGCTCGTCGGCGTTGATGACATCGATCGAGGAGAGCCGGCGGGTGGGGTCGGCGGTCAGCGCCTCCAAGACCCGCCCTAATCGCTTGATGAGCGATTCGACGCTGGTCGCGTCGAACACGTCGGTGCGGTATTCCACCGCGCCGCCGATCCCGGCGGATTCTCCGGTCTTCGTCCAGCGTTCGGCCAGGGAGAACACCAGATCCATGCGGGCGGTCTGGGTATCGAGGGCTAGCGGGGTGACCTGGAGTTCACCCAGGGCCAGCTCGGCGGCGGGGTTGGCGTCTTGTCCGGCGAAGTTCTGCCAGGCCAGCACCACCTGCACCAGCGGGTGATGGGTGAGGTTGCGGGCGGGGTTGAGCCGCTCGACGAGTACTTCGAAGGGCGCATCTTGGTGTTCGAAGGCTTCCAGGCTGCGGGTCCGCACCTGGGCCAGGAGCTCGGCCATGTTGGGATCGCCGGTGACGTCGACCCGCAGCACCAGGGTGTTGACGAAAAAGCCCACCAGTTCGTCGAGGGCGGGGTCGCGGCGCCCGGCGATCGGGAAACCGACGGCCACGTCGGTGCTGGCGGTGACTTTGGCCAGCAACACCGCCAGGGCGGCCTGGATCACCATGAAGCTGGTCGCGTGGTGCTCACGGGCCACCCGCGCCACCTGCTGCTGCAGCTCGACGGGCCAGTCGACGTCCGCCCTCGCGCCGCGGTAGTCGGCGACGGGCGGGTAGGGCCGGTCGGTGGGGAGTTGCAGGCGTTCGGGTAGTCCGGCCAGGGCCTTTGCCCAGTAGCTCAGTTGCGCGGCGATGGGGCTGTCGGGATCGGCCAGCTCACCGAGCTGGGTGCGCTGCCACAGGGTGTAATCGACGTACTGCACCGGCAACGGCGCCCAGTCGGGGGCTTGCCCGGCGCACCGGGCCGCGTAGGCCACTGCCACGTCACGCATCAGCGGGGTCATTGACAAGCCGTCGGCGGCGATATGGTGCACGGCGACCACCAGCACGTGGTCGTCCTGGGAGGCACGGAAAAGCCTTGCCCGCAGCGGGATCTCGGCGGCCAAGTCGAAGCCGTGGCGCGCCACCGCTTCCAGGGCTTGACCGAGCTGGCTGTGCGGCCAGCCGGTCGCGTCGAGGATCTGCCAGCCGAAGTCGGCCTGCTCGGCGGGCACCACCACCTGCTGGGGTATGCCGTCGGGGGCGGCGAACAGTGTGCGCAGGCTTTCGTGGCGGCCCACCACATCGGCCAGCGCTGCCCCCATCGCGTCGACGTCCACGCGTCCACACAGCCGCAGCGCTGCCGCCATGTTGTAGACGGGGGAGGGCCCCTGTAGTTGGTCGATGAACCACAGCCGGTTCTGGGCGAACGACAGAGGAACCACCGCTGGCCGCTGGGCGGCCACCAACGGCTCCAGCCCGCCGCCCTGTCCGCCGAGACGGGGCGCCAACCCGGCCACCGTGGGCGTCTCGAACACGGTCCGCACCGACAGGCCGCTACCCAGGCCGGTCTTGATCGCGGCGACTAGGCGCATCGCCGACAGCGAGTCGCCACCCAAGTCGAAAAACGAGTCATCGACCCCCACCCGCTGCAGACCGAGCACTCGGGCGTAGATGCTGGCCAGGACCTCTTCGACCGGGGTGCTGGGAGCCCGGTACCGGCCGGTGTCGCCGTACTCGGGGGCGGGCAGGGCGCGAGTGTCGAGCTTGCCGTTGGGTGTTAACGGAAGCGCCTCTAACACCACCACCGCCGCGGGCACCATGTAGGCCGGCAGCCGCTCGGCCAGCAGGGTGCGTATCTCGGCCATATCGAGATCGCCGGTCACCCCACCGACCCCAACGACATAGCCGACCAGGCGCTGCTCGCCGGGGCGGTCCTGGCGGGCGATCACGACCGCCTGCTCGACCCCGTCCAGTGCGGCCAGCGCGGCGCGCACCTCTCCGAGTTCGATGCGATACCCGCGGAGTTTGACCTGTTCATCGGCTCGCCCGAGGTGCTCGAGTTGCCCATCCGGGCGCCAGCGCACCAGGTCCCCGGTCCGATACATGCGTTGTCCCGGCCTGCCGGGACCGGCGAACGGGCAGGCGATAAACCGCGACCCCGTCAGCCCGGGACGGCGCAGGTAGCCCACCGCCACGCCGCGCCCGGCCAGATACAACTCCCCGGCCACCCCGGCCGGCACCGGCCGCAACCAGCTATCCAGGACGAAGAACGCGGTCCCCGAGACCGGTGAACCAATCGGTGGCACCCCAGACCCCGCGATCAACGGGGCACTGATGGACGTGCACACCGTGGCCTCGGTCGGGCCGTAGGCGTTGACCAGGGTGGTCAGCGCGGCGTAGCGGTCCACCAGCTCGGCGCGGCAGGGTTCGCCCCCGACGACCACCGTCATCGCCCGCAGTGCCTCGGCAGGCAGGGCCGCCAGTGCGGTCGGGGTGAATTTGGCGTGGGTGACCTTGTCGCGGGTGATCAACTCGACGAGCTCATCGCCGGGCAGCGCCTGGGCGGTGTCCGGAAGGATCGCTGCCGCCCCGGTCAACAACGCCCACCACATGTTCGTCACCGAGGCATCGAAGATCAAGGGAGCGAACTGCAGGATCCGGCTCTCCGCCGTGCTGGCCAGGCGCTGGGCGTGACTGTGCACCAGATCGGCGATCCCGGTATGAGTGACGGCGACGCCCTTGGGGTTTCCGGTGGTCCCCGAGGTGTAGATGAGGTAGGCGACGCTGTCTGCGGCCGGGAACCGCAGTGGCTCACCGTAGTCCGTGGCGCTGAGGTCGGGGCCGTTGACGTCGATGACCGGCAGGGCATGCCCGTCGAGGCGGCCGTGCAGCTCGGCGGTGGTGATCGCGGCGACCGGCGCGGCATCGTGCAGCATGTAGGTGATGCGTGCATCGGGAGCATCGGGGTCCAGGGGCAGGTAGGCCGCCCCGGTCTTCAACACCGCGAGGATGGCGACGACCGCGTCGGCGCAGCGCGGCAGCAGCAGACCCACCACGTCACCGGGATGCACACCGCGGGCGTTCAGCGCCCGGGCGAGCCGACTGCTGGCGTCATCGAGGCGCTGGTAGGTCAACGACTCGCCCGCATATTCCAGCGCCGTGGCGTGCGGGGCTCGGGCGACTTGCGCGGCGAACAACTCGGGAATCGACACCCGCGCGGGTGCGGGTGCGGTCAACACCGCCCGATTGCCCCAGCCGTCCAGGCGGGCGTGTTCGTCGTGTTCGAGCAGGTCGATCGACGACAGCCGCCCGGCGGGTTCGGCGGTCATCGCCACCAACACCCTCTTGAACCGCTCGATCAGTGTGTCAATGGCGGCCGCGTCGAACACCTCGGTGTCGTATTCCACGCGAAGACCCAGTTCGCGGCCGGGCAGGGCCGCCACCGAAAGCGGGTAGTGGTTGGATTCTCGGCCGCTGACCTCGCTGATGGTCAACCCGTGCTCACCCGACAACGCGGCGGTGTCGACCGGGTAGTTCTGGTACACGAAGAGGGTGTCGAACAGCCGGTCATGGCCGGTGGCGCGGTGGATCTCGGGAAGGGCCAGGTGCTGGTGTTCGAAGGTGTCGTTGTGGGCGTTTTGCAGCTGCTCAAGCAGTTGCGCGGTGGTGGTCGCAGCCGTGATGTCGGCCCGCACCGGCACCGTGTTGATGAACAGGCCCACCATCGAGTCCGCGCCGGCCACGTCGGTCGGCCGACCCGACACCGCGGTGCCAAATGCGACATCGTGCTGTCCTGTCAACCAGCACAACAGCCGCGCGAACGCGCCGTGCAGCACGGTGTTGACGGTCGTACGACGCGAGCGGGCCAAGTCGCCGACGGCCTGCGTGAGCTGCTCGGGCACCCGAAACGACGCGGCGCCGCGCAACCCTGGCTCTAACCGGGCAGGTGGGCTCACCAGGGTAGGAGTGTCAAAGCCGGCGAGCACTCGCTGCCAGGCCGCTTCGGCGCCGGCACGGTCTCGAGCGGCCAACCAGGTCACAAATTTGCGGTACGGCGGGGGCGCGGGCAGCTGCTGCCCGTAATAGCCGGCGAAGATTTCGCGCAGCAGGATCGGCAGTGACCAGCCATCCATCGCGATGTGGTGGTTGGTCAGCACCAACCGGTGGCGATCCGCCGCGGTGCGGATCAGCGCCGCCCGGAACACCGGCTCGCCGGTGGCGAGGTCGCACACCGCGGCGCGCTCGGCAGTACACACCTGCTGAATCTGCGCGTCGACATCGACGGCATCGATGTTGGGGCTGACGCCGAGTTCGACGTAGCGCCACCCCGCCGCCGGTTCGGCTGGGATGATCTGCACGGGCTCGTCGAACTGGTCACAGAATCGGGCGACCAGGTGCGGATGCCGGGTGACCAGCGTGTGCACCGCCTCGCGCAGCCGGGCCGGGTCGAGTGGGCCGGTCACGGTGATACCCAGCTGGACGACATACACCTCTTCGTCGGTGCCCTGGGTGGTGTTGGCGTGGAAGAGCAGGCCCTGCTGCAGCGGGGTCAGCGGCAAGATGTCGGCGATCTGGTGGTGCTGTTGGAGCTCGTCGATCTGGTGCTGGCTGAGCCGGGCGGGCGCGATGTCCGAGGGGGTAAGCCCGCCGCCGCCGCCGCGCACGTGCGTGCAGATGCCGGTCAGGGCCGTAAACCACAGCTGGCTGAGCCGGCTGATCTGCGCGTGGTCCAGCGCCGAGGGCGCCCAGGTCCAGTTGGCCTGCAGGTACGGGCCGGTGTCGGTGTCGATGGTGACAGCGTTGAGGTCCACGGTGTGCGCCAGCGGCATGGGCACGGCCGCAGCGGCCCCGGTGACCGATACGCCGTCGTGGGAGATGCGCCACAGCTCACTGGACAGCTCGGCCGCCCCGCCGAGGCGCCCGAAATAGTTGAACCCGATCGCAGGGTCGCAGCCGCCCAGGTCGACGTCGGGGTTCAGGTAGCGCAGCAGCCCGTAGGTCAGCGGATCGGGCAGGGCGCGTAGCTGTTCTTTGGCGTCTTTGATCGCGGCGCCCAGCGCGGCGTCGCCGGCGATCACTCGCGCCCAGGGCAGCCGACCGACCGCTAAGGCGACCGGGTATTTGGAGGTGAACCAGCCCACCGTGTGGGACAGGTCCAGGTGAGGGGCCAGTTCGTCGTGGCGGCCGTGGCCCTCGACGTCGATGCCGATCGCGGCGCTGGCGGCACCCGAGGACCCGAGAAACTCCGTGATCGCCATCCCGAACGCGATCAGCAGGATGTCCTGGATGCCGGCGTGAAACGCGGCGGGTACCTCCGAGAGCAGCACGCGGGTGGTTTCGGCGTCGAGCACCGTCGTTAGATGCCCGGCGGTGGTGTAGGTGTCGGTCGCGGGATGCACGGCGGGCAGCGCTGCGGTGGCTGAGGCGATCTGTTGCCAGGCGTCGGCTTGCTCGACGACGTGCGGGTGGCGTGCGTGCTCGACCAGCAGCGCCGCCCAGCGGGCAAACGATGTCCCCGTCACCGGCAGGGTGATCGCCTGGCCGCTGCGGTGCTGGGCCCAGGCCAGGTTGAGGTCCTCGAGCAGGATCCACCACGAGACCGCGTCGATGGCCAGGTGGTGAACGATCAACACGAGCTGGCCGGTGTCGGGGACCCACAGTGCGGACAGCATCGCCCCGGCGGCCGGGTTGAGCCGCGAGCGCGCCGCCACCAGCGTGTCCTCGGACAACTCGTCCGCCGTGTGAAGGCAGGCGTGCGCGTCCACCGACCCGATGTCGGGTACCTGGAGTGACCACCCTCCGGTGCCATCTTCGGTGCCTTGGTCGACGCGCAGCCGCAACATGGCGTGGCGATCTAGCAGCGCCTGCAGCAGCGCGACCACGTCGGCCTCGGTCACCCCGGCGGGAGCCTGCACCGTCAGCGTCTGGTTGAACTGGTCGGTCGGGCCGTCTGCGCTTTCCATGCTGGCCAGCCACGACATGATCGGGGTCGCGGGCAGCGGTCCGATGCCCTCATCGACCGGGCCGTCCGCACCGGCGGTCACGGCCACTCGGGCCAGCCCGGCGACGGTCTGTTCGACGAAGATGTCGCGCGGCTTGCAGATCAGGCCGGCGGCGCGGGCGCGGGCCACCACCTGCATCGATAAGATGCTGTCCCCGCCCAGCTCGAAGAAGGAGTCGTCGACGCCGACCCGGTCGACGCCGAGGACCTGGGCGTAGATGCCGGCCAGGACCTCTTCGATGGCGTTGCCGGGGGCGCGGTATTGACCGGCGGTGTATTCCGGTGCGGGTAGGGCGCGGGTGTCGAGTTTGCCGTTGACCGTCAGCGGCAGCGCGTCGAGTACCACTACCGCGGCCGGGACCATATACGCCGGCAGCCGCTCGGCCAGCGCCGCGCGGATCCCGGCCGCGTCGAGCGCGGCGGTGGTCGCGGTCACGTAACCGACCAGGCGCACGGCGGCGGGGCGGTCTTCGCGGGCGATCACCACGGCCTGCTCGACGCCGTCCAGGTCGGCCAGGGCGGCCTGGACGTCGCCGAGCTCGATGCGGTACCCGCGGATCTTGACCTGCTCGTCGGCGCGGCCCAGATACCGCAGCTGGTCATCGGGACCCCAGCACACCAGGTCCCCGGTGCGATACATCCGTTGTCCGGGTGCTCCGGCAGCCGCGAATGGGCAGGCCACGAACCGCGACGCGGTCAGCGCGCCCCGGCCCAGGTAGCCCACCCCGACGCCGGCGCCGGCCACATACAACTCGCCGATCACCCCGGCGGGCACCGGCCGCAGCCACCCGTCGAGCACGAACAACGCCGCACCGGACACCGGCGCACCGATCGGCGGCCTGCCCGAGCCCGCTGTCAAGGGCGCGCTGATGGCCACGCACATCGTCGTCTCGGTGGGTCCGTAGGCGTTGAGCATCACCCGCCCCGGCGCCCACCGCTCCACCACCTCGCCGGGCAGGCCTCACCGGCCATCACCAACGCCACCGACTCCAAGCCCTGCGGCGAGAGCGCCGCCACCGCCGACGGGGTCTGGGTCAACACGCTGACGTGCTCGGCGACCAGCACGTCGTGCAGCTCGTCGGGAGACCCGACCGCCGACTCGGGCACCACCACCAGGCGCCCGCCCTGCAGCAGCGGGCCCAGGATCTCGAACACCGAGACGTCGAACGCCAGGGAGTGGCACTGGCTCCACACCCCCGCCGCAGGCAGCGCGGCGCCAGTGGACGCCAACAACTGCGTCACGTTGCGGTGGGTGATGGCCACGCCTTTGGGCACCCCGGTGGTGCCCGAGGTGTAGATCAGGTAGGCGATGTCGTCGGGAGCCGGCGCCGGGGGAGCCGTGCCGGGCTGGGTGTGCACAGCAGGATCGTTGAACTCGATGACCGCCAGCTCGAACCCGTCCAGCCGCCAGCGCAGCTCGGTGGTGGTGATCGCAGCGATCGGCGCGGCATCCTCGAGTAGGAACATCATCCGCGCCGCCGGCAGCGCCGGATCCATCGGCAGATAGGCCGCCCCGGTCTTGAGCACCGCCATGATCGCCACGATCGCCTCGGCGGATCGCGAAAGCAGCAGCGCCACAGACTGTCCCGGGCCCGCGCCGTGCCCGGCGAGCAGGTGCGCCACCCGGTTGGCGGCCTCGTCGAGTTCGCGGTAGGTCATCGAGCGGTCCTGGCACACTACCGCCACGGCATCCGGGGTTTCGGCGGCCCGCGCGGCGAACAGCGCCGGAATCGACGATTCGGCCACCGGCGCCGGCTGGGTCAAGACCGCCCGGTTCCCGATCTCATCCAGGTGGGCGTGCTCACCGGCATCCAGCAGGTCCACCGACGACAACCGCCGCCCCGCATCGGCGGTCAGAGCCACCAACACCCGCCCCAACCGCTCGATCAACACCTCGATGCTGGCCGCATCGAACACATCGGTGCGAAACTCCACCGCCCCACCTATCCCCGTGGGCTCACCGGTGTCGGTGAAACGCTCGGCCAGGGAGAACGTCAAATCCATGCGGGCGGTGCTGGTGTCCACCGGCATTGGGGTGGCCTGCAGGTCACCCAAGGCCAGCTTCGCGGGCTCGTTCTGCCAGGCCAACGCCACCTGGAAGAGGGGGTGATGGGTCATGCTTCGGGTGGGGTTGAGCCGTTCCACCAGAACCTCGAAGGGCACGTCTTGGTGCTCGTAGGCGGCCAGGCTGCGGCCTCGCACCTGGGCCAGCAGCTCGGCGACGGTGGGGTCACCGGCCAGGTCCACCCGCAGCACCAGGGTGTTGACGAAGAACCCGACCAGCTCGTCCAGCGCGGGATCGCCGCGCCCGGCTACCGCGAACCCCACCGCCACATCGGCACTGGCGCTGAGCTTGGCCAGCAGCACCGACAGCGCGGCCTGCATCACCATGAAGCTGGTCGCGTTGTGCTCGCGGGCCAGCCGCACAACCCGCTGCTGCAACTCCGCCGGCCAGTCCACGACCACGCTGGCGCCGCGGTGGTCGGCTACCGGCGGGTAGGGCCGGTCGGTGGGCAGCTGCAGACGCTCGGGCAGCCCGGCCAGCGCCTGCTCCCAGTAACCCAGCTGAGCGGCGATCCGGCTGTCGGGATCTGCCAGCTCACCCAGCTGCGCACGCTGCCACAGCGAGTAATCGACATACTGCAGCGCCAACGGCGCCCAGCCCGGGGCTCGCCCCGCGCACCGGGCGCCATACGCCACCCCCAGATCGCTTACCAGCGGGGCGATCGACCAGCCGTCGGCGGCGATATGGTGCACCACGGCCACCAGCACATGCTCGTCGTCGCCAACACCGAAAAGCCTTGTCCGCAATGGGATCTCGGTGGCCAGGTCGAAACTGTAGCGGGTCGTCGCGCCGATTGCCTCATCCAGCCGGCTTTCCGGCCACCCGGTCGCATCGGTGATCTCCCAACCGAAGTCTGCCCGCTCGACCGGCACCACCAGCTGCTGGGGCGTCCCGTCGGGTGCCGGGAACAGCGTGCGCAGGCTCTCATGGCGGCCCACCACATCGGTCAGCGCGCCGCGCAGCGCATCAACATCCAGGTGCCCACGCAGCCGCAACGCCACCGCCATGTTGTAGACGGGGGAGGGCCCCGCCAACTGGTCGATCAACCACAACCGGTTCTGGGCAAACGACAACGGAACTACCGCGGGCCGCACACCGGCCACCAACGGCGCGCGGCGACCCTCATCGGAACCAAGACGGGGCGCCAACCGGGCCACGGTGGGCGCCTCAAACACGGTGCGCACCGCAAGATCGGCATCGAGGGCGGTGTTGACCGCGGCGACCAAGCGCATCGCCGACAGCGAATCCCCACCCAAATCGAAGAACGAGTCGTCGACCCCGACCCGAGCCACACCGAGAACCTGCGCGTAGACGCCGGCCAGCATCTCCTCGACCGGGCTGGCCGGAGCGCGGTAACGAGTGCCGTCCTGGTATTCGGGTGCCGGCAGCGCGCGGGTGTCCAGCTTGCCGTTCGGCGTCAGCGGCAGCGCCGGCACCACCACCACCGCTGCCGGGACCATGTAGGCCGGGAGGCGGTCGGCCAGCCGGGTGCGTACCTCGGCCGGGTCTAACGTGCCACCGGCCCCGACGACATACCCGATTAGGCGCACGGTCGACGGGTGGTCCTCGCGCGCGATCACTACCGCCTGCTTGACCCCGTCGAGCCCGGCCAGGGCGGCCTGAATCTCACCCAGTTCGATGCGATAGCCGCGCACCTTGACCTGCTCATCGGCGCGCCCGACGTACACCAGCTGCCCGTCAGCACCCCAACACACCAAGTCCCCGGTGCGATACATGCGTGTGCCCGGCGCCCCCGGATTTCCGAAGGGGCAGGCCACAAACCGTGACCCGGTCAACCCGGCTCGGCCCACATAGCCGACCCCAACGCCGCGCCCGGCCACATACAACTCGCCGACGACCCCGTCCGGCACCGGCCGTAACCACCCATCCAGCACAAACAACGCCGCCCCGGCCACGGGCGCGCCGATCGGCACCACCCCCGAGCCCGCTGTTAAGGGCGCGCTCATCGACGCGTACACCGTGGCCTCCGTGGGGCCGTAGGCATTGATCACAACCCGCCCCGGCGCCCACCGATCGACCACCTCGGTCGGACACGCCTCGCCGCCGAGCAGCAACGCCGCCGAATCCAAACCCTGCGACGAGAGCGCCCCCGCCGCCGACGGGGTCTGGGTGAGCACGTTGACCCGTTCGGCAATCAGCAAGGCGTGGAAGTCCTCCGGGGAGGCGGCCACCGACTCGGGCACCACAACCAGCCGCGCCCCACCAAGCAGTGCACTCCAGATCTCCCACACCGAAAAGTCGAATGCATACGAGTGGCACTGGGTCCAGATCTGGTCCGCGGGCAGGTGCGTGGGCACCGATTGCGCCAAGTGGGTCACGTTGTGGTGGGTGACGGCCACGCCCTTGGGCGTACCGGTGGTGCCCGATGTGTAGATCAGGTAGGCGATGTCGTCTGCCGCGGGTGCCGGTAACGGCGTGCGGGGGTAGGCGTCGACGGCGGGAGCCCAGATATCACCGACGTCGATCAACGGTAGGTCGCAGCCGTCGAGCCGCTCGGCCAGTCCGGCGGTGGTGATCGCGGCGATCGGCGTGGCATCCGCCAGCATGAACTCAATCCGCACGGCCGGCAGGCCCGGGTCGATCGGCAGGTATGCGGCCCCGGTCTTGAGGACCGCCAAAATCGCCGTGATCGCCTCGGGGGAGCGGTTAGACAGCAGCGCCACACACGCGCCGGGGCCCGCGCCGTGGGCGGCCAACCGGTGTGCCAGACGGTTAGCGGCCTGGTCAACCTCGCGATACGTCACGGAGCGGCCCTCGCAGGTCAGCGCCACCGCCTCGGGGGTGCGCGCGACCTGGGCGTCCCACAACACCGGAACAGACACCGCGGGGGGCGCTGGCTGCGTCAACGCCGCCCGGTTACCCCATCCATCCAGGCGGGCGTGCTCGTCGGCATCGAGCACATCCATCGACGCCAGCGGGCCGGTGGGGTCGGCGGCTATGGCCGCCACCACCCGCTTGAACCGCTCGATCAGCGTTTCGATGCTGGCCGCGTCGAACACCTCGGTGTCGTATTCGACGCGAAGACCCAGCTCGGGGCCCGGCTGGGCCGACACCGAAAGCGGGTAGTGGTTGGATTCGCGGCCGCTGATATCGGTGATGGCCAGCTCGTTGGCCCCGACCAACGCAGCGGTGTCGACGGGATAGTTCTCGTAGACGAACAAGGTGTCGAACAGCCGGTCCTGCCCGGTGATGCGGTGGATCTCGGGAAGCGCCAGGTGCTGGTGCTCCAGCGTGTCGTTGTAGGCGTTTTGCAACTGGCCGAGCAGGTCCGCGGTGGTGGTTGTCGACGTGATGGTCGCCCGCACCGGCACCGTGTTGATGAACAGGCCCACCATCGATTCGACGCCGGCGACCTCGGCCGGCCGCCCCGAGACCGCGGTGCCGAACACCACATCGTGCTGGCCGGTCAGCCAGCACAGCAGCCGCGCGAAGGCGCCCTGCAGCACGGTGCTCACGGTGGTGTGACCCGAGCGCGCCAGCTCGCCAACGGCCCGCGTCGTCTCCTCGGAGACCCGAAACGAGCCGACACCGCGCTTGCCCACGCCCACCCGGGCCGGCGGGCCGACGAGTGTGGGGGTGTCCAAACCGGCGAGCACCTCGCGCCAGGCCGCCTCGGCGCTGCCACGGTCTCGGGTGGTCAGCCAGCTGACAAACCTGCGGTACGGCGCGGGCGCGGGGAGGCGGTGCTGGTGATAGCCGGCGAAGATTTCACCCAGGAGGATCGGTAGCGACCAGCCGTCCATGAGGATGTGGTGGTTAGTGAGCACCAACCGGTGCCGATCGGCTGCGGTGCGGATCAGCGCCGCCCGAAAGACCGGCTCGCCCGCCAGATCGCACACTGCGGCGCGTTCGTCGGCGCACACCCGCCGGACCTGAGCATCGGCATCGACGGCATCGATGTCTGGACCGCCGTCAAGCTCGACGTACCGCCAGCCCGGCGCGGGATCGGCCGGGATCAGCTGCACCGGCTGGTCGAACTGTGTGCAGAATCGCGCCGCCAGGTTCGGATGCCGGTTGATCACCGCGTGTACCGCATCACGGAGCCGATACCGATCAAGGGCACCGCTCAACGCGATCTCCAGCTGAACGGCATAAACATCGTCGCTGGCCTGCGCGGTGGTGGCGTGGAAGAGCAGCCCCTGCTGCAGCGGGGTCAACGGCAAAATATCGGCGATCACATACTGCCGGTGCAGCTCGTCGATCTGGTGCTGGCTCAGACGGACCGGCGCGATATCCGACGGGGTCAATCCGCCGCCGCCACCTTGCACGTGCGCGCAGATGCCGGCCAGGGCCTCGAACCACAACCGGCCCAGCCGGCTGACCTGCGCGTGATCCAGTGCCGAGGGTGCCCACGTCCAATTGGCCTGCAAATGCGGGCCGACCTCGGTGTCCACCGTGCCCGCATTGAGCTCCACGGTGTGCGGCAGCGGTATCGGCACCGCCGCAGCGGCTCGGGTCAGCGACACGCCGTCCGGACCGATCCACCACACGTCATCAGCGGCCGCAAGCTGCGCTGGGGCGCCTAGCCGACCCAGGTAGTTGAACCCGATCTGCGGGTCGCGCTCGGGCAAGTCGACGTCGGGGTTCAAATAGCGCAGCAGACCGTAGGTCAGCGGATCGGGCAGCGCGCGCAGCTGCTCCTTGGCGTCCTTGATCACCGCGCCCAACGCCGCATCACCGGCGATCACCTGGGCCCAGGACAACCCACCAATGGCCCCCACGTTCAAGGCCACCGGGTATTTATTGGTGAACCATCCCACCGTGCGCGACAGGTCAACATCGGCGGCCAGCTCCTCGGCCCGGCCGTGGCCCTCCACGTCGATGCCGATCGGCGCGCCGCCGCTGCCCGAAGACCCCAAAAGCCCCAAAAACTCGGTGACCGCCAACCCGAACGCGATCAGCAGGATGTCCTGTATCCCGGCATGAAACGCCGCGGGGACCTCACCGAGCAGCGCGCGGGTGATCTCGGTGTCCAGCGACACGGACAAGTGCCCGGCACTGGCATAGGTATCTGCGGTATCCGCGGTATCTGCGGTATCCGCGGCGTCTGCGGTATCCGCAGCCGGCCGCACGGCCGGTAGCGCGGCTGAGTTTCCCGAGGTTTCCAGCACCTGCCGCCACGCCTGCGCCTGTTCCACGACGTCGCGTGCGTGTGCGTGCTTGGCCAGCAGCGCCGCCCACCGTGCGAACGACGTGCCCCCCGCCGGCAATGCCACGGGTTGTCCATTGTGGTGTTGGGCCCAGGCGATGTTGAGGTCTTCCAACAGAATTCGCCACGACACTCCGTCGACGGCCAGATGGTGAATGACCAATACCAGCTGTCCGGCCGAGGCCACCCACAGCGCGCTGAGCATTACCCCGGCTGCCGGGTTCAACCGCGACCGCGCGTCTAGCAGCGCCTCATCGGATAACGCGTCCACCGACTGCAGGCATTTGAGCGCGTCCACTTCGCCGGCATCGGGCACCGTCAGCGACCAGCCCCTGACGTCGTCGTCGACGCGCAGGCGCAACATGGGATGCCGGTCCAGCAGCGCCTGCACCATGGCCACGACGTCAGCGTGGGTCACCCCGGCGGGGGCTTGCACCAGCACCGTCTGGTTGAACTGCTCGACCGGGCTGCCTGCGCTCGCCAGGTCGGCCAGCCAGCACATGATCGGGGTGGCGGGCAGCGGCCCGACGCCCTCGTCGACCACGGCCATCGCACCATCGGCCACCCCGGCCACTCGGGCCAGCCGGCCTACGGTCTGCTCGACGAAGACATCGCGCGGCCGGCACGTCAGACCCGCCGCCCGGGCCCGCGCCACCACCTGCATCGACAAGATGCTGTCGCCACCCAAATCGAAGAATGAATCGTCGACACCGACCCGCTCCAGCCCAAGGACCTGGGCGTAGATGCCGGCCAGGACCTCCTCGACGGCGCCCACCGGGGCGCGGTACCCCGCGACGGTGTATTCGGGTGCCGGAAGGGCGCGGGTATCGAGTTTGCCGTTGACCGTCAACGGCAGCGCCGCCAGCCTCATCACCGCCGCCGGCACCATGTAGGCCGGCAGCCGCTCGGCCAGCTGCGCGCGTATCCCGGCGGGGTCCAGCGTGTCGGTGACCCCACCGACCCCAACGACATACGCGACCAGACGCAAGGCGGCGGGGCGGTCTTCGCGCGCGATCACCACCGCCTGCTGCACCCCATCGAGCCGCTTCAGGGCGGCCTCAACGTCGCCGCACTCGATGCGGTACCCGCGGATCTTGACCTGCTCATCGGCGCGGCCCAGATACCGCAGCTGCCCGTCGGCGCCCCAGCACACCAGGTCCCCGGTGCGATACATCCGCGTTGCCGGCGTTTCCGGAGTGCCGAACGGGCAGGCCACAAAACGCGAGGCGGTCAGCGCGGCCCGGCCCAGGTAGCCCACAGCGACGCCGGCGCCGGCAACATACAACTCGCCGACCACCCCGGCGGGCACCGGCCGCAACCACCCATCGAGCACAAACAGCGCCGCCCCGGGGACCGGCGAGCCGATCGGCGGCCTCCCCGATCCCGCGGCAAGTGGCGCACTGATGGCCACACACAGGGTGGTTTCGGTGGGGCCATAGGCGTTGACCATCATCCGCCCCGGCGCCCACCGATCCACCACCTCGGCCGGGCAGGCCTCACCGGCCATCACCAGCGCCACTGACTCCAGCGCCTCGGGCGAGAGCGCCGCCACCGCCGACGGGGTCTGGGTGAGCACGCTGACGTGTTCGGCGACCAGCACGTCGTGCAGCTCTTCGGGGGAGCCGACCACCGACTCGGGCACCACCACCAGGCGCCCCCCGTGCAGCAGTGGTCCCAGGATCTCGAATACCGAGACGTCAAACGCGAGGGAGTGGCACTGGCTCCAGACCCCCGCCGCCGGCAGCGCGGTGTCCGGGGATGCCAACAACTGCGTCACGTTGCGATGGGTGACTGCCACGCCCTTGGGCACCCCGGTGGTGCCCGAGGTGTAGATCAGGTAAGCGATGTCGTCCGGCGCCGGCGCCGGCAACGGTGTGCACGGATACGCCTGCATTTGGGGGTCCCCGACGTTGAGGACCACCAGGTCGAACTCGTCGAGGCGGTAGGCCAGATCGGCGGTGGTGATCGCGGCGATCGGTGCGGCGTCGCCCAGCATGAACTCGATCCGCGCCGCCGGCAGCCCCGGATCCATCGGCAGATACGCCGCGCCGGTCTTGAGCACCGCCATGATTGCGACGATCGCCTCGGTCGACCGCGAAAACAGCAGCGCCACAGACTGTCCCGGGCCCGCCCCCTGCCCGGCCAGCAGGTGCGCCAACCGGTTCGCGGCGTCGTCGAGCTCGCGGTAGGTCATCGGGCGGCCCTCGCACACCAACGCCACCGCATCCGGTGTCCGGGCGACCCAGGTTTCGATCAATTCCGGAATCGACGATTCGGCCATCGGCGCCGGTTGGGTCAACACCGCCCGGTTCCCGATCTCGTCCAGGCGGGCGTGCTCACCGGCGTCCAGCAGATCTATCGACGACAACCGCCGCCCCGGGTCGACGGTCAGCGCGTCCAGCGCCCGGTGTAACCGCTCGATCAGCACCTCAATGGTGGCCGCATCGAACACGTCGGTGCGGAATTCCACCGTTCCGCCGATCCCGGCGGGCTGGCCGGCCTCGGTCCATTGTTCGGCCAACGAAAACGACAAATCCATGCGGGCAGTCCGGGTGTCCAGCGGCAGCGACGTCGCCTGCAGGCCCCCCAGCTCCAGGCCCGCCGCGGGATCGATATTGGCGGCGAACTGCCAGCCGACGCTCACCTGGATCAGGGGGTGATGTGCCAGCGACCTGGACGGGTTGAGCCGCTCCACCAGCACTTCGAATGGCACGTCTTGGTGCTCGTACGCTGCCAGGCTGCGTTGGCGGACCTGGGCCAGTAGCTCGGCGACGGTGGGATCACCGGCCAGATCGACCCGCAGCACCAGCGTGTTGACAAAGAACCCGACCAGCTCGTCCAGCGCGGAGTCGCCGCGGCCGGCGACCGGGAATCCGACCGCCACCTCGCTGCTGGCGCTGAGCTTGGCGAGCAGCACCGCAAGCGCGGCCTGAATCACCATGAAGTTGGTCGCGTTGTGCTCGCGGGCCACCCGTGCAACCCGCTGCTGCAACTCGGCTGGCCAGTCCACGACCAGGCTGGCGCCGCGCTGATCGGCCACCGCAGGGTAGGGCCGATCGGTGGGCAGCGCCAAGCGCTCGGGCAGCCCGGCCAGCGCCTGCTCCCAATAGGCAACCTGCGCGGCGATGCGGCTGTCGGGATCGGCCAGGTCACCCAGCATTGCGCGCTGCCACAGCGTGTAATCGACATACTGCACCGGCAACGGCGCCCAGTCGGGGGCTTGCCCGGCACACCGGCTGGCGTACGCCGCGCCGAGATCACGCACCAGCGGCGCCAGCGACCAACCGTCCGCGGTGATGTGGTGCACCACGGCCACCAGCACGTGCTCGTCCTCGGAGAGCCGGAAAAGTGTTGTCCGCAAAGGGATCTCGGTACCCAGGTCGAATGTGTGGCGTGCTGCCGCGTCGACGGCCTCACCCAGGCGGCTAGCCGACCAGCCGCTGGCGTCAACAACATCCCAACCGAAGTCCGCCTGCTCGACGGGCACCACCAGCTGCTGGGCTATCCCTTCGAACCCCCCGGGCCCGTCGGAACTCTCGGAGCCGCCCGACCCCTCGGGCCCCTCGGGCACGGCGAACAGTGTGCGCAAACTCTCGTGGCGGCCCACCACGTCGGTCAGCGCCGCACCCAGCGCCCGGGCATCAAGGCGTCCGTCCAACCGCAACGCGGTCGCCATGTTGTAAACCGCCGAGGGCCCGTGCAACTGGTCGATGAACCACAACCGCTGCTGGGAATACGACAACGGCACCACCGTCGGCCGCTCGACCGCCACCAACGGCTCAAGCCGACCCGCATTCTCGCCGATACGCAGCGCCAGCTGGGCAACCGTGGGCGCGTCGAACACGGTGGGTACCGAAAGATCGGCATCCAGTGCGGTTTTGATCACGGCGGACAGGCGCATCGCCAACAGCGAGTCCCCACCGAGATCGAAGAATGAGTCATCGACCCCGACGCTCTTCACACCGAGGACGTCGGCGTAGATGCCGACCAGGATCTCCTCGACAGCGTTGGCCGGGGCTCGGTGGCGATCAACTTCCTGGGACTCCGGTGCCGGCAGGGCGCGGGTGTCCAGTTTGCCGTTGGCCGTCAACGGCAGCGCCTTCAACACCACCACCGCGGCCGGGATCATGTGGTCCGGCAGCCGCTCGGCCAGCGCGGTGCGGATCTCCGCCGGGTCTAGGGCGCCGGTGCCCCCACCGGCCCCCCCGGCCCCGACGACATAGCCGACCAGCCGCTTGTCGCCCGGGCGGTCCTCGCGGGCGATAACCACCGCCTGCTCAACCCCATCCAGTGCGGTCAGGGCCGCCCGCACCTCACCAAGCTCGATCCGGTACCCGCGGATCTTCACCTGCTCATCGGCGCGACCTAGATAGACCAGCTGCCCATCAGCGCCACAAAAAACCAGATCCCCGGTGCGATACATGCGTTGTCCCGACGCTCCCGGCGCCGCCGGGGCCGCCGGATTTGCGAACGGGCATGCCACAAACCGCGACCCGGTCAACCCGGCCCGGCGCAAATACCCCATCCCCACGCCGGCACCGGCCACATACAACTCGCCGACCACCCCGGTCGGTACCGGCCGCAACCACCCGTCGAGCACAAACAACGCCGCCCCAGGTACCGGGGATCCGATGGGCACTACACCCAAATCCCCCGATCCCGCTGTTAGAGGCGCACTGATCGCCACACACATCGTGGTCTCGGTCGGGCCGTAGGCGTTGATCATCAACCGCCCCGGCGCCCACCGATCCACCACCTCGGGAGGGCAGGCCTCACCTGCCATCACCAACGCCGCCGACTCCAAGCCCTCGCCCGGGAGCATCGCCACCGCCGAGGGGGTCTGGGTCAGCACGCTGACCGATTCGGCGACCAGCACGTCGCGGAAGTCCTCCGGTGAGCCCGCCACCACCTCGGGCACCACCACGACTCGTCCGCCTCGCAGCAGCGCGCCGAAGATCTCCCACGCCGAGACGTCGAAGGCCAACGAATGGCACAGCGCCCACACCCCCGGCGCCGGCAGCCCCGCATCCAACGACCCCAGCAGCTGGGTCACGTTGTGGTGGCTGATCGCGACCCCCTTCGGGGTGCCGGTAGTGCCCGAGGTGTAGACCAGGTAGGCGATATCGTCGGGACCCGGCGCCGGCAATGCCGTGTCGGGTTGAGCCACAACGCGGCGGTCGTTGAGATCGATGACGGGCACCGCGCTCCCGTCGAGCCGTCCGGCCAGCCCGGTGCTCGTGAGCGCGGCGATCGGCGCGGCATCCTCGAGCATGAACCGCATTCGGGCGGTCGGCGCCGCCGGGTCGATCGCCAGGTACGCCGCCCCGGTCTTGAGCACCGCCAGCATCGCGACGATCGCCTGGGCCGAGCGCTCCACCAGCAGCGCCACACACGCTCCCGGGCCCACGCCCCGGGCGGCCAACAGGTGCGCCAACCGGTTGGCGGCCTCGTCGACCTCGCGATAGGTCAAGGCGCGGCCCGCGAAGGTGACCGCCGCCGCCTCGGGGGCGCGGCGCACCTGCTCGGCGAACAACACCGGAATCGACCCCGGCGCGGTCGCGGGCTGGGTCGGCTGGGTCAGTGCCGCGCGATTGGCGATCTCGGCCAGGCGGGCGTGCTCGCCCTCGTCGAGCAGACCCACCGACGACAACGAACGCCCGGGATCGGCGGTCATCGCCGCCAACGCCCGCTCTAACCGCGTCGCCAAATCGCGAAGGTCGCAATTCGAAAAGAATTGTTCGTCTCCCGCGCTGGTGAGAGCGAGCTGATCACCGTCCGTGAAGAACACGAGCCCAAACTGGACGGGGCCGGCATGGGTCAGGGTTCCCGTTACCGGAGCACCAAAAAGATCTCCCGTATGTGTGGCAGGAATGAAGTTAACGACGACCCGGTTCGACGCCTGCCCGGAGCCGCGCAGACTCGCCTTGTAGTCAATAGCGTGGACTGGGAATCGCTGGTGCTCCAGCGCTTCTCGCATTTGTGTGTCGACAAGTTTGCAAAAATCAGCGACCACGGACCCTGGAGACGACTTCAATACCAGCGGCACAAACCCGGAAATCATTCCGGGCACCATCTGTGTTTCCGGACGAACCCGCCTGCTCACCGGAAAATCGAGCACCACCTCCGGACTTTCGGTGTCGAACGCCCGGACCAGGAGCGCGCACGCTGCAGTGATCACCGACGACCGATTCACGCCCAGGTCCTGTGCCAGCACTTGTATCGCGGCGACGACGGACGGGTCCAATTGAACCGGCGCGGAATACTCCTCGTCACGCCCGCCTACGGCCGGGCGCGCCAACCGATAACGCGGTTCGCTCTCCGGCGGAAGATTCCTCGTCCAATAGTCCTGATCGTCGAGATAGTCACTGGACGCTTCGTATTCTAACTCGGAATCGATCAGATCGCTCAGGGATCCAAAGAAAGTGGGCGGAATCGACGCGCCCGCAGCCATTGAGGAATAGATATCCCCGATCCGCTGACAAACAAGGGGAAGGCCGACTCCGTCGATTACCAGATGGTGGCAGCACGCGAATAAATAGAATTCATCAACCCGTGTCTGCAACAACGCAAATTTGAACAGCCGACCATCAAGCGGCATGAGTGTGCGCTGGATCGACGATGCCACCTGGTAGGCGTCCTGTGCAGGATCCTGCGAGCCGGTGAGATCGTAGCGGGCAAGCTCAATGTCCGGACAATCAACCGGCGCCTGGCGTACCTCGCCATCCACTTCGAAAAAGATGGCTCGAAGCGGCTCGGCCTCGCGCACCGCTTGGACGATCGCCCACTCAACTAGGTCGGGGTCTACCGTGCCCTCGACTCGCAAGAGCTCGCCTAGCTGCCACTTCGCGCCGAAGCTACCCGTTTGCTGGGCAAGCCAGATGTCTAGCTGTCCCCGCGTCAGCGGAAAGGTCCGATCAGCCCGCAATGAAGTACTCCCTCGAAGAAGAACGAGATTTGTTGCAGCGGAACAAGATTGAGATCAGTTCGGCTCGACGTAGTCCGGAAGCGCGGCGCGTCCGGCCTCACCTACCACCCGCCGGCGGCTGGCACATCGGCAAAGGCCGGCCACGGGCCGGGGTGGTCGCCGGGTTGATCGCTGGTCTGGTCTTCGCCTTGTCGACCAAAACGCAACTGCCGTATTCGGGTTGAAGCTCATCAGTTCACCGGACCATCAAGTTGAGGGGGAGAAAACCTTAGAGGGATCTGTACGTCACGTCCCGGGACTCCGATGTCCCGCCGAGCACCCCAATCCCGGGCGCCGACGTCCCGCCGAATCGTCTTATAACCGCTGGAACCCCACTCCAAACCCAGGGAGGTTCATCACCGAGATATGCGCCATCGCGCGGCAAAGAATTTGCACATTATTTGGCGGCGTGGTAGCCGATTCTTGTGTCTGCCGACGGCCCCGTTGCGACGAGTGACTTACCCTTCAGGCGTGGAATCCCCGGCGCGCACTGCTTTCAGCCCGGCCATCAGCGTCGACGGTCTGACCAAACGGTTCGGCCGTGTTGTGGCCGTCGACGATCTGAGCATGACGGTCGCGCCCGGCGAGGTCTTCGGCTTCCTGGGCCCCAACGGTGCCGGCAAGTCGACGACGATCCGCCTGCTGCTCGGATTGATTCGCCCGACGGCGGGCAGCGCGAAGATCTTCGGTTGCGCTGCCGATGACGTCCGCCGGTCCCATCGTCACATCGCATACGTGCCCGCGGATGTTGCGCTGTGGCCGCGATTGACGGGCGCCGAAATCCTTGAACTGCTTGGCAGTGTCGGCCCCGGAGTCGACGCGGCGTACCGCGACGAGTTGGTCGACCGTTTCGATCTGGAACTCGACAAGCCGGCCAGGACCTATTCGACCGGCAACCGGCAGAAGGTGGCCCTTGTCGCCGCATTCGCGACACGGGCTCCGCTCGTCGTGCTCGACGAACCGGCAAGCGGGCTGGATCCGTTGATGGAGAGAGAATTTCGCGGCTGTGTCAAAGAGGCGCGCGAGCGAGGCCAGACGGTGTTCCTCAGCTCTCATCAGCTTGACGAGGTGGAGGCCGTGTGCGACCGGGTGGCGATTCTGCGTGCCGGGCGGCTAGTCGAAATTGACAGCATCACCGATTTGCGCCGATTGCGCCGCACCGTAGTCGAGGTGTCCTATCGCGGCGATCAACCTTCCCTCGAGCATGTTTCGGGTGTCTCCGGTGTCGAGCAGCTGAGCGGAGAACGGTTGCGGTTCAATCTGACTGGATCGCCGGTGGCAGCGCTTCACGCGCTCGCCACAGCCGACATCACCGCGCTCGCGATGCGCGAACCGAATCTCGAGGAGATTTTTCTCGCCTATTACGGAGAGCCTGAACAGTGACAGCCGCCACGCTGCCCGGCGCGCCGGTGCCGGCCGGGCCGCAATTGCCGCCGGGCCGGGCCGTGAGCCGACTTGTCGCGCGCCAGCTTCGCCTGGGTGCCCTGGTCGTCGCCATGATCTGCGGCGGCATGTCGGGGTTGACCGCAGCCCAATACCAGCCGATCGGCCGATTGCTGGACGAATCAGGCTTGCGCGCGTTTGCCGAGAATCCCGCCATCAGGATCCTGTCGGGCCCGCCGGTCGCCCTCGACGATCCCGGCGGCTTTACCGTGTGGCGCACCGGCACAACGCTTTCGGTGCTCGCGAGCGTATGGATAATGCTCGCCGCCACGAGCCTGACCCGCGGTGAGGAGGACAGCGGGCGGTGGGATCTGCTCCTCGCGGGACGCTTGCGAGTGGGCGATGTGGTTGTCCGCTGCCTGGCCGCCCTCGTCGGATCCGCGACGCTGATCGGAGTGGCCGTCGCGGCGGGCCTCTTGGCGGCCCGCACCGAACCGACCGGGGCAGTTATTCACGCGGCCGGAATTACGCTCATTGTTTTGACTTTCGCGACGACGGCCCTGCTCGCCGCGCAAGTCATGCCGAGCCGATCCGGCGCGACGGGACTTGCGTTAGCGGCTCTGGGGGTTGCCCTGTTGCTGCGCATGATCGCCGATGGCTGGCATCAATTGGCATGGTTGGCTTGGGCGACGCCGTTCGGGCTGACGGCCAGAGCGGCCCCGTACGCCGGCAACCACATCGTGCCGCTGATCGTGTTGGGCGCGTTTGCGATCGCGCTGGCCGGTGCCGCCCTGGTGGCGGCACACCACCGCGACGTGGGCGACGGGATTGTCGCGGTGGCGGATCGCCGTCGTCCTCGAACCCGGTTCTTGCGGTCGATCGGCGGATTCGCCCTCCGCCGGACCGGCCGGATCACGCTCGGGTGGGCGGCGGGCATTGCCGCGAGCTTCCTTCTGGTCGGCGCGACGCTCGCGTGGCTGCTCGACTTGTTCGAAAAGAACCGGCGGTTCGCGCAACTCGCCGCGGCCGCCGGGCTGGGTGGCCATAATGTGGCGAATGTCATGGCGGCGGCGCTGTTCGGCGTGCTCGCGGTCGCCACCGGGCTGTACTCCGCGATGCGTCTCGCCACGATGGTCGCCGACGAGAGGGCCGGTCGATGGACCTTGCTGTTCGCCCAGCCAATTTCGCGCGTACGCCTGCTGTCCACTGAGGTCACGGCCACCGTCGGTGCGGTCGTCGCCCTGCATTGCCTTGCTGCAGTGGCCCTTTGGGGTGGCGCCAAGATCACCGGCGCCCCCCTGCAGTTGAGCGATTCAGTTGCGGGTGCGCTCAATTCCCTACCGGTGGCATTGCTGGCCGTCGGGGCGGCCACGGTGGGCGTGGGGTGGCTGCCGTCCATTGCCGGCGTGATCGGCGCGCTGCCGGTTGTGGCGGGCTTTCTGGTGAACATGATCGTGCAGGCCACGAAGGCTCCCGCATGGGTCGTCGAGCTGTCGCCGCTGGCGCACCTCGCCGCCGTACCCGACACACCGCCCGACTGGGCGGCCACCGCTATGTTCCTGGTTGTCGGCGTCATCCTGACCGGCCTCGGGGTCTATGGGTACGCCCAGCGTGATCTGGCAACGTAACTAATGACACCCCGGGACATCTTTGGCCAGCGCGTTTCACACGATTTCGGACGGACATTTGTGGGTACTAGTACGCGAACGGCGGCCGGCGCGATGGGAGCGAAGTGAGCGGAATCGAGAACCTCGACTTCTTCACGGACAAGTCGCTCGTCGATGACCCCTACGACTACTACAACGCGATCCGTCGCTGCCCCGTCCGGCGTGAGCCGGCGCACGGCGTGGTGCTGGTGTCGGGGTACGACGAGGCTGTCGCCGTACAACGCGACACCGATCACGCCTTATCGGTGTGCAACATCGTCAGTGGACCGTGGTCGGGGATTCCGAACGGGACCGGCAGCGATGACATCTCCGATCTGATCGAGCAGCACCGCCACCGGGTTACGTTCGGCGATTACTTCATATCGTTTGATCCCCCCAAGCACACCGCGCACCGCTCGCTATTGAACAGGTTGTTTACGCCGAGGCAGCTCAAGAACAACGAGGACTTCCTGTGGCGCCTTGCCGACGAGCAAATCAACCGATTCATCGGGCAGGGCAAGTGCGAGGTGGTCATCGACTACAACTTCCCGTTCACGCTCGACGCCATCACCGACCTGCTGGACGTACCCGAGGCCGACCGTGAGCGCTTCCGCCGCGCCGCGACGGCCAGCAGGCTCAACGGCGAACGCAGCGGCTTCGTCGGCGTGAAAGAGGAGTGGTTCGTCGAATACATCGAGGACCGCCGGCGTGACCCGCGCGACGACGTCCTCACCGAGCTGGCGCTGGCAAAGTTTCCCGACGGCACGACACCCGACGCGATCGACGTTGCCCGCGTTGCCACGTTCATGTTCGCCGCGGGCCACGGCACGACGATCGACCTGCTGAGTCTCGCCGTGCTCATGCTGGCGGAGCGACCGGACCTGCAAGAGCAGCTGCGCCGCGACAACTCAATGATCCCCGCCTTTATCGAGGAGATCCTGCGCCTCGAAAGCCCGATCAAATCGAATTTCCGCCTCGCGCGGCGCAACACCAGGATCGGCGGCGTCGACGTGCCTGCCGGCACCAGCGTGCTCGTGATGAACGGTGCGGCCAACCGCGATCCGGCGCGGTTCGACGAGCCCGACGAGTTTCGCCTCAGCCGTCCAAACATATTGCAACACATCGCATTTGGTCGTGGTGTCCACACTTGTCCGGGCGCCCCGATCGCACGCGCCGAAGTGCGGGTGAGCTTGGATCGAATCCTCAGCCGGATGGCCAACATTCGGCTTTCGGAGGCCCACCATGGTCCGGCGGGCGATCGTCGGCTGAGCTGGGACCGCACATTTCTGTTCAGGCGCCTCAAGGAATTGCACCTCGAGTTCACCCCGGTACAGTGAGCGATTCCCTCCGCGAAACGAGCCCGATGACCGTCAAATCGACCACGCCAGACGAGGCGAGCAGGAACTCTTCGACCCGGCTGCCGCCCCGTCGGTTTATCGCGGCGGTTATCGCGATCGGCGGCATGCAGCTGATGGCGACGATGGACGGCATGATCGCAGTCATCGCGCTTCCCAGGGTTCAGAGCGAGCTGGGCTTGTCCGCCGCCGGGCGCAGCTGGGTTATCACCGCCTACGTGCTCACCTTCGGCGGCCTGATACTGCTGGGCGGGCGCCTCGGCGACACCATTGGGCGCAAGCGCGCATTCATCATCGGGGTCAGCCTGTTCACCGCCGTCTCGGTGCTCTGTGGCAGCGCATGGAGCGGTGGTGTCCTCGTTTTTGCCCGGCTGCTACAGGGCGTGGCCGGCGCAATCATCGCACCGACCGGTACGGCGCTGATTGCCACCACGTTCGAGAAGGGGCCGTTGCGCAACGCTGCGCTCGGGGTGTTGGGTGGGGTCGGCGCCCTCAGCTCGGTCCTGGGCCTGGTGGTGGGGGGCGCCCTCACCGAGGTGTCGTGGCGGCTCATGTTTTTTGTGAACGTGCCGATCGGACTGCTGGTGCTTTGTCTAGCCCCCCGCGCGCTGCGGGAAACGCAGAAGGAGCGGTTGAAGCTCGACGCCACTGGGGCCGGGTTGGCCACGTTGGGTTTTACGGCGGCGGTTTTCGGCTGCTCGATGGCGCCGGAGAAGGGTTGGCACTCGCCCATCACGATCGGTTCGGGTGCGGTTGCCCTGATCGCGCTCGTGGCGTTCGTGGTCGTGGAGCGCAGGGCGGAGAACCCCGTCTTGCCGTTCAGCTTGTTTCGCGATCGCAACCGGCTGGCCACGTTCGGGACCATCTTTCTGAACGGTGGGGTGATGTTCACCCTGACGCTGGTGATCACCGTGTACGTGCAGGAAATGCTCGGATACAGCACGCTTCGTGCGGGTGTCGGCTTCATTCCGTTCATGATCGCGGCGGGCGTAGGGGCGGGCGTGTCGTCGCGGGTGGTGACGTGGCTCCCGCCGCGGGTGGTGGTGATCGTCGGCGGCAGCCTCATGCTGGGCGCTCTGCTCTACGCCTCGACCTTCAACCGCAGCATGCCGTATTTCCCGAATCTGATGGTGCCGCTCGTCGCCGCCGGCGTCGCTGTCGGCATGATCACCGTCCCGCTCTCGCTGTCGCTGATAGCCAGCGTCGGTTTCGACAGAATTGGGCCCACGTCGGCGATCTCGCTCATGATGTCCAGCCTCGGCGGCCCGATTATGCTTTCCGTTGTCCAGGCCGCGATCACCTGGCGCACGCTATCCCTGGGCGGCACTGTCGGACCGGTGAAGTCCATGAACGCCGCCCAGTTGAATGCGCTGGATCACGGCTACACCTACGGCATGCTGTGGCTCGCCGGCGCGGTCGTCTTGCTCTGTGGGGTGGCGCTGCTCATCGGTTACAGCGCGCGGCAAGTGGCGCACGCGCAGGAAGTCAAGAAAGCCTTCGACATGGCGGAGCTGTAGCGGGGGGCTGCAACTTAGCTCCAATTCTTCAACTCGCTGCAAAGCAATTCGGATCAACGAACGCGGCTCGACCAATGTACCGATGAAGCCCGGTCTGAACCGTTCGGGTGTTCAACGATTTCGCCCTCGATCCGCAGCAGTACATCAAATACGACGAGGGGACCGGGTACTTCACCCTCGGGCCCGGCACCTATTGAGTCGACGGTTGGTCGCTGACGACGTTCGGATGGAGGTTGACGCCCGAGCAGCAGGCCGCGGCGTATTCGGCTCCCGGTTACGCCTTCCTCTGGAATGTCGACAAGAACGATTTGGAAATCCTGGCTTCCCTTCAGGATCCGCTCTATTCGCCACCGAGCGTCATCAACTGCGTCCTCAAGGTGCAGAAGAGGACACAGATCGCTCAGCTGGTCATCGAACGGCTCTCTAGGGGCCGTTGACGCGATCTAATAACGACATGAAATCGCTACGCAAAAAGAACGATAACAAATATTCACGTGCGCGCCGTGGGGGCGAAAAATCAATGCGGCGAATGACCACCGAAAACTCTGAAAACTCTGAGAGCTCTGAGAACTCTGAGAACTCTGAAAACGCGCCGGCGATAGGGGAAACGTGCGCAAGCGTTTGCGGGCCACCCTCGTCGTGGCGATTGGCATGCTGGTGGGTGGCGCGATGGCCCCCAGCATCCCAGCCGACCCGGGGCCGGACGTGACGCCGGCGGTATGCGAACAGCGTGTCCTGGTGCTGTCCGCCTTTCCGGCCGAAGCCGACGCGGTGCTGTCGCACACCGTGCTCGACCCGAATCCGGTTGTGGTCGCCGACCGCAAGCACTTCTACCTCGGTACGATCAGCGGGAAGAAGGTGATCGTCGCGATGACCGGCATCGGCCTGGTGAACGCCACCAGTACCACCGAGACCGCCTTCGCCCGGTTTACCTGCGCTTCCTCCATTTCCATTGGCGCAGTGATGTTCTCGGGCGTCGCCGGCGGCGGCGCGAACATCAAGATCGCGGATGTCGCAATACCGGCCCAATGGACCTCGGACAACGGCACGACGTTTCATCCGGCCGACCCGGGCATGCTGGCCGCGGCCCAGACGCTGTCCGTTGCCCTGGAAAACGTCAACACAATCGACAATCCGACCTGCTTGTGCAAGAACCCGCCCATCATCAAGCTGAACAACCTCGGGCGGATGCCGCAATTGGTGGTCGGCGGCAGCGGTGGCAGTAGCGACAGCAACAACGGCACGGCCTTCCCGTGTATCCCGAACGCCGGCAATGTTTTTGGTTGCCAGCCCTGCACCGCACCCGACCGCTCGCTTTTTTATACGGGTAACTTCTTTCAGGCGGCGGGGCCCTGGCTGGTCAAGGGTCTGATCGGCAACCTGAATTTCGCGTCACAGAACCCGGCCTTCAATGCCGCCGACAACGAGACGGCGGCCGTGCAGGCGGTCGCCGATGCGCACGGAGTCCCGTTCCTCGGTATCCGTGGCATCTCCGACGGGCAGGGCGACCCACTGCACCTGCCGGGCTACCCCGTCTCGTTCTTCTACTACAAGCAGATCGCGGCGGACAACGCCGCCCGCGTGGCCGCGGCGTTCTTGCTGAGCTGGGCCGGCGTCTGACGTCGCGCAGCCGGCGGCTGCTACTGCGGACCGCGGGTGACCGCGCGGGTCGGATCCGAACTCCACTCGGACCAGGAGCCCGGAAACAACGCCGCCCTGCGGCCTGTCGTGGCGATGGCCGCGACGACGATGGCCGCGGTGACTCCCGACCCGCAGTACGCACCGACGGGGCCGCCGAGATCGATGCCGTTGTCGGAAACCAGCTGAGCGAGCGCCTCCTCGCCGAGGAACGTGCCGTCGCCGCCCAGCACCGCGGCGCTCGGCAGGTTCTTTGCGCCCGGGATGTGACCGGCAACCGCGTCGACGGGCTCGACGTCGCCGCGAAAACGTTCCGGTGCGCGCGCGTCCAGCAGGTTCACGACGCCGGCCCCGGCTTCACGCGCCGTCAACGCCGGCAGGCTCCCGGCGTACAGATCATCATGCGCCACAGCCACATTCCCGGCCTGCGCGGTGACCGCACCCGTCTGGATGCTCCCCACGGCCGACCGCCACGCGGGCAGGCCGCCGTCCAGAATCCGCACCTTCGGCAGGCCGGCCGCGGTCAGCACCCACCACGCCCGCGCGGAACCGGCCCGATTCCAGTCGTCATACACCACGACCGACGCGTCCTGCCTGATGCCCCAGCGGCGTGCGGCGGCCTCCAGGTTGCACCCCGACGGCAACGGATGACGGCCCCGACCGGTGACGGAGTGGTCGCTCAGTTCCTCCTCGAGCGAGACGTACACCGCGCCCGGCAGGTGGCCCTGCAGGTAGGCCGCGCGCCCGTCGGGCTCATCGAGCCGCCAACGGACATCGAGTATGGACAACGGCTCGCCGGCCCGGCTGAGCTCTGCCAACTCTGCGGCGGTGATCAGCACCTGGGCGCGTGGGTCCATAACGGTGAGCGTAGGCAAATTAGGATCCAGCACGAAAGTCGCCGCCGATGGGAGCCAGAGGCCTAGTCCTGAGCGGCGCTAGGCGGTGTGCCGGGAATCGCCGAGTCGGCGGGGCAGTTCCGTGGCGCCCAGGGTGGCAAGCATGCCCTCGGCCGCCCGCTGCCAGGTGAATGTTTCCGCGCGGCGCCGCGCGCAACTGCGTCGGTAATGCTCGGGCCGGCGGATGACCATGCTGACCGCCCGGGCGATGGCCTCCGGGTGATTCTCGGCGGAAGCGCCGCTGTCCGGGGTGATGATCTCGGTCAGCGCCGACGTGCGTGAAACCACCGCGGGTGTCCCGCAGGCGAGCGATTCCAGTGCTGCGAGGCCGAATGTCTCGTGCGGCCCAGGCGCCAGCGTGACATCCGCCGAGGCCAGCAGACCCGCGACGGTATGCCGGCTGGCGATGAACCCGGTGAAGTCGATCGGCAGCCCGGCGGCCTGCCGTTGCAGCTTGGCCCGCAGTGGGCCCTCGCCCACGACCACCAGGCGGGCGTCGACGCCGGAATCACACAACGCCGCGAGGGCGTCGATGCTGCGGTCGGCGCGCTTTTCCACCGAAAGCCGGCCGCAGTGCACCAGCAGCAGCTGCCGCGGTGTGGCCCATTGCCGCCGCAGCAGGGCGGAGTGGCGGCGCGGATGGAAGGTCTGCAGGTCCACGCCCAGCGGGACGGTGACGACGTTCGTTGCGCCGATCCGGTCGAATTCCTCGCGCGCGAACGCCGTTGTGCACACCACGGTGTCGTAGTCGGCGGCGGTACGGCCGTTGGCGTAGTCGGCTAGGCTGCGCGCGGGGCGCCGCGGAAGTATCTGTCCCGCAAGGCGATCCAGTCGTTCGTGGGAGATCATCACCGTCGTGGCGTCGCGTTCGCGGCCCCATCGGCCCAACGACCTCAAGGTGAGCCGGTCGGAGACCTCCAGCGCGTCGGGTCGCAGCGTTTCCAGCATTGCCTTCACCGGCCCCGGCAGCACCGCTCGATAGCCGCCGGTGAGCGGAATGAGCTTGGCGGGCAGGGTGATTCGTATTACACCGGTGCTCAGTCGGGTCCGGTCGGCATGCGAGCCCGGAACGATCAGGAACACCTCGTGGCCGGTGGCGCAGTATTCCGCGCCGAGCCGGTCCACCGCGGTGCGAAGGCCGCCAGAGCGTGGGCCATAGAAGTTGGCGACCTGAACAACGCGCATACCGTGAGAAGACGCGAGACTTGTGTGCAGTCAACGATGTAGGACTGACGCCTGTCTGAACAATCCGTGAATTCCGGCCGCCTTGGGCTGGCGCACCGTTGGGCTGTGTCCCGAACCACTTGTCCAACAAGGCCATTGGCCCATTGGCCGGGTGTTACCCGCCCTCGCTGAGAAGCTGCACTTCCGACAGGTCCAGCATCGCCTGCAGCTCGCGCAGCACGATGTCGTCGATAAGGTTCTGGTTACGCAGCGCGGTGACCGCCCGGCGTTGGTGTTCGATCACGCCGAGCCGCACCTGCCGAACCCGGTCGATCTTCTCGGCCAGGTTGGGTATCCCCGAGTCGTCACCGCCGTTCGCCTTGACCAGAGCGGCGTGTTCCTCGTATTCCTTTTGCAGACGTTTCTGCAGAAATTCACTCAGGCCGAATTCCTTGGCGAGCGTCGGTAACGCCTGGAGGGCGGCTTCGGCGGCGCGGCAGCGTGCCAGCTGCAATTCGTCGGCGTGGGCGACATCGTCGGGCATCCTGGCCCAGCGGACAACGGCGGGCAGCGTGGTCCCTTGGACTATGACGGTGACCAGGATGACCACGACCACCACGAAGACGAGCATGCTGCGGTCCGGGAACGGAGTGCGGTTGAGGGGGCCGGTGTGTTCCGGGACGGCGATGGCCGCGGCGAGTGACACTGCGCCGCGGAACCCCGCCCAGCTGGTGACGCAGCGCTGACGAAAATCGACGGCCCGGTTGGGCCGCCGCATGCCGCGATCCACAACACGACCCATCGCGGTGGTGACTTCCACCCAGGCAACCCGGGTCACGATGATGACGCCGGTGACGGCCAGGGCCAAGAACACGGCGTGGCGAAGTCCGCCGTCGACGTGGTTGATGCCCCGCAATGCCTCGGGGATCTGGACTCCGACAAACACCCACAGCGAGCCGTTGATCAGGAATGTCGAGATGTCCCAGAATCCGAAAGACTGCAGCCGGGACGGAGCCCTGATCACGACGGGCCCGTAGTAGGCGAGCATCAGGGCCGACACCATCACCGCGACGACACCGCTGCAGTCCAGGCTCTGAGCCAGCAGGAACGCCGCAAACGGCGTCAGCAGGCTTAGCGCTCCCTCTTCGAGCGGCGCGTCGATTCCCTTGCGCAGCAGGGTCACCGCGCCGCCGACCAGCAGCCCCGCGAGGATGCCGCCGAGGTAGGAGACGATGAACCGGATGACCAGGTCGGGCGGGCCGATTTCGGCGCCGCCGATCGCGACGTGGACCGTCACGGCGTAGAGGACCAGCGCGGTTCCGTCGTTGATGAGGCTCTCGCCGCGCAGCACGGTCAGGGCCCGGCGCGGCAGCTTTTTCGCCAGGCCGGCCACGGCGGCGGCGTCGGTGGGGGAGAGCACGGCACCGAGGACCGCTGCCGCGTGTGACTCCATGCCGAGCGCGCGCGCCGTCCACGACACCGCGAACGCGGTGGCGATCACCAGGCCGATGCTGAACAAGATGATGACGCGCAGGTTCTTGCGGATCTCGCGAAAGCTGGTGTTCAGGCTCTCCCAGTAGAGGATCGCCGGCAAGAACAGCAGCAGCACGATCTCGCCGTTGATGTGTACATGGGCGAACGTCGGGATCAAACCCAGCAGGGAACCGAGCAGGATGAGCAACACCGGCGGGCCCACCCGATAGCGCCGGCCCAGGACCGTCCCCACGATGACGGTGCTGACGAGCGCGACGATGACGACGAGGCCAAACACGAGCCCATCCTGCCGCATGGGTCACGGCTACCGTTCGGCAGCGCTCCCTGGGCGTTCGCGGCCTACGAGCAGTCGCAGCAGCTCCCGCACTCGTCGCAGCAGCAACTGTCACACTCGCAGCAGCAATCGCAGCCGTCGCAGCAGCAGATGCAGTCGTACCAGCGGTCGCCTCGGCGCCGGCGGGCCCCGGGATTGGGGTCCTGGCCGTCACCCTCGGGGCCCGGGAAGTTGGGATTGCCGGCGCCGGGGCCGAAGTTGATCGGTTCCTGCTGGCCGTGCGGGGTTCCGTTGCGCGCGGTGTGTCCGGCGCCGGTGAAGGTGCGGGAGACGGCTCGGTGCACCTCGCGGACCAGCAACCGGCGGACCAGGCGATCGTCGGTGAATTCCACGTCGGCCAGGGCCAGTTCGATGCCCAGCACCGCGTCGTCGCACAGGGTGCGGACCTGATCAATCGGAGTTTCTATGGCGGCCAACGGATTCCATTTGCCGCGCGCGACGTCGTCCGGGAGATCCTCGACCGCGTCGAGCAGGTGTGCCACGCGCCCGAACAGCTGCCCGACCTCACGCAGCGGCTCCTCGTTGGCGGGGCGACCGGCCAGCAGGGCGGTGTGCCCGAACGCCGCAGCTACGGCCGTCTCGGTCGGTTCGGTCACCGACAGCAGCGAGCTGCCCGGACCCGCCGAGGCCTCGAGCTCGGCCTGCCGGTCCATCGCGGCTACCAGCACGCCGGTATCGAAGCCCAGGCTGTGACCCGCGTCGGTGCCTTGCCGCACCCAACGCTCGGCGATTCGGCGCGCCGCCGGCCGCACCCCGGACGTGCCGACCAGGCCGTCGCGGTCATCGACGTGATCACGCACTCGCGCCGCCGCCAGTGCCAGCGACACCACGGCCGCCAATCGCACGCAGTCACCCGTGGCCACGTCCGCGCGCCGCATCCCGCGCAACGGACACGGCCCGGCCGTGCGACGCGTGGGCTGCGCCGGCGACTGAGCCTCGACCAGCAAAGAAACCACCAACCCGTCGTAGTTGGTGGCGATCCGCGCGGCCTGTCCGTAGTCGTCGCGCAGCGCCAGGCACAGTCCGCACAACTGCGCTCTCCAGGCTTTCGCGAGCTCGCCGCCGAGTCGATGGCGGCAGGGCCGAATGATGCCAAACATGCACAGAAGCTACCGGACCAGCGCGACATGCGGCACGCTTACGGTCGGTAATGCGGCCGGATTCAGGTTCGGCTGCGGTCTGGCTGTGTTTGGGTTTCTCTCCGACTTTGTCCCAAATCGGCAAGCTTCCCGCTGAGCTGGGCGAGCAACTCGTAGCCGTGCTGGAGAAGCTGCCCGCGACGGCGCTCCGCTTTCCGGTTAACCGAACTTCGTTTACCGTACCGCGGGCGTGCGTGCCAAGTCATGAACAGCCGACGCCCCGGGGCCCGGGTGTGGTCATTTGCCCGCCTGGTAGCGCCAATTGACCTGGCACGCCCAGAGGTCCCCACGCTGTCGCTCAGAGGCGGGCAACCCGATATGTGCCGAACTTCCTGTGACCAGGGGATCACCGCGTGTGGTGGTTATGCGTCTGTGTCGAACACAACGCCGGGGTTGAGGATGCCGGCCGGGTCGAAGCTCTTCTTGATTCGGTGCATGAGCTCGATCTTGGCGGGGTCTTCGAGGTGCAGGAAGTAGGGGGTCTTGGCGCGGCCAAGGCCGTGTTCGCCGGAGATCGCGCCACCCAATTCCATTGCCAGAGCGAAGATGTCGGTCATCAGCTGCTTCTTTTTCACCGGGTCCTTGCAGACGATGGCCAGGTGCACGTTGCCATCGCCGGCGTGCCCGCAGCCGACCGCGCCGCCGCCCGCGGTGGCCGCCAGACCACGCACGGCGGCAAGGAACTTCGGCATCGCGCCGCGCGGGACGACGGTATCGATGATGTCGTCCGCGCCGACCGCCTTGAGCGTCCAAAACGCGTTTTCGCGCGCCTCGATCAGCTTGCGTGCCGAGCCACCCTCGAGCACGTAGGCGTCGAGTGCGCCCAGGTCGGCGAGCAGCTCACCGGTCGCCTCGACGTCCTCCTCCAGCCGCTCGGCGGTGCGATTCTCAAGCGCCACAACAAGATACGCCTGACAGCTGTCCCGGATCTGGTCCGGAACACCGAGTTCCAAGTTCTGGGTGTAAACGAGGGCGGCCATCGTCATGTTGTCGATGTACTCGAGGATGTAGGGCGCCAGCCCGGTGGCCAGGACCTTGGGCACCGCCTCCATCACCTGGTCGAAGTCGGCGAACGGGGCCAGCACCGTGGCGCTGTGGTCCAGCCGCGGATGCAGCTTGACGATCACCTCGGTGGCCAAGGCGAGAGTGCCTTCGGAGCCGACGATCAGTTGCGTCAGGTCGTATCCGGTGGATACCTTGGCGATCTTGCCGCCGGTCCTGATGATTTCGCCGGTCGGCAGCACCGCCTGCAACCCCACCACGTTATGGCGGGCTATCCCGTATTTGACCGCGCGCATTCCGCCCGCGTTCGTTCCGACGTTCCCGCCGACGCTGGAGGACAGCTCGCCCGGCTGCACCATGTACCGCAGGCCGGTGCTGACGGTCGCGGCGTCCAGCTCGGTGAGCGTGATCCCGGGCTGGACGACGGCGACCTGGTTGGTGGTGTCGATCTCCAGGACCGCGTTCATCCGCTCGAAGGAGATCAGCAGGCCGCCCTCGACCGGTCGCGCCGCCCCCGACAGGCCGCTCCCGGACCCGCGGGCCGTCACCGGGATGCCATGTTCCGAGGCGGCGATCAGGAGCTGAGCAACCTCTTCGGCGGTGGCCGGCTTGGCGACGTACGCCGGCCGCTGCGGGGGTTGTGTCAACTCCTCGTCGTGCGAATAGTCTTCGGGGATTGCGTCGCCGGTCACTAGATTGCTGCTCCCGACGATCTCTGTAAACCGCGCCGTCATGTCGCTCACAGCAGTTCACCTTATCGCCGCGGATTGCGCCGAAAATCTCAGTTCGTTCTCAGGTGCGCGGAGCATGCTGAGCGGCGTGCACCCGGTGGTTGGAGTAGCACCGCCGCAACAGCGCTCACGGGTCGATCGGCCGGTGATGGTGGCGGGAATGGTGGTGCTGCACGCGGTGGAGTTACTGGCGCTCTTGAAGGCCGCTGGGGTGACCGCGCGTTTTGCGCGTGCGCATCCGGGTCACGGCGCGGGACTGCCGGTGCTGTTGATCCTTGCGGCGCTGCTGATCGTGGGCTGGCAGGCCGGCCGGTTGCTGGTGGGGCGGCGGTCGCTGAACGTATCCGGATTGGCCGTCCAAGCCGGGATATTGATGGCCTCAATCGCGGTGGCCACCCAGAACCTCGTCGCGGGGCTGCTGGGGATCGGGTTGGCGTCCGCGGTGTTGGCCGGCTGGGGTCGCCTTTCCAAGGCGCGTCGGGCCGGCATTGCCGCTCCTGCCGTGCCCGTGGCAACCGAAGTTGCGGCAATCGATGCTGCCGCGGCGCAGACCATCGAAATCCGGCGCGGTTCGGAAATCCGTTTCGGCAGCGTCGTAACGGTGGTGTTCACGGCGTTGGTGATCGTGGTCGCGCTCAGCGTACGTAGCCAGATCATTTTCGGGTTGGCGGTCTTGGCCGTCATCTTCATCCCCCTTGAGCGGTTGTTTGCGCTGCATCCCCGACGAGTGCTGCGGCGGGGCTGGCGCACCGACGTCGTGCACTATCTGGTCAACGGCGCCGCGCTGCGGATCGGGCTGCTCGCCTCCGTGGTCACATTCGGCGGAGTGTTGCGGGCGTTCGTGCCGGCACCGCTGCGCGACGCGGTCGCGGCGAGTCCCGGCGGGACGCAGATCGCGGCCGGTTTGGCGATCGCGACGATAGGCGCCTATGCGGGGCACCGCGCGGCTCATGAGGTTCCGCTACTATGGCGGTTCCACCGGGTGCACCACAGCATCCGCGAAATGGATTGGCTGGCAGCCAATCACCTGCACCCCCTGGACGAGACGTTCATTCGGTCCGTCGCGATCTTGCCGCTCTACGCGCTGGGGTTCGGTCGGGTCAGCCTGGGCGCGTTCATTATCGTGATCACGCTGCAGGCCATATTCATCCACGCCAACGTGCGGATGAACTTCGGCCTGCTGCGCTGGGTGATCGGGACCCCGCAGTTCCACCACTGGCACCACGCCCGCGAACCGCAGGCCTACAACAGCAACTACGCGGGTGAGTTCCCGGCGCTGGATGCGCTTTTCGGCACGCTGTACCTGCCGGCCAACCGCTGGCCCGCGCAATACGGCGTCGACGACACGGAACCGGCCGGGTATCTGCGTCAACTGGCGTGGCCATTTCGTGGCCGCCGCGCGGCCAGCGTGGGCTGACCCTTAGCACGCCGTCACGTCGAAAAGCGTGACAGTTTACGCACACTCGCCAGGGAACCGGCCAAGTCACATCGGCCACACTGGTCCCTAGGGGAGGGGGGCACACTGATTTGCCCGCCTCCGCGCGACAATTTGGTGTGCCGCGCCGAGAAGTCCCTACGCTGTCGCTCGGAGGCGGGTGAACGGATATGCCCGAACATTCTGTGACGCAAGGGAATTACCGGAATAATCGCGATCCACAGTGCGGCGCGCGAGGAGCGCGATTTAGGGGCGATCAGCTCGGTGGTGAGCCAAGTATGGCTCACCACCGCGTTAGGGACGTTAGGAGAGCGCCCGATTCGGGAACCCGTCATGCCAAATCGTTGATCGAACTGCTGAACGTCGCGAAAGGATTGCGCACATGTTCACCAAGGACCGTGGCTCCCGCGCCGGTACCCGGTTCGGTCCATACGAGCTGCGATCGTTGATAGGCGGGGGAGGGACGGGCGAGGTCTACCGGGCCTACGACACGACCAGGGGTCGCACGGTCGCGGTCAAGCTGCTGCGCAAGAAGCTGGCCGCGGAGCTGGGCTTCCGGGAACGCTTCGGGCGAGAGGCCCGCATCGCGGCACAATTGCGGGACCCGCACGTCGTCCCCGTGCACGACTTCGGCGAGATCGACGGAGTGCTCTTTATCGACATGCGCCTGGTCAGCGGCGGCAGCCTGAAAGATCTGTTGCGCACGCAAGGTGCGCTCGAACCGGCGCGGGCGGCATCGATCGCGGCGCAGGTGGCGGCCGCGCTGGATGCCGCGCACGCCGACGGGCTGGTGCACGGCGACGTCAAACCGGGAAACGTGCTGCTCACTCCGCGCGACTTCGCGTACCTTGTCGACTTCGGCCTCACCTACACCCGGGGGTCTTACGCCTACCGAGCACCCGAAGGGGTGAGCGGCGGCCGCGTTGGGCCGCGCGGCGACATCTACTCGCTGGCCAGTGTGCTGTATGAGTGTCTCACCGGTCAGACGCCGTTCGAGTCGGCGGAACCGCGCGAGCTGATGAGCGCACACATGTACTCGCCGCCGCCTCGGCCGAGCATCATGCGCCGGGGAATCCGCCGCGACTTCGACGACGTCATCGCCTGGGGTATGGCCAAACAGCCCGCGGCGAGGTTCTCGTCCGCCGCCGAGCTGGCCAGCGCGGCCACCGCGGCGGCGTCACCGGGGGAGGCAAGCCAAAGCCCAAGCCCGCCCACGCGCACGCGGCCGTTCCCATCGAGCTACCCGGACCCCGACGGCAGCGGTTACAGCCCCGATCCGCCGCCCGCGTTGACGGCGGCGAGGCCGGGTCGTGGTCGGGTACCGCTGATCTTGACCGGGGCGGCGGTCGCGGTGCTGTTTGTCGCGGCGATACTGGCGGCGATATCTGCTCTCGGCACGGGTCGCGCGGGTGACTCGTCTGGAACGGCGGCACCGCCGATCACGACGGAATCGACCGCGCCCGCGACGAAGCCACCGTCGCTGTCACGTCCGGTGCGGGGCGCCGACGGGTTGGGGTTCGTCGGACAGCCCGCCCGCTGCGACACCGGAAATCCGCCGGCCGCGGTGGTGCGAACCGCCAAGTCGCTCGCCGTGGTGTGCCAGACCGCGCCCGCAAGTTTCTATTACCGTGGCGAGCGCATTCGTGACGGCGCCAACATCGAACTCGCCAACGCCGTGCGCTCGGCCGGCGGGTTCGATGTGACCAACCCGGCCGACGGCACCCGCTACGAGGTGCGTCCCGAGCGGCTCAGGATCATCAGCAATGGTCACGTCGATTCCTCGGAGCCCGTGCTCGAATTCGCCAACGCCGTCTAGAGAGGTCCCCGAATCCCCAGTTCCACCCGCGGGAAGCCTGCTCACTTCAGCCGTCGCAGGTGTGACAATCAATCACTGTCAAGACCGAGCAAAGCCGCCGCGAAGGAGGGCAAGTGCCAGCACGCCCGGCGGGGGCCGACGTCGACGCCGACGCCGACGCCGCCGACGAGTGCGCAGGGGAGAGCCCGGCGCTCGCCCGTTCCCGGCGGTGGACCAGCGGGTACCGCGGTGCGCTGACGGCGTTCCTTGTCTACCTCCTCGGGGCCGTCGCCCTCACGATCGGCGCCTGGCGCGACCCGACGTCCGGCTGGGCCGGGGGCTGCTGCGATCAGGAGCAGGCGATCTGGTACCTCGGCTGGACGCCCCACGCGCTCGCCCATGGGCTGGATCCGTTCTTCACGACCCAGATCGGCGCGCCCGACGGCGTGAACCTCATGTGGAACACCCCGATGACGCTTCTTGGGCTCCTCGGCTGGCTCCCGGCGAAGATCGGCGGCCCGATCTTCGGATTCAACGTCCTGCTGGTCTTCGGCGTGGCGGTCAGCGGATTGACCGCGTGGCTGGCGATCCGCCGCTGGACCGGCGACGGCCTTGGCCCGACGGTTGGCGGTGCGGTCTACGCCTTATCGCCCTACGTTGCCTCTCACGCGGCGCTGCACTTGAATCTCGCGACGGCCTGGGTTCCGCCGCTGTTTTTGCTCGTCCTCGACGAGCTCCTGGTGACCCGGCGTCGACCGCGGTGGCAGGCGGGGGTGGCGCTCGGAGTCCTGAGCACTGCGCAGCTCCTGATCAGTGAGGAGGTGCTCGCGACGAGCGTCGTGGCGGCCGGGGTGCTGGTCTGCGTCATGGCCCTCGCGCGCCACGACGGGCGAGTCCGGGTGCGATGGCGTGAGGGAGCGGCCCGGCTTGCCCCGGTGCTCGCGGTCGCCACGTTGACGTTCCTGCTGCTGTCGTTCGGGCCGCTGGTCGCCCAGTTCCTGGGCCCGCAGCGAATCAGCGGTCAGGTCCAGCGTCCCGAGACATTCTCGACCGACCTGCTGAACGTCGTCCTTCCGACGTCGTACCAGCTAGTCGCCCCGGGGGCGGCCACCCGGGTGTCCAACGAGTTCAGCGGCCTCTACCACGAGGCCACGGGCTACCTCGGCGTGCCGCTTGTCGTCCTGCTGGTCGTCGTGGCGGTTCGCCAGTGGAACGACCTGCGGGTGCGCGTCGCGAGCATCACCGGCGCGCTGCTTCTCGTGCTCTCGCTCGGGCCGTGGCTGCACATCGGCAAAGACGCTCTGCCCGTCCCGCTGCCGTGGCTGCCCTTTGGCAAGCTGCCGCTGCTCAAACATGTTCTGCCGGATCGCTTTACGCTGTTTGTTTGGCTTGCGGTCGCCGTGGTCGTCGCGATTGTCGTCGAGCGGGCGACTCGGCTCGCTCCGCGACCCGCGGCGCGGTGGCTGGTTGCGGTGGCCGCGGCGCTCGTCCTGATTCTGCCCGCGCCGCTGGAACGGCAATCGGTCTACACACCGGACTTCTTCCGCGCGTGGGCGAGCCACAACATCGGACCCGACGAAACCGTCCTCGTCGCACCGTATTTCGCCAACGCAAGCCACGCCGCGCCAATGGTGTGGGCGGCGGTGGCCGACTACGGGCTGCGGATGCCCGAGGCCTACGCCTACATGCCACAACCGGGCGGCCGGACTCTGTCCGGAGCGCCGGCAACGCGGCTGTCCAAGATCATGCTGGCGATCCAGGACGACAGTGCTTCGTTCCTCGCGCGGGGGGAGATTCGCGCACAGGTCGCCGCGAACCTCCGCGACGCGCAGGTGCGCCACGTGATCGTCGGGCCGATGCAGTCGCTCGCCCCGATGCTCGCGTTCTTTACCGACCTCTTCGGCCGGGCGCCGGAAAGGGTTGGCGGCATTGCCATCTGGCGGGACGTCAACCTGCGTGGCGTCCTTGCGGCGCCCACATAGCGCGGTTCACCGCGGATGTCGTCCGCGGTCAGCGCGGAGCCGAACGCGTTGCCGTCGTCGATAACGCTGGCGAACAGCTTGGCTTTGCGGGCGTTGAGGGCCAATACCTTGTCCTCGATGGTGTCGTGGGCGATGAGCCGGTACGCCATGACGTTGCGGGTCTGGCCGATGCGGTGGGTGCGGTCGATGGCCTGGGCCTCGGTGGCCGGATTCCACCACGGGTCGAGCAGAAAGCAGTAGTCGGCCTCGGTGAGGTTGAGCCCGAACCCGCCGGCTTTGAGGCTGATCAGGAAAACCGGTGCGTCTCCCTCCTTGAATCGCCGAATTACGGTGGCACGGTCACGGGTTCGCCCGTCGAGATAGCAATAGTCGATGCCCTCGGCGTCGAGTCGATCGCGGACCCTGCCCAGGAAACGGGTGAACTGGCTGAACACGAGCGCGCGGTGGCCGCCGTCGACGACGTCGTGGAGATGCTCGGCGAGCGCGTCGAGCTTCGCGCTGGCCAGCGTGTCGTGTGCGGGGTCGACGAGCCCGGGATGCAGCGCCATCTGCCGCAGCACGGTCAGCGACTTGAGGATGGTGAACCGGTTGCGGTCCATGTCGCCGAGCAGGCCGAGCACCTTTTGCCGTTCTCGCTGCAGTCGCTTGTTGTAGAGGGCGCGGTGCCGCGGCGGCAGCTCGATCTCGAGGACCTGCTCTTGCTTGGGCGGCAGCTCGGCGGCCACGTGCTGCTTGGTGCGGCGCTTTACCAACGGCTTGAGGCGGCGGCGGAACAGGGCCAAAAGCTCGGCGTCGCCGGTCTTTTCGATGGGCTTGGCGAAGAAGTCGGCGAACTTCGTCGGGCTGGGGAACAGCCCGGGCGCGGTGATCGACAGCAGCGACCACAGCTCCATGAGGTTGTTCTCCATCGGTGTGCCGGTGATCGCCAGCTTGAATGGTGCGGCCAGCCTGCGGGCGCACTGGTAGGTCTTGGCGCGATGGTTCTTCACGTATTGGGCCTCGTCCAGGATCAGCCCGGACCACGTTCGGGCCGTGTAGGCGTCGAAGTCGAGCCGAAACAGCGTGTAGGAGGTGACCACGATGTGGGCGCCGGCTGCGAGCGCGTCGAGGTCGGTGCCGGCGCGGCGCAGCGTGTCACAGATCGCCACGACCGAGAGCTCAGGCGCGAACCGGGCGGCCTCGCTGTCCCAGTTCGTCACCACACTGGCCGGGGCGACCACCAGGAAGGGTGCCATACTCGGATTCTGTTGACGCACTTGGCAGATCAACGCCAGCGACTGGACGGTCTTGCCCAGACCCATGTCGTCGGCGAGGATGCCACCGAGCCCGTGGGCGTACAGGGTTGCCAGCCACGAGAACCCGTCGGCCTGATACGGCCTCAGCTCAGCGTTCAGGCCAGCGGGCACCGCCGTCGGTTGCAGACCCTGCAGCGCGCGCAGCCCGTCGACTTGGCGCCGCCACTGGTCGGCTTGGCGCGTCACGACTCCGAGTTCGGCCAGTTCGTCGAACAACCCGACCTGGAATCGGCTGATCCGGGGTGGCCCGTCGTCGGCATCGGTGAGCGCACGAGCCTCCTCGATGAGCCGGCGCAGCTTGACCAGCTCCGGCTTGTCCAGTGCGAAATAGGCGCCGTCGGAAAGCAACATGTGCGACTGTCCGGACGCGAGGGCGGTGAACACGCTGACAAACGAAACCTGCTTGCCTTCAATGCTGATCGTGACACCTAGGTCGAACCAGTCTGTCTCGCCGGCCACCGCGTCCGTCGTCACGGCGATGACGAGGGAGCCGCCGGCCTCGCGGTAGTCCACCGGGTCGCCGATCACCTCCAGCGCGACATCGGGAAGCTCCGCGAGCAGCGGTTGGACTTCGGTGGCGAATCGCAGTGTCTCCAGGCCCGACAGTCGCACCCCGGTGATGAGCCTGCCGTCGTCGGCGCGAAGGCCCGCTTGCTCCAATGGCGCCTCGATGCTCGAGGCGAGCGTGTTCTCCGCGTCCAGGTCGCGCCAGCCGGCATCGTCCGGTGTGCCCATAGGCGCGCGAAAGTCGTTGTCGCCTAACCGGTATGCCCACTCCCATGTCAACTCGAGTTCGTGATCGGCCTGGTAGTCGGCCATCAGCACCAGCGTCGGCCCGACGATCTCGGGCGGCGTGAACGACTCGTCCGACGACGTGATGGCCGCGATGTGGCGCAGCCTCGGGTAGTAGTCCGCAGCGAAGCGCGGCGCCTCGTCCGCGGGTATGACCAGCGGCTTATCGCCGAGGGTCATGCTTTGCAACGGCTCGGGGGCCGGCTTGTCCAGTCGGGCCAGCCGCAACCCGCCGTCGGCGTACACGACGCCATGACCTGACGATCCGATGAACGCAACCGGCCGGGCCGTGGCGCCGCCGACCCGAAGCATCGGCTCAACGGCGAGATCACCCGATTCGTCGGCCGTGACGTCCAGGCACAACTGCGCCGTGGCAAACGCGGGCACCTCCTGCTGTGGCCGCGCCTGCACCAGCCGGACCCCGACTTCGCGCGCTTCGTCCAGAAGCGGCCACAGCTGCGGGGATTCAAATTGCAACAGCGAGATCGTCTTCCCGTCACTGTAGCGGTAGCCCGCGTACGAATACCGATAGTAGCCAGGCGAATTCGGGCCCGACCTGCGGTAGGTTGCATAGAACTCTTGCAACAATCGAACGTGAGCGTCGGGATGGCCGTAGTGGCGCAGCGCGTCCAGCCTGCTCCAGCTCAGGTGACCGGCCACCCAGCCGCCGCGCTTTGCGGGGCGGACGAGCCGCGCATCGACACTCGCCATCGGCCCGTTGGCTGACAGGCTCAGCTCGATCGCCAGTGGAATCCCGGCGCAATCGTTCGTCGGAGCCGATGGCAGCAACGCATCCAGCGACTGCCGCCAGGCAGGTGCGGCCGGCGCAGGCGGCGCCAGTTGGGCGGGCTTCTTTGTGGCTCGCGCGGCTGCGGCGACCACGATCGCGACGGCATGCTTGCAGTTCACCTCGACCGGACAGGTGCAGGACCCACTCTCGGCATTCCAGGTAACCAGGCCCACTCGCAAAAGCTGCACCGTGTGAAATAGGTGCGGCCCTGGCTACCACGTACGCCGCCGAAAAGCTTGTGATTGCCCGGATCCCACGCGCAACTCAGCACTCGTCCCTCCCACGCATAGGCCGTGCCGCGGCGGCAGGTAGCCTCATCAGCCATCGCGAGCCCGCTCGCAGGCTCGATCGACGGAAATATCAACGACTGCATGCCCGCACCGTAGCGACCCGGTCCGACAATTAGCCTTTGTGTGGGTCCGCGGGCGGCCGAACGTCCGACCGGTACCTGGTGGTGATCCCTGAAATTCGAGTGGTCGTCCGCGGACCTGGGTGCGTGGTCAGCGGTATCCTGTTCGGGAACTTGGAGCCAGCCAAGTGTCACGGACACTAAGGGGTGTGGACTCCTGCTAAATAGAATGTCTGGGCCGTGGCCGCGATGGTCAGTCACCTGGCGAACAGGATCAGGGCTGACGGGAGCAGCGATATGGCGTTGACGTTGGGTATCGACGTTGCCGTGCGATCGACGCACCAAGCGATGCTGGCCCGTGACGGAGCCACGGTGTGGCGAGGTCGCAAGCTCTCCGCGATCCCCGGTGCAAGCTCCGACGGTGTCGAACGGCTGCGGTGTCAGGCCGTCAAGCCTGCAGCGTTCGAATCAACATATTGGTCAGCAATTTTATGTCATTCGGAGTGTTTTGCAGTCCATTCCATCGGCGCTGATCCTCGGGTCCTAGGTCCCACGTGCCGCTAGCCCACGCGGCAACTTCATATAGTGGCTCCAGCCGTCGGTCCAGCCCAATTTCTGGTAATGCATCCGCGTCGTGGCCCTCGGTGAGGGCGTCCATGACGTATCCGAGTGACTGAATGCCAACGCCGTGTGTTAGTCGCGATAATCGCGGAATCAGCTTCCACTCGATTGGCCACATGCTTTCGATCAGGCTCCAAAAGATCTTGACATGCAACACCATCTCCTCGACGTCACCCGACCCGTCCTCGGGGTTCCGGTACTGGTATAAAGCACCGTCGTAGAGGCTGTTCTCGATCATCTTGAGGACGCTGTTGTCTTTGATATAGCCGTCGGGCGATGTTGGTGTTGCAATCGCCCCGCGGAATGGACTGTCGCTGTCTAGATTCAGGCGTGTCATGAGTTGGGCCGGCAGTTGCCGACGTGCGTACTTCGGCGGCAGGTAGCCGGTGGTGTCCGGCAGCAACTCGTGGATAAGGCCTTTGGGCAACGGCTTGGTGTTATTTACCAGGATGAACTGGGATCTCTGTTCCTCCGCTCCATCTGCGATGAAAGCGACTGCAGCCACTGGGAATTCGGCAATATCGGCGTCACGAATTGCGGCGATTCGTTGCTGGCCGTCAACAAGGAGCGCGGGCTTATCCGCATCCTGGATTGTTTCGTCGACCGGGATGACCAGATCGCCCATCATGGAGTATTCGACCTTGCTTCGGCGTCTTCCTGACTCGAACCGGACTCGCGAATCGAACGCGAGAACGACGGCGTTGGGAAGCAATGCACCTGGCGACTCGAGATACCGGCGGATCGCACTGATGTGGCTGAGCACTTCAGGTCGTTGATAGCCGTCCAAAGCGCCTTCGCCGGAGCGCTTTACGCGCGATACGGCTGTGAAATCCAGGAGACGCTTGCCGTCGATCGCGAAGCAGTAGATGTGTCGCTCGCCCTGTTGGACCTGCAGAGCGGGGACCCTGATCTCATATCTGTCAGCCACACGCTGTCCTAATCGTTTGTAGGGATGGGTTGATCGGTCGAAATGACCGGGACTATTTCTGATCGGTCTGCTGCCAGGTGACGCCTTGAGTTTTCCCGTCGTTCGACGACTTATGAAAGAACGGCGCGCCTGGCGGCAGACCTCCCGGTGAGGTGGTGGGATTCCGTTGCCCGAGCCTGCCGCAGGGTTGACTTCCTGATGGTTGTTCCCGAGCCTTGAGCTCTTCGACAGAACGAAGTCCTGCGGTGCGCTGGAGTCACGGACGGCTAGTGAGATGACGGACCTTAGAGTCCCGCGATTAGGGCGCCGCGTGAGTCCACCGGCAACGGCAGAACCATCGAACGAAGGAGTGATGACAACTTGCCTCTGTTTTGTGGAATCGATTGGGCCACTGAACATCACGATGTCGCCGTCATCGACGACAACGGTGTTGTGGTGGCCCGCGGACGGGTCAGCAACGACGCGCCAGGCTTCACGGCGCTGTTGACGCTGCTGGCTGAAGCCGGCGACAGCGCCGCCGATCCGATCCCAGTCGGGATCGAGACCGACCGCGGCCTGTGGGTGGCGGCTTTGCGGGAAACCGGCCGGGTGATCTATCCGATCAACCCCCTGACCGCCTCGCGCTACCGGGCCCGGTATGCGGTCTCGGGAGCGAAATCCGATGCCACCGATGCGGTGTTGCTGGCCAACATCGTGCGCACCGATCCCGGCGCCCATCGGCCGCTGCCCGCCGACACCGAAGCGGCCCAAGCCGTCCGGGTGCTTGCCCGCGCTCAACAAGACGCGGTGTGGGCGCGCCAACAGATCGGCAACCAGATCCGCGACCTGCTCAAAGACTTCTACCCGGCCGCCATCATCGCGTTCGCCGACCTCGACGGCGGTCTGACCCGCGCCGATGCCCGAACCATCCTGACCGCGGCACCCACCCCGGCCCAGGCGGCCACGCTGACGCCCGCCCGGCTGCGCCGACTGCTGATCAAAGCCGGCCGCAAACGCTACCTCGACCGCGACGTCGAGCGTCTGCGTGAGGTGTTCACCGGCACCTATCTGCACCAGCCCCCGATGGTCGAAAACGCCATGGGCATCCAGTTGGGTGCGTTGCTGCGTCAATTCGAGGCCGCCTGCGTCGCCGCCGATGAGCTCGCCGAGGCGGCGATCGCCCATTTTGACCAACACCCGGACGCAAAGATCATCAGCAGTTTCCCCGGCCTGGGCAAGCTGACCGGCGCCCGGGTACTTGCCGAAATCGGGGACGACCGCACACGCTTCGCAGATGCCCGCGGCCTCAAAGCCTTCGCAGGGTCGGCCACAATCACCCGCGCCAGCGGGAAGAAAACCGTTGTCCTGCACCGGCATATCAAAAACCGACGGCTCGCCGCAATCGGCCCGATCTGGGCGCTGTCGTCGCTGCGCGCGTCGCTCGGAGCCCGTCGACACTTTGACGCCCGCCGCGCCGCCGGAGACTGGAACCACCAAGCCCAACGGCACCTGTTCAACAAGTTCCTTGGTCAACTCCACCACTGCCTCAGCACCGGTCAGCTCTATGACGAACACCTGGCGTTTCCACCTCCTCTCCCTCTCGCGGCTTGACTCTTAACTTCGTGAGATGTCTTTCACGGATTGATGTCTTCCCGTTGCGAAGTGCTTTCATCTTCGCCGCCAGCACCGACAGGTTGTGGAATCCCCGCCGCTTGTTCCGCTCGCTTCCGCGAAAGATGGCCATCTCGATGCCGTGTTTTGCGCAAAGGCCGCAGTCGCAGTCCTTCCATGGCACGCATTCCAACGTTCGTCGATATTCCTCTCTGTAGCTGCGTTTCACGTCAACAACCCGTTCATACTCGGTCACAGCGTCGAGGACCTGCTCCAGCGAGCAAGCGCCCGCGTCAAACTGACGGAGTCGCCGTAGACTCTGGCGCTCTGCGGCGACGGCGTCGCGCTGCGAAACTTGCCCAGCGAGGATTGCGCGCTTCAGTGCGACATTGCCATCGACCTGCGGAACCCTGATTGCGGAGTATGTGGTCGATGCCGTGTGATAGTTGTCGCGATCATCCATGAACGATTGCCGAAACGCCGAGGTGCTGTCGAAACTGGTAACGCCAAACGATTTGAAAGCGGCGATCGAGTCGATCCGCGTGATCCCGAGCAGATGCAACTTGGTGCCTTCTGAGCGGGCGGTAGATATTTCAGCCAGACACGCCAAGATGTCCGGTGTCTTGAGGGGAACCATCCCACCGAGCGCGACGCGCTTGTAACCCATGTCTTGCAGTTCACGCACACTGTCGGCGTAACTCGTCGGGTCCCATCCCTGTGCGGCCCCAATGGGTTCGAAGGTGGCGTCCTGGGCGGCAACGGCCGCCAGGAACTTCTCGGCGAAGTGCAATGAGACGCAGCGTCTTTGCCGCCATTCATCGGGTGGTTCGGCCTCACGTCCAGGCCGCGAGTACCCAAGGATGATGTGATCAGGGCTGACGCCCGCATCAAATCCGCACTGCGCATAGAAGTCGACTACTTCGTTCACGGTATAGGGCGGCTCAGGCTCGTTGATGTAATTGAACGCCCCGCAGTCACCGAGTGAATCCACGTCACTCGGCAGCCTGAAGAAGCCGCGGACTCCGAGGCGGTACATCCGCTGGCGCTGGGGCATTGAGTACTTCCCGACGCCGTTTATAGATCCGTCGACACTCGCCTTCGACACCAAGATGCCGTCGTAGGCGGGTAACGTGAGAACCTCGTGCGCATACCGGTCATCGCGCTGCCGAACCCTTAGCGGTGAATGCTCGTCGTGGAGAAAGTCATAGGTCGGACTGATTTGATCCTGACTGTCAGGGAAGTAGAACTTCACGACTGCTCCTTACGGGCAGCCACGTAAGCTCGGGCAAGGTAGTTGGAGAGCGCGGATATGTGCTTGGACACGTTCTGAAGTTCGTCCCATGGCAACCCTAATTCGTCCCATGTGCCGCTCGTCCAGTGGCACAGCGGGGCGATGCGCGAGAGTTCTCGCCTGGTGTGAGCTTCTGCGGTCGATGAAGTCACGTCGATGTGGACCATCACGCGATCCATGAGTCGGCTCATCGCTCTGATGCCAACTCCGCCCATGAGCTTGGACTTGGTCGGTGGCTGGCCCCACGCATCCGGGAATAGGTCCCGTACCGCGTTCCAGTACATCATCAGAATGTGCCGGATCCCGTCAGTATCAGTCGTGCCCGTCGCCATATTCCGGTAGGGGAACAGGACCCCTGACGGCGATTCCAGCGATTCTTTGAGCGCTTCAACCAGACTCGTGTCGGTGACGACGCTCTGACGGCGGTCGTCAACATCACTCGACGCCCGCTTCACCAGGCCAAAGAACGGAGAATCTGGTTCGCGGTTCAGCATGTCGACAAGGGCAGATGGCATGCGACGCTGGGACAAGCGTGGGGACGGTGCCGAGATCACCTCGGGGAGAAGTTCGGTTACGAGGTTCGACGGCAATGGAGCGACAGTGTTTACCCGCAGGAATTGGTCCCGCTGCATTTCAAGGGTGGGCGCGACGAAACCGGCGACTGGAACTGGCAGTCGCGAGTTAGCTCGTGCGCGCTAGTGCGAGGCTTCGCTGCTGACCGTCGACAATCCAAGCTGGCCGCGGCTCCTTCGGGTCACTTGGCATCGGAATCTCAAGCGTGCCGGCGGTGGCTAGGCCGTCCGTGGTGGCGGGCCCGCGACTCGACCGGAATCGCACCGTATCGGGCAAGGCGAGGATTAGACCGTTAGGGAACAACACTTCCCCAGAATTCAGGTAGTCGAGGATCTGCTTCACATGGTTACGTCGTTCTGGGCGTTGGTACCCGAGGAGTTTGCCCGCTGCGTCGCGGGATATGCGAGCCACATCCGCGACGAGATCGACTTCTTCAGCGGCGAGCGCGAAGAGATACAAAGGCATGTGCGAATTCTGCTCGATGCGAAGTGCGCGCCGTTCGATGACGCGTTCGGGTCCCTCGCTCATTGGGCGGCCGCCACGGCACGGAACATAGCCCCAAATCGCTTCTGCTCACAGGCAATACCGGCATCACGAACGCGCCGCAACGCCCGGGTAGCCGAGAGGGCCGGCTCCGTTGCAAGCAGACTGTGAATCAGCGAAATGATTTCAGCATCCGTCATGGGGGCACGGTCATAGACCTTCGACTTGAGAAACGGTCCTGGCCCAGCGTGACCATGCCGTCGCATCGCTTGAGTCGTAGAGGCCAGTTCCCGTGCGCCTCTGCAGCCAGCGTCGGGCCATCCGAATGCTTACGCTCGACGCGGTCCCGCCTAGATTTGCGCGCAGTGAACGGTCGGCGGGTAGGCGCGGCAATCCGTCGATATCGCGAGCACCGCCGACAAGTAAGAGGTCTCCGCCACGATTGGCGAGGCGGACGAGATCGTCATCCATGGCTCGCGCATACGTCTCAGATAGGACGAGGAGAACTCGTTCGCTTGCGTCAGTGACGATTGATCTCGTTGACTCAAGTGTGCCTAGGCGTCGCCACCATTCGCGTAGGTTCTGCGCGCCGGAGGCGACGGAATCTGCGTGGCCTCCCGCGAACGTTGCTGCATACGGGACTGCCATAGCCGAAACGTCACGCATTCCAAGGCCGGCGGAAGCGACCATCATTTGCACGGTGTAACCGACTGTCTGCGCATCGCTCGCGAGCCCACGCACCTGCTGCCAGGCCTCGCCCTGATAGAGGTCGACGAGTCGGACCTGCGGTTGTGCACTTTCGACGCGCCGCCGCCAAGCCTCGAATCGGGTCTCGATATCGCCCTTCGGTAGTGAACCGACGCGCAGGGTCGGCGCAGGTGCGACCGACTTTCTGTCGGTGCAGTTGACTACGATCGTCAGTTTTGGCACTTCTCACCTCCTTGGGCTCGCTCAAAACTACGCATCGGATGTGTCGGCTATGCGGTGTAGTTTCGGCTACTATAACCGCACACACCCACAAGCGTCGGGAGGATGTCTTGGAAACACCCGCAGTAGTACTTCTGAGTGGGGGACTTGACTCGACGACCGTGTTGGCCATCGCCAAGAGTCGCGGGTTCAACCCGTATGCGCTGTCCTTCCGCTACGGACAGCGACACGCCGTCGAACTCGTATCTGCACAACGCGTGGCTGAGGCCCAGGGCGTCGCAAGGCATGTGGTCGCCGACATCGACCTACGCGTGTTCGGCGGGTCTGCGCTTGACTGCCGGACATCGAGGTCCCCAAGCACGACGCCGTCGCGGAACTGTCCGACGACGAGATCCCTCCGACCTACGTGCCGGCGCGAAACACGATCTTCCTGTCGTTTGCGCTCGCCTACGCAGAAACGGTTGGGGCGCAAGACATCTTCCTCGGAGTCAACGCTCTCGACTACTCCGGATATCCGGACTGTCGTCCCGAGTACATTGCGGCCTTCGAGGCCATGGCGAACCTCGCGACCAAGAGCAGGCGTTGACGGGGCGGCCATGACGATCCACACGCCGCTGATCGCCATGACGAAGGCCCAAATCGTGCGGGCCGGCCTTGGATCTAGGTGTCGACTACAGCTTGACCTCGTCCTGCTACGACCCCAGATGCTGACAGGAAAGCCTTGCGGGCGCTGCGATTCGTGCCTTCTGCGGCTCAAGGGATTCGCGGAGGCCGGGCAATCGCGATCCGCTCATCTACCAGGCCGCCTGACGTGGCCTACACGGTCAAGGAGATCTTCTACACCCTCCAAGGGGAGGGTTTCCATACTGGCCGGCCAGCGGTTTTCTGCCGGTTCGCAAGTTGCAACCTCTGGACGGGGCGGGAACGTGACCGCGAGCGAGCGATCTGCAAGTTCTGCGACACCGACTTCGTCGGCACCGACGGAGTCGGCGGTGGTCACTTTCAAGACTGCAACTCGATCTTGCCGCGGCAGTGAGTCGAGCGTGGCCCGAGGCGAGTCGTGACGCATCGCATGGTGGTGTGCACTGGTGGCGAACCGCTGCTGCAGCTCGATTCCGCGGTCGTCGAAGCCCTGCATGCCGAAAGCTTCTACATCGCAATCGAAACGAACGGCACCCGCCTGCCACCGTCGGGGATCGACTGGATCTGCGTCAGCCCGAAGATCGGAGCCCCGTTGGTGCTCACCGCGGGTGACGAACTGAAGTTGGTCTTCCCTCAAGATGGCGGCGATCCGGCGCAGTTTGAACATCTCGATTTTCGTTCGTTTCGACTATCGCCGATGGACGGTCCGTCGCTCCGCGAGAACACCGCGGCAGCCGTCGAGTACTGCCTCAAGCGTCCCAACTGGCGACTAAGCCTTCAAACCCACAAGTACTTAGGAATCCCATGACTGAGACGATGGAGATCTTCTGGGAGTTCAAATTCGAAGCTGCCCATCGACTTCCGAATGTTCCCACCGATCACAAGTGTTCACGTTTGCATGGCCACTCCTACCAGGTCCAAGTCCATGTGAAGGGGGAGGTCGACACTCAAGCCGGTTGGGTCATCGACTTCGGCAACATCAAGGATGCGTGCAAGCCGGTCATCGCTCAGTTGGATCACTACTACCTCAATGAGATTCCGGGACTTGAGAATCCGACGAGTGAGCGACTCGCAGCGTGGATCTGGAACGAGTTGTCCGCCTCGCTCCCGATGATGTCTGCAGTGATGGTGCGGGAAACTTGTACGTCGGGTTGTGTGTATCGCGGCCCAGGGGTCGCTTAGAGATGAGCGCATTACCGGACGTTCAGAGCGCAGGCCGACGGCCGCGGGATCGAAATTGACGAGGTTGGTGTAAGTGGCCTCCGGTATCCTCTGACGTTCGATGATGGCGACCTCGCACAATCCGGGATCGCAGATATTGAGATGACGGTCGCCCTGCCTGCGGATCGCCGCGGTACGCATATGAGTCGCATGGTGCAGGCAGTCGAGGCACAACTCAAGCGGGTCAACCCCTATGAATTGCATCACCGCGTTCAAGGCCATCGCGGGACTGCTCGACGCGGTCGACCTGCGGATCGCGATATCGCTGCCGCTAGCGACCAGTGTTGACTCGCCATCGTCGGCAACCGTGGATACCAGGTGCACGACCTAAATCTGCGAGGCCGACTCGTGAACGGCGCCTTCCGACTTCAAACCACTGTGACGACGGACGTAACGACCGTGTGCCCGTGCAGCAAGGCGATTAGCGAATACGGTGCGCACAACCAACGGAGCAAAGTGTCGCTGACTTAGTCCACGGCGAGGACGACGTGCCCTACCCGGTCACAGCCTCAGAACTTGTCCAAATGATTAGGGACTCGGCCTCGTGCCCGGTGTTCCCGGTGGTCAAACGTCCTGATGAGCGCGCCATCACCATGGCTGCCTACGACAACCCCAAATTTGTCGAGGATGTCATCCGAGACCTCACGCTGAAGTGCCGCGAACGCGGGGTACCACATCAGATCGACGCTCGAAACATCGAGAGCATTCACAGCCATGATGCTGTTGCCCGGTTGTCGTGGGCGCCGACCAGCGATTGAATCCATTCAGGCGATTCTCTTCGCCGCGTCGGTATTAAGTTCAACAAGTGTGGAATCTGCATGGTGCCCGGCGGCCCACTAGTCGAAAAAGACCAGATGAGCGGGCTATCGCCGTGGCTGCATACGACAGTCCAAATTTGTCGAGACCTCATCCTGGAAGCTACCGACGCGAGCGCTGGATGTACCACCAGATCGTTGCGCGGAACATCATCGCGACGCGATCGCGCAACTCGACTGGCGCGGCGGTGACCTGCGTACCTAGCACACCGGAGAAGAGTATTTTCGAAGGACGGCCTAAAACGGGAACACCTGTCAGTGCATGTTCGTATGCTGGGTCGTCGTATGACGGAGGCAATTCAACTTTCGGTCCAGGCATGTCTGTCGACGTGACGACTGCTCTGCGCTTGACCTGACGAGTTGGGACAGGATCGGCTCTGTGACGGCGGTAGCAGGAAGCGCCACCCGATGAGTCGCGCCTTTGTGGGAGAGCTTGTTCGAACCGCAGCGTTCGGGGTTGGGCGGTTGCTAGCAGTGCAGGACGGTGTTGCCCGGGTTAGGTACTTCGTTGGGCCGAGCAGGTCTCCGTACACCGAACGGGAGCACGACGTGAGCACCGTCGCGCCGGCGGTACTGAGTCCTCACACCCGGGTCCACCTACACGATGGTCACAGGTGGCGAATCGGTCGGATCGAGGGAACGCCAGATGAGCGCAAGCGGTACACCATCGCCTTTCCCAACCTCAAGGGCGCTCGCCTGGGGGTTGATGCGTTCGAAGTTCGGTGGAACGTGCCAATTGAAGACCCTTTCGCGGTCCTTGAAAGCCTCGGCGGCGATAGCCCGATCGTGTACGAGTCCCGCCTCGGATTCCTTCGGGAATGGGGGCGGCAGCGTGCGGTTGCGGTCGGTGTCGAGGGATTACTCTTGGCGTCGGTCGAACTCCACCGTCACCAGTTGGCAGTCGTACGCCGGGTAGCGGGCGACCCGGTCAAGCGGTACTTGCTTGCGGACGAGGTCGGGCTTGGCAAGACGATTGAGGCCTCCGCGCATATCTGGCGCTTCCTGGCCAAGAATCGAAGCGGCCGCGTGCTCGTTCTTGTGCCGGAGCATCTGCGCCACCAGTGGGCAGTCGAGCTTACGGATCGATTCCGCACCGGCCAGTTTTCGGATGCATGGCTCCGAATCCGTTCACTCGATGACGAGTCGCGGTGGCCCTCGGACTCGGTCGATCTGCTCGTCATCGACGAAGCGCATCGCGTCACTCGCAACGGCCCGCTGACCCCCGGCGGGAGGCAGCGCATCGCGGACATTGCTCACGCCGCCGACGAACTCTTGTTGCTCTCCGCGACACCGGTGAGATCCAACGAGGCTGGTTTTCTCGACTTGCTGCATCTGTTGGACCCAGCACATTATCGGCCGGACCAAGTCGACGCTTTCACCCGCCGGGTAGAAGACCGCGACAAGCTCGCGCTGATATGCCAGGGGCTGGTGTCTGACATCGACGAGTTCGACCTGACGCTGTACGCCGAGCAGTTGGAGACGGAGTATCCCGAAGACCAACTGCTCGCCGAACTCCTCGCGTCCGCTACCTGTGCCGACGCCGAATCGCGACCGACCGCGGTAACGCGCGTGCGACACCATCTGTCGGAGGCCTACCGCCTCCACCGGCGCGTGTTGCGCACGCGCCGGACACCCGAGGTGATGGCGAGTTTCGGCGCGCGCGGCCGAAAGCGTGGGAGGCCCTTCATCGTGTCAGTAGGCGATCCCACCGACCTGCAACGCACCCAACTGCTCGATCGGCTCCGCCTTGACTTGCTGGCGGCATCAGAGACGGGTGAGCTAGACCTGCAGGAGTGTGTCGACATCTTTCGTGAGGTCGCACAGCGCTGCGGGTCGTTGTCGCACGCTCTGCTGCCATTGCGCTCGAGCGAGGGTGGCGAGGTGTCGGGTCCCGTCTCGCAGCTCGGAGAATTGGTTCATCGCGACGTGTTGGCGAGCCTTGACTCACTGGTCGATGCGATCCACGCCGAACATGATGGCCAAACGAAGGCTCTCGTGGACGCGCTGGCACCGTTCACTGGTTCCCGAACCCAGTTGCGCGTCGTTCTCGCCACGTCGTTCACGGAATCCGCGGTTGCCATGTCGGCCGAGATGATTCGACGCTGGGGCCGGGGACGAGTCGCAACCCACTTGAAGACCAACGGCGAAGAAGACAACCGTGACGCCATCGAACGCTGGACGAAGGGCGGGTTCTGCTCGATTCTGGTGGTAGATGCCAGCGCCGAAGAGGGTGCGAACCTGCAGGTTGCTGACCTGTTGATCCATCTCGACCTGCCTTGGGAGTCGTTCCGGATAGAGCAACGCATCGGACGTTGCGACCGTCATGCTCCAACCCTCATGGGGCCGATCGAATCCAAGGTCGTCGTTTTCGGCGACGAACCCTATGCAATGGGTTGGCTCGAGTTCGCCGCTGACGGATGTCACGCATTCACGCGGTCGCTGTCGTCACTTCAGTACGTCCTGAGTGATACCGAACGTGCGGTGCAGGCGGCGACGCTTCGCGAAGGGCCCGATGCACTCGGTGATTCGGTCACCGAGCAAGTGGAAAAGCTTGCAGCCGAGCAGGTTCGGATCGTTGCTCATGACGCGCTCGATGAGGTGGAGGAGCAGGCGCCCGTTTCTGAGGGTCAATCCGTCGACGAGCGGCTGATCAAGAGCGATCGAAATCCGACCCTTACGAGCAGACTGATAACTTGGCTCGAAGGCGTCGGCACCAGCCTCACGTGGGAAGATCGAGAAGTCCTCAGGGTCGGCAAGCGCCCTCGGCCGCAGGTTCCGTTCGATCTGGAGACCAAGATCGCGGCTGCGGCCGACTGCCCTTTGGCGGTCGCGCGACCTGCCGGTGTGCGTCGCCGTTTGCCCATTCTGCGCGCTGGCCATCCGATGGTGGACGCCATCGGACAGCATCTGTTGCGTGACGACCGGGGCGTAACGTTCGCGATGTTCCGGCCTTGGCCCGGGATGTGGCCGGCCGAAGTGGTGTTCCGCGCCGATTTTCTGGTTTCGGCGTCGTTTGGTGATGAGTTCACCGAGGAGGCGGATGCGCTAAGTCTCCTGCCCTGGATCGATCAGGTGCTCCAGGAAGCTTCGCCGCCGGTTGTCGAGAAGGTGGTGATGACACCTGCTGGTGGCGCGGCCACGGATGGTCGACTGTTGAAACCCTACGACAAGATGGGAGATCTGAACCTCAGTTCAAGGCCAGATCTCTTCGAACAACTCACGGCATCGTTGGACTGGACAGGGTTGTGTCTCAACGCTGCTGAGCAAACACGAAGGCTTGTCGACGTGCGTCCATCCGTGGTCGACCGGCCCCATTCAGCAGCGATTCAGGTTAGGGACGTGATCGGACGGCGAGTCGATCGCAGTCGCGCCCGCCGGATCGCCGGACTGATCGACTCCGACGGCGATCTCGAGCGACTCGAGGTGCTCGTACCCGAGCGGTTGCAAACGCAAGTGGAACCGCTCGGTTGTGGTGCCATCTTCGTCGGTGACCTCGGAATGCTCGGCAAGCCGTGATACATCCGGGCTTTGCACAGGCGATCCTCGATGCTTGGGCGGTTGGCGCCGCATTCGACGTGACCAATCGCTTTGCCTCCGCACTATCCACCCACGGGCCGAACACTTCGAACGGTGCTGCCGATATCGCAGTCCTCATCCGCCAGTGCCTGAGGGCAGACGATGAACGGCGCGTCGCATCGACCACGGACCGAAACACATTCATACGGGCGTGGCTCGAAGTGCCGGTCTGCAAGCTCTTTCCAGGGTCCTTCGAATGGCTTAGCTACGGACTGCTACCACAGCGGAGGGGAGCGCAACGCGTCCGGATCACGGCGGAGGCGTGGCGGCCAGAGTGGCTCGACGTTCCCGATGGGATGAGCGTTGACGCGGACTCCGCCGCGGGCATCCCCTGTCGCACCGACGAGACCGTCCAGGGCGATCCCTTTCTGAGGGCCATCGACACATCGTTTTCCACGTACAAGACTCCCGGGCAGCGGGCGTCCGTCCGCAGTGCAATGGTGCTACCGGCGGGGGCAACACTGGTGGTGAATCTGCCCACCGGGGCGGGAAAGACCTTGGCGATGCTCGCAGCCGCAGAAACGGCATCGCCTGGGATGACTTCCGTCATCGTGGTACCGACTGTCGCGCTGGCCCTCGATCAGGAACGCCGCTACCGAGCGCAGAACCCCAACTCGCCTGGGACGGCGTACCACGGAGGTCTGTCGGACGCGGCGAAAAAGAGCTTCAGAGAACGACTTTGGTCCGGAGAGCAGCGGGTGATCTTCACTAACCCCGAGGCAGTCGTCTCCTCACTGGCTCGGCCACTCGCCGAGGCGGCCGGCGGCGGTCGGCTGGCCATGCTGGGGGTCGACGAAGCACACGTCGTCGGGTCCTGGGGTGATGCGTTCAGACCGCACTTCCATAGTCTGGCCGGGCTTCGTCGGTTCATGCTGCGCGAGGCCAAGCGCGCGGGCCACCCGCCGTTCAAGACCATTCTGGCCAGTGCGACGTTGACCGAAGACGTCCTGCTTCTGCTACGTGCCCTGTTGGGTGAACCTGGGCCCTTCCTCCAGGTGGCCGCTCCGGTTTTGAGACCAGAGCCGAGCTACTGGCAGGCGACGGACCTCGAACCCGTAGCGCGGGAGGGGCATTTACTCGAGACGCTGCGTCACGTTCCACGGCCAGCGGTCGTGTACACCACACTCCGTCAAGTGCAACGGCCCGGAACATTCACGCCCAGTCGGATCGCGGAACTTCTCCGGGCCGCCGGCTTCCGGCGCCTAGAGATCGTCGACGGTGGCTCATCCACTAGCCACCGGGAGAAAGTCCTTCGTGGGCTGCGTGCCGACGGCGGTGTGCAATCCACGATCGACTTGGTCGTGGCAACCTCTGCCTTCGGGCTCGGTATCGACGTCCCCGACATCCGTTCTGTCATTCACGCATGCGTCCCTGAAGGCATTGACCGCTTCTACCAGGAGGTCGGACGTGGCGGTCGGGACGGGAACGCATCTACTTCAGTGCTTCTCGGTACCCGCGAAGACGACGACGTTGCGCATGACCTCGCGTCACCCACGTACCTCACGTCTGAACGGGCGCGCGAACGATGGACCGCAATGCTGCTCGCCGCCAGGGACCTCGGCGATGAGCTTCGTCGCCTTCCGCTGACTGCGACCTCTGGAAAGGTCAAGGAAAATAGTGAGTACAACGAGCGCTGGAATCTGTTCACCGTGATCTTGCTGGCTAGGGCCGGCGCCGTTGAGTGGGACTTCTCGTTCTCGGGTCACGACGACGATGGAGAGTTGGAATCAGACATCGGATGGCTGACCGTCCGACTCGGGAGGGGCGACCATCAGACGGATCAGTTCTGGCGGGACGTCGTCGAACCGACTCGCCAGTCAATGGTCGAGAATTCACGAAGGGGTCTCCTTAGACTGCGCAGTGCGATGAATGGAACAGTCTGTACCGGTGTGCTCATCGGCGAGAGTTTCACGATCGACGAACCGCCTCAGTTACGCACTACGTGTCTGGTTGCGTGCGGCGGGTGTCGTTGGTGTCGGGCGCGTGGAAAGCCCCGCTGGACATCACCGTCACCAATTCCAGCCGCCATCGCCGTCACCCCAGACGAGAGGCCATCGCTCGATCGTTTGGCCGTTCGTGGCGTCTACGGGCGGCGGGTGGCCATCTACATGGACCCGTCGATCTACTCGAATCGGCGCAAGCTGCGCGAACTCCTACCGAGACTGGTGTCAGCGGCCGGTATCGGTCTAATCGTTGCGGGCGACAGCCTGATAGAGGTGGTTCGGGAGGTGGTGGCCAAGTCGCCAGCACTTCTGCACTCGCTGATGGTGGATTCACGCCGCGACTTCGACACCATTACGGCGGTCGGGGTTCCGACGTTGATTCTGTTGTCCGCGGGGGAGGACGCGGAGGAGTGGCTTGACGGCAATAGCCGTGCCCCACTGACGGTCATCTGCGGGGCACCCGACTCGCCCGTCGGCCGGAGCGGCCTCACGCTCAGTGAGCAGGACGGTTCTTATCCGCTCGCGGACATTGAAGAACTTCAGTAGGAGGTTGTTGCCATGGCTCTGTTGAATCCGCCTGAATTACGCCCCAGCGTCACGTTGACCATCGTGCGTTATCTTGGCGCCCAGCGGGCACAGCAGGACGACCCCGAACGACTGCTCGCTACCCTCGCACCTGCGAGCCTCGGAGGCGCCAATCCACAACGCGATGTGAACGAGAATCTCAAAGCAGCCATAGAACTCGGGTTGGTTCTTCGAAGCAAGGACAAGGTGACCTTGGCGGAAGGGGTACTCCCTGCGGTCGAGGAGGGCCGTGGCGCAATGGTGAAACTACTGCGCAAACGCGTCTTTGACGACTCCTTGAATTCCACGCCATGGCGAAGTCAGGTCGGCGCCAGGGATCTTACGAACGCGCTGAGTTGGTTCCTGACACTGCCTCCAGCCGAGTCGCCAATCCAGATGGAAGGTGGGCCGCGCTCGGCGGAGGCTCTGCAAACCAAGGACTTTGGCCCTCGCCAGGACGAGGACGGGGGTGAATCCTCGAACTGGCCGATCGGTAACTCCACGAGGTGGAACGCGTTTCGTCGATGGGCGTGCTCGCTGGGCTTCGCGTGGGCGAACCCGAACGGGCGCCTGGTCCCAGACCCGACGGTTGCGATCCGCGATGCGCTGCCAGATGTATTCACCGCCGCAGATGAACTCACAGCTCGCGAATTCGTGAGCAAGGTCGGGGAGTGCGTGCCCGTCCTGGACGGTGGACGCTACCAGGAGTTCGTCACGAGTAACTGGGAGCGCCCCGCCGCCGAAAATCGCGCAATCACGGTGCCGTTGACTGATGCACTGGAACGGTTGGCGAGCAAAGGTTCGATTGTTGTCGACGATCGCGCAGACGCCGCACGCGTGGCCAAGGCGGACGGATCGACTTTCTCCCACGTTCGGATGGGTGCACGATAGTGACGACCACCTTCCACGACTTTGTCTGCTGGCGCGATGATGCAGTGTTGGCGGTAACTCCGCGTGACGCTGCGAGTCTCACTGATGGCCGCTTCCAGGCTATACACCACCCGTTGCGGCTGCGTCAGCGCCGCCTCGATCAGCGAACGGGCGGGACTTGGGCGACCGAAGCGGATGTCCTGGGCGCACTCAGAGGCCCGCTGCGGCCAGACGGATATCTCTTCATACCGGTCGTCGGCGGTTCCGGTACCGGAAAGTCCCACCTCGTCCGATGGGTGAGGGATCAGACTGAAGGCGAACCCGGCTGGGAAGTCCGTTACCTTCCGAAGAACCGCACCGGCCTCCGCCGCGCCATCGAAATAGTCATCCGCGACCTCAACGGGCCGAGGATCGACGAGGCTCGCGAAGCACTCCAGGCGGCGCCCGCGCACACGGAGTCTGACGAGATCCTGGCCGAGCGACTGCTCGACGAGTTGGCGCTGCTGGTGAGTCAGCTGGACCAGCATCAAGTGAGGTCCCAAGAGGACCACCGGACCGCGCAACTGCGCAAGAAGCTCTCCCGAGACTTGCCGGATCTGCTCCGCGACCCCGTTGTGCGTCGCAAGCTGGTGGCAGATGGCGCAGTCGTTCAGCGATTGGTGGGTCTGGCGCTTCGTGGGCGTGAAGAGGGTGACGGTCTCGACGATGACGCAACGCACTTCCTGAACACAGACTTTCCGCTCACTTTCGAGGAGATCGGCGACGCCACCAAGGGAGCGAGAGACCTGCTGAGCAAGCTTGCGACGATCCCGCAACTCAAAGATGCAGCCGTGGCAATGATCAATGAGGCATTGCCGGCAGCGGAGAAGCGCGTAGCCGTGTCCAACCAGGTTGACCTCGTGGAGGTCTTCCGGGAAGTTCGAAGGGCATTGCACAGCGACGGAAGGCAACTGGCGCTCTTCGTTGAAGACCTAACGGTTCTGCACGGTGTCGAGCGAGAGTTCTTGGACGCCATCGTCGAACCGACCCATTCCGCGGACGGCGACATGTGCAGCCTGCGGATGATCTTCGCCGTCACCGAAGGTCATTTCGACGATCTCGATACCGTCCGGACGCGCTGCGACGACGCATACTGGCTCGACGCTCCCTACGGGGAGGACGGCGTCGACGAGCAAGAGGCGCTGTCCTTCGTGGCGCGTTACCTCAACGCAACTCGACTCGGCCCCGATGAGATCGACGCGGAATGGACAGGACGGCACAAGGACGACGACAACTGGCTTCGAAATGCGTGCAAAACCTGTCCGCACCAAGAAGTCTGCCACGACACGTTTGGAACCAGTCGCGACGGTTACGGATTGTATCCCCTCAACGACGTCGCCGCAGGCAGGTTCGTGCGTGCTCTGTCGACCGAACGATTCGACCCGCGCGACGTCGTGCGGGAAGTGATCAATCGGTTTCTCCTCCAAGGCGCCGGCGACCTGCGCAGGGATGGATTCCCCGCGTCGTCGACGCTGGCCCCGTTCGACCAGAACAGCGATCCGCTACCGCCGCTGATCGCTGCGCGCGTCAGAACTCTGCGACCGGTCGACCATGACCGTGTTAGCAACATCCTCCGATACTGGTCCAGCGAAGGTTCTCCTGCCAGTGTCAGCGATGCAATTCTTGAGGCCTTCGGTGTCGGCGACTTCGCTGATGAGCTGCAAACGTTGCGAACACTTCAGGACTCGGGTGGTGGCCCTAAAGACACCTCTCGACCGACCGAGGCAACGAATCGTCCTACCCCCCGAGGCGGTATCGAGGAACGGTTAAAGTCTGGCCCTCGAAAGCAGTTCGCCGAATTGACGGCATGGTCCAGCGGCCAGCGTGAACTGTCGGCAAGCACCACGAGGGATCTTCGGAAGGCGATCCATACCACCATCCAACAGAACCTCGAAGTCGGTTCCATACCTGTCAATCTGGGCCCGGACTTCGATGCGTACTGCTTTCGAGAGGCCGATATCGTCATTGTGGGAACGGTGACCCAGCAGACCTCAGACACGGCAGTCATCATCGTCGATCGGAACCAAGTCAACGCCGCCGCGCTCCAGGCGCTGCTTCTTGCTAGGGAACTCGATTCGGAAGACTGGCCGCAAAGCGCGGTGTACCGCCAAATGCTCGCCTCGGCGGTCGAGGACTGGACGACAGCAGTCGCAACGAAGTTGGCCCGTCCCATTACCGGATCAACGGCGGCCGCCGTGCAAGGCGCCATCGTTGCTTCAGCGATAGTTGGCGAATTGCGTCGTGGGCCCTCGAATGCCGACTATATTTCGGCCTTGTTCTCCGCCGCCGGAACAGATGCGGGTTCGTCTGAGAGATCGGCGAAGTGGACTGCCCTGGTAGCCAAGGCTTTAGATTTGAAGCGGCGGCTTCAGAAGCGAATCGAGGCAGAGTTCGGCGAAGCTCGCGGCAAGGCCGGCGGCGTCCGGATGGTACAGGCCGATCGTCTGTTGCCGATCGTGAAGGACTTTGCGTCAACCTGGGAACTGGACACCAGCGATCCGGCCATCGCGGCTTTCCTCCGCGCGGTCGAGACCCGCAGTTGAAGAGGAGTGGGAGGCGCTCCGGGTTCGGGTAGCCGCGGCGCAGTCACTCGTCGACCCTGAGCGAGAACGATCGTGGGAGGATCAGACGACCAAGGTGTTGACCGTCCTACGTGCCGCACACCAATCTGGACGCCTGTCCGACGGCAACGCGGTGGAGGAGTTGACCAAGCTCGGTGCCCGAGACCCAGCGCGCGCGCTTCGCGCGTTCGGCGAAGCCGCCGATACAGTGACGAAGAGCGCGACATTGCAGGAAAAGCTCGCTCTCCTGGCGAGCGACGTACCAGATCACGTTGCGGTAGTTCACCAATTCGCAGTGAGGGCCGCTGCTGCGATCCAGAGCGTGGAACGGGACCTCGCAGCAAGGCAAACCGAGGTTGGGGGCGCTACCGACATCGAGAAGGCGGTCACGCGTGTCCTCGAGTCCACGAGTCGCTTCGACGATGCCGTCAAGGGCTTGGCCCGATGAGCCTTTACGACCAGTCAGTCGATCTGCAACTGAAGCTCGAGGCTACGCAGTCCGCGGATTCAAGTCTTGATCTCGTCGCAAAGGCGAACCACTTCGTGGACGCGATCGACGGCGTATCCGACTACCTAACCGGTGTCGCGAAGTTCAGGCCACGTCTGTCCATCACCGATTTGCCGCCGATCGACGCGAAGGCCACATCTGCGGCGGTCAACGCATTTCGTGCTGGGCTATCACGATATGGCCCCAAGGCTTTTCAGCAACAACCCGCCGCCAAGCTCATCGAGATAGCCAAAGAACAGCGTGCGCGCTCGATGCGATGGGCGGCGGCGCGTTGGCGAGGCATCTTCGACGGGTATCAATCGCTCCTCGAAGACGCTAAACCTGACCGACTGCTAGGCGGCTCCACGCACCGCTACACTGCAGAAAGACGAGCTACGAAGCTGTTGATGCTCCAGCGCCAGGATCCAATTGCCGACGAGCACAAAGTGATAGCGGAACTCTGCGAGGGTGATGCGAGCGCGTCGTGGCTCGAGCGGCTCAAGAAGCTCGGTGATGAACTCACTCGCGCGCTGCAGGCGCTGAAGGACGAACGCGCAGCGCTCACACCAGACGTGCAGAAGGCCCTCGAAACGGCATCATCGGAAGGCGGATTATCTCTGGCCGATGTTACGCCCAGCCTTCTCGACGGATTGCGTGCGGCCGGTGTCGACGACGACCTTGTGGTGCGTCGACGATGACTGATGCTGCCCTGCGCGCCGTGCTCAACGGTGTAGAAAGTCACGAATTGCCGCTACTGAGTTGGGGTGTGAGCGATGGCTCACTGACCGAATCTGAACTCGAGCACTTGATCGAGCAGTTGGCGCCGGACGAAGACGTCGACACCGTGATCGATGCGCTGCTCGACCGGCGCCTCCTGTTTGCGTCGGGTGTCACTGAGCAGCGCTTTCGTAGTCGCATGGCAGAGACGGTGCGCCTTGCCGCGCGACTACGTCAGTGGTTTCACGGCCAGTCGTGGACTTCGGCAGCGAGTCTGGTGTCAGATGTTCGGTTCCTCAGTCGCCCTCGGACGGTCCCTCGGCGCGATGTCGATGCCGAAGCGCTCGGCGCGACATTGCGTTCGAGTGGCGCCGTCTGGTCGGACCGCCACCAGGCCGTCATGAGTTCGATCCTGGGCAAGCGTGAGGTTTCCGCGTTTCAAGTGCGAGCGCTGACTCGCCTGTCTCAACCTGGTTTGGGGCAGCGCGGAACGGTGATCGCCGCCGGCACGGGTTCCGGTAAGACGTTGGCGTTCTACCTTCCGGCACTGACTCAGTTGGCCGCCACACCCCGGCCCAGTGGAGTGCCGCGGATCATTGCCATCTATCCGCGCATAGAACTGCTCCGAGATCAGTTGCGCAACCTCCTGATCACCTGCCGCTCGCTCGGGGAGTCGATTCCCAACGTCGGTGTGCTCTACGGTGCCGTCCCGAATGACCGCGCAGGCGCCGAGCGATCGACGTACTCGGCGTGGAAGAAAGTTCCCGATGGCCTCGTTTGTCCGATCATCGGCTGTCTCGAAGACGGCTGCGGCGGAAGACTCGTCTGGCCCAGTTCAGCCGGAACGAGCGAACGACTTGTCTGTGACACGTGCGGATCGGCCGTCGGGCCCGAGGTTTTGACGTTCACGCGCGACCGTCTCAGGGCGTCCCCGCCCACCGTATTGTTCACCACCACCGAGATGGTCAATAGGGGGACTGGGCTCGAAGGACTTCCGCCGAGTACTCGTAGGAGACGACTCTCGATCGCCTGAGTTCGTGCTACTAGACGAAGTTCATACATACGCGGGAACCCATGGCGCACAAGTGGCTAACCTGCTGAGGAGGTGGCGAGCCGAGGTAGCGACACCGCCCCACGTGGTCGGACTTTCGGCGACGCTGGCAGACCCCATCGGATTCTTCGCGGATCTGACGGGCCTCCCGACCTCCAACATCGCCGTGGTTCAAACGGAGCCTGGCGAGATGGACGAAATCGGCCGCGAATACTTCCTTGCCCTGCGTGGCGATCCTGCATCGCAGACTTCGTTGCTGTCAACCACTATTCAGGCATCCATGCTATTTCGAAGGACGCTCGATCCAACCCCCGACGGCGCCAGCGGAGGTGCCTTCGGATCGAAGCTGTTCGTCTTCGTGGATGACCTGGACGTAACCAACAGGCTTCATGCCCAACTCCAGGATGCGGAGGGATGGCGATCCGGCGGCGTCAACCGCAAGCCTAACGGCAGTCTAGCCACACTTCGGGCATCGACTGGTCCAGACGTCCACGTGCGCGACGAAGCCGGCCAGGTCTGGCGCATCGCGGAGGATCTCGGAACGCTCGATCGCCCCGTCCGCGTCGCGCGGACGACCTCTCGAGACGGCGGGGTCGACGCCGGCGCAGATGTCGTCGTCGCCACCGCGTCGCTCGAAGTTGGCTTTGACGATGCGTCCGTCGGCGCCGTCATACAGCACAAAGCACCCCGAGATCCGGCGCAGTTCATTCAGCGTCGGGGACGCGCCGGGCGCAAACCGACCATGCGACCTTGGACCGTGGTCGTGCTTTCCGACTTTGGACGCGATCGTCTCGCATTCCACTCGTATGAAGCACTTTTCGATCCCGTCGTGCCACGTGTGGCCCTGCCGCTGAGGAATAGAAGCATTCTGAAGATGCAAGCGACATGGTGGTTGTTGGACCGCCTCTCACGATCTGGTCCCGGCACTTCATTGGCCGAGGTGATCGAGAAGCCGTGGGGCAGGTCGCGAGAGAATCAACGCGAACATGCTAAACGGCTGCTGGGGCACGTCCGAGAACAACTCAATGCGAACGCAATTGAGCGAATGGGGCGGCAGTTGCAGCGTGCGTTGTCGTTGACAGACGAGGACCTGCGTGCAGTCTTGTGGGACCATCCACGGGGGCTCATCCCGTCAGTATTTCCGACGCTCATTCGCGGTCTGGAGGTCGCAGCGTCGGACCTTCGCCTAGGCGAAGACGACTGGCCGCGGCCGCTCGCGGATTTTCTTCCGCCTGCGCTGTTCTCGCCACTTCAGACGCCAGAGATCGAAGTGACGACTCCGTTGCAGCGTGACGAACCTGAGTCGGAACCAGTGTCTCAGGGGATGCGTCAGTTCGCTCCTGGTCGGGTCAGTTATCGATATGCTCGCAACGGGCGCCGCGATCGCTTGTGGGTGGAACCGCCCCTTCCTCAGGCGCCAGCGCTCGAGTTGTCAACATTCTGTGACCGATATGCCGAGCTAGAGCCCGAGCCGAATTGCGACGCTGTCCGACTCGTCCAACCGCGGGCGCTGCGGGTAACCGCGCCTCCGGCAAAGGCGTCGGATTCGTCGTATGCCGAGTGGAATTGGAGCGTGGCATTTAGGCACGAAGGTGAACCCGTTGTGCTGGACATGCCTGCCGGAACCCCTTGGGCACAGGTCATCTCAGGGTTCCAAGCATTCACGCATCGGCATCGTTGTGCGCAAACGGTGTGGCGCTACGCAGACGGTTTCGCAGTGGAACGGAATGCCGCAGGCGACCCGCCCAGAACGCGTCATTCGATCACTCTAGACGGCGACGTCGTAAACGTCGGGTTCGTAGTTGACGTCGACGGTCTAGCGCTCACGGTCCGCCTGCCGGAAATCATTTTGACGAGCACGGCACTCTTACAGTCGCTGCGCGTAGCGCGGATGGAGTTTCTCATCCGCACCGGCGACCGTCTCGTCGAACTCGTTCCGTCCGGATTCAACCGAGACTGGCTCCATCAAATCCTGCTCTCAGTGATGGTCGTCGAAAGCCAAGCGCAATCGATCGAGGAGACGCTAGGGGTTTTGTCCGACGACCGTCTGCGGACGCTGATGCTCGACGCAGCGCGCAAAGTCTTCGGAGTACTCGACATTGGTCAGCCCCCAGGCGGCGGAAGCGGAGGACCTGATGCCAATCTCATCGTGGACATCCGTTCGGCACTCGACGTGCCAGGTGTGCTCGCGGAGTTGCGATCTGCTGCGACGGCGTTGTGGGCCTCCCCGCGGATCGAATGGCAGGGGTGGCTGGATGAGCGGTACCTGACCACTCTGGCATCGGCGGTAGTGGAAGCGATTCAGAACTCGTGTCCAGAAGTGGATGCGAGCGAACTCCGGATCGACCTGGTCGCCGACTCGCCATCAGCCCAGCGAACCGCGCTGATCCACATCAGCGAGGACGAACCCGGTGGTCTTGGTGTGGTCGAAGCCTTGGTTGACAGATATGTAGAGGATCCGCGCAGATTCTGGGCTCTGGTCGAAACCGCGCTCGGTCCCTGCGACGGTGAACGCGTCGACGAGAACCTGCGGAGCTTCCTATCGCAAGCGAGTGCGGCTCCCATAGCTGACCGCGTAGCAGACATTCGCGCGGCCAACGACCTTGCCGGCCTCACTGAGGCCTGGCGCAGACTCCGTACCTCCCTGTTCGAAGTCGGGCTGGCCTGCGATCACGCCATCGTCTCCGCATTGTCGACGCGCCTCCTGCGTCCAGGAAGCGGTCAAGCTCTCGAGGGGCTGGTTGCTGATCTCATAAACCGCTGGGACGCAATCGAATCAAGACTCGGGATCGACGTCGAACTCAGAGTGTTCGCCTACGTCGCAGCATCTGATCCCGAGATTCAAAGAAAATTGCAGGCCGTCGCACTCGGTCATGTCGGCCAACCAGGCTGGGAGATTGGTCAGCTCGTCGGCCTCCTGTGGTCGCGCGGGTACCGCCTGAGATCGTCCGCCCTGCAGACCTACTCTCCCTTCAGAAAGTACGAGCCCACGGATCGACTCCTCTTTGCAGACATAGTTCGGCCTCCCGAGTCGGTGGTGGACGCGACCACCCCAGAGTGGCGAGTTGCTCTCGACATGCGCCTGCAGGAGGCAGCGACGGCCACGATCCGCGTTCCGACCGACGACTCCGCTGCCATCGTGATCCGCGAGTTCTTGACCGAACCCACTAGTGTCGACGTACTTGAGTTTCACCCGAGAGTCGTCGGACTGTCGCGATCGGTCGACGGCATCGACATTCGCGTCGAGTTGCGCGAGGCGCGCCAGTGAGATCACGAAGCCTGCGTACATCGGCGCTTTCCTCGCGTGAGGAGCTTGCCGACGCCCTGCAGGCGCTGTTCGTTGCGGAGCTTCTCAAGCCGAGTACTCCGATGTGGATCGTGACACCCTGGATCTCCGATGTCGTCGTGCTCGACAACAGGAGCGGGCTGTTCACCGGCCTACTTCCAGATTTGCCGCGGCGACCCATCAGGCTAGCGGAAGTGCTGGTCAACCAGCTGCAGCGCGGCGGCGCCGTCGTCATTGCCTGTCGACCCGACGACCACAATCGGGCGTTCTTCGAGCAGCTCCAAGGCAGGGTCGCCGCTGACGGTGGATTGAGCGGACGGCTGACGTGCAGATACGCGAGCGAACTGCATGAGAAGGGCATTCTGTCAGGCAAGGTGTTGTTAAGCGGCTCAATGAATCTGACTTACAACGGGATCCGTAGACTTGAGGAGTCGATTCTCATAACGGACGACACCGATGCCGTCGCCCGCGCACGCCACGCCTATGAAGACCGGTGGGGTAGCGCTTGACCGAACTAACTACGGCCTTCTTCGCACCGCCCAACGAGATCGTTACATCGAAACTGGACGGGGAACTAGCGCGACTGCTAGCCACCCTCCGCACCCGTTACGAACGACTGAACGCAAGGACGCTGCTCCCGGCTAAAGTCTCGGGCACCACGCGCTGGTACGCCATCGCGCCATCGCACCGTGACGGGCGACTTCTCCGCGAGGAAGTCCAATGCTGGCTAAGTCGCCCCCTTACCACCGGTCAGGTCGACGTATCGACGACGTCCTCCGATCCGGTGGACCAGGCAGCGATCGCGCTCGTCCCCGCGGGTTCAGTGATCCGAGTCGACGTCGCGCGCGGATGGGTGGACCAGGTACGACGAAATGTCGATTCTCTGACAAACGTGTGGGCGATCGAACCCGATCGCGGCGTCGACCAACCGCGGCCCGTTGGGCGGATCCTTCGTCAATTCTACGAAAGCCTGGTCGGAAATGACCGCCCACAGGCGGAGGCGGCGCTGGATGAACTGCGCGGACGCGCTCTTCTGAGTGCCACGAATTTAAGGTTTCTTCGAGTCGAGCTGTTGAGCTCGCTGGGTACACCGCAGGATTTGCGCGATGACCCTTCGCTGCAGGGTATCTCGCTGTTAGCTCGCCCACCGGCAGTCACTGAGAGTCTCGCTGAAGCTGCCGACGAACTGCTGGTAACTCCAGCCCTCCGTTCCTCAGCGGTTGACGAGTGGCGAAGCGCAGCAGAGCGATTGGACGTTGCTTGGCCAGCACTCGTCACCCACAGCTACCAAGTGACCACCACCGCCACGGCGCGCTGCTATGCACTTGGGCAGCTACTGCTTGAAAGTCCCCAGGAGCAACAACTGCGGGTACTATCTGCGCGCTACCCGGACGATCCTGTCATCGCAGAAGTGCTGGCGGCGACCAGCGTTGATCAGGCCGCGGCGCAACCGCCTGTAACTCCGCTCAGCCTGTACTACGACGGAGAATACGAAGCGGCCCTCAGGATCGCAAGTTCACAGGCGCCCAATCGATCGATTGCAGCCATTGCCCTTGCCGCAGCGGTGAACCTGCGCGATTCGGCATCCGCGATGCGGGCGTTGGCAGTCGTGGATCGGTTGTCCGATTCAGACCGTTCGGGGCTACTGGAGAACGCGGTCGAGCGGAGTTTCTTCGACAGCCTTTGCGCCTTGACGTCAGAGGCTCGGGTACCGACCGACTGGCTCGACTGGCTCAACGGTGATTGGCCAGATCGGCCAGACCTGCTCTCCGAGTGGTCGCGCGAATGGTTGCGAACACCCGACGAGTTCATGGCCACTGCGGACGAACTTGCAGAGGCTTTCATCGACGCGCTCAATGACTCACGACGCGCTCGGGTCCGCAATGGTATTCCATTGTTCGTCGAGTGGCTGATATCCGGCGGCATTCCACCGTCAGCCGTGGCGCTCGCTACCAACACCTTCGACATCATGTTGTCCAGTGAGCCAGGCAAAACTGAACGGCAGGCAGCACTTTCGCTGCTTGATGAGGTGCTCGCAGTCGGCTGCACATCGCAGGAATATCGCGAAATCCTCAGCGCCATAACGCGCGAACTGTCAATCATTGGGCCCCGAGACGGGCAGTGGTTGGCGCAGGTGATCGACCTGCTTCTAATGTCCGCCTGTCCAGATCCCGCGGAACGGACGACCGTGATCGCCCGCGCAGCAGGAGTCGCCAAATTGTGGACCGATCGAATTGATCGGCGCGATGCCATCCTGCTTAGCCTGCTCTTCCGGGGTGCCGGCACTGATTTCACGCTTCCAGATCCAGAAGCGGCCAAAGGGCAGGACGTGCCGAATTTCAAGTCTGTCGGCGTGTATTCGTTGATGGAGAGTGCAATTCGAGTGGTAACTTCGTGGATTCGGGGGCGGTGGCCGGATGTCGTGGTGAGGTCATCGTCGGGCACGGGCAATAGCGATTCGCTCGCTGCCATGGTGAGGGGTGTCGACGTCATGCTCGTGCAAACCAGTCATGCGAAGCACGCAGCAACCGGGGCGATCAACATGGCTGTCGTCGACCCGAGTCGACTCGTGCTAGTTCACGGTCGCGGGAGCTTCGTCACTGATGAGAGCTCTTCTAGACTGGGCGGAAGGCGGAACCACATGAGGACTTGAGGGCCAGTACCTTGGCCTTCCGCCGTGTCACCGCACCTGTGTTCGTTATTTCCCGCAGTGATCAACAAGCACGGGTGTAGGGAGCGTGACCGGAGTTCGTGAACTGGAACCGCACCACCAATCGGGGTCAGCAGCCGTGTCCATCGATACGCTCCCTGCTTTAGGCCGCCACGCAGGAGACGCTTCGCCGTCGTCATCGTGCTCCGCGACAAGCCCCAAGCATGCCGGGGACTCGCCGATCAGTTCACGGATCAACACCCGCCTTCCAATTGAGGGCTCTCCGAGAGTTGGATAGTGCTCACTTTCGACCGGAAGCCGACTCATACGCTTCCAGGAGATAGTTTCCCAACCGTCGCTTGTCCTGACTGGTGTTCTGTAACTCATTCCACGCCACCTTCAACTTAGGCCAACTTCCACTTGTCCAAGCACAGCGGCGCTTCAGACGAGCCACGCGTCGCACCACCATCGATACCGAGCGCGGGTTCTCAGCATCGACTTCCTTCATAACCACATCCATCAGGCGTCCCATGGCAACAATCCCGACTCCGTGGACCAGGCGGCTTGACCAGGGACTCTCATTCCACGCCTCAGGCCAAACTTGCGCCACCCCGGAGTAGAATGTGGCAACGATGCTGACCATGTCGTCGATGTCCGACTTCCCCTCAATCCGATAGCACCGAGAGAGGACACCCCCCCTTCGGATGCTGTTCTCAATTACGCCCAGAATGGCAGCCTGACTGATGTTGGCTCCATCGTCAGGAACTGCTCCTAGACCGCGGATACGACCATAGAACGGTGACCGAGGCTCGAACCTCAGCTTTTCCAGCACGGTGGCAGCGACTTGGCGGACACGCCACGCCGGGGGCAAGTCGTCAGTGTCCAAATGTGGGATGAGTTCATTCAACAGGTCTCTGGGCAATGGTTTCGTCTTGTTGACGAGGACGAATTGTTCACGCTCAAGCTCACTGGATGTGGTTGAGAAGCCAACAACGACGACAGGAAACATCCGGATAGGGGGGAGTTCAGCGAACGCTGACATCCGCTGCTGTCCGTCAACAACGAGAGCCGGCTTACGTTTGCCTGGGATTGGGAGCGGAATCCGAAGGCGGCCAGGAATGCCCCACTCAGCTTTGACGATCCCGCTCATGGGTGTGAAACCTACTGAAGTGTCAAACGCAACCACAATGGCGTTCGGAAGCAACGCGTCCGGCTGCGCGAGGTAATCCCTGATCTCGCGGATGTGGCGTTCGACGCGAGAACGTTGATAGCCGACAAGTGCCCCAGAGTCTTTGCGGGTGGCGGGTTGAACTGCGGCAAACTGGTGTATCAGGCGACCATTGATTCCAAAGACATACAGCGGTATGTCGGGCCGCTGTTCTATCTTCAGCGCGTGGACGACAAGCGCTCTTGCATGTGCGGAGGTGGACAACTACTGCTCCAACACCGCGTCGGCAATGAAAATGTTCTCAGGAGATCTACGATATCGGCCGCCGGCCAGGTTGACACCCTCAGTCGTCCTCGCAAACTCGAGTACTTCCTCGAATGTTTGGGCGAAGTCGCAAAAGCTATCCGAACGCATCGAACTTACAAATACCATTTCTTGGAGCGGAACAGGTCCGATCTTGCGCCGAAGCATTCGATAGGCGTCCAGAAATCGCCCCGCTCCAAGGTCGATCGCAAAAGTCGAGCGCAATTCAGACCACGCAGGGTTCCGACACCATTCCCCGATTGCGACTTCTGCGCCCCACCTATCGCTTCCTCCTAGGTCATCAAGCGATTCGATCAGACCAAGTGCGGCAGGCTCGACGCGGTACTCGAAGCCGTTATTTGCCAATCCTGCTTTAGAGAGATAACCGAGATCTGTGAGCCACTCGAGTCGCGGCGAGACTCGGTGCTCGAGGAGGCCAGGCCCCTTAGACATCTTCCCTCGGCGGCTGAGCGTCTTATGAACCTGGGTCGCGAAATCCCGAATCTTTCGGAAATCAGCGGGGTTTACTCTCCTCGCACGTGCCGCCGCTACCGCTCGATCGACCACCCTTCCGAAACGGCCAGCTAGTTCGTCGCGTGTGAACTTAGGCTGCAGGTCTATGACCTCGCGCAGAACCTCCCTAAGCATGAGACCATCGGTGTCAACGATCTGCCGGAGCAGGGCTGGCATCTCTAGCCCCAAGAGGAACGGATTCGTTGACTCGGCTTCGCTCCATGTCGTGGATTCCCTCAAGGCCGAAGCAAGATGACCAGCTGCTGTCCACGTGTTTTTCGACCGCGTTACGAGACGAAGCTGGTAGCCGAATTCGACGATCTCGCCAGCATTGTCTGGTGTTGGAGCACCGACGGTTGATCTGAGGCGCGGATCCGACATCCACTTGTCGACGAGATACACAGGCAACGCGTCAAGACAGCCCCCACGCGCCGACTGACAAGCCCAGGTGCCCTTAGCCTTGCTCAATGAGTAGCCCTGATATCGACCGCTCTTTCGCACGGTCGATGAAATGAGCGTTTTGTCCACAAGATACGAGAAGATGCCATCATTTACTGTATCGCCGAGCCGCAATTCGTCGCGCTTCTCAACAACCTGCCGTAGTCGTCGCTGCAGCGCCTCGACCGGTTGGTGCGTAAATCCCGTGAGGCTAATCAAGAGGTTCGCTAGGCCGAGCCGCGACCTGAATACAGTTAGATAAGTGAGGAATGGCGTAGGCACACCCGAACTCCTACAGCTCGATTCCGCCGTGAACCGTTGCGCGTGGCCGCATCGAAACGACAATCGATCGACGCACTGCCGTGTTCATGTCAGCGGCCGATACGACGCACACCCCCGGCGGAAGTTGCCTGAACAGACCCGAACTATCGAGTTGCTGATTTCCGAACTGGATACTCGTCGGAGCGGGTGACTTCAAGTTCTCACTTACCGCACGTATGTCCGGGTCGGTCACGAGCTGATGAGCAATGAATGTTTCAACCTGACTCAGTATGCGCCGGTCCAACGCCGATGGCTGCTGGGTAGCAAGGACCGCAGAGAGTCCCATGTTGCGCCCTTCCTTCACGAGCCTGACAAACAGATCCCGTGCGACGGACCTCTCGGTAGGAGCTAGGAAGGACTGTGCCTCGTCCAAAACCACAACCGTCCGGGGAACCCACTGTTGCTTCAGCATAGTTTCGATCTCCTGGCGGCTAGCGTCAGATAACTCCGGATCAAGAGCCAGACGCTTCTCCGCGAATGCTGCGGCACTGCGCGCGTCGATGAGCATACGACTCAAGACCGCGACCACCGCTTCGCGGTAGCTCTGGGAGAGCCGGCCAAGCAATACGATGGTCGCACGACCGGCGGTCAACAGTTCCGTGATCGTCGTGCCCGCGGCAGAAAACAGCCCGGTACCGTCGAGCGCCGAAAGGCGCTGCCTCAGCGCTCTCAAAGTCTCAGGGTGATAAGTACTCTGGAGTTCGTCTGAACTGGCTGCTTGGGCGAGGTCAGCCAAATCAAACGATACCTTCGGCGGCGTTTGCCGTCCATGAATTCGAAAACCCGCATCTCTCGTTAGTGTCAATGCATCGGCAAGTCCTTGGCCAATTGGCTCGTTCATCATATTCACTTCGAGAAGCAACTCCCACTCCGCGATCCCCATGCTTGGAACGCTTATCGTCAAAATGCGAAACCAGTCTGGGTCAGTCGCTCGGGTATTCGAATTGCCGGGAACCCACGCGCCGACTTCAAACGTATGGCCGTTTATTCCTGCACTGCGTGCAAGTTCAAAGTGTCGCTGAGCCTCAAGGTTCTCACTCGGCGCTACAGCAAACTTTGTCGTCCAGTAGATATCAAGTGGATCAAATACTAGCACCGCTCGTGGTGAATTCTGTATGCCCAAGTCAGATCCGCCCTCGCAAACGAGGCCCTCTATCAAGATGCCCAAGGTAAACGACTTGCCGCTCCCACGCTTGCCCACTACGGTAATTACTTGTTCCTTGCCGGAACTGAGCCAGACACGCGGTTGCCTTCCTGTCACCGTCTCGGCGAGAGTTCCGAGCCACAGCCCATCTCCATTAGACCCTCCCGGCCCAAGCCATATCCCCTCGCGTGGTGCCTCGATAGCCGGCTTTACCCGCCACTGCCTCGCACTTGGCATGGTGGATTAGGCCTCTACGACGGACCGAATGTAAGGCAGTGACAGAATGTGTCGACCGTCATCGATCGCTCGATTTAGGAGATCGGCCAATGTATTCTGGATATCTCGTGGCGTTGTAATTCCACCGTCGCGGCAGCAGTATTCGACTGCCTTGTCGAGGGCTGGTTCTGTAAACGGAAATGTGCTTGGACCGATTGTCTCGCCGTCGGTCTCAGCGCCGTGCTCGCTCTCAATTGCGGCTCGTCGCTCTGGTTCGACCCACTCCGCCAAGAGGTGCCTTAAGAAGGTTTCGGTCTCCGATTCATCCATGTTGTGCAAGGGAATATAGTTCATCGCACCAAACCGGCTCACAACCTGCTGGTCTTGAAGCGGAAGCGGCATATCGTCAGGATCTATCCACGCACCCGAGACTATAAATCCTAATTCCTTGGTTTGAGTATCAGCTATCGTCTTCATTGCGTTGCGCCAATGATTAATCGCATCCGGGTTTGAGACGTCACCTAGTTTCGTCGCCTCGTCGAGCATAAAGACCAGCATTTTGCCATCAACTTCGCTAGAGAGCCGACCAAACATTTGAAGAACCCTTACCAACTGCGAAGATTGGTCGAGTTGGACGGAGAGGCCAACGAGTCGCGAATCGCCCGCGTTCAGACGTTCTCCACGAAGCCAATCCCATGCGATTCGGGTCAAGTCGCTGTAAATTGTTAGGCCCATAAACGCCTTGGCGATGTCGCCAGATTGCGTTACCTCTTGAATAAGTTCCTTCGATTTCTCCCCGTGCTGCGCGTTGTACCTGACCATCAAAGGACCAGTCTCGATCAATGCTAAAAGCGTCGAGCAAGGCCGCATGCGCCACTTGGAAAGTCGATTTTGAAGTGATGTCGGGCAACTCGACAAATACAACTATGGCAGGCAGTTCATCGGTGCTCTCAATCTCGTATTTCATGTGAAGCATGGTATGGGTCTTCCCTACACCCCAATCGCCATAGAGCACGAACTTTGGCGGATACCCCGTTCGGACCGATCGCTTGAGGATCGATTTCAGCTGTTCATCCAGGTCATGACGAGCGAAGAATAGGTTGGCGTCCGTATCGTAGTCGATTGTGAAATCACGATGCCGGTCCTTAAGGCCGAACCACGATTGCATTGTCTCCACTGCCGTCGCTCCGTTCTACTAAAACTCTGCCTTGCACAGCACAGACCGATTGCGGGATTGGTATATCTGAGCAGCCTCGTAGTTTAAATCTCTGAACACCCTTCGACCCCTAGAATGGGAGTTCACGAGTACCCCGATTTCCCGACTATTAAGAGACTGCTGGGTAAAATTTGCAGACCCAAGGAGCGCAAAAGCACCGGTGTGAGTCTCTGCCGTATACAACTTTGCGTGCAAATTGGGAACGAGGGCGATGCTCGCACGGCGGGTTTCCTTAATGCGATTGACTGCGTCCTCGTGCCATGCCATTTCGGGAGGACGGGTGACAACGTAAGCAAAAGTCTGATCTCGGATCAGTCTTTCGAGAAACTGATCAAATTTGAGAGACGCCTGCGCATCAAACGCGGAGATCCATGGGCTAACGATGAATAGACGCTTCCAGCCGTAAGATGCGCCGAGCCTCCTGAGGTAGAGGTCAAGCACGCGTCGCGTCGCAATCCTCAGCCATGGTGGCATTGGTTCGCCACCTTCCGGCGCTGGCGGAGCTGCCCCAAGAGTGGCTTGCAGGCGGGCTCTGGCTACGGCGTCTTCGACGACATCCTTCAATGTGTCGAGCGACACGCTGGGCTCAGACGCGAAGCGAGTACTTATGTATTCGTGCGCGCTTCGGACGTCATATGGAAGCGTTCTATTACCTTCGCGAACGTAGAACTCCCGACGTTCACCATCTTGAAAATAGACGGGTCTCTCGCTACGAGGGCAATGGAGTTTCGCGACCTTCTTCCCGTCCTGTTCGGTGAACTCTAAGCTGATATCGATACCGATTCCGACGCCGAGAAAGTTCCGCAGGATATCCCGAATGTGCAATTCGAAGCCATCGATGCTCTTCTTTGGCAGGGAAGCGATGTCGGGTCCGATGCCTAGAACATCTCCGCCATCAGAGACGCCGATCAGAAGAATGCCGCCGTGTGCATTCATGAACCCTGCGACTGTCTTCGCGACTGCCTTCGCCAACTCCTTATTTACCGCACTAAGTCGCAGGTCCCACCGAAGAGACGACTTGAACTCAAGCTTCTGCCCCTCGCCTGACTTGACCAACACTTCGATTGGTGGCAAATCTTCAGACAACGGTTTTCCTCCCCCACGCCCGAAGATCGTGAGCGTACTTTTGGGAAGGCGGTAGGTGAGTGACCTTGGGTAGGGTCACCGGGGGCCGGATGTCCAGCGGCGATGGCGACCGCAAGCCGAACGATCGCGTCACCATTGCGTGGTCGCATCTTGACCTAGCCGCGAAAACCAGGCGCTCACGAGGCAAACCGCGACGGTCGAATGTCGTGCGACTCGCCAAACTTCTTCCCAACCCTCGTGCCCTGGGCCAACTTGCTGGCGCGCTTTTCCTGCGCAACGGTACCACCAGCGAGCCATGCTCCCGGGTGGCCTTGGTGGACGCATGGGCGAGCACCGCAGGAGAGTCGACTCCAGGCTGAGGCAACTGGGACGACGCGCCGGTGGCGATAGCAAACAATGTGAATACAGTTGTGCGCACCCCGGCATCCGTGGAACTACCCTTGACGGCCGGCCTTCCGTTAGCTACTCGTCAAAAGCTCTCGCGAACGGGCAATCTCGCGAAGAAGTTGAGAATACCTGGGAAAACGCCACCAAGACAGCCAAACGGCTGGCGCTCGCCCTCGCGGGCAACGCTGACGACCCTGTGGCAGTTGACAAATGGAAGGCGGGCGGCCAGGCCCGGCGGGACACACTCGCTGTTGTGAACAAAGGTATCCACCAAGGGGTATCCGATTACAAGGCTGCGGTTAACGATGCCCGGCGGGCCGTCGGCGACCTCGCCAGGGGCGCATCGTGAAGGAACGGACTGCGCTGCTTGAATATGCCGACGAAGTCCTCGACGGGCGGATCGCTCTGGGACCCCGGGCGCCGCGGACCGCGGCGTTACTCGCGCGCCTGGCGCTAGAGGATTGGCTCGACGAACGGAGCGCTTCCTGGTGTGCGGCTAGTCAGAAGCCGCCGACGACAGCCTCGAAACTCGTTGTGCTGGGTAGGAATGAGGGAGCAGATGTGGGGGAGCGGGCCAGGCGGGTGTGGCACTCGCTGAGTCGGGCGGTGCACCACCACGCGTATGAGTTGCAGCCGTCACCGGCGGAGGTGCGCCATCTGGTGAGGCAAGTTCGGGAGCTGGCGGCGCAGCCCCTATGAGACGGCTGGGAAGACTTACGAGCATAATGCGCGTATGTTGGTCATATGGAGTTGTGGACGGTCGATCAAGCCGCTCGCCACTGGGACGTGACTGCCTCCCGCGCTCGCGGCATCCTGTCCAAACGTGGCATCCGTCGCATCTCGGGATATCCCGCGGACGACGTGCGGGCCGTCTGCCGCCATCAGGGAGCCCGCACCGACCTTGCCGGCCCCACGTACGCGCTGACCCTCGCCGAAGCTGCCCAGGCCATCAGCCGCGCCACCGACGATCGCGTCCGACTGCGGATCTTCTTCGAATTCAGCCGTGGCGCAGATGAATCCGGGCCAGCCGCGCTCCCTCTGGCCAGTGTCGAGCCATCTACCATCGGCGACGAGCGCTATGACGCGCTGCTCGCTGCAGTCGCCGAACACATTGCCAACCGCTACGGATTGCCAGGCCCTCTGTGGAGCATCACCGCCGACCGTTTCCTGCACTCTCCGTGGTGGGTCTCAACTCTGGAATCAGCCCGTAGCCAGGCCATGTTGTGGACACCGCCTTCGTTTCGGCGGCGCGGGATCTATCTCGATCGACACGACCTCACCCACGACGGAGTTCTTCCCTTGCCCGAGCCCTTGTTCGACCACACCGAGTTGCATCGCGCCTTTTCCGCCTTGGCCGAAAAGCTCGAACGCCGAGGTGTCGTCGGCCATGTCCACGTCGTTGGTGGTGCGGCAATGCTCTTGGCTTACGACCAAACCCGGGCCGCGACCCGCGATATCGATGCGCTCTTTTCCCCTCACGGCCGGTTGATCACCGCGATCCGCCAAGTCGCGGCTGACCACGGATGGCCCTCCACCTGGCTGAACAACCAAGCTGCCAGCTACGTCTCGAGAACCCCCGGCCAGGGCAGCCGCGTCTTTGACCACCCCTATCTGCAAGTCGCGGCCACACCGCCCGAACACCTGCTCGCGATGAAAGCCCTCGCCGCCCGCGCCGTGCGCGATGGCGAGGATCTGCAGTTCCTGCTGGGCCATCTCAACATTGCGTCAGCCGCCGAAGTGTGGGCCATCGTCGAACGTTACTTCCCTGGCACTGAGATACCCCAGCGATCAAAGGAACTAATCAACGACCTCCTGGGCCAGTGACGAACACAGTTGTGCGGTATGGACGACATGTTCCCGAGGCGGGTCGCCGGTGCCACCCGAAGTTACTCCATGGACTGAGCAGCAGACCTCAGCTCCAAACCCCTGGATCTGGCGGCGCTGCCGGTGATCGCTATTGGGGGGCACTCGGTTCTAGCTGAAACGCACCCCCATGGCGGTGGAAACGCCATGGGGGTAACGCTTTAACATCTCAGCGACACCGACCCGGGTGGTGTTCAAGCGGTCTGCATGTTGCGGTTCGTTGACGAAATGTGTTGCGGCAGGGCAGGTGTGGATCAGTAGTAGTGGCGGCGGCCGCCGACAGCGCGTCCCGCGGATCCCATGACCGCCAGAACCACGCCAACGATAAGAAGGATCACCCCGACTACCACCAGAACATGGGCGAAGGCGAAGGTGGGGACGAGCATGGGCAGCACGAGTCCGAGGACGATGAGGAGAATTCCGAAGATGATCATGGTGGTGTGCCTTTCTGATCTGGCGCAGACTGTGCGCTTGGAATCGAATGGGTCGGGCGATTGCTCGACGTAGGTCAAGTCGACCACCCCTAAGGGGGGTAGCAATACACCCCTAGGTAGGTAATATTTCGGGCATGCCCTCGCCCGCGAGCAGTCCGATCACCGTGGCGCTCGTCGACGACTACGACGTAGTCGTGATGGGAGTGGCCAAAATGCTCGACCGGTACCGCGACCGGGTGATCATCGCCGAACTCGACTCGACTATGCCCGTCGACGACACTGTCGACATTGTCCTGTACGACTCGTTCGCCCAACCAGAATCCGATCACGAAGAGATCGCCGTTCTGGCTGCGAATCCGCGCGCACGCCGAGTTGTGGTGTATACGTGGAACTTTCACCCAGACCTCATCGCAAGCGCGCAGCAGCACGGCGCGCACGGCTACTTGTCGAAGACGTTGCCGGCTCGGGAGTTGGTTGCCGCGTTGGAGGCTGTCCATGCTGGCGAGACGGTCGTCAGCGATGTACCGTCGCGGGCGCGCAGCGCCCCCGGACTCGATTGGCCCGGTCGCGGTGAAGGGCTCAGCGATCGAGAGGCGGAGATCCTGGCGCTCATCACCCAGGGCATGAGCAATGCTGACGTCGCCAGGCTGACGTACCTCAGCCCCAACACCATCAAGTCCTACATCCGCACGATCTACCGAAAGATAGGCGTCGGCAGCCGGACCCAGGCGGTCTTATGGGGAGTGGACCATGGTTTCACTCCAGACCACCACCGCATCGAACACTGGCGCGGCGGCCCCTAAACGAAGGCGGCACTCCCTCTCCGTCCCCGCCACCGCTTACCTGCGATCCTGACTGATGATGGATGAGGCAACCTCGGTACGTCAGATCTGGCAGTCGCTCGGCCTGCCCGGCATCGTCGACGTGCACACCCATTTTCATGCCCAAGCCGGTGATGGACAAGGTGTGGCGGTACTTCGATGACGCCGGGCCGTTGGTCGGGCGCCCATGGCCGGTCGCCTATCGCACCGACGAGCAGCATCGGTTGGAGACCCTGCGCGGCTTTGGGGTGCGGGCCTGCACATCTCTGATCTATCCCCACAAGCCCCAGATGGCAGCCTGGCTCAATGAGTGGGCGGCAGCGTTCGCCGCAACCACGCCCGACTGCCTACACACGGCCACCCTTTACCCCGAGCCCGGCGTCGAGGACTACGTCCAGCGGGCCATCGACGGTGGCGCACGAGTGTTCAAGGCGCACATCCAGGTTGGCCGCTATGACCCCACCGATCCGCTCCTCGACAAGGCATGGGGCACCATCGAAGACGCCGCCGTACCCGTCGTTATCCATTGCGGATCGGGTCCCGCCCCTGGCGAACACACCGGGCCCGAGCCTGTCAGGGCGCTGCTGAGGCGCCATCCTCGCCTGCGCTTGGTCGTCGCACACATGGGCATGCCCGAGTACACCGAGTTCCTCGATTTGGTCGACCGGTACGAAGACATACGACTGGACACGACCACGGTGTTCACCTCGTTCGTGGAGGAGACCATGCCGTTCCCGCCCGCGGAATACGGACGACTGCGCCTGCTCGGCGAGCGCATCCTCTTCGGCAGCGACTTTCCCAACATCCCGTATGGCTTCATCGATGCGATGCGCGTCCTGACCCGGTTACCCGGCATCGACGACGAGTGGCTGCGAAAGGTGTTCCATGACAACGCGGCTCGCCTCTTCTCCCTGCCCAGCAGTTGAACCCGTGTACGCATCCGAAATGCGGACGGCCGCTCAGCGCTCAGAGTCCAGCGCCGCCATCTGCTCCTCGCTATACCGGTCCCCGGCCACTTCCTCCACCGGCACAGCCTTCTCAATCCGCCCCAACTGCTCCTCGTCCAGCGTCACATCGACCGCGCCAAGCGCCTCCGCCAACCGCGTCCGGATGCGCGCCCCAACCAGCGGCACCACATCGTCCCCACGCGAAGCAACCCAGGCGATCGCCGCCTGCGCCACCGACACCTCGAGCTCGTCGGCCACCCCGCGCAGCGTCTCGACCAACGCCAGGTTGCGGTCCAGATTCGACCCCGAAAACCGCGGACTCTCCGACCGGAAATCCCCTTGCCCACCACTGGATTTCGTCCAATGCCCACTGATCAGCCCCCGAGACAGCACACCGTAAGCCGTCACCCCAACACCCAGTTCCCGGCAGGTGTCGAGAATGTCGCGCTCGACGCCGCGCGTCACCAGGGAGTACTCGATCTGCAGGTCGCTGATCGGCCGCACGGCGGCGGCGCGACGGATCGTGTCCGATCCCACCTCCGACAACCCGATGCGCCGCACGTATCCCGCATCGACGAGCTCGCCGACGGCGCCGATGGTGTCCTCGATGGGCACCGCGGGATCCAGCCGCGCCGGCCGGTAGATGTCGATGTACTCAACACCTAAGCGCTGCAACGAATACGCGACAGCAGCTTTCGCAGCGGCGGGTGAAGCGTCGAAGCCGACCCAGGAAACGTCGGGTCCGAGCTGGGCGCCGAACTTCACGCTCAGTTGGTAATCCTCGTGACGGACCGACCGCAGCGCCTCGGCGAGCAGCAGTTCGTTGTGCCCCATGCCGTAGAAATCGGCAGTGTCCAACAACGTCACGCCCGCGTCGAGCGCCGCGTGCACGGTGGCGATGCTCTCTGCGCGGTCGGATACGCCGTAGGCCCACGACATGCCCATGCAGCCGAGGCCGATTTCCGATGTGGGCAAAGTTCCGAGTGTCTTGGTTCGCATGCAGCCAGTCTTCGTCGAAACCGGCAGCGCAACCACGACGCGTTGAACCTGGGATTGCCAGTCCCTGTCTACGCGCCCCGAAGCGGGCGACAATGAACCGATGGATCGCGATGCGCTGGCTGAGTTCCTGCGGCTGCGCCGAGAGGCGATACGACCCGTCGGACGTGGGACTACCCACCGGCGCGCGGCGCCGTACCGCGGGCCTGCGACGCGAGGAGGTCGCGCAGCTGACCGGGATGTCGGTCGACTACTACGGCAGGCTCGAGCAGGTTCGCGGCCCACAGCCGTCTCCGCAGATGCTCCGCGCGCTCGCGCGCGCACTAAGGCTGACCGACGACGAGACGGATCATCTCTACCGGCTGGCCGGCCACGCCGTCCCTGACCGCGGCGGGCATACCGATCACGTACGGCCCGCGCTCCTGTTCGTCCTGGACCAGATGCGCGGCGCCGTGGCCTTCGTCTGCTCGGACACCGGCGTCCTGCTCGCGCAGAACGAGATGGCCAAGGCACTGATGGGCGACCGGGTCACCGCTGAGACGGGCCTACAAGCGAGCATGAGCTGGCAGTGGTTCACCGATCCGAGGGCGCGCGACTCGGCCCCACCCGAAGACCATGCGGAGCTCAGTCGGTCCATGGTGGCCGACCTGCGAGCGGCGTGGGCCCGCCGCCGCAACGATGCCGACATGTGCGAACTCGTCGATGGCCTGCTGGAACGCAGCCCCGAATTCGCCGAGTTGTGGGCGCGTCACGAGGTGGCCACCCGGCACCTGCAGCGCAAGACATTCCTGACGAGGGTCGGCCCCATCACGTTGGACTGCGAAGTGCTGGCGACGGTGGACGGTCAGCTGTTGGTGGTTCTCACGCCGCCCGCCGGGTCTTCGGCGATGGATAGTCTGCGCCTGCTTGCCGTCGTGGGGGACCAGGCTGTGGGCTGATTGCTGGAACAACTGGTGCGCCTCATCGTTGAGATTGGTTCTTCATCGAGGGCTCATAGCCCCACGTCGAGCAGACACAGAATCGCACCCCGCGGCCCGCGCGGGTGCGATTCTGTGTCTGCTCGCGGTGGCCCGCGACAACTAAGCGTTTGCTTATAAATAAGCGATCGCTTATAGTCACTGGATGCGGAGGACCGAACCAGCATGACGACGGCAAGCGTCGTCAGCACGTCGAAGGCCGCGGCGCGGATCAGGGCCGCCGCCATCGAGGCATTCGCCGAGCACGGTTACGGCGGCACGACCACCCGCGACATCGCGGCACGCCTCGGCCTGAGTGCGGCCGCGATGTACCCGCACTACAAATCCAAGGAAGAGCTGCTGTTCGTCATTGCCTACGAGGGTCATCAAAAGACCGTTGAATGGCTCAAAGCCGCCGACCCCGTCGGCGAAAAACCCGCCAATCGGCTCCGCGCGGTCGTCGCCGAATTCGCCCGCACGCAGGCGGCTTATCACGGCCGCTCCAAGGTGGTCGAGTACGAGCTGACCGCGCTTTCGCCGGACCACTACCGAACGATCCTCGCGCTGCGCCGCAAACTAACCCGGCACGTGCGCGGGATCGTGGAAGGCGGCGTCGCCGACGGATCCTTCGCGGTTCCGGACGCCGAGGGCGTCACCCTGGCCATCGTTTCCCTCTGCGTCGACGTCTGCCGCTGGTACCCGACCGGCCGCTACGCCGACCCCGACACCGTCGCCAACCTCTACTCTCAGCTGGCGCTTCGCCTCGTCAGCGCGACCAGCGAATAGGACCAACCACATGATGCACCCGCAACTCGCCCAGCCCTGGGGTGGCGAAAGCCACGTCAGCGACATCGCCGGACCCGTGCACTGGGTCGACTTCGGTGGGCCGACCGACGCGACGCCCATCGTCTTGGTGCACGGACTGGGTGGCTCCCACCTGAACTGGGTCAGGGTCGCCCGGCCACTGACCGAACGCAACCGGGTGGTCGCCGTCGATCTGCCCGGATTCGGGTTCTCGCCCGCCGCGGGCCGACGGACCGCCATGGGAGCCAACGCGAGGATACTCGACCGCTTCATCGACGAAATCATCGGCGGCCCAGTCATTTTGATGGGCAACTCGATGGGCGGCGCCATTACCATCCTGGAATCGGCCGCCAACCCGCACAAGATCGCCGCGGTGGTACTGGTCGATCCCGCGCTGCCACGGCCCGTGGAGGCGCCCGACCCCCAGGTCGCCCTCCAGTTCCTGATGTACGCATTTCCCGGCGTCGGCGAGGCCTTCATGGACATCAGCAGACGATCCAGGACCGACCGCGAGCTCGTCGAACGCATCATCAACCTGTGCTTCGCCGACCGGCGCCGCAGCGACCCAGACTTGATGGACGCCGCCACCGAACTCGTCGCGTACCGCCGCCGGCACATGCCGTCCCAAGACGCCGCCTTCCTGCAGGCCGCCCGGTCGGTGCTGCGTTCCGGTCTGCGGCCGCGCCGGTTCAGGAACACGATGCGCTCGCTGGCGCAGCCGGTGCTGCTCATCCACGGCGACAAAGACCGGCTGGTGCCCATCACCGCCGCCCGCATCGCCGCAGCCGCTAATCCCCGGTGGGACACCGAGTTTCTGCACGACGTCGGCCACACACCACAGCTCGAAGCCCCTGACGCCGTGATCGGCGCCGTCGGGCGCTGGCTTGACCACCACGAACTCGGCGCCCCCGCCACGAACCTGTCCGCACCCACTTCCGCACCAATTGAGGAAAACCGATGAAACAGCTCTCCGGCCTGGACGCAGCGTTCTTGACGCTCGAGAGGCACAACTCCACCGGTCACGTCGGCGGCCTGCTCATCCTCGATCCCAGCGAGTCCCCGGCGCCGTTGGACCTGGCCGCGTTGACCAGGCTTATGAACCAGCGGCTACCGCAGATCCCGCTGCTGCGGCAGCGGCTGAAGTACGTGCCGCTCGGACTCGACCAGCCGTACTGGATCGATGATCGCAACTTCGACATCGAATTCCACGTCCGCGAAATCTCGCTGCCCGCACCGGGTTCGGACGCCCAACTCGCCGAACAGGTCAGCAGGCTGCACGCGCGTCCGCTCGACCGGCGGCGACCGCTGTGGGAGATGTACCTGATCTCGGGGCTGGCAGGTGGCCGGCTGGCGGTGTACACCAAGATCCATCACGCGGCCATCGATGGCGTGTCGGGGGCAGAGCTGATGACGGTTCTGGTTGACCTGACTCCTGAGAGCAAGACACCCGCTCGCGCTGTCGAATTCGAGCCCGAAGCGGCGCCGAGCGACGCGAATCTGCTCGCGCGTGCGGCCGCGTCGATAGCAACGCGCCCGGTGAGCGCCGCTCGAATCGCGGCGGGGATGGGCCGCGCGCTGCCGATGCTCCCCGGCGGTCTCTCACCGTACGTCGGGGCATTACTCGGTCGCACCGACCGGGACGGCGACGTCATCAAGGCATCCCCCGGGTTGGCCCCGCGCACGCCATTCAACGAAGAGGTCACCATGCATCGCCGATTCGCGATGCGCAGCGTCGAACTCGATGACGTGAAGACCGTGAAGAACGCGTTCGGCACATCGGTCTACGACGTCGTCATGGCAATGTCGGCCGGCGCCGTGCGGCACTGGCTGATCGACCCCGATGCGCTGCCCGAGGTTCCGCTGGTGGCCATGATCCCCGTCTCGGTGCGCGACCACGCGAGCAAGTCGAAGCTCGGCAACAAGGTGTCGGCGATGTTCGCCTCGCTGCCGACCCACCTCGACTCCCGTTGCGCGCCTCAACGCTATGCGCGAAGCGACCAACGTGCCAAGGCTCAACGGCATCGATCCCACAGGGATTCGTCGACGACGTCACCGACTTCGCACCGCCGGCGCTGGTGGCCCGGGCGGCCCGCGTCCTTCGCCATGGGCCTGCCGCGCGGATCCCGCCGTACAACCTGGTGATCTCCAACGTGCCCGGCCCAAACGGCGACCTGTACCTGGGCAGCGCCAAAGTGATCGCCAATCCCCGAGTCTCGGTGGTCGCGGATGGCCAGGGCTTCAACATCACCGTCAACAGCAACAGCGGGCAGATGCACTTCGGGCTGATCAGCTGCCGCAAGCTCGTCCCCGACATCGACGTCATCGCGGGCTCCCTCGTCGAGGAACTCGACAAGCTGCTGAAACTCGCGAACGAGGTATCTTCCACGACGTCCTGACGCGCGGGTTCTGTTGAACGTCACACTGCGACAGCGAGATCCGGTCAGTAAGAGTCGTCCGCAATATTTCAAGCGCCCGCGCGAGACATAAATGACCCCTGGTTTTGCGAACAGCCGACTAGTTCACGTTTGACGCCGAGATCTTTTCGCGATTTCGGTCACAGTCGTTGCCCGCCCGGTTTGGTGGGCGAACTCCTGGCTGGCCCTGGCGACGCGGTCGTGGAGATCCTGTCACCGCATCGCTACTGTCGACGCCGAACTCCGACTCGCCCATCACCATCAGCTGGCTGCCGGAGACGCTGGGGTTGCGAACCACCGCTGCCGCGAGCGTTTCCAGGGCATGGGCGAGAAGCCGCAAGTCATGCATCTGCGAACAA
>CAVZTC010000009.1:0-1278002 GCA_963778135.1 uncultured Actinomycetota bacterium | reverse complement strand
GGTAGACCCGGACGTGAAGATCACATACGCGGTGTCCTGCACCGTCAGCGCCGCCAGCCGCTCGACGTCGGTGATCGGCTGCGCGGAGTATCCGGACACGTCGGCAGCGTCTGGACCATCCATGCGCAGCACCGGGCGGGCCCCGGCCGCGGCCATGGTGTCGACACCACCGGTCAACACACACACCGCGCTCACCGCATCCAATACCGCTGCGACCCGCGCCACCGGATGGGTCGGATCCACCGGCACATAGGTCCCGCCGGCCTTGGCCACCGCCCACCAGGCGACCACCAACTCCACAGACCGACCCGTCGCCACACCCACTGCGCGCTCGGGACCCACCCCGGTCTCGATCAGCACCCGAGCCCACCGCGTCGAGCACTCATCAAGCTCGCGATACGACAGCTGCCGGTCGCCGTCGATGACCGCCACCGCGTCCGGGTCAGCGGCCACCGCAGCGGCCAGCAATGCCGGCGCCACCCCTATCGGCGCCTCCACCTGGGCGCCAGACCAGTCGGACAGCACCAGATCACGCTCACCGGCATCCAGCAGGGGCACGTCGCCGACCACCACCGAGGCATCGGCGATGACCGCTTCCAGGACCCGCCCGAACCAGCCGACCAACCGCTCGATGCTGGCCCGGTCAAACAAATCCGTGGCATAGGTCACCCCCCCGGCGGCCATCGACACCCCCGGATCCACGGTGGGCACCTCACCCAGCTGGATATCCAGGTCGAACCTGGCGGTGCGGGTGGACGTCGCCAGCGGCTCAACGGCGACCCCGTCCAGCGCAACCGCCTCCGGGCGCGCATTGTTCTGGAATACCATTAAGACCTGAAACAGCGGATGATGCGCCGCTGAACGCACCGGGTTGAGCCGCTCCACCAGCAACTCAAACGGAATCTCCTGATGGGTGTAGGCATCCAGCGCCTTGTCGCGCACCCGCGCCAACACCTCACCGAACCGGTCGCCGGCCTCGACACCGACCCGCAACACCCAGGTGTTGACGAAAAACCCGACCAGATCATCGAGCGCCTCATCCAACCGCCCGGCGATCACCGAACCCATCACCACATCCGAACCGACCCCGGCCTTGGCCAACACCACCGCCATGACCGCTTGCAACACCATCGAGGGCGTCGCGTTGTGCGCGGCCGCCAGCGCCTTGACCCCCGCCCACACCGGCGCCTCGACGCGCAATTCCACCTCGTCGCCGCGGTAACTGGGCACCGCCGGGCGCGGCCGATCGCTGGGCAGCGACACCACCTGCGGCAGCCCCGCCAACTCCTGGCGCCAGTACGCCAACTGCGCGGCGATCACACTGTGCGGATCAGACTCCTCGCCCAACCACTGCCGTTGCCACAACGTGTAATCGACATACTGCACCGGCAACGGCGCCCAACCCGGGGCCGCACCCTGGCAGCGCGCCGCGTACGCCTGGGCCACATCACGCACCATCGGGACCAGCGACCCGCCATCAAACGCGATGTGGTGCAACACGATCCCCACCACATACTGCTCGGGGCCCAGCGCATAGATCTGCGCCCGAATTGGGACCTCGCCGGCCAAATTAAACCGATACCCGGCCAACCCCACCAACTCCGCGACTACCTCGGCCGCCGGCACCGCCAGAACCGCAGCATCCCCGCGCCGCCACAACCCCGCCGACGCCGGTATCACCTGCTGGACCGGCACACCCTCACTGTCGGGGAAGACGGTGCGCAGCGACTCGTGGCGGGCGATCACATCATCGAGGGCCGCGCTCAGCGCCTCGACATCGAGTGCCCCGCTGACCCGGAACGCGACCGGCATGTTGTAGGTCGCGACCTCGCCCTCCAACCGGTGAAGGAACCACAACCGCTGCTGGGCAAACGACAACGGCACCACCGCCGGACGCGTCATCACCGCCAACGGCGGGCGCACCGGCCCCTCACCATCGCGGCCCAGATACTCGGCCAGCGAAGCGACGGTGGGCGCCTCAAACAACGACCGCACCAGCACTTGCCTGCCGACCGCGACCTGCAGCCGCGCGGCCACCCGAGTGGCGCTCAACGAATCCCCACCCAGCGCAAAGAAATCGTCGTCGCGCCCGACCCGACCCAGGCCCAGCACCTCGGCGAACACCGCGGCCACGATCTCCTCGGTCCGCGTCACCGGCGCCCGGAACGGTTTCGCGTCAAACACCGGCGCCGGCAACGCTTTACGGTCGAGCTTGCCCGACGACGTCACCGGGAACGCCTCGAGCACCACGATGTGCGCCGGCACCATGTACTCGGGCAACCACGCACTCAACCGCGCCCGCACCGCGCTGAGCTTGCTGGTGATCTGCGGGTCGTTGGCGTACGGCCGGTCTCCGGCCCCCGCCGGGGGCAGGTAGACATCGCTCAACGCCGCGATCCGCTCACCATCGGCAGCGTCGGAAGCGTCGGAAGCCAGGAAAACCGCGTCCAGGGTGCCGGGCTGGGCACCCCACGTGACCGCGACGCGATACCCGCTGGTCTCACCCAGGCGATGCAGCTGTTCGGCGGTGACGCTCGGCGAGGCCTGGCCGACGTCGTGGCCGGCCAACACCTCACTCAGAGGTAACCCCGCGGCCACGGCGGCGTGCCGGCGCACGTCGGTGAACAGCCCCCTGGCCGGGATGGCCGTCACCCGCACCGCGGTACGAGGCCCGGACTGCAACCGGGCGCCCAGCCCGTCCAGACCCGCACAGTCGGCCCACGCCCACACCGGCGCGGTGGCCACCGAACACACCCCGGTAGGGGCCGTGTGAATGACGACGTCGTAGCGATACCGGGTCAGTTCGTTATCAGCCGATCCCCGCTTGACTTCGATATCGACCCCGGCCACCACCGCCTGACCCCCGGCCCAACCGGTGAAAAACTCCGGCGCCAACAACAATTCGGATTCGCCGAGCATCGCCCGCTGCACCCGCTGAGCGACCTCACCAGCCTCAGGGGTGTCGGGGGCGTCCGGGGTCGTGGCAGCGGCCAACACGACCGCAGTCTGCAACGCGGCGGCCAAGCTGTGGTTGCGCACATCGCCGACAAACACCGCCCCACCCGGGGCCAACAAATCCAGCGCGGCATCGAGGACCTCGGTCAGATACCCCGCGTGCGGGAAATACTGGACGACCGAGTTGACGATGATGGTGTCGAAATAGCCGCGCGGCAACCCCTCAGCCAGGTGAGCGGGCTGGGCGCGCAACTCGACGCGATCGCGCCACTGGCCCTGACTCTCTACCGCGTGGGCCAGGTTCTCGATGACCACGCCCGACATATCGGTGCCGACATAGTGATCGCAGTGCGGGGCGATCTGCGACAACAGCAGTCCGGTGCCCACCCCGATCTCCAACACCCGCCGCGGTTGTAGGGCCATGATCCGATCCACCGTGGCCGAACGCCACTCGATCATCTCCTCCAGCGGAATCGGATCACCGGTAAAGCTGCTGTTCCAGCCCCGAAAGTCCATCCCGAACCCCGGCGCCTCAACCCCAGGGACCCCAGGGACCTGGGCTAGCTCAGCGCCATACAACTCGTCATACAGCTCGTGCCACTCTTCGACGCTTTCGGTGTCACGCTCGGAGCCGGCGGTGTCGCCGACGGTGATGTAGGCGACCAGCTGAGAACCGGTGTCGCTGTGATATACGGCGGCGGCGGCCTGGCTGACCTGAGGGCACGCCAGCAGGGTGTTTTCGATCTCACCCAACTCGATGCGCTGCCCACGCAGTTTGATCTGAGCATCGTCGCGGGCCACGTAGTCCAGGGCGCCGTCCGGGGTCCAGCGCACCAGGTCCCCGGTGCGATACATCCGCGCCCCGGCCGCCCCGACGGGCTCCCCGAACGGACACGCCACAAACCGCTCGGCGGTCAGGTCGGCGCGCCCGACGTAGCCGTGCGCCAGCGGCCCGGCCAGATACAACTCGCCCACCACCCCGATCGGGGCCGGATTGAGCCGGGCGTCGAGCACCAGCGCACACATCCCGGCGATCGGGGTGCCGATCGTGATCGGCGCCCCCACCGACAGCGCCGTACTGCACGTGGCCCAGATGGTGGTCTCGGTGGGACCGTAGGCGTTGAACATCTGCCGACCCGGCGCCCACGCGCGCACCAACTCCCGCGGGAGGCGCTCCCCGCCGGCGACCAGGGTGGACAGTCCACCTAGCCGGGCGGGATCGAGCGTCGACACCACCGTCGGAGTCAGGAACGCCGCGCTGACCTCGTGGGTCTGCATGAACTCGGTCAATGCCTCACCGGCATACACCCCCGGCGGCGCCGCCACGACCGCGGCCCCCGGCCCGACCGCCAGCAACCATTCCAGGATCGACGCATCGAAGGTCGGCGTGGACACCATCAACACCCGCGCATCCGCGCCCAACCCATACGCCGCTTGCTGCGCGGCCGTCCAACCCAGCAGGCCGAAGTGGCTCACCGCTACCCCTTTGGGGGCACCGGTGGACCCGGACGTGAAGATCACATACGCGGTGTCCTCCACCGTCAGCGGGGCCAGCCGCTCAGCGTCGGTGATCGCCTGCGCGGAGTATCCGGACACGTCGGCAGCGTCTGGACCATCCATACGCAGCACGGGCCGGGCCCCGGCCGCGGCCATGGTGTCGACACCACAGGTCAGCACACACACCGCGCTCACCGCGTCGAGCACCGCTGCGACCCGCGCCACCGGATGCGCCGGATTCACCGGCACATACACCCCGCCGGCCTTGGCCACCGCCCACCAGGCGACCACCAACTCCACAGACCGGTCCATCGCCACGCCTACTGCGCGCTCGGGACCCACCCCGGTCTCGATCAGCACCCGCGCCCACCGCGTCGAGCACTCATCCAACTGCCGATACGACACCTCCCGGTCACCGTCGATGACTGCCACCGCGTCCGGGTCAGCGGCCACCGCGGCAGCCAGCAACGCCGACACGACCCCTACCGGCGCCCCCACACCGGCGCCGGACCAGTCACACAGCACCCGATCACGCTCACCGGCATCCAGCAACGCCACGTCGCCGACCACCACCGACGGCTCGGCGATGACCGCCTCCAACACCCGCCCGAACCAGCCGACCAACCGCTCGATGCTGGCCCGGTCAAACAAATCCGTGGCATAGGTCACCGCACCGGCGGCCATCGACACCCCCGGATCCCCGGTGGGCACCTCCCACAGCTGGATGTCCAGGTCGAACTTGGCGGTGCGGGTCGACGTCGCCAACGGCTCCACCGCGACCCCATCCAGCGCGACCTGCTCGGGGCGCGCATTGTTCTGGAGCACCATGCACACCTGAAACAGCGGATGATGCGCCGCTGAACGCACCGGGTTGAGCCGCTCCACCAGCAACTCAAACGGAACTTCCTGATGGGTGTAGGCATCCAGCGCCTTGCGCCGCACGCGCGCCAACACCTCACCGAACCGGCACCCGGGGTGCACACCGACCCGCAACACCCAGGTGTTGACGAAGAACCCGACCAGATCATCGAGTGCCTCATCCAACCGCCCGGCGATCACCGAACCCATCACCACATCCGAACCGGCCCCGGCCCGGGCCAGCACCACCGCCATGACCGCCTGCAACACCATCGAGGGCGTCGCGTTATGCGCGGCCGCCAGCGCCTTGACCCCCGCCCACACCGGCGCCTCGATACGCAGCGCCACCGCATCACCGCGGTAACTGGGCACCGCCGGGCGCGGCCGATCGGTGGGCAGCGACACCACTTCGGGCAGCCCCGCCAACTCCTGGCGCCAGTAGGCCAACTGCGCGGCGATCGCACTGTGCGGATCAGACTCCTCGCCCAACCACTGCCGTTGCCACAACGTGTAATCGACATACTGCACCGGCAACGCCGCCCAGCCCGGGGCGCCGCCCTGGTACCGCGCCGCGTACGCCTGGGCCACATCGCGGACCATCGGGACCAGCGACCCCCCGTCACACGCGATGTGGTGCACCACGATGCCCACGACATACTGCTCGGGTGCCAGCGCATAGATCTGCGCGCGGATCGGGACCTCGCCGGCCAAATCAAACCGATACCCGGCCAACCCCACCAACTCCGCGGCCACCTCGTCGTGCGGCACCGCCAGCACCGCGGCACCCCCGCGCCGCCACAGCCCCGCCGAGGCCGGTATCACCTGCTGGACCGGCACACCCTCACGATGAGGAAACAGTGTGCGCAGCGACTCGTGGCGGGCGATCACATCATCGAAGGCCGCGCTCAGCGCCTCGACATCGAGCGACCCGCTGACCCGAAACGCGACCGGGATGTTGTAGGTGGCGACCCCGCCCTCCAACCGGTGAAGGAACCACATCCGCTGCTGGGCAAACGACAACGGAACCCGCGCCGGACGCGTCATCACCGCCAACGGCGGGCGCACCGGCCCGCCACCATCGCGGCCCAGATACTCGGCCAGATCGGCGACGATGGGCGCCTCAAACAACGACCGCACCGACACCTGCCTGCCGACCGCGACCTGCAGCCGCGCGGCCACCCGAGTGGCGCTCAACGAATCCCCACCCAGGGCGAAGAAGTCGTCGTCGCGCCCGACCCGACCCAGGCCCAGCACCTGCGCGAACACCGCGGCCACGATCTCCTCGGTCCGCGTCGCCGGCGCCCGGAACGGTTTCGCGTCAAACACCGGCGCCGGCAACGCGTTACGGTCGAGCTTGCCCGACGACGTGACCGGGAACGCCTCGAGCACCACGATGTGTGCCGGCACCATGTACTCGGGCAACCACTGACGTAACCGCGCCCGCACCGCGCTGAGTGTGGTGTCCTCAGCGCCATACGGCTCGTCATACCGGTGCTGCCTCTCGTCGAGGCTTTCGGTGTCGCGCTCGGGGCTGCCGGTGTCCTTCACGGTGATGTAGGCGACCAGCTGCGAACCGGTGTCGCTGTGATACACCGCGGCGGCGGCCCCGCTGACCTGCGGGCACGCCAACAAGGTGTTTTCGATCTCCCCCAACTCGATACGCTGCCCACGCAGTTTGATCTGGGCATCAGCGCGACCCAGATAATCCAGGTCACCTCGGGGGGTCCAGCGCACCAGGTCCCCGGTGCGATACATCCGTGTTCCCGGCGTCCCGTTCTGGCCAACGGCGTCCACGAAAGGGGACGCCACAAAGCGTTCCGCGGTCAACCCCGTCCGGCCCAGATAGCCGTGCGCCAGACCGGGCCCGGCCAGATACAACTCGCCCACCACCCCCACCGGGGCCGGGTTCAGCCGGGCGTCGAGCACCAGCGCGCACACCCCGGCGATCGGGGCGCCGATACTTACCGGCTCGCCCGCCACCAGTCGTGCACAAGTAGCCCACACGGTGGCCTCGGTCGGGCCGTAGCCGTTGAACATCTGCCGACCCGGCGCCCAGGCGTCGACCACCTCCGGCAGGCAGGCCTCCCCGATAGCGACCAGCGTGCGTAACCCCCGCGGGCCGGCCAGCCCGGCCCGATCCAGCGTCGCCAGCACCGTCGGGGTCAATATCGCGGTGGTGACGTGCTGGTCGGCCAGCAACGCAGTCAACGCCGGACCGGCATACACGCCCGACGGCGCTACGACCAGCGCCGCCCCCGATCCCACCGCCACCATCAACTCGCCGACCGAGGCATCAAAGGTCGGTGCGGCCACCATCAACACCCGGGCATCCGCGCCCAACCCGTACGCCGCGTGCTGCGCGGCCGTCCAACCCAGCAAACCGGCGTGGCTGACCGCCACCCCCTTGGGGACACCGGTAGACCCGGACGTGAAGATCACATACGCGGTGTCCTGCACCGTCAGCGCCGCCAGCCGCTCAACGTCGGTGATCGGCTCCGCGGAACGCGCGGACACGTCGGCAGCGTCTGGACCATCCATGCGCAGCACCGGGCGCGCCCCGGCCCCGGCCACGGTGTCGACACCACAGCTCACCACACACACCGCCCCGGCCGCGTCGAGCACCGCCTCGACCCGCGCCACCGGGTGCGCCGGATCCACCGGCACATACACCCCGCCGGCCTTGGCCACCGCCCAGAAGGCCACCACCAACTCCGCAGACCGGCCCATCGCCACACCCACCGCGCGCTCGGGACCCACCCCGGTCTCGATCAGCACCCGCGCCCACCGCGTCGAGCACTCATCCAACTGCCGGTACGACAGCTGCCGGTCGCCGTCGATGACCGCCACCGCGTCCGGGTCAGCGGCCACCGCGGCCGCCAGCAACGCCGGCGCCACCCCTACCGGCGCCTCCACCTGGGCGCCAGACCAGTCGGACAGCACCAGATCACGCTCACCGGCATCCAGCAGCGCCACGTCGCCGACCACCACCGAGGCATCGGCGATGACTGCCTCCAACACCCGCCCGAACCAGCCGACCAACCGCTCGATGCTGGCCCGGTCAAACAAATCCGTGGCATAGGTCACTGCACCGGCGGCCATCGACACCCCCGGATCCCCGGTGGGCACCTCACCCAGCTGGATGTCCAGGTCGAACTTGGCGGTCCGGGTGGACGTCGCCAACGGCTCCACCGCGACGCCCTGCAGCGCAACCTGCTCGGGACGCGCATTGTTCTGGAACACCATGCACACCTGAAACAGCGGATGATGCGCCGCTGAGCGCACCGGGTTGAGCCGCTCCACGAGCAACTCAAACGGAACCTCCTGATGGGTGTAGGCATCCAGCGCCTTGCGCCGCACCCGCGCCAACACCGCACCGAACCGGTCCCCGGCCTCCACACCGACCCGCAACACCCAGGTGTTGACGAAAAACCCGACCAGATCATCGAGCGCCTCATCCAACCGCCCGGCGATCACCGAACCCATCACCACATCCGAACCGACCCCGGCCCGGGCCAGCACCACCGCCATGACCGCCTGCAACACCATCGAGGGCGTCGCGTTATGCGCCGCAGCCAGCGCCGTGACCCCCGCCCACACCGGCGCCTCGATACGCAGCGCCACCGCATCACCGCGGTAACTGACGACCGCCGGACGCGGCCGATCGCTGGGCAGCGACACCACCTGCGGCAGCCCCGCCAATTCCTGGCGCCAATAGGCCAACTGTGCGGCGATCACACTGTGCGGATCAGACTCCTCGCCCAACCACTGCCGTTGCCACAACGTGTAATCGACATACTGCACCGGCAACGCCGCCCAACCCGGAGCGCCGCCGTGGCAGCGCGCCGCGTACGCCTGGGCCACATCACGCACCATCGGGGCCAGCGACCCCCCGTCACACGCGATGTGGTGCACCACCATGCCCACCACATACTGCTCGGGGCCCAGCGCATAGATCTGCGCGCGGATCGGGACCTCGCCGGCCAAATCAAACCGATACCCGGCCAACCCCACCAACTCCGCGACCACCTCGTCGTGCGGCACCGCCAGCACCGCGGCACCCCCGCGCCGCCACAATCCCGCCGAGGCCGGTATCACCTGCTGGACCGGCACACCCTCACTATCGGGGAAGACGGTGCGTAGCGACTCGTGGCGGGCGATCACATCATCGAGCGCCGCGCCCAACGCCTCGACATCCAAGGCCCCACTGACCCGGAACGCGACCGGGATGTTGTAGGTCGCGACCCCGCCCTCCAACCGGTGAAGGAACCACAACCGCTGCTGGGCAAACGACAACGGCACCCGCGCCGGGCGCGTCATCACCGCCAACGGCGGGCGCACCGGCCCCTCACCATCGCGGCCCAGATACTCGGCCAGACCAGCCACCGTGGGCGCCTCGAACAACGCCCGCACCAGCACTTGCCTGCCCGCCGCGACCTGCAGCCGCGCGGCCACCCGAGTGGCGCTCAACGAATCCCCACCCAGCGCGAAGAAGTCGTCGTCGCGCCCGACCCGACCCAGGCCCAGCACCTGTGCGAACACCGCGGCCACGATCTCCTCGGTCCGCGTCGCCGGCGCCCGGAACGGTTTCACGTCCAACACCGGCGCCGGCAGGGCTTTACGGTCGAGCTTGCCCGACGACGTCAACGGAAACGCCTCGAGCACCACGATGTGTGCCGGCACCATGTACTCGGGCAACCACGCACTCAACCGCGCCCGCACCGCGCTGAGCTTGCTGGTGATCTGCGGATCATTGGCGTACGGCAGATCTCCGGCCGCGGGCAGGTAGACATCGCTCAACGCCGCCATGGGCTCACCGTCGGCAGCGTCGGCAGCGCCGGCAGCCAGGAAAACCGCGTCCAGCGTGCCGGGCTGGGCACCCCAGGTGACCGCGACGCGATACCCGCTGGCCTCACCCAGGCGATGCAGCTGCTCAGTGGTGACCGTCAGGGGAGCCTCGGTGTCGGTGAGTACGTCACCCAGCGCTACCCCCGCGGCCACCGCGGCGTCGACAGCGGCGTGCCGGCGCACGTCGGTGAACAGCCCCCTGGCCGGGATGGCCGTCACCCGCACCGCGGTAGGAGGCCCGGACTGCAACCGGGCGCCCAGCCCGTCCAGACCCGCACAGTCGGCCCACGCCCACACCGGCGCGGTGGCCACCGAACACACCCCGGTAGGGGCCGTGTGAATGACGACGTCGTAGCGATACCGGGTCAGTTCGTTATCAGCCGATCCCCGCTTGACTTCGATATCGACCCCGGCCACCACCGCCTGACCCCCGGCCCAACCGGTGAAAAACTCCGGCGCCAACAACAATTCGGATTCGCCGAGCATCGCGCGCTGCACCCGCTGAGCGACCTCGGCAGCCTCGATGGCCCCCGAAGCATCCGAGGTGTCCGAGGTGTCCGAGGTGTCCGAGGTGTCCGAGGCATGCGAAGGATCCGAGGTGTCTGGGGTGTCTGGGGTAGTGGCGCGGGCCAACACGATCGCGGTCTGCAACGCGGCCTGCAGGCTGTGGTTGCGCACGTCGCCGATAAACACCGCCCCACCCGGGGCCAGCAGATCCAGCGCGGTGTCGAGGACCTCGGTCAGATACCCCGCGTGCGGGAAGTACTGGACGACCGAGTTGACGATGATGGTGTCGAAATAGCCGTGCGGCAACGCCTCAGCCAGGTGAGCGGGCTGGGCGTGTAACTCGACGCGATCCCGCCACTCACCTTGGCGCTCTACCGCGCGGGCCAGCTTGTCGATGACCACGCCCGACACATCGATGCCGACATAGCGCTCAGTGTGCGGGGCGATCTGCGACAACAGCAGTCCGCTGCCCACCCCGATCTCCAATACCCGCCGCGGCGCCAAGGCCATGATCCGATCCACCGTGGCCGAACGCCACTCCAGCATCTCCTCCAGCGGAATCGGATCACCGGTAAAGCTGCTGTTCCAGCCCCGGAAATCCATCCCGAAGCCCGGCACCTCGATCCCATTGACCCCAGGGACCCCCGGGACCCCAGGGACCTCGCCGCCATGCAGCTCGTCGTGCAGGTGTTGCCACTCTTCGACGCTTTCGGCGTCGCGATCGGGGCTGGCGGTGTGCTCCACGGTGATGTAGGCGACCAGCGCAGAACCGGTATCGCTGTGATACACCGCGGCGGCGGCCTGGCTGACCTGTGGGCACGCCAACAGGGTGTTTTCGATCTCACCCAACTCGATACGCTGCCCACGCAGTTTGATCTGGGCATCAGCACGACCCAGGTAATCCAGGGCGCCGGCCGGGGTCCAGCGCACCAGGTCCCCGGTGCGATACAACCGTGTTCCCGGTGTCCCGTTCTGGCCAACGGCGTCCCCGAAAGGATCGGCCACGAACCGTTCCGCGGTCAACTCCGGCCGGCCCACATAACCGCAGGCCAGACCGGGCCCGGCCAGATACAATTCGCCCACCACCCCCACCGGGGCCGGATTCAGCCGGGCATCGAGCACCAGCGCGCGCATCCCGGCAATCGGGGCGCCGATACTGACCGGCTGCCCCGCCAGCACCGGCGCGCCAGCGGCCCACACGGTGGCCTCGGTCGGGCCATAGCCGTTGACCATCCGCCGACCCGGCGCCCACGCGTCGACCACCTCCGGCAGGCAGGCCTCCCCGCCGACGAAGACGGTGCCCAGTCCGCTCAACCGGGACCGATCCAGCGTCGCCAACACCGACGGCGTCAACCACGCCGCGTCGACCCGCTGCTCAGCCAGCAATCCGGTCAACGCCGCACCGGCGTACACCTCCGGCGGCGCCACCACCAGCGCCGCCCCCGACTCCACCGCCACCAACATCTGGCCGACCGAACGATCAAAGGTCGGCGCGGCCGCCATCAGGATCCGCGCACCGGAACCCACCCCGAACACCGCCCGCAGCGCCGCGGCCAGCCCCAGCAGACCGGCGTGGCTGACCGCCACCCCCTTGGGGGCACCGGTGGACCCGGACGTGAAGATCACATACGCGGTGTTGTCCACCGTCAGCGCCGCCAGCCGCTCGACGTCGGTGATCGGCTCCGCGGAACGCGCGGACACGTCGGCAGCGTCTGGACCATCCATGCGCAGCACCGGGCGCGCCCCGGCCCCGGCCACGGTGTCGACACCACAGCTCACCACACACACCGCCCCGGCCGCATCGAGCACCGCTGCGACCCGCGCCACCGGATGGGCCGGATCCACCGGCACATACACCCCGCCGGCCTTGGCCACCGCCCACCAGGCGACCACCAACTCCGCAGACCGGCCCATCGCCACACCCACCGCGCGCTCGGGACCCACCCCGGTCTCGATCAGCACCCGCGCCCACCGCGTCGAGCACTCATCCAACTGCCGGTACGACAGCTGCCGGTCGCCGTCGATGACCGCCACCGCGTCCGGGTCAGCGGCCACCGCGGCAGCCAGCAACGCCGGCGCCACCCCTACCGGCGCCCCCACACCGGCGCCGGACCAGTCGGACAGCACCAGATCACGCTCACCGGCATCCAGCAGCGCCACGTCGCCGACCACCACCGAGGCATCGGCGATGACTGCCTCCAACACCCGCCCAAACCAGCCGACCAACCGCTCGATGCTGGCCCGGTCAAACAAATCCGTGGCATAGGTCACCACCCCGGCGGCCATCGACACCCCCGGATCCGCGGTGGGCATTTCGCTGAGCTGGAAATCCAGGTCGAACTTGGCGGTGCGGGTCGACGTCGCCAGCGGCTCCACCGCGACGCCCTGCAGCGCAACGTCCTCGGGGCGCGCATTGTTCTGGAACACCATGCACACCTGAAACAGCGGATGATGCGCCGCTGAGCGCACCGGGTTGAGCCGCTCCACCAGCAACTCAAACGGAATCTCCTGATGGGTGTAGGCATCCAGCGCCTTGCGCCGCACCCGCGCCAACACCGCACCGAACCGGTCCCCGGCCTCGACACCGACCCGCAACACCCAGGTGTTGACGAAAAACCCGACCAGATCATCGAGCGCCTCATCCAAACGCCCGGCGATCACCGAACCCATCACCACATCCGAACCGACCCCGGCCCGGGCCAGCACCACCGCCACGACCGCCTGCAACACCATCGAGGCCGTCGCGTTATGCGCCGCAGCCAGCGCCCTGACGCCCGCCCACACCGGCGCCTCGATACGCAGCGCCAACTCATCACCGCGGTAACTGACGACCGCCGGACGCGGCCGATCGCTGGGCAGCGACACCACCTGCGGCAGCCCCGCCAACTCCTGGCGCCAATAGGCCAACTGCGCGGCGATCACACTGTGCGGATCAGACTCCTCGCCCAACCACTGCCGCTGCCACAACGTGTAATCGACATACTGCACCGGCAACGCCGCCCAACCCGGAGCGCCGCCGTGGCAGCGCGCCGCGTACGCCTGGGCCACATCACGCACCATCGGGACCAGCGACCACCCATCAAAAGCGATGTGGTGCACCACAATGCCCACCACATACTGCTCGGGTGCCACCGCATAGATCTGCGCGCGGATCGGGACCTCGCCGGCCAAATCAAACCGATACCCGGCCAACCCCACCAACTCCGCGACCACCTCGGCCTCCGGCACCGCCAGCACCGCGGCACCCCCGCGCCGCCACAACCCCGCCGACGCCGGTATCACCTGCTGGACCGGCACACCCTCCCGATCAGGGAATAGGGTGCGTAGCGACTCGTGGCGGGCGATCACATCATCGAAGGCCGCGCCCAACGCCTCGACATCGAGTGCCCCGCTGACCCGAAACGCGGTCGGCATGTTATAGGTGGCGACCCCGCCCTCGAACCGGTGAAGGAACCACAACCGCTGCTGGGCAAACGACAACGGCACCACCGCCGGGCGCGTCATCACCGCCAACGGGGGGCGGGCCGGCCCGCCACCATGGCGCTGCAGATGGTCGGCCAGATCGGCGACGGTAGACGCCTCGAACAACGACCGCACCAACACCCGTCTGTCCAAAGCCACCTGCAGCCGCGCGGCCACCCGAGTGGCGCTCAACGAATCCCCACCCAGAGCGAAGAAATCGTCATCACACCCGACCCGACCCAGGCCCAGCACCTCGGCGAACACCCCGGCCACGATCTCCTCGGTCCGGGTCCGCGGCGCCCGGAACGGTTTCGCGTCAAACACCGGCGCCGGCAAGGCTTTACGGTCGAGCTTGCCCGACGACGTCACCGGAAACGCCTCGAGCACCACAATGTGCGCCGGCACCATGTACCCGGGCAACCATGCACTTAACTGCGCACGCACGGCGCTGAGTTTGCTGGTGATCTGCGGGTCGTGGTGCCACTCTTCGACGCTTTCGGTGTCACGCTCGGAGCCGGCGGTGTCGCCGACGGTGATGTAGGCGACCAGCTGCGAACCGGTGTCGCTGTGATACACCGCAGCGGCGGCCCCGCTGACCTGCGCACACGCCAGCAGGGTGTTTTCGATCTCCCCCAACTCGATGCGATACCCGCGCAGTTTGACCTGCTCATCAGCACGACCCAGGTACTCCAGCTCACCCCGGGCAGTCCAGCGCACCACGTCCCCAGTGCGATACATCCGCGTTCCCGACGCCCCCGGACTCCCGAACGGACACGCCACAAACCGCGACCCGCTCAACCCGGCCCGGCGCGCATACCCATACGCCAACCCCGACCCGGCGACATACAACTCCCCCACCACACCCACCGGCACCGGATTGAGCCGCCCGTCCAGCACAAAAAACCCAAGATGCGCCAACGGCACCCCAATAGGACTGGCGATGCTGGTGACATCACCGATCCCGATCTCGCGCACCGACGCATGCACCGTCGTCTCGGTGATGCCATACATGTTGATCAGCCGCGGCGATCCCGGATGATCCAGCCACGACCCCAAACGCTGCGGTTGCAGCGCTTCCCCGCCGAACACCACAACCTCAACCGCCAGCTGATCTGCCCGCCCAGACCCCAGCGCATCAGGGGCCGGCAACGTATAAAACGCCGACGGGGTCCGACTTAAAACGCTGACCCGTTCAGCGACCAGTAAGGCATGGAAGTCCTCCGGTGAGCGGGCCACCAACTCCGAGACCACCACCAACCGCCCGCCACCGAGCAGCGCACCCCAGATCTCCCACACCGAAAAGTCGAACGCCAACGAATGACACTGCGTCCACACCCCCGCACGCGGCACCTCGCCATCCAGCGCCTCCAACAGCTGGGTCACGTTGCGGTGAGCCACAGCCACACCCTTGGGCGCACCAGTAGTCCCCGAGGTGTAAATGATGTACGCGATGTCCTCACCGGCCGGTGGCGCCAACGCGGCGACCGGGTGGCTGTCACCAGCGGGGGCCCAGATATCACCGACATCGATGACCAGCACACACCCGTCGAGGCGCTCGGCCAGCCCGGCGGTGCTCACCGCGGCGATCGGCGCAGCATCGGCAACGATCACCCCGATCCGGGCCGCCGGCAGACCCGGATCGATCGCCAAATACGCCGCCCCCGTCTTCAGCACCGCCAACATCGCCGCAATCGCCTCGATGGAACGGCTAAACAGCAGCACCACACACTGTCCCGGACCCACACCCTGGGCGACCAACAGATGCGCCAGCCGGTTAGCGGCCTGATCAAGCTCCCGGTACGTCATGCAGCGGTCCTCGAACGTCACCGCCACCGCCTCAGGGATGCGCGCGACTTGGGCGGCCCACAGCACCGGAATCGACACCGGTGTCGGGGCCGGCCGGGTCAACACCGCGCGGTTGCCCCACCCATCCAGGCGGGCGCGCTCACCGGCATCCAGCAACGCCACGTCGCCGACCACCACCGAGGCATCAGCGATCACCGCCTCCAACACCCGCCCGAACCAGCCGACCAACCGCTCGATGCTGGCCCGGTCAAACAAATCCGTGGCATAGGTCACCACCCCGGCGGCCATCGACACCCCCGGATCGCCGGTGGGCATTTCGCTGAGCTGGAAATCCAGGTCGAACTTGGCGGTCCGGGTCGACGTCGCCAGCGGCTCCACCGCGACCCCGTCCAGCGCGACCTGCTCGGGGCGCGCATTGTTCTGGAACACCATGCACACCTGAAACAGCGGATGATGCGCCGCTGAACGCACCGGGTTGAGCCGCTCCACCAGCAACTCAAACGGAATCTCCTGATGGGTGTAGGCATCCAGCGCCTTGCGCCGCACCCGCGCCAACACCTCACCGAACCGGTCGCCGGCCTCCACACCGACCCGCAACACCCACGTATTGACGAAAAACCCGACCAGATCATCGAGCGCCTCATCCAACCGCCCGGCGATCACCGAACCCAACACGATGTCGTCGCCGGCCCCGCCGCGGGCCAACACCACCGCCATGACCGCCTGCAACACCATCGACGCCGTCGCGTTGTGCGCCGCCGCCAGCGCCGTGACCCCCGCCCACACCGGCGCCTCAATAACCAGCGCCACCGCATCACCGCGGTAACTGGGCACCGCCGGACGCGGCCGATCGGTGGGCAGCGACGCCACCTGCGGCAGCCCCGCCAATTCCTGGCGCCAATAGGCCAACTGTGCGGCGATCACACTGTGCGGGTCAGACTCCTCGCCCAACCACCGCCGTTGCCACAACGTGTAATCGACATACTGCACCGGCAACGCCGCCCAGCTTGGGGCGCCGCCCTGGCAGCGCGCCGCGTACGCCTGGGCCACATCACGCACCATCGGGACCAGCGACCCCCCGTCACACGCGATGTGGTGCACCACCATGCCCACCACATACTGCTCGGGTGCGAGCGCATAGATCTGCGCGCGGATCGGGACCTCGCCGGCCAAATCAAACCGATACCCGGCCAACCCCACCAACTCCGCGGCCACCTCGTCGTGCGGCACCGCCGCCACCGCAGCACCCCCGCGCCGCCACAACCCCGCCGACGCCGGTATCACCTGCTGGACCGGCACACCCTCCCGATCGGGAAACACGGTGCGCAGCGACTCATGGCGGGCGATCACATCATCGAGCGCCGCACCGAACGCCTCGACATCCAGCGCCCCGCTCACCCGAAACGCGACCGGAATGTTGTAGGTGCCCACCTCGCCGGCGAACCGGTCCAGGAACCACAACCGCTGCTGGGCAAACGACAACGGCACCACCGCCGGACGCGTCATCACCGCCAACGGCGGTCGCACCGGCCCACCGCCATGGCGCTGCAGATGGTCGGCCAGATCAGCCACGGTGGGCGCCTCAAACAACGCCCGCACCAGCACTTGCCTGCCCAACGGGACCTGCAGCCGCGCGGCCACCCGCGTGGCGCTCAACGAATCCCCACCCAGCGCAAAGAAGTCGTCGTCACGCCCGACCCGACCCAGGCCCAGCACCTGTGCGAACACCCCGGCCACGATCTCCTCGGTCCGCGTCGCCGGCGCCCGGAACGGTTTCGCGTCAAACACCGGCGCCGGCAACGCTTTACGGTCGAGCTTGCCCGACGACGTGACCGGGAATGCCTCGAGCACCACGATGTGTGCCGGCACCATGTACTCGGGCAACCACTGACGTAACCGCGCCCGCACCGCGCTCAGTGTGGTGTCCTCAGCGCCATCCGGCTCCTCATACCGGTGCGGCCATTCGTCGAGGGTTTCGGTGTCGCGCTCGGGGCTGGCGGGGTGCTGCACGGTGATGTAGGCGACCAGCTGCGAACCGGTGTCGCTGTGATGCACGGCCGCGGCGGCCTGGCTGACCTGCGGGCACGCCAACAGGGTGTTTTCGATCTCACCCAACTCGATACGCTGCCCACGCAGTTTGATCTGGGCATCAGCGCGACCCAGATAATCCAGGTCACCTCGGGGGGTCCAGCGCACCAGGTCCCCGGTGCGATACATCCGTGTTTCCGGCGTCCCGTTCTGGCCAACGGCGTCCTCGAAAGGATTGGCTACAAAGCGTTCCGCGGTCAACCCCGCCCGGCCCAGATAACCGTGCGCCAGACCAGGCCCGGCCAGATACAACTCGCCCACCACCCCCACCGGGGCCGGGTTCAGCCGGGCATCGAGCACCAGCACACACGCCCCCGCAAGCGGGGCGCCGATACTGACCGGCTGACCCGCCACCAGTCGTGCACAGGTGGCCCACACGCTGGCCTCGGTCGGGCCGTAGGCGTTGAACATCTGCCGGCCCGGCGCCCACGCGTCCACCACCTCCGGCGGGCAGGCCTCCCCGATAGCGACCAGCGTGTGTAACGCCTGCGGCCCGGTCAGCCGGGCCCGATCCAGCGTCGCCAGCACCGTCGGGGTCAACAGCGCGGTGCTCACCCGCTGTTCGTCCAGCAACGCCGTCAACGCCGCACCGGCATACACCTCCGGCGGCGCGACCACCAGCGCCGCCCCCGACTCCACCGCCACCAACAACTCGCCGACCGAGGCATCAAAGGTCAGCGCGGCCGCCATCAATACCCGCGCGTCGGCACCCACCCCGAACACCGCCCGCAGTGCGGCGGCCAGCCCCAGCAGACCGGCGTGGCTGACCGCCACCCCCTTGGGGACACCGGTGGACCCGGACGTGAACATCACATACGCCGTGTTAGTCACCGTCAACGCCGCCAGCCGCTCAGCGTCAGTGATCGGCTGCGCGCTCCGCCCGGACACGTCGGCAGCGTCCGAAGCATCGATCCGCAGCACCGGGCGGGCCCCGGCCCCGGCCACGGTGTCGACACCACAGGTCACCACACACACCGCCCCGGCCGCGTCGAGCACCGCCGCGACCCGCGCCACCGGATGCGCCGGATTCACCGGCACATACACCCCGCCGGCCTTGGCCACCGCCCAGAAGGCCACCACCAACTCCACAGACCGGTCCATCGCCACGCCTACCGCGCGCTCGGGACCCACCCCGGTCTCGATCAGCACCCGAGCCCACCGCGTCGAGCACTCATCAAGCTGCAGGTACGACAGCTGCCGCTCGCCGTCGATGACTGCCACCGCGTCCGGGTCAGCGGCCACCGCGGCCGCCAGCAACGCCGACACCACCCCTATCGGCGCCCCCACACCGGCGCCGGACCAGTCGGACAGCACCAGATCACGCTCAGCGGCATCCAGCAACGCCACGTCGCCGACCACCACCGACGGGTCGGCGATGACCGCCTGCAGGACCCGCCCGAACCAGCCGACCAACCGCTCGATGCTGGCCCGGTCGAACAAATCCGTGGCATACGACACGAACCCGGCGGCCATCGACACCCCCGGATCGCCGGTATCCACCTCGCCCAGCTCGATATCCAGGTCGAACTTGGCGGTCCGGGTCGACATCTCCAGCGGCTCCCACCGCGACGCCCTGCAGCGCCGCCTCGGGCCGCGCATTGTTCTGGAAAATCATGCACACCTGAAACAGCGGATGATGCGCCGCTGAGCGCACCGGGTTGAGCCGCTCCACCAGCAACTCAAACGGAATCTCCTGATGGGTGTAGGCATCCAGCGCCTTGCGTCGCACCCGCGCCAACACCTCACCGAACTGGTCTGCGGGGTGCACGCCGACCCGCAACACCCACGTGTTGACGAAAAACCCGACCAGATCATCGAGCGCCTCATCCAACCGCCCGGCGATCACCGAACCCAACACGATGTCGTCACCGGCCCCGCCGCGGGCCAGCACCACCGCCACGACCGCCTGCAACACCATCGAGACCGTCGCGTTGTGCGCGGCGGCCAGCGCCTTGACCCCCGCCCACACCGGCGCCTCGATACGCAGCGCCACCGCATCACCGCGGTAACTGACGACCGCCGGGCGCGGCCGATCGCTGGGCAGCGACACCACCTGGGGCACACCGGCCAACTCCTGGCGCCAATACGCCAACTGCGCGGCGATCACACTGCGCGGATCAGACTCCTCGCCCAACCACTGCCGTTGCCACAACGTGTAATCGACATACTGCACCGCCAACGGCGCCCACCCCGGGGCCACACCGTGGCAGCGCGCCGCGTACGCCTGGGCCACATCACGCACCATCGGGGCCAGCGACCACCCATCAATAGCGATGTGGTGCACCACGATCCCCACCACGTACTGCTCGGGGCCCACCGCATAGATCTGCGCCCGAATTGGGACCTCGCCGGCCAAATTAAACCGATACCCGGCCAACCCCACCAACTCCGCGACCACCTCGGCCTCCGGCACCGCCTCCACCGCGGCACCTCCGCGCCGCCACAACCCCACCCCCGCCGGTATCACCTGCTGAACCGGCACACCGTCCTCATCGGGAAACACGGTGCGCAGCGACTCGTGGCGGGCGATCACATCATCGAGCGCCGCGCCGAACGCCTCGACATCCAGCGCCCCGCTGACCCGAAACGCGACCGGGATGTTGTAGGTGGCGACCCCGCCCTCCAACCGGTTCAAAAACCACAACCGCTGCTGAGCAAACGACAACGGCACCACCGCCGGGCGCGTCATCACCGCCAACGGCGGACGCACCGGCCCCTGACCCTCCCGGCCCAGATACTCAGCCAGACCAGCCACCGTGGGCGCCTCAAACAACGACCGCACCGACACCCGTCTGCCCGACCCCACCTGCAGCCGCGCGGCCACCCGAGTGGCGCTCAACGAATCCCCACCCAGGGCAAAGAAATCGTCGTCGCGCCCGACCCGACCCAGGCCCAGCACCTGCGCGAACACCGCGGCCACGATCTCCTCAGTCCGCGTCGCCGGGGCCCGGAACGGTTTCGCGTCCAACACCGGCGCCGGCAGGGCTTTACGGTCGAGCTTGCCCGACGACGTCACCGGGAACGCCTCGAGCACCACAAGGTGCGCCGGCACCATGTACTCGGGCAACCACGCACTCAACCGCGCCCGCACCGCGCCGACTTTGGCGGTGATCTGCGGATCATTGGCGTGCGCCCGGTCTCCGGCCCCCGCCGGGGGCAGGTAGATATCGGTCAACGCCGCCATGGGCTCACCATCCGCCTCAGTGGCAGCCAGGAAAACCGCGTCCAACGTGCCGGGCTGGGCACCCCAGGTGACCGCGACGCGATACCCGCTGGCCTCACCCAGGCGATGCAGCTGCTCAGCGGTCACCGCCAGGGGGACCCCAGTGTCGGTGTCGGCGAGTACCTCGCCCAGCGCAACCCCCGCAGCCACCGCGGCGTCGACGGCGGCGTGCCGACGCACGTCGGTGAACAGCCCCCTGGCCGGGATGGCGGTCACCCGCACCGCGGTACGAGGCCCGGACTGCAACCGGGCGCCCAGCCCGTCCAGACCCGCGCAGTCGGCCCACGCCCACACCGGCGCGGTGGCCACCGAACACACCCCGGTAGGGGCCGTGTGAATGACGACGTCGTAGCGATACCGGGTCAGTTCGTTGTCAGCCGATCCCCGCTTGACTTCGATATCGACCCCGGCCACCACCGCCTGACCCCCGGCCCAACCGGTGAAAAACTCCGGCGCCAACAACAACTCGGATTCGCCGAGCATCGCGCGCTGCACCCGCTGACTGATCTCGGCAGCCTCGATAGCATCCGAGGTTTCTGACCTAGCGGCACCGGCCAACACGACCGCGGTGTAGAACGCGGCGGCCAGGCCGTGGTTGCGCACATCGCCGATAAACACCGCCCCACCCGGGGCCAACAAATCCAGCGCGGTGTCGAGGACCTCGGTCAGATACCCCGCGTGCGGGAAGTACTGGACGACCGAGTTGACGATGATGGTGTCGAAATAGCCGCGCGGCAACCCCTCAGCCAGGTGAGCGGGCTGGGCGCGCAACTCGACACGATCGCGCCACTGGCCCTGACTCTCTACCGCGTGGGCCAGGTTCTCGATGACCACGCCCGACATATCGGTGCCGACATAGTGATCGCAGTGCGGGGCGATCTGCGACAACAGCAGTCCGGTGCCCACCCCGATCTCCAACACCCGCCGCGGTTGTAGGGCCATGATCCGATCCACCGTGGCCGAACGCCACTCGATCATCTCCTCCAGCGGAATCGGATCACCGGTAAAGCTGCTGTTCCAACCCCGAAAGTCCATCCCGAACCCCGGCGCCTCAACCCCAGGGACCTGGGCTAGCTCAGCGCCATACAACTCGTCATACAGCTCGTGCCACTCTTCGACGCTTTCGGTGTCACGCTCGGAGCCGGCGGTGTCGCCGACGGTGATGTAGGCGACCAGCTGCGAACCGGTGTCGCTGTGATACACCGCGGCGGCGGCCCCGCTGACCTGCGGACACGCCAACAAGGTGTTTTCGATCTCCCCCAACTCGATGCGATACCCGCGCAGTTTGACCTGCTCATCAGCACGACCCAGGTACTCCAGCTCACCCCGGGCAGTCCAGCGCACCACGTCCCCAGTGCGATACATCCGCGTTCCCGACGCCCCCGGACTCCCGAACGGACACGCCACAAACCGCGACCCGCTCAACCCGGCCCGGCGCACATACCCATACGCCAACCCCGACCCGGCGACATACAACTCCCCCACCACACCCACCGGCACCGGATTGAGCCGCCCGTCCAGCACAAAAAACCCAAGATGCGCCAACGGCACCCCAATAGGACTGGCGATGCTGGTGACATCACCGATCCCGATCTCGCGCACCGACGCATGCACCGTCGTCTCGGTGATGCCATACATGTTGATCAGCCGCGGCGATCCCGGATGATCCAGCCACGACCCCAAACGCTGCGGTTGCAGCGCTTCCCCGCCGAACACCACAACCTCAACCGCCAGCTGATCTGCCCGCCCAGACCCCAGCGCATCAGGGGCCGGCAACGTATAAAACGCCGACGGGGTCCGACTTAAAACGCTGACCCGTTCAGCGACCAATAAGGCATGGAAGTCCTCCGGTGAGCGGGCCACCAACTCCGAGACCACCACCAACCGCCCGCCACCGAGCAGCGCACCCCAGATCTCCCACACCGAAAAGTCGAACGCCAACGAATGACACTGCGTCCACACCCCCGCACGCGGCACCTCGCCATCCAGCGCCTCCAACAGCTGGGTCACGTTGCGGTGAGCCACAGCCACACCCTTGGGCGCACCAGTAGTCCCCGAGGTGTAAATGATGTACGCGATGTCCTCACCGGCCGGTGGCGCCAACGCGGCGACCGGGTGGCTGTCACCAGCGGGGGCCCAGATATCACCGACATCGATGACCAGCACACACCCGTCGAGGCGCTCGGCCAGCCCGGCGGTGCTCACCGCGGCGATCGGCGCAGCATCGGCAACGATCACCCCGATCCGGGCCGCCGGCAGACCCGGATCGATCGCCAAATACGCCGCCCCCGTCTTCAGCACCGCCAACATCGCCGCAATCGCCTCGATGGAACGGCTAAACAGCAGCACCACACACTGTCCCGGACCCACACCCTGGGCGACCAACAGATGCGCCAGCCGGTTAGCGGCCTGATCAAGCTCCCGGTACGTCATGCAGCGGTCCTCGAACGTCACCGCCACCGCCTCAGGGATGCGCGCGACTTGGGCGGCCCACAGCACCGGAATCGACACCGGTGTCGGGGCCGGCCGGGTCAACACCGCGCGGTTGCCCCACCCATCCAGGCGGGCGCGCTCACCGGCATCCAGCAACGCCACGTCGCCGACCACCACCGAGGCATCAGCGATCACCGCCTCCAACACCCGCCCGAACCAGCCGACCAACCGCTCGATGCTGGCCCGGTCAAACAAATCCGTGGCATAGGTCACCACCCCGGCGGCCATCGACACCCCCGGATCGCCGGTGGGCATTTCGCTGAGCTGGAAATCCAGGTCGAACTTGGCGGTCCGGGTCGACGTCGCCAACGGCTCCACCGCGACCCCGTCCAGCGCGACCTGCTCGGGGCGCGCATTGTTCTGGAACACCATGCACACCTGAAACAGCGGATGATGCGCCGCTGAACGCACCGGGTTGAGCCGCTCCACCAGCAACTCAAACGGAATCTCCTGATGGGTGTAGGCATCCAGCGCCTTGCGCCGCACCCGCGCCAACACCTCACCGAACCGGTCGCCGGCCTCCACACCGACCCGCAACACCCACGTATTGACGAAAAACCCGACCAGATCATCGAGCGCCTCATCCAACCGCCCGGCAATCACCGAACCCAACACGATGTCGTCGCCGGCCCCGGCCCGGGCCAACACCACCGCCATGACCGCCTGCAACACCATCGACGCCGTCGCGTTGTGCGCCGCCGCCAGCGCCGTGACCCCCGCCCACACCGGCGCCTCAATAACCAGCGCCACCGCATCACCGCGGTAACTGGGCACCGCCGGACGCGGCCGATCGCTGGGCAGCGACGCCACCTGCGGCAGCCCCGCCAACTCCTGGCGCCAATAGGCCAACTGCGCGGCGATCACACTGTGCCGATCAGACTCCTCGCCCAACCACCGCCGTTGCCACAACGTGTAATCGACATACTGCACCGGCAACGCCGCCCACCCCGGGGCGCCGCCCTGGCAGCGCGCCGCGTACGCCTGGGCCACATCACGCACCATCGGGACCAGCGACCACCCATCACACGCGATGTGGTGCACCACCATGCCCACCACATACTGCTCGGGGCCCAGCGCATAGATCTGCGCGCGGATCGGGACCTCGCCGGCCAAATCAAACCGATACCCGGCCAACCCCACCAACTCCGCGGCCACCTCGTCGTGCGGCACCGCCGCCACCGCGGCACCCCCGCGCCGCCACAACCCCGCCGACGCCGGTATCACCTGCTGGACCGGCACACCCTCCCGATCGGGAAACACGGTGCGCAGCGACTCATGGCGGGCGATCACATCATCGAGCGCCGCACCGAACGCCTCGACATCCAGCGCCCCGCTCACCCGAAACGCGACCGGAATGTTGTAGGTGGCGACCCCGCCCTCCAACCGGTCCAGGAACCACAACCGCTGCTGGGCAAACGACAACGGCACCACCGCCGGACGCGTCATCACCGCCAACGGCGGGCGCACCGGCCCACCGCCATCGCGGCCCAGATACTCGGCCAGCGACGCGACGGTGGACGCCTCGAACAACGACCGCACCGACACCTGACTGCCCGCCGCGACCTGCAACCGCGCGGCCACCCGAGTGGCGCTCAACGAATCCCCACCCAGGGCAAAGAAGTCGTCGTCGCGCCCGACCCGACCCAGGCCCAGCACCTGCGCGAACACCCCGGCCACGATCTCCTCGGTCCGCGTCGCCGGCGCCCGGAACGGTTTCGCGTCAAACACCGGCGCCGGCAACGCGTTACGGTCGAGCTTGCCCGACGACGTCAACGGAAACTGGTCAAGCACCACAAGGTGCGCCGGCACCATGTACTCGGGCAACCACGCACTCAACCGCGCCCGCACCGCGCCGACTTTGGCGGTGATCTGCGGATCATTGGCGTACGGCCGATCCCCGGCCGCGGGCAGGTAGATATCGGTCAACGCCGCCATGGGCTCACCATCCGCCTCGGTGGCAGCCAGGAAAACCGCGTCCAACGTGCCGGGCTGGGCACCCCAGGTGACCGCGACGCGATACCCGCTGGCCTCACCCAGGCGATGCAGCTGCTCAGTGGTCACCGCCAGGGGGACCCCAGTGTCGGTGTCGGCGAGTACCTCGCCCAGCGCAACCCCCGCGGCCACCGCGGCGTCGACGGCGGCGTGCCGACGCACGTCGGTGAACAGCCCCCTGGCCGGGATGGCGGTAACGCGCACCGCGGTACGAGGCCCGGACTGCAACCGGGCGCCCAGCCCGTCCAGACCCGCACAGTCGGCCCACGCCCACACCGGCGCGGTGGCCAGCGAACACACCCCGGTGGGGGCCGTGTGAATGACGACGTCGTAGCGATACCGGGTCAGTTCGTTATCAGCCGATCCCCGCTTGACTTCGATATCGACCCCGGCCACCACCGCCTGACCCCCGGCCCAACCGGTGAAAAACTCCGGCGCCAACAACAATTCGGATTCGCCGAGCATCGCGCGCTGCACCCGCTGACTGATCTCGGCAGCCTCGATAGCATCCGAGGTTTCTGACCTGGCGGCACCGGCCAACACGACCGCGGTGTAGAACGCGGCGGCCAGGCCGTGGTTGCGCACATCGCCGATAAACACCGCCCCACCCGGGGCCAACAAATCCAGCGCGGTGTCGAGGACCTCGGTCAGATACCCCGCGTGCGGGAAGTACTGGACGACCGAGTTGACGATGATGGTGTCGAAATAGCCGCGCGGCAACGCCTCAGCCAGGTGAGCGGGCTGGGCGTGTAACTCGACGCGATCCCGCCACTGGCCCTGGCGCTGCAGCGCGCCGGCCATGTTGTCGATGACCACGCCCGACACATCGGTGCCGACATAGCGTTCGCAGTGCGGGGCGATCTGCGACAACAGCAGTCCGCTGCCCACCCCGATCTCCAACACCCGCCGCGGCCCCAAGGCCAAGATCCGATCCACCGTGGCCGAACGCCACTCCAGCATCTCCTCCAGCGGAATCGGATCACCGGTAAAGCTGCTGTTCCAGCCCCGAAAGTCCATCCCGAACCCCGGCGCCTCGATCCCATTGACCCCAGGGACCCCAGGGACCCCCGGGACCCCAGGGACCTGGGCTAGCTCAGCGCCATACAGCTCGTCATGCAGGTGTTGCCACTCTTCGAGGCTTTCGGCGTCGTGATCGGGGCTGGCGGTGTCCTCCACAGTGATGTAGGCGACCAGCGCAGAACCGGTATCGCTGTGATGCACGGCCGCGGCGGCCTGGCTGACCTGAGGGCACGCCAACAGGGTGTTTTCGATCTCACCCAACTCGATACGCTGCCCACGCAGTTTGATCTGGGCATCAGCGCGACCCAGGTACTCCAGGTCACCGGCCGGGGTCCAGCGCACCAGGTCCCCGGTGCGATACATCCGTGTTCCCGGCGTCCCGTTCTGGCCAACGGCACCCCCGAAAGGATTGGCTACAAAGCGTTCCGCGGTCAACCCCGCCCGGCCCACATAACCGCGGGCCAGACCGGGCCCGGCCAGATACAACTCGCCCACCACCGCGATCGGGGCCGGATTCAGTCGGGAATCGAGCACCAGCGCGCACGCCCCCGCAAGCGGAGCGCCGATGGTAACGGGCTGGCCCGCCACGAGTCGTGCACAGGTCGCCCAGACGGTGGCCTCGGTGGGGCCGTAGGCGTTGACCATCCGCCGGCCCGGCACCCAGGTGTGCACCAACTCCGCCGGGCACGCCTCACCGGCGACGACCACGGTGCCCAATCCGCCCAGTCGGGCCCGATCCAGCGTCGCCAGCACCGACGGGGTCAATTTCGCGGCGTTGACCCGCTGCTCGGCCAGCAACGCGGTCAACGCCGCACCGGCATACACCTCCGGCGGCGCCACCACCAGCGCCGCCCCCGACTCCACCGCCACCAACATCTCGCTAATCGAGGCATCGAAGGTCGGTGCGGCCACCATCAGGATCCGCGCACCGGCATCCACCTCGAACACCGCCCGTAGCGCGGCGGCCAGCCCGAGCAGACCGGCGTGGCTGACCGCCACCCCCTTGGGGACACCGGTAGACCCGGACGTGAAGATCACATACGCGGAGTTGTCCACCGTCAGCGGCGCCAGCCGCTCGGCATCGGTGATCGGTTCCGCGGAACGCGCGGACACGTCCAGGGCGTCTGAAACATCCATGCGCAGCACCGGGCGGGCCCCGGCCGCGGCCATGGTGTCGACACCACAGGTCAACACACACTCCGCGCTCACCGCATCCAATACCGCTGCGACCCGCGCCACCGGATGGGTCGGATCCACCGGCACATAGGTCCCGCCGGCCTTGGCCACCGCCCACCAGGCGACCACCAACTCCACAGACCGACCCGTCGCCACACCCACTGCGCGCTCGGGACCCACCCCGGTCTCGATCAGCACCCGAGCCCACCGCGTCGAGCACTCATCAAGCTCGCGATACGACAGCTGCCGGTCGCCGTCGATGACCGCCACCGCGTCCGGGTCAGCGGCCACCGCGGCAGCCAGCAACGCCGGCGCCACCCCTACCGGCGCCTCCACCTGGGCGCCAGACCAGTCGGACAGCACCCGATCACGCTCACCGGCATCCAGCAACGACACCTCTGCGACGGGCACCAAGGCATTGGCGATGACCGCTTGCAGGACCCGCGCGAACCAGCCGACCAACCGCTCGATGCTGGCCCGGTCAAACAAATCCGTGGCATAGGTCACCGCACCGGCGGCCATCGACACCCCCGGATCCCCGGTGGGCACCTCCCACAGCTGGATGTCCAGGTCGAACCTGGCGGTGTGGGTGGACGTCGCCAGCGGCTCAACGGCGACCCCGTCCAGCGCAATCTGCTCGGGGAGCGCATTGTTCTGGAGCACCATGCACACCTGAAACAGCGGATGATGCGCCGCTGAACGCACCGGGTTGAGCCGCTCCACCAGCAACTCAAACGGAATCTCCTGATGGGTGTAGGCATTCAGCGCCTTGTCGCGCACCCGCGCCAACACCTCACCGAACCGGTCGCCGGCCTCGACACCGACCCGCAACACCCAGGTGTTGACGAAAAACCCGACCAGATCATCGAGCGCCTCATCCAAACGCCCGGCGATCACCGAACCCATCACCACATCCGAACCGACCCCGGCCTTGGCCAACACCACCGCCATGACCGCCTGCAACACCATCGAGGGCGTCGCGTTGTGCTCGGCGGCCAGCGCCTTGACCCCCGCCCACACCGGCGCCTCAATGACCAGCGCCACCGCATCACCGCGGTAACTGGCTACCGCCGGACGGGGCCGATCGGTGGGCAGCGACACCACCTGCGGCAGCCCCGCCAACTCCTGGCGCCAGTAGGCCAACTGCGCGGCGATCGCACTGTGCGGATCAGACTCCTCGCCCAAGCACTGCCGTTGCCACAACGTGTAATCGACATACTGCACCGGCAACGGCGCCCAACCCGGGGCGCCGCCCTGGCAGCGCGCCGCGTACGCCTGGGCCACATCACGCACCATCGGGGCCAGCGACCACCCATCAAACGCGATGTGGTGCACCACCATCCCCACCACATACTGCTCGGGGCCCAGCGCATAGATCTGCGCGCGGATCGGGACCTCGCCGGCCAAATCAAACCGATACCCGGCCAACCCCACCAACTCCGCGACCACCTCGGCCTCCGGCACCGCCAGCACCGCGGCACCACCGCGCCGCCACAACCCCGCCGACGCCGGTATCACCTGCTGGACCGGCACACCCTCCCGATCGGGAAACACGGTGCGCAGCGACTCATGACGGGCGATCACATCATCGAGCGCCACACCGAACGCCTCGACATCCAGCGCCCCGCTCACCCGAAACGCGACCGGGATGTTGTAGGTGGCGACCCCGCCCTCGAACCGATTCAAAAACCACAACCGCTGCTGGGCAAACGACAACGGCACCACCGCCGGCCTCTCACCAGCCACCAGCGGCTGACGCGCAACCGTGTCTGCGCCGAGATGCCGCGCCAACCCCGCGATCGTCGGCTCCTCAAACACCGTCCGCACCGACAGACCAGCACCCAACGACTTGTTGACCACCGCAATCAGGCGCATCGCCGACAGGGAATCCCCACCCAACTCGAAAAACGAGTCCTCGACCCCCACCCGCGCTAACCCCAAGACCCGCGCGAAAATACCGGCCAAGATCTCCTCAACCGGCGTCGCTGGGGCGTGATACCGGTCAACATCGCCAAAATCGGGGGCCGGCAACGCGCGGACGTCGAGCTTGCCGTTAGGCGTCGACGGCAACGCCTCCACCACCACCACGGCCGCGGGAACCATATAGACCGGCAGCCGCTCGGCCAGCACGCTACGCACCGCGGCCGGGTCCGCCGTCCCCGTCACATAACCCACCAGCCGCCGATCCCCAGGACGGTCCTCACGGGCGATCACCACCGCCTGCTCCACCCCCGCAAGCTGGGCCAGCGCGGCCCGGACTTCGCCCAGCTCAATGCGATACCCGCGGATCTTGACCTGCTCATCAGCGCGCCCCGCATACCGCAACTGCCCATCAGCACCCCACCACACCAGATCCCCGGTGCGATACATGCGTTCGCCGACTCCCCCGAATGGGCAGGCCACAAACCGCGACGCGGTCTCGCGTGAACGGCCCCAATACCCATAGGCCACACCGCGACCCGCGGCATACAGTTCACCGACCGCACCCAGTGGCGCCCTGCGCAACCAGCCATCCAGGACAAACAACCCCGCCCACGACACCGGGTAACCAATCGGTGGCGTTCCGCAATCGGCAGCCAGCGGGCCCGTCATGGTCAGGTCCACGCTCGCCTCGGTCGGGCCGTAGGAGTTGATGAAGGAGCCGGCATCGGCGTAGCGCGCGACAAGGTCTGTCGAGCAGACCTCGCCGCCGGCAATCACAGTCATGCCGTGCAGCTCGGTGTTCGGGGAGGGCGGCGATCGCGGTGGGCGTCAATTCCCCGTGAGAGACGTTCTGCTCGACGATCAAGTCCACTAATTCCCGGCCCGGTAGCGCTTGGTCCTCGGCGGGCAGTACTGCGGTCGCGCCGGTCAACAACGCAACCCACAGGTTCACCACCGACGCATCGAAGATGAACGGAGCAAACTGCAGGACGCGACTCGTCGGCCCGATGCCAAGACGCTCCGCGCGGGTGGCCACTAAGTCGGGAATGCCGGCATGACTGACCGCGACGCCCTTGGGGGTTCCGGTGGTGCCCGAGGTGTAGATCAGGTAGGCCAGGTCATCGGGGCGCGGCGCCGGTAGCGCGGTAACGGGTTGGGTGTCGATGGCGGGGTCCTCGACATCGATGACCAGCAGGTCATAGCCCTCGAGGTGGGCGGCCAGCGCGGTGGTGGTGATCGCGGCCACCGGTGCCGCATCAGCGAGCATAAACGCGATCCGGGCCGCCGGCAGGCCCGGATCGATGGGGAGATAGGCCGCCCCCGTCTTCAGCACCGCCGTAATCGCGGTAATCGCATCGATGGAACGGGTAAACAGCAGCGCCACACACTGCCCCGGACCCACACCCCGGCCCACCAGCAGGTGCGCCAACCGGTTCGACGCCTCCTCAAGCCCCCGGTACGTCGTGCAGCGCCCCGCGAACGTCAGCGCCACCGCCTCCGGCGTGCGTGCAACTTGGGCGGCCCACAACGGCGGAATCGACACCGGTGCGCTCGCCGGCCGGGTCAACACCGCCCGATTCCCCCAGCCGTCCAGCCGGGCGTGCTCACCACCGTCCAACAGATCCATCGACGCCAGCCGCCGGGAGGGGTCGGCGGCCATCGCCACCACCACCTGCTCCAATCGACGCGCTAAATCGGCGACGGAGAAATTCGAAAACGGCTGCCCGCAACCCGCGGTGCTCAGCGACAGCTCATCACCGGCTCGCAGGAAGAACAGCGCAAAGTGGCCCACCGGGCCAAAAGTGGTCACCAATCCCGATCCCGGCGCACCCCCGAAGGTCCCACTCATCGCGGCCGGGATGAAATTGATATTCACCCGTTGTGCCGCGCCATGCGGGTCAAGGAGGCGGTCCCTGCCCTCAAGAATGTGCACCGGAAAACGCTGATGTTGCAGCGTTTCTCGTATTCGTCCGTCAACATGCTCACAAAAACCGGCAACCGTCGATCCCGGCGACGCCGTCAACACCAAAGGCACCACCCCGGCGAACATGCCGGGAACCATCTTCGACTCCGGACGCACGCGCCGACTGACCGGGAAGTCGAGCACCACCTCGGGGCCCCCAGCGGACAATTCATGCACCACAAGCGCGCACGCCGCCGTCGTCACCGAGGCTCGGCGAACACCCAAAAACTCCGATAACTCCTGTATTCGAGCGACAACCGAAGGGTCCAGTTGTACCGGCGCAGAGCGCCAGCCGGAATCACCCCCTCCGGTCGCCTGCGGCAACCGATATTGCTGTGCCGTATCCGGTGGAAGATTTCTTTTCCAGTAGGCCAGATCGTCGTGATATTCGGCGGATGCTTCGTATTCTGATTCGCACTCAATCAGGTCATGCAGCGAGCCGAAGAACCCGGGCGGGATGGGCACGCCAGAAACCAGTGCAGAGTAGACAGCCGCGATCCGATGCCCAAGAATTCCAATGCCGAACCCGTCGACGACGATATGGTGGCAGCACAGGAATACGTAGGACTCATCGGTCCTCGTCCGCAATAACGCAAATTTAAACAACGGGCCATCGAGCGGCATCGGCTTACGTTGGATCGACTCCGCTATCCTGTACGCCTCCTGCACGGGATCATTCGAGGACCTCAGGTCATACAGCGGAAGCTCGATATCCGGGTCTTCAATTACCTTTTGGTAAATCTCGCCATCCGCCTCGAAGAAAGTGGCCCTGATTGGCTCAGCCTCTTCCACTACTCTCCGGATTGCCTGCTCAACCACATCAGGTACTACAGCCGCCTCGACTATCAGAAATAGGCCGATCGGCCACTCCGTATCGAAGAAACCCGCTTGCTGCGCAAACCAAATACCTAGCTGTGCCCGCGAAAGCGGAAGCGCCTGGCCATCACGTTCCATCCGGCTACCCTAATCACTCGGTCGAAAGAGTATGGCTCCGGGGTATACATTCAGTTCGGGCGTTTGACCTGGCGTTTTTTTGGGGGGCGGCAGCGTGTTGCCGCGGTTCGGCCGGTTGTTAGTCGCGGCGCGGTCGCGAGTTGGATGTTGGGCTTGGTTGGTCAGGTTGGTGGGCTCTGCCACGTTAATCGGAATATAGTGTGGCACAGTTGCCGTGGTAGCTCTATCTATGGCTCGGCTTTAGGTCGTTGACATGTCAGGCGGCAGCGCGATGACGCCACACACTGACCGCCGCGTTTGACTCCATCACCCGCATAAATTCAACCACCGCCGCTCGTACCAATACTGCTGACACACCCTCCGATCGAAATGGAGGCGGCATACCACCAAATCGGCCGCTAGAAGATCTTCGACGGCATTCTCAACCGCCTTGATACCGTACCTCATGACCGCCGCGTTCGGCTTGATCACGCGAATAAATTCAATCACCACCGCTCGTGCCAATACTGCGGAGACATCACGTCGATCGAAATGACGGCGGCCAACTGCGCTCATCACCAGAGACCAGCCGCCGGCTGAGTTCTCACACCAGAAAGTCTCTGGACACGCCGGGAAGGTTCCGCTGACACCGACTCGCTTATTCGAGGACTAGTGGGCGGCGAGTTCCCGCTCGATAAGTTCGCGGTAAATGGGCATGCGCAATAGTTCAGTGTGGGTGCCGGCTGCTTGGATCCGGCCGTGCTGAAGAACCAGGATTTGGTCGGCATTGGTCACGGTGGAGAGACGGTGGGCAACCACGAGGAGACTGCGTTGGCCGCGCGCCTGCAGCAGCTTGGTCATGACGTCGTATTCGTTGGCGCGGTCGAGATGTGCGGTTGGTTCGTCCATGAGGATGAGCTGCGATCGCGATAGAAATGCACGGCCCAGGGCTAGTCGCTGGCGTTGGCCACCGGAAAGGCCGCGCCCGCGTTCGAGTACGGGGGTGTCGAGTCGTTCAGGAAGACTGGCGATTTCGTCGGCGATGTTCGCCTGTTCGAGGACGAGCCATAAGTCGGCGTCGTCGGCGTCGGGGTCGGCGATGAGCAGGTTGTCGCGGATGGTGCCGTGCAGCACGGGTGCGTCCTGTTCCAAAAGCCCGAGTCGGCCGCGGAGTTCCCTGAGGGGGATGCTGCGGAAGTCGTGGCCTTCCCAGCGCACCGTCCCGGCGCCCGGGTCGTGGAAGCGGCACAGCAGCGCCAGGATGGTTGACTTTCCAGCGCCAGACGGCCCGATCAGCGCGGTGATCTGATCTGGGCCGAGCGTGAAGGAGACGTCGTCGAGCACGGGTGCCTCGCCGTAGGAAAACGACACGTGCTCGAACTGGACCAGTGGCGCGGTGTTCTGGTCTGCCTGCACAGCGCACGGCCTCGTGACCCCGTCGGCAACGGCAACTGACGGTGGATCGCCTTCCGGCAGTTCCCGCAGGGTGGCGCTGAGATGTTGATATCCACCGGCCGCGGTACGCAGTTTGGTGAGTGCGACAAAGCCGGCGGTGACGGGCTGACTCGCGTACATAGCGAAGGCGAACAGGCTGACGAACTGGCCAACCGTTAGGTGACCGTCCGCGACGCGGCTCCCATCGATAATCATGATCGCCAAAAACGAGCCGGTAAATCCCAACCTGGTAATGGATTCGAAGACGGCGGTGGAAAGCGCGATGCGAACCCCAGACTTACAGGCGGCGAGCGCGCTTGAGCTGATGGCCGCTACTTCGCGGTCTTCGGCGCCGAACAGCTTTATGGTGCGAGCGGCGCCCAGGGCTCGGTCCAACGCGGCCGTGTAGTTACCAAGCGCGACTTGGCGATTGAGTGCGGCGCGTTGGATCCGTGACAGAAACGGGCTGCCGACAGCGAACACGGCCACCATGACAGCTGCCACGATACTCACGGTGAGGGCATCAATTGTGAGCATGAAAACACTCACACCGACGAAGGTCAGCACCCCAAACACGATGTCGGCGAAGGCGCGTGGCATTTCCCGCACCATGCTGGCGTCGCTGGTTCCGCGGGCCAGCAGGTCTCCGGTGCGACCCCGGTCCAACAATCCGATGGGCAGGCGCACCACATGATCGGTGAAGACAGCTCGCAACCGCAACACGATTTGCTCGCCGGTCCGTCCCAGCTGGAAATGCCCTAACCACTCGAGGAGCAGCTGTCCGACAAGCATGATCACCAGCAAGACGGCCAACGCCAGGGTCGATGAGCCCGACGCTGCGCGGTCGACGAGCCGACCAGCCAGTAGCGGCTGCAGCAAGGTAAGCATGGTCGCAACGCCGAGCAACAACACGCTCACCGTCATCGAGACCCAGTGAGCGCGAAGCAGACTGAACATACTGCGAGGTTCGGTGGCTACGGAGCTCTTGGCTGGCGCCATCAACACCCATCCCTTCCTGGGGGCACTGTCGCATCAATCGGAATATGCTGTGCCACAGTTGGTTTTGGAGCCATATCTACGGATCAGCTTATGGTCGTCGATATTTCAGGCGGCCGCGTGGGGTACGGTGACCTCGTGCCAGGCCGCGAAGCGGTGAGCCATTTCGGCTAGCCATTCGGTCGCGCCAGACCGGTTCCGTCGCGGTCGAAAATGTGGGGAGATACCGCTGAAGGATGACGGGAGCCGTTCGGCATCGCGGGCCGATTTAAAGCGTTTCATCGCCCGTTCATGGAGGCGGGCGGGTTGATGGGAGTTGCCGGCCTGGTCGACTGCGCACCACAGGTAATGGGTGACCCCGTTGATCTTCACGAAGACCTCATCCGGGTGCCACTTGTCACCCGGGCCGGGGCGACGTCGACGTAGCCCGTTGGCGTAGGCCTGCCCGAACTTGATGACCTCCAACGGGAGGCGGCGGCCCTTGTACGACGCCGTTGCGGTCCTCACCCCGCCCATCCTTGCAGTTCGCCGACGCTCACTAACGTGGCAGTGCCATGGTGATACAGCGGCAGCGCATGCCCGATGACCTCGATCGGATACCGGTAGGCCTTGTTACGTCGGAGCAATCGTCAGCTACCAATCCTGGCGGCAACACACCAGCTCAACAACCTTACGAATGCCCTCGATGAGCCGGTGGCCATTAAGGTTGATTGCCGACACCGTGAATGCCCGAGCCAGAGTTCCACCAGCCCGTATCGGAGCTGCCCGAGTTAAAGGCGCCCTGGTCTGTGTTGCCCGAGTTGAATGCCCCGTTATTCGTATTACCCGAATTATCGACGCCGACGTTATTGTTGCCGCCGTTGTAGGCGCCCTGGTTTCCGTCGCCCGCGTTATAGGGTCCACTGTTGTTCAGACCCGCGTTGAATAGGCCGGTATTTCCGTTGCCGGCATTCCCCCAGCCGCTATTGTTATCACCCGCGTTCCAGAGGCCAGTGTTGAAGTTGCCCGAGTTTCCCCAGCCCGCGTTGCCCATGCCCGTGTTCCACAAGCCGGCGTCAGTGATGCCGGCGTTTCCGATTCCCGTGGACTGGATGCCTGAATTGAACGCGCCCGCATTTCCGGAGCCTGAATTGAAGACACCAATATTATTGGTGCCCGAGTTGAAGAAACCATAGTTACCGTTCTGACCCCAGACTGAAGAAACCGGGGCCAATACCCACCTGGTTGTCACCGGTAAGGCCGATGCCGACGTCGTGATTGCCCGTGTTGGCAAAGCCGACATCGTTGCTACCCGTGTTGGCCAGGCCATAGTCGTTGATTGCCGCGGTGTGCCCCGCGCCTGTATTTGCGAAGCCAACATTATGACTGCCGACGTTTACGCTGCCCACGTTGAAGTCGCCGATGTTGGCGGAGCCGAAGTTGTTGCTGCCAAAGTTCGCGCTGCCAACGTTGAAGTCGCCGATGTTCGCTCCGCCACTGAAGGATCCTATGGTGCTCTGCAGGGCATGCGTGACATTCTGGACATCCTTCACATACGGCAACAAATCGACGTAAATTCCTGGGATTGTTCCGTTGAGAGTCATGGGGACGGTTAACACACTCATTAACACCCCGCGCAGCCCGCTCACGTTATGGTTGCCAATGTTTCCGGCGCTGACGTTGTAGCTGCCGATGTTCCCACCCGCCGTGTTATGGTCTCCGATATTCCCGCTGCCGGTGTCGTAATTTCCGATATTTCCGCTGCCGGAGTTCGCGATCCCGATATTTCCGCTGCCCTTGTTCCAGTCTCCTAGATTTCCGTGCCCGAAGTTAAATTCACCAAAGTTTCCCCCGCCAAAGTTATTGAGGCCGTTATTTCCACCAGAGATTGCTATCGTAAAAGGCAGGTTGTTGAGGCCAGGATGTGGATAGCCAATTCCGACGAGGCCGCCGGTTAGGTCGCTCAAGAACCTGGGGTACTCGATCCAAGACAGGGGATCCTCAGGAGTGAGAAGAGCAAGAATGGCCAACTCGGGACCGGCGGGGTTGAAATTGGTTGTGTTGAAATTGCCGGTGTTGCCGAGACTGATAAAGTTGAGGATGCCGTTAGCGTTGAGACTGATAAAGTTGACGAAGCCTGTAGCGTTGAGACTGAAAAGGTTGAACGAGCCTTTGGCGTTACCGGCGAACAGATTGCCGTTCCCAATGTTGCCATTGCCAATGTTGCCCAGCCCGGAGTTATCAGATCCGATGTTCAACCAGCCGGTGTTGTTATTGCCCAGGTTCAAGCCCCCGGTGTTGCCCGACCCAAGGTTTGAATAGGCCTCCAGGAAGCTCGTCAGCTCATCCTCCCAGGACTGCAGGCTCGACGCCGCCGCCGAGGCCGCGCCGTGGTAGCCGACCATGGCCTCCACATCCTGGGCCCACATCTGCGCGTAGTGCGCCTCGGTGGCCGCGATCGCCGGGGCGTTCAGCCCGAACAGGTTCGACAACGCCAACGACACGAACCGAGCGCGGTTCGCCGCAACCACCAAGGGGTGCACAGTGGATGCCTGCGCCGCCTCAAACGCCGACACCGCCGCCATGGCCCCCGCGGAGGTCTCGTCAGCTCGCGCCGCAACCGCCGTTAACCACTGCACGTGGCCCGCAGCCACAGTCATCATCGCCGCCGACGCAGCGCCCTGCCACGGTCCGCTCGCCAGCGTCGACGTCAACGACCCGAACGACGACGCCGCCGTCTGTAACTCCGAGGACAGGCCCTGCCAGGAGGCCGCGGCCGCCAACAGCGAGCCCGGACCAGCACCGGAAAACAGACGCGAAGAAATGATCTCCGGGGGCGACACCAAGAAGCTCACCACGTACTCACTCCTCCCTATGTGGGCAAATAGGACGCCTCATCGTAGACAAGTCCACGCCATACCGGAACAGAGACGGGCCCGCAATTTTTGACAATCGATTAAATAGGGGCTGCTTCGATGACGGGTGAACGGACGAGGGAGCATCTCGCGGCAAGGCGCAAGCGTAGGAATCATTCGACGCAGTTCAACGCCAAGGCGGCGTTGGCGGCGTTGGCGGCGTTGGCCGAAGAGCAGAAGGGGCTGCACGTCAAGATCGGTGAGCTGACGATGGAGGGCAATTCTTAGATCGAGGGCCTCAGGATCGATGAAATCCAGCTGATCCAGCCGTTTTTTCGGCAGTCGACGCATCGTCGACGCCCTCGTCGGCGACGCCTTGGTGGTCAATCGTATAAAGGTGGTGCGCCGATGCGCATCATGCGGCTAGCTGGGTTGTATCCGATGCGACAGACCACGATCCCGGCAGTAGGGCAGTGGATCTACCCGTACCTGCTGCGCGCGCTGGAACGACTGTTCCCACCAGATCTGTTGCGCGGACATAACTTATCTGCCGATGGCCCAACGGCTTCATGCACATCGTTGCAGCCATGGACCGGTACTCGCGCAAGTTGCTGTGCCGGCGGCCGTCCAACACGATGGTCAACCAGTTTCTGCATTGATGCGCCGAACCAAGGCTCGCAATTCACCAGCGAGGCATTCACCGGCGTGCTCAATTACCACGGCATCACTATCAGCATGGCTGGTCGGGGCGTGTGGGACGGACAATGTATTCATTGAACGGCATTGGCGCGGCGTCAAATACGAGGAGGCCTGGCCACGCCCCTCCTGGCCTGGGCGCACTACTTCGAGTTCTACAACAGCCGACAAGGCCAACACGCCCTGAACCGCCGCACTCCTGACGAGGTCTACCAGCAGCAGGTCTCAACCTGCGAACCGCAGCGGACTATCCAACCAATGGGGTCCAGCTCTGAACCGCTCGGAAAATGGTGACGCCGCTTGGTGAGGTCAGGGATGAACTAGCACGTTCGCGAAGTCATCATAATGAATTCATATTCAGATGCCGAACGCAAACGCGGCAGCCCGAAAATGCTAACAACACCGATGCCAATAATGCGTGTCGTCAGCAAACACAATCGATGCCGGATCCGGTCCGCTCATTTCCCATCTCGCGATCCGTGATAATCCCGACGATCCCGACCGGCCAACCCCCGCTGTGACAGCCAGTGAGCCCGTCGATGATCCGGACGGTCGCGTCGTTCACGCCGAAGCGACCTGCGCGATCGATTACCTGTCAGGAGCAATCAGTCGTGCGGGCGCGGTGCCGCGTGTCCGTTACCAAAGCCCCGAGCAGGAAGCCTCAAGTAACCAGGTGTGGGTGTACGGCGTAACAGTATTTACGCACCACCGGACTGTTGCCGGGCAAGGCGGTCACGCAGACTCTTGGGCCGGATATCGGGCCAGTTCTGTTCGATGTAGTCCAGGCATTCGGCCCGCGCCGCCTCGCCGAAGACCACCCGCCAACCGGCGGGGACATCGGCAAAGGTTGGCCACAAGCTATGCTGCTCTTCGTCATTGATCAAGACGAAGAAGCTGCCATTGTCGTCGTCAAATGGGTTGACGCTCACCGGCTCAGCTCCTGATCGTTGAGCACTGAGGCTGCGCGGCGACGCTTCACTTGCCTCCGCGGTCCTCAGCAATTAGTTAGGGGGGGTCTTCCGTGTCGGACGATACCGTTGTCCAACAGACCTATGTCGGGCAGGCCGCCAGCTCGGTGCCGTCGAGGAACACCAGGGTCCCGTCATCGCGGTTAACTACGCACCGTCGGGCGGCATCGGCGATGCGGGTGCTTCCGATGGTGACAGCGAAGCCCGGCTGATCACCGGGGCCGTCGATGATGACTCCACGGCGTTCCCGGCGGTGGCCAGTTCGGCGCGGTGCGCGGGCTGCCGAACCAGAATCGCCACCCCATGGCCGTACCGCAACCCGATTTCGGCGGGGCGGATCGCGGAGGTCACTGCGTTCGGGTCGATGGTGAACCGGCCGCCTGGTGCGCTCGGCGGCTGAACGTTGCTAAGAATCTACGCGCCGGCACTGGTCAGCAGCTTGCCAGCACCATAGGCCGCATCGCCGAGCACCGCGGCCCGGCGCATGCCCACGCCCGCCGCACCGGTTCGGCGCCGTGGACACCGGTAAACGCGCATTTTGCGAACGATCGCGGCCTAGAGACAGGTAGTTCTACGCAGGCGCGGGCACCGTCCCGTCCGCGATCCTTTTTGGGTGACCTCAACTCTCATGGGCTTTCCCAGCCCCGCCGAGCTGGCGGAAGACACCCCGGCCGATCGCGACCGCGCAATCGACGTGATCCGCATCGTAAGCCTGATCGGTGTGGTGCTCGGCCACACCGTGATGGCCGTCAGCGTCATCCGCAACGGCGTGCTCCATTGGGACAACCTGCTCACCACTTCGACCACGTTTCAAGCACTGACCTGGATTTTTCAGATCATGCCGCTGTTCTTTTTCGCCGGCGCCGCGGCGTGCGTGTCGTCGTGGCGACCGGGCACGAGCTGGGGCGGCTGGCTGATGAAGCGCTGCACCAGGCTATTTCGGCCGGTGTTTTACTACCTCGCGTTTTGGGCGGTCGCGCTAACGGTCCTGATTCGAGTGCTGCCCAGGCACGTGTACGACCCGATCGCCGGGGTCAGCATTCAGTTGCTCTGGTTCCTCGGCGTCTACGTGCTGGTGCTGGCCGCGATCCCGGTGCTGTTCCGGATCACCACCACTGCCCGCCTCGCCGCGGGTTTGGTGACGGTCTGCGGGATCGTCGCGGCAGACGACGCGATCCGGTTGCACTGGCCCGCCTCGGCCCCAATCGGTTACGTCAACTTCGCGGTCTGGCTCATCCCGGCCATGTTCGGCGTCGCCTACCGGCGCCAGCTGCTCTCCGGCCGCGCCGCGCTGGGGATCGCCGCGGCGTTCTTTGCCGTCGATGTCGCGCTGGTGCGGTGGGGGCCGTACGACCTGAGCCTGGTGGGCATCTCGGGCCAGCGTCTTGCCAACATCAGCCCACCGTCGCTGCTGCTCGCCGGGCACTCAATCGTGTTGAGCGCGTTGGCAATCGCGGCGGCACCCGCGATCGCCCGGTGGGCGCGGCGGCCACGCGTGTGGTGGTGGACGGCGGTCGGCAACTCCGGTGCCATGACCATCTATCTCTGGCATATGCCGGCGCTGCTGTGCGTGCACCTGCTCTTCGATCAGCTGAGCTACCCTCGCTACCCCGGGCAGCAGCATTTCGCCGCGATCAGCGTCGCGCAGCTGCTCATCATGATCGCCGTGGTGGCGGTGCTGTTCATGGCCTTGCGCCCGCTGGAGAACAACCGGTTGCCCGGTTGGGACGGCGCCCCCGACATCACGTCGGTCGGGCGCGGCGTGGGCGTCGGCGCGCTGCTGTGCGTGGCGGGGGCGGCGATCCTGGCGTCGGTGAAGTGGGGCCTCAAGGACGACGGACTGGTCGGTGTCGGCGTGATGGTGACCGCGCTGGTGGCCGGCCGGATTCTGGCCGGGGCGCGGCTACCTCAACGCGGCGGCGTCACGTCCCCTTATGCCGGCGCCGTCCCGGACGTGTCGCGCTCGGTAACGGGGTAGACGGCCTCCGTCCCGCGTCGGCCCTTGATCTCGACCCGCTCGCCCTCGCCCCACTTGAACTGTGCCGAAACGGCGATGCGCACGGAGGTGGTCACCAGCACCGCCGCCCGACCCTGGCGGCCGGCCAGCCCCGCCAACCGGAACGCCACGTTCGCCGAGTCGCCGATCACCGCGTCGGTCGCCCGGCTCATCGCGGCCTGGGCGGCGGTACCCTGCACAACACCCCAGCCCATGTGGATCGGCGCGCCGTCCGGGCCGCGCAACGGCAGCTCGGGTGCGAGTTCCTCGACAAGCCGGTTCCCGGTCAGCGCAAAGTCGATCGCCAGCCCGGCCGCGTCCGGGAACCTGCCCAGCTCCCACACCGCGAACAGCGCGTCGCCGGCGAAATGGCTCAGCGTTCCCTGATAGTCGGCCAGGACTCCGGCCAGCCGATGCCACAGGGTGTGCAGGCTTTGCGCCATCACGCCCTCGTCCGTGACCTGCGAAATCGTCGAATAGTTGACGATGTCGCCGACCACCATCACCAGCGCGGACTTGCCGATCCGGGCCAGCGTGCGCCGCGGGGTTGTCTTTCTGATAGCCGTGAACCGCTGCGACCGGAAGGTCAGCGCGTGGTCGCCGATCCTCATCTGATCGCCCGGTCTGATCGGCACCGGAACCGCGCGCTCCAGCCGCGCGCCATTGAGCGACGTACCGTTGGTGCTGGTGTCGATCACGAAAGCCTGATCGCGCGCGGCGTCCAGCCGGATCTCCAGGTGGGTACGGGAGATCTCGGGGTCGTCGATCACCAGGCGGCGTCCCTCGCTGATCCCCGCGCATTCCCGGCCGACGTACAGCTGGTCGAAAATCGGCACGCTGCGTCCCGAGCCTTCGTCTCCCACAACAAGGTGGGCGGGCGGCTGGTCGGGTTGCTCTGTCGGGCATGTCGGCAGGAACCATCGCGATCGCTCGCCGTTCAGCGCACCAAACGCGAAGCGCGGTTGATCCGTTGGTCCGTTGAGGTCACGGCAGTCCTTCAAGCCTGGCGTCGGATGTCGGTGCAGACAATACAGCGTTGGTCAGGCCCCCCCCGCTCAGGAGGCCGCGCGGTGGGCGTGGGGCCGACCTCCTTCGGCCCCGGGCGAAGCGGCGAGCCGATGCCTGAAGTCGGTGCCGCACTCCACTGTCTCGGGGAAGCCCGGCCCGACGCAGAATTGCACGTCGTCGGCGGCGAACGGGTTGCCGCAGTGCGCGCACACCACCTGCGGCTCCACGTCGTGGCCGCACGTCTCGTGGTACAGGCGCACCGGAGCCCCCGCGCCCTCGTCGAGCCACTTATCGCCCCACGCGAGCATCGCCGAAATCACCGGGAAGAGATCGCGGCCCATGTCACTGAGCAGGTACTCATACCGCGGCGGATTGTCCTGGTAGAACCGCTTGGTCAGCACGCCCGCGTCCACCAACCCGGACAGCCGGTCGGAGAGCGTATTGCGCGCGATCTGCAGGGACTTCTGGAACTCGTCGAACCGCGTCACGCCATGCATGCAGTCACGCAAGATCATCAGCGTCCACGCGTCGCCGAACACCGCGACCGCACGAGCGACCGAGCAAGGCCAGCCGGACAGTTCTCGCTTCACGCAGTGAAGAATAGCAACTGAGTTGCAATTCAGCACTCAATTCGTCGTTCGTCTTTGCAACTGAGTCTAGATATGAGACGCTCGTAATATGTTCGACGCTGACCCCGGTTGCCGTGACTGAGCCCCTCCGTCCGCCACGCAACGCAGCGTTCGACTGGGCGGTGAACTTGCTCGGCGACCGGTGCACGTTGTTGGTTCTCTACGAGATCAGCAGCGGAACCCACCGGTTCAACTACATCCAGCGGAACACGGGGGTCCCGCGAGATCGGTTGGCGCTGCGGCTCCGCCGCCTCGAGGCGCACGCACTGGTCTGCCGTCGTCAATATTGCGACCACCCCCCACGCTACGAGTACGGCCTGACCGAGGTCGGCCAATCCCTGGCGCCCGCGCTCACCGCGCTGGAGGCCTGGGGGCGGCGGCACCGACCCGGCCCGAGTGAGTTTGACTATACAACTCAGTCTTGATTTAAGACCTAGGGGTGTGTTGTGCTCCTTGCTACGTGACCTGAGTCACTCCGGTAGCTCCGAGTCACGCCCGCGGTCCGAACGCGGTCCGCGTCATCAAAATATCCAAGGAAGCCAGGAGAGCGAGGAAAAGTCATGCCGCTGTGGAAGATTCACCACCCGGTAGGGGCATACACCTCCGAGGACAAGAAGCAGTTCTCGGCGGCGATCACGTCTATTTACGAGGCGATCCCGATCCCGAGGTTCTACGTCGTGGTGCTGTTCGAAGAGGTCCCGGCGGACAACTTCTTCGTCGGTGGCGACTCGCACGACAAGTTCGTCAGGATCAACATCGACCAGATGGCCCGCACACTGCCCGGACCGGTGGTGCGCCAATGGTGGGTGCAGCACGTCGACGGCGTGATCAGGCCGTGGATCGCCGACCGGGGCTTCGATTGGGAATTCACCATCACCGAGCCGCCATTCGACCTGTGGTCGTTGCAGGGCATCATTCCGCCGCCGTTCGAATCCCACGCCGAGAAGCGCTGGGTCGCGGAGAACAAGGCCACGCCCTACTCGCACCAGGAAAAGCTGCCCGTCAAACTCGCGTTGGCCCCGGGAACAACCGCCGACGTCAACTGATCGCGCGGCGCCGAGGTCGCGGCGTTGCCGTGCCAACACCAGACGCGCCCTCGGCGCGCCACGCGTGAGCCCACCATCTTCTCGACCTACTCGACAGGCGAAACACCATGGGATACAGCACAATCAACCCGGCCACGGGCGAACAGCTCTGCAGCTTCGACACCCTGCGCGACCAGGAACTCGACGAGCGCCTGGACACCGCCCACACCGCATGGGCAACCGACTGGCGCCACCGCCCGGTGCGGGAGCGGGCCGACATCCTCAAGGCGGCGGCTGTCGAACTGCGCGCGAACGCCGCGGTGCATGCCCACCGCATGACGCTGGAGACCGGCAAGTTGATCGGCACCGCCGAGGCTGAGGTGGAGCTGGCCGCGTCGATACTCGACTACTACGCGGACCGCACCGAAACCCTCATGGCGCCAAGAGAATTGCCGGAATCGCCCGGGGCGGTTGTGTTGACCGAGCCGATCGGCGTGATCTTTGCGATTGAGCCGTGGAATTTCCCGTACTACCAGGTCGCCCGAGTGGCCGCACCGCAGCTGCTCGCGGGCAACGTGGTGGTGGTCAAGCACGCCGAAAGCGTGCCGCACTGCGCTCTGGGGTGGGCGCGCCTGATGGCCGAGGCCGGCGCCCCAGAGGGGGTGTACACCAACATCTTCTGCACGCACGAGCAGGCGGCGCGCGTGATCGCCGATCCGCGGGTGGCCGCGGTGACGATAACCGGCAGCGAGCGCGCCGGCGCCGCGGTGGCCGAGCACGCGGGTCGCAACCTGAAGAAGGTCGTGCTGGAGCTGGGCGGCAGCGACCCCCTGATCATCCTGGAGGACGCGGACCTGGACCACGCGGTGCAATCGGCCGTCTTCGGCCGGATGTTCAACACCGGGCAGTGCTGCGTGGGGTCGAAGCGCATCATCGTCGTCGGCCAGGACCGCGGCGACGCCGCACTCCGCGCCTTCAGCGAGCAGATGGCGGCGCTGCGGGCCGGAGACCCAATGGATCTCGCCACCACCCTGGGGCCGGTGTCCTCGCAGCGCGCGCTGGACCTGTTGCTCGAGCAGATCCAACTGGCGGAGAAGGGCGGCGCGCGCGTCGTCGTGGGCGGTGCACGCGTCGACCGCCCGGGCTTTTACCTCGAGCCCACCGTCCTGACCGGGATCGACGAAGCGAACGCCGCCCACCACACCGAGTTCTTCGGTCCCGTCGCCGCGTTCTACGTGGTCGACACCGAGGCGGACGCGATCGCGCTTGCCAACGACACCCCATTCGGCCTGGGGGCGTCGGTCTTCACCGCCGACACCGCGCGGGGGAGAAAGGTCGCCGCACAGCTCGACAGTGGCATGGTGTTCGTCAACCAACCGGCCTGGACCGCACCGGAATTGCCGTTCGGCGGGGTGAAACGTTCCGGGTTCGGCCGGGAACTGGCCGAATTGGGCTTCGGCGAGTTCGTCAATCGCAAGTTGGTCAACGTCGCCGCCGCCGGTTCCGGCCCGTGGGGACCGTCCCCGGAAGTGCCGGGCGCATGAGTAGCGTCGTGCTCACCGTCGCCCCGACCGGTCCGATCGCCACCAAGGCCGACAACCCGACGCTGCCCACCCAGCCGCACGAGATCGCGCAGGCGGTCCACGACGCGCACCGGGCCGGTGCGGCCGTAGCGCACCTGCATTTCCGCGACCGCGACGACACACCCACCGCCGACCTCGGAATCGCCCGCCTGACAATGGATCTGATCGCCGATCGGTGTCCGATCCTGATCCAGCTTTCCACCGGCGTCGGGCTGCAGGTCCCATTCTCGGAGCGCGAGGCGCTAGTGGAGCTGCGACCGCGGATGGCGACGCTCAACCCGTGCTCGATGTCCTTCGGGGCCGGCGAGTTCCGAAACCCACCCGGGGACGTCGCCCGGCTCGCCGACCGGATGCGGGAACTGGGCGTCAAGCCCGAACTCGAGATCTACGACACCGGTCATCTGGATGCCTGCCTGCGCATGCGCGACGCCGGCCTGCTCGATGACGAGCCACTGCAGTTCTCGATCGTGCTGGGCGTGCGCGGCGGCATGGCCGCCACAGCCGACAACCTGATCACGCTGGTGCGCCGCCTACCGCAGGGTTGCATCTGGCAGGTGATCGCCGTCGGGTCGGCCAACCTGAGCCTCACCGCGATGGGAGTGGCGCTGGGCGGCAACGTGCGCGCGGGCCTGGAGGACGCGCTGTATCTGCGCAAAGGCGAGCTGAGCCGGGGCAACCAGCCGCTCGTGGACCGTGCCGTGCGGGTCGCCCGGGCGCTCGACCGATCGATCGCCTCGGTGGAGGAGACCGAGGCGATCCTGCGCCTGCCGCAACCCGCGTGACGTTTCGACTGGAAGGAAAAACATGTCAGAGCCAACGGATATCGCCACGACGTCGTCGGTCACGTCGTCTGTCGACAGGGCCATGGACGGCCGGGTGGCCGTCCTATCCATGCGGTCCAAGCCCTACAACCTGCTGGATGTACGGCTGTGCCGGGACATCGTCGAGGGGCTGAACTGGTCGCGCGGGGAAAATGCGCGCGCGGTGATCCTGCGCAGTTCGCTCCGTCATTTCTCGGCCGGCGCCGATCTCGACGCGATGGTCGAAGCGGCTGCCGTCGCGGACGTGCTCGACTGGCACCTCGTCGACGTGCTGCGTGCGTTCGACGAACACCCTGCGCCGATCGTGGCCAGCGTCCAAGGGGTTTGTGTCGGTGGCGGATTCGAGCTCGCATTAGCGTGCGACCTCATCGTCGCCGCGCAGTCGGCGAAGATCGGATCCGTGGAGGCCACCGTCGGCCTGCATCCGCTGATGGGCGCCGTGCAGCGGCTTGCGCAGCGCGCCGGGGCGGCGCGGGCCAAGGAGATGGCGATGCTCGGGCGCCGTTACGACGCAGCGACTCTCGAGCGCTGGAACGTCATCAACCGCGTCGTGCCCGACGAACAACTGGAAGCCGCGACGATGGTTCTGGCCCAGGAACTCGCGCACGGGCCCACGGTTGCCCACGCGGCGACCAAGCGCCTGGTGGCATGCGCCATCAACGACGGAGTGGCGGCCGCCGACCAGGCGATGACCGAGGTTCAGCGGCCCATCTTCTCTTCGCAGGATTTCCGGGCGGGCGTGTCGTCCTACCGCGAAAAGGGCATCGGCATGGCGACTTTCGAGGGGCGGTGAATGATGGGCTTGCCGCTCGCCGGAATCCGTGTCGTGGACTTCTCTCGGGTGCTGGCCGGTCCGCACTGCGCCAAGACGCTGTTGGACCTCGGCGCCGATGTCGTGAAGGTGGAACCACCAAGCGGCGACCTGTCGCGGAAAGCCTTTCCCACCACGGGCGAGATCTCGGGCTACTACGCACAGCAGAACGCGGGAAAGCGGAACCTGAGCATCGATCTGAACGTGGACGGAGCGCAGGATGTGGTCGCGAAGCTGTGCGACAGCGCGGATGTGATCGTCGAGAACTTCCGGCCGGGCGCGCTCGCCGCGTTCGGCCTTGGCTACGACATGGTGTCGGTGACGAATCCCCGGGTCGTGTACGCGTCGATCAGCGGTTATGGGCAACACGGCCCGTGGCGCTCCCGGATGGCCTACGCACCGACGGTGCAGGCGGAGACGGGCATCACCGCGAACACCGCTTCGCACTTCGGGCTGACCGAATCGATGCGAAGCGACGCACTGTCGCATGCCGACGTGTACTCGGGCCTGCACGCCGCGATCGCGATCCTTGCCGCGCTGGTCCGCCGCGAACGCACCGGTATCGGGCAGTACATCGACGTGGCCATGGCGGCGGTCATGATGTCGGTCAACGAACGAGTCCACGTCGACCTGGCCGACGAAGAACTCGGGGACGAGCGGCCGATCCTCGGCGCGACCGATGGTCCGTTCTTCTCCGGCCCCGACGGGGAAAAATTCGCCAGTCCGATGAGTTTGGTTGGCAGCATGTCATTTCCGTTCTACCTTGCCGCGATGCGGCGTCCGGATCTCGCGGACGATCCACGTTTCCTCACCCCCGAATTGCGCCTGCGCAACCTCGGCACGCTGCACCAAATCGTTCAAGACTGGATCGGCACCTTCTCCGACATGGAGTCGCTGGACGCCCAGCTGGACGAGGCGAAGATCGCCACCGGGCGGCTCCGCACCGTCAGGGAGTTCGCGGCGAGTGATTGGGCAGCGGCTTGGTGCGCGGTGCGAACCGTTTCCGACGGGGACGGCGGCGAGATCCGAATTCCCGGACGGCCATGGCATTTCGACGACGAGGTGGCCCCCGACGACGGGCGGTTCGCCGCCCGTCAAGGGGAGCACAACGCCCAGCTACTCACCGAGCTCGGGTATGGAGATGAGGACATCGCGCGGCTACAGAAGTTGGGGGCTCTCATACAGCCCGCTCGCCCGTGACTCGATCTTGCTCGTCCACAGGCACTGGCTCCTGCAACCTGAAAAGTCAGCGCGTTGATCCGGGGGCGATCCGACCGACCCAACCGTGCCCGGGCCGGCTTCAGGTCTCAAGAGCTAACTCGTCCTGGCCTCCTGAGTGACCGTCGGGACCAAGGTGAGCCGAAAGTCGCGGCGGCTCGATGACTCGGCTCCCGGGCATTCGGTTTCGATCGGGTCGTGCAGTGCGCGGCGCGCGAGTTGGCGCATCCCGACGACGCGGTGGATCCGGACGGTGCCACCCCTGGCACTGTGCTGTTGCTGCCAGTCGCTAATCGCCTGATCCGCCGCGTGATCGAGGTAGTTGACCAAGATCGCGACGGTGACGGTGGTGCCTTCCGGGATCGACGCCAGCACGCGGGTCAGCCGCGGCAGGGCCAGGAATGTGCACGCCCCCTCGATGACCACGCGCCATTCGTCACCGGCGGGCTCGGCCTCGACCTTGGCGCGTATTACCCGCCAACCGGTGAAAATGATGGCCAGCGCGAGCCCGACGATGACCCCGTGCAGCAGGTTGAGGAACACGACACCGACCACGGTCACCAGGTAGATCGCCAAATCCCCTGTTTTCAGCGCTGTTTCGATGTGCGCGGGCGCAAGCAGCTGAATTCCCACGACGATCAGTAGGCCGGCCAGCGCCGCGGTGGGGATCTGTTCGACCAGCCCCGCGAACGGAAGGGCGAACAGCAGGATCCAGAAACCATGCAAGATCGTCGAGCCCCTGGTTTTCGCGCCGGCGTTGACATTGGCTGCGCTGCGCACGATTACACCGGCGACGGGAAGGCCGCCGACCGCCCCCGACAGGATGTTTGAGGCACCCTGCCCGATCAACTCACGATTGAATTCGGTACGCGGCCCGTGATGCATTCGGTCGATCGAGACCGCGGTCAGCAGGCTCTGCACGCTGGTGATGAGCGTGACGGTGATGACACCGATCACGACGGCTCCCCAATTACCGTCCGGCAGTGCCGGCAGATGCAGGGCATCCAGCACCGACCCCTCCAGCTTGATCCTGGACACCGTGAACCCGAACACGATCGAGGCGACCGTCACCACCACGATCGCGACCAGCGGACCCGGAACGGGCCTCACTTTGGCCGGGGCCCAGCGCCACGCCACCATGATGGCGATGACAAGTAGACCCAACACCAGCCCGGGCCGGTGCGCGCCCACAATCTGCGCGGGTAGACCAATGACGTTGTGCCACGCCGAGCTTTTGGACTCGCCACCCAGCAACACATGGACCTGCTGCAGTGCGATCGTGATCCCGATCCCTGCCAGCATGGCGTGGACGACGACGGGAGAAATCGCCAGCGCGGCACGCGCAACGCGGCTGAGACCCAGCAGAATCTGCATGACGCCCGCGGACACGGTGATGAAACACGTTACCATCCAGCCGAACTCACCGATGAGTTCGGCCACGACGACCGTCAGACCGGCAGCTGGGCCACTCACCTGCAGCGGCGAGCCGCCGACGGCTCCACCGACGATGCCACCGATTATCGCGGCGATCAGCCCCGCGAGCACCGGAGCGTCCGAAGCGATCGCGATCCCCAGCGACAGCGGAAGCGCGACCAGGAACACCACCAGTGACGACGGCAGGTCATGCCGAATCACGTCATCCCGAATCACGGATTGCAATCGATTCAGTCGTGAAACCGCCCCGGGCTCGGCGGCTGGTGGGCCGGGCGGTTTGGTGTGCTGCATCGGTCGCTCCTCGTGAAGTCGTCGCGGGGCGCAGCGCGATATCCGCCCCGTAGTGCGGTCAGTGGTGTCGGCGTAACATCTTGCAGAACAGGGTCTTACAATCCGCACAAACTTCGTTGTTCGGCTGGGGAACGCCCGGCTGCTACATTCGAAGGTATTGGGACGGTCGAGGCTCGGTCAACTTGACGGGCAGGTCGCATAGTGAATGCAAATTTTTGAAAGTGCACATATTTTCGTGCCGCGGCAAGCGGATTCAGTTTTGGGTTGGGCCACGCCCGTCGCCCAAGAGCTTCAGCAGGAGCCGTGTGCCACCGAGCGGGCTGGCATCCAGTAATGCTGTGCCACCGTGCAATTCGGCCTGCTGCGCGACCAATGCGAGCCCCAAACCGGACCCCGAACGCGATGCCGTCGACCCGCGGGAGAAACGTTCGAAGACCGCGGCGCGTTCCGACTCGGGGACGCCGGTGCCGTCGTCGTCAACCGCGATTTCCACACCTTCGCCGGAACTGCTTACGGTGAGCCGAATTTCGGTGGCGCCACCGTGCTTGACGGCGTTGGCAATGGCGTTGTCGATGACCAGCCGCAGCCCGGTGGGCAACCCCACCATCAGGACGGTGGGCGACGGCACCAGCGACACCTGCACGCCAGGGTAGATACGAAGCGCGTCGTGCGCGGCGCGGTCCAGGAGCTCGGTGATGTCGAACGGGACAAAGTCGTCGACGGTGGTCAGTTCGCCCTGCGCCAGTCGTTCGAGCGCCGTCAGTGTCGCTTCGATCCGACTCTGGGTGCGGATGACGTCGCCGAGCACTTCCTGACGCTGCTCGGGGGCCAACTCCAGGGTGGACAGCACCTCCAGGTTGGTGCGCATGGCGGTCAACGGGGTCCGCAGCTCGTGTGAGGCGACGGCGGCGAAGTCCCTGGCCGATTCCAGCGCTGCCTTCGTGCGTTGTTGCTCGTTGCCGATGCGGTCCAGCATGCCCTCGACAGCTTCGGCGATCTCGACCGCCTCACGAACGCCGCGGACCTGGACTTCGTCCGGACTGGACTGGGCGTTGATCGCGCGCGCCTGCTGCGCCAGCAGGAGGAACGGATTGACCATGATCAGCGAGATCACCCAGCCAACCAGGAACGTACCGCCGATCACACCGGCACAGATCAACAACACCCGCAGGTGCAATTCGTTGATCCGATGCTGCGCTTCGGCCAACGGAGCCGCGAGCGCAATCGAGGCCGGACCCGCGGTGAAGGTGCGCACGCGATATCGCACCCCGTCGATGGTGGTGTTCGCATAGCCGTTTGCGAGTTTGGGCACAACGACGTTGCTCGGCACGGACACGGTCACGCCGCCGATGCGCGCGGTGCGCACCAGACCGTCGGACGCGGGCCGCTCGGGGTTGGAAAGCTGCGCGTTGTTGAGCAGTGTATTGATATTGCCCAGGCTGCTGACCGAATCCAGTCGGCGGTCGAGCTGACTGTACTGATCGTTGGTGACACCGATCCACACCCAGGCGCCCAGAATGAGGACGAGCGCAATCACCGACAGTTGCGCGACGATGACGATGGTGCGTAATGACAGCACCCGCATCGGCAGCCGGCCCGGCCGAAACACGCGGATGTCGTGCTCTTCACCGGCGGCATTTTCCTCTGACATCGTCGCAGTGCCCGTTCCCTATGCTCCTGGCGCGTCGAGCGCAACACCCCGGTGGACAACGACGCGGCCGCCGGCTGTGCAGTCCGTGCACTGCGGCTGGGCGACCATCATGGACCAATTATTGTGCACGGAATCGCTTAACCGCCGGGACACGGCAGGCGAGCCGGCGGACGAGATGGCGTCCTTGCGTGACGGGTCGCCGTCGTTGATCGGCAGCTACGGCGACGGTGGCCACGCAGCGAAGTCCCGCAACCCGACGCCTGCCGCGCCGGGGCGACGGCGGCCCCGCCTAGGCCTAGGCTAGGCGCAGGAGCAGGCAGCCGCGCCAATCAGGGCGTCAGGGGGGTGACCCGCCTCAACGCACCACCTCGCGGTGGCCGGCGTCCAACCGGCGGGTCCAGCCGCGCGCGTCCAGGTGTTCCAGCAACGGGATCGCGACGCGTCGCGTGGTGCCGAGCGCCTGCCGCGCCTGGCTGGTGGTGAACGGCTGCTCAAGCCGGGCCAGCGCACGCATCGCCAGCGCGGGCGCCGTGGGCAGCAGCACGATCCCGTCGCGCCCATCGCGCAGCCTCAGCACCCGCCCGGCACGCTCGGCCGCGGCCAGCTCGCGGCCGCCCAGCCGCAACGCCGCCAGCTCGTCGGACTCGGGCGCGTGGAACGGCTCGCCCCGCAGCCGCGCCTCCAGTTCAGCTACCGCCGCTTCGGCGCGGCCGAGGTCGTCGCGAGTGCCGGCAACCCGGATCTGACCGCCCCCCTGCTCGAGCCCGGCATCGCGGGCCACCGCATCCACCAGCGACTCGTCCGGCAGGCCGAGCAGATCCCGCGCCGCGCCGCGAGATAGCCCGTCGGCCAACGGATCGCGTGCATGCAAGTCGCCCACCACGGTGCGCAGGCGCTGCTGCCAGGCGTCGTACGTCGCGTCGTGTACCCACCAGCCGTCCAGCACCCGCACCCCGGCCGGTGTCTCCGGTGTCGCTGCCCCGCCGGCAAGCAACCCCAACCTGCGCAGGTGGCTCTCCCGGACGGCACCCCGACGCGCCACCTCGGCCGCCACGTCGCCGGCGACGTCCATCCCGGCCAGCGCCACGGACCGTCGCGCGCCGTCGCCGCGGCGCCGCAACGCGGGCGGGTCGGCGTCGAGCACCTGCGCGCCGCCGAGCACCCGACTGCTGCCGGGATAGCGCAACACCAACCGGTCACCGAGGACCAGGGGCAGCCGCCGCTCCAGGGTGAGCCGGCCGTGCTCGTCGTCGAAGGGGCGCAGCCGCGCGGGCACGGCCGCGGTACCGACGTGCACGACCAGTTGCGCCGGCGCCTCGGTCAACGGGCCCGCGGTGGTGCGGCGCACGTCGAGCATCCGGGTGCTCGGCCACGCGTCCGGAGTGACCAGCGCGTCGCCGCGGCGGATGGTGTCGCGCGACACCCCGCGCAGGTTGAGCGCCACGCGCGCCACCGGCGCCAGCGTGGGGTAGGGCTCGCCGCGGCTCTGCAGGCCACGGACCACCACCGATCGCACCCGACGCGCGCCGAGCAGGTCGAGCCGGTCACCGCGGGCCAGCGTGCCCGCCGCCAGCGTCCCGGTGACCACGGTCCCCGCGCCGGTGATGGTGAAGCACCGATCGACCCAGAGCCGCATCCGGGCGCTGGCGTCGGGGGCCTGAGGCGGGGGCACCCGCACCAGGGTGCGGTCCAGAGCGGCGCGAAACTCGTCCAGCCCGGTGCCCTCGACAGCCGACACGACGACGCCCGCCGCGTCGCGCAGACCGGTCTCGGACAGCTCCTCGCGGGCCTGCTCAAGGACCTCGGCGGCCCGCTCCGGGGCCCGGTCGGCGCGGGTCACCACAATCAGGCCGTGCCGGATGCCCAGCGCGGCGACCGCATCGCGATGGTCGCTGGACTGCGCCTGCCAGCCCTCGTCGGCGGCGACGACGAAGCACACCACGGGCGCGGGGCCGAGGCCGGCCAGGGTGTTGCCCAGGAAGCGCTGGTGGCCGGGTACGTCGACGAACGCGACCTCGCGGCCGGACGGCAAGGTCATCCAGGCGAAGCCGAGGTCGATCGTTAGCCCGCGGCGACGCTCCTCCTCCCACCGGTCGGGCTCGATGCCGGTAAGGGCGCGGATCAGGGTGCTCTTGCCGTGGTCGACGTGGCCGGCGGTGGCTATGACATACGAGACGTGCGTGCTCAGTGGTCGTCCAGTCCCGCCAGCGCCGCGCGGACGGCGGCCAGCAGGCGATCGTCGTCCGACTCGGGGACGCAGCGCAGGTCGAGCAGGCAGGAACCGTCGTGCACCCGCGGCAACACCGCCGGGTCACCGGCGCGCAGCGGCTCGGCGGCGGACTCGGGGAGACGCACCGCCCATCCGGGCAACGGGACGCCGGGCGCTCCCCCGCCGCCCACTCGGCCGTCGTGCGGGACGACGGACCCACCGACCGCAGCGGCTAGGCGCTCAGCACGGGCGTGCAGCAGTTCGGGATCGGCGTGCAGGGCCTGACTCACGGGCGACACACCGGCGCGAACGGTCGCCTCCAGCGCAGCGAGGGTCAGCTTGTCCGCGCGGACGGCGCGCGCCAGCGGGTGCCGTGACAAGCGGGCAACCACGTCCGCGCGTCCGAGCACGATTCCTGCCTGCGGCCCGCCCAGCAGTTTGTCACCGCTGGCGGTGACCACGTCGGCGCCGTCGGACAGTGCGGTGGCGGCGTCGGGCTCGTCGGGCAGCAGCGGGTCGGGCGCAAGCAGACCGCTGCCGAGGTCCGCGATCAACGGCACCTCCCTGGCGCCGGTCATCGCCCGAAGGTCGGCCAGGCCGACGGCGGCGGTGAACCCCTCCACCCGGAAGTTGCTCTGGTGCACCTTCAGGACGCACCCGGTCTGTGGCCCGATCGCCGCGGCGTAGTCCTTCAGGTGGGTGCGGTTGGTGGTGCCGACTTCCCGCAGCCGGGCGCCGGTCGAGGCGATCAGGTCGGGTAGCCGGAACCCGGCGCCGATCTCGATCAGTTCCCCGCGGCTGACCACCACTTCGCCGCTGCCCGCCAGCGCGGTGGTGGCCAGCACCAGGGCGGCGGCGCCGTTGTTGACCACCAGCGCGTCCCCGGCGGCCGGGCAGGCGGCGAGCAGCGCCTCGCGGGCGGCGACCCCCCGCTTGGAGCGGGTGCCGGTGGCGAGGTCAAGTTCCACGTCGACGTAGCCGCTCGCCGAGATCAGCGCCTCGACCGCCCCCGGGCCCAGCGGCGCGCGGCCCAGGTTGGTGTGCACCACGACGCCGGTGGCGTTGAGCACGGGCCGCAAACTCGTGGCCCGGTGCGCTGCCAGGGCCGCCTCCACCGCGCTCGGTACCTGGTCGGGCGCCAGCTCACCGCGTCGAGCCAGGTCCTGGACGTCGCGCACCACCGCCCGCACCGCGTGCTCGCCCAGACGGGTTCGTGCCTGCTGCGCGGCTGGCAGCGACAGCAATTGATCCGTACGCGGGATCAGCCGGCGCGGGTCGACCTGCGTCACGTGCCTCCTCGTTTCGCGGAGGCGGACGGGAATCGAACCCGCCAGACCGAGCTGCTCGATCTCACCGGTTTTGAAGACCGGGGGGACCACCAGGAACCCAAACGCCTCCGCGGTTCAACCTAGCGGCTGCGGCCGGCGCTGCGGGAGTCACGCCAGAGTGGCCCTGGGCATCGATCGTCGCGCCAGCGTTACGCTCGGCGGGAATTGCGGCGCAGCCGGCACCCGTACGCTCGGCGCATGACCCAAATGCGGCTCACCGGATACGCGCACGGCGGCGGGTGCGCCTGCAAGATCCCGCCCGGCGAGCTCGAAGAAGCGGTCCGCGGGCTCACCGGGCAATCCCACGAGAACGTCCTCGTCGGGCTTGACGACGGCGACGACGCGGCCGCGGTGCTGGTCGGCGACCTCGCGGTGCTGTCCACCGCCGACTTCTTCACGCCGGTCGTCGACGACGCCTACGACTGGGGCCGCATCGCCGCGGCCAACGCGCTGTCGGACATCTACGCGATGGGGGGACGGCCGGTTGTCTCGATCAACCTGGTCGGCTGGCCGCGCGACGTGCTGCCCCTGGAGCTGATGACGGAGGTGCTGCGCGGCGGGCTGGCGGTCGCGTCGGAGGCGGGCTGCCCCGTCATCGGTGGCCACTCCATCGACGACCCGGAACCGAAGTACGGGATGGCCGTGACCGGAGTCGCCGACCCGGCTCGGCTGCTGCGCAACGACGCGGCCGAACCGGGGCGGCCGCTGACCCTCACCAAGCCGCTCGGTGTCGGGCTGCTCAACAACCGGCACAAACAGACCGGCGAGGTGTTCGCCGAAGCGATCGCCATCATGACCGAGCTCAACCGCGACGCTGCGGCGGCCGCGGTGGCAACCGGCCTCACCGCGGCCACCGACGTGACCGGCTTCGGGCTGCTCGGGCACCTGCACAAGATGTGCCGGGCATCCAAGGTGGGCGCCGTCATCGACCGCGCCGCGGTACCGGTGCTCGGGCGCGCACGCGACGCGCTGCGCGACGGGTTCGTCTCCGGCGGAACCCGCCGCAACCTCGACTGGGTCCGCCCGCAGCTGCGGTGCGCGCCCGACGTCACCGAGGACAACCTGCTGCTGCTCGCCGACGCACAGACCTCCGGCGGCCTGCTGGTCGTAGGCGAACTGCCCGGCCATCCGGTGATCGGCCACACTGTGGCGGGTGAGGGTATCGAGATTCGCTAGCCCGCTTCAACCAGCAGTGGTTATGGAGTCGTCGGTGATGCCCGCGGCCCGGCGGGCGGCCAGGCGGCGCTTCTGCGGCTCCATCGTGTAGCGGGGATCCCGCGCGGATTCCTTGCCCGCCTCGAAGAAGCCGAACCTCAGCATCGCCGACGCCGTCAGCAGCGACAGCCCGGACAGCGCGGCGCCAACGCGATTTCCCCCAACGAGCAATGCGCCCAAACCGCCTGCGGCGGCAAGCCATTCGCTCCCTTGCAGCAACCGCCCGGGCCTGCCGTGGTGGAGCGGTTCTCGGGTCACCGGGTCCATCCGGTACTCGGTGAACCTGGCCGAGATCAGATCGCAGGCCGCGCCGATGACGGCCAGCCTGCGCGCGGGCCCGGCCTCGGAGACGGGCGTGGTGATCATTGCCAACCCCGATGCGGCCAGACTCGCCGAGCTGGCGAACACGAACGGCAGGTCCCGGTACGCGGCGTTCCAGGTCGGGGTCGCGGTGTTGGTGAGCAGCACCGCCGTGTAGACGGCCAGCGGCGGCGCGAACAGTGCGGCCTCCAAACCTGCGGGGCCTTCCACCGCGTGCAGCACTGGCCGTAGCGGACCCAGCGGGAGCCGCTCGCCGGTCATCCGATCGATCTCCGACGCCGCCGCGACCCCGATACCGGCGCTGAAAAAGCTGAGGATCCAGGAGCCCACGCTCATCGGTGACGTCAGCTTGACGGTGCGCAACATGTTGACGAACCGCTCGGGCCGACCCAGGTCCATGACCAGCGCAACCGCGCCGAGCATCACGGCGACCAAAGCAGACAGCCTTGTGTTGCGGCGCAACGTGTTTCGTCCGGTGAGCTGGGCGCCGGCGGCCAGCAGCCCGGAACCGCCCGCGACGCCGCCCAGGAAGAGGTACGCCGCGACCTCGTGGCCCCACGGCGCCGGCTTGACCACCGGCCGCCCGTAGTACGAGGTGAACTCGGCCTCCGGGACCATCGGCATCTCGCGTGAGCCGTCCGCAACTGCTCTGCGCCCCTTGCCCTTTCCGTTCCGGCGCCGCTTGCCGCCGGAAGGCTCCGGCGGTCGCAGGCTGTCGAACTCCGACGTCGTCATCGCTGTTTCCAGAACGCGAGCACCGCCGCGCCGAGCATGCCGGCTGCGGCCAGGCCGGCCCGCTTGAACATTTGCGGCAGGTCGGCCGTGCATACCCGCGGGTCCGGCGGCAGGCCGTAGACCTCGGGTTCGTCGAGCAATAGGAAGACCGCGCCCGTACCACCGACACCGTCGTGCTCGTTGGCACCGTAGAGCCGCGCCTCGGTGCGTCCCTGGGCGTGCAGCTGGGCGACCCGTTCCCGGGCCGTCGCCACCAGATCCTCGTGGTCACCGAACTTGATCGACGTGGTCGGGCAGGTCTTGGCGCACGCCGGGATCTGGTCTTCGACCAGCCGGTCGTAGCAGAGCGTGCATTTCTGGGCGACGCCGGTGACGAACTCGTGGGCCAGCCGATCCGACTGTCGCTCCGATGTGGCATACGTCCCGTCGCTGCGGCGTTCGACCACGCCGAACGGGCATCCGGCCACGCAGGTGCCGCAGCCGTTGCAGACGTCGTGCTGGACGACCACCGTGCCGAACTCGGTGCGGAACAGCGCTCCCGTCGGGCAGACGTCCAGGCAACCGGCGTGCGTGCAGTGCTTGCACACGTCCGACGACATCAGCCAGCGGAACTCGGGGGTGTCCGGCGGGCTGACGTCCACCGGAGCCACCGCACCGGGCAGGGCGGGCATGCCCAAATCGATTAGGGCACGGCCGGATTCACGCGCCTCCTCGATGCGGTCGCGGCCCTGCTCGATGAACGCCACGTGCCGCCAGGTGCTGGCGCCCAACTGGCCGGTGTTGTCGTACGACGAGCCCAGCAGTTCGAGGTCGCCATCGCGCGGGTTCTGGTTCCACTCCTTGCAGGCGACTTCGCAGGCCTTGCAGCCAATGCAGATCGAGGTGTCGGTGAAAAAGCCCTTCCGCGGCTTGGCATCTACCCAACCAGCGGCGGTGGCGGGGTCAGTCGGTCCGGTCAGCTGGCCCATCCGGTCTCCTCCCTTTCACGACCTCCCCCGCCGCGACCTCCCACGCCGCCGGGGTCACTCGTACATTGTCCGTCTCGACGGTGACGCCCGCACGAGACTGGTACTCGGCGATCAGGCGGAGCAGGTCCTCACCCTGCGGCCGGCGGCCCGGCTGGATGTCGCAGGACCCGGCCTTGGATTCCTGAATCTGCACATTCGGATCCAGCGTCAGGCCAAGCAGGTCGTTGGCCGCGTCCCCGCTGACCACCGCGTCGCTGCCGACGCCCCAGTGATACGGCAGCCCGATCTGATGCACCGTGTGCCCGCCGACGACCAGCGGCGTCATCCGCTCGGTGACCAGCACCCGCGCCTCGATCGCCGCGCGGGGCGAAATCAGGGTGGCCCACCCGTACGGCTCGAGGCCGCGCTCGGCGGCCAGCTCGGGCGAGACCTCGCAGAACATCTCGGGTTGCAGTTCGGATAGATACGGCAGCCAGCGGCTCATCCCGCCGGCGGTGTGATGCTCGGTCAGCCGGTAGGTGGTGAACACGTAGGGGTACACCTCGGCGCCGGGGTCCCCCGCGCTCGGCGCGCTCAGATTGTCCTTGCGCGGGAAGATAACTCGCGCGGGGTTGCGCTGTTGCGGGTACAGCGCATTGGCGACCGGCGACTCCTGCGGTTCGTAGTGCGTGGGCAGCGGCCCGTCCACCAAACCCTTGGGGGCGAACAGCCACCCCTTGCCGTCAGCCTGCATGATGAACGGGTCGTCGCCCGCCAGGGCGGCCGGGCCGCCGAGTTCGGGATCGGGGTGACTGCCCGGCGCCCGGTCGACCGGGAAGTCCGGCACGTCATATCCGACCCACTGCTGCTTGTCCTCGTCCCACCAGAGGTACTTCTTGCGTTCGCTCCACGGCTTGCCGTCCGGGTCGGCCGACGCGCGGTTGTAGAGAATCCGCCGATCGGCCGGCCACGCCCAGCCCCACTCGGACTGGCTCGGCCCGGAGCCGCCGCGCGGCACACGGCGGGCCGCCTGGTTGATGCCGTTCGCGAAGACGCCGCAGTAGATCCAGGCGCCGGCGGAGGTCGACCCGTCGGCCCGCAGCTCGGTGAACGTCGACAGCGGCTTGCCGGCGTCGGGGCCGGTGAGGTGGCGCCCGTTCACCTCGGCCAGCACCGCCTCGCCGTCGATCTCGCCGTGCTCGTCGGTTGGGTAATCCCAGGTCAGGTCAAGCAGCGGCCGGTCGCGCTCGTCCGTCGAATCGGCCAGCCGCGCCCTGATCCGCTTGCCGAGCTCGAAGAAGAACTGGCACTCGCTCTGCGCGTCGCCGGGCGGCTCGAGCGCCTTGTGCCGCCACTGCAGCAGTCGCTGCGTCTGGGTGAACGAACCCGCCTTCTCCACGTGCGTGGCCGCCGGGAAGAAGAACACCTCGGTCTCGATGTCCTCGGTGCACAGTTCGCCCGACGCGATCTCGGGACCGTCCTTCCACCAGGTGGCGGACTCGATGAGGTTGAGGTCGCGGACCACCAGCCACTTCAGGTGCGCCATGCCGAGTCGCTGCATGCGCCCGTGCGCCGACCCGACGGCCGGATTCTGGCCCAGCAAAAAGTAGCCCTCGACCTCGTCGTCGAGCATTCCCATCACCGTCTGGTAGGTCCCGTGCGGGCCGGTCAGCCGCGGCAGGTAGTCGTACGCCCAGTCGTTGTCCGGCCGGGCCGCGTCACCCCACCACGCCTTGAGCAGGCTGATCGTATAGGCATCCGCGTTGGCCCAGAAGCCCTTTTGCTTCTTGGAACCGACCGCTTCGAGGTAGTCGGCCAGGGTGTCGTGCATGCCCGCCTTGGGCATCGGCAGGTAGCCGGGCAGCAGATTGAACAACGTCGGGATGTCCGTGGAGCCCTGGATGCTGGCGTGGCCGCGCAGCGCCATGATGCCGCTGCCCGGGCGGCCCACGTTGCCCATCAAGAGTTGCAAAATCGTTGCGGTGCGGATGAATTGGGCGCCGAGGGTGTGCTGGGTCCAGCCGACGGCGTAGGCGAAGCAGGTGGTGCGATCGCGGCCGGAGTTCTCGACGATGGAACGGGCCAGATAGTGGAAATCCTGCAGGCTGATGCCGCAGACGTCGCGCACCATCTCCGGGGTGTAGCGGGCGTAATGCCGCTTCAGGATTTGGAATACCGTCCGCGGGTGCTGCAGCGTCTCGTCGCGCAGGACCCGGGCGTGCGACAGTGCCGGCCCAGCGGCCCCGTGCTCGTCGCCGGCCGCGCGGGCCGATGCGTCCGCGCCGTGCTCATGATCCGAATCCTCGTGCTCTGCATAAGCCCATGACGACGGGTCGTACTGCCCGGTCTCGGGATCGAAGCCGGAGAACAAGCCGCCGAGCTCTTCTGTGTCCCTGAAGTTTTCGTTGATCAGCGTGGCCGCGTTGGTGTAGGCGACGACATACTCCCGGAACCACAGGTCATTGGTGATGACGTGGTTGATCAGCGCGCCGAGCAGCACCACGTCCGAACCGGCCCGAATCGGGATGTGCTTGTCGGACACCGCCGTGGTGCGGGTGAAGCGCGGGTCGACGTGGATCAGTCGCGCACCGCGGGCCTTGGCCTCCTCCACCCATTGGAACCCGACCGGATGGCACTCGGCCATGTTGGAGCCCTGGATGATGATGCAATCGGCGTTGGCCATGTCTTGCAGTGATTGGGTGGCGCCGCCGCGCCCGAAGGAGGCTCCCAGACCGGGAACCGTGGAACTGTGTCAAATACGGGCTTGGTTCTCGATCTGTATGGCGCCCGCTGCGGTGAAGAGCTTTTTGATCAGGTAGTTCTCTTCGTTGTCCAGCGTCGCACCGCCCAGCGAGGCGATGCCCATGGTGCGGCGCAGCAGATTGCCCTTCTTGTCGATGTCCTGCCACGAGTTGCGGCGGGACTCCACGAAGCGGTCGGCCACCATGTCGATCGCGGTGTCCAGCTCCAGGCGCTGCCATTCCGTCGCGCGCGGGGCGCGGTAGAGCACGTGCAGCTGCCGGCCCGGCGAATTGACCAGCTGCTCGCTGGCGGAACCCTTGGGGCACAACCGGCCTCGCGAGATCGGCGAATCCGCGTCGCCCTCGATCTGGACCACCTTCTCGTCCTTGACGAACACCCGCTGACCGCAGCCGACGGCACAGTAGGGGCACACGCTTTGCACCACCCGATCGGCCGTCGACGTGCGCGCGGTGATGGCGCGGGTGTGCTTGGAGGTGACCGCCGACCCACGGCCGAGCGGGTCGCCCGAACGCAGCTGACGGACGACGGGCCATTCCAGGAAAAGCTTCGCCAGAGCATTTTTGGGAGCCATGCCCGAAACACTAGTGTGGATAACCGCGCTCCGCCTATGTCGCCCGTTATGTCAGCGAGGCGGCGTAGATCTCCTCGATGTTCGACCCGAGCTTCTCGTCGAATTCGGCGTCGGTCGACTCGACGGTCAGCCCCTCGGTCAACGCGCGCGAGAAGCTCGCGATGAGACGGTGATTGCGTGCCAGAATCTTGCAACTCTCGGCGAGGCTGTAGCCGCCGGACAGGGCGACCACCCGCATTACGCGGGGGTGGTCGATCAACGGCGCATAAAGATTGTCTTGGTTGGGCAACGTCAGCTTGAGCATGACCTGCCGGTCGGAGGGAAGCTCGTCGAGCCTGGTGCTCAGCGCCGCCACCAACAGGCTGTCGGCCGTGGCCTTGTCGGGGCTTTCGATGCTGACCTCGGGCTCGATGATCGGCATGAGCCCGCGCCCGGCGATCTTGTCCGCGTAATCGAACTGCTGGTCGACGATGGCGCTGATCCCGACCCGGTTGGGCTCGGAGATGAACGAGCGCATCTTCGTGCCGAAGATGCCCAGCGCGACGGCCCGCTCCAGCAACGAGTCGAGCTTCGTCATCGGCTTCATCAGCTGCACACCGTTTTCGGCCGGGCTCAGCCCCTGGTCGACCTTCACGAACGGCACGATGCGCTTCTGATTCCACAGATACGCCGCGGTGCCCTCGCCGTTGATGGTTCGGTCCATGGTCTGCTCGAAAAGGATGGTCGCAAGTATCTTGTCGGCGGTGAAGCGCGGACTCGAGATCAGGCGGGCGCGCATCTCGTGGATGAGGTCGAACATCTGCTCGTCGCCGTCGTACGAGCCTTCCGGAACTCCGTAGAGCTTCAAGGCTTTTGGTGTGCTGCCGCCGCTCTGGTCCAGCGCGGCGATGAAGCCGCGGCCCGACGCCATCACGCTACGTTGTTCTTCGTTCACTGCGTTCCTTCTTACCACCCGGGCCGGGCGACCGGGTGGGACGGGCGTCCTTACGAAGCCACCCCGGTGGCCTCACCCCGCCCGGCGGATGGCCGCCGCGCCGGCAGCGGCGCCAGGCCCAGATGGTCGCGCAGCGTGGTGCCCTGGTAATCGGCGCGGAACACCCCGCGCTCCTGCAGTAGCGGCACGACCCGATCGACGAAGGGATCGAGCCCGCCGGGCGTGATGTGCGGGACCAGGATGAAGCCGTCGCTGGCGTCGGCCTGCACCGAGTCGTTGATGGTCGCGGCGACGGTCTGCGCTGATCCGACGAAGGATTGGCGCCCGGTGACCTCGGCGATCAGCTCACGGGTGGTCAGGTTCTGCGCCTCGGCCCTGGCGCGCCAGTCGTTCGCGGTCGCGATCGGGTCGCGGAACATCCGGACGCTGGCCCGACCGCGCGAGATGGTGTTCTCCCCCACCACGGGGTCCAAGCTGGGCAGCGGGCCGTCGGGGTCGTGGTCGGACAGGTCTCGGTTCCAGAGTTGCTCGGCAAACTTGATCGCCGTCTGCGGGGATACCTGCGCGAGCCGCACCTCATGGGCAATTTCGGCGGCCTCGGCGTCGGTGTCGCCGATCACGAACGTCGCGGCGGGCAGGATCAGCAGTTCGTCGCGGCGGCGTCCGTACCGCGCAAGGCGGCCCTTGACGTCCTCATAAAACGCTTGCCCGGACTGCAACGTACTGTGCCTGGAAAAGATCGCGTCCGCGGCGGCGGCGGCGAAGTCGCGGCCCTGATCGGAGTCGCCGGCCTGAAAGATCACCGGCCGACCCTGGGGGCTTCGTGGAACGTTGAACCGACCGCGGATGTCGAAATGCGCGTCCTTGTGGGCGAACGTGCCAGCGTTCGCATCGGAGAGGAAGACGCCGGTCGCCTTGTCCGCCACGATCTCGTCGCCGCGCCACGAGTCGAATAGCTCGTGCGCCGCCTGCAGGAAGGTCTTCGCCCGCTCGTAGCGTTGATCCTCCGCCAGGAACCCGCCGCGGCGAAAGTTCTCGCCGGTGAATGCATCCCACGAGGTCACAACGTTCCAGGCGGCCCGCCCACCGGAGAGATGGTCCAACGAGGCGAACTGCCGGGCCACCTCGTAAGGCTCGTTGAAGGTCGAGTTGATGGTGCCGGTCAGGCCGAGTCGGTCGGTGACCGCCGCGAGTGCGGCAAGGATCGTGAACGTATCCGGGCGACCGACCACGTCGAGGTCGTAGATCTGGCCGTTCTGCTCGCGCAGGCGCAGCCCTTCGGCGAGGAACAGGAAATCGAACTTGCCCCGCTCGGCCGCCTGGGCGAATTTCGCGAACGAGCCGAACTCGATGTGACTGCCGGCAGCCGGGTCGCTCCACACGGTGGTGTTGTTGACACCCGGAAAGTGGGCGGCGAGGTGAATCTGCTTGATCGGCTTGCTCATCGGACGGTTCCTTGGTCGATCGGGTCTAGGCCGAGCGGATACCGATTCGCGGGACGGGCCAATCCGAGCGACCCGCGCAGCGTGTCGGCCGCATAGGCGTTGCGGTACAGCCCGCGGCGGCGCAATTCGGGCACCAGATGATCGGTGATCTGAGCCAGGTCGTGTGGCAACGCTGCGGGCCGCAGCCGAAACCCCGACAGCCCGGCCCGCTGCCACTCCTGCAGCAAGTCGGCGAGCTGCGCCGCGGTACCGACGAAAATGTGTGCATCACTGCGGTATTCGCTTCCTGCGAGATCATCGAGGCGCCTTTTGCGCGCCCGCGCCGCCTGCGGGGTGTCATCGAGGAACACCACCACGTCACCGAAGATGTGCAAGGTTTCGCGGCGGCGGCCGGCGGCCCACTGCAGCGCCCTGATCTCGCCGACGATGTCGGAGGCCTGCGCGGCGTCGTGCGGCGTCACGAATCCGACGTCGGCGCTGCCGGCGATCAATTCGTAGGACCCGCCGCCATCAATTCCACCGGCACCCAGGACGGCGACAATCGGCTGGCCCTGCGGCGGGCGGGGCGTGATCGACGGCCCTTTGACGGAGAACCAGCGGCCCTCGAAATCGATGTAGTGCAGCTTGTTCCGATCGATGAACCGTCCGGTGGCGACATCGCGGATCTCGGCGTCGTCCTCCCAGCTGTCCCACAACCGACGCAGCACCTCGACGTAATCGACTGCCTCGGCGAGCAATTCGTCAATCGGTACCTGTTCGCGACGCCCAAAGTGTGCCGCCGCGTCGGGTCGGGCGGCAATCTGAACCCGAACCCCGGCCCTGCCGGCACTGACGTAGTCGAGCGTGGCGATCGACTTCGACGCGTGAAACGGCTCGGTGTGGGTAACGACGGCGGTCGGCACGAGCCCGATTCGGCGGGTGCGCGGCGCGACCCGGGCCGCGATCAACACCGCGTCCAACCGCCCGCGCACCCGATCGATTCGGTCGTCGGGCCCAAGGGAATCGTCGGACTGCAACGTCAGCGCATCCTCGATCGTCACGAAATCCAGGGTTCCGCGTTCGGCCTGCGCGACCAGATCGGCCCAGTAGGCGGCTTCGAACAACTCAGCCGGACGAGCGTCGGGTGCACGCCACGCGCCCGGGTGCCAGCCGGCGCCGTCCAACGCCACGGCCAGGTGAAGGGAGCTTGACGAACCGGGCATATCGACCTGCCTTCCTCCGGATACCTCGACCGGCGCGCCAACCACAGACCTCGCCAGCTATCTGCAACCAGCGCAATCGCCCGTCGATTCCAGAACACTAGAAGCCCGTCACCAGGTTATTGACCAATGCGGCACGTCCGGAAAACCGGGACGTAGGGGCCACGATGCGGGAGGATGCTTCACGCGGCGCCGCCAATGACGGCACCAACGCGTCGTCCAGTACCTGCGTGGAGGCGACAAGCTATGGGGCATTACCGATCGAACGTGCGCGACCTGGAGTTCAACCTGTTCGAGGTTCTCGGTCTCGACACGGTGCTCGATTCGGGCGCATTCGGCGATCTGGACACGGCGACGGTGCGTGACATCCTGCGCGAGGTGGCGAGGCTGTCCGAGGGGCCGCTCGCGGCCTCGTTCATCGGGGCCGACCGCAACCCGCCGCGGTTCCTGCCGGCCGAACACACCATCGAGGTGCCGGACGCGATTCGACCCGCCGTGACCGCCTTCAAAGACGCCGGCTGGTGGCGCCTTGGACTGGACGACGCGATCGGTGGGATGCCGGCGCCGTCCCCGCTGGCCTGGGCCGTCAACGAGATGATGATCTGCGCGAACCCGGCCATCCAGTGGTACAGCACTCCGGTCATGCCGCAGGTGATCGCGCTCACCGGTACCGACCAGCAGAAGGAGTGGGCGCGTATCGGCTTGGAGCGCGGCTGGGCGGGCACGATGGCGCTGACCGAACCCGACGCGGGCTCCGATGTCGGCTCCGGGCGCACCAAGGCGGTGGCCCAACCGGATGGCACTTGGCACATCGAGGGTGTGAAGCGGTTCATCTCCGGCGGCGACGTCGGCGACACCGCGGAAAACGTGTTCCATCTGGTACTGGCGCGCCCGGAGGGCGCGGGACCCGGCACCAAGGGCCTGAGCATGTTCTACGTGCCGAAATTCCTGTTCGACCCGGACACGCTGGAACTGCGCGGTCGCAACGGCGTGTTCGCGACGGGGCTGGAAGACAAGATGGGCATCAAGGCGTCCCCGACCGTGGAGTTGACCTTCGGCGCGACCGACATCCCCGCCGTCGGGTACCTGATCGGGGACGTGCACAACGGCATTGCGCAGATGTTCAAGGCCATCGAGTACGCGCGGATGATGGTCGGCATCAAGTCCATTGGCACGTTGTCGACCGCGTATCTCAACGCGCTCGACTATGCGAAGGAGCGCGTCCAGGGCTCCGACCTGACACAGATGGCGGACAAGACCGCACCGCGGGTGCCGATCACGCGCCACCCGGACGTACGGCGCAGCCTCATGCTGCAGAAGGCGTACGCCGAGGGGCTGCGCGCCCTGTACATGTACACCGCCGCGTACCGCTACGACTTCGGGGTCGCTTTGGTGCCCGGCGTCGATGCCGACTTGGCCGCGCGCGTGCACGACCTGCTGCTTCCGCTCGTCAAGGGCATCGGATCCGAGAAGTCCTTCCAGTGGATCAACGAAAGCCTGCAAACCCTGGGCGGTTCCGGGTTTTTGAAGGACTATCCGATCGAGCAATACCTCCGGGACAGCAGAATCGACTCGCTCTACGAGGGCACAACCGCGATCCAGTCGCTGGACTTCGTGTTCCGCAAGGTCGCGCGTGACCGCGGTGTCGCCCTCGGCTACATCGCCGGCGAGATCTCCTCGTTCATCGACAACGTCGCCGACGACCGGTTCAAGGCCGAGTGCGCGCTCCTGCAGACCGCCCTGACGGACGTGCAGGCGATGACCGGCGTGCTCACAGGATATTTGCTTGCCGCAGAACACAATCCGACCGAGGTGTACAAGATCGGGCTGGTTTCGGTGGCTTACCTGCACGCCATCGGCGACCTGATCATCGGGTGGCGGCTGCTGGTGCACGCCGATATCGCCGCGGCCGCGCTCGATGCCGGCCCCGACGATTCCTTCTACCGCGGCAAGGTCGCCGCCGCCTCGTTCTTCGCCAAGACCGTCCTGCCCCCGATCTCGGCGACCCGCGCCGTCGTTGAGAACGTCGAAACCGACCTGATGGACCTGGCCGACGACGCGTTCTGAGGCGCCCCCGCCCATGCCCCGATGACAAAAGCCGGCTGCAATGCGGGGATGCGGGCCGATACAGGGGCGGCCCGGTACCCGGCTGCGAGCTAGCCAAGTAACGTCGCACCCGAGCCGATACCGATTGCGGTGACAACGCGGAGCCGCCACCGACATAGACGCCGGGAGAACAAACATGAGCGCCGAGCAGCCGACCATCATCTACACGCTGACCGACGAGGCGCCGATGTTGGCGACCTACGCCTTTCTGCCGATACTGCGTGCCTTCGCCGAGCCGGCGGGCATCAAGGTCAAGGCCAGCGACATCTCGCTGGCAGCGCGCATCCTGGCCGAATTTCCCGATGATCTGACCGAAGCGCAACGCGTGCCGGACAACCTTGCCGAACTCGGCGAGCTGACCCAGCGGCCCGAAGCCAACATCATCAAGCTGCCGAACATCAGCGCCTCGGTGCCACAGCTCAAAGCCGCCATCAAGGAACTGCAAGACCAGGGCTACAAGCTTCCGGACTTCCCGGCGGACCCCAAGACCGAGCAGGAAAAGGAGATTCGGGCGCGCTACGCCAGATGCCTGGGCAGCGCGGTGAACCCGGTGCTGCGCGAAGGCAACTCGGACCGGCGCGCACCCAAGGCGGTCAAGGAGTACGCCCGCAAGCACCCGCACAGCATGGCCGAGTGGTCGATGGCGTCGCGCACCCACGTCGCACACATGCGGCATGGCGACTTCTACGCAGGCGAGAAGTCGATGACGCTGGACCGCGCGCGTGACGTGAAGATGGAGCTGGTCACCACGAGCGGCCAGACGATCGTGCTCAAGCCCGAGGTGAAGCTGGACGACGGCGACGTCATCGACAGCATGTTCATGAGCAGGAAGGCCTTGTGTGAGTTCTACGAGGAGCAGATGGAGGACGCGTACAAGACCGAGGTGATGTTCTCCCTGCACGTCAAGGCGACGATGATGAAGATCAGCCACCCCATCGTCTTCGGCCACGCCGTCAAGATCTTCTACAAGGACGCCTTCGCCAAGCACCAGAAGCTGTTCGACGAGTTGGGCGTCAACGTCAACAACGGGCTGTCCGACCTCTACAGCAAGATCGAATCGCTGCCCGGAACCCAGCGCGACGAAATCATCGAAGACCTGCACCGCTGCCACGAACACCGCCCCGAGCTGGCCATGGTGGATTCGGCCAGGGGAATCTCCAACTTCCACTCACCAAGCGATGTGATCGTGGACGCCTCGATGCCGGCGATGATCCGGGCGGGCGGCAAGATGTACGGCGCCGACGGAAAGCTGAAGGACACCAAGGCCGTCAACCCGGAGTCCACCTTTTCGCGCATCTATCAGGAAGTGATCAACTTCTGTAAGACCAACGGCCAGTTCGATCCGCGGACCATGGGAACCGTGCCCAACGTCGGCCTGATGGCGCAGAAAGCGGAAGAGTACGGCTCGCACGACAAGACGTTCGAGATTCCCGAGGACGGCGTCGCCAACATTGTCGACCTGGCCAGCGGCGAAGTGCTGCTGACCGAGAACGTTGAAGGCGGCGATATCTGGCGCATGTGCATCGTCAAGGACGCACCGATCCGCGACTGGGTCAAGCTGGCCGTCACCCGCGCACGTAACTCCGGCATGCCGGTGTTGTTCTGGCTGGATCGGTACCGTCCGCACGAGAACGAGCTGATCAAGAAGGTCAACACATACCTGAAGGATCACGACACCGAAGGCCTGGACATCCAGATCATGTCGCAGGTGCGTTCCATGCGTTACACCTTGGAGCGCCTGATCCGCGGGCTGGACACCATCGCCGCGACGGGCAACATCCTGCGCGACTACCTCACCGACCTGTTCCCGATCCTGGAGCTGGGCACCAGCGCGAAGATGCTGTCCATCGTGCCGCTGATGGCCGGCGGTGGAATGTACGAAACGGGCGCGGGCGGTTCGGCACCCAAGCACGTCAAGCAGTTGGTGGAGGAAAACCACCTGCGCTGGGATTCGCTCGGCGAGTTCCTCGCGCTGGGCGCCAGCCTGGAAGACCTGGGCATCAAGACCGACAACGAGCGGGCAAAGATCCTGGCCAAGACCCTGGATTCCGCGATCGGCAAGCTGTTGGACAACAACAAGAGCCCGTCGCGCAAGACCGGTGAGCTCGACAACCGGGGCAGCCAGTTCTATCTGGCCATGTACTGGGCGCAGGAGCTCGCCGGGCAGTCCGACGACAAAGAGTTGGCAAAGCACTTCGCGCCGCTGGCCGAGACGTTGACGAAGAACGAAGACACGATCGTCGCCGAACTCAGCAAGGTCCAGGGCGAGCCGGTGGACATCGGCGGCTACTACGCTCCGGACAGCGAGAAGGCCACGGCGGTGATGCGGCCGAGCAAGACGTTCAACGCCGCGCTTGCGGACGCCGGCAGCTGACGTAATTCCCTGAGGTTGGTAAGCCGAAATGGCGCGCCTACGACGCGTTCAATCGTCGTTCATCGGTTGCCCAACGCGCGTAGGTGATCGTGGTGGCCAGTCCCGATGATCGGGTCCGGGCGCCCGCAAAGCTCACGCCAGAAATACGCATAAACGATTTGTTGAGACCACTGTGGATGCTTTGGGTAGATATTTCGGCATCCGTCTGCAACGGCGCATCTCTACCGGTCACCGCCGGCGCCGACCTAGCCCAGCGGGCGTCAGCGAGGTTCGGGCACTAGCACTAGCGAGGTCTGGGCAATCGCCTCGGCGATTGCGGACGCGTGCAGCGCGGTGCCCTCGTCCCAGGCCCGCTGGAATTCTTCGGGGCCGAGCTGCTCGCGGATGCGACGTTCGCATTCCGCGTGGAATCCTCCGACGAAGGAACTGGTGAGCCTGGCGCCGCTGGAGCGGCTTACCTCCGCGGCGGCGGCCATCAGGACGGCGCCCTGTCGCGGCCGATCGTACGTTTCGGTGATCCACGCCAAGACTTCCAGACCGTTCGCGATGGCGTATTTGTCGTTGACCTGAAGCGCAAGCTCCAGGCCCTGATCGAGCGCCTGTTGGGCCTGCTGCAGGTCGCCCAGGCGCCAGTAAGCGGCGCCAACCGACCCCATAGCGACCGCCCGCATCGCCCAGTCGCCGCGGGATTCGGCCAGGGCAACACATCTGTCAGCCCACACCAGCGCACCGCGGGCGTCGTCCGCGATCAGGTCGAGCCAGCTCAACGCCGACATCGACTGCCCCTGGACTTCGAAGTCGTCGGTCGCGGCCATCGCCCGCTGCAGGCCGTCGCGCACCTGGTCGAAGTTGCCGGTGATCAGGGCGGTGTACCCGTCGTAGAAGTTGATCCTGCCGCGCGTGACGGGATCGTCGACGAACTCGAGGAGCTCACGCGCCTGCGCGATCCACGTCATCGGCGTCGCCATGTCGCCCCGCCGGAGGTGCAGGTGTGCGGCTGCGTACAGCGCACGGATGCGCTGCACGCTGGGCTCGGGAGAAAGGGCATCCAGGGCGCCAAGGGACTGGTCGAGGAAAAGGTCGTGACGCACATCGCTCGGGCCGAGGTTGAGATCGCATGCGGACGACCCGACGATTTGATCGGTGAGCTCGAGGCACTCATCGCCGACCACCCTTACCGCGAGACGCTATGGGCGCAGCTGATCAACGCCTACTATGTGGCCGACCGCCAGTCCGACGCGCTCGATGCCTACCAACGACTCCGGAACACGCTGGCCGACGACCTCGGCGTCGACCCCGGTCCCACGGTCCGTCTGCTGCATGAGCGAGTCCTGCGCCAGCAGCCGGTCGACGTCCGCAAGGCGGCCCAATCAAGCGCCAGTCACACCGTCAGCACCCTGCGGGAAGACATTGCGGCGCAGTCGATCAGCGGCCACGGCCCCTCACTACGCGACCAGAACGGGAGTAGGTATGACCTGGTCGCCATTACCCGCATTGGGCGTAGCGCGGACAATGACATCGTCTTGTCGGGTAACAAAGTCAGCCGGCACCACGCCGCGATCGTCGACACCGGTTCCAGTTTCGTCATAGTCGATTTGCGATCAGCGAACGGCACCTACGTTTCTGGACGACGTATCCACCCCAGCGCCGCCCTCACCGAAGGTGACCTGGTTCGCATAACCGAGCACCAGTTGAGCTTCGAAAGCACCTTCCGATAGCCCGTCACGCTCCGTATGTCGAGCAACCGCAAGAATTCCGCAGGAATCTCGCGACGATCCCGCAAGCGGTGTGCGGCAGCCTCGAGCAGGGTCGCCCCTCACGGCCCACGCCGGCAACGAAGGAGCCGAAATGAACGAAACACCGCAATTCCCTGGTTCTCTCAGCGCGCCTCACGCCGCCGTCCAGAGGAATCCCAGGCTTAGAAAAGCTGGAATGGCGCTGGCAACAGGGCTGTTGGTTTGGGGCGGTTTGGGTCTGGTCAGCCTTGGGCCGGCCGCGCAGCCGGCCAAGGCCGACCCCGCCTGCCCGAGCAAGACCAGCAGCTGCCAGAAGTGGTGCCCGGGCGACCCGAATCCGGCGGGCCGACCCGTACCATGGGACGGGAGCGTCTGCCACGACTTCTACTGGGACTACTACGGGGTCCACGACATTGGCGACGGCAAGTTCTACGCATGGCGTTCGATGCCGTTCAACTAACTGAATAACTGGGCGACTCAGTCGGCCAGTTCGCGCAGCGTCTCGATCAGCTTGACCCGCTCGGCCGACGTCTCCGCGACGGGCACCACGTTCAAGGTGGTCACGCCCGCCTCCCGGTACGCCGCGACACGTTCCTTGACGAACCCCGGCGAGCCAATCAGGTTGACGTCGCGCACCAGTTCGTCGGGCACCGCCTTGGCGGCGGCGGCCTTGTCTCCGGACAGGTAAAGCTCTTGGATGCGATCGGCTTGCGGTCCGTAGCCGTATCGGGTGGCCAGGGTGTGATAGAAGTTCTTGCCCTTGGCGCCCATGCCACCGATGTAGAGCGCCAGGTGCGGCTTGACGAATTCGCGCAGCGGCTCGACGTTTTCGCCGATCGCCAGGGCCGGGCCCGCGTACACGTCGAGCGGGCCCAACGCGGGGTCGCGCTTCGCTTGGCCGGCGTCCAGGGCCTCGCCCCATACGTCACGCGCCTTCTCCGGCAGATAGAAGATCGGTTGCCAACCCTCGGCGATCTCGGCGGCCAGCTCGACGTTCTTGGGCCCGAGCGCCGCCACCAGAATCGGAATGCTTTCCCGCACAGGCTGATTGATGAGCTTCAGCGGCTTGCCCAGTCCGGTGCCCCGCTCGGCGGGCAGCGGGATCGTGTAGTGCTTGCCCTGGTGTCGCAGCGTCTCACGCCGCCACACCTGTCGGCAGATCTCGATGACCTCGCGGGTGCGCGCGATCGGGGCGTCGTAGGGCACGCCGTGGAAACCCTCGATGACCTGTGGACCGGAGGCACCCAGGCCGAGCGTGAACCGGCCGTCGGAAACGTAGTCGAGCCCGGCCGCGGTCATTGCGGTCAGCGTGGGTGTTCGGGTGTAGAGCTGCAGGATGCCCGACGCCAGCTCGACCCGTTCAGTGCTGGCCGCCAAATAGCCGAGCGCGCTCACTGCGTCGAACGAATACGCTTCTGGGACAAAGACGATGTCGAGGCCGGCCCGCTCCAGGTCGGCCACCTCCGCGGCCACGTCCTTGAAGCCACCCGCGTAATTGATGCCCAATCCGATCCGCATGATCAACCCCTACGCGGTGGCGAATTCATTGGCAAGTTCGACGGCCTCCTGCTCGATCCGGCCGAACTGGGCGCCCATCGCCTGCGACAGCGCCGTCGCCCCCGACAGCGGCCGCACCATGACCATGAATTCGGCGATCCGGCCGTCGTCGTTGAAGTGCAGGAAGTCGCAGCCGGTGATCCTCTTGCCGGCCACGGTCGTCTCGAACACGAACGCATGGTCACGACCATCGCTGTCCGCGATCTCGCGCACGTAGCGGAAGTCCTCGAAGACCCGTAAAACACCGCGCAGGATCGCCGCGGTGATCGGCTTGCCGACATACGGCTTGAACGCCACCGGGCTGATGAACACCACATCGTCTGCGAGCAGCGCCTGGATGGCGGCCTCGTCGCACTCCTCGACGGCCTTGCGGAACGGATGCATCTGGAAACCTCGCAGTAGTCAATTTGTTGAGTATGTCCGATTGACGGTAGAGGCCCCCCACGCGAATGTCCATAGGTGACTAATCACTTTGTTGAATACTCGTATCGTTGTATCATCGGCCGATGTCGCTGCGTGACGCGGTGTTGGCCGCACTCCTGGAGGCAGAGGCTTCCGGTTACGACCTGGCCAAGAGCTTCGATGCCTCGGTGGCCAACTTCTGGATGGCCACCCCGCAGCAGCTCTATCGCGAACTGGACCGGTTGGCCGAGCAGGGCCTCATCCAGGCGCGCGTCGTCGAGCAAGAGCGCCGTCCCAACAAGCGGATGTACTCGCTGACCGACGCCGGCCTCGAAGCGATCCGCGAATTCACCGCGAAGGCGCCGAAGCCCGGGGTTATCCGCGATGAACTGATGGTCAAGGTCTCGGCCTCCGACGCCGGCGACGCGGAGTCCGTGCGCGCTTTCATCGTCGAGCGATTGCAGTGGGCCACCGCCAAAGCGCAACGCTACGAACGGTTTAAAGCGCGCCTGTTGGACGGTCACAGCGAGGACGAATATCTGGCGCGGGCCGAGCGGGTGGGCCCCTACCTGACGCTGCTGCGCGGCATCGCGTTTGAGCAGGAAAACATTCGATGGTCCGAGCACGCGCTGGCGGTCATCGATCGCCGCCGGCGGGCACCGGGCCGGTCAGATAGTGGGCAAGGACCGGCCGCAGCCACTCGATGAGGGTGGCGTCGTCCATCTCGGCCAGCGCTGGAATGCACAACACGTAGCGAGCCACCGCCAGGCCAAGCACTTGCGACCCCACCAGGGCGGAGCGCTCGGCGGCGCGATCGGGCACGACCGCGGCCAAGGCCGGGGCCACCCGGTCGACGAAAACCTCGAGCAGGGCATCCGCAGCGGTGCGGTTGGTCGCGGCCGCGCGCAGTAGCGGGAGAAACGGTCCTTCGGGCCCCCAGACGGCGACGAACATCGGCAGCAGCACATCGGCGACGCGGTCGGGTGCGACACCCGAGAGATCGGGGAACGCGATGTCGAACCGGGACGCCGCGGCGAAAAGCTCTGCCTTGCTACCGAAGTAGTGCATCACGAGCGCCGGATCGACGCCGGCCTCCCCTGCGACCGACCGGATGGTGGTTCGTTCAAAGCCGTGGTTGCCGAACTGCATCCGCGCGGCGGCCAGGATCGTCGATCGAGTGGCCTGTCCATCACGTGCCTTCGAGGGTGCCTTCGACGGTGCATTCCTGGGCATGCCGAGCAGTGTATTCAACAACTGTTGACACCGCCAGCGGCCGGGCCTACCGTTGAGTTCAACAGTTGTTAAACTCACGCAAAGGAGGTGGCGGGCATGACCGTCGCAGCCATCCAGATCGGACTCGACCCTGATGTGATCGACTACTCCTCGCCCGACTTCGCCCAATTTCCGGGCCTGTCCAAGGAGAAGCTGCGCAGCGCCAACGACGACAACGTGGCGGCGCTGCGCGCGGCCGGCTATCACGTCGACAACTGCCTCATCGACTTCGGCCGGGCGGGCGCCGACAAAGCCCGTCAGTGGCTGGAAGCCAACCGCTATGACGCGGTGCTCATCGGCGCCGGCGTTCGGCTGGTTGCCAGCAACACGCTGCTGTTCGAGTGGATCGTCAACGCCGCACACGCCACGCAGCCCGGTTGCCGCTTCGTCTTCAATCGCGCGGCCGTGGCAACCCCGGACGACATCCGTCGTTGGTACCCGAAACCGCAGGCGGTGGCGCAGTGACCACCCCCAGGACCACCCACAGTTGCGACGTGCTCGTGGTCGGCGCCGGGCCGACGGGATTGACCGCCGCCGGTGACCTGGCGCGGGCGGGCCGGTCCGTCACCGTCTTGGAGCGCTGGCCCACGCCCAACCCGGCCAGCCGCGCCTTTGCCACCATGGCCCGCACACTCGAGGTTCTCGACGCCCGCGGGCTCGCCGACGAACTACTCGCGCACGCGCACCAAGCGCCGGGCGTCACGATTTTCGGCGGCGCCCGCATCGACCTCACCCACCTCGACTCGCCCTACCGATTCGTGATGATCACTCCGCAGACCGATGTCGATCGCGCGCTGGCCGGCTACGCCGCGGCGCAGGGCGCCGACATCCGGCGCGGCATCGAGGTCATCGGGCTCGACCAGGACGCCGATGGCGTGACCGTGACCACCCGCGGCGACGCCCAACCAAGCCCAACCACGTTGCGGGCACGGTATGTGATCGGCGCCGACGGGGCGCACAGCACCGTTCGCCCGTTGGTGGGCGCGGAGTTCGGCGGCAAGACGATCCTGTCGTCCATCGTGCTCGCCGACGTCAAGCTGGCGCACGGCCCGGCCGGCGGCGGCCTGACGCTGGGCAGCACTCGCGACGTGTTCGCTTTTCTGGCCCCCTACCGTGACGGGTCGTGGTACCGCGCGATGGTGTGGGACCGCGACAACCAACTGCCCGATAACGCGCCCGTGCAGTCGGACGAGGTCGTCACCACCTTGGCGCGAGCCATCGACACGGACCTCGGGGTGCTGGAAGTGGGGTGGAAGTCCCGATTCCATTGCGACGAAAGACAAGTCGCGCAGTATCGGCACGGGCGGGTGTTGCTGGCCGGGGACGCGGCGCATGTCCACTCGCCGATGGGCGGGCAAGGCATGAACACCGGCATTCAGGACGCGGCCAACCTGGCGTGGAAGATCGACGCGGTCCTCGCCGGCGCCGACGGTGCCGTGCTGGACAGCTACCACGATGAACGCCATCCGGTCGGCAGACGGGTGCTGCTGCAGTCCGGTCTCATGGCGCGTGGCATCACGCTCCGGCCGCGATTCGCGCGGCGGATGCGCAACCTGTTGGCGCCCAAGCTACTTCGAGTTCCCCGCGTCCGCGACGCGGTAGCCGGAAGCTTCGCAGGCACAACGCTGCGCTATCCCCACCGCAGCGGCGAAAGCTCCTTGGTCGGCACCCGCGCGACCCAGATTCCGTTGACGCACGGCCGGCTCACCGAGCGGCAACGCGAGCCCGGCTTCGTTCTCGTCCGTGAACGCGGTGCACGCCCGGCCGATACAGCCGGGCTGCTTCAGGCCGAGCGCGCCGATCGCAGTCCGGCGGTGTTGGTGCGGCCGGACGGCTACATCGCCTGGGCCGGCGATTCGGCCGACCGGTCCGGCCCCGACTCTTCTGGCTGGGCGGCCGCCCTGGCGCGGTGGACCGGACCAGCGGTAGCGGCCCCGATCGCCTCGCCACACTGACGCGGTCGGGCGGCCGCCAAGGGCACCGGCCATGATGGCCACATGAGCACCGAGATCCGTGTTCTCGACAGCGAGGACGACCTGATCGCCGCGGCCAACCTGTTTTACACCTCGATGGTGGGGCTCCCACACTTGCCGAAACTGGAGCAGGGCCAGATCACCCGGCTGCTCGAACCCGGCCGTACCGTCGGGGCATTCGTCGAAGGACAGCTCGTCGGGACCGCCGACGCCGCCGGCAGCGGACTGACGCTCCCCGGCGGGGCAATCGTCGGCCATGCCGCCGTCACGCACATCGGCGTGCTGCCCTCGTTCACCCGTAAAGGTATCGCCACCGACCTCGTGCGTCATCAACTGCAGGACATCGCCGCGCGCGGTGAGGTGGTCGCCACGTTGCGGGCGTCGGAGGCGACGATCTACGAGCGGTACGGCTACGGCGTGGCAAGTTCGTTCCAAAGCGTCGAGGTTGCGACGGCACGGGCGGCGCTTCGACCCGACGTCGCCGTCGGCGGTCCGGTGCGACTGCTGGATAAGGCCGAAACATGGGATGTACTGCCCCGGATCTATGCCGCGAATCGCCCGTCGCGCCCGGGGACCATCGACCGCCCCGCGGCATGGTGGCAGTTTCTGCGGTTGCGCACCGAATCATCGCCTGGGCCTTCATATGTCGCGGTGCACGGCGAACCGGGTTCCGAGTCGGGATTCGCCCGGTACCGCCCCGTCGACACCGACAGGTGGTTCATCAGCGATCAGCGCACCATAGTGGTCGAGGATTTCTTTGCGCCAACAACCCAGGCCCACCTCGGACTGCTGCGCTTCCTGCTCGGGTTGGATCTCGTTGACCGGGTGGTGTTCTGGATGATGCCGGTCGACGATCCGCTGCCCTGGTTGCTGCTCGATCGACGGTCCGTGCGGGTGACCGCCGTGCATGACGAAACGTGGCTCCGTGTCATCGACGCTCACCGCGCGCTCTCGGCACGGGAATACGTGTCGGGCAGCGCCGTCATCATCGCGGTCAATGACCCAGTCTTGCAGAATAATTCGGCCGGCTTCGCCCTCACCCCCGGCGGTGCCACGCTGACCGACAAGCGCCCGGACCTCCGAATCGGTATCGAGGGGCTGGCCGCCGTCCTGCTCGGCGGAGCGACCTGGCGCAGCCTCGCCGTCGCCGGACTCGCGCAGGCCGACGATCCGGCGGCGCTCGACGAGGCCGACCGGCTATTCGGTGTGCACGACGCACCATTCGCGGGGATGTTCTTCTAGCGTGATCGTCATCGTCGGCGCGGGGATATGCGGGCTCGCCGCCGCCTACGAGCTCTCGCGGCGCGGCGAGCACGCGATTGTGTTCGAGCGCGGCGAGCCGTTCGCCGAGCAGTCGAAGGGGCTCGCGCGGATCTTTCGCATCGCGCACCGCCGCCCGGCGCTATGCGGTCTCGCGCTCAGCGCGCGGGCCGGCTGGCTACGCTGGGAGGCCGGATTCGGCGTGGGGCGGCTGCTCGGCCCCGAGGGCTTTATCGCCGCCCAAGACGACACCGCCCAAGACGACACCGCCGCGGCGATGACGGCCGTCGGCGCCGAGTTCTCCTGGCTGGACCGGTCGCAGATCGCCGCGCGCATCCCATTCCTGGCCGCGCCCTGGGAGGCCGGGGTTTTCGACCCGCTCGGCGGCAGCCTGCGCATCAGGCGCACGCTCGTCGCGCTATCGCAGCGGGTGGACATTCGGCGCCGTGCGGTCGTATCGGTCGGCGACGACGGCTCGACGACGCTGGCAGACGGCGAAGTGGTCCGAGCCGATCGCGTGCTCATCTGTGCCGGAGTCGAAACGCCGGCGCTCTTCGGCCCGCTCGACATCGAATTCGCGCCGCACACCCGCTTGACCTACGAGGGTGCCGCGAACGAGACATGCACCGGCGCCGCGTGCCTGTCCGCGCCAGAAGGCTACGGGTTGCCGATCGGCAGCACGGGCCGCTGGGCCTTCGGGCAGCCGGTGCCAGACCCCGCGACCGCGCGCGCGTTGTTCCCCTCGCTTTCGCCGGTGGGCCAGGTGGACTGTGTCACGGTTCGGGCCCCGTGGCTCGACGCCGGCGGCGACGGCTGGACGGTGGCGCGCCGGGACCGCATCGTCGCGTTCGTCGGCAATAACCTGATGAAGTTCGGGCCGCTGCTCGGCGAACTGTTGGCCGAAGCGCTGCTCAGCGACGAGCTACCCGGAGACCTGATCCTGAGCCGTTGATCACATTCCTCCCCCGGGGCGCAAGTGAGTGAGTACTCTCTCACCTATGGGCTCTGTGGGTTCATCGGGACGTGACCGGCTGCTGGCCGCGGCGTTGCAGCTCTTCGGCGCCAAGGGGTACGCGGCGACTTCGGTGGCCGACATCCAGCGGGCGTCCGGCCTGGCGCCGGGGTCGGGCGCGCTCTACAAACACTTCGGCTCCAAACGTGAACTGCTGGAGGCCGCGGTCGCCCACCGGATCGACAGCATCGTCGCCGCGCGGGAGGAATACGACGCCGGGCGGCCGGCCGGCGTCGAGCACGCGGTACGCACCGCCGGCCGGCTGATCTGGGACAACTCGCGCCTGAACGAAGACCTGCTCAAGGTCATGCTGCGCGAACCCGACGAACTCGGCGATCTTGGCGATAAGACCTGGCAGATCATCACCGACAACGCCTATCAACGGTTCGCCGACGAACTGGCCGCGTCCAACCGGTCCGGCCGCACGGCCATCCCCGATCCCGAGGCGGCCGCTGCGGTCGCGATCGGGTCGCTGTCCTACGCCGCGACGCTGCAAGCGCTGACCGGCCGAACACCCGGCAACATCGACGCCGACCGTTATTTCGAGGCGTGGGTCAACCAGACCGTCAGCGTCCTCGACCAGTACACGATTCGCAAGAAGCGCGAACGTAGCTGACCGCCAACCTATTTCAAGCGATCTTTAGGAGCACAACAGTGGAATTCTCAATGCAACTGAGCGACGACGTGATCGAGGTCCGCGACTGGGTGCACCAGTTTGCGGCCGAGGTCATCCGCCCCGCCGCGGCCGAATGGGACGAACGCGAGGAAACTCCGTGGCCCGTGATCCAGGAGGCCGCCAAAGTGGGGCTCTACTCCCCCGATTTCTTCGCGCAGCAGGCGGCAGAGCCGTCGGGGCTGGGCATGCTGACCGCGTTCGAGGAGATGTTCTGGGGCGACGCCGGCATCGCGCTGTCCATCATGGGCACCGGGCTGGCCGCGGCGGCGTTGGCGGGCAACGGAACTCCCGAACAGATCGGCCGCTGGCTACCCGACATGTTCGGCACGCCCGGCGACCCGAAGCTCGGCGCATTCTGCTCGTCGGAGCCCGACGCCGGCTCCGACGTCAGCGCCATCCGTACGCGTGCGCGCTACGACGAGGCGGCCCGCGAATGGGTTCTCGACGGCACCAAAACGTGGGCGACCAACGGCGGCATCGCCAACGTGCACATCGTGGTGGCATCGGTCTACCCTGAACTGGGCTCCCGCGGCCAGGCCACCTTCGTCATTCCGCCGGGCGCCGAGGGTTTCTCGCAGGGGCAGAAATTCAAGAAGCACGGGATCCGCGCTTCGCACACCGCCGAGGTCGTCCTCGACAACGTCCGCCTGTCCGAGGACATGATCCTGGGCGGCCGGGAGAAGTTCGAGGCGCGGATCGCTCGCGTCAAGTCCGGTGCCGCCACGGGCGGGCAGGCCGCGATGAAGACATTCGAGCGCACCCGCCCCACCGTGGGCGCGATGGCCATCGGCGTGGCGCGCGCCGCGTATGAATACGCCCTCGAATATGCCTGTCAGCGTGAGCAATTCGGCCGCAAGATCGGCGAGTTCCAGGCGGTGGCGTTCAAGCTGGCAGACATGAAGAGCCGCATCGACGCGGCACGCCTGCTGGTGTGGCGGGCCGGTTGGATGGCACGCAACAACCAGAGCTTCGAGGCGGCCGAGGGCTCGATGGCCAAGCTGGTGGCAAGCGAGACCGCGGTCTACGTCACCGACGAAGCCATCCAGATCCTGGGCGGCAATGGCTACACCCGCGACTACCCGGTGGAGCGGATGCACCGCGACGCGAAGATCTTCACCATCTTCGAGGGGACCAGCGAGATCCAGCGCCTGGTGATCTCGCGCGCGGTGACCGGGCTGCCGATTCGGTAGCCCCTGTCGCGGCGGCCCAGAAACTGGTGATTCCTCGGGACGTTTGGCCCTAGTTGGGTCTGGTAGTGGCTCGAAATACTTGGGCACTTGTCGACCTGCCGGGTCGGTTACCAGATCCTGTGGAGGTAGCCCGTGACCGCTGAAGCGCCGCCCATCCTTGGCCTCGAGGCCCGCCGCCCGTTTCCACCGCGGCACGGACCGAAGGGCGGCCTGATCTACAAGGTCATCACCACGACCGACCACAAGATGATCGGCATCATGTACATGGTCGCCTGCTTCATCTTCTTTTTCATCGCTGGCCTGATGGCGCTGTTGCTCCGCGCCGAGCTCGCCAAACCGGGGCTGCAATTCCTGTCCAACGAGCAGTACAACCAGCTGTTCACCATGCACGGCACCGCGATGTTGTTGTTCTATGCGACCCCGATAGTCTTCGGGTTCGCCAACCTGGTGCTGCCCTTGCAGATCGGCGCACCCGACGTGGCCTTCCCACGCCTGAACGCGTTGTCGTTCTGGTTGTTCGTCTTCGGAGCGCTGATCGCATTGAGCGGGTTCATCGTGCCGGGCGGCGCCGCCGATTTCGGGTGGACCGCCTACACGCCCCTGTCGAACGCGATCCACACTCCCGGGCCGGGAGGGGACCTCTGGATTCTGGGACTGGGTGTCGGTGGTCTGGGGACCATCCTCGGGGCGGTCAACATGATCACCACCGTGGTGTGCCTGCGCGCACCGGGCATGACCATGTTCCGAATGCCGATCTTCACCTGGAACATCCTTGTCACCAGCGTGCTGGTGCTGATCGTGTTCCCGTTGCTGACCGCCGCTCTGTTCGGCTTGGCTGCCGACCGCCACCTCGGGGCGCACATCTACGATCCGTCCAACGGCGGGGCGATCCTGTTCCAGCATTTGTTCTGGTTCTTCGGGCACCCCGAGGTCTATGTCATCGCACTGCCGTTCTTCGGCATCGTGTCCGAGATATTCCCGGTGTTTTCTCGTAAGCCGATATTCGGCTACACCACGCTGGTCTACGCGACACTGTCGATTGCCGTTCTCTCGGTGGCGGTTTGGGCCCACCACATGTACGCCACCGGTGCCGTGCTGCTGCCGTTCTTCTCGTTCATGACGTTCCTCATCGCGGTCCCGACCGGGCTCAAGTTTTTCAACTGGATCGGCACAATGTGGAAGGGCCAGCTGACCTTTGAGTCACCCATGCTGTTCTCGATCGGCTTCCTGGTCACCTTCCTGCTCGGTGGCCTGACGGGCGTGCTGCTGGCCAGCCCCCCACTCGACTTTCATGTCAGCGACACATACTTCGTGGTGGCCCATTTCCACTACACGCTTTTCGGCACCATCGTGTTCGCCAGCTATGCGGGCCTTTACTTCTGGTTCCCCAAGATGACCGGACGAATGCTCGACGAGCGGCTGGCCAAGCTGCACTTCTGGCTTACCTTCATCGGCTTCCATACGACGTTCCTGGTTCAGCACTGGCTGGGCAATTCCGGGATGCCTCGTCGTTATGCCGACTACCTGCCCACCGATGGGTATCAAACGCTGAATCTTGTTTCCACGGTGGGCGCATTCATTCTGGGGATCTCGATGCTGCCGTTCGTGTGGAACGTGTTCAAGAGCTGGCGCTTCGGCGAACCGGTGTTGGTCGACGACCCGTGGGGCCACGGCAATTCGCTGGAATGGGCCACGAGCTGCCCGCCGCCACGGCACAACTTCACCGAGCTGCCCCGAATCCGATCGGAGCGGCCGGCATTCGAACTGCACTACCCGCACATGGTGGAACGAATGCATGCCGAGGCCCACGCCGGCCGCCGCCAGAGCGACTAGGACCACAGAGCGACTAGGGCCACCAAGGCCACTAAGGCCACTAAGGCTGTGGAATCGGTGCCGATCGTCGTGTCACCATGAGGCATGACCGGTCCGGAGGGTGACGCGTCGCGCGTGCACAAACTCACCCGGCCCACTAACGCCGATGTCGCCCGCCTGGTGGGTGTGTCGACCGCGACCGTCAGCTACGTACTCAACAACGCAGAAGGCCGAAAGATCTCCCCGCGCACGCGGGAGGCGGTCTATCGCGCCGCTGAGCAGCTGGGCTATCGGCCCAATCTGGCTGCGCGGAACCTGGCTCGCGGCCGCAGCGGCGTGGTCTTGTATGTGGTGCCGCGGGTGGCAGTCGGCGAGATGCCGATGCAGGCCGGCAGCCGAATGACCTCGGAGCTGGCGCGCGTGGGCCTGCTGCAGGTACAGATCTTCGAGACCGAGGACGACCAGCACGTCATCGACGCAGTCGAAAACCTCGACCCGGTCGCGGTCACCAGCCTGTTCCCGATGGGGGGCGATGTCCTGCGGGCCGTGCAGGACGCTGCCATCCCGCACATCGAGATCGGGACGCTGCCGGCACTCGGGAATCCGCACCTCTCGGTCGGCGAGCTACGGGTCGCGCACCTGGTCGCACGCGGTCACCGACAGATCGCGTATGCCCACACCGGGATCGCCCGCTGGCGCGCCCTGGGCGATTTCTGGCTCGAAGGGGTCGCCGGCGCGACGCAGGCCCGCGCCCTTCCGCCCATCCGCATTGCGGACGTGACCCAGGACAACGCCGCGCAGGTGGTGACCGGCTGGGTGGCCGACGGTGTCACCGCGGTGTGCGCCCAAAGCGACGAGATAGCGTGCCTGGTCCTCTACGGCATCCGCGAAGCGGGCTTGCGCTGCCCGGACGACCTGGCCGTGATCGGCGTCGACGCCACCCCGATGGCGGCGCTGAGCTCTCCCCCACTGACCACGGTGGAATTCAACCCGACGGCGGTCGCGGACGCCGCGATCGCCGCCGTACTGACCGAGCTGGGCTACCCCGCCCCGCCGCCTCCCGAGCCGTCGGACATCGCGCACCTGATCGTGCGGGCCTCAACGTAGCCCGGAAACCCCAGAAACCCCCAAAAATCCCCGCAAATCGCAGTCTGGACATCTCTAGGTTAAGCGCGTAACTTGCGGATCGTAGGGGCGCGAGAGGGGATAGCGATGTCGCTGCAGACTGTGCTCAACGAGATCCGGGAACGACCCGGCACCGGCGAGGTCATTTCGATTGTCGATCCCGCCACCGAGGAGCAGATCACCGAATTCAAGGACTGCGGCGAACAGGCCGTCAACGACGCGGTCGCGCGGGCGAAGGCCTCCTTCGACGCGGGCGTCTGGCGCGATAAGCCGCCTAGCGAGCGCGCCAAGATCCTCTGGCGAGTGGGCGAGCTGATCGACCAGAACGCCGACTTGCTGGCCGAGCTGGAATCGCTCAACGCCGGCATGACCCCCATGCAGGCGCAGGGCACCGTCACGGTCGGTTCTGAGTTTTTCCGGTACTACGCCGGCTGGTGCACCAAGATCGAGGGCATCGCGGCCGACGTGCACACCGGCGGCCTGACCGGCATCGACTCGCATCAGCACGCCTACACGCTCAAGGAACCCTACGGGGTGGTCGGGCTGATATTCCCCTGGAACGGGCCGGTCTTCAATTTCTGCGCCAAGCTGGCACCGTCGCTGGCGGCGGGCTGCAGCAGCGTCGTCAAGCCCGCCGAGGAAACGCCGCTGTCGGCCCTGGTGCTGGACAACATCCTGCACGAGGCGGGGGTGCCCGAGGGGGTCGCCAACCTGCTGCTGGGCTACGGACACACCGCGGGTGCGGCGATCACCGCGCACCCCGACGTCGAGAAGGTCGCATTCACCGGGTCGACCGAAGTCGGCAGGGCGATCGTGCACGCGGCGGGCGACAGCAACCTCAAGAAGGTGACACTGGAACTCGGCGGCAAGTCGCCGGTGGTGGTCTTCGACGACGCCGACCTGTCCAAGGCGGTCCCGATGGCTGCCTTCGGCACCTTCATTCACTCCGGCCAGGCCTGCGTCTGCGGATCACGGATCTTCGTCCAGCGCGGCGTCTACGAGCAGTTCGTGGAGCAACTGGCCAATGTCGCGAACGGACTGCCGCAGGGCGGGCCGAAGGATGAGGGCAGCTTGATCGGCCCGCTCATCAGCCAGAAGCAGCTCACCCGTGTGATGGGTTACCTCGACCAGGGCAAGTCCGACGGCGTCGAGGTCGTCACCGGCGGGCACCGACTGGACCGCAAGGGCTACTTCGTGCACCCGACCGTGCTCACCAACGTCGCCTCCACGAGCAGGCTGTTCCAAGAGGAGATCTTCGGGCCCGTGGTCGCGGTCATCCCGTTCGACGACGAGGACGAAGCGGTCGCGCTGGCCAACGACAGCACCTACGGATTGGCCGCCACCGCGTGGACCCGAAACCTTGGCCGCGCACATCGCATAGCCAAGCGGCTAAAGGCCGGAACCGTGGGGCTGAATTGCCAAATGCAGTTCGACCACTCCATGCCCTTCGGCGGATACAAGCAGTCCGGTTGGGGCTATGAGTCCGGCAAAGCGGGTCTCGAGACCTATCTGCAGACGAAAATCGTCTGGGCGCAGATGTAAGCGGTAGGCGCCGAGTTTGGCCCCGGTTAGTGCGGCGCGTCCGAGATCTTGCTGTCCGGCGTGCCCACCGTTTGGCAGTAGACCTGCGCCGACGCCCGCGTCGCCGATATCTGCAGGCTGCTGGGATCGGCGCCGGTCTTGTCCTTGAGCATCTTGGTGACCTCGTCGTTCTGCTTCTTCTCGTCCTGCGTGGTGAAATCCTTGCATTTCGTGTCGCCGCCGGTGTTCACGATCTGCGAGGCGGAACATCCGCTGAACAGCAGCGTGGCAATCGCGATCGCGGCAATTGGAATTCGTTTCATCGTTTGCCTTCCTGCATCGGGTTTTGCTTCCTGCATTTGGTCTTGCCTTCCGGCATTAGGTTAGTGGTACCAGTACACCAAAGCGTTTGATTTCAAACACCACCCGAGGCCCATCAAGGTTCGCTGGCGCCGATCACAATTGACGGCGAATGTCGAGCAGGTGGTGCTGCGCCTCGTGCACGGTGTGCACCGCCAGCCACCGCAACGACCGCTCACTGGTTTCCGGGTAGTGGTAGACGACGGTCCGATCCCAGTCGCCGGCTTCCAGCCGGGCGAGGACGTTGCCGAACAACTGCGCGGCGTCGGTCAGCTGCCGAGCCACATCGGCAGGCTCCTGCTCGGCGTACCCGTCGTGCACGACGCGCTCCTCGCGCCCCATCGGCGCACATTCCGGCCGATCCACCCGCCGGGCCGCCAGTACCCGCTCCCGTTGCACCAGCAGCATGTCGCGGAGATGGCATCCGTACTCCAGTGCCGACCACACGTCTGGCCGCGGCCGGGACCGCGCATCGACATCGCGTTCTCGCAGGATCGCCGCGACCTGCCCGATCCGCTCTCGAACGCCCTCCGCGGCCTCCTCGGCCGCACCCAGTCGATAGGTGAAACCGCATTCCGGGCAGCGATCCGACATCAGCTCATCGTTACAGACCTTCGATCCCAACAAGCCGCTCGCATAGGCTGGCGCGGTGCGGGCATGGCGGGTCCATACGGCAGGCGAACCGGCCGATGTATTGCAGCTCGTGGGCCGAGATCCGCCCGTGCCGGGGCCCGGTCAGGTGCGGATCAAGGTGGCCGCGGCAGGGATTGGACTGCCCGATGTGCTGATGTGCCGCGCGACCTACCCGCTGACGCCGGCCGTGCCGTTTACCCCGGGCCAGGAGTTGGCCGGTACGGTGACCGCCGCCGGACCGGGCGTCGATCTCGCCGTCGGAACCCGGGTGATGGGCATCAGCGACTTCATGAACGGCAACGGATCGTTCGCCGATGAAACACTCGCCGATGCCGCGCTGATCTTTCCCGCGATTGCGGGGCTGGACGACTGCGGCGCCGCGGGGTTCTGGATTCCCAACATGACAGCCTGGATTGCCCTCGCCGATCGCGGCCGGATCCGGGCCGGTCAGCGGCTCGCGGTGCTGGGCGCTGCGGGCGGCAGCGGCATCGCCGCGGTTCAGTTGGGCAAGGCCTTGGGCGCGCAGGTCATTGCCGTCGTCGGCGACCAAAGCCGTGCGCAGTTCTGCCGCTCCTTCGGCGCCGACCACGTGCTGGTCGCCAGGGGCGGCGTCGGCGACGACGGGAAGCCACTGGCGCAGGCGCTGCGCGAGGTCACCGGCGGGCGGGGAGTTGACCTGGTTTTCGACCCAGTCGGCGGGGCCCAGGGCACCGGCGCGATGGGCGCCCTCGCACACGGCGGTCGGCATCTGGCCGTCGGCTTCGCAAGCGGCACATGGGCGCAAGTCGACGTCCCCATGATGGTGATGACGAACACATCGCTGGTCGGCGTCATCGCGGCCGGCTACTCGCGTGAACACCTCGAGGGCATCCAGGACAGCCTGACCGAACTGGTCAGCACGGGAGCGATCAAAGAAGCTGTTGCCGAACGGATTTCGTTCGACGACGTTCCCACTGCCCTCACCCGGCTCGCCGCACGAGAGACGTTGGGCAAGCTCGTCATCGATGTCGGCTGCACGTGAATCGTTACGGGGGCTGGCGGGAATAACTTCCCGGGCGGCTTTGTCCTTGCACCGACAGGAATCCCGGGAGGACGTCAGTGAACTGGTCGGGTGCGGCGACCGAGCTCGGACCTCGGCCACGGTCGGCGGTCGAGCCGGACCGGTCCGACGCCACGTGGCCCTTGTTCGCCGGGATATTGGCCGTCCTGCTGGCAACGGGATGGGCAGCCAACCACTTCGCCGGGTTGATGCCCGCGATCAGCGCCGACCGCCACCTGGGCGTATCCACGCTCAATGCGATCTTCGGCATCTACGCGGTGGGGCTGCTGCCCGGCCTGCTGATCGGCGGGCGTGCCTCGGACGTGCTGGGGCGTCAGTGGGTGGCGTGGGCCGGGTCGGCGATTGCTCTGGCCGGCACGGTGGCGATGCTGCTGTCGCAGGATTCGGCGGTGTTGCTGGTGGGGCGGTTGGTCGTCGGGGTCGGTGTGGGTTTCGCGATCAGCTCCTGCACCGCGTGGGCCTCCGATCTGAAAGGTACGCCCGGTGCGGCCACCGCCGGAGCGGTGCTGACGGCGGGTTTCGCTATCGGGCCCTTCGCTTCGGGGGCGATCGCCTCGGCCGCAAATTCCGGCATTCAGCTGTCGTTCGGCATCGCGGCCGCGATCCTTTTGTTGGCGACGATTGTCGCCAACAAATGGATGGTGGCCGCGCAGCGCGCCGTTGTGAGCGAACCGGCAACCGCGGGGGCCCTGGAACAGCTGGAAAAGCCCGAAAAACTCGAAAACCCGGAAAACCCGGAAAACCCGGAAAACCCGCGAGATTCGTTGCCCACGGGTCGGTCAAGCGCGCGGGCGTTGAGTTGGGCGATGCCGCTGGCTCCATGGATATTCGCCTCGGCGACACTCGCTTTCATCACGATCCCAACCCGCGTGCACACCGGTCTCGCCGCACCTATGGCGGCCGGCATCGCCACGCTGATCGCCAATGGCACCAGCGCGCTGATTCAACTGATCGCCCGCGCGCGCCGGTGGGGGCCGCAGGCCGGCACCGTCGGCGCACTGCTGGCAGCCCTCGGCTACGCGGTGACCGCGGCGACACCGACGCCGATGACACTCGGGCTGGGCCTGCCGCTGCTGGTGGCGTTGGGCTGCTCATCCGGACTTTTGCTCCGTGAGGGCCTGATCGATCTGGAAGCCGCAGCGCCGCAACGGGTTCGGGGCACGCTCACCGGGGCGTTCTACACGGTGGCCTACCTCGGCTTCGGCCTGCCGCTGCTGTTGAGCACGGTCGCGTCCACCCGGTGGTCCGTGGTGATTCTCGCCGTGCTGGCGGTGCTGGCAACGGCAACGGCGACGGGGCGGGCGGCGCGGCTGCGACGCGACGGTCACCGCCAGGACTGATCCCCGCCGAGCGGGCCGCCGGTTAAGTTAAGCTGCCGACTCCTTGGGCTGCACGGCTCTCGCGACAGATGGCGGGATGTTGCCCACCACGCTTAGCCCCGCCAGCCGCCGCCAGGAGCGGATGGCATTGCGAGTCACCTCGAGGATCCGGGCGGCCCCATCGTCGCCGTTTGCCAGTCTGTGGGCTTTCAGCGCGTTGCCGGTCACCGCATCGAGGGTGGCCCAGTCGTCGGTCTCGATGAGTGCGGTTGATTGGTAGGCGGTCCGGACCGCATACCGTTCCGCGCCCTCGGACCTCTCGCCGATGGCGCGGGCGACACGACTGGCACTGTCCCACCTGCCGATCGGCGGTGTGTCCCCGGGCACGAGCGCGCGATGCAACTCGGCGATCTCGGAGATCGCTTCGGCGGCACCGGCCCCGGCATAGCGAACGACGCCCCAGGGCGGGCTGACCAGCAATTTAGTCACCCACGTGTGAATGACCGTGGCGGCGAAATCTGCGGTGCCCACCGTGAGCCAACCCAAGTCGAGCACCACAAAGGCGTCCGTCGGGGAGAGGTAGCCGTCCGGTCCGGCGAGCAGGTCGTTGCACACCTGAACGAAGGAGGCCAGCGGGCGCGCCGATGTCGCCGGGAAATCGGTGATCTCCGTGTCGCCGTTGACGTATGAAATTGCGTTCATGGCGCACCCGGTACCCGACTCCGGCTGGTGGGACCCTCGGGTCAGTCGTATCGGGTGGGTGATGCGATCAAGGTCCATTCGAATTGCATCCTATGGGGTTTCGCGACGAAAGACACTCTATGACGAGCGGAGCCAATCGCGGCCGTGACACGTCCTCTTGATTAAGCTGATATTGGCTTTCGCACCCCGGGAGGACCATGGCCGACGGCGACGTCGTAGCGATCACGCAACTGATGAACCTCTACGGGCTGGCAGTCGACAGCCAGCGGTGGGAACTATTCGATCGGATCTTCGCCGCCGATGTCGATGCCGACTACGGTGCGACTTCGCAGTGGACGGATCGCGAACGGTTCAAATCTGATTTCGCGGCGTTTCACGACCCCTTCGATTCCACTCAGCACACGATCTCGACCCATGTGATCCACGTCGACGGGGACCGCGCACACAGCTTCTGCAACGGCGGCTGGCGTCTGGTGCGCGCGGCGGTCGGCGGCAACCCGCTCTGGGAAGGCACCGGCTGGTATGACGACGCCCTGCGGCGCACCCCGAACGGCTGGCTGATCACCCGCCGGGTGTGCCGCATCACCTGGTGGACCGGCAATCCGTTCGTCAAGGAGCCGATCCCCGGGGTGAAGTTCGATTCGGCCACCACCGTGCTGCGCCGCGAAGCCGACGCCGGGCGCGTCGGGGTCCTGACCGCGGTCCTCGAATAGCAATGACCGCAAAGGTGGTGATCGCCGGCGGCACCGGCGCGCTCGGCAAACGCCTCGTCACCAGCCTTGCCGGAAAGTGCGACGTGGTTGTCTTGACCCGGCGGCCCGACCCCGAAGCCGATGTGCGCCAGGTGTTCTGGGACGGCGAGACGGTCGGGGATTGGGCCCGCGAGCTCAACGAACAGGACACCGCCGTGATCAACCTCGCCGGCAAGTTGGTCGACTGCCGCCCGACACGACTGAACATCAGCGAGTTGATTAGCAGCCGCGTCACACCGACCCTGGCCCTGGTCCGCGCCAGTCAGGAGTTGCGGAGTCCATTGACCCACTGGGTCCAGGCCAGCACGACGGCGATCTGGTCGGACGCCGGCGAAACCCGGTGCACCGAATCCACCCCGCTTCCGGAGCCCGGCCTTCCGCAGATGACCGGGGTGGCCCGTCCGTGGGAGGAGGCCTTCGACGGCGCCAACACCGATCACGGTGTCATCCTGCGCACTTCGATTGTGCTCGATCCGCGGTCGGCCGCGCTGAAAAGGCTTGTCTCACTTACCCGGTTGGGGCTGGGCGGACGGGTGGCGAGCGGTCGGCAATGGGTCTCCTGGATCCACATCGACGATTGGCTCGACATCGTGCTGGCCTGCCTTGGATTCGACCCGGAAAAATCGATCCCGTCGGGCATACTCGTCGCGGCCACGCCCAATCCCGTGCGCAACGCCGAGCTGATGGCCGCGCTGCGCAAGAACCTGCACCGGCCGGGTCTGCCCACTCCCGCGGCGGTCCTGCGGCTCGGTGCCGTGCTGCTTCGCACCGACCCGGCCTTAGGCCTTACCGGCAGGCACGCGACGTCAAAGGTGCTCGAAGATCTCGGATTTCAGTTCCGCCACCCGACGCTGCCCGGCGCCCTGCACGATCTGCTTCAGAGCCTGTGGTAGGCGTAGACGACGCGATGGCCGAGGAATTCGCCCACCTCGGCGATGAAGGTGTCGGACAGGTGATCCCAATTCCAAAACATCACCCCCAGGGCACCGAAGGCCGCCGGCCGGGCTCGGTGGCTGGCTTCCCGATTGCGTGGCCATAGTTTCGGCCCGGTCGGCGGCCGGGCCGGCCGAAAGCACAATCGGTCAGCTCGGCGGCCACGATGCCCCGCGCTCGATGAACCAGGACTCCAACCGCCGCCCCGTATCGGGCGCCGACTCATCGCCGACCTCTACGTCGACAACAATCTGCGCCCAGTCACCCACAACACGGTCTAGTTCGCGCGCCCCTCGCATCGTGTCAGAGCGGTCCGCAGCTCCGAGTACGCGCGCACAAGCGCGTCCAGCGTGAAGCCCCTGTTAAGGCCGCTCGGGTTGGGCAGCACCCAGGCCGCCGCACCGGCGAACCCGGGGGGGTATGGTCCCCAGTCGATGTCGGGGGTGCCGAACATCGCCGAGAGTGCGCGCTTTCCGAGAAAAGCAACCATTTTCGGCTCGTAACGCCTGATCTTCGCCTCAAACGCCGGTCGGGCTTTCCTGAATTCGACGGTCGAGACTTCGCTGGCCCGCTGGGTCGCCCGCGCTACGACCGCGGTAATGCCGCAGCCATAGTCCAACAGCCGGCGCTCGTCTTCGGGCCGCAGGCGCGTGTCAGTGAAACCGGCGAGATGAAGGACCGTCCAGAACCGGTTGTTCGGGTTCGAGAAATTATGGCCGCCGGCTACCGCAGTCGCCGCCGGATTGATGCCGCAGAAGACCGCGTCCAGACCTTGGGCGAGGAGATCGGGTTCATATTGGGTCACTCGGCGTATCGTAGGCAGATTCCGCGCGGCCGCGCCCACGCCACGTCAACCCGTCCATCCCGCTCAGGCCGAAGAGCAATCCGCCCGCGCCGCCAGAGCCGGCGTTGCCGATCAGTCAGACCCTGTTACAGGGTCTGCAGTGGCGACGCGTTGGCGGCCTCGGCGGCGGCCAGCACCCCGGTCGTCCGAGCCGCTGCGGCCGCGTTGGCCGCGCTGACAACCGAGCCGGTACTCGTCAGATCCGTTGCCGCCGCAGACAATAGCTCCGGCGCCGCAATCACGAACGACATTGCCGCCTCCGATTGATTCAGGACAACTCGACCACCGCCGGGTCATGGCGGCCGCGGCCCACCCGGATGTACGGTTGCTGTGGCGGTGCGTCCCGGGGCTCGCTCTGTAGTGTGCGCCGATGCGCGGGCCCAGTTTGATGGGGAGTTCTCCCCAGTTTTGTGGGCACGCCGGGGTATGCCAGGACAAGGAGTGCGGTGATCATGACCACCACAGCGGGTGTCACGACGGAAACCTTCGAGGCGGCGTGGAACCAATGGCACGGTGAACGCGAGCGCTACTATGGTGACCCGCTCGGCTGGGTCAGCATCACCGGCTTGTATTGGCTCACAGATGAATTCGAGGACATCGCCGACCTGCCGGGTCGCTGGCGAGCGGACGCCGATGCCGTGTACGTCATCGGCGTCCGAGGCATCGACGAAGTCGACAAAGTCGAACCGGTCGAAGGTGCGCCGGGGCTGATCGTCGATGCCGGGGATCGCCGCATCGAGGTCATTCGCCGAACCGGATCGGCCGCGTTGCGCGTGCACGACCCGAAGTCTCCGCACCTCCAGCAGTACGCCGGCATTCCTACCTACACGCCGAGCGAACGGTGGTGTGTGGCCGGCACGTTCACGCCGTTTGAGCACTCGAAGACGGTCACGACAGGTGCCGTCGTCGAGGGGCTCGAGCATCACCACAACGCCGTCGGCGTCATCGACTTCGAAGTGGCGGGCGCCCCCCTGCGGCTCGTCGCGTTCGACGCAAAGACGGGTGGTCTGCAGGTGCTATTCACCGACGCCACCAGCGGGATGACGACATACCCTGGCGCCAGGTCACTTTCGGTCGCCAAGCCCGGCGCCGACGGGATCGTGACGCTCGACTTCAACCGTGCGTCCAACCTGCCGTGCTCCTTCACCGACTACGCCACGTGCCCGGTGGCGCCAACCGAGAATCGGCTGCCCGTCGCCGTCGAAGCCGGTGAAAAGAACCCCCGGTGACGCCCGCACCTCATTCCAGCACGAAGACCGGGATCTGCCGTGTCGTCTTGGTCTGGTATTCGGCGTAAGGGGGAAACGCCTCGACCGCCAGCCGCCACCATTGCTCGCGCTCGGCCCCCTCGATCTCGCGTGCGGTTAGGGCCGCGACCTTATCGCCGTCCTGCACCGTCACCGCCGGGTTGGCTTTGAGGTTGAAATACCAGGAGGGGTGCCTAGGAGCGCCGCCCTGCGACGCGACGATGGCGTAGCGACCGTCTTTTTCCACCCGCATCAGCGGTACGTATCGCTGCTTACCGGACTTCGCCCCCGTGATGGTCACCAGCACGATGGGCCGGTCGTACACCTCGACGCCGTCGGTCGTGCCTTGGTTCAGGATTTTTTCGGTGTGCGCTCGCACCCAGTCCCTGGGGCTGAGTTCTACTTGGTCCGCCTGCTCCGCCATGGTGGTTGCCAACGCCCGGGCGCGGTTATCCATTCCCCCCGCCGGCCCAGGCCCGCAAGGTGTCCAGCGCCGCGGCCGACGCGCTGCCGGGCTCGGCGCGATAAGTCAGCAGATGCTGACCACCGGAGTGCGGGATGTTCAACCTGTTGCGGTGCAGGTAGAGGTCACCAACCGTCGGCTGCCGCAGGTGGATAACGCCGGCCCGGTATCCCACGTCGGCACGGGCCCACAGTTTGCGGAATCGCTCACTGGCGGAGGACAATTCGGCGATCACCGACCGTAGGCACGGATCTTCCGGATCGCTGCCGGCCGCCTCGCGCAACCCGCTGACGGCGACGTCGGTCGCCTCGTCCCAATCCACAAAGAAGTCGCGGGCCGCAGGTTCCAGCAACCGCCAGCGCAAGAAGTTCCCGCCGGGCGAAAAACCCGGCGACAGCGCACGGGCGATCGAATTCGCGGCCAGCACATCTTGGCATCTGCCGGCCACGATCGCTGGCATCGCGAACTGCTCGATCAGCTCGTCGGCGCCGTCGGCGGCTTCCTCTACGCTCTCGCGATCCCGACGGCCGCCCGCCGAACTGGCCAGCTGATGCAGATACTCGCTCGCCTTCATGTCCAGCCGCAATGCCCGCGCCAGCGCGTCGAGGATCTGAGCGGACGGGTTCTTGTCGCGACCCTGTTCCAGGCGTAGGTAGTACTCGGCGCTGATACCCGCCAGCGTCGCCAGTTCCTCGCGGCGCAAGCCCCGAACACGTCGCCGTGCACCCGCGACCAAACCGACGTCTTCGGGCCGGACCTATCCCCGCCGCGCGCGGAGGTACTCACCCAAGGCGTTGCTGTCGACCGCCACGAGATGAGCGTAGCCACACGGCGGGCAGCCAGCCCGGCGCGATTTGCACCGGGCGGCCGCCCGCCGTGGCGTTGGAATCCAGTTGCCGGCCTAGGTGGTGACGGTGATCCGCTCGTTGCTGGTCTCCCACGCCTTGAGGAAGAGCTCCAGCGATACCTGCTCGTCCTTCCCCGTTTCAATGCCGCTGTCGTTGAGGTGCACGACGTTCTTGGCCGTGTCGACACCCGTTACCACCAGCGAGTGGTCCGAGGCCGGGTTGCCGTCCTTGTCCTTGGTCTCGATCGGCTGGCCCCAGATCATTTCGGCGTTGACGCTGACGATCACCTTGTGACCGGCGCCCAGCACCTGCTCGATCCCCTCGATGCCCGCCGGGATTCCGGTCTTCGACGAGTGGTCCTTGTCGCTCTGCTTGGAGTTGACGCCGTACTGGGCCAGCAGCGTCGGGATGTCACCGGTGTAGGTGCCCATGTCGTGCTTGACGTCCGCCGGCTTGATGTAGATCGAGCCCGAGTGCATGCTGCTGGGGGTGTTCTGGGCCTTCTTGATGATCTGGCGCTCCGAGGGCTCCTTGCCGGTTACCTGGCCGACCACGTCGGCGGTCGCCATGAGGACGCAGTCGCCGTAATTCTGGTGGCGCCACCACTTGGCGGCTGCGGTGGGGTCGCCGTACATGGTGCCCGTAGCTGCCTGGGCCACGTCGGCCGACCCGAGTGTCAGGGCGGCGGCGACCGCCGCCATGGTGGCGGCTTTGGCGATGGTGGCGATCTTGATGCTCTTCATGGTTGGTCCTTTTCTCGTTCCGCTGCGGCGGAGTGGCTTGTATGAGAAAAGGTTCGAGCCTTGCCCTCTTCGTTATCTCAACGAATCCTTGTAGTGATCCCGCCATGGACCTCAAGGCCCTCAAAGTTAAGAAGAAAGGACGCGAGAATGCCCTCACCTCGCTGGCTGGCCGGACTGACCATCCCCCTGATGGCCGGCGCTGCCCTGGTTGGCAGCGCTGCGATTGCGACAGCGAACAGTCCCGCCGATGACGCATACCTCGCAAAACTGCGTGCCGTCGGCCTCACCTGGCCGCCCAATTCGGAAGAGGCACTCATCGGGGAGGCGCACCTCATCTGCTACGACCTGACGTGGGGTTGGACGCCACAACAGATCGCCGACGACATTCACGCCCACATGAACGCCAGGGGCGTCACGTTGTTGGACGTCGGAACGATGGTCAACGCCGCGCACTCGACCTATTGCCCCGGCAACGACTGTGACGCCCCCTCCCTTTGCACGTGACGGTGAGCGAACAGCGCCCGCGTGTTCTCGGCCGTGAGCCGTCGCCACGAAGCGGGATCCTTAGTTGGCCAGTCGGTGTCGAGCTTTCGGGCCAGCAGGTCGACGGCGACGGGCGGCGTGAAGCAGTAGTCGCTGCCGTAGAGCAGGTGCCCCGGCCCGAAGCGTCGGGTGATGGCGGCGATCTGATCGGGCAGCGGCGCGCCGGCAAGGTCGAACCACAATGATTCCCAGCCGAATTCGGCCGGCGCATCCGAGATCATTCCGGCCAGTCCGAACAGCTCGATCCGGCTGATGACGGCCGGCAGCGCCGCACCACAATGCGGCACGATGAATCGGATCTCCGGATAGCGGGTCAGGACGCCGGCGGCCGCGAGATGGACCACCGACCGGGTGGTATCGAACAAGAACTCCATCACCGGCGCCGGGAACCCGAGCTCGGTGACGTCGAAGCCGCGCGGCGAAGTGGGGTGGATGAACACGACCGCGCGCCGCGCCTCCAGTTCCTGCCACAGGGGATCGAGCTCCCGGTCGCCGAGATACACCCCATGCGCATTGGACTCGATTCCCACCCCGGCGCACCCCGGACTACCCACGAGCCGCCGAGCCGCCGCGACGGCCGCTCCCATATTCGGCAGTGGCAGCGCCGCGAGAACTCGAACCGGTCGGGATGGTCGGCGCTCAACCGCGCCATGAAGTCGTTGACCTCGACGGACAGGTCCGCCGCGGCTGCGTCGTCGCCGAAATGCACTCCGGGTGAGGAGATCGACAGGACCGAGACGCCGACGCCGACGCGGTCCATCAGGTCCAGGTGATCGCCAACGGACCAGCTCGGCCACCCGGGCATCCCGTCGGGCGTGGCATGACCGGCCGATTTGGCGGCCGCGACGTACCAGTCGGGCAGGACGTGCGAGTGGACGTCGACCAGATCGGCCGACGAGTCGGCACTCATGCGGGTGCTCCGCCGGCGACGAACGTCTGGTGCAGTTCGCCGATGCCGGTGATCCAGCTGTGCAGCTGCTCTCCCGGACGCAGGAATCGCTGGGGCTTGAGTCCGAATCCGGTGCCGGACGGCGTTCCGGTGAAGACGACGTCGCCCGGGTAGAGCGTGACGTTGGCGGACAACGCCGCGACGAGCCTGGGGACCGAGAAGCTCAGCGCGCTGGTCCGCCCCTTCTGCATCTCCTCGCCGTCGATGGCGCAGCCCAGCTCGAGATCGTCGGGATTTGTCAGCTCGTTCGGCGTGACCAGCCACGGACCCTGCGGCGAGAATCCGGGGTAGGACTTGCCAAGCCCGAATTGCGGTGTGGGACCTCTTAGTTGGGTGATCCGCTCGGAAATGTCCTGTCCCACTGTCAGGCCCGCGACGTGGTCCCAGGCCTCCTGCTCGCTGATGCTGGTGGCCTCACGACCCATGACGGCGACCAGTTCGACCTCCCAGTCCACGTTCCCACCCTCCGGGATGACGACGGTGGTATCGGGCCCGGCGAAGCTCGAGGCGAACTTGGTGAATACCGGCGGCAGCGCCGTGGGCGGCTCGAAGCCGGATTCCGTTGCATGGTCGTGAAAGTTGAACGCCAGAGCGAACATCTGGCGCGGGCGGGGAGACGGAGGCCCCAGCAGTGCACGGTCGACCGGGAAGCTACTTGCACTCGCCCCGTCGTAACTGTCGTAACCGATTGCCCAGCTGCACAGTTCGTCCCATTGGTCGTACACGGCGCTGAGCCCGGGACCGAATCGACCACCGGATGCGGTCGCGATATCGATGGCGCGCTCGGCTCCGTCGTCTCCGATCACCAGGACGGCGCGATTGTCGTGATTGGCGATTCGCATCAGGCTTCCTCTCCTCCGGTTTGGCGCTGCTCTCGACTGAGCCCCTACTTCCAGGCGAACACCGGTTGCTCCAACCCGTCGACCGGGTCGTGGCGGCCCTCCAGGCACAGCCACCGCAGCTGCAGCAGCACCGCACCCGTCGGCGCGTGGATGAGGTGGTTTCCCAACGGGATTTGCACCACCGGACGCGGGCTTTCCGGGATGGCAATGAACCTCGGCGAATCGTCGCGCAGCAGTTCGTGCAACCCCACGCTGTAGACCGCCTCCACCTCGTCGGGTGAAGGTCGAGGATCCAGCCCCTCACCGCCCCAGATCACCACCGGCGTGATGACGTAACCGGACCGCGTCGGGTAGTCGTCCAGTAGGCCCAACACGTCCGGAGCGCCGAGGATGATGCCGACCTCCTCGGCCAACTCCCGCAGCGCCGCCTCGACGGCGGTCTCGCCGGGGTCCACGCGCCCACCCGGAAGCGCCCACTGCGCCGCATGCGAGGTGAGCCGAGAAGCCCTGCGGCACAACAGAAAAGCGGCGCCACCCGAGACGCCGGCCATGCGGCCTGCGGGTCGGGTCGCCGTGGGCGGCCCGACGATCCCGTCGTACACGGGCGCCGGCTCTACCATTTCCTCCCCGGGTTCCTCCCCGGGCTGGGAGTCGACGAGCACCACCGCGACGGCAGCGTGTCGCTTCGCCGGATCGGTCACGACGCGGCGGTCGTGTCCCGCCAAATGTTCTCGAACCTTCGCGCGCAGCGTTTCGTCGTAGGCGATGGCCACGCCTCGACCCTAAGCGGGTTCGACGGTCGCGATCTCACTGAGGCCGCTGATCCGCAGGACGCGAACGAGGAGTGGGTGGACGATGACGTGCAGACGTTCGGCCTGGACGGCTTGGTCGAAAAGCGCGTTGATGCCGGCGCTGTCCACGTACTTCACCGCGCTGAGATCGACTGTGAGCGGTCCGCCGGGGCCCGCGCTGGCCGTTGCGAGCGCCTCGGTGAACGCGTTGATATTGCTGAGGTCGATCTCGCCGGATGCGGTGACCCGCGGTATCCCCTCGGCGTCATGGTCCGTGTTCAAGGTCAGCGGTGTGGCCATTCAGGTGATCCTTGCGCACATGTTAACTGTGGTGCTGGCATCGTGCGAATCAATGCTGACCTCGTCCATCAGCCCTCGCATGAGGACGATGCCGCGGCCACGACTGATGTTGGCCACGGTTTGGGGTGGCTTCCACGTGCCGGAGTCGGTCACGGTCACGTGCAGCTGGTCGGCGAATGCGGTCACCCGTACCGAAACGATGCCTTGAGTTTGGTCGCGGTAGCCGTGCTCAATCGCGTTGGCGACGGCTTCGCCGGCGGCGACAAGAATGTCCTGGATTTGCTCGGGCCCGATTCCCGCCTGGATCAGCCAGCTGCGCAAGGCAGCGCGGCTCGGCGCCAGCTGGTTGATGTCGGCGGCAAATTTCACGTCCAGCGGAGCCGGCTGCCGGTACAGCAACATGGCCACGTCGTCCGGATAGCCGCCGTCGGGTTCGAGTCGGGACATGAGCCGTTCCGCGACCTCATCGAGCTCGAGCGCGCGGGTCTCGCGAACGAGATCGGCCGCCCGGCCAATGCCGTGATCGATCGAACTGCCGCGGCGTTCGACCAGGCCGTCGGTGTAGAGCAGCAGCGTTGCGCGGGCAGGCATCGTGACGCGGGCCTCGGGCCTGGTCTCGTCCGCCCGCAGCCCCAGTGGAATCGTGTGTCCTCCCTCCAGCAGCACGGCCGTGCCGTCGGAGTGCACCATCACGGGCGGCGGGTGTCCCGCGCTGGAGAACGCCAGTTCACCGGTAGCGAGGGTGAGCACCGCACAGAACGCGGTGGTGCAACGGGCGCCGGGCAGCCGCGCCGCGAAGCGGTCCAGACCCGTGAGCGCGGCTGCGGGACTGGGCCGCTCGAGCAGCAGCGCGCGACAGGCGCTGCGGAGCTGACCCATCACCGTGGCAGCGGCCAGGCCGTGACCGACACAGTCGCCGACGATCAACGCTACGCGCCCGTCCGCGAGATCGACGACGTCGTACCAGTCGCCGCCGACCTCTAAAGGTCGGCTCGCGGGGCGGTACCGCACCGCAAAGCCATCCGGCAGCGTCGCCGGGCCGAGCATCGCGTGCTGCAGCGCCAAAGCGGTTTCGCGCTGCTCGTCCAACTGGTAGACCCGCTGCAGGCCCTGCCCGAGCCGCCCGGCGAGCACCGCGAGCAGGGTGTGATCCTCGGGCGTGAACGGTCGCCGCTCGGCCAACTCGATCCAGACGACCAGCACTCCACCGGGATGCTGCAACACTATGCCGGCGGCGCCGGCTTCCTCGGTGACCGCGGTGAGCATGTCGGCATCACGAAGCGACTCGATCAGCTGCCGCTGACGCGGCGACAGCTGAGCCCAGTCGGTTGGCTCGCCGGCGCACACCAGGTCCGGCATGACTCCTTTGCGTGAGTCGCTGGAGAATCGCGCGGTCAGCACGCGGCGAGCTTGCCACACCCCGCGCAATTCCTCGGCGGCCCCCTGCAGCGCATCTTCCAGCGAATCAGCTTGAGCCAGTTGCTGATTGAGCGCAGCCAAGGCAACTTGGCGCTGCACGGCGTAGTGCTCGGACGTGACGTCACGAAAGGTGCCGACCACCACTCGGCGCCCCGTGTCGGGGTCGTCGGCGTGACTGAAGTTGACTGCAACCCAGCGCCGATGCCCACTGCGGTGCGTAACGGGAACGGTGAAGGAGCCCTTGGTTTGGCCCGGCACCTGCTCGAACGCAGCTTCGACCTGTCGATGGGCCTCGGGGTCGGTCTCGGCGTCCGGCAGCCACGGGTGGGTGGGCTCGTAGGGCAGCTGTTCGGCGCCGTAGCCGAGGATCTCGGTGAAGGCTGCGTTGATCTCGATCACGACGCCGTGCTCGTCGCACACAAAGAACGCTTCCTGCAGCGAATCGACCAGGGCGCTGCGCCAGCGGGCCTGATGGTTGCGCAGCCGTGCCAGCTCGACGTTGGCGCGCACCCGAGCGAGCAGTTCCGCGGCGGCAAAGGGTTTGACGAGGTAGTCGTCGGCCCCGGCCAGCAGGCCTTCGATCGAGGCTTCCTGGCCCGCGCGCGCGGACAGCAGCAGCACGGGCAGGCCGCCGGTGCGCGGGTCCTTACGCAGCGCTGCGAGCAGTTGCAAGCCGTCCAGCCTCGGCATCATGACGTCGCTGATGACCAGGTCTGGGAGTTGCGCGCGCACGGCCGCTAGCGCCTGCCGGCCGTCGGTGACGCCGGTGACCGCGTAGCCGTGGGTCTCCAGCAGGTCGGTCAGGTATTCCCGCATGTCGGCGTTGTCGTCTGCGACCAACACGCGTGTCTGGTCACCACCCTTGTCGACCGCGGTCAGGGCAGTCATGGTCGCCGTGGTGCTCATGTCGGATCCGCCGCCGCTGTCGGTGGGCAGCCAGCGCAAAGCTTCCTGGACGTAGGGTTCGGCGATCACGCCCGCGATGGCGCGCGCGCCAGGTGGGCGGGCCACGTGGTCCGCGGACTGCGGGGCCGCACCGAACGGCAGCCGGATGGTGAACGTTGTGCCGGTGCCTTCCTGGCTGTCGGCGACGATAGTGCCGCCGTGCAACCCGACCAGTTCTTTGACCAGAGCCAGCCCGATTCCGCTGCCCTCAGTGGAGCGTGCGCGCGCCGTTTCGATGCGGTGGAAACGTTCGAAGAGCCGGGGCATCTCCACGGCGGGTACTCCGGCACCGGTGTCGATCACGGTGACGGTGGCATAAGTGTCGGGGGTGCCCTCATCGGTGTTTTCGCGGCCCACGCGGATAGTGATGGAGCCCTCGAAGGTGAACTTCAACGCGTTCGAGAGCAGGTTCAGCACCACCTTCTCCCACATCTCGCGGTCGAGGTCCACCGGTTCGTCGAGCGGCGGGCAGTCCACGGTGAACGTCAGCCCCGCCCGTTCGATCGCCGACCGAAAAACGCTGGCCAGCTCGCTGGTGAAGGCTGACAGGTCGACCGGTTCGAAGTGGGCTTGCATGCGCCCTGCCTGCAGGCGTGAGAAGTCCAACAGCGTGTTGACCAACTTCGCCAGCCGCGAGCCGTTGCGGTGAATGAGGTCCAGTTCGTGTCGCGCCCGCTGATCAAGCCCCTCCGCCCGGCCGCGCAGCTCGTCGACCGGACCGAGGATCAGGGTGAGCGGGGTGCGGAACTCGTGGCTGACGTTGGAGAAGAACGTCGTCTTGGCCCGGTCGAGTTCGGCCAGTTCCTCGGCACGCCGCTGCTGGTCTTGGTAGCTGCGCGCGCTGCCCACCGCCGCGGCGATGTGTCCGGCGACCAGCTCGACGAAGCCGCGGTAGCCGTCGTCGAGCGGGCGGTAGCGGCTCAGCGCGGCTACCAGGAACCCGAGGGGGGCGCTGCCCTGTTGCAGCAGCGGCACCACCAGCACCGCGTCGGGCGGCGCGGGCCAGGCGCCGGTGGGGAGACCCAATGACTGGCCGTCGAGCTCGATCAGTTCGGTTTCACCGCGCGCCGCCTTCTCGACGGGCCACAGCGAACCATCGCTCGCACAACTCAGCGAAAGCGTCTCCGGCGCTGCGGGATGCCCGTGCGCGATTCCGCTGACCCCGGCCAGCCGCGCATCTCCGTCGTCGCCGAACAGGTAGGTCAGCGTGAAGGGCAGATCGAACAGGTTGCGGCCGAGCTTGCCGGCGGCGAAGTCGAGCATCTGTCGTTCCGTGCGGACGACGCTCGGGTCGGATCCCAGGTCCCGAAGCGTCGCCATGCGACGCTCGCCGATCACCCGGTCGGTCTCCTCGCTGACCACGCAGAGCATGCCGACCACGCGCGCGTCCTCGTCGCGCAACGGGCTGTAGGAGAACGTGTGATACGACTCCTCGGGGTAGCCCGACCGCTCCACGATCAGCATCAGGGCCTCGTCCCAGGTCGCCTCCGCGGTTGACAGGACCCTCTCGATCCGCGGGCCGATATCGGTCCAGATCTCCGCCCACACCTCGCTGGCCGGACGGCCGAGCGCCCACGGGTACTTGCGGCCCAGGGTGTCGCGGCGATAGGCGGCATTGCAGAAAAACGTCAGCTCCGGGCCCCACGCCATCCACATCGAAAACCGGGATGCCAACAGGATGTTGATCGCCGTGCGCAGGCTTTGTGGCCATCCCTCCACCGGCCCCAGCGGGGTGGACGTCCAGTCGACGGCGTTGAGGTCCCGCCCGATCTCCTGGTCTGCCCGGAAAACCACTTCACTCTCCTTCGAAACGTGCTGACCGTTCAAGAAAACCACGTCGCAGCCATCGCGTCCGAGTACGGGTCCCCGTGGGGATACCCAACTCGGTTATGAATCTCCCGAATTACGCGATTCCCGCCCCGCCCCATCGCCGCAACACCGTGGCCAGCGCGTCCCGCCGAGATCACCTGTCGCCCTGCGATCTCTCAAGACATCGGTGACAATTCTGCATCGGAACAGCGGTGACAGTTCGGGTGGTCTTGGTGGTGGCACTTCAGCCCCGAGGCTCTGGTGGTGGCTGCCAATGAACCCATCGGTCCTCGTGTCCGCCTTGCGATCTCGCAGTGGGCCCGACGCGCCTCGCGGGGCGGTCTCGATGCTCTGCGCCGAGCACGGCATCTCCCGCAAGTCGTTTCTACGAGTTGCGCAAGCGCACGAAGACCGACGGACCGGCCGCGGTGCGCCGAACCCAGGACCCGACGACCGCAGTCGCAACGAGCGCCCCCACCAGGGACTACCTGGCCGCGTCACACCCCTGACGGCATGGGGAGCCACCACCGCCGGCGCATTCGCCCTCGCCGGAGTCCGCTACCAAGCCGACGGCCGGCGCGGTTTTGACCAGGTCTTGGTCATCGTCGACGGCGACGGCGACAAGATCACCATGACCGACCTGGACGGCGAGGTCCTCATCGAGCACCGTAGGCGTAAGGACCCGGATCTGGCTCGCGCGGCCGGCGCAGGCGGGCCGGCTGCCGGTAATCGTCCTATCCATACGGAACCGGTTGCGGCCCAACATGATCTCCCATCGGCGCCAACGACGTCGTAAGCGTGCCGTGGTCATCGGCGCCGTTTGTGGTGTGACGGCTGGCAGCCCGGGCGGTGACCTGGCGGCCTAGCGTGGGCTGCGGTTGCGGGTCAGAAAGACTGGTCACCAGGGCCGGGTACGCGTACCGAGCAATTGGCGCGCACCACGCCATGAACTCAGCGGCACACGACGGCCATGGCGCCAAACCGTCTCGTGCAGAGCGGATTAGGCATGAGGGTGTGGCAGCGGCGCCTGTTGCCATCATGCGGTCCGATAGGAAAGACTCGCTGGGGGCCACCAGGCATGGCCGGAGGAATTCACGCGCCCGGCGGAAGAGAAAACAATGAGCCGTAACCGTATCGTCACTGCTCCTGTCGTCCTCGGCGTGGTGATGCTCGCGCTCGTCGGCTGTACGACGTCGACCGCGCGGCCCGCCGCGACGGGGATCACCACCCCGGCCGCGGCGACCGTGGCCGTCACGCCGCTCGCCACCGCGACGCCCGTGCCCGCCGCGCCACACCCGCCGCAGGGCGCGCAGCCGCAGCTGGCCGCTGACCCGGCGCAGCTGGCCGACGACCTTGTCGCCGACGAGCGCGCGCTGCATGACCCGGGGACGGGGGAGCCGGCGCTGGACGCGGCGGCGCACCGCCAGCAGGCGGCGTACCGCGCCATCGGGCGGCACCCCGAATGGGATGCGACAATCCGACCGCGCATCCCTGCGTCGTTGCTCGGTGTCTACGACCGCAACATCGACGCCCGTCGCCAACTCGCCGCGATGTCACATCCGAAGGACACCCTGCCGGCCTGGCGCATCGACGCGCCGACCGCGGCCGGCGAGCTGATCGGCGACTACCACGCGGCGGAGTCGGAGTCCGGCGTGGGCTGGAACTACCTGGCCGCGATCAACCTGGTCGAGACACGCTTCGGCAGCATCGCCGGGCTGAGCACGGCCGGGGCGCAGGGCCCCATGCAGTTCCTGCCGTCGACGTTCGCCGGCTACGCCCAGGGGGGCGACATCAACTCCCCCCACGACAGCATCATGGCGGCGGGCCGCTACCTGGCGGCCAGTGGCTTCGCGAACGACCCTGATCGCGCGATCTTCGCGTACAACCACGCGCACGAATACGTGCAGGCGGTCGACGACTACGCCGCGTTAATTGCCAGCGACCCCGCCGCGTTCGGCACGTACTACCGGTGGGACGTCTATTACTTCACGACCGCCGGCGACGTGCTGCTCCCCATCGGATACGTCGCGTCGTCACCGATCCCGGTCGGCGACTACCTGGCAACGCACCCGCAGTGACTCCTGGCACGACCGATTGAAAGTTGCGCTGGGAGGGTAACCCGCCCTGTGACGGACAACTAGACAAGTGCGCAATAAAGGGGCGAACAGTGATTATTTTGGGGATCATCCTCGTCGTAATCGGATACGTGACCAGCCTGGCAATTCTCGAGACGATCGGCGGCATCTTGGTGGTGGTCGGTGCGATCTTGTGGATCCTGGGCGCGGCCGGACGGCCCGTGGCAGGCCGCAAAGTCTGGTTCTAGGGGCGCAGCAATTCCCCCAGTTGGGATGCTGAATAGCGGCCGGGCCCAACGCCTTCGCGTACGGCGACCCGGGCGGCGCGTGCCACCGCGGTGTTGATCGGGGCGGTGGTGCCGTGTCGGTGCGCGAGCCGGACGACCTCGCCGTTGAGGAAATCGGTCTCGACGTCGCCGGTGTTGCGGCTCAACGACTGCCAGGTCGAGTTGCTCGCTCCGCCATTCCATCCCGGCACCGGACGGATGGTCGGCCCGTTCGCGCGCGCCGCCGTAGACGTCTCGAACGAAACGAATTCGATCCCCGCGTGGTGCAGCACGTCCTCGCCTTCGCTGCGCAGTGCGGCCACCAGCTCGCTCGCGTCGACCGACTGAGCGAACAGGGCGCCCACGGCGTTGCCGAGGTTGCTCAGCAGCTTGTTGTACTTCCAGGGGGCGACGTCGTCGCAAACATTCACCAGTATCCCGGCGGCGCTCCACGTGTCGGCGAGATCCGTCAGTAGGTCGGCGTCGGCCGGCGTGCTGATCGAGGCGGGCCAGCGGGCGATGTGGAACTGGCCGGCCACCGGCCACGACCGCACGGTCACCGCACCGGGCTCCAGGTGCACAGCCGGCAACCAAACGCAGATGCCGAACACCCGGCGGAAGTAGCGCAGCGCCTTCTCCTCGGCGGCAACCCCGTTGAGTGCGGTCATCGCCGGCAGTAGTTCGCCGGCGGTGCCGAGCACACCCCGCGCGCCGCGAACCGGTTGGTCCACCCACTCCTGCAGCGCCTTGTCGAGTTGCTGGGTCTTGGTCGCAAAGACCAGCACATCGCGGTCGGTCAACTGCACATCCTCGGCCCGCGACGCCGCCGTGACCGACGTGTGGAATGTCCCGTCCGGCGTCCTCAGCGTGATGCCGGCGGACCCCAGAACCTCGGCGTGCCGGCCCCGTGCCACCAGCACCGTGGCAATACCGGCACGCGTCAGCACGGCACCCACCGTGCCGCCGATGGCGCCGGCCCCAACGATCACAAAGCGGTGGTCGCCTGGAGACTCTTGCAATGCTTAACCTTCCGCCGCCGGGTGTACAGCGACAGCCACGCGGCATATCCTCATCCGCAGTGTTCGTCGCCGATCAGCGCGCCCGCAAAAAACCGCCCCACAAAAACCATAGAAGAGGTGAGAGGACCATGGCCAAGGACATCCCCGACGAAGGTGAAGCCCCGATCATCTTCGGTATGGCGGAAGCGGCGATGCACATGTACGCCTCCGCGATCGCCGCACTGCCCGACGATGACGACGACGAGTTCCGTCCCCGGGTCGAGGTGATCCTCACGGGACTGCGCAAGCTGCGCAAGACGCTGACCGACGCGGCCGCCCGCAGCAGGCTCACCCCCCGGGTGATCGTTGCGCTGAGCGAAGCCCGCCAGTTCTACGACGAGCTGATGGAACGCGCCGCGGCCGCGCCCGGGTCCACGCTGGGCCAGCAGCTTTATGTGGCCCGCCTGCGCGCCAAACTGTCGGCGAGGGAGACGGCCAACGGAGCCGGTCTGCGCGCGGACCTGCTCGACGACCTGGAAGCCGGCGAGATCCCGACCGAGGATGAAGCGGTGAAGGTCAAGGGGCTGATCGAGGCCCTCAGCCGCGGCTTGCCGGGAATTAACCCGGGCGAGTTGCCCGTCGAGTCGTTCGACGAATCGATGGCCTGACCCTGTCCATCGCCCAACGCGAACGCGCCGCCCTCGTCGACACCCTGCGCAGCGTCGGCCCGGACGCGCCCACCCTGTGCGAGGGCTGGACCACCCGCGACCTGGCCGCCCACCTGGTGATACGGGAGTACCGTCCTGATGCCGCACCCGGCATCGTCGTCCCGTTCTTCGCCGGCCACACCGCCAAGGTGCAAGACAGCGTGGCCCGGCACACCGACTGGGACCAGCTGGTGGGCAAGGTCGCATCGGGCCCGCCGAGCTACTCACCGCTGAAATTGCTCGATCCGGTGGCCAATGTCGCCGAGATGTTCATCCACCACGAGGACGTGCGCCGCGCGCAGCCGGACTGGGCGCCGCGCGCGCTGGAGCCCCCTTTGGCCGCCAGGCTGCGCCGCAACCTGGCATTGCTGGGCCGGCTGACGTTGGCCAGGGTCCCCGGCCGGGTAGCGTTGCGCACCCCCGAAGGCAAGACGGTGCTGACCGCGGGCCGAGGCCCGTCCGTCACGGTGACCGGTGCCGCCGAGGAGCTACTGCTGTTCTCCGTCGGGCGAGTGGCCCGCGTTGAATTCGACGGCGATGCCGCGGCGGTTCAGGCGGTTCGTGCGGCGCCCAAAGGGGTGTGATCACCGCCCATTCTGGCTACCCCCAGATTCAGCGGCTTGTCAGATGCCGCGAGGAATGGGGGGACGACGACCATGGAACCGATATCGCCGACGGATGCATTGTTCCTGATTGGCGAGTCACGCGAGCATCCCATGCACGTGGGATCCCTCCAGCTCTTTCGGCCGCCACAGGACGCCGGCCCCCACTTCGTCCGCGAGTCCTTTCAGGCCATGCTCGAGTGCAAAGACGTGCAACCGACCTTTCGCAAGCGCCCGGCCTTCCTTGGCGGCTTCAGCAATGTCGCGTGGTCGTTCGACAGGGACGTCGAGCTTGATTACCACCTCCGCCGCTCCGCCCTCCCCGAGCCGGGACAGGTCCGCGACCTGCTGGAGCTGGTGTCCCGGACGCACGGCACCCTGCTCGACCGGCATCGCCCGCTGTGGGAGGCGCACCTCATCGAGGGGCTGCACGACGGCCGGTACGCGGTCTACACCAAGTACCACCACTCGCTGATGGACGGCGTATCGGCGCTGCGGCTGCTGCAACGCGCCTTCACCGCCGACCCCGATGACGACGAGGTGAGGGTTCCGTGGAGCCTCGGTCCACGTAAGCGGCGGGAGACGCGAAAGCCGCCATCGGTGCTCGCGCGGGTCGGCAGCACCGCCGGGTCGACGTTGGCATTGGCACCATCGACGCTGAAGCTGGCGCGCGCCGCGCTGCTCGAGCAACAACTGACCCTGCCGTTTCGGGCGCCGCGCACCATGTTCAACGTCCGGATCGGCGGTGCCCGCCGGGTGGCCGCGCAGTCCTGGGCGCTCGACCGCGTCAAGGCTGTCAAGTCGGCCGCCGGGGTGACCGTCAACGACGTGGTTCTCGCCATGTCATCCGGTGCCATTCGTGCCTATCTCGCCGAGCAGGGTGCCCTGCCCGATGCCCCGCTGATCGCCATGGTGCCGGTCAATCTCCGCAAGGACGACGACGACAGTGGCGGCAACATGGTGGGGACCTTCCTGTGCAACCTGGCGACCGACCTCGACGACCCGGCGGCGCGCCTCGAGGTCATCAGCACCTCGATCAGCGACACCAAAGGGGTTTTTCAGCAGCTGCCCGCGATCCAGCAATTAGCCTTGTCGGCGTTCAACATTGGCGGGCTGATCTTCGGGCTGATCCCCGGCTACCTCGCAACCGGCGCACCGCCCTTCAACATCGTCATCTCCAATGTGTCGACCGGCCGCACCGCGCCGCTGTACTGGCGCGGTGCGCGCTTGGATGGGAACTATCCGATGTCGATCGCGCTCGACGGGCAGGCCGTCAACATCACGGTGACCAACAACGCCGACAACCTCGACTTCGGTCTGGTCGGCTGCCGTCGCAGCGTCCCGCACCTGCAGCGGCTGCTCGGGCACTTGGAGACGTCGCTGAAGGATCTGGAGCGCGCCTTCGGCCTTTAAGACCCGGGCGCGATGGGCGACCCGAACCAGGTGGTGAGCGCGTCAGTCAACCGGCAGTCGCCCGGGTCTCCCGCCCAGGCGACATATCCGTCGGGCCGGATCAACACGGCGTTGGGAGCGGTGACCACACCGAGCAGCGGAAGCTCCCATTCACCAACATATTTCGCGTCGACCACGTGAACTCGATCGGCCCACGGTGCGACTTCGCAGCTGCCGGGCTCACCGAGGTTGATCAGCACCGGCCGGGCGTCGTGCAGCAGCGTGAAAACCCGCACTGGGCCGTCAATGGTGACCAGGTCGAGGTCGGGCATGCGCCGGCCGAGCAGCGGGTGCCCCACGCCGAGGTCATAGTCGAGGTCATGGTCGAGGTCGTAGTGGATGTCGAGGCCGGACATCATCGCTCCGAATCGTTTGCGCGGCTCGTCCATGCCGAGGAGCTCGGACATGATGTCGCGCAACGCCTTGGTGTGATCGTCCGGGTGGCGCAGCAGCACCATTTGCGCCATGGCGTCGCGCAGCACGCGCGCAGCCACCGGGTGTCGTTCGGCATGGTAGGTATCCAGCAGGCTGTCGGGCGCGGTGCGATTCACCACCTGCGCCAGCTTCCATCCCAGATTCATGGCATCCTGCACACCGGTGTTGAGGCCCTGTCCGCCCACGGGATGGTGCACATGTGCGGCGTCGCCGGCCAGCAGGACTCGCCCGTTGCGGTACGTCTTGGCCTGCCGAGCCATGTCCGTGGACCTGGAAATCCAAGTGGGACTGTGGATCCCGTAATCCTTTCCGTAGACGGCGATGAGCGCGTCGCTCAGATCGCGCAGCGTTGGTTCGCTGCTGCGTCCAAGGCCCCGCTCGGTCACCATGACCCGCATCTGCCCGCCGTCGGAGAGCATGCTCAGCGAATGAACCCCGAGGGCGTCGTGGCGGATGCCCCATTCCGGCGTCTCACCTGAGGCCTTATCCAGCGCCATTTCGACCTCGGCGATCAGGTAACTCGTCGTCGGCTCCCACCCCGCGAACTCGATGCCGGCCGATTTACGGATCACACTGCGTCCGCCGTCGCACCCGACGAGGTACTGCGCCCGCAGGAACTGGCCGGTGGCAAGTTGGACGTCGACGCCGGCCCCGTCCTGCGCGAGAGCAGTAACCTCGTGTCCGCGATAGATCGGCACCGCCAATTCGCCCACCCAGCCGGCCAGTATGCGCTCGATGTGCTGCTGCCACAACGCGAGACCATAGGGGTGCCGGGTGGGCAAATCGCTGATGTCCAAACGAATTTGGGAGAATCCGGCGACCTGCGCCACCTGCCCCTGCGAAAGAAAGCGATCGGCGATTCCACGTTGGTCGAGGATCTCGATGGTGCGTGCATGCAGACCGCCCGCGCGCGAGCCGATCAAGTCCTGGCTGGCGCGCCGCTCCACTATGGCGGCGTCGACTCCCGCCAATGCCAACTCGCCGGCCAGCATCAGCCCCGTCGGGCCTCCCCCGGCAATCACCACCGCATGCTCGAACATCACTTCGCGCCCCCGATTCACTTCAGTTCTGGCTTCGGCCAGCAATTTTGCGGCATGACCCCGGTCTTGCCGCAAGCCCCCCGGTGCGCTATATGTTGAAAGTGGCTGGGTAATCAGGTGATTGGGCCTGGTGGGCTATGCTGACTTTCGTCGCCGAGCAGCTCGGCTTGCATCCAGGCGACGTCGTGCCAGCTATCGTGCTTCCATTCGATGCGCCGGTACAGGCCGACCTCCCGGAACCCGAAGGATCGATGAAACCCGTTGCTCGCCTCGTTCGGTTGGGTGATACCGGCGAACGCTCGCCGGTAGCCGCGCTCGGTGAGTCGGCGCAGGAGCTGTGTGTACAGCTTGCGGCCGCACCCGGCGCGGTGCTCGTCGCGGTGGACGTAGATACCGGTCTCAGCCGACCACTGATAGCTGGCGAGACGATTGAACGCGTGCCCGTAGGCGAACCCGATGACCTGGTTATCACGTTCAAGGACAAGCCATTCGTGGCTGTCGCGGGCCCTGGCGATGCGCGCGGCCATCTCGGTCTCGGTCGGAGCTTCGATTTCCCAACTTATCGTCGTGTGCAGGACGTACGGGCGATAAATCGCAAGGCACGCGGCCGCATCCTGCGGCGACGCCTGCCGCACAAGGCTGATGCTCGTTTGCATGCCGGCAAGTCTTCCATCTTTGACTTCGACCTGAACCGACCGGGATTCCTCGATCGCGGGCTCTCCATCCGCTTGACTGGGACCGTGGCCGGGGGAAACCCCCTGTGGGGCTTGGGCGTAGGAAGCGCCTACCCAGAACACAGTGTGGACCAAGCTTGGGTGGCCATCATATGAAAACCAGGTTGATAGCTGCTCAGAGGTGAATCGTAATGTTGATCCCAAATTCGAAACTGATCACGAAAATGATCGTGAGCGCCGCCATTCTCGGCTCCTGTGTGGTGGGCACGACACCGGCCAGGGCCGACACGGACCCATCCGACCAGCCGAACCCGTTCAGCGCCCTCGGTTGCGGCTGCCAGGAGCCGGCTCTGGCCGACGGCTCGCTTCCGACGGCGGCACTCGAACGGGGCATCCGGGACGGGGCCCGCTAGGGCCTGATACGGGAAGCAATCGCGGCGCGGCGCGGTTGCACTGCGAATGCGCATTGGAGTCGTGTTCCCGCAAACCGAGCTCGGCGGAGACCCCGCGGTGGTACACGCGTTCGGCCAGCGCGTTCAAGAATTGGGGTTCACCCACATCCTCGCCTACGACCACGTCGTGGGCGCCGACCCGCAGGTCCACCAGGGCTGGCGGGGTCCTTACGACATCGACACAACGTTCCACGAGCCGTTCGTCCTGTTCGGGTACCTGGCGGCGGTCACTTCTTTAGAACTGGTCACCGGCGTCATCATCCTGCCGCAGCGACAGTCGGTGTTGGTGGCCAAGCAGGCCGCCGAGGTTGACCTGCTCACCGGCGGGCGATTCCGGCTCGGTATCGGGTTGGGCTGGAACGCAGTCGAATACGAGGCGCTCGGCGAGGAGTTCACCAACCGCGGCAAGCGCTCCGAGGAACAGGTCGAGGTCATGCGCAGGCTGTGGACCGAGCGGTCGGTCACCTTCAACGGGAAGCACCACACGGTGGCCGGGGCCGGCCTGGCCCCGATGCCGAACCAACGGCCGATCCCGGTTTGGTTGGGTGCGGCGTCCGACCGCGCCCTCGAGCGAGCCGGGCGGCTCGGCGACGGCTGGTTCCCGATGGTGGGCCCCGGGCCCCGCCTCGACCACGCGCGCGAACAGGTGCGCCGCGCGGCGGCAAGCGCGGGACGCGACCCCGACAATCTCGGGATGGAGGGCCAGGTCAATTGGACCGACGACCGCGACACGGTCGCCGCCCACGTCGCCGCATGGAAGGACGCCGGGGCCACCCACCTGGCGGTGAACACCATGAACGCCGGCCTGGCGGATGTCGACCGCCACCTGGCCGCATTGGAACGGATCGCCAGTGACCTGAAGTAGCCCTGAAGTAGCCGTCAAGTAGCACTGCTAGCGTCGGAAACGAACGGCCGGAAGTGATGGAGGTTGGCAATGGTTTCCAGTGCTGGGCAGATCCCGCTGGTCGACTACCTGGTGCTCGACGAGTCTCCTGGAGGCGAACCGCACCTCATCGCGCAGGAATGCACCGGTTGCGGCGCCCGGTTCTTCGACCGGCGCAACGCCTGCGCCGGCTGCTTCGCCAACGAATTCACCACCGTCCGGGTGGCGACCGAGGGCACGGTCCGTGCGTTCACGATCGTCACGTTCGCCGCACCGGGAATCCCCACCCCGTTCGTTGCGTCGGTCGTCGACTGCGACGGCACACGGGTTCGCGCCAACCTGATCAACGTCGAACCCGATCCCGAACACGTCCGCGACGGAATGAAGGTGCGACTCGCCACCTATCCGCTCGGCACCGACTCCGAAGGCACCGAGGCGATCGGCTTCGGCTTCGAACCTGCCCAACAGTGAAGGAGCAGCGATGAGCGCCAGCGACGAAATTTGGATTCTCGGGATCCGGATGACCAAGTTCGGCAAGCACCCCGACAAGGACACCGTCGACCTGGCGGCCGAGGCGGCGAGCGGCGCACTCTCCGACGCCGGGGTCACCATGGCCGACATCGGAGTCATCGCGGCCGGGAACCTGATGGCCGCGAACGCCGGGATCGGTCAGCAGCTGCAGAAGCAGATCGGCCAGACCGGCATCCCGGTGTACAACGTGGCCAACGCGTGCGCGACCGGGGCCACCGCGCTGCGGACCGCGATCATGGCCGTGAAGGCCGGCGAAGTGAAGTACGGACTGGCGGTAGGCGTGGAGAAGCTGTCCGGCGCCGGGCTGCTCGGCGCGGGCGGCCGGAAGAGGTCCGAAGGCGACGTCTGGGTGCCCGCGGGCCGGTACGGCGCCGTCGCACCGGTCGACGGACGGATCGGCACCGAGGCCATGCCCGGTGTGTTCGCCCAGATCGGGACGGAGTACGGCCACAAGTACGGCGGCACCAGCTTCGAATTGTTCGCCAAGATCAGCGAGAAAAACCACGCCCACTCGACGCTGAATCCGCTGGCCGCCTACCAGAAGAGGTTCACGCTCGAGCAGATCATGGGCGATGTGATGATCGCCTATCCGAACACCCGGCCGATGTGTTCGGCGAACTGTGACGGCGCGGCGGCCGCGGTCGTTTGCAACGGCGAGACATTGAAGTCGCTCTCGCTGCAACAGCAACGGCGAGCCGTGAAGGTGTCGGCCTCGGTGCTGACCACCGACCCCTGGGAAGAGGGTTGCCAGGTCCTGCCGAATGTCAACACGCTCACCCGCAACGCAGCCGCGACGGCCTACGAGCAGGCGGGCGTGGGCCCGAGTGACCTCGACCTGGTCGAGCTGCACGACTGTTTCGCCACCGCTGAGCTGGTGCATTACGACAACCTGATGCTGTGCGAAGAGGGCGGCGCCGCCGACTTCTTTGACTCGGGCGCGCCCTGGCGCGACGGCGCGACGCCGGTGAATGTGTCGGGCGGGCTGCAGTCCAAGGGCCACCCGATCGCGGCCACCGGCATCGCCAACATCTGGGAAATCTGCCATCACCTGCGCGGCGAGGCCGGCGACCGCCAGATCGAGAACGCGAAAGTTGGCCTGGCCCACGTGATCGGGCTGGGCTCCGCCTGCGGCGTCCACATCCTGGAAAGGTCCGCGGTCTAGCCGCTGTCGCTGATCTGGCGCTCAGAACCGCACCAACGCCGGCACGTCCGCCAGCGCGCAGTTCGGGATGCGTTCCGCCGCGCGCAGCAGGAAGTTCAGCTTCTCGATGCGCTCGCCCGACCTCGGCGCCCCGTTCTTCTGGAACGGCGCCGCCAGTGCCACCGCCAGGTCCATCACGACGTCGTCGATGACACCGCCCGACCGGCCCGACGGGATCGCCAAAATAGCATTCTGCGCCGCGTATTCGAAGCAGTCCAGTGCCTCGGCAATGGTCCCGACCTGATTGGGCTTCAGGATGAAACCCTCTACGGCCGAAGTCTTTACGGCCCTTTCCAGGCGATCACGGTTGGTAACGATCAGATCGTCGCCGAGGATGATCGAGCGGTCGATCGTCTGCGCCGCCTTGGCGAACCCATCCCAGTCGTCCCCGTCGAGCAGGTCCTCGATGAACACCATGGGGAAGTCCTCCGACAGCGCACGGGCATAGTCGATCAGCGCCTCCCCGGTGACCCGCTCGCCATTCAATGCGTATGTCTGCGCGTTCTTGTCGTAGACCTCGCTGGACGCACAGTCCAGCGCGAACGCCATGTCGTCGGCGCAGCCGGCGCGCTCGACCGCCTCGGACAGCACCTCCATGACGACTCGCGGGTCACTCGATGGAGCGACATATCCGTACGACGACGCCACCAGCGGCGCGCGCCCGAGCCGGCCGGCGAGCACCTCCCCCAACACACCGAACAAGCTCACCCCCTTCTCGACCGCGGATGCTATCGAGTCGGCGCGATAAGGCACGACGAGGAATTCGTTGAAAGTCTGGAAGATATCCCCGTAGCGGCCGCCGTTGATCAGGTTGAAGCTGGGCACCGGCACCGTCGTCGGCGGCTCGAGTCCCAGCAGTTCGCCGACGTACGAGTACGTGGGCGTGCCCGCCGCCGCAGCCGCCACGCGCAACAGCGCGACCGACGTGGAGTAGATCGCGTTTCCGCCGAGCCGGTGCTTGTCCGGCGTGCCATCGAGTTCGATCATGAGCCGGTCCAGGGACCGGGGGTCATCGAGTTCGGCGCCCACCAGAACGGGCGCGATTTCATCGGACACGGCGCAGACGGCGCGGTGCACGCTCAACCCCCGGTATTCCGCCGGGTCCCCGTCACGCAGCACGAACGCCTCGTGCATGCCGACCGAACTGCCCGTCGGCGACGCCCCGCGGCCGACATGGCCTGTATCAGTCGTGATTTCGACCTCGACCAATGGGCGCGCCTTGCAGTCCAGCAGCTGGCGGGCAACGACCGACGCGATCCTCATCAGCGACCTTCCTTATGCCGTCGCCAGCCTAGGAGGGGGCCGCTGAGAAGGCGCTGAGAAAGCGGCGAGCTTAGCTATTAAGCCGAAGTTCCCCCCTTGGGGGCTGGTCTGATCCTGCAGGGCCGTTTGTGAGCTGGTGTTTCGTGTCGTTGAGTCTTGGCATCTGTAATCATGTAATAGCCAGAAATATGCGGTGTGTTGCCCACTGATATAAGCATATTCAGGATCTGAATATGAGATCATGTATACATGTATGTCACGCGGGTGCCCAACCGTGGGTCACCGCCGGCGGTGCTGCTGCGGGAAAGCTACCGCGAGCACGGCAAGGTCAAGGTCCGCACCCTGGCCAACCTGTCGCGCTGGCCCGAGCACAAAGTGGAGAAACTGCAGCGGGCGCTCAAAGGCCTGGCGCCCACGATGGATCTGGCGGCTGCCTTTGAGATCGGACGCAGCTTGCCGCACGGGCATGTCGCCGCGGTGCTGGGCACTGTGCGCCACCTCGGGGTGGAGGAGCTGATCGACCCGACGAGCTCACGGCGGCGCGATCTGGTGACCGCGATGCTGGTGGCGCAGGTGATCGCACCGGCCTCGAAGCTGGCGTGCGCCCGTGGGCTGCGCGCCGCCACCGCCACCAGCACCCTGGGTGAGGTGTTGGGGTTGTCCGGCTGCGATGAAGACGACCTCTATGAGGCGATGGACTGGGTGCTTGAACGCCAGGAAGCCATCGAAAAGGCATTGGCCAAAAGGTATTTGGCTGATGGAACGCTGGTGCTCTATGACGTGTCCTCGGCGGCGTTCGAAGGCCGGCACTGCCCGCTGGGCAAAATGGGGCACGCCCGTGACGGGGTCAAAGGTCGGCTGCAGATCGTCTACGGGCTGCTGTGTTCGACTGCCGGGGTACCGGTCGCGATCGAGGTTTTCGACGGCAACACCGCCGACCCCAAGACCCTGACCGCCCAGATCACAAAGCTCAAGGATCGGTTCGGGCTGACCCGCATCTGCCTGGTCGGCGATCGTGGCATGCTCACCAGCGCACGCATCACCGACGAGCTGCGCCCGGCCGGCCTGGACTGGATCAGCGCGCTACGCGCCCCACAGATCAAGGCCCTCGTGGAAGCCGACGCGCTGCAGCTGACACTGTTCGACCAGCAAGACCTCATCGAGATCAGCTCCCCGGACTTTCCCGGGGAGAGGCTGGTGTGCTGCCACAACCCCGCCCTGGCCGAGCGGCGCACCCGCAAACGCCAGGACCTATTGGCCGCCACCGAAAAAGAGCTGACCACCATCTCTGCTGCCACCGCGCGAGACAAACGGCCGTTGCGCGGCCAAGATAAGATCGCGCTGCGGGTCGGCAAGGTCATCAACCACTACAAGATGGCCAAACACTTCACGCTGACCATCACCGACGAGGCGTTCACGTTCACCCGCAACGACGAAGCGATCACCGCCGAGGCCGCTCTCGATGGCATCTACGTGCTGCGCACCAGCCTGCCCAACGATGCCCTGCACCACGACGATGTGGTGTTGCGCTACAAGGGACTCGAAGACGTCGAACGGTTCTTCCGCACCCTAAACACCGAACTCGACGTGCGCCCCATCCGCCACCGCCTGGCCGACCGAGTCCGCGCCCACATGCTCTTGCGGATGCTGTCCTACTACATCGGCTGGCACATGAAACAAGCCCTGGCCCCGATCCTGTTTCAGGACAACGACAAACCCGGTGCGACCGCTAAACGCACCAATCCCGTTGCCGCGGCCCAACGCTCCGACACCACCCTGGCCAAGGCCGCCCGCAAACACACCACCGACAACGTCCCAGTGCACAGCTTCACCAGCCTGCTCGCCGACCTGGCCACCATCTGCGCCAACCAGATCCAGCCCGCCAACGACATGCCAGCATTCACCATGCTCACCACCCCCACCCCACTGCAGCGACGGGCCTTCGAACTCCTTGGCGTTACCCACCGTCTGGGCATGTAGTCAGTACAGGCCCCAAACCCGCAGGTCAACGGCCACCCGTCAACCCGTCAGGGGGAACTTCGGATTAAGTCCTGAAGAACAGCCCGGCCGCATCGGACGAACTGCGGGTTGCTGGATTACATAGGACGGGTGGCCGGGTGGGTTTTGGTCGGATCGCCCAGAGTGAAGCCGCTGCGAATCGCAGGCCCGAGAGTCACAACAGCTTCACTTTCGGCGCGCAGAACGGCGTCAGAACACAGCGAGCCAGACCGCGACGAAGTGGCAGATCGCCGCGACCGCGGTACAGGCGTGAAATATCTCGTGATAGCCGAACGTCGGCGGCCACGGGTCGGGCCAGCGCAGCCCGTAGAACACCGCACCCAGGCTGTAAAGTGCGCCGCCGACCGCGAGCAGCACCATCGCGGCGACGCCGGCGCTGTCCACGATCGTCCCCGCGTACCAAACCGCTATCCAACCCAACAGCAGGTAGAGCGCCACGCTTAGCCAGCGCGGGGCGTCGGGCCAGCAGAGCGTCAACACGATTCCCGCCAACGCCGCGCCCCACACGATCGCAAGCACCAGATGCCCCGTCGCAGGCGGCATGTCCAGCCTGGCGAACGGCGTATAGGTCCCAGCGATAAACACGTAAATCATCGAGTGGTCCAGCCGCCTCATCCAGCTCCTGGCGGCCGCCGAACCCCACTGGACGCGGTGATAGGTGGCGCTCACGGCGAACATCGTCACGATCGCCAGCGTGTAGGCCAGCGTCGCCAGGCCGGCCCGCCTCGAGGCCACCGCCCACGACATCGATACCAATACCGAACCGGCCACGAGGGCCGCAAAAGCGCAATACAAATGGATCCACCCGCGCAGCCGTGGCTTGATCAGAACACTCGCCTCATGGCCCGCCTCGATCTCATGGACCGCTTCGATCTCATGGACCGCTTCGATATTGTTGCTCAACATCTCTCCCCCTCTGACACCAATCGTGCTGCTAGCAAAGGAAACAACCCGCACGACGCCCACGCGAGCGGATACTGCGCGGCCGCCGCCAGGGCTCCGAACAACGGCGGCGCGGCAGCCGCCATCAGTCGCTGCGCGGTGTTTTGTATGCCCAACGCCCGTCCGCTCCAGAACGGCCCGGCGAATTCGGTGATCGCGGTTGCCTCCAGCCCGTTGTCGAGCAGGGCGACCACCGCGATGGTGATCATGAGCAGCACCCCGTACCGCGAGCTCGCGCAATCGAAAAGGGCCAGCAGGAAAAGCGCCGCCGCGGCGATAAGGGCGATCAAGCGCACCGGACGCATTCGTGAGCCGATCCGGTCGGACCAGCGGCCCACCATGATTCGACCTAGGGCACCGAGCAACTGCGAGACGGTAACCGCGCTTCCCGCCGCCGCAGCCGCCCAGCCATGGTCATGCATCAGCCAGACCATCATGAAGGTGACTGTCGTTGTTTGCGGCACCATCAGCAGCGCGGATACCGCGTGAATTCGCCACAGCGTCGAGGCGCCCAGGTACGGGCTGGCCAGCTCCAGGTCACTCGCCGCCTTCCGGGGCTTGCGTGGCGCGTCAACTATCCCCATTGCGCTGGCAACGGCGGACATCGCGCACACCGCGGCGATGAACATCAGGCCGGACTGCGGGCTGTGTTCAGCCAGCCCCGGGATCACGGATGCGCCCCAAGCGATTCCGAGTGGCTGCGCGGTCTGGCGGATTCCCATCGCCAGCCCGCGCCGGTCGTGGGGGAACCATCCGGATACCAACGTGCCTCCGGCGGTGTTCGAGCTCGCGGCGGCCATGCCGCCCGCGAACAGGAACGCGCCCACGGCCGCCAGCGAATTTGCGGATGCGGCGCCAAGAGCCGCCGCCGCGGTCAGGGTCGAGCCCATGGTCATCACGACCCGCTCGCCCAGCCTGTCGGTGAGATAGCCCCACAAGACCAGCGTCATAACCATGCCCCAGCTCGGCATCGAGGCCAACAAAGCTGCCTCGGCCAACGGCGTTCGGCGCACGGCCACGAGTGAGGGGATCAGAAAGGCAACGCCGTTGATGAAGAGAAACGAGCTCGACGTGACACCCAGCGAGGTCAGCGCGATCGCCCAACGTCGGCCAATGCTTAACGGAGCCGCGGGCACCCGCGTGGTGGGATTAATAGTCGTCAGCATGGGAGCGCCAGGGTATGAGCGGACCGCTGAGAGGCCGCTGAGAAGGACTTCTCAGCCGAATCTGCGCCCTGCAGAATCAAACTATGTGGACGCCTACCTGGCCGCTGCCCACGTTGGGCATCCCCGCTCGTTCGGCGGCGGTCTCAGCGATGGTCGTCCTGGTCGCACTGACGCTCGCGGGCTTGGGCCTGGACCTGATCTTCTACCGGTCGCTGCTGGCGAGTGTCGACGACGCCGCCGCGGGCAGAGTTCGCGCCATTGTTCACGCCCTGCAGTCGGATTCGCCCGACGACCTCGACAGCGCGCTGCTGAACACGAATCAACGAGTGGTCGCAGTCCAATTGATAGCACCTGACGGCACGGTGGTGAAGCGGTCCGGGTCTGCGCCTGCGACGCCGCTGGTCCCCATCACTGAGTTTGGCTTCAGCTTGCGACGTGGCATGTCGGACGATGCCGTGCTCAACGACGACATGCGGGTCAGCGGTCAGCGGGTCAACACGACGTCCGGTGCGTACACCGTCATCGCCGGCGGCGGCAGCGAGGCGGTCGAGGCGGCGGCGCAGTCGATCGCGCTGCTCTTGGCCGCAGGTGCGCCGATCATCATCCTTGTGGCAGCGACCGCGACCTACACACTCGTTCGCCGATCGCTGCAATCGGTGGACGCGATCCGCAGCAGGGTGGCTGAAATCTCGACCTCCGACTTGGCCGAGCGGGTACCCGTGCCCGGCGGTCGTGACGAGATTTCAGCCCTGGCACTCACCATGAACGAAATGCTGGCGCGCCTCGAAGCCGGGCACCGCACGCAACGGCGTTTCCTTAGCGACGCTTCCCACGAGCTGCGCAGCCCACTGGCCACCATCATCTCCGGTTTGGAAGTCGCCGAGGCGCATCCGGAATTGCTCGACGCGGAATTGGCGGTCGACACGCTGCTTCCCGAGGCCCAGCGCATGCGCGCGCTGATCGAGGATCTGCTCATGCTGGCTCGCGCCGACGAACGAAGCCTGGTCATGCGTAAGGAGCGGGTGCCGCTCGGCGATCTGGCCGAAGTCGAGGCGGCTCGTGCGCGACGCAACGCCGGCCGCACCATCGACACCGCAATCTCCCCCGTGTGTCTGGTCGGCGATCAATCGGCCGTCGCGCGGGTGATCCGCAATCTGGTGGATAACGCCGTGCGACATGCGAAATCGCGCGTCGACATCCGCGTTGAAAGTCGAGACGGCAACGCCGTGCTCTCGGTCAGCGACGACGGCCCGGGCATCCCCGCGGCCGAACGGGACCGGGTCTTCGGCCGGTTCGTGCGGCTGGACTCCGACCGCTCCCGCACCGGCGGAGGAACCGGTCTGGGCTTGGCGATCGTCGCGGAGGTGGTCACCGCGCACGGAGGCCGGGTCACTATCGACGACCGCTGCGGCGGCGGCACCACGGTAATCGTGACGCTGCCTGCGTACAGTCTCAACAAACCAATCGGTAGCCGACTCCCCGAACCGTCTCAATAGTGTTGGTACCGAACGGAACATCGATCTTTCGGCGCAGATATCTCACGTACACCTCAACAACATTTTCGGGTCCCTGGTAATGGGCATCCCACACGTTGCGCAATATCTCGGCCTTCGTCACCACTGCCTCCTTATTTTGCAGGAGGAACTCCAGCAGCCCGAACTCGCGCGGCGTCAACGCGATCTGCGTCGACCCGCGTTGCACCCGGCGCCCAGTGGAATTCAACGACAGCGATCCGGCGGTCAGCACCACGGGCCGCTCCGGTGCGCCGCGGCGCGCCAGCGCACGCAGCCGCGCCACCAGCACTCGAAACGAGAACGGTTTCGTCAGATAGTCATCGGCGCCGAGGTCGAACGCATCGGTCTCGTCGTACTCGCCGTCCTTGGCGGTCAGCATGAGCACCGGCGTCCACACCTGCTGCTCCCGCATGCGCCGCAGCACCTCGTATCCGCTGTGGCCGGGCAGCATGATGTCGAGGACCACAACGTCGAAGCTGTTATCGATGGCCTCGTGCAGGCCGTCGACGCCCGTGTGGACGGCGGTGACGACGAAGCCCTCAGCCTTCAACCCCAACGACAGAGTCGCCGACAATCGAGGCTCGTCCTCGACCAGCAGAACTCTCATGTCGTTACGCTACCGCCGGATTCGACCTCAGCGGCGGAAGACCACCCACCTCATCGCGGAGTACACATACACCGCTTCGCAAATGCCCGCCACGATCCGCGACAGCTGGAGTTGCACTCCAGCGGCCGCCAAAACGGTGGTAACGCCCAGGATGAAAACCAGGTAGTTGACGACGACCACCACGACATAGACCACAACCTGCGGGCCGACGGGCGCGTGCGACCGAAAGTTGAAGGTGCGGTTGAGCACGTAGCTGAGCGCGAACGCACACACGTAGGCGGCCGTGACGCTGACCGGCACCGGAAGGTGTAGCGCGCTGCGCAAAACAGTGAGGCTGATCAGATCGATGCCGAACGTGAGGCCGTTGATCAGGCAGAAGCCGAGGAACGTCGGCGCCACGAGCGTGCCGAGCCCGAGCGGGAGCCGACCTACGACAGCCTCACAAAAGCCGTGGAAGCGCTCGGCTGGGCGGGACTGGCCGACCTGCGATCTGCCTTGCACACGGGTACCGTGCCATCACCGGGTATCCGCAATGTGAGCAGCAGTTGGCCACTGGCTAGATATTCAGCCCTGAGAACATCACCCGGCCGGGATCATACTTCTGCCGTACCGCGCTCAGCCGCGATAGATTCGGGCCGAAGTATCGCGATGGCGGCTGATTCGCCTCGATGTAGTTCACATAGCCCCCGACCGAATACGGTTGCACGGCTTGGTGTGCCGCGTTGACCCAGCCGGCCGCCGCCGAGGGGTCACCGGATGTTTCGACGTACCACTGGATCAGCGAGGACTGCCGCCGCCACGGAAAGGCCGTGGCTCCGGGTGCCACACTGGCGAGCGCGCCGTCGAGCGCATGCATGATCGCCAGCGCGCGGCCCGCCCCGCGCGGAAAGGCGTCGACCGCCGAGGCGATCCCCTTGGCGGCGGCCGGGGTGATCGTCGTGAAAACGTCGGATCCCCCGACATAGCCGATCGGCGACGGGTTGAGGTTCCCGACGGCCAGATACCTCACCAGGTCCAGGTAGTTGAACGTGTGGTTCTCGGTTCCGGTCGGTTGGGTTCCAACGGCCGAGGTGATGGCGGCCGCCACGCTGCCACCCGACCCGGACGGGCAGGTCGCCATGATGCGGCAGTGCGTGCCCAGTCCGTCGACGGTGGCGTCCGCCAGCGCCCAGCTGTTGCGGTCGGCGGTGCGCAGCCAAGTCTGCCAACCGAGCAGTACCTGGGCGAACGCCTGCGGCGCGAAATTGAGGTTCACCACGTCGACGTCGCTGGTCGCGAACGTGGCGAAGGTAAGCGAGGTAGTCACCCCGAAATTGCCGCCACCGCCGCCGCGCAACGCCCAGAACAGGTCGGGGTTGCTGGCGGCGGACGCGGTGACCGCCTGGCCGTTGGGCAGCACCACCGACGCCGAGGTCAATTGGTCGCATAGCAGGCCCGCGTGCCGCGATTGGGCGCCCAGCCCGCCGCCCAGGGCATGCCCGGCGGCGCCGACCGACGGGCAGGTACCCGTCGGGATCCCGCGGCCGGCCGCGGCCAGCACCTGGTGCATCGCATACAAACTGGTCGCGGGCGTCACCGTGACCTGGCCCGTCGCGGCGTCGTAGTTGATGTCCCCGGGCAGCTGACGCAAGTCGAGCACCATGGCGCCGTTCGCCGTGGACGCCCCCACGTAGGAGTGCCCACCACTGCGCGGAGCGACCTTGAGGTTGTGGGCGGCGGCGAATGCCAGCGCCTTTTGCACGTCCGCCGGCGATGTCGGGATAACGATCACCGCCGGCGTAAGGCCGTTGTAGTTGGTGTTGAAAACCTGTTTGGCCGTGCCGAATTGGGCACCGCCATCGGGTCGCACCACCTTCCCGCCGAGGGCGGCGGAAAGACCGTCCCAACCAGAGGCATTCGGATCGGCGGCGGCCCGGGCCGGGCCGAGCACCGCACCGGCGGCCAGCGCCCCGGCGGCACCCCGCAGGAACGTCTGGCGCGAAATTTCACGCGCCAACGTCTGGCTCCTGGGATTGGGTCATATTCCGCATTGTCAACCACGGAACGACAAAACCCGCGGTGCCGCATGACGTGTCGCGCACTCTCCTGCGCTCAGGCGCAAGGAATCCGCAAGTGCTCCGCAGTATCCTTCGGCGCACCTGGCCAATTAGGCGCGGCCGATTAGGAACGGCGTGGACAATTTGCTGACGGATCACGACGATCCCGAGGAACCCAGCGCCGACGCGGCTGAGTCTGCTCAGTCGCGCCGTTTCGTGGCCTCGGTCGCCCCACCCACCGCCAAGCAGATGACGAAGTACACCTCCGGGCTCATGCTCGGGGGCATGGCGTTGCTGGGCACGCTGCAAGCCACGGCCGCGCTCGCCGGCGCTCTGCTGGGGTCGGAAGCCGTGATGAAGGTCATTGCCGGCGCGGCGTTTATCGCGTTCTTTCTGCTTGCTTTTCCGAGTTACGCCTGGTTCCAGCGGCGGATCAATCGCGAGCAGAAAATGCTCATCTGTGTCACGAATGATGTTCTGACGGTTGACGCGTGGCCCGGTGACGTTTTCTCCCTCGGTGATGCGCAGCTGGGCCGATGGACTCTCACGGGGTATGGCATCACCAAAGGCACTGCGATGCACCTGCGATGCGGTAAGCACCGCTTTCTTCTGGGCGGCCGAGACTGCCGCATTGCGAGGGGGCCGCGGCTCACAGCACCAGACGTGGACAGCGTCGACGCCTGGCTGTGGGCCGAGGAGTTCGACGAGCTTCTCGGTGAGCTTCTCGGCGCGCCCGAGCCGGCCGAACCGACCCGCTGCCTGCTGATGCCCAACCCCACCAACCCAGCCAACCCGGCCAGGCGCAGGCTGGCGATCGACGTGGATGATGGCGCGATCTCGGTGGTCGACCTGAAGAAAAATGCCGGTGCCGCCTCGGGCGGGCCGGCCCCGGTTGCGCGGGTGACCGCGACGCTGGCGCAAAACTCACGATCGACGCGTTATCTGGCCACTCTGACGATGCCCGTCCTCGTGGTGTCCGTGCCGAATTCGCAGCCACTGACCATCGGGTGTCCCGATTCGGCCGGCCCCCCACAGGTGACGTGGCGCGGCAAAACCCAACTCACCTATCGGTTTTCGTGGCGCGGCGAGGTGCCGAACGAGGACGAACCCGCGTATGTGGTCTCGGACGCGGATTGGCTGACACTCGTTAACAAATTCGGCCTGGCCGCCAGCCTGGAAGACAAGAGCAAGGCCGGGGCCCCACCGGCTGAGGCCGGGACCGCGCCCGCCTTCCGGCCGGCGCGACGGCGCAGGGCCAATCTCTGGATCTTTGGCATCGTCGCGTTCTTGGCGATCCCCGCGCTCATCTGGATACCCGCGAGCATCGTGGTCAACCGGCATCAGCAACAGGCTGATCAGGTAAAGACCGGTGGGGAAAGGCAGTTCGCACTGCCGTTCACCGACCTGCGCGTTCCGCACGGCGTGGCGGTGGACGCTGCCGGCAACATCTTCGTTACCGACAGCCACACCAATCGGGTGCTCAAGCTCGCGGCCGGGTCGAACACCCAAACCGTCCTGCCGTTCACCGGACTCGATCTCTGCGCCGACACCGTCGACGCGTCCACCGCCAGCGTCGTGGTGGATGCCGCCGGCAACGTCTATGTCACCGACACCTGCCACAACCTGGTGCTCAAGCTGGCGGCCGGCTCGGACACCTGGACCGAGCTGCCGTCCCCGGCCGCCACCAATTTCGTGGCGGTCGACGCAACCGGCAACGCGTACGTCATCAGGTCGGGCGACACGGGAGGCACGGGGGGGCACGAGGGGCGTCGTGAAGTTGGCGCCCGGGTCGAGCGACTGGACCGAGCTGGCCGGGGGGCACCACTTCGTGGACCCCCAGGGCTTGACGGTGGCACCCGCGGAAACGTGTACGTCACCGACCACCGGCGACCGGGCTTAGGCATACATCTTCAAATGGCCTGTCGGGCAAGATAATGCGCAGGGCTTCGTGGTCAGGTTTCCTTCGGGCTGACCGCCCGTATCGCTGCACTACCCTCGCGGCACTTCGGCGAATCCCGGGTTTCCCGCGTCCACAACGGAATTGAACCGGTATCGAGTGGTGAGCCGCTCGCTTATCTCTTGGATTGCGCTCTCGGGAAGCGCAGTGACGTCGAAGTTCTCGCTGATCCGTGTCGGGGTGACGGACGCCGTGAGCACCGCGCTGCCGCGCTGAATACCCCAGGCCAGCAGCACCTGCGCGGGGGTCTTTCCATGACGGCGGGCGATCTCGACGACCAGAGGGTCGTCGAGCAGTCGCGGTTCCAGCCCGTGGCCCAGCGAAGCGAAGGCCAGCAGCACGATCCCGTGCGTCTTACGCAATTCGTGCAGCTCCCATTGCGGGTGGTATGGGTGTGACTCGACCTCGACGACCGCCGGCTTGATTCGGGCGGTTTCGACGATCTTGCACGTGCCCGCCGCGTCGATGTCGGACAGGCCTATCGATCGCGAAAGTCCTTCATCCACAAGGGACTCCATCGCGCTCCAGGTTTCCTCCAGCGTCACGCCGTCGTCGTAGACAACCTCTCCATGCGCGTCGCGGGGATCCTGATCGTCACCGGGCTTGAACGCGAACGGCGTGTGCACCAGGTACAGATCGACAGCGTCCAGACCGAGCCTGTCAAGGCTGGCCTGCAGCGCGGGCCTGACCCGCTCGGGTCGATGGTTGTTGTTCCACATCTTCGCGGTCACAAACAGGTCCTCGCGGCGCACGGTCCCGGCCGCGAACAAGTCCTTGAGCGCCGCGCCGACCTCGCCTTCGTTGCGGTACCGCTCCGCAGTGTCGAGGTGGCGGAAACCCACCTCGACCGCCGTCCGCACGGCGCTTCGCGTCTTGGTGTTATCGGAGAGCGAAGTCCCGAACCCGAGCGCCGGGATCTCACCGCTGCCGTCGTTCAAAGCAATTCTCTGCTGGGTCAGATTCTCGGTCGGCATGGCCATCGTCCTCCTTGTTCGGGCTTCTGATCGTAATGATAGATGACCAGTCGTCTATAAACAAGCCCCTACTCCCGCCGTCCTCGCCCATCCCGGATCAGTGCAGAAGCGCAGGGAGGGTGACCGCTTCGAACCGGTCGTATGGGGTGCGGCTGCGAGTCACCTTCCCGCGCAGGGCCGCGCCTTCCCAGGCCTCGAGCAATTGGGAGGCAAGCTCTTCCGCATTGACGTCGGTTCGGATGTCGCCGAGCGCCCGCTGGCCGGACCGCACACACGCGCTGAGCGCCCCGTCCCAGCGGTCGAGAATGCTGACGAGCTCGGCGCGCACCGGTTCGCTCGCACCGCCCAGCTCGAGCGACATGTTGCCGACCAGGCAGCCGAGCAGGAAGTCGCCGGACTCGTGTTCGTCGGCGAGCGCGTGGAAGAAGCGCGTGATTCGCTCCTGCGTCGACCCGTCCGCCTCCAGGATTGGCAGCAACCGCATCTCGATGTCCACCCAGTAGTGCTCGAGGATGGCCGCCGCAAAGGCTTCCTTACTGGCGAAATACGCGTAGAACGACCCTTTCGGCACGCCGGCCGCGTCGGTGATGTCTTTGACGCCGCTAGCGGCGAATCCGCGCGCGTGCACGAGGTCGAGCCCCGCCGCGAGCAGGTGGCGGCGCACTTCTGGGTTTGCGGGGCGCGGCATACCCGCAATAATAGTCGACCGGTCGGCTATATTTCAGCGGCATATACCGCGCCGGCCGACACCGAGGCAACACCGAGTTCGCCGGCGACGGCGTCGATCGCGCGCTGCGCGATGTTGGGGTCCACCGAGCGGTCGGGGGTGAAGTACGGCCCGACGTATCGCTCGTAGTGTCGTTGCGCTTCGTCACGCGTGAGCCGATCGAGGAACACGGCGATGTAGTCGACGGCCAGGCCGGGTTGTTCGGCAAGGGTCCGCAGCGCCCGTTGATTGGCCCGCAGCAGCGCCTGCAAAGCGGGGGTGTCCAACGGGATATGCACGGGGTCGACGGCGACGCCGACGGTCGGGATCTGGAAGTCATCGCCGACCCACGCGAGCAGGTGGAACCCTTCTTCCTCGGCGACCTGTTCGGGAGCGAGCGTGCTGCCCACGTAGGCGGCGTCGATCGACCCGTCCCTGAGCCGCCGCAGGTCCATCTGGTAGTCACCCGGACGCCGCACCACACACTCCAGGTCGCGGTCGGGATCAAGCCCGTGCTTACGCAGGACGATCCGGGCGAAACAACCGGGAGGGCTGGCGGCGGCGTGGACGGCCAAGCGCCGTCCCCGGAGATCCGCCATGGACGTCACGTCCGCGCTACCGAGAAACCAGAACAGCGGGCGGTCGGTGTTGACGCTGAGCGCCGTCCAACCGATCCCGTCGGTCAGCCGCGACAACAGCGCCCGACCCAGACCGATCACCGCGCAACGGCGCAGACGCTCCGCTGTCCAGCCGATCCCGTCGCGGATCGCGACGTGGACCCCTTCATCCTCGTAATACCCCTCCTGGTCGGCAACGTAGGCGACCAGTTCCTCATGGATACCGCGCCCCACATACGCCAGATCGATCGTCTGCATGGCCAAGACCCCTCAGCTGGTTTCAGTCCATTGCAAGGCCGCCGTTGACCTCCATGTAGTGGCCGGTGGTGAAACCGGCATCCGCACTCGCCAAGAAGGCAACCGTCTTGGCCACCTCGTCGGGGCGCACCAGGCGGCCCATGGGGTTGGTTGCGCCGAGTTGGCCCGCCTCCCCGGTCGTCAACTGCCCGGTCACCTTTGTTTCGGCCACCGTGGCCGGCGCGACGAGGTTGGCGGTGATCCCGTGCGGCGCTACTTCGAGCGCGACGTATCGGACAAACTGGTCCAGTGCCGCCTTGGCGGTGCCCAGCGTGATCATGCCTTCGCGCGGCCGGCGGGACAACCCGGTGCTGAGGTAGACCAGCCGACCGTATCCTCGGGAAATCATGCCCGGTACAACGGCTTTGGTTAGCAGGAAGGCGGCATGCAGCTCCCGGTCCAGCTTGCCGCCAAGTTGCTCCCAACTCAGATCGGCGAACGAGGTGACATCAAATGGAATCAGTGCGTTGTGCACGAGAACGTCGACACGGCCCCACTTTTCGTTGGTTGCGTCGACCATCGCGGCGACATCGCCGGGCGCCGTGACATCGGCCCGAATCGCCACGGCCGCACCGCCGGCAGCGGTCGCGGCCCGGACCACTTCGTCGGCCTGCTCGGCGCTGGACCGGTAGTTGACGACCACCCGAAATCCCTGCTCCGCAAGTACCTTTGCGGTCTGCGCGCCGATTCCCCGGCTGGCTCCAGTGATAACCGCGACACGATCCATCAGCGTTAACTCCGTCTTAATCCACGCCGGCAAGGCGGAACAATACGCCTGGGATACACCCCGGTAAAGGTCCTGCCAGGTTCGCCCGCACGCCAAAGTGTTTGCCCTCGCTACGGCGCGCGCGGGTACAGTGGCTGCGGTGGCTCCCGCGGCTCCCGCCTCGTCGAATGAGCGGATGCTCGCCGGGATCGCCGCCGCGTCCGTCTCGCTTGCTGTGGCCCAGCTGGTGGGCATCCCGTTCGGTGCGCGGGCCGATGCGCGTGGTGCGATCGGCTCGGCGGTCGTCGACCTGACACCGGGGCCCATCAAAGAGTGGGCGATTCAGACCCTTGGCTCGCTGGACAAACCCTTCCTCGCCTTCGTCGTGCTCGTGGTGATCGCGACGATCGCTGCGATCGCCGGGACCCTCGAGACGCGGCGCCGCCCGCTCGGCAGCGCCGTTATCGCCGGGGCGGGCGTCCTCGGATGCGTCGCAGTGCTGTCGCGGCCGGACGCGGCAGCACTCGACACGATCCCCACCGTCGCGGGTGCCGCCTGCGGCGTGGCGGTCCTTCGCCTGCTCACCCGTCGGTTCTGGTCCGGCCCGGAAGACGGCGCCGAACACGACGATCCCGACGGCGGCAGGCGCAGGTTGGTCATGCTCGGATTGCTCGGATTCGGAGTGGTGAGTGGCGTGGTCGGTGCGGTCGTCACCCGGCTCGTGCATTCGGTGGCCGCTGACCGCAACAACTTCACCCTTCCCCGACCGCGGATCTCGGCGCCACCAATACCCGCCGAGGTGCAGCCGAACGGCGTTGCGCTGCCTAGCTTTGTCACCGCCGGTACCGACTTCTACCGGGTGGACACCGCGCTCAGTGTCCCGCAACTCAGGTACAGCGACTGGCGGCTGCGCATCCACGGCATGGTGGACCACGAAGCGACCTACAGCTTCAACGACCTCGTAGGCTTCGACGTTGTCGAAACGGCGATGACGTTAACCTGCGTATCGAATCCGGTTGGGGGTCCATTGATTTCGACGGGAATCTGGACGGGCTACCGGATGGCTGATCTGCTCGCGCTAGCCGGTGTGCACGCGGACGCCGACATGCTGCTCTCGACGTCGATCGACGGGTTCACCGCCGGGACGCCAGTGGAGGCACTCACCGATGGCCGCGACGCGCTGCTGGCGGTCGGCCTCAACGGACAGCCGCTGCCGGTCGAGCATGGCTACCCGGCCCGGCTGGTGGTACCCGGGCTCTACGGGTACGTGTCGGCCACCAAGTGGGTCGTCAACCTGGAGCTGACGCGCTTCGACCGCGCCGCGGCGTACTGGACGCGGATGGGCTGGGCGCCGCGTGCGCCCATCAAGACCGAGTCGCGGATAGACGTGCCGAAAGGTGGTCAGACAGTGCCGATCGGGCCCGTCGTGTTTGGCGGTGTCGCGTGGGCACAGAACCGTGGCGTGCGGGCGGTGGAGGTCCGCATCGACGATGCCGGGTGGCAGCCCGCTGAACCGGGCGCGAGCTATTCCAACGAGACCTGGCGGTTGTGGAGGTTCCCCTGGCAGGCGAAAAGTCCTGGGAAGCACTCCATCACCGTGCGGGCCACCGACAACACCGGAGCCGTCCAAACTGAAGATCGGGCCCAGACCGTCCCGGACGGCGCCACCGGCTGGCACACGGTGCACTTCACGGTGGCGGAGAAATGAGGCGCTATTGCAATTTTATTTAGCTGGAGATCTTCCGCCAGCTGAATACCGCAATGACGATGCCGATCAGCGACGTGATCGGGCCGATGACGGACCAGGTCGTTGTGTTGCTCATCGGGCTACCACCAAGCACTCCGAATCCCTGGAGCGCCCAGATCAGACCAAACAGTGCAACGATCAACCCGACCGCGAACGTAATGACGAAGGCCCTGTTCATATGAGGATGCTACGCGCGGGAGGCGCTGCCACCCCGTCGTCGAATCGCGTCCCAACCCGTCGCATCCCGTTCCATCCCGTCCCATCCGGTCTAAACCCGTTTAAACCCGTCCGGGGCTCAACCGGCTCCGAATCTCAGGAGATTCCAACCGTTCCGGGGGCGCGGCGCGAAGCTTCTGAATCTACGTTGGGAGTTGTGATGGACAAGGGCAGGAAGCCGCTCGCATCGGCCGCCGCGGCGGCCGCGCTCGTACTAGCAATCGGGTCTGGCACAACACCCGCGCCCGGCGATCGCGCCGGCGACGGAGGGGCCTTTCCCGTCGTTCCGGTCGGCGGCGGCGCTTGCATCGCCGGACTCAACTGCGGCTGCATTCGCAACGTGACCTGTCCCGGCACCGTCCGGCACCGCCCTCCCCCACCGGCCGTTAAACCTCCACCGAATGCGGATCCGCCCGGGGCCCCCGGCCCCGGCTAGAGCTGGGCGAGCCTCAGTGGGAGCATCAGAAGTACTTCACGATAATGGCGCTGCCGGCGGACGGGGGGCCGCTGCTGGTGGTGGTACATGTGCCCACGTAGCCGGCTGACAGATTCAGAATGATCGGGGTAACTGCGATATTGCCCACGGGACTCAACGTGACATTCGCGAGGCTGCCCGTGTCGTTCTTGATCTCGAAGGTGAAGGTGCCCGAGGTACCGACGGTCAACATGCCGGTGTTTGGCGGGGGGCCCGCGCCGGGTTGCCCGACGGCCCCACCATTGCCCGACAGCATCCCGCCGGTCCCCCCAGCACCGCCGGCTCCGCCGGTGCCGCCCTGCAGAGCGGAGAGGTCGACGATCGGGTTGCTGGCGACCGATTGGGTGTAGGTCCCGCCGGTCCCGCCGGTACCGCCGGCCCCGCCGGTGCCAAACAACCCGGCGGCCCCACCGGCGCCGCCGGCGCCGCCGTTCAAGTTCACTAGGCCCGAAGCGCCGGCACCACCGCTGCCCCCGGCCCCGCCGCTGCCGGACAACCACCCGCCGCGACCGCCGGTCCCGCCGGTGCCACCCAACCAGCCGCTGCCCCCGGCCCCGCCATTGCCGATCAACCCCGCGGCGCCCCCGTTACCGCCGGCCTGGGCGGTGGTGCTACCGGTAAAGCTATAGCCGGTGCCGCCACTGCCGTACAAGAAGCCACCGGCCTGCCCGTTGGGACTCGCCGCGGTGCCGTTGGCGCCATCGCCGACCAGTGGACGCCCCGTCAGCAATTTGACGGGCGAAAAGACTCCCAGCTGTTCCAGGCTCTGCAGCGGCGAGACGTTGGCCGCCTCGGCCCCGGCATACGCGAGTCCGGCCTGGTTGACCGCCTGGGTGAACTGCGCGTGAAACGCGCTCATCTCGGCGCTGAGCGCCTGGTACTCCTGCGCGTGCCCGTTAAACAGCGACACCATCGCCGCGGACACCTCATCGATGCCGGCGGCCAGAACCCCGGTGGTCGGAGCCGCCGCGGCCGCCCTGGCCGCAGTCAGCGCAGAGCCGATGTTCTCCAGTTGTCCGGCCGTGTCGCCCACACACTCTGGCACCACCGTGACAAAGGACGCTTCAAAGGGCATAACCCACCTCCGATGCCCAGCAGCGATCAGTTGGCGATCGTCAAGGACATCAGCGTACCGCCGCGGTCAATGCGAAACGAGGATTCTTCAGACCCCGGCATCGGGTTCAGATACCGGGGAGGCTCGCACGCGTCATCGGCGGGTGCAGAACCCCCAACTCGCCAGGTCGGTAGAGCTGCGCCGGACGACCCCCGTGACGGGTGGTGGTCCGCCCGGTGGGAACCAGAAGCCCCTCGGTCCCGGTGACCTTGCGGTGAAAGTTCCTGCTGTCCAGCTCTGTGCCCCAAACGATCTCGTACACCCGCCGCAGTTCGGCCACCGTGAACTCACTCGCACAGAATGTGGTCGCCAGCGGCGTGTACTCGAGTTTGGCGCGTGCCCGTTCCACGCCGTCGGCCAGGATCTGGCCGTGATCGAACGCGAGCCTGGTCGTCGTCAGTTCGGACACGGGCGCCCAGCGCGCACCGGCAGCATCGCCGCCAGCGGCCGGTAGCGGAAGGTTCGGCGCCAGGCCAAGATACGCGACCGTGATCACCCGCATTCGCGGATCACGTTGCGGCGCACCGTAGCTGGCCAGCTGCTCCAAGTGCAGACGGTCGACGGGCACACCGGTCTCCTCCATCAGCTCACGGGCGCCCGCCTCGTCGAGATCCTCGCCGGGGCGGACGAATCCGCCTGGCAGTGCCCACCGGCCGGCGTAGGGCGACTGCCCGCGTCGCACCACCAACGCACAGAGTTCGTCGTCTCGGATCGTCAACGCCACGAGGTCGACGGTCACCGCCACCGGTGGATAGTCGTTCGGCTCGTAGCGCGGCATCGCATCAGGCTAATCGTCGGATTGACGAAAAGCCATCCTGGTCTTATCGTCACTAAGACGATAAATAAGAAGGAGGTGGCCGCCATGGCCGTCATCACCCACTACCCACTGCTGCGTCACCTGCGCGTCGCGCCGACGGCGCACATCCGGGCACTGCGCCGGGGCAGGCTCGTGCACGACGGTCCCGGGCTGGCGTTCTGGTTTGTTCCATTGACCGCGGCGATGTCAGAGATTCCGCTCGACGACCGCGAGCTGCCGTTGCTATTTCACGCTAGGACGGCCGATTTCCAGGACGTGGCCGTACAGGCCACCCTGACGTACCGCATCGTCGACCCGACGCTGGCCGCGCAGCGCATCGACTTTGCGATCAACACCGACACCGGATACTGGCGCTCGGCTCCCCTCGAGCAGCTGGCCGGAATGCTCACCGAATCCGCCCAACAGCACGGGCTGGAGCTGCTGGCCCGGACCGTACTGGCCTTGGCCCTGGTGGACGGGATCAGCGCGGTACGGGACCGCATGGCCGCGGGCCTCGCCAGCGACGCGCGACTCGCCGAAACCGGGATCGCAGTCATCGGGGTCCGGGTGGTGGCGATTCGTCCCGAGCCGGAGGTGGAACGCGCGCTACAGACCCCCACCCGCGAACAGGTCCAGCAGGAGGCGGACCGTGCCACATTCGAGCGGCGGGCGCTGGCCGTGGAACGGGAGCGGGCCATCGGCGAGAACGAACTGCAGACCAAGATCGAACTGGCTCGCCGCGAGGAGGAGCTGGTGGCGCAGAACGGCGCGAACGCGCGCCTGAAAACGCGCGAGTCCTGGGCCGCCGACGCGATCGCCACCGAGGCGCAGGCCCGCCGTGACGTACAGCTGGCCGAGGCGAAGGCGGAAGCCACCCGACTGCTGGGGGATGCCGAAGCAGCCGCCGAGTCCGCGCGCCTGGCCGCTTACCGCGACCTGCCCGAGGCCACCCTGCTGGGCCTGGCGGTCAAGGAACTGGCCGCCAACCTGCCCAAGATCGAGCACCTGGTGTTGACGCCGGACCTGCTGGCGCCCGTGTTGGCCCGGCTGGGCACACCCCGACCGGGCGTAGGTGCGTCGTGACCCTCCCACCGAGGGCGGTGCTGGTGCACCGGCGCACCGAACTCGACGATGCCGTCGCCCGGCACGGCACCCACGGGCAGGCGGCGTTCTTCCTGTCCAGTCGCGGCCGCAGCATCGATGAGCTCCAAGGCCGGCACACCCGCACCCGGTCGGCCCTGGCCACCGTCGCCGCCGCGATTCCGGCGGACTGGCGACGCGGCCGGGTCGAGCGGGCCGACCTGTCCCGATTCCTGTTCGAGCCCGGCGACGTCGTGATCGTCGTCGGGCAAGACGGGCTGGTGGCCAACGTCGCCAAGTACCTCGACGGTCAGCCGGTGATCGGCGTTAACCCGGAACCGGACCGCAACGCCGGGGTGTTGGTGCGGCACACCCCCGACGACGCCGGCGCGCGGCTCCGGGCCGCGGCGCAGAACAGTGCCGACGTCGAGCCGCGCACCATGGCCGCCGCGGTGACCGATGACGGGCAGCAGCTGGTGGCAGTCAACGAGGTCTTCGTCGGTCACGCCAGCCATCAAACCGCGCGCTACACGCTCGCCTTGCCCGACGGCCGCAACGAGCGGCAGGCGTCGTCCGGACTGATCGTCTCCACAGGAACCGGCGCAACCGGGTGGTGTCGGTCGGTCGCAGAACAACACAGAAGCAGGCTCGTATTGCCGGGACCGACCGAACCGCGGCTCGCGTGGTTCGTCCGCGAGGCCTGGCCGTCGCCCGCAACGGGCACGTCCCTGGTGGAGGGGGACCTGGCCTTGGGTGGCGGGCCGGCGACGCTGACCGTCGACGTGGAGTCGGATCGGTTGGTGGTGTTCGGCGACGGCATCGAGAGCGACGCGTTGGCGCTGTCCTGGGGACAGCGGCTGACGCTGCGACTCGCCGCGCGGCAGCTCCGGCTCGTGCTGTGACGGAGTTGAAGGGTCGGTGTCTGAGGATCGGTTAGGCCGCGCCCACCAACTCGAGGCGTCCCCAGCCCGCCGTGGCGGTGAGGTGGAAGTCGCTGAGCGCGCACGAAAGATCCTGTTCTAAGGCTTCATTCGAGTTCTCACCGCCCGGCTGATACGCAATCACCGTGACGAAAACCTTGCCGTGCACCCTGCCCGCGCCCAGCGCCAGTCGTCCGCCGGCGCGGTAGGCGATCTCCTTCGTCACGCCCGGGAACAGAGACATCATCGAGAAGTAGTCGGCGTCGGTTCCATCTACCCGAGTGACGGCCGGATCGACCGCGCCGAGGTTGGACGCGATGACGGTGGTCGGGCCGCCGGCGGCCACGCTGACCATCCGCCGCAGTATCCGTCGCGGCACGAAGGGAACGAGCGCCAACAGCTTCCACCGATCGTCCGGTGTCTCCTGGTGGCGGATCAGCGCTTGCTTGACCGCGGACCGGATCCCGCGCAGGTCACTGGTTGCGGGTGCGGGGTCGATCGTGATGTCGACGTTCGATACCGCGTTGGCACGGGTATCGCCGGGGACGCGCTCGTTGACGGCCATCGCCATGGTGAGCGTGCCGTCTGCGGCGACCCGCCCCATCCGTTCCGCCAGGCGGACTGCCAATCCCGAGAACAGCGCGTTGCTTGTCCCCCCGAGCGCCCGTGCCCGGGCGTCCCACTCGTCGGCGTCGACGAAGATCGTTGCGGTTGGGAGAGCGACGCGCTCGTCCGCCCCCGCGGCCGGCCTTTTGGGCAGCTTGGTCGCCGGCGGGGCACCCGAGCCGGCAGCGGCGCCGCCACGCCGGGTCAAACGGGCTCCGGCTGCGACGGCGCGGCCGACACCCCTGGTGTCACGTGCGGTTTGGCGGGCGTCTTCGCGCAGCGCCCGCCGCCGCCGGCGTGACCCGGCGGCGGGCCAGTCGATCGCATCGTCGCGCCCGCAGGCCGCGTTGGCCACCGCCTCGCACAGCCCGATGCCGTCGGCGAGGGCATGTGAGGTGACGAGGCTAACCCCCGCGCCGCCGTCGGTGAACGGCAGCACGGCAAGGTGCACGCCAGGCCCGTGCTCGGAATCCACTCCGGCGTGGGTCTGTTCGTTCAGCCAGGCCTGGAACTCGCCGCGCGGTCGCGGCCGGGCGATCTCGATGTCGGCTGCAGCGCCGGACGTTACCCAGCGGGCCCGGGCGAAGGGCAATGGGGATCGTTCGATGCGGCGGGATAACCATCCTCGCTGAAGATGGTGGTGGAACCGACGCAGACCATCGATGTCGATTGCGCGGTTGTACACCCACACGCATTGCAGCAGGCCGGTGGTTCCGGTCGCTCGTTCACCGAGGAACATGGACTGGTCGGTCAGATCGAGGACGTTGTTCATTTTGCCGTTCATGTTGATGAGATTCCTTCCCTATCGAAAGTCTTGTCGCATGGGCACGAATTAGGCCGCGAATCCGGCATTGAATTGGGCTGTGCCCGGCCATCTTTGGACGGCCACCAGTTCGCCCGCCCGATCAGTGCGGCCAAAGCCGGCACGGTGATGGTGCGCACCACAAAGGTGTCGATTAACAGGCCCATGCCGATGATGAACCCGGTTTGGATCATGGTTGAGACGCTGCCGAACAGCAGGCCGAACATCGACGCGGCGAAGATGACACCGGCCGAGGTGATGACCCCACCGGTGAGACCGACCGCACGGACGATGCCGGCGCGGATGCCGGAGCCCGACTCTTCGCGAATTCTGCTGATCAGCAACAGGTTGTAGTCGGCCCCAACCGCCACCAGCACGATGAAAGCCGTCGCCGGCACGTTGAACGAGATGGCTTGGTGCAGCATCAACTGGAAGAAGAGCACTCCCACGCCCAACGCCGAAAGATACGAGATCGCGACGGAGGCAATGAGATACAGCGGTGCAACGATCGCCCGGAGCAGGAGGATGAGGATGACGAGGACCACGAGCAGTGTGATGATGACGATCAGTCGTAGGTCCTGGTTGTAGTAGCTGCGGACCGCACTGTACATCGCGGTGGTGCCCAGCACCGATGTCGACGCATCGGACAGCGAGGTGTTGGGCTGCGCGCCCCGCGCGGTGTCGAGAATCGACGACACCTGGTCCATCGCGGCCGTGCTGAACGGATCGAATTTCGTCTCAACGAGGTAGCGCACCGAGTGCCCGTCGGGCGAGATGAAGATCTTCGCGGCGTTCTTGAAATCGTCCGAATTCAGCACCTGCTGCGGGATATACATGCCCCCCATGGAGGTTGAGGCGGCGTCGCGCTTCATCGACAACAGGATGTCGGCCGCCTGGGTCAGGCCCGTACCCATCTGCTTGGTCTGGTCGACGAGTGTGTGCACGCCTTGGGCCAGCCGGCGGCTGCCGTCGGCCAGCTGGTCGGCAACCGCTTGCAGCCCCTGCAGCTCCGCGATCTTCAACGGCCCGCCGGCGGCGCCAGTTGCTGCCCGCAGGGTGTTGCCCGCCGTCGCCAACTGCGAGCTCAGACTCTGCACGGCCGCCTGCAGGCTTTGCAGCTCCGGGGTGGCACCCAACGTACCGTTGTTACGCGCCGCGACGAGCTGCGCGATCCGGGACTGGCAAGCGGGATCGGAGTTGCACGCCGGATTGTTTCGCAACGCGTCGAGCATCGAACTCGCCGAGGCGGTAACGCCATTGGCGAATGTCGACGCGGGCCCGTTCGCGAGTCCACGGATGTTGTCCAGCAGGTTGGCGGCACCGGCGAGTTGTTGCTGCACCCGGCCCAGCTGCGCGATGGGCCCGCTGGCGCCGTGGATTTGGTCGCGAACCTGGGCGAGGGCGTTGGCCAGTTGGTCGGCGCCGTTGGTCAGCGCGTCGAGGTCGTTGGTTCGGTCGCTGATCTGCGTCGAGGCATCGGAAAGCTTGCCGCCGACCATTCCGGCCTGGGAGCTGAGCTTGGCTTGGTCGAGCGGCTGGCCCGTTGGTCGCGTAATGCCGCGCACCGCAGCGATATTGGGCAGTTGGGACACGCGTTGCGCCATTTGGTCCAGGTCGGCCAGGGCCTGTGGCGTCCGCAGGTCGTGCGGTGAGCGCACGTAGATGTACTGCGGCAGCAACGCACTCGTCGAGAAGTGGGCCGCCATTGTCGAAAAGCCGACATTGCTGGGCGCCGAGGCCGGCAGTTGCAGGCGATCGTTGTAGGTCGGGTGCAGCAGGGCCGCGCAGGAGGCCAGAGCTATCAGCACCGACAGACTCACCACCAGATGGGCCTTGGGCCGGCGGACGATGTTGACCGCGGACCGCTGCCAGCGCCGGCCGGCGGAGCCCTGTCGTGGCGTCACCCATCCGCGCCGGCCCGCGATCACCAGGATCGCCGGCAACAGCGTGATGGCGGCAAGAAACGCGATGGCGATCGAAATCGCAAGCGCCGGACCAACAGTCGTGAACGCGGGCAGCCGGGTGAAGATCATCCCGAGGAAGGTGATGACGACGGTGGCGGCCGAGCCCGCGATGACCTTGCCAATCGAACTCAGCGCCTTGCGGACCGCCCGGTCGGAGTCCGTTCCGGAGCGCACGTACTCGTGGTAGCGGCTGATCAGGAAGACGGCGTAGTCGGTGCCGGCGCCGACGACCATCGCCGTCATCAACACGACCGTCAGCGCTGAAACCCCCAGCCCTGCCTGGCCCAGCCCGGACACCACGCCCTGCGCCGCCGCCACCGACGCCCCGATGGTGATCAACGGCACCAGAACCGTGACCGGCCGGCGGTAGATGACCGCCAAGATCAACAGCACCAACAATCCGGTGGCGATCTCGACCAAGTGCATGTCACGCTCGATCACGATCGACAGGTCGGCGACCATGGCGGCCTGCCCGGTCACATTCGCTGTCAACGACGAGCCCGCGGTGACGCGCTTCGCGATTTCGCTGATCCGTTGGTAGGCCTGCGTGGACTCCGGCGATCCGACCGCCGGGCGCAGCATGACCACCATGTAGACCGCTTTGTTGTCGGCGCTGACCATCAGCGGGCGCAGTGCGGGCGTGGTCGCGATGTCCTGCACGCCCGTCACGTCGTGGGCCTCGCCGCGTAACGCGTCGGCCAGTTTGCGATACACGTCCTCGTCGCCGGGTTGCAGACCCCGATTGTCGGTGAGGACGACGACCAGCGCGTTCTGCGCCGATTCGCCGAAGTCCTTGGCCATCTGCTCGGCAGCCGCCATGGCCTGCGGCGGCAGCGGCTGCAGCGTCTTGCTCTCGACCACCTTGGTCAACGGCGGGAAGGCCACGGCCAGCACGGCGACCGCGGCCACCCAGGCGGCGATCATCAACCACGGCGCGCGCACCACGAAGCGACCCAGCACCGAGAACACGTCGGTGCGTGCCCAGGTCCATCGGGTGGGCTGCTTTCTGAGCATGGCGAAGCCTTCAATTCCGTCGTCGAAAGTGTCGAAGTTCAGTCGTGGCTGGATCATGGCTGGAGTAGCCGGTGCGTTGGGCCGGTTTGCTACGCGAACCCTCTAGCTCACGGCGTGAGCTCTTGATAGCTCTCGATAGCTCCCGACAGCTCCCGTGCCGCCGGGGATGGCCCGAAGTATCCGTTATTCGGTCAGATCACAATTCTTCAAAATTGTTCAAGCGCGGCGGTTAAAGCCCCAAAGGACTCAAAAGCCCCCAAAAGGTACGCCGCTGAACCGAATTCGCCCCCGCGATGTCGAGCAATCCGAACCACCCCTCATCCCCTGATATCCGATTCGACATGTGTAGCACGTCCTCGCTATGACGGACCTGTGAAAGCTCGATGCGTTACCTACGCGTGACCTGCACAGGCAGCTCGACGGTGAGCTCAACAAGCTGGCCGTCCAAAGGGAATGATCACGTCACCGACGTCGGGCCGAGGTGTTAGAAAGGGATTCTACCAGCGGAAACCGCGCAGGAGCGCAGCACTTTTGTGATGTTGAGCGGATCGGCTGGGCGTTTGTGATGCACAGCACATTCTCGGCGCGATTTACTTGCGCAGGGTGAATTGGTTGACGTCGGTGTAGCCCTTGCGGAAGAGGTTCGCGCAGCCGGTGAGGTACCGCATGTACCGCTCGTAGACCTCTTGGGACTGGATCGCGATGGCCTCGCTTTCGCGTGCCTCCAGGGCCGCGGCCCAGATGTCCAGGGTCTTCGCGTAATGCCGCTGCAGCGATTGGCGACGGGCCAGCTTGAAGCCGGCCTTCTGCGCGTGCTCCTTGACCATTTGGATGGTCGGCAGGTAGCCGCCCGGGAAGATTTCGGTCTTCATGAAATCGCTGAAGTTGACCAGGTCCATCGTTAATGGCAAGCCGGACTCGATCAGTTCCTGCTCCGAGACGACGGTGATCGTGTGCAGCATCATGAGGCCGTTGGCCGGTAGCAGGCTGTAGGCCCTCGCGAAGAAGTCGTCGTAGCGATCCTGGCCGAAGTGCTCGAACGCGCCGATTGACACGATGCGGTCGACGGGCTCGTCGAACTGCTCCCACCCCATGAGCTGAACCCGCCTGCTGCGCGGGCTGTCCATCTCGTCGAACGACTTCTGTACGTGGGCCGCTTGGTTCTTCGACAGCGTCAGGCCGATGACGTTGACGTCGCATTTCTGCAGGGCGCGGCGCATAGTGGCGCCCCAGCCGCAGCCGATGTCGAGCAGCGTCATGCCCGGCCGCAGGCCCAGCTTGGAAAGGGAGAGGTCGATCTTGGCGATCTGCGCGTCTTCCAGCTTCATATCCTCGCCCAGGAAGTAGGCGCAACTGTAGGTCTGGGTGGGGTCGAGGAACAGGCGGAAGAAGTCGTCAGACAGGTCGTAGTGCGCCTGCACATCCTCGAAACGCGGCGCGAGCTCCTCAGCCATGTGTGTGTTGCCTTTCGCTGAACCCCGGCCTGGTTTGGCCGGTCGGGGTCCACTGTAGGGCGTTATCTACCCGGCAGGTATCACGCCGTCACCGGAACCCTTAATCGAGGCCTTGGAGCGCTTCTCGGCGCGCACAGCCCTCTTCCCGCGCACGAATCCGGTCGCAGAGATCGACACCGCCAGCAGCGAATCCTCACCCCTGACGAACGGATGGAACCCAACACCGGCGCCACCGCGGCCTTTCACCGGGATGTCGGCGACTTCGGTTACCTTCCAGCCCTTTTCGGACTTCGACAGGATCGCCTCCCCGTTATCGCAGGTGACTGGCAGCGCAGCGATGACCTCATCGCCGGCGTCGCCTGCCGTCAACCGAACTCCGGCCACGCCGTTACCCGCCGCGCCCTGGGGATTCACTGCGGTGGGGTCGATGCGGAGTATCTTGCCGCGGCGGGTTACCAGCGCCAGGTGATAGCCAGGTGCCAGCACTCCCGATTGCACCAGTCCGGTGATGTCCGGGGCTACCGGGATGTCTCGGATCTTGTACGGCAGACCGTTGCCGGTGGTGAACTTGATCCGGCCGTCGATCCACACCGCCCAGCCCAGACCTGAGCTGAGCAGGTCGCCGTGGCTTTCCGAGAGCACACCACGGTCGTCAAGTCGCCAGGAGGCGTTGACCTTTCGGTCGCGGGGGCCGTCCGCGTCGGCGGCGGCGGCCACCGGAATAGCCGCAAAGTCGAGTACGGTGCGGCGGTCGAACTCGGCGCCGTCGAATAGCTTCGCCGTCTCGACAAGCTCGTTGTCGATCACCACCCGTCGCGCATCGGGGTTGGACACCAACTCGGTCAGCTCCGCGAATTCGGCGTCCAGCTTGTCCGCTTCGGCCCGCAGCTCGATGACGTCGAGCTTCGTCAGCCGGCGCAACTGCAGCGCCAGAACGTAATCGGCCTGTTCGGCGTCGATGGCGAACCGTTCCTGCAAACCCCGACGGGCCTCGTCAACGGTGTCGGATCCGCGGATCACCGCCACCGCGGCATCAATGTCCAGGTGTATGGTCATCAGGCCGGCCACCAGATGGCGCCGCGCGGCTACCTTCTCCAGCCGATACTCACTGCGGTGCAACACAACCGAATCCCGCAGCGACAGGAACGCGGCGATCAGTTCACGCACCGACCACCACCGCGGCACCCGGTCTCCGTCCAGCGCGACCAGGCTGGCGGCGAACGTCGACTCCAGCGGCGTCAGTGCGAGCAGCTGTTCACGGATCTGCTCCGCGCTGTGACCGCGTTTGGCGGTGACCACGATCCGAAGCCCGTTGCGCCGATCGGTCAGATCCGACATATCGGCCACACCGGACATATCCCCGGACTCGACTAGCGCCCGGATGCGTTCCTGCACAGTGTTACTCGCGACGCCCGGCGGCAGTTCGGTGACGATGACATTCTTGCCGTCGACGGACACGGCGCCGCGCACCGTGAACGCACCGCGGCCGGTGGTGATGTACTCCCGCAGCCCGGCCGTACCGATGACAGTGGACCCGCAACCCCAGTCGGGCCCGGGGATCATTTCGACCAGGGCGTCGTCGGTCAACTCGGGGTCGGCCAGCAGCGCCCGGCAGGCGGCCATGACCTCGCGCGGATTGTGTGCCGGCACTTTGGTGGCCCAGCCTTCGGCAATGCCCATGGCGCCGTTGCAGAGCAGCACCGGCCATCGCGCCGGCAGCACCGTCGGCTCAGTCCACTCGCCGTCGAACGTCGACACCATCCGCACGGCGTGGTCGTCGAGTTCGGCCGTCAGTGCCGCACCGGGTGCGGACAACCGCATCTCGGTGTAGCGGTCGGCAGCGGGGATGTCACCCTGGATGCGCGGGAACGCACCTTGTCCGTCAATGACTTTCACGCGCTGGAATTCGGCGGCCATCAGCGCCGCGGCCCCGTACATCGACGCGCCGCCGTGGGGGTGCAGGTTACCGGTGACCGCTGAGCAGACCTTCGAGGACTTCTGCGGCTTGTTTCCGGGCAGCAGCCTCGAATCGTGCATCTGGTAGAGCAGCCGTCGCTGGCCAGGCTTGAGCCCGTCGAATGCGGACGGGATGGCACGGTCGCTGACGCTGTAGAGCGCGAACGTCAGCTGGTAGTGGTTCCAGTAGTCATCGGCGCTCTGGTCAAGCACCAGGTCGGGGTTCTGCTCAGGAACATCCAGGGTGGCGGTCACAGTGTTTTCCCAGATCTCCTAGTCGAGGTCCAACGCTGACGTATCGACGCGGGAGGCGATATCGGCCATCCACGTGCGCCGGCCCTCGGGTGGTCCGCCGAATAACGTGTGGTGCAGGTTCTTCTGACCGTCATCGAGATGCACCCGAATCACCGTGCGCCGCTGCGGATCCAGCACGGTGTTCCAGAAGTCGTCGGCGTCCATCTCGCCGAGACCCTTGTTGCGCTGCACCTCCAACTTGCGTTTGGAAGCGGCTTTCAATTGTGCCACCGCGGCATCGCGCTCCGACTCATCCTGGCAGTAGATCCGCTGGGTGCCGTCCTTGACGACGAACAGTGGTGGCAGCGTCACGTAGACCATTCCGGCTTGCACGAGTGGCCGGTAGAAGTCCAGGAACATCGAGATCAGGCTCGAGTTGATATTTCCGCCGTCTGGATCGGCGTCGGAGGCGAACAGGATCCGGTCATAGCGGCACAGTTCCGGGTCGCAGTGGTCGCGCACCCCGCAGCCCAGGATGCGTTCGATCGCGTCGAACTCGTCCTTGACCCGCGCCTTGCTCACGGTGAAGCCATAGACGTTGGGCGGCTTGCCTTTCAGCGGAAAGGCGGCCTGGAAGGTCGCGTCTCGCGCCGCTTTGATGGTGCCCAGCGCCGAATCGCCCTCGCACAGGAACAGCTCGGCGCCGGACCCGCGGCCGGTCTCCCGGCTGGGCAGCAGCTTCGGCGGCAGCGACAGATTTGTGCCCAGGCCCTTGGCTTTTGAGGCCGCGCGGGATCGCGCCTTCGCGCCTTCCGCGCTGCGACGCGCACGGGCGGCCTCCAAGGCCAGCTTGGTCCACAGCGACACCGTGTCGCCGTTGGCGGGGTTGGCCGCCCAGATGGCGATGCTCCGGGCCACATCCGAGGCCATCGCCACGCTAAGCGATCGTGACGACACCGCCGTCTTGGCCTGTGAGTCCCAGGACACATCGGGCGCGCGGGTATCCACGGCGAGCGCGGTCACCGCGGCGAAATCCTGTGCCTCCGGACCTTCTTCACCCTTGGCCAGGCCCAGGTCGCGGATCCGGGACGCACGATCGGCCAGCGCCTCGGAGAGCCCCTTAACCGCCGCGTTCAGATGCGATCCACCGCCAGGGGTGCGCACGGTGTTGCAGAAGGCGGCCACCGTCGCCGGCTCGGCCGGACCCGCGGTCAACGACCAGCGGAACGGGGTCGGGCCACGGCCGGTGGTGTACTCGCCGCGGCCCTCCACGGCGGCGCGGACTTCGGGCGCGGGGGTGCCTGCGGCTGTGCACATGAGGTCCAGCAGGGTGTCAGTGCCCCAGGGCCCGCCGAACGGCTCGATCAACGCCGGCGCGATTTCTTCGCCGGGCCACCCTTCGTCGACGACGACCAGGTGCACGCCCGGCGACATCCGTGCCGCGGCGTGCGCGCGCAGCAGCACCTCGTTGATGTCCACACTGGAATCCGGCACAACGGCAGCATCGAACAGGATGCGAACCGTCGTGCCGTGCGCGTCGGGCTTACGGTTGGCGGTCCCGCGCAGCTTCTGCGCGTCGGCGCGGGTGAACGGGGCGTTCGGGTCGAAGTCCTTGCCGTCAAACGCACCGGGGTAGCCACCGCCGAAGCTCTGCAGATACGTCTTTCCGGCCCGGCGCACCTCCACGTCGGTACGGGCGGAGATGAACACTGCTGCGGCGGCGCCGATTCCGTTCAGTCCGGCACCCGTGCTGGCCGCGTCGGAGTGGGCGGAGAACTTGCCACCCGCCCGCGCGGTACCCAGCGTCTTGACGATGCCGTTCTTCCCGGTGGCGGGGTCCGAGTCGACGGGCAGGCCGCGGCCGTCGTCAGCGACGCTGACCGATCCGTCGGTGTGCAAGGTGATGGTCACTGTGGATCCGCCGTGGCTGGGATCGGCGACCTCTTCGATCGCGTTGTCCACCAACTCGCGCAGCGCGGTGTTGAGCACGTCGAGGCCCAGGTTCACCGCCGGCCGCAGGCGTGTGTGCTGGACATCGTCGAGCTCGGTGATGTCGGCGGCGTTGTAACTCACTGCTGGTTCTCTCCGTCTGGGCTAGGTGGCTGCCGGAGGAATCGTAGATCGCCTGACCGACATCTCCGCGCATCTCCGTCGGTGAGTGCCGCGGGGAAGGCTCTCCGTGCAGCTCAGGCGCCAGATGTGTTGGTCAGCGGCGACTGCGTTCGCGAAGCGCTTGCTCTAGATTCTGTGCCCTGAAATTCGGATCGGCCACGGGGGATTTTTCGTGAACGGGTCGACGAGCTGACTACCTTCGTAGCCGTAATGCTGCGGGGCCCTTCGATTGTAGGTTCCCACGATCGGCCGCATCTGCCGACTTGCCTGGCCTGGAGTTTGTTTCTGTCTCACGGCCACTAGGCAGGCATCCACGTTGCCGGATTCTCAGTTCTTGTTAAATTTCTGTGTGGTGGTCAGGTAGATCGGGGCGCGCTGCGCAGCGCAAACTCTGATTCGCAACATCTCGCAGGGGTTTTAGGGCTCGATCGGCTCCACATCAACGAGAGCCGCAAGATCGGCCATGTCGCGGTGTCCGGCGTACGCGCGAAGCAGCTCGATGTACCGCGTCTTGTCTAGCTCCCAGTCGCACTGCAATTCGGTGGGATCTTGAACTGTCGCAAACACTAAGTCGGCGAGAAACCTTGTGGTGATCGCTCCCGGCGACATCGCGCCACGTCGCGACACCAGCCAAGAGGTCTATGTTGTCGTGCTGTCCAACTCGATTCACCTGGCGGCCGATACAGGGCGCGTCATCACCTGTCCTTTTATTCCGGGCCAAATCCCTGACACTGCAATGGCGCTCGTCGTTCGAGTCGAACAACCCGATGGCGTAGCGCTGCCCGAACTTGTTCAGTGGCTACCCACAGCAGCGCTGGACGAGCCGATCGGCAACATCGGCACGAACGCGCTACGCGACACAACGTCTCTTGTTACAGCCCTCGTCACCTGACGTCAAACCCACCTCATCGTCAGCGGGCCCCATCCGCACCGCCCCTCGTGCTACTCCACGCTGCAACCGCCACCTCCGCGACGTGGAGCCCGATCATTGCGGCGATGAGCACAACGTATCGCTGCTACTGCATCGACACCATCAACGAGGCAAATAAAACGTTGCCACGCAACGCTTCTATTCTGTCGCTGACCACGTCAACTGGCGTGTCTCACGCCACTGCATGAGTGCAGTGGTGGTGCAGTCAACCGTGAGAACATGCAGGTCCTGACGTGGGCATTTCCAGTTCGTCTCACGGCTTCTGCACCGGCGTTTGTCTCACGAAGCGCTGCATTTCCTACAGCTGAAGGCCATCTGACGAATCACGTGCGATGAGTTCTGCAAGCAACAAACGCTCGGAGGGCGGCGATTACATCCGCGATGGGGATGTATTCCTGTTCCAGTTGGAGGTCCTTGCCGCGGTGGCGGTGCTCCTGATTAAGCCGTTCGTAGAGCCTCCGCTCGGGTTCTTCAAGGCCCTCTGGCACGTCGGTGACCGCGCTCGCTGAAATTCCCCACTGACGCTCATCGAAATTCCCCACCCGTGCGGCTCCGCCGAGAAGGGCGGGCCTCCTTCGATGCTGCTGGTGTCTGACGCCTGCAGCACTGCCCGAAGGAGGCCCGCTTTCTCATGCTCACATGGGAGCCGTGGTGGCCAAAACGGAGCCACTGCAACCGCCGCCGGCGATGCCGTATCCGGTGATCGCGGCCGAGGCCCGCACCGCCTCACGGCAGGCGATGGTGTCCTACCGCGGCAACCGCTACTCGGTGCCCCCGGAGCTCCGGCATCGAGGGTCGATACCGATGTGGCGAAGCGATGCATCCGGGACAGCCAGTGCTGACGGGGCGGTCGAACCACGCTAACGCTAGTCGTCATCGGCTGCCCCGCCCTCGGCGCCAGCCCATTCCTCGGCGTCGTTATCATCAGCGCCGATATCGACTCCGGCGCTGCCCTCGCTGCGGCCGCCGTATCCGCGACAAGAAGGACCGCGACGAACTCAAGCCTGACCCTCAGGCAAATTCGCAACCGACCGACACGCCGATACGCGCAAGGCAATTCTCATTCAGATGGCCAATTGGCCAGACAGTGGCCATCTCGATTGAGATTTGGCCACTCAATTTGAGAACCTACAAACGACCTTCCGTCACCTCGCCATGTTCGAGAATCGCGACAGGTGCAGTTGGTGCGCGACGGTCACCGTCTTGGTAGGGCCGTTACGGTGTTTGGCGAGAATGAAATCCGCCTCGCCACCGCGGGGATCGTCGCGGTCGAAGGCATCCGGCCGGTGCAAAAGAATCACGGCGTCAGCATCTTGTTCCAGCGAGTTGTGCACGCTAATCCCATTTGCGACGAAATTGTGTGTGCCACTTACAGTTCCGTCATAGACGTCGTGCTCACCAATGCTTGTAATCTCGCTAACCGTGTCCCAGTACACATCGTTGGTTGCGAGCTCATGAATGTCATGATCGTCAAGTAGGGCCGCCACGCGATGCAGTCTCGGCCTGCTTGGCGAGTGCTTCCACAGTGTCGATCCGCGGAACTGGATACCCATGGCCGAAGCGAAGCCCCGATGTGTTATCCGCTTGGCGGACAAAATATTCCGAATCTGCGCCCATACCTCCTTCGGTCTGGTGTCGAGATTCGGATTGCGCACCACATTCTCTAAGTGAGAGAGCACCTCTTGCACCGCCGCCGCTTTGCCACCGTGTACACCGACGTGGCGTAGGAACCTGGTCTGGTTCTCAGTTCCGTAAATAACCAGGTGCCACGAGTCACGGTAGCCAAGCTTCGGTGCGCGCTTGATCCGTGCAAAGACACCGACTCGCTGCAGCAGGACCGCAGCATCGTCGATCAGGCGTCGACTGGTCGAGGCGTAAAAGATCCGCCCCTGACCGACCTTGGCGTCCCACCGAACAGAGCCATCCGTTGCCCAGAGGTGTCGCAGGAACAGCGCCACCTGGTCATTGGGCGCACGAAATACGGGCTCCGGCACAAACTTCTCGTAGCTGCGCCGCCCGAACAGCCCCAAACCATCGAGCCACGCCGCGATTGGGTTCCGCCTCCCGCGCGCGAGCCGCTCCGGCGACGGCAACCTCAGCGTGGTTACCCGCGCCGCCGGGTATTCGTCGCGCACCGCGGTCACGCCGAAGTGCGCGGCCGAGACCGTCACCGCCGCAAGGTTGGCCTCGTCCACCGACGCGTAGCGGATCGGTTGACGCTTCACGCACGACCCGTCGCCGATCATGTGCGCAAGCAGCATCACCTCGGAATCGTCCATCCGCTGCGTGTCGACCGGCTCCGGCACCCGCCGGGGTACCGCGATGCGATCCCCAACCTTAAGCTGCTCCAACGGACTCCAGCCGTCGAGCTTCATGAACGGATGGTTGCCGGTTGCCTCGACCTCACGCCCCGACGCCAGGCGAAGCCGGAACACCTCCTTGCGCCCGCTGGGGAACACGTTGGTCATCGGCCGGGCCACCATCCGCCCCCGGTGGTCCAGCGACCACACGAGCGGGCGCTCACCGGTCCGCATCAGCTCACCAAACGTGACCTCAGCGCCGGTGTCGGCGCGCAGGATCCGCGTGGCCGCGGTAAGGCAGCCCGACTCGCGAAGGTCGGACAGCATCGGCTTCTTGTCGGTGCGCTGCTCCGGCCCGCGGTTGAGCTGGCTGATCGCGACCACCGGAACCTCGAGCTCCTTGGCCAACAGCTTCAGATGCCGTGAGAATTCCGATACTTCCACCTGCCGCGACTCGTGCTTCTTGCCCGACGTCATCAGCTGCAAGTAGTCGACTACGACCAGCCTCAGGTCGGCCTTCTGCTTCAGCCGGCGCGCCTTGGCGCGGATCTCCATCATGGTCAGGTTGGGCGAATCGTCGATATACAGTGGCGCCTCGCTGATTTCGCTCATCCGCCGCGCCAGCCGCGTCCAGTCGTCGTCGTTCATCCGCCCTGAACGCATGTCGGACAGCTTGATCTTCGCCTCGGCCGACAGCAGCCGCATTACGATTTCGGACTTGCTCATTTCCAGCGAGAAGATCACGCTGCCCAGGCGGTGCTTGATCGAACACGACCGCATGAAGTCCAGACCGAGGGTGGAGTTGTGCGTAGGCACCATGCCGCGGCCGGCGAGATACAGATGCGTGGGGTTGGCCACCTGGACGCAGCGCACCGCAACGCTGGGCACCCGGCGCACCGCCTCGACCTGCAGCGCCGGAGCCAGCACCGCGGTGTCGGTCCGCCGCTCGGCGCACCAAGCGTCGCCCGGCGTGGACCCTGCCACCACGATTGTGTCGAGGCGAGAACGCAATTGGGCCGACGTCCGGATGCCACGCCCGGTCGGCCATTGATGCATCGCATCGGCAACGATCACCGTGCCGTCGGAGAACCGCACCTCATAGCAGGGCCGTCCGAGCATCACCTCGGTGGCCGCCACCACCCGTGTCGGGTTCCCGTCTTCGCCAAGCAACGCGTCACCGACGGCGACGTCGCCCATAGTCGTCCAGCCGGTCGGCGTCGGCAGCGGCGTATCCAGCTTGAGCGCCTTGCCCACGCCGGGCCGGGCCGCAACGATGATCATCTGTCCCGGATGCAGCCCGTTGGTCACCTCGTCGAGTTCGGTGAACCCAGTCGGCACGCCGCGCGATATGCCGCCGTTGGAGGCGATGGCGTCGATCTCGTCCATCGTCGGCTGCAGCAGATCCTCGAGCGGTACGAAGTCCTCGGAAAGCCGCCGGTCGGCGACGTCGTAGATTTCGGCCTGTGCGCGGTCGACGATCTCGGCCACATCGGCGCCCTCGGCACCGGCGTAGCCGTACTGCACGACCCGCGTTCCGGCCTCTACAAGGCGGCGCAGCAGCGCCTTCTCGGCCACGATGCCCGCGTAGTAGCCCGCGTTGGCGGCCGTCGGCACCGTTGAAATGAGGGTGTGCAAATAGGGCGCCCCGCCGATCCTGCGCAGCAGCCCGCGGCGGTCCAGTTCGGCGGCGACCGTCACCGCGTCGGCCGGCTCCCCACGCCCGTACAGGTCCAGGATCGCGTCGTAGACGTTCTGGTGCGCCGGGCGATAGAAGTCGCCGGGACGCAGGCGTTCCAGCACATCGGCGACGGCGTCCTTGCTCAGCAGCATCCCGCCCAGCACCGACTGCTCGGCGGCCAGGTCCTGTGGGGGCTGCCGGCCGTAGTCCTCACTTGGCGATGAGGAGTCCATTCCAGGGTGCGGCAGATCGTCGACGACCGCCATGGGCCCTCACCTCCTCTGACATAGGTCGACTCGAACGTACATTCGACAGCTGACGGTCAGAGCGTAATTTAAGGCACCGACACCCCGCCCCAAGCACCCGCATCACTTCGCGCCGGGACGACGGTAAACGTTGCTGGCGAGTACTCCAAGTGGCCGCTGTTCATAGAGCTGTGCATCGCGTGTGCATATCCGTCGACACCAGTGTTGAACGGGTTGTGGAGAACCTGTGGATTAATCCGAGGGGTTGCGACATCACTGCAGATAAACAGCCTACAACGGCTCCCATTTGGTGTGGACAACAATCTCATCGGCGTGTCGGCCCAGGTTACCGCGCCGGGCGTGTTGGCTTTCGGCAAGATTTTCGTCGCGTTACAGGTCGGTAACGCGCGTTGTCTCCGCACACGTGTGAAATAGTTCGCCAGGTTTGCCGCGCAACGTCCGCAGCGGCCTGCGCTCAGCGCACGAAAGACCCCGGCGGGGCCGATCGCGGCCGCCGCCGGGGTTCAGCGAATGCTGCGGGCTTAGCTGTCCGCGACGACGTCGAGGGAAACCACGACATCGATCTCAGGGTGCAGGTGCACGGACACCGGGTGCGTCCCGAGTGACTTGATATGCGACTTGGGCAGCCGAACGATCCGCTTGTCCAAGTTCGGCCCGCCGGCCTTCTTGATGGCCGCGACCACATCACCGGGCGTCACCGAGCCGAACAACTTGCCGGAGTCGCCCGCCGTCTTCACCGCCAGCGCGACCGGGCCCAGTGCCTCGATCGCCGTTTTGATCTCGGTGGCGTGTTCGCGGTCGCGCACGGTCTTGGTTTCGCGGGCCCGGCGGATCTCGTCGGCCTGCTTCTGGGCGCCGCGCGAGGCGACGATCGCCAGGCCGCGCGGCAGCAGGAAGTTGCGGCCGTAGCCGTCCTTGACCTCGACAGTGTCGCCGACGGATCCAAGTTGGTTGACGTCGGCCGTCAGAATCAGCTTCATCGTTTTCGTAGCTTTCCGTTGTACGTCAACAGTTACCGCGGTTAGCGCGACGCCGAGGTGAACGGCAGCAGCGCCACCTCACGCGCGTTCTTCACCGCGATCGCGATATCCCGTTGGTGCTGAACGCAATTGCCCGTGACGCGGCGGGCGCGAATCTTGCCGCGCTCGCTGATGTACGTGCGCAACAGCGTGGTGTCCTTGTAGTCGATGTTTGAGTCTTTCTTCGCGCAGAAGACGCATTTACGCGCCTTGACCGGCTTTTCCGGAGCCGGCCGCCGCTTGCTGCTGGACTTGGCCATGGATGTCTCTCTTTGTCGTTGCTGGTCTGAAAATCTCTAGGTCAGAAGGGCGGTTCGTCGTCGCCGCCGCCGAAGGAGCCCGAGGCCGGCGCGCTGCCCCACGGGTCGTCGGCCGGTGCGCTGCTCTGCTGCGCCGGCGCCGGACGGGATCCACCGCCGCCACCGCCACCGCTGAACCCGCCGCCGCCACCGCTGCGGCTGGCCTTGTTGACCTTGGCGGTCGCGTACCGAAGCGAGGGCCCGATCTCATCGACCTCGACCTCGACGACGGTGCGCTTCTCACCCTCGCGTGTCTCGAAGGACCGTTGCTTGAGCCGCCCGGTGACGATCACCCGGGCACCCCGGGTGAGGCTTTCGGCCACATTCTCGGCGGCCTCCCGCCAGATGTTGCAGCGCAGGAATAGCGCCTCGCCGTCCTTCCACTCGCCGGACTGCCGGTCATAGATCCGCGGCGTGGATGCGACGGTGAAGTTCGCCACGGCGGCACCCGACGGAGTGAAGCGCAGTTCGGGGTCGGCGGTCAGATTTCCGACAACGGTGATGGTGGTGTCACCAGCCACAATTTCCTCCTGAGTCTGGGCATCCTGAGTCTGGGCATGCTGTGTCTTGGCATGTTCGCGCCGAGCCTACGCAAGAGCACAGACAAGGGGCAGTCAGTGCTTGTCGGTGCGCATCACCTTGGTGCGCAACACCGACTCGTTGAGGCTGAGCTGACGGTCGAGCTCGGACACCGTAGCCGGCGCGGCCTTCAGGTCGATGACGACGTAGATGCCTTCGGCATGCTTGGCGATCTCGTACGCCAGCCTGCGCTTGCCCCAGATGTCGATCTTCTCGACCTTTCCGCCGTCCTTCCGGACGACGTTCAGAAACGTCTCCAAGGACGGGGCCACGGTGCGCTCGTCGAGCGTGGGGTCAAGAATGACCATGATTTCGTATGGACGCATGGAAACCTCACCACCTCCTCTGGTCTTCGCGGCCACGGTCGTTCCGTGGCAGGAGGGTCGCCTGCGTCGGCAACCGTGCCAGGCTACCGGACGATGACCCGACCAGGGAAATCAACCCCGCGGACGGTAGCGGACGGTAGCGTACGGTAGCGGACGGTAGCCGACTCACTTCCTCGCTTGCAGAAACTCCCCGACCCTGGCCTTGGTCGCGTCGTCCGCCTTGGCCAGCGAGCCCGAGTCGAACGGCGGCTGCGGGTCATATTCGATGAGCAGCTGAGCAGCCTGCGCGGCCTCTCGATCGACAAGCAGCTCGACCAGCCGCAGCGCCATGTCGATGCCGCTCGACACCCCCGCCGCGGTCAGGATGCGCTGCGGTAGATGCTCGACGACGCGTTCGGGGACGTAGCGCGCACCCAAATCGTTCAGCAGCTGCTCCGACCCCCAGTGGGTCGTCGCGGTAAGCCCATCGAGCAGCCCCGCGGCGGCGAGCAACAGCGCACCCGTGCACACCGAAGTGGTGAACGTGGTCTGCGGATGGACCGATTGCAGCCAGCCGCGGATAGTTTCGTCGTGGATCAACTTGCGGGTGCCGATACCGCCGGGGACCACCACGACGTCGGGCGCGTCGACCTCGTCGAACCTGGCATCGCAGACGACGCCGAGCATGTCGTTTTCGGTGCGCACCTCACCACGCTGCTCCCCGACGAACAACACGTCGATCGACGGAATGCGTTGCAGCACTTCGTAAGGCCCGACGGCATCCAACGCGGTGAATTTCGGGAAGAGCGGGATAGCGACCAGCATCATGCCTGCCTTACGCCGGCCTCGGTGTCGGCTTGGGTGTCGGTAACGTTATCGATCTCGGCGTCGGCGTCGGAGTCGGCGTCGGTATCGGCGGCGTCGGTCCGGGATGGTGCCGCCGGGACCGACCGCCGCAGCCCCGGCGGGCGCAGCCAATCCGGGAGCCAGCCGGGCGGGACGTCGGGGGCGCGGTCGAAGGGCCCGCCCGCCGGATCGTCCACCCGCCCCACCCAACGCACCAGATCCTCGTCGGGCCGGTAGATCTGGCGGACCACCAGGGCACACAGCAGCACCACCGCGACGTCGCGCAGCAGCACCGTCGCGGTGAACCACTGCTCGGGCAGCGAGCGGTTCGGGTTGCCGTACAGGTAATACATCCGCGGCACCCACACCAGCGCATCAATCGTCATCCACGCCAGCAGTATCCGGCGGTGCGGCAGGGCCAGCACGGCCAGCGGGACCAACCACAGCGAAAACTGCGGGCTCCACACCTTGTTGGTCAACAGGAACGTCGCGACGACCAGGAACGCCAGCTGCATCATCCGCGGCCGCCGTGGCGCGGTGAGGGCGATGTAAGCGATCGCCGCACAAGACAATACGAACAGCGCGGTGACCACCGTGTTGAGCACCATCGGCGGCTCCCACAGACCCAGCTTGGGATCGAATCCGCTCCAGCCGGTAAACGACTTCACGACGTTGTACAGCGAATCCATGTCGTCCCCGCGCCGTGCGTTGAGCCGGAAAAACTCCGACCAACCCCGCGGAAAGAGCAGCAGCACAGGAAAATTCACCAAAAACCAGGTCAGTATCGCCGCGACCGCGGTGCGCGCCACCGCGCGGAGGCGCCCGGTTCGCATTCCCAGGACCAGCAACGGGCCCAAGAACAGCAACGGATACAGCTTGGCCGCGGCGCCGAAGCCGATCAACACACCGGCCAGCACCGGCCTTCGCCGCGCCCACGCCAGCAGCCCGCCCATCGCGAATGCCGTTGCCAGGGCGTCGAAGTTGGTGAAGATCTGGAAGATCACCAGCGGCGAGGCTGCCGCCAGGGCGCCGTCCCAGATCCGGCGGCCGGACATCCCCACGGTCGCCCAGACGGTGGCCAGCCACGCCAGAGCCAGCCCGAACGCGGCGATGTTGAAGAACATCACCACCTCGGCGACCACCGGAAGGACGCCGAGCTTGCTGATCGCCGTGTAGGTCTTGGCCAACGCCATCGACATGTATTGGTAGACCCCGGTCAGCACCGGATACTCCATGTATCGCACAGCTGGCTGGCCGTCGTACCGGGTCTGCGCCGCGCCGCTGCCGTCGGTTTCGATCCAGCTCGACTTGTACGGAAACTTGCCCTGGTTCAACAGCTCCGCGCCATACAGCGGCACCGTGTCGGAGTAGCACAGCTCGTAGTAGGCGCGTTGGTTGTCCCAGTTGGCGACCCGCTGATCGCCCGGCCCGGTGCCGGTGCTCTGCAGGCACGCCGCCTTCGTCGACCAGCCCAGCGCCAGGAACACCAGCGCGATCGCAAACATCACCCGCAGCGGGGTCATCAGCCGGGTGCGGCCGATCAGCGCGTGCCGGCCCACCGGTCCGCCGACGACCTCGGCCAGGGCGGCGCCCAGATAATCGGTGCGGCTGGGGCAATCGCGGTTGTCGACGCTGCGCCGATCGGCGGCCATCGGCACCGGCGAGATCATCGAGATCTCAGCCACTTTGCTTTCAGCGCCCGTCACGGCGGCGACTGGGCGGGTGGTTGGCCCGGCGCCGCCGACGGCTGGGGCGCCTGGGGCGTGATGGTGATCGTGGTGGGAGGACCGACCGGGATGGTGACACCCGGCGCCACCTCCACGGTGGGCTGGATGACGGTCTCCGACGGCGGCGCTACCGGTGGCGGAGGCGGCGCGGCGGGCACGCCGGCGTAACCGCCGATCGCGGTCGGCTTCGGGAACGTCTCATCGGTGGTGCCCTTCAGCGCGCCGTCCATGGTCGCCTTCCAGATGTCGGACGGCAGGCCCGAGCCGTACATGGCCCCGCCGGAGGCCGTGACCAGGGGCTTGTCGCCTTCGGTGGTGCCCACCCACACCGCCGTCGACAGGGACGGCGTGTACCCGACCATCCAGGCGTCCTTGTTCGAGTTGGTGTCGCCCAGCTGCGTGGTTCCGGTCTTAGCCGCCGACGCCCGGCCGCCGGCCAGGTTGTGGCCCCGCGAATAGCCCGCGATCGGCTGCATCGCCGCGGTGACGTTGTCGGCCACCGCCTTGGGGATGCGCTGTTCGCCCGGGTCGTCCTTGTTGGTGGCGTCGAAAAGCACCTGGCCCTCGGCGTTGACGACCTTCTGCACGAAGTGCGGCTTGTGATAGATGCCGGACGCGGCCAGCGTGGCGTAGGCCGAGGCCATGTCGATGACCCGGGTCTGGTACTGGCCGAGCACGACACCGTCGTTGGGTGGCCCGCCCTTGCCGTCCTCGGAAAGGGTGTGCGCAACGCCGGGGAAGCTGGTGGCGATTCCGGCCTGGTGCGCCGCGTCGGCGACGGCGACCGGTCCGTCCTTGAGCTTGAGCATCAGCCGGTAGTAGGAGGTGTTCAGCGACATCTTGAGCGCCTCGGCGATGTTGCAGGTGCCGCAGCTCTCGCCGTCGTCGTTGGTGATCTTGATGCCGTTGACCGTGAGCGGCGAGCTGTCCACCTGGTAGCCCAGACCGATCCCCTGCTCGAGTGCTGCCACCAGGGCGAACACCTTGAACGACGATCCCGTCTGCAGCCCGGCCTGCGCGAAGTCAAACCCCTGCGCGTCGTTGCCGCCGTAGTAGGCGCGTATCCCGCCGTTGTGCGGGTCGATCGAAACAACGGCGGCCCGCATGTCGGCGGCCTGGCCCTCCAGGTACTTCGACACCGCCTTCTCCGCCGCCTGCTGGGCCTGCGGGTCGATGGTCGTGGTGACCTGCAGCCCCTGCGTGTTCAACGTCTGCTCGTCGACGTTGAAAAGCTCCATCAGCTCCTTGGTCACCTGACGCTGGATCAGACCGTTGGGCCCGGTGGTCTGGTTCTGCGCGCGGGCCTGGTCCGGCGGCAGGGTCGAGGGAAAGACCTGCGCCGCGCGGTCACTCGGTGACAGGGCCTTGGTCTCGACCATGCCGTCGAGGACCCAGCTCCAGCGGGCTTGGGCGCCCTCGGGATCGACGGCCGGGTCCAGCGTCGACGGCCGACGGATCAGTGCCGCCAGCAGCGCCCCTTCGGAGACGGTGAGCTGGTCGGTGGGCTTGCCGAAATAGGCCTTGGCGGCGGCCGAGATCCCGTACGCGCCGCGGCCGAAGTAGATGATGTTCAGGTAGGCCTGCAGCACATCGTCTTTGGACCACTCCCCCGACATCTTGGTCGCGATGACCAGTTCCTTGGACTTGCGCAGCAAGCCGGCGAGCCCGTGTTGCGCGGAACCGACAAGCGCGTTCTTCACGTACTGCTGGGTGATGGTCGACCCGCCCTGCAGGTCGCCGTTGCCGAACAGGTTGTTGCCCACCGCCCGCGCGAAGCCTTTGAAGTCGAACCCCGGGTTTGAGTAGAAGTTGCGGTCTTCGGCGGCGATCACCGCCTGGCGCACATGCACCGGCACCTGACTCAGATTGACGTCCACCCGATTGCCCTCGGGCGGAACAATTTTCGCGATCTCCGAACCGTCGCTGGCCAGGATCGTCGACACCTGGTTGGTGTGGATGTCACCCGGCCGGGGGACGTCGACGATGAAGTAGGCCATGCCGAAGGTGACGATTGGCAGGAAGAAGATCACCGCCGCGGTCAGATAGAGGCCGCGCCGCAGCCAAGTCCAGTTCAGCTGGCGGTTTAGCTGCTGGAGCCAGGTCCCGTTCGCCCGCGGCCCAGCGCTGCCCATACCCGGGGGGCGCGGACGTCGAGGCGCCGCTCCGGACGGCTTGTCCAGCGCGGCGGTGACCTCCTCGATCGGATCGCGTGGCGCGGACGTCGGGGGCCCCGGGGGATCCGACGGTCCCGAATGCATGGATCTGGCACGCGCGGGAGCGTCGAGCGCGGCCTTGACCGCCTGGACGGGGTCCGCCGGCGCGGGCGATCGGTCATCGGTGACGGCCGGCAGGATCGTGGTCAACCGGTCGTCGGGGGGAACGGCACGGCGCTGGCCCGCGCCACGACGCTCGTCCGGGCGGTCGCCCTCATTGGGACTCGAATGCCTGCCCGCACGCTCAGTCTCTGACCCGTTCGGGTCGTCGCTGGACAACTTGTCGTGGCGCCCGTCGCTATTCACTGGCCGTGCGGGCGCCATTGCGCGCCGTCCGCGTGCCACGCGTCCCCCGGGGGGGAGGCGCCGTGCGTGCCGCGCCAAGCACGTACGACTTGACCAAGTGATTCCAGCTGCAGGTTCGGCACACCTCCACCACGTGGACCGCGAATTCTTCGAAGCGCGTGGCCAGTAAGACCAACTCTTCGGCGGTGCGCGCCGACCCCGAAACCGCGCCCAGGTGCTCGCCGAACACCCACGACACCAGCGTGAGTTGCTCCTTGCGGCAGATCGGGCACATCACCTGGCTTTGTTTCCCGTGAAACTTCGCGGCGCGCAGCAGGTAGGGGTTTGCGTCACAGACGTCGGACACACCGGTGCGGCCGGAGTACACCGCGGCCAGCACCGAGCGCCGCCGGAGCGCGTAGTCCACCACCTGTCGCTGCAGTCGCACGCTGACCAGAATACGTGCCGAACCCCAGCATCGACACGCAACCGACGCGGTTGCCCGAGAGCGGGGATCGGATCAGCGCCGATGTGACAAACAACGCACCAACACCAGGGAGTGTTGTGGCAAATATATCGAGGCGATACTATTACGCGAGGCGTCGGACCATCGTGTCGGACCATCGTAACGAAGCAAGTGACTAGCCACGCAAAGGAGGTGACTCGATGCTGGAACTCGCCATCCTGGGTCTCCTCATCGAATCTCCTATGCACGGCTACGAACTGCGAAAGCGACTGACCGGCCTGCTCGGCGCGTTCCGGGCGTTTTCCTATGGCTCGCTGTATCCCGCCCTGCGGCGCATGCAAGCCGACGGCTTGATCGCCGAGAACGCGGCACCGGCCGGGACTCCGGTGCGGCGTGCGCGGCGCGTCTACCAGCTGACCGACACGGGCCGCCAGCGCTTCGGTGAGCTGGTGGCCGACACCGGTCCGCACAACTACACGGACGACGGCTTCGGGGTGCACCTGGCGTTCTTCAACCGCACGCCCGCCGAGGCGCGCATGCGCATCCTCGAAGGTCGCCGCCGTCAGGTCGAGGAACGCCGCGAAGGACTGCGCGAGGCGGTGGCACGGGCCAGCAGCTCGTTCGACCGCTACACCCGCCAAATGCATCAGCTCGGGCTCGAATCCAGCGAGCGTGAGGTCAAGTGGCTTAACGAGCTCATCGCCGCCGAACGGGCGCTGCCCGGAGCCGCAGAACAGACGTAAAACCCCTGCACCGCCTAAGCACCAAACGAGTCACCGCCCGCAGTAACAGACAGAAGATTATGAAGTTAAGGAGAGCGCCCTAATGAGTGAGCAGAACGCGCCCCAGGCGTCGACCGAGGTTCGAGTCGCCATCGTCGGCGTCGGCAACTGCGCGTCCTCGCTGGTCCAGGGCGTCCAGTACTACCTCGACGCCGACGAGAACAGCACCGTCCCGGGCCTCATGCACGTGACGTTCGGCCGCTACCACGTCCGCGACGTGAAGTTCGTCGCCGCGTTCGACGTCGACGCCAAGAAGGTCGGCTTCGACCTGTCGGAGGCGATCTTCGCGTCGGAGAACAACACCATCAAGATCGCGGACGTGCCGCCCACCAACGTTATGGTGCAGCGCGGCCCGACGCTCGACGGCATCGGCAAGTACTACGCCGAGACCATCGAGGTGTCCGACGCCGAGCCCGTGGACGTGGTCAAGGCGCTCAAGGATGCCGAGGTCGACGTGCTGGTGTCCTACCTGCCGGTGGGCTCCGAGGAGGCCGACAAGTTCTATGCCCAGTGCGCGATCGACGCCGACGTGGCGTTCGTCGAACGCGCTGCCGGTGTTCATCGCCTCCGACCCGGTGTGGGCCAAGAAGTTCACCGACGCCGGTGTGCCGATCGTCGGCGACGACATCAAGAGCCAGGTCGGCGCCACCATCACCCACCGGGTGATGGCCAAGCTGTTCGAGGACCGCGGCGTGCAGCTGGACCGCACGATGCAGCTCAACGTCGGCGGCAACATGGACTTCCTGAACATGCTCGAGCGCGAGCGGCTGGAGTCCAAGAAGATCTCCAAGACCCAGGCCGTCACCAGTAACCTGCAGCGCGAGTTCAAGACCAAGGACGTCCACATCGGCCCGTCCGACCACGTCGGCTGGCTCGACGACCGCAAGTGGGCCTACGTCCGGCTCGAGGGCCGCGCGTTCGGTGACGTGCCGCTGAACCTGGAGTACAAGCTCGAGGTGTGGGACTCGCCGAACTCGGCCGGCGTCATCATCGACGCGGTGCGCGCTGCGAAGATCGCCAAGGACCGCGGCATCGGCGGCCCGGTGATCCCGGCGTCGGCCTACCTGATGAAGAGCCCGCCAAAGCAGCTCGCCGACGACGTCGCCCGTGCCCAGCTCGAAGAGTTCATCATCGAGGGCTAGTTCGAACGGCGACCCGCCCCGCGAAGCGGGCCGCCGCCTTATCGAGGGTTGGCGGGTTTCGCCGGGCGCTTCGCGTCCGGACATACCCGACACACCGATCTGCCCGCTTCCGAGCGACAGCGTGATGCGTCCCCGCCGTCTCCGGGGCGATTGTCGCGCACGCCTCGCCTACCGGCCGGCATGGATCGACGGCGAGTCGACCTACCGGCTGGCCGGAAACCGCGGCACCGCAACATTTTTCAACATCACTGTCCAGGGTCCGCGCGTGCCCGGGCCCGGGGTGCTGCACGAGCCGTTCGGCGACACCCCGGAGGCCAACGTCTTCGGCCATCAACTCAGCGTGGCCGACGACGAAGAGTTCGAGCTCTACATCGGTGGGCCCGAGCGCGGGCCCAACTGGTTGCCCACCACTGCGATGTCGCAAAAGCTGTTCATCCGCAAGGGGTTTGATCGTTGGGGATGTTCACCAACATGGGTGCCTTCTCCCACAACTGGCTGGACACACAGGGCTTCGAACGCGGCAACCTGACCTACCGCCACATGCTCGCCGACCGCCCCGCCGTGCTGCATACCCGGGTGGTCCGCCACGACGAGCTGGCGAGCGCGCTGCCCACCGGCACCGCAATGGTCACTGCGGCGCAACGCACCGCCACGATGTGTGAGCGCTTCCACGGGATTCGGCGTCGCCAGTTGCTCTAGTGTCAGACCTTGTGACCGGGATCCCCGAAGACGAACTCGCCGGACTCACCGAGTTTTCGCTGCTGCCCGAGAACGCCGAACAGGCCGGCGTCGCGGGTCCGCTGCCGGACGTGCACCGGTTCGAGGCGGGCACGCCGCACGGCAAGATCAGCGCGCTGCGCTGGGGCGAGGCGGCCCCGCGGGTCGTGTTTCTGCACGGCGGCGGGCAGAACGCGCACACCTGGGACACCGTGGTCGTGGGCCTCGGTGAGCCGGCGCTGGCGGTCGATCTGCCCGGCCACGGCCATTCCGGCTGGCGCGACGACGGCGACTACTCGCCGCAACACAACGCCGACGCCCTGGTGCCGGTGCTGCGCGAGCACGCCTCGGGCGCCGACCTCGTGGTGGGCATGTCGCTGGGCGGGTTGACCGCAATACGCCTGGCGGCGGCGGCACCCGAGTTGGTGGATGAACTGGTCCTCGTCGACGTCACCCCGTCGGCGTTGCAGCGGCATGCCGAGCTGACCGCCGAGCAGCAAGGCACGGTCGCACTGATGCATGGCGAGCGGGAGTTCCCCAGCTTTCAGGCCATGCTGGACCTGACGATCGCCGCGGCGCCGCACCGCGAGGTGAAGGCCCTGAGGCGCGGCGTGTTCCACAACTCCCGCCGGCTCGACAACGGCAACTGGGCCTGGCGCTACGACGCCATCCGCGTGGTCCCCGACTTCGCCGGCCTGTGGGACGACGTGGACGCGCTGTCAGCGCCCATCACCCTGGTGCGCGGCGGCTCGTCGGGCTTCGTGACCGACCAGGACGCGTCCGAACTCAGCCGTCGTGCAAGGCATTTCCGCACCGCGCACGTCGTCGAGAACTCGGGCCACTCCGTGCAAAGCGACCAGCCCCGCGCGCTGATCGAGATTCTTCGTGGAGTGCTCGCATAGGTTGGACCAATGACTTCTGATCTTCCGGTCCGCATCGGTGTCCAGTTACAACCTCAGCACGCCCCGCACTACCGCGACATCCGCGACGCCGTTCGCCGCTGCGAAGACATCGGCGTCGACATCGCCTTCAACTGGGACCATTTCTTCCCGCTCTACGGTGATCCCGACGGCGCACATTTCGAATGCTGGACCATGCTCGGAGCCTGGGCGGAGCAGACTTCGCGCATCCAGATCGGGGCACTGGTGACGTGCAACTCCTATCGCAATCCGGAGCTGCTGGCCGACATGGCCCGCACGGTCGACCACATCTCGGGCGGCCGGCTCGTGCTGGGGATCGGTTCGGGCTGGAAGCAAAAGGACTACGACCAATACGGTTACGAATTCGGCACCGTCGGCAGCCGCCTCGACGACCTGGCCGGCGCGCTCCCCCGGATCAAGGCGCGGCTGGGCAAGCTCAACCCACCGCCGACCCGTGACATCCCGGTGCTGATCGGCGGCGGGGGTGAACGCAAGACCCTGCGACTGGTCGCCGAATACGCCGACCTGTGGCACAGCTTCACGTCGGCCGCCGAGCTGCCCGCCAAGTCGGCCGTCCTCGAGCGGCACTGCGCCGACGTTGGCCGCGACCCAGCAACCGTCGAACGCTCGGCCGCGGTCGAGGCCGGCGCTGCCCTGATCTCCAACGCCGAAATCCTGGTCGGCCTCGGCGTCACGCTGCTGACCGTCGGTTGCGGCGGCCCGGGATACGACCTGACAGCCGCGGAGGCGCTGTGCCGCTGGCGTGACAAACGCTAAGCGCGCTTAGGGCATGTTTTTGCCGGATCGTTGACGAAAGTCGACGGTCGGCTCCCGCTTCATCCCCGAAACGGCTGAAACGACACGCCAAGTCGTGAGAAACTTGCCTGCGGCGGGGCGACAGAGGGGGGTGAAAGAAGACTATGCCGAAGAAGTACGGGGTCAAAGAAAAAGACCAGGTTGTTTCGCACATTCTGAACCTGGTGCTGACCGGTAAGTTGCGCAGCGGCGACCGCGTCGACCGCAACGAAATCGCGCATGGCCTGGGGGTGAGCCGCGTCCCGATCCAGGAGGCGCTGGTCCAACTCGAACACGACGGGATCGTCGCCACCCGCTATCACCGCGGCGCGTTCGTCGAGCGGTTCGACGAGTCCACCGTCCTCGAGCATCACGAACTCGACGGCCTGCTCAACGGCATTGCCTCGGCGCGCGCCGCCACCAACCCGACGCCGCGGATCCTGGGGCAACTGGACGCACTCATGCGATCGCTGCGCCTCGCCAGGGAACCCCGGACTTTCGCGGAAGTCGCGGCTGAGTACCGGCACACCGTCATTGACGAGTACGCGGGACCCCGGCTGCACGCCACCATCCGCGCATCCCAGAACCTCATCCCCCGCGTGTTCTGGACGAGCTACCAGACCAACCGCGACGACATGTTGCCGTTCTACGAAGAGGAGAACACCGCGATCCACCGGCACGACCCGGAAGCCGCGCGGGCGGCCTGTGTAGGCCGCTCCCATCGGATGGCGCAGTCCATGCTGGCCGAACTGTTTCGGCGCAGGGTGTTCGCCGCACCCGATTCCATGGAGAAGGGGATGCACAACGGGGGTCCGGCCCCAATCCGGATGCCCGCCGCGACCGAAGCGGCCTGCCCCGAGCCGTCGATCGCGCTCTAACAGGCCAAGATCCTCGTCGCTCGATACGGTTGCGGTGATGAGTGTGCGCGAGAGCCGGCGTGCCAAGCGCTGCGCAAAACTGCTCGGACTGGCCGCGACGATCCTGATCCTGATGGTGTGCGGCCTCCCGTTGGCCGGGCCCGCGGCCGCGGATCGGAACCAATGCGCGCCGGCCGGCCCCGACAGAGCGACCGTCTTGCCGAAGAACCTGACCGAGTCCGGGCCGGTGGACTCCGAGGACAACCAAACGACGGTCACGGTCGAGCCGCTGAGCTCGGTGAACGTCGACGCGCTGGGACTCGACACACCGGACGTGCTGACCGTCGGCACGCTGTCGGACGCCCCGCCGAACATCTGCGTGAATCCCGCCGGGGAATTCAGCGGCTTCGACAACCAGCTTTTGCAAGCCCTGGCTGACAGGCTGGGCCTGCAACTCCGCTTCTTCGCCACCGACTTCTCCGGCTTGCTCGCCCAGGTGGCGTCCCGACGGTTCGACATCGGCTCGGCGAACATCAAAGCCACCGACGCGCGGCGGCGCACCGTCGCCTTCACCAACGGCTACGACTTCGGCTACTACGCCCTCGCGGTGCCCGTGGGCTCGACGATCACCGAATTCAAAGATCTGACGGCCGACCAGCGCATCGGCGTGGTTCAGGGCACCGTCGAGGAGTCCTACGTTGTCGACTCCTTGCACCTGCAACCGGTGAAGTACCCCGGTTTCGCCACGCTGTACGCGAGCCTCAAGGCCCGCCAGATCGACGCGTGGGTCGCCCCGGCGTCCCTGGCGTCGACCGTGATGCGGCCGGGCGACCCGACGGTGGTCGTAGCGAACGCTTTCAGCGCAGGCAACTTCGTGGCCTATGCGGTCGCCCCGGACAACCAGCCGTTAGTCGATGCGCTCAACGCCGCGCTGGACGCCGTTATCGCCGACGGCACATGGGCCAGGCTGTACAGCCAGTGGGTGCCTCGGACGCTGCCGCCGGGCTGGAAGCCGGGCTCGAAGGCCGCCCCCGCGCCGAAGCTGCCGGACTTCGCCGCGATCGCGGCCGGTCACCGCCACCAGCCGGTGCTGGCGGCCCCGCCCAAGTCGACGCTGGACCAGTTGCGCGACTCGTTCTTCGACTGGGATATGTACCGACAGGCCTTCCCCGTTCTGCTCACCACGGGGTTGCCCAATACGTTGATCCTGACCAACAGCGCCCTCGCTGTCGGGCTGGCGCTGGGCATGGTGCTGGCAATGGCCGGGATGTCGCATTCACGATGGCTGCGCTGGCCGGCGCGGGTGTACACCGACATCTTCCGCGGTCTGCCCGAGCCGGTGATCATCCTGATCATCGGGCTGGGCGTCGGGCCGTTGGTGGGCGGGCTGACGCACAACAATCCCTACCCGTTGGGCATTGCCGCACTGGGCATGATGGCGGCCGCATACATCGGCGAGATTCTGCGTTCGGGTATTCAAAGCGTCGACCCCGGCCAACTCGAGGCCTCCCGCGCGCTCGGATTCAGCTATTGGGCCGCGATGCGGCTGGTGGTGGTGCCGCAGGGAATACGACGGGTGCTGCCGGCACTGGTCAATCAGGCCATCGCGCTGTTGAAGGGCTCCGCGCTGGTCTATTTCCTGGGCTTGGTAGCCCAACAGCGGGAGCTGTTTCAGGTGGGCCGCGATCTCAATGCGCAAACCGGCAACCTATCGCCATTAGTGGCCGCCGGTCTCTTCTACCTCTTATTGACCGTTCCGTTAACGCATTTGGTGAATTTCATCGACGCCCGGCTTCGCCGCGGCCGTGCCGCTGTCGAGAAAGATCCGGATGCCAACGATCCCAACGATCCCGACGATCCCAACGTCGTGACGTCGACATTCGGCCAGGCCATGACATGACATGACGGACATGACAGACATCACGGACATGGCCCCCGACGCCCCCGAACGGGCATCAGTTTCGTTGGCGGGCAGGGATATTCATCAAACCCTTGGCGGAACGAAGGTGCTGCGCGGCGTCGATATCGACGCCCCCGCGGGCAGCACGGTGGCCGTGATCGGGCCGTCCGGCTCGGGCAAGTCAACGCTGCTGCGCAGCCTGAACCGACTGTACGAGCCCGATAGCGGCGACATCCTGCTGGACGGCCGGTCGGTGTTGCGCGACAATCCCGATCAGCTCCGCCAACGCATCGGCATGGTGTTCCAGCACTACAACCTCTTCCCGCATCTGAGCATCCTGAAGAACGTCGCGCTGGCGCCGGGCAAGTTGCGGGGACTGTCTGCCGAGGCGGCCTCCGAACTCGCCCTGACCCAGCTGGACCGAGTTGGCCTGAAGCACAAGGCCGCTGCCCGACCCGGCATGCTGTCGGGCGGCCAGCAACAGCGCGTTGCGATCGCCCGAGCGCTGGCTATGGCCCCGCAGGTGATGTTCTTTGACGAGGCGACCGCAGCGCTGGATCCGGAAATGGTCAAAGGAGCGCTGGCACTTATGGCCGACCTCGGCGCCGACGGAATGACAATGCTTGTCGTGACGCACGAAATGGGATTCGCCCGGTCGGCGTCGGACACCGTTGTTTTCATGGATCACGGCAAGGTCGTGGAATGCGGGCCGCCCGAGCAGATATTCGAGGCCGCAGAGACCGAGCGGCTGCAGCGATTTTTGTCCCAGGTACTTTGACGACCTAAAACTGCCTCTCGATGCGTTCAACGCCGCGCATATCGGGTTAGACTGCCGACTTATGGCAGACAGCAAATGCAGTGCGCCCGAGGTGACCGAGCTGGCGGAGGGGCTGCACCGTGCGCTGTCCAAACTGTTTTCCATCTTGCGCCGCGGGGACCCGAACGGGGCGGCGGCCGGTGACTTGACGCTCGCGCAACTTTCGATCCTGGTCACCTTGCTCGATCAGGGCCCCATCCGGATGACGGACCTGGCCGCGCACGAACGGGTGCGGACTCCCACCACCACCGTGGCGATCCGTCGGCTCGAGAAGATCGGACTGGTCAAGCGGTCGCGCGATCCGTCGGACCTGCGGGCGGTGCTCGTCGACATCACCCCGCGGGGGCGGGCGGTGCACGGGGAGTCGCTCGCCAACCGACGCGCCGCCCTGGCCGCGATGCTCAGCCAACTCCCCCAGTCCGACTTGCACACCCTCATCAAGGCGCTGGCGCCGCTGGAACGCCTGGCCGCCGGTGAGCCGGCCCCCAGCCCTGCGGGTGAACCGGTACGCAAGCAAGCGTGAAAGTACCTGGCTGCCAACGACATCGGTGGCGGTCGTAGGCTGAAGACATGCCCACTGCATTCATCACCGGTGCCAGCCGCGGCATCGGATCGGCTATCGCCACGGCGCTGGCGCCGTCACACACTCTGCTGTTGGCCGGCCGGCCCTCTGACCAGCTCGACGCCGTCGCGACTCGGCTGGGCGCCACCACGTTTCCGCTCGACTTGACCGACGCCGGCGAGATCGAGGCCAGCTGCGAAATCGTCGACGAGCTCGATGTCCTGGTGCACTGTGCCGGATTGTCGATACCCGGCCGCGTCGGAGACTCAGATGTCGACGAGTGGCGGGCCACCTTCGACGTCAATGTCTTTGGGGCGGTGGCGCTCACCCTGGCATTGTTGCCCGCGCTCCGGCACGCCCGCGGTCGGGTGGTGTTCGTCAACTCCGGCGCGGGACGCCGTGTTTCGCCGGGCATGGCATCGTACGCGGCCAGTAAGTTCGCGCTGCGTGCGTTCGCCGACTCGCTGCGCGAGGACGAGCCGGCGCTGCGGGTGACGACCGTATTTCCCGGCCGCACCGATACCGATATGCAGCGTGAGCTCGTCGCTTTCGAAGGCGGCCAGTACGACCCCGCCAAGTATTTGCGGCCCGATACCGTCGCGGCGGCGGTGGTCAATGTGTTGGCCACTCCACCCGATGGCCACCTGCACGAGGTGGTGCTTCGGCCTGCTTAAGCCCGGCCGGGCGTAAGCCCTAAACCACCAAGTTGACCAGTCGGCCCGCGACGACGATCACCTTTCGCGGGGTGGCACCGGCCAGGAACGCCTGGACCTTATCGTCGGCCAGGGCGACTGCTTTCAGCGTTTCGTCGTCGGCGTCGGCGGCCACCACCACCCTGCCCCTTACTTTGCCGTTCACCTGCACGGGATATTCGACGGTGTCCTCGACGAGGTAAGCGGGATCGGCTTGCGGGAACGGGCCGTGCGCCAGCGACGTGCTGTGGCCCAGCCTTAGCCACAGCTCCTCTGCCAGATGCGGGGCCAGCGGTGCCACCATGAGCACCAGCGGCTCCACCGCCGCCCGCGGCACACCGTCGCGGTGAGCTTTGGTGAGATGGTTGGTATATTCGATCAGCTTGGCGCCGGCGGTGTTATTACGCAGTGCCGCATAGTCTTCGGACACGCCGGCGATGGTGCGATGTAGCGCCCGCAGGGTGTCGGTATCGAGTTGGCTGTCGTTGTCGAGAACCCGGGTCTCGCCGGTGTCTTCGTCGACCACCAGCCGCCATACCCGCTGCAAAAAGCGCTGCGCGCCCACGACATCTTTCGTGGCCCACGGACGCGACGCCTCCAAGGGGCCCATCGACATCTCGTATACCCGCAGTGTGTCGGCGCCGTATGCCTCGCAGATCTCGTCGGGCGATATCGAATTCTTCAGGCTTTTACCGATTTTCCCGAATTCCTGAAAAACTTCGATCTCACCGTCCGGCCCCGGGTAGGCGAAGCCGTCGCCACGTTCGACCACCTCGTCTGCCGGCACGTAGGACCCGCGAGCGTCGGTGTAGGCGAAGGCCTGAATCATGCCCTGATTGACCAGCTTGCGATAGGGCTCGCGGGAAGTGACGTGACCCAGGTCGTAAAGGACCTTGTGCCAGAACCGGCAATACAACAGGTGCAGCACAGCGTGCTCGGCACCGCCGACGTATAGGTCGACGCCGCCCGGATCGTCCGGGCGGTGTTCGGTCGGCCGGGGGCCCATCCAGTACGCTTCGTTTTCCTTGGCGCAGAACCGCTCCGAGTTTAGCGGATCGGTGTAGCGCAGTTCGTACCAAGAGCTGCCGGCCCACTGCGGCATCGTGTTGGTGTCGCGGGTGTACGGCTTCAAGCCATCCCCGAGATCCAGCTCGACGTGCACCCATTCGGTCGCCTTGGCCAGCGGCGGTGACGGCTCGCTGGCGGCGTCGTCGGGGTCGAACAGCACCGGAGAATAGTCCTTTACATCGGGGAGTTCGACCGGCAGCGTGGCCTCGTCGAGCGCGCGTGCGCGTCCGTCGCTGTCGTAGACGATCGGGAAGGGCTCGCCCCAATACCGCTGCCTCGCGAAAAGCCAGTCGCGCAGCCTGAATTCGATGCGGGCCTGGCCGCGACCCTCGGACTCCAGATAGGCGGTGATGGCCTCCTTGGCCGCAGCCACACTCATTCCGTCGAGGAAGCCGGAGTTCACCAGCAGGCCGTCTCCCGCGTACGCGGCCTGCGAAATGTCGCCGCCTGCAATCACTTCGATGATCGGCAGGTGGAACTTGGTGGCGAATTCCCAGTCCCGCTGGTCGTGGCCGGGGACCGCCATGATCGCCCCGGTGCCGTAGCCGGCCAGCACGTAGTCGGCGATGAAGATCGGCATCGGTTTGCCGGTGGTCGGGTTGGTCGCGTAGCTGCCCAGGAAGACACCGGTCTTCTCCCTGCTCTCCTGGCGTTCGAGGTCCGACTTCGCGGCGATCGCGCGGCGGTAGGCCGCGACGGCCTCGCCGGGCGTGGCGGCGCCGTACGTCCAACGCCGGTCGGTCCCGTCCGGCCAGGCGGTGGCGATCAGGTCGTCGACCAGATCGTGCTCGGGCGCCAACACCAGGTAAGTGGCGCCGAACAGCGTGTCCTGCCGGGTGGTGAACACCTCGATGTCCGCCGGCTCGCCATTGGTCTTGGTGGTCGAGAACAGTGCCTGCGCCCCGATGGAGCGACCAATCCAGTTGCGCTGCATGGTTTTGATCGGCTCCGGCCAGTCCAGCAGTTCCAGGTCGTCCAGTAGCCGGTCGGAATACGCGGTGATGCGCATCATCCACTGCCGCAACCGCTTCCGGAATACCGGGAAGTTGCCGCGGTCGCTGCGCCCGTCCGCGGTGACCTCTTCGTTGGCCAGCACTGTGCCCAGTCCCGGACACCAGTTGACCATCGAGTCGGCCCGGTAGACCAATCGGCAGCTGTCGATCACATCGGCCCGCTGCCCCGCCGACAGGTTGGCCCAATCCCGCCCGTCGTCGAGACCGCGTTCACCGGAGTCGAATTCAGCGAACAGCTCGGCGATGGGGCGCGCTTTGCCCGCGGCGGTGTCGTACCAGGCGTTGTAGATCTGCAGGAAGATCCACTGGGTCCACTTGTAGAACTCGGCATCGGTGGTCGAGAAGCTTCGGCGGTTGTCGTGGCCGAGGCCCAGGCGGCTGAGCTGGCGCCGAAAGTTGACGATGTTGGCCTCGGTCTTGATCCGTGGGTGGGTGCCGGTTTGCACCGCGTATTGCTCGGCGGGCAGCCCGAACGAGTCGAATCCTAACGAGTGCAACACATTACGGCCCAGCATCCGGAAGTAGCGAGCGTATACATCGGTGGCGATGTAGCCCAGCGGGTGGCCGACGTGAAGTCCTTCGCCCGATGGATAGGGGAACATGTCCTGCACGAACAGCTTGTCGTCCGGTATCGGCGATCCGTCGGTCGGAGCCAGCGAGCCGACCGGGTTGGGCACGTTGAACGTCCCTAGCCGCGCCCAGTTGTCCTGCCAGGTGGTTTCGATACGGCCTGCCAGCTCCGCGGTGTAGCGGTAACGCGGAGCAGCGGTCGGGGATTCAGTCACCTGAACAGGGTATAAGGGGGCCGAGTCGGCCGGCGCAGGCCGATCCGTCGGCCACGGGTTGATATCGGCGCGGTTGCGCGCCGATCAGAGGTTCATCCCAGCTCTGTTTCGAGCCTGTTCACCACGTTTGACCACTGGTTACAGTCAGCCCTAACGAGGGAAGGACCGACGGACATGATTCACATCGCACGAACGTGGCGGGTATTCGCGGGAGGCCTGGCCGCTGGCGCGATCGGTGTCATGACCTTCGCCGGCGGCACCGCGTCGGCGGATCCGCAGCTCGCGCCCACGCCCCCCACCCCCGCTTTCCCGGCTGCCCCCGCTGTCCCCGCTGTCCCCGCTGTCCCCGCTGTCCCCGCAGCCCCCGCCGCTCCCAACAGGGTCGTCACGGCCCCGCAGGGGGCCTATCCAGCCGGGGCGGCGGCTCCCGCCCCAACTACGCCGGCACCCCAGGCGGCCACTGCCTCCCTTCCCCAGGTCACCGGAACGCTTCGCGATTACCTGCAGGCCAAGGGCGTCAAGCTCGAGGCGCAACGGCCCCAGGGGTTCAAGGCCCTCCAGATCACCCTGCCGATGCCTTCGCGCTGGACTCAGGTGCCGGATCCCAATGTGCCCGACGCGTTTCTGGTGATCGCCGACCGGCTCGGCAACAGCCTGTACACGTCGAACGCGCAGGTGGTGGTGTACAAGCTGGTCGGTAACTTCGATCCCAAGGAGGCCATCACGCATGGCTTCGTGGACAGCCAGCAACTGCTCGCGTGGCAGACCACCAATGCCTCACAGGCCGATTTCCTCGGCTTCCCGTCTTCGGTCATCGAGGGCACGTACCGCCAGAACGACATGACGCTCAACACCTCGCGGCGCCACATCATCGCGACGTCCGGGGCCGACAAGTATTTGGTGTCGTTGTCGGTGACCACCGCAATGTCGAGCGCGGTCTCCGACGGACCGGCCACCGACGCGATCATCAACGGGTTCCGGGTGGCCTCGCTTGGGGCACCCGCGCCGGTGCCCGCTCAAGCGCCGACCGCGACGCCTGCTGCTCTCCCCGCTGCGACCCCGGCGACGGCCGCTGCACCCACCGGGGTGCCCGCTCAGGCGCCCGCCACGGCACCCGTTGCGTTGCCGGCCCAGGCGCCGGCCGCGGTGCCCGCCCAGGTACCCGCCACGGCACCCGTCGGCCTGCCCGCCCAGGCGCCCGCGACCGGCCAGACGCCGGGCCAGCAGGGCCTGCCCAACCTGCTCGCTCTGCTTCCCGGGCTGCCGCCGCTGCCGAACCTGAACCTCAACCTCACAGGAGCCCCGCAGCGCTGAGGGGCCGCCGGGCTCGTATTGTGTGCCCATGGTGATCGCGGGCGTGCTATGCGTGTGTGCGGCGTTGCTTTCCGCCGGGTTCGGGACCTGGTCGCTCTCCAACACCGCGGCCGTCGGCGCCACAGCGCTGGCGCTGCGCGCGATGGCGCCGACCCAGTTGGCGGCCGCGATCATGCTGGCCGCCGGCGGCGCTGTGGCTTTGGCCGCGTCCCCGCACACCGCCCCGGTGCTGGTGATCGTCTGCATCACCGGCGCCGTGGGCACCCTTGCCGCCGGCTCCTGGCAGACCGCGAGTTACGCGCTGCGCCGGGAAGCCCGGGAAGCCCGGGAAGCCTCTGCAGCAAAATGCGCCGGCAGCTGCGCTCTTTGCACCTCGTCCTGCCACTGAATAGCGTGCTCAGGCCGTTGCGTTGAAACGGCTGGCGGCCATCCCGGTCGACGGCTTTCTGCTTGCGCTGGCGGCCACGGTGGGTCTTGCCGCCCTGCTCCCGGCCCACGGCGCGGCCGCCGAGGCGGTATCGGTCGCGGCGAAGGCGGCGATCGCGTTGCTGTTCTTCCTCTACGGCAATCGGTTGTCGCCGTTGCAGGCGTGGCACGGGGTGCGTCAATGGCGGTTGCACCTGCTGGTGTTGGCCACGACGTTCGTCATCTTTCCGGCGCTCGGGATGGCCGCGCGGGTGTTGGTGCCGTCGGTGCTGAACATGGACCTGTACAACGGGCTGCTGTTTTTGTGCCTCGTCCCGTCCACCGTGCAGTCCTCGATCGCCTTTACCTCGATCGCGCGCGGCCACGTCTCGGCCGCCATCGTCAGCGCATCGCTGTCGAACATTCTTGGCGTGGTGCTGACCCCGCTCCTGGTGCTGCTGTTGATGAACACCGCCGGCGCTCCCCCGGTCAGTGGCGGCGCGGTGCGCGACATTGTGCTGCAGCTGTTGGTGCCGTTCGGGGCCGGCCAGCTGGCGCGGCCGTGGATCGCCGCGGCCACGGCGACCCATGCCCGACACGCGGTGCTGCTCAAGGTGGTGGACCGCGGATCCATCCTGCTGGTCGTGTACACGGCCTTCTCCATGGGCATGGTCGAGGGAATCTGGGCCAGCGCCGATCCGTGGCAGTTGGTGTCGGTCACCGTCATCGCCACCGTTCTGCTCGCGGTGGTGTTGATGTTCACCAGGGTCGCCGGCCGGCTGACCAGACTCGACCGCGGCGACGCGATCGTGCTGCTGTTCTGCGGTTCGAAAAAGAGCCTGGCGTCCGGGCTTCCGATGGCGCTGGTGCTCTTTCCCGCCGCGACGGTCGGATTGAGCATGTTGCCGCTGATGATCTTTCACCAGATCCAGCTGGCGGTTTGCTCGGTGATCGCCAGCCGACTCGGGCGGGCCACGGGGCCGACAGTGCCGACGGGGGAAGGCGCGCGGGAGGAACCGGGGGAGAAGCTTTAGTTTCGGCTCACGTCGATCGGGTGGGTGGCAAGCATCGACAGCGGCAACGGCTGCCGACGCAGCACCTGTCCCCACAGGTCATCGTGCGGGCCAACGAGAATGTCAGATGGCAACGCCGACAACACAATCCAGTCGTCGCGCTCGATCTCGCCTTCCAGCTGGCCAATGGTCCAGCCGGAGTACCCCGCGTAGATCCGCACCCCTTCCACCAGCGGTGCGATGTTGTCGGGCTCGGCGTCCAGGTCGACCATCACCAACCGGCCGGCCACGTGCCGCAGACCGGTCACGCCGGTCGGGTCGGCACCGACCCGCAGCACCGCCAGGCATAGCGCCGCATCGCGCTTTACGGGCCCGCCGATGAACATCGTCTTTGGCTTGGCGACCAGTTTGGCCCACTGCGGCAACACGTTGTACACGGCGGTCTCGCTGGACCGGTTGAGCACCACACCCAGCGTCCCGCCGTCGTTGTGTTCAACGATGTAGATCACGCTGCGCCGAAACGTCGGTTCAAGAAGATCGGTGTTGGCCAACAGCAAGGTACCCGCGCGCACCCTGGGTGTCGTCGGTGCGACATAGTCCTCGGGATCGTCTTGCTGCGCCACCAGACCATCATCGCACCCCCCGCTGGATCTGCCGGGGCAAACGATGGCCGCGCACGAATATTTGTACTGTTGTTGGGGCGGCGCATAGCCAGGCGGACGCTCGAACGTGGAAGTGGGGCAGTGAGTCAAACCCGGACGCAGTCACGCGCGCCCGCCGACCTTTGGCGGACTGCGCGTAGCTTGCCGGATTTCTGGCGACTGCTGCAGGTCCGCATGGCGAGTCAATTCGGCGACGGCCTCTTCCAGGCCGGGATGGCCGGGGCGCTGCTGTTCAACCCCGACCGAGCGGCCGACCCGGTGGCGATCGCGCGGGCCTTCGCGGTGCTGTTCCTGCCGTATTCACTTCTGGGACCGTTCGCTGGGGCGCTGATGGACCGGTGGGATCGACGGTTGGTGCTCGTCGGAGCCAACATTGGCCGCCTGATCCTGATCGCCGTGATCGGCACAATTCTGGCCCTCCGGGCCGGGGAGATCCCGCTGTTGTGTGCGGCGCTCCTCGCCAACGGCGTGTCCCGGTTCGTCGCGTCCGGCCTGTCGGCCGCGCTGCCCCACGTGGTGCCGCGCGAGCGGGTGGTCACCATGAACTCGGCGGCCACCGCGTGCGGGGCGGTCGCGGCCTTCCTGGGGGCCAACTTCATGCTGTTGCCCCGCTGGATCGCGGGCCCAGGGGACACTGGCGCCGCCGCGATCATTTTCACCGCCGCGATTCCGGTATCGCTCGCGTTGTGGCTGTCGTGGCGATTCGTCCCCCGCGTGCTGGGCCCGGACGACACCCGGCAAGCCGTCCACGGATCGGTTCCCTACGCGGTGATCACCGGCTGGATACATGGCCTGCGCACCGTGGCGCGGCGCCCGACCGTCGCGGGCACCCTGTCCGCCCTGGCCGCGCACCGCATGGTCATCGGCATCAACTCCCTGATCTTGTTGTTGCTGGTGCATCACACGAAGACGTCCGGGGCGGCCGGGACTTCTGGGCTGGGCATCGCGCTGGTGTTCTTTGCCGCGTCGGGGCTTGGCGCCTTTCTGGCCACCGTCCTGACCCCGCCCTCGGTGGCCCGCTGGGGGCGTTTCGCCACGGCGAATGGTGCGTTGGCGGCGGCCGCGCTCATCCAGGTCGCCGGCGCCACGCTGCTGCTGCCGCTCATGATCGCGTGCAGCTTCTTGATTGGCGTGGCGGGTCAAATGATCAAACTGTGCGCCGACTCGGCCGTGCAGATCGACGTCGACGACGCTCTTCGCGGACACGTGTTCGCCGTGCAGGATGCGCTGTTCTGGGTCGCGTTCATCGTGTCGATCACCATTGCCGCGACGCTTGTTCCCGACGACGGCCGCGCTCCCACGTTCGTGCTGTTCGGGTCCGGGCTCTACCTGCTCGGGCTGCTCACGCACACCGTCGTCGGCCGGTGCGGCCAGCCGGCGGACGATCGCTAAGGAGGCAAACATGGCGGGTCCCGGGCCGATCGTGGCCGATCTCCGCGCGGAAAGCGACGACCTCGACGCGCTGGTGGCGTCCCTTCCGACGGACCGCTGGGCCGATCCGACGCCCGCCCCGGGCTGGACCATCGCACACCAGATCGGGCACCTGCTCTGGACCGACCGCGTCTCGCTGCTCTCGGTCACCGACGAGTCGGGGTTCGCCGACGCGCTCACCGCGGCGACGGCGGATCCCGCCGGATTCGTGGACAGGGGTGCCGAGGAAGTGGCGGCCTTGCCCCCGGCCGAGCTGCTGAGCGACTGGCGAGACACCCGCGGTCAGTTGCACGACGCGTTGCTCACGGTCGCCGACGGCCGAAAATTGCCGTGGTTCGGGCCGCCGATGAGCGCACCATCGATGGCGACCGCGCGGCTGATGGAAACCTGGGCGCACGGGCTCGACGTCGCCGACGCCCTCGGTGTGAAGCGGCCCGCCACCGACCGGTTGCGGTCGATCGCACATCTCGGGGTCCGCACCCGCGATTACTCCTACTTGGTCAACAATCTCGCCCCGCCGGCCGAACCGTTCCTGGTCGAGCTGCGGGGCCCTGGCGGCGACACCTGGTCATGGGGTCCCGCGGACGCGGCGCAACGCGTGAGCGGCTCCGCCGAGGACTTTTGCTACCTGGTCACCCAGCGGCGCGCGCTTAACACCCTCGACGTCACCGCGGACGGCCCCGACGCCCAGCGCTGGCTGACCATCGCGCAGGCCTTCGCCGGCCCGCCCGGCCCCGGTCGATGAGCGCGCCCCGGCGCGCGAAGAGAGCCGGGGCCCAACCACCCAAGCCCCGGTCGATGAGCGCGCCCCGGCGCGCGAAGAGAGCCGGGGCCCAACCACCCAAGCCCCGGTCGGTGCGGCCGCCGAAGACCCCGGCATGTTGACAATTGGTTCGGTATTCGCCGGCTACCGCATCGAGCGGCTGCTCGGCGCCGGCGGCATGGGCACGGTGTATCTGGCCCGGAACCCCGAGCTGCCGCGCAGCGACGCGCTGAAGGTGCTAAGCGCCGACTTGTCGCGGGATCCGGGCTTCCGGGCCCGGTTCATCCGGGAGGCCGAACTGGCCTCGTCGCTGGATCATCCGAACATCGTTTCGGTCCACCGGCGCGGGGAGTTCAACGGCCAGCTGTGGATTGCGATGCAGTTCGTCGACGGCACCGACGCCGATAACGCGTTGCTGGCGGGAACCATGACCCCCGCGCGCGCGTTGCACATCGTCCACCAGGTGGGCAGGGCCCTCGATTACGCGCACCAGCGGGGCGTGGTTCACCGCGACGTCAAGCCGGCGAACTTTCTGCTGTCCGGGCCGATCGGCCCCGAAGAGCGGGTGCTGCTGGGGGACTTCGGCATTGCCCGCGCGCTCGGCGATGTCGGGTTGACCGTCACCGGGTCGGTGGTTGCCACCGTGTCCTACGCCGCGCCGGAGGCGCTGAGCGGGCAGCCGATTGACGGCCGGGCCGATGTTTATTCGTTGGGGTGCACGCTTTTTCGGATGCTGACGGGTCAAGCACCGTTCGCGGGGGCCGACGGACTGGGCGGTGTGATGGCGGCTCACCTACACGCGCCGCCGCCGCGGGTGACCGACCGGGTGCCGGGGTTCTCGCCGCGCATGGACGCGGTGATCGCCACCGCGATGGCCAAAGACCCTGCGCGGCGGTTCGCTACCGCGCAGCAGTTCGCCGCGGCGGCCCGTGAGGCCCTTGAGGCCCAAGAGCCCCCCGAGCACCTCAGGGGCGGCGGATCGTCCATGACGGCGCCGTGGCGACCGATCCCCGGCCCGAATGTCGCGCCGCACCCGGGCCCCGGCTGGGGAGGCTCGCCACAGTGGCCGATCGATCCCGCCCCGCCTCCGGACGACCGACGTCGTTGGCGGTGGATCGCCGCAGTGCTCAGCCTGGCGGCCGTCGTCTCGGTGGTCACCGCGGTGAGTCTGATCGTCATGCGGTCGACGAACACGTCGCCCAGCGCCGGCGGGTCGGGCGCGCCACGGACCACGGCAACGACGCGCACGCCTGTGCCCGTCTCGGCGCTGCCGGGATTGTTACTGCCGCCGGATCAGGTGGCGAGCATCATCGGCGCCCCGGGCACGCTGCAGATAATCCCCACCCGCTCAACGCTCTACGACGACACCGCGGAGATCGTCGAGAACAAGGAATGCCTCAGCGCATTCGGGCCGGCCGAACACGTGACCTACGGTGACAGCGGATGGACCGGCGCCCAACTGCAGTACCTGCGCGACGCGAACTTCGAACACGAAGCGTTCCAGGGTGTCATTGCCTTTCCCACCGCCGCGGCCGCGCAGAAGCTGATCACGGATCAACAGGCGCAGTGGTCGAAATGCGCCAACAAGACCATCACGCTCAACAAACCCACCGCGCAGCAGCACCGTGTCCTAGGTCCACTGGTGAACGACAACGGCACTCTGTCAATGATTTCCGTCCTGCAGGAGTCCGCCGGCCGCGGCTGTGAGCATGTCATGGGCGCGCGCAACAACATCGTCATCGACACGAATGTCTGCCGTCAGGACGTCACGAATCAAGGCGTCGACCTGCTCAATGCGATTGCCGCGAAAGTCGCTTCTTAGGACGCGCCGCCGTCCGCCAAGTGTCACGGAGAGATTCTGGCCAAGATCGTATTCACGATCTTCGCCGCCTGACCGTTCAACGGTCTCGTCGCGTCCGCACACCTGGACCTCGCCGACAACGTTGGAACGGGCAGCGATCGTGTGCACAACCTGCGCCGGCGCCGCCCTCCTGCCGGAGAAGTAAAACGTTGACGCCGTCCGATCTGGTGGAGCCGAACGCCCAGAAATTCCGCTGCACCCCGTCTTGGGTGACTGCCAGCGGCCTGCCCTCGCAGTCCTTCCAGTGGCTGAGGGCGCTGTCGACAAGCGCCTGCGCGTCGTCGGCGCCGCCGGATGCGACAACAGCGTCAAAGACGTGTCGATTGTGCTGATCCTCCGCCTCTTGCCGATAGGGGTATACGTAATGCGAGCCCCGATATGTGATCTCTTCCCCAACCGTCAACGCGCCCGCGCACTTTGGATCGGAGACAAATTCGGCAGGCAGTTCATTAAGGGAGGCGAACGTCATTAAGGGAGGCGAACGCACCCGCAGCCTTCAACGCAGGCGTGCCGATGATCGCGCCGATGTCCGCCGTCGTGAGGAGCAGCGACGGCAACTCGGAGGACTCCACCAAACGCATTCCCGGAGCTGCGATTTCGGTCGCATAGCCGGCTCGGCCCGCAACCACGTGCGCGCACGCGGAAAGAAATATGGACGATGTCTACCGCTCGATCGAGGGCGGTGTCTTTGCCGTAGACCGTGACACCGATTGCGATATTGTTGCGGACTGCAAGAACGCGGCCGGCCGTCGTGATTGGTGAACGCCAGGTTCTCGTCAGGACGCCGTCGTCGGTGACGGCGAGATCGCCGAAGACCCTTCCATCGGCGAGCCGCGCTGCGTCAGGTCAGGTACACGGTGCCCATCCCGCCTGTGCCGAGGATCCTTTCGACCACATAGCCGGCCAGAACCGAACCGACGTCAATCATGTCGACACCGACGCGCCCTCTCGGACGCTAGCGCGGACCGCTCGCATCGTCACTCATGACGACGCGTGCCCGCGTCACGGCGTCCTTGTCGGAATCACCGCCCCGCTCACGGGCCAGCATGCCCGCCGGCGACAGCGGCATCGGGGCACCACCCACGCCCGTTGACGCGGTGGGACCGCGCAGTTCAGCGGCGTTGAGCACACCGGCGCGCAGGCTCGTCGGCCTGCCCCCGGTCTCGGGTTCGAAGCTGCTGGTGGGTCGGGTATAGCTGGTCAGCCCCGCGCCCGGGAAGGCGCCCAGCCCACCCGAACCGCCGGAACCTGCGCCGCCCAGACCACCCGCGGCGCCCGCCAGCACGGGTTCGGCGAACGACCCGGCCGCGCCGGCATTGGCTGCTGAAGCCCCCGAAGCCCCTGAAGCCGCCGGAAACATGCCGGCCATCGACTGAATCATGCCTTGCGGCAGGCTCGTTACGCCCTGAACCGCCTCCATCGGGGTCTTGAGCACCTGGTTGAGCGGTTCGGTGAAGCTGGAGACCATCGACATCGGTTGCTGCAGCATCGAACTGAACTGGCCACCGACGTCGGCGGGCGCGGCCGCCGCCTGCCCCGCGGTCGCGGGGGCCTGCCCCGCGGTCGAAGTCGCCTGCATCGCGTTGGTCATCCCGGTCTGCCCCGCCGCTTGGCCCACCGCCGCTGCCGCCTCCGCGGGCGCGGCCGGCGCAGCGCCCATCGGGGCGGCGGGCGGGGGAATTGCCAACGAGGCCGCCAGCGTGCTCAGCGTCCCCGAATACGTCCACCCGATGCCCGAATTGTGGGGCCAGTGTTCGCCGAAGTACTCGAGGTCTCGTTCGGCGATCGCCGGGAGGTTCTGCCCGAACCAATTGGTGGCGTTCAGCACAACCCATTCGTCCCGGTTGGTCTGCGAGACCACCGACGGGATGACCGAGGACTGCGCGATCGTAAAGGCCTCCACGGCCGCTTGGGTGACGGCGATTTTGTGCGCCGTCCAGCCCACCAATGTCTGCAATCCGAGGTTGAGGCCGGTATTGACCAGCATGGAGGCGACGGCACCGAAGCCCTGCCATTGCGCGGCCGTGGCCAGCGCATTGACCGCGGACAGACCCATCGAGAGTTCCTTGCTCGCAGTCTCGGTGACCCACACCAGGTTGTTGGCGAGCACCGATGCGGCGTTGCCACCCTCGAATGTCAGCGCGATCAGCTCAGGCGGACCTGTCCACCTCGGGTCGGGCATGCCGTCCTCTTAGAAGTGGATCGCGCTGATCGCTTCGACGGCGGTGGTGGTGACGGAAGCCAGTCCTTGCGCGCCGGCGAAGGCGCCGCGCTGTCCCACATGCTCGGCCGACGTGGCGAGGTAAGCCGCACCGGCGGCATTCAGCGCGGCCGCGAACTCCGCGGAATCGGCGTCCGGGGCCATCGGGATGACGCCGGTGAGCGCTGCGGCTCCGGCCGCCGTGGTGGCCGCCATCTCCTCGCTGATCCCGGCCTCGGCCGCTGCCGACAAGTCGACGGCGCCCGGGACCATGCCGAAGTCAAGGCCACCCATGTCTGCCTCCCATTTTTGATTGCCGCTCTTATTGCCAGCAGGCGGAGTTGCCTGATTCTAGGGTGGGCCCCTGAACCTGTCGACTCACCCCGATTCGGGCGTGCCTACCAGCACACCCTCGATCGCGCCATCGGTGCCCACCAGCAGACCGCGGCCGGCGGGCAGTTGCTGTGCGCTGATTCTGCCGAACACTTTGACCGCCGCCGGATCGTTGTCCATGAATAGCGTGGGCGCCCGCGAACTGGTCATCTTCTGCAGGAATGGGTTCGTCACCGATACCCCCGCCCAGTTTCCGGGCAGCCGCGAGGCGATGATGTGCAGGCCGATCTCACGGCTGCGTTCGATCAACCCCCACAGCGGCGCCGTCGCCGCGACCTTGCCGATCATGCCGTGCGGCCGCAGCTCTTGCTCGTCGTCGATCAGAACGAAGTGGTGCGGCCCTTCCCAGGTGCGCCGGCGCAGCAGTTCTTCCTGGCTCAGGCCCGAGGGCGGCAGGCGGTCGCGCAGGATCTGCGCCAATTCCTCGATCATCTGATCGATGTCGTCCTGGGTATAGGCGTAGGCGCGCACGTGCGGGCCCCGGATCTTGCCGATGAGCGAGGTCTTCGGATCGATGATGGTGATCTGGGCCTGCTCGGGGCGCAACCGCGCCGCGATCGCCTGCCCAAACGCCGCCAGCGTCGTCGTCTTGCCGCACAACTGGCGGCCCAACACGAGCATGTTGGGGACCATTCGGGTCGCCAAAGTAACTGGCCGCAAGGCGCTTTCGCCGATCGCGAAGGGGATGTTCAGCGGATCGGCGGCCTCGGCGGTGTCCCCGAACGCGGCGACGATTTGGCCGAGCTGAATCCGCTCGGGTAGTCGAGCCAATTTCTCCACCCTGCCGGCGCCGGTCAAATCCGCTATGAGCGCACCGATCCCGCGCGTCGCGACTCGCTCACCCGTGGCTCCGGTGAGTTCCGGGACTCCGACGAGCACCTCGTACCCATCGCGAGTGACGCCGAACCCCGGCCGGTCCAGCGTGTTGCGGGCCGCCTTGCGGCGCTCGAAACCCTGACCCATCTGGGTTTCGTCGGGGTTGCTCAGCCGCAGCTGGATTCGTGCGTTCGACACGTTCACCAGCTGCTGCTTCTGGCCCACCAACCACCCCGTGGCGCTGGTCATGACGTGCACCCCGTACGACAGACCCTGGCGGGCGATCGCGACCACCCGGTCACCCATCGCGGCATCCTTCTCGTACATGTCGCTGAAGTTGTCGACGACGAGATATACGTCGCCGAACTTATCGTCGGGGTCGGTGCGGCCGCTCCCGTCCGAGCCGAACCGTCGTTCCCGGAATTCGGAAATGTCGATTTGGTACTTCTTGAACGAGACTTCGCGGGCGAGGATCAACGCCGCGATCGACGCCACGGTCCGTGACACGCCCTCGCTGTCGGTCTGGCTGACCACCGACGCGACGTGTGGCAGGTCCTCGATCGGGTACAACGACGCGCCAATGCAGAAGAACGTCACCCGCTCGGGCCGGTACATCAGCGCCGCGGAGCCCATCAGCGTCATCAACGTGGTGGACTTGCCACGCTGAGCGGTCGCGACCACCATCACGTTGTCCATCTCGGCGTCGATGGTGTGCACGCGTTGGGCGTGCTCTTCGGGTATGTCGACAATCCCGATCGGGAACACCAATCCCGGGTTCTGCCCGTAGTCGACATCCCATGGCTTGCCGCGCCAGCGGGCCACCAGCGAATCGATCGGCTCGCTGGATTCCAAAGGTGGAAGCCAGATCTGGTGTGGTGGGCGCGCGGGGTGCGAGACCAGCGATTCGCGGATCACATCGACCAGCTTCTTCTTGCGGAAGCCGTCGGAATGGAAGAGAAACTCGTCGGGCTCCTCGGGTCCGTCGGCCACAGCCAATGTCGCGGTGTCCGCCTCACTGAGCGGCTGGTACGCCCAGGTGTACGAGCGGGGCCGGGAAAAGCTCACGGCCACTGTCTGATTCACATTGACCGCCCGCTTGGGCACCACAAACGGCGCGGACACGTAAAAGCACCGGAACTGCTCGAGATCGCGCGGCCCAACCTTGAGCAAGGCGTAGCCGTTCTCCTTCGACGGAAGGTGCAGCGCGGCGTCGCTGCCGATCACGTCACGGGAGTCCTCCGCAGTCTCGGCGCGCAGTGCCACCCGAAAGGCGATGTTGCTCTTGACTTTGCTCAGCGACGACAGGTCCAGTCGCTGACCGCCGAGCGTGAAGAAGACATTGCAGCCGCGACCCTCCTGCCCGATGTGAATGACCAGATCGATCCACTCGGGATGATGAATGAACAGCTCGAGGTATTCGTCGATGATCACCAGCAGTATCGGCACCGGCTCCAAATCCCGTCCGGCTAGCCGCATCTCTTCGTATTCGTTGGCGTCGCGCGCCCCGGCCTCCTTGAAAAGCCGGTAGCGCCTGGCGATCTCGCCGTTGATGGCCTTGCGCATCCGCTCGGCAAGATGGCGGTCGTCCTTGCCGAGGTTGGACAGTGAGCCGGCGACGTGCGGAAATCCCTGCAGATCTTGGGCCGCGGACTCGAACTTCATGTCGACGAAGATCACGATGAACGATTCCGGCGAGTGTGTCAGTGCGATCCCGCTGCACAACGACAGGAAGTACTCCGACTTGCCGGACCCGGACGTACCGATGACCACGGAGTGGAAGCCGTAGCCACCGAAATCCTTGGCGCGCAATATGACTTGCTGCAGCTCGCCGCCCTGCTTGACGCCGACCGGGATCGTCGCCCATTTGTGGTCGCCGCGACCGCGGCTGTCCGCCCAGAGCCGATCCACGTCCAGTTCCCGGGGGTCGGAGATTCCCAGCGCCCGCAGTAGTTCACCGCCCTGACTGTCGGTCTCGGACAACGCCCCGGCGCTCATCGGGTGCCAGCGGGCCAGCGCCCGCGCGTACCGGTTGGCGGTGCTCTCGGGGAGCAGGTCCGCCACGGCATGGAACGTGCCGCGATGGCTGAGCCTGCCGTCGCGCAGCGCGAAACGCTGGTTCTCTTCGTCGAATCCGATGCCGACGCCGACCCGAGTCGCCAACCTCAGCACCGTGATGGCGGCCATGCCCTTCTGCCCGGTGACCCCCTCCCACTGCTCGGGCGTGCCTACGTTGTCGTCGACGATCAGCCAGTGCGGACCCAGCGCTGCGCCGCTCGCCGACTCCATTGGCGTCGGCGTCAACGTGGGGCTGCTTCCGACGGGTGGCGTCCATGGTCCGCGGCCCTTGCGGTGCAGTTCGGCGTCGAGCGCCTCTTCCAGGTCCATCGGGGACGTGAACACCAGCCGGCGCAGTCCGCAGGCGTCGAACATCTCGTCGTGCTGGTTGTGCGGCAACCACACCAGCCACGACCACAGCTCGGGATACCGGGTGACCACAATGATTTTGAGGTCGTGGGGGCTGTGGTACACCGCAAGGCCGCACAGCATCGAGCGCGCCAGGCCGTGCAGTTCGCTCGGATCGTCGCTGACGAAGCTGAACCCGGGTTTCGATCGCAGGCTCAGCACCTTTCCGATCCCGCGGATCTTGCTCTGCTCCAGGATGAAATCCCTGAGCGCGCCGCCGGTTACCGGTTCTAGCTCCTCACCGATCGGAACGTCGGGCCACTGCAGCGAAACCGCCGATTCGCTTGCCTGCTGCATGCCGATCCCCAGGCGCACGTCAAGGAAATCCGGGTCTCCCGGACGCCGCTCCCACATCCGCGGACCGCCGATGACGTTGTCGAGTCGCTGCGGATCGCCGTGCACGAAGAGCTGGCTTCGACGTTGATCGTGGGCGGCGCGCTGCACCTCGTCGCGGTCCTCGTCGAGCTGCCGCAAATAGCTGCGGCGCTGCTTTTCCTGTTCGCCCCAACCGATCCGGCGGCCGCGACCGAAGCGTCCGCTGAACATCAGCGTGCCGAACCCGACCAGGCCGATCATCGGGAAAAAGCCCGATTGCAGCGATCGAACCCCCGACGCGTACATCACGACCAGCGTGCCGATGATCCCCACCAGCAGCGCCGGCAGCGCGATCATCAGCAGGATGTTGCGCGGTTCGCGTTCCGGCAACGCCAGCGGAGCGCCGACCGCGATTCGCACCGGCGGAACGTTCGGGGGTGGCTGGCGGATGCCGCGGATGAAGCCTCGCTTGGACATACTCGGCCCTTTCCTAGCCCCCGGTGGTCGGTTCGTTGGAATCGGGTATGGGCGCCACCGCGCCGCCCGCGGGCAGCGCGTCGCGCGCAACCAAGGCGGCGTCGCGGCTGATTGCCGGCCCGGCCGCGAAGGTGGCCACCACGGGCCATGGCGCCTGCACGGCCAGGCGCGGGTCGAGCCCGAGTGCCTGCAGCGTCCGCTGATCCGATTGGATCCCATACCGAACACCCTGCGGTGAGAGCCAATACAAACTCTCGCGGCTGCCAGACGTCGCGGCGCCGCTCGTGACGGTGACGAAGTTGGCCGCCCCCGGCAACACCAACGTCTGCTGGGCTTCGGCCGAATCGGGCGCGCGGTCGTCGCGAACAAGACGCACCAGATGGGTGTCCATGCTGATCGGGACGGGCAACCCGCGCCCGCTCAAGATCGCTATCCGCGCCTGCGGGTCTCCGGACTGCTTCTCCCACCCGACGCACGTCACCGGATCGGCCGATGTGTCTACGAATTCCAGCTTTTCCGACGGGTAGTAGTCGACGTTGAGCACGTCGACGACCGGAATGTGGATCAGCTTGTCCGGGGCGACAAGCGTCGGTGTCGTCGAGCCTTGCGAGTTCCCGGTGCGCAGCAGGTCCGCGACGAAGCTGGTGATCTTCTGCACGCCGCCCTCCAGCAGCGCGTAGAAGCCGTTGACGGTCCCGTTGGCGTCGCGGGTTTCCAGTACACTGCCCACCGTGGAATCGGGCAACCAGCGCGAGGGCGTGCCCGCCTGCGGGATCGCCGGCAACACAAGCGGTTCCGTTGATGGCATGGCGTCGAAAAGCGCGTTGGAGATTTCGACCGGATACGTCACGCCGGGATCGAGGCCGAGGTTGAAAGTCACCGAGCGATCGGTCGGGTCGATGCGGGACCGCTGCCCACCCCAGATCACATAGGTGACGCCCTTGTGGGTCGCAAGCACAGCCCGGGCGGGGCCCATTGCCGCGGCGCGGCCGCCGGGCGAGAGCTGGCCGGCGATCGCGGTGACCAGTGGCACCGCACCGGTGCCGCGCCCGGCCGCGGTATCGCAGACCGACCACGCCGATACCGAGCTGGACGTGATCGGCAGGTTATCCGGGGCACCGGGAATGCCGATCATCGGACCCGTTGGGTACCTGGCGATTTCGCTGGCCTTGACCCAGGCGGGGGTGGCGGCATTGCCGACCGCCAAACGCGCGGAGGTCAGGTTGAGCGCGGGATAGAGGCGGCCATTGATCTTCGCGTAGACCGCGCCGGTGTCGCGGTCGCCGATGATGGCCGACTGGCCGATCAAACCCGCGGGCTTCATGACATGAAGTAGCGCCATCCAGCCGACACCGATCAGGACGAGCACGATCGACAGCGCAACCGCCGCTTGCTGTTTGCGGTCGTCGTGCTTCATCCGCACCGAAAACCTGGTGATCGCGGCCCGCAGGCGCCGGTTGTAGAAGAGGTGCCCCGAATTCTGGTCTCGGTTGGACAAATTGAGCGGCACGGTTATCCTCCTCTCCGAGTGTCAATGCAACGGTCCGCCGTACCTTGCCTGGTTTTCGGCGGCCACCTCTTCGCGTAACGCTGCGATCGCGAGATTCAACCGGTCAGTCAACTCCCCATGCGTGTAGCCGGTCATCACGCCTGGATGCAACGTCAAGTCGAGCAACCTGCCGTCCGAATTTGCAACGGCTTGAACATCGCCCAAGTCGATGCTGTAGGTGACGGTTTCGGCCTGCGCGACCAGGGCTTCCCATCTATCCGCTGCCTCATTCAGTTCACGGAGGACCGATTCGACGAGATCTCGATCCCTCAGGTCGCTGCGCTCGCTGCGACGGCCCGACCCCGACACGTTGACAGTATGTCGACCGCTCCGACCAGCGTCAATTCACGATCCCCGCCGGCTGGCCGGTGCAGCGTTGAGCTTCTGGAACCAGGCCAGGTGATAGTTCGCCGATATCGAATCGCCGGTGACAATGCCTTCGGTCGCGGCCAGCAACACGCAGTTGAGCAGTAGCGCGGGGTCGACGCGTGGATACTGGTCCAGCAGCCGGTAGCGCGCGGTGTCGAGATACACCCGCAGCAGGTCGACCTCTTCGGCGGCGATGCCGGATCCCGCCGCGGCCGCCTTGGCCAGCGTGTGCACCATCCGCGGCAGCCCTTCGCGCCAATGCGTGGCCGCGCCCAGCTCCCATGCGAGATCGTCGACGGGTGGCAGCTCGCGGGGCTGCATCGAGATTTCCGTCGCGGGCATGTCCGCCGACCGGCCAAATGAGTCGCCGGGACCGTAGGTGGCGGCGCACGTCGTGTCGCCGAGGAGTGCGGAGGCTACGCCGTTGCGCCGATCGGGTTCCAACAACCGCACGCCGGCCGGCAGCGCGATACCGGGAGGTATCCACCCGTGTGCGAAGTCCGTGACCACTAATGTCGTTCCGTCGTCGAGATCGCCGACCGCCCAGTTCAGACGTGGTTCCTGGCGGGCCACGAACGAAAGGAGCCGCCGCACCCGTTCGAGGCTGGATTCGGGCGCTTGCGCAAAGGCGGCTTCAGCCGGCCGAGCCGGCGCGCGCTCCGCTTCTTTGACGGGGGGCTCTTTGACGGGGGGTATGACCACCGTCTTTTCGACGTCCCGCTCCGGGGGCGCCGCGCTGATCGCAGCGCGCAACTGACGAACCGTCGACCGAACTCGTTGCTCTGCGCGGGCGCGGGCTTCGTTGACGACTCGGACTTCCGCGGCCTGCCGCGCCGGCCCGTCCATACCCCCGCGCCTCATCATCTTCAGCTCGTCGTTGGCGCTGTTGCTGATCCGGTGCAGATCCACCTTGAGATACTCTGCGAGCGTGGCGGTTTCGTCGCTTGCCACCGAGAGTTCGGCAGGCCAAAGCCCGCCGATCACCCACGGGGTGCAATCGATGCGAGGGCCGAAGGTCGGAACCGCGAGGGATTCCTCGGCCGCTCTGCGGAGGCGCTGGCGCGCCGCCATTCGACCGAAGATCGCCACCAGGCAAGCGTACCGGCATCGGGGCGCGCCACTCTGCCGGCGGTGAATTGTGCGGGCGCCGCGGCCTGGGTAGCGTGGGGCCATGGCCGATTCTGCGCTGCAGCAGCAACTCGACGACATGCGTGCACTGTTACGCCGTGCGCGAGAGTTGTTCGGCCCCAACCCCATCGAGCCGCCGACTGATATCGCGCCCGATCCCGACGTCGCGAAGACCTGGCTTGTTTAATCACGGCGGCGCAGTTGGTGCGCCAGCAGTGTCTCAATCGCCACGTCGAGGTCCTCCGAGGTAGGAACCTCCGCGGACGGGGTGTGCCCAGCCGCGACAATCTCGTCGCGGACCTCCAGCAACGCTTTGAGGCACGACACGTCGGCCGTCAGCAGGATGCCCTCGGCCAGGGTCTCGGCATCGGTCTCCATCGCCGCCTCGCTCAGCGCAACGCTGTGCATGTATCCGCCGCGACAGGAGCGGACCAGGATGTGTCCGCTGGGGTGAACAGTGTCGAAGGCGGGATTAGCCTCGAGACCAGCCTCGAGATTGGCGTCTGTCATCGACGTGTCATCGAGTGTCATTGCCTCTCATTGACCCATGTCGTCCCTCGTCGAGGATGCCGCCGAAGTTGCGCGCCGCGCCTTCCTCGTGCTGCTCCCACAATGTCGCCGACGCCCGCAGGTTGTCGGCCAATGCGGCGTGGTCATCGGCTTGTTGCTGGTAGCACTGCCGCCTCAGCTCGAGCAGTTCACGTCCCGCCTCGCGCAGCTCGCCGAAGATCGGCCCCAGTGAGTCCAGGCTGTCCTGGATGGCGGCGTGCGACGACGGGACGCTCCGCAGATACTCAGCGGTCTGCTGGTGATGGTCAGCGGCTTCACGCAACTGCCCGGGCACCACATGGATTCGATCTGCCATCCGCTGTCTCCTCTTCAAGCCGGCCTGGTAGGTGTCGGTCGTTCGGTCTGCGTCGGTGCCGTCCCCGGCACGGTTGGTGCCGGTGCCACCGGCGGATGTTCCCAGCCTAGAAAGCTCGGCCCGCTCACGGTGGAGATGTGCTGGATCTGGCCGTCCAGCAGGGCTTTGGTGTGACCTACGGCGAGCGCGTGGCGATCGGTGAACATGCCGATATCGCCCGGCGCGAGCCGCGCTGGGTCGACCGGATTGGTGATCGCCGTTCCCGGCGCCGGGAGGGTGATTCCCTGCTGGCGGAACGCATCTGCGATCGGCGTTCCGGCAACGGCGGCCTTGATGGCCGCCGCGATCTGTGGGTTGGCGGCGGTCACCGTCTCACCGTCAGGCAGCGTCACAGTCGTCGGGGCGAACGGTTCTGGCTCCTCGCCGGAGTCTGCCCTATCGCCCCTGTCGTCCCTATCGCCGTTATCCCCCTCATCCCGTTCGTGTTTGGGCTCTCCTGACAATGCGCGCTCCTTCGCCGACTGCGCTTCGTCGAGGTCCGTCGGTTCGCGTCCGGTGCCGCCGAGCAGCCTGGAAAGGGGTCCCCCGCCTTCGCCATTCAGGCCCGGGACGGACGCCGGCAGCGACGAACCACCGGGCACCGAACCTGCGCCCAAGCCGGGAATGCTTGGCATCGCAGACGTCATCGGCATCGCCGGCATCGTCGGCACCGTCGGCGAATCAGAGCCCGGCGAGTCCGGTGAGTCCTGGGCCGACAATTCCGAACCGTCAAGCATCAGCGGATCAGGGTACGGGCCCGCCGGTCCCGGCCGCTGGTCGTCCCGCCCGTCGTCTCGCCGGTCATCCGCCACTCCAGGCCCCGCTTTCGAGGCGTTATACAGCGATGTCCAGGCGGCCATGAGCGCCGACTTCGACGTGTCGTCCAGGCTCGCGGCCGCGACCACCGCCTGGATATCGCGCAGCTTGCCGATGAGGAACCGCTGGAAATCGCGCGCCCCGGCCGGGGTGTCCAGGTCGGATCGCGTCCGTACCGCGGCCTCGGTTTCTTGCTGCAGCTTAGTCAGCGCCGCGCTGCCCTCGACGGTCCTTGCGTGTGCGTTAAGGATTGCGGAAATCACCTGCAGATCCAGTTGCGCATTTGCTGAATCCTGTTGTGCTAGAGCGGCTTCAGCGGTTGCGATGGCCTCGGCGGCGGCGCCCCGCTGGGGTTCGCCCGGCGTCGCGGGAGCCGGCGAGCCGAACACGTCGGGATGCTGTCGGCGGATCTTGGCCACAATCGCGTCGACTTGTGCCGAGCTTGCCCCGGGCATGAAAACAGCCGCGACCTCGTCGGGCGTCAGCCCCACAAGCCACGCATTCGGATCGCCGGTTCTGCCCTCGACGTCCTTGAGCACGGCGAGTAGGTCGCTATACGCCGACATCGGCTACCCAAGGTAGCGACGCATCCATGCCGACTGACCGTACTAACCCGACTCGCCGTCGACAATTCACCCCGCGGAGGCTGTGTAAAGTTCTCGCAGGCCTTGTAACACAGTGGCTTTCGCATGATCGAATTCGTGAACCTGCGCCACGACGGACGCGATCTCGCGTTGTTTGGCAACCAGAAACCTCTGCAACTCCCGCGCGCCCATCGCAGTATCGCCCGCAACCTCGGCCGGCATCGCGCGGTCGATCTCGGCGGCGATCGCGTCCAGTCGGCCGACGCTCTCGGACATCGCAGCGTGGGCACTGGCCAGCGCGTCGACGAGCGCTCGGTCGGCTTCGGCGACCGAGCTGTGTTGACTCGCCAGCGCTGCCTGTCGGGCACGAATGGCGGCTAGCGATGCTCCGGCTTGGTCCGACATCAGTTCAACCTTTCTGGGCCCAATCTTTCTGGGCCAAATCTATCTGGGCCAGATCTATCTGGGGCCCTCTATAACGGCCGGCGGATCTGCACGTTGCTACCGAGTGGGCTGATCCGGACCGAGGCGCCCGAGTAGGGCGCCTCGACGACCAGATTGTTGCCGATGGCCAGCTGCACGTGTCCCGCGTGCGGAAAGACGAGATCGCCCGGCCGGACCTGGGAACGCGGCACCGGGATCCCGTCATTGATCTGCTGGTAGGTGGTGCGGTCCAGGTGAATTCCCGCCCGCGCGTAGGACCATTGCACCAGCCCCGAACAGTCGAACTGGTTGGGCCCGGTGGCGCCCCAGACGTAGGGGTGGCCCAGCCGCGACAACGCGGCCCGCACCGCGATTCCGGCGCGTCCGGTGGCGCCGTGACTGTGCAACATCCGGTAGCGCAGCGCGCGCAGCGCAGCGCGGTGCCGTCCGGCCCGCGATCGGGCAGACACCACGTGCGCCCGTTGCGCACGCAGTCGCGCCACCCGGCGGCGCAGCGCCTCGCGCTGGGCCAGCGGCGTGACCGGATTGACGGTGGCGTCCGCGCGGGCTTCGTCGAGCACGCCTTTGGTCAGCTCCCGGGCCTGCATCCGATCGTGCTGGGCGTCGGCGATGACCGCCGCGGCGGCGGCGTCCGTCCGCACCGCCGACTGCAGCGCGCCCCGGCTGCGCTGGGCCGCAAGCTGATAAGCACGATGTCCCGCGCCGAGGCTCGGCCCGTCGCCACCCTGCAGTGGGCCGCTGTAATGCGCGGTGCCCGCGTCCAGCCCCGGGCGCCGGCTGCTACCGGCGAACAGTTGATGGGCGCGACTGAGCGCTTCCACTTCGCTTTCGGTCACTGGCCCCCCTCGTGACTTGCCCGGTGATCGCCTTCCGACTCGAGTGCATCGACGAATGCACGAACGCGCGGCAGGGCTCCCACGGGGATGACCCCCCGGTTGCGCATGTCCCACATTTCGTCGATGCCGACGCCAAGCAAGGCCGCGATGACCGCCTCCGGCAACGATGACTCGGCGCACGCCCGATCGAATCGCGCGCTCAAGCTGGCCGGCATCCGATTCAGCAGGTCGGTGCGCGTCGCCTCGATCTCCTGTAGATGCTCCATCAGCCGGCCGGTCGAGTCGGCGCCGGCGTTGACCGCCACCCGCCATGAGCTGGCGGCAAGCATCTCGGCCTTCACGCACTGCGCGATCACAGACAGAATATACGTCTCGTATTCGTTTGATGTCGTCGCGGGCAGTCGATCGATCACCGATTTGATGGCATCGAGCTGCGCCTCGGCGTAGCCCTCGAGCACGTCGGTGTCGCTGTGGCGATCGACCACAACCGTCGCCGCTCGTCGGACGGACATCGCCGCGGGCGGCTGCGCAGCGATCAGCCGGGCCAGCTCCGCATCGGGATCCGCCGCCACCAGCAGCCGCGAGTAGGTGCCCGGTGGCAGGCCCAGTCCGTTTTCGACCTTCTGAACTGTGCTTTTGTGTGGCTTGCGGGCGCCGCGCTCGAGATAGCTCAATCCCATGATGCTGACGCCGGTCGCGGCGGCCAGCTCTGCCAGTGACCAGTCGCGCGACTCCCGCAACGCACGAATCGCCGCGCCCGCAGATTCACGGCTCATTGGATCACCGCAGGCTGTGCACTTCGCGGGCCATACGCCGGATATTACACAGCAATCACCTCAGTTCACTGTTTATATGTTTTTGTCTCGTTTCTCTTGTCAGACGCACTCGCTTACATATACGCTTCCAGCTACGTTTCACCAAACAAGGAGACCGACGACATGGGACACCCCTGCGCAACCAACCCGGAATTGTGGTTCGGATACCCCGACGACGACGGCGGTGACGGCGCGGCGAAAGCGCGCGCTTACGAACGGTCGGCCACCGAGGCGCGAATCCAATGCCTGCGCCGCTGCCCGTTGGCACAGCAGCGACGGTGCGCCCAATACGCGATCAAGCATCGAGAGGAGTACGGCGTTTGGGCCGGCGTCAAACTTCCCGGCGGCCAGTACCGCAAGCGTGAACAGCTCGCTACGGCACACGACATGTTGCGCCGTATCGCGGACGGCGATATCAATTCCCGACAGCTGCCCGAGAACGCGGCGCTGCTGGCCCGCCACGAAGAGGAGGCCATTTCGGTGGCCCAGCCAAGATCGGTCGTCTTGCACTTGCCGCTCGCACAAGTCGGCCCCCGAACGGCCGCCTAACTAACTAACTAACTAACTAGCGACGCCGGCATGGCCGCCAGAACGCCAGTTTGCCGACCCCGGTGACGGGGTAGCCGGAGCTCGACGAGGCCCAAGCCTGTCGAACCAAAGGCGCATCCATGACATTCGACCTGACACCTACGGTGGCCCAGCACGATTTGGCCCGGCGCGCGCATGAATTCGCCGAATCGGTCGTGCGTCCGGTCGCCCTCGAGTACGACCAACGCCAGGAGTTTCCGTGGCCGGTCCTGGAGGAGGCGGCCAAGCGCGGCTTCTACAACCCGTTGTTCTACCGCGATTTGATCGGTGACCCGACCGGCTTATCGCTGCCGATGTTCATGGAGGAGCTGTTTTGGGGTTGCGCCGGAATCGGTTTGGCGATCGTCATGCCGGCGCTCGCGCTCTCGGCCATCGGTCAGGCCGCGTCGCCGGAGCAGATGTTGCAGTGGGCGCCCGAATGTTTCGGGGCGCCGGGCGATCTCAAACTCGCGGCGCTGGCCATATCCGAACCCGAAGGCGGCAGTGACGTCCGCAATCTGCGCACCCGCGCCCGCCGCGAGGGTGACGACTGGGTGATCGACGGCCACAAGATGTGGATCGGCAACGGCGGGATCGCCAACGTGCACGTCGTCAACGCGGTGGTCGACGAGGAGCTCGGCCACCGCGGCCAGGGCCTGTTCGTGGTGCCGGGCGGGACGCCCGGGCTTGAGATGGTGCGCAAGCTCGACAAGCTGGGCTGCCGGGCGTCCCATACCGCGGAGTTGCGGTTCGACGGCGTTCGGGTTCCGGCAGCCAATCTGCTTGGCGGACAAGAGAAGCTGGAGCACAAGCTCGCCAAGGCCCGTGAATTGGTGGCGGGCGGCCAACGCTCCGGCTCGGCGACGCTGGGCACCTTCGAGCAGACGCGACCGATGGTGGCCGCCCAGGCAATCGGGATCGCACGTGCGGCACTGGAGTACGCGACGTCGTACGCCACCGAACGCGAGGCGTTCGGCGGACCCATCATTGACAATCAGGGCATCGCCTTTCCGCTGGCGGACCTGGCCACCCAGATCGATGCGGCCCGGCTGCTGACCTGGCGCGCGTCCTGGATGGCGGCCAGCGGGGTCCCGTTCGAGCGGGGCGAAGGCTCGATGTCGAAGCTCGCGGCCAGCGAGGTCGCCGTCAGGGCCACCGAACGTGCCATTCAGACCATGGGCGGCTGGGGCTACATCACCGACCACCCGGTGGAGAAATGGTATCGGGATGCCAAGCTGTACACCATCTTTGAGGGCACCAGCGAGATTCAGCGGATGGTCATCTCCAACGCCCTGGGCGCGGCCGTTGGCACGCCTCCGCTACACGTGGTGATCGAGCCGTCCGGGGGAGCGGTGAACCGGGTGTTCGGCCGCGGCACGCCCCTGCGGTCGCGCGCTGCCGAGGCCGCGCTATCGATACAGGATCGGATTCCCGAACCGATCATGCGGGTTGCCATGAAGGTGCTGCAGCCACCGGGCCGGTGAACTCCGCGGAGTACTGTCGCGGTGATGAGCAACCTGGACGCCGCACCGGCCGAAATAGCCTGCAGCGCTTCACCGGCCGCGGGTGGCTCGCCGGTTGTGCAGGTGCTCCATCCGCGCGAGGTTCCGCTCGGCGGACCCAGGGCGCTACAGGTGCGACGCACACTGCCGCTGCGACAACGCTCGCTGATCGGTGCGTGGTGCTTTGTCGACCATTACGGCCCCGAAACGGGCCCCGCCGCGCGCATGGACGTCCCGCCCCATCCGCACACGGGACTACAAACGGTGAGTTGGTTGTTCAGTGGGGAAGTGGAGCACCGGGATAGCGGTGGCGTGCACGCCACGGTCCGGCCCGGCGAGCTGAATCTCATGACCGCGGGCGCCGGCATCTGTCATTCGGAGGTGTCGGTGCCATCAAATGCGCCGGAGGCCGTTTTGCACGGTGTGCAGCTGTGGGTGGCACTGCCCGACTCCGATCGTGACACCGGACGCGACTTCGCCCACTATGCGCCCACACCCGTTTCCCTGCCGGGGGCGGTGGCGCGGGTATTCCTTGGGGAGTTAGCCGGCAACCGTTCACCGGTGCGCACGTTCACTTCGCTGCTCGGCGCGCAGATCGATTTGGACCCGCACGGTGCGCTGGACATCGATGTGGATCCGGAATTCGAGCACGGCGTGCTGTGCGACTCCGGCCCCGTTGAGATGAGCGGGACGAGGCTCGAGTTCGGCGACCTGGGCTATCAAGGGCCGGGCAGCTCGTTGCTCAACTTACGCAATGTGGGGGATCGGGCCGCGCGAGTGCTGCTGCTGGGCGGCACCCCCTTCACCGAGGAAATCCTGATGTGGTGGAACTTCGTCGGGCGCAGCCACGAGGACATCCTGCGCTACCGGCAACTTTGGCAGGACGCCGACGAACGCTTCGGCGCGGTCCACGGCTACCAGGGCTACCAGGGCTCGGTTGCCCGATTGCCTGCCCCGCCGATGCCAACCACCCGCCTGCGGCCACGGCCGCTACCGAACAGAGGGGAATCCGCATGACCGCCGACAAGACAGACGCCGAGACCGTGGTCACCGCGCATGACGGCGCGTACAGCATTGCGGTCGAGGGCAAAACCGCGGGGCACGCCGATTTCGCCGACCGTGGCGATCAGCGAGTCTTCTACCACACGGAGACCGATCCCGAATTTGGCGGGCGGGGCCTCGCGACGATCCTCGTCGAAAACGCCCTGGCCGCAACCCGAGACGAGGGCAAGCGAATCGTACCGGCGTGCTCGATGGTGGTCACGGTGCTCAAGAAACATCCCGAATTCGATGACATCACCGACCCCGCGACCCCCGAGATCGACCGGTGGCTGCGGGCGCAACGATGACCCGACGGCCTTACCTCTAACCAACTGTCGCAGCGCATTCCGTCGGGCCATCGCAACGCCTGGCCGAAATGTGTTGGAAACGTCCCACTTGTGTCGACACGGCGGCCGGCCGCACCTGATTGGCCGCCCCGGACGGCGACATGGCGGCAGGCAATGTGGGATTTCGGCGGGTTAATCATCGGCCAAGTCCCACGAACTACAATCGCCGCGAGCAAAATGGCAGGCACGCAGCGCCTAGGCCGGACGGCAAAGCTCCCTCGGTTGCCGTCATCGAGCGAGCAGGCGCCGTGGGGGCCCCATCGATCGGAGGAGACGACATGGACTTCGCAGTACTGCCGCCCGAGGTCAACTCCGCCCGAATGTACGTCGGCCCCGGCTCTCGACCGATGCTGGCCGCTGCGTCGGCGTGGGACGGGCTGGCTGCCGAGCTGCATTCGGTGGCGAGCGCCTACCAGTCGGCGATCGCGGGCCTGACCGCCGGGCCGTGGCTGGGCCCCTCATCGGCGACGATGGCCGCCGCCGCCGCTCCGTATGTGGCGTGGCTCAGAGGCACCGCCGGGCAAGCCGAGCAGACGGCCGACCAGGCCACCGCGGCGGCCGCCGCCTATGACGCGGCGTTTGCGGAGACGGTTCCGCCGCCGGTCGTCGCTGCCAACCGCAACTTGCTGATCGCGCTGGTGACGACGAACCTCTTCGGGCAGAACACCCCGGCGATAGCGAGCACCGAAACCCAGTACGCGGAGATGTGGGCCCAGGATGCCGCCGCCATGTACAGCTACGCGGGCTCATCGGCGTCGGCGACCGCGCTGACGGGGTTCACGGCTCCGCCGTCGAGCACCAATGAGGGCGGGCCGGATAGCCAGGCCGCCGCGGCCGCCCAAGCCGGCGCCACCTCGGCAGGAAACGTGCAAAGCACCGTCGCCTCGATCCAGTCGACGTTGTCCGCGGTACCCAACACGTTGAGCAGCCTTGCGGCCCCGGCCGCGGCCCTGGATCCGTTGACGCCGCTGCAGATTTCTGAATTTGTTGGGCGATCTGAGCGGGGTTTTCGTCGACCCGGAACTGTCCGCGGCCGGACTTGCCGTCGACTCGTCGGCGGGGTTCACGGCTCTTCCCTTCGACGTCGGCGGTCTCTACACCGGTATCCACACGGACGATATTGTCAGTGGCTGGGCCGGGGTGGAGCCCTGGCCGGGCACGGGATTGGCGCCGCCAACGCCGTTTCCGGTGATCACGAACCTGGGCACGCCGGTCGCGGCGGGCCTGGGCGAAGCGGACGCGATCGGCAGGTTGTCGGTGCCGACCGGCTGGACCGCGGCGGCCCCGGAGGTACGCCCGATGGCGATGGCGCTACCGGCTGCCAGTGCGGCCGCCGCTGAGATTGCCGCGACTTCCGCGGCGGGTGGCGCGGGGAGCGTGTTCAGCCAGATGGCTCTCGCGGGCATGGCCGGGAGCGCCGTCGGCGGCGGCGCCGGCGCCGGTGGCACGAGAGCCCGGCCCGGCGAACGGGTCGGGGCGCCGGCGCGCAAGCCGGCCGAACCCGCGCAGCCCACCCAGCCCGAGGCGACGGAGCCGCAGCGTACCGCGGGCGGCCCGATCACGGGCATCGCTGCGGAGCTCCGTGAACTGGCTTCGCTCCGCGACTCCGGAATCCTCACCGAGGAGGAGTTCGTCGAGCAGAAGCGGCGACTGCTGCCACACTGACTGGCGCCCGAGTCGGTTTGCCGCGTCTAAAGTGCTCCCTGTGGACGAGACGGCGTTCGGCCGCTACCGGCTGATCAAGTTGCTGGGCCGCGGCGGCATGGGCGAGGTGTGGCTGGCCCATGACACTGGCATTGACCGCGACGTTGCGCTGAAGATGCTGCTGCCGCATTTCGCCCAGGACCACGAGTTCGAGCAGCGCTTCCGCCGCGAAGCCCGTGCCGCCGCGCGTCTGGACGATCCCCACGTGGTGCCGATCTACGACGTCGGGGAATTGGACGGTCGGCTGTATGTGACCATGCGGCCGGTCAAGGGCGGTGACCTGCAAAGCGTGCTCAAGAACGGGCCGCTGGATCCCGAGCGCGCCGTCAAGATCGTCGAGCAGGTCGCCTCCGCCCTGAATGCCGCGCACAAGGCGGGGCTGGTACACCGCGACGTGAAGCCGTCCAACGTTCTGCTCACCGAGGACGATTTCGCCTACCTGATCGATTTCGGGATCGCCCGTGCGGCCGGTGAGACCGGACTGACCAGCACCGGCGCCACCATCGGCACGTGGTCCTACATGGCGCCGGAACGTTTCAAGGACGGGGTGATCGCCCCGAGCTCGGATGTGTACGCGCTGGCTTGCGTGCTGTATCAGTGCCTGACGGGTGAACTGCCCTTCACGGCAAAGACGCTCGAGCAGGTGGCGGTGGCGCACATGGTCAGTCCGGCGCCGAGGCCCTCGCTGACTCACCCGGGTGTGCCTGCTGACTTGGACGCGGTGATCGCCGAGGGCATGGCCAAAGAGCCGACCTTGCGATTTCAGACGACAGTGGAGCTGGCCACCGCGGCCCGCACGGCGCTGCGAAACGCACCGCCGACCGAGCCGATCGGGCCTTCTGAGGCGACCATGCAGGCCCCGCTGCCCAGCGAACCCGCCCCCGCGCCACCCGAATCGCCCACACCGCCCGACGATTACCGCACTGTCGCCGCGGGATCATTTACTTCGCACGCCCTGCTGGCAGATCCCACGGAACCCACCCAGCGCCGGCCCGACCCGACGCCCCCACAACCACAGGCGCTCCCGCGGGCCCCTCGCGCGAAGAAATTGGTGTGGGCGGCGATCGCGGCCGCCGTCGCGGTGATCGCGGTCGTCGGCCTGGTGGTGGCGTTGACCAACCGCGACAAAGGCGCTCGGGCCCCCTTGTCCGGCGCCGCCAGCCCCGGCCCGAGCAGCCCACCCGCGAGCGGCCCGCCGCCCAACAGCGGCCCGTTCACCGGGACCTTCGCCGTCGACTTCGGACCGATGACCAAGCTTGACGGGAATCCGGTCGACGGCGCGCCGGCGCCCTTCAAGGAGACCTGGCGGGTGCGCTCGGCATGCGGAGCCGCCGGATGTGTGGCCACCGCGATAACCGGCGGCGGCCTTCCAGTGCCGAACCTGGTCTTCGACGACGTCGGCGGGCGGTGGCTGGCGGTCGTCACATCGCCCGGTGCCGCCCATCAGGACAAGGACAGCGTGAAGTGCAACGGAGAGGGCGAATGGTTTGAGATCCTCTCCCTGCAACCGCGGCCGGACGGCAGCATTTCCGGTGAATGGATCGCCGAAAATGCGCCGTTGATTTGCTATCACAAGCGCGCATTGAGCTTCACCCGGACCGGCGATACCGATGTTTCCGCCCTACCCGACCCGGCCGCCCAGCCGGCCCGAGTGCTGTCGCCGGCAGAGGCCCTGCACGGGACCTACCACTTCACCTTTTCGGGAGTTCTTACCAACCAACCCTTCGATTATTCGGTGCAAACGGAATGCCTGCGTACGGGTAACCGATGCATGAGCTATTTCTATTACGTACCCAAGAGCCTTGCGAATCCTTTCGTTTTCGAAAACGCTCAGTGGACGCAGAATTCGGTGAGTTCCGTCGACTGCACCAACGGCTCTTCATTCCGCGCCGCGGACAACAACGTGTTCCCCCTGCCTCAACCGCCCCAAGATCCGATCAGCAAGCTAACCGGGCACGGCCGTCGAGACGCTGTGACGGCGACTAGTTGCGCCACCGGCAACTTCGACTTCACCGTCGTTCGCACGGGCGACTGAACATCGCCCTAGCCTCCCAGGCGCTAGCCGCGCGCCAAATGCGCACTGCCGTCATGTAATTCGTCGAAGCTCAATCCCATTGGGGTCATGGCGGGGACGTCGCCGCCGGCGACCACGGCCCGAGCGATCGGAGTGAGCGCCCGGAAAAGCGTTTCCACCTCGTCGTCGCTGAGCGCATCCAGCGCCGACAGGGCAAGCGTGTCGGTTCTGGATTCGATGCGGTCCTTCAGCTCCTGGCCGGCGGCGGTCAACGAGCCTTCGGCGTTGAGCAACCCCCGCGCAGCCAGTCCCTGTTCGACGTGCGCCCACTCCGCCTCGTCGTAGTCGCGGGCGCGGGCCATGTACCCGCGCGGGAACCGGCCGGCCGCGGCCTGAAGCACGTTGGACTCGCGGCCCGACACGCCGGCGGCGGTCAGCACCGCCACGTGAGCGTCGCCGCGCTGCTCGCGCAACAGCGTCGCGGCATGCCAGAGCGCCGCCAGCGGGTTGTCCGGCCACGGCAGCGCCAGGTTCGCGGCGAACAGCGCTCGTCCGTCCAGCGGTGCCCGCTGCGCTGCCCTTCCCGCCAATTCGGCTGCGACGCGGACGTTTTCATCCAAGTCGACGCCGTACCTGCGCAGCGCCGCAACCGCGGAGTCCTGACGAACGCGCAACGCGGCGTCGGGACCGGCGATCTCCCACGCTGCCGGCAGGGCCTTGGCGACCCGCGTGGGGGCGAAGTTGTAGAAGATCGCGGTCACCAGCTGCGGCGACGCCATGCCCAGCGGCGCCGACCGGGCAGCGAAGTAGCCCATCCAGAAGCCTCGGTAGCCCAGCCCGTCAAGCGCCGCCCTGCCCTCCGGCGCGAAGTAGGTGACGGCATGCACCGGCTCGAATCGATGGAAAAAGCGTCGCGCCAGTTCCGATTCTCTGCGCACAGTCGCAGTTAACCACTCACCACGCCCGGCGGGACAATCATTCGTATTCGTCCTCATTCGGGCGAGGGACGACCCCCTCCCTGGCCCCATCTGGCTCCCCGGACGACGGGCGGCGAAACTGCTGGTGCCCGTAGACGCCCTCGGAATAGGCCGTCTCGGCGTGCTGGGCGAGGTCGACGCCGCTCACCTCGTCCTCGGCGCTGACCCGAAATCCCATGAAACGGTCGATCAGCATGGCCAGCAGGTAGCTCACCGCGAAGGCGTAGATGGCGACCACCACCATCGCCACGGCCTGCTTGCCGAGTTGACCCAATCCGCCGCCGTAGAACAGCCCCTGCGGGCCGTGGGTCATCACCGCTGAGGCGAGCAGCCCGATCAGCACCACGCCGACGACTCCGCCGACGAAGTGCACGCCCACCACGTCGAGTGAGTCGTCGTAGTTGAGTTTGAACTTGAGCCCGACCGCGAACGAGCACACAATGCCCGCCACCAGTCCGACGACTGCGGCACCGAGGGTGTCCACCGTGCCGCACGACGGCGTGATCGCCACCAAGCCGGCAACCACTCCGGACGCGGCGCCGAAAGTGGTCGGCTTGCCATCCCGGAACTGTTCTACCGAGAGCCATCCGAGCATGCCCAGGCATCCCGCGACCAGCGTGTTGAGGAAGATCGCGGACGCAAGTCCGTTGGCAGCCAACGCCGAACCCGCGTTGAACCCGAACCAGCCGAACCACAGCAGTCCCACACCGAGGAGCACGAACGGCAGGTTGTGCGGCCGCATGGCCTCGAGCTTGAAGCCGATCCGCGGACCGAGCACCAATGCCAACGCCAACGCCGAGGAACCCGAAACGATCTCGACGACCAGTCCGCCCGCGTAGTCCAGCACGCCGATCTTGGACAGCCAGCCGTCCGGCGCCCACACCCAATGCGCGACGACGGAATACACCGTCACCACCCAGACGGGCACGAACACCATCCAGGCCGCGAACCTGGCCCGGTCGGCGATAGCGCCACTGATCAGGGCGGCGGTGACGATCGCGAAGCCCAACTGGAAGGTGGCGTACAGCAGTTCGGGAACCGATCCGTGCGCGGTCGCCGGGCCGATTCCCCGCATCCCGGCGTGCGCCAAGCCGCCCACAATGCCGCCGGGGAATCCGCCGCCGCCGCCGGAGAACGCCAAGCTGTAGCCGACCAGCAGCCATGCCACGGTGACCAGCGGTATCGAGATGAAGCTCATCATGATCATGTTGAGGACGCCGGTGGTGCGCACCATACCGCCGTAGAAAATCGCCAACCCGGGCGTCATCAACAGCACGAGCGCGGTGCTGGCCAGCAGCCAGGCGGTGGCGGCGGGATCGATGTCCAACTCTGCGGCTCCTTCGTCGTCTTCATTCGTCACCGACACCAACGCCGGCGTGGATTTCCAGATAGACCGTAGACGGTGCCGTTGTCTGCGAAGACGGCCGTCGAAGTCACCGGCCCTACAGAAAAGCCCCACAGAAAAGCCCCGGCCGATGGCCGGGGCATCTGTCACCTATGACTCAACTGGTCACGCGGTGGGCGAAGGGGGACTTGAACCCCCACGTCCCGAAGGACACTGGCACCTGAAGCCAGCGCGTCTGCCATTCCGCCACTCGCCCGGGACGACAACCGAAGGACCATACCACTCGATATCACTCCGTACGACTTCAGTGACCGCAAGCCCCAGCCGATTCACAGGGCTACGAGGCGCCTCACTGCCGGGCGGCCGGGCCAGGACCCGCTCTGAACAGCCACGATGTGATTCTCAGAATTCTCCCGGTGACGTTGCGTCACGATGTCCCGATACCATGCTTGGGTGATACGACACGCGGGCGGGAAGTTTGCTTTGCCGCGGCGTTACGCGTGGATAAGTCAGGGACGAGCGCTGAAAAGTGGGTAGCCAAAAGGGGATGGTTCAGCGCATCGAGCGCAAGCTTGAGGTGACGGTAGGCGACGCGTTTGCCCGGATGTTCGGAGGATCGATTGTCCCGCAAGAGGTCGAGGCGTTGCTGCGGCGCGAGGCGGCCGACAGCGTGCGATCTCTGCAGGGTAACCACCTTTTGGCGCCCAACGAATACATCATTACCCTCAGTGTTCACGACTTTGAAAAGGTGAGCGCCGACCCGGATCTGACGGCGAGCGCTTTCGCGAGGTACTTGGCCGACTACATCGATGAACAGGGGTGGCAAACGTATGGTGAGGTGGTCGTCCGGTTCGAGCAGTCATCGAACCTGCATACCGGACAGTTCCGCGCCCGCGGTGCTGTCAACCCAGATGTTGAGCCCCGCTCGACCGTCAATGATCCCGCCCGGCCACAATCAAAACACGCGTTCGGCGCAGAACCAGGAGTAGCACCAATGACTGACAATTCGAGCTACCGCGGGGGTCAGGGGCAGGGACGGCCCGGCGATGAGTACTACGACGACCGCTACGGCCGTCCGCAAGACGATCCCCAGGGCGGAGCAGACCCGCGAGGCGGCTACCCGCCGGAACAAGGCGGTTACCCGCCGCAGCAGGGCTATCCGCCGCCTCGCCATCCCGAGCAGGGCGGCTACCCCGACCAGGGCGGCTACCCCGGCGGCGGCTACCCCGAACAGGGCGGCTACCCCGGCGGCGGTTATCCCGACCAGCGCGGGTACCAGGACCAGGGCGGCTACCCCGACCAGGGCCAGAGCGGCTACCCCGGCGGCGGTTATCCCGACCAGCGCGGCTACCAGGGTCAAGGCGGCTACCCCGACCAGGGCCAGGGTGGCTACCCGCCGCAGTCCTATGAGCAGCGTCCCCCTGCCGCGGGCTATGGCCAGGGCGCTCAGGGCGGTCAAGGCTATGACCAGGGCTACCGCCAGGGCGGTGAGTACGCTGCCCCGGGCGCTCCCGCGGGACAACCCGCCGGCGGCCAGCCGGGCTATGGCGCAGGGGGCGGCGGGTACGGCGATTACGGTCGCGGGCCCGCTCGCCAGGACGAGGCCCCCTACTCCCCGCCGCCCGCACAACAGCCGTCATATCCCGACCAGGGCGGCGGCTATGACCAGGGTTACCAGCAGGGCGGGGGATACGGCCAGCCTGACTACGGCCAGGGCGACTACACCCAGTACGCGGCGGCCCCGCCCGGTGGCGGGTATGCCGCCCCACCCGGCGGGTACGGCGAGCCCGCCCGCAGCGAATACGACTACGGCCAGGCAAGCGCGCCCGCGGACTACGGCCAGCCGGCCGCCGGCGGCTACGGCGATTACGCGCAGGGCGGCTATGGTTCCGCGCCCGGGGGAGCAGCGGTCACCCTGCAACTCGACGACGGCAGCGGGCGGACCTACCAGCTGCGCGAAGGCTCGAACATCGTGGGCCGTGGACAGGACGCCCAATTCCGGTTGCCTGACACCGGCGTATCCCGACGGCATCTGGAGATCCGCTGGGATGGACAGGTCGCGCTGCTCTCCGACCTCAACTCCACCAATGGCACCACCGTCAACAATGCACCGGTACAGGAGTGGCAGTTGGCCGACGGCGACGTGATCCGTTTGGGCCACTCCGAGATCATCGTTCGCATTCACTGAACCCGTTGGGCTCAAAGCTGCCGAGCTTCGCCCCGCGTCGACCACCGTCCAAGTATCGTGACGTAGCTGAAGTGCTCGGTATTGCGGATTAGAGGTACGGCGCCAGGACGGAAAGGACGCCAGATGCAGGGACTAGTACTGCAACTGACGCGCGCCGGATTTTTGATGTTGTTGTGGGTTTTCATCTGGTCCGTGCTGCGGATCCTGAGGACCGACATCTACGCGCCCACCGGGGCCGTCATGGTGCGTCGCGGCCTGGCGTTGCGCGGCACGCTGCTGTCTCGCCAGCACCGAACCGCGGCGCGCTATCTGGTTGTGACCGACGGGGCGTTGAAGGGTGCGCGGATCACGCTCAGCGGGCAGCCCGTCTTGATCGGACGCGCCGACGATTCCACTTTGGTGCTCACCGACGATTACGCCTCGACAAGGCACGCCCGGCTTTCCCAGCGCGGCTCGGAATGGTACGTCGAGGATCTAGGATCGACAAACGGCACTTACCTTGACAGGGCAAAAGTGACGACTGCGGTACGAGTCCCCATTGGAACGCCGGTTCGGATCGGCAAGACGGCAATCGAGTTGCGCCCGTGACCCAGATGCAACCCGCTCGCGTGGGAGAGTGGCGCTCGTGACTTTGGCCCTGCGATATGCCGCCCGTAGTGATCGGGGCCTGGTACGCGCCAACAACGAGGACTCGGTCTACGCCGGCGCACGGCTGCTGGCGTTGGCCGACGGCATGGGCGGCCACGCGGCCGGCGAGGTGGCGTCTCAGTTAGTCATCGCCGCGCTGGCCCACCTCGACGACGACGAGCCCGGCGGCGATCTGCTGGGCAAGCTCGAGGCTGCGGTGCGCGCTGGCAACTCGGCCATCGCCGCTCAGGTGGAGATGGAGCCCGATCTCGAAGGCATGGGGACCACGCTCACCGCAATCCTGTTCGCGGGCAACCGACTTGGGCTGGTGCACATCGGTGACTCACGTGGCTACCTGATGCGCGAAGGCGAGCTGGCCCAGATCACCAAGGACGACACCTTTGTGCAAACTCTGGTCGACGAGGGCCGGATCACCGCGGAGGAGGCGCACAGCCACCCGCAGCGCTCGCTGATCATGCGGGCGTTGACCGGCCACGAGGTCGAACCCACGCTGACCATGCGCGAAGCGCGCGCCGGTGACCGCTACCTGCTGTGCTCGGACGGGCTGTCCGACCCGGTGAGCGACGAAACCATCGCCGAGGCGCTGCAGATTCCCGACGTTTCCGAAAGTGCCTACCGCCTCATCGAATTGGCGCTGCGCGGCGGCGGCCCGGACAACGTGACCGTCGTCGTCGCCGACGTCGTCGACGACGAATACGGCCAGACCCAGCCGATTCTGGCCGGGGCGGTATCCGGAGAAGACGACCAAGACCTGGCGACCCTGCCCAACACCGCGGCCGGCCGGGCCTCGGCCATCAGGCCCCGCCCGGAGGTCACCAAACGCGTTCCTCCGCAACCCGAACCGGAGCCCCGGCCACGGCGGCCGCGGTGGCGGATGCTCATCGTCGTCGCTCTGGTGCTACTGGTGGCGCTGGCGGGCCTGGCCATCGGGCGGGCGGTCATCAAGAGCCATTACTACATCGACGAATACAACGGCAAGGTGACGATCCTGCAGGGAATCCAGGGCAGCCTGTTGGGCATATCGCTCTACCAGCCCTACCTGGTGGCCTGCATTAATACCCGCAACGAGCTATCCCTGATCAGTTACGCCCAGTCCGGGGGAACCCTCGACTGCCACTTGCTGACACTTCAGGATCTGCGCCCTCCCGGAAAGGCACAGGTCCAGTCCCGGCAACTGCCGGGAGGCACCCTGGATCAGGCCGAATCCCAGCTGCGTAAGTTGTTGGCCGACTCGTTGCTTTCGCCCTGCCCGCCCACGGCCCGCGCCACATCGCCCCCGGAACAAAGCCCCAGCCCCACACCAACGCCGACGTCGACCGCACCCAGCACGAGCGCACCCAGCACCACCGCCACCAGCACACCCGCTACACCCACCACCGGCACGAGTCCCACGAACAGCACCGCGACCACGTCGCCGACCGGCACCTCGCAGCCGGTGACCACGCTCCCACCACCCCCACTTCGGCCGGGCATCGAATGCCGAGCGGTGGCATGACGACGCAACGCCAGCCGCCGGTCACGGTGACACCCCCGCTGCCCACCAGACGCAACGCCGAACTGCTGCTGCTGTGCTTCGCCGCCGTGATCACCTTGGCCGCGTTACTGATCGTGGAGGCCAACCAGGAACGCGGTTTGCGCTGGGATCTGATCAGCTACGGTCTGGCTTTCCTCACCGTTTTCGGATGCGCGCACCTGGCCGTCCGGCGCTTCGCGCCCTACACCGACCCACTGCTGCTACCAATAGTGGCGCTGCTCAACGGACTTGGCCTGGTGATGATCCACCGACTCGACCTCGTCGACAATGACGTCAGTGGTCACCACCAGACCAGTGCCAGCCAGCAGATGCTGTGGACCGTGATCGGGGTGGCCGCCTTCGCGCTCGTGGTGACCTTCCTGAAGGACCATCGACAGCTCGCGCGCTACGGCTACATATGCGGGCTCACGGGCCTGGTTTTCCTGGTTATCCCCGCGCTGCTCCCGGCGAAGTGGTCCGAGCAGGGCGGTGCCAAGATTTGGATACGTTTCTCCGGCTTTTCGATTCAGCCCGCTGAGTTTTCGAAGATCCTGCTGCTGATCTTCTTTTCGGCGGTGCTGGTCGCCAAGCGCGGGCTGTTCACCAGTGTCGGCAAGCATTTGATGGGCATGAACCTGCCCCGCCCGCGCGACCTGGCACCGGTGCTGGCCGCCTGGGTGATCTCGATAGGTGTGATGGTCTTCGAGAAAGACCTCGGGACTTCGCTGCTGCTGTACGCGTCGTTTCTGGTGGTGGTGTATCTGGCCACGCAGCGCTTCAGCTGGGTCGTCATCGGCCTGTTGCTGTTCACCGTCGGAAGCGTTGCGGCGTACTTCATGTTCGGCCACGTCCGGGTTCGGGTGCGCATGTGGTGGGACCCGTTCGTCGACCCAGACGGCAGCGGCTTTCAGCTCGTCCAGTCGATGTTCAGCTTCGCCACCGGTGGCATCTTCGGCACCGGGCTCGGCAACGGTCAGCCCGACACCGTGCCCGCGGCGTCCACGGATTTCATCATCGCCGCGTTCGGCGAAGAGCTCGGGCTGGTGGGCTTGGCGGCCATTCTCATGCTGTACACGATCGTCATCGTCCGGGGATTGCGCACGGCGATCGCCACGCGCGAAAGCTTCGGCAAGCTGCTGGCGGCGGGCCTGGCGTCGACGCTGGCCATCCAGCTGTTCATCGTCGTGGGCGGTGTCACCCGACTCATCCCGTTGACGGGGCTGACCACGCCGTGGATGTCCTACGGCGGGTCGTCGTTGCTGTCGAACTACGTGCTGCTGGCCATCCTGGCCCGCATCTCGCACGGCGCACGACGTCCGCTGCGCACCCGCCCGCGCGACACGTCGCCGATCGCGGCGGCCGGCACCGAGGTGATCCAGAAGGTATGAACGCCTCTCTGCGCCGGATCTCGGTGACCGTGATGGCGTTGATCGTGCTGCTGCTGCTCAACGCCACATACACGCAGGTTTTCACCGCCGACGGGCTGCGCGCCGACCCCCGCAACCAGCGAGTCCTGCTCGACGAGTATTCGCGCCAGCGCGGGCAGATCACCGCCGGCGGCCAGCTGCTCGCCTATTCGGTGGCCACCGACAGCCGCTACCGCTTCCTGCGGGTGTATCCCAACGCCGAGATGTACGCCCCGATCACCGGTTTCTACTCGCTGCGGTACTCCAGTACGGGCCTGGAACGGGCCGAGGACGGGTTGTTGAACGGTTCCGACGAGCGGCTCTTCGGGCGCCGGCTGGCCGACTTCTTCACCGGTCGCGATCCCCGCGGCGGCAATGTCGAGACCACCATCAGCCCCCGCGTGCAGCAGGCCGCCTGGGACGCGATGCAGCAAGGTTGCGGCGGGCCGCCCTGCAAGGGAGCCGTCGTCGCCCTGGAACCGTCCACCGGCAAGATTCTGGCGATGGTCTCGGCGCCGTCCTATAACCCCAATCTGCTGGCGTCGCACGATCCCGAGGAACAAGCGCTGGCCTGGCAGCGCTTTCGCGACGATCCCGATTCCCCGATGACCAACCGCGCCATCTCCGAGACCTATCCGCCCGGATCCACGTTCAAGGTGATCACGACGGCGGCCGCGCTGCAGGCCGGCGCCACCGACAGCGAGCAGTTGACCGCGGCGGCCAAAATTCCGCTGCCCGGCAGCACCGCCACGCTGGAGAACTACGGTGGCGCTACGTGCGGCGACGGCAGTACGCCGACCGTGCCGTTGAGCCAGGCCTTCGCCCTGTCGTGCAACACCGCGTTCGTCCAACTGGGCCTCGCCACCGGCGCCGACGCCCTGCGCAGCATGGCGCGTTCGTTCGGCCTGGACAGCACGCCGAGCGTGATTCCGCTGCAGGTCGCCGAGTCGACGATCGGGGTCATCGCCGACTCCGCGGCACTGGGAATGTCAAGCATCGGTCAGAAGGACGTGGCGCTGACGCCGCTGGAGAACGCGGAGGTCGCCGCTACGATCGCCAATGGCGGGGTAATGATGCAGCCTTTCCTTCTCGACAGCCTCAAGGGGCCAGACCTGGCCAATATCAGCACCACCGCGCCATATGAGCAGCGCCGCGCTGTGTCGCCGCAGGTCGCCGCTAAGCTAACAGAGCTGATGGTCGGCGCCGAGAAGGTCGCACAACAGAAGGGGGCCATTCCCGGCGTGCAGATCGCATCCAAGACTGGTACCGCAGAGCATGGCGCCGACCCGCGTCACACTCCGCCGCACGCGTGGTACATCGCGTTCGCCCCCGCGCAGGCCCCGAAGGTCGCCGTGGCGGTATTGATAGAGAACGGCGCGGACCGGCTGTCCGCAACGGGGGGAGCGCTCGCCGCGCCCGTCGGGCGAGCCGTGATCCAGGCCGCGCTGCAGGGTGGGCCATGAGCCCCCGCGTCGGTGTCACGCTGTCGGGCAGGTACCGCCTGCAGCGGCTCATCGCCACCGGAGGCATGGGCCAGGTCTGGGAGGCGGTCGACAGCCGGCTCGGCCGGCGCGTCGCGGTCAAGGTGCTCAAGGGGGAGTTCTCCCAGGACCCCGAATTCATCGAGCGGTTCCGCGCCGAGGCGCGCACGACCGCGATGCTCAACCACCCGGGTATCGCCCAGGTGCACGACTACGGCGAGAGCCAGCTGGACGGTGAGGGCCGCACCGCCTACCTGGTGATGGAGCTGGTCAATGGCGAGCCGCTGAATTCGGTGCTGAAACGCACGGGTCGGCTGTCGCTGCGGCACGCGCTGGACATGCTCGAGCAGACGGGCCGCGCGCTGCAAATCGCGCACGCCGCCGGCCTGGTACACCGCGACGTCAAGCCGGGCAACATAATGATCACGCCCACCGGGCAGGTGAAAATCACCGACTTCGGTATCGCCAAGGCCGTCGACGCCGCGCCGGTGACCCAAACGGGCATGGTGATGGGGACGGCGCAATACATCGCACCCGAACAGGCCCTAGGTCACGACGCGACCCCCGCCAGCGACGTCTATTCGCTGGGAGTTGTTGGCTACGAGGTGGTTTCGGGTAAGCGGCCGTTCATCGGTGACGGCGCCCTGACGGTGGCGATGAAGCACATCAAAGAGCCCCCGCCGCCGCTGCCCGCCGACCTTCCGCCCAACGTGCGAGAACTCATCGAGATCACGCTGGTGAAGAACCCCGGCATGCGCTACCGCAGCGGGGGACCGTTCGCCGACGCCGTCGCGGCGGTACGGGCCGGCCGCCGTCCCCCGCGGCCCAGCCAGACCCCGCCTGCCGGCCGAGCCTCACCTGCCGCCATCCCGTCCAGCGCCCCGGCCAGGGCCCCGGCCAGCCTCAGCGGCCGCACCCCGCCGCCCCGCCGGTCCCGACCGGCAACGGGCCCGCAACGCCCACCCGCGGCCCGCCGCACCTTCTCGTCCGGCCAGCGCGCGCTGTTATGGGCCGCCGGGGTCCTCGGGGCGCTGGCGATCATCATTGCGGTGCTCATCCTGATGAGCCACGGTCCGGACAACGGACCGCAGCAGACACCCGTGCCGACCGTCACCCAAACGGAGAGCCCATCGGTCCCCGCGACCCCGCCGGCCAGCAAGACTTCCAACGGAGCAGGGACAGGCCCCGGCCGATCCAGCCATCCTCTCAATTGGACGGATCGCGATGCAGCCGGTAATGAGACATCTCAATGACCACCCCTCAGCGCCTGTCCGACCGCTATGAACTGGGCGACATCCTCGGTTTCGGCGGCATGTCGGAGGTCCACCTGGCCCGCGACTTGCGGTTGCACCGCGACGTCGCGGTCAAAGTGCTGCGCGCTGATCTGGCCCGCGATCCCAGCTTCTATCTGCGCTTCCGGCGTGAAGCGCAGAACGCCGCGGCGCTGCAACATCAGTCCATCGTCGCGGTATACGACACCGGCGAGGCAGATACGCCCGCCGGCCCGCTGCCCTACATCGTGATGGAATTCGTCGACGGCGTAACCCTGCGCGACATCGTGCACAGCGAGGGTCCGCTGCCGCCCCGGCGTGCCATCGAGATCATCGCCGACGCCTGCCAGGCGCTGAATTTCAGCCATCAGAACGGCATCATCCATCGCGACGTCAAGCCGGCGAACATCATGATCAGCGCCACCAACGCGGTCAAGGTGATGGATTTCGGCATCGCCCGCGCGATTGCCGACACCGGCAACAGCGTCACCCAGACCGCGGCCGTGATCGGAACCGCCCAGTACCTGTCCCCCGAACAGGCCCGCGGCGAATCCGTCGACGCCAGATCCGACGTGTATTCGTTGGGCTGCGTTCTCTACGAAATCCTCACCGGCGAGCCACCTTTCACCGGAGACTCGCCCGTGGCTGTGGCCTATCAGCACGTCCGCGAAGACCCGATTCCACCGTCGAAGCGGCACGCGGGCGTCTCTGCGGACCTGGACGCCGTCGTCCTCAAGGCGCTGGCCAAGAACCCGGAAAACCGCTATCAGACCGCGGCGGAGATGCGCGCCGACCTGGTCCGGGTGCACAGCGGCGAGCCGCCCGAGGCCCCCAAGGTGCTCACCGACGCCGAGCGCACGTCGCTGATGTCGTCCGCGGGCCATGGCGGTCCGCGCACCGACCCACTACCGCGTCAGCCCCTGGATGTTTCCGAACGCGACCGGGGGGGTTCCGTCGGCCGCTGGGCCGTTACGGTGGCCGTGCTCGCGGTGCTGACGATCGTCGTCGTCATCGCGTTCAGAACATTTGGCGGCAACACCCGCGACGTTCAGGTGCCCGATGTTCGGGGGCAGGTGTCGGCCGACGCCATCGCCACGCTGCAAAACCACGGCTTCAAGATCCGCACCCTGCAGAAACCCGACTCGACGATCCCGCCCGACCACGTCATCAATACCGACCCCGCCGCCAACGCCTCGGCCAGTGCCGGCGACGAGATCACCATCAACGTCTCCACCGGTCCCGAGCAACGCCAAGTACCCGACGTGACCGGCTTGAGTTACGCCGACGCGGTCAACAAGCTGAAGGCGGCCGGGTTCAGCAACTTCAAGCAGACGAACGCGGTGTCGAACCCAGAGCAGCTCAACAAGGTCATCCTGACCAACCCGCAGGCGAATCAGATATCGGCGATCAACAACGTCATCACGATCATCATCGGCTCGGGACCGGAGAATAAGCAGATTCCGGACGTCGCCGGCCAGACCGTCGATGTCGCGAAGACGAACCTCGAGGTCTACGGGTTCACCAAGTTCAGCGAGGCGCAGGTCGACAGCCTCAAATCGGCCGGTGAGGTGATCGGCACCAACCCGCCCAAGGGCCAGACGGTCCCGCTCGACTCGGTGATCGAATTGCAGGTGTCCAAGGGCAACCAGTTCCCGATGCCCGACCTGAGCGGCATGTACTGGGCCGACGCCGAACCGCGCCTACGCGCGCTGGGCTGGACCGGGGTGCTCGACAAGGGCCCGGACGTCGACGCCGGCGGTTCCCTGCATGCCAAGGTGGTGCGTCAGAGCCCAGCGGCCGGCACCGGGGTGAACAAGGACGGGATCATCACGCTGAGCTTCGGCCAGTAATTCGGTCAGTAGCCGACGGCCGTGCCGGCCGCTTCGGCACCCGGAAAGTGGGGCCGAACCGCGGCCAGCACCTCATTCTCCAGTCGGCGAACCAGGGTGTCGTCGCGCGCCCACCCGCAATACGTCAGCCAGTTGGCCAGCATCCGATGCCCGCCCTCGGTCAGGATCGACTCGGGGTGGAACTGCACGCCGTGGATCGGCAGCGCGGTGTGGCGCACCGCCATGATCACACCGCTGCGCGTGCGGGCCGTGACCTCCAGCCCCGCCGGCAACGAATCCGGCAGGATGGTCAGCGAGTGGTATCGCGTCGCCGTGAATGGGTCCGGAAGACCTTGCAGCACACCGACATTCGTGTGATACACGCTGCTGGTCTTGCCGTGCAACAGCTCGGGCGCGCGGTCCACCGTCGCACCGAACGCGACGCCGATGGCCTGGTGTCCGAGGCAGACCCCCAGCAACGGGGTCTGCGCCGCGGCGCACGCGTGCACCAGGCTGACCGACGCACCCGCGCGTTCCGGGGTGCCCGGGCCCGGGCTGAGCAGGACGCCGGCGAACTGCTTGGCGATGGCCGCATGCTGATCCGACGGTCCGGATGCGCCGGACGAATCGGATAGCCGGCTGTCGTCGTTACGCCACACCTCGGCCTCGACTCCGAGCTGGCCGAGGTACTGCACCAGGTTGAAGACGAAGCTGTCGTAGTTGTCGACGACCAGGATCCGCATCGTGTCAGGCTACCTGCACCGTCAGTACCCCAGCGGTCCGGCGGGCTCTGCGAAATGCATCCGGACCGGTTCAGAATGGCCGGCGATCTGCACATCGGGCTTGACCTCTTCGCGGTAGCCGAGGCCGAATCGGATCACGTACTGCTTGTAGAGCGTCACCAGGGGAGCGGCGGCCAGCGCCGCCTGCATGGCCGCGGAGTTGCCGATCGCGGTGATCGTGTAGGGCGGGCTGTAGGTGCGGCCGTTGAGCAGCAGGGTGTTTCCCACACAGCGGGGCACCGAGGTGGCGATGATGCGCTGGTCCTGCATCTGGATCGCCTCCGCGCCCGCGCTCCACAATGCGTTGAGGACGGCCTGGATGTCTTGCTGGTGGACCACCAGGTCATCGGGGGAGGCATCCCGTGGGAACCGGCCGTTGGCGTCGCGCTGTGCGTCCTGCAGGGTCACCACCAGGCCCGGCCCATGCACCGCGTCCATGCCCGCCTCGCCGGCCAGCTCGGTGGATCGCCTCAGCATCGCCGATAACGCTGCATCGGAGGACCGGCCGTGTGCCGCGTCGAGTTTGTGTTCCAACGCGTCCCGTTGCGTGCTCAGCCGGTTGACCGATTCCTGCGCCTCGCGAACCAGATCGACCAGACGCGGCGCGTCGCTGCGGCGGATCTCGGTGCCGCCGGATACCCCGTGGGTGGCGGCCAGCAGCAGCCCGGCCAGCAAGCACACCAGTGGCACCCCGAACCGCCACGGTGAGCGGCGCGCGTCCGTCATGGGCTCTCCGTTTCCTGGTCACGGGGCGTGGTGGGTTAGTCTCTTGAATTAGTCCGGCCCAAGCTCTGCGTGTCGGTGCAATCGTTATCGTTGCACCCCTTTCCCATCCCGAGGTAACCCGAGGTAATCATGCCCAAGTCCAAGGTCCGCAAGAAGAACGACTTCACCGTCAGCGCGGTGAGCCGCACCCCGGTGAAGGTGAAGGTCGGGCCGTCCAGCGTGTGGTTTGTCTCGTTGTTCATCGGTCTGATGCTGATCGGCCTCATTTGGTTGATGGTGTTCCAGTTGGCCGCCGTCGGCAGCCAGGCCCCGACCGCGCTGAATTGGATGGCACAACTGGGTCCGTGGAACTACGCCATCGCATTCGCTTTCATGATCACCGGATTGTTGCTCACGATGCGTTGGCATTAACAGACGCAGACGGCTTATGAATTCATCTTGGGGGCGATCCTCCACCGAGCCAGCAACCTTGAAGCCACACAATCACACGCGTGTGATTTATCCCCACTGTTGATAGCGTCTGTGGATAATCGCATCGGCAGTGGTGGGAGGGGCTAGCGAGCGCATGCAGCAAACTTCCTGGGGACCCCGTTCGGCCGGAATAGCTGCTTATGGGCTCGGCGGCATTGCGATGGCTACCGCCTGTGTGACCTTGGTCACAGATCCGCCGGGTCGCGTTTTGAGTGGCGTTGCGGCGGTGGGTTTGATCTTGTTTGCGGGACTATCCTGGCGCGCGCGCCCGAAGCTGGCAATCACCCCGGACGGGCTTGCGGTCCGGAGCTGGTTCCGGACGCAAGTATTCCGGCGCTCCGACATCAAGATCATCCGGATCACCGAGTTCCGCCGCTACGCCCGCAAAGTCCGGTTGCTCGAGCTCGAAACCGTCAAGGGGGGGTTGGTGATCTTCTCCCGCTGGGACCTCGGAACCGAGCCGATGGAGGTGCTCGACGTTCTCACCGACGAGGGTTACGCGGGCCCTCGAAAAGGTCCCAAGGGTCGTAAAGGCCGCAAGGGCTGAACTCGTGGGGCCCTTTAGGGGCCTTACGAGATCGTGATCGACTCGATGACGACCGCGTCGGCTGGCCGATCATTGCCGTCGGTGGCGGTGGTCGCGATCGCGTCGACGACCCGCTGCGAGTCGGGATCGGTCACCTCGCCGAAGATCGTGTGGCGCCGGTTCAGGTGCGGCGTCTCGCCCACGGTGATGAAGAACTGGGAGCCGTTGGTGCCCGGGCCGGCATTGGCCATCGCCAGCAGGTAGGGCTTGTCGAACGACAGCTCGGGGTGGAATTCGTCGGCGAACTTGTAGCCCGGGCCGCCGCGGCCGGTCCCGGTCGGGTCGCCACCCTGGATCATGAAGCCCCGGATCACCCGGTGGAAGACGGCGCCGTCGTAGAACGGACCGGAGGGACCGCCCGACGCGTTTTGCGTCGAGTACTCCTTTGTGCCCTGCGCCAGGCCAACGAAGTTGGCGACGGTCTTGGGCGCATGGTTTCCGAACAGGGCGACCTTGATGTCGCCGCGGTTGGTGTGGAGCGTTGCGGTGGCGGTCTGAATCGGGCTGTTAGTCACGACAAGAGAGTCTGCCATTACGCGCGGGCACGCCTGCACGGGGTAGCAATTGGCCCCCCGAGCTCATCCGACGCCACAATGATGGCAATCTGATGTGACACAGACGAGAAGGACAGGGAGGCGGCAGATGCGCGCAAAGTCGGAGACCCGGTTGACCCCGCGGGAGCGCCTGACCCGCGGCCTGACCTATACGGCGGTGGGACCGGTGGACGTCACCCGAGGCGTTGTCGGGCTCAGCGTCAATTCGGCACAGGCGACCGCGTCGGGGCTGCGCCGCCGTTACCGGGAGGGCAGGCTGGCCGCCGAAGTCGCGGCCGCCCAAGAAGCGATCGCCCAGGAGCTGGCCGCCGCGCAGGAGGTCGTCACAAACCTGCCGCAGGCGCTGCAGGACGCCCGCAAGAAGCACCGTCACGGGAAGCGGACCTGGGTGATCGCGGCGGCTGCTGTCGTCGCGTTGGGCGTCGGCGGCGTCACGTTCAGCATCGTCCGGCGCTCGATGCGCCCGGAGCCGTCGACGCTGCCGCCGAGTGTGGACGTGCAACCCCGCCCTTAACGTGGGTAAGAGCTTTGTGCATCGAACCTTTGCCGATCGCGGCGAGTTCGGCTTTTGGGCCAACGACGGGGTCCTGGGCATCTGGCTGGTGGCCTTGGCTAACGCCACGGACGCCACAGGCGCCACGGACGCCACAGGCGCCACGGGCGCCACAGGCGCCGTTTTCGGCAGACGCGGGCCTGGACAAGTGCGTGACATCCGATGATCGGCTGGCCACCACGACGAGGGCTGCCAGATCCGCACGGGCGACCTGGTCGCGACCGCCGAAGACGGATACCTCCGCCCGCCATGGTTGCCTGCCGATCAGCCGGCCGAGGAGAAGCCGCTGCACTACAGTCCCCATGACCGATACGGCCCGGAGGTGGGCCTTGTGCTGCGGGTTGCGGACGCCTTTATCGACCCGCTTGGCGGGCGCATCACGACGACCTCCGCCAGCAGCCCGGTGTTTCCGATACCTCGCTCTTAACGGCTCTTAACGCTTATTAACTTGTGGAGCCTAGGGGATTCGAACCCCTGACCCCTGCCTTGCAAAGGCAGTGCTCTACCAACTGAGCTAAGGCCCCTCAACCGCCGCCACGTGCCACACCTCGACGCCGCGTCGGGACCGCACCACCGCCGCCGCCACCAGAGCGACCACTGCCAGCGGCAATGCGAACCTCACACAACGTCTTGACGAGCACATGGTTGTGGGCCTGGGAGGACTCGAACCTCCGACCTCTTCGTTATCAGCGAAGCGCTCTAACCGCCTGAGCTACAGGCCCGTAACACGCGTAGGGCCGAGCGACGAGATTACCGCACTCGCCGCCCCACACCCAAAAAAGCTAGTCCCGATCCGCGAGGGTCACTTCGATGCCGCCGATCAGATCGGTAGCCAGGTTGTAGACGAACGCGGCGATTGTCGCCATCGCGGTCAGCAGGACGATATTGAGCAACCCGATCAACACTGCGCCGCCGAAGATGGTGCCGCTCGACACCAGCTCCGCGCTGCTGCCGCTGGTGTTGTTCAGCAAGTCACCGACGTTGCTGTTCAGCTTGGCCCACACACCCATGCCGCCGAGCACCAGGTAGAGGAAGGCGACCGCGATCATCCAGACGAAGAACAGCGCCACCGAGAGCATCAAGGACACTTTCAGCGTGCTCCACGGATCGATCCGGCGGATCTGCATGCTGGCCCGAACCGGACCGCGGGTTCGCCGCGACACCTGCACATGGCCCTCGCGACCTTCTCGCGACTCCCGGGGCTCTCGGGTCTCCCGGGCTTCTCGCGCCTCAGAAGTCGCCGCACGGCCCGCACCCGAGGTGCCCGCCGCCCCAGCCCCAGCCTCCGGGCGTTCGGGCGAGCGTTTGCGTTGCGAGCCCCCACGGGGTAGCGACCCGGAAAGATCGGGCAGCTCGCTGGCGTAGGCCTCGGCGGCCGGGCCATCGTGGCGTGGCCCCACGGCATCGAACTCCTCCGTTGGGGGGTTCTTCCCCGGCGCTTGGGTGGTGCCCGTTGCCGAGGAGCCGGAGATGAAACGGTTCAGCCGGGCATCCACGCCGGACGGCGACGCCGACGTCCGCGCCTCGCCAGGTGGTTCCGGCTGGCGATGCGTCGGGTTGGCTGCGCGGGCGGCGCCGCGCTGCCACGGTGGCGATTCCGCGGTATCCGGGCCGCTGCTGCCCCCTTGCGCGGACGGCGCCCGGTGTACCCCGGCACGCTCGACCGAACTATCGCCATTCGGGCTGTCGCCCTTCTTGAGGGCGCCCGGCTCGTTCGGTGAAGTCACCGCGACTCCTTACATTCCTACCTAGGCGTTTAGTTGTCCGGCTCCAGCAAGAACCGAGTAGCCGGGCTAGCTGGGGCCCGGCTCGCCTTCCTCGCCGTTTTCGTCGGCGATTTCTTCGGCGTTGCGTGCGATCGCTAACAGTGTGTCGCCGTCACCCAGGTTCATCAAGCGAACGCCCTTGGTCTGCCGTCCTGCCTTGCGGACCTGGCGCGCCGTCGTGCGGATTACTCCGCCCCCGGAGGTGATCGCGTACAGCTCGCTGTCTTCGTCGACAATCAACGCTCCGACCAGCCTCCCACGCCGCCGGTCAAACATCACGGTCAGGACGCCCTTGCCGCCGCGGCCCTGCACCGGGTACTCCTCGATCGCGGTCCGTTTGGCGTAGCCGCCCGCCGTAGCGATCAGCAGATAGGTGCCCTCGCGGACCATGTTCAGGGACAGCAGCCGGTCGTCGGCGTTGAAGCGCATGCCCTGCACGCCGGAGGTGGCCCGGCCCATCGGCCGCAGCGCCTCGTCCGTCGCGGAGAAGCGGATGGACTGCCCGTTCGCCGAGACCAGCAGCAAGTCATCCTCGGCGGCACACAGCACCGCACCGACCAGCTCGTCGTTGTCGCGCAGGTTGATGGCCACGATCCCGCCCGACCGGTTGGAGTCGAAGTCGGTCAGCTTCGACTTCTTGACCAGGCCATTCTGGGTAGCCAGCACCAGGTATGGGGCGTCCTCATAGCTCTGGATCTGGATGACCTGCGCTATGCGCTCCTCGGGCTGGAAAGCCAGCAGGTTGGCGACGTGCTGGCCGCGCGCCGTCCGGGAGGCCTCGGGCAGCTCGTAGGCCTTTGCCCGGTACACCCGACCCTGGGTGGTGAAAAACAGGATCCAGTCGTGCGTCGAGCACACAAAGAAGTGCCGCACGATGTCGTCCTGCTTCAGCCCGGCACCCTGCACGCCCTTGCCGCCGCGTTTCTGGCTGCGGTACAGGTCGGTCTTGGTGCGCTTGGCGTATCCGGTTTCGGTGATGGTGACGACGACCTCTTCGCGTGCGATCAGGTCCTCGTCGCTCACGTCTCCATCGGCGGCGATGATCCGGGTGCGACGGTCGTCGCCGTGCTTTTCGACGATCTCGCCGAGCTCGTCGCGCACGATGCCGCGCTGGCGCTCCGGTTTGGCCAGGATGTCTTCCAGGTCGGCGATCTCGGCCTCGATCTTGGCCAAATCGTCGATGATCCGCTGACGCTCCAGGGCCGCCAGTCGCCGCAGCTGCATGTCGAGGATGGCCTGCGCCTGGATCTCGTCCACGTCGAGCAGCTCGATAAGGCCGGCCCGGGCGATGTCAACCGTCTGGGACGCGCGAATCAACGCGATGACTTCGTCCAACGCGTCGAGGGCCCTGACCAGCCCGCGCAAAATGTGGGCGCGCTCGTTGGCCTTGCGCAGCCGGTAGGTGGTGCGCCGGATGATCACGTCGAGTTGGTGTTCGACGTAGTGGCGGATCATCTGGTCGAGCCGCAGCGTCCGCGGCACGCCGTCGACGATCGACAGCATGTTGGCTCCGAAGCTGGTCTGCAGCTGGGTGTGCTTGTAGAGATTGTTCAGCACGACCTTGGCCACCGCGTCGCGCTTGATTTCGACGACGATGCGCACGCCGACCCGGTCGCTGCCCTGGTCCTCGACGTTCGAGATGCCGGTCAGCCGGCCGTCGCGCACCTGCTCGGCGATCGAGGTGATGAAGTTGTCGTGGTTGACCTGGTAGGGCAGCTCGGTGATGACGATCGAGGTGCGGCCGCGCGCGTCCTCCTCGATCTCGACCACGCCACGCATCCGGACGGAGCCGCGCCCCGTGGTGTAGGCATCGTGAATCCCCTGGGAGCCAACGATCAAGCCGGCCGTCGGGAAGTCGGGCCCCTTGACGCGCTCCATCACTGCGGCCAGCGTCGCCTCTTCATCGGCGTCGTAATTCTCCAGGCACCAGAACACCGCCTCGGCGAGCTCGCGCAGATTGTGCGGCGGGATGTTGGTCGCCATGCCGACCGCGATGCCACCGGAACCGTTGGCCAGCAGGTTGGGGAACCGGCTGGGCAGCACGGTCGGCTCCTGCACCCGGCCGTCGTAGTTGGGAATGAAATCGACTGTCTCCTCATCGATTTCACGCAGCATCTCCATCGCCAGCGGCGTCAGCCGGGCTTCGGTGTTGTGGCTGACGAACCCGTTGGTGAGGAACGCATGGTCCTCGGTGTCGACGCGCAGGCTGTATACCGGTTGCACGCCCGCCTCGGTCACGGAGGCGACGCGCGCGTAATAGAACCGTCCGTCGGTGAGGTCCGTCGCAATGGCACGCACATCGGGATCGGCAATGTGCGAAAGGATCTCAGCGCGGCCTGACCGCCAGCGTTGGATGCGGTCGACGTTGTGACGGTCGAGCCAATCCTTGTCGACCCACCGGCTGCCGCAGTGCTTGCGGACGAACCCCGCGAGCCCGGGAACGTGGTCGGTGTCCATGCCGGCGCACGCGGGCATGGCGGTCAGGATCTTGGCCAGCTTCGCCTGCTTGGCGCCACCGAAACCGATTCGTGCCGCGAACAACTCGGCCTGCGCGCGGTTGGTGATGACTACCTTGTGCTCGCCCGTCGCATGCCGGTAGCGGCGGGACACGACTCCGAATTCCAGCAACATCTGCTGCACGTCGGCGGCGAGGCGCTCACTGCGGGTCGAGTACGAAACCTCAATCGTGTTGCGCGGCAACTCAGAGCACGACCCGTCACCTTCGAAGAGCGCCTGCAGAAATGCGCGCTTGACGGGCGCGGGGGATGACCACAGCCAACCGGGGATCGACTTGTCGGCAGATCGCTGCCCACACAGTTCGCCCAGGCGCGACTTCCTCAGCGCGCTCAGATTGTGGACATCGAGTTCGTGCAGCAGCGAGCCCGAGGCGATCTGACGTTGGGTCACATAGCGCTTTCCGCCGACCACCGCGTCGAAGGCCGCCACGACCATGTCGAAGTATTCGCGGTCCAGATTGTTGAATCCGGCTCGCGTTTGAGAGACGAACCCCTCGCTGATGAACGCTCCGAGCAGCACGGCCTCCAGCGTGGGGTGCCAGTCCGCCGACCCGATCTCCGAGGGCAAAGCACGCTGGATGACGACATGGTCGTCGGGACGGATCTCCTCGATGAGCTTCCACAGCAGTGTGGGCACGCCGCCCACGTTGACCAGGCACAGCAAGGGGTGGTTGGCGGTGCCGGTGACTTCGTAACCTTCCGCGGTGCGCACTGTGTAAGTCTGATGCTCGCCCGAGTGAAACAGCTGGTCGGCCGCAACCGGGTTGCCGTGGCGATCAAGCACCTTCAGTTCGAGCGCATTGTCCGAATTGGGTCGCGCATCCGGAACAATATCCGCGATCCGCACGGACTGCCCAAACGGCAGGCGCACCAGCGCATCTCCCGTGATGCAGTACCTCATCGCCGCCGGCGGGTCGTTGCCCGGCGAGCCGAAGTTACCCTGGCCGTCGACCAGCGGATACCGCAGCGACCACGGCTGCGCCATGCGCACCAGGGTGTCGTAGATCGACGCGTCGCCGTGCGGGTGGTAGTTGCCCATGGTCTCGGCGACCGACCGCGCCGACTTGGCGTGGCTGCGGTCTGGCCGGAACCCGGAGTCGTACATCGCGTAGAGGACGCGGCGGTGCACCGGTTTGAGGCCGTCGCGCACCTCGGGCAATGCACGGCCGACGATCACGCTCATCGCGTAGTCGATGTAGCTGCGCTGCATCTCCTGCTGAATGTCAACCGGTTCGATGCGGTCGACGGGTCCGTCGCCAGGCGGCAGCGTGGTATCAGTCATCGATTCCTCGTTGTAGTAGGCGTGCCTGATTCATCAGACATCCAGGAAGCGAACGTCCCTGGCATTTCGGGTAATAAAGCTTCGGCGTGCCTCGACGTCCTCGCCCATCAGAATGGAGAACAATTCGTCGGCCGCCGCCGCGTCGTCCAGGGTGATCTGTCGCAGGACCCGGACGGACGGGTCCATCGTGGTTTCCCACAACTCTTTGGCGTCCATTTCGCCCAGGCCTTTGTAGCGCTGGATACCATCCTCTTTGTTGATCTTCTTGCCGGCCTTTTGGCCCGCCTCCAGCAGACCGTCGCGTTCGCGATCGGAGTAGGCGAACTCAGGATCGCTGCGCTGCCACTTGAGCTTGTAGAGCGGCGGCTGCGCCAAGAACACGTGGCCGTTCTCGATGAGAGGTCGCATGAATCGGAACAGCAGCGTCAACAGCAGCGTCGAGATGTGTTGGCCGTCAACGTCCGCGTCAGCCATCAGAACGATCTTGTGGTAGCGCAGCTTGGTGATGTCGAATTCGTCGTGAATCCCCGTGCCCAGCGCGGTGATGATCGCCTGGACTTCCGTGTTCTTGAGTACCCGGTCGATGCGGGCTTTTTCCACGTTGATGATCTTGCCGCGCAGCGGAAGGATCGCCTGGAACATCGAATCGCGGCCGCTCTTCGCCGAGCCGCCGGCTGAATCACCCTCTACAACATACAGTTCCGACTTACGCGGGTCGGTGGAGCGGCAGTCGGCCAGCTTGCCGGGCAGCCCACCCAGGTCGGTGGCACTCTTGCGGCGCACCAACTCACGCGCCTTGCGGGCAGCGATCCGCGCCTGCGCCGACGAGACTGCCTTGTTGACAACGACTTTCGCGTCCGCGGGATTCGATTCGAACCAGTGCGTGAGCTGTTCGTTGCAGACCTTCTGCACAAACGACTTGACCTCGGTGTTGCCCAGCTTTGTCTTGGTCTGGCCCTCGAACTGCGGTTCGCTGACCTTCACCGAGATGACCGCGGCAAGCCCCTCCCGGATGTCGTCGCCGGTGAGGTTGGCGTCCTTTTCCTTGAGGAGCTTCTTGTCTTTGGCGTACTTGTTCACCACCGACGTCAGCGCGCTGCGGAAGCCCTCTTCGTGGGTACCTCCCTCATGCGTGTTGATGGTGTTGGCGAAGGTGTGCACCGACTCGGAATAGCCGCCGTTCCACTGCATCGCGATCTCGACCTCGTGGCCCACGCCCTTGCCCTCGAAAGCGACGACGCTTTGTTGAATCGGGCTCTTGGTGCGGTTGATGTGCTTGACGAAGTCGATCAGGCCGCCGGGGTAGTGGAAGGTGCGCTTCTTGACCTTTTGTTTTCCAGCCGATTCGGCGGCCTTTTCCTCGGCGGACTTGGGGGCCTCGGCGGTGTCGCTGACGACCTCGTCGACGACCTCGTCCTGCTCCACCCGCTCGTCGGTGAGATTGATCGTCAGACCTTTGTTGAGGAACGCCATCTCCTGCAGCCGCCGCGCCACGGTCTCGAAGTCGTATTCGGTCGTTTCGAAGATGTCGGGGTCGGCCCAGAATCTGATCGTGGTCCCGGTCTTCTTGGTCGCCTCGCCCTGTTTGAGGGTTCCGGGCACCGCGTGGTCGTAGGACTGCGACCACTCGTACCCGTCTCGTTTGATTTCGACTTCGAGGCGCGTGGACAGCGCGTTGACCACCGATACGCCGACACCGTGCAAACCACCGCTGACGTTGTAACCGCTATTCTCGCCACCGAACTTGCCGCCGGCGTGCAGCTGGGTCATGACGACGTCAACCGTCGGCGCGCCGGTGGAGTGCATCGCAACCGGAATGCCTCGTCCGTTGTCGGCGACCTCGACGCTGCCGTCGTCGAGCAACCGCACGTCGACCTGGTTGGCGTAACCGGCCATCGCCTCGTCCACCGAATTGTCGACGACCTCCCAGACCAGGTGGTGCAAACCACGCTCGCCAGTGGACCCGATGTACATGCCCGGGCGTTTGCGAACAGCCTCCAGCCCCTCCAGAACTGTGATCGCCGAAGCGCCGTATTCGTCTTGGGCCTTCTTCTTCTGGGCAGCCACGGTCCGAATACTCTCCTTGGGGTTGCATGCGAGCGGTCCAGTCACCGCAGCGGTCGCATCCGTCCACTCTACCGTGAACGAGGGTCCGCACCGATTTTCTGGGCGCGTTTCCACCTGTCTGGTCGCGCCGTGCGCTCGATTTCTTTATTCCCGGCGCGTCCCGACGTTAGTCACGCGACTCTGTTTCGTCCTGGTGGCTCTGAGCGGTCTGTTGATCAAAGCGCGTCTGGGGATGCTCTAAAGCTGTTGACCGGGCTACCCATAGGTGTCGCGCGGGCCCCTACCGGCGATGTGCCGTGGTCCCTTGCGCCACGACGGCGCCGCCGGGCCGGTAATTCTTAACGACGTCACGACACCGTTGCCGACGGCGGCCGCGATTTTGGCCAGCAACTGCGCGCGCATCACCCGCAATTGGGTCGCCCACGCCGTAGATTCGGCCGTCACGCTAAGCACCCCATCCCGCAGGGCGATCGCGGTCGCGTGGTCGGCGATCTCGCTGCCCACCACCGCCGGCCACTGGCCGAGCACGGTCCCCTCGGCGACACGCGGCGACCAGCCACGTGATTTGGCCAGTTCACGTGCGGCCCGCCCCAGCGGTTGTGGATCGCGGATGTCGGGGCCGGGCCCAGACCAGCTCCGTCGTCGTCCGGCACCCCGACGGGAAGCGGGTGGCACGGTCAAGCCGCGCCCGGCGTCCTTTCCTTTAGCGCGGGCGGCGGCTCGAGCCTCTTCGAGAGTCCGCCTGACCAGGTCGATACCCTTCAGCTCGGGCTCCGGCGCGTCGTTCGGGTCAGTCACGATTGCACCACCGATACCCGTCCCGACTCGCCGTCGCACAAGTCGATGTTCACCCGCCTAGCGTCCCAGCCGGCGGGAATGTCCTCCAGCACCGCCGCGGTGACCAGAACTTGTTCGGCGGATTCAGCCACCGTCGCCAACGCGAGTCGCCGCGCGGTATCTAGTTCGGCGAACACGTCGTCAAGCAACAACACCGGTTCGCCGCCGTCGGCGCGCAACAATTCATAGGCGGCCAACCGCAGCGCCACCGCCATCGACCACGATTCCCCATGGCTGGCAAAGCCTTTCGCGAGTTGGTCACCCAGCCGCAGCTCAAGCTCGTCGCGGTGCGGCCCAACGAGGCACATGCCACGTTCCAACTCCGCGTCCCGACGGGCCGCGAGCGCGGCCAGCAGACCCGCCTCGAGGAACCCACGATCGGTCGCCGCGCCGGGCTCGACCTCGAAGCTCGCACGATAGCCAATGGACGCCGGCCGCGATTCCGGTGCCAACAGCTGATAGGCCTTCTCCACCTCCGGCGCCAACTCATTGACCAGGTCGATGCGAGCCGCCATCAATTGGGCGCCGTGCTCGGCCAGGCGGCTGTCCCACACGTCAAGCGTGTCGAGCGCACCCTGATCGCCCCGATACCGGGCGCCGGAAACGGACTTCAGCAGCGCCGTGCGCTGCCGCAGGACTTTGTCATAGTCGGCGCGCACGCCCGCGACGACCGGGCGGCGGACGGTGGCGAGGTCATCCAGGTAGCGACGGCGATCCGCCGGATCGCCCCGAACCAAGGCCAAATCCTCTGGAGCAAACAGCACCGCGCGCAACACGCCCACCACCTCGCGCGTGCTGCGGACCGGTGATCGATTCAACCGCCCCTTGTTCGCCCGTCCAGCCGCGATCTCCAAATCGACCGCGCATTCCCTTCCCTCGTTGACGACGATCGTCGAAACCACCGCGCGGGACGCACCAGCGCGAATGAGCGGCATGTCGGTACCCACCCGGTGTGAACCAAGAGTGGTCGAATACCACAGTGCCTCAATCAGATTCGTCTTACCGAAGCCATTGGGACCGACGAACACCGTGCGGCCCTGCTGCAATTCGAGCTCGGCGTGCTCCCAAGAACGGAAGTCGCGCAGCCCCAAATGCCGGACGTACACCTACCCGGGCAACCGGACTGGCATCAGCAGATAGACATAGTCCGTCGGCAACGCCGGAAAGGGACCGGGCCCACTGGGGTGGCTGTCGTCATCGAGCGCCGGTCGCAGCAACGCGGGCTTGCCCGGAGTGGTGAAGCCGAACGACACCCTTTCCGAATGCACCGACGCCAACCCGTCGGTCAGATAGGTCGGGTTGAATGCGATGGTCAACGGTTCACCGGCGTAGTCCACGGCCAGATCTTCTTCGGCGCGGCCCACATCGTCGGCACCGGCGGCAAGCCGCAGCATGCCATCGCCGAATTCCATCCGGACTTGTGCGCCACGGTCCGCCACCAAGGCCACCAGCTTGATCGCCTCTGAGAGCTCGGCGACGTTGATGGTGGCCACGGCGCTGTGCTCCGCGGGAAGCAGCTGCCGAAACTTCGGGAACTCGGCGTCCAGAAGTCGCGTGGTGCTGCGCTTGCCGTTACCGCTGATGCCGAGCAGGCCGTCCTTGCCGACACCCGAACCGGCGCCCAACGACAACCGAACTTCAGAACCATCGCCGCCGGCTTTAGCGGCCTCGGCGAGCGTCTTGGCCGGTACCAGCACGGCGGCCTCGACATCGGGCAACAACGACGCCCAGGTCAACTCCCGCACCGCCAGCCGGAACCTGTCGGTCGCAGCCAAAACCACCGTCTCACCGGAGATCTCAACCCGGATACCGGTCAGCATGGGCAACGTGTCGTCTCTGCCGGCCGCGATGGCCACCTGACTGATCGCCTCGGCGAACACGTCCGCCGGCAACGTCCCGGTTTCCTCAGGCAGCGTCGGCAGCGTCGGGTAATCCTCAACGGCCATCGTCGGCAACGAAAACCTGGCGCTTCCGCAGGCCAACGAGACGCGGTTACCGTCCACATCGAAGTCGATCGGCTTGTTCGGCAGCGCCTTGGTAATGTCTGACAGCAGTCTGCCGGACACCAAAACACTTCCAGGAGAAGCAATTTCAGCTGCAATCTGCGCCTCGGCAGACACCTCGTAGTCGAATCCGGAGATGGTCAGGCCCTGGTCCGAGCCCGTCAGCAGGACCCCGGACAGGACGGGCACCGCGGGCCTGGTCGGCAGGTTCTTCGCCACCCATGACACCGCTTCGGCGAACGACTCTCGCACCAAACGGAACTTCAAATCGGTGAGGCTCGCCCTTGTCGTAGCCACGTCCATAGCTCCCCTTCACCTAACAGCAAGTTCGCATTCCAGTGGCTAGCCCCCGCCAGCCGCATCGGCAGTCGAAGAACAACCGTAGATCTTCGAACGCCAAGTTGAAAGCTAATCGCAAACGCCGACAAGCCGGATCAGCAGAGCCTAACGAAGCGTGCGCAAGGCGGTGTCCCCAAGCCTGTACTTCAAAGAGAAAACGTGGAAGAGATCTCAGTAACAGTATTAAGGGCTGTGCATTTTGGGGATAGACCGGCCTTCCCGCTGGTCGGGTGGTGACCCGGCTTGTGCATTGCGGCGTTGACAACTGTGGGTGGGTCGCCCGGCGATTGGGGATGAACGACGAGCTTGTGTGTAAACGCGACTGTTACACGGCCGATTGCGTTGGTTGTGCACAGTGCTGCGCACAACACAGCGGTGTGGCTGGTGTGACGCGGGTGCGAGAAGTTTCTTGAAAAAAATTCTGCGGAGTTGTGCCGAGGTCTGCCGATTCAGCGCTTGGAGCGCTGACGGATGCGAGTGGTGAGTTCCTTGACGTGATCGAAGACTTCGCGTCGCTCGGCCATCTCGGACAAGATCTTGCGCTGCGCGTACATGACAGTGGTGTGGTCGCGGCCGAATGCCTGGCCGATCTTGGGCAGTGAGAGGTCGGTCAGCTCGCGGCACAGATACATTGCGATTTGCCTCGACTGGGCGAGCGCTCGGGTCTTGCCCGGCCCGCGCAGTTCTTCGACCGTGGTGTCGAAGTATTCGGCGGTCGCGGCCATGATGGTCGCGGCGCTGATTTGCATGGTGCTGGCATCGGCGATCAAATCGCGAAGCACGATCTCGGCCAGCGACTTGTCGATCGGGGTTTTGTTCAGCGAGGCAAACGCGGTGACCCGGATGAGGGCTCCCTCGAGTTCGCGGATGTTTCGTTCGATGCTGCTGGCGATCAGCTCGAGCACGTCGTCGGGGACGGCGAGCCGGTCCATCTGTGCTTTCTTGCGCAGAATGGCGATCCGGGTTTCTAGCTCGGGGGGCTGCACGTCGGTGATGAGGCCCCACTCGAACCGTGTCCTCAGCCGGTCCTCGAGGGTGGCGAGCTGCTTCGGCGGGCGGTCGGACGAGATGACGATCTGCTTGTTGGCATTATGCAGCGTGTTGAAGGTGTGGAAGAACTCCTCCTGGATTCCTTCTTTGCCCTCGATGAACTGGATGTCGTCGACGAGCAGCACGTCGACATCGCGGTAACTGCGCTTAAACGCAACCTTGCGGTCGTCACGAAGCGAGTTGATGAAGTCGTTGGTGAATTCCTCGGTGGAGACGTACTTGACCCGCATGCCGGGGAAGAGTCGTTGGGCGTAGTTGCCGGCGGCGTGCAGGAGGTGGGTCTTGCCAAGCCCGGACTCGCCCCAAATGAACAGTGGGTTGTACGCCCGGGCCGGTGCTTCGGCGATGGCCAGAGCGGCGGCATGGGCGAACCGGTTCGACGCGCCGATGACGAACGTCTCGAAGGTGTAGCGGCGGTTGAGGCTGGCTCCAGCCGACGGCGCCGATTCGGTGTGGTGCGAGCGTTCACTGAAGTAGGTCGGCCAACTCTGCTGACCACCACCGTTGAAGGTCTCGCCGGTTTCGCCGTTGTCGGCGATGTCGCTGATGTCATCGCCGTCGTCGGTGTCGGTCGGTTCGACTCCCGAGTCGTCGAGCGGTGGGAAGGTGGGGTCGTCGGCTGCGTCGGGGGAGGGCGGCGCGATGCGGACCCCGAGTTGAATCTGCTGCCCGAGTCGACGGCTGAGGGCGTCGGTGATCGGCGTGCGCAGGTGACGTTCGATCTCGTTTTGCACAAAGCTGCTCGGCACCGACAAAAGAGCAAACCCCTCGACGATGGTGAGCGGTTGGACAAGGTTGAGCCATGCTCTTTGCTGAGGAGTCAGCGGAGTGATCAGGGCGGTGCGGTTGGGCGGCGCACCGTCTGGCCCGGCCTCGCCATTTAGCTCGGAAACGACCGCGTTCCATACTTTGGTGAAGCCTGAACCAGGGTCATCGGTCAACGACGCATCTCCCTGGTTCTCGGAAATTCTGGGTCGTGGTACGACCAGTCTGGTGGCGGCAACGCAACTGTCCACAAATTTATACACAGGTGTGGACAGGATGATCGTAAAGCGAGCCGCAGCCTACGGGGAGCGGCCCGCGATCTTCGTGCTGGAGACAACCGGTGAAGGCTATCTAGGCAGCCAGTCGATCCGCCATCCTTGCTTCGTTGTCGACCGCCGTTCCGGGTGGCGAAACGGCACTGCCCGAAGCTAACAGTTTTCCGTTCGGCTGCCAACCGTTGTGTTCCACTCCAATCGGGTGGCCGGTCGCTATGGGTCTTGGGACAGGCCAGGTTTGACCCAGCGAAGGCTCGTCAGTACCCTCAAACAGTCGCCCGAACGTCGGCGATACGGCTGCGACCTATCGATGTTTGTGTTGGGGACCGCGCCGGCCAGCAGCAGGACCACCCCGACCGACCCGCAGACTAACAAAGTTGTGACCCAGTTGTGACGCGTGAGCGGCCGGAGGCATTGCCACAAACGATGCCGCACATAGCGAGGAGAATGCCGTGACCAAGGGCAAGCGGACCTTCCAGCCGAACAACCGGCGACGAGCCCGCGTGCACGGTTTCCGTCTGCGGATGCGCACCCGCGCCGGACGTGGGATCGTGTCCAACCGGCGCCGTAAGGGCCGCCGCGCGCTATCTGCCTGATCGCAACGCTGGGTTTCTTGGCGGTGCTTTCGGCACGCAACCGTATGAGGCGGTCGACTGACTTCGACGCGACGGTGAAGCACGGGATGCGTACCGTGCAGCCAGACCTCGTCGTGCACGTCCGTCGCGCGCACACCCCGGATCAGCCCGATGGTCCGCGGGGCCCGCGCGTCGGCCTCATAGTCGGCAAGCGCGTAGGTTCGGCCGTCGAACGTCATCGGGTTGCCCGTCGGCTGCGGCATGTAGCGCGCACCATGCTGGCTGATCTCAACGAGTCCGACGAGGTGGTCATCCGTGCGCTGCCGAGCAGCAGACGCGTGTCGTCCGCCTGGCTGGAACAACAGTTACGAACCGGGTTGCGGCGTGCTATCGAGCTAGCGGGGACGGACCGGTGAGTCGGTTGGCACGGGTGCGGGTGGGGGCCCACTGCGTCGGTATGGCCGGGGCGCGCGGCCTGATCTTTCTGATCCAGCTCTATCGGCACATGGTTTCGCCGTTGCGGCCGCCATCCTGTCGCTTTGTTCCCACCTGTAGTCAGTACGCGGTTGATGCGCTGACCGAGCACGGCTTGGTCCGGGGAAGCTGGTTGGCCGCCGCTCGGCTCGCGAAGTGTGGACCGTGGCATCGGGGCGGATGGGATCCCGTACCGCTAGCGGAAGGTGAATCTTTTGTCGTTTGATCTGTTCAGTCTCGACATCGTCTACTACCCGGTGTCGTGGATCATGTGGGTCTGGTACAAGCTGTTCGGCGCTCTGCTGGGGCCATCGAACTTTTTCGCCTGGGCGCTGTCGGTGATGTTCCTGGTGTTCACGTTGCGTGCGTTGCTGTACCAGCCGTTTGTCAAGCAGATCCGCACCACTCGGCAGATGCAGGAACTGCAACCACAAATCAAGGCGCTGCAAAAGAAGTACGGCAAGGACCGTCAGCGCATGGCGCTCGAGATGCAGAAGCTGCAACGTGAGCACGGGTTCAATCCCATCCTGGGTTGCCTGCCGATGCTGGCGCAGATACCGGTGTTCCTCGGGCTCTACCACGTTTTGCGCTCGTTCAACCGAACCACCGGTGGTTTCGGTCAGCCGCACATGACGGTGGTCGAGAACCGGTTGACGGGGAACTACATGTTCACTCCGGCCGACGTCGGACACTTCCTGGACGCCAACCTGTGGGGCGCGCCGATCGGCGCGTTCATGACGCAGCACGCCGGGCTGGACGCGTTTACCTACTTCAGTCGTCCCGCGGTGATCGCGGTCGGGACGCCTGTCATGCTCCTCGCCGGGATTGCGACGTACTTCAACAGCCGGGCGTCGGTGGCACGGCAGAGTCCGGAGGCCGCGGCGAATCCGCAGACGGCGATGATGAACAAAATGGCGCTGTACGTGTTTCCGTTGGGGGTTGTGGTCGGTGGCCCGTTTCTTCCGCTGGCGATCATCCTCTACTGGTTCTCGAACAACATCTGGACCTTCGGTCAGCAGCACTACGTGTTCGGGAAGATCGAGCAAGAGGAAGAGGAGAAGAAGAGAGAAGCCATCCAGCGGCGCGCGGCGAACGCGCCACAGCCGGGGGCCAAGCCAAAACGCTCCCCGAAGGCTGGGCAGGCTAGCGGCAACGGCTCGCTAGCGGACACTGCTGTGGGCGACGAGAACGACGGCGGGTCGAGCCCGGCGGAGACGGACGGCTCCGGTGCCGACGAGCTCGAGGCGAAGACGGCGGAGACCCGGTCGAACAAGCCGAACCCGGGCGGCACGCAACAACGGCCCGACGAACCGGACCCCACGTCCGGGAGCGCGACCCAAAAAACGCAAACGCTGAGAAGGGGCCAGAAAGTTCGACCCCCCGAAAACGACAAAGACCCGTGAATGAAAAGAGGTAACACCATGACGGACGCCGAAACCACCGAGCGCGACGTTGATACCCGCGACGTTCATACCGAAGCAGTCGACGTGATCGACGAAGCACCCGCCGATGCCGAGGGGGATGCGGAGACGGGTGAAGGGGGGGAGGACCTCGAGGAGCGCCTGGTCGCCGAAGGGGAGATCGCCGGCGACTACCTGGAGGAGCTCTTGGACCTGCTGGACTTCGACGGCGACATCGATCTGGACGTCGAGGGCAACCGGGCGGTGGTGAGCATCGACGGCAGTGACGACCTCAACAAGTTGGTCGGCCGGGGCGGCGAGGTGCTCGACGCGTTGCAGGAACTGACCCGGCTCGCGGTCCACCAGAGGACGGGCGTGCGGAGCCGGCTCATGCTGGACATCGCAAGTTGGCGACGTCGACGGCGCGAGGAACTGGCCGCGCTCGGCGACAAGGTAGCGCGGCGGGTGCTCGACAGCGGTGAGCGCGAGGAGCTTTCTCCGATGACGCCTTTCGAGCGGAAGATCGTGCACGACGCCGTGGCCGCGGTGCCGGGCGTGCACAGCGAAAGCGAGGGCGTGGAGCCGTCGCGACGGGTCGTGATTCTGCACGACTGACCGGACCGAGTTACCGGCGTGTAGTTCCCAGGGGTTCCCAGAGGAGGAATGTTTCACGTGAAACATCTCGTCCCCGAGGCCGCTTCCACCCTCTTCGGTCCACGACTCGACATTGCACAGCGGTACGCCGAACTCTTGGCGGGCGGCGGGGTGGAACGCGGCCTGATCGGTCCGCACGAGGTCCCGCGACTCTGGGAACGGCATCTGCTCAATAGCGCGGCGGTGAGCGAGCTGGTGGATCCGGGTGCGCGAGTCGTGGACATCGGCAGCGGCGCCGGCTTGCCGGGCGTGCCGTTGGCCATCGCGCGGCCGGATCTCCGGGTGGTTCTGTTAGAGCCACTGCTGCGTCGCGCTGAGTTTCTCCGCGAGGTGGTGACCGAACTAGGGTTACCCGTCGAGGTTGTGCGCGGCCGCGCCGAGGAGCCATCGGTGCGTGACGATATCGGGGAAACGGACGTCGCAGTGTCGCGCGCCGTGGCCGCACTGGACAAGCTGACGAAGTGGAGTATGCCGTTGCTAAGGGCGGGCGGGCGGATGCTGGCGATCAAGGGGGAGCGCGCTCCCGACGAAGTCCGGGAACACCGGCGTGTGATGGCCACATTGGGAGCCGATGATGTCAGGGTGGTCACATGTGGCGCGAACTATTTGCGTCCGCCCGCAACCGTGGTGTCGGCGCGACGTGGCAAGCAGATTCGGTACGGACCGTCCCGATCGGCAAGCAGGAGGGCACGATGAGTTCCCCACATGGCTGGCCCGGGGCACAGCCCGCGCCCGTTGCGCCCGCGCCCGTTGCGCCCGCGCCCGTTGCACCCGCGCCCGCCGCGCCCGCGGATGTTTCACGTGAAACATCGAGCGATGTCGACACTCCGATCGGCGCCGCCGCGGAACGCGCCATGCGGGTCCTGCACACCGCACACGACCCGCTGCCGAAGCCGCGCCAGCCTCGGCTCTTCACCATCGCAAACCAGAAGGGCGGCGTCGGCAAGACCACAACCGCCGTCAACCTGGCCGCCGCCCTCGCGGTCCAAGGACTCAAGACGCTCGTCATCGACCTGGATCCACAGGGCAACGCGAGCACGGCGCTCGGCATCACCGACCGGCCGTCCGGCACGCCATCGTCGTACGAGGTACTCCTCGGCGAGGTCTCGTTGCAGGACGCGTTGCGCCCGAGCCCGCACAGCCACCGGCTGTTCTGTGTTCCCGCGACGATCGATCTGGCCGGCGCTGAGATCGAATTGGTCAGCATGGTCGCGCGCGAGAATCGTCTGCGCACCGCCTTGGCCCAGCTGCAGCACTTCGACTTCGACTACATCTTTATTGACTGTCCGCCGTCTCTCGGGCTCCTGACTATCAATGCCCTCGTCGCCGCGCCCGAGGTGATGATCCCGATCCAGTGCGAGTACTACGCGCTGGAGGGTGTGTCACAGCTGATGCGCAACATCGAGATGGTGAAGGCCCACCTCAATCCCCAGCTCGACGTGACGACGGTGATCCTCACCATGTACGACGGCCGCACGAAGCTCGCCGACCAGGTGGCCGAGGAGGTGCGCCGGTACTTCGGGCCAAAGGTGCTACGCACAGTGATCCCGCGCAGCGTCAAGGTCTCGGAGGCGCCGGGCTACAGCATGACGATCATCGATTACGACCCCGGCTCGCGCGGGGCGATGAGCTACCTCGACGCGAGCCGGGAACTCGCCGGGCGCGATCGGCCGACATCCGCGAAGGGACAACCATGACCCAGCCGTTGCGTAAGAAGGGCGGCCTCGGCCGGGGCCTGGCGTCTCTGATCCCCACCGGCCCCGCCGGCGACCCCGGGTCGGGGAGCTTTGGCCCGCGGATGGGGGATGCGGCCGCCGACGTTCTGATCGGCGGTTCGCTGCCGGATGCAGCGATAGGCGCCGTGTACCGCGAGATCCCGTTGGCCGACATCGAGGCCAACCCCCGTCAGCCGCGGCAGGTCTTCGATGAGGAGGCGCTGTCCGAGCTCATCCACTCCATCCGTGAGTTCGGCCTACTGCAGCCGATCGTGGTGCGGGCCGTCCCCGGAACGCAGGGGGGCACGCGCTACCAGATCGTGATGGGGGAGCGGCGCTGGCGGGCGGCCCAGGAGGCTGGCCTTGCCGCCATCCCGGCCATCGTGCGTGAGACCGGCGACGACAACCTGCTGCGCGACGCCCTCTTAGAAAACATCCATCGGGTGCAGCTGAACCCCTTGGAAGAGGCGGCGGCCTATCAGCAGCTGCTCGACGAATTCGGGGTCACCCACGATGAACTGGCGTCGCGCATCGGCCGCTCGCGCCCGCTGATCACGAACATGATCCGGCTGCTTAAGCTGCCGATCCCGGTGCAGCGCCGAGTGGCGGCGGGCGTACTGTCGGCCGGCCACGCCCGCGCGCTGTTGTCCCTCGAGGCCGGCGCCGACGCACAGGAGGAGTTGGCCGGCCGGATCGTGGCGGAGGGCCTGTCGGTGCGCGCGACCGAGGAAGCGGTCACCCTCAGCAACCGGGGCGACGCGGCTATCACACCGTCGCCGCAGCGCCGCAAGCCGATCCAGATGCCCGGCCTTCAGGACGTTGCTGAGCGCCTGTCAACGGCCTTCGATACCCGGGTGACGGTCGCCCTCGGCAAACGCAAGGGGAAGATCGTGGTGGAGTTTGCCTCGGTCGATGACTTGCAGCGAATCATCGCGATGATGACCCCGCCCAAGGCATGAACGAGTACACGCGGTAATTACGTCACTGTGACACTGCGACCACTTCATCGTGCGAAATAACCCGTCCGCGCCCCCGCAACTCACCGCAATTCCCATGTGCGTCAAGCCATTTCGACGTCCGGTGGGCCGCCGCGGCGGCGCGGCGGTGGTCTCGGCACGGCGGTGTGGGCGGGATTTCGGTCCCTGGCCCGACGAGAGCAACCGCTCCTATCCTGGAGGGCCCATGGGTGCCTATCCTGGAGGGGCTGTTGGTGCATACGGACCCCATGGCGGTTCGCTGCGGCGCACCGCACGGAGACCAGGAGACGAGTGTCCGCTCGAATAACACCGCTGCGGCTCGAGGCGTTCGAGCAACTTCCCAAGCACGCGCGTCGCTGTGTCTTCTGGGAGGTCGATCCCGCGACCCTCGGCAACCAGGACCACCTCGCCGACCCGGAGTTCGAAAAGGAAGCCTGGCTGTCGATGGTGATGCTGGAGTGGGGCTCATGCGGGCAGGTCGCGACGGAGGTCCCGGACGAACGGAGCCACAGCGAGCCGCCGTGCCTGGGGTATGTTCTCTACGCTCCGCCGGGCGCGGTACCGCGCGCGCATCGATTCCCCACTGGGCCGGTGTCTCCCGACGCGGTGCTGTTGACGTCGATGGGCGTGGAACTCGGGCAGGCCACCGAGGATCTGCCGCGCAGCCTCATTGCCCGGGTCATCGACGAGTTGGTCCGGCGCGGGGTCCGGGCGCTGGAGGCGTTTGGTCGCACGCAGGCGGCTACCGAATTGCAAGCACCGCGCACGGCGGACCCGGATGTCGCGCCGGTGCTGGAATCGCTCGGAGACTGTTCAGTCGAGCACTGCATCATCGATGCGGACTTCCTGCAGGACGTCGGTTTCGTTGTGGTGGCACCGCATCCGTACTTCCCAAGGCTCCGGCTTGAGCTGGACAAGGGCTTGGGGTGGAAGGCCGAAGTCGAGGCCGCTCTGGAGCGCCTGCTCGCGAACGCCCAGCTGCAGCAGCCGGTTGGGGCGGGGTCCGCGAGCAGCAGTGCATTGAGCACTGAAAGCAACCGAAACCCCAGCTGGTCAAGATCAGCGCACTGGCCCGTCAACACGGCGCCGAACGTGAAGCTGTTGTGACTCTCGGGCCGCCGCCTCAGTTTCGCACGGGCGTCACTCTGGGCGGCCTCACCGACCGAATCGGCGGGTCTAACTAAGCTAGCTATGCGAGCTAAGAACTTCTGCTGGCCCGTTCCACCGATAGTTCATGGGCAAGGAGCTCGGCGAAGGTGAACGTGCCGGTAGGCCGGTCGTTCTTGCCGAGCAGATAGAGCCGCTTGACCGCGGCGAGAATACCTTCGGCGATCGCGTCGCGGGTCTGTGCCCCGACCAGCATTCCGCAGTCGTGCGGGTTGGTGATGTAGCCGACGTCGACCTGAACCGTCGGCATCCGGGTCAGTCTCAGCAGATCCCAGGTGCGGCCGTGGGTACGACAATCCCGTAAACCGGTGCGGGCGACCACTTCTCGCTGAATGAAGTCGGCAAGATTGCGGCCAATGGTGGAGACCGAACCGTGCGAGTTGCCAAAGTGGAACGAGGCCACGCCGTTAGCCGCGGCGCTGGCCTGAGTTTCGCAGCGCAGGCTGATCATCAGGTCCGCGCCGACATTGTTGGCGGTGGCCGCGCGTTCCGCGTCCGACGGGCAGCGATCCGGCGGCCGGGACCGGAAGGTCTCCATGCCGATGGCGGTCATCCTGCCCTCGAGCCGACTTGCCAAATCCCACAACACGTCGGCTTCGCTGATGGGGCCATTCGGACCCCGCGTGATCAGGCCGTGGTCATTACCGCCGCGGCCCGGATCGATGATGATGCGCTTGCCCGACAATCTCGGGCCGGACCGGCGGACCAGCTCTTCTTCACGAATGGCATGTGGCGAGCCGCCCGTGACTCGTGAACTCAGAAAGTACAAGGAGCGCAACGTTTCCGGGCCACAGATGCCATCGGCGGCAAGTCCGGACTCGCGCTGATACGACAGCAACGCGTTGTGGGTCTGCAGCCCGAAATGCCCGTCGACCAGGCCGGTGTAAAAGCCGAGTTCCTGCAGTCGCGCCTGCAACGTGGCGACGTCGTCACCGTACAGCGGGGCGCCGAATTGGTGATACAGCGTGCGAGCGCCGAGCCGGTAAGAAGCTTCCTTCAGCGCCCGGTAGGTGGCCTCGCCGACAACGCCGTCCACCAACAGTCCGCGATGCTGCTGGAAGGCACGCACCGCGTGGTCCAGCTCGGCGTCGAACACGTCGAGTGCCACATGCCGGCCGGTGTTCAAGTCCTCGTCGGGATTGTCCAGCAGCCCTAGCGCGGCGAGCGCGGCCCGGATCTCAGTGACAGCGGCGCTCCGGTCACCACGGCGCAACGCGTCGCCATTTTCGCGGCGCGGACTCGACATACCAAAAGCCCTCCGGGACTCTCGAGCGCTTAACAGACACGGTGACACCTGCACAACAGTTAGCCGTATTGTCGCAGATCGTCGCCGATTTAGGGAAAACCCCAGGCCACATGCGCGCCTGGTGGCGTGAAATCGGCCGGGGTTCGCCCGGGGTCAGGTGAGGTTGGGAACCTGGTCGGAAAGCTCGCGCAGCAGCGCCGCCTTACCCTTGGCGCCGACGATCCGCTTCACCGGCTGCCCGTCCTTGAACAGGATCATGGTGGGGATCGACACGACCTGGAAATCGCGCGCTGTCTCCGGATTCGCGTCCACGTCCAACTTGGCGACAGTGAGCTGGCCGGCCCGCTCGTTGGCGATTTCCTCGAGCACCGGCGCCACCATCTTGCACGGTCCACACCAGGTTGCCCAAAAGTCAACCAGGACGGGCTTATTGCTGGTCAACACATCCGTCGAGAAGGACGCATCGGATACTTCTATTGTGGCTGTTGCCTTTTCGGGGTTCTTATCGCCGGCCTGGTCGGTCACTGGGGTGCTCCAATCAATGTGTCGGTACTCGATTCCGGATGCCCGGCATGCTCAGCTAGCCAACGCTCCGCGTCTATGGCTGCGGCACAACCACTTCCGGCTGCCGTGACCGCCTGCCGGTAGGTGCGGTCGACCACATCGCCCGCCGCGAACACGCCGTCCAGTGTGGTGCTGGTGGACCGTCCCTGCACCAGCACGTAGCCGTCCGGGTCGACGTCGACGACGTCGCGCACCAGGTGAGACCGCGGTTCATGCCCGATTGCGACGAACACGCCGGTAACCGGGAGCGCGGTTTCCGCGCCGGTTTTGGTGTCGCGCAACCGCAATCCCGTCACCGTGCTGTCGCCGTCGACCCCAAGGACGGTGTGGTTGGTGATGAATTTGATCTTCTCGTTGTTGCGGGCGCGGTCAAGCATGATGCGGGAGGCCCGGAACTCGTCGCGGCGGTGCACCAGCGTGACGCTGCTGGCGAACCGCGTCAAAAACAGCGCCTCCTCCATCGCCGAGTCACCGCCGCCGATAACGGCTATGTCCTGATCTCGGAAGAAGAACCCGTCGCAGGTGGCACACGAACTCACACCGCGCCCCAGCAACTCCTGCTCACCCGGCACCTGCAGGTAGCGCGCCGCGGCACCCATCGCCAGGATGACGGCCCGGGCCCGGTGCGTTTCCCCGTCCGCGGTGACGACCGACTTGATCGGTCCGTCCAGCGATACCGATTCAACGTCTTCCATGCGCAGGTCCGCGCCAAATCGCAAGGCCTGCTCGCGCATCTCCTCCATCAGCTCCGGGCCCGTGATGCCGTCGCGAAAGCCGGGGTAGTTTTCCACCTCCGTGGTGGTCATCAAGGCGCCGCCGAAGGCGCTGCCCTCGAAGACCAGCGGGGCCAACTGCGCGCGTGCCGTGTAGAGGGCCGCAGTGTATCCGGCGGGGCCGGAGCCGATGATGATGACGTCGTGAACTGTGTCGGGGGCTGACGCGGCGGCGGTCATACGAGCCTTTCAGGTACGTAACTGCATGAAGCCTCTAAAGCTATGTCTACGAACGCCAGCGTAGGCGGGGGTGTTCCCCGCGTGCTGGGCGCCACACCCGCATGCCCCTAGGAGCGGGGGATCTGGGTGCTGGCCAACAGCCCGGTATCGGCGGCGCTGCAGTTCGGTGCGACCGCAAAGACCGCGAGTTGGTCGGGCGTGTCGCCGGGCAGCACCAGCAGTACGGCGGGACGGACGTTGATGTCGATCGGCCGTGCGCCCAGCACCCGGGTGGCGGCCGGATACCCGAGGCCGGTGAGGCAGGACGCGCGGTGCGACGGGTCCCCGAGGGCGCCGCCGAGGGGGCCTCCGATTGCGCCGTAGTCGGGTGTGTGGTCGAGCAGGCCCAGGATCTGCGCCTGCGATAGCGGGATCGTCATGGGCGGCATCGAGACCGTGATGTGCTCGGCGGTCACCGGTGTGCTCGGAGTCGGCGCGGGCGCCGTCAGCAATGCCGCCGTGCCGAAGCCGATCGTGGCGACGACGGCGCACAGGCCCACCACGCCCGCGATCACCCGGACGGGCCGGATCTGCGGTCGGGCCGAGTGAGCGGCGCCGCCTCCCGGTGATCCGCCCGCTGAACTGAGCGCCGCGGAGATCCTGCCCGCGACACCAGGGGGAGGGTCCGGCGCCGGCGCCGCGCCGGCGGCGGCCAGGTCGCAGCGCACCTGGTTGAGGGCGCGCAGGATCTCGGTGGCCTCCGGATCCTCGCGCACCCGGCCGCGTACCCGGGCGGCGACGTCGTCCTCGAGCAGACCCGCCTGCAGATCGGCGAGGAGCTCCGCCGTCAGCGGCGGGTCATGCGCTGGTTCTTTGACTGGTTCTTTGGTTGGTTCTCCGTCGGCTGCACCCATCCGCCCCAGTGTCCGCCATGCACACCTCGACGGCCATGCACAGGTCTCTAGCCGGTGTTGACTCCGGTGTTGATGCCGGTGTCGAGATAGCCCAATAGCTCGGCGAGGCGCACCCGGGCGCGGGCGCACCGGCTCTTGACCGTGCCCTCGGCAATGCCGAGCAACCGTGCGGTGTCCGCAATCGAATAGCCCTGCATATCGACCGCCACCACCGCGGCCCGTTGCCGGACGGGCAGCCGCATCAGCGCCCGCTGCACCACGATCGCCGTCTCGATCTGGGCCGTGTGATCGGCTACCGGATAGACGTCCTCCAGCGGGCTGGTCGGCCGGGCCTTGGCGCGCCGCAGCCGGTCCAGGCAGGCGTTGACCACGATGCGATGCAGCCAGCTGTGCACCGAGGCGTCGTACCGAAAGGCGCCGGCGCAGCGATGCGCCGACAGCATGGCGTCCTGCAGCGCGTCCTCGGCATCCTCGGGCGTGCGGCTGGTGAGGCGCGCGAGCCGGTGCAGCTGCCGGTGATGACGGCGGAAGAGCTCTGCGAAGGCGTGGCGGTCGCCGGCGACGTGCGCGGCCAGCAATTCGGAGTCACTGCGTTGCCACCCATCACCAGCCACGGCCGGGACAGTAACCAATCGGGTCTCGGTCGGCACTTCACCCGATTAGGACGCCGCTTGAACCGTGATTTCGGAGATCTCGGTCTTGCTCTTGCCGTCGATGTTGCCCAGCACGCTGATCCACACCAGCAGATTCGACGTCGGTGCGGCGGCCTTGACCGCGATGACGTTGTGACCCTTCTTGAGCGTGGTCGCCGGGACCAGCACCGTCGTGTCGTTCAGCGTCGCCGGTGTCGACGTGGATGCCGCGCGGATCTCCACCTGCGTCCCGGTGCTGACGATGTCGATGTTGACTGCACCCACCACGGTGGGCTTCGGCAGCTGCAACATCAAGCCTTCGCCCTTCTTGTAACTCGGGAACGGGACGGCATCGGTGTACAGCTCGCTCGCCCACGCGGTGGAGAGGTCGCCGTCGATCGCCAACCCGGCTTGGTCCGGGTTGTCGGCGTCGCCGTCGAGGGTGAAAACCGTTGCCTTGGTGGGTTTGACGACGCTGCCCGCGGGCGCGGTACTGGCGCTCGACGAGGACGACGACGCCGACGGTGCGTTGAGGCCGAGTTCGTCCTTGTTGAGACCGCCGTTCAGATTCCCGAAGACCTTGCTCACCACCGACGCGATCACGAACAGGGCCACCACGATGATGGCGAATCCCACGGTGACACCGATCAGCAGGTTGCGGCGCCGGTTGCCGAGAATCGGATACTTCCGATCGGCCGGCAGGCCCGCCCGGGCTCGCGCACGGGGTTCGGGTTCGGGCTCGAGGTCGTCGACGGGACCTAGCACCTCGGTGCGGTCGGCCACCGCGGTCGCCTGCTGCAACAGGTTCAAAAGCGTTGACGCGCTGCGGATCCCGGCATCTTCTTGGACGGCCCGCACGGCCACGGCGGAAATCTGGAAGGGGATGTCGCGGTCGAGGACGGTGGGCTCGACGGGACCCCCGGTGGCGTCGCGGGCGGCCGGCGCCAGCCCGCTGCGCACCCCCGTCTCCCGCAGCGGCCACCGGTTGACCAGCAGTGCGTACAGGGCAGCACCGATGCCGCGGATGTCCTCCTGCGGGTCGGCGTCGGGCATCGTCGCCGGGTAGGCCAGCACGACGTCGCCGTCGATGCTGACGCGGACCCGGCTGGGGTGGTCGATCGACAGGGCGACACCGGCGCGGTGGGCGGCGTCGGCGGCGGCGGCCAGGGACTGCATCGCGCGGACGGCGCCGACCGGCGAGGGCGATGTGTCGGCGACCTCCTGCAACGAACCGCCGCGAATCCACTCCGAGACCACCAGGCCACCGGACCCGGTGTGCAGAACGTCGAGTACCCGGGCGATGCCGGGTTTGTCGATCCGGCTGAGCCGCAACGTGCGGGCCAGGATCTCCTGCAGGATCTCGTCGGGGAGGGCCCCGTCCGGGTCGATGAAGGTCAGCGCAACCTGCCGGTCCAGCGCGGTGTCCATCGCCTGCCAGAACTGCAACGGAGGGGCGCCACCGTGGAAGACCAGCAGCCGATAGCGGCCGCCGGCGATGCGGGCGCCGGGAACCAGATGCACGTCATCTGCGGGTGCGGACGAACCCCCGCCGCGCTCGCGGGGCGCGAAATCGCCGTTCGACTTGTCGGACGAGACGTCGGGCTGGAAGTCGTCGGCAGCCGGCCGCGGCGCCTCGGCGCCTGATCCTAGGCCAGATAAGCCAGATCCGGCGCTGGATGGGGCGCTGTCGCGTGGGCGGTCGGTCACCTCCGGTCCTTTCGCTATTCGGGCTGTGGCTGGGCGCTCCGGAGGCGTGCGCCGGATCGGCTCCTGGACCGCATTTACCCCCGGCTGGGACGAATTCCTCTGCTCAGGGTACGTGACCGAGCGGTGCCCGGACGACCCGAGGCGGCGCCGGACGACGGCCAGCGCGGCCTCCGCCTCGGGCACCCTGGCGCTGACCATCACCACGGCGATGACGGGCAGCATGATCGCGGCCAGCACCAACAAGCGCAGCAGCGAACCCACGCCGCCACCGTGGGCCGTCCAGTCGTCCAGCTTCAGCAGTCGATCGGCCACGAAAGCGAGCAGCCCGGCGAGCAGGGAGGCGGTGATCGTCACCAGGATGGTCCGCATCTCGGTGGCGCCGATCAGGTGGGCACCGGCGGGCGTCAGGGCACGCCGCAGCAGGATGTAGCCGACGATCGCGCCGGCCAGGAATCCGAGCCCGTTGGCGAGCCCGAGATAGCCGGCGACCATCGCGGGATCCTTGGTGGCATGGGGCGCCAGCAGCGAGCCGATGACCTTCACGAACGTGATGACGACGATCAGGATGATCGGCGTCCAGGGTTGGTCCCGGGCGTAGAACACGCGTAGCTGCAACAACACCAGGCCGTAGGGGATCAAGGTGAACGCCGACAACGTGATCGCGGCGCCCAGGTACCCGGCGTCGACGCCGCCGAAGTGACCGTAGGCGAACAACGCGCTGCCCATCGCCGGCCCGCCGACGGTCATGAACGCGACGATCGGGATCAACGTGATCAGCGTCAGACGGGTGGCCAGCGACAGGTCGGCGAGCACGGCCCGGGTGTCGTTGGCGGCGGCGTTTCGACTCAACCGCGGCATGACGACGGTGAGCACCGTGACTCCGATCATGCCGTACGGCAGCATCAGCACCAGCCAGGTGTAGTTGTAGATCGCGGGGCCCGAAGCCGCCGCCGTGCTAGCGATCTGGTTGCCGACCACCAGGCCGAGCTGGCTGATCAGCACGTACAGCACCATCGCGGCGGCCATCGCGCCGAAGCGCTTGAGGCGCTGATCGATTCCCCACAGCAGGCGCAGGCTGACATGTTCGCGCCGCAGCGCGACCAACAGCACCGCGGTCTGCGCGAACACGCCCAGGTTGGTGCCGATCCCCAGCACCAGCAGCTTGGTGTTGCCCATGTCGACGGGATTGACCGACAGCTCCCCGGGGACGGCCAGGTAAACGCCCAGGGTCGCGATCGCGACGATGTTGTTGACGACGGGCGCCCACGCGGTCGGCCCGAACACGTTGCGGGTGTTCAGGATCGCCATGAACACCGACGTCAGGCCGTAGGCGAGCACCTGGGGCAGCAGCAGGTATGCGAACGCGGTGGTCAGGGACTCGTTGACCTGCGGAGTTCGGCCCAGCATCAGCCGCACCAACAACGGCGCCGCGACCACCGACAGCGCCGTGGCGACCAGCAGCAGGGCCGTCACCAACGTCACGAGGCGCCGCACGAATGCCGCGCCGCCGTCGGGGTCGCCTTGCTCGGCCCGGGTCAGCACCGGCACGAAGATCGCGGTGAAAGTCGCCTCCAGCACGAGTGCGGCGATCAGGGTCGGCAGCTGATTGGCCACCGAGAACGAGCTGGCCAGCGCGGCGCCCAGGATTGCGGCCAGCAGCACGATCTTGGCGAAACCGGTGAGCCGGCTGATCAGTGTGGCGAATGCCATCGCCCACGACCGCGACACCAGCGCGGCGTCGGACAGTTCAGGCCGTCGACGCGCCAGGTCGGGGACGGGGGGAAGCGGACCCGTGGGTGGCGAGGACGGGGCCCGGCGCCCCGGCCGTGGATCAGGCGGTGATTCTGGCAGGGCCCGCCGAGGGGCGGCCGTCATACCCGGTGCTCTTCATCGGCCCCCTGAGGGATCCGGCTCTGAGTGACCCGGCGCCGCGGGTCGGCGTATCGGGTGCGGGACGGGGCGGGGCGGTCGAGGTCGGCGCGGTCGGGCTGGCCACGGAAGCGGTGCCAAAGCCGTCGTCCAGCCAGCAGCACCAGCACCGCGGCCGCGCTCATGGTGATCGCGAAGAGCACCTTGCCGTAGGCGTTCGAGTGCACCGACAGCCGCACCGGCTCGCCCAGCCGCATGCCCTCCGGCGTCCGGAGCGCGACGTCTATGGCGACCCGCTGGGTGAATTTCACTTCGATGGGTACTCGCAGCGGCAGGTATCCCGGCGGTAGCTCGATCTGGCCGAGGTCGGTGACTGTCATCCCTGGGGGCGCGTCGACCTGCAGCCGGACCCGGATGGGGACGGCGAGGCCGTTGTGCAGGGCCAGCGGCAGCGGGCTGTGCTCGGTGGCCAGGGTGTAGGAGCCGCCCGGGTTCACGATGGTGACGGCGCCGAACAAGTCGTTGATGGTTCGGTCGACGACCGCCAGGCGCTGGGCAGCGAGTCCGTTGCGGGAATCGGGTGGCTCCGACTGGCTCAGCGCCCGCAGCATGTCCTCACGCAGCGGCGCGGTGTACTGGACGCCGGTCAACCCGGTGCGGTCGTCGGTGGTCAAAGCTGCCGTCAGTCCCCACACACGTCCGACGTCGCTGGTGATTTGGCTGGTGACGTCATCGCTGAACCGGCCACGTGCCGATGTATACGCACCCGCCGGCTCGGGCGGCGCGGCGCACGCCGCTGCGTCGGCGATCACCGCGGGTAGGGGCCGCGCCACCGCCAGGTCCGACCGGATCGCGGTGGACAGCGTGGTCAGGATGACCTGCGCGTCGTCGGCCTGCAGGTTCCACGACGCAGGCGGCACCAGGAGCTGGGTGCGAGGCGCGGCGTCCCGTTGCAGGGCGTGCCACAGCATCGAGCCCAGGGCGTCCTGGCGGCGGGCCGTGTCCGAGTCATGCGCGACCCGGACCGTCAACGAGGAGTCCACGTAGGTGGGAACGATGGGGCTGCTCCCCGCCGCTGCCAGCGCGGCGCCGACCGCGGGATCGAACGGCGCGACGGCCACTTGCCGGGACAATCGCCGGGGCGCTGTGTCCACACCGGCGGCGGGACCCGTCTCGGGTGAGCCCTGCGAATCGTCGGCGGAAAGGTCCGCGGCCGCGATCGCGACGGTGCTGTTGTTCGCGCCGATCAGGTCGACGGCACGGCTGGTCAGCGGGCCGTCCGGCGCCAGGGTGGCGCCGCGAACGGAGACGACGTCCAGGATGTGGTCGACGATGTCGGCGGTGCTGGTGGTGGCGGCCGCGCTCAGCCCCGGATCGTGGACCCGTTGCAACGCGTCCAGATCGGCGAGCGCATAGGGAAACGACGTCACACACGTCCGGTGCGCCAGCGCGCGCAACCGGTTCAGCCAGATGGTCGCGGCGGCCTGACCGGTGCCCGGGTGGGTCGGGGTGCCGGGCTTTTGGGCCGGGCCGTCGGGGGAGTCTGAGACGACGTAGCCGCCCGTCATGGCGTTGACGGTGACCAGCAGGTCCGGGTCGATAGCCAGGCACAGCGCCCGGCCTACGGCGCCGTCGGGGTCGACGTCGTGGCTGGTGGCGACCTCGAAGGAGGACAGCAGGACGTCGAGGCGGCCCCCGGTCGCCAGAGAGGTGGCCAGGTCGTCGTCGACGAGCCGGACCGGGATGGTGCCGCCGGGGGCGCCTGGGGACAACCGGGGCCGGTCGGCCAGCGGCCAGAGCATGGTGATCCACACCGGTTTGGACGTGTCCGGAGCGACGGTGGATTCCAAGGAATCGGGTTTGTCGGGCGGGACTCCGATCACCGGCAGCAGGAACCGCGCGTTGTCGAGCCGGGCGGGCGCGCCGTAGTCGGGTGTTCCGTTGACGTTGACCAGGACCGGGTAGATCCCGGGCTGGTCGATGGCCAGCGACAGCTTGGCGATCGCGCGCACCGGGGCCGAGAGGGTGAAGCCGACCTCCTGCCCGCGCTCGAGCTGGGGTGCCACGGTGACGAAGTCCGCGGCCGCCTGGTACTGGTCGGTGCCGCCGTCCAGCGAGGTGCGCAGGGCGGCCGACGAGCCGACGGCCGCGGCGTGCTCGAGGCGGACCATCACGTCGCGGACCGGGCGGTCACCGATGTTGGTCACCACGCCGCTGACGGTGACGACGGCCTCGCTTGTGGTGGTGACCACGTCCGGGGTCACCTTGTCGATGCGGACACGGACGAAGGGCGTAGCGCCGGGCTCGCCCGCGGCGGCGCGCGGTGCGGCCAGCGGCCCGGTCAACACGACCCCAAGACCGGCCACTATTCCGACCACGGTGGCCAGGCGCCACAAGCCGACCCACCAGACACGCGGCGAACTCACGGCCCCGGCCTGTGGCCGTTCTTCCGCGCCGCCGTGGGATCGTTCTTCCGCTCCGCGGTGGGATCGCTGTTCCGCCCCGCAATGGGATCGCCTTTCCGCTCCGCGGTGGGTTCGCCTTGCCGCTCCGCGGTGGGTTCGACGGAGTGCCGGGTGCGCGAATGCGTCTGGGGGCGTCGGCGCGGCTCGCTGTGGGGCAGCGGCGGGAGCGCGGCCGGGCCGTCGCTCTGCAACTTGTCGATGAGCTCGTCGGCCACCTCGGCGAGGCGGCGCTCGTCGGCGTAGGCCAGCCGAGCCGGCAGTTCATGGATCGGCACCCACGCCACTTCGGCAACCTCGAGGTCTTCGTCGCACAGCTCTCCGCCGGAGAACCGCATTAGATAGTGGTGCACGGTCTTGTGCACCCGGCGGCCGTCGGTCACGAACCAGTAGTCGATGCGTCCCAGCGCGGCCAGCACGCTGCCGCGGATTCCCGTCTCCTCGGCGACCTCACGGATGGCCGTCTGCTCGGCGGTCTCGCCCTGTTCGATGTGGCCCTTGGGCAGCGACCACAGCATTCGTCCGCGCCGGTCGACGCGACCGATCAGCGCCGCGACCTGCTCGTTGCGCGGTCCGTCGATGCCGTCGATGACGAGCCCGCCCGCGGATGTTTCGTGCACGGTGCGGAGCCGCTCCGGCGCGCGGCGCGGTGGACGAGACCTCCGTGGTTTCATCGTCGCTGCGTCACCGGTCGGCTGGTTGTCCACGTGATGATCGACCGAAGCGGCAGCGCCACGACCGCGGCGCCGGCCTCGGCGGCGACGTGGATTAGCCTGTTCGCCGTCCGACATTGAAGCGATAGTAACTGGGACGGGGCCGTCTTCAGGGCATACTCGCCGCTTTGGCCAGCGGGCGGTCGGACGGCGTGCGCGCCGGCGAACCCCCAGAACGGCCCGGCGCGATCCGCATTGTGGCTCGGGCCGGGGCTTCCCGGCGGCACCTCACGCGGGCCCGCCCGGCAAACGCGACTATTCTTTCCGAACGTGCCTAACGCCGCCCAGGATGCCGACCTGCTGACCAAAGCCGCGGTCGCCCTCAATCAGCACTCCTCCGTGCTGGGCGAGCTGGGCACGTTGTTCGGTGCTGCGGGCCACGAGGTGTACCTGGTCGGCGGCTCGGTGCGGGACGCCCTATTGGGAAGGTTGAGTCCCGACCTCGACTTCACCACCGACGCCCGCCCCGATCAGGTGCAACAAATCGTGCGGTCGTGGGCCGACAACGTCTGGGACACCGGGATCGAATACGGCACCGTGGGCGTCGGCAAGGGTGAGAACCGCCTGGAGATCACCACGTTCCGCGCCGACCGCTACGACCAGGTTTCGCGCCATCCCGAGGTGCGCTACGGCGATAGCCTCGACGACGACTTGGTGCGCCGCGATTTCACCGCGAACGCGATGGCGGTGCGCGTGACGCCGACCGGGCCGGGCGAATTCCTGGATCCGCTGGGGGGTTTGGCGGCGCTGCGGGCCCGCGTGCTGGACACCCCGGCGGCGCCGTCGGTGTCGTTCGGCGACGACCCGCTGCGGATGCTGCGTGCGGCGCGGTTCGCGTCGCAGCTCGGCTTCACGGTCGCGCCACGGGTGCGGGCGGCGATCGAGGAGATGGCCCCGCAGCTGGCTCGCATCAGTGCCGAACGGGTGGCCGCCGAGCTGGACAAGCTGGTGCTTGGCGACGACCCGGTCGCCGGCCTCGACCTGCTGGTGCAGACCGGCATGGGCGACGTGGTGCTGCCCGAGGTCGGCGGCATGCGGATGGCCATCGACGAACACCACCAGCACAAGGACGTCTACCAGCATTCGCTGACGGTGCTGCGGCAGGCCATCGCCTTGGAGGACCCGGCCGGCGGCCCCGATCTGGTGCTGCGCTGGGCGGCGCTACTGCATGACATAGGGAAACCCGCCACGCGAAAGCACGAGTCCGACGGCGGGGTCAGCTTCCACCATCACGAGGTGGTGGGCGCCAAGATGGTCCGTAAGCGGATGCGGGCGCTGAAGTACTCCAAGCAGATGGTCGACGACGTTTCGCAGCTGGTGTTTTTGCACCTGCGGTTCCACGGCTACGGCGACGGGAAGTGGACCGATTCCGCGGTGCGCCGTTACGTCACCGACGCGGGGCCGCTGCTGCCTCGCCTGCACAAGTTGGTGCGCGCCGACTGCACGACCCGCAACCAGCGCCGGGCCGCCCGGCTGCGGGCCAACTACGACCAGCTGGAGCAGCGGATCGCCGAGCTGGCCGCCCAGGAAGACCTGGCCCGGGTGCGCCCCGATCTGGACGGGAACCAGATCATGACGTTGCTCGGCATTCCGGCCGGCCCGCAGGTTGGCGAGGCGTGGCGGTTCCTGAAAGAGCTGCGGCTGGATCGCGGGCCACTGACCAACGAGGAGGCGACCGCCGAGCTGCTCGCGTGGTGGAAGGCGCGGGACCAGCCCTAGGCGTTCGAACCCAGTAACGTGGGGGCTGGTACCTGACCCCGACCGAAAGGCAATCCGGCGATGCCGTTCGCCGCTGGAACCGTGGTCGCCGGCTACCGAATCGAACGCATTCTGGGGGCCGGCGGCATGGGCACCGTCTACCTGGCGCGGCACCCGTCGGTACCGCGCCATGACGCGTTGAAGGTGTTGTCCGGCGAGCTCTCGCACGACGGGCAGTTTCGCGCCCGGTTCCTGCGCGAAGCCGAGCTGGCCGCCGCCCTGGACCACCCCAACATCGTCACGGTCTACGACCGCGGCGAAACCCCGGACGGCCAGCTGTGGATCGCGATGCAGTTCGTGGACGGCACCGACGCCAGCAGCGAGGTGGCCGAGTCGAAAATGACCGGCGCGCGCGCCGTGCACATCATCACCGAGGTCGCAAAGGCGCTGGACTACGCCCATTCCCGCAACCTGCTGCACCGCGACGTCAAACCGGCCAACTTCCTGCTGGCCGGGTCGGTCGGCCCCCAGGAGCGGGTGATGCTGGCCGATTTCGGGATCGCCCGCGCCCTCGACGACGCCACCAACTTGACCGCGACGGGCTCGGTGGTCGCCACCGCGGCGTACGCCGCCCCCGAGTCGGTGCTGAGCCAGCGGCTCGATCACCGCGCCGACGTGTATTCGCTGGGCTGCTCGCTGTTTCGGCTGCTGACCGGCCGCACCCCCTATGCGGAGTTCACCGGGATGTCGGGGGCGCTGATGGCCCACGTCTTGCAGCCGATCCCGCGGGCGACGCCGTTCGCCGGCTGGCTGCCGCCGGGCGTCGATGAGTTGTTCGTGCACGCGCTCGCCAAGGAGCCCGACCGGCGCTTCCAGAGCGCGGGCGCGCTGGCCGCCGCGGCGGCCGCCGCGCTGGGCGGTCAGGTGGGCGGTCAGGCCCCGGTGTTGCCCCCGGTCGGCGCTGGGGCGACCAGGGGCTGGAACGTGCCGGCAAATGTGGCCGGGCCACCCCCGGAACCGACCCTGGCGCCGGAGCCGCCGCGGCCCGGCGTCCCGGGCGCACCGCCGGGGTGGGGGATGCCGCCGGCCCGCCCGACTTCCACGCGGCGCAGGCGGTGGTGGGTGGCCGGCGGGGCCGCAGCGGCGGCGACCGCAGCGGCAGTGGCCGTCGCCTTCGGGATCATCGCGACGCACACCGACGGCCGCCCGGTCGCCACCCCGCAGAGCCCCGCGACCGGGGCCCCGACGGGCTCCGCGGCGGCTTCCCCGACGAGCGCGTCCCCCACGGCGCAGGCGGCCAGCGCCGCCGACACCGGCCCGGTCGGCATCATCACCGACGACCCAACCTGCGAAACGTGGAAGACGATCTCGCTGGAATGGACCTCGGATCCCTCGTTGAGTTGGGACCCCCGCAGCCCCGACAGCCCGATCAACATCCCGGCCAGCGCCTGGACCCCACAACAACAGGCAGTCATGCAAAAAGTGGGGGATGTACTGCGCGATAGTTCGACAAAGTCCATACCGCTGGCCACCGCGACCCCGCATCGAGTGATGCGGGAGCTGTACGAGCAGTACATCGTCTACGCCCGCGCCTACGCGAACAGCCTGAGCAACTACTACCCCCAGGCGGATGTGAAACTCGGCCGGGCAGAGGAGATGGCATTCAATGCGCTGCTCGCCACGTGCAACGCGGTCGGCGACGGTGCGGCGGCGGCGAGAGCGGGGCTGGTGACACCGCCGGGCGCACCGGCGCGGGTGGCAGCGCCCCAGGACCCGGCGAACCCGCAGCGTTTCGTCGGCGAAGCCGACAAGGTCACCTGCGGTGAGTGGGCTTCTGTGAACGACAAGTGGGACGCCAACCCCACTGTTCAAGCTTGGGACAAGACCGACAACAAGATCCCCGTCGGGCAATGGACCGCGCAGCAGAAGGCGCAAAGCGATGCGGTCGCGCCGCTTTTCGTGAGCCTGGCCGACGACATCGAGCGCACCGCCGGGCGCAGCAACAATCCGGTTATCCAGGATTTCGCCGGGTACGCCGCGCAGTACCTGCGCGCTTATGCCAAGGCGCTGCCCAGTTACGGCATCCATGACTACCAATTGAGCCTGGTTGGCAAGGAGACGCGCGGTCTGATCACCAACGCGTGCAGCGCTATGGGCGCCTAGCCAGCTGCAGCCTACGGCTATTCGCTAGAAGGGCGGGGGTTCGTCGTCGTCGGTGTGGGGTGGGGTCGGTCCGGTGTAGCTTGCGTGGCTTGGGGATTCGGTCCTGCGGGTCAGGCGGGCTTGGCGGTTGTGTTTGCGTTCGGTGGCGATGCGTTGGGCGCGGTTTTGGGCGCGGGTGCGGCGGCGTTTGGGCATTATCGCGGTGCGATCCCCGCAGTAGTCCTGGGGTGGGTCGTCGACTTCGGGGGTGGGGATGGCGCCGACGGCGCGGGCCAAGCTGGGGAACAGCAGTGCGCTGCCCGGGGTGTCACGTGGGTGTGTCCTGAGGGTGTGGTCAGGATCAGCGTGCCGTCGGCCAGCTGCTTTTCGGTCCAACCCCAGAACGTCTTCAGCAAGTGATGGCACCGACTGGCTGAATTACTCTCTAGAAAACGTGCTGCGGATTAACGCATTAGTGGGACGCGCGTCTCTCGGCCAGCCGCCCAAAGTGCGCCGCCGTCGCCTCAAAAGTCTTTCCCACTCTTGCCCCCAGTATTCGTGCGGCGATCGAAGCCAACGGGCCCGTAAAGACGGTGCGTTCTGTGATCAATGTGCCCGAGTCAGTGGTCTCGATGAAGTGGTCGACGGTCTCCGTGAATCCGGGCGCTCTCGCCACTCCCGTCCACGACATCGGCGGTTCGATTCGGGTGACGGTCGATTTCAGCGGCGGGTGGCCCTTTATCCGAATCGTGATCTTCGCCCCTACAGCAAAGGGGCGGTCGATCTTGGCCGTCACAATGACATCACCTGGCCACTCGGCGGGGTTCGTCCATACGGCCCATACATCCTCGGCGCTCGCCGAGGAGCGAGACGACCCGCCGAACGGGCCTTTCGCCTCACCCATGTCGGTCATCTTCGTTCTTTTCGCACTGCAGCTTGGTAAAAGGGGAAAAACGATGTTGCAGTCGGCTAGCTAAGGACACTTTGGCACAAAGAGCAATACAAGAGGCCCTAGCAGCCATGGGTACTCAAGCTGCCGTCAGCCGGTTTTATGGGCCAGCACAATGCGCTCAGCGGCGCGGCAGGAGAGGCCGAATCGCGCGGTCACATCTTGAGGGCCGACGTCCTCGACGACTCGGAATCCGCCGGTCGATAACAGGTCTGCGGTCTCCTGCGGTGTTGTCAGCGTAATAAACGGCTCACCGAGCGCCGCGACGGTGCGCACTACCCGCTCAGCGGCGGGACGGAGGTCAGCGTCCCTGGCGGATTCCGGAAGGTTATAGGTGATCGCGGCTGTGCATGGCGGGAGGCCAGCGAGCGTCTCGGTGATGGCGGCAGGCGTCAGGTATGGGAGTACCCCCACCCAATTGACGAATATCGGCCGTGCGAGGTCAACGGAGGATGTCTGCAGGGCTTCTGCAACTCGTTGCTCCTCGAAGTTGACCTCCGTCATGGTGAGTGTCGCGGGCTCGGGAACGCCGAGTTTTTTTAAACGCTCACGCTTCCAAACTTGCGTGGACGGGTGGTCAAACTCATGAACCTCGATCGCGCCTGCCTGCCGCCTGGCGAAGGTGTCGAGGCCGGCTCCGAGAATCACGTACTGCTCGGCCTTGCTCGTAGTTAGCCAGTCCTCCGAAAGACGCGTTCGCGCGGCCATCCACGTAGCGACGTCCGCCCAGCGCTCGCCGAACAGGTCGTGTGCCAGCTCAAGATTCGTCTCGGCGTAGGGGCCAAGCAGCGGCCACGCCATCCAATCTTGAAGCAGTGCGCGCGTCCCATTGAGCAGAAGGTGCGCCGCCCTGCCCGTCGCGATCAGCATCGCGGTGCGGCTCGGCTCGCTTCGCATCCAAAAAACATACGGTCGTGCCCGAACTAGGGGAAGGTCTTTCACCAAGTGATGAAACCGGCAGGTGCCATTGACAGCAGAGGCGCTTGAAGCCGGAGGGGGATACGTTCCAACACTTACCGTGCCGTCGGGTAGCTGCTTGTCGGTCCGGCCCAGACCTCGTTCTCCGCGCACCGCGAGAGCCGGTAGGCGAACAGTTCCCCGATGTCGGCCAGCCGGGCGGCGATGGCCCGGTTCTCCACCCGCGCCGCCGCGCACATCCGGTCCAGCAGGGCGGCCGAGGTCGGCGTCGCCGACGGGTGGCAGCGCTCCAGCCGCTCATCCATCCGGGCCGCGAACTCCGGGTCCGGCACCCGGACGTCGAATCGAACATGCGTTCGACTATAGCACCCCACGCAGGACTCGCCAGCAAAGCAATGCAGCAGTGGTACAGGGGTACCGGTGAGGATGGTGCCCATGTCGCCGCGGGGTCTGCACAGCCGGCGGACGATGTTGAAGGCGGGACTGGCGACCGCGTCGGCCGCTGCTGCAGGGGCGGCGCTGCCGCTCGCCGAGGCAACCGGGAACCCGGTCGGTGGGGCGCTGCGCGTGCCGAATTCGGTGCCGTTCCCGAACTTGCCCGTCGGCCGGCCGACGGGCGCGTTCCCGTTCCGGCATCTGGTCATCGTGATGCAGGAGAACCACTCGTTCGACAACTACTTCGGCATGCTTTCGCGGCGCGGCCAGCCGGCAGCCGATGGCTTCACGTTCGACCCGAACGGGGTGCCGACCAACTCGAACCCGTTGGGTTCCAAGCGCATGGTCGCTTTTCACGAACCTGGCTTCGCCGGCACCACCAACACGGGCAGCCAGAACTGGAACGACACGCACCGCCAGATCAATGGCGGCGCGATGGACGGCTTCGCGGAAACCGGCCCCGGGTCGATGGGCTACTGGGACGAGCCAGACCTGCCGTTCTACTACTCGATGGCGAAGACGTTCACGCTGGCGAACCGGTGGTTCTGCTCGGCGCCGTGCCAGACCTACCCGAACCGCCGGTTCCTGATGGCGGGCACCGCGTCCGGCGTCATCTCGACCAGCCTGAGCAACATCAACACCAACTACCCGGCCAACGGCACGATCTGGGACCTGCTCACCAAGCATGAGATCAGCTGGCACAACTATTTCAGCGACGCGCCCACCAGCGCGATCATGCTGCCGACCGCCGTCAAGCACCTCGCGCACCTGCGGCCCATCCCGGAGTTTTTCCTCGACGCGAAGCTCGGCACACTGCCAGCGGTCAGCCTGGTCGACTGCAACATGGGCGCGGTGAGCGGCGAAGTCGTCGAGCTGGGTCGGAAGGTCAACGTCCCGACGTTCAACTCGATCCTCAGCGACGTGTCCGAGGCGACCTCCCAGTCGGAGGAGAACCCGCAGGACATCCAGCTCGGGGAGTCGTTCGTCGCCCGCGTCGTCAACGCGGTCCTCAAGAGCCCCGCGTGGGAGGAGACGTTGCTGATCTGGACCTATGACGAGCACGGCGGCTATTACGATCACGTGCCGCCACCGGCGGCGATCCCGCCCGACTCGATCGCGCCGATGACCGGTCCCGGCGACGCGCCGGGCGGGTACGACCTGTACGGCGTGCGCGTGCCCGCCGTCGTCGTCAGCCCGTGGTCGCGGCCGAACTCCGTGACGAACGTGGTGCACGACCACACGTCCGTCCTCGCGACCATCGAGGCGCAGTGGAACCTGCCGGCGCTCACCTACCGCGACGCTAACGCCGCCAGCCTGGCCGATTTCATCGATCCCAACGCCTGCGCATTCCGTAAACCGCCGACGTTGTGCGCTCCGGCGGACCCGTCGCCGGGCCTGCACGAGATCCTCACTCACGGACAGGGGTCGCCGCCTGCGCCCACGGGCTGACGGACTACACGCCCGCCTGCTCACGGCTCAGGGGCCAAGTGCGGCGCGGGAGGAATACTTTTTGGGCCGGTGGTCAATGTATTGCATGTACGACGGCCGCGAATGCTCTTGACGTGGGCGCTCGCCGAAAGGAGTGCCATTTCGTTTGCCGGTTCGGCTCTGCTGAGGAAGGATCGCACGACAATGTTGGGGAACGCCGAACTCGTAGGCGACGTCGAAGAGGCACGCCTGAGCGCCGTCCAGCGCTACCGGATAGTGGACGCGTCACCCGACGGCGGGTTCGAGCGGATTGCGGCTTTGGCCGCGCAGATTTTGGACGCACCGATGGCCGTGCTGTCTATCGTTGATCGCGATCTGATCTCGTTGGTTGGGGCGCATGGATTCGGTCAAGGAGTGCGCCAAGTGCCGCGCGACGACGGCTTGTGCGCTTCGGTCATCCTTTCGGATGATCCTTACGTAGTGAGCGATGCGCTGACCGACCCCCGAACTGTCGACAACCAGTTCGTTCAGGAGCATCAGATTCGCTTTTATGCTGGCGCACCGATAGTCACCTTCGACGGCCATCGGCTGGGTGCGGTGGCTGTCATGCACGGCGAGGCGCGCACCGCATCAGCGAAAGAACTAGCCGTCCTGGAGAATCTTGCTGCAATCGTGATGCAGCAACTTGAGCTGCGACTGTCCGCGCTGGACGCGCTGCGCATAGAACAACGGTTGCGTGAAGCCGCCGAACGCGATCGAGACGAGGCGCAGCGGGGCCGCGATAACGCTGAGGTCGGCCGAGACGAGGCGCAGCGGGGCCGTGATACCGCTGAGCTCGGCCGAGACCAGGCGTGGCGCGACCGTGACCAGGCCCGGGTGGATCGCGACGATGCAGTGCGTGATCGCGGCATTGCCGAGCGAGACCGCGACCTTATCCAGGAGTATGCGACGGTGCTACAGCGCACCTTGCTGCCCCCCTCACTACCCGATATCGACGGTCTCGCGTTGGCCGCCTACTACCGGACGGCATCCCAGCGCGAGGTCGGCGGGGACTTCTACGATGTGTTCACATTGGGGGGCAGTAGGTGGGCGTTTTTTCTCGGTGACGTTGTGGGCCACGGCCCCGAAGCCGCCACGGTGACGTCGTTGATTCGTTACACCCTGCGCTCGGCCGCTCTGCACTACCCCGATCTGACCCGCGGGCTTGCCGAACTCAACTCGGTCCTGCTACGCGAAGCCGAACCAAGACGCTTCTGTACTGTTCTGTTCGGCACGCTGGAGCCCCACGCCAGCGGCGAGGGATTCCAGGTCACGATCGCCAGCGGAGGCCATCATCCGGCCTTACTTCTAGATCCCGTCCGCGGAACCGTCGACGAGGTCCGACCTAGCGGCGGGATGCTCGTCGGAGCGTTGCCCGGCGCGACCTTTGCCGCCTGCGACGTGCACCTGCGCACCGGCCAAACACTCCTTTGCTACACCGACGGACTCATCGAGGCACGTCGCGGTGCGACCCCATTCGACCAGGACAGGCTGACAGACTTCGTCGTCGAGCATGCCGCCGGTGGGGCACAGGGCATCACAGATGACATCGCCACACTGGTTCCCAAGCTGGACCCGCGCGACGATATCGCCGTGCTGGCAATGCAAGACATCGGCACCCGCAGCCCACTGGACAACGATGGCCGCGAACTTCGATCTGGCGAAAATCGGAGTAGCACCATCTAGCTGCGCTCTCAAGGCCGGGTGGGCGACTTGTAGCATCCGTGTCATGCCGCGAAGCGACGGTGCGACATTCGCCGGCTTCGCGATCGTGCGCCGGCTGGGGTCGGGGGAAATGGGCGATGTATACCTAGTCCAGCATCCCCGGCTGCCGCGATTGCAGGCGTTGCGCATACTGCCGCCCGAGCTGTCGGCCGACGCGGAATTTCGGGCCCGCTTCCAGCGCGAGGCCGATCTGGTTGCGGCGCTATCGCATCCGAATATCGTCGGCGTGCACGACCGTGGCGAGAGCGACGGGCAGCTGTGGGTCTTGATGGGCTACGTCGACGGCATCGACGCCGCGCGGCTGCTGCGCGAGCGATATCCGGAGGGCATGCCGCGCGCGGAGGCCGTGGCGATCATCGCCGCTATCGGCGAGGCGCTGGACTTCGCACACGAACGCGGTCTGGTGCATCGTGCGGTCAAGCCGGACAATATCCTGATCACCGACCCGGGCAGCGCTCATAGTCGAATCCTATTGGTGGACTTGGGAATCGCGCGACGGACCCCAGACGGGGTGCCAGCGACCGATCTGGACGAACGCCACGCCGACCAATACGCCCTGGCCGCCACCGCTTATCACCTGCTGGTGGGGGACGAGAGCCGCCAGCTTCGTCCAGAGCTGGCCGACCTGGACGCCGCGCTGTCGCGCGCGCTGGCCGAGGATCCGGGTGCGCGTTTCCCGCGTTGCCGGGACCTGGCCATGGCACTGGGAGCGCTGGGCGCCGAAACCGCAAGCCAGCCCCCACCTGCTCCCACGCCGCCGGCGCCGCCGGCGGCTCCGCGTGAGCCGACGCTGATGGGTACCGGGGCCTACGGCCAGCCCTGGGCGCCCGTCCAGCCCTGGGCGCCCGTCCAGCCCCCTCCCGTCCAACCCCCGCCTTGGTGGCCACCCCAACCGCCCAGGCGTCGCGACCGGCGGTGGTGGGCCGTCGCCGCCGCCGCCATTGTGATGGTGGCGATCGTGGTGACGGCCGCAATACTGACCCGAACCCCCACCGTCAGGCCGTCAGCGAGCAGTCCGGCCGCCTCCACCAGCCCGACCGTCACCGCTGCGGCGGCCAGCGCGGGCGACACCGGCGCCGTCGGCCTCATCACCGAGGACCCCACGTGCATCACCTGGACCGTGGTCGGCCAGACCTGGCTGATGAGTGCGCCCATCGAGCATTGGGACAGCACCCACCCCGGCCAAAAGAATCCGCTGCTGACCTCGGGCAGCGCCTGGACACCCGACGAGAACGCGGTGATGCAGGCGACGGCAAAGGCGAGCCGGCTGGCGGCGGTGAAAACGACGCCGTTGATCAGCACGACGCCGCACCGGGTGATGCGGGAGCTGTACGAACAATTCGTCGTCTACGCGCGCGCGTTCGCCGACAGCATCGGCCCGAAGTACTTCCCGCCGAACGCGGCGCTGGGCGGCACGACGGAGAGCCTGTTCAACGCCCTGGTCTCGATCTGCACGACGGCCGAAACCGGCGCGGCCCAGGCCCGGGCGGCGCTGGTCTCCGCCCCGGATCCGCCGGCGCACGTCGCGGCGCCACAGGACCCGGCCAACCTGCAGCGGTTCCTCGGCTCCGGCGATCTTCCCGCGTGCGGCGACGTGACGTCGGCGAGCAAGAAGTTCCAGGACACCCAAACCTTCAAAGATTGGGAAAAGAGCGCCGTCAGCCAGTCGACCCCGCAACAGAAGGCGCTCAACAATGCCGTCGCCCCGCTGATGTTGACCCTGGCCGACGACATCCAACAGGCCGTCGGGCGCAGCAGCAATCCAGCCATGCAGGACTTCGGGACCCTCCTCGCGCTCTACCAGCGCGTCTTCGCCAAGACACTGCCCACCTATACGACGGCCGACAGCGAGCTCGAGGGGGCCGCTATGTATCTGCGCTTTACCTTCCGGGATGGGTGCGCGGCGGTGGGGTCCTAGAGCCGCGACGGGAACCGGGGCCGAAGTGCCAGCGTCAGAACATCCATGGACTACTGCATCGCCGGCGACGACGGGGCGGCGGCCATCTGGAACCGCCCGCCCGACCTCGATCTCGACGGTGACGGCCGGTTGGACGCGATCAGCCTGGATTTCGACGGCGACGGTCTGGCCGACGACGCGCTGGCGGACCTGGATGGCGACGGGATCGCGGACCATGCCGTACTCGATCTCGACAATGACGGCACCCCGGAAGCGTTTTTCACCGACGACGGGTCGGGCACCTGGACGGTAGCCATGGACCGGGGCGGTGAACTGCGCTGGTTCGGGCTCGACGGTGCCGAGCACATCGGGGGACCGCTGGTCGACTTCGACAACCACGGGACGATCGATGACCGACTGCTCGATACCGACGGCGACGGGCGGGCCGACCGGGTCTTGTGCAAGGGCGAAAACGGCCTGACCGGATACGTCGACACGGACGGTGACGGCAAGTGGAACGTGCGGCTTACCGACCTCGATGGAGACGGTTTCGCCGACGGTGCCAGCAACCTGTGATCCTGAGCAGGTCAACCGTTTGACACGCGGCCAATTCTGGTGTGCACTAAATTCCCTGTTTCGGTGCCTATGGAGCCCAGGGAAATGGCCCAGGGAATAACTGAAGTGACAGCTAGCCAAAGCGGGTCTAGCTTCTAATGAACCCAGCCCGGGGACCTCTAGAAATCAAGGAGAACCACGATGACAGGCGGCGATACCACCAAAGTTTCGGCGGATTTGCTGCGCACCGCTGCGCAGCACATCGAGTCCGCGCTGCAGACCGCGACCGCAATTGGAAATGAATACCTGCACGGCCACGAGGACGTTGTCAACGTTTCATCGTGGAGCGGCAATGCCAGTACGGCGTCGCTCACAACGGCGGGCCACATTCACCACGATCTGCAGCAAATCATTGCCGGCGGTCAAAGACTGGCGCATGGCCTTGGCCGAGCAGCGTCGCTCATGGAGCAGCACGAAGACGACGCGGCGCACGGAATCAACAGCCTGTTCGGCGCGGGGAGTGTCGCGACCTAAAACGCCGCACCGCACAAATCCCCAAGTTTCCTAAAGACCAGGCAAGGAGTTATCGAATGAGCGAGATCACCTATAACTATGGAGCCATTGGAGCGTTCGCCGCTGACACCGGCCAGCGCGCGGCCCAGCTGATGGAGATCCATCAAGACATCCTGCAGCGGACCCAGGCGCTGAGCGACTACTTCCTGGGCAAGGGCGCCACCGCCTTCTTCGACGCGCAAGCCCAGTTCCTGAGTGGGCTGGAAGGCCTGGCTCAGCACATCAGCGAGCATCAGCGGGTGGTGAACACCACGGCCGAAAGTGCTCACGCAACCGACATCCACATCCAGAACGGCTTCATCTAACCAGCGGGAGCTCTGGGGGCGCACGCGGCGGGTGCGCCCCCAATCAGGTTCGGGGTCAACGTGTTAACCACTACAGTCGACGGCCTATGGGCCCTGCAGGTGCTCACCGGTATCGAAGTCGTCGCCCCCCAGTTGGGCCTGCGGCCCCACCTACCCAGCGTTGAGCCCAAGCGGCTGGCGCTGGACCACCCGATAACCGCCGAGCTGCGAGCAGTCGGCGTCATCGACGAGTCGGACAACGTGGACAGCGCCGTGGTGGAATGGCTCACCGTTCTCTCCCGCCGCGACGTTGCGCTGCTCATGCATTTCCGCATACCGGGAGAACTGTCCGGTGATCAGGGTCCGGCGCGGGTACTGCTCGCGAGGTTTGCGCAATGGTGGGTGGCGATGGAACGGTCGGCGAATCTCATCCGCATCAGCGGCGCGGGCACAGCGAATGCCGAGGGATCGGCCACCGCGGCGCTCGACGCACAGATCGAACGGTTGTGCGGCGCCAACACACCCGCGGCCCTACGTCCTGTCACGCTGGACGCCGATGCGATGCGCGCCGCCGCCACCACTCAGGAAACCCTGCGTACGTTCTTGGCCGCTCAGGCGCTAGAGGCCGACCAGTTGCAGATGCTGCTATTGGCCGCCGATCCCGACCGTTGCGCCCAGGCCTCGATTGTCGCGATGCAGTCGGGGGTGGACACCGGCCGGCCCACTCGGACTCACATCGGGCAAAGCGCGGTGGCTATCGTCGATACGCCGGAAGGCCGGCTCGTCGCCGAGCATGTCTATACCGCAGGCAAGAAATGGATGATCATCGCACCGGGTACCAAAAGCAACGTTGCTTCCGCGGTCAACCACCTGGTGCGGCGCCTGCCCGCCAAACGAGAATGGCATTCGTACCGGAAAGTCGTGTAGTCGAGAGGTATCGCGAATATGTTAGCAAAAATGTTAGCAAGGGCATCGTGACAGATCCGTGGAAGGCTTTCCACAGTGTCCCGGAAGAAAGCGAACCGGTTCGGAGAGAACCGCCGCCCGTCTCGCGCTACCAATACCAGGATTCCGTATCGGGAACGCTGCGCATCTCCGATATGGTCGCGCCACGCAAAATTCCGCCGGGCTCCGGCTGGCGGAGGTTCATACACCGCGCGTCATTCCAGACCATTAACTTAGGCGAGTCGCCGGCCGAGAGGCATTACCGCGAATTGCAGGCGCGGATACGGCGCCACATCCGCAAGCAGTACGTGATCGGGGTGGTCTCGGGTAAGGGTGGGGTCGGAAAAACGACGATCACCGCATGCGTCGGCGCGGTGTTCCGGGAATGCCGGCCCGAGAACGTGGTGGCCATCGATGCCGCCCCCGGCTTCGGCACGCTGGCCGGACGGATCGACGAATCCCCACCGGGCGATTACGCGGCCGTCCTTAACGATACCGACGTCCAAGGCTACGCAGACATTCGAGAACACTTGGGGCAGAACAGCATCGGCCTCGATGTGCTGGCCGGTAACCGTGCGTCCGATCAGCCGCGGCCACTGGTGCCGTCAATGTTCACCGGCGTGCTTTCCCGGCTGCGTCGCACCCACACCGTCATCGTGGTCGACACCTCCGACGACCTGGAGCACCCGGTGATGAAGGCGGTGCTCGACGCGTGCGACACGCTGGTTTTCGTGTCCGGCCTGACCGTCGACACGTCGCTCCCGGTCACCCGCGCGATCGACCTGCTGCGGTCCCTGGGCTACCACGAATTGGTGTCCCGCAGCACGGTCGTCCTGAACGACAGCCGCAACAAGTGCGAGCGGGATGCGCTGAGGTACCTCACCGAGCGGTTCGCGCAGTCCGGGGCGACGGTCGAATTCATGCCGTACGACCCGTATCTCGCGAAGGGCGGCATAATCGACACCCAGCATGAATTACAGAAAAAGACGCGGCTGCGGCTATTCGAAATCACCGCGGGGTTGGCCGACAAATATATTCCAGATGCTGACAGGCCGCGTTAATGACACAGTTGCTGGGTAAAGTCTCGTTCCCGGCCCGTTGCGCGGTTGCGGTCGTGTGTGGAGAACAGCTCGTTTCCCAGGTGTATCCGGCATCCGTGCCGATCGAGGTCTTCCTCGATGATGTCGTCGAGCTGCTGAACGACGAACTCAAGCGTAGGGGCGCTCACGGGCTCGAGCCCGGTGCCGGCTACGAACTGCACAAGGCCAACGGCGTGCGCCTGGACATCACCAAGACACTCGACGAACTAGGCGTTGAGGATGGCGCCACGCTGGCCCTGGTTCCCGCGCCGGACGGGTTCGCCGGCGAGTCGTTCGAGCCGCAGTACGAGTCGTTGTCCACCGGACTGGCCCGGGTGGGCAAAAAGCTATTCGAACCGGTCACCGTCCACACCGCATTGCACACGGCACTGGTCATCCTCACGATGGTGCTGGTCACGGTGCTGGGATTGGCTGTGCGGCAACGCCTGGCCACCGAGTCGCTGGTGCCCAGCATCGTGACCGGAGTCGCCGGCCTGCTCGCCGCCGGCGGTGCGGGCGCCGTGTGGCGGTGGTGGCCGGGGCGCGCGGACATGCTGGACGGATTGGCCTGGCTCGCGGTGCCGCTGCTCGCTGTGAGCCTCGGCGGCGCTGCCCCCGGAAAGCTGGGATCCGCGCACCTCTTCATCGCGGTCTTGGTAGTAGGGGTGCTGTCGTGTGCGATCGCCGTGGCAACCCGGCGCCATGTCGCTGTGGCGGCCACGGTGGCGACGGTGTGTGTACTAGGGGGGACGGTCGCCGCGGTGCGGATGTGGTGGCCGATACCCGCGCAATGGCTGGGAATGTGCACCCTGGTCGCCTTGCTGCTGGTGCTGACCTTCGCCCCGACCGTCGCGCTGTGGGTCGCGCGGATCCGCCCCCCGTACTTCGGGTCGATCACCGGCCGCGATCTGTTCCGTCGCGGCGCCGGTCAGCCGGCCGATGCAGTGTCGCCGGTGGACGAGGGCGCCGACGAAGAAGCGAATCCGGACACCACCCCGCGCGGCGCGCAGGTCGCGGCGGCGGCGATTCGAGCCAACGGCGTGCTGACCGGCATTTGCGTAGGCGCCGGGCTGACACTGCCGGCGGCGGTGTGGGCCACGCTGATGCCAGGCCGCGACCGCGGCGTTGCGGCCGCGGCGCTGGCCGGGCTGTTCGTCGTGATCTTCATCAGCCGCGGGCGGGCCTTCGCCGACAAACATCAGGCCGTCGCGCTGGTGTGCGGGGCCGCAGCCGCGACCTGCATCGGCGTCGTCAAATACGTTGTGCACGAGCCGGTTACATCGGGGGCTGCGGGCCAGCCGCTGCTCTGGGGCGCGCTGGCCTTGGCGGGGTTTGGCGGCGCGAGCCTGTTGGCGGCGCTGTTGGTGCCGATCACCAGGTTCACTCCGTTGGTGCGGATGGCTGCCGAATGGGTCGAGATCGCAGCGATCATCGCTGCCCTGCCCCTGGCCGCGTGGATCGGCGGACTGTTCACCTGGGTGCGCATGCGATGACGGGGACTGCGCCAGCCGCCCCGGGCGGCGCCCGCAGGGGCGCGCCGGACCGGTTCGCGGCGCTGATGCTGGCAGGTCTGCTGGTTGTTCCATCAGCGAGTCTGCCCGCGGCGCGGGCGATTCCGCCACCACACGTCGATCCGGCCCGAGTGCCGGCCGACGGCAAGCCCGGCCCGGATCAGCCGATGCGGCAGAGCTTTGCCTGCGCACGCACGATTACCGTGGCCGACCCCAACGTGGCGGTGACGGCGCCGGGCTTCACCATGCTGAACATCAGCAAGGCCTGGCAGTACTCCACCGGTAACGGCGTGCCGGTAGCCGTGATCGACACCGGCATCAATCCCAGTCGGCGACTACCCGTGGTCGCCGGCGGCGACTACATCATGGGCGGCGACGGGCTGACCGATTGCGACGCACACGGCACCATCGTCGCGTCGGTGATCGGTGCCGCGCCGCGGGGCACCCCGATGCCCGCGAAATTGCCGAGCGCTCCGGCGTTTCCGGCGCCTGCAGGACCACCGGCGACCGAGTCCGGACCACCACCACCCGGTGGGCAGCCGCCACCGCCCGCACCGCCGCCACCGCCATCCCCGGTGACGGTCACCCAAACCGTGCCGGCACCGCCACCAGTGCCCCCGGCGGCGCCCGATGCGCCGTCCAATGCGCCGGGGGATCCCCCCGGCGAGCCAGCCGACGATCCCGAGGTGCCGGCGCTATCGCCGGGCGCGCCGGACGGGGTCGTCGGTGTCGCACCGCATGCGGTGATCATGTCGATTCGCCAGTCCTCACGCGCCTACGAGCCGGCGAATCCAGGTCCTGGCGATCTGGAGGGGCGCAAGAAGGCCGGCACCATCGCGTCACTGGCCAGCGCCATCGTGCACGCGGCGAACATGGGCGCCAAGGTGATCAACGTCAGTGTGACGGCATGCATCTCGGCGGTCGACCCGCTGGATCAGAGCGCCATCGGCGCCGCCGTCTGGTATGCCGCCACGGTGAAGGACGCGGTGGTCGTCGCCGCAGCGGGCAATGACACTGAGGACAGCTGCGCCCAAAACCCTTTGTTCGACCCGCTGGACGCGTCCGATCCGCGCGACTGGCATCAAGTCAAAACCGTGTCGTCGCCATCGTGGTTTTCCGATTACGTGCTCTCGGTCGGTGCCGTCGACAACACGGGCGCACCGATCAACAAGAGCCTGGCGGGGCCCTGGGTGGCCGCGGCCGCCCCCGGCGTCGGGATCATGGGATTGTCCCCGGAAACCGGGGGACCGGTGAACGCCTACCCACCGATTCACCCGGGCGACAAGAACATGCCGATCTGGGGCACGAGCTTCTCAGCGGCTTTCGTCAGCGGGGTCGTGGCTTTGGTTCGGGCCAAGTATCCGGCGCTGTCAGCGCACCAGGTGATCAACCGGATCTTGCAGACGGCACATAATCCGCCGCGGGGAGTCGACAACCAGGTCGGTTATGGCGTGGTAGACCCGGTGGCCGCGCTGACCTTCGATGTGCCTGCGGGGGACCGCTTTCCACCGGCCGCTGCCAGCCGGGTGATCAGGCCGGCCACGCCGCCGCCACCGCCGGACCACCGCGCCCGCGTCGTGGCGATGGTATGCGCCGGGGTGGTGGTTGTCGTCGTCGCACTGGCCTCGCTGATCGCTCGGGCACGGCGGGAGCGATGACGACCGCGACGAAGCTGACGATCATCGTCGGCGTCCTTGGTCTCGGTCTGATCGGCTGGGCGACCGGTGGATATCTCGGTACCGCAATTGGTTTGGGGGTCGGGGTCACGGTGGGTGTGGTGGGATGGCGGGGTCAGCCGTTGTGGTCCTGGCTGGCGTTGTGGAGCCGACGCCGGCGGCCCATCGGGTGGACGGAACCCCTGACGGTGGTCAATGACCGCGCCGGCGGCGGTGTCCGATACCAGGACGGCGTCGCGGCGGCTGCCGTACAGCTGCTCGGAAAAGCGCATGAGCCAACGCTGTTCACGGGGTCGACTTCGACGTACACCGAAAATGCGCTCGACATAACGGATCTGCTGCCGATGCTGCGTCAGAGCCTGGGACTGACCGTGGATTCGCTCAGCGTGGTCACGGCTGGGGCGCGCCGGCGCAGCACGGGTGACTACCCGCGGGTGTACGACACGCTGATCGGCACGCCGCCCTACGCCGGTCAGCGGGAAACCTGGCTCATCGTGCGAACTTACGCTCTCGACAACGCGGAGTCGCTGAGGTGGCGCACGTCGGTGGGGAGCGCGACGCTGGCGGCCGCCCAACGGATCAGCGCGGCCATGCGCCAACAGGGCATCCGCGCGAAAGTCGCGACCGCGACCGACATCGTCGAGCTGGAACGGCGGCTAGGCCGATCCGCGCTGGAAGTGCGCAATAGGCGATGGAACTCGGTGCGCGGTGACCGCGGCTGGCTGACCACGTACTGGTATCAGCCCGACGACATCACCGCGGAGAAGCTGGCGCAGGCCTGGTCGATGGGTCCCGATGGAATCATGCAGAACATCACGCTGTTTCGTGACGGCCGCGCCACTGCCACCGTGACGGTGCGAAGCGCACAACCGCCGACGGCTCCGCCGAGCATGATGCTGCGGACGCTGCCGGGCGAGCAGGCTCATGGCATCGCGACCAGCCTGTGCGGTCCCATGCCGTCGCTTCGCGGCGTTCGCCGCGCGGCGCTGCACGGTCCGCTGGTGATTCCGATCGGGCCGTCGGGCGTGCTGCTCGGCAAGGTCGCCGGCGGTAACAGGATGATGCTGCCGCTGGATGACGCGGGCGAATTCAGTCGGGTGCACATCGCGGCCGAGGATGCGCTGGCCAAGCGGATCGTGATCCGACTGGCGGCGGCCGGCGAGCGGATCACGGTGCACACTCGAAACATGAAGCGGTGGGTGAGTGTTCGCATGCCCGATATTGTCGTGACAGGTGGGGCCAAGCCCGTGCCGGGTACGACCGTCAGCGTCGTGGACGGCACACTGGCACCCGCGCCGCGCCCGAATACCGTTATCTCCGTTGGGGAACCGGGCGCGCCGTACCGCGGCAGCGCCAACGTCGTGATCGCCCAGACGGGTCCCGCGACGGTGGAAGTAACGGTCGCCGGTCGAGCGCACACGGTCGAGGTCGAGTTGTTCCGCGCCGAAAACCACTACGTATCAGCTGAACCGGTGCTCCTGCCAAGCCCCGAACTCGAGCCGGTGGACGGCTCCCAATGACCAACGGCACCAACAGCGCCGCGACGGCCGCCGCGCGCAAACGGTTCGACCAGGCGATGTTGCTCCTCGAAACCGATGCCGGCGAGGCGGCGGCGCGGTTCCGGGAGGCGACGGAACTGGACCCGTCGATGGCGGACGCCTGGCTCGGCCGGATCGCCGCGGGCGACGAAACGCTGCCGACCGTGCAGCAGCTCCACTCGTACGGGGCGCGGCTGCACCGCGAAACCAACCGGCTCGGCGTGCGCCTGGCGGCGCCGATCAAAGCCGGGCCGTATTTGTCCATCACGGTGACCGAGGCGTCGCATGCCGGCCTGGCGTTGGCCAGTGCCCTCATCGACGATCGCCAGTACGAGAAAGCCGAAGCGCTGCTTGCGGATTCGGCCTTGCTTGACACGTGGGAGAATCACCAGTGGCAGCAATACATTCAGGTTTATTTGATGTTTGCCACCCAGCGCTGGCCCGACGTGATTTCGGTGGCGGCGGCCATCCTGCCGCCGCAAGCGATCATCATGTCGGCGGTCACCGCGGCGACCTGTACCTTGGCGGCCCACGCCGCCGCCCATCTGGGTCAGGCGCGGGTGGCGCTCGACTGGACCGACCGGGTCGCAATCGATCCCACCACGTTTCCGTTGATCGCGGCCGACCTGGCGTACGTCCGCGGGATGGCGCATCGCCAGTTGGGGGATGAGCACACCGCGCAGATCTGGCTGTCGAAGGCGACGATCAATGGCGCGCTGCTCGAGGCCGCGAAGCAGGCCCTGGCCGACCCCGCGCTGCAGCTGGTGGTCACCGACGAGGAGGCCATCGACACGCGCACCAACAAATGGGATGTAAGCACCCAGCGGTCCGCGCAGCAGCGGCGCGAGGAGGAGGACGAACACCGGCGCGACGAGCTCTTGGCGGAGGGCCGCGCGTTGCTGGACAACCAAGTTGGGTTGGCGGAAGTCAAACGGGCGGTGGCCGAACTGGAGGATCAGATCGAGGTCCGGGCGCTGCGCTTGGCGGCCGGACTGCCGGTTGCCAATCAGACCAACCACATGCTGCTTGTGGGACCGCCCGGCACCGGTAAGACCACCACCGCGGAGGCGCTTGGAAAGATTTATGCCGGACTGGGTATCGTGCGGCATCCCGAGATCATCGAAGTCAAGCGGGCCGACTTCTGCGGCGAACACATCGGCGCGTCGGGGCCCAAGACCAACGAGCTGATCGACCGCTCACTGGGCCGAATCCTTTTTATGGACGAGTTCTACTCGCTGGTGGAGCGTCACCAGGACGGCCGACCGGACATGATCGGCATGGAGGCGGTCAACCAACTGTTGGTGGCGCTCGAGGTGCACCGATTCGACTTCTGCTTCATCGGTGCCGGCTACGAGAAAGAGGTCGATGAGTTTCTCACCGTGAACCCGGGTTTGGCCGGTCGGTTCAATCGAAAATTGCGATTCGAGTCGTACACGCCCGACGAGCTGGTTGAGATCGCCGTTCGCTACGGCACGCCCCGCGCTACGGTTCTGGAACCCGCGGCCGGCGAGGCACTGAACAAGGCGTGCGCGACGCTGCGCGCCTATGATGCGCCCGATGGCCGGCACGGCGTCGACGTCATGCAGAACGGGCGCTTCGCGCGCAACGTCGTGGAGCGCGCGGAGCGGCTACGGGACTCCCGCGTCGCCGCGCAGCACCGCAGTGACAAAGGCTCGGTGACCGTCGCGGACCTACAGACGCTGCGAGCCGACGACGTGGTCACCGCGGTGATCGACGCGTGCGCGGAAAAGCATGTACCAATAGAGCTTTGAAGAACGCTGGTGCGAATCGTGAACTCACCCAAGCGATGCCAGCGAGTTCTGCGAAATCGCTGCGGCGACATCGGGCATTTCCATCTCGGTGCCTTCGTTCCAGGCCGTCTGGAACTCCTCGGTGCCGAGCTGCTCGCGTGCACGGCGTTCGCAGTCGGTGTGGAAGCCTCCGATGAGGGCACAGGCGAGCGGGGCCCCGTTGGCGCGGCTGATCTCGGCGGCTGCCGCCATCAGGACCGCGGCGCGGCGCGGCTGGCCGCGGGATTCGGTGATCCACGCCAAGATTTCCAAACCGTTTGTCAGGGCGTAGATATCGCCGATTTCGAGGGCAAATTTCAGGCCGCGCTGAAGCGCCTGTTCGGCGCTGTGCGGGTCGTCGAGCTGCCAGTGGGCGGCGCCCGCCGAGTCCAATGCGCGCGCTCGCATCGACCAGTCGCCGCGGGCCTCGGTCAGGGCGAGGCATCGCTGTGACCAGGCCAGCGCGCCGCGGGCGTCGCCGCAAGCCAGGTCTAGCCACGTCATCACCGTCGTCGTATAGCCCTGGACTTCAAAGTCATCGGTCGCCGCCATCGCCCGCTCGATACACTCACGCGCGTCATCGAGGCGGCCGGTCAGCAAGGCGGCGTAGCCGTCGTAAAAGTCGATCATGCCGCAGGTGACGGGCTCGTCGACGACCGCGAGCAGCTCGCGCACTTCGGCGGTCCAGCCGACGGCCGACACCATGTCCCCGTGCCCGAGGCTGAGGTGCGCGGCGGTGAATAGCGCCCTGATGCGCGCAACGCTGGGTTCGGGCGAGATGGCGTCCAGCGCGCGGCGCGCCCATTGGCAGCCTTCGCTGACCACCGCGTGATGAACCCAGAACCGGAGCAGCGTTGCGGTCATGTCCACCGCCATTGCCGGGCTGTCGGTGAGGCTGGTTTGCAGGGCCTCGCGGATGTTGGGCATGTCACGCGTGAGGCGCTGGACCCAGTGGAGTTGTTGGGGGCCAAACCATTCGGCTTCGGCTTCGGAGAGCAGCTGGTGGTACCACGCGGCGTGGCGCCGAGCCAACTCCCGGCGCTCGGTCTCGGTGGTGCGGCTTTTTCCGTAGTCGCGCAGCGTCTCCAACAGCCGATAGCCCACCACTCCGTGGTGGTCGGCGCGGATCAGGATGGATTTGTCGACCAGCGAGCACATTAGGTCCAAAAAGCCGCCGGCAGAGACGTCCCGTCCGCAGATGCCACGGGCGGTGGGCAGGTCGAAGCCTTCGGCGAGCACCGAGAGCCGACGCCACAGTTGTTGCTCGGCCTCGGTGCACAGTTCGTAGCTCCATTCCACGCACGCCGCCAGGCTTTGGCGGCGGTCGAGGGCACCGCGGCGCCCTCGGAACAGCAACGTGAAGCGGTCGGCGAGTCCCTCGGCGATCTGCTCAGCCGACATCGCGCGGATGCGCGCCGCGGCTAGCTCGATGGCCAGTGGCAACCCCTCGAGGCGGGCACAGCAGCGCGCGACCGCCGCGGCGTTGTGGGCGTCGAGGGCAAACCCAGGCGCCGCGGAGCGTGCTCGCTGCACAAACAGTTGCACGGCTTCATAGCCGGCCAGGGTGCGCAATGTGGGATCGTCATCGAGGGCCGGACATGACAAGGGGGGCAGCCTCAGCACCGCTTCGCCGTCGATGCCGAGGACTTCCCGGCTGGTGGCCAGAATTCGCAGCTCCGGGCAATCGCGCAGCAATACCCCGGCGAGATGAGCCACGTCGTCGATCAGGTGCTCGCAGTTGTCCAGGACCACCAGGCTGTGACGGCCCCCCAGGAAGTCGACGAGAACGTCGGTGAGCGTCCGGCCGATCTGATCGCGTACTGCCAACGCCGCGGCTAGCACCTCGGTCACCAGCGCGCCCTGGCGGAGTTCGGCCAGCTCCACCCACCACGTTCCGTCGGCGAACTGCGGGCGCAATGTGGCGGCCGTGTGGCAGGCGAGGGTGGTTTTGCCGACCCCGCCGATACCGATCAGCGTGACCAGACGTGAGGTTGCCAATAACTCTCGCAGTTGGGCCGACTCCGCGTCGCGGCCCACGAAACTGGCTACCGTCGAGGGCAGCCTGCCCCCGCCCGCGCCCGTCGACGCCGGCGTCGACGCCGGCGCAACCGAGCCGGCGAGGCGCCCAGCTCCGTGGCCGTCGCGCAGCGCCATCTCGTCGACCGGCAGACCAAGCTGCGACTGCGCCTGCCGAATGAGTTCGCCAAGCTCTTTCGCCGAGGGACGACCGGCGGGGTCACGGGCCATGGCGGTGTCCACAATCGCCGCCGCGGCCTCGGGGATGCCGCGGTGACGCAGATCGGGTAGCGGATCCGCGGCGACCCGCATCAACTGCGCCAGCACCCGTTCCCCGGCGTGCCGCTCAAAGGCCGCGTGACCGGTCAACGCGGTGAACAGGGTTGCGCCCAACCCGTACACGTCCGACGCGGCGCTGGGCGCCGCGTCGGCAAGGATTTCCGGCGCGATAAACACAGGTGACCCGGTGAGCACCCCGCTGGCGGTCTTGAACCCTCCACCGGTGCGGGCAATACCAAAGTCGCACAACGCCGGCTCACCGTACGCGGTGTACAAGATATTGGCCGGCTTGACGTCACGGTGCACAATCTTCACCCGATGAGCACAGGCCAACGCTCCGGCCAGCTTCACCCCTATCCGCAGGACTTCCGCGACACCCAACACCCCCAGCCGATCGATTCGCTGTTGAACGGAGCCCTGCTCGCAATAGGGCATCACCAAGAACGGCTGGCCCGAAGCTGTCTCACCCGCCTGGAGCACCGGCACGATGTTCGGATGACCGGTCAGCGTCGCCATCGCCTGCTGTTCGCGCAGAAACCGGGCCCGATCCTCCTCGAACCCGGCGGTGAGCACCTTCACCGCCACTACCCGATCAAGAGCCACCTGCCGGCAGCGGTACACCGTGCCGGAGCCACCCCCGCTGACCTCGACTCCACTTTCGAATCCCATCGCAGCCAACTCGGCGCCAACGCCACCGCGCGCATCGCCGGTGTCACGCTCCGTGACGAACAGGTCGCTTTCCATCAGCTATTTCGGCCCTCGTAAGGCAGGTAGGTCGACTGAAGGGTACGCCCGCGTACTGTCGGCTAGCTGGCATTTGGAGGATCAATTTTCGGAATCCTCAAGCGGCCAAACGCGTTTCGACCGCGAGATCGTAGAGGCGCTGCTCCGCGGTCTATCCCGGTCTATCCCGGGGGTGGATGGACGCGTGCGAGGCCGGACGCGCAAAGCGCGGTTTGCCCAACGGCTACGTCTAAAATGCACGCAGGTCCGCCAAGAGATAGGAGTGGTCCGGGGGTGCGCCGTATCTTCCTGATCGCGGTGACGCTGGCTCTGCTGACCCCGCTGACTGCGCCTTGCGCCCAAGCGATCGCCCCACCCACGATAGATCCGGGCGCGCTCCCGCCCGATCAGACGGGCCCGGACTCGCCCACCCAGCAGCGCGTCATGTGCTCGGCGCCTACGACACTGCCGGATTCCACCTTCCACGATCCGCCGTGGAGCAACTCCTATATTGGCGTCGATGCGGCCCATAAGTTCGCGACCGGCGCGGGGGTGACGGTTGCCGTGATCGACACCGGCGTCAACGCGTCGCCACGGGTCCCCGCGGAGGCGGGCGGCGATTTCGTCGATCAGGCCGGCAACGGCCTGTCCGACTGCGATTCACACGGGACGCTGACCGCCTCGATCATCGGCGGCCGGCCGGGACCCAACGACGCGTTCGTCGGCGTCGCTCCGGACGCGCGGCTGCTCTCGGTGCGCCAGACCTCGGAGGCGTTCGAGCCGGTCGGCGCGCAAACCAACCAAAACGATCCCAACTCGACACCGGCCGCGGGGTCCGTGCGCAGCCTGGCCCGCGCGGTGGTGCACGCCGCCAACCTCGGCGCGAGCGTGATCAATATCAGCGAGGCGGCCTGCTACAAGGCGACCAGACCGCTCGACGAGGCCACCTTGGGTGGGGCCATCAACTACGCGGTCAATGTCAAGAACGTGGTGGTCGTCGTCGCGGCCGGCAACACCGGCGGCGATTGCACGCAGAATCCGCTGCCCGACGCGTCCGCCCCCGCGGACCCCCGCGGCTGGGCCAAGGTCCAGACGGTGGTCACGCCGGCGTGGTACTCGCCGTTGGTGCTGACCGTCGGAGGCATCGGCCAAAACGGAACGCCGAGCCAGTTTTCGATGCACGGGCCGTGGGTGGGCGTTGCGGCGCCCGCTGAAAGCATCGTTGCGCTGGGCTACAACGGCGACCCGGTGAACGCGTTGCAGGGCAAGGAAGGCCCGGTCCCGATCGCCGGCACCTCGTTCGCCGCGGCGTATGTGTCCGGTCTCGCGGCGCTGTTGCGCCAGCGGTTTCCCGACCTGACGCCGGTGCAGATCATCAACCGGATCACCTCGACGGCGCGCCACCCCGGCGGCGGCGTCGACGACCTGATCGGCGCGGGCGTCATCAATGCCGTCGCCGCGCTCACCTGGGACATTCCGCCGGGGCCGGCCTCGGCGCCGTTCAACGTCCGGCGGCTACCGGCGCCCGTGATTCCGCCGGGCCCCGATCACAAGCCGATCATCTTTGTCACGCTGGGCGTCGTGGGCCTGCTGCTGGCGCTGGGACTGCGCGCCCTGATCGGGCGGGCGATGAGGCGCCCATGAGGAGTCCGATCCAGCTGGGTATCAGCACCGGCCGCGTGATCCTGATCGCTGCGCTGGCCCCGGTCTGCATCAGGCTTTTTCTGCACACGCGCTACTGGTGGGTGGGCATTGCGGTGGTGGCGCTCATCTTCGTGCTGGGCCTGGTCAAGTTCTCCGGGCGGCGGATAGCTGGCTGGCTGTTGGCGATGTACAGGTTTCGCCGGCGGCGTCGCAGGGCGCTTGAAGTCCCGTCGGAACCCGAGGTGGGTACCACCGTCAAGCCAGGTGATCACGTTGCGGTGCGCTGGGAACACGACGTTCTGGTGTCGGTCGTCGAGCTCATACCCCGCCCCTTCACGCCGACGGTCATCGTCGACGGGCGGGCCCAGACCGACGACGTGCTGGACACCCGGCTGTTGGAGCAACTGCTGTCCGTGCACTGCCCCGACCTCGAAGCTGATGTGGTGTCGGCCGGCTACCGGGTGGGTCACAACGCGGCAGTCGAGGTGCAGCAGCTCTACCAGCAGTTGATCGGCGCGGATCCGGCCCCTGCGCATCGCCGGACCTGGATTGTGCTGCGGGCCGATCCGGTGCGCGCCAGCAAGTCGGCGTTGCGGCGCGCCGCGGGCGCCGCGGGACTGGCCCGCTACCTGGTCGCGTCGACGACGCGGATCGCAGATGCGCTGGCCAGCCATGGCGTGGACGCGGTGTGCGGACGCAGCTTCGACGACTTCGACCACGCCGTCGAGGTCGGCTTCGAGCGGGAGAAGTGGGCGATGATCCGCGGACACGACAGCTACACCGTCGCCTACACCGCGCCGGCCGGTCCGGACGCGTGGTGGTCCACGCGGGCCGATCGCACGCTCACCCGGGTCCGAGTCGCTCCCGACGAGACACCGCGGGCGTCGGTCTTGCTGACCACGCTGGCCAAGCCGAAGACGCCGCGCGGTTTCCACCGCCTCTACGGCGGTCAGCGACCGGCGCTGGAAGCCCGACGCCTCGTCGCGCACCGGCACTGCCAGCTGCCGATCGGGTCGGCGGGCGTATTGATCGGCGAGACGGTGAACAAGTGCCCGGTCTATATGCCGTTCGACGATGTCGACGTGAGCCTGAGCCTGGCCGACGCCCCGACGTTCGCGCAGTTCGCGGTGCGCGCGGCGGCGGCGGGCGGAATGGTCACGATAGGACCGAAGTTCGCTGAGTTCGCCGGGCTGATCGGCGCGGACGTCGGGCGGGTGGCGAAGGTGGCCTGGCCGCACGCGACGACCTACCTGGGTCCCCACCCCGGCAGCGAGCGAGTGATCCTCAAGCACAACGTCATCGGCACGCCGCGGCATCGCGAATTGCCGATTCGGCGGATTTCCCCGCCCGAGGAAAGCCGCTACCAACTGATCGTGCCGAAGTAGCGCACGGCCCCGAACGTCAGTCGCGGTTTGCTGGCGGTGGTGGGCTTGGTGTGACATCCTGTGCGGGTGTCCGCGGGGGCCGCACCTTCTGGGGTTTTGAAAGCCCTGTGGGACAGCCCCCGCCAGCGCGAAGCCTACGACTGGGTTACCGCTGAGTTCGCGAATCTGCGGACCGCGTTTCGGTGGGCCGCCGACCGAGGCGATCTGGACGTCGCCGCACCGATCGCAACGTACGCGGCGTGGCTAGCGTTTGCGACAGAGAATCACGAACCCATCGCTTGACCGGAGGAGCTCATCGAGGCCGCCCGTGCCGTCGCGCGTCCCCGGCTCGCGGCCCTCTACGTGGTGGCGTCGAATTGCTATATGGCCGGGCGGATCGAACCGGCCATTGCTTACACCGAGGCCGCTCAGCAGGCGATCGATGCCGGCAGCAACCACATCCCGTACGTGCCGAAGGCTATCTCGGCGGTGCCCACGTCGCCGTCGGCCAGCCGGGGCGATGGATTCAATGGTGTCGCGCGCAGCTCGCACGCGATCTGGACTGCCGCGCATACGTCACGGCGAACCTGATCATCGGGCTGGCGGTCACCGGGCGCGCTGACGAGGCGATGTCGGCCGCGGACGGCCTGATCGCCGCCGCCGAAGCGACCGCCAACCCGTTTGTGCTTTCGTGGGCGCTCCTCGCCGACGGATTGGCGTTCGCATTCGCCGATCCCGCCCGTGCGGGTGACTCCTTCCGCCGGGGCCTCGTGATCGCCCAGGACAGTGGCAACAGCGCCAATCAGTCACACCTTGCGGCCAACCTGTGTCGCCACGAGGCCGAACGCGGCGACCCGCTGGCTGCCTTCGAATACTTCACCGTGGCGATCGGCAACTATCACGACGCGGGCAATACCTACATGATCCGCACCCCGCTGGGGTTTCTCGCCGTGTTTTTCGAGCGGCTCGGACGATACGAACCGGCGGCCACTCTCGCCGGGTTCGCCGTCATGAGCGCTGCCGCCACGCTTGCCGCGATGGCGGAGCTTGCCACCGCGATTACCAACCTTCGCAACGTGCTTGGCGACGCGACTTACGAATCGCTCGCCGGTAAGGGCGAAGCGATGACCACCGCCGAGATGGTGGCTTACGCGTAAGACCAAATGGACCAGGCCCGAGCCGAGCTGAAAGCCGCCTCGAAATAGACGGCTCAATTAGTTAGCAGTTGAGCCGTATCTTTTTCACGCGAAATTCATAAGATTTACCTGAGGTAAACACCGAAAACTCGAGGTTGCCGGAGATGCCCAGCGCGCGTGGCCCGCCAAGAGGGGGCCTGCCGCGTTACCAGTCTGCCTTATTCATCTGGCGCACAGCGCTTTTGATTCCAAGTCTGCAAATGCACACACGGACCGACCTTTTATGTCACGGCAAAGGAGCTCTGACACAATGGATTTCGCGATATTGCCCCCCGAGATCAACTCCGCCCGGATCTACACCGGCCCAGGGCCGGCTTCGCTGCTGGCTGCCGCGGGCAGCTGGGACTCGCTGGCCGCTGAATTGACCAGCACCGCAGAGACTTACGAATCGGTGGTTTCGGGCCTGACCACCTTGAATTGGCGCGGCCCCGCGGCGGCATCGATGACGGCCACGGCCGCTCCCTATGTCGGTTGGCTGTACACGACGGCCGAGCAGACGAAGCAGACCGCCGTGCAGGCCAGGGCCGCCGCGGGGGCCTTCGAGCAGGCATTTGCGATGACCGTTCCCCCGCCGGTGATCGCGGTCAACCGCACCCAGCTGACGTCATTGATAGCGACAAACTTCTTCGGCCAGAACACCGCGGCGATCGCGGCTACCGAGGCCCAGTACGCGGAGATGTGGGCCCAGGACGCCGCGGCGATGTACGGCTATTCCAGCGCGTCGGCCGCCGCGACGACGTTGACGCCGTTCACCCAGCCGCAGCGGACAACCAATCCCGACGGCGCGTCCGCCCAGTCCGCAGCGGTTACCCAGGCCAGTGCGTCGCTACCCAGCGCACTGCAGGCGTCCGCAACCGGACCTGTCGTCCAATTGCTCCAAACCCTATTGGCCAACAAGGGGTTCGGGCTCGACGCTCCCATCTGGAGCGACCTGGCTTCGAGTGGGGTCTTCAACCTGCCGGCCACGCTTAACATTGCCGAGTTTGTGGGGAAAGGCGCCCTCGATGAGGACACAATCGCTGAGGAACTGGGTCCATTGGCTGGCGGCCCACCAGGACGGCTAGTAGGGGAGTTTGGGGTCGGTAGCGGAATCGGTGACGCGGCGGGGGGAGGCGTGACCGCGACGGCGTTGAGCGGTGGCGAACGTGCGGCGTCCGCGGTGTTAGCCGGGGCCAGGTCGATCGGGCCGTTGTCGGTGCCGCAGAGCTGGGCCGTGCCGGCGGTCAGCCATGTGTCCGCGTTGTCGGGAGCCGGCTTAACCACGCTCTCGGGAACCGACGAAGCGGTCGGGTCCGGTATGCCGGGCGTGCCCGGGATGCCGGCCGGAACGCTGGCGCGCGCCTCGGGCGTCATACCCCGGTATGGCGTGCGGCTGACGGTGATGCCACGCCCGCCGGCGGCCGGGTGACAGGGGGATTAAGCAGCTTCAAGTACAGCCGAACAAGCATCATCGGTCCAGCTCAGCGCCGTCACCGAGCAGGGTGCGGGATCGGGCTGCATCCAATGACAAGTCGCGCCCCAAAATTTAGTGCTTACGCGCGTGTGTTCAGCGACGATAATTGCTGTAGCACAAAGGAGGATGATGCGACATGACTCAGCCGCAGACGATGACGGTCGAGCAGACCGAGATTTTGGCCAGAGCCAGCGAGCTGGAGAGCCCGATCGCGGATCCACCCAACCTGACCGCGAACGCGCCGTGCGGCCTTGAGCCGGCCATTCGCGCGGGCACGCAACTGAGCTTGTCCCTCGACAACATGAAGCAGTTCCTGGCTGCGGGTGCCACCGAGCGCGGCCGCCTCGCGACGTCGATGCGCAACGCTGCCAAGGCCTATGGGGAAGTCGACGAAGAATCCGCGACGGCGATGAACAGCGGGGGAGCGATCTCTTCGGAGTCGATCGGCGACAGTGGTTCGAGCGCGCAGGGACTGCAGGACACCCAGGGTGTGGTTTCGTCCGGCGCCGGCTACATGGATGTCAAGGCCGCGGCGGCGAAGATCGAACAACCTGACCAGGCCGTGTCGATGGCCAACCTTGCCGACGCGTGGGCCAACTACAACCTGACGTTGCAACAGTCGGTACAGCGGTTCCGGGCCTTTTCAAACTGGAGCGGCGACGCGGCCACGGCCGTCCAGCAGTCGATGGACCAGCAAAAGGAGTGGCTGCTGTACATGGCGAAGTTGAGCAACTCGGTGGCTCAGCAGGCGCGATACGTCGCGGACCTGCAAAACTACGCGTACAGGACGCATCCGAGGTTGTCGGACGTCACGTTCGTCGAACAGAAGTACAAGGACGCGCCCGATGCCGCGTCGCAACAAGAGTATTTGAACTTGTACATGCAGTATCAGTCCACGTCGGAGGACGTGCAGAGCCAGTACAACTCGAAAGCGTCGCTCGACCCGATAAATCCGCCGGCGCCGCCGGCCGCCGTGAAAATCAGTCCACCACCGGCCCCGCAGACGCAGGGATTGATCCCGCAACAAGTCATTAGCGCGGTGGCCGGCGGTCAGGCGGGTACGCAGAGCCTGCCCAGCATGCCGTCCATGGGGGGCGGGGCGGGCAGCGGCGGCGGCGGCGCGCCGTCCGGCGGGGGGGCGGCGCTGACGGGTGCCCACGGGGCGGCGGCCCACGCGCCGGGTGGGCCGGGCGGCTCGATGAAGCCGATGTCGGCCGGGGGCGGCGGCGGTGCAGCGCCGGCGATGCCGTTGGCGCCCGCGGGCGACGGCGTCGCCGATCCATCGTCCGTGCGGCCCGCTGCGGCCGGTGACGCCGGCGCCGCGGGCCGCGCGGGCGCGGGCGCGGGCGCGGCGATGGGCGGCGGCGGGGGAATGCCGATGGGCGGCCACGGTCAGGGCGCGGGCGGCTCCAAGACCAAGGGCTCCCAGCAGGACGACGAAGCGCTCTACACCGAGGACCGGGCCTGGACCGAAGCCGTCATCGGCAATCGCCGGCGCCAAGATAGCAAGGAGGGCAAGTAGCAATGGAATTAGATCCGGGACCAGCCCAGACATTGGCGCTGCTGGCGAAGTTCCAGTCGGCCATGGAGGGGCAGGTGAACCAGATGGCCGGCGGAGAATACAAAGCGTCCGACAACGAACAGACCGTTGACGTGACGATCAACGGATACCAATGGCTTACCAGCATCAAGATTCAGCCCGGCCTGCTCAAGGAAATCGGCGCCCAAGGGGTTAGCGCGCGGGTCAATGAGGCGCTGCAGAATGCGCAGCGGGCGGCCAGCGCCTACAACGAAGTCGCGGGCGAGCAACTCGTCGCGACGCTGGGCGCGATCACAAAAATGATCGGCAACCCGCCGCAGTTCTGACTCGGTCCTGACGCCTGGCCGATCGAACGCACCGGGGCAACCACGCTCATCGGTGGTTGGTGCGCGCCTGCGACCGGTCGGCGACCGCCTCGCGCGGGGTCGGTCCGATCGCGAAATTGCCGCAGCTAGCAGGGCTTAACGTCAGTTAGGCTGGTAAAGCATGACGTGCCAAGGCACCCTGATCGCCGCTCCCAGCCGCGCAGCGCGAACCGACGACCGCGTGCCGGGCGCCGGCAACTATCCGACGGGCGTGAACGGTGCCGCCTGGCAAAAGCTGGAGGGAACGAGACGATGGGCATAGCGAGGCCGACCGGCGAGTATGCCGAGCAGATGCTCGATCCGGGCGGGTGGCCGGAGTCCGATGAGGACACGCACTACGACCGCGCGCAGGAATACAACCAGGTTTTGCGTCAGGTCACCGATGTCCTGGATACCGCTCAGCAGCAAAAGGGCGAAGTTTTCGAAGGTGGCGTTTGGTCCGGTAGTGCCGCGAATGCCGCTAACGGTGCGCTCGGCACGAACATCAATGAAATGCGGACGCTGCAGGATTATCTCGCGACCGTAATTACCTGGCACCGGCATATCGGCGATTTGATCGCGCAGGCTAAGTGCGATATCGGCACCAACGTGGACACCGCTCAACGGGAGATCAGCATCCTGGAGAACGACACGGAGCTCGACGCCGACCAGCGGGCCGCCGCAATTACTGCATTGGTCAGTGAGACCCGCGGGGCCAATGTCAGCGTGGTCTCGAGCACCGCCGAGCAGGTACTGGAATCCAAGAGCTGGAAACCCCCGCACAACGCCCTGCAGGATCTGCTCGACCAGAAGTCGCCGCCACCCCCGGACATTCCGACCGTGGCTATCCGGCCTCCCGGCACGCCGGGCATTCCCGGCACGCCGGGCGCGGACACGCCCTTCGTCCCGATGCCGGGCGCCCCGACGCTGCCAAGCACACCGGTCACACCCGTCGTGCCGACCCCGGTGAACCCGGTAACGCCGGTAACGCCGGGCATCCCGGTCACGCCGGGCCATCCGGTCACCCCGGTGACGCCGGTCACGCCGGTCACGCCGGGGATACCTTCGGTTACTCCGGTTACGCCGGGCAATCCCAGCACGCCGGTCACGCCGACCCCGACGACGCCCAATGGACCCCAGGTCCAGCCAACCCCCGGACCCAGCCCGCAGCCCACGCCGGGGCCGTCGCCCAGCCGGCCGTCGGCGCCAGGTCTGCCCGGAACACCCGGGACACCCGGAACACCCGGAACACAAGTTCCTTCGACGCCGGTTGCTCCCGGCGACCAGCCGGCACCTCATGTGAAACCGGCGGCGGCGACGGTGATCGATCATCCGACAGTGCCGGGTGGCGGCCATTCGGCGCCGACGGTAGGCGGATCAGACGATGCGTCGTCGGTGGGCGTGGCGCCCGCCTCGGCGACCGGCGCACCGACCGGGTCGGCGCGGGGGGCTTCCGGCGCAGCGAGCGGTGCCGGCCCCGGCAGCGGCGCGGGCCAGGAAGCGGGTTCGTCTCCGAAGGCGGGTGCCGCGTCTCGCGGCGGGGCCGGGCGCGCGCCGCTGGGGCCGAAGAGCAAGGCGGCGTCAGCGTCGACCTCCCCCGCCGCCCGGACGGCGGCGACGCGGCCCACGACCCCCAGCCGCCCGCGCTCGCCGGACCAGCCGGATGTGCCGGGCCTCGACGCGCTGTCGCAGATCCAGGTGCCGGTTTCCAAGGCGCGGGCCGCGCGTGATGCGATGGCGGCAGCCTCGTCGGCTCGCAAGTCCGATCCGCTGCGGGTGGCGCGCCGAGTGGCCGCGGCGCTGAATGCGCCCGGCATGGGCGACGGCGTGGGCTTCTTCTGGATCACCGGGGTGACCACCGACGGCGAGATCGTGGTGGCCAACAGTTACGGGCTGGCCTACATCCCCGAAGGGGTGGAGTTGCCGAAGAAGGTGGAGATGGCCAGCGCCGATGACGCGATCGCGGCGCCCGAGCGGGCCCGCTCGGCGACCTACCCGGTGATGGCCGTGCAGGCCTGGGCGGCGCATCACGACAAGAAGCTGCGGGCCGTGATTGGCACCGAGGAGCAGCTAGGCAATTCCGATGCCGGTGTCGCCAAGATCGTGCTGGAACCGGACGACATCCCGGAGGAAGGCAAGATGACCGGCCGGCCGCGGTTGGAGGTCGTGGACGCCGAGGCGGCGGCCAAGTTGGCCGACGCCACCGATGCGCTTTTGATCGGCCTGCTGCCGCCGGCGCCGGCCGGTGACAAGGCGCCCGAGGACAACCGCCACATGCTGTGGTTCGACGTGATGAAGCCGATGATGAGCAGCGCGGCCGGCCGCGAGGTCGCGCACCTGCGGGCGTTTCACGCCTACGTCGACCACTGCAAGGAGCTCGCGCTGTACGCGGGGCACAACGCGGCCGACGCGGACGCTCAGCGTCTCGCCGTCGAGGACTGGCTGTACTGGGATTCGGTCGCCGGCCTGCTCGTTAGCGCGTTGTCCGACGCGCCCTAACTTAGCTACCTAGACCTGAAGACCAGCCCGGATACGTTGGACTGCCTGTGGGTTTGCTGGATTGCATAGGACCGGGCGGCCGGTTGGGTTTGGACAGGATCGCCCAAAGTGAAGCCACTGCGAATCCACGGCCCGAGAGTCACAACTGCTTCACGTTCGGCGCTATGTTGACGGGCCAGTGCGCTGACCTTGACCAGGTTGTGGCACAGGACGCTCACAATCCGCCGCGGGATCAACGCGCTGACTTTTTCACGGATACGTTGGACTGCCTGTGGGTTTGCTGGATTGCATAGGACCGGGCGGCCGGTTGGGTTTGGACAGGATCGCCCAAAGTGAAGCCACTGCGAATCCACGGCCCGAGAGTCACAACTGCTTCACGTTCGGCGCTATGTTGACGGGCCAGTGCGCTGACCTTGACCAGGTTGTGGCACAGGACGCTCACAATCCGCCGCGGGATCAACGCGCTGACTTTTTCAGGTTGAAGTGGCTAGACGCGGGCGCGCCCCGCGACGCAGCAAATTGGAGTGCTACAACGGCGACGGCCGGGCTGGTGGCGACGGTGGTAAGGCCGGCCTGATCGGCACGAGTGGAGCAAAGGGGTCGCCGTAGCCGGCTGGTGGCGGCTCGACGGCTAGACCCTAGACCGTTGTCGCGGTGGGGCCTTCCGGGGATTTGCCGCTGGTCCCGACGAGGTGGGTGGGGGTGCTCCCCGCGCCCTCGGTGCCGGCCGCTGCGCCGTCTCCGTCGCCGTCGGACTGATCGTCCTCGCCGTCCTTCTTCGTGTCGCCGGCGAGCTCAGCCGGCGCTGCGGCGGCCTGGGCGGCCCCCCCGCCCCCCGCGCCCGCCATTGAAGTCACGGTCGACAGCAACATCGGGCCGCCCTGCATCGCCATGGGCGCGGCCACCTGAGCGACCTGAGCAAGCTGCGGCAGCGTCGCCTGGACCCGTGGCGACAGCTCGGACACCGCCGCAGACACCTTCTCCCCGAGCCCCGGCGCGACCTTATCGAGCGACGAAGCAACTCCGGGCATGACCTGATCCACCGACGAGCTCATCATGGCGGAGAACTGACCCTGCACGTTCGAAGCGGCATCGGCCAGCCCTTGACCGCCGGCACTGAATATGGCCTGCCGCAAAGTGTCGCCCAGCGACTGATCGGCCTTCGTGTAGATGTCCGCCGCCGTGGACATGTTGGACGCCGTTCGGCTGAGGGCGGCTTTGACGCCGGGCAGGCCGTCAGAGACCAGCGACTCCAGGTTGGGCATCGTGGCGTTGATCGCCGAGGACACCGGATCGGAACCGGGCACCGTCATCGGCGAAGGAGCCTTCGGGAAAACGAGGCCGGCGAGTACCTGCCCTATTTCACCGAGGCGCGAGGGATCGACCGAGAGCGGTTCAGTCATCGCCGAATCCCTTTCTGTACGTATCGCATCGATCAAAATTTTACCCGACCCGCAGTAACCCGAACTGCGGCAATTTCGGGGGTCAAAGCTGGTCAAAGTTGCAGGTTGCGGACCATGTCGTAGACGCCGGCGATCCAAAGCAGCATCGGAATGATTGACGCGATCACCATACCGTCGAGCAATTCCAGAATCCGCTTCTGCACCGGTGAAATGCGACGAACCTGGACCGTCGCCCCAACGATCAGCAGGACCAGCACGCCCGTCACGACGTAGCTGGCGAGTATCAGCCAGGCACTATGCGGATACCAACCGCACAGCTTGATGGCCACGCCAGTCGGAATGACGGCGGCCGCCGCCAGCAACGCCCACGCACACCACCGATCCGCGTAAAGGCGCGACCGGAAACCGCACATGACCGTGAGCAGGGTTGCCACCACCAAGGTGTGTACGAAGAAGTGTCCCCGCACCACCACCGCGATCGCGCCGGCGGCGAGAACCAGTGTGCCGGAGGTGATGTAGCCGATCAGCAATTGCTTGGCCAGTGCGCTGCGCTCGGTGAGCCGCACCGCCGATTCCGGCACGGAGGCGATGATGGCCCGCCAGGTCGGCGTCTCTTCGGTGCCGGCCTCGTGGGTCGCGACGGGATCAAGCAATTCGTCGTTGTCCACCGTCTCGCCTGGGACGGGAATCGGCGGCAGGGCGATCCGTGCGACAGCGACGGTCAGCTTCGCCGCATTCGTCACGATGAACAGCCCGAATGCGATCGCGCCGGCCGGCACCCAGTGCTGGTAGCCGAACCCGCAGGCCACGGCCGCTCCGACGATCGCCAGCGAGGTGATCACGGTGAACGAGGCGAACTCCGAACGGCGCCGGGGCCCGCCCCGCGCCAGCAGTGTCAGGAACAGGACGGTCGCGGCGGCGGCAGCAAACTGCGGCGGACCCACCGACGTGACCCCGCGCGGCATCGGGATGGCCAACGCCGCACCGCTGACGATCAGCGGGTACGACGTCAGCAGCAGGCTCTCGGAGAGGTCCACATTCCGGTAGAACCTGTTGGCCACGAACGAACCCGTCAGCACTGCGAGTCCCAGGATGCCAAGGGCCAGCGGCCAAAACACGCTGCGCCCGGTCGCCCACCATGCCCATACCGCGACGGCGACGATCGGCACGGTCAACACCGGGATCGCCACCCCGATAAAACGGTCCAGCGCCTTGCGGTCGAACTCCGGCGATTCGTTGAGCACCGCGATCGCGTCGATGACGTCCTCGACGAGCGGTCGGTACCGCTCCGTGCGACTCGCCGCCACCAGGGTCAGCAGCGATCCGTCGACAATGCCGACGTCGTCGAGCGACTGGTCCAGCTTCAGCGGCGGGGATCCGGGCCGAGCGAAGGTCCACACCCCCTGCGCGGAAAAGTCGAATCCGGCCAGCGCATCCGCCGGCGTGTCCTCCAGCAAATCGGCCAGCACCGCGACGGTGTCGTCGATGTAGGTTTCCATCGGCGCGGCGGCGGGGAGCACCAGGTCGGTCATCCGCTTGCCGGTAAGAATCGTCACCCTGGTGGTCGCGGGCCGGGCGGGAGCGGCGCCCGGTGCGGCGGCAGCGGCGGGGTGACCAGCGGCAACAGCAGGTGCGCTCAACGGCGTCCAGCCCCCTCGAAATCGTCGGACAGCGCGGCGGCCAGCTCGAGAAGCCGGCGTTTGTAGGCCGGGTCGAGCAGCTCGAGCTGAATCTCGGTCCCGGCCGCGATGTGCCCGTCGAACGGCAGCACCACAACCCGGCCGGGTTGCACTTGCTGTTGGAATCGCTGCAACAGGTCTTTGACCGGGATATTCGGTTCTGCCGGCGCAACGTGGTCGATCACCACGCAGGCGCGGCTGCGCAGGTCGTAGAAGCCGTTGTTTTGTAGCCAGTCAAGCGCGACGGTGGCTTGCTGGGCGCTGTCGATGGATGCGTTGGTCACGATCACCACCGCGGACGCGGTTGAAAGCACGCCGCGCGTCACCGGGTCGAAAAATCCGGCCCCGCAGTCGGCCAGTACCAGGTTGTAGAACTTCGATACCGCATCGGCCGCGAAATCCCAATCATCTCCACTAAGACCGCGGGCCGCCGCGGCGTATTCGGTCGACGGGAGTATTTCGAGATTAAAAGAATTCACGCTCGTGTATGTTCTGACGTCGTTGTAGTGCGACAGCTCTTTATCCGTCAATAGATCGCCGATGCTTGCATTAGAAGAGCGGCCCGTCCGGTTGGCGAGGTTTCCGCAGCCCGGATCCGCGTCAATGACCAGAATGCGGTCGCCGCGCACTTGGGCGAGCATCGACCCCAAAGTGGCCGTCACGGTTGTCTTGCCGGCACCGCCCTTGAGGCCCACCACGCCGATTTGATAGCCGCCGCGGGGGCTCCGGCGAATCCGGCTGCGCAGGTCCAGCTCGTATTTCTCGTCGCGCGACAGACCCAGGTTGATCCGCGTCAGCCTGTGGACCCATCGCCGCCAGCCGCGCTGCGGGACGAGTTTGGGCCGCCTCCTGGTCTTCTGGCCGGCCGGGGCGACCGGCACATCCCGCCTGACCGGCGCGGACGGCCGGCGCAGCCCCTCCGGCCGGAGGGGAGGGTCCGGCCTGACGGGAACGTCCGGCCTGACGGCGACGTCTCGCCTGACCGGGATGTCCGGCCTGACGGCGACGTCTCGCCTGACCGGGATGTCCGGCCTGACGGCGACGTCTCGCCTGACGGGAACGGGCCCGACCGGTTTGCCCTCGCCAATCGGGGGGGCCAGCTTGGCTTGCGCAGCTGCGGCCTTCTTTTCGCGTCGCTTGGCGCGGCGACCGGGCTTGTGCTCGGGCGGGGCAGCAGGCGCGAGAGGTTGCCTCGGGGGAGCCGCGGCGCCCTTCGGGGGAGCGACGTTCGGCGTACTCCGCCCCTTCGCCGCCCCGATGGGCGGCGCTGACGGATCCGGTCGGGGAGCCTGCGTCGGCCTCGACTCATCAGGTCGCGCGTGCAACGGAACGGCCGGTCGCGCCGCCGTGCTCGCGTCGTCTTCGTCAGGTTCGGGGCGATAGCGATGAGCTCGGCGGGCGTGTACCGAATGCTGCGGCCCGCTACCCCTTTCAGGCGGGGCCGGCGGGCCCGGCAGGCCTCGGTGCTGACCGCCGATCGGCATCGGCGGCGCGGGTGGTCGGGGTGCGCCCGGCGAGGTTGGCGCGCCTGCCGCGGGCCCGTTGGTGGGAATGGGCGCAAACGGGGGTGTGGGGGCGGCCGGCGTTGGCTGCTGCCAGCCGCGGACCGGCATCGCCGGGGGAGGCGGTGGTTTTGGTGGGGCCGGCGGCGGCGCGTTGGTCTGGACCGGGGCGGGTGGTGGTGGGCTCGCCGGGATCGGGGCCGGTGGGGGCTCGGGCGCTTCCGACACGGTCGGGGCGGGCTGTGTCGGCCGGGGCCCGATTGGCATCGGCGGCGCCGGCGGTCTGGCTGGGCCCGCCGGGCCCAGCGCGGGCCCGCTGACCGGCATCGGCGCCGCGGCGGGTTCGGATGGGTCCGCCGGCGACTGCTCGTGCCCACCGATCGGCATCGGTGGGGGAGGCGGCTTTGGCAGAGCCGGCGGGGGTCCGGGCGGCGGCGGAGGGGGCTCGGGTGGGGCCGCGGCTCGGGCCGCGGGTCCGTCTCTGGGTCCAGCTTCCGGTCCGGCTGAAGCGACATGCGGCGACCAGTCCGCTACGGGCGCAGGTTGGCCATTGGACTGCGGGGGAATATTGGGCCTGGGCGCGGACGTGGGCGTAGGTGGCGAAGGAGAATCCGAAGCCCCGGCGTCAAATCCCGCGTCAAATCCCGCGTCGAATGCGCCGAATGCGTCGAATTCGGTGTGCTGATTCGATTCGTCGGGAATTTCTCCGCCGTCGACAGGCCGAAACAGCTTGTCGTAATCGGCCGGCATAAGAACCCCTCAGAACTTCCTTCAGGTATTAAACACGAGAAGGGGCGAGATCCCCTGGAACTCGCCCCGATCTCGTGTTTGGGTATTCTACCCGCCGAACATACCCGCAACGCCGGATTCGGTGCTCTGCATCGCCTCGCCGGACTCGCCGATGGCCTGCGACAGGCCCTGCAGCGCCTCGTTCACCTCTTTGGAGGTGGCGTCCCAACGCTGCTGAACGGCCCGGTAGGACTCCGAACCGCTACCGCCCCACACCGACGACAGCCGGCCGAGGGCAGACTGCCCGTCCTCGAGCAGCTGGTGGATGGTGTTCACGCTCGCGTTCAGGCTCTGCACGCCACTCGCGATGCCGGCAAAGTTCCATGCCTGTGACATATCTGTTGCTCCGTTTCTTCTGCTGCTAGGGGTTAGAACTGCATCTTCGAGGCCAGCGACTGCTGCGCTTCGTCGTCGGCCTTCGAGTACGAGCCCGCCGCCTGACGGATGTTGGTCAGGATGTCGTTCAGCTCTTGGATCTGCTTCTGGCCCGCCTCGTGGAACCGCACCAGCGCGGCGCCGGCGGCGTTGCTGGCCTGGCCTTCCCACAAGCTCTTCAGCTCACCGCCGGTGCTCTCCACCGAGTGGATCTCCTTGGTGAGATCTCCGGCGATCCGTTCGAAGTTGGAAGCCTCCGCCTGGAGGGCGGCAGCATCGGTCCTCATCTCTGCCATGCTGGACTACTTTCTCTATTTCTGTGCCTCGCCAAATGTTGGCAAGTCTTTCCGGCCCGGGTGCCGGGAAGTCTGTTACTGCGGACGTTCACCAGTCTTCCTGGTCGTCGCCCCAGTCTGCTAGGTCGTTTTCGTCGTGTTCTTGCCGTAGCGGGGCGGGCGCCACCAACCCCGCTCTGGATGCGCCGCCGGCTTGTGCGCCCTGACCCATCGCGCCCGCGCCGAGCGGGGCGGCGCCCCCTGTCGCCGACGAACCTGCACCCGCGCCGGCGGCTGCGGCGGCCGGCGTCATCGAAGGCCCGATCGGCCTTTCGAGCAACTCGGCCATCAGCGGCGTGCGGGCCAGCGATCCACCGGCACCCGGCAACGACTCCCCGCGTAGCAGTCCCGACCCCGCGCTGGGCCCCGTTCCGCCCGCCAACGGATGGTTGGACAGCGGACTGGCACCAAGCAGGCCGATCTGGGCGCCGTCACGTCCGGCGCCCAACTGGCCGCCGCCGCTGCCGCCCATGCTGCCCATCTGGCCGAACATCGAGCTGACCTGGCTCAGCGGCTGGGTGAGCTGCTGCATGGGGCCGCTCAACTGAGCGGCCTGCCCGGCGGTCGCCTGAAGCACCTCTGCGGAGGGCATGGCGGCCGAGAGGTTGGACGTCAGGTTGGACGTGATGCCCTGCAGTTGGCCCATTCCGGACGAAAGGGCTTCGCTGGTCGCCGGATCGAGGATCGCCGTCATCGACTCCAGCTTCTGGAAAAGCGTGTTGGCGGTGGTTTCGGCCTCGTAGACGTCCATTGCCACGGCGGCCTGGGTCCACATCCGGACGAAGTAGTCCATCTCGTTAAAACCGATCGGCATCGTGTTGATGCCGAAGAAGTTCGTCGCCATCAGGACCGCGGTGGTGATGTGATTGGTCGCGATCTCGATCAGCGAGGGCGTGGCGGCCAGCGCCGTCGTATACGCGCCGGCCTGTGCGGTCGCTCGCGTCGCGCGCATCTGCGCTTGCTGTGCCGCGGTTTGCAGCCAGGTGATCATCGGCTTGGCTGCGCTGATCGCCTTGTCGCTGCTGCCGCCGGTCCACGCCTCGCCGAGGGCACTCAGGCGCACGGCCAACTCGGCGGACTGCCCCTCCAGGGCCGCGGCCAGCGCCTCCCACCCCATGGCGGCGGCCAGCATCGGCGCTGGTCCCGCCCCGGCCATCAGCCGGGCGGTGTTCACTTCTGGTGGCAGTGCGTGCCACTCCATCGGTGCGGTCATGGTTTCCTCTGGTTGCTATCTCGTCGTGGGCTTGTCGGGGGGCTGGACTACCAGGCCAGAATGGTGGGGGCGCCGTCGTCGCCGCTGAGCGAGTTTTTGCCAATTTGCGCGGCGATAGCGGCGATATCGGCGGTGACTTGAGCGTGCGACATCTGATTCATTTGCTTACGTCTCCTGTATTTGCGCAGACAAAAACCATCGGTAATTGCCTCAAAAACGCCCCACCAGCCATCGCTGATCCTGCCTCGATCGTTGAGCTCAGGTCCTGCCCCTTGCTGGGAATAAAATAATCCTAACCGCCCGTCGGGGGTGCTGCGAACACTTCTTCTGGAGGGTCGATGTAGGCGCACTGGATGACCTCTTTGCCCTCGGGCGACACGAGAAATGCCTGGCCAGGGGGCCGCCGCTTGACTTTGATCTCGCTGGACGGGAATTCCTGCTTGTCGCCGGAAAGGAAGATCGTCGGTGCGCCGGCCCCGAATGCGGAGCCGACGAACTTGTCCATGGTCGCCTTATATGCCTGGCTCATCAGACACGTGACAATGATGTGTAACCCGATATCCGGAGCCGCGGGCAATAACGGGGCAAGCGGCATCATTGGCGGTGCGCCACCGGCGGCGCCAACGATCATGTGCCAGTCATCTACGAGAAGCACGATGTCAAATCCGCTCCACCACGACCGCGACCGCAACTGCGCGGTGGTCAGGTCGGCCGGCGGCAACCGCTTCTTCAGGTTCTCCGCCAGGGCCTTGATGGACTCGTCCAGGCTCGAGCTGTTGCGGTTGATCGCGCCCGCGCTCAGCAGGTGACTGTCCGGCACAGCGTCGAGCAGCCCCGACCGGTAGTCCGCGAGCATGAAGCGCACCTGCTGCGGACTGTTCCGGGAGCAGATGGCGCGCGCGATCGCATGCGCGGTGCGCGTCTTGCCGGACTTGGAGTTGCCGAATATCAGGATGTGCGGGTTCGTGTACATGCGGGCGTAAGCCACCGACAGGTCGGTCTCGCGGACACCGATCGGAACCGTCCAGCGGGTCCGGTAGTCGGACTCGGGTCCGGGCGGGTTCGGGTCGAGTTCGTGTAGGTAGATGCGCTCCGGCAGCACCCTGACGCGCGGCGCCTGGTCGGTGTGCTGGGCCGCGATCTGCGTGACACCCTCGGTGATGGCCTCAACCAGGTTGTCGGGGCTGTGCACACCGTCGAGCCGGGGCACGCCCATCATCAGATGGTGCTTCTCGATCGACAGCGCCCGGCCGGGACGATTCGTGGGGATGTCTCGAGCCATGCGATCGATCTGGGTGTCGTTGACGTCACCGAGGCGGAACTCGACCTTGGTGCCGAGGTAGTCGCGGATCCGCGACTTCAATTCGGTCCAGCGGGGCGTGGAGATGATGGTATGGACGCCGTACGAAAGCCCCTGCGCGGCCACATCCTGAACCATCGATTCGAGCTCGGGAAACTCACTGGTGAAGGCCGGCCATCCGTCGATGACCAGGAACACGTCGCCGAACGGGTCGGCCGAAACGGGGCTGTTCGGGTTCTCGCGCGCCTGCCGGTACGCGGCCATCGAACCTATCCGGTGCTCCTTGAAGGTGACTTCTCGCTGCCGCATGACCGCTTGCATCTCTGCGACCACTCGATTCACCCGGTCGGGCTCCGATCGGCTCGCCACCCCGCCGACATGCGGCAGGTTCTCCAGATAGATCAGGCCACCGCCACCGAGGTCGATGCAGTAGAACTGCACGTTGCGCGGGGAGTGCGTCGCGGCGGCCGACATCACGAGGGTCTGCAGCAGTGTCGACTTCCCGGTTTGCGGTGCGCCGCCGATGGCGATGTTGCCGCCCGCCGCGGAAACGTCGACGCCCCAGACTCCCTGGCGGTGCTGGCGCGGCTCGTCCATGATCCCCAGCGGAAAGCGCAGCTGGTGCCGGTGGTCGTCGCGCTCGATCAGTTCGTTCAGCGGGGTCGGATCGGACAGCGGCGGTAGCCACATTTTGTACGCCCGCGACTCGGGGGTGCTCAGTTGTTCGAGCACCACCTCGCGTAGCGCCCGTGCTTCCGGCTCAGCGGTCATCAGCGCCCGCTCCTTTCCCCCGGGGTCATTACGTCGTCATTGGTTCGGGAATCGGGGCGGCGGTGAATTTGTGGATCTGCACCGCTTTCCGGGCACTGCGTGGGCTGGACGGGCCACCGTCACCATTGGTTTCGTCCGCCGCTTTGGGAATGTATGTACCACCGCAATACAAGGTACTGAACTTGACGGGATCTTCCATTCCCACTCGGAGAAACCCGACACCGCTCTCTTTGTTGGTGATGTATTGGGCTTCCGGAGTTCCGATCACCGCCTTGGATTCGTGAGAGCTGGTGGTGCGCAGCGCGATCCGGTAGGTGAGGTTGGGCTCCAGTTTGTCGATGCGGGCCCCGCCGGTTTGGAGCGACTGGGTGGCCAGCAGCAGGTGCACGCGCAGTGATCGGCCCACGCGGCAGATGCGGTCGAACAGCGCGATGAAGTCCGGGTGACTCTGCAGCAGCTCGGCGAACTCGTCGACAACGACGAAAAGCGTTGGCAAAGGCGGCAGTTCGGCGCCGCGCTCCCGGTACTTCTCGTATTCGGCCACTCCGGACAACGCGCCGGCCGCGCCCACTTTCATCCCGGCCTGGCGCAGGATCCCCTGCCGGCGGTCGAGCTCGCCGGTCAACACCTCACCCATCCGGCTGACCAGCTCGGCCTCCTCGGCCATGTTGGTGATGACCGCAGCGGTGTGCGGAAGCTTTTCCATGCCCAGAAACGTCGAACCACCCTTGAAGTCGGTGAGCAGCAGGTTCACCTGGTCCGGATGGGTCATGGCCACCAACGACAGGATCAGCGTGCGCAGGAACTCGGACTTTCCGGACCCGGTGGTGCCGATTAGCATGCCGTGCGGTCCGCCGCCGAACTCGGCGCCCTCCTTGATATCGAGGTACATGACGTTGCCAGTCTTGAGTTCGTGACCGAACGGGATCTTGAGGCGGTCGCGGTCGGTGTCGGTGTACATCCGCCACCGGGTGGGAACGATGTCCTCGACGCTGTTCGCGCCGACCAGCTGGTGGAATTCGGTAGCCACCTTCTTCTGCACGCGTTGGGTCTTGTCCAGGATGGTGCCGGTGATGGACCACCCGGCCAGCTTCCGCGCGATCCGCCCGGCCTGCAGCGGGGTGGTGTGGTCGGTTACCGAGGTGATCTGGCGGAAACTCTGGCCGGGGAGCCGGTCGTCGGCGGTGCCGTCCTCGGCCACCCGGATGCGGTAGGTCGAGCCGCGATGGTTGCCGAGCGTGATCACGGTAACCCCGGCCCTGCCGTCGGGCGGGAAACCCGCCTTGCCGCCGGTCAGGTCCACCAGCACGACGTACGGTCCGCCGGGCAGCGAATCGGGGGCGTGCGGGCCGCGGGACGCCAGATCGGCCAGGCCATCCGGGCGGGTGAAGATCATCCGGGTCGGCCCGGCGGCGTCGGTCTCGGTCTGATGCTGAACCTGCGGAAGCCATTTCAGCCAGGACCAATCGGGATCGTCGGGGTTGTCGGTGAGCACCCGGATCTGCAGCAGGTCCGGCGGATGGAACACGGCCAGGTGACAGATCATGGCTGTCAGCAACCCCGCCGCCCCGGCCGTGTCTCCGCCGATCGCGATCGTCGGAAAGGTGCGCAGCTGCAGCAACTTCGGGCAGTCATGTACCAACCCGTGGGTCCGCAGAAACTTCACCACCCACATGTGACTGACCGGCTCCAGGAACGGCTGCGGCGCCGCGGTGCTGGCCGCCAGCTCACCGCCGACGGCCGGCTTCAGCAGCCGGTCCACCGCGGGCTGGTCGCCAATTCCGATGCGGGTGGCCGCGTAGAAGTCGGCGTTCGCCTGCCGCGACCACTGCCGCTGGGTGCCCACGATGGACAGCAATCTTCGGGATGCGGCGCGTGATAACTGAAGAACGCCACTTGCGAGGCCGCCGAGCTCGTGACCCGGGTGCGCAACGATGCCAGGTAGCGCAGGTACTCCTTGCGGTCGGCGTTGATCTCGGGCACCTTCTTGCTGCCGCCCCCGCTGCCGCCGGCCATGCCGCCGACCATCATCATGATCATCATCAGCGGCATCATCAGCATGTAGGGCGAGAGCTGCTTGGTGCCGCCGACCACCATGATCGCGATCATGCCGATCATGCAGCCACCCATCACATAAGGAAGGACCTTCTGCATACCCGACGCGGGGATCTCGAGACCGAGGTCTTCGGGTGGCGTGAGGCTGATCTCGCCCGGGGTCAAGCGGGGGCCGCGGGTGATCGTCGGGGTGAATTTCTTGGTGGTCATCAACCTGCTCCGGGGGCTCCGGGTGTTCCGGCTGGAACTTTTCGGGGCCTTGGGTCGGCCGGCAGCGTGTCGTGCTCAAGCAGGGCGGCGTCCTTGGACAGCACCGGGCCGTCCACCAGAAGACGCACGACCTCCCAGGGCGCGGTCTTGGGCGACGACAGGCCCAGCGCCTTCACCGTGTCCGCGTCGGGCAGCCCATAGCGCACACCCTCCGGGTCGATGTAGTACAGCGATTCGCCGTACCGCGGATCCGGCGACTGCAGCGAAACGAACTTGCCGCCGTCGATGTAAACGCTTGCCGTGCCGTGGATCTGCTTGATGCCCGAGTCCATCAGCGACGGTGCCAACGGCAGATGCCGGCCGGACAACACCGTTGTTTTCGGTGCCTGATCGCCGGGCCTGCGCTCCCAGGACCAGCAAACCGTGGGCTCGTCCGGCCGGGCCACCATCTTGAGGGGATCGTTGGGCAGGGGTGACGGGTAAACCCGTTCGGGGATCTGCACGACCACGCTCGGCACCACCGACGGCGGCGCCACCAGTCCGTGCGATGCGGTGGCGCGCAGCGCGGCAGCCGTGGTGCCGTTGACCTGCGCGATGCCGTCGGTTAGCACCACGTAGTACTGCGGGCCCTTGTCGGTGTGGATCTGGAACACCGACCCGATCACCAGATCCGGGGACAGGCCGACGGTGTTGGGTGCGCCCGCGTCCTGGATCGGCGGCAACTGCCACGTTCCGACGTTGGGGAGCGCATTGAACAAGCCCTCGGAGATCGGGGTTGCCTTGGCGTTCACCGGTATTCCCACGGCAGACGTGAGGGCCCGGTCGGTCAGATCTATGGAGCGTCGGCCCTTGGGATTTACGATCCAGTTCCTGCCCTGGTACGACGCCAGAAATGCCTCATTGGGGAGCAGCGGATCCACCGAGGGATCGATCGTCAACGGCTCCGCTATCACCGACGTCTGTACCGAGGGCGAACTGCTCTCGGGTCGACTGACGGTGTCGCACAGCGTCCAGATCGACGAGGAGTCCGAGGAGACGGGTGTGGCGTAGGGCGCCCCGGGGATTCCGATGGTCTGGCCCTTGTGCAGCTTGCTCAGTTCGGAGGACTTCACCGCCGTAGGTTCGGCGGGGCTACCCAGCACCAGCCGCGCCGAGGTCAAGTTGTAGACCGGATGCAACTGCCCCGACAGCAGCACATAGAGCTGGTTGGTCGTCCGGTCGGTGAGCAGTGTGGTGGCGCCAAGCTTGCCCTGCGGTTTGAAGTAGGCCAGCAGCGCGGCGCCCACCAGCAGCGCCACAGCGATCACGATCCCGAGCCCCACCGAGCGGCTGTAGAACTGAATCGGGTCGTCGAACATCCGGGTGTCGCGCCGCACGATGGCATGCTCGACCCGGCGGAGCAGGAAGCGCCACCCGCTAACCTGGACCTTCGTGGTGAGGCGCAGCCCCATGGTTCACTCTCGCACGTTGGAGTCGGGCACGTTGGAGTCGGGCATGTTGAGATGTGCGTGAACCGTAGCGATCGCCTCGGCCATGTCTGAGCCGTTGATCTCCCGCAATCGGTCCACGTCCAGTTGCTCGATGTCCAGCCCCTGGGCAAGCCGCATGTCACGGCACTGCTCGCTGGCTTCCACCAATTGTCGCGCGTAGCGACCATTTCCGGCAACGTCGAGCGCAGGTCTGCCTCGCAGGGATCGCTGCGCCAACTGCTTGGCCGCAGCCAGGAAGTTATCGCCCGCTTCCACGCTCAACGTCGAGTCGTCGGCATTTGCGAGGACTTTCGCGATCTCGAGCAGTTCCTCGGGGGAGTAGGTGTCGAACTCGATCCGAGTGGCGAAGCGCGACCGCAGTCCCTCGTTGGTTTCCAGCAATCGATCGATGTCGTTGCTGTAGCCCGCGATGATCACCACCAGCCGGTCGCGGTCGTTTTCCATTCGGGCCAGCAGGGTATCCATCGCCTCCTGCCCGAACGGATCGGTGCGCCCGTCGCGTTCCTGCACCAGCGCATAGGCCTCGTCGATGAACAGCACGCCGCCCAGGGCCTGATCGATCGTCTTGGCGGTCTTTACCGCTGATTGACCCTCGTACTCGGCGACGAAGTCCTTCCGCGATGTCTCGATGAGTTTGGGTTCCGAGATGACGCCGAGCCCGGCCAGGATGTTGGCCACCACCCGCGCAATCGTGGTCTTGCCGGTCCCCGGGGGTCCGGTGAAGATCATGTGCTTGCTCGGTTGCGCGACCTTCATGCCCTTGGCGGCGCGAACCCTGGCCATCATGGTGGCGGCCCGGTACCGCTCGATCTGGGTCTTGACCCGGGTGAGCCCGATCTGCCGGTCCAGCTCGGCCTGCGCCTCGGCCAGTAGCTTCTCCCGACCCGAATGGTCGGTCACGACACTGCGCGGATCCCAGGGATCCGCGCGACGGGCGATCTGTTCGGAGGTCGTGGTATTCAGGCGATAGGACGAATCCCTAAGCGCTGCAGCAACTTTCGGCTCCGGATGGGTGGTCTGCAACCATTCCAGCAGCGCCACCGCGGCCTCTTCGTTCCCCTGGCTGCGCCGCGCCATCGCCAGATACCAGGCGATGGCGCGCGCGCACGCCTCGCCGGCGGGCGAGTCGTTGGCCTCGGTGAGCCGGCGTTCGGCTTCCGTGAACAGGCCGAGGTTCGCCGCCGCAACTCCGTGCGCGACGCCGGCGGCGCCAATGAGGAACTTGTCCGGCCACTTCCCGGCGGTCTTCACTTCGTCGATCACGTCGGTCCAACGTTCGCCGGCGCCGTAAATCACCGCCTTGAGCCACGCCGCCAGGTGCTCGGAGCCGGTGACCTGGCTGCCATCCATGGCCTCCATGGCGTCGGCGTAATTGCCTTGCGCTGCTTCGGACGCGGCGAAACCCATGGTGATCGCCAGCGGCGACGTGACGGGGTAGGTGATGTCGCCGTACAGGCCGCCGATGGGAACCCTGGCGTTGAGTGTGCTCATCGAGAGCTGGGCGGCCCCGGCCAGTTGTCCGAAGTTCCGGCGGGAATACCAGGCGCGGAAGAGCGTCACGCGGTCGGTGTCGCCGCACCGGATCCGGCCGACCCACGCGTCGCAGGCGCCCTCGTCGTAATTGGTGATCTCGGTGAACAGCTCTAACGCTCGCGCCTCCGACATGGGCAACATGCCGACGGCACTTTCGAACATACTGGCCAGGCGATCAATCATCTTCGCCGTAAGTATCGCTGAAGTACCGCCTGGCGAACACCTCTTCTTCCTTCGCGGCCGCCTCTTCCGGCGTCGGCAGATTGAGGGTCAGATTCACCAGTTCAACAAGCGTCTTGGTGCCTTCCGCGTCGTCGCCGAGGCTGTCGAGCAGGAAGCTGTACTGGCCGGCCCGGCCCTTTTGCCGGGCCAGGTCCGCGAGGACGAATATTTCATCCGCGAGGTCCGATTCGGTCATGCGCTCGACTTTGTCTGTCAGTTTGACGAATTGGATTCTGCCGTCCATCAGCGCCGTCACCGCCACGGACTTGGTGGGGTTGGTCACCGTGTACAGCGCGAGGTCCCCGTAGTCATCCTCGTCGGCCTCGGTCAGCGACTGCAGGGCGTCCAGGGTCTCCCCGGTGTCCTCGGGCGCGGCCTCGGCGGGTGGCGCGAAGTCATCCCACGCGGCGGCGGCCGGCTCGTCATTGGTGGCGGGCCCGGAGAAATCCAGGGCGCCGCCGAGATCGTCGTCGTGGTCCTCGTTCCCGGATCCGTAATGCCCTGTGCCGTCCACCATGGCGTCCCTTCCTGAACATTTATTGCTCTATTAGTTTGTAGTGGGGATTGAGGAGTCAGCCTCGGGGGGAGGCGTCGGCGTGATCCAACCAGCTGCCCGCGGGGAGGAGCTCCATCAGGCTGTCCAGCGCGCGCTGCAGGTTTTGTTGAGTGCCGGGCAGAAAGCTTCCGTACAGTTCGCCGCCGACCCGGCGGGGCAGCGAGACCAGCCTGCCGTGCGGTGAGTCGAGGACACCGGCGGCCGCGTCGGTCTGCGTCGTCGTGCCGCCGGGGTGGCGTTGGCTCGCGACGATCTCCACCCAACTGGACGGGTTACCGACGATGGCGGCGTAGACGCGGGCCGAGTTCGACGGGACACCCCGGCGGGCCAGCTGCTCGGCGGTGGTGCAGTCGGCCAGTTCGCTTGCGACACCCGTCATCGGCTCGACCGGTGCGGGTTCGGCGGGCCCCAGCACGCTGGTCACCATGCCCGCCAACCCGACCTGGGGGGACACCAGCTGCAGCACCAGCATGTCGCCGTCGCGCGCCGCGATGACATGGCGTTCGCCCTTGCGGCATACGACGAAGCGAACCATGACGCCACCCACGTCGCGCCGCCACCACCGACCCTCGATGGTCCGGTCCGGCCGGCTGAGGGTGTCGACCATCGCCGCGACCGCGGGATGGGGTTGGCCGTAGAGGTCGAGCACCCCTTGGGCCGTGAGGTCGCGCTGCACCTGTTCCCAGACGACGGCACGCAGGTCCTTCTGCGGAATGTTCAACCGAATGCCAAGCGCCGCAGGGAAATCGACCAGGTGCAACTTGTCGGCGATCACCAACATGCCGTCGATGGTGACCTCGACGCCGACGACGTCGTCGACGAGGCCCCCGGGACCGGAAGCCAGCGGACCGGACATGATCAGAGATTAACCTGCCGGTCCAGCAGTCCCTTGCCGAACAGGTCGACATTGAGGTACTGCTTGGCGGCCGAGGCCAGGGCGTTGGCGAGACCCGAAGCTACGCCTTCCAGGCCGGTGCCCGCTTGGGCGCGGGTGCTTTCATATTGCTGCAGCGCGCTGTTGAAGTTCGACGTGTGCGAGCCGTGCGTGTTCGTGACCGTCTGGCTGATCCCGGTGGCCGACGAGATCGCCTTTTTGATGTCGGGTGCGGTGTCGGTTTGCCGGCCCGAGAGTATTTGAAGCCATGATGGTATGACCTTCAGGATTCCTGTCATGGGTCCGTCCCTCCTTGGTTAAGTTTCTACTCGCTATGGTCTTGGCCCGCTATGGGTTTCAGCGTCACGAGACGTCACGAGACGTCACGAGACGTCACAGGACGGTGCCCTGCTGCGTCCCGCCGCCCGTGCCGCCGGTGTCCTGAACGGGCGCGCGTTCGCCACCGGGTGTGCCGGCGCCGGCGCCGTCCTGGTCGTCCTGCTTGTTGTCGCTGACCAGGGTGGCCGCTTGGGGCCCGCCGGCACCGCCGATGCCAGAAGCCATGGAGCTGAGGCTGCCAGCCTGGCTACCGACCTGGCTGAGCATGTTCATGCCGCCACCGCCGCCCGCGAGTTGAGTCAGCTGGCTGATGGTTGCCGTCAGCTGGCTGAACGTCGGCATGCTGGCAAGTCCGAGCATGTCGGCGAAATTCATCTTGGGCAGGCCCAAGATGCCGCCCAGGAATTCCGGCAAGTTGGCCAACTCGGTCCAGGAGGGCAACCTCGGGATGAGGCCGCCGAACAGGTCGGTCAGCTTCGGCAGGCCGGGGAACAAATCGGGCAGTTTCGGCAGGCCGTCCAAGCCCGGGAATTTGAAGTCGGGCAACTTGAAGTCGGGGAACTTGATTTCGGGGAAGCCGGGGAACCCGGGGATGTCTGGCCACTTGATTTCCGGCAACTTGATGTCCGGGAACTTGATCCAGTCGGGCAAGTTGAAGTCCGGCGGCCACTTGAGGTCGGGCAACTTGATGTCGGGCAGCAATCCGCCAATGAAGTCCAAGATATTCTTGGGCAGCGACGTAATCAGCGAGATCAAGTTGGGGATCAGCTGGGTTAGGTTGGTCGCATTGTTCAGCGTCTTCATCGTCAGCTGGAGCATTGCGTTACCGATGATGATCCCAAAAACGAGGTTCGTGGGTGCCGAGGATGCCCATGAGATCGCGCCGCCGACGATCGGAACCTTTTCCCACCACTTGCACCAGGACTGCAGCCTCTCGCAGTGGCCCCTGATGCTGTGCAGCGAGTCGCGGGCTTCCTGGATGTATCCGGCCTGGTTCGAAACAAAGCCATTGGTCAATTTGTCCATGTTGGCCATCGAGTCCATGCGGAGCTTTTGGGCGAGGTTCTGAGCGGAGTATTTGTCCGCCGCCTCACCGACCCAGTCCAGACCCGGGAACGCGCCGTCCAGCTTCGTTTCGATGTTCTTGAACAGACCCGAACCCGTTAACAGCGACTGCCCCAGTTCGGGAATCGATGGCTCTCCGAGCGTAAACAGGAGACCCTTAATCAGGTTGAGCGTATTCTGGCAAATTTGACTTCCGGACGCCATCGATATGCTTCCTCACACTCGCTGTCTTGTGCACTGTCATTTCTCACGTGCACCCTTGCACTGCACGTTGAGCTTAGCAGCGCTCCGAGGGGGGTCGATGCACGAATTTTTGAAGTAGGCGTGGGGATTTCGGCGATGCTGACGTGTCGCGCGAACGGTCAGACCCGAGCCGCGTCGACGTCCCAACGGGCCCGGGCCAATCTCAGGCGAATCTCAATTGATATGTGTAAGAAGGCTTTCGATCGCGTCGACGACATCGGCGGGCAACGCCTCCTCGGCTTCGGCGCGCACCACCAGCTCTTCGGCGATACCGGCGGCCTCCGCGGTCTCCCGTGGAGACAGGTTCGCCCGCCGCCGGGCCGCATACAACCGCTGCCCCAGCGACGCACCCGGCGCGGCCGCCCCGAGCGTCATCAGCTCGTCGTGGTGGCGTCGTACGGCACTCAGTGCCTTGATCAGTTCCGGGGTAATCCGGCTGATGCGGGTTGCCCGGACCGCGATCGCCTCCAGCTGGCGTAGATCGGCGAGGATGGGCGCCGCCCGCACATTGAACTCGGGATCGTCGACCGGCGGCAACGCGGCGATGGCCAGACTGCAGCCGTCGACGGCGGCGACGACGGCCTGCGCGATCAGCGATGCCGGCCCGTCCGCCGCGCCGTCCGTGGCACCGCCGGACGCCCGATCGGACACCACGGGAAGTGCGGGCTCGGTGGCCGCTTCGCCGGCGGTTGGCTCGCCCCGGCGGATGCGCGCGATTGTCCCGCCGGGCCACTGCAGCACCTCTTCAAGCTTGGCCCGGGTTCGTTCGCGCGGCCAGCTGCGGCCCTTTTCGAACGCGATCAGCGCGCCGGCGTTGATGATTCCGTCCGCCGCGAGGCTGCGTTGACTGATGTCGAGTTCGCGGCGCCGGGCGGCGGCGGCCGCTCCGGCGCGAACCATGCCAGGGTCCGGCTCACTGTTCTGGGAGTCGCTCGTGTGGTCGTCCAACTCGTCCGCCCGTTCATTTTCATGAGGCCGCAGCGGCCTGACGATTTCAAACGTCAGCTTGTCGTCTGCAGTGGGGTTGCCAAACCGGACGATCGTCCTGTCCGTGACCGTCACAGATGTCTTCCGTTGTCCGTCGACGTACATGCCGAAGGGACTGTTGTCGAGGATCCGCCATTGTCCGTCGGCGGATTCCGCGCGCAGATGCTGCTGCGAGATTCGCGGGTCATCGATCTGCACCCCGGCCTGAGGCTCCCGCCCAATCGTCACGATGCCGCGGCCAGGCTCGATCGCGTGCGACGTCCCGCCGCTGTGCACGACCAGCAGAGCCGGCTCGGCGGTGAAGTGGGCGTTAGCCATCTGCGGTGATTCCTCGCTGACGGGTGGGGCTGGCATTGCGATATCCCGAGTCTAACCGTTGCACCCGCCTAAGGCTATAGCTTCGCTACACTTGCGCATCACAATTATGTCGCCGAGCGGGTGAGCCGGCCTGAACCGGAACCACCGCTCCGCTATGGTTCACGCTACGCCAAACCACGCCAAACAGCAGCGGTTCGTCGGTTCGCCAAAGTTTCTGACCACAGCGCGCGGCTGTTCAGGGGGCTGCGCTTCGCAGACGTTACCGCAGCTCGAGGTGATAAACCTGGGGGAGCGCCCGGTGCGCGGGCGCGCGCGGCGTGGCAAGACCGACGCGCTGCGGAATCAAACTGTTGCACTGCGACGGTTAGTGCTATAGCCTACTGATTCGTAGGACGCAGAACTGCAATGCTTCTTGGAGGATCGAAATGACCGCGACACCTTTGTTCAACATCCCGCTGGGTGTTTGCACCCAGGACCCCGACCGCTGGACGGAGACCCCGGACGCCGAGGCGAAGGCGCTGTGCCGCGCATGCCCGCGCCGGTGGATGTGCGCCCGCGACGCGGTCGAGTCGAAGGTCGCGGAAGGGCTGTGGGCGGGAGTCGTTATCCCAGAGGGTGGCCGGGCGCGCGCGTTCGCGCTGGGTCAACTCCGATCCCTCGCCGAGCGCAACGGGTTCCCGGTGCGGGAGTCCGCCAGGTCGGCATAACCCGCTGGCTTCCGCGCCGCTGATTCGAGGGGTCTGCGGCGGGGTGGCAGCGGGAAGAGGTGCACGGCCACACTATTACGGCTCGTCCTGCGATCAGCGAGCCTGGCCGGCGTCCCAGCAGCGCGAGAAATCTCGGAGGAGATTTCTCGCGCTGCTTCTTTTTTCCCGAAGGTTTTTTCACGAAGGCTCGAACCGGAATACGGCGACCCGGCCGGCAAGCGCCTCGAACTCGTCGGCGGTTCCGTCGCGCACCATCCCGGAGCGCTTCGCGAACGCCAACCCGACCGGCACCTGGGCCGGAAATTCCCGCAGCACCGGGCGCGCATCCGCGGCGGTCAGCTCGACGATCCTGACCTGTCGCGAACTGCGGCCGCGGGCCAGCGTGCCGGTGCCCGCGGCGCGGGCATTCGCGGCCCAATCCGAGCCGGGATAACCCGCCACCACATAAAGGCCGCCCTCGAATTCGAACGGCGTCATCGGGGTGCTGCGCAGCCGGCCCGACTTGCGACCCGGCACCGTCAGCACCATGGCGGGCCCCGTCGGCACCCCGAGCTTCTGCACTGCCATGAGCATCTTGTTCATGTGTTTGAGGTAGCGCGGTGGGCGTGGTTCTTGTGTGTCTCGCATTTCCTGCCTCCCTGGTTGTTCTCGGGCGTGCTGGCTGTCTATTGCTTAAAGGCGTCGCGGTGCTCGGACACCCAATCCGCGAAGGTGCGGGCCGGGCGGCCCAGGATCTTCTCCACGTCCTGCGTGACCAGGGCGGGCTTGTCGAGCGTCTCGGCGAGCATGGCCAGGTAGGCGTCCCCGAACTCGGCGTTAAAGCCCAATCCGACAAACCGCTGGCGCACGAGATCTGAGGGGACCTCGACGTACCGCAGCGGGCGATCCAGCACGGCCCCGATGACCTCGACCAGCTCCGAGTTGCTGAGCGCCTCGGGACCGGTCATTGGAATCTGTTGACCGTCAAGGTCATCGGTGAGCAGCGCCAAGGCCGCGACGGCCGAAATATCGCTCTCTGCGATGGGCGCGCTGCTCGCCCGTGCGTACGGCCCGGCAACCACATCGCCCGCGCGGATCTGAGCGGACCACATCCCGGCGAAATTGGTGGCGAAGACCGAGGGCCGAAGGCTCACCCACGCCAGACCCGAGTCGACGGCGAGCTGTTCCACCTCCTTGTTGCGGTCTCCGCGAAACCGGGACGGCTGCCGCGACAAGTCGTCATCGGCGTTGATCGCCGACAGCGCAACCAGTTTGGTGATTCCGGCGCGTGCCGACCGGGCGACCACCTCGGACAGCTCGGGGCCCAGTGCGCGGGAATTGAGGAAGAGCGCCGACGCGCCCGTCAGTGCCTCGAGCGGATCTAACGCCGCTAAAGCCTCTAGGGCCGAGCCGACCACCTCGACCCCGTCGGGAAAAGTGGCCGTGTGCGGCGAGCGGGTAACCGCCCGCACCCGGGCGCCCGCGGCGCAGAGTTCGGCGACAAGGGGGCGCCCGACATTGCCGGTCGCTCCGGTTACGACGATCGTCATGGTGGGTCCTCACTGTGTGGTGCCGTGATCAAGCAAATGCCGCTCTTCATCAAGGACGGAGCTGGGCCGGGCGAAGTTACAGTGGGGACCGGTAACTTTTTCTGCCACCAGATCGTCGATGATTCATGGACCCATCGCAGCCGCGCAGCGAACAGATCAGCGCAGCCTGGGGTTGTCATCGCGCGTACGTGGTCAACCTCGGGTACCAGATACTTGGCGATGTCGGAGACGCCGAAGACGTTGCGCAAGAGGCATTCCTGCGCTTGTCGCGGGCCGATCCCAACGAGATCGACGATGTCCGGGGCTGGCTGACCGTGGTCGCCAGCCGACTCTGCCTCGATCAGGTGCGTTCGGCGCGAGCCCGCTATGAGCGCCCGGGGCACCTCGCCATGGCGGAACTTGAAGTCGAATCTCGCGGCCTGGACCCGGCCGACAGGGCCACCCTCGACGACGAGGTCCGGACCGCCTTGTTGGAGGTCTTGCGCCGGCTCAGTCCCGGCGAACGGGTGGCCTTCGTGCTGCACGACGTGTTCGGCGTCCCCTTCGACTCGATCGCCGACACCGTGGGTCGCCCCGTCGGCACCTGCCGTCAGCTGGCGCGGCGTGCGCGAGCCAAATTCGCCGGGGCACAACCGAAGGCGGAACCGAAGCTGGCCGTGATCGGCACCGCTGAGCACCAACTCGTCACCGAGAAATTCATCACCGCATGTGCCAACGGAGACATTGCCGCGCTGACGGCGGTGCTGGATCCGACAGTCTGGGGTGTGGGGACGGTACTGGCTGATCCCGCGCCGCCTGCGCAGGTCAACCACGGACCGGACGTCGTGGCCACCAACCTGCTGCGCTATATCGGGCCGGGGGTGACGCTGGTGAGCGCCCCCGTCGGGCAACCGGTGGTGCTGGCCTTCGCCGAGCGGCGACTGTTCGCCGTCATCGTGCTGACCCTGCGCGGCCACCTCATCGGCAAGATCGAGGCGACCGCTGACCCGTCGGCGCGGCTGGCGGGCCTCGACTAGCGCGAGGGCCGCGCCGCGAAGTATCGCGTGACCGTAGCCGCGACCTGCAGAAAACTGCGCCGCGTCGCCGGAGCCATTTCTTGCCGCACGTCGATGACGCCGCCGGGGCGCAGGTGCGGATCGAACGGCACCTCGACCACCGGCCGCCCGTGCTCGACGAACCCCCGGACCAGCAACGACCGGGTGCGCTTGTCGGTATGCCCGTCCGAGTCGTTGAGCACCACGATGGTGCGTTGCAACAGCCTGGTCAGGCCGCGATCCGACAACCATTCCATGGTCTTCGCGGCGGCGGAGGCCCCGTCCGCCCACGGGGAGGACACCACGATCAGCGCGTCCAGGTCGCGCAGGACTTCCTGGGTGACCCCCGAGTCCATCGTCGAGCCGCAGTCGATGACCGAGATCGCGAAATGCCGGTCCAGGCGTAGCGCGGCTTCGCGGTAGATCGCGGGATCGAGGACCCGGCGTGGGCCGGATGCCGGTTCACCGCCGAGTACGTACAGGCCGGCGGAGTTGCGGCCGACGCGCGCCGTCACGTCGGCGAACGACTGCAGGTTCTTGTCGGCGGTCAGTTCCCAGAATGAGCCACTCGCCCGCGGATCGATCCTGCTGCTGAGCCGCCCGAAGGCGGTGTCGGCGTCGATCGCGACGATGCGGTCCTGCTGGCGCAGTTCGGCGAGCAGCGACCCGACACTGGCTGCGACAGAGGTTTTCCCGACGCCGCCCTTGCCCAGCACGCCCACTTTGTGGTTGCCGTGCAGCGGGGTCCGGACGGCCGCTTCGAATTGCGCGTCCTCGCGTTGCGCTGCCGAGGGACCGAGCTTGACAAGGCCAAAGGTGAGCGCCCGAGCGATGCGTCGCCAACCCCGCTCGGGGAGTTGCGCCGTGGGAATGCGTAGCGCCGCGGATGGGGTGTCGGGCGGGGGATCCGCCTGCGGCGTGTGGGAAGGCGCCGGCGGCGCGGGGGGATCCGCCGGCGGCGCGGGGGGAGACGCCGGCGGCGCGGGGGGAGGCGCCTGCGGCGTGTGGGGAGACGCCTGCGGCGCGGGGGGAGGCGCCCAGTGGCGCGGTGGGCCGGGGGGCGGCTGGCGCGGCGGGGCGGGCCTGGGGGGCGCCGCGGGATAAGCCGGGCGGGGCTCGCCGGGCGGCGGGTTGTTCGGGCGTGCGGTCGGGGCGGCGGGCTGGTCGGGCCGCACCCTGTCCCGCAGGAATTCGTCGCGCTCGTTCATCTGGTCCAAGGTTGCCAGGCGAAGCAGCTTCGCGCGCGTGGTCGACGGAGGTGACCGGTGTTGCCGGCGCCTCTCTTAGATTTTTATTAATTTCGCGCACTCGCGACGTCCTCGCTGTGTAAGGGGTGCGTGCATGGCGATGCCGGGATCGCCGGCCGCCGAACTCGCATGTCGCGAGGTCCGCGACTGCTGGCAGCAGCGAATTTTCACTGCCGCCAGGCGGCAGGATAGTATTGGAAAGTTGGCATGTCAGGCGGTTTTTGTCATATCGTTTTACGACTTGTCGAGACCGGTTACAAGGCCACCGTTCAGCGCTGCACGGACGAACACCTAACCGGGTCGATTCCGCTCTGCGGACAGCATATCGACAAGACCGAAGGGGTCTAGCCCACAGCCTCAGGGCGCGGCCCCGGCGGAACCGCCAAAATGGTCGCGCAGAAAGTTCTGGTGAAGGGGTAGGTGGGAATGACGCCCAAGCGCGTCGGGCTGTATAACCCCGCGTACGAGCATGACTCGTGCGGCGTGGCGATGGTCGTCGATATGCACGGCCGGCGCAGCCGCGACATTGTGGACAAGGCGATCACCGCGCTGCTCAACCTTGAACATCGCGGTGCGCAAGGCGCCGAGCCCCGCAGCGGTGACGGCGCGGGCATCCTGCTGCAGGTGCCCGACGAGTTCCTGCGGGCCGTCGTTGATTTCGAGCTGCCCGCCGCGCACAGCTACGCCACGGGGATCGCGTTTTTGCCGCAGTCGTCCAAGGACGCCGCGGCGGCCTGCACCGCGGTGGAGAAGATCGCGGAATCCGAGGGTCTGCAGGTGCTGGGCTGGCGGAATGTGCCCACCGACGATTCGTCGCTGGGCGCGTTGTCCCGCGACGCGATGCCGACCTTCCGGCAGGTGTTCCTCACCGGGGCGTCCGATATGGAGCTGGAGCGGCGCTGCTACGTCGTCCGCAAGCGCGCCGAGCACGAACTCGGCACCAAGGGGCCTGGTCAGGACGGCCCGGGCCGCGAAACCGTCTACTTCCCAAGCCTGTCCGGCCAGACATTCGTCTACAAGGGCATGTTGACCACCCCGCAGCTCAAGGCGTTCTACCTTGACCTGCAAGACGATCGGCTCACCAGTGCACTGGGCATCGTGCACTCCCGGTTCTCCACCAACACTTTCCCGTCCTGGCCGCTGGCGCACCCGTTCCGGCGCGTCGCCCACAATGGGGAGATCAACACCGTCACGGGCAACGAGAACTGGATGCGCGCCCGCGAGGCGTTGATCAAGACCGACATCTTCGGATCGGAAGAGGATGTTGAGAAGCTGTTCCCGATCTGCACGCCGGGCGCCTCCGACACCGCGCGGTTCGACGAGGCGCTCGAATTGCTGCACCTGGGTGGCCGCAGCCTGGCCCACGCCGTGCTGATGATGATTCCCGAAGCCTGGGAACGCAACGAGACCATGGACCCGGCGCGGCGGGCGTTCTACGAGTACCACGCTTCGCTGATGGAGCCCTGGGACGGCCCCGCGTCGATCACCTTCACCGACGGCACCATCGTTGGCGCCGTGCTCGACCGCAACGGCCTTCGCCCGTCCCGGATTTGGGTCACCGCGGACGGCCTGGTGGTGATGGCGTCGGAGGCCGGGGTGCTGGACCTGGACCCGTCGACCGTGGTTCGCCGGATGCGGCTGCAGCCCGGGCGCATGTTCCTCGTGGACACCACGCAGGGCCGCATCGTCTCCGACGAGGAGATCAAGGCCGAGCTGGCCGCCGAGCACCCTTATCAGGAATGGCTCGACAAGGGATTGATTCCGATAGACCAATTGCCGGCGGGCAAATACGTGCGCATGCCGCACGAGCGACTTGTGATGCGGCAGTTGGCCTTTGGCTACACCTACGAGGAACTCAACCTGTTGGTGGCGCCGATGGTACGGTCCGGCGCCGAACCGATCGGGTCGATGGGCACCGACACCCCGGTCGCGGTGCTGTCGCAGCGGCCCCGGATGCTCTATGACTACTTCCACCAGCTGTTCGCTCAGGTGACCAACCCACCCCTGGACGCCATTCGCGAGGAGGTGGTGACCAGCTTGCAGGGCACCACCGGCGGCGAGCGCGATCTGCTCAACCCGGACGAATCGTCCTGTCACCAGATCTCGTTGCCACAGCCGATTCTGCGAAACTTTGAGCTGGCCAAGCTGATCCACCTCGACCCCGACGACGAGGTCAACGGCCGCCCGCACGGCATGCGGTCCAAGGTGATCAGCTGCCTGTACGCGGTCGCCGACGGCGGTGCCGGGCTGGCCGCGGCGATGACCGAGGTGCGCGAACAGGCGTCGGCGGCGGTCGCCGAGGGTGCCCGGATGATCATCCTGTCCGACCGCCACTCCGACGAGCGGATGGCCCCGATTCCGTCGCTGCTCGCCGTCGCGGGTGTGCACCACCACCTGGTGCGGGATCGGACCCGCACCCACGTCGGTCTGGTGGTGGAATCCGGTGACGCCCGCGAGGTGCACCACATGGCGCTGCTGATCGGTTGCGGTGCCGCCGCGGTCAACCCGTACCTGGCGTTCGAGTCGATCGAGGACATGCTCGATCGCGGGGGTATCGACGGTATCGACCGCAAGACGGCTTTGAACAACTACGTCAAGGCCGCCGGCAAAGGTGTGCTGAAAGTGATGTCCAAGATGGGCATTTCGACGCTGGCCTCTTACACCGGCGCGCAACTTTTCCAGGCGGTCGGCATGTCCGAGGACGTGCTCGACGAATACTTCACCGGGCTGGCTTGTGCCACCGGCGGAATCACCCTGGACGACATCGCCGCCGACGTGGCCGCCCGCCACCGGCTGGCGTACCTGGACCGGCCGGACGAGCGCGCCCACCGCGAGCTCGAGGTGGGTGGCGAATACCAGTGGCGCCGGGAGGGCGAGTACCACCTGTTCAACCCGGAGACCGTGTTCAAGCTGCAGCACGCCACGCGCACTGGGCAGTACAAGATCTTCAAGGAGTACACCCGCCTGGTCGACGACCAGAGCGAGCGGATGGCATCGCTGCGCGGCCTGCTCAAGTTCCGCGCGGGGGTGCGTCCGCCGGTTCCGCTGGACGAGGTCGAGCCGGCCGGCGAAATCGTTAAGCGCTTCTCGACGGGTGCGATGAGCTACGGCTCCATCTCCGCGGAGGCCCACGAGACCCTGGCCATCGCGATGAATCGGCTGGGTGGCCGGTCCAACAGCGGCGAAGGCGGCGAGGACGTCAAGCGATTCGAGCACGATCCGAACGGGGATTGGCGGCGCAGCGCGATCAAGCAGGTCGCCTCCGCGCGGTTCGGTGTTACCTCGCACTATCTGACCAACTGCACCGACATCCAGATCAAGATGGCTCAGGGCGCGAAACCTGGTGAGGGCGGCCAACTTCCGGGACATAAGGTGTACCCGTGGGTCGCCAGTGTCCGGCACTCCACACCGGGTGTCGGCCTGATCTCGCCGCCACCGCACCACGACATCTACTCGATCGAGGACCTGGCGCAGCTGATCCACGACCTGAAGAACGCCAACCCGTCGGCGCGAGTGCACGTCAAGCTGGTCTCCGAGAACGGGGTCGGGACGGTAGCGGCGGGCGTTTCCAAAGCGCACGCCGACGTGGTGCTGATCTCGGGGCACGACGGAGGCACCGGCGCAACCCCGCTGACGTCGATGAAGCACGCCGGCGCGCCTTGGGAGCTGGGGCTGGCGGAGACGCAGCAGACGTTGCTGCTCAACGGGTTACGCGACCGGATCGTGGTCCAGGTGGACGGCCAGATGAAGACCGGTCGCGACGTGATGATCGGCGCCCTGCTCGGCGCCGAGGAGTTCGGCTTCGCCACCGCCCCGCTGGTGGTCGCCGGCTGCATCATGATGCGGGTGTGCCACCTGGACACCTGCCCGGTCGGCGTGGCCACCCAGAACCCGGTGCTGCGCGAGCGATTTACCGGTAAGCCGGAATTCGTGGAGAACTTCTTCATGTTCATCGCCGAAGAAGTCCGGGAATACATGGCGCAGTTGGGCTTCCGCACCTTCAACGAGGCCGTCGGCCAGGTCGGCGCATTGGACACCACGCTGGCGCGCGCGCACTGGAAGGCGCACCGGTTGGATCTGACCCCCGTGCTGCATGAGCCGGAGTCGGCGTTCATGAACCAGGACCTGTACTGCAGCTCTCGCCAGGACCACGGCCTGGACAAGGCGCTCGACCAGCAGCTGATCGTCATGAGCCGCGAGGCGCTGGACTCCGGGACGCCGGTTCGCTTTTCGACGACGATCAGCAACGTCAACCGCACCGTAGGCACCATGCTCGGCCATGAGCTGACGAAGGCCTATGGCGGCCAGGGCTTGCCGGACGGCACCATCGACATCACCTTCGATGGCTCGGCCGGCAACAGCTTCGGCGCCTTTGTGCCCAAGGGGATCACGTTACGGATCTACGGCGACGCCAACGACTACGTCGGCAAGGGCCTGTCCGGCGGCCGAATTGTGGTGCGGCCTTCGGACAATGCGCCGCAGGACTACGTCGCCGAGGACAACATCATCGGCGGCAACGTGATTCTTTTCGGTGCCACTAGTGGGGAGGTTTTCTTGCGTGGCGTGGTCGGCGAACGGTTCGCGGTCCGCAACTCCGGGGCGCACGCCGTGGTCGAGGGCGTCGGCGATCACGGGTGTGAATACATGACCGGAGGGAAGGTGGTCGTCCTCGGCCGTACGGGCCGCAACTTCGCGGCCGGCATGTCCGGCGGAATGGCCTACGTCTACGACCCCGACGGCGAGTTGCCGTCCAACCTCAACTCCGAGATGGTCGAGCTGGAGAGCCCGGACGAGGACGACGTGGAATTCCTGCACGGCATCCTGCAGGCTCACGTCGATGCCACCGATTCCGCTGTCGGGCAGCGCATTCTGGCCGACTGGCATGGGCAGCAGCGACACTTCGCAAAGGTGATGCCGCGGGACTACAAGAAGGTGCTGCAGGCGATCGCCCAAGCAGAACGCGACGGCGTCGACGTGGACAAGGCGATCATGGCGGCCGCGCATGGCTGATCCGAGCGGCTTCCTGAAGTACACACACCGGGAACTGCCGAAGCGCAGGCCTGTCCCGTTGCGCCTGAAAGACTGGAAAGAGGTCTACGAGGAATTCGACAAACAGACCCTGCGTGAGCAGGCGACTCGTTGCATGGACTGCGGTATCCCGTTCTGCCACAACGGGTGTCCGCTGGGCAATCTCATTCCCGAGTGGAACGACCTGGTTCGCCGGGGCCGTTTCCGCGACGCGATCGAACGCCTGCACGCCACCAACAATTTTCCCGACTTCACCGGCCGGCTGTGCCCAGCGCCGTGCGAACCGTCCTGCGTCCTCGGCATCAACCAGGATCCGGTGACGATCAAGCAGATCGAGCTTGAGATCATCGACAAGGCCTTCGACGAAGGCTGGGTGCAGCCACTTCCGCCGCACGGGTTGACGGGAAAGACCGTTGCCGTGGTGGGCTCGGGCCCGGCGGGTCTGGCCGCCGCCCAGCAGCTCACCCGCGCCGGTCACACGGTGACGGTCTTCGAGCGCGACGACCGGATCGGTGGGCTGCTGCGCTACGGCATCCCGGAATTCAAGATGGAAAAGCGTGTCCTGGACCGGCGGCTGGAACAGATGAAGGCCGAAGGCACCGAGTTCCGGGCGGGCGTCAACGTCGGCGTCGATATGACCGCCGAGCAGCTGCGCGCCGACTTTGACGCGGTGGTGCTGGCCGGCGGCGCGACCGCCGCGCGCGATCTGCTCATTCCCGGCCGTGAGCTGGACGGCATTCACCAGGCGATGGAATATCTGCCGTGGGGTAATCGGGTGCAGGAGGGCGACGACGTCCTCGGGCCCGATGGCGAGCCGCCGATCACCGCCAAGGGCAAGAGGGTGGTGATCATCGGCGGCGGCGACACCGGCGCCGACTGCCTGGGGACCGCGCACCGGCAAGGCGCGGCCAACATCCATCAGTTCGAGATCATGCCGCGTCCGCCGGACGACCGTGCGACGTCGACACCATGGCCGACCTACCCGCTGATGTATCGAATCTCCTCGGCGCACGAAGAGGGCGGCGAGCGCGTGTTCTCGGTGAACACCGAGGAGTTCGTCGGCACGGACGGGCGCGTGAGCGCCCTCAAGGTGCACGAAGTGATGATGCAGGACGGCAAGTTCGTCAAGGTCGACGGCTCCGACTTCGAGCTGGATGCCGACTTGGTGTTGCTGGCGATGGGCTTCCTCGGCCCGGAGCAGCCGGGACTGCTCACCGACCTCGGGGTGAAGTTGACCGAACGCGGGAACGTGGCCCGCGGCAACGACTTCGACACCTCGGTTCCCGGCGTCTTCGTTGCGGGCGACATGGGTCGTGGCCAGTCGTTGATCGTCTGGGCGATCGCCGAAGGCAGGGCCGCGGCGGCGGGCGTGGACCGGTATCTGATGGGTTCCAGCGCGTTGCCGGCACCCATCAAGCCCACGGCCGCACCGCTTCAGTAGCCCCACCAGTCACACCAGAAACACACGCCCCAAATGGCGGCGTGGCTTCCGCCATTTGCCAGACAGCAGGTGTCTAATGACCTATTGTTGACTTCATCTCATAGGGGATGAGAAGAGAAGTCACGTTGAGTTGGCCGATCGCAGGAGTACCGTCGTGAACAATCACCCAGGACCAAGGTCGAAGATGGGGCGAATAGCCTGGTCATGGTTTCGCCACCCACTCAAGAGTCACGAATTTCCCGCAAAGCAGGAGCGCTTGATTACCGCTCAAGAGATCCTGCTGTTCGGGGTATAACCCTTCGCATTGCGCGCCCGTTGTGTGCCCGGCGGTACACAATAAGTTTGCTCAGCTTTTATCGCGTTGTTAGCTACTTCGACGTGAAAACTCAGCGCGTTGACCCGTTGTCGGATTGTGTGCGTTCCTAGGCCATGACCTGGTCACGATCAGCGCACTGGCAGGCCAACATAGCGCCGAACGTGAAGCTGCTGTGACGCTCGGGCCTCAGTTTCGCACGGGCTTCACTCTGGGCTATCTGTCCAGCTAGTTAATCCCGAGTCCCGGATCGCCTCCGCGAGCGGTTCCAGCACGGCTGGGTCGTGCGGCGGGGGCAGGTAGACGATGCCCAGGTCCAAGCCTTCGGCCCCCAGCGCGGCCGCATCATCGACGACCTTGCCGTAGTTGCCATCTGCCTCCAGGCGAAGGTGAGCCGACAAGGTGATCTCCTTCGGGTCCCGCCCGATGTCGGCGCAGTGTGCGGCCAGCACGTCCCGCTTGTGGGCGAACAGGTCGGGCGGGCCGCCGACAAAGTTCCAGTGTTGGGCGTAGCGCGCGGTGATCCGCAGGGTGCGCTTCTCTCCGCTGCCGCCGATGCAGATTGGCGGGTGCGGACGCTGCGGGCCCTTGGGCTCGTTGCGTGCGTCCTTGAGCTGGTAGTACTTGCCGTCAAAGGTGGTGCTTTCCTGGCTCAGCAGGCTGGTCAGCACCGCACAGGCTTCCTCGAAGCGGTCAAAGCGATCCTTGACGGTGCCCAGTTCGATCCCGTAGGCGCCCGACTCCTGCTCGTTCCAGCCCGCGCCGATGCCCAACTCGAGTCGTCCGTTGGAGATGATGTCCAGCGCGGCGGCCATGTTGGCCAACAGCGCGGGGTGGCGGTAGTGGATCCCGGTGACCAGGGTGCCGAGCCGCAGCCGCGTGGTGGCCTGCGCCAACGCGGTGAGCGTCGTCCAGCCCTCCAGGCAGGGTCCGTCGCTGTCGGAAAAGATCGGGTAAAAGTGGTCGAACGTCCATCCGGACTCGTAGACGTCGATGTCGTCGGCGGCGCGCCAGACAGCGAGCATGTCCGCCCAGGTGGTGTTTTGCGGGGATGTTTTGAACGCGAATCGCATGACTTCCTCGCTACGTCAAGCCACCGCCTTTGGCAAGGCTGACTGCGTTGTTGGTGAAATCACCGTGCCGATCAGCGTCCGGATGATGCCTTGCGACCCCGTCGCCCGCGAAGGCGACCGAGGACCGACGCTATGGACATCCTGAGCGAATCGGACAGCGCCTCCCCAATGTCGGCCCGCGCGTCGACGGCCTGCCATAATCCCAGCTCCGGACACCACTGGTAGGCGGTTCCGGTCACCACCGCAAACACCGGGTTTGCGCAAGCGGTCCCCAAGTACGCCGTCGCGGCCGCGTCGTAATTGTCGAGCCGGGTTATGACATCTGCCCAGATGTCATCGCCGTCATAGGCCGCCAGCGCCTGCTGCACCGGGTCGAGAACGTTGTCACGCCAGCCGGTGTCGCTCGTTTGGCAATAGCTGGGGACGGCGCTATCCATTTCGTCCTTCATGCGGACCCCTTGATCATCGCGATTCACTGCGCGAACGTGTCACACGCATGTTTGTGAAATGTTTATGACCTGGTGGCGATAGCTGACTGGGCTCGACGTTGGCCGGTCCGCGCGCTGCGCAACTAAACTCGTCTGGACGATGACTTCTCCTTTTAACGCGCTAGGAATCGACACCAAGGTCACCCTACTGGCGGCAGGGCTGATATTTTTGCTTGCGCTCGCTCTCGGGGTCTGGAAATACCACCAGATCATGGTCTCTGACGATCACCGGGCCCATCCGTACGTCGACATCGCGCACCGGGCGGCGCTGCTCTATTCCTTCGCGACCCTGCTGCTCGCGGTCTTCGTCGAACTCAGCGCGTGGCCGGCATGGGTCAACCTCAGCGCGGCGATGGTCGTCGTGTTCTTCTTCGTCGGGGCCATCGTTGGTTATATTTCTCACGGTGCACGCCGCGACACCGTCAACCAATTCGATCCCCCGGTCCGCGGAACCAGGGCATCCATGGCGCTGCTCATCGTCGGTGAGATAGGCGGTTTCGCAGTGGTTTTCGCCGGATTTGTGGCCGGGCAGTTCTGGTAATGGACCCGGTCGTCGCGCTACGCCAGATCGCCTACTACCGGGACCGAAACCGCGATGACCCCAGGCGGGTGATGGCCTATCGCAACGCCGCCGATGTCGTCGAAGGCCTCGACGACGCCGCGCGCGAACGCCACGGCCAGGCCAACAGTTGGCAGTCGCTGCCGGGCATCGGGCCCAAAACCGCGAAGGTCATCACCCAGGCCTGGTCCGGCCGCGAGCCCGACCTGTTGGTCGAATTGCGCTCTGCCGCCAAAGATCTCGGCGGCGGCCAGGTGCGTGCCGCGCTGCGCGGGGATCTGCATCTGCATTCGAACTGGTCGGACGGGTCGGCGCCGATCGAGGAGATGATGGCCACCGCGTCAGCGCTGGGCCACGAATATTGCGCGGTGACCGACCATTCGCCTCGGCTCACGATCGCCAATGGCCTGTCGCCCGAGCGGCTGCGCAAACAGCTCGACGTCATCGAGGCGTTGCGCGAAAAGTTCGCGCCGATGCGCATTCTCACCGGCATCGAGGTGGACATCCTCGACGACGGCACCCTTGACCAGGAGCCCGAGCTGCTGGAACGCCTTGACGTCGTGGTGGCCAGCGTGCACTCGAAGTTGTCGATGGATGCCGCGGCGATGACCCGCCGCATGGTGCGCGCCGTCCGCAACGGCCACGCCGATGTGCTGGGTCACTGCACCGGCCGGCTGGTGGCCGGCAACCGCGGGATTCGGCCCGAATCGAAGTTCGACGCCGAGGCGGTGTTCACCGCCTGCCGCGACCACGGCACCGCGGTGGAGATCAACTCCCGTCCCGAGCGCCGCGATCCGCCGACCCGCCTGCTGAACCTGGCGCTCGAGATCGGCTGCGTGTTCAGCATCGACACCGACGCGCACGCGCCGGGCCAGCTGGACTTCCTCGGCTACGGCGCCCAGCGCGCGCTGGACGCGGGTGTTCCGCTCGACCGGATCGTCAATACCTGGCCCGCCGAACGGCTGTTGGAGTGGACCGGATCTTAGGGCTGGCCCGCTACCCTCAACTAGCCTCTTGCTGTGGTTGTTGCAGGCCGGACTCGCTATGCCAAGTGTGGCGACATGGACGTCGCCTATCAGGTTATTGGCGATGGCGCCCACGACGTGTTGGTGTTGCCGACTGCGCTGATTCCGATCGATTCCATCGCGACCGAGCCATCGATGAATCGCTTTCATCAACGGCTGGCGTCGTTCTGCAGGGTGCTCAGGTTTGACTACCGTGGGACGGGCCTGTCATCGCGGGTTCCATCGACAGATGAGATTGGGCCGCAGTTTTGGGCGCAGGACGCCATCGCGGTGATGGATGCGGTTGGGTGTCCGAAGGCGACGATCTTTGTTTCCGGTTGGGCGTCGACGATCGGGCTTGTCCTGGCCGCGACCTATCCCGATCGGGTGAATGGACTGGTTATCGTGAACGGCGCGGCCCGTTTTTCGTGGGCGGCCGATTATCCCTTCGGCGTCCAGCTGAGCGAGGCCACCGCCCTGACGACCGTTGCCTACGAACTGGATGCGGTCGAGCGGGGTGTCGATGTCCTCGACTTAGTGGCGCCGTCCGTCGCCGGCGTGGAGGCGTTTCGCACGTGGTGGGACCTCGCGGGTAATCGTGCGGCCTCGCCGACCATGGCGAGCGCCGTCGGCGCGGTGGCGGTGCAGGGCGACGTGCGTGACCTTCTCGACCGCATCATGGCCCCGACCGTGATCTTGCACCGTCGCGATTCCACCTACCTTCGCGCCGAACACGGGCGCTACCTGGCGGAGCGGATACCGCAGTCCACCTACGTCGAATTGCCCGGCGCCGACATGCTGTATTGGGTTGGCGACACCGCCAAGTTGCTCGACGAGGTCGAGGAATTCGTCACCGGCGTGCGCGGTGGCGCCGGGACCGACCGAGTGGTGGCCACCGTCCTCTTCACCGACATCGTGGGCTCGACCGAACGCGCGGCGGCCCTCGGCGACGACCGCTGGCACGACCTCTTGGACAACCACGACAGCGTCATTCGGCGACAGCTCGAGCGCTTCGGCGGCCGTGAAATTAACACGGTCGGCGACGGATTTCTGGCGGTCTTCGGCAGCCCGAGTGTGGCGATCGACTGTGCCGCAGCGATTGGCGCCGCGATGCGCGCGTTGGGGATCGAGGTCCGTGCCGGCATCCACATCGGCGAAATGGAGGTTCGCGGCGCTGACGTTGCCGGCATGGCTGTGCACATCGGTGCGCGGATCGCCGCCCTCGCGGGCCCGAGCGAGGTGTTGGTTTCGTCGACCGTACGGGAGGTCGTCACTGGATCAGGACGCGTGTTCCGCGCGCGCGGCGAGCATGAACTCAAAGGCGTGCCGGGCAGTTGGCGAGTGTATGCCGTCTAAGTGGCGTTTTCGCCGTTTTCTGCGGCGGCTCTGATTTCTTCGACGGTGCGCTGCATGCCGGCCCGCAGGACTTCCAGGCGACGCTCGTACCCGCCGAGGAACAGTCGGTAGGCAGTCTTGACCCAGCGGAACTCCCGCGCCGCAATGCGCTCCTCCACGAGGAGGCAACCCCCGTCCTTGGCTGTCAATTCGTACCGCCAGACCACTCCGCTGGCGGCGCGGAATGCGAATGCCTTCCCGCGCTGGGATTCGGTGACGATCGCCGGCGAGGGCCAGCTCAGACCGCGATCCTTGTTGAGGCCGAGAAATAGAGCGCCCTTGCCGCGCTTGGACGTGAGCCACATAGCCCGGTAGCACTCGGGACTCCACTGGCCCATCCGGGTGACGTCGCTGATCATGTCCCAGATGCTGTCCGGATCGGCGGCGATGAAGGCCGTAACCCGATCCTCGGGCGAAAGCGTCATGGATGTACGTCTATCACGCGGTCGGTCGGGGTCGCGCGACCGCCTCAGTCGGGGAGATGTGGCATCTCGAAGCCCGGGTCATGGCCGATCAAGACACCGCGGGTGAGTGCGGATTTGCCGTAGCGACGGCGGATTTGGTCGACGGCACTATCCAGGTCGTCCAGATCACCCGGGGCCCGCGAACCCGCACCGAACGGAAGCATCAACTGCTGCGCGCCGCTGCGGTCGATACCCGAAACCGCGAAGCCGACCAGCGTCAGGCCGCGCTGCGCGATCAGCGGCGCCGCCCCCGCGACCAGCTGCCGCGCGGCGGCCAATATCGGCTGCGCCGACGATGTGGCCCACGGCAGCGTGCGCGACCGGGTCGCCCGGCTGAAGTCGTCGAACCGCAGCCGCAGCACCACGGTGCGACCGGTGCGCCCCGCGGCGCGCATCCGGGCGGTGATTCGGTCGATCAGCCCGACGACGACGGCGTCGATCTCGGCGGGCGACATGCGGTTGCCGGCGCGTCCGAGTGCGCGCTGGGCGCCCACGGACCGGCGTCGCACCCCGGTGATCACCCTGCGGCGGTCGATGTTGTGGGATAGCGCGTACAGCTGGCGGCCCATCGCGGCGCCCAGCATCGAAGCCAGCGCCGATTCGCTGAGCTCGGCCACGTCGGCCACCGTCTCGATGCCGTGCGCGCATAGTTTGTCGGCGGTCACCGCACCCACGCCCCACAGGCTGCGGACCGGCAACGGGTGCAGGAACGCCAGTTCCTGATCGGGCGGCACCAGCAGCAGCCCGTCGGGCTTGCCCTCCCGGCTCGCGACTTTGGCGAGGAACTTGGTTCGGGCGATCCCGACGGTGATGGGCAGGCCGACCTGGTCGCGCACGTCGGCGCGCAGTTGCGTCGCGATCTGGACCGGCGTGCCCGATACCCGGCGTAGCCCGCTGACGTCGAGGAACGCCTCGTCCACCGACACCGCCTCCACCACGGGTGTGCAGTGACGGAACACCTCGAACACGTCCTCGCTGGCCCGAGAGTAGGCCGACATCCGCGGCGGTACCACCACCGCGGGCGGGCACAGGCGGCGCGCCTGCGACCCGCCCATCGCCGTGCGCACGCCGTACGCCTTGGCTTCGTAGCTGGCGGCCAGCACCACCCCGCCGCCCACTATCACCGGGCGGCCGCGCAACGTCGGGTCGTCGCGCTGTTCGACGGACGCGTAGAAGGAATCCAGGTCCGCGTGCAGGATGGACGCGTCACATCGCACGAACACATGTTCGCACAGCTGGCCGACAAGGCCGGCTCGCGGGCTATCGCGCTATCGGGCCAGGGGGGCTGTAGATGCTGTTCACCCAGATGTGCACCAGCGTGTCCAGCACGTGGGCCTCGGGGACGCACGGCTGCTCGCCGACGAACGCCGCGAACAACGTCCGCTCGTTCATCAGGTTGAGCGCGGTGGCCAACTCCTCGGAAGGCAGCGTGTCCGGCGCGGCGCCCCGCTCGCGCTCGGCGTCGATCACCGAGGCGGTATAGGTGATCCACTTCCGCATGAAGGTCGACCACAGCTCGCGGACCTCGGCACTGCTCGGCATGGCGCTCGTGCCGGCCCGGACCACCGCTTTGTGGGACCCGAACGTCTCGAAGAACACGTTGATTCCGTTGCGCCACATGGCTTCGGGGTCGCTCTCCGGCTCGGTGCTCAGGGCTTCCAGCGCGGTGTCTGCCTCGGTGACCACCCGGTCCAGCAGCGTCAGCAGCACGGCCTCCTTGGACGCGAAATAGAAGTAGAACGTCGGGCGGGAGATCCCGGCGCCCTTGGCCAGGTCGTCGACCGAGATGTCTGTCAGCGCCCGGTCCTCTAGCAGGCGCTCGGCGGTGGTGAGGATGGCCAGTTCGCGATCGTCCCCGGACGGGCGTGCGCTGCGCCGACCCCGAGAGGTTTGGTTGGCGGCGGGTGCGGCGGGTCGCGTCACGACGGGCAGCTTACTCCCTGTCGAGAGTCTCGACACGACGTTGACTACCTCGACACAGCGTTGATAGCGTGGCGGACATGACTGAGCACGTTGACGTCGTCATCGTCGGCGCCGGCATCTCCGGCGTGAGCGCGGCCTGGCACCTGCAGGAACGTTGCCCGAACAAGAGCTACGCCATCCTGGAAAAGCGCGAAGCCATGGGCGGTACCTGGGATCTTTTCCGTTACCCCGGCATTCGTTCCGACTCCGACATGTACACACTGGGCTTCCGGTTCCGGCCCTGGACCGAGCGCCAATCGATTGCCGACGGCGCGCCCATCCTCCAGTACGTCAAGAGCACTGCGGCCATGTACGGCATCGACAAGCACATCCGGCTCAACCAGAAGGTCACCGGCGCCGACTGGTCCAGCGCGGACAACCGCTGGACCGTGCAGATCGAGAACAACGGCACGCCGACCACGATTTCGTGCTCGTTCCTGTTTCTGTGCAGCGGCTACTACAACTACGAGCAGGGCTACGCGCCCACGTTCGCCGGCTCGGAGGATTTCCCCGGCCCGATCATCCATCCCCAACACTGGCCCGAGGACCTCGACTACGCAGACAAGAATGTCGTCGTGATCGGCAGCGGCGCCACCGCGGTCACTTTGGTTCCGGCACTGGCGAATTCGGGGGCCAAGCACGTCACGATGCTGCAGCGCTCACCCACCTACATCGTCTCGCAGCCGGAAGAAGACCACATTGCCGACAGGCTCAACCGCTGGCTGCCGGAGAAGGCGGCATACGCCGCGGTTCGCTGGAAGAACGTGCTGCGGCAGGTGGCGGTGTACCAGGCCTGCCAGAAGTGGCCGGACCGGATGCGAAATATGTTCGTGGGCTTCGCCAAACGCCAGCTTCCCTCGGACTACGACGTGCAAAAGCACTTCGGTCCGAGCTACAACCCGTGGGAGCAGCGGCTGTGCTTGGTGCCCAACGGCGACTTGTTCCGCGCCATCCGGCAGCGCAAGGTCGACGTGGTCACCGAGACCATAGACCGGTTCACCGCGACCGGCATCCGGCTCAGCTCGGGCCGCGAGTTGCCGGCCGACATCATCGTCACCGCAACGGGATTGAACCTGCAGCTGTTCGGCGGCGCGACGGGGTCAATCGACGGGGACCCGGTCGACCTCACCAAGACGATGGCCTACAAGGGCATGATGCTCTCCGGCCTGCCCAACCTGGTCTACACCGTCGGTTACACCAACGCGTCGTGGACGCTGAAGGCCGACCTGGTCTCGGAATTCGCCTGCCGGTTGCTCAATTACATGGACGACAACGGTTTTGACACAGTGGTGGCCGAGCACCCGGCTGCCGACGTCGAGGAGCGCCCGTTCATGGAGTTCACCCCGGGCTACGTGCTGCGCTCACTCGACGTGTTACCCAAGCAGGGTTCTCGCACGCCGTGGCGGCTGAACCAGAACTACCTGCGCGACATCCGGCTGATCCGGCGCGGCAAGATCGCCGACGAGGGACTCCGGTTCGCCAAAAAGCCTGCCGCCGTAGCGGCTTAGTGGACAGCTCGGCGGTCTAGGTCTGTGCAGCGGCGACGACGATGCCGTCGTCGTCGCTGTAGGCGATATCGCCCGGCACGAAAGTCACACCCCCCAGGGCGACCTCGACATCGCGCTCGCCGGCGCCGGTCTTGGTGCTCTTGCGCGGATTGGTGCCCAGCGCCTTGATGCCGATGTCGATGCGCCGCAGTGCGGCGGCGTCACGCACCGCACCGTGGACCACCAGCCCGGCCCAGCCATTGGATCGAGCCAACTCGGCGATCAGATCGCCGACCAGGGCGGTGTGCAGGGATCCGGCGCCGTCGATTACCAGCACCCCGCCCGCACCCGGCTGCGAGAGAACGGATTTCAGCAGCGCGTTGTCCTGGAAGCAGCGCACGGTGCTGATCGGCCCGGCAAATTCGGCGCGGCCACCGAACTGCCGGAACTGGAGGTCGCAGCTGCGTACGTCGGGCCCGATGCTGTCGACGAGGTCGGCGGTCGGCCGAAACGACATGCCCACGTCAGCGGCGTCGCAGCTGGCGGATCAGCAAGATCGCCAACAGGCTCAACGCGAAGGCAACCATCAGCGGCACCGGCGCGCCGCTCGATTCCGGGACGGAAAGTTGCTTCCCGACCGGGTTGTTGGCACTCTCTACGGCTGACTTCGCTTGTGCCGCAGCATCTTTAGCGGCGTCAAGTTGCCCGTTGGTTTCGATTCGCTGCTGCAGGTCCAGCGGCTGGTCGGCTGCCTGGGGTGGCACTGGATCCGGAGCCTGTTTGACCGGTGCCTGTTTGGCCGGTGCCTTTTTGGCTGGTGCCTTTTTGGCCGGCGCGCTCTTGGCGGGTGCCTTGGCTGCGGCTGCCTTCTTGGCGGGCGCCTTTTTCGTGGGTGCTTTCGGGGTCTTGGCTGCCTTGGCGGGCGGCTTCTTGGCCGGCGGTGTCGACGCGCCTTCGGGTTCGTTGTTGGGTGGATCGTGCAGTTCCGCCATGCGGCCGCTCCTTTGTAGCTTGCGTGAAATTTCTCGTCGCGCGCCGAGTTAGTTGCGTCCCATCATGCCAGGACGCCCGGAAGGCCTACGGTTAGCGGGCCGGTCATGGCCGGCGTCGCATCGCCCATAAGGCGCCGGCGCCGACGAGCACCACGGTTAGCACGGCAAACGGCCACACCGGGGCGTCGTCGTCATCGGTTTTGGCGACGGCCGGGGGACCGGGAGTACCCGAGCCGGGCACCGTTAGCCGAAACGAAAAGGATCCCGACACCACGTGGCCGTCGGCGGACGTGACGCGGTAGTTCACCGTGTAGGTGCCGGACGGGCCGAGCGGCCGCAGGTCGTCGGCCACGACCGCGCCCTGCACTGTCGGGTCGCCGCTGGTCCACAGGTTGCCGTCGGGCCCGACGACCGCCATGGCCGCGAAGGTGGTTTGCAATCGCTCGTTGAAGGTCGCGCTGACCTTGTTGGGGCCGACCTCCAGAACGGCGTTGTCGGCGGGTTCGGAGGACACCCGCGCGGCGTGCGCGGACGCTGCCTGCGCGGTCAGGCCGGCAAGCACCGCGAGGGCGGCCAGCAGCAGGCCAACCCAAACGATGCGCGGCGGCTGCCTCATGTCCGCCGCCGGAGGACTAGCACCAGGCCCATACCCAGCGCGCCGATTGCCAGGGCCACCGCGCCCAACAGGCGGGCGGTGTTGTCGGGTGTTGGGTGATGGTCGTGCGTCGCCGGCCCCGCGCTGAGCGTCAGCGCGGGTGCCGGATGTTCTGGCTCGCCGCCGCCGACCAGGGGGGGCTGGTCCCACTTCACAATCGATCCGTCTGAATAGGTCTGGGTCGCCGGGAATCTGGCGGTGTCGGAGTCGGGCAACTGCATCGAGATTCGGAACAGCGCGAATTGGTCTACTGCGATGCCGCCGTTCGGGATTGCCGTCCAGGTCACCGAATGGACTGTGCCGGAAGCCGCGTCGCGGTCGAGCTTGGCCGTCCATCCGGGCATGGCCTCCGTGCGCGCGGATGCCACATTGGGCAGGGTGACGCTGAGCGCCGTGGTAGTGGCGCCGGCGTCGGATTCGTTAGGCACCTGGAACGTGACGATCGCCGTGGCGCCGCGCACGGCGTTGTCGGTGCTGGCTTGGACGTGGGCCCAGGCCCGCGGGCTGCCGGCGATCGAGCCGACGACCAATAGCGCGGCGATGGTCAGGACGTGCCAGCCCCATCTGCCCGATCTGGCCCGTCTGTCCCGTATCCGCGGTGTTGGCATCCGTGTGCGGCCGTCAGGTCAACCCAAGCCGGGCCATCAGGTCCGCCTCGATGCCGTCGAGCTGCGACGAGATCGCCGTATGGGCGGCGCGGCGACGCGCGGCAGGCATGTTCTCCGCGGCGGTGATCGCCGCCGAAAGGTCGGCCAGCCGATCGGTGATGGCGGAGACGAACTGCTTGGTTTCGGGGTCCTTGGGCTTCTTTTCCTGCACCATCCGCAACGATTGCTCCGACCCAGCGATGCGAGCCGACAACCGGGCGCCGTGACCGGAGAACTGGCCGATCTGGGCCAGTGGAATCCCCAGCTGATCCGCGCGACGTTGGTCGATCAGCGCGCGGGCGGCCATGGCGCCGCGGTATATCAAGGGCGTCAGCACCGGGGCCAGCAGCCTCGACACCGTCATCATCCGGCGGATCCGGGTCGGGGAGAGCAACTTGCCCTCGCGGACCGCCTTGAGTTCGGTCTCTGCGGCTTTGAGCGCCACGCGGTCGCTGTCCCGCTGGGCTTTGAGCTGGGCCTTGAGCGCCCTGTCCGCGGCGCGTCGGTCGCCCTTGATGCGACGCCTCTCGTTCTTGGCGCCTAGGCGGGCCTCAAGGCGGGCACGGGATTTGATCGCACGGGCTTCGGCGCGACGCGTCGCGCGGCTCTTACGCTTGCGGAACAGGCCCATTCCTGGCCGCCTCCCGGTGTCGTGTCAACTATCGCCGTGCGTGTGCGCGAGCGGTGAATCAACCCTAATCGGAAGGGGCAGACCCCGGTCCGTCAGGTCATGCCGGACGGACCGGTCTCTGGGTCAGCCAGACCTCAGCCGGACACAGCCTCGAGCCCGCTCGGCCCGGCGCAGCTCGTCAACGCGCTCGACGATGTTCTGCTGGGCTTGGGCCGACAACCCGATGCTCCGCGTCGCGATACGGCGCACGCCGTCGTCGCGCATGCTGGCCAGCCAGGCCAATTCCGAGTCGAGCTTTTCGTAGTACTCGTCGTCGGTGAAGTAGGCCGGCTTGATGCGGAAGAAGTTGGCCAAGGCCGCCATCGTCGCTACCGATGGGTTGGTGCGATTGCCCGACCGTAGCTGCGACAGGTAGGGAGCCGACATCGTGATGCCCTCGGACTTGAGTGCCGCGATCACCTCCGCGGAAGTGTGCGGCCCGCGCCCCGGGGGATACACCGTGTCGAACAGGCGGTTAAGGCGGGCTGCGAACGTCGTGCTCATCGATATGACCTCCACCGAGCTTGAGAGGAAACTGATTCAACCTATGTATTTGCTGAATATGGTAGCGACAGTTGTGTTCACAACCAAGTGCAAACACACCCGGATTCGGTACCGGTGTTGGTGGCGGCCAGCGACACCGCCCCTGTAGAGCATGCATTCAACCGTGTCGGGTGTCCATAAGTTGAAAGGAATTCACAGCTTATCCGCAGAAAGCGTGTTCAGAGGCTACTTGGCGGTTCGCCGTCGTCAGCATACGCGAAATGACTGAGGCCGCCACTTCTGGCGGAAATGGGCGATCCTGGGCAACCAGCGCACAGCCCGGTGTGCGCCGGGTATCGTCTTTGCTGCCGACGGTCCGCGCAGGCCGCACAGGCGGGCTCGAGGCGCGGTCTGCGGGCCCCTGAGCCTCCGCCGGGGCCGACGGTGGGAGGCGCCGGGCGAGGGGGTCCGCGCCGTCGCCAACTCAGGTGATTTTCGGTGCCGTCGCTTCGGTCGAGGGTGCCGTGCGGCGCGGTCGCCCAGTTTGCGACGCCCGTACGGCCCCGACCGTCAGGGCGGCCAGCCCCATCGCCGCGGTGACGGCAATGGCCACCGGCCGCCATCCGAGCGCGCTGTCGAACAGCATCCACAGTCCGAAAATCAGGAAGAGCAGGCTGGCCACGGCGTGCAGCAACTGGTGGGGGAGCCGCTGGTGCAGCAGCGTCCCGACCGCGATGGCGAGGCCGTCGGCCAAGATCATGCCCAGGGTGCTGCCGATCCACACACCGGTCCAGTCGTGATCGCTGGCCAACGTCAGGGTCGCCAACGTCGTCTTGTCGCTCATCTCGGCGAGCACAAACGACGAGACGACGGTGAGCAGAGCAAATCGGGATGCATGGGTGGCCGAGACGTCGTCGTCGGTGCCGCCCTCACGCCAGGCCCACACCGCGAAGGCCAGGAAGGCCGCGGCGGACGCAAACGCTATCGGGCGTGTCGGCAGCGTGGCGCCAAGAAAATGCCCGACTGTCACCGAGATCCCGTGGACCGTGCAGGCCGCGATCGCCACCCCGGTCAGCACCACCCACCATCGGTAGCGCAACGCATAGGTCATGGCGATGAGCTGGGATCTGTCGCCGAGCTCGGCGAGGAAGACGACCCCAACACTCAGGAGCGTGGCGGCGAGCATGCGGGACGACCTTTCGACACGTGTCGGTGGCCGTCTGGGGCCATTCGGTCCACCGAACATCGGTCGACTCGACGATATGGGGCTTCTCCTCTTTTTTCCCCTTTTCCCCTTCGCTAAGGTGTCCAGGCTAGCGGCCGGGTTGGGTGCGCGCCAGGAACACGACAAAGTTCGGCCAACCGCATTCTGCGATTCGGCGCCCGAACTATTTCGTTCGAATTCCCTTATGCGGCAAGCAGCATTGCCAGAATCGCGGTGTCGGGATGACTGATCGGGTCGACCCCGACGCGGCTAACCATTGAGGTGACGGTTCCGTCGGCTTCCGCTTCCACCCACGCCGCCCGATGCTCAAGTCCGAGATACGGCAGTCCAGGCAGCAGTACGCATCCCGACGCCGCACCGGTGCATTCCGGCAGCGACGGCATGGTTTCCGACGGTGGGTGCAGCATCAGCAGCGCCGGGGGCTGATGAGCCGCGAAATATCCTGGCTGAATTGCTGATTCACCGAAGACGGTACCCTCGGCGAGCACCAGGCCCACGGTGCCGGGCTCGGGCTCGTCGGGCAGTTCCTCGCGAGCACCGAAAACGGTTGTGGTGGAAAGCAATCCGGGCACCGACGCGACCCGTACCGCGACCATCAACAGTTGGGCCCACTCTTTAGTCGAATCGGGCCAACGCCCAGATATTACAAACCCTTTCAGGGCACCCCGAGAATGAAAGGGAACCACCCCGATATGCTGGCCCGACCCTGAATCCATCTCGCCCTCCGCCCGACCCGGGAAAGCCTCCATCCGATTAACTATCGTAGTTCGAATAACCAAGCATGCGCGGGGTTTCGGCACCTTGCAACTCGACACGGCCCGAAGCGCGCGGGTTTACAAACTGCTCACATGCGGGTCCTTCGGCCCTGAAAAGCAGCAGGGCGCCGCGCGATCCGCGCGACGCCCGTGCTGGTCGGGACGCAGTCAGCCGAAAGTCAGCCGAAAATCAGCCCTTGGGTCTTCGAAGTTGCTGCCGCGTAGCGCGACTGCACGTCGGCCCAATTGACTACGTTCCAGAACGCCTTGACATAGTCGGCCTTGACGTTCTTGTACTGCAAGTAGAACGCGTGCTCCCACATGTCCACCTGCAGCAGCGGAATGATGCCGAGCGGGACATTGGCCTGCTGGTCGTAGAGCTGGAAAGTGAGCAACTTGCCGCCCAGCGTGTCGTAGCCGAGCACCGCCCAGCCCGAGCCCTGCAAGCCGTTGGCGGCGGCGCTGAATTGCGCGCGGAACTTGTCGAACGATCCGAACGCGTCATCGATGGCCGCGGCGAGTTCGCCGGTCGGCTTGTCGCCACCGTTGGGCGACAGGTTCTTCCACCAGATCGAGTGGTTGACGTGGCCACCCAGATGAAATGCCAGGTTCTTCTCGTTCAAGAAGATCGCAGAATGGTCGTCCTTGGCGCGTGCCTCTTCCAGCTTGGCAACCGCGTCGTTCACACCCTTGACGTAGGCGGCGTGGTGCTTGCTGTGGTGGATTTCGTTGATCTGGCCGGAGATGTGCGGTTCCAGCGCTGCGTAGTCCCAGTCCAAATCGGGCAGGGTGTATTCAGCCACGGCTTTCCTTCCTTCGATGATCGTTGGTGATCGTCTGACGCTCACTCGCACGGGTTCCGCCGCGCGGCGGTCTGGCCCCGAGCCACACTAGTCAACCCTGCTCCATGACCGCGCGCGGTGCAAGAACGACCGCTCTGGGCAGCGACCTCGGATACCCGGTCGGCGTGCCGTTACGCCCAAACGATGGCCGCGAGAATGGCCAGCAACGCGATTGCGATCAGGCCGGCCCGTAAGGCCGCGATGCCGTAGGAGTGCTTCCAGGCGGACGAGCCGGAGTACGAGTTCGACGACGTCGTCGAACCCGGACCGAACGAGTGTGTCGCCATCAGACGCCCCTCACCTGCACATTCACCCCACCGCAGTGAGGTGAGTCACAACAAACCATCGCGCACGCGATTTTAGCGCTTTGGGTTCTTCCGAGAAACGGGTGCATACGCGCCTGGAGAAGACGCATCAGAAAATGCCGCCGCACGGCAGCCCAACACCGATTCGCGGGCGCGGCGCTGACCTGCGGACTCTTCGCGATCCAGCCCTTCGCCGGAGGCCATCGGGCCCGGGCACGCCGCGCGGTCGGGCACCCAAGTCAGCGGTTGATTAGCTGGACAATCGATTTCGCTCCGCCAATGCGCGCAGTAGTCGGGCGCCGCTGCCCCGGGTGCGCAGCGTTATCCACATTTGCGGTCGGCCGGGGATGGAGGCTGTGACAATGACAACGCGCGTTGTGGATAAATCTGTGGAAACTGTGGATAGCCCTGGGTAACTGTATCGAGGTGCGGGCCTTCGCCCGGACGCGCTTGGTTCGAGGCCCCGCGCGCGAAGTCTGACGACGGTCTCGCGGTGCGCAGCGCCGCCACGGTTAGGCTGGTCCGGTGATCCAGGTGTGCTCGCAATGCGGCACTCGGTGGAACGTCCGCGAACGGCGACGGGAATGGTGTCCCCGCTGTCGTGGGGCGCTGATGGCGCCCCTGCCGGACGCGCCGCCGGCCGACCCCCGGTGGAGTTCGCACCCCGGCTCGCCGGGGGCCACCACCGCGCCGCGGCCCCCCGCGTGGCAACGCGTGCCGCCGCGGCTGCCGGCCGGCTTCCGGTGGATCGCGGTGCGGCCGGGCGCCGCGCCGCCGACCCGGCGCGGCCGGCGGCCCCTTGGGCCCACGCCGCGTTACGCCGTGATCCCGCGTTGGGGGCTGGCGGACCGCGTCGAGCAGGCCCCCGAGCGGGAGAAGGCACCCGAGCAGACGGGCCCGTCGGCCGCGGCGGTGCGCACCACTCTGTTCGTGACGATCCTGGTGCTCGGCATTGCCGCGCTGGTGTACGTCTTGCGCTACGCGCTGTTGATCTTCAACCGGAACACATTGCTGAACTCGCTGGTCGCGATCGCGGCGGACTGGCTCGGGGTGCTGGCCAGCGTGGCCGCGATCGCCGCGTTGGCCCTGTGCGCGGTGATGCTGATCCGGTGGTTGATCGCGCGTCGGGCCGCCGCGTTCTCGCATTACGCGATGCCGGAGTCGCGCTCCCCGAAGGCGTTGTGGGCCGGCTGCCTGGTGCCATTCGCCAACCTGCTGTGGGCGCCGGTATACGTCGTGGAGCTGGCAACCATCGAAAACCAGCGCGACCGGCTACACCGACCGGTCGTGGTGTGGTGGATCGCCTGGGTGTTCAGCTACCTGGTTTCCATCTTCGCTATCGTCACCAGCTTCGCCACGGACGCGCAGAGCATCGCCAACAACACCGTCTTGATGGTGTTTGCGTACCTATTTGCGGCCGCCGCCGTGTCCGCCGTGGCCCGGGTTTTCGAAGGCTTTGAGCGCAAACCGGTCGCCCGGCCCGCGCATCGCTGGATGATGGTCCCAGACCAATCTGCCGCGCCCGCATCCGCGGTTCCGGTTGAGTTGGACGGGCAGGAACCGGCAGCATAGTGGTATGACGTGGGCCGACGAGGTGCTCGCCGCTCATCCCTTTGTGGTTGCCCACAGAGGTGCCTCGGCCTCCCGGCCCGAACACACGCTGGCCGCCTATGAGCTCGCGCTCAAAGAGGGCGCCGACGGTGTCGAATGCGATGTGCGGCTGACCCGCGACGGCCACCTGGTCTGCGTGCACGACCGCCGGCTGGACCGGACGTCGACAGGAGCCGGTTTGGTCAGCACCATGACGCTGGACCAGCTGCGCGAGCTGGAGTACGGCGCCTGGCACGACAGCTGGCGTGCCGACGGCACGCACGGTGACACCAGTCTGCTGACGTTCGATGCCCTTGTTTCGCTGGTTCTGGATTGGCGCCGGCCGGTGAAGATCTTCGTCGAGACGAAGCATCCCGTCCGATACGGCTCGCTGGTTGAAACCAAGTTGCTGGCGCTGCTGCACCGCTTCGGCATCGCCTCGCCCGCGTCTGCCGACCGATCCCGTGCCGTCGTGATGTCGTTCTCGGCGGCCGCGGTCTGGCGAATCCGGCGCGCGGCGCCGCTGCTGCCGACGGTCCTGCTCGGGAATGGCGCCCGTTACCTGGCCAGCAGCGCGGCCACCGCCGTCGGGGCCACCGCGGTCGGGCCGTCGCTTTCGGCGTTGAAGGAATACCCGCAGCTCGTGGACCGATCCGGCGCCCAGGGCCGGTCGGTGTACTGCTGGAACGTCGACGAGTACGACGACATCGACTTTTGCCGCGAGATCGGGGTGGCCTGGATCGCCACCCACCACCCAGGCCGCACCAAGGCCTGGGTGCAGAAAGGGCACGCCGACGCGGGCAGCGGCTAGCCGGCGCCGGCGGCCTTGGGCGCGCCCACTCCGGCGGGCGACGCACTCAACTCGCGGGCGACGAAGTTCTCCAGATCGAACAGGTTGGCCCCGGCGCGATCGGCGACCCGCACCAGCGTGGTCATCAGCGCGACCTCTTCGATCTGCTCCGCCAGGAACCACTGCATGAACTGCTCGCCGAGATAGTCGCCCTCGTCCCGGGCGACGGCCGCGAGCCGGCTGACCTGCTCGGTGACCGCACGTTCCTGATCGAGCGCCAGCGCCAGCGCGTCGCGCGGCCGGTCGAATCGGTTACGCACCGAGTCGACTCCGGGGATCTCGACGTGGATGTCGCGGTCGAGCAGGTGCTGCACCAGCACCATCGCGTGATTTCGTTCCTCGGCCGCTTGGCCGTAAAAATGTTTTGCCAATTGCGGTAAGTCGGACCCATCGAAATAAACGGCGATCGCCAGGTATTGCTGCGCGCAAGTGAATTCGTTATAAATCTGATCCTGTAACAATGTAAGAAATTTCGTCTTTGAACCATCATATTCTCTCATGAAAGGTAGGTTACCGCAGCTCAAAAGGGGGTTGCAACGAAGGCATTCCTTACAAAGGAAAGGTATTCCTAATTCTCGCTAGGATCCCGAAAGGCCAGCTTTACCTAACTTATCAAGCTTTGCCGGTATTTGCGGCTCCCCGGCGCCGCGGAGCTTAATCCGACTGCGGGCGGTGGGGGTCGATGTCAGCCAGTTCCGACGGCGCCATCTGCACCGTGAGCGCCGGCGGTGCCGAAGCGCTGTCCTCCGGCGCCGCCGACCGCGCCCGCGCCGCCGTCGCCGGGGGTGCCCTGGCCGCCGCCACCGGCCGCGCCGCCGTCACCGCCGTCACCGCCGTTGCCGCCGTCGCCGATCTGCGGCGCGGCGCCGCCAGCGCCGCGCTGGCCACCGGGCCCGCCGTCGCCGCCGGCGACGGGATTGCCGCTGAGGGCGGCCGTCCCGTTGGTGCCGTCGCCGATCAGCGGGCGCCCCAACATGGCCTCCGCGGGGGAGTTGACCGACCTGAGCAGATCCTGCGCAATAGCACCTTCGGCACCGGCATACGAACTGCCCGCGCTGGCCATGGCCTGCGCAAACTTCTAGCGAAAGGCTGTGGCCTGTGCGCTCACTGCCTGATAGGCCCGGGCGTGGTCGCTGAACAGCGCCGAGATCGCCGCTGAAACCTCGATCGGTGGCGGCCGGCCCGCAGTTGGGTGGTCGGGGCCGCGGCGGCGGCCGTGGCCTCGCTGATCGCCGACCTGATCGCGGCCAGATCGGATGGCCGCCGCCGACAGTGCCCCCTGCTGAATGGTCGACGCGACGCAAATATTAACACCTGCGTCGAACTCCCTGGAAGGGCTGCTTGCGAGCTTTCCGCTAGTGGCCTTCGAGCGCGGCTGCGGGCACCGGCGCATCGGCGGCCAACGCGTCGAACAACTCGCGGGCCGCGTCGTGATTCCACACCACCACCGAGCCCGCGTCGCTGTTGGTTAATTCGCCGATCGGCACCGTCACCGCCGTTGTGGCGCCGTGCAGCGCCCAGCCGAGCCTGGCCAGGTCCCAAACGTGGTCGCCACGGTCCACGGTCAGGGCGTCGGCGGCCGCGCGCGGTACCGAGTACCAGCGCCACGGATTGAGCCACACGGCCGGACTGGCGGCCCGGTGCAGCAGCGCCGTCATGAACTCCCGTTGGTTGACCATCCGGTCCAGGTCCGCCCTCGGCGTGTCCCGGGTCCGCACATATCCCAGCGCATTGCGGCCCGTCAGATCCTGGCAGCCAGCGGGCAGATCGATGCCGGCCAACGGATCGTTGATCGGCTCGGCCGGGCATACGGTCACCCCGCCCAGCGCGTCGACCAAGGCCGCGAACCCGCCGAACCCGATCTCGGCGTAGTGATCCACGTGCAACCCGGTGGCTTGCTCTACGGTCTTGGTCAGCAGGGGTGCCCCGCCGAGGGCGAATGCGGCGTTGATCTTGTCCTTGCCCTGCCCGGGAATCGGCACGTATGAGTCGCGTGGGATGGACACCATGGTCGGCCGCGTGCTCGACCCCAAGCCCGGCACGTGTACCAGCAGAATCGTGTCGGTTCGGCTGCTGCCGATGTCGCCGCCCGTGGCCAGCTCTCGCTGCTGCTCGGCTGTGAGGCCCTCGCGGCTGTCCGCACCGACCAGCAGCCAGTTGGTGCCGCGGCCGGCCGCGGGCCGGCCCTGGTAGTCGCTCAGCGCCGATTCGCGCTTGAGTGCGGAGTCGAACCAGGCGGCCCCGCCGATCAGGCCGATGGCGGCGAGCAACGGAACGGTTAACGCGATGCGCACCAGCACGCGGAGCCGGCGGCGCTTGCGGGGCTTGCGGGGCTTACGGGGCTTACGGGGCGTGCGGGGCGGGACCGGCGCGGCGGGCGCGGCGGGCGCGACGGGTGCGACGGGTGCGACGGGTGGCCGGGGCGCGGCCGGTCGTCGTGGGGGCGCAACCGGCGGCGGGGAGGGCGGGGAGGGGGGAACCCGGCGCAACGGGATCGTCTGCTCGGCCAGCGGTTGCGGCACCGGGGTTGCGCGGCGGATCACCTGCGAGGGCTCCGGGCGCGCCGGCCGGGGGTGAAATTCCGGTGATCGATCGCCGGTCACCTGGATAACTTACGAGATTCGGGTCGCCTAAGCGCACTCGCGCCGCTATCGGCGCGCGCGCAGCCCGTTGATGAACGGGCAACCCATGAGCACCCGGATGGCCTGGCCGAGCCCGTTCATGTCGTCCACCGGCTTGTGGAAGGGCAGCCGGATGTCGTGATCTCCGTCGTTGCCCTCGACACGGAATCGCATGCCGTACCGGTCGAGACCGAGCGGCCGGACCTGTCCGCGGCGCAGCGGCGCCGGCAGCCGGGAGACCAGGCGGGTGACCACGTCGTCGTGGGCCGTGGCCAGGTGCCACAGCAGGCCAGACTCGATCTCGCAAAACGGGTCGGGCCGTGCTTCGAGCAGGGCCGCCACGCTGACCGGCTCGGCGCCGGTCGCGTCGGTTACCACCACGGATGCGACCTCGAGGCGCATCATCGCGTACCGGCTTTCGGCCGGCTCCATGGGCTGGGCCAGCCGCGATAGCGGGGTCTCGATCTGCAGCAGCGCCGGGTTCGGGTACTCGGCGGCGATCAGGTCCAGCATCCCCGGCACCTCGGCCAAGGGCACCCGCTGCAGTTGCCCGCGTAACCACACCAGCGAGCGGACCGGCTCGCGCACCGGAAGCGGCGCGTAGTCGGCCAGCTCCAGCAACGCGTGCGATCCGGACGCCCCGGCCCCCTCGACGGGGACCGCCACGGCGAACGATCCGTCGTGGAGGAGGTGGCACACGGGGGTCGCCACCGGGTCCGCGCCGTCGACCGCGAGGAGGGCGCTGCCGGCCCGTGCGCAGGCGCTGCGAATGCGTTCCGCGGTCGTCGGCTCCGCGCCAGCCAGTGGCAACATGCCTACCCTCCTTAGGTAAGGCTAAGTTAACTTACGGCGATGGCCGACGCAAGGCTTGCGGCCGATTGGCGTCACCGAGGCCCGATTGGGGTCCCACCCGGCCCCATTAAGGTTGAGGGCGTGGCCCGCATCGCTTACCTCGGTCCCGAAGGAACCTTCACCGAGGCCGCGCTGCTGCAGATGACGGCGACCGGGCTGATTCCCGAGACCGATGGCGCGGCGCGGTTGCCCATCGAGAGCACGCCCGGGGCGCTGGATGCGGTCCGCGAGGGCGTCGCCGATTACGCGTGCGTCCCGATCGAGAACTCGATCGACGGGTCGGTGATTCCCACCCTGGACGGGTTGGCGAACGGTTCGCCGTTGCAGGTGTTCGCCGAAACGACGCTGGATGTGTCGTTCAACATCGTCGTCAAACCCGGCGTCGCCGCCGGCGAGGTACGCACGGTGGCCGCGTTCCCGGTGGCGGCCGCGCAGGTGCGGCGCTGGCTCAGCGAGCACCTGCCCGGCGCGGAAGTGCGGCCCGCGTATTCCAACGCCGACGCCGCGCAGCAGGTGGCCGACGGCAAGGTCGACGCCGCGGTGACGGCACCGCTGGCCGGCACTCAGCGCGGGCTGGAGGCCCTGGCCGAAGGCGTCGTCGACGAAGCCAACGCCCGTACCCGGTTTTTGCTGGTCGGCCTGCCGGGGCCGCCCCCGGCCCGCACGGGCGCCGATCGCACGTCGGCGGTGCTGCTCATCGACAACGTGCCCGGCGCGCTGGTGGACACGCTCACCGAGTTCGCCATGCGGGGGATTGACCTCACCCGGATCGAAGCCCGGCCGACCCGCACCGAGCTAGGCACCTATCTATTCTTCGTGGACTGTGCCGGCCACATCGACGACGATGCCGTCGCCGAGGCACTCAAGGCGCTGCACCGTCGTTGTGCGGGAGTGCGATATCTGGGTTCCTGGCCGACCGAATCGGCCGCGACGGTGGTGCCGCCACCGGCGGACGAGGCGTCGCTCTGGCTGGAGCGGCAGCGGACGGGTGAGCCGGAGCGGGACGCGGGGACCGGCCGATGAGCGGCCGCTTGGTGCTGCTGCGACACGGCCAGACCTACGGCAACGTCGAACGGCGACTGGACACCCGGCCGCCGGGATCCGCGCTGACCCCGCTGGGGCGTGATCAGGCCCTGGCTTTCGCCCAGGGTTCCGGGCGTCCGGCGATGCTGGCGCACTCGGTGGCAGTGCGGGCCGGCGAGACGGCCGCGGTGATCGGCGCCGAATTCGACGTGCTGGCCCAGGAGGTCGCCGGCATCCACGAAGTGCAGGTCGGGAAGCTGGAAAACCGCAGCGACGACGAGGCGGTCGCCGAATTCAACGCGATCTACGACCGATGGCACCGGGGTGAACTGGACCTGCCGCTACCCGGCGGCGAGACCGGTAACGACGTGCTGGACCGTTACGTGCCGGTGCTCACCGAGCTGCGGATCCGCTACCTCGACGACGACGACTTCAGCGGGGACATCGTCGTCGTCAGCCATGGCGCGGCGATCCGGCTGGCGTCCGCCGTGCTGGCCGGCGTGGATGGTGACTTTGCGCTGGAAAACCATCTGAACAACGCCGAATCGGTGGTGTTGGCGCCCATCACAGATGGGCGCTGGAGCTGTCTGCGGTGGGGAGCCCTGACGCCGCCGTTCTGCCCCAAGGCCGCTGCTTCCGAAGCGGAGTCGATGACCGATGCGGTGGCGTCGACCACCGACCCGATGGGCTGAGCCGAACTCGGTCGGATCAGACCGCGCGGGCCACCGATTCGGCCACTTGGGCACTTTCAGCGCAGTCGCAGCCGACGGCATCGCAGTCGACGATGAAAGCGTGTGGCAGCTCCTCCGGGCTGACGCAGCCCGGCTCGGTGCATTCGGTCCGGCCCAGCAACCGGCCCCTGAACCGGCCCTCGCTGTGGCGAATTATGGTGCCGTGGCAGTGCTCCAAGCCTGCCCGGCAGTCGCGGCAGTCGGCGCTCATTAGCCGTTCATAGCACCATGCCGAGACAAATCCGGGATGCCGCGCCCAGGGTGTCGCGCTGATGGGGGAGGCAGCGTGATCAGCCCCAGCCCAGTTCGTCCAGCCGGCCGTCGTCGATGCCGAAGTGGTGGGCGATTTCGTGAATCACCGTGATCGCCACCTCCTCGACCACCTCGTCGTCGGATTCGCACGCGTCCAGCAGCGCCTCGCGGTAGATCGTGATGGTGTCCGGCAGCGCCCCTGCGTAGTCGGAGTCCCGCTCGGTCAACGCCACCCCTTCGTAAAGTCCCAGCAGGTCGCCTTCCTCGGGGTGGCGATCTTCGACCAACACGACAACGTTGTCCATCGCGCCCGTCAGCTGGGGCGGGATCAGGTCCAGTGCGTCGGAGACGAGCTCGTCGAACCGCTGCGGGTCCATCCGCACGCCCACGTGGCTAGCCCGGGGGCGGGGAGTCGCCCGCGGGTGGCGCGCCCTCCGGTGCCTGGCCGTTCGGCGGCGCTCCGCCGTCGGCCGGGGCCGGAGCCTGCGGCGCCGGGCTGGCCGTCGACGCGGGCGCTTGCGACGCCGGCGAGCGAGGCTGCGTGACAACCGGCTGCTGCTGCTGGGGCATGTGTTGTTGCTGGGGAAGGTGCTGATTGCCCGGGTCGGCCGGCGCGCTTGGGACCTGGGTCGGCGCCTGAGTCGGGACCTGGACGGGTATCGACGGCGGGGTGAGCCGGTCCTCGGGGATGTCGGGCGGCGCGACGGGCGGCTGCCCGTTGATCAGCAACGGGCCCTTGGCGGAGTTCACCAGGGTGGCCCAGCCGCCGTTGCCCAGGGTTGCGCCGATGCTGCACGCGACCTCACGGCTACCCGCCGTCCAACTCGGCAGCGACAGGGTCGGGTAGATCAGCGTCAGGGTGGTGGTGCGCAACTGGATGGGCGCGAGGTAGGCGTCCGTCATCTTGGTGCACGCGTCCTTGATGAACGCGTCCTGGTCCGCTTCGGCGGGCAGGGCATTGGGAAATTTCTCGGCCAGGTTGACCGTGCCGCTGACTTCCATCGCGTGCGGGGCCATGCAGTCGACCGGAACGTCGACGGGCTGGTTGCTGGTCGAATCGATGCCCAGGCAGGTGCCGGCCGGCCAGACCTTGGACTGGTCGATGTCGGCGACCTTGCCCTTGAAGGCGATCTGCTGGTTGTTGGGGCCGGGCAGTTGCAGGCCGCACAGCATGCGCCGCTCGCCGGACTGGCGCCACGCCCGGTCACCGGACCACAGCATGCTGATGGTGAACCTGCTGTTGGGATCGAACTTGGTGCCGAGGTAGCGGCGCACGGCGACCTCGCACTGTTCCTGGCTGATCTGCTGAATGCGAGCCGGCGAGGGTGGAGCCGCGTTGGGCCCGTACTCCGAGCCCGGGAAGGTGCGCATATCGATGGACTCGGCTACTTCAAACCGATGGTCGTCGGCGCAGTTGACGATGCCCGCGGACTCCGGCGTGCGATCCGGCCACATCAGGCAGTCGCCAGCAGTGGCGCGGTTGAAGGCGCCGTTGGTCTTGGTGCCGGTGCTGGGCACCGGATTGCTGTCGATGTAGCCGGTCAGCCGTCCCGGGCCTGTCCCCACCGCCGGAATCGCGGTAACCAGTCCGGCGATCAGCAGGCCGCCCAGCGCGGCGAGCAACAGCACTCGCCTGGTCGCCGCCGGCTGCCGAGCATTCGCCGAGGAAGACGCTTCCGGGGGCTCGTGGGTGTTGTCGGCCGTTGCGCCGGCCTCGTTGTCACCGGCCGTCTCGTCGGCCTCGTTGTCACCGGCCGTCTCGTGGGCGGCGCCACCGGCGTTGTCGTCGGCGGGCTCACCGGCGTTGTCGTCGGCGGCCTCACCGACCGCCTTATCGTCGGCAACTTGCTCTTCGGGCGCGTCCAGCATCGGGTCCATTCTGACAGGACCGCCTGAGCGCGTTGAAAATTGTTACAGAAGTGATGTCGTGGGGCGGCCGGCGTCCGGTGCCGGGCCATGTGGCGGAACTCAACTCAGGCGTCAAATTGTAGTGTCAGGGCCGTGATCGAGCTGAAGTTGCTCCGGGAAGACCCCGACGCCGTGCGCCGCTCCCAACAGAAGCGGGGGGAAGACCCGGCGCTGGTCGACACCCTGCTGACGGCCGACGCCGCCCGCCGTGCCGCGATTTCGGCCGCCGACTCGCTGCGTGCGGAACAGAAGGCCGCCAGCAAGAGCGTCGGCGCTGCTTCGGCCGAGGAGCGCCCGGCGAAATTGGCGCGCGCCAAGGAACTCGCCGAGCAGGTCAAGGCAGCAGAAGCGGCTCAGGCTGCGGCCGCGACGGCGTTCAGCGCGGCGCACATGGCGATCTCGAACGTGATTCTGGATCCGGTGCCCGCCGGTGGGGAGGCCGACTTCGCGGTGCTCGACGTCGTCGGCGACCCGCCGCAGTTGACCGACCCGCGGGATCACCTGGAACTCGGTGAGTCGCTGGGCATCATCGACATGCAGCGCGGCGCCAAGGTGTCCGGGTCGCGGTTCTATTTCCTGACCGGACGGGGCGCCCTACTGCAGCTGGGTCTGCTGCAGCTCGCGCTGGGGGTCGCCGTCGAGAACGGCTTCATCCCGATGATCCCGCCGGTGCTGGTGCGCCCGGAGGTGATGGCCGGCACCGGGTTTCTGGGCGCCCACGCCGACGAGGTGTACCGGGTGGAGGCCGACGACCTGTTTCTGGTGGGGACCTCCGAGGTGCCGCTGGCCGGCTACCACGCCGACGAGATCCTCGACCTGTCCGGGGGGCCGCTGCGCTACGCCGGCTGGTCGTCGTGTTTCCGCCGCGAGGCCGGCAGCTACGGCAAGGACACCCGCGGCATCATCCGGGTCCATCAATTCGACAAGGTGGAGGGGTTCGTCTACTGCACGCCCGCCGACGCCGAGGCCGAACACGAACGGCTGCTGGGCTGGCAGCGCGAGATGCTGGCGAAAATCGAGGTGCCGTATCGGGTGATCGACGTGGCCGCGGGCGATCTTGGTTCGTCGGCCGCCCGCAAGTTCGACTGCGAGGCGTGGGTTCCGACGCAGGGCGCCTATCGGGAGCTGACCTCGACGTCGAACTGCACGACCTTCCAGGCCCGCCGGTTGGCGACCCGCTATCGCGATGACAACGGCAAGCCGCAGATCGCGGCCACGCTCAACGGCACGCTGGGCACCACCCGATGGCTGGTTGCGATCCTGGAGAACCACCAGCGGCCCGACGGCAGCGTGCGGGTGCCCGACGCGCTGGTCCCGTTCGTCGGCACCGAACTGCTGGAGCCGACCGGCTAGGGACGGACCCTGGCCCCCGACTGGCCCGACTGGCCCGGGGTGTGCCCGAAGGCGCGCCGGTAGGTGTCGATGAAGGCGCTTGGCGTGGCCCAGCCGCACCGCAGCGCCACCGACGTGACGTCGTGCTGCTCGGCGAGCAACATCAGCGAGTGATGGAGGCGCACTTGGGTGCGCCATTGCGGGAAGGTCATGGCCAGTTCGTCGCGGAACAGGCGGCTGAGGGTGCGCTCGCTCACGCCGATCCGGCTGCCGATTTGCCGCAGAGTCAACGGCGCGGTCAGGTCGTCGGCGATCAGCGCGCACGCTTGCCGCAACCGGGCGTCGACGGGTGTTGGAATCCACAGGGGCTCAGGGATGCTCGTCGCCTGCAGCTGATCGTGGAGGACGGCCAGCATCCGGTGATGCTCGTCGGTGTCGGTCGCCTCGGTTTGCGAGCAGGCGATGATGAGTTCTCGCATCAACGGATTGACCGCGAGGACGGTCGGCGCCGCCGGTCCTCGGTGGTAGCGCTGCGGGTCCAGTGCGACACCGTGGAACTGCGTGTGGCCGTGGAACCTGTGCTCGTGCCAACAACCGGCCGGCACCCAAATCGCCCGGTTTACCGGCGCGATCCAGGTGCCCGCGGGTGTGGTCACCGAGACCGCACCGGTGGACGGGTAGACGATCTGGTGCGAGTGGTGGCGGTGGCGATCGATCCGCGCGCCGGGTGGCAGCGACAACGACGAGGTGACCAGCTTGGTTACCAGGGAGGTCACCGGGCGCGTATGGCTGTTTCCCGACATATCAATGCAGAATATCGGTAGCCCGCCGCACGCGCGCCCCGATAACGTCTGCGGCATGGCGATGAATCTTCTGCACCGGCTCCGGTGCAGCTCGGTGAAGTGGGAAAAAACGGTGGCCGACCAGCTCTTGCCCTGGGCGCTGGACACGGTCGAGCTGGGCCCGTCGACCCTGGAGATCGGCCCGGGCTACGGCGCGACGACGCGCGCACTACTGGACCGGGCGGCGTCGCTCACCGCGGTCGAGGTCGACGGCTCGATGGCCGATCGCCTCAAGCGTTTGTACGGCGACCGGGCACGCATCGTCCATGGCGATGGCACCAAGACCGGGCTGCCCGATGGCCAATTCACCTCCGTGGTGTGCTTCACGATGCTGCACCACATTCCGAGCCCGCGGCTGCAGGATCAGCTGTTCGGCGAGGCGTTCCGGCTGTTGCAACCGGGATGCGCGTTCGCCGGCAGCGACGGCGTGCCATCGCTGTCGTTTCGGCTCAAACACGTCGCCGACACCTACAACCCGATCCCGCCTGAGGATCTGCGGATCCGGCTCGAAAAGGCCGGATTCACCGATGTTTTCATCGACGCCAACGGCAGGAGCCAACGCTGGCGGGCCACCAAACCCCTTGCAGCTTAGGCGGTTACGGTCTCGCGCGCCTTTTCGTGGCGGCGCTGGCGTTCCATGGTGGCGAAGTAGAAGGCAAACGGGAACGCGAAGCTGGTGAAGAAGCTGGACAGAAAGAAGAGCCACGGGCGCCGCAGGCCGCGCCGATAGCCGTCGATGATGGTAAACACCGGCATCAGAATGACGTTCGCGATCATGTAGTCCTGATTGCCCGAGCCGCACGCCGGGGTGGCGAACTGCCCCTTGATGAATTCCGGATAGCTGGCCGGCCCCGAGATCAGGTTGCCCTGCCCGTGCGCGGCCAGCACGAAGTGGATGTTGAACCAATAACCCAGCACGATGGACGCGATGCCGGCGGCGTAATACACGCATTCCAGCGGCGAGAGCCAGGGGCCGCCGGCCGGTCTGGCGTAGACCTTCGGGTTGGACGCGATGATCCAGGCGATGCAGCCAAGCCCGAGCAGAAAGTGGGCGACGATGGAGACCATGGCCGCAGTCTGACCCGCGGCCCAAAGTTTTGTCAATATTGACATAACGAATCTGATGTACGTCACTGGTACGTTACTCGAATGGTCCGGCCAGCCCAGACGGCGCGCAGCGAACGCACCCGCGAGGCGCTCCGTCAGGCCGCGGTGGTGCGCTTCCTCGCCCAGGGGGTGGCGGACACCTCGGCCGAACAGATCGCGGCCGACGCCGGAGTCTCGCTGCGCACGTTCTACCGCCACTTCAGCTCCAAGCACGATCTGTTGTTTGCTGACTACACCGGGCTGAACTGGTTTCGCGCGGCGTTGGATGCCAGACCCGCGAATGAACCGGTCATCGATTCCGTTCAGTCGGCCATCTTCGCCTTTCCCTATGACGTTGAGGCCGTTGCGAAAATCCCCGCGATGAGGGGTGGTGAGCTCGACCGGGACCGCATCGTTCGCCACATCCGCGATGTCCAGGCCGACCTCGCCGGTGCCATCGAGCGGCAGCTGGAAAGGCGTAGCTGCACAGCAGGGGGAGCGCCGGATGAGCGGCTGCGAACCACGGTGGCCGCCCGCTGCATTGCGGCCGCGGTATTTGGCGCGATGGAGGCGTGGATGGTTGGTGAGGATCGATCCCTCGGCGAGCTGGCGCGCATGTCGCATGCGGCGCTCGAATCGCTGCGAGACGGCATCACTGGGACTTGGACCACCTGGGCCGCCCGTCAACTTTCGTCATAATTGACAAAACTTTGGTCGCGTGCCAGCCTGCAGTCTGGAGGTCGGGACATGTCTGAATACGACGCGATCGTCATCGGTGCGGGGCATAACGGGCTGGCCGCGGCGGTGCTGCTACAAAAGGCGGGCCTGCGGACCCTGTGCCTGGAATCCAAGCTGTACGCCGGCGGGATGGCCTCGACCGTCGAACTCTTCGACGGGTATCAGTTCGAGATCGCGGGCTCGGTGCAGTTCCCGACGGCCCCGGTGGTCAGGGAGCAGCTGGGCCTGGACACCTTGGCGACGATCGATCTGGACGTGATGTCGGTGGCACTGCGCGGCGTCGGCGACGACCCGATGGTCCAGTACAGCGATCCGATCAAGCTGTTCACCCACCTCAACGAGGTGCACGGGGCGGACGCCGTCAACGGCATGGTGGGGCTGATGGCCTGGGCCCAGGCGCCGACCCGGGCGCTGGGCCGGTTCGAGGCCGGCGCGCCGCCCAAGACGTTCGACGAGATGTATGCCTGCGCCACAAACGAATTCGAACGCTCCGCGATCGACGACATGCTGTTCGGCTCGGTCACCGACGTGTTGGACCGCTATCTTCCAGACCGTGAGAAGCACGGCGCGCTGCGCGGGTCGATGACCGTGCTGGCCGTTAACACCCTCTACCGCGGGCCGGCCACGCCGGGCAGCGCGGCGGCGCTCGCCTTCGGGCTGGGTGTGCCCGATGGCGACACCATGCAGATGAAGAAGCTGCGTGGCGGCATCGGCTCGCTGACTAAGCATCTGGCTGACTCCCTGGCGAGCATCGGCGGCGAGGTTCGGCTGCGCACCAAGGTGACCGAAATCCTGGTCACCGATAACCGCGTGAGCGGGGTGCGCACCGAGTCGGGCGAGACCCTGTCGGCCCCGATCGTCGTCGCCGCGATCGCGCCCGATCTGGCGCTGAACGAGCTGGTCGACCCCGCGGTGCTGCCCCCCGACGTGCGGGAGCGCTATGCGCGCATCGACCACCGCGGCAGTTACCTGCAGATGCACTTCGCGCTCGACGAGGCCCCGGCCTTCGCCGCGCCGTACGAGTCGCTCAACGACCCGGCCATGCAGGCGTCCATCGGGATCTTCTGCACGCCGGAGGAAGTGCAGCAGCAGTGGGAGGATTGCCGCCGGGGGATCGTTCCGGCAGACCCGACGGTGGTGTTGCAGATTCCGTCGCAGAACGATCCCGACCTGGCACCCGAAGGCAAGCACGCGGCGTCGGCGTTCGCCCTGTGGTTCCCGATCGAGGGGGGCCCAGAAAAATTGGATTACGGCCAGGCGAAGGTTGAGATGGGTCAGCGGGTGATCGACAAGATCACCCGGTTGGCGCCGAATTTCGAACGCAGCATCAGCCGGCACACCACCTTCACGCCCAGGCACATGGGGGTGATGTTCGGCGCGCCCGGCGGCGATTACTGCCACGGGCTGTTCCACGCGGATCAGATGGGTCCCAACCGGCCGGGCCCGAAAGGCTTTCGCGGCCAACCGATCCCGATCGAGGGCCTCTATCTGGGCAGTACCGGATGCCACGGTGGGCCCGGGATCACCTTCATACCCGGTTACAACGCCGCGGTGGCGGCGCTCGCCGATCTCAAGGGTTAGCAGAGGCCGGGGCGCCTAGGCGTCCAGGCGGTTGAACTTCTGGCGTTTGTAGAGCTTTACGCACTCGGCTCGCCTGACCTTGCCACTGGTGGTCAGGGGAATCGAGCCGGGGGACACCAGAACGAGATCCGACACGGTCAGGCCGTGCGCGGTCGCGATCGCGGCGGTGACCTCACGCTTGACGGCACCCATCCGGCGCATCGCTTCCCCGCGGTCGCCGCCTTGCCTTCTGATTTCGACAACGCAGACCAGCTTTTCGACGCCGCCATCCGGCACCGCGATCGCCACGCACCGGCCGTCGGTGATCTCCTGGATCGTCGCCTCGATGTCGTCGGGAGAATGATTGCGCCCGCGGACGATCAGCAGGTCTTTGATGCGGCCGATGATGAACAGCTCCCCCTCGGAAATGAAGCCCGAATCCCCGGTTCTCAGCCAAGGACCTTCGGGTGTCCCGTCCGATGGTGCGACGATCTTTCCGCTAAAGGTCCGCTCGGTCTCGGCGGGCTTGGCCCAGTAGCCGGCCGCGACGTTGTCGCCGTGCACCCAGATCTCACCGACCACATCCGTTGGACACTCGGCGCAGGTGTCGGGATTGACAACCCGGACCATCGGTGAGTTCGGCAGGTCGTAGCTGACCAGCGGCGTGGCGCCCGCGCTCGCGCCCCGCTTCGCATGCCCGGCGGAGAGTTCGTCGGATTCGAAGTCGACGACTTTGGGTGGTTCGCCGGCCGTGCTGGTCGCCACGTACACCGTTGCTTCGGCGAGCCCATAGGAGGGCCGCAGCGCCGATGGATCGAAGTTGAACGGCGCAAACCGGTCGGTGAAGCGCTTGAGGGTCATGGGATGTACCCGCTCGCTACCGCTGAGGATGGTCACGAGGCGGCGCAGGTCGAGCCCGGCCAGTTCGCCGTCCGATACTTTGCTCACCGTTAGTTCAAAGGCGAAGTTCGGTGCTGCCGAGAACGCCTGTCGTCCCCCGATCGACTCACCTGCGGTCGCCATCAGTTGCAGCCACCGGGCCGGTCGCTGCAGGAACGCTATCGGGCTGGTGAGCACAGCGGGAAATCCCGCCATAATCGGCGCACAAACTCCCAGTACCAAACCCATGTCGTGATAGAACGGCAGCCATGACACAAGAAAGCCGTCCACCGGCGCAAGGCCATTAATATGGGCGAAATAGCCGGCCATCAACTGTTGGAAATTGGACAGCAAGTTATTATAGGTAATCATTACCCCAGCCGGGGTGCGGGTGGATCCAGAAGTGTATTGTAGATATACTGTACTTTGACGTTTATCGTCCTCGGCACGGGATCCGATCGGGGCGTCCAGATCTAGCCGGTCAACCTCGATGACTGGGAGGCCGGCCTCAAAGGGCTGCGCCGTAATGTGTTGGGGGATATCGCCACTGACGGCGGATGTAGTGAGGATGACGGTGGGCGACGCGTCGACCACCACCGAACCAAGGCGTTCATCGGTAGTGCCACCCATCGGAGCCGAAAGCGGCACCGCGATAAGTCCGGCCTGTAATGAACCCAGAAAAGCATAAATGTAATCAAGGCCCTGCGGAGCCAATATCACAGCGCGGTCACCAGGCGATGTGCAACGCCTAAGCTCCCGTGCAACATTCACCATTCGCCGATACAACTGGAGCCACGTCACGGTTTCGGCAGCGCCGTCCCAGTTTCGGTCGTAATCAACATACTTGAATGCCACGCCATCGGGTTGCAGATTGACACATTGGCGCAACATTGCCGGAATGGATGGCTCAATCACAGGTAGACACACTACTGTGGATGTCCAGGTTGCTCGACTCCAGTCCGTTGACCGCAGACGTGGGAACACCTCATCGACTGCTTGCCGTCGTCGCCGGCGAGTATTTCCGGTAACGCCCGTACCGCCACCATTCAGGTTAGCTGCACACCTTACAGTTGGGAATTCATATGGATGGGATTTGCAATTCATGTCGGGGCGATGTGCGGCGGACCTGGGATCACGGTCATCCCCGGTTACAACGCGGCATGCCAGGCGCTTGCCGGCCAGGGTTCTCCAGGCAACTCGGGCTGGGATCGCGCGTCACCATTGCGCTGCTCACCAACACCAAGGGCAACAGCCCCATTTCGCGAGCCTATTTCGCGAGCCTATTTCGCGACGAATGCATCGGTGCCGCGCGAACCACCTTGATCTGCGAAGGCGAGGAGGAGCCGAAGCAGTCGAGATCGGTGGCGGCACCGCAGTCTGCTCGCCGATGGGCGCCGGAAGGGCGCAAGTGCCGAGATCGTCGAGGCTGCTGCCGTGGGCAAGGACGCCGCACACGGACACCGCCGAGTTTCCGTCGACGCCGATCGCGGCTGCGCGCGCGGGCGCAGATCTGGTGTTGCGGGTTGAAGAGACCGGCCGCGTACTGACCGACATCGTGGCGGGTGCGCCGTCGCCCCGCATTGCGGCCGGTAAGACGCTCGACGAACTCGTGGAACCCGTGGAAAGCGGTGGAAGCGGTGGAAGTCGTGGCCACCGTGGTCGACGGCGCCGGACTGCTCAATGAGGTGGAATACGCTACCCGCCGGTTTCCTTGGACTTCCCGACAAAAGCATCGTCTCGTCGTGCCCACCTTGAGTCGGATTGTTTGGCTGGGGCGTGCGCGGGGAATGCGAGCGGAGTTTGGTATGCCCACACCCGGGGGTCTCGGACCATAGAATGGCCACACGATGATGGCTGAAAATCTGACGCCGCACTTCGCCGATGTGCAGGCGCACTACGACTTATCTGACGACTTCTTCCGCCTATTTCTGGACCCTACCCAGACCTACAGTTGTGCATACTTCACGCGCAAGGACATGACGCTGGAGGAGGCGCAGTTCGCCAAGATCGACTTGTCGCTGGGCAAGCTGGGCCTGCAGCCGGGCATGACATTGCTCGACATCGGCTGCGGCTGGGGTGCCACCATGCGGCGGGCGATCGAGAAGTACGACGTGAACGTGGTGGGCTTGACGTTGTCGAAGAATCAGGCCGCCCACGTGCAGAAGCTGTTCGAGGAGATGGATAGCCCGCGACGCAGGCGGGTGTTGCTCAATGGCTGGGAACAGTTCGACGAGCCCGTCGACCGCATTGTTTCGATCGGTGCGTTCGAGCACTTCGGCCTGGACCGCTACGACGAGTTCTTCAAGATGGCCCATAGGATCCTGGCTGACGACGGCGTGATGCTCCTGCACAGCATCACCAGCTTGACAGAACAGCAAATGATCGACGGCGGCTTGCCGATTACGGTTGAGCTCGTCCAGTTCATCAAGTTCATCGCGACCGAGATCTTTCCGGGGGGCTTTACGCCGACGCCCGAGACGGTGAAGCAGCACTCGGCGAAGGCGGGTTTCACGCTGACTCGTCGCCAGTCGCTGCAGCGCCATTACGCTAGGACCCTCGTCCTATGGGCAGAAGCGTTGGAGGCACGTAAAAGCGAGGCCATCGAGATTCAGTCCGAAGAGGTGTACGAGCGCTACATGAAGTACCTGACCGGCTGCGCCAAGCTGTTCCGGACCGGCTACATCGACGTCAACCAGTTCACCCTGGAGAAGTAGCGATTACGCCCGCGACGCCGTAGGGGCAACAGTGGTTGGTTTGAGCCACGTCGGATCACACTGCGGGCCGCCGGCGCCTGCCGACCGTGAGTCGCTGGGATCCGGAGGCGCTACGTGGTGCTGCTAAGCATCTATGCGGTTGAACTTGTCGTTTCGGTATAGCTGTACGCACTCCGACCGTCTTATCTTGCCGCTGGTGGTGATGGGAATCGAGCCGGGGGATACTAGAACGAGGTCTGACACGCTCAGGCCGTGCGAGGTCGATATCGCTGAGGTGACTTCACGCTTGACGGCGCCCAGCCTTTCTATCTCCTTGGGGCCGCGCTTTCTGGCTTCAATGATCACAACCAGCTTCTCGACGTCATCGCTCTGAACCGCTATGGCCGCGCACCGCCCTCCGCTGATCTCGTGGACGGTCGCCTCGATGTCATCGGGCGAGTGGTTGCGCCCGTAAACGACCAGTAGATCCTTGATACGGCCGATGATGAACATCTCGCCGCCGGAAATGAAGCCGGAATCTCCGGTCCGCAGCCATGGACCATTAGGCGTGCCGGCCGACGGCGCGACAAGCCACCCGCCGAAGGTGCGCTCAGTTTCCTCGGGCTTGTTCCAGTAGCCGGCAGCGACGTTGTCGCCGTGTACCCAGATCTCACCGACCGCTCCCTCAGGGCACTCGGTCGAGGTGTCAGGATCGACGATCCGCACGAGAGGTGATGGCGACAGGGGATAGCTGATCAGCGGAGTGCCCTCTGTACTTGGGCATCGCTCGGCGTAGCCGGCGGAAAGTTTGTCGGACTCGAAGTTGATGACTTTTGGTGCTTCGCCCGCTTTGGCGGTCGTCACATACACCATCGCTTCGGCGAGGCCATACGAGGGCCGCAGCACATCGGGCTGAAGATTGGCGCGCGCAAACCGCGCAGCAAAGCGCTTGAGAGTAGCGGGCTGTACCCGTTCGCTACCGCTGAGGATGCTGAATACGCGGCTGAGGTCAAGCTTGGCGATATCGTCGTCCGTTACTTTTTCTGTCGCCCACTCGAAGGCGAAGTTCGGTGCCGCCGAAAACGTGGGGACCTCGGCTGACATCAATTGCAGCCATCGGGCGGGTCGTTGCAGAAACGCCATCGGGCTGGTGAACAAAACGGGAAATCCCCCCATAATTGGGCCGCAAATTCCCATAACCAAACCCATGTCGTGGTAGAAGGGCAGCCAGGACACCCAAAAGCCCTCCGCCGGTGTACCTCCGCTTCCCCTGAGAAAACCCTGCGACATCTGCCGACAATTAGTCACCACGTTCTTATAGGAAACCATCACCCCAGCCGGTGCACGAGTTGACCCGGAAGTGTATTGCAAATACGCGGTAGTTTGGCGATCATCAGGCTTGGCATCAAATCGAATCGGGGCATCCAGATTCAACCGATCAAGCTCGATGATTGCTGGGACGGATTCACCGAGCTGCGACGTAACACTCTGTGCGACAACGTCTGTCACACCAGATGTCGTGAATATGACAGTAGGTTCGGCGTCGCGCAACACCGAATCTACACGCTCGTCGGTGACACCATTCTGCGGAACCGAAAGGGGCACCGCAATAAGTCCGGCCTGCAATGCGCCAAGAAAAGCATAGATGTAATCCAGCCCCTGGGGGGCCAATATCACAGCGCGCTCACCGGCTGATGCGCACAGTTTGAGTTCCCGTGCAACGTTTAGTGTGCGCTGATACAACTGCGAATACGTTATGGTTTCAGCGACACCGTCCCGGTCGTGCCCATAATCGATATATGTGTACGCGATTCCATCGGGCTCCAGATTGACGCACTGGCGCAACATTGCAGGAAGGGATTGCTCAACCACACGAGTCACACTACCTGAACGTTGTCCGGCGAGGATGCTCGAATGCAGTGCGGCGACCCGGCGCAGGAGTGCCCTGCGGCCTGCCCTCCTTGTCGCTGCGGCTGGCGTCCCGGACCACCCGCGTCGTCGTGGTTTGTTGACCGATGAGTCAATCGCGGCGCGGCTCGGTGCGTTGACGTGCGCTGCTTGGTGCCGCCAGGAGAGAGCCCGAAACGCACTGCTAAACGTCCTGGTCGACTCCGCGGCGGCGGATTTTTTGGTACATCCGCACGATATTCTGATGCGTGTTGAGCTGACGGGCTACGCTTCTTACTTCAGGAGTTAGAGTCTGGCTTCGATTTCGGGGGCGGCCGGTCTATCTGCGATGCGGCAGTTCCGGCCCGGGGGTGATAGCCGCTGTTGTCCCCTGCGTCGGCTGGCGAGTAAGGATGAGAGACTACGGATGATGGATCAGCCGCGTGTGACACCCGTTGCTGTGATTGGTATGGCGTGCCGGTTACCCGCAGGCATCGACTCACCTGAGTTGCTCTGGGAGGCGTTGCTGCGTGGCGACGATGTGGTCACCGTGATTCCGCTGGAGCGGTGGGATGCTGACGAGTTTTACGACCCCGAGCCGGGTGTACCCGGTCGGTCGGTGTGCAAATGGGGCGGGTTTTTGGACAATCCCGTCGATTTCGATTGCGAGTTTTTCGGGATCAGTGAGCGTGAGGCGATCAATACGGATCCGCAGCATCGGCTGTTGCTGGAGGCGTCGTGGGAGGCCATGGAGCACGCCGGTCTGACTCGGGGCGCACTGGCGGGTTCGAAGACGGGCGTGTTTGCGGGCGTGACGCATGCCGACTACACCATGGTGGCTGCCAACGCCAACGCGTTGGAAGGACCGTACGGATTTTTGGGCAACAACTTCAGCATGGCCTCGGGGCGGGTGTCTTATGCGCTGGGGGTGCATGGTCCGGCGATGACGGTGGACACCGCGTGTTCGTCTGGTCTGGCCGCGGTGCATATGGCGTGCCGTAGTTTGCACGAGGGCGAAAGCGATCTGGCGTTCGCGGGCGGCGTGTCGTTGTTCCTGGAACCGCGCAAGGCCGCAGCTGGGTCGGCGTTGGGGATGCTGTCGCCGACCGGCAAGTGTCACAGTTTCGACGTTGCGGCAGATGGGTTTGTGCCTGGCGAGGGTTGTGTGGTGCTGTTGCTCAAGCGGTTGCCGGACGCGCAGGCCGACGGCGATCGGATCCTGGCGGTGCTGCGGGGCACGTCCGCCAATCAGGATGGCCGCACGATCAATATCGCGACACCGTCGCAATCCGCGCAGGTTGCTGCGTATCGGGCGGCACTTGCCGCCGGCGGTGTTGATGCCGCCTCGGTCGGGATGGTGGAAGCCCACGGCCCGGGTACACCGATTGGTGACCCGATCGAGTACGCGAGCCTGGCCGAGGTGTATGGCCTAGAGGGCCCGTGCGCGCTGGCGTCGGCGAAGACCAATTTCGGGCACACCCAGTCGACGGCTGGGGTGTTGGGTCTGGCCAAGGCGGTACTGGCTCTGCAGCATGGTGTGGTTCCGAAGAATCTGCATTTCAACCGGCTGCCTGATGAGATTGCCGAAATCCCGACCAACCTTTTTGTGCCACAGGTGACCACGCTGTGGCCCACCAATGGGCACCCGGCGCCCCGGCGGGCGGCGGTATCGTCGTACGGGTTCTCGGGAACCAACGTGCACGCGATCGTGGAGCAGGCGCCCGAGACCGTGGCAGCGGATAACCCGCCCACCACTCCCGCCATCGATGGCCCGCTGTTTTTCGCGCTGTCATCGACCTCCGCGGAATCTCTGAGGCAAACCGCGAAGCGGCTGGGCGACTGGGTGCAAGAACGGGCCGAGGATGTGGCGCTGCCGGATCTGGGGTACACGCTGGCACGTCGGCGCGCTCACCGGCCGCTGCGGACGGCGGTCACCGCCGGCAGTGTCGAGGAGCTGATCGCCGGCTTACGGGCGGTCGCTGATGGTGACACTCCGTACGTGGGCGCGGTGGGACAGGATGACCGCGGTCCGGTGTGGGTGTTCTCCGGGCAGGGGTCGCAGTGGGCGGCGATGGGCGCTGAACTGCTGGCCAGGGAACCGGTGTTCGCCGCGACCGTCGCAGAGATCGAGCCGCTGATCGAGCGGGAGTCAGGGTTTTCGGTGACCGAGGCGTTGACGGCGCCAGAGACGGTGACCGGTATTGATCGTGTGCAGCCGACCCTGTTCACCATGCAGGTCGCCCTGGTGGCCACCATGCGCTCCTATGGGGTGCGCCCGGGCGCGGTGATGGGGCACTCGATGGGCGAGGCCGCGGCCGCGGTGGCGGCAGGGGCGTTGTCGATCGAGGATGGGGTGCGGGTGATTTGCCGGCGTTCGAAGCTGATGGCCACGATCGCCGGGTCGGCGGCCATGGCGTCGGTGGAGCTGTCAGCAATAGTCGTGCAGTCGGAATTGACGGCGTTGGGGGTCGACGACGTCGTGGTGGCGGTAGTGACCTCGCCGCAGTCCACCGTGATCGCCGGATCCACCGAGTCGGTGCGCAGGCTGGTGACCGCCTGGGAGGAGCGCGACGTGCCGGCCCGCGAAGTGGCCGTCGACGTCGCGTCGCACTCGCCGCAGGTCGACCCGATCCTTGATGAGTTGATCGAGTCGCTGGCCGAGCTATCCCCGCAGAAACCCCAGGTCCCGTATTACTCGGCGACCCTGTTCGATCCGCGGGAGCGCCCGGCCTGTGACCCCGAGTATTGGGCCGACAATTTGCGGCATACGGTTCGGTTCTCCGCGGCGGTGCGTGCGGCGCTGGACGACGGGTATCGGGTGTTCGCCGAGTTGTCCCCGCACCCGTTGTTGACGCATGCGATCGAGCAGACCGCGGCCGCGATCGGGATGCCGGTGGCGGCGTTGGCCGGGTTGCGCCGGGAACAACCCCTGCCGCACGGATTGGCCGGTTTGCTGACCGACGTGCATGCCGCGGGCGCGGCAGTGGACTTCTCAGTGCTGTATCCGAATGGTCGGCTGCTGGATGCACCGTTGCCGGCCTGGACGCACCGCACCCTGGTCCACGAGCGGGAAACGCAGACCAAGACCGGTTTGAGTGTGGCGGTGCACCCGTTGTTAGGGTCCCATGTCCGCCTGCCCGAGGAGCCCGAGCGCCACGCCTGGGCCGCCGACGTGGGCACCACCGCGCTGCCCTGGCTGGGTGATCACCAGGTTCACAGTGTGGCCGCCCTGCCCGGGGCCGCCTACTGCGAGATGGCGCTGGCCGCCGCGCACACGGTGCTGGGTGAGGGTGCCGAGGTCCGCGACGTGCGTTTCGAGGCGATGCTGCTGCTCGACGAGGAAACTCCGGTCTCGGCGGTGGCCACCGTCAGTGCCCCCGGGGTGGTCGATTTTACGGTGGAGGCCGCCATCGCCGAAGGCATGGGCCATTTGCGCCGCGCCTCCGCCACACTGCACGCCGGACCAAAGGAAGGTGACGAGGAGCCGCCGACCGGTCATGACATGGCCGAGCTGCTGGCCACCCACACCCTGCGCGTCGACGGAGAGGAGATGCGCAAGCGCTTCGATGAGCACGGGGTGCAGTACGGTACGGCGTTCACCGGACTGGGGGCGGCGCTGGTCGCCGACGGCACCGCGGATGGTACGGCAAGTTCGGTGTTAGCCGAGGTTGCACTGCCCAGCTCGATCCGCTACCAACAGAACTCCTACGGCATCCACCCAGCGTTGCTGGACGCGTGCTTTCAGGCGATCGCCGCGCACCCGCAGGTGCAGGCGGCCGTTGGGGGCGGGTTGATGCTGCCGCTGGGCGTGCGCCGGCTGCGCGCCTTCGCCACGGCGCGCACCGCGCGGTACTGCTATATCCGCGTCAGTAATGCAAGTGCGGCCGGGATCGAGGCCGACGTGGACATCCTCGACGAGCACGGCACCGTGCTGGTCGCAGTGCAAGGTTTGTGGCTGGGGGCAGGCGCCTCCGAGCAGGGCAACCGTAACCGGGTCCTCAACGAGCGGCTGTTGACCATTGAGTGGATCGGCCGCGAGCTGCCTGAGACGGACCCCACCGCCGGGGCCGGCCGCTGGGTCCTGATCGCCGTCGATAGCGGCGCGGACGCACCCGCCGCGGCGCTCGCCGAAGCGCTGCAAAGCCGTGACGCGATGGTCACCCGCCTGGCCTGGCCCGCCCTCGGTGAGACCGGTGAGGCAGTGGAGGTGTTGCGCACCCAACTAGCTGTTGGCGGGACCACCGGGGCGGTCGTCGTCACCGGGACTCCGTCCGACAGCCCGGAGGGGTTCGCGACCCGTGGTCACGACACCGTGGCCCAGGTGATCCGGATCGCTAAGGAGCTGATCGAGGGCGCCGGTGAAGCACCGCGGTTCTATGTGGTGACCCGAGGTGCCCAGACGGTGCGGGCCGGGGAGCGCCCGAATCTGGACCAGGGCGGCCTGCGGGGCCTGTTGCGCGTAATCGCGAACGAGCATCCGCACCTGCGCACCACCCAGATTGATGTCGATGAGGCCACCGGCGCCGAGGCGCTGGCGCGCCAGTTACTGGCCGGATCCAACGAGGACGAGACCGCCTGGCGCGACGAGGAGTGGTACACGGCGCGGTTGTGCCCGACCGCACTGCGCCCAGAAGAACGCAAAACCACCCTGGTCAATCACGCAGAACAGGGGATGCGGATGCAGATCCGCACCCCAGGAGATCTGCAAACCATGGAATTGGTCGCCTTCGACCGGACCCCGCCGGGGCCCGGGCAGATCGAGCTCGCCGTGACCGCCTCGAGCATCAACTTCGCCGATGTGCTGGTCGCGTTCGGCCGCTACCCCTCCTTTGAGGGACACCTGCCCCAGCCCGGCACCGACTTTGCCGGGGTGGTCACCGCGGTCGGACCCGACGTCACCGACCACAAAGTCGGCGATCACGTCGGGGGCATGTCGCCCACCGGGTGTTGGGGCACTTTCGTCACCTGTGACGCGCGCCTGGCCGCGAAGCTGCCCGAGGGGTTGACCGATGCGCAGGCCGCCGCGGTCACCACCGCGCACGCCACCGCCTGGTACGGGCTCAATGATCTGGCCCGCATCAGGGCCGGCGACAAGGTGCTGATCCACTCGGCTACCGGCGGGGTCGGCCAGGCCGCCATCGCCATCGCGCGTGCGGCCGGCGCCGAGATCTATGCCACCGCCGGCAGCGACGTGCGCCGCCAGGCGTTGCGCGACATGGGCATCACCCATGTCTATGACTCCCGCAGCCTCGACTTCGGCGACCAGATCCGCCAGGACACCGGCGGTTACGGGGTCGACATTGTGCTCAACTCGGTGACCGGGGCCGCGCAGCTGGCCGGCATCAAACTGCTGGCGTTGGGCGGACGCTTCGTCGAGCTGGGCAAACGCGACATCTACGGCGACACCCGCATCGGGTTGTTCCCGTTCCGCCAAAACCTGGCCTTCTACGGCGTCGACGTCGGCCTGCTGTCGGTCAGCCAACCCGCCCGGACCCGCGAGCTGCTGGAGACCGTTTACCGGCTTACCGCCGAGGGCGCCCTGCCGATGCCGCACTCGACCCACTACCCGCTGGCGGAAGCGCCTACCGCGATCCGGGTTATGAGTGCGGCCGAACACACCGGAAAACTCGTCCTCGACATCCCCCATACCGGGTGCAGCAGCGTGGTGCTGCCGCCCGAGCAGGTGCAGGTGTTCCGACCCGACGGCTCCTATCTGATCACCGGCGGTCTGGGCGGACTCGGCCTGTTCCTGGCCGAGAAGATGGCTACCGCAGGCGCCGGACGCATTGTGCTGTCCTCCCGCTCGGAGCCCAGCCAGAAAGTGCTGGAAACCATCGAGCTCATCCGCGCCATCGGCTCCGACATTGTCGTCGAATGCGCCGACATCGCCGCCGAAGGGGCCGCTGAACGGCTGGTGGCCGCCGCCACCGCCACCGGGTTACCGCTGCGCGGGATCCTGCACGCCGCCGGCGTCGTCGAAGACGCCACTCTGGCCAACATTACCGACGAGCTGCTGGCCCGAGACTGGACCCCGAAGGCCCATGGTGCCTGGCATCTGCACGAGGCTGCCACCGGCCAACCCCTGGACTGGTTTGCCTGCTTCTCCTCCGGGGCTGCCCTGCTGGGCTCCCCAGGCCAAGGTGCCTACGCAGCGGCCAACAGCTGGCTGGATGCCTTCACGCAGTGGCGGCGTGCCCAAGGACTGCCCGCCACCTCGATTGCCTGGGGAGCTTGGGCCGAAGTCGGTCGCGCCACCGCCGTCGCGGAATCCACCGGCGCGGCCATCAGCGCCGAAGAAGGCGCGTACGCCTTCGAAACCCTGCTGCGCCACAACCGCGCCTACACCGGTTATACGCCCATCATCGGGGTGCCCTGGCTCGCCGTCCTGGCCGACCGCAGCCGTTTCTTCGAGTTATTTCAATCCGGGCAAAACCGTTCCGGCACAAGCAAATTCCGTGCCGGACTCAACGACACACCCCTCGAAGAATGGCCCACCAAACTCCGCGCCATGGTCGCCGAACAAGTCGCACTCATTCTGCGCCGCCCCGTCGACCCCGACCGACCCCTGCCCGAATATGGCATGGACTCCCTCGGGGCCCTCGAACTACGCACCCGCGTCGAAACCGAAACGGGCATCCGCCTCAACCCCAAGAACGTCACTACCACGGTCCGAGGCATCGCCGATTACCTCTATGAACAACTAGCGCCGCAAGAGGACACCACCGCAACGCCGGTACCGTGATGGTAAGGATCACGGTCGCGGCGCCGGAGTGGACGTGCTGACCTTGCAGGAGGCGACGATGCGCATAGGCCCAGTTGACATATCAACGATCAGCGAGTGGGAGCCGCGCGCGGGCGCCCTGGTTTGCTGGCACCCATCACCCGCTTCACGTGCCAAAGCCCTCGAGGCGCCGGTGAGTTCTGTGCCGCCCAGCTACGTTCAAACCCGTCATCTTCGTAGCTTCTCCCAGCAGGCGGCCCGGGGGCTGGAGCATTCGCGGCTGCTGATTGCCTCGTGCGAGGTGTACGGTCGCTGCGATGTCCGTGCCATGACTTACGTCATCAACGCGCACCTGCGGCGGCACGACACCTACCGGAGCTGGTTCGAGTACCAGGATGCCGACCACATCCTTCGGCACACCCTGGCGGATCCGGCCGATATCGAATTCGTCCCGACCGAGCACGGCGAGCAGACCGTCGCGCAGTTGCGGGACCACATCACGGCTACCCCGGATTCGCTGCAGTGGGACTGCTTCCGTTTCGGGGTTATTCAGGGCCCCGACCGTTTCACGTTCTATGCCAGCGTCGATCACCTGCACGCGGACGGGCAGTTCGTCGGTGTGGGGCTCATGGAGTTCCAGACGATGTATCTCGCGCTGGCGATGGGCGAACCGCCCGTCGCGATGGGGCAGGCGGGCAGTTACGACGACTACTGCGTCCGGCAGCGCGAGTACACGTCGGCTTTGACCCTGGACTCCCGGGAAGTCCGTACCTGGGTCGACTTCGCGGAAGCCAACAACGGGACCTTCCCCGAGTTCCCGCTCCCCCTGGGTGACCCGTCGGTGCCCTGCAACGGCGATCTGATCAGCGCAACGCTGCTGGACCAGCGGCAAACGGAGAAATTCGACGCCGCATGCACCGCGGCGGGCGCCCGTTTCATTGGCGGCATGTTCGCGTGCATTGCGCTGGCGATACAGGAATTGACTGGCGCCCAAGCCTATTCCGGTCTTACTCCCAAAGACACCCGCAGCACGCCCGCTGAACTGACGACGCAGGGTTGGTTCACCGGCCTGATCCCGGTGGCTTTCCCGGTCGCAGCAGCGTCGTTCCCCGAAACTGCCCGCGCCGCGCAGCACTCCTTCGACTCGGGCGCGGATCTGGCGAAAGTGCCGTTCGAACGCGTGGTGGAGCTGAAGCCGTCGCTGGCCAGGCCTCAGCCATTGTTCTCGCTGGTGAACTTCTTCGACGGGCACGTTGCTCCGCTGTCGATGCTCACCCAATTGTTCGAGGGCCAAAATGTCGCTACTTGTAGCGACGGGAGGGTGACTTATCCGCTGAGTACGCTGGTGGGCCGGTTCGACGAGACCGCGGCAACCGTGATGCTCCCGGACAATCCGGTCGCCCGCGAATCCGTCACCCAGTATCTGGCGGCCCTGAAATCCATGTGTGTCCGAGTCGCAAACGGCTGGGCGTCGGTGCCCGGACACGACGTGACACATCTGTCCGGGCAACCGGCGCGCTGACGCCCGACGAACAAAAGGCTGATGTGGGGGCAATCTTGCGGATTTCGGTTATTTCCAGGCGGCAATGATGTCACGGAAGACGGAAACGACCGGCCCGGCCGAGAGCGGGGGCATCGTCCCGCGGCTGGCTGCCTTCATCGTGCGTTGGCCATGGGCCGTGATCGGGTTTTGGCTCGCGCTCGCGGGCATCCTGTCGCTGACGCTGCCGTCCCTGGAAGAGGTCTCCCAGCGGCACCCGGTGTCCATCCTGCCCCCCGACGCGCCGGCGTCGGTCACCAACCGGCACATGATCGCGGCGTTTCACGAGGCGGGCTTGCAAAGCATCGTGGTGGTGGTGCTGACGGACGACAAGGGCCTGAGCCCCGCCGACGAGGCCGTCTACGGAAAGCTGGTCGACAAGCTGCGCCAGGACACCCGAGACGTCCAGATGGTGCAGGATTTCATCTCGACGCCGCCCCTGCGCGACCTCATGACCAGCAAGGATCAAAAGGCCTGGATCCTCCCGGTCGGCCTGCCCGGCGACTTGGGCTCCAAGGAGTCCAAACGGGCGAATTTGGCGGTTGGCGAAATCGTCAAGAACACCGTCAAGGGAACCACCCTCAAGGCCAACCTGACCGGACCCGCGGCTACCGTCGGCGACCTGAACCTCATCGGCCAGACAGACAAGACCCGGATCGAATTTGCGCTCACAATTCTGTTGTTTGCGATATTGCTGATCATCTACCGGAACCCGATCACCATGGCGTTGCCGATGATAACGATCGGCATTTCCGTATTGGTGGCGCAGAAGGTCGTCGCGATCGTCGGCCTGATGGGCCTGGGCATCGCCAATCAGACCATTATTTTCATGGGCGGGATGATGGTCGGCGCGGGGACGGACTATGCCGTCTTCCTGATCAGCCGATATCACGATTACGTGCGGCAGGGCGACGATTCGAACCAAGCGGTCGCCAAGGCGCTGACGTCGATCGGCAAGGTGATCGCCGCCTCCGCGGCGACCGTGGCGGTCACGTTCCTCGGGATGGTCTTCACCCATTTGGGAATCCTCAAAACCGTCGGCCCGGTGCTGGGACTTTCGATCGCGGTGGCATTTTGTGCCGCGGTAACTTTTCTGCCGGCTTTGCTCGTACTGGCCGGGCCCCGTGGTTGGATCAAGCCGCGACGTGACCTCACCCGCCGATTCTGGCGGCGCTCGGGAGTCCACATCGTGCGCAGGCCGAAGACGCATCTGGCTGTGAGCCTGGTGGTGCTGGTCATTCTGGCCAGCTGCGCAGGCATGGCCCACTACAACTACGACGATCGCAAGACGCTGCCGGCCTCGGTCGAGAGTTCCATCGGATATACCGCGCTGGACCAGCACTTCCCGGCCAATCTGATCATTCCGGAGTACCTGTTCATCGAGTCGCCACACGACCTGCGCACACCGCAGGGGCTTGCCGACCTGGAGGAGATGGCGCGGCGGGTGAGCCAGGTGCCGGGCATCGCGTCGGTCCGGGGCATCACCCGACCTATGGGCGAGTCGCTGGAGCAGGCCAGGGCGACGTGGCAGGCGGGCCAGATCGGCACCAAGCTCGACGAGGGCTCCAGGATGATCGGTGACCGTTCCGGTGACCTCGACAAGCTGGCCGGGGGAGCCAACCTGATGGCCGGCGAACTGGGCAAGGTGCGCGACCAGGTCAACACGGCCTTAGCCACCGCCGGCGGCCTGGTCGACGCGCTCTCGTTCCTGCAGGGCATGTTCGGCGGAAACAAGATGCTAGGCGACCTCGAGGGCGCGACACAGCTTGTCGGCAGCATGCGTTCCCTCGGCGACGCCATCGGCGCGAACTCCAACTTTGTCGCGAACAACACCGAGTGGGCCTCCCCGGTGCTCAACGCGCTAAACACCAGCCCGGCGTGCGACCTCGATCCCGGCTGCGCCCAAGCGCGCACCCAACTGCAGCGACTGGTCACCGCCCGCGACGACGGAACGCTCGGCAAGATATCCGAGCTGGCCCGACAGCTGCAGGCGACCGGGGCACTGCAGACCCTGGCGCAGACCGTGAACGGACTGCGCAAGGCGCTCACCACCGTGATGGGCGCCATGGGCTCGTTGGGGATGGGTAGTCCGGGCGGGATGCAGGGCAAGGTCAGCTTCATCAAGAACGGCGCCAACATGCTCGCCGACGGCAGCCGGCAACTGGCCGAGGGTGTGCAAATGCTGGTTGACCAGGTGAAGAAGATGGGCGGCGGCCTCGGCGACGCATCGGCGTTCCTGCTGGCCATGAAGGACAACGCGAACACGCCGTCGATGTCGGGCTTCTACATTCCGCCGCAGATCCTGGCCTATGCCACCGGCGGGTCGACCAACGCGCCGCCGCTGCCGAGCGCGGCGCAGGACCTGCTGAAGGGGCTGAACGTCGACCAGATCAAGAAATTCGCCTCGGCCTTCATCTCGCCCGACGGGCACGCGGTGCGGTACTTGATCCAGACCCAATACAACCCGTTCAGCACCGCCGCCATGGATCAGGTCAACGCCATCACCAATACCGCGCGGGGCGCCCAACCGAACACCACGCTTTCCGATGCCAAGGTATCGATGGGCGGGTTGACGGTCGGGCTCAAGAACACCCGCGACTACTCCGACCAAGACCTGCGCTTCATCATCATCATGACCATCTGCGTGGTGTTGCTGATTCTGATCGCCCTGCTGCGCGCAGTCGTTGCGCCGCTCTATCTGATCGGTTCGGTGATCGTTTCGTATCTGTCGGCGCTCGGCATCGGCGTCATCTTCTTCCAATTCCTACTCGGACGCGAAATGCATTGGAGTGTCCCCGGATTGACCTTCGTCATCTTGGTTGCCGTGGGTGCCGATTACAACATGCTGCTGATCTCGCGGATTCGGGACGAGTCTCCCAATGGCATCCGTTCCGGCATCATCCGCACGGTGGGCTCCACCGGCGGTGTGATCACCGCGGCCGGACTGATCATGGCGGCCTCGATGTTCGGACTGCTGTTCTCCAGCCTCAGCAGCGTCGTCCAGGGCGCATTCGTCCTTGGGACCGGGCTGCTGCTGGATACCTTCCTAGTGCGCACCATCACGGTGCCGGCTATCGCCGTGTTGGTCGGAAAGGCGAACTGGTGGCCTTCGAGATCGGACGGGCGAATGGGCGGAGGTAGCGGGATCAGCGACTGGTGGCCTCCGCGCTGGCGTCGCGGCCGCCCGAAGAAGCGCAGGAGGCCGTTGTTGCCCGAGGGTTACGAAGAGCGGCCGGCCATGTACGGCGCAGGGGCAGAGCACTTTTTAGATGAGGACCTGATCGGCTTCTCGTTATACGACGGGCTACGCCTTTAGTTGGCTCTAGTTTGTTTGCTGCGACCGCGGGCCCGGGGAGCCTCGGCGCGCCGCTTCCTGCACGAGCTGAACGCGTGAGCTGAGGCCGAGTTTGGTGTAGACGTGGCTGAGGTGGGCTTGCACGGTCTTGGGTGAGACGAAGAGCCGGGTGGCGATGTCCTTGTTGGCTTGTCCTTCACAGACCAGCCGCACCACCTCATGCTCGGCGGGTGTCATCGATCCCCAACCGGTGTCCGGGCGTTTGCGTTCGCCACGGCCGCGCTGGGCGTAGGCGATCGCCTCCTCGATGGACAATGCCGCCCCCTCGGCCCACGCAGCCTCAAGGGCGCTCTGGCCCAAGGTTTCTCGCAAGCGCCGCAACCGAGGAGTCGTAGTCGGCTTGGTGCACCTTGAATCGCGCGATGCCCATGCGTTGGCGGAATGCCTCCGCGGCACCGAAGAGCTGCGCCGCCTCGCTTTGACCGGCGAGCGCCGCATGGGCGTCACCTTCCGCTTCCTTTCGGTTGCCTGCTGCGATTGCGGTGCGAGCACGCGCCACCAGACCTGCCACCAGGTGCCATCCCGTCGCCACCGCGATGGCATCGTCGGCCCAGCGACGCGCCAGCACCAGGTCACCTTCGGCCGGCGCGTCTTCCCAGCCCCACCCGCTCCGGTCAGAGTGACCAGACTATTGGCAGCCAGCACTTCGCGTATGCTCATGATTTCCGCCTGGCGCCCACCGAACTCGTGAGCTCGACCGGAAGATTATGGGCAGCAGCGACTTTAGCAGTACGCAGCGGCAGGAACTCATTGCGCAGATCGGGATGGCACAGCTGCATCACCCGCTCAGGCCGGGGCAGATCGCGCAGCGGGTGAGTGCCCAGGTCCGTCAACGACACGTCGGGCGGGAGCTGATCAACAACGAGTAGCTCGGTCGCGCCCGAGAGCACCGTCTGCCCGCCGTGAGCCAGGCCCCGCAGCCGAGCGGTGCGGTTGATGGCCGGTCCGATGTCGTTTCCCTCGTCACGCAACCGCACCTCGCCGCTATTGATCCCGATCCGCGACGGGATCGGCGCCAAGGGCGCCCGCTGCAGATCCAGCGCGCAGCCCACCGCATCCGAGGCGCACGCAAAAGCGATCACGAAACTATCGCCCTCACCCTGCTTGACGGGGCGCACCCCCTCATGAGCGGCCACGACGTCCGACAGCACCTGATCCAGCCGCGCCACGGCAACGGCCATCGCCCCAGGCTGGGACTCCCACAGCCGCGTCGAACCCGCTCTGGGTCTAATGGGGTCTAATGGTGTCTGGGTCTAATGGTCTCTGGAAGGGCCTCTCATGCCTACGCGTTCGGCCGTCCCAGGGATCAAGCGGCCCGAGCGCACCGCCCTTACCTTCGGCGCCCACAAATCGAGCGTCTAGCCCTATGCCAGGTGGTGCCGGAAGTCTGCGCCTTTGCTTGCGCTCTACTTCTTGCCCTTGGGCAGCAGACCGGCGACCTTCGACAGCAGACCCTTGCCGCCAGTGCCCGCGGCAGGCAACGCGGGCGGGGTCGGGAGTTTGGGGGCGGAGCCCGCGTGTGAGGCCACGCTGGCGACCGTTGTGGCCGCGGCGATGCCGCCGTTAACGCTTTCGATGGGAATGGAGATCGGCAGGGCGATCTCCTGGGGCAGGTGGCCGGCGCCGTGGCCCAGCTGACCCAAGTTCGGCAGCGGTGCCGGCGCCGGGCCGTAGGCCCTGTCGATCATGGGCTTCAGCACCGCGTTGAGGGGTCCGGCCGCCTGGGGCGGCAGGCCCGCCATGTCCACCATGGCCCGCACCAGCGGCAGCTCGGGGCTCTCGATCAGGTAGGTCGTCTCGGTGGCACCCCGGCTATTGACGACGGTGCTGATGTCCCACGGCGGGACGCGGCTCGGGTCGGAGAAAGCCGTGGCGCTGTGGCCGTAGTACCCACCCGCGGTAATCCCGTTCAGGTCGGCGAGCAGGTTCCCCATGCGCGTCGGCGGGTCGGAGAAGATGTCGTACTGGCCCACGACGTTGACGGTGTTGTACTGGCTTTCGACGTGACCCGGAACGGTGTAGTCGATGACCGGGACGTGGGTGCCGGGCCTGAATACATGCTGGAGAAGGTTATTGGGGTCCCCGGCCTTGATGAACGTGATCTGGCCCGGAGGCGGTGCGTGCGGGTCGGCCGCCAGCCGCGCCTGTTCCGCGTCGAGCGCCAGAGTCCCCTGTGACAGCCCGGTCGCGTAGATCGGGCCACTGGTGCCGCGGATGGCGGAGTCGAGGTTGTTGGTGCCGATCTGCACGGATTTGCCGACCGTCGGCGAATTCGGGCCGGTGATCGGCCAAACGCTGCCCGGGTAGGGAATGACGGTGCGGGTGGCGCCGGGGCTGTTGTAGTAGTTCGCGCCGATCTGCGGATCCATCGCCTGGTTGAAGTGGTACAGCGACCGCAACGGCTTGTAGGGGGACGGCGCGGTTCCGGGAACGATCAGCGCGGTGTCGGCCGCCGCAACGCCATTGCCGAAAATTGCCGCCGATGTGAGCATTCCTGCCGCGACGCTGCCGACGAGCAGTTTGTTCATGAACTCCCCCTAGAGAGCCGCCCCACAAGGGCGTCCTTCATAGTGCGACCCCGCCTGCTACGAAGACGAACCCTGCGCGGCATGCAATGGCTTTAGCCAGCATGTTACCCGCTCCGTTCCCTTCCCGAGGCGCGAAGCGAACTATTCGCCGACCGCCGCTGAAGGCCGTTCGGGCAGCTCACAGGCCGCGCGAAGCCTTCGCATAGCCTCCGCGGAGCCTGTCAGAGCCGCTTAGAGCCTCTTAGTGGCTGCACAACCCGAGCACCAGCAAGAAGCAACCCCCCGCGGCCAGCAGGGCGGCGAGGCCCCCGTGGCTGCGAGCCCGCAGCCACTCCTGCAGCGCCGCCATGAACTCGCGCGTCTTTTGCGGCGCGGCCAGGTAACTGACGAGCGGGATTTCGACCAGCGTGAACGCCACGACGTTGAATACCAGCAGCGCCTCCGCCTGCGTCGCCGGCGGTACGCCGGCGGCAAGAATCGCGGCCATCGCTCCCAAATAGTTTGCGGACGGCAGCGCAACTCCCAAGCCGGCGACCCATGCGATAAAAAGGGAATCGCCCTCGATTAACAACCGCCGCGCGAGTTCGAACAGCTTCTTCAGGCGGCCCCCCGGTGCCGGCTCGAGCAAGGCTAACCCGCCCTGACCGCCCTGACCGCCTTGACCCCAACCCGAGCCGCCCCCGACTGGGGCGCCCGCCGAGGCGGGTGCCGGGGCCCGTCGAATGAACTTGCGGACCGAGACATTCGTGGCCAGTGCCAGGGCGACGAGCAGGGCGAGCAACCCGGCCACGATCTGAGCCTGCGCCACCGTGAAGTGCCCAGCCAGCGGGGTGGCCCGAAGGATGAACAGCATGATCAGACCCACGCCGATACCCATGGTGAAACCCCCGCAGACGAATGCGAGCAGCTGCAACATCGGGCGCCGGCGGTTGAGCATCAGCACCGCGAGACCGATCCGGATCGGCTCGAAGATCACCGCGAGCGCCATGACTAGCACGGTGGTCCACATGTAGGGGAACCGTACCCCAGTCGGGACGGCCAGGGGCTGGAACCTTGGCGAGGGGGCCCCCCACGGAAGCGACAGAAGCAGACAGGGAAGCAGACAGGGAAGCAGACAGGGAAGCACCGAGAAGCAGCCATCGCGGACACAGCCATAGCGAATGCATAAGTTACGTAACACGAATGTAAAGGGAGGAGCCGCTACAATCCATGTCACATTGGCAAGGGAAGGATGCCTCGGAAGCGCACTCGGCGCGAGCCGCTACGATTCTGCCTTTACGAATGCCCTCGCGAACGTATTTGCCGAGGTAGTGTCAGAGCAGCTACCTGACGGTACTTGCGCACGGGGGGCGCCGGAGGGGCTGGTTGGCGACAGTGTTGACGCCAACAGAGGCCGGCCAAAATATTGGCTCCGCGGACCGTTGACCTCGAACGGTCGGCAGAGCCAACTGGGTGGGGATACAGGAGGACCAAGTGTTTGCCGTACAAACACTCCATGACTGGCTGCCGGATCCGGGCGCCGTCGTCTGTTGGCACGCATCACCCCGGGCGAGCGAAGTAGCCCGGCAAGCACCGATCAATCCTGTACCGCCCAGCTACCAGCAAGCTCAGCATCTTCGCCGCCATGGCGAACACGCCGCACGCGGTCTTGATCTGTCGCGCCTGATGATTTTCACCTGGGATGTGGCGGGGCGGTGCGATGTCCGTGCCATGAATTACGCCATTAATGCGCATCTTCGGCGGCACGACACGTACCACAGCTGGTTTGAGTACACGGATGCCGAGAGGATTGTTCGGCATACGATCGCAGACCCCGCCGATATCGAGCTCGTCCCGGTCCAGCATGGGGAGATGGCGGCGGAAGACTTGCGCGACCACATATCGACGCCGGATCCGCTGCAGTGGGATTGCTTTTTATTCGGAATCGTACAGAGCAACGACCACTTCACTTTCTACGCCAGCATTGCTCATCTCTGTGTCGACCCGATGATTATGGGCGTGTTGTTCATGGAGATACACATGATGTACGCGGCGTTGGTGGGCGGCGACGCGCCCGTCGAACTGCCCGAGGCGGGCCGGTACGCCGACTACTGCGTCCGGCAGCGCGAGGAAACGGCCGCCTTGACCGCGGACTCACCCAGTGTGCGTGGGTGGCTCGAATTCGCCGCGCGCAACGGCGGTACGCTGCCGTATTTCCCACTGCCGCTTGGTGATTTGTCAAAGAACTACACTGGCCGGCTGATCACCGAAACGCTGATGGACGAGCAACAGACCGAGCGATTCGAGGCCCTCTGCGTCGCGGCCGGCGCCCGCTTCAGCGGTGGCGTATTCGCCTGCGCGGCCCTCACTGACCACGAATTGACCGGCGCTGAAATGTTTTCCGTGGTAACCACCACCGATACACGAAGGACGCCAACGGAACTCGTGACGACGGGCTGGTTTACCGGCCTGGTTCCGATCTCGGTGCCCGTCGGTGCTGGGCTCTTCGCGGACGCAGCCCGAACCGCACAGCTTGCCTTCGATTCGGGTATCGACCTGGCGACCGTGCCGTTCGACCGTGTGCTGGAGTTGGCGCCTCCCGAGGCCGGGCTCACCCGGCCGCGCCCCGGCAATTTCGTGATGTCGTTCCTGGACGCCAGCATCGCTCCGCTTTCCACCGTCGCCAACTCCGATTTGAACTTCCGGATTTACGACGAAGGCAGGGTGTCGCACCAGGTCTCGATGTGGGTCAATCGGTACCAGCGCGAGACCACGGTGACGGTGCTGTTCCCGGACAATCCGCTTGCCCAGGAATCTGTCAGCGAATACATCGCGGCCATGAAATCCGTCTACGTCCGGACCGCCGACGGCCGGCGCAGCAGGATCTTCGCCCACTCGCTGCGGTGACGCCCCGCTGGCCCGACCTAGTCGCGCTGACCCAGCAGCTCATCCAGCAGGGCGGTGAATTCCCGCGGGTGCTCCGGGGTGAAGGCGGGGCTCGGCCGGGTGCCGGGTATGTCCAACGTGATCAGCGTCGACTTGAGCGGGCGGTACACGTCCAGCGGTAACCAGCGGCGGAAATCCGAGGTGCCCCAGATGCGGAACCGGTGCGTGAACAGCCCCAGCGACTCGGCTTTGTACCCGCGGATCGTGTGCAGCGCGATGACCTTGGATGTGCCGGAAGGAAAGTGATAGCGGCGCAGGGTGATTGCCGCGCGGTCCAGCTGGACGGCGCCGTCGTCGTAGGTTCCGGTCATGCCTGCGAACTCCGCAGCTGGTGGCCCCGCGAGGTGAGGCAGCGGCCGTCTGTCAGATTCCACTGCCACCCATGCAGGTTGCAGGTCAGCGTGTTGCCCTCCACCACACCGAATTTCGACAGGTCGGCCTTCAGGTGCGGGCAGCGCCGCTGAATCTCCCAGCCGTCCAACGTGACCGATGCGCTGTCGTCGTGGCTCTCGGCGAACCAGCCGTCGGCGTAGGCGATCCGTTCGTCGGTGAGGCATTTGAAGAACGTGTACAGGTATTCGTTGTAGCCGCCGACCCGCCATGCCTCGAAGCGGGTGGACAAGAAGATGGTGTTGACCCAGTCCGGTTCGTGATCGCGCAACACGGTACGCACCAGCTCCGGGGGTATCGAGAACCCGTAGCGCACCTTCTCGTCGGGAATCCGTTCGCGCACGGCGCGTTTCGGAAAGTCGAGAACCACGGTTTCGGGCCCCATCACGAGTTCGACGGGGTAGCCGATGCCGTCGCAGATCTCGTTGCTCTGCAGCATGATCGGCTCGAACAGCGCCCGCAGCTGCTCCAATAGCGGCACGCCGGACGCGGGTGCCCAACTCGCCTTCTCCGCGGCGAGCACGGGTGCCATCCGGTCGGCGTAGTCGGCGATGTAGGCCGCCTTGCCGGTGGTGAAGATCGCCTCGGCTTGGCCGGCGGGCAGCGGATGGCTAAGCGAAATTAGCTCCGTGCCAATAAAATCCGCCGTCGACCCGGGAATCATCAGCAGGCCGCCGTTGTGCCCGTGCGTGCGCATCTGGTCGAGGAACACCATCTGGTCGGGGAAGATGTTGGCCGGATCCGAGCGGTCGTCGTTGAGGTGGCGCAACTCCGGGTCCAAGAAGCACGGCGGCCCCGCCGACGGCACCACCCAGGTCGCCCCCACCTGGGCGATGTACTGCCGAGCGCGATCCATCTGGCGCTGCCGCTTCTGGGTGCCGAATGCCTCCTTGGCGCGCGCCGGCATGTCGTAAACCATCGGGTACCAGATCGCGCCGGAGTACTGCAGCAGATGCACATCGACGTGGCCGAACTCGGATGTCAGCACGTCCAGGTCGATCGGCCGGGCGTCATTCATGTTGAAAACGGTTGTGGTGCCGTCGGAAACCACCAGCGCGGAGTCGCCGATCGGGCCGTCGGCGGGGGCCCGCAGTGCGATGACCATGATGTCCAGGTCGCCCTTGGGCCCGGTCAGCCGATGCTTGGCCGAGTTGGTGGTCTCCACGAATCGGTGAAACCCTATCTTCTGCAACTCATTTCGCAGGTCTGGCACCGGAAAGTCGGGCAGCAGCACCACGGCGTCCTTGTTGACATGCGCGCGCAGGTGCTTGGCGTCGAAATGATCCTTGTGCAGGTGCGAGACATACAGGTAATCGCAGTTGCCCAAGGCGTCCCAGTCCAGCGCGCTGTTGTCCGGGAACGGGAACCACGACGCGAAGTAGGCGGGATTGACCCAGGGGTCGCAAAGGATGCTGCCAGCGTGGGTCTGGATCAGGAAGCCGGCATGGCCGACGCTTGTGAACTGCACAAATACCTTTCCGGTACCTGCCGGGTACCGTTCTGGGCTGCCTTGGGGATCGCCTCGAGCTTAGCCTGAGGTGCCCGCCTAGGTGTCGGCTGACGTGCGGGCCGAGGTGTCATCCTCGGACTCCCACAGCCGCCGGTAGTAGTCGATGCGAACCGGGTCCGGGGCCGCGCCATACGCGACAAAGAACTCCGCGTCCCATGCCCGGCCGGGGTAATTCCAGGCCAGCGACAGCGTCGCGACCGCAAGGTCCGCCCACCGGTCGGCAATGCCGAGGCCGCCGAAGTCGACATGTCCGCAGCAACGGCCGTCGTCGTCGATCAAAGTGTTGGGCGAGCACGCGTCACCGTGGCAGACCACCAGTCGGTCGACCGGCGGCGGTTCGCCGAGGCGCGCCCGGACCACCGGCGCCAGGGGGGCCAGGCGCGCGGCCACCGACCAGTCGAACGGGCAGGACCGCACCGGCAATCGGTCGTGCAACGCGCGCAGCCCCGCACCGATGGCTCGTACCGCCACCTCCGGCGCCGCCAGCCAGCGCGGGTGCACCGCGGACAGCCCGGGCAGCGCGCGCGTGCGCAGCCACTCCCAGCCCCCGTCGGCACCCCCCTCGACACCCACGCCCAAGACCTGCGGCACCGACACGTGCGGCGCCGCCCAGCGCAGCCGGCGGGCTTCCTCAGCGAAGGCCGTGGCTTGGTTGGCCCCCGTCTGGGCAACCTTGATGAACTCCGCGCCGCAGGCGCGGGTACCGACGCGAAAGGTGACACCGCCGACCTCGTTGATCCAGACCGCCCGCACCGGCCTGCCCGCGGCGAAGCGGGCCACGACCGCGGGCACCGCGGGTGGGGACATCGGGTAGGACAAGGTCGCTCTCTTCCGGGTGCTCTTACAGGCACTCTTATAGGCACTTCAGGCGGCACGCCGTTGGGAGCATTAGGCTGAATGGCTGTGGAACCGGTATACGGGACTATCATCCAGATCGCCCGCTTGATGTGGCGCATCCAAGGCCTCAAGATCAGCGTCGCAGGCGTCGAGAACTTACCTACCAGCGGTGGCGCGGTGATCGCGATCAACCACACCGGGTACCTCGACTTCACGTTCGCGGGTTTGCCCGCCTACGAGCAGGGGCTCGGGCGCAAGATCCGGTACATGGCCAAGCAGGAAGTGTTCGACTCCAAGATCACCGGGCCGATCATGCGCAGCCTGCGCCACATCCCGGTAGACCGTGCCGACGGGGCGGAGTCGTACGAGGCCGCGGTCCGGAATTTGAAGGACGGCGAGCTGGTCGGCGTCTACCCGGAAGCGACGATCAGCCGCAGCTTCGAGATCAAGGAATTCAAATCCGGCGCCGCCCGGATGTCGGTCGAGGCCGGGGTGCCGATCGTCCCGCATATCGTCTGGGGTGCGCAGCGGATCTGGACCAAGGGCTACCCCAAGAAGCTGGTGCGCCCGAAGGTGCCGATCACCGTGCTCGTCGGCGAACCGATCGAACCCACGCTGGCGATAGCGGAATTGAACGGCCTGCTGCACTCGCGGATGCAGCATCTGCTGGAGCGGGCGCAGGAACAGTACGGACCTCATCCGGCGGGTGCGTACTGGGTGCCGCGCCGGCTCGGCGGCGGGGCGCCATCGCTGGCCGAGGCGGCCCGCATGGACGCGCAGGACAGGGCGGCGAGGGCGGCTCTGCGCGCGCAGCGGGCGGATCCCGCCGGGGCGGCGGAGCAGTGACAGATGGCCCCGCGTGCCCCAGAGCCAACCTTTCGCATTCTAGAGATCCTGGCTCAGCTGATCGTGCTGGCTGCCGGCACCCGGATCACCTACATAGGCGAGGAGAACGTGCCCGCGCGGGGTGGAGCCGTGATCGCCATCAACCACACCAGCTATGTCGACTGGCTGCCGGCCGCGTTGGCAATGCATCGCCGGCACCGTCGGCTGCGATTCATGATTAAGGCCGAGATGCAGCGGGTGAAGATCGTCAATTTTCTGATCAAGCACACCAAGACCATTCCCGTGGATCGCGACGCCGGGTCGGGCGCCTATGGGGTGGCCGTGCAACGGCTGCGCGAGGGGGAGGTAGTCGGGGTCTATCCCGAGGCCACGATCAGCCGCAGCTTCGAACTCAAGGACTTCAAGACGGGGGCCGCGCGGATGGCTAGCGAAGCCGACGTCCCGATCGTGCCCGTGATCGTGTGGGGTTCGCAGCAAATCTGGACCAAGGGCCATCGAAAGAGACTCAGGCGCGATAAAGTGCCGATCACCGTCGCGGTGGGGTCGCCGGTGTGCGCCGGCGACGACATCGCGAAGACCAATTCGGCGCTGCGCGCGTCGATGGCCACGCTCCTGCATCGGGTGCAGCAGCAGTATCCGCACCCGGCCGGGGCGCACTGGGTGCCGCGCCGGCTGGGCGGCGCAGCGCCGACGTTGGCCGAGGCGGCGCAGCTGGAAGCCGACGAGGCCGCGGCGAGGGCAGCTAGCCGTACCCCTGAGTAACGGTAGGGGAGGAAGGATAAAGACATGGCAGAGCCGCTTTTCCGGTTGGCGGAGTTGGTCGTTCCGGCGGCCGTAGCGCTGAACGGAACCAAGATCACCTACCACGGCCTCGAGAACATCCCCGCGTGCGGCGGCGCTTTGATCGCCCTCAACCACACAAGCTACGTGGACTGGATTCCCGCATCGATCGCCGCCAAGGAGCGCAGGCGCCGGCTGCGGTTCATGATCAAGGCCGAAATGGCGGATGTGAAGGCAGTCAACTACGTGATCAAGCACTGCCAGCTGATTCCGGTGGATCGCACCACGGGCGGCGATGCGTACGCGGTGGCCGTCCAGAAGCTGCGGGAGGGCGAGCTCGTCGGGCTGCATCCGGAGGCCACCATCAGCCGCAGTTACGAACTGCGGGAATTCAAGACCGGAGCGGCTCGGCTGGCGCTGGACGCGCAGGTGCCGATCATTCCCTTCATTGTCTGGGGCGCACACCGGATTTGGCCGAAAGACCATCCGAAGAAACTGATCCGCAACAAGGTCCCGATTGCCGTGTCCGTCGGCCGGGCGATACCGCCGCAGGGCACCCCTGACCAACTCAATGCCGTGCTGCGCGATGCGATGAATGCGATCCTGTATCGGGTGCAGGAGGAGTACCCGCATCCGGAAGGGGAGTATTGGGTGCCGCAGCGGCTGGGCGGCGGCGCGCCGAGCCCGGATGACTCGATGCAGATCCGGATTGCTGAACTGGCCGAGCGGGTCAAGAAGCACGGGATCGACCGCGTGAGGCCGCCGGGGCCCTCCCAAAACTCTCAAAGCTCCGAAAGCTCCCAAGGCGGACCCCGCTGACGCGGCCGGTGCCGCCGGCGCTCATCGCCTGCGACGTTGACGGCACCCTGTTCGACGACGACGAAACTATTAGGCCACGCACCCGTGCGGCGGTGCGTGCCGCGGTTGCGGGTGGCGCGCACTTCGTGATCGCGACCGGGCGCCCGCCGCGCTGGATACGGCCCGTCGTCGAGGCGCTTGGTTTTGCGCCGACGGCGGTGTGCGCGAACGGTGCCGTCATCTATGACCCCACGACCGACCGGGTGGTGTCGGCACGGACCCTGGCCGTCGACACCCTGGGCGAGCTGGCCGAGATCGCGAGCCGCGCTATTCCGGGCGCCGGGCTGGCGGTCGAGCGGATCGGTAACAGCGCCCACGACACGGCGACTCCCCAATTCGTCAGCTCGCCGGGCTACGAACACGCGTGGCTCAACCCGGACAACACCGAGGTATCCATCGAGGACCTGCTCAGCGCGCCGGCGATCAAACTGCTGATTCGCAAGGCCGGTGCCCGCAGCGCGGATATGGCTGCCGAATTGGCCAAGCATGTCGGGATCGAGGGTGACATCACCTACTCCACCAACAACGGGCTGGTGGAGATCGTGCCGCTGGGAATCAGCAAGGCCACCGGTGTCGCCGAGGTCGCCCGGCCGCTGGGCATCACCGACGACCTGGTCGTGGCCTTCGGTGACATGCCCAACGACGTGCCGATGCTGCTGCAGGCGGGTCACGGTGTGGCGATGGGTAACGCGCATGCCGACGTTCTGGCCGTCGCCGATGAGGTCACCGCTTCCAACGGTGACGATGGGGTCGCGAGGGTGCTCGAACGCTGGTGGATCTAGTTCTCGGCAATGCGCGCCGCGTTCACTGCCGTCCGGCGCGGCGATGTGTAAGACTTCCGGCGTGCCCGCGTTGCTGCCCGACGCCGATCACGTCCCCGTGGCCGTGAAGCCGATTAGTGCCGCGCCCGCCGACGTGACCGGGCCGGAGGAACGCTAGTGCCGTCGGACCAAGACCAGCCAGCTGGAGGCGGGGAGCAACCCGAGGGCTCGTCGCCAGAGCCGCTCGGGGGCCTGGATAGCCCCGACAAACCTAAGCACCGGGCGCCCGAGGAACCTGACTTCATGTCGCCGCCGGCCTACGACCCGGAACGGGAGGAGCCCACGCAGGTCGACGCCACGCAGCCGCTGGGCTACGCGCGGGATCAGGACGAGCGGGATCAAGACGAACCCACCCCTCCCAGCCCGCCCTCGTCCGCCGGCAGCATGACGTTCCAAGATGCGGCAACCACCCGGCCGCGCCCGCCAACGCCCGCCGAGCTGCGCGCACGGGAGAAGTTCGCCAAGAAGCAGCAGGAGATCGAGGAGGCACGCCTCGCGGCCGAAGCCAAGCGGCGCAAGCGCAACCGCAGGCTGATCGGTGCCGGGGTGGCCGTCGGGGTGGTCGGTGTGGTTGCGGGCCTGGGATATTGGGCGCTTTCGGCGCCCACCGTATACGCCCAATGCGTTCAGGATGACCCGAACGGGCAGCCGGTGGTCGTGCCGGACAACTACTGCACCAGTCACACGGCCGGTACGAACGGCTTTTTCTTCTTCGGGGGCCATCAGTACCGGTACTACTACGGCAGCTCGGGTTCCGTCGGTTCGCGGCCAATCGGCGGTTCGACGACGGCGCCCAGTGGCTCGACGATCAAAACCCGCTCGGGCAGCACCATTTCGCGGGGCGGGCTGGGCGGCAAGTTCGGCGGCGGCGGCTCGTGAAGCGGGCCAGGGTGCAGCCGAGGCCGAACTGGCAGTCGATCGTCGAAAAGCAGGGGCTGGTGTACGGGACGCCGGCGCGTGACGCGCGGGGCAAAGACCGGCCGTACTGGGACGAATCCGTGTACTACGAATTTGAGATGGACGAGATCTTGGCGCTGGAAGCCGACGTCGAGCTGATCCATTCGATGTGCCTGAACGCCGTCGAACAGGTGGTCCTGATGGAGCGGTTCGCGGATTTCGGTCTGCCGGAATGGAGTTGGCAGCCGATCGCCGAATCATGGCGCCGCTCCGACCCACACGTGTACGGGCGCTTCGACCTGCGCTACGACGGGCGACGGCCCGCGGTGCTGCTCGAGTACAACGCCGATACCCCCACCACGTTGCTGGAAGCCGCGATCCTGCAATGGTATTGGCTCAAGGACAAGTTCCCCGGCGACGACCAGTGGAACTCGCTGCACGAGCAGCTGGTCGACCGGTGGAAGCAGCTGCGGGACCTGCTGCCCAGCGACGAGCTGCATTTGACCTGGTCCGGTGTGGAGGCCACCGGTGAGGACCAGATCACAACGACCTATATGCAGGAGACCGCGGCGGAGGCGGGTTTCCAGACGGTCGGGCTGATGATCGAGGACCTTGGTTGGGACTCGGCCCTGCAGCGCTTCGTCGATCTGGAGGAGTCGCAGATCCACTCGGTTTTCAAGCTGTACCCGTGGGAGTGGGTGCTCGACGACGACTTCGGCAAGCACGTGGTGTCGAGCCTGCCGCAAACGGCGTGGATAGAGCCGCTGTGGAAGACGTTGCTGTCGAATAAGGCGATCCTCGGCGTGCTGTGGGAGATGTATCCGGGTCACCCGAACCTGTTGCCCGCGTACATCGACGAGCCGCACGAGCTCACCGAGTACGTCCGCAAGCCGAAGCTCGGCCGCGAGGGCGCCAACATCAGCATCGTCGGCGCCGGGATGGACACCGCCACCGGCGGCGTCTACGGCGAAGAGGGCTACGTCTACCAGCTGCTGGATCCGTTGCCGAAATTCGACGACATGCGGCCCGCGCTGGGCGCGTGGATCGTCGGCGATTCGTCAGCCGGGCTCGGCATCCGCGAGACCGCCGGACTGGTGACCGACGACGGCGCAGCCTTTGTCCCACACCGGATCCCGCTGAAATGAACCTACCGCCTGAAATGAACGGAGTTGATCATCGATGACTACCACCATCGTGGCGCTGAATTCGGGCTACTGGGACGCGGGCTATTGGAATGTGCTCGGTCGCGGCGCCGGCGCGATCGTGTTGTACTCGATCGTCGGGTTGGTTCTGATGGTGGTGGGTTTCTACGCCATCGACCTGACCACGCCGGGACCGCTGCGCAAGATGGTCGATGCTGGAAAGCCGAATGCGATCATCGTTTCCGCCGCGGGAATGGTCAGCATGGCGCTCATCGTGGTGCTGGCGATCTACGCGTCGTCGGGCAAGCTGGTGGAGGGGCTGGTGGGGTCGGCGGTCTTTGGGCTCGTCGGGATCATCGTGCAGGTAGTGATGATGAGGATCGCGACCCTGGTGATCGGCATCAACATGGACGAGCTGTTCAACGCCGACGAGTTCAGTTACGACTCACTCATGGTGGCCGCGTCGCAATTCGCGCTGGGCATTGTGGTGGCGGTCGCGATTCTCTGACCGCAGTACCGGCTGCTACGTCAGTCCCACACTAATGCGGCCGCCTCGGCGGCCGCGTACTCGACCGCACTGGCATTCAACAGCTGCACGAACCGCGCATGCGTGTGCGTCGAACATCGAGGCCATTGCCTGCGCGCTATCTCGCCGGCACCCGCGGCCGGCACCCCCGTCGTGGGGAGCACCGCGGCCGCATCGGCCGCCCTGATTCTTGAGCAGATACTCGCCAAATCTGTTGCGGCGGCTTCCGTCACGTCTGGTATTGCGGTCACGAGTGACATGCGCACCTCCCGCCGGCGTGTCACAATCCGGCGGTCGCCCAGCCCGGGTGATCTTCCGAGAACAACGCTGCTTCATCCGGCGCGGTTCTTATGCTCCTTCCGCAAACTTGAGAGACGCTGTGTATTCGTTGGCCCTCGCCGTCATACGGATGCGCTTCAGCGGGTAGATCTCGCCCCGTTAAAGTTAAACAGGGAGGCATGGGCAGGTCTCGGCGCCGATAGGATCCCGCGTCGCGAAACGTCCAAACCGCGCTCTAACTGGCATATTCGCATTGACGCGTGAATGTCTGACACACGCTTAGCCCTAGCGGTGCCACGGGCACAGGTCCCGGATGGTGATTCCGACGACCCGCGCCGCGCCGTCCGGGCCCACCGCCGGGTTGAGCGACGCGAACTGGTCCACCATCTCCTGTGGACTCAGCCCGGAGTCCATCAGGCCACACATGTCCAGGCCCTGGTCCAGCGCCACCGTGTTACCTCCGGTGTCCCCAAAGCCGGCCGCTGCGATATCTGCCAGGAACGCACGCCGACCGCATCCGGGACCCGGCCCCGGTGCACGCCCTTGGGGGCACCCCGGCGCGGGACTGGCGTTCGCGTCGGGATCGGCACCCAATGCCATGGTCGCCAGGACGGCCATGGCGGCCATGGCAATCGTCCGCACCGGTCGCCCGCGGCCGTTAGCCCGCGTTGACGGTGCCGGGTCCGCGGGATCGGCTGTACGACTGGGACCCGCGCGGGATAGCGTCGACATTGGACACCTCTTCTGTTCGCCCATCTGCCCAGTTCAGAGCCGCGCGGCGGTGTCGCGGCCGACGCACGGGGCTGGTTTAACTCAGCGTGATTCTTATGCTGCTCGCCGAAACTTATGACGGGCTGTGTTTTGGTTGACTGTTTCCTGTTTACCTTCGCTTCACCTTTTGTACATCTGCGCTGAGCAGCCATTCGGGGTGGCAAAGACGGCGACGTCCGCTAGCGCAGCGCCTTTGGTGGAATCGTGCCTGAGACGAGCGACTCGGCGTCGAGGGTCTGGGGTCGGTAGGCCAGCGTCGGCAATCGGGCCGTCATCGCCGCGATTGGGTTGTCGACCCTGCCCGATACGCCCGACAGGAATGCCCACTCATGCTCGTCGCTGGCGAAATACACTACGGTGTCGAAGCTTTCATGAAAGCGCCGCCACGATCGGTGCAGTGTCTCGTTGCGCCACAGTGTCGGGCAGCCGGCCTGGCCGACGACGACACCGCCGATTCCACGGCACCTTTCGAGGAAATCGACACCGTAGAGCCGGTTGTGCTGTGCGGTTTCGGTGCGCTCGTCGGGGAGGTCGATCACCACGACGTCATATGGTGCGGTGGATTGGTCCACAAAATCCCAGCCGTCACAGTAATGCACCGTGACTGGACCGATTCCCCTTTCGGCCCTTGACAGTTCGTCCGCAGAGTAGCCGTAGGGCAGGTGCAGCGCGCACAGCCGAACCGCCTCGCGATCGATGTCGACGTGATCGACGTGGTTCGCCCCGGCGGCCACGGCCAGCTGACTCACCACCCCTTCACCGGACCCAATGATGAGTACCCGCCCTACGCGCTCCGCCAGCAGCAGCGCCGGTACCAGCAGCGCCTCGTGATAGACGAGCTGACCGAGTTCGGTGCTCTGCCGTTCACCATCGCTGAACAGCGCGACGCCCTGCTCCGTGACCCCGATCAGCAGATCCTGGTATTGAGTACGCGTGTCGGAAATGACCTCGGATATGCGCCAATTTCGGGTTAGCCCCGGCGCCAGTGGTTCGACGACCTCTCGGGCTGGGCCGCGGGCGTCGACCGATCCCCCGAAATACGTTGGCAACGGCGCAAATCCATTGAACTCCACCGATGCATAGCTCGCCGTGTACGCGCCCGCGTCCTCGATCTCGACCCGATCGCCCGGCCGCACCGTGACCGGAAGCGGATAGCTTTGGTAAAGCACGTCGTCGCCATCGCAGGTGGGCCCCGCGATGACGGCATCGGAAACCGCATCGCCGTCGCGCTCGGTCCGCAGCCGATACCTGATGTACTCGTTCTCGGTTTCCGCGAGTCCGCCATAGCGACCGATATCCAGGTACACCCAGCGCTGGCCATCGGTACCGGTCCGCACCGACACGACCTCGCACCGGATCGTGCCCGCCGATCCCACGACCACCCGTCCGGGTTCCAGCACGAGGTGGGGGGGATTCGCGCCGAAATAGCGGGTCATCGCCAACATGATGGCGTCCGCGAAAGGCTCGAGCCCCGGTGCGCCGTCGGCGTATGCGATTGGGAAGCCGCCCCCGACGTTGAGCGTCGTGAGATCGCCGTCAGCATCGAAGATCTCTGCGGTGCAACGTATTCCGACCTCCCACGCGGCCGGGTCAAGCTGCTGCGAGCCGACATGAAAGGCCACGCCCTCCGGCCGCAACCCGAGCCGTCGGGCGCGATCGAGCAGCCCGGCGGCCGCTGCGGGAGCGCAGCCGAACTTGTGGCCGAATGGCGTCACCGACGACGGAAACGCCGGCGCGATGCGGCATTCCACGCCGGACCCACCGGCGTGCTCGGCGAGCGTGGTCACGCCGTGCTCGGTGTCGAACGCGAACCGCCGTACCCCAGCGGTCCAGGCCCGAGCCACCTCTGAGCCCTTCCTGACGGTGTTGCCGAATGTCAGCAATGAGCCGTCGATGCCCGCGCAATCGCATGCCACGATCTCACCGACCGATGCGACGTCGAACTCCGCACCCTCGGCGGCTAGCAGGCGCAGGATCGGCTCGGCCGGATTCGCCTTGACCGCGTAGCGGATCCGCGCGTCGGGCAGCGCGGCATGCAGCTCCCGGAAGTTCGCACGAACGGCGGCGAGATCGATCGTCAGATGCGGTGTCGCGGCCACAGCTCGCAGACTAAGCCCCCGGGTGCGCAGGCAGCGAGAAGTGCTCCGGGGGAACCGTCGGGCCGCTCGGCGTTTGTGTCGACCCGACGGTCCCCAGGGGCGTCGTGATCCCGTCGACGACCTCGGTGACGTTGCCGGTGAGCCGCTCGAAGTTCAAGGTTCCGTGCGCGAAGTTCTGCGTGATCTGAAGTGGCTCTTGAATCTCGGCGCTGGTCGGCAATCCCAGCGGACCGCGCTCGTAGCTCAGCGCGGCCCAAGCGTCGTAGATCGCGCCGGTGACCGGTTGGGGGCCGGTCTCGGGCGACCAGTACATCGCGCCCTTGGCGAACGTAACGTACCGGGCGTCACCTTCGGCGCTGTCCTCCGGCGCGGTCGGCGGCCCCAACACGCTGTTCATGCCGCCGATCGCCTGCCAGTGTTCGTAGATCGCGCCGCCCTGCAGCGCCTTGATCAGCTCCTCGGGCGGATCGTTGAAATGCGATGCGATGTCCCGGATCTCGTCCATCAGGGCGTAGGCGGCATTGCCCGGACAGTCGGTGTTGCCGACGTCGCGATGGGTGAAGATGGTGGGCAATGTCGCCGTGGCGCCGGCCGGAAACGTGGTGTAGTGGCTGCCGGCTGACTCCAGTGCCACCGTGCCTTTGGGGTCGACGCCGTCCATGCCCAGGCGCCAGCCGAGCAGTCGGCCCACGGTCCGGATCTGGATTGGTGTCGGAGCCACATCGTCGAAATTGCCGATCATGGCCACACCCCAGGTGTTGCGGTTGAATCCGCCGGTGTGAAAGCCCTCGACCGCCTTGGTGAGGCCCCCGGCGCTGCCCTCGAACACCTGGCCGTACTTGTCGACCAGCGCGTTGTATGCGATGTCGCACCAGCCCAGCGTCTTGCTGTGATAGGTGTAGATGGCCTTGACGATCCCGGCCGACTCCTGCGGCGAGTAGTCATTGCTGCCCGCCGTGTGGTGTACTACAGCGGCGCGAATTCCGTTGCCGTACTGCGGGTTACCGCATCGCAACGATTCGTCGGCACCCCAATCCGCGCGGCTGATGATGCTGGGCGCCTGGCCGGGCATCATGACGCCGGCCGGCGGCGTCCAATGCGATCCGGCCGGGGCTTGGGGTGGCGAAATGAGGACCACGGAGACGGTCTGGCCAAACGGCTGTTCTTTGGTGGCCGGCTTGTAGCCCAGGCCCTCCTTGTCCGGCCGGGCGCTCGGCGGTGGCTGGGTCACCGGTGCATCGACCGGGCGGGTGATGGCGACCTGCACGGTCGTGGTGGTGCCGACGAACACCGGATCGGTACTGCGCGGTCCCAGTGGTACGCCTGCCCCATCCGGGGACCCCGCCGAGCCGGCGTCGGCTGCCTCGGTTTCGTACGCGGTCTGGTACTCGAGCTTGTACCAAGGCCCCCACGAACCGTCGGAGTGTTTGGCCCGCACCCGCGTGGCGGTGCCTGCCAGGTCGCCGGTCAGCGCTACCAGGGAAAACGGCGTCTCTTGGGAGAGTTCGCGAATCGTGACGCCGCCGCCGAGCCCGACCAGCGGCTGCTCGGCGAGTTGGGTATCGGGAGTTCGTGGCGGCGCGGCGCGGTCGCTATGGCGGGTCGGATACACGACCCACGACACGATGACGACGGTCGCCGCGATGGCGGTGAGCAACATCGTCGGTGCGCGGTTGCGGGACGACACTAGGCGATGTTACGTGTGTTTCTATTGTTATTTATGAGGCGACACGGGTATTGCCTCAAAAACCTGTTCGACGGCACCGCAGAGGATCGGGTGCTGGAACGTCCAGTGTGTCTCTGCGGTGCCGTCAGGTGACAGGTCGATGGCTCTCGAAGGGTTCGCTGCGTTACGAGCCGGGGAGCGCCGGGAGGGCCGCGGCCGGAGCCGTGGCGGCCGGGATGGCGGCTCCCGCCGCCGGGATCGCCCCGGTCAGGGCCCCGGTCGGCAGGGCACCCGCGGCCCCGGGCAGAGCAGCGGCCGCCCCGGGCAGGGCACCCGCGGCCCCGGGCAGAGCAGCGGCCGCCCCGGGCAGGGCACCCGCGACCCCGGGCAGGGCCCCGGCGGCCCCTGGCAGGGCCCCGGCCGCCGCGGGCAGGGCACCGGCGGCCCCGGGCAGGGCCCCGGCCGCACCGGGTAGGGCCCCGGCCGCCCCCGGCAGGGCCCCGGCTCCGCCGTTCTGCACGCCCTGCATGATCGCCGGCATGATCAGGCCCTTGAGCAGGTCGATGGCCTGACTGGCGCCCAGCTGGTTGGCCGCCTGCATCAGGTCGTTGATCAGCCCGCCACCACCGCCGCTGCCAGCTGGGCTGCCCAGGCCGGTCGGGGAGGACGCCGGCAGTCCGCCGCCGCCCAGGCCGCTGGTGTCACCCAGGATCGGGTAGGTGCCGTCGGCACCCGGGTCCACTCCGGCCGTGGAGATCGGCACCTCGTTGGGGTTGGTGCCCGTCGGGGTCAGGCCCGTCGTGGTGGTTGCGCCCGGAGTGAGGCCGGTCGGGCTGGTCAGCCCCGGGTTGGTCAGCGCCGGGTTGGTCCCCGCCGCCCCGGTCGCTCCCGTGGTGGGCGTCAGCGCGGTACCGGGTGTGGTGAGCGAACCGGGGGTCGTTCCCGTCAGGCCCGGGCTGGTTAGGCCTGGACTGGTCAAGCCAGGACTCGTCAGGCCCGGGCTGGTCAGGCCCGGGCTGGTCAGGCCGGGGCTGGTCAGGCCCGGAGTGGTGGCGCTGGTGCCGCCGATGCCGGGCACGTTCGGCAAGTTGACCCCGAACTGCGATAGTCCCTGCGACAACGCGGAGATCAGCGTGTTGGGCAGGTCGGTGATGACCGCCGCGCGCTTGAATTCGTGGTGCTCGGTCGGCTTGCTGTCGGCGGTCGATTCGTAAACAAGGAAATAAGCGCATGGACTCGCGACTGCCAGGGCGGCGGCCGCGCTCATGGCTTTCGAGAGCTTGCGTCGGCGTCGGTTCGGCACGGAAGTCTCCTCAATCTGGACTATTTAGTGTGTCGGGCCCGCCTGCGGCCCGAGTCTCGGCTGAGTCGCGGGTGCACGGCATAAGCTCCACTTGTTCGATGGTACGAGTGTGGTTGCTGTGACTAGAGTGGCGATATCGAATCGTGAGGTAATCGCGACCCTGGGCGTGATCACCGGCACAACGGGCGCGTCGGTAGGTCTCACCTGGCCGAACATCGGCCACCCGAAGTCGCCAAATGGGGTTAAGCGCGCGGAGTCAGATACCCTAGGCAACCGATGACAGCTCGTTTCGATCTCCTCGTCGTCGGATCCGGATTCTTCGGCCTGACGGTCGCCGAGCGGGTGGCCACCCAACTCGACAAGCGTGTGCTCGTCGTCGAGCGGCGCCCCCACATCGGCGGCAATGCGTATTCCGAAGCCGAGCCACAGACCGGCATCGAGGTGCACAAGTACGGTGCCCACCTCTTCCACACCTCCAACAAGAGGGTGTGGGACTACGTCGGGCAATTCACGGAGTTCACCGACTACCGGCACCGGGTATTCGCGATGCACAACGGGCAGGCATACCAGTTCCCGATGGGACTGGGCTTGGTGTCGCAGTTCTTCGGCAGGTACTTCAGTCCCGAAGAGGCACGGAAGCTGATCGCGGAGCAGGCCGCTGAAATCCACACCGCGGACGCGCAGAACCTCGAGGAGAAGGCCATCTCGCTGATCGGTCGCCCGCTGTACGAGGCGTTCGTCAAGGGTTACACCGCCAAGCAGTGGCAGACCGACCCGAAAGAGTTGCCGGCGGCCAACATCGCCCGGCTGCCCGTGCGCTACACCTTCGACAACCGGTACTTCAGCGACACCTACGAAGGCCTGCCCGTCGACGGTTACACGGCATGGTTGACCAAGATGGCCGCCGACGACCGGATCGAGGTCAGGCTGAACACCGACTGGTTCGGCGTGCGTGACCAACTGCGCGCCGACAGTCCGATGGCACCGGTGGTGTACACCGGACCGCTGGATCGCTACTTCGACTACGCGGAAGGTCGGCTCGGCTGGCGCACCCTGGACTTCGAGGTGGAAGTGCTACCGCGACCGCGGCGATTTTCAAGGCACGCCGGTGATGAACTACAACGATCTCGACGTGCCCTACACCCGCATCCACGAGTTCCGCCACTTCCACCCCGAGCGCGACTACCCGACGGACAAGACGGTGATCATGCGGGAATACTCCCGGTTCGCCGAACACGACGATGAGCCCTACTATCCGATCAATACCGAGGCCGACCGCGCCGTGTTGGCCGCCTATCGGGCAAGGGCGAAGTCCGAGACCGCGACGTCGAAGGTTCTGTTCGGCGGGCGGTTGGGCACCTATCAATATCTGGATATGCATATGGCGATCGCCAGCGCACTGAACATGTACGACAACGTCCTCGCGCCGCACCTGCGCGATGGCGACTCGCTTGCCGAAGAGGAAGGCGCGCGCACATGACTGCCGTCAGCCTGCTGTCCCGAATAATCCTGCCGCGTCCGGGTGAACCCCTCGACGTGCGCAAGCTGTACCTGGAGGAGTCGACCACCAACTCGCGCCGCGCGCATGCGACGAGCCGCACCTCGCTGCAGATCGGCGAAGAGTCCGAGGTGTCGTTCGCCACGTATTTCAACGCGTTCCCGGCCAGTTATTGGCGCCGCTGGACGACCTGCACATCCGTGGTGTTGCGCGTCGAACTGACCGGGGCCGGTCGCGTCGACGTTTACCGGACCAAGGCCACCGGGGCACGGATCTTTGTCGAGGGCCGCGAATTCGGCGGCGCCGGGGACGAGCCCAACATCGTCGAGGTGGAGGTCGGGCTGCAGCCATTCGAGGACGGTGGCTGGATCTGGTTCGACATCACCACGGACAGCAAGGTCAACCTGGTCAGCGGCGGTTGGTACGCGACGGCGCCGGCTCCGGGCGTGGCCAACATCGCGGTCGGCATCCCGACGTTCAACCGGCCCGCGGACTGCGCCAACGCACTGCAGGCGCTGACAGCGGACCCGCTGGTGGACGAGGTGATCGGGGCGGTGATCGTGCCCGATCAGGGCGTCCGCAAGGTGCGCGACCATCCGGACTTCCCGGCCGCGGCCGCCCGGCTCGGCAACCGGCTGTCCATCCACGACCAACCCAACCTCGGTGGTTCGGGTGGCTACAGCCGGGTGATGTACGAGGCGCTGAAAAACACCGATTGCCAACAGATCCTGTTCATGGACGACGACATCCGCATCGAGCCGGACTCGATTCTGCGGGTGCTGGCCATGCACCGGTTCGCCAAGACCCCGATGCTGGTCGGCGGCCAGATGCTCAACCTGCAGGAGCCGTCGCACCTGCACATCATGGGCGAGGTGGTGAACCAGTCCAACTTCATGTGGACCGCCGCGCCGCACGCCGAGTACGACCACGACTTCGCCGAATATCCGTTGAACGACAAGGAAGATCGCAGCAAACTGCTGCACCGCCGAATCGATGTCGAATTCAACGGCTGGTGGACGTGCATGATTCCGCGGCAGGTCGCCGAGGAGCTGGGCCAGCCGCTGCCGTTGTTCATTAAGTGGGACGACGCCGAATATGGCCTGCGCGCAGGCGAACACGGCTACCCGACCGTCACGCTGCCCGGGGCCGCGATCTGGCACATGGCCTGGAGCGACAAGGACGACGCCATCGACTGGCAGGCGTATTTCCACCTGCGCAACCGACTGGTGGTCGCGGCGCTGCACTGGGACGGTGACGTCAGCGGCCTGGTTCGCAGCCACCTAAAGGCGACGCTGAAACACCTTGCCTGCCTTGAATATTCGACGGTGGCGATCCAGAACAGGGCCATCGACGACTTCCTGGCCGGACCGGAGCACATCTTCTCGATCCTGGAATCGGCGCTGCCCGAAGTGCATCGCATGCGCAAGGAATTCCCGGACGCGGTGGTACTGCCGGCGGCCAGCGAGCTGCCGCCGCCAGGAGGCAGGAACAAGGTGATGGAGCCGCCGGTGAACCCGATCTCCATCAGCTACCGGCTAGCCCGCGGGATCCTGCACAACCTCACCCAGGCCGATCCCGAAGCGCACCAGCGCCCGGAGTTCAACGTGCCGACGCAGGACGCGCGCTGGTTCCGGCTGTGCACCGTCGACGGCGTCACCGTCACCACGGCCGACGGGTGCGGCGTGGTCTACCGCCAGCGCGATCGAAGCAAGATGTTCACGCTGCTGCTGTCCTCGCTGCGCAGGCAGCGCCGGCTGGCGGCCCGTTTCGACGAGATGCGCAAGGTGTACCGCGACGCGTTGCCCGTGCTGTCCAGCAAGCAGAAATGGGAGACGGCGTTGCTCCCAGCACTTGGCGCCGAGCCGCACAACAAGCACGAACATGGGTGAGGCTCCGCTTTCCGCGCCGCCTCCCGAGGCCCCTGTCCCCGAGTCGCCGCGCGGCGAGGTGGCCGCGATGGTGGCCGTCCAGGCGGCGCTGGCCGAGCGACCCAGTGCGCTGACCGTGGCGCGTGGGATGTCCCACTTCGGGGAGCACAGCATCGGCTGGGTGGCGCTGTCACTGGTCGGGGCGCTACTGGTGCCGCGCCGTCGCCGCGAATGGCTGGTGGCCGGGGCCGGCGCATTCGGCGCACACGCGGCTGCCGTGCTGATCAAACGGGTGGTGCGGCGCAAACGGCCGCATCATCCGGCCGTCGCGGTCAACGTCGGCACACCCAGCCAGCTGAGCTTCCCGTCGGCGCACGCCACGTCCACCACCGCCGCGGCCATCCTGATGGGCCGGGCGATCGGGCTGCCCAAGGGAGTGGGCGCGGCGGTGCTGGTCCCCCCGATGGCACTATCGCGGATACTGCTGGGAGTTCACTATCCCAGCGACGTGGCCTTCGGCGTGGCGCTCGGCGCCGCGGTCGCGCGCCTTGCACTCTGGCTTGACGGAAGGCGGCTTGACGGAAGGCGGCTTGACGGAAGGCGGCTTGACGGAGGGAAGGGGACTTGACGGGGGAAGGCGGCTTGACGGAGGAAGGGTGAGCGGAATGAGTGAAGACGTGGTGACCGGACCGTCCACGAACCTGGTCACCGGCGTGATCAAGGCGATGCGCCCGCGGCAATGGGTGAAGAACGTCATCGTGCTCGCCGCGCCGCTGGCCGCGCTGGGCGGCGGGACCCGTTACGACTACCGTCAGCTCGCGCTGCAGGTGTCGGTGGCGTTCGTCGTGTTCAGCCTGGCGGCGTCGTGCATCTACCTGATCAACGACGTGCGCGACGTCGAAGCCGACCGCGAGCACCCCACCAAGCGGTTCCGCCCTATCGCGGCGGGCGTGGTGCCGGAGTGGCTGGCCTACGTCCTCGCGGCGGTGCTTGGCGTGGCCTCGGTGGCCATCGCGTGGTGGCTGACGCCCAACCTGGCGGTGGTGATGGCCGTCTACATCGGCATGCAGCTGGGCTACTGCTTTGGTCTCAAACACCAAGCGGTGATGGACATCTGCATCGTGTCATCCGCTTACCTGCTCCGGGCCATCGCCGGGGGCGCGGCCACCGATATCCCGCTGTCGCAGTGGTTTTTGCTCTTCGTGGCGTTCGGGTCGCTGTTCATGGTGGCCGGCAAGCGCTACGCCGAGCTGCAGGTCGCCGAACGCACCGGCGCGGCGATCCGCAAGTCGCTGGAAAGCTACACCAGCACGTACCTGCGCTTCGTCTGGACGTTGTCGGCCACCGCGGTGGTGGTCTGCTATGGGCTGTGGGCGTTCGAGCGCGACCACCATTCGGGCTCCTGGTTTGCGGTGTCGATGGTCCCGTTCACCATCGCGATCCTGCGCTACGCCGTGGACGTCGACGGTGGGCTGGCCGGGGAGCCCGAAGACATCGCGCTGCGTGACCGGGTGTTGCAGCTGCTGGCGCTGGCGTGGATCGCAACCGTTGGAGCCGCCGTTGCCTTCGGCTAACGCTCCGCCGCCTTCGGCTAGCTCTGACGAGCGGCGACCCGCTGCGACCGGCTCCGCCGCGCCTGCGAGCACCGCAGGCCCTCGACTGGAGGCCCCCGGCCTGGCATCGAAGGTCGCGTTAGCGCGTCGCCGGCTAGTAATCCGGCGGGTCAGTTGGCCGGTGTTCCCTTACGCCACCGTGGTGCGGGTCAGCCTGTGGATCAGCGTGGCGGTGGTGGTCGCGCTGTTCGGTTGGGGGAGTTGGCAACGACGCTGGATCGCCGACGACGGCCTGATCGTGTTGCGCACCGTCCGCAATCTTTTGGCCGGCAACGGACCGGTGTTCAACGAGGGCGAGCGGGTCGAGGCGAACACGTCGACGGCGTGGACGTACCTGGTGTACGTGGGAAGTTGGATCGGCGGGTCGGCGCGGCTGGAGTACGTGGCGCTGGCACTGGCCCTGACGCTTTCGCTGCTCGGAGTGGCGCTGCTGATGCTGGGCACCGGCCGCCTGTTCGCACCCAGCCTGCGAGGCCGCAAGGCGATCATGCTGCCGGCCGGGGCCCTGGTCTACATCGCGCTGCCGCCGGCGCGCGATTTCGCCACGTCCGGTCTGGAAAGTGGGCTGGTACTCGCCTATCTGGGGTTGCTGTGGTGGATGATGGTGTGCTGGTCGCAGCCGCTGCGGGTGCGTGCGGACAGCTTGTTGTTCATCGGTGCGCTGGCTTTCGTTGCGGGGTGCAGCGTACTGGTCCGGCCCGACCTGGCGCTGACGGGCGGGTTCGCGCTGATCATGATGCTGATCGCGGCCCGGACCTGGCGCAATCGTGTGCTGATCGTGGTGGCCGGGGGGCTGTTGCCGGTCGGCTACCAGATCTTCCGGATGGGCTATTACGCGCTGCTGGTGCCGGGAACCGCGTTGGCCAAGGACGCGGCCGGCGACAAGTGGTCGCAGGGCATGATCTATCTCTCGAATTTCAACCAGCCCTACGCGCTGTGGGCACCGGTGGTGCTGCTCGTGCCGCTGGGGCTGTTCGTGATGTCGATTCGGCGCCGGCCGTCGTTCATGCGGCCGCTGGAAGCCCCCAATTACGGCAAGGTGGCCCGCGCGGTGCAAAGCCCGCCTGCCGTGGTCATCTTCTTCCTGGTCAGCGGACTGGTGCAGGCGCTTTATTGGATCCGGCAGGGCGGCGACTTCATGCACGGCCGGGTGTTGCTGGCACCGCTCTTTTGTTTGCTGGCGCCGGTGGCCGTCATACCCGTCATGATTCCGGACGGCAAGGATTACGCACGGGACACGGGTTTTTGGCTGGCCGGTACCGTCAGCGTGCTGTGGTTGGGGGTCGCGGGCTGGTCGCTGTGGGCGGCGAACTCGCCGGGCATGGGTGACGATGCCACCCGCGTCACCTACTCGGGGATCGTCGACGAGCGCCGCTTCTACGCGCAGGCCACCGGGCACGCCCACCCGCTGACGGCCGCCGACTACCTGGATTATCCGAGGATGGCCGCCGTCCTGGTGGCGATCAACAACACCCCGGACGGGGCCCTGCTGTTGCCGTCCGGCAACTACAACCAGTGGGACCTGGTGCCCATGGCTGGGTCCCAGCGCCCGCAGCACGCGGTGTTTTTCACCAACCTGGGCATGGTGGGCATGAATGTCGGGCTCGACGTCAGGGTGATCGACCAGATCGGGCTGGCAAACCCGCTGGCGCAGCACACGCAGCGGCTGCAACACGGCCGGATCGGCCACGACAAGAACCTCTTCCCCGATTGGGTCGTCGCCGACGGCCCCTGGGTGAAGTGGTATCCGGGCATCCCCGGCTACCTCGATCAGGCGTGGGTCGCGCAGGCGGCGGCGGCCCTGAAATGCCCCGAGACCCAGGCGGTACTGAACTCGGTGCGCGCCCCGATGGGCCTGCACCGGTTTGTCTCCAACTTCGTCAACTCATTCAAGTTCACCCAGTACGAGATCGACCGTGTGCCGCTCTACGAGCTGGCCCGCTGTGGGCTTCCGGTCCCCGACGTACCTTCGGCTCCACGTGAGTGACGAGGCGCCAATCTTGACTTATCGGTATCGGCCAAATCACAGCCCGGGGCGGTGCGCGCGGCGTGTCGACCGCTGGCAGCAAAGTCGCAATTGCGCGCGGACCAGCGTGGCACGACGGGTGGGCACAGGCGACGCCGGCCGATTCCGCGCGGCGTGTCGGAAGCGAAAAGCGCTGTGAGTAACTGCCAAACGACCGTTGCGCCGACGCCCTCGATTCGGGCGAAACCCCAAAGTTGTGGTTGACTACACGGGCACTGCAGCGCTGTCGCATGCAGTTCGACCCTTTCCGATTTAGCCCAGACGCACCCAACCGGGTCGCGCCGAAAGGATTGAGGAAGTATTGATGAAGCTTGTTGACAAGTTTCGAGGCGCCGTGACGGCCATGCCGCGCCGGCTCGTGATCGGGGCCGCCGGTGCGGCTCTCGTGTCGGGTCTTATCGGCTTTGTCGGCGGCACCGCGACCGCGGGAGCGTTCTCCCGGCCCGGTCTGCCGGTGGAGTACCTGCAGGTGCCGTCAGCGGGCATGGGCCGCGACATCAAGGTCCAGTTCCAAAGCGGTGGCGCCAACTCGCCCGCGCTGTACCTGCTCGACGGTATGCGCGCACAAGACGACTTCAACGGCTGGGACATCAACACCCCGGCGTTCGAGTGGTACTACGAGTCGGGCATTTCGGTCGCGATGCCGGTCGGCGGGCAGTCCAGCTTCTACTCGGACTGGTACAAGCCTGCCTGCGGTAAGGCCGGCTGCACCACCTACAAGTGGGAAACCTTCCTGACCAGCGAGCTGCCGGCGTACCTGCAGAGCAACAAGCAGGTCAAGCCGACCGGCAGCGCCGCTGTGGGTCTGTCGATGGCCGGTTCGTCGGCGCTGATCCTGGCGGCCTACCACCCCGACCAGTTCATCTACGCCGGTTCGCTGTCGGCGCTGTTGGACCCGTCCCAGGCGATGGGGCCCTCGCTGATCGGTCTGTCGATGGGTGACGCCGGCGGTTACAAGGCGTCCGACATGTGGGGCCCGTCGAGCGACCCGGCTTGGCAGCGCAACGACCCGTCGTTGCAGGTTGGCAAGCTGGTCGCCAACAACACCCGCATCTGGGTGTACTGCGGCAACGGCACGCCGTCGGACCTGGGTGGCAACAACCTGCCCGCGAAGTTCCTGGAGGGCTTCGTGCGGACCAGCAACCTGAAGTTCCAGGACGCGTACAACTCCGCCGGCGGTCACAACGCGGTGTTCAACTTCCAGGACAACGGAACCCACAGCTGGGAGTACTGGGGTCAGCAGCTCAACGCTATGAAGCCTGACCTGCAGCGGGTGCTGGGCGCGACGCCCGGACCTGTCGGCACCGGAACCGGGACCGGTACCGGCACCAACCAGGGCACCTAGCCGCACCTTCTGATGGCGGCGACCCCACGGGGTCGCCGCCATCAGACATTTCCGGCCCAGTCTGACCCAGCCGTCCGGTGTGGCGCAGTTCACGATCGCGCCTACCCTGCCTGCAGGTGTGTATCGGGGCCTGGATAGTGTGCACACACAGCTACGACGATGGAGGTGGCCATGAGCGTCGCGAGGGGTCTATCGGCGGTTCTGCGAGTGCTCTGCGTCGCCGCGCTGTCGGTCATCGTGGGCGGTGTGACAGTGCTGACGGCAGCCATGGGCCCGATAGGTAGGGCCAGGGCCGCGGGCGTTGAGACCCTCATGGTGCCGTCGGCAGCGATGGGGCGCGACATCCCGGTGGCCTTCCTGGCGGGCGGGCCGCACGCGGTGTACCTGCTGGACGCCTTCGACGCCGGCCCGGATGTGAGCAACTGGGTCACCGCGGGTAATGCCATGAACACGCTGGCGGGCAAGGGGATATCGGTGGCCGCGCCCGCGGGCGGCGCGTACAGCATGTACACCAACTGGGAGGCGGACGGCAGCAAGCAGTGGGAGACCTTCCTGTCCGCCGAGCTGCCCGATTGGCTGGCCGCCAACCGGGGGCTGGCGCCGGGCGGCCACGCTGTCGTCGGTGCCGCGCAGGGCGGTTACGGCGCGATGGCGCTGGCCTGCTTCCACCCTGACCGGTTCGGTTTCGCCGGCTCGCTGTCGGGTTTCCTGTACCCGTCCGACACCACGGTGAACGGCGCGATCACCGCCGGCATGCAGCAGTTCGGCGGGGTGAACACCCAGGGAATGTGGGGTGCGGCCCAGTTGGGCCGGTGGAAGTGGCATGACCCCTGGGTGCACGCCGAACTGCTCGCCGCGAACAACACCCGGGTCTGGGTGTGGGCCCCGAAGGGCGGGGGAGCCAGCGACCCGGCCGCCATGATCGGGTATCCGGAGATCGCCGACGGCACCAACCAGCAGTTTTACCAGCAGTACCGCAGCGTGGGCGGCCACAACGGCCACTTCGACTTCGCGGGCGGAGACAACGGCTGGGGATCGTGGTCGGGGCAGCTGGGCGCCATGTCGGGCGAGATAGCCGCCGCCATCCGCTAGTAGCCACTGGTAACCGCTGCTGAAGCGGCCCCGCCGCCGCGAGCCGGTACCTTGGTGGGAAGTGCAGCATCGGGCGGGACGGCCGCGTCGCTGCGACCCACCGACTCTGCTAGCAGGAGACTGCCATGGCCAAGAAGGCCACGAACGCCCGGCGCAAGCGCCACCGAATCCTCGCCTGGGCCGCCGCCCTGTCGATGGCGCTCGTCGTGGGGATGGTCATCTTCGCCCTGGTGGTGCTGCTGCGCGGCCCCGAAAGCCCGCCGACCGCGGTGCCGCCGGGTGTGATGCCCTCGTCGTCCGCTCCCTCGGCCCACCCGCACAAGCCCCGACCCGGCTCGCAGGACGCCTCCTGCCCCGACGTGCTGTTGATCAACATCCCCGGCACCTGGGAATCGGCCACGGGGGACAACCCGGTTAGCCCGATCCAATTTCCGAACGCGCTGCTGCACAACGTGACTGCGACGCTCTCCCAGCAGTTCGGATCGTCGCGCCTGCAGACGTACACCACCCCGTACACGGCGCAGTTTCACAACCCGCTGAGCAACGACACGCAGATGTCCTACAACGACAGTCGCGCGGAAGGCACCCGCGCGACGGTCCAAGAGATGACCGACATGAACAACAAGTGCCCGTTGACCAGCTACGTGTTGATGGGCTTCTCGCAGGGCGCGGTGATCGCCGGTGACATAGCGAGCGATGTCGGCAACGGCCGCGGACCCGTCGACGACGACCTCGTGCTCGGAGTGACGCTGATCGCGGACGGCCGCCGCCAGCAGGACGTGGGCACCTCGATCGGGACCGATCCGCCGGGCGAGGGCGCCGAGATCACCCTGCACGAGGTGCCGATTCTGGCAGGGCTCGGGTTGACCATGACCGGTGCGCGGCCGGACGGCTTCGGCGCGCTCAACGGCAAGACCAACGAGATCTGCGCCACAGGCGACCTCATCTGTGCGGCGCCTGCGGAGGCGTTCAGCGTCACCAACCTGTCAAACACGCTGAACACGCTGGCCGGCAACGCGGGGCAGCCGGTCCATGCGATGTACGCCACACCGCAATTCTGGAACCTCGACGGGGCGCCGGCGACCGACTGGACGCTGAATTGGGCGCACGGGGTGATCGAAAGCGCACCGCATCCGAAGCACTGATGACATCGCTCACAGTTGGGCGCTCAAGTTAGGCGCTCAAGTTGGGCGGTAATGGGTGCGATCAGCGGTACCTTGTGATTTGGTCTGCCGTGATTTGGTCTGCCGCGCGCCCCGACCTACCATGTCTAACATTAAGAGATAAATAAGAGCACTTAAGCGTTAAGAGCATTGTGTGTTGACCCGATCGGGTCGAAGCTGGCTTGCAAGATGGCAAGACCGACGCCGCGCGCAGAGGTGACCCGTCGGCACCCGTCGGCATCGCCGATCGAACGATGAACCAGCAGGAGAGGGCGGCATGGCGTACCACAACCCATTCATCGTGGATGGAAAGATCCGGTTCCCGTCGAACACGAACCTGGTCCGTCACGTGGAAAAGTGGGCGAAGGTTCGTGGCCAACGGCTGGCCTACCGGTTCATCGACTTCTCGACCGAGCGGGACGGCGTCGAGCACGACATCCTGTGGTCCGACTTCAGCGCCCGCAACCGCGCCGTGGGGGCCCGCCTGCAACAGGTCACCCAGCCGGGTGACCGTATCGCCATCCTGTGCCCGCAGAACCTCGACTACCTCGTCGCCTTCTTCGGCGCGCTGTACTCGGGCCGCATCGCGGTGCCGTTGTTCGACCCGGCCGAGCCGGGCCACGTGGGCCGTTTGCATGCGGTACTCGACGACTGCACCCCGTCAACGATCCTGACCACCACCGACTCCGCCGAGGGGGTCCGCAAGTTCATCAGGGCCCGTTCGGCCAAGGAACGGCCCCGCGTCATCGCCGTCGACGCGGTGCCGAACGAGGTTGCCGCCACCTGGCAGGATCCCGACGACGTCGTCGATAGCACCATCGCCTACCTGCAGTACACCTCGGGCTCCACCCGCGCCCCGACGGGCGTGGAGATCAGCCACCTGAACCTGCCCACCAACGTGCTGCAGGTGCTCAATGCCCTCGAGGGCCAGGAGGGCGACCGGGGGTGCAGCTGGCTCCCGTTCTTCCACGACATGGGCCTGATCACCGCGCTGCTGGCGCCGGTGCTCGGGCACAGCTTCACCTTCATGACGCCCGCTGCTTTTGTACGCCGGCCCGGTCGCTGGATGCGCTTGCTTGCGCGCCATCCAGACGACCCCCCAGGTTCCGGGACCTTCTCGGCGGCGCCGAACTTCGCGTTCGAACACGCCGCCAATCGTGGCATGCCCCGCGACGACGAGCCGCCGATGGACCTCAGCAACGTCAAGGGCATCCTCAACGGCAGCGAGCCGGTGTCGCCGGCCTCGATGCGCAAGTTCCTCGAAGCCTTCAAGCCCTACGGCCTCAAGGAAACCGCGGTCAAGCCGTCCTACGGTCTGGCCGAGGCGACCCTGTTCGTCTCGACCACTCCGATGGACGAGGTGCCGACAGTCATCCATATCGACCGCGAAGAGCTCAACAACGGCCGCTTCATCGAGGTCGCCGCCGACGCGCCGAACGCCGTCGCGCAGGTCTCCGCGGGCAAGATCGGCGTCGACGAATGGGCCACCATCGTCGACACCGAGACGGCCAGCGAGCTGCCCGACGGGCAGGTTGGCGAGATCTGGCTGCACGGCAACAACCTGGGCCTCGGCTACTGGGGTAAAGAGGAACTGACCACGGAAACCTTCAAGAACATCCTCAAGTCTCGGATCAGCGAGTCGCACGCCCAGGGGGCGCCCGACGACGGGATGTGGGTGAGGACCGGCGACTATGGCACCTACTTCAAGGGGCACCTGTATATCGCGGGCCGCATCAAGGACCTCGTTATCATCGACGGCCGCAATCACTATCCGCAGGACCTGGAGTACACAGCGCAGGAATCCACCAAGGCGCTGCGGGTCGGCTACGTGGCCGCGTTCTCGGTGCCGGCCAACGAGCTGCCCCAGAACGTGTTCGACGACCCGCACGCCGGCCTGAAGTCCGACCCCGAGGACATTTCCGAGCAGGTGGTGATTGTCGGCGAGCGCGCCGCCGGCACGCACAAGCTGGACTACCAGCCCATCGCCGACGACATCCGGGCGGCCGTGGCCGTGGGGCACGGCGTGACCGTGCGTGACGTGCTGCTGGTGCAGGCCGGAACGATTCCGCGCACCTCCAGCGGCAAGATCGGCCGGCGCGCATGTCGCGCCGCCTACCTGGACGGCAGCCTGCGTAGCGGCATCGGCTCCCCGACGGTGTTCGCCACCGAATCCTGAGCACCCTGAGCCCATACCGAGAAGGCATTCATGACTGAGATAGGCGAATCCGAATTGAACGACGGGCCTGAATTGAACGACGGGCCTGAATTGAACGACGGGCCTGAATTGAACGACGGGCCTGAATCGAACGACGGGCCTGAATCGAACGACGGGCCTGAATCGAACGACGGGCCCGAAGCCGGCCTGCCGGCCAAGAAGGCGGACATGTCGGTCCCTGAGATGCGGCAGTGGCTGCGCAGCTGGGTGGGCAAGGCCGTCGGGAAGCCGGCCGACGAGATCGACGAGTCGATCCCGATGGTGGAGCTGGGCTTGTCGTCGCGGGATGCCGTGGCGATGGCCGCCGACATCGAAGACGTGACCGGTGTCACGCTGTCGATCGCCGTGGCCTTCCAGCACCCGACCATCGAATTATTGGCGACTCGCATCATCGAGGGCGAACCCGAGCGGGAGGATGACGGCGCCGACGTCATCGATTGGTCGCGCACCGGCCCGGCGGAGCGCGTCGACATCGCGGTGGTGGGCCTGTCGACCCGCTTGCCCGGCGACATGAACAGCCCCGAGGAAACGTGGCAGGCCCTGATGGAGGGCCGCGACGCCATCACCGAGCTGCCCGAGGACCGCTGGACGGAATTCCTCGAGGAGCCGCGGCTGGCCCAGCGCATCAAGAAGGCCCGCACCCGCGGGGGCTACCTGAAGGACATCAAGGGCTTCGACTCCGAGTTCTTCGCGGTGGCCAAGACCGAGGCCGACAACATCGACCCGCAGCAGCGGATGGCGCTGGAGCTGACGTGGGAGGCGCTCGAATACGCGCGCATCCCACCGTCGAGCCTGCGCGGCGAAGCGGTCGGCGTGTACGTCGGCGTCTCCAACAACGACTACGGCTTCCTGGCCGTCGCCGACCCGTCGGTGACGCACCCCTATGCGATCACCGGTAATGCGAGCTCGATCATCGCGAACCGGGTGTCGTACTTCTACGACTTCCGCGGCCCGTCGGTGGCCGTCGACACCGCGTGCTCGAGCTCGCTGGTGGCGATTCACCAGGGTGTGCAGGCGCTGCGCAACGGCGAGGCCGACGTAGTGGTCGCAGGCGGGGTGAACGCACTGATCACGCCGGGGGTGACGCTCGGTTTCGACGAGATCGGCGCGGTGCTGGCCCCCGACGGCCGGATCAAGTCGTTCTCGTCGGACGCCGACGGCTACACCCGCTCCGAGGGCGCCGGCATGGTGGTGCTCAAGCGGGTCGACGACGCCCGCCGCGACGGCGATCAGATCCTGGCCGTCATCGCCGGCAGCGCCGTCAACCACGACGGCCGGTCCAACGGCCTGATCGCCCCCAACCAGGACGCGCAGGCCGAGGTGCTGCGCCGGGCCTATAAGGACGCCGGGATCGACCCACGCAACGTCGACTACATCGAGGCGCACGGCACGGGCACCATCCTCGGTGACCCGATCGAGGCAGAGGCGCTGGGCCGGGTGGTCGGCAGAGGGCGTCCCGCCGACCGGCCGGCGTTGTTGGGCGCGGTGAAAACCAACATCGGCCACCTGGAGTCGGCGGCCGGCGCGGCCAGCCTGGCCAAGGTGGTGCTGGCGCTGCAGAACGACAAGCTGCCGCCGTCGATCAACTTCGCAGGGCCCAGCCCCTACATCGACTTCGACGCGATGCGGCTGAAGGTGGTCACCACGGCCACCGACTGGCCGCGCTACGGCGGCTACGCGCTGGCCGGCGTGTCGAGCTTTGGCTTCGGCGGCGCCAACGCGCACCTGGTGGTGCGCGAGGTTCTGCCGCGTGACGTCCTGGAACAGGAGACGCGCGAACCCGCGCCCGAAGCCCAGCCGGACGCCGACGCGGCCCCCGCCCCGGCGCGATTCGACGAGTACGGCGAGCTCATTGGCGACACGTCGTGGGGCCAAGAGCCGGAGCCCGAACTGCCCGGCCTCACCGAAGAGGCGCTGCAGCTCAAGGAGGCCGCACTCGAAGAGCTCGCGGCAAAAGAAGCTGAGGATCCCTCGGTGCCCCTGGTGCCGTTGGTGGTGTCGGCGTTTCTGTCGTCGCGCAAGAAGGCCGCGGCCGCGGAGCTGGCGGACTGGCTGGAAAGCCCGGAGGGCCAGGCGGCGTCGCTGGAGTCAATCGGCCGGTCGCTGTCGCGGCGCAACCATGGGCGCTCGCGCGCGGTGGTGCTGGCCCACGACCACGAGGAGGCCATCAAGGGCCTGCGGGCGGTCGCCGAGGGCAAGCAGCGACCGAAGGTGTTCAGTGTTGACGGGCCGGTGACCAACGGCCCGGTGTGGGTGCTTGCCGGCTTCGGCGCGCAGCACCGCAAGATGGGCAAGAACCTGTATCTGCGCAACCCGGTGTTCGCCGAGTGGATCGAGAAGGTCGACGCGCTGGTCCAAGACGAACTGGGCTACTCGGTGCTCGAGCTGATCCTGGACGACTCGCAGGACTACGGCATCGAAACCACCCAGGTCACCATCTTCGCGATCCAGATCGCGCTGGGTGAGCTGCTCAAGCATCACGGCGCCAAACCCGCCGCGGTGGTCGGCCAGTCGCTGGGCGAAGCCGCGTCGGCCTACTTCGCGGGCGGCTTGTCGCTGCGGGACGCGACGCGCGCGATCTGCTCGCGCTCGCACCTGATGGGCGAGGGCGAGGCGATGCTGTTCGGCGAGTACATCCGGTTGATGGCGCTGGTCGAGTATTCCGCCGACGAGATCAAGACCGTGTTCTCCGACTTCCCGGATCTGGAGGTGTGCGTCTACGCCGCACCGACCCAGACCGTCATCGGCGGCCCGCCCGAGCAGGTGGACGCGATCATCGCCCGCGCCGAGGCCGAGGGCAAGTTCGCCCGCAAGTTCCAGACCAAGGGCGCCAGCCACACCTCGCAGATGGACCCGCTGCTCGGTGAGCTCACCGCCGAGCTGCAGGGCATCAAGCCGATGAGCCCGACGGCCGGCATCTACTCGACTGTGCACGAGGGCAGCTACGTCAAGCCCGGCAGCGACCCGATCCACGATGTCGACTATTGGAAGAAGGGACTGCGCCACAGCGTCTACTTCACCCACGGCATCCGCAACGCCGTCGACAGCGGGCACACCACGTTCCTGGAGCTGGCACCGAACCCGGTGGCGCTGATGCAGGTGGGTCTGACGACGGCCAGCGCCGGTCTGCACGATGCCCAGCTGATCCCGACGCTGGCCCGCAAGGAGGACGAGGTCGAGTCGATCACGTCGACCCTCGCGCAGCTTTACGTGTACGGTCACGACCTCGACCCGCGAACGCTATTTCCCCGGGGTTCGTCCGGGCCTGCCGGGCCGGCCGACTACGCGCACATTCCGCCGACCCGGTTCAAGCGCAAAGAACACTGGCTGGACGTGCAAATGGCGTTCGGCGCCAGCGCGGTGATCATGCCGGGCAACCACGTCGCGCTCCCGGATGGCCGTCACGTCTTCGAGTACGCCCCCAGGGGTCTCACGGACCTGCCGTCGCTGGTGCGAGCCGCCGCGGTCGAAGTGCTTCCGGATGCGCAGTTGACCGCCGCCGAGCAGCGGGCGCTGCCCGCCGAGGGTTCGCGTTTGGTGACCACGCTGACGCGGCACCCCGGCGGCGCCTCGATCCAGGTGCATGCCCGCATCGGTGAATCCTTCACGCTGGTCTACGACGCCCTGGTGTCCCGGGCCGGTACCGAATCGGTGTTGCCGACGGCAGTCGGGGCGGGCGCGGTCATCACGGACTCCGCTGTTGCGGCGGCTCCCGGCGTGACGGCGCCGGGGGAGTCGCCGACGGCGGCGGCGATCGCCGCGGGCGAGGACCCAGAGAAGCTGCAGGACAGCCTGACCAACCGCTATATGCCCAGCGACTTCGTCAAATGGACGCCGGAATCCGGCGAGACCATCGCCCAACGGCTGGGCACGATCGTGGCGGCGGCAATGGGGTACGAGCCCGAGGACCTGCCGTGGGAGGTGCCGCTGATCGAGCTGGGCCTGGACTCGCTGATGGCGGTGCGGATCAAGAACCGTGTCGAGTACGACTTCGATCTGCCGCCGATCCAGCTGCAGGCGGTGCGCGACGCCAACCTCTACAACGTGGAGAAGCTGATCGAATACGCTCTCGAGCACCGCGACGAGGTCGAGCAGCTGCACGAGCACCAGAAGGTTCAGACGGCCGAGGAGATCGCCAGGGCGCAGGCGGAATTGCTGCACGGCAAGCCCGCCCCCGAAACGCCGGCGGCTCCCGAACCGCCGGCGACGGCTTCAATCGAAGCATCCGACCTGCCGATCCCGCCCCCGCCGACAGATCCGTCGGGTCCGTCGGGTAACGGGCAGCCGAACCAGGCTCCCGATCTCAAGGGCGCGGCCGAAGCGCTGAGCCAGGAGGCGGTCGCCAAGGCGCTGAACTCCGACGTGCCGCCGCGCGATGCGGCCGAGCGGGTCACCTTCGCCACCTGGGCGATCGTCACCGGGAAGTCCCCGGGCGGCATTTTCAACACGCTGCCCAAGCTCGACGGCGACACCGCCGCCAAGATGGCGGGGCGGCTCTCCGAGCGCGCCGAAGGGCCGATCACCGCCGAGGACGTGCTGTCGTCGGAAAACATCGAGTCGCTCGCCGACAAGGTGCGCAACTACCTGGAGGCCGGGACGATCGACGGGTTCGTCCGCACCCTGCGCGCGCCCGTCGAGGGTGGTTCGCAGGTGCCGGTGTTCGCCTTCCATCCGGCCGGCGGGTCGACGGTGGTGTACGAGCCGCTGCTCAACCGGCTGCCGGCGGGCACCCCGATGTACGGCCTCGAGCGGGTCGAAGGAACGATCGAAGAGCGTGCGGCCCAATACGTTCCGAAGCTGATCGAGATGCAGGGCGACGGGCCGTACATTCTGGTCGGCTGGTCGCTGGGCGGTGTGCTGGCCTACGCGTGCGCGATCGGTCTGAGGCAGCTGGGCAAGGACGTCCGCTTCGTGGGGCTGATCGACGCGGTGCGCGCCGGCGAGGAGATCCCGCACACCAAGGAGGAGATCCGCAAGCGCTGGGACCGCTACGCCCGGTTCGCCGAGAAGACGTTCAACGTCACCATCCCGGCGATCCCCTACGAGCAGCTCGAGGAGCTGGACGACGAGGGCCAGGTCCGGTTCGTGCTGGACGCCGTCAGCCAGAGCGGTGTGCAGATCCCGGCCGGGATCATCGAGCACCAGCGCACGTCGTACCTGGACAACCGGGCCATCGACACCGCCAAGATCCAGCCCTACGACGGCCATGTCACCCTCTACATGGCCGATCGCTACCATGACGACGCGATCATGTTCGAGCCGCGGTACGCCGTTCGCAAGCCGGACGGGGGCTGGGGTGAGTACGTCGCCGACCTCGAGGTCGTGCCGATCGGTGGTGAGCACATCCAAGCCATCGACGAGCCGATCATCGCCAAGGTGGGCGAACACATGAGCCGTGCGGTGGACAACATTGAGGCTGCCCGGCAGCCGGACAAGTCAACACAAGGTAGGTAAGCAACTAGTGACCGAGATGGCGCCGGCCCCGATCCAGCACTCCACCGCAGAAAAGCTGGCCGAGCTGCGCGCTCGCCTGGAACAGGCCAAGGAGCCCGGCGGCGAGAAGGCCGCCGCCAAGCGCGACAAGAAGGGCATCCCGAGCGCCCGCGCCCGCGTCCACTCCTTGCTCGACCCGGGCACCTTCCTGGAGGTCGGCGCGCTGGCTAAAACCCCCGGCGATCCCAACGCGCTGTACGGCGACGGGTGCGTCACCGGCCACGGCCTGATCGACGGGCGGCCGGTCGGGGTGTTCTCCCACGATCAGACGGTTTTCCAGGGCACAGTCGGCGAGATGTTCGGCCGCAAGGTGGCCCGGCTGATGGAGTGGTGCGCGATGGTCGGCTGCCCGATCATCGGAATCCAGGACTCGGGCGGCGCCCGCATCCAGGACGCGGTCACCTCGCTGGCCTGGTACGCCGAGCTGGGCCGCCGGCACGAGCTGCTGTCCGGAATCGTGCCGCAGATCTCCCTGATATTCGGCAAATGCGCTGGGGGAGCGGTCTATTCGCCGATCCAGGACGATCTCCTGGTCGCGGTGCGCGACCAGGGCTACTTCTTCGTCACCGGGCCGGACGTGATCCGGGAGGTCACCGGCGAAGAGATCACCCTCGACGAGCTGGGCGGCGCTGACGTTCAGGCCAGCTACGGCAATATTCACCAGGTCGTCGACTCCGAGGCCGAGGCCTTCCAGTACGTGCGCGACTTCCTGTCGTTCCTGCCGTCCAACCTGTTCGACAAGCCGCCGGTCGTGAACCCCGGACTGGAGCCGGAGATCACTCCGAGCGATCTGGAACTCGACACGATCGTGCCGGACTCCGACAATGCGGCCTACGACATGCACGAAATCCTGCTGCGGATATTCGACGACGGCGACTTCCTCGATGTCGCCCCGCAGCAAGGGCCGGCGATCATCACCGGGTTCGCGCGGGTCGACGGGCATCCGGTGGGCGTGATCGCCAACCAGCCGCTGCACCTGGCCGGGTCGATCGACAACGAGGCCTCCGATAAGGCAACCCGGTTCATCCGATTCTGCGACATCTTCGAAATCCCGCTGATCTTCGTGGTGGACACGCCGGGATTCCTGCCGGGGGCCGAGCAGGAGAAGAACGGCATCATCAAGCGCGGCGGCCGGTTCCTGTCCGCCGTCGTCGAGGCCGACGTGCCGAAGGTGACTATCACCATCCGCAAGTCCTACGGCGGCGCCTACGCGGTGATGGGGTCGCGGCAGTTGACCGCCGACTTCAACTTCGCCTGGCCGACGGCGCGCATCGCGGTGATCGGGGCCGAGGGTGCCGCGCAGCTGCTGATGAAGCGCTTTCCGGATCCGACGACACCGGAAGCGCAGGCGATCAAGAAAGACTTCATCGAGGGCTACAACCTCAACGTGGCGATCCCGTGGACCGCCGCCGAGCGGGGCTTCATCGACGCGGTCATCGACCCGCACACGACCCGGCTGCTGATCCGCCGGTCGCTGCACCTGCTGCGGGAAAAGCAGCTCTGGTGGCGAGTCGGCCGCAAGCACAGCCTGCTGCCGCTGTAGTTAGTACCGCGAGCAGACGCAAAGTCGCACATTCCGCGCCGAAAATGGGGGTTTTTGCGTCTCAGTGTCAGGGTGAGTGTTGCCGGGTTGCGGCGTGTCGGCGTGACTGGTGTCGCGGCGCGGTGGTTGGTTCCGATCACCTGGTGTCTGGCTCGTTTTGCGTCTGCCGCCTTATCGGTTGGCTGGGAGCAGTAGTGCCGACGCCAGGTGAGACGGACCGGCCCGGCGTGACTTGATAGCGCGGCACCGCCCCGACTGAGATGTGTCCGCCGACCGGCCCAACCTCAACACCCCTCGATGAGTGAAGGAGGCCGCCACCATGGCGGTTGTTGGAGCCGACGTACACGAGCGCAGACACACCTTTGTCGCCCTCGATGAGGTGGGCCGCAAACTCGGTGAGAAGACCGTTGAGGCCACCACGGCCGGGCACACCGCGGTCATCATGTGGGCCCGTGAGCAGTTCGGGACCGGGTTGATCTGGGGCATCGAGGACTGCCGGAATATGTCGGCACGCCTCGAACGCGACCTGCTGGGTGCCGGCCAGCAGGTGGTGCGGGTCCCGACCAAGCTGATGGCCCAGGTGCGTAAGTCCGCGCGCGTACGGGGTAAGTCCGATCCCATCGACGCCGAAGCGGTAGCGCGGGCGGTATTGCGTGAACCGAGCTACCCATCGGGCTTCTCACGATGAGGCCCCGCGGGAATTGAAGCTGCTCACCGATCGCGGGCGTGTCTCATTGACTGTGTAAGGGGTTGGGCCTGAATGGTGGTCAGGCATACTGACCACCGGACAGGAGTGAGTGTTGTCCCGATCTGATTCACGCGACGAGCCCTCGAAGAGGCTCTCGCAGGTGTTGCCGCCCGCTGCGGTAGACGCGTTGTTGGCCGATGCGGAGGCATCGGGCACCCCGATCGACGGTCCCGAGGGGCTATTGGCCCAGATGACTAAGGCCGTGCTCGAACGTGCCCTCGATGTTGAGATCGCCGATCACCTCGGCTACGAATACGGCGATCCGGCCGGAAACGGGTCAGGCAATTCCCGCAACGGGCACGGCCGCAAGACCGTGTTGACCACTGCCGGCCCGGTCGCACTCGAGATACCCCGCGACCGCAACGGCAGCTTCACCCCAGCGATCGTGCCCAAACGCCAACGGCGCCTGGGCCAGGTCGAAGACATGATCTTGTCGCTGTATGCCCGCGGGATGAGTACCCGTGACATCACCGAGCACCTCGATGAGGTCTACGGGGCCACGGTGTCGGCGGCCACGATCTCGCGGGTCACCGATGTGGTGGTCGAGGAGATCGCGGCCTGGCAGTCTCGCCCGGTCGATCCGGTCTATCCGATCCTGTATATCGACGCGATCCGGATCAAGATCCGTGACGGCGGCGTGGTCGCCAATAAGGCTGCCCACGTCGTGATCGGGGTCGATGTCGAGGGGACCAAGCAGGTCCTGGGGATCTGGATCCAACAGACCGAGGGAGCGAAGTTCTGGCACGGGGTATTGACCGAACTACGCAACCGAGGCTGCCGCGATGCGTTATTCGTCTGCTGCGACGGACTGACCGGCCTGCCCGAATCAATCGCCGCGGTCTGGCCGCAGGCCGTCATCCAGACTTGCGTAGTGCACCTGCTGCGGGCCTCGATGCGATACGCGTCCTACACCGATCGCCGGGCAATGGCCAAAGCACTGCGACCGATCTACACCGCGGCTACCGAAGAGGCCGCCAAACTGGCCTTAGAGGAATTCCGGGCCGCATGGAAGGTCAAATCGCCTGGGGCAGTGGCAGTCTGGGATCGAGCATGGGCCGAATTCACACCGTTTCTGGCGTTCCCGGTCGAAATTCGCAAGATTATCTACACCACCAACGCCATCGAATCGCTGAACTACCAACTCCGCAAAGTCACCAAAGCCCGCGGCTCGTTTCCCTCCGATGCCGCCGCGATCAAGCTGCTCTATCTGGCCATCCGCAACATCAACCAGAAACGAGGAAACCAAGGACAAGGAACCCGCTGCTGGACCGAGGTGCTGAACACCTTCGCCATCCAGTTCCCCGACCGACTCCCACTATGAGCACCGACCAACAATGAAACGGCCCGAACTCCTTACACAGTTATCTTGACAAGCCCCCGATCGCCGCGACGTCCTTGTCGCCCAACGCAGCACGGCGATCAACCGGCTACGCTGGCATGTCCATGAACTGAACCCCGAGTACCCACCAGCCTCGTTGAATGCCGCCAAACATCAGCAAGCCCTACAGACGTGGCTGACCACCCAGCAGGGGCTGATCGCCGAAATCGCGCGCGCTGAGCTGGCCGACATCATCCGACTCACCGCCGAGATCAACACGTTGGCCAAGCGCCTGGGCGAACGAGTTCATACCCTGGCGCCCACGCTGCACGACTTGCCCGGTTGTGCAGAGCTGACCACGGCAAAGATCCTCGGCGAGGCCGCCGGGGTGAGCCGGTTCAAAAGCGAGGCCGCCTTCGCCTGCCACACCGGGGTAGCACCCATCCCGGTGTGGTCGGGCAACACCAAAGGCCAGATGCGACTGAGCCGCTCAGGCAACCGCCAACTCAACGCCGCCCTATACCTATACCGCATCGCCATCACCCAGATCGCCATGCCAACCAGCCGCGGCCACGCCTACTACCACCGCCTCATCGCCACCGGCAAAACCAACGCCGCAGCCCGACGCTGCCTCAACCGTCGCATCGCACGCGCGGTCTACCAAGCCCTGCTCACCGACCACGACAGCCGTTCACAACACCCCCAACCACGAGCTGCTTGACATAGGGGCTACTGCTCGCGGGCTTCTGCGGTGCTACCCCGGTGGCGAGAAGGCCCCGTCGACCAGTTCGTCGAAGCGGTCCAGCGCCTCGTCGGAGTCGGCGTCGATGCCGCGCAGCGGCCCACGATCGGCCAGATACCGCAGCGCATAGAGCCGCGCCACCAGCGCCTTGCGCTCGGTGCCGCGGGTTTCCCGCTCCCACGCGGCCTGCTCGGTGAGCAGCGCACCGGCATAGACGTCGCCCATGAACTGCGCCAGCGGGTATAGCCGCGCCTCGGCCACGTCGCCGTCGAGTTTGGCCCAGGCGGCGATCGCCGCGTCGAGGTCCTCGATGCGGCCGGCAACCAGGTCGGTCGTTTCGTCATCATCGGAGACCGACACCGCGTCGCGCATCCGCTCAAGCAGCGGCTCGTGCGCCCGAGACTGCTCGATGCCGCGCCGCACGTCGAGCGACAGGATGTTGTCGGAGCCCTCCCAAATGGTGTTCACCTGTGCGTCGCGCAGCACCCGGGCCACCGGCCAGGTCTCGATGTAGCCGTTGCCGCCGTGCATCTCGACCGCGTCCGACGCCGCCGTGATCCCGAGCCGGCAGACCTTGAGCTTGGTGACCGGCACGGCGATGCGCTGCCGGATGGTCCTGGGCTGACGGTGGTTGGGGAATCCGATGCCGTCGAAAACCAGCGCTTGGGTGGCTTCGACGTCGACGATCATTTCGGCGAGCTTGCGCCGGATCAGCGGCTTGTCGATCAGCGGCCCGCCGAACGCCTGGCGCTGGCGGGCATAACACAGCGACTCGACCAGGGCGCGGCGTGCGTTGCCGAGGGCGAACGAGGCGGTGCCCAGCCGCAGTTTGTTGGTCAGTTCCATCATCCGGCCCAGGCCCTTGCCGTCGGACGCGCTGCCCCGAGCTTCTGGTCCGCTGGGTTCGCCGGACAGCAGGAAGGCCTCGGCGTCGACGAACTCGATCTCGCCCGAGGCGACCGACCGGGTGCCGAGCTTGTCCTTGAGGCGTCGGATCCGCACGCCGTTGCGCGACCCGTCGCGGCGGTTGCGCAGCACGAGGTAACTCGCCACCCCGCGGGTTGAGTCGGGAGCTCCGACGGGCTTGGCCAGCACGATGAACGCCTCGCCCGCGCAGTTGGAGGCGAACCACTTGAAGCCGTTCAGCAACCACGCATCTCCGCTGGGCGTCGCGGTCGTCTCCAGTGCCCCGAGGTCCGAGCCGCCAGTGCGCTCGGTCATCAGCTGCGCTGCCTCGCCGTCCCACTCGCCGGAGTCCAACTTGGCCAGCACATAGTCCCGCACGTCGGGCGGCGCGAAGGCGCTCACCAGGGACCGGACCATGTTGCCGCCGGTACCGAGCGCGCAGGCCATCCCGATGTCGGCCTGGTTGAGCAGGTAGTTGCCCGCGAACAGCGGCAGCGACGCCTTCACGCCGGCGCGCCGCGCATCCTCCCGCAACCCCTGGAGAGCATCCAGCACCGCGCGCTTCGATTGGTTGAACGATGCCGGCATAACGACCCTGCTGATGTCGTGCCCCCACCGGTCATAGCGCTCGAGTCGCGGCGGGTTGCGGTCGGTCTCTTCGGCCCAGCGCGTTACCGGTCCGCCCATGAGCTCGCCGATGCGCGTCAGGTGGGGCTCGGCGAACGCCAGCTCGTCGGGCTGTAAGTAGTACGCCATGGTGAATTGCAGGCTGGGATCGGTGAGGTACCAATTCAGCCCGGCGGCTCCGCGGTAGTTGTCGGTTTCGTAGCGCTGCGACTTTTCCGGAGTCGAGAAGGGCAACCGGTCCACGGCCTCTAGGTCGTACTCGCTCATGTCGCGAACGGTATTACAGCCGCGGCGTTCGGTGAAGGCGGCCCGGGTGGCGCCTAGACGGGGGCCAGGAATTCCGAGGTGTAGAACTCGGCCGGGCTTGCCGCGTGCGCGTTCGGACGCTCGACAATCACCCAGACGCCGGTCGTGCCCGGCCGAACGCTGTCTTGCACCGTCACCGTCCCGACGCCGGCCGCGTCGGTGTCCATGCCGGTAAAGGAGGTGCCCGGGTCTCCGGGTCCGCAGCGCGCGGCCGACGGCCGGGGTTCCTCGATCAGGCCGACGGTGTAGTGGGTGCCCGGGTCGTTGGGGACCGTCAGATGCACCTCCGCGACGGCGCGCGACGCGCCGGCGTGCATGGCGACCCAGCCAGTTCCCAGCATGGGGCCCGGGATAAGGGGGGGATCGCTATCGAGGCTGAAATCGCAATTTCTCAGCTTCGCGTCCAGGACGACCCTGGTGCCGTCGTTCGCTCCCGGATTAGCGTCCGCGGCGCCGGCCGCAAAAGCAATTGCCGATGTGGTCAATAAAGTGATCGCCGCAGCCGAGGTTGTTAAGTGTGTTAACGCGCGCATTTGCCCCACCATCTGTGCCCAATGACCGAATCCCAACCCCGAATCCGGGTATTGACGGAATTCGCGGAATCAAAACCTCACCGGGCTGATACATCGTTACCGCGCGCAGCCGCCCAGAAGTCGATTAGCCGCGCGGCGCCGACCTCGCGATATAGTCCGCGAGCGCCTTTGCCACGGCCCTCGCTCCAAAAGCATTGGGGTGCAGAGGAACAGCTGAACCATTGGTCACAAAGCCTTCGATGTACCGCTCGCCGGGGGCCGCGCAGATGTCATGGCCTTGCGATAATGGACGTGTGTCAAAATAGTCGATTCCTAAGTTACCGGCGAGTTGCTGTTGCCGATCGTCGAGCTCATTGAGTTTGGACTGCAAATAGTCCGAGTCGCCCGGCAGGACCGGCTGCCCCGGAAAGCAGCCGCCCGGGCGCACGAAGGTGCCGTACCCCACGATGACGATTCGTGCATTCGGGGCTTTAAGCCGAACCCAGTCGATCAGCGCGCTCCACAGCGGCAACTGCTCGGTGATCACCCGCGATATGCGGTCGACATTGCCGACCACGAACTCGCCGACGCACGACGACGGATTGGGCGACTCGACCTTGCATACCTGCGCATCGGAGGCCAGCCCGATGTCGTTGGCGCCGATCGTGATCGTGACCAGATCGGTGTTCGCACCGACCGCGTCGATCTGGCGGGCGACCGGCCCGTCCTTCGTCTGCTGAGCGCGGCTGGTGAGGTTTTCGGTGGTGGCGCCGCTGCACGTGACGTCGGCAAACGTGGTGGCCTTGAGCTGTCGTGCCAGTAACGACGGATAGTCGTTGGTCGACTTGCGGCACCCGGCCGGCGGTGCCGGGTCCGGCACGCCCGGCGCGGCGGCGACGGAGTCGCCCATGGCCACGTAGTTCGGGTAGTTAGGCCTTCCGTTTGCACCCCACCTCCCCGGGCCCCCCGGCGTCGGGCCCACGCACGCGACCGTCACTGCACCGACGAGGGCGCCGACCAGCGGTGCGATGCGCGGTGCATTACCACGGCACGCCGAGCCCATGCAGCAAGTGTTTCATTTCCGCGCGAAGCGGTATCTGTGGTCAAGGGCCAATTAGGATCTGTCCGCGACGCAGCCCGCTACGGGGACTGGGAAGGGATCAAGGCGTGAGGGCAACCGTGAAGTTTCGATTCGCGACCGGCGCGACGATGGTCGCCCTGGCTGCCGTCGCTACCGCGTGCTCAGCCAACACCCGGCCCTCCGCCAGCCCTGGCCTTACCACCCCGGCCTCCGTCAGCCCGTCCTCCGCCAGCCCTGGCGCCACGAGCCCGGCACCCAACGGTGCGTTTGCCAAATGTCTGACCGCCCACGGCGTGCCCGCACCTCGCGATGGGCAGCCCCCATTAGGCGCCCCACCATCCGGGGCGCCGTCCAGTGGCGGCGCTTCGCCGAGCGGCACGGCCCCACCGACACCGCCGGCGCCACCGGGGGTAGACCAGGACGTCTGGGAATCGGCGCTGCAGGCCTGTTCGTCGTTGGCGCCGACACCACCAGCTGGCACGGGGCCGGCACCCAACGATGCGTTTGGTCAGTGCCTGACCGCCCACGGTGTGCCCGCGCCACCGCCTGGGCGGCCCCCAGTAGGCATGCCGCCGCCCGGGTCGCGGCCCAGCGGCACGGAACGACCGACACCGCCGGCGCCACCCGGAGTCGACCAGAACACCTGGAACTCGGCCTTCCAAGCCTGCTCTTCGTTGGCGCCGCCGCCACCGACCCAATAACCGGGCTGCGGCGTTTGGCTCGCGACGGAGAAAAATCAGGAAGTTCTAGGGACTCGGGCTACTAAGGCTTGATCCGGATCTGTCCCGGCGACCACAGCCCGCTGCGGGTCGCGGTGCCCAATTGGAGTTGGGCGGGCCGTGCGTCCACCAGGGTCTCGAACCTGCGCAGCGAACCCCAGTCGCGGCCCCAGTCACGGGACAGGTACGTGGACATGACGTGGGCCCGCAGCAGCAGGTCGGTGATCCCGAGCAGGCCGCCGTTGACGCCGTCCTGCCAAGTGTCCGTGTCCTGCTTCTTGGCGTTGTAGTCCGGGGTGATGCGGAACTTCGGGATTTCGGTGACGCCGTTGACGTGCAGCATCGGCTGCTGGCATGGGAAGGCCAGCCCGACCGCCCAGTCCATCAGAACCGGCTGCGTGGAGCCGATGTACTCCTGCACCGAGCGCAGCTCCGGCACCCGCGGCGGGGTCACCGCGATCCAGTCCTCCGGCGTCAGGGACAGGTCCTCGGCCACCACCCGCACGGCAACGGCGTCGGCGGGCATCTGGGAGCGGGCGAAGCGCAGGTTGCGCCAGACCTTGGGCTGCTCGCCGTAGAGGTCATAGGGCACCAGCCGTCCGGCCGGCAGTACGTCACCCCCGGGACCGGGCCTACCGTATTCCAGCACGACGGTCTGCCCGCTGGTGTGGTGGTGCAACACGCTGTTGCCGTCGATCTTGCCCGCTGCGGTTACCACCACCAGCGGGTGTGCGGCATCCGGCTTCGGCAGCTGGTACCACGCCGATGCCAGCCTGCTCTGCTGCTGCGCGCCGCTTGTATAGCTGCCCGCCATCGGAACCTGATCGGGGTTGAGGCCGTAGGGCAGCGGCGCCGTCGACCCGTTGATGCCCGGTGCCGTCAGCTTGGTCGGCCCATACCAGTCGTAGTCCGTGCCGGGCTGCGGGACGGCGGTCTCCCGGACCGCTTCGGCCAGAGTGCGTTCCGGCACGCCGTTGGGGGTGAAGCCCGTTGGGTTCACGCCACCCAGCGGGCCCAGCGGCCCGTAATTGCCGGGCAGCCCGGGCAGCCCGGCCATCAAGGGCATGAAGCCGGCGTTGCTGTCCGGCTCGACGAGCACGTCGTCGGCCAGTCCGCAGCCCCCGGCGAATTCGCGCAGGTTGGCCCAGCCGTTGGAGTACGTGGGGTACTGCCGCACGATTCCGGCGACCATCGATGCGATGAACACCAGCGCCATGAACCCGGCTGCGATCGGTACCGGCGCTGCCGTCACCGCCCGCGCCAGCCGACCCTCGCCATGACTGCGCGACGCGAAATGCAACCACGCAGCCCACAGCGCGGCTATCACGAACAGGATCAAAAAGATTGTGCTGATGCTGATTCCGGCGATCTTCGGCATGGTGCTGTTGAACGGCACGCCGTAGCTGGAGACATACCACCAGCCGTTGGTGGTGGCGAAACACAGGGCCAACAAGAACATCAGCGCCGCCACAAACGCCATTCGGTTGCGCGACCAGCGCAGCACCGCCGGCGACACCAGCACCGTGGTCAGCGCGGCCATCGCCGCACCCACCGCCGCGAACAGCCCGAAATGGTGCACCCACTTCGTCGGGGTGAACATCAGGAAGAACATGGTGCCGAAGATGACGCCCATCAGCCGCCACGCCGGTCCGCGGGCCACGCCGGGAACTCGCTTGCGCCGCAACATGATAAACACCGCCGTGAACAGGCACAGCGCGGTAATCAAGAACCCGAACCGGCGCGACAGCGAACCGTCCACTGTAGGCAGGATGAGGTAGTAGTAACGCAGGTTCTCGGTGTACCACGCCTGGCTGGGCCCGATGGCGGTGCGAATCCTGGTGGCTTCGGCCACCGTTGACAACGTCTGGTCGGCGAACACCACGGTGAGGATGATCGATCCGGCGGCCAGCATCGGCGCCACCAGCGGCCACGTTCCGACCAGGCGATGGCGGTGGACCAGGATTCGCAGGATCGGTCGGCCGCCGGCCACCAGCGCGGCCACCGCGATCAGGCCGGTGGGCTGGACACCCAGCGTGAATGCGGCGGCGATCACCGCCAGTGCCGCCGGTGTCAACCGGCTGTAGCGCATCGAACGCTCGATCAGCACGTAGGTGATCAGCGAACCGAGCGCGATGATGGGCTCGGGCCGAAGACCGTTGTCGAACGGCATCCACGCGGTCAGCAGCACCAGGCCGGCAGCCCAGTTCGCGGCTTTGCTGGACGCCACCGCAGGGCCCAGCCGGGGCAGCACCTCGCGCGACAGCAGCAGCCAGCACAGCAGGCCGGCGAACAGGTCGGGCAACCGCATCCACAGGCTGGCGTCGCTGACGTGGGTCATCAGCGCCAGCAGGTTGTAATACCAGCCGAACGGGTCCTCCGGGCTGCCGAACCAGCGGAAATAGTTCGACATGTAGCCGGCGCGGTCGGCGACCCGGGCCATGCCCAGGATGTAGCCGTCGTCGGAGGAGTTGGCACCGATCACGTGCCACAGCAGGAATCCGAAGATCACGGTGGCATCCGCCAAGGTGAACTTGCGCCAGTTTGCCGGAATGAGCCGGCGCAGCCGCCTGCCGTCCAACTGGTCCAGGCGCCACAGCGCGACCAGCGACACGATCGTGGCCAGGATGGCCCCCACCATCGCGCACAGCTTCAGCGCGGTCGGCGTGGTGGAGAACCGGGTGTCGATGGTCGCCGAGAACCGCAGTCCCGGCGGCGCCGGGCCGGTCAGGTCCGTGAACAACCCGACGATCTGCGGGCGCAGGTTCGGATCCGCGAAGCCACCGCGCAATGGTTGGCCGGCCGGATCCTTCAGCCCGACAAAGCTCGCGAAGGTGCCGGCGAGCGTCGAGGTGACCTCGATGCGCTCACATTGCGGGGACGTGACCAGCTCGCGCGGCACGGACAGGATCACCACGTTGCGGTCGGTGACGTCGACCCGCTGTTTGTTGACGACGACGAACAGCGCGTTGAGGTTGGCGTCCTTGCCCTCCTTGGGCGCGGTGCCCAGCACCACCCCGCCCGTCGCGGGCACGTCGCGCACGACGCTGCACGGCACCGTGGCCTGCACGTCCACTGGGGTCAGCGAAATGAGCGGTGCGGTAACACTATTCAGTTGCCCGCCCTGCGGCCAGTTCAGCATCGCGGTCGTCTGCACGACCGGCAGCAGCGGTGTGGCTACCGACAACACGAAGCCGATCAGCCCCGCGATGGTGGCCACCCAGCGGGTCAGCTGCACGTTGCCGCCCGAGGCGGGACTCTTGGGATTCTCGGCCCGCTTCATGGGAGCGCCCTGATCGGTCCCTGCCGGCTCCAGCCGGGCACCGTGATGACGCCCTGGTTGAGGGAGGCCTCCGGAGCCTGGTCGGCCGGCACCAGCCGGTGATACTGCTCGACCGAGCCCCAGTCGCGATACCAGTCGCCGCGCAGGTAGGTCGCGATCGTCGAGGTGCTCAGCAGCGCCTGGGTGACCAGGAACGGACCGCCCGCCTCGCTGGCTTCCCACCCGTTCGACGACGCCGCCGTCTGCTTGTGGTCGGGCAGGATGCGATATTCCGGAAGTTCGGCCACGCCGAGGTGTTCGGAGAACGGCCGTTGGCACGGGAGGTTCGCGGCCGTCGCGATGTCCATCAGCACCGGAGTGCGCGATCCGATCAGTTGCTGCAGGGTCTGCAGCACCGGGACCCGCGGCGGCGTGAAGGCGAACCACTGGTCGGCGCTCAAGTTCGGGTCGTAGGCGACGATGCGTGCCACGTTGGCCTCCGGTGGCGCCCAGGCGAGCGGGAACCGCAGATTGCGCCACGCCGGCTCCGGGCCGATGTCGATCGGATACACCTCCGCGAACGGTTGGGTGGTGCCATCGGGGCGAGCGACGCCCCACTGCAGTTTCAGCTGCTGCCCGTAGGTGAAGGTGCCGTCCTCCTTGTACGACCAGATGGCGCCCGCAGCGGAGACCACGACCAGCGGCCGGTCCGCCATGCGCTGTCGCCAATCGGGTGGCAGCTGGTACCAGGACGAGGTGGCGGTGGCGGCCAGTGAGTTTTCCCCGTAGCTGCCCATCACCGGCGTCCGGGCCGGGTCAAGGCCGAACGGCAGCGCCACGTTCGACCCGTTGACTCCGATCGGGCCTTTCCCACCGGCCGTGCCCGCGGAGTCGGTCATGGCGGCGTTGGGCTTGTTGGGCGACGCGTCGGAATTCACCACCCCAGGTTTGGTCACCACCGGGTAGGACCTCAGGTCATCGCCGACCCCGTCGGGTTTGAAGCCAACGGGGTTGACGCCGCCCAGCGGGCCGTCGGGCCCGAACTGCTGGCCCGGAACCGGTTGCAGCAGGCCGGCATTGGGGTCGGGCTCGGCGAGCACGTCGTCGGCCATGGCGCAGCTGGTGGGCGAAAGGCCCGAACTAAGCGCCGCCAGGTTGGCTTTGGCGGTGGTGTAGAGGGGGTAGCGGAACGCGGCGGCCTTGGCCATCGAGCCGACGTCGCCGAGGACCATGATCGTCGCAACAACCAGCAGTGGGGTGGAGGCCAGGACGCGGTTGCGCCGGTTGTCCTTGACCTCGGTGTGCCCGGTGTAGTCCATCCGGAAGTGGTACCAGGCGCCGAGCAGCCCGGTGAGGATCGACAACGCGAGGATCATCGAGGTCACCGGGCGGCTTGCGATCACCGGCTGGATGTCGTACCACGGCACCCCGTAGTTGCCGACGTAGAACCACCCGTTGACGCCAGAGGTGGCCCAGGCGAGCACGAACAGCAGTGCGGTGATGTACAGCGCCAGGTTGCGGCGGCTGTGCATGCCGATCCGGGCGACGGTGAACGCGGTGACCGCACCCAAAGCACCGGCCAGTCCGGCGAACGCGCCGAACTGCACCGCCCACTTTGTCGGCGTGAAGTGCAGCAGCAGCAGGCCGATCGCCGTGGTGCCGATCAGCCGCCAGGCCGGGCCGCTGGCCAACCCCGGCACTCGGCCGCGGCGCAGCAACACGAACACCATCCCGAACAGGCACAGCAGCATCACCAGCACACCGAACCGCCGCGACATCGACCCGTCGGCGTTGCTCTCCACCGTAAGGAAGTAGTAGCGCAGGAAGTCCTGATACCACGCGATCGTCGGTCCGACCTTGTACTTGATGCGCACCGACTCGGCGACCGTCGCCAGCGTTTCACTGCGGAACACCACCACGGTGATCAGCGACGACGACGCCGCCAGCACCAGCAGTGGTGCCAGCAGCCCGTCGGTCGCCCGGCGGCGCCGGATGGTCTGGGCGATTGCCCGGGCCCCGGTCAGCAACGCGGCGACGGCTATCAACCCCTGCGGTGCCAGGGTCACGGTGAGCATCGCGACCACTATCGAGACCGCGGCCGGGGCCAGCCGCCGCAGCGCGATCGCGCGTTCCACCAGCACCCAGGTGACCAGCACCCCGAGTGCGATCAGCGGCTCGGGCCGCAGGCCGTTGTTGAACGGCAGCCACGCGGCCAGGAACACCGCGCCCGCGGTGAACACCGCCACCCGGTTGGCCGCCAGGCCGCCTCTACCCGGGCCCAGTCGGCGCACCATGCAGCGACTGATGATCAGCCAGCACGCGATCCCGGCCAGCGTGGCCGGCAGCCGCATCCACACGCCGGCGCTGCTCACGGCCGCCAGCTTCGACAGCACCGAGTCGTACCAGTCGAACGGCGCTTCCGTCGCCCCGAAGTAGCGGTAGTAGTTGGCGACGTAGCCCGCCTTGGGCGCCACCCGCGCGATGGTCAAGTTGTAGCCGTCGTCCGAGGAGGTGGCGCCGATGATGTGCCACAGCAGCAGCGTGGCGATCACCCCGGCATCAGCGAGCCAGGTGGCCGCTCCCACGCGCCACGAGCGCCGGTGCGCGCGAGGGCGGTATCGGGAGAGCCACGCGACCGGCGACCGCCAGTTGATCAGCGTGTCGCCCCGGCTGTGGCGGTCCAGCGCGGCCAACCCGAGGATGGCCGCCACCACCGCCAGCGCACCGAGCACCATCGCGATTTCCTTGACTGCGGTGGGCGCGAGGATGAAACGGGTGTCGACGTCGACGCGGGCCGACAGCCCGGGTTGGGCGGGCACCTTCAGGTCGGTGAAGATCCCGCCGACCTGCGGTTTCTTCTCCGGCGATAGCGTCCCGGCGGCCCCGGGTATGCCGACGAATTCCGCACCCGTGGAGCGGGCGTCGGCCCAGATGTGCAGCACGCTGCAGGCGCCCGCGGCGACCGCCGAGCGCTGCGCCACCGCCGCCACCGAGTCCCGGAACGCGACGACGATCACGTCCTTGTCGGCGCGCGCGAAGAGCCCGTTCTTGCCGGCATCCACGCCGCCGGTGGGCAGGGTCGAGACCACCAGGCCGCCGCTCGGCGGCAGGGTGGCCATCGCCGAGCAGGGGACGGAGATGTCCAGCGCGCGGGGGGCGCCGGACACCAGTGGGGCGGTGATCTGGCTGACGTGGCCGTCGGGGGCGATGCCTTGCGGCCACAGGACGGTGGCCGTGGTCTGTTCCACCGGCAGTAACGGAACAACGGCGCACAACAGCAGACCCACGATTCCCGCGGCGACGGCGATCAACCGCGGGATACGCTGGGATCGCTCGTTGTCGTCGGGGGGCACGAGGGTCGATCGTAAGCGACGCCGCTTTGTCCGGTTCGGATGCACGGCCTCGTACAGGTCGGGTGCGGACGGGCGGTCGGCGCCAACGCCCGATTGACCGCCGTGTTGCGGGGGAGAGTCGGACAATCGAATTGTCTTGCTCAAAGACTGGCTAAACGAGCGCGACAGTGCTTGGGTGGCCCATAGATAACGCTCCCCCATTCCGGCATTTCATGAATAGTGCACGAATCCAAACATTTGTATAGGAAAGAGCAACTAAATAGTCGCCCAGGGCACGAAAGCTCGATCGCGACCGCCAGGCACTCGCCCAGCCGTAACAATTCTTCGTTCGGGATCGACACCACAAAGGAAAGCCTCAGTCGCCGTGTGCCCCAGCACATCGCGCGCCGAAGTGAGAGGACCTGCCGTGACCGCACCCACCGAGAACGGGTTTGAAGTAGGCGTCGAGGCGGGCACAGTGAAAATGGCCAAACCGGACGCAGGGAAACGCGGCACACACCCCGTCACCGTGACCAGCGACACCGCGGTTGAGCGTGTGGTGAGCCTCCTCAACGAGGTCGTCGCCCAGGGTGCGCTGCCCGCGCTGTAGACACTCGTTGCCAGTCGCGCGCACGGCGCTGTCACAATAAGGACTTGAGGCTCGGGACCCGGACCTGGGAACCTGAGACGTCGAATTACCCGGAGGGCTGGCGGCGTGACGAATGCGGGTCTCGCGTTTGGTGTTCTGGGGCCATTGCTGATGACCACACACGGCGTGCGAGTGCCGTTGGGCCCCCCGAAACAGCGTGCGGTGCTGGCCATGCTGGTCATCAATCGTAACCGCCCGGTGTCGGTCGACGCGCTGATAGACGCGGTATGGGACCAGGATCCGGTGCCGGCGGCACGGACCAGCATCCAGTCCCATATCTCCAACCTGCGCGCAATACTCCGTAGCTCCGGGGCCGACCCGAACGCGGTGCTGGCGAGCGCGCCTCCGGGGTATCAGCTGTGCGTGGCCGAGACCGACTGCGACCTGGGACGGTTCATCGCGGAGAAGAACGCGGGAGTCCGGGCCGCGACCGCGAGGCGATACGAGGATGCGAGCAGCCATTTTTCGACGGCCCTGGCCGAATGGCGCGGATCGGTCCTCGATGACCTCCGTGACTTCGCGTTCGTCGAAACGTTTGCCACCACGGTGTTGGAAGAGAAGGTAAACACCCACATCGCCCGCGCCGAAGCCGAGATCGCCTGCGGACGCGCCTCGATGGTGATCGGCGAACTCGAGGCGCTGACCGCTGCGCACCCCTATCGCGAACCGCTGTGGGCGCAGCTGATCACCGCCTACTACCTCAGCGAGCGCCAATCCGATGCCCTCGGCGCCTACCGACGACTGAAGTCCGCCCTTGCCGAAGGCCTCGGCATCGACCCCGGTCCGACCCTGAATGCGCTGCACGAACGGATCCTGCGCCAGGAGCCGCTGGGCGCCGCCCAGGAATCCCAGACCACCTACAAGCGCCGCGCCTACCGGGAGGACACCGCGCCGTCCGAGATCACTGCGACGGGGACCGTCGTCGCATGGCTGCGCGACGCCAACGGATACCAGCATCGGCTCAGCGGCGCGACCACGCGGATCGGGCGGTTCCACGACAACGACATCGTTCTCGATGACACCGACGTCAGCCGGCACCACGCCGTAATCATCGACACCGGAACGGGTTTCGTGATCACCGATTTGCGGTCGACCAATGGTGTCGAGGTGCAGCGCAATCGGATCCGCAGCAGTGCACCGCTGGTCGACGGCGACCACGTCCGCATCTGCAGCTACGAGTTCATCTTCGAAACGGGCCCCGCCTGACGGTCGGCTGAAGGTCGATCAGCGGCCCAGGCGTTGGGCCAGTGTGCGACGGCCCGGACCGTCGAGATCGGCGACGGCGGCGGGCCGGCCGGCCATCGCCATCAACAGCGCTTCGCCCGTGCCGGCTACCTCGGGTCCATGGCCATGCGTCCAGTCGACGTCGGTGGCACACAGTTGCAGTCCTCTGATGCGACGACCCGCTCCCAGCCTGGGGTTGCCCGGCACCAGTCCCAGGACGCGCGTGAGTCGATCCGCGGGGATCGTGCGGGACCGGCCCAGCGTGCGCCTGATGTCTTGGTGGTGGATCGTGCCGTCGACCAGCGCGATCATCCCGCCGAAACCGGCGGTCAGCCCCTTCGGCGTCAGGTGGTTGCGCAGGAATTCGAGCAGCTGCTGCGGGGTCAGCGGAGCGAACTCGTCGACGCCCACCTCGTTGGCACGCACGACCCGGCCCTTCCAGAAACGCTTGAGCAGACCCATGGCGTCCAGCTCCTCGTAGCTGATCATATGCGCGACAACATCTTTGACGGTCCACCCTAAGCACAGGCTGGGTGTCTCCCACTGCTGCGGGGTTAGCGTGGCCAGGAATTCGGCGAGTTCGGCCCGCTCCGCGCGGGCCATCTCCATCAGGGTCATGCCGGCCATGCAGCGCCATCCCGGTAAGCGGCCACGAATCGTGAGCGTAGACCTGCCGATGCCAGGCCGGCCACGCCCGCATTAGGCCGCTGGCCGCATTTGCCGGCGACTTGGCCAGCGCAAGAATTCCGCAAGATTCTCGCGAAGATCGCGCAAGCGGGTGGCGGCAACCTGACTGCAATTGGCCATTCAGAAATGAGGCGGGTATCCAATGTCGTATGTAATCACCGCACCAGAAATGCTTGCCGCGGCGGCGGCCGATTTGTCCGGTATCGGTTCTGCGGTAGACGAAGCCAATGCCGCGGCCGCGGCCCGGACAATGCAGATACTGACTGCGGGCGCTGACGACGTATCTGCGCAGATCTCGGCGCTGTTTGCGGCGCACGCGCGGCAGTATCAGGCGGTGAGCGCTCAGGCGGCGGCGTTTCATGCCCAGTTCTTGCGGTTGATGGGGGCGGGCGCGGAGTCCTATGCCGCCACCGAAGCCGGCAACGCGTCGCCCTTGCAGATCATCGAGCAGGACGCCCTGGCGGTGATCAACGCGCCGACCGAGGCGCTGCTGGGTCGCCCGCTGCTGGGCAACGGCGCGGATGCGACGACGGCGGGCGGCGCCGGTGGGGCCGGCGGGTTGCTGCTCGGCAACGGCGGCAATGGCGCCGCCGGCGCGGCGGGGCAGGCCGGTGGGGCCGGCGGCAGCGCGGGGCTCCTCGGCAACGGCGGAGGCGGCGGCGCCGGTGGGGTCGGTGCGTCCGGTGGCGTCGGCGGCACCGGGGGACTGGTACTCGGCAACGGCGGGGCCGGTGGGGCCGGCGGCGACGCCGCGGCCGGCGTCAACGGCGGTAATCCCGGCCATGGGGGTAACGGCGGCGGCGCCGCCTGGTTCGGCACCGGCGGGGCCGGCGGTAACGGCGGCGCCGGTCTGGCCGGGACAAACGGAGTGAACCCCGTCCCCAGCGGCACTGTGGCGCCCGGCGGAAGCGCGGGCGGATTGACGTTCATCGACGCCGGAGGCCCAATCCTCTCAGTTGCCGGTACCGCTGGTGGCGCCGGTGGCAGCGTGCCTGGAGATGCCGGTGGGACCGGCGGCCAGGGTGGCGCGACCCAGGTCGAATTCACGGGCACCCACGGTTCGGCCTTGGCCTTTGGCGGTGCTGGCGGCTCGGGCGGCACCGCCGGCGGGGCGGGCGCCGCCGGCGGGGCGGGCGGCGCCGGCGGAGCGGCGGCCTCCGTAGACGCCGGCGCCGCACCCAATATCGTGCAGTCCACGGGCGGCGCCGGAGGTGCCGGCGCTAACGGCGGGACCCTCGGCGGGGCGGGCGGCGCCGGCGGCGGCGGCGGCAAGGCGATAGCGTCAGGTGTCGCGGGCGACACCGTTTCCGCCATAGGCGGCCAGGGCGGCGCCGGCGGCAACGGCGCAGCCGGCGCCGACGGGGGCAGCGGGGGAGCCGGCGGCGCGGGTGGAAGTGGGGGCCACGGCGGGCTGCTGGCCGGCAACGGCGGGGCAGGCGGGGCCGGCGGCGCCGGAGGGAGCGGCGGTCACGGCGACACGGGCGGCGCGGGCGGCGCCGGCGGCGATGGCGGAACCACCCAGGTCAACCTCGGTACCGGCACTCTCGGTGCTGGTGGCGCCGGCGGATATGGCGCTGCCGGGGGATCCGGCGGGGCCGGCGGGGCCGGTGGCGTCGGCGGCCAGGGTGGCGCCAGCGGGCTGCTGACGGGCACCGGCGGGGCCGGCGGTCACGGTGGTGTCGGCGGCATTGGTGGCGACGGTGGCGACGGCGGCGACGGCGGTGTTGGCGGCACCGGTAGCGGCAGCGGCGGCGCCGGAGGCGGGGCGGGTACCGGGGGAACCGGCGGCATCGGTGGCGGTTCGGGCGCCGGCGGCAGCGGCGGGGCCGGTGGCGCGCTCAAGGGTTCCGCGGGCGCCGGGGGTGCCGTCGGCACGGACGGGACTGCGGGCGACGATGGTGCTGCCGGGCAGCACGGCTAGCACCCGAACGGCCTTGCACGCCAACCATTCCGACATGCCCCGCGGGTTCTGGTTGACTGCGGGGTCAAGCCCATTGGTCCTATGCACCGGGCGGTTTGGAGTGTATAAACACCCCTTGTAATTGATTCGATCTTGAACCGGTGAAGCAGTTGCCGCACGATCGAGTTCGCCGCGACCCTGTAACGACCACGCCCAGCTGCCCAGCAATAGCCCGTTGCGATAGTCCCTACTGTGATGAAAGTGCCGGCTCAACGCCCAATCGGCCCAATCGGCCAATCGTCGAGGGCCCAATCGTCAACACAGGCTGGTCTTGGCCGAACTCGTGACAAACCCATTGCGGGTTTGCTCGATGCGCACATCCTCTGATTCGCACCACGATGGGCAGCAAGATGGATACTTCCTCCCAGACCCAACCGGGCACGGACTGTGCCTTGGTCCAGGAATTGAGTGCCGCGGGGTTTAGTGACGCCGAGGAGATCGGCCGGGGTGGATTTGGGATCGTCTTTCGCTGCCAGCAGGGGGCATTGGATCGCACGGTTGCGGTCAAGGTTTTGACTGCTGAGTTGGACGAGGAACGAGAGCGGTTTCTGCGCGAGCAGCGCGCCATGGGTCGGCTCACCGGGCACCCCAACATCGTCGGTGTGCTGCAGGTCGGCGAGACGGCAAGTGGCTACCCGTACCTGGTGATGCAGTATCACCGTCAGGGTTCGTTACAGGCACGTATCCAACGACTCGGCCGGTTGCCGCTAGGTGAAGTGCTGCGGGTGGGGGTGAAGATGGTCGGAGCGTTGCACACGGCGCACCAGCTGGAAATTGTGCATCGCGATGTCAAGCCGGCCAACATTCTGCTGACCGACTTCGGGCAGCCGGCGCTATGCGACTTCGGAATCGCCCATATCGCCGGCGGGTTTAAGACCGAGAGCGGCACGTTCGCGGGGTCGCCATCGTTTACGGCGCCCGAGACACTCAGTGGCGATGCGCCCACCGCGGCTTCCGATGTCTACGGACTGGGCGCCACCCTGTTCGCCGCATTGACGGGGCATGGCGCCTACGAGCGCAAATCCGGTGAACAGCTCGTCGCGCAATTCCTGCGGGTTACGACCGATCCGCTGCCGGATTTGCGCGCCGGCGATGTTCCCGACGACATCGCCACCGTGATCGAAAATGCAATGGCGCGCGAACCGCAGGAGCGTCCGTCGGTCGCACTTTTGGGTGAGGAGCTTCGGCGGGTGCAGGCCAGCCACGGCCTGGCCGAGGACGAGGTCCCGCTGCGATCGGAGCACCTTGCGTCCCGCGCGGCGTCAGGGGCCGCCCCCAGACATGCGGGGAACCTTCCGGTGGAGCTGACCAGTTTTGTCGGCCGGCAAGCCGAGCTCGCTGAGGTCAAAACGTTGCTGGCGACGTCGCGGCTAGTGACGGTGACCGGGATCGGCGGCGTGGGGAAGACCCGGCTGGCGCTGCGGGCGGCGGCCGAGATGCGGGCAGATGTTCCCGAGGGCGTGTGGTTGGTCGAGCTGGGCGAGCTGCGTGACCCGACGTTGGTGGCCAATGCCGTCGTTGGCGCGTTGGGCCTGCGGGACGAGTCCGGTCGAGCGCTGCGGGAAGTGCTGATCGATTCACTCGGTTCCCGCCAGGTGATGCTGGTGCTGGACAACTGTGAGCAAAGCATCAATGAGACCGCCAAGCTCGCCGATGCGCTGTTGCGGGCGTGCCCCGCCTTACAGATCCTGGCCACAAGTCGGGAGCGCCTGGGCATCGCTGGCGAAGCGCTGGTCAACGTCTCGCCGCTTGCGCTTCCGGATGCTGACCGCGAGCCCACATTACGTGAACTGCTCGGTTATGACGCGATGGCGCTGTTCGCCGAACGTGCCGCCGCCGCGGTGGCGGGCTTCGCGCTCACCCAGGACAACAAGGTGGCGGCGGCGCGCATCTGCGCGCAGGTGGATGGGCTGCCGCTGGCTATCGAGTTGGCGGCGGCGCGGCTGCGTGCGATGTCACTCGAGCAGATCCTTGAGCGGCTCACCGACCGCTTTGGGCTGCTGACCCGAGGCAGCCGGCAAGGCCCAACGCGCCAACAGGCCATTTCATACTGTGTTGACTGGAGCTACGACCTGTGTACGGCTGCCGAACGGCGGTTGTGGGCGCGGCTGTCTGTGTTTGCTGGCAGTTTCGATCTGGAAGCGGCAGAAGACGTTGGTGATGGCGACGTGGCGCCCGACAACGTGGTCGATCTGTTGACGTCGCTGGTGGACAAATCGATTCTGGTCCGCGTCGAAACCAACGGGCAGGTGCGGTTCCGGTTGCTTGAGACGCTGCGCGACTATGGCCTTTCGAAGCTCAACGAGGCCGGCGAGTACCTGAGGTTGCGTCGCCGTCACCTGGACTGGTGCCGGCGGGCTCGGTGAGCGACGCGACGGCGGATTGGTTCAGCTCTCGACAGCTCGCCTGGATCAAGCGCATCCAGCTGGAGACACCCAATTGGCGAGAAGCTTTGGAGTTCGCCCTCACAGACTCACCGCAGACCGCGCTGGCGATGTCTCCAGGGCTGTTTTACTATTCCCTGGCGCGCGGAGCTTTCGGCGAGATGCGCCACACGCTGGACCGCGTCCTGACCGCGACGCCATCCGAGCCGAACAAGGATCGAATCCAGGCGCTCTATGGCGCCACGATCATTGCGTGTTGTCAGGGCCACCTACCGCTTGCCACCGCGCGGGTGGGCGAGGCCCGATCCCTGGTCGAGCGGATGGACGACCCAGAGTCCCACGGTTGGGTTGACCTCGGCGCGGCGGCCGCCGCAATGTTCGGCGGCGATTGGGACCGCGCGCTTACGCAGGCGGAGGATGCAACCGCTGCTACCGAGAACCCGATCGTGAGGGTTTCGGCCATGATGATCAAGGGCCAGGTCCTCGAACACCGCGGTGACGCTGGATCGGCCCTCATATGGCAGGAAAAGGCACTGGCCATCACATCGGCGGCCGGCGAGGTGCTGTTCCGGTCGTATGCCCTGTGGTCGCTCGGCATAAGTTGTTGGCGGAATCGCAAACCTGAACGCGCTCAACAATGTCTGCGGCAGTGCCTCGAGTTGGCGCAGGTGATTGACGACCAGCGCGGCGGTGCGGCCGCCCTAGAGGCTTTGGCCTGGATCGTCGGCGCCGACGACGATCCGCGTCGCGCCGCGGTGCTGATGGCCGCAGCCGATGCGCTGGGCAAGCACATCGGGGCTTCGCCGGCGGTGCTTCCCGATCTGATTGCGTTTCATGATGAGTGCGAGTGCCGCGTTCGTGAGGCGCTCGGGGCGGAAGAATTTGATGCGGCGTGGCGACGAGGCGCCGCAATGGATTTCGACGAGGCGGCGGCGTGCGCGCTCAACGAGGGGATGAGGACCGACCGGAACGCGCGCGGCGGTCGGCCTGTTTCGGCCGGTGCTGGTGCTGATTTTGGCATTTGCGGTTGATCCGATGGTCAGCGTGACCTGTTGGATGCGGAGTCGGTGGCGGGTCACATTCTGAAGTTGGACAGCGGGTTTGCGCTTTCTGGCTACTACGCTGGGCTGCGGCGCGGGCGGCGACGCAGGGCCGCCTACGGATATGGGCCCTTCAGGACACCGAAAACCAGATCACCTATGACGTCCTCGGTTGCCGCGCGGCTGCGCCGCAAATCGCGCCGAACCACCTTCCAGGCGTAAACATTCGTCGCCGCTGACAGCCCGGCGATCATGCGCCGGCGTGCCGTAGTAGCGGCCGGCAGCCAGTCGGCGAACATTTCCGCGAGCCAGTTTTCGTGGTAGTCGCGTTCGCCGACCGTCGCCTGCCAGCCCTCTTTGGAGTGTTGAGTACTGCTCAACAAGCTGACCAAAATGTCACCCACGCGTTCGTAGGCGCCGACGAGTGCTTTGATCGCGGCCTTGACGTCACCCGGGTGGGTGCGCGACAGCATCGTTGCGGTCTGTCGCTGAAGCGCGTCCAACACAGCGAGTATCACGCCATCCTTGGACTCGAAGTGGTTCAGCACGGTCTGGTGCGACACCCTGGCGGCTGCAGCGATCCCAACCAAAGTGACGTCCTCTTGAGGCTGTTCAAGCAGCAGCTGGTGGGCAGCGCTGACAATGCGATGCCTGGTTGCCGCATTCAGTTCCGCGCGTGTCATTTTGACGGTTGGCTCGTCGCTGACGTCGCGCATCTGTGCGAGCTCCATTCGGGGTGGGCCGGTTGTAATGCAACAGCACGATACGCCTTTTGTTTTAACGGCAGTCAAGCGCGCTTGTTAGCGCCTCCGCGGGTTCACAACTCGGCGACCAACGCGGGCCCGCATCCGGTCGATGAATCCTCGTCCAGAACTGGCGCGGCTTAGGTCCGGCCGCTGAGCCAAGGCACCGCTACGGCAAGGGATCTCCGTCTTGGCGATGGGGGTGACGCCGGGTGGTGCTCGTCGACATTGCCCCGGCAAGACCACGGCGTCGCGGTCGCGCGGCCTAACGTCAAAGGCAGCTATCTCTGGCCTTTTCTAGCCCCGATTTTTCGCGCCGGTGGGTGTTCGGCGGCGCTGGGCCGCGAAAGTCGCTGAGCGCGGGCCGTCTTGGGTCTGAGGCGTGTTTGACTGTCCCGTGTCGCCGGGTCGGGCGGGGCTTCCAGTGGCCGGTGGACCTTTCGGGTCGGCGGGACAGGGGGTTGTGGTTGTGAGGGGAAGGCGGCGCGGAGTCGGTGCCAGGCGGCGGCGATTGCTGTGGCCCAGCACCAGGTGGCGTCGATACGGAGGAGCAGTTGGCGGGCGGCGCGGGTGATGCGGGCGGCGACGTGGAGCAGTCGGTAGCGGAACGTGGTGATCTTGGCGCGGGCCAACTGGGGGGCGCAGGTGAATCCGGTCGGTTTGGCCACGGGCAACCAGATCTGCTGCAGTCAAGACGATTTCGAGTCAGGCGGCATTGGAGTCCCGCGAGCGCATTATCGAACGAATCCCCCACGCTGCCCACAGAAGCCGAGATGCCGGCCTCAGCGAGACGCCCGGAGAGCCGCACCGCCGTTTATTGACTGACGGCGTCGGTGTGATGAATTAACCCGCCCAGATCGGCTACGCCGCAGCGGCCCTTGGTCCAGATCGCATGCTTCGACGCCTCCAGGACCAGCTGAGTGCTCATCGAGGTCGAGGTGCGCCCGCCCAAGATGCGGCGGGCGCACGCGTCGGTCACGACAGCGACGTAGACCCAACCCGGCCACGTCGATACATGCGTTTTGTCCGCAACCCAGAGCAGGTTCGGCGCCAGCGGCCCGAACCGGCGCTCCACACGATCGCGTGGACGGTGCGCCGCGCTATCGGCGATCGTCGCGTTTTACCTTGCCTCGCCGTACCCCTTGCAGGCCAAGGGATGTCATCAGCCGCTCTACGGCGCAGCGGGCCACCGTGATGCCTTCCCTGTTCAACGCAAGCCACACCGTGCGGGCACCGTAGGCTCCGAAGTTCTCCGCGTGCACCCGCACGATGTGCTCAAAGCTATAGCTAGAGTCGCTTATTGCGTCGCTTCGACGGTGACGGTTCCCGCCGATAAGCGTCGTAATAGGTGGACTGGGCGATCGTTATCCCGTGCTGGCTGAGCACGCGACAGATCGGCGCGACCCCGAACCGGCCGGCATGATCGTTGATGTAGTCCACGATCAGCCCAGTCGGGCGGGTCGAGCTCCACCGCGGCGAAAAACGCGCTCGCCGTCCGCAGTATTTCATTGGCGGTGCGCAGTTGCTTATTCTCAGCGCGCAGCCGACGCAGCTCGGCTGCCTCCGCGCTTGTCATACCAGCGCGCTGACCGGCATCAACTTGTGCCTTGCGCACCATTCAGCAGCGTCTGTGGCCCACCGATGCCCGAGCTTGTCGGCCTCCGGTTGGGCTGCCGCCCAATCGGAGGTGTACTCGGGGCGGATCTCACCGAACATAGGGATCGCGCGTTCACGCAGCTCGCACGGATAGTTGTTTGACGGACGTGCAGACATGGGCTCCACTTTCGCCTTTCACTACTAAGTGAAAGTGTCCGGACACGCCGGGGGGATTCAGGCCACTCCACGGTTCGGGGGAGATTCTTTCGTGCGTACAGTAAGGGTCTTCATGCAGCGTCTCGTGTGAATGTTGTGTGGTGCCAAGATGACTAAGGTAGGCAGCTGGATGGATGTGTCGTTGTCGACGCAGCGCACTGCGGGTGGTGTGTTGGTTGGCGAGTTGGCTGCGGCGGGTTTTGTGGATGCCGAGGAGATCGGTCGCGGTGGGTTTGGTGTGGTTTTTTGTTGTCGGCAGGCGGTGTTGGATCGCGTTGTTGCGGTCAAGGTGTTGACCGCGGAGTGGCATGAGGATCGGCAGCGGTTTTTGCGTGAGCAGCGCGCGATGGGGCGGTTGACCGGGCATCCCAATGTTGTGGGGGTGTTGCAGGTCGGGGAGACCGCTAGTGGTTATCCGTTTTTGGTGATGCAGTATCACCGCCAGGGGTCGTTGCAGAAGCGTATTGCGCGGTCGGGCAGGTTGTCGGTGGGTGAGGTGCTGCAGGTGGGGATCAAGATCGCCGGTGCATTGGAAGCCGCCCATGGGCGCGATATTGTCCATCGTGATGTGAAGCCGGGCAATATTTTGGTGACCGATTTTGGGCAGCCAGCCTTGAGCGATTTCGGGATCGCTCATATCGCTGGTGGGTTTGAAACGGGGACGGGCACTTTTACTGGGTCGCCGTCGTTCACCGCGCCTGAGACGTTAAGTGGCGATGCGCCGAGTCCGGCCTCGGATGTCTATGGGTTGGGCGCGACGTTGTTTGCCGCGTTGACCGGGCATGCCCCTTATGAGCGCAAGTCGGGCGAGCAGATAGTCGCGCAGTTTTTGCGGATCACCACCGATCCGTTGCCTGATCTGCGCGCCGGTGACGTTCCCGATGATGTTGCTGTGGTGATTGAGCAGGCGATGGCGGGCGATCCCGCTAAGCGCCCGTCGGCGGCAGCGTTGGGTGTCGAGTTGGCGCGGGTGCAGGCCCGCCATGGTCTGGCCGGCGGGGCAGGGGGGCTGGGAGGTAAGCAGCCCGCCGGGGCGGGTGTTGCTTGGACGCCGCGCCGGTATGTGGGCAACCTCCCGGTGGAGTTAAGCAGTTTTGTCGGCCGCCACACTGAGCTTGGTGAGGTGAACGCGTTGCTGGCGGCTTCGCGGCTCGTGACGCTCGTCGGTATTGGGGGGGTGGGTAAGACCCGGTTGGCGTTGCGGGCGGCCACCGAGCTGCGCGCCGAGGTTGATGAGGGGGTGTGGTGGGTCGAGCTGGGTGAGGTCAGTGACCCGGCGTTGGTGGTCAATGCCGTGGTGGGGGCGTTGGGTTTGAGTGATCGAGCGGGTCGATCGCCACGTGAGCTGCTGATTGCCGCGCTGGGTTCACGGCCGGTGGTCTTGGTGCTGGATACCTGTGAGCACGTGCTTGACGAGGTGGTCAACCTTGTCGACGAGGTGTTGCGGGCCTGCCCTGAAGTGAAGATTCTGGCCACCAGCCGGGAGCGGTTGGGTCTGGGTGTGGAAGCGGTGGTCGTACTGGGGCCACTGGGGCTTCCGGAGGCTGATCGCGAGCCCACGCTGGAGGGATTGGCGGGCTCTGACGCGGTGGCGTTGTTCTCCGAACGCGCCGCGGAGGCGGTGGCCGAGTTTGCGCTCAGCGAGGACAACGAGGCGACGGTGGCACAAATCTGCTCGCGACTCGATGGGTTGCCGCTGGCCATCGAGTTGGCCGCTGCCCGGCTTCGAGCGATGACGGTGCAGCAGATCCTGCAGCGTCTTGATGACCGGTTCGGGTTGCTGACCCTGGGCAGCCGCGGAGCCCCGACCCGCCAGCAGACCCTGGCCCACTGTGTGGATTGGAGCTATCAGCTGTGCACGTCGGCGGAGCAACGATTGTGGGCGCGGTTGTCGGTGTTCGCCGGCAGCTTTGATCTAGAAGCAGCAGAAGACATCGGTAATGACGACTTAGCACCCGACAACGTCGTGGATCTGGTGACCTCGCTGGTGGACAAGTCGATCCTGTTCCGTACCGAAGCCCACGGACAGGTCCGGTTGCGGTTGCTGGACACGCTGCGTGATCATGGCCGGCATAGACTCAGTCAGGCTGGCGAATATCTCCAGCTGCGTAGCCGTCACCTGCACTGGTATCAGCAACTGATGGCCCAGGCCGCCATCGACTGGTTTGGCCCGCGCCAACTGGCCTGGAGCAAACGCCTCGAGGTGGAGACCCCCAACTGGCGCGAGGCCCTAGACTTCGCCCTCACCGACGCACCCCAAACCGCCCTGGCCATGGCTCCTGGGCTGGGTTTCTACTCCTTTGCCCGCGGCCTGTTCGGCGAGACCGGTCAATGGCTGGATCGCCTACTGACCGCCACCCCCGCCGAGCCCGGCGCGGAGCGAATGCTGGCGCTTTATGCCGCGGCGGTGATGGCCATGTGCCAGCCCAACCTACCGTTACTCGCCAGGTGGGCCAACGAGGCCCGATGCCTGGTCGAGCACGTCGACAACCCGTGGTTGCGCGGTTGGGCTGCCCTCATCGAGGGGTACCACTTGTCGTTCAGCGGCGACTTCGACGGTGCCCTCACCCGATCTGATGAGGCACTCGCCGCGGTGACATACCCGATCGTGCAGGTCACCGCCATGGTGACAAAAGCGGTAGCCCTCGAAGGTCGCGGTGAGTTCGAGTCGGCGCTCGGGTGGCTGCACAAGGCACTGGCCATCACCCAGTCCGTCGACGAAATGGTGTTCCAGTCACTTATTCTGTGGTTTTTGGGTATCGGATACTGGCGCACCGGCGACCATCAACGGGCACACCACTATCTGCGCCAATGCCTGCAGCTCTCACGTCTGGTCGACGATCCGCGTAACGGCGCGGCCGCACTCGAGGCCACGGCCTGGGTCCTTGCCACCAAAAACGATTCACACCGCGCCACGGTGCTCATGGCCGCCGCCGACGCAGTGGCCACTCGCGTAGGATCGTCGCCCACGGTGTTCCCCGATCTAATAGCATTTCACAACCAGTGCATGCGCCACGCCCGCGAGGCCCTCGAAGCCGACGCGTTTCACACAGCCTGGCAACACGGCGCCAGCATGGACTTCGACACTGCGACCGCTTACGCACTCAACCAGGACGATCTGGCCGCCCCAAAGCCGAACGCTTGAACAAGTCCGCGAAATACTCATCCCCGATCAGTGCCCCGCCGTACTCGGCCAGCAGCCGATAAATACTGCCCGCCGGCAGCTGATCACCGACCAGCAGCATACGTCATCGAACCGGCCCTGCCGATTCTCGCGTCCCAAAGCCACACACAGATCCTCCAGCCACCCCCCACTAAAGCCGCTCCGGCACGCCGTGACTCAGTGACTAAAACAGCACCGCCCGAGAAGAGCCACTAATTGCGGCAAAAAATCGCGCACCGCAAATGGTGAATTCGGCTGAATTATGAAATCTCAAACCGCGCGGGGCACATCAAGCGGCCCTCGCAGAGTATGCACTCCTGGCGGGTAGGACAATGACCCTGCGTCTCAGCCGACTTGACCAGCTGTTTCCGCCCTTCGTGCAATTGACCTTGCGTTTCAATTCTCTTGACTAAGCGTTTCAATACGCGGCTTTGTTTACGCAGGCCTTGACAAATTATTCCGCGTTGCGCGACTCTGTCTCAACAGCTCGTAAGCATGATTCAGAAATCCCGCCAAATTTGTCGCTCATGCAGCGGAAATACGGCCCCGCGCCCCGGATGATCTTCAAATACAGAGGTATGACATGGCATTCAAGAAGGTTGATTTTGAACGAGCCGTCGGTATGGGTGTACTTGCTCTGAAGGTTGGACCAGCAAGGCGGGAGTCGAAGATCTACGATGGGCTCGTCCGTCTGGGCGTCTTACAAAAGCCGCTTTCCTCCTGGCCGGTCGAAGGAGTGTTGAAAACGCTGCCGTGGGGTAGTGGTTCGGTTGAATATCCGGAACCCAAGACTCCGGAAGGCATTGATGGGCCATGGCCGCAGAATCCGATTCTTTATCCAGATTTCCCGTCGCCGGTGCTAAATATCGAGCGCAGCGATATCATCGACCATTTCCGGGCCACCGCCACCCGCTACACCGGACAGACGTTGCTTGGGATTCCGTCAGCGGCGTGGCGCGCTAAACTCCGTCCCCGTCTCAAATCGGTATCAGATCAGTCGTTTGAATCGATACTTACTCGCACATCGTTTGCGCAGTTTCTGCTGCCGATAGTGGCGCCCAAAGAGCGGGATGCGTTCGCGGACGACCTAAAGGCCGGCCCCGATGTCGCCTTTGGGACAATGGATTTCTCCGGATTGACTGGTGCCCGACTATTGCCGGGTGTTTATATGGCTTCGACGGTGGTGCTGCTACGACAGCGGGCCGCACATGAATGGTCTGTTGTGGCGATCCGCTGCAACGAACACGTGTTCCGCCCGGATGATGGCCCGCACTGGGAACTCGCGAAGTACTTCGTTCTTCAGGGAACTCAGTGCCACTACCTCGATGTGGTGCACCCACGGTTGCATTTTCCTCTGGATGCTGCGAATGCGATCACTCGGTCGCTGCTACCGGGCAATCACAGACTCAAGATGCTGTTGACTCCCCATTTTCGTTACACGCTGGGCTTGCACAAGGCGGTGATCCACCATCAGCGGGGGGCTGGTCATAACAGTCAGCGTGAAGCCCACTCGTGCCTTCCGTACGACGTGGCAAGTTTTCATGACGGCTTCAAGCTAGGGCTGTCGGGGCGCGGCGACGAGGCATTCCCGCCGTATGGCCTCAACAACGTTCACATCGGCACTTACACCGCTTACGGGCAATACCGCCAGGCGTGGTATCACCACATACTCAACTTCACCCGAAGGGTCGTCGGCACCCTCGAAACCGGCGACCCAGCCGTTACCGAATGGGCCGATGCGATCTCACCGTGGATTGCCGGGTTCCCAGACGGCAAAACGATTTGGAATGACGACGTCCTCGCCCAGACTGTAGCAACGGTCATCGCCACCGTCAGCGTCTTCCACTCCGCCGACCATCAAAGCTTTTTTCGAATTCCGCGGGAGGAACTGCCTTTCCGCCTGCGCCAAGCACCACCGGATGGTTCTGAACTCAAGGCACTCGATCTGAAATCGTTGGTGCTGCCCGAAGATCACTTCCGAGCACTGATCGCTCGTAAGCTCTTGTTCGAGCCCGTTATTCGGGAAGATCTCCCTTCGGTGAAATACGGTTTTCGCTCAGCTGAAGCTCGCGATGCCGCGGCTGAATTTAACGATGGCATGTCAGCTCTAGATCAGGATTGGGGATCACGCGGCTTCGCAACCTCCAGGGAGCTTGCGGCCAGCATTCAGTACTGAATTTCTTCAATCTTCTGGGCGCCTTGCTCGCCGGCGGTGGGAAATGGCCGACGTGAAGTCTTTCTGAGTCTCTCGCTTGTGAGGGCGGCTCACCACGAAATCGAAGTAACGCACTAGAAAGGGACCTTGCCTGCAATGACCGCGGAACGTCTTGCTGTTAACGAACCCATCGATATCGAAGGCTTCGGGCGAGAATTGGACGAGCTGCGCGCCACGATGAAAGCGTCGTTGGGCGAGGGCGACTTGGACCACATCCGCAAGATGGAGCGCTGGGGCCGGCTCTGTTCGATCACCGGATACGGCACCGCGTGGATCGCTCCTAACCTTCTCTCTGCGTTCTTGATGAGCCAGGGGAACTTGGCGCGATGGACGATCCTGATGCACCACATCAGCCACGGCGGTTTCGATCATGTGCCGGGCGTTCCAGAGCACTATACGAGTGACCGTTTCGCGCAGGGAAACAGGCGGTTCGTTGACTGGCTGGATTGGATGCTTCCCGAGGCATGGCACCAGGAGCACAACCTCCTCCACCACTACCGCACTGGCGAGGTCCAGGATCCAGATCTCGTGGAGGAGAACGTCAGTTTTATCCGCGAGTTACCCGCGCCGGCCGGTTTCAAATATGCGGCCCTAGGCCTCAGCGCATTGACGTGGAAGCTGGGGTATTTCGCGCCGAACACGTTCCAGGCCGTCTGTGCCGCGCGTCGCCGGCGCGCTGGGCTGCCGGCCGTGGAACGCGACCGGTACTGGTTCCAAGCGCTCATTCCCAGCTGGATGGACTCGTTCAATCTCCTGACAGACGAGGGGCGCGAGTTTTGGCGGCGCTGCGTGCTGCCCTATGGCGCCGTCCGCTTCGCGCTACTCCCGGGGCTCTTCTTGCCCCTCGGTCCATTCGCGGCGGGCAACGTTCTCATAAACTCGGTGCTCGCCGAGGCAGTGACCAATCTGCACACCTTCATGATCATCGTGACCAATCACGCCGGTGAGGATGTGCACCGCTTCGACAGCCGCGCACGGGGTCGGTCCGAGTTCTACGTGCGCCAGGTCACGGGATCGGTGAACTTTACCGGCGGCGGCAGCGACCTCAGCGACTTTCTGATGGGCTACCTGAATTACCAGATCGAGCACCATCTCTTCCCCGACTTGCCGCCGCTCAAGTACCGCGAGTTCCAACCCCAGGTGAAGGCCATCTGCGCCCGGTACGGAGTGCCGTATGTCCAAGGATCCGTTTTCAGCCGGGTCGGCAAGTTGTTCCGCCTGATGTCGGGCAAGACCTCGATGAAGCGCGAGCCGCCTGTCTGCGTGGGTCAGGACGGTCGCGTCCGAAAGTTGGTGTAAAAGCAACCGGCCGGTTCGCGGCTTCGCGGTCAGCATACGGGCTGAGGAACTCAGGCGGCAGGCCCGCCGCCCACAGTTGCTCCTGATGGGGTGTGGAGGATATCGGGGCGGGTTTCCGTTCAGCGGGCTCCAGATGTTTTGGCAGCCTCTGGGCCCCGACACTGCATTGCCGAGAGATGTTCAGCTGTAGAGGGTTTGGGCGGCTTCGGTCAGTACGTTAAACGCGGCGTCGAGGCGGTCTTGGCGGCGCCGGTTGGGTTCGTGGTTGGCTTCGGCGGCCACGAACCCGATCAGCTCCTCCAGGTCGTCTGCGCTGGTCAGCAAGGCAGCGCCGTCGGGGTGGGCGCGCATGCCAAAGACCAGTCGCTCACAGTCGGGGTCGAGCAACATCAGCTCGCGTAACGCGGCGGCGGTCTCGTCGCTGACGATGACCTCGTCCACGTCGCTGGCAACGCTGAGCCGGCGGCGGCGCAGGTCGTATGGGGATTCTGCCCAGTTGCTGATCACCCCCTCGTCCTCACAGACGCTGCACCACCATCGGATGGGCGCGGACGCCTCGGCCCCCACGATGGCAATGGTCATCCGCCCGGGGCAGCGCTTGTGGGCTGGTCGGCGCCGACACGGCAATGCCGACACCCACGGATCACCGACCTCTCCGGCGGTACCCGCCCGGACAATGTCGCCCAAATGCTGCGCGAGGCGCCGCGCGGGACCCGAAGCGTCGTGCGGCATGTCGAGGAAGTGACCCAGATCAGCGACCAACACGTCGCCACACTGTACCGGCGCACCGCCACGGCGTTCTTTCCTACCGATCGCCGGTGGCTTTGCTTACGATCATGACTCGTGATGCTGCGATGCACCGCCAAGGTGTTGACGCTGCTGGGGGTGTCTGAGCCGGCCATTGGCCAAGCCAGCCAGCAGGACTGGTACGCCCACCTGGTCTGGATCGACCGACGCAAATGCCTGCTGGTGACCCACGCTGGCAGCTTGTTCTCGGTGTTCATGCCGAACGTCACCGCCGCCGGGTTGCGGCCGATCGGCCCGCCCGTCGTCTCGGCGATCCAGGCCGCGCTGCAAGCCGAACACTTGCCCGTCGATACGCTCGGTGAACTCGATCCCCAGCAGGTGGCCGTGGCCAAGACCGCCGACCGCCGCATCCTGGGCACCATCAACGATTTGGCGTTCACCATCGAACACGTCATAGCCGCCGCTGGCGGATTGGCCCGCTGCGACATCGGCGTGCTGCACCACGGCTTGCATCGCACCATCAACAGCATCACCGGCTACATTCCACCGATCGACCTGGTCACCGCCAACCATCAAGGCCAGCGGTAACAGCTGTCCTCCTGTCTGGGGGACGTAGCAGCGTCGCGACCCTGAGGTCGCTACGCGGTGGCTGAGATGGGATCGGTCTGGTCGGTGTCGCCACTGGTGGTGGAGGGCGACGGCCGCAGTTCACGGGGTGGGTCGAGCAGTGACCGGCGTAGGTCTTGCGGCAGCCGGGTGCCGACCGGTGTCATGGTCAGACCACGCCAGCCGGCCGAGGCGCGATCAAGCACGGCCCACACCAGGCTGATGGCGCTGGTCTCGCCGGGGAATCGGCCAATGACCTTGGTGCGCCGCTTGGTCTCCCCAAAGGATCGTTCGATGAAATTCGAATGTCGAACGCGCCCATGGTGTTCGACTGGAAACCGCAGATAGGCCGTCAGCCCCGTTTTGTCGGTAAGCAGGATCCGCATAGCCGCCGGGTAGAGGTCGCAGTATTTGGCGGCGAACGCCTCGATCCGCTTATCGACGATCTCGACCAGCTGGGGTCCCGGTTCGATGCCCAGGTCGGTGGTGTCGAAAATCGCCCAGTATCCGTCGCGGACCTCGGCTTGCATCCCGGTGGGAATCTTGGCGAGCACGTTTCGGAGTCGATGAATAAGACATCTCTGGCGCAACGCTTTTGGGTAGATTTGTTCGATGGCCGCGATCAGGCCCCTGGCGCCGTCGGAGACGACCAGCAGCGGAGTGGCAAGGCCGCGTTCACGCAGATCGGTCAAAAAGTCCGCCCACGCGTCGGTGGACTCGCCGGTCCCAGGTGACAATCCGACGAACACCGGCTTGCCCTCGGTGGTGATGCCCCAGGCGGCCAACACCGGCTCGGCCGGCGACCCAGGATGCATCCGAAAGAACGAGGCATCCAAAAACAGATAGTCCAGCATGATCTCGTCGAGTCGGCGGCGCGCCCACGCCTGATACTCGGCGCGGATCGCCTTACAGACTTCCGAGACCGTCGACTTGGAGATCGCAGCCTGATCGCCGAGCGCTTCAGCAAGAGTGGCCTCGACATCCCGCACGGACAGGCCGCGCACGAACGCCGCGATCACCAGCGTCTCCAGCGCGTTGGTTTTCGTCACGTGCTTGCCGAACAACCGCGACGCGAACGCTGCAGTGGTGCCGCGCAGCTTCGGCCGCTCCAAAATGACCGGCCCGGTGGTGGTTTTGACCGTCACCGGCCGATACCCGTTGCGTGAACCCACGTTAGCGTCGGGACAGACGGCGCTGCGTTGGTACCGTTGGCGGCCGAGGAACTCGGTGACCTCAGCCTCCAGGGCCGCCTGCATCAACAGCTGCGCGCCCAGGCGGGCGACCTCTTCAAGGATTTCCGGCAGCTCCCGATCCTCGGCAAACAAGGCATCGATCTTGATGCGGATACGGTCGGTAGCTGATACTCGAACTGGCACGGGCGTTGCTCCTTCTTCGCAGACTTGCAGGTCGTGAAGCGGAACCTACGCCCGTGCTCCCTATTTACACCGGATTCCGGACACGACCGTCAGGACTGACGCTGCGGCCAACTCGCCCTACGCTGTTGGTGTGTGCCCACTTCGAATTCAGTTGATGCTGTGAGCGATTGAGGCGTGGCTTGGCATTCGGCCTGACGCCGCCTGCCGTCCTTGCCACTAGCGGCATGAACCCGTGGGGGTGTTAGGGGTCTCGCTATTGGGCTCGAAGCCGCGTAACGGCAACTCCCGTGCCGACTACGCGGGAGCAAGCCCCCCATCGTCGGTCATCGCAACTCTGCCGGCCACCGAAAGACTCTGTCTGCGTTGCCGATTGACGGTAGCGACTCGGTAAAGCAACGAAGGATGCATCAGTGTCAGTGGGGAATCGAGCAAGGTCGTGACCCTGACAAACTGGGTGGCGACCACAGCATCGGACTCGGCCGCGGTCAGGACCGAATCCACCAGCCGATTAGTAATGCGCATCGACGGCGTACGTCGCCCTTCCACCTCCGGGAAGGCCAGGTCAGAAGTAGCGCCGGTTTGCCAGGCCACCTTGATGTCTTTGGCGGCGGCGCGAAAGTATCGTCGGGGCAGATCGTGAAGGCCCCGTTCGCAAGCAGTGCCGCAGTGCCACCGCGTCTAGCGCCGCCAGTGACATTCCCTGCCCGTAAATTGGGTTGGAGCTGCATATCGCATCACCACAGGCCACGAGTCCGTCTGGTAGCCGCCGCATCTTGTCGTAGCGTCGCCACTGGCTCGACGGCATGCGGTACCGCACCACCGGCCCAAGCGGTTCACCGGCACGCACCGCGTCCAGCACGCGAGGTGGGGAGTATTCCTCAGCGAAGGACAACATGCTGGCGAGATCATGCGAAGGCTCTTCGCCCAATATTCCGTAAACCGTGAATATCCAGGTGTCGTGCTCGCGGCAGCTCATGAATAAGCCCCTGGGTCGACCCGGTGCAGGGCTGACGACGATCACCTTCTGGTCAAGGGTCCCGGGTGGGATTCTGAAGAGTTGGCTGACGTAAGCCGTGTGCATGGTGATGCGGTCTTCATCCGGTCGGCGATAGCCGAGGTCCTCGAGAACGGCCGGCATATTGGAACCGCGGCCCCGTGCGTCGACGATCAAGTCCGCTGGGATCTCCTGCGGGCCGTTTCCGGTGCGATCCGCGCACTGAACTCCGGTGACGCAACTCCTCTCGGAATTCGACGTGAAGCCCACGATGTCCCGACCGCCGTGAATGGTCACGTTCTGCATCGCTTGGAGGCGCGACCGGACGTGATGTTCGAGAAACGGTCGGCTCGGGCAATAAACCGCCATCTCCTTATGATCGCCTGCGATTTTTCCGGACCGCACGAGCAAGTGGCCGTTAAACGACCAGGAGAGCTTGGAGAGTTCGCCGTCATCCCAAACCGGCGCGCCGTCGGCGACCATGTCGTCGAGTAGCCCAGGAAAGAGGTCCCTCAAAATATGCGCACCGCGCATCAGAAGGGCATGAGCATGCCGACCCTGCGGTACGCCCCGCCGATCTGCCGGAGAATCTGTTAGCTCATCTCGCTCAATGACCGTGACGTTTCCGAAGAAGTCGGCCAGCACCCGGGCGGCAAGCAGCCCGCTCATACTCGCCCCAAGGACAACCGCGCGATCGGCTAGCAGTGGCATTGCGAACCCTTTCCATGTTCATATGTTCGGCTTCGGGTCGTTATCGGGTCGTTTGATGCTGTCGGCGCGGTTGGGGCTGCGGTGACGTTGTCACACGCTCGTCCCTGCGAAAAGCCTTCCCGTGCAGGCGACGTCGTGACTACCGAATTGTGGAACCGTAGTCAAACATAATGTTTGAATGATGGTCAAGAGAAATTGCAGAATAAAATCTTGGGACCTCAAACGAGCCCGTGCCGACGCTGCAAGTGCAACGTTCTGAGACGCAGCGCGCCAAGGAGTTGTCTTGTGCTCTCGGGCTGTGTCCGGGAAGAAGTCGCGCGCGGTCGATTCGTTGACGTGAATTGCGTTGGGATGCAGTGCAGTTTGCAACGGCTGCGGCTCTGGTGGCCGGTCCAGCGAGCACGGGTGACGACGCCCGCTCTAGGTCCGGAGTGCTGCAACAGCCAGTCAACAGGATTGAGACACAGGGTCATGGCGCAACTGGCCTCGAATGCATATCGTACGATCCTTGACCGTTGGTCGGTGTTTGTCGTTGACGGCGAAGGGGATTGGTGATGGCGTTTGTGGTGGCCGTGCCGGAGCTGATGAGCGCGGCGGCGATGGATTTGACCGGCCTGGGGTCGCAGATCAACGCGGCCACCGCGGCGGCGGCGCCGCCGACCACGCAACTGGCGGCCGCCGGCGCCGATGAGGTGTCCACGGCCATCGCGACGCTATTCTCCGGGCACGCGCGGGCCTATCAGGCGCTCAGCGCCGAGGCGACGACATTGCACGCCCAGTTCGTGCGCGCCCTGGACACCGCCGCGGGGTCCTACGCCCAGATGGAAGCGGCCAATGCGTCGCCGTTGCGGGCGGTCGAGCTCGCGATCGGCGGATCCGTTCAGGCGCTGACCGCCGACGTGACGGGCGCGCCCACGGGCGGGACTTCACCGCTGCCGGCGGCGAACTTTACGCTGGTCATGGGCGGCAGTGGCCTGCCTATTCCGTCAGCCAGTCGCATCCTCGACGAAGTCCAGAAGTTTATCCAGCCCTTCTATTCCTACGACCCGGCCGGCGTGCAGGGCCTATTCACGCCCGAAGGGTTGTATCCGGTCACCGCTATCAAGGACTTGGCGGTGACCGTGTCGATTGATCGGGGCGTCCAGATCCTCGATAACATGCTGGTTGGGGTGAGTCCGCCCTATGCCGGACTGCTCAATAACGCCGCCAACACCGTGAACGTCTTCGGCTACTCGCAGAGCGCCGTCATCTCGTCATTGGAAATGCGGGCGCTGAACCCCACGAACACGCCGGGCGCGTTTTTCAACCAATTGAACTTCTCGCTCATCGGTGATCCGATGAATCCCAACGGCGGGCTACTGGAACGCTTCGCCGGGCTGACCCTTCCCAGCGTCGGGCTGGATTTCTATGGGGCGACTCCCGACAACGCGTTCCACACCACCATTACTACGATCGAATACGACGGCTACGCCGACTTCCCGCAGTACCCAATGAATTTCGTCTCCGACCTCAACGCGTTTGCCGGCATCCTCTTCCTGCACGGAACCTATCCGGATCTCACGTCCACGCAGCTGGCCACGGCTATTCAGTTGACCAACACCGTCGGCCCGACCACAACCGACTATTACATGATCCCGAGCCCGCATCTGCCGCTGTTGGATCCGGTACGGGCAATTCCGTTGATCGGCAACCCACTTGCGGACCTCGTTGAACCCGACTTGAAGGTGATCGTCGACCTCGGATATGGCAGCACCACGCAAGGCTGGTCGACCGGGGCGCCGAATGTCCCCACGCCGTTCGGGATTATTCCGCCGGTGAGCTTGAGCCAGGTCGCCAACGCGTTGGCGACCGCGACCCCGCAGGGCGTCAACGCCTTTATCGCCGACCTCCACGGGCTCGGCGCTCAGGCCCTGTCGTTGCCGACGTTGGCGGCGACGGGCGGCGTGAGACTACCCACGTTGCTAGCGGGGCTGCCCGCGGCGGTACCGGCCATGTCGATTGACGGCTTCATCGAGGGGCTTGAGACGGCGAACACCACCGCCACCAACTTCGTCACGAATGCAACTGCCAATCTCTACTCGACGCTGCTCCCGACAGCCGATCTCGCGAATATGCTCCTCACCACGGTCCCGTCGTACGACATCAATCTGTTCCTCAACGGCGTGGAGCAAATGGCCAACGGCGACCCCACCGGCGGGCTGATCTATGCGCTGGGCGCTCCGATCGCCGCCGACACAGCATTGTTCACCCTGGCAGGCGGTTTCGAACTTGAAGTCCTCTTGGACGCTGCCGAAGAAGCACTAACGCCCAGCTAGCCGGTGAACGGCGCCCCACGTCCGCGCCAACGAATAGTGCTCAGCCTTAGCCAATGAATAGTGCGTAGCCAGGCTTGACCTAGCCGGGTTGATAGTTGCGGGGAGAGCACCCGGTCCAGCGTCGGAAGGCGCGACTGAACGCGCTGGGTTCGGAGAACCCCAGGCGCTGGGACAGTTGTGCGACGGTTTCCTCACCGCATGACAGACCGGCCAACGCGGCATCACGTAGCACCTCGTCGCGGATCTGTGAGATCGAGGTGTTCTCCTCGCGTAGACGCCGCCACAGCGTCGGTCGGCTCATTCCGACACCTGCGGCAACGTCGTCGCTTGTGTAACTGGCATTTCCGAGTTGGTCTTCGATGATGCGGCGGACCTGATCGCCGACGGACGTGTAGCCGAAGTCGCATTCCGCGAGCAGATGTGCCGGAGCGTCTTCGAGAAAGCGCTCGATATCGTCGTGGCTCCGCACGAAGGGTTGATCCAAGAAATCGGCGCTGAACACCAGCGCAGCCCTGGTGGCGGTGAAAAGTGCCGGCGTGCCGAACACAATGTGATAGCCACCGTCTGTGCTGGGCCGCGCGTGCGGCAGTTCCACCCGATGTAGCACGAGCGCTCGCCGAGTCGCCCAGTTGATGATGCGGTGGGCAATCGCCAGCAGTCCCGCCGACACAGCGGTGACCGACGATGCGCCGAAAGTGGCGTAGTCGACCGACAGTGCCACAGCACCGTTCGATTCTTCGATCGCAATGGCCGGCAGACCGGGAAACGCTGCGCGGAACTCTTGGTAGCGCCGTACCGCCGTGGCCAAATTCGGCGCAGTGCATACCGCGAAGGTGACCAGCCGCAGCGTGCCCCTGGGTACCTGGATGCTGCCCAGGCCCATCAGATCGTCGCCGGTAACGCGCCACAGGTGCTGCAGCCCCAGGCTGGCACTGGAGCGGCTGATCTCCACGCATTGGTTGCGGTGTGTGGGCGTGGAAATCTCTGCCGCCCGCATCAACGCCCGCAGATCCCACCGATGCGTGATGGCAAGACGGACGAATTCTTTTGCATGGTCGGCCGACAGGTTAAAACCCACGTCCGGGCCGGACGTGGCAGGGGCAGGCTTGCAGTCGCGCAGTCTGGGATCCAAGTGCCGAACTCTGCTGGTGGACACGGACCGAAGCCGGTCATGCGGTTGAACCCGTTGCACAGTGGTCATGGTTGCCTCCGGTCAGATCCGGGTCCCAATTGGGCCATCGGACAAAAGGCGTCAACGCGCCTGGGCGTCGTCGACGTCATGTATCACTGCAGTTTTGAACTCTTGGGCACGCCCGCCGCCCTGCCGTGTATGCGAGGAAGCGGGCGTTAAATTATTGAACAGTAGTCAAACATAATGTTGGAATGACGGTCAAGAGAAATCGCGAATCAAGCCTTGTGCCAACACCAGTGAGCCGGCGCTGAGTGGCCGCCGGCGGCCGGCATTGCCCACGGCGCCACGTCCATGGCCGGGCGACAGCCGTTCGTCCAACGTCGCACCACTCCGCCCTCGTTGCCGGGCGGCACGGCTAATCGAGGTCGGCGCGGCCCTCCCCCGGCAAACCGTATGCCCGCAGTAGCAAGCGGATGAGATGCGGCCTTAATATCCGCAGCCGGCATCGAGCGAACGCAAGAATTTCGCAAGAATTTCGCAAGAATTTCGCCAGTAGCACGCAAGACGTGACCGGCAGCCTGAGTGTTGTCGGTCACAGTGGCCGGCCCAGGGCAGGGATTCGCCTTCCCGGCATTGCCCGTAGGCGAGCCTTCCGGCCTGGGGGACTCGACAGTTAAGGAATGATCGGTATGAATGCTCCCAAGAGCTCGGTTTCCAAGCTGCGCGTGACGGCAGGTGTGGTGTTGGGCAGCGTGGGGCTGTCCCTCGTGGCGTCGCTGATGAGCCCGGTCGCGTCTGCGGATCCGTACCAGCCGTTCAGCGGACCGCGGCACCCGGTGCGGCATTACGTCGGGGATATCGAACACCCGATTTGGGCCCTCAGGCATCCGGTGCGCGCCCTTACCCCCTAGGCGCTGAAGTCACGCACCAAACAGCGCGGCCGCTCACTTCGCGGCTGATGGCGGTGCTTCCAGTGAGTGCCGGTTAATGTCGCAGCGGCGCCGGGTCCCACAGACCGCTGCGCGTCGCTGTCCCCAATTGCAGGTGGGCGGGCTCGGCGTTGGGGTAGTACGGCGTCAACCGTTGCAAACCACCCCAGTCCCGCGACCAGTCGTTATTCAGGTACGTGGCCACCGTGGTCGCCTTCACCAGCAACTCGGTAACGCCCAGCGGGCCGCCACCGTTGTTGTCCATCACCGGGGAGTTGGCCTCTGCGCCGAAACGGTCCGGCAGAATGCGCCATTTGGGTGTCTCGTCCACCCCGTTTTGATGGCCGAACGGGCGCTGACACGGGAACGCCAGGCCCACCAGCCAGTCCAGGAACACCGGATCGGAAGAACCCACCACGTCTTGCAGCGTGCGCAGCTGCGGAATCCGCGGCGGCGTGACCGCGATCCAGTGCTGGGGCGCGAGGTCCTCGTCATCGGCGATCAGGCGCACCTGGGTTGCGGTGCTCGGTATCACCGCCACCGGCAACCGCAGGTTGCGCCAGGCGGGCGACGCACCGACGTCGGCGAATTGGAACGACCCGCCGGGGTGGCCGCCGGCGGCTTCGTCGTCGGTGGCCCACTGCAGCTGCACCTCGCGGGCGTCAAACCGGCCGGCCGCACTCACCACGAGCAGCGGTCCCACCTTGTCCCGCGGCGGCAACCGGTACCAGCCCGAGCGCAGCGTGGCGGGGACCTGCACGCCGGACCGCCAGCTACCCAGCACCGGCGTGCGGGCCGGATCCAGGTTGTAGGGCAGCTGGGCAACCGAGCCGTTGATCCCCGGTGCCGGGGTGGTGCCGCCCTCGGTGCCGGCCTCGCTACTGGTGACCAGCCCGTCCTCGTTGAGGAAGCTGCGGTCACCCGGGCGTTCCATCACCGGGTCGGCGCGGACGTCGGCGGGAATACCGTTGGGGGTGAAGGCTTCCGAGAGCCCGCCCCCGAGTGCGTCCGCGACCGACGCGGATACCGGGGCCAGCATGCCGGCGTTGGGGTCCTGCTCCACCAGGACGTCCTCGGCGAGTCCGCAGGCCTTTCGGGTGTTGAAACCAACCAACGCCTGCAGATTGGACCGGCCGACCGACCATGCCGGGTATTGGTCGGTCATCGCCAAGGTGAGCGATCCCACCTCGAAGATCACCAGCGCCCACGTCGCAATTGCCAACGGGGACTGGATGATTCCGGCGACTCGTGCCCCAAACCGGGTCTTTGGCGGGTCGTTGTCGGTAGCGACGAAGTGGAACCATGCCGCCAGCAGCAGCACCACCAAGGTCAGCCCGAGCAGCACCGTGGCAAAGGCATACTTCCACGCCGGAAACGAATTCGACCACGGCACACCGAAATTGGACACATACCACCAGCCGTTGACGCTGGCGAACGACAACGCCACCAAGAACAGCACGACGGCCGCGAACACCGTGCGGTTGCGCCGCGCGCGCATCGCCGCGGCCGTCACCGCGACCGCGGCCAGCGCGCCCAGTGATCCGGCCAGCCCCGCGAACACCCCGAAGTGGTGAGTCCATTTGGTGGGTGTGAACATCATCGCGAGGAACGAAATGATGGTGATGCCGACGATGCGCCGGCTCGGTCCGGCGGCCGTGCCCGGAATTCGCCCCTTGCGCAACGACATCGCCACCGTGATCCCGAGCGCGAGAATCAGCGCCAGCACCGCGAAGCGCCGGGCGACCGACCCGTCCGGGCTGGCCATGAACAGCCGCTCGTAGCGGAGGTGCTCGTCGAACCAGCTCAGGCTCGGCCCGAGAGCGCGCTTGAGCGCGGTCGCCTGCATCTCGCCGGCCAGGGTCTGGTCGCGGAAGATCAGGATGATCGTGACGGTGGCCGCGGTCAGGATGGGCGCCAGCAGCGGCAGCGCACCGAACTGCCGAGACCTGCGGTGCACGATCGTGCGCAGCGGCCCGACCGCGACCAGCAGCGCACCGATAGAGGCGATGCCCGTCGGCCCGGAGAACAGCGTCAGCGCGCCGACGATGCAGGCGATCGCCACGGGCAACAGCCGATTGGTGGCCACCGCCCGCTCCACCGAACACCAGGTGAGCAGGATGCCCAGGGCGATGATCGGCTCGGGCCGCAGGCCGTTGTCCAACGGCAGCCAGGTGGCCAGGAACAATCCCGCCGCCGTCCACGCCGCCGCCCGGCTGAGCTTGACGGCGTGACCGAGCCGGGGGATGACCTCACGGCTGATCACCCACCAGCACGTGAGCGCCATCACGAGGGTGGGCAGCCGCATCCAGATGCTGGTGGTGCTGACGTGCGCCCACAACGCCAACAGGTCGTAGTACCAGCCGAACGGCGCCTCCGGGGTGCCCAACCAGCGGTAGTAATTGGCCATGTACCCGGCGTGTTCGGACACCCGGGCCATGGTCAGGATGTAGCCGTCGTCGGAGGTGTTGGCGCCGACGAAATGCCACCACACCAGCACCGCGATGACCAGCGCGTCCAGGCCGCCGATCGACCACCACCGCCCGGGCAGGAAACGCCGGTGGCGGGTGCCGTCGGCGGTGTCGAGACGATGAAGGGCCACTAGCGCAACGAAGGTCAGCACCACCCCGAGGATCATCGCGGCCATCTTCAGCTGCGTGGGGCTGCTGCTGTACCGGCTGTCGATGACAGCGGAGAAGCTCAGGCCCGGAGGCGCCGGCCCCGCCAGGTCGGTGAACACGCCGACGATCTGCGGCCGGAAGTCGTACCCGCTCTTCTCACCGCGCAAGGGTGAGCCGGGATGTTCGGCGTTTGGCCCCTGCGTCAGCCCGACGAATTCCGCGATGACCCGGTCCGCGTGTGCGGTGAACGTCAGGCGCTGGCAGGCCGGGCTGAGCACCTGGCTGAGCGGAGCGGTGACCACGGGGACGTTGCGCACGACGAGCACCAGATCCTCGTTGGCGCGCTGGATGAGCAGCCCGCGGTCCACGGCCTTCGGGGCCTGTTTGGGCACCGTCGACAACAGCACCGTCTTGGACGCGTTCTGCGGCCCGGCCAGCCCGGCGGCCGCCGCACACGGCACAGAGACGTTGAGGTCGGTGGCCACATAGCTGATTAGCGGTGCCTCGACGCTGTCGAACGTGCCGTTCTGCGGCCAGTTGAGCGCGGCGGTGGTCTGGTTGACCGGCAGCACCGGGGTGACCAACGCGAGGGCGGCCCCGAGCAGGCCGGCGACGACGGCGACGAGGCGGGCGATCCGGTAGTTTGCGGCCGCGTCGCTCACGGACGTAGATGGTAGTTGTTCCACCGCGTCAGGTGAGGTTTCGGTGGCCATCAGCCGACAGCGCCCGGCTTGCGAATCGCCAGCACAAACGGGCCGATGCTGTGCACGGCGAACCGTTGGTCGTCGAACAGAGCGGCCCGCAGCTCCACGGTGTAACGACGGACGTTGGGCTGATTCGGGTAGACATCCTCGGCCAGCCGCAGGGTGTAGTGCTCACCGGCACCGCGACGCATGAGGAAAACCGTAGGCGGCGGCCAGGGCGAGGTGTCCAGCGCGTGGATCAGCTCGTCGACAGTCTTGAGCTCGGACCACTTCTCGATCTGTGCGGCCCGCAGGTCGAACTGGGCCAACGGGTTCGCGTAATGCGAGGTCAGCCCCTGAAAACCCCAGTATGGGTAATACGACAAGAAGCTGTAGTCGGCGGTGAGCACGACGGTCTGATCGCGCCGGCGGCCGGTGACATGCCGGATGGCGGCGTCGATGGTCGGGTAGTACTTCTCGGAGCCCGGTGGCCGCAGGTCGGCGCGCTGGCCGAGGCCGTCGGTGTCGGTGTAGGCGATGGTGAGGTCGGGGCGCAGCACGTCGGGAATGTCTTGGCTGAACGCGATCGCCGCGGCCAGCCCGACCGCGCCGGCCACGGGGAGGACAGCCCGGCTGTAGCCGCGCTGCTGCGCGGCAGCGGCACGAGCGGCTTCGAGGAAGCCGAACGCCCCGGCGGCGACCAGCAGCACGGTCAACGTGGGTTGTAGCCGGAAGGACAGGAGCGTGGTGCGCGCCAGCGTGGTCAGCATCGACAGCAATGACCACAGGTAGACGGCCAGCACGCCGGCGGCCAAGGCCCCCGCCCGCACCGACGACCGAGCGCGGACCACCAGCCATAGCGTGCCCAGCATGCAGAGGGCTCCCAGCAGCGAGAACTGCAGCATCGGGAAGGTCAGCTCGGCGCCGTCGGCGGGCAGGTAGTGCTGAGCGCTGCCGGTGTTGCTGACCGGGCTGCTCGCCGCCCGCAGGAAGAACGGCAGCCAGGTGGTAAGACCGATGGCCGCGGCGATAACGCCGATGACGGCCAGCCGGCGCAGCGGATCGAGCGCGGCCTTGACCCCGCCCCGCCGCCAGCGCGTCCCGGCGACCGCCAGCGCCATCAGGGTGATGGTGAACGCGGTGAAGCCAAACAGCAGCGTGTACCAGGTGGCCGTAAAGCCGAGGAAGACACCGACACCGACCACACCAGCCCAGCCCCCGCGACGCCCTTCGCTGAGCTGGGGGCACCTCCCGCTTGCGGGGGACGCGCCAGCGTGGCAGTCGGCGTCGGGCGTCACGCTACCGTGACGCTCGCCGGCGGGTGGCGCCCCGCGGTCTTCGCCGGCGCGCAGCCCGGACCACGTCAGCACCAGCACCGGCGGCAGCAGCACCGTGATCATCGCGGAGTAGGGCTCCGGCGAGCCGTAGGCCAGCGTCACGGCGGCGGTGGCTGTCGTGACGACCAGCGCGTACTCGAAGCGGATCATCCGCCACCACAGCACCAGCGCGACCGCGACAGCGATGGTGATCGAGGTGATAGCCCACGGCTTGTAGAGTTCCCAGGCCGGCGTCCCGCTCAGCGCCGCGAGCCGCCCGCCGATCCAGAACCAGCCCGGCGGGTAGAACGGCGGCAACCCGAGGTAGGTCATGTCGTGCAGGGCGGCGCTGTCGGTGAGCCGGGTCAGGTATTCGGTGCGGAACTGCTGGTCGACGGAGATGCCGAACAGATACAGCCGGGTCGCGCCCAGCGGCATGCCCAGCGTCACGACGGTGAACGCGGACACGAACACCAGCCCGCCCAGCTGAGCCGCCAGCCGTCGACGTTTTTGCCCGCGTCGCCACGCCCAGCCGGTCGCGACCAGCCCGGCCAGGCAACCGACCTGGCCGACGGTGGTCAGCGCGTGCAGCTGGTTGGACGACGGAAACGCGGGCCACTGCACCCGGCCGATCGCGATCAGCGACACCACCGCGACCGCGGCGGCGATCACTACCGCCAGCGCCATCTGGCCCAGGCTGGCCAGCGCGTTGCGCATGCTCAGATTGGGAGCTTGCGGAAGATGCTCCGCGGGATGTGTCGCAACACCATCATCACGTAGCGGAATGCTGCTGGCGCCCAAACCAGTTCCTTACCTTTTGCGGACGCGGTCACCGCGAGGTTGGCGACGTACTCCTTGTCGACAGTCAGCGGGGCTTCCTTGACGTGCGCGCTCATCCGGGTGCGCACCTGGCCGGGCCGGATCACCAGGACGCGAACCCCGTACTCGCGCAGGGCCTCCGACAATCCGAGGTAGAAACCGTCCAGGCCGGCCTTGGTGGAGCCGTAGACGAAGTTGGACCGTCGCACCCGCTCACCGGCCACGGTGCTCATCGCGATGATCTGGCCATAGCCCTGGGCGCGCATCTTCTCACCCAGCAGCACACCGACGGAAACCGCTGCGGTGTAATTGATTTCGGCGATCTGCACCGCCTTGGGCTGGTTCTGCCACAGTTCTTCGGCGTCGCCGAGCAATCCGAACGCCACAATGGCGACGTCGACATCGCCGTTGGTGAAGGCCTGTTCGATCATCTTCGGGTGGCTGCCGGGGTCGGTGGCCTCGAAGTCGATCAGCTCCACGGACTTCGCGCCCGCGGCCTTCATCTGCGCCACCGCGTCGTCGCGGCCCGGGTCGTCGGGCATGGCGGCCAGCACGATCCGGGCGCTGGCGTTGCGCAGATAACGCTCGCAGATGGCGAGCCCGATCTCGGAGGTGCCGCCGAGGAGCAGCACCGTCTGCGGGTTTCCTACGGCGTCAAGCACCATTTAGAGCAGCTCCAAACGTCGGGCCATGTCGGACGCGAACACCCCGAACGGATCGACCTTGCGGCGCACCGCGATCCATTCGTCGATGCGGGGATACATGGCGTGGAAGGTGTCGGCGGTGGTGCGGGAGTCCTTTGCGGTGTAGAGCCGCCCGCCGAACTCAAGGACCCGGCGGTCGAGGTCGCCGAGGAACTCGCCCAGCCCGGGCTTGATTGGGAAGTCCACGCAGACGTTCCAGCCCGGAATCGGGAAGCTCAGCGGCGCCTGGTTGCTCGGGCCGAACAGCTTGAATACGTTGAGGAATGAGTAGTGTCCCGACTTCTGGATGTCGCGGATAATGCCTTTGAATTCCTCGACCGCGTTAGTGGGTACCACGAATTGGTACTGACCGAAGCCCGCTGGGCCAAAGGCCCGGTTCCATTCCCCGAACATGTCCAACGGGTGGTAGAACTGCGTCAGGTTCTGAATTTTGCCGCGGTAGGTGCCGGATTTCCGGTACCAGAGTTCGCCGATCGGCATGAAGCTGTACTTGTTGGCCAGCCCATTCGGGAAAATGTCGGGAAATGTAAACAGTCGTGGCGCATCAAATTTCAGTGGATTGCGCTGCAGCTTCTTAGGCAGCTGGTCCAGCCTTGCCAGCGAGCCGCGCGATACCGCGGCGCGGCCCAGCTTCGGCGGCGCGCTGATCGCGTCGAACCACGCGCTGGAGTAGGTGTAGTCGGCCTCGCTGCCGTCGCTGTGCAGGGCGATGGTCTCGTCGAGGCTGGCGGTGACGTCGCCGTCGGCGATGAAATAGGCCGTCTCCGTTGGTGTCATCTCGATGGTGGCGCGCAGGATGATGCCGGTCAGGCCGTTGCCCCCGACGGTCGCCCAGAACAGCTCGGAATCCTCACCGGCGGGAGTCAGGTGGCGAATCTCGCCGCTCGCGGTCAACAGGTCCATGCTGCGCACGTGGTTGCCGAAGCTGCCGGCGCTGTGATGGTTCTTGCCGTGGATGTCGCAGGCGATCGCGCCACCGACGGTGACCTGCCGGGTTCCGGGCAGTACCGGGACCCACAGCCCGAACGGCAGGGCCGCCTTCATCAACTGGTCGAGGTTGACCCCGGCGTCGACGTCGGCCAGCTTGGTGTCGGCGCTGATGGAGTGGATGTGGTCCAGCGGCGTCATGTCGATCACCAGCCCGCCGCCGTTTTGCGCGTTGTCGCCGTAGGAGCGGCCCAGCCCGCGGGCGATGACGCCTCTCCCGTTCTGGGGGCCAGTGTCGGCCGCGCGCGCCACCGCCTTCGCGATCACGTCGGTATCGGGGGTGCGCAGCACGTGTGCCACCGATGGCGCGGTGCGGCCCCAGCCGGTCAGCCGGGTCGCGGTGGTGGGAATGTCGGTGCTCAACATCGTCACAGAGGGTACGCCTACCCGGCCGGCTCAGCGGATCCGGAAGATAACGGCTCGCTGCACGATGAAATTGATCACCGTGGCGGTGCCCTGCGCGATCACGAACGCGACGGGTATCGCCCACGTCCGGTAGTGCAGTAGCGCAAGGCACAGGTGGTTGAGGCCGACCTGCACCGCGAAGGTGATTCCGTAGAGCATCATGACCGCGATGAACCGGGAGGTACTCGGTGACGCCTGGAAGGTCCATCGGCGGTTGATCAGGTAGGCGGTGATGGTGCCGAAGATGAAGCTGATCGCCTTGGCCAGATCGACCTGGACGCCCACCGCCTTGTACAGCGTGGCGTAGAGGCCGAAATCGACGACCGCCGAAAGACCGCCCGTGACGACGAAGCGCCACATCTGTGTCGTCAGGCTCAGCTGTGGTGGTTCGGGTTGTGCCGACGCCACCTCGGGTCCGTGCGGGGTCATCGGGGTTGAAGTGTAACGGGGGCCTTAAGTCGGCAGCTTCACCGCAATCAACTCGACCTGGTTTTGCCCCTGGGGCGTCGAATACGTCACCGTGTCGCCCGGTTGATGACCGGCCAGTGCCTGACCCAGCGGGCTGCGGGCGGTGAGAGTTTCTTCTTCGTGGCCGACCGGGGTCTCCTCGACGATGGAGATGACGTGCATGGTGACGACTTCTCCGTCGGGGAACCTCAGGGTCACCTCGGTCCCGCCGGGCAGCGCTTCGGACTGATCCGTGGGCGACGGCCCGGTCCGCAACCGCCGGTCCAGTTCATTGATCCGGTCGGCGAGGACGACGAGTTCGTCGGCCCGCTGTATCGCTTCGGCCGCGTCTCCGTGGTCGCCGATCATGCCGCGGTCGTTCTTGACTTCGGCCTCCAAGAGTTCGCGGCGGTGCCGCAGCCGGGCCACCTCCGCCGCGAGTTGATCCCGCGCCGCATCCGCCAGCCCCGATGATTGGACTTTCTCGCTCACGTCCGCCACCTTATTTTCTTGTTGTCGGTTGCCGAACTGGTACGCCGCGAAGCCGAATCGTGGCGTTTCAGTGATACACCATCGGGCAGCCAGTCGTCACCGGTATCTGACAAGGTTTTTCAGTCGGTCTCCGCTTTAGTACCCCTTCGACGGCGTTTCTACCGTGCTCTGCACCACATTCGGGCGAGGGACGGGCTCGGCGGCGGCGGCCGGTGGGACCGCCGCTCGCCGGCCGGATGTGCTAGTCGCCTTGTCACGCACCAGCTTTCGATATCTCGGTGCCCGGCGCCGCGTCGTCGTCGTCGTAGTCGAAGACGTTGCCGCGCAATGCGTCAAAAATGGCCTTGCCCTGGGCGACCAGCCCGCTGGCCACCTCGGTCAGCCCCTCGGCCCCGTTGAGCACCGTGAGATTCGCGCCGGCGAGCCCGCGCGCAGCCTGCTCGACGATTTGGGGCAGCTGGTCGATCATCATCCGGTCCAGCGCCACCCGGTTGTGCGACGCCGCGGCCTCGGCCTGGATCCTCATCTTCTCCGCGTCGGCGCTGGCCAAGATCCGGACGCGTTCGGCTTCCGCCTCGGCGGGCTTGACCACTTCGGCGACCAACTCCTGCTGGCGCAGCTCGGCTGCGCGCTGGGCCAGTTCGGTGCGCATCTCGAGCACCTCGCGCTGGGCCTGGGCCTCGGCCAGCGGTCCCGCCTGCGATGCCTCCGCCTGAGCCTTGTCCACCTCCGCCTTGTATTGAGCCTTGACGATCGCGGTCTCACGAGCGAATTCGGCCTGGTTGCGCTGTGACTCCTGCTCGGCTTCCGCGGACCGTTGGTTCGCCTGCGCCTGCGCGATCTGCGCCTGCTGCTGGATGGCCGCGGTGTGCGGTGCGGACATCGCGTTGATGTAGCCGAGGCCGCCATCGTCGATGGACTGGATCTGCAGGGCGTCGACGGTCAGCCCGATGCGGGCCATCTCCTCCTTGGACCCGTCCAGCACCTCGGTGGCCAGCTTCTGGCGTTCCCGGATGATCTGCTCGACGGTCATCGAGCCGATGATCGAGCGCAGGTGGCCGGCGAAGATCCGGCCGGTGAGCACGGCCATCTGGTCCTGGTCGGACAGGAATCGCTGCCCCGCAGCGATGATGCTCTCGGTGTCGTTCCCGACCTTGAACGCGATCACCGACCGGACGTTGAGGGTGATCCCCTGCTGGGTGACGCACTTTTCGGCGACCTCCGCCTCGCACATGGCCAGGGTCAGGAACCGCACCTTACGGAAGAACGGCATGATGAATGCGCCGTGGCCGGTCACCACGCGGAAAGGGGCGTTGCCCTTCGCGCGGCCTCCGGAGATCAGCATCGCCTCGTCGGGATCGGGCACTTTGTAACCGAGCATTGTTGGACTCCTTGAGTTGGTAGTTGTGGATCAGGGAATTTCGATTGTCAAGCCATGCCGGTGGGGTCTTCCCAGGGCTCGACCACCACCGTCCGCGCGCCGCGAACGTCGACCACCAGCACCTGGGTGCCCTTCGGCAGCGGCTCGTCCGACCACGCGAGGTAGGCCTCCTTGGAGCCCCGCACGCTGAGCAGGACCTCGCCGGCGCCGCGTTCGCCGCGGGTCGCCAGGATCAGCGTCCCAACGCGACCGATTACCGAGACGTCGCTCACGATCGCATCCTGCCCCTTTGCAGGCGCCGGCGTCGAGTCTGGTCGTGGTTGCCGCGGTAGGGCCCTCAGCTTTAGCACGTGGCGACCGGCCCGGTCGCGGTCGGGCGTCCAGGCCGACGGCCAGGACGCCCACCCCTCGCGGGGCGACCTAGCGGTTCGGTCGCAGAGCCCGCGCGGTCTGCGCGAATTCTGTTCCACGCGAGAGGGTTCCGCGCGAGACCAATCCGATGTGCGCGACGCATGTGCTCCCCTTCCTTCCGCAGCGCGCGTGAAATCACCAGTTATCCGGCTGCTTTCGCGCACCGCATCAGCGTCGGGGCGGCGACTTGGCGGATCCTCAAAGCATTCTCGGTGGATTCTTGGCGGATTCTCGTTGGATTCTCAAAGGATTCCTGCCGCCACGGGGCACTTCAAGAATTCGCAGAGTTTCCGCAGAGGTCGGCACGCGAATCTTTTCTCACACGCCCAGATCGCCAGGCGCCGAGAGAAGAGGGACCACCGTGAGCATCAAGAGGATCGGCTTCTGGAAGGCCGGTATCGCCGCGTTGGGCGCCGCTGTGACGCTGGGCTTGGCGGCGGCTGGTTTGGCGGAGGCCGCCACGCAAAGTCACCCCGAGGCCGCCGGCCCGGGCCGGATGTACGGGAACCCCGCCGCCGCGGCCCCGCACTGGAAGATGCAATCTCTCGACGACTGCGCCCTGATGGCGTCTGCCGATGTGATCGCGCAACTGGTCAATCGCGATATTTCCGAGCAGGAGGTCATCGCGCTGGCCCAGGGCCTGCCGAGTCGGGTCCACTACGGAGCGATCTACGCGCTGCCCAGCGACATGAGCCGTCCCAACCAGACCGGTCACGGTACCAACCCGCAGGACATTCCGGTGCTGTTGGCGCGCTACGGCATCAACGCGGCGTACACCAGCGAGCAAGACGCCGACGCGACCGGTGTCGCCACCGGCCTGGAAGCGCTCGAGCACTACCTGGCCGGCGGGCACAAGGTGATCGTCGGACTGAACGCAGAGCTCCTCTGGGGACAGCCCGTCGTGACCAAGGACCAGAGCGGCAACCCCCTGGCCGACCACGCCGTGGTTGTCATCGGTGTGGACACCGCCGCTGGCACGGTGCACCTCAACGACAGCGGGTCGGCGACCGGAAAGGACGAGACGGTCCCCATCGGTGTCTTCGTCAAATCGTGGGCCACCGGTAAGGGTCAGCTGGTCGTCACCGAGCAAACCGCCTAGTCAGGTACCCGCGACCAAAATAGGGCAGGCACTTAGGGCCGCCCACGCGGCGTCGGCGGCGTCGATGACCGGGATTGTGGCGTCCGCCGGCGATGAGGTGTCGGCGGCCGTCGCATCGCTGTTTTCCAGCCACGGGCAGCAATTTCAGGCGCTCGGCGCTCAGGCGGCAGCGTTTCATGCGCAGTTTGCCCAGGCCCTGAATAGCGGGGGGGTATGCGGCTGCGGAGGCGGCCACCGCCTCGCCGTTGCAGGCGGAGGCGCGGAGTGTCGCGAGCACACTGGTGTTTTCGCCGGTGAAGGAAATTACGGGCCGCGCGCTGGTGGGCAACGGGACAAACGCGGGGGCAGGTACCGGGGCCGTGGGCGGCGATGGCGGGTGGCTGTATGGCGATGGCGGCAACGGGGGTTCCGGCGCGGCCGGCCAGCACGGGGGGAATGGCGGGTCGGCCGGGCTGTGGGGCAGTGGCGGCGACGGCGGGGCGGCCGGCACCAACGGAACCGGCGGGGCAGGCGGGGCGGCGGGCGCCGCCGCGGACGGCGGTGGCGCCGGCGAGGCAACCGGTTCGACCGGGGTCGGTGGCGTGGGTGGCGACGGTGGCAACGGTGGCGAGGGTGGCAATGGCGGCTCGGCCGGCGCCAGCGGTACCGCCGGGGCCGGCGGCGACGGCAGCGACGGTGCCGCCGGTGGTCAAGGCGGTGCCAGCGATCCCACCGGTTCGGGCGGCGGAGGCGGTGGCGGGGGTAGCGGCGGTAAGGGCGGTAATGGAGGTACCGCCTCGCCCGTGGGGAGCGCCGGCACGGGCGGGGCTGGCGGCGCCGGCGGCAGCGGATCCCCCGGCGGCAACACGGGCGGGACGGGCACCGACGGCACCGACGGGTAAACCGACCGAAGGCCTAAACCCAGTACGGGACCCGGGCGCGAAACTGCCGCATCGCGAAAGCCGCTAGCACCCAGCCGATGACCGTCAGCGCCAGCACCACCAGCCAGTGCCGCAGCTCCTGGTGGGCGCCCAGCAGCGGGGCCCGCACGATATCGAGATAGTGCAGCAGCGGGTTGAGTTCGACGATGCTCGCCCAGCGCCCAGCGCCCTGCTGCCGCAGCGAGTCGTCGTTCCAGATGATCGGGGTCATGAAGAACAGCAACTGCACCACCGAGAACAGCAGCGGGCCGATGTCGCGGTAGCGGGTTGCCAGGATGCCGAAACACAGTGACACCCAAATGGAATTGAGCACGATCAGCCCCAGCGCCGGTATGACGGACAGGTCCGCCCACGACCACGGTTTGGGGTAGATGATCGCGACGACGACATAGATGACGATGTTGTGCGCGAACAAGATCATCTGCCGCCACACGAGCCGGTAGACGTGCACGCTCAACGGGGTCGGCAATTGTTTGATCAGTCCCTCATTGGCGACGAACACGTCGGCGCCCTCCAGGATGGCGGCGTTGATCAGGTTCCAAATGATCAGTCCGAGCGTGACATACGGCAGATGCGCCGACAGTTCCAGATGAAACAGCTTCGAGTACAGGCCGCCCATCGCGACGGCGGTGGTGCCGGTCGCGATGGTGATCCAGAACGGCCCCAGGACCGAGCGGCGGTAGCGCTGTTTGATGTCCTGCCAGCCGAGGTGCAGCCACAACTCGTGGCGGCGGAAGCCCTGGGCCAGATCCCCTCGGGCCCGGGTGAACGTGCGCGACTGTGCCGCCGCGTCGACGAACGTCATGCGCGTCCTCCAGCGTCGGGCTTTCCGAATATTTCGCGACGGCCCAAGCGCCGCAACCGAATCCACTCCATCAGCGCCCTAGGGTCGCGTCGGGTCACCAGGAAGAACCAGCCGAACCGGACCCACTCCTGGAACAGCAGCTTGCGCAGACCCGGCTGCGACATCAGGTAGCCGCGGTTGCGATAGGTGAAGAAGCGCTTGGCCGGGTTGTCGGGGTATTGGGTGTGCATCCGGCCGCCCAGGATCGGCTTGAACTCGTCGGACCCGCAGGGATGCAGGTAGGCGGTGTCCAGGCAGGTGCCGAACGGCAGACCGGACCGGACCAGGCGTCGGTGCATTTCCACCTCGTCGCCGCGGATGAACAGCCGCAAGTCGGGCACACCGATCGCCTCGCACGTGGACGCCCGAAACAGCGCACCATTGAACAGCGACGCGATCCCGCGCAGAAGATGTTGCCCTTCCTCGGTTTCCGAAGTTTCCGAAGTTGCCCCAGCCTCCTCGTTTTTGGAGGTGCGCAATTCGCTTGCGAGCCTGCGCCAAACCAACCCACGCCGCAGCGGAAAGGCCAGCCGCGCCGGGTCGTCCACATTGCACACCATCGGCGATACCTCGGCCAGGCCGTACTTCTCGGCGCAGGCCAGCAGAGTCGCCAACACCCGGGTGTCCTGGGGGTGCCCGTCGTCGTCGGCCAGCCATATCCAATCGGCGCCCTGCGCCAACGCGTGCAACATGCCGAGCGCGAAACCACCTGCGCCGCCTAGGTTTCGGCGCGAGCCAAGGTAAGTGGTGGGGATTGGCTGGCCGGTCACCAGATCGCGAACCCGCCCGTCTTCCCCCGAAACGCCCCCCGAGGAGTCCCCCGAAACGTCCCCGGAAAAGTCGTTGTCGACCACGATCAGGTGATCGGGCAGCCGGGTCTGCGTGGTGAGCACGCCCAGTGACTTGGCCAGCTCATCCGGGCGCCGGTGGGTGACCACGACGGCGAAGACCGACTCACTCATCGGGCTTGGGTCTCGTTCAGCACGTCGCGCACATGGCGGGCGGCGTCCTCGCCCTCGTAGGCGCGCACCACGTCCTCGATGCCGCCGCTCAGCTTGATCTGGCCGTGCTCGATCCACATCGCCGTCTTACACAGCCGGGCCAGGAATTCGTTGGAATGGCTTGCGAAGACCAGGATTCCGGAGCGATCCACCAGGCCCTGCAGCCGCGACTGCGCCTTGCGGAGGAAGTCGGCATCCACGGCGCCGATGCCCTCGTCGAGCAACAGAATCTCCGGGTCGATGCTGGTGACCACGCCCATCGCGAGCCGCACCCGCATCCCGGTGGAATAGGTGCGCAGCGGCATCGACAAGTAGTCGCCGAGTTCGGTGAAGTCGGCGATCTCGTCCACCTTGGCCTGCATCTGCTTTCGGGTCTGCCCCAAGAACAGGCCGCGGATGATGATGTTCTCGTAGCCGGAGATCTCGGGGTCCATGCCGATCCCGAGATCGAAGACCGGCGCGACCCGGCCGGTGACTTTCGCCCAGCCCCGAGTCGGCTCGTAAATGCCGGAAAGTACGCGCAGCAGAGTCGATTTCCCCGCACCGTTGTGACCGACCAGGCCGACGCGGTCGCCCAACTCGAGCGACATGGTGATGTCGCGCAACGCCTCGATGACGACCACGTTGGATTTGGTGCGCCCGATGGTGCCGCCCGCCTTGCCCAGAACGGCCTTCTTCAGGGAACGCGACTTGGCGTCGAAGATCGGAAACTCGACCCACGCATTGTGGGTTTCGATGTGCGGACTACTCGACACGGCTTACAGGTATTGCCCGTGTCCGGGCCCCGAGTGGCCCGACTTGCCGACTCCCGGCGGCAGCGCGCCCTGGCGCATCTGCTCCAGCTGCGCGCGGGCCGAAATCTGCTGGGCGAACAGGGCGGTCTGGATGCCGTGGAACAGCCCCTCCAGCCAGCCGACCAGCTGAGCCTGGGCGATCCGCAACTCGGCATCCGACGGGACCGAGTCCTCGTTGAACGGCAGGCTCAGCCGGTCGAGCTCCTCGCGCAGCTCGGGTGCCAGGCCGTCTTCAAGCTCCCGGATGCTGGTGGCGTGGATTTCGCGCAGCCGGTTGCGGCTGGCTTCGTCGAGCGGCGCGACGCGCACCTCTTCGAGCAGTTGCTTGATCATGGTGCCGATGCGCATCACCTTGGCGGGCTGCTCGACTAGATCGGTCAACGAGCGCCCTTCGGAGTCGCCCTCGTCGCCCTCGTCGCCCGCGTCGCGCAGCGCCATGATCCGGGGATCGATCCCGCCGATGACCTCGATGCCATCAGCGTCTGGGTCGTCCGAAACATCTCTGCCGGTACTCAATCCAGTCACCATCCTCTTTCGGGCTTGCTGGGAATGTGTGGCCAGTGCCTTTCAGGGCCTGTTAGTGCCGTTTCCGCGCCATTCCCAGATTTGGGCACCACCGTTGTCGTAGATCTTCGCCCACGACTTCGATTTCTCCAGTGACCTTATCCCTTCGGGCTCGCTGAACCCCCGAACCGTCGGTTCGCTCGTCAGAATGTAGCGGATATTGAGCACCCGCACCGCTTCGACCACCCACGGATTGCCGGTGTTGGCACGGGACCAGAAGATGTATCGGAAATACCCGGGGCCCGTTTGCTGCGGGTAGTCGTAGTGGGTCCACAGCGGGTGCAGGTCGGCCACCGCGTACATCCACGCGGTGCCGTCGACATTGGAGTCGCCGATCAGCGTGTCGCGGGCGCCGGGCAGGGTCGCCAGATAGGCCATGGCGTCGAGGTCCTTCTGGTCGATCATCACCGAGTCGTACTTGTCGCCGAACAGGACCAGGTGCCGGTATAGATAGTGCCGGCCGCTGAGCACGGTGGCGGCCACCAACAGAACCACTGTGGCCGAGACCCAGATCGGCGCGGGCATACGCTGTCCCGCGGGCCGGAACCGGTCTGCCAGCCGCTTGGCGCCGGCCACCAACGCCACGACCGCGGCGAACAGCGCGACGCCAGCCATCGGCGACGCCAGCATCGTCACCACCGCGGTCAGCCGCCGGGGATCGTTGTAGAAGAACTGGCTGAACTTCTCGATCGCAGCGCCGAGCGGATTGCGAAACGGCGCCCCCGAGTAAATGGTCGCGACGGTCAGTACCACCCAGACAGCCGGCGGCCACCAGATTCGCTTGTACAGAAAGATCGCCATACCGATCGCGGACAGCACGACGAGGCCGTACTGGGTCGGGAAGTCGTTGAGGTGGCGGGTGTGCAGCAGGAGCGCGTCGACGGCGCCCTGCTTAACGCTCTTGAAGCTGGGGAAGGCGTGCCCGGCGATGATGTCGGCCTGTCGCAGAACCCCGATGAATTGCGGCGCCAGTATCAGCCCGGTCGGCACCGCCGTCGCGGCCAGGATCAGCATGTCGGCGAGCCGCCCGCGCAACGGATGCCACAGCGCGTCCAAAAGCCACCAGGCCAGCAGGAAGAGGACGACGACGAAGCCGCCGGTGAGGTGAACCGAGAAGACACCCACCAATGCGAGCACCGCCACCGGAATGCGGTCGCGGTGGCGCAGCGTCGACACGATCAACGCGAAGGTCGGTATCGCGACCCCGTATGCCGCCAAATTGGGCATCGCGGCGACGCCGAACTCGACGTAGGGCACCGAGGTGAACGACGCCGAAAGCGCCGCCGCGGTGGCCGTCGCCCCGGCAGCGCGCCATTCGCTCGTCCGCGGGCGCGCCAGGAACCAGGTGAGGACTGCGGCGCTGGACGGAAACAACCAGACCGACGCCGCCACCGACGTCAGCGTGTAGCCGGTCGTGGGTGCCGCTCCGGTGAGCTGACAGAGCACCGCCGCCAGGGCGTGAAACACCGACGGGTAATACAGCACCGCATGCGTTTCGACGTTGCGTAGCTCACCCATGTGGGTGGACGATGCCTGACCGGTATCGAGGATGAAGCGCACAGTGTTGGCGTGCCAGACCGCATCCCAGGTGCTGGGAATGGACTGCCAATGCGTGATCCCGCGCCACGCCGCCCAGCCGACCAACAGCGCGCCCAGCAACACCCCGGCCGCCACCGCCATCGCCGGCCAGCGGCCGATCGCGCGGGCCGCGGCTGGGGAGTCTGGGGAGTTGGGGGCATCGCGATACCGGGCGAGCGGTATCTGCAAGCCCGCGATCAGCACGCATACCACGGCCAGTGCGGCCAGTGCCGTCCAACCGTTCCAAGGTATTAGGGGTGCGCCGACCGCGCCCAAGGGAATTATCGCCAGCGCAACCACGCCGTACGTCAGCGCTGGACCCACCGCGATGGCGATCGGCCAGGATAGCTGAGCGACACGCGCGACGGTTGTCCCCGGCGCGATCAGCAAGAACAATGCGATCAGCGTTCCGAAGCAGAGCCCCACTGGACTAGTATGGCTGGCCGGGTGACCTGCCTCGCGAAGCCGACTGGCTGGACCGTGTTTTGGCACCCGCTGCAGCGAATTCGCGCAATGGCCGGAGCTCTAAGGTGGCTGGCATGGCATATGACGTCGCCCGGGTGCGCGGTCTGCATCCGTCGCTGGGTGACGGGTGGGTGCACTTCGACGCGCCGGCCGGGATGCTGATCCCCGATTCCGTGGCGACCACCGTGTCGACGGCGTTCCGACGGTCCAGCGCCAGCATGGTGGGTGCGCATCCGTCGGCGAGCCGCAGCGCCGCAATCCTGGAGGCGGCGCGCGCGGCGGTGGCCGACCTGTTCAACGCCGAGCCCGCGGGCGTCGTGCTGGGAGCCGATCGCGCGGTTCTGCTGGCCTCGCTGGCCGAGGCGTCGTCCTCGCGCGCGGGCCTGGGGTACGAGGTGATCGTCAGCCGCCTTGACGACGAGGCGAACATCGCCCCGTGGCTGCGGGCGGCACACCGCTACGGCGCCAGGGTGAGATGGGCCGAGGTCGACATCGAGACGGGCGAGTTGCCGACGTGGCAGTGGGAGAGCCTGATAGGCAAGGCGGCCCGGCTGGTGGCCGTCACCTCCGCGTCGGGAACGCTGGGCACGGTCACCGACTTGCGGGCCATGACCAAACTGGTCCACGACGTCGGTGGTCTGGTGGTCGTCGACCATTCCGCCGCTGCGCCCTACCGCTTGCTCGATCTCAAGGACACCGACGTGGACGCGGTGGCGGTGAACGCCATCGCGTGGGGTGGTCCGCCGATCGGCGCGATCGTGTTTCGTGACCCGGCGCTGATCAACTCGTTCAGCCCCGTGTCGACCGATCTCAACGCCACGGGCCCGGCGCGACTTGAGCTTGGCCAGCACCAGTTCGGTCTGCTGGCGGGCGCCGTCGCGAGCATCGAATACCTTGCGGCGCTTGATGAGTCGGCTCGCGGCAGCAGGCGCGAGCGGTTGAGTGTGTCGATGCAATCGGCCGACAAGTATCTGAACCGGGTCTTCGACTACTTGATGGTGTCGCTGCGGTCGTTACCGTTGGTGATGCTGATCGGGCGTCCGGAGGCGCGGATACCGGTGGTGAGTTTCGCAATGCACGACGTGCCCGCCGATCGCGTGGTGCAGCGGTTGGCGGACAACGGCATCCTGGCGATCTCCGACCAGACGTCACGGGTGCTGGATGTGCTGGGCGCCAACGACATCGGCGGCGCCGTCACGGTTGGGTTGGCGCATTATTCGACGACGGCCGAGGTCGACCAGCTGGTCCGCGCGCTCGCTTCGTTCGGCTGACTCGCGCGAGCTGGGGGGCACCAGTACCGTTACAGCCGCGGCTAGACGGTCAGGATGATCTTGCCGGACACCTTCCCCGAGACCAGCAGTTGATGCGCGTCGGCGGCCTCTTGGACGGGCATGCGCGCGCCGATGATCGGCCGCACCCGCCCGTCGGCGATCATCGGCCAGACCGAGGCCGTCACCGCTGAGGCGATCTCGCTCTTGCTGCCCGGGCCGCTGACCGGGCGCCCCCGCAGCGTGGTGCCGATGACCCGCGCCCGTTTGGCCATGAGCTTGCCGATGTTGAGCTCGCCCTTCACCCCGCCCTGCATGCCGATGATGATCAGCTGTCCGTCCGGGGCCAGGGCGTCGATGTTGCGGTCCAGATAGGCCGCGCCCATGATGTCGAGGATCACGTCCGCGCCGGCGCCGCCGGTCTCTTCCCGCAGCCGCGCGACGAAGTCCTCGTCGCGGTAGTTGATGGTGATCTGGGCGCCCAATTCGCGGCACAGGTCCAGCTTCTCCGCCGACCCGGCGGTCACCGCGACCCGCGCGCCCAAGGCGCGTGCCACCTGGATCGCGTGGCTGCCGATGCCGCTCGCCCCGCCCTGTAGCAGGACCAACTGGCCTTCGCCCAGGTGCGCGGTCATCACCAGGTTCGACCACACCGTGCACGCCACTTCGGGTATGCCCGCCGCGTCGACCAGGTCGACGCCCTGCGGAATCGGCATTACCTGACCGGCCGGAACGGCGGTGTATTCGGCGTAGCCGCCGCCGGCCAGCAGGGCGCAAACCTCTTGTCCGACAGACCATCCGGCATCTGGGCCGGCATCTGGGCCGGTATCTGGGCCGACTTCGGTGATCACGCCGGCCACCTCCATGCCGATGGTCTCGCTGGCTCCCGGCGGGGGCGGATACTTACCGGCGGCCTGCAGCACGTCGGCGCGGTTGACGCCGGCCGCAGCCACCTTGATCAGGACCTCGCGCGGCCCGGCGGCGACGTCGGGTACTTCCTGCCATACCAATTGATCGGACGATTCGGCGACGATGGCGCGCATGCCGGTCACGCTACTCCGGCGACCCATGGCTACCCTTAGCAGCGGTGGCGTGGCAGAGCGGCCTAATGCACTCGCCTTGAAAGCGAGAGACGGCCAAAACCGTCCGGGGGTTCAAATCCCTCCGCCACCGCCACCGCCATGTGATGCCTCAATACATCGAGTAGGTCCGAGCCCTCGTTAGGCGTTCGGGCTTTTGGGGTCGGGGTTGGCGCCGGGGCCGACATATTGAGTCAGCTGCCGGCTTTGTCGATCAGATCCCGTACCGGCGTCGCGCCACTGCCCGAACGGACCTGCTGCTTGTCGGCGTTGGTCGTGATGATTGTGTGTGGAAAGGAGGTCCGAGATGTCGACCACGATCACTGCGGCTGCCATTGGCATAGTGGCGGTGTCGACCTTTGCCACGGCTGGTCAGCTTGCCGCCTCGGGGCAGCGCCGACGCAACTATGTCTGGACGCTGCGTGCCGTGCGCTGGTGGATGCTGCCGACGGCGCTTGCAAACCTTACGGTCGTGTTGCTGGCCCTCTTCGGAATCACCAGCCTGGCGCCATGGTCCTGGGTTGGCTGGTGGGAACTTCTCGGTGGAACCAATTCCAATATCTGGCTGGGCCAGACGGGTCGAACCGGGCTGCGGTGGCAAGTGGCAGCGTTCGGCATTCCTTTGAGCCTGCTCTTCCTGCTACCGATGCTGGCGCATGTCGAGGAAACGGTGTTTCGGCTGGGAAGCGAAAAGCATGGCATTGCGGCCAGGCTTGGTCGTCAGCTGTCGTTTGGCTTCATGCACTGCGCGTTCGCTGGTGTTCCGCTGGCAGCGGGGCTGGCGCTGACGCTGAGCGGCTTTTACTTTGAGCGGGTCTATCTTCTGGCGTTTCGACGGCTGCAACCCGAAATCGAAGCAGCACAACATGTTCCGGAATATGTCCGCACCCCTTACCCCGAGCGTCCGTCCGGCCAAGATTACGACGTGGCTGCCTGGCGCCGGCACATGGAGGAAGTCGAGGCAGTCGCGGAGTTGAATCAGCGCCGAATCGACGAGTGGGCTCGAGAACGACGCGTACGTGCCGGAGCGGCTGAAGCGTTGGTGGAGCGGGTAGTTGCCAAAGCGGCGGCCGCACATGCCGTATCGAATGCCGTGGTCATCGGTGTGCTGTTGATCTTTCTGATGCTTGCGCATCATCCGTCGTGACGGTGATCCACCGAGGCGCCTCAGTCGAGCGCAGTCGCCCAGCACGTCGGCCACCCGCTCAGCAGAGCCCGAATGGGGGCTTCAGTTTCGAACTGTCACGCCACACCGCGCGCGGATCCGACTCTGTCACTGGCGCAAACGTGTTGCTCGGCAGCGGGCAGTCCAATGGCTTGCCTGCGACCGTCAGGGCGGCGAGGCGACCTATCTCGTCCGAGCCCGCGTGCGCCGTGGCCGTTACCGCCCACCGCGACGGCGAGTGATTCATCGTCATCCAGGAAACCGATGTAGGGATAGCCCGTCACCGTCTTTTCGACGATGCATGTCGCGTGGCGGGCCCTTGGCAACGTCCACCCGGGAACAAGTTCGCTCATCGCCGCGGAGAGGAATTGAAATTGTTCGAGGGTCACCCGCTGCGCCCGGTACCAGTCGATCATCTCGGACGCGGTGGAAAGACGGTGCACGAACGGCTGCATGCCGGGCCCAATCCGCATGTACCACTTCCCATCCGGATACTCGACCGGCGGGATAAGGTACGTCGACTTGTTCGCGTTGCCGACGTCGTCGGGGTCCACCGTGACCACCGGCGGCAGATTCCAGATGCCGCTGCTACCAGGTTCGTTGAGTTCGAAGAACAGGTTGGGCTCGGTGTAGGCCTGCATGGCCAACAGGCTGTTCTGCGGCAGGACACCGTTCTGGTTGGTTAACGCGCCAGTACTGATCAGCAGGCGCTTCGCGCGAATCTCGCGGTGCCCCCGCTCGCTGTCCACCTGTAGCCGCCACACCCCGCGGTGCTTCTCCGTTGCGACCACTGCGCCGCGTACGACCGCGGCGCCCGCGTCGGCGGCCAGCGCAAGTTGGGCCGAGACCAGCCTTCTGGGATTCAAAAGGCCGGCGCCCGTGGGCTCGAACAGGCCCTCGACTCCGCCGGTGATCTGCGGGAGTCCGAGCGCCGCAAACCTGCGTGTAAGCGCGTCCGCGGCCAATCGCTCGACCTCAACTCCATCATCGTCAGCCTGGCTCACGATCTTGTCGGTTCGCTCGCGGATCGACTTCGCGATGAGGATCAGGGACCCGCAATCGGAGAAGAAGTCGATGCCTGACTCGGTCTCAATGCCGCGGAAGCGTTCCAACGAGCGGGCGTCGAGATATGCCCAGACGGGATCCCAGCCAAGCCGGCGGCAGATCCTGCCTTGGTCGTAGTGCGCGGCGAACGCATGCTGGTCGACCGCCTGGCCGGCGGCGGGTTCGGCCGGGCCCACGGCCACGACACGCAGACCCTCACGGCTGAGGTACTTCGCCGCGGCTGCACCGAACATGCCGGTACCGATAATTGCGACGTCTGCCAAAGGCGACATAATTCTCCTAGCTGATGAATTCGAAATTTCAACCGCACTAAGGTTTGAATGTGCTTGTCAGCCTATCAACGGAAGTCGCGTAATAATATCGCTAATTGATCTTTCAAGTAGTCCGGGCTGAGCACTAAAATCAGTTTGACGTGCGGGTTTCCCCTCACTTGCTGCTCCGGCGGTCGATAAGAATAATGCAATTGCAGGATGGCGCGTCATTCGATCGTAGGATGCCGATTCAGGACGATTCAGGCGGCCAATATCCTGCAGTCGAAGGAATGCATGATCTCCATCTGTCCATGACGGAGACCGCGCACTTGAAAAGGCAGCGATCGACCTTGCCGCCCTCCCCCAATCAGAGGAGCGAACCTGGTCATCGAAAAGGATCGATCGGCGGATCGCGGGCAAGCCGGGCCGCGCCTTAGGTTGCTGCTCATGCCTGCAACGCCGAATGTCATCGATCCCTCCGTTGATGCCCGTCCAGTCCCGACGGGCCCCGCCGCCCTGCTGGACATGGGCCGCCAGGCGGCCAGCGTCCAGGCCCGCATGTTCAGGGAATTCGAGGACGCCATCGCCCACGAAATCGCGAACGGCTTCGCCGAACGGGAGCCGGATCTGGCCGCACGGCAAGGCTTTCGGCCCTGGCAGAAGGTCGGTGCGGTAGGGGTCGCCGCCGTCGTGCTCACCGCGGCGGTGCTGTGGCCGTCGGCGGCGCTGCTGGTTCTCACCACCGTCACCTCCCTGGTCGCCGCGATGGCACTGGCCGCCGCGCTCGCGGGGCTGTGGCATCACCTACGGCGTCGCGGCGGCGTTCCGCTGCTGGCGGAGCACCAGCTGCCCAGCTACACGGTCCTCGTCCCGGCCTACCAGGAGGAGGCCGTCATCGGAGACCTGGTCCGCTGCCTCGCCGACCTTGACTATCCGACGGACCGGCTCGAGGTGCTGCTGCTGGTCGAGCGGCGGGACACCGCGACCCAGCAAGCGATCAGGGATGCCGACCCACCGCGCCATATGCGCATCGTGCAACTGCCGCCGGGAACACCGCAGACCAAACCGCGCTCGTGCAACGCCGGTCTGCTGCTGGCCCGCGGCGAGCTGTTGGTGATCTTCGACGCCGAGGACCGGCCCGAACGCGACCAACTCAGGCGCGCCGCGGAGAAGTTCGCCGCGGGCGGTGACGACCTGGCCTGCTTGCAGGCCACGCTGCTACAAGCAAACGGCCACGCGAACGTGTTCACCGCCTGCAATGCCATGGAGTATGCGCTGCGCTACCGGCTGACCTTGCCCGGCCTGGCCGCGCTGGGCGCCGCCTTCCCGCTGGGGGGAACCAGCAACCACTTCCGCACCGAGATCCTGCGCCGGCTCGGCGGGTGGGACGCCTGGAACGTCTCCGAGGACGCGGATCTGGGCATGCGGTGCCGCGCGCTGGGCTACCGCACCGACGTCGTCGACACGATCACTTACGGTGAAGCCCCCGACACATACCGCGGCTGGCTCGGCCAGCACACCCGCTGGCACAAGGGCTATCTGCTCACCGCGCTGGTGCACACGCGCCGACCGCGCAGGACGCTGCGGCGGTTCGGGCCGCGCAGCCTGCTTGCGCTGCTGGTCACCGTGCTGGGCACGCCGCTGCTGTTGTTGCTGCAGCCGATCGTCCTCCTGCTGGCCGCCGCGCAACTCCTGGGACACCGCGGCTCGACGTCCACGCTGCTGGTCGATCCGGTGGCCCTCGCCCTCCTGCAGCTGGCCGTCGTCCTCGTGCTTTTGCTTACGGCGCTGCTGGCGTGCCCGGGGCCACGCACCAACCACCTGAAGGCAATGGCCGTGTATCCGGCACTGCATTGGATCGCCGGATGGCGGGCGCTGTGGCAACTCGTCAGGGCGCCGTTCTTGTGGGAGAAGACCAGCCACCGGGGAAGGCTGGACGCTAGTGCGAAAGCGGAACGCGCAGACCGCTGACATATCGGCGACCAGTTACGCGCGCCTGCTGGCCCAGGGATCGATCTACTCCAGCGCGCTGCAGCTATCGAACGTGTCGGCGGTGCTGCCGTTTCTGTGTGCCCAGTGGGGAAGTCTGTGGGTGGCCGGGCTGCTGTACCCTGCCTTCGGCGTCGGCATCGTCGCAGGCTGGGCGGCTTCGCCGTTCATCATGGGCCGATCCCGGCACCTGAAACATCTGGTATTCGCCGGCGGCACGACGTCGATGGCCCTGCTGACCGTGTGCGCCGTCGTCTCGGCGCAGAACAGGCTGTTCATCGACGCGGTATTCGTCGTCGCATCCGCCGCGTTGGGCATCGCCAAGGGCATCTCCGACGGTGCGCACGCAGAACTCGTCTCGGCCAAATTGCCGGGGACGCGGCGCAGCCAATTGATTCTCGGCGAATACGCGATCAGTGCAGTTGTGGTCGCCGCTGCGACGCTTGCGGTGGTTCCGCTGCTGTCCAGGACGCTTCCCGCTGCTCCCGACGCGATCGTGCTGTGGCTCGGCGCCGTCGGCATGCTCGGCGCCGCGGTAGCGGCGCTGTTCGTCGGGCCAATCCATGCCCACACCGCCAGGATCATTCCCCGGATCTCCGACGTCTTCCGTCGGGGTATTCGTGTCGCCCGGTCACAGCGCTGGTTCCGTCGGTACACGCTCATCCAGCTGCTGTTCGTACCCGTCACGCTGGGCACCACGTTCTACGTTCTCTACGCTCCCGAACGCACCCAGACGGGCGGCAGGCTGAGCCTGCTGGTCATCTCGGGCAGCGCCGGTCTGCTGACTGGGTCGTATGTGTGGCGGGTTGTCTACCGCCGCAGGGGTGTTCGCGGAATGCTCGTCGGCAGTTCGCTGACCGCAATCTCCGCCGCCGTGATTTGCACGCTCGCCCAGGTGTCGGGCACCTGGCCGCAGGTGTGGATACATGGGCCAGTCCTCGCGCTCGCCGCGGCCGCCGACCAGGCGGTGTATGCCGCGGCCATCGCGTGGATGGGTGCGTCTGCCGATGAGCATGATCGGCCGACGCTAATGGGATTCGCGGCTGCGCTCGTGGCGCTCGCTTCGTCGCTTGTCGGTGTCCTGCTTGGCGGCATCGCGCAAAACACCAGCGCGATTTGGCCGGTCACCGTGGTACTAGCGCTGAGCCTGGTCGCCATTGGGCCCGCGATGCGCACCCCAGCGCATTAAGAGGTTCTGGCCGGGTTCTAGCCAATAGCTAGGCGCCCGTCGGCAGGACGAGGTGGTCGGGAGTGGTGGTCAGGAGTTTGGCCGTGCTGTGCACCAGTTCGATGTCACTGCTCAGTTGGTCGTCGTCTTCATGGACGAGGCAAACCAAGCCCCACGCGGAAAACAGGTCGACGGTCTCAGGTGCGAGGTGCCCGCGCTGCGCCATGATCTTCGAACTGTGATACGAACGCAGCCGCCTAATACGTTCCAGCCCAACGATATCCGTAACACGACCGGCCCGGGGATTGATCAGGCAGCACACGGCGAAGTGTCGCCGATAGGTGTACGGCGCGTTGGGAGCCAATCCGCTGTGGACCGCGAGCGCCTCGGCGTACGGGCTCACCCCCGTGCACGCGTGGATCATTTGGGGAGTCAACGCCCCGGGCAGCCGGTTGTTGACCTCGATCACCCGGGCGCCCTCCGACGTGAGCTTGAATTCGGTGTCGTTGACGCCCACTCGGACATCGAGGGCCCGGTTCGCCTCGATGGCGTAGTCGATCGCGGGTTGCAGCCCGGGGCTATCGAGGCCGATCGAGCGGAACCCGCGGCAGACGCTTGCCTTGTTGGCCCGCTGAATCTTGTCGTAACGGGCCAGGCAAAGGACCTGCGGGCGAGACGATTTCGGAGAGTGCACCAGGTCGACGAAGTATTCGTCGCCGTCGAGGAACTCCTCGACGAGCACCGTTGGCGTCGCCGGTCCAAACGGTTGCGGCAGGGTCGACACCACACGGTAGGCGTCTTCGACGTCGGCGCGGGTGTGGCACACGAACACGTTGAATCCGCCGGCCGACGCCTCGGGCTTGACGACCACGGGAAAACCATTGCGGGCGGACCACGTTGCGGCTTGCGCCGCGCTGGTTGCCTGAATCCAGGCGGCGCATGCGACGTCGTTGTCGGTCCACGCTTGCTTCATCGCCGTCTTATTGCTGCGGGCAGCGGAGGTAGCGGCCGGATTGGCCGGAACGCCAAGCCGTTCCGCGATGAGGTCAGCGGTAACCATCGAGGTTTGGTAGGCGGCGACGACCGCGGTGACGTTGCGCTGGCGCAAAATGCGTGTCGTGGCCGCCACCGATCGGTGCTCGATTACGGCCGCATAGTCGGCGGGATCGAATGTCATCCGAAGGTAGGGATCGTCGAATCGTTGTGTGAACACCGCGATCGCCTCGGTCCCAAGAGCTCGCGCGTGGGCGCCGAAGGCGCCGCCGGGGCCAACTGGATCGATGACGGCCACGACGCGGCGGGGGGATCGGGGTGCGTTCACTGGTACTCCCTCTCGGGTTGGCGGGTCTCGGGTTGGAGGGCTTGCAGCCCGGGCGGCTGCACTCTGGTCGCGCGCGTCAGCATGAGCACGAGATTGCCGGGGACCAGGAGCGCTCCGAGGAGCAGGACCAGCCAGCTCACTGGTCGGCCGGACATCAGGTCGACGGCGATCGCTATCGCCGGCATGGTCGCCAGCGCAGCGGTCACCGCGAGGGGCTCCAGCCGTTGCATGGAGTACTGCAGCAGGTAGATCGGCACCACAACGGACGCCAACGCTGCGGCGGCACTCAAGCCCACGGGCAACGCCGGCGGAGCAAGCAACCCGTTGGGCACGAGCGATAGCAGGGCGCCCAAGGCCAGGATCGCGGTGAGGTAGAAGCGGTGCGTCATGACCTGGGCGACACCGATCCCGTGTCGACCCAAGTCCCGAGAAATGCGGGCCACCCGGCCGGCGGCGACACCGGCCAGGACGCCGAGCGCGGACGCAGCCAGCAGCGCACCCATCCCGCCAGAATCCGACCGCGCGATGATCGCCACCAGCATTGCGCCAAGCGCCGCGAGCAGTAATGCCGCCCAACACTGAGCCGCCCCGGGGCGTGGCTGAGTTTGCTGAGTTTCGTCCCCTTGCGCGCGAAGCGCCGTCCATACGATCAGGGCGAGCGGCGCACACGATGCCTCCAGCACGAAGACCACCGCCGCGCTGTGGACGGCCACGCCAAGAAAAAAGCTGATGAACGACACCGCGGTCCACGCATTCAGAGAGATCAGCGGCGCGCCGGTTGGCCCCCGCCAGGCGCGACGGCCGTCATCGCCACGCCTGGTCAGGGCGCCACACAACATGCATGTCAGCGCGGCGAACACCAGGATCAGCAGACTGTCGGCCTTGTTCAGCGACCATCCCAACGCGGCCGTGACCACCGCCTGCAGAACAACACTCGCGGCCAGGGCCCATCGCGCCGTCATGTCGACGACCGGCTCCACCCGGGTGGACCGAAGACGTGTCCGACACGCTCACGCCACGTTCGCGCGTGGGCCACGTCGCGCAGCATGGCCAGCGTCTCAAAATAGTTGTACTTCAGTGGGTTAACTGTGTTGATGTTGTGGATGAGCCCGTACCGAACGGGTTCTATCTCTTCGGCGTAGGAACCGAATAGCCGGTCCCAGATGATGAAGACCCCGCCGTAGTTCCGGTCGATGTAGCACGGGTTGGAGCCATGGTGCACGCGGTGGTGTGACGGCGTGTTGAAGACGAATTCGTAAGGCCGCCAAAGCTTTCCGATACGCTCGGTGTGGCAGGGGATTTGGAAAATCAGGGCGATGGTGTTCAGCAGGAAAATCATCCATGCGGGAAATCCCAGCAACGCCGCGGGCAGCCAGGCCAAGGTGCGCACGGTGTACGACACCGGGTGAAACCAGGGCAGCCGCAGATTGGTCGACATATTGAAGTAGGTGCTGGAGTGGTGCACGCTGTGGGCGGCCCACAATAACCGGATCCGGTGATCACCGCGGTGGGCCCAGTAGTAGCAGAAATCGGTCACCACCAGACCCGCCGCCCATACCCACCAGTGCGTGGGCGACAAGTGCAGCGGGGTCAGCGCGCCGGCCGTGACAATCACCGAAAACGGCAACACATAGTGCCCAACCAGCTTGATCGAGGCGTTCAGCAGATAGGTCGCCCAGTTACCGGCACTGTCGCGCACCGAAAAGGCCGCCGAAGAGGCCACCGAAGAGGATTTGTCGGGCTTGTCCGGAGATCGCTTGTAGTCGATCCACTCGACGGCCGACAACACCAAGAACACGGGGATGGTCCACAACACCAAAGCCGTACTTACTTGCATGCTCAAATCTCCTCGCCAACCAACGAAACGATCTCAACCAGTACCGAATTCAGTCACCCAGGAACTGCCGGAGCCCCTCGTGGATCCCCGGTGCCAGGCCGCCGTGCCAGGTGGTGGCCTCGCAGGCGGCGCAATCCAGGGCGTCGAACGGATGCAATTCGCCGTCCGGGCCCGGCTCGGCGCCGGCCGGTGCTGCTAATCCAACGCAGCAGCTCGCCACGACGGCCGCGCCGATCAGCGTCTTCGTGATCATCTGGCGGTATTGCGTCGCCATTTTTTGTCCTCATTCCTGATCTTTCGTGGGAACCAACCTTGTTGGTGTTCCGGTCACCATCCTTTAAGCCACGGGCCGGACGCGGCATCGGCCGATGCGCGGATTCGATGGCGGAACCCGCATCCGGTGATCAGATGACGGTGACCTCCTTCGATCGGAGGAGCCCGCGAGCATCTCCGACGACAGCGACAGCTCACCGCTAGCCCATCGCGGGCACAACCTCCTGCAACCTCCTGCAATCGGAGGAGTAAACGCCCTCCACCGAACCGGCGGATCGGCCGAGTGATTCGCGGGGGCCGGGCCGGAATAGTTCGCCCCACACGCACTGAGTCGGCGACCTGGAGAGGAGGGCCGCAATGGATTTCGCATCACTACCACCGGAGGTCAACTCCGCTCGGATCTATGCCGGTCCTGGCTCGGCCCCGATGCTCACCGCCGCCGCCAGCTGGGACTCGCTGTCTTCGGAGCTGGTCAGCACCGCCGAGGGGTACGGGTCCGTGCTGATGAGCCTGAGCACTGTGCACTGGCGTGGCCCAGCCTCCGTGTCGATGCAGACTGCGGCCGCCACATCCATGCGCTGGCTACACAGCACGGCCGAACAGGCCAGGCACACGGCCATCGCGGCCCGGGCCGCGGCGGCGGCGTTCGAGCAGGCGCACGCGATGACCGTGCCCCCATCGTTGGTGGCGGCCAACCGGGCGCGGCTGAGTCTCTTGCTCGCCACCAATATCTTGGGCCAAAACATCGCGGCGATCGCGGCGACCGAAGCCGAGTACATCGAGATGTGGGCCCAAGATGTCGCCTCGATGTACGGCTACGCCGCCGCGTCTTCGGCGGCCACGCAGCTGACCCCGTTCACGCCTCCGGAGCAGACGACGAATCCCGGCGGGTCGGCCGCCCAAAGCGCCGCCGTCGCCAAAGCCGTGAGCGCCCCGCCGCTGGCCGCCGAGTCGGCAGGGGGCTTCCTCGGTGAGTTCCTGTTGGGCGACGTCGATGCCATGGACGCCGTCTTCTCGGCATTCACGGGCATGCAAACGTGTCAGCAGCTTGCTATCGGGATCGTCCAGACCGGCAAGTTGACCGGTCCGGCCGCTACTTCCGCGGGTGCCGCTCGCAGTGTGCTTCCGCCGATGCCCGCAATCAATACCTCGCAGGGGAGCGCCGGACAACGCCTGGCAATGTTGGGCGGCGCGAACAGGATTGGGCCGCTGGCGGTTCCGGCCAGCTGGGCTGCGCCGCCCGGCGCTCCGATCTCGCCCGTGTCGGGCACCGGGCTGACCACCCTGGCCGGGATGGACGAACTCGCCGGGGCCGGAGCCGGCATGCCGGGTGTCCCATTCGTATCGAGCCCGTCATCACGGCCGTTTGGGGTCGTCCCCCGATACGGGACCCAGTTGACCGTGATGCCACGCCCGCCGGCGGCGGGCTAACACGGGCTAACACCCAACTAGTCTTCAACCAGTCCTCAACCAGTCCAGGGTATTTCAGCAACATGATGCACGCCGTGCTGCCGGCTGGGGACCGATTCGATTCCAACCCCCCGGGTCCGCACCGCGCGTTCCGGCGCGAGTTCGGCCGAAAGTGCCATAATCGCGATGATCCGGGTATGAATTCCCGGTGCGCGACGGTGGGAGCCTGCCATGACCGGACTGACACCCCGTGTCACTGTGGTGGTCGGCGACGACCATCCCGTGTATCGGCAGGGGGTCGTGCGTGCGCTGAAGGACACCGGAACCATCGACGTCGTCGCCGAGGCCGCCGATGGGCGGGCGGTGATGGACGCTATCCGCGAACACCGCCCGGATGTGGCGTTGGTGGACTACAAGATGCCCGGCTTGACCGGTTTTGACATAGTTCACGCGATTGATCGGGACGGGCTGCCGACTCGGGTAATCGTGTTATCCGCGTTCGACGACGCCGCGCTGGTGTACCAGGCGTTGGCCGCCGGGGCGAGCGGTTACCTGACCAAGGAATCGGACCGTGAGGAGATTGCCGAAGCGGTGAGCCGCTGCGCGCGGGGCGAAAAATATGTGCCTGCCCAGCTGGCCGGTGGTTTGGCCAGCGAGGTCCACCAGCGCGCCCGCGGGGAGGCGGCGTTGCTGTCCCCACGCGAGCTGGAAGTGGTGCGCCTGATCGCCGAGGGCCTATCGGTGCCCCAGATGGGCCGAAAGCTGCACTTGGCGCCGACAACGGTGCGCACCCACGTCCAAAACCTCTACGAAAAACTCGGTGTCTCCGATCGCGGGGCGGCGGTGGCCGAAGCGATGAGGCGGCGCCTGCTGGAGTGAGGCTGGCCCCGCGGGCAGGGGTGCTGCGGCGAAAGCCACAGTCCTGCAATATATTCCGGGCGACTCGCCCGCGACACTTGATCGACCGATGAGCTACCAGGAGGCCGGGTCTGATGGGCAGCAGGCAACTGGACTCTGTTCGGCGGTCCTATCAGCTGCGGTCGTTGCGGATTGTGTCGGTTCTGCGCCTGGGCGTGGTCGCGTGCATGTTCGCCGCGATCCATGTTGGCGTGACGATACATTGGCTTGCGGAGCTCGTGCTGCTGACCGCTTACCTGGTGATCGCCGTGCTCGCGGCGGTGCGGGTGTTTTGGTTAGCCAAGCGATCCACGACGGCGCTGCCCGCCCAATTCGGGTTGGCGATCGTCGACGTGGCGGTCATGTTTGCCTATGAGCAACTTTCGCCGCCCGGAGCGTACATACCGCTGATGGTGATGATGCTGTTGCCGCTGATCGTTGTCTTCGACATCTCGCGGCGACGGGCGGCGGCGGTCCTGCTGTTCAGCGCTATCGCGTTCGCCGAGGAGGTAATTGGTGATCCGCTGTTGGTTCCCACCCTCGGCTGGGGCCGACCTGTCCTTGTCGTCGCGTTTTACACGCTGCTTTGTGTCACTGCATTTTTGGCTGTCAAATTGCAGACTCAACAGGTCGACGAGATCGCCGAGCTGAGCGCGTCTCGCGAGGACCTGCTCGAAGAGGCGATGGCCGCCGCCGACCGGCAGCAGCGAACCATCTCCGAGTACATACACGACGGCCCACTGCAATCCGTGTTGGCGGCGCGGCAGGAGATCGCGAGCTACCGCAAGGTGGCACCCGACCCGCAGTTGGACCGGGCGGTCGCCAGCCTGCAAGATGCGTCTCGGCAGCTGCGGGAGGCGACCTTTGAACTGCATCCGGCCGTCCTGGAGCATGTCGGGCTCGCCGCGGCGTTGGCCGAGCTGGCCACGGTCACCGGCGCGCGGGCCGGGATCACCGTCGCCACCGAACTGGATTACTCACGCAACGACCCGGTGGATTCCCTGGTCTTCGGGGTAGCGCGCGAGTTGATGTCCAACATCGCGCGCCATTCAGAGGCGACGTGCGCCAGCGTCAAATTGGATCTCATCGACGAGGCGTGCCGTCTTCAGGTCGAAGACGACGGCATCGGATTCAGCGAGTACGAGGCGGCGAGCCGAATCGCCGACGGCCACATCGGTTTAGCCTCGCACCGAGCGCGCGTAGAGGCCGCCGGGGGCACATTCACCGTGCAGCCGCTCTCGCCGGGGACGCGGATCAGCGTCATGGTGCCGATTCGCGGTGGGAACCAGGTTCATAGCGGTTCCCAGCGGGGCACGGCGGGGCACTGAAATCGACTGAGCCACATCGATCAGTCGAGCTATCTGGATCGCGCCGCTCCTCAGCAAGGTATCGGTGTTGGCGATCGCCGACTCGGTAGTGCGCGGGCGATCCAAGATCGAAAACACGGCATCGATGCCGGCATCGTGGACTCGCAGGTAGTCCTTTCCCAATGTTCCGGCGATGCTGATACAGGGAACACCGCGATCGCGGGCCCTGCGGGCAACCTCTGCGGGTACCTTGCCCCGTGGCGTCTGGAAGTCGATGGCACCCTCCGCGGTGATCACCAGGCTCGCCCGCTCGAGCGCCTCGGCGAACGGCACGTAGTCGAAGACGATGTCGAACCGTGAGATCAGTTTGCAGTGTAGGAAGGCGGCCAGTGCCGCGCCCATGCCTCCAGAGGCCCCACCACCGGGCATTGTGGCAAGGTCTGGTGTTCGACCGTCGGCGTCCGGGCCGACATGTCGTTGTGCGACGCTGGCGAATTGGTTCAGCCCAGCATCCATCAGATCGAGGGCTTCCGCGTCGGCGCCCTTCTGCGGTCCGTACACGCGGGCGACGCCGTTGTCTCCGCACAGAACGTTGGTGACGTTGCAAGCTGCCTCGAGATCCACGCGCGCGAGCCGCGGATCGAGGCCGGCGAGGTCAATCGTGCGAAGCGAAGTCAGTCCGGCCGCCCCAGGCCCGATCTCGACGCCGTCACCGTCGAGTAACCGGGCGCCGAGCGCACCGAGCATTCCGGCACCGGCGTCGCTGGTACCGGAATCGCCGCAGCCGATGAGGATTCGCTCGGCGCCGCGATCAAGGACGGCGCTGATCAACTGGCCGACCCCAAAGGTGCTCGTTAACAACGGGTTTCGATCCTCATGCGGGACAAGCCGGAGGCCGGCCGCCGCGGCCATTTCGATCACCGCTGTCCGGGTACAGCCGCCGCCCAGGAACCCGATGGGGGCCCTGACCGGTTGCCCGACGGGACCGGCGACGTCAACGTATTCGAGGTCGCCGTCGGTGGCGCTGACCATCGAGGTGGTAAAGCCCTCGCCGCCATCGGGAATCGGGACCTTGACCATCTCGACATCGGGCCAGACCTGTGCCAGGCCGGCTTCAATCGCGTCTGCGACTTCGGGAGCACCGATCGATTCTTTGAATCCGGCCGGCGCGATCATGATCACCAACGTCGTCTCCTTGGCTTTGTGGTGTGCTTGAGCTCTGTGCGCTTTTCTGCGGTGGTCCTCAGGTCGATAGAGGCAGGCCCATCAGCGGCCAGACCACGATCACGAAGAACGCCAACAGCAGGGCATGCAATGGCAGCAGCACAGCCGACAGCCGTAACGAGTATTCCCGGCCCATGTCGCCGCCCTTCGAAAACATCAGAAGTGGTTTCGCGCAGACGGGCAGCGTCACGCAATAGCCCGCCGCCAGCGTCGAGGCGAGTGTCAAGGCGATCGGATTCACCGCGGTCGCAATTGCGAGCGGGATGATCAGTGGGATCAATATCGACGATCGGCCTGATCGTGAATTGACGACCAGGTGTGCCAGCAGCGAGATGACAATGACGATGACAGCGGTCAGCCGGGCCTCATGACCGGATTGATGGAGCCACCCCACCGCACCCGACAGCACGAAGGCGGAGCAGCCGCTCTTCACCAGGGTCTCGGCAAGCACCAAGCTGGCTACCAGAAATGCGACCAAATCCCAGGGGACCTTGTCGACTGCCTCGCGGGGCGTGATGACGCCCAGCCGCGGCAGAATGACCAGAATCACCCCGGCGACGGCGGGTATTGCCGCGCTGAATCCGAGGATCGACGAGAGGATCCAGCCGATCACGACCGATATCAGCACTCCCGCGGTGCGCCGTGCGCCGGAAGTGGGAGCCGAAGCAATGCCCGATTCTGTTGCGAGCGTGATAATTTGCGCGCGATCGGCGCGCGGCACGAACATCAATTTTATGGTCACGACCGAGATCACAGTGCTAATCGCCGCGTAGGGAAGGCAATACCAGATCCACTGGATGAAGTTGATGTTCTGCCCGGTGCTCACTTGCAGGATTTCGACCGAGATGATGTGCGCGCCGGCGCCAAGCAGCGATGCGCCGGCCGACATCAGGATCGTCACGGGCACAATCAGGTTCACACCGGTTCGCTGACTCCGCTTGGGCAGTTGCGCATCGATGTGCTCGGACATCGGTAGCGCGACCGCTGATCGCGCCGTGGTGGCCGGGATCGCGGCCGCCGTAACAAAATTGATCAGGGCGAGTCGATTCAAGATCGAATTGACCGTCGCAGCACCGCCGAAGAATCGAGTGGTCAGCAGATCGACTATGCCCGACTTCCGGGCGGCCGCGGCAAGAACGAATGCGGACACTATCGTGACCGTTGCGGCCGCGGTTATCACGTCGAACACCAAGGTGATGTGAAATCCATTCGCCACCAGGCTCACGGCGGCCGCGCCCACCGCGACGTACAGTTCCTTGACGTCCGAGAACGACCACAACACCAATGCGCACGCGAACGACGCCAAGATCAGCCGACCGCCCGCGGTCAACGAACCCGGCATCGCGAGAATCAGCAGGACGATAGCCGTCAGCAGCACGGTGAGTACTACCGGCCGCACGGATCGAATGCGTGCGGCCCGAAGGAAATTCATTCGCCTTTCGGCGGCAATTGTGGTCATTGTTGGTTAGCCCTGGTTGTCTGACGTTTGATTGGCGAGCGGCCCTGCGAGCCTTACGCTCACATCAGCGGCGGTCCCGGGCTCAGCCAGGTCACCGAAGTGTCAAGCCCGCCTTTGTATTCGGGACAGTAGGACGCCACCGACAGACCGATGAAGTAGCCGGCCTGCCTCGGCGATAGATCGGTGTCGCGGACCAGCTTTATCGCCAGGACGGATGCGGATTGGTTCGCATCAAGTCCGCCACACACGGTATTGGCCATTGCAATCGCGCCGTTGCGGTCGGTCGTTGTGATCCCGCCCCTGCCCAGGGCCGCGACGAACGCGTCGCCGGTTTTGTCGGCTGATGCCGGCGCCGCGGTGAGCAGTGCGGCACAGCACAGCACGACCGCGCAGACCGTCGACCACTTCCCGTGGGCCGCGCTCATACGGGCCACGCTCGTATGCGTCATCGCGAATTCCCCTCCTAATCGTGGGTCGAATGGTGTTAGAGAAATAGGTAACCATCGCCGCCACTGGAATGTCGTTACGTCAAACGGATGATTCGGCGCGCGAGGTGGAGTCCCACGTTTGTAGGACTCGAGACTCATCGAGTTCGGTCCGAACATCTCGGTCCGAACATCTCGGTCCGAACATCTCGGTCCGAACCCGCGTAGGTCGAGGCCGGGCCGGCGGGACGGCTGCGTCGGATGGGTTAATTTTTCCGAGCTTGGTCAGAGGTTTGCTCCGTAAGGTCACCGCGGGGTTCAGATCCCGATAGTCTTGGCCAAATCCGTCGACGTCAGCCAGGTTGCTGGGCAATCCGAGCGCCGGCCGTTCGACGGACCACCGGGGAGAATTTGGAAGGCAGGAAGCTGGGCAATGGTCGATGTGGCGATCGTGGGAATCGGATGCCGATTCCCGGGCAATGTGAACGGGCCCGACCAGCTGTGGAACTTCCTGCTGGCCCGCGGCGACGGGATCATCGAGGTGCCGCCTGACCGATGGAATGTGGACCGTCACTATGACCCCGACCCGGACACAGCGGGCCGGATGTACATGCGCCGCGGCGGTTTCCTGCAGACCTCCCTGTGGGACTTCGACCCGGAGTTCTTCGGCATCTCGCAGCGCGAGGGGTCGACCATGGACCCCCAGCAGCGGTTGTTGCTGGAGGTCGCTCAGGAGGCGATGGACGACGCCGGAGTGGCCGGCCGGGTCGCGGGCCGGCCGGTGGGCGTCTACATGGGTGCCGACTGTTCGGACAACCTGCTGCTGCGCACGGGGTTCATGAACCCCCGCACGGTGGATTCGCACAGCTCGACCGCCAGCACGTTCACCATGCTGTCCAACCGGATCTCGTACGTGTACGACCTGCGCGGCCCGAGCATGACGATCGACACCGCGTGTTCGTCCTCCCTGGTCGCGCTGCACGAGGCCACGCAGTCGATGGCGCGGGGCGAGATCGAGCTGGCCCTGGTCGGCGGGGTGAACGCCATGCTTCTTCCCGAGATCTTCGTCGGCCTGTGCAAGAGTCGGTTCCTCGCCCCGGACGGTCACTGCAAGACCTTCGACGCCGCCGCGGACGGCTACGCCCGCGGTGAAGGAGCCGGCGTCGTCGTGCTCAAGCCGCTGGCGGACGCCACGCGCGACCAGGACCGGATCTACGCCGTCGTCCGGGCCACCGGAGTCAACCAGGACGGACGCACAAACGGCATTACGGTGCCCAACCCCGACGCGCAGGCGGACCTGATCCGCCGGGTGACCGCCGAGTCCGGCCTACGCCCGGAACAGATTGGGTATGTCGAGGCGCACGGCACCGGAACCGCGGTCGGCGACCCCATGGAGATGGCCGCCATCGGCCGGAGCCTGGGCGGCGTCGCGGGCCGCGACGTCGACCTGGTCGTCGGGTCGATCAAGAACTCCATCGGCCACCTCGAGGCGGCGGCCGGCGTGGCCAGCGTGATCAAGGCGGCTCTCACCCTGCATCGGCGTCAGCTGGCCCCGCAGGCGAGCCTCAACCAACTCAACCCGGAGATTCCGTTCGCCGAGCACCGGCTCCGGGTGATAACCCAGGCCGAACCCTTCCCCGCGGACTACTCGACGGCGGCGGTATCGGTGAACGGATTCGGCTACGGCGGCACGAATGCACACGCCGTCCTGGTGGAGGCGCCCCAGGAGAGCAAGCCCGGCCCGCCGGCCAGTAGGCCGGCGCCGGCCCAGGTGCTGCCGATCTCCGGGCGCAACGAGGTCGGCGCGCGGGCGCTGGCCCGGGAGTTGGTCCCGCTTCTCGAGGACGAAGCTGATCCGACCGTCGACCCGGGTGAGTTGGTGGACGCGATGTGGTCGCGACGGCCGCACTACAGCTATCGGTTCGCCGTGCCGTTCAGCGGCCGCGATGACCTGCTGTCCAGGCTGGCGGCGGTGGCCGACGGGTCGGTGGCCGGCGGCCGGGCGGTCGCCAACGCGACCGCGCCGGTCTTCGTGTTCAGCGGGATGGGCCCGCAGTGGTGGCGGATGGCCCGGGACCTGATCGATGCCCGCGGACCGTTCGCCGAGGCCGCGACCGAAATAGACAGGGCGTTCGTCGACCTCGCCGGCTGGTCGGTGATCGACGAACTGCGCCGCGATGAGCGCGAGTCGCGGATGGCGAGCACCGAGGTCGCCCAGCCTGCGAACTTCCTGGTGCAGGTCGGATTGACCGCGGAACTGGCACACTACGGCGTGCTGCCCGGGGCCGTCGTCGGACACAGCGTCGGCGAGGTGAGCGCCGCATACGTCAGCGGCGCCCTCGACCTGCAGGACGCCGTGCGGGTCAGCTACCACCGCTCGCGGCTGCAGGCCACCACAGCCGGTTCGGGCGGGTTGCTGGCCGTGGGGCTGAGCCAGGCGGAGGTGGCCGAGTGGATCGCCGGGCGCCAGGACATCAGCGTCTCGGCGGTGAACAGCGAGTCCGGTGTGACGCTGGGCGGTACCCACGAGGCAATCGCCGAACTTAACGAGCTGCTGGCCGACGAGGGTGTGTTTGTCCGGCGACTGCGGGTAGAGGTGCCCTACCACTCGCACCTGATGGACCCGATCCTGCCGGCGCTGCGACAGGAGCTGGCCGGGCTGACCGCGCGCAAACCGGTGGTCCCGCTGTACTCCACGGTGACCGCGGCCGAGGTCACCGGGCCCGACTGGGGCGCGGAGTACTGGCCCGAGAACGTCCGTCAGCCGGTGCGGTTCGGCGACGCCGTCAGCGCGCTGGTCGAGTCGGGCAACCAGGTGTTCCTGGAGGTCGGGCCGCACCCGGTGTTGTCCGGCAACATTAAGGAGATCCTGCTGCGCAAGGGCGTCACGGGAACCGCGGTGAGCACCCTGAAGCGCAACGCTGACGACGAGGACAGCATCCGGGCGGCGCTGGCCGACCTCTACGTCGCCGGTGCCCTGGACACCGACCACGCGCCGGCCGCCTCCCGCGAAGTCGCGCCGCACCGCGCGCTGCCGGTGCACCAGTTTCAGCGCCAGCGGCTCTGGTCCATGGAACAGGGCGCCGCCGACTACCACCTGGGCACCAGCGGCGCGCTCGCGCTGCCGGGCGACCCGGTCGACGCCGGTCAACCCGAATGGCGGACCGACCTGGCGCCGGCTCAGCTGCCCTGGCTGCGCGACCACGTCGTCGCGGGCCTGGTGGTGTTGCCCGGGACCGCCTACGTCGATGCCGCGCTCGCCGCGGCCGCCACGGTCACCCGCAAGCCCGCCCCGGCGCTGGACGACGTGCGGTTCGTCAGCCCGCTGGTGGTGGAACCCACCGAGGTCCCGACGCTGCGCCTGAACGTGGAGTCCTCCAGCGGGCGTTTCACGATCAGTTCGCAGAGCGGGCCGAGCGCCAACTGGACCGGGCACGCGACGGGGCGCATCGTGGACGGCGCCCTGCGGCCGACGCTGAGCCTGCCGGATATCACCGCGACCAACGCTATAGCCAAGACCACGACCGCCGACGAGCTCTACCCTCGCCTCGCCCAGCGCGGCCTGGTCTACGGGCCGGCCTTCCGGCGCATCGTGGACGCGCGGGTGAACGACAACACGGCAGTGGCCCGCGTCGACGCCACCGATACCGGGGTCGCCATCTCCAACCACCAGGCGCACCCGGCGGTGTTGGACGCCGCGCTGCAGTGCGTCGCCCTGCTGCCCGGGGCCGGCGGGGCCGGCGGGACGGGCGGGGCCATAGTGCCGGCCGGGATGCGGCACGTGCGCCAGTTCGCCGCCCTCACCGACGACGTCCTGGTCGGCGTGACCCGCCTGACGCCGCAGCCGGGCGAGGCAGAGCTGGTCGCCGACGTCGTGATCACCGGACCCGACGGCGAAGTCCTGGTCGAGCTGCACCGGGTGCAGTTCCGTCCGATCACCCCGGCGCGACCGGTGCTCGAGGAACTGGATCGGCTGTGGCTGGAAGGGGTTTTCGAGCCGCGGGCGTCCCGCGACCCCGACGGCCGGGCCGACGCCCTGGCCGGCGAGCGGGCGTTCGTCGTTGCGGCCGGCGCGGAGTCCACCGGGTGGGCCCGCGACTACGCGACCCGCCGTGGCGCCGAGGCGGTGCTCACCGTCGACGGCGGCGATCCGGAACAGATCTGCGCCGAGGTACAGGCCGAACTGCAGCGGGTGCTGGCGGCCGACGGCGACGATGCGCGTCCGGTGGTGGTCACCCTGGTCGCGGTCACAAAGGCCACCGGGGTCACCGAATCGGCGCCGCCGGACCCGATGCCGCGGGTCAGCGAGCTGCCCGCGATGCTGGCGGGGGTCGCCCGCGCGGCGCAGAACGTGCAGGACCGGGCGGCGGCCGACGGCCGCGAGGTGACGATGCACGGCCTGGTGATCACCCGCAATGCCCTGCCGGTTGCGGCGGCGGGCGACGGGGAGGTGGCGGACCTGGCCGACCTTGCCGCGTCCGCCCTGGTCGGTGCCCGTCGCGTGTTACGCAACGAGCAGATGCTGCTGAACTGGCGGCTCATCGACGTGGATCACCCAACCCAGCCGGGCACCCCGGACACCCCGGACACCCCGGACAGCATGGACACCCTAGTGCTGGAGTCCCTGGTCACCGGCGCCTACGCGAGCGACGACGCGGACGAGGTCGCGCTGCGCCAAGGGGTTACAGACGCGCGGATGGTGATCGTCAACAAGTCCGGCCTGTCCGGCCGCCTGGAACCTCTCGACGAGGTGCGACCGCTTCCCGACATCGAGACCAACTTCGAGATGGAAGCGCCCCCCGGACGATTGGCCGAGCTCACGCTGCGGGAGATCCCGCGGCGCGCCCCGGGGCCCGGCGAGATCGAGCTGCGGATGGACGGCATCGGCCTCAACTTCAAGGATCCGATGAAGGTCCTCGGCGTGCTCACCGAGGCCGAGCTCGCCGGCACCTGGTTCGGCACCGAACTCGGTATGGAGGGGATGGGGGTCGTCACCCGGGTCGGTCCGGGCGTCACCGGCTTCACGGTCGGCGAGTCGCGCTTCGTCAGCGTTCCGGGGATGGCCCGCCGCTACATCACGGTCGGTTCGGACGCGGGTGCCTTCGAACCCGGCGACGGCCTGACGCTGCAGACGTGCGGGTCGGTGGTGGTCTTCATGACCGCGCACTACGCGCTCAAGCGCGCGGCCGCGCTGCAGCCCGGCGAGTGGGTGCTGGTGGCCGGCGGCGCCGGTGGCGTGGGGATGGCCGCGGTTCAGGTCGCCGCCAAGGCGGGTGCCCAGGTGATCGCGACCGCGTCCTCCCCGGAGCGCGCCGACCTGCTGCGCACCCTCGGGGCCAAGCACGTCATCGACTCCAGGTCGCTGACGGCGGTCGAAGAGGTCGCGGAGCTTACCGGCGGGCACGGCGCCGACGTGGTGTTGAACTCCGCGCCAGGCGAGGCGGTGCTGGCGCTGCTCGAGGCGGCCGCGGAGTTCGGCCGGGTGGTCGAAGTCGGCAAGACCGAGATCTTCGGCGGTCGGGTGATCGACATGGCGGTGTTCAACAAGAACCTGTCGCTGATCTCCGTCGACATGGACCGGATGATGGCGCACCGCAGAGACCTGGCGCGGGAGGTGAGCCGGGAAGTGCTCGCGCTCTTGCGTTCCGGTGAGTATGAGCTGCTGCCCACGCGGATCATGCCGGTGTCGCAGCTGGCGGACGCCTTCAGCCAGGTGGCCCGCTCGACCCATCTGGGCCGGATCGTGCTGGACTTCAACGAGCCGGCGCCGCCGGCCAAGCGAGCTCGGCCGATCACCGACATCCGTTCGGACGCAACCTATCTGGTCACCGGTGGGCTCGGGGACTTCGGCCTGGCCACCGCCAAGTGGCTGGCCGGCAAGGGCGCGGGCACCATCGTGCTGGCCGGTCGAAGCGGCGCGGCCAGTCCCGCCCAGCAGGCCGCAGTGGAGGAGTTGCGGGCCGGCGGCGCCGACGTGCGTGTCGAGCGGGTTGACGTGGCCGACCGGTCCGCTGTCGACGCCCTGCTGACCAGATTGACCGAGCCCTCCGAGCCGACGGGCGGCCGCCCGCTGCGCGGCGTTTTCCACGCTGCCGGCGTGCTCGCGGACGAACCCCTGAGCACGCTCACCGAGCAGGGCTTGAATGCGGTGTTCGCGCCGAAGGTCAACGGCGCGTTGATTCTCCACGAGGCCTTACAGGCAGCGGGGACCGAACTCGACCACTTCGTGCTGTACAGCTCGGTGACCAGCCAGGCCGGCACCGTGTCCCAGCTCAGCTACGCGGCGGCCAACGCGGTGCTGGATGGCCTGGCCCACCACCGTGCGCGCCTCGGGCTGCCGGCGCTGTCGGTGAACTGGGGGTCGCTGGCCGGCGGCATGGCGACCACCAACGAGCAGGTAGCCGCGTTCCTGGCCCTGCAGGGCGTGCGTCCGCTGCCGCTGGACGCGGCGTGCGGATACCTGGACGCGGCGATCGGGCTCAACCCCACCCAGGCGGCGATCGCCGACATCGACTGGGGGCTATGGGGTTCCATGTACCCGACGTCGGCGGGCACGCCGAGATTCGCGGAACACGTCAAGGCGGCGAAGGCGGCCGACGACGCCAGCGGGTCCGTGCGCGCCGAGCTGGCGTCTATGTCGCCCGAGGAGCGGGCCGAGGCGGTCACCGAGATGCTGTGCGAGCAGCTCGCCGCGGTTTTGGGCGTTCCCGCCGACTCGGTCGACCGGGATGCTCCGCTTACCGAACTCGGCCTGGACTCGCTGATGGCAGCCGAGTTGCGCACCCGGGTCAACGTCGCGCTGGATGTGCAGATCTCCGCGATGGAGCTGAACCGTGGCGGCGGCGTGGCCTCGCTTGCCGCGCGGCTCGCGGATCAGCTTGTGGCGCCTGCGATCTGACGTGCGGCGGGCCACCGCGCGGGCCAGATACCCGTTGCCCGCCGCTGAACGTCACGCTAGCGTTGCGCCGCCCTTCCAGCGTCGCGCTGGCGTGACGCTCGGCCCCACGTGAAGGCAACAACGGCGAGCTAAGGCCACCGCCCACCGCCGAACGTCACGCTAGCGTTGCGCCGAGCGGCCTACGTGATTCGGACTTACCAGACCTCGTCGAAAATGCTCGCCGAGGTGTCGAGTCGCTTGAACTCGTTGTCGCGGTAACGCTCGACGCAGGCCGACCGCCGCACCTTGCCGGCGGCCGTGAACGGAATCGAACCGGGCGGCACCAGCACCAGATCCTCGACGCGCAGGTCGTGCGAGGCCGATACCGCTGACGTGATGTCCCGCCTGATCGCGCGCAAGGTGCGTGTCTGTTCCTCGCCGGAACCCGTTCGCGCGCTTGAGAGTTCGACGATCGCAACCAGGTGCTCGGTGCCGTCGTGCGGCACCGCTATCGCCGCGACGCGGCCGCCGGAGATTTGGCTGATGGTGGCCTCGATGTCGTCCGGCGATTCGCCGTCGGACGTGTCGTCATCCCCAAATTCTTCGTCGGCGTCGACCCGGGTGAACTGGCCGCTGCGGTACAGCTCGCCGCAGGCGCTCCGCTTGACCTTGCCGCTGGTGGTCAGCGGCAACGAGCCGGGAAAGACCGGGACGAAGTCTTCGACTCGGATGCCGTGGACATTCGACACGGTGGAGACGATTCCGCTTTCCAGCGCGCTGACTTCGTCGGCGACCTCGTCCGCGGACAGCCCGCTCGGCATGAATTCGGCTATGACTGCCAGCTTTTCACTGGAATCTCGGGGATCGCCGGGCACGGCGATCGCGGCGACCCGGCCGTCGGTGATCTCGTGGACCGTCGCCTCGATGTCGTCTGGGTAGTGGTTGCGCCCGTAGATGATCAGCAGGTCTTTGATGCGGCCCATGACGAACAGCTCGCCATCGCTGATGGCGCCCAGGTCGCCGGTACGCAACCACGGCCCTTCGGGGGTGCCGGGTGTGGGATCGACCAGGCTCGCCCGAAACGTCCGCTCGGTCTCGTCGGGCTTGAGCCAATAACCCAGGGCCACGTTCTCGCCGTGCACCCAGATCTCGCCGACGGTTCCGGCTTCGTTCTCGGTTCGGGCCTCGGGGTCGACGATCCGGACCAAGGGTGATTCGGGCACCGTGTAACCGATTAGTCCCTGGTCGGCCCCGGTGGCCGTGCGCTCCGCGACACCGGTCGAAAGCTTCGCCGCGTCGAAATGCACGACGCTCGGATAGCTCTCGGCGGGGCTGGCCGCCACGTACACCGTCGCCTCGGCCAGTCCGTACGACGGGCACATGGCCTCGGGCCGCAGCTTAAACGGCGCGAACCGATCGGCGAACCGCTGCAGCGTCGACGCATGCACCCGCTCGGCGCCGCTGATCACGTGGCGTACGTCGCTGAGATCGAGCCCGGCCAGGTCCTTGGCAAGATCCTTGTCTGAGATGCGTTTTAGCGCCAGCTCCAGGGCAAAGTTCGGGGCCGGTGTGAACACCTTGGAGTGGGCGGCCATGAGCTGCAGCCACCGCGCCGGGCGCATGAGGAAAGACATGGGGCTGAACACCACGGAATGCAGCCCGGCCAGGATCGGCGAGCTCACCCCGATCCACAAGCCCAGGTCGTGGTAGAACGGCAGCCACGACACCATCGTGGTGTCCGCCGGCGCGTCCTTACCGGAATCGCCCCAGTAGCAACGCATCACCTGATCGAAGTTGGCGGCGAGATTGCGGTGCGAGACCATGACCCCGGCGGGCTGCCGCGTCGAGCCCGATGTGTATTGCAGATAGGCGATTTCGGCATTCGGATCGAGGCCGGCCGGCCCCCCGGGCCCCCCGAACCGCGTGAACTTCGTCGGGCCGACCCGGTCCAGGGTGTTGACCTCGATGAGCGACGGGGTGGGCCGGCCGTCGCGGCGCCGCAGGTAGTAATCCATCCCGGCGGAGGCCGCCGACGTGGTCAGTACCGCCGAAGGCGACGAATCCGCGAGCACCGAGACGATCCGCTCGTCGTGGTCGCCGAGCTGCGGCACGGACAGCGGCACGGCGACGAACCCGGCCTGCAAGGCGCCGACGAACGCCAGGATGTAATCGAGTCCCTGCGGCGCCACGATGACGGCCCGGTCGCCGGGCGACCCGCAGCGACCGAGCGCCTGGGCCACGACGCTGGAACGCCGGTAGAGCGCAGACCACGTCAGCGTTTCGGGTGCACCTGCGGGGTCGGCCGCATAGTCGACGAACGTGAACGCGGGATCATTGGGCCGCCGACTGGCGTGATCCCGCAGGACCGTCGGTATGGCGAGCTCAGGGGACAGGATCGACGTCCGCCCGGTCCGGCAGCGCCAACTCGCCCGCCAGGTAGGTAGCGAGGTCGTCGATGGTTTCGTGGTCGAACAGCACCGCGGGCGACAGCCGCTTGCCGACGACCTTTTGCAGCGCGCCCGAAATCTGGACTGCGTTGCGCGAATCGAGACCCAACGCATCGAACGGCTTCGTCGTATCGATTTCGGATGGTTCACAACGCAACCGGCGCGCCAGGTCGGCCACCATCCACCTGCGCAACGAGTCGTAGGTCAGCGCACCCTCGATGGGGGACGTGTGTTGTTTTCCGAACATGATCAGACCCCTTCAGGGATTGTTTGAGAGTTCGCGTTTGCGGCCCTGTTTCGCCGCAACCGGTTGTTGATCGTCTTGCCCGGCGGCATGTGCAGGTCCCACACGACGCCCACCTTGGACAGGCCTTGAATCACGTAGCCGCTCAGATCCGGCTCCCACCAACGCATCCCGTGCCGGTAGGCACCGGGGAACGCGTGATGGTTGTTCTGCAGGCCCTCGCCGAAGGTGAAGAAGGCCACCGGCCAGTTGTTGGCGCTGTCGTCCCGGTTGACGAACGGCCGCGAACCGATCATGTGGCTGATCGATCCGACGCACCACATCGCCTGATTCGCCAGGCAAGCCCGCGCCAGGCCGCCGAAGATGAACCCGGAGAACGCGGCGGCCAGCGTGCCGCCGGCCGCCCAGCCGATCACCCCTGGCAACAGCAACCCGGTGAGCGCCCAGATTTGATAGGTCCGGTTGAAGAAGTACAGGCGTTGGTTGCGCAGGATGTCCGGCGCGAAAAAGTTGAGCCGCGACTCCTGGTCGCTCAGCATCCACGGAATGTGGGCGTACCAAAGGCCTTTCAGCGCCCCCCGAAACCCGTCGCCGCTCAGGTGCGGCGAATGCGGGTCGCCCTGCTCGTCGGCGAACCGGTGATGGCGGCGGTGGGTGGCCGTCCAGTGCAGCACCGGACCCTCCAACGCCATCGAACCGGTGATCATCAGCACGCCCTCGAAGAACGGGGAGGTCTTGAACGACTTGTGCGCGGCATAGCGGTGGTACCCGACGGTGACGCCGAAGATGTGGATTGCGTAGAACACCGCGAACAGCGTGTAGTCGAGGGCCGTCGCCCGGCCGATGACCATGAGATAGATCGCGATGGCCAACCCGATGGTCGGCACACCGATCGTGACCGAAGCCACCACCTTCTTGGCGCGTGCGCTGCGCGGGTCAAGCTGCACGATCGCCCGCAGCAGCGATTCATCCGGGGCCGTCATGACTCCACCTCTTTGCGCTGTGATGAATTGGCATAGCGGACATTGCGGACCAGTCCCGCGTAGTCGAGCACCCGGATGAACTCACCGGCCAGGTCGAGTTGCCACCAATGCTGACGAGTCTGGGCCAGCACCGGCCGGGCGTGATGATTGTTGTGCCAAGAACCACCCATCGTGGGCGGCGCGAGCACCCCGATGTTGCGGCTCCCGTCGCGCACGTCGAATTCCCGGTTTCCGATCGTGTGGCCGAACGAGTTCACGGCCCACACGGAATGGTCGAGCGCGAAGATTCGCGCGAAACCGCCCCACAGGACGCCGCCGACGAAACCGTGCAGCGACTGGGTGACCGCCAGGCCAATCAGACCTGGCGCCAGGATGCCGATTCCGACCAGCCAGAAGTAGGCGGTGTTGATCCGCACCACGCGGTAGTCGGCCAACCAGTCGCGGGTGTGCCGGCTCCAGTCGATCTTCTTGACGGAAAATAGCCAGCCAATGTGGCCGTGCCACAACCCTTTTACCCGACCGCGCAAGCCCGGTCCCCGCGGTTTCGGCGAATGGGGGTCGCGGTCGGTGTCGGCGAAGGCATGGTGCAGCCGGTGGTTGGCCACCCAGAAGATGATCGGGCCCTGGGCTGCCATGGATCCGGCGACCCCCAAGAACACCTTGACCGGCTCGGATGCCTCGAACGACCTGTGCGTGAAGTAGCGATGCAGTCCGGCTTCCACGCCCAGCGACGTGATGACGAACATGACCAGAAACAGCACCACGTCGGTCACCGTCAGGCCGTCGTACAGCGCGTACCCCACCGCGCCGACCGTTCCCAGCGTCGGCAGGCCGACGGTCAGATAGGCGAGGCGCCCGGCAACGACATCTCGTTCGCTGTCGGACCGGGAAATCCCGGCCACCGGAGAACCCGTGCTCATCCCGCCCGCTCCTGTAGTGTTCGCCGGCCGGCGTGGATCACGGTCACCTCGCCCGACTCGAACATCCGCCTGGCCTCCTGCCGGCGGACCTTCCCGCTCGTCGTGGTGGGGATGGATCGCTTCGCGCACAGGTGGACGTCGGGCCCGACGCCGAACTCGGCCGTCACGCCGGTCCGGATCGCCTCGACGATGTTCGCGAAATGGTCCGGCGAGTCGTCGCGGTCTTCGCGGTGGCCGGCTTCGGCGAGGACCACCAGTCGCTCGGAGCGCTCGTCGGGCATGGAGAAGGCCACCGACCTGCGGACGGCCGGCGCCGCGCGACCGACGGCCGCCTCGACGTCCTGCGGGTAGATGTTGCGGGCGTTGACGATGATGAGGTCCTTGATCCGGCCGGTGATGAACAACTCACCGTCCTGCAGGAAGCCCAGATCACCGGTGCGCAGGTAGCTGCGTTTGTCGTCGGGGAGCTGGGCGTGAAAAACCTGACTAGTCAACGCTTCTCGGCGATAGTAGCCGGTCGCGACACTTCGCCCGGCAACCCAGATCTCACCGGTCACGCCGTCGGGCACGGGCTGCTCGCTGGCGGGGTCGACGATCTTCACCGTGTGTTCGCTGTCCACGTCGCCGCAGCTGACCAGGACACGACCGTCCCCGTCCGGCTGCGGATCGCGTCCCGTGCGCCACCGGTTTCCCCGCGCCTTACCCGCGATGAACAGCGTCGCCTCGGCCATGCCGTAGCAGGGAATCAACGCGCTGCTGTCAAACCCCAGCGCCGTGGCGGCCTTGTCGAACCGGGCCAACGTCTCCACGCTGACCGGCTCTGCACCGCAGTACCACTCCGTCAGGCTCGACAGGTCCAGCCCATCGGCCTCACCGGCCTCCATCGCGTCCACGCACATATCCAGCGAGAAGTTGGGCCCGACCGCGGCGACGGCCCGGTAGTCGGAGATCGCCTTGAGCCAGAGCCGGGGCTCCTGAATGAAGTGCAGCGGCGACATCAGCACCAGCGGCCAGCCGTAGTAGAACGACAACAGGATCGTGCCCATCAGACCCATGTCGTGATACGGCGGCAACCACGACATGATCACCCGGTCCGGATTGGGACCCATATTGCGCAGTATCGCCTCGCAATTGCTCACCAGATTGTCGTGAGTCAGGCACACCCCCTTGGGTGAACCCGTCGACCCCGACGTGTACTGGATGAGCGCCAACTCGCCCTGGATGATCTTGCCCGCGTCAGAAAGATCCGGAGGCGGCTTGCTCGCCACCTCCTCGGGATGGCAGAGCACCGGGTCGAGGCCGTCAGGCCGCAGTCGCTCCAGCAAGGCCTCCATGGTGGGCCGGTACATCTCGTCGATCAAGATCGCGTCGGGCCCACAGTCGACGGTGATCGCGGCGAACCGGTCCAGCTCCCTGGGCCGCAGGGGCGGGAAGCACGGTACTGGGACGGCGCCGAGCCGCATGATGCCCAACAGGGCCGCGATGAAATCCAGGCTCGGATTGATCGCCAGCACCACCCGGGAGCCGGCTTGGATCCCGCGGTCCGTCAGGTGCAAGGCGAAGTCCGCGGAGCGCGCAGCGACCTCGGCGAACGTCCACCGGATTTCGCCTTCCGACGTGCCGTCGGAGAGGAAGACGTACGCGAGGCGCTTGGACGTGGACCTGGCCCAGAGCATGTCGAGCAGCGACGGCGGGAGATCAGGCACCGTCAGTGCCTCCGCGGCATCCGGGCGCGCGTGAGGACGCGACAGCAGACACTCTCAACGGGGTTCCCCTATCCCATCGGCCGGCCGAACATCGACGCACTGAGCATTTCGGCCGCATAATCCCAGCGAATATAGCCTTTGCGGGGTGGGGGTCGCAGCTTATTCGCCGTCATTCATATTTGTCGGTAACACTTCGGCCACACCGTCAGGCGCAGGCCTCACTTGTGCAACACCCGTGACATCAAAACTGGCCAACCTGCAGGTTATTTCGTCAAAGTAACTTGGCGGGACGCTCTCGCTGCGTTGTACGTCGCGACCGACTCTCCATCTCATCTCCGGTCGCCCGGGGTTGCTGGCAAAGCAACGCGGGTTAACTCAGACGCGAGGGCGAGGGCGCGGGCGAGGGCGCCGGCGCGGGGCGCCATTGCTTGTTAAGCGATGCGCATCTCTTCGGCAATGGTGTTCATCAGCATGGTGTAGCGGCGTGGTTCGGGGTCGCGGCCGGGCTTGCCGCTGCTGATCAAGCCGGCGGCCAGGCCGCGCTCGGGGTCGGCCCACAACGCGATGTTGCTCAGGCCGAGGTGACCGAACGCGGCCGGTGCGTTACGCCCGAACGGCCCGAACCTGGTGGTTCCGAGGATGAACCCGGTTCCCCAGCGGGCCGGGGTCAGGCCAACCGCGAAATCCGGCCGGAGCCGTCGGCATTCGGCCACCGCGCCGCGCAGTGTCTCTGGCCGCATCACCCGCACACCGTCGAGTTCGCCACCGCAACGCCAGATTTCGGCGAACCGCGCCATCTCGTAGGCGGTCGACACGGTGTTGGACGACGGGATTATCGTGGTAAGGAACCGCGGTGAGTTGGTGTAGGGGATGACCTCGTGCACGGTTCCGCCGATCGCCGTGCGGAAGATCTGGGCGATCCCCGGCGGCAACGGCTTTCCGGTGGCGTGGCTCGGTGCCACCAGCGGGAGATCGTTCGTGGCGACGCCGAAGTTGGTCCACCGGAAACCCAGCGGGTCGAGTATCTCGGCAGCGAGGATGTCGCGAATTTCCTTGCCGGTGGTTGCGCAGATGATCTCGCGCATCAGCGGGCCCCAGGTGAGCGCGTGGTACATGTGCAGCAAACCCGGCCGGTAGATTGGCCGCAATTCGCCGAGCTTCTGTTGCACGTACTCGTGGTCGTCGGCGCGTTTGAGGTCCGGCCTGGGGCCGGTCGGGAACGGAACGCCGGCGCTGTGGGTCACCACATGGCGGATGGTGGTGCGGTCCTTGCCGTGGCTGGTGTAGGCCGGCAGGTACTCGCAGACCCTGTCGTCGAGCGAGAAGCATCCCCGCTCGACGAGCATGTGCACCACGGTGGCGGTGATGCCCTTGGCCGCCGAGTAGACGCAGAACGGGGTGTCCGGCGTCGCGGGCATCTTTTCGGCGTCGGGCGGATCGGTCGGTGCGTTGCCCCAGCCGTGGCCGATGGCGCGGTTGAGCACGACGCGCCCGTGCTGTCGAATGCACAACTGGATCGCCGGGTGCATGCCTGCCTGGTACCAGCGGCGCGCGGCGCGCCAGATACGTTCGACGGCATCGCCGTCGATATCGGACTGGTCCTCCTCGCCGATCGCCGTGACGGCATCCAGGTCGGCCGGGACGCGGATCCTGCCGTCTGGCGTCCTGGTGGTGCTGGTCGTGCTCGTCTGCCTCCCCACCTCAGCGAGGGTACGTGCGGTCCGGTATCGATGCATCGGCCTAACCTCGACCAATGGCCACCCGCTCCCGTTATGTCGCTGCGGTCCTGATCGTGTTCGGCGCCTACTCGGTCGCCCTCGGGGCGTTCATGATGCTGGCGCCCGGCGTCTTCTTCGACACGCTCGGCGCGTTCGGCACCCGCAACGACCACTACATCTTCGACAACGCTTCGTTCGAGTTGCCGCTGGGTCTACTGCTGTTGGCCGCGTTGCGCTGGTCGGCGTGGCGGGTATCGGCGCTGGCCTTTGCCACCGCGCATTGGGCGCTGCATTCGCTGAGCCACATTCTCGACACCCATCACCACGCCGGCACGTCGGTCGGGCTGCTGGAGTTCGCCGGCCTGGCGATATCGACCGCGCTGATCGCAATCGCCCTGCGCTACAGCATCATTGACGGCCAATAAAGGCAGGTCTATTCGCCGGTGAACTGCGGCGGACGCTTGGCGAAGGTAGCCGAGATGCCTTCGGTCAGGTCCTTGGACGGCAGGAACGCGGCGTTCCAGGTGGCGACGTAGCGCAGATTCTCCGATACCGCGGACGTCCGCTGCTGGTCCAGGACATCCTTGACGCCGTAGACGGCCAGCGGCGGGTTGGCGGCGATCTCGGCGGCCGTCGCATGGGCGGCCTCCAGCGTCTTGTCGGCGTCCTCGTAGACGTCGTTGACCAGGCCGATCTTCTCGGCTCGGGCCGCGTCGATGTCCCTGCCCGTCAACGCCAGTTCCCGCAGGTGCCCGTCGCTCAGGATCAGCGGAAGACGCGCCAGGCTGCCCATGTCGGCGACGATGGCCAGCCTGACCTCCCGCACCGAGAACTTGGCGTCGGCGCTGGCATAGCGGATGTCCACCGCCGAGATCAGGTCGACGGCGCCGCCGATGCACCAGCCCTGGATCGACGCGATGGTCGGTGTGCGGCAGTCGGCGACGGCGTTGATCGCCTTCTGCATCCGCAGAATCTCGGTGTGGAAATCGGTGCGCGGGCGGGCCAGCGCGCCCTCGGCCATCAATGGGGCGAACATCCCGCCCATGGCGGGCACGTCCAGGCCGTAGCTGAAGTTCTTGCCCGATCCCGTGATGACGATGGCGCGCACCTCGCGGTCGGCATCCAGCTGCGCGAAAACCTCCGGCATCTCGGACCAGAAGGCGGGCCCCATCGCGTTGCCCTTGCCCGGCCCGATGAGGGTCACCTGTGCTACCTGGTCCTTGGTTTCGACCGTGACGGATTCGTATGCTGCGCCCATGCCCAGACCGTAGCGTGGTCGGCATGTCCCCTGATTTGCGACCTGGACCGGACGCGCGACCGACCGACGAGCTGGCCAGCGCCGAGGCCGCGCTCGCGGTGCTGCAGCAAGTCCTGCACACGATCGCCGGCGACGACATGGACCGGCAGAGCCCCTGCACGGAGTTCAACCTGACGGACCTGACCGGGCACCTGCTGAACTCGATCATGGCGATCGGGGAAATGGCCGACGCCGACTTCACCATGCGCGATCACACCGACTCGGTGGAACGCCAGGTCATCGGTGCGGCCCGGCCGGCGCTGGACGCCTGGCATCGACGCGGCCTGAACGGCAGCGTGCCGCTGGGTCCCAACATGATGCCCGCCCGGATTGCCGCCGCCGTTTTGTCCGTTGAATTTCTGGTCCACGCCTGGGATTACGCCGCGACGGTGGGGCGCGATGTCGATGCCGCGGATTCGCTGGCCGAATACGTGCTGGAGGTGGCGCGGGATCTGATCAGGCCGGAGGAGCGCGGCGCGGCCGGGTTCGACGACCCCGTCGAAGTGCGCTCAGATGCGAGCGCGCTGGATCAACTGATCGCGTTCACCGGCCGCAACCCGGTTCGGTAGCCGTTAGCCCCGCGAGGCGCTGTTTACACCCGCTCTAGGTAACACGCTCTAGGTAAAAGTAGTAGTACCGGCCGTTATCCAGGACGCCCTTGCCGTTCATGATGCCCATCACGGCGTCGTCGTCGATCTTCTTGAAGTGGTCGTGCACGGGTTGGCCGTCGTAGACCATCGTGGCGGTGACTTCGCCGCGGAAGTCCTCCAGCCACAGGCTGGCCTCACCCTTGCCCATCGCGACGTTGGAGAACTTGTTCCCATCGCCGTCCACGCACACCAGCGGCTGCACGTCGGCGGCCGACTTGAAGGTCTTGCCGAACCAGCCGGCCTTCCCGAGCTGGCCGTTCATCTTGTGTCCGGTGACGAACTCGCCGCCCTTCCACTCGCCGAGCATGCCGTCGATGGTGGCCGGTTCCAGGGTCGCCCAGTATTCGTCGAGCTCGGCGTCGGAAATGGGGCCTTCTGCGTTCCCCGAGCGTTCCTTGAACGCGGTGAACATCGTGCGGGCGAGTCTCATCTGGTATTCCTCATCCAATCGCGGGCAAAGCCCAGCAGGGCGTCGTTTTCCTCGGGCGCCGCGACGGTGACCCGGACGCCGTCGGTGCCGTACTGCCGGACCACAACGCGGGCGTTGGCGGCCTCCTCGACGAAGTTGCCGGTGCGGGGACCCAGCGGCAACCAGACGAAGTTGGCCTGCGTCGATGGCAGCGTGAACCCGGCGGCGCGCAATCCGTCGCTGACACGGGTGCGTTCGGCGACGACGGCGTCGGTGCGGGCCAGCAGCTCGTCGGCGACGTCCAACGAGGCGATCGCGGCGGCCTGCGCGATGCTGGACACCGTGAACGGGGCATAGACCTTGTCGAGCGCAACGATGAGGTCGGGGTCACCGACCGCGTAGCCCACGCGCAGGCCCGCCAGCCCGTATGCCTTCGAAAAGGTGCGTATCACGACGACGTTGGGATGGGAGCGGACAAGGCCCAGGCTGTCCGGCAGCATGCCGTCGCGGATGTACTCCACGTATGCCTCGTCGATGACGATGACGATGTCCGGCGGGACCGCCTCGACGAAGCGGGTCAGCGCGTCCGGGTCGACTACGGTGGACGTCGGGTTGTTCGGATTGCAGACGAATATCAGCCGGGTGTGGTCGGTGACCGCGGCCAGCATCGCGTCCAGGTCAAAGGTGTCTGCGGTCAGCGGGACTTTGACGGGCTGGGCGCCAGCGACTTGGACCTGGATCGGATAGAGCTCGAAGCTGCGCCACCCGAATACCACCTCGTCACCGGCCGACGCGGTGATCTGGACGAGCTGGCGGCACAGGCTGACCGAACCGCAGCCGACGGCGACATGCTCGGGGGTGAAGTCCGAACCCAGGTGCTTGGCCAGCGCGGCCTTGAGTTCCAGGCAGTGGTTGTCGGGGTAGCGGTTGATTTCGTCGGTGGCGCGTGCGATGGCCGCGCGGACGCTGGGCAGTGGGCCGAACACCGTCTCGTTGCTGGCCAGTTTGATGGCACCCGGCACCGTCTTGCCGGGGATGTAAACAGGCAGTCCATCCAGCTCGGGCCGCAGGCGGGCATTCACTTCGACAGCATATGTCGCGGATGTGTACGCTATGGCTCCGGTGGTTGCGGGATCACGTCGACTTGGGTTGGGTGCGGTCCGGTACCCTCGGTAAGTCCACGGAGGCGTGCCAGAGCGGCCGAATGGGGCTCACTGCTAATGAGTTGTCCCCCTCAAAGGGGACCGGAGGTTCAAATCCTCTCGCCTCCGCTGGGTTTTTTAAGGATATAACTGAACATCGGCGCCCGTAGCTCAACGGATAGAGCATCTGACTACGGATCAGAAGGTTGGGAGTTCGAATCTCTTCGGGCGCGCAAAACCGCAGGCAGGACAGGCGACTCGCGGGCTGAGGGTCGCCGACACGCCCGGAATCTGACGCGCGTTCAGCTGGGTGACGGCCTACCAGGGCGCGCAGGGTAGCGGGAACTACTCGTCTTCGCCCTCGCCGCTCAGGGCGATGTTGATGAGTTCGTTCAGGTCCATGTCTTCGAAGGCCCCCTCCTGCCGGTTGGGATCTGCGGCATCTTTGTCGCGCAGTTTGCCCAGCAGCACATCGACAATCCCGCGAAGCCGTTCTACTGGAATCGCGCTGATCAGGCGCTGGATTTCGACCTCGGGCGCCTCGTCGACGCTGCTCTCGGATAGTTGCCGGTGAAGGTGAGAGGCCAAGGCGGCGGGGGTGGGGTGGTTGTACACCAGGGTCGCTGAAAGGCTCAGTCCGGTAGCGGTTTTGAGTCGGTTACGTAGTTCGACGGCGCTCAGCGAGGCTAACCCGCTGTCCTGGAAAGACCGGCGGGGATCGATGTCGCCGGGGTTGGAGTGGCCCAGCACAACCGCCGCGTGTGAACGCACCAGGCCGAGTAGTAGGTCGTGTTGTTGGTCCAGGGTCAGTCCATGCAGTCGTTGGGCCAGCGCCGATTTGCTCACGGTCGTATCGGTCGTGACCTGCCGCCGCAGGGGCTGGCGGACGAGCTGGTCAAACAGCGGCGGTAACTGGGCGCTGAGCGTGGGGCTGCCCAGCACGGCGGCGTCCGGGCGGGCGGCCACCGCGGTGGGGTGATTAGCGATGAACGCGGTATCGAACAACTCCAGTGCTTGATCGGTTGTCATCGCCGCGAGACCGCCGCGGTTCGTTCGGATCGGGTCGGCTTGTTCCCAGCATCCCCACGCCATCGATATGCCCGGCAGCCCGGCTGCGCGCCGGTGAATGGCCAACCCGTCAAGGAATGCGTTGGCTGCCGTGCCCAGCGAGGAACACATCACGAACATCGACAGGTTCAGATCGCGGGTCAGCTCATGCAGGTTCCACGCCGCATCCACGTTGGGCGCCAACACCGTATCGATCCGGTCAGGATCGATCCGGTCGGGGGTCAACGAGGTGATCACCGCATCATCGATCGCCGCGGCGGCGTGGATGATCCCGTGCAACGGCGGGTACCGCGGGGGCAGTCCTGCCAACAACGCCGCCGCCGCTTCACGATCGGCCACATCACAGGCCACCACCTGCGCCTCGGCACCGGCGTGGGTCAACTCGGCCACCAGTTCGCCGGCCCCTTCGGCGAGATCCCCATCGAGACTTGCCAGCACCACATGGCGCGCCCCGTACCGATGCACCACGTGCCGGGCCAGCACCGCACCGGCCAACGCGGTCCCACCAGTAATCAACACCGTGCCCGCCGCCAAGGCATCAGAGGTTGAATCGGGCATGGTCAGAACCACTTTGCCGACGTGTCGGGCCTGGCCGACGAAGCGGAGGGCCTGCGGGGCATACCGGATGTCCCAGGTAGTGACCGGCAGCTTATGCACCGTGTCGCTGTTGAACAGTCCCGCCAACTCGCCGAGCGTCTGCTCGATGCGCTGCGGGCCGGCCTCAGTCAGGTCGAAGGCCCGGTACGACACCGCGGGATGCGCTTGGGCGATGACCTCGGGGTCGCGGATGTCGGTCTTGCCCATCTCGATGAAACGCCCGCCGCGCGGCAGTAACCGCATCGAAGCGTCCACGAACTGCCCGGCCAGCGAATTCAACACCACGTCCACCCCGTGCCCGCCGGTGGCGGACAGGAACTTCTCGGCAAACTCCAGCGTGCGCGAATTTGCGATATGGTCCTCGTCGAATCCCATGGCGCGCAATGTGTCCCACTTACCGCGGCTAGCGGTGGCAAAGACCTCCGCACCCCAATGCCGTGCCAACTGCACCGCCGCCAACCCCACTCCGCCGGTCGCGGCGTGGATCAGCACCGATTGCCCCGGCTGGAGCCCGGCCAAATCCGCCAGCCCGTGATAGGCGGTCAAAAACGCCATCGGCACACCGGCTGCCTCGGCGAACGACCACCCCGTCGGCGCCCGAACAATTAGCCGCTGGTCTACCACGGCCTCCGGCCCCGCCGTGCCCAGCAAGCCCATCACCCGATCGCCCACGGCGACACCGGTCACACCCGTGCCAACCTCAACGACAACCCCCGCGCCTTCCCCACCGAGCTCCGCTGGGCCGGGAAACATTCCCAACGCCGCCAGCACATCCCGGAAATTAACCCCGACCGCGCGCACAGCAACCCGCACTTGGCCCACCTGCAGCTTGCCCACCTGCAACTGAGTGTCCGCCTGCGCGCAGGGCTCTATCACCACATCCTCGAACGTTCCCCCACCCCTAACTCCCAACCGCCACAACCCGTCTGGTAAGTGCAGCGGCTGCGGTGTGGTCGAGGCCAGGCGTGCGGCGTAGGCGTGGCCGGCGCGGATCGCCAGTTGGGGTTCCCGGCAGCCGGTCAGCACTGCCAAATCCGCCACATCCACCGGCGCGTCGGTATCGACTAGCATGATCCGGCCCGCATTTTCGCTTTGCGCCGAACGCACCAATCCCCAGACCGCCGCGGCAGCCAGGTCGGTGACATCCTCGCCGGCCACTCCCACGGCGCCGCGGGTCAGCACCACCAACGTGGGCGCTCGACCCGCAGCGAGCCAGGATTGCAGCACCCCTGACAGCCGGTGGGTTGCGGCGTAAACCGACCCCGTCACGCCCTGGGCGCCCGAACCCGGCTGCTCCGCGCTGCCCAGCTCCCACACCACAAAATCCCGATCGGGCTTGCGGACGTCGCCGTCGGGAGTTGTCTTCGCCCCGTTCGTTTTTGGCGTACCAGCGCCGGTTAGGCTGTGGTCCCGTGCGATCGGCGTCCATACCACTTCCAGCAGTTCCAGACGTGCGTCGCCGCCGGCCGTGGCAACCACGCCGGTTAACTGCTGCGCGGTGATCGGCCGCACCACCAACGACTGCACGGATAACACCGGTAGCCCGCTGGTGTCGGCCAGCTCCACGGACACCGCGCCGTCGCCGGCCGGGGCGAGCCGCGCCCGCACCCGTCTGGCCCCCGCGGCGTGCAGCGATACTCCCGCCCACGTGAGGGGCACCAACGTCTCAGCGACGTGCTCGGTCCTGGTGAGCACCCAGGCCTGCAGCACTGCGTCCAACAAGGCCGGATGAATGCCGAACCCGGCGACCTCCACCCCTTCGGGCACGGCGACCTCGGCAAACACTTCCGATCCTCGCTGCCAGAGGGCCTGCAATCCCTGGAACGCCGCACCGTACCCGTAGCCGCGTGCGGCCAACCGCGCATACGCGCCGGTGGCGTCGACGGCCGTGGCCCCAGCCGGCGGCCACAACGACAGATCCGCTGCTGCGGACACCGCTGTCAACCCGGCGCCCAGCAGGCCCTGGGCATGTAACACCCACTCCGCATTGGGCTGGTCGCCTCGGGCATACACCGACACCGGGTGACCACCGAATTCACCGGCGCCGCCGACAACCACCTGCAGCCGCACCGCGGCCCCCTCGGGCAGCACCAGAGGCGCCAGCAGCGTCAGCTCCTCCACCACCGCGCAACCGACCTCATCACCAGCGCGGATGGCCAACTCCACAAAAGCCGTCCCCGCCAGCACCGCCACCCCGGCCACCGCGTGATCGGCCAGCCACGCGTCGACACCCACCGCTAACCGACCGGTCAACACCACGCCGGCGGAATCGGGCCGTTCCACCACGGCACCCAACAACGCGTGCTCCGCCCCGGCCAACCCCACGCCACGGACATCCGCGACCCGACCCGACCCCGCCAACCAAAACCGCCGCCGCGCAAACGCATACGTCGGCAATTCGACCGTGCGTGCGGCACCACCGGCGAACGCCGCCGACCACTCCACGTCCAAACCCGCAACATGGGCGAGCCCCACCGACTTCCAAAATCGTTGCAAGCCACCGTCATCGCGACCCAACGTCGGGATCGTCACTAAGTCCTCTGAGCCCTCGGCAGGTTCTCGCCCGCACGCGGCGACGGTTTCCTCGATCTCGGCGATCAACACCGGATTCGGACTGGGCTCAATGAACGTGTTGTAGCCGCCCTCGCGCAACTGACGGACCGCGGACTCGAACTGGACGGTGTCGCGGAGATTGCGATACCAGTAGTTCTTGTCCAGATTCGCCGTGTCCAGCAACCCGCCGGTGACTGTTGAATAGAACTCGATATTCGTCGACGGCAAGGGCCTTATGCTGTCTAACGCGCTGATCAATTCGGCCTTGGAGCGCTCGATCATCGGAGAATGACCCGAAATGCTCGACGGAATCCGAAACGCTCGAACTCCTGACGATTCGCACTCAAGGACGATCTTCCTGAGGTCCTTTACCGCACCGGAAAGGACCGTTGTCATGGGTCCGTTGATCGCAGCGATTACCGGGGCTTCTGGGGCCCCCTGCCAGCGGTTCAGCAGTGTTGCGACCTCGGTGGCGGGCAGACAAACCACGGCCATGCCGCCGGACCCCCCGGTTTCGGCGAGCTGCGCCAACAACCTGCTGCGCAGCGCCACCACCGCCGCCGCGTCCCGCAGTGACAACGCCCCGGCCACATACGCCGCGGCAATCTCGCCCTGTGAATGCCCGACCACGGCATCGGGAACCACACCAACGTGCTGCCATAACCGGGCCAGCGACACCATCACCGCCCACAACACCGGCTGCACCACATCCACTCGATCCTGCCCGGGTGCATCCGGCACCCCCCGCACCACATCGAGCAGCGACCAATCCACGAACTCCGCCAACGCATCACCGCAACATCGCATCTGGTTCGCGAACACCGGCGACGCGTCCAACAACTGCACACCCATTCCCCGCCACTGCGAACCCTGTCCGGGAAACACCAGCACTGTTTTGCGTATTGACTGTGCCCGACCGACCACCACATCTGCACTCGGCAGGCCGCCAGCCAACCCCGCCAACCCCGCCAACCCTTCCATCAACTGCAGCCGATCAGCCCCCACCACCACCGCCCGATGCTCAAACACCGACCGGGTGGTGATCAACGACCACCCCACATCCACCGGATCCAACCGCTCGTCAGCCCGAGTCCAGGCCAACAGCCGGGCCGCCTGACCGGCCAGCGCCTCACCGGACTTGGCCGACAACACCCATGGCAACGCCGACAACCCCGAATCGCCTTGACCGGCAGCGCTTTCAGTGACCTCGGTCGGCGGTGGAGCCTGCTGGAGAATCACGTGCGCATTGGTGCCGCCCATCCCGAACGACGACACCCCCGCCCGCCGTGGCCGGCTCTCTTCGACCGGCCAGGGGGTAAGTTCCCGATTGACCCGCAACCCAAGCTTCTCGAGATCAACTTTTCGGTTGCCCTGGGAGTAATTGAGGCTCGCTGGAATTTCGCCGTTTTCCATTGCCAGGACCGTCTTCAGCAGCCCGGCAATGCCTGCGGCGGCGCCGAGGTGGCCGATATTCGACTTCACAGAACCGACCAGCAGCGGGCGGCCTCCGCGCCCCGCGAACAGCTCGCCGAGCGCCGTCGCTTCGGTGCGGTCACCCAATGTGGTTCCCGTACCATGCAATTCGACGTAATCCACCTGCGTGCTGCCGAGGCCCGCGCGACGGTAAGCGCGCCGCAGGACTTCAGCCTGTCCCGCAACAGAAGGCGCGGTCAATCCAGCTTCGTTCCGGCCTGCATTGCCCACGACGCTGGCGCGAATCACGGCACGGATCCGATCTCCATCAGCGATCGCTGCGGCTAGTGGCTTCAAAAGGACCAGGCCGCCCCCCTCACCCCGCACGTACCCGTCGGCGCGTTCATCGAACGTGTAGGTGTGGCCCGAGGTTGACAACGCACCGAATTTCGCTTCGAGCAGCGCGGTTTCGGCGGCGAGGTTGAGATGGATGCCTCCGGCGATTGCCAGCGATGACTCGCCGGCTCGAAGGCTTTCGCACGCGAGATGCACCGCCACCAGAGAGGAAGATTGACCGCAATCGACGGTAAGACTGGGCCCATCCATACCGAATGCGTACGAGACTCGGTTGGCGATCAATCCCCGGCTGAGGCCGGAAAAGGAGTGATGATCGAGGTTGGCTCCGCCGTCGCGGAGCGTCAGATGCGCATAATCATCGTTCATCGCTCCGATATAAACCGCGGCATGATGTCCACGCATTCTGTCGGGCTTTACCAGGGACGCCTCGAGCAATTCCCACGTCAGCTCAAGAGCAAGCCGCTGTCGCGGATCCATCGAACGAGCCTCGCGCGGCGAGATGTCGAAGAAATCTGCATCGAAATCAAATGCGTTGTTGATATAGCCCTCTTGCCGGCCCTCTTGCCGGCCCTCTTGCCGGCCCTCTTGCCGGCCCTCTTGCCGGCCCTCTTGCCGCTGATCTGGGCTTGTGGGGCTTCCTAGCGGGTCAGCCCGGGACCTATCGGCGGGCGATGGACCGGTAACTTCTTCGCCGTCTCGGAGAATTTCCCAGAATTCGGCTGGGTTGGACACGCCTGGAAATCGGCAAGCCACCCCAATCACGGCAACCTCTACCGGTCGTGAGCCGTGCTCGATGGACTGACCGCCACCCAATGTGGGATGCACCTAACCTCTCGCGGGCAACTATTCGCAGTCGCCGCTACTGTCGCGGCCGCGACGGGCCCGCGCTGCAGAAACTATACGGCTTCCGGTCGTCGGGACCGCACCGCCGACGGGTGCCCTTGACGGCCGCCCCGGCGGTCCGACTGACGGTCAGGCGCGCGACACCCTCGATGACGTCGCGGAACTGCGGCGAGCCGCGGCTCACCGCGTTGCCCCCACCGATCTATCTGACGTGGACTGCTGTTGGCATTTGCTAGCATCGTCGAGACAGCGCGCGCTGACCTATACCTGCAGGTCAGGCCGGGAGTTTCTGGACTTGGGTGGGGAATCTCAGCCAGCTGTTCCCAGCGGGGCGGGAGAGCAGCGCCCCTCGCCAATAGGGTTTAGGAGGAGCGGACCCCGTATAGTTCGTGCCCGGCAATGTTCTTTCCCAGCGGCCTGGCGCGACCGGGCGGGCCCAATGCATGCATGTGAGAAATACCGAAACTGTGCGAACGTCGACGATATCCGAAATTAGCGCGCGACGCCCCGATCAGGGCTATCTCGTTGTCGTCGGCGCAGGTGTAATGGGCACGAGCATCACAACGATGGCACTGGCCCATGGCGTCTCGGTTATGTTGATCGACATAGACGGGAATCAGCTCGACAGGGCGAATCGCCAGATCGCAACGCAACTTCGACACGGCCGCTTGTTATCGAAATTCCCGCTCGACCGGCCACTTGGCCAGCTTACGACCGGCACGGAATTCGAACTAGCCGAAGGTGTCATTGCCGTGGTCGAAGCGATTACCGAGAACGGTGATCTAAAGCGTGAAGTGCTTCGGCAGGCCGAGGCGCATCTCGATGTGGCCACGCCACTTATCTCTAATACGTCGGGGATTCCCATCGATGAGCTCGCGGATGTCTTGGCACGCCCCGAACGCCTTGTGGGCGCTCATTTCATGAATCCCGCATACCTGATAAAGATGGTCGAAGTGATCCGCGGGCCACGCACGGCCCAGATCGCCATCGACCATGTCGACACATTGCTAAAGCGACTCGAACGACAAATGGTCGTCGTCAACGATAGCCCCGGCTTTGTCACAAGCCGACTATTGCATCCGATGCTCAACGACGCGGCGCGTATAGTCGAAGAAGGTGTGGCCACCGTCGAATCGATCGATTCATTACTTGTGGGATGCCTCGGTCATTCGGTTGGTCCCCTTCGCACCGCGGACCTGATCGGGATCGACAACCTGGTCGATTCGCTGGATTCACTGTACGAACGGACCGGGGATGAACGTTACCGGCCATGCCGTCTGCTTGTTGATAAGGCGAGACGGGGCCAGCTAGGCCGTAAGACCGGCTATGGATTCTACGAATACGGCGAGGGTGTTGAGTGAGCGCTGAGAACTACGCTGAAAACTATGTTGAAGCCGAGGCATCGGACGGCCGCGTTACAAGCGAGCTACTTTCAATGCTGAGCAGGCGGCTGAAGACCACCGTGCGACCCGAACAGGACTTGTTTGCCGACGGTGTGATCAATTCTATGTTCGCCTTGGAATTGGTCGTACAGATAGAAACTCAATTCGACGTGGAGGTGGAAGGACGCGATCTGGACATGGCGAACTTTCGATCCGTAAACGCGATGGCAGGCCTTGTTCGCCGACTCACGGAAAAATGACAACCTCCAAAGAACGCGACGACCACTGTCGTCTGGTCGACGTTCTTATCGGCGGCCGGGCCCCGGAATGGGACGCGCAGGGCAGGATCCCACACGACGTCCTCCGCCGCCTCGGCGCAGATGGATTGCTGTGCCCCCAAGTCGCTGCATCCTTCGGGGGCATCGGCTTCAGTAGCCTAGACGCGGGTGAGTTCACCGCACATGTAGGCAGCCGCTGCAGCTCCGTTCGCAGTGTGATGACTTCCCATGGAATGGCGGCCTGGTCCATTCAAAAGCTCGCCGATCACGACCAACGCGAGCTCTACCTACACGAGTTGACCAGCGGAAAACTGGCGGGAGTCGGATTCACCGAACCGGGCGCAGGCAGCGACCTCTCAGAAATGACGACCCGCATAAGTCGTCGCGGCCGCAGCGCCGTGGTCGACGGACACAAGATTTGGGTGACCGGCGCAAGCTATGCCGATCTGGTGGTTGTGTTCGGGCGCATCGAGGAGGGTGCTGCCGCGGCAGTGGTGCCCCTATCTTCGCCGGGCGTCCGGGTGGAAGCTATCGACGATGCACTCGGCTGCCGCGCCGCTGGGCACGCGAACATCTATTTCGATAATGTCGAGGTGCCGGCAGACAACATTTTGGGGCGCGCGGCTCAATCTCTCCCGCTGATAATAACGACCGCGCTGTCATACGGACGGCTATCCGTCGCCTGGGGTTGCGTCGGGATATTGCGTGCCTGCCTCGGCCAAGCCGCGTCACACGCACGAACCCGCCGACAATTCGGGAAAACGCTGGACCAACACCAGCTAATCAAGCGCCACCTCGCGGAGCTGTTCGTCCTCGAGCAAGCCGCGGCGCGGCTATGCGAACATGCCAGCCGGTCATGGGATGCAGGAACGCCCGATACGCCGATAAAGGCCGTACTGGCTAAGTTGGTGAGCTCCCGAAACGCCGTTCAGGGCTCTACGGCGGCGGTGCAGATACTCGCATCGGCAGGGGCGCGAAGCGGAGATGTGGTAGCTCGCGCTTATCGCGACTCGAAGCTCATGGAAATCATCGAGGGCAGCACGGAAATATGCCAGTTGCTATTGGCAGATCACACAATGTCATTGTATTAAATAGGCCGTTGTATTACATGGATCGAGTGTAGCTAGGCATGGCTCAACAAGACAGTCTTGTTAAGTGTCTCGTGTGGGACCTGGATAACACCTTGTGGCACGGCACTTTACTGGAAGAAGACCGCGTTTACATCGCCGACGACGTTCTGCATACGGTCGAGGTCCTCGACTCGCGCGGCATACTCCAGTCGATCGCGAGTAAAAACGATCACGATTTGGCCTGGTCGCGCCTTTCCGAGCTCGGAATTGCCGATTACTTCATCTTTCCACAGATTTCCTGGGGCCCGAAGTCGAACTCCGTGCGAAATATCGCTGAGCAGCTCAACTTTTCACAACGGACAATTGCGTTCATCGACGACCAGCCGGCGGAACGTGCGGAGGTCGCTTTCCATTTGCCCGAGGTTCGTTGTTACTCGCCAGGTCAGATTGCAACCTTGCCCGGGCTGCCTGAATTCAGCACGAAAGTTGTGACAATCGACGCTGGTCGACGACGGCAAATGTACCAGGCTGCTATACGACGGGATCAATACCGCAATGACTTTCAAGGGCCGGACGATGCTTTTTTGCGTTCGCTCGAACTGAGGCTGCGTATCGAGCGGGCAGTACCCGAGGACCTTCCGCGTGCAGAGGAGCTGACGCTTCGTACCAGTCAGATGAACGCGACGGGTATTCATTACCCCGAAACGATCTTGCGGGAATTATGCGGTGATCCTGACTACGAAGTGATGTTGGTGAGTCTGGATGATCGCTTCGGGGCCCACGGGGTAGTTGGCATTGTTCTGGTGGAGATGCGTGAGGCTTATTGGCACCTCAAACTGCTCGCGACTTCGTGCCGCGTCGTCAGTTTTGGTGTAGGCGCTACCGTATTGAGCTGGTTGATCGGCCATGCCGCGGATGCGGGTGTGCACTTGGTCGCAGATTTTCGCGCAACCGGACGCAATAGGATTATGGAGATAACCTACCGGTTTCTCGGTTTCCGAGATTCCGGCTGCCCCTGTCATGACTTGTTGCCTGAATGCGATGACATCACGTGCCTCCACCTCGTCCCGAGCCGTCGAGAAGCGCCGACTGCGATCCAGCTGATTGCGCCGGACCTCAAATCTCCCTCTTCCGCGCGAGAGTGATTCCATCCGCCATTGGCAATACGGATAAATCGATTCGTTCATCGCGGAGCAACCGCGAGTTGAGTTCTCTGATCTCAACGACCTCGGGGCTGTTATCTTCGTCATCGGCCACTCGGCCGAATAGCAGCGTGTTGTCGATAATGACCAACCCACCCGGGCGGATCAGCGGAAGTGTCTTTTCGTAGTATGCACAATAATTCGCCTTGTCGGCGTCAATAAATGCGACGTCGGCAAAGCCTGGGCCTCTTTCGTCGAGGAGGAGCGCGAGCGTTTCTGCGGCGTCGCCGATTTTCACCTCGATTCGGTCGGCAATGCCGGACCGCTGCCAATATGTCATGCCGATTTTCGGCCACCGATTGGTGATATCGCAGGTGATGAGCTGGCCCCCCGGCGGCAAGGCCCTCGCCATGCAGAGCGTGCTATAGCCCGTAAAGGTGCCGACTTCTAATACAACCCGAGCATTTGTCAGTCTCACCAGCAGTGCCAGAAGTTGACCCTCTTCGGCCATCACTTGCATCGCTTGCCCCATGGGATAAGTGGCGGTCTCCTCACGAAGTTCCCGGAGGATCTCGTCCTCGCGCAATGACGCTGCGCGCAGATATGCCAATACCTCCGGGGATAAGGAAGTCTGCTCTGCCATCTGTCTCCGCACGCGTTGTCGGCCGCCCTTTAGTTAGCGAAGGGTAGCGCAGTGGTTTGCCGGTTGGACTAGCAGCGAACTACGAGAGGACCATCAGGGGACAGCCAGGTGACTACCAGGAGACGTGCCGAACGTGGGGGCCGGCGTGTCCCGCGGGACGGCGGATCTTATGCGCCGCCGGACGGTCCAGTCAGATGCCCCTGACCACCGCCGGTGGCTAGCTGAGTACATTCACTCCATGGATGGCGCGCTAGGTGTGCAACGGGTGCAGAGTGCACCGAGCCAACCGGTGCGCAGTGTCAAGCCCCATCGGACGGGTAGCAGGTCCTCTTCCGAAGGCCTTTCGCTCTCGGACCGCCGGCAACACTACGCTGGTCGAAAAGTTGACGCCGCAATTCTGTGCGGCTCATTCCGTGACTCGGCGGGCGCCGCACCCGAGCGGTGGTAGACGGCCAATATTAGGCAAGGACAGTGATGGTTGATCAACTTCAGCATGCGACCGAAGCTCTGCGAAAGGCGCTGGCTCAGGTCGAACGGCTGAAACGCACCAACCGTGCGTTACTGGAGCGGTCGAGTGAGCCGATCGCAATCGTCGGGATGTCCTGCCGGTTTCCGGGTGGCGTCGACACCCCCGAGGGCCTGTGGCAGATGCTGGCCGACGGCCGGGACGTGATATCGGAGTTTCCGGCCGATCGCGGCTGGGATCTGGCGACGCTATTCGACCCGGATCCGGACGTGCTGCACAAGTCCTACGCGCGCACCGGCGGCTTCGTGGACGGGGTCGCGGACTTCGATCCCGCGTTCTTCGGCGTAGGGGCGAGTGAGGCGCTGGCGATGGATCCCCAGCATCGGATGCTGCTGGAGCTGTCGTGGGAGGCGCTCGAGCGGGCCGGGATCGATCCCACTGGGTTGCGCGGCAGCGCCACCGGGGTGTTCGCGGGAGTCGTCGCCCAGGGCTACGGGCTGTCGGCCGAGGAGATCGAGGGTTACCGCCTGACCGGCACGACGTCGAGCGTCGCCTCGGGGCGGGTGTCGTATGTGCTGGGACTGGAGGGCCCCGCCATATCCGTGGATACGGCGTGTTCGTCGTCGTTGGTGGCCTTGCACCTGGCGGTGCAGTCGTTGCGTTCGGGTGAGTGCGACCTGGCGCTGGCCGGCGGGGCGACCGTGCTCGCCACGCCGACGGTCTTCGTCGAGTTCAGCCGGCACCGGGGGCTCGCGCCGGATGGCCGGTGCAAGGCGTACGCCGGAGCGGCTGACGGGGTCGGCTGGTCCGAGGGCGGGGCGATGCTGGCGGTGGAGCGGTTGTCGGATGCGCGGCGGCTGGGTCATCCGGTGCTGGCGGTGGTGCGAGGTTCGGCGGTCAATCAGGATGGCGCGTCGAATGGTCTGACGGCGCCGAACGGTCCTTCGCAGCAGCGGGTGGTGCGGGCGGCGCTGGCCAACGCGGGGCTCTCGGCGGCTGACGTCGATGTGGTCGAGGGGCATGGGACCGGCACGACGTTGGGCGATCCGATCGAGGCCCAGGCGTTGTTGGCGGCCTATGGGCAGGGCCGAAGCGAGCCGGTGTGGTTGGGGTCGATCAAGTCGAATATGGGCCACACGCAGGCCGCCGCGGGGGTGGCCGGTGTGATGAAGATGGTATTGGCGCTGCGTCACGAGGTGATGCCGGCGACGTTGCACGTGGATGGGCCGAGTCCGCATGTGGATTGGTCGGCGGGAGCGGTGTCGTTGTTGACGCAGCCGCGGGCCTGGCCGGCTGAGGGTGGGGTTCCGGGTCGGCTTCGACGGGCCGGGGTGTCGTCGTTCGGGGTGAGCGGCACAAATGCACATGTGATTGTCGAGTCGGCCCCGCCCGAGCCGGAACGCGGCGACGCCGGGGCCGGGGTTCCGGTGGTGCCGTGGGTTCTTTCTGCAAAGTCGGCGACCGCCTTGCGGGCTCAGGCCGCTCGGTTAGCTGCGCATGTGGGCGCACACCCCGAGCTTGATGTTGCCGACGTGGGATGGTCGTTGGCGGGCCGGTCGACCTTCGAGCATCGCGCCGTCGTCGTCGGGGGTGATCGGGGTCGGTTGCTGGCCGGGCTGGCTGACTTGGCCGGCGACGAGCTGAACGGTTCGGTCATTCGCGGCAAGGCGGTGCCCGCGGGCAGGAACGTCTTCGTCTTCCCCGGCCAAGGCTCCCAGTGGGTGGGCATGGGTATCGAATTGCTCGATTCCGCGCCGGTTTTCGCCCAACAGATCGACAAGTGTGCCGAAGCCTTCGCTGAATTCGTCGACTGGTCGCTCACCGACGTCCTACGTGGGGCGCCCGGTGCTCCGGGCATGGATCGTGTCGACGTGGTCCAGCCGGTGCTCTTCGCCGTGATGGTGTCGCTGGCCGAGTTGTGGAGGTCGGTCGGGGTGCAGCCGGATGCTGTGATCGGCCACTCGCAAGGCGAAATCGCCGCCGCGTACGTCGCGGGCGCGTTGTCCTTGCGCGATGCCGCAAAGGTCGTCACGTTGCGCAGCAAGCTGCTGAGGTCAGTGGCCAGCCCCGGCGGGATGCTGTCCATCTCGTGCGGCACCGAGCGCGCACGGGACCTGTTGGCGCCCTATGGTAATCGGGTAGGCATCGCGGCCGTCAATGGCCGGGCGTCGGTCGTGGTGTCGGGTGAAGTGGCGGTGCTGGACGAGCTCGTCGGCTTCTGCGCGGACCTGGATTTGCGGACCCGCCGGATTGATGTCGACTATGCGTCGCATTCGGTTGAGGTGGAGGCGATTCGCGGCGAGCTCGTCGAGATTCTGGCCGGCCTCGAGCCACGTTCGTCGCGCACCGTCTTCATTTCCACGGTGACCGGAAGCCGTTTGGATACAGCCGGTTTGGATGCCGAATACTGGTATCGGAATATCCGGCAAACTGTGCAGTTCGACCAGGCGGTGCGCAGTGCCTGCGAGTACGGGTACCGCACCTTCATCGAGTCCAGCCCGCATCCCGCCCTGATCGCCGGTATCGAGGACACCGTAAACGCCGGTGCGATGAACGCTTCCGGCGACACCCCGCCGGAAGGCGAGGCCATCGTCATTCCCACCCTGGGCCGTGATGACGGCGGGCTCGAGCGGTTCCTGATGTCGGCCGCCTCGGCGTTTGTTGCGGGCGTGGAAGTATCGTGGGGCGGCGCGTTCCGTGGCGCAGGTCTTGTGCAGTTACCCACTTATGCCTTTGATCGACAACGGTTTTGGCTGTCCGGTGAAGGTGCTGCGGCGGATGCCGTCGGCCTGGGGCTGGAAACCGGCGAGCACGCATTGTTGGGCGCGGTATTGGAGCTGCCGGCCTCCGGCGGGGTATCGCTCACGGGTCGGTTATCGCCCGGCGTCCACGGGTGGTTGGCCGATCACGCCGTATCCGGTGTGGTGATATTCCCGGGCGCGGGGTTCGTGGAGTTGGCAATCCGCGCCGGCGACGAGGTCGGCTGTTCGGTGGTCGACGAGCTCACACTGCTGGCGCCGATGATGTTGCAGGCCGGGGATTCCGGGTTGGGATCGGTTGCGGTACAGGTGGTCGTCGGCCCCCCTGACGATTCCGAAGAATCAGGGCGGCGCAGAGTTTCGATATTTTCCCGCGCCGATGGCGGTTCCGGGTGGGTGTGCCACGCCGAAGGGGCGTTGAGCTCCGGTTCGATCGTGCCGAGCGCTGATCTGTCCGCATGGCCTCCAGCGGGTGCGGTCGCTATCGACCCGGCTGTTGGTTACGAGCGGTTGGCGGCGCGCGGGTACGGCTATGGGCCGGCGTTCAAAGGACTCACCGCGGCTTGGGTCCGTGGCGACGAGGTGTTCGCCGAGGTGGAGTTGCCGGACGCGGCCGGAGGGGTCAGCGGATTCGGAGTGCACCCGGCGCTACTCGACGCGACGCTGCACGCGGCGATCATCGGCAACGAGAACCCCGAAGTCGTATTGCCGTTCTCGTGGCAGGGCGTGTCGTTACATGCCGCGGGTGCGTCCGCGGTACGCGCGCGCATCGCACCGGCGGGACCGTCGGCAGTGTCCATCGAATTGGCGGACGGGTTGGGGTTGCCGGTGCTGTCGGTGGGCGCGATGTTCGCCCGCCCGGTGACCGAGCAGCAGCTGCGGGCGGCGGTATCGGGTGCGGGCGCGGACCGGCTGTTCGAGGTCGTTTGGTCACCGTTGTCCGGAGTTTCCCCGACCCCATCCGATGTGGCCCCATCCGACGCGACCCCGTCCGACGCGACCCCGTCCGACGCGACCCCGTCGCACCTACTGTTCGAATCCTTTGCAGCCGAGGATAGTCCAGTACGGGAAACCCATGAGCGCACGCACCAGGTGCTGGCCGCTGTGCAGTCGTGGTTGGTCGAGCGCGACTCGGGTGTGCTGGTGGTGGCCACCCGCGGCGCGATGGGGTTGGACGGGGAGGACGTCACCGATCTGGCGGGGGCGGCGGTCTGGGGGCTGATGCGCTCGGCGCAAACCGAACATCCCGGCCGAATCGTGCTCGTGGACTCTGACGTCCCTCTTGGCGATGACGTGGTTGGTTCCGTGCTGGGCATCGGCGAGCCGCAGGTATTGCTAAGGGGTGGAACGTTTTACGCCCCGCGGGTGCGCGGCAGCCGCGAGGTTGAAGGTCTGTTGGTGCCGCCCAGCGACGGACCGTGGCGGCTGGGTCTGTCCAGTGCGGGAACGTTCGACAACCTGCAATTGGAGCCTGTTCCCAACGCCGACGCACCGTTGGAGCCCGGCTGGGTACGGGTGCAACTGCGTGCCGTCGCGGCGAACTTCCGTGACATCATGATCACCCTGGGCATGTTCACCCACGAGGCGCTGCTCCTTAGTGAGGGTGCCGGCGTGGTGGTCGAAGTCGGTCCAGGAGTCGACGAATTCGCGGTCGGCGATTCGGTGTACGGATTCTTTCCCGAAGGCAGCGGCACACTGGTGCCCGGCGATGTCCGCCTGTTACTTCCGATGCCGGCCGAGTGGTCGTACGCCGAAGCCGCGGCTACCCCGGTCGTTTTCATCACCGCCTACATGGGGTTTGTCCACCTGGCCGACGTCCAACCGGGGCAGCGGGTGTTGGTGCACGCCGCCACGGGCGGAGTGGGCATGGCTGCCGTCCAGCTGGCCCGCCATTTCGGCCTGGAGGTGTTCGCCACCGCGAGCCGTGGTAAGTGGGACACGTTGCGGGCCATGGGCTTTGACGACGATCACATCTCCGATTCGCGAAGCCTGGAGTTCGAGGACAAGTTCCGGTCGGTCACCGGCAGGACCGGCGTGGCTGGGATGGACGTGGTGTTGGACTCGCTGGCCGGTGAATTCGTGGATGCCTCCCTGCGGCTGGTTGCCCCCGGCGGCGTGTTCTTGGAGATGGGCAAGACCGACATCCGCGACCCCGGTGTGGTAGCTGAGCAATACCCGGGTGTGCGCTACCGCGCCTTCGACCTCTTCGAGCCCAGCCGCCCCCGGATGCATCAATACATGCTCGGTCTCGCCGAACTGTTCGACGCCGGTGCGCTGCGACTGCTCCCGGTGAAGACGTTCGATATCCGGCGAGCTCGCGCGGCGTTGCGCTACCTGAGCCAGGCGCGCCACATCGGCAAGATCGTGATGACGCTGCCTGGTGGGCCCGGCGGGCCCGGCGGGCTGGCCTCGGGCACCGTGTTGATCACGGGCGGAACCGGCATGGCGGGTTCGACATTGGCGCGGCATTTGGTGGCAGAGCACGGTGTTCGGAACTTGGTGTTGCTGAGTCGGCAGGGTCCGGATGCACCGGGCTGCGCGGAGTTGATCGCCGAGTTGGAGTCTGGCGGGGCCCGGGCGCACGTGGTCGCCTGCGACGCGGCGGACCGGGCTGCGCTGGCCGAGGCAATCGCCGCCATCCCGGCGCAGCAGCCGTTGTCGGGCGTCATTCACGCGGCCGGCGTCCTCGATGACGCGGTGGTCACATCGCTGACCCCCGAGCGGGTCGATGCGGTGTTGCGGGCCAAGGCGGATGCGGCGTGGAACCTGCACGAGTTGACTCGCGATCTGAACCTGTTGGCGTTCGTGATGTTTTCCTCATTGGCCGGGCTGGTGGGGTCGTCGGGCCAGGGCAATTACGCGGCGGCCAACTCGTTCCTCGACGGCCTCGCCGCGCATCGGCGGGCGCATGGCCTGCCGGCGATCTCACTGGGGTGGGGGCTGTGGGATCAGGCCAGCGCGATGACCGGAAGCATGGAGGCCGCCGATCGTGCCCGCCTGGGCCGCGGCGGAATCTCGGCGCTGTCCTCGGCCGAGGCGATGGAATTGTTCGATACAGCATTGGTTGTCGACCAGCCGTTTCTGGCGCCCGCCCGAATCGATATCAGCGCGCTGCGGGCCCATTCGGTCGCGGTGCCAAAGATGTTCACCGACCTGGTCAACGCGCCGACCCGGCGTCAGGTCGACGATTCGGTGGCCGCCGCGAAGTCGAAGTCGGCTCTCGCGCATCGGCTGCACGGGCTCTCCCAACAGGAACAACACGCGGTCCTGCTGGGCCTGGTGCGGTCTCACATCGCGACCGTGTTGGGCACCACCGCCGCCGAGGAGATCGACCCGGACAGGGCTTTTCAGGAACTGGGCTTTGACTCGCTGACCGCCGTCGAAATGCGCAATCGGCTCAAAACCGCTACGGGACTGGCGCTTTCACCAACGCTCATCTTCGACTACCCCACACCCAATCGCCTGGCCAACTACCTCCGTATCGAGCTCGCCGGCGTCCCACCCGAAATCAAGCACACCGCAGCGGTTCGCGCCACCGGCGACGATGCGATCGCCATCGTCGGCATGTCCTGCCGCTACCCGGGCGGGGTGAATTCGCCCGAGGATCTTTGGGACATGGTGATGCAGCGTCGTGACGTGCTCTCCGAATTCCCGGGCGATCGCGGCTGGAACCTGACCGGGCTGTACAACCCGGATCCCGACGTTGCGGGCGCGTGTTACACGCGCGTCGGGGGGTTCGTGGATGGCGTCGCAGACTTCGATCCCGCGTTCTTCGGTGTCGCGCCGAGTGAGGCGCTTGCGATGGACCCCCAGCAGCGCATGCTTCTCGAGCTATCCTGGGAAGCATTGGAAGGGGCGGGAATTGAGCCCGGGGAGTTGCGGGGCAGTGGCACCGGGGTGTTCGCCGGAATCATCGCGCAAGGCTACGGTTTGACGTCATCCGAAGCCGTGGAAGGCTTCCGGCTGACCGGGCAGTCGTCGAGTGTGGCGTCGGGGCGGGTTTCGTATGTGCTCGGGTTGGAAGGCCCGGCGGTGTCGGTGGATACGGCGTGTTCGTCGTCGTTGGTGGCGTTGCATATGGCGGCGCAGTCGCTGCGATCGGGCGAGTGCGACCTCGCCCTCGCGGGCGGTGTCACCGTCAACTCCACCCCCGACATCTTCGTCGAATTCAGCCGCATGCGCGGGTTGTCCGCCGACGGCCGGTGCAAGGCCTTTGCGGGGGCCGCCGATGGCACCGGATTCTCCGAGGGCGGCGGGATGTTGGTGGTGGAACGGCTATCGGACGCGCAGCGGTTGGGGCATCCGGTATTGGCGCTGCTCCGTGGTTCGGCGATCAATCAGGACGGCGCATCGAATGGGCTGACCGCACCGAATGGCCCGTCTCAGCAGCGGGTGGTGCGCGCGGCGTTAGCCAATGCCGGCCTGTCGGCAACCGATGTGGACGTAGTTGAGGGCCACGGGACAGGCACCACGTTGGGCGATCCCATTGAGGCGCAGGCGCTTTTGGCGACCTATGGGCAGGGCCGTACCGAGCCGCTCTGGTTGGGGTCGATCAAGTCGAACATGGGCCATACGCAGGCCGCCGCGGGCGTCGCCGGCGTGATCAAGATGGTGTTGGCGCTGCGCCACGAGATGCTGCCGCCCACGTTGCACGTCGATGAACCCAGCCCGCACGTGGATTGGTCATCGGGTTCGGTGGCGTTGCTGACCGAGGAGCGGCCGTGGCCGGCCGCGTCGGCGGCGTTGGGGCAGGGTCGGGTTAGACGCGCCGGGGTGTCCTCGTTCGGGATCAGCGGCACCAACTCCCATGTGATCGTCGAGGCTTTCCCGGCCGCGCCGGCTTTCCCCGCTGGGCCCGGTGCGGACCGTCCCAGGCTGCCGGTGCTGCCCTGGGTGTTGTCGGCGAAATCGGCGGCCGCGTTGAGCTCCCAGGCTGCTCGGCTGGCCCAGCATGTCCGGGCCCACGGTCACCTCGATGCCGTTGATGTGGCGTGGTCGTTGGCGGGCCGTTCGTCGTTTGAGCAACGAGCCGTCGTTGTCGGTGGCGATCGCGACCGACTACTGGCCGGGCTCGACGAGTTGGCCGGCGACGAAGTCGTGTCGGTGATTCGGGGCACCGCGACGCCGGTAGGCAAAACCGTATTCGTCTTCCCCGGTCAAGGCGCCCAATCCCTCGGCATGGGAATGGGACTGCATGCCGGCTATCCGGTGTTCGCCACGGCGTTCAACACGGTCGTGGGAGAATTGGACCGTCATCTGCTGCGGCCACTGCGCGAAGTCATGTGGGGTCATGACGAAAGCCTGTTGAACAGCACCGAATTCGCCCAGGCGGCCCTGTTCGCGGTGGAAGTTGCCTTGTTCAGGCTGCTCGAATCCTGGGGCGTCGTGCCGGATTTCGTGATGGGCCACTCGGTCGGGGAATTGTCCGCCGCACACGTCGCCGGTGTGCTGTCCTTGGAGAACGCTGCCGTCCTGGTGGTTGCCCGCGGCCGGTTCATGCAGGGGTTGCCGGCGGGCGGGGCGATGTTCGCGGTACGGGCCACCGAAGAGGAAGTGCGGCCGCTCCTGGGCGAATCCGTCAGCATTGCGGCGGTCAACGGGCCTGCCTCAGTAGTGATTTCGGGCAGCGAGGCCGCGGTGGCCGCGGTGGCCGACCGGTTCCGCGCCGAGGGCCGTCGGGTGCACCGGCTGCCCGTCTCACACGCGTTCCATTCCGCGCTGATGGACCCGATGATCGAGGAATTCGGAACGGTCGCCGGCGGCTTCGCCGTCGGGCGGGCCAGCATCCCGATCGTGTCCAACCTCACCGGGCAGCAGGCGGGCGACGACTTCGCCTCGGCGGCCTACTGGAAGCGGCACGTCCGCGAACCAGTGCGGTTCGCCGATAGCATCCGCTTCGCGCACGCCGCCGGCGCGAGCCGTTTCCTCGAGGTCGGGCCCAGCAGCGGCCTCACGGCGCTGATCGAGGAATTGCTACCCGATGGCGAACAGGTGCCCGTGCTGACGATGACCGCACTGCGTAAGGACCGGCCAGAGCCGGCATCGCTCACCGACGCGATCGCGCGGGGATATGTCGACGGCATGGGGGTGGATTGGCGTGGTGCACTGGGCGAAGCCAATTTCGTGGAGTTGCCGACTTACGCCTTTGAGCGGCGGCGGTTTTGGTTGTCGCCGGGTAACGGCACGGTCGATGCCGCTGGCTTGGGGTTGGCGGCCGGCGAGCACGCGCTGTTGGGCGCGGTCGTGGAGTTGCCCGCGTCGGGCGGGGTGATGCTCACCGGGCGGCTATCGCCAAGCCAGCAGGGCTGGTTGAACGATCACGCGATTGGCGGCGTTGTGCTGTTCCCCGGGGCCGGGTTTGTCGAGCTGGCGATCCGCGCCGGCGACGAGGTCGGTTGCGGAACTGTCAGCGAGCTCAATTTGGCTGCGCCGCTGGTGTTGTCCACCGAACCCGCAGGCGCCTCGGTGGCGGTGCAGGTCGTGGTCGATGCTCCGGACGAATCGGGCGCCCGGCCAGTGTCGGTCTTTTCCCGCGGCGCAGCCGACTCCGGCTGGCAACTCAACGCCGAGGGCCTATTGGGCGTGGGACCCGTCGAGCCCACCGCGGATCTGTCGGCGTGGCCACCTGCCGGTGCGGTCGCGGTAGACATCGGCGACGGATACGAGCGTCTGGCCGATCGCGGTTACCAGTACGGGCCCGCCTTCCGGGGTTTGACCTCGATGTGGCGCCGCGGCGACGAATTGTTCGCCGAGGTAACGCTGCCCGCGGATGCCGGAGTCTCGCACACCGGGTTCGGGGTCCATCCGGCAATGCTGGATGCGGCGCTGCACGCGGTGGTGCTGGCGTCCGACGGCGCCGAGCTTGCGGAGGGTTCGATTCTGGTGCCGTTCTCCTGGCAGAACGTGTCCCTGCACGCCGCGGGTGCGTCGGCGGTACGGGCGCGAATCGTGCCGGTGGGTCAGTCGGCGGTGTCGCTGGAGCTCGCCGATGCGTTGGGGCTGCCGGTGCTGACCGTGGCCGCGATGGTAGCCAGGCCCGTCAGCGACCAGCAGTTGCTGGCCGCGGTGTCGAGCTCGGGTCCGGACCGGCTCTTTGAGGTGATCTGGTCGGCACGGCCGTCCACCGCGCTGGAACCGGTATCGGTAAGCGCCTGGGGAACAACGGAGTTGGAAGCGGCCGCGGTGGTATACGAATCGCCGCCGCAGGTCGGCGATGCGGTGATGGAGGTGCATGCCGCCACGCGTTCGGCGCTGGCGGTGCTGCAATCGTGGCTGGACCGCGATCAGGCCGGGATGCTGGTGGTGGCGACCAGGGGCGCGATGGCGTTGCCGGGCGAGGACGTCACCGATCTGGCCGGTGCCGCGGTGTGGGGGCTGGTGCGGGCCGCGCAGACCGAGCATCCTGGCCGGATCGTCCTCGTCGATGCCGATGGGCCACTCGACGACGCAGCGATCGCCGCGGTCTTGGCGCCCGGCGAGCCGCAGGTGTTGATGCGCGGCATGACTGTTTACACCGCGCGGGTGCGCGGCAGCCGGGCGGTCAACAGCGTGTTGGTGCCCCCTGGCGACGGACCTTGGCGGCTGGGCATGAGCGGTCGCGGCACCTTTGAGAATCTGCGGTTGGAGCGAATTCCGGACGCCGATACGCCGTTGCAGCCCGGGCAGGTTCGGGTTGCGCTGTCGGCCCTCGCCGCCAACTTCCGCGATGTGATGATCGCGCTGGACCTGTACCCGGACGAGGACGCGGTGATGGGCATCGAGGCCTCCGGCGTCGTCTTAGAAATAAGCCCCGAAACGAGCTCGGCGGATTGCTCTTTCGTGGTCGGTGACCGGGTCATGGGCCTGTTCCCCGAAGGCACGGGCACGATTGCGACCACCGACCAGCGACTGCTGATCAAGGTGCCGGCGGGATGGTCACACACCGCCGCCGCCACCGCTTCGGTGGTTTTCGCGACCGCGTACTACGCGCTGGTGGACTTGGCGGACGTCAAGCCGGGGCAGCGGGTGTTGGTGCATGCCGCCGCCGGCGGCGTGGGGATGGCTGCGGTGCAGTTGGCCCGGCATCTGGGATTCGAGGTGTTCGCCACCGCGAGCCGTGGCAAGTGGGACACGCTGCGGGCCATGGGCTTTGACGAGGACCACATCTCCGATTCGCGCAGCCTGGAGTTCGAGGAGAAGTTCCGGGCGGTCACGGGCAGGGCCGGCGTGCCCGGCATGGATGTGGTCCTGGATTCCCTGTCCGGTGATTTCGTTGACGCGTCGCTGCGGCTGGTCGCCCCGGGCGGGGTGTTCTTGGAGATGGGCAAGACCGACATCCGCGAGCCGGGCGCTATCGCCGAGGAATATTCCGGTGTCCGCTACCGCGCCTTTGACCTCTTCGAGGCCGGACCGGACCACATCCAGCGGATCCTCGCCGAACTGGCCGCGCTGTTCGGCGAGGAAGTGCTGCGGCCGCTGCCGGCTACGACGTTCGACGTGCGGCGCGCCCCCGCGGCTCTGCGGTATCTGAGCCAGGCCCGCCACGTCGGCAAGGTCGTGATGACTTTGCCTTGTGGGCCCGGTGGGCCCGGTGGCGGGCTGGCCGCGGGGACCGTGTTGATCACCGGTGGTACCGGGATGGCGGGTTCGGCCTTGGCCCGACACATGGTCGCTCGTCACGGGGTTCGGAACTTGATCCTGGTGAGCCGGCGTGGTCCGGATGCGCCAGGGGCCGCGGAGTTGGTGGCTGAACTGAGTGCGGTTGGTGCCCGGGCGCACGTCGTGGCCTGCGATGCGGCCGACAGGGTGGCGTTGGCCAAGGTGATCGCCGATATTCCGGTCCAGCGCCCGCTGTCGGGGGTGATCCATGCCGCCGGGGTGCTTGACGACGCGGTGGTGACGTCGCTGACCCCCGAGCGGGTTGATGTGGTGTTGCGGGCCAAGGTGGACGCCGCGTGGAATCTGCACGAGTTGACCCGCGAGCTGGATTTGTCGGCGTTCGTACTGTTTTCATCGATGGCCGGGTTGGTGGGGTCGTCGGGCCAGGCCAACTATTCGGCAGCCAACTCGTTCCTGGACGGATTGGCGGTGCATCGACGGGCACACGGATTGCCGGCGATATCGCTGGGGTGGGGCCTGTGGGATCAGGCCAGCGCCATGACCGGTGCACTGAGCGTCGCCGATCGTGCCAGGTTCGGGCGGGACGGGATTGTCGCAATGTCCGCGGACGAGGCACTCGAATCGATGGATACCGCGCTGATCATCGACGAGCCGTACATATCGCCTGCCCGTATCGATTTGGCGGCGCTGCGGGTCAAATTCGACTCGGGCACATTGCCGCCGATGTTCGTCGATCTGATCAACGCGCCGAGGCGGCGTCAAGTTGGCGACTCGCTGGCTGCGGCGAAGTCGAAGTCGGCACTGCTGCAACGCCTTGAAGGGTTGGCCAACGACGAGCAACATGCCGTTCTGCTGGACTTGGTGCGCTCCAACGTCGCCACTGTGCTGGGAACCTCGAGCCCCCAGGCCATCGACCCGGGTAGGGCATTCCAGGAGCTGGGCTTTGATTCGCTGACCGCTGTCGAAATGCGCAACCGGCTGAAAACTGCTACTGGTCTGTCGCTTTCGCCGACGCTCATCTTCGATTACCCGAACTCGGCCGCGCTGGCCGGTTACATGCACCAGGAACTCGTCGGCAGCTCGGAGCAATGTGCCCCGGCGGTGGCGCCCGGGGAAGCCGAAATCCAGCGCGTTGTGGGGTCTATTCCGGTCAAGCGCCTTCGGCAGGCGGGAGTCTTGGAACTGTTGCTCGCGTTGGCAAATGAAGCCGACGGCAGCGCGCAGGAGGCGGCCCCCGCGGCAACCGCACAAAAAGACCTTGCGGACATGGACCTCAACGACCTGGTCAATGCCGCGTTCATGGACGACGACGAGTAATCGGTGAGGATCGCGGTCACCGGGGCAAGTGGTGTACTGGGCCGCGGCCTGGCCACCCGGTTGCTCGGTCAGGGCCACGATGTTGTAGGGATCGCCCGTCATAGACCCGAAAGCTGGACCAGTAAAGCAGATTTCGTCGCCGCGGATATCCGTGACACCGCAGCGGTCAAGCGCGCAATCGCCGGCACGGACGTCGTCGCGCATTGCGCCTGGGCCAGGAGCTCCGGCCCGGAGGACCCGATCAGCTATCAGGTCAATATCGGGGGCACGCATAACGTCCTTGAGGCGATGACCGAGACCGGAAGCGGGCGCATCGTTTTCGTCTCGTCGGCACACGTCTACGGCCGGGGAGACGCGGCACAAGCTGAGAATGACGCCATGACCCCGGGGTCCGCCGACGGGATGTTCAAGGCCCAGGTCGAGGAAATGCTGGCGGCCTGCGCTGTGCAATGGGTCGCGATTCGCTCCGCGCTCATCGTCGGCCGCAGCGTCGACAACTGGGTGCGCCGGCTGCTCGCGCTACCGGCCTTTCCCAATATCGACGGGTCCGCGGGCCGAAGCGTGCAAGTCGTCCACATCGATGATGTGCTGCGGTTGTTGGCGCGCGCCGTCCTGGACACCGGAATCGATAGCGGCCCGGTCAATCTGGCGGCCCCGGGCGTGCTGAGCTTCCGTCGGATCGCCGCCGCGCTGGGGCGCCCGATCGTGCCGCTGGTCGGCCCGGTGGCGGCGTGGCGTCGTCGCGGCGTGAGGTCGCTCGCCGAGCTGGAACTGGTGCATAGCGCGCCGCTGATGGATACCTCGCGGATGCGCGATGTCTGGGGGTTCCGCCCGGCCTGGAACTGCGATGAATGTGTCGAAGATTTCGCACTGGCGGTGCGTGGCCGGGTCGCGATGGCCAACCGGGTGGTGGAGCTGCCTTGGCGGCAGGCCGCCATTGGAGACTTACCGGCCGTCGACGCACCGGCCGGCGACGGGGTGGTGCCCAGACTGGTTGGCCCGGATGGCAATAACGGCGAGTTGGATACACCGATTGACCCGCGTTTCCCGACGTACCTGGCTACCAATCTGTCGGAGGCGCTGCCCGGCCCGTTTTCGCCGTCGTCGGCGTCGGTGAGCGTGCGCGGGCTGCGTGCCGGCGGCCTGCGTATCGCCGAGCGGCTGCGGCCCGGCGGGATCGTCCAGCATGAAATCGCGATGCGGACCGTCGGGGTGTTCGCCCACAGACTGTATGGGGGCGTCACGTCGGCGCATTTCATGGCCGAAACCGTTCCGTTCGTCAAGGCCGCGACGATTGTCGCCAACAGCGGCTTTTTCGGCCCCAGCGCGGCGTCCTTGCCGATCTTCGGTGAGCAGAGTCCATCTTCCGAATCCGGCCGCGCCCGAAGGCATCTGCGCATCGCCCGCAACATCGGGGTATGCGGCGTCAACCTAATCGGCCTGAGCGCCGGATCGCCGCTGGACACCCGAGACTTCATTGCCGATGTTGATCGTCTGGAACGTCTGGCAGGCGGCGACCTCACCCAACTGGAGGAAGGTCGGCTGCTCAGCCTGATCCTGTTGGCACGCGACGACGCCGTGCACGGCTGGCTGCTGGCCTCGGGGTCGTTCATGCTGTGCGCCGCGTTCAACGTGTTGTTGCGCGGATTGGGCGGGCGTGACGCCGCGGCTGGGCCGGCATTGGTCAGTGCTCGATCGGTGGAGGCGGTTCAGCGGCTGGTGGTCGCGGCGCGGCGGGACCCCAACGTGACTCGGTTGCTGGCCGAACCCGGCGAGCGCTTCGACGAGCTGGCCACGCAGGCGCCGGAGTTTCACGCCGCGGTGCTGGCCGAACTGGCGCTGATCGGGCACCGTGGTCCGGCGGAGGTCGAGATGGCGTCGACCAGCTACGCCGACGATCCCGAGTTGCTGGTCCGAATGGTGTCCAGGGCAATGAGCATGCCCGTTGCGCTTCCCCCTTCTGAGGTCGGCGCCCCGGCGATTCCGTTGCGGGCGCGACTCGTGGCGCTGCTGGCCGCACGCCAACTCCGCGACCGCGAAGTCCGCCGCGACAAGGTGGTGCGGTCCATCTGGGTGTTGCGCAGCCTGTTGCGTGAATACGGCCGCCGAGCGGCCGAAGCCGGTGTCTTCGAGACCGCCGCCGACGTGTTCTACCTGCTGATCGACGAACTCCAGGAAATCGAGTGGCTCCCGGCGGACGTGTCGGAGCTGGTGGCCCGCCGCCGGGCCGAACAACGCAGGCTGGCTGCCGTCGTTCCGCCTACGGTTTTCAGCGGGAGCTGGCAGCCGACCTCCACCCCGGCCACGGTCCTCACCACCGGGGACACCCTGCGCGGAGTCGGCGTGTGCGGGGGACAGGTACGCGGCAGGGTGCGGATCGTCCGGCCGGAGACCATCGATGACCTGCAACCCGGCGAGGTTCTTGTCGCGGAGGCCACCGACGTCGGGTACACCGCCACTTTCTGCTATGCCGCGGCTGTGGTGACCGAACTGGGTGGCCCGATGTCACATGCCGCCGTGGTGGCCCGCGAGTTCGGGTTCCCGTGCGTGGTGGATGTCCAGGGCGCCACGCGATCTTTGCCGCCGGGCGCGCTCGTCGAGGTCGACGGCACTACGGGCGAAATTCATGTACTCGAACTGGCCCCCGAAGGCAACGCTTAGGGTCGCTTAGGGTCACGGCGGCTTCATCTCGCTGCGGTATCAGGTAGCGGTTGCCTTCGGATGTCCACTGACCGTGGTGCCCAACGTGACGGTCAGCGGCTGCTCGAGGGTCCCCGCCCGCATTGGAGCGAACTTGTTCAGCAAGCCGCCGGAGAATTGGCGCGTGTCGACAACGCTTCCGTCCGGCATGGTCACCAGGAAATAGAGATCGGGCTCGTTGTTACGCACCGGCTTCAGCGTGGTGGTGGTGGTGAAGCGTTGCGCGTCGACGTCGTAGGCGTACTTTTCCTCCTTGATGGTCCCACCCGTGGTGTCGCGCTCGCTGGCGAGCAGCCCAAATCGAACGACTCCGTTCCAATCAGTCTGCCCAACGGCGAGCTGCTGATCGGCGGCCAGCGGCACAAACGTGTAGGTGACGCTGACCTGATGCTGTCCGGTTCCACTCGACGTGGCTGGGGGAACAGCCGTGGACACCGATGGGGGCACGTCCTGGGCCATCAGCTGGATCTTCACCCCCGGGAGGGGCTTGGTAGCGGTGGCTACAGCGCCGCCGGCAGGCACCAGAAACCGAACGTAGATGACCGTGTTGAGGTTATCGGCCTGCGTGCCGGCGACGGCGCCGATCAGCAGCCCGCCGTTTGCGATTTGAAAAGAGCCGCCGCCGAGGGTCGGCAGGAAATCGGTATCGGGAATCGGCTGGGTGAGGTCGATGGGGGTCCCGGATGTGGAGCCGCTGCCGAAGAGCTCGTCTAAGCCCTGGTTGGCCACAAAGGGACCAACGTTGCTGACAAGGAATCCGAAAAGTCCACCAACGGAGTAGGCCGCGCCCCCGAAGACATGCACACCGATAGCGGCCAGCGCGATCAGGCCGACCGTGGTCAACACGCACCAGACATTGTCCGCGTCATCGATGCTGTGTTCGTCTTTCTGTTGGATCACGATCGAGTTCCCGTCCAACTGCAGGGAGACGCGGCGGGTGTCGATGAAATAGAGATCCACGTTGAGCGGACATTCGTTGACCAGCCTGCCGTGGGCCGTTACCACCAACTCGTTGTCTTGAGCCTGGGCACTGGCGGAGTCGATGACCGCATTGCTGTACTCCTGCACCGCTAGGGCGGCCAACGCTCCGCTCTGTAGGGCACTCTGAATCACGGCGTTAAACGCCGAATCCTGAATCTGGAGATAGATATTCGAGCCGTCGGAGGGCAGCAGACTGACCAGCTGGGTGGGATCGGTCGGGTCGGTCGTGCCGGTCCCTATTATCTGCAGGCCCGCGAGCAGCATTCCGGCTTTCGACACGACATCGGCGTGCGCCAGCGCGAGGCTGCCGATCGAAAGGTTGAAGACCGGGGTCACGGAAATGGTTATGCCGCTTGGGAATACGTACTCCGAAAGGCCGTTCTGCAGCACAACGGCAGTCCCGTCGACCTGGTTAGGCGGCGCGGGGTCGGCCAACTGGACGGGAGAGGTGGGTGCGAGGGTCAGCCGGGGACTATTGGCGACAGTTGATACGTCGGTGTCGAGCTGGATTCCGATGGTCATGGTCGAGTAGGCGAGGTCGGGGCGGGGGACGACGTGCGCTACGAGGCCCATGGTCAGTTGCAGCGTGCCGACGGCGCTGGTGATGAGCTTCGCGAATGTCGCTCCGCTAGCCAACTTGTGAAATTCCATCCAGTCGAGCTGGAAGGGTATGAGGACAGCGATCTCGGCGGTACCGTCGGTCGCGGCGGCCACGGTCGGCGCGGAGGTGATGTGGAACCGGCTCGGTTCGCCGCCGGTGGCCCCCTTGAAGAAGCCGCCCAGCGCGGTCAGCGTGCCGGCCGAGAGCGACTGGTCCAGGGCGATCTCGTGCGGGATCTTCCCGCTTTGATACAGGGCGTCGAGGGCGGCATCGGCTACGGCGTAGCTGACTCCGGCGAGCACGTCGTAATTCCCCGGGTACGGGGAGGTACGCGCCGAGATCTGCTCAGTCTGCTGAAAGGTGAGGGTGCCTTTGAAATCGGCCGCCGTTACCCCGGCCGGCGGGAGCGCGAGCTTCTTGTCTTTGAGCGCGGAGTCCCACTGGCTTTGCAATTGGGGGCTGAGGGTATAGCCATTGCGAGCAAGGTCGCTGAGGGGATCGGTCGAAAAGGGTGACTGTCCAAGCGCGGTCAGAAGCTGTGCGGGAGTATCGAGGATAGTCATGGATTTATTTCTGGATGTGTGCCGTTGAGCCACAGGCGGTTTCGGCTACCTCAGCCAGCAGTGTGCCCGCTGGCCGCGACGTTCGGCGTGCCCGGTGTTCACTCACGACGACCGAACGCTGACCCATCGATTACCTCCATTGCGGCTCGCCGATCCAGAGATTTGCCGGCGTTGAATTTACGCTTACTCTGAATTTGCTATGAATCAGGGGGGGCGATGCTGGAGTGAGCCAGCTCAATCTCTTCGGGTGTCCTTTCGGTCGATCCCTGTTGGTGCGCGGACGGTTGTAACAACGCCTGGTGTAAGGAAGCGGCTGTTTGCCCGATGCTCGCGGCGGACACCACCCAGGCATGGGGTACGGCCGCAGTCCGCACTCACCCGTTCAGCCTCGACGCGCATTACAGCGCCTTCATCGAGGGCGAGGTCGCCGCGGGCCGCTACCGATCGGCCAGTGACGTCGTCCGCTCCGCGTTGCGATTGCTCGAGGACCGCGAAACACATCTGCGGGCGCTGCGCGAAGCCCTCGACGTCGGCGAACGCAGCGGCACCTCGACACCGTTCGACTTCGACGCCTTCGTCGCCCGCAAGCGGGCCGAGGAGTCGCCCGGCCGGTGAGTCGCTACGTTCTCTCACCTGCCGCCCAAGCGGACCTGGAGGGAATCTGGGACTACACCCACGACCGCTGGGGCTCAGACCTGGCTTAGGCCAGGCCGAGGACTACCTGCGCGAACTTCAGCACGCCGTCGAACGCGTCGCCGCGAATCCACAGATCGGCCGAGCCTGCGACGAGATCCGGCTCGGCTATCGAAAGTTCGCCGCCGGGACACACACGCCGTTCTATCGGGTCACGGTCGACGGCGTCGTCGATGTCGTGCGCGTCCTGCACCAACGCATGGACGTCGACCGCCACCTCTGACCGCTTCGCGGCACTGACTCACGCGCTGTTGGCCAGGATTGCGTACTGGGCGGCGGCACGCTGGCGTGCGTCCTGTTCCTCGTTGCTCCACACCGAGGCGATGTACCGCCCGAAGGTCACCGAACACACGAAGCGAACGTTGGCGTTGTCGGCCCAGATCGCCTGCTTCTGTTCGACGCACTGGGCGTTCTTGATCCCGTCCGGCGGTGTCACGTCGTGGTCGATGAACTCGGCCCTGTCCGCCGCGATGAGCTTGGGCAGATAGGTGGTTGCCGCGGTCTCGTCCTTGGCCCGCAGCAGTTGACTGTCTTTGCTGAAGGCGCACCGGTCGACCCCGGCCTGCTTGAACAGCCCGTCCTTACGGCCCTGGCTGTTCGCGCACAGGTTGGCCGCGCGGGGACCCATGCTGCCGAAGGTATCGGATATTTGCGGCACCTCCCCCGCGACGAAAAGCCGATTGAGCATGTTGTCCGGATCGAGCGGTAGCGAAGTGAGCGAAGCCTCGAGGATTGGAATGAGCTTGTCCATGAGCGGCTTCTGAAGGTCCAGGGTGTGTTGCACCCGCTGCGTCAGAGAGCCCAAATCGGGCTTTGCATCGCTGCGAGCGAGGATGGAGACAACGAAATAGCCCGAGGCCATGGTCACCCCGATAGAAGGGGAACCGGGCCGATAATGTGCCATGGCCTGCGGATACCCCGGGATCGTGGTCTTTTTGTTATCGGGGTTGACCGCGAAGTCGGTGGCGTCCATGTCGCTGGCGGCCCGCGTGGCCGCGTCATCGTTGGGGAAGCTCGTCACCATGATCAGCAGCGTTTCCCCGCTCCTCTCGCGCGCGAAATCGGAGATGCGCTTTGACATGGCCTCGACGATGTAGGCGGTGATCATGCCGTACTTTTCCAGCACCGGTTGCACCAGCGGGGTTCCGGTGCCCGAGATCGTCGTGGCGGCCGTCTGTGCGGCTGGGGCCGGGAATCCATAGATGTGATCCAGCACGGGGTCGACCTCAAAGGGATCTGCGATGCCCTCCGCCAGGTGGAACGCGGCGAGATTGCGGCCCTCGTCTTTGCTGGTGGGGCCCGGCACGGGCCGCGGCTGCACTCCGTAATGTCCCACATCGAGTTTGCTGAGATCGACACTTGGCGAGGAGGGCGAGGACCTCGAGGGACCTGGGGAATTGCCGCTCGTCAGCCGCCAGATCCCCACACCGCCCACCACGGCGACGACCAGGACAACTGCCACCGCAACCAGGATCCAGCCAAGCCGATTCCCGCGCGCGGGTCCGGTTTGGGGCCACGTGGGCCCCGACGGCTGGCCGACAGAGCCGGGGCCAACGGCGCCGTACCCAACCGGAGGACCGGTGGGTGGTCCCCAGTACGGCGGCGCGTTCTGCGCGGGGACGCTCGGCGCGGGCGGAACGCTGACGGGCGGCGCGGGTCGAACGGCGGCAGGCGGCGGCGTGAAGGTGGCCGTCGAGGCGTTCAAGGGCGCCAGCGCGGCCTCGGCCGCTCGGGCGAACTCACCGCTTGTCGCGTATCGCTCGCCGGGCTGTTTGGCCATCCCCCGCGCGAGCACGTCGTCCAGTGCCGACGGGAGCCCGGTGCGCGAACTGACGCGCGGGACGGGCTGAGTCAGGTGCGCGCCGATCAGGCTCGTGTGATCGCCCGAAAACGGCAGCGAACCGGTGAGGGCTTCGAACAAGACGCACGCGAGGGCGTAGGTGTCCGCCCGCGGCGTCACCTGGGTCGGGTCGCCGAGGAATCTTTCCGGCGCCATGTAGGCCCAGGTTCCGAGCACGTCGCCCATCTGGGTCAGCTTCTGCTCGGTTGCGGCGTTGGCAATCCCGAAATCCACCAGGTAAGCGAAGTCGTCGGCGGTGACCAGGATGTTTCCCGGCTTGACGTCGCGGTGCATCACCCCGGCGGCGTGGGCGGCATCCAGGGCCGAGGCGATCTGGCGCACGATCGCCACCGCCTTCGGGGGCGGCAGTGGACCCGAACGCAACAGGGTCTCCAAGTCGGTGCCGTTGATCAGCCGCATGTCGACATAGAGTTGCCCGTCGATCTCGCCGGTGGCATGCACCGGCACCACGTGCGGGTCCTGCAGTCGCCCGGCGATGCGGGCCTCGCGCTGCAGCCGCTGCCGGTATTCGGGATCCTGCGCATAGGCCCCCGAAATCAGCTTCAACGCGACGACGCGGTCCATCACGGTGTCTTGGGCCTCGTACACGCTTCCCATGCCGCCGCTGCCGATCAACCGCTTGAGCAGGTAGGGCCCGAAACGTGTCCAAGTCTCTGGCGGTCTTTCGCTCATCGCCGCTCTCCTGCCCGGGCACCCAGTGATCAGTTACCGCCCCGGCGACCTGTCCACAATTCGGTGGCTGGTTCGCGCGCCCGGACCCTGTAGGGGCATCGTAGACTGACGCTCGCTACCGTTGCTAGAGCACGTCTGCCCGCTTCGCGCGAGTTTGCCGCGGGCCGCGATTGTTGTTCGGCGTGAGGTCTAGTCGCGTTTCCCGGCGCTAACTGCAGAGGTACCGGCGCGCCCTTGGGGACTTAGCCCAGGCGAGTTCGGGCGCCCGGTGCACCGGGCCCCAGCGCCAGCGCTTGCCCACGCCACCGCACCTCACCAAAGTGCCCGTCCTCGATGGACCCGTCGGACAAAACCGCGCGCTCTGCTGACTACGTAGTCTTCCGGAGATGTCGATGCTTTCTGCATCCGCGCCGACTAAATGTCTAGTTTCGGCTTCTATTATCGTCTAATGGTATGTAATCTAGGGCGCAGGTGTATTACCGGTATACACACACCAGGGTTGGGCCGCTTCCGTTAGCAGGAGCACATGTCGTTGGTGACCACACGGGCAGAAGAGGTGACGTGGATGGGACGCGTCCGATGATCGAGATGGCCATCGTGGGGCTCGGGTCGTGGGGTTTGTGTGTCTTGGAGCGGACCGTGAACCGGGCCCGGCAGACGGGGGCGCCGGTTCGCGTGCACCTGATCGAGCCCACTGCGCTCGGGGGCGGGGTTTACTCCGCCGAGCAGCCCGACTTCCTGGTGCTCAACAACGCCTGCGGTCAGCTCTCCCTCTACGTCGCCCCCGACGGGGACGTACTGCCCCCCTACGCCGTGGGCCTGCACGCCTGGGCGGTGGTCCGCGGCTACCGCTGGGTGGGTTACGAATGCCGCATCGGCGCCGGGGGTGACCCCATCCTGCCCACCGACTACCTGCCCCGGCGGTTGATGGGCGAGTACCTGGTCTGGTTCTACGACACCCTGGTGTCCTACGCCCCGCCCAACCTCGAGATCGTGCGGCACTACACGGCGGCCATCGATATCTCGCCGGCCCTGCAGGGGCAGGAGGCGGTGCTGCTCGACAACGGCACCACCCTCACCGTCGACCACGTGGTGCTGACCTCGGGCCACACCTGGAACCACGATCGCGGGGGCGACGGGGGCGTGCACTACCTGCAGGCCTACCCCGTCGAGGGCCTCGAGCAGAGCGCTCCGGCCGGTTCCTCGCTGGCCGTGGCCGGGATGGGCCTGGTCGGCTATGACGTCCTCACCGCCCTCACCATCGGGCGAGGCGGAACCTTCAAGGACCGCACCGACCGGCCCGACCGCATGAGCTACGTGCCGTCGGGCAGGGAGCCGATGATCACCCTTTACTCGCGCTCGGGCGCGCCGTACTGCGCCAAGTCGGCCACCGGCGTCGACCCCTACGGCCAGTACGAGCCCGTGGTGTGCACCCCCGAGGAGTTCGCGGCGCTGACCAATCCGGGCGGGTCGCGGGTGCGACGGCATGTGGACTTCCGCAACGAGCTGCTGCCGCTCATCTTCGCCGAGATGCAGGCGCGCTACTACATCCAAGCCGCCCTACTGGCCGGGGGCGACGCCGAGTCGACCGAGGTCCGCAGTGTCCTGCGCCAAGGCTGGGTCGACGGGCACTACGAGAAGGTCGTCGACGGGCTCGAGCCGCGTTACGGGCGCTTCGACCCGGCCGCCCACCTCTTCGCCTGTTCGGAGAGCCACTACACGTCGGCCGCCGACTACCAGGACCAGGTCTACGACATGATCGATGCCGACCTCACCGAGGCCCTGCGGCCCGGGGGCAGCCCGGTCAAGGCGGCCCAGGAGGTGCTGCGCATCCTGCGGGACCAGCTGCGTTCGGTCATCGAGTTCGGTGGTCTGTCGCTCGACTCCTACATCGAATTCCAGTCCAAAGTCCGCGGCCGCATCAACCGCCTGGAGGCGGGCGTGCCACCCATGCGCTCCCAGCAGCTGCTGGCGCTGCTGGATTCCGGAGTGGTGCGCATCCCGCTCGGGCCGAACCCCACGGCGGCCCCCTGCCCCGACGGCGTCCGCCTGAGCTCGACGAACCTGGACGACGCGGAGGCCGTGACGGTCGACGGGGTGGTGCGGGGATACCTCGACATGCCGTCGCTGGCCCGGTCGGGCTCGCCGCTGCTGAACCGCCTCTACGCCAATGGAAGGCTGACCCAGCTCAGCTACGGCGACACGGCCGTGGGCAGCGTGGCCATCAACGAGGACTTCCACCCCTACGACACCGAGGGCCGGCTGCAGCCCAACATCTCCCTGCTGGGCGTGCTCACCGAGGGCGTGCGCTACTTCACCCACTACCTGCCCTCGCCGCGCAGCCGGCTGCGCGCCGTCTTCGACGCCCAGGACTGCGTCGAGGCCGTGATCGGCTGAGCGCATGACGGACACGGATTTGTCGGCGACCGGGCGGACGCGGCCGTTGGTGGCGGTGGGCTACGGGCCGCGCTGCGTCCCCGTGATGCAGCTGGCCGAGGCTGCCGCCGGCGTCTGCGACCTGCTGTGGCTGATCGACATGGCCGTGCCGGGGATGGCCGAGATGGCGGACCTGCTCAACCGGTTCGGCGCCGTCGTCGACCTCGGGGGCGTGCCCACCGAGCAGGCGGTGAAGACCCTGGCCGCGTGGGAGCCCGACGGACTGACCACCTACCTCGACGCCGGCATGGTCGAACTGGCCCAGGTGGCCGAGGGTCTGGACCTGCCGTTCCACAGCCCGGCGACCGCCGCCGCCCTCACCGACAAGGCCCGCCAGCGCCGGGCCCTGGCCGACGCCGGCCTCGAAATGCCCCCCTGCCACCCCGTCAGCCCCGGCCAGTCCGAGCTCGACCTCCTGGCCGTCGAGTCCCTCTACCTCGAGGTCGGGTGGCCCGCCGTCCTCAAGCCCCGCTCGGCCCAGGGCAGCCGCTACACCTTCCTGGTCCGCGACGCCGCCGAGCTCGAGAAGCTGCTCGACAACCTCGGCCCGGGCCGCCCCGACATGGTCCTCGAGGGCTACCTGGCCGACGATCCGGCCCGGTCCGGCGACCCCTACGCCGGCTACGTGTCGGTCGAGAGCGTGGTGGCCGACGGCGCCATCAGCCACCTCGCCCTGACCGGACGCTTCCCGCCTGCCGGAAACTTCCGCGAGACCGGGTTCTTCATCCCCGCCGCCGTCGACGCCGCGAGCCGATCGGCCGTCCTGGACTTGGCCACCCGCGCCATCAACGCCCTCGGGGTGCACACCGGGTGCCTGCACACCGAGGTCAAGTTCACCCCCGACGGGCCCCGCATCATCGAGGTCAACGGCCGTTTGGGCGGTGGCGTGCCCGAGATGCTGGAGCGGGCCGCCGGCGTCAGCCTGCTCGACCTCACCCTGCGGGTGGCCCTGGGCGAGCCGGTGTCCGTCGACGGGCCCGTGGCGACCGACCGCATCGGCTACCGCTTCTTCCTGCAGCCGCCGACCGTCTCGGCGACGGTGACGTCCATCGAGGGCATCAACGACTTCACCGACCACGCCGGGGTGGACACGGTGAGCGTCCACCAGCGCCCGGGGGCCGCCCTCGACTGGCGGGACGGCTCCGGCAACCACATCGTGGCCGTGGTCGGCTCGACCGAAAACGAGGAGCAGTTGCAGGCGGCCTACCGCCTCCTGCACCAGGAGGTCACGGTCACGTACACCGACGAGAGGCTGTGAGCGGCCATGGGGGTTCGACTGGATGGGGCCGGGGGGCCGGGGCGCTGGACGTGCGCCCTGGTCAACAACATGCCCGACGGCGCCTTCAGCGCCACCGAGCGGCAGTTCGTGGGCCTGCTGGACGCCGGGTCCGGGTCTGAGACCGTCGTCCTGACCCGCCACACCATGCCCGGGGTGCCTCGGGACGAGCGGACGCGGGCCCGGATCGCCGCCGAGTACCGTCCCCTCGACGACATCTTCGTCGACCCGCCCGACCTGCTGGTGGTGACCGGATCCAACCCGATCGAGTCCCGCATCGAGGACGAGCCGTACTGGTCCGATCTGCACGGCCTGCTGAAGTGGGGGAGCGAGAACGTCTCGGCCATGGTGCTGTCGTGCCTGTCGGCCCACGCCGCCCTGGCCGTGTTCGACGGCGTGGAGCGGACCAGCCTGCCGGCCAAGTGCACGGGCGTCTTCCCCCAGCAGGCCGACCCGACCCACCCACTGGCCAGCGGTTTCGATGGTCGCCCGGACAAACCCGGCAAGCCACTGGTGCTGCCCCACTCGCGCAACAACGCCGTGCCCGTCGAGACCGTGGTCGCCGCCGGATACCAGGTGGCGCTGCACTCGGAGGAGGTGGGGTGGAGCGTGGTCACCAGGACGGTCGGCCAGGCCGAGGTCGTGCTGATCCAGGCCCATCCCGAGTACGACCCGTCGAGCCTGGTCCGGGAGTACGGTCGGGATGTGCGACGCTACGCCGGGCATGAGCGCGACGAATTGCCCTGTCTTCCCCGGGACTGCGTGGCCGGCCCGGACTGGGACGAGCTCCGCCGGCTGCACGAGCGGGTGGTGAGCGGGGAGCGGGACCCGGCGCTGGTGGCCGCTTTCCCCTTCGACGAGGTCGGCGCCCGCGCGCCGTGGCCGTGGCGGGACGCGGCCCTGCGCCTGTACGCCAACCTGCTGGACACCATCCCGAACAGAAGCGTCGCCTGAGGCCATGCGCGACGAGACCATCGCCATCCACGGTGGCTACACACCCGACGGGACGCGGGCGGTGGCCGTGCCCATCTATCAGACGGTGGCCCACGACTTCATCGACGCGGCGCACGCCGGCGCCGTGCTCGACCTGGAGGTGCCCGGCTTCCACTACAACCGGCTCAACAACCCGACCTTGGACGTCCTCGAGCGGCGCATCTGCGCCCTCGAAGGGGGGACGGCGGCCCTGGTGGTGGCGTCGGGCATGGCCGCGGTTAGCTACGCCATCCTGACGGTGGCCACCGCCGGCTCGAACATCGTGGTGGCCCCCCAGCTCTACGGCGCCACGTTCACCTACTGCGCCCACGTGCTGCCCACCCTGGGCATCGAGGCCCGGTTCGCCGTCGACGACCGCGCCGAGTCGATCGCCCCCCTGATCGACGAGAACACCCGCGCCGTCTTCTGCGAGACCATCGGCAACCCGGCCGGCAACATCGTGGACCTCGAGGCCGTCGCGGGCGTGGCCCATGCCGCCGGCGTGCCCTTGATCGTGGACAACACGGTGGCCACGCCGCTCGTGCTCAAGCCCTTCGAGCACGGGGCCGACGTGGTGGTCCACTCGCTGACCAAGTTCGTGGGCGGCCACGGCACGACGCTCGGCGGGGCGATCGTGGACGGCGGCCGGTTCCCGTGGGCCGATCATCCCGACCGCTTCCCGATGTTCAACCAGCCCGAGCCCGCATTCCACGGCGTCGTCTTCGCCCGCGACTTCCCCGAGCGGCCGTTCATCGTGCGCGCGCGCTCCACCCAGCTGCGCAATAGCGGGGCCACGCTGTCGCCCTTCAATGCGTTCATGCTGCTGCAGGGCCTCGAGACGATGGCCCTGCGGCTCGAGCGCCACGAGGCCAACGCCCGCGCCGTCGCCGCCTACCTGGCGGCCGACCCGCGGGTGGACTGGGTGAGCTTCGCGGGCTTCCCCGACCACCCCTATCACCACCTGGTCGAGCGCTACCTGCACGGGCGCGTGCCGTCGATCGTCACGTTCGGAGTCGACGGGGGCGGCGCAGGGGGCTATGCCGCGGGCCTGGCCTTCTTCGATGCGCTGCAGCTCATCAAGCGGCTGCTCAATCTGGGCGACGCCAAGACCCTGGCGATCCATCCGGCCTCCACCACCCACCGGCAGCTTTCCGGCGACGAGCTGGTGAAGGCCGGCATCCGGCCCGAAACGATCCGCCTGTCCATCGGGATCGAGCACATCGACGACATCATCGAGGACATCGACCAGGCCCTGGACAAGGCCCAAGCCGGCTGAGCCAGCCGGGCGGGCTAGCCCACCCCGGGACCTCGCGCTGACCTGGCGTCGAACTGCGGCCCGGACTTGAGTTCCTAAGTGCAGTCAAGTCACTTGGGGAGTCGTCGTAGTCTTGCGCTTAGCGGGCTGGGATGTTGGAGCGCTTGGCGACTCCTGTGACTCCTGGCCCGCCTTATTGCGGTGTTGGCGCATCAGTTTGTGGCGGACGTGGTCGCGCTGGTGGGGGTCGAGTTGGTAGCGCTCTTTGGTGATGGCGCGGCCTTCGGATTCGGTGATTGCGGTGCCGTCGACGTCGCGCAGGTGGTAGGGCTGTCCGGCGCGCATGCAGGTGGCGATGCGGGTGACCAGCATGGTGGCCAGGTGGCAGATTGCCGAATCGTGGTGGCGGTCCCCGGCCATCAGACGGTGGTACTTCGCGGCAAACTGAGGATCGACTCTGCGCGCCTGATCTGCTGCGGTGTAGAGCATTTCGCGTAGCAGCGGGTCGCCGGCCTTGGTGATCGAGGACTCGGTTTTGACCACCCCTGATTGGCTTACTTTCGGGACCAGTCCGGTGTAGGCGCGGATCGCCGCGAGCGAGGTGAATCGGTGCGGGTCAGCGATGCGTCCGGCGATGACCGCGCTGACGGTGGGGCCGACCCCTGGTGCGGACGCGACGATGCCCTGCGGGTCGGCGTCGGCGTAAAGGTTGGCGATCCGCTCATCGATCTGTTTGATCTGATGGGTCAAAAACAGCGCTTGTTCGGCCTCGTGGGCGATGGCGGCGGACAGTTCGGCGAAGTCCATCCCATCGGTGCTGTCGTTATTCCAGAGGGCGAGGGTTTCTTTGGCCGCGACAATCAGGCCACCGGCATGCTCGTCACGCCAGTTGCCACGCGACCGGGCGATGAGGAACCTGGCCAGTCTGGCCACGCCGAGCCGGATCACTGCGTGCGGATCGGCGTAACGGGCCAAAAATTCCAGCGCGGCGTTGCCGTAATGGGAGCCCAGTACCGCCTACCAGGCCGGTCCCAGCAGCTCGATGAGGGCGTCGAGGCGGGCATAGACCGCGGTGCGACGTTTGATCATCGTGGACCGCTGCTTGGTCAGCCGCGGCAACGGATCAGCGGGACCTTGCCCGCTGTAGGGACGCAATCCTTCTGGGTGCAGCAGCGGCAGCCGGGCCAACAGCTCGGAGTCGATCCGGTCGTTCTTGGCGTGCTTGGAGTAGTACTTGCGCAAGTCAGCCGACTGCGTGGTCGGCAGGGCGTGTCTCATTGACTGTGTAAGGGGTTGGGCCTGAATGGTGGTCAGGCATACTGACCACCGGACAGGAGTGAGTGTTGTCCCGATCTGATTCACGCGACGAGCCCTCGAAGAGGCTCTCGCAGGTGTTGCCGCCCGCTGCGGTAGACGCGTTGTTGGCCGATGCGGAGGCATCGGGCACCCCGATCGACGGTCCCGAGGGGCTATTGGCCCAGATGACTAAGGCCGTGCTCGAACGTGCCCTCGATGTTGAGATCGCCGATCACCTCGGCTACGAATACGGCGATCCGGCCGGAAACGGGTCAGGCAATTCCCGCAACGGGCACGGCCGCAAGACCGTGTTGACCACTGCCGGCCCGGTCGCACTCGAGATACCCCGCGACCGCAACGGCAGCTTCACCCCAGCGATCGTGCCCAAACGCCAACGGCGCCTGGGCCAGGTCGAAGACATGATCTTGTCGCTGTATGCCCGCGGGATGAGTACCCGTGACATCACCGAGCACCTCGATGAGGTCTACGGGGCCACGGTGTCGGCGGCCACGATCTCGCGGGTCACCGATGTGGTGGTCGAGGAGATCGCGGCCTGGCAGTCTCGCCCGGTCGATCCGGTCTATCCGATCCTGTATATCGACGCGATCCGGATCAAGATCCGTGACGGCGGCGTGGTCGCCAATAAGGCTGCCCACGTCGTGATCGGGGTCGATGTCGAGGGGACCAAGCAGGTCCTGGGGATCTGGATCCAACAGACCGAGGGAGCGAAGTTCTGGCACGGGGTATTGACCGAACTACGCAACCGAGGCTGCCGCGATGCGTTATTCGTCTGCTGCGACGGACTGACCGGCCTGCCCGAATCAATCGCCGCGGTCTGGCCGCAGGCCGTCATCCAGACTTGCGTAGTGCACCTGCTGCGGGCCTCGATGCGATACGCGTCCTACACCGATCGCCGGGCAATGGCCAAAGCACTGCGACCGATCTACACCGCGGCTACCGAAGAGGCCGCCAAACTGGCCTTAGAGGAATTCCGGGCCGCATGGAAGGTCAAATCGCCTGGGGCAGTGGCAGTCTGGGATCGAGCATGGGCCGAATTCACACCGTTTCTGGCGTTCCCGGTCGAAATTCGCAAGATTATCTACACCACCAACGCCATCGAATCGCTGAACTACCAACTCCGCAAAGTCACCAAAGCCCGCGGCTCGTTTCCCTCCGATGCCGCCGCGATCAAGCTGCTCTATCTGGCCATCCGCAACATCAACCAGAAACGAGGAAACCAAGGACAAGGAACCCGCTGCTGGACCGAGGTGCTGAACACCTTCGCCATCCAGTTCCCCGACCGACTCCCACTATGAGCACCGACCAACAATGAAACGGCCCGAACTCCTTACACAGTTATCTTGACAAGCCCGGTCGGCACCCGCCACACCGTCTTGCCGTCACGGGCCAGCGTCGCCTGATGCGCAGCCCGAACCGCGACGTCAATTCCCAACGTCAATGCCACCGCAAAACCCTCCTAGCGCTGGTTCTTTCAGATCGCCAGGTGACTGACCATCGCGGCCGCGGCCCAGACATTCTCTAAGCAGGAGTCCGCACCCCTTGGCTGGCTCCAAGTTCCCGAACAAGGACACCGCTCGACCAGACACCGAGTCCGCGAGCGACCACTCAAATCTCAGGGATCACCAGGTGTCCCGGTCGGAGGTTCGGCCCGCCCGCAGGCTCACTCAAAGGCTAAATGTCGGTGGGGGTTGAGATGATGGGGTCATGTCTTCGACCGCATCCGCTGAGGCCCCCGAGGTGACTCCGGAGGCGACTGCTGAGGTGGCTGATGTGGTGACTCCGGAGGTGACTGCTGAGGTGCGTCCGATGGATCGCCTTGAGGTGCTGTTCGGGGAGTTGGAAGAGCTATGCGGTCAGCGCAACGCGATCGATGGGCGCATCGTGGATATCGTCGCCGAGATCGATCGCGACGGGTTGTGCGGGATGACCGGGGCGCGGTCGGTGTCGGCGTTGGTGGCCTGGAAGACGGGCTGCTCACCGGCCAACGCGCACACGATCACCACCGTGGCGAGCCGACTCGAGGAGTTCCCGCGCTGCACCCAGGACCTGCGGGAGGGCCGGCTATCGCTGGATCAGGTCGGGGTTCTGGCCGAGCGGGCCGCCGCGGGCTCCGATGCGCACTACCTGGAGTTGGCCCGGGTCGCCACGGTCACCCAGCTGCGCACCGCGGTCAAGCTCGAACCCCGACCCGAACCCGAACCCGAATCCGAGCCGTGGCACAAGCCGGAGCGCTCGATCACCAAGCACTCCGATGAGCAGGGCAGCTGCTGGCGGATCAGACTCCCAGCCCTGGATGCCGCGAAATTCGACGCCGCGTTGGCCTCGCATCGCGACGCGCTGATCGCCGACTGGAAGTCCGATCACGACAATCGCCAGGGCCCCGCCGACTCGGATCAGCGGCCCCCGTTCCCGGACACCGTCGAGGCGTTTCTGCGGCTGGTCGACGCGGGCTGGGACGCCGAGGCCGCCCGCCGACCCCACGCCCAGCACACCACCGTGGTGGTCCATGTCGATGTTGAACAGCGCGCCGCCGCGCTGCATCTGGGACCGCTGCTGTCCGACGCCGAACGCCGCTACCTGACCTGTGATGCCACCTGCGAGGTCTGGTTCCAACGCGACGGGCAGGTCATCGGCGCCGGGCGCACGACCCGCCAGATCAACCGGCGGCTGCGGCGCGCGCTCGAGCACCGCGACCACACGTGCGTGGTTCCCGGTTGCGGCGCTACCCGGGGTCTACACGCCCACCATGTGCGGCACTGGGAAGACGGCGGCCCCACCGACATGGACAACCTGGTCCTGGTCTGCCCCTATCACCACCGCCTGCACCATCGCGGCCTGATCACCATCGCCGGACCCCCCAACGCCCTGATCATCACCGACGACGAGGGGCACGTGCTCAGCCCGGGATCGCTGGCACGCCCACCCACCCAACCCCCGCCCGCGGTCCCGCCCTGCCCGGGACCACTCGGCGAGCGCGCCGACTGGTGGTGGTACGACCCCTACCAACCCCTTCAGCCCCAACCACCACCGACAAACAACTAGCGCCCGCGGTGACAGTGCGCACCAGCGAGCTAATTTGCGCACTGATCTAAGCCGGGAAGTCGCGCTTACCTGGCGTCGAACTGCCTGCACTTTCCCCGCGTCAGTCGCTCGATGGAGCTGACCTCGCGCACGGTGACCTCTGAGACGCCTGCATCCGGTGCGCCATGCCGGCGCAGCACGTCGGTCAGCTCGGTCCGCAGGCGCTGAACGTCGGCTGAGCCGTCGGTCACCACGGACACGTCGACGCCGTGTTGCGTCTTGCCGACGGAGAAGTTGGCGACGCCGGGCGTGGCGACGATCGCCCGCTCCAGGGCCGCCCGTGGCACGCGAGCACCGCTCTCGTACTCGAAGGCGCCGCTGATCCGGCCATTGACCGAGGTGATGCGGCGATGAGCACAACCGCACGGACACGGGTCGTCGGAGATCGTCACCGCGTCGGTCATGTCGTAGCGGATCAGCGGCTGGTCCAGGTTGAACAAGTTGGTCAGCAGCATCCGATCCGCGGGTTGGCCAAACGGGACCACGTTGCCGTCGGCGTCCACCGGCTCGAGGATGACCAGGTCGTCGGCGACGTGCATGCCCTCGCCGACGCCGCACGGAAAGGCGTAGGTGCCCTCCGAGCAGCCCCAGAACTCCGAGGCCTCGATGCCCCACGCGGAACGAACCGCCTCGCGCACCGGCGGGGTGCAGAGCTCTCCGGCGACGCTGACCCAGGTCGGCTTGATGGTCAGGCGTCCCTGCGTCGCCTCGACGGCCAGCTCCCAGATGAGGCTCGGCCACCCTTGCAGAGCCGTTACCGCGGGACGGGCGTTGTTAAGGCCGTCGACGATCTTGTCCAGGGGGAGCGTGGCGTCGAAGCAGTGCGATGTCGGCCCGCCGCTCTCGAAGGTGCTGAAGGCGTAGAAGATCCCCGACTCATGCTTGGGGCTGCCGCTGAAGCACTGCGCCAGCACCGCGTCCGGGTCTTCGCCGCGTCGCCCGGTCCAGCGCGAGCCCTGCATCACGAACGTGACGAACGCGTCCCAGCCGTAGACGTGCAGTGACGGGTTTTCGACGTATCCGGACGTGACGATCGCCCGGTACTCGTCGTCGAGGTAGCCGTCTCCGCTCAACTGATCGAGGTGCTCTTCGATCCGGGCGCGTGTCAACCCGGGGACCGTGACCAGCCGGTCGAACTCCGCCATCATCTCCGCCTTGCTCAGGATCGGCAGCGACGGGAGGTCGGCTTCGGTGAAGTTCGCGAGGTCGTGGCCGGCGAGGCGTTCCTTCCAGAACGGCGAACGATCGGCGGCGTACACCAGCAGCTCCCGAAGGCGCCGTTCGCGTTCCGCGGCGAGGCGCCCCGCGTCCCAGCGCAGCCGGCGCACCCCCTTCATGTACTCGTCTTGCAGTTGGGCGCGCTGGCGCCGGACCAGCTCCTCGTAATGACTCCTCGCCGACGTCACGTCATTTGTCATCGTCAACGTGCGGTTCCTTTCGAAATCGGGTCTCACATTGTTTCCGAGCCTGTACGCCGGTATTCGGCGGGGACAAGCCAGCGTCCTGCAGCAGCCGCCGTTCGTCGACCTTGCTGGATGACGTCAGGGGCAGGTCGGCTACCAGGACGAATTGATCGGGCAGCATCGTTTCCGGGAGCCGTTCGCCGGCGGCCTGGCGCACGGCAAGGGGGGTGAGCTCGCGCGTCGGGACGACGAATGCGACGACCCCCAGGTCGCCGTCCAGGTCGAAGGTCGCGCAGGCCGCGGACGCGACCTCGGCGATGCCACCGAGTGCCTCGGTCACCTCGACCAGCGACAAACGCACACCATGTCGCTTGATGACACGGTCCGAACGCCCCACGTACACATAGTTGCCCCGCTCGTCGCGGTGGACCAGGTCCCCGGTGCGATAGAGGGTGGCTCCGTCGATGACGTCCGTCCGCAGCGCGCCCGCGGTGAGCGCCGGGTCGTTCAGGTATCCGGCCATGAGCTGCCGCCCGCCGATGTACAGCTCGCCGACCACTCCCGGACCATCCACCAGTCCGCCGTGCTCGTCGACGAGGTGGAACGAACTCCCGGCATGTGGCTGACCGAGCGGCACCGGTCCCGCGTCGAGCAACTCGGGCGTCAGTCCCAGATGGGCGACGGCGATGGTCGTCTCGGTCGGGCCGTACCTGTTGATTACGCGCAGCCCGGGACTGGCGTCCCATACCGCCCTGATGTCGGCCGTGGATGGCGCCTCGCCGCCCAGTGCGATCACTCGCAGCGAAGTTTCGGCCAACCGGTCCAGGCGGCCGCTGGACCGTAGCAACCGCAGGTAGCTGGGCGAGAAGCTGGTGACGGTGATCCCCTCGCGGGCGGCGATCGAGAAGAACCTGCGGGGGAACAGCATGGCCTCCCGGTCGGGGATGACGAGGGGGGCGCCGCGCACCAGCGGCGGAAAGATCGCCGAGAACGAGCCGTCGAAGTGCACGGGCGAAACGGCCAGACACGTGTCGTCCGCGGTCAGGCCCACGGCGTCGGCGCAGGCTTCGGCCGCGGTGAAAAAGGCCTCCGGGGGGATCTGCACTCCCTTGGGGTTACCGGTGGTCCCCGACGTGTAAATGATGTAGGAGATGGGGCCCGTCACGGGCGGTGGCGTGGGCTCGTCTGTCGCGGTCAACTCAGGCAGGGACGCCCACGGCGTGCCTTCGGGAAGTCCCGACGGCGCCGTGTTGTCCGGACCCGCGGTGATCACCTGTGCGGGCCGGCAGTCGGCCAGGATTCGGGTGCGGCGGATGTCCGGATCGGTGATCGCCAGCGGCACGAACGTGACCCCCGCCCACAGGCAGCCCAGTGCGGCCACCACGAAGTCCACGGAATTGCCGATCAGCAGGGCGACCCGGTCCCCGGGCTCGACGCCTTTCTGGTGCAGGCCGGCGGCCACCCGCCCGGCCGCGGCGCGCAGCTCGCCGCGCGTCAACGCGCGATCCAGGTCCTTGACAGCCGGTCGATCCGGGGCTCGATCGGCGTGGTCCAGCACCGCACCGAGCACGCCATGCTCCGTCACGAGTCCGTCACACCCCCTTGCAGACCCTGAAGAACTTAGGTGCCCGCGAGCCGGGCGACCACGGGTGCGAACGACTCCATCGCCTCGGCCGGCACGACGATGTTGGAGAAACCCCACCTCTCGCGGCGCTGAATGAGCCGCTCACACAATTCGTCCTCGGTGCCGAGCAGGACGATCGGAAGCTCGAGTGCGTCCTCACCCGGCAGGCCGAGCATGGTTGCGGTGCGCACGGCCGCGCGAAGGCTGGGGACGATCCGGGTGGCGAAGGGCACGATCTGAAGCTCGATCGAATCGAACCGGTCCGGCGCCGCTTCCCGTACCCACGTCAGGCAACGGTCGTAGTGATCGAGCGTGACCCCGCTCATCGTGCTGGCGCCCTTCTCGCCGGCGCGCAGGTTGGTGTTGATCCCGACGGTGTCCGCCTCCCGGGCAGCGAGCGTAAGCACCCGCTTGCTCCCACCCCCGACGATGACGCGAGGTGGCGAGGCCGGGCGGGGATCACATTCGGCGCCGAGCACCGTGTAATGCTTGCCCGCGGAGGTCGCCTTCCCGTCGCTCCACAGCGCCTTCATGACGGCGAGGCTCTCGGCGAGCCGGTCCACGCGGATCGCCGGTTCGTCGAGCTCGACTCCCGTTTGCTCGTAATCGCTGCGGAGCCAGCCCGCCCCAAGGCCCACCTCGACCCGCCCCTCGGCAGCCAAGCCGAGCGTCGCGATCTCCTTGGCCAGGACCACGGGTTCGCGCAGGTCGTTGTTCAACACCAGGGACCCCACGCGCAGGGTGGAGGTCGCCTCGGCGGCCACGGTCAGGGCGACCAGGGGCCCGAACTGCTCGTCGAGGTGGTCAGAGACGTAGAGGGTCGAGTAACCGAGACTTTCGGCCGTACGAGCCTGCTCCCGCCAGGCCGACATGGTTGGCGCCACCGCGGAGAGCACGCCAAATCGAAACGGGAGCATCTTTCGTCACACCTCCACCACTCGGGACCACTCGGTCATGAACGGTCATGAAAGGTCATGAAAATTGCGTCACATACCGACCAAAAGTCATTGGAACCACCTCATATCATGCCGTACAGTATGCGTTATGCCAACACCGGTACGGACAGTCGGTTTAGATTTCTCGCCGGCAGACATTGCGAAGGTGCTCGACGAAGACGGCTGTGTAATCCTTGCTGACCTGGCGCCGCCGGAGACAATGGATCAGATATTCGCCGAACTCGAGCCGCACCTCGTCGCCACCGGCGCGGGCAACACCGATTTCCTGGGCGAAACGACCCGACGCACCGGCGCGCTCATCGCCCGCTCGCCAACCGCGCGCTCACTGATCACCCACCCGACGATCATCGACACGCTCGACCGCGTGTTGGGCGACCACGCCAGCACCTTCCAGATCGACCTGACCCAGCTGGTCACCATCGGGCCCGGCGAGCCGGCGCAGATGATTCACCGGGACCAGTGGGCGTTCGATCGCTTCCAGTTCCCCCGCGGCTTCGAAGCCGAAGTTGGCACCATGTGGGCCGTCACCGACTTCACCGAGGAGATGGGCGCGACGCGGATGGTGGTGGGCAGCCACCGGTGGGAGGACGATCCCGACGAGGTAGACCCCGCGCTGTCCGTCCCGGCGGTCATGACCAAGGGTTCGGTCCTCATGTACACGGGCTCGATATTCCACGGCGGGGGCGCCAACACCACCCAGACCTGCCGGAGCGGGATGAACATCGGCTACTCGCTCGGGTGGCTGCGGCAGGAGGAAAACCAATACCTCGCCTGCCCGCCGGAGATCGCCCGCACCCTCCCCGAGGGGCTGCTGCGGCTGATGGGCTACCAGCGTGGCTCTTATTCCATCGGCTACGTCGACAACATGCGGGAACCCCTGGACTGGCTGTACGGCGGCAAGGCGCACATCTCGGACTTCTACGGTTACCGCCGCGCCGCCCGCAAGCGGCTCAAGGCAACCGGCACCTACGTTCCGCCAGAACCCAGCGTGGGTTGAGTTACGCCAGAGATATGAGGGAAACGTGATACAGGTGATTCAGGACCAGATTCGTGACGTCTTAGCTGCTCATGGCCGCATGGCGGTCGATGCACGCGAGGTGGACGCTGAGGCTGACCTCTACAACCTCGGCCTGACCTCGCATGCGACGGTCGATGTCATGCTCGCGCTCGAGGATGCATTCGACTTCGAGTTCCCCGAAGAGCTGCTCAAGAAGTCCACCTTCGAGTCCATCCACAACATGGCGGCGGTCATCGACGACCTGGTCAAGTCGTCGGCATGATGCCGCGCGGGTCGGCGGTCGGCCTGACGGAGCCGGCCCCGCAGCTCCCGGAGATCCCTGCCCAGCTCACTTTGCCGGGCGAGGTTGACGGGCGCCGCGTCCGTGTCGGATGCGATGTCGTGGGCATCGAAGACATCCGGGACTCGCTGGCGACGTTCGGGGACCGCTACCTGCGCAAGGTCTATACGCCGGGCGAAGTCGCCGACTGCCGGGGCCCCAACCAGGCGCAGAAACTGGCGGCCCGGTTCGCGGCCAAGGAAGCGGTGATCAAGGCCTTCGCCGAACCCGACATGCCGTATTCCCTGCGCGAGATCGAGGTGACGCGGGACGGTCCGCTGCCCGTGCTCCGGCTGCGCGGAGCCGTCGCTGAACAGGCACAACGCCAAGGCTGGCGCAGCACGTCCGTGTCGCTTTCGCACGCCGATTGCCACGCGATGGCCATGGTCCTCGTGGTGTGCGGTCCCACCGCGGCTGACGGCTGACATGGTCGAGCAGCGGGATCGCTCAGCAACAGCCGCGCCGGCGGGCGGCGGGCTCGCGACGGTGCGCAGGCGTGATCCGGCTTGGGTGTGGATGATCGGCGCGTTCGCCGGCGGACTCGCGCTGGCCGCCGTCGTCCTGGCCGGTTACGGCACCGATCCCGACGGCCTCAAGGCGGCGCTGCACCTCACGGCGCGCTGGGCGTTCCTCTTTTTCTGGCCTTCGTATGTCGGCGGTTCGCTGGCCATTCTGTTCGGCCCGGCGTTTGCCGGGCTGGCCCGCCAGGCCCGGGCCTTGGGCTTGGCCTTCGCCGCCGCGCTCATGGTCCATATCGGACTTGTCATCTGGCTGGGCGTCGTCATCGAGCAGATTCCGCTGCCGGTCGGCTTGTTCTGGTTCTTCCTGATCGGGCTTTTCTTCACCTGGCTGCTGGCGCTGCTGTCCTTCGGAATCGGAACCCGCAAATTGGGGCGTCTGTTTCGGCCGCTACTTTTCCTCGGCACGACATACATTCTGATCGCCTTCGGCCGGGATTTTGTGCTGGGTGCACTCGACCCCAAGACACAGCAATGGCTCTACGCCGCCGAATATGTGCCGTTTGCGCTGTTGACCCTTATTGCAATCCCACTGCGCATTGCCGCATTTCTTCGCCAGCGCTTCTGACGCAGCCGGTAAATCTCTATATCTCGCGCATTTCCGGCGCGGGGACCAGCGGATTCGCCGACCCGTCAATCGAGACGATGTCCGTATCGGGGCTGTGTGCCGATGGGGAATCCGATCTGGAAACCGACCGTGAAACGAGGGCCACCGGCAGCACCGTGTCGCGGATAGCCGCTAACACCACCGGGTGATGGGCGGCATGATCGCCGGTGGGTGTGGCGATCAGGCGAGGCGGTCGCGATGTCTGCTGCAGCCGGTCAAGGGCTCCTCGACCGCCGTGGGCGGTGAACCGATCCGCATCCTCTGGACAGACGATCACCGTCACGCCAGTTCCACGGTCGGCAAGCTTGCCCAGAACATCCTCCGGCAGCCACACGAGTCCGACCCGGCTCAATGCTCGCAGGACGGATCGCGGGAGGTGGCTGTGCAGAAAGCGCTTCGTCGACTCCCGAGCCGGGTTGACCACAGCTTTGAGGCGGTGTGTCCTGGATTCGCCTGCGCCGCGACCGATTTCGCTAGCCGCGCTGGCGCCCGAGTTGGCTTCTGAGCTGACTCGCAGGGCTTTCGTCCGCGCGTCCCACTGCGACAGCAAGCTGGAGGTGACGCGCCAATTCCACACCAGCAGGTTGACCAGCACCGCCGACCGCGCACCAACATCGCGGGCGGTCTGGGCGGCGTACCACGCGCCGGAGCAGATACCGACGAGCTGGAGTTCGCCGGCGTCGTGGCACGCATGCCTGGCCACCGCTACCGAGTCGGCGATGTCGGCCTTGGAAAACGCGAAGCGCCAAGGGTTTCGGCCGAGCTGGCCCGACAAGCCCAATCCCGCCGGGTCCCAGCGCACGGCCTGTGACCCGGACGCCGCCACGCGACGTGACAGTTCGACCCATTCCCGGGCGGGTCCTACGTGCAGGTCCTTGGCCGTCACGAAGAACAAGACGGTCTTTGCGGGCGTGGGACTTTGGCGTCGGGGCCGCGCGCGGATCACGAACAGACCGTCCGGAGCGATCCGTTCGATGCTCTCGGAAACGTCGACCCCGTCGGGCCCGTCGGCCGGCATCGTCACCGTTGTCAGGTATTGGGGCACGGCGCGGTGGGTGCCGGTGGGAACGTTTCCGTCGATCCACTCGACGATCTGATCGACCGCGGTGAAAGGGATTGGCGGCAGGAATATCTCCCGCGGGCGGGAGCATTCCGCCAGGCCGCCGGAGACGATCGAATCGACTCCCTCGGCCGACGCGAGGGCGGTGACGCGCTTGTCGGTCTCGGCCGGTCGTCCCACCAAAAGTACCTTGCCGACGCCATGCGCCCCGACCGGATCGGCACCCATCCGCAGCGCGGCGAATTCCACGGCGGCGTGGTCGCTGAACCGCCCCCCCATGATCGTCACTTCGCCGGGGATCGGGGCGTCCTCGCCGACCGACAACCGGTACAGCGCAGTGTGTTCGCGAAGGTAACGCCGGCCCGTTCCGGGGGGATCGAGGTAGACCACGCGGTTGACGGGGTGGGATTGGGTCACGTACTCGTCGAGGATCAGGCACCCGGCGCGGATGCCGATTGCGGTGGTGGACTGCGCGCCGATCAGCCTGAGGTAGTCCAGCGCGTGCCCGACGCTTGCCACCCAGTTGGCCACCGCGTCGTCACGGACCTGGGCGTATGCAGAATCACCCAGACCCAGATAGTCAAAACGCAGCACGCCGAAACCGCGGCGCGCCAGGCCGTCGGCGAGGACTCGGTGCAGCCGCACACTGTCCATGCCCTCTTTTCCGAGCGAACCACAGATCAGTACCCCGCCCCTGATCTGGTTATCGGCCGGCAGATGAAGCACTCCGAACAATGGCGAATCAGGCGGCCCGAAATATGTCGGGACTTCTGTCGTGGCTGACGTGGCTGAGGTCGGCATCGTCCGCTGAATCCACCGCCGGCCTCCGTCGCTTGCGGATAGTCGTGGTGTCGATGTCATTTCGCGCGCGTTAATCATTCGGTCCCAGTGTATTCGCGTCGGCCACATCGGGGGACAAAAACTTCCGTGACGTCGTCGGCAACAATTGCGGTGGCCTTTACCTGCGGCCTGCGGAAGCGGGCAAAGAAGTCCAAAGAAGAAACGCTATTTATTGCATCCACAGGAATCTCCCAGCGGCCCCCAGATTACCCCCCACTCCGGGGCCAAGCCTAGTGGCTCAAGCCGGGTTGTCGCAGCGCATGAGGCGGTCCTGGGACGAGCGCACCGTCCGAGAAGGGCCAAGCGGCGGCTATCTTTTTGACGTACCTGCGTACCGAGATAATCTGACTGCTGCCGTGCCAGCGCCAGGGGGGCTTGCACGAACGTAGTTGTAGCCCACCCCGAGGAGTGAACGAATGAAGAACACCGCACGGTTGACCGGTCTGCTCGCTGCCGTTCTGGGCGGCCTCGCGGTCTCGGCCGCTCCGATGGCGAACGCCGACACGCCGGATGATGTCTTCCTGCAAACGCTCACGCAGAAGGGCATCAGCTGGCCGAATGGCGGGGACCAAACGATGATCAAGCTCGGGCATGCGGTTTGCAGTGACTGGGACAAGGGGTTCACGTTCGAGCAGACCCTCGCCGACGCGAAGACGGCGTTCACCCAGCTGAGCGACCAATCCGTCGCCAAGATCATGGGTGCGGCGACGGGCGTTTACTGCCCGCAGTACTCGAGCAAATTCGACTGACCCGGCCGCGCGCTACAGCGGCCGGTGGACCAGGCCGGACAGGCCTTGGCCGATGTTTCCGAAGCCGGTGTCGAGGTCTTGGGTGATGAAGTCGCCGATGCCGGTGTTGAAGATGCCGGCGATGTAGTTGCCGTAGTTGGTGAAGCCGGCCAGGTAGTCGCCGAAGTTTTCATAGCCCGAGATGTAGCCGCCGGTGCTCGGATCGTCGCTGGCGTTGAAGAAGCCCGACGTGCCGGTGCCGTTGTTGAAGAAGCCGGATCCGCCACCGCCGCCGCCGTTGAAGAAGCCCGACGACGGGGCGGTGCCCGAGTTGGATCCGTTGAACTGCAGGATCGTGTAACTGTGGTTGTAGTCGACCAGGATGCCCCCGGCGAACTCGGTGAGGTCGGTCGGATCGCCGTAGAAGTAGGAGTAGCTGACGTCGATCGGGATAGTGAGGGCAAAAGACGGGTTGATGTTGTTGCCCGTCCAGAACAAGCCGAGATCCTGGTTGCCGGAAATGAAAGCGCCGGTATCGAGATTGCCCGTGTTGGCGATGCCGGTGTTGGTGCTGCCGGAGTTGTCGCTGCCGGTGTTGGTGCTGCCGATGTTGTTGTTGCCGGTGTTGGTGTTGCCGATGTTGTGGCCACCGGTGTTATCGCTGCCGACGTTGTGGCCGCCGAAGTTGAAGCTGCCGGAGTTGCCGTTGCCGGTGTTGTAGCTGCCCGAGTTGTATGAGCCGGTGTTTCCGGTGCCCGAGTTGAAGAATCCGGTGTTGCCGCTGCCGGAGTTGAACAGGCCGTGGTTGCCGGTGCCGGAGTTCAGTCCGCCGAACCCGAACTGGTTGTCGCCGGTCAGCCCGATACCGAAGTCGTGGTTGCCGGTGTTGGCGAACCCGATGTTGTTGTTGCCGGTATTGGCGAACCCGAAGTTCTGGCTGCCGAAGTTGCCGCTGCCGACGTTGTTGCTGCCCGTATTGCCGGAGCCCTCGTTGTTACTGCCGTTGTTGCCGCCGCCGATGTTGGAGTCGCCGAGGTTGCCGCTGCCGAAGTTGATGTTGCCGTGGTTGCCGCTGCCGATGTTGTAGTTGCCGGTGTTTCCGTTGCCGACGTTCCACCAGCCGGTGTCCCCGTAGCCGAGGTTGTGGATCAAGTCCCAGCCCGAGATGTTTGAGCCCGATATTTTGATGCCGGACAGGTTGTCGAACGCGCCCAGGTTGATCTGGCTGGCGGTGCCGATATTGCCGAAGCCCGAAACGATGTTGCCGACGTTCCCGAAGCCCGATGAACCAAAGCCCCCAAGGTCGTAGTTGCCCCAGCCCGACGTGTTCAGACCGAAGTTTCCGATGCCCGATCCACCCCCGAGGCCGAAGTTGAAGAAGCCCGACGACGGAAGGGTTGTCGTGTTGAAAAAGCCTGGCCCCGAAGGGATGTGGAGGATCGGGATGGTGGTGTTGAAGGTGCCGTCGAGGCCGAGGTTGGCCGGCAGCGTGATAACGATGTCGATCGCCTGTGGAAACTTGTCATTGCCCCGCACGAAGAAGCCATTGTCTTCGTCGCCCGTGATGAAGGCACCCGTGTCGAGGTTGCCGGTGTTGCCGACGCCGGTATCTCCGTGGCCGGTGTTCCAAAGGCCCGTGCTGTAATCGCCAGGGTTCCCCGTGCCCGTGTTGTAGGTACCCGCGTTGTAGGAACCGGTGTTGTAGGCGCCCGAGTTCCCCCAACCCGTGTTGGTGGTGCCCGAGTTGGCGTAGCCGGTGTTGTAGCTGCCGGTGTTGCCCACGCCCCAGTCCACGCTGCCCGAATTCCCGAAGCCCAAGTTGTGGTCGTTGGAGTTCCCGAGGCCGGCGTTGAAGATGCCCGCATTCCAGATACCCGTGTTATGAGTGTCCGCGTTGAACAAACCGAAGTTGTCGGTGCCCGCGTTCAGCGCGCCGATGTTGCCGGTACCCGCGTTGAACAGACCGGTGTTCCCGCTGCCCGAGTTGAACAACCCGGCGTTGCCGGTGCCCGAGTTGAACAGGCCGGAATTGCCGCTGCCCGAGTTCAGGGCGCCGAAGCCGATCTGGTGATCACCGGTGAGCCCGATGCCGATGTCGTTGTTGCCAGTGTTTGCCAACCCGAAGTTGCCCGTACCCGTGTTCGCCAGGCCAATGTTTTGGCTGCCAAAGTTCCCGAACCCGAAGTTGAGGTTGCCGTAGTTTCCGGAACCGTAGTTGACCAGGCCAAAGTTGCCGGAACCCCAGTTGAAGCTGCCCTCGTTTCCGGAACCGAAGTTGACGCTGCCGAGGTTACCGGCGCCGAAGTTCCAGTCGCCGCTGTTGCCCGCGCCGAAGAAATTGAAGCTGCCGTCGTTGCCGTCGCCAAAGATGTTCAGCTGGCCGGTGTTACCGCCACCGATGTTGTAACTGCCGTTGTTGCCGCTGCCGAAGTTCCAGTCACCGATGTTGCCGCTACCGACGTTGAAGTCGCCGATGTTGCCGCCACCGTGGAACAAGTTATCTTGCTGGAGCAGCGACCCGGCGATGCCGATGTTGTAGCTGCCGATGTTAGCGTTGCCAAGATTCAAGTTGCCATGGTTCGAGTTCCCGATATTGAAGTAGCCCGCGTCGGCGAAGCCAATATTGTGCGGCAACACCGCCCAGATGTTGATACCCGAAAGGTCCTGACCGGCGTTTCCGAAGCCCGAAACAAGGTCGGATATGCCGCCGTCGCCTGCGCCTTGGTTGAAGAGGCCGGAAACATAGCTACCGAGATTCAGCCAACCCGACACCGAGTTGCCGTAGTTGTATCGTCCCGAGATGGCACCGATGCCGCCATTCGCGATGTTGGCCCAACCCGAGTTATCACCGCCATAATTACCGAAGCCCGAAGAATTGCCCGCGCCGGTGTTATAGAAACCCGACGACGGCGCCGACGTAATATTCCCGAAGCCCGTCTGTCCACCAAACGAGAACACCGTGATGGTGCTGGTGTTCGTGGTGTACGGAGCGTTGGCGAATGCGGCCAGTTGAGAGTTGTAGAAGCCGAGGTCGTTTGATTCGCCGAAGAACAACACTTTGTAGGCTGTGGTCTCCGGGATGGTGTAGGAGAAGCTCAAAAGGCCCTGGTCATTGCCCCGCCAGAAGAACCCGTTGTCGTCGTTGCCGCCAATGAACAGGCCCGTGTCGAGGTTGCCGGTGTCGCCAAAGCCCGTGTTGGTGTTGCCCGAGTTGAAGCTGCCCGTATTGCCGTCGCCCGCGTTGATTCCGCCGGTGTTGTGGCTACCGGCGTTGAAGCCGCCCGTGTTGAAACTGCCCGCGTTGAAGCTGCCGGTATTGGCGCTGCCCGAATTCCAGAAGCCCGAACTGGCCGTCCCGGAATTACCCCAACCGGTGCTGTAACTGCCCGAGTTCTCGATGCCCCAGTTGCCGGTGCCGGAATTAAAGAAGCCAACATTCCCGCTGCCCGAGTTTCCGATCCCCCAGTTGTTCGTGCCCGAATTGAACAGGCCATGATTCCCGCTACCGGAGTTGAGCCCGCCAAACCCGAATTTGCCGTTGCCCGTCAGCCCGATACCGACATCGCCATTACCGGTATTGCCAATTCCGAAGTTCTGATTGCCGGTATTCCCGAAGCCGAAGTTGAGGTTGCCGTCGTTGCCGGTGCCGATATTGAAATCGCCGACGTTGCCGTGACCGAAATTCAGGTTGCCCAGGTTGCCGCCACCCACGTTGCTGCTGCCGAGGTTGCCGCTCCCAAAATTCAGGTTGCCCAAATTGCCGGAACCGAAGTCACTGTTCCCGTGATTACCCGCGCCGATGTCGATGCTGCCGAGGTTTGCCGCACCGAAGTCATAGCTACCGACATTCCCAATCCCGACGTTGAACCCGCCCTCGTTCGCGAGGCCGAGGGTGAGGTGTACGCCGCTGAGGTTCTGGCCGACGTTACCGAAGCCGCTGTCGAAGTCCGGGGTGATGAAGGTGCCGGTTCCGGTGTTGAAGATGCCGGAGATGGAGTTGCCCGCGTTGGTGAGGCCGGCCAGGTAGTTGCCGTAGTTGGCGAAGCCCGAGACATGGCCGCCCGTGCTGGGATCGTTGGTGGCGTTCAGGAAACCCGACGTGCCGGTGCCGGTGTTGAAGAAGCCGGATTCGGCACCGCCGCCGCCGTTGAAGAATCCCGACGACAGGGCGGTGCCGGTGTTGGTCTGGTCGAACTGGAAGATTGTGAAGCTCTGCGTGTAGTCGACGAGGAAGGCCCCCGCGTTTGAGCTGGGATCGGTCGGATCGCCGTAGTAGTACGCGTAATTCGTGCTGATCGGGATGGTGATGGAGAAGGCGACATCGATATTGTCGGACGTCCAGAACAGGCCCAGATCCTGGCTGCCGCTGATGAAGGCGCCGGTGTCGAGATCGCCCTTGTTGGCGAGACCGGTATTCGTGTTGCCGGTGTTGTCGCTGCCGGTGTTGGTGTTGCCGACGTTGTTGTTGCCGGTGTTGTTGCTGCCGACGTTGTGGCCGCCGGCGTTGTAGCTGCCGGCGTTGTGGCCGCCGAAGTTGAAGCTGCCGGAGTTGCCTTTGCCGGTGTTGTAGCTGCCCGAGTTGAGCGAGCCGGTGTTGCCGCTGCCCGAATTGAAAAAGCCGGTGTTTCCGCTGCCGGAGTTGAACAGGCCGTGGTTGCCGCTGCCGGAGTTCAGTCCGCCGAAGCCGATCTGGTTATCCCCGGTGAGCCCGATACCGAAGTCGTTGTTGCCGGTGTTGGCGAGCCCGATATTGCCGCTACCGGTGTTGCCGAACCCGAAGTTGTGGCTGCCGAAGTTGCCGCTACCGACGTTGGAGTCGCCGGTGTTGCCGCCGCCGAAGTTGGAGTTGCCGGTGTTGCCGCCGCCGAAGTTGGAGTCGCCCTTGTTGCCGCTGCCGTAGTTGCCGCCGCCTTCGTTGCCGCTGCCGAAGTTGAGGCTGCCGACGTTACCGTTGCCGAGGTTGGTGTGGCCCACGTTCCCGTAGCCCAGGTTGGCGGGGCTGCCGTTCCCGATGCCGAAAAGTCCGGCGACGTTTTGCCCGCTCATGTCGATACCGGAGACGATGTCTTGGGCCGTCGCGGTGATCTTGCTGGCGCCGCCGGTATTGAGCAGGCCCGAAATGGAATTGCCGTAGTTTCCGAAGCCGCTGTCGGCCGAGCCGCTGTCGCGGGTGAAGTTCAACCACCCGGAAGAGCCGGTGCCGTCGTTGCCGACACCCGAGTTCGCGCCCCCAACGCCGTGGTTGAAGAAGCCCGACGACGGCGTGGCGGTGATGTTGTCGAAGCCCGTACCCGCGGGAATGTCGATCAGCGTGATGCTGGTGGTGGCGGTGCCGTCGGAGCCGAGGTCGGTGGGCAACGTGATGGTGACGTTGAGACCGCTCGTCCAGTTGTTGTCGCTCGCCCAGAAAAAGCCGTTGTTGCTGCTGCCGGTGTTGAACACCCCTGTGTCGAGATTGCCGGTGTTGCCAAAGCCGGTGTTGGTGTCACCGGTGTTCGCCAGGCCCGTGTTGGAATCACCCACGTTGGTCATGCCGGTGTTGTAGTTACCGGCGTTTTCCCCGCCGGTGTTGTAGCTGCCCGTGTTCTCCCAACCCGTGTTGGCGGTGCCCGAGTTGGCCCAACCCGTGTTGTAGCTTCCCGTGTTCCCAAAGCCCCAGTTCCCGGTGTCCGAGTTCCCGATGCCGAAGTTGGTGAGGCCGGAGTTGCCGAGGCCGAAGTTGTTGGTACCCCCATTCCACAACCCGACATTTTTGCTGCCCGAGTTGAACAAGCCGGTGTTGTCGGTGCCGCCGTTGAACAGGCCGAAGTTTCCGGAACCCGCATTACCCACGCCGAGGCTTTGGTTGCCCGAGTTGAACACGCCGACGTTCCCGCTGCCCGAGTTGAACAAGCCGGCGTTCGCGCTGCCCGAATTCAGGCCGCCGAAGCCCACCTTGTAATTGCCGGTGAGCCCGATACCGATGTCTCCGGTACCGGTGTTCGCCAAGCCGATGTTGGCGGAACCGGTATTCGCCAGCCCGATATTCAGGCTGCCGTCGTTGGCGAAACCGATGTTGAGGTCGCCAAGGTTTGCGAAGCCGAAGTTGCCGCCGCCGAGGTTCGCCCAACCGACGTTGAAGCCGCCGTCGTTGCCGAAGCCAATGTTGACGTTGCCGAGGTTGCCGCTGCCGAAGTTCCAGTTGCCGGTATTGCCGGCGCCGAAGAAGTTGTTGCTGCCCTGGTCGCCGTAGCTGAAGATGTTCCAGCTGCCGAGGTCGCCGTTGCCGTAGTTGTGGCTGCCGATATTGCCGCTGCCGATGTTGAAGTCACCGACGTTGCCGCTACCGATGTTGAAGTCACCGACGTTGCCGCCACCGAACAAGTGGCTGTGGGTGGCCGGGAAGTGGCCGATGTCGATCCCGAGCAGGAGGCCAAGCCCGCCCCGCCCCAACCCGCCCAGGCCGATGTTGAAGTTACCGACGTTAGCGTTACCGGTGTTGAAGTTGCCGTCGTTGGCGTTGCCGTAATTTCCGTAACCGGAGTCGGCAAAGCCGATATTGCGGGGCAACCAAGACAGGTTGATGCCCGAACGATCCTGCCCGGGGTTGCCGAAGCCCGAGATAATGTCCGATAGGCTGCCGCCGCCGGCGCCCTCATTGAGATTACCGGAAACAAAGCTGCCAAAATTCGCCGTGCCCGACAGGAAGCTACCGAAGTTAAATTTACCCGAGTCAGAGCCGCTGCCGCCGTGCGCGATGTTGAACCAACCCGAGTTACCGGCGCCGTAATTGCCGAAGCCCGAGGAATTACCCGCGCCGGTGTTGAAGAAGCCCGACGACGGCGAGGAAGTCACGTTCCCGAAGCCCTGCGAGCCCCCGATCGAGAACACCGTGACCGTGTCGGAGCTGGTGGTAAAAGGCAGGTTGGGGAACCCGTTCAGCTGCGCATAGTAGAAGCCGGGGTCATTTTCCTCCGCGAAGGCCAAGAACTTATAGGCCGTGGTCTCCGGGACCTGGTACGTGAAGTGCCATAAGCCCTGGTTATCGCCGCGCCAGAAGAAGCCGTTGTCCTGGTTGCCGGCAATGAACGCGCCCGTATCGAGGTTGCCGGTATTCCCGTAGCCCGTGTTGGTGTCACCGGAGTTGAAGGGACCCGTATTGCCACTACCCGCGTTGACGCCGCCGGTGTTATTACTGCCGGAGTTGTAGCCGCCCGAGTTGTAGCTGCCCGAGTTGAAGCTGCCGGTGTCGGCGCTGCCCGAATTCCAGAAGCCCGTGCTGGCCGTCCCGGAATTACCCCAACCCGTGTTGTAGTTGCCCGAGTTCCCGATTCCCCAGTTCCCGGTCCCGGAGTTAAAGAAGCCAATGTTCCCGTCGCCGGAGTTCCCGATACCCCAGTTTCCGGTGCCGGAATTAAACAGGCCGTGGTTCCCGGTGCCCGAGTTCAGGCCGCCGAAGCCAAACTTGTTGTTACCCGTCAGCCCAATGCCGATGTCCCCGCTGCCCGTGTTGGCAATCCCGAGGTTCGCATTACCCGTATTGCCGAAGCCGAAATTCAGGTTACCGGTGTTATTGCTACCGACATTTGAGCTGCCCATGTTGCCGCCGCCGAAATTGAGGCTGCCCAGGTTACCGCTGCCGATATTGCTGTTACCGTAATTACCATTGCCGAAATTAAGGCTGCCGAGATTACCGCTGCCGAAGTTGCTACTACCCTGGTTTCCGCCGCCGATATCGAGACTGCCGCGATTTCCGCCACCGAGGTTGTAACTGCCGATGTTTCCGAGGCCGATGTTGAAGCCGCCCTTATTCGCGAAGCCCAAGTTGGGGGCGATGGCGGGGAGGCTCTGCAGCGGTGTGAGGAAGGGCGCCAACGCCGAAGCGACCGCGGATGCGCCGGCGTGATAGCCGAACATCGCGGCCACATCCTGGGCCCACATCTGCTCATAGTTGGCCTCGGCGGCCGCGATCGCGTGGACGTTGAGTCCCAGCCAGTTCGACTGCACCAGCGAAACCAACTGAGCGCGATTGGTTGCCACGGCCAGCGGATGTACGGCCGCTACCAGCGTGGATTCGAACGCGGCGGTGGCCGCGCGGGCCGCGGCGCCCGCCCCCGCGGCCTGGTTGGCCACCGCGCCCAGCCAACCCACATACGGCGCGGCCGCCGCGAGCATCGCCGCGGACGCCGCACCTTGCCACGCGCCGCCCGCAAGCCCCGACGTCACCGACCCGAAGGAGGCCGCCGCCGAACCGAGTTCATCGGCCAACCCGTCCCAGGCCGCCGCGGCGGCAAGCATCGGCGCCGACCCCGCACCAGAATGGATCAACGCCGAGTTGATTTCCGGCGCCAGCATAGGAAATTGCATGATCCCTCTAGCTTTTTCGGGTGGCCTTGATGGTCCTTGATGATCTCGGTCAGGTAGCAGAAATTATCAGCGATGGTCGCAGCGCACGGATGGTTTGTGAAGAATCCACCGCCGCCGACGGAATATTCCCGTGATGCGGTTTAACGCGGTCGCTTTCGAGGGAAATGCCGCGTTTCGCTTGAGTGTGGAGATATGGTCCCGAGTGCTGACGGTGAACCGACTATGAACGGGTGTGGCAGCCATGTCCTATACGACGGTTGATCCAGAGTTGCTGGTGACTGCAGCGGCGGATGTGCAGGGGATTGGCTCGGCGCTTTCCGCGGTGAACGCGACGGTGGCTCGGACGACGACGGGGGTGCTGGCAGCCGGTGCCGATGAGGTGTCGGCAGCCCTCGCGTCGCTGTTTTCCGGCCACGCCCTGGACTATCAGGCGGTGAGCGCCCAGGCGACAGCGTTTCACGCCCAGTTCGTGCGGGCGCTGAACAGCGCCGGGAATTCGTATGCGCTTGCCGAGGCGGCCAACGCCAGGCCGCTGCAGTCCACCCCATTAGCGAGCGCGGTTCAGTCGCTGCTGTCGCGCCCCATCGTGGGCAACGGTGCCGACGGCACCGCGTCGAATCCCAATGGGGGCGACGCGGGCTGGCTATTGGGCAATGGCGGCAAGGGCTACGACAACAGCGCCAGCGCCGGAGCGGCCGGCGGCAACGGCGGGGCCGCCGGGCTTTTCGGCAACGGCGGCGCCGGTGGCGCGGGAGGTTCCGGCGCGACGGGCGGTAGCGGTGGGACCGGCGGATTGGTCTATGGCACCGGCGGTTCCGGTGGGGCCAGTGGGTCCGGCACGGCCGGCGGCGGCGGCGGGGCGGCCGGGTTGTTCGGCGACGGTGGGGTCGGTGGCGCGGGAGGGTCTGGCGCGACGGGCGGTAGCGGCGGGTCCGGCGGGTTGGTATACGGCAATGGTGGGGCCGGCGGCGCCGGCGGCAGCGTCGTTACCGGGAGCAACGGCGGGGCCGGCGGCGCGGGCGGAGCCGCCGGGCTGTTCGGCGCCGGCGGGGCAGGCGGCACCGGCGGGAGCGTTTTCAACGGCAGCGACGGCGGCACCGGCGGCAGCGGCGGGTCGGGCGGATGGCTGCACGGCACCGGCGGTGCCGGCGGCGACGGCGGCAACGTCGTTCAATCGGGTGATGCCGGGTCCGGCGGTTCCGGGGGAGCGGCAAGGTTCTACGGCACCGGCGGGGCCGGCGGAACCGGCGGGCAAGTCGGCATATCCGGGGACGGCGGGGCCGGCGGCACCGGGGGATCCGCCGGGTACTTGTCCGGCATCGGCGGGGCCGGGGGCGACGGCGGGGCGAGCGCCAGCGGGCCCGGCGGAGCGGGTGGCGCCGGCGGGGTCGCCGGCCTGATCGGCGACGGCGGAACCGGCGGCGCCGGCGCGGCCAGCGCGACCGGCGGAGTCGGTGGCAATGGCGGGCTGATCGGCAACGGCGGCGATGGCGGCGCCGGCGGAACTGGTGGCGCCGGCGGGCGGGCCGGGTACCTGTCCGGCAACGGCGGCAACGGCGGGGACGGAACCGCGAGCGGCGTTGGCGGGGCCGCCGGCAGCGCCGGGGTGTTGGTCGGCAACGGCGGGTCGGGCGGATCAGGCGGCACCGGCGCCGGCGGCGCGAACGGCGGGCTGCTGGTCGGCAGCGGCGGCCACGGTGGCGACAGCACGGCTGCCGGGGTGACCGGCGGCGCCGGCGGGCGGGCCGGGTACCTGTCCGGCAGCGGCGGCAGCGGCGGGGGCGGCGGCGCCGGCGCCGACGGAGGCGCGGGCGGCAGTGCCGCGTTGCTCAACGGCGACGGTGGCAACGGCGGGGACGGCGGCGTCGGCGTCGGCACTGCCGGGGGCAACGGCGGCGCGGCGGGCAGCGCCGGGCTGTTGTTCGGCAACGGCGGGTCCGGCGGATCGGGCGGTCAGGGCGCGGCCGGCTTTGCCGGCGGCACCGGCGCCAGGGGCGCAAACGGTGGAGCGCTGTACGGCAATGGCGGTAGCGGCGGCGACACCCTGGCGGACGGGGTGGCCGGCGGGGGCGCGGGGAACGCGGGGCTGATCGGAGGCAGCGGCGGCGACGGCGGCAATAGCGGGGCCGGCGTCAACGGTGCGGCCGGCGGCACCAGCGGGCTGTTGATCGGCGCCGGCGGGGCCGGCGGCAACGGCGGGACCAGCGCCAGCGGGGCCGGCGGCGACGGCGGCGACGGCGCCCACGGCGGGTGGCTGTACGGCGAGGGCGGCAACGGCGGGAACGGCGGCGGCAGCGCAGACGGCAATAGCGGCGGCAACGGCGGCAACGGCGGCACCGTCGGACTCTGGGGCAGCGGTGGGAGTGGCGGCGACGGCGGGGTCGGCGGCAGCAGCGGTTCCGCGCAGGGCGGGGCCGGCGGCAACGGCGGCGCTAGCGGCGCCGCGGGCTTGCTGTACGGCGCGGGAGGTGGCGGCGGCGACGGCGGCACGGGTGGTGCTTCCTCCGCGGGCGACGGCGGAGCCGGCGGGGCCGCCGGCAACGGCAGCCGCGGCGGGGGACTGGACGGCGTCGGCGGGGCCGGCGGGAACGGCGGGGCCGGCGGCGCCACCACCGCCGGCGCACCGGGAGCCGTCGGAGGCGCCGGCGCGGCCGGCGGCTCCGGCGGCAACTCCGGGCTGATCGGCGTCGGCGGGGCGGGCGGCGACGGTGGCGGCGGAGGGAACAGCTCCGGCAGCGGCCACACCACCGCCAGCGTCGGCGGCGCCGCGGGCAACGGCGGCGACGGCGGCACGGCCGGGTGGCTGTACGGCGACGGCGGCAACGGCGGTGCCGGCGGCAACGCCGGCGCGGGCAGCGATCTCGTCGCGCAGCCGAGCGGAGGCAACGGTGGCAACGGCGGCAATGCCGGGCTGATCGGCGTCGGAGGGGCCGGCGGGAACGGCGGCGACGGCGGCAACGCCACCGGCGTGGCCTCCATCCCTGCCAGCGGGGTGGCCGGGGCCGGCGGCGACGGCGGGAACGGCGGCAACGCCGCCGGGCTGCTCGGCATCGGCGGGGCCGGTGGGGCCGGCGGAGATGGCGGCGACGCCACCACCGTCACGAGCGGTGCCGTCCGCGGCGCCGCCGGCGACGGCGGTAACGGCGGTAGCGCGGGGCTGGTCGGCATCGGCGGGGACGGCGGGGCCGGCGGGAGCGCCGGGACCGGCAACGCCGGCAGCCCGGCCGATGGGTCCGGCGGCACCGGTGGTTCCGGAGGGCGGCTGGCCGGCCTGACCGGGGCGAACGGCTAGGACGGTTAGGTAGCCAAGCGACTTCGACCAGTTGAGCGCATGCAGGAACGCCCGAAGGGCGGTCGGCGCCTGGCCCACATCGTGGTCAGGACGGGGGCGGCGGCCGCTCGGCGCACTGACCAACCCGACCGGGCGCGGGGGCCCACGCAACAAGTAGTCGGGCGGGTTTGCGACCGCTAGAAGTGTGGCGGCCAGAATGGCCGACGCGACGGCGTGACCGTCACCGTTTGAGTGACCGTGCTGGGCTGGCTGCTGGGCGACAGGGTGCTCGGTGGAGCCGTCGCAGTCCCGGGGTCGGGACTTGTCGCGACCGGCGGAGTTCCGGTGTCGGTGCTCCACGCCGGTGTCTCGGGTGTGGCCGTTTCGCTCTCCGTCTGGGGCGGCGCTGCGGACGCCGTGGTCGTCATCGCGGCCGTCGTGGTGGTGGCGGGCACAGGCGTCGAGGGCGGCGAGTCGCAAGTCGCGGAAGTCACGGAAGTCACGGAAGTCCGGAAGTCGTGGAATTGGGCGCTATCGAATGGCCCCCCACGAGCATGACCAACCCGTATGCTGCCAGGGCGAGCACCACCATCCCAATCGCGCCGGCAGCGACCAGGGCCAGCGGACGGCGGGACCACGGCATTGCCGCGGGCGCACGGTCGTAGGGGCCGTAGGTGTCGTAGGAGTCGTACGGGTCATAGGGATCGGAGTCGCCATAGGGGGCGGCCGCGTGCGAGGGCTCAGCGTAGTAGTCGGGCTGCTCGCGGTGCACCACGAGGGGAGATGCTAGTCCAATCTGCTGACGGGAGATTGAAAGTCAGCCGCCGTTAAACCCGCCGTCGACTCGATTGAAGTCAGGCCGGCGTCCAGCCGTCCCACGACTGGCCATAGTCAAGCGTCACCTTTTGCACCTGCGCCTGTGTCGGTTTGACGATCTCGCGGAAATGGTCCTGCCAGCCCCACCACGCGCTGATCCGAAACACGTGCTCGAACCAGCTGAGCTGGTAGTCGACGGGTATGACTTCGCCCTTGTTCTCCGGCGCGAACACGGTGATCGCATTCAGGCCGATCACCGCCGCCGCGGGAATCTGAATCTTGCCGTCACGCCAGATGTGAATCCCCGCGGAACGCGGGCCGTGGGGAGTCAGTTCGAACCCGTTGGGCAATTCGTCGGTGTGACCGTGGCCGCAGCGGTGGATGCCATATAAGACGTCGGCGATGTCGGGACGCTTGTCGGGCAGATCCGACTTCACCGCGATGGGGAAGCGGGACTCGTCGAAGTCGATCCCGGGCGACGCCATCACGCAGAAGATGTCGAGCCCGTCGCGGATGGTGGCCTTGAAGCGGGTCGCGATACCTGCCTGCGGATATCGCTTCTTCGCCGTGGCATCGAGGGCATTGCCGGCGTGAAAAAGAGCTGTGTTCCACTCCTTCCTATCCCAGTGGTTTAGTGTCTGCCTGATCGAATCCGCCACCGTCACGCATCAGAGGCTAGCGCGGTGCGAGCGTGAGAATTTGCCCGGTTCCACAATGCGGCGCGGCGCCGGGACGTGCCGGAACCCACGCGCGGCGGCGGATGGTTTGGCATTTTCCGCCAATTCGGCGGGCACCGCCGCCATCCGCCATAGGCGGCGCGCCGCGGCATCGCCGCTGCTCGGCAAGGCCCGAATTGCGTTGCGCCAGAATGTAATCAGTCCAACTAGGGAAGGGTCATGCGGGCAACGCAAACCAAAGTACTTAGACAGGCTGAAGCAATTTTCGGGAATGCCAAATGAGCGGCTGATCGGCGACTAGGCTCAGTCCGGTTGGTGGGGCGCTGATGTCCCGATTGGAGGGACAACAATGTCATTTCTGGTGGCGGCCCCGGAGTTTCTGGCTTCGGCGGCGACGGATTTGCAGGGTATCGGCTCGGCATTGAGCAGCGCGAATGCGGCGGCGGCCGCCCCGACCACGTCGGTGCTGGCGGCGGCCGAAGACGAGGTGTCGGCGGCCATCGCATCGCTGTTTGCCGGACACGGGCAGGCCTATCAGGCCCTGACCGGTCGGGTGGCGGCGTTTCACGATCAGTTCGTCCAGGCGCTGAACAGCGCCGGGGGCGCGTACTCCGCCGCGGAAGCGGCAAACGCCTCGCCGCTGCAGGCCATCGAACACAATGCGCTGGCCGCGATCAACGCACCCGCGCAGTCTTTCCTGAACCGTCCCCTGTTCGGCAACGGGACCGATGGGACAGCGACAAACCCGAACGGCGGGGCCGGCGGGTTGTTCTTCGGCAACGGGGGCAATGGCTTTTCTGAAACCACCGCTGGACTTGCCGGCGGTTCCGGTGGTTCCGCGGGCCTGTTCGGCAGCGGGGGCGGCGGCGGCGCAGGTGGGGCCGGTGCCAACGGCGGCGCGGGCGGGGCCGGCGGGTTGTTGTACGGCAACGGCGGTGCCGGCGGAGCCGGCGGCGGCTTCGCCGCGGCGGCCGCAGCCGGTGCGAACGGCGGCAACGGCGGCAACGGCGGGGCCGGAGGCGCCGCGGGTTACCTGGGTACCGGCGGGACGGGCGGGGCCGGCGGCGCCGGCCAGCTCGCTGGCGTCAACGCCGGTACCACCGGCGCACCCTACGGCGTCAGCAACGGCAATGGCGGCAACGGCGGCGCGGGCGGCCACGGCGGGTTGCTGTCCGGGGCCGGCGGGGACGGCGGCCAAGGAGGTGCGGGAGGCTCCGGCGGCGTTGCCAACCAAGGTCTGTTCGGCGGCTCCGGCGGAACCGGTGGCGCGGGTGGTTCCGCCGGGTTGTTCGGCAACGGCGGGGCGGGCGCGGCGGGCGGGGCCGGCGGGCAGGTCGGGAACCCCGATCCCGGCGCGAACCTCGTCATCGGCAACGCGGGCAACGGCGGCGCGGGCGGCAACGGCGGCCATGGTGGGTACCTGGTCGGTAACGCCGGAGCCGGCGGGCAGGGCGGGGCCGGCGGGGCCGGGGCCTGGCTGGATACCAGCGGCAACATCGTGAGGGGCTACCTGGGCGGCGCCGGTGGCGCCGGTGGCAGCGGCGGTGCCGCCGGGCTGATCGGCGCCGGCGGGGCCGGTGGCGCCGGCGGGGACGGCGGTGTCGATATCTACCAAAACGCCGGAAACGGCGGTGCCGGCGGCAATGGCGGTGCCGGCGGGTGGCTGAACGGTGGCGGTGGGGCCGGTGGTCAGGGCGGCAACGGCGGCGAGGCGTATTTGAAGAACCCCAGCAACGGCCACTTTGTTGGTGGCTCGGCCAATAACGCCGGCCATGGTGGTGATGGCGGAGCTGGTGGTGCCGCCGGATTGGTCGGCGCCGGGGGTGCCGGCGGCGGCGGCGGGACCGGCGGTGACGTGGGCATCGGCCAGGGCGACGGGGGCTCGGGCGGCAACGGCGGCCACGGTGGATGGCTCTACGGCAACGGCGGTGCCGGCGGGCAGGGTGGTGCGGGCGGGGCTGGGGCTCTTGGCGACACCAGCAGCCCCGTCAATGTCTTCATTGGCGGCGGCGGTAATGGCGGCGCCGGGGGCAGCGGCGGTGCCGCCGGCATGATCGGCGCCGGCGGGGCCGGCGGGGCCGGCGGGGCCGGCGGAGTCTCCGCATCTAATGGCTCCTCAACTAACCTCGTGACCGGGGTGTCCGGCAACGGGGGATCCGGCGGGACCGGCGGTGCGGGCGGCTGGCTGTCCGGCAACGCCGGCGCGGGTGGAAACGGCGGGCAGGGCGGTAACGGGTACTTCGTCGACAGCAGCGGCATCGGCTGGTTTTCCTCAAGCGGGGGCGGCGCCGGCGGGGCCGGCGGCGCCGGCGGCGCCGCGGGGCTGTTCGGCGCCGGCGGGGTCGGCGGGGTCGGCGGGGCTGGCGGAGACATCGGGGCCGGTCCCGGCGCCGGGGGCCGGGGCGGCGACGGCGGTGCCGGTGGACGGTTGTTCGGGGCCGCGGGGGCCGGCGGAGCCGGCGGCGCAGGCGGCGACGGGTACGCCACCTTTGGGAGCGGCGGCGGTTGGGCGTCGAGTAACTTCGGTGGCGCCGGTGGCGCCGGTGGCACCGGCGGTGCGGCCGGATTGTTCGGTAACGGCGCGGCCGGTGGCGTCGGTGGCGACGGCGGCCTCAGTGGGTCCGGCGGGGGCGGCACCGGGGGATCCGGCGGTGCCGGTGGTGCCGGTGGGCAAATGGGCGGTGACGGCGGGACCGGCGGTGCCGGCGGTGCCGGCGGGTCCGGGATCAACAACAGCACCACCATCGGGGTCGAGGGCGACGGCGGCACCGGCGGCGCCGGCGGCGCGGGCGGCGTCAGCGGGCTGCTCGGTAATGGCGGCGGCGGCGGTAACGGCGGCAAGGGCGGGGTCACGTATTACAGCGTTGATGCGGGCGGCAACGGCGGCAACGGCGGCGGTGGCGGGGGCGCACAGCTCGCCGGCAACGGCGGCGCCGGCGGGGGCGGCGGCGCCGGCGGGGCCTCGTCCGGCACCACTCCCGGTAATCTCGGGAACACCGGCCTCGGGGGCCTCGGTGGCGCGGCCGGGATTTTGTACGGCAGCAACGGAAACAACGGATAGGCGGCCCGGGGGCCGGAATCGACCAGAACCGGTCAGCCCCGCGCGTCGATCAGCCCCAGCGCGCGCCCGAACAGGTGCACCGTGGCTGCGTGGAGCTGATCGCCGACCTCCTTCTCGGCCTTGCCCGCGCAGGCGCGGGCCAGCGTGCCCTCGATCACGATGCCGAGCTTGAAGCAGGCCAGCACGGTGTACCAGGTGATCTGCGACAGGTCGCGGGTGGTGTTGGCGGCGTAGCGCTCCACCAGGTCGTCGGTGCTGGCCAACCCGTCCTGCCCGCCCAGGGCGTGGCTGAACACGCTCGACCCGTCCGACTGGCGCCAGGTGGCCAGCAGCCAGCCGAGGTCCAGCAGCGGGTCGCCGATCGTGCACATCTCCCAGTCGACGATGGCGACCACCTCGGGCCCGGTGCGGGAGAACATCACGTTGGCGGCGTGATAGTCGCCGTGCATGATCCCGGGCGTCCAGGACGTCGGCCGGTGCTGTTCCAGCCAGGCCGCCACCCGCTCGACCCCAGGGATCTGCGGCCCCGGGTACCCGTCGTACTCCCGATAGGAGTCCAGCTCCGAAAGCCAGCGTGGCACTTGGCGGTCCAGGAAGCCCGCCGGCTTGCCGAAGTCGGCCAGGCCAACGGCGACATGATCGACCGCACCCAGCTTCGCCAGCGCGTCGGCCATCGACAGCCCCATCCCGAACCGCACACCGGGGTCGCCCGCGTGCAAAGGCGGCAACCCCTCGCCGGCGTTGAATCCGTCGATTGGCTCCATCAGATAGAACACCGCGTCACCCAGCACACCGGGGTCGTCGCAGGTGGCGATGAGGTGCGGGTGCGGAACATCCGAACCGGCAAGCGCCGCAAGGACTTTGGTTTCCCTCAGGATCACGCTGTTGCTGCGGGGCCGCAGGTGCCGCGGTCCGCGCCGCAGCACGTAGGACCGGCCGGACCGGGTGAACGACAGCATGACGTTCTGCGTTCCGCCGGTGACGGCCGCGACGTCGTCCAGCGGGCCCTCGCCCAGTCCCTGCGCGGACATCCAGTCCGCGACGGCTTTCAGGTCGACTGTGTTTGGCGGTGATGCCGGGGGGGCCACGAACGTCAGCCCTTGGGCGCCAGCGTGTAGCGGACGGTCTGCGCCCAGATCATGCCGTCCCGGAACACAAAAGTGTCGACGCCGTCGTCCACCCGGTTGGCGGCCGAATCGGCGGCCCACTCGAGGTACAGCACGTCGCCTTCCAGAACCTGGTTCTTCAGGTCCCACGCCGCGCCGGGCAGCTCCTCGAGCAGCCTGGCGAAGATTCCCCGGATGGCGTCCTTGCCGCGCGCGGCGCCGGCGCGGGTGATCACCACCGAGTCCTCGGTGTAGTCGGCGAGGATCCCGTCGAGGTCGCCGGTGGCCAGGGCGCGCCCGTGGTGGGCGAATACTTCCTGGGGCGTACGTGACATGGCCCTCCTTCGCAACCTGTCGACTGTCTGGGAAAAAGCGTAGGCCACGCCTCGGGGGCGGCCGGGGCCGTCCGCGACTGGAACAATAGTGTGTGCAACTAACTATTCGGCTGTGGAGGTAGATGAGGATGCCGCGTACCGACAATGATTCCTGGGAGATCACCCAGAGCGTGGGGGCCACCGCGCTGGGCGTCGCCGCGGCCCGTGCCGCCGAGACCGCCAGCGAAAATCCGCTGATCAAGGACCCGTTCGCGCGCGTGTTCGTGGAGGCGGCCGGCGATGGGATGTGGAGCATCTACGCGAACCCCACGCTGCTTGCCCAGGCCACCGAGATCGAACCCGAGGTCGCGGCGCGGGCACAGCTGATGGTCGACTTCATGGCCACCCGAACGGCATTTTTCGACGACTTCTTTATGGGCGCCGCCGACGCCGGCGTTCGTCAGGTGGTGATCCTGGCGTCCGGGCTGGACGCCCGGGCCTGGCGGCTACCGTGGCCCGACGGCACCGTGGTCTACGAGCTGGACCAGCCCAAGGTGCTGGAATTCAAGACGGGCACGTTGCGTCAGCATGGCGCGGAGCCGACGGCCAAGCTGGTCACGATCCCGATAGATCTGCGGCAAGATTGGCCAAAAGCACTGCAGGAAGCTGGATTTGACCCAACGCGGCCGAGTGCCTGGTCGGCCGAGGGCTTGGTTCGCTACCTGCCCGCCCAGGCGCAGGATCTGTTGTTTGAACGCATGCACGCGCTGAGCGCGCCGGGCAGTTGGTTGGCATCCAACGTTCCCGACAAGGGGTTCACCGACCCAGACCGCGTCCGGCGCCAGCGTGAGGAAATGCAGCGTATCCGCGCGGTGGCCGCCCGGCTGGTCGACGCCGAGATCACCGACTACGAGGACCTCTGGTACCCCGAGGAGCGCACCCCCGTCGATGCCTGGCTGGCCGAGCACGGCTGGGACGTGTCGGCCGCCACCTTCCCGGAACTGATGGGCCGCTACGGTCGTAACGTTCCGCAGGGCCAGGAAGACGCAATGCCGCCAACTCTTTTCGTCTCGGCGCAGCGGCGACCCGGCTGATCGCGCGACCGGCGTGTCGAGTGGGTGAGCCAGCCCACCCGCGTGGTATTCGCCAGCAAACGGGCGGGCACGGCAGGGCGGGGCCCGGGCCCCGGCGCGCACCGGCAGTGTGGGCGATGTGGCCGCTTCGGCACGTCGATAGCCGCCGGCCGCACGGCAACCGGCGCGTCCGCCGCCGGCCGAGTGAGGCAGGCCGCACCGTTCGAGCCGGCAGTTAAGGGCCCGACGACAACACGTCCGGTGCCGAGCAAACCGACGCGGGTCTCGGTGCGGTAAGCGGCGCCGGCCATTTCGCCACACCAGCCACCGGCACTGCCGTTATGCGCCGTCGTCATGGCGACATCGAGCCAGTGCGCGGCCGCAAAGTTTCATCACCGGTTACGCCGTCACACTATTGCAATCCCCTTCGCCGGTGACAGCAAAATTATCCGCGATAACCGCTATGGTACAAGAGATGACAAGGCCGGACGCATGTGCAGATCCGACCATCGCCTCGCCTCGCCTCGAATAGCTTTTTGCTAGAACAGAAGTCCCGCGAGGTGTTGTAAATCTGTTACGCAGGAATGAGTTTCGCCGCAAAATGGCTGGGGTACAACGGGGGGCGTGAAAAAGATCCTGCTTACCACAGCATCGACAGTCATTATGAGCGCCGGTTTGGGGCTCGCCGGTTTGGGTGCGGCCGCTGTTGCCCAAGCCCAGCCGGCGCCGCTGCCGGATTACCACTGGTGCCCCGGGCAGTTTTGGGATCCGGGCTGGGGGCCCAACTGGGACGGGGGCCGCTGCCACGACGACCACTACCGTGACGGCGAACCTCGCGACCACGACCACTGGCACTGACGGATAGTGGTTCTAGAGGCGGGACCCGCTTGAGGAGGGTCCCGCCTCTGGGCCGCTAAACGTCAGGGCGTGATGACGGTCCGGTGCGTGGACCCGATGTCCGTCCACGCCGCTTCGACGTTGGCGAGCGGCACGGCGCGGGCGTCGATATGGAAAGTGCCACCGGCGATTTCGGCCACCATGGCCGGCAGCTCGGCCAGGATGTCGCGGGTCGGGACGGACCCTTGTCCGCTACCGACGATCTGTAGGCGTGCGGCGCGCAGCGCCTCGGACGGGATCGCGGCGACGCCGCCGGCGACCGAGCCGATCTCGATCCAGGCCAGGGGTTTGTCGCGGTCGGAACGGGCGCCGACAACGGCGGCCATCGTGGCCGCGGTGGGTGGGCCCCACAAGTAGTCGATGACGACGTCGACGTCACCCGCCACCTCGCCCAAGTTCTCCGCGCCCAACTTATCCGCCGCGTTCGCGCCATCAGCGAGTAGGACGACAGCGTCGGCCCCGAGTTCGCTCAGCGCAGACAGTCGCTGCGGGTTGCGCCCCGCGCCGATAACCCGGCTGGCGCCAAGGTGTTTGGCGACCTGCACCGCCAGCCGTCCGGAGCTTCCGGTGGCGCCGAGAATCAGCACCGTTTGGCCGGGCTCGAAGTCGATGCGCCGGCGAAGGGCGACCCATGAGGACATCATGGGGTTCATCGCCGCCGCCACCTGGATGGGGTCGGCGTCGTGCGGCAGTTCGACGCTGCGGCGTCGGTCGATGACGGTCTGCTCGGCCATGGCGCCCATGGGGGTGTCGGGCAGGACAAAATACCGCAGCCCGCCGTCCGGCGTGCGCCCCACCCCGTCGATGCCCGGGATCAGCGGCAGGCCAGCGGAACTGGCGTAGTGCGAGCCGTTGGCCTGCGACCGCACCCGTGGATGCAGGGCCGCCGCGATCACGTCGACCAGGATCTCATCGGGCTGCCGTGCCGCCGGGGTGGGGAAATCCAGGTAGGCCGGCGGCTTGCCGAAGGCGGTGACGACGGCTGCGTGCATCGGATTCTCCTTAACTCACGCGTCGGTGGAATTAGATGGTATTACGAACTAAAATAGATGGTATTGCGAACTAACGCAAGGTATGGTGGCGCCCATGGGCGCAATCGATGAACTGCGGGACAGCCTGGTGCAGGCCTCATTCGCGGTGACCGCGGTGCTGAGCCGGGTGGCGGCCGAGCGGGATCTATCGCTGAGTCAGCTACGGGTGCTGGGGATATTGCGTGACCGCGAGCCGACGATGGCCGAGCTGGCAAGCTACCTCGGCCTGGAGCGCTCGACGGTCAGCGGGCTTATCGACCGCGCGGTGCAACGCGGACTGGTGCACAAGAACACCGACCCCACCGACGGCCGCTCGGTGCGGGTCAGCCTCACCGGGGAGGCCAGGAGCCTGGCGGCCGGGATCGTCGCCGAGATCGGTGAGCTGATGGCGCCGATGACCGACCGGCTCAGCGCCGCAGAACAGACTCGGTTCACCGCACTGCTGGCGAAAGTGAACGGAAACTAAAAGTGTCCGCGGTCATGGCGTGAAGGAACGCCTACTGGGGACTACTTAGGCGGCTGCAGACTTTCCACGTCGGTCTTGATCGCGGCGATCGCGTCGACGGGCGTGAGGTTCTGGCCCTGGCCGTTCTGCCCGAGTTGCGGCCAGCCTGCGCCGTCGGGCCCGCGCAACTGGTCCCAGATGTCGCGGACCTTGGATAACAGCTCGGTCTGCTCGTCATCGGTAAGCGCCATCAGCCACCCTCCGTTCGTTGTGATGCCACACGCGGCGGCGAATTCTTGCGGTGTGAGGCCGTCGGCGGAGTTCATGTCGCAATTGCCGAACGGCGGAGCTCCCTGCGGCAGGTTGGGGCTGTAACCGTTTCCGTCGGTGTACTGGTGCGCGACCTGCCCGGGCAGGTTCGGGTTGGATCCGTAACCGGCGGCGACGACGCGCAACCCGGCGGGGCGCGTCCGCCACATGTTGGAGAAGTCGAAGCTGTTGGCGTAACCGATGATTCGTGCAGGCGAGCCCGCATAGTCGGCCAGGTTCCAATACAGGGAGTTGATCCAGCTCGACCCGTCGCCGGGCGGGTTGCCGCCCGATTCGACGTCGAGCATCAACGAGACCCGCGGGTGCAGGCCGCCGCCCGCGTCGATCATCGAGCGCACCGTGTCGGCGTTGGCCGACCAATTCGGCCGAACATAGGTGTACACGATCCCGAACGTCATGCGCCCGCTGTCCAAGGCGGCCCGCATCCACGCGTAGTTGGCGGCAAAGTTGTGGTCCTGGTACGTGCCGTCGGAAACGCGAATCGAAAGAACCTGGTACGGATACGAGTCGTTCACGGGTACTTGATATTCCGAGACATCGGCGAACAAGGTATCGGTCAAGGCAGCTCTTTTCGCGCGCGCTGTGTCCAGTGTCTGTTACCCGCAATGGCGATCAACCATACCTGCCGCTGCGGCGCCCTCCCTAGGTATCGTCGCGGCTATGGCTGATCGGGCTGATCGACCCGCTCGGGTTGACGACGTGCACCGGATCGCCGCGCAGATGCCCCACGTGACGCGCCTGGAAGGACCAAAGGGCAACTCCATCTATCAGGTGGGCGGAAAGTCGTTTGTGTTCTTCCGGACTCCCCAGCCCGACGCGGCCGACCCGGATACCGGCGAGCGCTACGCCGACGTGATCATGCTCTGGGTGGAGTCGGAGAGCGACAAGCTGGCGCTGATCCAGGACCGCAGTTCGCCGTTCTTCACCACAGGCCATTTCGACGGTCACCCCTCGGTACTGGTGCGGGCAAGCCGGCTGCCGGAAGTCAGCACGGCGGAGTTGACCGAGCTGATCCAGGACGCGTGGCTGTCCCGGGCGTCGAAGAGGCGGGCCGGTGCATGGCTCGCCGAGCATCCGTGACGCGGCGCTTTTTTGGACCCTGTCGAATTTAGGCCAAGACGTTCTCGGGATGTTTAGACACACGTCTAACGGGTATCGTTAATGCTATCGCTAAATCTTCCCGACTGTAATGGAGGTACGATGCGCGCCAGCGGAATTCTCGGCGCCGTTGCCGTGGTGTGGTTGCTCATTGGAGTCTTCGCCGCTTACCAGCGGCACTACTTCGAAAATGGACCCACCAACTGCGCACAAGCGTCAACTGTCGCAATGACAGTGGTCGCGGGGCCGTTGAATTACAAAATGAACCCGGCAGTTAATTGCCCTGACATGAACGTCAATGTCCCACAGCCCAAGCAGTAAGCTTCGGCCCTGAACAAAAGGAAGCAGAGGAAGTAGTCATGATTCTCGTTGGCGTCGTCTTGCTCATTCTTGGATACGTGTTCGGCATCCATTTGTTGTGGGTGCTCGGGATTGTTTTACTCGTGATCGGCGCGATCATGTGGGCCATGGGCTCGATGGGCCGCCCGGTGTACGGCAGGCGGCACTGGTACTGAGCCGCCACCGGTATCGAGCGCCGGCGGGCCTTTCACAGTGGGCGCATAGGAATGCCATAGCTTCGCCTCAGCGAGGCGCGGATACTGGAAGATGTGACCCAGTCCCGAACGACGGTTGAGCGGGTTGTCATGTGCAGAGCAGATGGCAACCCGATCACCGTATTGGTAGTAGATGATGAAGCGGTCCTCGCCGAGATGGTGTCAATGGCGTTGCGGTACGAGGGCTGGAACATCACCACCGCAGGCGATGGATCGGCCGCGATCGCAGCGGCTCGCGCCCACCGGCCCGATGTGGTTGTCCTGGACGTGATGCTGCCCGACATGAGTGGGCTGGACGTCCTACATAAATTACGCGAAGAGAATCCGCAGCTGCCGGTCTTGCTGTTGACGGCCAAGGATGCCGTGGAAGACCGCATCGCGGGGCTGACGGCAGGCGGTGACGACTATGTCACCAAGCCGTTCAGCATCGAGGAGGTAGTGCTGCGGTTGCGTGCGCTGTTGCGGCGCACGGGGGTGACGACGATGGACAGCGGCGCACAGCTGGTGGTCGGCGACCTGGTGCTGGACGAGGACAGTCACGAGGTGATGCGCGCCGGTGAACCAATCTCGTTGACCTCCACCGAGTTTGAGCTGCTGCGGTTCATGATGCGCAATGCCAAGCGGGTGCTGAGCAAGGCGCAGATCCTGGACCGGGTGTGGAGCTACGACTTCGGCGGCCGGTCCAACATCGTTGAGCTCTATATTTCCTACCTGCGCAAGAAGATCGACAGCGGTCGCGAGCCCATGATCCACACGCTGCGCGGCGCGGGGTATGTCCTCAAGCCCGCCCGCTAAGGCGCGACGGGCCTGGTCGCTTCGTCTCCGGCTACTGGTCGGGCAGGTCATCGTGCTCGCCGTCGTATGCGTGGGGATCACCACGGCAACGGAGTTGGCGCTGCGCCATCACCTGTTGACGCAGCTCGACGGGCAGCTGGCCGGGACTTCCTATCGGTCGTCGTTGTTGTACCCGGAACCGAAGCGTCCGGGCTGGCGACATGAGCACTCCTACTACCCGCGGCCGGGTCCCGGCCCAAGATTCCTCGACGCCCCGGGCCAGCCGGCCGGCATGGTCGCCGCGGTGGTCAGCCGGGGGAAGACGGTCGACGCCGGCTACCTGACCAGCGACGGCTCCCGCGCCGCGCTGTCGATGGCCGCCCAGGCCCAGCTGGAACGGATCGCCGGCGGCCGGAAACCGATCACCGTGGACCTCGACGGGCTCGGCCGGTATCGCGTCGTCGCTGCACCCAGTCGCAGCGGGGGCGACATCATCGTCACCGGCCTGTCGATGTCCAACGTCGACGCCACCATGCTGCGGATGCTGGTCATCCTGGGGATCGTCACCGTGATCGCGCTGGCCGCGGCGACGACCGCCGGCATGATCATCATCAGGCGGGCCCTGGCGCCGCTGCGCCGTGTCGCGCAAACGGCGAGCCGGGTCGCCGATCTGCCGTTGGCTCGGGGCGAGGTCGAACTGCCGGTGCGGGTGCCCGAAGCCGACACAAACCCCCACACCGAAGTCGGTCAACTCGGATCGGCGCTGAACCAGATGCTCGACCACATCGCGGCGGCGCTGTCGGCCCGGCAGGCCAGCGAGACCCGGGTGCGTCAGTTCGTCGCCGACGCCAGCCACGAGCTGCGCACCCCGCTCGCCGCCATCCGCGGCTACACCGAACTCGCACAACGCATGGGCCAAGACGACGACGACCGCGAGGCGGTGGCGCACGCGCTGAGCCGAGTGGCGTCCGAGACCGCGCGGATAACACGCCTCGTCGAGGACCTGCTGCTGCTGGCCCGCCTGGACTCCGCCCAGCCGTTGGAGCGCGAACCGGTGGATCTGTCGCGGCTGGCCGTCGACGCGGTCAGCGACGCGCACGTCGCCGGACCGGATCACCAATGGGAGCTCGACCTGCCCGAAGAACCGGTGGTCGTGCCCGGTGATGCGGCGCGGTTACACCAGGTGGTGACCAATCTGCTGGCCAACGCCCGCGTCCACACAGGCGCCGGCACCATGGTCACCACGCGATTGACCGCCGAACCGGCCCACAGCGTGCTGCGGGTGATCGACAACGGCCCCGGCATTCCATCCGCGCTGCAGTCGGAGGTGTTCGAGCGATTCGCCCGCGGCGACACCTCGCGATCGCGCAAAGGCGGCAGCACCGGGCTGGGCCTGGCGATCGTATCCGCCGTCGTCAAGGCGCACGGCGGCACCATAGGGGTGAACAGCAAACCCGGTCACACCGAGTTCACGGTGCGGTTGCCACGCAATGGGTGGCAACCGCCCGCCGGCAACTCCTAGCTCAACTCAAGTCGGTCGACTCAAGTAGGCCAACTCAAGTGGATCGACTCAAGGGCAAGTGGCGTCGATCTCGAACGACTTGTTCACCGGCGTCATCGGGTTGGACGCGTCGATCCCGGTGGCCGTTCCGGTGATCTTGTAGCTGTTGCCGTTCTTCGTCGCCGAGGCATTGCCCTGGCCGGTGCCCGCTGCGTACGCGAGCACCACCCCGTTGACGCTGCCGAGACCGACGGACTTCACGTCGGGCGGGTTGCCAGTGCCGAGCACGGCTGCGATGCCGGTCGATGCGCCACCGATCATGATGGTGATGGTGCCGCCCATTGAAGTGCAGTTGGAAGTGCCGGACGCGATGTTCTGGTCCTTGCCGTCGATGATGACCTTCGTCGGGCCGCCCGCGCCGGCGGCAGCGGACGTACTGCCCGAGGGGCTGCTGCCGCCCGAACTCGGCTTGTCGCTCGAACACCCCGAAAGACCCACGACAAGAGCTGCCGCGCTGGCTAACCCGACCGTCGCGACCGCAAGTCCACGCTTCACCTGTTCTCCTTTGCCCGATCGTTGCGGTCCATCGGCATTGAGGGACCGTCACGGAAGTATGCGGGCAAACCGGACCGAAGATCTAGGTACGTCCCCAACATTCTCGCCCGGCGCTTCTCGATGGGCGCCGCCAATGGCAATGTATGAGCCGTGGAACACAAGCCCCCTGCCGCGGTCATCGAGTCTGCCCATAGCAAACACACCCTGCCGTTCGATGACACAACGGATTTCGACAATGCCGATCGTGGATTCATCGCTGCGGAGTCCCCGTGTGTCATCACGGCGGCCGACGGCCGCGTGGTGTGGGACAACGACGTGTATTCGTTTCTCTCGGGCCCCGCTCCAACATCGGTGCATCCCAGCCTGTGGCGTCAATCGACGCTGAACGCAAAACAAGGCCTCTACGAAGTGGTGCCCGGCGTCTATCAGGTGCGCGGCTTCGACCTCTCCAACATCAGCTTCATCGAGGGCGACACCGGAATCATCGTGATCGACCCGTTGGTGTCCACCGAGGTGGCCGCCGCGGCGCTGGACCTGTACCGCACCCACCGCGGCGGCGACCGCGCGGTGGTCGCGGTGATCTACACCCACAGCCACGTGGACCACTTCGGTGGAGTGCTGGGCGTGACCTCGCAGGCGGACGTCGACGACGGCAAGGTGGCGGTGTTGGCGCCGGAGGGCTTCACGGAGCACGCCGTTCAGGAGAATGTCTATGCCGGCCCGGCGATGACCCGGCGTGCGACCTACATGTACGGCAGCCTGCTGGCGCGTGGGCCGTCCGAGCAGGTGGGCTGCGGGCTCGGGCAGATCCCGTCGACGGGGGAGGTCGCCATCATCGTCCCCACCATCGACATCACGACGACCGGCGAGACACACACCATCGACGGCGTCCAGATCGACTTCCAGATGGCGCCGGGCACCGAGGCGCCGGCCGAAATGCACTTCTATTTCCCACGATTCCGCGCGTTGTGCATGGCCGAGAACGCCACCCACAACCTGCACAACCTGCTGACCCTGCGCGGCGCGCTGGTGCGCGACCCGCGCGCCTGGGCGGGGTACCTCACCGAGGCGATCGACACCTTCGCCGACCGCACCGACGTAGTGTTCGCGTCCCATCACTGGCCGACGTGGGGCAAGGAGAGCATCGTCGAATTCCTGTCGCTGCAACGCGATATGTACGCGTACCTGCATGACCAGACGCTGCGGCTGCTCAACCAGGGCCACACGGGCATCGAGATCGCCGAAATGTTCCAGATGCCACCGGCTTTGGAGCGGGCTTGGCACACCCACGGGTATTACGGGTCGGTCAGCCACAACGTGAAGGCGGTCTACCAGCGCTACATGGGCTGGTTCGACGGGAACCCCGGCCGGCTGTGGGTCCATCCGCCGGAGGCGTTGGCGCCGCGCTACGTCGAGGCCTTGGGCGGCATCGACCGGGTGGTCGAGCTTGCCAGGGTGGCCTTTGGTTCGGGCGACTTCCGCTGGGCGGCAACGCTGCTCGATCACGCGATCTTCACCGACGTCGAACACGCCGGCGCCCGCGAGTTGTACGCAGATACGCTCGAGCAACTGGGCTACGGCGCCGAAAACGCGACATGGCGCAACTTCTTCATGTCCGGCGCGGCCGAACTGCGCGACGGCAACTTCGGCACGGCCGTGCAAACGAACTCGCCGACACTGCTTTCCCAGCTCACGCCCGAGCAGATCTTCGACAGCCTGGCGATCCGGGTCAACGGGCCGTCCAGCTGGGACCTCGACCTCACGATCGACCTCACATTCACCGACTTGTCGACGAACTACCGGATCACCCTGCGCAACGGCGTTCTCGTCCACCGCCAAGTCGCCGCCGACCCGGCTTCGGCGACCGTTACGGTCAAGCTGGCCAACAAGTTACGCCTGTTGGCGGCCGCGTTCGGGGACTTCAGCTCGCCCGGGCTGGAGTTGTCCGGTGACGGATCCGCGCTGCAGACCCTGCTGGGTGCGCTCGACGAACCCGATCCGAACTTCAACATCGTGACGCCCTGAGGTCGCCAGCCGTCACGCCACGTCGATAACGACCTTGCCGAGTACCTTGCGATCGGCCACGTAACGCAGTGCCGCGGGAGTTTCGTCCAGCGGAAAGCGCGCGCCGATGTAGGGACGGACGGTGCCGGCGGCGAACATCTGTGTCAGCTCCCCCACGTCCCGCGCGGCCTCCTCGGGGTAGTCGTCGAAGAAGGTGCGGATTTCCATGCCACGCACGTGGATGTCCTTGAGCAGAACGAGGTTGAGTGGAATGGCCGGTATCGCACCCGCCGCGTACCCCAGGGTGATGAAGGTTCCGCCGCGAGCAAGTCCCCGCAATGCCGGCTCGGAATACTTTCCGCCGACGGGGTCGAGCACCACTCGGGCGCCATCGTCGGTCAGTTCGCGGATGCGGATCTTCAGGTCTTCGTGGTCGTAGTCCACGACCGCCTCCGCACCGCGTTTTCGGCAGACGTCGAGCTTTTCGGGATTTGATGCCGCGGCGAGCACCCGGGCATTCAGTGCGACTGCCAGATCGACGGCGGCGAGGCCAACGCCACCCGCGGCGCCCAGCACCACCACCCAATCCCCTTGTTGGACTCGGGCAACCGAGCGCAGCGCGTGATAGGCGGTGCGGTAGGTGACGCCAAATGCCGCTGCCGACGCGAAGTCGGCGTCGTCGGGCACGGGCATCGCCTGGCTCGCGTCGAGCAGCGCCTGCTCGGCGAACCCGCCGAAGGTGGTTCCGGATACCCGCTGACCCGGGCGCAGCGGTGTATCGCCGACATTGCCTACGGAGAGCACTTCGCCGGCCACCTCGTTTCCCGGTATGAAGGGCGGCGGAATCTTCAGCTGATATTTGCCGGCAATCAAAAGCACGTCGGGAAAGTTCACCGCCGCCGCGCGGACCCGCACCAGCAGCTGGCCGGGACTCGGGACAGGATCGGGAACTTCGTCGATGACCAGATCCTCTGGCGCGCCGTAGGACCGGCAGATGACCGCGCGCATCAGCCGACGCCCAGCCCGCGGAGACAGAACTGCACGACATGCCCGATGTCAGCGGGATCGGGGCGGTCGGTGGAGCCCACGTGCCGGCGCATGATGGTGGCCGTGCAGGAGAACACCGCATCGACGTCGCGCTCGACATCGCGGCTGCCCAGCGCCCCGATCGGCTCGATCAGCAGGTCGCGCAGTGGTCGCATTATGTCTTGATCGGCCGTGCGCCAATTGGTGCTGGCGGCAAGCTGTCCAGCCGCCGCGCGGCTCATGCTGATCAGGTGCGGGTCGGCGACCTGCGCCAGCGTGCCCTCGATCCAGCGTGCGACCTTGTCTTGCGGCCTGGATTCCTTGGCCATCTGATGCTGCAGGTAGGAGACGACAATCGCGACCCCGCGTTCCATGACCGCCAGGATCAGGTCATCCTTGCCGGCGAAATACCTGTAGAACGCCTTGTTCGACGAGCCCGCCTCGGCGACGATGTCGCTGACCCGAGGCGGTTCGGGCGCCACCCGTTCCATCACCCGCACCGCCGCGGCCAGGATGCGTTCGACCTCCTCGGTGGCCCCGCGCTGCCGGTCGTCGAGTGCGCGTTCGACGGCCGCCGTGACTCTGTTGTTCACAAGACGAGTTCGCCGTACTTGGCGCGGGCGGCTTCGCGGCGGACATCCAGCATCTCGCTGGGCCACTCGCCCTCCTCGGCGTCGTATCCCTTGAGTAGCATCCGGGCCAGGTTGACCTTGTGCGCCTCGGTCGGCCCGTCGGCCAGACCGAGCGCAATCCCGCCGAGTAACACGTTGACCAGCGGCAGCTGATCGGTGAGCCCGAGCGCGCCGTGCACCTGAATCGCCCGCAGCGCAATGGTTTTCAGCACCTGAGACGCCAGGATCTTGCAGGCGGCGATCTCGGCGCGGGCGGCGCGCTCGTCGCCGTTGTCGATTAGCCACGCGGCGTGCAGCACGGTGAGCCGGAACGGTGTCAACTCGGTGTACGAGTCGGCGACGAACTCCTGCACCAGCTGCTTGTCGGCGAGCAAACTACCCTGGGTGAAGCGGCTTTTCGCGCGCCGCGACATCATCTCAACCGCGCGCTGCGCCATGCCTATCGACCGCATCGCGTGGTGCAGCCGCCCGCCGGCCAGCCGCGTCTGCAGAATCAGGAAGCCCTGCCCGGGTTCCCCGAGTAGCGCGTCGGACGGCACCCGCACGTTGTCGTAATGAACCAGGGAATGGCCCGGCTCGTGCGGGTCGGCACCGACCAGGTGGTGGTTGGCCGCCAGGTTCAGGCCCTCGGTGCCGGCCGGCACCAGGAACGTCGACGCTCCGACGTGGACCGGAACCTCGGGGTCGGTGATCGCGACGACGATGAAGAACGAGGCGACGGAGGCGTTGGAGGAGAAATACTTCCGGCCGGTGATCACCCAGTCGTCACCGTCTCGGACGGCGCGCGTGGTGAACACCCGCGGATCGGCGCCGCCCTGCGGTTCCGTCATGGAGAAGCACGAGAAGATCTCCCCGGACAGCAGCCCCGCCAGATAGCGGTCCTTTTGCTGCGGGGTGCCGAAGCGGGCGATGATCTCGGCATTGCCCGTATCGGGTGCCTGGGTGCCGAACACTATCGGCGCCCACGGGCTGCGGCCCAAGATCTCGTTGATCAACGTCAGCTTCACCGCGCCGAATCCCTGTCCACCCAGCTCCGGGCCCAAATGCGGTGCCCACAAACCATTGTCGCGGACCCGCTGCTTGAGCGGGTCGACAATGCGGCGGCGCTCATCGGTCAGCGGCAGGAATTCGCAGCCCGGGAACAGTACCTCGAGCGGTTCCACCTCGTCGCGCACGAATTCGCGGATCCAGTCGAGCTTCTTCTCGAACTCCGGTTCGGTGGAGAAGTCCCAAGCCATCGAATGCTCCTCGCTCGTTTGGGGCCTGTCAGGGGATGCCGCCGTCGGCCCGCAGTATCGAGCCGGTGGTGAAGCTGGACGCGTCCGAAGCCAAAAATATTGCTGCGCCGACGATTTCGGGTGGATCTCCGGCGCGCTGCAGCGCAAGGCCGCTGAACCTGTTGGTGGAGTCGTTCTCCAAACCCCAGGCCTTGCTGACGTCGGTCAGGAACGGGCCGGCCATCAGTGTGTTCACCCGTACGCTCGGCCCGAAGCTTTGCGCCAGCCCTTCGGTCATGGCGTTGAGCCCGGCCTTGGCCGCGGCGTAGGGAATGATGCCGCCGTTCGGGCGTAGCGACCCGGTGGAGCTCACGTTGATGATGGAGCCGCGGCCGGCCGCCACCATTCGTTCGCCCACCAACGCCGATAACCGGAAGGGGCCCTTGAGGTTCAGATTGATCACCGTGTCGAACAGCTTTTCGGTGACGTTGGTCAGCTTGTCGTAAAGCGGCGACATGCCGGCGTTGTTGATCAACGTCGTGACCTTGCCGAACCGCTCGTAGGTCGCCTCGACCAATCCGTCGAGCTGATCCCAGCGCCCCACGTGCACCTGATACGCCATGGCGGAGCGGCCCGTCTGCGCCTCGATCTCGTTGGCGGTGTCGACGCAGTTTTCCATACTGCGGCTGGCGATCACCACGTCGGCGCCGCAGCGCGCGGCGGCGAACGCCATCTGCCGCCCCAGCCCCCGGCTGCCGCCGGTGATCAGCACCACCTGACCGGTGAGGTCGAAAAGTTCATCCGCGTAACCCATTTCAGACCGCCTTCGCGCCGACCGACCGGGCGAGCTCGGCCGCGGTCGCGATGAGCTCCGGGATCATCGCCCCGAACGTCTCGCTGATCTTGGCGTCGACCTTTTCGGGGTTGCGGACGCCGGCGGCGTAGGTCTTCTCCAGCACGATGCCCAGTTTCCAATTGGCCAGCACGAGGTAGTAGTCGATGTTCTCGGTGGAAAGCCCGCTGACGCTTTCGTAGTGCTCGAGCAGTTCGCTGCGGGCCGGCATTCCGCTCATGTCCAGGTAAAACCCGCCCTCGCGCGGATTTTCGCCGTCGTAGCCCAGCAGGCACCAGGCGAGGTCCAGCAGCGGATCGCCGACCGTCGTCATCTCCCAGTCCACGATCGCGGCCAGGCGCGCCGGACCGCCGTGCGCGAACATCACGTTGGCGAACTGGTAGTCGCCGTGCATGATGCCCGGCTGGTAGTGCGCGGGCCGGTTGCCGCGCAGCCAGTCGGCGGCCTCGTGCAGGCCGGGAAGCTCGCGCACCTGGTAGGCGGCCAGAAACTTCAGCCAGCGATCGACCTGGCGCTCGTGAAATCCGTCCGGGCGGCCGAAGCCCTCCAGGCCCTGGGCGCGCCAATCCACCCGGCCCAATTTCGCGGCGCCCTCGACGAGTTCGAACGCCAGTCCGCGGCGGGCGCCCAGGTCCGAGTGGAAGGGTGCCGCCCAGCCGCCGTCCATCGGGCTCCACCCGTCGATCGCGTGCATCACGTAGAACGGCATGCCGAGCACGGTGCCGGTGTCGTCGGCGGCGATCAGGCCGGCGTGCGGCACGTCGGTGCCGGACAGCGCCCGCACCAACCGGATCTCGCGCAACAGCCCGTCGACGCGGGCCGCGTCGGCGCGGGTACCGGGCATCCGCAGCACCATCCGCTGATCGGCGCGCCGGATCAGGTACAGGGTGTTCTGCGAACCGCCCTTCAGCTGTTCCAGCAGCGGTTCCTCGCCGCTACCCGGCGCGTCGTGTTCATCCAGCCACCGACCCAGAACGCCCGAGTCCAGTTGGGTTTCGCCAGCACCAGTTGTCGGTTCAGACATGTCCGCATACCCCACTCTCCACAGGGAGAATAGCATTCTCCCGCGAACACTTCGGTACAGAACAAAAGGACGCGCACGGCCTCAGCGCGTTGATCCGGCGGCGGAGTGTGCGTCCTGTGCCACAACCTGGTCAAGGTCAGCACACTGGCCCGTCAACACAACGCCGAGCGCGAAGCTGTTGTGACTCTCGGGCCTGCGATTCGCAGTGGCTTCACTCTCGGTGATCCGACCAAAATCCAACCGGCAGTCCAATGTGCCCGGGCTGGTCTTCAGGTCTAAGTAGCGGCAAACGGCACCCAGCGGCGCCGCGCCCGGCGGCGGTTGCGTCATCGTTCGGGCCTGTGCGCGCTCAGCAGGAATCCCGGCGCCAGGAAGTGGCCGTCGTCATCGCGCTCGACGCTCGGCATCGAAGACGTCAGAGCGTCGGCGTTGCCGTAGAGCTTCGCGGGGCGGACGTCGTCGACCCGCCACAGGGTCGAGACGGTGTCGCGCAACTCGGCTTCGGTAAAGCCGCGCGGGCCGGGCCGGTCGCTATCGTTCTGGTCGCCTAATGCCCCCGCGGCGAACGCGAGGATGTACAGCGCCGCCCCCGGCGCGGCGGCCCGAAGGATCGACTGCAGGTAGTCCTGGCGTCGCTCGGGCGGCAGGGCGTGGAACAGGCCGCTGTCCAGGATCGTGGCGAAGCGGCCGTCATAGCCGCCGAAGGTCGTGACGTCGGCCTGCGCGAAAGTCGCTGTCGTGAGCCCTCGTTCGGCGGCGGCCGCCGCCGCTGCCGCGACCGCCGTCGCGCTGGCGTCCAAGCCGACAACCGTGTAGCCGCGCGCGGCGAGGTCCAGCGACAGGGCGGCATGGCCGCAGCCCGCGTCCAGCACATCGCTGCGGACCGCGCCCCGATCGACGAGGGCAGCGAGCTCGGGCTGCGGACGGCCGATGCTCCACGGCGGCGGCGCTTCCTGCCGGTAAGCATCGTCCCAATCCATGTGCGGTTGCGTCATCTGTCCCTCCTAGACATCAGCCTCGACATCGGCGTCACGGGGCGCGATGAGAAACTGGCGCTGCCCACAATCCGACGATGGGACGAATCATGCAAGTGCTCTTGGTCCGGCACGCGTTGCCGCTGCGCAGCGATCACGGCGAGGGCTCCGACCCGGATCTGTCGGACGAGGGGTTCGCCCAGGTCGAGCGGCTGCCCGAGGCGCTGTCCAGGTTTCCCATCACCCGGGTGGTGAGCAGCCCGCAGCGCCGCGCCATCCAGACCGCCGAGCCGGTCGCAGCGGCGCGTGAGCTGCCCGTCGAGATCGACGACCGCTTTGCCGAATACGATCGCGACCTGCCGCTCTACATCCCCGTCGAGCAGATCCGCAGGGAAAACCCGCAGGAGTGGGCGCGGATGGCCGAAGGGCGGCTGCCCAGTGCTGTCGACGAGGACGCGTTTCGGGCCCGGGTGCGCGCGGCGGTCGAGGACCTGGTCGCGGCCGCCGATCCCGACGACACCGTTGCGGTGTTCAGCCACGGCGGGGTGATCAACGTGGTGCTGCACGAGATTCTGGGTACGGCGCGGCTGTTGTCCTTTCCCATCGACTACGCGTCGGTTACCCGGCTGCTGTACTCCCGGACCGGTCAGGCGACGGTGGCCAGCGTCAACGGCACCGAGCACGTGTGGGACCTGTTGCCCCGCAATCAACGCTGGTGATCGACTCTCAATAGGCGCGCCGGCTAAGCGGTGATCTTCGGGGTGCTGCTCGGCTCCAGAGTCGGCGGCACCACATCGACCACGTCGACCACGTCGACGCCGGCACCGCCCGCACCACCTTCGAGGCCCTCGTCGCTGTGGGGACCGTGCCTGCTGATCTTCCGCCAGAAGTACACCCCGGCCGCAAACGTGAACACCAAGCAGACGGCGCTGGTAGCGAAGGCGCCGGTGAGAAACACCGTGAGCCAATCGATTTCGGAGGCGAAGAAGTTCTTGTAGACCAGCAGCGTCACCGTGCCCAGATAGCCCGAGGCGTCGCAGACATAGATGAGGAAGCCGGCGTTGGCCACCTGTTTCGAGGCGGCGATCATCCGCTCGAACAGCATCGCATTGAACGGCATGTAGGCGACGTAAAGTCCGGTTCCGGTGCCGATCATCAACTGCATCGGCGTCGCCCAGTGGTTGAGGTAGGCGAAGGCGGAAGCGCCCATCAGGATGGCACCGCCAACGGTCATGGCATGGATGGTCAGCAATGCCCGCAGGTTGTTCTTGATCAGTATCAAGGCGGCGAACGCCGTCAGGGTGAAGATGGCCACCGGGATTTCGCTCTCGGTGAGCACGTTCGGATCGCCCTTGAAACCGAGCGCCGCCCAGATGTCGACCGCGAAATCGTCTCGGAAGTCCCGGAAAACCGTCAGCAGTATGTACCCGAACACGAGAAGGAACACGCCGGGTCCGTACTTGCGCAGGAACGCAATTCGCTCCGCACCGTTCATCGGACGACGTTCGGTGCGAGCGGCGATGTCCGCCGCACTCGGTGGGGGCAGCTGTGACAGAAACCAGACGCTGATGAACAACAGCGGCAAGAAGAGCGCGCCGGTGGCGGCGGGCATCCAGAATTCCGACACATGCAGATGGACCATCAAGAAGATCGCGACGGTCTTCACGATGCCGGAAGACACGATGAAGCTGGCGCTGAGGATCGCGCCGAGGACCTCGGTCGTCCGCCGCCCCTCCAGGTAGCCGAAGATGAGTCCCCAGATCAGGCCCAGCGGCATCCCGTTGAGGAACAGGCCGATGAACTTGACGTTGACCGGCAGCACGGCAAACAAGATGAGTCCAAGCAGCGACGTCGAGATCAGGATCAGTATCGCCGGCGCGCGACGCCGCGGCTCCATCTCGGCGATCACCTTGATTCCGACCACCTTCGACAGCGCGTAGCCGAGGATCTGCGAAATGACCAGCAGCGCCTTGAAGTCGAAATGGATGTGCCAGCCGACAACGTCCTCGTAAGTCGCTGCCGCGTATGGCTTTCGGAATGCGTACATGGAGAAGTACACGCAAAAGGCCGACAGGCCGCCGTAGAGCACGAAGAGGAAGCTGTTCGTATTCTCGAGAGCGCGGCTGATCGCCGATCGTTTCGGCTGATTCAGGGGACTGGGTGCTGTTGACGCGGCGGGCGAGGTAGCCATGGATGTCCTGTCCTGCTAGGCGGGCCAGTCACAGCGACGCCACCCCCGCGCCGCGGCAAATGCCAGTCTCTACCCAACGTGGTCAAGCCCGAGGCACGCCAGCGTCAATTCCGTCTGTTCATCGAACGGATACGCAATGTTCTTGTTAAGCGGTCTTATTCAGCTCGGAAAGTGTCGCTGCGCCAGGCCAAATGCGATCGTCATTCCAACCCCGGCGGTCACCGATCGCACCGATAGCCGGTCGCTGAGCTCGGCCACGACGTAGGGGCCGCGCGGACTGGACGCGTACACCCCCTGCCAGCGCTCGCGGACTTTCAGACCGGCGACGCCGAGCACGTCGCAGATCGCGCGATGCAGCGAGTCGGTCGTCGTTTCCGTCATGAAGGCATCGATGGTGGGTTCGGTGTGGTGCGAGTCGCCGACGAGCAGCGTGCCGTCGGGCCGTTGCGTCACCATCACGTTGGCCTCGATGTCGAGCAGGTCGGGATGCTCGGCCGACATTCGATTGTGCAGCGCGCGTGCGGCGTTGGTCTCGGCGAACGCGGAGTATCTGAGCAGCGAGGTCGCGGTGAGGACGGCGGGCTCGAGGACCATGCCGTCGGGCGGGTCGACGAGGGCCATCTGCAACCCGCAGCGCGCGATCTGGTGTTCCTCGGCCAACTCGGGGTACAGGTAGTCGACGTCGTGGCCAACGCAGACGATCACCCGCTGGGCGCTCGCGGTGCCGCGCGAGGTATGGACGCGCTGGCCGTCGAATCCGAAATAGGCAGTGCACCAACAGATGTCGACGCCGGGCTGGTCGGTCAGCCACGTGGCCAGCCGGCCAGCGGTGACGCGGGGGTCCACCCGCAGGTCACGGCGCAGTTCGGCGCCGCCCACGATGTCGTCCGCGCCGCGCCCGTCCAGGCGGTTGCGGACCTCGGCCGCGGTGAGCAACCCGATCCCGTCGTGTCCGCCGTCGGCGAGTTCCTCCAGCACGGCGAGTTCATCGGCGCGCCGCGCGATGGCCACGCCGCCGGTTTCGCGCGCGCCCAGGCCCGCGCGCCGGCCGATGTCGAGCCACCGTTCGCGTGCGATGCCCGCGAGCTCACCCAGGTCACCCGACTGTCCGGTGACACAGACGTGACCGAAGTTGCGGACCGACGCGCCGACCGCCCGGCCGTCGCGCTCGATAATCAGCACCCGCAGGCCGGCGTCGAGGGCCGTGGCGGCGTGCGCGAGGCCGACGATTCCGGCGCCGACGACCACGACGTCGTAGGAGCGGTCGGACGGAGTCTGGATGCGAGTCACGCCCACAGACTGCCAATAGCGTTACCGCCAATAGCACTGAGGGGTATGGCAGTCGGGTCAAGTGGCGCACGCTAACCTGCACGACATGATCGCACTTGTTGCCCTCGACATGGCCGGCACCACCATCGACGACGGCGGAGCCGTCTACCGGGCTTTGCAGCAGGCGGTGGAGCAGGCCGGCGCCACCGTCGCCGCCGACGACCTGCAGACCTGGATGGGCACAGACAAGATCGAGGCGATCACCAACCTGCTGCGACTGGGTGGAGTGGAGCCGAACGATGATCTGGTGGCCAAGGGTTTCGACGCGTTTCGTGCATACCTGCGCCAGGCTTACGGCGATGAACCACCCGTGGCCCTGCCGGGCGTGCTGAGCACGCTCGCCGAACTGCGCTCCCGCGGCGTCAAAGTTGCTCTGACGACTGGGTTTTCCGACGACGTCGTCGAACCGCTACTCGCTTCGCTCGGCTGGACCGCCGGTGAGGGGCCCGGCCATACCGTCGACGCCGTCGTCACCACATCCGACGTTCCCGCCGGCCGCCCGGCGCCGTACATGATCTTCCGGGCGATGGAAGCCTGCGGCGTGCGCGATGTCCATTCGGTGCTGGTGGCCGGCGACACGGTGGTCGACATTCAGGCGGGACGCAACGCCGGCGCCGTCGCGGTCGGCGTCCTCACCGGCAAGGTCGACCGCGCCACGCTCGAGGCCGAGGATCACGACTACGTTCTCGACAGCGTTGCCGACATCCCGGCCGTGCTAGAGCAGCGCGGCGCATTTTGAGCGACCGGGATCATCGATCCTGCTCGCCCGGATGAATTCGGTCAGATTGTTAAGCATCTCGGGAAATCTCTCCATTCCCGGCCGCCGGTCACTACATTGTCAGGAGGCAGCTGCCTCAACCAAGGTTGCCGGAGAGGGCACCCGTTCAGTTATCCAATTATTAACCAATTTTTAAACAACGCTCCGCTGTACATATTTGACATACCCCGGTATACGCCCGCTTAATACATTCATGTTTGCTGGCACCGGAGGCTGGCCTCGATGTGGCCTCGATGTGAGCGACATAAAAGACATGGGCGAGTCCGAACCCATCCCCAACGAGGACCTGCTCGAGTCGGCGGAGCACGGGCTATAGGAGGGCGTTTGAGCGGCAAGCATCCGGTCGACGGGATGACGCGGCGGGAATTTTTGGCGAAGGCGGCTGTGACCATGACCGCCGGCGGTGTCATGTCGCTGGCCGGTCCGATTATTGAAAAGGCCTATGGTGCGGGGCCCTGCAGCGGTCACTTGACCGATATCGAACACATTGTGTTGTTGATGCAGGAGAATCGGTCGTTCGACCACTACTACGGCACGCTCTCGGGTGTCCGTGGGTTTGACGACACCGGTTCGCCGCAGGTGTTTTCGCAAAAGGGCTGGAACCCCGTGACGCAGGCGGTGGATGCCGCGGGCACGACGCTTCCGTACCGTTTCGACACCAAGCGTGGTCCGCTGCTCGACGGCGAATGCGTCAACGACCCGGACCACGGCTGGATCGCCATGCACCAGTCGTGGAATTTCGGCGCAATGGACGGTTGGCTTCCGGCCCAGGCCGCCGTGACCGCGCTGGCGGGCGATGTGCCCGTGACAATGGGCTACTACACCCGCGCCGACCTCCCGATTCACTACCTGCTTGCCGACACGTTCACGGTCTGCGACAACTACCACTGTTCGTTGCTGGGCGGAACCACTCCCAACCGGCTCTACTGGATGAGCGCCACGATCGACCCGGAAGGCACGCGCGGCGGGCCGGTGTTGGTCGAGCCGAGCATCCAACCACTGCTGCGATACAGCTGGCCCACCATGCCGGACAACCTCGAAGCCGCCGGAATTAGCTGGAAGGTCTACCAGAATCGGACGCTGGGGCCCCTCAACAACACTCTCGTCGGATACAACGGTGTGATTAATGACTTCCAGCAGTCCGCTGATGGTAAGTCGAACCTTTCGCGCTACGGGATCGCTCCCACGTACCCGGGCAACTTTGCTTCCGATGTCAAAAACAACACATTGCCGAAAGTCTCCTGGGTACTCCCGGGATTCCTGCTTTCCGAGCATCCCTCGTTCCCGACATCCCTCGGTGCGGTCGGGATTATGGATGTATTGCGTATTCTATTGTCCAACCCGGCGGTGTGGGAAAAGACGGCGTTGATCGTCAATTACGACGAAAACGGTGGCTTTTTCGACCACGTCGTCCCGCCGACGGCCCCGGCCGGCACGCCCGGTGAATGGGTCACGGTCGCCGATATCAACTCGGTGTCCGGCTCCGGGGGAATTCGTGGCCCGATCGGGCTGGGCTTCCGTGTCCCTTGCGTCGTCGTCTCGCCGTACAGCCGCGGACCAATGGTTTGCCACGACGTTTTCGACCACACGTCGACGCTGAAATTCATCAGCAAGCGGTTCAATGTTCCGGTTCCGAATCTCACCGCGTGGCGAAACGCGACGGTCGGCGATATGACCTCGGCCTTCAATTTCGGTGTGGCGCCCAATGCGTCGAAGCCCAATCTGGATCATCCGGGGTTGAAGGCGATTCCGACGCTGCCGCAGTGCGTCCCGAATGTCGTACTGGGTTCGACGGTGAAGAGGTCGATTCCCTACCGCGTGCCCTACCCGCAAGTGATGCCCAAGCAAGAAACAAGTCCCACTCGCGGCACTCCCAGCGGACTTTGCTAACCCGTCAACCGGATTACGAACCGGGGTTGCCGACGACGCCGTCGCTGCCGGTGCTGCCATTGGCGCTGCCGACGCCGCCCTGACCGCCGATGCCGCCGCCGCCGCCGAAGCCGTAGGTGCTCGTGATGGCGGTATTGCCGGTTCCGCCGTCGCCGCCGTTGCCGCCGTTGCCGCCGTTGCCGGCGGCGCCGGTGGCGGCGCTGACACCGCTGCCGACACCGCCGTTGCCGCCGAACCCTCCAGCGCCGCCGTTGCCCCCGGTGCCGGCGAAGCCGCCGAGGAAGCTGGTGATCAGGTTGTAATCGCCGAAGACCGCGTCGCCACCGGCGCCGCCGAGGCCGCCGATGCCTCCGTTGGTGCCGTTGCCGCCGGTGATGGTGCCGGTGCCGCCGGTCACGGAGCCCGCGCCACCCGTTGCGCCGGCGCCGCCGGCGCCTCCGGTTCCGCCGTTGCCGGCATTGCCGGGAACGGGTCCGACGATTCCCACATTGCCGGCGATGTTCGCGGTGCCGCCGTTGCCGCCGCTGCCGCCGGCCCCGGCGGCGCCGGCGTTACCGGCTGTCACGGTCCCCACGGGGGCGCCGGTGGCCCCGCCGCCGGTGCCGCCCCCGCCTCCGGTTCCGCCGTTGCCGCCGTTGCCGGCGTTGCCGCCGCCGGTTGCGTTGCCTCCGGTTCCGCCGGTTCCGCCGTTGCGCCCGATGCCGCCATCGGTGCCATTGGTGCCGGTAAAGGAGGTGCCTCCGGTTCCGCCGTTGCCGCCGGCACCGCCGGCGCCGCCGTTGGCGGCGCTGCCGTCGTCGGTGGCGTTGCCGCCGTTGCCGCCGTTGCCGGCGAAGCCTCCATTGGCGCCGGCGACCGCGAGGCTGCCCGTGGTGCCGTCGCCGCCGCGACCGCCGTTACCGCCGGAACCACCGGTGCCGGCATTGCCACCGTGGATGCCGCCGAAGCCGGCGCCGCCGTCCCCGCCGCCGCCGCCGTTGCCGCCGTTGCCGCCGACGTAGTTGACGGCCGCCTGGGGGCTGGCGTTGGCGCCGTCGCCGCCATTGCCGCCAGAGCCGCCGTTGCCCCCGCTGCCGCCGTAGCTGCCGGCGGACACCGCAGTGGCCCCTGCGCCGCCGTTGCCGCCGTTGCCGCCGTTGCCGCCGACGGCGAGGCTAAAGCCGTTGTGCGAGGTGCCGCCGCCGCCGCCGTTCCCGCCGTTGCCGCCGTTGCCGCTGTGGCCGCCAACGCCGTTGAGCGCGTTGGCTACTCCCAGCCCGCCTATACCGGCGACGGCGCCCGCCGCGCCGTCAGCGCCGGCGCCCCCGTTGCCGGCATACGTGGCGGTTCCGCCATCGCCGCCGCTGCCGCCGGACCCGCCGGCACCGCCGTTGCCGCCGGTGAATCCCAGGCCGGTGGGACCGGCGCTGCTGCTGCTGGCGGTGTTGCCGCCGGCGCCTCCGGCGCCCGCTGCCCCGGCGGCACCGCCCGCGCCGGCGTTGCCGACACCGGGAGCATTGCCGCCGTCGCCGCCGCTGCCGCCGCTGCCGCCGGTTCCGCCGTTGCCGCCGTTGCCGCCGTTGAAGATCCCGGTCTTGGGGATGAAGGCGCCGGGGCCGGTGGCCTTGCCGCCGGTGCCGCCACTGCCGCCAGTGCCGCCGGCGCCGCCCGCGCCGCCGTTGTCGCCGACGGGTACCGCGCCGCCCTTACCGGGGACGGTGGGGGAGGCGTCGCCGCCGGCGCCGCCGGCGCCGCCCGTGCCGGCGTTGCCGCCGGCACCGCCGCCGAGGTCGCCGTCAATGCCGGTGCCACCGTTGCCGCCCTTGCCGCCGGCTCCGCCGGTGCCGCCGTCGATGCCGAGGGTGCCGTGGTAACCGGCGCCGCCGTTCCCGCCGTTGCCGCCGCTGCCCCCGCTGCCACCGGCGCCCGAGTAGCCCGCGCTGCCCGCGCCGGTACCGGCGGCCCCGGGGCTGCCCCCGGCCCCGCCGTCGGCGCCGGCGCCGCCGGCGCCACCGGCGCCGCCCACGGTGGTGGTATTGGCGCCGCCATCGCCGCCGGCCCCACCGCTGCCGCCGGCTCCGCCGGCGCCGCCGTTGCCGTTGTAGGCGCCGTTGTCGCCGCCGGCGGCGGTGGCAACGCCGCCCTGACCGCCCGTGGCGCCGGCCACCGCTGCGCCGCCCTGGCCTCCGTTGCCGCCATTGGTTGCGCTGCCGCCCTTGCCGCCGGTGCCGCCCGAGCCGGCGGCACCACCGTTTCCGGCGATGCCGCCCGCGCCGTCGGTGTTGCCGCCGTTGCCGCCGTTGCCGGCCAGGCCGGCGGTACCGCCCGCACCGCCGTTGGGGCCGCCGCTGCCGGCGCCGCCCGCGCCGCCGTTGCCGCCGTTGCCGCCGGCCCCACCGTTGCCGCCGGCGGCACCGCTCACCGCGTCGCCGTTTCCGCCCAGGCCGCCGGCGCCGCCGGCGCCGCCGGCCCCGCCCTGCCCGGCGGTGCCGCCGGTGACGGCCGCGCCGCCGTCGCCGCCGTTGCCGCCGTTGCCGGCGGCACCGGCGGATGTGCCGCTGTCGGTGCCGTTGTTGTCGGCGTGGGCGTCGATGCCGTCGCCGCCGGCCCCGCCGGCCCCTCCGGTGCCGCCACTGCCGGCGGTGCCGCCGGTGCTGCTGCCGCCGCCGCCGGCGTTCCCGCCGTTGCCGCCCGTCGAGCCCTGGTTGCCTTTGCCGCCGTTGCCGCCGTCGCCGCCGCGGCCGCCGTTGCCCGCCACACCCGCACCGGAGCCGTCGGCCCCGGCCATGCCACCGATGCCGCCGGTACCGCCCAGGCCACCGTTGGTGCCGACAACGCCGTCCCCACCCGCACCGCCGGCGCCCGCGTTGCCGCCGTTGCCCGCGGTGCCCACCACGCCCGTACCGCCGCCGGAGGTTCCGCCGAGGCCCCCGTTGCCGCCGTTTCCGCCGCTGCCGCCCGTGAAGCCGTCGGTGCCGGGGGCCCCCGCGCCGCCGAGGCCCCCGGTGCCGCCGTCGCCGCCATTGCCGTTGGTGCCGCCGGCCGAGGACGCGCCGCCGTTGCCGCCGTTGCCGCCGTTGCCGGCGTTAAATCCGTTGCCGGTGGTGGTGCTGCTGGTGATCGGGATGCCCGCGGCGCCGTTGCCGCCCTTGCCGCCGGTGCCGCCGACGCCGCCGTTGCCCGTGATGCCCGCGGTGCCGGCGGCGCCCGCACCGCTGCCGGCGGCCCCGCCGGCGCCCGAATTGCCGCCGTTGCCGCCGTTGCCGCCGTTGAAACCGTTGCCGTTGAAGCCGTTGGTGGTCACACCGTCGGGCCCGGCTACCCCGGCGGCGCCGGCGCCGCCGTTGCCGCCGTGCCCGCCGTTGCCGTTGGTGCCACCGGCCGCGGCCGAGCCACCGGCGCCACCGGCGCCGCCGTTGCCACCGTTGCCGCTGGGGCCTATCGCCGCGCCGTTGGTGAGAAAGCCGGTGTTCAGGGCGCCGCTGGTGCCGCCGACGCCGCCGTCGCCGCCGGAGCCGCCGGTGCCGCCGGTGCCGGTACCAGTAACGGCCCCACCGGTGCCGCCGGCGCCGCCTACACCGCCGGTTCCGCCGGTGCCGCTGGTGGCCGAAGTCGTCGAGCCGCCGGCGCCCCCGGTTCCGCCGGCGCCGGCAGCACCACCGGCCCCGCCGTTGCCGCTGCCGCTGGCCGCCCCGCCCGTGCCGCCGAGACCGCCCACACCACCGGTGCCGCCGTTGCCGACAGTGCCGCCGGTGGCAGCCCCGCCCATGCCCCCGACTCCGCCGTCACCGGCAGCGCCCCCGCCGCCGCCGTTGCCGCTACCGCTGGCATCTCCGCCGATGCCGCCGACTCCGCCGGCACCCCCGGAGCCGCCACTCCCGGCGCCGCCGCCGGTGGTGCCGGCGCCGCCGGTGCCCCCGACTCCGCCCGCACCCGCGGCGCCCCCGCTGCCGCCACTGCCCACACCGCCGCCGCCGGTGCCTCCGGCCCCGCCCTGACCGCCGGTGCCGCCCACGCCGCCGATGCCGCCGGTCTGCGTGTGTTCGGCGCCTCCGGCGCCCGCGGCGCCGCCGTCGCCGCCGTGGCCGCCGTCACCGCTACCGCTGGCGGCGCCGCCGGCGCCGCCCTGACCGCCGGTTCCGCCCACGCCGCCGATCCCGCCGGTCATCGAGTTGTCGACGCCGCCGTCCCCGCCGACCCCGCCGGTCCCACCCGCATTGCCCGCGGTACCCGCGCCGCCGGCCCCGCCCGTGCCGCCGGTCCCGCCACGCCCGGCCAACGACAGCGTCTGCACGTTGGCGCCGCCCGTGCCACCGGCCCCACCGGTACCGCCGCCGGTGCCGCCCGCCCCGCCGTTTCCGCCGTTGCCACCGTTGCCGCCGCCTAGCTTCCCGTTGCTGCCGCCGGCCCCGCCTTGACCGCCGATGCCGCCCGGGGCCGCGGCGGCCCCGCCGTTACCGCCGTTACCGCCGCCGCCCCACATCCCGGCCGCCCCGCCGGCCCCGCCGGTGCCGCCGCCCGCGGTGCCGGACCCGCCGTTGCCGCCGTTGCCGAACAGCCAGCCGCCGTCGCCGCCGGCGGCCCCGGTGCCCGCCGCCCCGTCGGTGCCGTTGCCGATCAGCGGGCGCCCCGTCAGCAACTCAACGGGCTTAAACACAGCCAAGTCAGACAGGCCCGCCACCGGCGACGCATCGGCGGCCGCGTAGGCCTGCGAGCCCGACTGCAACAACCCCACGAACCGCTCGTGAAACGCCGACGCCCGCGCGCTAATTGCTTGGAAATGCAGGCCATGTGAACCGAACAGCGCCGCGATCGCCGCCGACACCTCGTCCTGGGCCGCGGCCAGTATCGCCGTCGTGCGGGTGGCCGCCGACGCGTTGGCCGCGTCGATCGCCTCTCCAAGCCCAGCAAAGTCCGAGGCCGCTGCAGCCAACGCTTCCGGCGCTGCGGTCAGGTAAGACGACATCGTTGGCTCCCAGTAAGTTAGGGGGCGATCCCGCAATCTTCATGGATGGCGACGTCGAACGGTACGCTTTTGGCATTTTGGAAGTGTCCAGTTCGACAATTAGGGCATCGGTTAATCCCTTGTTCACGCGCCGTTTTGCCACGGACATTGCTCGGACACAAATCCCTCCCGTTGCGGTGCGCGTAGCTGCTTCACGCCGAGGCGATCACCGGTGGTAAACAAGTCCGGTGACTTCAGCTGACCAACTCGAGGGGCTTGACCTGGCCGCGCTGGACGGCTACCTGCGGCGTTCGCTGGGCATCGAGCGCGACGGCGAGTTGCGGGGAGAGTTCATCTCCGGTGGCCGCTCCAACCTGACGTTCCGGGTCTACGACGACAAGACCAGCTGGCTGGTGCGACGCCCGCCGCTGCACGGGCTGACGCCGTCGGCGCACGACATGTCCCGTGAGTACCGAGTGGTTGCGGCCCTGCAGAACACGCCGGTCCCGGTGGCGCGCACCATGGCCCTGTGCGAGGACGACTCGGTGCTCGGGGCGCCATTCCAGATCGTCGAATTCGTCGCCGGGCAAGTGGTGCGCCGCCGCGCCCAACTCGAGGCCTTCAATCACACCGTCATCGACGGCTGCGTCGACTCATTGATCCGGGTTCTCGTCGACTTGCACAGCGTCGACCCGAACGCCGTGGGACTGGGCGATTTCGGCAAACCGACTGGGTACCTGGAACGTCAGGTGCGCCGCTGGGGCTCGCAATGGGACCTGGTGCGGCTGCCCGACGACCACCGCGATTCCGACGTGGAGCGACTGCATTCCGGTCTGCGCGAATCGATTCCGCAGCAGAGCCGCACGTCGATCGTGCACGGCGACTACCGCATCGACAACACCATCCTGGACGCCGACGACCCGACCCGGGTGCGTGCCGTCGTGGACTGGGAGCTCTCGACGCTGGGGGACCCGATCAGCGACGCCGCGCTGATGTGCGTCTACCGCGACCCCGCCCTGGACCTTATCGTCAACGCGCAAGCGGCGTGGACGTCGCCGCTGCTGCCCACGGCCGACGGACTCGCCGACCGGTACTCGCTGGTCGCAGGTGTGCCGCTGGCGCACTGGGAGTTCTATATGGCGCTGGCCTACTTCAAGCTCGCCATCATCGCCGCCGGGATCGATTTCCGCCGGCGCATGTCGGAGCAGGCGCAGGGGATGGACGACACGTCGGAGCACGCGCCCGAAGTGGTGGCGCCGTTGATCTCCCGCGGCCTCGACGAGCTCGCGAAGCTGAACCGCTAGCCGCCTACTTCCTGGCCGCCGCGTAGTGCTTCTTGGCCGCCCGGCGCAATTGAAGGATCCGCGCGGTGCCGACGGCTACGGTCAGCAGGCCGCCGCCCACCGCGGCCAGCAGGATGGCCACCCCGAGCGGCAGGCTCCAGTGCCAGCCGAAGAACGTGAACGGCGTTGATGCCGTGTTTTGCGCGACGAAGATCAGCAACAGGATGAGTATCAGGAAGCCGAAGATCAACGACGTCCACAGGGCGCCGGCGCGGGTGAACTTGACGGCCGGTTCAGCCGGTGTCGTGCTGGCGGGGAGCGGCGGTGGCGACGGCGGAACCGGACGACCTGGAGGAACCGAGGCATCTGAGGCATCTGAGGCATCTGAGGCAGAGGTGTTGGCGCTCATGCTGTCATCTTTGCCCATCCTGAACGGAAAGAAACCCACCACGCGGGAAACTGGTCATCGGTGAACCTGTCGTGACCCCGCCGACCCCTCCCTTGCGGGTTGTGTCGTTACTGTCGACGGTATGGAGATGCTGCGGCGGGTGCTGCGGTGGGTGAAGAGCGCGACCGTCCCTGCGGCCCTGTGGTTCGCGACGGTGTGCCTGATCGCAGGCTGCAGCAACGCCGATCCGCTGGGCGCCGAGACCCGCAGCGTGAAGTCGATCGTCGTCGGCTCCGGCGACTTCCCGGAATCCGAGATTGTCGCGGAAATCTACGCACAGGCATTGCAGGCCAATGGCTTTGACATCGGGAGGCGGATGGGCATCGGTAGCCGGGAGACGTATATCCCGGCGCTCAAGGACCATTCGATCGACCTGGTGCCGGAGTACATCGGCAACCTGCTGCTGTACTTCAAGCCCGATTCGACGGCCACCATGCTCGACGCCGTCGAGTTGGAGCTCTACCAACGACTGCCCGGTGACCTGTCGATTCTGACGCCGTCGCCGGCCTCCGATACCGATACGGTCACGGTCACCAAGGAAACCGCCACCTCGTGGCATCTCAAAACAATCGCCGACTTGGCGGCGCATTCGTCGGAGGTGAAGTTCGCCGCGCCGTCGGCGTTCCAAACCAGGCCGGCCGGGCTGCCCGGGCTGCGGCAGAAGTACTCGCTCGACATCAGCCCCGGCAACTTCGTCGCCATCAACGACGCCGGCGGAGCGGTCACCGTACGCATGCTGACGGAGGGGCGCGTGACCGCCGCCAACATCTTCAGCACATCACCGTCGATCTGGGATCACAGCCTGGTGGCGCTCGAGGATCCGGAGCACAACTTTCTGGCCGGAAACATTGTGCCGCTAGTCAATTCGCAGAAGAAGTCGGACCGTCTCAAAGATGTGCTGGACGCGGTCTCGGCCAAACTGACCTCCGCGGGTGTGGCCGCGCTCAACGCCGCGGTGTCGGGCAACTCCGGCGTCGATCCCGACCAGGCGGCACGAAACTGGGTGCGGAACAACGGCTTCAACCACCCAATCGGCCAATGATCCGCTTCGACAACGTCAGCAAGTCGTTCGCCGGCGGCACCACCGCGCTGGACCGGCTGAACTTGGAGGTCCCGAAGGCCAAGCTCACGGTGTTCGTCGGTTCCTCCGGCAGCGGCAAGACCACGGCGCTGCGGATGATCAATCGGATGGTCGAGCCGACCTCCGGCACCATTACCGTCGACGGGGCCGACGTGGCGGGCGTCGACCCGGTGAAGCTGCGGCTCGGAATCGGCTACGTCATTCAGCATGCGGGGCTGCTGCCGCATCGCCGGGTGATCGACAACGTGACGACGGTGCCGGTATTGAAGGGCCAGTCCCGGCGGGAGGCCCGCAGGGCCGCCTACGGGCTGCTCGAACTCGTGGGGCTGGATCCCAAGCTGGGCTCGCGGTACCCGGCGCAGCTGTCCGGCGGCGAGCAGCAACGCGTCGGCGTGGCGCGCGCGCTTGCCGCGGATCCACCGATCTTGTTGATGGACGAGCCGTTCTCCGCCGTCGACCCCGTGGTTCGCCACGAGCTGCAGAACGAAATACTGCGTCTGCAAAGCGAATTGCAGAAAACCATCGTCTTCGTCACGCACGATATCGACGAGGCGCTGCGGCTGGCCGACAGGGTCGCGGTGTTCCGGGGCGGCGCGCTGCAGCAGTACGACGAACCCGTGCGGTTGCTGGCGTCCCCCGTCAACGACTACGTCGCGAGGTTCATCGGCCTGGGCCGCGGCTATCGATGGCTGCAACTCCTCTCCGCGGACCAGCTGCCAGTGCACGAAGTGCCGGTGATCTCGGCGGGCCGCTTCTCCGATGCCGGCACCCCGGACGACTGGGCGATAGTGGTCGACGACCAGGGCGCGCCATTGGGCTGGATCGATGCCGACGGCCTGCGTCGGCACCGCGCCGGGGCCGCATTGCCGGACAGCATGAGCGGCATCGGTTCGGTGTTCCGCCCGGGCGGAAACCTCAGTCATGCTCTGGACGCGGCGCTGTCCTCGCCCGCGACGGTGGGTGTCGCCGTCGACGGTGCGGGCAAGGTGATCGGCGGTGTGCTGGCGGCCGACGTGCTGGCAGCCGTGGAGGCCCGTCGTCGGCCCGATCAGGCCTGACCATGCACTACCTGCTGAACCACCTCGACGATGCCTGGAGGCTGACCAAGATCCATCTGTGGCTGTCCTTGGTCCCGGTGCTGCTCGGCCTGGTGGTCGCGGTCCCGTTGGGCGTCCTGGTGCAGCGGGCGCCGATCGCTCGACGCCTGACGACGGCGACCGCCAGCCTCGTGTTCACCGTGCCGTCGCTGGCGCTGTTCGTGGTGCTGCCGATGATCATCGGGACCCGGGTCCTCGACGAGGCCAACGTCGTGGTCGCGCTGACGGCCTACACCGCGGCGCTGCTGGTGCGTGCGGTGCTCGAGGCGCTGGACGCGGTGCCGGCTCAGGTGCGTGACGCGGCCACTGCCGTCGGTTACTCGCCGATTTCTCGGATGTGCAAGGTTGAACTGCCGCTGTCGATCCCGGTATTGGTCGCCGAATTGCGGGTGGTGGTGGTGACCAACATCGCGATGGTCTCGGTGGGTTCGGTGATCGGGATCGGCGGCCTTGGTACCTGGTTCACCGCCGGCTACCAAACCAACAAGTCCGATCAGATCCTGGCCGGCATCATCGCGCTGTTCGTGCTTGCGGTCGTCATTGACATGCTGATTGACCTGGCCGGCCGGCTGGCCACGCCGTGGGAACACGCCGCGCGCACCGCCCGCGGGCGCCGCGCCGTGGTGCTACCACCCGTCGGCGGCGCGCGATGAACTTCGTCGAACGGGCGGTGTCGTACCTGCTCACCGCCGACAACTGGGCCGGTCCCACCGGGCTGGCCACGCGCACCTTGGAGCATGTCGAGTACACCGCGGTGGCGGTGGGGGCTTCGGCCCTCGTCGCCGTCCCGCTCGGGCTGCTGATCGGTCATACCGGCCGCGGTCAACTGCTGGTGGTGGGCGCGGTCAACGGATTGCGCGCATTGCCGACGCTGGGCGTGCTGTTGCTCGGGGTGCTGGTATACGGGTTGGGTCCGGGGCCACCGCTGGTCGCGCTGATGCTGTTGGGCGTGCCGTCGTTGCTGGCCGGCACGTACTCGGGCATCGCTAATGTCGACCCCACGGTGGTCGACGCCGCCCGCGCGATGGGCATGACCGAGACCCAGGTGCTCTTGCGCGTCGAGGTGCCCAACGCGTTGCCTCTGATCCTGGGCGGGTTGCGCAGCGCCACACTGCAGGTGGTCGCGACCGCGACGGTGGCCGCCTATGCCAGCCTCGGCGGGCTGGGCGGCTATCTGATCGACGGGATCAAGGTGCGCCAGTTCCACCTCGCCCTGGTCGGGGCGCTGATGGTGGCCGCGTTGGCGCTGCTGCTCGACGCTGTGCTGGCGTTGGCCGTGTGGGTGTCGGCGCCCGGTACCGACCGGGCGCGCAGGGCCCTCAGGAGGCGATATTGCACACCCGTCAAAAACTAGGGAAGTACTTGGTGACAAACTCAACAAGGTTGGTAAAGACGCTCTACGGTAGATGAGTGACCGCAGCCCCTTCTGATCCGACTTCCCGCGTCTGGCCGGCGATGTTGACTTGGCGCGCACAAGATGTCTCCCGCATGGAATCGGTGCGAATCCAGTTGTCCGGCAAGCGGATCAAAGCTAATGGCCGCATCGTGGCGGCGGCCACCGCGAGCAACCCGGCGTTCGGGGCCTTCTACGAATTGCAGACCGACGAGAGCGGCGTCACCAAGCGGTTCGGGTTGACCGTCACGCTGGCCGAGCGGGAACGCCAGCTCGCCATCTCCCGCGACGAGGAGAACATGTGGTTGGTGACCGACCACCAGGGCGAGAAGCGAGCGGCATACAACGGCGCCCTCGACGTCGACCTGGTGTTCAGCCCGTTCTTCAATGCGCTGCCCATCCGGCGGCTCGGCTTGCACGAACGAGCGGACTCGATCACGTTGCCGATGGTCTATGTGCGGGTGCCCGAAATGGCCGTCACCGCCGACACCGTGAGCTACACCAGCGAGGGGCGCCCGGACGCGATCAAGTTGCGCTCGCCGGTCGCCAGCACGGTCGTGCGCGTCGACGCCGACGGCTTCATCGTGGACTATCCAGGATTGGCAGAGCGGATCTGATCACGCCACCCGCCCGGCCCGCGGCGGCCAGTTCCCCGCGCCAATTCTCGCCGCCGATGGTGACGCCGAGGATGTCGGAGCGCGGGAAGCTGTCGTAGCGCGTTCGTGCGGCGTGGCCGGCCTCGACGAGTTCGGCCACCGAGTTGTGCGACGCGAGCGCTTCGCGGGCACGGCCGAGCAGGTTGATGACCCGGTCGCAGGCCGGCAGCAGTTGGCTGGAGTTGGCCTCGCACATGGCCCGGACCAGGTCCGGGGCCGTCGCCGCCACCCGGGTGCCGTCCCGGAACGATCCCGCGGCCAGGGCGAACGCCAGCGGGACCTCCGCGGCCGTGACGGCCAGCGCCTCGGCGAGCAGGTGTGGCAGGTGCGAGATGGCGGCCGCCGCCGCGTCGTGCTCGTCGGATTTGGCCGGCACCACCACAGCCGCGCAGTCCAGCGCCAACGTCATCACCATCGACCAGACCGCGGGGTCCACATGGTCGTCCACGCTCACCACCCAGGGCGCCCTGTTGAACAACCCGCCGTGCCCGGAGGCCCAACCCGAGTGCGCGGTGCCCGTCATCGGATGACCGCCGACAAAGCGCTCCAGCAGACCCGCGGCGGTGACCTCCTCGAGCACCGCAGTCTTGACGCTCGTGACGTCGGTCAGCGGACAGCCGGGAGCCACCTCACGGATGTGGGTGAGCATGCGCGGCAGGGCAGGCATCGGCACGGCCAGCACGATCAACGCGTCGCTGCCGGCGGCGCGCTTCAGTGTGTCGGTCAGGTCGGTGCTGGCGTCGAAGCCGTCCGAGCGGGCGCCCTGCGCGCCCTCAACCGACCGGTTGTAGCCGAAGACCTCGCGCCCGGCGCCCGCCGTGGCCCGCACTATCGAGCCGCCGATTAGTCCCAGCCCGAGCACGCACACCGGTCTCGCTGTCGCAGTCCCAGTCACAGTCCAAGGTTGGCACAGTTCGCCCGGGACTGGTGCTTTCGGGGCTCGCCTGTGTCCGTCTGGTCAAGGGACCTGCTCAGCGACTAGCGTAGGCGCCCATGGGAGCACAGCGTGCCTCGTCGAAGGGCCAGGCGGCGGATGCGCCGGATGGGTTCGGCGTTGCGGTCGTGCGCGAAGAGGGCCAATGGCGCTGCTCTGAGATGGCCTCCAAGTCGCTGACCAGTCTGGCCGCTGCCGAGACGGAGTTGCGTGAACTGCGCAGCGCGGGTGCCGTGTTCGGGCTCCTCGACGTCGACGACGAATTCTTCGTCATCGTGCGCCCGGCGCCGTCGGGAACCCGGCTGCTGCTGTCGGACGCCACCGCCGCGCTGGACTACGACATCGCCGCCGAAGTCCTGGACAACCTGGACGCCGACATCGATCCCGAGGACCTCGAAGATGCGGAGCCGTTCGAGGAGGGCGACCTCGGGTTGCTGTCCGACGTCGGGCTGCCCGAGGCGGTGCTGGGAGTGATCCTCGACGAGACGGACCTCTATGCCGACGAGCAATTGGGCCGGATCGCACGCGAGATGGGCTTCGCCGACCAGCTGTCGGCGGTGATCGACCGACTCGGTCGGTGATCGCGAGCGCGGCGGAGCCGGGCGAAGCGGGTCACCGACATCAGGCCCGGTCGGTGATCCCCGACGAAGACCTGATCCGTACCGCCCTGGCGGTTGCCGCAACGGCGGGGCCGCGGGACGTGCCGATCGGCGCGGTCGTCATCGGCCCCGACGGAACCGAACTGGCCCGCGCGGTGAATGCCCGTGAGGCCCTTGGCGATCCGACCGCGCATGCCGAGATCCTGGCGATGCGCGCGGCGGCCGGTGTGCTCGGCGACGGGTGGCGGCTACAGGGGGCCACGCTGGCGGTCACCGTCGAACCATGCACCATGTGCGCGGGCGCGCTGGTGCTGGCTCGCATCGCGCGGCTGGTGTTCGGGGCCTGGGAACCCAAGACGGGTGCTGTCGGATCGCTGTGGGACGTGGTCCGCGACCGGAGGCTCAACCATCGGCCGGCCGTGCGCGGCGGTGTGCTTGCGCAGGAGTGCGCCGCGCCGCTGGAGGCGTTCTTCGCCCGTCAGCGATCGGGGCCCGTCAGCGATTGGGGCGAGCGCCCGCCGGTTAGGTAAGCTGCTCGGCGGTGGCGTGTCCGAGCGGCCTAAGGAGCACGCCTCGAAAGCGTGTGACGGCTAACACCGTCCGAGGGTTCAAATCCCTCCGCCACCGCCATAGCGCTCTAGCTGTTTACACAGCCCAGAGGGCTTTTATCTGCGCGATCAAGCCACCACCACGGCGAGCGGCAGGAGGCCGACGGCGACCGTGCCGGTGATGCCGTGGGTGGTCGGGTTGTAGATCGACAGCACGCCGGGGTCGGTGCCGTCTCCGGCCTGGGTGATTTCGACGCCGCCGATGGCGAGGTTGCCCAGCGGCAATGTGGTCACCCCTTCGGGGTCGGTACCGGGCAGGAACGTGTAGGGCGCGAGGGTGATGGGGTTGGGGGTGATGGTGTTGGTCGCGGCATTGATCACCGACAGGCTGTCGTTTCCGTCGTTGGTGACGTAGACGGTGCTGCCGGTGGGGTCGACCGCCACCGCGAACGGAGAGATGTCGCCGATCGTGATGGTGGCGGCGACGGTGTTGGTGGCGGGGTTGATCACCGAAACAGTGCCGTCGACGACGTTGGCGACGTAGACGGCACTGCCGTTGGGATTGGCCGCCACGCCGGTCGGGCCGGCGCCAACCTTGATGGTGCCGGTGATGCTGTTGGTTGCGGTACTGATCACCGAAACGTTGCTGTCGAATCCGTTGGTGACGTAGACGGCGCTGCCGTTGGGGGTGACCGCCACCCCGAACGAGCCCGCGTTGAGGCCGATCGGGATGGTGGCGGTGACATTGTCGGTCGTCGCGTTGATCACCGACACGCTGCTGGCTTGGTCGACGCTGCCTTGGTTGACCACGTAGACGGTGTTGCCGTTGGGGCTGACCGCCACCCCCTTCGGGTCGGGGCCGACCGGGATGGTGGCCATGACCTTGTTGGTGCTGGCGTCGATCACTGACACGGTGTTGCCGTCGAAGTTGGTGACGTAGACGGTGTTGCCTGCGGGGTTAACCGCTATTCCTTCCGGGTGGTCGCCGACCGGGATCGTGGTCACGACGCTGTCGGAAAGGGTGCTGACCACCGTCACCGTGTTGCTGCCACTGTTGGCGACGTAGGCGTCGCCCTGCCCGCCGAAGCCACCCGCCCCGCCGGCCCCGCCCGCGCCACCGATACGCCCGTTGGCCGCGCCCCCGGCGCCCCCGGCGGCGCCGGGCCCGCCGCCGAAGCCGGCGCCGCTGATGCCGCCTACCCCGCCGTGACCGCCGGCACCGCCCTGACCGCCCGAGCCCCCAGCCACCCCGCCATTGCCGCCGGCCCCACCGGCCCCACCGGCCCCGCCGGCCCCGCCGGCAGCGCCACCGGTGCTGGCCACGCCGTTGTTGCTACCGTCCCCGCCCATCCCGCCGTTGCCCCCGTTACCGACCAGCAACCCCGAGTCACCGCCCCGGCCGCCGGGCTGCCCGGGCGCGGCGGGTCCGCTGGCCACGCCGGCCCCGCCGGCCCCGCCGGCGGCTCCGCCGGCGGGGGCGACGCTGGCGCCGCCCGGCCCACCGTTGCCCCCGTTGCCGAACAACAGCCCCGCGCTGCCGCCTTGGCCGCCAGGCTGTCCGGGTGCACCCGAGACCGCCGTTGCCGCCGTTGCCGGCAAGCCACCCGGCGTTGCCCCCGGCCGCCCCGGTGGCCGCCGCCGCATCGGTGCCGTTACCGACCAGCGGGCGCCCCGTCAACAGCTGCCACGGCGAAAACGCATCTTGCTCGAGGCTCTGCAACGGCGCCGCGTTGGCCGCCTCTGTGCCCGCGTACCAGCCCGCCGCCGACCGCATTGCCAGCACAAACCGGTCGTGAAATGCCGCCGCTTGGGCACTGACGGCCTGATAGCCCCGGGCGTAGCCGCCGAACAGCGCGGCGACGGCCGCCGACACCTCGTCACCGGCGGCGGCCACCACCGTCGTCGTAGCGGACGCGGCGGCGGTGTGGGCCGCAGTCAGGGCCGAACCGACATCGGCAACGTCTGCCGCCGCCAGTGAAAGCATGTCCGGAGTTGCGGTCACGAAAGCCATGGCCAAGCCTCCTCAAGTTGCAGTGCCGCTTCACCCGATGGGCAAATAAACGGTACCCGCCACCCGCATTCCATTTGAGCACTTTCAGCAAACAATTTGAGCCGTCTAAGCAAATAACTTGATAGCCGTCCGCCGACCGATGCCAGTGGATGCAGATCTGCGCGCCGTCGATTGGGGCCGATGGGGGTGGCCCTCGTCGACGAACGGCAGTAACCCGAGCGCACGCGCCCCGCGCTCGAACTGGGCCGTTAGAGTCGGGTAGAGTCCGGGTACATCACAGCAGTTAGGCGCCCACCGCTTGAGCAAAAGGCATGTGGCGTCGTAGCTTGTTGGCAGGGCTCCATAGGGCACAACTTCAAGCGGTTTACTTCCCCACAATTCGAGCGAAGGTCGTGACGTTATTTCTTCCAAATTAACTCCCAAGTTCGAGATGGCGCAGTCGCACTACGACGTGTCCGACGACTTCTTCCGCACGTTCCAAGACCCCACGCAGACCTACAGCTGCGCATACTTCGAGCGGGATGACATGACCCTCGAAGAGGCGCAGATCGCGAAGATCGATCTGTCGCTCGGCAAGCTGGGCTTAGAGCCCGGCATGACGCTGCTCGACATCGGCTGCGGCTGGGGTGCCTGCATCAACCGCGCGCTGGAAAAGTACGACGTCAACGTCATCGGCCTGACGCTGAGCAAGAACCAGCACGCCCATGTTCAGCAGCTTCTGGACAAGAACCCGAGCAAGCGCTCGAAGTCGGTCCAGTTGCGTGGCTGGGAGGAATGGGAAGGCAAGGTCGACCGGATCGTGTCGATCGGCGCTTTCGAGCACTTCAACTTCGACCGCTACGACGAGTTCTTCAAGATCACCTATGACTCGATGCCTGACGACGGAAAGATGCTGCTGCACACCATCACCGTGTTGCCCACCAAGGAGATGATCGCCAGGGGTTTGCCACTGACCTTCACGAAGGCACGCTTCATCAAGTTCATGGTCGAAGAGATTTTCCCCGGCTGCCGGCTACCAACGCTCGACATGGTGCCCGACTATTCCGCTAAGGCCGGCTACACCTGCACCCGCATCCACCAGTTGCAGTGGCATTACTGCCGGACCATGGATATGTGGACGCGCAATCTGAGGGCACATAAGGACGAGGCCATCGCGATAGCGGGTGAAGAGATGTACAAGCGCTGGGACCACTACCTGAGCGGGTGTGCGCAGCTGTTCCACGAGGGCTATCTTGATATCGCGCAGTACACGCTGGAGAAATAACCGGGGCGCGCGCACCCAGTTGGGTTAAGCCGCTCCGCTGGCCAGCCTCCGAATGGTCTCGATTTCGTCGTCCCGATACGGCTTTCCGTCGGGCTGCAGGAGGTCGTGGAACCACACCTTCGGGGGCGCCGCGTACGGGTGATCCCACGAGTCCCAGGGGAAGTAGGTCTGGGTCTTTCCGGCGACCAGACCCCAGTTGAATGCGCCGACGTTGCGCTGCCGCGCGATGGGCAGGATTGCTTGGATGGTGCTGCCCTGTGACCGGGCCATGTACTCGGTGCATAGGATCGGCCGACCGAGGGGAGCAAGTTCGTTGATCCGGGCCTCGAAGCTGGCCGGATTGGCGTAGCTGTGGAACGTGATCACGTCGGAGTTGTCCAGCTGAATGGCGCTGATCGCGCTCCGGCTCTGGGAATCCCAGCTGCCCTGCCAGACCCCGCTCGTCAACGGCTGTTCGGGATCTACCGAACGGGCCCAGCGGAACACCTGGGGGAGCAGCTCAGTGACAAGCTGCACCTTGTCCCTCCTCTCCACCGAGCGATACACACGCGAGGGGTTGTCGGGTTCATTCCACAGATCCCAACCCAAAACGCGCTCGTCGTTGCGGAACTGGTCTAACACTCCCGTGACGTAGTCGTGCATCACGCCGGTGTAGCGGCGGTCGCCGAGGCGTTCGGCGCCCGGGCTCTGGACCCAACCGGAGTTGTGTATTCCAGGCCGCGGCGCATGCTGAGGGCCCAGCTTGGGCAACGGGTCCCAACAGGAGTCGAACAGGACGAAGAGCGGCTTGATGCCGTGGCGCGCCGCGATGGCGACGAACTGAGAAAGACGGCCTTGAAAGCCCTGCCGATCCTGGGCCCACAGCAGATCGTGCAGGAAGACCCGCACGGCATTGAATCCGAACGACCGGGCCCATCCCAGCTCTACGTCGATACGCCCCGGGTCATAGGTGGCCGCCTGGAACATCTCGAGCTGGTTGATGGCGTTAGCGGGGATGTAGTTTGCCCCGACGAGCCAGCCTTGCGCTTGATACCAACCGCTGGCGCGCTCCGCCGGCCATCGACCGGCTTCAGCTGCGGCGCTGGGCACTTGGGCCAGTGCCGCGCCTGCTGCCAGCAGCAGCGGTAGCTTCAAGGCGGTTCGACGGTGCACGAAGAGACCACGATTTCTTGAAAGGTGTGCGAGGCGCGCAAAATGAGCTGAGGTTAAGACCTGTTATCTCGTTGTCACTCAACAGTATTGAGTGTAAGCGGCCCTTAATCCCGGCGGGCGGAAATAGCGAAACTGGGCGTGTCGCGTCCCAACGGGGCGTCGTCGACGAGCACGCCTTCAAGTCCGAGGGAAGGGGAAACGGCCTCGGATCAGCCGCTGTGTGATCGCCCGGTCAACCGCTGCGCCCGGGGCCGGGGGTCGGTCGGGTCGTCGCTAGATGCCGAGTGATGGTGGCGCGGGCGGTGCCCAGCTGTTCACCACCAGCGGAAGCGAGATTGCTCCCGACCCGCCGGATACGACGATTATCCAGCGGCCGTCGAACGGGAGGGTCACGTCGACCTCGAAGAAGGCGAAGCCAGGGAACTCGCCGACGGAGGCTTCCGGCACCTCGAACCGCCGGTACAGCGAGTCTTCGATTGTCGGGGGCCGGATCTCAACGTCAACCCGTCGGTCCATGCTGTCGGGATCGCTCTCCGTCAGCACGACAAGCAGAAAGCGGGCCTGCCGCTCGGGCCCGACCGTGAACTTGGAGAGCACGCCGCCGGACACTTGGAGTTTGTTGTCTACCGTCGCAGCCTGTTCGGCCAAAAAGGCCCCGGTGAGTATCACACCGGCAAACCCTACCGGTCGATCGTCGGCAGGGGGGTACCGGCTCTGACATTGCCCGCGCATCGAGATTGCCCCATCGTTGCGGCCGACTACAGTCATTGACAGAAACTATATCTAATAGTTACTATCGCTTGCCGACATCGATTTGCCGTTAGCGCGACGGGCGCTTAAGCAGGGGATAAACAGGGGGGCCTACGCCCGTGCAGTCCATGACTTTCGACCCGAGCGCCGCCGACATCGGTCCACAGGTCGTCGACAATGCCGCCCAGGGCCTGCAGGCCGGTGCGACGGCCGCGACATCACTCACCGAGCTGATGCCCGCCGGGGCGGACGAGGTCTCCCTGCAGGCGATGCTGGCATTTGCGGACGACGCCGCGCAGCTGTTGGCCCTGAACCAGGCGGCGCAACAGGAACTCATGCGCACGGGCGAGGCCTTCACGCGGATCGCGCGGATCTATCAGGAGGCCGACGTTTTGGCCGCCAGGCGAGTCGGTGCCATACCGTTCGGCGCCCCGGAGCTGGCCCGGGTTTCCGGGTTGTAGGCGCCCGCGCGGGTCCCGCGACCGATCCCCGTGGCGTTTATGGCGAATTTCCGCCCAAACTTCTCAGCCCGGGGCGCAATACTAAACACGTGCCTGATGATCGCAATGTGCTGGGCGGTCCGCTGGAACCGTGCGGCAGTCAACCACTAACCGGCTTCTACCGCGACGGCTGCTGCTCCTCGGGGCCCGAGGACATCGGCCGGCACAGCGTCTGCGCGGTAATGACCGCGGAGTTCCTGGAGCACCAGCGTTCCATTGGCAACGACCTGCTGACGCCCGTGCCCGAGTATCGGTTTCCCGGTCTGCTACCTGGGGACCGGTGGTGTGTCACCGCACTGAACTGGCTTCGGGCCCACCACGACGGCTGTGCCGCGCCCGTCGTGCTGGCGTGCACCAACGAGAGCACCCTCGAGGTGGTGCCCCTCGAGGCGCTCCTGGAACACAAGGTCGACGTTCCCGACGACCTGGCTAACCTGTGAACAATGCCGGATCGGCAACGATCACGCTCGGCGCCACATCGCCCGTGCGGGTCGCCACAAACGGGGTCCGGTAGATCGTTCCTTGAGTGCCGCACCCGTTGCTGAGGACGGTGCCGATCGTGAGGCCGCGAAACGTGCCGTCCGCCTGTGGGGCCCATGACCACAGGCGGGTCTCGTCGTCGCGGCCTGCTTTGTTGGTTCTTCCGCATTCCATGGGCGCCTGCAGGGTCGGGGTGCCCTGCCAACGACCGTCGGAAAAACGGACGACGCTTGTCGTGCCGGTTCCTTCCTGCTGGTTGGATTCGGCCAACTGCGCCCCCGCGGCCACGCATCCGGCCTGTGTGCACGTGGAACGAAACGCCCACCACTCGGAGACGGCGGCGCCCAGCCCGGTCACGGTGCCGTTGATCGTCTGATTCTGCAGATCGAAGTCGACGCGGTAGGTGCCGTCGAGGATGGGACCCGCAGCGGGTGGGGCCGCGCTGCTGGTCGACGGGGCGGCGGTGATCGCGCCCGGATCGGCGACGGCGACGCCGGCCGGCACGTCGCCGACTCGGATCGCCACCGCGGGGGCCACCGCTACCTGTCCTTGCAGGCCGCATTCATTGGTCAGCGCGATGCCAGTCTTGCTGCCCCGGAGGCCGCCGTCGGGCGCCGCCTCGAACGACCACGACAGGACGACGGTGTTGGCGCCCGCGACGACTTGTCCGTCCGCCGACAGGCAGCGACCCTGGCCGAGTTGGCGCGCGGCGGGCGCGGACTGCCAGTGACCGTCCGCGAAGCGGTACTCGGCGGACTGGACGGGGGTGCGCGCCATTTGCGGGTTTTTGGTGTCCAGCTGGGTCGCGCTGGCGGCGCATCCGGAGGATCCGCACGACGACCGAAATGCCCACCAACTGATGTTGTCGGTCGTGTGTACGGCGTAGGGAGCGCCGTTGATCGTCTGCTTCTCGTAGTCGTACTCGAAGCGGTACGTGCCGTCGAGCAGGGCGGGAGGTCGGGCTGCAGCGGCCGGGGTGGCTGGAGTGGCTCGACTGGCTGCTGCCGCGGGGGAGGCCGTCGGGGCCGGCTGTTTCATGGGCCGCGTCAGGTAGGCGGTGACGCCGACGACGGTGAGGACGACCGCGGCTATCGCTGCCCCGAGCAGAATCCGGGACCGTCGCTTCCGGTTCGTCGTGTTCGACGGCACGACGGCAGCGACTTGGGTGTCGGCCTGGCTGCGATCGGCCTGGGTGGGGTTGTCCCGGGGCTGGGATGCGGGGTCCGAGTCGATGCCGGCGCGTTCGCTCAGTGCCGCGGCGAAGTCGTGGCATCGTTCGAACCGGTCATCGGGTTTCTTGGCCAGAGCCCGCGAGAACACCTCGTCGAGGTTCGCCAGTTCCGGCCGCCAACCGCTTGGCTTGGGTTGCGGCGCGGTCAGGTGCTGGCTGATGACGGCCACCGGGTTGGAGTGCTGATACGGCGGCACGCCGGTGAGGAGGTGAAACGCCGTGGCGGCCAGTGCGTATTGGTCGGCGCGCGCGTCGATCTCGCCGCCCATCAGCTGTTCGGGTGCGGCGTAGGTGAGGGTCCCCACGGTGAAATTCGTATCGGTCAGGCCGCTGACGTCGTCATGGTATCGGGCTATTCCGAAGTCGGCCAACAGGATCCGGCGCCGGCCGTCCGTTGGGTCGGCGAGCAGGATGTTGGCCGGCTTGACGTCGCGGTGCAGCAGCCCGCGTTGGTGGGCGTAGTCGAGCGCCTCGGCGACAGCGGTGACGATGGCGCACGCCTCGATTGCCGGCATGCCGGCCGGGTACCGGGCTTTCAGCAACTGCGCCGCGTCGGCCCCCTCGACGTAGTCCATCGCGATCCACAGTTGGCCGTCGAACTCGCCGCGATCGTGCACCTGGATGATGTTGGGGTGCCACAGGGTGGCGGCGAGCTCGGCCTCGCGCAGGAATCTCTCCCGAAAGCCGCTGTCCGCCCCGGCAAATCTATCCGGCTCGGGCAGGATCTTCAGCGCGTCGCGACGCGGCAGCCGGGGATGCTGGGCCAGATAGACCTCGCTCATCCCGCCCCGGCCGAGCAACCGCACAATGGTGTACCCGGCGAAGCTCGCGCCGCTGGTCAACGGCATGACGGGATCCTACCCTCACCGGCAGGTCACGGCACCGCCGTCGAGTACAACCATGCATCCCACAGCGGCCGCAGCGACTCGTCGCAGTAGTTGGCCGCCAGCGCGGTGAAGTCGTCGGTGACGGCGGTGCTCTGGCGATACAGAGTCGCCCAATCCTTAAGCAGGGCAAAGAATTTCTCGTCGCCCAAGCGCAGGCGCAAGGTGTGCAGGGTCAGCGCGCCGCGCTTGTAGACGCGGTCGTCGAACATGTGACGCGGTCCGGGATCGGCCAGCAGCAGGTCCTGTGGCTTCGCGCGCAACTGTTCGTGGTGGCGTCGGGCGAGTTCGTCGGCGCTGGGGCCGCCGCTGTTTTCGGACCACAGCCATTCCGCGTAGCAGGCGAAGCCCTCGTGCAGCCAGATGTCGCGCCACCGACGCGCGGTCACCGAGTTGCCGAACCACTGGTGCGCCAGTTCGTGCGCGATCAGTCGCTCGCTGGCCCGCGTACCATCGCAGTGATTGGCGCCGAAGATCGAAATCCCTTGTGCCTCAAGCGGTATCTCCAGCGGGTCGTCGGTGATCACGACGGTGTAGCCGTTCGCCAGCGGATACGGCCCGAACAGTTCGATGAACAGCTTCATCATCTGGGGCTGGCGGGCAAAGTCGTGGTCGAAGTTGTCGCGCAGCCGTTCGGGCAACGCGGCCTGGATCGGCACCGGTGTCCGTGCCAGCCGCGCCATCTCGTACGTACCGATCTGCAGGGTGATCAGGTAGGTCGACGTCGGCTCCGGTTGCTCGTAGGTCCACACCGTCCGCGACGCCCGCACCCGCCGCGAGACCAGCTTGCCGTTCGCCACCGCCCGGTAGCGGCTCTCCGTGCTGATCTGGATGCGGAAGGCCGCCTTGGCGCTGGGGTGGTCGTCGCACGGGAACCACGACGCGGCGCCGTTGGGTTGCCCGGCGACCAGCGCGCCGTCACTGAGTTCTTCGAAACCCACGTCACCCCAGAGTGTTCGGAGAGGCTTGGGTGATCCGCCGTAGCGGACGACGATCGACAGCGCCGCCCCGCTGGCGAGCTTGGCCGCCAGCCGGATGCGCAACTTTCCGCCGCGACAGGAGAACTGGGCGGCGCGCTTGCCGTTGACCGACACCTTCGAGACCGCCAGTGCGCTGGACAGGTCCAGGGTGAGCTGTTGCAGCTCGACGAGTGCCACGGCGGTGATGGTCGCCGTGCCGGACAGGCGGTTGATCGCGACGTTGTATTCCAGCTCCAGCTCGTAGCGCGATACCCGGTAGCCGGGGTTGCCGTTTTTCGGCAGGTACTCGTCGATCACCGACGCAACGGTTGCGGCCTTCTTGGCCGTCTTGGCGGGAGCTTTCACGCGGCGGTTTCCTGCACGACGCCCGCGGACGGGTTCTTGCCGTCGGACTTCCTGCGGCCGACGTTCCAGGGCCGGATCGGATTGCCCTGCCAGCGCGTCGACGACGGCACCTCGTCGCCGCGCACCACCAGCGACGCGGGACCGACGGTCGCGCCGGCGCCCACCCGGGCCGCGGGCAGCGCGACGCAATGCGGGCCGAGGGTCGCCCCGGCCTCCAGTGCCACGCTGTCCATCCGCATGATTCGGTCGTGGAACAGATGCGTCTGCACCACGCAGCCGCGGTTGACGGTCGAGCCGTCGCCGAGCGTGACGAGATCCGCCTCGGGCAGCCAATAGGTTTCACACCAGGCGCCGCGTCCGACGACGGCGCCAAGTGCGCGCAGCCACAGGTTCATCACCGGCGTCCCGCTGGCCGCGCGGGCGAACCACGGCGCCGCGACGGTCTCCACGAACGTGTCGGCCACCTCGTTGCGCCACACGAACGACGACCACAACGGAAATTCGCTCGTGCTAATACGGCCGACCAGCAGCCATTTCGCGGCGACCGTGACAACACACGCGATCGCGCCCGCGGCCAGCAACACCACCCCGCCGGCCAATGCGGCCCACCAGATGCCGAACATCCGCGCCAGGGCCTGCAATGCGCCCAGTACCGCCAGCCCGATCGCGACCGTCACGAACACGGGCAACAGCCGCAACGTCTCCACCGCCGCGCGCATCACCTTCAACCGCAGCGACGGGTCGAAGGTGGTCGCCGCGTCGGCCTCTGCGGGGCGGCGGCGCAACCGCATCGGCGGGCTGCCCAGCCAGGACGAGCCGCGTTTCGCCTTGGGTGGTGTCGCCGACAACACCGCGACCAGTCCGTCGTCGGGCACGCGCCGGCCCGGCTGGGTGATGCCGGAGTTGCCGAGGAACGCGCGCCGGCCAACGGTCGTTTCGGCCGCGTAGATCCAGCCGCCGCCGAGCTCGTAGGACGCGACCATAGTGTCGTCGGCCAAAAACGCGCCCTCTTCGATCACGGTGAACTTGGGGATCAGCAACACCGTCGAGATCTCGGTGCCGCGGCCGACCCTCGCGCCCAGCAACCGCAGCCAGACCGGGGTCAGCAGGCTAGCGTACAGCGGGAACAGGTAATTGCGGGCGGCGTCCATGAGTCGCTCGGTCGCCCAGAGCTGCCAGCCGGCGCGGCTGCGCACCGGGTGGTAGCCCTCGCGCAGCCCGATCGACAGCATCCGCACGCCGACCACCGTCAGCAGCACGTAAACCGCGAGCCCGGCCAGCGTCGCCACCGGCGTCCACAGCAGCGCGGGCAGCACCGCCTGCGAAAGCCGGTGGGTGTGGCGGACCGCCCCCGCGATCACCGCGAGGCCGGCGGCCACCGCGATCAACGGCAGGCCGGCCAGCCCCAACGACGTCACGCCGTACCCGGCGACCCAGTAGCTCTTGCGGGCCGGCCGTTCGTCGGGCCACGGGTGGCGGGCCTTGCCCGACTTCACCGCGGGTGAGCCCTTCCAGTACTGGTTGTTCTTGATCTTGTCGATCACGCCGGAGCCGGGCGCCACGTCGGCGTTCTTGCCGACCACGGCGCCGGGCAACAGGGTGGTCCGGGCGGCGATCGTCGCGTCGTCGCCGATGGTGATCTCACCGAGGTGGAACGCGTCGCCGTCGATCCAGTGCCCGCGCAGGTCGACCTCGGGTTCGACGGCGCTGCGGTGCCCGAGTGTGAGCATCCCGGTGACCGGCGGAATCGAATGCAGGTCAACGCCTTTGCCGATGTTGGCGCCCAGGGCGCGAGCGTAGTAAACGAGCCACGGGGCGCCGGCCAGGTTCTCGGCGCCGCTGGCCTCGGCCAGCCGCTCGGCGAACCACACCCGCAGGTGCACCGACCCGCCGCGGGGGTAGGTCCCCGGCTTGACGTTGCGCAGCAAGATCCGCGCGCACAGCACCGCGATGCCCATCCGGCCGATGGGCGTGACGAAAAGGACGAATGCGGCGGCGATCAGCCACCAGTTGACCACCACGGTCCACGGCACCAGGCGCACGGCGTGCGCGACGTTGTTGGCCAGCGCCAGCCAGGTCACCCATTGCAGCCCCGCCAGCGTCGTCAGCGGCACCGCCAGGACGGTCTGCGTCAGCTGGGTGAGCCGGGGGGTGGGCGCCACCACGCGCTCGACGACCTGCGGCGGGGGATCGAGCTCGTCGAGGAACCCGGCGAGCGAGCCGAGCCGCGGGTGGTCGTACAGGTCGGCAACGGTCACCTGCGGATATTGGTGGCGCAGCGCGGCGACGAGCTGTGCGGCCGCCAGCGAGCCGCCGCCCAGCGCGAAGAAGTCCGCTTCGAGACCGTTCACTGAACTGGTCTCGAAGGCCCCCAGCAGCTCGCGCCACAACGCCGCCAGCTCGGCGGCCGTCCCCGCCAGGTTGGCGGATTCGTCGGTGCCCGACGTGTCCGAGCCGCCGGGCGGCGGCCACGGCAGCGCGTCGCGGTCGACCTTGCCCGATGTGCGGGTGGGCAGCTCGTCGACCTGGACCAGCCGCGGTACCAGTGCGGCGGGCAGGTGCACGGTGAGCTCCTTGCGTGCCTCGTTGATGTCGAACGACGGGTCGGCGCTGACCAGGTAGCCGACCAGCACCGGCGTGCCCTTGGCGGTGCGGCGAACAGCCGCCGCGCCGCCGCTGACCCCGGGCAGCTGAACCAGCGCGGAGTCGACCTCGCCCAGCTCGATGCGGCGGCCCCCGACCTTGACCTGGTCGTCGCTTCGGCCGCAGAAGTACAGCCCGTCGCGCTCCAGTCGCACCAGGTCACCGCTGCGGTACGCGCGCGGCCAGTCCAGCGTCGGCATCGGAGCGTACTTCTCGGCGTCCTTGTCCGCGTCCAGGTAGCGGGCCAGCCCGACGCCGCCGATCACCAGCTCGCCTACCCCGCCGTAGCCGACGGGTTGACCGGCCGCGTCGATCACGGCCAGGTCCCAGCCCGGCAGCGGCAGCCCGATGCTGATCGGCCCGACCCCGTCGAGCTTGGCCGCGCACGCGACCACCGTGGCCTCGGTCGGGCCGTAGGTGTTCCACACCTCCCGCCCCTCCTGGATACTCGGGCCGAGCCGCTCGGCCAGCTCCGGGGGGCAGGCCTCGCCGCCAAAGATCAACAGCCGCACCGCTTCCAGTGCCTCGGCGGGCCACAGCGAGGCCAGCGCCGGCACCGTCGACACGACGGTCACGTCGCGGGTGACCAACCACGGGCCGAGGTCCATTCCGCTGCGCACCAGCGACCGCGGCGCGGGAACCAGGCATGCCCCATGCCGCCACGCCAACCACATCTCCTCGCAGGAAGCGTCGAACGCCACCGACAACCCAGCGAGCACCCGGTCGCCGGGCCCAATCGGGTTGTCCTGCAGGAATAACCGCGCCTCGGCGTCGACGAATGCGGCGGCGCTGCGGTGGGTCACCGCCACGCCTTTCGGCGTGCCGGTCGATCCGGACGTGAAGATGATCCAGGCGTCGTCCCGGACAAGCGGTGCGGTGGCGCGCCAGCCACGCGACGAGCCGGGGCCCCGGTGCAACCCGGTTTCGGTGATGACGGCGGCGACGTTGGCCTCGGAAAACACCAATTCGGCGCGTTCTTCGGGATCGTCGGCGTCGACGGGCACGTATGCGGCGCCGGTCGCCAGGGTCGACAGGATCGCCTCGTAGAGCGAATAGCTTCCCGACGGCATCCGGATGCCGATCCTGTCCCCGCGGCCGATTCCCCTGGCGGACAGCCACGCCGCACCGGCCTCGATGTCGTCGATCAGCTCGCTGTAGGTGAGCTGCACGGTGCCGTCGTCGATCGCGGCGGCATCGGGGTAGCGCGCGGCGGTGTCGTGTAGGACGTTGATGAGCGTGCGCGGGCTCGGTGCGTCGGGCGACAGCAGGTACTGCGCTGGAATCACGGGCGACACCCAATCTTTTTACAGCGAGATTGCCCCCACGGTTGTGTTTGGAGCCCGTGCCGCAGCCATGGCGGCAATCTGGACGAGATTAGCGCCGCTCGAACGTCGTCGGCTATGTCAACCCGTCCATCCCGTTCTGGCCGAACAGCAGCCCACCGGTTCCGCCGGCACCGGCAGTGGCCCCCGGAGAATTGCCACTCCCGGCGTTGCCGCCGTTGCCGCCGTTGCCGATCACCACGGCGTTGCCGCCCGCCCCGCCGTTGCCGCCTAACATGGTCAGGCCGACCCCGCCGGCGCCGCCGTCGCCGCCCGCGCCGAACAGCCCGGACCTGCCGCCGAGCCCGCCAGTACCCCCGTTGCTGAGGCCCTCTCCGCCAGCGCCGCCGTCGCCGCCATCGCCGTACAGCACACCGCCACTGCCGCCGGCCCCGGCGGTTCCCCCGTTGGCGCCGGCGCCGAAGCCGATGCCGCCCCCGCCGGTGCCGCCGGCTCCACCGGTGCCGAACAGCCCGCCGGTACCGCCGACACCTCCGGTACCCCCGGTGCCCCCGGTGGAGTTGGTGCTGTCGCCGCCGGCGCCGCCGGCGCCGCCCGAGCCCCAGAGCATGCCGGCGTTGCCGCCGGCCCCGCCGGTACCCCCGGTGGTGCTGGCGCCGGTGGTGGCGCCGCCCGCGCCGCCGGCGCCGCCCGAGCCCCCGAGCGTGCCGGCGTTGCCGCCGGCCCCGCCGATGCCCCCGATAAGGCCCGCGCCGCCGATCCCGCCGGCGCCACCGGAACCGAACAGCGCGCCGGCCCCGCCGGCCCCACCGGTGCCACCGGTGACTCCGCCGTATCCGCCGGCCCCGCCGGTACCGCCGACGCCGAATAGCCCGCCGGCCCCGCCGGTGCCCCCTACCGTGGGGCCCACTGCGCCCGCGCCGCCGGCCCCGCCGTTGCCGAACAGTCCTGCGGCGCCGCCGTTGCCGCCGTTGGCGTGGACGCCGCCGCCGGACCCGCCGACTCCGCCGTTGCCGATGAGCCACCCGCCGGGCGCCCCGCTTTGGCCAGTGTTCGGAGCCGCGTTGGCGCCGTCGCCGAACAGCGGGCGCCCCGTCAATAGCTGCCACGGCGAAAACACCCCAAGACCGGCCAACGGCGACGCATTGGCCGCCTCGGTCGCCATATACGAGCCCGCCCCCGCGGTCAACGCCTGCACAAACTCTTCATGAAACGCCGCCGCCCGCAAACTGAGTGCCTGATACGCCTGGCCGTGCTGGGAGAACAAAGCGGTGATCGCCGCTGACACCTCATCCTCAGCCGCGACCAGAATCCCCATCGTCGGTGCCATAGCGGCCGCGTTGGCCGCGATGAGTTCCGACCCCAGACCCGCCAAATCCGAAGCCGCCGCTGCCACCAACTCCGGCACTGCGATCACGTACGACATCACGCACCTCCAGCCATCCCCAGTAAGTATGTGCTTTTCATTTGAGATTTGTATGAATGCTGCCGAGTAGTCCGGGCGGGCCCCGGTGCTTCGGGAGGTGCTCGCAGATGAGCTGAATATCAACTACCTGCGATTCGGCCGATCGGCATATACCGTCGGCCCCACGGTCTCCTACGGACGGGAGCGGTCGTGGCTCGATCCCCCAAGCCGCCGGAGGGCAACTGGACGCAGCACTACCCGGAATTAGGCACCGGGCCGGTGTCTTACGAGGACTGCATCGACCCGCGGATCTACGACCTGGAGCGCGAGGCGATCTTCAAGCGTGCCTGGCTGAATGTGGGCCGGGTCGAACAACTTCCGCGCAAGGGCAGCTACTTCACCAGGGAACTCAAGGTCGTCAACACCTCGATCATCCTGGTGCGCCCGGCATCTGGAGGGGTCAAGGCGTATCACAACGGCTGCCGGCCACCGCGGCAACAAACTGGTGTGGAACGACATGCCGCTGGAGGAGACCAGCGGCGTGTGTCGCCAGTTCACCTGCAAGTACCACGCCTGGCGCTACGACCTGGACGGCAACCTGACTTTCGTGCAGCAGGAGGAGGAGTTTTTCGACCTCGACAAGAGCCGCTACGGGTTGGTGCCGGTCAACTGCGAGGTCTGGGAGGGCTTTATCTTCGTCAACTTCGCCAAGCGGCCCGAACAGTCCCTGCGTGAGTTCCTCGGTCCGATGGTGACGGGTCTTCAGGGCTACCCGTTCGGCAAGCTGACCTCGCGCTGGTGTTACCGCTCGGGGGTGAAGGCGAACTGGAAGCTGTACATGGACGCGTTCCAGGAGTTCTATCACGCGCCCGTGCTGCACGCGAACCAGTCGCCGACCGCCTATTCGAAGGCGGCCGCGGAGGCCGGCTTCGAGGCCCCGCACTATCGCCTGGAGGGTCCGCACCGACTGGTCAGCACATCGGGGGTACGGGCCTGGGAGATGCCGGACGAGATGCGCAAGCCGATCGACGACATCTGCCGGAGCGGCTGTTCGGGCCGTGGCAGAAGCCGGATTTGGGCGAGCTGCCGGCGGGGCTGAATCCCGCGAAATGCGATCCGTGGGGCCTGGATTCGTTCCAGCTGTTCCCCAACTTCGTCATGCTCTTCTGGGGCCAGGGCTGGTATCTGACCTACCACTATTGGCCGACGTCATATAACAGCCACGTTTTCGAGGGGACGCTGTATTTCCCGTCGCCGCGCACTCCGCGGGAACGCGTCGCCCAGGAACTGGCGGTGGTGACGTTCAAGGAATACGGCCTGCAGGATGCCAATACGCTGGAGGCGACCCAGAGCATGATCGAGTCGCGCGCGGTCGACGGCTTCCCGCTCAATGACCAGGAGATCCTGCTGCGTCACCTGCACAAGGAGACGGCGGCCTGGATCGACGAGTACCAGCGGACCAGTCGGGCGGGGGCCTAACGCGATGGCTCCAATATCCCCGGTGCTGCCAACCGAATTCGCCGACCTCGAACCCTTCGCCGACTGGTGCCTGCCCACCGAACCGCAGCGCTACGCAAAGCGGTTGGCCAGCAAGATGTTCGAAATGAAGGCGTTCTACGACGCGATCACCCCGCGTGCCGAGGAGGCCCTTGCCTACTGTGACAAGTTCCCCCTGGACGACTTACTCGACGACGTGCTGAATCTGATGCATCTGCTGTGTTCGATGATCATGGTGTCGTTTCCGGTGGAGTGCTGGAAGCAGCCCCGGGTTCCCGACTCCGGTGCTTCCACCCTGGACTGCGTATCCGAGCCCGTCCCATGACCGGAGTGACCGTGCTGCGGGCGGCCCGCTGGGCCGACGTCGACTCCGGCGAGGTCCACTCACCGGCGGTCGTGGTGATCGATGGCAACCGCATCACCGCGATCAATCCCGAATCGCACCAATATGATTGGGCGTCGCCGGATCTGGCCAACGTAATCGATCTCGGGGACGTCACGCTGCTGCCGGGCCTGATGGACATGGAACTCAACTTGCTCATCGGCGGTCCCGGAGGTCCCGAGGGCCTGCCGGCGCCGATGCACGGAGTTCAACATGACCCGGCCTATCGCACGCTGCGCGGGGCGGTCAACGCCCGCACCACGCTGGAGGCCGGCTTCACCACCGTGCGCAACCTCGGGCTCATGGTCAAGACCGGTGGCTACCTGCTCGACGTGGCGCTGCAGCGCGCCATCGACCAGGGCTGGCATCCCGGTCCCCGCATCTATCCCGCGGGCCACGCCGTCACCCCCTACGGCGGGCACCTGGACCCGACGGTGTTCCAGCGGCTCGCACCCGGGATCATGCCGCTGTCGGTCGCCGAGGGCATCGCCAACGGCGTGCCCGACGTGATCGCTTGCGTCCGCTACCAGATTCGCCACGGCGCCAAGCTGATCAAGGTGTCGGCATCGGGAGGCGTGATGTCGCACAGCACCGCCCCTGGCGCTCAGCAGTATTCCGACGCGGAGTTCGCCGCCATCGCCGACGAAGCCCACCGGGCCGGGGTGCGGGTAGCCGCGCACGCCATCGGGGACACCGCGATCCGCGCCTGCATCCGGGCCGGGATCGACTGCATCGAACACGGCTTTCTGGCGACCGACGAGACCATCCAGATGATGGTCGATCACGGTACCTTCCTGGTCTCTACCACCTATCTGACCGAGGCGCTGGCCATCGACCGGATGGCGCCGGAGCTGCGCAAGAAGGCGCAGGAGGTGTTCCCGCGCGCAAAAGCGATGCTGCCCAGGGCGATTACGGCGGGCGTGCGCATCGCGTGCGGCACGGATGCGCCGGCGATTCCGCACGGCCACAACGCCAAGGAGCTAATAGCGCTGGTCGAACGCGGCATGACCCCGATGCAAGCGATCCGCGCCGCGACGATCGTGGCCGCCGAACTCGTCGAGGCCGACCACGAGTTGGGCCGCCTCGCGCCCGGCTACCTGGCCGACATCATCGCCGTGCCTGGCGATCCGTCGCGCGACATCAGCGCCACACTCGACGTTTCGTTCGTCATGAAGGACGGACAGATCCACAAGTCGCCGACGGGTTGACCGGGTAGGGAAAGATGGAGCTCACCGAAAACATCCTCTGGCTGCTCAAGCAGGCTTTCTACTTCTCGCTGACCAGTGTTAACGGCGCGATCAGTGAGCATGGCGTCAGCACCGCCCAGATCGGTGTGCTGCGCCAACTTTCGAACGAACCCGGCCTGTCCGGCGCCGAACTCGCCCGGCGCCTGCTGATCAGCCCGCAAGGCGTTCAACTGGCTCTCACCACGCTCGAACACCGCGGTCTGGTCGAACGAAAGCAGGACCCCCAGCACAAGCGCATTCTGCAGGCCTTCCTCACCGATGAAGGGCGCGAAGTCGTGACCACGGTGCTGAACGACGCCCTGGCCGCCCACGGGCGGGTGTTCGGCGTCCTGGACGCCGGGGAGCAGGAGACCCTGCGTGAATTGCTCAGCCGGATAGTCGAAAAGGGCATGGGCGAGGCGACCTGCCACGAGCTGGGCCGGCGCGGCCTCAAAGTCGCGGTCCTCGACGTGAACGAGCAAGCGGCGGGGCGCGTTACCGAAGAGCTCCAAGCGGGCGGGACGACGGCCATCGGCGTCGGCGCCGACGTCACCGACCGTGCTGCCGTCGAGCGGGCGTTCGCGAAGGTGCGCAGCGAGCTCGGTCCGGTGTCGGTCCTGGTGACGAGCGCGGGAATGTTCGGGCATGCCCCGTTCACCGAGATCACCGCGCAGTCCTGGGCGAGGATCATCGATGTCAACCTGACCGGCACCTTTCACTGTTGCCAGGTCGCGATACCGGACATGGTCGCCGCGAAATGGGGCAGGATCGTCATGATCTCGTCGTCCAGCGCCCAGCGCGGCTCGCCGTTCGCCGCCCACTACGCGGCCTCCAAGGGCGCGGTCATCACCCTCACCAAATCGCTGGCCCGCGAGTACGCCGCGCACGGCATCACCGTCAACAACATCCCGCCATCGGGCATCGAAACGCCGATGCAGCAGCAGGCTCAGGCGGCGGGATTCGTGAAGTCCAACGAGGCGATCGCGAGGAATATCCCGATGGGCCACCTGGGTACCGGGGCCGACATCGCCGCGGCCGTCGGCTTCTTGTGCTCCGACGAGGCGGGCTTCATCACCGGCCAGGTGCTGGGCGTCAACGGCGGGGCGGTGATGTGATTGCGGCACAAGGAGGTTCACGATGATGAGATCCGGTAGGCCCCCGGAGGGGTCTTGGACGCAGCACTACCCCGAACTCGGCACCGGGCCCCTCTCGTTCACCGACTCGACGTCCAAGGAGTTCTACGAACTGGAGCGCGAGGCGGTGTTCAAACGGGCATGGCTCAACGTCGCCCGGGTCGAGGAGCTGCCCCGCACCGGCAGCTACGTCACCAGGGAGATCGAGGTCGCCCGGGCGTCGGTCATCCTCGTCAAGGGCAGGGACGACCGGATTCGCGCCTTCCACAACGTCTGCCGCCACCGGGGAAACAAGTTGGTGTGGAACGAGTTTCCGGATCGGGAGACGCGCGGGACATGCCGGCAGTTCACCTGCAAGTACCACGGGTGGCGCTACGACCTGGAAGGTGCGTTGAAGTTCGTGCAGCAGCCCGACGAGTTCTTCGACGTCGACCCGGCCGACCACGGATTGAGGCCGGTGCACTGCGATATATGGAACGGCTTCATTTTCATCAACTTTGCCGTCGAGCCGCGGCAAAGTCTGCGCGAGTTCCTGGGTCCAATGATCACTGGCCTGGACGGGTACCCGTTCGGCAAGCTGACCGAGCGCTACGAGTGGGTCGCGCACAACAACAGCAATTGGAAGATCTTCGCCGACGCCTTCCAGGAGTACTACCACGTGCCCTCGCTGCACCCACAGCAGGTGCCCTCGGCGGTACGCGACCCGAAGGCCGGATTCACCTGCGGGCACTTCCAACTCGACGGCCCCCACCGGTTGGTGTCGACGGCGGGACGGCGCCGCTGGCTGCTCCCGCAGGAATACATGTACCCGATCGAGCGGGCCACGAAGAGCGGGCTGGTCGGCCCGTGGCGCACCCCCGACATCGGTGAGCTGCTGCCCGGCCTCAATCCCGGTGGCATCGAACCGTGGGGGATCAGCAACTTCCAGATCTTCCCGAACACCGAGATATTGATCTACGGCGGCTGGTATCTGCTGTACCGGTACTGGCCGACATCCCACAACACCCACCGATTCGAGGCCCACACCTATTTCCACCCGGCGCGGACCGTGCGAGAACGCGTCGAGCATGAAGTCGCCGCGGTGGTGCTCAAGGAGTTCGCCCTGCAAGACGCCGGCATGCTCGGTGGCACGCAGGCCGCACTGGAGTACGGCATCGTCGACGGGTTCCCGCTGAGCGACCAGGAGATCCTGGTGCGCCATCTGCACAAGGTGATCGCCGACTGGGTCGGTGATTACCAGGCCTACCAGGCGTCGGGGGTGTGACCATGCCAGATGCCTTGCTGCCCAGCGCGTTCGCGGAGCTGGAAAGGTACGCCCAAACCTGGTGTTTGGCGAGCGAAACCGCCCGCTGGAATGCGCGGATGGCCAGCACCATGCCCGAGATGCACGAGTTCTACGACGCATTCTTCCCGCGGCTCGAGGAGGCCGTCGACTATTGCGACAAGTTCCCCCTCGACGACCTGCCCGACGACGTGCTCAACCTGCTGCACATGATCTATTCGCTGATCATGGTCGCCATGGCGGTGGAGGTCATGCATCAGCCGGCCCCGACCGACGCCGCCGACGCGGTCATGATCCGCACCGGCGAGCCGTTCCCGTGACCCTGGAAAGGAAAGGCAAGGAACGACCATGAACCTGCTCACCATAACCAAGCTCAGCGAGTCCGTCGGCGCCGAAGTCGTCGGGCTGGATGCGGCCCAGTTGGCCTTTGAGGCCCCTGACGGTGTGGCTCAAGCCATCCTGGATGCGTTGGAGATCAACGGGGTTCTGGTCTTTCGGGCGCTGCGGCTTGAGCCCGAGGCGCAGGTCGCGTTCTGCCGCCGCCTCGGCGAGGTCGACCACTCCTCCGACGGCCACCACCGGGTCCCCGGCATTTATCCGATCACGCTGGACACAGCGAAGAACTCGTCGGCGGCCTACCTGAAGGCAACGTTCGACTGGCACATCGACGGCTGCACGCCCGTCGGGGACGGTTGTCCGCAGAAGGCCACCGTCCTGTCGGCCGTGCAGGTCGCCGAATGCGGCGGCGAAACCGAATTCGCGAATTCCTACGCCGCCTACGTCGCGCTGAGCGAGGAAGAAAACGACCGCTTTGCCACGCTGCGAGTCGTGCACTCGCTGGAAGCGTCCCAGCGGCGCATCACCCCCGATCCCACACCAGAACAACTGGCGCGCTGGCGATCCCGCCCCACCCACGAACATCCCCTGGTATGGACGCACCGCAGCGGCCGCAGGTCGCTGGTGCTGGGCGCCTCTGCTGACTACGTCGTCGGCATGGACCTCGAGGAGGGGCGCGCTTTGCTGGCCGAGCTCCTGGCGCGCGCCACGGTGCCCGACAACGTCTACAGCCACGCCTGGTCGGTCGGCGACACCGTCATCTGGGACAACCAGGGGGTCCTGCATCGAGCGGCGCCCTACGATCCCGGCTCATTGCGCGAGATGCTGCGTACCACTGTGCTCGGCGACGAGCCGATCCGGTAGACAAGACTGCGTGCGAAAGGAAACGGCTCGGATGGCTTCCTTATCTTCGAGACTGGCGGGGAAGGTCGCGATTGTCACCGGCGGCGCATCGGGACTCGGCCAGGGAATCGTCGAGAAATTCGTCGCGGAGGGTGCCGACGTCGTCATCGCCGACGTCAACGACGACGCCGGCGAGAACATCGCCGCGCAATATGGCGCCCGGGCTTGGTTCCACCATGCCGACGTTGCCGACGCGGCCGACGTCGACGCCGTGGTGCGGGCGGCGGTCGACCGCTTCGGCGGCCTGGACGTCATGGTCAACAACGCCGGCATCTCCAGCAAGATGGCCAAAAGCTTTCTGCGCGCCGATCTCTCCGACTTCCACCGCGTGATGTCGGTCAACGTGCTGGGCGTCATGCTGGGTACCCAGGTCGCCGCCCGGTACATGGCGGACAACGGCGGCGGCAGCATCATCAACATCTCGTCGATCGGCGGACTGCAGCCGGGCGGCGGCGTGATGACCTACCGCGCGTCCAAGGCCGCGGTCATCCATTTCAGCAAGAGTGTGGCGACCGAGCTCGCGCCGCTGGGCGTCCGCGTGAACTGCATTGCGCCCGGCGGGATCCCGACGCCGATCCTGGCGTCCGCGGTCAGCGGTCTGCCGCCCGAGGCCAGGGAAAAGTTCATCGAGCGAACGAGGGCCAAGATGCGCAACGACCGGCCGCTACCGCGAGACGGATCACCCGAAGACGTCGCCGAGGGAGCGCTGTACTTCGCGACGGCGGCGAGCACGACCGGCACCGTGCTGGTGATCGACGGCGGCACTTCGGCTGTTGAAGCTGTCGAAGCCGCTGAAGCCGTTGAATCAGCATGAGCATCGAACCGTTCGATGCGGGGATGATCGAGCGCTACCTGGGACTGCGGGAGCTTCAGTTTGACCGCGGCAGCGATGGTCGCGACTTCATTGCGCTAATTGGCTCACAGCAGAGCAAGTTCCGCATCTGGCTGCGGGTCAGCGGCCCGGCCCGGAACCTCTTGACGATTCGGATCAGCGAGGCCGAGCGCTACGGCGCGGCGCAGCGGAACCGGTTGTTGGAACTGGTCAACGAATGGAACCGGGATACCCGCTGGCCCAAGGCGTATGTGCGGGAGACCTCTGACCCGGGCCGGGTCGCGGTCGTGGCGGAGAATTGCTACCCACTGACCGAGGGCATCCATTTCGCGGCGTTCACGGTGTTTGCCGATGCCACCATCGCGGGAGCCGTGCGGCTGTTCGAAAGGATCAGTCAATCGATCGAGTTGCCGTCTGCGCACACGCTGCAACTGTGGCTGGACTGGCCGGACCCGGCGGGCACCGACGAGTAAGGCCGGCCCTGGACCGCCGGTGGCCCAGACGGCGACCTTGTAGCCGGACTTCACGGCTCCGACTTCCGTTCCCAATGAGGACTTTTGACCGCTTCCAGGGCTTCGGTGACGTAACGATCCAGCGGCCACCGGCGCCGAGACCGACGCACCCATTGCTGAAACGCGAAATCGGCTGCGGCAAAGGCAAGTTGGACCAGCAGGCCGGGGCGTATATCGATGTCGGGGTCCGCGCCCATGCGTTGGGCGATCAGCTTGACCGCCCGTTCCTTGTCGGCGGGTATGTGCATCGTGGCCTTGCCCAAGAGGCCCGGCGCCACCAGCAGGGCTTCCCGCCACTGTTCGGTGTCGGCCTCGTCGAACGAGCGGGTCCGGGTAACGATCGCGTTGATCAGTGCGACGTCCGGCGGCTCGGCGGCGGGTCGTTGTTGGAGCAGGTTGACAATGGCGGTGCCGCCGTGGCGAACGGGCGCCAGCAGCAGTTCTTCCTTGGTCGGCACGTGCCGGAAGAAGGTGCGCGGCGAAACGCCTGCGGCAGCGGCGATTTCCTCCGTTGTCACGGCGTCATATCCGCGTTCGACGAATAGCCGGAACGCCGCCCGCCTGATGTCGGCCCGGACCTGTGCGCGCTGCCGATCCCGCAGCGACTCGCCGTCGGCGGTCATCGGAAGCAGCCGATTCCGCCGTCGATGTGGATGGTCTGCCCGGTGATGAACGTCGAGTCGGTGCTGAGCAGGAACGCCACCAGCGCGCCCACGTCGGTGCGCACGTCGCCGATGCGCTTCATCGGAACGCGACGCACCGCCTTTGCGTAATCGTCGGGCGCGAACTGCTTCCACAGTTTGACGCCGTCGGACTCGGCGAACGGGCAGACGACGTTGACGCGGATGTTGTCGCGCCCCCATTCCAGGGCGGCGACCTTCGACATCCCGCGGATGGCTTCCTTGGCGGCGGCGTAACCGCCCCACTTGGGTTCACCGCCGGTGCCCGTCCCCGAGCCCAGGTTGACGATCGAGCCGCCGCCCGCCTCGACCATCAGCGGGTGCACGGCCTGCATGAGCAGGAAGGTCGCGCGGGGGCCGACGTCGTGACCGAGCGCCAGGTCTTCAAGGGTGATGTCGACGAATGCCTTGGGCTCGTTGGTGGCTATGGCGTTGTTGACCAGGCCATGCACGGTGCCGAAGGCGTCGACCGCGGCCGCCACGATTCGCGCGGCGCTGTCCGGGTCCCGCAGGTTGGCGACCAACATCTCCACGCGACCCATTTCCCTGAGCTCAGTGGTTGTCGCACTGAGCTTTTCGTCGAGGATGTCGACCACTAGCACCGCCGCGCCGCGCTCCAGCAGCGCTGCGGCGATGCCCTTACCCACGCCCTGGGCCGCGCCGGTGACGATCGCGACGTGGCCGCGCATCGAATCCCGATGGGCGTAACTCACTGTGCCGGTCCCATGCGCAGCGGCACGCCGCGGTGCATCTCGTAGGTGCTGCGCACACCGCCGGGCAACTCGATGAACTCCACGGCGGTCCCATCGGGATCCTTGACGAAAAACATTCGGACCCCGCCGATTTCGAACGGCTCCTGATCGGGGGCGTAGCCAGCAGCGCTGATGCGACGATGGGTTTCGTCGAGATCCGTCACGGACAGCGACACGTTGTGTATCCCGGTGATACCGCGACGGCTAGGCCTGTCTGCCTTGTCTGCCGCCGGTTTGGCTCCGAGCGAGAGCAGCTCCATCATCAACCCGCCCAGCAGTCCGCCGACCACCCGACCCTCCTGCTTGCGGGTCGCGTGCAGCACCGCATCGAAAGGCTCACCGGAGATCAGGCTTTCGAAGACGACCTCCATGCCGAGCACATCGCGGTAGAAAGCCAGGGCCCGGTCCATGTCGGTGACGCCGACGACGAGGTGGCAGAACGATACGTCGGCGAGGACGCTGTTGTCGGCCACCGTGACTACTGCAGGGTCGGGGCGGGTCGGCCGGCGAATAAGGGGAGATCGAGGTAGGTCTTGATGCCGGGCTCGGCGGCACAGACGTCGGGAATCGCGTTGATGCAGTGGTTGGCGGTGGCCACGACGCCAGGGTTTCGGATCAGCCCTTCGGCGACCGTCGGCGGTTGCAGCCCCTTGAAGGTGAGGTTGACGGTGGGGTCGCCGGTGATCTCGACTTCGAAGCGTTCGCCGCGGCCACCGAAATTCCAGTTCGGTTCCAGGTTCTCTTCGCCCATCAGCCAGTTGACGGCCGCCGTGATGACCGGCTGGTCGTCGATGAGGGCTTCCCAGCGGAACCGGCGCGCGGCCACGGTGCCCGGGTTGATCGGGAACGGTTCGTAGTCGATGACGGAGGTCGCAACGGCGATCTCCTGAGTGGTTCTGATGTTGGGGTCGATGCGAAATCCCATGTGGTCGGCGATCATTCGCACCGACATCTTGAAGCCCGCTGCGAGCAGGCCGGCCATCGGACCCTGCACGGCCTGTTCCGGGGGACCGCCGAAGCCCATGATGTGCCGCACCACGTCCGGCGCGTTGTAGGTGCGGATATCGGAGAACTCCTCGGCGCGCACGTGGGTGACCGCAGACGACAGCGACGACAGCATGAGCGGGAATCGTTCCGTGATGCCGCCGGGGTGGATGCCCGACCCGTGCAGGGTCACGCCACCCTCGAGCGCGGCGTCCGCGACGGCTTTGTGACGCGGATTGCTCAGGTCGGGATAGACCCAGCCGACCGGGGTGACCACGTTCTTGCCGGACCGCAAAATCGCCACGACCTCTTCGTCTTTGGGGATCAGCGGGCTGTACATCACGCAGTCGGCGTCCAGGGCCAGCACGTCGGCGGCGCTGGAGGTGGCGGCGACACCCAGCTGACCGGCCCCGATGATCTGCCCGACGTCGCGGCCGTTCTTCTCGGCGCTGTGCACCCAGCAGCCGACCAGCTCGAGCTGCGGGTGATTGAGCACGCACTCGATTGCGGCCTTGCCGACACCGCCGGTCGCCCACTGGATGACGCGAAGCTTGGATGGGCTACTCATCGAATACCTCCCGGAATAGACACCGACGGCAGGTTATGTCGATATGGCAGTCACTGTCAATGAGCGCCCGCGACGTATCGCGACGATTAGGGCCGCTCAGGTCGACGGGACTTGGCGCGTTCGGCGAGGCGGGTGATCACCGAGGGCCCTTGCCCGCGTGGCGACTGCTGCGCGGCGGCCAGCAGAATGTCGACCGACTCGATGATGCCGGTGGCAATGCCGTCGACGTCGGGCACCCGGTCGGGGCAAACACACACGCTGGCATCCATGATGTCGCCGTGGCGGGTCAGCGTGATGCTCAATCCGCAACCATCCGCCAGCGGCGTCACCGTGTACATGCCGCCCACCCTGGCCCCGGCGCAATAACGCGCCGCCGGCGGGCCCGCGACGTAGGAGATGACGCCGTGGCAGGTCGGTGGGAACGGCTGCCACCACGGCAGGCGGGTCGACAGCGCGACACCGGCCTGCATCACGCTGGGTGGAAGCAGCGCGGCCAGGCGTGCGAGATCAACTCCCAGCCCGGCGGCGGGCTCGGCGTTCGCGGCCAACGTCGCGGTGGCCGAATGTAACCCGAGCAGGACCTGGACGGGATCGTCGATGTGCACCGGAAGTCCGATGTGCGCCGGCCTGGCCGGGTTCCCGCACGGGCTCCCGCCGCCGGTTGAATCGGCGTCGAACAGTGCCTGCTGCACCTGCAGCACCAGCGGGCGGTCGGTGAGCCCGCCGTGGTGTCGCAGCCAGGTGCGCAGGCCCAAAGTGCAGGCGGCCAGGACCACGTTGCTGACGCTGCCCCCGAACGCGTGGGCGATGGCCGTCAAATGGGACAGCCGGATCGAGGCGAAGCCGACCGCGCGCCGCGCGGTCAGCGGTGCGGTGAACACCGTGGGCCGCAGCGGGCCATGTATCGGCGCCTCGTGGGTCCGCCGTGGACCTTCCCAAACCCGCAGGCGCCGGAGTGCGGCGCGCAGCACTGCGGGCATCGCCGCGGTGATCAGCGACGCGCCTATGGCGGAGTTCTCGAACAGCTCCAGCACCGTGTCGGTGACGAGTCCGGTGACCGAGGGCGGCGGGCCCAGGCTCGGCTCATGTCGCCTCACGTTCGGGTCATTGCGCGGATCGCGGGCCAGCAGGCGCGCCCACACCGACGCCACCCCGTCGCCGATGCCGTCGATCACCGCGGGCGACATCCGCACCGCCAACGCCCACCGCCCGGCATCCAGGCCCTCGATGCTCCACGCTTCCCACAGGGGCGCAACGCGATCGAAGGTTCCGGTGGCCAGCTGGCCGATCAGCTCGGTGAACTCGTGTCTGTCATTCGCGCTATTCGCACACGGAACCGCCGTGCTGTGAATCTGGGGAATCGGATCGTAGTCATCGATCTCGGCCCACACGGGCTGCCCCAAGCCCAGCGGCTTGCCCACCAGCCGGCTGCGGAAGCGCGCCATCTGCGGCAGGGACGACACCAACAGCTTGTGCAGGCGCTGGTGGCTGACCCCGCCGGATCCGTCGAGGATAACCACCGCGACGGCGTGCACTGGCGTTTCCGGGTGCCCCGTGTACAGCGACATCCCATCCCAGCGCGGCGCCCCGCTCACCATCAGCGCACCCTCATGGGAAACACTGGCTCTTTTATCCGACACGTGCGGCTACGTCGCCATTCGTCTACTCACGCCGGCGATCGCACCGGCGTCCGTGGTTGCTAGGCATAGGGGTGCGGGTTCCCAAGACACGGTCGCCGCCAAACATGCCGACATCCCGGCGTTCGTCGATCGTTCGTCCATGGCGGTACCTTTCGCGCAGTACTGGAAAAGCGACGGGCCCGCACGGGGGAGGGCCCATTTCGGAGGACCTTCGGTGCAGTGGACGAAGCGCGCTCGGACGCAAGCTACTCGACTTTGGGCCTGACAACTTTGGATTTCACTAACAAAATTGACGCAGCCAGACTCAGCGCAGAAGGCTTAACCAGCTCACCCGTTCGCTGGCCGGGGAGTGGGGCCCCGAAGATTTGGGTCAACTGCATCGCATTGGGTCCGACGATGACCGAGAACTTCCGGTCGTTCGTGTTGCCCCAAGGACGATCAGACTGGCGAGAATTACTTCGCCGCAGCCCCTTTGAAGCGTGCCGGGGAGCCCGCGGAGGTGGGCCGCGTCTGCGTCTTCCTCGCCGGCGGCGAGGCGGATTTCATCAACGCCCACCACAATCGAGCACGACGGCGGGATGCTGCCCGGCGTGCTTTATTCGCGGGCTTGAAGACCATCACCGATCTGTTGTAGAGAGGGTGCTGTAGGGAGGGAACGTGTATCGCAGGGTTGTCGCAGTGATGGGAACGGTCCTCGCCGCCTGCTGCATAGGGACGGTGGGAACGTATCGGGCCGCCGCGGATAACCCGGTGTGCACTCAGACGGTGTGCGCCTTCCTGTCGCCATCGCGCAACATCAGCTGCGAGATCGACTACCGGCGCGACCCCGGAATACCCGACAGCACCTATTGCCAGAGCACGTCGCCGCCGCAGTCCGTGCATATGTCCACGAATGGGGAGCTCACCCAATGCGCGGGCGATTCCTGCCTCGGCAACCCGGGAATCGGGACCCCCACGCTTACCTATGGCCAGACCGCCGGAATCGGTCCCTTCAACTGTCGGTCGGAGGTCACCGGGACCATTTGTACCGTTACCTCGGGCCGCGGTTTCACCATCTCCAACGCAGGAGTCACATCCGTCGGTTGATAACCGGCACGGCTGTCCGGGCTGTCCTGAAATGTGAAATTATTGTCCTCTGCTGTCAAGACCAATAGGTCCGTGCTGCCGCACAGTTGGGTACATACAGCCCCGACCAGCCCCCGACGACGACGTTCGTGGGGCGACCGAAGGCCCTTGGACCGGGCGGCGATGACCACCCGCCCTGCACCATCTCACCGCCGGTGGGCAAGTCCGAGCCGGTCTTGATTGCCCGAGGAGCACACGTTGGAACTCATGTCACCGATCGACGCGATGTTTTTGACCGCCGAGTTGCGCGAGCATCCGCTGCACGTCGGCGCACTGCAACTGTTCACCCCGCCCGCGGGTGCGGGACGGAACTTCGTCCGGGAAACCCACCAGGCCATGCTGCAGTATACCGACGTCGCGCCGCTATTTCGCAAGCGCCCCATGGGCTTTCACGGCGCGTTCGCCAACTTCGCCTGGACCTCCGACCGCGATGTCGACCTCACCTATCACGTGCGGCGATCCGGCTTGCCGACGCCGGGGCGGGTCCGCGAGCTGCTGGAGCTGACCTCGCGGCTGCACGCCAATCTGCTGGATCGGCACCGCCCGCTGTGGGAGGCGCACCTAATCGAGGGATTAAAGGACGGACGCTTCGCGATCTACACGAAGATGCACCACGCGCTGGTGGACGGCGTCTCCGGAGTCACCCTGATGCGGCAGTCCATGAACACCCACGCGAATACCGAAGCTGGCGTTGACGATTTCCGCGTTCCCTGGGCACCGGCACCGGCACCGGCGCCGCGCTGTGCTGGCGATCAGCTGCTGCCGGCCGGCAGCCGCTTGCCGCACGTGGGCGGCCTGCTGGGATCCCTGGGAGCCCTGGCGGGCCTGGCTCCGTCGACGCTTCGACTGGCACGCGCGGCGCTGCTGGAACAGCGATTAACGCTGCCCTTCGGGACGCCCCGCACCATGCTGAACGTTCCGGTCGGGGGTGCGCGGCGCTGCGCCGCGCAGTCATGGCCGTTGGACCGGGTCAAGGAGGTCAAGGACGCCGCCGGGGTGAGCCTGAACGACGTGGTGCTGGCAATGTGCGCGGGCGCGTTGCGCACCTTCCTGGACGACAACGACGCGCTGCCGGACGCCCCGCTGGTTGCGATGGTACCGGTGAGTCTGCGCGGCGAGGGTGACGCTGTCGGCGGCAACATGGTTGGGGCGGTGTTGTGCAACCTGGCCACTCACCTCGACGATCCGGCGCAGCGCCTCGATGCCATCCACTTGTCGATGCGCAACAACAAGAAGGTGCTGTCACAGCTGCCGCGCGTCCAGGCGATGGCGCTGTCGATGGCACTCATGAGCCCGGCCGCGCTCAATACCTTGCCCGGCTTGGCCACCGCGACACCACCGCCGTTCAACGTCTGCATCTCGAATGTGCCGGGCTCGCGAGAGCCGTTGTACTTCAACGGCGCCCGGCTGGCGGGCAACTACCCGATGTCGCTGGTGCTGGACGGACAGGCGCTCAACATCACCCTGACCAGCAACGCGGACACCATCGATTTCGGGCTGGTCGGGTGCCGTCGCAGTGTGCCGCACGTGCAGCGGGTGCTGAGTCACCTGGAGACGTCGCTGAAAGAACTTGAACGTGCCGTCGGTCTCTGAGGGGTGACTCGACGGCCGTTCAAACCTGCACGGTTGCTGCGGACCGGGTCTGGTTGCGATAGGCAGCCGGCCCGGTGCCGAACCACCGATTGCACGAGCGGGTGAGGACGCTTTGCTCGGCGTAGCCGAGTTCGCGGGCCAGGTGCGACAGGCTGATGCCGGTGGTCCGTAGGTAGCGATCGGCGGCGTCCTTGCGGATCTGGTCGACGAGGGCGGCGAAGTTGGTGCCCTCGTCGGCGAGTCGGCGCTGCAGTGTTTTCGGGTGCAGGTGGAACTGCTCGGCGACCAAGTCGAGCGTGGCCGCCCCGGTGGGCAGCAGTTGGCGGACGATCGTGCGCACGGATGCCACGATTCCCGCGCCCACCGGGGTGATGCTGCTCAAGTAGTCGACGACAGCCCGGTGTGCGATGTCGTCGCGGTTCAAGGGGAGATTCAGGTCCTCCGCGCGCACGGTGAACCCCGCGGTGCGTTCGGCGAAGTGGGGCGTGCAGCCGAAATACCGCACATAGTCGGCCGCGGGTGTGAGCGGGTCATGGGGCAGGTGCACCGCCAGCGTGGTGTAGTCCACACCCAGCAGCAGGCGAAACACACCCAGTGAGACGCCCAGCGCCAGTTCGGTCGTCTGCGGGCACGTGATCGCTTCGCGGAACAAGAAGTCGACCGAGATGAACGCCCGCTCTGGGTCGGCCTCCGGCGCGATGTTGATGGCGATCATCGGGCTGTACGCCCCCATGTAGGTGTTGAAGATCGCCAAGGCGCCGGCCACCGTGGCGGCGGTCCGGGCCGCCACGCCGATCGGCCCCAGGATCTCGATGCCCTGCCGTGCCGCCAGCCGTCGCCCGAAATCCGTTGTGCCCGTTGCGTCCGCGGCCGATTCGATCGCGCGGATGGCGGCGCGGATCGGAATGAAGGCGTCGTAGTTGCCCACGTCCTGGTCTCGGACACCCGCCGCGCGCAGCAGGCCCGCCGGGTCGCGGCCCAATTCGGTGACCAGGCTCGGGTAGCTCGAGATCGCGGTCCCGCGCACCACGGACATGTCGTTGACCCTAGATCACCCGAGGTGTTAGTCCTGGTGCCGTCGACGCGGGCATTTGCCATGCGCGGTCTAATAGGTGGATGGAACTGATGGCGCCCACCGACTCGATGTTTCTGTTCGCGGAAACGCGGGAGCATCCGCTGCACGTCGGTGGCTTGTCGTTGTACGAGCCGCCGGAGGGAGCGGGCCCGGAGTTCGTCCGGGATTTCTACGACGCCCTGGTCGCCCACAAGGAATTCCAGCCCACCTTCCGCAAGCACCCGGCCACGATCATGGGCGGAATCGCGCGGGTCGCGTGGGCCTATGACGACCACGTCGACGTCGACTACCACGTCCGGCGCTCGGCGCTGCCGTCGCCGGGGCGGGTCCGCGAACTGCTCGAGCTGACCTCCATGCTGCATACCAACCTGCTCGACCGCCACCGCCCGCTGTGGGAACTGCACGTGGTGGAGGGGCTGAACGACGGCCGGTTCGCCATGTACGCAAAGATGCACCACGCGCTGATCGACGGTGTTTCGGCGATGAAGCTCATGCAGCGCACGCTGTCGGTTGACCCGGACGACGCCGACGTGCAGCCGATGTGGAGCCTGCCCCGGAAGAAGCGCCCGAAGTCCGGGGGCTCGTCCCCGCTGGGCTCGTTGGTCAAAATGGCCGGATCCGTTGCGGGACTGGCCCCTTCGACGGTGAAGCTGGCCAGGGCCGCGCTGTTCGAGCAGCAGCTGACTATGCCGTTCGCGGCACCGCACACCATGCTCAACGTCAAGGTCGGGGGAGCCCGCCGGTGCGCGGCTCAGTCCTGGTCGCGGGAGCGCGTCAAGAACGTCAAAGAGGCCGCGGGCGTCTCCATGAACGACACCGTCCTGGCGATGTGCGCCGGCGCGCTGCGCTACTACCTGATCGAACAGGACGCGCTGCCGGAGGCACCGCTGATCGCGATGGTCCCGGTGAGCCTGCGCTCGGCGGCGGATGCCGACGCCGGCGGCAACCAGGTCGGCAGCGTGTTGTGCAACCTCGGCACCCATGTCGAGGATGCCGCCGAACGGATCGAGATCATCAGCGAATCCATGCGCGCCAATAAGAAAGTGCTCGCCGAATTGCCGCGGCTGCAGGTGCTCGCCTTGTCGGCGCTGAACATGGCGCCGTTGACGCTGGCGGGTGTGCCGGGCTTCCTGTCGACGGTGCCGCCGCCGTTCAACCTCGTCATCTCGAACGTGCCCGGACCGGCGGAGCAGATGTACTACGGCGGGGCGCGGTTGGACGGCAGCTACCCGATGTCGAACATCCCGGACGGCCAGGCGCTGAACATCACCCTGGTGAACAACGCGGGCAATCTCGATTTCGGTCTGGTCGGGTGCCGTCGCAGCCTGCCGCACCTGCAGCGTTTGCTCGCGCACTTGGAGTCCGCGCTTAAAGACCTCGAAGTCGCCGTCGGGGTCTAGTCCATATCGATGTCAAGAAACTCGGCAAGGTCCTGCCGGCGCGCTGCCGGTCGCTAGGCCGGGCCGTGGGCAACCACTTCTGCCGCGTTGATAAAAGTTCAGGACGGCGAAGTAAGGCCGTCCCTTGCACGGGCATCATTTCCTGCACACGGCCCTGGACGGACACTCGCGATCGGCTTACTCCGAACTGCTGGCCGATAAGGGTAAGGAGACCGCTGCCGCGTTTTGGATACGGGCCATTGCCTGCTTCATCGAGTGTGGAATCACGATGCGGAAAGTGTTGACCGACAACGGATCCGCTAAAGCTCCCATGTCTTTCGGGGCGCCCCGGGCGACATCGCACCACACCACCCGCCCATACCGGCCTCAGGCCAACGGCAAAGTGGAGCGATTCCACCGCACCCTGGCCGACGAATGGGCCTACGCCCGGCCGTACACCAACGACGCTGCACGCTGCGACGAATTTTCGCGATGGCTCCACCCCTACCAATCACCACCGCGGCGACACCGCACTCGGCGATCAATCACCCGCCAGCCCCGCGTACCTAACCTCTCAGGTCACAACATCTAGCGCGGGCTTCATCCCCTCGTGGGGTGCACCCAGGTCCGACCGGGCGTGCTCGGGCCGCGGACGCTCTTCAGCGAACCGGAGTGACCGTGCCGCCACCGACGCGGATCTGTCGAGCAGGTGGCCACGGTTGTTGGCGATCGTGCACAATAGCGCCGACGGTGCGTGCCGAGATCATGCCCGGCTCGCCAACACGCTCGACCGGTTCACCCGGGGCTCCCGGTGGTGCCCGTGCCCCCGGACGTGCCGGAACCCCCGGCGGTGCCGCTGGGCGTGCCGCCACCGCCCGTGCCGCCTTTGCCGGCGGCGCCGCCCGCGCCGCCGAAGCCGCCGTGGGCACCGAAGCCCGGGCCGCCGTTGCCGCCGGTTGCGCCGTTGCCGCCGTTGCCGCCGTTGCCGCCGTGGCCGCCGCCGGTTGCGGTGCCGCCGTTGCCGCCGTTGCCGCCGGCGCCGGCGGTGCCGCCGTTGCCGCCGGGGCCGTTGTTGTTGAAGCCGCCGGTGCCGCCCTGGCCGCCGGCACCACCCGTTCCGCCGATCCCGCCTGTCGTGCTAAGCGAAAATTGGTTCAAGCTGGTGTTGCCTGGTTCCGTCGACGTCGACGTCGACGCCGACCACGATGTGGGCGGCCTTGTTGGCGACCACCCGCCGTCGCGGATCGCGCTGCGGACGGCGTCGATGTAGAGGATCGGACAGACCGGATCGACCGGGCGGGACTGCCGGGCTGCGAGCGCGGCCGATGCTAGCACCGCTGCGCGGCCATTGCGGCTGAAAGGCGATCAACGCCGCGGAATTTCTCGGATCCCGCCATCGTGGGTGTAATGGATCGATGGACCTGATGATGCCCACCGACTCCATGTTCCTCTTTCTCGAATCACGTGAGCATCCCATGCATGTGGGTGGGTTGTCGTTGTTCGAGCCACCGCAGGGCGCCGGTCCGGAGTTCGTCCGGGAATTCACCGACACGCTGGTTGCCAACGACAAATTTCAGCCGATGTTCCGTAAGCGCCCGGCGACGTACCAGGGCGGGGTCGCCCATGTGGCGTGGGCGTACGACAACGACATCGACGTCGACTACCACGTCCGGCGCTCGGCGCTGCCTGCCCCCGGACGGGTCCGCGATCTGCTGGAGGTGACTTCCAGGCTGCACACCGCCATGCTCGATCGGCATCGCCCGCTCTGGGAACTGAACGTGATAGAGGGGCTGAACGACGGCCGGTTCGCCATCTACTTCAAAATGCACCACGCCTTGACCGACGGTGTTTCGGCGATGAAGCTGATCCAGCGCACGCTGTCGGTTGATCCCGACGACCCGGAGGTGCGGGCGATGTGGAGCTTGCCGCGCCAACCACGCCCGCGGTCCCGCGGCTCGTCCCCGCGAGAGTTGATCGGCAAGATGGCCGAATCCGTTGTGGGATTTCCTCCTTCGACGGTAAGGCTGGCCCGCGCGGCGCTCTTCGAGCAGCAATTGACGCTGCCCTACGGCGCACCGCGCAGCATGTTCAACGGCAAGATCGGCGGCGCCCGCCGGTGTGCCGCGCAGTCCTGGCCGAAGGACCGCCTCCTGGGCGTGAAGAAGGCCGCCGGGGTGACCTTCAATGACGCGGTGCTGGCGATGTGTTCCGGTGCGCTGCGTTACTACATGATCGAGCAGAATGCGTTGCCGGACAAGCCATTGACCGCGATGGTTCCGGTCAGCCTGCGCAGCGAGGACGAGGCCGACGCCGGCGGAAACCAGGTCGGCGCCATCCTGTGCAACCTCGCCACCGACGTCGCGGACCCCGCGCGACGGATTCAATCCATCAGCGCGTCGATGCGCGGCAACAAGGAAGTGCTGGCGGGAATGTCACGCGTGCAGGTGCTGGCATTGATGGCGCTGAGCACCGCACCGCTGACGCTGGCGGGCATCCCGGGCTTACTGTCCACGGTGCCAACGCCTTTCAACCTCGTAATCTCGAATGTGCCGGGGCCCACCGAGCCCATGTACTACGGCGGCGCCCTGCTGGACGGCAGCTATCCGCTGTCGAACATCCCGGACGGCCAGGCACTCAACATCACCCTGGTAGACAATGCGGGCAGTCTCGACTTTGGGGTGGTCGGCTGCCGCCGCAGCGTGCCGCACCTGCAGCGGCTGCTGCTGCACCTGGAATCGTCGCTGTCGGATTTGGAAGCGGCGCTGGGGATCTGAGCACCGGGATCCGACGGCATGCCGGGCTATGCTGGGGCATGCCCAAACTCAGCGCGGGTGTGCTGCTGTATCGAATTCGGGACGGCGTCGTCGAGGTTCTGATTGCGCATCCGGGCGGGCCGTTCTGGGCCCGCAAGGACGACGGGGTCTGGTCGATTCCCAAGGGCGAATACGCCGACGGCGACGATCCGTGGGAGGCGGCCCAGCGTGAGTTCCGCGAAGAGCTGGGGCTGCCGGTGCCGGCCGGGCCCCGCGTCGACTTCGGTCCACTCAAGCAGCCCAGCGGCAAGGTCGTTACCGCCTTCGCCGTCCGGGCGGACCTGGACATTACCGACACGCGCAGCAACACCTTCGAACTCGAGTGGCCGAAGGGCTCGGGCACGGTGCGAGAGTTCCCCGAGGTCGATCGGGTCGGCTGGTTTCCGGTGGCGCGGGCGCGCACCAAGCTACTCAAGGGCCAGCGTGCCTATCTCGATCGGCTCATGGCCGATCCGGGCTTGGCGGGATTCTCGGAGGGGGCCTGAGCTGGTCCCTGGACCGGAGGTATCTACGCAGGCATGCAGACGTTGCGGACACCCGGGCTTAACCACATCATGCGCGGCTGGTCGGCCTACTGCCGGCACGCAGTAACAAACACGCAATGGAGGTTGTCCCTGAAATAATCCTGTGGCACAGGATAATTCGCTGGTTACGGAAGTCGCAAGGCTGGAACCGGCGCGACGTCCGCCGCCACCACACCGGCCCCAGTGGCCGATGGGTGCGCACCTACGCGCTCGGATCGAAATGTACAACCTTGCCTCGGTACGTATCACGCGTTACCGCTACCGCGACAACACGATCCCAATCCCTGGGCCCTGCCAACTACGCCTGACGGCAGACGCCGTGGAGAGTCCGCTGCCTGGAGACACGCACGGCGGATTGGGTTCGTAGAGCGGCCTGGAGAAACGGACCGCTGGCAACATGGCACCGCGCTTTAAGTCGACTCAACCCGACGATTTCCCGCGCTTGACCGCGCTCGCTGCAGCGACGCGCTACTGGTTGGCGGCGGGGTCTGAGGAGGGGGCTTCGAAGATCAAATTGTGTTCGCATATGCGAATCTGGTCACCTTCGGTTAGGACGGCGCTGGTGTGGATAAGCCGTTCGGAAACATAGACGCCGTTCACCGATCGCAAATCCACTATGACAAAACTCGAGCCGGTGTCGACGATCGCGGCGTGGTGACGGCTGACTTTGGCACCAGCAAGGACTATGTCGTTGTCTGGGTCGCGCCCGATCCGGGTGGTGGTGGCGACCAGTGCATACCTGCGTTGGTTCGCGTCACGTAGCGAGGGGCCGTGTGCGGCGCCCGGAAGCCGCTTTATGTGCCGGGAAAGGGTGGCGATGGTGTCATCAGCGCTCGATTGGGCGGCCTTTCGGACATCGAGCGGCTGCTGGCGAAGGATTCGCCTGTGCAGCGCACGCACGGTATGGCTGGGATCGACGCCGAGGTCATCGACCAGCTTGTTCCTTAGTCTGTGATAGGCATCGAGCGCATCGTATTGACGGTCAGCGAGGTAGTACGCGGTGATCAGCTGTGCCCAAAGGGGCTCCCGGTAAGGGTTGTCTCTGGTGAGAGTCTCAAGCTCACTGATCACAGAATGGGATCTTCCGCAAGCGATTTCAACTTCTGCGCGAGCGGTCTGTGTAATGACCTTCTCCTCGGCCAGCCCCTTGGCGAAGGCGTCGACGAAGTTGAAGTCGCGCAAGTCATCGAGTACTTGACCGCGCCACTCAGCAAGCGCGGCCGAGAAGTGGCCGCTAGCTTGCTCGAACCGGCCATCCGCGGCGGCTCGTGCACCAGCGTACTTTTCGGCCAGGAATCGGCCGTGGTCGTAGTCACTGTCGAGAACCGCGAGCTGATACCCCGGCGCTGTGTTGGCCAAAAGGACGCGGGTTTCCACGCCGGCGCCGGCCATGAGGCGGCGCAGATTTGACACGTAAGCGTAAAGCGTAGCCCGCGCCCCTGCAGGCGCTCCGTCCTTCCACGCCGCGTCGTATAGTGCATCGATTGCAACGGGTCGGTTGCGATTTATCAGCAACATCGCCAACACCGCACGTTGCTTAGGCGATCCCAGCGGTACAGCTACACCATTGATCCTCATCTCCAATGGCCCGAGGACGCCAAATCGGACGACGCCAAATCGGACATTGTCTTGCGCCATCGATCATCCTGCCCACCCGTGGTTAGTGTCACACCTCCCTATTGTGGGCGCGCCTGCAGCCTTTGGCGCGGAGGGACTAGCAAATCGTGCCAGACGTCAGCGAATGGCTGGCCGACGGGGGCAACGGCCGCGAAGCCGGCGTTTTCCGCGCGTGGGTCGGCCTACGGGTCGATCACCCAGCATTCGGGTCGTTCCGCGATGCCGGCTTCGGTATCTCCACCTCACGCACCGGAGGCGGAAAGTAACTTTCCGACGACATCCGATTCCAGACCCTGTACAGGGTTCGCTCAGGGAATGCTCGGCTTAACGTTTTCGGGCTGTGGTTCGCCTGCGTCGTATCCGTATTTTTTTGAACGAAACGGCTATGGATACGAAGGTCGCTAGGGCAGATTCAAGAAGCCCTGCCCGCCCGAACAGCGCGGCGCTCAATGTCTCGGCAAGATCAATCCCTACAAACAAGTCTCTGCGGTTTGAGGGGATCGCCATATGCCATGCCTGTCCTTAGATGTGTCCAGGGCCAAGGCGACTGCTTCGTCGAAGTCAAGCGCGGCGCCGTCAGCCCAGGCGGCGTCGAAGCCTTCGGTACCGAGCTCCTGGCGAGTCCGGGTGTCGCACTGTTCATGACAGGCTTGCAGGTGGGGAACACGCAGGAGTGGGGCCCCGATAGCTCGGCTCAGCGCATCGGCGGCCGCCATCATGACGGCGGCGTGGCGCCAATCGCGACGCGCGCTAGCAATCCACGCCAAGGTCTCCAAGCACTGTGCCTCGACGAGAGGGTCGCAGAACGAGTGTGACAGGCGAAGGCCCTCGACAAGGACCGGTTCGGCGCGCTGGGGCTCACCGCGCAGCCAGTATCCCATGCCCACCGCCACCAGCGCCCGTGACTGATACATCGACTCTCCACACGATTTCGTCAAGTCCAACGCCGTTTCAAAGCAGCTCACCGCTTGGTCAAGATCGCCTGAGATCTCAAGAGCCCAGCCTAAATAAATCATCGATACTGCCCGCACCTCGAAGCCGGCCGCCACCGCCAAAGCACGCCGGAAACAATCACCCGCCCGCTCAATCTCACCGCTTTGCATGGCGATGTAACCCTGGATGGCGTCAGATGTGGCGCTTAGCTCTGCGTCGGGCATCATCGCCAGGTGATCGCGGGCCTCGGCGACTGCAATGCGAGCCGCCGACAGATCAGCTTGTATCAAGGCGATCAACGCGAGGTCGCACAGGGCGTGGATGCGCAACGGGCTCGGTTGAACTGATGTCGCGGCCAAGACCAACTCGAGCCAGCGGCGTGCTTCGCCGAGCACCCCGTTTTTTTGCCACACCGGGCGCATAGCCACCGCCATCTCTAACGCCATCGCCGGGTTGTGGCCCAAGGCGAATTGCAGCGCTTCACGGATGTTCGGGGTCTCGTGCATCACTCGCTGCGACCAGTGCAGCTGACCGTGGCTGAACCACTGCGTGCGCGCGTGTGTGACGATTTGGTGATACCAGTGGGCATGGCGGGCGCGCAGCCGGTCTTGTTCGTTTTGGGCGAAGTGGGTTATGGCATAGTCGCGCAGGGTTTCCAGAAGCCGCAAGCGCACTTGGTCGCCCTGCTGAGTGCGGATGAGGATGGATTTGTCAACCAGCGCGCCGAGCAGGTCGAGCAGGACGTTCTCGGCGGGTACGTCGTCGGCGCACAGGTGGCGGGCGGCGGGCAAGTCGAAGCTGCCGGCGAACACCGCAGACGCCGCCCAGAGCTGCTGTTCGATGTGAGTGCACAACTGGAAGCTCCAGTCGATACAGCCGGCGAGGGTTCTGTGGCGAGTGGGGGCGCCGCGGTGGCCACGGGTGAGCAGGGCACAACGGTCGGTCAGTCCGTCGGCGATTTGTTCGGCCGACATGGCACGCATGCGGGCCGCGGCCAGTTCGATGGCCAGTGGCAGGCCTTCGAGGCGGGTGCAGATGCGGGCAACCGCGGCGGCGTTGTGGTTGTCCAACGTGAAGCCTGGTATCGCGGCGCCGGCGCGTTGCAGAAACAGCGCCACCCCCGGGTAGGCGGCCAGGGCGCCCAGGGTGGGATCGGTGTCGGGGTCGGGCACGGCCAGCGGGGACACCGCCAGCACGGTTTCGGTGGCCAGGTCGAGGACCTCGCGGCTCGTCGCCAGCACGTGCAACCACGCACACCGGTGCAGCACCGTGTCGACGAACTTCGCCGCGTCGTCGATGAGGTGTTCGCAATTGTCCAGCACCAGCAGTGCGTGGCGCCCATCCAGAACATCGAATAGCACCTGGCTTAGCGGTCGGCCGGGCTGATCCCGCACGCCCAGTGCGGCGGCCACCGTTTCGGTCAGCAGCGCGCCGTCGCGCAGCTCGGCCAGCTCGACCAGCCACACCCCGTCGGGGTATTCGCCGTCCAGCTGGGCCGCGGCGTGCATCGCCAGGGTGGTTTTGCCGACCCCGCCGACACCGGTCAGGGTGACCAGCCGCGACACTGCCAAAAGCTTCCGCAATTGAGCCACCTCGATGCCGCGGCCCACCACCTCGCCGGGCACCAGCGGCCGGTGGCCCACCGTTGGCCGCGCCGCGGTGACCGATGCGGTGGCAGGCCGAGCCGACCCGCCGGCGTTCCTGGGGTGGTAGTGCGGTTGGGCGTCGCGCAGCTGCTCGCCCAGCTCGGCCGCCGACGGTCGATCGGCGGGGTCGCGGGCCATCGCGGCGGCGATGATGGTGGCCACCTCGACCGGGATGTTGTGCTCACGCAGATCGGGCACCGGCTCACTGGTGATCCGCACGAACTGGGCCACTACCTGCTCGCCATGGTGGCGCTCAAAGGCGGCATGGCCGGTTAGGGCGGCGAACAAGGTGGCGCCCAACCCGTACACGTCAGCAGCCGCGCTGGGGCCAGCCCCGCTGATCACCTCCGGGGCGGTAAACGTCGGCGTGCCGCTAAACGCCCCCGGGATGGTCTGGAACCCCCCACTGATATGGGCGATCCCGAAATCGGTCAACGCCGGCTCACCGTATTCGCTGATTAAAATGTTGGCCGGCTTCACATCACGATGCACCATTCCCACCTGATGGGCGGCGGCCAACGCACCAGCCATCTTGGTCCCCACCCCCAACACCTCATCCACCCCCAGCGCCCCCGCCTCGGCGATATGCTCCTGCCAAGACCCCCGCCCACACAGCGGCATCACCAAAAACGGGCGCCCGCTGACGGTCTGACCCACCTGCAGCACCGCAACAATATGAGGATGACCGGTCAACCGCGCCATGGCCTGCTGCTCACGAGAAAACCGGGCCCGATCCTCATCGGCGAGAGCGGTCAGCACCTTGACCGCCACCACCCGCCCCAAACCCACCTGCGAACAGCGATACACCACCCCAAACCCACCCCGACCGATCTCCACCGCATCAACAAACCCCACCGCAGCCAACTCTGACGCCACATCCATGGCCGCACCCCGCAACGTGGGATCTAGATCAACCACCATCAGCCCCTTGCATCAGGGTCAAATGATAAAACCGCAACCACCTGCTACGCAGCACTTGGAGCATCCCGGTTGGCCTGCAACGCTAAGACGTGGTACAGGGGTGCGTATTCCGGCGTGAAGTCGAGCGTAGAACTCGGCCTCGGCTTCTGTAGGCGGACGGCGCCCAAGCCGGTGCATGCGCCGGTTGCCGCTTTACTGATGCGGGTGATCTTGACAACGGCCGTTCAGGATTTCGGTGGCGTCGAGCCGGTTCAGGAGGCCATCAAGATTTTTGCCTACCAACTTGGCCCATGCGAGCGGCGTCGCCGCGGTGCCGCGCACGGGCATGATCCGGAGAGTCGACGAAAGTAGGGGGTGCCCCAACCGGTAGGGGTGCTCCTACCGTGAGCACGCTCAACGTGGTGTGCGCGGCCAGCCACGCGCAGATGTCATCGGACGACCAGGTGTGGCGGGCGAACCCATGACAACGCCACAAGAGCCCGAACCGCCCCTCCAGAAATTCCCGGTCGAACTTCCTGCGTTTCTCTGACATGGCTATCCCGCATAATGCATGCCTGCACGCTTTGGGGGATATCGCAAAGTGCGACGGTTGATCGACCGGCTACTTGATGAGCGGGTGTCAACGAATTGCGATGGATCGATGATTGCTGTAAGTGGCGATCAGGCTGAGCGCCGTTAAGAAGTTATTAAGTTCGGACCTGATAATCGCGGAATGCAAAGCCAACGCAGTTCAAAGCTCGCAGCCGGCGTCACCAGCACATCGACCCTGTGCTGACGGGGTGCCGCATGAATGTCGTTGCGCGCAAGGCACAAAGCAGCTCCCCTGGTTGGTGTTGCTCTGCGAAACCGGTCGCGCGAGGCTCCGCGGCAGCGGGCAAGGAAAAGCGCTACCGCGGTGGGCGGTTCGTCAGAGCCGACGAGCTAACACCCGGTCCCGTTGATGACCCAACAGGCCGTGTGGAGGTGGCCAGCGTCCTTCGACGGCCTGATCCAGGTGACATTGCCGCGGGTTCTAGGAGGCGTTCGGCTGAGTCATTTTCATCGCGTGGCGCAGCATTCATCGGGCTCCCCAATGAGGAAGCAAGCAAACTCCTGCGTCGTGCGAAAGAGCGGTGATTTCTGTGGAGCTCTATCAATTGCGTTACTTCCAGGCGGTCGCCGAGCTTGGCACGCTGCGCGACGCCGCAGAGCAACTGTTTGTGTCCCAATCCGCGGTCAGCCGGGCCATCGCCAGCGTCGAGTCCGAGATCGGGGTTCAACTGTTCACCCGGCGTGGCCGCTGCAACGAACTCAATCGTTTCGGGCAGGCGTTTTTGCGGGCGATTCTGAAGACTCAGCGCGGCCTGGAAACTGCCGTTGACAGCGTGCGCCAGCTCGCGGGCGTCGACGCCGGGACGGTAGTCCTGGGATTCCTTGGTTCACTGGGCGTGGCCACGGTGCCCGGGCTGATCCGCCGTCATCGTGACCTCCATCCGGCGGCGCGATTCGAACTGCACCAACACGCCGGTCCCGCACTTCTCGCCGATCTGGTCAATGGTGACCTCGACATATGCCTAAGTTGCCCAATGACACTCGACGACTCGCCAGCGGTCAAGTGGCGCAGGCTGTTCACCCAACCGCTCAGGGCAGTCGTGGACCGGGAGCATCCGCTGGCCGATCGAAAGGTCATCAGCTTCGACGAACTGGCCGGCCAACGCTTCGTTGCCCTGGATCGTGATCACACCATGCGCACGATCTTTGACGATGCTTGCGCACGTCATGGCGTCACGCCCACGATTGTCTTCGAGGGCAACGACATCGCGACACTGCGCGGCCTGATCGGGGCGCAGTTGGGAGTAGGTGTCTTGCCACGGGCAGCAACACCATCGCCTGACGTCGTCGAGATCGCAATCGACGACCAGGAACTGGTCAGAGTCATTGCCGTCGGGTGGATGGCCAATAGGTATCTGCCGCCCTCAGCCGCGGCCTTCCGTGACACCGCGATCGCGTCGGCCGGAATGCCCGGTATGGCTTGGACCCGCGCAGACTCGACGTGGGCAGACGACTTGTGGAGGAAGCAACGGTGTGTCCATCAGGTTCTGCTAGACGCCGAACTCTAGGAACACAAAGCGCCGTCCATGGATCAGCGCCACGCTATGAGACCGGCGCTGCTCAGCAATGTCGCCCCGTCGGTTCTGGACGAGCACTTCGACGCGAAGTGGAAGGCGCTTGGCCCGGAATGGACACGCGCCAAGCATCGGGGGCCGGAGTCCCGACGATTTTTGCGCCATTGTTCACGGCTATCACGTTGCCAACGAAGCGGTTTGGATGAGATTGCGGCGGCGCTCGCGCAGCCGGGGACTGCGCCGCTCGGTCGAGAACAGCAGAGCTTGCCGCATCGACGAGGGGTTCGAGTTTCTGGGCTTCGCATCCAGCGGCAGCTCAAAATGGGCACGACCCACGCACTACGTCTACACCTGGCCTGAAGAACCCGCCGTGGAAGGACAAGCACTGTGCCAAGCCCGGGCTCGTGCCGACCGCCGCGGACGATCCCGCGTCGGCGGCGGACAACTCGGCGTGGACCAAGCGGATCCGACTCCTATGCTGGTCGCCTGCGGCGCCGCCGACCTCATCACCGGGCACTCTCAGCAGAGGACGCCGGTGCAGAACTGGCCAACCACGTCGTGGCATTCCCGCGTCGCTAAGCGTGGCCGGCGCCGGCCCCCCGACGCCGCCGGTGGCGGACCACGAAGAGGGCGATGACGATCGCGGCGATCAGCAACACCAGGCCGACGAACGCGACCAGTTCGATCGGGATGACGACGGTGTGGTCGTGATAGACCACCTGCCGGTATGCGTCATCGTTGGCCGCGTTTCCGAATGTGAAGTCCGACGAGATCTGCGCCGGCTTAGGGATATTCACCACAATCTTGGTCAGGTATCCGCCGTGGTTTCCGGTCAGCTCGCGCAAGAGTGGATCGTGAACCGCGGTGCCGACATTGCCTGCGAACTGGACCGTGTTGGTCTGCCCGGCGGCATCGGCGTCGGTGCGCCGTTGGCGATGATCGGACAGGGTGTAGACGGTGACTTCCTGGGGCTGCAGTGCGGCGACCGACAGGCGCATCGGATACACCAGCTGCGACGACGGGAAGGTCATCTGCACGGGCTTGAGCCCACCGACGATCGGGTCGGGGCTCGTCAGTCGCATCGCCACGAACGACCAGCCGTCCCGCACATAGGGACCCAGCGCGTCGGATACCTCGGGCCGGATGGCATAGCCGTTGTCGGCCAACCACTTTTGCAATCCGGCCAGGTCGCCACCGGCCAGCGTGGTGGCCTGCAGCGGGCCGAGCTGTACCTGATCAAGGACGCTGGGCGGACGCGCGGACGCCGCTTGGGACAACTCGCCGTACATCGCCCCGAGCTTCCAGTGCCTACGCTGCTGGACCTGTGGCGCACTGAGCGAGTCCAACTCCAGGAAGGTGGCCTTGTCGCCCGCCGTGACCGTCGCGGGCGCGGGGGTCGGCACCACCAGGGCGACATTGCTGGTGCTCGCATCCAAAGCGAGCTGCATGAGGATCGTCTCGGTGGTGCCATCCCAATGCACCAGCGCGACTTCATGATTCATGGTGGCCCGCTCGCCGCTGGGTGCGACAAAAGCACCGCACGCGCATGCGTAGCTCGTGGGGCCCAGCACCAGCGAGGCCAACGTGGCCAGCGCGACCAGCAAGGTGGCGGCCAGCAGCCTGGCGAGAAGCCCGAGTGACTGCGCCGATCGGCGCACCCGAAGCACGATCATGGCGCATATGCTACGGCCTGCTCGCTGGCGAACCAGCTGCCTCGAACAGCGTTGCGGGCACAATGTGTGCATGACGAGCACGTCCGCCGGACCGGCCGAAGCGCAGGCGCTGTTGCTGCAGCTGTTGGACCCGGCCAACCGGGCCGACCCGTATCCGGTCTACGCGAAATGCCGGGAATGCGGCCCCATTCAGCTGCTGGATGCCAACCTCACCGTCTTTTCGACCTTGCGCGACTGCGATGAGGTGCTGCGACATCCGTTGTCGTCCAGCGATCGGAAGAACTCGACGATCGCGCAGCGAATGCTGGCGTCCGGGGAGTGGCCGAAGCCTGCCGGTCCGCCGGGATTCCTATTTCTCGATCCGCCCGATCACACCCGGCTGCGCAAGTTGGTCAGCAAGGCGTTCGCGCCGAAGGTGGTCAGCGGGCTGCACGCCGACATCACCGCGCTGGTCGACGACTTGCTGGACCGGATCGCCGAGCGCGGCAGCTTCGACGTGATCGCCGACCTTGCGTATCCGCTGCCGGTGGCGGTCATCTGCCGGCTGCTCGGGGTGCCCATGGAGGACGAGCCGAAGTTCAGCCGGGCGTCGGCGATGCTTGCGCAGGCGCTGGATCCGTTCGCGTCGCTCACCGGCGCGTCACCCGATGACTTCAGGGAGCGCATCCAGGCCGGGCGTTGGCTGCGCGGATACCTCCACACCCTGATCGAGCGCCGCCGATCACATCCGGGCGACGACCTGCTGTCGGGTCTGATCGCCGTGGAGGAATCCGGCGATCAACTGACCGAAGAGGAGATCGTCTCGACCTGCAACCTGCTGTTGATCGCCGGACATGAGACCACCGTCAACCTGATCGCCAACGCCATGCTGGCCCTGCTGCGCCACCGGGAGCAGTGGCTCGCGCTGGGTGCGAACGCCGATCGCGCGCCGGCGGTCATCGAGGAGACCCTGCGCTTCGACCCGCCGGTGCAGCTGGTCGGCCGAAATGCGTCCGCGGACATGGTTATTGGGGACACCGCGGTGCCGCAGGGTGACGCCATGATACTGCTGCTGGCCGCCGCCCAGCGGGATCCCGCGGGATTCGATCGACCCGATGACTTCGATCCGGATCGGGGCACGTTGCGGCACTTAGGTTTTGGCCGCGGGATGCATTATTGCCTGGGTGCGCCGCTGGCGCGGCTGGAGGCCAGTGTGGCGCTGGCGGCGGTGACCGCCCGTTTCCGGGAGGCCCGCCTCGTCGCCGACCCCCAGTACAAGACGAACGTCACGCTGCGCGGTATGTCGGAATTTCCCGTCGCGATCTAGGCACCTTCGTCGTCATCGGTAGCTTGACTCGCCGCGGTCAATGCGATCGAGACCGGTACGGGTGTGGCCATCTCGATGTTGGCCTGCTCGTCGTAATACGCACCGACCGTGTACTCGCCTTCGGCCTGGATCCCGAACGAGAGCTGCTGACTGAAACACCGGTATTTCGACGGTCTGCCGTCATCGTCTGGCCAGTGCCAGGCCGTGTGGAGGACCCCGCACGGTACCCCGTCGGGACCCTTGCACGCCAGGTAGAGGTTCGGGTCATAGTCCCCGCCGGCGGGCGCGTGCACCACGAGGACGACTGGAACCTCCGTCCACAACGGCACCTGGTCGACCTCGAAGCAGGTTGTCGGGATGCGCGTGGCGTTGATCGCGCCGTCGTCGTCCATCGTCGCTTCGCCCGCTACGAATAATGCGGCTATGTGCAGCACCACGACAGCTTAAACGGTGTTCAGCAGCAAAGTTGCCACATAGTTAATTCGTGTCGCCGAGGCCGGGGACTATGTTGCCGAGGCTGAACGTGAGCGGCTGCTCGAGTTGCTCGTAGGTGCACGAGAGCGGGTCACGGTCGGGCCGCCACCGGTTGAACTGGGCCGTGTGCCGGAACCGTCGACCTTCCATATGGTCGTAACGAACCTCGACCACCCGCTCGGGGCTAAGCGGCACGAAGGATAGGTCCTTGCCGGCGTTCCAGCGGGAGAATTCGTTCTTGCGCGGTGTGCGCTCGCCGGCCTGGTGGGCGGCCCAGTTCCACGGATGGCCCTCAAATTCGGTGACCAATGGCTGCAGCTCGGTGAACAGCCGACGCCGCTCCGCCATCGGGAAGGCGCCGATGACACCGACCGATGCGAGTTGACCGTCATCCTGGTAGAGCCCGAGCAGCAGCGAGCCGATCGCTTGGCCTTCTGGGCCGCTGGACTTATGGACCCGGTAGCCGGCGACCACGCAGTCCGCGGTGCGCTCGTGCTTGATCTTGAACATGACGCGCTTGTCGGGCTGATACGTGATGGTCAGCGGCTTGGCGATGACGCCATCGAGGCCGGCCCCCTCGAACTCGGAGAACCATCGTTGCGCGGTCGCCAGGTCGGTGGTGGCCGGCGTGACGTGGATCGAGGGCCCCGAAGCCGCCGTTGACATAGGCAACGCGTCGACGAGCGCCGCGCGCCGTTCGCTGAATGGCCGGCGAGTGTAGTCGTCGTCTCCGAGCGCGAGTAGGTCGAACGCGATGAAGGAGGCCGGCGTCTTTTCGGCGAGCATCCGCACCCGCGAATCGGCCGGGTGGATGCGCTGTTGCAGCGCCTCGAAATCCAGGCCGTGGTCGGTCGCGATGACGATCTCACCGTCGATCACGCAGCGTTCCGGCAGTTCCGCGGTGACCGCCGCGATCAGCTCGGGGAAGTAGCGGGTCATCGGCCGCTCGTTGCGGCTGCCCAGCTCGACTTGATCGCCGTCACGGAAGCAGATGGACCGGAATCCATCCCACTTGGGCTCGTACGACGCGTCCGCCGGGATGGCCTTGACCGACTTGGCCAGCATCGGCGAGACGGGTGGCATGACAGGGAGGTCCATACGGTTCATTCTGGCGTCCGGCATGCTGGAATCCAGATATGGCTGCTGCAGCGGAGGAACTCGACGTCGACGGCATCTCGGTGCGGGTGACCAACCGTGCCAAGGTGTACTTCCCGGAGCTCGGGTCTAACGGCACCAAGGGTCGGCTCATCGACTACTACCTGGCCGTGGCCGGCGGCCCCATGCTGGCGGCGCTGCGCGACCGGCCCACCCATCTGCAGCGATTCCCGGACGGCATCGACGGCGAAGAGATCTACCAGAAGCGGGTTCCGCAGCATCACCCGGACTATCTGCAGACCTGCCGGGTGACGTTTCCGTCGGGACGGACCGCGGACGCGCTCAAGGTCACCCATCCTGCGGCCATCGTGTGGTCGGCGCAGATGGGCACCATCACCTTGCATCCGTGGCAGGTGCGCTGCCCCGACACCGAACACCCCGACGAGCTGCGCATCGACCTGGATCCGCAGCCTGGCACCGGCTTCGCAGAGGCACGGACGGTCGCCGTCGATGTGTTACGGCCGCTGCTCGACGAAATCGGTCTGGTCGGGTACCCGAAGACGTCCGGTGGCCGCGGGATCCACGTGTTCCTGCGCATCGCCACCGACTGGGACTTCATCGCGGTGCGCCGGGCCGGGATCGCCCTGGCCCGCGAGGTGGAGCGCCGCGCACCCGACGCGGTGACCACCTCGTGGTGGAAAGAACAACGAGGCAGGAGGATTTTCATCGACTTCAACCAGAATGCCCGAGACCGCACCATGGCTTCGCCGTATTCGGTGCGGGCCACGCCGATCGCTACCGTGTCCACGCCGCTGACCTGGGCCGAGCTGGCTGATGCCGATCCCGACGACTACACCATGGCGACCGTGCCCCAGTTGCTACAGGGCCGGGATGATCCCTGGGCCGCAATGGACGACGTGGCCCAGTCGATCGCGCCGCTGCTGGAGATGGTTGAGGCCGACGAAGAGCGCGGGCTCGGCGACATGCCGTACCCGCCGAATTATCCGAAGATGCCGGGGGAGCCTAAACGCGTGCAGCCGAGCCGCGACACGGATCTAAAAGGCAAGAACCAGTAACGATCGGCGGCCTGAGGGCTTGCGGTCACCGGGTCAGTGAGGTGACGGTCGCGAGGATTGCTCGTCGTGCGGCGCGGCCTTCGGGGACCGGCAGTAACGGGTAGACGTGGATGGCGCCGCGTTCTTCGTGGTAGTTGATGCGTCCCGGGTCCGCGGCGTCTCTGAGTTTTTGGCAGTCGGGCAGGAAGATGTCGTCTGTGCCGATGTAGAGGTCGATGGGGGGCAGCCCGGAGAGACTGCCATTGATGGGGCTGACGCGGAAGTCATCGAGCGGTATGTCGGAGGCCCAACGGCTTCCGCACAACCGCAGTCCATCCCGCGACAGCCATGGGTCGCGGGACTGCACTGCATCGATGCCGTGGTTGCGCAGCGCAATGTCGAGCCACGGCGAGATCAGGGTGAGTCCGCTGGGTGGCCGACCTCCGGTCGCTTGCCAGGCGATGGCAGCGGCGAGTGCCAACCCGCCGCCCGACGAGTCGCCGATCAGGTACGCGGGTCCGTGCGCGCTGGCGTGTTCGAGCACGGCACGCATCAGGGAATGCGCTTCGGCAGCATGATGATCGGGCGCGAGACCGTAGACCGGGACCAGGACGGTCGCGCCTGCGGCGTCAGCGAGGTCGGCGACCAATCGCCAGTGCTGCTCTTGGATTTCATGCACATAGCCGCCGCCATGGACATAGACAACCGCCCCCGAGGCGTACCGACTGACGTCCGTGGCGGTTACGGCGTACACGTCGAATCCCTCGAACGCGAGTCGGTCAACGGTGTGACGGCGGCGTAGCCATCGCGGCGGATGCGACGGCCTTTTCGGTAGGGCCAGAGAGGCTTCCGCCGCGTGTTCGGTCGCGTAACGCGGACGGCGTGTGGTCCGCGCATAGCGGCCGACGACCTTCATCTGCCAGGACATGGGCGTTGCTACACCGCGTCGGCGGCGGCGCGGCCTGCAGTGCGGCCGCTGAAGATGCAGCCGCCGAGGAAGGTGCCTTCCAGGGCGTTGTAGCCGTGCACACCGCCGCCACCGAAGCCCGCTACCTCCCCGGCAGCGTAGAGGCCATCAATGGCGTGGCCGGCCGCGCCCAGAGCGCGCGAAGACAGGTCGGTTTGTATGCCGCCCAACGTCTTTCGAGTGAGAATGTGCATCTTCACCCCGATCAAAGGCCCGGCATTCGGGTCCAGGATGCGATGCGGTGCCGCCGTGCGACCGATCCGATCGCCGATGTAGCGACGTGAATTGCGGATGCCCTGGACTTGGGCGTCCTTGCTGAACGGGTTGGCCATCTGCAGGTCGCGCGACTCGATCTGCGACCTGATGGCGGTGGGATCAAGCAGCGGTTCATCGGTCAGAGCGTTCATCCGCCCGACGAGTTCGTCAAGGTTGTTCGACACCACGAAGTCCTTGCCATGCTTTTTGAACGCCTCGACCGGCGCGGGCGCACCCTTCCCCAGGATGCGCTCTCGCACAAGCGCCTTCTTGTCCTTCGCGGTGATGTCGGGATTCTGCTCGGACCCAGACAGCGCGAATTCCTTGCCGATCATTTTCTGGGTAAGGATGAACCAGGAGTGGTCGTACTGCGCGATGTCAGGAGTGGTGCGCAGGTAGCGCAATGTCCCCAGCGTGTCGTAACCCGGCAGATACGGCTCGGGAAGCCGACGCCCGAGCGCGTCGAACCACATCGACGATGGGCCGGGCAGAATGCGGATCGCGTGTTTGGGCCAGATCGGGTCCCAGTTCTGCACACCCTCGGTGTAGTGCCACATTCGATCTCGGTTTACCAGCCGCACACCGGAATCGGCGGCGATGTCCAGCATGCGCCCGTCCACATAGGCCGGTACGCCGGTGATCATCGACGACGGTGCGGTTCCCATCCGCTCGGGCCAGTAACGCCGCACGATGTCGTGGTTGGCCCCGATGCCGCCGGTCGTAACGATGACCGCCTGCGCCGACAAGTCGAAATCGCCGACCGCCACACGATTCGACGGCGCACCGCGCACTGCGTCATCGGGCGCCAGGACGGTTCCCCGCACCCCCGTCGCCGTGCCGTTCGTGACCACCAGCTCATCCACCCTGTGGCGATGATGAAACTGCACGAGTCCGCGCTTCTCGGCTTCGAGTGCCGAGTCCACAAAGGGGGCGACGACACCGGTACCGGTGCCCCACGCGATATGGAAGCGGGGAACAGAGTTGCCGTGACCGTTGGCGCGGAGGTCGCCGCGTTCGGCCCATCCGACCGTCGGGAGGAAGGTGATGCCGTGCCTCGCCAGGTAGTCGCGCTTCTCCCCAGCGGCGAACTCGACGTAGGCCCGTGCCCACTTGGCCGCCCACAGGTCTTCGTCGCCAAGACGGTCGAACGCGGCGCTGCCTTGCCAGTCGTTCCATGCGAGGTCGAATGAGTCCTTCACCCCGAAGCGGCGCTGTTCGGGACTGTCGACCAGGAATATCCCACCGAAGGACCAGAACGCCTGGCCGCCCAGGTTGCCGCGATTCTCCTGTTCGATGACTGCGACCCTCTTTCCGCGCTGTGTCAGTTCGTGTGTCGCAACCAGTCCGGCCAGTCCCGCGCCGACCACGATGACGTCTACGTCCATTGGTGGATACTCCTTGAATTACAAGTCATGGGTGTATCGGATACGATAATGTATCTGATGCGAGATGGGATCCCACAGTGATGCAGATGACAGCGCCGAATTCGGCTCGGCTTAGCCGCGATGCCAGCGAGGCCAAGAAGTCACCTCGGGTGACGAAGCGGCGCGCAGAAACCCGCGCCAAATTGTTGACCGCCGCATACGAAGTATTCGCAAACAAGGGATTCGGTGCGGTGCGCATCGACGACGTCTGCAAGGCGGCGGGCTACACGCGGGGGGCGTTCTACTCGCAGTTCGACAGCCTCGACGAACTCTTCTTCACCCTCTACGACGAACGCGCCCACCTGATCACCACGCAACTCACCGACGCGCTGCGGGTTGACGAGACGTCCGACGTCGAGGGTGCCGTCGAGCGCGTTTCCGCCACACTGTTGCTCGACCGAGACTGGCTCCTCATCAAAACGGACTTCCTCCTCTATGCGGCCCGCAACCCAGAAGTCGCCGAACGCCTCGACGCGCATCGCTCCCACCTTCGAGCGGCGGTCGAACAACGACTACGCGCCGTCAGCGCCCATGTCGAACTGCCGGCCCCCCTCGTTGATGTTGGGGATGCCGCCCGCGCAGTCGTCGCCGCCTACGACGGCGTCACCGTGCAATTGCTGTTGGACAAGGACGAGGAGGCGGCGCGGACCTGGCTGACCCAGCTATTGACAGCCCTTCTTCGCGGCTAGTCGGAATGGTTTGTTGAAGGAAGATGGAGGCACCCCGCTGGTCGCCCGGCCAACCGCAAACGCCGCAGGCCAGTCGATTGGATTCCGTCAGTCCAGCAATGATTCCGGTGTTTCCCACAGCAGGCCATCGAATCGTCCGAAATCGCTGTCGTAACTCACTATTCGTGCGCGGTGCTCGATCGCCAATGCGGCCAGGTGGGCGTCGTTGACAAGGTTGCCTCCAGAGCCGACTTGCGAAAGCAGCCCGGACAGCACGTCGCCGTGGCGCGGGGTAGGCGTCACGATGAGCGAGCCCGGGGCGTTACACCAGTCGAGCACCTGAGCCATTGCCGCGTCGGTGGTCAGGGGCGAAGGAAAAAGCCCATGGCGGGTAGTCAATCTGACGAATGCGAGCAGGGGCACCCAGGCCAGGCCCACGGTGTCGCCCCCAGAAAGCGCACCGTCGAGCCAGCGGCGTGACGTTTCGTGGTGGTCGGCGGCGGTGTTGACGGCGTACAGCAGGACATTGGCGTCGACGATCCTCATGCGCGGCGGCGCTGTCGCCGGATCAGTTCCTCGTCCTCGAGTTCGCCGGCGATCTGCAGGGCTCGGTCCAGGTTGACCGACGGCACACCCAGATCAGCTGTGCGCGTTTCGAAGACCGCGGGCGCCGGTCGTTGCTGTGCGCCCCGCCGGATGGCTTCATTGAGCGCCTGCTTGAACGATATTTGGCGTTCACGCATCAGCCGCCTGACGACCACAAGCGTGTCATCATCCAGTGTCACGGTGGTCCGCACCTGTGACAGCATAGCATCATATAAACTGATGTCCTGCTGTCAAAGCCCCGTTGGTAGCGCCTAACTTATGAAATCCGCGCTGGGAAATATCCGCGTGATTAGTGGGTGTTTCTGCGCGTTTGTGCTGATGTTTTGTGGGTCGTTTGGCGCGCATGCTGGCTAGCATGGGCGAGGTTGATCCGCGTGTGGAGTTGCCGTTGGCGGACTGGAGCGATCTTGGCGTGAGTGGGCTTTTGCCGACGGGCACGGTGACGCTGCTGTTGGCGGATGTGGAGAACTCCACCGGGCTGTGGGAGGACCAGCCTGAGCAGATGACGGCGGCGTTTGAGCGGCTGGATGGCGCGTTGTCGGGTCTGTTGGCCGCTCATGGTGGGGTGCGGCCGGTGGAGCAGGGTGAGGGCGACAGTTTTGTGGTGGCGTTCGCGCGGGCCAGTGCTGCGGTGGCGTGTGCGTTGGAGTTGCAGCGGGCGCCGTTGGCCCCGATCAGTTTGCGGGTCGGGGTGCATACCGGTGAGGTGCAGTTGCGTGATGAGGGCAATTACATCGGCCCGACCATTAACAAGACGGCTCGGCTGCGGAATTTGGCCCATGGTGGGCAGACGGTGCTCTCGGGGGCGACCGAGGCGTTGGTCGCGGACGCGCTGCCCGCCGACACCTGGTTGACGGATCTGGGCACGCACGAGTTGCGGGGTTTTGCTCGTCCGGAGCGGGTGCTGCAGCTGTGTCATCCCGATCTGCGTAACGCTTTTCCGCCGTTGAATACGGCTAAAAGTGTTGCTGTGCATAGTCTTCCGGCGCAGTTCACGAGTTTCGTGGGCCGCGGCGCGCAGCTTGGCGAGGTGCGGAAGTTGTTGGCTGGCAACCGGCTAATCACGCTGTGCGGGGCCGGTGGGGCGGGTAAGACCCGGTTGGGGGTCGAGGTCGCCAACCAGGTGGCCGGAGATTACCGCGCGGGTGTGTGGTATGTGGATTTGGCGCCGCTCACCGTTGCTGACCTGGTGCCGGTTGCGGTGGTGCGTGCGTTGGGTCTGCCCGATCACCCCGGACGCTCGACGATGGAGACGTTGCTGCGGTTTGTCCGCGACCGCGAGCTGTTGGTGGTGTTGGACAACTGTGAGCATCTGCTGGACGCGTGCGCCGGGTTGGTCGTCGCCCTCCTGGGTGCGGCGCCGGGTTTGACGCTGTTGGCGACCAGTCGTGAGCCGATCGGTGTGCCCGGTGAGGTGACGTGGCGGGTGCCGTCGTTGTCGGTGGCCGATGAGGCGGTCGAGTTGTTCGCCGATCGGGCCCGGTTGGCCCAGCCGGGCTTCGCGGTGTGCGAGGACAACGCCACCACTATCGCCGAGGTTTGTGCCCGGTTGGATGGGATGCCGTTGGCGATCGAGTTGGCGGCGGCGCGGGTGCGGGCGTTGTCGGTGGATGAGATCTTGGACAGCTTGCATGACCGGTTTCGGTTGTTGACCGGGGGTGCGCGCACCGCGGTGCGCCGCCAGCAGACGTTGCGCGCCTCGGTGGATTGGTCGCATGCGCTGCTGACCGACACCGAACGCGTGCTGTTTCGTCGGCTGGCGGCGTTTTTGGGGGGTTTCGATCTGGCGGCGGCCCAGGCGGTGGCGGGCACCGACGGGCTTGCGCGTTACCAGGTGCTCGATCAGCTCAGCTTGCTGGTCGACAAGTCGTTGGTTGTCGCGGAAAACACCGGGGGACCAACGCGCTACCGGTTGCTGGAGACGGTGCGCCAGTATGCGTTGGAGAAACTTGGGGAGTCCGGCGAGGCCGACGCCGTGCGGTCGCGTCACCGCGATCACTACACGGCGCTGGCCGCGCTGCTCGACGCCCCGGCGGGCCGTGACTATGACCAACGTGTCGAGCAGGCCGAGAGTGAGATCGACAATCTGCGTGCCGCGTTCGGGTGGAGCCGCGAGAACTCCGAGACCGAGGCGGCGTTGGCGCTGGCGTGCTCGCTGCAGCCGCTGTGGCTGGCGCGCGGGCGCATCCGGGAAGGGCTGGCCTGGTTGGACGCCGCCCTCACCGATCTCGACGGGCACGACACCCGCGACACCGTAGTGCCGGCCGCGGTGCGTGCGCGGGCGCTCGCGGACAGGGCCGTTTTCGCCACCGTTGCCGGCGCTCGTATCAGCCTGGATCACGCCCAGCAGGCCCTCGCGCTTGCGCGCGAGGTGGATGATTCAGCCCTACTGGCCCGGGCGCTGACCGCCTGCGGCCTGATCGCCGCATACAACGCCGAGCCGGCGGGGCCGTACTTCGTCGAGGCTGGCGGCCTGGCCCGGGCGTCGGGCGATCAGTGGAGGCTCAGCCAGATCCTCGCCTGGCAGGCGCGCGGGGCAATCACGGCGGGTGACGCGGCCGCGGCGCGCGCGGCCGGTCAAGAGGGACGTGACCTCGCCGAGGCGATCGGTGATCGGTTCGCCTCGCGTCAATGTCGCTGGTGCGTGGGATTGGCACAAATAGTGCAGGGTGATCGGGTCGGAGCGGTCGCGCAGTTCGGCGAACTGGCCGCCGAGGCCGCGGCAGCACACGATGGGATCTATCAGGCGCTAAGCCTTTCGGGCCAGGGCATCGCCTTGGCGGGCCAGGGTGCGGTGGCTGCGGCCCGGGCCGCGGCGGACGCGGCCATCGAGGTCGGCGCCGAAATAGGCGGGATTGCTGCGGGCAACGGCTACTTGGCGTTGGCTATCGCGGCTCTGGCCGCCGGCGACGCTGCGACGGCGCTGGACGCGACCGAGGCGGTATGGCAGCACCACGACGTCCAGCCGGCGACCCGGGCGGTCGGGCGCGCCGTTGGTGCGCAGGCGGCGTTGGCGGGCGGGGACCTGGTTGCGGCCCGCCGCGTGGCCGACGAAGCCGTGTCGGCGACGACCGGCTGGTACCTGATGACGGCCTTGATGACGCGCGCTCGGGTGGCGATCGCTCAAATTGAGCCGGATTTGGCCGAGCGCGACGCCCACGACGCACTTGCGATCGCCGCCACCATGCACGTGTCTTTTGGCTGTCCCGACACCCTGGAGTGCCTCGCCATGCTGGCAGCTGATCGCGGCAGTCGCCGCGAAGCCGCCCGGCTGTTCGGCGCGGCACACGCCATCCGGCAACGCATCGGCGAGGTCCGCTACCAGGTCTGGGACGCCGATTACGAAGCCTCGGTGACGGCGCTGCGAGAAGCCATGGGCGAGAATGACTTTGAATCCGCATGGGCCGAGGGTGCCGCGTTGTCCACCGAAGAGGCGATCGCCTACGCGCAGCGCGGCCGCGGCGAGCGCAAACGACCCACCAGCGGCTGGGCTTCGCTGACGCCGGCCGAGCGCGACGTCGTGCGCCTGGTCAGTGACGGGCTCGGGAACAACGACATCGCCACAAGGCTTTTCGTCTCACCGCGCACCGTGCAGTCCCACCTCACCCACGTCTACGCCAAACTCGGCCTGACCTCCCGCGTGCAGCTCGTCAAGGAGGCGGCCCGCCACGCCTGATCAACGCGAAGCGGGTGCGGCCGAGCCGGAAGTCGATTTGTGAAGATCCGCGTGATTAGTGGGTGTTTCTGCGCGTTTGTGCTGATGTTTTGTGGGTCGTTTGGCGCGCATGCTGGCTAGCATGGGCGAGGTTGATCCGCGTGTGGAGTTGCCGTTGGCGGACTGGAGCGATCTTGGCGTGAGTGGGCTTTTGCCGACGGGCACGGTGACGCTGCTGTTGGCGGATGTGGAGAACTCCACCGGGCTGTGGGAGGACCAGCCTGAGCAGATGACGGCGGCGTTTGAGCGGCTGGATGGCGCGTTGTCGGATCTGTTGGCCGCTCATGGTGGGGTGCGGCCGGTGGAGCAGGGTGAGGGCGACAGTTTTGTGGTGGCGTTCGCGCGGGCCAGTGCTGCGGTGGCGTGTGCGTTGGAGTTGCAGCGGGCGCCGTTGGCCCCGATCAGTTTGCGGATCGGGGTGCATACCGGTGAGGTGCAGTTGCGTGATGAGGGCAATTACATCGGCCCGACCATTAACAAGACGGCTCGGCTGCGGAATTTGGCCCATGGTGGGCAGACGGTGCTCTCGGGGGCGACCGAGGCGTTGGTCGCGGACGCGCTGCCCGCCGACACCTGGTTGACGGATCTGGGGACGCACGAGTTGCGGGGTTTTGCTCGTCCGGAGCGGGTGCTGCAGCTGTGTCATCCCGATCTGCGTAACGCTTTTCCGCCGTTGAATACGGCTAAAAGTGTTGCTGTGCATAGTCTTCCGGCGCAGTTCACGAGTTTCGTGGGCCGCGGCGCGCAGCTTGGCGAGGTGCGGAAGTTGTTGGCTGGCAACCGGCTAATCACGCTGAGCGGGGCCGGTGGGGCGGGTAAGACCCGGTTGGGGGTCGAGGTCGCCAACCAGGTGGCCGGAGATTACCGCGCGGGTGTGTGGTATGTGGATCTGGCGCCGCTCACCGTTGCTGACCTGGTGCCGGTTGCGGTGGTGCGTGCGTTGGGTCTGCCCGATCACCCCGGACGCTCGACGATGGAGACGTTGCTGCGGTTTGTCCGCGACCGCGAGCTGTTGGTGGTGTTGGACAACTGTGAGCATCTGCTGGACGCGTGCGCCGGGTTGGTCGTCGCCCTCCTGGGTGCGGCGCCGGGTTTGACGCTGTTGGCGACCAGTCGTGAGCCGATCGGTGTGCCCGGTGAGGTGACGTGGCGGGTGCCGTCGTTGTCGGTGGCCGATGAGGCGGTCGAGTTGTTCGCCGATCGGGCCCGGTTGGCCCAGCCGGGCTTCGCGGTGTGCGAGGACAACGCCACCACTATCGCCGAGGTTTGTGCCCGGTTGGATGGGATGCCGTTGGCGATCGAGTTGGCGGCGGCGCGGGTGCGGGCGTTGTCGGTGGATGAGATCTTGGACAGCTTGCATGACCGGTTTCGGTTGTTGACCGGGGGTGCGCGCACCGCGGTGCGCCGCCAGCAGACGTTGCGCGCCTCGGTGGATTGGTCGCATGCGCTGCTGACCGACACCGAACGCGTGCTGTTTCGTCGGCTGGCGGCGTTTTTGGGGGGTTTCGATCTGGCGGCGGCCCAGGCGGTGGCGGGCACCGACGGGCTTGCGCGTTACCAGGTGCTCGATCAGCTCAGCTTGCTGGTCGACAAGTCGTTGGTTGTCGCGGAAAACACCGGGGGACCAACGCGCTACCGGTTGCTGGAGACGGTGCGCCAGTATGCGTTGGAGAAACTTGGGGAGTCCGGCGAGGCCGACGCCGTGCGGTCGCGTCACCGCGATCACTACACGGCGCTGGCCGCGCTGCTCGACGCCCCGGCGGGCCGTGACTATGACCAACGTGTCGAGCAGGCCGAGAGTGAGATCGACAATCTGCGTGCCGCGTTCGGGTGGAGCCGCGAGAACTCCGAGACCGAGGCGGCGTTGGCGCTGGCGTGCTCGCTGCAGCCGCTGTGGCTGGCGCGCGGGCGCATCCGGGAAGGGCTGGCCTGGTTGGACGCCGCCCTCACCGATCTCGACGGGCACGACACCCGCGACACCGTAGTGCCGGCCGCGGTGCGTGCGAGCGCGCTCGCCGACAAGGCCGTGCTCGTCGTATTTACGGGTGCCCCCAGTTTTGATCTGGCTGAGCAAGCCCTGGGGATCGCGCGCGAGGTTGATGACCCCGCCCTGCTGGTCCGGGCGCTGACCGCCTGCGGTCCCATCGCCGTCCTTAATGCCGAGCCGGCGGGCCCGTATTTCGCCGAGGCGATCGGCCTCGCCCGTGCATTAGGTGACCCGTGGCGGCTCAGTCAGATCCTGGCCTGGCAGGCGCGCGCGGCAACCACGGCGGGCGACGCGATCGCGGTGCGCGCAGCCGGTCAGGAGGGACGCGACCTCGCCGAGGCGATCGGCAACCGGTTCGCGTCGCGCCAGTGCCGCTGGTGTCTTGTGGTGGCACAGCACTTCCAGGGCCAACTGGCAGGCGCCGCCGCACAATTCGGCGCGTTGGCGGCCGAGGCCGAGGCGGCACACGACGTGACCTATCAGGTCTATGGCCGCGCCGGCCAGAGCGCTGTCTTGGCGTGGCAAGGTGAGGTGCGTGCGGCCCGGGCCGTCGCCGATGCGGCTGTCGAGGCCGCGGTCGAGCTGGGCGGGATGGCCGCGGGCCTCGTTTACATGGCCTTGGCTTTCGCCGCAATGGCAGCCGGCGATTCCGTGGCGGCGCAAGACGCGAGCGAGAAGATTGGGCAGCACTGGGCCGTCCTACCCGCGACGGCGGCGGCGCAGCGGGTGTTCAGTGCGCAGACCGCGCTGGCGGGCGGGGATCTGGTCGCCGCCCGGCGTGCGGCCGACGAGGCCGTCGCGAAAACGAGCGGCTGGTGGCTGGTGCTTGGGTTGGCCACTCGCGCCCGGGTGGCGATCGCGCAAAGTGAGCCGGAGCAGGCCGAACGCGACGCCCATGACGCGCTCGCGCGCGCCACCGACATGCAGGTGCGCGCCGGCGTTGGGGACATCCTCGAGTGTCTGGGCGCTCTCACCGGTGACGACGGCAGCCACCGCGAAGCCGCCCGGCTGTTCGGCGCGGCACACGCCATCCGGCAACGCATCGGCGAGGTCCGCTACCAGGTCTGGGACGCCGATTACGAAGCCTCGGTGACGGCGCTGCGAGAAGCCATGGGCGAGAAAGACTTTGAATCCGCATGGGCCGAGGGTGCCGCGTTGTCCACCGAAGAGGCGATCGCCTACGCGCAGCGCGGCCGCGGCGAGCGCAAACGACCCACCAGCGGCTGGGCTTCGCTGACGCCGACCGAGCGCGACGTCGTGCGCCTGGTCAGTGAGGGCCTCGGCAACAACGACATCGCCACAAGGCTTTTCGTCTCACCGCGCACCGTGCAGTCCCACCTCACCCACGTCTACGCCAAACTCGGCCTGACCTCCCGCGTGCAGCTCGTCCGGGAAGCGGCACTTCACACCTGATCCCGGGCTGGTGTTAGCCCATACCGCAGACTCGACCAACAACGGCGCCGAGCGCCCTATCCTGGAACACTGGGAAACTCCGGGATCAGAAGTAGCGGAGGGGCCGATGAAGGCGGAAACGACGTCGGGCGCACGCGGGTGACGTCCCCGCGATGACATTCAGTGCATGAAGGGCGCCGAGAACCCAGTGCCCCCCGCCGCAGGGCCGACGTTGGTGGGACGCGGGGCGCAAATGGCCACCCTGACGGCGATGCTGGGCCACTCGATCGAGGGCCGTGGGTCGGTGGTAGGCGTGGTCGGTCCCGCCGGCATCGGCAAGACCCGGCTGGTTGGTGAAGTCGGGCTGCTGGCGAAAAGCCTTGGTGTCAAAGTGTTTTCCACCTCATGCGAGTCGCACGCCACCGACGTCCCGCTCGGGGTCGTGGCGCAGCTGCTGCGCGACATGGGTCAGTTCACGGGCCCGGATGACTCCGACCCGGAGGACGTGCTGCTGCTGAATGACCTCCTGGGCTTCTCCAACCACGAGGCCGACCACGAGGCCGACCACGAGGCCGACCACGAGGCGGAGCTTCGGCAGATCGACGCGGATGCGCGGCGGCGGCGATTGGTCGCGCTGGTCAAAACCGCCCAACTGTTCCGCACGCAGCCGGTGATCATTGTGGTGGAGGATGCGCAGTGGATCGATGAGGCCAGCGAGTCCATGCTCGCGGATCTTTTCTCGGTGATCCCGGAGACCCCCTCGTTGGTACTGATCACCTATCGCCCGGAATACCGCGGAGCCTTGACGCATGTCACCGGCGCACAGACCATCGAGCTGGCACCCCTGAGTATTGCGGAAACCTCCACGCTGATCGCCGAACTGGTGGGCCCCGATCCGTCCGCTGGCGAGGTCGGAGAGGTTATCGCCGAGCGCGCGGCCGGTAACCCGTTCTTCGCCGAGGAGATCACCCGTGAACTCACCGAACGCGGCGTGCTGGTCGGACAGCGCGGCGGGTACGCCTGCCGCACCGACGTCGGTGGGGTCCGCATGCCGGCGACGCTGCGGGAGACCATCGCCGCGCGCATCGACCGGCTGGGTGCGGGGGCCAAACGCACACTTGCCGCGGCGGCCGTCATCGGGTCTCGCTTCAGCCGCGATCTGCTGGCGAGGCTGGAAATCGATCCCCGGGTCGACGAGCTGATCGACGCCGGGCTCGTCGGCCAACTGCGGCTCACGCCCAGCGCCGAATACGGGTTTCGCAATCCGCTGATCCGCGGCGTGGCCTACGAAGCGCAACCCAAACCAGAACTTGCCGCGTTGCACCGACGGGCGGCCGCGGCCGTCGAGGCCTGCGAGCCGGGATCAGCCGACCGCAACGCTGCGCTGATCGCCGCACATCTGGAGGCCGCGGGCGAGGGGCACGCCGCATATCAGTGGCGTATGCGCGCCGCAAGGTGGGCAGAAAGCCATGACATTGCCGCGGCGCGGTTGAGTTGGGAGCGCGCCCGAACGATCGCCGATGCCCTGCCCGCCGACGACCCCAGCCGCACGGCCCTGCAAATCACTCCCCGCACCATGCTGTGCGGGATGGCTTGGCGGGTCCCCATGGACGTGGCCGCCACCCGCTTTGATGAATTGCGCCAGTTGTGCGCCGCCGCCGGGGACACGGCGGCGCTGGCCTCCGGGGCCGCCGGGTTGGTGTTGCAGCGCGCGTACCAGGCCCGAATCCGCGAGGCCTCGCGGCTGGCATCCGAAGCGTGGGACCTCATCGGCTCGCTGGACGATGCGACCCTGATGGTGGGGCTGCATGTGCCGCTGGTCTTCGGCAAGCTGCAGGCCGCCGAGTATTCGGAGGTGCTGCGGTGGTCGGAGAGGGTGATCAACCTCGCCCACGGTGACCCCGAAAAAGGCAACTTCGCGATCGGGTCGCCATTGGCGCACGCGTTCGCGGCGCGGGCCGTTGCCCGGTGGTGCCTGGGTCGTCCCGGATGGTCAGACGACATGCACCGCGCCGTCGCCATGGCGCGAAGCTCCGATCCGGCGTCATACGTCCAGGTTGTCGGTGCCGTTTATTTCGGGGGAATCCCGGGTGGCGTGATGCGGGCCGACGATTCCGCAATGCGCGAGATCGAGGATGCCCTGGCGATCGCGGAACGATGCTGCGACGACCTCGCGTTGGCCCTCACCCGGGCGGCGCTGGGCGTTGCGCTGGTGCAGCGCACATCGACTGCCGAGCGCGACCGCGGGCGACAGATACTGGCGGAAGTCAGCGCACTGTTCCGGCGCTGGGGATACAACCTGTGCGACTTGCCGATTGTCGAGATCTACCTGGCGCGGGAGAGGGCCAGGCGTGGAGATCTCGATGGCGCCATCCCACTCATGCGCGCCGCCGTCGACGATCTGTTCCGCGAGGGATTGCTGCTGGGGTGGGGCTTTCCTGCGACGGGAGTCCTGGTGGAGGCGCTGCTTGAGCGCGGGGCTGACGCCGACGTGGCCGAAGCCGAGGTCGCAATTGATCGGCTCGCGCGCCTGCCCACGGACGGCCTCATGGTGCGCGACATCTGGCTGTTGCGGCTGCACGCGCTACTGGCGCGCACGCGTGGTGACGCCCAGGCTTACGTGCACACGCGGGATCGCTACCGCGATAGGGCAAGAACGCTTGACTTGGAGGCGCATATCGATTGGGGCGAGGCGATGCCGTAGCCACGGTTCGCTGAAATTGCCGTGGGGGCTGTGGTCGAGGCGGCAATCACGACCATGGTGGCAATCTCGGCGTGGTGGCAATCGCGCCCTGGAAGGCCCCTACCTCCCGGTGCCGGGCTGTCATTCCCCCGCGACGCAGAGCACTTCATCAAGGCTGGCTGTCCGCAGCCCGGCCACCCGCGCCCGCCGGCCGAGCTCAGCAATCGGATCGCGGTCGGTGGGGATGAAACCGTGCGCCCGACCCAGCCGCGCGGTGTCAAACATGGAGGGGCCGCTGGCCACCACATCGGAGATCACGTACCGGCCGGCATCCGCGCCGCGTCGCACCAGGTCCTCGGCGGCACTTTCGCCGGTGAGTTCCGTCGCATCGCCGAAGTTAATGCCCACCTGGAACACCTCGGGCTCGGCCTCGAGAATCGCGGTCAGGCGGCCGATGAGCCGCTCCGGGGCAAAGAAACGCCAGCCCCGGCCCAGGTGCAGCCAGAAGCGTCCTTGGACCTCATCCCGGATGCGGGCAAGCTCGCCGCCCGGACTCTCTGCGCCCGCGGCGCAGACCTCGATGAATTGGTAACGCTGCAGCAGGGTCGTCCGATCCTGTTCTGACAGAACGGCATTGACGACGAGGACGCGCACCATCCGCGGCAGGTCGAGGCAGCAGCGCAGGAACGAGTTGAGCGTCCGCTCGGTCGCACCCAGATCAGGCCCGGCGACCAGGCTGATGGTGAGCTCGCAGTCGCGCGGGCCCGCGACCACGTCCCGCGCCAGCTTGCTCGGATACGCGGCGGCCGCTTCCAACATCGTCGGCGCCGCGACATCGCGGTTCGCGGCAAGCCTTTTCCGCTCGTCCTCGGGTATGTCGTCTCGGGCCAGCAGCCGACGCCAGATCGTGAACGCCTCCTCGTGCCGGTCGATCCAGGACGCGCACACCGCCTGCTCATCGGCCGCGCGCCAGTTGTAGATCTGGGTGCGGACAAACGACGAGTCCACGGCGGGAATCGGGATTTCGGCAGCCCGCTTGGCGAAGAGGTGCCCAAGGTGGTAGCGCTCGTCCTTGCGGTAGCGGAACGCGATCTCATAAAGAGTCTCGGCACGGGTCGGCCGGAACTCCCACGCCCGCAGGAAAGCGTCCTGGACATCCGGCCAAGGCTCACCGAGCTTTGCCATCGATTCGGCGACCAGGTAGAGGCAGAAGTAGACCTCCTCATCCCCGTCGCCCAGCTGGCTCCGCCGCGCAGCCCAGCTGCGCGCCTTGGCGAAGTCCTTGAGGTCGAAATACGTCTGGGCCAGGGAGATCATGGAGCGCTTGTCGTCCGGATTGCGCTCGAGCTCGGCGAGCAACACATCTCGATCCCGCTCATACTTCTTCGGATCGAGGTTTCGGCTGCCAAGGCGCCGCGACTCGATGAAGTAGTCGCCCTCGAGGCGCGTCGTGACGTACGGGTGGTCACAGGTGGAGAACTCGTGGACGACCCCGAGGTAATACCAGCCGATACCGTCGCGGAACAGCTGCCGGCGCCAGTGGATGTTGTGGGTTCCCTCGTCGCGGACGCGCAGGTCGTACACATCGGCACTGAGCCGGCTGAAGTCGGGGGTGCCCGCCACCGTGTCGTCGGCATCGATAACCCAGATGTAATCGGCATGTCCCTGGGCCAGTTTCAGCGCCTCGGACCGGTTGTGACCGAAGTTCCGCCACGGGCGTTCGTGCAGCTCGCCGGGAATGCCCAGACTGGCCATGTGGCCCCGGATGACGTCTTGGGTCCCGTCTTCGGAGCCGGTGTCCACGATGACCCACGACGAGATGTAGGGGCTGACCGCGTCGAGCACCTCATGGACGATGTGTGCCTCGTTGCGGACGATCATGTTGAGGCACAACTTCGGGTGCTCAATCACTGGGCGCGACATTGCCTAAATCCTTTCAGCAGGCCCGCGCCATCCTATTAACGATCTGCGCGCCGCAGGTTCACTTTGCGTGTGTTGCGCGTTGACGAGCGTCCGATCGTCAGAGCCGGCCGGCCGCGAACGCAGCGGCCTGGTTCGTCATCCCGGACGCGACATACTGCTGGTGCGCGGCCGAGTTCTTGCCCTCGGAGCAGATCGGGTCGTCGGGCACGCACAGGTCAATTGTCTTGGGTTGGTAGAGCGGGCTGATCGCCGGCACCGGGCCGCCGCCCAGCGACCGCGCGTAGGTGCTCTCCGGATTGCCGAATACGGCGACGGCGGCGACATGGCCGGCCACCTCGGACGGCAGCCCATCGGTGGTTATGTCGATAACCGCGGCGCCCTGCGAATACCCACCAAGCACCATTTTGGTATTGGGACAGTTCGCAGCCGTGGATTCGACATGGGTGCGCGCATCGCCGGCGCCGACCGGCATGCTCCTGGCGAAATCGTAGGTGGCGGGGTAGTTGACCGCGTAGACCCCGAGCGACCGTCCGCCGGCCTGCGACCTGAGCGAGTCGACGAATGCCCGGCCGACCCCGCCGAGGCCGGGGGCTTCATCGGTGCCGCGGGCGAACACCACTTCGACGTCGGAGCACGGGCTGGCAGCGGCGTGACCAGCGTCGATGAAGGCGCTCAGCGGCGCCCAGGCCATCGTCGTCGCAACCGCGACGACAGCGGCGACGCGAGCGATATTGCGTGCGCTCATGGCTAAATGCTGACATATGAAAATGAAATCTGACGACCCCGAGCAGCGGATCCGCGAGCTGGAACGCGAGCTCGCGGACGCGACGGCCGGTGCGCGTCGCCCGCGGTACGCCCCGGCCGCTTCCATGCCGCCGCCACTAAACAGCCAGCGCAACCCGTCGTCGCTGCTCTGGGTGGCCGGGGTCCTGGCCGTGATCGCGGTGCTGATCGGGGCGGCGATCTTTATGGTGCAGTACCTTCGGAGCGCCGGTGGTGGCGGCAGCGGCCCGATCACCATGGCCCAGGGTGGCACGCTCGACCTCGTCGGGAACGGACAGAACCAAACGATCGTGTGCAACGACTCCAGCCTGACGCTGTCGGCCAACAACAGCACAATTCACACCGTCGGTCACTGTGCCAGCCTGAAGGTCACCGGCTTCGACGATCACATCAACGTCGACAGCGCCGACAGCATCGAGGTGACCGGCTTCGGCAACACGATCACCGATCCCGCATGCGGCAACGGCAAACTGACGCTGGCCGGCTACAACAACTCGCTCACCGTCGGTGGACACTGTGGCAGCCTGACCGTCTCCGCCTACGACAATCTGGTGCGGGTCGACAGCGCCGACACCATCAACGTCGCGGGCTACAACAACACGGTGACCTACCACTCGGGCTCACCAAAGATCACCCAGTCGGGCTCGGGGATCGCGGTGACGCGGGGCTGATACCGGTGCGGCTCAGTGCCAACACCCGGCTGACGAGGAGCGCGATCAGCGCGCCCGCCAGCCCCCCGATCGCGGCCAGCGGCGATGGTCCGCACAGCGAGAAATAGCCGTAGCTGACTCCGACGGCGAGCAAAGCCTGGCGCAGGGGTGTCCACTGCGCCAGCGCGCGCAACCGGAACGACAAAACCATGCCCAGCACCAGGGCCAGCACATGACCGATGCCGGTGAACTCGAAGTCCGCCCACACCACCACCAGCACCGCGATGCCCAGCCACCAACCGATCCACATCGGCCGCCAGCGCGACGGTATCGAGGCGGTCAGCGTGCCCAGCACACCCATCACGCCGTAGCTGACCCCGACGTCGGTGGCCTGCACGACCGCGATCGGCAGCCAGCCCTGCCCAACCGCGACGACCAGCCACACCGCGACCAGCAGCGTGGCGCCGATATGACCCATCAGGAAGGCGACGATCAAACCCCTACCGAGCCATATCAATTCGCCGAGCGCCAGCAGGCATACCAGCCCGGGCAGCGATGCGTAGACGTTGTCGCTCGCCTCGACAAACGCGCTACCGATCAACGTCAACACCCGGCCGTGCGCCAGGTTGTGCAAGTTCGTGCTCATGTCACGCACCACGTCGTCGCGCGCGTGCGGACCGAGCGCCGTCAACGTGGCGGAAACCGCCACCAGCGCGACCGCGTATGCCGCCGTCACACGAACCCTCTTCACCCCGGCCCACATCCGGGCGGCGGGCGTTGTCCGACGGTCGGCGCCGTTACGGATGGTCACGCTCGACAACCGGGCCAGCCTCGGTCGCGGGCCAGCAGGTCGTCGATCGTTTCGCGTCGCACGAGTTCACGAGCCTGCCCCCCGGCGACGGCGACCAGCGGCGGGCAGCCCACCAGGTTGATGCTCGGGCCCATTGAGTGATGGTAGGCGCCGGTGCAGGCGACCGCGAGCAGGTCGCCGGGGCGGATGTCGGCGGCCAGGTCGACATCGCGGGCGATCTCATTGCCGGTTTCGCCGTGCCGGGCCACCACGGTGACGGGTGCGGTGCGGGCTGTCTGGTGCCGGTTAGCCAGTGCCACAGAGTATTTGGGGCCTTCGGCGTATTTCGGGCCGTCGGGCGCCCCGAAATGCCCCGCCGGACTGTCCCACATGCCGTCCACCGCGACGAAGGTGCGCCCGCCGGGCTGGTGCCTGACGGCGATCACCCGGTGCAGGGTCATCCCGGCGCGTGCGGCGATCGCCCGACCGGGCTCGATGACGATCCGGGGGCGGGGGAATTCGTATTGCGCACAAGCGGATTCGAGTGCCGCATCGATGGTCGCGGCGAGTGCACGCACGCTGAGCTCTGGTTCGCCGGAGGTGTGCGGGACCGCGTGTCCGCCGCCGAGATTGAGCTCGGTGAGCACGACGCGATGGCGGTCACGGACCTCCGCCATCAACGCCGTCATCTGCCGTATCGCCTCGCCGTAGAGCCCGGTGTCGGAGAGCTGCGAACCGAGCTGGCAGTGCAGCCCGACCACTTCGAGGCAGGGCTGATCCAGGACGCGCTTGACCGCGCCCGCCGCCTGGCCGCCGGCCAACGCGAAGCCGAACTTCTGGTCACCTTCGGTGCCGACATCGGGAATGACGCGCACCAGCACGCGTTGCCGACGGCGTACCCGTCCGGCAAGAAGCGCTATCTCGCTGGGGGACTCGATGACGACGCGCCCCACGCTGGCGGCGGTCGCGTCGTGCAGCTCGCCCGCGGTTTTAGCGGCGCCATGCACGACGAGCCGAGCTGGCGGCACCTCCGCGGCCAGCGCGGTCGCCAATTCGCCGGCGGAGCAGACGCCCACTCCGGCACCTTCGGCGGCCGCCCACCCCGCCACCGCGGTGCTCAGCAACGCCTTGCCGTCATAGACCAGGTCGACCCCGGGAAGCGCGGCGCGGTACGCGCGGATGCGGGCCCGAAAATCTTGTTCGTCCACCACGTAGGTGGGCGTGCCGAACTCGGCGGCGATCTCGGTGGCGGCGACCCCGCCGACGCACAGTCGGCCCAGTTCATCGACATGGCTGCTCAGCGGCCAGACCGCGCGGTCGAGGTGTTGGTTCGACCCGCGGTGTGTCGACGGATGCAGCTCGACCAGCGTCATACCTCCAAGGTGGGGGTATGACGGTGAAATGGCGACGTTCTTGACGGTTCTTAACGCAGCTTTCACGCCCGCGTGACGAATCTTCACGGGTTTCGAACGGTGACACCCAACCCGGACCGAATTATTAGCGGTTTTTGATAATTTCCTAGGAGCGGGTCCGGGGCCTGACAGGACCTCGGACGCCCGATTGGCGGGGGGTCGGATGACCGGAACGGCGTGCCGCAAGTGCGGAACCGAGTTGCTCGAGCACGCGCGGTTCTGTCACGGGTGTGGCTCACCGGTCGCCGAGGCCGGCGCTCCTGCCGAATACAAACAGGTGACGGTCCTGTTCGCCGATGTCGTGGGATCCATGGATATCGCTGCGACCGTCGGTGCGGAGCGGTTGCGCGAGATCATGGCCGAACTGGTCGACCGGTGCTCGACGGTGGTGAAGCGCTACGGCGGCACGGTCGACAAGTTCACCGGTGACGGCGTCATGGCGGTGTTTGGTGCGCCGGCCGCGCTGGAGGACCACGCGACACGGGCGTGTTTGGCCGCACTCGGCATCCAGGGCGAGGCCAAGGCGCTGGCGGACGCGATCCATGACCGCGAAGACGTGGATCTGCGGATGCGGATCGGGCTCAATTCCGGCCAGGTGATCACCGGTGAGATCGGTTCGGGTGCGTTGGGTTACACGGCGATCGGTGAGCAGGTGGGCATGGCGCAGCGGATGGAGTCGGCGGCGCCGGCGGGCGCGGTGATGCTCAGCGACTCCACCGCGCGGCTGGTCGAGGACATGGCGGTGCTCGGCGAGCCGCAGCTGGTGCGGATCAAAGGCGCCGAGGAGGCGGTGCCCGCGCGGCGGCTGCTCAGCGTGGCCGAGCAGCGTCGACAAATCGGCCCCTCGCATTCGAGATTGGTCGGTCGCCAATGGGAATTGGCAACGCTGGCGGCGATGCTGGACCGATCGATTGCGGGACGCGGATCCGTGGTCGGCGTGGTGGGTCTTCCCGGCATCGGCAAGACCCGGCTTGTCAGCGAAACCATCGAACGTGCGAAAAGCCATGGCGTTCCGGTGTATTCCGCCTTCGCCGAGTCGCATGCGACCGATGTCGCGTTCGACGTGGTGGCGCGTTTGTTGCGCGCGGTGGGGCGGCTCAGTGGCCTCGACGATAAGAGCGCGCGGGCGCGGGTGCGCAGACTTATCCGCGATGGTGATTCGCAGGACATGCTGCTGCTCGACGACCTGCTGGGCATCGCCGATCCTGGCGTCGAGCTGCCGCGGATCGACCCGGACGCGCGCCGGCGACGGCTGACCGCCTTGATCAACGCGGCCCAGCTGGCGCGCACCCGGCCGGGACTGTTTGTTTTGGAGGACGTGCACTGGATCGACGAGGTCAGCGATTCCATGCTCGCGGACCTGGCCGCGTTGGTCCCGCAGACCCGCTCGATGGTGTTGATCACCTACCGCCCGGACTACGTGGGAGCCCTCCAGCATGTGGTGGGCTCGCAGACGGTCGCCCTGACGCCGCTGAGTGATGCCGAAACCTCAACGCTGGTTGGGGAATTGCTGGGTCCGGACCCGTCGGTGTCCCAGGTCGGCGACATCGTCGCAGAGCGCGCGGCCGGCAACCCGTTCTTCGCCCAGGAGATCACGCGTGAGCTGGCCGAACGCGGCGTGCTGGTGGGCAAGCGCGGCGGCTACAGCTGTCACACCGACGTTGACGAGATCGCCGTTCCGGCCACGCTGCAGGCGACCATCGCGGCCCGCATCGACCGGCTCAGTCCACCGGCCAAGCAGACGCTGGCCGCAGCGGCGGTCGTCGGATTTCGGTTCGAATCCGATCTACTGGCCGGTCTGGGAATCGAGCCGTTTGTCGATGAGCTGATCAACGCCGAGTTCATCGACCCGGTGCGGTTCACCGAGCGCGCGGAATACGAGTTTCGGCATCCGATGGTGCGCACCGTGGCTTACGAAACGCAACTGAAATCCGATCGGGCCCGGTTGCACCGGCGACTGGCCGCCGCGATCGAGGCGCGTGACCCACATTCAGCCGACCAGCACGCCGTGCTGATCGCCGAGCATCTGGAGGCCGCCGGCGACGGGCACGGCGCCTACGGCTGGCACATGCGCGCCGCGGCGTGGGCGACCAACCGCGATGTCGGCGCGGCGCAACTCAGTTGGGACCACGCCATCAAGATCGCCGACGCATTGCCCGCCGACGACCCGAGCCGGGCAGTAATGCGTATTGCTCCTCGCACCATGTTGTGCGGGATCGCGTGGCGGGTTCGCGGAGACGCCAGCGCCCGTTTCGATGAACTGCGTACGTTGTGCAACGCTGCCGGCGACAAGGGCTCGTTGGCCATCGCCATGGCGGGGCTGGTGTGGGATCACTCGTATCACTCCCGGCTGCGGGAGGCGTCGCAGTTGGCGTCCGAAGCCATGGATCTCATTGAGTCGATTGGTGATCCGACCTTGACGGTGGGCTTGTCCATCGCGCCGATTTATGCCAAGGGTGAGTGCTCGGAATGGTCCGAGGCGCTGCCGTGGTTGGAGCGACTCATCGACCTGGCCGACGGTGATCCCACGATGGGCAATTTTCTCGTCGGTTCCCCGCTGGCGGTCGCGTTGGCGATGCGGGGGAACGCGCGTTGTTTCGTGGGCCATCCTGCATGGCAAGAGGACCGGGGCCGCGGTGTGCCGATGGCCCGTAGCGCGGACCCGCTGTCCTACACCGCCGCTGCTGGCTACTTCTACGGCGCGGGAATACCATTCGGCGTGCTGGCCGTCGACGACTGGGCGCTGGCCGAGATCGAGGACGTCGTGCAGAACGCCGAACGATCCAGCGACGACCTCGCGTTCACCCTGTCCAAGATGGTGCTGGGCCTTGCGCTGATGCACCGCCCGACGGATGCCGAACATGACCGAGGACGGCGGGTCCTCACCGAGGTCAGGGATTGGCTGACGCTCAAGGGGCACAGTTCGGTCGGGTTGCCGGTCGCCGGTCTTTACCTGGCCCGAGAACGGGCCCGGCGCGGCGATCGCGATGACGCAATACCCCTCGTCCGCGCGGCCGCCGATCAGCTGATCCGCGAGGGGCGGTTACTGGGGTGGGGCATCCCCGCGACGGGGCTCCTGGTGGAAACACTGCTCGAGCGCGGAGCGCAGAGCGACGTGATGGAGGCCGAGGCCGCGATCGAGCGGTTGGTGACGGCGCGCGCCGACGAGGAGGTCCCGGTGCGCGAGATCCTGGTGTTACGGCTGCGGGCCCTTCTGGCACGGGCGCGCTCTGATGCCCCTGATGCCCCTGATGCCCCTGATGCCCCGGCTTACACCGAGCTCAGGGACCGCTATCGCGCGATGGCGACATCGCTGGGCTATGAGGGCCACATCGGGTGGGCCGACGCCATGCCGTGAACCTGTGACGGTGTCTCCTCGAACGCCGAGCCCCATCTCCGCGCACGCCGGGCCGCATCTCCGCGTTTGCGCGGATGTTCTGCGGCCTGCGGGCCGCGCATGCTGGCTAGCATGAGCGAGATCGATCCGCGTGCGGACCTGCCGCTGGTGGACTGGAGCGAAGTTGTCGTGAGCGGGCTGCTGCCGACCGGCACGGTGACGTTGCTGCTGGGCGACGTCGAGGGCTCGACGCGGCTGTGGGAGACCAAGCCCGACGAGATGACCGCGGCCATCGCCCGCTTCAACCGAGTCGTGTCCGATGTGATCGCCGCCTACGACGGGGTTCGCCCCGTTGAGCAGGGCGAGGGCGACAGCTTTGTGGCGGCGTTCGCGCGTGCCTCCGACGCGGTGGCGGCGGCGCTGGAGTTGCAGCGCGCCCCGCTGGCCCCGATCCGGCTGCGCCTCGGCCTGCACACCGGCGAGGTGCAGCTGCGCGACGAGGGCAACTACGCCGGCCCGACGATCAACCGGACCGCGCGGCTGCGCGACCTGGCGCACGGGGGCCAGATCGTGCTCTCCGGCGCGACCGAACCGCTGGTGGTGGATCGGCTACCCGAGGGTGCGTGGCTGACCGACCTTGGCAGCCATCCGTTGCGGGATCTGCCTCGCCCGGAACGCGTCGTGCAGCTGTGTCATCCCGATCTGGTGAACGAGTTCGCGCCGCTCCGGGTCAAAGGTGCCATGGCCGCTAAAGACTCTGTGTCCCAATACCTTCCGGTGCAGCTGACCAGTTTTGTCGGCCGCGACGCGGAACTGGCCCAGCTGCGGGAATTGCTGGGGCAGCACCGGCTGGTGACATTGACCGGAGCTGGCGGCGTGGGTAAGACCCGGCTGGCGGTCGAGGTCGCCGCGTCGGCGGCCGAGTTCGGCGACGGAATCCGGTATGTCGACCTGGCGCCGATCACGAATCCCGATCTGGTGCCGATCGCGGTGGCCCGTGCCTTCGGGCTGCCCGACCAACCGGGCCGCTCCACGATGGACACGCTGGCCCGGTTCGCCGCCGAGCGTCAGATGCTGGTGGTGCTGGATAACTGCGAGCATCTGCTGGACGCCTGCGCGGCGCTGGTAGTCGCGCTCCTTAGCGTCGCGGCGGGGTTGACGCTGCTGGCGACCAGCCGCGAGCCGATCGGCGTGGCCGGCGAGCTGAGTTGGCGGGTGCCGTCACTGCCGCTGGCCGATGAAGCCATCGAACTGTTCGCCGACCGGGCCCGCCATGCTCGCCCCGGTTTCGCCGTCACGCAGGACAACGCCGCGGCGCTGGCGGAGATCTGTCGGCGCCTCGACGGGGTGCCGCTGGCGATCGAGCTGGCGGCGGCCCGGGTGCGGGCGTTGTCGCTGGCCGAGATCGTCGACAGTTTGCACGACCGATTCCGGCTGCTGACCGGCGGCGCCCGCACCGCGGTGCGCCGCCAGCAGACCTTGCGCGCCTCGGTGGATTGGTCCCATGCGCTGCTGACCGAGCCGGAACGGGTCTTGTTCCGTCGGTTGGCGGTGTTTCTGGGCGGGTTCGACTTCGACGCCGCCCAAGGCGTCGCCGGCTCGGGTGCGGTTGAGCGTTATCAGGTGCTGGATCAACTCACCCTGCTGGTGGACAAGTCGCTGGTGGTCGCCGACGAGAGCGGGAGCCGAACGCGCTATCGGCTACTCGAGACGGTGCGCCAATACGCGCTGGAAAAGCTCGGCGAGTCCGGCGAAGCCGACGCCGTGCGGACGCGTCACCGCGATCACTACACCGCGCAGGCGGCGCTGCTCGACACCCCGGCGGGCGCCGACTATGAGCAGCGCCTCAAGCAGGCCGAGACCGAGATCGACAACCTGGGCGCTGCGTTCGCGTGGAGCCGGGAAAATTCCGATGTCGAGCCCGCGCTGGCGATGGCATCGTCGTTGCAACCGCTCTGGGTGACACGGGGCAGACTCCGGGAAGGACTGGCCTGGTTCGACGCCGCCCTCGCCGACCTCGGCGCCCAGCACCTCGAGCTAGCGGCCCCGGTGCGCGCCCGGGCGCTCGCCGACAAGGCAGTCCTCGATGCTTTTGTGGGCGCCGACAGCCTGGATCAGGCCGAACATGCCTTGGCGATCGCGCGCGAGGCCGATGAGCCGGCCCTGCTGGCCCGCACATTGACCGCCTGCGGCTTCATCGCCGGCATGGGCTATAAAGCCGAGGTGGCCCGGGCGTGCTTCGCCGAGGCGATCGGCCTGGCCCGCGCCGTGGACGATCGGTGGCGGCTAAGCCAGATCCTCGCCATGCAGGCGACCGGCGCCCACATCGCGGGTGACCTCCCCGGGATGCGCGCAGCTGGCGGCGAAGGGCGCGACCTCGCCGATGCGATCGGCGACCGTTCCAACTCGCGGTTGTGTCGGTTCTATCTTGGGGTGGGGCAGATGTCGCGGGGTGAGCTGGCCAAAGCCATTGCACAGTTCGGCGAGGCGGCGGCCGAGGCAGATGCGGCTCACGACGAGATGGTGAGGGTGATGTCCCTTGGCGGTCAGGGCCTGGCCCTGGCGCATCGAGGTGAGGCGGCCGCGGCCCGCGCGCTGGCTGAGATGACCCTCAAGGTCGGCGCGGATCTTGGCGGAAGATTCGCGGTACTCGGGCCCACGCTGGTGGTAACTGCGGCCCTGGCCGCCGGAGACGTCGTGGCCGTGCGCGAGGCGCGCGGGGTGGCGCTGCAGTACGCGGGTGTCGGGAGCGGTGGCGCGGCGGCGTTACAGCGCATCTCCAACGCTGAGGCCGCGCTGGCGGACCGGGATCTAGCCGCCGCCCGCCGGTGGGCCGACGAGGCCGTGTCGACGACAACGGGCTCGTGGCTGATGTCAGCGCTGACGGTGCGCGCCCGGGTTGCGATCTCGGCGGGTGAGGCCGGCGAGGCCGAACGCGACGCCCACGATGCGCTGACGCTCGGCGCCGGACTGAAGGCCTACCTGTCCATCCCGAACATCCTGGAGTGCCTGGCCGGTCTGGCCGGCGACGCCGGCAGTCACCGCGAAGCGACCCGCCTCTTCGGCGCCGCGCACGCCATCTGGCAACGCATCGGCGCGGTCCGGTTCAAGGTCTATGACGCCGGCTGCGACGCCTCGTTGGCGGCGCTGCGCGATGCGATGGGCGAGGCGGGCTTTGAATCCGCCTGGGCGCAGGGCGCCGCGCTGTCCACCGAAGAGGCGATCGCCTACGCGCAGCGCGGTCGCGGCGAACGTAAGCGGCCCACCAGCGGCTGGGCCTCACTCACGCCGGCCGAACGCGACGTGGTGCGACTGGTCAGCGAGGGGCTCGGCAACAACGACATCGCCACACGGCTTTTCATCTCACCGCGCACCGTGCAATCCCACCTCACCCACGTCTACACCAAGTTAGGCCTCAGCTCGCGCGTGCAGCTCGTCCAGGAAGCGGCTCGCCACCACTAATCACCGGAGCCCCACCCGAACGGGACGTCGTCGGCTGCCGCACGGCGTGCCGCCAACACCGCCCTCGCGGCGTCGCCGATCGGAATCCGAAGCGGCAGTTGCGGTTTCTCCGCCGCGTCGGCGACCTCGGCGGCGACCTGCTCCGGGGTGATGATGCCGGCGCGCGGCCCGCCGCCCCTGAGGATCGCGGCGTAGGGATCGTCGGGGAGAGTGTCGGTGGTCACGTCATCGAGGGCCCCGGAGCTCACGGCGCCGGGCTCGAGCAGGGCGGCCTGCACACCGAACGGCGCGACCTCGATGGTGAGGGCCTCGACGAGGGCCTCCAACGCCCACTTGGTCGCGGCGTACGCCGCGCTGGGGGGCCGCACGACGCGGCCGAGCACGCTGGACATGAACATCAGCTTCCCGTCACCGCGGGCGCGCATCTGCGGCAGCACCGCCTGGGCCACTCGCAGGGCGGCGACGGTGTTGAGGTCAAGCAGGCGCCGCAGCTCCGATAACGGCGTGGCTTCGGCGGCGGCGTAGAAGTCGAACTCGTCGCGCAGCAGGTAAACATGTCCAAGCGCACGCTCTACCAACATTTCCCCAGCAAGAACGACCTGGTGGCGAACTACCTCCGCGGCATCGACGCGCAAGGCGGCACGCCGAACGAGAGGCGCCTCGACGACGGCACCAGGACCGCCCGGGACCGCCTGCTCGCCATCTTCGAAGCGCCTCGCGCGGAAGTCGTGCGCGGCTGCCCCTTTCACAATGCGGCCGTGGAATCCGCCGGGGCCCTGCCAGGTGCTGACGACCTGGTGCGAAACCACAAGCAGGAGTTCGCTCGTCGCCTCGTGGCCATCGCTGCGGAGGTGGGTGCCGCCGATCCGCACCTGCTCGGTCAGCAGCTGGCGGTGCTGTTCGAAGGCGCGACCGAAATGGCGACGTCGCTCAACGATGCCGCTCCCGTTGTGTACGCCCGGGCCGCCGCGGCCACCCTGATCGACGCCGCCCTTGCGGGCACTGGTTCCTGACGGGGTCTTGACGCATTCGGCAAGGTCCTGCTAGACATGGCCTGCGTGGACTGTTTGGGCGATCGCCCAAATCTACTCGGTGGAGGTTGCCATGGGGCCCTCGGTGGATGCCGGCAGCTGCCTGAAGTAAGGACGCAGCAATGACCCTCGCGAACGACACCGACGTCTACTACGACCCCTACGACACCGGCATCAACGCCGACCCGTACCCGACCTACGCGCGGCTGCGCGAAGAGGCGCCGATCTACTACAACGAAAGATACGACTTCTGGACATTATCAAGGCATTCCGACGTGGAGATGGGCTTGGCCAACTGGCAGGCCTTCTCCAGCCGGCGCAGCGACATCCTCGAGCTCGTGCAGTCGAAATTCGACATGCCCGGCGGCGTGATGATGTTCCAGGACCCACCCGAACACACGAACCTGCGTGGACTGATGTCACGGGTGTTCACGCCGCGCCGGATGGCCGAGATCCAGGACCGGATCCGGGCGTACTGTGTCCGGTGCCTGGACCCGCTGGTCGGGTCCTCGGGCTTTGACATCATCGCCGAGCTCGCCTCGATGATGCCGATGCGGGTGATCGGCATGCTGTTGGGAATCCCCGAATCCGAACAGATCTCGGTTCGCGACGCTAACGACGCCAACCTGCGGACAAAGCCCGGCGCACCGTTGAAGGTCGCCGACGCGGACGCCATCGCCGACGGCCGGATCTACGCCGACTACGTCGAGTGGCGATCCAAGAACCCGTCCGACGACCTGATGACGACGCTGCTGAACGTCGAGTTCGACGACGACGAAGGGGTGCACCGAAAGCTGACCCGGAAAGAGGTGCTGCACTACACCCAGGTGGTCGCCGGCGCGGGTAACGAGACCACCGGCCGGCTGATCGGCTGGCTGGCCAAGGTGCTCGCCGAGCATCCGGACCAGCGCCGCGAGATCCACGAGGATCGATCGCTGCTCACCCGCACCGTCGACGAGACGCTGCGGTTCGAGCCCACCGGACCCCACGTCGCCCGTTGGATGGCAAAGGATTTCGAGTGCTACGGCACCACCGTCCCGGCGGGCAGCGCCATGCTGCTGCTGTTCGGCGCCGCGAACCGCGATCCCCGCCGGTACGCCGATCCGGACGCGTTCAACATCCACCGCGACAACATCTCGCACATCACCTTCGGCAAGGGAGTGCACTACTGCCTGGGCGCCAACCTGGCCCGCCTGGAGGGCCGCGTCGCGCTGGACGAAATGCTCAACCGCTGGCCGGAATGGGACATCGACTACGACACGGCGAGATTGGCGCCGACGTCCACCGTCCGCGGCTGGGAGCACCTACGCGTCGTGCTGCCCTGACGGAGATGCCGAGCAGATGCAAAAGCCACCAAATGGAGCCGGATTTGGCGGCCTTTGCGTCTGCTCGCGCCTAAGCGCGTCGGTCCGGTACGCCGCGGCGGCGCGCTTTCGGTTGCGGCATCTCGAATCGGTCGAGGAAGCGGCGAACCAGCGCGACGGCCTCCTGGTGGCCTCCCGAGGTGCCCAATCCCTCCTCCAATATCAGCGTCCGGCCGATCGCGGCAATCACGACCGCCAGCGCCGCGGGCGGGAATTCTTCTGTGTCCAGGTCATGTTCGCGGACGATGAAGTTCAGTGCGGTGATCTGCTGTTCGCGCCAGCGCTCCGACCAGGCCGCGATCTCCGACCGGATCTCCTTGCGGTGGTTGGCGAGTCCCATGAACTCCAGGAGGAGCCGGGTGTCCTTGGGCGCGGTCAGGGTATCCCAGAAGGCGTGCAGGGGGCGGTCGGACGCCAGCGCCTTCTGTTGGTGGTCCAGGTAGACGGCGGCGCCGCGGCGGAACACGGCCAGGTAGAGGTCGTCCATGGTGGGGAAGTAGTAGTGCACCAGGGCGGGTTTGACCCCGGCCTTGGCCGCGACGCGGCGTGACGTGGCCGCGGCGTACCCCTCCTCGACCATGATCTGGCTCGTCGCGTCGACCAGCATGTCGCGGGACGTCGAGTCCCGTGCCTTGGGCCGAGCGGATGAGGTCATGGTGTGCGGTTCTATCACACGGCTGGTTCGGCGACCATGTCGAAGAAGGCGCCGGAATCGGGGATGCGGTTCTGCTTGAACACGTTGACGGCGTAGGAGACCAGGATCATCGAATACACCAGGTGTAGCAGCCTGCTGGCATCGTCCGGCAGGGCGTTGATGTCGAGCCCATTCAGGTGGGCGATCGCCTCCTCGGCCCCGGGGGCGACGGCGTCGTGGAACGCGACGAGTTCGCGGTGGGGCTTGGCAAGCCGCGCCTCGGAGCGTTGGGCCCGCGTCGGCAGCGCCCAGTCGGCGACGAACGGCTCCAGGTCGGCGAATCTTTCAGGCAATGTGGACATCACGCCTCCCGTAGCGGTCCCCGGCGGCGTCGGCGAACGCGTCCGACATGTCGTCGTGTGCCCGCCGGTCCCACACCAGGCAGCCGCCGTTGGTGTGGCACTGCATGAACAAGATCCCGTCATCGGCGAGCTCGAACCGATAGTTCGCGTACCGATTCTGGTATTCGCCGAACCTGGTCCGCTTTGCCATGGCCTTAGCCGTTCCCCTTAGCTTCAAGCAATACTGAGCGATCGCCCAAATCGTGCAGGGCTCATCGTCGCATCCGGCGGCCGCAGCGGTCAAGGGTCAGCGCCCGTGCGGACGGTGTCGCGCCACCGCCCGTGCGGACTGTCGCGCCAGTCGCGGCCACGGGTTGGCGTTGGTCGCCTGCAGCGCGAAACGGTGCGGGGGCCTGCCCATAGGGTTGACCGCAATCGATGCGGGGTGATAGGCATGTGAAGCCAACGATTTGGGCGATCGCCCAGTGGCGATCGTTCGGGAGGGCGGGTGGGCGGCTTGGGCGCAAAGACGGCTGTCGTGACCGGCGGTGCGTCGGGGATTGGCCGTGCCATCGCCGAACGGCTGCGCAGCGACGGACTGCGGGTGGCCGTCATCGACCTCTCACCTACTGACGGGGGATCGGACCAGGTCGCCCAGGTCGCGGATGTCACCGACCGTGCGCAGGTCGACGCCGCGATGTCGGCGATCCGCGAAGCGTTGGGCCCCATCCTGGTGCTGGTCAACGCGGCCGGGGTGGAGGGCTTCAAGAAGTTCTCCAACCTGTCCTTCGACGAATGGTCCCGGGTGATCGACGTGAACCTGAACGGGGTCTTCCACACCATTCAGGCCGTGCTGCCGGACATGATCGACGCCGGCTGGGGCCGCATCGTGAACATCTCGTCGTCGAGCGCTCACTCCGGGCAGCCTTACATGGCGCACTACGTGGCGGCGAAGTCCGCGGTGAACGGCCTGACCAAGTCGCTCGCGCTGGAATACGGCCCATCCGGGATCACCGTCAACGCCGTGCCACCGGGGTTTGTCGACACCCCGATGCTGCGCAGCGCCGAGCGGCGACAGCTGCTCGGTGGCACCGTGGAGGATCACATCAATCGCACACCGGTGCGCCGGGTGGGCCGCCCCGAGGACATCGCCGCGGCGTGCGCGTTTTTCGTGTCGGAGGAAGCCGGGTACATCACCGGGCAGATTCTCGGCGTCAACGGCGGCCGCAACACCTGAGAGGGACACATGTACGACAGGGACCGACTGTTCATCGATGGCAAGTGGACGGCGCCGGATTCTGACACCACCATCACAGTGATCTCGCCGCACAGCGAGAAAGCCATCGGCCACGCGGCGTGCGCTGGGCCCGCGGATGTGAGTCGGGCCGTCGAGGCCGCCCGGGCGGCTTTCGACACCGGACCGTGGCCGCGCATGCAACCCGCGGAACGCATCGAGGCGATCACGCGGCTGGCCGGCATCTATAAGGAGCGGCGAGCCGACATGGCGGGGCTGATCTCGGCCGAGATCGGCGCTCCCATCACGTTCAGCAAATCCGCGCAGGTCCGGCTGCCGCTGGTCATGCTCTCGGCGTTCTGTGGTTTGGCCGCAAGCTATCAATGGCAGCAGGAACGTCCGGGGTTGTACGGCAAGAACATCCGGGTTCTGAAGCAGCCGGTCGGCGTCGTCGCCGCGGTGGTGCCCTGGAACATGCCGCAGTTCCTCACCCTCGCCAAGACGGTGCCGGCGCTGCTGGCCGGGTGTTCGGTAGTGCTCAAGCCCGCACCCGAGTCGGTGCTCGACGCGCAGCTGCTGGCCGAAATCGTCGCGGCCGCGGACCTTCCCCCCGGCGTCTTCAACGTGGTAGCCGGCGGCTCCGACGTCGGTGAACAGCTGGTCGGCCACCCGGGCGTCGACAAGGTCTCCTTCACCGGGTCCACGGCGGCCGGCCGGCAGGTGGCTCTCGCCTGCGCGGCAGGGCTCAAGCAGGTGAGCCTGGAACTGGGCGGCAAGTCGGCGGCCATCGTGCTCGACGACGCCGACCCCGCTGCCACCGCCGCCGCAATCCAGACGGCCAGCCTGGCCAACAGCGGCCAGGTGTGCAACGCGCTGAGCCGAATCCTGTTGCCGGAGAAGCGCAAGGACGAGTTCGTGGACGCGCTGGCGGCCGGGATGGCGTCGATGACGGTGGGTGACCCAGCGGATCCCACCACCCAGATCGGGCCGCTGGTCGCGCGGCGCCAGCGGGAGCGGGTCCGGGGCTACATCGAATCGGGTACAAGCGAAGGGGCGCGCCTGGTGACCGGCGGCGCCGGCTTGCCCGACGGCCTGGACACCGGCTGGTACGTGCGGCCGACGCTGTTCGCCGATGCGGACAACGACATGCGGATCGCGCGCGAGGAGATCTTCGGCCCGGTGCTGACCGTCATCCCCTACGGCGACGAGGACGAGGCGCTGCGGATCGCCAACGACTCCGAGTATGGTTTGGCCGGTTCGGTTTTCACCGCCGACGTCGAGCGCGGCTACGGAGTAGCGGCCCGGGTGCGGACCGGCACCTTCGGTGTCAACGAGGGCTACATCATGGATCCGGTCGCACCATTTGGAGGTATGAAGAACAGCGGCTACGGGCGTGAACTCGGAACCGAGGGGATCGACAGTTACACTGTGAGTCAATCGATTTCGGCCGCGACGGCCTCGAATTAGTCACAGCTTTCTCAAGCCCCGCACGATCTTGTTGAAAGGAATCGCGGACATCAGCCCCTTGCGCAGGCTGCGTTGCGCGAAGCTCGAATTGATCAGCACCATGTAGCGGACTCCGCAGTCGCGCCACTCCGCGGCTTGGTCGAGAACCTCGTCGGGTGTTCCGTTTAGCAGGTATTCCCGCAGCACCGACGTTGGGACCTCAGCCGCATAAGACAACGCCGTGTGCTCATCCATGTCGTGCGGGAGCAGGTCTTGGGCGCCCGCGAAGCCCGCGCCGAGCGGGTGCTGGACTCCGTGGCGAGCAAAAAATTCATCCGACGCGTTCAGCCCCGTCACCCGAATTAGCTCGGAATCGAGCGCCGCATCGACGTCATCGCGGCTGTTTCCCGTCACAACCACCAGCATGACCGCCGGGATGATGGACATCGGATCGCGACCGGCGTCAGATGCCGCCGACCGAACCGCGTCGAGACGTTGCTTATAGTCCACCGGCCGGTGCGCGAAGGCGGGGAAATAGGCGTCTCCGTAACGCCCCGCGGCGCGCAGCATGCGCGGACCGTGCGCGCCGATCCAGATTTCGGGCCACGTGCCGCGATGAGGCGGCAGGTCGAAAAGCGCGTTGCGCAGCGGGAAATAGGGTGAATCGCGGTTCACGAGTTGGCCACCCGAATCCCACAGCGCGCGGATGGTGGCCATCGCCTCCTCGAATCGCGCGACCGGCTTGGACCAGTCGACACCGTAGGGCTCGTTTCCTTCGCGCTCGCCGGGGCCGATGCCCAGGATGGCCCGCCCGCGGGTGATTAGGTGCAGCGTTGCGGCCGCCTGCGCGGTGACGGCCGGGTTGCGCCGGCCGCTGTCTGTCACACCCACGCCGAGGCGCAGGCGGCCGGCCCTGTTGCGCGCGGCGAGGTGCCCCAGCATGGTCCATGGCTCCAGTGCGGCGTCCAGCGTTGGAATGAATTGTGCTGCGCCGCAATACTTCTGCTTCCATAGTGAGCGCGGGAACAGTTGGTTGATGTGGTCGGGAACCCAAAACGAGTCGATGCGGTTGGCGACAGCACTCAGGTAGTTGGCTCGGGTGAAGCTTTCCGCCGCCGGCCGAGCCGCGATGAGCGGGTCCACTATGCCTACCCGAATTCCGGTCATGATTTGCCCCTTCGCGCCGTGGTTGCTGCGTTTGAAGCATCCCCTGCACCGACGGGGTTGAATACAGTATCGCCATACTCTATTTCCGCGACGAACGCGACGACCCGGTCCCCCTGAACACGTAGTCCCGGACCACCGCGGGTGGAATCCCGGCTAGGTGAGACAGCGCCGTTTGCTCGTCGATACCGTGCGGGAACAGGTCCTGGGCGCCCGAGAAGCCCGCGCCCAGTGGGTGCTGTGCACCGTGGCGAGCGACGAATTCATCGGGCGCACTCAGCCCGAACGCACGGACCACTTCGGAATCGAGCGCTTCGTCGACGTCATCGCGGGCGCGGCCCGTGACGACGAACAGCTGCATCGCGGGAAGGGCGGACAGCGGATCGCGACCGGCGTCGGAAGCCGCCGAGCGAACCACGTCGAGACGTTGCTTGTAGTCCGCCGGCCCGTGCGAATGCCGGGAAAATAGGCATCCCCGGAGCGGCCCGCCCTCGCGTTCGCCGGGGCCGATGCCCAGGATCGCTCTCCCCGGGTGAGCAGGTGCAGCGTCGCGGCGGCCTGCGCGGTGACGGCCGGGTTGCGCCGGCCCACACGAAATCCGGTCACGATTCGACACCGTAAACCGAGCGCTTATGTGAGAATTCCTACGTTTAGCGCAATACTCCGTTTGGGTAATTTGCTGCGAAATCCCCTACTTGTCGGAAGAGAATAAACGCGTGGCTATCAGTTTCAAGGACGTCATCCAATCCAAGTACCTGCTGCTGACGACATTCACCAAGGACGGCCGCCCCAAGCCGACACCGATCTGGGGCGTTCCCGAAGGCGACAAGCTCCTGGTCATCACCGACGACGGGTCCTGGAAAACCAAGCGGATCAACAACACACCCAGGGTGACCATCGCCAAGAGCGCGGCGCTGGGCAAGCCAAAGAGCGATGAGGTCGAGGCCGTCGCGCGGGTGCTACCGAAGTCGGAGACGCGGCGGGTCTACAACGCTGTGCTCAAGCGGTACTGGTACCACGCGTGGTGGTTTTATGCGCACTCGATCGTGCGCGGCGGCATCGACAAGGTGCACGTCGGGCTGGAGATCAAACCCGCCGCCTAGTCAGGTCTTGCCTGTTCAGGCTGGGCTCGCCACCTGGCTGTTGGGGCTCTTCGGGTCGACAAGGATCTTCGCGTGCGCCTCGGGGTCGCCGAGCGCGTCGAACGCGTGCGCCACGCCGGGCAGCCCCACCGTCCCGGTGATGAGCGGGGTGGCGTCGACCTTGCCGTCGGCGAGCATGTGCAGCGTGTCGCGGAACTCGAGCGGGGTGTAACCGAGCACGAACCGCAGCTCGATCTCTTTGTTGATCGCCATCGCGGGTCGGACGTGGTCTGCGCCCATGCAGACGCCGACCACGACGACGCGCGAGAACAGCGGCGCGCTCGCGATGATGCCGTCGATAATGCCTGGGACACCTACACATTCGAAGATGACGGGGTGCTTGGGTGTGGTGGCGCCGGCGGCCTCGGCGGCGCGCCAAACGTGCCACCAAGGCAGCCGCACCCGCTGCAGCTTTTCCAGGGTGCCGACCGCGAGGTCGAACGCGTCGAGGAGGCCGGGCAGGTGACCCTTGCTCGCCGCCGTCGCCCACGGCGAGTCCTGCGCGGGATCGACGACGATGTCGGCGCCGCAGGTAGTTGCGAGCGCGCGACGCCCAACTGAAACGTCGCTGGCGACCACGGTGCGCACCCCGTGTGCCTTCAGCATGCAGATCACCGCGAGGCCGATGGGTCCGCAACCGATCACGATCGCGACGTCGCCCTTGCCCACCTCCCCGCGCCGGACGGCGTGCCATGCGACGGCGAACGGCTCGGTCAGCGCGGCCATCTCGGGCGCCAAACCGTTGGGGACGGGCAGGGTCAACGAACGCTCGACGAGGAGTTGCTCCGCGTAGGCGCCCGGCGCCATCGTCGACAGCCCTATCCCGTGCACCTTCTTGCCGCGCCGCAGCAGCGGCAGTGCGACGACCGGCGTGCCGGGCCGCGGGCTCTTGCGGGTGCCGGGGCCGTAATCGACCACCTCGCCACAGAACTCGTGCCCGAACACGACGTGCTGATCCGATCGCATGAAGTCGTCGTAACCCGATTCGACCATCACGTCGGCGAGTTCGTCGCAGTGGTACCGGGCGTGCAGATCCGATCCGCAGATGCCGCACTTGCGGACATCGATCAGCAACTGACCCTTGGCCGGTGTCGGAGTGGGCTGGTCGACGACCTCGAGCTTGGCGTTGGTGCAGGTCACGGCCTTCATCTCGGGCCCGCCTCTCGTCGATCCGACGTGTCGGACCCAGCCTAGTTACCCCTAGTTACCGCAGCATCCCGCCCCGGGTGCGCCGGCCGGCCACCGATTCGTAGATCACGATGAGGACGATGGCGGCGCCCACTCCCACGAAGAACGGAATCCAAGCGATTCCACCATTCGCGTTGTGGTACCCGAAGTAGCTGGTCACCCAAGAGCCGATCCAACCACCCACGGCGCCTAACAAAACCGTCATGATCATTCCGATGCTTTGTTTGCCCGGCATGATGAGGCGCGCGACCACGCCGATGATCGCGCCGACGATGATCGCGAGAATTACTGATCCCATCATTTTCTGCTCCTGTCCTAACGGCGCCCGAGTTGGGCGCCATCACACACGGGTTCCCGAGAATGATCGGCTTGTAACACACATGTTGGGCGGGTTTGGCCCACCGGATGGTTTGTCAGGCGGTCAGCGCCGCTCGGGCGGCGGCGTGGGTCCGCCCCGCGTAACCGCCGCCGAACAGCACCACATGCGCAAGGAGTGGGAAGAGCTGGTGCAGCCCGATGCGGTTGCGCCGGGAGGATTTTAGCGGCCGCACCCGGTGGTAACCGGCGAGGACGGCGTCGTAGTGGGGGCACCCGAACAACGCGAGCATAGCCAGGTCGGTCTCGCGGTGACCGGCGTGCGCGGCCGGGTCGATCACCACCACCCCGTCGGGTGTCCACATCACGTTGCCGCTCCACAGATCGCCGTGCAGCCTGGCCGGCGGGTCGTCGTCGTCGAAGTCGCCCGCGCGGCAGCGTGCCACGACGGAGTCGATCGCGCTGCGGGTGGAAGCATCCAGCTGCGCCGCCGCGAGTTCGGCCATCGGGATCAGCCGCTCCTCGGCGTAGAAATCGCCCCAGCGTGCGTGCCGCCGCAGCGACATCGGCAACGGCTGCGACAACGGCCCGAAGAACCCAGGCCCGTCCCACCCGTCGGGCCCGGCGCCGAACGCCGCCGCACCCGCGTTGTGCGTGATGGCCAGTTGGCTGCCGAAGACGACGGCCGCTTCGGGGGTCGGGTTCACCGAGCCAAGCCGCCGGAGGGTCAAGCTGGTCGCGCCGACCGCGACAACCTGCGCGCAGGGCACACCGCCGTCGACACTTGACAGCCAGCGCAGCCCCGCGCCTTCCCAGGCGAAATAGTCGGCGGGCACACCCGGATGCTGCTTGACGAAGTCGGCCATCAAACCACCCAACCTTGTTGACGATTCTCGCGCTGTGGATAACCCCACCCTCGCAAAAAGTGCCGCCCTGCTGACCGGATCTGCGTGGCCGCACGCGCGGAGAACCGGGCCATGGCCGCGCCTCCAAAGCGTTGGCTGATTTCGTGCGCTGCCGCGACCTGACGTGCGGCTGGCCCGGCTGTGAGCGCCCCGCCCGGGACTGCGACCTCGACCACACAATCCTGCACGCGCGCGGCGGGCCTACCCACGCGGCCAGCCCCTGATCCTGACCGCACCCACCGGACACACCCATGTCATCACCCCGGGCAAGCATCTAGTAGTCGGCCCGAACCCCGGATCGCTCGAGGCAAGGAACGAGCCGGTCCGGCCCATCCCGCATTGGATCTCGTCGAAAACCAATGCGGCACCGTGGCGATCGGCCAGCTCTCGCATCGCCTGGAGGGCATCGGCGGGGACCCCTCGTACCCCGCCTTCGCCCTGGATCGGCTCGGCAAAACACGCCGCAATGCGAGAGAGCTGGTATCGCCTTGGCCGTGGGACGCCGGCCGGATCCGGCTCGAACCCGTGTACATCGACCAGTTCAGGGTCGAAGGTCGCGACCACCCTTTCCGGCGCCCAATCGACTCGGTCGAGTCGCAGCCGCCAGGGTCCCGGCACCGTAAAGTCGTCGGGAGCCTCGGGATGGTCGGAGAGCGCGTAGGCGCCAACGGTGGCCGCCGAGGACCGCACGCTCGCGTGCGCGCCGAACGGCTTCCCTTGGCCCGCACAATACTCAAAATCGATTGCAAAGCAGCGTATCTCGCGCGCCACGGCTGGGCGGGTGAAGTGTAAGTAATCTCCGTAAGAGTTCATGGCTCTACCAGTGTCATGGGTGGCGGGATCGGGGGCGAGGGCGCGCACACGACACTTGGCGGTGGGGTGCACCCGGGGGTGTACACACCACCTGGGCCGTCATGCCTGAGCCGTCATGCGGAGCGTGGATACGGGAAGAGCAATCCGATTGGCCCGTCCAGAATCGAGATCTTCTGACCGATGCCCATCTCCGCCGCGTAGTCGAGGAACACATCAAGCGCGACGTGCTCTTCGAATGCGAAGCCCCTGTTGTCGAACACCTTCAGGTCCTTCGTCTGCGCACCCTCGAGCGCCTGATCGTCGATGCGCTGTGGCCGTCGACGGACCGCTGCCAAGATGTCGGGGAGGTCTCGAATGCCCGGTAGCCGTGCATAGTTGACGGTCGCATCGAACAATTGCCCCGTCGAAATGCCTTTGCGCCGAGAATCTTTCACCAGATCGCCGAGCGGAAAGCGCTGGCGCTGCTTGACCTGCCGAACGCCGGACCGCAGCTCGGCCACCAGGTCGCCAAGGCCGCGGTTCCCACCGGCGTCGACCCGAAGCGGCGATGCGCTCGCGAAATGGCCTCCGAAGTCGGCTATTTGGGTGGGGCTATTGCGATTGGTCAGCGGGATCCCGACGGTAACCTCGTCGGCCCTCAGCGCTCGGCTCAGGTAGGTCCCGATGATCGCGCACGGATAGGGGAAGAACGGAACGCCGCGCTCCCGCGGGCGGAGCAGGAGCGAACGGTCCAGCCGCGCCGGTCATGGTCGCACCGGTTTGTGTGCCGGGTCGTGTGTCCAGCCGGCCGCTACGCGGTGTACTTCCTGATCCGATCCCCGAACCTGTTGAATCACATGCAGACTCAGGTCATAGCGGGTGGCGACCCAGCCTAGGCCGCGCTCGCAGTCGACGCGCAGCAGGGTGCCGTCCTTGGCCCATCCGTGGCCGGTCGTGTGTGGGGCGATCCTCTTGATCACGCCGCTGCGACCGGTGAAGTTTACGGTGGTCATCGTCGTTCCCTACGTTGGTGGGCACTCGCTGGATAGGTATCGAGTGTCATCGCAGGGCTAGGTCGCGGGCGAGGGAGCAGACACCACACTTGGCGGTGGGGTGCGCCCGGGGGTGTGTACACCACCATCGAAGGTGGTGTACACCCGCTGGCGCCGGGGGCCGCGATCAGATATGACATCGCAATCCTCCTTGAACGCAGAGCAACTCAGGCCGTTACCGGCTAGCCTGCGCCGAGCAGGTGCCGCCGAAAAGCGGCGGAACCGTGCACATTCAAAAGCTGCGCATATACGACCCCTGGCATCCCTAGCGGACCGGCGCGGATGCGCGGATAGTTGGACCGAACGACTCAGAAGGGCGGCGTTACGGTGAGTGGTCCCATTTCGGTCCTCATTGCCGAGGATTGCCTGCTGGTGCGAGATAGCGTCCACCGGGCATTGTCGATCGATGCCGATGTGAATGTCGTCGGCCTTGCTGAGGATTACGACTCCACGGTGGAACTCGTCGAAAAGCATCAACCGATGCTGCTAGTCACCGACGTGCGGATGCCGCCGACGTCGACCGATGAGGGCATCCGGCTGGCCCGGTGGATGCGCACGGCGCACCCGGACACCGGGGTGATCGTGCTGTTGCAATACGCGGAGCCGAGCTACGCGGCCGGGTTGCTGGACGGCGGCACGGCTGCCCGCGGGTATCTGCTGAAGGAGCGCGTTTCGCATTTCGACCAGCTCAGCGAGGCGGTGCACCAGGTGGCCGCGGGTGGGACCGTGCTCGACCCACTGGTGGTGGAGGCGCTGCTGGCCCAGCCGAGCTCGGCCGCAACGCTGAGCCGGTTGACCCCCAGGGAACGCGAGGTGCTCGCCGAATTGGCGACCGGGCTCAGCAATCGCAAGGTGGCGCAACGGCTCGTGCTGTCGCAGCGGGCCGTGGAAAAGCACATCAACTCGATCTTCGCCAAGCTCGGTCTGACCGTCGACGACACCGTCGACCGGCGGGTCAAGGCCGTGCTGATGTTCCTCGACGACGTCTCCGCCTGAAGTGTGGTGTGTACACCATCGCGCGGAGTAAATCCGCGCACGACGATGTCAACGTGATGGATGAGCCGGTGCGAGTCTGGGTGGTCGACGACCAGCCCAGTTTCCGGCGCGCCACCGCCGCCGCCGTGGCCGCCACGGAGGATTTCGTGATGGCGGGCGAGTGCGAGACCGGAGAGAAGGCGCTCGAAGTCATCCCCGACGGCGGTGCCGGGATCGTCTTGATGGACATTCACATGCCAGGAATGGGCGGCATCGAAGCGACCCGGAGAATCCGCGCCGCGCATCCGGATTTGAAGGTCCTGCTGATGTCGACCTACGACGTCGCGGACCTGCCCCCCGGGGCCGCGGATTGCGGCGCCGCGGCCTACCTCCACAAAGAAAACCTGAGTCCGGATTTGCTGACCAGGCTATGGCGTGTGACCGACTGAGGCGGGTCCGGTGCAGTTAGGCTACAACCTCGTTCACCGCCATGCGGACATGCGCATCCAGCTGCACGTCGGCACCCTCCTGGTCATGTATTTCATTGCCGGCGTGTTGCTTCCGCTCGGGGAGTACAAGTGGGTGACCCGCTCGCCCTGGATGCTGGGCCTGCTTTACGTCTGCACCGCGCAGTGTGTCCTGCTGGGGGTCGCGCTGCGCCTGGCGCGACGCGGTAGGCGTCTGGAATCGATCACGCTGGTCTGTATCGGTAACTGGATCGCCGTTTTGCTCGTCACGCTCATCGGGCCGAACCTGCTGCCGATCATGGTGCTGCTGGCGTTGGTGCCCGTCGTTTTCGCTGAACCCTACGTCAGTTCGCGGCGCGGGCTGGTTTTCACCCTGATCACCGTCGGCTGCGTGCTGGCCATGGCTGCGCTGGCGAGGTTTCAGGACATTTCACACCTGTCCGCGCAGGCTTCGCACGCGGTCGAAACCGCGTTCATAAACGTGGCGCTCCCCGTCCTCGCCGTGTACATCCTGCTGTTCGTCTGGAACAACGCTGCGGCGCTGCGGGTTTCGGAAAATATGCTCCAAGACCGCGCCGCCGAACTCGCGGCGTCACGCACCCGGCTGATCACCGCCGCGGACGAGGAACGCCGCCGCGTCGAACGTGACCTGCATGACGGCGCACAACAACACCTCGTCGCCCTGGCGGTGCTCATCCAACTGGCCCGCAGCGCGGGACCGGATCGATACCAGCCGCTGCTCACCGAGGCAACCGGGTTGCTCGAGAGCGCCATCGGCGACATCCGTCGACTCGCGCACGGCATTTACCCTCCGCTGCTGGTCAGCGGCGGTCTGGTCCAGGCCTTGCCCGCGGTCGCCGCGCGCGCCTCGATCCCCGTGCAGCTGAACCTGCAGGGCCTCGCCCGTTACCCCGCCTCGGTCGAGACCGCCCTCTATTTCTGCTGCAGCGAGGCGCTGCAGAACGCCGCCAAACACGGCGGACCCGGTACCGCGGCCGAGATCACGGCCGAGGCCGATGACCGTGCGCTTACCCTCACGATCAGCGACACCGGCCGCGGGTTCGATCCCGCGATGACAGGGACGGGGCTGACCAACATGACCGACCGGGTGTCGGCCATCGGCGGCGAGCTCAGTTTCGATACCGCGCCGGGACGCGGCACCCGTGTCACCGCCGTCGTCGCTACCCAACGGATAGGAGCTAGCCCATGACGCAGGAGCCGACACCCACGATGTCCGCAACGCCCTCAAAGCCCATTCTGGCGTTGGTGGCTGCCGCGCGCGTCAGCGTGGGGGCCGCCATGTTGCTCGCCTCCGACCGCTTCTTCAAGCCCGAATCGGGCACCGAGACATTGCTGATGCAAACGATCGGGATTCGCGACCTGGTCATCGGGTCGGGCACCTGCGCGGCGTTGTTGCGCGGTGGCTCGGAACAGGATGCCGAATTCCGGCGCTGGGCCACCTTTGGGTTGATCAGCGACAGCGCCGATCTTGTTCTCGGGCTGCGCAGCAGGCCGTTGGTGGGTACCAAGAGTTCGCTGATCGCGACGCTGGCGCCGGTGCCATTCGTGGGTGCGGCCGTGTTCGGCTTCGTCCGCAGCGCCAGGATCGGCATGAGGACCGTGTAATCGAAAGCACCGCTGCATATTTCGATCGCCATAACGTTCCCTCGGCCAGGGTCGGATTGCATGCGTCCTGGCCCGTCAATATCGCGCCAAGGGTGGAGGTCCAGCGACCGCCCGAATCCAAGCCCTCAGTTTCGCAGTGGCTTCACTCCGGGCGATTTGGCCTACGCGCTGTGTTGCAACCGTCGCCTGAGCTGCGACCCGTGCTCGCGCATCAGATGCTGCGCGTACACCTTGTCGCGCTGGTTCCGGGAAAACACCAAGTCGAGGTTGACGGGCAACCCTGCCCAATCGATTTGGTCAGGTGCCGATGTGTGGTCAGGGTTATCCGTAGCCCCATCCCGCCGCTTATCCGGCAATGCGTAGTCAGTGCCCAACGGTGTCCCCATCGGCTCCATCACATTCCCGAGACACGCTGGAATCCCCTCATCGAGTACGCAACCACTGGTGTAATGGTGCGCCGGAGATATTTCAGCGACGGGCGTGCAACGTTTCCACCGGATTACGCGTTTTCCCAACCAGTGGGATGGGTGCGGCCGTTTTGCGCTGGCAGCAACGCCAGCCACCTGGTTCACACCCGAACCCGTTGTGCGGCTGAAATGATCAGGCAGAGTGAAACACTCGCTGCCCGCAGTCTGCGGTGGCACCGTGATGACTTGTGCGGGTGTGGCTGAGCGGCTAGGCAGCGGCCTGCAAAGCCGTATACACGGGTTCGAATCCCGTCACTCGCTCCACCGAAGCATCCGTCGGCAGACGGCAGGGCGCCCACCACCTCCCGGGAAACGACGCCGGGCAACGTGGGGTGGTGTCGTCGTTTGGCCGATTTGCCGGCCCCTGCGACCATGGAGTACGTGACCACCGTGATTGTGGTGACGACGCTTGGGCTGCTGGGACTGGGCATCGTTGTCAACGAGTTGCTGCGGCTGAAGAAATGGCTCAAGAATTCGCCGACGGGTGAGCCCCCTGGTGAGCCTCCCGAGGGGCCCTAGCCGCCCGGGCTAAGCGCGAAAGCCCGCAATCGTGTCGGCCACGGTTTCGCGTGGATCCCGATAGGTGATGCCGAGTTCCTGCTCGCTCGGCGAGTCGTCGGACTGCGGCATCTGCGTGTAGTACTGCATGCCCGCCGCGGTGAACGGATTGTCGAACGGCAGATACGGTCCCACCCGATCCAGCAGCGTCCCCGCGACGCGCAGCACGGTGTCGGGGACGGGAACGGCGACCATCGGCGTCTTGCCGGCGTCGCCGAGCATGTTCGCGAGCTCGCCCACCGGAACCCGATGACCACCCACCATGTAGCGGCGCGGACCCTTGCCGGGTTCCAGCAGGGCCGCGTGCAGCGCGGCCAGATCGCGGACGTCAATGATCAACCAGGCCGCGTTCCGCCCGGGAATCGTGTGAATCTGTAGCGCGGCTTTAACGCCCTCGCCGGCCTCACCGAATTGGTCGCCGACCGGCGGACCGAGGACCATGCCGGGGTAGGTGATGTTCACCGGCGCGCCGGCGTCTTGCAAACCGCGGGCATAGATTTCCACCTGCGCCTTGGAAGTCCCGTATCCGTCGGTTCCGCCGACCACCGGCAGATCGGCAGTCAGCGTCTCCAAGTCGGGATGAAACAGCGCCGTGAAGCTCGATACGTGCACAACCGGATCCAGTCCCATTTGGACGGCCTGACCGAGGACGTTGCGGGCGCCCTCCATGTTGGTGGCGATCATCTGCGCGGTCTGGCGCGGGTCGGTGGCGACCAGGGCCGCGCTGTGCACGACGGCGTCGCATCCGGTCAGCGCCTCGCGCACCGAGTCGCGGTCTTTGATGTCGCCGACGACCAAGTCCGACACGTCGACGTCAAGTTTGGCGACGGACGTCTGCAGCTTCGCGGGGGTTCGGACCAGGAAGCGGACCGAGTGGCCCGCGTCGGCGATGGCCTTGGCGGTCCAACCGCCCACGAATCCCGTACCGCCGGTGACTAGAACGCGCATGGTGAGATTCTGCAACCCCGCGCCGCGCGGCCCGTCGGTGGGGGCATCGAGCGCGCTGGTGGGCTAGAGGTGACTCGCGGCGTAGCTCGCGGCCTGGCCCGTCATACCGTTCACCGCGTAGAGGGTGTGCTGGAGGTTGGGGCCGCCGCCGGGCCCGCAGATCCCGTCGCCGTCGGCGCACAACTCGAGGGTCTTGGGCTGGTACAGGGGGCCGATGGTGAGCTGCGGCGCGCCGTACTGCTGCAGGAACTGCTGGGAAGGCGTCCCGAAGAGCGTGACTGCGGCAACGTGCTTGGCGACGTCCGCCGGCATCGGCGGCGGGACCGCCGAGGCGGGCACACCCGCCGGTACCGCGGCCGACGTGACATAGCCGGCGACCGCCGCGCCCTGGGAGTATCCGCCGAGCACCTCGCGGGTCTGCGGGCAGTTGGCCGCCATGGATTCGAGGTGCGTGCCGGCGTCGCGGATGCCGTCGATGACCGTCAATGGGAAATCGGCGTTGGAAAAGTCGGTGCTGGCGGGGTAGTTCACCGCGTAAACCCCGAGGGACCGGCCGCCGATCTGGGAGCGCAGCTCGTCGACGAACGGCTGGCCGATGTTGCCGACACCCGGCGCCTCGCCGGAGCCGCGGGCGAAGACCACCTCGACGTCGGGGCATGGATCCGCCGACGCTCTAGGTGCCATCGGCGCCGTCAGCGGGGCGACGCAGGACAAGGCCGATGCGATCAGCGTCCCCGCGCCTATCCGGATCAATTTGAAGACATTCATTTTCACCACCGTATGCAGCGTATGCAGCGTTGTTTATCCGTTTACTGCCTAATAAACGGGCCAGCAAGCCCTGGGGTTCGCCCTTGGGCTTGCTGGCCCGTGACGGTCTAGATGACCTGGTTATTTCTTGAAGGCGTCCTTCACCTTCTCGCCGGCGTCCTTCAGGCTGGACTTGGCCTGGTCGGCCCGGCCTTCGTTCTTGGTGTCGTGGTCGCCCGTGACCTTGCCGACGGCCTCCTTGGCCTTTCCGCCCAGGTCCTCGATCTTGTTCTTGATCTTGTCTTCGGTGCTCATGTGTTCTCCTCCATTACCAGTGATTGCGCGGTTGCGTTCTGCGTCGGCTGCCTGACACCCTGAAGGTGTCCTTGACGTTCTCGCCGACGTCTTTCAGGTTGGCCGTCAACTGATCCCGTTTGCCTTTGTACTCGGTACGTCGATTCCCGGTGATCCTGCCGACGGTCTGCTTCACCCTGCCGGTCCAGTACTGGGCCTTGTTGTTCAGCTTGTTCCTGGTGGTCATTGGTGTCTCACTCCTTTGTGCTTATAACTACTAGGGGGGTGTACCCGAGGACCCGATCGCAAAACTGCCGATTCCGCCACACTGCTACGTTCAACCTCAGTGCTACGTTCAACCTCAGTGCTACGTTCAACCTCGTGATCGCCCCGTCGGCCCTTCTGACAACCGGCGATGGCCTGCCGCGCGGCGTAACCGGCGCCGCCGATCCGCATTTCGCGAACGTCGTCACGCAGTTCGCGCAGCTGTTTCCGGGGCGCCGTTTCGGCGGCGGCGCGCTGGCCGTCTTCATCGACGGCGAGCCCGTCGTCGACGTCTGGACGGGATGGTCGGACCGCGCCGGCACCCAACGCTGGACCGCCGACACCGGCACCATGGTGTTCTCCGCGACCAAGGGTCTGGCATCGACGGTGATTCACCGGCTGGCCGATCGGGGCCTGCTGTCCTATGACGAGCCCGTCGCCGAATACTGGCCGGAATTCGCGGCCAACGGCAAGGAGGACATCACGGTTCGCGATGTCCTGCGGCATCGATCCGGGTTGTCGCATCTGCGGGGCGTTACCAAGACGCAGTTGATGGATCACCTGCTGATGGAGGAGCGGCTGGCGGCCGCCCGCGTCGATCATCTGCGCGGTGTGCAGGCCTATCACGCGCTGACCTACGGATGGCTGCTCTCGGGTCTGGCCCGGGCGGTGACGGGCAAAGGCATGCGTGAGCTGATCCGCCAGGAGGTTGCGCGTCCGCTGAACACCGATGGCCTGCATCTGGGCCGTCCGCCCGAGGGTTCGCCGACCCAGGCGGCGCAGGTCCTGATTCCGCAGGGTCGGCTGCGCACCCCGGTGTTCAATTTCATCGCACCGAAGGTGGCCGGCCTGCCGTTCTCGGGTGCGCTGGGCGCGATGTACTTCCCGGGCGTCATGTCCCTGATCAAGGGGGACACCCCGTTCCTGGACGGTGAGGTGCCCGCGGCCAATGGCGTGGTGACCGGTCGCGGTTTGGCCAAGATGTACGCCGCGCTGGCCAACGACGGCCGTATTGACGGGAAAAAGTTCCTGTCGGCCGAGTTGGCGCGCGGCCTGGCCGGCGAGCCGCGGCCCTGGCCGGACGCGAACTTGTTGATTCCCATGCCTTTTCACCTCGGCTATCACGAATCGCCGGTCCCGGGGCTGCTTCGCGGGTTCGGTCACGTCGGCCTGGGCGGCACACTCGGGTGGGCCGACCCCGAAACGGGCAGTTCGTTCGCGTTCATCCACAACCGGCTGCTGACGCCGTTGCTGTTCGACATGGGATCGTTCGCAGGCTTGGCCGGTCCGCTGCGCAATGCCATCGACGCCGCCCGCCACCAGGGTCCGCTCGAGGTGCCCGTGCTCGGCGCGACCTACGTTTCCAGCCGCAAGGCGACCAAAGCTGGGGAGCGAAAAGCGTTGCCCGACAAGGCGGCAGCCGGCGGGGCGTAGTGTGACACAGTCAGCGCGCGATCGTCAGCGGAAGTATCCCGCCAAGCCATTGCCGTTGTTGAAGGCCCCCGAGTTCAACGAGCCCGCGCCAAACCCTGCACCGCTGGACTTGCTCAGCGGCTGACCGCTCGCCCCCGCCACCACCGGGCCAGCCCTGCACTACGGGAGATACGTTACGGCCGATTTATTACAGCCGGCCCGCCACAAACGTGGCGGCCTCGGCCGTCATGCCGTTGGCAACATACGAACCGTGCGCGGCCGGGTTGAGACCGCCCGAGCATGCCGGGTCGTCCTGAGCGCACTGGTCGATGGTCTTTCCGCTGTATAGCGGGCCGACCGGGGGGAAGGCGACGCCCGAAAGGGCACCCGCCAGAGCGCTGGACGGGTTGCCGAACAGGGCGACCGCGGCCACGTGATCGGCCGCCTGGGGCGGCATGTTGTTGGTGGCGAAATCCATGACGCCCGCACCCTGCGACAATCCGCCGAGCACCATTTTTGTGTTGGGGCAGCGACCCATCATGCCCTGGACGTGAGAGCTCACATCGTCGGCGCCGGCGTTCGCGCTCTCGGCGAAAGCGAAGGTCGCGGGATAGTTCACCGCGTAGACGCCCAGCGACCGCCCACCGATCTGCGATTTCAGTGAATCGATGAAGGCCTGGCCCACGTTGCCTACGCCGCCCGACCCGCCGGTGCCGCGAGCGAACACCACCTCAACGTTGGGGCAGGGATCGGCCTGGGCGGACGGGATGCCGAGGGGCCCGGTCAGCTGCGCCAACGTCATCGCGACCGCGACGCCGAAGGCGCGCGCGAGGTGCTGTGAGGTCATTGCTCAATGCTGACACACGTGGCCGCGCGGGAGCGTCAGCGGCAGATCGGCGTAGGTCGCGATGCCGGGTGCCGCGGCAACGACGGCCGGGATCGCGTTGATGACGGGCATCGCCGTGAGGATGTGCCCGATCACCATGAAGTCGGCGATCGTCTCGGCCTGGAAATACGGCGGCGGCAGGAAACCGACCTTGGTCGTCACCGTGGGCTGCCCGTCGATCTGGATGACCCAACCGTCCTGCTCGATCTTCCAGTCTGGTTCCAGCGTCTGGCCCTTGCGCCAGCGGACGTTGAGGTCGATGACCGTCTCGCCGCCGACGACGCCCTGCCAGCTGACGTAGACACCGGCGACGCAACCGGCGGGTATCGTCCATGAGCCGAGGTCCAGATCGGCTGTGGTTTGGGCGAATTCGGCCACCGTGCGCACCTCGTCGAGCTCGACGCCGAGAGCGTCGGCGACCAACCGGACGGCCTCACCGAAAACCGCCGTCCCGTTGGCCGCCATCCGCTGCAGCTCGGGGTGGTCGATTGGTTGGCCGAAGCCCACCGGCTTCTCGGTGTCCGGCGAGTCGTAGAACGTGGTGTCCGCGGCCTCGTTGACGGTGACCTTGTCGATCCGGTTGCAGACCATCGCCGACACGATGGCCAGCAGCTCGGCGAAGCCGGGGCTGACGCCGGACCCGAAGATCGTCGCGCGGCCCTTCTCGCACGCCGCGAGGATCCGGTCGCGGCCCGCCCCGAGGTTGTGCCCGGTGATGAACGCCGCCGTGGTCACCACGTTGACGCCCGCGGACAGGATGCGGGCCAGCTCGTCGACGTTGCTCCACATCGGGTTGTAGACGACGCAGTCCGGCTTGAGCGCCAGCAGCGCGTCGACCTCGTTGGTCGCGGCCACGCCCAGCGGTGGGATGCCGACTAGTTCGCCGGCGTCGCGGCCCACCTTCTCCGGTGACCAGGCATAGCAGCCCACCAGTTCGAGATCGGGGTGGTTGGCGATCGATTGCAGCGAGCTTTTGCCGACGTTTCCGGTGTTCCACTGCACGACGCGGTAGCTGTTTGGCACTCGCTCAGCATAGGGGAGTGGGTGGGCGGTCAGTAGCTGGATTCGCCGGCCAGGACCTCGGCGAGGTAGGCGTCGCTAGGATCCTGGCCGGCCCGGTCGAGGCGCGCCCGGACCCAGCGGCGAACCCGCTCTCGCGTTTCGCGGGACTCGGCGACGTTGGTGCCGGCGCCGATGACCAGCGACGTTTCCGTCCAATCGTGGTCCCAGGCGGCCGATTCCGTCATGGGCCGCTGCTGTGCGTCGACCAGGGGCAGGGTGGCGCGCCCGCCGGCGTCCAGGGTGCCGGTGGCGCCGACGGCACCGGACCGCAGTCGCACCGCGACACCGGTCGCCGGGTCCGGTCCGATGACGGCCGCCTGCACGACGGCGACCGCCGCCGGCCCGGCCACCTCGACGCGCCAGTCCACGGTGTTCTCCGCCGCATCGAATATTCCGGGGGGAACGGCGCCCCAGTCGATGGACGCCACACCCCGGCCGAGCGGCGCCGCACCACCGGGTCCCCGGGATCCCGCGCCGGCGGCCAGCGCGTAGTCGTCCCGGCGTCCGGTCGGCAGTTCGAAGACGACACTCGAATCATCCAGGGCGGCAAACAGTTCCGTCCATCCGATGCCGTCGATGCCGACTTCGTCGGCGAGCCCGGCGCCCGCTCGCACCAGGTCCCGTGTCCGTGGATCGTCGGCCCGGACGTGCGGGATCAGGGCCGCGCCGTGCGGCGCCAGCAGTTCGGCGACATCCGAATCCAGGGTGTCGTCGGCGAAGAAGCCCTGCGCGCCGGCGGTCAGCAGCGCCACCTCGACGTCGAGCAGCGCGCGGTCCAGGCCGGCGATGCCGTCGCGTGCACTGGCGGGCCACCACCGCCGCAGCCAATGGCCCACGGCCAGCCTGCGCAGCGGCCCGACCGAGCCCGGCAGGATGTCGACGCCGCTGAGCTCGATGGTGCGCGGCTCGTCGACTTCGCTCATTCGGACCAGAGTGGATGCGACGGCGACGTGCCCGGCCTCGCCGAGGACCCGCCACAGCCAGTCGGCGCGCGACGGGTCGGTGAAGGTGATGCGGGTTGCGCCGGCCGGCTCGCGCGCCTGGTCCAGGGTCCAGGACAGCACCGCGCCGCTCACCTCGAGCACCGCCGCCAGTGGCGGTGCCTCGGTTTCCGGGCCGGCGACCCATAGGCCCGAATCGGCGACCAATCTCATCCGGCCACCTGCAATTCCAGCATCGCCTTGATCCGTTGCCTGTGGTCGAGGCTGACCGACCTGGCGACCCCCTCGAGCAGGGACCGCACCTCGTCGACGTCGTCGCAGGGCTCCTGCCAGACGTCGCGTCCGTGCAGGCGGGCCCACAACCGGCTCAGGTACGGCTGCGGGTATGCGGCGAGATCATCGATCACCTGCCGCTGGCGCGGATGGATGGGGCCGCCCTCGGCCAGGTACCGCCGGGCGTGCAGGACGTACGCCTCCTTGCGCAGCCTGGCCTGGATCTGCGCCGCCAGCGCGTAGCGGCTCGCGACGGATCGGTCCAGCGGCGCGAGCTCGACCGCGACCTCGATGCCGGCCACCAGGGTGGCCTGTTTGTCCTCGCCCAGCAGCCCCCATGGGGCGCAGGCCCGGTCGACCTCCTCGGCGCACAGCAGCGGGACGTCCGGCAACGCGTCGCGGTCCAGCGCGCGCCGCAACGTCGCGCGCACCCTGTCCACCACGCTGCGATCCAGGGGACGATCGCTATCGGGGCTGCCCGGGCCTCCCGCGCCGCGCCATATCTCGGGCTTGCGCTGCGGTGCAACCGAACTGAGGCCCAGGGTAACGATCGACCAGGGCAACTCGGCGCCTTCGGCCCGGGCCAGCGCACCAAGGTTGTACGGGGTGGCGTCGGCGATCATGGCGGACCAGACCCGCTGGCGCGCCGTCGCCGTGCTATGGCTTCTCGCGAGGCTTCTGGCCGGCCCGAGCACCGTGGCGAGCTCGGCCAGAAACGGGCCGAGAACGGTCTCGCCGGCCCGCACATCACGCCAGCTGCGGTCGAGCTGATCGCCCAGCGTGGCCACGACCTCGGGGCTCGCGACGTACCGCTGCAGCACCTCGATGGCGGTGCGGTCGCGGCCCTGGTGGATGTCCCGCAGCACCGCGGCCGCCGTTTCGTGGTCCTGCGGCGCGGGCGCGCCCTTGGTCACCGCGAGCTCGAAGCACACCGGGAAGTACAGTTCCTGGGCGTTTCCGGTGCGAATCCGGGATCTGCGCCGCTCGAGCTTGAGTGTCTCGAACCATGTTGCGGCGAAGCGTAATTGGGAAGCTCTGCCGACGATCAGGTCGTGCATTGCCGCGGCCGCGTCCGGGGTCACGACCGGCAGCGAATACTGCGGGTTCGAGCGCAGGCGCAGCACCAAGGGGTCGATGATCCGCTTGACGGTGCGGCTCAACGGGCCGCCGTCGTCGCTGCTGAGCACCTCGACGCCGGGGCCGATAGCCCGCCATGCCCTGTCGATCACCGCCCGGCGCGGGTGACCCACCGCGACGGACGTCGCCACCTGCGGACCCGCGTTCATCAGCACAGGATAGGGGCAAAGCGAAAATATGGGCATCCAAAAAGTTGGGTTCGGTAGCCGGCGGGCCCCTTCAGCCTGGTCATATGAAGAAGCCAATGCTGCTGGTGGGCACCGAGGTTGCGTTGATCGCAACGGCGGTCCTCTTCGTCGCTTTTCAAGACCTGTGGGACACGTTTGTCGGCGTCACCTGTGTTGTGGTGGCGTTGGCGCTGGTTGGCTGGATGGTCTCCGAGCCCCGGCACTTGTTGGTGGATGGCCGTGCACTCGGAGTCGGCACCGTGCGCAGGGTCGGCGACGGCGAATCCGCAACGGCCACAGGCGGGCGTCAGGTTTTCATCGAGGTGGTGTCGGTGTCCGGCGAGACGTTCGTCGGGAAATTGGCGGGCTGTGACGACGGCGCGGACGTATCGATGTTGCGGCCCGGGCTGGTCGTCTTGGTGGCGTTCGATCCCGCTGCGCGCGAGGAACTTTCACTGCCCGACGACGTGCTGGCCGTGCACGCGCGGCGGGTGTGAGCCCGATCCCAAGGTCAGCGCGCGCCGTCGACCGCGAAACTGACCAGCGCGCCCCAGTAGAGCGGGCTGGCCGTGACGTCACCGTCGCGCCAGCGGCGCATCCGGTCGCGTTGCCACCGATTCACCGCGCACCCCGCCTTTTCGTCGGCTTCGTGCGCCTGATCGACGGCGACGATCACGTCGGCCATCGGATCGCCGTCGGGTCCGGCGAACCTCCGGTAGGCCGCCGTGGTGGGCAGCGACCACAGGGTGGCCGTGACCAATTGGGCGCCGCCCAGGATCATCGCCGCGACCAGTCCGGTCGCCTCGTCGAATTGGTAGTCGCCGCCCGACGCGCAGGCCAGCAGGGCCACCCGGGGTGGCATGGGCAGCCGCAACGCCATCAGGTCCGAGGCGGTCAGCGGGCGGTGGTCGCCGATCGCATCGGCATCGCCGGGAATCTCCGCCGAGCAGGCGAGGTGCAGCGCGGCGCGATCGGCGCCACTGGCCTGCCCGGCGTCTGCAGAACTCGCGTGCCCGACGTACAGGAGGCGGCTGGGGGCTTGATCGGCCTGGGACAGCAGCTTGGCGAGCCACCTGCGGTCGGCATCCGGGCGGCGGAACAGCCCGACCGCGGTGTCGACGTCCGGCAGCACCGCCCGGTGGTGCATCAATTGGTTGAAGTGCTCCGCCACCGGAGTGTGCGCCGACGGTCTGCCGAGCACCGACCCCAGCGCCGAGTCGGGCAGCTGCCCCGGCACCCGTGGGTCGAGAACGAGCACCGGCGGGCCGTGCCGCCTGGCGTCCCAGTCCGCGGGTGAGCGCGGCGAGTGCACGATGTTCTGTGGCACCGCCATCAGCACATCGACCAATTCCATCAGCCGGTAACCGTCCGTGTGCTCCCTGATATCGGCGAGCTGCCAAGGGATTTGGGCCGGCGTCACGCCGGTCTTGGTGAAGGCTGTGTAGGCCTCGGCCCGGGCACGCACCAACTCCTCGGCGGTCGGGCCCGACGTGGGCACCGCCAGCAGCCCCCAGGGCACCCGGGCCAGGCGGGCGCTGGGCGAGACGAACAAAACGGCGCGCGGCGATGCCAGGCACTCCAACAGCAACTGCCAGCCTGCCGCACCGATCAGCAGCACGCCCAGGATGTAGGCCACCGTCAGCTCGGTGTCCGGCGACGCGAAAGGCCCCCGGCTCAATGCCCGCTCGATCGCGTCGCGCCGGCCCTCGGACTCGCGTGGCTCGGGCAACGCGTCGGCCAGCTCCCGCAGCGCCGCGAGCAGCAGCGGCTCGTCCACCACCCAGGCGACGGTCCGCGACGGCTGCCCGACGACTCGCAAGCTGGCGTACGTGGCGACCCCGACGTCGGCGAATCGCAGGACCAGGGTCAGGGCCACGTCGACCAGGCGGGTTCGCCGGCGGTGACCTCCCGGCCGTATCGCTGCAGCGCCAGCGCGCGATAGTGACTCATGATCGCCGGCGCATCCGGCTGCATCCGCAACGGCGGCAGCGGGCCGAGCCGGGTCAGGGCCAGCGCAGGTTGGGCTAGCGCGGTTTGGACTGGCCCGTCAGCGTCGATGAAAACCATTGCGGTGGATGTGGATTCCCATTCGCCGATTTCCTGCCCATCGTCGCGTCCTGCTGGCTCGGTGCTGAAAGTCCCGCGCGCGCTATGGTATTCGACCAGTTCGCTGATCAGCTCGGTGTTGTTCCACTCCCAGGCAACGGCGAAGGCGCCGGCCAGCATGGGTGCCGAAACATGGCTTGCCCAGCGGGATCTCGCGTCGGCGTCGGCAATCGAATAACGCACAGAGTCGACCGCCAGCGCGGCGGGAACCTTGAGCTCGGCCGCCTGTTCGAGTTTGGTGGCCGCGCGACGGAATTCCGGGCTGTCGATCGGTGCCCGGGTCACGCCCAGCGCCGCGGCGTGTTTGGCTTCGGCCTCTCGCCACGTGTCGGCGGGGTCAACCGCCGCGTCGAAACCGAGGTCCGTCAGGGCATCCGCGCGCCAGACGGTGCCCAGGTGGTTGTCGAGCTGGGCGTACTGCAGCCAGCTGCTGCGTGACGACGAGTCGAGCCATTCCCGGGCTTGGGCGATCAGCTCGACCGCGTCGGCGAATTGGCCGCGGAATATCGCTATCCAGCTGCGCTGCAGCAGAATACGGTGAATGTGCAGCGGCTTGCCCAGCTCCCGCCAATGCCGCTCGGCGTGTTCCCAGCACTCGTCGGCCGCCTGCAGGGCGCCGCAACCGAGCCGGGTGAGACCGAGATACAGCCAGCAGCGGGATACGTCGTGCGCGCGGGCGTGCCGGGCGATGACGGGATAGGCGTCGGTGACCAGCCGTTCGGTCGTCACGCGGTCGCGCGCCGACCAGGACGCCGCGGCTTGCTCCAATTGTGTTCTTGCGGTTGCCAGTTCCCATCCGTTCGCCCGTGCCCGAGCCTCCGCGCGACGCAGCCAGGGCTGCGCTTCGGACAACCGTCCGGTCTCGACGCAGAACCTGCCGTACGCCGTGGCAGCAGCAACCCGGAGATGGTCGGCGAACTCAGTGCCTTTGAGAATTCCAGGATCGTTGAGGGCGTCGAGCACCCGCTTCCACAACGGAACCGCCCGCACGTGCAGGTCGTCGTCACACAACGCGATCGCGCACAGCACCCGCGCGTAGGTCACCAGATAGGCGTGTTCGTCGGCGAGGTCGGCAATGTCTCCAGGAGAGTCGGTGAGGGCCGCTAATCCGGCCTCGGCCTGCTCGTGATCGCCGAGTGCGGCGGCCAATCCGGTTTGCAGAAACTGGGCTCGCCGCGAATACCGGCAGATCATCCGCGCGACTTCGGTGTCGGACATACTTACCTGCGCGGCCGCCTCCGGCATCGTGCCCGCCCTGATCGCCGAGTAAATGACGAGGCAGTCGCGGATGCGCCGGATGCATTCTCGCGCTCCGTCATTCGCGCCCCGGGCCAGGTAGACCTCGCCCAGCTGCGCGAGGGTTTCCAGCATGAGATCGTCGCGGTCGGCCCGTTCGATCGCGGGTACCAGCGACAGCAGCAGATCCTTGGCCGCGACCTCGTCGGCGGCGAACGCCAGCCGGCGGGCGCGTTCCAATTCGCCGGGGATCGACACGGCTGCATCATAAGTCCGGTGCCGAAGCGGCGGGCGTGTGAGTGAGGCACGCCCGCCGCCGGCGAGTCCTACCGCTCAACCACACGTCACCTTGATGTTGAAGTCCTTGGTGATCATTCCGGCCATTGGGTTCTTCATGTCGGCGCCCTGCGCCTGGCCGGTGATGGTGTAGGTCTTGCCGTCGACCTTGACGTCCGCCGAGCCGGTCTTGGCGCCCATGCCGTTGGCGACGGACAGCGCGTTGCCGTCGACGACCATGAGCAGCGACTCCACCTTCGGGGTGGCCTCGTCGGTCATCACCACGGCCAGCGCCTGCTTGCCGCCCGACATGGAGCTGCTGCCGATGTTGATCTTGCCGGCCTGCTTGACACAGGTCACCGTGTTCGGGTCCAGGCCCGCCAGGGGGCTGCCCGCGACCTGGACGGTCGCACCCCCGGCGCCAGTCGAGACGCTGGAGGCAGGGCCGGCCGTGTTGCCGCCGCTCGAGCAGGCCACCAGCGCCGATGCACAGCCGACGGTTGCGATCGCCGTCGCAATGAGACGTTTCACTGAACTTCCTTCCGTTCATGGCGCCGCCCCGTTGGCGTCGTCATGGGAGCAAGTACAGGACGCCCAAGTCGCTACCGATCCCAATTTTTGTGGCCGCCCGGTAGGCTGCGTCGACACGGCCCCATCAAGGGAGATGAAGGGAGAGACCCCATGGCCAGCGTCAAATGGCTGGAAGTGCCCGATGCCCACGACTTTCCGGCGGCGGCCGACTACCTGGACCTGATCGCTGACGCGGCCACGGTCAAGAAGCTGACGAAGCGTCTGCAAGCCGGAACCATCGTGCACAAGAAGGCCAAGGACATCCTTCGGGCGGCCCAGCTGCGGCTGCTGCCCGAGGACAATCCACACGTCGTAACGGACCGGGCCAAGATCAAACAGGGGCAGGCGCTGTCGCCGATCCTGCTGGTCCGGGGTGACCTGATTATGGGCGTTCCGCTGCAGATCGCCGACGGCTACCACCGGGTGTGCGCGAGTTACTACACCGACGAGAACACCGATATTCCGGTGATCCTGGTGTCGGTGAGCCGCTAGGGGGGAGTTTCCGGATCGCGCGGGCACAGGCTGCCACGCGTCAGCGCCGAGCGTAACGGGGCTGCGGAAAAGTCAAGCGGGATTTCGCAGTGGCGTTACGCCCGCGGTTCGGTGGTCTGCGGCGCAACGCTGTTCATGCTTGCGTTTCGGGCCGCCGGCACCCGGAGATTCGGTTAACCGGGCTCAGTGCTTGAGTGTCCCTGTGATCGAGATCCAGGCAGTGCAGGCGGGGCCCGTCGCGGTCCGGGTGCTCACCCTTTCGTCGGGGCGCGTCAACGCCCTCGATGTCGAGTTCCTGGAAGAGCTGACCGAAGCCATCCGCGAGCTGCAGCGTTTGGGGGCGGGCCCGCTCGTCCTCACCGGCGCCGGCCGGGTGTTCTCCGCCGGGGTCGACCTCAACCGCGTGCAGCAGGGCGGGTCTGAGTACACCGATCGGTTGATCCCGGCGCTGTCCGAAAACTTTTCCGCGCTGTTTGGCTATCCGGGGCCTACGGTGGCCGCGATCAACGGTGCTGCCATCGCGGGCGGGTGCGTGCTCGCCTGCGCCTGCGACCGCCGCCTGATCAGCCCCGACGCGCCGATCGGGGCGACCGAAGTTCGTGTCGGCGTGCCGTTTCCGGCCGCCGCGCTGGAGGTGGTGCGGTACGCGTGCGGACGCCATGCCGAGGAGGTGCTGCTCGGTGGGGGGCTTTACCGCGGGGACGACGCCGTTGCCGGCGGACTCGCCCACCGCGTCGTCGCCGAAAACCTCGTCGGGGCGGCGGTGGCGGAGGCGGCGGACCTCGGCGAGATCTCGGCGGTCGCCTACGCCCACACGAAGGCCCAGCTGCGGGCCCCCACCATGGCGCGGATCAACGACGGTGACGCAATCGACCGCGAGGTGCGCCAGTTGTGGGGCGCCGACGAGACGCGCCAGCGCATCGCGGACTCCCTAGAGCGCCTGCGGCGCCGGGACTGATTCGCGGATGTTCGGCTTGTTCGGCTTATTCGTCTAGGGCGACGCCGCCGCGCGTGCGCCTGCGCATCCGATGCGACGTTTTCCCCGTCGGGCGTCGGTTGCGCAATCCGCGCTGGGCTTCCTCAGCTTTTTCGTCGGCGTTCTCTTCGGCTTTTTCGTCGGCTTTTTCGTCGGCCTTTTCGGGTTCTGCCTCGGGCACTTCGGCCACTTCGGTCTCGTCCGCCGGTTCTTCGGCTGCTTCGGCCACTTCAGCTTCTGCGGTTTCCGCTTCGGCCGCTTCGGCCTCTTCGGCCTCTTCGGCCTCTTCGGCCTCTTCGCTTTCGACGGCCTCGGCTTCTTCCGCTTCGGCTTCAGGCTCTTCTTCGGCCTCTTCCTCGGTGTCTTCGGCTTCAGGCTCGTCTTCAGTGTCTTCGGTGTCTTCGGCTTCGGTGCGCTTCTTGCGACCGCGAACACGACGCTCTTTGGGTTGCTTCGGCTTGATCGGTTTCGGCGGTGGCGGCGGCAGCTCGGCGGCAAAGGACAGGTAGAAGGCGAAAAAGCCCAGCACTGCGATCGCCGCGGCGGCCCCGTAGATCCCGAACAACCACTGGCCCGCCTTGTCGAGGCTGAACCAGATCTCGCTGATCGCGGTGCCGAGGATCAATACCCCGGCCGCAACGTGGCCCACGATGGACCAGGTCCTCAGCGACAGGGCCAGCTGCGGGGTCCCGAGCTCCGGCTTGCGGGTGCGCAGCAGCGTAAACACCACCGGCAGCGCGGCCAGGCCGATCAGTGCGCCGGTCACGATCCGAAGCGTCGTCCCCACTCCATGAGAGGTGTCGCCCATCAGCTCAGACCAACGTGGCAACACAAAATAGAAGTAGAGGACGCCGGCAACGATCGAAAACCCCACGTGCCACGGGATGGCGACTTTGCGCCCCATGCCCCTCCTCATGCTGGTGAGATCCGAGCCGGCCTGACCAGGCTGACCCCGGCCTAGGCCCACCAGAACCTACATCGTGTGTGCCCGCACCGCGGGTAATTGCGGAGGATGCGGGATTTGAACCCGCGAGGGCTGTTAACCCAACCCGCGTTCCAGGCGAGCGCCATAGGCCACTAGGCGAATCCTCCGTGGCTATGGTAGCGGCTAATCCTGGCCCGGCGGGCCCCCCTCTCCGCCAAGCCGTCGCCAACCGGTCCGACCCCGACCGGTCGGACACAGGTACTAGACTCTCGTTGGACCCCGCGCGGCGTCTATCCTGTGAACTCCCCCAGGGCCGGAAGGCAGCAAGGGTCAACGGGCTCTGTCGGGTGCGCGGGGTCCCCTAGGACTGAAAGAGCCCGTTGAGAGGCCCAGAGAGCCCAACTGTGTCATTCGATTCCCTCACCCCCGATGAACTGACCGCCCTGCACGCGCGCCACCAGCAGGATTATGCGGAGCTGCGGGCCATGAAGCTGGCCTTGGACCTGACTCGCGGCAAGCCTTGCGCGGAGCAACTCGACCTGTCCAATCGGCTGCTGAGCCTGCCCGGGGACGAATACCGCGACGAGGAGGGCACCGACACTCGCAACTACGGCGGGCTGCACGGCCTGCCCGGATTGCGGGCCATCTTCGCCGAGCTGCTCGGCCTGCCGGTGCAAAACCTGATCGCGGGGAACAACTCCAGCCTGGAGTTGATGCACGACGTCGTCACCTTCTCGATGCTGCACGGCGGCGTCGACTCGCCGCGGCCCTGGAAGGACGACCCGAAGGTCAAGTTCCTTTGTCCCGTCCCGGGCTACGACCGGCATTTCTCCATCACCGAGACGCTCGGCATCGAGATGATCCCGATCCCGATGCTTCAGGACGGCCCGGACGTCGATCTGATCGAGGAGCTTGTCGCCGCGGACCCGGCAATCAAGGGCATGTGGGCGATACCGGTGTTCGGCAACCCCACCGGCATCACGTACTCCTGGGAGACGGTTCGCCGGCTCGTCCAGATGCGGACGGCCGCCAGTGACTTCCGGTTGTTCTGGGACAACGCGTACCCGGTGCACACCCTGACGCTGGATTTCGTCCGCCAGGTCGACGTGCTCGGGCTGGCCGCCAAGGCCGGCAACCCCAACCGGCCGTACATCTTCACGTCCACCTCAAAGATCACGTTCGCCGGCGCCGGTATCGGCTTCCTGGGCGGATCGCTGGGCAATATCGCCTGGTACCTGCAGTACGCGGCGAAAAAGTCGATCGGCCCGGACAAGGTCAACCAGCTGCGTCACCTGAAGTTCTTCGGAGACGCCGACGGGGTACGCCTGCACATGCTGCGGCACCAGCAGATACTCGCGCCGAAATTCGCGTTGACGCTGGACATCCTCGAAAAGCGGCTGGCCGACTCCAAGATCGCCTCGTGGACCGAGCCCAAGGGCGGCTACTTCATCAGCCTCGACGTGTTGCCCGGCACGGCACGCCGGACCGTCGCGCTGGCGAAGGAGGCGGGCATCGCCGTCACCGAGGCGGGCGCGTCGTTCCCGCTGCGCAAGGACCCGGACGACAAGAACATCCGAATCGCGCCCACCTTCCCGCCGGTGTCGGACCTGCCCAAGGCGGTCGACGGGTTGGCGACCTGTGCGCTGCTCGCGGCTTCGGAGCTCCTGCTTAATCGTTGACGCGCAGCTCGCGGGCGGCGGCGGCGATGTCCGACAGCAGCTCGTCGATTTCCTCCTTGGTCGTCGTGGGGTTGAGAAAGACCAGCTTCAGGTGGACCTGCGGGTTGCCGTCCGGACCGGTGACCTTGGTGCGGGCGAGCAAGGCCCGGCCGTCCGTCATGAGCTTGCGGCGAACCGCGGCGTTCCAGGCGTCCTCGTCGTCGACGGGAGCCGCGTCCGTGCTGCGGCAGCGGAAGATCACCGTGCTCAGGATGGGCTCCGCGACCAGGTCGAGGGTGTCGGCGGCGCCGATCTTCGCCGCGGCATGCCGTGCCTGCTCGTGGCACGCGTCCACCCAGGCACCCATGCCCGCGCGGCCCACCGTGAGCAGTGTCGCCGCGATCTTCAGGGCGTCGGACCGGCGGGTGGTCTGCATTGAGGTGCCCAGTAGGGAGGTGAAGCCCGCGGCCTCGTCGTCGGACGGGTTGAGGTAGACGGCCTGCTCGTCGAGGCAGTTCATGTGCCGTCCGTCGCGCGCGAGGAGCACGCTCGAGGAGGCCGGGGTCCAGCCGAACTTGTGTAGGTCGAACGCGATCGAATCGGCTTCGGCAAGCCCGTCGAGCAGCGGTGCGAGGGTGGGCGAGAACAGCGCGCCGATGCCGTACGCCGCGTCGACGTGCAACCACACCCGGTACTCGGCGGCCAGCGCCGCGAGTTCGGGCAGCGGGTCGAACGAGCCGTGGTCGGTGGTGCCCGCCGTGGCGACCAGCGCCACCGGAACCTCGTCGTCGGCGAGGTCGGCGAGGATCCGCCGCGCCTCCCCGGCGAGCATGCGGCCCCGCTCGTCGACCGGCACCTTCAGCACGGCGTCGCGGCCGAGGCCCAGGAACGCGGCGGCGCGCGCGATGGAGAAGTGGGCGGCCGCGGAGCAGAGGATGCGGGGGCGGATCGGTCGTCCCGCGAGGCCCTCGCGGGACACCTCGTTGAGGGCATACTCCCTGGCGAGGAGCAGCCCCATCAGGTTGGAGATGCTGCCGCCGGGGGTGAGGGTCCCGGACGCCTGGCCGCCGTATCCGACCCAGGAGGCCATCTCCCCGATTAGCTGCCGCTCCAGTTCGAGCGCGAAGGGGCCGCTCTCCCACGCGTGCAGCGACTGGTTGAGCACGCCCGCCACCAATTCGGCCGCGGCGGCCGCCGCGGTGGGCGCGCACTGCATCCGGGCCACCGCGGACGGGTGGGTGAGGTCGACGGCCCACGTCGCGTACGCACCGAAGAGGTCCGTCACCCGCTGAGCGCTGGGGTCGTCGGTGAGGAACGCGCCGCCGCCCAGGGCCTCGCGGACCGCGGCGTTGGCCGCCTCGGGTCCGCCCGGGGCGACGGGGCCGCCGCGCTTGAGGGCCGCGTCATGCAGTGCGCCAAGGGCCGTGTCGACCAGTGCCTTGACCTGTTGCAGGCCCTCGACGCCGCCTGCCAGCGCTGCGTTGCTTCCGGTGTCGATCATTTCTGTTCGTTCCCTTTCTCTTTGGGTGTCTCTGTGGGTGTCTCTTTGAACGAGGTGCGGGTGTTGCGGATGACGCCGATCGACGCCGTTACGACGGCGGCCAGGCCGAGAACCTGAGCGGGGGAGAGGATTTCGTGCAGGACCACGAGGGCGACCAGGGCGCCGATCGCGGGTTCCAGGCTCAGCAGGACCCCGAAGACGAGCGCCGACACCCGGCGCAGCGTCTCCAGCTCGCAGGTGTAGGGGACCAGGGACGAGAGCATCGCGACGCCGAAGCCAAACGCGAGCACCTCGGGCCGGAAGAGCGCCTGGATGCCGGATGGGCCGCCGCCGGCCAAGCAGGCGGGCAGCGAGCACAGGGCCCCGAACGCCATGGCGAGCGCAAGGCCGTCGCCGCCGGGCAGCACCTTCCCGACCTTCGCCGACAGCGGCACGTAAGCCCCCCAGAAGACCGCGCAGGCCAGCGCGATGAGCAGCCCGGTCAGGCCGGCCGCGCCGCCCTGCCAGCCGAGCAGCGCGATCCCGGTCGCCGCGAGCACGATCCAGAGCCGGTCTTTGGCCTGGCGTGCGGACAGCGTGGCGACCGCGAGCGGACCGGCCATTCCCACCGTCAGGGCCACACCGACCGGCATGCGCGCCATGGCCAGGTAGAAGCAGAGGTTCATGCCGGCGATGGCCACGCCGAACGCGGCGACGGTGCCCAGGGTCGCGCGGTCCATCCGCAGCGACGGCCGCCACCACAGCAGCAACACGACGGCCGCGAAGCCGAGCCGCATCACGGTCATCGCCGCCGGGCCCGCCGTGCCGAAAAGGTGCTTGGCGAAGGCCGCGCCCAGTTGGGTGCTCACCATTCCCGTGAGCATGAGCATTGGCGCCGGGACTGCTGCCGGTGCCGTGCGCATACCGATCTGAATGCTCATGGCGTGTCGCCCTGGTCGGCGAAGTAGTTGATGTCGCGGAGCATGGACGTGATCGCCTGGGCCGACGAGTCGTGGTGACCCGGGCAGGTGCCCAGCAGCCGAGCGTGGCGTTGCAGCGTGGAGCGGCCGAACGGCAGTCCGCCGACCGCCAGGTATCGGATCGCGCCGGTGGCGTCGCGTTGCGGCGTGACCTGGGAGTGGGCGTGGATGCTCGCGCTGAACGGGATGTCGAGGGCGCCGGCGGCGAAGGCCTGCGCGATCGCGGCTGCGGTGTCGTCGGCGGCCAGGATCGGCTCGACGAGCTCGTCGACCTCGCTTTCGATCCACTCCTGCTCCTCGTCGATCTGCTCTTGGTCGACTCGGATGAAGTCGAGCAGCTCGGAGGTGGCCAGCCGGGTAGTGCGGATGCCGGCGATGTTGGCCTCGACGTCGGGGATTCCGTAGGCCTCCTGGTTGGTCTTGGTGATGATCTTCGCGGCGCCGCCGAGGCGTCCGACCAGGCCGCCGTAGAAGATCAGGGCGTCGGCCTTGTCACGCGCTCGGGGGAACACGCCCATGAACTGGTGCAGCACCGGAAAGACCTCGACGGAGGGCGGCAAGTAGCGACTGGCGAGCCGGGGGATCGCGCGCAGAGCGGCGACGTCTTGGACCAGCGCCCCACCCTGCGGATAGGCGACCGATAGGCAGCGGACGCCCGCGCGGGCGGCGAGGATCGCCTCGAGCAGCGTGATGGCGATGCTGAGGGAGGGCGGCACCAGCACCGCGGTCAGGGTGCCGAAGAGCTCCCGATCGACGATCACCCCGGCTTGGGCCAGGGTCCCGCACGCGGCGTCGACCTCGCGCCAGGCCTCGAGCGACACCGGCAGCGGCACGTCCTTGCAGTACGGCAGGTTGTAGGAGATTCCGCCGCCCTCGAACGAGGTGATGCCTGAGGCGATCGAGACGGCGAAGAGGTCGCGGGCGTCGGGTGAGCCGTGACGGATCTCCAGCGGCGCCTGCACGGACGCGTTCAGCTCGCGGCCGCGCACCCAGCCGTGGCTGACCAGCGGGTAGCCGTTGAGGTTTTTCGGCGACGTGCGCAGCGTTTCGGCCGCGACGTCGAAATGCCGCAGCCGGGTGTGCGAGTCGATGGTCACCGGCAGTAGGTCCGGTGAAGCGCCCGCCTCGAGCTGCCGCAGCAGCGAGCGCATCTCGTCATGGCCGCCGACGCCGCACCGCGGTTGCAGGGCCGGGACGCCGCTGTCGGCGGCGGCGCGCAGGACACTGTGGGCGCTGGGCTTGGTGGAGGCTCGCAGGTGGTCGAGCACCTCGGAGAGATCGGGCAGGTCGAGTGTTTCGTCGACGGTCAGGTCGAGCAGTCCCTGGCGTGTCATCAGGCCACCGTGGCCAGTTCGTGCGTCGGCTGGGCGGTGACGAACTGGCCGGCCAGCCGGTCGAGAAGCGCGGGCAGCTCGTCCGCGGTGTCGAGAATGTGGTCGACACCCAGCGCCCTGAGCCGGTTGGCGGTCTCCGGGCCCTTGTGGCTGCCCACCGAGAGGTTGCCACCGACGATGATCGGGCACGCGAGTTGCCCGGCCGACCGCAGCTGCGGCAGGTCCTTCAGGTCCTCGTAGGCGTGTCCGTTGAGGCTGCCGATCAGGACCGCCTCCGCCTGCGGGTTCGCCCGGTATGCCTCGGCGAACTCCGCGAGCGGGGTGCAGACCCCGAGGTTGACGACGACGAAGCCCTGCTGGCGCAGCATCATCGCGATGAGCTGGTTGGCGACCGCGTGCGCGTCGCTGGCGGCGACGCCGAGGATCACGACGCGCGGCGCGGTGGTCGAGGTGGCGGTGACGGTGGTGTTCATGGTCTTTTCTGCCTTTGGGTTAGTCGGGGCTAGTCGTCGAAGGCGGCGAACAGCTCGCGGTCGCTGATCTTGGCGAGGTGCTCGAGGTCGAATTCGTCGGCGTCGGCGCCGGCCAGAGAGTCGAGCACGAGGTTGATGGCGGGGATGAGGCCCCAGACCTCGCGGTAGGGGGTCCAGCCGGGGTGGCCGGCTTCGAGGTCGCGCTGGCGGGCGAACAGGTAGTCGGCCCATTGGCGGCTCATTGGGAAGCGGTGGTGGTAGTCGTGGACCACGGTGTCGCCGGTGAGCACCAGGTAGCGGCTGGGGAAGTGGATCAGCGCCATCCGCAGCGTCCAGCGCACCCAGGCGTAGGCGCGGCGGGCACCGGTGAGGTCGTCGCCGGGTGCCGGCTCACCGAGGAAGATGGCGTTGCTCAGCCCTGCCATGTAGGCGCGGCCGCGGCGAACCTCGACGTCCTTCTCGGGAAAGGTGTGCTCGACGCACAGGCGGAGCACGTTGCTGATCTGGAAGAAGAAGAACAGCGGCAGAACCCAGGCGACGAGGAAGAACGTCCAGCCGTGCAGGACCGAGAGCAGCACCGCCAGCAGGAGGTAACCGAGCAGCGCCACGCGGCGCTCGCCGGGCGTCGTCCCGTGGACGTAGGAACGGATCCGGGCCCAGGCGAAGCGCGCGTGGAACACCGGCGAGAACAGCAGAGCAATGATCCGCCGCCACATCTGCTGGCGGGTCATGCCAGGGCGCAGCTGCAGCGTGACCAGCATTGCCTGCACCGTGGGGTCGTGCAGGGTCATGTGCCGGGCGGCGTGGTGGTCGCTGATGTGCTCTTTGCTGTAGCGCTGAAAGCTTTGCACCACAAGGACGCCGGCGACGATGCGCCCGAGGAAGCGGTCCGCGCGCGGCTTGGCCCACATGTTGCGGTGGGCGGCCTGGTGGAAGATCAGCATGCGCAGGTTCCGCATGCCGTGCAAGGTGACCGCCCAACCCAGGACCAGCAGCAGCGGGTTCGCGCCGGTCCAGGCCGCCGCAGTGCAGCCGAGTCCGATTGCGAGCGATCCCAGCGCTGTTGCCAGGTGGAAGGTGGGAGTGAGCTTCGGCCCGCGCTGGCCGGTGTGGGGCTTGCCGGTCAGGTAGGTGAGCGGCAGCTGGAGCATCGAGGGCAGGCGCCGCATTGATTCCCGGACATCGACAGGTGCTCGATCGGCGTCCTGTGCGGCGTCCTGTGCGGTGTCATCGTCGGCGGTGCGCTCGGGGGCTGAGGTGAGGGCGAGTGCGTTCATGTGTCTAAAGGTCGGGCACCGGTCTCGGGGATTCCTTGACAAATCCTTGGCGGGGTCTGCCTCGTCACCGGGCTCGGCTTGATTGCCCGGCTTCTCAGCACACCCGCCGGGTCTGCATCGTCACCGGGCTCGGTCTGATTGCCCGGCTTCTCAGCAGACCCGCCGGGTCTGCATCGTCACCGGGCTCGGCTTGATTGCCCGGCTTCTAAGCACACCCGCCGGGTCTGCATCGTCACCGGGCGGCGGTAGCCTGCTGACCGTGGCCCTCTACCGCAAGTACCGTCCGGCAACCTTCGCCGAAGTGGTGGGGCAGGAGCACGTCACCGAGCCGCTGTCCATCGCGTTGGAGGCCGGCCGGATCAACCATGCGTACCTGTTTTCCGGGCCGCGCGGCTGCGGAAAGACGTCGTCGGCGCGCATCCTGGCCCGGTCGTTGAACTGCGCGCAGGGACCGACGGCCACCCCGTGCGGAGTTTGCGATTCGTGTACGGCGTTGGCGCCCAACGCGCCCGGCAGCATCGACGTGGTGGAGCTGGACGCGGCCAGCCACGGCGGTGTGGACGACACCCGCGAGCTACGCGACCGCGCGTTCTACGCGCCGGCGCAGTCGCGCTACCGGGTTTTCATCGTCGACGAAGCCCACATGGTCACCACCGCGGGATTCAACGCGCTGCTCAAGATCGTGGAGGAGCCGCCCGAGCACCTCATCTTCATCTTTGCCACGACTGAACCGGAGAAGGTGTTGCCGACGATCCGGTCGCGCACCCATCACTACCCGTTCCGGCTGCTGACACCGCGCACCATGCGGGCGCTGATCGCGCGGATCTGCGAGCAGGAGGGGGTGATCGTCGACGATGCGGTGTATCCGTTGGTGATCCGTGCCGGCGGAGGTTCGCCGCGCGACACCCTGTCGGTGCTGGACCAGCTGGTGGCCGGAGCCGAAGGTAATCACGTAACCTATCAGCGCGCGCTGGGGTTGCTGGGCGCCACCGACGTCGCGCTGATCGACGACGCCATCGAGGCGCTCGTCGCCGGGGACGCCGCGGCATTGTTCAGCGCGGTGGAATCGGTGATCGACGCCGGTCACGACCCCCGGCGATTCGGCACGGATCTGCTGGAGCGATTCCGCGATCTCATTGTGCTGCAGGCGGTTCCGGACGCGATATCCCGCGGCGTGGTGGATGCGCCGGAGGATGTGCTGGACCGGATGCGCGACCAGGCGGCGCGGATCGGGCCGGCGACCCTGACCCGTTACGCCGAGGTGGTGCACGCCGGGCTGGGTGAGATGCGCGGCGCGACGGCGCCGCGTTTGCTGCTCGAAGTGGTCTGCGCCCGACTGCTGCTGCCGTCGGCCAGCGACGCCGAATCGGCGCTACTACAACGCGTCGAGCGGATCGAGACCCGGCTGGACATGTCGATCCCCACCCCTGCGCCTCCGGCACCGAAACCGGCACCGAAACCGGCCCCGGCCCCGGCACCCGCTCCCGTCGAACCGGCTCCCGTCGAACGGGCTCGGGTCGAACCGACCCCTGCCGAACCGGCTCCGGCGCCGGCTCCCGCAGCCGACCCGGTCCCGGGTGAACTCAGTGCGGCCGCGGTGCGGAGCATCTGGCCGGAGGTGCGCGATAAGGTGCGCCAGCGCAGTCGTACCACCGAGGTGATGCTGGCGGGTGCCACCGTCCATGCGATCGAGGGCAACACGTTGGTTCTCACGCACGACTCCGCGCCGCTGGCCAAGCGGTTGTCCGAACAGCGCAACGCGGACGTCATCGCCGAGGCGCTCAAGGATGCGCTGGGGGTGAACTGGCGGGTGCGCTGCGAGGTCGGGGCGCCGACGTTGGCCGTGGGAACGCCGTCGGCCGCGGACGCGATCCCGGTGGCGCCCAAGCCGGTGGTTGCCAGGCCGTCGATCGCCAGGCCGGCCCCCAAAGTCGAAGCAGCGCCCGCCCCCGCGTCGGCCGAGCCGGCCGACCGCGGCCCCGCGCCGGACGAGGACGAGGAGGGCATGCTCGCCGAGGCGAGCCTCAGCGACCCCTCGGCACCGCGTCGCGACCCGGAAGAGGTTGCACTCGAGCTGCTGCAGAACGAATTAGGTGCGCGCCGGATCGACGGCGGCTAATGCGCTACGGCTGCCACTAGGGCTGCCACCAAGGCCGCACCGGCAGGCTGTCGGAGCCCCAGATGTCCACGTTGGCCGCCAGCACGTGATGCAGCTGCAGGTTGTTTTGTTCGAACGCGACCCGGGACGCCGCCATGTACAACCCCCACACCTTGGCGATGGGCAGGCCGACCTCGGCGACCGCCGCGTCCCAATGCTCGACGAGGTTGCGACACCAGTCACGCAAGGTCATCGCGTAGTGATGGCGGAAGTTCTCGGTGTGCAGCACCTCCAAACCGACGTCCTGGATGTCGGTGACGATGCGGCCCGAGCCGGTCAGCTCCCCGTCCGGGAAGACGTAGCGGTCGGTGAAGCCGCCGGCGAAGGAGGTCTGCTTGTTGTCGTGGCGGGTGATGCAGTGGTTGAGCAGCAGGCCGCCGGTGCGCAGCTTCGACTTGAGGAAGCCGAAGTAGGCGGGGTAGTTCTTGACGCCGATGTGCTCGGTGAGCCCGATCGAGGACACCGCGTCGAAGGCCATCTCGCCCACGTCGCGGTAGTCGCAGTGGCGCACCTCGGCCAAGCGCGAGAGCCCCTGGTCGGAGATGGCCTGCTGCGCCCACTTGGCCTGTTCGGCCGACAGGGTGGCGCCGATGACCCGGACACCGCGCCGCGCGGCGTAGCGCACCATGCCGCCCCAGCCGCAGCCGACGTCGAGCAGCCGGTCGCCCGGTTTCAGCCGCAGCTTCTCGAAGATCAGCCGGTACTTGTTCTCCTGCGCCTCTTCCAGGGTGGCGTCGGCGGTCGGATAGACCGCGCAGGTGTAGGTCATCGATGTCCCGAGCACCCACTCGTAGAACGTGTTGGACACGTCGTAGTGGTGGTGAATGGCCTCGGCGTCCCGCGTCTTGCTGTGCATCAGGCCGTCGGCGACCCGACGCCACCGGGGCGGCGTCTCCTGCGGCGGCGGCGCGATCGGCATCAGGTTCTCGACCCCGATCGACCGGACGACGTTGGCCAGGACCCGCAACGACGGCCGCTTGAATTCGACTCGGTCGGTCAGGGTCTTGAGCAGCTCGTAGGGATCGCCGGGGTGTACTCCGTACGTCTGGAGGTCGCCCGATATGTAGGCGCGGGCGAGGCCGAGCTCGCCGGGCGCGGTGGCCAGGTAGGTGGCGCCGCGCGGGGAGCGCAGGTCCAGCCCCAGTTCGGCATCTTCGTGGCCGGCGACGCTGCCGTCGTACGCGGTGAACTTCAGTGGCTGCCGGCCCGCGGTGAAGAGCTCCAGGACCTCGGCCATGCTGAGTTTGCCGGTGGTAATGCCTTCGGGTTCTCTGATTGTTGTCATCGTCGTTGCACCGCCTTTGCGTAGAGATCGAGCAGACGCGAGTCCGGATCGTAGGTCTTCTTCACGGTGTTGTAGGTCTCGCCGCCGTAGAGCTCTTCGAACTCCTCGCGCGAGTAGAACGAGTCAGAGTACAGCGACTTGTGGCCCTCGAGCTCGCTCACCTTGGCCTCGATCATCCGGTTGGTCGCGCCCGCTGAGGTTCCCGCAGCGCCGGCCGGCACCGAGGACCAGAACCCGATGTTGACGTACGTGCGGTCCGGCAGGATCGGATACAGCGGCCAGCCACCATGGTCGCGAATTCGTAACGGGCACAACCAGATCGGCTCGATGGGCACGTTGTCGCCGAACCACTCCACGAACTCGCGGGTGCGTTCCAGCGGCACCTCGACGTCCTGGACCACCCGCTCGCGCGGCCGACTATCCCCCGAACCAGATTTGCGCTTCTCGATGCGGTCCGCGATGCCGAAGCGCTGGTCCAGCCCGACCAGCTTCCAGTAGAAGCTGCTGCGCCGGTAGCGGCGCGGCCAAATGCGTCGCAGCCGCGGGTTTTGTGCACCGAACGCGCGCGAGCACCAAAACCAATCGGTGTCCCAGCGCCAGAGGTAGTCGTGGATGGTCAACCGGTCTTCCTTGACGCCCGCGTCGTGCTGGATCGACCGGTAGTAGATGTTTTTCCCGGTGTAGTCGCTGACCGGACCTGGAGTGGTGGTGCGCTTGCCGACGCACAGGTAGCTCTCGTCGGCGCTGAACACCACACCGTCGAGGTAGTCGACGGGGACGCCGTCGCGGCCGCCGGTGTCGATGATGCGCTCCATCTCCGCGACCAGCTCGGCCACCGAGTGGAATCGGATGTGCCACAGCGCCACGAACGGGGCGACCGGCTCCAGCTCGATCCGGAGCCTCGTTGAATACCCAAGCGTCCCATAAGAATTGGGGAACGCACGGTACAGATCGCAGTGCTGGTCCGGGGATACGGTGAGCAATTCGCCGGCGCCGGTGAGGATGTCCATCTCCAGCACCGATTCGTGCGGCAGGCCATTGCGGAAAGACGCCGACTCGATACCCAGGCCGGTGACCGCACCGCCGAGGGTGATGGTCTTCAGCTGCGGCACCACCGGCGGCGTGAGGCCATACGGCAGGGTCGCCGCAACCAGAGTCTCGTAGGTGCACATGCCGGCCACGTCGGCGGTGCGGGCTTCGGGATCGACGTCGATGACGCCCGTCAAACCCGAGGTATCCAGGCCGGGCCCATCGCGTTTGGTCCGGGCCCGGAACAGATTTGACGTGGGTTTGGCCAGCCGGACGGACGCCGATGCGGGGATGGATCGATAGCTCGTCAACAACCGCTCGACGCCGGTCTTGTGGATGGCCAGTGCGGAAGCTTGGACAGGCACCACATATACCCTAGTCCGGGACAACGTCTCGTGCATCCGCGCGAGGGCCGCACGGCACCCACACACGGAGGAGTTCTGCCTGATGGGACAGGTGAGCGCAGCCAGCACGACCTTGATCAATGCCGAGCCCGGGGCCACCCTCGCCGCGGTGGCGGACTATCAGAATGTTCGCCCGAAGATTCTGTCCTCGCAGTACAGCGGGTATCAGGTGGTGCAGGGGGGCCAGGGCGCGGGCACCGTCGCCAAGTGGAAGCTGCAGGCGACCAAAACACGCGTTCGCGATGTGCAGGTCGACGTTGACGTCGCCGGCCACACCGTCCTCGAGAAGGACGCGAACTCTTCCATGGTCATCACCTGGACGGTGGCCCCCGCCGGTCCCGGATGCAGCGTGACCATGAAGACCACCTGGAACGGCGCCGGCGGCGTCGGGGGCTTCTTCGAGAGGACCTTTGCCCCGCTGGGGTTGAAGAAAATCCAGGGCGAGGTGCTGGCCAACCTCAAGAGGGAGCTGGAGGGCTAGCGCGCCTGGCCCTGGGTGGCCAGGAATCCCGCGACGCCGCGGACCAGTGCGTCGGCGTATTTCTGCCTACCCTCGGGGGACTCCATCAGCGCCGAGTCCGCGGGATTCTTCATGTTGCCGCACTCGACCAGGATCGACGGGTACTGCGCCAGGTTCAGGCCGGCCAGGTCGGAACGCCCGTAGAGGCCCTCCTGGCCGATATAGTTCGCCGGCGGAATGCCCGACGCCTGCATCTGGTCGCGCATGATTCGGGCGTAGGTGAGCGACGGCCCGGACTGCGCCGCGTTCAGCGGTGGCGCCGAGTAATTGACGTGGAATCCGCGCCCGGACGCGGGCCCGCCGTCGCCGTGGATGCTCAGGACCGCGTTCGGGTGCAACGCATTGGCCATGTTGGCGCGCTCGTCGACGCACGGTCCCAGCGCATTGTCGTTGGCGCGCGACATGGCGGTGCGAACTCCCAGCGCATTCAGCGCGGCGCGGACCCGCAGCGCAGTGTCCCAGGTAAAGGTGTGCTCCGGGTAGCCGCCGTTGGTCGACGTCCCGCTGGCCTGGCAGTCCTTGGTGCCGCCGCGACCGGTGGGCACCTGGCGGCCGATGGATGCGTCATTGGCCCCGTTGTGGCCGGGGTCGATGAACACGATCATGCCGGCGATATTGGAGGTGCCCGCGGGGGCGCCCTCTGCTGGCGGGGCCGTCGGGCTGACTGCCGTCACACCCGCGACGAGTACCCCGACGGCCGCTCGGATCCCGACACGTAGGCTGGCTCGTACGTTCACAGCGCAAAGGTAACGTCGCACGGTCTACGCTGGGGGTTTCGAATCGCCCGCTATCCACAGGCGAAACCAACTCGATATCAAGATGCGAGGGGATTGTCATGCAACCCGGAGGCGATATGTCGCAGCTGCTGGCCCAGGCGCAGCAGATGCAGCAAAAACTGATGGACGCCCAGCACCAGCTCGCGAACACCGAGGTGCTTGGTCAAGCCGGTGGCGGGCTGGTCAAGCTGCTGGTCAAGGGCAGCGGCGAGCTGGTCGGCGTGACGATTGACCCCAAGGTCGTCGACCCCAGCGACGTCGAAACCCTGCAGGACTTGATTGTCGGTGCCATGGCCGACGCTTCCAAGCAAGTCACCAAGATGGCGCAGGAGCGGCTGGGGGCGCTGACCGGCATCGGTGGCGCGCCGCCTCCGCCGGCCCCGCCGACTCGGATGCCGGGGACCTGACCTGTACCGACATGTTTGAGGGACCCGTCCAGGATCTGATCGACGAACTCGGCAAGCTGCCGGGTATTGGGCCCAAAAGCGCGCAGCGGATCGCCTTCCACCTGTTGTCGGTCGAACCGCCGGACATCGATCGGCTGACCGCCGTCCTGGGGAAGGTCCGCGACGGTGTGCGGTTCTGCTCGGTGTGCGGCAACGTCTCGGACGACGAGCGGTGCCGAATCTGCGGCGACCCGCGCCGGGATGGCTCGCAGGTGTGCGTCGTCGAGGAGCCCAAGGACATCCAGGCCGTCGAGCGGACCCGCGAGTTCCGGGGTCGCTACCACGTGCTGGGCGGTGCGCTCGATCCGCTGTCCGGTGTCGGCCCCGATCAGCTGCGGATACGCGAGCTGTTGGGCCGCATCGGTGAGCGGGTCGACGGTGTCGACATCACCGAGGTGATCATCGCCACCGACCCCAATACCGAGGGCGAAGCGACCGCCACCTACCTGGTTCGGATGCTGCGCGACATCCCCGGCCTGACGGTGACGCGGATCGCGTCCGGCCTGCCGATGGGCGGTGACTTGGAGTTCGCCGACGAGCTGACCCTGGGCCGCGCGCTCACCGGGCGCCGGGCCATGGTCTGACGCGCCCAGCTGTTCGGTGCCTACCTGGTTATGACGGCGAAGTTGTCGCTGGTACCCCAGGCCGCCTCGAAGGTCGCGAGGGAAACCTGCTCGTCGCGGCCGGCCCGGGCGCCGCTGTCGTTGAGGTGGACCACGCCGGCTTTGGTGTCGATGCCGGTGACGACCACGAAGTGGTTTTCCGTGCCGCGGTCGCCGGAGGTGTTCCAGATGGTTCTGTCGTTGACGCCGGCAATCACCTTGCGGCCCTGATCTAGGGCCCGCTCCAGCGCGCTCATGCTGGTTTCCGTCCCGTCGGACGCAATACCGTAGTGCGCCAGCAGCACCGGTAGGTCGCGGTTACTGGTCCTGCCCGAGGGAGTGTAGATCGGTCCGGGGTGCTTGACGCTCGGGATGTTTCCGGCCGTGGCGGTGATCTCCTCCTCCGAGGGCTGATTGCCGGTGATCTCGCCGATCACGTCGGCCACCGCCATCTCCCCGCAGTCGAGGTTCTGTTGCTGGTAGCGCCAGTAGGGCGCGGCGGCGGCCGGGTCGCCGTGCATCCCGCCATTTTGCGGATCGGGCGCGGCTTGCGCGGCCGGCGCTGCGCTTCCGAAGCCGGCCGTCGCGACAACGATGGCCGCGCTCAAAGCAGCCGCCAGCCCGGGGGTGCGCCTCATCTTGGTGACCCTAACGCGTGAAGTGATTGTCATAGTGTCCTTTGAACGAGCCGGCGCGCGACGAATTGGTTGGGCCAGAAAAGGCTGGATTTTAGCCCTTTAAGGATCCTTGGCGGATTCTCAAAGGATTCTTGGAGCGCAGGTGGGCACGCCTCAGCGGGCCGACAGCCGCTCGCGGCGCAACAGCTCAACCTCAGGCAGCTGCAGCGGCGTCAGCTCGCCCACCACCTTGGTCAGCAGCAGGTCGGCGAGCTCTGGGTTGCGGGCCAGGCACGGCCCGTGCATGTAGGTCGCGACCACGCTGCCCTGGACAGCGCCGTCAAAGCCGTCCCCCGCCCGGTTGCCCGCGCCCTTGATCACCGCGCCCAGCGGCGACGCCGCGGGGCCCAGCACGGTGCCGCCGCGGTGGTTCTCAAAGCCGGTGAGGCGTTGAGTCAGGCCGGCTAGGGTCGGCTCGGAAACCGGACTGGTCACCAGCTCGCCGATGGTGCGCGAATCCTGCGGCGAGGTGGTCAAATCCAGCAGGCCCACGCCGTCGACCCGTTCGCCCGCCGACGTCTCGTACCAGTGCCCGAGCACCTGGATGGCCGCGCAGATCGCCAGCACGGGCGCGCCCCGGGCCGCCGCTTGCTGCAGTCCCGGATAACGGATGAGGTGCCTGGTGGCCAGCCGCTGGGCGTAGTCCTCGGCGCCGCCCAGCGTGTACAGGTCCAGCGACTCCGGGACCGGTTCGGCCAGCGTGATTTCGACGATCTCGGCGGCGATGCCGCGCAGCAGCAGTCGTTGCCGCAGCACGACGGCGTTGCCGCCGTCGCCGTAGGTGCCCATGACGTCGGGCAGCACCAGCCCGATCCGCACTGTCGATTCACGGGCTTCAGCCATGGCGCGCCAACCGTCGCTGCAGCTGAAGGAATGCGGTGTAGTTGGCGACGACCTCCACCCGCCCGGGCGGGCAGGACGCGATGGCCGCCATGGTGTCGTGCACCAGGGTGTGCTTGACGCCCGCGTAGCCGAGGCGCACCGCCAGGTCGGTGCCGCGCTCGCCTGCGGCCACGACTGGGGTTGTTTTGAAGGCGCCCTCGAAGTGCTCGAAGCGCACGTCCCACAGCCAGGACAGATCCTCGCCGTCGGGAATCTGCCCGTTGACGGCGATGACGACCCCGGCGGCCTGCTTGTCGACCATCGACAGCGCCTCGGACCAGCCCGCCGGATTCTTGGCCAGCAGGGTGCGTGCCTCGTGTTCGCCGATGCGGACGATGCGGTAGCGCCCCGCGACCTCGTCGACGTGCGAGACGGCCGCGACGGCCGCCGCCGGGTCGGCGCCCAGCGCGACGGCCGCGGCCACGGCCTGAGCGGCGTTGCCGCGATTCACCGAGCCCGGCAGCGCCAGCCGCATCGGCAGGACCAGCCCGTCCGGCCCGTAGAGGTTGCCCCCGTCCCCCGGGTCGAACCACCAGTGCGGGCTGGGCCGCTTGAAGTCGGCGCCGGTGGAATACCAGTGGCCCTGCTCGCGGACGATGACCTCACCGCTGCGCGGGCAGCTGACCGAGTCGTTGGCCCAGGCGCCGCCGGCGGCCACCCACACCACGTTCGGGCTGTCGTAGGCGGCCGAGGTCATCAGCACGTCGTCGCAATTGGCGACCACCACCGCCTGGGGATGCCCGGCCAGGCCGGCCCGCAGCGCTCGTTCGATCACGTTGATCTCGCCGACCCGGTCCAGCTGGTCGCGCGACAGGTTCAGCATGACGACGACGGCGGCTTCCACCGCGCCCAATACGTGCGGCACGTGCATCTCGTCGACCTCCAGGGCCGCCAGCCCGGCACGGCGGTCGGCCGCCAGCGCGGCCACCAAACCGGCGTCCATGTTGGCGCCCTCGGCGTTGGTGGCCGTCGGTCCCATCGTGCTCAGCGCGGCCGCCGTCATCCGGGTGGTCGTGGACTTGCCGTTGGTGCCGGTGATGATCACGGTGCGCCGGCCCGCCCCGAGCTGACGCAGAATCGAGCGGTCCAGCGTCATCGCGACAAGGCCGCCGATCATCGCCCCGGCCCCGCGACCGGTGACCCGCGATGCCCAGCGCGCCGTCGACCCCGCGGCGAGGGCCAGGCGTGCGCGCTTGGTGATCACCCCGAGAGTTTAAGGGCGAAGTTAAGTGCGACACGACGCGCGGTGACACCGGTGATGTCGGTCTGACGTGCCATCCTCAAGCCATGAACCGGATGCCCTGGGGTCGGCCGGCCAGCGAGCCGGACGGGGGTTGGGCCGTGATCGACGTCGAGACCTCGGGCTTTCGGCCGGGTCAGGCCCGCGTCATCAGCCTTGCGGTGCTGGGCCTCGACGCCGACGGCCAAGTGGACCAGTCCGTGGTCAGCCTGCTCAATCCCGGGGTGGACCCGGGCCCCACCCACGTGCACGGCCTGACGCCCGCCATGCTCGAAGATCAGCCGCAATTCTCCGACCTCGTCGGCGACGTGGTCGAGGTGCTGCGCGGTCGCACGCTGGTGGCGCACAACGTCGCGTTCGACTACGGGTTCCTGGCAGCGGAGGCCGAGTTCGCCGAAGCCGAGCTGCCGGTCGACAACGTCATGTGCACCCTCGAGCTGGCCCGGCGGCTGGACCTCGGCGTTGACAACCTGCGATTGGAGACGCTCGCGGCGCACTGGGGCGTGCCCCAGGAACGGCCGCACGACGCCTTCGACGACGCGATGGTGCTGACCGGCGTGCTGGCGGGCGCCCTCGAGCGGGCGCGCGAACGCGACGTCTGGCTGCCGGTGCACCCGGTGACCCGACGCCGGTGGCCGAACGGCCGGGTGACCCACGACGAGCTGCGGCCGCTGAAGGTGCTGGCCTCCCGGATGCCCTGCCCGTATCTCAACCCGGGGCGGTTCGTGCTGGGCAGGCCGCTGGTCCAGGGCATGCGGGTGGCCCTGGCCGCCGAGGTGGCACGGACCCACGAGGAGCTCGTCGAGCGGATCCTGCACGCCGGACTGTCCTACACCGACGCCGTGGACATAGAAACTTCGCTGGTTGTCTGCAACGAAGCCGCCCCGGGGCAGGGTAAGGGCTATCACGCCCGGCAGCTGGGCGTGCCGGTGGTGTCCGATGCGCAATTCATGGACTGCATCCGGGCCGTCGTCCGCGGCACCAGCATGGAGGAATTTTCCAGCGTCGGCGAGGCCGGCGAGCAGTTCGCCCTGTTCTGAACGGCCCATGGGGCACCTATCGCGGGCACGGCTACTTCGTCCGCGAAGCGGCAATGCTGACCGGGCAGTCAGGCCCTAGTCGCGAGACGCGCGGTTGACCGCCGAGACCACGGCACGCAGCGACGCGGTGGTGATCGACGGGGCGATGCCCACGCCCCAGACGGTCCGGCCCCCGATCGACGCCTCCACGTAGGCGGCCGCTTGGGCGTCGCCGCCGGCGCTCATCGCGTGCTCGGAGTAGTCCAGGACCGCCACGTGGACGCCGACGGTGCCCAGCGCGTCGACGAAGGCCGCCAGCGGTCCGTTGCCGGCGCCGCTGATCTCGGTCTCGGCTCCGTCGATCTTCACGGTCGCGCTGATGTTGGTCGGGCCGCCGTCGTCCTCGGACGTGTCGACGCGCTGCTTCATCCGCTCCAGCGGCCGCACCGGCGCCAGGTACTCCTCGAAGAAGGCGTCCCACATCTCCTTCGGCGAGATCTCGCCGCCGTCGCCCTCGGTGATCTTCTGGATCACCTGCGAGAACTCGATCTGCAGCCGTCGCGGCAGCGCCAGGCCGTGGTCGGCCTTCATGATGTAGGCCACCCCGCCCTTGCCGGACTGGGAGTTGACCCGGATCACCGCCTCGTAGGTGCGCCCGACATCCTTGGGGTCGATCGGCAGGTAGGGCACCTGCCAGAGCATGTCGTCGACGTCCTCGTCCGCCTCGTCCGCCGCCACCTTCATCGCGTCCAGGCCCTTGTTGATGGCGTCCTGATGGCTGCCCGAGAAGGCGGTGTAGACCAGGTCGCCGCCGTAGGGATGACGCTCGTGCACCGGCAGCTGGTTGCAGTACTCCACCGTGCGACGGACCTCGTCGATGTTGGAGAAGTCGATCTGCGGGTCCACGCCGCGGGAGAACAGGTTGAGTCCCAGCGTCACCAGGCACACGTTGCCGGTGCGCTCGCCGTTGCCGAACAGGCAGCCCTCGATCCGGTCGGCGCCGGCCTGGTAGCCCAATTCGGCTGCGGCGACCGCGGTTCCGCGGTCGTTGTGCGGGTGCAGGCTCAGGATGACGGACTCCCGGTTGGCCAGGTTGCGGCTCATCCATTCGATCGAGTCGGCGTAGACGTTGGGGGTTGCCATCTCCACGGTCGCAGGCATGTTGAAGATGATCGGGTTGTCCGGTGTGGGCTGGATGATCTCGCCGACGGCGTCGCACACCTGCCGGGCGTACTCCAGCTCGGTGCCGGTGTAGGACTCCGGCGAGTACTCGAATCGCCACTGCGTGCCCGGGTACTTCGCGGTCTCCGCGAGGCACTTGCGGGCGCCGTCGGTGGCGATGGCCTGCACTGCGGCCCGGTCGGCGCGAAAGACCACGCGGCGCTGCAGGATTGACGTCGAGTTGTAGAAGTGCACGATGGCCCGCGACGCGCCTTCGCACGCCTGGAACGTGCGCTCGATCAGCTCCGGCCGGCACTGGGTCAGCACCTGGATGGTGACGTCGTCGGGAATGGCGCCGTCGGTGATGATCTCGCGGACGAAGTCGAAGTCGGTCTGGCTGGCCGCCGGGAAGCCGACCTCGATCTCCTTGTAGCCCATACGGACCAGCAGGTCGAACATGCGGCGTTTGCGGGCCGGGCTCATCGGGTCGATCAGCGCCTGGTTGCCGTCACGCAGGTCCACCGCACACCACAGCGGCGCGCCGGTGATGATGTTGCTCGGCCAGGTGCGGTCGTCGAGCACGATGGGCTCGACTTCCTCGGCGAACGGTCGGTACCGGTTGACCGGCATCGACGAGCCGCGCTGCGGATTCCAGGCGGGTTGGGCGAACCGGCGAGGGCCCGCGGGTGTGACGATGCTGCGCGCTGATGTGTAGGTGTCGGGGTTAGCAGACTCGGTAATGCTATTCACGGTATTTGCTCCGGGGATGTCAGAAGGAACTTCAGACCGGCGCATCGCAACGCCCGCGACGGGAAGCCGGTCTGAATCAGACCCCGTCGCGGCGTACGAGGAGGAGCACCCGCTGCACGTTGTGAACTCTACCGCGCTCGGTTCCCCCGAACAAAAAACGCGGGTCAATACGCGGACGCGCGGTTGACCGCCGAGACGACGGCGCGCAGCCACGCGGTGGTGATGGACGGGGCGATGCCCGCGCCCCAGACGGTCCGGCCCCGGATCGATGTCTCCACGTAGGCCGCGACCTGGGCGTCGTCCCCGGCGCTCATCGCGTGCTCGGAGTAGTCCAGGATCGATACGTCGAAGCCGACGGTGCTCAGCGCGTCGATGAACGCCGCCAGTGGGCCGTTGCCGGTGCCGCTGATCTCGGTCTCGACTCCGTCGATCTTCACGGTCGCCGCGATCCGGGTGGTGCCGGCGTCGTCCTCGGACGCGTCGACGCGATGCTTGACCCGCTCCAGCGGCCGCAGCGGCGCCAGGTACTCCTCAAAGAAGGCGTCCCACATCTCCTTCGGCGAGACCTCGCCGCCCTCGCCCTCGGTGATCTTCTGGATCACCTGCGAGAACTCGACCTGCAGCCGTCGCGGCAGCGCCAGGCCGTGGTCGGCCTTCATGATGTACGCGACCCCGCCCTTGCCGGACTGGGAGTTGACCCGGATCACCGCCTCGTAGGTGCGCCCGACGTCCTTGGGGTCGATCGGCAGGTAGGGCACCTGCCAGAGCATGTCGTCGACGTCCTTGCCGGCCTTGTCGGCGGCGAGCTTCATCGCGTCCAGGCCCTTGTTGATGGCGTCCTGATGGCTGCCGGAGAAGGCGGTGTAGACCAGGTCGCCGCCGTAGGGGTGGCGTTCGTGGACCGGGAGTTGGTTGCAGTGCTCCACCGTGCGACGGATCTCGTCGATGTTGGAGAAGTCGATCTGCGGGTCCACGCCGCGGGCGAACAGGTTGAGTCCCAGCGTCACCAGGCACACGTTGCCAGTGCGCTCGCCGTTGCCGAACAGGCAGCCCTCGATCCGGTCGGCGCCGGCCTGGTAGCCCAATTCGGCTGCGGCGACCGCGGTTCCGCGGTCGTTGTGTGGGTGCAGGCTCAGGATGACGGACTCCCGGTTGGCCAGGTTGCGGCTCATCCATTCGATCGAGTCGGCGTAGACGTTGGGGGTTGCCATCTCCACGGTCGCAGGCATGTTGAAGATGATCGGATTGTCCGGTGTGGGCTGGATGATTTCGCCGACGGCGTCGCATACCTGCCGGGCGTACTCGAGTTCGGTGCCGGTGTAGGACTCCGGTGAGTACTCGAATCGCCACTGGGTGCCCGGGTACTTCGCGGTCTCCGCGAGGCACTTGCGTGCGCCGTCGGTGGCGATGGCCTGAACTGCGGCCCGGTCGGCGCGAAAGACCACGCGGCGCTGCAGGATTGACGTCGAGTTGTAGAAGTGCACGATGGCCTGCGACGCGCCTTCGCACGCCTGGAACGTGCGCTCGATCAGCTCCGGCCGGCACGGGGTCATCACCTGGATGGTGACGTCGTCGGGAATGGCGCCTTCGGTGATGATCGCGCGGGCGAAGTCGAAGTCGGTCTGGCTGGACGCCGGGAACCCGATCTCGATCTCCTTGTAGCCCATGCGGACCAGTAGGTCGAACATGCGGCGTTTGCGGGCCGGGCTCATCGGCTCGACCAGCGCCTGGTTCCCGTCGCGCAGATCGACCGCACACCACATCGGCGCGTCGGTGATGACCGTGTCCGGCCAAGTGCGGTCGGGCAGCCGGATGGGCTCGACCTCCTCGGCGAACGGCCGGTACCGGTTGACCGGCATCGACGAGCCGCGCTGGGGGTTCCAGTCGGGCTGGGCGCGCCGGGCAGGGCCCGAGGGCGTGGCGATGCCGCGTAGTGACGTGTATGCGTCGGGGCCGGAGAACTCAGGGCCGGAAGACTCGGGACCGGAAGAGTTGGTAGGGCTATTCACGATATTTGCTCCGCGATATCAGAGGGAACTTCACCGGCGCATCGCCAAACACCCGCGACGGGACGCCGGTCTGAATCAGACCCCCGTCGCGGTGCCCAAGGAGGAGCACCCGTTGCAGGCTCTGAACCTACCGCGATCAGCGCCGCGAAAAGGGAAAACAAGAAAATGTTAGCTGCGCACGGCTGGTGCGGGCCGGTGCGCACCGGTGCGGGAGTTTCAGTCGCGGGACGCGCGGTTGACCGCCGAGACCACCGCGCGCAGCGACGCGGTGGTGATTGACGGGGCGATGCCCACGCCCCACACCGTGCGCCCATGGACTGAGGCCTCCACGTACGCCGCGGCCTGTGCGTCGTCGCCGGCGCTCATCGCGTGCTCGGAGTAGTCCAGGACCGATACGTCGAAGCCGACGGTGCTCAGCGCGTCGACGAACGCCGCGACCGGGCCGTTGCCGGTGCCGCTGATCTCGGTTTTCGCTCCGTCGATCTTGACGCTCGCGGCGATCCTGGCGGTGGTCCCGCCGTCGTGCTCGGACGTGTCGACGCGATGCTTGATCCGCTCCAGCGGGAGCACCGGGGCCAGGTACTCCTCAAAGAAGGCGTCCCACATCTCCTTCGGCGAGATCTCGCCGCCGTCGCCCTCGGTGATCTTCTGGATCACCTGCGAGAACTCGATCTGCAGCCGTCGCGGCAGGGCCAGGCCGTGGTCGGTCTTCATGATGTAGGCCACCCCGCCCTTGCCGGACTGGGAGTTGACGCGGATCACCGCCTCGTAGGTGCGCCCGATGTCCCTGGGGTCGATCGGCAGGTAGGGCACCTGCCAGAGGATTTCGTCGACGTCCTTGCCGGTCTCGTTGGCGGTCACCTTCATCGCGTCCAGGCCCTTGTTGATGGCGTCTTGATGGCTGCCTGCGAACGCGGTGTAGACCAGGTCGCCGCCGTAGGGGTGGCGTTCGTGGACAGGCAACTGGTTGCAGTACTCGACGGTGCGCCGGATCTCGTCGATGTTGGAGAAGTCGATCTGGGGGTCCACACCGCGGGAGAACAGGTTGAGTCCCAGCGTTACCAGGCACACGTTGCCGCTGCGCTCGCCGTTGCCGAACAGGCAGCCCTCGATCCGGTCGGCGCCCGCCTGGTAGCCCAATTCGGCCGCGGCGACCCCGGTACCGCGGTCGTTGTGCGGGTGCAGGCTCAGGATGACCGACTCCCGGTTGGCGAGGTTGCGGCTCAGCCACTCGATCGAGTCGGCGTAGACGTTGGGGGTTGTCATCTCCACGGTCGCGGGAAAGTTGTAGGTGATCGGGTTGTCCGGCGTGGGCGCAATGATTTCGCACACGGCGTCGCAGATCCGTTTGGCGTACTCCAGCTCGGTGCCCGTGAAGGACTCCGGTGAGTAGGTGAAGCGCCACTTTGTGCCCGGATACTTCTTGGCCTCCGCCAGGCACTGGTGCGCGGCGTCGGTGGCGATGGTCTGTATCTCGTCGCGGTCGGAGCGAAAGACCACGCGGCGCTGCAGGATTGACGTCGAGGTGAAAAATTGAATGATGGCCCGCGGCGCGCCTTCGCACGCCTGGAACGTGCGCTCGATCAGTTTCGGCCGGCACGGGGTCATCACCTGGATGGTGACGTCGTCGGGAATAGCGCCTTCGGTGATGATCTCGCGGACGAAGTCGAACTCGGGCTGGCTGGACGCCGGGAAGCCGACCTCGATCTCCTTGTAGCCCATGCGAACCAGCAGGTCGAACATGCGGCGTTTGCGGGCCGGGCCCATCGGTTCGATCAGCGACTGGTTGCCGTCACGCAGGTCCACCGCGCACCACAGTGGCGCGCGGGTGATGACCTTGTCGGGCCAGGTGCGGTCGGGGAGACGGATGGGCTCGACCTCTTCGGCGAACGGGCGGTAGCGGTTGACCGGCATCGACGTGTTGCGCTGCGGATTCCAGATGGGCTGGTCCGGTCCCGGAGGGCCAGCGGGTGTCACTACGGTCCGCGACGACCTATAGGCGTCGGCGTCAGAAGCCTGGGAAACAATGTTCACAGTATTTGCTCCGGAGAGGTCAGCAGGGGCCGCAAACCGGCGCATCGCCAAACACCGCGACTGGAACCGGTCTGAATCAAACCCCGTCGCAGGGTCCGAGGAGCGCCCGCTGCATGGTGTGAACCTACCGCGACGAGCCCCGCCAAAATGAGAAACAGGGAAAATGTTCGCTGCGGGCCCGCGCGATGGCGGCGCTCGGCATTTGTCAGGCCGTTCTCCGGGGCAGAACGGCGGTGATTCGTCGTCGTCGGTAGGGGCCGAGGTTGGCGTCGTCAACGGGTGGCAGCGCTCCGGCTGCTCATCGAGTCGTGCTGCGAATTCCCGGTCCGGGCCGGTCCGGCGCCCCGCCTGAAGATTCGAACAGGCGTTTCAAATATCGCGGATTTCACTGACTCAAGCTTTTTGTCAGGGCCTCGCCTTCTCATGTTTTCGTCGTGTCGGTGAGCGTCACTCTGAATTGCATCGTCCGGTACGGCCAGCCGGTTGCGGTGTTCCACTGCGACACGACTAGCCCGACGCCGCCCGGGACGTCCAGCCGGGAGCCTGGGAGAACATATCCGCCGTACACCTGGGCGACCCGGTTGTTCGCCAGGTCTTGAGCAGCCCAAGTCGTTCCGACGACCGGCGTCTGGACTTCGGCTTCATACAGGTTGGCGGCCGGCGAGTCGATCGTGCGATACGCCAGCGCATATGCCGAGGACAGGAACCCGCCGAGGATCCAGGTGCCGGTGTCCAGCCTGCGCAGCGTCAACTCGCCCCAGGTCTCGGCGGGCGGCGTGATCGGCGTGGGGGCGTTGTCCCACGCCCACCGGTTTTTGGCCCAGCCCCAACCCGAGTACCTGGTTCTGTCGCCGATGTCGCCGGGGCGGACGCGCCGCAGGATTATGCCCTTGTCGCGCTGAAACCCGGTGGAGACGACGTACACCCAACCGTCGTCGGGGCTGTAGTCCCAGGACCACAGCTGGGCGTAGCCGTTGTGCAACGACGCGGGAAACCTTGCCTTGGTGCCCATCGACCGCCAGGTCGCGCCGTTGTCGGGGGAGGTCCAGATTCCCGTCCAGATCACGTTCCCGAAGCCGCGGTTGACGATGGCATGCAGATACATTCGCTGCCCGATCACCAGCACATCGGAGGGGATCACGGTGCTGATGCCGCCGCGGCGCCAGGGGTGATCGTCGTGGGCGTAGGGCCACAACTGTTGTGCATAGCTTTGGTCCGCGCCGCCGGCGTTCTCAAACCGGATCAGATTGTTCGCGTCCCCACTGCCGATCAGGGCGACCGGCGCGCGCCAATGGCCCTGCCCAACCTTGTTGCCGGAGAACGTATCTCCGAACACCGACACCAGCTTCCCGTTGGGTGCAACGGCGCAGACGCCCAGGTCGGTGCAGTTCACCCCCCACGCGTCGGTGATTCCCGGGCCGGTCATGTCACCCAGGTATCCCTCGACAGGTATTGCCGCACGGGCACTTTCGCTTCTCCACCGATATACGGTCGAGCGGCTAATGCCGCAGTCGGCCGCGACCGCGGCGACCGCCTCACCGGAACGCAGCTGCCGCAGTACGTGGCGGCGTAGCGCTGCCTTATCTGCGCTGTGCATGGGTCTTCCATTATCTACGCGGGGCGCGCGAAGGTGTTGGTCCAGGCGGCTGATCCCGCTGTCGCAGTGGCGGATCCGGGGCCCCGGCCGGTGCAGCGCTGGGTGGTGCAGATCTCGAATTTCCAATCGTGGTTGTGGGTCTACTCGACGTGAAACGGCACCAGTCGACAGAAATGGGGTAGTGGACTACGCGTGATCTCCCGCCGTCTGCGTCCCTAAGTTCGACACACCACACACACATAAATCTTCTAAGGAGGACAAACGTGTCTCTTGTGAGTGTTGTGCCCGAGGCCGTGACGGCAGTGAGCGCGAGCCTGGAAAAATTGGGCTCAGAGTTGCGTGGCGCCAACGTCGCCGCAGCAAGCCAGACGACGGCGATCGCGGCCCCGGCCGCTGACGAGGTATCGTCCGCGATCACGGCACTATTGGGCACGCACGCCAGCAATTTCAGGCCCGCAGCGCCAAGGCTGCAGCATTTCACGACGAGTTCGTAAAGCTTTTGAATGGCGGGGCGGCCCAGTATCTGAACACCGAAATCGCGAACGTCCAGCAGACCCTGTTAAACGCGATAAATGCACCCGCCCAGACGCTGCTGGGCCATCCGATGATCGGAACCGCCCAAGGCCCCGCCGCCGCCCCCGCCCAGGCCGAAACCACCATAACCACTCCGTTTGGCCCCGTGACGCTGTCGGCGAGCGACGTGAGTGGTCCCGCCCCTGGCGACAGCGGTCCGGTGGGGCTGACCCTGAACGCAACCACTCCGCTTGGTAGCGCGTCGCTTTCGCTGGCCGGATGGCAAAGTTTTTGGGGCACTGGATACTCTCCGACGGTAAGCGGATACACATTCGGCACCGGGACAATCCACTTGCCCTCCGAAATTCCGTTCCTCGTCGGTGCGGCGGGCCCCATCGTAACCGGCGGAACCTCGTTGATGAATAGCGCCAGCGCGTATTTCACCGCGGTGGGTAATGGGAATATGACGGGAGCCGCTAACGCACTCTCAACCGCACCCTCGAACTTCGTTAACGCGGTTCTGTTTGGCCATACCACGGTCGAGGTGCCATTCGGGTCTATCCCGTCAACCGGGCAGGACATAACTTGGGGCATTCCCTTTAGTGGGCTCTTCGCTTCTCCCGCGCCGCTGGAGATGTCCTTGTCGCAGGGCAACAGCATCACTATCTCGCCCGATCTTGTCTGGTCCGCCTTGGGATCTGGACTCGGGCCTTTGAGCCCACCGGGAACACCGCCGGCCGGCGATCCCATCACACTTACGGGCACCGAGTTCGGCGGTATCGCTGAGCTTCTGAACGCAAGTGCTGCCGGATAATCTCAATGGGGCGTACCCGGCCGGCGACTTCTATCAGGCGATGTTCGGGCTGCTGGCCGATCAGCTCGGCGGGCGCCTGTCCACCTGCGCCGCCGTCGGGATCATCTGGCCGTCGCTGCTGTTCCCGGACGACGATCCCGCCACCGCACACCCGGTGCCGTCGACCGGCGCGCAGGGCGTCGGCAACCCGTTCGCCGGTCTGTGGAGCGGCGGGCGGGAGGTGCTCCGCACGCTGAGCTACTACGCGATGAAGAATCGCGCGGGAGTAGTCGGCCAGCAGGGTTTGGGGTCCGCTGCTTGCCGGGCTGGCCGGCCCCGGGGCCTACCGCGAATCCACCTGATGGGTCGCAGCTTCGGTGCCCGGCTGGTCTCCTACAGCCTCGGGGGCTCTCCCACTTCACGTTCGCCGGGAAAGCCGTATGGCTTCCTGTCCGGCACCTACTACGAGATGGACGCGAACGCCGTCGTCGGCTCCAACCAATCCCCATTCAGCGGCGCACACAGCGACATCCGCCCCCCGAGGTGCTCTGGGCGGTCGTCGCCGCGGCGGGGCTCACCTGACGGGACCTTAATCGAGATGCACCGGCACGTATTCTGTTGTGGACTTGATTCCAGACCGGTACGGCCGATCCGAGACAAGAAAGACGAATAGTGGCGCTCGTCGTGCAGAAGTACGGGGGATCATCGGTGGCCGACGCCGATCGGATCCGCCGCGTCGCCGAACGCATCGTCGAGACCAAGAAGCAGGGCAACGACGTCGTGGTGGTGGTATCGGCGATGGGTGACACCACCGACGACCTGCTGGACCTGGCGCAGCAGGTGTGCCCCGTCCCGCCACCGCGGGAACTCGACATGCTGCTCACGGCCGGTGAACGGATTTCCAATGCGTTGGTGGCCATGGCCATCGAGTCGCTGGGCGCGCACGCCCGGTCGTTCACCGGTTCGCAGGCCGGGGTGATCACCACCGGCACCCACGGCAACGCGAAGATCATCGAGGTCACGCCGGGCCGGCTGCAGGACGCGCTCGCCGAGGGGCGGATCGTGTTGGTCGCCGGGTTCCAGGGCGTCAGCCAGGACACCCGCGACGTCACCACGCTGGGCCGCGGCGGCTCGGACACCACCGCGGTCGCCCTGGCGGCGGCGCTGAACGCCGACGTCTGCGAGATCTACACCGACGTGGACGGCATCTTCAGCGCGGACCCGCGGATCGTGCCCAACGCCCGCAAGCTCGACACCGTGACCTTCGAGGAAATGCTCGAGATGGCCGCCTGCGGCGCCAAGGTCCTCATGTTGCGCTGCGTGGAATACGCCCGCCGCTACAACCTTCCGGTGCATGTCCGGTCGTCGTACTCGGACAAACTCGGCACTGTCGTCGTCGGATCGATCAAGGACATAAATATGGAAAGCCCCCTGCTCACCGGCGTCGCGCACGACCGCAGCGAAGCCAAAGTGACCATCGTCGGGATTCCGGACATCCCGGGCTACGCGGCCAGCGTGTTCCGCGCCGTCGCGGACGCCGACGTGAACATCGACATGGTGTTGCAGAACGTCTCCAAGGTCGAGGACGGCAAGACCGACATCACGTTCACCTGCTCGCGCGACAGCGGACCGACGGCCGTGGCCAAGCTGGACGCGCTGAAGGAAGAGATCGGCTTCACGCAGCTGCTCTACGACGACCACATCGGCAAGGTGTCGCTGATCGGGGCGGGCATGCGCAGCCATCCCGGGGTCACGGCGACGTTCTGTGAGGCGCTGGCCAAGGTGGGCGTGAACATCGAGCTGATCTCCACCTCCGAGATCCGCATCTCGGTGCTGTGCCGCGACACCGAACTAGACAAGGCCGTCGTCGCGTTACATGAAGCATTCGGCCTCGGCGGCGAGGAAGAGGCCACGGTGTATGCGGGGACGGGACGGTAGGGATGGCGGCAATTGGCGTTTCGATCGGAGTAGTGGGTGCCACCGGTCAGGTGGGGCAGGTGATGCGCACCCTGCTGGACCAGCGGGACTTCCCCGCGACGTCGGTGCGGTTCTTCGCGTCGGCCCGCTCGCAGGGCCGCAAGCTGTCCTTCCGCGGCCAGGAGATCGAAGTCGAAGACGCCGCCACCGCCGATCCCAGCGGGCTGGACATCGCGCTGTTCTCGGCGGGCAAGACGATGTCGCTGGTGCAGGCGCCGCGGTTCGCCGCCGCCGGGGTGACGGTGATCGACAACTCGTCGGCGTGGCGCAAGGACCCCGACGTGCCGTTGGTGGTGTCGGAGGTGAACTTCGCCCGGGATGTCGCCATAGGCGCGCTCAAGAAAGGCATCATCGCCAACCCGAACTGCACGACCATGGTGGCGATGCCGGTGCTCAAGGTGCTGCACGACGAGGCGCAGCTGGTCCGCATGGTGGCCTCGACCTACCAGGCGGTGTCGGGCACCGGCCTGGCCGGGGTGGCCGAGCTGGACGAGCAGGCGCGGGCGGTCGTCGACGACGCCGCGCAGCTGGTGCACGACGGCGGCGCGTGCGAATTCCCCGCGCCGAAGGCGTACGCCGCGCCGATCGCGTTCAACGTGCTGCCGCTCGCCGGATCGCTGGTGGACGACGGCTCGGGGGAGACCGACGAGGACCAGAAGCTGCGCTTCGAGACCCGCAAGATCCTCGGCATTCCCGACCTGGCAGTCAGCGGGACCTGTGTGCGGGTACCCGTGTACACCGGTCACTCGCTGTCGATCAATGCGGAGTTCGCGCGGCCGCTCTCGCCGGAGCGGGCTGCTGTGCTGCTCGACGGCGCCCCGGGGGTCAAGCTCGTCGATCTGCCGACCCCGCTCGCGGCCGCCGGTGTGGACGACTCGCTGGTCGGCCGGATCCGACGCGACCCCGGCGTGCCGGATGGGCGCGGCCTGGCGCTGTTCATCTCGGGCGACAACCTGCGCAAGGGGGCCGCGCTGAACACCATCCAGATCGCCGAGCTGCTGGCCGCTGCCCTGTGATCGGCGGGTGAGCAGCGCCCGGGCCATGCTGCTCACTGTGCTGTGTTTGCCCGTGCTGCTTTATGTCGCACCCGCTTATGCGGATCCGCCCGCGCCGGTGCCACAGCCGATCCTGCAGCCCTTGGCGCCGGGGCAGGTGGTGCGGATCGGGCCGACGGCCGGGACCGGAACCCCGACGGGTGACTACGGCATCGGCGCCACGGATTTGTGCGAGTTCGTCGAGTTTCCCACCGATTTGCTGCAGGTGTGCGGCGACAGTTTCGCCGGCCAGGGCGTGGGGTTCGGCGGTTGGTATTCGCCGGTGGCGCTGCACGTCGACACTGCGTCGGTCGACGACCCCGCCGGGGTGCGCTACACCGGCGTTATCGGGATCGGCAAGCCGCTGCTCGCCGACCCGACGCCGCCCGGGGACTCGCAGTTGCCCGCCGGGGTGGTGCAGATCAACCGCCGTAACTACCTGATGGTGACGACGACGAAGAACCTGACGCCGCAGAACTCGCGGCTGGTGGCGGCCGAGCCGGCGCACGGTGGTTGGCAGACCGTCGCGGGGTCCCGGCGTGACGGCTCGTATCAGGACGGCTCGCAGACCCAGATCAGCGGGTACTACGACCCGATTCCCACCCCCGATTCGCAGACGGGGTGGGTGTACATCGTGGCGAACAGCTTCACCCGCCGGGATCCGGTGGTGTTGTATCGGGCCACGCCGCAATCGTTCACCGACCGGTCCAAGTGGCAGGGCTGGGCGGCCGGACCGACCGGGGGCTGGGCCAAGAAGCCCACGCCCTTGTGGCCCGACCAGGTGGGCGAGATGTGCGTCCGCGAGATCGACGGCAAGACGGTGCTGTCGTACTTCAACGCCAGCACGGGCAACATGGAGGTTCGGGTCGCCGACGATCCGACGTCGCTGGGTGACGCGCCGGTGACGACGGTGGTGCAGCACGACGAGTGGCCCGACCCCGCCGAAAGCCTGCCGCCCCCGTACGACAATCGGCTCGCGCAGCCGTACGGCGGGTACATCTCGCCCGGATCCACGCTCGATGAGCTGCGGATTTTCGTCAGTCAGTGGGACACCCGGGCGCGGGTTTCGGCGCCTTACCGGGTGATCCAGTTCGCTGTGAACCCGTTCAAGCCCTGATCGGGAGCCTCCAAGCTTCCGCCCCCCGCAAACAGGCCATCGGGCAGACGGGCGGCACCGGAAACCGGACCGGGAACTTACGGCATCGGCGCCACCGACCTGTGTGAGTTCGTCGAGTTCGCCACCGAGTTGCTGCAGCTAGAGGTGTGTCGTCGCAGCTGCCGGCCGGGGTGGAGCAGATCAACCGGCGCGACTACCTCATGGTGACCACGACGAAGTAATACGGCTCCTATTGGGCCGCCGTGGTCAGCCGGTATTAGACGTTTCCGGCGCTGTGGCCTAAATTGCCGTAACTGGCAGGGGGGTTCTGGCCGAAAGCGCCGCCGCCGCCGCCGTACACGCCGGCCTGGCCGCTAATACCGCCTTGGCCTCCGGGATTGGCGTATGCATTACTGCCGGCGCCGGCACCGCCTGTCCCGTTCGAGGCGCCGTCGGAGCCGTCAACACCGGCGCCGACAACAAGGTTGCTGGGATCGTAGACGCCCCCGCCGCCGCCACCACCTCCAATGCCGTCACCGCCCGAGCCACCCATGCTGGCCCCGGGAAGAGGACCGGTGACAGGCGTGAGCGCGGCACCGCCACCGGCGCCCCCGCTGCCGGCAGCCACGCTGGCGGACCCGGCCCCGCCGCCGCCACCACCACCACCGCCCGCGGCGAAGATTTCACCCCCGCCGAGGTCGGCAACCGTGCCGCCGGCGCCGCCCCCACCACCACCCCCACCACCGCCACCGAAATGGCCGGAGGCGGCGGAACCGGCGCCGGCGCTGCCACCGGTACCGCCTGCCGCCGTGACCGCGACGGTGCCCGTGGTTTCGGCGGCGCCTCCATTGCCGCCAGCGCCGCCGGTGCCACCGGTGCCACCGGTTCCGCTGGTGGCAAACGGGACACCGATGGCATCTCCACCCGCACCTCCGGCGCCGCCGCCGCCCCCACCGCTGCCGGCCACCCTAACCCCGGCGGTATCGGTGAGGGAGTCGTCGAAGCCGCTACCGCCTTTCCCGCCGTTACCGCCCTGACCACCGTTGCCGTTGATGCCACCGTAGAAACTGCCACCACTTACACCGCCGCGACCGCCGTCGCCGCCGTCGCCACCGGAGTTGCCGGGAGAAGTGGCGTCGAGGCCGGCCCCACCGTCACCGCCCGTGCCGCCGGTGCCGCCTGTACCGGCGGCACCGGCGGCACCGTCGTGCCCTGGGCCGACCTGCGGAACGTTGTGGCCGCCGGCCCCACCGCTGCCTGCGTTACCGCCGATCCCGCCGGCGCCACCCGCACCTCCGTCGTTGTTTATACCGCTGCTAGCAGCCCCGCCGTGGCCGCCGGTACCGCCCGTGCCACCATTGCCGCCGAGGCCGCCGGCCCCGGCTACCCCGCCCCAAAGACAATTGTTTTCACCGCCCTTTCCGCCGTCCCCGCCGACACCGCCAGTCCCCCCAGCCTTCCCAGCGCCACCAGCGACTGAGGCGTCCGCGCCGGCTTCGCCGTCGGCGCCAGCCCCGCCAGTCCCGCCGACACCGCCGGCACCGTGCAGCGAGATCAGCTGGGTGTTGGTGCCACCCGATCCGCCGTTACCGCCGTTACCGCCGACACCTCCGGGCGCGGCGGGCCCGCCGTTACCACCGATCCCACCGGCACCGCCGTTACCGCCACCGAGCATCCCATTGGCCCCGCCGGCCCCGCCGTTACCGCCGGCCCCACCGACAGCGGTGGCGGCGCCGCCGGCCCCCCCGTTACCGCCGGCGCCCCACAGGCCCGCGGCCCCGCCAGCCCCACCGGACGCAGAGGCCCCACCGGTCCCACCGTTGCCCCCGTTGCCGAAGATCCACCCCCCAGCCCCACCGTCGGTGCCAGCGACCCCGGAGCTAGTGCTGTTCGCGCCGTCGACGCCGTTCCCGAACAGGGGCCGTCCAGTCAGGTCCTTGACTGGGGAAAATATCGCCAGGCCCTGTAGGTCCTGCGCCAAGGACTGCAGCGGCGAGGCATTGGCGGCCTCGGCGGCCGCATACATCTGCGCCCCCGACGCCAACGCCCGCACAAACTGCGCGTGAAACGCCGCCGCCTGGGAGCCGAGCGCCTGAAACTGCAGACCGTGGCGGGAGAATAGCGTCGCGATCGCCGCCGACACCTCATCAGCAGCGGCGGCCACCACCCCGGTGGTCGGGGCGGCGGCGGCGAGGTTAGCCGCCCTCAGCGACGAACCGATACCCGCTACGTCCGCCCTCGCCGCCGCCACCATCTCCGGCACCACCATCACATGCGACACAGCTACCTCCGATCAGATGCGAATGTGCCCGAAACGGTACGCCGACTCCCGCCCGGATATTTCAGGGTTGGAGCACTTCTTCCGCCCACCGCGCCACCCCAGGTAAAGAGACGTCACCGGTGGTCGCCAACGGTCCGACTTCGCTGGGCGCCGCCGCCTGAGGGCCGGCCACGCAGCCGGTGTGTCCCGGATTGCCGGCGTTGCCGAAGCCGCCGTTGCCTCCGTCGTTGACGGTTGGATCGGCGCTGGGGCCGCCGGTACCGCCGGCCGCACCGCCGCCGCCCTGCCTCCGATCAGATGCAAATGTGTGGCAAATCGTACGCCGATTCACATCCGACATACCAAACCTGTCGCAAACGTTCTGCACGCCATGTTCGGACGCGGATCGGAATAAATCAGGTCGCTTATCTGGGCATTCGATCTATCCGCGGCGGTAATGTCGTCAGCACCCCGGCACGTGGCAAATTGGCCCACTCGGCGTTGGATCGAAAGTCGCCCAACTGTGCCTGGGTCATCAGCGAATGCGACAGCCCCTGGGATCGGGATGCCGGCTCGTATGAATTCCGGTGGAGTCGGCGTCCGCGGGCCGTCGGCGGGTGCCGGGCGGGCTAACCTACCACTCGGCGATCGCACCAGGTAGGGGATGGTTTTCAGCTCATACCTGGCACTTAAGTTGCGCATAGCCGCGTCTATTGTTTGCACCGGCATCATGCGTCTCATGAGTGAAACATCTGAAACCCCCACTGTGCGTTCCGCAATCGCAACCGCACCGCCGCCTCCGGCAACCGAGGTGGTACACCGGACCCCCAGGGTCTTCCAATTCGCGGCCTGGGTCGCGATCGTCGCCGGGATCGTGTTCATCGTCTCGGTCATCTTCTTCTCCGGCTACGCCCTTGGCAAACATTCGGGCCACGGGTTCCACAAGGGCCACCACACCCATCACGCGATGATGATGCACCACCCGCACCGCATGATGGGCCCGGGTGGCGGACCGGCCGCAACGCCGCAGGGCGGAAATCCGTCCGCGACGCCCAGCCCCGGACCGAGCCAGATTCCGTCGTCGGTCCTCCCGACGCCGGCGCGCTAGGGCCCAGGGGAATCCGAACAAGTAACACAGTCAACGTGCTCACGGGGTGGTAGGAGGACCCCGGCGGGCCATTCACCCAGCAGCCCGGCGCTCACTCGAGTGCCGGGCTGCATCACTTGGTCACCGGGGCCTAACTATCGGGTCTCGATTCATAGCAAGTTTGTGCAGAAAATCTGTTACCTCTATTGCGGGCGCGGGCAGTATTCATGTCATGAGCGAAACACCTGAGCCCACCACCCAGCCGACTTCTGTGGCGCCAACGGGACCGCCGCCGCCCGTGGCTCCGTTGCCTCCGGCGGCACCCGCCAAACCACCCAGGCTCTACGTCGCCGCCGCTTGGGTGGTCATCGTCGCCGGGATCGTCTTCATCCTCGCGACCGTCTTCTTCGCCGGCGCCCTGGTGGTGGGGACCGGCCACTGCCATCACCGCATGCACCACGGCATGTTCAGACCGGGCGGACCCGGTGGGCAGGGTGGGCCCGGGGGTCCGGGCGGATTGCAATTCGGCGGGCCCGGCGGCCCGGGGTTCCCCGGTGCTCCGCCGCCGGCTTTCGGTGGGCCCGGTGGCCCCGGTTTTCCGCCGGCGTTCAGCCCGGGCGGTCCCGCGTCGCCGACGACCACCGCGCCCGGCAGTCCCACACCGCACCCCTAGTCGCTAACGACCGGACCGGTGCCCGTTGCGGGGTGCCGGGCTGCGGCGTGCCGCGATCAAAACGGTTGAGGTCGATTCATATTCGACCGCCGGGGTACCCGTGAAATCAGCCATTTGAGGAGGAAGATAGCGGAATGACTGAAAACTCCGGGCGATACACGACGACCGACGGCGGCAGTCCGGCGCCCAGTGACGACGAATCGTTGACCATCGGGCCCGACGGGCCCATCCTGCTGCAGGACCACTATCTGATCGAACAGATGGCGATGTTCAACCGGGAACGCATCCCGGAACGCCAGCCGCACGCTAAGGGTGGCGGCGCCTTCGGCCACTTCGAGGTGACCAACGACGTCAGCCAATACACCCGGGCCGCGGTCTTCCAGCCCGGCACCAAGACTGAGATGCTGGCCCGGTTCTCCACCGTCGCCGGCGAGCGGGGCAGCCCGGACACCTGGCGCGATCCGCGCGGGTTCGCGCTGAAGTTCTACACGTCGGAGGGCAACTTCGACATGGTCGGCAACAACACGCCGGTCTTCTTCATGCGCGATCCGATGAAGTTCCAGCACTTCATCCGATCCCAAAAGCGGATGCAGGCAACCAATTTGCGCGACCACAACATGCAGTGGGACTTCTGGAGCCTCTCGCCGGAGTCCGCGCATCAGGTGACCTGGCTGATGGGCGACCGGGGCATCCCCAAGTCCTGGCGGCACATGAACGGCTACAGCAGCCACACCTACAGCTGGATCAATGCCGGCGACGAGATCTTCTGGGTGAAGTACCACTTCATTAGCGATCAGGGCGTCGACTTCCTGACCCAGGAGGACGCCGACCGGCTGGCCGGCGAGGACGGCGACTACCACCAGCGGGATCTGTATGACGCGATCGAGCTCGGCGACCACCCGAGCTGGACGCTCAAGATGCAGATCATGCCGTTCGAGGAGGCCAAGACCTACCGCTTTAACCCGTTCGATCTCACGAAAGTGTGGCCGCATGGCGACTATCCGCTGATCGACGTCGGCCGAATGACGTTGGACCGCAACGTCACCGACTACCACACCGAGATCGAGCAGGCCGCGTTCGAGCCGAACAACATGGTGCCGGGCACCGGGTTGAGCCCCGACAAGATGCTGCTTGCCCGCGGCTTCTCCTATTCCGACGCGCATCGGGCCCGACTGGGGACGAATTACAAGCAGATACCGGTCAATTCGCCGCAGGTGGAGGTGCGCAGCTACTCCAAGGACGGGGCGATGCGCATGCACAACGCGACGGATCCGGTGTACGCGCCCAATTCCTATGGCGGCCCGCAGGCAGACCCGGCGCGCGCCGCCGAGGTGCGCTGGTTCGCCGACGGGCAGATGGTGCGCGCCGCCTACACGTTGCACGCCGAGGACGACGACTGGGGCCAGGCCGGCACGATGGTTCGCGAGGTTCTCGACGACCAAGCGCGGGATCGATTGGCGCATAACATCATTGGGCACGTATCCAAGGGCGTCAAAGAGCCGGTGCTGTCTCGAGTGTTCGAGTATTGGCGCAACGTCGACCCGGATCTCGGCAAGAAGGTCGAAGAGGGAGTCCGCGCCAACCTGGGCTAACTAAGGCGTACAACGTCCGCCTGGCATGATCGGGAACCATGACCATCGAAGTCCTTTACAACACCGAATCCACGGCAACCGGCGGTGGGCGCGACGGCCACGTGAAGTCGGACGACGGGCGCGTCGATCTCGACACTCGGCCACCGAAGGTGGTGGGTGGCAGCGGCGAGGGGACCAACCCCGAGCAGCTGTTCTCCGCCGGCTACGCCGCCTGCTTCCTGGGTGCGTTGCGCTTGGTGGCGGGCAAGGCAAAGGTCAAGCTGGACGACGCGACCAGCGTCACCGTCGGGGTCGGGTTCGGCAAGGACTCGGACGGCGGGTTCGGGATCAACGCCAACGTCGTCGGGTACCTGCCCGGGCTGGACCAAAGCGTCGCCGACGACCTGGTGGAACAAGCCCATCAGGTCTGCCCGTATTCCAAGGCGACCCGGGGCAACATCGACGTCGGCCTGTCCGCCAAGGTCTAGCGCGGATGAGGATCACCGCCGCGGCGGTGACGCTGGGTCTGGCTGTTGCGGGTGCCCTTGGGGTCCCCGTCGCGCGGGCGCACCCGTCGGAACCGGGGGTGGTGTCCTACGCGGTCCTCGGCAAGGGGTCGGTGGGCAACATCGTCGGCGGGCCGATGGGGTGGGAGTCGGTGTTCACCCAACCGTTCCAGGGGTTTTTCGTCGACGTCGCGGTGTGCAACAACTGGGCGGAGGTCGGGTTGCCCGACGTCTACGACGACCCCGACTTGGCCGCGTTCAACGGGGCTACCACGCAGACGTCGGCCACCGACCAAACCCACCTGGTCAGGCAGGCCGTCGGGGTGTTCGCCGGCAACGACGCCGCGGCCCGCGCGTTCCACCGGGTGGTGGACCGAACCGTGGGTTGTTCGGGGCAGACCACCGCGATGCACCTGGACAACGGGACCACCCAGGTCTGGTCTTTCGACGGCGGCCCGGCGGGTGGCGCGGACGAGAACTGGACCAAGCAGGAGGCGGGCACCGATCGCCGGTGCTTCGTTCAAACCCGGCTGCGCGAAAACGTGTTGTTGCAGGCCAAGGTCTGCCAATCTGGCAACGCCGGGCCTGCGGTCAACGTCCTGGCCGGAGCGATGCAAAACGCGCTGGGTCAGTAGCCCGCGTGGATTGTGGGTACTCGTGTTAGCCGTGTGTCCAAAACCAGCGGAAACGGGAATATGTCGGGGCCTTCTGCTAGATGAAGGGGTGGCGGCTATCGTTCGGGTAGCTGCGCAGCCAAGTGGTCCGCGACCTGTGGTTAGGCCCGGAGGGATCGTGATATGACGTACGCCGCCGTTTCCGCCGCGGCCTCGCAGCTTGATACCTCCCGCCCGGCCGATTCCGAGCTGACCAGCTCCCAAGCGGCCGCGGCGTACATCGCGGGCGGTTGCCTGGTCGATGGCCCGCTGGGGCGGGTCGGATTGGAGATGGAGGCGCACTGCTTCGACCCCGTCGACCCGCACCGCAGGCCAAGCTGGGACGAAATCAGCGAGGTCCTCGCGCTGCTGCCGCCGCTGCCGGGCGGCAGCAGGGTCACCGTCGAGCCCGGCGGCGCCGTCGAACTCTCCGGCCCGCCGGACTGCATCGTGGCGGCCATCGGCGCGATGCACGCCGACCAGACAGTGCTGCGGTCGGCGTTCGGCGACGCGGGGCTGGGCCTGGTTTCCCTGGGCGCGGACCCGTTGCGGCCGCCCAAACGGGTCAACCCGGGTCCCCGCTACCGCGCCATGGAACAGTTCTTCGGCGCCAGCGAGTCCGGGGCGGCGGGTGCGGCGATGATGACGTCGACGGCCTCGGTCCAGGTCAATCTGGACGCCGGGCCACAGGCCGGATGGGCGGCGCGGGTGCGGCTTGCGCACGCGCTGGGGCCCACGATGATCGCGATCGCCGCCAACTCCCCGCTGCTGGGTGGGGAGTTCACCGGTTGGGTCTCCACCCGCCAGCATGTCTGGGGTCAGATGGACTCGGCGCGCTGCGGGCCCGTCCTCGGGGCCAGTGGCGAGGATCCCGGCACCGACTGGGCGCGCTACGCGCTGAAGGCGCCGGTGATGTTGGTGCACAACCCCGACGCCGTCCCGTTGACGCACTGGGTGCCCTTCGCCGACTGGGCGGACGGGCGGGTCCTACTCGGCAATCGCCGCCCCACGCTGGGCGACCTCGACTACCACCTGACCACGCTGTTCCCGCCGGTGCGGCCGCGGCAGTGGCTGGAGATTCGCTACCTGGACAGCCTGCCGGACGCCTTCTGGCCGGCGGTGGTGTTCACGCTGGTGGCCCTGCTCGACGACCCGGTGGCCGCCGACCTCGCGGCCGACGCCGTCGAACCGGTGGCCACCGCGTGGGATGTCGCGGCCCAGGCCGGGCTGCGCGACCGGCGGCTGTTCGATGCGGCCAACCGGTGTGTGGCCGTCGCGGCGGAGCGGGCGCCGGCGGAGCTCACCGCCGGGATGGAGTTGCTGGTCCGCACCGTCGAGCAGGGGCGCTCTCCAGGGGACGACTTTGCCGACCAGGTGATCGAACACGGCATCGCCGCTGTGATCTCAAGGGCTTCGGGGCCGGCGCAGTTTGCGCCGGGAGTCCCGTGATTTCCCGGCAACGTCTGGCCGACGATCTGGCGCGGGCCAGGGTGCGGACGTTGCGGCTGGTCGATTTCGACGACGCCGAACTGCACCGGCAGTACGACCCGCTGATGAGCCCGCTGGTGTGGGACCTGGCGCACATCGGCCAACAGGAAGAGTTGTGGCTGTTGCGCGGTGGCGACCCGCAGCGGCCCGGCATGTTGCCGTCGGTCGTCGAGGGTCTCTACGACGCCTTCGAGCATTCGCGGTCCAGCCGGGTCGAGTTGCCGCTGCTGTCGCCGGAGCGGGCGCGGTCGTACTGCCAGACGGTGCGGTCCGCGGCACTGGATGCCCTGGATGCGCTTCCCGGTGACCGCCCCGGCGATCCGGAGTTCGTGTTCGGCATGGTCGTCAGCCACGAAAACCAGCACGACGAAACCATGCTGCAGGCGCTGAACCTGCGCGCGGGCGCGCCGCTGCTCAGTGAGGTGTCCGGGTTGCCGTCGGGCCGGCCCGGGCTGGCGGGAACGTCGGTGCTGGTGCCCGGAGGCCCGTTCGTGCTGGGTGTGGACGCCGCGACCGAGCCGTACTCGCTGGACAACGAACGCCCCGCGCACGTCGTCGACCTGCCGGCGTTCCGGATCGGACGGGTGCCGGTGACCAACGGCGAATGGCGGCAGTTCATCGATGACGGCGGCTACACCGAGGCGCGCTGGTGGTCGGATCGCGGCTGGCAGCACCGCGTGACGGCGGGCCTGGGCGCGCCGCAGTTCTGGAGTTCCGACGGCGCGTCGCGGACCCGGTTCGGCTACATCGAGGACATTCCCGCCGACGAGCCGGTGCAGCATGTCAGCTACTTCGAGGCCGAGGCCTACGCGGCCTGGGCCGGTGCCCGGTTGCCCACCGAGGCGGAGTGGGAAAAGGCGTGCGCGTGGGATCCGGTGGCCGGGATGCGGCGTCGTTACCCGTGGGGACCCGACCAGCCGTCGGACGCCCCGGAGAATAAGCGGGCCAACCTCGGTGGCGGCGCGTTGCGCCCGGCGCCGGTGGGGGCCTACCCGGCCGGCGCTTCGGCCTACGGGGTGGAGCAGCTGCTGGGCGACGTCTGGGAGTGGACGAGCTCGCCGCTGCGGCCGTGGCCGGGGTTCGTGCCGATGATCTACGAGCGGTACTCGCAGCCGTTCTTCGAGGGCGACTACCGGGTGCTGCGGGGCGGGTCGTGGGCGGTGGAGTCCGCCATTCTGCGGCCCAGCTTCCGCAACTGGGACCACCCGTACCGTCGGCAGATCTTCTCCGGTGTCCGGTTGGCGTGGGACGTGTGATGTGCCGTCACCTTGCCTGGCTCGGGGCCGACGTGACGGTGTCGTCGTTGGTGTTGGATCCGCCTTTCGGGCTGCGGGTGCAGTCGTATGCTCCGCGCCGGCAGAAGCACGGGCTGATGAACGCCGACGGTTGGGGCGTCGGGTTTTTCGACGGCTTATCCGACGGTGCCGTGGCCAGGCGCTGGCGCAGCCCCGCGCCGCTGTGGGGCGACGTGTCGTTCGCCTCCGTGGCGCCCGCGCTGCGCAGCCATTGTGTGGTGGCCGCGGTGCGCTCGGCGACAGTCGGCATGCCGATCGAGGCCAGCGCGACGGCGCCGTTCACCGACGGCCAATGGTTGTTGTCGCACAACGGTGTTGTCGACCGTACCGTGCTGCCGGCACTGAGGGCCGAATCGGCCTGTGACAGTGCGCTTTTGGCTGCGGCCATATTCGAGCGCGGTGTGGATGCGCTGGGTGAGACGATCGTGCGGGTCGGGGGAGCGGACCCCGATGCGCGGCTGAATGTGCTGGCCGCCAATGGTGCTCGGCTGCTGGCCACCGTCTGGGGCGACACACTGTCGGTCCTGCGCCGCGACGACGGGGTGGTGCTGGCCAGTGAGCCGTACGACGACGTCTACGACTGGGAGGACGTGCCGGACCGCCACCTCGTGGAGGTCACCGCGACGGGTGTCGTGCTGACCCCGCTCGATTAACCGAAAGGATCTTGATGACGCTCTCGCTGGCCAACCACCTCGCTGCGGACTCGGCGTATCACGCGTTGCGTCGCGACGTGTTAGAAGGCCTGCAGCAGACCCCGAAGTCGTTGCCGCCCAAGTGGTTTTACGATTCGGTGGGCAGCGATCTGTTCGACCAGATCACCCGCTTGCCCGAGTACTACCCGACCCGCGCGGAGGCCGAGATCCTGCGGGCCCGCTCGGCCGAGATCGCGGCGGCCAGCGAGGCCGACACCCTGGTCGAGCTGGGCGCGGGGACGTCGGAGAAGACCCGGCGGCTGCTGGATGCGCTGCGCGACCGTGGGTCGCTGCGCGGGTTCGTGCCGTTCGACGTCGACGCGGGCATGCTGTCGGCGACCGCGACCGCCATCCAGGGCGAATACCCGGGCGTCGAGATCCGCGCCGTCTGCGGCGATTTCGAGGAACACCTCACCGAGATTCCCGGCGGTGGACGGCGGTTGTTCGTGTTTTTGGGGTCGACGATCGGCAACCTGACGCCGGCGCCGCGCACGGAGTTCTTGGCGACGCTGGCCGGGGTGATGCGGCCGGGGGACAGCCTCCTGCTGGGCACCGACCTGGTCAAGGACACCGGGCGGCTGGTGCGCGCCTACGACGACTCCGCAGGGGTGACGGCGGCGTTCAACCGCAATGTGCTGGCGGTGATCAACCGGGAACTGGACGCCGATTTCGACGTCGACTCCTTCCGGCACGTGGCCCGGTGGAACACGCAAGAGGAGCGCATCGAGATGTGGCTGCGGGCCGACCGGGGCCAGCGGGTGCGCGTCGGCGCGCTGGACCTGGCCGTCGAGTTCGTGGCGGGTGAGGAGATGCTGACCGAGGTGTCGTGCAAGTTCCACCCGGACGGGGTGAGCGCCGAGCTGGCCGCGGCGGGGCTGCGTCGCGTCCGCTGGTGGACCGACACGGCCGGCGACTTCGGGCTTTCGTTGGCCGTCAAGTGAGCGAGAGCGAGTCGCTGGCCGATCGATGGCGAGCGGCCCGCCCGCCGTTCGCCGGGCTGCACCTGGACAGCGCGGCGTGTTCGCGGCAGAGTTTCGCGGTGATCGAGGCCGCGGCCCGCCACGCGCGGTTCGAGGCCGAGGTCGGGGGGTATGTCGCGGCGGAGGCCGCCACGCCGACGCTGGACGCGGGACGCGCCGCGTTCGCGGCCTTGGCCGGGATGGCCGGGGCGGAGGTGGTGTTCACCACCGGGTCCCTGAACGCCCTGGATCTGCTGCTCGGGGCCTGGCCGGCGGAGGCGCGGTCGGTGGCCTGCCTGCCCGGCGAGTACGGACCCAACTTGGCCGTGCTGGACGCTTATGGTTTCGAGCGGCGGCTGCTGCCGACCCTGGACGACGGCCGGGTGGCGCTGGACGACGCGGCGCTGCTGCTGGACGAGGACCCGCCCGATCTGGTGCACCTGACCCCGGTGGCCTGCCACAACGGGGTGGTGCAGCCGTTGGCGATGCTGGCCGAGCTGTGCCGCCAGTTGGGGTTGCCACTGGTTGTCGACGCCGCGCAGGCGCTGGGCCACGTGGACTGCGTGGTGGGTGCCGACGCCATGTATTCGTCGTCGCGCAAATGGATGGCGGGGCCGCGCGGGGTGGGGGCTCTTGCCGTGCGGCCCGAGCTGATGGAGCGGTTGACGCCGAGGTTGCCGGCGCCGGCGTGGGCGGGGCCGATTGGCCTGGCCCAGCAGTTGCAGTTCGGCGAGGCCAATGTGGCTGCGCGAGTCGGCTTTTCGTTGGCGCTGGGGGAGCATTTGGCGGCCGGGCCGGAGCTGGTGCGTTCGTCCTTGGCCGACCTGGGCGCGATCGCCCGGACGGTGCTGGCCGATGTTCCGGGGTGGGTGGTGGTCGAGGAGGTCGAAGAGCCTTCTGCGATAACGACTTTGGCGCCGGTCGACGGCGCGGACCCGTTGGCGGTGCGGGAGTGGCTGCTCGCCGAGCGGCGAATTCTGACCACCTTTGCCGGGGTGCCGCGAGCCCCGCTGGAGCTTGCCGGGCCGCGGCTGCGGATCTCGCCGCACGTGGACAGCACTGCTGAGGAGCTGGCCGTCTTCGCCGAGGCGCTGGGGGCCGCTACCCAAGCGACTCAGGCCACTTAGGCGCGGCCGCGCCGAGGTGTAACACCAATCCAACAGGTGTTACACTTCGCCATGCCGACGAGTCACCGGCGCTACGCCATCACGGAGACCGACGACATCAGTAGCGCGCTGGAGATTGCCCGCAGAACCTGGCCCGAGCAGGCCGATAAGCCCGCGGTGCTTTTGCGTCGGCTTATTCTCCTCGGTCGAAACACCCTTGCTCACGATCACGCCGGGGCCGACCAGGCCCGTCGGCACGCAATCGAAACGACCGCGGGTGCGTTGGCCGGTGTCTTCGGGGCCGATTACTTGAGGGAGCTGCGTGAGGACTGGCCCGAGTGATCGTCCTCGACGCCAGCGTGTTGATCGGGCATCTCGAACCTGCCGATGCCCATCACGCCGGTGCGACCGCACTGCTGAAGGCTCATTTGTCCGAGTCGTTTGCGTCGAGCGTCATCACTCTTGCCGAGGTCTACGCCGGCGCCGCGCGGGCCGGACGAGCCGATCAGCTCAGCGAACTCCTGGCGCGGCTGCAAATCGACAGCCTCGATCTTCCTGCGCGCGCCGCGCCTCGGCTGGGTGAGCTGCGCGCCATCACCCAGCTCAAGATGCCGGACTGCTGTGTTCTCTACACCGCGGAACAACACGGGGCTGCGGTCGGCACTTTCGACGACAAACTCGCCGCTCGCGCCGCCGATCTTGGGCTGACCATCGCCAACCAGGGGGATGGCTGACGGTGGCCGCTAAGTGCCGCAGCCAGACTCCGGCCGTTGTGGGGTAACTAGGGGCTGATCACCGACACCGAGTTAGTGCCGGCGTTGGTGACGTACGCGGTGCCGGCTTCGGAACCGGTGGAGGTGAACGCCACCCCGTACGGTTCGGTGTTGACGGGGATGGTGGCGGTGACGGTGTTGGTGGTCGGGTCGATCACCGACACCGTCTGGCCGCCGAGGTTGGTGACGTAGATGTTGCCGGCCTCGGGGCCGGCGGGGCTGACCGCCACCCCGATCGGGCTGATGCCGACGTTGATGGTTGCTGTGACGGTGTTGGTGGTGGGGTCAATCACCGACACCGTGTCGCTGAATTCATTGGTGACGTAGATTTCGCCGGTTTGTGGGCTGACCGCCACTCCGTACGGATCGATGCCGACGTTGACGGTGGTGATGGCGTTGGTCGCGGGGTTGATCACCGACACCGTGCTGCTGCCCTGATTGGCGACGTAGACGTCTCCGGCCTCGGGGCCGATCGGGCTGACCGCCACACCGATCGGGCTGCTACCGACGGTGACGGTGGTGATCGTGCTGGTCGTGGGGTCGAACTCCGACACCGTTCCGTCGTGAGTGTTGGTCACGTAGACGTTGCCGGTCTGTGGGCTGACCGCCACCCCGGTCGGGCTGGTGCCGACGGTGATGGTGGCCGTGGTGTTGGTCGTGGGGTTGAACACCGACACTGTGCCGCCGCCATTGTTGGTTACGTAGACGTCGCCGGTCTGTGGGCTGACCGCCACCTGGCCCGGGCTGTTGCCGACGGTGATGGTGGTGGCGACGGTGTTGGTGGCGGGGTTGATCACCGACACCGTGCCGCTGCCATTGTTGACGACGTAGACGTCCCCAGCCTCGGGTCCGGTTGGGCTGACCGCCACCCCGGCTGGGGTACTGCCGACGGGGATGTTGGTGCCGCCGGTATGGCCGGCGCTGCCGTTGCTGTTGCCAAAGCCGCCGTAGCTGGCACCGCTTCCGCCGCCGCCCGGCGGTATGCCGCCGTTGCCACCGTAGTAATTGGGGCCAGTGCCGGCGCCGGCGCCGGCACCCCCGCCGGCGGCACCACTGGCACCGGCAAAACCGGTACCACCCTGAGTGGTGTCGAAGCCGGCGTCGCCGCCACCGCCACCGCCACCACCGATGCCGTTGACGCCGCCAGTTCCACCGTTGCCGCCGGCGAACGTGCCGAGTGAGCTGGTCGCGGTTCCACCGGTGCCGCCGTCGCCGCCGTTGGCGCTGGTGTTGCCCCCCGCACCGCCGCCGCCGCCGCCGCCTCCGGCAGTTACACCACTATTACCGGCGGTGCCACCCGCGCCGCCGCCACCACCGCCGCCGCCGGTGCCGCCGTTGCCACCAGAGGCGGCCGCACCGCTACCACCGTCGCCACCGCTACCGCCGAATCCCGTCCAGGCGAAGCCCGTCTGGGTGGCGTCGCCTCCGCTCCCGCCGTTGCCGCCACCACCGCCGGCACCACCACCGCCGCCGGTGCCGCCGGTCCCGGCACCGCCGCCGTTGCCGCCGGCCCCGCCGCCCCCGCCGCCCCCGCCGCCACTGAAGATGGTGCTGGTCGAGGTGGCGCCGGTACCTCCGTTGCCGCCTAGGCCACCGGTGCCGCCGGAGCCGTTGGTTTGGCCTGCGCCGGCGTTGCCGCCGGTGCCGCCGGTGCCGCCGTCGCCGGCGGTGCCGCCGATCCCCCCGGCACCTTCCCGGCTGCTGCCGGCACCACCAGTGCCGCCGCCACCGCCAGTGCCGCCGTTGCCGCCCAAGCCGCCGCCGCCGCCGGTGCCGCTGCCGGCCGCGCCGCCCGCACCCGCAGCCCCGCCGTTACCGCCCCCGCCGCCGTTACCGCCGTGCTGTGCCGCAGCGCCGGAGCCGGTGGTATTGCCGCCATTGCCACCGTTGCCGCCCCCGCCGCCGTCGCCGCCGTGGCCGCCGCTGCCGGCGGTGCCGCCGTTGGCGCCGCCGCCGGCGCCGCCCGCGCCGCCGACGCCGCCCTGGCCGCCCTGCCCGCCGCCGCTGGGTGCGGTTGGGTCATCGCCGCCCGCCGTGCCGGTACCGCCGAGGCCGCCTTTGCCGCCGGCGCCGCCGGTGCCGCCGGTGCCGGCGGTACCGCCAGTTCCGCCGCCACCGGCGCCGACCGCGCCGCCCGCACCCGCGGCGCCGCCCTGGCCGCCCTGGCCGCCGTTGGCGCCGTTTCCGCCGGTGTTGCCGATGTTGTCGCCGCCGTCGCCGCCGGTGCCGCCCTGGCCCCCGAGACCGCCCTGCCCGCCGCTGCCCGCGGTGCCGCCGTTGGCGCCGCCGCCGGTGCCGCCCGTGCCGCCGGAGCCGCCCTGGCCGCCCAGGCCGCCGCCGGTGGGCGCGGACGCGTCGTCGGTGCCGGCCGTGCCGGTGCCGCCGGTGCCGCCGGTGCCGCCGGTGCCGCCGCGGCCGCCGATGCCCGCCGCGCCCTGGGCGGCGGTGGTGGCGCCCGCACCCTGGCCGGCCGCCCCGCCGCTGCCGGCCTGGCCGCCGATACCGCCTTGGCCGCCGTCACCGCCGGCCAACCCGGAGCCGACAGCGGCCGTAAGACCGGTGCCGCCTTGGCCGCCGATGCCGCCGTTGCCGCCGATGCCGCCGGCGCCGTTGACGCCCCCGGCGAAGGCCGTGCCGCCGGCCCCGCCGGTGCCGCCGGCACCGCCGGCAAAGCCTGTGCCGCCTGTCGCATTGCCCGTGGTTCCGGTGGTGCCGATGTCGCCGGTGCCGCCGGTGCCGCCGGTGCCGCCGCGGCCGGCGGTGCCCACGCCGCCCGTACTGCCGGCAACGCCCGCACCCTGCCCGGCCAGCCCGCCGCCGCCGGCGTTCCCGCCGACCCCGCCGGTGCCGCCGGTGCCGCCGGCCGCCTGGAGGTCGACGCCGGTGCCGCCGTTGCCGCCGGTGCCGCCGGTGCCGCCGCCTACCGCCGTTGCCGCCGTTGCCGTTGGTGCCGCCGGTGCTGGCCATGCCGCCGTTGCCGCCCTGTCCACCGGCGCCGCCGGCGAAGCCGGTGCCGCCCTGGCCACCGGCGCCGCCGGAGATGCCGGTGCCGACGGCGCCATTGCCGCCGCTGCCACCGAAGCCGCCGTTGCCGCCGGTGCCGCCGGTGCCCGCGACGCCGGCCTTGCCGCCCACCCCGCCGCTGCCGACCGCGCCGCCGTCGCCCGCGTTGCCGCCCGCGCCGCCGGTGCCACCGGCGGCGCCGGCCCCCCCGAATTGGAGGCCGCTGGCGCCAAGGCCGCCGCCACCACCCTGACCACCGTTTCCGCCGTTGCCGCCGGTGCCGTTGGTGCCGCCGGTGCCGGTCGTTCCGCCGCTGCCGCCCTTGCCCCCGGCCCCGCCGGCAAGCCCGGTGCCGCCGGCGACGCCGCTGGCCTTACCATCAGCGCCTGCGCCGCCGTTGCCGCCGTCGCCGCCGTTGCCGCCGTTGCCGCCGGTGCCCGCGTTGCCCGAGGTGCCACCGGTGCCTCCGGTGCCGACCGATCCGCCGGCGCCCGCGGCGCCGCCCGCGCCGCCGGCCCCGCCGGTGCCGCCGGCCACTCCGGAGCTGACCCCGCTGCCACCCTGGCCGCCGGTGCCGCCTTGCCCGCCGTTGCCGCCCAAGCCGCCGCTGCCGTTGGTGCCGCCGTTGCCGGCCCCGCCGTTGCCGCCTTGCCCGCCCTGCCCGCCGGCCAACCCGGTGCCGCCGTCGAGGCCGTTAACGCCGCCAGTGCTGCCTGAGGTTCCAACGTCACCTTGGCCGCCGTTGCCGCCGTTGCCGCCGGCGCCGCCGGTGCCCGCCTTGCCGGTGCTGCCCCCGGTGCCGCCGAGGGCGGTGCCTCCGGCCGCCCCGGCGGCTCCCGCGGCGCCGCCGTTGCCGCCGGCACCGCCGGTGCCTCCGGCCGACGAGAAGCCGACACCGGTGCCGCCCTGGCCGCCGGCGCCCCCTTGGCCGCCTTGGCCTCCGGTGCCACCGTTGCCGTTGGTGCCCCCGGGGCCCGCCATCCCGCCAGTACCGCCCTGGCCGCCGGCCCCGCCGGTGGAGCCGGCCAGGCCGGTGCCGCCGTTCGTGCCACCCGCGTTGCCCCCGATGCCCTGGCCGCCGGTACCTCCCGTGCCGCCTTGGCCGCCGGTGCCCGCCTTCCCAGTGCTGCCCCCGCTGCCGCCCAGGGCGGTGCCTCCGGCCGCCCCTCCGGCGCCGGCGGTGCCTCCGGCGCCGCCCGTCCCGCCGGTGCCGCCAGCAGCTCCGGACAAGACTGCGTTGTCGCCGGTGCCGCCGGTGCCGCCTTGGCCGCCGGTGCCGCCCGTGCCGCCGCTGCCGTTGGTTCCGCCGGGGCCAGCCATCCCGCCGGCGCCACCCTGGCCGCCGGTCCCGCCGGCAAAGCCGGTGCCACCCGGCCCGCCGGCGCTCCCAGCGCCGCCGATGTCACCTTGACCGCCGTTGCCGCCGGTGCCGCCGGTGCCGCCGGTGCCCGCGTTGCCGGCGTTGCCGCCGCTACCGCCGGAGCCGACGGCTCCGCCGGCCCCGGCTGCGCCTCCGGTGCCTCCGGTGCCTCCGGTGAAGCCCGACCCGCCCGTGCCGACCCCGGTGCTGCCTTGGCCGCCGGCGCCGCCGGTGCCGCCGTTGCCGCCCAGGCCGCCGCTGCCGTTGGTGCCGCCATTGCTCGCCCCGCCGTTGCCGCCCTGGCCGCCGGCGCCGCCGCCAAGGCCGGTTCCGCCGACAAAGCCGGTGGCGCCCGCCACGCCGACGGCACCTTGACCGCCGGCACCGCCCGTGCCGCCGGTGCCACCGATGCCCGCGCTGCCGTTTCTGCCGATGGTGCTGCCGGCGCCAGCCGTTCCGCCGGGGCCCGCGGTGCCGCCGACGCCGCCGGTGCCGCCGATGCCGCCGGCCACTCCGGAGCCGACACCGGTGCCGCCGATGCCGCCGGCGCCGCCCTGGCCCCCGGTTCCGCCGGTGCCGCCGTTGCCGTTGGCGCCGCTGCCCAGCGCGTGGGCGCCCGGACCGCCGGTGCCGCCGACTCCACCGGCGAAGCCCGTGCCACCTTGCCCGCCTCCCGCGATGCCGGCGGCGCCGACATCACCTTGACCGCCGGTCCCGCCGGTGCCACCGGTACCGCCGGCCCCCGCGGCGCCGGCGTGGCCGGCCGTCCCCAACAACCCCCCGGCGCCGCCGGCACCGCCGCTGCCCGCGCTGCCGCCCACGCCGCCAAAGCCACCAGCGCCGGCCGGCGTATTCTGGCCCACCCCGCGGCCACCGGTGCCACCGGTGCCGCCCTGGCCGCCGGCGCCGCCCGCGCCGCCGTCGCCGCCGGAGCCGAACAGCGTCCCGCCGTGCCCGCCGGCCCCGCCGGTCCCGCCGGTCCCGCCGCCCGACCCGTTACCACCCGTCTGGCCCGCGCCCGATGCGTTCGGGCCGGTCGCCCCGGTCGCCCCGGCGCCGCCGGCGCCGCCGGACCCGCCGTTGCCGATCAGCCCCGCAGCCCCGCCGGCACCGCCGTTCTGCCCGGCCCCGCCGGCCGCGCCGTTGCCGCCATTGCCGTACAGCCACCCGCCGGCCCCGCCGCTGCCGCCCGGAGTGGTCGCGTCAGCGCCGTTGCCGATCAGCGGTCGCCCGGTGAGCATCTCCCAGGGCGAGAACCACTGACTCTGCGCCGCCGCCTGTAGTGGCGACGCGCTGGAGGCCTCCGTCAGCGAATACAGGTCGGCGCCGCGGCTCAGCGCCTGAACAAACTGGCTGTGAAACGCCGCGGCCTCGGAGCTCAGCGCCTGGAACTGCTGGGCATGCGTGCCGAACAACTCCGCGATCGCCGTCGACACCTCGTCGGCGGCCGCCGCCGCGATCCCTGTCGTCGTTGCTGCCGCGGCCGCGTGGGCGGCCTGGATCGTCGACCCGAGGCCGGTCAGATCCGATGCCGCCGCGGCCACGATTTCCGGCGCAGCAACTAGAAACGACATCCCCCACCTTCGACCAAGTCGGTAGCGACCCTGATGCGGCACTCGGGTCGCAGTCGAATACCTGCAGGCCAGCAGCGTATCGCTTTCCGGCCGGGCTCATCGGCTTTCAGACGAACTGCCGGGCCGCCCCCGCGGTCGCCGGGACTGCGTGACCGTCGTGCGGAGAACCTGGGCGCCAGCATGCTCGACGGTCTACCCGTGATTGCCGTTCGTGCCGCCGCCACCGTTGGTGCCGGAGGTGCCCGCGCGGCGTGCCGGTGCCGGCGGTCCCGGCGTTGCCGCCGCCGCTGCCGGCTCCGCCGTTGCCGCCGGGCGAGCCGGTGCCGCCGTTGCCGCCGTTGCCGCCCGTTCCGCCGTTGCCGGCGTTGCCGCCCCTGCCGGAGCCGGCGCCGTTGCCGCCGTCGCCGCCGAAGCCGCCGCCCCCGCCCACGCCGCCCTTGCCGCCGGACCCCTTGGAGCCGCCGACGCCGCCGGTACCGCCGTTGCCGGCGGTGCCGCCGTTGCCGGCGTTGCCACCGGCGCCGCTGACCGATCCGGCGGCGCCGCCCTCGCCGCCTTGGCCGCCGCCGCCTCCGGTACCGCCTGTGCCGGCTATGCCGCCACCGGTTGCCCCGCCGCCGGTGCCGCCAGCGCCGCCCTGTGCCGCCGGCGGTTGCGTTGCCGCCATTACCGACGGTAGTGCCGCTCCCGTTGTTGCCACCCAAGCCGCCGAAGCCGCCCTGCGCCGCCCTGGCCGCCATTGCCGCCGTTACCGAGGCCGGCCGCGTTGCCGCCAGCGCCGCCGGTGCCGCCGTTGGCGGCGAGGCCCGCGTTGCCGCCCCCGATGCCGCCGATGCCGCCGCCGCCGCCGGAGCCGCCGGAGCCGCCGGCGCCGCCTGCGCCGCCTGCGCCGGCGTCGTTCCTGTTCGTAGTGAGGGTTGTGTTTCCGCCGGCGCCGCCGGCGCCGCCGTTACCGGCGGCACCACCCGTGCTGCCCACCGCGCCTGTCAACGGCGCCGTGGACGCCGTTGCCGCCGTCGCCGCCGGCGCCACCGGTGCCGCCGTTCCCGGCGAGGCCGCCGGCTCCTTGCGCGTCGCCGCCGATACCGCCGGTGCCCCCGGCGCCACCGGCGCCGGCCGTAGCGGTGGTGGACGACGAGCCGGAACCGGTGTTTCCGCCGGTGCCACCAGCGCCTCCGGTGCCGCCGGCACCGCCGTAGGCGGTACCGAGTTGGGGGTTGCCGGCGCCGGCGCCGAAAGCTGTGCCGCCGTTTCCGGCGGCGCCACCCTTGCCGCCGGCGCCGCCGTTGCCGCCGAGGTCTTTCAGGCCGCTGGTGAGGTCGCCGTCGCCGCCCAGGCCGCCCGCGCCGCCCGCGCCGCCGTTGCCGCCGGCGCCGGCCTGGCCGCTGCCGGCGGCTCCGTTGTCGGTGGTGTTGCCGCCGTTGCCGCCCGCGCCGCCGGTGCCGGCCGCGCCGCCCGTGCCGCCGCCCAAGCCGGTGCCGCTGGCGGCCGTGCCGCCGATGCCGCCGTCGCCGCCGGCGCCGCCCGTGCCGCCGTCACCGCCGAGGCGGACGGCGCCGGTGGCTGTGCCGCCGGCCCCACCGATGCCGCCGGTGCCGCCGGCGCCGCCCGCGCCGGGTGCGACCCCGCTCGCCTGGGTGTTGCCGCCGCCCGGGGAGCCGTTGCCGCCGGCGCCGGCGGCACCGCCGTTGCCGCCCGCGCCGCCCGCGTTGCCGATGCCGCCGGTGCTGGTGCCGCCGACGCCGCCGTTGCCCCCTGCCCCGCCGGTGCCGCCGGCGAGAGGCTGGGTTGAGGTGCCGGTAATGGTCCCGCCGAGCCCGCCGGCGCCGCCGTTGCCGCCGTTGCCGCCGCTATCGGTGATGTCGCCGGCGCCGCCCAGGCCGCCGTTGCCGCCGTTCCCACCGGCTCCGCCGGTCATGCCTTGCTGGTTAGCGAACCAGTTGTTAGCGCCGTTGCCGCCGGTGCCGCCGTCGCCGCCGGTGCCGCCGGCAGCGCCCTCGGCGTTGGGGTAGACGCCGCCGGTGCCCGCGGTGCCCGCATTGCCGCCTGCGCCGCCGTTGCCGCCGGTGCCGCCAGCCTGCGACACACTCACGCCGCTGCCGCCGTTGCCGCCGTTGCCGCCGGCGCCGCCGCCGCCGTTGCCGCCGCCGCTGGCGGCGATGCTGCCGCTGTTGCCGCCGTTGCCGCCGGCGCCGCCGGCGCCGCCGTTGCCGCCGGCGCCGCCGACGGAACCGGTGCCGGCTCAGCGTGCCTTCGAAGTCGCCGTCACCGCCGTTGCCGCCGCCGCCGCCGGCGCCGCCGGTGCCGCCGGCGCCGCCGGTGCCGAAGCCGGTTGCGTTCGCGGCGCCGCCGTTGCCGCCGGCGCCGCCCTGACCGCCCTGGCCGCCGGTGCCCGCGGTGCCGCCGGCCACGAAGCCGTAGTAGCCCTTGCCGCCGCTGTTTCCGGCGCCGCCGTTGCCGCCGGCGCCGCCGTTACCGGTGCCGGTTGCCGCGCCGCCGTTGCCGCCGGCGCCACCGGTGCCGGCGTTGCCACCGTTGCCACCGTTTCCGCCTGCTAAGCCGGCGTAGTTGCCTGCGCCACCAGCGCCGCTTTGGCCGCCGGTGCCGCCGGCGCCGCCGTTGCCGGCGCCGCTGGCGGCCCCGCCGTTGCCGGCGGCGCCGCCATTGCCGCCGGCGCCGCCCGCGGCGCCGTTGACGGTGGAGTTGGCGAAGTCGTTGGGGCCGGCGGCGCTGCCGTCGCCGCCGGTGCCGCCGTTGCCGCCGGCGCCCGCGTTGCCACTGCCGGATGAGGCCCCGCCGGCGCCGCCGCCGCCGCCGGTGCCGCCGTTGGCGCCCGCGCCGCCGGCACCGTTGGTCCCGAGGCCACCGCCGCCGACGCCGGCCGAACCGCCGTTGCCGCCGGTTCCGCCGGTGCCCCCGGTGCCGCCATCGGATGCGGTTCCGCCGGCGCCGCCCGTGCCGCCGCCGGCCCCGTTGCCGCCGGCACCGCCGACCGTGCCGGTCACGGTCGCGTCGGCGCCCGTGCCGCCGGTGCCGCCGGCGCCGCCCGCACCGCCCGCGCCGCCCGTGCCGCCGTTGATGCCCCCGACGCCGGCGCCGCCGTTGCCGCCGTTGCCGCCGTTGCCGCCGGCGAAGGCACTGCCGCCGTTGCCGCCATTGCCCGTGCCGTTGGTGCCGTTGTCGCCGGCGCCGCCGCTCCCGCCGGTGCCGCCGGCGCCACCGAATCCGGCGTTGCCGGCGTTGCCGCCGGTGCCACCGTTGGCGCCGGCGAGTCCTGCGCTTCCTGCGTTGCCGCCGTTGCCGCCGTCGCCGCCGCTGCCGCCAGCGAGTTGGAGGCCGACGCCGCTGCTGCCGTTGCCGCCGGCGGCGCCGGTCCCGCCGTTGCCGCCGTCGCCGCCGCTGCCGTTGGTTCCGCCGCCGGCGGTGGATCCGCCGGTGCCGCCGTTGCCGCCGGCGCCCGCGTCGCCGCCGTCGCCACCAGCGGCGACGCCCGAAGTGCCGAGACCGCCTTGGCCGCCGTTGCCGCCGAGACCGCCATTGCCGCCGTCACCTGCGATTCCGCCAGTTCCCGCGTTGCCGCCGGCCCCGCCGGTGCCGCCGGCCGCGCCGCCGCCGCCGGCGCCGCCCGTCCCGCCGGACACGGTGCTGTTGCCGCCGAGCCCGCCGGCTCCGCCGACCCCGCCGACCCCGCCGCTTCCGGCGGTGCCGCTGCTGGCTATGTTGCCGCCGGCCCCGCCGGTGCCGCCCATGGCGCCGCCGCCACCCATGCCACCGGTGCCCGTGCCGGCTGCGCCGGTGCCGCCGGTGCCGCCGGTGCCGCCCGCGCCGCCAACGCCACCGTCGCCACTATTGCCGGTGCCGGTCGCGGTGCCCCCGGTGCCGCCCGTACCGCCGACGCCGGCGGTACCCCCGATGCCGCCGATACCCGTGCCGTCTTGGCCCGTGCCGCCTTGGCCGCCGGTGCCGCCCGCGCCGCCGGTGCCCCCTATCCCGCCGTCGCCGATGCCGCTCGCAGCGCCACCGACACCACCCTGACCACCCGCACCGGCGGTGCCGCCGGCGCCACCGGACAGGGTGCCGATGTTGCCGGTGCCGCCGGTGCCGCCCCCGCCGCCCGCGCCGCCGGTGCCGCCGGTGCCGCCGTCGCCGCTGCCGGTCGCCGCACCACCGTCGCCGCCGATGCCGCCCGCGCCGGCGGCGCCCCCGGTGCCACCCGCTTGAGCACCGGAGGTGTTGGTGCCGCCCTTGCCGCCACCGCCGCCGTTGCCGCCCGCGCCGCCGGTGCCGCCGGTGCCGCCGTCGCCGCTGCCGGCCGCGATACCACCGACACCACCCCCGCCGCCCGCGCCCGCGGTGCCCCCGGCGCCGGGGCCAACGCCCGAATCGAAGGCGCCGACGCCGCCGTTGCCGCCGACACCGCCGGTACCGCCGGCACCGGCGTTGCTGGTGCCGGTCGCGTTGCCGCCGCTCCCGCCGGTGCCGCCCATGCCGCCCGCGCCGCCGGGACCGTTGCCCAGACCTGGGTTGTCGGTTGTGGAGGTGGCGGCGCCGGCCCCGCCGGCGCCGCCCGTGCCCCCGGCCCCGGCGGCGCCGCCATCAGTGGCGCCGCCGCCGGTCCCGCCGGTGCCGCCGGCACCGCCATCGCCGCCGGACGTCGGGTTGGTGTCGTTGGCGTTGCCGCGGGTGCCGCCACCGCCGCCGGCGCCCCCGGTTCCGCCGGTGCCCCCGGTGCCGCCGTTGACGCCGCCGATGCCGCTGCCGCCCGCGCCGCCAGCGCCGCCAGTGCCACCCGCGAAGCCGGTGCCGCCGTTCTGCAAGTCGCCACCCCTAGCGCCCAAGTCACCCTGGCCGCCGGTGCCGCCGGTGCCGCCCTGGCCGCCGTCGCCGTTGCCGCCGCCGCTGCCGCCGGTGCCGCCGTTGCCGACCAAACCGCCGGCGCCGGCGCCGCCGCCATCGCCGCCCGCGCCGCCGCTGCCACCGGCGAGGCTCAAGCCAACACCGGATCCGCCGGAGCCGCCGATGCCGCCCTGACCACCGTCGCCGCCGGTGCCGCCGCTGCCGTTTGTCCCACCGTTGCCGGCGCCACCTTGCCCGCCACCGCCGCCGCCGCCGCCGGTGCCGCCCGCCGTGCCGGCCTGGCCGCCGCCGGCGCTCCCTGTGCCGCCGGCTCCGCCGCTGCCGCCCGTGCCGCCGCTGCCGCCCTGGCCGCCGGTGCCTACGGCGCCGCCCTGCCAGCCGGTGCCGCCGGCACCTGCAGCGCCACCGTTACCGCCGTCACCGCCCTCGCCGCCCTGACCACCCACCTGGGTAGCCGTCCCCGCGGTGCCGGTGCCGCCTGTGCCGCCGGTGCCGCCGGTGCCGCCGGTGCCGCCCTGCCCGCCGCTGCCCTGGATGCCGCCGCCGCCGGGCGGCCCGCCGGCCGCCCCGCCGGTTCCGCCGGTGCCGCCCTGGCCGCCGTTATTCCCAGTGCCGCCGTTGATGGTGTTGTCGGCGGCGCCGTCGATGCCGGCCGTGCCCTGGCTGCCTTGGCCGCCCTGGCCGCCGACCCCGCCGTTGCCGCCATTGCCGTAGGTGGTGCCCGATGCGCCCACGTGGGTGCCCGCCCCGCCAATACCGACGGCCCCGCCCGTGCCGCCTGTGCCGCCTTGGCCGCCCTGGTTGCCGGTGGTGCCGGTGCCGCCGTGGCCGCCGGTCCCGCCGGTCCCGCCGTTGCCGCCCTGACCGCCGTCGCCTATGACACCGCCTGGACCGCCGGCCAGCCCGCCGGTTCCGCCGGTGCCGCCGGTGCCGCCTAGGGCGCCCAGGCCGCCGGTCCCACCATCGACGTTGAGGTCATCGAGCCCGACCCCGCCCTGGCCGCCCTGCCCGCCGATCCCGCCGGTGCCGCCGTTGCCACCGAAGCCGAGCGCGCCGGTGTGCAGGCCCGAACCGCCCTGCCCGGCCGCCCCGCCGGTGCCGCCGGTGCCGCCTTGGCCGCCTTGGTTGCCGATGGTGTTGGTCGCGCCGGTGGTGCCGGTGCCCCCGTGGCCGCCGCTGCCGCCCCTGCCGCCCTGGCCGCCCTTGCCGCCGTCGCCCTGGACGCCGCCGGTACCGCCGGTCGCCCGCCGGTGCCGCCGGTGCCGCCCTGCCCGCCGGTGAAGCCGGTGCCGCCGGTGCCGCCATCGACATTGAGGTCATTGGTCCCCGCCGCGCCGGCGCCGCCGGTGCCGCCGGTCCCGCCGCTGCCGCCGTTGCCGGCATTACCCGTGGCGCCGTTGCTGCCGCCCGAGCCGCCGGTACCGCCGCCTTTCAGGCCGCCGGCTCCGCCGGTGCCGCCCTGGCCACCGATGCCGCCCTGGCCGCCTGCGTTGCCGGCGCTGCTGGCCGTCCCGTCGACGCCGGCACCGCCCTGGCCGCCGGTGCCGCCCACGCCGCCGGCACCGCCCTGACCGCCCGTTCCGTAGGTGCCGCCCTGGCCGGCCGAGCCGCCCGCGCCGCCGGTGCCACCGGCGCCGCCGGTGAAGCCGGTGCCGCCGGTGGCCGCCGTGGTCCCGGTCGCACTCCCGCCGGCCGCGCCGGCCGCGCCGGCCCCGCCGACGCCGCCCAGGCCGCCGGTCCCGCCGGTGCCCGCATTTCCTTGGGCCCCGCCGGTGCCGCCGGAACCTATCGCGCCGCCGGCGCCGGCGTCGCCGCCCGCACCGCCCTGGCCGCCGCTACCACCCTGGCCGGTATTGCTGGACCCGCCGGCCCCGCCGGTCCCGCCGGTGCCGCCGGTGCCGCCGACGCCGCCGGTGCCGTTGGTGCCGCCCTGCCCGGTCGTTCCGCCGCCGCCGCCCGCGCCGCCGGCGCCGCCGGCGCCGCCGACATTGCCGGTGATGCCGCTGCCCGCCGCCGCGTCCGTGCCGGCGATCCCGTGACCGCCTGCACCACCAGCGCCCCCGGTGCCGCCGATGCCCGCGTTGCCCGTCGCGCCCTTAATGCCGCCGCTGCCGCCGGTGCCGGCGCCACCACCACCGCCGCCCGCCCCGGCATCGCCGCCGGCTCCACCCGTGCCGCCGATGGCGTCGATACCGCTGGCGCTGTCGGCGCCCGTGCCGCCCACGCCGCCGGTGCCGCCCGTGCCGCCCACACCGCCGGCGCCGCCGGACCCGTTGATGCCGCCGCCCGCACCGCCACCGCCGCTACCGCCGGTCCCGCCCGCGCCACCCGCGCCGCCCTCGGCGCCCGTGCCGCTGCCAAGCCCGGAACCGGCCGTCGCGTTGGCGCCATTGCTACCGGTAGAGCCGGTCCCGCCGGTCCCACCCGTGCCGCCCGCGCCGCCGGTGCCTGCGTGGCCCGCGACACCGCCGGTACCGCCGCTGCCGGCCACCCCGCCGGTCCCGGCATTGCCGCCAGCGCCGCCGGTTCCGCCGGTGCCGCCGGCCACAAGGCCCAACCCGACGCCGCCTTGGCCGCCGGCGCCGCCCTGCCCGCCGATCCCGCCCACGCCGCCGTCACCGTTGGCGCCCCCGCCGACACCCGCGCCGCCCGTGCCGCCGGCGCCGCCGGCGCCGCCGGCGAAGCCCGTGCCGCCGATTCCGCCGTCGGACCCGGTGACCGCGCCGCCCGTGGTACCCACGTCACCCTGGCCGCCGGTCCCGCCGGTGCCGCCCGTTCCGCCACTACCCATGCCGCCGGCCTGGCCGGCCGTCCCGAACGGCCCCGCGCCGCCGCCGGCCCCGCCGCTGCCCGCGGCGCCGCCCGTCCCGCCGACCCCGCCGATGCCGCCGGCCGCGCCGTTGCCCACCCCGGAATAACCGGTCCCGCCGGTCCCACCGGTACCGCCAGCGCCGCCCATACCGCCGGCGCCACCGGAGCCGAACAGCGTCCCGCCCTGCCCGCCGGCCCCGCCGTTGCCGCCGGACCCGCCGTTCTCCCCGGTGCCGCCGATTACGCCCGCCATGGTGCTGGTCGTGCCGATTCCCCCGGTCGCCCCCTGCCCGCCGGCCCCGCCGTTTCCGCCGTTGCCGATCAGCCCCGCCGCCCCGCCGTTACCGCCGTTCTGCCCCGCCGCGCCGGCCGCGCCGCTGCCGCCGTTGCCGTACAGCCACCCGCCGTTACCGCCGTTGCCGCCGGGAGTCGTCGCGTCGGCACCGTTGCCCACCAGCGGGCGCCCCGTGAGCATTTCCCAGGGCGAGAACCACTGGCTTTGCGCGGCCGCCTGCAGAGGCGACGCATTGGCGGCCTCCGTCAGCGAATACAGGTCCGCACCGCGGCTCAATGCCTGCACAAACTGGGTGTGAAAAGCCGCCGCCTCGGCGCCCAGCTCCTGGAACTGCTGGGCATGGGTGCCGAACAACTCCGCGATCGCCGTCGACACCTCGTCGGCGGCCGCCGCCGCGATCCCCGTCGTCGGCGCCGCCGCCACCGCATGGGCGGCCTGGATTGTGGATCCGAGACTGGCCAGATCCGACGCCGCTGACGCCATCACCCCCGAGGCCGCGGTTACAAACGACATCCCCGAAACTCCCACCGAGTCGGAGCGAACCTTGTGAGAACACGGGCCGCTTCCAATACTTGCAGGTCAGCAGCGTATCGCTCGGCGACCGAACGCAACGGGCTTTCAAGGAAATTCATTTATTGAACTGACCCGGGACGGCATCAGTCTCCATGCCACGGGCGCGCGGAGCGTGTCGCGCTTTGCTCATACCGTTTTCAAATGCGGCTCAGTCGGCCTTGTGTGCCGTCAGCAGGAAGGCGGGCAGCTTCATCCGGCCCTTTTCGTCGCTGTCGTGCGGCAGTGACTCAAATGGTGAGCCGGGTATGCGTGGAATGTTCGCGTGGATGTACGCGGGCCGAATTTCGTCGATCTCCCAGTATTTGCTGACCGCGGCGCGCAACTCGTCCTCGTCGACTTCGTTTGGCCCGGTTTCTATTTCGGCCGGGAAGGCGCCCTTCGCAAACACCAGCACGTAATAGCCGGCGCCCGGGGCGGCCGCGCGGTGCACGGAACGCAGATAGCCGTCGCGACCGTCCACCGGCAGCGAGTGAAACAGCGTGCTGTCGACCACCGTGTTGAACCGGCCGTCATAGCCGGTGAACGACGTGATGTCGGCCTGCTCGAAGGTGGCCGTGCTCAACCCGCGGTCGGCGGCCGCTTTGGTTGCCGCCGCGACGGCGGTGGGCGTCAGATCGATGCCGACCACGGTGTAGCCCTGCCCGGCGAGCGCCAACGACAGCTCGGCGAACCCGCAGCCGGCGTCCAGCACGTCGCTGCGGAATTTCCCGGCCGCCACCAGGGCTGCCAGCTCCGGTTGCGGCTCACCGATGTTCCACGGCGGCGGGCCCTCGAATTCGCCTTGCTCGCGGTACGCGTCGTCCCAGTCCATTACTTCGTCGGATACGTCGTCGGCCATGAGGCCCAACGTACGCGCGGTCAAGGCCGTTCAAGCGCCCAAGTGTGCACCGGCTGGTTGGCATGCATGTGCTCGCAGTAGCGCCGCAGCATCTCGGCGAGCGCCGCGGGCCGGGTCATCCCACGCTCCTGCAGGGCCTGCACCGTCGACACCTGCCAGCGCGCCCCGTTGCGGCCGGTCTTGGCGCGGCCCTCGATGACGCCCAGAAACCGGTCACGCACTTTCGTGTCGACACCCCAGCGCCGCAATCCCTCGTCGGCGATGGGTAGCAGCGTCTTGAGCACCAGTTCCTGCGCCGGCACGCCGTCCTGCCCGGGCCAGTGCAGTGGGGCGTCCATGCCGCTGCGCGCCGCCGCCAGGAAATTGGCATGTGCCGCAGGGAAATTCATCCTGGTCCACAGCGGGCGGTCCTCTTCGGACAACACGCGCAGCGTGCCGTAGTGGAAGGCCGCGTTGGCCACCATGTCGATCACCGAAGGTCCCGCCGGCAGCACCCGATTCTCCAGCCGCAGGTGCGGACGCCCGTCGACGACGTCGTAGACCGGTCGGTTCCACCGGTACACGGTGCCGTTATGCAGGCGCAATTCGGAGAGCTGCGGGACCCGCCCGGCCTGCAGCTCGGCGACGGGATCCTCGTCGGACACCTCCGGCAGCAGCGACGGGAAGTAGCGGATGTTTTCCTTGAACAGGTCGACAATCGAGCTGATCCAGCGTTCGCCGAACCACACCCGCGGCCGCACGCCTTGGGTCTTGAGTTCCTCGGGCCGGGTGTCGGTGGACTGGCTGAACAGTTCGATGCGGGTCTCGGACCACAGCTGATGGCCGAAGAAATAGGGGGAGTTGGCGCCCAGCGCCAGCTGCGGGCCGGCCAGCACCTGAGCGGCGTTCCAATTGGCGGCGAAGTCCGCCGGAGCCAGCTGCAGATGCAATTGCATACTGGTGCAGGCGGATTCGGGTGCGATGGTGGCGGCGTGCCAGTTCAGCGGCTCGGGGCCGGCGATGTTGATCGGGATGTCCTCGCCGCGGGCGGAAAAGATCGATTCGTTGAGCGCGCGATAGCGCGTTGACTCGCTCATCCAGCCGGCGGCCAGATGCTCGGGCATCAGCGTAGGCAGGATGCCGATCATCACGATGTGGGCCCCGCTGGAGTTGGCCTTGCTCTCGGCGTCATTGAGGCTGGCCCGTACCTCTGTCTCCAGGTCCAGCGCGGTATGCCCCGGCAGCGGCCGGGGCGGCACGTTGAATTCGATGTTGTAGGCGCCTAATTCGGTCTGATAGGCCGGATCGGCGATGGCGTCCAGCACGTGGCGGTTCGACATGGCCGGCTGGTAGTCGGCGTCGACGAGGTTGCATTCGATCTCCATGCCGGTGAGCCGGCGGTCGGAATCGAACCTGGACTGCGCGAGCATCGTCTCGAAGACATCCAGACAAAGCCGCACCTTGCGCCGGTATTCGGTCCGTTGTGCACGGTCGAAGGTGGTGCGTTTGACCTCTTCGCCCACAACGCCGATGCAACAGGTTTGCCGCCGGTAGCGCAAGTGCGACCCCGTTAACGGTCAATTCGGCCACGCTGAGAGCCTTGTCTACCATCATGGACGCTGGCATGAAGTGTCACAGTTCACTCCGGAGGAACGCAGTTGGCCGAGTTTGTCGCCGCCATCGACCAGGGCACCACCAGCACCCGTTGCATGATTTTCGATCACGACGGTGCCGAGGTGGCCCGCCACCAGCTCGAACACGACCAGATCCTGCCGCGTGCCGGCTGGGTCGAGCACAATCCGGTGGAGATTTGGGAGCGCACCGCCTCAGTGCTGATGTCGGTGCTGAACACGAGCAAGTTGTCGGCGAAAGATATTGCCGCACTGGGAATTACCAACCAACGCGAAACGACGCTGGTGTGGGATCGGCATACCGGCAGGCCGTATTACAACGCGATCGTCTGGCAGGACACCCGCACCGACCGCATCGCGACGGCGCTGGAGCGCGACGGCCGCGGCGAGGTGATCCGGCGCAAGGCGGGCCTGCCGCCGGCCACCTATTTCTCCGGCGGCAAGCTGCAGTGGATCCTGGAGAACGTCGACGGGGTACGCGCGGCCGCCGAAAAGGGTGACGCGCTGTTCGGCACGCCCGACACCTGGTTGCTGTGGAATCTGACCGGCGGTCCGCGGGGCGGCGCGCACGTCACCGATGTGACCAACGCCAGCCGGACCATGCTGATGGATCTCGAGACGCTGGACTGGGACGACGAGTTGCTGTCGTTCTTCTCGATCCCGCGGGCCATGCTTCCGGCGATCGAGCCGTCGTCGGCGGTCCAGCCGTACGGTGTCACCCTGGACAGCGGGCCGCTGGCCGGCGAGGTGCCGATCACCGGCGTAGTCGGTGACCAGCATGCGGCGATGGTGGGTCAGGTGTGTCTGGACGCGGGGGAGGCGAAAAACACCTACGGCACCGGCAATTTCCTGCTGCTGAACACCGGTGAGACGATCGTGCGATCGAAGAACGGCCTGCTGACCACGGTGTGCTACCAGTTTGGGGACGCCAAACCCGTTTATGCGCTTGAAGGTTCGATCGCGGTTACCGGGTCGGCGGTGCAGTGGCTGCGCGATCAGCTGGGCATCATCAGCGGCGCCTCGCAGAGCGAGGTGTTGGCCGGCCAGGTCGCCGACAACGGTGGGGTGTATTTCGTGCCGGCCTTTTCCGGGTTGTTCGCCCCCTACTGGCGATCCGACGCGCGCGGCGCGATCGTGGGGCTGTCGCGGTTCAACACCAACGCGCATGTGGCGCGCGCGACGCTGGAGGCGATCTGCTACCAGAGTCGCGATGTGGTGGACGCGATGGAGGCGGATTCCGGTGTGCGCCTTGGGGTATTGAAGGTCGACGGCGGTATCACCAGCAACGAGTTGTGCATGCAGATCCAGGCCGACGTGCTAGGCGTGGACGTGGTGCGTCCGGTGGTCGCCGAGACCACCGCGCTGGGTGCGGCCTACGCGGCCGGCCTGGCGGTCGGCTTCTGGAAAGACTCGTCCGACCTGCGGGCCAACTGGCAGGAGGGCAAGCGCTGGGCGCCTACCTGGGACGACGACAAGCGCGCCGCCGGCTATGCGGGTTGGCGCAAGGCGGTGCAGCGGACTCTGGATTGGGTTGACGTGTCTTGAGTAAGGCGCCGCGAGCGCGCGCATTTGTACGTTAATACGTCCGTATAACCGTACATTTGCGCGCGCTCGTGGCATTAGAATTACGGGTCAGTCCTCGCCGAGGATGCCGTAGATCTCGCGTCGCGCATTGTTGATGACGTCGACGATCCGCTGCTGCTGTTCATCGGTGGCGGCGTGCGCGGATTGCGCGACGGCGCCGAACAGCTGTCCCATGGCAGCCCGCAGGTTGATATGGCCCGGGTCGACGCCTTCGGCGATCTCGTCCCACGGTGGGGTCTCGATCTTTTCGGCGGCCGCGCGGCCGTCCTCGGTCAGCTCGAAAAGCTTTTTGCTGCCGTCGGTTTCGCTCGCGGTGATCAGGCCTTCGTCGTGCAGCAGCTGCAGCGTCGGGTACACCGAGCCGGGGCTGGGTCGCCAGATTCCGTTGCTGCGTTCGGCGATCTGCTGGATCATCTCGTAGCCGTGCATCGGTTGCTCGGCCAGCAGCACCAGAATGGCGGCGCGCACGTCGCCTCGACGTCCGCGCCCTGAGGAGCGGCCGCGCCGTCGAGGGCCGCGTCGGCCACCTGGGCCGAAGCCGAAGCCGGGGCCCCCAAAACCGGGACCAAAGCCGGGCCCGAAATCGAAGTGTCCGTCGTGGTCGCCGGCGTGGTCGCGCAGGTGCTCGAAGAATTCCCGGCGAGCCTGCCGACGGGCGTCATGCAGGGCGCGCCGCCCACCGAGGGCGTGTAGTGCCCCCAGTTGGGGGGAGGGGCCGAAGCCGAAGCCTGGCCGCCCGGCGAATGGCCCGCCGGGAGGAGTGAATGGGGTGTTCATGTCTGTAGTCCTTATATGTCGTTGGTTGGCGCACCTCGTGTGCGCTTCGGTATATCACGATATATCGTGAACTAACGTGATGCAACGTTAAGTTGAAGGGCCACCTTGTTTGCAGCCCTGTTTGCGGCCCGGTTTGCATCCGGCAGACACGGGTAGCACCAAGACGATGAACGTCAAAAATTCCAACGTAGAAAGTTCCAACGTAGAAAATTCGAACGTCGAAACCGGCACTCACGAATCGGCTGGTCGCGACCGCGACGGGGTCAAGTGGTCGTGGATCAACTGGGGGTTGGCGTTCGCGACGGTGCCGGCCGCCGCGATTGTGATGCTCTTCGCGCTCGGCGCCGTGATGAGCACCGACGGCTGCGCGGACCGCCAATGTCCCAACCTGGGTCGCGGGGGGATCGACTTCACGGTCGCGTTCTACGGTGCTCCCGCGGTGGCCTTACTGGTCATCGTCGTCTCGGTTTTCACCGCGAAGCGCCCACGCGGCCTCGCGGTTCCCCTGTGCGGATTTGCGTTGTTGGTGGCCGACGTCGCGGTCATGGCGGCCATGGTCGCGACGTGAATGCAGTAATCGGTTAAACCTTGTGACGATTGGACCGCTAAGTAATACTCTGCACACTTGTGGTTTACGTCACTTCATACCCCGAGGCTTTGACGGCGGCCGCAACCGGCGTGGACGGGATTGGCTCCGCGATACGCGAGGTCACTGCAGCGGCGGCCGGCCCGACAACCAGGCTGGTGACGATGGCCAACGACGAGGTGTCGCGCCTCGTTTCCGCGCTTTTTTCCGGCTATGGCGAGCAGTATCAGCAGCTCGTCGGCCAAGCGGCGGCTTTTCATGACGAGTTTGCGCGCGCGCTGGGCGCCGCGGGCAATGCCTACGCGAACGCTGAGGCGGCCATCGCCGGCACGATGGGGCGGACGGCGGCGTCGCCGGCGGCGGACACCATCGCATTGCTCATGGGCAAAAGCAACACACCGATTCCCGACGTGACCTACGTCAGCTCCATCGACAGCCTCTTTATCCAGCCGCTTCACCTGGGCGCCATCTCGCTGGGCCTCGATACGCCCGCCGAGTTGTTCCCGACCTCCGGCGTCCACAACCTGACTTTCGACAAGTCGGTCTCGGAGGGCGTCACGATCCTGGACAGCGCGATAAAGCAACAAATCACGGCCGGCAATAACGTCGTCGCTTTCGGATTCTCGCAAAGCGCCACGGCCGCAACGCTGGAAATGCGTGATCTCGCGGCGCTGCCCGCCGCCCTGAGGCCGACTGTCGGCCAACTCTCCTTTGTCCTGGTCGGTGATCCCAATAACCCCAACGGCGGCATCTTCGAGCGCTTCAGTGGCGCTGATTTGTCGAGCGTCGGCATGACATTCAGCGGCGCCACGCCAGACAATGTCTACCCGACCAGCATCTACACGAAGGTATACGACGGCTACGCCGATTTCCCGCGGTATCCGATCAATCTGATATCCGACGTGAACGCCCTCTTTGGTATCTACTACGTGCACACCACGTACCCGGACCTCACCAGCGCGCAGGTCGGTTCGGCCGTTCACTTGCTGACGCAGGGGCCCACCCTCACCGACTATTACATGGTCGCCACCGATAACCTGCCGCTCCTGGAACCACTCCGCGCCCTCCCGATCATCGGCAATCCGCTCGCCGACCTAGTGCAACCCGATTTGAAGGTGATCGTCAACCTGGGCTACGGCGACCCCAATTTCGGCTATTCGACCTCGCCGGCCAACGTGCCCACCGGGTTCGGCCTCTTCCCACACGTCGCCCCGGCCACGATCCTCGGCGACCTGGTAACCGGAACTCAGCAGGGCGTCAGCAATTTCTCCACCGAACTCGGGTCGTCGCTATCCGCCGCGTCGACGTCGGCCCTGTCGGGTTTGGCATCTTTCAATCCCGCGGCGGCGTTGAATTCGCTGGCCACGACTCTCAATTCCACCTCTGCGTACTCGTTTATCGAGGGTCTTAAGACGGTGAATACCGGCATAGCCAATGCTGCCAGCACGTTCATCTCCAGCAATTCCTCGCTGTTCCTTCCGACGGCCGACCTTGTTAGCGGGCTCGTGTTCGATCTCCCGTCCTATGACGTCAACCTGTTTCTGAACGGAGTCTCGGACGCGCTCAACGGCAATCCCTACGGTCTGGTCGAGGCGCTAGCTTATCCAATCGCCGCGAACACGGGGCTTGCCGCACTTGCCGGCTTTGTCGAGGCCGAGGTGCTCCTTCACGTCGTCGAGGGCGACATCGGCGCTTTTGCGCCTGGACTAGCGGCGGACTAACGGGGCGGCGCGAATCCGCCGGTCTCCTGCGGCGGCGCGGGAGCGGGCTGTGGCGCACTTCCGTACTGTGGCGCACTTCCGTACTGTGGCGCACTTCCGTACTGTGGCGCCGGTCTGGGTTGCGGCATTTGCGCGGGGGGCCACGGTGGCGTCCAGCCAGGCGGCATGGGGGGCATGGCCGGTCGCAGCCGCGCCAGTTCGCGGCGGTGCCGTTCGGCGAGCACCGCGGCGAGCACCAGCTCCGGTGGCGCGCCGGGCGGGGGTGGCGGGGCGACGCGGGACAGCACGTCACCGGCGATCCGGTACGCCATCTGCTGGCGCAGCCGCGGGTCGAGTTGCGCTGCGCGGGAAAGGAATTGGCGCGCGACCTCGGCCTGGCCGGCGGCCAGGCCGGAGAGCTGCAGCGACGACGCCCACCAGGCCAACGCCGGCGGCATCATCGGCGGCGGCGCCACCCGCGGTCCGCGCTCGCTGATGACGACGGTGCCGGCGAAGATGTCGCCGATGCGCTTGGCCTTCGGCGACAGGATGCTGCAGATCACGGCGGGGCTGCCGGCCAGCATCCAGATTTCCACCACCGCCGCCAGCGCGCGAAACAGCGCCTGCCGGAACCGTTCCGGGCCGCCGTCTTCGGAGACGACCCGCAGGCCCATCATGATCTTGCCGACCGACCGCCCCCGCGTGGCCGTTTCGAATCCCACGGGATACCCGATGAGCACGAGCACCGTAAAGATGATCAGGAAGGCCGTCGTCAGCGCGTCGTCGAACTGGCTCAGGGTGGCGGCCCACAGCATCAGCCCGAGAAAGTAGCCGACGATCATCACCGTGATATCGATGACCGCGCCCACCGCGCGAACCGGTAGCTGGGCGATCTGGACGTCGAGCACCACCGCGTCCCCGGTCACCACCTCCGACATAACACCGAACGGTACAGGCTTGCGGGCGGCAGGCGGCGACGCCCGGGTCACCTCAATTAGGCTGAGCAGGGTGGATGTCGATGCGTTCGTGCTGACCCATCGTGGCACGTGGGAACGGCTTGGCCGGCTGGTCAAGCGGCGCCGGTCGCTGACCGGCGCCGAAATCGACGAACTCGTCGAGCTCTACCAGCGGGTGTCCACGCATTTGTCGATGCTGCGGTCGGTGTCGTCGGACTCGGTGCTGATCGGCCGGCTGTCGAGCCTTATCGCGAGCGCGCGGTCCGCGGTGACGGGCGCGCATGCGCCGCTGAGCAGCGCGTTCACCCGATTCTGGACGGTGTCCTTCCCGGTGGTCGCCTACCGGACCTGGCGGTGGTGGCTGGCGACGGCGGTGGCGTTCTTCGCCGTCGTGCTGGTGATCGCGTGCTGGGTGGCCGGCAGCCCGGAGGTGCAGTCCGCCGTCGGAACGCCAAGCGACATAGACCAATTGGTCAACCACGACGTCGAGTCCTACTACAGCAACCACCCGGCCCTGTCGTTTGCCCTGCAGGTCTGGGTGAACAACTCCTGGGTGACCGCCAAATGCATCGCGTTCTCCGTCGTGCTGGGGCTCCCGATCCCGATTGTGTTGTTCCAGAACGCCGCCAACCTGGGGCTGATCGCCGGCCTGATGTTCCAGGCCGGCAAGGGCGGCGTTCTGCTGGGCCTGCTGTTGCCGCACGGGCTGTTGGAGCTGACCGCGGTGTTCCTGGCCGGGGCGACGGGGATGCGGCTGGGGTGGTCGGTGATCGCGCCCGGTGACCGGCCGCGCGGGCAGGTGCTCGCCGAGCAAGGCCGCGGCGTCGTGTCGGTGGCCGTGGGGCTGGTGGGCGTGTTGCTGATCTCGGGGTTGATCGAAGCGCTCGTCACCCCGTCGCCGTTGCCGACGTTCGTTCGGGTCGGCATCGGCATCGTCGCCGAGCTGGCGTTCCTGTTCTACATCGGTTACTTCGGCCGGCGTGCCGCCAAGGCCGGGGAGACAGGCGATATCGACGACGCACCCGACGTCGTCCCCACCGGCTGAAATCGCCGCGGGCAAAGCGCGGGCGAAGCTAGAGCCGGCCGGTCGCCTTCATGGCCAGATAGTGATCGGCAAGCGCCGGCGCTATTTCCGTGGGCGGCGCGTCAACGACTTCGACCCCGCTGCGGCGCAGTCGCGACGCGATCGCACGCCGGTCGTTGCGGGATCGCTCGGCGGCCGCCGCGTCGTATACCGCGGCCGGATCGGCGCGCCCGGTGGCCATTTTGTCGACACGCGGGTCCGCGATGGCCGCGATCAACACGTGGTGTTTGCCCGACAACGTCGGCAGCACCGGCAGCAGTCCCTCGTCGAGCGCCGTCGCGTTGAGATCGGTCAGCAACACCACCAGCGACCGTCGCCGAGTGCGCCGCGCGATCGCGGCAACCATTGCGCGCCAATCTGTTTCGACAAGCGTTGGTTGCAGCGGGGCCATCGCCTCGACCAGTTGGGCGAGCAGTTCGGTGCGCGAGGCGCCGAACACGCCGGCCCGGCTCAGCCGGTCATGGGCGAGGAAGTCGACATGATCGCCGGCGCGCGATGCGAGCGCGGCCAACAGCAGCGCGGCGTCCATCGCCCAGTCCAGCCGAGGCCACCCCGCGGGGTCGGCGGCGGTTGGATCGACACCTACCCGGCCCGCCGCCGTGCGGCCGGTATCGAGGACGATCACCACTCGCCGGTCGCGCTCGGGCCGCCAGGTGCGGACCATGACGTCGGCGCGACGCGCGGTGGCGCGCCAGTCGATCGAGCGGACGTCATCGCCGACGACATACTCGCGCAGCGAGTCGAACTCGGTGCCCTGCCCGCGGATCAAAGTCGGTAGCAGCCCGTCGATCTCGCGCAGCTTGGCGAGCCGAGACGGCAGGTGCTTGCGGGACAGGAACGGCGGCAGCACCCGGACCTGACCGGGCACCTTGCGCGACGACTGGCGTCCCGCCATCCCCAGCGGCCCGATCGATCGCGCGGTGACCGCGGCCGCACGCTGATCGCCGCGGCGCACCGGCCGCAGTACCGTGTCGACGCTTTCGCGCTGCCCCGGGGCGATCCGCAGGGTGTGGGTGCGCGGCTCGGCGCGGGCGCTGGGCGGCCAGGCGTCGCGGACCTTGCCGCGGAACCGCCGGCGCCCCTCGTTCACGATCAACAGGCTGGCGTCGACCTGCTGGCCCAGCCGGGCCGAGGTATCCGGCGACCGGGTAATCGCCAGGCCGCGGGTGCTGGCCGCCAACAGGACATCAACGGCCACCGCTACCGCCAGCGCGACCAGCAGCACGCCGAAAGCCCTTGCCGGCCAGGGTGACACCGCGATCGGCAGGATGCAGATCAGCGCCAGTAGGCCGGTGCGTCCTGTCAGGATCACTAGCGGGGCACCGGAACCGACGCCAAAATGCCGTCCAGCACACCATCCGGTGTGGCGCCTTCGAGCTCGGCTTCCGGACGCAGCATCACCCGGTGCCGCAGGGTCGGGCGGGCCATGGCCTTCACGTCGTCGGGAGTCACGTAGTTGCGGCCGGACAACCACGACCAGGATCGGGCGGTGCCCAGCAGTGCCGTCGCGCCCCGTGGTGAAACACCCAGGCTCAGCGCGGGGGAGGAGCGGGTGGCCGCAACGATGTCGACGATGTAGCCCAGCACCTCATCGGCGATCAGAACCTGTTGCACCGCCTCGCGCCCGGCCGCCAGGTCGGCCGGCCCGGCCACCGGCTTGATCGCGGACAGGTCGCGGGGATCGAAGCCGTGTGCGTGTCGGCTCAGGATGGCGATCTCGGAGTCGCGCGCCGGCAGTCCGACGTTCAGCTTGAGCAGGAACCGGTCCAGTTGGGCCTCCGGCAACTGATAGGTGCCCTCGTATTCGATCGGGTTTTGGGTCGCGGCGACGATGAACGGGTCGGGCAGCGGCCTGGGTTCGCCGTCGACGCTGACCTGACGCTCTTCCATCGCCTCGAGCAGCGCGGCCTGGGTTTTGGGCGGCGTGCGGTTGATCTCGTCGGCCAGCAGCAGATTGGTGAAGACCGGTCCTGGGCGGAACGCGAATTCGGCGCTGCGCGCGTCGTAGACCAGCGACCCGGTGACATCGCCGGGCATCAGGTCGGGGGTGAACTGGACCCGCTTGAACTCCAGCTGCAAGGCGGCGGCCAAGGCCCGTACCAGCAGCGTCTTCGCCACTCCTGGAACACCTTCGAGCAGCACATGACCGCGACACAGCAGCGCGATCACCAGGCCGCTAACGACGCCTTCCTGCCCGACGACGGCTTTGGCGAGCTCGGCCCGCAGCGCCATCAACGCGTCACGCGCCGGTCCTGCGCTGGAGGCCTGGGCGGGCGGGGCTTGCGGTGCGGAAGGGAACTGTGTCACGAGTGGGTGACCTGCCTTTCGATTTCGTCGAGCGCACGGGCGAGGTGGAGTAGGTCGGTGTCGCTGGCCGGGGGCGGGCCGAACAGATGGTGGGCAACGTAATTCGGGTCCGCGCCGCTGCGCCGGGCCACCGCCGTCACGACGGCCGGCTCCGCGGCGCCCGCACCGAGGCCGAGGCGGGGCAGCAGCCGTTGCAGGGTCGCGGTGCGCAGCGCGCTGGCGGCGCGATCACGAGCCCTGCGGGACCGGTAAAGCCGGCCACGTCCCTCGACCGTCTCGGATGCGCGGACCACGACGGGCAATTCCTCGGCCACCAGCGGGCCGATCCGGCGGCCCTTCCACAACGCCACCAGCAGCACAACGATCCACAGCTGCCAGACAATCCAGGTCACGTTGTCCGGAATGAGGTCGAAAACCGATACCGGGGAGGAGTTTTCACCCTCGGCCTGGTGCGGGGCGTACCAAATGAGGCGGGGCCGGGTACCCGCCAGGTTCATCGCGAGCGCGGCGTTGCCGGCCTGCAGCAGCCGCTCGTTCGTCATGAAGTCGCTGCTGCCGACCACGGTGATCGTTCGCCCTTTGTCGCGGTAGCGGATCAACGCCCCGTCGTAGCAGCTGGTCACCACAAGGCTGTTTTTGGTCTGGTAGGTATCGGCGGCCCCGAATCGAACCGATCCGGCTCGAACGGCCTCGCGCAGCGAGCAATTCGGCTCGCTGTCGAATTTGTTGGCGGGTCCCAGCTTCAGGTCCGGGACCAGCGCCTCGCGGGTGCGCGACGTCGGGTCGACAAGGAGCAGGTCGCCGGGCACCGCCGCGAGCCGGTCCAGCACCGTTTCGTCGGTCAGGTACTGGCTCTGCGCCACCATGATCAGTGTGTCCGGGCGAGCCGCGTGTTCGACGTCGGCGATGTTGTTGGCCACCACGACCTCGACGCCGAAGTCACCCAAAAGTGCGTCCAGCGCATGCGCCCCGTCGGGGCTGGTCGACACCGGGTCCATCCGCAAGCCGGGCCGCGGTGCCGTGAGGTAGGCGCTGATCGCGCCGACAACCGCGAACGCGACCAGCGCCAGCACCATCCAGCGCCATGCTCGCCAGCGCTGCCGTACCCCGGGAGTCTCATGAGTCTGGGTGGCCTCGGTGGGTTTTGTAGCCTCTGGGGGGGCGACGCTCATCACCGCACCTGCGCCCATGAGTCGAAGGCGGCGGGCTGGCCCGCCGCCGATACGCCGACCGCTGAGCGGGACCGCAGGTGGTCGTCGAGGTCGGCGATCATCTGGTAGGCCTCCGGGGTGCCGGGCCGCTCGCCGTAGGTGACGTCGTTGAATGCCGTTGCCGCCTGCGACAATTCATCCGTCAGACGCGGCAAGGCCGCGCCGGCGTCGCGGGCCAACTCGTTGGCGGTGCGGCCGGCCACCGGGTTGAGCACGCCGGACTCCTCGAGCTGGCGCGCGACGGCGCGCAGCCGGTGCCGAATCGCTGCGGTCCAATTCCCTTCCGACGCATAGCGTTCCGCAGTCGCGCGATGCTGGGCCGCGGTGAGCTGGGCGGTTTCGAACAGCTGGTAGTCGCCACCGCGTTTGGTGCGCATGGTGCGCCGCGTGACCTGGATCGCGACCACCACGGCGATCCCCAGCAGCACGAGCAGCACCGTGACGGTTAACCATCCGCCCGGCATTTTGGATGTCTTCTCCAATAGCCGGAGCAGCTGCTCGTTGATCCATTCGCTGAACTGTTGCATCGCGGATGCCTTGGTATAGACGGGTTTCGCGAGCTCGCTTTGCGCGGCTTGGTGTGCGGCATCGCGGTCGATGTCGATGGAAGGCACTGTCAGCTTGTCCTCGCTCGGCCCTTACAGCGGCCGCGTCAGCCAGAGGTTGTCGGTGGACTCTGTTGCGGAGGGTCCGCCGGCGGCGCCGGTCTGCAGCACCAGGTCGAATGCCTCCGCGCGCATCCGGCGGTCGGTGTAGAGCAGCACGATAGCCCCGGCGCTGAACGGCGCGGTGATGATCTGGCCTACCGCCGTGCCGATGGACGACAGCGTGGCGCCCAGGATCAGGACTCCGGTGGACACAACGCCGGTGACCAGGAACTGGCCGGCGATGGTGAACGGGGCCCCGACCGCGCCGGCGACGACGCTTGCCACCAGGGCCGTGAGCAACCGGATGCCGAACACCCGCCAGAAGCTGTTGCGGACCAGCGCAAATGACCTGGTGATCGCATCGATGACCGGCAGCCTTTCCAGCACGATCAGCACGGGCGCGAACAACACCACGGTGTACAGGTACACCCCCACCGCGATCACGCCGAGCGCCAGCGGGATGCCCAGCAGGATGGTCACCACCGGGTTGCCGGTCGCCGCCAGCACGGCGACGATCAGGATCACCAGCCCGAACAGCGCCGCCGTGACGGCGGCTTCCAGCAGCGCCAGGCCGAGCAGGGCGGGTATTCGCCCACGAATCTTGGCCCACGTTTCGCCGATCGTGATCGGCGACCCGAACACCGCTCGCCCGACGACGACGGTGAGCATTCCGGACAGCAGCATGCCGCCCAGCCAGGTGATCAGCGCGGAGGCGGCCAGCGACGCCATCGACGCTCCGATCGCGCCCAGCGTTGCCTCTTCCGGCCGCTCGGTCCCGTAGGCGGTCAGCGGTAGGAGCGTGACGCCCAGCGTGATGATCTGCATGAGCACGACCACGATTGCCGTCAGCCCCAGCGCCGCCTTCGGGTTGGCCCGGATGTAGCCGACCGCGCCGTTGAAGATGTCGCTCAGGGTCAGGGGCCGCAGCGGGATGATCCCGGGTTTGACCGCTCCCGGGACCAGGGCCGGGGGGCCATAGCCGCCATACCCGCCGTAGCCGCCATACCCTCCATAGCCGCCATAGCCGCCATAGCCGCCGTAGCCGGGGGGCTGGCCGTAGCCGGGGGGCTGGCCGTAGCCGGGGGACGGGCGGTAGCCGGGGGACGCGCCGTAGCCCGGTGGCGGGCCGTAACTAGGCGCGCCGTAGCTGGGCGGCGCGCCGTAGCCCGGTACCGGGCCGTAACCGGGTGCGGCACCGCCGTAACCGGCCGCGTAGCCCGGCGGGGCGCCGTAGCCGGGCGCAGCGGGGCCGGACCCCACCAGCGGACCACCGTTGCCGGATGGCGGACCGCCGGAACCGGGTGGCGTGCCATAGCCCAGCGGCGGATACGCGGCGGGTGGATACCCCGGCGACCCGGGTGGCGGATCGACCGGTTGGCCGGGCGGCGGCGGCGTGCTCACCGTGCGCGGCTGCCGTCGTCGTTCATCATGGCCTCCATAGTGTCGACGGTCGGGGCATTTCTCAACGTTCATCAGCGTCTATCGGCGTCCAATCAGCGACACTCAATCTCTATCACCGCAGGTCTCGTGCCGCTCGCGGGTGGCGACGCGTAGCCTCTCGGGCATGGCGGAACTCAAATCCCGGCTCCGGACGGACCTGACCCAGGCAATGAAGTCCCAGGATAAGTTGCGAACCGCGACCCTGCGCATGGTGCTGGCCGCGATCCAGACCGAGGAAGTGTCCGGCAAGCAGGCCAAAGAGCTCTCCGACGACGAGGTACTCAAGGTGCTGGCCAAGGAGTCGCGGAAGCGCGCCGAGGCGGCCGAGATCTACACCCAAAATGGCCGCGGCGAGCTGGCCGCCGAGGAGCACGCCGAGGCGCGGATCATCGACGAGTACCTGCCCACCCCGCTCACCGATGCCGAAGTGGGCGATGTCGCCGACACCGCGATTGCGCAGGTCGCCGAAGAAATCGGTGAGCGGCCCGGCATGAAGCAGATGGGCCTGGTGATGAAGGCGGCGACGGCGATCGCGGCCGGAAAGGCAGACGGCGCGCGGATATCCGCGGCGGTCAAAGACCGCCTATAGCGGCCGTTTGGGGCCGGCTGCACCCGTTTGCGGCCCCTGCCCCGGGGTACCCGCCCGGTATGACCAAGTTCGGCTATACCCTGATGACGGAGCAGAGCGGACCCAAAGACCTTGTGCGATATGCGGTTTTGGCCGAAGAGCGCGGTTTCGACTTCCAGGTCTGCAGCGACCACTTCAGCCCGTGGCTGACCTCCCAGGGACACGCGCCCAACGCCTGGGCGGTGCTGGGCGCGGTGGCCCAGGTCACCGAGGAGACCGATCTCTATTCCTATGTGACGTGCCCGACGATGCGGTATCACCCGGCGGTCGTCGCACAGCAGGCGGCAACCGTGCAGATCCTCGCCGACGGGCGGTTCACCCTGGGACTCGGCAGCGGCGAGAACCTCAACGAACACGTTGTCGGCAGGGGTTGGCCGACCATCGAGCGTCGGCAGGAAATGTTGCGCGAAGCCATAAAAATCATCCGGGAGCTGTTTGGGGGCCGGTTGGTGAACTGGCGCGGCGACTACTTTCAGGTGGACTCCGCGCGGCTTTGGGACGTGCCTGACCAACCTGTCGGCATCGCCGTGGCCGCGGGCGGAGCGACCGCAATCGAGAAGTTCAGCAAACTCGCCGACCACCTGGTCGCGGTGACGCCCGACGGAGGACTCGTCGACGCATGGCACTCCGCTCGCCAGGCGGCCAACGGGGCCGAGGGGGGACGGGTGGTCGGACAGGTACCGGTGTGCTGGGACCCCGACCGCGACGCGGCCATCGAACGCGCGCACGACCAGTTCCGCTGGTTCGCGGGCGGCTGGGCGGTCAACGCCGACCTGCCGACGCCGGCCGGGTTCGCCGGTGCCACGCAGTTCGTGCGCCCGGAGGACGTCGCCGAGACCATTCCCTGCGGGCCCGACCTCGATGGGATCGTGGCCGCGGTCCGTCCGTACTGGGAGGCCGGCTTCACCGATGTTGCGCTTGTTCAGATCGGCGGCGAGGCGCAGGATTTGTTCCTCAAGGAAGCGGCCGAGCCACTGCTCCAGGCTTTACGGGCGGCGTCGAACTGACGACGCGTTTGGGGCGCGGCCGCTTGGGTATCCGGTCCATGATCGTGGACATCGGGAAGTTCTGCGTCGCAATAGTTTTGGACACATCACAAAGGAGAGCGCGGCGATGTCAAACGAGTTGCAGGGCAAGCGAATAGCCATTCTTGCCGCCGACGGGGTGGAGAAGGTCGAACTCGAGCAGCCGCGCGCGGCGCTCACCGGCGCGGGAGCCGAGGTTGAGGTGCTATCACTGAAGCCCGGTGAAATCCAAGCGCGGAACCACGATCTCGAGCCCGCCGGGACGGTCGCCGTCGACCGTCGGGTGTCCGATGCATCGGTGCACGAATTCGACGGCCTGGTGCTGCCCGGCGGCACGGTCAACCCGGACAAGCTGCGCCTGGACAACGACGCCGTTTCGTTCGTGCGCGACTTCGTCGACTCCGGAAAGCCGGTCGCCGCGATCTGTCACGGCCCGTGGACGCTGGTCGAGGCCGGCGTGGCGGCAGGGCGGACCCTGACCGCGTATCCGAGCATCCGCACCGACCTGCGCAACGCAGGTGCCCGCGTTTTGGACCGGGAGGTTGTCATCGACGGCAACCTGATCTCCAGCCGCACACCGTCGGACCTGCCGGCGTTTTGCTCGACGATCGTCGATCAGCTCGCCCACGCCACCACCGGCTAGTCGCGGGTCCGCCGTGGGCGGATTGCGTTTAACTCAGTCGTTTGCGGGCATTAGGAACTAGATGGCCCCCGAGGGGCCCCGAGAAGCACTGAGAAGTACCGGAGAAGCACTCAGAAGCGCTGAGAAGCACTCAGAAGTACCGAGAAGCACCGAAAGGCTCACGCTTGACCACCACGTATCCCAACGCCGTCGGCCCCGCCGCGAGCACGGTGTATCAGCCGCAACATGATTCGCTGATGCTCGTAGCCGCAATGGAACGAACCGCGATAGTCGCGGGGCGGCGGGTGCTCGACCTGTGCACGGGTAGCGGTTTCGTCGCGATCGCCGCCGCCGAAATGGGCTGTGCCAGCGTCACGGCCTTCGACATCTGTCCGCACGCCGTGCGATCCTCGCGTGTCAATGCTGTGGATGCGGGGGTGGACGTCGATGTTCGACAGGGCTCGTGGACAGGGGCTTTCGAGGCCCCTGGTGGCGCGTCATTCGACGTCGTGGTCTCCAACCCGCCCTATGTGCCTACTCCACCCGTCGACGACAGCGGGTTGATCCCGCCGTCCGCAGGTCCGTCGCGGTCGTGGAACGCCGGGCCCGATGGGCGGCTGGTGCTGGACCCGCTGTGTGAATCGGTGTCAAACCTGTTGCGCGACGGCGGATCTCTGCTGCTCGTGCAGTCGGCGTTTGCCGGTGTTCGGAAATCGCTGGATTCGTTGCGGTCAACGGGGCTGCATGCCAAAGTTATTGCGTCACAGTTGATTCCATTCGGCCCGGTATTGTCAGCGCGGGCGGGGTGGTTGGAAGGTACCGGCCGGCTACCACACGGCTGTCGGGAAGAGGAGCTGGTAGTTATCAGGGCGGATAAGCCATGACCGGCACGCGGGTACGCGTCGTGCCCAGGGGTCCGGTGCTGGTGGCCGGTCCGGTGCGGATCGAGACGCCGGATGGCATTGTGGAATCCGACCGGTTCATGGTGGCCATCTGCACATGCGGTCGCAGCAACGACTATCCGCTATGCGACACCAGCCACCGGCGGTGCCGGCCCAGCGGCTCGGCTGATCAGGGCTAATCCGGAGGGCTAATCGGGGTCAAGCGGTCGCCGCAGCGACGTCTGACCCAGCTTCCACGACGCCATGATGTTGTCCGCCAAGCGATTTTCGACAACCGCGTGCGCGCGCATCCCGAAAACGACATCCCGGTCCAGATTCGGTTCGCGGGCAACGAGATCGTCGACCACGTCGAGGCGCACCACCTGCTCGTGCACGGCGTCGGCCTCGACGTGCTCGGCGTAGAAGCCGACGCAGGCTTGCGGCGCCCCCATCCGCCGCAGCGCATCGACCATCCGTCGGGAGCCGGGGGGCGACGTGATCTCCGTTGACGCGAAATGTCCGATCGCGGCCCCGCGCAGCAGGCGATGCAACCCGAACAGCGACATCAGGTTCACAACCGAGAGCGACTCGGCGGGGACGGCGTCGAGGTAACCGAGGTACGTCGAGTCCAGCCCTGCCGCGCACATCAGGTCGGCGAAGAACTGCTGGTGCAGCCGCGGACCCTGCCCGGCGCCGTACTCGTCGAATTCGACCGCCACGAATGCCGCCTTGGCACCGCCCATCAGCCGCGGAATCACCCAGGCGTGCGGATCGCCCTCCTTCAAGTGGTAGAGCGATCGGTGCACGAAGTATTCGCGCATCTGCTGCCAGGTTCCGGCGTCGCGCAAATGGTAAGACGGCCCGCAGCCGTCGGTGGGCTCGATTGCGAGCGCGGCCATTTCGGCCTCGGCGGTGTGAGTGGGGTCGATCGTCCCGACGTCGTGGCGTACGCCGGCCAGGAAAACACGCTCCAATTCACCGCGTAGCGCCAACAGCGCGGGATTCCACTCCCAGGTGGGGTCTACACCCGAAAACCCGCGGTAGTGCAGCTCGTAACACATGTAGAGGGCAAGCTGCAGATCAAGGCCGTAGGGGTCGGAATCATGCACGGATGCGTTGAGGCGAACCAGACGATCGCGCAACGGCGGTCCGGCCAAGGCCTGACGGACCGCTGTAGACAGCGGTCCGTGTGCCGCCGGCAGGGCGGGTTCAATGCTGATCGATGTGCTAGTCATTGCGCGTCATGCAGCCGGATACCCGCAATGTGCCCGCGCAAACAGCGGCGGCTGACGAATCGGTTGCAGGCTCGCCTTATGATCGCAGCCTTCAGTGCTGCACTTCCCTGTTCTGCAGCCGAAAATCGACGTCGACGGTGGTTCCCTCCGGGGTGCAGTTCAGTGCCATCGAGTCGCTGAGGGCTTTCATCAGCAGCAGGCCCCGCCCGCGGTTGCCCGGCTCGGTGGCCGGTGTCTGCCACGAACCGAGATCGACCACCCGCACGTGCAACTCGCCCTCATCGGCTTCGACCTCGAGCACCATGGGCCCGGCGGCTCGCCCGTGGTAGGCATGCTCGACGCTGTTGGTGCATGCCTCGTTGACGACGAGCACGATGTCGGCGGCCAAGTCATCCGGAACGTCGGCGGCCTGTAGCCACCCGGTGAGCCGACGCCTGATTCCCGCCAATTGTTCTGCGGTCGAATCGCATTCGATTCGAAGTGGCGCTTGCTGGTGCCGGTATACCACCATCGCGACATCATCGTCGTATCCCGCCTCCGGGGCCAGCGTACGTAGCACCGCGTCGGCGATGGCTTCGACAGGCAATTTCATTGTCTCCACCAAAACGTCTGCAGCGCGGCCTATTCCGTCATCGATCGACTCGTGTCTGCGTTCCACCAGCCCGTCGGTGTACAGCATCAATGTCGAGCCGGGCGGTATCAGCTGGGTGGCTTGCGGCCGCGGTTCATCACGGCGGACCGCCAGCGGCACAGATCGAGCCTCGGTCAACGTCGTTGTCCCGGAATCGGACCCGCCGTCGGCGAGCAACGCGGGCATGTGACCGGCATTGCTGTAGTGCAGGATTCCGGATTCGGTGTCCAGGATCGCCAGGAAGACGGTGGTGCAGTAGGCGTTCGGTATGAGTGCTGCCGCGGCGTCGAGTTGCTCGAGCAACACGGCGGGTTGGGCACCGGTGAGCAACAGGGCGCGCGCCGAGCTGCGGAGCTGACCCATGATCGCGGCCGCGGGCAAACCGCGACCCACGCAGTCGCCGACGACGATGCCGATGCGGTGATCGCCGATCGGCAGCACGTCATACCAGTCGCCCCCGATTTCCAGTGGCGGAACGGCGGGTTCGTAACGCACCACGAAGCCCGGCGGCGGTTCGGAGGGCGGCAACATCGCTCGCTGCAGGGTCAGCGACGTCTCGCGCGCGCTCTCGAACTGACGGACATGCTGCATGGCCAGACTGAGATGGCCGACGAGCACCGTGACCAGCAGCCGGTCCTCGGCGCTGACCCAGCGGGGCGCGCGAAGCTCCAACCACAGCGTGACGTCCCCCGCGCCGGAGAGCGCCGCGACCAGGCCCTGCGCCTTACCCGGAGAGTCGGGCCGCTCGACGGTCTTGGCGGTCAGCGGCAACTGGTGCCGCGCGTCCTGGATCGTGGTGCGCAACCACGGATCGAGGTCGCGCCACGTCGATTCCACTGGCTCGCCGGCCATTTGGACGATCGGTTCGCCGTTGGGATGCTGGTCCATCGGCCAGATAGCGGCGACGACGCGTTGCACGTCGACAGCCGTGTGGCATTCGTCCAGGGTGATCTCGAGTACCTCCGCCACGCTTTTGGCCACCCCGACTGCCGTGGCCAGCCGCAAGACCGCGCTTTCCCGGGCAGCGAATGCCCGTTCCGCGGTGATGTCGCGAACGGTTCCCACGTGGAAGTCCCGGTCGGTGCCGGTGCCCTGGACCATGTTGATACTCACCGCCACCCACACGAGGTGGCCGTCTCGATGCCGGATGGGTGTCTCGTACTCGGCGCTGCCGTGGCTGCGGACCCGGGCCTGCTGTTCGCTCGCCGTTCGCTTGTCGACCAGCCAGGGATGGGGCCAGCGATACGGCAGGCCCTCCATCGGGTAGCCGAGGATGTCGATGAAGGCGTTGTTCATCTCGACGACCGCGCCTTCGTGGTCGGCGACGAAGAAACCTTCCTGCAAGGAATTGACCAGCGCGGTGCGGAACTTGTCGCGGTCCGCCAGACCCTCGGCGCGGGCCCGTTCTGCCGCGTATCGCTTTGTGCCGTCCAGGAATCCGCGCGTTGCCACGTCGAGCGGCGCCAGCGTCTGCAATAGGAATTCCAGGGTGGCCGGTCGATCCACTTCGGATTGCTTGCTGAGCGCGACGACCAGCCGGAAGTGGTGCTCGACGATGTCGAGCATGCTGACCCGTTCCTCCAGGGCGCGGCGGCCGAGCTCATGACCGACGACAAGGCTGTCCTCGTCGCGCGCCGCCAGGTAGACGTGCAACGCGGCGGTGTACTGGGCGTGAAAGTCCGTGGCCTCGGTCATGTCAGGGCACCCCGGTGACGCGCGGCGAGCACCATGGCGTCGTCGGTTTCCTTGGCGTGTTTACCCAGGATTTGTTCGGCTATAACCGTGGCCGGGGCGGCGAAGTCGATGTGGCCCAGATGGTCTTCGCCGATGCCGTCGCTGGCTATGACGATCAGGTCGCCGGTGCGTATCGGAAACACTTGCGCGGGCCTGATCTCCGGTATTCGGTAGCCGACGATGCCGGCGGCCAGCCGCGCCGCCGCGCGGACCTGGAGGCCGGTGGCGCCCTTGGCGACCAGGTTGGCGCTGACATTGCCCACCCCGGTCCAGTACAGCTGCCCGGCCTCGAAATCGACGCGCGCCAGCGTCATCGCGGCACCGCGGGTGCCACCCAAAACGCGGTGGCACAGCTGGACCAAGACCTCGATCCGCTCCCCGCGGGCATTCTTGAGTGCCTCCACCGCGGCCAGCGCCGCGCGCGCGGCCTCGGGGCCGTGACCCAGCCCGTCCAGCACACCGAACAGCGCAGCCTGGCCGTCGTCGATGCCGACCGCGATCGACTGATCGCCACAGACGTGTTCGCCCGGCCGCGGGCGGGCGGCCATCGCCCACTCCATCGGCCCTAGTCGACCCTGATTCACGCACGGGCCGGAACCCATTTCCACATCTCGATGACCGTGCCGCGGCCGAGCGCGGACTCCACGATCAAGCGGTCCATCAGCCGGCGGGAGCCCGGCAGGCCGAGCCCGAGCCCGCGTCCCGTCGAATATCCGTCCTCCATCGCGCGCTCGATGTCGGCGATGCCGGGGCCGTCGTCCTCGGCGCGTACCACCAGGGCCTTGCGGCCCTCCCTGTCGGCCACCGCGACCCGAACCGCGCCACGACCGGCGTAGCTCGTGATGTTGCGCGCGATTTCGGAGATCGCCGTGGCGATCATGGTCACGTCGGTGAGTGAGAATCCAAGCTCGAGAGCTAGCTGATGTCCGGCTTTGCGGGCGTCGACGATGTCGTCGGGGTTGTTGATGGCGACGACGATGTCATCCGCCACCGTCGCGCCCGATCATCGATTTCTGTAGCCCGAGCTTGCGATGCAACAGCGCGATGCCCTCTTCCAGGTCCAGCGCGGTGTTCATGTCGTCGAACGCCAGCCCCAGTTGCACCATCGCAAAGGCCACCTCGGGCTGCAGACCCACGATCACGGTGTCGGCGCCGCGTAGCCGGGTCATGTGCGCGATCGTCCGCAGCGACCGGGCCGCGAACGAATCCATCACGTCGATGGCGGTGACGTCGACGATGATGCCCTGGGCGCGGAACCGGCTGACCCGCTCCATGAGGTCGTATCGCAGCCGTTCGGTGTCGGAGTCGGTGAGCGCGGCCTGCACCGTGGCGATCAGGATCGCGCCCTGCTTCAGGATTGGTACTGGCATGGGCCCGCTAGCTTTAGTCCCCCGGTCTATCGGATCTATTCGCCCGCACGGGTGACCTCGTAGCCCAGCAGGCGCTCAGCTTCTTCGATGCCGCCCTGCAGGTCACCGACGGCGTTCATCTTGGACAGGTCCAGCCCGATCGTCACCAGCGTCAGGGCGATCTCCGACGACAGGCCGGTGATGATCACGCTGGCGCCCATCAGCCCGGACGCGTCGACGGTCTGGACCAGGTGGTTCGCCACCGTGGAGTCGATGGTGGGCACACCGGTGATGTCGATGACCACCACTTTCGCGCGGTTCGCGCGGATGGCCCGCAGCAGCTGTTCGGTGACCTGCCGCGCGCGCTGGCTGTCCAGCACGCCGATGATCGGCAGAATCAGCAGTTGCTCGCGCACCTGCAGCACCGGCGTGGACAGCTCGCGGATGGCCTCCTGCTGCTGGCGGATGATGCGTTCGCGTTCCTGCACGAAGCTGACGCCCACGGTGTTGGCGATGCGGTTGGCCGCCGGCTCGTAGGCATCCAGAACCCGGTTCAGCATCCCGAACTCCGCCTGGTACTTCTCGAACAGCGAGCGGGCGAGCACGTCGCGCAGCAGCAGCACGATGCCGAGCACCTCGTCCGTCTCCACACCCCGCGGGATGATGCGCTCTGACAGGTCGCGCGCGTAGGCCTGCAGCGCCTCGACGCTACCGGTCTCGAGCACCTCGACGTAGTTGTCGTACACGGCTGTGGCCTCGGAGAACAGCTCCTCCGGCGTCATCGCGGTCAGCAGTTCGGCTGCGGTGATTCTGCGGGCCCATTCCTCGCGCAGGGCGGTTCTGTTCCGCCTCAGGTGCTGGACCAGCTGGGGCAGCAACTGCTCGCTAGAGGTGCTGACGGTCTGTGCGGCGGTATTGCCGCTGCTGAAATCTGACGGAGAATCTGACATGTGGCCTCCCCAGGTGTCCCAAGTGCCGCGTCGCGCTCCGCAGGGCGCAGGTCCTATTTGCGAGACTAGCCTGGGTACCCGCAATGCAGACCAACAGGTCGTCTTCTTCTCGCAGTTCGTACCCGGCGGGTTACGCTTGCACCACACTTAAGGCCCGGACAAAGGATCCCCATTGTCAGCTCCCGACTCGATCACCACCATGGTTGCGGACCACGAGGGGTCGCCGTGGTCAGTGTCACCGGCGAAATCGATTTGGTAACCGCTCCTACGCTGGAACAAGCCATCACCGCGGTGGTCGACGATCGTCCGACCGCGCTGGTGATCGACCTTTCCGGGGTGGAGTTCCTCGGCTCGGTGGGGCTGAAGATTCTGGCCGCGACCTACGAGAAATCGTGCAAGTCGGCTGAGTTCGGGGTGGTGGCGCACGGCCCGGCGACGCGGCGGCCGATTCACTTGACGGGTCTGGACAAGACGTTCCCGCTGTATTCGACGCTGGACGACGCCTTAACCGGCGTGCGGGACGGCAAGCTCAACCACTGACGCGATCCCTGTCAGGTTGACTGCATAAGCGGCCGGCAGCCAGTCACGGCATCGCTGCTGCCATCGCGATGTGTCCCTCGAAGCCGAGCGACATCGCCATCGACCGGGAGCGGTCCCGATAGTCACGGTAAGAGTCGGCCTCGCCGCGTGCTAGTGCCAGCAGCGCCCGAAGCCGCTCGGCGGCGATGTCGTTGACGACGTACCCGGGGTCGGTCGGCGCTGCCGCCAGCCGGTCGATCGCGACATTTGCCTCGTCGAGGTCACTATCGGTGCCCCGCGTCAACAGCGTTTCTACGAGTACGGTCGGTCCGAACTTGAGCAGCCCGCTGCGGAGTAGCGGGCGGGCCGTCAGGCGTTGCCGTGTTTGGTGGTCACGGCGACGGGGGTATTTCCCCGCGCATGGCAGTCGCAGACATCACAAAGAAGATTGCGTGAAAATAGTATCTATAGGTTATAGTTGTCGCCAACAAGATACCTCCAATCCGGTGGTATCGGCGACGGCAGCAACAACGCGTCGGGCACTGTGCTCGCCGCGCTGCCCACGGGCTATCCGCCATGCGAGTGGCGTTGCCGTGTAATTGATTTCGCTTGGAGGGTCGATGAGCTACATCGGGAGCAATCATGTCCGCGCTGCCCACGCCTACGGCGGCGACTGTGTCGACCCCCTGAGGGGAGACGCTTCCAACTTGGCCGGCTTGATTGCGGCGACGGCCTGGGCCATTGGCCTGGCGGTGGGCCTATTTGCGCTGATCGCGGGACACGACGGGCTGGCCGCCGTGGCGGCGATCATGGCGTTGCTGGCGCCCTGGCTCGGGCTGGGCTGGATGGTGCATGGGCGCCACCGTGTCGACAACTCCGAGCGGCTCTTCGGCGGCAGCCCGCAGCAGACCTGATAACGGCGTGTTCGCGGCCGCCTCGGTCAACTCTTTCGTTCGGTAAACGCCTGGTCCGGCGCCAATTAGTGGGTTCCCGGCTGCGCGCCGATGGTGCCGGCTTGCGTGTGTGCAATTTCTTTTTGTCGATGGGTGTGGATTTCGCCCGGATGGGGTAACCGCCTGAGCTACGGGTGACAGCGAGGTGCGTTAACCCGAACCCGCCGCTTAGCAAGACGCTTAGCAGGAAAGGAACACCCCATGTCGACCGTCAGCGATTACGATGCACGCCGCGTCTCCGACGTCGAGACCGCGGACAAGTCAACCCTCCGCGAGCTCGGACGCGATCTCCCGAAACTGTCCACGGCGGTTGTCGACGACGACCCGAACGACCTGCCCTTCTTCGAGCTGCCCGGGGCGGACCTGTCGGGTGAAGAGCTATCCGTCACGGTGATTCCCGCGCGCGCCGACGAGTTCACCTGTTCAAGCTGCCACCTGGTGCAGCATCGCAGCCGGTTGCGCAGCTCCCCCGATCGAGCACCGATCTGCGCAGACTGCATGTAGCCTCGCCGGCCTTGAGCCTTCTCTATGCACGGCACCTTGATCTTTGACGGTCGATGCGGGATGTGCACCCGCGTCTGCAACCGGTTGGCCCGGCTGAATCGGACCGGCCGGTTGCGCATCGAACCTTTCCAAGCGCCTGGGATGGCCGACCGGCTTGGGCTGCCCGCCGAGCGATTGTCCGAATCCGCGTGGTGGCTGGACTCGTCCGGCGCGGTCTTCGCCGGGGCGAAAGCAATGAATGCGGCCCTGTGCGCGGCGCTCGGCACGCCACTGCCGCTGTGGATCTACCGGATCCCCGGCGTGGGCGCGGCCCAGAATGCCGTCTACCGCTGGGTGGCGGCGCACCGGTATCGGTTTCGCGGTGTGACGCCGCTGTGCGAGGCCGAACCTGCGCGCTGCGCCTAGGCCTCGTCGTGACCAGCCGTCAGGCGTGACAAGACTTAACGCCACTCCAAGAATTCGCCAAGGAACTGAAAAGCGCACGGCGCGATTCTTTTCTTACTGACTGACCGGCGCACGGCCGGACCAAGGGTGTCCTACAGCACCCCCCGCCCGTGACGTCGGTTAAGCCGGACTTGAAACCGAATCTCTTTAGGAGGCAACACATGTCATATCCAGTTCAGGGAGCGTTGGCCGAAGTGCCGCGATCCCGGCAGCCCGCCCCACAGGCAAGCTGGCCCGTGTACGACTACCCGGAGCAGTCCCCCGGGTACGGCAGCGGGCAGCCTTACCCCTACCCCGCCGCACCGAATTACGGCATGCCATATTACGCGCAGTCGTATGGCGCTCCCGCCTTCGGTGGGTACGCCGCCCGCCGGCGCCCGGGCGTAGTCACCGCCGCGGCGGTTCTCGCGTTTGTCCTTGGCGGGTTTGGCATCCTCGTGCATCTTTTGGCCCTCCTGGCGGTGGCGGCCCTGGCCACGAGCCGCTCATCGCACGTCGCCGGCACGTCGATCATGGCGATTGCGTTCGTGGTGGTGTTGGTCGGGCTCGGTATCAGTTCCCTTTGGGTGTGGGGCGGAGTCTCGGCAGTGCGGGGCCGCGGCAGGAAAATGCTTATCAGCCTCTCGTCCATACAGGCGAGTCTCGTTGTCCTGTCGCTTCTCCTCGGCGTCGGTGCCGACGCGGACCACGCCAGCGCCGCAGTGGTACGCGCGGTCTGCGGCCTGATCTTCGCGCTGCCGATCCTGATTTTGATCCTGCAAAAGTCCAGCACCGAGTACTTCCGGAAGCGAGGTGGTATGACGAACTAGGAAGCGTTGCTTAGCCCCTGAACCCCAGGCCGTTCCCCCCGCGGGCACGGCCTGGTGGTGCCAGCGGGACCAACGCTCATAGTCCAGACCCGTGGTGTGATGCCCTAAGCCCTAAGGAGGAACACATGTCATATCCAAACCAGGGCCGGCCGGAGCCCAGCACGCCGCGCTCCGAGCAGCCCACGCAGCAAGCGAGATTGCCGTTGCACGGCCCCCCGGGGCAACCCCCGTCCCATGGCGGTCAGCCGCCATACGCTCCGCAGCCTTATGGGGCTCCCCAGCAGTACGGCGCTCCCCAGCCGTATGGCGCTGCGCCGCCGTATGGCGCTCCCCAGCAGTATGGAGTTCCCCAGCAGTATGGCGCTCCCCAGCCTTACGGCGCTTCCGTTGGCGCCGGTCCCGGCCGGCGCCCGGGTATCGTCACCACCGCAGCGATCCTCGCGTTTGTGGACGCCGGATTAGTGATCATCACAAAGCTTTTGGCCTTCGCGATACTTTTCACCTTCACCAACAACGCGATCGCGGACTGGGGTATCGGGTTGGTCGTAGCCAACTACGTGATTCTGCTGGCCAAGCTCGTCACGGGTGGCCTGTTGATATGGGGCGGAGTCGCGGTCTTGCGGGGCCGCTCCAGGCGGATCCTGGTGATTGCCGCAGTGACCCAAGCGATTCTGAGCGTCTTGGGAGTGGTCGTCAGCCTCGCCTCGAGTGGTGGCTCTGGCTGGTACGTGAACACCTTCCTGGAACTGGTCTTCACGGCGGTAATCCTGACCTTGATCCTGCAACCGGCCAGCAGGGACTTCTCCCGCACCCGTCAGACGTCCTAGCGGTAGCGCGCTATTGACTTGGTGCACAGAGGGTTTAGCCCTGCGCCCATTCCCGCTTACACACTCCGCAGCGCCGAACCACCGTGGCCCAGCGGGGCTCGCCCTCGGCGGAGTCACGGATCAGGTGGGTGGATGCGTCCCCGCAGCCGGGGCAGTCGCAGATCACCTGGAACGGCTCGATCGCCTGCTCCCTCATCAGGTGCAGGTTTTCCTCCCGCGAGAACGGCACGATCTCCAATGACAGCGGCCGGGGACCGATGTTCGGCTTCTCGAACCACAAAAGGCCGCAGACCACCGTGGCCACCGCGGTGAAGATCGCCACGATTACCAGCGGAATGTCCCATGGCCAGTTCGGCGGGATGGGCGTGACCGCGAGGAACACCATGACCGCGCACATCAGGGAGCCGACAATGGTGCCGGCCTTTGCGAATCGGTAACCGCCGACGTTCATCGATTCCCATGACTCGACCTGCTTCTGGCGGTCTGCGATCTCCAGCAGGGTTGGGTGGTCGGGGAACTCGGCGTGCACCGTGGAGTTGGCATGGGTGGGAGAGAGTTTGCGCGATGCTTGTCGCGCCTTCTCTTGGTCGGTTGGCCTCACCAACGCCATGCAGGCGAATTCTAGTTCGGTGTGCGTGTTTTTACCGGATAAGTCGCACGTGGCCGGCCTTGACCAACCGTAGCTGGCCGTGGCTAGCCGCGACCGACTTAGTGGTCCGGCCCTTGTCCCGAATGCCCCTTGTCCCGAATGGCAACGAACCGCGAAGGCTATCGTTGCCATGGACCAGACCTTGCCGGGAGGCACACGTTGGACGGGACCCAATTCGGCCGCTACCGGTTGCTGGAATTGCTGGGCCGCGGCGGCATGGGCGAGGTGTGGCGGGCCTTCGACACCACCATCGATCATGTGGTGGCGCTGAAGCTGCTGCCCGCTACGTTCGCGGATGATGAGCGCTTCCAGACGCGGTTCCGGCAGGAGGCGCGGGCCGCGGCCGGGCTCGACGAGCCGCACATCGTCCCGATTCATGACTTCGGTGAGATCGACGGACGGCTGTTCGTGACCATGCGGCTGATCAAGGGCCGAGACCTGCAAGAGATGCTGCGCGACGGCCCGCTCGCGCCGGCCCGCGCGGTCGGGATCGTCGAGCAGATCGCGTCGGCGCTGAGCGCCGCGCACCAGGTGGGTTTGGTCCACCGCGACGTCAAGCCGTCGAACATCTTGGTGGCCGACGACGACTTCGCTTACCTGATCGACTTCGGTATCGCGCGCGCCGCCGGTGAGGCCGGGCTGACGAGCACCGGCGCAACCATCGGCACCTGGGCGTACATGGCCCCGGAGCGCTTTGCCAGTGGGATCGCGGATGCGCGTTCCGATGTCTATGCGCTGGCGTGTGTGCTGCACGAATCGCTGACCGGTCAACAGCCCTTCGTGGGCAACGCGCTGGAGCAAATCATCGCCGCCCACATGTTCCAGCCCGCCCCGCGCCCGTCCGAGCTGACGGGCGGGGTCCCGGCGGCGATGGACGGTGTGATCGCGACCGGAATGGCCAAAGATCCCGCCCAGCGCTATCCCACGACCAGGGACCTGGCCCGGGCGGCGCGCGACTCACTGAGCGCACCGCTGCAGGTGTCCGGCCTGCCGGCCCGGCCGACGGTGCCCGCAGCGCCTCAGGTTGCGTTCCCCGTCGGGCCGCCGGGACGGTCCCTGACGTGGACATCGATCCTGGTGCCGCTGATCTTGCTGCTTCTGCTGGTCGGCGCCGGCGCGTTCGCCGTCACGCAGACGCTGCGCGCGGATCCGCGGCCATCCAGTGCCGCGCCGCAATGGCAGCCCTACGTCGACTACGCCAAGCAGTTCACCGTCTCGCTAACGAGTCTCAGCCCGCAGTCCGCCGACAGCGACGTCCAGCGCATCGTCGACGGGTCGACCGGCACCTTTCACGACGACTTCGTGCGAAGTAGCTCCGACTTCAAACAGACGATCGTGAATTCGAACGTGACGTCGCAGGGGACCGTCAACGGTGCGGCCCTCGAGTCGATCAACGGCACGACGGCTCAGGTGCTTGTCGCCTCGACGTCGAAAGTCACCAATAGCGCTGGCGCAGTGCAAGACCCACGAAACTATCGGCTGCTGGTGCAGGTCGAGAAGATCGGCAATGCCTGCAAGGTGTCGAAGGTGGAGTACGTGTCATGAACCAGGCCCGGGGGAGGCGGGTGGCGTGGTGGGCGCTCGTTGTCACACTGGCCGCCGCGACGCTGGGCGCCGCCGCGGTCGGCGCCTGGCAGCTGCAGGTGAAGAGCCGGCAGGTGCCGCCCGTCGCCGACCGGATCGCCGACCGCCAGGCGGCAACCCAGGCCGCGAGCACCGGAACGGTCAAGGTGCTGACCTATTCGCCCGACACCCTTGACCGAGATTTCGCGGCCGCCGAGGCGTGCCTCACGGGCGACTTCCTGGCCTACTACAAGCAGTTCACCGACCAGATTGTCCGCCCGGCCGCGGAACAGAAGCGGGTAGCGACCAACGCGACCGTCGTCCGGGCCGGCGTCCAATCGTTGGCCACCCAGGCGGCCTCAATCCTGGTGTTCGTCAATCAGACGACCACCAGCAACGACCGGCCGTCGCCAACGACCTCGTCAAGCTCGGTGCTGGTGGAACTGGCCAAGGTCAACGGGGCCTGGCTGATCGCCAAACTCTATCCCGTATAGGCACGTTGATCCGGCTCACTCGAACCGTCGCGATGACCGGTATTACTGGCGGCCTGCCAACGGCGGCAGATTATCTTGAATGCCCTGCAGATTGCCTTGGATGCCTTGCAGATCCCGTTGGATGGTTTGCAGATCAGTCAGAGCATTCTGATAGGCCGGCTCCATCGCGCCCGAGCTCGCGGTTCCGTACTGGGGGCAGTACGTCACGACGGCCGCGACGGCGAAGTCGGCGCTTTGATTGGCGTCCCAAATCGACGACTGCTGCACGAAATGGGCGGCGTCCGCGAGGTTGGGTTGGTGCGCCAGGAAATCGCACACCGCGTGCCCATGGCTCATCACGTAATCCTGGCTGGGAATCGGCACGCCAACCTGTTTGAGCCCGTTGACGAAGACGATGTCGACCAGGCTGACGGGCGGAGCTTGCGTTTCGGGCGGTGCCGGGCTGGGTTGTGCGGCCGACGGCTGCTGGTCCGCCGGTGGGGCCGCCGGCGGGGATGCCGCCGGTTCTTGTTCGTGGCCCGCGAACATCACCGCTGACGCGGCCGCCACGCCCAGCAGGGACAGCGGCAACACGGCGAGGGGGCCGAAGCGTCGCAGCAAACCCCTACGCCGGCGCGGCACGACGGCGTGGGTTTTATCGCGCGGCGACCGGGTGTCGGCAGCAACCTTTGCGCCATCTGCTTGGACCGCCTCGTGAACCACCTCGGTTTGCGGCGCGCCCGCGCGATGGGCCAGGCGTTCGTCGAGGAGTTCGTCGACGCGTTGACTCGACGGCTGACCGCCCCGCTCACGGATCGATTGGCGCCGAAGAGCGATCTGCCGCAACTCCGAGTCGATCGTCTCGCGGTCGCGCATATCAGCCAGTCTGAGCGTGTCGCGACGTTGCCACAAGTCCAAGCGATGTCGGGTAGCCCGAATGGGCCGGGGCCGGGCCTAATTCGTTTCGAAGAACTCGAGTTGGATGGCGTCGGGATCCCGGAACACCAGCACCCGTTGGTCGGGCCGCAACACCGACGGTGTGACTGGCGAACGCGGTATTCCAAGTCGATCGAGTCGCGCGGCCCAGCGCTGGATGGTCCCGCGTGGAACGGCGAAGGCGAGGTGGTCCAGACCGATCCGGGTCTCATCGAACGCCGCGCCCGACGACGCCGAATGTTGGACGAGCCCAAGCCGTATCGCGTCGTTTCCCAGCACGGCTTTGCGTCGCGTCCGGCCGTCCTCGCAGAACTCCGCGATGACCGGAAGTTCCAGCACATCGCGATACCAGGCGACGCTCGTCGGCAGGTCCCGAACGGTAAGGGCGATGTGTGCGGTTCCGGTCAGCGCCGCCGGTCCGGTCCGCACCGCCCGGACGAAGCTGATCTTGGCGCCGGGGGCCTGCTGGTCGGCCTCGCTCAATTCCGGCAGCCCCGCCGCGACGACGAGGTCGGTGAGCTTGCATCTGGCCGTTTCCCAGCCGTCGGCTTCCAGGTGCGCGGCGACGTCGGTGTGGTCGCCCGAGTAGGTCAGGCCAGCAACGTCCATATCGAGGCCCTGCCGTCGCCAGCCTTCGGTCATGAGCCGGGCCTTTTCCTGGGCCTCCGCCGAGGATTCGACAATCGTTCCGTAGTCGGCCGCCAGCCAGCTGCCGTTGGCGCTCAACGAAATAACCTGATCCAGCAGCCGAACCTCGGCCTCCGGCGGCAGGAAGCCGATGAGCAATCCCTCCGCGAGCCAGGCGGCGGGCCGGGTGGCGTCGAAACCGGCCTCGCGCAGCGCGGCCGGCCAATCTTCGCGGAGGTCGATGCCGACGGTGCGGTGCTCGGCGGCCGCGGCGGCGCCGATCCGCGCCAACGTCGATGTCTTGAACTCGATTACCTCGGGCTGGTCGATCTCGTACACCGTCGTCCCCGACGGCCAGGAAAGCCGGTACGGACGGGCGTCCAGACCCGACGCCACGATCACGACCTGACGCAGGCCCGCGGCCGCGGCGTCGGCGAAGTACTCGTCGAAGTACCGCGCCCGGGCGGCGAACGTGTCGACCATCCGCGGGAGTGCGAGGCCTTCGGCCAGATCGGAGAAGTCCAGTCCGGCCGAGGCCACCCGGTTGAACACGTCCAGCCCGACCGCACGCACCAGTGGCTCGGCGAACGGATCGTTGATCACCGGGTCGGCACGCCTGGTCGCGGCCGCGCGGGCGGCGGCCACCATGGTGGCGGTGGCCCCCACACTGCTGGCCAGGTCCCAGGTGTCACCGTCGGTCCGTTCCATGTCCGGCCCTTCCTCTTCGCGCTTATTCGTCGCGCTCAGTCGCGACTGTTCGGGTGTCGGCGCACAGCATCTGGGCGACGAGAAACGCCAGTTCCAACGCCTGTTGGATGTTCAGCCTTGGGTCGCAGACGGTTTCGTAGTGGGCGGACAGATCGGTGTCCGAGATGTCTTGTGCGCCACCGAGACATTCGGTGACGTCTTCGCCGGTGATCTCGACGTGGATCCCGCCGGGGTGGGTGCCCAGCGCCCGGTGGACCGCGAAGAAACCCAGCACCTCGTCGACGATCCGGTCGAAGTGGCGGGTCTTGTAGCCGGACGACGACTCCTGGGTGTTGCCGTGCATGGGGTCGCACTGCCAGATCACGAGGTGCCCGGTGGCCTGGACCTTCTCGATGATCGGCGGCAGCAGGTCGCGGACCTTGTCGCTGCCCAGCCGGCTGACCAGGGTAAGCCGTCCGGGCTTGTGGTGCGGGTCCAGGCGCTCGACGTATTCGGCCACCAGCTCCGGCGTCGCCGTCGGGCCGATCTTCACCCCGATCGGGTTCGCGATCATCTGCGCGAACGCGATGTGCGCGCCGTCGAGTTGGCGGGTCCGTTCGCCGATCCACAGGTAATGCCCGGACAGGTCGTACAACGCCGGCTCGCCGGCATCGTTGTCGGCGATTCGCAACATCGCCCGCTCGTAGTCGAGCACCAACGCCTCATGGCTGGCGTAGATCTCGGCGGTGCGCAACTTGTGGTCCTCCACCCCGCACGCCCTGACGAAGCGCATGGCGCGGTCGATCTCGCCGGCCAGCGACTCGTAGCGGGCGCCCGCGGGCGAGCTGCGGACGAAGTCCCGGTTCCAGTCGCGCAGCCGACGCAGCGACGCCTGACCCGACGACGTGAACGCCCGGACCAGGTTCATCGCCGCGCTGGCGTACGCATACGCCCGCACCAACCGGGAGGCATCGTGTTCGCGCGCCGCGGCATCCGGGGTGAAGGCGTTGACCATGTCGCCGCGATAGGACCGCAGCCCGAGGGCGTCGGTGTCGGAGGATCGCGGCTTGGCGAACTGCCCGGCGATGCGGGCGATCTTGACCACCGGCATGCTGGCGCCGTACGTCAGCACCAAGGCCATCTGCAACAGTGCCCGGATGTTATTGCCGATGTGGGACTCGGTGTTGCCGGCAAAAGTCTCCGCGCAGTCGCCGCCCTGCAGCAGGAACGCCCTGCCCCGCGCCACCTCGCCGAGCAGCTCTTGCAGGCGCTGGATTTCCGCGGCGACGGCGATCGGCGGCACGCTTTCCAAGACGGTGCGCATGGCCGCGGCCTCATCCTGCGGCCAGCTGGGCTGCTGGGCAGCCGGTTTGGCCAATGCGCAGTCCAGCAGCGCCAGCAAATCGTCGGGCAGCGGCGGCGGCGCGGGCAGCCGCTCAATCGGAACGTCGATGCGATATCTCGACATCATCGCCAAAACCTCAGGCGCGCAACCTTTATCGCCATACGCCGCGGTTGGCGAGGCAATGGCAGCTGACATGGCAGCCGACATGGCAGGCCTCCGATCTGTGGGGCGGGATCAGTCCAGGGCGTGCTTTTCGGCATCCCAGCGCTCGAGCCGGGCCTGCAGGCTGCAGAACGACGCACCCGCCAGCGGTGCGCCGAATGCCAGAAGGATCAATGCCAGAAGGCTTAGCAGCGATGCGCTCATCTCGACCTCCTCGTCAAACAAACCAATCGTCGAAGCGGGCGCGGTGGAGGCATAGCGTAATCGACTACTCGACCGCGCCTGGGCCAGTCGAGTAGTCGATTACGCTATCGAGCGCGGCGCGGCGGGCAGACCCTGTGTGCATGGCCAATCTCGAGGGATTCGGGAAGTTATGCCGGGACGCGGTCAAAGCCGCTGCCGATCGCGGGAGACCGGTACTGGCGAGTTGGTCGACCACCGTCCCTGGATTCACCGTCGCCGACCGACTTCGGCGGCTGTCCACAAGCAGCGAACGCACATTCGTGTGGGGGTCGACGTGGAGTGGGCAGCGGCGACTGGCCGTGGGCACCGCGCTCGACGTGACCGGCCACGGAGCCGACAGGTTCGAGCAGGTGTCCGCTTGCTGGCGAGAGTGCCGCAGCGGCGCCCTGATCGGCGGAACCGGGCGCCGGCCGGCTCTGTTGGGCGGCTTCAGCTTTCGCCATCGCGACCGCGGCGAAGCGCGCCGCCGCGCCGAGCTCCCCGAGGCCCTCATGTGGTTGCCTTCCGCCGAGCTGTTCGAAGAGCCCGGCCACCCGACGGTCCTGACGCTGAACGCGTTGTTGCGGCCAGACGCAAACGTCCTCAACGCAATTCGTTATGGTGAACACGCCGCGCGCCGCCTCTTGGCGGGCTGCGCGCCCGGCGCCGGAGAACAGGCCCGTGTGGTTTCGGTTTGCGAGACACCATCGGCGCTCGAATGGAAACTGCTTGTCCGCCAGGTCCTTCACGAGATCGCCGCGGGCAGCTTCGACAAGCTGGTCCTGGCCCGTCAACTGGCCCTGGATTTCGACCGGCCCGTGGCCGTCGCGCCGATGCTGGCGTCGTTGCTGGACGACCACCGGGTCGGGGCGGTGTTCGGTGTCCAGGTGTGGGGTCGGTGGTTCGTCGGCCGGACTCCGGAGTGCCTGCTGCATCTGCGGGGTGAGCGTGTCGATACCCACGGCCTGGCCGGATCGGTTCCTCGCGACCCGGACCCGGTCCGCGACGCGCAACTGAGCCGCCGCCTACAAACCGACCCCAAACTCGGACGGGAACATGCGATTGTCGCCGAGGTCGTCAGGAACACGCTGCAACGGTTCTTCCGAGACGTCCGGACCGATGTGGCGGAAAGCGTCCTGCGGATCGCCGATATTGCGCATCGGCAGACCAGGATCAGCGCGGTGCGTCCGCGGTCGGCTCCCGACCTGCTTCGCATCGCGGGGGCCCTGCACCCGACGCCGGCGGTGGGCGGCTTCCCGGCAACTCCGGCGCTGCGACTCCTGACGGCCGTCGAACCGTTCGACCGCGGTTGGTATGCCGCCCCGATCGGCTGGATCGGTGCCGACGGTGGCGGCGAACTGGCGGTCGCCATCCGCTCGGCGCTGATCAGCGGCGCATCGGCCGTGGTGTATGCCGGGTGCGGCATCGTCGAGGGCTCGGATCCGGACGAGGAGTACGACGAGACCCGGGTCAAGATGCGGCAGATGCTGGAGGCCCTGGGGGCCTGCCACGACGTGCTGGTCGCGCAATGAATGCGGCCACGGCGATGTCGGTGGTCCTGGCCGACGAGCTCGCCCGGTGCGGGGTCACAGACGTCGTCGTCGCACCGGGCGCTCGGACCGGCCCGTTGGCTCAGGCGCTCTTTGCGCAAGCCAAGCGGTCAGGCCAACGTCTGCACAGCCGCTTCGACGAGCGGGCAGCCGGCTTCCTCGCGCTCGGCCTGGCCAAGCGCGGTGGGCGTCCGGTGGTTGTCGTCTGCACGTCGGGTACCGCGACCGCGAACCTGCACCCCGCCATCCTCGAGGCGAGTCACTCCCATGTGCCGCTTATCGTGTTGACCGCCGACCGCCCGCCGGAGATGCGCGGAACGGGTGCGAGCCAAACCACCGACCAGATCAAGTTTTTCGGCTCGGCGGTGCGGCTGTTCGCCGAGATCGGCACGCCATGCCTGGAGCTGGACAGCACGCCGTCGGCCAACTGCTATTGGCGGTCGCTGGTGTGCCGGGCCGTCGCGTCCGCCGCCACGGGACCCGTCCACCTCAACGTCCCGTTACGTGAACCGCTCGAGTTCGCCCCCGGCGACGACGCGCAGACCCGTTTTCCCGGCCGGGCCGGAGGCAGGCCGTGGGTTGAGATCACCCCGCGCGCGTCACTGGCTAATTCGACTGATGCGTACACCGTTTCAGCGAGCGCGTGCGGCGTCGTCGTCGTCGGGGATGACGCGCAAGACGCCGCCGCCGCCGTCGCATTGGCCGAAGCCGCGGGCTGGCCCCTGCTGGCCGAGCCGCAGAGCGGGGCTCGCCGCGGGCCCAACGCCATTTCCACCTACCGTTATCTGCTGTCCCACCGCGACACCCGGCGACGGCTCATGCCAGAACTCGTCGTCAGCGTCGGCAGGCCGGGGTTATCGAAGGAGATTCAGGGCTTGCTGCGCGACGTCGGCGAGCTCATTGTTGTTGATCCGCATGATGATTGGGCCGACCCGAGCCGTTCGGCGGCCAGACTTCTGCGCCAGTTGCCGACGCCGGAGGGTCCGCGCTGTGATCCGTCCTGGCTGCGGCGTTGGCGAGGCGCGGAGCGGACCGCCAAGGCCGCACTCGACGGATTCTTGGACCATTCCGCGTTCAGCGAGCCGCGCGTCGTCCGTGATGTCCTGCGCCAGTTGCCCGACGACGCGCTGTGCGTCATCGGCTCCAGCATGCCGATCCGCGATGCGGACGTCACCATGCCGTCGCGCCGGGGCCTGCGCGTGCTGTGCAATCGTGGGCTGGCGGGGATCGACGGCACCACCTCCACCGCCATCGGCGCTGCCATTGCGCACCAAACAGCGGGCGGCGGAAAAGCGTACGCGATCCTTGGCGACCTGACGTTCCTGCACGACCTCACCGGCCTTCTCGGCACCGGGTGCGGTCCGCGACCCGACCTGACCATCGTCGTCATCAACAACGAAGGCGGCGGCATCTTCTCACTGGTCGAACACACAGCCGACACAGTCGGTTTCGACGAGCTGTTCGCCACGCCGCACACCGCCGACATCGCCTCTCTGGCCGCGGGTGCGGGCTGGCAACACCAGCGGGTCACGGGTCCCGCGGAGCTGACGGCCGGCCTTGCGGCTATGGGCCCACGTATCCTCGAGGTCCGCACCGACCGGCACGTCAATGCCAAGCTGCATCAACGGCTTTCGACGCATATTGGTCAAGCACTCGATTGTGGGGTCGGCAAATGACGTGCAAAAAGAACGGCGGCACAACGCTAGTGAGCCGCGCTATCTGGCGAATCTTTACGCGGTGGGGATACTAGGTAGGAGTAGAAATCATGGTCCGAGCCCAGCTTGATAAGCAATCCGCCCAAGTCAGCGCCATGTTCGACGAAGTGGCCCAGGGATACGACCGAACTCGAAGCATCTTGTGGCTCGGGCAGATGGGCCGGTGGGGACGCGCGACGGCGGCCGCCCTGGCCCTCGCGCCCGGCCGCACGGTCCTCGATGTCGCGTGCGGTACCGGCACCTCCTCGGTCTGCCTGGCCAAGTCCGGCGCCGAGGTGACCGGATGCGACTTCTCGCCGGGCATGCTCGACGTAGCCCGAACCCGTGCTTCCGGAATCGAATTCGTCTTCGGTGACGCTCTCAAACTCCCGTTCGACGACGCGACGTTCGACGCCGCGACGATCTCCTTCGGATTGCGCAACGTCGCCGACACCCACCGCGCCATCAGCGAAATGCGCCGCGTCGTACGACCCGGCGGGCGACTGGCAATCTGCGAGTTCAGTCATCCGCCACGCCGTTCGGTACAGGCGATCAGCACCCTGTATTTGCGGCACGGAGTTCCCTTCATCGCCCGGCGGGTGAGCAGCAGCCCGCAGGCCTACGACTACCTCGTTGAATCGATCGCCGCGTGGCCCGACCAGGCCGGTCTCGCCGAGTTGATGCGCGGCGCGGGCTGGGGCGCCGTAGCGTGGCGCAACCTGTCGGGTGGTGTGGTGGCCGTCCACAGTGGGGTGCGGAGGTAAGTGCAGGAATCGTCCACGGCGCTGTGCGTCGGGGGTCGTCAACACTTGCACGTTTCCGCGGTTGCTGTTGGAATTGGCTGAGCGGCAACGCCTTCGAGCGGCGTTCGGGACTATTGGCTCAAGCTACAAGACCACCCCGGCAGCAGCGGCAAATTGCCCGAATGGAGATTGCCGCCGGGCGACCGGCGTAACCTTACGGCCGCTGAGGGGAGAGAAGTCGATGACGCAGGCCCCGCCAGGGTGGTATCCGGACCCTTACGGGGCCAAGGGAGAACGATATTGGGACGGCACCATATGGATCGAGGCGGTCGGTGCCCTACCGAAGAAGGCATATATCTCCTGGATTAGGCGTGTCGCCGCCGCATACATCGACCTACATCTTTCGTGATCGTCGTCGGTTTCTGCACTTTTCCCGGCTTACTGATCGGCCGACTGGATCTCAGCAACCCGTCGTGCTGCCGTTCAACGGGCTCAACCGGCCGTCCGGTCTGGCCGTCGACAACTCGGGCGCAGTGTACATGGTCGACCAGGGCAACAACCGGGTGCTGATGCTGCCCGCTGAGGCGACAAGTCCCGCCACGCTGCCGTTCACCTGCCCGAGCAAGCCTGTCGCCGTGGCCGTTGACACCGCCGGCGCCGTGTATGTGTGCGGCGCCGACTCCGGCGATAACCGGGTGGTGAAGTTGGCGCCCGGGTCGAGCACCGCCACCACACTGCCCTTCGCCGGCCTCAACGGTCCCACGGGTGTGGCTGTTGACATCGCGGGCGCCGTGTACGTCGCCGACGGTGGCAGCAAGCTGGCATTGAAGCTGGCGCCGGGCGCGACCACCCCGATACCACTGCCCTTTACCGGCCTGAACTACGCCGAGGATGTGGCGGTGGACGCCGGGGGCACCGTCTACGTAGCCGACGTCGTCCACCATCGGGTGCTGCGGCTGGCGGCAGGCTCAGCAACCCCGGTCGTGGTGCCGTTCACCGACCTCGGTGGGCCCCGTGGGCGTGGCGGTGGACGCCGAGGGCACCGTCCACGCCACCGGCAGCGACAACCAACGAGTGGTGAGACTGCCGGGTGCAGTAGCCCATCAGGTGGGCGACTGGGGCACGGCGTCATCGTGACCGCCACGCTGAGCGCGCTCGCGCGCGGTGTAGGCATCGGCGACCGGCAGGTTGCCCCGGTTCTGCCCGCGGCACCCGACATCCACCGTCTCTCGGGCGTCGTCTCTTCGCCCCGGCCGTATTGATGCGTCATTCCCACCCGTCGTCAACGCGGCGCGGTCCCCGGTGTGGCATTCTGCGGGGGTGTCCGTTCCTCCCGCGGCCCCGCCTTCGGGTGTCGTGACGTTTCTGTTCACCGATATTGAGGGTTCGACCCGGCGGTGGGAGGCGGACTCCGAGGCCATGCGGGTGGCGCTGGCCGCCCACGACGAGGTGTTGCGCTCGGCTATCGCGGCGCACGGCGGGTTCATGTTCAAGCACACCGGTGACGGGATGTGTGCGGCGTTCGGCTCGCCCAGGTCGGCCGTGGATGCCGCGGTGGCCGCGCAGCGAGGGTTGGAGCTGCCGGCGCGGATGGGCATCGCGACCGGCGAAGCCGAACTGCGCGATGGAGATTACTTCGGCGCGGTGCTCAGCCGTGTTGCGCGCGTGATGGCCGCGGGCCACGGCGGTCAGGTCCTGTTGGGCGAAGTCGACGGCAGGCCTGGTGAGTGGAGTCGACCTAATCGATTTGGGGCCGCGGCGGTTCCGCGACCTACCGACCGCGATCGGGGTGTTTCAGGTCCGGGCGCCCGGCCTGCGCACCGAATTCCCCGCGTTGCGGGCGCTGGATGTGGGTCCGGGCAACCTGCGGCCTCTGGCCACCAGCTTCATCGGGCGCGAGTCCGCGGTCGCCGAGCTACGGGACACGGTGAAGGCTCAGCGGCTGGTGACGCTGACCGGAGTGGGGGGAGTCGGCAAGACCCGCCTCGCATTGGAGGTCGCGGCACGGCTGGCCGACGAGTTCCCGGACGGTGTCTGGTTTTTCGAACTGGGGGCAGTCACCGATCCCGCCGCGGTGCCCGACGCGGTGGCCGCTGTGTTGGGCATCAGCCAGCAGCCGGGTAAGACCGTCAGCGAGTCGGTGGCCACCGCCCTGGAGGGCCGGGTCCGGCTGTTGGTGATCGATAACTGCGAGCATGTTGTGGACGCGGCCGCCGACCTGATCGAAGCATTTCTCGCGCATTCGGCGACGGTGAAGGTCTTGGCCACCAGCCGAGAAGGACTCGGCATCAACCTGGAGCAGGTGTTCCCGGTCCCCGCGCTGAACGTCGAAGCGGGCGTCGATTCTGCCGCGGTGAGCCTGTTCGTCGAACGCGCCCAAGGCATTGCGCCGGACTTCTCTTTACGTGAGGGTGAAGAAGCCGCCGCGGTCTCCGAGATTTGTCGGCGCCTCGACGGAATCCCGCTCGCCATCGAGCTGGCCGCCTCACGGATGGCTTCGATGGCGGCGAGCGAGGTTCGGGATCGTCTGGATCAGCGGTTCCGGCTGCTGGTCGGTTCGCGGCGCGGACTGGGACGCCACCACACGCTGCGCCACGCGGTGGCCTGGTCCTACGACCTTCTCGACGACGCCGAAAGGGCGGTGCTGGATCGCTGCTCAGTGTTCCACGGCGGATTTGACCTCCAAAGCGCTTGCGCGGTAGTCGAATCCGATGATGAGTTCGCCACCTTGGACTTGCTCGACGCGCTGGTGCGAAAGTCGCTGCTCGTCGCCGATCGGTCCTCGGGGCGGACCCGCTTCTCGATGCTGGAGACCATCTGCCAATTCGTCGAGGAACAACTCCTGGCCTCCGGCGACGCCGCCGAGGCTCGTGATGCGCATGCTCGCCACTTCGCCGGACGCGAAAACGACATCTTTGCGCTGTGGGACAGCCCGCGTCAGCGCGAGGCCTACGCCTGGTTCGCCACCGAACTGACGAACCTGCGGACCGCATTCCGTTGGGCTGCCGACCAAGGCGATCTGGATGTCGCCGCCCCAATCGCGATTTGTGCGGCGTGGGTCGGCTATCTGATCGAGAATTACGAACCGATGACGTGGGCCGAAGAGCTCATCGAACCGGCACGCGCCATCGACCATCCCCGGCTCCCGGCCCTGTATGCGGTGGCGTCGAATTGCTACATGGCCGGACGGATCGATTCGGCCCTGCGCTACACCGACGCCGCCCGGACCGCGATCAGCGATGGAAACGGCCGCGTCCCCTACGGTGCCGAGGGTTACCTTGGCGGTGTCTACGTCGCCGTTGGACAGCCCGAACGGTGGAGTCGGTGGTGCCGCACTCAGCTCGCGAGTGACGAGGGCAGCAACGCGCACACCACGGCGTGCCTGCTCATGGGACTGATGGCTGCCGGCGCGGTTGATGAGGCCGTCGCCGCTTCGGACGGTCTGATCGATGCCGCCGAAGCGACCGGCAATCCCTATGTGCTTGCATTCGCGTTGCACGCGTACGGCTGGGCCGTCCATGACGCCGACCCTGCCGGCGCGCTTGTTGCGCTGCGCCGGGGCCTAATAATCGCCCAGGACAGCGGGAACCGGGCCCAGCAATCGCACCTTTTGACCAACCTGTGCCTCGTCGAGGCCGAATACGACGACCCGCTTACCGTCCTCCGTTACTTCACCGTGGCGATCGGCAACTACCACGACTCGGGCAACATCTACATGCTCCGCACCCTCCTGGGGCTGCTGGCCGCGTTTTTCGACCGGCTCGGACGACACGAGCCGGCGGCCACCGTCGCCGGGTTCGCAGTCAGGAGCCCGGTCGCCGCGCTGCCCGCCATGGCAGACCTGGGCACCGCGACCGCTCACCTGCGCGAAGTCCTCGGCGACCAGACGTACGAATCGCTCGCCCGCACGGGCGAGGCGATGACCGCCGCCGAGATGGTGGCATGCGCATACGCCCAGATCGACCAGGCCCGAACGGAACTCGAACAACTGGAAGATTCCGCGGGCGTGTGAGCCCGCGGCCTCGTCGTTCCGATTTGTTCCGATTCGTTCCGAACTCCGTGACCTCCGCCGTCCTGCACTCGCAACGTCCGCTTGCTTAAGTACGGAAACCTGCTTAAGTACGAAAAATCAAGCATAGAGGCTTGACGACGCCGCCATCGAGGACAGATGTTTGCTAGTGCGTGTTTTTTCATGCATAAGCAGGCAAATGGCAGGCCCGAGGAGGACCAAACGCCGTAACGACAGTCCTATGCCTGACGCAGCACGCATAGGGCAGGTGTTCGCTGAGCGGCGTGTGGCGCTGCGGCTAACTCAACAAACTCTCGCCGACCTGGCTGGCGTGTCGCGCTACAGTGTGCAGTCGCTTGAGAGTGGCAGCGGCTCAACCAAAATCGGAACAGTCGCGGAGATTGCTGAGGTGATGGGCCTCCGTCTTGACGTGGGCACTAGAGGGGAATGACGAATCCAGGACCGAATGACGAATCCAGGCGAACGTGATCTGCGTGCGATCACAAGGGCGGATGTCTATATCAACGATGACCTCGCAGGTCATCTCACGCGCGAACCGGGCGACGACGTCAGGCTCGACTACATCGCCAACGGGCACTCGATCGAAAGTCCTGTTCGTGCAAGGTCTGTCTCCTGGTCGCTCCTAAGGTCCCGCCGATATCCCGTAGTCAGCACTGGCGGAGCTGTTCCGGCTTTCTTCGCGGGGCTCCTGCCGGAGGGGGTTCGGCTTGGCGTCGTCACGTGGTCAACGAAAACTTCCGCCGACGACCACTTCACATTGCTGCTCGCAATCGGCGCTGACACGATCGGCAATATCCGGGTTTTCCCTACGGGTGACGAACCCGTTCGACCATTGCCCATGTTGACCCTTTGCGCGACAACGATTTTCAAGCCTTATTTGCCAGAATGACCGGCTCTGTCGATGCCGATCCGGTGGACGCCAACCGGGTCTACTCCGACAAACTGTTGGGAACCTCGACGCGGGAGCAGCGGCCCGGTCTCGCTTCGCTCTTGGACTACGCACGGGAGGGTGATGCCATCGTGGTGGTCGGAATCGACCGCCTGGGCCGCAACGCTGCTGAGGTGATGATGACCATTCGTGAACTTGGGGAGCGGGGCATCGTGCTGCGGTCGCTGCGTGAGGGTATCGACACCTCTAACGCGACGGGCCGGATGGTCGCGGGCGTGCTGGCCAGCCTTGCCGAACTTGAACTTGAACTCGGCCGCGAACGGCGTAGTGCGGCATGGGAAGCGCGTCGCGCACGGGGGCAGCACATCGGACGGCCCAAGGCGCTTGATTCGAAGAAAGCTGCGCTGGCGCAGAGGATGCACGCGAGTGGAGAGTCGGCCAGCACCATCGCCGCCGCTCTCGGCGTAAGCCGCTCGACCGTGTACCCCGTCTGGCCGAACAGACTGTTGAAGGCGCTTGAGAACATGCCGCGCCGCTCTCGCGTTGGACACGCGACTCCCGCAACTCAACCAGGGTGTTCGAGCGTTGTTCGGGCCTAGTCGATTTGGTCGTATGCGTAGGTCACCATGGCGGTGGTGGTCATCGGCTCACCCTTTCGGGCGAGCGATTCGTAGGTCGCCCTTACCGAGCACATCGCGCAAATCGGGTCCTCTGCGTCACCACGGACGCGGGACGGCGCCACTGCTGGAGTATCCGCTTCATTGACGCGGGGCCGGTAGGCCTTGCAGCGGGGCGGTGAGGCCGTCGCGGAGCCCCTGGCGGATCCGATCTGGGCCGTTGGCCGGTGCGGTCGGTGGGCAGTCGCAGTGCAGGACGCTGAACGGGCCGGGGTTGGGGCGGACCGGCTTGGTGCTGAATGAGTTCGCATCGGCGATGGCCGGTGCTGCTCCCACAACCCACGAGCCGAGAACGATAGCTCCGCTGATCAGCGTTTTGGTGATCAGATTCGTGATTGACATTATGACTCTCCTTTTATTTCCTGGTGAAACTTCTGAGTGCGGTGAGCACTGCCCATCTGGGCGATGGCGACCCACACTGTGATTCATGCTTTTGATGGTTAGCCGTCCCGCGCACGGCCTGGCGCAGCCAGCGTGTGTCAGAGGTGTTTTCGTGCAACACCCACCCCGAGTAGAGCGGGCCGAGGTTGCCACCGAACGTGTGCCATCGCCATCGGGCCGGGCCTGGCTTAATCGAGTTGGACTTAAGGACATCCAGCTGTCTTACAACGTGTCTCGAATGTCAACCCGTGATCGAGAATTAGTTCGGGTGGCAACTGTCTCAGGCTTTAGCGTTTTCCGACTTAACCATCCACGCCTGCTTCTCCAAATCAGCAATGATCGAGTGGAGTAGATCGGCGGTCGACGGGTCGGCGGCGTCGACATCATCGTGGACCGCCCGCACAGTGTCCACTGTGGCGTAGATCAGCGTCGTGATCGCATCGACGATTTCGATGGTGCTAAGCAGACCCAGTGCGATCGTGGGGACGGACGTGGTCGCTGCGACGGTGTCGGAGCGTCCATCGGGAATCGCGTCAAGGGCCCGCATGCGTTCAGCGATCGTGTCTGCGGCTTCGCGCGCGATGTCGACGATTTCGTCGAGCTGTAGGTGCAGGTCTCGGAAGTTGGTCCCCACCAGGTTCCAGTGCGCTTGCTTGCCCTGCAGGTGCAATTCGATCAAGTCAACGAGTACTGTCTGCAGGCTCCGAGCCAAGCGGTCCGATGCTCGGAAAGTCTGCACCTCGTCGGCGTCACGACGGTGGGTTGGCAGCAAGGTTGTCATGGGTGCTTCCTTTCGGTGGTATAACCCGGTGCGCGTCTCGTGCGCCCGAGGATTAGTTGCTTGCGTGAGCAAGTTTATAATTGCTTGCGCACTCAAGCAATGTGAAAGAAAACACCACCCATATAGTTGCTCGCGCGAACATGCACTGCGTATCTTTGGCTTATGGCGGCTAGCAAGGCGGGGAAGAAGCCGTCGTCCACGATGGCGGACGGGGGCACCCCGATTAACGTGGGCGAGTTCAAGGTGATTCGCGCGCTTCACCCTGCGTTTGTGGCCATGATGAGGCGGATCGATACCGACCTGCAACGCGAGCATCACATGTCGCACGCGGAATATATCGCGCTGATGTTCTTATCCGAGGCGCCCAACCGCACCTTGGGGCTAAGCGAATTGGCGCGCCGCTGCCAGCAATCGTTAAGCGCGATCAGTCGCACCGTCGGTCGGATGGAGGCTCAAGGTTTGGTCCGGCGCGAGCAGTCAGACCACGACGCGCGAGCCTACAACGCTACCCTCACTGATGCCGGGCTCACCCGGCTGCAGCAAGCCACTCCCGGCCACGTCGCCAGCCTGCGCCGCCATCTATTCGATCACCTCGACGGCGTTGACCTCGACGTGCTTGCTGATGCATTCGAACGCATCGCGGTCGCTGCCAGCGGCGACGCTCATGTGGTGCCCGGTCGCCCATCCTCAGACACGCCGCTAGGGAAGCTCATCAGCGATTGATGAACTTCCGGCGCTCTCCGTCGGTTCAGTCGACATGCTTCGCCGCCGCTTGCAGATCACGCAAGCAGTGGTCGAGGCCGATGGCCGCCTGGACTGGAAGTCGCCCAAGGACCACGAACGCCGCTCAGTGCCTTTCCCGGCTTTCGTGGCGGGAGACCTCGGCGAGCGGATGCTGGGCAAGGGCCGAGAGGATCTGCTCTTCTCGTCGTCCAACGGCGGGCCGCTCCGGGTTTCCCTCGTGGGTTAGTGATGGAAAAAGGTGCCAATTGCCTGCTAGTCAGCATCTTTCCATCAACGTCCATTAGTCATTAGCAATGGCCGTCGGAAAGGAAAACGTACCCATCTGCGTACGCCATGCGTGCGGCTGCGCCCGTTCGCGGCCTATGTGGTGCAGCAGCTCTCGCCGGGATGCTCGGTATCGGGTTCCCGAAGGTGTCGGAGTCGGCCAGGACGGGTGTAGACCTTTGCGATCCCCAGCACCATCGCCGGTCGGCCCGGGAATGCCCGCCGGTTTGCCAGGACAATGTTCAACCCTTATTATCTGCGTATGAATGCAGGTATGGGAGTGTCTGGCCGTCGACTACCCGATGATCAGGTGGATCTGGTGGTCGAGGTGTTCCGAATGCTGGCCGATGCTACCCGCGTCCAGTTGCTTGTGGGCGTTGGTGAGGTGCGAGATGTCAGTCAACGACCTAGCCACCCACGTCGGCAAACCCGCGCCCTCGGTGTCGCAGCATTTGGCGAAGCTGCGGATGGCGCGGCTGGTCCGCACCCGCCGCGAAGGCACCACGATCTTCTACAGCCTGGACAACGACCACATCGGGCAACTGGTCACCGACGCAGTGTTCAACGCCGAACACGCTGGCCCGGGCGTGCCCGGGCATCATCGCGACGCCGCCGAGCTGGCCACCCTGCACCCCGACACCACATTGGCCGCCGATTCGACTCCGCTCCCATCGTCAGGACGCCGCGCATGACCCATGACACCGACCCCGCCTCCGCCACCAGCCACGACCACGGCTTCGGTCACGACCACGACCACGGCCACGGCCACGGCCACGGCCACCGTCACGATCACGATCACGATCACGACCACGATCATCCGAAGGGTGTGCTCGGGCTGATCAAGGAACTCTTCGCGCCGCACAGCCACGACGCTTCCGACAGCATCGACGGTGCCTTGGAGTCCAGTGCCGCCGGTATCCGGGCGGTGAAGATCAGCTTGCTCGCTCTGGGTGCGACCTCAATCGCGCAGTTGGTGATCGTGGTCATCTCTGGGTCGGTCGCGTTGTTGGCCGACACCATCCACAACTTCTCCGACGCGCTGACCGCGATCCCGCTGTGGATCGCGTTCGCGTTGGGCACCAAGGCCGCCACCCGCCGCTATACCTACGGCTATCGGCCGCGTCGAAGACCTGGCCGGGCTGTTCGTGATCGCGATGATCGCCCTGTCTGCCATCATCGCCGGGGTCGAATCAGTGCGCCGACTGATCCACCCGGTCACGATCCAGCATGTCGGCTGGGTCGCAGCGGCCGGGCTGGTCGGGTTCATCGGCAACGAACTCGTCGCCGATCTACCGCATCCGCGTCGGGACGCCAAATCGGGTCGGCCGCACTCGTCGCTGACGGACTGCACGCCCGCACCGATGGCTTCACCTCGCTGGCCGTGCTGCTCGGCGCTGGCCGTGTGGCGCTGGGCTTCCCGCTGGCCGACCCCATCGTCGGGCTGATCATCACGGTCGCGATCCTGGCCGTACTTCGGACGGCGGTGCCGACGTGCTCCAGCGCATACTCGACGCAATAGACCCCAATCTCGTTGACGCCGCCGAAGCCGCCCTGGCCGCCGAACCCGGCGTCACCGCCGTGCGCAGCGTCAGGATGCGTTGGATCGGCCACCGCATCCACGCTGACGCCGAACTCGATGTCGATCCTACGATCAGCCTCACTGAGGCCCACCAGATCGCTCACCAAGCTGAACACAGCCTGACCCACGCCGTCCCGAAGCTGTCGTCGGCCCTCATCCACGCCTACCCCGCCATTACCGAAACACATTGAGTCAGAAGCGGATCGTCGCGCCGTCGGCTCGCACGCCGAGACGGCTTACAGAGCCGCTGCATGTAGATCTCCAGGGCCGTGTTCAGCTTGGCGTGGGCCGACTCGATAGCGGCGTCCGACGCCGCAACTGACCTTTTAGGCGGTGACGGAGGGCTGTTTGTCGGGAACCCCGAGTCCTAGGTGTTCGATATGGTAGACGGCTTCGTCGAGGAGCATCGCGACGTGGTTGTCGTAGAGCGCGTAGATGACGCTGCGTCCGTTGCGGGCTCCGGTTACCAATCCCATCGCACGCAGAAGGCGTAACTGGTGGGAGACCGCAGACTGTTCCATCTCCACTGCCGCCGCGAGGTCATTGACGGAGCATGCGCCTTGGCGCAGGCGGGTCAGGATCCGCAGTCGGCTCGGTGTCGCCAACGCTTGCAGCGTCGCCGCGACCGATGCCGCGGACTCGGCGTCGAGCTGCGCGGGCGGGGTGGGTTTGCCCTCGATGCCGTGACCCATGGCTGGATCCTACCTAATGATCCTATGAAGACCTGTTCATATGTTCCTGTATTGTGGCGATGTCCCGCCGTCTTCCCGAATGTGGAGTTCCCGATGTCGCCTCCGGTCCTAGACCGCTCCCGCGCCGCCGTCGCTCCCGATCGCCAACCGAGAACTCGGACACGGCCCTTCGCCCTTCCCGAGGTCCGGTGGGCGACCGTGGCCACGGTCCTGTTCGTGTTCGGGTTCGCTGCCCAGTTCGGTGGCGCGCCGGCGTGGTTGTGGTGGGCGCTGTATTTGGCCTGCTATGTCACCGGCGGCTGGGAACCCGCGGTGGCCGGACTGCAAGCTTTGCGGGCAAAATCCCTCGATGTCGATCTGTTGATGATCGTGGCCGCGATCGGGGCCGCCGCGATCGGCCAGGTCCTCGACGGCGGACTGTTGATCGTCATTTTCGCCACATCCGGTGCGCTGGAAGCGTTTCTGACTCAGCGAACCGCCGATTCGGTGCGCAGCCTGCTTGATCTGGCCCCCGAGAGTGCCACCGTGATCACCGAATCCGGAGACGAGATGGTGGTCGATGCGGCCACTCTGTCGGTCGGGGACATCATCGTGGTGCGCCCCGGTGAACGGATCGGCGGCGATGGGCAGGTCATCTCCGGTGCCAGCGACGTGGATCAGGCGTCGATCACCGGTGAACCGCTACCGGTCGCCAAAAACCCCGGCGACGAGGTGTTCGCCGGCACGCTCAACGGCACCGGGGTGCTGCGGATTCGGGTCGATCGGGCCGCCGCCGATACCGTCATCGCGCGCATCGTGACCATGGTGCAGGAAGCCTCGGCCACCAAGGCCAAAGCCCAGTTGTTCATCGAGAAGGTCGAGCAGTACTACTCGATCGGGGTCGTGGCCGCCACCTTGGCAGTGTTCTTCATCCCGCTCGCTCTGGGCGTTGCGTTGCAGCCGGCCCTGCTGCGGGCGATGACCTTCATGATCGTCGCGTCCCCGTGCGCGGTGGTGCTGGCGACCATGCCGCCGCTGCTGGCCGCGATGGCCACCGCCGGACGCAACGGCGTCCTGGTCAAATCCGCGGTCGTGATGGAACAACTCGGCTCGATCACCGCCGTGGCGTTCGACAAGACCGGCACCCTCACCCAGGGCGCACCCCAACTGACCGATGTCGAAACACTCGACGAAACGCGCTACGACACCGACACCATCCTTACTTGGGCCGCGGCCGCCGAACACCCCAGCGAACACCCGCTGGCTCGGGCGATCGTGGCCGCCGCCACCGAACGCGGCCTGCGGTTACCTCACGGCTCAGGATTTCGACTCCGCGCCCGGACGCGGTGTCCGTGCCATCATCGACGGTCATACCGTCGAAGTCGGCAGCCCCCGGCATCTGCTAACCGACGCTCGATACCTCGGCCCCGATGACCGCCGCGGTGGCCGACTTAGAAGCCGCCGGCAAAACCGTGGTCATCGTCGTCGCCGACGGTGTCCCGGCCGGCATCCTGGCACTAGCCGACCAACTGCGTCCCGGAGCCGCTGACACCGTCGCAGAACTGACCGCACTCACCGGCACCGCACCGGTTCTTCTGACCGGCGACAATCCCCGCGCCGCAACCACACTCGCCGCGCAAATCGGAATCACCGACATCCGCGCCGGGCTGCTGCCGCAAGACAAAGTCACCGCTGTCCGCGAGCTTGAGGACGCCGGGCGGCGCGTGCTGCTCGTCGGGGATGGCGTCAACGACGCCCCCGCCCTGGCCGCCGCACACACCAGCGTCGCGATGGGCCGCGCCGGATCCGATCTGGCCCTCGAAACCGCCGACGCCGTCATCGTCCGTGACGACCTCGCCACCCTGCCCGCGGTGATCGCTCTATCGCGCCGCGCCCGCCGCATCGTGATCGCCAACCTGGCCATCGCGACCACCTTCATCACCGGACTCGTCCTCTGGGACTTACTGGGACACCTTCCCCTTCCACTCGGCGTCGCCGGGCACGAAGGATCCACCGTCATCGTCGGACTCAACGGCATGCGCCTTCTCGCCCAACGTGCCTGGATTACCACTGCCTCGCCAAGCCGAAGATGACTAGACCGCCGTGCTTGGGATCGACGGGGTGCGAGCTTTAATCGTTGGGTGGCGTCGGGGACAACGGTGCGACTACTGCCTGTGTGAACAAACGCCAGCTCAAAGTCGCAGAGCGCGGCGTGCGCCTTTTGAACGGCCACCCGCGACAATACGGCGAAAGTCTCAATTAGCTCGGGTATGCGACATCCGACACCTGCACCTCCGCTCAGCACGTTGGTTCTGTCATTTCCTCCCCTGTCGCAGAACTTTAGCTTTGAGACACGGGCAGCGAGTGAACCCCATTGGCGGCCACGCGTCTTCAATGTGGCCAGGGACTCCTTGAAGGAGTTCCCGAAGGTGACGCCGAACGACCTGCGTCACACAGCCGCCAGCCTGGCGGTGTCGGCGGGTGGCAACGTCCTTGCACTCGCGAGGATGCTTGGCCACGAAGACCCGAGCCTCACATTGCGGACGTACGCGGACCCGTTTGACTCCGACCTGGATGCCCTGGCTGATGTGCTGGACCAGCACCGCACGGCGGCGGTGGAACCCTTCAACGACCAATGACAGGGGACTGACAGGGAAAACGTACTCGGCACGCTTCAGCAAACTGCCTAGCATTTCCGTAAGCCTGCTAACAGGCCATCGAACTATGAGTCGGGGTGGCGGGATTTGAACCCACGGCCTCTTCGTCCCGAACGAAGCGCGCTACCAAGCTGCGCCACACCCCGCTTGAAGCCACGACAGCCTATCGCACCCGCCCGTCGACTTGCCAAACCGCAGGCCAGCGAGTCAGCTCCAGCTGCAGGAGCGCTCGAACTCGAGCAGCGCCTCGGCGGGACCGGTGGGATCGAGCCCCTGGGCGCTGACCCACTCGTCGTTGAAGTAGGTGTCGGCGTAGCGGTCGCCGCTGTCGGCAAGCAACGTCACCACCGAACCGCTTCGGCCTTCGGCCACCATCTCGGCGAGGAGGCCGAAGGATCCCCACAGGTTGGTGCCGGTGGACGGCCCCACTCGGCGTCCCAGCACCGCGCTGACGTGGCGGGCGGCCGCGATCGACGCCGCGTCCGGCACCACGACCATCCGGTCGACCACGCCGGGCAGAAACGACGGCTCCACCCGCGGCCGGCCGATGCCCTCGATGCGCGATGACACGGACATGACGACGTCATCGCGGTCTTCGGCGTAGGCGGGAAAGAATGCGGAATTCTCCGGGTCGACGACGCAGAGCCGGGTCGCCCGCCGCCGGTAGCGGATGTAGCGGCCGATCGTCGCGCTGGTTCCGCCGGTGCCCGCCCCGACCACGATCCACTCCGGGATGGGGTATGTCTCGTCGCGCATCTGCGCGTAGATCGACTCGGCGATGTTGTTGTTGCCGCGCCAGTCGGTGGCGCGCTCGGCATTGGTGAACTGGTCGAGGTAGTGTCCGCCGGACTCCCGCGCGACGCGTTCCGCCTCGGCGTACACCTCGCTCGAATTCTGCACGAAATGGCAACGCCCGCCTTGTGACTCGATGAGCGCGACCTTGGAGGGGCTGGTGCTCGCCGGCACCACGGCGATGAACGGCAGACCCAGCAGGGACGCGAAGTAGGCCTCGGATATCGCCGTTGAACCCGACGACGCCTCGACCACCGTGGTGCCCTCGTGGATCCAGCCGTTGCACAGCCCATACAAGAACAGCGAGCGCGCCAGGCGGTGTTTGAGGCTGCCGGTGATGTGAGTCGTCTCGTCCTTGAGGTAAAGCTCGACCTGGGCATCAAGCCCGCGGCCGCACCAGGCCGACGGCAGCGGGTAGCGCACCAGGTGGGTGTCGGCGCTGCGGCGGGTGTCGGCCTCGATCAGCCGGATCGCGTTCTCCGTCCAAGTGCGCGGCAGCTTGCGCTCCGCGACCTGGGCGCGATTACTCAACGCACCGAAGCTGCTGGCTGCGAACGGCCCAGGTTGCTGTTGGAATCTCGGCCGCCCATCGGGGTGGCGATCAACGTCAGCAGGGTTGCTTCGGGCCGGCAGCAGAAGCGCACCGGCGCAAACGGTGAGGTGCCCAGGCCGGCGGAGACATGCAATTTCGTGTCCGCACCCCAATGGGAGAGCCCCTTCGCCCGGGACCGGTCCAGGCCGCAGTTGGTCACCAGGGCGCCGTAGAACGGCAGGCACAGCTGCCCGCCGTGGGTGTGGCCTGCCATCACCAGCTGATAACCATCCGCGGCGAAGCGGTCCAGCACGCGCGGCTCCGGCGAATGCGTCAGGCCCAGCCGCAGGTTCGCGGCCGGGCTGGCCGGGCCCGCGATGGCGTCATACCGGTCCCGCTCGATGTGCGGGTCGTCCACGCCCGCGGCCGCGATGTGCAGCCCGGCGACCTCGAACTCGCGGCGGGTGTGGGTGAGGTCGAGCCAGCCGCGTTCGGTGAACGCCGCCCGCAGATCCTGCCAGGGCAGGGGCTCGCCCCGGACCCGGTGCCCCGGATCGGTTAGGTAGTTCATCGGGTTCTTCAGGCGCGGACCGAAGTAGTCATTGCTGCCGAAAACGAAGACACCCGGCCGCGACAGCAGGTCGCCCAGCGCCTGCACGACGGCGGGCACCGCCTTGGGATGCGCCAGGTTGTCGCCGGTGTTGACCACCAGGTCGGGGTCCCAGCCGGCCAGCTCGCGGAGCCAGGCCTGCTTGCGGCGCTGATTCGGCATCATATGCAGGTCGCTGAGATGAAGCACCCGCAGCGGTGTGGACCCCGGCGTCAAGACCGGGAGCGTGAACTCGCGCAGGACGAATGCGTTGCGCTCGATGAACGAGGCATAGCCGACGCCGGCTACGGCGGAACCCAGCGCGACGGCCCCGGTGCGGATCAGGACTGGCAAGACAGGCATGCAGGCAGCCTACTGCCGGTAGCGGACGCTCGGGGGACTACGGAGGGGATGGGGAGGCTATGGGGAGGCTATGGGGGTGGCGCCGGGGGAGGGGGCGCCAATATCGGAATGGTGATGGGCGGCAGGCCGGGGATGTTGATGACCTGCGAGCCGACCGGAACCGGCACATCCCCGCCCTCAGGCGGCGGTGGCGGGGCCGGCGGGATGCCGTTGCTGACCTGGATCGTGACGATCGAACCCGGGATTGTCTGGCCGCTGGGCGTGGTTCCGACCACCTCGCCGAGCTTGGCGCTGCTGTTGACCGAGCTTGTCTGGTCGGCCACCTGGAAGCCCGCCTCTTTCAGGCGCTGGCGCGCGGCGTCCACTTCCAGGCCGGCGACGCTGGGCACCCGCGAACCGGGTGAACCCTCGACATAGCGTGGATCGGTCGGCGGCAATTTCACGTCGCCGAAGCTCGTGGCGATCGGTTTCATCGCGGTGAACCAGGTGCGGGCCGGCTCGTTGCCGCCGTAAAGGTCGCCTTCGCTGCAATGACGCAGCGGGCTGGAGCACAGATCCGTCGGCGAGGTGGAGTCGTCGTATATATAGTTCGCGGCCGCGTAGTAACTGGTGAAGCCGACGAACCCGGAAGACCGGTGGGCTTCCGTGGTGCCGGTCTTGCCCGACACGGGCAGGTCCCAGCCGGCCGCACCGGCCGAACCCGCCGCGGTGCCCATGCCTATCGCGTCGTGGCTCATGGCGTTGGCCAGGGTGTTGGCCAATCCCTCGGGCACCACCTGTTCGCAGGTCTCGGTCGTCACCGCAACCTCGTTGCCGTTGCGGTCGAAGAGCTTGTCGATGGGGCTCGGCGGGCACCACACGCCGCCGGACGCCAGAGTCGCCGCGACATTCGACAGCTCCAGCGCGTTGACCTCGATCGGGCCGAGGGTGAACGAACCGATGTTCTGTCGCTTGACGAAGTCGGCCAGGCTCTCGTTGCTGTCTGGGTTGTAATCGCGCGCGGTGCCCGGGTTGGCGTATGACCTCAACCCGAGCTTGATCGCCATGTCTACCGTGCGCGTCACCCCGACCTGCTGGATCAGCTTGGCGAATGCGGTGTTGGGCGACGTGGCGAGCGCGTCGGTCACGTTCATCGAACCGCGGTAGTTACCGGCGTTGATCACGCACCAGGTTTCCTTGGGGCAGCCCTTGGCCCCGCCGCTGCCCAATCCCTTGGCCTGGAACCGGCCCGGGACTTCGAGGGTGGCGTTGATGCCCATGCCCATGTCCAGCGCCGCGGCCGTGGTGAAGATCTTGAACACGGACCCTGCCCCGTCGCCGACCAGCGAGAACGGCTGCGGCCGCATGGTTTCGCCGGCGTCGGTGTCCAGCCCATACTTGCGGTTGCTGGCCATCGCCATGACGCGGTGGGAGTTCTTGCCCGGCTTGATCACGCTCATCACGCTGGAGATGCCCGCCAGGGTCGGACTCGCGAACCTGTCGATGGCCGTCTTGACCGGGATCTGCACGTCGGGGTCGAGCGTGGTGCGGATCAGGTAGCCGCCCCTGGCCAGCTGTTCCTTGCTGATCCCCGCGCGAGACAGATACTCCTGGACGTAGTCGCAGAAGAATGCGCGGTCGCCGGCCGCGATGCAGCCCCGGGGCAGCTCGTTGGGCTGCGGCAAGACTCCCAGCGGCTCGGCCTTGGCGGCGCGCAGCGCGTCGGCGTCCTGCGGCAGGTTGGCGATCATGGTGTCCAGCACAAGGTTGCGCCTGGCCAACGCGCCGTCGGGGTTGGTGTACGGGTTGAGCGTGCTGGTCGACTGCACCATGCCCGCCAGCAGCGCCGCCTGCTGCCAATTCAGGTCGGAGGCGTTGATGCCGAAATAGGTCTGCGCCGCATCCTGCACGCCGAACGAGTTGTTGCCGAATGACACCAAATTGAGGTACTTGGTCAGGATCTCCGGCTTGGTGAACGTCTTGTCCAGCGTGAGGGCCATCCGGATCTCCCGCAGCTTGCGGGCCGGGGTGGTTTCGATGGCTGCGCGCTTTTCGGCATCGGTTTGGGCGGTCACCAGCAGCTGGTAGTTCTTCACGTACTGCTGCTCGATCGTCGACCCGCCGCGTGTGCCGACGTCCCCGGACGCGTAGCCGGCCAGGCCGGTCAGCGTGCCCTTCCAGTCCACACCGTTGTGGTCGGCGAACCGCTTGTCCTCGATCGAGACGATCGCCAGCTTCATGGTGTTGGCGATCTTCTCGGTCGGCACTTCGAACCGCCGCTGCGCATAGAGCCACGCGATGACGTTGCCCTTCGCGTCGACCATCGTCGACACCGCGGGCACCTCACCCTCGAGAAGTTGGGCCGAACCGTTGGCAACCACTTCGGAGGCGCGATTGGACATCAGCCCCAGGCCGCCGGCCACCGGGAACATGAGCGCGGTGGCGACGACGCTGGCCAACAGACAGCACCCAGCAAGCTTCAGGACCGTGAGGACGGCCGGGGGGCGGTCTGACATGCGTTATAGCGTAGCGTTCCGCGGTCGGGTCGCCGTGCGGTCAGCCGGACGGCGACCCCATCAGCCGCTGATCGGCGCCTTTTTCGGGGGCTGGGGAGGTAGGCGGGCGATATTTTGCGCTGGCGTAACTGGTCAGGCCCCTCGCGGGCGACGGGCCGTTACTTCTGATCTTCATTATTTGGCACGGGACGGCACGCGCGTCCCAAAAAAACCGTTATCAGACTGTTGCGCAATTGCCACTTGACCACCTAACTTAGACACACGGTGAGATTCAAGTAACACCGTCGTGCATAGTGTGGCGTAGATCGCAGCAGGGTCTGCACCCGAAGAGGGCGGTCGCAGCGCGCGACCGAGATGAAGGGAAGGGCCCGTGTCCGGAACTCGGCCGACCGTGCGGCGAACTAACTTGATGGCGGCTCAGAACCCCTTACGCAGCGTCGATGCAGAAGAGCGGATTGCCTGGGTCTCCCAGGCGCTATGCCGGCAAACCGATCCCGATGAACTCTTTGTCCGCGGGGCAGCGCAACGGAAGGCCGCGGTGATCTGCCGGCACTGCCCGGTAATGCAGGAGTGCGGCGCCGACGCGCTGGACAACAAGGTCGAGTTCGGCGTCTGGGGCGGCATGACAGAGCGCCAGCGGAGGGCCCTACTCAAGCAGCACCCCGAGGTCGTTTCCTGGGCGGACTTCTTCGACAAGCGGCGCGGCCGCTCGGTCGGCTAGGGTCACCGCCACTCTGTTCGTCATTACATTCGTGTTACAGCGCGGACGTTTGATTTCTAATTGTCTTGTGCCCAATAGGAACTGACGCACGTGCAATAGGCCTGTAACAGGCCGCCGCCTGCAACGCGCCTATTTCGCGGTAATTGATCGGCCTAGCCGGCGGGAATCAGCTGATCGGCGAGAGCGCGCAGTGCTTCCAGGTCAGAGACGTCGAACGGCAGCGACGGCACCCCGATGACCGGCACGTTTGGGTTGGCTCCGGTGAACCTGGACAACAACCGGATCTCCCGCTTGGCGGTCTGCCCGCGGTCGGCGTGGATCCTCAGCACGGCTGACGCCAACGATCCGGTCACCGAGTCGGTGGCATCGGCGTCCAGCGTCTCGCTCCCGTCGATCGCCCGCTCCACCGGCAACGCGCACAGCAGCGGATGGGTGCGATTCAACACCAGCCCGGCCAGCGGCATGCCCTCCTGCGACAGCCGGTCCACGAAGAAGGACGCCTCGCGCAGGGCGTCGGGCTCGGCAGCCGATACCACGACGAACTGGGTGCCGCGCCGCTTCAGCAGCGCGTAAGTGCGATCCGCCTTTTCGCGGAAGCCACCGAATGTGGCGTCCAGTGATTGCACGAAAGCCGCTGCGTCGCCCAGCATTTGCGAGCCGAGGATGGTCGACACCGCCTTCATGGCCAATCCCATTGCGCCGGTGACCAGTCGACCGATACCCCGGCCCGGCGCGAGCAGCAGCCGCCACAATCGGCTATCCATGAAGCTGCCCAACCGTTTTGGCGCATCCAGGAAGTCCAGCGCGTTGCGTGACGGCGGCGTGTCCACCACCACCAGGTCCCAGCGGTCCTGGGCCAGCAGCTGACCCAGCTTCTCCATCGCCATGTACTCCTGGGTGCCGGCAAGTGAGGTCGCGACGGTCTGGTAGAACTGATTGTCCAGAATCGCTTGCGCCCGTTCGGATCCGGAGTACTGGACCACCATTTCGTCGAATGTACGGCGCATGTCGAGCATCATCGCGTGCAACTCGCCGGTTACTTCGGGCGCAAGCGGCACGCGCTGCGGGGTGTTGCCCAGGTCGTTGACGCCCAAGGCCTGGGCCAGCCGCTTGGCCGGGTCGATCGTCAAAACGACCACGGTGCGGCCATATTCGGCCGCGCGCAACGCCATCGCGGCCGCGGTGGTGGTCTTGCCGACGCCGCCGGCGCCGCAACACACCACCACCCGGTTGGAGGTGTCGGTCAGAATTGCCGCCATGTCCAGGGTCTGCGGCTTGGTGCTCATCGAACTCCTTGCTGTGCAAGCGATTCGGACAGCTCGTAAAGGCTACCGAGGTCGATACCGTCAGAGATCGCCGGAAGCTCTAGTCGCGGCACTTGCAACGCGTCGAGCTGTTGCGCTGTCTCGGCGCGCGCGGCGATTCGGGTCGCATGCTGAATGGTCTCGGTCAGCAGGCCGGCAAAGTCGTCGTCGGACAACTTGATTCCGGCTATCGCCAGACCGTCACGCACCGAGTCCGCGTCGATGTCGCCGTCGGCGGCCTTCGCCAGATCTTGCGGGTCCAGGTAGGTCGGAATGTTGCGGTTCACGATCACGCTGCCGATCGGCAGGTCCATCTCCGCGAGTTCCTCGATGGCCTCCAGCGTTTCCTGCACCGGCAGCGCCTCCAGCAGGGTGACCAGGTGGATGGCGGTCTGGTCGGAGTGCAGCAGCTTGACCACGCCCTCGCTCTGCGAGTGCACCGGCCCGCCCCTGGCCAGATCCGACACCGCCTTGGTGACGTCGAGGAAGCGCGCGATCCGGCCGGTCGGGGGCGCATCGACGACGATCGCGTCGTAGACCGGGTGCTTGGCCCCCTTGGTCTGCCGCACCACCGTTTCCTTGATTTTTCCGGTCAGCAGCACGTCGCGCAGGCCGGGCGCGATCGTGGTCGCGAACTCGATCGCCCCGATGCGGCGCATTGCCTTACCCGCGATGCCGAGGTTGTAGAACATGTCGAGGTATTCCAGGAACGCGGCCTCGATGTCGATAGCCAGCGCGTTCACCTGGCCGCCGCGTTCGGCCGTCGCGATCTTGAGCTCCTGATACGGCAGCGGCGGGACGTCGAAGAGTTGCGCAATCCCTTGGCGGCCCTCGACTTCGACGAGGAGGACCTTGCGCCCCCCTGCCGCCAGGGTCAATGCCAGCGCTGCGGCGACCGTCGACTTTCCGGTGCCGCCTTTGCCGGTCACAAAATGCAAGCGGGCCTTCGACAATCGCGCCGGCCAGCCGACGGAACTGCCGCCGGTAGATGTGGTTGCCACCATCGCATGCTAGCCCCCGCGTTGCCAGGGGCTCGGAGCTGTTCGGGCCGGGCCTATAAGCTCGCGCTATGAGCCAACCGACCACATGGGAGTACGCCACGGTTCCGTTGCTGACGCACGCGACCAAACAGATCCTCGATCAGTGGGGCGCGGACGGCTGGGAGCTGGTGGCAGTGCTGCCCGGGCCGACGGGTGAGCAGCACGTCGCCTACCTGAAACGCCCCAAATGAACGCTGCGAATCCCACCGGCCGGCTTGGGCAACTCGGCATCGCGCTGCCGCAAGTCGTGGCGCCGCTGGCTGCCTACATCCCGGCGGTGCGCACCGGCAACTTGGTGTACACCTCCGGCCAGCTGCCGATCGACGGCGGAGAGCTGGCCCGCACCGGCAAGGTTGGCGCCGGCGTCAGCCCGGAGGAGGCCAAGGAGCTGGCTCGGATCTGCGCCATCAACGCGCTGGCCGCAGTGGGATCGGCGGTCGGCCTCGACGCGGTGACCAGGGTGGTCAAGGTCGTTGGATTCGTCGCGTCCGCGCCGGGCTTCAACGGTCAGGCGAACGTGATCAATGGGGCCTCCGAGCTGTTCACCGAGGTATTCGGCGACAGCGGCGCGCACGCGCGTTCGGCGGTCGGTGTCGCCGAGCTTCCACTGGACGCCCCGGTGGAGGTCGAGGTGATCGTGGAGGTCCGCTGACGGCCCATGGCTGAGCCAGCCGAGTCCGCTGAGTCCGCAGAACCGGTGACCCACCCCGCGTACGGTCGGCTGCGCGCGGTCACCGATACCGCGTCGGTTCTTTTGGCCAACAATCCCGGCTTGCTCACGCTGGATGGCACCAACACGTGGGTGCTGCGTGGCCCGCGCAGCGACGAAGTGGTCATCGTGGATCCCGGGCCAGACGACGACGAGCACATCGCCCGGATTGTGGCGCTGGGTCGCATCGCGCTGGTGCTGATCAGCCATCGGCACGGCGACCACACCGACAGCATCGACAAGCTGGCCGAGCAGACCGGCGCACCGGTTCGCTCGGCGGGCAGCGGGTTCCTGCGCGGCCTGTCCGGCGAGCTGACCGATGGCGAAGTGATCGACGCGGCCGGCCTGAAGATCAAAGTCATGGCCACTCCCGGCCACACCGCCGACTCGCTGTCGTTCCTGCTCGACGACGCGGTGTTGACGGCGGACACGGTGCTGGGCCGCGGCACCACCGTCATTGACAACGAGGACGGCAACCTGGCCGACTACCTGGAATCACTGCGGCGGCTGCGCGGCCTGGGTGGTCGCGCCGTGTTGCCCGGGCACGGGCCCGACCTGGCCGACGTGGAAGCCGTCGCGTCGGGCTACCTGACGCACCGGCATGAGCGTTTGGAGCAGGTGCGCGCCGCGCTGCGCGACCTCGGCGACGACGCGACCGTCCGCCAGGTCGTCGAACACGTCTATGTCGATGTCGACGAAAAGCTCTGGGACGCCGCCGAATGGTCGGTGCAGGCGCAACTGGACTACCTGCGCCGAGATTGATAGCGGCGAGCGGGGAAACTTAGCGGGCTCGGCGGGCCAGGCGCTCGGAGTCCGAGATCAGCACGCTCTTGCCCTCCAGCCGGATCCAGCCGCGGTGGGCGAAATCGGCCAGCGCCTTGTTCACCGTCTCCCGGGAGGCGCCCACCAGCTGCGCGATCTCCTCCTGGGTCAGGTCGTGGGTGACCCTCATCGCGCCACCCTCCTGGGTGCCGAATCGCTGGGCGAGCTGCAGCAGCTGCTTGGCCACCCGGCCCGGTACATCGGTGAAGATGAGGTCGGCCAGGTTGTTGTTGGTCCGCCGCAGGCGTCGGGCCAGCACGCGCAGCAGCTGCTCGGCGATTTCGGGACGGTCGGCGATCCATGCCCGCAGCGCGTCGCGGTCCATGGACACCGCTCGCACCTCGGTGATCGTGGTCGCGCTGGAGGTGCGCGGACCCGGGTCGAAGATCGATAACTCGCCGAACATGTCCGACGGGCCCATGATGGTCAGCAGATTCTCCCTGCCGTCCGGCGACCGGCGACCGATCTTGACCTTGCCCGAGGTGATGATGTACAGCCGATCACCCGGCTCCCCTTCGGCGAAAACCGTGTGTCCGCGCGGGAAGTCGACGGGTTGCAGCTGCTTGGTCAGCGCGGCGACCGCAGTGGGCTCAACCCCTTGGAAGATTCCTGCCCTTGCCAGGATCTCGTCCACGTCTTCAGCTTTCCAACGAAGGGATACGGGCAGGCAAACTTCGTACGAGTGCCACGAGTTTAGAGGTTAGGCCAATCGGTTCGACCTGCCAACGCTACACACGATTAACGTGCCGAGTCTCCGTAACCTGCGGATTGACCCGTGAATGCTTCGGTGTCGTGGTAGGGAGAAGGGCCACGCCGTGGTTGCGGGCGTCGCCGGTAAAGGATGGCGCGGCGTGGCGGTGCCCGGAGACGGAGTGGCGCGACGGGTGATCGCCGAGCTGCAGGGCCTGGCGCCGGTGCAGATATTCCAGCGCCTCGGGCATGCCTTCGCGGGCGAGCGTGTGCAGATCCACGGCTTCGGCTTGGTCGAGAAATTCGGCAACCGCGGACGCGGTGACCGTGTCGGAAGCCAAGTCCCGTTCGAGCCGCCCCAACCAGAGCGCTGCAAGCATCAGGAGCCCGGGTACGCAGGCCACCAGCAACCACGACACAAGGAGAGTAAACATGTCCTTGAATCAAGACGGAATCAAGACGCGGTCTCAGTGAGATTACAAATCGCCTACTCTGTCGTAGGTGACAGCGGCAAAGTCGTCCGGGCGCTCCTCAACACGCTCCAAGTCGCGTTCTAGGGCGCTTTCCGAGGCGGCTTCCAATTCAAAGCCGGCCGCGCCCGCCGCGCCCGCCGCCGAGGTTTCCGGGCGCTGGTCGGCCGAAACCAGAATCGGCTTGGTGCGACGGGCGCGGCGGATGAATCGCACCCTGGCGCAAGCATTTCCGCACGTCTACTGCGAGCTGGACTTCACGTCGCCGCTCGAGTTGGCGGTCGCCACCATCCTGTCGGCGCAAAGCACCGACAAGCGGGTCAACTTGACCACGCCGGCGCTGTTCAAGCGGTACCGCACGGCGCTGGACTACGCGCAGGCGGACCGCGCCGAACTGGAAACCCTCGTCCACCCCACCGGCTTCTACCGCAATAAGGCCAACTCGCTCATCGGCCTCGGGCAAGCCCTGGTCGAACGGTTTGACGGCGAGGTGCCGGCCACCATGGAAGAGCTGGTGACGCTCCCCGGGGTGGGCCGCAAGACCGCCAACGTCATCCTGGGAAACGCCTTCAATATCCCGGGCATCACCGTCGACACGCACTTCGGCCGCTTGGTGCGCAGGTGGCGCTGGACCGCCGAAGAGGACCCGGTCAAGGTGGAGCACGCGGTCGGCGAACTGATCGAACGCCGCGAGTGGACCTTGCTCAGCCATCGCGTGATCTTCCATGGCCGCCGCGTGTGCCACGCCCGCAAACCGGCGTGCGGTGTTTGTGTGCTCGCCAAGGACTGCCCGTCGTTCGGCCTCGGTCCCACCGAACCGCTGCTTGCCGCGCCCCTGGTCCAGGGCCCGGAAACCGAGCACCTGCTGGCGCTGGCCGGGCTCTAACAGCGGGACGGGAACCGTGACCGTTAGGACCCGCTGGACCGTCGCGGTCCTCGCGGTGGTCGCGGCGTTGACTGCGGCGCTGGTCGCCCAGCTGCGTGATGACGGCGACAGCGCTCGAACGGCGCCGGCGAACCCGACGAACCCGACTGCCGTCGACCGCGAACACCGTGACGCCGACACCCCGGCCGCGCTGGCCGGGCCCCGGCAGCGCGCGGACCTGCCGCGCTGCCCTCCCGCCGCTGACGGTCCCGGCCCGGCCGCACTCCGCGATGTGGTGGTGGAGTGCACGGCGGACGGCTCGCCCGTCGATGTCGCCCGCGCGCTGGCCGGGCGCCGGGTGGTCCTCAACTTGTGGGCGTATTGGTGCGGGCCTTGCGCGGCAGAACTGCCCGCGATGGCCGAGTATCAACGGCGGGTGGGATCCGACGCGATAGTGATCACGGTGCATCAAGACGAGAACGAGACGGCGTCGCTGCTGCGGTTGGCAGAGCTCGGTGTTCGGCTGCCGACGCTGCAGGACGGTCGCCGTCGCGTCGCGGCGGCGCTGGGGGTCGCAAACGTGATGCCCGCGACGGTGGTGCTGCGGCCGGACGGTAGCGTTGCGCAGACGCTGCCGCGGGCCTTCGAGAGTGCCGACGAGATCGCGGCCGCGATCGGACGCGACGCGGGATGAGATCCCGCGGGGGTAACTGGACCCAGGGAGGCGCTGTGAGTGCTGGGGGTACCACCCGCGGGCGGGGGACGGCTCCCCTCGCGCCCGATGCCGGGCCACCCTGGCTGCGTCCGCTGGTTGACAACATCGACGGGGTTCCGGATGCGTATCGGCGCCGGCTGCCGGCCGATGTGCTGGCGATGGTGACCGCGGCCCGCGCCGCCTCGGCGATACGCCGAAACGCCCGCGATGCCGCGGTGCTCGTGTTGTTTTCGGGTCCGCAGACCGGGCCGGCCGACGGCGGCCTCCCCGAGGATGCCGACCTGCTGTTAACCGTGCGCGCTTCGACGCTGCGCCACCACGCCGGCCAGGCGGCCTTTCCGGGCGGTGCGTCCGATCCGGGTGACACCGGGCCCGTCGCGACCGCCCTGCGCGAGGCGCACGAAGAGACCGGGATCGACGTCAGCAGGCTGCAACCGCTGGCCACCATGGAGCGGACGTTCATTGCGCCGTCGCAGTTCCACGTCGTGCCGGTGTTGGCCTACTCGCCGGATCCGGGACCGGTGGCCGTCATGGACGAGACCGAAACGGCGATCGTGTCGCGGGTTCCGCTGCGCGCCTTCGTCAATCCGGCGAACCGGCTGATGGTGTACCGCGGCGACCTGGGCGCACGTTGGGCCGGTCCGGCGTTTCGGTTGAACCAGATGCTGGTTTGGGGATTCACTGGCCAGGTGATCTGTGCGGTGCTCGATGTGGCCGGCTGGGCCGAACCCTGGGACACCAGCGACCTCCGTGAGCTGGATGAGGCGATGGCGCTGGTCGGCGACGAGGATGACCCGCGATGAACTCGGTGAATTCGATCAACCCGTCGCAGTGGCTGGATATCGCGATCATGGCGGTCGCGTTCATCGCGGCCGTCTCGGGCTGGCGTTCGGGTGCGCTGGGTTCGCTGCTGTCGTTCGTCGGCGTGCTGCTAGGTGCGCTGGCCGGGGTGCTGCTGGCCCCGCACATCGTCAGCTACATCAGCGCCCCGCGGGCGAAGCTGTTCACCGCGCTGTTCCTGATCTTGGCGCTGGTCGTCGTCGGTGAGGTGGCCGGCGTGGTGCTGGGCCGGGCGGTCCGGGGCGCAATCCGCAGTCGCCCTATCCGAATGATCGACTCGGTCATTGGGGTGGGGGTGCAGCTGGTCGTTGTGCTAACTGCGGCCTGGCTGCTGGCGACACCGCTGACGCAGTCCAAGGACCAGCCCGGGCTGGCGTCCGCGGTCAAGGGTTCATGGGTGCTCGCGCATGTAAACGATCGCGCCCCCACTTGGATGAAGACGGTGCCCAGCCGATTGTCGGCGTTGCTCAACACCTCTGGCTTACCGGCGGTGTTGGAGCCGTTCAGCCGCACGCCGGTCATTCCGGTCGCTTCACCCGACCCGGCGCTGGCCAACAACCCGGTGGTGGCGGCGGTGGCGCCAAGCGTGGTCAAGGTGCGCAGCCTGGCACCCAGCTGCCAGAAGGTGTTGGAGGGCACCGGATTTGTGATAGCCCAAGACAGGGTGATGACCAACGCGCACGTGGTAGCCGGGTCCAACAGCGTCCAGGTGTACGCCAGCGGCAACCCGTTGGACGCTACCGTGATCTCCTACGATCCCTCGGTCGACATCGCGATCCTGGCGGTTCCGAACCTGCCTCCGGCGCCGCTGACCTTCGACCAGAACGAGGCGAAGTCGGGCGAAAGCGTTGTGGTGCTTGGCTATCCCGGCGGCGGAAACTTCACGGCAACGCCGGCCAGGATCCGGCAGGCGATCAAGCTCAGCGGCCCCGACATCTACCACGACCCAACGCCGGTCACCCGCGACGTGTATACGATCAGAGCCAATGTGGAACAAGGCAATTCGGGTGGACCCTTGATCGACCTCAACGGTCGGGTGCTCGGCGTGGTGTTCGGCGCGGCCGTCGACGACCCGGACACCGGCTTCGTGCTCACGGCCGACGAGGTTGCCGGTCAGCTCGCCAGGATCGGGTCTACCCAGGCCGTCGGCACCGGGACCTGTGTCAGCTGAGCTGGTGTGCCTGCTCGAGAAACCGCATTAATTGCCGGTTGATTTCCTCTGGTGCCTCTTCGTGGCTGAAATGCCCTGCACCGGAGAGGGATACGTAGCGTCCGTGCGGCGCGTAGCGCTGGGTGCGGTCGACGGGGTCGGCCAACACGTAGGGATCGGCGTCACCGCGCAGGTGCAATAGTGGTATACCGAGCCGTTGGCTCATGGATTTCGTGAATCGCCGGCCTTCGTCGCGCAGCTGGCTGCGCACCGCCCAGCGCTGATACTCCAGCGCGCAGTGCGCGGCACCGGGAATCTGGATCGCCAACCGCAGATGACCTATGGTTTCGGAAAAGTCCTCCGAGGCAAGCCATTTAGCCGAGCTGCGGCTGCGGACCAGGCGCTCGATCTCCTCCGCCTTGTGTCGCGTCAGCAACCGCTCCGGCCAGATCGGAACTTGGTAGCGCAGCAACGTCGGCAACAGTGCGCGACTCTGATCGCGCCGCGTCAGCGCGGATCGCCGCAGCGCGACCGGGTGCGGCGAGCTGATCAGCGCGATGGCGCGCACCAAACGCGGATGCAGCAGCGCGGTGGCCCAGCAGGCCAGCCCGCCGTCGGCGTGGCCGATCAGGGTCGCCGACGAATGCCCGAGCGCCCGGATGAGTCCGGCCGTGTCGCCCGCGAGTGTCCAGCCGTCGTAGCCGCGGGGTGGCTTGTCGCTACCGCCGTAGCCGCGCAGGTCGACGGCGACCACCCGGGCCCCGGTCAGGCCACGCAGCTGGTGACGCCATGACCACCAAAACGAACCGAAACCGTGCAGCAGCATCACCAGTGGACGTGCCGCGGGCCGCTCCACCGGGGGCATGGTCGCCTCGTGTTCGGGAGGCAGAGCCTCGGCGACATGAAACCGGATGCCGTTGGCGTGCACATCCAGATGGCGCCATGGCCCGGCGATGCGGACCACCGACGGATCTGGTGGTGGCATCTACCAACCCGTGGGATCGGCCGATGCGGTGCCGTCGGGCGTGATTGCCCTGCGCGCCCCGGTTGTGTCGTGCGGCTTGTCGTGGCCCGGCGTGAGTGCGGTGCGCGTCTCCTTGACCGATTCGATGGTCTGCCGCGGTCCCCGGATCCGGCGGACCTTCAGGAACCCGAATAGGGCCAGCACCGCCCCGAACACGACCATGATCGCGAACACGATCAAGAATGCCACCCATCGCCACAGCCAGGTGTCGAGCAGTTCGGCGAGGAAGAAGAAGAAAAAGAAAGTGGAGTAGAACAGCACCACCAGCGCGGCGATGAAAAACACGCTGCCGGTCAGGCCCTTCTTCACATCGCGGGTGATTTCGGCGCGGGCCAGTTCGACCTCGGCGCGCACCAGAGTGGACATCTGAGTCGTGGCGTCTTTGATCAGATCGCCGATCGACGGCTCGGCGGGCCCGGCGTGTGGGTCGGTCAACGGGATCGTGGTCAGCGTGCTGGGCACACCGTTCTTGCGATCGACTTTGCTCACAGACGGTCCTCTTTCGTTTTGCCCGGTTCGCTCGTCGCGTTCATGTTGCCATGCGCTGTCGTGACAGACGAGGCCAGCCGAACCTGCGGAAAGATTGGCCTCGCCAATTGACGGGTGACGCAATTTGGCGACGTCGGCTGCAGCGCGGTGATCATTTAAACTGGCGCACCTGTGCTCAGATCTGTGCAGACCAGTTGACGGGAGTTTCGCCTTGCGGACGGTGCGCCGGTGCTTGATTGCGGCGGTGGGGGCGGTCTTGACCGCGAGCCTCGCCCTGATTGGTTCGCCGCCGGCGACCGCCCCCGCCGACGACAGGCTGCCGATGGGTGGCGGTGCGGGCATCGTCATCAACGGGGACACGATGTGCACCCTGACCACCATCGGCACCGATAGCGCCGGCGAGCTGATCGGCTTCACCTCGGCGCATTGTGGCGGCCCGGGCGAGCAGGTCGCCGCCGAGGGCGCGCAGAACAGAGGCGTGCTGGGCACCATGGTCGCCGGCAACGACAACCTCGACTACGCGGTGATCAAATTCGACCCGGCCAAGGTGATACCGGTGGCCAACTACAACGGCTTTGTGATCGCCGGCGTGGGGCAGGATCCGGCCTTCGGCGCGATCGCGTGCAAGCAGGGCCGCACGACCGGCAATTCCTGCGGCGTCACCTGGGGCCCGGGCCAGGACGCGGGCACCATCGTCATGCAGGTGTGCGGCCGGCCGGGTGACTCCGGGGCGCCGGTTACCGTCAACAATCTGCTGGTGGGGATGATCCACGGCGCGTTCAGTGATCAGCTGCCGACCTGCGTCATCAAGTTCATCCCGTTGCACACCCCGGCGGTGGTGATGTCGTTCAGCTCGATCCTGGCCGACATCAACGCCAAGAACCGGCCCGGGGCGGGTTTCGTTCCCCAGCCCGCCTGATCCGGGCCCCGTTCGCCGAGCCGAGCTGGGGGCGCCGAGCGTAACGCCAGAGTGACGCGGGGGGCCGAGCGTCACGCTAGCGTGTCCCCCGCAAGCGGGAGGCGCGCCCAGCTCGCCGGCCCCTGTCGCCGTGCCCGGTTCGCCGACGCCGGGGGTACTCGGCCCCGGGCTACTTGGCGGCTTGGATCGCGTCGAACACACTGGCGTCGACCAGCGTCGACGTGTCACCCAGCTCGCGCTTTTCGGCCACGTCGCGCAGCAGCCTGCGCATGATCTTGCCGCTGCGGGTCTTCGGCAGTTCCGGGACGATGTGCACCTCGCGCGGCTTGGCGATCGGTGAGATCTCCCGGGCCACCTCGCCACGCAGCTCGTCGTGGGTCCCGTCGTGAACCTCGTAGTTGCCCCGCAGCACGACGAACGCGCAAATGGCCTGGCCGGTGATCTCGTCGGCCACGCCGACCACCGCCGCCTCGGCGACCGCGAGGTGGCCGACGAGCGCCGACTCCACCTCGGCGGTGGAGATCCGATGCCCGGACACGTTCATCACGTCGTCGATGCGGCCCAGCACCCAGATCGCGCCGTCGGGATCGAAGCGCGCGCCGTCGCCCGCGAAATAGAAACCCTGCTCGGCGAATTTGGACCAGTAGGTCGCTCGATAGCGTTCGGGGTCCCCCCAAATGCCGCGCAGCATCGCGGGCCACGGCTGGTCGAGGACCAGGTAGCCGGTGACGTTTTTGGCGTTATCGGTGTCCGGCCGCAGCGGATCGCCGTGATCGTCGACGATTTTGGCCGAGATCCCCGGCAGCGGCTTCATCGCCGAACCGGGTTTGGCGGCGGTCACTCCCGGTAACGGCGAAATCATCGCCGAACCCGTCTCGGTCTGCCACCAGGTGTCCACGATCGGGAGTTCGCCCGCGCCGATGACGTCGCGATACCAGCGCCAGGCCTCGGGGTTGATCGGTTCGCCGACCGTGCCCAGTAGCCGCAGGCTGGACAGGTCGTGGGCGTCCGGGATCTCGCGGCCCCACTTCATGAACGTCCGGATGAGCGTGGGGGCGGTGTAATAGATTGTGACGCCGTACTTTTCGATGATCTGGAAATGCCGGTGCCGGTCGGGTGTGTCGGGCGTGCCCTCGTAGATGACCTCGGTGATGCCGTTGGACAGCGGTCCGTAGACGCCGTACGTGTGCCCCGTGACCCAGCCGATGTCGGCCGTGCACCAGTACACGTCGCTCTCCGGCTTGACGTCGAAAACAGTGTGCACCGTGAAGTTGGCCTGGGTGAGGTAGCCGCCGCTGGTGTGCACGATGCCCTTGGGCTTGCCAGTGGTGCCCGAGGTGTACAGCAGGAACAGCGGGTGCTCGGCGTCGAACGCCTGAGGCGTGTGCTCGGCGGGCGCGGAGTCAACGACGTCGTGCCACCACGCGTCGCGGTCGTCGTTCCAGGACACGTCAATTCCCGTGCGCCGCACTACCAGAACTCGCTCGATGGGGCTGTCGGGCTGCCCGACTGCCTCGTCGGCGGCGTCCTTGAGCGGCGCGGGCTTGCCGCGCCGGAACTGCCCGTCCGCGGTGATCAACACCTTGGCCTCGGCGTCAGCGATCCGGGCCTGCAGGGCGTGGGCGGTGAAACCGGCGAACACGACGCTGTGCATGACGCCCAGCCGCGCGCAGGCCAGCATCGCGATCACGGCCTCCGGGATTAGCGGCATGTAGATGGCGACCCGGTCGCCGGCCACCAGGCCGAAGTGGGTCAGGGCGTTGGCCGCTTTGCACACCTGCGTCTGCAGCTCGGCATAGGTCAGGGTGCGGCTGTCGTCGAGGCTGTCGCCCTCCCAGTGAATCGCGACCCGGTCCCCGTTGCCGGCCTCCACATGCCGGTCCACGCAGTTGTAGGCGACGTTGAGCTTGCCGCCGACGAACCACTTGGCGAACGGCGCGTCCGACCAGTCCAGCACCTCGGTGAACGGTGTCGCCCACGACAGCCGGTCGGCCTGCTTGCCCCAAAAAGCCAGCCGGTCTTCCTCGGCCTCGCGGTACATGTCGGCGCGGGCATTGGCCTGTTCGGCGAACCCCGTCGGGGGCGAATAAGACGACGGGACTTCAGCGCTGGTCTGGGTCACTGGCTTGTCTCCTGTTCGAAATCTCATCGATCGTGTGAGCCTAGCTACCCAGTGTTGGATAATCACCGGTATGTCCGGAGCCCATGTGCGGCCCCCGCTGCGGCGCGCGCGCCGAGCGGTCGTCAGCGTCGTCCCAAGCATCGCCACCGCCGCAACAAGTTACCTGGCCGCCACCGTGTTGGGGCCGGTCGCATGGGCCGAACCGGCCGACGTGGGCGACCAGGCGGAGCCGTGCTGGGCGGCGCAGGTCTCCATCACCGCCTCCCCGGCGCAGGGTGCGGCGGGTCACCGCGCCCTGACCCTGATATTCGGCCTCGCCGGCGGCGCGGCACCGTGCACCCTCTACGGCTACCCCTGGGTCGACGCGAGCGCGGGCGGGCAGCGCATCCACGCCGCGCCCAAGCCGCGCGGCGACATGGGCGGCCTGCCGGCCGGCGTCGAAACACCGCCCACCGTCACCCTGTCGATATCGACGCAGGCGCAGGCGATCGTGGAGGGCACGGCGGCCGACGGCGACGGCACCACGTGCGCCACCTATACGCAACTGCTCGTCTACCCGCCCGATATCGACACGGCGTTCACGGTGCCGGCCACCATCGAAGCCTGTCAACTGCAGGTGCACCCCATCACCGCCGTCGGGTAGCGGCCACCTGCGCTCAACGCGACATCGAATTCACGGCGTTGCGCAACGCGCTTGCCGTCACCGCGACCTTGACCGCGGTGCCGTCGGGGCCGGCTCCGATGCGCGGTCGTCGGTGTCGGCCCTGACGGGGGCCAGCACGACCGGGCCCCACCACAGGCCCTAGGGTCGCTGTCATGCGTCGCATGCCGGCCGCGCTCGCCCTGCTGGCCGCCGGACTGCTGGTGGCCGGCTTATTGGCCGGTTGCGGCGGCGGCGTTCTCAGCCCCGACCTGGTGGTGGTGAACGGCGGGGAACCGTCGAACCCGCTGATCCCGACCAGTACGACTGACAGCTTCGGTGCACGCATTGTCGATCGGCTGTTCTCCGGCCTGATGTCGTTCGACGTCGATGGCAAGACCTCCCCCGAGGTGGCCCAGTCCGTCGAGACCACCGACAACGTCAACTATCGGATCATCCTCAAACCGGGCTGGAAGTTCACCGACGGCTCGCCGGTGACGGCCCACTCGTTCGTCGACGCGTGGAACTACGGGGCCGTGGGCGCCAATGCTCAACTGCAGCAAAGCTTTTTCAGCCCGATCCAGGGATATGACGAGGTCGCCGGCCTTACCGGGGACGGAATGCCGGGCGGTCACGCGGGTTCGACCACCATGTCCGGGCTGCAGGTGGTCAGTGACCTGGAGTTCACCGTGCGGCTCAAGGCGCCGACCATCGACTTCGTGGTGCGCCTGGCGTTCACCCCGTTTTATCCGCTGCCGCAGGCCGCATTTCGGGACATGGCGGCCTTTGGCGGCAACCCGATCGGCAACGGGCCGTACCGACTCCTTGATGGCCCGGACGGTCCGGCCTGGGAGCACAACGTCAAGGTCGACATGCGGCCCAACCCCGACTATCACGGCAACCGGATGCCCCGCAACAAAGGCCTTCGGTTCGAGTTCTACGCGAACCTGGACACCGCCTACGCCGACCTGCTGTCCGGCAATCTCGATGTCCTGGACACGATTCCGCCGAGTGCGCTACCGATCTACAAGCGGGACTTGACCGACAACGCGGCCAGCGGCCCGGCGGCAATAAACACGACCCTCGATACGCCGCTGCGGCTTCCGCATTTCGGCGGCGAGGAGGGCCGGTTGCGGCGGCTGGCCTTGTCGGCCGCCATCAACCGACCGCAGATCTGCCGGCAGATCTTCGTCGAAACCCGCACGCCGGCCCGCGATTTCACCGCCCGGTCCGTGCTGGGGTTCGAACCGGACATTCCGGGCAGCGACGCGCTGGATTTCGACCCCGACCGCGCGCGGCGACTCTGGGCGCAAGCCAACGCGATCGCGCCGTGGAGCGGCCAGTATGCGATCGCCTACAACGCCGACGGTGGGCATCGCGAGTGGGTGGACGCGGTGGCCAACAGCATCAAGAACGTCCTGCGCATCGACGCGGTCGGCGCGCCGCAGCCCACCTTCGCCACGTTCCGCAACCAGGTCGCCAGCCGCACCATCGGGACCGCATTCCGGGCCGGCTGGCAGGGCGACTATCCGTCGATGGCGAATTTTCTGGGCCCGCTGTTCACCACCGGAGCGGGCTCCAACGACGTCGGCTACTCCAACCGAGAATTCGACGCGGCCCTGGTGGCCGCCGAGGCCGCACCCACCTTGCGGGAGTTCTACCAACGAACCAACGATGCGCAGCGAATCCTGTTGCATGACATGCCCGTAATTCCGCTCTGGAACTTCATCAACGCGGTGGGCTGGTCGGCGCAGGTCCGCAATGTCATGGTCACCTGGAACGGCCTGCCCGCCTACGAGAACGTCGTCAAGAGCTGAGACGGGCTGGAATGGGCTGGTACATAGCGCGCCGGATCGCCCTCATGGTGCCGGTCTTCCTGGGCGCGACGCTGCTGATCTACGGCATGGTATTCCTGCTGCCCGGCGACCCGCTGGCGGCGCTGGCCGGGGACCGGCCCCTGACGCCGGCGGTGTCCGCGCAGTTGCGCGCCCGCTACCACCTCGATGACCCGTTCCTGCTGCTGTACCTGCGCTACCTGGGCGGGATCCTGCACGGCGACCTGGGCCGCGCCTACTCCGGGCTGCCGGTCAGTTCGGTTCTGGCGCACGCATTTCCGGTGACGATCCGGCTGGCCCTGATCGCGTTCGTGGTCGAGGCGGTGCTGGGGATCGGATTCGGCGTGGTCGCCGGCCTGCGCCAAGGCGGGATCTTCGATGCCACGGTGCTGATCACCGGGCTGATCATCATCGCGATCCCCATTTTCGTGCTCGGCTTTCTGGCGCAATTCGTGTTTGGGGTCCGGCTGGGAATCGCGCCGGTGACGGTCGGCCAACGCGCCACGTTCGCGCGCCTCTTGCTACCCGGAATCGTCTTGGGCGCAGTCTCATTCGCCTACGTGGTGCGGTTGACCCGCTCGGCCGTAGCCGCCAACGCGCACGCCGACTACGTCCGCACCGCCACCGCCAAGGGATTGTCGCGGCCTCGGGTGGTGACGGTGCACATCCTGCGTAACTCGCTGATCCCGGTGGTGACTTTCCTGGGCGCCGACCTCGGGGCGCTGATGGGCGGGGCCATCGTGACCGAAGGCATCTTCAACATCCACGGCGTCGGCGGCGTGCTCTATCAGGCGATTACCCGGCAGGAGGCGCCGACCGTGGTGTCGATAGTGACGGTGCTCGTGCTGATCTATCTGATCACCAACCTGCTCGTGGACCTGCTCTACGCCGCCTTGGACCCACGGATCCGCTATGGCTGAATATTCCGGGCATTCCGGGCATTCCGGGCATTCCGGTTTCTGGCACGGCATCTGGCGCCAGTTGCGCCGGCGCCCCAAGTTCGTCGTCGCCGCCGCGCTGATCCTGCTCATCCTGGTCGTGGCGGTGTTCCCGGGGCTGTTCACCGGCGCCGATCCCGACTACGCCGATCCGAGCCAGAGCCTGCTCTCACCGTCGGCCGCGCACTGGTTCGGCACCGACCTGCAGGGCCATGACATTTACGCCCGCACCGTCTACGGTGCGCGCGCGTCCGTCACCGTCGGGCTTGGGGCGACGCTGACCGTGTTCGTCGTGGGCGGGGCGCTGGGCGCGCTGGCCGGCTTCTACGGCGGCTGGGTCGACGCCCTGGTCTCCCGTGTCACCGATGTGTTCTTCGGACTGCCGCTGCTGCTGGCCGCCATCGTGCTGATGGGGGTCCTGCGCCACCGCACGGTGTGGACGGTGATCGCGATTTTGGCGTTGTTCGGCTGGCCGCAGGTGGCGAGGATCGCCCGCGGCGCGGTGCTCGAGGTACGCGCCAGCGATTATGTCCTGGCCGCGCAGGCGCTGGGGCTGAACAGGTTTGGGATCCTGCTGCGTCACGCCCTGCCCAACGCGCTGGGCCCGGTGATCGCGGTGGCCACTATCTCGCTGGGCATCTATATCGTCACCGAGGCCACGCTGTCCTACCTAGGGGTCGGACTGCCGGCCACGGTGGTGTCCTGGGGCGGCGACATCAGCGTCGATCAGACCAGGCTGCGGTCGGGGTCACCCATCCTGTTCTATCCCGCTGGCGCGCTGGCGATTACGGTGCTGGCCTTCATGATGTTGGGCGACGCCCTGCGCGACGCCCTGGACCCGGCATCACGGGCGAGGCGGGCATGACCGCCGGGATCGCGGCAGGATCGCCGCTGCTGTGGGTCGAGGGCCTGGAAGTCAGGTTCGGCGACCACGAGCCAGTAGTGCGCGGAATGGATCTGACGGTGCAGCGTGGTCAGACCGTGGCGGTGGTGGGTGAATCGGGGTCGGGGAAGTCCACCGCGGCCGCCGCGATCCTCGGGCTACTGCCGATGGGTGGCCGAATCACGGCCGGGCGCATCGCTTTCGACGGCCGCGACATCACGTCTTTGGGCACCCGCTCAGACAGGCGGGTGCTGCGGTCGATCCGGGGCCGCTGCATCGGCTACGTACCGCAGGACCCGATGACCAACCTCAACCCGGTCTGGAAAGTTGGCTTCCAGATCTCAGAAGCGTTGCGGGCCAACACCGATGGCCGCGAAGCGCGCCGCCGGGCTGTGGAGCTGCTGGCCGAGGCCGGTATGCCGGATCCCGCCAAGCAAGCGGGCAAATACCCGCATCAGCTCTCCGGCGGCATGTGTCAGCGCGCGTTGATCGCGATCGGGCTGGCGGGCCGGCCCGAGCTGTTGATCGCCGACGAGCCGACGTCCGCGCTGGACGTCACAGTGCAACGGCAGGTGCTCGACCATCTGCAGCGCCTCACCGGCGAACTGGGCACCGCGCTACTGCTGATCACCCACGACCTGGCACTGGCCGCCGAACGGGCCGAGGCCGTCGTCGTCGTCAATCGCGGCATGGTAGTGGAATCCGGCGCGGCGCAGCAAATCCTGCAGAATCCGCAACACGAGTACACCCAACGGCTGGTGGCCGCGGCGCCGTCGCTGACATCTCGTCGGCCCCGAATCCGGCAGGCCCCCGACGAAGGCCCCGAAGACTCCGGGGACGTTCTCGTCGCCGCCGAGCTGACCAAGGCCTACCGCGAGTCCCGCGGTGCGCCATGGCGGCGGGCGGAGTTGCGCGCCGTCGACGCCGTGTCGTTTCGGCTGCGACGGGCCAGCACTTTGGCGATCGTTGGGGAGTCGGGATCGGGGAAGTCGACGCTGGCGCGGATGATGCTGGGCCTGCTGCAACCCACCTCGGGCACGGTGATCTTCGACGGCAGCCAGACCGTCGGCGCGCTGGACCGGGCGCAGACGCTGGCGTTTCGCCGCCGAGTGCAACCGGTGTTCCAGAACCCCTACAGCAGCCTGGATCCCATGTACTCGGTCTTCCGCACGGTGGAGGAGCCGTTACGAATCCACCGCGTCGGGGACCGCGGGCAGCGCGAGCGGGCCGTGCGCGAGCTGATCGATCAAGTGGCGCTGCCGTCGTCGGTCTTGGGCCGGCTGCCCCGCGAACTGTCCGGTGGCCAGCGACAACGAGTCGCGATCGCCCGGGCGCTGGCGCTGCGGCCCGACGTTCTGGTGTGCGACGAGGCGGTGTCGGCGCTCGACGTCTTGGTGCAGGCGCAGATACTGGACCTGCTCGCCGACCTGCAGGCCGAACTGGGTCTGACCTACCTGTTCATCACCCATGACCTTGCGGTGGTCCGGCAGATCGCCGACGACGTTTTGGTCATGCGCGCCGGCCGGGTGGTGGAGCACGCGCCCACCGACGAGGTGTTCGGCCGGCCGCGCCACGAGTACACCCGCGCGTTGCTGGACGCGATTCCCGGTGCCTCCGCCTGGCCTGGATCGACGCGGCGATAGGTGCCTCGCTAAGTTGGCAACCCGTGAGCGCTGACCCCCTGGCCCCGCTACTGGAGCTGCCCGGCGTCGCCGATGCCAGCGACCGGGCCCGCGACGCGCTGGGCCGGGCGCACCGGCACCGGGCCAACCTGCGGGGCTGGCCGGTGACCGCCGCGGAGGCCTCGCTGCGGGCGGCGCGGGCGTCGTCGGTGCTCGACGGCGGTCCGGTGCGGGTGGACGACCAGGCCGTCAACGATCCCGTGTTCGGCGGTGCGTTGCGGGTGGCGCAGGCGCTCGAAGGCGGCGCGGGCGCGGTGGTCGGGATATGGCAACGGGCGCCGTTGCAGGCGCTGGCCCGGCTGCACATGCTGGCCGCCGCCGACCAGGTCGACGACGATCGGCTCGGCCGGCCCCGGGCCGATGCCGAAGTTGGGCCGCGGCTGGAGCTGCTGGCGGATCTGGTGATGGGCCGCACCCGGGCGCCTGCACCGGTGCTTGCCGCCGTGGCACACGGCGAGTTGCTGACGCTGCAGCCGTTCGGCAGTGCCGACGGCGTGGTTGCCCGCGCGGTGTCGCGACTGGTGACCATCGCCAGCGGGCTGGATCCGCACGGACTGGGTGTGCCCGAGGTGAGTTGGATGCGCCAGCCCGCGGAATATCGAGATGCGGCGCGCGGATTCGCCGCCGGCACACCCGACGGTGTGGCGGCCTGGCTGGTGCTGTGCTGCCGGGCGCTGCAGGCCGGCGCGCAGCTGGCTTTGTCGATTGCCGAGGCGCTGCCGAATCGATAGCCAGGCCCCTTGTCGATTGGCGCCTGAAAACCTTGTATGGAAATGCGAAGCGGGCGGCGCCCCGAAAGATTCGGACCGCCGCCCGCTAACACGGAACCCGGATACCAAGCGTGCATTCGTGGGCTGCGTGGGTGGCCTCGGCGATCTTGCGACGCTTCCGGCTGCCACCCCACCCAAAGGGTTGTCGACACCGTCCGCTATTCGCAATTACGCAGGCCCGCAACACTTCTGCCATTATCGCGGCTATGACTCCGCGTGGGTGCCGGGAACCGTGCTGGGCGCCCGGATCGGGAGATTGAACCTTCTCTTCCGGATCGACCTAGGCCTCACCGGGCTTCCGTGGTTTCCTTTGTACTACTAGACCCTTAGCACGGCAAGGCCCAATTCTGTGAATGTTGTAAAGATACCCTGTGCGGGGTGTTAGCAAAGTTTGCTGGATCGGAACGCTCAGAACGCGAAGCGGCGCAGCAGCGAGTACGTGACGGCGCCGGCGGTGAGCGCACTGATGCCCACGGCGGCGGTGGTTGCGATCGCGGCGCCCGACGGCGCGGGGATGCGGTCGCGCAGGGACACCGGCCGGGAGAAAGTCAGCACGGGCCAGCCGCGCTCGACGGCCTCCTTGCGCAGTCCGCGGTCGGGATTGACGACGCTGGGGTGGCCGACGGCCGCAAGCATCGGCAGGTCGGTGATCGAGTCGGAGTACGCGTAGCAGTATTCCAGCGGGTAGCCCTCTTGGTCGGCCAGTTCGCGGATCGCCTGCACCTTGCCTTCGCCGTAGCAGTAGAACGCGACGTCCCCCGTGTACTTGCCGTCCACGACCACCATGCGGGTGGCCATCGCGTGGGTTGCACCCAGTGCCCGGGCGATCGGGGCCACGATCTCCTCGCCCGACGCCGAGACCACGACGACGTCGCGGCCGCACAGCTTGTGAGCGGCGATCAGGTCCGCGGCCTCGGCGAAGACCAACGGGGTCACGATGTCGTGCAGCGTTTCGTCGACGATCGACTTGACCTGCTCGACGTCCCAGCCCGTGCACATGTTGGTCATGTGAATGCGTATCCGCTCCATCTGGTCATGGTCGGCGCCGGACAGCAGGTAGATGAACTGCGCGTAGCTGGACTTGAGAACGGCGCGGCGATTGAGCAGTCCCTGGGCGAAAAAGGGTTTGCTGAACGCCAGCGTGCTGGACTTGGCGATGATCGTCTTGTCCAAGTCGAAGAACGCGGCGGTGCGGGCGGCGGGAGCGGTGCTCTCGTCCGTTTGTGGTGGGGTGTGCTGCTGCGCGGCCGGGTCGGAGGCGGTCACCGACCCAGCATAGGTCGATGATCCGGGGGCGCCGCGACCTTGGGCTCAGAAACGGTCGGTGAGCTAGTTGCAGTCGACCGCATGGATGACGTTTTTGCGGCTCAAGCTTGTTTTTTAGTTTTTTCGCCAACTTGCGTACGAAGCCACTTGCGTGTGTATAGTAAGCATTACTCGGCCTTGAGCCGAGGGTGTATCAGCCCGACCCCCCGGGGCTGATGCACGACGACCTCCGCCTCCTCCCCCCTGGCGGGGGTCGTCCCTTTTGTGGGGTAAAAAATTCCTGACGCTTCCCCGACGCCGGTCCGGCGGGCGGGAGAGCCGGTGCGTTGCGGATCGCATCCTGTGTATTCGTTGTGATCGCTGGTCCGACAGTGGGCCGCTCGGTTTGTGCACACATGGGTCTTCATCCACAGATTCGCATTCGGGACTTTCGTGTCACCGGCATCGCGCCGCACGGTGGGTGGGTGACCCAGACCGCCCGCCCGACCACCCGCACCCGCACCGGCTCGTCCGGTGTCCTGGCGGTGCTGGGCGATGCCCGGCTGACCGACGAATTGGACCGGGTGGCGGCGGCCGTCGGTGTTCGGGTGGTTCATGCCGGCCCGGCCACCCGGGTGAGCAGGAAGACGTGGTTGGCGGCCGCGGCCGTGGTGCTCGATGCGGCGGCCGCCGATCGGTGCGGGCAGGCGGCGCTGCCGCGGCGCAGCCATGTCAGCGTGCTCACCGCCACCGAACCCGCCGCGGCCACCTGGGCCGCCGCGATCACGGTTGGTGCCGAGCACGTGTTGAGGCTGCCCCAGCAGGAGGGTGAATTGATCCGCGACCTTGCCGAAGCCGCCGAATCGGCACGCGAAGACGCGCCGCGTGGGCAGGTCGTTGCCGTCGTCGGCGGGTGCGGCGGGGCCGGCGCCTCGTCGTTGTCCGTCGCTGTGGCGCAGGCGGCCGCCGACGCGCTGTTGGTGGACCTCGATCCGTGGGGCGGCGGCATCGATCTGCTGGTCGGCGGTGAGACCACACCCGGCCTGCGCTGGCCCGATCTGGCGTTGGAGGGCGGACGGCTGAATTGGTCAGCCGTGCGTGAGGCGCTCCCACGGCACCGTGGGATCAGTATGTTGTCCGGCACTCGGTGTGGCTACGAGTTGGACGCCGGACCGGTGGACGCCGTCGTCGATGCCGGCCGGCGCGGGGGAGTGACCGTGGTGTGCGACCTTCCCCGTCGGCTGACCGATGCCACTCAAGTCGCGCTCGATACCGCCGATCTGGTTGTCCTGGTCAGCCGCTGCGATGTGCGGGCGTGCGCGGCTACCAGCGCGGTCGCTCCGGTGCTGGCCACCATCAATCCCAACCTCGGGCTGGTGGTGCGCGGGCCGTCGCCGGGGGGCTTGCGGGCGGCTGAGGTCGCCGAGATCGCGGGTCTGCCGCTGCTGGCATCCGTGAAAGCCCAGCCGCGGTTCGCCGAGCAGCTCGAGCATGGCGGTCTGCGACTGCGCCCGCGATCCGCGCTTGCGGCGGCCGCCCGCCGGGTGCTCGCCGTGCTGCCGGCACGTCCGGGGGCGGAGCAGAACGGCTGGGCGGCGTGAGCGGGTCATTGATCGAACGGGTGCGAGAGCGGTTGGCCGCGGAATCCGCCCCGCCGGGGGCCTCTCTGAGGCCCGAGGTGGTGGCTGCCGCGATCCGCGCCGAATCCGGCGGGATGCTCGGTGACACCGAGGTGCTCGCCAATCTTCGGGTGCTACAGACCGAGCTCACCGGTGCCGGCATCCTGGAACCGTTGCTGTGCGCACGGGGCACCACCGATGTCCTGGTCACCGCACCCGATGCGGTGTGGGTTGACGACGGAAACGGTTTGCGGCGCAGCCAGATTAGGTTTGCCGACGAGGCGGCGGTGCGGCGCTTGGCGCAGCGGCTGGCGTTGGCCGCCGGCCGCCGGCTCGACGACGCGCAACCCTGGGTGGACGGCCAGCTCACCGGTGTGGGCGCGGGAGGGTTCGCGGTGCGGCTGCACGCGGTGTTGCCGCCCGTGGCGGCGGGAGGCACCTGCTTGTCATTGCGGGTGTTGCGGCCCGCCACTCAGGATCTGGCCGCGTTGACGGCGGCCGGCGCGATCCAACCCGGGGCCGCCGCGTTGGTTGCCGACATCATCGCCGCCCGGCTGGCGTTTTTGGTCTGTGGCGGCACCGGGGCCGGTAAGACGACGTTATTGGCTGCCATGCTGGGCGCGGTTGCCCCCACCGAGCGCATCGTGTGCGTCGAGGATGCCGCTGAGCTGGCGCCTCGGCATCCGCATCTGGTCAAGCTGGTCGCGCGGTGCGCCAACGTCGAGGGTGTCGGCGAGGTGCCGATGCGCCAACTCGTTCGGCAGGCGCTGCGGATGCGACCCGACCGCATCGTGGTCGGCGAGGTCAGAGGCGCCGAAGTGGTCGATCTGCTGGCGGCGCTGAACACCGGCCACGACGGCGGGGCGGGCACGGTGCATGCCAACAACCCCGGCGAGGTTCCCGCCCGGCTGGAGGCGTTGGGTGGGTTGGGCGGTTTGGATCGTGCCGCCCTGCACAGTCAGCTCGCCGCGGCCGTGCAGGTCCTGTTGCATGTCGCGCGTGACCGGAAAGGCCGTCGCCGGCTTAGTGAGATCGCCGTGCTTCGCGAAACCCAGGGCCGGGTCCGGGCGGTCACGGTGTGGGACGCCGAGACGGGTATGACCGACGACGCCGCCCATCTGGTCCAACTGCTGCGAAGCCGGATACCGGCATGAACGGCCAGGCGGTTGCGGCGTTGTTTCTGGCGGTCGCGCTGGTGGTGCTTTCGTCGTCACCGCGGCGCCGGCTGGGGCCGCCAGTCTCCGGCCGCCGGCGCGTCCCGCCGGTCGGCGCGCGGTGGGTTGGCCGCATCGCTGGTTGTGCCGGATGTGCGGGATGTGGCGGGGTTGCCGCTGCCGTGCTAATGCCTGCGACGACGGTTCTGGCGGCCGCCGTGCTGGGCGCGACCGCGCTCGTGCGTCGCCGGCGCCGCCGCCGCAAGCGCCGGGCAGCCGAGGAGGGTCGGGCATTGGAAACCGCGCTGGATGTGCTGGTGGGCGAGCTGCGGGTGGGGTCACATCCGGTGCAGGCGTTCAGCGTCGCCGCCGACGAAACCGATGGCATGGTCGCGGCATCGTTGCGTGCCGTCGCGGCCCGCGCCCGGTTGGGCGCCGACGTCGCGGCCGGTCTGCGCAGCGCCGCGTCATCGTCTGCGCTGCCCGCGCACTGGGAGCGCCTCGCGGTGTGCTGGCAGCTGGCCAGCGACCAGGGGCTGGCAATAGCTACGTTGATGCGCGCCGCGCAGCGTGATATCGCTGAGCGGCAACGGTTCTCGGCGCGGGTCGCGTCGGGGTTGGCCGGCGCCCGCGCGACCGCCGTCATCCTGGCGGGCCTGCCGGTGCTCGGCGTTGGGCTCGGTCAGCTGATCGGGGCTCGACCGCTCAGCTTCTTGCTCGGCGGGCATTTCGGCGGATGGCTGCTGGTGGTCGGGTTGACGCTGGCGTGCGGCGGGCTGTTGTGGGCGGACCTGATCACCGATCGGGTCGCGCAGTGAGCACCTCGGCGTTGCTGCTGGCCGTGGCGTTGTGCATCGGCCCCGGCCCCGCGGTTGTTCGCTCCCGCGCAGGGGTGTCGCCGCGTGCGCATCGGCCGCGGCATCAGCCCGCGGATGGCCCGGACCCGCTGGCGGCGGCGTCCAGCCTGGACGTGCTAGCCGTGTGCCTTTCGGCGGGCATGGCCGTGTCGACCGCCGCGGCCGCTACCGCCGCGTCCGCGCCGCCGCAGCTCGCGCGGGTATTGCGCCGAGCCGCCGACTTGCTGGCGCTGGGTGCGGATCCCGCCATTGCGTGGTCGGCTTCGCCGGATCTGCCGGCGGGCAACATCGACGGGCACACCGATGCGTTGCTGCGGCTGGCGCGGCGCTCGGCGTTCTCGGGCGCGGCGCTGGCCGACGGGGTCGCCGAACTGGCCGACCAGTCGCGCGCCGACGCCGCGCACGCGGCCGCCGCGGCCGCCGAGCGGGCCGGGGTATTAATTGCCGGTCCGCTTGGACTGTGCTTTTTGCCGGCGTTTGTCTGCCTGGGCATTGTCCCGGTGGTGGCCGGGCTGGCCGGTGGCCTCCTGCGATCGGGCGTGCTGTGAGGCCGCAAAGTTCACAACAGAAAGGATGCATTGGTGGTCAACATTTTTCGTGCCTTGGTGGCGCGGATGACGCTGCTGGCCAGCGACGAGTCGGGGATGTCGACCGTCGAGTACGCCATCGGGACGATTGCGGCGGCGGCCTTCGGGGCGATCCTCTACACCGTCGTCACCGGCGATTCCATCGTGTCGGCGCTGACCAACATCATCGGTCGCGCGCTCAACACGAAGGTCTAGCGGGCCTGGTCGATGGAAGTGCTGGCTCGAGCACCGTTGAGGCGGCCCTGGCGATCGCTGCACTGGTCGTGGTGTTGGTGCTGTGCCTGGCGGGTGTTACCGCGGTGTCGATGCAGGTGCGGTGCGTGGACGCGGCCCGCGAGGCCGCGCGACTGGCCGCGCGCGGTGACGAGCGGTCGGCGATCGACGCCGCCCGCCACGTCGCACCGCCGGGGGCGCGGGTTCAGGTGCGCAGGGACGGCGACTTCCTGGTCGCCACCGTCGTCGCGCACTCAAACCTGTTGCCCAGTGTGGACATTGCGGCCAGGGCGGTCGCGGCGGCCGAGCCGCGGCAATGACCGCGGGTCGGCGAGCGTGCTTGCGGCCGCGATGGTGGCGGTGTTGCTGTGCAGCGTTGGGGCGGCGGCATACCTGGGCGCGGCAGTGGTCGCGCGGCACCGCGCGCAGGCGGCGGCAGACCTGGCCGCGTTGGCCGCCGCCGCACGGCTGCCAACCGGGGTCGCGGCCGCGTGCGCCCGGGCGACGGCGGTGGCCCACGCGATGGGAGTCGATGTAGCCGAATGCCGGTTGGACGGCCTGGACGTTGTGGTTACGGTTCGGGTTTCTGTCGCCTTCAGGGCCGGAGGGGTCGGCGCGGCGCGGGCCGCCGCGCGAGCGGGGCCGGTCAGCACTGTGTAGTTCAGGACCCGCCGTCGGCGGTTTTCGGCAGTCCTGCCGCGACGAGTTCGTCATCGGTGGGCAGGCGCAACGAGACCAGACCGGCAAACGTATCCGGTTCGAGTTCGACCCGGTTGACGGTGACGTGCACCGGCACCCAGTCGTCGTCGAACCCGCGCAGTCGGAGCACCCGGCTGGTTGGCCCGTCGCCAAATTCCTCGGTCATGGACACCATCGCGGGCCGGTCATCAGGATGCACCCGCGGCCCGTCGGTCTCGGTGGCCCGCCAGTCGTAGAAGGTGCAGGGGTCGTCAAGCCATTTCAGCAACGTCCAGTTGTTGAGGTCGAACAGGGCGCGGTGGACCCCGGCCTGCGCCAGCCCGTCCAGGATGCGCTGCGCCAGGTCGTCCGTCGACACCGCCGGGCCTTTGCATTCGGCGCGCCAGTTCATCGCCCGCGCAACCAGGTGCTCGCGGCCGTCCGGTCCAGGTTCCAGGCTGCTGCGGGCAACAAAACCTATCCGGATGGGGTTCCCCTCCCAATCGGTGCCATCCCACGTGCTGCACAGGGTTTGCCCCGGCTTGGCCTTGACGGCCATGGCCAGCACCTTGGTTTCGTTGGGATTGAGTTCACGCGACGGAAGATCTTCCGCGAAGGCCCTGCCATAGGTGACCTCGACCGCGGGATTCTTCCCGCTGTTGGCCAGCGACTCTTGGGTGTCGGTTGCCACGCCGCGGGTCAGGTCCCATTTCAGGGGACCGGGTGTGGGCCGTTCGGGCGGTTTCTCGTCGGCGGGGCCGGTCCACACCTGCACACCGTGCATGCGGCCGTCGGACATCATCACCGGTTCGGTGCGGATCACGCGATCGTGCTTGGGTGTGATGCTGGTGAGGCTCTGGCCGGTCCGCATTGACTCGGCGATCGCCGTTCGGACGGCTGCGAGATAGGGGCTGCGGCGCAGAAACGTGGCAATTGGGACGAGATTTTTGAGCTGACGCCCCTGCGCTACCACAGCCGGTTCATCCCCCAGGGTTTCCACGAGCAGCCAGTCGTGGGTCATACGGCCATATTACGGGCGAGTGATGCTGCGTCGTTAAGGCGGGGGAGCCTTGCGTATTCCTGGCGGTTGCATCGCGCGGGCCGACGTTTGCCGCGGCACTCGCGCCAATTATGTTGTGCCGCTTCGCCTGCGCTGGCCGGGCCCACCCGTCCACGGCGTTCTCGCCCAGCAACGTCCACCTGGCCGCCTTTGCCGGGCGTGCCCGTCAGATCGCTTCACCGCGTAGGCAAGAGCGAGCGGGCCTCGGCGCCGGCCCGGCAAGGGGAGCAGCAGATCATGCTCCCGAGACAACACTCGGTGTCACAAGGACACACTCGGAAATGGTTGCATTCATCGTTGAGAAACGGGTAATTTGCTGCTGCGCCCGCATTTTCGCGGGATCGCGAACGGATCGCGATGTCCGACCGTTCGCAGCGCTGCGTGATGGCACGCCGATCCTTCTTCGGCAAAGCCGAAATGCCTTGGCGCGGCTGCTATTACAAAAGCAGATCCGTGGAGGTCGACCGTCGAGGGGTCGGTCGTCCATCCGCTGGATTGCTCGGCGTGGACGTTAAGGCAATTCTCTAAAGTCTCACGCAGTTACGGCTTCCCGTTCATGCCGTCTACGCCCAGCAACCCCGCAGCGCCACCGGTGCCGGGGTTGCCGTTCGACGAGACGGTGCCGCCAACACCGCCATTGCCGGCGTTGCCCCCGTTTCCGATTGCCGCCCCGGCAGTGCCGTCGCCGCCGGCACCGCCGGTCGTGGTGCCCTCCCCGCCGGCTCCGCCTGTCCCGCCGTTGCCCAGCACCGGGCCGGTCAGGCCGCCGTCGCCGCCGTCTCCCCCCAGGCCGTCGAGGCCGATTCCGCCGACCCCGCCAATCCCACCGCAGCCAATCAGGGTGGCATTGCCGCCGGACCCGCCGTCACCCCCGTTGCCGGCAAGGCCGGCTCCGCCGGCCCCGCCGGCGCCGCCGTTGGAGACCAACAGCCCGGCATCGCCACCTCCCCCGCCGGTCCCTCCGCTTCCCTCGGTATTGATTCCGCCGTCCCCGCCGGTCCCGCCGGGGCCGGACAGCAGGCCGGCGTTACCGCCATGCCCGCCGTTCCCGGCGGTCCCGGTGGCGTCGCTGGTCAACCCGCCAATGCCGCCGGAGCCGCCGGGACCGGCCAGTGCGCCGGCGTTGCCACCGGAGCCACCGGCCCCCCCGTCACTGACGCCGACGCCGCCAGCGCCGCCGTTGCCGCCGCCGGCGCAGACCAGCCCGGCGAGCAGCCCGCCCGTCCCGCCGTTGCCGCCGGCGCCGCCGTCCCCGGATGTCCCTACGCCGACACCGCCCGACCCGCCGCCACCGCCGGCGCCGAGCAGCCCGGCCCCCCCGCCGAGTCCGCCGGTCCCGCCGTTGCCGTTGATCGCGGCCCCGCCACCGCCGCCGACTCCGCCGTTGCCGCCTACCAGCCCGCCATGTCCGGCGGCCCCGCCGTTGCCGGCGGTGCCGTTCGTCGTATTGCCGCCCGCGCCGCCGGCGCCCCCGGTGCCCATGAGTCCGGCGGCGCCGCCGGCACCGCCGTTGTGGCCCGATACTCCCGACCCGCCGGCCCCGCCGTCGCCGAGCAATATCCCGCCGGGCGCGCCGTCCAACCCGGAACCCGGTGTCGCGTTGGCGCCATTGCCGATCAGCGGGCGGTGGAACAGCGCCTCGGAAGGAGCGTTCACCACGTTGAACAGCCCCTGCAGCAGGCTGCTGGAGCCCGTGGCGCCCGCGCCGCCCATGGTCGCGCCGGTCCCGGGGTTTCCGCCGTTACCGCCGACGCTGATCAGCCCGGCGCTGCCGCCCGCGCCGCCCGCGCCGCCGCTGCCGGCGGTCATTTCGCCAGCCCCGCCGGCGCCGCCAGCGCCGCCGCTGCCCATCAGCAGCCCGGACCTGCCCCCGTCGCCGCCGACGCCCCCGTCGCCGCTCAGTCCGGATCCGCCGGCCCCGCCCATCCCGCCGCAGCCGAGCAGGCCGGCGTTGCCGCCTGCCCCGCCCGACCCGCCCACCGTGCCGTTTTGGCTCACTCCTCCGGCACCCCCGAGGCCGCCGGAGGAGAGCAGCAGGCCTGCCCTGCCGCCCGCGCCACCGGCCCCGCCGTGGCCGCCCGTGCTGAATCCGCCGTCGCCGCCGGCCCCGCCGGGGCCGACCAGCAGGCCGCCGTTGCCGCCGGCCCCGCCGGCGCCCGCATTCGCTACCGTGCTTGTTCCGCCGGCTCCGCCGGCACCGCCGGAGCCGACGGGGCCGGCGTTGCCCCCGGCTCCGCCGTTGCCGCCGGTCTCGTGCCCGTACCCGCCCGCTCCGCCGTTGCCGCCGCCGTTGCCGAACAGCCCGGACAGCGGACCGCCGGTTCCGCCGTTCCCGCCGGCCCCGCCGACGAAGCCGGCCCCGCCGGCTCCGCCGTTGCCGCCGGCGCCCAGCAGTCCGACGCCGCCGCCGGCTCCGCCGTTCCCGCCGTTGCCCGCCAGGCCGGGTCCGCCGCTTCCGCCGGCGCCGCCAACGCCGCCGTTGCCGCCAAACCACCCGCCCTGCCCGCCCGTGCCGCCGGTTCCGGTGGTGCCGCCAAAGAAGCTCCCGCCGGCGCCGCCCGCCCCGCCGATGCCCAAGATCCCGCCGTTCCCGCCGTTCCCGCCGTTTTGGCCTGGCGCGCCGGACCCGCCGGCCCCGCCGTCGCCGAACACCCACCCGCCGGGGCCGCCGTCTTGCCCGCTGCCCGGGGCCGCATTGGCCCCATTGGCGATCAAGGGGCGCCCGGTCAGCGACTGGATGGGCCCGTTGATCGTGTTGAGCAGGTTCTGCAGGGGCGAAGTGTTGGCGGCCTCGGCGGCGGCATACGCGTCGGCACCGGCGGCCAACGCCCGCGAAAACTGGGTATGAAACGCGGCCGCCTGCGCGCTGAGCGCCTGATACTGCTGCCCGTGCCCGGAGAACAGGCCGGCGATGGCCGTCGACACCTCGTCCTCGGCCGCGGCCAGGATTCCGGTCGTCGGAGCCGCCGCGGCCGCGCTGGCCGAGTTCAGGCTCGACCCGATACCCGCTAGGTCCGTTGCCGCCGTCCCCAGCAATTCTGGCACCGCCATCGTGAACGACACGTGGGTTCCTCTCGTCGCAGCTAACTGGTTTGCGTCCGCCGGCTTATGGCGCTAGCTCTTCGGCGACACCTGACACCTCCCCAACGGATCCCGATAACCCGGATAGTGCCCAGTCAACTGGCTTCGCTGTGAGTGCACCATATGGCGGATCGGGCCATGCTGAGTTCAACTACAACACGGCGGCTTTGCTCGCGCACGGCGTTGGCTAGGTCAGCCCGCCGCGGCCCTGCTTCCAACGATTCGAGAGTGCCGGGACGTCGATGCACGGAGCAGGATCAGCGGACGCCCGGTGAGCGCCTGGGTCGGCGTGTTGATCAGGTTGAGCAGTACCTGCAGCGGCGAGGCGTTGGCGGCCTCGTTGGCGGCTTCGGTCGCGGCATAAGACCCCGAAGCCGCGGTCAGGGCCTGCGCAAACTGTTCGTGGAACGCCGCCGCCTGCGCGCTGAGCTCCTGATACCCCTGGCCGTGCCCGCAAAACAGGCCCGCGATGGCCACCGGGACCTCATCCGCGGCGGCGGCCAGCACGCCCGTCGTCCTGGCCGACGTGGCCGCGTTGGCCGCGTCAAGCGTCGAGCCGATATTGGCCATGTCCGTGGCGGCTGCCCCGAACGCCTCCGGCACCGCGATCACGAATGACATGCGACACCTCCCCAAGGGCGTCCCCGATCAAATGAACTCGGTATGAGTTCAAGCAGTATTCTGCCCTGGACGTAGCAAATTTGCTAAGAGCCGAGCCTCGGCGGCCCGCCATTCTCGTCACCCAGCTCCGCCAGCACCAGCCGCAGCACCTGCACGGCGCCGGCCTTGTCCAGCGGGTCGTTGCCGTTGCCGCACTTCGGGGACTGCACACACGACGGGCATCCGCTCGGGCATTCGCATGCCTCGATGGCGTCGGCGGTGGCACCCAACCACGTCCGGGCCCGGCGGAACCCGCGCTCAGCGAATCCTGCCCCGCCCGGATAGCCGTCGTAGACAAAGACACTGGGCAGGCCGTCCGGCCCGATCGCTGTCGACATGCCGCCGATGTCGCCGCGGTCGCAGCTGGCCACCAACGGCAGCAGGCCAATGGCCGCGTGCTCGGCGGCGTGCAACGATCCGGGGATCCGGGGCGCGTCAACACCGCCAAAGCTGTTGTGCAGCAATGCATCGGCGGTGACGGTGTACATCACCGCGGTGGTGGCCAAGACGTGCTCGGGCATGTCCAGTTCGACGAAGTCGATCACCTCTCCGGACAGCCGCCGGCGCAGATACCCGACCACCTGGTTTGTCACGGTCACCGGCACCAGCCCCAGCTTCACGGGCCCGAACGAGAGTCGTTCACCGGTACCGGTGACCGCGATATCGCTGAGTTCCCTTGCGAACGTGGCATATCCGGGATTCTCGGCGTGCACGAACGCGATCCCTTCGTGCAGATCCAGCGAGTCGACGACGTAGCTGTCGCCCTGGTGCAGGTATACCGCGCCCGGGTGGATCGACGCCGGGGCCTGACCCACTCCCGCGTTGCCCAGCAGCCGCCCGGTGTCTGCCTCCACGATGGCTACCTGGCCGCCCGTCGAGCCGCGGATGTCCACCGCGGCATGGGGTTCCAGGCCCGGCGCCGGAAAGTAAATGCCGGACCGCCGCCGCAGCAGCCCGTCGTCCACCAGTCCCTCGGCCACCTGCTCGGCGCCCAGGGACCGGACCTCGGCGTCGTCGAGCGGCAGTTCGGTGGCCGCACACAACAACTGCGGCCCCAGGATGTAGGGATTACCGGGATCGATCACGACCCGTTCTACGGGCTTGTCCAGCAGCGCGCCGGGGTGGTGCACCAGGTACGTGTCCAACGGGTCGTCGCGGGCGATCAGCACCACCAGCGCGCCCTGGCCGCGCCGCCCCGACCGGCCGGCCTGCTGCCAGAACGACGCCACCGTCCCGGGAAAGCCGGCCAGCACCACCGCGTCCAGCCCGGCGATGTCGACACCCAACTCCAGCGCGTTGGTGGTGGCCAGTCCGCGCAGCCCGCCCTCGGCGAGCGCGTGCTCCAAAGCGCTGCGGTCCTCGGCGAGGTAACCGGCGCGATACGACGCCACCAGGGGCGACAGGTCGGGGGCAATGTCGTCCAGCCGCGCCTGGGCGCCCAGCGCGGTGAGTTCCGCGGCGCGGCGAGACCGGACGAACGTCAAAGTCTGCGCCCCCTCGGCGACCAGGTCGGCCATCACGCGGGCCGCCTCGGCGCCCGCCGAGCGGCGCACCGGGGCGCCGTTCTCACCGGTCAGGTCGGCGCGCAGCGCGGGCTCCCACAGCGCCACCGTGCGGGCCCCCTGGGGTGAGCCGTCGTCGGTGACCTCCTCGACGGGTTGCCCGATCAATTCGGTGGCCGTCGCGCCCGGCGAATCCGTTGTCGCGCTGGCGAAGATCACCGTCGGCCCTTTGCCGGGATCAGCCGAATAGCGCGCGCACAGCCGCAACAGGCGCCGCAGCACCATCGCCACATTAGAGCCGAAAACCCCACGGTAGTAATGGCATTCGTCGACGACCACGAACCTCAGGTTGCGCAGCAGCACTGCCCAGCGGGCATGGTTTCGCAGCACCGACAGGTGGGTCATGTCCGGGTTGGAGAACACCCATCGGGAGCGCTCGCGCGCGAAACGGCGGACCTCGGCGGGGCTGTCGCCGTCATAGGCCGTCGGCGCCACATCGTCGAGCGGCACCGCCGCGGCCAGCGCGTGCGCGGCCCGCAGCTGGTCGTGGCCGAGCGCCTTGGTGGGCGACAGATACAGCGCGCGGGCCCGCGGATCCGTCGCCAGCGTGTTGAGCACGGGGAGTTGATAGGCCAGCGATTTTCCCGACGCGGTGCCGGTGCTCACCACCACATGACGGCCGGCGTGGGCCAGCTCCGCGGCGTGCGCCTGGTGCGACCACGGTGCGGCGATGCCGCGCCCGGTGAACGCGCGAATCACGTCGGGCTCGGCCCACTCCGGCCAACCGTGCGGCCTGCCGCGCCGCGGCGGCAGCTCGGCGACGTGTCGCAGCGGGTGCTCGTCCGGCGCGGTTCCGGCGAGCGCCGCGGCCAGCAGTTCGCTGCCGAAACTCGCCATCTCAAGCCTTCCTCAAGCCTTTCCCGGGCCTGCTCGGCGCCGCAGAATTTTGCGGCGGGATGACGCTGGGGTTACGCGTCCACCCTTTCGAGATCTCCGCGACTTTCAGTCTGTCGCTGACGCGATGTTCATGGTTGACTGTTGGGCGGTCGCAGCTTCTGTGTTCGTGTCAAACTTTCGCAGGATCGACGTTGCGGCCGCGGTTCCTGCGAAGGTTATCTGTCGGGTGAAGTTCCGGCGACTCCGCGAGGTATGGCGGTCGTAGCTTGGCCCGGGGCACCGGAAGGCGGTGCTTCGCACCCTGAAGAGAAGGAAATATCGAGAAATGCCACAGGGAACTGTGAAGTGGTTCAACGCGGAGAAGGGGTTCGGCTTCATCGCCCCCGAGGACGGTTCCGCCGATGTGTTTGTCCACTACACGGAGATCCAGGGAACGGGCTTCCGCACCCTTGAAGAAAACCAGAAGGTCGAGTTCGAGATCGGCCACAGCCCCAAGGGGCCCCAGGCCACCGGAGTGCGCTCCGTCTAAGAAAGAGTCGATTCTGACGAAACCCCCCGTGCAGTCCCGCTATAGTCGGTGCGGCCGGGGGGTTCTCGTTGTTCAGGGTTGCCACGTGGGTCGCTCCGTGGCTCGCCCCGTGCGTCGCGCCCAGGCGCCGCCGCGCCGAACACTTCAGGGCGCGGACCGCCCACTAGGCATACTGTCGGTGGCGTGAGCCAGCTTTCGTTCTTCACAGCGGAGTCGGTGCCGCCCGCGGTCGCCGATCTCACTGGGGTGCTGGCAGCATCGGGCCAGATCGTAATGGTCGGGGGCCCCGAATCGCCGGGTGCCCGGCTGTCGGTTGTGGTGGATCAGCCCTGGCGCGCCTTGGGGCTGGCCGAGATGATTCGCGAGGCCGGTCTGGAGCCCGAGATCACCCGCACGGACGAAGACACCCCCCTGGTGCGCACGGCGGTGAACCCGCTGCTGCGCCCCATCGCCGCCGAGTGGACGCGCGGCGCGGTCAAGACGGTGCCACCGCGGTGGCTGCCCGGGCCGCGCGAGCTGCGGGCATGGATCCTGGCGGCCGGCAGTCCGGACGCCGATCGCTACCTGCTGGGTCTGGATCCGCACGCCCCGGACACCCATTCACCGCTCGCGTCGGCTCTGATGCGGGTTGGGATTGCGCCCACCCTGATCGGCACCCGCAGCGCTCGGCCGGCGCTTCGGATCAGTGGCCGTCGAAGGCTATCGCGCCTGGTAGAGAACGTGGGGGAACCCCCGGACGGCGCCGAGGCGTTGGCGCAATGGCCCCGGGTTTGACGGCCCATTAGGGGCGGCTTTCCGGGGTGCCGGTTTGCGCAGGCCCACCCTCGGGTGCGAAATTGTCAGATGCCCACTGGCAGAGAGTGGCCTAAATTGGGCGGGATGTGAGATGGAGCGCAGTTGGCTGAGGCCAAGGCAGTAGGGACCCGCAGCAGCGGAAATGGGAGCCTGCGGCGACTCGTCATTGTCGAGTCGCCTACCAAAGCGCGCAAGTTGGCCGGCTACCTGGGCTCGGCCTACATCGTCGAGTCCTCCCGGGGGCACATCCGCGACCTGCCCCGGGCCGCCGCAGACGTCCCCGCGAAGTTCAAGTCCGAACCCTGGGCCAGGCTCGGGGTCAACGTCGATGCCGACTTCGAGCCGCTCTACATCATCAGCCCCGAGAAAAAGCACACCGTCACCGAGCTGAAGGGCCTGCTCAAAGACGTCGACGAGCTCTACCTGGCCACGGATGGTGACCGCGAGGGCGAGGCCATCGCCTGGCACCTGCTGGAGACCCTGAAGCCGCGCATACCGGTCAAGCGGATGGTGTTCCACGAGATCACCCGGCCGGCCATTCTGGAGGCCGCCGAGAACCCGCGTGACCTGGACACCGACCTGGTCGATGCGCAGGAGACACGACGCATTCTGGACCGGTTGTACGGCTACGAGGTCAGCCCCGTGCTGTGGAAGAAGGTCGCGCCGAAGCTGTCGGCGGGCCGCGTGCAGTCGGTGGCCACCCGCATCATCGTGCAGCGCGAGCGGGACCGGATGGCGTTCCGCAGCGCGTCCTACTGGGACATCGTCGCCCAGCTGGACGCCAGCGTGTCCGATCCGAAGGCCCAGCCGCCAACCTTCATCGCCCGGTTGACCAGCGTCGACGGGTTGCGGGTCGCCACCGGCCGCGATTTCGACGCGCAGGGTGTGCTGCGCAAGGCCGACGAAGTCACGGTCTTGGACCAGGCGCGCGCGACCGCGCTGGCGCAGGCGTTGCGCGGGGCGGAGCTGACCGTGGCGTCGGCGGAGGAGAAGCCCTACACCCGGCGTCCGTACCCACCGTTCATGACGTCGACGCTGCAGCAGGAGGCCAGCCGCAAGCTGCGGTTCTCCGCGGAGCGGACGATGAGCATCGCGCAGCGGCTGTACGAGAACGGCTACATCACTTATATGCGAACCGATTCCACCACCCTGGCGGAGTCGGCGATCGAGGCGGCGCGCACCCAGGCGCGTCAGCTCTACGGCGCGGAGTACGTCGCTCCGGCACCGCGGCAGTACACCCGCAAGGTGAAGAACGCGCAGGAGGCGCACGAGGCGATCCGGCCCGCCGGCGAGACGTTCGCCACCCCGGATGCGGTGCGCCGCGAGCTGGACGGCGACGGATTCCGGCTCTACGAGCTGGTCTGGCAGCGCACGGTGGCCTCGCAGATGGCCGACGCGCGCGGCACCACGCTGAGCCTGAAGATCGCCGGTGCAGCGAGCGGTGACGGCGGAAGCCGGGACGTGGTGTTCTCCGCCAGCGGCCGCACGCTGACCTTCCCCGGGTTCCTCAAGGCCTACGTGGAGACCGTCGACGAGCTGGCCGGCGGGGAGGCCGACGACGCGGAACGCCGGCTGCCCCACCTGACCCCGGGTCAGCGGCTGGACGCCGTCGAGTTGACCCCGGACGGGCACGCCACCAACCCGCCGGCCCGCTATACCGAAGCGTCGTTGGTCAAGGCGCTCGAGGAGCTCGGTATCGGCCGACCGTCGACCTACTCGTCGATCGTCAAGACGATCCAGGACCGCGGCTACGTGCACAAGAAGGGCAGCGCCCTGGTGCCGTCCTGGGTCGCTTTCGCCGTCACCGGGCTGCTGGAGCAACACTTCGGGCGGCTGGTCGACTACAACTTCACCGCGGCGATGGAAGACGAACTCGATGAGATCGCCAACGGGCACGAGCAACGGACCAACTGGCTCAGCGCTTTTTACTTCGGCGGCGAACACGGCGTGCCCCACTCGATCGCCCGTTCCGGCGGCCTGAAGAAGTTGGTCGGCGTCAATCTCGAGGGCATCGACGCTCGAGAAGTCAACTCCATCAAGCTTTTTGACGATGATCAGGGCCGCCCGGTCTATGTTCGGGTGGGCAAGAACGGGCCGTACCTGGAACGCCTGGTGACGGGCGACGACGGCGAACCCACCCCGCAGCGGGCCAACCTCAACGGCACGCTCACCCCTGACGAGCTGACGCTCGAGGTGGCCGAAGAGCTATTCGCCACACCTCAAGAGGGACGCGTCCTGGGGGTGGATCCGGCAACCGGGCACGAGATCGTCGCCAAGGACGGCCGTTACGGGCCCTACGTGACCGAGGTCCTGCCCAAGCCGGAAGACGGCGGGGCCGGCGACGAAGCAGCGGATCGGGGGGCCAAGAAGGGCAAAAAGGCTGCCCCGCAAGGCCCGAAACCCCGGACCGGTTCGCTGCTTCGGACCATGGACTTGCAGACGGTGACTCTCGACGATGCGCTGAAGCTGCTTTCGCTGCCGCGGGTCGTCGGTGTGGACCCCGCTTCGGGTGACGAGATCACCGCGCAGAACGGGCGCTATGGCCCATACCTGAAGCGTGGCACCGATTCTCGATCACTGGCGACCGAAGACCAAATGTTCACCATCACGCTCGAGGAAGCGCTGAAGATTTACGCTGAGCCGAAACGTGCTGGCCGGCAAAGTGCTTCGGCTCCGCCGCTGCGCGAGCTCGGCGCCGATCCGGCGTCCGGCAAGCCGATGCTGATCAAGGACGGGCGATTTGGGCCGTACGTCACCGACGGCGAGACGAACGCGAGCCTGCGCAAGGGCGACGACGTGGCGACGATCACCGACGAGCGCGCCGCCGAGCTGCTGGCCGATCGTCGGGCCCGCGGCCCGGCCAAGAAGGCCGCCAAGAAGACCACCCGCAAGGCGCCTGCCAAGAAGGCGCCCGCGAAAAAGGCCGCCAAGCGCACCTGACGGCGATTGACGCGGCCCCCGGCATGGACCGGTGGGCCGGTCACATGATCTCGCTGGACACCTCTTCGATGGCCGCCCCGGTGGCAGGCTCCGAGGGGGCCAGGTTCAGAGGCCTTGCCAACTGAGTCGGGGCGGTGCGCCCGCGCAGCCCGACGACTTCGCCGACATCCCAGCACAGCGCCTCGGCGTCCAGCGCGCCGCTGACCGCGATCGCCGACGCCAGCACGTGGCCGTCCTCGAGTTTGGCCAATTCGGTGAGCCGGGCGGCCTCGTTGACCGGGTCGCCGATCACGGTGTACTCGAACCGGGCCTGCGCGCCGATGTGGCCGGCTATGGCGCGCCCGGCCGACACGCCGATGCCGAACTCCGCGCTGCCCAGCACCGGCAGCAGTTCGTCGTGCAGCTCACGCGCGGCCGCCAGCGCGCCCCCGGAGGCGTCCGGGTGTTCGATGGGCGCGCCGAAGATCGCCAGCGCGGCGTCGCCCTGGAACTTGTTGACGAAGCCGCCGTGCCGGCCGACGCTGTCCACCACCACCCGGAAGAACTCGTTGAGCAGGTGGACCACCTCGGCCGGCGGCCGGGTCGAGGCAAGCTGGGTGGAGCCGATCAGGTCCACGAACAGCACGGCGACGTCGCGTTCCTGTCCGCCCAACTCGGTGCCGCGCTCGAGCGCCCGGCGGGCGACGTCCTCGCCGACGTAGCGACCGAACAGGTCGCGCAGCCGCTGCCGCTCGGACAGGTCGCGGACCATGTCGTTGAAACCGGCTTGCAGCAGGCCCAGTTCGCTGGCGTCGTAGATCTGCATGTGGGCGTTGTAGTTACCGCGCTGCACCTCGGACAGCGCCCAGCGCAGCTGCCGCAGCGGGTCGGCGATCGACATGGCCACCAACCAGATGCTGACCAGCCCGATGATGAACGCCGCCAGCGCCAGCAGCAGGATGGGATTGAACAACTTCTCCGGCTCGGTGTGCAGCAGCGAGACCTTGTCCGCCATCACCGCCAGCACGATCGCCACCAGGGGCACACCGGTGGATGGCACCCAGGTCAGCATCACCCGCAGGATGACGCCGGGTGCCTTGACGTTCTCCGGCACGCCGCTGCGCAGCGCGGCCACGGCCACCGGCCGCAGGACCCGCTCGGACTGCAGGTAGCCGATGATCGCGGTCGCGGTGGCGCCCAGCGCGGTGGCGACCGCGACGACGGGCGCCGCATACTTGGCCACCGACCAGCTGGCGGCGATGAACACGCCGCCGCCCACGCTCCAGGACGCCAGGCTGATCAGGGTCCGGTAGTAGGGCATGCGCAACGCGCGGCTGCGGGCCAGTTCGGTGGCGGCCGGATCGGCCTCGGTGAGCATGTTGTCGCGGCGCTGCCACCGGAAAACGGGCATCAGCAGCTGCACGTTCACCGCGAGCCCGGTGAGAAACACGGTCATCACCGCGGCACCGAAGACCGCCAGGTTGACCGGCGGCAGATCCTGTAGCTGGATGCGGTCCTGGGGCGGCAACCCGTACCGCAGGAAGCCGAGCACGAACAGGGCGCCGATGATGTCGGCCTGCAGCATGCTCAGCGTGAACAGCGGCCACGGGGTGCGAACCACCCACCGGACGAACGCACTAATCCGCCCGGGCAGTGCCGCCGCCGGGGTTGCCATCTGCTCACCGTATCGGGCGGCGGGGACTTGTCGGAAACCTTCAACCGGCTCGGCAAGTCGCGCGAACGTGCCGAAAGAAAGCGAAAGATCACGGAAGTGTCGCGGTTTGGTGGCCGATCGGTATCCGTCGGCGGGTGTCACTACTGTTGCCGATGATGTCCGGGGTGTTTACGCGGCTGGTAGGCCAGGAAGCGGTGGAAGCCGTGCTGCTGGCCGCGGCCAGGGCCGCCCGCGGTGATTCGGCTCACACGGCGGCGGACGACGGGACTATGACACATGCGTGGCTCATCACCGGGCCGCCGGGGTCCGGCCGCTCGGTTGCGGCGCTGTGCTTCGCGGCGGCCCTGCAGTGCACTGGGGGCCTAGAGGGCTTGGAGGACTCCGGGGACTCCGGCGACCAAGGCCCCGGGTGCGGGCGCTGCCGGGCCTGTACGACGACCATGGCGGGCACTCATGCCGACGTCCGGCGGGTGATCCCCGAGGGCCTGTCGATCGGTGTGGGCGAGATGCGCGCCATCGTGCAGATCGCGTCGCGCCGTCCGAGCACCGGACGACGGCAGATCGTGGTGATCGAGGACGCCGATCGGCTGACCGAGGGCGCCGCGAACGCTCTGCTCAAGGTGGTCGAGGAACCGCCGCCGTCGACGGTGTTCCTGCTGTGCGCGCCGTCGGTCGATCCCGAGGATATCGCGGTGACGCTGCGGTCCCGGTGCCGGCACGTCGCGCTGGTGACTCCGTCGACCGAGGCCATCGCGCAGGTGCTGATCGACGGCGACGGCCTGGCCGCCGACACGGCGAACTGGGCGGCGTCTGTCAGCGGTGGGCACGTGGGACGGGCGCGGCGGCTGGCCACCGATCCTGCGGCCCGGGAGCGGCGGGAGCGGGCGCTCGGCCTGGTGCGCGACGCCGCAACGGCGTCGCGGGCCTACGCGGCGGCGGAGGAGCTGGTGGCGGCCGCCGAATCCGAGGCCGTGGTGCTGACCGCCGACCGCGCCGAGGCCGAGACCGAAGAGCTGAGGACGGCCCTCGGGGCCGGCGGCACCGGTAAAGGCACCGCCGGCGCGCTGCGCGGGGCCACCGGGGCGATGAAAGACCTGGAGCGACGGCAGAAGTCCCGGCAGACCCGTGCCTCGCGCGACGCGCTGGACCGGGCCCTGATCGACCTGGCCACGTACTTCCGGGATGCGCTGGTGGTTTCGGCTGGGGCTGCCCCGGGATCTTCGGGGGCCGGAGGCGTCCGGGCCAATCACCCGGACATGGCCGACCGGGTGGCCGCGCTGGCCGCCCACGCGACGCCGGAGCGGCTGCTGCGCTGCATCGAAGCCGTGCTGCAGTGCCGCGAGGCACTGGCGATCAACGTCAAACCCAAGTTCGCAGTCGACGCCATGGTCGCGAGCATCGGGCAGCAACTTGGGTGACCCAGCCCCGCTGCCGTAGACTCGTGCCGCCCGCCGTGCGGGCATGCCGCCTTAGCTCAGTCGGTAGAGCGATTCACTCGTAATGAATAGGTCAGGAGTTCGATTCTCCTAGGCGGCTCCATCTTCGACGCCGAGCGTCACGCTAGCGTGACCCTCGACCACCGGCGTCACGCTCGCGTGACGCTCGGGCGGTTCTGACCCGGTTCTGACCCTACGGCGAGCCGTTGTGCCCGCTCTGGCCGAACGGGCCGGCCAGGCCCGCGCTACCGCCGTGACCGCCGCCGCTGCCGTTGCCGCCATCGCCGCCGTTGCCGAACAAGCCGGCCGCACCGCCGGCACCGCCCGCCTGGCCGGTAGCGCCCACCGCTCCGTTGCCGCCGTTGCCGAATAGCAACCCACCGGCCCCGCCCGACGCGCCAGGCGTCGTCGCGTCGGCGCCGTCGCCGATCAGCGGCCGGCCGAGCAGCGCCTGGGTGGGCGCGTTGATCAGGTCGAGCAGCGGCTGCAGCGGCCCGGCACCCGCCGCCTCGGTGGCCGCATACGCCCCGGCGCCCGACGCCAACAGCTGGGTGAACCGCTGATGAAACGTCTCCACCTGGGCGCTCAGCGCCTGGTACTGCCGGGCATGCCCGGCAAAGAGCGACGCCACCGCGGCCGACACCTCGTCCTCGGCGGCGGCCAGCACCGTGGTGGTTGGCCTTGCCGCGGCCGCGTTCGCCACGTTCAGCGCCGAGCCGATCCCCACCAAATCCGTTGCTGCGGAGGTCAATAGCTCCGGAGCCGCCTCCAGATACGACATCGTTGTCCTCCCGCCGGTCGCCGCCGTCAGCAAATCATGAGCGTGCCGGTCAGGCGGGCACCACAAAACCCACCGGACCCGACGCGAGGCAAAGCGATAGCGCGGTGGTGTTGGCCCGCGCGTTGATCGCGTCGCCGGCGCCGGGCAGCCTGACGAAGACCCGATTGAGTCCCGGATGCACCGGAACCTTGACGGCGGGTCCTTCGGTAAGCGACAGCGTCATCGAGCCGTCGCTGTTGGCCAGGTAATTGAGTTCGACGGTCCAGTCGGCCGGCAGCAGCGGGCCGTCGAGGATCAGGCGCGCGGGCTGGTCCGGCTGCACGAAGTAGCCGCAGCGCTGCATGGGCCCGGGCACGATGGTCCGGATCCAGGTCACCCGCGCGTCGACGAGCTGGCCAGAGCTGTCCAGCATCCTCAATTGCGTTGTCGCCGAATCGAATTCCGGTCGATCGTGTAACAGCGCGAACATGTGACTGGCCAGGTTCTCCGGCCAGGCCACCCGCTGCAGCACCAGCGGATCGACTTCTTGATCCAGCAGTGGCACATTCGAACTCGCGTGCGCGGCAGCCAAACTGGCGCGGGCGTGGCGCAGGTACGGCCGGGCCGGGTCGTCTCGCCAGCTGGTCAGAAACGTCTCGGTGGAATACAGGCTGCTGGCCACGAACAGCGTCGCGAAAACGGCCGACACCGCAGTGCGTTTCGGCGATGCGTCCAGCCAGCGCGCACCGGTCCGGTTCGGTGCGCAGAATGCCACGGCGGCGAGCAGCGCCACCACGACGACCAGGTCGGGAAAGTAGCGCAGTGTCTGGGCCAACTCGAGCGCGGTGAACCGCGACGATCGCATCAGATAGATCGGCACCTGGCAGGCGATCACGTAACCGCCGGCGGTCAGCCACACCAACCCGATCCGCTGCTTGCGGATCAGCGACAGCGCCACCACAACCACAAGCACCAGCCAGCCCAGCGCCATCACCACCGGACCCGGTGTCGCCCACGGGGACGCCGGTGCCCAGCGGTCCCAGTGCCAGGGGCCGCCGGCCAGGCCCGGCACGATGCCGTGGGTGATCGACCGGGACAGCAGGTCCCAGGTCATCGACAGGTCGGAACTCCATCGACGCTGGTTCACCACGGCCAGGTAGAGCGCTATCCAGCCGGCGGTCAGCGCCAGCGACGCGGCCCACAGCCAAATACCGGCCCGCCACACCCGCCGCACCGCCCAAATCGCGGGCCGATCACCCTGCACGTGGCACAGCAGCGCGGCCAGCGCGAACGCCACGAATGGAATCACCGCGGCTTTCTCGAAAAACACCAGGCCGCCGAGGTAAACCAGCACGCCGGTGACCGCGTAGCGCCGGTTGCCGGTGCGGACCAGCAGGATCGCGTCGGCGCACACCCAGGCCAGCGCCGCCAGCATCGGCAACGAGTTCAGCGCCGCCGCCCACCACGCGAACCCGGGAACCCCCAGCGGCGTGACGAGCGCGAACGTCAACGGGATCAGCAGCACAGGCCGCCAGCCGAGGATGACGTACAGCGCGCGCAGCAGCGCCAGCGAGACCAGCAGCTGCAGCACCACCAGGCTGATCGCCGGACCCGCCCACACCAGCGGGGCCAGCCGGGTGATCGCGCCCGCGACCAGGAAGGCGGCCGGCATCAGGTGGCCGTCGTGGTCGTCGAACAGGTACGACGGCGACAGCAGGCCCTGGGTGCCCGCCTTTCCGATCAGAATCAGATCGTCCCAGTAGAAGTAGCCGCCGAACGCCAGTACCGCGCGTATCGCCAGCTGCACGGCGATGAGCGTCGCCGCGGCCGCGACGACCCGCCGGTATGGTGGGCCGGTGCGCGCATTGGTCACCGGGGCGGCCGGTTTCATCGGCTCGACGCTAGTCGACCGTCTGGTGGAGGATGGTCACACGGTTGTGGGGCTGGATAATTTCGCGAGCGGCCGCGCGACCAACATCGAGCATCTGGCCGACAATCCCGCACACGACTTCGTCGAGGCGGACATCGTGACGGCGGATCTGAACTCGATCCTCGCCGAGCACCGGCCCGAGGTGGTGTTCCATCTGGCCGCCCAGATCGACGTGCGGCGCTCCGTCGCGGACCCGCAATTCGACGCCTCGGTCAACGTGATCGGCACCGTGCGGCTGGCCGAAGCCGCGCGCAGCACCGGGGTCCGCAAGGTCGTCCACACCTCGTCGGGGGGATCCATTTACGGCGCCCCAACCCAATTCCCGACCCCGGAGACGGTGCCCACCGACCCGGCGTCGCCCTACGCCGCGGGCAAGGTGGCGGGGGAGATCTACCTCAACACGTTCCGCCACCTCTACGGCCTGGACTGCTCGCACATCGCCCCGGCCAACGTCTACGGTCCCCGCCAGGACCCGCACGGCGAGGCGGGCGTGGTGGCGATCTTCGCCCAGGCGCTGCTGTCGGGTAAGCCCACCAAGGTGTTCGGCGACGGCTCCAACACCCGCGACTACGTGTTCGTCGACGACGTGGTGGAGGCCTTCGTCAAGGCCTCCGGCGACGACGGCGGCGGGCAGCGCTTCAACATCGGCACCGGCATCCAGACATCAGACCGCCAACTGCACACGGCGGTGGCGGCGGCGGTGGGCGGGCCCGACGATCCGGAGTTCCATCCGCCGCGGCTGGGCGATCTAAAGCGGTCCTGCCTCGACATCGGGCTCGCCGAAAGGGTTTTGGGCTGGCGCCCGCAGGTTCAGCTCGACGATGGTGTGCGCCGGACGGTGGAGTACTTCCGGCACCTGCACGCCGCAGGCTAACGCGGCTCGGGTTCTTGGGCGCCCTCGAGCGCCACGGCACGCGCCAGCCGGGCGTAGCGCAACTCCAGGTCCTTGAACCGCATATAGGTGCTCAGCGTGGTAAAGCTGAACGCCATGATCAGGGCGTAGAGCATCAGGTCGGTGCCGCGGCCTATCCCGAACCAGTGCGCCACCACGGTGGTGTCGCCGGGCCGCAGCACGGCATAGATGCCGCCCAGCACGAACAGGACATAGCCGACCTTGACCCAGGCCTTGGACCGTGCGCTGCGCCGCGACCGCAGCAGGTAGACCAGCAGCCCGACGATCGCGCCGATCAGCAGCACCTGGATCCAGTTCACCATTCAATCCTTTTCACCTTGGAAGTCATCTGGGTAACCGACCTCGCAGGAACCCGTCGAAGATGATGTTGACACCGTTGAGCAGGGGTTGCCCCTTCGACTTCGAGTATTCGGTGTACAGCACCTCGACCGGTTCCTCGGCCACGCGCCAGTTGTTTTCGGCGATCAGCATGACGAACTCGTTGGCATGGCTCATACCGCTCATGGTGATGTTCAGCCCGTCGGCCACCTTCTTGGTGAACACCCGCAGGCCGTTGTTGGTGTCGGTCAGGCCGAGCCGGCGGCCCCGGCGGCTCAACCGCGCGGCGGTGCGCAGCACTATCCGCTTGAAAAGTGGTGGTTGGGTGGCCCCGTCGGGCCGGCCGAACCGCGTTCCGATGACGACGTCGACGTCGCCAGCGGCCAGCCGGTCGACCATCGCCGCCAGGTCTTTGACGCGGTGCTGGCCGTCGGCGTCGAAGGTGGCGAACACCCGCGCACCCGGCTGCCGGCGGGCGTATTCGACGCCCGTCTGGATCGCCGCGCCCTGACCCACGTTGATCGGATGGCGCACCAGATGAGCCCCCGCCCGGCGGGCGATCTCCCCGGTGCCGTCGGTGCTGCCGTCGTCCACGCAGACGACGTTGTCGAAGACCGAGCGCACATCGGCGACCACCTCGCCGATGACTGAGGCCTCGTTGAAGGCGGGAATGACGATCCAGACGCCCGCGTATTGCAGTTCGATGCACCACAAGGTACACGCCGGACCAGGCCGGATCAGCCCGACAGGCGTCCCGCGCGCGCCAGCGCCGCCAGATGAACGCCGATCCCCACCAGCGGGCCGCACAACAGGGCGACGACGGTGCGGGTCTGCAGCGACCCGTCCCCCCAGGGCAACAGCAACAGCAACCCCGACGCCACCGTCGCGCCTACCCAGCCCAGCGAATACGCCCGATGCAGGGCGGCCGCCACCGCGGCGGCGCCGGTGAGCGTGAGCAGGGCGATCGCCACGGCGGCCGCGGTCAGCCACGCCAGCAGGGCGCTGCCGGCGTCGTACTGCGGCCCGAACGCGACCCGCAGCACCCACGGGCCCACCAGGGCGGCCGCCACCACCCCGACCGCACCGATGCCGGCGATCAGCACCGCGGGTGCGATCAGCGCCCGCAGCCGGTCGCTGCGCTCGTCGACGAAATGAGCGATCAGGTTGCCCTGCATGGCCGTCAGCGGGACCAGCAGCGGCGCGCGGGTCAGGGTCACGGCCAGGATGACGACGCCTCCCGCAGCACCCAGCTCGCTGCTGGTCAGCTTCAGCAGCACCGGGAATCCCATCACCAGAATCGCGCTGGCGCCGGCCGCGGTGACCGAATGGGCGGCGCCGCGCAGGAACGTCGCGGTGCTGCCGGGCGTCACTAGCCGCGCCGTCGCGCGCACGGTGGGCGAGGCCGCCAGCAGGCTCAGCCACGCCACCGAGCCCGCGACCGTCGCCCACAGGAACCCGGCCAGGCCCCACCCGAGCGCGGCCGTCAACCCCGCGACCGTCACGCGGATGATCGCGTCGGTCACCATCAGCGCCCCGTACCGGGTCCACTGATTGGTGCCGGCCAGCATGCCCAGCAGGGTGGCGTGCAGGCAAAACCCGGCCAGGCCGACGCTGAGCAGTGCCACCGACAGCCAGCGCGCCTCGACGAATACCCGCCCGCTCCACAATGGCGCGCTACCGGCGATGACGACGGCCGCGGCGACACCGACCAGCGCGGCGATCCGCAGCGGATGGGCACGAGTCGGCGACACCTCGAGGTAGCCCGTCGAGCGGATTTCCCGGGTGGTCTCCTGCAGCAGGCCGTTGGCGGCGCCGTTGACCAGGCCGAACGCGCCCCAGAACACCGCAAATATCGAGTAGCCGCTCGGAGCCAGGTCGCGAGCGGCCAGATAGATCACCGCGTAGCCGCACAGCGCGGTCAGCGCGGTCGCGGCACCGACCCGCGCGACGCTGCCCCGCGCGATCGGCCCCTGGGAAGCTCCCGTGCTGGCTGGCACCGCCACAGTTTGAAAATACTAAGGCCGGAGGGCCGACGGGCCGAGGCGTCGGCCCGTTTAGCTGCTCGGGGCTATAAAGGGACTCATGTCAGCGTTTCGCATTTTCGGCATTTCGCTGACGGTGACCGGAGTCGCCTTGATTGCCGGATACGCGCACGGGGGAGTCAATGCCCTGTTTTTGCTCGTGGTGCTGGCTGTCCTCGAGGTGTCGCTGTCGTTCGATAACGCGATCGTCAACGCCGCGGTGCTCAAGCAGATGAGCGTGTTTTGGCAGCGGATGTTCCTGACGGCCGGGATCGTGATCGCGGTCTTCGGCATGCGGTTACTTTTTCCGCTGGGGATCGTCTGGGCCACGGCGGGCCTGGACCCGTTTCACGCGATGAATTTGGCCCTCAATCCGCCGCCCAACCACGCGCTGGAATTCGCCGACGGCTCGCCCAGCTACGAAAAGCTGGTCATCGCGGCCCACCCGCAGATCGCCGCGTTCGGCGGGATCTTCCTGCTGATGTTGTTCTTGGACTTCGTCTTTCACGACCGCGACATCAAGTGGCTCAAGTGGGTCGAGGTTCCGTTCGCGCGGATCGGGCGGCTTGGCCACCTATCGGTGGCGGTGGGTGGCGTCGTGCTGATCCTGGTCGGTGTCCAATTGACGGAGTCCAGCGACGAGCGGGCGGCGGTGCTGATCGCCGGGCTGCTGGGCCTGGTGAGCTACGTAATGGTCAACGGTTTGAGCCGCGCGTTCCGGCCGTCGCGCCTCGACGCGGTGGCGGGCACCCAGTCGGCCGGGTCGGCCGGCAAGGCGGGCCTGGCCGTCGGCAAGGCGGGCCTGATGATGTTCGTCTACCTCGAGGTGCTCGACGCCGCCTTCTCCTTCGACGGGGTGACCGGCGCCTTCGCGATCACCTCGGACCCCGTCGTCATAGCCCTGGGCCTGGGACTCGTGGGCTCGATGTTCGTCCGGTCCATCACGATCTACCTGGTCCAGCAGGATGCGCTGGACCGTTACGTGTACCTGGAACACGGCGCGCACTGGGCGATCGGCGCGCTGGCCGTGATCATGCTGCTCTCCATCGAGCCGCGGCTGGAGGTACCCGACGCCGTCACCGCTTCGGTGAGTGTGATCTTCATCCTCGCGGCCTTTGGCTGGAGCCTGCTGCGCAACCGGCGGCAGGTCAGCCCGGCGCCCGAGAAAATTCTGGTCAGTGCCCCTCGGCCTTGAAGCGCTCTATCGAGCGCTGCACCTCGGCCTCGGCTTCGGCGCGGCCGACCCAGTCGGCGGCCTTCACGAATTTGCCCGGCTCCAGGTCCTTGTAGTGCACGAAGAAGTGCTTGATCGCGTCCAGTTCGTGGGCAGGAACGTCCTCGATGTCTTGGATGTGGTCCCAGCGGTGGTCGCCGGCCGGAACGGCCAGCACTTTGTCGTCACCGCCCTTTTCGTCGACCATCCGGAACATGCCCACCGGACGCACCTCGATCAGCACGCCGGGGAACAACGGCTCCGGCAGCAGCACCAGGACGTCCAGCGGGTCTCCGTCTTCGCCTAGGGTGTCGTCGATGAAGCCGTAGTCGGTCGGGTAGGCCATCGGGGTGTACAGGTACCGGTCCAGGCGCACGCGTCCCGTCTCGTGGTCGACTTCGTACTTGTTGCGCTGGCCTCTCGGAATTTCGATGGTTACGTCGAATTGCACCGTTTCGGCTCCTTGGCTGGATAGGGCAGGGTCAGTTGCATCGCGCATACACCCTAGTCGGAGGCAGTACCGCAGCGATGGGGAGCCCGACAATGCCACCCAGCGCAACCCGACGGCAACCCAGTCGAGCGACAACACGGGCCGATTCGGCAGAATGGGACCCGACAGTCAGGAGAGTGATGGGTCGAACTCGCTGGCGGAAATCCACTCAAGTGATGCTCTGGATTGCCGTGCTTGCGGTAGTCGCCGCCGTCATGGCGGCGGCCGCGTTCTTCACCATGGGGCACGCCGCCATCGGCTCGCACCAGCCGGTGCCGCCCCCACGCGCGCCGACGGTCAAGCCCGGGTTGGTGCCGGTGACCGAGACGGCGGCGGTGCCGACCGCGAGCGGGCTGGCGGCCGCGCTGGCGGTGATCGCGGCTGATCCCAACCTGGGCAGGCTGGGCGCTCGGGTCACCGACGCCCTGACCGCCAAAGAGCTCTGGCAAATGGGAGACGACGTACCGCTGGTGCCGGCGTCGACCAACAAGGTGCTGACCGCGACCGCGGCGCTACTGACCCTGGACCGCGAGGCGCGGGTCAGCACCCGCGTGGTGGCCGGCGTCCCCACCGCGCAGGGGCCGGTGGTGCTGGTGGGGGCCGGGGACCCGACGCTGTCGGCGGCGCAGGCCGGCCAGCCCACCTGGTATCGGGGTGCGCCGCGGATCAGCGACCTGGTTGAGCAGGTTCGTCGCAGCGGCATGACGCCGACGGCCGTGCAGGTGGACACCTCGTTGTTCAGCGGCCCGACGATGGCGCCGGGCTGGGATCCGGCCGACGTCGACAACGGCGACATCGCGCCGATCGAATCCGCGATGATCGACGCCGGGCGCATCCAGCCGACGACCGTCAACTCACGACGGTCGAAGACGCCGGCCTTGGATGCCGGGCGGGAGCTGGCCAAGGCGCTGGGTCTCGACCCCGGCGCGGTGACGATCGCCAAGGCGCCGTCCGGGGCGCGGCAGCTGGCGGTCGTGCAGTCGGCCCCGTTGGTGACGCGGCTGTCCGAGATGATGAACGCTTCCGACAACGTGATGGCTGAATGCATCGCCCGCGAGGTGGCCGCCGCCATCAATCGCCCGCTGAGCTTCGCCGGCGCGGTCGACGCGGTGACCAACCGATTGGCCAACGCGCACATCGACACCGCCGGTGCGGCGCTAGTGGACTCCAGCGGTCTGTCGCTCGACGACCGGTTGACGGCCAAGACACTCGACGGCACGGTGCAGGCGGCGGCGGGCCCGGACCAGCCGGTGCTGCGGCCGCTGCTGGATCTGCTGCCAATCGCGGGCGGCAGCGGAACGCTGTCCGACCGCTTCCTGGACACCGCCACCAACCTGGGCCCGGCCGGCTGGTTGCGCGCCAAGACCGGCTCGCTGACCGCCATCAACTCCCTGGTCGGGGTGCTCACCGATAAAGACGGGCGGGTACTCACCTTCGCGTTCATCTCCAACGGCGCCGGCCCCAACGGTCGCAACGCCGTGGACGCGCTGGCGAGCAAGCTGTGGACGTGTGGGTGCGCGACGTGACCCAAGCCCCCCAAGCCTCCGAACTGACCGTAGGCACCGCCGTGGACTGGCGATTCGCCGCCACCGTGGGAGCCCGCCTGGCGCGCCCGGGGCCGAAGTCCTCCGACTACACCCGCCGGCAGGTGATCGACGAGCTGACCAGCGCCGCCGCGAAGGCCGAACCGCCGGTGCGCGACGTCACCGGGCTGGTCACCGAGGGTGCGGTGCCGGCGGCCCGCGTCGTCGACCGGCCGCAGTGGGTGGCTGCGGCCGCCGAGTCGATGCGGGTGATGACGAACGGGACCGAGCAGCCGCGGGGCCGTTTGACCGGGCGGATCACCGGCGCGCAGACGGGTGCCGTGCTGGCGTTCGTCGCCTCCGGCATCCTGGGCCAGTACGACCCGTTCGCCGCTAACAACGGGGCCAACGGGGCCCAAGCCGGCTGCCTGCTGCTGGTGTATCCCAACGTCATCGCCGTCGAGCGGCAACTGCGCATCGAGCCCTCCGATTTCCGGTTGTGGGTGTGCCTGCATGAGGTGACCCACCGGGTGCAGTTCACCGCCAACCCGTGGCTGCCCGGCTACATGTCGGAGGCGCTGAGCCTGTTGACACAGGACGCGGGTGACGACGTCGGGCAGATGGCGAGCCGGCTGGCCGACTTCGTGCGCGGCCGTAACGACCAGGCGTCCGCGGCGGACGGCAACGCGCCCGGAATTCTGGGCCTGGTGCGCGCCGTTCAGTCCGAGCCGCAGCGCGCGGCCCTGGATCGGCTGCTGGTGCTCGGCACGCTCTTGGAGGGCCACGCCGACCACGTGATGGATGCCGTCGGGCCGCGGGTGGTCCCGTCGGTGGCCACCATCCGCCGCCGGTTCGACGACCGTCGCCATCGCAAGCAGCCGCCGCTGCAGCGGTTGTTGCGCGCGCTGCTGGGCATCGACGCCAAGCTCAGCCAGTACACCCGCGGCAAGGCGTTCGTCGACCACGTGGTGGACCGGGTCGGGATGGAGCGTTTCAACGCGATCTGGTCGGGCCCCGAAACGCTGCCGCTGCCCGCCGAGATCGAACATCCGCAGCGATGGATCGACAGGGTCCTGTAGCGCAGCTGCGCGCGGCTGTCGGGACGTTCACCGGAACCTATCTCGGTGGCCCTCCTGTTGCCCCCGACCAATGGGCTGTGGCGTTGTCCGGCGGCCCGGACTCGTTGGCGCTCACCGCCGTCGCAGCCGCGCTGCGGCCCACCACCGCGCTGATCGTGGATCACGGCCTGCAGGCCGATTCCGCCGAGGTCGCCGAAACCGCTCGGACGCAGGCCGTTGCGTTGGGATGCGTTGAGGCGCAAGTGCTTTGCGTCCGGGTGGGTACTGACGGTGGCCCCGAGGCGGCGGCCCGTACCGCCCGCTACGAAGCGCTGGGCGCGTATCGCGCCGGCCCGGTGCTGTTGGCCCACACGCTCGACGACCAGGCCGAGACGGTGCTGCTGGGCCTGGGCCGTGGCTCCGGGGCGCGCTCGATCGCCGGCATGCGCCCGCACGATCCGCCGTGGTGCCGGCCGCTGCTGGGAGTGCGGCGCGCGGTCACGCACGCCGCGTGCCAGGAGTTGGGCCTGACCGCGTGGCAGGACCCGCATAACACCGACCGCCGATTCACCCGGACCCGCCTGCGCCACGAGGTGCTGCCCCTGCTGGAGGACGTGCTGGGCGGCGGGGTCGCCGAGGCGCTGGCGCGCACCGCGACGGCGATACGCGAGGACACCGAGCTAATCGACGCGCTCGCCGCGCAGGCGCTACCCGACGTCAGTACCGTGTCCGATGCGGGATCCGGGCTGCGCACCGCGGGCCTCGCCGAGCTGCCGGACCCGGTTCGGCGCAGGGTGATCCGCGCGTGGCTCATGGCCGGCGGCGCGACCGGGCTGACGGACAAGCAGATTCGCGGGGTGGACGCGCTGGTTACCGCCTGGCGCGGACAGGGTGGGGTGGCGGTGGGGTCGGGGTGGCGGGGTGAGCGATTGGTTGCCGGACGGCGTGATGGCTTGCTCACATTGCGCCGCGAGCCCGTCTGAGTCGGATTGCCGGGCTAGGCTGTGCTCGTGACCCACAGCTCCTCGGCGATCACCCCGGGACCGGCAGCGGAGCTGTATGCGGGGGATATCAAGTCGATCATGCTCACCGAGGGGCAAATTCAGGGCCGCGTCGCCGAACTCGGCGCCCAAATCGGCAATGACTACGGGGAACTCGCCGCCCCCGATAGCCAGGATCTGCTGTTGATCACCGTGCTCAAGGGCGCCGTGTTGTTCGTCACAGACCTGGCGCGCGCCATTCCACTGCCGACGCAGTTTGAATTCATGGCCGTCAGCTCGTACGGGTCCTCGACGTCGTCGTCGGGTGTGGTGCGGATCCTCAAGGACCTCGACCGCGATATCCACGACCGCGACGTGCTGATCGTCGAGGACGTCGTCGACTCGGGCCTGACTTTGTCGTGGCTGCTGCGGAACCTGACCACCCGGCATCCCCGATCGCTGCAGGTGTGCACGTTGCTGCGCAAGCCCGACGCGGCACGCGCCAACGCCGACATCGCCTATGTGGGCTTCGACATTCCCAACGACTTCGTCGTCGGGTACGGCCTGGACTACGACGAGCGCTACCGCGACCTGCCCTACATCGGAACGTTGGATCCCAGGGTCTACCAGCTGTAGCTAATCGAGCTGCCACACCGCGGTCACGGTGAAGCTCACCGTCTGCTGGCCGGGTTCCAGCGGCACGGCGGACGCGGCGCGTGGCGGCGCCGGCGGTGAGCCCTGGACGGGCGTGCTGCCGCCGGCCTCCGAGATGGAAAGCACCTTGCCCAGTCGCAGCCCGGACAGCTGCGCGTACTGCTCGGCGCGGTTCTTCGCGTCCTGGAAGGCCCGCGCCCGCGCGTCCTTCACCAGCTGCGAGTCGTCGGCGATCGAATAGTTGACCGAGCTAATCCGCGTCGCGTCACCTCCGGTGCTGACGACGACGGCCAACAGCTTGGACGCGGCATCGGTCGGCTGGATCTTGAGCTGGATTCCGTTGGAGGCGCGGTACCCGGTGATGGTGGCGGCGCCGCTGGGCTCGGGGCTGCCGTACTGCGGCTGCAGCGTGACCTGGGTGGTGCTGATGTTCTTGCGGTCCAGTCCGGCGCCGACCAGCGCGTTGATCACCGCTTGCTGGCGATCGTTGGTCTGGTTCATCGCGGTGGTGACGTCGGGCGCGGTGAACTCGATGCTGACGTCGGCGGTCAATGTGTCCGGTACGCCTTGGACCTGCCCGGATCCCAGGACGGTCACGTGGCGGGGAGTCGTGTTCGGTGCGATTGTTGACGCCGGCGGGTGGTCACACGCCGACGCGGTGGCCGCCACGACGGTGGCCACTAACGCGGCACCCAAGGCGGCAACCAAGCCAGTCGGCCTGCGGATGTACGTCGGGGCGCTTCTTCTCGGCATGCCTGGCACCCTAGTCGGCGTGGGCACGCCGGCTGGCTAGCCTGAGGGCACCATGGTTACCGATTACAACCAATCCCGCATCGCGGAGCAGTATCAACAAGCCAAGGCTGCGCCCTGGCGTTCGCGCGTCGAGGCCTATTCGTTGTTGAAGCTGGTCGGCGATGTCAAGGGAAAAAGGGTGCTGGATGTCGCCTGCGGTGAAGGGCATTTCACGCGGATGCTGCGCAATGCGGGTGCCGCAGAGGTGGTCGGCATCGACATCTCCGAGCGGATGATCGAATTGGCGCGGGACCAGGAAGCGCATCATCCGCTCGGCATCGAATACCGCGCCGAAGATGCCAGAATCGTGCCCGGAATCGTAACTGGCCAAAAGGATTTCGACCTCGTCGTCGGCGCCTGGCTGCTGGTGTACGCGCGAAACCGCGTCGAACTGGTCCAGATGTGTGAGGGGTTGGCGAGTCGGCTCCGCGATGGCGGGCGCCTGGTCACCATCATCAACAACCCGGAAGTGTGCGAACTCGACTCGCTGCCCGACTATCGCAAGTACGGCTTCGAGATGTCGCGTGCCGGTCGTGCCGTTGCCGGTGCGCCGGTCAAAGTGACCATCCTGCTTCAGGATTCGACGCTGGAGATCGAGAACTACTATCTGCCGATCACCGCGTATGAATCCGCCCTGACTCAAGCGGGCTTCCGGGACTTCGCCGTGCACAGGCCCGAAGTCTCACCGGCCTTCGACGGCGAACCCGCCTACTGGGACGACTTGGTCGAGTATCCGAATTTCGTTCTGCTCAATTGCATCAAAGGGTGATCGAATCCCGGCCGCGCCCGAGCAACTGCAGTCGATGCTCGGCGTTCAGCGATGCGTAGCAGGCCGTGACCGCCAATCCGAAGGCGAGCGCGATATCGAACCAGTCGGCGGCGTCCAACTCGGAGAGGCGAGTACTCAGTGCCGGATGTGCAGCGAGCTGAAGCACGCCCACCAGCAACAAGCCAACCAGGATAAGCCCTACCACTCGCCACGAGCGGGCCACGGTGAGCCTGCGCCGGGTCACCCGGATCGCCGCGTCGCGCACAGGCGCATCGACCGGGACTGGACCGCCGAAGCTTGCTTCCAGGGCCGCCAAACGCTGCGCAGGGTCGAGACCCGCGAGGGCGTTGGTGTAGGCCCTGTGTGAGTTCTGGGTGCATGCGGCCACCACGAGACCGAAAATCGCGATACCCATGACTTTGTGCAGGAGCGCGAACAACCACAACTCGTGGGGATCAGGTCCCAGCCCGCGCACCAGCCAGTCCGGCATGTTCAGAACGGCGTCGACGCTCGCCGCCACTAACGCGCGCTGCCGCCAAGGCATGAGCAAAATCCGGGTCCACATGTGATCTCCTTGCTGTAGTGGCCGCCTACGCAACCTAAACGTCTTAGGAAAGGTTCGAGCCGCTCCCTGGTCGGATCCTCGACACATCCTTGAAGCGCCGAGAAAGACGGGCCACCCAGACATGGGTGGCCCGGCGAGCCGCGAGCCCGACCCTGGCGGAACAGCGGCAAGCCCTGTGCGACCGCCGAGACGAGTTCCTGGCGCGGCGCCGCGCCGCATAGCAACGACCAGACGAATAGCCGGTTGGCGCCGATGGTGTCGGCGCGGCGTGGCGCGAATTATCTCTGACTGATCCGAATCCAGATCAAATGCTCATCATATTTCCAACATCTTTCATGCCGATATCCGATAAACGCGAACTTCATTCAGCGATTGAACAGATACCGACTCCGCTGTGAACAGGCGATCCGATCGCTTCGCTGTTCTGACACGACTGCCCAGCCTCTCTCGTGATCTGCAGCCGGTGGCGGGGTCGTTGTCGTTACCGAGAGCTGTTGCATGTGAATGCTTTTGAGGAGGGGCCATGTCAACAGCGATCGCACAGATCGAAATTCGCGATGCCGCCGCGGGGGAACGGCACATCATCAACGACGCGGTGCGGGCGGGGAACGCGGCCGCCGCGGGCCCGACGACCCGGCTGGTGCCCGCCGCCGCGGATTCAAGCCGACGGTGGTGGTGCAGCCGCCGGCCGGGGGGTAACCCTGCGCTACGGAGTGACGAGAATCTTGCAGTGCCGCTCGGGGTCGGCCAGGTCATCGAAGGCCGCGCCGACCCCGTCCAGGCCGACCTCCCCGGTGATCAGTGGGGCGACGCCGATATCGCCCTCGGCGATCGCGCGCAGCGATTCCGCGAATTCCTCCGGAGTGTAGGCGAGGCTGAACTGCACGTTGATCTCTTTGGCGATCGCGAAGAACGGATGTACGGTATCGGGCTCCATGCACACCCCCGCGACCACCAACCGGGTGCCCGGACGCGCCCGCAACAAGATGTCGTCGATGACTCCGGGCACCCCCACCGCTTCGAAAACCACCGCGGCCTTGACCGAGTCGAACGGCGACCCCTGCGCCGGATCCAGCACCCGGTGTGCGCCCATCGCGGTGGCCAGCTCGCGCCGCTTCGGCGAAAAATCCGCTGCCACAATGGTTTGCACTCCGCGTGTGTGAAGTCCGGCGATGATCGCAATGCCGATCGGACCGCAACCGAGCACCAGCGCGGTCTCACCTGGGACGATGTTGGACTTGTTGACGGCGTGCAACCCCACCGCCATGGGTTCGGTCAGGGCGGCGTGCTTAAGGTCCAGGCCGTTGGGGATCGGCAGCAGCAGCGGCGCCGACAGCAGCATCCGCTCGGCGTACCCGCCCATGGTGGTGTTGCTGTACACGATCGGCTCGGCGCCCTTGTTGGACAACAACGTCGGGATGGACGTGACCAGCGTCCCGGCCGGATGGGTTTCGGTGTCGGGCCCGGCTTCGAGCACTTCGGCGCTGAATTCGTGTCCCATGTAGACATCCCGGTCGAGATCGACCTGCATGCCGCCCCTACCGGCGGCGACCCTGTTGCTCATTTCCAGCACGCGGGCCCCGTGCGCTGCGAAATGCAGGTCGGAGCCGCAGATTCCGCATGCCCGCACGGCCACCAGCACTTGGCCCGGTCCGGGTACAGGGTCGGGGGTGTCGTCCCGGCAGACCATCCGCCCGTCGCGCAGGACCGCGGCGCGCATCAGCTCTTGTCGCCTTCGCGCTCGTGTTCCTCGACATGTTGGGTGATCGCATTCACCACGGCCTGACCCGCGCGCCCGATCAGTTGGTCGCGCTTGCCCCTGGCCCATTCGTGCGATGCGAGCGATGCCTCCAGCTGTCCCTTGAAATGGGGAATCACTTTGCGGGCGAGCAGGTCGTAGCAGTGATAGGTCGCCTTGGGCGACGCCCAGTCGTGGCCCAGTAGCAGCAGTGTCCCGAAACCGCCGGAACGGGCCAGCAGGTCTTCGATGTGGGCGATCGCGTCGTCAGGTGTGCCGATGCAGCAATTTCCTTGGGCCGCATAGTCTTCGACGAAATCGTGCGGCGACTGCGCGCCCTCGATCGTGTTGGACAGCGGAACGAACCCGGCCGCGCCGAAGTAGTTGGCGAAGTCCTGTAACCCGTAGGTGCAGTCGTCGATCGCCTGATCGCGGCTGTCGGCGATATGCATGATGCTCAACACCCGCCAGTCGGCTCGGTCCGGCTCGTCGCGGCCGACCTTGGCGGCCTGCTCGCACACCACCTCCCAGGTGTTTTCCAGCGCCGCGTAGCCACCGGGCACCGACATCGACAGCGACAGCAGCGATGTGCCGAGCGCTCCGGCGAGCCGCGGCCCGGACGGCGAAATCATCGCCGCCGTGGCGATTTCCGGGTAGGGCCAGGTGTAGGGGCGGATATGCAACTGCGCCTCGCGCAGGGTGAACCAGTCGGAGTGACGGTCGATGCGCTCGGTGGGTCCAGCGCGGAACAGCGCGAGGATCGCTTCGAGGGACTCCTGCATCATCCGCCGTTGGTCGATCGGGTCGATACCCATCATGTAGGCGTCCGACGGCAGGGCGCCGGGGCCGGTGCCGAACATGACGCGGCCGCGGGTCAGGTGGTCCAGCAGCACCCAACGGTCGGCCACCATCAGCGGGTGGTGGTAGGGCAGTGAGACCACCCCGGTACCCAGCCGTAGGTGTTTGGTGCGTTCGGCCGCGGCCGCAATGAAAACTTCCGGGCAGGCGATCAGCTCGTAGCCGCCGGAGTGGTGTTCGCCGAACCACGCCTCGTCGAAGCCCAGCCGATCCAGCGCGACGACACGCTCCAAGTCGTATTCCAGTGCTACCGTGGGTGATTGGCCGGTCGGATGAAACGGCGTGATAAATACTCCGAAGCGCAGCGGGGCGCTCATCGAAGCTCCAATCCCGTCAGGAACTCCAACAGGTTCCCGTTGACTTCGTCGGGTCGTTCTTGCTGCAGCCAGTGTCCCGCGCCTTCGATCAGCACCTCGCGGTAGGGGCCGGTGATCACCTCCGCGGTGCGGTCGCGGCGGGTGAACGACAACACCGGATCGGCCGTGCCGGCAATGAACAGGCACGGGACCGAGATCGTGGCGCCCTCGAGTTGGGGGGTGGTCTCCCAGTTGCGGTCGAAATTGCGGTACCAATTCAGGCCGCCGGTGAATCCGGTGCGGGCGAACTCGGCGATGTAATGGTCGACCTCGTCCTGGCTGATCCAGTCCGGCAGCCCGTCGGGTTCGGGAAGCCGATCGATGAATCCTTCGGGGCCGGGGGCCGCCATCCGCATCGCCGCGCTCGCGTCGCTGGGTGGGCGCAAGCTACCGATCATGCGGCGGATGGTTCGGGAGGGGTCGCCATTGAGCTCGGCGTCGGCGACGCCCGGCTCCTGGAAATAGAGGATGTAGAAGAAGTTCTCGCCGAAAATTTTGCGCCACGTTTTTGTCGGCCGCACATGCGCGCGGGGTAGCGCTGGCACGCTCAGTGCGGCGACCGCCGCGACCCGGTCGGGGTGCAGCAGCGGCGCGTGCCATGCCACGGGGGCACCCCAGTCGTGACCGATCCAAACGGCGGATTCGGCGCCGACGTCGTCGAGCAGGCCGACGATGTCGGCGGTCAACTCGTGAATGGTGTACGCCTCGATCGCCTCGGGACGGGAGGAGCCGCCGTAGCCGCGCTGATCGGGCGCCAGCACGTGGTAGCCGGCGTCGGCGAGGACCGGAATCTGGTGCCGCCAGGAGTAGGCCAGCTCGGGAAAGCCGTGGGCCAGTACCACCGTGGGTGCGCCGCGGTCTCCGGCCTCGATCACTCTTAGCCGGACACCGTTGGTGTCCACTAACCGTTCGGTTGATCCGCCCATCGTCTCACCAAATCACAACGGCACCTGGCTGAGAAGGGCTGGGCCGCGGATATATTGGTGCATGCGTTTAGACCACATTGTGCTGTGGACAAAGGATCCCCGGGTGGCGCTGGATTTCTATTCGACGGTGGTCGGGCTCGTCCCGGTTCGGTCTGCCGAGTTCGAGGCCGGCGAGGCGCCGTTCCCGAGCGTGCGGGTATCTGACGACACAATCATCGACCTGATGCCAACGGAGATGGCTGCCAATATCGGGTCGGCCGCGATCTCCGGAGGCAGTGCCGGCCATCCGGTCAACCACGTATGCCTCGCGCTGTCGAAGCCGGAATTCGACGCGCTGGATCAGCGGTTGCAGGCGGCCGGCGTCGATACCGGCACGCGGATGAGCCATAGTTTTGGGGCCCAAGGGTGGGCGCCGCACACCTACTACTTCGCCGATCCGGACGGCAATGTGCTCGAGGCCCGCTACTACGACTAAGGCCGTCGAGAATGTCCGCCGCCGGCTCGTCGAACTTCGGAACTCGCCCAGCGTCACGCCGGCGTGGCGGCGACGGCCGAGCGTCACGCCGGCGTGACCCCCTGCGAGCGGTTCGGCGCCCCGGGCCCACGTCGGCGACCCGACGAAGTGGGGTTACAACTCGCCGAGCGTCACGTCGGCGTGGCGGCGACGGCCGAGCGTCACGCTGGCGTGACCCCCTGCGAGCGGGCAACGTCTCGAGCTCGGCGCACTTGGCGAACCCCGGCTGGGAACTCCCGGTCGTTGTTCGGTGGGGATGCTCCACCGGAGCCGGCGATCGCCACGGGACAGAATGGTGGCGATCCGCTGCGCCCCGGCTCCACCGGAGCTGGCGATCGCCACGGGACAGAATGGTGGCGATCCGCTGCGCCCCGGCTCCACCGGAGCTGGCGATCGCCACGGGACAGAATGGTGGCGATCCGCTGCGGCCCCGGCTCCACCGGAGCTGGCGATCGCCACAGGCGGTAGCCTGGACTTTTCCAGCGGCGTGTGATCGGGGAAGGACCTGGCCGAAACGGCCGATGATTGATGAACCGGAAAAACGTGATCCGCACCATCACCGCGGTCGCTGTGGTGGTACTGCTGGGCTGGTCGTTCTTTTACTTCAGTGACGACACCCGCGGTTACAAGCCCGTCGACACCTCGGTGGCGATGGCGCAGATCAACAGCGACAACGTCAAGAGCGCGCAAATCGACGATCGCGAGCAGCAGCTGCGATTGACCCTGAAAAAGGGCAACAGCGACACCGAGAATTCCGACAAAGTCATCACCAAATACCCGTCCGGGTACGCCGTAGACCTTTTCAACGCGCTCACCGCAAAGAACGCAAAGGTCAGCACCGTCGTCAGCGAAGGCAGCATCCTGGGCGAGCTGCTGGTGTACGTGCTGCCGCTGCTGTTGCTGGTGGGCCTGTTCGTGATGTTCTCGCGCATGCAGGGCGGCGCGCGGATGGGCTTCGGGTTCGGCAAGTCGCGGGCGAAGATGCTCAACAAGGACATGCCGAAGACGACTTTCGCCGACGTCGCGGGCGTCGACGAGGCGGTCGAGGAGCTCTACGAGATCAAGGACTTCCTGCAGAACCCCAGCAGGTACCAGGCGCTGGGCGCCAAGATCCCGAAGGGCGTGCTGCTGTATGGGCCGCCGGGAACCGGCAAGACGCTGCTGGCCCGCGCCGTAGCAGGGGAGGCGGGTGTTCCCTTTTTCACCATCTCGGGCTCCGACTTCGTCGAGATGTTCGTCGGCGTCGGCGCATCCCGGGTGAGAGACCTGTTCGACCAGGCCAAGCAGAACAGCCCGTGCATCATCTTCGTCGACGAGATCGACGCGGTGGGTCGCCAGCGCGGCGCCGGACTGGGTGGCGGTCACGACGAGCGCGAGCAGACGCTCAACCAGTTGCTCGTCGAGATGGACGGCTTCGGCGACCGCGCCGGGGTCATTCTCATCGCAGCCACCAACCGGCCCGACATCCTTGACCCCGCGCTGCTGCGGCCCGGTCGTTTCGACCGGCAGATTCCGGTGTCCAACCCCGACCTGGCCGGGCGACGGGCCGTCTTGAGGGTGCATTCCAAGGGCAAGCCGATCGCCCCGGACGCCGACCTGGACGGCCTGGCCAAGCGGACCGTCGGCATGACCGGCGCCGACCTGGCCAACGTCATCAACGAGGCGGCGTTGCTCACCGCCCGCGAGAACGGCACCGTCATCACCGGCCCCGCGCTGGAGGAGGCGGTGGACCGGGTGATCGGCGGGCCCCGGCGCAAGGGCCGGGTGATCAGCGAGCATGAGAAGAAGATCACCGCCTACCACGAGGGCGGGCACACCCTGGCGGCTTGGGCGATGCCGGACATCGACCCGGTCTACAAGGTCACGATCCTGGCCCGCGGACGCACCGGCGGACACGCGGTTGCGGTACCCGAGGAGGACAAGGGCCTGCGGACCCGCTCGGAGATGATCGCCCAGCTGGTCTTTGCCATGGGTGGCCGCGCCGCAGAGGAGCTGGTGTTCCGCGAGCCGACCACCGGCGCGGTGTCAGACATCGAGCAGGCCACCAAGATCGCCCGCGCGATGGTCACCGAGTACGGCATGAGCGCGCGGCTCGGCGCCGTCAAATACGGCACCGAGCACGGCGACCCGTTCCTGGGCCGCTCGATGGGCACGCAGTCGGACTACTCGCACGAGGTGGCCCGCGAGATCGACGAAGAGGTCCGCAAGCTGATCGAGGCGGCTCATACCGAAGCGTGGGAGATTCTCACCGAATACCGCGACGTGCTGGACACCCTGGCCGGCGAGCTGCTGGAAAAGGAAACACTGCATCGGCCCGAGCTGCAGGGGATCTTCGGCAACGTGGAAAAGCGGCCCCGGCTCACCATGTTCGACGATTTCGGTGGCCGCGTCCCGTCGGACAAGCCGCCGATCAAGACCCCCGGCGAGCTGGCGATCGAACGCGGCGAGCCCTGGCCGCAGCCGCTCCCCGAGCCGGCGTTCAAGGCCGCCATCGCGCGCGCCAGCGAGGCCGCCGACGCGCAGGGCGCCCAGGCCGGGCAGGGGCCCGACGGAACGGACCGCGGCGCCAACGGTTCGCACGGTCCCACCCAGCCCGACTACGGCGCCCCGGCCGGCTGGCATGCGCCCGGCTGGCCGCCGACGAACTCCTATTGGCCTCAGCCGCACCCGGCCCCCCAGCCGGCGCCGTATCCCCCCTATCCGCCGCCCAGCCAACCCACCCCCGATGCCGGTAAGTCGCCGGACCAGCCCGACGAGGACGTCAGCCGGTCCAACCCGCCGGCCCACGGGTGACGAACGGAGGATTCGATGTCCGTAAACGGTTCGGGGCCGGACAGCTCGACTGCGACGTCGCGCACCCGGGAGTTCGACCAGCCACGTGTCGAGGCCGCGATCCGCGAGCTGCTGTACGGGATCGGTGAGGACCCGGACCGGGACGGCCTGCGGGACACCCCATCCCGCGTCGCCCGCGCCTACCGGGAGATGTTCGCCGGGCTCTACACCGACCCGGGCTCGGTGCTCAACGCCATGTTCGACGAAGATCACGACGAGCTGGTGATCGTGAAGGAAATCCCGCTGTACTCCACGTGCGAGCACCACCTGGTCGCGTTCCACGGCGTGGCCCATGTCGGCTACATCCCGGGCCGGGACGGGCGGGTTACCGGCCTCTCGAAGATCGCCCGGCTGGTCGATCTCTACGCCAAACGGCCGCAGGTGCAGGAGCGGCTCACCAGCCAGATCGCCGACGCCATGGTGAACAACCTCGACCCGCGCGGCGTGATCGTGGTGGTCGAGGCCGAGCATCTGTGCATGTCCATGCGCGGTGTCCGCAAGCCCGGCGCCGTCACGACGACATCTGCGGTGCGTGGTCAGTTCAAGACCGATGCCGCCTCTCGAGCCGAAGCGCTCGACCTCATCCTCCGTAAGTGAGTCGGCTGACCTGTGCGGGTTATGGGGGTGGTGAACGTCACCGACGACTCGTTCTCGGACGGCGGGCGTTATCTCGATGCCGACGGTGCCGTCGAGCACGGTCTGGCGTTGGCCGCAGCAGGTGCCGGCATTGTTGACGTCGGCGGCGAGTCGACGCGGCCCGGGGCCGCTCGGATAGACCCCCGGGTGGAGGCGGCCCGGGTGCTGCCTGTCGTCAAAGGACTTGCCGCACGAGGTATTACCGTCAGTATCGACACCATGCATGCCGACGTCGCGCGAGCCGCGCTGGACGCCGGTGCGCGCATCGTCAACGACGTGTCCGGCGGGCGAGCCGATCCGGCGATGGCTCCGCTGGTGGCCCAGGCCGGTGCGCGGTGGGTGTTGATGCATTGGCGATCGGTGTCGGCGCAACACCCGCATCAGGCCCCGCAGTACCACGACGTGGTGGCCGAAGTGCGCGCCGAGTTGCTCGCCAGCGTCGATCAGGCGGTGGCCGCCGGCGTCGATCCGGCGAACCTGCTGATCGACCCCGGCCTCGGCTTCGCCAAGACGGGACAACACAATTGGGCGCTGTTGCATGGGCTGCCGGAGCTGGTGGCGACCGGCATTCCGGTGCTGCTGGGCGCCTCGCGCAAGCGGTTCCTCGGCACGTTGCTGGCCGGGCCCGATGGGTCGCCACGTCCGCCCGACGGGCGCGAGACGGCCACCGCGGTGATTTCCGCGCTGGCCACCCTGTACGGGGCTTGGGGCGTGCGGGTGCATGACGTGCGGGCGTCGGTGGACGCCCTCAGAGTCGTCGGAGCCTGGCTGCAAACCGAGACGGCGGGCGATGGCTGATCGAATCGAGTTGCGCGGCTTGACGGTCCACGGCCGACACGGAGTTTTCGCGCATGAACGCGTCGATGGGCAGGACTTCGTGATCGATATCACCCTGTGGATCGACCTGGCCGACGCCGCGGCGAGCGACGACCTGGCTGACACCTTCGACTACGGTGCGCTGGCCCAGCGGGCCACCGAGATCGTCTCCGGACCCCCGCGGAACCTGATCGAAACCGTCGGGGGCGAGATCGCCGACTTCGTGATGGACGACCAGCGCGTGCATGCCGTCGAAGTGGTCGTGCACAAGCCGCAGGCTCCGATCCCGCAGGAGTTCGCGGACGTCGCGGTCGTGGTCCGGCGGTCGCGTCGCGGCGGTCGCGGTTCGGTGATCCCCGCGAGTGGGGTCTGATGACTCGCGTTGTGCTCTCCATCGGCTCGAATCTGGGCGACCGTTTGGCGCGGCTGCAGTCCGTCGTCGACGGCCTGGGCGCGGCGGTGATTGCGATCTCTCCCGTGTACGAGACCGTCGCCTGGGGCCGCGTCGACCAGGGGCCGTTCCTGAACGCGATACTGATCGCCGACGATCCCGTCCGCGACGCGCCGGCCTGGCTGCGCCGGGCCCAGGAATTCGAGCAGATGGCGGGGCGAATTCGGGGCGAGCGCTGGGGCCCGCGCACCCTCGACGTCGACCTGATCACCTGTTTTGAGGCTGGCCCGGCGGGTGAAACCGAGGTGATCTCCCGGGAGAACAACCTGACGCTGCCGCACCCGCTGGCGCATCTGCGGGCGTTCGTGATGATCCCGTGGCTCGCCGTCGACCCGGACGCGATGCTTACCGTCCCCGTGGGGCGGCGACCCGTCGTCCGGCTGCTGGCGGAGGTTGACCCGGCCGACCGCGGCGGTGTTCGGTTGTCGGACCTGGCGCTCAACCCGCCGCCCCAGCCGAAATCGGACGTCTGATGGGACCGACCAGTAAACGTGAGCTGACGGCCGCGGTGGTGGGCGCCGCCGTGGTGGGTTACCTGCTGGTGGTGCTGCTGTACCGGTGGTTTCCACCCATCACGGAGTGGACCGGCCTGTCGCTGCTCGCGGTCGCCATCGCCGAGGCGCTGTGGGCCCGTTACGTGCGGACCAAGATCGCCGACGGCGAGATCGGTGACGGGCCCGGGTGGCTGCACCCGCTCTCGGTGGCGCGCAGCCTGATGGTCGCCAAGGCGTCGGCCTGGATGGGCGCAATGGTGCTGGGTTGGTGGGTCGGAGTGCTCGTGTACTTGCTGCCTCGGCGGTCGTGGTTGCGCGTTGCGGCCGACGACACCTCCGGCTCGGTGGTGGCGGCCGTCAGCGCGCTGGCTCTGGTGGCTGCTGCGTTGTGGCTTCAACATTGCTGCAAGTCCCCGCAGGACCCGGCCGATCACGGTGAGGGTGCGGAAAACTAGCCCCAGGTAATTTTCGAATTCGCCCAGGTGAGAATCGCCGGAGTCACGCGACACGCGGATTGACCTCGCCCAGGTACTCTTCAGGCCATGACCGTTCTGTCCCGCGGCGCCCGGGTCAGGCGCGGCGGACGCAGGCCGGGTTGGGCGCTCTTGACGGTGTTGCTGGTCCTCGCAATGGGGGCCAGTTCCGCATTGATTTTCACCAATCGGGTGGAACTTCTCAGGCTCGCTGTACTCCTGGCGCTGTGGGCCGCAGTCGCCGGCGCGTTCGTGTCGGTGCTCTACCGGCGGAAAAGCGACGCGGACCAAGCGCGGGAGCGTGACCTGAAGCTGGTTTACGACCTGCAGCTGGATCGGGAAATCTCAGCCCGCCGCGAGTACGAGCTGACGGTGGAGTCCCAGCTGCGTCGCGAACTGGCGTCCGAGCTGCGCGCACAGGCCTCCGACGACGTGGCGGCGCTGCGGGCCGAGTTGACCGCCCTGCGTACCAGGCTGGAGATCCTGTTCGACACGGACCTGGCGAACCGCCCCGCCCTGGAGACGCAGGAGTCGGAGCTGGCCGCGATCCGGGCCTACAACGACTGGGAATTCAATGGCGAGAGCACGCCCGTCGACTGGGTGTCCAGCGATCGGGTCACCTCGGTTCGCCCGGATAGCCCGCGCGGCCGTAACTCCAGCCGCCCGGACGAGGCTTCGATAATCGACGTGCCCGAGGAACCGCTGTCGCCGCCCCGGCCGCCAACACTCCAGCAGCCCCCGCAGCCGCCCCCTCAGCCGATGCCGCCCCCACAGCCGACCCCGCAGGTGCGGGAGCGGGTCCGGCTGCGTCACGATGTGCTGCCCCAGGTCCCACCTCAGGTGCCGCCCGAGGCCACGCCGGTGATCCACGCACCGGAGCCTCAGCCGCGGTTCGGGCCCCGCCACCGCCCACCGCCGCCCGTATCCGTGCCGCCCGCAGCCGGCGGGCCGACACCGCCGGCTGGGCCGATACCGCCGCCGGCGCAGCCGGGGCCGCCGCCGTCCGGGCAGCCGCTGGTTCCGCCGTCTGGGCAGCCGCTTTCCGCCGTCTGGGCCGTTACCGCAGTCGGTGCCCGTGATGCAGCCCGCGCCACAGCCCACAGCGCCCCCACAGCCCCCGCCGGCACCGCAGCCAGAACCGCAACTGCAACCGCAGGCGCAGGCGCAGGATAGGCAGCCGATCGCCGCCGACGGGCAGTGGTTGCCGCCCGCAGCGCCGGGCAGCCACTGGGCCGGCGTGGAGGCCCCCGGCACCCCCAACGCACCGACCGTCGCGCCGTCGGGCCGGCGTCGGCGCGCCCGGCATCTGGGCCCGGAAGAAGCCGGCGAATCCCCGCCCATCGTGGCCGAACCCTACGCCGAGTCCGGTCGCCGGGCTCGGTCGCGCCATTCGACGGAGTACCGCGATTTCAGCGTCAGCAGCTTTACCGACAGGCGCGAGCCGCCGGCGGAAGCGACCCAGCCACCCCAGCCTGCAGAACCCGCACCGCCACCGCCGGCACCAGCCGCCGCCCCGCCGCCACCTCGGCTGGCACCGCCACCAATCGCTCCGGCCGCCCCGCCCGCGCCGGCGCCCCGCCACCGCAGCGCGGACGCCTTGCCCGAGGAGCGCCAGGGGGTGGAAGCCGCCGGGGATTCCGGTGGTCAGTCGTTCGCTGAACTGATGGCGCGGCTGGGATCCCAGACGAGCGGAGGCGGCCGGCGTCGCCGCCGTGACGATTGACACTGCCTAGCGGCCGATGAAATCGACTACAGTCTTAGTGACCGTCCGGTACCCGCGAAGCGGGACTGGAACGAAACCAAGACACATGTGAGGTCGTCTGCGATGGTGCAGTTCGACGGCTTGCGCCCGGCCAGGCTCAAGGTGGGGATCATCTCCGCGGGCCGGGTGGGGACCGCGCTGGGAGTCGCACTGGAGTGCGCGGACCACGTCGTGGTGGCGTGCAGCGCCATTTCCCACGCGTCCCGGCAGCTGGCGCAGCGCCGGCTGCCAGATACCCCGGTGCTGCCGCCCCAGGACGTCGCGGGCGGCGCCGAGCTGCTGCTGCTGGCGGTTCCCGACAGCGAACTCGCCGGCCTGGTCTCCGGCCTGGCCGCCACGTCGGCGGTGCGGCCCGGCACGATCGTGGCGCACACGTCCGGGGCCAACGGGGTCGGCATCCTGGCGCCGCTGACCCGGCTCGGCTGCACTCCGCTGGCGATTCACCCGGCGATGACGTTCACCGGCTCCGACGAGGACATCAGCCGGTTGCCGGACACCTGCTTCGGGATCACCGCAGCCGACGAGGTCGGACGCGCGATCGCGCAGTCGCTGGTGCTGGAGATGGGCGGGGAGCCGTTTTGCGTCCCCGAGGACGCTCGCGCTCTTTACCACGCCGCGCTGGCCCACGCGGGCAACCACATCGTCACCGTGGTCGCCGATGCGCTCGAGGCGCTGCGGGGCGCGCTGCGGGGCAGTGAACTGCTCGGCCAGCAGTGCGTGGACGACCAGCCGGGCGGCATCGCCGAGCGGATCGTCGGGCCGCTGGCCCGGGCGGCGCTGGAGAACACCCTGCAGCGGGGCCAGGCCGCGCTCACCGGCCCGGTCGCCCGCGGCGACGCGGCCGCGGTCGCCGGACACCTGAACGCGCTGGCCGACATCGACCCGCAACTGGCCCAGGCGTACCGGGTCAACGCCCTGCGCACCGCCCAGCGCGCGCACGCGCCCGCCGACGTCGTCGAGGTGCTGGCCCGATGACCGTTAAGTCGACCCCCAAGTTCAACCCGGGCCAGCTCAACGTGTACCGGACGCCAGGCGACGTGGGCGACGTCACCCGTGCGCTACGTCACACCGGCCGCCGGGTGATGCTGGTGCCCACCATGGGCGCTTTACACGACGGCCACCTGACCCTGGTGCGTGCCGCCAAGCGGGTGCCCGGCTCGGTGGTAGCGGTGTCGATCTTCGTCAACCCATTGCAGTTCGGCGCCGGGGAAGATCTCGATGCCTACCCCCGCACCCTCGACGACGACCTGGCGTTGCTACGCGACCAGGGCGTCGAGATCGCATTCACGCCTACCGCGGCGGACATGTATCCCAGCGGCCTGCGCACCACCGTGCAGCCCGGTCCGCTGGCCGCCGAACTCGAAGGCGGCCCGCGGCCAACACATTTCGGCGGGGTGCTGACGGTGGTGCTGAAGCTGCTGCAGATTGTGCGTCCCGACCGGATCTTCTTCGGCGAGAAGGACTACCAGCAGTTGGTTATGATCCGGCAGATGGTCGCCGACCTGAACGTCGATGTGCAGGTGTTTGGGGTGCCAACCGTGCGGGAAGCCGATGGGCTGGCGATGTCGTCGCGCAACCGCTACCTCGACCCGACGCAACGTGAAATGGCAGCGACGCTGTCGGCCGCGCTGACCGCCGGGGCACACGCCGCGCACGACGGTGCCGAGGCCGCGCTGGCCGCGGCGCGCGCAGTGCTCGACGCGGTGCCCGCGCTCACGGTCGAATACCTGGAGCTGCGCGATCCGGAGCTTGGCCCGGTCGAGCCCAACGCACCGGCTCGGCTGCTGGTCGCGGCCAGGCTCGGCAGCACCAGATTGTTGGACAACATCTCGCTATTAATCGGAGCAACGCCGGCACCTGTCGGGCCGGACGGAAAGCGTGTCCCGGAAAGACATTATGGCTGAAACGCATTGGAGGAACTGATGTTACGGACCATGCTCAAGTCGAAGATCCACCGCGCCACCGTAACCCAGGCCGACCTGCACTATGTGGGCTCGGTAACCATCGACGCCGACTTGATGGACGCCGCGGATCTGCTCGAGGGCGAACAGGTGACCATCGTCGACATCGACAACGGCGCCCGACTGGTCACGTACGCGATCACCGGCGAGCGCGGCACCGGCGTGATCGGAATCAACGGCGCCGCGGCGCATCTGGTTCATCCCGGCGATCTGGTGATCCTGATCGCCTACGGAACCATGGAGGACGCCGAGGCCCGCGCCTACCGGCCGCGGATCGTGTTCGTCGACGCCGAAAACAGGCAGATCGATCTGGGCAGCGACCCGGCCTTCGTGCCCGACAACGCGGCGGAGTTGCTCAACCCCCGGATGGGCGCGCGGTAGCCGATGCTGTTGGCGATCGACGTACGCAACACGCACACCGTCGTCGGACTGATCTCCGGATCCAAGCAGAACGCAAAGGTCGTTCAGCAGTGGCGGATACGCACCGAATCCGAAGCCACCGCCGACGAATTGGCGCTCACCATCGACGGCCTGATCGGCGACGATTCCGAGCGGCTCACCGGAGCCTCCGCCCTGTCGACCGTTCCGTCGGTGCTGCACGAGGTGCGCGTCATGCTCGACCAATACTGGCCGTCGGTGCCACACGTACTGATCGAGCCGGGGGTCCGCACCGGTATCCCGCTGCTGGTCGACAACCCGAAGGAAGTGGGCGCCGACCGGATCGTGAACTGCCTGGCCGCCTATCACCGGTTCCAAAAGGCGGCCATCGTCGTCGATTTCGGGTCGTCGATCTGCGTGGACGTGGTGTCGGCGAAGGGCGAGTTTCTCGGCGGGGCCATCGCGCCGGGGGTGCAGGTGTCGTCGGATGCGGCCGCGGCCCGCTCCGCCGCACTGCGCCGTGTCGAGTTGTCCCGTCCCCGCTCGGTCGTCGGGAAGAACACCGTCGAATGCATGCAGTCGGGCGCGGTGTTCGGGTTCGCCGGGCTGGTGGACGGATTGGTTAGCCGGATTCGCGAAGACGTGGAGGGCTTTTCGGCCGACTTGGGCGATCAGGTCGCGGTGGTGGCGACTGGACACACCGCGCCGTTGCTGCTGCCCGAACTGCACACCGTCGGTCACTACGAACCGCACCTGACGCTGGACGGGCTGCGGCTGGTCTTCGAACGCAACCGTGAGGTACAGCGCGGGCGGCTTAACGCGGCGCGCTGAGGCTGGCGGCCGATCACGCCCTGTGCACACGCGCGCGGGTGCCCCGGTTAGTTGATCTAAGCTGGCACGTCGTGAGCGCCGGCAGTCAGGAACCAGAAGCAGACCTTCCCGAACAGTTCCGGATCCGCCGGGACAAGCGCGATCGCCTGCTGGCGGAGGGCCGCGACCCTTATCCGGTCGCCATCCAACGAACCCACACCCTCGCCGAGGTTCGCGCCGCGCACCCCGACCTGCCCGTCGACACGTCGACCGACGACATCGTCGGCGTCGCGGGCCGGGTGATATTTGCGCGAAATTCCGGGAAACTGTGCTTCGCGACGCTCCAGGACGGGGACGGCGCCCAGCTGCAGGTGATGATCAGCCTCGACAAGGTCGGCCGGGAATCGCTGGATGCGTGGAAGGCCGACATCGACCTCGGCGACATTGTTTATGCGCATGGCAACGTGATCAGCTCGCGCCGTGGCGAATTGTCCGTCCTCGCCGACTCCTGGCAGATGGCGGCCAAGGCATTGCGGCCGCTGCCCGTCGCACACAAAGAGATGAACGAAGAGTCGCGGGTAAGGCAGCGTTATGTGGACCTGATCGTGCGCCCGCAGGCGCGGACCGCGGCGCGTCAGCGCATCGCGGTGGTCCGCGCAATACGCTCCGCCCTGCAGCGGCGCGGTTTTTCCGAAGTCGAGACGCCAATGTTGCAGACGCTGGCCGGGGGCGCTGCTGCAAGGCCGTTCGTCACCCATTCCAATGCCCTCGACATCGATCTCTACCTGCGGATAGCGCCCGAACTGTTCCTCAAGCGCTGCGTCGTCGGCGGTTTCGACAAGGTCTTCGAACTTAATCGGGTGTTCCGAAACGAAGGATCCGATTCGACTCATTCCCCGGAATTCTCGATGCTAGAAACCTACCAAACGTACGGAACGTATGAAGATTCGGCTGTCGTCACGCGGGAACTTATTCAAGAGGTAGCCGACGAAGCGATCGGGACCAGACAACTGCCGCTGCCGGACGGCAGTGTGTACGACATAGATGGAGAATGGGCGTCGATACAAATGTATCCGTCGCTGTCGGCCGCGCTGGGTGAAGAGATCACGCCGCAGACCACCGTCGAGCACTTGCGTGTCATCGCCGAACGACTGGACATAGACCCCGCGATTCTTGACAACCGCGACAAACTCGTCTACGGGCACGGCAAACTCGTCGAGGAACTATGGGAGCACACAGTGGGCAACTCGCTGACCGCTCCCACATTTGTCAAGGACTTTCCAGTCGAGACAACGCCATTGACTCGTCAGCATCGCAGTATCCCCGGGGTAACCGAGAAGTGGGACCTCTACCTGCGCGGAGTCGAGCTGGCCACCGGGTACTCGGAATTAAACGACCCCGTCGTGCAGCGGGAGAGATTCGCCGAACAAGCCCGCGCTGCTGCGGCCGGAGACGATGAGGCGATGCCGCTTGACGACGATTTTCTTGCCGCCCTGGAGTATGGCATGCCGCCGTGCACCGGAACAGGAATGGGTATCGATCGGTTGTTGATGTCGCTGACCGGCGGATCAATTAGGGAGACAGTTTTGTTCCCGATTGTTCGGCCACACTCCGACTGAACTGTTCGCCGGTTGTGTCTAGATTGAGTATTCTGTGTTTTTGTGGCACATTAGTGACCGGGGAGTCGTTCCAAGCCGCACAGGACCGCACAGGAAGAAACGCGAGGGTACGCAAATGGCGAAGAAAGTAACCGTCACCTTGGTCGACGATTTTGACGGTTCAGGCGCCGCAGACGAAACGGTCGAATTCGGTCTTGACGGGGTCACGTATGAGATTGACCTTTCGGCTAAGAATGCGACGAAACTGCGGAACGATCTGAAGCAATGGGTGGCAGCCGGTCGTCGCGTCGGCGGTCGGCGGCGCGGGCGTTCGAGTTCTGGACGCGGCCGTGGCGCGATCGACCGCGAGCAGAGCGCCGCGATCCGGGAATGGGCTCGTCGTAACGGGCACAATGTGTCGACGCGTGGCCGTATCCCGGCCGACGTGATCGATGCATTCCACGCGGCGACCTAAAAGCACCACTTACCGGCGCCCGGGGCCCTAGGCCCTGGGCGCCGGTGCTTTGTCGCTTTCGCTGGTGGCGAACTGCTCGACGGCGATCAGAGGAAACGATTCGGTGATTTTCCTCGTTCCTGTAGTTACGACCCAGTTGTTACAGGGTGTTTGCCTTGCTGCGTGACTTGCTGTGTGAGTTGCAGCGTGATCCGCAAGGTTAGGAACCCTGGCGGGCCGACCATTACAGTGGACGGCAGGTACGCGATTCCGGCCCAGCGCGACCCGCAATGGGCCGCCAAGAGGTCTGTACCGATGTAGGGAGAGCAGGTAACCACCGATGTTCGAAAGATTCACCGACCGTGCCCGCAGGGTGGTCGTCCTGGCGCAGGAAGAGGCCCGGATGCTCAACCACAATTACATCGGCACCGAGCACATCCTGTTGGGTCTCATCCACGAAGGCGAGGGCGTCGCGGCCAAGTCGCTGGAGTCGCTGGGGATCTCGCTGGAAGGTGTCCGCAGCCAGGTCGAGGAGATCATCGGCCAGGGCCAGCAGGCGCCGTCGGGGCACATTCCCTTCACCCCGCGCGCCAAGAAGGTTCTCGAGCTGAGCCTGCGCGAGGCGCTGCAGCTCGGTCACAACTACATCGGCACCGAGCACATCCTGCTGGGCCTGATCCGGGAGGGTGAGGGCGTTGCGGCCCAGGTGCTGGTAAAGCTTGGCGCAGAGCTGACCCGGGTGCGCCAGCAGGTGATCCAGCTGCTGAGCGGCTACCAGGGCAAGGAGGCCGCCGAAGCCGGCACCGGAGGTCGGGGCGGCGAGTCGGGCTCGCCTTCTACTTCGCTGGTTCTGGACCAGTTCGGCCGCAACCTGACGGCCGCCGCCATGGAGGGCAAGCTGGACCCGGTCATCGGCCGCGAGAAGGAAATCGAGCGGGTGATGCAGGTGTTGAGCCGGCGCACCAAGAACAATCCGGTGCTGATCGGCGAGCCCGGCGTCGGCAAGACCGCCGTCGTCGAGGGCCTGGCGCAGGCGATCGTGCACGGCGAGGTCCCCGAGACGCTGAAGGACAAGCAGCTCTACACGCTGGACCTGGGATCGTTGGTCGCCGGCAGCCGCTACCGCGGTGACTTCGAGGAGCGCCTGAAGAAGGTGCTCAAGGAGATCAACACCCGCGGCGACATCATCCTGTTCATCGACGAGCTGCACACGCTCGTCGGTGCCGGTGCGGCCGAGGGCGCGATCGACGCCGCGTCGATCCTCAAGCCCAAGCTGGCCCGCGGCGAGCTGCAGACGATCGGCGCCACCACGCTCGACGAGTACCGCAAGTACATCGAGAAGGACGCCGCGCTGGAACGCCGGTTCCAGCCGGTGCAGGTGGGCGAGCCGACGGTGGAGCACACCATCGAGATCCTCAAGGGCCTGCGGGACCGTTACGAGGCCCATCACCGGGTGTCGATCAGCGATGCGGCGATCGTCGCCGCCGCCACCCTGGCCGACCGGTACATCAACGACCGGTTCCTGCCGGACAAGGCGATCGACCTGATCGACGAGGCGGGGGCGCGGATGCGCATCCGCCGCATGACCGCGCCGCCAGACCTGCGCGAGTTCGACGAGAAGATCGCCGAGGCCCGCCGTGAGAAGGAATCGGCGATCGACGCCCAGGACTTCGAGAAGGCGGCCAGCCTGCGGGACCGCGAGAAGACGCTGGTCGCTCAGCGCGCCGAGCGTGAAAAGCAATGGCGGTCAGGCGACATGGATGTGGTCGCCGAGGTCGACGACGAACAGATCGCCGAGGTGCTGGGGAACTGGACCGGCATCCCGGTATTCAAGCTCACCGAGGCCGAGACCACCCGGTTGCTGCGCATGGAGGACGAGCTGCACAAGCGGATCATCGGTCAGGTGGACGCCGTCAAGGCCGTCTCGAAGGCGATCCGCCGTACCCGCGCCGGGCTGAAGGACCCCAAGCGCCCGTCGGGCTCGTTCATCTTCGCCGGCCCGTCCGGCGTCGGTAAGACCGAGCTGTCCAAGGCGCTGGCCAACTTCTTGTTCGGCGACGACGACGCGCTCATCCAGATCGACATGGGCGAGTTCCACGACCGCTTCACCGCGTCGCGGCTGTTCGGTGCCCCACCGGGATATGTCGGCTACGAAGAGGGCGGCCAGCTCACCGAGAAGGTGCGGCGCAAGCCGTTCTCGGTGGTGCTGTTCGACGAGATCGAGAAGGCGCATCAGGAGATCTACAACAGCCTGTTGCAGGTCCTCGAGGATGGCCGCCTCACCGACGGGCAGGGCCGCACGGTTGACTTCAAGAACACCGTGCTGATCTTCACGTCCAACCTCGGGACATCCGACATCTCCAAGCCGGTCGGTCTCGGGTTCACCCAGGGCGGTGGAGCGAACGACTACGAGCGGATGAAGCAGAAGGTCAACGACGAGCTGAAGAAGCACTTCCGCCCGGAGTTCCTGAATCGCATCGACGAGGTCATCGTCTTCCACCAGCTGACCCGCGACGAGATCATCCAGATGGTCGACCTGATGATCGGCCGGGTCGCCGCGCAGCTCAAGGCCAAGGACATGACGCTCGAGCTGACCGACAAGGCCAAGTCGCTGCTGGCCAAGCGCGGCTTCGACCCGGTGTTGGGTGCTCGCCCGCTGCGGCGCACCATCCAGCGCGAGATCGAGGACCAGCTCTCGGAGAAGATCCTCTTCGATGAGGTTGGGCCGGGGCAGGTCGTCACCGTCGACGTGGACGATTGGGACGGCGAGGGCGCCGGCGAGGATGCGAAGTTCACCTTCATCGGAACCCGCAAGCCGCCGGCGGAGCCGGACCTGGCGAAGGCCGGAGCGCACAGCGCAGACCCGCAGTAACGAGCAGCGGCCCCGCTAATTGTTTCGGGGGGGCGGTTAGTCTCTCGGGACTAACCGCCCGTTTTGCTCGGGCGGCCGGGTCGACGGGAGTCGACAGAAAGGGTTCGCATGCTGATCGTCACCACCAACGACCTGCCGGGCTGGGAGATCCAGCGCGTGTGCGGTGAAGTGTTCGGGCTGACCGTCCGCTCGCGCAATGCCTTCGCCCAACTCGGGGCCGGATTCAAGTCGATGTTCGGTGGCGAGCTGCAGGGGATGACCAAGAATCTCGCCGAAAGCCGCAACGAGGCGATGGCGCGGCTGGTCGCCGAGGCGCAGAGCCGCGGCGGAAACGCCATCGTGGGGATGCGCTTCGACACAACCGAAATCGGCGACGTGTGGACCGAGATCTGCGCCTACGGCACCGCGGTCCTGGCCGCGCCGGTGACCGAAGGCGCGAAGTACACGGCGAATCAGCTGGGATATGGCGGCGCGTCGCAGCGTTAGTCCGGTCTACATTGCCGATGTTGTCGACGGGTTAGCGGAATCTGGTGAGAATCCAGAACGGTCGCGCCACTGTCGACAGTCAGACCCGATGCCCGTCATCAGCACTCGAACGGGACGCGAGATCCCCGGAAGGAGTCGACAGTGGCCAACACCGCAGGTAGTGCCCAGGCATCTGGAACAACTGGCAACAAGATCTCATCGATTGACCCGACCTCGCTGTCACAGGCCAGCGCGGCGGTGTGGCTGTCGGCAACCGCCTTCCTGGCGCTGCTGGCGCTGTACTTCGTCGGCGTCGATCAGGGCGCGGTGTCGCTGTTCGGCAGTGACTCACATCTGCACGAGTTCGTGCACGACGCGCGCCACCTGCTCGGATTCCCCTGCCATTAACGCCGGCACGACATCCGCACCGTGGAGAAGCGGCTGATCGCACGCGGACTGCTGGCGGGCGCGGCCGGGGCCGTCCTGGCCTTCCTGTTCGCCCGCCTCTTCGCCGAACCGGTGATCGGCCGCGCGATCGCGTTCGAGGACGGCCGCACCGAGGTCGAGCAGGCCTCGGGTGTGCACGAGCACGGCACCGAATTGTTCACCCGCGGGGTGCAGGCCAACGCCGGATTGGGTTTCGGTGTGCTGCTCTTCGGTGTCGCGATGGGCGCACTTTTCGCGGTGCTGTTCTGCCTTACACGATCTCAAATACGGACGGTCGCGCGGGAAGGCACACGAGGACCTCCTCGCTGAGGAATTGGCGGAGTGGCGGTTCGACCCGGCCGCGGCGCCCCACGATGGCGAGTCGATCGTCGAGCTGATCGACCGGGTGGACGGATGGCTGGATTCGTTGACACCTACTGTGCCCCAAGGCGGATCGCGGATCGTCGCGGTGACGCATCCTGCGGTGATCCGGGCCGCGATCCTGGCGGTCCTTCACATTCCGCCGGAGTCGTTCTGGCGCATCGATATTGCACCCGTCAGCCGCACGGTGCTGCACTTTCGCGACGATTGCTGGACGCTGAGGCTGTGACGGTTACTGTGGCGCGATCAGCGCGAAAACCTGCTTGGCGACCTGCAGCATCCAGCCGGTCACGTTCGGCCCGTGATCACGGGTCCAGTTCAGCTGGAAGCTGATCACCCATGGCTGCCCGGTCTTGTCGACGGCGTACCAGCTGAACGTCAGATCGCCAGGCAGGCCACCGGCTTTCGCCGCGATGTACTTCCACACGGTGCGGTCCACCTGGATGCCCGAGACGGCGGACAGGATCTGCCGCACCGGGGCGGCCGGCCCCACGGCATCGACTTGCAGCGCCGCGTGTACCCGGCAGATGTCCTCGGCGCTGCCGTACCACTCCGCCCCGAAGTTGGAGGCCGGTGTGTGGGCGCGGATCGGATCGGGTTGGTAGGGATTGGAATTCGCTTGCTCTAGCAGTTGGGCGCGGGCCTGCGGGGTCGAGGCCTGCTTCCATTGCTCACGCACATCCGGATTACCCCAGCCCACCGAGAACAGCTCGTACATGGTGGGAAAGGGCGTCATGCTGGCCGGATCGTGATGGCCGGCCGTGACGAGCGCTTCCTCGATGGCGTGCGTGCCCATCCGCCCGATCAGCAGGTCGGTGGCCATGTTGTCGCTGGTGGCGATCATCTTCTCGGCGGCCTTGCGCACCGAAACATGTGCTCCAACAGGCAGTTCCAGACCCGAGGAGCCCACCGCCTTGCTCTTCTCGGTGACGGTCAGCTGATCGTCCCAGGAGACGGTTCCCGCCTGCACGGCTCGCGCCAAAGCATGTAGCACAAACAGCTTGAAAATCGATGCCAGCGGCAGGGATTCGTGGGTGTTGGTGCCCATCACCGGGTTGCAGGCGCCATTGTCGACCTTGGCGACCTGGTAGGAGTAACGGGCGCCGGTCCTGCCCAAGACCGCGTCGACGTCGTGCCATGAGCTGACCGACGGTGCCTGCGTTTCGAGGCCGAACGCATCGACCCGCCCGTAGTCGTCGGTGTGAATCCGGATGTCCTGCCGCGCGCCATACGAAGAGGTCAGGTGAAGCGTGGCCGCGCTCGCGGTGACGTCCACACCGTCAAGGGTGAAGGGACGGTCCCACCACAGCCCCTCCATCGTGGTTTCGACCGAGTCGACCTTGTCGGGCGCGGCCAGCGTGCGAACTCCGACCGTGCCGATGGGCCAGTCCGAATTCAGCATGTCCATGGTCTGCTGCGCCCGCAGCCCGGGCGGAGTCCGGGTGTCGATCCCGCGCCCCGGGTTCGCCGCATTCGCCTGCGGGGGAGGTGGGGTCGCGCAACCCGGCGCCAGGGTCGCGATCAGTGCAGCTACTGCGGTCAGGGCCAGTGTGCGGTGCGGCACGGGCCTGTGACTAGCCAGCCTAACCAGTCTCGCCAGCCTGTTTGTTCCCGGCGTTCCCCGCGCTCCCTGCGTTCCCTTCGATGTCCATGACGACTTCGAATTCCAGCAGCGACGCGCCGGTCGCCACCGGGTTGGAACGGTGACCGGCATGGGCGGCGATGGCGGGCCCGGTCGCCCACGCCTGGAACGCTTCATCGGACTCCCAGTGTGTCACCACGAAATAGCGGTCTTCGCCCTTGACCGGGCGTAGCAGCTGGAAGCCGAGGAAACCGGGAGAGTTCTCGACCGCATGCGCGCGGTGGGCGAACCGCTTCTCCAGTTCGGGGCCAGCGTCTGCGGGTACTTCGATTGCGTTGATCTTCACCACTGGCATGTTCGCCAGGCTACCCCGCCTCGCTCGGCGTGCTCCCCGGTAGGTCGCGCAAGATGGTTGCATGTCCACCCAGCCATTGACCCCCCGAGGCGGACAGGGCGAGCCGTTGATCCTGGTGCACGGCCTGATGGGTCGCGGCAGCACCTGGTCGCGCCAGCTGCCGTGGCTGACCCGGCTGGGCAGCGTGTACACCTACGACGCGCCGTGGCACCGGGGTCGGGACGTCGCCGATCCCTTTCCGATCAGCACCGAACGCTTCGTCGCCGATCTGGGTGACGCGGTGGCCGCGCTGGGGGCGCCGGCGCGAATGGTGGGACATTCGATGGGCGCACTGCACTCGTGGTGCCTGGCCGCCGAGCGTCCGGACTTGGTTTCGGCGCTGGTGATCGAGGACATGTCGCCCGATTTCATGGGCCGCACGACCGGCCCGTGGGAGCCCTGGCTGTATTCGCTGCCGGTCGAATTCCGCACCGCCGAAGAGGTATTCGCCACATTCGGTGAAGTCTCCGGCCAATACTTCCTGGACTCGTTCGACCGGACGCCGGGCGGTTGGCGGTTACACGGCCACACGTCGAAATGGATCGAGATCGCCGCCGAGTGGGGTACCCGCGACTACTGGGGGCAGTGGCGGGCGGTGCGGGCGCCCGCGCTGCTGATCGAGGCCGGCGTCTCGGTGACGCCGCCGGGCCAGGTGCTCGAGATGGCCAATACCGGTTGCCGGACAACCTATTTGCATGTTCCCAGGGCCGGTCACCTGCTGCACGACGAAGCGCCGCAGGAATACCAGCAGGCGGTCGAGTCCTTCTTGCGGGAGCTGGGCTCCCGCTCCTGAGCTGGGATTTTCGCGCGGGCCGTGCATGCCGACCAGAATATGATAAATTCTTCAATCGTTCAATTATAGGAATTCTGGAGTCATCAGTCGTGTCACAGCCGCTGTACAAGCTCAAGGCCGAGTTCTTCAAGACGTTGGGACACCCAGCGCGGATCAGGATTCTCGAGCTTCTCGTGATGGGGGATAAGTCGGTCGCCGAGCTGTTGCCCGAGGTGGGATTGGAGTCATCGAATCTGTCCCAGCAGTTGGGCGTTCTCCGCCGGGCCGGTGTGGTGGACGCGATCCGGGATGGGAACACCGTGATCTACTCCATCGCGTCACCGGACATCGCCGAACTAATGATGGTGGCGCGCAAGGTTCTTACCGGGGTGCTCAGCGATCGCGTCGCGGTCCTCGAGCACCTGCGAGCCAGCGCGGAGTGAGCCCAATGGGCTGGATCAACAAAGTCTTCAGGGTCGGTCGTGTCACCGAAGCGGCACCGCCGGCGCCGCAGCAGGCGATGAAACCGATTGCGGGAGTGCGGGGTTCAATTCAAATCCGGCACGTCGACGCGGGTTCGTGCAATGGGTGCGAGATCGAGATCTCTGGTGCGTTCGGGCCGGTGTATGACGCAGAGCGGTTCGGTGCGCGGCTGGTGGCCTCGCCGCGCCACGCGGATGCGTTGTTGGTGACCGGCGTCGTGACACGCAACATGGTCGGTCCGTTGCGTGTCACGATCGACGCGACGCCCCGGCCGCGACGAGTCGTCGCATGCGGGGACTGTGCGTTGAACCGCGGAGTCTTCAAAGACGCCTATGGCGTGGTCGGCGCGGTGGGTGAGGTGGTTCCTGTCGATGTGGAAATCCCCGGTTGCCCGCCGCGACCGAGCCAGATCATCGCGGCCTTGAGATCGGTGACCGGGAAGTGACCGGGGTGGCGGTTGCCCTAGCGGCAGAACCAAAAAACGTCTCCCGCAACGAATTAAGTCACGTCTTGGCGGGTGTCATAACGGCGCTGGTTGGCGGCGGCGGCGTCTGGGCGGGCGCGCTGGGGATGTTCGGTTCGGTTCGTGAGGTTCGAATCGGATGGCTGCTCCCCCTGTCGGGGGTGCAGCTGGGCCTCGATCCCTTGGGCGGGTTCTTCATGGCGATCACGGGCGGGGTCGCCATCGCCGCCGGGATTTACGCGATTGGGTACGCAACAGGGGGTCACCTGGGCCGCGTACCCCTGGCGGTGTTGCCGATCTTCGTTGCGGCGATGTTGCTCGTGCCCGCCGCGGAGTCGGTGACCACGTTTCTGCTGGTGTGGGAGTTGATGGCGGTCGCATCGTTGCTGTTGGTCCTGTCCGAGCACACCCGCGCGCGGGTTCGATCGGCGGCGCTGGTGTACGCGGTGATGACCCAGTTGGGCTTCGGGGCGATCCTGGTCGGGCTGATGGTGCTCTCGGCGGCCGGTGGCGCGGACCGGTTCGCCGATTTGCGCTCGATATCACCGGGCGCACGTACCGCGGTCTTCGTGCTGACAACGGCCGGGTTCGGCTCGAAGGCGGGGCTGGTGCCGCTGCACGCCTGGCTGCCGCGCGCCCATCCCGAGGCGCCCAGCCCGGTGTCGGCGCTGATGAGCGCCGCGATGGTCAATCTGGGAATCTACGGCATCTGCCGTTTTGATCTGCGGCTGCTGGGGCCGGGTCCGAGCTGGTGGGGCCTCACCTTGATGGTCGCCGGTGGGGTGTCCGCGCTCTATGGCGTGGTGCAGGCCTCGGTGGCCACCGATCTCAAACGCCTGCTTGCCTATTCGACAACCGAGAACCTTGGCTTAATCACGCTGGCGCTGGGAGCCGCGACCCTGTTTGCGGCCACTGGCGCGGCCGGGCCGGCGACGATAGCGGCGGCCGCGGCCATGCTGCATCTCGTTGCGCACGCGGCGTTCAAGAGTCTGGGATTCCTGGCTGCCGGATCAGTGCTCGCCGCGACCGGGCTGCGCGACCTCGACCGGCTGGGCGGCCTGGCCCGCCGGATGCCGGCCACCACAGCCTTGTTCGGGGTGGCTGCGGTCGGCGCGTGTGGGCTTCCCCTCGGCGCGGGGTTCGTCAGCGAATGGCTTCTGATCCAGTCGCTGATCCACTCGGCTCACCGGCACGCAACCGTCCTGGCCCTGACCACGCCGTTGGCCGTGGGGGCGGTCGCGCTGACCACCGGCCTCGGGGTGGCGGCGATGGTCAAGGCGTTCGGAATCGGATTCATGGCGCGGCCGCGGTGCCCGGAGGCCGCCCAGGCCCGCGAGGCGCCCGGCAGCATGCTGGGCGGCATGGTGGTACCGGCCGTCGTGTGTGTGATGCTCGCGGTGGCGCCGTCGGTGATCGCGCCCGGCCTGCGTCGCGCCGTCGGCGAGCTGCCCGCCGCGCAGGCGGTGCAGTTGACCGATTTCGGCGCGGTGGTGCGGCTGCCCGGCCTGCAGGGGTCGGTAGCACCTGGGGTGATCGCCGGGGGAGTCGCCGTGGCCGCGTTGACCGCAGCCGTGCTGTCGCAGCTGCGCCGCAGGCGGCGGCCGGCGCCAGCCGCGTTGCCGCTATGGGCTTGTGGCGCCGAGGAACTCACCCCCCGCATGCAGTACACGGCGACCTCGTTCGCCGAGCCGCTGCAAAGGGTCTTCGATGACGTCCTTCGTCCTGACACCGATATCGAGGTCACTCATGTCGCCGAGTCTCGGTACATGGCCGACACGATCACGTACCGCAGCCGCATCGCGGACGCGATCGAGGAACGCTTTTACGCCCCCGTGACTCGGCTCGTGTTGGGCGCGGCAGAGCTGGTGCGGCGCGCGCACACCGGGAGCGTGCATTTATATCTGGCCTGCGGCGCGTTCGGCGTGCTGCTGGTTCTGGTGGTCGCGCGATGAATGTCTTGTCCTACGTGGCGGGCGCGGTGCAGATCGGCGCGGTGACAGTCGGGGCGCCGCTGGTGGTCGGTCTCACGCGGCAGGTGCGCGCACGCTGGGAGGGCCGCGTCGGTGGCGGCATCCTGCAACCGTGGCGTGACATCATAAAACAGCTTGGCAAGCAGCAGATCACGCCGCTAGGCACGACGGTCGTGTTCGCGGCTGCGCCGGCGGTCGTGGCCGGATCGGTGCTTCTGATCGCTGCGATCGCGCCACTCGTCGCCACGGGATCTCCACTGGACTCCAGTGCGGACCTGTTCGCCGTGGTGGGATTGCTGTTCGTGGGGACGGTGGCATTGACCCTGGCCGGCATCGACACGGGCACCTCGTTCGGCGGCATGGGTGCCAGTCGCGAGATCACCATCGCGGCGCTGGTCGAACCCACCATTCTGCTCGCCGTCTTCGCACTGTCCATTCCGGCGGGATCGGCCAATCTTAGTGCCTTGGTGGCGAATACGAGCACCCATCCCGAGCAGGTGGTTTCGCTGGCCGCGGTGCTTGCCTTCGCCGCGCTGGTGGTCGTGATCGTCGCCGAGACCGGGCGGCTCCCGGTGGACAATCCGGCTACCCATCTTGAGCTGACGATGGTGCACGAGGCGATGATCCTCGAATATGCCGGTCCGCGCCTGGCTTTGGTCGAGTGGGCGGCGGGCATGCGGCTGACCGTGCTGCTGGCGCTGCTGGCAAACCTGTTCGTGCCGTGGGGCATTGCCGGCAGCCGGCCCGGCGCGATCGAGATCGTCGTCGGCGTCGTCGCGGTCATGACCAAGGTGGCTGTGCTGGCGGGACTGCTCGCCACCGTCGAGGTGTTCATTGCCAAGCTGAGGCTGTTCCGGGTTCCCGAGCTGCTCGCCGGGTCGTTTCTGCTGGCGCTGCTCGCCGTCGTCGCGGCCAACTTCTTTGCGGTGCCCGCATGACCTACCACACGTTCGCGGTGCTGGTCGACTTCGCCGCAGGGGGGATGATCCTGGTCGCGGTGTTGATCGTGTGGCGCCGCGACCTGTCGGCCATCGTCAACCTGCTGGCATGCCAGGGCGTCGCCCTGGCGGCCATTCCCATCGTGCGCGGGGTATACGACCGCGATGCTGCGCTGGTCGGTGTGGGCGTGGCGGTGCTGGCGCTGCGGGCCGGCGTGCTGCCGCGGTTGCTGGCGCGCGCCGCCGGGGTTGACCCGCGATCCCATCGCGAGGCCACTCCGCTGGTCAACACCGCGACGTCGCTCCTCGTCACCGCCGGGTTGACCCTGGCCGCGTTTGCCGCCACTCAGACGTTAGTCAACTTGCAACCGGCGGCCACCACCAACGCGGTCCCCGCTGCCACCGCGGTGGTGCTCATTGCACTCTTCGTGATGGTCACGCGGCGGCACGCGGTGTCGCAGGCCGTGGGATTCCTCATGCTGGACAACGGAATTGCGGCGACGGCGTTTCTGCTCACCGCCGGGGTGCCGCTGATCGTCGAGCTCGGCGCGTCCCTCGATGTGCTGTTCGCGGTAATCGTGATCGGCGTGCTGACCGGCCGGCTCTCCCGCGAGTTCGGCGGCGCCGACCTGGACGCGTTACAGGAGTTACACGACTGATGACCGGACTGCTTCTCGCGGCAATCCTTGCGCCGGGCATCGCATCCATGGCCACCCTGATCGGTGGATGGCGCCGCGTGACCGCAACCCTGACCGTCCTGTCGGCAGTGACCGTCCTCGGGTGCGGCGCCGCGCTGGGGTTTGGTGTCGGGACCGGGACCCGGTTCGCACTGGGCGGCCTGCTGCGCGTCGACGCGCTGAGCGTCACCATGCTGATCGTCATCGGACTCGTCGCCACTCTGGTGACCGGGGCCAGCATCGGCTACCTCGACATCGAACTCGGCCGGGGGCACACCGACTCACGCGGCGCCCGGGCGTACGGGTCTCTGACGGCAGCGTTCCTGGCCGCGATGGTTATTGCGGTGTGCGCCAACAATCTCGGCGTGATCTGGGTGGCGATCGAGGCCACCACGGTCATCACGGCGTTTCTTGTCGGGCACCGCCGCACCCGCTTGGCGCTCGAGGCGACGTGGAAGTACGTTGTGATCTGCTCTGTCGGCATCGCGATCGCGTTCCTGGGTACGGTGCTGCTGTACTACGCCGCCGAGCATGCCGGTGCGCCGCCCGGATCGGCCCTGAATCTGGACGTGCTGGCGGCGTACGCGGGCCGGCTGGATCCCGGCACCGCCCGGCTCGCGGGCGGGCTACTCCTGATCGGCTACGGCGCCAAGGCCGGACTTTTCCCATTCCACACGTGGTTGGCCGATGCCCACAGCCAGGCCCCGGCGCCCGTCTCGGCACTGATGAGCGGGGTGCTGCTGTCGGTGGCGTTCTCGGTGCTGATCCGGATCAAACCGATCGTCGATGCCGCCACCGGTCTGACGTTCCTCCGGTGGGGGCTGCTGCTCGCCGGGCTTGCGACGCTTTTGATCGGGGCCATGATGTTGACCGTCACGCCCGACATGAAGCGGATGCTGGCGTACTCGTCGATGGAGAACATGGGTTTGATCGCGGTCGCCGCGGCCGCGGGGACCACGCTGGCAATCGCCGCGTTGCTGCTGCACGTGCTCGCACACGGGATCGGCAAGACGGTCCTGTTCCTGGCGAGCGGGCAGCTGCAGGCCTCGCACAACTCCACCAGGATCGCCGACATCACCGCCGTCCTGCGGCGCTCCCGCCTGATCGGTGTGGCGCTTGCCGTCGGTGTCGTCGTGCTGCTCGGGCTGCCGCCCTTCGCGATGTTCGCCAGCGAGCTGGCCATCGGCCGCTCGCTCGCCGATGCCAGGCTCACCTGGGCGCTCGGCGCGGCTGTCCTGCTGATGGCGATCGCCTTCGCCGCGTTGGCGCGTAACTCGGGGCGGATCCTGCTGGGCGGTCCCGAGGGCGCTCCGCCGATCGTCGTTCCGCGAACCGTGGCGGCGGCGCTGCTGGTCGGTATCGCGGCGTCGATCGCCCTGGGCGTCACCGCCGGACCGCTCACCGACCTCTTCGTCACCGCGGCCAGTGACGTCGGAGCGCTGCGATGATTGGAACTTGCTTGCGCCACCGCCTATCTCAGGATGCTCTGGCCGAGATGGCGGAAGAACTGCTAGGCAAAGGTTTTCGGCTGGGCCTGGTCGCCGCCCACGACGACGACACCGGCTTACGCGTCGTCTATCTTTTTCTGGCCGGCGCACCAGATCGTCGGGTCGAGCTCGAATGCGTGATCGACAAGGGCGATCCGGCGGTGCGCTCGCTGGCGCACCTCTCGTTCGCGGCAGGGCGCTTCGAGCGCGAGATGGCGGACCTGTACGGGATCAGGCCCAGCGGACACCCGCAAGCGCGGCGACTGGTGCGCCACGCCCACTGGCCCGAGGACTGGTATCCCATGCGCAACGACGCTTGCCCCGAGCCCGAATTCGACGCGTCCGGCCACTTCCCGTTCGTGACCGTCGAGGGGCCCGGGGTATACGAGATTCCGGTCGGTCCCGTGCATGCCGGGCTGATCGAACCCGGCCATTTCCGGTTTTCGGTCGCCGGCGAGACCGTGCTGCGGCTCAAGGCCAGACTGTGGTTCGTCCACAGGGGTGTGGAAAAGCTCTTCGAGGGCCGAGCGGCCGGCGACGCAGTCGAACTCGCCGAACGCGTCAGCGGTGACACCTCCGTCGCACACGCGCTCGCGCACATCCAGGCCGTAGAAGACGCCCTCGGCTTAGAACTTCCCGACGAGGCGCACCGGCTGCGGGCGGTGCTCCTAGAGCTCGAAAGGCTTTACAACCACGTCGCCGACCTGGGAGCGCTCGCCAACGACGTGGGATACGCCATCGCCAACGCGCACGCCCAACGTATTCGGGAAAAGTTGTTGCGGCTCAACGAGGCCGTGACGGGACACCGGTTGCTGCGCGGCGCCGTCCGGCCCGGCGCGGTCACCGTACGCGCGCTGCCCGAAGGGGCCGAACTGCGGTCCGTCGCAGCCGACGTCGCCGAGGTCGCTGACCTGACCCTGCGTAACAGCGTCGTGTACGACCGGTTCTGTGGGACCGCCGTTTTGTCCCAACAAGACGCTCACGACCTCGGGTGTCTCGGTTATGTGGCGCGCGCGAGCGGCCTGCGCACGGACGCCCGGGTCGAACATCCCACCACGCAGCTGCCTGTCACCGAGATCGGAGCCGTGACGGGTGATGTGCTGGCCCGCTACACGGTCCGGCGCGACGAATTCGCGGCGTCGGTCCAATTAATCTGTCATCTGATCGAATCGCACAGCGGCCCAACCTGCTACGCCGAAGCCGTGCCATCGCCGCGTGAATCCCGCAGCGGCATAGGCATAGTCGAGGGTTGGCGTGGCACCATCGTGCACCGCGTGGAAATGAACGCCGACAATCGCATCACCCGCGCCAAGATCGTCGACCCATCTTGGTTCAACTGGACCGCGCTGCCGGTGGCAATGGCCGACACCATCGTTCCCGACTTCCCGCTGGCCAACAAGAGTTTCAACCAGTCCTACGCCGGCAATGATCTCTGAGGCCTGTGATCAGTGGGCGGTGGTAGCCGGTCCGTTACTCATCCCTCGCCCGGCAGCGCGAACCGCCCGTCGACGGTCCGTGTCACCAGCCCATCGACCAGCAACGAGTCCAGCGCCCGCTCGCGCTGCTGCGGATCGGTCAGCCAGGCCACGTCCAGTTGCGCCCGGGTGACCGGAGAATCTTTGGCGCGCAACACATCCAACAGGCGGCCACGGACCTGACGGTCGGTCCCCGCGTAAGCTTGCGGGCGGCGCGCCGGCACGCCGCCCGTGGGATAGCCGGCCGACCGCCACGCGCACTCGCTCAAGGGGCACAGCCCACATCGCGGTGCCCGAGCGGTGCACACCGTCGCCCCCAACTCCATCAGGGCGGCCGAAAACTCTGGGGCCGCTTGAATGTTGGGGCCATTCGGCAGTAACGCCGTTACGTCGGCGTGGTCGCGCGCGGCCGACGGGTTGCCCGCGTCGGCGCGACCGTGCACGGCGCGGGCCACCACGCGGCGCACATTGGTGTCCACCACCGGCACCGGCCGGCGATACGCGAAGCACGCCACGGCCCGCGCGGTGTAGCTGCCGACTCCCGGCAGGGTCAGCAGCGTCTCGACGTCGTCGGGCACCACGTCACCGTGGTCACGGGCGATGACAGTGGCGCACTCGTGCAAGCGCTTGGCGCGCCTTGGATAGCCGAGCTTGCCCCAGGCGCGCAGCACGTCGGCGGCGCTGGCCGCGGCCGTTGCCGACGGGGTGGGCCAGCGGCGTACCCAGTCCGTCCAGATCGGCAGCACCCGCGCCACCGGCGTCTGCTGCAGCATGAACTCGCTGACCAGGATCTGCCACGCGCCGACGTCCGGGTCCCGCCAAGGCAGGTCCCGGCGCGACCGTTCATACCAAACTAGAAGCTCGGTGGACGAGAGTTTCACCGTGGCCTGCGGCACAATGTGTGCCATGCCCAATACAAGCCCGATAACCGCGTGGAAAGCACTCAAAGAGGGTAACGAGCGATTCGTCGCGGGTCAGCCCGTGCACCCCAGCCAGAGCGTCGCGCACAGGGCAAGCCTGGCTGGCGGGCAGAAGCCGACCGCGGTCATATTCGGCTGTGCGGACAGCCGGGTTGCCGCCGAGCTCATCTTCGACCAGGGCCTCGGCGACGTGTTCGTGGTCCGCACCGCCGGACAGGCGATCGACACCGCGGTGCTGGGCTCGATCGAGTATGCGGTGACGGTCCTCGACGTCCCCCTCATCGTGGTCCTCGGTCACAACAGCTGCGGCGCCGTCCAGGCGACCATCGACGCCCTCGATGAGGGCGCGATACCGGGCGGCTTCGTGCGTGACGTGGTGGAACGCGTGATGCCGTCGATCCTGGCGGGTCGGCGCGATGGCTTGACAAGGGTGGACGAATTCGAGGATCGGCACGTAAGCGAGACGCTGGCGCAGCTCATGTCACGTTCTGCTGCCATCGCCGAGCGGGTGAGCGCGGGCACCTTGGGCCTTGCCGGCGTCACCTACCAGCTTTCCGCGGGTCGGGCGGTGCTGGTCGACCACATTGGCGACATCGGCGAGCAGTAGGCGAGCAGTAGGCGAGCAGTGGGCGAGCAGTCCCGGAGCGATTAACGCGGCGGTTGGCCAGCTAACCGCGCGACACGCCGGGGCAGGTCAGTCAAGTCAGCGTGACCTGGGCCTACCGTGTGAATGTGCTGGATCTGGAACCGCGTGGCCCGCTACCCACGGAGATCTATTGGCGGCGCAGGGGACTGGCCCTGGGCATCGTGGTCGTCGTAGTCGGGATTGCGGTCGCCGCGGTCGTCGCCTTCGTCGGCGGCAGCGTCGGTGCCAAGCCGGCCAATGCCGAGAAGCCGGGCACGGGAAGCCCTGCCCAAAGCCATCCCGCCGCGCCGCCGACCCAGGCGTCGGCGGCGCCTGCGCCCGCGGGCGACCCCGCGGTGGTGCCCACCCAGGGGCCGAACCCGGAAAGCCCCACACCCACCGCCGCGGTGCAACCACCGCCGGTGCTCAAGGAGGGCGACGACTGCCCCGATTCGACGCTGGCAGTCAAGGGCTTGACCAACGCGCCCCAGTACTTCATCGGTGACCAGCCGAAATTCACCATGGTGGTCACCAACATCGGGTTGGTGTCCTGCAAGCGCGACGTCGGCGCCGCGGTCCTGGCGGCCTACGTCTACTCGCTGGACAACAAGCGGCTGTGGTCCAACCTGGACTGCGCCCCGTCCAACGAGAACCTGGTCAAGACCTTCACGCCGGGCGAGCAGGTCACCACTGCGGTGACCTGGACCGGGATGGGATCGTCGCCGCACTGCCCGCTGCCGAGGCCGGCGATCGGGGCCGGCACGTACAACCTCGTCGTGCAATTGGGCAACCTGCGCTCGTTTCCGGTCCCGTTCGTCATGAATCAGCCGCCGCCGGCGCCGGGGCCGGTGGGTGCTCCGGGCGCACCGGCAGCCGTGCCGCAGCCCGAGGCGCCGCCCGGCGGGTAGTGGCTGGTCCGGACTTGCCCCGACCCGCTTCGACCCGCACTACCCGGCTCTACCGCTCCGTCGATTGCGGTTAGTGCTCGGCGATGGTCGACTCCGCCAGCTGCGACAGCCCTTCTCGGACATGGCGGGCCCACATCGCGCCGATGCCATCCACCGATTGCAGGTCGTTAGCGCTGGCCGCCAGCAGACCCTGCAGCGTGCCAAACGCGCGGACCAGCAGGTCGACGTGGGCGAACTGCAGCCGGGGGATGCCGGCCATCGCGCGGTAGCCACGTGGGCTCAGCGCCGAGTCCTGTGCCTCTGTCGTGGTCGGATAGCCGAAGACCTTGGCCAGCACGGTGACTTCGAGCAGTTCGGTGTCCGACAGGCTGTCCAGCTCGTCCAGGACGGCGGCGAGCTGCGACTTGGTCGGCGGCTCGGGGTTGGCGTGGTAGTCGCGCATGATCAATTCCCGCGCCGTGTCGTTGCCGCCCAGCAGCTCCTCCAGCTGCAGCCGCAGCTGGCGTCCGTCGGTGCCCAGCTCGACGGCGTCGTAGTCGATCACCAGACCGATGCGCCGCACCAACTCGAGCCGCTGCACCACCGTCATCACGTCCCGCAGGGTGACGAAGTCCTCGATCTCGGCCAGGGACAACTGCCTGCTGACCTCGTCGAGGCGGGTTTTATACCGCTCCAGGGTCGCGATGGCCTGGTTGGCGCGCGACAGGATGGTCGCCGAGTCGGTCAGCACGTGCCGCTCGCCGCCGACGTAGACGGTCACGATGTTCATCGAGTGGCTGACCGAGATCACCGCATGGCCTGTCTGGATCGCAGCACGCTCGGCGGAGCGGTGGCGCGTTCCCGATTCGTCGGTGGCGATCGACGGGTCCGGCACCAGCTGCACGTTGGCCCGCAGGATCCGGCTGCCGTCGGTGGACAGCACGACTGCGCCGTCCATCTTGCACAGCTCGCGCAACCGGGTCGGCGCATACCGGACGTCGAGCGAGAAGCCGCCATCGCAGATGGCCTCGACGTTCTCGTCGTGGCCGAGCACGATCAGGGCGCCGGTGCGGCCGCGCAGGATGCGTTCCAGGCCGTCCCGGAGCCCGGTGCCCGGGGCTAGGCGGGCGACAACCTCACGCAGTGTGGGACGGGGGGTCACAGCGTGTCATTCTGCTACCGTGCCGGCCGCTCAAAGCGACGGGTCCAGCGGATGCGGAGTTGAGGGGGTCGCGCCGCGCTGGTCCGCGATGTCGATCATGTGCTCTAGCGCGGCGACGATGGTGGGTGCGGGCAGCACTTGCATGCCCTGCGGGATCGCCTCGCAGCCAGGCGGGATCAGCGCGAGGGTGAACCCTTGCCGGGCGGCTTCGGTCAGGCGCCTGTCAATGCCGTGGACCCGCCGCAGATCGCCCGCCAGCCCGACCTCGCCGATCATCACCGCCGTGGTGGGCAGTGGCAGGTTCGCGTACGCCGAGGCCAGCGCGACCGCGACCGCGAGGTCCGACGACGGGTCGGTCAGGCGCATGCCGCCCACGGTGGAAAGGTAGACGTCGTTGACGGCGATGTTGAGCCGGGCGTGCTTTTCCAGCACGGCGATGATCATCGCGGCGCGGGCGTTGTCGATCCCGCTGACCGCGCGCCGCGGCGAGCCACCGGGTGGAGTGGCCAGCAACGCCTGAACCTCACCGATGAGCGGCCGCTTTCCATCCAGCTTGACGGTGATCGCGGTGCCAGGTACGGGCGCCGGCCGCTGATCCAAGAAGAGGTGCGACGGGTCGGCCACAGCGTCGATTCCGCTGTCGTGCAGGAGAAAACACCCGACCTCGTCGGCAGCTCCGAAGCGATTCTTGACCCCGCGGACCATCCGCAGCGCGCCGTTGCGGTCGCCTTCGAAATGCAGCACCACGTCTACCAGGTGCTCTAGCGAGCGCGGTCCGGCGATGGCCCCGTCCTTGGTGACGTGCCCGACCAGAATCAGCGCAATGTCGTTGGCCTTCGCGGCGGCGGTCAGGGCGGCGGTTACCGCGCGCACCTGCGTGACTCCGCCCGCGACGCCGTCGGCCTCGGTGGTGGACATGGTCTGCACCGAGTCGACGATGACCAGGGCGGGCCGGACCGTCGCAATGTGGTCCAGCACCGTGTACACGTCGGATTCGGCGGCCAGATAGACCTCGTCGCCGCCGCAGCCGGTTCGGTCCGCGCGCAGCCGGATCTGTCCGGCAGACTCTTCGCCGGAGATGTAGAGCACACGCCGCCCGGATTGCGCCCAGCTGTGCGCGACCAACAGCAGCAGCGTCGACTTGCCGACGCCGGGATCGCCCGCCAGCAGCGTGACCGAACCCGGTACCACGCCGCCGCCCAGCACCCGGTCCAGCTCATCGACGCCCGTCGAACGGTGCCGGCTGAGGTTCGGCTCGATGGAGCTGAGCGGAACCGCCCGCGCGCCCGGATTCGGCGACCCGCCCGCACCGCGACGGCCACCGACCGCGCTGAGCACGGCCACCTCGTCAACGGTGCCCCAGGTGCCGCACTCCAGGCAGCGTCCCACCCACTTGGCGGTGAGATGGCTGCACTCCGAGCAGCGGTACTGCGAACGCGGGTTGGCCACGAAGTGACCGTATCGGGCCGGTACGACAAGTCGGGGGCTCCCACGCCTATGGGAGCCCCCTAGCACTGTGGAGGGCGGCTATATGTGTTGTTCGGCTATGTGTGTTGTTCGGCTATGTGTGTTGTTCGGAAGCTATCCCGGTCGAGATCGGCACCGTCACCGTGGCCTGCCCGGCCTTCTCGAAGTTGAAGGTGAAGTTGTAGACCAGCCCGTTTGAGATCGGCTTGGCCAACGTGACGGTCGCCTTGGCCGCGTTGCTGGAACCGACCGGGCCCGGCGCTACCTTGGCGCCCTCGGGGGTGCCGATGAACAGCATTCCACCCGCGGGCAGCCGGCCATCGCCGCCGATGTTCACCGTGCCGACGTCGCTGCTGATGGACACCAGTCTGTCCGTGGTGTCCGGCGACTGGTTGATGGCCACCGCGACCAGGTCGACCGACTTGCCCGGTTGGATGAAGTCGCCCTCTTGCGCGGCTTGGATGCGGATATCGCGCAGCGCCACGTTGTTGAACGTGACTTTGTTCCCGTTGACGGCCGGCTCCTGGGTGGCCATCTGCGAGATCTGACCGGCTCCGCAACCGCTGAGCGCCATGACAAGCAGGCCAACCAAGCCGAGGCGGATCTTGAAGCGGTTCACTCAATGCCTCCTGCTGGCTGCTGATCTAAGGAACGGGCATCAGGACTTCAACTACGCAGAGCTGTTCAGCGCTAATTCGGCGCTGATTTGGCGGTGCAACTATGCAGAGTAGTAGGAACGTGCTGCCGACGGTAGACGGTAGTCGAGTGCGCGAGACCAGCGGAGCACGTCCCCGGGCTTGCGCTGAACCCTCCTGGAGGCACCCCGAGCCCCTGAAAGCCTCCCCCCAGCGTCCTGTCAGGCTCCTATCAGCCTCCGCTAATCCTGCCCAAATCACCCGAACACGGTCGTCGAGGCCTCCTCTAGATCGCGGTCTACTGCACGTATTGCGTCGCCTGTCAACCCCCAATTGGTCCGCGTTGTGCCCCTGACCTGCACCGTTGCTGCGCACGTGTTTGCCCCCCGTGCTAGGATGAACTAACGAAAGGGGCTCGAATCAGATGATCTTCAAGGTCGGCGACACCGTTGTCTACCCACACCACGGCGCTGCGTTAGTCGAGGCGATCGAAACCCGGACCATTAAAGGGGAACCCAAAGAGTATCTCGTCTTGAAAGTTGCGCAGGGTGACCTGACCGTTCGAGTGCCTGCCGAAAACGCTGAGTATGTCGGTGTTCGCGATGTCGTCGGACAAGAAGGTCTCGACAAGGTTTTCCAGGTGCTGCGCGCCCCCCACACTGAAGAGCCGACCAACTGGTCGCGCCGTTACAAGGCCAACCTGGAGAAGCTCGCCTCCGGCGATGTCAACAAGGTGGCCGAGGTAGTACGTGATTTGTGGCGCCGCGACCAGGAACGCGGCTTGTCCGCGGGCGAGAAGCGGATGCTGGCGAAGGCCCGTCAGATTCTCGTCGGTGAGTTGGCGTTGGCCGAGAGCACCGACGACGCCAAGGCGGAGACCATCCTCGACGAGGTTCTGGCAGCCGCCTCTTAATGGCTTCCTAAACGCGTCCTGAACACAACCAGCAAAACGGTAGTCGCAGTTGTCCCGGCTGCCGGGTCGGGCGAGCGGCTGGGTGCTGGCATCCCGAAAGCCTTTTGCGAGCTCGACGGGATCACGCTGGTTGAACGTGCCGTCACTGGTTTGCTGAACTCCGGGGTGGTCGATCATGTCGTGGTGGCGGTGCCCTCCGATCGCGTTGAGCAGGGTAAACGGTTGCTCGGGGAGCTCGAGGAGCGCGCCACGGTGGTCGCCGGCGGCGCCGACCGCACCGAGTCCGTCAGGCTGGCGCTGTCGGCGTTGCCCGGCTCGCGGCCACCGGAGTTCGTGTTGGTGCACGACGCCGCGCGGGCGCTGACGCCGGCGGGGTTGATCGTGCGGGTGGTCGAGGCGTTGCGCTCCGGCCATGGCGCCGTCGTGCCGGCGTTGCCGGTCTCTGACACCATCAAGGCCGTGGACGCCAACGGGGCGGTCCTGGGGACGCCGGAACGAGCCGGCCTGCGGGCCGTGCAGACCCCGCAGGGGTTCGGCACCGACCTGCTGCTGCGCGCCTACCAGGGCTACCGGGACCGGCGGGGTGCGGGAACCGCCGACTTCACCGACGACGCATCGTTGGTCGAGCATGTCGGCGGCCAGGTTCAGGTGGTCGACGGCGACCCCCTGGCGTTCAAGATCACCACCCAGCTGGATCTGCTGCTGGCCGAAGCGGTGCTGCGCCGTTGAACGAGCTGCCCAGGGTCGGTTTGGGTGTCGACGTGCACCCGATTGAGCCAGGACGCCCCTGCTGGCTGCTGGGATTGCTGTTCGGCGACGCGGACGGCTGCTCCGGGCACTCCGACGGCGACGTGGGCGTGCACGCGTTGTGCGACGCCGTGTTGTCGGCCGCGGGGCAGGGCGACATCGGCGGCCTGTTCGGGGTCGACGATCCGGTCTACCGCGGCGTCACCGGCGCCGACATGCTGCGCAAGGTCGTCGACCTGTTGGCGCGGCACGGCTACCGGGTCGGCAACGCGGCGGTCCAGGTGATCGGGAACCGGCCGAAGATCGGCCCGCGCCGCGCCGAGGCGCAGCAGGTGCTGTCCGACCTGCTGGGTGCGCCGGTGTCGGTGTCTGCCACCACTACCGACGGGCTGGGCCTGACTGGGCGCGGCGAGGGGCTGGCCGCCATCGCGACGGCCTTGGTGGTCCGCTGCTAGTCCGGTCGGGTAACCATCGCCAGCGGCGCGCTGCGGTCCAGGTGATCGGGAACCAGCAGGTAAGCTGGCACGCCGTGACCGATACCGCCCGCTTGCGGCTGCACGACACGGCGACCGGTGCCGTGCGTGATTTCGTGCCGCTGCGCGACGGCCACGTCTCCATCTACCAGTGCGGCGCCACCCCGCAGGGGTTACCGCACATCGGACACGTCCGCAGCGGTGTCGCTTTCGACATCCTGCGCCGCTGGTTGATCGCCCGTGGCCACGACGTCGCGTTCATCCGCAACGTGACCGACATCGAAGACAAGATCCTCAACAAGGCCGCGGCGGCCGGCCGGCCGTGGTGGGAGTGGGCGGCCACCCATGAGCGGGCCTTCACCGCGGCCTACGACGCCCTGGACGTGCTGCCGCCGTCGGCGGAGCCGCGCGCCACCGGGCACATCACCCAGATGATCGAATTAATGGACCGCCTGATCGAAACTGGCCACGCGTATGCCGCCGCCGGTGACGTCTACTTCAATGTGCTTAGCTACCCGGAGTACGGCCAGCTGTCCGGACATCGGATCGACGACGTCCACCAGGGCGAGGGCGTGGCGACCGGCAAGCGCGATCAGCGCGACTTCACCCTGTGGAAGGGCGAGAAGCCCGGCGAACCGTCCTGGCCCTCGCCGTGGGGGCGGGGACGTCCGGGCTGGCACATCGAATGCTCGGCGATGGCTCGCACCTACCTCGGTCCCGAGTTCGATATCCATTGCGGTGGAATGGATTTAATCTTCCCGCACCACGAGAACGAAATCGCGCAGAGCCGCGCCGCCGGAGACGGGTTCGCCCGCTACTGGCTGCACAACGGCTGGGTGACGATGGGCGGGGAGAAGATGAGCAAGTCGCTGGGCAATGTGGTGTCCATCCCGGCGATGTTGCAGCGCGTGCGGCCGGCCGAACTGCGCTACTACCTGGGCAGCGCCCATTACCGGTCGATGCTGGAATTCTCCGAGACTGCATTGGAGGACGCGGTGAAAGCCTATGTCGGAGTGGAGGATTTCCTGCACCGGGTGCGCAGCCGGGCCGGTGCCGTCATTCCGGGTGAGTGGACACCGCGGTTCGCCGAAGCGCTCGATGACGACCTGGCGGTACCGATCGCGCTGGCCGAGGTGCATCACGCTCGCGCCGAGGGGAACCGGGCCCTCGATGCCGGCGACCATGAGGGTGCGTTGCGGCATGCCGGTGCCATCCGGGCGATGATGGGCATCCTGGGCTGCGACCCGCTCGACGAGCGGTGGGAATCCCACGACGAGACGTCGGCCGCCCTGGCGGCCGTCGACGTGCTGGTGCAGGCCGAAATCGAAAATCGGGAAAGGGCGCGCGAGCAACGCAACTGGGCCCTCGCCGACCAGATCCGGGATCGACTGAAGCAAGCCGGAATCGAGGTCACCGACACCGCCGACGGGCCGCAGTGGTCGTTGCAGGCAGGCGACGGCAAGTAGATGGCCGGAAACTCCCGTCGCAAGGGGGCGGTTCGCAAATCAAGCACCAAGAAGGGTGCGATCGTCGGCTCGGGGGGCCAGCGTCGCCGCGGCCTGGAGGGACGGGGTCCCACGCCGCCCGCGCGGATGCGTCCCAACCATCCCGCTGCCAAACGCACCCAGACACCGCCACGCCGGCCGGCCAAGCGCACCGATGAGGCCGAAACGGTGCTCGGGCGTAACCCGGTGCTGGAATGCCTGCGCGCCGGCGTCCCGGCGACCGCACTCTACGTCGCACTCGGTACCGAAGCCGACGAACGACTCAACGAATCTGTCTCCCGCGCTGCAGATTTGGGTATCGCAATCCTTGAGGTGCCGCGCACCGATCTGGACCGGATGACCGCCAACCACCTGCACCAGGGCATCGCGCTGCAGGTGCCGCCCTACAACTACACGCACCCCGATGATCTGCTGGCGGCGGCTGCCGGCTCGCCGCCGGCGCTGCTGGTCGCGCTGGACAACATCTCCGACCCGCGCAACCTCGGCGCGATCGTGCGCTCGGTGGCCGCATTCGGGGGTCACGGTGTGATGATCCCGCAGCGGCGTTCGGCCTCGGTCACGGCGGTGGCCTGGCGTACCAGCGCTGGCGCGGCGGCCCGTATCCCGGTGGCCCGGGCAACCAACCTCACTAGGGCACTTAAGGATTGGGCCGACCGCGGGCTGCGGGTGATCGGGTTGGACGCCGGCGGAGACACCGTGGTCGACCAGCTGGACGGCCGTGATCCGCTGGTGCTGGTCGTCGGTTCGGAAGGCAAGGGCCTGTCTCGGCTGGTGCGGCAGAATTGCGACGAGGTGGTGTCGATTCCGATGGCTGGCAACGCCGAATCGCTGAATGCCTCGGTCGCCGCCGGGGTGGTGCTCGCCGAAATCGCCCGTCAGCGCAGGAGTTAACGCGGTTGGCTGGCCGTATTGCCGCCGCTCTGCTGACGGTCGCGGTCGGGTTGGTCGTGCCGTTGCCTACGGCGCCCGCGGTGTGGGCGCAACCGTCCGGCTTCGACCTGCAGGCCCATCGCGGTGGTCGCGGCGAGACGACCGAGGAATCGCTGCGGGCATTCGCCAAAGCGCTCGATTTGGGCGTCAGCACACTAGAACTCGATATCGTCCTGAGCAAGGATGCGCAGCCGATGGTGTGGCACGACCCGACGATCCAGGCCGAGAAATGCGCCGACACCGGGCCGGCGTTCGCCGGTGACCCGCACTATCCGTACGTCGGGAAGCAGGTGCACGAGCTGACCCTGCCGCAGCTTCACACGCTTGACTGCGGCAAGCTGCTCGCCGAGTTCCCGCGGGCGGAAGTAGTGCGGGGCAACAAGATAGCGACCTTACCGGAGGTGTTTGCCCTGGCCGACTCGTATCAGGCCGCGTACGGGAACGGAGTGCGGTACAACGTCGAAACCAAGGTGGAGGCCGATCACCCGGGTGCGTCGGCGGAGCCGCAGGAGTTCGTCGATGTGATACTCGCCGCGGTGAGGTCGGCCGGCAAGGTCGATCGGGTGGAGATTCAGAGCTTCGACTGGCGAACGCTGCCCATGGTGCACCAGGGCGAGCCGTCAATTCCGTTGGTGGCCTTGTACAACGAGGAGACCTGGGTGCCCGGCTCACCGTGGCTGGCCGGTGAAAACGCGGCTGTCATAGGCGATCCGATGATCGGGGCATTGATGGTTGGTGCCAACATCGTTTCGCCCAGGTACCAGCTGGTCACCGGAAAACCGTATGTAGACCGTGCGCATTCGTTGGGGCTGAGGGTGATTCCGTGGACAATCGACGACGCCGCCGCGATGCGCGAGCAAATCGACAACGGTGTCGACGGCATCATCACGGACTATCCTACGCTGCTGCGCGGGGTGATGGCCGAACTCGGGATGTCTTTGCCGCCGGCGTATTACCGGCGTTAGCCAGGTGCTTTCGCTCGCACATAATGATCGCACAGCGGGCACATAGCCAGGCGTGATCCGGCTCACCCCGTTTACCAATTGGGGCGGGAGAGTTTAACGAGGCCGCCTCGGGGTAAGTCTGGAATCGACGAATGCCAATCCGGGCTAGGGGATCGATGACCACCAATCCGTTCGATGACGACAACGGCAGCTTCTTTGTCTTGGTGAACGACGAGGAGCAACACAGCCTTTGGCCGGCGTTCGCCGAAGTCCCATCCGGCTGGCGGGTGGTTCACGGCGAAGCGGACCGCGCCGCGTGCTTGGACTACATCGAGCAAAACTGGGCCGACATCCGCCCCAGGAGTCTGCGCGACAGGCTGGCTGGCGCGGGCACGCTCGATTCGCAAACCGGCTGAAAAATGTGAGTCCGCACTGGCCTCGGGCCCTGAGCAAGGTGTTCCGCCGCAACCCCGCCGCCGCATTGCCGGTCGGCGGCCTGTTCCAGCGACTGGCACGCCTCGTACTGCGGCGGCCCTGGCTGGTGATCGGCTTCTGGGTGGCGCTGGCCGCGGTGCTTTCGGGGGCGTTCCCGCCGTTGACGCAGATCGCTCGCGAACGCACCCAGGAGATTCTGCCGAGTGACGCTCCGGTGCTCGCGGCCACCCAGCGAATGGCCCAGGCGTTTCACGAACCGAGCGCGCAAAACGTCGCGTTGGTGGTGCTTACCGACGACCACGGAATGAACGCGGCCGACGAGGGCATCTACCGCACCATGGTCGAAAGGTTGCGTGGCGACCACCGGGATGTCGACATGGTGCAGGACTTCATCAGCCAACCCCCGCTGCGTGAAGTGATGGCCAGCCAAGACAACAAAGCCTGGTTCATACCGGTCGGCATCACGGGTGAGCTGGGCTCGCCCGATTCCAATCAGGCCTACGGGCGGGTAGTCGCGATCGTCAAACAGACCATGAAACAGGCACCCGCGGGGTCACGGCTGACCGTGCACATGACGGGGCTTACGGCGACGAGCGCCGAAATCGTCAAACTCGGAGACCGAGACCTGCGTCTGATCGAGACCGCGACCCTGGTAATGGTGCTGCTGATTCTGATGGTGGTCTACCGGAATCCGATAACGATCTTCTTGCCGATGGCCAGCATCGACATGTCGCAGTTGGTCGCGACACAGGCGGTCGCCGGTTTGGCGACCTTGGGTCTGGCCATCTCCCAGCAGACCGTCGTGTTCATGACCGCGATGATGATCGGCGCCGGCGTCGACTACGCCGTGTTCCTGATCAGCCGGTATCACGAATCCCTCCGGCAGGGCCTGGATTCCGACCAAGCGGTCGCGCGGGCGATGGCGGGCATCGGCAAGGTGATCGCCGCCTCGGCGGCCACCGTGGCGGTCACCTTTGTCGGCATGTCGTTCACCCGGTTGCGGGTATTCTCCACTGTCGGGCCGGCCCTGGCTCTCTCGATCGCGGTGGCCTTCCTTGCCGCGATCACGCTCTTGCCGGCGACGCTGGCGATCGCCGGGCGGCGCGGTTGGGTGCGGCCCAGGCGGGACATCACCAGCCGGCTTTGGCGACGCTCCGGAGTTCACATCGTGCGGCGCCCCGTCGCGCATCTGGTCGCCAGCCTGGTCGTCCTGATCGCTTTGGCCGGCTGTGTGGGCCTGATGCGGACCAGCTATGACGAGCGCACGAGCCTGCCGCCGTCGTCCGAAAGCAACATCGGATATGCCGCGATACAACAGCACTTCCCGGCGAGTTCCACAATTCCGCAGTACATCTTCATCCAGTCCCCGCACGACCTGCGCACCAGCAAGGGCCTGGCGGACCTCGAACAGATGGCGCAACGGGTCGCCCAACTACCCGGTATCGCGTTGGTGCGGGGGGTCACCCGGCCGACCGGCGCGCCGCTGGAACAGGCCACGCTCAGTTACCAGGCCGGCGAGATCGGCAGCAAACTCCAGGACGCGTCGTCGCGGATCGCCGGCAGCAGCGACGCTCGCGACGCGCTGACCGGTGGCGCCGGCAAACTCGCCGACACCCTTGCCGCCGTCCGCGGCCAACTGGTTCAAGTGACGTCGGTGATCGGGGGTTTGTCCAACACGCTCTCGGGCGTGCGGAACCAGCTCGCCAGCTCTGAGGCGCTGCAGGACGTCAACAGCGTGCTCGTCAGCCAGCGCTCCGCCGGCGAGTCGACGCAGGCAAGCGTCGGGAGCCTCGACGACATACTGAGCACGGCCGATTCCGTTGCGGACGGCATGAATTCCAATCCCACCTGTGATGCCGACCCGGCCTGCGTCAAGATGCGGGACCAGCTCCGGCACCTCGTCGGGATGCTTCGGGGGCTGCAACCGAAGCTGGACGCTGCCGTCAAATCCATTCGGGCACTAGGCCTTAACAACCCGGGTTCGCTGCAGCGCAGCATGGCGTCGCTGGATCAAGGCGTCAACGCCCTTGCGGACGGCAGCCGCAAGATTGCCGACGGGGTTCGGACACTGGACGACCAGACCACTCAGTTGGGCGAGGGCCTGTCGCACGCCGCGGCATTTTTGCTGGCGATGAAGCTCAACGCGTCGAAACCCGGCGAGGCGGGCTTCTACATTTCACCGCAGATATTGGACAACGACCAATTTAAGGATCTCGCCAGGGTGTTCATGTCGCCCGACGGGCATTCGGCGCGCTACTTGGTGCAATCGAAATTGGAGCCCTTCGACACCAAGGCGATGGATCAAGTCAAATCGATCCTCGCCACCGCGCGCAGCGCGCAGGCCAACACGTCGCTGGCCGATGCGTCGATATCGATGACCGGAATCACGCCCTATTACAGCGAATTGCGCGACTATTACAACGATGACCTGCATTACATCGTCCTAATGACCGTGGCCGTCGTATTCATCATCCTGGTCCTGCTGCTGCGGGCGGTCGTGGCGCCGCTGTATCTCGTTGGCACGGTGATCCTTTCGTATCTGGCGGCGCTGGGGATCGGTGTCCTCGTATTGCAATTCGTCTGCCACCAGCCACTTTCCGCGAGCATGCCGGGGATGGCGTTCATCGTGCTGGTGGCCGTCGGCGCCGATTACAACATGCTGTTGATTTCGCGGATTCGTGACGAAACCGCGCTCGGCATCCGGTCCGGTGTCATCCGCACGGTGGGCACGACCGGGAGTGTGATTACCTCTGCGGGAATCATTTTCGCCGCGCCAATGTTCGCCATGCTGTTCAGCAGCATCGGCTCCATAGTGCAAGCCGGCTTCGTCATCGGGGTCGGACTGCTGGTGGACACCTTCCTGGTGCGCACCGTTACCGTGCCGGCGGTGGCGACGCTGCTCGGCAAGGCCAACTGGTGGCCGTCCGGTTGGCGACCGAACCGGCCAGGGTCCGGGCGGCGCCCTTCGGCGCGAGCAGTCGCCGACGACGTGCGCGATCGTGCGCCCGACCGATCGACGACGGCGGTTCCGGCCCGGGGCTCATGGCTCTGGACATTGCCGCCCACCAGGAAGTGGTTGCGCGAAGGCTAGGTCAGCGCGAAAGCTACTCCCGTTTAGGCAGATTCCGCTGGCGCCAGCTTTTCGCACAGCACTCCCGCCAAACCGCGGATGGTGGTGATTTCGTTGGCCCTGACGCGCACTCCCGTTTCGGTCTCGAGGCGGGTGCACAGTTCGAGCGCCCCCAGCGAGTCGATGCCGCACTCGGAGAGGTGCCGGTCGGGGTCGATGCTGTGTCGCACGATGAGGCTGACGTGATCGGAGATGAGGCGCCGCAGCCGCAGGGGCCATTCCTCCAGGGGCAGCTCGTCCAACTCGGCGCGCAGCTTGCTGGTTCCCCCGGCGCTTTGCCGGGAAGCCCGGAAAGCCTCCGCGAACGGGCTGCGCTCGGCGAAGGCGGTCAACCACGGGGTTCCCGTGATCGGCGCGTAGCCGGTGCAGGCGCGGTCGTGGCGCAGCAGCGCGTCGAATGCGTAAGCGCCCTCGTCGGGGGTGATGGCAAGACCGGCGCCCTCGGCCAGGGCGGTGCCACGTCCGATCTGGCCCCACGCGCCCCAGGCGATGGCGGTCGCCGGCAGGCGCTGGGCCCGGCGCCACAACGTGAAGGCGTCCAGCCAGCCGTTCGCCGCCGCGTAGGCGCCTTGGCCGGGCGATCCCACCAGCGCGGCCGCCGATGAGAACGAGCAGAACCAGTCCAACGGCTGCTGCTCGAGCGCCCAGTGCAAGTTCCACGCACCGAAAACCTTTGGGCTCCAGTCGCGCTCGATGAGCTCGTCGGTGATATTGGTCAGCGTCGCGTCCTCGATCACGCCCGCCGCATGCAGCACACCGCGCACCGGGAGCCCGGTGGCGGTCGCAACGGCCACCAACCGCTGCGCGGTGCCGGGTTCCGCGATGTCGCCGCACTCCACCACGACATCGGCACCCAACGCGCGAATACACTCGATCGTCTCCAGTGCCCGCACACTTGGCTGGGAGCGTGAGGACAGCACGATCCGCCCGCAGCCGGACATCTTCTCGGCCAGGAACAGCCCCAGGCCGCCCAGCCCGCCGGTGATGATGTAGGCGCCGTCGCGCCGGAAGACCGGGACCTGGTCCGGCGGCAGCACCACCCGCCCGCGGCCGGCGTGCGGGACATCGAGCACCAGCTTGCCGGTGTGCTGCGCGCCGCTCATCAGGCGAATGGCCGTGGCGGCGTCGGCAATTGGGTAGTGTGTACACTCCGGCACCGGCAGCGAGCCGTCCGCGACCAGCCGGTACACCGTGGTCAACAGGTCCCGGAACCGGTCCGGATGGCTGTGTGACAGCAACCCCAGGTCGACGCCGTAGAACGCGAGGTTGCGTCGGAAAGGGAAGAGCCCCAGCCGGTTGTCGGCGTAGATGTCGCGTTTGCCGATCTCGACGAATCGTCCACCGAACGAGAGCAGTTCGAGGCTCGCGTGCTGGGCCGCGCCGGTGACCGAGTTGAGCACGATGTCCACGCCGTAACCGTCGGTGTCAGCGCGTATCGAATCGGCGAAGTCCAGGCTCCGCGAGTCGTACACATGCTCAATGCCCATGTTGCGGAGCAGTTCCCGACGCTGCTCGCTGCCCGCGGTGGCGAAGATCTCGGCTCCCGCTGCGCGCGCGATGGCGATCGCCGCCTGTCCCACCCCGCCTGTCGCGGAATGGATCAACACCTTGTCGCCGGACCTGATCCGGGCCAGCTCATGCAGGCCGTAGTAGGCGGTCGCGTGTGCGGTCGTCACCGCCGCCGCGTGCCCGTCGGAAAGCCCCGCGGGCAGCTTGACCGCCAGGTGCGCGTCGCAGGTAAGGAAGGTGCGCCAACAGCCGTCGACGCATAGACCTCCGACATGATCGCCGACCCTGTGGTCCGTCACGTCCGGTCCGACCGCGGTCACCACCCCGGCGAAGTCCGCGCCCAGCTGCGGCAGCCGTCCCTCGAAGGCGGGGTAGCGGCCAAACGCGACCAGCACGTCGGCGAAGTTGATGCTGGACGCGCTGACCGCAACCTCGATCTGGCCCGGCCCAGGCTGAACACGTTCGCAGGCAATGAGTTCCAGCGACTGCAGATCGCCGGGCGTGCGGATCCCCAGCCGCAGCCCGTCGCGCTCATAATTGGTCTCGGTGGTTCGGCGCTCCTCGGGGAGCAGCGGAGCGGGGCACAAGCGCGCGGTGTACCACTGGCCGTTCCGCCAGGCGGTCTCGTCCTCCTCGGACCCACTGAGCAGGTGCCGTGCCAGCTGCCCGGCGTCCGTGTCCTCGTCGACGTCGATGTGGGTGACGGCCAGATGGGGATGCTCGGTCCCGATCACGCGGATCAGGCCACGCAGCCCGGCCTGCTCCAGGTTGGGCAGCTCGTCGCCGAGCACGGATTGCGCCGCCCGGGTCACGACGTGCAGGCGAGGCGGTTCACCGGGGATCTCCAGCAACTCACGGACGATACGCACCAGATCCCGCACATACTCCCGGCCGCGTCGCGCGCACAGCTCGCCCGGGTCGCCGTCGCCGGGCCCGGTCAGGATCACCGCATGGGTGAATTCACCGGCCGGCAGCGCCTCGACCTGATTGGGCCGGTGGGGCCAGCGCATGCTGGTGCAGTGCGCGCCGTGGCCCGTCAAGGCATCGCTTAGCTTGGTGGCCAGCTGATCCCGGTCATCCGGGACGTCCTGCCAGTCCGGCCCATCCGCAGCCCTTGTGCTGATCAACAGCCACGTTCCGGCGTCGGCGTTGGGCAGTTCGGGCAACTCGCGCTGCCGCCATTCGATGGTCAGCAACCGCTCGGCCAGCACCCGATCCTTGCGGCCGGCTTGCGAAATTCCGGTACCGAATCGCAGCCCTTCCACGGCGACCAGCACCGTCCCGTGCTCGTCGAGCACATCGATGTCAGCCTCGATGCCGGTGGCGTCGATGCTGGTGACCCGCGTGTAGCAGTAGCGGGCGGTGCGCGCGGAGCCGTAGGCGCGCAGCCGACGCAGACCCAGCGGCAGGGCCAGCACGTCCCCGCCGATGGCCTTGATCTCCGGGTGAGCGGCGACGGACTGGAAGCACGCATCCAGCAGTGCGGGGTGCACGCCGTAGGCGGATTGCTGCGTGCGGATCGGACCGGTCAGCGCGATCTCGGACAGTACCGTGCCGGCTTCGCCCTCGCCGGTGAGTGCTGCGGCCAGACCGGTGAACGCCGGACCGTACTGAAGTCCATTCTGGTCCAAGCGCTTCCGCACCTCGGCGCCTTCCTCACGGCTTGGGTGCGCAACCAATAGGGCGGCCATGTCCCAGGTGAGGGGCCGCTCGTCGGTTGCGGCCTGCAGGACGGCCGCGGCGTGTCGCACCTGCTCGCCCTGCAGGTTGGTTTCCAGGACGAAGTTGAAAGCGCCCGGCCCCTTGACCGCCGCGACAGCACCGACGGTGGTTTGCTCATCAAGCAGTAAGGCCTGCTCGAAGCGGATGTCACGGGCCTCGGCGGCCTCGCCAAGCACCGCGCGAGCCGCGGCCAGCGCCATCTCGCAGTAGGCTGCGCCGGGAAGCACAGGGACGCTGCGGATTTGGTGATCGCCCAGCCACGGCTGGGCGGCGGTGCCGACCTCGCCCTGCCACACGTGGCGCTCCGGCTCCTCGCGCAAGCGCACATGCTGCCCCAACAGCGGATGCACCGAGACACTGCAGCCGCCATGTGTCGCGCCTTGCTGACCCCCGTCTTCGTGCCACAACCGGCGGTGGGTCCACGTCGGCAGCGGCGCATCCTGCAGCCGGCCGTTCGGGTAAAGCACCGAGAAGTCGATCGCGGCACCCGCACTGTGCAGATCGGCTAGGAAGCCCCGAAGCCCCTGGGGCAGTGCTTGATCGCGGCGCATAGCGGCCAGAGCGGCCAGCGGCGTGTCGAGACTTCGGGCGGTCTGGGTGACGGCGTGGGTGAGTAGCGGATGCGGTGACAACTCCGCGAACACCCGGTAGCCGTCCTCCAATGCGGCCCGCGCCGCGCCCGCGAACCGCACCATGCGGCGCACGTTGTCCGCCCAGTAGCGGGCGTCGCACAACGGCTGTTCGCGAGGGTCATACCGGGTCGCCGAGTAGAAAGGGATTTCCGGCGTCATCGGACGCAGTTCTGCGAGTGCGTCGGTGAGCTCGCCGACGATCGGATCGACCTGCGGTGAGTGAAAGGCGACGTCGGTGGGGACCTCGCGGGCCATCACATCGCGCCGCTCCCAGGCCGCGACCAACCCGCGAACCGTGTCCGCGGCACCGGCAATCACCGTGGCATCCGGCGAAGCCACCACCGCCACCACGACATCGGTGATGCGGTGGGCCGTGAGCTCCGAAAGTACCTGCTGGGCAGGAAGTTCCACCGATGCCGTGGCGCCGGCACCGGCGATGCGGGTCATCAGCTGGGAGCGGCGGCAGACCACGAGCAGCCCATCTTCCAGCGACAGTGCTCCCGCGACGACGGCCGCCGCCGCCTCGCCGAGGGAGTGTCCGATCACCGCCCCCGGGCGCACCCCGTGCGCCTTCATGGTGGCGGCGAGGGCGACCTGCATGGTGAAAAGCGTCGGCTGGATTCGGTCTTGGCCCGTCACCGTCTGCTGCGCCGACATCGCTTCGGTCACCGAGAATCCGCACTCGCGGGCGATCACCGGCTCGGCCCGCGCGACGGTGGCGGCGAACTCCGGTTCTTTGGCCAGCAACTCGGCGCCCATCCCGGCCCACTGCGAACCCTGGCCGGAAAACACCCAGACCGGACCCCGATCATCGCTCCCGGTCGCGGCCTGATAGGGGGTATCACCCTCGGTTACCGCGCGCAACGCCTCGCAGAGCTCCGACCGATTACTTGCAACGACGGCGGTGCGTACCGGGCGGTGCGCGCGCCGGCGCGCCAGCGTGTAGGCCAGATCCGGCAACGCCACGTCGTCACGTGCACTCACCCAATCGGCCAGCCGACCGGCGGTGCGACGCAGTTCGTTGGCGGAGGTGGACGATAGCAGGAACAGCTGCGATGGCGCCTGCGCCGACGCTCCTGAGGGATCGGGCCCCGAAACATGCTCCGGTGCAGCGGCTTCCGATGCCTGCGCGGGTGCTTGTTCTGGAGCTTGTTCTAAGATGCCGTGAACGTTGGTTCCCGACAGCCCGTACGACGACACCGCCGCCCGCCGCGGGTGGCGCCCCTTCCCACTCCACGGTGCAACCTCTTGCGGCACAAAGAGTTGCGTTTCTATATGGGCAACCTCATCTGGCAGGCTGGTGAAATGCAGATTGGGCGGTACCACACCATGCTGCAGCGCGAGGACCGCCTTCATCAGCCCGAGTGTTCCGGCGGCCGACTGAGTGTGGCCGAAGTTCGCCTTATGCGAGGCCAGCGCGCACGGCCCCTCGGTGCCATAGACATCGGCCAGGCTCGCGTACTCGATGGGGTCGCCCACCGGGGTGCCGGTGCCGTGCGCCTCGACCATGCCGACCGTGCTGGGATCAACACCGGCCGCGGCCAAGGCCGACCGGTAAACCGCGGTTTGCGCGCTGGCTGACGGCGTCGCGATGTTGACGGTGTGGCCGTCCTGATTCGCGGCGGTGCCGCGGACCACGGCCAAGATTCGGTCGCCATCGGCCAGCGCGTCCGGCAAGCGCTTGAGCAGCACCACCGCGCAACCCTCGCCCGACACGAATCCGTCGGCCGAGGCGTCGAACGCGTGGCAGTGCCCGGTGGGAGACAGCATGCCCTGCGCCGAAGCCGCCGCGAACTTCCGCGGCTCCAGCACCACGCACGCGCCGCCCGCGAGGGCGAGGTCGCTTTCGCCGTCATTCAGGCTGCGACAAGCCATGTGCACGGCGAGCAGGCCCGAGGAACACGCCGAATCCACCGTGACGGCGGGGCCGTGGACTCGCAGGGCGTAGGCGATCCGCCCGGACGCCATGGCGAAACCGTTGCCCTGGAGGCCGTACGGCCCCTCCATGGCGGGCGAACCGGCGTGCACCAATTGGTAGTCCATGTGAGTCAGTCCGACAAACACACCGGTGAGCGAGTCGGCAACCATATCCGGGGTTTTTCCGGCGTGCTCCATGGCTTCCCAGGACGTCTCCAGCAACAGGCGGTGCTGCGGATCGAGCGAGATCGCCTCGCGCTCATTGATCCCAAAGAAATCGGAATCGAAGCCGGCAACATCATCAAGGAACGCGCCCCATTTTGAAACCGACCGCCCCGCGACCCCGGGCACGGGGTCGTAGTAGTCGTCGATGTCCCAGCGGTCGGGCGGAATCTCGGTGACCAGGTCGTCGCCGCGCAGCAACGCCTCCCACAAAAGTTCGGGCGAGTCGATGCCGCCGGGAAGTCGGCACGCCATGCCGATCACGGCAACCGGTGTTACCTGCGTCGTCGTCCTCAACGAGCCCATTTCGCCTCCCGCAGCAACATCTAGCCGTTCCCTGACCAGGGGCGCACCGCGCGGGAGCCGTGCCGAGCAGTGCGAGCAGCACAACGCCCCGGTTGGTGCGATTGACCGGAGTGGTAATGATTGACCGGCGTGGGCCAGTTCAAACGCACTAATCGTGTTCGCAGGTTTCAAGGACCGCGCCCGGGGGAATTTGACGCAGGTGATTGAGCAGTCCCTTCCGGCTGTGCTGTGCGAGCGGGCCAGTTTGCAACCCGATGACGTTGCGGTCACGTTCATTGACTACGAGCAGGACTGGGCCGGCGTTGCCGAGTCCCTGACGTGGTCACAGCTGTATCGGCGAGCGCTCGGCGTCGCGCGGGAACTAGGCAATTTCGGCACACCGGGCGACCGCGCCGTCATCCTGGCGCCGCAGGGGCTCGACTACGTCGTGGCGTTCCTGGGCGCCCTGGCGGCGGGACAGATCGCAGTTCCGCTCTCGGTTCCGCTCGGCGGCGCGATCGACGACCGCATCGGTTGGGTTTTGCGCGACGCCGCGCCCACAACCGTTCTCACGACGTCCGCCGTCGCGAGCGGTGTCACCGCGCAGTTCGCGCCTCAGTCGTCGGGGCCCGGGTCTCCCGCTCCCTCGGTCGTCGAGGTCGACCTGCTGGACCGCGACGCTCGGCACGGATCCGGTGCCGCCAATGTCCCCAATGTCGAAGCGATCGGCGGCCAGAGCATTGCGTATTTGCAATACACGTCCGGGTCGACGCGTCAGCCGGCCGGAGTCATGATCTCGCACCGCAACCTGCTGGCCAACTTCCAACAGATCATGTCCGACTACTTCCTGGACTACGGAAAGGTTGCCCCGCCCAACACCACGACGGTGTCGTGGCTGCCGTTCTACCACGACCTCGGTCTGATCTTGGGAATCTGCGCACCGATCCTGGCGGGAGCCCGCGGCGTGTTCACCAGCCCCGTGGCGTTTCTGCAGCGCCCCGCCCGGTGGATGCAATTGCTCGCCGGCAACAGTCATGTGTTTTCCTCCGCGCCGAATTTCGCTTTCGACTTGGCCGCACGGAAAACCACCGACGAGGACATGGCCGGGCTGGACCTCGGCGACGTTCTGATCATCCAGAACGGTGCCGAGCGGGTGCAGCCCGCGACCATGCGGCGCTTCATCGAGCGGTTCGCCCGTTTTGGTCTGCGCGACAACGTGATTCGGCCGTCGTATGGATTGGCCGAGGCAACCGTGTACGTGGCGACCCGCACACCGGCTCGACCGCCGGAAATCGTGCGCTTCGAAACCGACAAACTCTCCGCCGGCCACGCGAAGCGGTGCCGCAGCGGCGGCACCGCGCTCGTCAGTTACGGTGCGCCCCAATCGCCGACGGCGCGGATCGTGGATCCCGACACCAACACCGAATGCCCGGCGGGCACGGTGGGGGAGATCTGGGTACACGGCGACAACGTCGCGACGGGCTACTGGCGGAAACCGCAAGAGACGGAACAAACGTTCGCGGGCACGCTGGTCGGGCCGAGTGACGGCACACCCGAAGGACCTTGGCTCAGGACCGGGGATCTGGGCTTCATCTCCGACGGAGAGCTATTCATGGTCGGCCGCATCAAGGACCTGTTGATCGTCCACGGACGCAACCACTCTCCCGAGGACATCGAGGCGACGGTCCAGGACATAACCGGGGGCCGGGTCGCGGCCATCTCCGTCCCGGATGGACAGGCGGAGAAACTCGTCGCGATCGTCGAGCTGAAGAAGCGCGGCGGCGGGTCCTATGAGGAGGCACCGGACTTGCTCGGCGCCATCCGGCGTGAAGTCGCGTCGGCGATATTCAACGCGCACGGCCTGAGCATCGCGGATCTGGTTCTGGTGCAGCCGGGTTCGATACCGATCACCACGAGCGGCAAGGTCAGGCGAGCGGCGTGTGTCGAGCAGTACCGGCACGGTCAATTCGGCCGCCTGGATTTCTAGGGCATCGACCTGCTCATGGTCTCCCCGGTCGGGGCGATCAGGTCGGCGCGGAATGAAATACCAGGTACTTGGTGCAACGCCGCGGGTGTCGGGCACCTGAGCTAGGGCATCGCGTCGGCCCAGGCCATATGCCCTTCGAAGCCAAGCGTTCTCGCCAGGTCGCGATAGCGATCCCGCAAGCCTGCATAGGCCGCAGCATCGCCGTGGGCGCTGGCGAGAAGCGCGCGTAGCCGCAGCAGCATGACGTCGCGCATAACGTGATCCCCGTCTGCGCCAGCCGCCGCCAAGCGCCCAATCGCGGCCTCGGCCTCGGCCACGTCGCCGTCGGCCGCGCGATCCAGCAGTGTCTCCACCAAAACACCGATCGCGATGACGCCCCATGCCAGCAGCTGTCCCTGGCGGATCAGATGTTCGACGGTGGCGCGGATGGGCGGTATCGCGCGATCGAGGTCTCCACGCCGGGCCGCCTCACGCGCCAAAAATGCGTCGACGAGCGGCAAATCGGACAGGTGGTGCCGGTCGCGTAGGAACACGTCACGGACGTCCGTCAGGAGTTGCCGTCCGCGGTCGCGCTCCGGCTCCGCTTCACGATGCACCAGCGCGATGCCCAGCGTCACCTGCGCGTGGGACAACGCGAAATCGTCGGCCGATCGTTCGGCGGTCTGTAGGGCATGCTCGATCTCTCGCATCACGGAATCGTCGGGCCGCAGCACTCCCGTCGGGACTGTCGTGCCGTAGCCGTAGGTGACGGCCCCCGCGTAAGTCAGGGGATCGCTACTGCGCCCCATGGCGACGCCTTGCCGCAGGTCGTCGCGCCATCCGGGACGGCCAAGGCAAAACCGGCCAACCCCTCGCGTCGCAAGCGCGAGCGCGAGCGGTGACCCGAAAATGAAGTCGCCCCTGCCCGGGTCACCTTCGGCCAGCTCGACGACGCGCTCCGACCACCGCAGCATTTCACGCCATTCGCCGCTTTCCATCTTGGCGTAGATCGGCGAGAAGGACAGCCCCACAACCAAGTTCGGATCACCGACCGATTCGGTGAGCGCCCAAGCTTCGGATGCCAGCTGTGAGGCCTCACGCACGCGGCCCTGATACGCGTGATCGGCCACCAGCCCCGACATGGCGATGGCCATTGACGGCTTGTCGCCCACGGCGGCGCACAACTCGCGCAGCTCCTCGAACCGGGCGCCGGCAACGTCAGTGTGGACCCGAAAGGCGGTCCCGCACAACATGGTGCGTGGGGCGATGCGCATGGACAACGCATCAGGGTCATCGGCGGGTAGCGTGTCGGCGATCACGGTCGCGCGCTCCCAGCTGAGTCGCGCGGCATTGATGTCGCGGTTGGTCGCCCAGGTCGCCGCGCGCATGTGCCAGCCGTAGGCGGCGCGCAGATCGCCGGCGGCCTGTAGATGTTCGGCGACCAACGCGGCGTTCTGATCGGCCGATGCAGGCTCGGCGGCTTCGATCGCCGCGGCCAGCCGTCGATGCAGGTGCGCGCGGTCGGATATCAATTGTGATTCGTAGGCCACGGTCCGGATCAGCGGATGGCGAAACGCGTATTCGGCCCGTGGGGTGAACCGGACCTGGTCGACGAGCTCGGCGTTGACGAGTTCGTCTAGCACCGGATCGATATCCAGTGCGGCCAGCAGATCGCGGCCGAAGCGGGAGCCGATGACGGCCGCGGCTGCGAGCGCCCGCTTGGCCGCGGGACCGAGGCGGTCGATGCGCGCGGCGATGGTCGCCTGCAGCGTGGCCGGCACGCTGACGTCGGCCACGTTGGTTAAGCAGGTGTAGTCGCCGCGATCACCGACCAGCACGCCGCGTTGCGCCAGCTCACGGGTGATCTCCTCGGCGAAAAACGGATTTCCGTCCGCCCGCCCGGCGATGAGCTCCCCGATCTGGCCGACGGACGGATCGGAGCCCAACAGCTCGGCGACCAACTTCGACGTCGCCGCATCGCTCAGCGGAGCCAGGGCGACGGTCTGCGCGCCGGCGAGATGTGCCAGGGCCCCGCGGTATTCGGGGCGATACGTGATCAGCACCAGGGACGGGGTCTGCGGGATCACCGCGAGAAACTCGGCGAGCATCGATTCGCTGACCTCGTCGATCCAGTGCGCATCCTCGACGACGATCACGGCCGGTTCGGCACGGGCCAGCTGGGCGGAGTTGATCAGCGCGGTCAACCGGCGTCGCCGCGCATCGGGGTCGATCTTGGGCAACTCGACCTCGGGATCGGCGATGCCCACCAGGTCATCGAGCAGCAGCAGGTCCTGCGGATCGGCGTCCGGGACCTGCGCTCGCACCCGTACCCGCGCGAACTGATTGTCCAGGCCGCCCAGCCGGCTGGTCGCGCGCAGCAGCCGAGCTACCACGTGGAATGGGACATCGGTGGCATGCGATTCGCAGAAGGTGGAAAACACCTCGACACCAAGAGTTTTCGCGAGCTGGGCGGCCTCGGCGGTGAGCCGGGTCTTGCCGATGCCTGGCGGACCGACCACCCCGACCACACACCCACGGCCGCCCATCGCGCGATCCAGCATCGCCGCAAGCGTGGCCGATTCCCACTCGCGGCCCACCAGGCTCGTGTACGACACACCCGTCCGCTGGTCGGCCACGCTCAGCAGCCGCCGGGCCGGCACCGCGTCCGCGGCGCCCTTGATGTGCACGAGTTCCGGTTCTCCCAGTACCGCGGCGCCCTCGACCAGTCGCGCGGTGGAGTCGCTGAGCATCACCCCGCCCGGCGGCGCCACCGACTCCATCCGCTGAGCCATCCCCACCTGTTCCCCGATCGCGGTGTAACCCAGGACGCCCAAGGTCCGCAGGGCACCCAGGGCACCCATGCCAGTGGAACCGATCTCGCCGGCAATCACCTGGCCAGAGTTCAGCCCCACCCGCAGGCGCAGGTCCACGGCGTCGCGGCGTTGCACCTCCGCCGCCAGGCTTTCGGCCTCGTCCTGAATGCCCAGCGCCGCCAGGCACGCCCGCAGCGCGTGATCCTCCAGCGCGGCCGGGGCGCCGAACACCGCCATCATGCCGTCGCCGGTGAACTTGTCGACGGTGCCGCCGTAACGCTGCACCGCCGCCGCCGCGCGGGTGACAAGCTCGGCCATGATCTCGCGCAACCGCTCCGGGCCCACCGTCGCGGCGATGTCCATCGATCCCACCACGTCGGCAAACAGAACCGTGACCTGCTTGTACTCGGCCGTGGCGCCCGGCGCCGCGGCCGGCTGCAGCGCTAGGCCGCACTCGTCGCAGAATTTGGCGGTTGGCCGCAATTCCGCCACGCAACTTGCGCAGGTCAACGCCGCCGTCATGCCAGCAACCTCGATCCGGTGGTCCGAGTGTCCCGATCGGCCAAGAATAGGCCCAGAGAATCGGGGCCAAAGAATTTTGCGGTGAGGTGAGATGTTGGGCCGCCCAACGCCGACGCACCGATATATAGTCGCCGAGTGATCGGCGCTGAGCCGCTGACGGGGCGCGATAGCGAATTGGGCGTCATTCGTCGCGCCCTGAGCGGGGCCGGCAACCAATCCGGCGTGGTGATCGCCGGACCTGCCGGTGTGGGCAAGACCTGGCTGGCCCGCGAGGTGCTGCGCCGCGCCGAGGCGTCGGGTGAGCGCACCAACTGGATCGTCGGCACCGAATCGGCACATGCGCTGCCGTTGGGGGCATTCATCGGTTTGATGGGTGACGCTCGGAATGAGACATTGTCCGATCCGCTGACAAATGTACGTCGTGTGATCAATTCCTTTGTCGCGCAACAGCGTCGGGGTCGGGTGGTGATGGGTGTCGACGACGCGCACCTGCTGGACGGATTGTCCGCCCTCGTCGTTCACGAGCTGGCGCAGTCCGGCGGGGCGCGGCTGGTGATCACCACCCGCACCGGCAGCGACGAACCGGATGCGGTGACGGCGTTGTGGAAGGACGGGCTGGTCGCTCGCCTCGATCTCGAACCGCTGTCGGCCTCGGCTACCCGCGAAGTGATCGAGAATGCGCTCGACGGCCCGCTTGATGCTCGCAGCCTGGCCCGATTCCGCAAGCTGACCGGCGGGAACGCCTTGTTCCTGCGCCAGCTGCTGACCGATCAGATAGCGGCCGGGCGGATGCGGAAACTGGCCGGGGTGTGGATGTGGGACGGCGACGTCGCGGTCTCGTCGAGCCTGTCGGACACGGTCGGGCGTCAGATGGGTCGGCTGAACCCGAGGACGGCGATGGTGGTCGACACCTTGTCCCAGTGTGAGCCGCTGTCCGTTGACGTGCTGTGCGATCTGGTCCGCCGCCGCGACCTGGCAGCCGCCGAAGAACTGGGCCTGGTCAACGTCGAACGCACCGGCGGGGGACTGATGGCCAGGTTGGCGCATCCGTTGTTCGGTGAGCTGCGCCGGGCGAGCGCCGGCGAGATGTACCTGTCGGAGATTCGGGGCCGGCTGGCGACCCGGCTGACCGAAGAAGGCGACGCCGACCTGCAGGCCACGGTGCGCCGGGCGCTGCTGCGCCTCGAGTCGGATCTCGGTCCCGATCCGGGGCTTTACCTGGAGGCGGCACGGCATGCCATGACCCTGCTGGACCTGGATCTGGCCGACCGGTTCGCCACCGCCGCGACCCGGGCCGGGGCACCCGGCGCGGCGGGGGTGCGGGCGATGAACCTGGTGCTGCTTGGGCGAGGGGAGCCCGCCGAGCTGGCCCTACGCGCAATGGTCGATGGCCCCGATGGCCCCGATGCCCCCCTGCCCGACGCCCATCACTGGGCGACCATGCGTGCGCACAACCTGATTTGGAACTTGAGCAAGCCGAGGGATGCGGCGGTCATCCTTGACGGCCTCGCCGCCGGTGACGAGACCCCGGCGCAGGCGGCGGAGCGCCTGGCGGTGCAGGCGTGCCTGAACGCGGTGTCGGCACGCTGCGAACTGGCGGTCGAAAATGCCCGGTCCGCATTGGATTTCCCGGCCCTGCCGGGCTTTCACGCGATGGTTGCCTCGCATGCGTTGATCATGGCCATGGGGGCGCTGGGTCAGGTCGATGAGCTCGCAGGCGCGGCCGAGCAGGCGCTGCGCCGCGCGACGACGTCGTTTCAGGCGTCGCACATGCGGTTCTGGTTTGGTGCCGTTTACGGTCGCGCCTGCCGGCTGACCGGGCGGATCGACGAATTCGTCAGCACGGCAAAGCAATTAGCGGACTCCGCTCGCGACATCCCAGGTCTGGCCTACGCGAACCTGGCCCTGCTGTTGGGCAACGCCAACCTGGTCCGCGGTGAGGTCGCCGAGGCCGCCCGGCTGGTGCACGAAGCGGTTGCCGGGGCGGAAATACACTCCATCAGAACGGGTTTGCGGCCAGCGAGCTATTTCGCGTTGGCGGAGGCACACGCCAAACTCGGACAACCCGCCGAGGCGAATGAGGCGCTCGCCGCGGCGCGGTCGTGTGTGCCGCCCGACTTTCTGTTCATGCATACCGCCTTGTCCCTGGCCGGCGGGTGGGCGATGGCGGCAAGCGGCCGCCTGGGCGAGGCCGTATCGAGCGTGCAGGAAGCGGCGCGGCTCGCTCGCGACCGCGGGCAGCCCACTCATGAGCTGGCTTGCATACAGGCCTCGGCTCAGTGGGGCGATGCCTCGCAGGCGGCGCGGGCGCGGGAGCTGGCCGAGGCGCTGTCGCTGCCGCTGGCCGATGCCGTTGCGCTGCATGCGGAGTCGCTGCGGGCCGGGGACGGCGAGGGCCTGCTGACGGCCTCGGGGCAGTACCGGCAGATCGGTGATCGGGCCGCCGCCGCTGACGCGGCGGCACAGGCGTCGGTCGCGTTCGACGCGCACCAGCAGCATCGGCGTTCGCTGTACGGCGCAGCGTTGGCCAGGGAATTAGCCGACGAATGTGGTGGATTGTGCACGCCGGCGTTGCGGACACCGTCGGGTCTGAAGTTGTCGGGCCGCCAGCGCGATGTGGTGGAACTCGTCGTGGCCGGTCTGTCCAATCGTGAGATCGCCGACCGGCTGGTGATGTCGGTGCGCACCGTGGAGGGCCACGTCTACCGGGCCTGTCAGCGGGTCGGCGCCCAGACGCGCGAGGAGCTGGCGTCGATCATCCGATCCGGGCCGGGCGGGTAATCCGCTCGGACAAATCCCCGATGCTCCCGGACAAATGGAGACTAATGGAGTAGCCAACTACGCATGCGTAGCCCCTGAAGTCGGTCGTACCGTGCCTAAAGAACACGCCCGACAAAGGAGCTGGCATGGTCGAGATTGTCGAACAACCCGAAGTCGGGGCGCTCGCGCTGGCGCCGAAGAATCCGCTCCCCTACCGGCGGCAGCTCAAACTGGTGCGGTCGTTCATCGACGGCTTTCAGGAGATCGTCGACGCCGGTGGCCCGATCACCCGGCTCGTGCTCGCACCAAAGTGGTTGGTACCGAACGTGGTGGTGATTTCCAGCCCCCAGGGCGCGCGAGATCTGTTGGGCCGCAACGACGAGATCGCCGACCGCGGCCGCGCCCGGACCATGGTCGAGCTGCGCGCGCTGATGGGCGGCAACCTGCTCAATCTTCCGCACGAGCAGTGGTTGCCGCGGCGGCGCGCGGTGCAGCCGATGTTCACCAAGCGCCACGTGTCGCGCTACGCCGGGCACATGGCCGCGGCCGCGCAGACGACCGTTGACCGTTGGCAGGATGGCGCTTTCGTCGACCTGGACACCGAATGCCGCAAGCTGACGCTGCGGGCGCTCGGGCGTTCGGTGCTCGGGGTGGACCTTGACGAACGTGCCGACGAGGTGGGCACCGCGCTGCGCACGGCGTTGAAATGGGTGGCCGACCGTGCGTCGCGGCCGGTGAATCCGCCGCGGTGGCTGCCCACGAAAGGTCAGCGCGCCGCCCGCCGGGCAAACGACACGCTGCACCGGTTGGCCGCGGAAATGCTGGACGCGGTTCGCGATGATCCCGATCGCGACGCGCCGCTGGTGCGCGCGTTGATCGCGGCGACCGATCCGGAGACCGGCCTGCCGCTGACCGACGACGAGATCTGCCACGAACTGGTGCTGTTCATGATCGCCGGGCACGACACCACGTCGACCACGTTGACGTACGCGCTGTGGGCGCTGGGCCACCACCGCGACATCCAGGAACAGGTGCGCGCGGAGGTTGCGGCGCTGGGTGATCGGGCGCTGGCCCCCGATGACGTGCCCCGACTCGGCGTCACCGTGCGGGTGCTGCACGAGGCGCTACGGCTGTGCCCACCCGGGGCGGGAACGATGCGCACGCCCACCCGCGACATCGTGGTGGACGGCCATCGGGTGCCGGCGAAGACCATTGCGCTGGTGAGCTTCTACACGATGCACCGGGACCCCACGCTGTGGGAGGACCCGCTGCGCTTCGACCCGGACCGGTTTCTGCCGGAACGGTCGAAGGGCCGAAGCCGTTGGCAGTACCTGCCGTTCGGCGGCGGGCCGCGCTCATGCGTTGGCGATCACTTCGCGATGCTGGAGGCCACGCTCGCGCTGGCCACCATCATCCGCGCGGCCGAGATCGAATCGCTCGACCTCGACTTCCCGCTCGACACGCCGTTCACGGTGGTCGCCGCGGCCCCTATCCGCGCCCGGGTGCTGGGTGTCGGAGCAGCGGAGGCGGCGCTGCGGGGTGCCCGCCGACGCGATTGGAGGCTGGCGCTCCTGGCCCGGGCCTAGCCGCTCCTGGCTCGGCCCTAGCGCGCCGAGCAGTCGCAGAATCGCACGGCTCGGGGCGAAAAAGTGCGATTCTGCGACTGCTCAGCGCGCTAGGTCCCTACTCGGCTCAACCGATCGATTAGAAATTAGACCCCCAGCAGTCGCACGCTCACCCACAGCGCCAGAACGGCCGCGACCAGGGAGGTGGGCACGGTGCACAGCCCGAGGCGGGTGTACTCGCCGACGCTGGCCTCGACGTTCTGCTGGCGCAGCACGCCGCGCCAGAGCAGGTTGGACAGCGATCCGACGTAGGTCAGGTTGGGGCCGATGTTGACCCCGATCAGCACCGCCAGGATCGCGACCGGGCCGCTGGGCGCGACCAGCGGCAGCAACACGAGCGTCGCGGGCAGGTTGTTGACGACGTTGGCCAGCGCGGCGGCGATCGCGGCGATGGCGAGCAGCGCGAGCAGCCCGGAACCGGACGGCAGCACCTTCGACATCGCGGCGCCCATCCCGTTCAGCGTGACGGCCTGCACGACGACGCCCAGCGCCAGCACGAACACCAGGAACGACACGTTCACCGATCGCGCGATCTGTGCCACCGAGGTGTGCCCGCGACCGAGGCTGCGCACCGCCAGCACCGAGGCGCCCGCCAGCGCGACCCACGCCGGGTCCACCCCCACCGATTCCGAGACCGCGAATCCGGCCAGCGTCAGCCCCACCACCACCAGTACGAACACCGGCGGGCGGGGCGGTTCCCCGACGTCCTCGGGGTTGGGCGCAACGCGCAGGTCGCGCTTGAAAAACAGAAGGAACACCACGTACACCGCGCCCACGGCGGCCAGCCACGGCAACGCCATCACCATGGTGAACCTCGCGAACGAAAGATCGGCGACGTGGAAGGCCAGCAGGTTGGTCAGGTTCGACACCGGGAGCAGCAGCGAGGCGGCGTTGGCCAGGTGGGCGGTGGCATAGCCGTACGGGCGCATCGGGGTCCGTAGGCGACGCACGGTAATCAGCACCACCGGGGTCAGCAGGACCACCGTGGCGTCCAGGCTGAGCGCGGCGGTAATGGTGGCGGCGATGACGAACACCTGCCGCAGGAGGCCGTGCGACCCGGTGCTCACCCGCGCCATCGCCGCGCCCGCCGCCTCGAACAGGCCCTCGTCGTCGCACAGCTTGGCCAGCACCAGCACGGCGCCGAGAAACGCCACCACTGGTGCCAGCCCGGCAACCTGAACCTTCGCCTGCTGGAAGGAGGTCGCGCCGATCGCGATCAGGATCGCGGCCGCCGGCACGGCCGCTACCGCTTCTGGCCAACCGCGCGGGCGACCCACCGCGAACGCCAGCACCACCGCAAGCATCAGCAGCGAAATGGCAAGGATCACAGGGTCTGAAGCCTGCCTGCTATGCCCACGGGTCTTCACGCTGCCACACCGTCGGCATGTGCAGCGAGACGCCGTCCTCGGTGGCCAGCTCGCCGAGGACGCGGATGGACGTGTCCAGGTCGTCGCCGGCATATGGCAAGGCGCGCAATGGCTTTGACAGCGGGCGGAAGAAGTCGTCCCAGTGGACGAGAACAACGCGGCGCGCACCCACGGCGCGCACCACCTCGGTCCAGTAGTCGACCAGGTAGGACCGTGGCTGCACGCCCAGCTGGCCGACGCCGAGGTAGACGACGTCGGCGCGGTGGCCGTCCAGCGAGCCCTTCACGAAACCGGCACTGCCCTGGATCAACAGCCGCCGGCCCGACGGCCGGTGTTGGATCAGCGTCGACCATGCCTCACCGCAGCGGTAGGCCGACACCTTCACCGGCGGAACCACCGGTTCGCCGATCACGCCGGGAAACCGGTCGGGTGGGCAGTGGTGCGAGCCCACCAGCGTGACGTCGTAGGCGCCCAACGCTATTGGCTCACCGGGCACGGCGACCACCAGGCGCTCTTCGGGCAGTCCGTGGCCGCGGCCGACATTGGCGGCCGATTCGCCGCCGACCAGCCGGGCGCCGGTGCGCTCGGCGACCAGCGCGGAGTCCATCGCGTGGTCGAAGTGTGTGTGCACCGGGATGACCGCCTGCAGCCGCGACACCTTGGCCCGGGCCAGGCAGCCGTCCACCCGCGCGGCTGACGGCGACACCTTGCCCGCCGTCAGCTGCGCCAGGCCGGGGCGCGAGAAGAAGCCGTCGGTCATCAGCGCCGACGAGCCGTCGTCGACCAGCAGCGTCGTCACTCCCAGCCACGTCACCGAAAGCGGCGAATCTGGTTGCGCGGCAGGCACGTCGAACCGATTCGAATGTCGGGCCAGATCGGGACGGCCAGGTCTCAGCCGGCTCAGGCGCATCAGCAGAACCCCCCAACTTCTACGCCGGCGGCCTTGAGCTGATCGAGCACCGCAGCCGCGATCTGCACCGCATCCGGCGAATCACCATGCACGCAAACCGATTCCGCGGCTATGGTAAGCCGGGTGCCGTCGACCGCGGCGACGTGGCCCGAGGCAACCATCGACACCACCCGCTCAGCGATCGCGGCCGGATCATGCAACACGGCGCCCGGCTCGTGGCGAGATACCAGCCGGCCGTCCGGCCGGTACGCGCGATCGGCGAAGGCCTCGGCCACCGTGCGCAGGCCAACCCGGGCCGCCTCGTCGAAAAACGCCGAACCGGCCATGCCCAGCACCGGCAGCGCGGCGTCCACCATGCCCACCGCTTCCGCCACCGCGGCGGCCTGCTCACGGTTGGTGACGATGGTGTTGTACAGCGCCCCATGGGGTTTCACGTACGACACCGCCGAACCCGCGGCGCGCGCGATCGCCTGCAGCGCGCCGATCTGATACACCACATCGGCAACAAGATCTTCGGCGGCCACATCGATGAAGCGGCGGCCAAACCCGGCCAGGTCGCGATAGCTCACCTGCGCCCCGAGCCGCACGCCCCGCGCCGCCGCCGATCGGCATACCCGCAGCAGCCCGGCCGGATCGCCCGCGTGGAAACCGCACGCGACGTTGGCGCTGGTGACGATTGCGAGCATCGCGTCGTCGTCGCCGAGCCTCCAGACGCCGAAGCCCTCGCCCAGGTCGGCGTTGAGGTCGATGCGGGCCACCCGACCAGCTTAAGAGCCCACAGGTGTGGAGCTATTGCTCGGTCACTTTTGGGTCACCCTGGCCGCAATCTGCGTCGCGATGTCGATGGCCGCCGTACCCACGGGGTCGAAGCTGCACGTGACGATATCGATGGCGATGTTGTTGCGCACGGTCAGCGCACGCTGGCAGGTCCACCCGTCGCCGCCCTCTTGCACCTGCGAGGTGCTGAGCATGCCGCCGTCCTTGGTGATCCCGGCCACGGTCCACACCGTGTCGGGCTTGCCGGGGTTGACGTCGGAGAACCGGCGGTTGGCGCAGGCGGACCAGCTGGGGCCCGAGGAGTCGTAGAACGCCGACGCGTCGCGCGCGGACGGGAAGGCGATGACGGTTTGAATGCTGTAGTGGCTGCGATTCTTGGAGCCGTCAACGCTGTCGTCGAGCCGCTGGCCGCGGATCCCGCTGCCAGCCGGTGTCGGCATAGACCTTGGCCTGTGCGGGCCCGTCCACCGCCAGGCAGTTCTTGTCGTTGATGCTGGTGCTCCAGTCCCACATCGTCCTGGCCTCGAACCACACCTTCATCGACGCCGCGCCCAGCGCGGCATTGACCTTGCCCGCGTCGAGCAGGAGCCCGTCGAGGACGGAAATCGAAAGGGGGGGCTCCGCCACGGGTCCGGACTTGTCGGCGGGCACCGCGGTCCCGCCCACGACGGAGGTGCAGCCGACGGTGAGTGCGCAGAGACTCGCCAGCACCAGGCCCGCAATTTGCCGGCGCACCCCTGCCTCCTGTCGGCGGCCAACCCAAAGACGTGTGCGGCCAGCTTATGCGGCGACCGACCGGTGCCGTCCGAACAGCCAGCACACCAGGTAGATCAGGAACGAGATGGTTGCGACGAATACCGACACCGGCACGCCGGGGGCCAGCGACAGCACGATGCCGCCTATCGCGGCGGTCTCGGCGAAGAGCACCGAAGCGAGGATCGCCGTGACTGGCGACGCGACCACCCGGGCCGCCGCAGCCGCCGGCGTGATCAGCAGCGACATCACCAACAACGCCCCGACAATCTGCACTGCCTGCGCCGCCACCACCCCGACCAGCGCGGCGAACACGATGCCCAGCGCGCGAACCGGCACGCCACGCGCGGCCGCCACCTCGGGGTCGACGGTGGCGAACAGCAGCGGGCGATAGCACGTCGTCAGCACGACGACCACAAGCACGCAGACCAGCGCCAGCATCGCCAGACCGGAGTAGCCCACCCCGACTATCTGGCCGGTGAGCAATGCGAAACTGGTCGCGGTCCGGCCCGGGTAGAGGCTGATGAACAGCACCGCCAGCCCCATCCCGAACGCCAGCACCACCCCGATCACAGAATCGCGCTCGCGGGCGTGCTGACCGAGAATGCCGAACAGCGCCGCCGCCAGGGCACTGCCGACCAGCGCACCCACTCCCACGTGAAACCCGACCAGCAGCGCGAATGCGGCTCCCGTCAAGGACAATTCGCTGGCGCCGTGTACCGCGAACGACATCTGGCGCATCACGACGAACGGCCCGATCAGCCCGGACACCAACCCCAGCAGCGCCGCCGCCAGCAGCGCCTGCTGGACGAAGTCATGGCCGAGCAGGTCTGCGGTGATGTCGAACGAGAACAGATGGTGCAGCGTGTTGGCGAGCCGTTCGTTCATCAGGCGTGCCCGCCCCGTCCGCCGACCACGAGATAGCTGATATTTCCGTCCTTGGCGACCTTCACCACCTCGATGTCGGCGCGGTACAGCTCTGACAGCGTCGCGGACGTCATCACCTGCTCGACGGTGCCGAGCCGGAATCGGCCGTCCACCAGGTAAAGCACCCGGTCCACGTACGGCAGGATCGTGTTGACCTCGTGGGTGACGACGAGGACCGTGGTTCCGGCATCCCGGCGGCGGCGGTCGATCAGCGCCGCCACCAGCTTGGCGTTGGCCGGGTCCAAGGTCAGCATCGGTTCGTCGCACAGCAGCAGCATCGGGTCGCTGGCCAGCGCCTGAGCGACGCGCATTCGCTGCAGCTCGCCGCCCGACATCACCCCGACCCGGACGTCGGCCAGGTGTTCGCCGTTGACCTGCTGCAGCGCGCGGTGCGCGGCCACGCGCCGGCGGGTCCGGGCGGCTGGGCGCAGCGGCGTGGCGCCCCAGCGGTATCCGTCGACACCCAGCCGCACCAGGTCGCGGCCCCGCAGCATCACGTCCCGTTCGGGCGGGCGGTGTTGCGGCACGTAGCCGATGCGTCGGCTGCCCGAGGTGACCCGGTTGCCGTTCACCAGCGCGACACCGGCGGTCAGCGGCAGCTGTCCGAGCAGCACCTTGAGCAGCGATGTCTTGCCGGTTCCGTTGGGGCCCAGCACCGCGATGAATTCGCCCGCGGACACCGCGACGTCGAGGTGGTCCCACAGCACGCGATCGCCGAACGCAAGCTGGGCGCCGCGCAGCGAGACGGCGGGTGGGCGGGGGTCGACGGGCCGAGCCGGTTCCGAGGTCGGTTCTGGAGCTGGTTCAGGGGCCGGCTTCCCCACCGATTCCACACGCTGCGTCGTCATGGCAGTGTTTGTCGGCTGGAACGCAGGGCGCTCAGCAGTTGGTTGACGGTGTTGCGCTGCCAGGTCAGGTAGTCGCTGCCGGGGGGCAAAGTCTCGGTCACCTCGATCATCGGCACACCCGCCCGCCGGGCGGCATCCACGAGGCCACTGGTTGCGGCATTCATCGTCTGGGGGTTGACCAGCAGCACCGCGACCTGTCGGCGCGTGATCAGCTCGAGTACCGACGCCATGTCGGCCGGGGAGGGGTCGGCCTCGTTCTCGTTGGCCGCGGAAAAGGCGGGCGGGGTGCGGTCCACCAGGCCGGATGCCGCCAGCAGGTAATAGCCGACGGGCTCGGTCGCAATCACGCCGGTGCCCGGGTAGGCGCCGGCGATGGCGTGCTCGGAGATCGCAATCGCGTCGGCCCCACGGCAGAATTCGGCGGCGTTGGCGTGGTAGTCCGCGGCATTGGCCGGGTCGATGGTCGACACTCGGTCGGCGATCACGGCGGCAACCGACTTGGCGACGTTCAGGTCGTAGAAGACGTGCTCGTTGGGTGGCTGTCGCCCGGCGGCGCCGGCCGCGTGACTGGCAAACGAGTAGGCGTCGACGGACTTGACGGCCCGATGGCTGGCCAGCACCTGGTCGACCCACGGGTCGTAGCCGCCGCCGTTGTAGACCACCAGCGCCGCGTCGGTGATCGCGGCGGCGTCCGAGGGACTGGCCGCATAGGAGTGCGGGTCGTCATCGGCGCCGGTCATGACCGACTTCACGGCCAGATGGCTTCCGGTGATAGCGTGCGCCACGCTGCCCCACACCGCGGTGGACGCCACCACCATGACAGCGTGCGGGTGCGTCGCACCGCCGGTGGCGCAGCCGGCCAGTGCGGTCGCACCCACCAGGCCCACCAGCCGCAGGACAACCGATGCCGAACGCATCGCATCGGCCAGCGCGTTTCGCACCCAAGAAGTCTTAATGAAGAAATATTAATGAAAATCGTTTCCATTACCAAGTCCCCAGCGGGGCGCCCATATGCGCTGACGGGGATCCGCTGTTAGCCTCACCGAACGTGAGTCCCACACCACGCCGGCGTGCGACTCTCGCGTCGTTGGCGGCAGAGCTGAAGGTTTCTCGCACGACGATCTCGAATGCCTTCAACCGTCCCGATCAGCTCTCCACCGATCTGCGCGAACGGATACTGGCCACGGCCAAGCGACTGGGTTACGCGGGACCCGATCCGGTGGCGCGATCGTTGCGGACCCGCAAGGCGGGCGCGGTTGGATTGCTGATGGCCGAACCGCTGACCTATTTCTTCAGCGACCCGGCGGCGCGGGATTTCGTTACGGGGGTCGCGCAGTCGTGCGAGGAGCTCGGCCAGGGCCTGATGCTGGTCGCGGTCGGACCCACCCGCAGCCGTGAGGACGGGACGGCCGCCGTGCTCGCCGCCGGGGTCGACGGCTTCGTGGTGTATTCGGTGCGCGATGACGATCCCTACCTGCAGGTGGTGCTGCAGCGTCGGCTGCCGGTGGTGGTGGTTGACCAGCCCATTGACCTGGCCGGGGTGTCGCGGGTGGGCATCGACGACCGGGCGGCAATGCGCGAGATCGCCGACTATGTGCTGGGGTTGGGGCACCGCGAGATCGGGTTGCTGACCATGCGGCTGGGCCGGGACCGCCGGCAGGACCTGGTGGACGCCGACCGGCTGAAGTCGCCGACGTTCGACGTGCAGCGCGAACGCATCGTCGGTGTCTGGGAGGCGATGACGGCCGCCGGTGTGGACCCGGATTCGCTGACCGTGGTGGAAAGCTACGAGAACCTGCCGACGTCGGGCGGCAGCGCCGCCAAGGTGGCGCTCGAGGCGAACCCGCGGATTACCGCGTTGATGTGCACCGCGGACGTGCTGGCCCTTTCGGCCATGGATTACCTTCGCGCACATGGCATTTACGTTCCCGGTCAGCTGACGGTGACCGGGTTCGACGGGGTGCGCGAGGCGATCAGCCGCGGGCTGACCACGGTGGCGCAACCGAGCCTGCGCAAAGGCCACCGGGCGGGCGAACTCCTGCTGAAGCCGCCTCGATCGGGCCTGCCGGTGGTGGAGCTGTTGGACACCGAGCTGATCCGGGGCCGCACCGCCGGGCCGCCGGCCTAGCTTTGAGGTTTTTGGCTCGACCTGTCTTGGTCGCCGATCAACAGCCGCACCGCCAGGTCCAGTCGTTTGCTGACGTCGGTTGCCGAGGCTCGCCTGGTGAGCCAGGCGAGCAGGTTCGACAGCCACACATCCGAGATCACCCGGGCGATGTGGTATTGGTCCTCGGTCGGCTCGCCGTCGGACATCGCGCGGGCGAACATGCTGTCGATGAGCTTCTCGACGGTGTCTACCTCGCTGGCCGCCGACGCGTCGGCGAAGACGTAGGCGCGCGTCATCGCCTCGGTGAGCAGCGGATTGCGCTGCATCGCCCGGTTGAGCTTGCCGACCATGAAGTTCAGCCGCTGGAACGGCGTGCCGCCGGCAACCGCGGAGCGGTCGGTCTTGGCGTCGATTCGGCTGAACTCGCGGCCCAGGGCGGAGACCAGCAGATGCACCTTCGACGGGAAGTAGCGATACAGCGTCCCCACCGCCACATCGGCGCGGTCCGCCACCGCCCGCATCTGAACCGCCTCGTAGCCGCCCTTCGACGCAATGGCCATGGTGGCGTCCAAGATTCGCTTGCGGCGTTCCCGCTGCGCCTCGGAACCGAGCTCGGACTCGGCAAGTACCGCCACGTTCATGACCTCGCGGGGCTGCGAGTCATTGGCGCGACCGGCCTTCGTATTCGCTGGCGACATCTGACGCGTTGCTCCTCTTCCGGGCGGTTCGTCCGCAAACGATACGCATGCCGAGTGTGAATTTCCCACCTCCATCGCGCCGGGTCACCTACGTGTCCTGCTGTAATGGCCGTCGACTTGACGTTTGATCGCTGGCACTATTAGAACACGTTCTAGTGCACAAGACGAGAACGCGGAGGGACTCACACGTGGTAGCGACCGGCACCGACCATCAGTTCGCGGCGCGTGAGTTGGTACGCGACTGGGCTCGCAATTCGGCCTCGGGGCTGGGTGGAACCGCGGCGGTGCGGGCCTGCGAGAAAGGCGAAACCGATACCGACACCGATGCCTGGCGGCCGGTGTTCTCCAGCCTGGCCGAACTAGGGCTGTTCGGCGTGGCCATCCCCGAAGATCGCGGCGGCGCGGGCGGCAGCATCGAGGACCTTTGTGCCATGGTCGCCGAGGCCGCCAAGGCTCTGGTACCCGGGCCGGTCGCCACCACCGCCCTGGCCACGCTGGTGGTCGACGACCCCGAACTGCTGGACACGCTGGCCTCGGGTGAACGCTTCGCGGGCCTGGCGCTGGAGGGGGACGTGCAATTCGACGCCGGCGCGGCGCGCGCGTCGGGCACGGTGTCATGGGCGCTGGGCGCCGCGGAAGGCGGCGTCCTGCTGCTGCCGGCCGGCGATAACTGGCTGCTGGTCGACTCGCTGCGCGACGGGGTCCTGATCGAGCCGTTGCCGGCCACCGATTTTTCCCGGCCGTTGGCCCGGGTGGTGCTGACGTCGGCCCCGGCGACGCCCGTTGAGGTCTCCGGCGGCCGGGTCGGGGACCTCGCGGCGGCGGTGCTGGCGGCCGAGGCGGCCGGTCTGACCCGGTGGTGCCTGGACACCGCCGTCGCCTACGCGAAGGTGCGGGAGCAGTTCGGTAAGCCGATCGGCAGCTTCCAGGCCATCAAGCACCTGTGCGCGGAGATGTTGTGCCGTGCCGAGCAGACCGAGGTGGCCGCGGCCGATGCCGCCCGGGCGGCGGGGGAGTCCGACGCGCAGCAGTTCTCTGTTGCCGCGGCATTGGCCGCCAGCATCGGAATCGTCGCCGCGAAGGCCAACGCCAAGGACTGCATCCAGGTGCTCGGCGGCATCGGGTGCACGTGGGAGCACGACGCGCATCTGTACCTGCGTCGCGCGCACAGCATTGGCCGGTTCTTAGGTGGTACCGAGCGCTGGCTGCGCCGCATCACCGCGTTGACGCAGGACGGTGTGCGACGCCGCCTGGGGATCGACTTGACCGGGGTCGAGGGGCAGCGCGCGACCATCGCCGCGGCCGTGGCCGAGGTCGCCGCGCTGCCTCAAGACCAACGGCAAGCGGCGTTGGCCGAGGCGGGGCTGCTGGCGCCGCACTGGCGGGCGCCATACGGGCGAGCCGCCGGACCGGCCGAGCAGCTGCTGATCGACCAGGAGATCGCGGCGGCCGGCGTCGAGCGTCCGGACCTGGTGGTCGGCTGGTGGGCGGCGCCGACGATCCTCGAGCACGGCACCCCGGAACAAATCGAACGTTTCGTACCTGCCACCATGCGCGGCGAATTCCTCTGGTGCCAGCTATTTTCCGAGCCGGAGGCCGGCTCCGACCTGGCGTCGCTGCGCACCAAGGCGGTGCGCTCTGGGGATCCCGATGGGGGCTGGCTGCTGACCGGGCAGAAGGTGTGGACCTCCGCGGCGCACAAGGCGCGCTGGGGGGTCTGCCTGGCGCGTACCGACCCGGACGCCCCGAAACACAAAGGCATCACCTACTTCCTGGTGGACATGACATCGGCCGGCATCGAGATCCGGCCGCTCCGTGAGATCACTGGGAACTCGCTGTTCAACGAGGTCTTCCTGGACAACGTGTTCGTGCCCGACGAGATGGTGGTCGGCACGGTGAACGACGGCTGGCGGCTGGCCCGCACCACGTTGGCCAACGAGCGCATCGCGATGGCCACCGGGACGGCGCTGGGCAACCCGATGGAAGAGCTGCTCAAACTGCTGGCGGACGCCGATATCGATGTCGCACAGCAAGATCGGCTGGGCCGGCTGATCGTCACCGCGCAAACCGGTGCTCTGCTGGACCAGCGGATAGCCCAGCTGGCCGTCGGCGGGCAGGACCCGGGCGCGCAATCCAGCGTGCGCAAACTGATCGGGGTCCGCTATCGGCAGGCGCTGGCCGAATTCATGATGGACGTGTCGGAAGGCGGCGGCCTCGTCAATAATCGTGAGGTATTCGACTTCCTCAACACCCGCTGCCTCACCATCGCCGGCGGTACCGAGCAGATCCTGCTCACGGTGGCCGCCGAACGGCTGCTAGGCCTGCCCCGCTAGCGGTTGGCGGCGAGATTGCCGCCACGACTGAGGATTTCAGTGGATTTCGAGTAATTCACAACCCTGTGGGCAATCTCGGCGGCGTGAATTGTCGGGTAGTCGGGGTCGGCATACGCTCGCGGGCCATGCGCTGCCGGGTGGTCCCCGAAGTGGTTTTCCAAGTCTCCACCCTGGGTCGCGGGCGCCACGAGGAGTTGGCCGCCACCTACGCGTCGACTTTGTCGCAGGCCGCCGACGCCGGCCGCGGCTGGGTCGGCCGGTCCGGTACGGCGCTGTCGGCGTTGGTCGGTCGCTGGCAATCCATCGCCGCCGAGCACCACGGCCTGCTCAACGATCATCACGACGGCCTGTACGCCGCGGCCTCGGGCTTTGTCGCGATGGAATCACCACCCACGCCCGACGCCTGATGACGCTCACGTTGGCCGACATCGACATCTGGGACGACGCCGCAATCGACGAGGTGTTCGCTGCGGCGACGGCCCGCGCCGAGGGTGCCGAGGCGACCGGCGACGCCGTCGGGGACCTGCTGTCGGTCGTCCCGTGGGAGGGGCTTGCGGCCGAGGCGGCGCGTGACTCGGCGAACCGGATCAAGGTCACGCTCGGCGATCACGGCGACCGGTGCCGGCGGGTGGCGGCGGCGGCACGCAGGGCCGCTGCCGAGGTCGCAGACCTCAAATACCGGCTGTCGCGAATTCGGGCGGACGCAGACGAGGCGTTCGTCAGGATCGACAACCAGACCGGCGCACTCGCCCCGCAGACTGCGGTGCTCGCGGTCGACCAGCTGCGGCGCCGGGAAGCCGTCATGCCGGAGCTGGCGGACCGGATCGCGCGGCTGTTGGCCGACGCGGACACCACCGATCACGATCTGGCCAGTGCGATCGGGACAGCCATCGGGGACCCGGCAGGCGCACCGCGCACGCCGCCGTCACCCCCGGCCCGCGAAAAGCCTCCCGACCGGCCGGCGGACGTCAAGAAGTGGTGGGACGCCCTCACCCCGCAGCAGCAGGTGGACTGCATCGCCCGGGACCCCGCCGCCATCGACCGGGACGGGATTCCCGCCGACATCCGTGACGCCGCCAACCGGATCCGGCTCTCCCACGAAATCAGTTCGGCGGCAACGGAATTGAATGTAGCCACCCACCGGGAATCCGCCTACTGGGAGTACGCCAACACCCATCACGGCGAGCTCCCGCCCGGCTGTGCCGACGACCCGGTCGCCGCACTTTCGCGCGCCCGTGCCCGGTACGACGAGCTGGTCGGCATCCAAAGGGCCATCTCCGGCATCGATCGGCGCCGCCTGGTCCTGCTGGACACCAAGTCGAATCCGCGTCACGTACTCGCGGCGATCGGGATCGGCGACGTCGGCCGTGCCGCTCGAGTGGGCGTCACGACCGGCGGCGTCACCACCGACGTCGCCGACCTGCCTCGCCTGGTCGAGGAAGCGACGGAACTCCGGGACACCACCGTGCGCATCCTCGCCCGGCAGGGTTACCCGCATCCGGAATCGGTCGCCACGATCGCGTGGGTGGGTTACGAGCCCCCGGCGAATCTGGCGGACCTGCGGGTGCTGGACGACGGCGTGGCCCGCGCGGCCGCGCCACATCTCAACGGCTTCCTCAACGGGCTGGCTGCCGCCAGCGAGAACCCGCGCCAGGAGATCACCGCGTTCGGACACTCCTATGGTTCGCTGGTCACCAGCCTGGCCCTGCAGCAAGGCAGCCCGGTGACAAACCCGGTGAAAAACGTCGTCTTCTACGGATCGCCCGGGCTGGAACTCTGTGATGTCGGCGACCTACATCTGGCGCCGGGCGGCCGCGCCTACTACGAACAAGCGCCCGGTGACCCGATCGCCTTGATCCAGCTGGCGCCGAGCGTGTTTGACGCGATCCCGCTCATCGGACCGGCGCTGAATTGGCTGTTCGGCAGCGGGGACAATCAGCAGCGATTCGGCGACACTCCGAACGAAATACCCGGCATCACAGAGCTATCCACGGCCGCGGGCGCCGATCCGGTGCTCGGGGAGAATCGCGCCGGTGCGCGCGGGCATTCGCAGTATCAGCGCGCCGACGGGACCGTCGATCACCGGTTGCGGATGTCCGGTTACAACCTGGCCGCGGTGTTGTCCGGCGTTGCCGGCGCTGCGAAGACCGGGAGTTAGGGCGCGCCGCCGGTGCCGCCGCGGCCCGTGCCGGTCGCGGGCAAGTGCCCCGCCGCGGCGGCCAGGGCATCAGGTGTTGCTAACACGTACGAGGACATCGTCGTTAGCCCCCCAAGTCGTAGCTGTAAAAGGCAGCCGTTCGGTGGCCGCGCGCGGTTAGATCGCTATATGGCGCTTCGACGAAACTGCGGCCCGGCGTCCAGGCTCGCGGTGCGCTAGTGCCCAGTTACGCGTACCTGGAGTCGGACTGGCGCAAAGAGGCGCTCCGCACCAACCTGTGGGTGATACCTACCCTCATGACCGTCGCTGTGCTGGCGCTTTTGGCCGTCACCTTCAGCATTGATCGCGCCGCGTATAAGGGGTACTTCAAACTGCCCTCGTGGGTGCTCAGCGGAACCGCCGATGCCGCTCGGCTGATCCTGACCAGTGTCGCGGCGGCCATGATCACCGTTGTCGGCATCGTCTTCTCGATAACGATCGTGGCGCTGACGCTGGCGTCCACCCAGTTCGGCCCGCGGATGTTGCGCAACTTCGTACGCGACGTGGGTACGCAGACTGACGCTGGGCGCTTTCGTGGCGACCTACTGCTACGCGGTGATCACGTTGGTCTCGGTGGGAGCCGGCCCCCGCGGCGCGTTCGTTCCGCACCTGTCGATCACCGTTGCGCTGGTGCTGACACTGCTGGATGTCGGGGTGTTGATCTACTTCCTCAATCACATCGCTTCGATGATCCAGGCGCCTGTGGTCATCGCCTCGATCGCCCACACGTTGGCGGCCGAACTCGTCGCCCAGCAGCGCGGCGGCACCTACGGGATCGGCTCGGCGCGCGGACCCAGCGCCGAGGAACTCCTCGCCCGGTTGGAGGATTCGGGCGCCGAGATCCGCACCCCGCACAGCGGGTATCTGCAGGTCATCCGGCACGAAACACTGGTCAAGATTGCCAGCTCGGCCGAGGCGGTGATCTACCTGCCCTACCGTCCCGGCCACTTCCTGGTGGCCGGCCAGGTGATGGCGCGGGTGTGGCCGCCGAGCGCCGCCGACTATGTCGAGAGGAACCTGGTGCGCGGCCACGTCACCGGACCGTATCGCACTATGACGCAAGATATTTCGTTCGGCTTCGACCAGCTCGTCGAGATCGGCATGCGAGCCCTGTCGGCGGCCGTCAACGACATCTTCACCGCGATGACGTGTATCGATTGGATCGGCGACTGCCTATGCCGGGTCTCCGCATCATGGTGGCCGCGGCGTATCCGCCGGGACGCGGACGGGAACATCCGCGTCATCGCGTATCAGGCCGACTTCGACCGCCTGGTGGAGCGAGCGTTTGAGAAGATGCGGCAATGCTCTGAGGGAATGCCAGCCATCATGATCCGGCAATTGGATTCGCTGGCAAAGATCATCGACCAGACCCCGGATCCGGCCCGGCGTAAGACGCTGCTGCGCCAAGCCGAATGCATCCAACGCTCCAATCTGCGTACCGTTCCCGAACAGGCCGACCGCGACGACGTGACACGACGCTACGACGCGATCCTGGCCGTGGTGCGTACCGAACCCTAAGTGGCGCACGCGGCCGGTGCCGCGAAGGTGGCGCTGCGGGTATTTCTCGCCTAGATCTCCGCGGCAAAGTCAAACGCAAACCCACGCATTGAGGGCGCTCGCGGATCCCATTCTTGACGCTTGTCGTACTCTCGCGCCCTATAAACGGTCGCGGTAAGGTGTGGCGATGCGCGCCACAATGTCGTCGTCGCATATCCCGGCGGGGTGGTTGCGAGCCCACGCCCGGCCGTTATTGGTCGCTTCGGCCGCTGCCGTCTTATATGGCTGCTGGGCCGGGGGCACCCACTATTACCTCGGCCTACACGCCGCGTTGAAAGCCGGCGCAACACAGTCAATGCTGAGCTTCACCGCCACCCTGGTGTTGGCGTTGATTCTCGAACGACTTTTTCGCTTGCCGTCAACTCCTGAGCAAGGTTTTTGGTTGGCCGCCATTGGCACGACCGGACTGACGGCGGTCTGGCTCGTTACCGGTCACGCGGTGGCGGGCACCTCGAACATCGCGCTAACTATCGCGCCCAATCTGATCGTGGGCGCCACGGTCAACTTCATCTACAGTCGCGCGCTGCTCGCACAGGCCAGGCGGGGCCGCTTGTAGCGTCCGAGCACGATTGCGACGATCGCCTGCATCTTGAGCGACCGGACGATTAACGTGCCGGACAATTCCACGCTTGGAACGGACGGACTCGATTCCAACTCCGGACGGCACGCCCAGTGTCTGGAAATACGGCGAGCCCGGTGTCTGGGCCGATTGAAAGCGAGGCAACACGGTCCGATGCTTTTCTGGAGTTCTCTAGAGTTCTTCAGGGTCGCCAATACCACGTGATTAATCGGCATCAGCTCAATTCCGGCCGTCGCAAGAATCATGATCACCGTCACGACGGCGCGGTAGACGTAAAGCAAGGTCATTATGATCACGATGAACGGAATTGCGTGACCGCAGGCCCTTTTCGCCCGCTAGGGACTGATCGGCAAGAAACTGCCGCAGGGCGCGGTGGCCAGCTCTTGATCGGGCCTCGATCGGGCCTCGATCGTGGCTGCGCGGGCGTACCGTCCACGGTCTTCCGGACCGGCCGCGACGGACACGCCGCTGAATCTTCGCCCGCATCGACGGAGCAACGCCGGGCTAATCGGGCGCTAATCGGGCGCGGCGTGTTTCTTTCCCGCTGGTCCAGATCTCGGGGACTCGGCCTTATCCCGGTGAAATTAGATGCGGTCGTTGCGGACAAATAGCGAGAGCCTGGAACCGGTCACGTTGCTGCGCCCGGTAATCAAAAATACTACGATCCATACCAGCTGGCAGAATACCAGTACCAAAGGATTCCAAAATTCCCGCAATCCTTCCTCGATCGACGTCGCCCCGATCTCCCTGACGGGAAAGCAATACGCAATCAGAGGAACGTAGATAACTATCGAGAGCGCCATCAACTGGTAGACAGACACGCTTCGGGGCGTTTTCCGTGCGCAAGCGCGCAACTTCTCGGACAAAAACCGCCAGATTTGCGTCATCGTCATTGTCAGCAACATCGCCGCTACGAACCATGATTTCAAAAACAGATATGTGCCGACCAACGCGATCAGGACGAAGACCACAGAAGTGATTGCCTGAATCGGCGCAACACGCACTCCTTCCAATCGTCCTTCGTACGCAGCCTTCTTCAAAGCGCCCGTGAATTTAAAATTGAAGGACGTAAACAACCGGCGCAGCCCCGGCGGAAGGTCCTGCAGACTTTTGCCGTAACAACAGCCAAAACTGATGCAGGCCAACCGACCCAGCGCCTCGCCGTACGCGTACGCAATCGACGCGGCGGCCAGCGCCGGAACGACCGGAATCTTGAAGCCAAGCAGAGCCGCTCGGCAGGTGGTTTAGCAGGCAGATGGCCCACGGCAGGACCAGCGTGCCGACGAACACGGCACCGCCGACCGTGAAGAGGTGCCGCTTCTTCTCCACCACGCGGGTAATCAATTTCGCGGCGGGCCAGCATAGCGCGAAGAGAATTCCGGCCAGGGCGAAGACGCCTTCCAGCTTAATTCCCACGGCGCCAAACAGGACAAAAGCTATTGCTACGGCGAATGAGTTTGAGACGGCCTGGAAGAATCCGTAATAGGTGAGGTTGAGTCCACGCCATTCACCGTCAACGTCTTTTGCAAGTGGCACTGCGGCGATAATCTGCCACCGCTCCTTCGGTAATGCGCGAAATGCCCACACAAAGAGCACGGCAAAGGATGCTGCCAAAATAGAGAGGAAGAGTTCGTTTTTCATTCACCTCTCGGCTCTAGTTTTGGCAACGGACGTTGTCAACCGGTGAAACCCGCTGCTTAGCCCCGCGTGCATGCTAGCGACAAGCGCAGGGCTCAGAGATCGCTTTAACCCAAAATGGCCCAAAAACCGGCTAATCGCGCCGAGCAACGCGCTACGCTGTCGAGGCTCAAACGAGGTCGCGTGGTACTACCGGGTCGGCCTTGAGACTGCTTTCACGCCGGATACCCCTATAGCCGGATGCGCGTCGTAGGAGGAAGCCACGATGCCCGAACTTCCGCGAACTTTGGTGCAGATGCTGCTCGATCAAGTGGACAGCCAGGGCGACCAGATCGCTTTCGGGTACCTACCCGACGGCGAGGGTGAAGTGATCACACTCAGCTACGGCGAATTGCATAACCTGGCCCGCCAAATCGCCGTCATACTCGCCGATCGAATCGCCCCCGGCGGTCGCGTCGTGCTGATGTACCCGCCGGGCCTCGACTTCATTGCGGGAATGTTCGGTGCGCTGTATGCGGGCCTTGTCCCCGTGCCGATCTACCCGCCGAACCCGGCCGGCCCCGCAGCCGGTGCGGCGCACTTGGGCAGAGTCGTCCAAGACTGCGCGGCCGAGGCGGTGTTGACGACCGGACTCCTCGAGTCGTTGGCAAGCGTCGTGCCGGACCTGGCCGCGAACAGCCACTCCGTGCCCTGGCTCGCCACCGACACCGAGGAGTGTCTCGGCGTGGACGCGGCCGACTGGTGTAATCCCGGGAGCCGCGAAGACACTCTGGCGCTGATCCAATACACGTCTGGTTCGACGGCCGCACCCAAGGGCGTGGTGCTGAAGCACGCCAACATCATGGCCAATCAGGCGGCGATCAAACACAGTTTCGGCGATAACGGCCTTGTCGGGATGAATTGGCTGCCGCCGTATCACGACATGGGCCTCACCGGGTGCCTCTTCCACGCGATGTATCGCGGCGGACCCAGCTATGTAATGTCGCCGATGCACTTCTTGCAGAAGCCGGTGCGCTGGCTGCGAGCCATCCAACGCTTCTCCGCAACTGTCTCCGGCGGCCCGAATTTTGGCTACGAGCTGTGCGCGCGGCGAGTCAGCGATGAGCAAAAGGTTGGGCTGGACCTGTCGTCGTGGCGGGTGGCCTTCTGCGGAGCAGAGCCGGTCCGCGCGGACACCCTGCAGCGGTTTCGCACGCGCTTCGCCGATCACGGATTCAGAACCGAAACGTTCACCACTTGCTACGGTCTGGCCGAGGCCACGCTGCTCGTTACCGGCGCCTCGGTCGGCCATGACACGCAGACCACATGGGTGGATAAGGACAAGCTGGCCGGTGGCGCAGCCGTCGCGGTATCCGAGGGGGCGCCGGGCGCAATCCAGCTGGTGTCCTCCGGCAGCCCACGAGCCGGTAACACCGTGGTCATCGTCGATCCGGCCTCCGGGCAGGAGCTCCCCGCGGGCGAGGTGGGTGAGATTTGGGTCAGTGGACCCAGCGTCTCGCCAGGCTACTGGCGCCGGCCGGAGTTGAACGAGATGACCTTCGGCGCAAGGCTGCCGGCCAGAGCCGGCGTCTTCCTGCGCACCGGCGACCTGGGTTTGCGGCTCGGCGACGAGTTGTATGTGACCGGCCGCATCAAGGACCTCATCATCGTGGGCGGCCGGAATATCTATCCGCAAGACATCGAATTCACCGTGCAGGAGGCCGATCCCCGGCTTCGCGCGGGCTGCGGCGCCGCGTTCGGGATCACGGTGGAACACGTTGAGAGCGTTGCGATTGTGCAGGAAACCAGCGAAGAGGATCCGTCCGAGCTGGACCTACTCGTCAAGAAGGCCCGCAAGTCCGTGCTCGAAGCGCACCAAGTCGATCCGGCCGCGATCGTGCTGATCCCGGCCCGCAGTCTGCCGAAGACCACAAGCGGAAAGATTCGCCGAGCGGCGGTGCGGACCGCTTACCTCGAGCAGTCCCTGCCGATGCTGACCCAGTGCGCGACGGGAACATGATCGGTGATGTCGAACGCGTCGAATGCGGAGGCAATCCGTGCGGTCGTGCTCCAATTGCTCGCCGAGCACCTACGTTTGACGCCGGCGGATATCGACGAGCAGGAGCCCTTCAGCTCCTATGGCGTCTCTTCGGTCGTTGCGGCGACCATCGCCGGTGAGCTGGCCGACCGGCTAGGGCGAACCGTCGATCCGCTCGCGTTGTTCGAGCACCCCTGCGTGGCAGCCCTCGTCAACCACCTGGCGATGCCCCGTGCTCGATCCGCGGGCCACGCCCCGACGCAGAGCGCGCCACAATCCGCGCGTGAGCCGATTGCCATCGTCGGCATGGCCTGCCGGATGCCCGGCGCACCGACCAAAGACCTGTTCTGGCAGGAGCTCCTGGCCGGCGCGGAAGCCATTTCCGAAGTGCCGCAGGAACGTTGGTGTGCCGACGACTCGACCGGGCGGTTCGGCGGGTTCATCGAGGGTGTGGACCTGTTCGATAACCGGTTCTTCCGGATCTTTGCGGCGGAAGCGGCCCACATGGACCCACAGCAGCGGCTATTGCTGGAGCTCAGCTGGCACGCCCTCGAGGATTCGGGAATAGTCCCTGATGCGCTGAAGGCGAGCCGGGCCGGAGTATTCGTGGGAGCCTCGTTCAGCGACTACGGAATGACTCGGCTAGCCGCGAGTGGCACCGGTCACGCGCTGGACAACACCGGCAGCGCCTTGGCACTGCTCGCAAACCGGCTGTCCTATTTCTACGACCTGCGCGGCCCGAGCATGACGGTCGATACCGCGTGCTCCTCCGCGCTGGTGGCCACCCATCTGGGGGTGCGCGCGATTCGCGCGGGAGAATGCGATCTGGCGCTGGTCGGGGCGGTCAATCTGCTTCTGGCGCCGCAGATTTCGCGGGGGCTGGCTGCGGCCGGATTGCTTGCTCCGGACGGCCGGTGCAAGCCATTCGACGCGCGGGCCGACGGATACGTGCGGGCCGAGGGCTGCGGCGTTCTTATCCTCAAGCCGCTCGATAAGGCTCGCCGGGACAAGGATCGGATCTACGCGGTAATCCGCGGCAGCGCGGTAAGCCAGGACGGCCGCACCAACGGCCTCAGTTCGCCGAACCCGCTCGCGCAGCGGGCCGTGCTGTCAGCCGCGTACGCCGACGCCGGCGTCTCACCGAAAGACGTCGGCTATGTGGAGTGCCATGGCATCGGCACCCACCTCGGTGATCGAATCGAAGCCACCGCGCTCGGCGCGGTGGTCGGGACCGGGAGCGGCCGAGCCGCGCAACAACCTTGCCTGATCGGTTCGGTGAAAGGCAATGTCGGCCACGCGGAGTCGGCCGCCGGCATCGCCAGCCTGATCAAGGCCGCGCTGGCGCTGCACACCGGAGTCGTTCCGCCAACTATCAACTCCACCGAGCCCAACCCCAGCATTGCTTTCGACGAGCTCGGGTTGCGGGTCGCCTCTGCACCGGTCCCTTTCCTCGGCGGCAGTGCGCTTTTCGCGGGGGTAAGCGGCTTCGGATTCGGCGGAACCAACGCGCACGTGATCCTGGAAGCCCCGGCCGAGCGGCCGGTCGAGGTGCCGGCGGCGCCGGCACGTTACCTGGTGGTGCCGGTCTCGGCGCGCACCGAAGCGGCGCTCACGGCCGCCCGCGGTGACTGGGCCGACGCGCTGGAGGCGGCCGGGCAGGACGGCGTGGCCGACCTGGTAGGCGTTGCGGCGCTGCGCCGCACCCACCATCGGCTGCGAACGGCAGTTGTGGGCGGCAACGCCGGCGAACTGGCCAAGGCCTTGCGCCACCGCGAGAACCGAGTCCAAACTCATAGCGGAACTCCGAAGTTGGTAATGGTGTTCGCCGGGGATGGGGCGCAGCCGGCCGGCCTGCTGCGCGAGCTTGCCACCGATCGGCCGCTGGTCTCATCGGTCCTCGCCCGCTGCGACGAGGCCTTGGCCGAGCACGCAGACTGGTCGCTGCGCTTACTTGCCGTCACCGCGGGCGAGCGACTGGTCACTGACACCGCAGTCAGCCAGCCTGCGCTGTGTGCCATTCAGATCGCCATGAGCAGGCTGTGGCTGTCGATGGGCGTGGAACCGCTCGCCGTGCTGGGCCACGGCGTCGGCGAGATCGCCGCCGCCGAGACGGCCGGCATCCTCGACCTCCCCGCCGCCATGCGATTGGCCTACCACCGGGGTCGCCTGATGGCCCCCTGGCAGGGCCACGGCCGCATGCTGGTTATCGGCTTGCCCGAGGTCGACGCGGCCGTCCTGGCGGCGAGGTACCACGTGGACCTGGCGGCGGTGAACGGTCCCGACACCACCGTGCTCTGCGGCGCCGCGGACACGCTGGAGGAGATCGTCAAGACGCTGACCGCCGATGGCGTGTTCACCCAGTGGCTGGGCGGCCAGTACGCCCTGCGCGGCTGCCTATCCCAGTGCGCTGCAGACGATTTCGCGGCCGAGCTCGGCAGCGGACTGCAACCAGAGCCGGGCTCAATACCGTTTGTGTCCTCGACGCTTGGAGCGGTCTGCGACGGCCGGTCACTGGACGCGGCGTATTGGGGCCGCAACATCGCGCAGACGGTGAGGTTCGCCGCGGGACTGCAAGCCGCGCTCGAGCTGGGTGCGGACACGGTGCTCGAGGTCGGCGTCCAACCCACACTGACCGTCCCAATTCGACGCGCCGTGAGGGCTTTTGGCGCCGAAGGGGTGACGGTGTTGCCGGCCACACCGACTTGTCACGACGATGAGTTGCTGCTTACCTACCAGACCCTCGCTGACCTGTATTCGCGAGGTTGCAACATCCGCTGGACCAAGCACATCAGGAACACCAAAAGCACTGCCGCGCGGGTCGTCAGTGCCCCGCAGTACCCGTTCGAAGGGTCGCGGCACTGGCTGAATCCACCCGCCGCCAAAGGGCCGGCCGGCCGGTCGGGCGATTCTCTCGTCGGCGTTGAACTGGATCTGTCCAATTGCGATGGCCGGCGCGTCTGGGAGGTCGCCCTCGGCCTGGATTCATTGCCACACCTGACCGCCTACCGGGTCGCGGGAACCGCAGCGTTGCCGGCGAGCGCAGTGATCGAAGGCGTGCTGAAACTCGCCACGGCCATCGGCCTTACCGAAGCCGAAGTGGCTGACGTCGTCATGCGCGAGCTGCTACCACTGGCCGGCGAGCCAATCACGTTGCAGTGGACCGTGATCCCCGATGAAGCCGGGCAATTCGCCGTCACCGTGCACGCCCGCACCGGCACCGCCTGGCGCCTGCACGCCACCGCAACGCTGCGGGCACCCTTCGATGCCACCGCACGACCGGTCTCGGACCGCCCCGCAGCAGCAAGGGCCCGCTGCGTCGAACAAGTATCGCCGGGTTCGCTGTACCGGGCGCTCGCCGCGCACGGTCTGGACTGCGGCCCGGTGTTGCGTGGGGTGCGCGAGGCCTGGCGGCACACCGATGAGGCCGTGGGCCGCATCAGCCTTCGCAGCCTTCACAGCCTTGGCAGCGTTGACAGCGCGGACAGGGGTGACCTCACCCGGCTGCTCGACGCAACCTTCCAGCTGGCCGCGGCCGCGGCGGGCGCCGACACCGACAGCACGCCGCGGTTAGCCGTCCCGGTAGGCGTCGAATTCGTGCGTCGCCCCGCGGGTGTAAGACTCCCACGCGACGGCGAGGTGACCGTCTCGCTGCGGCCCCGCATTTCGGATGAGATCGTCGGTGATTTAACGCTTTTCGATGCCTCCGGCGCCCCTGTCCTGCTAGTCGGCGGCCTCAGGTTCGCCGCTATCGGCGGCGCGTCGCTGCCGGCCCGACCGGTGCACAGGTCGCGCCCGGACATCGGCGAATACGGCGAGTATGTAGCCCCGCGCACCGTGCTCGAACAGCGGATTGCCGACATCTGGACAAGATTGCTGGACCTGGACAAATTGAGCGTCGTCGACGGCTTCTTCGAACTGGGTGGGGATTCCCTCTTCGCCTCTCAGATGATGCTGGAAGTCAACCGAACCCTCGGCCTCCAGATCCAACCGGCGCGGGCGTTTGAGGCGTTGACGGTCGCAGGCCTGGCGGAGCTGGCCGAGCACGAAATGCACACGCGGATGGCCAACATGACCGACGACGAGGCCCTCGCCCTTGTCGACCAATCGGACGACGGCGCATACCAGCCGTCCCACGATTCGGGGCAAGCCCTCTCCCCAGCGCAGGCGGCCCTGCTCGCCCACTGGCGGAATGGTGATGTGCGACTGGCGGATCCAAATCAACTGACCGCGGGGGCGCCAACCGGACTCGCCGAATGCTCGATCGAGCAACAGTTCATGTGGGATCGGCAGCAGGACACTCCCGAGAAGACCATGTACAACATCGGTTATTGCGCGCGGTTGGATGCCCGGCTGGACGCCGAACTGTTGCGGGCCTGTCTGGCGGCGATGTCCATGCGGCACGAGACGCTGCGAACCAGGATCGAGCCAACGACGCCGAGGGTGACGCAGTCGATCGACCCGGAGCCGCAGTTCGACCTGAACATCATCGATCTGTGTCACTACGGCGTGGATGAGGCCGAAACAGCGGCGGTAAAGCGCGCTGAGACGTTGCTACGCAAGCCGTTTGACCTGACCAAGGGGCCGCTGGTTCGGGTAACGCTGTACCGGATTGCCGAGGGCGCCGACGTATTGGCCATCGTGGCACACCACCTGATCGCCGACGGGTGGTCGTTCGATGTCGCACTGTCGGAGCTCGCCGAGCTCTATCGGGCCAAGGTCGCGGGCGAAATACCCCAACTGCCGCCAGTGCTGGTGCAGTACAGGGATTTTGCGCGGTGGCAAGCAGGCTGGCTGAGCCGCGGCGATTGGCGGCGGGACCTCGATTACTGTCGTGACCAGCTGGCCGGGCTCGGGCATCCGCTGCTGCCGTGGGATCGCGAACCGCCCGTCGACCGCTGTTATCGCTGCGCGCACAAGAAATTCGAACTGACCGCGGCGCAATCCACGATGCTGCGCGCCTTCTCGCGTCGCGAAGGCGCGTCGTTGTTCATGACGATGCTCGCGTGTTTCAAGGTGCTGCTGGCATGCACCACCGGGCTCGATGACGTGGCGGTCGGCGTGCCCATGGTCAACCGCCAGCATCAACAGACCCAGAGGGTCATCGGCTACTTCTCGAACATCACGGTGGTGCGCACGGATCTGCAGGGTTCACCGACCTTTCGGGAGGTCTTGGCGAGGGTCCGCAGGGGCGTGCTGGGGGCGTTGTCGCATCAATCGCTGCCGTTGCCGCTCTACCTCGAGGCCGTGGGCCGAGAACTGGATCAGCGCGGCAAGCCAAACTGGCCAAGCCTGGTCAGCCGGCCAATCTATCGCGCGCAATACAATTTCCGACCGCCGGTGAAGCTGACCGAGTTCGCCGGGGCGGCGTTGCAGCCTCGCCAGCTCAACCGTGAATTCAGCACGTATGACTTCACGCTGTTGATGGAGGACGCCGACCCGCTGTACGGAAAATTCGAATACGCGATGGACGTATTCGACGCGTCGACCGTGGACCGGCTGGCGACGACGTACTTTGACATCGTCGATCAGGTAATGGCAAACCCTTCAACACGGATCGCCGACCTGGTGCTCTGACCCGGCGAGCCCGGGTACCTGCGCCGTGATGGTGTTCATGAGGTCCTGAAAGCGGGAATGCGGATCCCGGCCGGGCTTACCGCTGGTGATCAAGCCCGCCGCGATCCCGCGCTCGGGATCGGCCCACACCGCGTTGCAGACCAGGCCGAGGTGGCCGAAAGCTAACGGCGCACGACGCCCGAACGGTCCAAATCGCTTCGACCCCAACATGTATCCGGTGCTCCAGCGCAGCGGCGCCAAGCTCGTTCCCACATCCGGCCGCAGCCGCCGGCATTCCCTGACCGCGTCGCGCAGGGTGTGCGGGCGCATTACCCGGACGCCCTCGAGTTCGCCTCCGCGGCGCAGGATCTCCATGAAGCGCGACAGCTCGTTCGCGGTTGACACGGTGTTGGACGACGGCAGCACGGTCGTCAGGAATTCCGGGGTGTTTGTGTAGGGGATGACCTCCTGCAGCGTGCCGCCGATCGCCATGCGGAAGAACCGTGCGGTCAGGGGTGGCAACGGCGGACCGGTGGCATGACTTGGCGCGACCAGCCCGACATCGTCTTCGACGACGCCGAAGTTCGTCCAGCGGAAGCTCAGCGGGTCGAGTATGTCGGTGGCGAGGATGTCCCGAATATCCGTGCCCGTGGCCGCGCTGACGATCTCGCGGATCAGGGCACCCCAGGTCAGCGCGTGGTAGATATGCACCAATCCCGGCCGATAAATCGGACGTAAGTCGCCCAGGTTCTCCAGCCTGTCCCGGACGTGTTCGCTGAAGTCACCGGCATTCGGGATCGCGCCGAGGAACGGAACTCCCGCACTGTGGGTCATCACGTGCCGGATCGTGGTGCGATGCTTGCCGTGGCTCGTGTAGGTCGGCAGGTACTCACAGACTCGGTCGTCGAGGGAAAAGCTGCCCCGCTCGACGAGCATGTGGACCACGGCGGCGGCGATGGCCTTGGCCGCCGAGTACACGCAGAACGGCGTGTCCGTCCGGACGGGGATCCTTTCGGCGTCGGGCGGATCGGTCGGCGCGTTGCCCCACCCGTGGCCGATGGCGCGGTCAAGCACCACTCGCCCGTGCTGCCGGATGCACAGCTGGATCGCCGGGTGCATGCCGCCGCGGTACCAACGGCGCACGGCTTGCCAGATGCGCTCGACGGCTGCGCTTTCGATCCCGGAATGGTCCTCCTCGCCGACCGCGGTGACCGCGTCCAAGTCGGCGGGAACGCGGATCTTGCCGCCCGGGATCACGGTCACCACACCTGTGAGGCTACTGCTCGTTTTCGCTGTTGTTTTCGCGCGATCCCGTCGGGATCAGGAGAACGTCGTCTGCGCGCAGGTGCTGGGCGAGGTGATGTTGACCCCGGTGTAGACGACCTGGACGTGGGTGCAGACGATCACGTTGACGTCGGTCTTGGGCTGGCCCGTCTGCCAATCCGTCGAGTCGATGCGGCCTGTCGTCTGGTACTTGTCCGGCGGGCCTTCACCGAAGTAGACGGTGGTGATCTCGTCGGTCCCCATCGCTTTCATGACCCGCTCGTACTGGCCGTTGGCGTGGGCGTCCATGTACGCCATCCGGTTGTTCGAGCGGATCTCGGTGGTTTGCCGGGCCCACAGGCTGGGCGGGAAGCCGGTCACGCCGCCGTCGGGCGTCTTCATGTCGGCCCCGGCAATGAAGTCGCAGTGGCCATCCGACTTGAAGCAATTGAGGAACATGTGCGTCTCGAGCTGGTTCGCGCCGTCCAGCGGGAACAGGGTGACGGCGTTGTTGCTCGCCGCCGCGCAGAGCGGGCTGGGCAGGAACGTCAGCATCAAACCGGCAATCGCGGAGCCCGTCACCAGCCGCTTCATCCCGCTCACCCTGCCCTTCAGCTCTTAGCGCCAGACCTCAAGCAGAACTTAACCCCACGACTGCTCGTCGTAGGTGGCTTCCAGCGAATCAGATTCGGGGTGAGATTGACAGGGGCAAACCGGCGGCTCGGAGTCGCCCACGCGATTACTCGTCGTAGGTCACTTCCACCAGATCTGTTTCCGGGTGGGATTGGCAGGCCAGAATCAGCCCGTCGTCGAGGTCCTGCTGCTCGAGCACGTCGTTGACTTCCATGGTCACCTTGCCGCCGCGCAGGGTGCAGGCGCACGCGCCGCAGTGGCCCTCGCGGCAGGAGAACGGCGCGTCTAGGCCCTTGGCGAGCAGCACGTCCAGCAGCTTGGCGCTGCGCGGCCACGACACGGTGTGGGTTTCCCCGTCCAGCTGCACCGCCGCGGTGGCCGGCGGCTCGTCACCTTCGGCGGTGTCGTCGATCGTGATCGCCGCGAACGGGTCCGACTCCAGCGACTTGAACACCTCGATATGCACCTGCGGCGCGGGCACTTTCAGTGTTTCCAGGGCTACGCGCGATGCCTCCATGAACGGGCCCGGCCCACAGATGTAGGCCGGCCGGTCGGTGTAGGGGGTGGCCAGGCTGGCCAGCGCCGCGGCACTCGGCAGCCCCTGCAGCGACTCCAGCCAGTGCACCACCGTGAGCCGGTCGGGGTACTTGGCGGCCAGCTCGCGCAGCGCGTCGCGGAAGATCACCGATCGTTCGTCGCGGTTGGCGTAGAGCAGCGTGACCCGGCCGCTGCCCTCGGAGAGCGCCGACTTGCAGATCGACATGATCGGGGTGATCCCGCTGCCCGCGGCCAGCAGCAGGAAGTCGTCGTCGAGCGTCTTGGGCACAAAGTTGCCCGACGGCGCCAGCACGTGGACGCGCATCCCGGGGTGGGCGTGGTCGCACAGCCAGTTGGACGCGTATCCGTCCGCGGTTCGTTTGACGGTGACGGTGAGCGCGTCGTCGGTGAACGGCGAACTGCAGAGCGAGTAGCAGCGCGCCACCGAGCCGGTGCGGTCGCTGGGGACGCGCAGCGTGAGGAACTGGCCGGGTGCGTATCGCAGGCGCTCCGGCGGGATGCCCGGGTCCCCCGGATTGTCCGGTACCGCGAACACCAGCGACCGCGCGTCGTCGATCTCGGCGACCACCTCCGCGATCTGCAGCTCCAGAACATGGTCGCCGAGTGGCTCGTCAGGCGCCTCGTCGGGCACCGAGTCCGGATCCTCCTCGGTCACGACCCGTCCTTTCTCCTCCGTCAGTAACTAGAACATGTTACAGAAAACCCGATTCGTATCGCTACCAGCCGCAGGACCACCCTGCTCGACACAAATCGGAACGTGTTCTAGTCTTCTTTGTTAAGTGCACTGTGCAAGTCTGGCCCAGGAGGCAACCTAAGTGACGTCCATTCAACAGCGTGATGCGCAGTCAGTGTTAGCTGCCATCGATGATCTGCTGCCGCAGATTCGGGAACGCGCTCAGGCTACGGAGGATCTGCGCCGGCTGCCCGATGAGACGGTGAAGGCGCTCGATGAGGTCGGCTTCTTCAAGCTTTTACAGCCCGAGCAGTGGGGTGGGCTGCAGTGCGATCCGACGATGTTCTACGAGGCGGTGCGGCGGCTGGCCAGCGCGTGCGGTTCCACCGGCTGGGTGAGCTCGATCATCGGCGTGCACAACTGGCACCTGGCGCTGTTCGATCAGCGCGCCCAGGAGGAGGTGTGGGGCGAGGACCCCAGCACGCGGGTTTCGTCGTCCTACGCCCCGATGGGCGCGGGCGTCGTGGTCGACGGCGGGTACCTGGTGAGCGGCTCGTGGAACTGGTCGTCGGGGTGTGACCACGCCACCTGGGCCTTTCTCGGCGGTCCCGTCATCAAGGACGGCCGCCCGGTCGACTTCGGCAGCTTCCTGATCCCGCGCAGCGAGTACCGCATCGACGACGTGTGGCACGTGGTCGGCCTGCGCGGCACCGGCAGCAACACCGTCGTGGTCAAGGACGTCTTCGTGCCCCGGCACCGGTTCCTGTCCTACAAGGCGATGAACGACGGCACCGCCGGCGGGTACCAGACCAACACCGCTGCGGTCTACAAGATGCCCTGGGGCACAATGCATCCCACCACAATCTCGGCGCCGATCGTCGGCATGGCGTACGGCGCGTACGAGGCGCACGTGGAGCACCAGGGCAAGCGGGTGCGCGCGGCGTTCGCGGGCGAGAAGGCCAAGGACGACCCGTTCGCCAAGGTCCGCATCGCCGAGGCGGCCAGCGACATCGACGCCGCGTGGCGCCAGCTGATCGGCAACGTCGGCGACGAGTACGCACTGCTGTCGGCGGGCAAGGAGATTCCCTTCGAGCTGCGCGCCCGGGCCCGCCGCGACCAGGTCCGCGCCACCGGGCGGTCGATCTCCTCGATCGACCGGTTGTTCGAGGCATCCGGGGCCACCGGGCTGTGGAATGACGCTCCGGTGCAACGTTTCTGGCGCGACGCGCACGCCGGTCGGGTGCACGCCGCCAACGACCCGGAACGCGCGTACGTGATCTTCGGGAATCACGAGTTCGGGTTGCCGCCCGGCGACACGATGGTTTGATGACGGCCACCGAAGAGCTGACCTTCGAGTCCACGTCGCGCTTCGCCGAAGTCGATGTCGACGGGCCGCTGAAGCTGCATTATCACGAGGCGGGTGTCGGCAAGGACCAGACGGTGGTGCTGCTGCACGGCGGCGGTCCGGGCGCGGCGAGCTGGACGAACTTCTCGCGCAACATCCCGGTGCTCGCGCAGCAGTTCCATGTGCTCGCCGTCGACCAACCTGGGTACGGCCACTCCGACAAGCGTGCGGAACACGGCCAGTTCAACCACTACGCGGCGCGCGCACTCAACGGCCTCTTCGACCAGCTGGGCCTGGGACGCGTTCCCCTGGTGGGCAATTCGCTGGGTGGGGGCACGGCGGTTCGGTTCGCGCTCGACTACCCGGAGCGGGCGGGACGCCTAGTGCTGATGGGGCCCGGCGGCCTGAGCGTCAACCTGTTCGCGCCCGACCCGACCGAGGGCGTCAAGCGGCTGGGAAAGTTCTCCATGGTGCCCACCCGGGAGAATCTCGAGGCGTTCCTGCGGGTGATGGTCTACGACCAGAAGCTGATCACGCCGGAGCTCATCGACCAGCGCTTCGAGCTGGCCAGCACGCCGGAATCGTTGACCGCGACCCGCGCGATGGGAATGTCGTTCTCCGGGACCGATTTCGAGCTCGGCATGATGTGGCGCGAGGTGTACAAACTTCGCCAGCCGGTGCTGCTGATCTGGGGTCGCGAGGACCGGGTCAACCCGCTGGACGGCGCGCTGGTGGCGCTGAAGACCATCCCGCGGGCGCAGCTGCACGTCTTCGGGCAATGCGGGCACTGGGCCCAGGTGGAGAAGTTCGACGAGTTCAACAAGCTGACGATCGATTTCCTGGGAGGCGTGCGATGAGCATCCGGTCGCTGGGCTATCTGCGCATCGAGGCCACCGACGTCGCGGCCTGGCGCGAATACGGCCTGAAGGTCCTCGGCATGATCGAGGGCAGGGGCAACAGCGAGGGCGCCCTGTACCTGCGGATGGACGATTTCCCGGCTCGGCTGGTGATCGTGCCCGGCGAGCACGACCGGCTGTCTGAAGCGGGCTGGGAATGTGCGAACGCCGAAGGCCTGCAAGAGATCCGGAATCGGCTCGAGGTGGAGGGCACCCCGTACAAGGAGGCCACCGCCGCCGAACTGGCGGACCGGCGGGTCGACGAGATGATCCGGTTCTCGGACCCGTCGGGCAACCCGCTGGCGGTCTTCCACGGTGCCGCCCTGGAACACCGCCGGGTGGTCAGCCCGTACGGGCACAAGTTCGTCACCGCCGAGCAGGGCCTGGGGCACGTGGTCCTGACCACCCACGACGACGCCGAGGCGTTGCACTTCTACCGGGATGTGCTCGGCTTCAAGCTGCGTGACTCGATGCGGATGCCGCCGCAGCTGGTGGGCCGGCCCGCCGATGGCGCGCCGGCCTGGCTGCGCTTCTTCGGCTGCAACCCGCGCCACCATTCGTTGGCGTTCCTGCCGCTGCCGACGCCCAGCGGCATCGTGCACCTGATGGTCGAGGTCGAGGAGGCCGACGACGTCGGCCTGTGCCTGGATCGGGCGCTGCGCCGCAAAGTGCCGATGTCCGCCACGCTGGGCCGTCACGTCAACGACCTGATGCTGTCGTTCTACATGAAGACCCCGAGCGGGTTTGACGTCGAATTCGGTTGTGAGGGTAGAAAAGTCGACGACCACGAGTGGATCGCCCGGGAAAGCACCGCGGTGAGCCTCTGGGGCCACGACTTCACGGTTGGCGCCCGCGGCTAGCCTCGACACCAAATGGCTCACGATGTCTGAAGCGCCGATCGACCCGCGCACGTTCCGCAGCGTGCTTGGTCAGTTCTGCACCGGGATCACCATCATCACCACCGTCCACGACGACGTCCCGGTCGGCTTCGCGTGTCAGTCGTTCGCGGCGCTGTCGCTGGACCCACCGCTGGTGTTGTTCTGCCCGACCAAGGTGTCGCGGTCCTGGAAGGCCATCGAGGCGGCCGGCCGGTTCTGCGTCAACGTGCTGACCGAGAAGCAGAAGGATGTCTCGGCGCGATTCGGATCCAAGGAACCCGACAAGTTCGGCGGAATCGACTGGCACCCTTCGCATCTGGGTTCGCCCATCATCGACGGGTCGCTGGCGTACATCGACTGCACGGTGGCCTCCGTGCACGACGGCGGCGATCACTTCGTCGTGTTCGGTGCGGTGCAGGCCCTGTCGGAGGCGCCCAAGATCAAGCCGCGGCCGCTGTTGTTCTATCGCGGCGACTACACCGGCATCGAACCGGACAAGACCACGCCCGCTCAATGGCGCGACGACCTCGAGGCGTTTCTCACCACCACCACCCAGGACACCTGGCTGTAGCGGGCACTGCCCACGCGTCGTATCCGCGGGGAGTGCGCAAACTCGCACATTTGTCGCATTGCGCGCTGGGTCTGGGCCACCTAAGTGGTCTCATCCGTAAATTCGTCGGGGTTATGCTGCGCGGGGTTGGGTCGGGCTGTTTGTGGTTGTCAAGTTTGGTGGGTAGGTCGTCCAGGTGGGCGGTAGTGAACTTCCATTTGAACGGACGCGCGGTGCGGTTGTAGCGGGTTTCGAATGCGGCCAGGCGAGCGATTACCTGGTCGATGTCGGTGAAGTCGTTGGGCGTGAGTGCTTTTCGTTGCACGATGGAAAAATAGATCTCGATCTGGTTGAGCCAGGATGCGTGCACCGGCGTGTGCACCATGACCGCGTTCGGGTACTGCTCGGCGAGCCGGTGAATCGCCGCCTGGCCGCGGTGGGATGAACCGTCGTCGACGATCCAGAACACTCGGTCAGCGGATTGTAGGGCTGGGCTGACGACGTCGGAGAGCTTGCCGCGGATCAGCAAAACCGGGACCTTCAGGTCCGTCGCGGCCTGCTCGAATTTCTCGGTGCGCAACTCCGGGTCGTCCCCGGGTGGGGTCATGAGGGCCGGATCCCAGTGCCAGTACCATCGCCCGTCGCGCAGCCGTAAGTTCTTCTTCAACCCTTCGGGGCTGCGTGGCCTCTCGCGGTAGGGCAGATAGGCGGCGACGGCGTCGGCCGCCTACTGAAGCGAGCCGAAGCCGTCGATGTTACCCAGCATGAAATCCCGGATGCGGGCACTGCCGTTTTTCTCGTACCGCGGCACCACGTCCACCAGGACCAGCCCCGCGACCTTGTCCGGGCCGGCGCGATCGGCGGCCAGGATGCCGGTGAGCCCGCCCATGCTGGCCCCCACCAGCACCACCGGGCCACCGATCGCGTCCAGCACCCGCAGGACATCGGCCGTCAAGGTTTCGACGGCATAGTCCGCGTTCGGCGCGCGGTCGCTGTCGCCGTGCCCACGGCGTCGAGCGCGATGACGCGGTAGCCCTCGTCGGCCAGGATTTGTCCGGTGCTCTTCCAGGAGAACCGGTTCTGGCCGCCCCCGTGCAGCATGAGGATCGCCGGCCGGCCCGCAGAACCGCGAGCGTCGGTGTCGCGGTTCCATTCGTCTGCCACCAGGGTGATCCCGTCGAGACCGGCGAACTCAACCGTGTGCGGACTGCGGCTCAGGGTGCTCACGAGCCTTGACGTTACCTAAGAGAGCCAGCCCCGTCGCTGGTAAGGGGTTCAGGGGCGGTCTTTACGTTTGAGCAATTGCCAAGCGTCGGAGGGAACCGGTCTTCGCATTCGTAAGATCGCGGGTTGCCACACTGTGCCATCACATACGTTGTTACAGTTCAACGCTCTGCAACGACCGTGCAATTGTTAGCTGATAACTTCCATCGTCATGTCTCGCCTGCGCCCTGACCAGCAGAAACGCCCGACCGCGTTGTCAACTCCGATAGTCGGGATCGCTGGGACCGCAACGTATTTGGGACCGCGACACGCGATGTCCCGCAACGTATTTGGGCGGGATTGCTTGGCGTACAGTCGATTTGGGTGCTTTCGGAGCTTGTCAGCAAACCATCCGCGGCGTGTTGTTGGCATTACTCGAGCTGGCATCTGACCAGGTGCATCTGATGAGGCACGCGAGCCATCTGCGGGTGATCCGGTTGTTCCGGGTGGGCGCCGTGGTTGGTCGCCGGTGCCTGCAGGCGGTGGCGAAGTGATCGCCGTGTTGGCGCTGGCGTCGGCCGGCCTGGGTGCCCGCGGTGGTTGGCGAAAAAGTGAAGAAACAAGAACTATGTTGGCGAACCCTGGGATAGTGCCCCCCATCGCGATATCATCGGGCCCTGCCGGTTGGCCGAATGGTGATCTGCGCAATCCCCCGGGCGGCATGACGTATTAGTCATGACGTCTTGGGAGGTTTCACATGTCGTTAATGTTGGTGGCGCCCGAGGCGCTGGTGGCGACGGCTTCAGATGCGGCGCATATCGGGTGGGCGGTCATGGCGGCCAACGCGGCGGCGGAGCCTCCGACGGCGGAGGTGCTGGCCGCGGGCACCGATGAGGTGTCGGCGGCGATCGCGTCGCTGTTTTCTGACCACGCCCAGCAGTTTCAGGCGCTCAGCGCCCAGGCGTCGGCGTTTGGAGCCCAGTTCGTGCAGGTGTTGAAAAGCGCGGGCAGTGCGTATGCGGCCGCCGAGTCTGCGGCCAATTCGGACCTGTTGACGACCTTGGTTGACGAAGCCCAGCCCTACGGGATCTTCTCGCCCGTTGCGGCGCTAACGGGGCGCTCCCTGTTCGTCAACGGCGCGAACGGGACAGCGGTCAACCCGAACGGTGGAGCCGGCGGGTGGCTGTTCGGCAATGGGGGCAACGGTTACTCCGCAACGACGCCGGGGGTAGCCGGTGGGGCCGGTGGCGCGGCGGGGTTGATCGGCAGCGGCGGTGCCGGGGGCACCGGCGGCGCCGGGGCGTTCGGCGGCCCCGGAGGCCAAGGCGGACTGTTGTCCGGCAGCGCCGGGGCCGCTGGTGCTGATGGCCTCGGTTTGCCGCCGAACTCAATCGCGCTGCGGCTAAACAGCGGCGTCGTGCCGTACGTAAACATCTCCGTCAACGGCGGACCGAGTGCGGCCGTGTTGGTTGACACCGGATCCAGCGGTCTTGTTATCGACGGTCAGGACATCGGACGAGGGTCACTCGGCATGCCCACCGGGGTCTTTCTGAGGGGTTACAGCGGGGGGGTGGACGCAGTTGGCCTCACGTATCGGACGACGGTGCAATTCGGGAATGCCGGGAATGGACTCGTCGCCGAGTCGACTAACGTTGACGTCGCCTCCTTCGCAATTACGTACACCAATGTCCTCGGAATACCAATACCGACGCATGTGTCATCTCTGGCCTCCGCTTACGCTGGCAACGGTGTCGTTGGCGTTTGGGGTATTGGGTCGAATCCGTTGTTCGGTTCGAACAACAACCCGAGCCTGGCGTTACCGGAACCCCTCGACCAAGGTATTTTTATCAACGAAGAAGCGGGTTATCTCCAGTTCGGTCCCAACCCGCTACCCCCCGTAGCCGCGTTTGTGGGAGCGCCCAATGTGGTGTACACCGGTACCACATCGAATGCGTTGGGCCTGCTTGTCACAGGCGGCGGTGCCGCTGCGAATCCTCCATCCGTCTTTACGCAAGCCTCAACTCTTATCGACTCCGGTGGTGTTTACGGAGCCATCCCGCAAACGTGGGTCCCCAACGTTTCGGTCGGCGATAAAGTGCCAAACGGAACAACTATTTCGGTCTACGCGGATCCGATAGATTTGAATTTGAACCCGGGGCCCTGGCCCTCGCCTCAATCCCCGTCCTACCCGTTTGGCTCTAACCCACCGCCAACACCTACGAACGGGATGCTGCTATACACGTACACCGTTACGAACCAGGCGACCGCGCCAACCGTTTCATCAAATCAGTTCGTTATCGGGAATGAAGCCTTCTTCGACGGACCGATATACATCTCGTACAGCCCAGCTGGTAAAGGGCAGACGATCTTTGATTACCACATGTGAGGAGGGCGGCGATGCCCTACGTACTCGCAGTACCCGAGATGCTGGCGTCGGCCGCGGCGGATGTGGCGGGCATCGGATCATCGCTGAGCGCGGCCCAGGGGGCCGCCGCGGCCCCGACCACGGTGATGCTCGCCGCCGCCGGCGATGAGGTGTCGGCGGCGATCGCGTCGCTGTTTTCCGGCCACGCCACGCAGTTTCAGGCGCTCAGCGCTGGGGCGGCGACGTTTCATGCCCAGTTCGTGCAGGCCTTGAACGAGGCGGGGGTCGCGTATGCGGCCGCCGAGGCGGCCAATGCCGCACCGCTGCGCGCCGTCGAGCGGAGCGCGTTGGCCGCGGTCAATGCGCCTACCGAAGCGCTGGTGGGGCGCCCGCTGATCGGTGACGGCGCCAATGCGACGACGCCGGGAGGCAACGGCGGTTATGGCGGGATCTTGTGGGGCAACGGCGGTAACGGCGCGCCGGGTGGTCCTGACGGTCAGGCCGGCGGCAAGGGCGGCAACGCGGGGCTGTTGGGCGGCAATGGCGGCAATGGCGGGGCGGGTGGCAACGGCGTAGCCGGTGGCAACGGCCCCAACGGTTATACCGCGGGTGATCCCGGCTTCGATGGCGTTGACGGCGGGGCCGGCGGGGCCGGCGGGGCCGGCGGTAACGGCGGGCTGTTCAGCGGCAATGGCGGCGCGGGCGGCCACGGCGGCAATGGCGCGGTCGGCGGCAATGGCGGCAACGGCATTGACGGACCCACGGGTGTGGCCGGCGGCGACGGCGGTAATGGCGGGGCCGGTGGCGCCGGCGGCAATGGCGGGGCCGGTGGCGCCGGCTCGTTGTTGGGCGGGCATGCCGGTGCCAACGGCGATGGCGGTGCCGGCGCCAACGGTGGCAACGCCGGATCAGCCGGCAACGGTGGCACGGGTGCCAACGGCGGTGCCACCAGCCCCGACGGGGAGGCCGGCGGCAATGGCGGTAACGGCGGGGCCGGCGGGGCCGGCGGCAATGGCGGGGCCGGCGGCAACGGCCCCGGCGCCACCCCGGGAAGCAACGGCGATGGCGGCGACGGCGCCAACGGTGGCAACGCCGGATCAGCCGGCAACGGCGGCAACGGCGCGGCCGGCACCGGCCACACCTCCGGGACCGGTGCGGGCAACGGCGGGACCGCCGGAACGGCTGGCAATGGCGGGACTGGCGGCAACGGCGGGGCCGGCGGCAACGGCAGCGGCGCCGGCGGCAACGGCGGGACAGCCGGGTCCGGTGGCGCAGGCGTTAACGGCGCGGACGGTGGGGCAGGCGGAGCCGACGCCAGCCCCGGTGCCTTTATTCCCCCAGGAGGCGAGTTCGGCCCGGGGTCCGGCGGTGGCGGTGGCCAGGCCGGGTCCGGCGGGGCTGGCGGCACAGGCGGGGCTGCGTACGGGTCAGGCGCCAACGCGGGCGCCGGCGGCCAGGGAGGCACCGGCGGGACCGGCGGGACCGGCGGCACCGGGGCCGACGGCGCCTCTTCCAGCGGCCCCTTTGTCGAAGATGCTGACGGCGGCGCCGCCGGCGGAAATGGCGGGAATGGCGGCATGGGCGGCACCGGCGGGACCGGCGGCACCGCCGTCAACGGCGCTGCGGGCATGGCCGGCGCCCCCGGCAACGGCGGGGCCGGCGGCAACGGCGGAACACCCGGCCTCGCCGGCAGCGGCAGCGGATACGGCGGGAGCGGCCCCGGGGGCAGCGGCGGCAATGGTGGGACCGGCGGTACGGCCACCGGCAACGCCAACGGCGGCACCGGCGGGGCTGGCGGCAACGGCGCCAGCGGCCTCAACCCCGGCGACGGCCGCGGCGGCGACGGCGGCAACGGTGGCAACGGTGGCGGTGGCGGTACGGCCTCTGGGTCAGGCAACGGCGGCAACGGCGGGGCCGCCGGCAACGCCGGGACCGGCCTTAGCCTGGATAGCGCCGGGGGCGACGGCGGCGACGGCGGCGACGGCGGCTCGGCCTCTGGGTCGGGCAACGGCGGCAACGGCGCGGACGGCGCGGCCGGTGGTGACGGCTTCTACCCTGGGTCCGGCGGGGCTGGCGGGGCGGGCGGTAACGGCAGCAACGGCGGCACCGGCGGCGCCGGCGGCAACGCCGGCACCGGCGGGTACCCGAACAGCCCCTTCATCACCTTCCCCGGCGCCGGCGGCGACGGCGGCAACGGTGGCAACGGCGCCAACGGCAACGGCGGCAACGGCGGCAACGGCGGCAACGGCACCCCCGGCGTTCCCAGCCCCGGCGGGCTGGGCGGCGACGGCGGCACCGGCACCAACGGCAGCAGCGGCGCTCCCGGGCAACCCGGCGCCCCCGGATTGTGACGAGAACGCTCCTCGACGCCGCCGACGCCTAGCCACAATCAAAGACAAGCGCGCCAACCGCGACCGCCGCGAGCGCGAGGTTGATGTCCCGGTGCCTCGAGGTTTCGATGGCATCGGATATCAGCAGCGCCACGACCAAACTCTCATCGAGGACCGGTCCGATGTCGCGGCGTACAATCCAGTCGGCCCGTGCCGGAAGCTGGGTTCCGTTGTCCCCGTAGGCCTTCGGCCGGTCACTGCTCCGAATTTGCGGGGAGGAATCGGCCCGTTGTGCTCGACCGCGGCCGGGGCCGCTGGTATCGTCGGACGGCGCCGCCCGGGCCGCGATGGGTGACCCCGATCAAGTTTCCGGCAGCGAAATCGATGGGCTCCGTGCCGATATGGAAGGCGATCACCATTCCGATGTCCTCGGCGGCCCAGAACGGCTCCCACTCGTCACGGTTGTGGTCGCGCTGCGCGGCATGCGGCGTCACCGGAAGAAATACCGCCTTGAATCCCATAGTGCCGCAGCGCTTCAGCTCGTTGACCGCGTCGTCGACATCCATCGTCGAGACCTGTGCCGTGGGGATCAGCCGCGGCGAGCTGTCCATGATCGTTTCTTTCGACCAGTCGTTGGACGCCCGCATCGCCTCGCGCAACAGCTCCGGGGTGGGCTCGTGCTAAATCACCTGGGTAACCAGCCGGCTAAACGGTTCTATGCCGGTACTGTCCTCGCAGCGGCCGAATACCTGCCCGCGGTGCACGTCGTAGGCGGCCAGGTAAGCCACCGCGCCGGCCCGGTCGTAGTCATGGTTGACCCCCATCGCCCGTGCGGCCCCGGGCGCCAATGTGGGGTGGCAGCGGCAGCGAGCCTGGAGGGAGGTCTTCTCATCGGCAGAAATGACATACTCGTTGGGCCCCAACGGCTGTCCTTTCCACTGGCGGTCGTAGAGATCGAGCACACGGGCGGCCTTGGCGGGGAAGTCGGGGTCGGTGACGAAGATCCACGACCGATAGTGCCAGGGTTTGAGGGCGTCCTCGGATAGCAACCGGCGCACGGTGGCCGGCGAAATCGACGCGCATACCCCGTCGGCGACCGCGTGGCGGGCTAGCTCCGGGCATGACCAGCGGCCAGCGGCAGCCCGGCATCGGCCGGCGGCGTGCAGGCGATCGCGTTGACCCGTGCCACCTGGACCGCGGTGAACGTCGAGGGCCGCCCCGAGCGTGGCGCGTAACCAGCGATGCCAACCCCGTTGCGGCGCACCAGCGGCAACGCCACTTGCGCACGGTGTCCTCACATACCCGCAGCGATCTCGCGGTCGCCGCTACCGAGAGTCCCTCGGCGGCCGCCAGCACGATCTTGGCGCGGGTCACGAGTCGCTGTTCACTACGCGCGGCGCGGGTCAACCGGGTCAAGGCTCGGCGGTGCGAGCCGATCAGGGTGATCCGGTCGGTGCTGGTCGGTGACATCCATGGGCTCCCGTGACTGAGTTGTCTCGTTAGCCACTTCAGCCTCATTTATCACAACCGTGTCACGGTTAGGCGACACGCTCGATTCGGGCACCATCAGTTCCATGGCCGCACCACCGGCATCGACCCAAGCATCCCTGCAACAGCGGCTATCGGCCCACGCGCGAGGGCGCTGGCCACAATTGCGCGGAATCGAGGTGCGCTTCCGCGCCACGTTCGCCTACGTCACCGCACACTTGCCTGACGGCGATACCACGCCACTGATGCGACTTCGCTATGGCGGATGGGCCTCCCGCTGGGGCTTCGCCGTCTACCTGGCCAGCTCCAACACCTATCAGGACTCTGTCCTACACACCGGCTACACGGCAGGCTCACCCGAAGACGCCCTCGACACCGCCTGCGGCCTCTACCTGGGTGACCCCACCGCCTGGCTATGAACCCCCGACGAATTTACGGGCGAGACCACTAAGCCCAAGAAGCCCCGACGGCCCGCTGAGGGGGCGGGCCGTCGGGTCTGGTGGGGTTCATCGGCTTGGCGGACGATGGGTTCACTGTCCATGCGATTCCCCGTATTCGGCGCGAGTCAAACAAGTATTTGGCGCAAGTTGAACAGGCCGCCCGGCTCAGGCGTGCTGCCAGGCCTCCTGGTGCATGTCTTCCAGTTGCTTGCCCTTGGTTTCCTCGACAAACCGCCACACGAACACCCACGACAACACCGCGAACAGCGCATAGCAGCTGTACGCGAAGCCCAGCTCGTGTCGCACCGTCGGGAACGTGACGGTGATCAGCCAATTGCCCGCCCAGTTGCCCGCCGCCCCCAAACCCGACGCGGCCGCACGCATCCGGTTCGGGAACATCTCACCGAGCAGCACCCACACCACCGGTCCCCACGACATGCCAAACGCGACCACGAAGAGGTTGGCTGCGATCAGGGCGACGGAGCCGGCGGCGCCTTCGAGGTGCGGCCTGCCGTCGACCATCGGCGCGGCGCCGAAGACCACCGCCATCGTGGCCAGCGTGACGGCCATGCCCGTGGAGCCGATCAGCAACAGTGGCCTGCGGCCGACCCGATCGATCAGCGCGATCGCGATCAGCGTGGTCGCGATGTTGGTCACCGAGGTGATCACGGTGATGGTGAACGACGAGCTCTCGGTGAATCCGACCGCCTGCCACAGCACGTTGGAGTAGTAGAAGATCACGTTGATGCCGACCAACTGCTGCAGCATCGCCAATCCGATGCCGACCCAGACGATTCCGTACAGCCCGCCGGTCGGCTTGCGCAAATCCCGCCAGGACGGCGGCTTTTCGGTGCCCAGCGAATCCTGGATCCGTGCGATCACCCCGTCCGGGTCTTGCGGCCCCAGCAGCCGGGTGAGCACTTGGCGCGCCTCCTGAATCCGTTGTCTCGCAATGAGATAACGCGGCGACTCGGGAACCGTGTACGCCAGCGCGCCGTACACGGCGGCCGGGACGGCCATCACGACGAACATCCAGCGCCAGGCCGGCAGGCCCAGCCACAGCTGCCCGCGCGAGCCGCCCGCCAGGTGTGACAGCAGCCAGTCGACCGCCAGAGACACGAAGATGCCCAACACGATGGCCAGCTGCTGCAGCGAGCCCAGGCGCCCGCGCACCCGCGGCGGTGAGATCTCCGCGATATAGGCGGGCGCGATCACCGACGCCACACCCACCCCGATCCCGCCGATGACCCGGAAGCCGACCACCACCCAGACATCGGGTGCCAGGCCGGCGCCGATCGCGCTGACCAGGAACAGCACCGCCGCGATCTTCATCACCGCAAGGCGCCCGATCCTGTCGGCGAGCCGTCCCGCCGTCACCGCGCCGAATGCCGCTCCCAGCAGCGCCGATGCGACGGCGAAGCCCAATGCTGCGTTGCCGATGTGGAACTCGTCCTGGATGGCCGCCACAGCGCCGTTGATCACCGCGCTGTCGTAGCCGAACAGCAGACCGCCGAGCGCGGCGACGGAAGCGACCCGAACGGCGCCCCGGACCGACGAAGGTTGATTTGGCGCGATGGCCGCGCGAACAACCGGCCGGCGACGGTCATGGGAGCGATGCATGGTCATGAATCGAAAGTGTTCAGTCGGAGAGCAGGTTGCCGACGGTTCGGACCCACCCGCCGCCGCCCGATTCACCGGAAGGCGTTGGTAGATAGGGCGTGATGGCGTGGGCGAGATTGCTGATGGTCAGGGTCTGCAGCCAGACGCGTCCGGGGCCGGTCAGCGAGGCCAGGAATATGCCGTCGCCGCCGAACAGCATGTTTTTGACGCCCTTGATGCGGGTGATGTCGAACGTCACGGAGGCGTCGAACATGCCGACATGGCCGGGATGCACACGCAGGGTTTGGCCCGGGGCCAGCGTGTACGCGACGGTCTCGCCGGACAATTCGATCCATGCCTGGCCGGTGCCGCTCAAGTGCTGCAAGATGAACCCGTTGCCGCCGAAGATGCCCGCGCCCAACGTGCGCTGAAACGCGATCGAAAGCTGCACATCACCGAAGCCGCAGAGGAACCCGTGCCGGTGTATCAGGTAGGGCATGTCGGGGCGCAGTTGCACCGGCAGGATGTGGCCGGGCAGCTTGGCGGCGAACGCGACGTTGCCCGGCCGGCCGACGGCGCTGTATTCGGTCATGAACAACCCGCCGCCGCCGACGGCTCGCTTTAGCCCGCCGAAAAACCCTGACGAGCCCGCCCCCCGCGTCGACGTTTGCAGTTGGATCGAATCGCTCATCCACGACAGCTCACCCGCCTCGGAGATCAGGCTCTCGTTCGGGCGTAGCGATACCTCCAGGACCGGCATGACGGTGCCGGTGATCTTCGCGTCCATGGCTGTCGAGTATGGCATTGGCCTGCCCACATAGGTGGTGGCTCGCCATGTTCAGACGCGTGGCCGATGCCGAACGGCTCTTGGGCGATGCCTCAGTCGATGGTGTGGACGATCAGGACGTCCGTCCTCGCCTTGCGGGAGACCTCGGAGGGGACCGATCCCAGCAGCCGGCCGGCGACGCTGTTCAGGCCGACGTTGCCGACCACTAGCAGGTCGGCGCCGACGTCCTCGGCGAGCTGCACCAGCGCTTGGATGGGGGCACCGACGATCGCTTTTTCCTCCACGTCCTTGGCGCCGGCGTTGTGCGCCCGCTCCCTGGCGTCCTGCAGGATCGCGTAGTAGGGGGCCTCGCCCACCAACCGGTAGTCCTCGCCGTGGTCGCTCCCCGGGGGGATGGCGTAGCGGCCCTTCTCCTCGTAGACAGGGAGATGCGCCGTCGCAACGATCAATTTCGAGCCGTGATCGGCAGCGATCGCTGCCGCGCGGTCCACCGCGCGCAGCGACGAGTCCGAACCATCGGTGCCGACAACGATCGTCTGATAGGCGCTCATTTCCCAAACAGTACAAGGCCCATGGCGGCTTAAGAACCCGCGGTCTCCCCGAGGCGAGGACAAGTCGGTCAGCGGCGGTCGCTACTGAGAGGACCGGTCGGTTTCGTACGTCGTTTCGGTGTTGGCGTCCTGGAACATCTCCGAGACGATCAGCCAGGATCCGTCGTCTTGACGCTGCAGGGCGCGCAGCGAGAAGTTGTCGCGGTCCATCGTTCCGCCGCCGACCAGCCCCTGCCCCTTGACCTTGAGATGCGCCGAGACCAGCACGACTTCGGGGGTCAGCACCTTGAAGCTGGTCTCGGGCGGACCGGCGAGCTCCCCGCGGTTGAAGTTGGCGTCCGCAAAAAGCCCCGTGAGGTATTCGACGATGTCGTCGCGTCCACGCCTGACCGTACCGAAGGCGTTGACCCAGTCGGCGTCATCCGAGTACACGGCCCGAAGGGGCTCGGCGTCGCGGTCGTCGAAGGCCTTCAACAACGTCAGCAGCGTCCTGCCGATCGCTTCCTGATCCGCCGCCGGCAGATCTGAAAAGCCCTGCAAACTACCAAAACTGGTCATGGCGAGGAAGCTACATGAAGTCGAGGGCCTCTACCGTCGCTATGGCGCCCTCATGCGTCGGCCGGTTCGCGCCGCCGATGCAGTAGATGGTGTTGCCGACCGTGGCGACCACCTCGGCGTGCCGCGGGGTCGGCATCGGTGGCAGCGTGCTCCATCTGCCATCGGCGATGTCGTACATCTCGACGACGTTCAGGACCTGTGTGGGTTCTTCGCCACCGGCCACGACGATTCGGCCATCGATGTACGTGGCCCCGTAGCTGCCACGCGGGGTCGGCATGCCCACCAACTTCTTCCAGGCGCCGGAGGCCGGGTCGAACCGTTCCAATGCCGCGGAGTTCTTGTCGGAGGACAGGAACCGCCCGCCGATCGCGTACACGTAGGTCCCATCCGACGCCGCGGCCAGATGCTCGCGCGGAGTGGGCATGTCGGCGGCGTCCTTCCAGGAACTGCCGTCGAATACCTCGGTCTGCGGGACGAGCTTCTTGTCGTTCTGCCCACCGACGACGACGAGCTTGTCGCCGACCACCGCCGCCGCGAGGCCCGCCCGGGGGTGCGTGAGGCTCGGCAACTCCACCCAGTTGCCGCCCCGCAACGCGAAGACCTTGTTGGAGCCATTCGCGAGTTCGTCGGTGGCACCGCCGAGCACCACCACCTCGCCGCGGTAGGTCGCCGCCGCGGCGTGATGCAGCGGCACGGGCAACGGCGGCCCCGTGTCCCAGGCGCCGGTCTTGGGGTCGTAGCTCTCGACCAAGTCAAGGGGCTCGGCTCCGCTGCGCAGCCCGCCGATGATCCAGATCTTGTCGTTGAGCACGGTCCACGCCATCATCAACCGTGCCGTCGGCGCGTTCGGTAATGAGCGCCACTGCGACGCCGGTTGCATCCTGCGCGCCGGCAGCTTCAACACCTCCGCGGTCGAGACCGCCTGACCGTCGTCGGGCGAGGTCGACCCGCCGATCGCATAGACGGACTTCTCCACCGCCGCGACCGCCATGCCGTGCCGCGCGGTAGCCATGTCCGGCAGACCGGTCCAGGACTTCGCCATCAGGTCGAAGACCGAAACGCTCTTGAGGACCTGCCCCCCGGAGATGCCTCCGACCACCACCAGCCGCCCGTCGGCGATCGCCACACCCAGGTCGCTGCGCGCCGTCGGAAGCGGGGCCAACGACGTCCACGTTTTCGCGACCGGGTCGTACGCCTCGACCATTGTCAGGTCCGAGTCGCCGCTGGTTCCGCCGACCGTGTACATCAGCTTTCCGTCCGAGGCCCCCGCCAGCAGCTGCCGCGGTGTCGGTATAGGCGCGCCGAGGGTCCAAGAGTTGCCGTCGAAGACCTCGGTCGTGCTGAGTAGCGCGCCGTTGGCGTCGACACCGCCCGTGACGATCAGGCGGTCTCCCACCACCGCCGCCGCGGCCGCCGCCCTGGGCTGCAACAGGTGCGGCATTTCCACCCAGCGGCTGTTGACCACCCGCCAAACCTGGTCACTGGCAACCTTATTGGGGCCCGTTGACTTCCAGCCACCGAGCACCACGGGGTTCCCCTGCCAGGTGACCGCCATCGCGTGCTGGACCGGAACCGGTAGATCGTCGCCGCCCTTCCACTCGTCGAGTGGCGAGGGGTCATAGCCCTCCTGTTTTCCGGTGACGGTGCCGTCACCGCGAATCCCGCCGAAGATCCAGATGGTGCCGTCGGTCTGCGTGCTCGCGGCCGCGTCGCGCGAAATCCGCGCATTGGTGATCGCCTTCCACTCGGGTGGTGGTTGCGCGCTGGGCTGGCTCGAGGCGGTCTGCTGATCCTTGTTCTCGCGCAACAGCAAGAGGCCGCCGATCACCAACGCCACGATGACCAGGAGCGCGGTGGCCAGCACCGCTAGGCGATTGCGCCTTTTGCCAGGCGCCGTGAGCCATTCCCGCGCCCGCAGGGTGGCGGGCTTCCCCCACGGGGGTGGGACCGGGCCCGGCGATGGCGGCTGGTCGGGCGGGCTGGGCGGCGGGCCGGAAGGGGGACCGGCCGCAGCGAAACCCGGCGGCTCCGGGGCCGGCGGCTGAGGCGGCTCCGACGGAGCCTTCGGTTGCGTTTCGGCGTTGAGTCCGGTGCGCAACAATTTCGCCGCTTCCGAGAACTCCTGTTGATCCGCAGATTCTGCCGCCGGCCGCAGGGCGGTCCCCGTCCCGTCCGGGGGAGCGTTGTCCGGGACAACAGGGGAGCCGACGCTTGACGGGGCCGCCATCGCTTGCGTCGGCGGGGGCACGCTTGTCGTGTCCGGGCCCGGTGCGGGCATCTCCCTGGTTTCTCCGCCGGGCGAGACGGCAGGCGCTGCAGGCGTATTCGCAGGCGTATTCGTTGGCACTGTTACCGTGCGACCGGTCTCGGCGCCGCCGGCGGTGATTGCCATCGAATCGGGTTTCAAGCCGTTGCGGCGCTGCGCGGACTGCAGCTCGCGGCCGAACTCGGCGGCTGAGGCGGACCGCTCCGCCGGATCGATGGCCATCGCCTTCTCGATCGCCGAACACACCGCATCCGGGATGCCTTCGGGACGCATATCCGGGACCCGTGTGGTGCTGATGCGCAGGTACTGAGCGATCAGATCCTCGCCGCTCTTGCGCGCGTGTGCGGCGCTGCCCGCGATCAGCGCATAGAGCGTGGCGCCTAGTGAGTAGATGTCGGAGGCGACCGTTGCCGGATTACCGGTCATCACCTCTGGGGCGGTGTAGTCGATTGTGCCGGAGAAGAATCCGGTCGCCGTTTCATATCCGCCTTCGATATGGGCAATTCCGAAGTCACTTAATTGTGGTTCGCCGTAATCGTTGATGAGCACGTTGGCGGGCTTGATGTCGCGGTGCAAAGTGCCGGTCTTGTGCGCAGTTTCCAAAGCCCCGCAAAGCTTCACGCCGATGTGCAATGCCTCGGGCCACGAGATTGGTCCTTCCCGGCGTAGTCGCACCGCCAGGGAATCCGCGGCCAGATACGGCATCACGATGTATGGACGGCTACTTTCGGTGACGCCCACCCGCAGGATGTTGACGATGTTCGGGTGCCCGGAGAGCCCGCCCATCGCGTAGCCCTCACGCAGAAATCGCTCCCTGCTGTCTTCGTCGAAATGCGACGGCAGAACCTTTACTGCGACGTTTCGTCCCAGGGCCGTCTCGTAGCAGCAATAGATAATTCCGGCGCCGCCCCGGGCGACTTGGCGCGCATCCTCGAACCCCGCGGAGGCCAATTCCGCAGCGAGCCCGCTCGGTACCGGCGGCATGCCGTCGGCAGTGGGTCCCTCAGCCATTCTTGGCGCTCACCCCCAGATAGATGCTTCGCGACGTTAAGAGTAGCGAACGCGATCTCACCGTTGTCCAGTTCGGCGATCCCTGGCGACCCCCGGGCCGCGCCCGGGCCAGAATGGCCTCATGGCACTGGATCTAACCGGGTATTTCGAGCGCATCAACTACCGCGGCCCCGCCGAGCCGAACCTCGATGTCCTGCAGGATCTGATGACCGCCCACACTCGAAGCATTCCGTTCGAGAATTTGGACCCGCTGCTGGGGGTGCCGGTCGACGATCTCAGCGCAGAGGCCTTGACCGACAAGCTGATTCGCCGTCGACGGGGTGGCTATTGCTACGAACAGAACGGGTTGATGGGCTACGTGCTGGCAGAAATCGGCTTTCGGGTGCGGCGGCTGGCGGGTCGAGTGGTTTGGATGCAACCCCCCGACGCACCGGCGGGGGCGCAGACGCACACCGTGTTGGCGGTGACGTTTCCCGGTTCGGCAGGGTCGTATCTCGTCGACGTGGGCTTCGGCGGTCAGACCCCCACCTCGCCGCTGCTCCTGGAAGTCGGCGGCGTCCAGCAGACAACGCATGAGCCGTACCGGCTCCAGGATCGCGGCGACGGAATGGTGCTGCAGGCGCAGGTCGACGGCGAGTGGCGGCCCTTGTATGAGTTCAGCACGCGGAGCTGTCCGCCGATCGACCTGAAGGTGGGGAGCTGGTTTGTCTCAACCCACCCCTCGTCGCACTTCGTCACCAACCTGATGGTCGCGCTGGTCACCGACGACGCGCGGATCAACCTGATCGACCGCTATATGAGCATCCACCGCGCCGACGCGAGCGAGAAGTTCCAGCTCGACGACGCGCCAGCTGTCGTCGACGCGCTCGGTGGCCGGTTCGGCATCAACATGGCCGATGCCGGCGAGCGAAGTGTGCTCGAAGCACGCATCGACAAGCTTTTCGACAGCTAGACACCCAGGGGCCGTGGCCGGCATGGTGAGGGCGCCACGGCCAAGCCACTAGCGGTCTGTTTTGATATGTGTCAATATAGATAGATGTCGAATCAGCTCGCCGGCGGGTGTTGTCCGGCGTTGGCAGTCTCGGCGCTCGATGACCAGCAGTCGGTGCGGTTGGCGGCGATGTTCAAAGCCCTGGCCGATCCAGTGCGGCTGCGGTTGTTGAGCTTGGTGGCCAGCCATCCCGGAGGGCAGGCGTGTGTGTGTGACATCTCGGCAACCTTCGACGTGTCGCAGCCGACCATCTCCCATCACCTGAAGGTCTTGCGCTCTGCGGGGCTGTTGGATTGCGAACGACGCGGAACCTGGGTGTATTACTGGGCAATTCCGTCTGCGCTGCAACAACTTTCGGCCGTACTGCAGATCGAGGGAGGCCCCGCTGCGGGCTCAGCGGAGTGCGGCCGGTGACCGCGTCGGTGACGGCACCGGTGACCGGGCGACTTTCCCGACTCGACCGCATGTTGCCCGTGTGGATCGCGCTGGCGATGGCCTCGGGCCTGGTCATCGGGCGGGCGGCACCGGGACTGGGCGATCTGTTGGGTTCCGTCGAGATCGACGGAATCTCGCTGCCCATCGCTGTGGGCCTGTTGGTGATGATGTATCCGGTGCTGGCCAAGGTCCGATACGACCGGCTCGGGGAGGTAACTGCCGATCGCAGGTTGATGGGAGCCTCCCTGGCGCTCAATTGGCTGATCGGCCCGACACTGATGTTCGCGCTGGCCTGGTTGCTGCTGCCTGATCTGCCGGAATACCGCACCGGATTGATCGTCGTCGGATTGGCGCGCTGCATCGCGATGGTGATCATCTGGAACGATCTGGCCGGTGGGGACTGCGAGGCCGCCGCCGTACTGGTGGCGCTCAATTCGGCCTTTCAGGTTGTCATGTTCGCCGTGCTGGGCTGGTTCTACCTGTCGGTACTGCCCGGCTGGCTGGGACTGCCTTCAACCGGAATCGACGCGCCGCCGGGGCAAATCGCCAAATCCGTGCTGATCTTCCTCGGCGTCCCGCTGCTGGCGGGATACGTCAGCCGCCGTCTCGGCGAAAAACTCAAGGGCCGCGGCTGGTATGAAACTCGTTTCTTGCCACGGATCGGGCCGTGCGCGCTCTACGGGCTGCTGTTCACCGTCGTCATTTTGTTTGCCCTGCAGGGCCACCAGATCAGCTCCCGCCCTTGGGATGTGGCCCGAATCGCGCTGCCGCTGCTGGCCTACTTCGCTGTCATGTGGTCCGGCGGTTACGCCGTGGGCAGGGCTCTGGGGCTCGGCTATGCCCGTACCACCACATTGGCCTTCACCGCCGCGGGCAACAACTTCGAACTGGCCATCGCCGTTGCGATCGCCACGTTCGGGGCCGCCTCTGGGCAAGCGCTGGCCGGTGTCGTTGGGCCGTTGATCGAAGTGCCGGTCCTGGTGGGCCTGGTCTATGTTGCTCTCGCCCTGCGCTCCCGCATGTTTCGCCCCGTCGCGGAGACGACGAGCGATGGCTGAGAAACCCAGTGTGCTGTTCGTATGCGTACACAACGCCGGGCGCTCACAAATGGCTGCCGCACTCCTGAGTCACCTGACCGGAGACCGTATCGAGGTCCGCTCGGCCGGCACCGTACCCGCGGCCGCGCTCAACCCCGTCGTGGTGACGGCGATGGACGAACTCGGTATCGACATCAGCGCCGCCACACCCAAGTTCCTCACCTCCGAAACAGCACGGACCAGCAACATCGTGATCACCATGGGTTGTGACGACAGCTGCCCGTACTTTCCCGGCGTGTCCTACCGAGACTGGAAACTTCGCGATCCGGCCGGACAGGAGTTGAGCACCGTGCGGACCATCCGCGACGAGATCGCGGACCATGTGCAGGCCCTCATCGCCGAACTGTTACCTACCGGAAAGGACGACTGCGATGTCCGAAGTTCAACTGGCCCGGCTTCAACCGGCCCGAGTTCAACTAGCTCTGAACGTGGATGACCTCGACGTTGCAATCACGTTCTACTCCAAGCTCTTCAACACCCAACCGGCGAAGGTCAAACCCGGATACGCCAACTTCGCGATCAGCGAACCCCCGCTGAAGCTGGTGCTCATCGAAAGCCATGGTCACGGCGGCACCCTGAACCATCTCGGCGTCGAAGTGGGCTCGAGCGACACCGTGCGGGCCGAAATCGGACGGCTCGGCGACGAGGGTTTGCTGACCGTGGAGGAGACCAGCACCACGTGTTGCTTCGCCATGCAGGACAAAGTCTGGGTCACCGCGCCCGGCGGTGAGAAATGGGAGATTTACACCGTGTTGGCGGACTCCGCCACCTTCGGTAGCAGCCCGGACCAGCAGCCGGACCAACAGATTTGCTGCGCGCATACGTGAGTTGATGGCGTCTTTGGACAAATAGGGATTCTCGGTTCGATTCCTGAGATGGTGAATGAGTGACGATTGTTGCAGGTGCTATCACCGGATAGCTCGACCTGAAATCGACGCACGCCTTGTTGATCCGCAATGCGGTCCGCACCCTGCTTGAGCTGGTATTGAGTCCAGGTGGTGATGGCCGTCATACCTGCTCGATTGGGCACATAACGCACATGCCTATTAGCCTGTCTTATCGTGAGTCGGGAACACGGCTTGAATAGCCTTCTTACTGCGCCTGCTATGCGCGATCTGGATTCTTACCTCGTCGGCGGGACCTCGATCGTGGTGCCCGAAGGTGTGACGTTGACCTCGTATTTTGAGGACAACCGGGACACATTCGGTGACAGCGCGGCCTACCGCTTCATCGACTACGCGCAGGAACAGGACGGGCGGGTCGTCCAGATCACCTGGAATGAGCTGTGGTCTCAGGTCTGCGCGATCGCCGCCCGGTTGCAGCAGGTCACCGCGCCCGAGGATCGGGTAGCGATCCTGGCGCCGCAGGGCCTGGACTACGTGGCGGGATTCTTCGGCGCCATCCACGCGGGCAACATCGCGGTCCCGCTCTTCGCGCCGACATTATCGGGGCACGCCGAGCGGTTGGCGGCCGTGCTGGGCGACGCCCAGCCCACCGTGGTGTTGACCACGGCCTCGGCTGCGGAATCGGTTCGGGAGTTCATCCGGACGCTGCCGCCTAAGGAGCGGCCACGGATGATCGCGGTGGACGCGTTGCCGGATACGCTCGGTTCGACGTTCGTTGCCGCGGGCCGTGGCAGCGACGACGTCGCATATCTGCAGTACACCTCGGGCTCGACGCGTACGCCGGCCGGGGTGGAGATCACGCATCGCGCCGTCTGCACGAACGCGATCCAGATGATCATGACCGGCGGGCTGGACATGGACGTCCGCTGTGTGAGTTGGTTGCCGCTGTACCACGACATGGGGTTGATGATGATCGTGTTCACGGCGCTGACGGGGGCACACGTCACGCTGATGGACCCGATGGCATTCCTGCGCCGGCCCTACCGATGGATCAAGCAGTTGGCTATCGAGGCGGGCTTCGGCCGGACCATGGCGGCGGCGCCGAACTTCGCCTTCGAGTTGACGGCCGAGCGGGGACTGCCGCCGAAGGGTGAAGACCTCGACCTGAGCAACGTCGTCTCCCTGCTCAACGGGTCCGAGCCGGTGTCGATGGCGGCCGTCGAGAGGTTCACCCGAGCGTTTGCCCCGTATGGGCTGCCCGCGAATGCGATCAAGCCGTCCTACGGGATGGCGGAAGCGACGCTTTCGGTCGCCAGCATCCACCGGGACGCCGCGGCCAGCGCCATCCTCGTCGATCGCGAGCAGCTCGGCGCCGGCCGCGCGGTGACCGTGGCGCCCGGGACACCGGGCGCCGTCGCGCATGTGTCGTGCGGCCAGCCGATCCCGGATCAGTGGTTGGTGATCGCCAGCCCGGACGGCGCCGAGGTGCCCGACGGTACCGTCGGCGAAATCTGGTTGCACGGCAACAACATTGGCCGCGGATACTTCGGACGTGAGGAAGAGACGCAGCGCACGTTCGGCAACAAGCTGCAGTCTCGGCTCGACGTTGGCAGCCACGCCGAGGGCGCCCCGGACAACGGTTGCTGGCTGGCCACGGGCGATCTCGGCGTCTACGTCGACGGTGAGCTGTACCTGACGGGGCGGATCAAAGACCTCATCATCATCGATGGCCGCAACCACTACCCGCACGACATCGAAACCACGGTCAGCGACGCCTCGAGCGCCGTCCGCACCGGCTATGTCGCCGCGTTCTCCGCTCCGGGCGCCGGACTCAACGGAGCCAGCGGCGAGCAGGTGGTCGTCGTCGCCGAGCGCGCCGCGGGCGCGGGCCGCGTCGGGCTCGAAGCCGTCGCCGACACCGTTCGGGCAGCGGTTTCCCGCCACCACCAGATCCGGTTGGCCGACCTGCGACTGGTGGCCGCCGGCACTATCCCCCGCACGACGAGCGGCAAGCTTGCCCGCGGTGCCTGCCGCGCCGAGTACCTCGCGGGGCGATTCGACTGACCCTCAACGGGCCCGGTCCAAGATAAGACGGTCATTGACCCTGTAGCCAGGGCCCGATCCGGTGCAGGGCCTCTTCGATGTCACTGGTTGGTCCGGCGAACGACACCCGGATGAACTTGCTGCCCTCTGCTGTGTCGAAGTCGATGCCCGGAGCGACGGCAACACCGGTGTCATTCAACAACTTTGAGCAGAACACCATCGAGTCGTCAGTGTAGTCCGAGACGTCGGCGTAGACATAGAACGCACCGTCGGTGGGCGCCAGCCGCTCGACGCCGATATTGCGCAGACCGTCCAGCAACAGCGAGCGATTGGTCGCGTAGTGGTGCAGGTTGCCGTCGGCCTCCGCGGTCGCCTCGGGGGTGAACGCTGCGACGGCGGCGATCTGCGAGAGGACCGGCGGGCAGATGGTGAAGTTTCCCGCCAGGCACTCCACCGCGCGACGCAGTTCGGTCGGCACCAACAGCCAGCCGAGCCGCCAGCCCGTCATGGCGTAATACTTCGAAAAGCTGTTGACCACCACAGCATTTCGCGACGTCTCCCAGGCGCAGGTGGTCTGCGGCGCTCCCTCGTAGACAAGCCCGTGATAGACCTCGTCGCTGATCAGCCGCGCCCCGGAGGCCTCGCACCACAACGCGATCGCGGCCAACTCGGCCGGTGGTATGACTGTTCCCGTGGGATTGGCGGGGCTGGCGACGATCACGCCCTGCACAGGCGGGTCGAGCTCGGCGAGCATCCGCGCGGTGGGCTGGAAGCGGGTCTCGGGCCCGCAGGCGATGTCCACCACCTCACATCCCAGCGCCGACAGGATGTTTCGATAGCAGGGGTAGCCGGGACTGGCCAGTGCCACCCGGTCGCCCACGTCAAAGCACGCCAGGAAGGCGAGCAGGAACCCACCCGAGGAGCCGGTGGTCACCACGACTGCGTCGGACTCGACGCTGATCCCGTGCTTGCGTTGGTAATCCGCCGAGATCGCGGCGCGCAACTCCGGGATTCCCAGCGTCACCGTGTAACCCAGCTCGTTCAGATGCAGGGCCGCTGCCGCGGCGGCGCGAACCGGCTCGGGGGCACCCACACTGGGCTGGCCCGCCGCCAGGTTGACCAGGTCGCCGTGGCTGCGCTGGCGCTCGGCGGCCGCCAGCCAGACATCCATCACGTGGAACGGCGGGACACCTGCGCGCAGGGCGACACGATCAGTCATCGGCTCAGAGCACCTCGGATTCCAGTTGGCGCAACAGCTCCCGCGGCGAGTCGAGCAGGTGTGCGCTGCCATGCGCGCGTTTGAAATACAAGTGCATGTCGTGTTCCCAGGTGATCGCGATGCCGCCGTGCATCTGGATGCCCTCGGCCGCAACGGCGCACAGCGCCTCGGTGGCGGCGAGTCTAGCGGTGGCGGCGTTGGTGGGCGTGGGCTCGGCGCAGGCGTCGTTGACCACTGCTCGCGCCGCGGCAACGGCGACATACATGTCGGCCATCCGATGCTTGAGTGCCTGAAAGCTGCCGATCGGACGGCCGAATTGCACTCGGCTCTTGGCGTATTCGACGGTCAGTTCCAGGCAGCGTTCGGCGGCGCCGATCTGCTCGGCCGCCAGCAGGATTGCCGCGGCGTCGGCGATGCCCGGGTCGGGGCCCAGCGCCTCGGTCTGCGCGGGCTGCACCCGGGCGAGCCGGCGGGTCGGGTCCATGGTGGCTACGGGCTCGGCGCTGAAGCGGGTCCAGCGGCTCAACTGGCCCTCGTTGGCCGCGACGACGACGTCGGCGATATCGCCATTGACCACATAGTCGGCGTCGAGCACCAGCGCCCCGATCGAGGCGCCTTCGGCGAGTCGCGCGATGGTCTCCACGGTCTCGTTGTCCGGCTCGGGTGCGGCCAGCAGGGCCAGCTCCGCGAGCGTGGTCCCCAACAGCGGAGAGGGCACCAGCGCCCGGCCGAGCTCTCGCAAAACCGTTGCGGCGTCGGCCAGTTCGCCGCCTGCGCCGCCTAGGTCCTCGGGTATCACCAGTGCGGCTGCGCCGACCTGCTCGCACAACAGCCGCCACAGCGACTCGTCGTAGCCGCGGTCCGACTCCATCGCCGCCCGCACCGCCGCCGGGCCGGCGTGCTTAGCCACCAGGGCGGCAACGGTTTCGGCGAGCAGCTCCCGTTCTTCACTCATGAGAAGGTCTCCAACACCCTGAGCCGATGCGCCTCGGGGATACCCCAGGCCGACCGCAATGCTTGCACGCGCAGCAGCCACAGCGACAGGTCGTGTTCCTGAGTGAACCCGATGGCGCCGTGTGTCTGCAACGCCGACCGAGCCGCCAGTAGGGCCGCCTCGGACGCCGCGGCCTTAGCGGCGCTGACATCGCGGGGCGCCAGCGACAGTGCGGCGCCATAGACCAGCGGCCGGGCCAGCTCGACGGCGATGTGTACGTCGGCGAGCTTGTGCTTGATCGCCTGGTACGAGCCGATCACCCGGCCGAACTGGGTGCGTTGCTTGGCGTAGTCGACGGCGCCATTCAACAGCGCCTCGGCCGCGCCGACCAGCTGGGCGGCCGTGGCGAGGGCCCCGAATTCGTACGCGCGCCCGACGTCCGCCTGCCACGGCTCGCCGGTCGCGGACACGTCGTAGAGGCGGCGGCTGGGGTCGACGGACTCGTGGCGCTCGCCCGGCTCTGCTGTTGTCACGCCGTCGTCGGTGACCAGCAGCACGAGACCGGCACTGTCGGCGTCGACCGCGCGGGGCGTGTGCGGGGGCTGCGCGACGGTGGCGATCAATTCACCTGACGCCAGCCCGGCACTGCGGTCAGCGTCACTGGCCAGCAAAACCGGTGCGACGGCGATGGATTCGGCCACCGGACCGGGCACGCACCAGCGCCCGAGCCGTTCCAGTGCGACCACCAGGTCAACCGGGTGGGCCTCGATGCCGTCGAACTTCTCCGGCACCCCCAGCGCGGTGACGCCGAGATCGGCCAACTGTCCCCACACCTTGCGGCCGGGCGCGACGTCGCCGGCCGACCACGCCCGCACCGCGCCGGGCAGGTCGGCGGCGCCCAGCGCCGCGTCGATGCTGGCCGCGAAGTCGCGCTGCTGTTCGTCGAGTGCAAATTCCACGATCACTTCTTCTCTCTGGGCAGGCCCAGCAACCGTTCCGAGATGATGTTGCGCTGGATCTCGTTGGTACCGGCGTAGATCGGGCCGCCCAGCGCGAACAGCAGGCCGTCGGTCCACTGGCCGGCGAGCTCGCCATCGGCGCCCAGCATGTCGAGCGCGGTCTGATGGATCGCCACGTCGAGGTCGGACCAAAACACCTTGGTCACCGACGATTCCGCGCCCAGCTCGCCGCCGCCGGCCAGCCTGGTCACGGTACCGAAGGTCTGGAGCCGGTAGGACTGCGCCTTGATCCAGGCGTCGGCAACCCGGTCGGCGAATGCCGCGGGTGAGCCGCTGTCCTTCCACAGCTGCACCAGGCGTTCGGCCGCCGCCATGAAGCGGGCCGGGCTGCGCAGCGACATTCCGCGCTCGTTGCTCGACGTGCTCATGGCCGCCCGCCAGCCGTCGTTCGGGATGCCGATGACCTCCTCGTCGGGTACGAAGACGTCGTCGAGAAAGATCTCGCCGAAGCCGGTGTCGCCACCGAGCTGGACGATGGGCCGCACCGTGATGCCCTCGGCCTTCAGGTCGAACATGAAATACGTCAGGCCGTTGTGGCGCTCGGCCGTGGGGTCGGACCGGAACAGCCCGAAGCCCATCTCGGCGAACGGCGCCCGCGAACTCCAGATCTTCTGGCCGTTGAGCAGCCAGCCGCCGTCCGCCTTGGTGGCGGTGGACCGCAGTGACGCCAGATCGCTTCCGCTTTCCGGCTCCGACCAGGCCTGCGCCCAGATCTGTTCGCCGCTGGCCATTTTGGGCAGGATCCGGTCCAGCTGCTCGGGGGTGCCGTGCGCGAACAGCGTCGGGGCCAGCATCGAGGTGCCGTTGGCGCTGGCCCGGCCGGGCGCCCCGGCGCGGAAGTACTCCTCCTCGAACACCACCCAGTGCAGTAGCGGCGCATCGCGGCCGCCGTACTTCTGCGGCCAGGTGATCACCGACAGGCCCGCGTCGAACAGCACGCGATCCCAATGCCGGTGCTGCGCAAAACCTTCGGCGTTGTCGTACGACTTCGTCGGGATCGAACCGGCGTTGGCCGAGAGGAAGTCCCGCACCTCGGCCTGAAATCCCAGCGTCTCTTCGTCGAAAGCTAAGTCCATTTGGGTTCCATTCAATCCTGTTCTCGCAGTTGTGACTTGACCACCTTGCCGCCCGCGTTGCGCGGCAAAGCGTCGACGAACCGCACCGACCGCGGCGCCTTGAAGGTCGCCAAATGCTCACGGGTGTAAGCGATCACCGATTCCTCGTCGAGGCCCGCGCCGGATCGGCTTACGACGAACGCGCGGCCGACCTCGCCCAGCCGATGGTCGGGAACCCCGATTACCGCGGCGTCGGCCACACCCGCCATGCGGGCGAGCACCTGCTCGACCTCGGCGGGGTAGACGTTGAATCCGCCGCAGATGTACATGTCCTTGAGCTGGTCGGTGATTCGCAGGTTGCCCGCCGCGTCGACGGCGCCGATGTCGCCGGTGTGCAGCCAACTGTCGGCGTCGATGGCGGCGGCGGTGGCCTCCGGATCGTCCAGGTAGCCGAGCATCACGTTGGGCCCGCGCAGCGGCACCTCTCCTGTTTTGGACCCCGCTTCCCTGGGTGCCCCTGAGTCCCCCGCGTCGATGCGCAATTCGAAGTCGGCGAACGGACGCCCACAGGTGGTGGCCACCGTCACCGCGTCGTCGTCGGCGCGGCACATCGTCCTCATGCCGTTGGCCTCGGTCAGGCCGTAGGCGGTCAGCACGATGTCGATGTCGAGTTCGGACTGCATGCGTTCCACCAGCACCACCGGCACGGTAGCCGCCCCGGTCACCGCAAACCGCAGCGAGCTCAGGTCGTAATCGCCGCGCGCCGGGTGGTCCAGCAGGGTCTGGTAGATCGTGGGCGGGCCCGGCAGCACGGTGATGCGGTGTTGCTCGATGGCCTGCAGCGTGCGCAGCGGGTCGAACGTCGGGTGCGGGATCAGCGTCGCGCCGGTTTGCAGGCAGGCCAGGATGCCGGCCTTGTAGCCGAAGTTGTGGAAGAACGGGTTGATGCAGAGGTAGCGGTCGTCGCCGGTGATTTTGCCGTTGGAGGCCCACGACGCCGACGCCGACGCCGACAGCGACTGTCGGTGCGCGCACAGCACGCCTTTGCTGCGGCCGGTGGTGCCCGAGGTGAACTGGATGTCGCTGACGTCGTCGGGGACGACGGCGGCGGCGCGGGCGGCCACGTCGGATGCCCGGGATTCCGAGCCGCCGGCCATGAACTCGTCCCAATTGCCGTCGTCGTCTTCGATCGGGATCCGCACGATGTGCCGCAGGGCGGGCAGGGTATCGCGGTCTAGGCGGTCCAGGTCCGAGACGCGGTCGTTGCCCAGGAATCGCCCCATCCCGAACAGCACCGGCGCATGCGTGCGGGCCAGGATGTCGGACGCCGCGCGGCGCACCTCGTCGCGCAGGGTGGCGGCGGTGAAGGAGCGTTGCTCGGTGATCAGCGCGGGATGGTCGGGCAGCCGCAGCGCGAAACGATCCAGCGCCGCCGGGACGGTGCGGGGATCGGTGGTCATCGACGATGCTCCTAACAAAGCAAGTGCTTGGTAGGTTTCAGTAGGTTAGCCTACAGGGCATGCACGACGTCGAGGAGTTCCGGGCAGAGGTCCGCCAGTGGCTCGCCGACAACCTGGTCGGCGAATTCGCAGGGCTCAAGGGCAAGGGCGGCCCGGCGCGCGAGCACGAAGCCTTCGAAGAACGCCGGGCGTGGAACCAGCATCTCGCCGCCGCGGGGCTGACCTGCCTCGGCTGGCCGGTCGAGCACGGCGGACGCGGGCTGTCGGTCGCGCACCGGGTGGCGTTCTACGAGGAGTACGCAAAGGCCGACGCGCCGGACAAGGTGAACCACTTCGGCGAGGAACTGCTGGGCCCGACACTGATCACGTTCGGAACCCCCGAGCAGCAGCAGCGGTTCCTGCCCCGGATCCTCGACGTCACCGAGCTGTGGTGTCAGGGCTACTCGGAGCCCGGCGCGGGCAGCGACCTGGCCAACGTCTCGACCACCGCCGAGCTGGACGGCGATCAATGGGTGATCAACGGGCAGAAGGTGTGGACCTCGCTGGCGCACGTCGCGCAGTGGTGCTTCGTGGTCGCGCGGACCGAGAAGGGTTCCAAACGGCATGCGGGCCTCTCCTACCTGCTGGTGCCGCTGGATCAGCCCGGCGTCGAGGTCCGGCCGATCGTCCAGATCACCGGCAGTGCGGAGTTCAACGAGGTCTTCTTCGACGACGCCCGCACCGACGCGTCGCTGGTGGTCGGCCAGCCGGGCGACGGCTGGCGCGTCGCGATGGGAACGCTGACCTTCGAGCGCGGCGTGTCGACCCTGGGCCAGCAGATCGTCTACGCCCGTGAGCTTTCCGGCCTGGCCGACCTGGCGAAGCGCAACGGCGCCGCGGACGACCCCCTCATCCGGGAGCGGCTGACGCGGGCGTGGACCGGCCTACGTGCGATGCGCAGCTATGCGCTGGCCACCATGGATGTTGAGCAGCCGGGTCAGGACAACGTGTCGAAGTTGTTGTGGGCCAACTGGCATCGCGACCTGGGTCAGCTGGCGATGGATGTGGCGGGTAAGACGGGGCTGACGATGGCCGACGGCGAATTCGACGAGTGGCAGCGGCTGTTCCTGTTCACCCGGGCCGACACCATCTATGGCGGGTCCAACGAGATACAGCGCAACATCATCGCCGAGCGCGTGCTCGGCCTGCCCAGGGAGGTTAAGGGATGAGCCTGGCCGAGGCCCCGAAAGAGATTGCCGGACATGGACTTCTGGACGGCAAGGTGGTGGTGGTGACCGCGGCGGCGGGCACCGGAATCGGCTCGGCCACCGCGCGGCGGGCCCTGGCCGAGGGTGCGGACGTCGTCATCTCCGATCACCACGAACGACGGCTGGGGGAGACCGCCGCCGAGCTGTCCGCGCTGGGGCAGGGCCGGGTGGAGAGCGTGGTGTGCGACGTGACGTCCACCGCCCAGGTCGATGCGCTGATCGATTCGACCACCGCCCGGCTGGGCCGGATGGACGTGCTGGTCAACAACGCCGGGCTGGGTGGGCAGACGCCGGTGGCCGACATGACCGACGACGAGTGGGACCGCGTCCTGAACGTGAGCCTGACCTCGGTGTTTCGGGCCACCCGCGCGGCGCTGCGGTACTTCCGCGACGCGCCGCACGGCGGGGTGATCGTGAACAACGCCAGCGTACTGGGCTGGCGGGCGCAGCACTCGCAGTCGCACTATGCCGCCGCGAAGGCCGGTGTGATGGCGCTAACCCGATGCAGTGCAATTGAAGCCGCTGAATATGGGGTGCGGATCAATGCGGTCTCGCCGAGCATCGCCCGGCACAAGTTTCTGGACAAGACGACATCGGCAGACCTGCTCGACCGGCTGTCGGCCGGCGAGGCGTTCGGCCGCGCCGCCGAGCCCTGGGAGGTCGCGGCGACCATCGCGTTTCTGGCGAGCGACTACTCCAGTTACCTGACCGGAGAGGTGATTTCGGTCTCCAGTCAGCATCCGTGACCGGATCGGTTAAAACAACCCACTCAGGTCCGACCTGAGTCAAGAGGCCCGACCACGCGGTTCCCATGTTCAACACGCCCGAGTCAATGCCGCTGATGGTGGGGATGACGGTTGGGAGGCCGGTGTTGAACAAGCCCGACATTTCCTCGTTTTTCGCCGTGCCGCCGGTGGCGGTGTTGTGGAAGCCCGAGATCCCGCCGTCGGTCACGCCGCCGCTGGCGTTGTTGAAGAAGCCCGAGGTGTTGGCACCCGTGTTGCCGAAGCCCGAGTTGGTGGCGCTCGAGACCGCGGTGTCCCCGAACCCGTTGTCCCGCATGCCCGAATTCCAGAAGCCGGTGTTGAAGCTACCCGAGTTCCCGACGCCGGTGGTCGCCTGGCACGCGTTCGCAATGCCTCGCCGCCGTTGCCGCCCTGACCACCGGCCCCACCGCCACCGTTCAGCCACCCGCCGGCACACAGACCCGACATCGATCTGAATTGGCAGCGGACGAGCTCTCAGCCGATCACCGACACCGAGGCAGCGCCGTCGTTGGTGACGTAGACGTCGCCGGCCTCGGGACCGGTGGGGCTGACCGCCACCCCGGCCGGGTAGGTGCCGACGGTGATGGTGGCGGCAACGGCGGGCACGGCGGTGGCGGTGTCGTCTACAACGGCTCCATCGGCGGTGGTGGCGGCGGCGGCGAAGGCGGCAACAGCACCAACGGCGGCGTCGGCGGGACCGGCGGCATTGGTGGTGCCGGCGGTGGGGTCAATGCCAGTGTTTCCAGCCTCTCACTAGGCGCGGCCGGCGGTCCCGGTGGCGGCGGTGGTGGTGGCGGCGCGGCCGCCGCCGACTCCGGTGGCGGCGTTGGTGGCGGCGCGGGAATCGCTGGCGCCGGCTCCGGCGGCGGAGGCGGCGGCAGGGTCGCCTTCGCCGAACTCTTCGGAAGCAGCCGATTGTCCGCCGCCTCCTGCGGTGGTGGCGGCGGCGGCGGTGGCGGTATCAGCGGCGGCGCCGGCGGTGGCGCCGGTACCGCCACCGGCGGACTCGGCGGTGGCGCCGGCCAAAACGGCACCGCCGGCAGCAGCGTCGGCTCCCCGTCCGGCAACACTAGAGGTGGTTCCGGCGGCTTCGCCCAAATCGGTGGTGGTGGCGGCGGAGGTGGCGCCGACATCGAGGGTGGGCATGCCGCGGGTGGCGCCGGCGGCCCCGGCGGCTGAGAAACCTGAACCCGGCGAGCTGGCGGCCCACCCAGGCCGCGCCGCCACAAACGCTGAGACGCCATCTGCGGGCGAGTGGTTATCGCAAAATTGACTTGTATCTTTGAACCCCGAGTTGTCGAGCTGTGGCACCGGTTGCGGCTGGTCAAGCCCGAGACTCTTACACGGCCAGAAGTGCTCGGGTGAAATAGTTTTCGGCTGCGGCGTGCTGACCAACCGCGCCGCGTGACGCGGCAATCAACCGGTTATGGAAGACCAGGGGTCGGTACGGCCGCAGTTGCCAACGCTGGCCCGCTAATGGGGGTCGAACAACGTGCCTTCGGCCGCTGATCCATGTTGCGGGGGACGCTATTCACCGAGTCGGCGGTCGGTGACGTCGTTGTCAGCTGAAGCGATGGTCGACTTCCGAGCTGACGAGGCGGTGTTCGGGGGGTTGGCCGTGGAATGGGGGCCGGCAGACCGCGGCCAGTCGAGCCAGACTCGCCAAGCAAGCGCTTGGTTGATACCCTGGTCGGATGGACCGCCTGATTGGATTGACCGGATGACCGGTCAGGCCAACAGCCGACGAAACGAGTTGCTTGAGCTCGCCGCGACCATGTTCGCCGCGCGCGGCCTGCGCGCCACCACGGTGCGCGACATCGCAGACGGCGCGGGAATCCTGTCCGGCAGTTTGTACCACCATTTCTCCTCCAAGGAGGAGATGGTCGACGAGTTGCTGCGCGGTTTTCTGGAGCGGTTGTTCGCCCGGTACAACGAGATCATGGACACCGAGTCCAATCCGTTGGAACGGCTCAAGGGGCTGTTCATGGCGTCGTTCGACGCGATCGAGCATCAGCATGCTCAGGTCGTCATCTACCAGGACGAGGCGAAGCGGCTTTCCTCGCAGCCGCGGTTCTCCTACATCGACGAGATGAACCGGCAACAGCGCAAGATGTGGGTCGAGCTGCTCAATCAGGGCATCGGCGAGGGCTACTTTCGCCCCGACCTCGACGTCGACCTGGTCTACCGTTTCATCCGAGACACCACCTGGGTCTCGGTGCAGTGGTATCAGCCCGGTGGACCGCTGACCGCCCAGGAGGTCGGCCGGCAATACCTCGCCATCGTGCTTGGCGGAATCGCGGTAGATTTCAACACGATTGAAGAAGGAGTCTGAAGATGGCTGCGTTTTCCCAGGCCTACGTCATCGACGCCGTGCGTACCGCGGTTGGCAAGCGCAACGGCGGACTGGCCGGGATTCATCCCGTCGACCTCGGCGCCCTGGGGTGGCGCGGGCTGCTCGACCGGGTCGACGTCGACCCCGCCGCCGTCGACGACGTGATCGCCGGTTGCGTCGACGCCATCGGGGCACAAGCGGGCAACATCGCCCGACTGTCGTGGCTGGCCGCCGGCTATCCCGAGGAGGTTCCGGGCGTCACGGTGGACCGCCAGTGCGGCTCCAGTCAACAGGCGATTTCCTTTGGCGCGCAGGCGATCATGTCCGGCACGGCCGACCTGATCGTGGCCGGCGGCATGCAGAACATGAGCCAGATCCCGATCTCGTCGGCGATGACCGTGGGCGAGCAGTTCGGGTTCACCTCGCCGACCAACGAATCCAAGCAGTGGCTGCATCGATACGGGGATCAGGAGATTTCCCAGTTCCGCGGCTCGGAGCTGATCGCCGAGAAGTGGAACCTCTCGCGTGAAGAGATGGAGCAGTATTCACTGACCAGCCACGAGCGAGCGTTCGCAGCCATCCGCGGCGGCCACTTCGACAACGAAATCATCACTGTCGAAACCGAATCCGGCCCGTTCCGGGTGGACGAGAGCCCGCGTGAGTCGTCGCTGGAGAAGATGGCCGGCCTGAAACCACTGGTCGAAGGCGGCCGCTTGACGGCGGCGATGGCCAGTCAGATTTCCGACGGCGCCAGTGCGGTGCTGCTGGCTTCCGAGCAGGCCGTCAAGGACCACAAGCTGACCCCGCGGGCCCGCATCCATCACATCAGCGCGCGTGGCGCCGACCCGGTGTTCATGCTGACCGGGCCCATCCCCGCCACGCGTTACGCGCTGGAAAAGACCGGCTTGTCCATCAGTGACATCGACACTGTCGAGATCAACGAGGCGTTCGCGCCGGTAGTTTTGTCCTGGCTCAAGGAGATTAAGGCCGACCCGGAGAAGGTCAACCCCAACGGCGGGGCGATCGCCCTGGGTCATCCGCTGGGTGCCACCGGGGCCAAGCTTTTCACCACCATGCTCAACGAGCTGGAGCGCATCGGCGGCCGCTACGGGCTGCAGACGATGTGTGAGGGCGGCGGTACCGCCAACGTCACCATCATCGAGCGGCTCTGACGCCAGGGTGTCAGCGAGTTAACCCGAACTGCCTCTCTTAGACTCCGCATTATCTTTTAGACTGCGCGCTATGAGTTTTGCGTCTGAGTACGAACCCGGTGGTCCGAGGACTTCGTTAAGGGTCGAGGACTACCTGGACGCCGACGGCAGTATCTTGTTGCCGGCGGGCGGGAATCTGAACTCTTTTCTCGACCGCAACACCGCGGAGTTGGGTGACTTCACCTGCTATCGCTACCTGGACTACAACCAGAACCCCGATGGGGAAAGCATCGAACTAACCTGGGCCCAACTGGGCAGCCGCCTGCGCGCCGTCGGCGCGCGCCTGCAGCAGGTCACAACCCCCGGTGACCGCGTGGCCATCCTCGCGCCCCAGGGCCTCGACTACGTCGTCGGCTTCTTCGCCGCGATCAAGGCCGGCAACATCTCGGTGCCGTTGTTCACACCGGAATTGCCGGGGTTTGCCGAACGTCTCGACGCGGTGCTCCGCGACGCGCAGCCCACCGTGGTGCTCACCACCGCCGCGGCCGGCGAGGGAGTGCAGGCGTTTCTGCGGAAGCTCCCGCGCGACCGTAGACCGCGGGCCATCGCGATCGATGAGGTGCCCGACTCGGTGGGTGCCACCTTCCAACCCACCCAGCTCGACACCGACGACGTCGCCTACCTGCAGTACACGTCGGGTTCGACGCGTGCCCCGGTTGGTGTGGAGATCACGCATCGCGCTGCCGGCACCAACATCCTGCAGGTGATCATCTCGACCGGTATGGACTGGAACAGTCGCACCGTCAGCTGGCTGCCGCTCTATCACGACATGGGCCTGTCGATGATCATCTTCCCGGCGCTGTGCGGGGGGTATATCACTCTCATGTCCCCGATCGCGTTTGTCCGTAGGCCGGAGCGGTGGATCCGCGAATTGGCGGCGCAGTCCCGGCGCGGTCAGGTGTTTGCGGCCGCACCGAATTTCGCGTTCGAGCTGGCCGCGCAGCGGGGGCTTCCCGCCAAGGGCCAGGACCTCGATCTGACCAATGTCGTCCGGCTGCTCAATGGCTCCGAGCCGGTGAGCATCGATTCGATCGCGAAGTTCAACGCGGCGTTCGCGCCGTATGGGCTGCCGAGCACGGCGATCAAACCGTCCTACGGGATGGCCGAGGCCACCCTGTTCGTCTCGACCACGGACCCCGCCGCCGAGGCGACGGCGGTGTACTTCGACCGCGAGCAACTGGGGGCCGGCTACGCGGTGCGCGTCGCGGCCGATGCTCCCAACGCCGTGGCCCAGGTTTCGTGTGGTCGGGTGGCCCGCAGCCAGTGGGCCGTCATCGTCAACCCCGAGACCGGCGGGGAGCTACCCGACGGCGAGGTCGGGGAGATCTGGTTGCACGGCGACAACATCGGCCGCGGCTACTGGGGACGCCCGGAGGAATCAGAGCGGGTATTCGGCAACAAGCTGCAGTCCCGGCTCTCGGAAGGCAGTCACGCAGACGGGTCCGCGATCGGGGGCACGTGGCTGCGGACGGGCGATCTGGGCGTGTACGTCGACGGTGAGTTCTACGTCACGGGGCGTATCAAAGATCTCATCATCGTGGACGGCAAAAATCACTACCCGCAGGACATCGAGTTCACGGCCGACGAAGCGTCACCGGCCGTGCGGCCGGGATACGTCGCGGCGTTCTCGGTGCCGGCCAACGAGCTGCCGGGCGGGGCCCCGGACGACACCGGAGAACGCCTGGTGATCGTTGCCGAGCGTGCGGCGGGCGCGGGCCGTAGCGATCCGCAGCCGGTGATCGACGCGATCCGCGCGGCGGTGGCCCGCCGGCACGGGTTGGCGGTGGCGGACGTGCAGCTGGTATCGGCGGGTGTGGTCCCGCGCACCACCAGCGGCAAGTTGGCCCGCCGCGCCGCTCGCGCCGAATACCTGGCCGGCGAATTGGGCGTGCGTTAACGCCTAAATCGCAGCGGGGGATGCATCTCCGGCTTCTACTGCTTCTCCAGTGTGAACTGGTTCACATCGATGTGCTTGACCCGGAACAAGTCCGCACAACCGGTCAGGTATTTCATGTACCGGTCGTAGACCTCTTGCGACTGGACCGCGATGGCCTGGTCCTTATTGGCCTCCAGCGACTCCGCCCAGATGTCCAGGGTCTTCGCGTAGTGGGGCCGCAGGGAGTGAACACGGGTCACCTTGAAGTCGGCTTCGGTGGCGTGCTCTTTCACCATCGACACCGGTGGCAGCCGGCCGCCGGGGAAGATCTCTTCGATGATGAACTTGCAGAACCGGATCAGGTTCATCGTCAGCTTCAGCCCCTGCTCTTCGACCTCTTCGCGGCTGGGGGCGGTGATCGTGTGCAGCAGCATCACGCCGTCGTCGGGCAGGGCCCGATGGGCCATCGCAAAAAAGTCGTCGTAACGCTCGAAGCCGAAGTGCTCGAACGCGCCGATCGACACGATCCGGTCGACCGGCTCGTCGAACTGTTCCCAGCCCTCCAGCACGACCCGTCGGGAGCGGGGGGTGTCCAGCGCGTCGAACGATTTCTGGACGTGGGCGGCCTGGTTCTGCGACAGCGTCAGGCCGATCACGTTGACGTCGTAACGCTCGATCGCACGGCGCAGGGTGGCGCCCCAGCCGCAGCCGACGTCCAGCAGCGTCATCCCCGGCTGCAGGCCCAGCTTGCCAAGGGACAGGTCGATCTTGGCGTACTGCGCCTCTTCCAGGGTCATGTCGTCGCGCTCGAAGTACGCGCAACTGTAGGTCTGGGTGGGGTCCAGGAAGAGCCGGAAGAAGTCGTCGGACAGGTCGTAATGGGCCTGCACGTCGTCAAAATGCGGTTCGAGCTGCTTCGGCATGTCGGTGGCGCGCCTTACTGCTAGTCAAATATCTCGTCAGGTATCTCGAAAACGGCCTGCGATCTTCTGCGATCTTCTGCGGGGTCTACGCGGGACATGCTAATTCATCGGCGCTGCCGGACCGAATCCCACAACAGGGATCAACCCGGAATCAACCAGGTATCAGTCGTCGTAATCCACCGCCACGAACGGCGTCGTCGGGTGTGATTGGCAGGTCAGGACGTAGCCGGCGTCCAGTTCCGCCTTGCCCAAGGCGAAGTTTTGGTCCATCTCCACGTCGCCCTCGAGGAGTTTCGCGCGGCAGGTGCCGCACGCGCCGCCCATGCAGGCGTACGGCACGTCGCTGCGTCGCTGCAGCGCGCCCTCCAGGATCGAGTCGCCGGCGACCAGATCGAAGGTGTCTTGCCGACCGGACAGCGTGAACGTCACGGTTGCGGCCTCATAGCCACGCTCGGACGCCGGTGCTGAGGCCTTCGTGTCGTATCCGTAGAACAGCTCGAGGTGAATGCGCTCGGAGTCCACGCAGTGCTCGATCAACATCTCGCGCACGGCGGTAGTCATCTCCAGCGGCCCGCAGATGAACCACTCGTCCACCTTGTCCGGAGCCAGGCTGCCGGCCAGCCACAGGTTGAGCTTTTCCCGGTCGATCCGCCCGCGCAGGTCGGGTGTGTGCAGCGGCTCGCTGGACAGCACATGCAGGATCTCCAGCCGGTCGGCATAGCGTGTCTCGAGGCGGTCGAGCTCGGCGCGGAACATCGTCGACTCCTTGGAGCGGTTGCCGTAGATCAGCGTGAACCGGCTCTCGGTCTCGATCTCGAGCGTCGTCGCCAGGATCGACAGCACCGGCGTGATCCCGCTGCCGGCCACCACACCCACATAGTGCTTGCGGTGCAGCGGATGCAACGGCGTACCGAACCGACCGGTCGGTGTCGCGAGCTCGAGCACGTCGCCGGCCTTGAGGTCGTTGGCCACGAACGTCGAGAACGCGCCGTTCGGGATGTGCTTGACCGCGATCCGCAGCTGGGCTCGCGTGGCCGGGGCGCAGATCGAGTAGTTGCGCCGAATGCCCTGGCCGCCAAGGTCGGTGCGCACCGTGACGTGCTGGCCCGGCTCGAAGTGGAACGCGTCCTGCAATGCTTCCGGCACCGCGAACGTCACCAGCGTGCTGTCGGCGGTGATGGGATCGACGGACGCGACCGGAATGCGGTGCAACACCGCGTGCGGGGAGCTGGACCTGGCCGGCATGCGCACCGGCAACAGCTTCGCAAGCCGGCCGTTGAGCTCCTTCCACTCCCGGAACTCCTCCGGATTGAGTTGCTGGCCAAAGACTGTGGAGATCGCGGCGTTGCGTTCCAGGTAGGCCTCCTCGTTGCGCTTCCACGTCCGCACGTACCGGTAGAACGGCACCGAGGGATGCAGGTGGTGCACCAGGTGATAGTTCTGCGACAACAGCACCGGCGTGTACAGCCACTCGGCGCCGACGCGGTTGCGGGTCGCGCGGTAGCGGTTGGTGCGCTGGGTGTCCTCAAGCCCATGATGGGGCAGCCAGTCGAACCACCACGCCAGAATGGTGAGTCCGATGCGCTGCGGGATCAGGAACACGATCAGCAGCGTCCAGAAGTTCCCGGTGACGATGGCGATAACCAGGCCAGTGAGGCTCAGCGTGAGCAGCGATAGCGTCTCGCCCACCTCGGTGACCGGCCGGCTGCGCGCGCGGGGGAGGTAGTACCTCAGGTAGAAGTACTCGACCATCGACCAGCGGAACGGCAGCAGCCACAGCGAGCCGTGCGAGGCGAACGTGTCCGGGTCCTCGTCGTCGTCGTTGGAATGGCGGTGGTGCTGGATGTGGATGTACGCGAACGAGGGAAAGGCGACGACCGGCCCCACGAAGAGCCACGCCAGCCGGCCGAACAGCCCGTTGACCCAGCGCACCGAGCTGATCGAGTAGTGCGAGGCGTCGTGCACGACGGTGAACATCACGAACGTCACCGCGGCGTTGATTCCGATGGTGACCCAGGCGGGGGACCACCCGTTGATGTAGCCGACCGTCGACACGACGAACACGGTCAGCGCGGCCAGGAAGATCCCGACGGTGGGGAGCGCGAGCTTCGGCACCGACTCGCCGGGATCGGGCAGCGCATGGCGTGCGGGTGCATCCGGCGCTGTGTGGTCAATCGCTACGGTCGACATAGCTGGGATAGCGTAGTCGACACGCGTCAACTACTCCACCAGCGCGGAGGCCGCCTGCAGGTGCTTGATCGCGTCGGCCACGATCGATTCGATCAGTTCGGCGCACGACGGCAGGTCGTCGAGGATGCCGGCGACCTGCCCGGAGGCCAGCACCCCCGCGTCGGAGTTGCCGTCGACCAGGCCGGCCTTGAGCAGCATCGGGGTGTTGGCCGCCATCACCACCTGCGACCAGGTGAGCTCCTTGCCGTGGCGCATCGCCAGGCCGTCCTGGATCATCGACCGCCAGGTCATCTGCGACATCTTCTTGAACTTGCCGGCGTTGCGCACGGCCGCGGTGAAACCCCTTGCCCGCGAGCCACCTTCCAGCTTCTCGACCAGGCCGGTGCGCAGCACTCGGTGCGGCATGCCATCGACGCGAGTGGTGACGACGGTGCCGTCCAGCGCCGCCTGAAGATAGCGCTGCTTGACCGCGTCGGGCACGGTGGAGTCCGAGGTGAGTAGGAACCGGGTGCCCATCGCGACGCCGGCGGCGCCGTAGGACAACGCCGCCGCGAGCCCGCGTCCGTCGAAGAACCCGCCCGCGGCGATCACCGGGATGCCGGTGCCCTTGACCGCGTCCAGCACCGACGGCAGCAGCAGCGTCGTCGCGACGGGCCCGGTGTGCCCACCGCCCTCGCCGCCCTGCACGATCATCGCGTCGGCGCCCCAACTCGCCACCTTGCGCGCGTGTTTGGCCGCGCCGATCGACGGGATGACAACCGCCCCAGCCTCTTTCAGCCGCGCGATCAACTCCTGCTTGGGCGCCAGCGCGAACGATGCCACCTTGACGCCCTCGCGGATCATCAGCTCGACCCGGGCGCCGGCGTCGGCGGCGTCGGCGCGGATGTTCACGCCGAACGGCTTGTCGGTGGCGGCCTTGACCTTGCAGATCGCGGTTTCCAGCTCGTCGAGGGTCATGGTGGCCGATGCGAGGATGCCGAGCCCGCCCGCGCTGGCGGTGGCCGACACCAGCCGCGCCCCGGCCACCCAGCCCATCCCGGTTTGCACCACCGGGTGCTCGACGCCGACCAGCTCGGTCAGCGGCGTGCGCAACCTTGTCATCGTATCTCTCTGTCCCGCAATGATTTCGGGTCGATTACCGTGCGGATCAGCTGTAGTTCGTCGTCGGAGGGCAGCCTGGTCTCGCCGGCGTCGTCGACCCCGTGCACCTCGAATGAGGTGGCTTCGCGGACTTCGTCGGGCGACACCCCCGGGTGCAGGGTCACGGCCCGCATGGTCCGGTCGGGCCCGCCGAAGTCGAACACCCCGAGATTGGACACCACCCGGTAGGTGTTGGCGAACCGGAAGGCCGGGTTGTCGGCGTCGACCTTGTCCCAGCCGATGCCGCACACCACGTCGACGGCGTCGCAGAACACCCGCTGGGAGTGGTTGCCGACCCAATAGCTGGTCGCGTGGTTGATCGCGTTGCCGGGCGCGCCGCGCAGGCCGAACATCTGCCGCGTCGGCCGCTGCAGGGGGCCGAACGCGGAGATGTTCTGATTGCCGAAGCGGTCAACCTGATTGGCGCCCATCACGACGTGGCGGCGCCCCCAGGCAAGCGTCTCGAAGACACGGCTAAACGGCATCCAGCCCTCGACCGGCGCGGTGGCGCCCAGCGCCGGCGTCTCGGCCATGAGCTGCGCCTCGCCGTCGGTCAGCAATATGTCGGGGGAGAAGGTCAACCGCGCCAGCCGGGCGCCGACAGACGCCATGTTCGTCATCGGGCTGACCATGATTTCGCCTGCGTCCCGGAATAATTCGGCGCAGGCGACGGCGCAGACCTCGGCTCGGGTGCTCACTTGGCTGCCTCCTTCTGGAAGGCTGTGACGGCCACCTGGTAGTCGTCTTCGCTGCCCGAAAGGTAGGTCTGCACGAAGCCTCGCCAGCCATCTTCCGTTGACGCCGCCTCGGCGTAGTGCCGCTGGAACTTTTCGTCGCGACCGTAATCCGGTGCGGCGGTGGTGAAGTGGGCGCCGTTCGGCGCTTCCACCACGGCGTCGACCATCATGCGGTTCACCAGCAGCGCCTGCGGCGGCACCGCCTTGACCAATTCTTGGGTGGATACGACGCGCTCGACCGACAGGTAGCGCCTGTCGGCGGCCATCAGGAATAGATCGTCGAAGTACGGGTCGATGCCGGTGTACGCGGCATTGCCTTGGCTGTCACCGAGATTGAGATGGACAAAGGCGGCATCCAGGCGCAGCGCAGGCATCGCGATCAGCGTCTCGTGCCCACCGCCGGGCGCCGGGTAGGGGCTGGTCACGGTTTGCAATTCGCCCTCCCAGAAGTCGGGCACCGAGCTGCCGAGGCCGGCGCGGATCGGCAGGAACGGCAGCCGTTGCGCGGCGGCCTGCAGCCCGCAGCGCAGCATGCCCTCGTCCATCTCCCGCGCCTCGATGGAGCCGGTAGTGCGCGCCTTGGCGAACCAGGGGTCGTAGAAGGGCGGCGAGTCCAGCGACACGAACCCGTAGTAGACCCGCTTCACCTTTCCCGCCGAGCACAGCAGCCCCAGGTCGGGGCCGCCGTAACTCACGATGGTCAGATCCTCGATGTCGGTGCGCAGCATCGCGCGCACGAACGCCATCGGCTTGCGCCGCGATCCCCAGCCGCCGATGCCGATGGTCATGCCGCTGCGCAGCTGCGCGACGGCCTCGTCGAGACTCGTTCGCTTGTCGCTCAAGGCTTTTTGCCCTTCGTCGTGCCCGCGAACGCATCGCGGTGCTCGTCGGCAACCCCCGCGAGGTTGAGTTCGAAGGTGAAGCCCTGCTCCATGCGGTAGCTCGAGTTGACCCGCTGCACGTCGATGAGGTTCAGCGCCTCCTTCGCGGCCCGGATGACCCGGGTGTCCTTGGCGGCGATGTCGCGCGCGACCCGCAGGGCGGCCTCGTCAAGCTCGGCGCGGGGTACCACCTCGTGCACCGAGCCGAAGTGGTGCAGGGTGGCGGCGTCCACGGTGGCGGCGGTGAAGAACAAGCGCCGCATCATGTGCTGGGGGACCAGCCGCGACAGATGCGTGGCGGCGCCCAGCGCCCCGCGTTCCACCTCCGGCAGCCCGAAGGTGGCGTCGTCGGAGGCCACGATGACGTCGGAGTTGCCGATCAGGCCGATGCCGCCCCCGACGCAGAAGCCGTTCACGGCGGCGATCACCGGCACTGCGCACTCGTAGACCGCGCGGAACGCCGCGAAGCAGCCGCGATTGGCGTCGATCAGTGCGCCGAACCCCTGGGTCCGCTGCATCTCCTTGATGTCGACACCGGCGTTGAAGCCGCGACCCTCGGCGCGCAGGATCACCGCGCGGGTCTCGGGATCGGCGCCGGCGGTGGTTATCGCGTCGCCCAGTTCGAACCAGCCGCGCGACGGGATGGCATTCACCGGCGGATAGTCGACGGTGACGGCGACTATGCCCGGCTCTGTGATGGTGGAGGTGATCGTCATGGCACTTCCTGCTGGGGGTCAGCTACCTAAGCAAGCACTTGCTTGGTACGCTAGCACAGTGACTGTCGCCGACGGAGACACCCCATTTGGCCCATTCGTCGAAGCCATCAAATTGGGATTGGCCGGACGGGTCGTTTTGGTCACCGGCGGCGTTCGAGGGGTGGGCGCCGGAATCAGTGCGGTTTTCGCCGAACAGGGTGCCACCGTGGTGACCTGCGCCCGGCGCGCGGTCGACGGGCTCCCCTACGAGTTCCACTCCTGCGACGTCCGCGACGAGGACGCCGTCCAGTCGTTGATCGACTCCATCGTCGACACACACGGCCGGCTCGACGTCGTCGTCAACAACGCCGGCGGGTCTCCATATGTGCTGACCGCGGACTCCAGCCCGAAGTTCAACCGCAAGATCATCGAGCTCAATCTCATTGGTGCGCTGCTGGTTTCGCAGTTCGCCAACGACAAGATGCAGGCCCAGCCGACCGGCGGATCGATCGTCAACATCTGCAGCCTCAGTGGTCGGCGGCCATCGCCGGGCACCGGCGCGTACGGGGCGGCCAAAGCCGGGCTGGAAAGCCTCACCCAAACGCTCGCGGTGGAGTGGGGGCCCAAGGTGCGGGTGAATGCCTGTGTGGTCGGGATGGTCGAAACCGAACAGGCCGACCTGTTCTACGGCGACGCCGAGTCGATCGCCGCGATCTCCAAGAACGTACCGCTGCGGCGAATGGCCAAGCCGGACGATGTCGGTTGGGCCGCAGCGTTTTTGGCCTCCGACGCGGCGTCCTACATCAGCGGCGCCTCGTTGGAGGTGCACGGCGGCGGCGAACCGCCGCACTATCTGGCCACCACGAACGCGAGTGCGATCAAGTAAAGCCCAAGTAGAGGAGACAACAGTTATGGGGCTAGTTGACGGCCGCGTCGTCATCGTCACCGGAGCGGGCGGCGGCATCGGCCGCGCGCATGCTCTGGCCTTCGCCGCCGAGGGGGCGCGCGTGGTGGTCAACGACATCGGGGTGGGACTGGACGGTTCGCCGGCGGGCGGGGGCAGCGCGGCGCAGGGTGTGGTCGACGAGATCACCGGGGCCGGTGGCGAAGCCGTCGCCAACGGGTCCAACATCGCCGACTGGAAACAAGCCGCCAGCCTCGTCTCGGCGGCCGTCGACACCTTCGGTGGCCTGGACGTCCTGGTCAACAACGCCGGCATCGTGCGCGACAGGATGATGGCCAACACCAGCGAAGAGGAGTTCGACGCCGTCATCGCCGTTCACCTGAAGGGTCATTTCGCCACGATGCGGCACGCCGCGTCGTACTGGCGCGGGCTGTCCAAAGAGGGCAAAACTGTTGACGCGCGGATCGTTAACACCAGTTCCGGTGCCGGCCTGCAAGGCAGCGTCGGGCAGGGCAACTACAGCGCGGCCAAGGCGGGCATCGCGGCGATGACGCTGGTCGCCGCGGCCGAGATGGGTCGCTACGGGGTGACCGTCAACGCCATCGCGCCGTCGGCCCGCACCCGGATGACCGAGACCGTCTTTGCCGAGATGATGGCAACGCAGGACCAGGATTTCGATGCCATGGCTCCGGAAAACATCGCGCCGCTTGTGGTTTGGCTGGGCAGTGCCGAATCCCGCGAAGTCACCGGGAAGGTGTTTGAGGTCGAGGGCGGCAAGATCCGCGTCGCCGAGGGCTGGGCGCACGGCCCGGAGGTCGACAAGGGCGCCAGGTGGGACCCGGCCGAGTTGGGGCCCGTCGTCGCCGACCTGCTGGCCAAAGCGCGGCCGCCGGTCCCGGTATACGGCGCGTAATCGGTAAGCCTCACCCGAGCGCCCGGCGTGGCGCATTCTCCCCCGCTCGGTCCGCCGGATCAATCCATTGGTCGAATTTGGTCAAAGCGCGATAGCCCGCGGCGACTTCTCCTAGCGTCCCGCCGCGAGGGCCGCGCTGGGCGGCCATCTGGCCAGGGAGGGTGTTGGATGAACTTTGCGGTGTTGCCGCCTGAGATCAATTCGCTGCGGATGTTTGTCGGTGCGGGATCGACGCCGATGCTGCAGGCGGCGGTGGGCTGGGAGGGCCTGGCCCACGAGTTGGCGACCGCGGCGGATTCGTTTTCATCGGTCACCTCGGGCCTGGCGGGAGCGACGTGGCAGGGAGCGGCGTCGGCGGCGATGTCCGCGGCATCGGCTCCCTACGTGGGGTTCCTGAGCGCGGCGTCGGCGCGGGCCGCGACTGCGGCCGGCCACGCCAAGGCGGTGGCCTGTGCGTTTGAGGCGGCCCAGGCAGCGACGGTCCACCCGTTGGTGGTGGCGGCCAACCGAAATGCGTTGGTGTCGTTGGTCCGTTCGAACTTTCTGGGCCTCAATGCACCGGCGATCGCCGCGGCCGAGGGCCAATACGAACAGATGTGGGCCCAGGACGTGGCCGCCATGGTGGGTTATCACGGCGGTGCCTCGGCGGCGGCCGCGCAGTTGGCGCCGTTGCAGTCCAGTCTGCAAAGCGCGTTGGCGAGCCTGCCCAACCTCGGCTTCGGCAACAACGGCAACGGCAATCTGGGCTCGGGTAACATCGGCAGCTACAACCTGGGCTCGGGCAACATCGGCAGTGGGAACCTGGGCGGCGGGAACACCGGCAGCACCAACCTGGGCAGCGGCAACTACGGCAGCGACAACCTGGGCTTCGGCAACGGCAACGCATTTGCCGGAATCCAGTCCAGCTTCAATGTGGGCGGCGGAAACAGCGGCAGCTTCAATGTCGGCTTCGGCAACGCGATGGGCATCGCCAACGTCGGCAACGGGAACCTGGGCAGCTTCAACTTCGGCAGTGGAAATGGTGGCAACGCCAACGTAGGCGGCGGAAACACCGGCAGCAACAACGTGGGCTTCGGCAATACCGGCAGCAATAACTGGGGCTCCGGCAACGACGGTAACTACAACGTCGGCTTCGGGCTCACTGGCAGCAACGAGATCGGCCTCGGGAACAGCTACTTCAACACGACGAGCAGTCAATTCAATTTCGGCGGACTGAACTCGGGCAGCGGCAACTTCGGCATCGGCAACTCGGGCAGCCACAACATCGGCTTCTTCAATTCGGGCAACGGAAACTTCGGTGTGGGCAACTCGGGGCTCTTCGATACCGGCTTATTCAACTCGGGCCAGATCGACACGGGCCTCGGGAACGCCGGTGGCGCCGACACCGGCATCGGCAATTCGGGGGTCAACGCAGAGCAGTTCAACGGCAACAACTTCGGCTTCGGGAACTCGGGCGTCTACAGCGCGGGAATCGGGAACGCCGGCCGTTTCAGCCTGGGCCTGTTCAACTCCGGTGACTACAACACGGGCGGCTTCAACTCGGGCTTCCATAACACGGGGCACTTCGACGCCGGCAGCACCAACACGGGTTTCGGAAATTCGGGCGACACCAACACGGGCTTTTTTGACTCGGGCAACCTGAACACCGGGGTGGGTCAGACTGCTGTCCAGTCCGTCGCGAACTCGGGGTTCGACAACTCCGGCACCGGCAACTCGGGCTTCTTCAATTCGGGCACCGGTTACAACTCGGGCCTCTTCAACTCGGGCGACGGCTACAACTCGGGTATCGGGAACTCGGGCTATGGCTACAACGCGGGCTACGGGAACTCGGGCGGAAACCCGACCGAACAAGGCGAGAATGCCGGCTACTTCAACTTCGGCTACGGCGGCTCCAACACCGGGTTCTTCAATTGGGGCGACGGCGGCTCCAACTCAGGCATTGGGAACGGGGGCGACATCGGCTTCAATACGGGCCTGCTCAGCTTCTCCGGGCAGAGTTCGGGCGTCCTTCAGTTCCTGCATCCCGGTTCGTCCGGGTTCTTGGGCCTGTGAAGCGTGGTGCCTTGTGGGCGCGCGACGACGTGAAAAGCGTTTGCTGTGCAAATGCCGCGAGCCTTTGGGCGCCAGCCGCTTCCGCGGCCGTGTCAAAAAAGTCGGGATGTTTTGGTCAAAACACGCGATCGCGTTGTGGCCCGAGTTAGCGTCCGGGCGTGGTGTTTGGCCACCGTTGTGGGGTTTCGTCAGGGCCGGTATTTCGGCTCGTTTGACTAGGAGGGGAAATGGTCCTGGATTTTGTGCAGTTGCCGCCCGAGGTTAATTCGGCACGCATCTTCGCCGGTGCGGGCTCGGGTCCGCTACACCTGGCGGCGGCAGCGTGGGACGGGCTGGCCGAGGATCTGCAGGCGTCGGCGACGTCGTTCGAGTCGGTCATCACTCAACTGACCAGTGGACCGTGGTCGGGTCCGGCGTCGCTGTCGATGGCGGCGGCGGCAACGCCTTACTTGGGGTGGCTGAGTTCAGCCGCGATCCGGGCCGCGTGCGCGGCGACTCAGGCGCGGGTGGCAGCGACCGCGTTCGAAAGCGCGGTGACGGCCACGGTGCACCCGTTGGCGGTCACGACCAACCGGACAACCTTGTCGGCGCTGTTGGCGACGAACTTCTTTGGCATGAACGCTCCGGCGATCGCGGCCACCGAGTTTCAATACATGGAGATGTGGGCCCAGGATGTGGCCGCGATGGTGGGGTACCACACCGGTGCGACCTCGGTGGCGTCGACAATAACGTCGTTCGAAATGCCGTCGCTGAGTTTGACGGGGTTGACCAGTCTGGGGTCGCAGGCGTCCTCGGCGCTTTCGGGGTTGGAATCGTCCACGGGGTTGACGAGCCTGGTGTCGCAGGCGTCGTCGGCGCTTTCCGGGGTGACGTCCTCGACCGCGTTGAGCAGCCTGGAGTCGGAGGCGTCGTCGGCGATTTCGGGATTAACGTCGTCGACAACGTTGTCGGACTTCTCGGAGGTGGCCCAGATCGGGATGTATCCGGCCAGCATGATGATGTCGCCGATGATGTCGCTGGCCCAAATGGGTCATAGCGCCGTTCCGGCGCTAACCGGGGCGGAATTGGGGGCCGACGGTCCCGAGTTGGTCAAGACGGCAGTTCCCGATATGAACGCGCTGGGTGGCGGCGGGGGCGTAGGTTCGGTCGCGACCGGGGGTTTGGGCAACGCGCGGCTGGTGGGCGCGCTGTCGGTGCCGCCGACTTGGGAGGGCTCGATGCCGGGGAACATGGCCAGCACGGCCATGTCGGGGCTGGGCGCCGCCGGCGTGCCTAACGCCTCCGAGATGGCGGGGGCGGCCGGGAGTCAGATGGGCAGCGGCGGGATGCCGATGATGCCGATGCCGACGGGCATGGGTGCCGGCACTGGGGCGCCCGGGGGAATGATCGGCCGCGGCGGTGCGAGTCCGCATGCGACGGACAACCGGCCCAGCGTGATCCCGCGGACCGGCATCGGCTAGGCGGGGCCGATTGGGTCGGTCGGGCTTCCGGTATGTCGTGGTCTGCGACCCGATTACGGATCGCAGATGACGACGGGGATGGTCCGGTCGGTCCAGGATTGGTAGTCCTCGTAGGAGGGGTACATGTCCACCAATTGCGGCCAATACTTGGCGCGCTCGTCATCGGTGGCGTCCCGCGCGGTCAGATCGAGCACCTCTTTTTTGATCTGTACCTGAACTTTGGGATTGGCCTTGAGGTTGAGGTACCACATCGGGTTCTTGACGGCGCCACCCCGCGATGCGGCCACGATCACCCGGTCACCGTCACGCAGGAAGTACAGCGGACTCACCCGGGGCTCGCCGGTCTTGCGGCCCGTGGTGGTTAGCAGGGCAACGGGAATGTTCTGGATGGTGCCGCCCAGGCCCTCTCCTCCGCTGCGGCGGTACAGAAATGTGTTGATGCGCGACATCCATTTGATGAAGAAATCGCCGAACGGCGAATTCAGATACTTCGGTGGTGATTTCGGCATGACGCTGATCCTAGTTAGCGCTGCATAAAGGGCCGGAAGCGAACCTCGATGTGGCGGATTTCGGCCTCACCGCCGGAACTCTCGGCGGGGATCAGGAAGGTCTCGGTAACTCGGGCCGCGAGCCTGCGGCCGCCGTACGCCGCCTTGGTCAGCACGTCGTACGCCGCGTGCACCTCGTCGCCGACGATGCGGTAGTCCGGTGGCGTCGTGCCGGCGATCAGCCGATACTGGGGTCCCCGATTGAGGCTGCGCCGCAGGTGGTTTCCGGAAAGCCCGGTCTTGACGCCCTGCTCGATCCGGATGCACCCGGCAGCGAACGGGACGGCGTCGCCGTCATGGCTGACCAGCGCGTCGATGTAGGCCTGCGCCGCCTCGATCCGGCTCTCTTTGGAAACGAGCATTGGGCTAGCTCCGGGCCAGATCGGCTTAGATCCGCTCGATGATGGTGCCCGTGGACAGCGCGCCGCCCGCGCACATGGTGATCAGCGCGGTGGTCTGGTCGGTGCGCTCCAGCTCGTGCAGCGCGGTGGTGATCAGGCGGCTGCCGGTGGAGCCGACCGGGTGACCCAACGCGATCGCGCCGCCGTTGACGTTGACCCGGTCCATGTCGGGTTCGTGCACTCGGGCCCAGGACAGCACCACGGACGCGAAGGCCTCGTTGATCTCGGTGATGTCGATGTCGCCCATCTTCATGCCGGCCTTTTCCAGCACCTTCGCCGTCGATTGCACCGGCCCGTCCAGGTGGTAGTAGGGCTCGGCGCCGACCAGCGCCTGGCTGATGATCCGCGCGCGCGGTTTGAGCCCGAGCGCCTTGGCCTTGTCCTCATCCATCCACAAGACGGCCGCCGCGCCGTCGGAGATCTGCGACGACGTGCCCGCGGTGTGGATCCCGCCCTCGAGTACCGGCTTGAGCTGGCTCAGCCCTTCGAGCGTGGTATCGCGCAGGCCCTGGTCGCGGGACACCATGTGGCGGTCGCTGGTGGGCTGCTTTTGCTCGTCCAGCACCGGGGCCTCGATCGGTGAGATTTCCCGGTCGAAACGGTTCTCGTCCCAGGCCCGCTTGGCGCGTAGCTGGGACTGGAATCCGAAGGCGTCGATGTCCTCGCGGGTGATGCCCCGTCGCTTGGCGATCCGCTCGGCAGCGGTGAACTGGTCGGGCAGATCGATGTCCCACGACGCGGGCCGCAGGATGCTGCGGTCGGGACCGGCGTTGGCGCCGAGTCCGACGCGGCTCATGGCCTCGATGCCGCACGCGATGCCGATGTCGATGGCACCCGCCGCGATCAGGCCCGCGACCAGGCCGTTGGCCTGCTGGCCGCTGCCGCACTGACAGTCCACCGTCATGGCGCCCGCGTGCTCAGGCAGCCCGGCGACGAGCCAGCTCACCCGGGTGATGTTGTTGGACTGCTCGCCGTACTGCGTCACGCAGCCGCCGATGATCTGTTCGACATCTCCAGCTTGAAAGTCGGAGTTAATACCGGCCTTCTCGACCAGCGCCTTTTGCACCGCGCCCAGCAGCTCGGTGGAGTGCAGGCCGGACAACCATCCATTGCGTTTGCCGATCGGGCTGCGCGTGGCCTCAACGATTACCGGGTTACCCATGGGGCCAGGCTAGAACACGTTTCAGTATTCTGACAAGCGAGGATGTCTCGCTGCCTTTTGTCTGCGGTGGAGGCATGTTTTACTGGCACCAGAGCATCACTAGTACAACTAGTGTGGAGGGCCCAGCCGGGTCAACCCAGTTCCATCCAGTTTCATCCCAGTTCCGAGCCAGTCAGCGAGGACTGTAGTAAGGAGAAGCAGCGTGCCCAGCCCCAATCTGCCCCCCGGGTTCGATTTCACCGACCCCGACATCTACTCCGAGCGGCTCCCGGTCGAAGAGTTTGCGGAGGTGCGGGCGGCCGCCCCGATCTGGTGGAACGAGCAGGCTCCGGGCACCGGGGGCGGCTTTCACGACGGTGGCTATTGGGCGATCACCAAACTCGCCGATGTGAAAGAGGTGTCGCGGCGCAGCGACGTGTTCTCCAGCTTCGAGAACGGAGTCATACCGCGATTCAACAACGACATCGCGCGTGAGGACATCGAGGTACAGCGGTTCGTCATGCTCAACATGGACGCGCCGCACCACACCCGGCTGCGCAAGATCATCTCCCGCGGTTTCACGCCGCGCTCCGTCGAACGCCTGCGCGCCGAACTCAGCGAACGCGCCCAGACGATCGCCAAAACCGCGGCGGCCGCGGGTTCCGGCGACTTCGTCGAACAGGTGTCGTGCGAGCTGCCGCTGCAGGCCATTGCGGGTTTGCTGGGCGTGCCGCAGGAGGACCGGGGCAAGATCTTCGATTGGTCGAACGAGATGACCGGCAACGACGACCCGGAGTACGCCCACATCGACCCGAAGATGTCGTCGGCGGAGTTGATCATGTACGCCATGAAGATGGCCGAGGAGCGGGCCAAGAACCCGGGCGACGACATCGTGACCCAGCTGATCCAGGCGGACATCGACGGCGAGAAGCTTTCGGACGACGAGCTCGGCTTCTTCGTGGTGATGCTCGCGGTGGCCGGCAACGAGACCACCCGGAACTCCATCACGCAGGGGATGATGGCGTTCGCCGAATTCCCCGAGCAGTGGGAGCTGTACAAGAAGGAGCGCCCGCAGACCGCCGCCGACGAGATCGTCCGCTGGGCCACCCCGGTCACCACCTTCCAGCGCACCGCGCTGGAGGACTACGAGCTGAGTGGCGTGCAGATCAAGAAGGGCCAGCGGGTGCTGATGTTCTACCGGTCGGCCAACTTCGACGAAGAAGCCTTCGACGATCCCTTCACCTTCAACATCATGCGGAACCCGAATCCGCACGTCGGATTCGGCGGGACCGGGGCGCACTACTGCATTGGCGCGAACCTGGCTCGCATGACGATCAACCTGATCTTCAATGCCGTGGCCGACCATATGCCGGACCTCAAGCCGATCTCGGCGCCGGAGCGGCTGCGGTCGGGCTGGCTCAACGGCATCAAGCACTGGCAGGTCGATTACACCGGCAAGTGCCCAGTGGATCACTGATGGATTTAAGAGCGACGATGGACTTCGAACTCACCGCCGAACAGGAAGCCGTTGCCGATGTGGTGACGTCGGTGTTGGGCCGGGATCTCAGTTGGCAGGCGCTTGTCGGCGGGGGTGTGACGGCGCTGCCGGTGCCGGAACGCCTCGGGGGCGACGGCGTGGGCCTTTCCGAGGTCGGGACGGTGCTGACCGAGGTGGGTCGGCACGGCGCCATCACGCCCGCGCTGGCGACGCTGGGCTTCGGGGTGATCCCGCTGCTCGACCTGGCTTCGGCCGAACAGCAGGATCGTTTCCTGGGCGGCGTCGCCGAGGGCGGGCTGTTGGCCGCGGCCCTCAACGAGCCCGGCTCGGCGCTGCCCGACCGGCCCGCGACTAACTTCGTGCACGGGCGGTTGTCCGGCACCAAGGTCGGTGTCGGGTATGCCGAACAGGCCGATTGGATGATCGTCACGGCCGACAGCGCCGTGGTGGTGGTTTCGCCGCAGGCCGACGGGGTGCAGTTGGTCCGGACGCCGACGTCGAGTGGTTCCGACGAGTACACGGTGACGTTCGGCGACGTCGCGGTGGCCGATTCCGATGTCTTGGCGGGCGCGCAGCCGCATCGGGTCAACCAGCTGGCGCTGGCCATGATCGGCGCGTTTGCCGACGGTCTGGTGGCCGGCGCGCTGCGGCTGACCGCGGATTACGTGGCAAACCGCAAGCAGTTCGGCAAGCCGCTGTCGACCTTCCAGACCGTGGCCGCGCAGCTCGCCGAGATCTACATCGCCTCGCGCACAATCGATTTAGCATCAAAGTCGGTGATCTGGCGGCTATCCGAGGGGCGCGACTCCGACCCTCAAACAGAGGCCGACCTGGACGTCCTCGGCTACTGGGTGGCGTCGCAGGCACCGCCGGTGATGCAGATCTGCCATCACCTGCACGGCGGCATGGGGATGGACGTCACCTACCCGATGCACCGGTACTACTCCACGATCAAGGACCTGTCCCGGCTGCTGGGCGGCCCTTCTCATCGCTTAGACCTCGTGGGAGCACAATGTTCATCGAACTGACTCCGGAACAGCGCCAGCTGCAAGCCGAACTGCGGCAATACTTTTCCAACCTCATCTCGTCCGACGAGATGAAGGCGATGGAGCAAGACCGGCACAACGCGGCGTACCGCGCGGTGATCCGGCGGATGGGCCAGGACGGCAAGCTGGGTGTCGGTTGGCCAAAAGAGTTCGGCGGTTTGGGCTTTGGGCCGATCGAGCAGTCGATCTTCGTCAACGAGGCGCATCGGGCCGATGTGCCGCTGCCGGCGGTGACCCTGCAGACGGTCGGTCCGACGCTGCAGCAGTTCGGCAGCGAGCTGCAGAAGAAGAAGTTCCTGCCGGCGATCCTGGCCGGCGAGGTGCACTTCGCGATCGGCTACACGGAGCCGGAAGCGGGCACCGACCTGGCGTCGCTGCGGACCACGGCCGTGCGCCAGGGTGACGAGTACATTGTCAACGGGCAAAAGATCTTCACCACCGGCGCGCATGATGCCGACTACATCTGGCTGGCCTGCCGCACCGACCCCGAAGCCGTTAAACACAAAGGCATTTCAATCCTGATCGTGGACACTAAGGACCCCGGCTACTCCTGGACGCCGATCATCCTGTCCGACGGCGCCCACCACACCAATGCCACGTACTACAACGACGTGCGGGTGCCGGCCGACATGCTGGTCGGGGAGGAGAACGGCGGGTGGCGGCTGATTACCACCCAGCTCAACAACGAGCGGGTGATGCTCGGTCCGGCCGGTCGCACCGCCGGCATCTACGACCGGCTCCACACGTGGGCGTCCAAACCGGGCGCTGACGGCGTCACGCCCATCGATCATGACGACGTCAAACGCGCGCTGGGTGAGATCTATGCGATGTGGCGGATCAACGAATTGCTGAATTGGCAGGTCGCGGCGGCGGGCGAAGACATCAACGTGGCCGATGCGGCATCCACGAAAGTCTTTGGGACAGAGCGCATTCAGTACATCGGCCGACTCGCCGAGGAGATCGTCGGAAAATACGGCAACCCCGCCGAGTCGGACACCGCCGAGTTGCTGAACTGGCTTGACTCGCAGACCAAGCGCAATCTGGTGATCACGTTCGGCGGAGGCGTGAACGAAGTGATGCGGGAAATGATCGCGGCCGCCGGCCTCAAGGTGCCTCGGGTGCCGCGATGAGCGACGACGAGGAGGGCATCGCGGAAATCCGGGCAGCCGTCTCAGAGATCACCGCGACCGTCATCGCCAAGCCCCGCGTGGGCCGGGATCCGGTGAACCAGCCGACCATCAACAACTGGGTGGAGGCCCTCGGGGACCGTAACCCGATCTACACCGACGAGGCCGCTGCCCGCGACGCCGGGCATCCGGGAATTGTGGCCCCACCGGCGATGATTCAGGTTTGGACGATGTTCGGTCTGGCCGGGGAACGCCCGACCGACGATCCCATGGGTCCGATGATGACGCTGTTCGACGAAGCCGGCTACATCGGAGTGGTGGCCACCAACTGCGAGCAGACCTACCACCGGTATCTGCTCCCGGGCGAGGAGGTCAGCGTCGCCTCGGAGATGCGCGACGTGGTCGGTCCGAAGCAGACCGCGCTCGGTGAGGGCTATTTCATCAACCAGCACATCACGTGGCGCGTGGGTGACGAGGATGTCGCCGAGATGGAGTGGCGTATCCTCAAATTCAAGCCGCGCGAAGCCGACGCGCCGGCCGCTGAGGTGTCCGTGCCGGAGGATTTGGATGCCGACGCCATGATGCGTCCCTCGGTATCGCGCGACACCGCATTCTTCTGGGAGGGCGTCAAGGCGCACGAGCTGAGGATCCAGCGGCGGGAGGACGGCAGCCTGCAGCACCCGCCGGTGCCGGCGGTGTGGCAGGACAAAGCCTTACCGATCGACTACGCGGTGGCCAGTGGCAAGGGCACGGTATTCAGCTTCGTGGTGCACCATGCGCCGAGGGTCCCCGGCCGCACCCTGCCGTTCGTCATCGCGTTGGTGGAGCTCTCGGAAGGCGTTCGCATGCTGGGCGAGCTGCGCGACGTCGACCACGCCACGGTGAAGATCGGAATGCCCGTCCGGGCAACGTATATCGACTTCCCGGCCGGTGACTCCGGACCGGAGTGGACCCTCCACGCCTGGGAGCCTGACGCATGAGCGCACCGGTCATTGAAGTGGGGACGGTGTTGCCCGAGCTGAAGCTGCACGGCGATCCCACGTTCATCATCTCGACGGCCATTGCTACCCGCGACTTTCAGGATGTACACCACGACCGGGACAAGGCGCAGGCCAAGGGCTCGAAGGACATCTTCGTCAACATCCTGACCGACACCGGGCTGGTGCAGCGTTACATCACCGATTGGGCTGGGCCGTCGGCGTTGATCAAGTCGATCGGGCTGCGGCTGGGAGTGCCGTGGTACGCCTACGACACCGTGACGTTCTCCGGTGAGGTCACCGCCGTGCAGGACGGCCTAATCACGGTAAAGGTGGTGGGCAGCAACAGCCTTGGGAACCACGTCATTGCCACCGCAACTCTGACGATTGGGGATGCGTAGTGTTGTCAGGTCGAGCGGCCATCGTCGGCATTGGCGCCACCGACTTCTCGAAGAACTCCGGGCGCAGTGAGCTGCGGCTGGCGGCCGAGGCGGTGTTGGATGCGTTGGACGACGCGGGCCTGAGCCCGGCCGACGTGGACGGGCTGACCACGTTCACGATGGACTCCAACACCGAGATCGCCGTCGCGCGGGCGGCCGGCATCGGTGAGCTGAAGTTCTTCTCCAAGATCCACTACGGCGGTGGTGCCGCGTGCGCGACCGTCCAGCATGCGGCCATGGCCGTCGCGACCGGGGTGGCGGACGTCGTCGTCGCCTACCGGGCGTTCAACGAGCGGTCCGGCATGCGGTTCGGTCAGGTGCAGACGCGGCTGGTCGGAAGCGCTGAAGCGCAAGCTGATTCGACCGTGGCGGACAACTCCTTCTCATACCCGCACGGCCTCTCTACGCCGGCGGCGCAGGTGGCCATGATCGCCCAGCGGTACATGCACCTGTCCGGCGCGACGAGCCGGGACTTCGGCGCGGTCTCGGTCGCGGACCGCAAGCACGCCGCGAAGAACCCGAAGGCGTATTTCTACCAGAAGCCGATAACCATTGAGGAACACCAGAATTCGCGGTGGATCGCCGAGCCGCTGCGGCTGCTGGACTGCTGTCAGGAGACCGACGGTGCGGTGGCGATCGTGGTGACGTCGCCCGAGCGGGCGCGGGACCTCAAGCAGCGGCCGGCGGTCATCGAGGCGGCGTCGCAGGGCTCCAGCCCCGACCAGTACACGATGGTCAGCTATTACCGGCCCGAACTGGGCCTGCCCGAGATGGGCCTGGTGGGCCAGCAGCTGTGGCAGCAGTCCGGCTTGCAGCCGGCCGACATTGCGACCGCCGTGCTCTACGACCACTTCACCCCGTTCACCCTCATTCAGTTGGAGGAGTTGGGCTTCTGCGCCAAGGGTGAGGCCAGGGACTTCATCGCCGGTGGCGCCATCGAGGTGGGTGGGCGGCTGCCCATCAACACCCACGGCGGCCAGCTCGGTGAGGCCTACATCCACGGCATGAACGGCATCGCCGAAGGGGTGCGGCAGTTGCGCGGCACCTCGGTGAATCCGGTGCCCGACGTCGAGCACGTGCTCGTCACCGCGGGGACCGGGGTGCCGACTTCGGGGTTGATTTTGGGTTAGGTCGCTTGCCCCGCCGGCTTCGCGCTGTCGACCTGGTCCTGGTGGTATTCGATGACCGGCGGTGTATCGCCGTACACATCGAGGGTGTGGATAAAGCGGTGCAATCCCATTACCCCGGCGCAGGTGAACCCGAGCTCGATGATCTGCGCTGCGGTGAAATGCTCAGCCAATCGCCGATAGAACTCGTCGTCCATGGCGTGGTGGTCAGCGGAGAGCAGGTCGATGAACTCGACGGCCATCCGCTCCTGCGGGGTGAGGGTGGCGTGGCCCGGGGCGAGCAGGCACGCGACATCGTCGTCGGTGATCGAGTCGTGTTTGCGTGACTGGCTGCAGGGTTCGCATTCGCCGAGTTGGGCGCTGCGGATGCGCAGCAACTCCAGGATCCGGCCACCGAGCAGGGTGGCGGCACCGAGGCTGGCCCTGGCCGTGTTGACCTGGTCGAGCTGTGCGCTGCGGTAGGCGAAGATCTGCAGAGGTATCGGCGTCGCGTAGAGGCCGGCGGAGACGCCTGCGTCGACGATTTCGCGGGAGTGAGAGCTGAGTTCTGCCAGGGGGATTGGTGCAATACGCGGCATCGGCTCAGGCTATCGTTCGTGTGCTTGTGTGAGAAGGCGTCGGGCCGAGCGCGTATGCGCCGGTTTCGGGGTGGTGATACCAGCCGCTGGCGGCGTGCGTGCCGCCGTCGACGTGGATCGTCTGACCGGTGATGTAACTGGACATGTCCGACGCCAGAAACACCGCCGCGCCCGCCATCTCGTCGACGTGACCGGCGCGGCCCATCGGGACCGTGAGGCCGAATCGCTGCTCGGAGCCCGGCGGCGCCATCTGCCTGATGCCTTCCGTCAGGGTGATGTCCGGAGCCAGCGCGTTGACCCGAATCCCGTGCGGCGCCAGCTCGAGTGCGGCGGTCTTGGTGTAGTTGATGACACCGGCCTTGGCCGCGGCGTAGGTCGCGTAACCCGGTGCGGCACGGACACCTTCGATCGAGGTGACGCTGATGACGCTGCCCGGCAGTTTCCGCTCGACGAGGATGCGCGCAACCCGCTGCGTGCACAGGTAAATGTGCCGCAAGTTCGCCTTATACATTGCGTCCCAACCGTTTTCGGTGGTGTCGAGGATGCCGGACCAGAAAACTCCGCCGGCGTTGTTGACCAGGATCGACACCGTCCCCAGTTCGGCGGAGGTCTGCACCAGCGCGGCGTCAACAGCGGCACTGTCGCGGACGTCGACGGCAATGCCCAGCGCACCGATCTCCTCGGCGGCCGACGCACACGACTCGGGGTTGCGTTCCCAGATCGAGACCCGCGCGCCGAATGCCGTCAGCCCAGCCGCGATGCCGCGGCCGATGCCGGCGCCGCCGCCGGTGACGACCGCGACGCGATCGGTCAGAAGAACGCTCGATGGATCGATGGCCATGGCATTGAATATAGAACGAATGCCACGTCAAGGTTTACAGTCACAACTAACTCTGTTCAATGTGTAACACCCGGGAGGGCTGCCGTGCCCAGCACCATCTTCGTCACCGGCGCCACCGGGCAGGCCGGAGGCAACGTCTGCGAGCAGCTGATCCGGCGTGGCGACCAGGTTCGCGCCCTGGTCCGCAATCCGGACGAAGCCGCCGCGCTGGCCGGGATCGGCGTCGAGCTGGTCAAGGGAGACATCCGCGACGCCGACGATGTGCTGCGCGCTGCCAAGGGCGCCGAGGCGACAATCCACACCGCGGCACTGCTGGGCGGCGCCAGCCAGGACCTGGAAGACTTCAAGGCCGTCAACATGGTCGGCACCACCAACGTTCTGGATGCGGCCAAAGCCCACGGAATGCGCCGGGTGGTGGCCCTGAGCACCGCCACCTTCCTCAATCTGAGCGCCGGTCTGGACTTCGAAGAGGCTCCCGTTCTCGACAACCCGCCGAACGACCCTTACACGGTCACCAAGCTCGCCGCGTTTCGAGAAGCGCACCGACGCGCGGCCGCGGGCCAAGACGTGTTGACCTGCCACCCGGGCGCGATCTTCGGCCCTGGCCTGGTGGTGGAACGCGCCCTGCACCGCACCAGCTTCAACCGAGTTCTGTTGGCGGGCATGCGGGGAAAGATCAAGCGCTATCTCGCTTTTCCGGTGACCTGGGTGGCGGGGGCGGATGTCGCAAAGGGCTCGATCGCCGCTTTAGACGACGGGGTGTCCGGTGAGCGCTACCTGTTGGTCGGGCGACCCGGGGATACCTTCAGTACCGCCGGCGGCATCAATCGCGCCTGCGAGGTCGCCGGAATCGAGCACCGCGTCGAGGATCTCGACTACCGCACGGATCCCGAGGCGTTGACCGCCGAATTCGGGCCTACCCTGATGGCCATCGCCGAAGCCGCGGCGAACAGCGTGCGCAGACCCAGGACGAAGGACAACCTGACCGCGCAGCGACTCGGCTACCAGCCCATGTCCTTCGACGACGGACTGCGACTGCTGATCACCTGGCTACGCGAACTCGGCAGACTCTAGGGACTGCCGTCGTGTCGATTGCCGAACCGAAATCCGGGCCCAAATCCGTTTCAGGTCAGGGGGATTTGTCCGACCGCATCCTCGACGCCGCACAGCGGCTGGTGTTCCGGACGGGTGCTCGGAAGATGTCGCTCTCGGACGTGGCGAACCTGGCCAGGGTCTCGCGGCCCACCATTTATCGCTACTTCGTGTCCAAAGAAGAACTCATCGACGCGTTGGGCAAACGCGAACGCCGGCGCTTCGGCGCGGCGATGGACAATGCGACGTCTGGACTTGTCGGGATCGCACTACTGGAAACCGCGGTCGACGTCGTCGCGACTTTCGTCGAGGATCAACCGCCCGGGCGACTGCTCGACCTCGAGCCGGGGTTCGCACACGAACAAATGGCCCAGGCGCTACCCATGCTGACCGAAGTGCTCGTGGTGGTTGTGCGCCGGTGGGCCCGCGAGGACGACTCCGCCGGGCCGGTGGACCCCCGCGACCTTGCCGGCGCCATTGCGCGAACCGCGTTGAGCCACTATATATTTCCCGACGCCGACCGCACCGCGGCCCGCCGACAGATCCGTGCCGCTGCCGGTCTTTCTAGCCGCGCATGATCGTTGGCGTCCCCGAGCGTCACGCTGGAGTGACTGGCGCCGGTGAGCGTCACGCTGGAGTGACGCTGTGGATAACACGACCGAGCTGACGTGACGATCGAGGCGACTCGTGGAACCCTGCCGGCATGGTGGAGCCATTCATCGGTAGCGAGGCCATCGCGAACGGAGAGATTGTCAAGAGCGGTCTGCGGACTCGCCATACCAGGTTGTTCCGCGGGGTCTATGTCAGCCGCGCTGTTGAGGTGACTCCGCTGGTTCGGGCCCGCGCGGGGTGGCTATGGTCACGACGCCAGGGCATCGTCGCGGGGCTTTCGGCGTCGGCAGTGCACGGTGCAAAGTGGGTGGACGCCGCAGCGCCATGTGAACTTCTGCACAGCAACAGAAACCCGTTGCCAGGATTGCGAGTTCGTGGTGACCGAATCGAAGACGATGAGGTAGTACTGGTCGACGGTGTGCCCGTGACAACGCCGGCACGGACTGCGCTTGACTTGGGGTGCTGGTACCCGGTCGACGACGCGGTGGCAGCAATCGACGCCCTGGTGCGCGCCACCGACCTGAAGATGGCTGAGGTTGAGTCGCTGGCGCGACGCTATCCCGGCCGGCGGGGAATCAGTCTGGCGCGGACCGCGATCGATCTGGTCGATGGCGGGGCGCAGTCGCCAAAGGAAACGTGGCTTCGACTGGTGCTAATACGGGCGGGCTTGCCGCGACCCCAAACACAGATTCCGGTCGAAGACGAATCTGGAGACGTGTTCGCGTACCTCGATATGGGTTGGGAGGAAGTCAAAGTAGCGGCTGAGTACGACGGCGAAGAGCATCGAACCGATCGGCGCCGCTATGCCTGGGATATTCGGCGACGAGAGAAGCTCGATCGGCTCAGCTGGATCGTGATCCGGGCAGTCGCGGGGGATCGGGCCGCCGATATCGTTAGCCGCGTGCGCGGCGCGTTGGCCTCCCGAGCTGGCGGCACCGCCCGCTTGCCGAGCGTCACGCTGGGGTGACGGTCGTGGTGCCGGCGTCACGCTGGGGTGACGGTCGTGTGGCCGGCGTCACTCTGGCGTGACGTTCGTGTGGCCGCGTCACTCTGGCGTGACGTTCGTTGGGGCGTTGGCGGTTTTGGATGCGTGGCGTTGGCGTGCCGTGCGTTGTGTCGGGGCGGTGTGGCCTTGCTGAGCGTCACGCTGGGGTGACGGTCGTGTGGCCGCGTCACTCTGGCGTGACGTTCGTGTGGCCGCGTCACTCTGGGGTGACGTTCGTTGGGGGTTGGCGGTTTTGGATGCGTGGCGTTGGCGTGCCGTGCGTTGTGTCGGGGCGGTGTGGCCTTGCCGATCGTCACGCTGGGGTGACGGTCGTGGTGGCGGCGTCACTCTGGGGTGACGTTCGTTGGGGGTTGGCGGTTTTGGACGCGTGACGTGGGATGCCTGACGTGCGTTGGGGGTTGGCGGTTTTCGGCGCGTGGTGTTGGCGTGCCGTGCGTTGTGTTGGGGCGGCATGGGCTTGCCGAGCGTCACGCTGGGGTGACGGTCGTGGTGGCGGCGTCACTCTGGCGTGACGTTCGGCGAAAAGGGGCGCCAGACCCAGGGCTAGACCCGCGCCAGGTCCCGGGCTAGACCCGCGCCAGACCCAGGCTAGACCCGCGCCAGACCCAGGGCCTCTAGACCGGGATGAGTTCGACGCCGCCGAGCACGATGGCGTTGTCGCGCGAAGGCGCGACGACGCCGGCCACCAGCCGGCCCCCGGAATCACCGTCCTTCCAGATGTTGACCGTGAGGGTTTCGCCGGGGAATGCCACACCGGCAAAGCGCGCGCCGTAGGCCGCCACGGCCGTGGCATCGCCGTCCAGCACGGTGTCGACGATAGCCTTGCAGGTCATCCCGTAGGTGCACAGGCCGTGCAAGATGGGCTGGGGAAACCCTGCGGCAGCGGCGAATTCGGGGTCGGAGTGCAGCGGGTTGCGGTCGCCGCAGAGCCGGTACAGCAGCGCCTGCTGCGGCAGAATCGGCATCGCGACCTCTAGGTCGGGCGCCCGATCCGGTGCGGCGTCGGACGTGGACGGTCCGCGCTCACCGCCGAATCCACCTTCGCCGCGAGCGTAGATCGACCGTCGCTGCGTCCACAGCACGGTGCCGTCGGGTGCGCTCGCCGTCGTCTCGCTCCAGATGACGGCGGCCTTGCCCTTGTCCCAGATGTCGGTGAACCGGGTGACGGCTCGCGCCGACCCCGAAGGTGGCAGCGGCGCAGGCACTTCCACCCGTTCGCTGGCGTGCAACACCTTGCTCAGCTCGATGTCGATGCCGGGAAAACGAACGGTCGGCGGTGTGGTCTGGTGGAAGGTGGCGGCCACGTTGCCAAACGTCGGCAGCACCTGCGGGGTGTCGTCCACCAGATAGCGCAGCTCGCGCGGGTCCATGGGATCCGCGCCGGCGCCAAGTCCCAGATGGTAAAGCTGCACATCGCTGCTGGACCAGGAGAATTCGATGGGCTCGAGCTTCGCGGCCAGCGCGACAGCTACATCGATCGGCATGTCAGGACGCTCCCGCGATGTGCAGGGCGGCCAGGTAACCGAAGGTCATCGCCGGTCCGATGGTGCCACCCGGGCCGGGGTAGGTGTGTCCCATCACCGGGGCACTCACATTGCCCGCGGCGTAAAGGCCTTCGATGACGCTGCCGTCGTCGCGCAGCGCACGTGCGTGCACGTCGGTGCGGATGCCGCCCTTGGTGCCCAGGTCCCCGGGCACCAGCTTGGCGGCGTAGTAGGGCGGGTGGCTGATCTCGCCGAGGTTGGGATTCGGCTTGTTGGTCGGGTCGCCGTAGTACTTGTCGTACGCGCTGACGCCGCGCTGATAGTCCTCGTCGACGCCGGACCGCGCGAAGCCGTTGAATCGCTGCACGGTGGAGGCCAACTCGTCGACAGGCAGGCCCGCCTTGCCGGCCAGCTCGTCCAGCGTATCGGCCTGAATGATCACTCCGGACTCCATCCACTTGCGTGGAATGCGTTGTCCGGCTTGCAGTCCGGCGAAGAAGTATCGATCCCGGTATTGCTGGTCGAACACCAGCCACGCGGGGATGTTCTCGGCCGGCCCGGGTCCTTGACCGTATTGCCCGCCGTACATGTGGTGGCCGGCTTCGACGTAGGGCATCGATTCGTTCATGAAGCGTTTGCCGGACATGTTGACGATGATCGCGCCGGGCGAGTTGCGTTCCGATAGGGCGATCCACGGCGCGCCCACCAACGGAACCGTCGGGATCCACCATGCGTCTTCCATCAGATCCAGTGCGGCGCCGAGCTTTTCGCCGGCCAGAATGCCGTCGCCGGTGTTGGCCTTGGCGCCAACGGTCCACTCGGTGGTGATCGGCGCGCGCTGGTATTTAACCCGCATCTGCTCGTTGTGGTCAAAGCCACCGCTGGCGAGGATCACCCCGCGCCGGGCCCGGATCAGCCGCGGCTCGCCCGACTCGGATTCGCCGGTCTCGCGCACGTAGACGCCCCGGACGACCCCGTCCTCGACGTAGAGGTCGGTGAGCGCGGTGTTCAGCTTGACCGGGACGCCGGCCTCTTGCAGCCCGATCCGAAGCGGTGCGATCAGGGCCCGGCCCATGCCGACGAGGTTTTTGCCGGTCGCCTTCGCCCACATCGTGCGGGCGCCGACCTTCAGGCTGCGCAGCAACCCCCGCGGGTGCCGCTTGAGCTGGTTGAGGCGCATGTAGTCCTGCTGCATCACAACGACATTGAGCGGCACCTTGCCGTACGCGGGTTCGAGTCCGGCCTCGTCTGCGCCGAGCTTGCGGGCGTTGAACGGTTTCGGTTCGATCGAACGGCCGTCGGCGCGGCCGCCCGGCGCCTCGGGGTAATAGTCGGAGTAGCGCGGAACCCAGCACATCTTCAGTGGCGTGTGCGCGAGCACGAACGACAACATTTCGGGCCCGCGGTCCAGGTAGGTGTCGATGCGCTGCGGGTCGACGACATCGCCGATGATGCCGTGCAGATAGGTCCGGGCCGCCTCGTGGGTGTCGCGCACGCGGTCGCGCTTGAGGACCTCGTTGTTGGGAATCCAGACGCCACCGCCCGAGCGCGCCGTCGACCCGCCGTAGTGCGGGGCCTTCTCGATGACTACTGTCGAGAGGCCACGATGCGCGGCGGTGAGGGCAGCGACCATGCCGGCGCCGCCGCTCCCGACCACGACGACGTCGTAGTCCTGTGCTGTCATGTAGAACACGTTATAGAATTGCCCGGGCCGGGCGCTACTAGCCCGGTCACGCTGAGCAGGTTAGAGCTAAGGGCAGTTGAGGATGAAGGGCAGTTTAGGGTGAAGGGGACTTCGGGGAATGCTCAGCGCTGCGACTCGTGAGGAGCTGGCCGCCGACTTGGCGCAAGCCGAGCGGAGCCGCGACCCGATTGCTCCGCTGACGTCCACCCACCCCGATATTCACGTCGTGGACTCCTACGAGATCCAGCTGATCAATATCCGTCAGAGAGTCGCCGAAGGGGCCCGGATAGTGGGCCACAAGGTGGGCCTGACGAGCAAGGTCATGCAGGAGATGATGGGTGTCGACGAGCCGGACTACGGGCATCTGCTCGAAGACATGCAGGTGTTCGAACACACTCCGGTCAAGGCGGCCAGTTACCTGTCTCCGCGGGTGGAGGTGGAAGTCGGCTTCATCTTGTCGGCGGACCTGCCCGGGGCCGAGTGCACCGAGGAGGACGTGCTGGCGGCCACCGAGGCTCTGGTCCCGTCCATCGAGTTGATCGACACCCGGATCAAGGACTGGCAGATCAAGATATGCGACACGATCGCCGACAACGCCTCCGCGGCCGGCTTCGTGTTGGGTGACGCCCGGCTGTCGCCGGATGAGATCGACGTCAAGTCCATCGACGCGGTACTGAAGCGCAACGGTGAGGTGGTCGCAGAGGGCCGCAGCGACGCGGTGCTGGGTAATCCGGTCACGGCGGTGGCGTGGTTGTCCCGCAAGGTGGAAAGCTTTGGGGTACGGCTGCGAAAAGGTGACATCGTGTTACCCGGATCGTGCACTTTCGCAATCGACGCGCGCCCCGGTGACGAGTTTGTCGCCGACTTCGCCGGGCTGGGTGCCGTTCGATTGTCGTTCGAATAGGAGCGATCGCAAGCGCGGCGAAGCCGGGCGCAGCGGGTCGCGACCATGGGGTAAGGAGCAACATGCCGTCTAAGGCGAACGTAGCGATTGTTGGGTCGGGAAATATCAGCACAGACCTGCTGTACAAATTGTTGCGATCGGAGTGGCTGGAGCCGCGCTGGATGGTCGGCATCGACCCGGCGAGCGAAGGACTGGCGCGGGCCCGCAAGCTGGGCTTGGAGACCACCCACGAAGGCGTCGATTGGCTTTTGGCCCAGCCCGAGAAGCCCGACCTGGTGTTCGAGGCGACCAGCGCCTACGTGCACAGGGATGCGGCGCCGAAGTACGCGGCCGCCGGGATCCGCGCCATTGACCTGACGCCGGCCGCGGTGGGCCCGGCGGTGATCCCGCCGGCGAACCTGCGCGAGCACCTGGACGCGCCGAACGTCAACATGATCACCTGCGGGGGGCAGGCGACGATTCCGATCGTGTACGCGGTGTCGCGTGCGGTCGCCGAACAGGGCGGCGTGCCCTACGCCGAGATCGTGGCTTCGGTGGCTTCCGTGTCGGCGGGGCCGGGCACCAGGGCCAACATCGACGAGTTCACCAAGACAACCAGCAAGGGCGTGGAGACGATCGGCGGGGCCGCACGCGGCAAAGCGATCATCATCTTGAACCCCGCCGACCCGCCCATGATCATGCGCGACACCATCTTCTGCGCCATCCCCGAGGACGCCGACCACGATGCGATCGCCAAGTCCATTCGCGACGTGGTCGCCGAGGTGCAGACCTACGTGCCGGGTTACCGGTTGCTCAACGAGCCGCAGTTCGACGAGCCATCGGTGGTCAACGGTGGCAACCACCTGGTGACGACCTTCGTGGAGGTCGAGGGGGCCGGTGACTACCTGCCGCCCTACGCCGGGAACCTCGACATCATGACCGCCGCCGCGACCAAGGTCGGCGAGGAGATCGCCAAGGAGACGCTGTCTGTCGCAGGAGGCGCGCGATGACGACCGAGATCTTTTTCAACCCGGTCTGGGATGTTCGGATGACGGACACGTCGTTACGCGACGGGTCGCACCACAAGCGCCACCAGTTCACCAAGGACGAGGTGCAGGCCATCGTCGCGGCGCTGGACGCCGCCGGGGTGCCGGTGATCGAGGTGACGCACGGCGACGGCCTGGGCGGGTCGTCGTTCAACTACGGCTTCTCCAAGACCCCCGAGCAGGAGCTGATCAAGCTCGCCGCGGAGACGGCCAGAGAGGCCAAGATCGCGTTCTTGATGCTGCCCGGCGTGGGCACCAAGGAGGACATCAAAGAGGCGCAGAACAACGGCGGGTCGATCTGCCGGATCGCCACCCACTGCACCGAGGCCGATGTCTCGATTCAGCACTTCGGGCTGGCCCGCGAGCTGGGCCTGGAGACCGTCGGCTTCCTGATGATGGCCCATACCATTGCGCCGGAGAAGCTGGCCGCGCAGGCCCGCATCATGGCCGACGCCGGTTGCCAGTGCGTCTACGTCGTCGACTCCGCCGGGGCCCTGGTGCTCGACGGCGTGGCCGACCGCGTGTCGGCGCTGGTCGCCGAGCTGGGCGAGGACGCCCAGGTCGGTTTTCATGGGCACGAAAACCTGGGGCTGGGGGTGGCCAACTCGGTGGAGGCGGTGCGTGCGGGCGCCAAGCAGATCGACGGCAGCGTGCGTCGCTTCGGTGCGGGTGCGGGCAACGCGCCGGTGGAGGCCCTGATCGGGGTGTTCGACAAGATCGGTGTCAAGACAGGCATCGACTTCTTCGATATCGCCGACGCCGCCGAGGACGTGGTTCGGCCGGCGATGCCGGCCGAATGCCTGCTCGACCGCAACGCGCTGATCATGGGGTACTCGGGGGTGTACTCCAGCTTCCTCAAGCACGCCGTGCGCCAGGGCGAGCGCTACGGCGTGCCGGCTCACGAGCTGTTGCACCGCGCCGGCCAGCGCAAACTCATCGGCGGCCAGGAGGACCAGCTGATCGACATCGCGCTGGAGATCAAGCGCGAGCAGGAGGCACCGCCCGCTCACGGGAGGTAACGTCGGCCGCCTGGGATGAACGTGCCGCCGTAAAGCGTTGAGCGGCTTCGGATTAAGTTGCGCGGTTCTCGGCGCCTGGTGGAGGCACCCGTGACGGAAGGCTGGCTCATTGCGCGACGGGTCCGATGCAGTGTGCGGTTGCTTTGTTTCGCCTCTGGTGCCCGGTAGACAGGCGCCGGGCAAGGGCCATACCATTCGTGTGCATTAGGTCGGGCTTCGGACATCAAAATGTTGCTGGCGAACGCGCGGGGCTTGTTGTGTGCGGTTGAGTCGGCGCTGGCGGCGAGGTGAATCGGCCATCACTAGCGCCGAGTGCCGGTAGCGGTTCTATGATGGGAGTCTTGCGAAAACAAGAATCTCGGAACAGCGTGGTTTACGGTACTTGTAGTCGTTCGCAGTGCGTCTGGAGTGATTGATGAGTTTCTTGACGTTGCCGCCGGAGATTAATTCGTTGCTCATGTTCTCCGGTGCGGGCTCGGGACCGATGCTGCAGGCTTCTGCAGCGTGGAATGGTTTGGCTTCGGAGCTGTCATCCGCCGCGCAGTCGTTTTCGTCGCTGACCTCGAACCTTGCTAGTCAGGCGTGGCAGGGTGCGGCCGCGAAGGCGATGCTGACCGCGGCGGCCCCGTATGCCGGGTGGTTGACTGCCGCGTCGACTCAGGCGCTTGGCGCCGCAACCCAGGCCGAGGCGGTGGCCAGCGCGTTTGAGGCCGCCTTGGCCGCGACGGTCCATCCCTTGACCGTGGCGGCCAATCGCAACTCGTTGGTGAACTTGGTGATGGCGAATCTGTTCGGGCAGAACTGGCCCGCGATTGCGGCGACCGAGAGCCACTACGAGGAGATGTGGGCCCAGGACGTGACCGCGATGGTGGGTTATCACGGTGGGGCGTCGGCGGCGGCATCCCAGCTGATGTCGGGCGGTCTGCCGCAGGCGTTGCAAGGCCTGTCGGGGCTGTCCGGCCTGGCCAGCGGGGGCATGGGGGCGGGCGGCGGCGCCTCGGGCGCCGGCGGCGGCACGCCGAATGCCGGCGCCGGTGCCGGTGCGGCAAGCCCGGGCGGCGACGGAGCGGCCGCGGCAAGCGGCGACGGCGTCGGCAGCGCAGGCGTCGGCGGCGCGGGCATCGCGGCGGGCGGCGCGGCTATGGCGGCGAGCAGCGGCGCCATGGCCAGCGGCAGCTACGGCTACGCGACCGCGGGCAACGACGGCGTTGGCACGGCCGCCGCGAGTGGTTCGACCGCCGGTGTCGCCGCTACAGGTGGCTCCGCTGCTGGAAGCGTCGCCAGTCCCACCGTCGGCACCGGAGCCGCGGGCCTGTTGAGCCCTGCCGCCATGATGATCTCGTCTGCAGCGATGGCGGCCTCGGGATCGGCGGGGGCGGGTCCAGGCATGGCAGCGCCGGCAGCCCCGGTTAAGGTCGCGGGACCGGCAGCGGACGCGGCCGCCGAGGAGGCCGTCGAGGAGGCCGTCGAACAGGCTCCTGCAGCGGGGACACCGCTGGTTTCGACGCCGACCGCCGCGGCACCGTCAGCAACGATCTCGGCGGCGAAAGCGGCGAAGGCGGCGAAGGCCGAAGAGGCGGAAGAATCCGCGTCAGAAGCTCGGATCCGCATGGAGTTGCCGCCCGAGACGGCATCCGCGTAGGCCCGAGCGGGCCCGTACCAGGCTCAGCTTAGGCCCAAGCCAGCAATCCGCTAATGCGGCTCGCGCGGGTAGCCTTGTTCGCATGAGCCAGACTTCCAGTCCTATTCGCCGCGGACTGTGCGGCCTGCTTGCCGGTGGCCTGCTGAGCGCCACCGGCTCGTTGGTGATCGCGATACCTTTCGGCCAGGTACTAGCCCCGGTGGCCAGCGCCGAGTGCACCACCACCGTCGGTCAGACGACGTCCCAAACAGTCCACTCGTACCTCGACCGTCATCCCGACGTGAAGGCCGAGCTGACGGCCAAGTCCCAGGCGGAGGGGTCGGGCGGCAATCTGATCGACTACCTCAACCGGCACCCCGACGTGCGCCAGGCACTGATCACGCTGGCCAACCAGTGCACCTCCTGAATACAGCTGGGTGATCGGGCGTCGTCTTCGATAGCCGTGGACGACACGCGGAAATGTTCGCCATTGACTCAAAACAGGAACACGTTCTAGCGTCGAGGGCGTGTCCGACAATTCATACTCCGGCGCCCTGACCGCGGCCATCGCGGAGGCCGAAAAACTCGTCGCCGCCGCACCGCACATCGAGACCGAAGCCGATTTGCTCGAAGGATTGCAGTACCTGGCCGGCTGCATTGCCGGCTGCACGCATCTGGCCTTCGACTACGAGCGCGACCATCCTTTCCTGCAGTCGGGCACCGGCCCGTTTACGAAAATGGGCCTGGACAACCCGGACACCCTCTACTTCGGCACCCGGGTACACGCCGACCACGATTACGTGGTCGCCGGCCGGCGTGGAACCACCACCGACCTGAGCTTCCAGCTACTCGGCGGCGAATACACCGACGACAACGTGCCCGTCAGCCAGGCGGCATTCGACGACCGTGAACTGGAGATCGCCGAGGACGGGAGCTTCGAGTGGCGGTTCCGGCCGACCGGCCCGGGGCAACTGGTGATGCGCGAGGTGTACGGCGACTGGTCCGCGCGGCGCGGCACGCTCACCATCTCCAGGCTGGACACCGCGGGCACCGCACCGCCGCCGCTGACTCGCGCGACGATCGAAAAGCGCTACGCCACAGCGGGAAAACAGCTGGTGAGCCGGGTGAAAACATGGCTGCAGTTTCCCCAGTGGTTTTACCTGAACATTCCGGTCAACACGATGGTGGCGCCCCGGCTGACTCCGGGCGGTCTGGCAACCCAATACTCGTCCGCCGGCCATTTCGAGCTGCGGCCCGATCAGGCGCTGGTGATCACGGTGCCGGTCTCCGATGCTCCCTATTTGGGCTTCCAGCTGGGCAGCCTGTGGTACATCTCGCTGGATTACATCAACCACCAGACCTCGCTGAACAACACCCAGGCCCAGGCGGACCCGGACGGCAAGGTCCGCATCGTCGTCGCCGACCAGAATCCGGGAGTGACCAACTGGGTGGAGACGCTGGGCCACCGAAAGGGCTTCCTGCAGTTCCGCTGGCAGCGGGTGTCGCGTGAGCTGACCGAGGCTGACGGGCCTACGGTCGAGTTGGTCGACTTCGATGCGATGCCGGCCACGCTGCCGTATTTCGAGCACAACAAGATTTCCGAAGACGAGTGGTGCGCCCGAATCGCGCTGCGTCAAGAGCAAATTGCGACCAGGATGTTGGGGTGACGATGACCGGGATGCTCAAGCGAAAAGTTGTGGTGATCAGTGGGGTTGGCCCCGCGTTGGGGACCACCTTGGCACACCGATGCGCACGCGACGGCGCCGACCTGGTGCTGGCCGCGCGCACCGCCAGCCGGCTGGACGACCTGGCCAAGGAGATCATCGATACCGGGCACCGCGCGGTGCCGGTGTGCACAGACATCACCGACGACGATCAGGTGCAGAACCTGGTCGACACCGCCCTAGAGGCGTACGGCAGGATCGACGTGCTGATCAACAACGCGTTCCGGGTTCCGTCCATGAAACCGTTGGCCAACACCACCTTTCAGCACATCCGCGACGCAATCGAGCTGACCGTGCTGGGCGCCTTGCGACTCACCCAGGCGTTCACCCCGGCCTTGGCGGAGTCCAAGGGTGCGGTGGTCAACGTCAACTCCATGGTGATCCGGCACTCCCAGGCGAAATACGGCGCCTACAAGATGGCCAAGTCCGCGCTGCTGTCCATGTCGCAATCGCTGGCCACCGAACTCGGTGAGCAGGGCATCCGCATCAATTCCGTTGCACCCGGCTATATCTGGGGCGACACGCTGCAAAGCTACTTCAACCACCAGGCGGGCAAGTACGGCACCACCGTCGACCAGATCTACCAGGCCACCGCCGCGAACTCCGACCTCAAGCGGCTGCCCACCGAAGACGAGGTGGCATCGGCCATTCTCTTCCTGGCCAGCGACCTGGCCAGCGGCATCACCGGTCAAACCCTGGACGTCAACTGCGGCGAGTACCACACCTGATGTCCGACGCGACGGGGATGCGCACCGACGTCGGCACCGTCGACGAACTGCATGCGTCGGCCACTAAGCTGGTCGGGCTGGACGACTTCGGCAGCGACGACGACAACTATCGCGAAGCGCTGCAGGTGCTGCTGGATTCGTACCGGCGGGATGCCGGCCTTACGGCGTTGGGCAGCAAGATGAATCGGTTCTTCCTTCGCGGCGCCCTGGTGGCCAGGCTATTGTCCGAAGCTGCGTGGAAGCAGTACCCGCAACACGCCGACGTCGCCATCGAACGGCCGATCTTTGTCACGGGGTTGGTGCGCACCGGCACCACGGCGCTGCATCGGTTGCTCGGCGCCGACCCGGCCCATCAGGGTCTGCACCTGTGGCTGGCCGAGTTCCCGCAGCCGCGTCCGCCGCGCGAAACCTGGGATTCCAACCCGTTTTACCGCCAGCTCGACGACCAATTCACCAGGCATCACGCGGAAAACCCGGACTACACCGGGCTGCACTTCATGGCCGCCTATGAACTGGAGGAATGCTGGCAGCTGCTGCGCCAGTCGCTGCATTCGGTGTCCTACGAGACGCTGGCGCACCTGCCCGGTTACGCACAGTGGCTAGCGGAGCAGGACTGGACGCCATCCTATCGGCGGCATCGCCGCAACCTTCAACTGATCGGCCTGAACGATGCCGATAAGCGTTGGGTGCTGAAGAATCCCAGCCACTTGTTCGCGCTTGACGCGTTGATGGCGACCTATCCAGACGCACTGGTGATCCAGACCCACCGGCCGGTCGAGACGATCATGGCCTCGATGTGCTCGCTGGCCCAGCACACCGCCGAGGGCTGGTCGACGACGTTCGTCGGCGCCCAGATAGGTGCCGACGCGATGGAAACCTGGTCGCGCGGCTTGGAACGATTCAATACCGCACGCGCCAAGTATGATTCGGCCCAGTTCTACGACGTCGACTACCGCGATCTGATTGCCGACCCTCTCGGTACGGTGGCCGATATCTACCGGCACTTTGGTCTGACGCTGACCGACGAGGCGCGAAAAGCAATGGCGGACAGCCACGCCGAGAGCCAAACCGGCGCGCGGGCGCCGAAGCATAACTACTCGCTGGCCGATTACGGGCTGACCGCCGAAACTGTCAAGGAGCGGTTCGCGGGGCTTTAGGGAGCCTCTGCTTGCCGCGTCGCGCGCGAGCGCACCTCGGCCTGACCGCCATCGCCAAAGCAAAAGCGACAACCAACCAGTTTGCCACCAGCACCCCGGCACACGAGGGAATGAATACCCTTGCGGTCGCATCGATCTGAGCCAACACGACATACTCATTGGCCCGCCTCCGAGCGACAATTTCCCGTGCCGCGGAGTTGAGCCTCTGCCGCCCTCGCGCATTGTCGCTCGGAAGCGGGCAACGAGATGCCCGGAGGAGCGGATACTCATGTGGCGGATGTGATAACACGATCAGCACTCGATTTGCTGCGGTCCCAACCGCATGCCCTCGGGAGGCCCGCTCGCGCCCTGCAAAGGTCTCAGTCTTCGGCCGGGAGCTCCAAATACCCCTCGGCGACCGCGTGCTCGATGCTGTCGCTCAGCTTCGGACAGGATCGGGTGCGCGCGGTGTCGCCGCCGGACTCGCGGACCTCGGCGAAATGCGCGCAGCGCCGCGACGCCTCGGTGCTCCACTGCACCGCGGTGTGACCGGGGCCCAGCCTTCGGACGCTGACCGTCACATGGCAGAACCGGCAGTCCACCGGCTGCAGGCCCGACGTCAGGTAGAGCTCGCGATCGGCGCGCGAGGCCTCGGCAACCGCGGCGGCGCGTTGCGGGTCGTTGCTGAAATCCCTTGATTTCGACCATGATTCACCGCCGGGCCGGGCGGGCCGCTCGTCGTGGTCGTGATGATCACCGTGCAGCAGCAGCATCGAACGGGCAAGCCGATCGACGTCGGGAACCGCCGGTTGGTCGTCGGACATGTCGGTCAGTGTTGCTCTGCGGGCACGTCTTCGGCGACTTCCCTGGCGCGCAGGTTCTGCGCCACCTCGGCATTCCAGTACTCGTTGGCGCGGGTGGTGTCTACCTCGATCTCGAAGCGCTCCACCATCTCCGGCTTGATGTCGGCCACATCCACGTAGAACTGCTGATACCAGCGACGCAACTGATAGACGGCGCCGTCCTCCTCGACCAGCAGCGGGTTGTCGATTCTGGTCTTGTGATTCCAGATCTCGACGTCCTGCAGGAAGCCCTTGCTGACCCCTTCGGTGAACACCCGGGACAGCTTGTCGGTCATCGCTTCGTCCATGCCTTTGGGCTTTTCGACGACGACACCCCACTGCAACATGAAGGAGTTCTGGGTGACCGGGTAGTGGCAGTTGATGAGGATCGACTCGGCCTTGTAGCCGCCGTAGCTGTTGTGCAGCCAGTTGATCATGAACGACGGCCCGAAATAGGAGGCCTCCGAATCCAGTTGCGCCTCACCGTAAGACGTGCCCAGATCGTTCACGTCGGGTCGGCCGACGTTGTGCAGGTACTGCGACGCAATGTGGCCCTCGAAGACGTTCTTGAAGTACGTCGGCAACCCGAAATGGATGTAGAAGAAGTGCGCCATGTCGGTGACGTTGTCGATGATGTCGCGGCAGTTGGATCCCTCGATGAGGACGCTGTTCCACCGCCAGTCGGTCCATTCGTCGCTGGCGGCCTCGGGGATCTCGGGGATCCTGACTGCGGGGTCCGGCGGGTTGCCCTCGTGGTCGTGCCAGACGAACAGCAGGCCGCCGCGGACGTCGGTCGTCCAGGAGCGGGTGCGCGCGGTCTTGGGGGTGCGCTTCGCATAGGGCACGAGCTTGCACCGGCCGTCACCGCCCCAGCGCCAGTCGTGGAACGGGCAGGCGACCTCGTCGCCCTTGATGGTGCCCTCGGACAAGTCACCGCCCATGTGCCGGCAGTAGCCGTCGAGGACCTTCAGTTCCCCGTGCGAGTCGGCGAAGACCACCAGCTTGGTGCCGAACGCCTGGATGGCGTGCGGTTGGCCATCCTGGAAGTCCTTAGCGACACCCAGGCAGTGCCAGCCCCGGGCGTATCTGGTCGGCAATGCGCCGGGATCGATTTCCCGGATGCCGACCGTTTTGGTGTCGGTACTCACCTGTCACCTCCGCGTCGTCTCTAACTAGAACACGTTACAGTTTTACGGTTGGCGAGCGCAACGATGGCGGGTCGGGCTGTGTTATCGACGGTTATCGACGGTTACGCACGGAGGTATGCACGCTGGGGTATATCTAAACGATGCCGTTGTTTGCCTTCGAGGGCCGCTCGCCCAAAGTCGACCCCACCGCGTTTGTGGCCCCGACCGCGACGCTGATCGGTGACGTCACCGTCGAGGCGGGCGCCTCGGTATGGTTCAACGCCGTGCTACGCGGCGACTACGGCCCGATCGTGGTGCGCGAAGGCGCCAACGTGCAGGACGGTTCGGTGTTGCACGCGCCGCCCGGCATCCCGGTCGACATCGGTCCGGGCGCGACGGTGGCGCACATGTGCGTGATCCACGGGGTGCACGTCGGGCAGGAGGCGCTGATCGCCAACCACGCAACGGTTCTCGACGGCGCGGTGATCGGAGCGCGCTGTCTGGTCGCGGCCCAGTCGCTGGTGCTTGCCGGCACCCAGATTCCGGCCGGGATGCTCGTCGTCGGAGCGCCCGCGCAGATCAAGGGGCCGGTGTCCGGAACGGGCGCCGAGATGTGGGTCAACCTCAATCCGCAGGCCTACCGCGACCTGGCCCAGCGGCATTTGGCTGGGCTCGAACCGATCTAGCCGGGCAATCAGGCCGGGGGCAGTTTCAGCACCCGGTTGTGGAAGTCGACGACATAGACGGCGCCCTGCTTGTCCACCGCCACGTCGTAGGGAAAGAAGAGGTCGACGAACGGCAGCGTAGCCGCGGCGCCCGCGCCGGGCGCCAGCCTGAGCACGCGGTTGTTGTTCAGGTCGGTGAGGTAGACGCTGCCGTTGTGGTCGACTGCCACGCCGCTGGGGAAATTGAGGTCGGTGAAGGGGAGTTCGATCGGCGTGCTGGCGCCCGCGGCCAGCTTCAGCACGCGGTTATTGCCGCTGTCGCTGACATAGACGGCGTCCGCGTCGTCAACCGTGACGCCGTAGGGGCCGCTGAGGTCGGGCAGCGGCAGCACGGTGGCGCTATCCGAGCTGGCGGGCAGCTTCAGCACCCGGTTGTTCCTGAAGTCGGCGACGTAGATGTTGCCCGCGCTGTCCAGTGCAACGTCGTGCGGCTCGCGCAGGCCGGTGAACGGAACCACGATCGGGGTGTTGGAGTCGTTCGGCAGATTTAGCACCCGGTTGTTGTATTGGTCGACGATGAAGAGGCCACGCTTGCCGTCCACCCACAATCCGGCCGGACGGTTAAGACCCGTGAACGGCAACACGATCGGATAATTGGACCCTGCCGGCAGCTTCACTACCCGGTTGTTCGCGGAGTCGGCGACATAGACGGTCCCCGCGTCGTCCACGTCCACCCCCTCTGGGTCCCCGAGGGTGAACGGCAGCACGATCTGGCTGGGGGCGGCCGGCGCGGTCGGCTTGGCTGTGCCGGACTTGGGCCCGGCGTGGAACGGCGTTCGCTGGATCAATTGTGCCGGACCGTATGCCAGGTAACCGACCACCGCGAGGATTGCGATGATGGCGGCCGCCGCAATGCCGAGGGCCAGGGCGCGGGTGCGTCGCTTGCGCGCGGGCTTACGCGCCGCACGGAACACCGCCGGTGTGTCGGTTCCGGTTGGGGTGGACTTCGCTGCCCTCGCCGTTTATGTGCGGTAGGGGTGGACGAGGGGCGTAGGCGGGCTCGGGGTGGGCGCGCTCGGCGAGTGCGTGCTCGGCGGCGACGGCCAGGTCTCGGGCGGTCGGGTAACGGTCTTCGGGTTTCTTGGCCATGCCGCGGGCGATGACGTCGTCGAATGCCGCCGGTATGCCCGCCCGATGCTCGCTTGGGTGGGGCGGATTCTCTGTCACGTGCCCGGCGATTTGCTGCTCCAGGCTTTCGCCGGTGAACGCCTGCGTGCCGGTGAGGCACTCGTAGAGCACGCACGCCAACGAGTAGATATCGCCGCGCGGACCCGTCGTCCCCGTCGTGAACTGTTCCGGCGCCATGTAGGCCAGCGCGCCGCGAACCGAGCCGGTACGGGTCAGCTTGACGGCCGTGCTGTCGCGGGCAATGCCGAAGTCGATCACGTAGACGAATTCGCGGCCGGCTCCCGTGGTGAGCAGCGCGTTGGAGGGTTTGACGTCGCGGTGCACCAGGCCCTGGGCGTGCGCGGCGTCCAGGGCGCAGGCCATTTGCTCGATAATCCGGACCGCGCGTAGGGGAACCATCGGCCCCTGGCGCTCGAGCGCGGCCGCCAGGCTGACGCCGTCGATGATCGGCATCACCAGATACAGGCGCCCGCCGATTTCACCGGATTCGAAAATCGGGACGATGTGCGGTTCGGTCAACTGCGCCATGATCTGGGACTCGCGGCGAAACCGCTCCCGATAACCCGGTTGGTCCGTCAGCTGGGTGGGCAGCAGCTTGATCGCGACGTCGCGGGCGAACTCCCTGTCGCGGGCCCTAAAGACCTCGCCCATGCCGCCCTCGCCGATCGACCCGAGCAGCTGGTAGCGCCCGAATTCCACCGCATCCACAGGCCCCGCTCCCTCACCGGAATGGTGATCGCGACACCGCGACACTACCGCTCAGTACGCGCCCGCATAGGGAATTGCGTCTCGCCGCGTGCCGTGCGCGAACCACATGACGTCTGGCAACCAGGATTAGATCTTTCGGGTGGACGCGGCGGCGCGGTCCATCTCCCAATACGCGCGCAGCGCCACCAGCCGGCCGTCGTCGTCGGCCTTGTAGGTGAACACGCCTTCCGCGGTGACCTGGTAGTCGCCGGTCGTGATGAGGATGTGCCCGACGTTGGCTTCCTCGTTGCCGCACTGGTAGGTGTCGCGGAAGACGAACTCGATCTTGGTGGTGTTGGCGATGGCCTTGTCCCAGAAGGCCGAGATCGCGTCGCGTCCGCGGTGCCCTTTGCCTTCGGGATCAAAGGCCGACGGCCCGATCGGGTCTTCGACAATGGCATCGTCGGCGAACACCGCCAGCCATGCCTCCTTGTCCCTGGCCGTGACCGCCTCGCGGGATCGGCGGCCGGCCTCGTGGGCGGGGTGCGCGGTGTTCGTCTGCTTGGTCTGCTGGGTCATGCGTCGGCTTTCGCGGGCTTGTCGGCGCTGACCACCCACATCGAGTAGTACTGAGAGCCGCCGCCGTAAGCATGGCCCAACGCCTTTCGTGCGCCCGGCACCTGGTGATCGCCGCCCTTGCCCATCACCTGGATCGCCGACTCGGCGAAGCGGATCAGGCCCGAGGCGCCGATCGGGTTCGAGGACAACACGCCGCCGGACGGGTTCACCGGAATCCGCCCGCCGATCTTGGTCTCGCCGGCCTCGGTGAGCTTCCACCCCTCGCCCTCGGCGGCAAACCCGAGGTTCTCCAACCACATTGGCTCGAACCAGGAGAACGGGACGTAGATTTCGGCGGCGTCGATCTCGTCGATCGGACTGGTGATGCCGGCCGCCTTCCACAGCGCCGCGGCCGCGTCGCGCCCGGCCTGCGGGCTGACCTGGTCGCGTCCGGAGAACTGTAGCGGCTCGGTGCGCAACGCCGTGGCATGAATCCACGCCACCGGATGCCCTTGCGCCAAGCGGGCTTCGGCGCTCTCCTCGTTGCCGATCACCACGGCGGCGGCGCCGTCGGAGGAGGGGCAGGTCTCGTCGTAGCGGATCGGGTCCCAGAGCATCGGGGACTCCATCACCTTCTCCAAGGTGATGTCGGGCTGGTGCAGGTGGGCCAGCGGGTTGCGGGCCCCGTTGAGCCGGTCCTTGACGGCGACCATGGCACCGATGTTCATCGGCGCCCCCGAGCGGCGGATGTACGACCGCACGTGCGGGGCGAAATACCCGCCCGCGCCCGCGCCGACGGGCTTGATGAACGGGATCGGAATCGACAAGGCCCACATGGCATTTGATTCCGACTGCTTTTCCCACGCCATCGCCAGCACACGCCGGTACTTGCCCGACTGAACCAGGCTGGCGGCCACCACCCCGGTGGATCCGCCGACCGAACCCGCGGTGTGCACCCGGATCAGTGGCTTGCCGGTGGCTCCCACGGCGTCGGCCATGAACAATTCCGGCATCATGACGCCTTCGAAGAAGTCGGGCGCCTTGCCGACCACGACGGCGTCGATGTCGTCGAAGGTGGAACCGGAGTCTTCCAACGCCCGGTCGATGGCTTCGCGCACCAGGCCGTTCATCGAAACGTCTTGGCGCTTCGCGACGTATTTGGTTTGCCCGGTACCGAGTACCGCGGCCAGGTGTGCGCCTGCTCCGGCCATCAGTTCTTTCCTTCCATGACCGCGACCAGATTCTGCTGCAGCGCGGGCCCGCTGGTGGCGTGCGCCAGCACCCGCTCGGCAGATCCGCTCCAGATGTGTTGGGCCGCAAATCCGATGCGCTCAAGCCCGGCGACGAACATCGGGTTGGCCGACAGCGCGCCGCCGGACGGATTGACCTTCGTCTTCCCCGGTATCCTGATGGCTTCCGCCAGGATCAGGTGCTGGTGGGTGAAGGGCGCATGAATCTCGGCGACGTCGAGGTTGCTGGTGTGGTCGCGGGTGGCTATCCGCGCCGCCGCTTTGGTCGACGGCGACTCGGTGAGGTCACGCGCGCCGAGCACGGGGGTCTCGATGCGGTGCTCGATTCCGGTGATCCAGGCCGGGTTTTCGCGCAATTCGCGGGCGCGGTCGTCGGCGGCGAGCACGATCGCCGCCGCGCCGTCGGTGATCGGCGCGATGTCGTGGCGGCGCAGCGGGTCGGCGAAGAACGGGCGCTCGAGCAATTCCTCGATATTGATCGGGGGCTCCACCGAGTCGACCCGTTTGGCTTGCGCGAACGCGTCGAACGCGACGCGGGCCATCTGCATTTCGTTCCACTTGCCCGAGTCGAGGCCGATCCGGGCCTGTAGCCCGGCCATTGACACCGAATCCGGCCAGAGCGGCGCGACCGTGTAGGGGTCGGTCTGCCGGGACAGGACGCGTCGCAGGATGCCGGCGGATGACTTGCCGAAGCCGTAGACCAGCGCGGTGTCGACCTCACCGGTCAGGATCTTGATGTACGCCTCGTATAGCGCCCAGGCGGCGTCCATCTCGACGTGCGATTCGTTGATCGGCGGTACGGCGCCGATCGAGTCGATCGCCGAGATGAACGAGAATGCGCGTCCGGCAAGGTAATCCGATGAGCCTGAACACCAGAAGCCGATATCGGCCTTGGTGATGTTCAGGTCCTGGTACAAGTGGGCGAAGCACGGCATCAACATTTCGACGCCGTTGGTGGTGCCGTCGGTGCGGCGGACATGCGGGGCGTGGGCGAAGCCGACGACCGCTACATTGCGTTCACTCATTGTGAAATTAAGCCCTTTACAGGTGGTGCTTGTAGGTGTCGTATTCCGCGTCAGGTTCCCCGGTGGGCCGGAAGTATTCGATGTTATCGATCCCAAAGCCCCACTCCTCGCGGGGTTTCCACACCGCCTCGACCCGCATGCCCATCCGCACCTCGCTCGCGTCGATGTCGGCGACCAGATGCAGGAATGGAATGTCGGCACCGTCGAGCAGCACGTAGGCCGCCACGTACGGGGGCTTGATGCGCTGGCCCTGGAAGGGGATGTTGATGATCGCGAACGTCGTCACCGTGCCCTTGTCCGGCAGCTCGACGAAGTCGGTGGTCGGCTGGCCGGTGGCCGGGTCTGCGCCGTGCGGCGGGAAGTAGACCTTTCCATTTTCGCCGGTGCGGGCGCCCACCAGTTTGCCCTCAGCGATCGCCCGCAGGTATGCGCTTTCCTCGTGCGATGCGGTGTGCTGAATTGTCAGCGAGACCGGCGTGACGATCATGGTGACCGGGTCCTGCTCGCCGGCGGGCTCGGGCACCGGTTCTGCTTCGTCGCCGAGCGCGAAGTAGGCGATGTCGTTGATGGCGCCCACCGTCTCGTCGGCCCAATGCACGTGCACCCGGGTGCCCGTCTCGATCTTTCCGGATTCGCCCGCGTCGACGGCGTGCATCAACGGGGTGTCGGCGCCGTCGAGCTTGATCAGCGCCCAGGCGAACGGCCGATCCAGCGGCTGGCCCTCCAGCGGCTCGGACTGCCAGGTCCAGGACACGACGGTGCCGACGGCCGAGACCGGTACCATCTCGCTGAGCGGTTCGTAGGTAACCGGGTCGTATTCCGCCGGCGGCACGTGCACCCGGCCGTCCGATCCGCGCACCCCCAGGACGCGGCGCTCACGCAATGCGGTGAAGAACTTGCCTAGCGTGGGGCCCACCGAACGGGTGTAGTCGAACTGCAAAGTCAGTGGCGCGGAGAGTGGTGGCTCAGGGTGATCGATCAGGGACGGGCTGCTCGCACTGGCTGTCACGCCTTCGAGTAGAACAGGTTCTAACAATGGTTTCAACTAGGCCCTTTTGCCGGGCGCCGAGGAGGCAGGGATGAAGCTCGGACTGCAGCTGGGGTATTGGGGCGCTCAGCCGCCGCAGAACGCCGCGGAGCTTGTTGCCGCCGCCGAGGAAGGCGGGTTCGATGCCGTGTTCACCGCCGAGGCGTGGGGCTCCGACGCGTACACGCCGCTGGCCTGGTGGGGATCGTCGACGCGGCGGGTGCGGCTGGGCACGTCGGTCATCCAGTTGTCCGCGCGCACCCCGACGGCCTGTGCGATGGCCGCGCTGACGCTGGACCACCTCAGCGGCGGCCGGCACATTCTGGGGCTCGGTGTGTCCGGGCCGCAGGTGGTCGAGGGCTGGTACGGGCAGCCGTTTCCCAAGCCGTTGGCCCGCACCCGCGAATACGTCGACATCATTCGGCAGGTGTGGGCCCGGGAGAAGCCGGTGACCAGCGCCGGCCCGCACTACCCGCTGCCCCGCACGGGGGCGGGCGCAACCGGTTTGGGCAAGCCGCTCAAGCCCATCACCCATCCGTTGCGAGCTGACATTCCGATCATGCTGGGCGCCGAGGGGCCGAAGAACATCGCGCTGGCCGCCGAGATCTGCGACGGCTGGCTGCCCATCTTCTACACCCCGCGAATGGCCGACACGTACAACGAGTGGCTGGACGAGGGATTCGCCCGGCCCGGGGCGCGCCGCAGCCGCGAGGACTTCGAGATCTGTGCGACGGCCACCGTCGTCATCACCGAGGACCGCGCCGCCGCTTTCGCGGCGATGAAGCCCTATCTGGCCCTCTACATGGGCGGCATGGGCGCGGAGGACACCAACTTCCATGCCGACGTCTACCGCCGGATGGGCTACGGCGAGGTGGTCGACGAGGTCACCAAGCTGTTCCGCAGCGACCAGAAGGACAAGGCCGCCGAGATCATCCCCGACGAGGTCGTCGACGACGCCGCGATCGTGGGTGATGTGGACTACGTCCGTAAGCAGATCAAGGTCTGGGAGGCCGCAGGCGTCACGATGATGGTCGTGAGCGGGCGCAATACCGCGCAGATCAACGAACTCGCTGCGCTTATCTAGGCCGTCGGAGTCAAGCCTTGCCAGGGCATTAGAACGCGTTCTAGATTGGCCGGATGACAGCCTCGCAGCACACCATCGCGGGCACGGTAATCACCATGCCGGTGCAGATCCGCAAGGCGGAACAGCACATGGCGATGTTTTCGGTGGATGCCGACGCCGCGCAGGCTCTGATCGACTACAGCGGCCTGCGGGTCTGCCGCTACCTGCCCGGGCGTGCGGTCGCGGTGCTGATGCTGATGCACTACGTCGACGGCGACCTGGGCCAGTACTACGAATTCGGCACCAGCATCATGGTCAATCCGCCGGGGGCTTCTCCTGGGTCAAACGCGAGCGGACCACGAGCTTTGGGGTCCGCCGGGGCGTTCATTCACCACCTGCCCGTTGACCAGCCGTTCACGCTGGAGGCCGGAACCAAGATCTGGGGCTATCCAAAAGTGATGGCGGACTTCACCATTCGGGACAGCCGTCGGTTCGGGTTCGACTGCCGCGTGGACGGGCAACTGGTGGTCGGAATGGACTTCAGCCCCGGACTGCCGTTCCGGCTGACGCCGCGCCAGCAAGGGCAGCGCAGCTACTCGCACCGTGACGGCGTCACCCGCGAGACCGCTTTCGAGCACACTCTCGACGGGGTGCGCACTCGACTGGGCGGGGTGCGCATGTGGCTGGGCGATCACCCCTACGCGAAAGAACTGGCGTCGCTGGGCCTTCCGAAGCGCGCGATGCTGTCCAGCTCCGTTGAGCACGTACAAATGACCTTCGGTGACGCGCGGGAGATCTCATGACCTCGTTACAGACCAGACCCGACGTCGACCTGATGGACGGCGCCTTCTACGCGGGTTACTCCCGGGCCGCCGTCTATCGCTGGATGCGGGAGAACGAGCCGGTCTTCCGCGACCGCAACGGGTTGGCCGCCGCGTCGTCGTATCAGGCCGTCATCGAGGCCGAGCGCCGCCCCGAGTTGTTCTCGAATGCCGGCGGCATCCGGCCCGACCAGGGACCGCTGCCGATGATGATCGACATGGATGATCCCGCACATCTGTTGCGCCGCAAGCTGGTAAACGCCGGTTTCACAAGAAAGCGGTTGAAGGACAGCGAGGCCTCCATCGGGAGGCTGTGCGACATGCTCATCGACGCCGTGTGCGAACGGGGCGAATGCGATCTGGTGCGCGACATCGCCGCACCGTTGCCGATGGCGGTAATCGGCGACATGCTCGGCGTGCGTCCGGACGAGCGAGAGATGTTCCTGAAATGGTCGGACGACTTGGTGAGTGGCCTGAGTTCCAGCATTTCCGAGACTGACCTGCAGGTCACGATGGATGCCTTTACGGCGTACAACGACTACACGCGCAACAAGATCGAGCAACGCCGCGCCGAGCCGACCGATGACCTGATCAGCGTCCTGGTGCACTCGGAAGTCGATGGTGAACGGCTGAGCGACGACGACATCCTGCAGGAGACCCTGCTGATCCTCGTCGGCGGCGACGAGACGTCACGCCACACGATTTCCGGGGGCACCGAGCAGCTGATCCGCAACCGCGATCAGTGGGAGCTCTTGCAAAACGATCTGGACCTGATCCCCGGTGCGATCGAGGAGATGCTGCGTTGGACGTCGCCGCTGAAGAACATGGCGCGCACGATCACCGCCGACACGGAGTTTCACGGCACCGCGCTGCGTCAGGGCGAGAAGATGATCCTGCTGTTCGAGTCGGCCAACTTCGACGAGGCCGTGTTCGGCGACCCGGATAACTTTCGCATTCAGCGAGACCCCAACAGCCACTTGGCGTTCGGCTTCGGCACCCACTTCTGCCTCGGCAATCAGCTGGCTCGCATCGAGCTGCGCAACATGACGCGGCGGCTGGTGCAGCGGCTGCCGGACCTGGAGCTTGCGACCGATGACGCGCTTCCGTTGCGTCCGGCCAACTTTGTGAGCGGTCTCGAGCGGATGCCGGTGAAGTTCACGCCGAGCGCGCCGCTGGGATAGCAACTGGGATAGGAGGCTGTCGCCCTCTGCGGGTCCAAGCGGCCTGGAGGCGTCGCAGGATGCCGCCCGGAACGTCCTCAGCCGTGACCCGTATAGCGATCCAGTCGAGATCGGTGGTCATCGCTTCGTGCCGCGCGATGTCTTTGTTGAACACCCTGCGATTGGTCCGATGGTGGTCGCCCTCGTACTCGAGCGCGAGTTTGATTTCCTGCCAACCCATATCGACGATGCCGACCAGCTCGCCATACGGGCCGTAGACCGGAATCTGGGTTTGCGGTGGCGGATAGCCGGCCTCGATGACCAGCAATCGCAGCCAGGTCTCTTGTGGCGACTCCGCGCCGGGGTCGACGAGCGTGAGCACTTCGCGGACGCGCCTGATGTTGCGGTGTCCTTTGTGGCGGTCAAGGAGCGGTTCGACGTCGACGGTGTTGAGCCTGGTGGCACGCGCGAGCGCGTCGATGGCGGCGACCGCTTTGCGCAGCGGATAGCGGCTGGCCAGATCGAAGGCCGTGCGTGCGGGCGCGGTTACTGGTATGCCGCGGACCAGCTGGATCTCGTCCGGCGATACGTGGTCCGACCAGGTGACAATGCCTTTCGGGGGATGACGGTTTTCGTATTGCAGCTGTGCGGGTTTCCGGTGATCCACCCACTTCGCCCCGTGCAGCGCCGACGCGGATTGTCCCGCCACGACGCCGCGCCTTTTCGACCACAGCCAGGCGGCGTAAGCGCGCTGTACCGCAGTGAGGTCCGCGCCCGTCGGAACATAGACGTCGGGATGGATCGCCCTATAGCGGCTCCGCAGCTGGTAGGGCGTCAAAGCACCCTTCGCGATCGCTTCACTGCCAATGATTGGTGCCGTCACGGTGTGGCAGTCTGTCGTGGAGGTCCGACAGCGTCGCCGAAAGTGAACTGACTGCGAAAAAACGGCCGATTTTTCGCAGTGGCTTCACGCTCGGCGGGGAAGGGGTGGGGTGGCGGGGAGGGCCGGGCAGCGGGCGGGGGAGCGGCTAGCGATTCTGGAAGTTGGGCTTGCGCTTTTCGGCGAAAGCGCGGGGGCCTTCCTTGGCGTCGTCGGACAGGAACACCTTGATGCCGATCTGCGTGTCGATCTTGAAGGCCTCATTCTCGTTGAGCCCCTCGGTCTCGCGGATTGTCCGTAGGATCGCCTGCACGGCGAGTGGGCCATTATTGGCAATCAGGTCTGCGATCTCCAGCGCCTTGGTGAGTGCCTGGCCGTCGGGCACGAGGTGGCCGATCAGGCCGATCTCCTTGGCTTCGGCGGCGGTGATGTGCCGTCCGGTCAGCAGCAGGTCGCACGCCACGGTGTAAGGGATCTGACGTACCAGCCGCACCGCGGAACCGCCCATCGGGTACAGGCTCCACTTGGCCTCGGAGATGCCGAATTTGGCGCTTTCACCCGCGATCCGGATGTCGGTGCCCTGCAGGATCTCGGTGCCGCCCGCGATTGCGGGGCCTTCGACGGCTGCGATTAGAGGCTTGGTCAGCCGGCGACCCTTGAGCAGCGCGTCGATGCGCGACGGGTCGTAGCTGCCGTCTTTGAACGAATCACCCGGGGGCTTCTTGGTTGCCGCCTTCAGGTCCATGCCGGCGCAGAAGTAGCCACCGGCCCCGGTCAGGATGCAGCACCGGATGTCGTCGTCATTGTCGACGCGGTCCCACGCCTCGACCATGATTTGCATCATTTCGGTGCTCAGCGCGTTGCGGGCGTGCGGCCGGTTCAGCGTGACGATGAGGGTGTGCCCACGCTGCTCGACCAGCGCGTCTGGTCCGGATTCGTTTGCTGGCGCTGCGTCAGTGGGCACGGCCACGGTTACCGCCTCTCGCTCGACATCGGGCATTAGCTTGTCAAGAAATGTAACACGTTCTAGTTTGGTGGCCGTGGCCCTGAATATTGCCGATCTTGCCGAGCACGCCATCGACGCTGTGCCTGACCGTGTAGCCCTCATTTGCGGCGACGAGCAGCTGACCTACGCCCAACTGGAAGAGAAGGCCAATCGGCTGGCGCATTACCTGATGGATCAGGGCGTGGGCAAGGACGACAAGGTCGGACTCTACTGCCGCAACCGCATCGAGATCGTCATCGCGATGCTCGGCATCATCAAGGCGGGGGCGATCCTGGTCAACGTCAACTTCCGCTACGTCGAGGGTGAGTTGCGGTATCTGTTCGACAACTCCGACATGGTCGCGCTGGTCCACGAACGCCAGTACGCGGACCGGGTCGCCAACGTGTTGCCGGATACGCCGAACGTCAAGACCGTGCTCGTGGTCGAGGACGGCAGCGACACCGATTATCAGCGCTACGGCGGCATCGAGTTCTACTCGGCGCTGGAACAGGGCTCGCCCGAACGCGACTTCGGCGAGCGCAGTGCCGACGACATCTACCTGCTCTATACCGGGGGCACCACCGGTTTCCCGAAGGGCGTGATGTGGCGCCACGAGGACATCTATCGGGTGTTGTTCGGCGGAACCGATTTTGCGACGGGCGAATTCATCAAGGACGAATACGACCTGGCCAAGTCCGCCACCGCGAATCCGCCGATGATCCGCTACCCGATTCCGCCGATGATCCACGGCGCCACCCAGTCGTCCACCTGGATGTCGCTCTTCGCGGGTCAAACCACCGTGCTGGCACCGGAATTCAACGCCGAGGAGGTCTGGCGCACGATTCACGAGCACAAGGTGAACCTGCTGTTCTTCACCGGCGACGCCATGGCGCGGCCGCTGCTGGACGCGCTGGTGAAGGACAACGACTACGAGCTGTCGTCGCTGTTCTTGCTGGCCAGCACCGCGGCGCTGTTCTCGCCGAGCATCAAGGAGAAGCTGCTTGAGCTGCTCCCGAACCGGATCATCACCGACTCGATCGGGTCATCGGAGACCGGCTTCGGTGGCACCAGCGTGGTGGCGGCGGGCCAGGCGCATACCGGCGGTCCGCGCGTGACGATCGATCACCGCACCGTCGTGCTCGACGACGAGGGCAATGAGGTGCAGCCCGGCTCGGGAGTCCGCGGCCTGATCGCGAAGAAGGGCAACATTCCCGTCGGCTACTACAAGGACGAGAAGAAAACCGCTGAGACTTTCCAGACGATCAACGGCGTGCGGTATGCCATTCCGGGTGACTATGCGCAGGTCGAGGAGGATGGCACGGTCACCATGCTGGGCCGCGGATCGGTGTCGATCAACAGTGGCGGCGAGAAGATCTACCCCGAAGAGGTCGAGGCCGCGCTGAAGGGCCATCCCGACGTGTTCGATGCCCTGGTGGTCGGGGTGCCCGATCCCCGGTATGGCCAGCATGTGGCGGCCGTGGTGCAGGCCCGGTCGGGATGCCGGCCCGCGCTGGCGGAGCTGGACGGCTTCGTGCGCTCGGAGATCGCGGGGTACAAGGTGCCGCGCAGCCTTTGGCTGGTCGACGAGGTGAAGCGGTCACCCGCGGGCAAGCCCGACTACCGCTGGGCCAAGGAGCAGACCGAGGCGCGGCCCGCCGACGACGTGCATGCGAGTCACATGACCACCGGGGCGTAACTCCCGGATTGCCGTTAAGCCCGGTCAACGCCCGGTTGAGGCGGGGCAACCATGGAAACGCAAGCAGACCGAGGTGCCGTCGCGATGGCCTTTCACGGTGCAGTCATCGGCCAATGCCCGCATCAGTACCAATCCGCGGCCGCGCAGGGATCTGGCGGCGGCGGAGTCGGGTTCAATCCAGCGACCCTGATCGGTGACGCGCACCTTCACCGCCGACTCGGGGTGGGCATAGCTCATGTACAGGGTCATGACTCCGGTGGTCTGCTGACCGCGGTAGGCGTGTTCCGCGCAGTTCGCCAGGGCCTCGTCGGTGGCCAAGACGATGTCGCTGGCCCGCTCAGCATCCAGTTGCACCGTGCTGTTGAGCCAAGCGCGGACATGTTCACGAAACTCGGCGACCGTTTCGGCGTCTGCGGGTCCGCTGTGCGTCCGGGACGCCGGCGTTGCCGGGGTGTCGTTGCGGCTCATGGCATTTCCCTACCCGATTTCACGCGAAGCTATGCCGATGTATTCAATTCCCATTGGCCACATCGGCCAGGTGAGGCCACCGCGGTGCCCGGAACAGCACTTATGCCGTCTACAGTCGAAGCGCGATGACGATCGATGTGTGGATGCAACACCCGACCCAGCGGTTCCTGCGCACCGACATGCTTGCTTCGCTGCGTCGCTGGACCGGCGGAGCGATACCGGACACCGACATCCCGATCGAGGCGACCGTGGCATCGATGGACGCCGCCGACGTCGACTTCGGCCTGCTCAGCGCGTGGCGCGGGCCCAACGGCCAGGACCTGATCTCCAATGACGAAGTCGCGGGCTGGATCGCGCTGCACCCGCAGCGGTTTTCCGGGCTGGCGACTGTCGACCTCGATCGGCCGATGGAGGCGGTGCGCGAACTGAGGCGCCGAATCAAGCAGGGGTTCGTGGGTCTGCGGGTGGTGCCGTGGCTGTGGAACGCCCCGCCCACCGATCGCCGCTACTACCCGCTGTTCGCCGAGTGTGTGGAGTCCGCCGTGCCGTTCTGCACCCAGGTCGGCCACACCGGCCCGCTGCGGCCGTCGGAGACGGGACGCCCGATCCCCTACATCGACCAGGTGGCCCTCGACTTCCCCGAGCTGGTGATCGTATGCGGGCACGTCGGCTATCCGTGGACCGAGGAGATGGTGGCCGTGGCGCGCAAGCACCAAAACGTCTACATCGATACCTCCGCCTACACGATCGGGCGGCTGCCCGACGAGCTCGTCCGGTTCATGAAAACCGGCACCGGACAACGCAAGGTCCTGTTCGGCACCAACTACCCGATGATCGCCCACGCACACGCGCTGGCGGGGCTTGACGAACTCGGGCTCAGCGACGACGCTCGCCACGATTTTCTGCACGGCAACGCCGAGCGCGTCTTCAAGCTCGCGAAGCTCGCCAAGGAGGAGGCAAACACGTGAACGGTGCCCAAGCCCTGATCAACACCCTGGTCGACGGTGGCGTCGACGTGTGCTTCGCCAACCCCGGCACCTCCGAGATGCACTTCGTGGCCGCCCTGGACACCGTTCCGCGCATGCGCGGCGTGCTGGCGCTGTTCGAGGGCGTGGCCACCGGCGCGGCCGACGGCTACGCCCGCATGGCCGACCGTCCGGCGGCGGTGTTGCTGCACCTGGGCCCGGGCCTGGGCAACGGCCTGGCCAACCTGCACAACGCGCGCCGTGCCCGGGTGCCGATGGTGGTGGTGGTCGGCGACCATGCCACCTATCACAAGAAGTACGACGCGCCGCTGGAATCCGACATCGACGCGCTCGCCGGCACGGTCTCGGGATGGGTGCGCCGCACCGGTGACGTCGCTGAGGTCGCGGCCGACACGGCCGCCGCCATCGCCGCCAGTCGGGCCGGGGCGCAGATTTCGACGCTGATCCTGCCCGCGGATGCGTCCTGGTCCGACGGCGCCTCGCCGACGCAGCCGGCCGTGCCGGCGCGGACGTCGGGCGCCGCTGTCGACGCGAGCACGGCCACCAAGGCGCTGCGCTCGGGAGAGCCCACGGTGCTCCTGATCGGCGGGGACGCCACCCGCGGGCCCGGCCTGGCCGCGGCCGCGCGGATCGCTGAGGCAACCGGCGCCCGGTTGATGTGTGAGACGTTCCCGGCGCGGCTGGAGCGTGGCGCCGGCGTCCCCGCCGTGGACCGGCTCGCCTATCTCGCCGAGGCCGTCGCCAGCCAGCTCGAAGGCACCAAGCACCTGGTGCTGGCCGGCGCCAAGTCACCGGTGTCCTTCTTCGCCTACCCGGGCAAGCCCAGTGACCTGGTGCCGGAGGGCTGTGAGGTGCACGTGCTCGCCGAGTTCGGCGGTGCGGCCGACGCGCTGATCGAGCTGGCCGACGAGCTGGCGCCCGGGACGACAGCCCCGGTGGCAGCCGCCGCGCGCCCGCAACTGCCGTCGGGTGCGCTGACCTCCGCGTCGGCGGCCGGCGTGATCGGTGCGCTGATGCCGGAACGGGCGATCGTCGTCGACGAGTCCAACACGTCGGGTTTGCTGTTGGAGCAGACGACCGCCGGGGCACCGGCCCACGACTGGCTGACGCTGACCGGCGGGGCGATCGGCTATGGCATCCCGGCTGCGGTGGGCGCCGCGGTGGCCGCCCCGGACCGTCCGGTGCTGTGCTTGGAGTCCGATGGCTCGGCGATGTACACGATTTCGGGGTTGTGGACCCAGGCGCGGGAGCAGCTCGACGTGACCACCGTTATCTACGACAACGGGGCATACGACATTCTGCGGCTTGAGTTGCAACGCGTCGGCGCGGGGTCCGCTCCCGGTCCCAAGGCGCAGGACCTACTTGATATATCGCGTCCCACAATGGATTTCGTCAAGATCGCGGAAGGCATCGGGGTGCCCGCACGGCGGGTCACGACGTGCGAGGAGTTCGCCGACGCGCTGCGGGCGGCCTTCGCCGAGCCCGGACCGCACCTGATCGACGCGGTGGTGCCGTCACTGTTCGGGTAGCCCTCGCCAAGCGCCCTCAGTCGCCGGTCAGTTCCGGAAGGTGACCGTCGAGCCAATCGGACATTCCGTTGAGTGCGTCGACACCCGTTTCGAACACGCCGTCGCGCGCCTCGGCCGCCAGCGCGACTCCCAAATGTCCGGAATCCGTGGGCAATACCCCGAACTGTCTGACCAGATAGGTGTTGGCCGGCCGACCCGGACCCCAACCGCCCTTCGCGGCAAGCCCTTTGGCGGCAAGCCCCCAGCGCTGGCCAGCGACAAGATCGCGCATCAGATCGACGACGGCATCCGCACCGGAAATGCTCGGCAGTTGCGCGGCGAAGCGTGCCTGCCGGCCCAGGGTCCATTGGGTTTGGCCAAATGCGGTGAAGCCGGGACGAATTCGCTGGGACTGCACCAGCGTGTCCGTATCACCGGATTCCGCGATGATCCCTTGCACCTGCCGCGCCGCCTCGAAGGGCTCGCCCAGCTGAGACCACAACGCCTCAGCCGCGGAATTATCGGATTCGGTAATCGCCTTGACGACCAGGCCTTGCGCGCGCGATCGATCGCTGCGCAGGGCCGCGATCGCCAACGGGACCTTGATCGTCGACCACGCGACGCCCGCAGACCACCGCCCAAGCGAACGCACCTCGGACCGTCCGGGGCGAGCGATCGCGATACCGATGGTCGCCGGCACCGTCCGGGCAAGCTCGTCGAAACTCCGGGCGATCACGACGCTATCGCCGAATCGGCCACACCGGATCGCCGCAGTCGACCCCCTCGGCCGCCAACTGCCGCTTGAGCACCTTGAAGGTCACGGTGCGCGGGAGCTCCGCGCTGACCCGCACGTACGACGGCCACTGTTTGGGTCCCAGGTCCGGCTGCGCGGCCAGGAAGGCCCGGAATTTCTCGGCGTCGAACTGCGCGCCCGGCGCCATCACGTACGCTGCCATCACCTGGTCGCCGACGACGGGATCGGGCACCGGATACACCGCCGCCTCGGTTGCGTCCGGGTAGCGCAGCAGCACCCGCTCGATCGGTGCGGCCCCGAGATTCTCGCCATCGACCCGCATCCAATCACCAAGTCGCCCAGCGAAATAAGCAAACCCGGCGGCATCGCGATAGGCGAGGTCGCCGCTGTGATACATGCCGCCGGCCATGCGCTGGGCCTCGGCCTCGGGATCGTTGTAGTAACCCTCGAAACGGCCCGGCCCGGCGGTGTTCACGACCTCGCCGACCACCCCCTCCGGGCACGGCTCGCCGGTGTCGGGGTCGACGATGTCGATCCCTTCCGGCAGTGGGCCCAGCGAACCGGGCGGCGTGTCGGGGGTGCGCGCTATCGCCACCCCGCCCTCGGTCGAGCCGAACCCGTCGGAGACCACACACCCGAACCTGCGGCCGAACCGTTCGACGTCGTCCGGCACGCCCTCGTTGCCATACACCGCCCGCAGCGGGTTGTCCGCGTCGTCGGGCCGCTCGGGTGTGGCGAGCACATACGACAGGGGCTTGCCGACGTAGTTGGCGTAGGTGGCCCCGTAGCGCCGCACGTCTGCCATGAATCCAGATGCGGAGAATTTGCGCCGCAACGCCATTGAGCCCCGGCACGCCGCCGCCACCGACCAGCCGACCAGCACCGCGTTGGAATGGAACAACGGCATCGACACGTAGCAGACGTCGTCGCGGCCGAGGCCGAAGCGCTGCGCCATCATCGCCCCGGCGACGGCCACCTTGCCATGGCTGCACTTGACCGCCTTCGGCTCACCACTGGTTCCCGACGTGAAGATCAGCATGAACAGGTCGGCCGGATCGGCGGCCTGAAAACGCACCTCGGTGTCCCGATGTGCGGCCACCGCGTCGGCCCACTCGGGGGAGTCGACGTTAACATGCTCGATATCATCCAGTGTCGCAGCCGATTTCGAATCGGCCAGCACCAGCTGGCAGTCGCCCTTGTCGATGTCGCGGGCCAGCGCCGCGCCGCGGCGCACCGGGTTGAGGCCCACGGGCACGATCCCCGAAAGCCCCGCCGCGACCAGCATCGCCGAAAAGAATGGCGTGTTCTCCAGCAGGACGCCGACGTGCGGCGGCCGGTCCGGGTCGAAGCGCTCGCGCAGCGTGGCCGCGATCGCGGCGCCGTGCCGTAGGTGATCACGCCAGACGGTGAACGAATCCTCGAAATAGATTCCCCGGTCGTCGACCTCGGCCAGCGGCTCCAGCAGATGCGTGACCGTGAGGTCGGTCGGCCCGCTCAGCATCGGCGCCGGGCTAGGCAGGGGTCTCCGCCAGTTCACGGCCGATCTGCCGCAGCTGACCGGTGGCCCCGCCCAACGCAAACTCGGTTTCCTTGGCGGCCAGGAAATAACGGTGCGCCGGGTGGTCGGTGTCGACGCCGACGCCGCCGTGGATGTGCACGATGGAGTGTGCGACTCGATGTCCGGCGTCGGCGGCCCAGAATGCTGCGGAGGCCACGTCGATGTCGGCGGGGATGTCCTCGGAGACTTTCCAGGCGGCCTGCGTCAGCGTGAGCCGCAAGCCCTTGACGTCGATGTAGCCGTCGGCCAGCCGCTGTCCGACCGCCTGGAAGCTGCCGATCGGGCGGTCGAATTGCTCACGGGTACGCGCGTATTCGGCCGTCATCTGTAGTCCGCGCTCCAGCACCCCGAGTTGGTAGGCGCTACGTCCCAGGGTGGCCAGCGTGCGCAGCCAGGCAAGGACCTCGCCGCCGCCGATCAGCCGGGACCCGTCAACCGCCACGCCGTCCAGCACCAGGTGCCCCACGCTGCCCTTGCCGGTGGTCTGCAGCGGCGTCACCGTGACCCCCGGGTCGCCGGCCGCGACCAGGAAAACCGCGGTGCCGGAATCTGTTTCGGCGGGCACCAGAAACGCGTCGGCCACCGGGCCGTAGAACACCTGGGTCCGTGTCCCCGTCAGCCGATAGCCGTCTCCGGCGCCGGTAGCCTGCACCGGCCCGTCACCCATCTCGCCGTCGAGGGCGACGGTGAGGATCTTCTCGCCGCTGACCGCCGGCCTGGCCCATTCCTGCTGCAGCTCGTCGGAGCCGAACCGTCCGATCGCCCACGCGCCCAGCCCCACCGACTCCAGGTACGGCACCGCGGCGAGTTGGTGGCCGAGCGCAACCAGGATCGCTGTTTGCTCGAGCACCCCGAACCCGTCGCCGCCCAGCGTCTCCAGGGCCGCGCTGGACAGGATGCCGGCGTCGATCAGCTTGCTCCACAGGTCGCGGTCGAAACGTTGGTCGAGCCCGTCGAGCTCGCGCTGGTGCTCTGGTGTGCACACCGAGTCCACGATGGTATCGACCAGGCCGCCAAGGTCGTTTGCCGCTTCGGTTGTCGTGAAATCCATGAATTTTCGTCCTTACAACTCGGGTCAGCGGTTGGCTCGGGGCAGGCCGAGGGCGACCATGCCGATGATGTCGCGCTGAACTTCGTTGGTGCCGCCGCCGAAGGTCAGGATCAGGCATGCCCGGTGCATCCGCTCGACCCGGCTGCGCAGCAGCGAGCCTGGGGAGTCCTGGCGGACCGTCGCTGCGGTACCGAGCACCTCCATCAGCAGCCGGTAGGCCTCGGTGGCCAGCTCGGTCCCGTAGACCTTGGCCGCCGACGCGTCCGCCGGCCCCAGGGCGTGGCCCTCCGCCGAAGCGAGCTCCCAGTTGATCAGCTTCAGCACCTCGGCCTTGGCGTGCACCCGGGCCAGGTTCAACTGCACCCACTCCGAGTCGATGAGCCGGGCACCGCCATGGTCCTTCGTGTTCTGCGCCCACTCGCGAACCTCGCGCAGCGCCAGGAAGATCGGTTGCGGCGACACCAGGGCGACCCGCTCGTGGTTGAGCTGGTTGGTCACCAGCTTCCAGCCGCCGTTCTCCTCGCCGATCAGGTTGGTCACCGGCACGCGCACGTCGGAGTAATAGGTGGCGCTGGTGTCCACCCCGGCCATGGTGTGCACGGGCGTCCAGGAGAAACCCTCGGCGGTGGTCGGCACGGCGATCATCGAGATGCCGCGGTGCTTCTTGGCATCGGGGTTGGTGCGCACCGCCAGCCAGACCCAGTCCGCGTACGCGATCAGGCTGGTCCACATCTTCTGGCCGTTGATGACGTAGTCGTCGCCGTCGCGGACCGCGGTGGTGCGCAGGTTGGCCAGGTCGGTGCCGGCGCTGGGTTCGGAGTAGCCGATGGAGAAGTGCAGCTCGCCGGCCGCGATCTTGGGCAGGAAGTACTTCTTCTGCTCCTCGGTGCCGAACGCCATGATCGTCGGCGCCACGCTGTTGATCGTCAGGAACGGCACCGGTACGCCGGCGATCGCGGCCTCGTCGGTGAAGATCAGCGAGTCCATCGGCGAGCGGTCCTGGCCGCCGTACTCCTTGGGCCAGTTCAGGGTGAGCCAGCCGTCCTTGCCCATCTGTGCGACCGTGTCGCGATACGCGCTGCCGGACCCGACCTCGCCCTGCGTCGAGGTCAGCGCCTCGCGGCGCTCGGGCGTCATGAGCGCGGTGAAGTACGACCGCAGTTCGTGACGCAGCTCCTCCTGTTCAGGGGTGTAACTGATACGCATTACAGCCGTCCTTTGGTTGAGCTCGTTGAGCCGGGTCGAAAGCCGTAGACCGACCAACGACTACCCATTCGTCTTCCCGGTTGTAACACGTTCTAGTCTGGGAATCCAGCGACCGTTTCCCCAGACCTATCGGGGCCCTATGGTGGACCTGAATACCGATGGGTTACGTGCTCAAATTGAGTGCCAGGTGCAAGGAGGGTGCCGTGCGAGTGATCGTGGACCGTGACCGGTGCGAAGGTAACGCGGTGTGCTTGGGAATAGCGCCGAACATCTTCGACCTGGACGACGAGGACTACGCCGTCATCAAAACGGATCCGATTCCTCCCGACCAGGAAGACCTGGCCGAACAGGCGATCGCCGAATGCCCGCGCGCCGCGCTGTTGCGCGGCGAGTAACCCGAAACTAGAGGTATTCATAAATTGACTAGGGCCAACGGCCCGGCTTCTCCTCAGACCGCTGCGCGGTCTGCATCGTCGCCGGGCAGCAGCACGAACGCGACCGATCTATCCGGCAAGGTCGCGGTGGTGACCGGCGCGGCCGCGGGGCTGGGTCGGGCAGAGGCGCTCGGCCTGGCCCGGCTGGGCGCCACCGTCGTCGTCAACGACCTCGCCGCCGCCCTGGACGCCTCCGACGTCATCGATGAGATCAGCGCGGCAGGCGCTGCTGCTGGTGGCAAGGCCATCGCTGTCCCCGGCGACATTAGCCAGCGCGCAACCGCGGACGAACTGGTCGCCTGCGCCGACGGGCTGGGTGGACTGGACATCGTGGTGAACAACGCGGGCATCACCCGCGACCGGATGCTGTTCAACATGACCGACGAGGAATGGGACCTCGTGATCGCCGTGCACTTGCGCGGCCATTTCCTGCTCACTCGCAACGCGGCCACCTACTGGCGCAACAAAGCCAAGGAAGCCGGCGACGGAAAGATATTCGGCCGCCTGGTCAATACCTCCTCGGAGGCGGGCTTGGTGGGGCCGGTAGGGCAGGCCAACTACGGCGCCGCCAAGGCGGGAATCTCCGCGCTGACCTTGACAGCGGCGCGAGCCCTTGGGCGATACGGGGTATGCGCGAACGCGATCTGTCCGCGGGCCCGCACCGCGATGACGGCCGATGTCTTCGGACCCGGCCCCGATATCTCCGATATAGAGGAAGGGGAGATCGATCCGCTTTCGCCCGAGCACGTCGTGAGCCTGGTCCAGTTTCTGTCGTCGCCGGCGGCGGCGGAAGTCAACGGCCAGGTGTTCATCGTGTACGGTCCCCAGGTCACTTTGGTTGCCGCGCCCAGCATGGAACACAGGTTCAGCGCGGACGGCTCGGCGTGGGACCCCGCGCAGCTCAGTTCGACGTTGCGGGACTACTTTGCTGGCCGCGATCCGGAGAAGAATTTTTCCGCTTCGGGCCTGATGGGGCAGTAACATCCTGCACCGGTTCTGCGATACATCCACTAGACCGCTGAATAGCTAGAACGTGTGTCAGAACGGCTGTGCCACAAGGGTCTTAAGCAGCGAAATTAACATGCTGGGTGCAGAAATTGTGTTCGTTGACACGGTGAACTCGTTCTGAGTTACTATGAGCCGGCTCACACGGACCCGCCTATAAACCCAGGACGAGTTCAGGGCACGAACAGACTTCGCCGCGACCTGCAGACGGGGGACCAGGTTGATCCAACAACTTGCAGTTCCGGCCCGGGCCGTCGGCGGGTTCTTCGAAATGGCCATGGACACCATGCGTGCCGCCTTCCGGCGGCCGTTCCAGTTCGGCGAGTTTTTGGAACAGACCTGGATGGTCGCTCGCGTCTCGCTGGTCCCGACGTTGCTGGTGTCGATCCCTTTCACGGTGCTGGTGGCGTTCACGCTAAACATCCTGTTGCGCGAGATCGGGGCGGCCGACTTGTCCGGCGCCGGAACCGCGTTCGGCACCATCACGCAGCTGGGCCCCATTGTGACCGTGCTGGTCGTGGCCGGTGCCGGCGCCACCGCGATCTGCGCCGACCTGGGCGCACGCACCATCCGCGAGGAAATCGACGCGATGCGGGTGCTCGGCATTGACCCGATCCAACGGCTCGTCGTGCCGCGCGTGCTGGCTTCGACGTTGGTCGCGCTGCTGCTCAACGGCTTGGTGTGCGCGATCGGCCTGGCCGGCGGCTACGTGTTCTCGGTCTTCCTGCAGGGCGTCAACCCCGGTGCATTCATCAACGGCTTGACGGTGCTGACCGGATTGCGCGAGTTGATTCTCGCCGAGGTCAAGGCGCTGCTGTTCGGGGTGATGGCCGGGTTGGTCGGGTGCTACCGCGGCCTGACCGTCAAGGGCGGACCGAAAGGCGTCGGTAACGCGGTGAACGAGACCGTCGTCTACGCGTTCATTTGCCTGTTTGTGATCAACGTGGTCATGACCGCCATCGGCGTGCGGCTGTCGGCGAAATGAGCGGGCGATGAGTTACGACCTCACGTACCGCGTTCGTAACTTCTTTTCGCGGCGGCTGGCGGGGCCGGTTGACGGCTTCGGCGAGCAGGCCTTGTTCTGGGGCCAAACCGTGCGCTATGTCCCGAACGCGGTCACCCGGTACCGCAAGGAGACGATCCGGCTCATTGCCGAGATGACGCTGGGTGCCGGGGCGCTCGTGATGATCGGCGGCACGGTCGGGGTTGCGGCGTTCCTGACGCTGGCCTCGGGCGGTGTCATCGCCGTGCAGGGCTACTCGTCGCTGGGCAACATCGGCATCGAGGCGTTGACGGGCTTCCTGTCGGCGTTCCTCAACGTCCGGGTGGTCGCGCCGGTGATCGCCGGAATCGCGTTGGCGGCCACCATCGGTGCCGGCGCCACTGCGCAGCTGGGTGCCATGCGGGTCTCCGAGGAGATCGACGCCGTCGAATGCATGGCGGTGCACTCGGTGTCCTACCTGGTGTCAACCCGGCTGATCGCCGGCCTCGTCGCGATCATTCCGCTGTATTCGTTGTCGGTGCTGGCCGCGTTCTTTGCCGCTCGCTTCACCACGGTGTACATCAACGGGCAGTCTGCGGGCCTGTACGACCACTACTTCAATACCTTCCTCATCCCGTCCGACCTGCTGTGGTCATTCCTGCAGGCCATCACCATGTCGATCGCGGTGATGCTGGTGCACACCTATTACGGCTACAACGCCAGCGGCGGGTCGGTCGGCGTGGGTATCGCGGTCGGCCAGGCCGTGCGGACCTCGCTGATCGTCGTCGTCGTCATTACCCTCTTCATTTCGCTCGCGGTTTACGGGGCGTCCGGTAACTTCAACCTCTCCGGGTAAGGAGACCCAAAGGACCCATGGCAGGCACAGGATCGCGACGCACAACGGTCCGGCTGGCAGCGGCGCTGCTGGCCGGAGTGTTAGTCGGGTTCGTCGTCCTGACCTACCTTTCGTACACGGCGGCCTTCACCCCGACCGAGACCGTCACCGTCGCCACGTCGCGCGCAGGGCTGGTGATGGAGGAAGGCGCCAAGGTCAAGTACCGCGGCATCCAGGTCGGGAAGGTCGAGGACATCAGCTACTCAGGCGACCAGGCGCGACTGACGCTGGCGATCAACAGCGGCGAGATGCACTTCATCCCGTCCAACGCGAACGTGCGTATCGCGGGCAACACCATCTTCGGCTCCAAGTCGGTGGAATTCCTACCTCCGACATCGCCGTCGCCGACATCGCTACGCCCGAATTCGACGGTGCAGGCCTCCGCCGTGCAGCTGGAAGTCAACACGTTGTTCGAGTCGCTCATCGACCTGTTGCACAAGATCGACCCGGTCGAATTGAACGGGACGCTGAGCGCCCTGTCCGAGGGCCTGCGCGGCCACGGCGATGATTTGGGCGGTCTGCTGTCGGGATTGAACACCCTGACCCAGCAGGTGAACCCGAAGCTGCCCGCCCTGCAGGAGGATTTCCGCAAGGCCGGCATCGTGACCAATACCTACGCCGACGCCGCCCCCGGCCTGAACACCGTGTTCGACAACCTGCCCACCCTGAACAAGACGCTGTCCGACGAGCGGGAAAACCTCAACCAAACGCTGCTGGCCGCGATCGGTCTCGCCAATAACGCCTACGAGACGCTGGCGCCGGCCGAGGACGACTTCATCGCCGCCATCAACAGGTTGCGGGCACCGCTGAAGGTGGCCTCGGACTACTCGCCGGAACTGGGCTGCCTGTTCAAGGGGATCGGGCGCGGGATCAAAGAATTCGCCCCGCTGATCGGTGTGAAGAAGGCGGGACTGTTCACGTCCTCGAGCTTCGTGTTGGGCGCGCCCGCCTACACCTATCCGGAGTCTCTCCCGGTCGTCAACGCTTCCGGCGGCCCGAACTGCCGCGGCTTGCCGGACATCCCGACCAAGCAAAACGGCGGCTCGTGGTATCACGCACCATTCCTGGTCACCGACAACGCGAACATCCCCTACCAGCCGTTCACCGAGCTGCAGTTTGACGCGCCCTCGACGCTGCAATTCCTATTTCACGGCGCCTTCGCGGAACGGGACGACTTCTGATGGGCGGCAACGCTTCGCACCGGGCGATGCTGATCAAGGTCGGCTCCTTCGCGCTGATCATGCTGGTGGTGGCTGCGGCCCTGGTGGTGGTCTTCGGCGACTTCCGGTTCGGTCCGGAGAACACCTACCACGCAACCTTCACCAACGCCTCGCGGTTGAAGTCGGGCCAGAAGGTCCGCATCGCCGGAGTGCCGGTCGGTGCCGTCTCGGGCATCAAACTCAACCCCGACAACACCATCGACGTGGCATTCGGGGTCGACGAGAACTACACGCTGTACTCGTCCACGCGCGCGGTGATCCGATACGAAAACCTGGTCGGCGACCGGTACCTGGAGATCACGTCGGGTCCGGGGGAGCTGCGCAAGCTGCCGCCGGGTGGGACCATCAACTCCCAGCACACCCAGCCCGCGCTGGATCTCGATGCGCTGCTGGGCGGGTTGCGCCCGGTCCTCAAGGGCCTGGACGGCGACAAACTCAACGCCGTCAGCAGCGCCGTCATCGAGCTGTTGCAGGGTCAGGGTGGCGCGTTGGCCAACGTGCTCTCCGACACCAGTGCCTTCTCGACGACCCTGGCCCAACGCGACCAGCTCATCGGCGACGTGATCAACAACCTCAACACGGTGCTGGGGACCGTCGACGCCAAGAGCGCGCAGTTCTCGGCCAGCGTTGACCAGCTGCAGCAATTGGTCAGCGGGCTGGCCAAGAACCGAGACTCCATCGCAGGCGCGATCCCGCCGCTCGCGTCGACGACGACGGATCTGACGCAGCTGCTGCAGAATTCGCGTCGTTCGCTGCAGGGCATCCTGGAAAACGTGCGACCGCTGGCCACCGAGCTGGATAACCGCAAGGCCGAGGTCAACAACGACGTCGAGCAACTGGGCGAGGACTACCTGCGGTTGTCCGCTCTCGGTGCCTACGGATCGTTCTTCAACATCTACTTCTGCACCGTCTCGATCAAGATCAACGGGCCCGCCGGCAGCGACATTCTGCTGCCGCTCGGTGGCCAGCCGGATCCCAGCAAGGGGAGGTGCGCTTTTGCCAAATAGTTCCAAGCGCGATCGCGACCCGCTTCGCACCGGCATCTTCGGCCTGGTGCTCGTCGCCTGCGTCGTGCTGATCGCGTTCGGCTACGCGGGGTTGCCGTTCTGGCCGCAGGGAAGGGAGTACGACGCCTACTTCACCGACGCCGCCGGCATCGTCCCCGGTAACCCCGTCTACGTGTCGGGTTTCAAGGTGGGCAAGGTGTCGGAAGTGAGCCTGGCCGGAGACAGCGCCAAAATCACCTTCAACGTGGACCGCCACGTCGCCGTCGGCGATCAGTCGCTGGCCGCGATCCGGACCGAAACCATCCTCGGCGAGCGCTCCGTCGCGATCAGCCCCGCGGGTTCCGGCCAGGCGACCAGCATCCCGGTCAGCCGGACGACCACGCCCTATACGCTCGCCGGAGCGCTCGAGGATCTGGGTGAAAACGCAAACCACCTGAACAAGCCCCAATTCGAGCAGGCGTTGAACGTGCTCACCAGCACGCTGCACGACGCGACCCCGAGCCTGCGTGGTGCCCTGGACGGGCTGACGTCGCTGTCCCGGACCCTGAACCGACGCGACGAGTCGCTGCAGGCCCTGCTGGCCCACGCCAAGTCGGTGACCGCGGTGCTGTCCGAACGCGCCGGGCAGGTCAACAAGCTGGTCGTCGACGGTAACGAGCTGTTCGCCGCGCTCGACGAGCGGCGCGCCGCACTGGGTCAGCTGATCTCGGGGATTAGCGGCCTATCCCAGCAGCTCTCGGGCTTCGTCTCCGACAACCGCAAAGAGTTCGGTCCGGCCTTGAACAAGCTCAACCTGGTGCTGGACAACCTCAATCAGCGCCGCGACTACATCACCGAGGCGCTGAAGCGGATACCGACGTACGCGACCGAGCTGGGCGAGGTGGTCGGTTCCGGACCTGGATTCAACGTCAACGTCTACGGTGTGATCCCGGCGCCGCTGCTGGCCACGATGTTCGACTTCTTCTACCAACCGGGCAAGCTGCCGGAGAGCCTCGCCGACTACCTGCGCGGGTTTATCCAGGAGCGCTGGATCATTAGGCCCAAATCACCATGATCGAGGCGCAATGATCAAACGGATCACGGGCAGCCGCGGGTGGCTGATCGGCACCGCCATCGCGCTGGTGGCGGTGCTGCTGGGCGGCATCTACGTGCTGACCTCCACGGCCAACAACAGGACGATCGTCGGCTACTTCTCGTCTGCCGTCGGGCTCTATCCCGGGGATCAGGTGCGCATCCTCGGCGTCCCGGTGGGCGAGATCGACAACATTGAACCGCGACCGTCCGACGTCAAGGTCACCATGTCGGTGTCCAAGGACATCAAGCTGCCCAAGGACGTTGAGGCCGTCATCATCTCGCCGAACCTGGTGACGTCGCGGTTTATCCAGCTCACCCCGGTGTATAAGGGCGGGGCGACGATGCCCGACGGCGGCAGTATCGAGCTGTCCCGCACCGCGGTCCCGGTGGAATGGGACGAGGTGAAGCAATCGCTGACTCAGCTTTCCGTCCAGCTGAGTCCGCCGGCGGGGCAGGAGGGACAGGGGCCGCTGGGCAAGGCGATCAACCAGGCCGCCGAGACGCTCGACGGCAACGGCGAGTCGTTCCACAACGCGTTGCGTGAGCTTGCGCAAGCGGCAGGGCGGCTTGGGGATTCGCGCAGCGACCTCTTCGGCACCGTCAAGAACCTGCAGGTACTGGTCAACGCGCTGTCGCAGAGCAACGAACAGATCGTCCAGTTCGCCGGAAACCTGGCATCCGTGTCACAGGTGCTCGCCGACAGCTCGCGGAATCTGGACAGCACCCTGGGCAACCTCAACCAGGCGCTCGGGGACATCAGGGGCTTCCTCCATGAAAACAACTCCACGCTGATCGAAACCGTCAACCAGCTCAACGACTTCACCCGGACGTTGAGCGACCAGAGCGAGAACATCGAGCAGGTGCTGCATGTGGCGGGCCCCGGCATCGCCAACTTCTACAACATCTATGACCCCGCGCAGGGCACGCTGAACGGCCTGCTGTCCATCCCCGAATTCGCCAACCCCACGCAATTCATCTGCGGCGGTTCCTTCGAAACCGCCGCCGGGCCACACGCGCCGGACTACTTCAGGCGCGCCGAGATCTGTCGTGAGCGGTTGGGTCCGGTGCTGCGCCGGCTCGCGGTGAACTACCCGCCGTTCATGTTCCACCCGCTCAACACGATCACGGCCTACAAGGGCCAGATCATCTACGACACCCCGGCCACCGAGGCCAAGTCGGAGACGCCGGTGCCGCAGTTGACGTGGATCCCCGCCAAGGGCAATGCGCCGTGCCCCCGCGAGCAATCCGACGGACCTCCAGGCCTTGCTGATCCCGGCCGCACCGGGGCCACCGTCCGGTACCGGACCGGCTCCGGGCCCGGCGCCCGGGGCGGGCCCCCCGGTTGGGGTCGCGCCGGCGACGCGTGATCCCGCCCCGGGGCCGCTGCCGGCCGAGCGGGGGGCCGGCGGATGAACCGAAACTGGGTGCGTGCCGGGGTGTTGGCCGCGGGCAGCTTGCTGCTGGCCGGCTGTGATTTCGGCGGGCTGAACTCCCTGCCGCTGCCGGGCACCAAGGGCCATGGCTTCGGCTCCTATGAGGTCAGCGTTCGAACTGGCCGACGTGGCGACGCTTCCGCAGAACTCGCCGGTCATGGTCGACCAGGTCACCGTCGGTAGTGTGTCCGGCGTCCACGCCAACCAGCGGTCCGACGGAAGCTTTTATGCCGCAGTGAAACTGGCGCTGGACAAGAACGTGGTGCTGCCGTGCAATTCGATCGCCAGTGTCGCCCAGACGTCGCTGCTGGGTTCGTTGCATATCGATTTGATTCGACCGAAGGAAAACCCGAAGGGCAAGCTCAGTGACCCTGACTGCCCGCCCATCCCGGAGTCCAGCACGAACCGCTTTCCCACCACCGAAGAGGTGTTCTCGGCGCTCGGTGTGGTGATCAACAAGGGCAATGTCGGTTCGCTGGAAGACATCACCGACGAGGCCTACCAGGCCGTCGCGGGACGGCAGGCCCAGTTCACCGACCTGGTCCCCAGGCTCGCCGAGTTGACCGCCGGGCTAAACCGGCAGGTCAACGACATCATCGAGGCGGCTGACGGGCTGAACCGCTTCGCTGCCGATCCTGGCGCGCGACAAGGACAACCTGGGCCGGACGCTGGACACCTTGCCCGAGGCACTTCGCGTGCTCAATAAGAACCGCGACCACATCGTCGAGGCGTTCGCGGCGCTGCACAAGCTGGCCACGGTGACGTCGCACATCCTGTCCCAAACCAAGGTCGACTTCGCCGAAGACCTCAAAGGCCTCTACTCGGTCGTCAAGGCCCTCAACGACAACAAGAAGGATTTCGTCACGTCGCTGCAGCTGTTGCTGACGTTCCCCTTCCCGAACTTCGGCATCAAGCAGGCGGTGCGGGGCGACTACCTGAACGTGTTCACCACCTTCGACCTCACCCTGCGCCGCCTCGGCGAGACGTTCTTTACCACGGCCTACTTCGACCCGAACATGGCGCACTTATCGGAGATCATCAATGCGCCCGATTTCTTGACCGGCGAGCTGGCCAACCTGTCCGGGCAAGCGGCCGATCCATTCAACATTCCGCCTGGCACGGCAGCACAGTAGGGGCGGCAGGCACATGATTGACAGACTTACCAAGATCCAGCTCTCGATATTTGCGGTGGTCACCATCGTCACGCTGACGCTGATGATCATTTTCTATCTGCGGTTGCCGGCGACCTTCGGCCTCAACACCTATGCCGCGAGCGCCGACTTCGAGGCGGGCGGAGGTCTGTACAAGAACGCCAACGTCACCTACCGCGGGGTCGCCGTCGGCCGGGTGGAGTCGGTGGGGCTGAACCCCAGCGGCGTCACCGCCGAGATGCGGCTGAACTCCGGCACCATCATCCCGTCGAACGTCAGCGCCACCGTGAAGAGCGTCTCGGCGATCGGTGAGCAGTACATCGACCTGGTGCCCCCCGACAAGCCGTCGTCGACGAAGTTGCACAACGGATCGAAGATCGACCGCAGCAACACCCACATCGGACAGGATGTTGCCGACCTGTTGAAACGGGCCGAGAACCTGGTGCACAGCATCGGCGACACCAAGCTGCGGGAGACTGCTGCACGAGACGTTCGTCGCGGCCAATGGCTCCGGTCCCGAGCTGGCCCGGCTGCTGGAATCCGCCCGGCTGCTGGTGGACGAGGCCAACACCGACTATCCGCAGGTCTCGCAGCTGATCGACCAGGCGGGCCCCTTCCTGCAAGCGCAGATTCGTGCCGGTGCAGACATCAAGACACTCGCCGACGGGCTGGGGCGGTTCACCGCCGAGTTGCGTCAGGCCGACCCGCAGTTGCGCTCGACGCTGGTTATCGCGCCGGGCGCGATCGACGAGGCCAACACCGCCTTCACCGGTATCCGCCCGTCGTTTCCGGCGCTGGCGGCCAGCCTGGCCAACCTGGGCCGGGTGGGCGTCATCTACAACAAGTCGATCGAACAGCTGCTGGTGGTGTTGCCGGCCCTGTTCGCCGCGATCGCCACGGCAGCCGGCGGCGAACCTCAAGACGAGGGCGCCAAGCTGGACTTCAAACTCGACCTGAACGACCCGCCGCCGTGCGCCGTCGGTTTCCTGCCCCCGCCGTTGATCCGCACACCCGCGGATGAGACGCTGCGGGAGGTCCCGAAGGACTTGTACTGCAAGACCGCCCAGAGCGATCCCAGTACGGTGCGGGGCGCCCGCAACTATCCGTGCCAGGAATTCCCCGGCAAGCGGGCACCGACGATTCAGCTGTGTCGCGACCCGAAGGGCTATGTGCCGTTTGGTCGCAACCCCTGGCGCGGTCCGCCGGTGCCGTACAACACACCGGTGACCAACGGGCTGAATGTGTTGCCGCCCAACAAGTTCCCGTACATCCCGCCGGATGCACAGCCGGATCCGGGGACCCCGATAGTTGGGCCCGCGCCGCCCGGCGTGGTGCCCGGGCCGGGGCCGTTGCCGAATAAACAGCCGGCGTACGACCCGCCGCCGCCCAACGACAACGGGCCGCCGCCCGCCGTCCACGTCATGGCAGCCGCCGGGGATACCGCCGGTGCCGCCGCATACTCCCGTACCCGAAGTGGCTCCCTGCGCCGCCTCCGCCGGAGGGTACGGGCCCCGCTCCGGAAGCCGCGCCGGCGGCCGGCCTGCAACCGCAGGCATCCGGCCCGGTCGCGTACGCCACCTATGACCAAAACACCGGAGCCTTCCGGGACCCGAAAGGCGGCACTGGTATTTTCGCGCCGGGGGCGACCGGTGTATCCAGCGCCGAGAATTGGGTGGACCTCATGCTGGATCCACGACCCCTTTAATGGCGGATACAGCGATATTGGCGGTTAAGCACTAGTGGCAGACAAAGCAGCAGTAGCAGACGAGACTACCGTGGCCGACGACTCCGCGCAGGTGGACGAGGCGGCCGAAGCGGCAGAAAAGCAGCCGACGCAGCGCGTTCGCCGGCGGGCATCCCGCGCGGCGGGTCCCGCAAAACTTGAGTCTGGCCTCGAGAGTTCGGAGAGCTCTGGCGGCTCCGACGCCGAAGCCACCGAAGCCACCGAAGCCGCCGAAGCCGCCGAAGCCGCCGAGGGCGCCAGGGGTGCGAAGGGCGCCGCCAAGGTCAAGTCGGGCAAGTCGGGCAAGTCGGGCAAGACTGCCAAATCGGCCAAATCGGCCAAATCGGCCAGATCGGCCAGATCGGGCACGGCGCCGGCGAAGAAGCTGACGTCGGTGCGGCCGCCGCCACGTCGGCAGCCGCACCGGGTCCTGGTCGGGTGGATCTCGTTTGCCATCGCTTTGGCGTTGATCGGCGTCCTGGCCGCTGGTCTGGCCTTCCTGGTCGTTCAGCAGCGGCATGCCGACGCCCAACAAGGGCGCCAGCAGCGTTTCGTCGACGCGGCCTCCCAGATGGTGGTCAACATGTACAGCTACCGGCAGGACAACATAGACGACAGCGTGAACAGGTTCGTCAACAGCACCAGCGGTCCGCTGCGCGGGACGCTCAGCCGTAACAACGCCGTCGAGATGATCAAGGACCTCTACCGCCGGACCAACGCGACGTCGGAAGCGATTATCACCGGTGCCGCCCTCGAGGGCATCGACACCGTCGAGGACAACGCGTCGGTGCTGGTGTCGGTCCGGGTGACGGTCTCTAACCCGGAGGGGGTCAACGAGCCGTCCAAGCCCTACCGGCTCCGGATCATTGTGCACGAGGACGACGCCGGCAAGATGACCTTCTACGACCTGAAGTATCCAGACGGGGGTAACTGATGCGCTTTCGGCGCTGGTTGCTCGCCGTCGCCGGCCCCCTGGTGATCGCGGTAATCGTCGGGATGTCGGCGGCCGGCGGCTGGTTATTTTGGCAGCGGGTGCAGACCGAGGCCGAGGAATCGGCGCGGGCGGTGTTGCCGAAACTGGCCGCCAAGGAGATTTCCGACATCTTCGGCTACGACTACCAGACCGTCGAGCGAAGCCTGTCGGCCGCGTACCCGTGGCTGACGCCTGAGTATCGCCAGGAATTCGAGAAGCGTGCGGTCTCGCAGATCATTCCGGAGGCCAAAAAGCGCCAGGTGGTGGTCCAGGCCAATGTCGTAGGCGTGGGGGTGATGTCCGCCAAGCGGACGTCGGCGTCGGTGATGGTCTACCTGAACCAAACTATGACTGATAAGGCCTCGCGCGACCCGGTTTACAACGGCAGCCGGGTGCGGGTCGACTTCAAGAAGATCGGCGAGGAATGGCTGATCGCCGACATCGCGCCGATCTGACCTGGAGACGCGGCATCACAAATATCGAGCTTCAATAGCGCTCAATAATGCTCAGTAGCACCTAATAACACATAGCGATTCCGTTGCAGTACAACGGATAACGCTGGATGGGGCTCGGCGGGGGACCGGTCAGCGCCAGCGAGAACGGTTGCTTGGTCATGGTCGGCTGCTGCCCGCACACGGCGCCGCGCAACGTGGTGTGCGTGCCGGCCAGCGTGGCGTCGTCGAACGCATACTTCTCGGTGGACGGCGCGGTGGTTCCGTCCGCACACTGCGCTCCGTTCGCCTGGGTTATCTCGAAGGTCCACAGCACGCTGGACAGCCGGGCCCTGGCACTGTAGTTCTGCACGGCTTCCGCATGGGTGATGTTCTGGGGCGTCGTGCTCACCACGTTCAGCGCGCAGTTGAACGCCTGGACGATCGGATCGGAATAGTCGTTCATGTTGCGGGTTCCGGACGGCTGATCGCACAGCGCCGTGATCGTCCAGGTCACCCCGGACACGCCCGCCATGTTCAAGGCGTAAGCGCCGTCCTGCGGTACCCCGACCGCCCTGGCGGGGTCGCCCGATTCCATCGCGATCCCTATCGCGATGGCCGAGACGATGCCGGATGCGGCGGCTAACCCGCGACGAACCTTCACGTGGTCCCTCCTTCACCTGCGACGCTCCATCTGAGTATCACAGCGATCCGACGACGACACCATGGGTTCGCCGTTGCCAGTTGGGGCTACTTGGCGCTAATCGGCGCTAATCGGCCTGGTGCGGGCGCGACTCGGCGAGAGCGTCCAGGAACGATCGCGCCCAGCGGTCCACGTCATGGGCGAGCACCTGGCGCCGCAGCGAGCGCATCCGGCGCCGGCCCTCCTCGTCTGTTTGGTTGAGGGCCGCCTCGATCGCGTCCTTGACCCCTTCGAGGTCGTGTGGGTTCACCAGATACGCCTGCTTCAATTCGGCTGCGGCCCCGGTGAATTCGCTGAGGACCAGCGCACCACCGAGATCGTTGCGGCATGCGACGTACTCCTTGGCCACCAGGTTCATCCCGTCCCGCAGCGGGGTAACCACCATGACGTCGCTGGCCACGAAGAAGGCGATGAGTTCGTTGCGGGGCACCGGCCGGTGCAGGTAATGCACCACCGCGTGACCGACCTCGGCGTATTCGCCGTTGATGTGGCCCACCTGGCGTTCGATGTCGTTGCGCAGAATCTGGTAGCTCTCGACCCGTTCCCGGCTCGGTGTGGCCAGCTGGACCAGCACGGTGTCGTCGCGTTTGACGCGTCCCTCGGCAAGCAACTCGGCGAAGGCTTTCAGCCGGACGTCGATGCCCTTGGTGTAGTCGAGTCGGTCGACGCCGAGCAGGATCTTGCGAGGGTTGCCCATCTCGGCCCGGATCTCGCGGGCCCGGCGCTTGATATCGCGCCCGCGTGCCGCATGGTCGAGCGCACGCGAGTCGATCGAGATGGGGAAGGCGCCCACCTGGACCGTGCGGGATTCCCACTGCACCTCGCCGAGCCGTGCCCGCACACGGACCGATCCGCGCGAGGTGTTCGCGCCGAGCAGGACCCGGGACAGGAACACGAAATTCTGCGCGCCACCGGGCAGGTGGAAGCCCACCAGGTCGGCGCCGAGCAGGCCCTCGATGATCTCGGTGCGCCACGGCATCTGCATGAACAGCTCGACCGGCGGGAATGGGATGTGCAAGAAGAAGCCGATGGTCAGGTCCGGCCGCAGCGTGCGCAGCATTTTCGGCACCAGCTGCAGCTGGTAGTCCTGCACCCATACCGTGCCGCCGCGGGCGGCGACGCGCGACGCAGCGTCGGCGAAGCGGCGGTTGACCGCGACGTAGCGGTCCCACCATTCGCGGTGGTAGATCGGCTTGACGATGACGTCGTGGTACAGCGGCCACAGCGCGGCGTTCGAGAACCCCTCGTAGTACTCGGCGACGTCGTCGGAGGACAGGCGCACCGGATAGAGCGTGATGTCATCCTGGACCGTGGGCGCGGCGGCGACATCGCCGCCGACATCGGGGTCCTCGTCGACGACGCCCGGCCAGCCCACCCACGCTCCGCGCCGGCGGCGCAAGAGAGGCTCCAAGGCCGTGACTAATCCCCCTGGGCTGCGCTTCCAGGCTGTGGAGCCGTCGGGAAGCCGTTCCAAGTCGACCGGCAGCCGATTGGCGACCACCACGAAGTCGGAATCGCCGTAACGCTTGGAATCCGAGGTCTTCGAGTCCAGGCCTGCCTTGCGAGCCATTTACGTCTCGTGTTTCGCCGGCCCAATACCGAGCATGGACAAGAAAACGCGGCACTCGTCGGCGTCGTTCGCATACGCGGCAACGACACGCCTGGCCTGGCTGGCGGTGTGGTCGGCCAGTGGCTCGACATCGCCGATTTCGCCAGGGTCAGATTTCGTAGGCATTGTCTAACTGTATGCGACGGCGGTATTCGGCTGTAGCCGTCACTGGCCAGGACGGCCGTGGCGATGCTGCGCCGGCCCAAACCGGAATTGGGCAGACGTGGTCCGCGGATCCCGCAGATGACCGAAATCCGCGCGCAACAAGGCGTTCGGTCTAAATAACAAGATCGTTGGTGGCGGTGGATATCCATCCGGTGAGATTTATACCGGATAGCAATCGGAAGATATGCGGCCATTAACGTTCCTAGCGAACGTTTTGCGCAGCCTCGGCCACCGCCTGGCGCGACGGCGCGCAACCGGTGCCCACGTGGCCGTCGGCCCAGGTCACGAAGTCCGCTGCAGCGAGCACGACCCATGTGCTCGACGCCAAACGCGGGAATCCCACAACCCGCGCCAACCCGTCCCGCCGGAGGGCTATGGCAGGCCCGCCGGCGCATTTTCCTTGCCGACGTTAACCATTCTTTGGCAAACTAAGCACGGCGCTGCGAAAAAGCACTATCCTTGGCCGCAATGACCTTCGCCTGATGACGTCTAAGGCACCGGGAGTACGACGATGACACTCACTCCCAGCAGACGTGCACAATGTCGCGTTCTCCAGGTCGCGCGTAGGCAAGCGCGGCTACAGCGAGCAGGAGGTCGACCTCTTCATCGACCTGGTCGAGCAGGAGCTGACCCGGCATATCGACGAGGACGCCGACCTGCGCGCCCGCAACGCCGAACTCCGCAATCGGGATGGGGGCCTGCGCAAGCGGGAACTCGAGCTTGCCGAGCGCGAAGCCGAGCTCCTTCAGTTGGAAAATCGAATCCACCACCAGGAAGAGCATCTGCACGAGCAGGAAGACCACCTGCAGCAGCAAGAGGGTCAGCTGCGCCAGCTCGAAGCCAAGCTCGTCCAGCGCGGAGCGCCGCTTCCGCAGCAGGTCGCGCAGCTGCGCCACCGGGAAGCTCAACTCGCTCAGCATGAGGCCCGGCTGGCGCAGCGGGAAGCGGAACTCGCGCAACGGGAAGCCCAGCTCGCCGAGCACGAGGTCCACCTCTCGCAGCAGGAACCGCAGCTCAAGCAGCGGGAAGCCGAGGTTCGGCAGCAGGAGGCCGAGCTTGTCCAATGGGACGAGGAACTGCGGCAGCAGGAGGCCCAGCTCGCGCAGCGGGAGTTGCAGCTTCGCCAGCAGCACGCCCAGCTCACCCAGCGGCTGGAGCAGCAGGAAGCGGTCGCCGCCCGGGCCGGCGTCGCGACCCACCAGGCACCGCGGCCGTATCGGCCGATCGCGAAAAACGGGGGCCAGGTGGCCCAGGTGGCACAGTCCGTGAATGGGGTCAATGGCGTCAATGGGGCATCGCACCGGGAAGAGGTGCGCACGGTCGCTGCGGTCTCCGGCCGCCATGACATGGAGCGGATGGCGATTCGGGCCGTGACCGACGTCCTCGGCAACACGGTTACTGAGACGGTGCACGAGCGGTTACGCAGGAGCGAGCCGTCCGACGAATCCGACCAAATTGAGCAGCTGAAGGAACAGAACGCGGAGCTCGCGCGCGTCAACGGCATGCTCAAATCCGCTGCGGCCCTGCTGGCGGCCGCGCTGGACAACTCGTAATCGGGTTCGACCTCGGTTGGCTAGCTAATCTAACCCAACGGCGGCGGCGTTACGTGCTGTCCGTAATGTGTAAACGGTCGGAATACTTCGGAACATTTTTGAGCCTGATTGCGAGGTGGGCGGAATGACACTTTCCGACCAAGCCGCTACGCCGGACAGCGCCAGCTCCGCCGAGTTCGTGGCCTACGAAACCCTCGACGAGGGCCGCATCGCACGGATCTGGCTCAACCGGCCGGACGCGCACAACGCGCAGAACCGCGGGTTGCTCGTTGAGCTCGACGAGGCGTTCGGCCGCGCCGAGGCCGACGATTCCGTGCGCGTGGTGATCCTGGCTGCGCGTGGCAAGAACTTTTCCGCCGGACACGATCTGGGGTCCGAGCAAGCGCTGCTGGAGCGAAAGCCCGGACCTACGCAGCACCCCACCTTTCGCTCGCATGGCGCAACGCTCGATCCGATCGTCGAGAAGTTGTATCACCAGGAGTGGCACTTCTTCTTCGAAAACACTTGTCGCTGGCGCGATTTGCGCAAGATCACTATCGCGCAGGTGCAGGGGAACGCGATCTCGGCCGGCCTGATGTTGGTATGGGCATGCGATCTGATCGTCGCGGCCGATAATGCGAAGTTCAGCGACGTTGTCGCGGTGCGGCTGGGCATGCCGGGTGTCGAATATTACGCTCATCCTTGGGAATTCGGCCCGCGCAAGGCCAAGGAGCTGCTGTTGACCGGCGACGCGCTGGATGCGGACGAAGCGTATCAGCTTGGCATGGTATCCAAGGTTTTTCCGGCCGACGAGCTGGCGGAGAAGACCCTGGAATTCGCGCGGCGCATCGCCGAGCGACCCACGATGGCCGCGATGCTGGTCAAGGACTCCGTCAACGCCGCTTCCGACGCAATGGGTTTCACCGAGGCGCTGCGGCACGCGTTTCATGTTCACCAGTTGGGGCACGCACACTGGGCCGCCCACAACGAGAATCGTTTCCCGGTCGGCCTGCCGCCCGATGTGGAGGACTGGCGCAATGCCAAGCCGACGAAGGTCGCCCGCCGCGATACGCCATAACGGCGCCCTGCTTTAGTTCCACCGAGATTGCCGTGATGGTTGTGGTTGGGAGCCCAACCGCAGCCATGGCGGCAATCTCGCTGTCAGGTTGGTGGGCGAACGGGTATGCCCCCCTCCACCAGAGGCCTGTGCGACGGATGTGACCGATGTGCCCCGGGTTGCGGCACCAGCTTCACCGAGATTGCCACTATGGCGGTGGTTGGTGCCGCAACCACAGCCATAGCGGCAATGTCGCTGCTATGTCGCGATGATCACGCGTGGCCGGGGGGAGTCTCACGCGCCCGAGCGCGCATGGTTCTATGACCAGAACCTGTTCCAGTTCCAGGAGGCTCCCATGCAGCTTTCTTTCGAAGACCGGACGTACCTGGTCACCGGTGGCGGCAGCGGAATCGGCAAGGGTGTAGCGGCCGGGCTGGTTGCGGCCGGGGCGTCGGTCATGATCGTCGGTCGCAACGCCGACAGGCTCGCGGCGGCCATCGCAGAGATCGAAGCGCTGAAGGCGACCGGCTCGATTCGCTACGAGCCCGCCGACGTCACGAACGAGGAGGAGACCGCCCGCGCCGTGAACGCCGTCATGGCATGGCACGGGCGGCTGCATGGGGTGGTGCACTGCGCGGGCGGCTCGGAGACCATCGGCCCGATCACCCAGATCGACTCTCAAGCCTGGCGACGGACCGTCGACCTCAACGTCAACGGCACGATGTACGTGCTCAAGCACGCCGCGCGCGAGATGGTGCGCGGCGGGGGCGGGTCGTTCGTCGGAATTTCGTCGATCGCGGCCAGCAACACGCACCGCTGGTTCGGCGCCTACGGCGTCACCAAGTCGGCCGTTGACCACATGATGATGCTGGCTGCCGATGAACTGGGCCCGTCCTGGGTCCGGGTCAACAGCGTCCGCCCCGGCTTGATCCTCACAGATCTGGTCGCGCCCATAACGGTGTCCCCGGAGCTGAGTCAGGACTACGCGCAGTGCACGCCGTTGCCGCGGCCCGGTGAGGTGGAGGACGTCGCCAACCTGGCGATGTTCTTGCTGAGCGACGCGGCGAGCTGGATCACCGGGCAGTGCATCAACGTCGACGGCGGGCACATCCTGCGCCGCGGCCCGGACTTCTCGGCGATGCTGGAACCCGTGTTCGGCGCAGACGGGCTACGTGGGGTGGTGTGAGGTCACACCGGCGTCCCGGTCGGCCAGCGTGCTGACCGCCGACCAGTCCAGCTCTCCGCCACCGGTAGCCACCAAGGTCAGCAGGCGGTCGCGCAGCAGGCTGGCCAACGGCAGCGGCACCTGAAGCTGTTCCGCCGCAGCGAGCACCAGCCTGACGTCTTTCAGCCCGAGCGTCGCCGCGAACCCGGCAGGCTCGAACTCCTGCCGCGCGATCAGGCCGCCGTAGGTCTGATACGCGGGCGCGGCGAACAGCGTCGAGGTCAGGATGTCGACGTACTGGTGTCGGTCCACCCCCGCCTTGCCAACCAATGCGACGGCCTCGCCGACCGACTCGATAGCCGATGCGATCAGAAAGTTGCCGCTCAGCTTGACCAGGTTGGCGGCGGGCGCCTGCTCGGAAACCACGAAGGTGCGCTGGCCGATCGCGTCGAACAGCGGCAGTAACGGCTGCAGCGTATGCGGTGCGCCCGCCGCTATCACGAAAAGCTTTGCAGCAGCGGCCGCCTCGGGGCGTCCGAACACCGGCGCCGCAACGTAACGCTGACCGGCGTCGGCATGCGCGGCCGCCAAGCGCTCGGACATGGCAACGCTGATGGTGCTCGTCGAGACGTGTGTGGCGCCCGGTGGCAGCCACGCCGCGATGCCTTCCCCGCCGAACGTTACGTCCTCGACGGCGTGGTCGTCGGCCAGCATGGTGAACACCACCTCGCCGCTGCAGGCTTCGGCGACGGTGGACGCCGCGGTGGCGCCCTCCTCGACGAGCGGCTTCGCCTTGTCGGCGGAGCGGTTGTAGACGGTGACGTGGTGACCCGCCTTCAGCAGGTTCGCTGCCATGCCGCGGCCCATGTTCCCCAGCCCGATGAATCCGATCTCCATGGCATCTACCATGCCCTTGCGACGATCGGTACGCATAGTGGCGATCGCGAGGGCGGCGCAGCCGGGCGAAGCGGGTCGTCACCATCAGAACGACGGGAGAAGTCCGATGAAGCGACTTGAGGGCAAGCGGATCCTGGTGACCGGCGCCGCGTCGGGAATCGGCCAGGCCACCGCGCTGCGGCTGTTGGACGAGGGCGCCGTGGTGGCGGCCGCCGACATCGCCGCCGACGGTCTGGGCAGGACCCGGGCGCAAGCCGAAGAGGCCGGAATCGGTGATCGGCTCACCACCCTGCCGATGGACGTCGGTAACGAGGATTCGGTTATCGACGGTGTGCGCTCGGCGGTCGAGGCGCTCGGCGGCCTCGACTCGCTGGTCAATGCGGCGGGCATTTTGCGGGCCGCGCACACCCACCAGACCAGCACCGACCTGTGGAATCAGGTCATCAACGTCAACCTCACCGGCACCTTCCTGGCGGTTCGCGAGGCGCTACCGGCGCTGCTGCAAAATCCGCGCAGCGCGGTCGTGAACTTCAGCTCCACGTCGGCGTCCTTCGCCCATCCGTACATGGCGGCCTACGCCGCGAGCAAGGGCGGGATCCAGGCCTTCACCCACTCATTGGCACTGGAATACGCGAAGGAGGGCCTGCGTGCGGCATGCGTGGCGCCGGGCAGCATCAAGTCCGGGATCACCGACACGACTGGGCGCGACCTCCCCAAAGACGCCGACTGGTCGCTGTTTCCCCGGCTGATGCCGATCCTGCCCGCGACGGCGGAGGCCAGCGGCGCGGCGATGGCGGAACCCGCCGCGATCGCCGGCGTCGTGGCCATGCTGGTGTCCGACGACGGCGCGTGGATCACCGGCACCGAAATCCGCATCGACGGTGGAACGCACGCCTAATCGACACGGGACAGCGCGCTTGCGCGCCTTAAATTCACCCCGCGCGCTTGCGCGCCCCAAATTCACCCCGCGCGCTTGCGCGCCCTAAATTCACCCCGCGCGCTTGCGCGCCCCAAATTCACCCCGCGCGCTTGCGCGCCCTAAATTCACCCCGCGCGCTTGCGCGCCCCAAATTCACCCCGCGCGCTTGCGCGCCGCAAATTCACCCCGCGCGCTTGCGCGCCCTAATTCACACAGGGCACGCCGCCGCCGTCGATCGGCTTCCCCTCGTCGGGCGTCGGGTAGGTGGTGGTGCCGTAGCCGTAGCCGTAGCCGCTGGTCTTGCTGGACGTCGTCGTTGTCGTGGTGGTTGCGGTGGTCTCGTCAGGCGCCGGCATCGAGAAGTTGGTGTCGACGGTCACCCTGATGTGCCCGGCTTCGATAGCGGGATTCGGCTGGCTGGGGGCGTCGATGCCGAGCAAGGTGGCCACATTGCGCGCGTCGACGTCGGCGCCGGCGCCGTATTCGATGGTGGTGGCGGACGGATCGCCCGCGGCGCGGTCCCGGACCTGCCCCTCGGTGTAGCCCCGCTTTTTCAGCGCGCTGGACACCTGCGTGGCGAGTCCGCTGAGGCTGCCGACATTGACCACGTCGACGACGGTGTATGGGCTGGGTTTGACGGTCGTGGTGGTGGTCGGGGTGCTGGGTGGGGCGGCGCCGATCGCCGCTGCCACCTCGGCCTTGATCGCGCCCGAGTCGATGATGTTGACGTCCTGGCCGTCGATGTTGTCGTAGCGCACCACGGGCAGCGTCCGGAATTCTGTATTACCGCCCGCCAGCGCGCCCAATCGCTGGATCAGGTCCTCGTCCCAACCGGACGACAGCACCACATCCTTACGCGCCACCGCCATCAGGTTCTTGAGCTTGTCCACGTTGGAGAAGGTGCCAGTGGCCTGGAGTTCCCGCATCACCGACGAGATGAACGCCTGCTGGCGATGGGTGCGGTCGAGGTCCCCGTTGTCCAGGCCATGACGCTGCCGGACGAACGCCAGCGCCTCTGACGCGTCCAGTCGCTGGCGCCCGGCCGGAAAGTCCGCACCGGAGTATTCGTCGGAGACGGCGTGGTTGAGGCACACCTCGACGCCGCCCAGGGCCTGGGCCAGGTCGTAGAAACCGGCCAGGTTGACCTCGGCGAAATAGTCGATCGGGACGCCGGTGAGGCTGCGCACCGCGCGCAACGTGGCAGTGCGGCCGGCTTCGCGCCCGCGTGTCTCCAGCTCCTTGCCGCCCACACCCTGGTTGGCGAGCTTGGTTGCGACGTATTGCTTGGTCAGTCCGTACGCTTCTTTGATCTTGATGTGGTTGTATCCGGGAACGCCGTTGAAGGGCACCCAGTCGTCGCGGGGGATCGAGAAGGCGACCACCTTATTGTCAGACCCAATGTGCACCAGGATCAGGGTGTTGGTGTTGTAGCCGCCGTCATCGGAATCACCCGCGTGCAGGTGCTTCAAGATCGACCAGGGCAGGTCGTTGCCGTCCTGGTCCTTGCGTGAGTCCAGCCCAATGAGCAGGATGTTCATCTCGTTGCCGCTGGACCGCGGGTCCTCGGGGCTCAGCGCCTGGGAAACGGTGATGCCGCCCAGCGCGCCGTGCGCTACCCAATAGCCCGCGCCGGTCGACAGCACCGCCACCACCGACACCAGCGCCATGACGGCGCGCGCTATCCCTTTTCCAAGCCGCGACTGCTGACGTACGGCGCGATGGCGATGATGCGCGCCGCCGGACTGCGCCATCACAAGCCTCGGCCAATTCCCCGCGCACCACCCACCGCCACAGCAGCGGTTTGCGGTGATCTGGCCCGAAGCATGAGGACTAGTATGCGGTAGCTTGCTGCAAAGCCCCACATCAAAGAGCGTCCGAGGGCCCCCGAAAACGCCGCGTGTGGCCGGGCTCACTCGCCGGCCCGGAATCGGGCTCAGCGCGGCGATATTCCCGTTACCAGCGGTTTTATCGCGACATTCGCTCTGCTCGGTGGGGCGCAGCGAATCACAGGAATCTCGGTGGCCATCCGAATGTGTGACGAGATCGTTCCATGCGTACTTCCGCCCGGACAGCAATTCGGGCCCTACCGGACCTTCTCGACCTCCTCGCCCGACGTGTAGTAAATAGCGATGTTCGAGCCCGTGATGATTTCTGCGAAGTAGACGCCGAGCGGTTCCACCTCGTAGTAACGGTGGACGTTGCCCCGGGCATCCACCGCCGAATCGCACGAGTAGCCCGGCGCACCGCACATTTGCTTGATCGGTACCGCAAGCACCGCGATGATCAGGAGCACGGCAACCCCGGCCGCAACCGGTAGCCTGCTCACGGCGTGCCTCGTTTGCGACGGATGCATCATTGTTTGGAGTGTATGTGGCCCGCTCGGCACCGCCCCGCCGCGACATGGAGGTAGCTCGACATGACTAGCGGCACATCGGGTTACGACGCGATTGTGCTTGGCCTGGGCGGTATGGGGAGCGCTGCGGCATACCATCTGGCAGCTCGGGGATACCGGGTGCTCGGCCTGGAGCGGCATCAGCCGGCCCACGACAAGGGGTCCAGCCACGGCGGATCCAGGATCATCCGCCAAACCTATTTCGAGGATCCCGATTACGTTCCGCTGCTGCTGCGGGCCTACGAGCTGTGGGAAAAGCTGGCCGCCGACTCTGCGCACGACGTATACCGGCTCACCGGTGGCCTGTTCATCGGGCCACCGGCCGGCGTGACCGTATCCGGTTGCCTGCGCACCAGCCGCCAGTGGGATCTGCCGTACGAGATGCTCGACGCCGCCGAGATCACCGCCCGGTTCCCGAATTTCACGCCCGACCCCGGTGATGTTGCGCTCTACGAAGCCAAGGCCGGTTTCGCCCGCCCGGAGCTGACGGTGCGCGCGCACCTGGAGCTCGCCGAAAAATGCGGAGCCACATTGCAATTCGGTGAGCCAGTGCTGGACTGGAAGCAGACGGGCGCCGGGGTGCGCGTCACAACCGGCCGCGGTTCCTACTCCGCCGGGCAGTTGGTGATCTGCCCCGGCCCGTGGGCGCCGCAGCTGCTGGGTCGATTTGACATCCCGATCAGGGCGCAGCGCGCGGTGATGTACTGGATGGAACCCATCGGCGGCGTCTCGCAGTTTCTGGATCACCCCATCTTCATCTCCGAGAGTGCCTCGGGCACACAGCTTTACGGCTTCCCGGCTATCGACGGACCGCGGGGCGGTGTGAAGGTCGCCTTTGCCCGCAAGGGTGTCGACTGCACGCCCGACACCATCGACCGGGTGGTGCACGCGCAGGAGATCGGCGAGTTGACCGCGCGGGCCGGTGAGTTGGTGCCGGCCCTGGCGGGCGCCTGCCTGCGCACCGCAACCTGCATGTACTCCAACACGCCCGACCTGAACTTCGTGATCGCGCGCCTCCCCCAGTGCGCCCAGGTCACCGTGGCGTGCGGATTCTCCGGGCACGGCTTCAAATTCGTTCCCGTGGTCGGCGAGATTCTTGCCGACCTGGTGATCGATGGGGCCACCGACCACCCCATCTCGCTGTTCGACCCGGCGAGGTTCTTGACTCCGCGAGCGTAACGACACGGCGAAAATCAGCGCGCCGGGTTTCGCAGTGGCGTTACGCTCGCGAACAAACTCGACTACCCGCGGGTGATCCAGCGTGCCAGGATGAGAGACCATGACGGTGGTTCTGGTACATGGCAATCCGGAGACTGACGCTCTGTGGGGCCCGTTGGTCGACGCCCTGGGGCGCGACGACGTCGTGCGGCTGTCACCGCCGGGATTCGGTGCCGCACTGCCCGATGACTTCCCGGCGACCTACCTTGCTTACCGCGACTGGCTGGAAGGCGAGTTGGCGCGCATCGACCAACCGGTCGACCTCGTCGGGCACGATTGGGGCGGCGGCCATGTGGTGAACGTCGTGATGCATCGGCCGGAACTCGTGCGCAGCTGGGCCAGCGACGCGGTCGGGCTGTTCGACCCGGACTACGTGTGGCATGACCTCGCGCAGGTGTGGCAGACGCCGGGCGATGGCGAGCAGCTGGTCGACACGATGCTGGGCGGCACGATCGAGGACCGCGCGGCGCAGATGGCGTCGTTGGGCATCCCCATCGACATCGCGACCTCGATCGCCGCGGGGCAGGGCCCGGAGATGGGCCGGGCGATCCTGTTGCTGTACCGATCGGCGCGCCAACCCGCGATGGCCGAGGCCGGTCGCGCGCTGCAGAACGCCGCTGCGCGCCCGGGACTCTCCCTGCTGGCCACCGACGACCCCTACATCGGCCCCGCCGATAACCGGCGCCGGGCCGCGGAGCTGGCCGGAGCCCGCACCGAGGTGCTCGACGGGCTCGGGCACTGGTGGATGGTGGAGGATCCGGCGCGCGGTGCCGCGGCCCTCGCCCGCTTCTGGGAAGCGCTGGAATAGCACCCAAACCGGTGCCGGCTGTGCCGGTTGTGCCGGCGGCAGTAGGTTTCTCAGCTATGGCCACAGCAAGCGACACATCGCCGCCGGCGCGGGTAGAGGTACTGGGCAACATCGGGCCCAACTGGTTCGCCTCGGTCATGGGTACCGGGATCGTCGCCGTCGCGGGATCCACGCTGCCCATCCATGTGCCGGGACTACGCGCATTTGCCCAGCTAATCTGGGTGATCGCGGCAGTGCTGCTGGTGGTGCTGGTCGCGGTGGTCGGCGGTCATTGGTTGCGCCACCCGACGGTGGCGCGCAGCCATGCCCGCAATCCGCAAATGGCCCACTTTTACGGGGCGGCGCCGATGGCGCTGATGACCGTCGGCGGGGGAGCGGTGCTGGTGGGCAAAGACCTGATCGGTGAGCGCATCGCCGTCGACCTGGACTGGGTGTTGTGGACCGCCGGCACGCTGGGCGGCCTCTTCACCGCGGTCAGCATCCCCTTCCTGATGTTCACCCGGCACGACGTCGAACCCGACGCGGCGTTCGGTGGATGGCTGATGCCGGTGGTCCCGCCGATGGTCTCCGCCGCGACGGGAGCGCTGCTGATCTCACACCTGGCTGCGGGCACCGGCCGCCAGACCCTGCTTTACGGCTGCTACGCCATGTTCGGCCTGTCGTTGGTGGCCTCGTTGAACATCATCGCGATGATCTGGAGCCGGCTGACCCACTACGGCACCTCCGGTACCGCGCGGGTGCCGACCCTGTGGATCGTATTGGGTCCGCTCGGCCAATCCATCACGGCCGCAGGGCTTTTGGGGGCCACCGCGAAGATCTCCGTCGAACACGACGTGGCCAAGGAGCTCAACGGGTTCGCGATCCTCTTCGGAGTGCCGGTGTGGGGCTTCGCGGTGTTGTGGATCGCGCTCGCCACTTCGCTCACGGTGAGCACGCTGCGCCGGGGGATGCCGTTCGCGCTGACGTGGTGGAGCCTGACGTTCCCGGTCGGCACCTTCGTCACCGGAACTTCGCAGCTCGCGGCGCACACTCATCTGCCCGCATTCAAGGTGGCCGCGGTCATCGCCTACGCCGGCCTCCTGTTCACCTGGATCCTGGTGGCCATTCGCACCGCACGGGGTAGCTTGCGCGGCAACCTACTGAAGCTGCCCCCGAGCACCGCCCCGGTCAAGGCCAGCAAGAACCCGGTGGCCCGATCAACCTAGTTTTCGGGGCATGTTCTTGCCAACCTGTTGCTGGATCGCCGCGAAGAGGTAACGTCCGCAACGAAATTCGGCATCGCGGGTAATCCGGCAGCGGTGTGACGTCCGTGCCGATCCCGGAGACGCGGCAGCCGGGGCGGGTGGATGAGAGGGAGCCGCTTCGACGGCCTCAGTCGGGTGTCGGCGGGGCGAGGATAAATTCAGAAATGGAACAAGCCTGCCGTTTCATCTGTCACGTTGAAGAACCCCGAGACCTGGGTGCCGAAGGTCGCGAGGCCCGAGGCGAGGTCGCCCGTGTGCAATATGCCCGACAGAGCTTCTCCGTAGTTGCCGATACCCGAGTTCGAGGCCGTCCCGGTGCCGGTATTCCCGACGCCCGAACTGTTGTCACTGGTGTTGAAGGCGCCGGCGGTGTTGTCGCCATTATTCATAACGCCGGAGCTGCCGCTGGAACCCGCCACCATGAACAAGCCCGAGTTATTGTCGCCGTTGTTGAAGAAGCCTGAGCTATTGGTGCCGGTATTACCGAATCCCGAGTTCGTGGCGGTTTCGATGCTCGACGAGTACACACCGGTATGGAGGTTGCCCGAGTTGGCGTACCCGGTGTTGGTGTCGCCGGAGTTGGACAAACCGGTGTTGTAGTTCCCCGCGTTGTAGAAGCCCGTGTTGGAGTTGCCGGCGTTGAACAGCCCGACGTTCGCGTTCCCCGAGTTGAATAGGCCCAGGTTGCCGCCGGCCGTGGAGCTTCCGCCCGAGTTGAACAGGCCCGTGTTCGCGGTGCCGGAGTTGAACAGGCCTGAGTTGGTGCTGCCGGAGTTGAACAGGCCCGTGTTGGTGGTGCCGGAATTGAACCAGCCCGTGTTCTGGGATCCCGAGTTGGCAATGCCCGTGCTGTAGGCCCCGGAGTTGCCGATGCCCGAGCTGTCGTGGCCCGAACTGCCGATTTGCATGCTCAGCAACCCGGTCCCGTCGCCCGAATTGGCCCAGCCGACATTGTTGTTGCCCGAATTGAAAAATCCGAAGTTATTATTGCCCGAGTTGCCAATCCCGATGTTCCCGCTGCCTGAATTCAGGCCGCCGAAATTGAACTGATTGGTTACCGTGTTGAAGTAGGTGTTTCCGATACCGATCTCATTGCTACCGTGCAGTCCGAAGCCGATGTTGTAGTTGCCATTGTTGCCGCTGCCCCAGTTATAGCTGCCAATGTTTCCGCCGCCGGCATTTGCGTTTCCGGTGTTTCCGCTGCCGAAGTTCGAGGAGCCGGTGTTACCCAGGCCCCAGTTTGAATCGCCGGTGTTGCCGCTACCCAGGTTGTAGTTGCCGGTGTTGCCGCTACCCAGGTTGGTGTTGCCGACGTTGCCGCTGCCCAGGTTGGCGAGGCCACCGATGTTGCCGCTACCCAAATTGAAGTTGCCGATGTTCCCGAAGCCAAAGTTGGTTTGGCCGATGTTCCCACTGCCAAGGTTGTAGCTACCGATGTTTCCGCCGCCCAGGAGGTAACTCACCGCGACGAGAGGGGCCAAGGGGGGGAAGACGACGGCGAGGAAGTCGGGGACGCCAAGGTTTCCGTCGCCGATGTTTCCACCGCCGACGTTGTAGCTGCCTTTGTTCCCAGTACCGAAGTTCAGGTTCCCGTAGTTTCCGCTGCCGTAGTTGTAGTCGCCGTTGTTTCCGCTGCCGAAGTTGTAAGTGCCGGTGTTTCCGCTGCCAATGTTGAAGACGAAGCTGGCCGCGGCTTTAGCTGTGCTGCTAACCGCGCCCGTCAGGTTTTGCATCAGCTGGGCGAACGGCGTCAGCGCCGAGGCGACCGCCGATGCGCCGGCGTGGTAGCCGATCATCGCGGCCACGTCCTGGGCCCACATCTCCTCGTACGCGGCCTCGGTGGCCGCGATGGCCGGTGCGTTTTGCCCGAACAGGTTGCTGGCCACCCAAGCCCGCAGCTCACCGCGGTTGGTCGCCACCATCAATGGATGCACCGTGGCGTTCACCGCCGCCTCGAACACCGCGACCGTCGCCGAGGCCTGTTGCGCCGCCTGCTCGGCCTGGGCGGCCGCTGCGCTCAGCCAGCTCGTGTAGGACGCCGCCACACTTGTCATTGCCCTCGCCGCAGCACCCTGCCACGCCTCGCTGGCCAACCCCGAGGTCACCGACGAAAACGAGGTCGTCGCCGAGCTGAGCTCGCGGGCCAGTTCCTCCCAGCCCGACATCGCCGCCAGCATCGGCTGCGACCCCGCACCGCTAAACATCAGCCCGGAATTGATCTCGGGCGGCAAAACCAAGAAATTCATAGCAACGATCACCCCTCAGCTGTCATGCCGGCGAAACGTATTGTGGCCGCTTCCGACCGGTCAGGCCCCCGCAGACGAGCGCGTTTCGCTGACGCGCAATCGACGGGTTGCCTTTCGTGTTGGTGGCGCACCGTTGGTGGCTGCACCTACTGGGTCCTTCCTTGCGGACTGCGCGCAGTCAGGTCGGGCCGGTTGAAGTGATCTGTCCCCGGGTTATTCGGGCAAGGTACTCGTCCCAAATCACCCCGGGGGACGGATCGGCGAAGAAAGGACCAAATTCCTTACTGCTTCATATCGATGCCTGATAATCGCTGCGAAGAGCTCGCCCATCTCGTCGGCGGGCCCGCCGGGCACGGTGTAGCCGGCCTCGTCACGAATCTCTTCGAGGTGAGTGCGCACATCCTCGATAGATAGTGCGGGGCTGTAAAGCCGTTCGTTCTGCCGATGAAGAATCGCGCGACATGTCCGGCCCCCGCCGTGTAGATCTCGCCGGTAATGGGGCAATCCCGATGCGCCAGGAACGCCACCGCCGGAGCCATCGGCGCGGGATTGAGCTTCCGAAGGTACTCGCCCCCAAGGTCGTCCAGCACGGCCCGCGCCGACGGGTCGGCCTGCTGGCCGGCGCCGTTGACGAAGTGCGCCGGCATCCGGGTGCAGGCGATCGGGGCGATGGCGTTGACCTTGATGTTGTGGGTTGCACCTTCGGCCGCCAGCACGCGGGTGAACCCGATCAGGCCCGTCTTAGCCGGACTTCTGTTATAACACACACAGCGTATAGTCGCAGGTGAGGGGCCGGACCCGGCCCCCGACGAGAGGACACCATGACCACCACCGGGGCAGGTGCGGAAAATTCCGCACCAATCCGTGCCGCTGTCTACCTGCGGATCAGCAAGGACAAGACCGGCCTACGAGCTGGTGTCGAACGGCAGCGAGACGAGACCCAGGCGCTGGCCGAACGGCTGGGCTGGCCGGTGGTCCGCGTCTACACCGACAACGACATCAGCGCCTACTCAGGAAAGCGCCGCCCCGACTACCAGGCCCTGTGCGCCGACATCGCGGACGGCACCGTCAACGCCGTCATCGCCTGGCACCCCGACCGGCTGCACCGCCGCAGCGCTGAACTGGAATCCTGGCTGACCCTCGTCGGCGACGACGTGCAACACGCCACATGCCAAGCCGGATTATGGGATTTGTCGACACCTTCCGGGCGGATGAACGCGCGTGTCGTCGGCGCTGTCGGACAGTACGAGTCCGAGCACCGCTCAGAGCGGGTCAAGGCCGCGAAAGCTGTTGACGCACGAAACGGTCGGTTCAACGGCGGAAACCGTTGCTACGGTTACGAATCTGATGGGATGCGCGTCTACGAGGACGAAGCTGTCGAGGTCCGGCGCATAGCCGACGCCGTCGTCAAGGGCGTCAGCCTGCGGTCGCTGGCACGCGAACTCAACGGGCGCGGCGTGCCCACCACAGCCGCGCTCCGGCCTGTCCCGCTCGGCGGCGGCAAGCACGGCTGGACGCAGGCCAAGCTTCGTGGCGTCATGCTGTCGCCACGGGTCGCCGGATACCGGGCACACCGCGAAGGCACCGAGACCAAGCTGTACCGGGGACAATGGCCACCCATCATCGACGCAACCACTTACGAGGCGATGCGTTCCATCCTCGAAGACCCGAAACGCCGCACCCCCGGTCCACGCATGGGCCGCACACCGACGACGCTGGGCACCGGCCTGTACATCTGCGGCGACTGCGGAGGCCCCATGCGGAAATCCAAAGCCACTCGCGGCTGGCCGATCTACCGCTGCGGCGGCAGCATCACGCACGGCGGCAAGCACGTCTCACGCCGCGCCGACACGCTCGACGCATTCGTCACCGACGCGCTGATCGGACGGCTGTCTCAGCCTGGCTTCGTTCAGGCGATGGCCGACCGGGTCAACGCTGACGGCACCGCCGGGCACGCCGCGCTGATCACCGAACGCGACGAAATCCGCGCCGCCCTAGACGAACTCGCGCAGGCAGCCGAATCAGGTGCTGTCACAGCGAAACTGGCGCTGACGCTGGCGCGGCAGACGCGGGAACTCACTGAGCGCGCGGACGAGATTTCGCATCTGTTGGCGCAGGCCGGATCCCGTTCGCCGGTCGCGGACCTCATCGGGGCTGACGACATCGAAGCGGCGTGGCACGCACTGAGCCTGCCGGTCCAGCGCGCCATCCTGGTTGCTGTGATGACGGTGACCGTTCACCGTGGCAAGAAGGGTCCGAAGTTCGATCCAACGTCAATTGCCTTGGCATACAACTAATCGCGTCGCCTGCCGCGCGGGGGGCGGGTGGACGAACCCGGCCTGCCTGCCCCCACTCGTCGCGGCCCACTGCGGCGTATTGTCACGCACGCCAAAGGAACTCGTGGTTCGACAACACAGCGCAACAAGGTGTACCCTTGTAAGTCGAAGTAGAGGCCCGGACCACAGCATCCCGGCGTCTGTCTGCTGACGCAAGCCGCGAGCACGGCGGGGTTCCACACAGCGCGTCCAGAGAGGAATTCTCTTCCTCACTGGATGCTGCGCTGTGAGAGGAACTCATGTCCACCATCCCTGACGGTGTGTACACCATTGACGATGCCGCCGGAATCGCCCACGTCAACCGGCACACCATCTGGCGCGAGATCCGCCGTAATCGCTTGGCTGCAGCCAGAGTTGGCACACAATGGCGCATCATGGCCGAGGATCTGCGCCGCTACCTCAACGGTGAGCCGCCCACCCGGCCCAACGACCTGAGCACCAGGACCACTGCCACCTCGACCGACGCGGTTGCTTGAGATGCCCACCCGCACCGCCACGTTCACCGCCGCCGACGAACGGCCCCCTGCCTGGCGCGAGCACATAGCAGCCGCGCTGCGAGCCGCCCCAGCGATCAGTCCGGCGCTCGCCGAAACCGTTGCCGCCCTGATCGGTCCCGCCATCATCAGCGAATTACGCACCGCCACGACGGCGTAACACCCGCGCCTCGAAACGAGGTGCAGCCCGGAACGGGTTTGGAAAGGAACTAACCATGACGATCCCAAACCGAGGGAGCGGCAATGCATTCCACCACCCAAGGGCCACCTGGCCCTAGAGACGGCGCAGGCCGGGAACGGAACCCGGCCCAAGCCCAACAACTAGATGAGACAACCAGATACCAGGATACCGCATGGTTGACCTCGGCGCAGTCGGTGTCCTGGTGGGACGTCGCCGAATTCGTCGCCCCGATGCTCGCGCGGGTCGGCTCGTGGCCGATGGCCGGAACACCGGCCTGGTGTGCGCTGCCTGACGATGACATGGCGAAGTGGGCGGCGCTGCTCGACGCCGCACAGCACCACGCCTTGCGCGTCGAAGTCGCACAGGAAGCCGAATGCGCTGCCTCCCAGACTGTCTCGGCAGTGACAGACTGGGGTGCCATGGGGAGGCAGATGCAGGACCGCCAGGCGTTCTTCACGGCCAACCCCTGGTTACGGCGCGTGACACCATGACCGATGCACGCCTACCGGAGCGGTGGCTGTCCGACCGACGACTGGCACGCCTGAAAGACGACGAGTACCGATCATTCGTCCAGGCGCTGATGTGGTCGGTATGCAACCGCACCGAAGGCCGCATCGAGCCAGCGGACCTCGCCTTGATACCAAGCTTCGCGCCCGGCGCTCAAGACAGCCTCGCTGACTCCGGGCTATTCACCGCCCTGCCGCGTGGGCGCGGCTGGCTCATAACGGATTTCGAGCTGACACAGACAACCCGCGCCAGGTTGGAACAGTTGGACCGTAAGCGTGTTCAGGACCGTGACCGGCAGGCGCGGCACCGCGCCGCGAAAGCTGCTGCAGCAGAACCCCTCCCCGGTGCTGTCACGCGTGACGTAACGCGTGACTACATAGGACAGGACAGGCTAGGACAGGAAACAAACAGGGGTACGTCACCAGGCGACAGCAGCCTTGACGAGGACTACGCCGCAGACCTCCGCGAGTGGATCTAGGAGGAACCATGACCGCGCAGCCCGCACCAAATCATCACCTTCCGGGGCTGTCTTTGGTGACCACAACAAAGGCTCGAACCAATGAGTAACAACGCCAACGGATCCGCGACGGCCATCGAAGCGCTTGAGCCAATGCGTAAGCGGCTGGCCCAAGCCGAGACGATCCCCGATGTGGTCAAGTGCATCGACGGCGCTGAGGCGATGCGTGTGCTGGCGCGCAAGGTGGACTTGTCGCTTGACGCTCAGAACGACTGGGCTGAGTACAAACTCGACGCTGAACGCAAGGCCGGTCAGATGCTCGCGGACATGAGGTTGAACGGTGGCGATAGGCGATCAGTCAGTCATGATGACCAACTGAAGGTGGCCGACTTTGGCATTGACTACAACCAGTCAAAGCGCTGGCAGCGCATCTCGTCGCTGGACGAGGGCGCGTACCGCGACTACATCGCCGGGACTCGCGCCACAGGCGAGGTCACCGAGGCAGGGTTGATGCGGCTCGTGGCGAAGCGCGAGCGCAACCGCCCCCAATTCGATTCGCCGCCGATCGATCTCATCGACCTCGGCCCATTCAATGTGCTTTACGCGGACCCGCCCTGGCGATACGAACAGGTAAGGACCGACAACCGAGCAATCGAAAACCACTACCCCACAATGCCCCTCGACGAGATCTGCGCCATGAAACTGCCAGTGCTCGATGACGCGGTCGTGTTCCTGTGGGCCACCAGTCCCAAACAGGCCGAGGCCCACAAAGTCATCGAAGCTTGGGGCTTCGACTACCGCACCAACATGGTGTGGGTGAAGGACAAGATCGGCATGGGGCACTACGTGCGGCAACAGCACGAACAGCTTCTCATCGCCAAACGCGGGAATATGCACACCCCGGAAGAATCCGCGCGGCCCCCCTCTGTGGTGTACGCCGACCGGTGGCAAGCACAGCGAGAAGCCCGAAGTGTTCTACGAGATCATCGAAAGCATGTACCCAAACTCGTTGTACGGCGAGCTGTTCGCACGGCGACGCCGCGACGGCTGGGGAAGCTGGGGCAATCAGCTATGACGAAACCGAGGGGTTCAGCGAAACATGGCAGGCGGTTTCGCAAGCCCGAATTGTCTCGACGTCAAGACATTGTGCCGTGGGAGCCGAACCGCGACGACGAGCCGGACGCTGATGTCCATGACACCGAAGCGAACCGCGCCTACCTCGCGGCGATGGCCACCGACCCGAAGTGTTCTCGCTGTGGGGCGTCGTTGTGGGCAGCGGCCTCGGTTCAGCGCGGGTTCTGCGAGCGCTGCCGACTGGACGAAAGCCGTTGATTCGCGGGGTGTCCAGTTCTGGACAGCAGGCAATTCGGCGATTTAGGCCGGTTTCGGTGGCGCATTTGGGCAAGGTGAACACACTGGGCCACATAGCCTATCCGGTCAGCTTGACCCTTCTCGACTACCTCGATGCCGTCGAGGTGGGGGTAGCGCGTATGCGGCAGTCGGCGCAGCGCGGGCACAACGCGGCGAATGTCAGGCAACGCGACTGGTTTACGCGGCTGCGAAACGAGGTGTGCCGCGCGGCTGCGGAATTGGCGACGGCTCGCTGGCTAGGCATCGAGTGGTCCCGGTCGGTTGGGATTTACCGCAGCGAGGCGGATGTCGGCCAGGATTGCGACGTGCGGCACTGCGAGCGCCACGACGGCAGGCTGATTCTGCGCCGCCACGATCATCCGTACAGGCAATTCGTTTTGGTGACTGGTTCACCACCAAACCTGTTGCTGCAGGGGTACTTTCGGGCGGCGGAAATGATGGTTCCCGAATTCTGGCGCAACCCCGGTGGTTTCGGCGGCGCGTGGTTCGTCCCGTCGTCCAGGCTGCTGCCGATAGAGCCGTCCGGCCTGGTTCCACCCTGCCTACGCCAAACGGCCACGGCCAGAGCGTGACTGGATGGCCCCGTCCTGGGGCTGTGCAGCCCGTTGAGCCATTTTCAGGGCTTCCCGGCCCCCTCTCTACCCGGACGGCCTGTCAATCGCTTACGGGGGCGCGGCTTTTTTGCGACGAACCGGACGTGGAGACCCGTAGGGACGAAGACACACCGGGCCGCCCCAAAGAGAGGATAACCCCCCTATGCATCACGGCAGCGCGGCAGGCCGCTGTAACCTCATCTGGGCTTATCGCCTGGTGCTGTCCATGGCCGCTGGCGAGGACGCCTACGAGCAGACTCTCGCCGAGATGACCGACAGCGACGCATGCCCAGGGTGCATCCTGATGTGCGTGGTGGACATGCTTGCCCCGGATATCGACCCGGACGACATCAAGGCACTGCAGCGGGAACTGCTCGGGTTGCTCGATACCGCCGACCAGGAATCGTGACAGTTGAAGTGGGAGGTCTATTTCGAGCCGCCAGTGTGGTTGACTCTTGGGCGGGGCATGTGCTAAGAGGCGCGGCCCACCTCGAAAGTCAAGGGAGCCGTCACAATGACTTCAGCGTTCGCATCATCCATACCGGGAATTAAACCCGCACGGCCACAGCATGTTCCGCAGATCCGTCCCGGCGTCCCGAACGTCGGTGGCAAGGATCCCGTCGAAGCCGCGCATCCCCTGCAGCACGCCGTCTCAGACGGGTACGTGGCGCACCGCGCGTCCATACCGGAGTCGGTAGCGCCCCAGGAGCTTAAGGAGAACAACGGTGCTCTACGGATATTCGGACGGCGCGCTGGCGTTGCAACCAGCGATGGACGCCGTCAAGGCTCATGTCGACAGCATCACCGGGAAGGTCGGCGAGGCACTTAAGGGTGTCCGGGTCGCCGACGACCAGGGCTCCCAGATCCAGGCTCAGCGTTTCTGGCAGCGCGCAGAGCGCGGCCTGTCGGCGGCGGCCAAGAAGGGTCAGGGTCCGGCTGTCGCCGCCGCGCAGAGACTGGTCGCGGAGGCCGACGACGCCCAGGTCGCCGTGATCGCCGAGGGGCTGCGGCCATGGATGGCCGACAACGGCCTACCGGCAGGCTGGCTGCCGAATGCGCTGGCCGACAAGCTGGGCATGTCAGACGTCGTCGCTGACGCCAACCTGGCGCAGAAGCAACACGCGATGTTGCTGCAGAATCACGGCATGCTGCAGCGTAGCTTCGCGAACGATGTCGACCCGCAACCGCTGTTGGATCCGTACAGCGTCACAGCGGAGCCGTACAGCGACGGATACAGCAGCTAAGCGCACACCAGCGCCATGACGAGCATCCAGGTCAGCATCGCCCTGCCTGGGCGGCTGACACCAGAGCGGGTAAGCGAACTGGTGACGATGGCCACCAGCCGGTTGCGCTGGGAGCTGTGTAACCGGCTGGTCGAACAGAAGCGCGAAACCCGGCAACGGGCATCGAGCCATCCGCGCACGGAACAAAGTCGAGGCACGATGGCGCGCAGGCGCTATGGATGACGACGCGATCAGGCGGTATTTGACGGTTGACCCGTCAGCCACCAACCGGGAGGTCAGCGTTGCGCTCGGCGTCCGAGATGGCAGCACCGTCACCGCTATCCGCGATGAGCTGAACCGGGCGCGCGAATCATGCTGACAGTCAAACACACACGTTCGGCGTTCTGCGGCCCCGGTGGGGGTGCGCAGGCGGGTTGCCCATCCCGTGGGATGCGCCGTTCGAGCACCGGCCAGGGGCGGCGATTCCGGGTCGCGGGCTCCCAAAAGTGGTGGCTCCCGTTCCTGGCTGGTGTGCTCGAACCCTGCACGGCGCGTCCACGATTCCGGCCTTTGGCTGCGAGGCTGTGTCGACACTGTGGCGCGACCGTCCGGCCTCGACGCGGGAGCTGCTGCCGCGCAACGCCGCAAGTGTCTAACGGGTTAGACACTTCGGCATCATCCACCTCCTTTCGGGATGCGTCTCGTGGGCGTTGCGAATGGCGTGGCTCCCGCGTCGAGGCGTCAACCGTTAGGAGGTCAGTAGCATGAGCGAGAGCAACAAAGCCGAGGCCGAAAAGCGCGCTCGGATAAGCGAACTCGACAGACAGATCGAGATCCGTAAGACCGCGTTGGCTATGGATATCCCGCCGTCGCTGTTGCAGAACGGTCGCACCCCGGAGGAGATCGAGCAGATCGCGCGGGATGCGCTGGCGTGGAGAGGCGCACCATCGCCGGGATCGGCCACTGCTGCTGTGTCGCCGTCCCATGCGCCGCACAACGGCTCAGGGCAGTACAACCGCAGCATGCTGCCGCATCTCGGCCCCGAGGGCGTCATGGATGCGTACAGGGCCGGGCGGCTCGCAGCGCCGGCTGCCGCGGCACCCCCGCCGCACCATACCGGCGAGCAGCACAGGAACTCCGGGCCGCAGTGAGATCGGGCCGACGGGCGTGCCACGCCGTAACCAGAGACGCAACCAGACGCCTGCGGGCGTGGGAGCGCGGCGGTTGGCCGTGTTGAGAAGCTCATTGCCCAGATCACCCGGCGCGCAGCAGAGTCCAGCGCGGGCCGGACGGTACCAGACTGACGTCCACGGTGGGAGTGACTGCAGCACAGCGCAACACGGCGCGTCACGCATTGGCCCCGAACATGCCTCCCGGACAACGGCACCCACGCAGGCAGGGCAGTACCAAAAGCAAGCACCCTTCGTCCAACGGGATACCAAGCACCGCAACATGGGTCATACAGCACACGGTGGTTGCTAAGTGATTGCTTAACCTACCTCGACCGACACCCGACCGCCGCCGCCCCAACCAGGCCGCACCGCAACCTCATCCAATGCCGCCTGTCCCGTAGCGCCGTTAGCGCACCACCCCACACGCAGACCACCACCCCACACCTTTAGGCAACCGCGACACCCCACCCCCCCCCGACACTGAGCGACCACCCTGCAAGGCACTCCCACTGAAGACCACCCCGCCGACCACCCACCGACACCACCCCACGGCTGCGCGGGCACGACGACAGCGGGACCACCCCATCACCACGCGACTGGTCCCCCCCCCAGGGGGGAACCCCTTCGACGTATGGGACCCATTTCACATGGCCTAGACAGGAGATTCTGGCGCGTACGCCTCCTCAACCTTTCTGCCCTGGGGAGGCTGAGACTGGCCGAATAGCGCCTTCGACCTGCGGAAAGGCGTTGTGCGACAATGGGTTTCAGGAGGCGAATTGGCATGGTAGACAACGGCTTTGAGAGGGCCACGCGGTGCGCCGTTTGTAAGGCGGAACTGCCCACCGATGGCCGGTGGTGGCGGCGGTTCTGTGGCCGCCGCTGCCAGGCGGTGAGCACCAGCGCGGCCAGGCGGCAGCGCGACCCCGGCTACGCCGCTCGCATGGCCAAAGCGTGGCGAGCGAACCCACCGCCACGCACCGACGAGCAGATCGCAGCGGACTGGAAACGCCGCGCTGCCAACGAGAGACGCAGGCGCGCAACCAGAGTCGAGGCATGCCCGTGAACGGCTCGCGTGTCGTACTCACCTCGACGGGCCAAGCCGGTGTCGTGCAGTCCACCTGGTGGGCGCAGGACGAGTATTGGGCGTCCGTTCATGCTGCAAGACAATTCGGTGGTCGAGGTCCAGGTCTCGGAACTGCGCTATCCGTTGCCTGACGAGGTGGTGCCCACGCCGAATGACGGGAGGTGATCCGGTGAGCGACCGCCGCTGGTATGCCGCCTATGGTGACTGCGGAGCACGTCGAGTATGAGCACCGGGTGCTGGACGAAGGGGCCGAGGTGCTCAGACCGGCACCGCCGCCGACTGCGGAACCGTCAGCGCCGCACTCGCCAGGCGGGGCGCATCCGCGGCCTGTGCCATCTTCCCGGCCCTCAGCCGCACGCTGAGCGGTGATCTTGCGTGGCGTGTTGTCCCTGGTGGTTGAGAGCCCCTGTCGGCGTTCTGGCGACGTGTCCAGTTTCGGACGCCTCGGGCGCGTCATTTGCCGTCACCCCCTCCGGGCACTCAAGGTCAGGAGGCGGTTGTGAGCACTACCGGACGCTGCTGTGCGAACGGGGCAAACTCGCGTAGCGCCACCAGGTCGATGCCTGCGGCCTCGGCCTGGCGCAGAATCTCGAATGCCCTCGCAACGGTCAGCGTGGGATCAGGTCGTTGTCACCCGGCCGCGCTTGCCGGGGCAGGAACTCCCGAATGTCTATGTGCACTTCACCAGTGCCGCCGGGGGCACGTGAGCTACGAAGACGATCACCCAGCCGGGATGGCGGCGTCTTTTTCCAACGACCTCCCAATATGGATCGTTCGGCAGGGCCACGATGGCATGTTCGGCGCGATCACGGATCGCCCTCCGCCGCTCAACGAAGGCCGGATCTTTGAACAGCATCGCGACCATCCGCTGCGCCACGAGGCGTTCGACGTCGTCACTTGGCACGATGCCCCCTATCCACGATCTGCTCCCAGTGGGTGATCAGATACTCGTATTGTATTTGATACTCGTAGTCCACGATGGACTCATCGCCGGGAAATAGCTCGTACATGCATACCCGGTCCTCGGGTCTGTGCTGGTAGAAGCGGTGCCGGTGGATTTCGCTGTCGCTCGTGTCAACGCGCTCAATTTCGAATCTCCCGGCGGGAGATTCCCTCCACAGGCTGAAGCAGAAGTCCCTGATTTGACCGCGAAAGACGGCCATTCTCATAGATATATCGACGCGAATATCACCGAGGTGCCCAGCTCAAACATCAGTTGGTCGTGCCATAGATCCCCGAGTGGTTGGTATCCGACCATCGTCCGCAACCCTAGTTGCCCCGTCAAGCATCCTAGAATCCCCACATGCGTATTTTCCGCAGGAACGAACGGGTACAACACCGACCCGACGAGGGGAAACGCTGCTCTAAAACTTGCGCCGGTGCATTGAAAATGGGTATGGCTGTCGCGATTCTTGGGAGCATCACGAGCGTCGGGTCGGTCGCGGGTTGCTCGACGAGCGTGTCACCCGCTGACTATGTGACGGCGCACGCTCAAGATGCCCACTCAGTAGTGGTGAGTGTGCAATCGGTCCAGGCGGCCACCGGCATCTACGACGTGGCCGCCGCCGACATTGCGGCGGCGGCGGCTTTGCAGCAGATCCTTTCCGACGCGAAGGGCACCTTCGAGCACGCCAAGACTACGTTCGCCAGTGCGAAAAAGCCGTCAGGGGTGGGCGACGCGGGTGATGAGATGTTCGGGGCGGTGGACGAACTGTCCACCGCGATCAGCGCCGACAAGGCCTTCGTCGACAATCAGAGGCCCTCTGATCTGGCCGATTTCGGCACGCATTCGAAACAAGGCCGGGTGTGGTGGAACGAAGCGGTCACCAAGATCTGGAGCGCGGCCAGTCAGTCGGCCCCGACTGTCAACGCCAGTTAGCGCGTTCCCTGAATAGGGGGTATAGCCGCGCTACTCAGGATCATCCCAGCAGTAGCCATAGACCGGAATCGGCTGCGGCGGCGGCGAGGCTGCGGCCTGATGATTGAGCGCCAGCACGGCGGCACCAGCGGACACAGCGGCGGCGACGGCACTGGCGATGGTCGCCCAGATTGACCGGCTGGCGATGCGGGCCGCTCTTTCCGCGATGGCATTGGCGCGCTTGGCGGATTCTTGTTCCTCGCGGCGAGCGATTTCGTCTGCGTAATTTGCCGGGCTCAACTGATAGACGCCGGTCTCGTTGACCATCCGTACCAGTTGGGTACGGAGTTCGTCCAAGGTCATCTCATAGATGTTGATGGGCTTGGGCTTGGGGGGTGGTTGGTTCATCGGGTTGCCTTGTTCCGGTGGTGTCGATCTTGGACGCATCCGACGCTAGGCCGGGTTTGCCGTGTAACGACCGCAGCGACACGCCGAGCGTCGGTCAGCGTTTAAACGCCGCGACCGACGACCGAGCTGAGCCTTGCGCCACCGCTGAGCCGGGAGCACCTGGGGCGGTAGTGTCGCGGCGATAACGCACACCCTGGTAAACGGCCACAACGACGACCGCGAGCGATACATCCGCGAGTTGTCCAGGATGCCCCGCCCTGGGCTGTGTGGGCCGCTGGCGGTCCAGCGCCGCCGTCCTTGGTAGGGCGGCATGGTCGGCGGGTGATCTCAGCAGTCCGCCGACAGTGTGAAGGCAGCAACTCCGCATTTGCGGAACTGGGGAAAGCGTCGACGCAGGAATCGTGTCACCCGACGCCGTATCCCGATTGACTACCTTGAGGGGGCCGGACCCTGTCAGATCAATCTGGCAGGTTGTCACTCGGCCCGAAATAGCGAGGGCTACAGGGCATCGCGCGGCGGGGGCGGGGATGTGGCTTCGGTGCCGACTTATCCTTTGGCTTACCGGGTTTTGCCAGGCTACGGATAACCTGACGCCACGACGTGAAGTCCGCAACGGCGTTGCGGACGTCACCCTCGGTCGGATACCCGCTCAGCGCCCGAGATGCTAAGGGCTACAACGCATATCGCGGCCAAAGTGGCTGCTGCGGTAGCCACTTTCACGCCACGAGGTGAATTTATCCAGGGCCGTGGATAAATCCGGGCCCGTTGCATATGGTCAGGCCGAACCTCTCGCTGTAGCTGCAAGGGAATTCGATTGACCCTGCGGTTTTTCCCGCAAGGTCACTGCGAGCACCAGGCTGCGCAGTAGTGCAGGACCTCGGTCGGATACCGCTCAGCGCCCGAGAGGCTAAGGGCTACACCGCATCTCGCGGCGGCAGCGTGGACGTGGCCTCTTGCCACAGCCGAATCGCCTCTCGCGCTTGCGCTTTCAACTGCTTCTGGCTCTTGCCCTGGCCGCTGATCAAAGCCACTAGCCGCCGTTCGCTCATGCCGACCAGCGTAGTCGCCTGAGCCGCCAGGAACGGGCCGCGCCGACACGCCGAGGCCGACGTACTCCGCGCCGAAGGCCGCATGCGGCGGCAGCATTGTCGGCATGGCATTTGACCAAGACATCCAAGACGAGCCCCACCGTCTCTGCCCGTACTGCCAGCACAGCAACACCGAAGTGGTCACCGACACGTTGGATGGGCGGCTAACGAGCCTGAGACGGCGCTGCACGAACAAGGCGTGCAAGGGCCGGGGCGGGCTGGTCGGTCGACAAAGATCCCGACCCACGGTCCTGAAGGTCGATCAACCCTCGGCCAAGGTGGCGATCCTAGTTCGACCGTGAGCCGTCGCCGGATACGCCCCGCGCCGGGGCTGTGTGTGCCGCTGGCAGGTCAGGGCCGTTGTCCTGGTAGGGCGGCATGGTCGACGGGTGGTCTTAGCAGGCCGCGGGAGCCGCCGACAGCGAAGGCTGGGCGGGATTCCCCGTCTGACTGGGGAATTCGCGGGTGGCTTGGGGGGTAACAGATAACAGATCACGGTGCCGGGGTTAATCCGGTCGGAATCGCGGTGTCCCGTTGTAACCAATGGAAGGATTGTTAGCGCCGAGCCTGATGATCCACTCGCGCTCCACTGTGAGAGTTTCGGCTTTGGTCGCTGTCCCGCATTCCCACAGGATCGTTTTCGTGGCCGTGAACTCACGACAGCCGTGCGGCCCGAGGTCGGCGGCGATCCGTGCCTTAGCCTTGTCGCCAGGGCTGCCGAAGTAGCTGATTGATCCGGTTAGGTCCGATCCCACGTAAATCTTGCCGTTCGGATAGGTGATCTTGAAAACCTGTTTCAGCCGCGTCACGATGGCCACGGTAACGCGGACATTCTGCGAAGACACGCACGGCTGCCCACAACACAGCAGCGCCGGTGCTAACGCCGGAGAACGGATGCCAATAAGATCAGCTCGGCAATTAGCCAAAAGCGCTTAGAGTGTACCCAGCGCCAGCGTTGTCGCGGCTTCTTCACTGCACCACCACGATTCATGCTCCGCCACAACGGCGTGTCGGCGCTTCCGCGCACACTTGCTGCGATCAACTCGGGCCGTCGCCCGAATGCCAGCGGTAGAAAATCGTGCCGGTAGTCGTCAATATGGTCAGCAAGCTGAAGGTAGTCAAAGATTTCCCGGGCGATCAGCGACAGGTTCGGCGCATTTTGAAAATGGCCCATGCCAGCGTACTGTTCGAGCGCCTTGAAATAACCCTGCTCGTCAATATCAACTAGCAAACTGACTACGTCAGTACCGAGATATGCGGGGTATTTGAGAAGCTCGCGGCTGACCTCACGCGCACGGTTCATGTCGTATGCCATCCGCTCGATCACACTAGCTTGACGCATGACACCTGAGGCTTCCATGATCAGAAAGTCGGCGGGCTGGTTAGGATTCACATTCGCGCAGGTGTGTTCGACGTGTGGCCAAGTGTTCGTGCGGTCTACATCGACTCCCGCTGCGGCGTTGAGGTGCTGAATCAGATTTGTCGCCTCACCAACGACCCTGCTGATGAGAGGGGCCAGGTGCCGGTAGATATTACGGCGATCCCGTCGTTGTGGGAGTCGAACATTCAAAATGTAGAACGTGAAAGCCCCGCTATAGGCGATAGCGATGTCGTACGCGACGGCTCCCCACCGCGCGGCGTTATGGAACAGCGCAGGCTTATCTACGAGCCACACGTGGTGAGCGAAAGCGTATGCAACCGCGACTACAGCCAGAGCCCAAAGCGATATGGTCAACCAGCGTTCGAAGTGACTCAGAAATCGCGCTCGGTTCCAGTCGTCCCACCACATGGACAGTCGACGGCGCAGCCGGGGTAACCGCTCCACGGTGCCATCATGCCGGTGTCGGTCATCACTTATGAAGCACAACCATCGGACAGACATGCCTCGGCGTGTCAGCGGCTGAGGCGACTGGTCGCGGCATGATGGCGACATGTCGCATGCAGCTCTGATCGCCATCTACGTGTCCGGTGCCCTGTCGGAGATCCTAGGCATCGCACTGACCGCCAGAGATGTCACCGTGAATGACCCTGGCGACGGAACCATTCAGATCGAGGTGCCCAAGCGTTGGCACGCTCTGCGTGGGCCTGCCCTGATCGTCTTGGGGATACTCCTAGGGCTGTGGGGCAACATCGGCGCGCTGCCAGGCTGAGGCCAACGGATGGTGAATCGGTGGTAGGGCAGCATGGTCAACGGGTGATCTCACCAGGTCAGGGCACCGGCTAGGGTGTCGTTACTCGTATCCCGTCTTGGCCGCGCCGTAATTGCGCATGCCTTCGGCGCCCAGGATGCCGGCGGCGGAGCAGGTGTTGACGATCCGGCCGTACCGTTGCTCCCGCGTACTGCTTGCCCAGGCCACCGCCCGAGCCGGTGATCACCGCAACCTGCCCGTCGAACCGCAAGTCGGTCATGTCCCAAGATCCTTACCAGGTGACGGGTAGTTCTTTCATGCCGTAGATGTCCGCCTCCTTGAAGCGCATCGCGTCCGGTGGCACCGCCAATTTCAGACCGGGCAGGCGCCGCGCCAGCGTGGCGAACGCGACCTGCATTTCGACCCGGGCCAGGTTCTGCCCAATGCATTGGTGCACGCCGTAGCCGAAAGCCAAGTGCCCGCGGGTGTTTCGATCGGCATCGAGGGATTCGGGGCTGTCGACGAAGTCGGTGTCCCAGTTTCCGGCGGGCAGGTTCATCAAGACCCAGTCCCCGGCGCGGATCAACTGACCGCCGATGGTGAGGTCTTGCGTCGCGATCCGATCGACCTGGTTATGCACAATCGTGAGGTAGCGCATGAGTTCTTCGACGATGTTCGCGATGACGCCGCGGTCATCGGTCTCGCCGAGACGCCGGTAGACGTCCGGATGCTGCAGCAGCGCAACGGTTCCCAGCGAAATCATGTTGGCCGTGGTCTCGTGGCCGGCCTGCATCATGATCACAGCGGTCATCGCGGCCGTCTCATGGTCCAGCTGACCGGTCGCGATGTATTCGGTGACGAGGCGGCTGATCAAGTCGTCGGTGGGTTCGCGCTCCTTGCGGTAGACCAGCTCCTGGATGTAGGTGTACATGGCCCCGAAGCCGCGCGCCTTCTGCTCGTCGGACGAGCCGGTCTCCAGCCCGGCCGTGGTGTAGTGCTGAAAGAGTGTGAGATCTTCGGGCGGCACGCCCAACAGCAGTGCGATGACCAGTGACGGCACCGGCAGGCCGAAGTCGCGCACGATGTCGGCCGGTGGGCCCTTGGCGATCAGCTCGCCGAGAAAGTGATCGACCAGTTCCTGAATCTGCGGCCAAATCGATTCGCAACGCCGAAAGGTGAAGTTGCTGGTGAGCATCCGCCGTAACCGGTGATGCTCCGGATCGTCGGTCCGCGCGAATATCACCGGGACGCTTTGGCCGGCGGCGCGCGATGGCTTGATGGAGTCGGGAATAGTTTCCGCGGACAGGCGAGGGTCGGTCAGCGCCGCCCGGATGTCCTGGTAACGGCTCACTATCCAGGCGGGCTGGCCGTGGTACATCGCCCGTCGCAGACCCGGCTCCGCCCGCCATTGCGTGAACTCCGCCGGGGGATGCAGCGGGCAGTGCGCGGCGCGCGCGACGGGCATCACCGGAAGGGCTGTCTCGGAAGTTGTTGACATTACTCGTGTTTCCCATTAAGTGTCAGACGGCTGTCATTTTCACGAGCGTAGAGCGGCGTGCAACTGGCAGTCAACTGTCAGTTAGGCTGGCACGATGACCGCGGTTGCAGACCGGCCGTTGCGAGCAGACGCGGCACGCAACGTCGAGCGCATCCTGCGCGCCGCGCGCGACGTGTACCGCGAGCTCGGGGCCGACGCGCCCGTCGAGGCAATCGCCCGCCGCGCCGGAGTCGGGGAACGAACGCTCTACCGCAGGTTTCCGGCGAAGGCGGACCTGGTCCGGGCGGCCCTGGATCAAAGCGTCGCCGAGGACATCACGCCGGCGATCGAGGAAGCCCGCGGCAGCGACGACCCGCTGCGCGGCCTGGCCCAACTGATCGAAGCGGCGATCTCGCTCGGGGCGCGCGACCACAACCTGCTGACCGCGGCGCACCGGGCCGGGTCGCTGACCCCCGAGATCTCGAACTCGCTGTACGAGGCGCTCGACGAATTGGCCCGCCGGGGCCAGCAGACCGGCCAGGTGCGCGCCGACCTGGTCGCCGACGACCTACCGCGGCTCATCGCGATGCTGCACAGCGTGCTATTCACGATGGACACGAGAAGCGATGGCTGGCAACGCTACGTCGCCCTCATTCTCGACGCGATATCGGTCGATCGGCGACAGCCGCTGCCGCCGCCGGGCGCCCTGCGCTATGCGCCTGAGACGGGCTGGCCGATCTGACGGCCGGCGTCATCGCCGGCGCGGGTGGGCGGCCGCGACCACGGTGACGGCCAGCGCGAACGCGCCCAGCAATACCAGCGGGTGCCACCATTGGGTGCCCAGCCAGTAGAGGTGGGTGGCTATCACTCCGGGATGCTCGCCGTCACCGAACAGCCGTTCGCGTAGCACGGGTGTCGCCAGCGAAAGCACGGCGCCGACCAGGGTCACCGACAGCAGCGCGAACAGCAGTCTGCTCGAAAACTGCCAGGTGGCCAGGACGATGAGATAGCCGCCGGTACCGGCCATGATCAGGCCGGTCACCCCGAGCAGGGTGGTGGATTGCACCGCGGCGGCGGCGCCCAGAACGAGCAGCACGGCGCCCACGATGATGATCGACCTCGCAACACCGCTGGTCCACCCCACCACCCGGTAGGCGGCGAGCGTCAGCGTCCGCAAGGTCATCAGCGCGGGTTTGATGACCGCGGGCAGTTGCACAGAGCCAATGGCGCCCGACGCTGTCGCGGCGGCCTTGGTGATGGTGTGCGCCATCAGGGGTGAGGCCTTGTCGCTGAGAAACGTTTCGGTCGCGACGGGATCCTGGTTCAGCAGGGCGTATTTGGCGCCCGCCGAGGGCGCGGCCAACACCTTCGTCGCCCAGGTTCGGGAGCGCGCCGGGCTCCAATCCGGCTTCATGCCCGGCTGCGGGTCGATGACCGCGGTGGCCAGCCCGTCCAATTCCTCGTCGAGAACTCGTTGCTGCCAGATTTGAGCCAGCCACAGCGACGTCTTTGGAATGCTTGGTGGCATCGCCGCCGATGGGTCGTCCAGGAATGTGAGCTCGTCGAGCAGCATGCTCTCGGTCAGCCACTGCGGCGACCCGTCGGCGGCAGCCGGCAGCCGGAAGCCGGATCTCGGAAACTCCGGTGCCCCAATCGCTTTGAGTTTGCGAATCAGCCACTGCGCGCCGCTCTCCACCCCATTGGCGCCCCGCTCGCGTTGGTCGGCACGCGCCTGGACGACCCAGCGCACACGTCGCGGGTCCATCAGGACATGGACCAGCCAGCCCGCTCCGTCGAGCCGGCCCCACATCCAGTCGTTGGCTCGCCACGACCGCTTGTAGAACGCGCCGAAATGGTGAAATTGCATCCCGGTGAGCTTCTGCTGGGCGGACTGCCAGTCCGGTGCCAGCAGGCTGCGGGTGTCGGCGCTGACCTGCACCAGCTCCAGCGACTGCTCCACGTCCGCCTCGGATGGCAGCATCGCGCGCTGCGTCGCGCCCAGGTCGAACAACTTCCTTGCCATGGCCTGCGAGTCATCCTGCGGCCCAAAGTATCTGAGGTATGTCCGCAGCCGGCCGGCGGCAACGTCGTCCTGCTGCAGCAGCGAATCCACCTGGGCGCCAACGACGGACGGCCGGGTGGCGGCAAGGCGTGTCAGCGTCGGATGGGCGCTCGCCAACACCAGGCCGAGGGCTTCCCACGAGGCCTCCTGCACCCTGGACAGCTGCAGGTAATCCGCGGCGAGCAGGGCCGCGGCGTTGCCGAGCGAGCCGCGCCGCACCGCTTCGTTGGTGCATACGGCGCGAACCAGCTCCGCCAGATCGGTTCGCACGGGCGGCTCGCAGGCCCGGTGGATTCCTCCGTTGAGGTCGGCCAGGTCGGCGAAATCCCGTTCTTCCGTTGCCAGTTGGTATGCGGCCTCGGCGACACTGAGCGCGCATCCCTTCGCGAGGTCGAACGCCGCCTGCCCGTATCGGGCGAGGTCGGCCGGGGCCTCCGGCAGCGGCTGATCGGGGGGCTGCGACCAGCGGCTTCGCAGCGCGCCTGTGATCCGCTGCCGGCACGCCTTCTCGGCGTCGCCGCCGAAGGCGAGGTCGGATTCCCAGCTCTTCGGCACACTTTCGGTCGACCCGCTCGACTCCGGCGGCCAGGTGCCGAGTTGGCGCAGCAGCGCGGTGGTGAGGGCTTGGGCGTGCTTGGTGGCTTCGCGGGTCTCGTAGTCCGTCAACAGCGGGATGGTCAGCAGCCGTGATCCGCCCGGGAGCGTCGCCGCGAGTTCGGCCAGCCGCAGCTTGGTGTCGGTTCGCGCTTCCATGCGGTCCTGATGGGCTCGGATCGCCCGCAGGTCCGCCGCGATCGACTGGGTGGTCACCGCGGACAGGTCCTTGAGGAGCCCGTCGACGAGGCCGAGTGGTTCGTCGAGCCTGTCCGGTGGGGCCTTTTGCACCAGGTCCGGCGCCGGCCCGGCAGACGGCACGACGAACAACAACACCCGGCGAACCGGTCGTTGGGCGGGACGGTCGAAGATGCGGGTGAGCAGGACGTCGATGGGCTGGTTGTCGAGCAGGCCACCGTCGGCCGCCCAGTGCGCGCGCGTGATGTTGGCGAACGTCTCCATGGCCGGCCGAGCGGGCACCGCCCCCTGTTTCGGGGTCCCCTCGTGGAACGGGACGAAGGAGGGCTCGAATGCGGCCGGGAACGAGGCGGAGCTTCGGGCGGCCAACGCCAACGCCGGAGCTGTGCTGCCAACACTGGCCAGCTGGTTCTCGGTGAAGGTGAAAAGGCCGCGCCGGTCGACGTCTTGCACCAGGGTGCCGTAGGAGTCGGTGAACCTGCTTGTCTCGCCGTTGAGGAGGGTCGTCGTGACGTAGAGGGTGGTGGAGGGGGGCCTAGAAGGCTGAGCGAGGGAAGCGGCAGCCAATTCCGCGGGCGGGAAAGGCCCCGTCTCGAGTTTGGGGATCTGCTCGGCCAATGTTGCGAACATGCGCTCGTCGCCGTACAAGAGCGACGGGATGCTCGTGTCCGTCGGGTCTCGGAGCAGGTCGGTCAGGGCCCCGAGATCAAGCCAGAGGTCCCTCAGCCCACCGAGGTCGGCGCCCGTAACCCGCGACGACGCAAGTAAAGCCGCGTTGATGCCACCCGCGCTGGTCCCCGACAGGATGTCGACGTCGACGACCGTGTCGAGCAGGTCGATGAGTTCGGCATAGAGCTTGAGGGCCGCGGCCGACTGCGTGCTGAGCCGACTTCCGGTCGGGAATGTTCCCCCCGCCCTGCGCCACTGCGACGCCTGCGCGAGCAGGTTGATCTCCCGCGTCACACCGGCCATCCAGATGGCCAGGCTGACACCGCCCGTCATGGTGGTGGCGAGCCGCAGTTCCTGGGTCGTCGGCGTTACCGGTGACGGCTTGTCGAATGCCATCGAGCCCCCTCGATCTAGCGGGGCCCGCAACCTGCGCGAAGGCCCTCGAGTTACCCAAGACCCTGCCATGACAGTGGCAAATTGTTGGCGAGCCTCGCCCACGCGTGTATTGCTCAACACGAGTCTGATTGCGCCCCGGCCATCTTTTGGGCCTGCGGGTGTTCAACGCCAACGACAATTTGCGCGACCACGGTGGAATCCCCACCGCCTCCGCATCGGTTTCTTGCCGAACTCATATGAGGCCGGCTACCTGACCGCGTGCGTCATACGGAAGGTCGGCGGGCGGGGATTTTTTCGCGCGCCGCGGTGCGCCCGGGATTAATCTAATGGCGGGATATTCAGCGAATATTTGTTGAGGGGGATTTGTGGTGGACGGGACGCCGTTCGGCCGCTATCGGCTGATCGAGCTGCTGGGCCGCGGCGGGATGGGCGAGGTGTGGCGCGCCTACGACAGCGAAACCCAGCGCGTGGTCGCCGTGAAGGTGCTGCCGGCGAACCTGGCCAGCGATCCCACGTTCGAGCAGCGGTTTCGTCGGGAGGCATTGGCCGCCGCCGGTCTCACCGACCCGCACGTCGTGCCGATCCACAATTTCGGCGAAATCGACGGCCGCCTGTACGTCGACATGCGGCTCATCAGCGGCCGCGACCTGCAAGCGATCCTCGCCGATGGGGTTTTGCCGCCCGCGCGCGCGGTGGCGATCATCGAGCAGATTGCCTCCGCGCTCGACGACGCCCATCGGATCGGGTTGGTGCACCGCGACGTCAAACCATCCAACATTCTGGTCACCGATCATGACTTCGCCTATCTGATCGACTTCGGCATCGCCCGCGCGGCCGGGGAAACGGGAATCACGGGCACCGGCAACGTGATTGGGACCTGGGCCTACATGGCGCCAGAACGGCTCACCGGCGGGCGCAACGACCCGCGCGGCGACACGTACGCCCTTGCGTGCGTCTTGCACGAGTGTTTGACCGGCAGCCAGCCGTACCCCGGAAAGAGCATCGAACAACAAGTCGGAGGTCATCTGGGGTTGCCGCCGCCCCGCCCGTCCGCTTTGCGCAGGGAATTGCCGGTCCAGCTGGACGCGGTCATCGCGACGGGGATGGCCAAGAATCCCGATCAACGCTATGCGACCTCAAGCGAGATGGCCGCGGCCGCGAGGGCGGCGATCGCCGAGCCCACGACGGAGGCCGCCCGGACGCGGACCCGCCTGGTCGAACAGGCCCAATTCGACACGCAGTTGGCGGTTCCGCCTACCGTGCCGCGGAACTACTATCCGGCGGCGGGCGGCGGGGTTCCAGCACTCGGAGCACCCGGAGCGCCCGACGATCCAACCCAATACCGATACCGCCAGTACGGCCCGGGGGTCGCTCCTCACATGTTTGCCGGTACACCGGCCGGGCCCAACATGCCGGCCGGGCCCAACATGCCGGCCGGCGGGCCGGGAGCCCCTTGGGCAAGTGGTCCGCAACCGAACCGAAAGCGCGGCCGCATCGGCTGGGCGATCGGCGTTGCGGCGACGATCGCGGTGGTCGGCATCGTCGTCACGGTGGTGTTAGCCCAAACCGGCGGCAGTGGTGGTGGTGGTGGTACCTCCAGCCCTTCGTCGGCCAGCCAGACGAAGGCGCCGTTGCCCAACGCGGGCCCCTTCACCGGCACCTTCACCGCCGCCTTCGGCCCGAGGCTCAGTTTGGCGGGCAAGGAGCTGCAGGGGTCGCAGCCACCGGCTAACGAGACATGGAATCTGCGATCAGAGTGCGGCAAAAGTGCATGCGTGGCAACTGCGTCGAGAAGTGCCGGGGTATTTCCCCATCCGACGAGTTTGGTATTCGACAACATCAACGGGCGCTGGATCTCGGTCACCCTGGATACCGCGAAATGCAAAAAGCAGGACGTAGAAAATTGGAATTACGTTTACCTGACGACGCGTCCGGACGGCACCATGGCCGGCGAATGGATCGAGGATTCGATCGATTGCTACAGCAAACGAACTGTGACCTTCACCCGAATCGGGGACACCGACATCGGCGCCTTGACCGACCCGGGCACCTTGTCCGCCCGCGTGGCGTCCCCGGCGCTGGCGCTGCACGGCATTTACCACTCAAAGTTCACCATCACCAGCCGCTCGGTCAAACCGTTTGACGAGGACTTCAGCGTGGATACCATCTGCCTGCGTGCCGGCGATCGGTGCCTGAGCCGTTTTGTGCTGACCGACGGCACCGCCCGCTTCGAGCTGTTCATCTACGCAAACGGGGCCTGGACGCGAAATTCGGAGTACGACGGCGATTGCCCGGCCGGCGGCACGACGCACATCAAGATGAGCGGAGTGTTTCCCCTGCCAAAGCCGCTGCAGGACCCGATAACGTCGCTCACCGGGCACGGTTTGAAGGACGAATCGGGTAGTGCGTGTAAGGGCGGCAATTACGATCAGGTCTTCACCCGCACCGGAGACTGACCGGAGACTGAACCGGGGCCTGAACTGGGCCGGGACCGGGCAGAACGCGAAATAGGAATCGGGGGCGGGGTTCTGCGGCAAGACCGCCGGGAACCTTATCCGCTCTGAGAGCCGCCCGCCATCCGGCGAGGCGCGGCTTGCATGCAGATTTGCACACCGGCTCTTGCAAGTCGCATAGGATTTTGTGAGTTGGGAAGATAGACGCTGCGTAAACAGGAGGTGGCCCGCGATTTTCCTCCCCGGCCCGAAAACCGAGGCTTCTTGGGCCGTGTTTCGGGGAATGCGGCAGGTCCGCTATGGTCTGCGACGGGCATGCCGCAGAAGACGGATTTTCCGAGGTCAGTTAGATCAGCAGTGGCCGGTCCAGGAATGGCTCAGGATTAGGAGACTTGCATGCAGCCGTCTCGGTCACCCGACCAGTTCCGGCAGGCTATTCCCGCGGAAATCCGGGCTCGTGTGATGCCGGCGGTGCTTGACGAATTGGCCCGCTGGGGCGTTGAGCGGTTCAGCGTCGAGGCCATGGCGGGCCGTCACCGCCTCGATGTGGACATGATCTACGGGTACTGGGGTGACCGCCAACGGCTGATCATCGATGCCGCTCTGGGTGACGTCGACACATTACTTTCGGCAACGGACACCGGCTCGCTGCGCGGCGACCTGCTGGCGCTGGCTCGCAAGGTGACCGAACGGGTCAACACCGAGGTGGGTCGCACTCTGCTGCGGGCTATGGTGATGGACGGTCGGGGGCGTCACGACGAAGACACGCGAATGATGTTCTGGCGGGAGCATTTCGCAGCTGTGCGCGCGGTGGTGGACCGGGCGCGGGAGCGTGGCGAACTACGAGAAGGCGTAAACACGTTGGTCGCCTTACAGATTGTTATGGCGCCCTTGAATATTCGTGCTCTTTACTCCGAAGAGGCAGTCGACGACGACTACTGCGCGGAAATCGCCGACATGGCATGGCATGCGCTCAGCCGCAAGTAGGTGCTTGCCCGGAGCGGACTTTGGTCCCGACAGAAGGATGATGGCGTGACGATATCTTGGTTGCGAGGACTCGGGCTACTCGGCGTGACGGTGATCGTTGCGACCGGCGTCGCCGGCACCGCGGTGGCAGGCGCGGCCGTGACGCCGGGCATCCGGGTTGACGATGAAACCGGCCGATGCACAGCCGGTTTCGCCGCACTGGGCGACGACGGCAGCTACTACCTGCTGACCAGTGGGCACTGCGACGCGCACGACGGATCCGAGTGGACTTACGGGCGGGAAGTCCCGCTCGGAAAGATCACCGCCAGCGAGAACGAAGGCGACCAAAGGGATGCCGCGATCATCCGGCTTGAGCCGAGCGTCGGTGCGCCGACCGGTGCCGTCGGCGGCAAATACCCGGTCCGGGATGTGTTGAGCCGCTCCCAGATTCAGGTAGGCATGCCGTTCTGCAAGATCGGCTCGGTCACCGGTGAAACATGCGGCAGCATCAAGGGCGTCAACGGTGATGTCGTCGAGGCCAGCGTGTACAGCCTGAACGGCGACAGTGGCAGTCCTGGCTTCGTGAAGAACTCTGACGGCACCGCCAGTGCGGTTGGCATCTTGATGTCGTCACCGGATGGTGACGATTACACGACATACTTCGTCCTCGTGCATCCGCTGCTCGAGCAGTGGGGCTTGCACATTCTGTCCTGACCTGTCCTGACCTGTCCTGACGCGCCGGCGACAGCCGGATTGCCCGGCTTCTCGTCGCGGCGCAAAGCGCCACGGCCGCACGGGCTCATTGACCTGCGCGGATTGGGCGAGCGCTGAGCAAATGGGTTGCGACACGGTTACGGATGCATACCTATCGACAGATCACTGATCACAACGGCCCCACCGATCACTATCGTCACATGAGCCAGCTGCGGACGTCAATGACGTCAAAGCGGCGGCTCCGCTCCCGAAAAGAGGTGACATGTCGGCGATTCCTCGAATCGTGTCGCTATCGACGGCGTCGGCGACAGCGTTGGGATTCATCGTCGCGATAGGCCTGGCGCCGCCGGCGAGCGCAACGCCGTGCAGCGGGGACGCCGCAAACGCCCCGCCGCCTGCGAACGCGGTGGTGACATCGCCCGGGGCCAAGACGCTCGGTCCGATACCCAGAGGGCCGCGGCCCCGGGGTGCTAACGAGCAGGCGCCACTCCCGCAACGGGGGACGATAACTCGACCGCGCACCCCGGGTTCTCGGTACTCGGCGCCGATCCAACAGCAGGCGGCGGTACCCGGTGCCAATCCCGGGCCCAATCCGGCACCCAATCCTCCTGCGGCACCACAGCCCCCGAACGCCGGTCAGTTGGCCCCGAACGCGGCGCCGGCCCCAGCGCCGGCCCCTGCCCCTGCCCCGGAAGCCGCTCCGCCGCCCCCACCGGACGGTGGCAGCCTCGCGGGGGCTACCACCGCGCTCGCCGATTGGGTGACCGGGCCGGACGGCCCCAACAAGACCCTCGATCGGTACGGCATCTCAGGGACCGACCTCGGGATCATCTGGGACAACGGCGATCCCGGCAATCATCAGGTGCTGATGGCCTTCGGCGACACCTTCGGCTATTGCGCCGTCAAAGAACACCAGTGGCGATACAACACGCTGTTTCGCAGCCAAGACCATGATCTGAGCCACGGCATTCAGGTGACGCCAGGCTCCGGCTCGCCCATGTACAAGCCGGGTTTTTCCAAGCAGGTCATCAACAGCATCAAGTGGGCTCCCAACGAGACGGGAATCATTCCAACCGCCGGCATCTCCGTCGGGAAAACCCAATTCGTGAACTTCATGTCCATCAGGGATTGGGGCCGCGACGGCGAATGGTCGACGAACTACTCGGGCATCGCGGTGTCCAACGACAACGGCGAGAACTGGGGCGTCTACCCCGGTACCATCCGCGGGTCCGGGCCCGACAGCGGTCGAGCCAAATTCGTTCCGGGAAATGAAAATTTCCAGATGGGGGCCTTCCTCAAGTCCAGCGACGGTTACCTCTACTCGTTCGGCACCCCGTCGGGACGCGGCGGTTCGGCATATCTGGCGCGAGTTCCGCAGAACGCCGTCCCGGACCTCAGCAAGTACCAGTACTGGAACGGCGACGGGGGCGGGCACTGGGTGCCAAACAATCCGGGAGCGGCAACGCCGGTCATCCCCGGCCCAGTGGGCGAGATGTCGGCGCAATACAACACCTACCTCAAGAAGTACCTGGTGATGTACACCAACGGCGCGAACGACGTCGTGGCAAGGACGGCGCCGGCTCCGCAGGGACCCTGGAGCCCGGAGCAATTGATGGTTTCATCTTGGTCGATGCCGGGCGGCATCTACGCGCCGATGATGCACCCTTGGTCGACTGGCAAAGACGTGTACTTCAACCTGTCGATGTGGTCCGCATACAACGTGATGCTGATGCACACCGTGCTGCAGTGATCGCCTAGGGCCGATCGCCCGACCGCGTGCCTACCCGGCACGCGGTCGCTGCTAGCATTCTGCGCACGCTCGCGGTAGCGCACACGGCTGCGCCTCAACCGTCGTTTGCAATCCCGCGCAGTGGGTATTCGCCGGAAGCGGATCGGGGCCCGCCGGGGCCAGTAGGGAGAACAGCGGTGAAGCGTCGGATCCTCGTCGGGGTTGCCAGCGTGGCCATTGTGGTCGTGGCCGGCTGTTCGAGCAACAAGTCGCAGACGGGCGCATCTGGCTCGTCGGCAGCGCCACCCCCGTTGCAGATCACCGTCGACGGTCAGCCGCAGAACGTCACCGGTCAGGTGACCTGCACCCCCAACGGCGACAACACCAACATCGGCATCGGGGACGCGTCCAACGGGATCGGCGCGGTGGTGAGCAACGCCAACCCGCCCATCGTCCACGCCGTCGGACTCGGCGCCGTCAACGGCGTCACCCTCGGTTTCTCGGACGCCGCGCCGGGTGCGGGCGGCAACGCCGGAGCCGTACAAAGCGGCAAGTCCTACGCGATCAAGGGCACCGCGACCGGTGTCGACATGAGCAACCCGCAGAATCCGCAGCAGGTGACCAAGCCATTCGAGATGACCGTGACCTGCCCGTAGGGCGGGCCACCGGAATTCATTGCCCATTCGTTGTCGAGTCCCGGGCCCAGAGGAGACCTTATGTCCAGGCGTACGTCCAGGAAGCGTGTCATAGGCGTTGCGGCGGTGGTGGCGAGTTTCGGCCTTTCCGCCATGACGGTCAACGCGGGATTGGCCTACTCCGATCCCACGCCGTGTCCGGGCTGCCACGGTGGTCCCGGGGGTCCGGGCGGCGGCGGCTCACCCGCCCCGCAGCATCCGGCAAGCACGCAGGCGCCCCAGACCACTGAGGCGCCCAGCCCCCATAGCACCGCGCCCCAAACCACCGCGGCGCCCAGCACGCAACAAACGACCGCGGCGCCCAGCACGCAACAAACCACTACGGCTGAGCCGAGCACGCACACCACTACGGCGGAGCCGAGCACGAACACCACCTCGCCGGCGGGCACGCAAACCACCCCGCAGCCCAGCACGCAGACCACCCCGGCGGGCACGCAAACGACCACACCGCCCACCCAAACCACGCCTGCGGGCAGCCAGACGACGTCGCTGACACGTCCGGGGGTCACGGCCACCGTGGTCCTCAATCCGCCAAGCACCCAGCCGCCGCACCCGCCCTTCATCCCGCGCGGAAATCTGATCACCGCCAGCGCGGAAGTGGGTGGGCCCGTCGATGTAACGCTCGGCTTCAGCGTTCCCGGCCGCGGGGCGCCGCCGGCGCCACGGGAGCACGGCTTTGGCTGGAACGACGGCCCGGCGCCGCATCACGCGCCGCCGAACTGGCAGGGCCCGCCGCCCCCGGGTGGGTGGGACGGTCCGGCGCCCGAGGGCGGCTGGAACCGCCCCTGGGACGGGCCGCGCGACCGCGACATCGCCCGCGCCCGGGGCGACTTCGGCCCATTCGCGTATAACACCTTCACCGTCTTGCCGGTCTTCAACTGGTACTACGGCGGCTGGGGTTACTGGTTCTTCGGCGTGTGGGTGCCCCTGTACTGACGGCTCCGCACGGCACCCCGAAAGTCGAGATCGTTGGGGTGGTGTAGGACATGAAGGTGTGTCCGCGACCCGGGATGTTGTTGGCGTCGACTCGCGTGCGGTTTCGCGGTGGCTCGCCGCCTTGGGTATCGAATTCACCGGGCCACTGGGTTTTCAGCGGATCGGCCTCGGCCAGTCGAACCTGACGTACCGCGTGACCGAGGCCGACGGCCGCGCCTGGGTGCTGCGCCGCCCGCCGTTGGGTCATCTGCTTGCCTCGGCCCACGACGTCGTGCGCGAAGCCCGCATCATCGCGGCATTGGCGGCCACCGACGTGCCCGTCCCTCAAATCCTTGGTGTCACAGCGGATTCGGAGTTCTCCGATGTGCCGCTGGTGCTGATGGAGTTCGTCGACGGTTTGGTGGTCGACACCATGGGGGTGGCCGAGGCACTGACGCCGCAGGAGCGTCACCGGATCGCTGTCGACCTGCCGCGCACCCTGGCCAAGATCCATGCCGTCGACCTCGCCGAGGTGGGGCTTGCGGACCTGGCCAGCCACAAGCCGTATGCGCAGCGCCAACTCAAGCGGTGGGCGGGGCAATGGGACCTGTCCAAGACCCGCGAGCTGCCCGAACTGGACGATCTCACCCGACGTCTGGTGTCCGCCGCGCCCGAGCAACGCGAAATCAGCTTGGTGCATGGCGATTTTCATCTGCGCAACCTGATCACGTCGCGGGAGAGCGGCCAGGTGGTGGCAACGCTGGATTGGGAACTGTCCACACTCGGTGACCCGCTCGCCGATATGGGCTCGCTGCTCACCTACTGGGCGGAGCCGGGTGAGGTGACGGGTGGCGACTTCGCGCCGTCGACGCTGGACGGGTTTCCCGATCGAGCGGAAATGACCCGGTTGTACCTGGCGGAGACCGGCCGTGATTCGGCCGCGTTGCAGTACTGGCACGTGCTCGGGTTGTGGAAGTTGGCGATCATCGCCGAAGGCGTCATGCGCCGGGCGATGGACGAGCCGGAAAACAAGGCCGCGACAGGAACTCCCGACACGGCATGGATCGATGCGCGGGTGCGCAAGGCCCGCGAAATCGCCGACGCCGCAGGAATTTAGCGCGGGCCCCGGGGCGCCGGCCGCACCGCGGCGCCGTGCAGCACGAGGTCCACGAGGCGCTCGGGCAAGTCGCCGTCGATAGGTTCGCCCGTCAGCAGTAGCCTGCCGTGCAGCGGGGCCACCAGAGTCTCCAGCAGCAGTCCCGGATCGGTCTCGGCACGCAACTCGCCACGGTCGATGCCGCGCTGCACCGCCTCGCGCAGCGCGTCGATCCGGCCGGCCCAAAAGGCATGTCGCGCTTCGGTATAGCCGTCATCGACCGGTAGCAGCGCCGCGTGCAGCGCCGCGTGCCCGTTCGGTGACGTCACGTAGGCGATCACCGCGCGCACGATGGCGAGCAGGTCACCCCGGATGGTGCCGGTGTCGGGAACCGGGATGGCCTGGGCGCTGCGGTTCAACATGGCATCGACGAACAGGTTCTCCCGCGTGGTCCAGCGCCGGTAGATGGTGGTCTCGTGCACGCCGGACCGCCGGGCCACCCCGGCGACGCTCGCATTGGCGACGCCGTGGTCGGCGAGTTCGTCGAACGCCGCGGCCAGGACGGTCCGGCGCACGTGCTCGCCCCGCCGGTGCGACACCTCGGACGTCATGCCTACAACGATATCGCAAGTTCTCTTGCGTTACAGGGAAGACTGGCGCATGATATTGCAAGTAAACTTGCGATAGGAGATCGTCATGGACGCCTCGGCTCCCCGAATCGACTACACCGGTGCCAACCCCCCGTTCGGCTACCACCAGTTCCACCGCGACGCCGGCCTGAACTTCGAGTGCAACCGCTGGGCCGAGTCGATCGGCCCGGAGGCCTGTGAGGGGGTGGCCGAGTTGGCCGGGCGCGCCACCACGTATCCGGAGTGGATCGACGGGTACCTCGGAGCTCGCCGAACGGGCCCGCGCCGCGGGCCGCACCTACACGGCGGCCTGGTACGACCGGGCGGCCGACTTCTTCATGACCGCCGGCGACCCGCGTCGCCCGGCCGCCCGGAGCCGATTCCTGGACACCATGCGGTCCACCTATGACGTTGCGCCCGAGCATATTCCGTTCGGCAGCGGCGCGCTGCCGGCTTATGACCTGCGCCCGCAGCAACAGGTCGGCCCGACCATTGTCATGTTCGGTGGGTTCGACAGCTACATCGAGGAATTCCTGCCCATGCTCGCCGCGATGATCGAAGGCGGGCGCCGCGTCGTCGCGTTCGAGGGCCCCGGACAGGGCAGCGCGCTCGAGGACTTCGGGTTGCCGCTGATCGCCGAGTGGGAACGCCCGGTGGCGGCGGTCCTCGACCACTACGGCCTGGAGGATGTCACCGCGATAGGCATCTCGATGGGTGGCGCGCTGGTGATCCGGGCGGCCGCCCACGAACCGCGCATCACCCGCGCCGTCGCTTACGACGTCATGGACGACATGCTGGCAACCGTGACCGCCCAACTCGGCCGCGGTCAAGCGCTGGCGCTGCGCGCGCTGCTGGCCGTGCGGGCCCGTCGCATCGTGAACGCCGTTGCCGCCCAGGCTATCTCCCGGCGGCCCACCGCGGACTGGGGCATGCGGCAGGGCATGCTCATCACCGGCACGGCGACACCGTATGACTTTTTGCGGTCGATCAGCGCGATCACCACCCGGGGCATCTCGCAGCGCGTCACCGGCGACGTGTTGCTGCTCGCCGGAGCCGACGATCACTTCATTCCGCTGAAGACCCTGTGGCGCCAGGCCGCCGCGCTGACAAACGCCCGATCGGTCACCACCCGGGTGTTCACCGCCGACGAGCAGGCCAGCAGTCACTGCCAGGTCGGCAACTACGGTGCTGCCGCCCGCGTCATCGACGACTGGCTGAACCAGGCCACAACCCTGCGGCGGCAACCGGCGTTACCGGTGCACGCATGACGTCAGTGCATCGACTCGGCCCAGGCCGTATGCCCCCCGAAGCCAAGCGTTTTCGCCATGTCGCGATAGCGGTCCCGTAAGTCCCGATAAGTGGCGGCATCGCCTTGAGCCCGCGCCAGCAGGGCCCGCAACCGCAACAGCCAGATGTCCCGCGCGGGTGGATCGTCGGTGGTTGGCGCGGCCGCCAATCGCTCGATCGCGGCTTCGGCCTCGGCCACGTCCGCGTCGGTCCGGCGATCAAGCAGTGTCTCCACCAGGACACCCGTCGCCGTTATGCTCCACGCCAGCAGCTTTCCCCCGCGGAATAGCTGGTCGGCGGCGGTGCGCATGGCCTGGATGGCCCCATCGCGATCCGCGCGCCGAGCCCCCTCGCGCGCCAGGTACACGCTGAGGATCGGTAGATCGCTCAGGTTGTGTCCGCGGGCCTCGAGTGTGTCGCGGACGTCGGCCAGCAGCCGTTGCCCGCGGTCGCGATCCGCGTCCGGTTGGCGGTGCACCAGCGCGACGCCCAGCGTGATCTGGGCGAAGGCCAACACGAGGTCGTCCCCGGATCGTTCGGCAATCCTTGAGGCGTCCTCGATCTCGCGCATCGCGGGATCGTCCGGCGTCAGCACGCCGTACGGAATTCCCACCGAGTAGACGAGGGCGACGACCGTGGCGTAGGACATCGGGTCGGCGCTGCGCGCCATGGCCAGCCCCTGCTCCAGGTCCTCCCGCCAGCCGGGGCGGCCCAGGCAGTACCGGGCAATGGCCCGCGACGCCAAGGCGCCCGCCAGCGGAGACCCGAAAATGAAGTTGCCTTTGGATGGATCACCGTCGGCCAGGTCGATCACTGCCTGTGACCACCGCAGCACGTCACTCAATTCGGTGCTCATCGCCTTGGCGTAGATGGCCGCAAAGGACAGTCCTACCGCCAGGGTCGGATCGCCGATCGACTCGATGAGGCCCATGGCTTCGGATGCCAGTTGCGACGCCTCGCGCAACCGGGCATGGAAAACGTGATCCATCACCAGCCCCGCCATTGCGATCGCCAGCGAGGCCTTATCCCCTGTGGCGGAACACAACTCGCGCAATTCGTCGAAGTCGGCGGCGGCCACGTTCGCATGGACTCGCCAGGCGATCCCGCACAACATGGTGCGCGGGACCATCCGCATGACGGACCGGCCGGGGTCTTCGGCGGGCAGTGCGTCGGCGATCCTGGTGGCGCGTTCCCAACTCAGTCGCGCCGTTGCGATGTCGCGGTTGGTCGCGGCTGCCGCGGCGCGCATGTGCCAGCCGTAGGCAGCATGGTGGTCACCGGCGGCCTCGAGATGTTCGGCGATCAGCGCCGCGTTCTGGTCGGCCGAGTGCGGCTCGCGGGCTTCGATCGCCGCGGCCAGCCGGCGGTGCATGTGGGCGCGGTCGGACTTCAGTTGTGACTCGTAGGCCACGGCGTGGATCAGGGGATGCCGGAACGCGTACTGGGCGTGCGTGCTGAACTGGACCTGGTCGATGAGCTCGGCGGTCAGCAGCTCGTCGACGCGTGGCTCGATTCCCAGGCTGGACAACAGGTCTGAATTGAAGCGTGAGCCGATCACCGCCGCGGCGGCAAGTGTGCGTTTGGCGGCGGGGTCGAGCCGGTCGATGCGGGCGGCGATGGTGGCTTGCAACGTCGCCGGCACCTGAATCTCGCCGGCGTCGGTGTGGCAGGTGTAGTTGCCGCGCTCGCCGACCAGCACGCCGCGTTCGGCGAGCTCGCGAGTGATCTCCTGGGCAAAGAACGGATTGCCGCCTGCGCGCCCGGCAATGATCTGGCCGATCTGGCGCACCGAGGGATCGGGGCCCACGAGTTCGGTGACCAGTGTCGAGGTTTCCGCGTCGCTCAGCGGGGCCAGGGCAAGGGTCTGCGCGCCCGCGGCATGCTGCAAACGTCCGTGGTATTCGGGGCGGTAGGTGATCACCACCATCGAGTGGGTCTGGGGGATCACCGCCACCGAGTCGACGAGCATCGATTCGCTGGCCTCGTCGATCCAGTGCACATCCTCCACAACGAATACCGCCGGCCGGGTGCGGGCCAGCTGCGAGGCGTTGATCAACGCGGTCAGCCGTCGCCGCCGCGCGTCCGGGTCGATCTTCGGTACCTGCGCCGCGGGATCTGCGACACCGAGCAGGTCGTCCAGCAGCAGCATGTCCTCGGGATCGGCGCCGGCAATCCGCTCCCGCAGACGTGCCCGCGCGCTCCGATCGTCCAGGCCATTGACCTGACCGACGGCGCGCAGCAGCCGCGCCACCACCCGGAACGCGACATCGGTGGCGTGTGATTCGCAAAACGTCGAGAAAACCTCTACCCCAAGGTCTTTCGCCAGCTGTACGGCTTCGGAGGCCAGCCGGGTCTTGCCGATGCCCGCGGGACCGACGACTGCCACCACCGACCCACGTCCACCCATCGACCGATCCAGCATCGCCGCGACCGTGGTCAACTCCCACTCGCGGCCCACCAGCGTCGATTCCACGCGGCCCATGCGCTCTCGTTGCGCGTCGACGTCCAGCAGCCGCCGCGCCGGCACCGGATCCGCGGCGCCCTTGATGCGAACCGGCTCCGGCTCCCCAAGCACGGCCAAGTCCTCGACGAGCCGCGCCGTCGATTCGCTCAGCATCACCCCGCCCGGCGGCGCGACCGACTCCATCCGCTGCGCCATGCCGACCTGGTCTCCGATCGCCGTGTAACCCAAAGCGGCCGAACCGATCTCACCGGCGATCACCTGGCCCGAGTTCAGCCCCACCCGCAGTCGCAAATCGATTCCGTCCCGCACGCGGACCTCGGCGGCCAGCCCGGCGGTCTGCTCCTGAATGCCCAGCGCCGCGAGGCACGCGCGAATCGCGTGATCCTCCAACGCCACTGGCGCGCCGAACAGCGCCATGATCCCGTCGCCCATGAACTTGTCCACGGTGCCGCCGTAACGCCGCACCACCGCCGCAGCCCGGTCGACGAGGTCGGTCATGATCTCACGCAGCCGTTCCGGCCCCAGGGCCGCGGCGATGTCCATCGAGCCCACCACGTCGGTGAACAGGACCGTCACCTGCTTGTACTCGGCCTGGTTGCCGTCCCCGGCGACCGGAGCCGGCGCCGGGTCCTTGAGGTGTGTTTGCGTCGCCGAGCGGTGGGTGCGGTCTGCGACAAGGGCGTGCTGTGCGGCCGCGGCCAACTCGGTTGCGGTTTGGTAGCGCTGCTCGGGGTCTTTGGCCATCCCGCGGGCGATCACGTCGTCGAATCCCGCCGGGATCGCGGGGATGACCTCGCTCGGCCTCGGCGGGTCGATGACCAGGTGCCCGTGATACTGCTCCGGCATGCTGTCGCCGGGATACGGCAGCTGGCCGGTGAGGCATTCGTAGAGCACACATGCCAGCGCGTACACGTCCACGCGGGCATCGGCGATTCCCGTGGTGAAGCGCTCCGGGGCCATGTACGCCCACGTTCCGAGCGTGGTGCCGGTGCGGGTCAACCTGGCCTCCGACGCGTCGTGAGCGATCCCGAAATCGATCAGGTAGACGAAATCGTGGCCGGCCAACAGCGCGTTGGAGGGTTTGACATCGCGGTGCACCAGCCCGGCCTCGTGCGCGACGTCCAGTGCGGCGGCCAGCTGGTCGACTACCCGCACGGCGCGCTCCGGAGCCATCGGCCCGTCGCGCTGGAGCACGGTTTCCACATCGGTGCCCTTGATGATGGGCATCACCAGAAACAAGCGGCCGTCGATTTCGCCGTAGTCGTGGATCGGGATGATATGCGGTTCGGTCAGTCGCGCCGCGGTGTGCGCCTCCCGCTGGAACCGTTCACGATAGCCCTCTTCGGCGGCCAGCTCTGTGGGCAGAATTTTGATCGCGACGTCGCGACGCAGCATCGTGTCGTGGGCTTTGAACACCTTGCCCATGCCGCCCTCGCCGACCAACTCGATCAGCCGGTAACGCCCGAAGGCGACCTCATCCACGGGCGGCCTCGCCTACCACGGTCAGCATGCTAGTGGTCGACGCTGAAGCGGAACAGTGGCGTGGCGAAGCCGCCCGCCGAGTTTCATGGTGTCGAGCCGGGCCTTCCGTTGGGGCCGAAGAGGTAATACCCGCCGATGCCGCCCGGGCCGCCGACGCCGGGGGTGTCCCCGATGCCGCCGTTGCCGCCCGCGCCGCCGATGCCGATGAGGAGGCCGCCGTAGCCGCCCTGGCTGCCGTTGCCCCCGAACGCCAGGTCATCCGCGCCGTAACCATTACCGCCGGCGCCGCCGACGCCGAAGACGAGGCCGCCGAGGCCGCCAAGGCCGCCAGTCCCGCCGTGGCCGCCGGCGTCGGAGGCTCCGCCGTCGCCGCCGGCACCGCCGATGCCGAACAGGGCGCCGCCGGCATAGAAATTGCCGCCACCGTAGTTGTCGGCGAAGCCGTTGTCGCCGCCGTATCCGCCGACCCCGCCCGTGCCGCCGCCCGTGTTGGCGCCGCCCGCACCGCCGTGGCCGCCGATGCCCAACAAGACGGCCCCGCCGCCGAAGCCGCCTTGGCCGCCTTGGCCGCCAATGTTGTGCAGGCCGAGGGCATTTCCGCCGGCGCCACCGTCGGCCCCGGTGCTGATGAGGTTGAAGAGGATGCTGCCGCTGCCGCCGTCCCCGCCGGTGCCTGCGACCCCAAAGTCCGCGGTGGCGGCCCCGCCGGTGCCGCCGGCGCCGCCCCGCCCGTAGAGCAGGCCGGTGCCGTTACCGCCGGCGCCGCCCCAGCCGGCGACGATGTTGCTGGCCCCCCCGGCCCCGCCGATGCCGCCGTCGCCCCACAGGGATCCGCCGTTCCCGCCGAAGCCGCCGTCGCCGGCGACGCCGTTGGGGCAGGCCCCGCCGATCCCGCCGGCCCCGCCGTTGCCGACGAGTCCGCCGGCATTGCCGCCGTTGCCGCCGAGACCGGCCGAGCCGTTGTTGGTTGCCCCACCGTCTCCGCCGCGGCCGCCGTTGCCGTAGAGGAACCCGCCGTTCCCGCCGTTGCCGCCGTTCTGACCGGGCGCGCCGGACCCACCGGCGCCGCCGTTGCCCCACAACAACCCACCGTTTTGGCCGTTGGCGCCGGTTCCCGGTGTTCCATCGGCGCCGTTGCCGATCAGCGGGCGTCCCAGCAGCGTGTCGAACGATGCATTCACTTGGTTGAGCAGATTCTGCAGGGGATTGGCGTTGGCGGCCTCGGCACCGGCGTAGGAGACCGCGCCGGCACTCAGATGATCGACAAGCTGCTCGTGAAGCGCCGCCGCCTGGGCACTCATCGATTGATAGGCCTGCGCGTGCGCGCCGAACACCCTCGCGACGGCCACCGACACCTCATCGGCGCCCGACGCCAGCACCCGCGTCGTGGGGCCGGCCACCGCGGCGTTGGCCGCACTGATCGTCGAACCGAGACGCCCCAGATCCGTCGCCGTCGCCGCCATGATCTCCGGCGCCGCAATCACACCATTCATCCGGCTGTCCCATCGGGTGAGAGAACAATCGTTGGGGCAAACGCTGACATCGCAGACTGTGTTGGTCCTCGGCCATAGCTGTGCGGACGATGTGAGGCCGGAAACCGCGTTGGCCTGCGCCATCCAGACCGCCGGCTAGGGCGACCCGTCGACCCCGTTGAGCCCGAGCAGCCGCCCGCCCTTGCCGCCCGTGCCGGCGACACCCGGCGGGAGTCCGGTTCCGCCGTTCCCGCCATTGCCGCCATTGCCGATCAGCGGGGCGCTCGCCCCGTCGCCGCCGGCCGCCCCCGATGTAGTCGTGCTCCCGGCGCCTCCGTCACCGCCGCTACCGCCATTGCCGATCAGCCAGCCGGGAGTTCCGCCGTCACCGCCGGCGCCGCCCGTTCCTCCGAGGAGGATGCTGCCGGCCCCTCCCGAACCGCCATCGCCGCCGGAGCCAATGAAATCGGCGCTGCCGCCTAAACCTCCGGCCCCACCCGAGCCGCCGACGGTGTTGGCTGTGCCGCCGGCGCCGCCGGCTCCGCCGTCGCCGAACAGCGATCCGCCATGCGCTCCGATACCCCCGTAGCCGGCTTGGAAGCCGGTGCCGCCAACTCCGCCGCTGCCGCCGGCACCGATCAAGCCGAAGCAGAAGCCGCCGTAGCCACCGCCACCGCCAAGCTTCATCCCGTTGCCGCCCGCGCCGCCGTCACCGCCGTTGCCGATCAGCCAGCTGTAGCCTCCGTAGCCGCCAGGGTTGGCCTCGCCACCGATTCCGGTGGCGTCGCCGCCATGTCCGCCAGACCCCCCGTTGCCGTACAGATAGGCGCCGGCACCGCCGCCACCACCAAGGCCGCCGACGCCATTTGGGCCGGTGGCGGTCCCGGCCGCCCCTCCGGCGCCGCCGTTGCCGAAGAATAATCCGGCGTTGCCGCCGATACCGCCGCCACCTGGGGCGGAGGGATCGTTGGCGCCAGCCCCACCAGCGCCGCCATTGCCGAGCAACCAACCGCCATGGCCGCCGTTACCTCCGGTGGTGCTGAAATAGCCGCCGATGCCGCCGGTGCCGCCGTCGCCGACGAGGCGGGCCCAACCGCCGGCGCCTCCGGCTCCGCCCGGCCCGCCGTTGCCGCCGGTTCCGCCGTTGCCGATGAGGCCAGGTCGCCCGCCGGCACCCCCGGGTGCTCCGGGGCTGCTGCTGTTGCCGCCGTTTCCGCCATCGCCCATCAGCCACCCGCCGGGCCCGCCGGGTGCCCCGCTGCCCGCGGAAGCGCCGTTGGCGCCGTTGCCGATCAGCGGGCGCCCAGTCGCCAGCTCAACGGGCGAAAACAATGTCAGGCTCTGGCCGATTTGCACCAGTGTGTGCAGGGGAGTGGCGTTGGCGGCCTCGGCGGCCGCATACGCGCCCGCGCCCGCGTGCAACGCTTGCACGAACTGGGTGTGAATCGACTCCGCCTGGGCGCTGAGGGCCTGATAGCCCCGGCCATGGGCGGAAAACAGTGTCGCGATGGCCGCCGAAACCTCATCTTCGGCGGCGGCCAGTACCCCCGTAGTCGAAGCGACGGCCGCGGCATTGGCTGAATTGATTGCCGAACCAATATCTGCCAATTCCGAAGCTGCAGTGGCCACAAATTCCGGCGCCACGATCACTAACGACATCCGATACCTCCATCGACCGGTGAGGTGAGCTTGCCGTTAGTTTTTCCCAGGCCACTTGCGAGATTCTTGCGCCCCCTGAGCCCTTGGGTCCCGCTCAATGGAATGTGGATCAGGCCGCCCTGCAGAGCAAGGGCGGCCTGATCGATAGTGTTGCCATCCCACAGTGTAATACGTTGCGCTGCAATGCGTTTGCCAGATATCTCGCGACGGGCCGCCCAAGCCCCTTCCGCTTCGTTGCCTATCTCCCGGTGCGCTCGCGGTGCTTGCAACCCGGCCAACAGCAGGGCCGGCGCAGGCCTTCTTCAAGTTCCTCTTGGGTCCGGCGAATGCGGCGCGTTCGGGTCGCCTCTTGCTTGGCATCCTCGACCCAGCAGATGAACTCGTTACGCGCCAGGGGAGTGATGTCCTTCCAGGCGGCAAGTGCCGTGGAGTTGGCGATCAGCGCCTCGCGCAGGTCTGCCGGTAGCTTGTGGACGACCCCACCGGGCACCTGCTTACCGCTCACGCGGCCAGGGTACCCGTTCTAGCCAGCCAGAACGTGTCTCGCCGGCGATCGGCGTTGTCAATTGCTTATTCGTTCGAAAGCCCCTTCTTGGTTGGTGCGGGTGCATTCCAAATACTCCCGCGAACAACTCTGGCTCGTAAGGTCATTGGTGAGTAATCTCCCAGAGTGCGTGCGCGCAAACAAAGCTTTCTCCCAGCTTTCTCTATTCTTCATGTTTGAGCCGCTTTGTACCCGCACACTGGCGGCCTCCTCGACGCCAAGATGAAAGGAAGAGCATCGAATGCCCTCACCTCGCTGGCTGGCCAAACTGGCCGTCCCCATCTTGGCTGGCGCCGCCCTGGTTACCAGCGCCGCGACTGCGACCGCCGATGCCGCTGACGACGCATACCTCGCCCAACTGCGGACCCTCGGCTTCGCGTGGCCACCGGACCACGACGCCGCCGTGATCACGTTGGGGCACCACATCTGCTTCGATCGCTGGTTTGTGGGTATGCCGCCAGATCGGATTGCCAAGGACGTCCACGCCGTCATGGGCGACCAAGGTCTCTCGTTCGGAGACGTCACAAACATGGTGAACGCTGCGGAATCGGCTTATTGCCCGACGGGTATGTAGGTCAATTTCTGGCGCGCGGCTGGTGGACCTCGTCGACCAGCTCCGCAGACCAGCCGAAGCCGCTGCGCCGCTCACGCCGCTGATCTCGAGTAGTTACCTGACCTACGATCTAATTGCGGCGCAACTGAATCGGGTGGCCCCAGCGCTGGGATGTCAATGAGGAGGATCGCATGAGCATCGGCGTTCGCGCGACAGTTCAATCTGTTATCGCGTTGCTGGTGTTCGGGGTGCTGCTGTTCGCACCGGCGGGAACGCTGCGCTACTGGCAGGCATGGGTTTTCTTGGCAGCGTTCACAATCCTGTCGCTGTTCTCGGCTGTCTACCTGTTCCGGAAGAACCCGGCGGTCGTTGAGCGGCGCATGCACGCCGGACCGCAAGCGGAAACCAGAGCGGTGCAGAAGGTGGCCGCCGCCGGCATCTCCCTGCTGTTTGCTGGGCTGCTGGTGTTCAGCGCCCTCGATCATCGCTTCGGCTGGTCGCCGGTGCCGCCCGTCGTCTGGCTGATCGGCCAAGCGCTGGTGGTGATCGGGCTTGGCACAGCGATCCTCACGGTCGGTCAGAACAATTATGCGGCGGCCAACATCACGGTGGAGGAGAGCCAGACGGTGATCTCCACCGGTCTCTACGGAATCGTGCGCCACCCGATGTATATGGGGGCATCGATCATGTTCGCGGGCATCCCGCTTGCGCTCGACTCCTGGTGGGGGCTGGCCGTTCTCGTCCCGGTGGTGATCGTGTTTGCCGTTCGCATCGTGGACGAGGAGAAGCTGCTCAACCAGGAGCTCACCGGGTACAGCGACTACACCCGCAAGGTCCGTTACCGCTTGGTGCCCTATCTCTGGTGAGTCGGGGCGCAAGTGATCACCGCGCCATACGGATCTTGGCCGCGCCGTTGACTCCCCAGTTGGTGGTCCCGGATGCCGTGCGAGCAGCACGGCTTCCGACGCGCTGAGAACCCGCAGGCCTCAAGATCGCGGCTGAGTACTGCCGCGCCGAAACCTGGCAAAACTTCAGTAGTGCACTACCGGGATCGTTCCGCCGCACGCGAGCAACGATTCCCTTGGCACGTCGCTCGCTGATGCGAGCCGTCGCGCTCGCACTCATCGAGCCGGAGATTCGGCGGAACATCGCAGTTTGGGGGACCGCATGACCGATCAGGCCGTGGCCAATCCGTGCGAAACATCGGCGCCGAACAGGTTGAACCCGCCGCCAGTGCGCCTACCCAAGCTCGTGCAGGGTGTTGGATTCGCGGTGTCCCGTCGCATCGCGATGCGGAATTGGATCAAGCGGCACGGGCGCATCTTCGAAATCAACGTCCCGATCTTTGGTCGATCCGTTGTCGTTTCCGACCCGGCTCAGGTGAGGTCAGTGTGCACCGCGAGCGCCGAGCAGCTGCTCAACGTGCAGCCGAATCTCGGCAATTTGTTCGGGCCCGGGTCGGTGTTCGGGTTTGACGGCAGTCGCCATCGCGATCGGCGCCGGCTGCTGGCACCGGCATTTCACGGTCGGAACCTCAGAAATTACGAGAAGATCATCGAGGACGAGACACTGCGTGAAAGCGCGAATTGGCCTGAGAATAAAGAATTTCGGATTCTCGAACCGATGAACAGGATCACGCTGAACGTGATCTTACGGGCCATCCTCGGCGCTGCTGGTGCCGAACTCGAGGAACTAGGTGAGATCGTCCCGCCCTACATGAGACTCGGATCGATCATGGCGTTCGTGCGCAGGCCGCCATTCCGGACCGGACGTACGCAGCCCGTGGGGCAAGCTCGACGAGTACCGCGACGCATTCGACCGGATCGTGTTGACGCTGATCGATCGGGCCGATGCCGATCCGAGTCTCGTCGAGCGTTCGGACATCCTGGCATTGCTGGTGCGCAGCAGCCGCGACGACGCAAGCGGGATGCCGCGGCGAGACATCTGCGACGAACTGTTGGCCCTTGTCTGTGCGGGCCATGAAAGCACGGCGGCAGCACTGGGCTGGATGTTCGAGCGGTTGCGGCGCCACCCGGACGTGCTGGCCGAACTGGTCAGAGAGGTCGATGAGGGCGGCAGCGACTTCCGTCGGGCCGCAATTTTCGAGTTGCTGCGGTCGCGCACGGTAGTCGATGTGATCGGCCGCCGGGTCGGGGCCCCGAACTTCGATCTCGGCGAGTGGCGGATTCCGCGTGATCGCACGGTGCTCGTAGCGCATTGCCGATCTGCACGAGAATCCGGAAATCTATCCCTCAGCCCGAACGATTCGACCCGTTTCGCTTTCTGCGGCACCAAGCCGCCGGCACCGACATGGCTGGCGTTCGGTGGCGGAGCACGGCGGTGCATTGGGGCTGATTTCGCGATCGCCGAAATGGATGTCGTGCTGCGAACGGTGCTGCAGAACTTCCGGATCCACACCGACGCCGCCGCCGATGAGAAGCCGCATTTCCGGGGAATCGCCCATACACCGAAGCTCGGCGGCCGCGTGGTAGTGAACCGTCGAACGTAGCTCACTTACCATGCCCGTGTCGACCCAGCTGATCAGGCCGTTGCACGCACAGCGGCTCGAAATCCGTTGCAATGTAGGCGATGTCATCGTCGCGAACCTGGCGGTCCACGTTGTCTTCTTCTTTGAGCGGCATCTCGACACGACGGCACTCGCCGAAGCATTTGCGCGCGCGCTCACGAATCTTCCGATCTTCGCGGGACGAATGACCATGGTCGACGGCACGATGCGAATCCGATGTGAGGGCCAGGGTGTGCCCTTCACGTCTGTGTCGTCCGGCCGCACGCTGCGTGAAGCGATCCGTTCGGCGTCGCGGGACGGCGGGCTATGGCTCGTCGATCCGGTGAACGGCGCCACGGCTCGATGGGGGTTGGGCCCGCTGTGCAAGGTACGTGTCACGCATCTCGCGGACGACGCGACCGCGATCGGCTTCTCATGGCACCACGCGATCGGCGACATGCAGACGTCGATGCACTTCATGAATGCGTGGGCCGCCGCCGCTGCCGACAAGCCGCTCGCCGAGCCGTTGATCGTCGAAGACCGCGCCGCCTACCTCGACGAGCATCTGCCCTGCCGATGGCGCTCGGCAGCCCGGGGTGCGTTGCCTCGGGCTCGCAGAATTTGCACGCAGCGCGCTGTACCTGGCAAAGGATGCGCGAAAGCAGCGGACTCTGAGTATCTACTTCGGCGAAGACGAAATCGCCCGCATGCGCGACGCATACGGAAACCGGATGCGCTTGTCTGCGAACGACGTTGTGTGCGCACATGTTTCCGAAGCGCTCATGAGGGCGGATCCCGCGGTGGATCGTCGCACCCTCGCGATCGCCGTGAATGCGCGGAATCGTTGTGGCCTCAATCCGATGCTCATCGGCAACATCATCACGACGGTGAACCTCGACCTGCGGCGCGGAGAGCCCGCAGCTTCGATTGCCGAACGCATCCGCCACACCGTGGACCATTTTGCCGACGAACACTGCGACATGCGGATCAACCAGCAGTTCCTGGACGCTGCCGGTGCCTGGCGGGCCGCTCGCTGTGTATCCACTGCCTTCAATCCGGCCCGGTGGAACCCCGTTGTTTCGAACTGGGGTGGCTTCGGCGCTTACCGCATCCAATTCGAAGGCACCTTCCCGTCCTACTGCACGCCGTTGTTGAAGTTACCCGTTGCGGGGCTCGGTGCCCTGGTGGAAGGGGCGGACGGCCGTGGGATTGTCTTCCAAATATCTTTGCCGCCAAAGGAATTCGAGGTCACGTCTAGCCGAGCGATTTCGCGAACACATGCACCGGTTTTGGTGTGCGGGCGACGACATTCCACGATTGCACTACGACGTTCACGGCTAGCGTCAACTGGATCGCAGCACCTCGACCGTCTCCAGCCGCCGGGCATGGACCACGGGATACACCGCGGCGGTCAGGACGAGCCCAATCACCGCTGCCACCCCGGTGCACAGCGCCACCGGCGAGCACGCCCCATTCGATCGTGATGCCGTAGTAAACAGGGGAGCCCAGCGACCAGAGATACGTGAGGCCCACGCCCCCGAGCACAGCGAGGCCGGCGACCAGCAAGCCGAGCAGGCCGGCGTTGGCGATGATCACGGCCTGTTCTTGCCCGGAGGTTGCCCCGATCGCCCGCAACGCGGCCCGCTCACGCTTGCGTTGCACAAGTCCCAGCACGAACGCGTTCAGCAAGCTCAAGCCGGCGGCTGCCATCACCACGTACCCCGCCATCGTCAACGGCTGTAAGAAGCGGGTGATCCCGTCGGCGGCCACGGAGCGCCACCGGTCGTCGTCGTAGACCCACAATCCGGCGCCGAGGTTGAGGAAACCGTTACGGTGGGCCGCCGCGTCGGCGGAGTTCGGATAGGCCACCGCGGCCTGGTCGCGTACGGCAGCCCAATCAGAACGTGCCAATCTTTCGGAGACCAAGACGATGTCGCCCACCGCGGCGTCGTTGACCATCCGTGGGTGCATGATTCCGGCCACCCTGTATCGCTTCGGCCCGTCGACGGTAGGCAGCTCGACGGTGCCGCCCGCGGCAACGTGGAGCCGGCTGGCGGCAATCTGGGTCAGGCCAATCTCCCCTTCCCGCAAGCCTTCCCAGAACCTGTCATGGGCATCGGTCGGCTCATACAGCGCCTGGCTGTACCAATCGCCCGGCGTTACGCCGACGACCAGGCGCGACGACGTCCCCGACGAGATCATCGATCGCCAGCGCGAAGACACGCTTCGCCCGCCAGCGGCGCCGGTCACCAACTCGAACGTGGCGTCGGACAGCCGGCCGTCCCGCTGATCGAGAACCGATTGGGCGGCAATCAATAAGGTGGCGGGCAGTCGGTCAGCCTTCTGCGCGGCAACCTGCCTGGTGCCGAGCAGTTGCATGCTATGTGAGCCGATGGTCAAGCTGGTGCTCTCGGCGAGTAGCGCGGCGGAGCAAGCGAACAGCAGCGTGTAGCGCCGAAAATCGGCACCCAACAGTCGCCCGACGGCGGGACGCACGATCGTCAGCAACTCGATCAAGAGCCCGGCGCCGCGCGGGGCGATCCACACCGTCACCAACACCACCCCGCACAGCCCCACCGTCATGCCGTTGATGCCCGCGCCCAGCGGCAGCGACCCGCGCTCGAATATCTTCAACACGACGACGGCGCCCGCCAGCATGCCCGCCCCGACGATCAGCGGCCAGATCGGGATCTTCCTGGCGCGCTGCACTCCGCCGACGCTCGCCATCGACGCCAACGGCCCGTCGCGGACCAACCGGGCGGCCGGACCGACCATCGCGAGGAGTCCGCAGGCGATCCCCGCGGCTGCCCCGATCGCGATCAAGGTCGGCGTGAAGTGCGCTGCGATGGTGCCCCCGGACCCGGCCAACATGGATCGCCCGAATCTGTCCACCAGATACGTCCCGAACAGGAAACCGCTGGGCACGCCCAAGAGTCCCCCGAGGAGACCCACCACGGCGCCTTCACCGAGCATCCCGCCGAACAACCCGACCGGCTTGGCGCCGATCGCGCCGATTGTCCCCAGCACCGCCCGCCGGTCCTCGACGGCCAGCAGGATGGTGTTCAGCGCGATGAGGACGCCGACGATGATGCCGGCCAGCGCAGTCAGATTGAGGTTCTGCGTGGCGCCTTGGAACACTGGCGGCAGGTGCGGGCGGGGCGGGCCGGCCGTTGCGACGCCGGCGATGACCCGTTCGACCCCGGCCGTGGTGTCGGTGCCGTGCCGCGGTAGGACGAACGCGGCCGTGGCGTAGCCGGGCGAGGAGAGCAGCGTCGCGGCGACCTCGGCGGAAGGGGCCAACAGCACGTAGCCGTCGTTGATGTCCGCGACGCGGTCGAACTCCCGAAACGTCCAACCCAGGTGCGCAGAACCCGCAGGCAGGCCCGGGATGCGCAACTCATCGCCGAGATGCAGGCGATGGCGCTCGGCGATGACCGCCGGAATTTGCAGCGGCACGCCGGGGCCGTCTGCGGGCTTGGCATCGCGGGCGCGTTGCTCGCAGTTGAACGAGCCGACCAGCAGCTCGATCTGGCACGACCCGCCGAGCAGAAAGAACCCGTGCGTGCCACCGGCGACGTCCACCGGCGTCAACGCGGCGACGATCGGGACCACCGCGTCCGCACCCGCCACCTCGGTGCGCAAGCGGTTGACCGTCTCAATCGGCAACCGGCCACTGACGTTGGGCGTGACTTCGACCACCCCGACGTTGGCGGCATGGGCGAGCGACGGGCCAAATGAGTCGAACGGGCGGACGAGCTCGGATCTGAGTACGAGGACTCCAAGGACCACCGTCACTCCGAGCGCTACGCCGATCATGCTGAGCAGCGTCCGGCGCCAGTCGGCGATCAACGCTGCGAGGTGGATGCGCCGGAAAGACATCCATCCGGCGCGCAGCCACTGCATCACCTGCATCACCGCTCACCGGCGGGCGCGGCGGCCAGGGTGGTGGGGACCGAGCACGCACGCCCGTCGACGAGGTGTAGCTCGCGCGATCCGTAGCCGGCCGCGGCCTGGTCGTGGGTAACCATGACGACCGCCGCACCGTCCTCGTCTGACAGCGACCGCAGCAGATCCAAGACCTCGGTCGACGAATGACTGTCCAGGTTTCCGGTCGGTTCGTCGGCGAGGATGAGGGACGGCCGGGCCACCAGCGCACGCGCCACCGCCACGCGTTGCATTTGTCCTCCCGACAGTTCGGCCGGCCGGTGCCGCGCGCGGTCACCGAGCCCGACCCGTTCCAGTAGCTCCGCAGCGCGTGCGTCGGCCGATCGGGCGGGCATACCGTCCAGAACCAGTGGCAACGACACGTTCTCCACGGCGGTCAGCATCGGCACCAAGTTGAAGAACTGGAACACGAATCCGAGGTTGCGCCGGCGGAACGCCGCGCGCGCTCCCGTGCTCATCGACCACACGTCCTGGCCGTTCACCGCGACGGTGCCGCGGTCCGGTGCGTCCAACCCGCCGGCAATATGCAGAAAGGTCGATTTGCCAGCGCCGGATGATCCGGTTACGACGACGAATTCGCCTGCGGCCAAAATGAAGTCGAAGTCGACGAGCACCTGCACCTGCTCGTCGCCCCTGCGGTACGTCTTGCCGACGCCGGTGAGCTGCAGCACCGGCTGCACGCTTGAATGCCCGGGAAACATCGAATCGAGACCTCCACCGTTTGGTGTTGTGACCGATTCATGGTCACTCGCATAAGTTGCGAGGGGCCCAGTAGCGCGCTACTTAGTTCTTGCCTGATCTCGGCGCGGCCATACCTATACCGATCTCGCTATGCCGATCTTGAGGTCGCGCGCTCGCCTCCTGCGCAGACGGCAGGGCCATCGGCCGCACGGCACCAGCGGCTGCGGGGCGCGTCCTCGTTCGATCGCGTTGCCGGGTCAATAGATTGCTGCCGCCAATTAAGGCAGCCCGAAATGCTTCCTGTATTGCTCTGCAGCGTCGGCATGGTCATACCCACTCGCCCTTGCGATGTCATCGATCAAAGTTGCCATCCTGCTCATACGGTCGGCCTGTCCCTGAGTGAATTCTTTGGGATATTGCACCAAGACCGCTCGGTACAATGCCGCGACGCTGCTACTGGCCTCCACATTTTTCGTCACAATCCGATCGAATAATTCTACATTGAGGCTCATTTGATTATTCGCATCGATGTTGTAAGCCAGTGCGTATAGCATGTCTTCAAAGCCGTCCACGTATTCATACCAGATTTTCCACGGATCTGAGCGAGCTTCACTAAAATGGGGCCCTAGGGTTTGCGCAATCTTTTCAACCTCTTCGGTGTCTTTGGCCGTATAGCCTTTCGCTAGCATTTCATCGGTCGCCCGGATGATTTGGTCTAGCTCGGTTGACTCGGGAAGAATATCGACGGGAACCCCGCCCTCGCGAAGAACTTCGAAGCTGCCCAGTTCAGCTCTTTCATTTGTCTGATCTGTCGCTCCATAAGGAAATCTGACTTCGCGGATCTTGAGGTCTGCCTTGTTCAGAGTGTGCTCGGCCTCGATGAACAGGCCACGTTGGAGATGCAACCGACGAACGAAGGGCGGTGGCAGAATGATTGATAGTTCATTTTCTTCCGCGCTCTCCAAGGCAAGGATCAATATCGACGCGTAGCCATCGTCAGACGCCTTATCGCTCGCAGCGAATTTCACCGCAACATCGGGATCGGTCGTGAAGTCGAGTAAATTAGTTTTCATACCATAGTGTTGGGCTGCACCGAGGTAGACTTCCTTGTCCATCTTGAGGAAGACGCTGGTTTTCGAATAGGGATCAAACGAGATACTCGCCTTGATCGCCAGTGCCGACATTATTTCGGCGAAGAGTTCGTTTCGAGCAATATGGCTGCTTTTATTGGCCTCTCGGAGGAGCGTCGGCTCTAGCTTCCACGAATAATTTCTCTGCCCGCGAAACAACAGCCTGGAGCCGGACGATACGACATGATATTGAAGCATCTGACAATAGACTGCGGCGTGCCACGGACTCGGCGCCTCAAAAACATCTGGGTCATCCGTCTTAACGACTGACTCTAGGATGTCGGTGATCGCCGGTCGCAATGTGTCGACGGCTTTCTCGGCGCCAGCGGGGAGCCGCCAGCCGGGGTACGTCGGGAACTCCCAGCTGCGGGCCAGGACAACGTCGCGATGAATCTTGCGGGCGAAAGACGCTCCGGCGGCCCCACTATCGGCCATAAGGCACTCCCTTCTTCGTCTCCGTACCACCGCCGATGCGGCGTGTAGACGGTGAATGAGTCTGGCAGATACCGGCGGCAACGGCGACGGACGATGACGCGGACCTCGATAACTTTGATCCGTGTCCTGCCGCCTTGTCCTCAGGCAGGGGCCTGGTCAGTCGTCGTGGCCGGTTTCCTTGCTACTGGCAGGGACAGGATTGGCCGACATGATCGCCGAGTCCGGGTCTCGCCGCCAGGATGTGGTTGGACTGACGGCCCGGCCAGGGAGGGCGAAAACCGTTGCTAACAGGAGAATTTCATCAACACCGGATAACTGCGGGCGCGATCATGAGGACTCAGGTGGCGTGGTAACCCACGAGGTCAAAAGGTCCCACAGATTCGCAGGATCCGGGTTGTTGATATCGCCGCCCCGATACGCCGCGCTGATCAGTGTGGTTAACGCCGGATTGTGCACCAAGGGCGTTATCTGGTAGATCGCGGGATTCAGCAGGTCATGGACGAAGGCGGTGGCACCCTGCTGCGCACCGGTTCCCAACGCGGGCAGTACGGCAGACCAGTCGAGGTCGGTGGGGAACAGTCCGATGGGAGTTTCGACATTGGCCGGTCCCTGGTTCCAGCCGTCGGTGATGCTGCCGTACCCCAGGTTCACCAGTATCCGTGTGTCGGGTTCCAACAGATCGTAAAGGGGTTGTCCCGCAATCGGAATCAGCCGCAGTGGCTGCAGGATTGGTAGCTGCGACGACGGCATCATGTGGTAGTTGACCAGCGTGTCGCCCGTTGTCGGCAACGAAATCGCGTTGGTGATCTGACTGGGGTCCAGGCCCAGGTATGTCAGGTGCTGTGTGTACATCCCCACGAGCGCGTTGAGGTCGGACAGCAAGTTGATCGGGTAATGCGGGAAATCCGCCCAGCCATCGTATTCGAGCGTGTAGACGTCGGTCGGGTAAAGATTGTTGGGCGTCGGGTTGCCGTATGTCACATAGTTGGGGATGGTGAAATTCCTGCCCGGGGGAATGTCCAAGGAGGTCAACAGGCCCCCGTTGGGGTTAGCGGTATTGCCGACCAACACGAAATGCACGTAATCGCTTGGCACGCCGAGTGCCTGGAGCTGCTGCATTGTGAAGGTGGACAGCACGGAACTCTGCGAGTAGCCGAAGGCCACCACAGGATTCTGCGCATTCACGCCCCCGGCTTGGATCTGGCCGACGATCGCGTTGGTGAGAATCTGCGAGCCCTCCGCCATCGAGAGGTTGAAGTTCTTCGACAGCTCGGGCGTGGTCAGAATCTGCGCGGTGCCGGTGAAGCCGTGCGGCTGAAGGTAAAGCATGGCGGCACTGTCCGCGTAGCGCGGATAGGGCGTCGGGAGTCCGGTGCCGCCCATGACCAGCGCGATGCCGCCCCCGAGCGAAGAAGACTGACCCGCAACGTTTGTCAATGGCACCGCGGTCGTCTGCGCCACACCGGACAGCCCTGACGCCCCGACGGCAGCGGTCCCAAACAGCGGGCTTCCCAACAGGGTGTGGCTGGTCGCGTTGACCGCGCCCAGCACGTCTTGCCCCATGGTCTGCAGCGCGTTGGCGTTGGCCACCTCGGCACCGGTGTAGGCGCTCGCGGCGGCGCTCAACACCTGAACGAAGTGCCGCTGAAACCTCGACGCATGGGCACCGAGCGCCTGAAAGGCCCGACCGTACTTGGAGAACAGCGTCGCGACAGCCGCCGACACCTCGTCGGCGCCCGCCACCGCCACCGCCGTCGTCTGTGACCCCGCCGCGGCGGTGACCGCGGTGAGCGCTGAATCGATAGCGGTCGCGTCCTCGGCGGCCGCGGCCATTGCCAGAGGTTGCGCTTCCAGAAAGGGCATGTCCCCGCTCCCCACAAAAATCTGCCCAGCAAATCTGCCCAGCAACACCACTCGCTAGCTGTGCTGTGCGTTTCCCCGTCGCAGCAGTGGGCAATACGCTACGCCGCTCCCGAGCCGCGGAAAGCGCGTTCGGTCATTTCCAAGAATCAGTCGATGCCCGCATCGGCGTTTGGCGTCGCCATCGGGGGCCATCGAACCACTGCGGTCCTTTCGCGCCGCCAATGGTGACTTTTCATGGCGGCATGGACCGGCGTCTTTGGCCAGGGCAAAGTTGGCTAGAGCAAGATGTGGGGCGTGAGTTGGACGAGATATCACGGCAGGGCACTCGCCGACACGACGCTGGCTGGGGGTGCCCGCGACGCCCAGCTCGAGGACTGTATCCGGATGCGTAACGCGCATCTCACGGACATTCGGTTGGAGGAAGCGACCGCGACCGACCGGTACGACACGGATGTCGAACCTCCGCGGCGGTGGTACGAAGTCACCTATTTGGCCGACGATGGTCAGGGCCACTAGGCCGGACCAGCGTCCACACACGATCCGCTCTGGTCCACGCCGGTCGATTCAGATCTAGCGCCGCACGCATGGCCGTCCGTAGGCTAAGTCGGCGACCTACAAGGATGGGAGAGCAAACGAATGGCGGACGAATCGAGCGACGGTTTCGCTGAGAGCATCAAGAAGCTCATGGAGCAGAGCGAGGCGCAACTGACTGCCATACAGGAGCAGTTCGCCGAGCGTATTGAGCAGCACTGGAAAGCTCAGCAGCAGGCCGTCGCAGACCTGATCGAGCAGCAGCGGCAGCGCGGCGCCAAGTTTGCAGATGAGTTGGAGGCGCGGCGCGCGCAGATCACGGATCAGATCGAGGAGCAGTGGAGCGCTCGACGCCAGTGGGCCACGGATTTGATCGATCGGCAGTCGAGCGCCGCCAGAGATGCCTACAGCCGACTGATGGAGAAGGTCAAAGGCAAGCCTGAGTAGCTTCTCTTTTTCAGCGCTCACCGGCCTAACCCCCTACTGGCATGCCATGGGTCAGCATGCAGAGGGAATCGTGGTCGGCCATGGGACTTCGTCGTGGCACGAGTGCGTCACTTCGCTCCGACCGCCTCGGACAGCTAAAGCGCGCTGAGACAAACACTTCCACCGGGTTCCGTTAGGTCAGAAGCGCGGGACGCTCTGCAACCGGACGCGAGTCGCGGCTGCTAGAGGCGCTGCTAGAGCCCCTGGCGCCGGGGGCGCCGTCGGTGTTGGTTCGCGGCTGCGGGGCAATTCGTCGACCAAATCTAAGTAGTCGGTTACGCAAGACATCTCCGTCAATTAGACCGAGGCTGGGTCATGCGCGGCCTACTCACCCGCGCGCCGACCGCGTCTGGGTCGGCTCGACGAGCCAAAGGGTGGAACGGATATGTCGTATGTGATCGCAGCACCGGTGTCGATGGCGGCGGCGGCATCGGACTTGGCCTTCATCGAGTCGACGCTCAGCGCGGCCCACGCGGCGGCGGCGACCCAGACGACGTCCGTGTTGGCCGCGGCCGGCGATGAGGTGTCGGCGGCCATCGCGGTGCTGTTCGGCACGCACGCTCGCGGCTATCAGGCTCTCGGCGCGCAGGCGGCGGTGTTTCACCGCGAATTTGTGCAGGCCTTGAACGCTGGTGCGAGTTCGTATGCCAGTGCCGAGGCCGCCAACTCCTCACCGCTGCAGGGTCTTCTCGACGCGATCAACACGCCCGTGCAGACACTGACGGGTCGCGCGCTGATCGGCAACGGCGCCAACGCCGCACCGGGGTCGGGGCAAAACGGCAAGGCCGGCGGGTGGCTGCTTGGCGACGGTGGGGCCGGCGGCTCGGGAGCGCCAGGCAAGGCGGGTGGCAACGGTGGCGCGGCCGGGCTCCTGGGCACCGGCGGGGCCGGCGGTGCCGGCGGGAGCGGAGCGAACGTCAATGGCGGCGCGGGCGGCAAGGGCGGCGCCGGGGGGTGGCTGTCCGGCAGCGGCGGGGCAGGCGGCACCGGCGGAAGCGCCGGGCCGTTGGGCGGCAATGGCGGAACCGGTGGCGACGGCGGGGGCGGGGGGTTGTTCGGCGCCGGCGGAATCGGCGGGAATGGTGGAATAGGCCAGTCCGGCATCGGCGGGGCCGGCGGGGCGGGCGGGACCGGTGGTCCGCTCGCAGGGCTCGTCGGCGCCGGCGGCGGCAATGGCGGGGTCGGCGGCGTTGGCATGAACGGCGGCGGTGTGGGTGGGGCCGGCGGCCACGGCGGCGCACTGGCCGGGCCCGGCGGCAGCGGCGGCGACGGCGGCGTCAGCATCGCCACCGGTAAGGTCGGCGGGAATGGTGGGAGCGGCGGCGATGCCGGCCTGCTGTTCGGCAGCGGCGGCGCCGGCGGGGACGGCGCATATGGCATCCGCGGCGTGGGGGGGACCGGCGGGCACGGCGGCATCGCCGGCCTGTTCTCCTCCTCCGGAGGGGTTGGCGGGGCCGGCGGGCTCGGCCTGCTAGGCGGCGGTGACGGTGGCGTCGGCGGCGACGCCACCTTGCTTGGCGCCGGTGGGGCCGGTGGGGCGGGCGGGGCGGGATTCGGCGCCCCCGGCGGGATCGGCGGGGCGGGCGGCAGGGCCGGCCTGCTGTCGGGCGACGGCGGGGCCGGAGGCACGGGCGGCGTCGGTAGCGTCGACGGGGCCGGCGGGACCGGCGGCAACGCCGTTCTGATCGGCAACGGCGGCAACGGCGGAACCGGCAGGGCATTCGGCGACGGCGGCATCAGCGGGCTGCTGTTGGGTGTCGACGGCTTCAATGCTCCGGCCAGCAGCTCGCCACTGCACGCCCTGCAGCAGCAGGCGTTGCACGCGATCAACGCGCCCTTCGAGTTGGCTACCGGGCGCCCGTTGATCGGTAACGGCGACCCGGGTTCCTGGGGGGCCGGTGACAACGGCAAACCCGGCGGCTGGCTACTCGGCGACGGCGGAGCGGGTGGCTCCGGCGGGGCGGGCCGGCCGGGCGGGGCCGGCGGTGCCGCCGGCCTGTTGGGCAGCGGTGGTGCCGGCGGGCCCGGTGGGGTCTCAACGGGGTTGACCGTCGGGGTCGGTGGGGCGGGCGGAGCCGGCGGGTGGTTGTCCGGCACCGGCGGCGCCGGCGGCGCGGGCGGAATCGACCAATTCGACTCGAACGCCGGCGCGGGAGGAACCGGGGGGGCCGGCGGGCTGTTGGGCGCCGGTGGCGGTGGCGGCGCCGGCGGATTCAGCTTCGACGGCGTCGCCGGGGTAGGCGGAGCCGGCGGGACCGGCGGTCTGCTCGGCGGGCTGGTCGGGGCCGGCGGCGGTGACGGCGGGGCCGGCGGGAACGGCACCCACACCGGAGCTGCCGGTGGTTCCGGTGGTAGTGCCGGCCTACTCGGCGGACCCGGTGGCGCCGGCGGGACCGGGGGCGTCGGCGGATTGATCGGCGCTGGTAACGGCGGTGCCGGCGGGGCCGGCGGCAACGGCGGAATGCTGTTCGGCGGTGGCGGTGCCGGCGGAACCGGCGGATTCAGCGATGGGGAAGTCGGCGGGGTCGGCGGACACGGCGGCAATGCCGGCCTGCTGCTGTCCAGCGGCGGCGCCGGCGGCGTCGGCGGGGAGGGCACCTTTGGCGGCAAGGGGGGCACCGGCGGCGACGCGAACCTGGTCGGATTCGGCGGGGTCGGCGGGCTGGGTGGATCCAGCGGTGACGCGTTGGCGTCCGGCAGCGCGGGGAGCGGCGGGAACGGTGGCAGGGCCGGCATGCTGCTGGGCAATGGCGGCGCCGGCGGCGCTGGTGGCCAGAGTCCGTCGGTCAACGGTCCCAACGGCGGCGGCGGCAATACCGTGTTTGGCGGCAACGGCGGCGCTGCCGTGCTGATCGGCGACGGCGGTAACGGCGGCAATAGCGGCATCGGTAACGCCGGCGCGACGACAGGTCCCGCCGGCACGGCTGGTGCCGGCGGCACCCTACTGGGTGCGGACGGGATAGACGGGTTGCCGTGAGTCGTTGAGGTCACATCGATTGAGGAGGGTGGAGCCCCCTGTCAGGATTGAACTGACGACCGCTCGCTTACAAGGCGAGTGCTCTACCACTGAGCTAAGGAGGCCGGGTAAAACCCGGGTGCAAGCCTAACCGCTCATTAATCGCCGTCGACGACGCGATGTGAGGGCACCGTCCGCGACGAGCGGCGCGGACGGCGCCCGGGCAGCGGGATGCGCTCGGCGATGTTGCTCAGCGGGTTGACCACCAGGGTGAGGGCGGTGACGGCGTCCTGCAGGGTGGCGATCGCGGGCTCCAGCGCCTCCATCCCGGGCGCCAGCCGAGCCAACGTGTCCGCGAGGTCGGTGAGCTGTTCGAGCGGCCCGTCCTTCGACGTGATTTGGTCGATCAGCCCGCCCTCGGAGAGCAACCGCTCGGCAACCCCGTCCTCGGCCAACAGCCGCTCGACCATTCCGTCCTCGCCGATCATCCGGTCGGCCAGCCCGCCCGGTTGCAGCGCCCGCTGCAGCCCGCCGCCCTCCTGCGTCAGGCGGTCGAGGAAACCGCCGGGCGCCGTCACCAAATCGACCAGTCCGCCAGGCCGCAGCAAGCGGTCCAGTGGCCCGTCGGTCGAGATCGCGCGACCCAGCGGCGCGTCGTCGTCCAGCAGCCTGGCCAGCCGATTGGCGCGCGCCAGCGCGTCATCGATCCCTAGCACATTGGAAAGCGCGTTGGAGCCCCCGCTGCCCCAGCCGCTGCCCAGCGCCTGTTTGGCCATGGTGAGGCCGGCGGTGGCGAGGTTCAGGCTCGTCTCGGTTGCCGCGAGCCCGATGCGCAGCGGCGCGGTCGCCAGGGAAACGATGCCCTTGCTGAGGTCCATGGGAGTGAGTCTATTCACGACGCGCCGCGAAAATCCCGAAAGGGACGCCGGCCGGTGCCACGATTGCTGTCAGGCCACTGTCAGACTATTGGCAACTGCCTCACAGGAACTACACAATGATTGTCAAGCTAGTATGCAACCAAATGCGAGGAAATTGACCTGATGACAACGGGAACCCAGAACGAAACCACGCCGGAGGCTCGTGTCCTCGTTGTCGACGACGAGGCCAACATCGTCGAACTGCTCTCGGTAAGCCTGAAGTTCCAGGGCTTTGAGGTGCAGACCGCGACCAACGGAGCGGCGGCACTGGACCGCGCCCGCGAGGCTCGGCCGGATGCGGTGATCCTCGACGTGATGATGCCCGGGATGGACGGATTCGGGGTGCTGCGCCGGCTGCGCGCCGACGGCATCGACGCACCGGCGCTGTTCCTGACGGCCCGGGACTCGCTGCAGGACAAGATCGCCGGGCTGACCCTTGGTGGCGACGACTACGTGACGAAGCCGTTCAGCCTCGAGGAGGTCGTCGCCCGGCTGCGGGTCATCCTGCGGCGCGCCGGCAAAGGCGGCGCGGAACCCCGCAACGCCCGCCTGACGTTCGCGGACATCGAACTCGACGAGGAGACCCACGAGGTGTGGAAGGCCGGCGAGCCGGTGTCGCTGTCGCCCACCGAGTTCACCCTGCTGCGCTACTTTGTGATCAACGCGGGCACCGTTCTGAGCAAACCGAAAATCCTCGACCATGTCTGGCGTTACGACTTCGGGGGTGACGTCAACGTCGTCGAGTCTTATGTGTCGTACTTGCGCCGCAAGATTGACACCGGGGACAAGCGGCTGCTGCACACCTTGCGCGGAGTGGGGTACGTGCTGCGGGAGCCGCGCTGAACATAGCGAAGAGATCGGGTATGGCAGCAGCACCACAACAACGACGCGGATTGCCGCTGCGGGTAGGCCTGGTTGCCGCCACCCTGGTCCTGGTGGCCTGCGGTCTGGCGACCTCGGGCATCGCGGTCACCTCGATCCTGCGGCATAGTCTGATCAGCCGCATCGACTCGACTCTGCTGGAGGCCTCGCGCAGCTGGGCGCTGGCCCCGCGACAGCAGTCCGCTCCGCCCTACGTGGGGCCGGACCCTGGCCGGCCGCCGTCGAAGTTCTACGTCCGCGGCGTCGGCATCGACGGCACCCCGTTCACGGCCATCAACGACCGCAACGCCGAACCGGCACTGCCGCCCAACAACGACGTGGGCCCCAACCCGACGACGCTGCCGTCGGTCAACGGCTCCGATATTCAGTGGCGGGCCGTGTCGGTGCGGGGGCCGCACGGCCTGACCACCGTCGCGATCGACCTGTCCGACGTCCAGCACACGGTTCGCTCGCTGGTCTGGCTGCAGTTCGGCATCGGGGTGGCGGTGTTGGTCGTGGTGGGCATCGCCGGCTACGCGGTGGTGCACCGCAGCCTCAAACCCCTGTCCGAAGTCGAACAAACCGCCGCGGCGATCGCCTCCGGTCAGCTGGATCGTCGGGTTCCCGAACGTGATCCCCGCACCGAGGTGGGCCGACTTTCGTTGGCGCTCAACGGAATGCTCGCCCAAATCCAGCAGGCGTTGGCGTCCTCGGAGTCTTCGGCCGACACGGCCCGCGGTTCGGAGGATCGGATGCGACGGTTCATCACCGACGCCAGTCACGAACTGCGCACGCCGCTGACCACCATTCGCGGGTTCGCGGAGTTGTATCGCCAGGGTGCCGCCCGCGACGTGGCCATGCTGCTGTCGCGGATCGAGAGCGAAGCGAGCCGGATGGGCCTGCTGGTCGACGATTTGTTGTTGCTGGCCCGCCTCGACGTGCAGCGGCCGCTCGAATACCACCGACTGGATTTGCTGGCGCTGGCCAGCGACGCCGTGCACGACGGGCAGGCCATCGCGCCCACCCGCGCGATCACCATGGAAGTCCTGGACGGTCCCGGCACCCCGGAGGTCCTCGGTGATGAGCCCCGGATTCGCCAGGTGTTCAGCAACCTCGTCGCGAATGCCTTACAGCACACCCCGGACAGCGCCGAAATCACGGTGCGGGTCGGCACGGACGGCGACGACGCGGTGCTCGAAGTGGCGGACAAGGGTCCCGGCATGAGCCATGAGGACGCATCGCGGGTTTTCGAGCGGTTCTATCGCACCGACTCGTCGCGGGCCCGCGCCAGCGGTGGTACCGGACTCGGGCTATCGATCGTCGACTCCCTGGTGCACGCGCACGGCGGTGTTGTCACGGTGACGACCGCGCCGGGAGAGGGCTGCTGCTTCCGCGTCATGCTGCCGCGAATCAGCGATGTGCCCGCACCCGAGCCGGTCCAGGAGCCGGCTCACGCCAACTGAGCCAGCGCCGCCTTGATCCTGGCCTGCGCCTGGTCCAGCGATTCCGCCGACGGGTTGCGGTCGACGTTCGCGAAGCCGAAGTCGCTTAGGCTGCGGGTGGGAAACACGTGTACGTGTAGGTGCGGTACCTCCAGCCCGGCGATGATCACCCCGGCCCGTTCCGCGTGGAACGCCTTGCACACGGCCTTCCCGATCAGCTGGCTCACCGACATAACGCGGCCGAAAATCGGGGCGTCCACGTTCTGCCATTGATCGATCTCCTCGCGCGGCACCACCAGCGTGTGACCCTGTGTCATGGGTTCAATCGTCAGGAACGCGACGACGTCGTCGTCCTCGTAGACGAACCGGCCGGGCAGTTCACGGTTGATGATCTTGCTGAAGATCGATGCCATGCCCCAAAGCATAGGTACGCCGAAATCGCCGCCCCGGTCAGGCCAGTCGGGTTACATCCGGGTTGTTGCCGACGCCCGAGGCGGAATCGTTAACAAAGCGTTGCCGAGTCGTCTTGCGCGGTCGCGACAATGCTCTGTGACCCAGTTCTCGGGACCCAATTCTCGGGAGGAGCCCCGCGTGCGGTTTCCTGCGGCACTGCTCAGCGCCTGCGTCCTGGCCTTCCTCCCGACCCTGCTCCCCGCGGCGCTTCCGGGAACTGCGCATGCTGCCGCCCCGTTTGGGCCCCTGGCGGCGCCCAACCCGTTCATGACGCCGCAGGGCCTCTCGTCCCTGCACAACGACTCCGAATCTTCCGATGCGGGACCGCTTCCCGGGCCGGGTGTCCACCTGGCCGCGATCTTCGCCTACCCGCTGCTGGCCGCCTGCCCGACCATCATGCAGGGCACCGATGGTCTGGTTTTGGCGCTTTGCACCGCCGACATCAACCGGGTTCCGACCATCTACCTGATCGATCCCGGCGGCATCTTCCCGCACGTCGTCCCGCTGGCCAACCTGAAAGTCGCCACGGGCACCCTGCTGGGCGGTGTGTACGCCTACCTGGACAACAACAACCAAGTGGTAATGATCGACGGAACCAATCACCTGCTGCGCATCGCGCACTCCAGGGACGGGCTGCTGGGCCGCTGGAAGCTGAGCGTCGTCGAGTCGACGGACGTGTCCAGTGTGGTCCCGGCCGGCGACGGCTCCGTGGGCATCGTCCCCGACTATTCGGGCAACGTCTGGTTCGCCACCGGAAACGGCGTGGTGGGGGTGGCCAAGGTGGGTGGCGCCGTAGTCAGCCTGCAGCTGCCGGCCGGCGAAGAGGTGGCCAACAGCATCTCGTCGGCGCCCACCGGTCGCGTCGCGGTCGCCACCACCTTTGCGCTCTACGAGCTGAACCTCGACGGCGCCGGCAATCCGCAGATCCTTTGGCGCCAAACATATGACCGCGGCACCGCGCGCAAGCCCGGACAACTGAGCTGGGGCACCGGTTCCACGCCTGTCTACTTCGGCCCCACCACCGGCGCCGACTACCTGACCATCGTCGACAACGCCAGCCCTCAGGTGCATGCGCTCGTCTACCAGTCCGGGACCGGCGCATTGATATGTCAGCAAACGGTTTTGACCGAGGGTGGACCCGGTAGCGAGAACGCACCGATCGGCGTTGGGAACTCCGTGTTCGTCGCCAGCACCTACGGCTACCCGTATCCGGCGGTTCCGCCGAATGCCGGTCCGGCCGTTCCGGCCACGGCGCCGTTCGTCGGCGGGATGACCCGGGTGGACGTCGACAACCCGGGCTGTCACACGGTGTGGGAGAACACGGTTCGTAGCGCGGCGTTGCCGCACCTGTCTATCGGGGACAGCCTCATCTACACGATCACCCGGATCGGGTTTGACAACACCACACCGCTCGACGCCTTCGCCTACGGGATCGTTGACTCCGGCACCGGGAAACTCCTTCTGCAGCAACCGAAATCGGCGAGCATCCTCAGCGATCCGATAGAAACCCCCACCATGGTCCTGATGGATCAAAAGATCATGCAGGGCAACATCACCGGGCTCGGCCGCATCGGCTGAGGTCTCGGCTCACTCCTCCTTGCCGAACTCCATCACTTCGAGGTTCCAGTACCCTCGCATGTTGGTGATCAGCCCCTGGTCGTTGACGCGGTAGGTGAACACCCCACGCACCTTGCTGGTGAATCCGCCCTCAAACTTGCTGTGCAGCACCAGGATATGAGCGATCTCATCCGGTGAGCTGGACGGGAACGTTTCCTCGCACGTGATGGTCAGCTGATTGCGCGCGATGTTGTTGTCGAAGAAGGCGCCGACGGCCTCCTTGCCGCGCACGCCGGTACCGTCGGGGTTGGTGACGGACTTGCCGATCGGGTCCTCGATGACGACATCGTCGGTCATCAGCGCCAGCCAGCCCTCCCGGTCGCGGGCTTGCGCGCACCGCCACGACGATTGCGACGCTGTCAGGGCTGCGGATTGGGCGGTTTGGGTCATGATCGCCTGCGCTACCGGTCGGCGTCGGTGTACCGGATGACGCCGCGAATGTTCTTGCCGTTCAGCATGTCCTGGTAGCCCTCGTTGAGCTGCTCCAGCCGGTACTGGGTGGTGACCATGTCGTCCAGGTTCAGCTTGCCGGCCTTGTACATCGACAGCAGCTGCGGGATGTCGTACTGGGGGTTGCCGCCACCGAAGATGGTGCCCTGCAGGTTCTTCTGCATCAGGGTCAGCATGGCCAGGTTCAGGGTGACGTTGGTGTCCAGCAGGCTGCCGATGGCAGTCAGCACACAGGTGCCGCCCTTCTGCGTGATGTTCAGGTAGCTGTCGACGTCGGCGCCCTGCAGCTCACCGACGGTAACGATCACCTTGTGCGCCATCAGGCCGTAGGTGACCTCCATGATGCCCATCAGCGCGGCGTTGATGTCGGGATAAACATGGGTGGCGCCGAACTTGAGCGCTTGATCGCGCTTCCACTCCACCGGGTCGATCGCGAAGATGTAGCGCGCACCGGCATTCGCCGCGCCCTGAAGCGCCGCCATGCCGACCCCGCCGACACCGACGATGGCGACGTCCTGACCCGGCCGGATGTCGGCGGTGCGGACCGCCGAACCGTAGCCGGTGGTGACGCCGCAGCCGACCAGCGCGGCCACCTCGAACGGGATCGACGGGTCGATCTTCACCACCGAACTGCGGTGCACCACCATGTACGGCGAGAAGGTCCCCAACAGCGTCATCGGGAAGACGTTCTGGCCCCGGGCCTGGATGCGGAAGGTGCCGTCGGACACCGCGGCGCCGCCCAGCAACCCGGCCCCCAGGTCGCACAGGTTGCGCATGCCCGCCTGACAGGTCGGGCAGCTACCGCAGGACGGGATGAAGGACAACACCACATGATCGCCGGGTGCGATGTCTTCCACGCCCGGGCCGACCTCGGTGACTATGCCTGCGCCCTCGTGCCCGCCGAGCACCGGGAAGCCCGCCATCGGGATGCCGCCGGTGACCAGGTGGTGGTCGGAGTGGCACATGCCCGCCGCTTCCATCTGGATCTTGACCTCGTCCTTGACCGGGTCGCCAATCTCGATCTCTTCGATGGACCAGGGCTGGTTGAACTCCCAGATCAGTGCGCCTTTTGTCTTCACGTTGGACCGACCCTCATTTCGCCATTGAAATTACTGCGCGATATTTCCGATTCTGCAACTGCCTTGCCCCATCATGCCTGGCAGCGGTGGTGACGAGCGCCACAGGGCACCCCTGGGCGACAGCATAGCGCGTTTAACAAAACAAGTGCTTGGTTGGCTGCCTGACCTGCCTGACCTGCCTGACCTGCCTTCACCCGTGCCATGCCGCTCACCCGTGCCATGCCGCTCACCAGATCGGAACGGGCGTCGCGCCGAGCGGGTAATACCCCGGCAGTTTCTCGCCCGCCAGCCCTCGTTCGATGCGCTTCTGCATGCCCGCCGACAGCTTCCCGTCCTTCATCAGCCGCATGTACAGCGCCGAGACGTGTCCGAAGTCGAAGAAGTCGCGCTGCCACTCGATGAGTTTGTCCGCGTTGAGCCGGAACCAGCTGCCGCCTATTCCGTAGATTTCCTGCTGGCCGCCGTCCCCATCGACGACGATCTGCTTCCAGAAGCCGACGATCTCGCCCTGCTGGTCGTCGACGATCACCTTCTGGTAGGGGTACTGCCAGTTTTCCAGACCCTCCATCTCCAGGCCGAGCGCGATGTCGCGGATCTCGTCGATCCCGACGCACATCACGTCTTCCTTGGGTCCGATGTTCCAGCCATAGGTGGCCTCGGGTGCATAGAAGTCCGCCAGCGGTGTCCAGTCGCCCGACTTTTCGCAGTCCTTGTTGGCCTGAAGCCAGGATTGCACCCACTCGTCGAGCTCCGCTCGCGCGAATTGCGCCATTACTGATCTCCTGTTTCTCGGATGGACAGTGCCTGGGTGGGGCAGGCGATCACGGCCTGCTTGATCTCCCCGCGGGCCTCGTCGGGCGGCTCGCTATCGAGAATTTCGACCTTGCCGCGCTTGGGCACCCGGAAGTAGTCGGGCGCCTCCAGTTCGCACATCGCGTGTCCCTGGCACAGGTCCAGGTCGGCTTCGATCCGGTAGCCCATCGTCAGCCCATTTCTCTGCGGCGATAGCGCACTTTGGCGGGCTTTGCCAACTGCACCACCATCTTGGAATGGTCGTTGTGGTAGCTCTCGGACGGCTGCGCCATCTCAAACTCGTACTCGCGCAGCAACACCGAGAAGATCGCCTTGATCTGCATGGTGGCGAACGCCGCACCCACGCAACGATGCCGGCCGGCCCCGAACGGAATCCAGGTCCACCGGTTGACCAGGTCCTCCTGCCGTGGCTCCTCGTAGCGCTGCGGCACGAATTCGTCCGGGTCCGGGAAGTCCTCGGCGATCCGGTTGGAGATGGCCGGGGAGGCCGCGACAAATTCGCCTTCGTGAATCGGGTAGCCCTCGACCTCGAAGTCGCCCTTTGCCACCCGCATCAGAATGATCAGCGGCGGGTGCAGCCGCAACGATTCCTTCAGCACGTTCTCCAGCCGCGGAATCTGGCGCAGCGCGTGGAAACTCACCGACTGTCCGTCGGCGTACAGCTCGTCGAGCTCGGCGATCACGTCGGCGTAGACGTCCGCGTGCCGGATCAGTTCGATCAGCGTCCAGGCCGACGTGCCCGAGCTGGTGTGGTGACCGGCGAACATCAGGGAGATGAACATGCCGGTGATCTCGTCGGCGGAGAACCGCGGGTCGCCCTCCTCGTCCTTGATCGACACCAGCACGTCCAGCATGTCGCGGTCGCGCTTGTCCGACGGCGGATTGGCGACCCGTTGGTGCATGATCTCTTGCACCAAGGCCACCAATCCTTTTCGGGCTTCGTCGCGTTTGCGGAAGCTTTCGATCGGCAGATGGGGATCGACGTAGCACAGCGGGTCGGTGCCGCGCTCGAGTTCGTGATAGAGGTGCGCGAACCGCGAGTCGAGCTGGTTGCGGAACTTGGTGCCGATCAGGCATGACGTCGAGGTGTAGATGGTCAACTCGGCGAAGAAGTCCAGCAGGTCTATTTCGCCTGCGTCGCCCCAGTTTTCGATCATCCGGCGCACTTCGTTCTCGATGGTCGCGGCGTGGCCCTTCATGTGCTCACCGCGCAGCGCGGAGTTGTGCAGCATCTCCTTGCGCCGCTCGGGGCTGGCGTCGAACACCACGCCCTTGCCGAAGATCGGCGCCATGAAGGGATACGCCTCGGCCTGGTCCAGATCCTCGTCCGCGGAACGGAAAAAGAACTCGTTGGCCTTCGCGCCGGACAGAAAGACGATGTGCTTGTCCGCCAGCTGGAACCAACCGACGTCGCCACACTCGTCTCGGGTTCGCCGCATCAGGGCGATCGGGTCGGTCCGGAATTCCTCGAGATGTCCGTGTTCCTCCTGGCCGCCGGAAACCCGCGGCACCATCGCTGTGGTCATAAATCCACCGCCTTCTCATCCACTTTCAGCTGCTGACGGTCCTTGGTGGCGGCCAACGGCGCCTCCGGCTGGAGCTCCATGTTCACCACGAAGCCGCCCCGGGGTGTCTCCGCGACGAAGGTGATCGCCCGGGCGAGATCGGATGCCCGCAGAAAGTAGTTGTGGCGCGCCTGACCCCACTTGGCCCAATCCTGAAGCGCCGGACCGATCGACTCGATGGGCAGGCTCCACCCCATCCCGGTCTTGGTGGGGCCCGGATGCACGATCGACGCGCGCACGCCGGTGCCCTCGAGCTCCATCTGCAAGTTGGTGACCATCGCCACCAGCGCGGCCTTGGCGGCCCCGTAGGCGCCCATGTGCGGACGCTGGCGAAGCGCGACGTCGGATCCGACGAAGATCAGGTCGCCGCGTTGCCGCTCGATCATGCCCGGGAGCACCGCCGTGGCCAACCGGTTGGCCCCGATCAGGTGGATCTGGAGCTGCGATTCGAAAGTTTCGGTGTCGATTTCGTGCAGCTTCCCGAAGTAGGTGTCGCCGGCACCGGTGACCAGAACCTCGATGTCGCCCAGCTGCTCGGTCGCCTGGTGCACGAATCCCTTGACCGACTCGGGGTCGGTGACGTCGAGCGGCAACGCGATCGCCTCACCGCCGTCGGCGCGGATCTTTTCGGCAATCTCTTGGCACTTGTCGACGCGGCGAGCGCCCAGGGCCACCGGAAAGCCATGGGCGGCAAGCTCGAGCGCGGTGGCCGCGCCAATGCCCGACGACGCGCCGGCGACGATCGCCGGTCGCCGGGCCGGATGTGGTTCGAAGCGCGGCATCTAGGAAACCTCCACGGTCATCGGTAGGTGCGCGAACCCGCGGACGCTACTGGAGTGCACGCGCACCGAGTTGGCCTCGTCGACCTGATAGCCGCGAATTCGTGTGAACAGCTCGGTAAGCGCCACGCGGGCTTCCATCCGGGCCAGGTGCGCGCCCAGGCAGAAGTGCGCGCCACTGCCGAAACTCAATAGCTTCGGCCCGATTTCGCGCCCGATCAGGTAGTCGTCCGGGTTGTCGAAAACCCGCTCGTCACGGTGTGCCGAACCCGGCAGCAGCAGCAGGATGTCGCCCTCGGGGATCGTGGTGTCGTACAGGGTGAGCTCCCCGGAGACGGTGCGGGCCAGGATCTGGCTGGACGTGTCATAGCGCAGGGTCTCCTCGACCCACAGCGGCACGCGCGACGGGTCGGCGTAGACCGGCGTCAGTTGGTCCGGGTTCTTGTGGCCCCAAAAGGCAGCGTTGGCAAGGAGTTTGGTCGTCGTCTCGTTGCCGGCGATCACCATTAGGAACATGAAGCCCAGGACTTCCTCGTCGGTCAGCCGGTCGCCGTCGATCTCGGCCTCGAGCAGCGCCGAGGTCAGGTCATCGGTGGGTTTCCTGCGGCGCTCGGCGATCATCCCGTGGTAGTAGACCATCAGGTTGATCGACGCCTTGACCGCTGAGGCCGGCACATCGGTGACGCCCTCCTCGCGGTGCATGACGCCGTCCGCCCAGGCGCGCACCTCGGTCCGATCCGGTTCGGGGACGCCCATCAGCTCGGAGATGACGTCCATCGGCAGCTTGCCGGCGAACTCGTCGATGTAGTCGACCGTGCCGCCGGTCGCCTTCTCCAGCATGGTGTCGAGGTGCTGCTGTGCGATCTCGGTGATGCGCGGCTCGAGTTCCCGAATCCGCCTGGGCGTGAATCCCTTTGACACCAGGGTGCGCAGACGTAGGTGGGCGGGATCGTCCATCGCCAGAAACGACATGGTCTTGGCGGCATGGGGTCCGCGTGACGCCGGGTCCAGCGAGACGCCGTCGCGGTTGGACAGTGTGGTGCTGTTGCGGAATCCCTGGTGCACGTCGCTATGCCGCGACAACGCCCAGAAGCCAAGCTCATCGTTGTGGTATAGCGGCGCTTCGTCGCGCAGCCGCCGATAGTACGGGTACGGGTCTTCGTGGAAGTCGTAGTCGTATGGATCGAGGATCAGCTCGTGGTCACCAACATGTACGGTCATTCGCCCGCGCCCATCTCTCCCGCGCCGATCAGGAGGAGCCGAACCACGTCCGCCAGCCTGTCGGCGATCTCGCGGTAGGTGAACTCCCCGCTGCCGGCCTGCACCAGCGCACCGAAGAAAGCCATCTCGAGTGCCGAGACGGTGCCGGGGTTGGCGCCCGGCCCGATGGCCGATGCGATGCGGCGATGGATCTCCGCGCCGATCCGGTCCCGTGCGGCGGTTACCGCGGGGTCGGCGCCGCCGCCAAGCAATGCCGTCGTGCAGGCCGCGCCGACTTCGGGTTCGTCGGCGACCACCAGGGCCAGATGGCGCAACGCGTTGGCCACCCGGGTGGGCATGGGGTCGTTGACGTCAGTGAAGTAGGGAACCTGCCGGACCAGGTTCAGGTAGACCTCGGCGATCAGGTGGTTCTTCGACGAGAAGTACGTGTAGGCGGTGGCGGGGGCCACTTTGGCGCGGGCCGCCACCGCGCGCACCGTCAAGTCGGCGTACGACTTCTCCCGCAGGGTTTCCATACCGGCGGAAAGCACCTTGCGGAAGGTCTCCTCCTGGCGGCGGTTGCGCGTGGTAACCAGTGCATCGCTGGACACCTGTCCAAGCTAGCGGATGGATGCGGCAGGAGGCAAGACCGATCGGCAAATATGCAGTATATCCGTGCATTTGACGGCCACTTAGGGCCGCTTTGGAGATCGGCCCTTGCGCCGTCAACAAGCCGACAGCTATGGTTCGAGGGGGCTATATCGGACAAGTGTCCACCCGATTGGAGCCAGTCCCGATTGGAGCCAGTCCCGATTGGAGCAAGTGATGGCCGGAAAATCCCTGTTGGCCGACGGGGTTAGCGCGCTGTTCATCGACGGCAAGCCGTGTCCAGGAAGTGCAGGCACCTTTCCGACGATCAACCCGGCCACCGAGGAGGTGCTGGGAGTCGCCGCCGACGCCGACGCCGACGACATGAGCCGCGCCATTGACGCCGCGCGGCGCGCGTTCGACGACACCGACTGGTCCCGCAACACCGAACTGCGGGTGCGGTGTGTGCGGCAGTTGCGCGACGCGATGCGCGAGCGCGTCGAAGAATTGCGGGAGCTGACCATTTCGGAGGTGGGTGCGCCGCGGATGCTCACCGCCGGCGCGCAGCTCGAAGGCCCGGTCGGTGACCTGAGCTTCGCGGCCGACACCGCCGAGTCGTACCCGTGGAATCAGGATCTGGGCGACGCGTCACCGATGGGAATTCCCACCCGGCGCACCGTCGCTCGCGAGGCCATCGGCGTCGTCGGCGCCATCACCCCGTGGAATTTCCCGCACCAGATCAACCTCGCCAAGCTGGGTCCCGCGCTGGCGGCCGGCAACACCGTGGTGCTCAAGCCCGCACCCGACACGCCCTGGTGTGCGGCGGTGCTCGGCGAAATCATCGCCGAACAGACCGACTTTCCGCCGGGCGTCGTCAACATCGTCACCTCCAGCGACCACGGCGTGGGGGCCCTGCTGGCCACGGACCCTCGGGTTGACATGGTTTCGTTCACCGGCTCGACAGCCACCGGCCGCAGCGTGATGGTCGACGCCGCCGCCACCATCAAGAAGGTGTTCCTGGAACTGGGCGGCAAATCGGCGTTCGTCGTGCTCGACGACGCCGATCTGGCTGGGGCGTGCTCGGTTTCGGCGTTCACGGCTTCCATGCATGCCGGTCAGGGATGCGCGATCACGACCCGGCTGGTGGTGCCGCGGGCCAAGTACGACGAAGCGGTCGCCATTGCCGCGGGCACCATGGGGTCGATCAAGCCCGGGGATCCCACCAAGTCGGGAACCGTTTGCGGGCCACTGATTTCGGCGCGGCAGCGGGATCGGGTGCAGGGCTACCTCGACCTGGCGATCGCCGAGGGCGGAACGTTCGCGTGCGGCGGAGGTCGGCCGGCGGGCCGCGACACCGGATTCTTCATCGAGCCCACCGTGATCGCGGGCCTGGGCAACGACGCCCGGCCCGCCCGCGAGGAAATCTTCGGGCCGGTGCTCACCGTGATCGCGCATGACGGCGACGACGACGCGCTCCGCATCGCCAACGATTCGCCATATGGCTTGTCGGGCACGGTATTCAGCGCCGACTCGCAGCGGGCCGCGAATTTCGCCGCGCGGTTGCGGGTGGGCACCGTCAACGTCAACGGCGGCGTCTGGTACTCCGCCGACGCACCGTTCGGCGGTTACAAGCAATCCGGCAACGGTCGCGAGATGGGGCTCCTCGGCTTCGAGGAGTATTTGGAGGCCAAACTCATTGCCACGGCGGCAAATTAGACAGCTAGTCAGAGGAGCGCAGGTGGGACAGTTCGAAAGCAAGGTAGCCATCGTCACCGGGGCCGCCCAGGGGATCGGGCAAGCGTACGCGCAGGCCCTGGCCGGCGAGGGCGCGTCGGTGGTGGTCGCCGATATCAATCTCGATGGCGCCGAGGGGGTGGCCAAGCAGATCGTCGCCGACGGCGGGGCGGCGATCGCTGTGCCCGTTGATGTTTCGGACGAGGACTCGGCCAAGGCCATGGCAGATCGCGCCGTCGCCGAGTTCGGTGGCATCGACTACCTGGTCAACAACGCCGCGATTTACGGCGGCATGAAGCTCGACCTGCTGTTGACCGTGCCGTTGGACTACTACAAGAAGTTCATGAGCGTCAACCACGACGGGGCGCTGGTGTGCACCCGCGCGGTGTACAAGAAGATGGCCAAGCGGGGCGGCGGTGCGATCGTCAACCAATCGTCGACCGCGGCGTGGCTGTACTCCAACTTCTACGGCCTGGCCAAGGTCGGGATTAATGGTCTGACGCAACAGCTTTCGCGCGAGCTGGGCGGAATGAAGATCCGGATCAACGCGATCGCGCCCGGGCCGATCGACACCGAGGCCACCAGAACGGTGACCCCGGGCGAGCTACGTCAAGAACATGCTGCAGACCATCCCGCTGAGCCGGATGGGGACGCCCGAGGATCTGGTCGGAATGTGCCTGTTCCTGTTGAGTGACCAGGCCGCCTGGATCACCGGGCAGATTTTCAATGTCGACGGCGGACAGATAATCCGGTCATAGAGGAGTAACGCGTGTCCGAAAATCAAGTCAAGCTGGGTTATATCGGCCTGGGCAAACAGGGCGCACCGATGGCCAAGCGGTTGGTCGACTGGCCGGGCGGCCTCATCGTATTCGACATTCGCGCCGAGGCGATGGCCCCGTTCGCCGAGGACGGCGCGCAGCTGGCGGACAGCGTCGCCGGCGTCGCGGAGGCCGACATCATCAGCGTCACCGTCCTCGATGACCAACAGGTGCGCGACGTGGTCGCCGAGCTGGGCCCGACGGTCAAGCCCGGCACCGTGATCGCGATTCACTCCACGATCAGCGACACCACCGCCGTCGAGTTGGCCCAAGAGCTTGAGCCGCAAGGCATTCACGTCGTCGATGCGCCCGTCAGCGGTAGTGGCCGGGCCGCCAAGAAGGGCGAGCTGGCCGCCATGGTGGGTGCCACCGACGAGGCGTTCGCACTGGTCAAGGAGCCGTTCTCGCGGTGGGCCTCGTTGGTGGTCCACGCGGGTCAGCCGGGCGCCGGAACGCGGATGAAGCTGGCCCGCAACATGCTTCACAACATTTCCTTCGCGGCCGCGTGTGAGGCGTCGAAGCTGGCCGAGAAGTGTGGGCTAAACCTGCAAGATCTCGGACAGGTGGTGCGGCACTCCGACGCCATCACGGGTGGTGCCGGCTCCATCATGTTCCGCGACGACACGAAACCCATTCCACCCGAAAGCTTCCTGTACCAGCCGTTCCTGCACGCCCGCATACTGGGCGAGAAGGATCTGAGCCTGGCCCTGGCGCTGGGCGAGTCGGTTTCCGTAAAGCTGCCCCTGGCGGAGGTCGCGCTCGAACGACTGGCCGAGGGCCTCGGCGTGCCGCACACGGCATCGACAGAGGAGTGAACATGGACGAACTGCGCCGCAAGGGCCTCGAGAAAATGAACGAGGTCTACGGCTGGGAGATGCCCAACATCGAGGGCGACGCCTACTTCGACCTGACCGTCGATCACCTCTTCGGCGACATTTGGTCCCGGCCGGGGCTGTCGATGCGCGACAAGCGCATCATGACGCTGACGGCGGTGACGGCAGCCGGGAAGCGCGACCTGGCCGAGATTCAGATCAACGCCGCGCTGCTCAACGGGGAACTCACGGAGACCGAGCTGAAGGAGATGGCCGTCTTTCTCACCCACTACCTCGGGTTCCCGCTGGGTTCGGCGCTCAACGGCGCGGTCGAAACCGTCGTGGCAAAGCGCAAGAAGGCCGCGGCCAAGGGTGCCGGGGAGGACAAGAAGGCCAATGTCGACAGCGCGTTGAAGATGCACGCGGGTGAGCCCGGCGGCTAGGGCCTCCCCTGCCGTGCTTGCGCCTGATGCGGCTGAAACCTCACCCGGTCGATTCGGCGGCGGCCCGCTAGAGTGGCCGTCGTGCGCGTCCTGGTGATCGGTTCCGGTGCCCGTGAGCATGCCCTGCTGCTGGCGCTTCGCCGCGACCCGCAGGTCACGGGGCTGGTCATCGCTCCCGGCAACGCCGGCACCGCAAGGCTGGCCGAACAGCGCGACGTCGACATCACCTCCGGCGAGGACGTCGTCGCGCTGGCTCGCGACGTGCGGGCCGACCTGGTGGTGATCGGTCCCGAGGTGCCGCTGGTGCTGGGGGTGGCAGACGCGCTGCGCGCCGCGGGCATCGTCTGCTTCGGGCCCGGAAAGGACGCGGCCCGCATCGAAGGCTCCAAGGCGTTCGCCAAAGAGGTCATGGCCGCGGTGGGTGTGCGGACCGCCCGCAGCGACATCATCGCGAGCCCAGCACATTTGGATGCGGGGCTGGACCGGTTCGGGCCGCCCGCCGGTGATCCGGCCTGGGTGGTCAAGGACGACCGTCTGGCGGCGGGCAAGGGCGTGGTGGTGACGGCGGATCGCGACGTCGCGCGTGCCCATGGCGCCGGCCTGCTCGAGTCCGGGCATCCGGTGCTGCTCGAGTCCTACCTCGACGGCCCCGAGGTATCGCTGTTCTGCGTCGTCGACGGGGAAACGGTGCTGCCGCTGCTGCCGGCCCAGGACTTCAAGCGGGTGGGCGAGGGCGACACCGGACCCAATACCGGCGGCATGGGCGCCTACGCGCCGCTGCCGTGGCTGCCCGACGAAGTCTACCGGGAGGTGGTCACCCGGATCGTCGAACCTGTTGCTGCCGAACTGGTTCGGCGGGATAGCCCATTCTGCGGATTGCTGTACGTCGGCCTCGCCATCACCGCGAGCGGTCCCGCGGTGGTCGAATTCAATTGCCGTTTCGGCGATCCCGAGACACAAGCCGTGCTGGCCCTGCTGGATTCGCCACTGGGGCAGCTACTTCACGCGGCGGGGTCCGGTACGTTGGCCGACTTCGGTGAGCTGCGTTGGCGCGATGGCGCCGCGGTGACGGTGGTGTTGGCCGCCGAGAACTATCCAGGGCGCCCGCGGGTCGGTGACGTCGTCGTCGGCTCAGAAGCCGAAGGGGTGCTGCACGCCGGAACGGCCCGCCGCGACGACGGCGCGATCGTCTCGTCGGGCGGTCGGGTGCTGTCGGTGGTGGGCACCGGCGCCGACTTGTCGGCCGCCCGGGAGTGCGCCTATCAAATCCTGGGTTCTATTCGGTTGCCCGGCAGCCATTTCCGAGGTGACATCGGCCAAGCGGCGGCGGAGGGCAAGGTCCGGGTTTAGTTGAGGTTTAGTTGTCGCTAGTCGGGCGGACGGGCCGCTTCAGCGTGACGACCATGGAGTATTGGAACTGCCATGTGTTGACCGGCTTCCACCCGGTGCTTGTTGGCGTGCTGCCGGTCGCAGTGCGGTCAATCGTGGAGCCAACGACCTCCCACCCCTCTTCTCCGTGGGAATTCACGACTGGGTGCACGCCTTCTACCAGGCCTGGCAGGGACTCGTGCGTGCAGTAGATGAATTTGGTTTCCCACTTCTGCGGATACCACTGGCCGTCTGCTGCCAGCCACCAACCGGGCCCAGGCGAGGGTGTGTTCATGCTTCGCGACTTTAATACAGGCCTAAAACGCTGCGGCCTGCCCGTCGCGGCGTGGATCGCTCGCCGCGACATACCCGCCGTCGAGCCGCCAAATGGCCTGGCAGCTACCGAACTGGTTGTAGTCGTCCACCGTCATCAGGTCGTGACCGCGCTGCCGCAGCCCGTCGAGCGTTGCCGGCGGGAAACCCTTCTCGCAGCTGATCTGAGTACCGTCCACCCAGCGGAACCGGGGACCGTCGCAGGCCGTCTGCGGATTCTGGCCGTGGTCCGCGATGCGCGCCAGCACCTGCACATGCCCCTGCGGCTGCATCGTCCCGCCCATCACCCCGAAGCTCAGCACCGGTGCTCCGTCCCTGGTGACAAAGCCGGGAATGATCGTGTGGTAGGGACGCTTGTTCGGCCCGACTCGGTTCGGATGGCCCTGAGCCGCAGCGAAATCCGAGCCGCGGTTTTGTAGGGAGATTCCCGTGCCGGGCACCACTACGCCGGACCCGAAGCCCATGTAGTTCGACTGGATCATCGACACCATCACGCCCGACGCATCGGCGGCGGTGAGATAGACGGTGCCCCCGTTCGGCGTGCCGGCAACTGCCGGCTTTGCCCGCTTGCGATCGATCAACGTGGCTCGTTGCCTCAGGTATTCGCGGTCCAGCAGGCGTTCCGGACGCGTCGGCATGTGGTCGATGTCGGCGACATAGGCCTGCGCGTCGGCGAAGGCCAACTTCACCGCCTCGATCTGCAGATGCACGCTCTCAGCGGAATCCACTGGCAGCGAGGCCATGTCGAATCCTTCCAGGATCCCGAGGGCGATCAGCGCCACGATGCCCTGGCCGTTGGGTGGTATCTCGTGGACGGTGTAGCCGCGGTAGTCCCCGCTGATGGTCCCAACCCAGTCGGCGCGGTGGGCGGCGAGGTCGCTGGCACGCATGGCGCCGCCGTTGGCCGTCGAGTGCCTCTCGAGCGCGGACGCCAATTCTCCGCGGTAGAACGCCTCGCCGCCGGTTGCGGCGATCCGCTCCAGCGTGGCCGCGTGCTCGGGAAACCTGAACAGCTCACCGGGTTTCGGTGCGCGCCCGCCGGGCAGAAACGCCTCGGCGAAGCCGGGCTGGGTTGCGAACAGCGTAACTTGAGCGGCCCATTGCTCGGCGACCGTCGGCGACACCAGAAAGCCGTTGCGGCCGTATGAGATCGCCGCTTCGAAGAGCCTATCGAACGGCAGCCTGCCGAACTTGGCGTGCAGCTCGACCCAGGCCGACACCGCGCCCGGCACCGTAACCGAATTCCAGCCGAGCGCGGGAACGTCGTTGCCGCCGAAGTACTCCGGTGTCCATGCCGCGGGCGAGCGGCCGGATGCGTTCAGCCCGTGCAGTTGCCGGCCGTCCCAGACGATGGCGAAGGCGTCCGAACCGATGCCGTTGGACACGGGTTCCACCAGCGTGAGGGTGATGGCGGTGGCGATCGCGGCGTCGACGGCTGTCCCGCCCTCGGCCAGCATCCGAAGGCCCGCCTGGGCGGCCAGCGGCTGGGACGCGCACACCACGTTTCCCGCCAGGATCGGCTTTCGCGGCCAGGCGTAGGGGAAGGTCCAGCCGAAAGGTGCGCTCACCATCGGGATTCCCGTCGCTCTCGGCTAGGCCGTCAGCAAGGGCGCGATCCAGGTGAGTTCGGCCGGCAGCTGCGAGCTCCAGAACCCGGGGTTGTGTCCGCCGGGCGAGAAGCCGCCCGCGGGCGGGTTGGGCAACTGAGCGATGAATTGTTGGGTTGCGTCGTAGAACGGATCGCTGTCGCCGCAGTCCACCCGGATGGGGATGGACGCCAGTGCGGGCAGTCCGAACACCGAGTTCGCCGCGAAGTCGTCGGGCCCGTCGAACGCGCCGGGCGCGGCCGCGCCGGAAGACATCCACAGCGCCGGGCTCACCGCACAGATCGCGGCGGTGCGTGCAGAACCCAGCCGGCCGCCGAGCAGCAACGCGCCGTAGCCGCCCATGGACCAGCCGAGGAACGCGACCCGAGAGGTGTCCAGATTCTGGCCCGCCAGCATCGGGATCAGCTCGCCGAGCACCATGGCCCCGCTGTCCTCGCCGGAGGACCTCTTGTGCCAATAGCCGCCGCCCCCGTCCACGGCGACCACCGCAAACGGCGGCAACCCGGCGTTGACGGCCTGGGCGAGGCCCTGCTCGACGCCGCCGGCCATCACGGTGGCCGCATCGCTGCCCTTCCCGTGCAGGGCGATCACGGGTCGCAGCGGCTTGGTCTGGCCCGGCGGACGCGCGATCGCCCAGTTGGTCGATACCCCGCCCCGCGCCGCCGAATCGAACGAGCCGGTCACCATCGTCGGTGCCGGTTGGCCGGCCGGAGGCGGTTCGAGGGGAGGGGCGGGCGCCAACGGAACCTGGGTTCCGGCCGTCGATATCGGCATGGCCTGCGACGGGTGGGGCGCCAGCAGCGTGTCGAGGGCATATACGCCGGCCGCGCCAACTGCCGCGCAGCCGCCCAGACGAAGCATCGCGCGCCGAGTCAAGTCGGGCATCGAGCCATCATGCCACGGCCGATTCTCCGAAATTCCATCGCCGTACCACTTTCACTGGCAGCATGGCTAGTCGTGACTTCAGCAGTTACTCCCAAGGGAGAACGTCGTCGGTACGCGCTCGTGAGCGCTGCCGCCGAGCTGCTCGAGGAAGGCGGGTTCGAGGCCGTGCGGCACCGGTCGGTCGCTCGGCGGGCGGGCCTGCCATTGGCGTCGACCACCTACTATTTCTCTTCCCTGGACGATTTGATCGCCCGGGCGGTCGAACACATCGGGATGATCGAGGTTGCGCAGCTGCGGGCCCGGGTGACCGCGTTGTCCAGGCGGCGGCGTGGGCCCGAGACCACCGCTGAGGTGCTGGTCGACCTGCTGGTGGGCGACGTGTCCGGTCCGGGACTCGCGGAGCAGCTGATATCGCGATACGAGCGTCACATCGCGTGCACTCGCCTGCCCGCACTACAGGAAAGCATGCGTCGCAGCTTGCGGCAGCGCGCCGAGGCCGTGGCCGAGGCCATCGAGACGATCGGGTCGCACCGTGCGGATCGAACTGGTCTGCACGCTGATCTGCGCGGTCGACGGTTCGGTGGTATCGGCCCTGGTCGAGGGCCGCGATCCGCGAACGTCGGCGCTGGGCACGGTGGTCGACCTCATCGACGTGCTGGCACCGATCGATCACCGCCCGGTGCGGATCCTGGGATCAGATCTAGACCTGGAGTCAGATCAGTAGGCAGCGACGGCGTCACGATGTAGCCGGTGGTGAAGTCCCCGTAGATCGTCACGCCCGCCGGGCAGCGCTGGGCGTACAGCGCCACGTAGGCACACACAACTGCGTCGACGGGATCCTCGGCGCGGCGTAGCTCGCTCTTGCGCTGCGCGGTCACGACCCGCCGGCGCAGCTCGGCCCAGTCCGGACCGGCCGCGGCACCGGCAACGTGTAGCGGCACCGCGGCGTGCGCCAGCCCCTCGATGCCGTCCATCAGCAGCAACAGCTGTGATTTGAGCTGGTCGACGCTGCGGCCGGGTTTGGCCTTGTACTTCAGCGTGCGCGGCAGCCGGAACAGCGCCACCGTCGCCGGGTGCGGATAGACCTCGATGGCGCGACGCGCCGCGGCTGACCGGGGGTCCATGTCGAGGCCCAGCGCCCGGGCCAACTGCGCCCCGCGCGGCACGTCGGCGAACTCGGGCTTGCCTGTGTTCGCCGGGTGCGCGCCGGCTTCGAACCTGCGGAAGTCGCGGTTGAGCGCGGCCTCGGCCGGCCGCTGGCCGGTGCGGTTGGTTACCACCAGCGGCGCATCGAAGCCGACGAGGCAATCACCCCGGACGTAGGGCCCCAGCGCCGCCAACACCTCGGCGTCGTCGCGGACCGCGCAGATGCGCACCAAGCGGCCCTGCGAGTCGAGGACCGCGACACCGGTCGGGTTGCGCCCCGCCCAGGCGAGGTCGACGCCGCCGAAGTACATCCGCCTAAGGGTAGGGAGTCCGGCCCCGACCGCACCCGTAGGCTGTGTTCCCGTGAGCATTCCGAACGTGCTGGCCGCCCGGTATGCGAGCGCCGAGATGGTCGCAATCTGGTCGCCGGAGGCCAAGGTCGTTGCGGAGCGGCGGCTGTGGCTGGCCGTGCTGCGGGCGCAGACCGAGCTCGGCGTGCCCGTGCCCCAGGAAGCCGTCGCCGACTACGAGCGGGTGCTCGACGACGTGGACTTGGCCTCGATCGCCGCCCGCGAACGGGTGCTGCGGCACGACGTCAAGGCCCGCATCGAGGAGTTCAACGCGCTGGCCGGTCACGAGCATGTGCACAAGGGGATGACCAGCCGCGACCTCACCGAGAACGTCGAGCAGCTGCAGATCCGGCGCTCGCTGGAACTGGTCTTCGCGCACGGGGTGGCCCTGGCCGCGCGGCTGGCCGAGCGCGCGGCCGCCTATCGCGACCTGGTGATGGCCGGACGCAGCCATAACGTCGCCGCGCAGGCCACCACGTTGGGCAAGCGGTTCGCCTCCGCGGCGCAGGAGACGCTGATCGCGCTGAGCCGGCTGCGGGAGCTCATCGATCGCTACCCGCTGCGCGGCATCAAGGGCCCGATGGGCACCGCGCAGGACATGCTCGACCTGCTCGACGGTCCAAATGACGGGGCCGCCAAACTCGCCGAGCTCGAGCGACGCGTCGCCGAATTTCTAGGCTTCGCAACCGTTTTGACCAGCGTCGGGCAGGTGTACCCGCGTTCGCTGGACCACGACGTGATCTCCGCGCTGGTGCAGCTCGGCGCGGGGCCGTCGTCGATGGCCCACACCATCCGGCTGATGGCCGGGCACGAACTGGTCACCGAGGGGTTCGCGGCGGGGCAGGTCGGCTCGTCGGCGATGCCGCACAAGATGAACACCCGCAGCTGCGAGCGGGTCAACGGCCTGCAGGTGGTGTTGCGCGGCTATGCCTCGATGGCGGCGGAATTGGCCGGCGCGCAGTGGAACGAGGGTGACGTCTTCTGCTCGGTGGTGCGCCGGGTGGCGTTGCCGGACAGCTTCTTTGCCATCGACGGACAGATCGAGACGTTTCTGACGGTGCTCGACGAGTTCGGCGCCTACCCGGCGGTGATCCAGCGCGAACTGGACCGCTACCTGCCGTTCCTGGCTACTACCAAGGTGCTGATCGCCGCCGTGCGCGCCGGCATGGGCCGGGAGGCCGCGCATCATGTGATCCGCGAGCATGCGGTGGCGACGGCGCTGGCCATGCGGGAACGCGGCGCCGAGCCCGACTTGCTGGATCGGCTGGCCGGCGACGCGCGGCTGCCGCTGGACCGGGCGGCGCTGGATGCGGTGATGGCCGACAAGAAGGCGTTCATCGGTGCGGCCGGCGACCAGGTCGACGAGGTAGCCGCGCAGGTGAACGAGTTGGTGGGCCGCTACCCGGAGGCCGCCAAGTACACGCCCGGCGCGATCCTGTGACCTCGATGGCCCCGGCCGGCGCGCTCGCGGGGATCGACTTCACCGACCTCGACAACTTCGCCGACGGATTCCCGCACGAGTTGTTCGCCATCCACCGGCGAGAGGCTCCGGTGTACTGGCACGAGCCGACCGACAACACCCCCGACGGCGAGGGGTTCTGGTCCATCGCAACGTATGCGGAAACGCTTGCGGTGCTCAAGGATCCGGTGACCTACTCCTCGGTGACCGGCGGCGACAGGCCGTACGGCGGCACGCTGTTGCAGGACCTGGCTATCTCGGGCCAGGTGCTCAACATGATGGACGACCCGCGGCATGCGGAGATCCGCCGACTGGTGAGCTCCGGGCTGACGCCACGCATGATCCGCCGCGTCGAGGACGATCTGCGCGCCCGGGCCCGCCGGCTGCTGGATGCGGTGGTGCCGGGCGAACCGATCGACCTCCTGGTCGCGGTCGCCGCCGAGATACCGATGCAGATGATCTGCATCCTGCTGGGAGTGCCTGAGTCCGAACGGCATTGGCTGTTCGAGGCCATCGAGCCGCAGTTTGACTTCGGCGGCTCGCGCAAGGCGTCCCTCTCGCAGCTCTCCCTCGAAGAGGCCGGGTCCCGCATGTACTCCTACGGCCAGGAGCTGATCGCCGCCAAGCGCGCGCAACCGACCGACGACATGTTGTCGGTGGTCGCGAACAGCGAGGCGTCGGCCATGTCCGACCTCGAGCTGTACCTGTTTTTCAGCCTGCTGTTCAGCGCCGGGGCGGAGACGACGCGCAACGCCGTCGCGGGCGGGGTGCTCGCACTCGCCAAGCATCCCGATCAATTAAACAGGCTGCGAGGCGATTTCGAGCTCTTGCCGTCGGCGATCGAAGAGATCATTCGATGGACGTCGCCGTCGCCGTCCAAGCGGCGCACCGCCACCCGCGACGTCACGCTCGGCGGACAGTCCATCGAAGCGGGACAGAAGGTGCAGATCTGGGAGGGCTCGGCCAACCGCGATGCCGGTGTGTTCGACCGCGCCGACGAGTTCGACATCACCCGGAAACCCAATCCGCACTTAGGCTTCGGCCAGGGTGTGCATTACTGCCTGGGCGCCAATCTGGCCCGATTGGAACTGCGAGTGCTCTATCAGGAAATGCTGTCGCGCTTCGGCGGCGTGCGGTTGGTGCAGCCCGTCGAATGGACCCGCAGCAACCGGCACACCGGCATCCGCCACCTGATCGTCGAACTGCTTGAGCCCTAGTGAAAAAGCCCTAGTGAAAATACGGCTCGCCGACCTCGAGCCCTCGCCCGATGTGTTCGCCGCGGTGATGGCGACCGGGGTGCTGTCGATCGCCGGGGGCATGCACCACTACTCCGCGATCAGCGACACCCTGGGCGTTCTCGCGTCGGTGGGTCTGCTGGTTCTGGTCGGGGTGATAGCCCTGACGCGGGCGATCCCGCGGTGGGACCTCAAGGATCCCGATGTCACGTTGCGGCTGTTCACGTTTGTCGCCGCGTGCGCCGTGCTGGACAGCCGGCTGGCGGCTCATTCCGTGCTGACGTGGGTGCTCGGCGCGGCCGCGCTGGCGTCCTGGTTGCTGCTGGTCGTGCTCACGGCGCGCAACATGTCGGCCCATCGGTGGGCGGCGCTGCGGGACCGGGCGTACGGCGCGTGGGAACTGGGCAGCGTGGGCACCTCCGGCCTGGCGATCGTGGTCACCAAGGTGGCCCGCTATGCGCCAGGGCATTGGCTGCTCGCGGTGGCCGTACCGGTCTGGGTGGCCGCGCTGTGCATCTACGGCCTGATGACATGGCTCGTCCTGTGGCGCACCGGTAGTGAGCGGCGGGACCGATCCGGCTACCAACCCGATACCTGGATCTTGATGGGCGGCTTGGCGATTGCGACGCTGGCCGGCGACAACATTCACGGGCTGGCGCCGGCCTGGCTGCCCGGGCCGGTGCGCGCGGTCACCGTCGTCACCTGGGTGGCGGCCACACTGTGGATACCGCCGCTGATCTACTTCGGCCTGCGCCGGATCGGCCAGGGGCCCAACGTGTTGCGCTTCGCCGGTGTGTGGTGGGCGTTTGTGTTCCCGCTGGGCATGTACTCGGCGGCCACCTACGCGATGGCGGTCGAGCTCGGTCAGCGGTCGCTGATCACCGTTTCGCTGGTCCTCTTCTGGGATGCGTTGGCGGCGTGGCTGATTGTCGCCGCTGCCGGGCTGCTGCGCGTTGTCGCTCAAGCCTGGGGCCCGGTCAACGCGTCGACCCGGTAGCGGCTGGCGGTCCAGGCTGGGGCGTCGGCGATGGGCATGAGTGTGACGGTTATCTGGGTCTTGCCCGCGGTAAGAGCTTCGGGCACGAGGTAGGTGTCGTCCAGCCAACGGTGGAAGGTGTTGCGACGAGGCTGTAACCAGATTCCGGCGGGTGCATTGTCGATGGCGACGTTGGCCGATTGATATCCGGTTGCTTGGTCCGAGGTCCTGCGCAGCAGGACGCCGTGGTTTTCCGGGGGGAGCTGGACGTGGAATGTGACCGCGGCGTGGGTGGTGAGGACCAACCCGGCGACGGTGCGGGTGTCGTCGGCCCCCTCGTACGTGCTGACCAACAAGCCATCCGTGGCGGCGGCGTCGTTGTAGCCGTGCAGAATTCGGCTAACGGGGTCGCTGGGGTTGACGTCGTCGGCGGTGGTGATGGTCTCGTTCGGTTGCGTGTAGAGGAATGCGGTTGAGCTGTAGTCGGGTTGGACCATGTTGCGTTTGCCGTGCTCAATGCCGAATCGGATCGCGGAGCGATAGCCGATGGCGTCGGCGAGCATCAGCCGATAGGCGGCCACACAGTAGTCAATGCATCCGCCGGCCGCCGTGCGTTGATCGGGTTGGCCGGTGAACGGGTCACTGAAGTGGGTGCCGCCGTTGAAGTACCAACCGCCCTCGTAGAAGTCCTCGGTGCCAGTGCCGTACCACTGGGGCGATGCGGAACCGTCGACGTACACACGTTCGGCCCCCTCGAGAAAGTGAGGGGCACCGGCGCTGAACGACGTCTTGATGCGAGAACCGCGCATGGTGTGGCTCACGCCGACGAATTTGCCGTGGCCCCCCTCCTCGGCGAACGACCAGTCCTGGCCGAGGGTCGTCGGTCCGGCGTGCGAACGCGCGGTGAAGTAGCCGGCGCGGCCGCAGGCCAGCGCGGCTGCCCATTGCGGATCGGGCGTGATCACCACATCGGTATCGATCCCCGGGACGGGGCTGTCGGTCGTATTGATCAGGGCGACGCGGGCCGTGTGCCCGAAAGGCATTGGCCACCAGGCTGATAACGTCAGCGACCCATCGGGCGCCGTGGTGGCGGCGAACATGAGCGAGCGCACCTCGGTGCTGCCCAATCCGGCGCCGAAGAATTCCCCCAGCGGCGAGTCGACCATGCTACGGCCGTCGAACTCGATTCGCAGCCGCAACCCGGTCAGGAGTTCGTCCGTCGGCTCGGGAAGCCGCAGGCGCAACGCCGAAATAGATCCCGGACCAATCGTTTCCGCGATCGTCGGTCCGGTGCCGGCGGGAAGCTCGACGACCCGATTGTTGTGCGTCGCTGTCGGCGCCGTCGGTTTGGGATCGACGGTGCCCGCGGCGCGCAGGGTGGCGATCACGTCGAGCGCGGGATCGGCGGGCGAGAAGGTGGTCACGCCGTCTGCGGTCGAAAATTGGCGGTAGTCGACGTGGTAATACTGCAGATTCGCCGAGACGCTGATCCGCATCGATTGCCGGTACGGCATCGGCACTTTGAGGTAAACCCCCGCCGGCGATTGGGCCGCGTTGGCCACCAGAGGCCAGACAAATGGTGCGCCGAGCGCCCCGTCAACCAGCGATTGCAGCGGTGCGTCAACCACCGTCCGCCCGTCCAGATCGACGCGAATCTTCCCGATCCGCGTCACGTTGCCGCCGTCGCGGGTGAACCAGATCGAATCAACCTCGCCCGCGCCGCGATCCTCGGCAACGACACAGCCGGCGCCACCGGACGCCAGACATCCACCGCTGCCGTTGTCGTTGCCGGTGGAGATGTCGAAATCGCCACCGCTGCGGTCGAAGCTCGATATCTGCAGGCTTTGCGCGTCGGCGCTTAGGTAGGGCAGCCGATCCAATCGGCGAAAGGTGTCCCAACCCACCGCCGTTTCGCCGAGCCCGCCGGCAATCGGCTCAGCCGTGGTTGTGCCCGCGGCCCCGACACCGGCGACCGCCAGCAGCAGCACCGCCAACATCGCGGAGGATGCCCGAACGGCGTCGTTGGACACTGCTGGCGCCATCGTTAGGCGGGCTGGCTCGGACGGAGAGTTATTCCGGCCGCCCGCAGTTCGAGGGCGGCCAGGGCATGGATCGTGATGGGATCCTCGCGGCGCCACGCTCCAACGGGATCCATGCTCACCGCCGCCAACTTGCGCGGGGGCCGGTTCGCCAGTGCGCGCAGCGCCAGCAACTGCTGACCCGCCGGTGTGAGGGCTAGCCCGGTCACCACCCACTTGCGCCGGAAGAACCGGATCCGCAGGAATAGCCATGGCGCGACCGCCACCAGGATCGGCAGCGCGACCACCGCCATCGCCAGCAACACCGCCAGCCAGCTCGCCGTGGTGTCCAGGTTGTGCCCCGCGCCGGCGATGTCGAGGGCGGCCTGGCTGGCCTCGTTGAGGGGCTTGGCGACCGTATCGCCCACCATCGGGATGTGCGAGGCGCCGTGGCCCGCCGACGCCAGGTTCCCGGCGACCCCGTTCGCGCCGCTTTCCACCTGCCGGCCGGCTTCGGCGATCGTGTCGATGGCGTCATAGACGGCCAGGCCGACGAGAACCCAGACCGCCGTCCACACGACGACGGCAAAATCGCTGAACAGCTGGCCCAGCAGCCGCACGGGTCTGGTCGAGTAGGGCAAGAACCGCAAAGTCATACCCTCGATACCAGCACAGCTCCCGGCTCGGCGCCGGGATTACGGTGGCCGATAGGCTGACGCGATGCGCCCCGCGTTGTCCGACTACCAACATCTGGCCAGCGGCAAGGTCCGCGAGCTGTACCGCGTCGACGATGAACACCTGCTACTGGTCGCGTCCGATCGGATCTCGGCGTTCGACTACATCCTCGACAGCGCGATCCCGGACAAGGGCCGCATCCTGACCGCGATGAGCGTGTTCTTCTTCGGCCTCGTCTCGGGGCTTGATGGAGCTCCGAACCACCTGGCCGGGCCGCCGGATGACCCGCGCATTCCCGATGAGGCGCTGGGCCGGGCGCTGGTGGCGCGGCGGCTGGAGATGCTTCCGGTGGAGTGTGTGGCGCGCGGTTACCTCACGGGTTCGGGGTTGCTGGACTACAAGTCAACCGGGAAGGTCTGCGGCATCGCGTTGCCGCCTGGTCTCGTCGAGGCCAGCAAGTTCGCCGAGCCGCTGTTCACCCCCGCCACGAAGGCCGCCCTCGGAGACCACGACGAGAACATCTCGTTTGCGCGGGTGATCGAGATGTTGGGCGGGGTGCGCGCCAACCAGCTGCGCGACCGCACCTTACGGATCTACGTGCAGGCGGCCGATCACGCGCTGACGAGGGGCATCATCATCGCCGACACCAAGTTCGAATTCGGTGTCGACGGCGCCGGCAACGTGGTGCTGGCCGACGAGATCTTCACACCGGACTCCTCGCGGTATTGGCCTGCCGACGAGTACCGGGCCGGCGTGGTGCAGAACAGCTTCGACAAGCAGTTCGTGCGCAACTGGCTCACCAGCCCCGCGTCCGGCTGGGACCGCTATGGCTCGAAACCCCCGCCGCCACTCCCGGATGACATCGTCGCGGCGACACGAGATCGTTACATCAATGCCTACGAACGGATTTCGGGCCTGAGTTTCGGCGACTGGATAGGCCCGGGCGCATGAGCACGCCGGCATCACCGGGCTCGCCACCTGTGGCCAAGCGGGTGGAGACCCGCCGCGAACACCACGGTGACGTTTTCGTCGACCCCTACGAATGGTTGCGCGACAAGGAAGACCCCGAGGTCATCGCGTACCTCGAGGCCGAGAACGACTACGTCGATCGGGTGACCGCCGACCAAGAGGCGCTGCGGCAACAGATTTTCGACGAGATCAAGGCGCGCACCAAGGAAACCGACCTGTCGGTGCCGGTGCGACGGGGCGATTGGTGGTATTACGCCCGGACCTTCGAAGGAAAGCAGTACCGCGTCCAATGTCGCTGCCCGGTGGTCGATCCCGATGATTGGAACCCGCCGCAGCTCGACGAAGCCACCGAGATACCGGGTGAACAGGTATTGCTGGATTCGAACGTCGAGGCGGAGGGCCACGAATTCTTTTCGTTGGGTGCCTCGCTGGTCAGCCTGGACGGCAACCTGCTGGCGTATTCGGTCGACGTCGTCGGGGACGAGCAATATACGTTGCGGTTCAAGAACTTACGTACCTCGGAGCTGTACCCCGACGAGATCGTGGACATCGCGGCCGGAGTGACGTGGGCTGCCGACAATCGGACGGTGTATTACAAGACCCTGGACGCGGCCCGGCGGCCCGATACGGTGTGGCGGTACCGGCTCGGCTCCGGCGAACCGGCGGAGCAGGTGTATCACGAGGCCGACGAACGGTATTGGCTCGGGGTCGGGCTGACCCGAAGTGAGGCGTACATCTTTATCAGCGCCGGGTCGTCGATCACCTCAGAGTGGCGGTACGCGGACTCCGCCGATCCAAACGCCGAGTTCACGGTGGTGCTGCCGCGGCGTGACGGTGTCGAGTATGCGGTGGAGCACGCGGTCATGGCGGGGCAGGACAAGTTCTTGATCCTGCACAACGACGGCGCGGTGAATTTCACCCTGGTGGAGGCCCCGGTCAGCGATCCGGCGGACCAGCGCACCCTGATTGCGCACCGCGACGACGTCCGACTCGACAGTGTCGACGCCTTCGCCGACCTTCTGGTGGTCAGCTACCGCGGGGCGGCGTTGCCCCGCATCCAGCTGTGGCCCATCGACTCCGACGGCGGATACGTTGAGCCCGAGGAGATCTCGTTCGACTCCGAGCTGATGTCGGCCGGCCTGAGCTCCAACCCGAACTGGCAGTCGCCCAAGCTGCGGATCAGCGCGACATCTTTTCTCACCCCACTGCGGGTCTACGACATCGACCTGGCCACCGGTGAGCGCACGCTGCTGCGCGAGCAACCCGTGCTGGGCGGCTATCGACGGGGAGACTACGTCGAGCGGCGCGACTGGGTCGATGCCCCCGACGGGGCCCGGATACCGGTGTCGATCGTGCACCGCGAAGGAATCGAATTCCCAGCCCCGGCATTGCTTTACGGCTATGGCGCGTACGAGGCATGCATCGATCCCGGGTTTTCCATCGCGCGGCTGTCGCTACTGGACCGCGGCATGGTCTTCGTCATCGCGCACGTCCGCGGTGGCGGCGAGATGGGCCGGCCGTGGTACGACCACGGCAAAATGTTGGAGAAGAAGAACACCTTCACCGACTTCATTGCGGTGGGAAGGCATCTGGTGGAGTCCGGGCTGACTCGACCGCGACAACTGGTGGCGTTGGGTGGCAGCGCCGGCGGCCTGCTCATGGGCGCGGTGGCCAACATGGCACCCGAGCTTTTCGCGGGAATCCTCGCGCAGGTGCCGTTCGTCGATCCACTGACCACCATCCTGGATCCGTCGTTGCCGCTGACCGTCACCGAGTGGGACGAATGGGGAGACCCGTTGAGCGACAGCGATGTCTATTCGTACATGAAGTCGTACTCGCCGTACGAGAACGTCGCGGCCAAGCAGTATCCTGCGATCCTGGCCATGACGTCGCTGCACGACACCAGGGTGTTCTACGTGGAGCCGACCAAATGGGTTGCGGCGCTGCGGCACACGAAGACCGACGAGAATCCGGTGCTGCTGAAGACGCAGATGGCGGCCGGTCATGGTGGCGTCAGCGGGCGTTACCGGGCGTGGGAAGAAACCGCGTTCCAGTACGCCTGGCTGCTAGCAGCCAGCGGCGACCACGCCGGCGGCGGCTAGAAAGACGACCTCGGTGGCGCAGCGCAGCGATAGCCGCGTCGTCATCGACTTGGGTGGGTTGGGCATCCGGGCGGCGTGGATGTTGGCCGGGAACATGGCCAGCATGAGCAACAGCAGGCACCCGGCCGCCGCCGTCCGCGTGGCGGGCAGCAGCAGGCCCGCCGCGCCGAGCAACTCCAACACCCCGGTGATGGTGACCAGCAGGGCGGGTGCCGGCAACCGGGGCGGAACGATTGCGATCAGGTCGCGCCGCATCGGCGGCGCGAAGTGCGCCACCCCGGTCAGCATGAACATTGCCGCCAAACCGACGGCGATCGCGGTGGTCCAGCTGTTCAGGTAGCCCGTTCCGAGCCAGCCCAGCCAGCCGACGACCCGGGCGACGACGCTGCTCACAACCAGGGCGATCAACGGAGCCATCTGGGCTCTCCAATCTAGACAGTGACAAGATACTGGCCACGAACGTTAGGGCGATGTCTAGTCAATGTCAAGATTGTGTCGGTATGCTGGCCGCGTGTTCCGTCCGACGTATCACCATGGCGACCTCAGGGCCGTGATACTCGCCGAAGCCGCGCGCCTGGTGGCCGACCGCGGCGCCGACGGGGTCTCATTGCGCGAGTTGGCCCGCAGCGCGGGCGTGTCGCATGCGGCCCCCGCGCACCATTTCACCGATCGGCGAGGCCTGTTCACCGCGCTGGCCACGCAGGGATTTGAGCAGCTGGCCGCCGCACTCATCGCGGCCCGGGGCGACTTCACCGACGCGGCGCTGGCCTACGTGCGGTTCGCGATCGAGCATCCCGGCCACTACCAGGTGATGTTCAACAAGTCACTGCTCGACGTCGCGGACACCGGCCTGGTAGCCGCCGAGGCCGCCGCGGGAGCCGAATTGTCCCGCGGGGTGGCCACGCTGCAAGATCCCCACGCGCACGCCGACCCCGCGGGCGCCCAGCTGGCGGCATGGTCGCTGGTGCATGGGTTTTCGACGCTGTGGCTCAACAACGCGGTCAACGCCCAAGTGCGGGAGGTGGATCCGATGGAGTCCGTCACGCGGATCGCGACGATGTTGTTCGACGGGTAATCGCGCTATTCGGGCGCCGTTTGGCTGGCCGGCCGCTTCGGCAGAAATGCCGCCGGGACGATGGTCAACGCCACCAAGGCCACCGCGAGCACGAATACCGTTGCATACGCGTGGGAAAGGTCATGCACCACATTGCCCGAGAAGCCGGGGGCCAGCGACTGGCGGGGTATTGCGGACTGGTCAACCGGCACCCCCGTGGCGGCGGCCCGCTGTTGCAGCACCGCGAGTTTGTTTGCCGCGGAGACATTTTCGCTTCGATTGAACTGATTGGTCAGGATCATCGACATCAGCGCGGTTCCCATCGAGCCGCCGACCTGGTGGCTGACGCTGATCAGCGTTGTGCCCCGGGCAATCTGGTGCAGGCTCAATGCCTGCACCGATGCGACGGAAAGCGGCATCATGGTGCAGCCCATGCCCAGCCCCATGATCGTCAGCCCGATCAACAGTGTGGGCAGGTACGCGGCCTGCTTGGCCACGCCGAAGGCGAACATGCCCAGGCCGACCGTGATTAGCGCGATGCCGACCAGCACGACCTTGCCCGGTCCCTGTCTGTCGACCAACGGTCCGGTGAGCCGCATGGTCAGCATGGCGCCGAGTCCCTGAGGGATCATGTGCACGCCGGCTTGGCTCGGCGTCTGGTGCAGCACTTGCTGGAAGTAGCTCGGCAGCAGCAGGCCGGCGCCGAAAAAGGCGACGGCGAACACCAGCATCGTCACGTTGGCCTGGGTGAGCACCGGGTTGCCGAACAGCCGCAGATCGATCAACGGGTGATCCGCCCGGCGCAACGCGTGCACGACGAACCCGGCGATCAACGCGCACCCGATGATCGCCGGTATCAGCACGTGGCGATCGGCCACGGTGCCGCGGGCCGGGATGGACGACACCGCGAACAGGAACGCCGCCAGGCCGGGGGAGAGCATCAGCGCGCCGATGACGTCGAAGGTTTCCGACCGGGCGGGGTGGTCGCTGGGGAACACGATCGCCGCGAGGACGGCCGTGGCGAGCCCGAATGGCAGGTTGATCAGGAAGATCCACCTCCAGCTGGCGGTGTCGATCAGCCAGCCACCGAGAATCGGCCCGGCTATCGGGGCGAGCAGCATGGGGATGCTCAGGATCGACATCAGGCGGCCGAGCCGTGCGGGGCCCGACGCGCGGGTCAGGATCATGAATCCCAGCGGCAGCAGCATGCCGCCACCGATGCCCTGCACCACCCGAAATATGATGAGCTGCAGAATATTCGACGCGACGGCGCACAGCAGCGAGCCCATTGTGAACGCCAGGACGGAGCCGATGAAGAGCCGCTTAGTGCCGAACCGATCCGCCGCCCAGCCGGTTAGCGGGATCACGGTGGACAACGCGAGCGTGTAGCCGGTCATCGTCCACGCGACGACGGCCTGCGTTGACCCGAACTGGGTGATGAACGTGCGCTGCGCGACGCTGACGACCGTGATGTCCAGGATCGCCATCACCGTGGCGAGGATGCAGACGCCGGAAATCCGCAACAGGGGGGCGTCGATCTTGTCGGGGTAGGCGTGTCCGCCGGCGCCCAGCTGCTCGGTGGGGACGGTGTGCAGCGGGGTGTCGGGCGCGGCTGAAGGGGAGGAAGGGGCCTTCTCCATGACGTTGGTTAGCATATCGAATCGATTTCCTGTGGCCGCGGCGGTACACGTTTGCTGTCCCCCGCTCCGGATGGCCCGGATAGCTGGGTCCGATCAGCCGCCCGACGCCGTCGAGCGGGCCCCCCACCGAGCCCCGCGCGCCGTCTGGCCTGCGCATTTACGCAGCCGATAGATGCCTGCCGTCTGCGTGTCCTTCACCGTCCCGACACCTCGGATCGGCAAACTGCGGGTGTGTCTGGAAAACTGATCGTCTCGGTCTCGGGGATAAGTGATCGCACCCTGGCCGACGTCGACGCGTTCTGCTCTCAGATGGATGCCCGTTCGGTTCCCGTCTCGTTGCTGGTGGCTCCTCGGCTCAGTGGCGACTACCGGCTTGACCGCGACCCCGGCACCGTCGAATGGATGACCGACCGTCGTGCTCGCGGCGCCGCCATCGTGCTGCACGGCTACGACGACGCGGCCACCAAGAAGCGCCGTGGCGAATTCGCGATGCTGCGCGCACACGAGGCCAACTTGCGGCTGATGGCGGCCGACCGGGTGCTCGAGCACGTCGGGCTGCGCACGCGGCTGTTCGCGGCGCCGGGCTGGGTGGTTTCGCCCGGCGTCGTCAAGGCATTGCCGGGCAACGGTTTCCGGTTGCTCGCTGATCTTCACGGCGTCACCGATCTAATGCGGCACACCACCGTGCGCGCCCGGGTACTGGGCATTGGAGAAGGCTTCCTGACCGAGCCGTGGTGGTGCCGGATGGTGGTGTTGTCCGCCGAGCGGATCGCCCGTCGCGGCGGTGTCGTGCGGGTCGCGGTTGCCGCCCGTCAGCTGCGCAAGCCGGGGCCGCTGCAGGCGGTGCTGGATGCCGTCGATCTGGCGTCGATGCACGGCTGCACGCCGACGGTGTACCGCTGGGCTCCCGACAAGGCGGTTCTCGACGCTGCCTAATCGGGGCCCGGCTGCGGCTGTCCGCCCTGGCGGCAGGAGCGATTCATCGGCTGCGTCGGTGGCCGGGTCGGCGGCTGCGGCTTTCGACCGTCCCGAGGACTATTGGCGACGGCAATGGGCGCACGCCTAGGTCGACTTCGCGGCCGGTGAGAATCGCAGTTGGCTGCGTGCCGGGGGCTGAGGCTCTTTCCGCTCGTTGGCTGGGCCGAGTGGGGCGGCTACGACGCGCAGGGGCATGGCAATTCGGTGCCGCGTTTCCACATCACCTGGGGTACCGGTCCCGCGTTGGTGGACATCTTCGCGCGGCAACTCCGCGACCGATCTAGCCCTAGCGCCTGCTCGGCGGACCTGGCCTGGGCTGGCTTCGAGCTGGTGGCGAGCTATGGGCACGCCCGTTTGTCGAGCGTCACGTCAGCGTGGCGGTGGGGACGTGAGCGTTGCTCTGGCGTGACGCTCGCTGGGCGCTGCTCGCTGGGCGCTGGGCGCTGGGCGCTGGGCGCTGGGCGCTGGTGTGGTGGGCGCTGCTCGCTGGGCGCTGGGCGCTGCTCGCTGGGCGCTGGGCGCTGGGCGCTGGTGTGGTGGGCTCGGCGGGCCTGGCCTGGGCTGGCTTCGAGCTGGTGGCGAGCTATGGGCACGCCCGTTTGTCGAGCGTCACGTCAGCGTGGCGGTGGGGACGTGAGCGTTGCTCTGGCGTGACGCTCGCTAGGCGCTGGGCGCTGGGCGCTGGGCGCTGGGCGCTGGTGTGGTGGGCTCGGCGGGCCTGGCCTGGGCTGGCTTCGAGCTGGTGGCGAGCTATGGGCACGCCCGTTTATCGAGCGTCACGTCAGCGTGGCGGTGGGGACGTGAGCGTTGCTCTGGCGTGACGCTCGCTGGGCGCTGGCGCTGCTGCCTGGCGCTGGGCGCTGGGCGCTGGGCGCTGGGGCGCTGGGCGCTGGCCGCGTCTGCTGGCTGAGACGACGCCAAGAATCTTAGGAGAATCCGTCGAGGCGGTGATCAGAGGCTTGGCGTCAGCAAACAAGCGCGCATGTCGCCAGACCGAACCTGATCAGCCGGAGACAAGAAATGACCATCGCACTGCCAGCAGTCAGCGAGCAGGACGCCGCTCGGCCTTCCCGCCGTCCCGGGGACCGCGACTCCGGCGGTCGTCCCGAGGACCGCGACTCCGGCGGTCGTCCCCAGCCGCGCGCCTCCGGTCGCCCCCCGGGTCCTCCTGCTGGACCGCCGCCTGATGTGTGGGTCTACAAGGGGCGTGCCTACGACCTGTCCGACTGGATCGCCAAGCATCCGGGCGGGGCGTTCTTCATTGGCCGAACAAAGAACCGGGATATCACCTCAGTCATCCAGGCGTACCACAAGAATGTGGAGGGAATCGAAAGGCTCCTCGAGCGGTACGCGTTGGACCGCGACGCACGTCCCGAGGACGTCCACCCGAAGTGCAACGCGCCGGAATTCCTCTTCAAGGAAGACTTCAACAGCTGGCGCGACACCCCCAGGTACCCATTCGACAACAAAGACGATCTGCTGCACCGCGTGAAAGCGCGGCTGAGGGACCCACAGCTGGTGGCGCGCATCAAGAAGATGGACAAGATCTTCAACGTCGTCGTCGCGGTTCTGGCCGTCGCGTATCTCGCGGTTCAGGGTTTGCGGCTGGCCGAGCCGGGCTGGATGCCCTTGCCGCTCTTCGCGATCGCGATGGTGGTGCTGCGCTGCTCCCTCGCCGGCTTCGGCCACTACGCGATACATCGCAGGCAAAAGGGTCTGAACCGAGTCTTCTCGAGCGCTTTCGACTTCAACTATGTGGCGCTGGGCTTGGTGACCGCCGACGGACATACCCTGCTGCACCACCCGCACACGCAGAGCGAAGTCGACATCAAGAAGAACGTGTTCACCATGATGATGCAGCTGCCTCGCTTGCTTCGGGTACCCGTGCACACCATTCACAAGTTCGGGCACCTGGTTACCGGCATGCCCATCCGGATAGTGGATGTCGTCAGGATCACCCGCAAGATCGGCGTCAAGGAGGTCTACGGAAACTGGCGCAACGCAATCCCGCACATCGCCGGATCGTCCGGCCTGCGCCTACTGCTCATCGCCGAGCTGGCGGTCTTTGTGTTGGCCGGTGACTTCTGGGCCTGGGCGCTGCAATTCGTAGCGACGCTGTGGGTGAGCACTTTCTTGATCGTGTCGAGCCACGACTTCGACGAAGACTCCGACGAGCATTCTGCTACCGAAACCGATGACTGGGGCATCCACCAATTCACGGAAGCCTCCGACCTGAAGGTGATCGGGAATCGCTATGTTGACTGCTTCTTGTCGGCCGGCCTGAGTTCGCATCGCGTGCACCATGTGCTGCCGTATCAAGGCAGCGCGTTCGCCAACATTGCTACCGAGGATGTGCTGCGCGAAGAGGGCGCAAAGTTCGGTCTGGAATGGCTTCCCGCAAAGAGTTTCGCCACCGACCGGCTTCCGGAGCTTGCCCGCAGGTACCTCCTGTCGCCCTCCCGTCTAGCCGAGAAGCAACAGTGGGGATTCATTCGCGAACACTGCTCGCCGCAGGCATGGAAGACCAGCGTTACTTATGCGGCCTCCGGATTCGCCGGACTCGGCTCCGTGTAAGCCTTTCTGGCACTAAATGATTCAACGTAACATCGGTTGGGCGGCCTGGCGACGACGACAGCCGCCCGCCACTCTTCGCTGAATTGACATGAACCGGCCAGCATAGTGTTCGTAATTCGGAAATTATTGATATACAGCATGATTCAAAGCAAATTCATAGATGCTCCGGCCCCTCTCGAATTTGCGAGACCGTAATACCAAGAATCCGTGCAGGATTCGTCAAGGCCGGCAACCAAAGATGAAAAGAGCTAAAACGATAGTCGCGGACAACTGGACGATCGAAACCCGATCAGCATTGCGCCGAACGATTTTGGACGGAGATGTTTCATGTTTACCACCTCTGGCAACGTACTGATGAGTGGACAGGCCGGCGGCGACCACAGGTTCGCTCCTGCCCACATGCCGCCCGCGCCGCCGACCACGGTGGCGGTGATCGAGAGCATCGCGACCGGGGCGCCAGGCCGGGTCGTGGATCAGTCCGAGGCAGCCGACGAAGTTGCCGAGCTGTTCAGCAACAATCCCGAGCAGCGGGACAGGATTTCGCGGTTGTACCAAAAGACGATGATTCGGAGCCGCCGGATGGCGGTCGATCCGCTCGACCCCGATTTCGACGCGCTGCGGCGCGCGCCGGGATCGATCCGGGATCGGATGAATCTGTTCTACCAGCACGCGGTTCCGCTGGCGGTCGACGTGGCCGGGCGGGCCATCGCTCCCCTCGAGGACCCGCACGCAGAGATTGGATTGCTCGTTTTCGTCACCAGCACCGGTTTCATCGCTCCGGGCGTCGATGTGGCCGTCGTCAAGCAACTTGGCCTGTCGCCGTCGGTTTCGCGTGTCGTCGTGAACTTCATGGGGTGCGCGGCCGCGATGAACGGTATCCGCACCGCGACGGATTTTGTCCGTGCCAACCCCGACAAGAAGGCGTTGGTGGTGTGCATCGAGCTGTGCTCGGTGAACGCCGTTTTCGCCGACGACATCAACGACGTCATCATTCACAGCCTGTTCGGCGATGGGTGCGGGGCGGTCGTGATCGGGGCCAGCCAAACCCAACACCCGCTCGCGCCCGGCAGCGTGGTGATCCGTAATAGCTTCAGCAGGCTGCTCGATGGCGCCGAGGACGGCATCGTGCTCAGCGTCAATCACAATGGCATCACCTGCGAGCTGTCCGAGAACCTCCCCAAATACATCTACGACGGCGTCGACCCCGCGGTCACAGAGGTGCTGCGGGATAACGGATTACAGAAATCGGATGTCGATCTGTGGGCCATCCACCCGGGTGGACCCAAGATCATCCTCGAATCGGCGCGATCGATGGGGATCCCCGTGGAGGCGGCCGCGCCGAGCTGGGACGTTCTTGCCCGGTTCGGCAACATGCTGAGCGTATCGCTGCTCTTCGTACTGGAACTCATGGTGCAGCAGGCAGAGCCGAGGAAGGACATCTCGACGGGTGTCGCGTTCTCGTTCGCACCCGGCGTCGCGGTCGAGGGAATGATCTTCGACGTCATCCGCGGCTGATCACCACATGCACCACGACCAATGACCCAACGAATCACGAAGGCTCACAACAATGCAACTCGTCAAGTTCTTGTTATCGATCTCATGGACGCGGATCGTGGCCGTCTTTGGAACCGGCCTCATCTGCGGCGTCGCCAACACCTACCTGCTGATGCTGATCAGCAGTGTGTTGATGCCCGAAGCCCATTCTCACGCGACACTGCAACGCTTTGCACTGACGGGGTCAGTCGCGCTGGTTGGTGCCGTGCTGTCACAGGTGATGCTGATCCGCCTCACCCAGGACGCGATCTATCAACTGCGGGAAGGGTTGAGCTCCCGCGTCGTCTCGGCCCCCCTGGAGCATCTGGAGCGGCTGGGAATGCACCGACTCATCGCTACCTTGACCGAAGACGTGCGGTCGCTCTCGCAAGCGGTGACGGCCATCCCGAACATCTGCATCGACCTGACCACGATCGTGGGGTCGCTCGGGTTTCTCGCCACGGTGTCCGGACCGCTCTTCGCGGTGACGGTTGCGGGGACGTTGGTCAGCATCACCGCGGCCGAGACGGTGCTGCACCGGGTCCGACGCACCTACCGCCAGGCTCGTGAGAACGAGGACGCACTGCTGCGGTCGTTTTCGGCGATGACGCTGGGCATCAAGGAACTGAAGCTGCATCGCAGCCGGCGTCGCGACTTTATGGATCGCCACCTGCTGGGGTCGGCGCGCACCCTGCGGACCCAGAACGTATCGGCGGGGTCGTGGTTCTCGGCGGCTCAGGTATTCGGGCAACTGTTCCAGCTCGCCACGATGGGTTCCATCCTGTTCGTCATCGCCAAGGCGCTTGAGCTGCCACGGGATGTCATGGCCAGTTACCTGCTGGTCACGATGTTCCTGTCGACTCCCATGCAGAACTTCATGCAGCGAATCCCGGACCTGCTGCGCGGCGACGTGGCGCTGGCCAAGATCCGCGACCTGAACCTGTCCATGCAGACGCCGCAGGATGAGGAGCAGCTGCCCTACGCCGAGCGGCCGGCCGCAAGCTATGCCCGGCTGGAGCTGAGCGGTGTCAGCTATGCGTATCAGACGGAACTGGCCCCGTCGGTTCCGCAAGGTCCGGGAGCTCCCCCCGGCCCGCCGATCGGTGGGCCCCATCCCGGGCGCAAGCGCCGCGACGGCAGGACCGGCAGGCCGCTGCCGCCGGGGCCGCCCCAGCAGCCGCACGGTAGCGGATCCGGATTCCGGCTTGGCCCGGTTGACCTGGCGTTTGAGCCGGCACAGATCACCTTCATCGTTGGTGGCAACGGCAGCGGTAAATCCACTCTGGCCAAGCTGATCACCGGGTTGTACGCGCCCGAGAGCGGTTTCGTAGTGCTCAACGGCGAGAAGATCAACTACGACAACGTCGAGTGGTTCCGGCAGAACTGCTCGGCCATCTTCACCGACTTCCACCTGTTCGACGACTACCTGGGATTCGACCAGCCCGGGATCGATGACCTGGTCCGCCACCACCTACATGAGTTGCGGCTCGCGGACAAAGTGACGGTGCACAACGGGCGGCTGTCGACGGTCGCGCTCTCGCAGGGCCAACGCAAGCGGCTGGCGCTGTTGACCGCGCTGCTGGAAGACCGGCAGATCTATCTATTCGACGAGTGGGCCGCCGACCAGGAGCCACGGTTCCGCGAGGTGTTCTACACCGAACTGCTCCCCGGCCTCAAGAAGCGCGGAAAAACCGTCATCGTGATCACCCACGACGATCGGTACTTCGACTGCGCCGACCAGCTCGTCAAGCTCGATTTCGGCCAGGTCGCGGCGGTCAAGTGATCGATCCTGGCTGACGGCCAGCCGCGAGGGACCGCAAAATCGCTAGAAGGTGACCGCGGTTTCCTCGGGGAGCACCTGGAAGTCGGTGTTGGTCATCTCGGTGAACCGGCTGTAGTAGATGCCGCGCGCATCGGGAGCGACCACCCCCTGGTGGATGGGCACCGCGCGCGCCGGCGCTACCTCCCGCAGATAATCGATGGCTTCGGAGATCTTCATCCATGGGGCCGCCGCCGGATTGGCTAATACATCGACCGGCTCGGCGGGCACGAACAATGCATCACCCGGGTGCATCAGCCTCGCAGGATGTTCGCTATCACCAACCAAATAGGAAATATTTTCTATCACGGGGATTTCCGGATGGATTACCGCGTGCCGGCCGCCGACGGCCCGGATGGTGAGCTCACCGACCGACAGCTCGTCGCCGATGTGCACCACGTGGCACTGCGTGTCGAGCGCAGCGGCGGTTTGCGAGTCTGCGTACAGGGTGGCGTCCGGGTTGCCCGCTATCAGCGCCGGCAGTCGCGTGACGTCGACGTGGTCGGGGTGCTGGTGGGTGATCAGGATGGCCGACAGCCCGGTGATTCCCTCGAAGCCGTGCGCAAAGGTGCCGGGATCAAATAGCACACGAGTGTTGTCAAACTCGGCGAGCAGGCACGAATGCCCGAAATGGGTCAGTTGCATGTCCTCGATTTTGTGCCAGCGACGCGGCAGTGCCAATATGGTCGCAGCCTTTTCCCATGCCGCGTTACGCCTGGCGGACTTACATTGTGATCCACGACACGCTGCCCCGGAGCCGTCAACGATTTGACCCCCAATTTATCCTCTCTTCATGGGTTGGGACTCAATGTCCATGAATGATGCGCAGCCCAGGGTGGCTGACATCAATGACTTCGTGCGTGCCGACGGTTCGATCTTCCTGCCGGACGGGACCACCCTGACCTCGTTTTTCGACCAGAATCGCCGGGCATTCGGCGAGTTCACGACGTACCGGTTCATTGACTATGCGAAAGAGCAGGACGGCCGCCTAGTCGAGATGACCTGGGATGACCTGTGGACGCGGGTCAGGGCGATCGGGGCGCGTCTGCAGCAGGTCGCCAAGCAGGGCGACCGGGTGGCGATCTTGGCGCCGCAGGGCCTTGAGTACGTGGCCGCTTTCTTCGCCGCCGTCCATGCGGGAAACATCGCGGTCCCGCTGTTTGCGCCAACCCTGTCCGGGCATGCCGAGCGGTTGGCGGCGGTGCTGTCCGACGCCAAGCCTGCCGTGGTGCTGACCACCACCGCGGCGGCCGAGTCGGTGCGGGAATCCCTGCGGGCACAATCCGCGGCTGGCCGGCCGCGACTGATCGCGGTCGACGCGATCCCCGACACGCTGGCCTCGATGTTCACCGACCCCACGGTCGGCACCGACGACGTCGCGTACCTGCAGTACACGTCGGGTTCGACGCGCACCCCGGCCGGAGTGGAGATCACCCATCGCGCCGTCTGCACCAACGCGCTGCAGTCGATTCTGGCGGGCGGGTTGGACCGGGGAGTCCACAGCGTGAGCTGGCTGCCGCTGTATCACGACATGGGATTGATCATGCTCATGTTCCCGGCGTTGTGCGGCGGCGCATACCTCACACTGCTGGATCCCATGGCATTCGTTCGCCGGCCCTTCCGATGGATCAAAGAGCTCAGTGCCGAGGCGACCAAGGGCAGGACTTTTGCGGCCGCGCCCAACTTCGCCTACGCGTTAACCGCAGAGCGCGGGCTGCCCCCCGAGGGCGCCTCCATCGACCTGCGCAACGTTGTCGGCCTGCTCAACGGGTCCGAGCCGGTGACCATGGACGCCATCGAGAAATTCACCAACGCGTTCGCTCCATACGGTCTGCCGGCGACGGCGGTCAAGCCGTCCTACGGGATGGCGGAAGCGACGCTCGGGGTGTCCACCATCGCCCCTGATGCGGCGGCCAGCGCGGTGTACGTCGACCGTGTTCAGCTCGCCGCCGGGCGCGCGGTGCTCGTCGCGCCGGATGCACCGGGAGCCGTCGCCCACGTGTCGCTCGGCCAGCCGTTCCAGGATCTATGGGCGGTCATTACGAACCCGGAAGGTGGCGAGGTGCCTGATGGTGCCGTCGGGGAGATCTGGCTGCACGGCAACAACATCGGCCGCGGCTACTTCGGACGCGAGGAGGAAACGCAGCGCACGTTCGGCAACAAGCTGCAGTCCCGGCTCGATGTCGGCAGCCACGCCGAGGGCGCCCCGGACAACAGCGCATGGCTGGCCACCGGCGACCTCGGTGTCTACCTTGACGGCGAGCTCTACCTGACGGGGCGGATCAAAGACCTCATCATCATCGATGGCCGCAACCACTACCCGCACGACATCGAAACGACCGTCAGCCACGCGTCGGCGGGGGTCCGCACCGGCTACGTCGCGGCATTCTCCGTTCCCGGCGACGCCCTGGACCCGCCGGGCAGTAACTCCGTCGAGCAGCTCGTCGTGGTGGCCGAACGCGCCGCGGGCATCGGGCGCGCCGATCCGGAGCCGATCGCGGCGGCGGTGCGGGCTGCGGTGTCGCGCGAGCATCAGGTCCGGGTCGCCGACGTCCGGCTCGTCGCCGCCGGCGCCATTCCCCGGACCACCAGCGGCAAGCTCGCCCGAAATGCTTGCCGGGCCGACTACATCGCCGGCCGGTTCGATCGCTAGGCGGGCGCCGGTAGAGTTGGCGCCGACCAAGATCGACAGGAGGAGCGCCAGTGGCCCGGGTGGTCGTGCATGTGATGCCCAAAGCGGAGATCCTCGACCCGCAGGGGCAGGCGATTGTCGGTGCGCTGGGGCGGCTCGGGCATCCCGGCATCTCAGATGTCCGTCAGGGCAAGAGATTTGAGCTGGAGGTCGACGATACGGTTGACGACTCCCAGCTCGCCGAGATCGCGGAATCGCTGTTGGCCAACACGGTGATCGAGGACTGGACGATAAGCCGGGAGGCGCGGTGACGGCGCGGATCGGCGTCATCACCTTCCCCGGGACACTGGACGACGTGGACGCAGCGCGCGCGGCGCGTCGCGTCGGCGCCGAGGCGGTCGCCCTGTGGCACGGCGACGGCGACCTCAAGGGCGTCGACGCCGTGGTGGTTCCGGGTGGGTTTTCCTACGGCGACTATTTGCGGGCCGGTGCGATCGCCAGGTTCGCCCCGGTGATGGCCCAGGTGGTGGACGCCGCCGGCCGGGGCATGCCAGTCTTGGGCATTTGCAATGGTTTTCAGGTGCTGTGCGAGGCCGGGCTACTGCCTGGCGCCCTGACCCGCAACGTGGGTTTGCACTTCGTCTGCCGTGATGTGTGGCTGCGCGTGGGATCGACGTCGACGGCGTGGACGTCGCGGTTCGAGCCCGACGCCGATCTGCTGATACCGCTGAAGTCCGGTGAGGGCCGCTACGTGGCGCCGGAGCGGGTGCTCGACGAGTTGGAGGGCGAAGGCCGGGTGGCGTTCCGTTACCACGACAACCCCAACGGGTCGCTGCGTGATATCGCCGGCGTCAGCTCGGCCAACGGCCGCGTCGTCGGGCTGATGCCGCATCCCGAGCACTCCATCGAAGCGCTGACCGGTCCCTCCGACGACGGCCTTGGCCTGTTCTATTCGGCGTTGGACGCCGTGCTCGCGGCCTGAGCAGGGCAGCCCATGAAAAGCCCAGGCGGTCAGCCCAGGACGGGCAGCCGGCGCTGGGCGGACAGTCGGTCGAGCGCGGCCTGCATCACTGACCGCACGTAGTTGTCGACTTCCGCGACGTCCGGGTGGTCGCCGAAGCGCGCGGTGATGTCTATGGGCTCGAGCACCTCGGTGACGACCTTGGCGGGCAGCGGCAGATTCGGCGGGAAGATGGCGCTGAGACCGAACGGGAAGCCGAACGTGAGCGGCAGGATGTCCATCCGGGCTTTGGTGATCCCAAGCCGACGGGCCAGCCAATGGCCGCGAGTCAGGAACAGCTGGGTCTCCTGGGCGCCAATCGACACCATCGGGACGATCGGAACCCCGGCCTCGATGGCGGTCACGACATAGCCGGTGCGGCCGTTGAAGTCGACGGTGTTCGCGTCGAGCGTGGGCCGGTACGCGTCGTAATCGCCGCCCGGGAACACCAGTACTACCGCGTCCGAATGCAGTGCGGCGGCGGCGTTTTCGCGGCTCGCTTCGACGACTCCGAGCCGGCGCAGCCGGCGGCCCAGTGGGCCAAGCAGCACCCCGTAGTGGGCCAGCGTGTGCAGGGGGCGATGGTAGCCGAAGGCTTTGTAGAAAGCCGGCGCGAAGATGAACACGTCGGGTGTGAACATCCCGCCGGAGTGATTGGCCACCACCAGCGCCCCGCCCGCGGGCGGGATGTTTTTCACGTTCCGCACCTCGGCGCGGAACCAGAGCTTGACCAGAGGCCCAACAGCGTTTGCGACCTGTTCGGTGAACCCCGGATCCCATTTGGCGATCTCGCGATTGTTGGGTGCTGGCCTTCCCCGCATTCCCCTCGTGCTCCCCCCGGTACTCCCCGCGTGCGAATTGTCGATGCCAAATCGCCTACCCGGCGACACCTCTACAGGTGTAGAGAATATCGTACTCTCGATTTAAGAGAATATGATATCCACTGCTGAAAGGTTGCGAAGCGCCAAACGGTTCAGCCGGCGTCGCGGACCAACGGCTCCGAGCCCTGACACGTGGGCGGCAATACCGCGGTGGGCGTCAACACGCCGAAGAACTCGATCGCGGCGTTGACGGCACCGTCGACAAATGATGCGAGATCCTCGAAAGTCACCCGATCCGGGATCCGCCGGCAGGTGCGCGCGACGACTCCGATGCGCTGGGGATCAGAGGATCCGTGCACGACCGCGGTGACATCCCGGTTTTGCTGATTCCAGGAATCGGCGAGGCCCGCCAGCCGATCGCCGTCGGCGGCGGGAAAGAAGCACGCGGGGTTCACCCGCAGCGTGACCACATCGCTGCGCCAGCGGGAAATTCCGAGGTGGACGTGTAGCCGCCAGGGGTCCGCGATGAAGAAGTACTCGCCATCGTGCTGCCCGCGGAAGTACCGGCGTCCACGGGCGCGCAGATAGTGTTCGATGAGGTCGGTAGACAGTTCCTCACCCAACGGCTCACTCATGGGCTCGATGCTGAAGTACGCGCCTTGGGGGATGCTTTGAGGCGAGCCATGCCGGATCGAAGAATCCGGTGAGAATTTGCTGAGCGACGAAAGGCCGGTTTTGAGCTTTCGTGATCTGCCCCATGCCGGAGAGCCCCTGCTGCTGCCGAATGCCTGGGACGTGCCCTCGCCGCCATCAATGCCGCTTTGCAAGCCGCGCAGAGCGTCCGCGCTTCAGCGAGTGCGCCCGAGGCCATGACCCGTCCGGCCATGCAGGCTCGGTTGGCCGAATTCGACACCGATGGTGTCTGAGGGGTCTGAGGGGTCTGACTGCGGTTACGCCGCAGCGGATTTGATCGCCGGAATGATGTCGCGACCAATCACATGCAGGTATTCGGACTGGACTACATGCGGGATCGTGAAGAGAAACTGACTGACTCCGCAGTCCCGGTATTGCTGGATGCGCTGCACGCACTTGTCGGGGGAGCCGCTGATCAGCCCCGGCTCGGGAATGGACGCGAATTCGGCGCGAATCCGGGCTTCCTGCTCGTCGGATTCGGTGGGCGCGAGAAGCGCCGTCACCGACAGTCGCAGGGTGTCCGGATCGCGTCCGGCAGACTCGCATGCTTGGACGAGGAAGCCTCGGCGCTGGGTCACCTGCTCGGGTGACCACCACCGCACATTCAGGCCTTGGGCGGACTTGGCAGCGATGCGCTGCACCCGATCGCCTTCTCCGCCGACCCACAGGGGCGGGTGCGGGCGCTGCACCGGCGGCGGATTGCAGATGGCGCCGTTCAGCGTATAGAACTCGCCCGAATAGGTGGGGTTCGGCTCGGTCCACACGGCCCGAATCACCTCGAGGGATTCGGCGAGCGCGGATACCCTGTCGCGCACGGAGGGGAACGGGATGCCGTAGGCATCGAATTCGCGCTGAAACCAGCCGGCGCCCAGGCCGAGATCGAGGCGTCCTTCGGAGATGACGTCCAGCGTGGCGGCCATCTTCGCCAGCACCGAGGGATGGCGGTAGGAATTGCACAGCACGCTGGTGCCCAGCCGTAGCCTCGTGGTGTCGCGCGCCAGCGCGGTCAGCGCCGTCCAGCCTTCTAGCAGGGGTAGCGACCTGGGCGGCGCGGCCTGGCCGCCCTCGGAGCCGGCGGTGATGCCGGCATCCTTGACGTAGTCGTCGGGACTGATCGTGAGGAAGTGGTCGCAGAGCCACACGGAATCAAATCCGTAGTGCTCCGCGGTTTGGGCGACCGTGACCATCTCGGGGTAGCTGCTGACCGCCAGGCCATTGACCGTCAACGCCAATATCAACCCGACGTAGGGGCCACTCGATGAGGGGTTGGCGTTCATGGGGATAGACGCTACCTGTTGAACTGCGAGGCTCGGCACAGCCGACCGTCGGGCGTTCGGGTTACTGTGGTGGCGAATGGTTTTCGCGCACCTGCCGCGGGACCGGCGCAGCCGTATACGGAGGACTGAAAGTGGGATTCGCGGTGGATCGATTCGACCATATCGTCGTGAATTGCCGCGATGTCGAGGCCACCGCGTCGTGGTATGAGCGGGTGCTCGGGATGACGCGACAGACGTTTGGGCCGTCCCACCGGACCGCCCTGTCGTTCGGGAATCAGAAGATCAACCTGCGGCCCCTGGGGGCGTTGGCCGAGGATCCCGACTGGGTCACCGGGTCGGTTGAGGTGGCCGGTTCCGAGGACTTGTGCTTCATCACGCGTGCCACCCCGGAAGAGGTGCGCGCCCACCTGGCCGGATGCGGGGTCGACGTGATTTCGGGCCCGGTGACCAAGGTCGGTGCGCTGGGCCCGATGACGTCGCACTACTGCAGGGACGTCGACGGGAACCTGATCGAGATCGCGGTCTACTGAACGCTTACAGCGGGTACAGCGCCGGCAGGTTGACCACGATGGCCTCCTGAGTGCTGCGGGCGATCACGACTTCCGCGGGTGTGTTCGGGTCGGGGTTTTCCTCCCGGTGCGGGAGGTACGGCGGGACGAAGATGTAGTCGCCGGGGGAGGTCTTGATGCGCACCTCGGCGGCGCCATCGTGAAACACGAACTCCGGGTTGCCGCTTCGTATGTAGATTCCGGTCTCGGATTCGCCGTGGTGGTGGTTGGCGGAGGCGGTCGCCGGCGACACGTGCGTCTCGCCCATCCACAGCTTCTCGGCACCGACCGATCGGCCGCTGAGCGCTTCGAAGCGCCGCAGCCCCTCCGATTGCGCGGTGCCGGAACTGATTTCCGACGCCTTGACGTGGTGCACGCGATTGCCTGCCGGGCCCGCGTCGGCGTCAGTGTCAGCGTTACGTCAGCGTCGAAGTTCGGGTGGAATCCGTCCGAGGTTGCCATCAACGCTCCCTATTTACTGTCCTTCGCAGACGAATCCCGGTAGGCCTCAAGGAGTCTCAGCCACAGCTCGCTGATCGTCGGGAAGCACGGGACCGCATGCCACAACCGGGCAATGGGCACCTGGCCGGCGACGGCGATGGTGGCCGAGTGCAGCATCTCGGTGGCATTCGGGCCGACCATCGTCAGGCCGAGCAGGTAGCCGCGGTCGGCGTCGACTACCATGCGCGCCCGGCCGGTGTACCCATCGGCATACAGCACGGCCCCCTTCACCACGTCGCCGATTTCGACGTCCACCGTGTGCACCCGGTGGCCGGCCTGCGCGGCCTGCTCGGCCGTCAGCCCGACCGCGGCGGCTTCGGGATCGGTGAAGAACGCCTGCGGCACTGCGTGATGGTCGGCGGTGGTCGCGTGCGCTCCCCACTCCGCGGTGTCCAACGGCGTTCCCGCCGCACGGGCCCCGATCGCCGCGCCCGCGATGCGTGCCTGGTATTTGCCCTGGTGGGTCAGCAGGGCCCGATGATTGACATCGCCGGCCGCGTAGAGCCAGCCGTCCTCGACGCCCCGCACCCGGCAGGTGTCATCGACGTCGAGCCAGCTGCCGGGGGTCAGGCCCACCGTCTCGAGGCCGATATGGTCGGTGAGGGGCTTGCGGCCGGTGGCGAAGAGTATTTCATCGACCTCGAGGTCGGTGCCGTCGGTCAACGTGACGACCACGGGGCAGTAGGGATATGCCCGGCGGAGCTCGCGGACCGACACATCCATGCGCACATCCACGCCCGCGTCGGCGAGCCCGCGGCCGACGAGCTCTCCCACGAAAGGCTCCATCCGCGGCAGCAACTGGGAACCCCGGCACAGCAAGGTGACCTTTGCGCCCAGGCCCTGCCAGGCCGTCGCCATTTCGACGCCCACGCCGCCGGCGCCGACCACCGCGAGCCGTCCCGGGACGTCGCTGCCGTCGGTGGCTTCGCGGTTGGACCACGGTCGGGCTTCGACCAGTCCAGGCAGGTCGGGGAGCGCGGGTCGGCTTCCGGTGCAGACGACAACGGCGTGCTGGACGGTCAGCGCCACCTCCTTGCCGCTCGGTGTGGTGACGACAACGCGCCGCGGACCGTCCAACCGCCCATGTCCGCGTATCAGGGTCGCGCCGATGCCACCCACCCAGTCGGCCTGGCCTGTGTCGTCCCAGTCGCTCACGTAGCGGTCCCGGCGACCGAACGCGCCGGCCGGATCGATCGAGCCGGTGACTGCCTCGCGCGCGCCGTCCACGTGGCGGGCCTCGGAGAGGGAGATGACGGGCCGCAGCAGCGCCTTGCTGGGCACGCAAGCCCAATACGAACATTCACCCCCGACCAGCTCGCGCTCGACCACAGCAACGCTGAGGCCGGCGGCGCGGGCGCGGTCGGCGGCGTTCTGCCCCACCGGCCCCGCGCCGAGTACGACGACGTCATAGTCCCGTTCGACCTCGGGGGCCATAGTCGAAGTCCTTTCGATTCCGCTCCGTCGCGGCGCGGCTACTTGATCAGTTGCTCGGCGAGGTGGCGCACGTCATCCACGACGAGGTTCGGTTGCGGCAGGCCGTCAACCGGCAGCGGCGGGTTGCCCCATCGGGTGACAAGCGCGGTGCTGAAGCCGACGTTCTGTGCGCCGAGGATATCCCACACGTGCGCCGCCACCATCATGCAATCGGCGGGAACCACCCCGAGCGCCTGGCACGCATACCGATAGACCACTGGGGATGGCTTGAAGGCGCGGCAGGGATGCACGCTCAACTGGCTCTCGAAAAGCCCGGCCAGCCCGGCGTTTTCGAGCGGTGTCGCACCAACAGGGTTCGGCGGTGAATTCGTCAGGGTGACCAGGCGGAAGCCATTGTCGCGCAATCTGTTCAGCCCGTCGGCGACGTCCGGGTGCGCCGGCATGGTGAGCATGCCTTGCCGCAGGCGAAGCAGGTCGTCGTCGGCGATGCTCACCCGATAGATGTCGGCCAGCATCCGCAGCACGCCCTGGCCGAGCGTGAAGAAGTCCACGTAGTGCTCCGACAAGGTGGCGCTCATAGAGTACATGACCAGCTGGTTGAACCATTCGCGTAGCACCCGCCGATCGCCGAACAGGTCCTCGAAAAGCGGTGCCATGGAGTCGATGTCGATCAGTGTTTCGTTCACGTCGAACACCAGCACCGAGGGTGGCCCCATCCCGGCCCGGTCCGGCATCCCCGCCGTCATTCCCCGACCTTCTTCGGCACCGTTACCTCCGCCGTCGGCGTCCCCTTCAGGCCGACCGGTGGTCGCGTTCATATAGCTTTCCAGCAGGATTTTTCCCTAATACCTCGTCGGTGTCGAGTCCGCGGTCGACGCCGTGGGGGATAACGGTTTGGCCGGGCTCGAGATGGAGCTGCTTGCCGTCGAGGTAGACGTCGATCTTGTCGGGCTCGAAAGACACCAGGTTGCTCACCCGCCCGACCTCCGCCCAGGCGTTGACGTAGGACCAGGCCGCGCGCTGGTGGCTGCCGGCATCCCCGACATCGTAATAGGAGGCGATACCTTTGTAGGGACAGAATGTTTGTCCCGCAACCGGTCTGAGTGCCGACTCGTCGATGTCTTCGCGCGGTACATACCAGCGCGGTGCGAATCCGGATTCGTACAGCGCCAGCGGACGCCGGGTATCGGCGATCACCTGATCGCCGTCCCGAACGACGAGATGTCTTGAAGTAGACCGGATGTCGATGCGGTGATAAGCGTCGGCGGCGTGTCCGACGATGCGTTCGTCTTCCTCGTAGAACGCGTCCATGGCGCGCCACGCGAAGGCGATGCGCCCTGCCAGGGTCGCCGCGTACTGCGGCAGCCCCGTGTGTTGCCAAGCGCCGTGGTTGGCTTCGCGCTCGGGTCGCTGGGCCACCTTGACGGTGAACCACCGTGTTTCGCCGAGGTCGTGGTGCGTGGTCACCCGGTCCTCGGCGATGAGGATGCCCGGTTCGATGTCGCCGGGCGGGAAGTACGCGACCGGGTAGCGGGCCGGCTCGTGCAGCAGCACGACGTCGTCGCTCTGAGCGATCCACCGGTCAGCGAAACGAACCCGCATGCGGCGGCGCAACGGTTCGGCGAACAGCAGCCGCGGGGGCAGTGGCTGCTCGGTGAGGAAGCGCCCCACCGACCCGGTGGCCAGCGGACCTTGCTGCCACGCCAAACCCATCTTCATGCCCCCTTCGGATCCGAAATGCGTTCTTCGGGAACGCATCAATCCATAACGACGACCATCTTCCCGCCGGCCTCTCCCGCCTCCATGACGCGGTGTGCCTCGTGAATCTGGTCGAACGAAAAGACGCGGGACGGCGCCGCATCGAGCTCACCGTCGGCCACCTGCGCAGCGATGTTCTGCAGCGGGACGTCGGAAAGCGGAAAACCCGGCGCGCCAAACACAAAGCTGCCGAAGAAGTTCAGGTTGACCCCGCTGGCCATCCGCAGCAACGGATTGAAATCGCCGATCGGGTCGAGCCCACCGAGCCATCCGGCCAGGCAGGCCGTGCCGCCGCGGCGCAGCATGTCCAGGGAGTCGAGGATGGTGCTGTTGCCCACCAGGTCGAGAACGGCGTCCACTTGGTTGGATTCGGCATTCCATTCTGCTAGGTGCGCGGCCAGGTCGCGTCGCTCCAATTCGACACGCGCGGCGCCCAGTTGCTCGAGCATGGCAAAGCGTTCGCGGCTGCGTGCGGTGGCGATGACGCGCGCTCCCGCGGCGACCGCCATCTGCAGCGCGGCCTGGCCGAACGACGAGGTCGCGCCGCGCAGCACCAGCGTCTGTCCGGCCGTCAGGTTGAGGTTGCGGAACAGGCATGTCCAGGCGACCGCATACGTTTCGGGCAACGCGGCCAGCACGGACCACGGCAGGTCGGACTCGATGAGGGCGACGTTGGCCGCGCGCACCCGGGTGTATTCGGCGTAGCTGCCGTTGCTGGTGCGGCCCAACCCGCCCATCAGCGCCGCCACCTTGGCGCCGACGGGAAATTCGCCCCCCGGACATGAGTCCACGACGCCGACGCATTCGATGCCGCTGACTTCCGCGGCTTCCGCCCATTCGCCCCGACGCATGTGCAGCTCGGCGTGGTTCAGCCCGAAGCCCTTCACCGCGATCACCACCTCGCCTGGTTTGGGCAGCGGTTTGGGGATCTCGGTGTACACCAGGCTGTCGAGCCCGCCGAACCCTTTCAAGATGATCGCGCGCATTGTTTCGCCGTGTGGCTTTTCACGAACCACGGCCGGCTCGGAGGGCAGTGTGCTGTTGCTGCTGGTGGTTGTGTCGATCACGGACATTGTTGCCCCCCGTTGCTCGTTCCCAGATTTAATGGGCTATATAGCCCATTATTATGGGTGGTTGGACCCAATATGTCCAGAGTGCGCAGCGCGCGCTTGGTCACACGGGCGGTGTTGGCGCCGATCAGCCTTTGGCTCTGCGCCTCGAGGATTTGGCTCGGGCGTTGGGCTGCGGCGCGAAGGAGCGCACGTAGTCCACGGCGGCGCTGACGGCGACGGCCAGCGGCTCCGGATCGCCTGTGGCGTAGGTGATCATCGCTCCGCCCTGGTGCGCGGTGACCAGGGCGGCCGCCAGGTGTCGAGGGTCGGCTTCGGGGCGCAGCTCGCCGCGGTGCCGCATCGCCGCGAGGCCGGTCCGGAATAGCTCGAGCCACTCGTCATAGCCCGCTGCGAGGTCGGCGTGGATCTCGTCGTCCGCGTCGATCAGCTCGCCGGCCAGCGAACCGTAGATGCACCCGCCCAATCGGTAGACGGTGTCGACGTCGGCCACGCATGCATCGGCCCAGGCTTGTAGGGCCTCAAGGCTGTCCAGGTCGCCCAGCCGGGCTTGAGTGTGAAACGCCCTGACGTCGTTGCGCCGTGTCGCGATGACCTGGCGGGTTAGATCGCGCTTGTCGCGGAAGTAGTGCGAGAGCTGCGATCCGCTCACCCCGGCGGCGTCGCGCACCTCGTAAAAGCTGGTGTTGGCGACGCCGCGTTCGAACATCAGCCGAGCCGCCGCGCCGACGATGCGTGCCCGCGTCGCCAATCCCTTGCGGGTCAATCGCGCTGTGCTGTCTTCGTTCATGTGCCGTCTTCGTTCATCTGCTGCCGTCGGTCACGTCGCCGGACAATCATCGAGCCTTCGTTGACGCGCGGGGGCCGCGGGGGCGCCGGGTCGGGCGCGGCGCGCGTTCGGCGGGGTCGGTGGCGAACATGCGTAGGTAGTTGACCGCGAATCGCGTGGCATCGGCGTGCGGCCAATCGGCACCAAACGTAAACGCCAGCGTGGCTCCGCCCTGATGGGCGCAGACGATGGCCAGCGCCAACCGTCGCGGGTCGGCGTCCGCGGACAGCGCGCGGCGATCCTTCATCCGCTGAATCGCCGATTCAAGCAGCTCGACCCATTGCCAATAACCCGCCGCCAAGGTGGCCCGTGTCGCACCGTCGGACTTCGCCAGCTGCGCGGTCAGGGCGTGGTAAGTGGGCGTGCCGCCAGCGGTTCCGATGCGTCTGAGATAGCGCATGTTCAGCGCGATCCACCGCTCGAAGTCGTCAAAGGAGTCGAGGTCACCCAGCTGGGGTTCGCGGTGAAAGTCGAGCACCAGGCCGATCTGACGCCCGATGACGGCACGGACGAGGGCGCTCTTGTCGTCGAAGTAGTGGGCCAGCTGCGAGCCACTCACCGACGCGGCCTTGCGGACGCGGTCCATGTTGAACGCCGCGATCCCCTCGTCGACGATCAGCGAGGCAGCCGCCTGCACGATCCGATCGCGGGTGGCACGCCCCTTGGGGGTCAACCGCTTGTCGGCATCGAGCTCGGGTAGGGCCATGGCGTCAGGCTAACCCGCGGACGCCGTCACGTATGGGATATCCAGCCCACTAAATTAGCCGGACCGGGAGGTGGCGCCCGCGGGCCCGCGTCAGGCGGCCACGTGGACCTTCGCCAGGAAGTTTCGGATCAACCCGGCGACTTCGTCTAGCGCGGACTCCAGCAGGAAGTGCCCACCGTCGAGCAGATGAATCTCGGCTTCGGGCAAATCGTCGGCGAACGCTTCGGCGCCGGCCGGCCCGAATATCTCGTCACCGCGACCCCACACCGCCAAAACCGGCACCCGGGTGGCGCGGAAATATTCGTGCAGGCTCGGATACAACGGCGCATTGGTCGCGTAGTCGCGAAAGAGCTTCAGCTGCACCATGTCATTGCCGGGCCGGGATATCAGTGCGTAGTCGTGATACCAGGACTCCGGGTTTACCAACGTCTCGTCGGGGACGCCGGTGACATATTGCCAGCGGGTGGCGTCCAGGGTGAGGAACTGTCGCACCGCGGCCTCGTTGTCCGGCGTCTGCTCGGCCTGATAGGCCCAGACCACCTTCCAGAAGCTCTCGACGAACCCGGCGTCATAGCCGTTTCCGCTTTGGCTGACGATCGCCGTTATCGCGGCCGGGTCGCGCAGCGCCAGTCGCCAGCCAATGGGGGCGCCGTAGTCCTGCACGTAGATGGCGTACCTGCCGACGCCGAGCGTGTTCAGCAGTCCGGCGGTGAGGTCGGTCAGGGCATCGAAGGTGTAGTCGAACTCCTCGACAGCCGGAGCGTCGGAAAGTCCAAAGCCCAGATGATCCGGCGCGACCACGTGGTAGCGGTCCGCGAGCGCGGGAACCAGATCCCGGAACATGTGGGAGCTGGTCGGAAACCCATGCAAGAGAACCACCGCGGGCGCGGTGGGGTCGCCAGCTTCGCGGTAGAACAGCCGATGACCGTCGACGGTGGCGTAGCGGTGATGAACAGCCGGCATGACGTTCCTCCTGAGTCCGTGCGCGATTCCTCGTCGAACGTTTATGGGTTATATGACCCATTATGCACCAAAATGGGCGCAGCGCAACAGTGTCCGTGACCAGGTGTTGACGACGGTGTCCGGTCGAAATATTCTGGGCGGAACAACCCAATTTAGCCCGCGGATTGGCTACGTTGTCCGGGGGCGGTGTTTGCCGACCAGACCAAAGGAGTTTGCGCGATGGGTAACGCGTTGCGGGACAAGACGGTCGTGGTGATCGGGCGCGGCAGCGGGATTGCCCGAGCGGTCGAACTGGCCGTTGCGTACCGTGGCACCGACATCGGCGCCGAGGCGGTCGACATCATCGACGACGGGTCGATCGCCGGGCTCGCCGACCGGGTGGGCGCCGTTGATCATGTGGTGTCGACCGCCTCTGCCCGGGCCCGCGGCAAGCTGGCCGACCTCGAGCGTCATAGCCTGCGGTTGTCATTTGACACCAAGGTCATCGGCCCGGTCATGCTGGCTAAACACTTTGCACCGCAAATTAACTCGCAGGGCTCTTTGGTGCTGTTCTCGGGTGTCCATGCTTTCAAGCTCAACGTCGGCTATCTCGGGGTCGGAATCACCAATGGCGCTGTCGACTTCCTCACCCGCTGGCTGGCCGTCGAACTCGCGCCGATCCGGGTAAACGCGATTTCGCCCGGAGTTATCGACACGGGTGCATGGGACGGACTCGACAAGGACGCCAAGGACGGCAAACGGGATTACTTCCGGCACATCATGGATTGCAACCCCGTGCGGCGAATCGGAACGCCCGAGGATGTGGCCGGCGGCGTATTGTTTGCGATGACCAACACGTTCATGACCGGCACGACGCTGAAGATCGACGGTGGCGAACCGCTCGTTTGACCCCGAGGAGTTCGACCCCGAGGAGTTCGACCCCGAGGAGTTCGACCCAGAGGAGTTTGACCCCGAGGAGTTTGACCCAGAGGAGACATCGTGGCCCGGCTTGTCTCGGTAAATGTGGGCAAGCCCAAGAACGTCCCGTGGCGGGGCAAGTCCGTGTACACGGGGATCTGGAAGACCCCGGTCGACGGGCCAGTCATGGTGCGCCGCATCAATATCGACGGCGACGGTCAGGGCGACCTCGCCGGTCACGGTGGCGAGCAACGCGCGGTCATGGTGTACCAAACCGAGTCGTACGAGTTCTGGAAGTGCTACTTGAATCGCGACGACCTGGAACCGGGAAACTTCGGCGAGAACTTCACCGTCAGCGGGCTCGCCGACCACGAAGTCTGCATTGGTGACCGATACCGCATCGGCGAGGCCGAGTTCGAGGTGACTCAGCCCCGGGTCACCTGCTTCCGGGTCGGCATGCGTCTGGGCGAACCCGCAATGCCCAATATGCTTGTCGCCCAACATCGTCCAGGGTTCTACTTCCGCGTCATCACGGAAGGCCGGGTCCGAGCCGGCGATCACATCGTGCGGACCCGCAGTGGCCCTCATGGGCTGACGGTCGCCGACGTCGACGCATTGCTCTATCTGCCGGACCGCGACATCGAGGTGCTTCGCAAGGTCGTCGACGTGCCGGCGCTGAGTCCCGGGTGGCAGCAGTCGTTCAATGACATGCTGGCGGCGCACCAGGAGCCCGGGGAGTCGGCGCCCGCGGCGGCGCCGCCGATCGGAGTTGAACCGGGGTGGGACGGTTTTAGGGCGCTACGGGTGAGTGCCACCCGCCGGGAGAGCATGAACGTGTTGTCGATCCGCCTCTCGGCCGACGATCACGCGTCCCTGCCGCCGCCGCTTCCGGGTCAATACCTCACCGTCCGAGTGCCCGGTGCCGGCGACCCCGCGCCGCTGCGCAGCTATTCGCTCTCCGGCGACCCCGGCGCCGGTTTCTATCGCATCAGCGTGAAACGTGAAGAGCACGGCCTCGTGAGCCGATGGCTGCACGACCACATCGAACCGGGGGCAATCATCGAAGCAGCCGCGCCCCGTGGCGACTTCTATCTCACCGACCTCGCCGAAGACAGCGCGCCGGTTGTCCTGATCTCTGCCGGAATCGGTGCCACCCCGGTGCTGGCCATGCTGCACGCCCTGGCGGCCGCTGGCAGCGATCGCGAGATCTGGTGGCTGCACACCGCCCGAAACCGGGATACCCAGGCGTTTGCCACCGAAGTGACCGGGCTTATCGACTCGCTGCCCCGCGCGCGCCAGCAGGTTTTCTACACCGCGACGCACGGGCGGATGAGCCGGCAATCGATCGCGGCGCTGGGCTTGCCCAACGAGGCCGCCGCATATCTATGCGGCCCAACCCAATTCATGACCGATTTGCGCGATTGGCTCACCGCCGCCGGATTCGATCCGGTGCGGATCCACAGCGAGCTGTTCGGCACGCTTCCGCCGATCAACCCGGGTGTCGTCGACTCGGGGCCACGCAAGCCGCCACACCCGCCCGCCGGAACGCCTGGGACTGGACCCGCGATCACCTTCGCCCGCAGCGGCCTCACCGTGAACTGGTCACGAGAGTACGGCACAATCCTCGACCTGGCCGAAGCGTGCGATGTGCCAACGCGTTTCGCGTGCCGAAGCGGGGTCTGTCACGTATGTGCCACCGGGGTCGTAGCTGGAACGACGACCTACGTCCAGCCGCCGCTGGAACCGCCCGGTGCGGGAGAGCTGCTCATCTGCTCAGCGGCTCCAGATGGTGACCTGGTCTTGGACCTTTAGAATGGCTGCGCCGAACGCGAAACCACTGCGAAAAACCTTCTTCAAAATTTCGCGCTCAGTTCACGTTCGGCGCAGGCCGGTGTTAGGCCGCGATCGCGCGCTGGCCGCCGGTCGCCGCGAGGACCGCGCCGTTGATGTAGCTGGCTTCGACGGAGCTGAGGAACACGACCGCATTGGCGACTTCGCTCGCTTCGGCCGGCCTGCCCAGGGCGGTGGTGGCGCCGATTCCTTCGAGTAGGCCCGGCGTCACCGCGACTCCCGGTGTGTCGGTCGGGCCAGCGGCGACGGCGTTGACCCGCACACCCGATTTGCCGAATTCGTTTGCCCAGACCCGAGTTAGCTGGTCCAGGCCGGCCTTGGTGGCGCCGTAGATCCCGGCCCCTTGCGCGGGAACCGAGGCGGCCACGGTGCTCACGTTCACCACCGCGCCCGCGCCGCGCGCGACCATCCCTGGGACCAGTTGCTGGACCAGGATGTAGGGCGCACGCAGGTTTACGTTTACGTGTTCGTCGAATGTCACGTCGTCGGTCTCGGAGGTGTTACCGAATTTGTAGATGCCGGCGTTGTTGATCAAGATGTCGACCTGTCCCGCCTCGGTGGCGAGCCGGCGCACCTCGTCGGCGTTGTTGAGGTCGGCGGCGACGAAACGTGCTTTACCGCCTGAGTTTTGGATATCGCGCACCACCTTGGCGCCGCGTTCGGCGCTGCGCCCGTGTATCACGACCTCGGCGCCGCGCTGTGCCAGCTGCAGCGCTACTTCGCGGCCGATTCCCGAGGTGGCGCCGGTGACCAGAGCGGTGGAACCGGCCAGTGCTGTTGCCATTGAATCCTGCCTCCCGGAGAGAAATTCATCTATTTCTCCGAAAGCACAGGCGTTGCGGCATTTATTCCGGTTAGAGGCTGAGCGCGACCGAGGCCTCGGCCGTGTAGCACAGGAACGTCAGCGTCTCCTGCAGATACAGCTGCACCGTGCCGGCGTCATGGCTGGTGTATCCGATCGCGACATCGTTGCCCAGCTGCAGGTCGAAGTCGCCGCCGCGGGTGGTCAACACGAACGCGCCGTCGATGGCTGGGGCCCAGATGATGTCGCCGTCGACCAGCCGGTTCAGATGCTCGCGGATCGGATAGCCGTGTTCGGTGGTCTCGCTGACCTTGGTGTAGACGTCGGCGGACAGCAACACCGAATAGGGGCCGTCGACGCCGCCCAGCCGGAGTTCGGACAGCGCCTGGGAGATGACATCGGGGATCTCGCGGGGGTCGCTGGGCAGCGTCAGCGGCTTGTTCGAGCTGGCGCTCCGGATGCCCTCGATGGACGCCGCGGCATAGCCCTCGAAGATGGTGCGGTCCTCGACGAACGCCAGTTTCTTGGCGGCCTTTTTCACCGGATCCCAGTCCGAATCCTGCGAACCGCGCTCGACGTCATCGATTTCGTCGCGCGACAGCGTGAACGGAACCCGAAGCCGGACAAGGGGTCTGCTGTCCCGAAGGTGGGCGACCACGCCATCGGTGGGTGCCTGCACATCTATCAGCCGGCCGGTGCCGACCGCCGCGGCAACTGGCCCCCCCGGGTCGCTGACGTCGACCACCCGGCGCCCGGCGATATGGCGCTTGAACGTGCGTGAGGCCTCCAATTCAATTTCGGCCCAGGCGGCTTCGGTGACCGGTGCCAGATCGCGGTAGAGGTTGTTCATTGCGGGGTTCCTTTCAAGCTGCCGATCGAAAGTGAGCCAGACGCAGAAGCGTCAGAAGCGGGTGTGTCGGAGCGCGCGGCGGCAAGCGGCGCCGGCAGCGGCGGTGGATCGTCGAGGAAGTCCACGGTGGGGGAGAAGAACAGCCCGCCCGTCAACGCGGTGGAGAAGTCCAGGATTCGGTCAGTGTTGCCCGGCGGATCGCCGAAGAACATGTTACGCAACATCTGCTCGGTGACCTCTGGCGTTCGCGAATACGCGATGTAGTACGTGCCGTACTCGCCCACGCCTAGTTCGCCGAACGGCATGTTGGCCCGCACGATCTTCAGCTCGTTGCCGTCGTCGTCTTCAATGACGTTGAGCGCCAAGTGTGAGTTGGACGGCTTCACATCGTCGTCGAGCTCGATGTCTTCGAGCTTGGTGCGGCCGATCACCCGTTCCTGTTCGGCGACAGACAGCGATTCCCACGACGCCATGTCGTGCACGTATTTCTGGATGTGCACGTAGGACGAACCCGCAAAGTCGGGATCCTCGTCACCGATCGCGGTGGCGCTGACAGCGACCGGGCCATCCGGGTTTTCGGTGCCGTCGACAAAGCCGAGCAGGTCCCGGTTGTCGAAGAATTTGAAGCCGTGCACCTCGTCGACGACGGTCACCGCGCCGGCCATCGACTTGAGAATGCGGCCGGCCAGCTCGAAGCACACGTCCATGGACTCCGCCCGAATGTGGAACAACACGTCGCCGGGCGTGGCCGGGGCGGTGTGCCGCGGACCGCTGAGCTCGACGAACGGGTGCAGCTCGGCGGGGCGTGGCCCGCCGAATAATCGATCCCAGGCGTCGGAGCCGATCGAGGTGACCAGCGACAGATGTTTAGCGGGGTCGCGGAACCCGATTGCCCGGACGAGCCCGGACAGATCCGGCAGTGCGTCGTGCACGGTCGCCTCGCCGCCGTCGTCGATGGTGGCCACAAGAAATATCGCGGCAGGCGTCAACGGCGCGAGGATGGGTTGGGGCTGAACCGGAGGCACTCTGCCGACCCTAGCGTGGCGACGCCGAGCGCCGGAAGGGAGCGTGGCGGCGGCGCGCGCCGGGAGGGCGTCAGTAAGGAGCCGCGCAATCGGGCCCAGCGTGACCTCCGTGATCCCGGGCGGCCATGATGTTGAGCATGTCGGCCAGCGCCGTAGGCCTTTGCGATTTCATCGACGCCTCACCATCCCCGTTTCATGCCTGCGCCGCCGCGGCCCAACGGCTGCTCGACGCCGGGTACACCGAACTCAGCGAAGCCGACCGGTGGCCGGACCGACCGGGCCGCTACTTCACCTGCCGGGCCGGCTCACTTGTCGCCTGGAACGGCTCCGGGGGTTCCGACGCCGCATTCCGGATCGTCGGCGCGCACACCGACAGCCCTAACCTTCGGGTCAAGCAGCATCCCGACCGGTTCGTCGCGGGCTGGCAGGTGGTGGCGCTGCAGCCCTACGGGGGGGTGTGGCTCAATTCCTGGCTGGACCGCGACCTGGGCGTCAGTGGGCGGCTATCGGTGCGCGAGGGCGCCGGGGTTACCAACCGGTTGGTGCGAATTGATGACCCGATTCTGCGGGTCCCACAGCTGGCCATCCATCTGGCCGAGGACCGCAAGTCGCTGACGTTGGATCCGCAGCGCCATGTCAATGCGGTGTGGGGCACCGGCCTGGGAGCGGCGTCGTTTATGTCGTACGTGGCCGAGCGCGCCGGGGTGGCTGCGGCCGACGTGCTGGCGGCCGACCTGATGACTCACGATCTCACCCCGTCGACGCTGGTCGGCGCCTCGGATAACAGAGGAACTGCGAGCCTGCTGAGCGCTCCGCGGCTGGACAACCAAGCCAGTTGCTATGCGGGGCTGGAAGCTTTGCTGGCCGCCGAACCGCGCGGCTTCCTGCCGGTGCTGGTGCTCTTCGACCACGAGGAAGTGGGCTCCACCTCCGACCACGGCGCGCAGTCCAACCTGCTCAGCATGGTTCTGGAACGCATCGTGCTGGCGGCCGGCGGCAGCCGGGAAGACTACCTGCGCAGGCTGCCGGTTTCGTTGCTGGCCTCGGCGGACATGGCGCACGCGACCCACCCCAACTACCCGGAGCGGCATGAACCCGGCCATCTGATCGAGGTCAACGCCGGGCCGGTGCTCAAGGTGCACCCGAACCTGCGCTACGCTACCGATTCGCGAACGGCGGCGGCGTTCGAGCTGGCGTGCCGGCAGGCGGGTGTCGCACTGCAGCGTTACGAGCATCGCGCCGACCTGCCGTGCGGTACGACGATCGGCCCGCTGGCCGCGGCCCGGACCGGCATCCCCACCGTCGACGTCGGCGCCGCCCAACTCGCCATGCACTCGGCACGCGAGCTGATGGGTGCGCACGACGTGGCCGCGTATTCGGCTGCGATGCAAGCATTTTTGTCGCCCCTGTGACGCAGCGAGTGACAAAGCGCCTGCCTTGTCGGCTGCGCGCGTTGTGTTTCGCCGTGGCGTTACGCTCGCGGAGTCAAATCCCAGGTCGGCTGCACCGGCGGGCCGAGGCCGCCGCCGCCGAAGAGAATGCCGCCTCGGCCGCCCAGCATGTTGGCACCGGCAGCACCGGCAGCACCGGCAGCGCCGGACCCGCCGGTCCCGCCGCCGGCAAAGAGAATGCCGCCGTTGCCGCCGCGGCCGCTGGTGGCCCCGACATTGCCGCCCGTCCCGCCGGTGCTGCCGATCCCGCCGATCCCGCCGGGCCCGCCGAAGCCGAAGAGCCCGGCGTTACCGCCGGTAGCGCAGATGTTGGTCTCGCCGACGCCGCCGGTGCCGGTGCCGCCGGTGCCGAACAATATCCCGCCCTTGGCGGCGTTTGCGCCGATCCCGCCGCCGAACAGTCCGGCGTCACCGCGATTGCCGCCGGGAATGCCCAACGCGCCGGACCCGGCGCTGGCGGCATTGCCCCAGAGCAGCCCGCTGGGACCGCCGTTGTCGCCAGTTGCTGCGGCGGCAGTCGTCTGATTGCCGCTCAGTGGCAGGCCGAGCGGCGATGCGCCCGGATCGTTGACCACGCCGAGGGCAGCCTGTCCCAAGGCCTGCAACGGCGACGCGTTGGTGGCCTCGGCGCTGGCATACGCGCCCGCACCCGCGCTCATGGCCTGGACAAACTGGTCATGAAACGCCGCCATGTTGCTGCTGAGCGACTGATACGCCTGGCCGTGTGCGCCAAAAAACTGGGCGAGCGCCAGCGAAACCCCGTCGGCCGCGGGTGCCAGCAATCCCGTTGTCGGGATCGCCGCCGCCGTATTGGCGCCGCTGAGGGTCGAACGGATACCCGCGAGATCCATTGCTGCCGCAGCCACCACGTCCGGCGTCGCGATCACATACGGCATCTCGCACCTCCATCGGACGCCGGCCAGCCGGCAGCGTCACGGAGCAGACTGCAGGAAAGGATCGTATCGCCGTCGGACGCGGCCCATACATGAATTGGCCCCGCTGCCGCGACTTCCGTACCGGCATAGAGTCGCCGGTATGGCGCTCAAAGTGGAGATGGTCACGTTCGACTGTAGTGATCCGGCGAAGCTGGCCGGCTGGTGGGCCGAGCAGTTTGCCGGCACGACGCAAGAGCTGCTACCCGGCGAATTCGTCGCGGTGGCACTACCGGACGGGCCGCAGCTCGGATTTCAGAAGGTCCCCGATCCCACCCCCGGAAAGAACCGCGTGCACCTCGACTTCAGTGCGGCAGACCTGGATGCCGAAGTGGTGCGACTGACGGCGGCGGGAGCCGCCGAGACCGAACGGCACAAGTTCGGCGACGACTTCCGCTGGGTGGTGCTGGCCGACCCCGAGGGCAACGTGTTCTGCGTGACGGGCCACTAGCTGGTCACAGGCCGAACATCGGTCGGCAGCGATCAAACCCGTCCACCCGCACCTCGACGGTGCGATGCCGCTGCCAATCGTCGCGGGTCAGCTTGAGCCGTAACTGCTCGGCGACGGCTCCCTCGCGAGCAAGTCGGTCTACGCCGTTGTCTTGGTAGCCGTTGCGACGGGATACCGCGATAGACGCTGGGTTGTCGATGAACGAAGCCGACGTCGCGACCTGGGCGCCGAGCTCGGAGAACGCGAAATACAATGCGGCCGCTCGCATCTCGGTGCCGTAACCGCGGCCCTGGTAACGCAGCCCCAGCCATGACCCAGAGTCCACCTGGCGGGTGATCGGGAAGTTTTTGCCGATCAGTGCCTGCACGCCGACGGCCCGGCCGTCGATGACGACGGCAAAAGGCAGGTTCCAGTCGTCGCGTCCGAAGCCGGCCAGTGTCTGCCACATGTGCGACAGGGTGTTGAACGGCAGGTCCTCGCGGGGCGCTCGCGTCCACGGGATCGAGAACGGCATCCGGTCCGCGGGGTGCACTCCATCGAGAATTGCGTCGATCAGCTGGTCACACAGTTCCTCGCTGGGCAGCCGAAGCTGCAATCGAGAGGTGGTGATCCTCAGGTCGAACAGCGGCCAGTGACGAGACATCGTTCTATTCTCGGGACTGCCCCGGGCGGTGTCAGCTGGATTTTTGGTCGTCTTCACCCATTTCGGCCGGGGCCACCCGATGCGTGCCGAGCCCGCTCGGCGACCGGAATCTAGACTGTCGACGTGACGAGCTCGCGCAGCCAATTGATTGACACCGTCGAACACGCCGCGACCAGCCCCGACCAGCCGCAACCGTTCAGTGAGCTGGGTCTCAAAGACGATGAATACCAGCGGATTCGCGAAATCCTGGGCCGCAGGCCCACCGACACCGAGCTGGCGATGTACTCGGTGATGTGGAGCGAGCACTGTTCCTACAAGTCCTCCAAGGTGCACCTGCGGTACTTCGGTGAGACGACCACCGACGAGATGCGGGCCGGCATGCTGGCCGGCATCGGCGAGAACGCCGGTGTCGTCGACATCGGCGACGGCTGGGCCGTCACGTTCAAGGTGGAATCCCACAACCACCCGTCCTACGTCGAGCCCTACCAGGGCGCGGCCACCGGGGTCGGCGGCATAGTCCGCGACATCATGGCCATGGGCGCGCGACCCGTCGCCGTGATGGACCAACTCCGGTTCGGCGCCGCCGATGCACCCGACACCCGCCGCGTGCTCGACGGGGTGGTCCGCGGCATCGGCGGGTACGGCAACTCACTTGGTTTGCCCAACATCGGCGGCGAGACCGTCTTCGACGGGTGCTATGCCGGCAACCCGCTGGTAAACGCGTTGTGTGTCGGCGTATTACGGCAGGAGGACCTGCATTTGGCGTTCGCCTCCGGTGCCGGCAACAAGATCATCCTGTTCGGCGCCCGCACTGGCCTGGACGGCATCGGCGGCGTGTCCGTGCTGGCGTCGGACACCTTCGACGCAGCTAGTGGCGAGGGCACCGCACGCAAGAAGCTGCCGTCGGTGCAGGTCGGCGACCCCTTCACCGAAAAGGTGCTCATCGAGTGCTGCCTGGAGCTCTATGCGGGTGGCCTGGTGATCGGCATCCAGGACCTGGGGGGAGCCGGATTATCATGCGCCACATCAGAATTGGCTTCTGCCGGGGATGGCGGCATGGCCATCCAACTCGAGACGGTTCCGTTGCGGGCCAAAGAGATGACGCCCGCCGAGGTGCTGTGCAGCGAGTCGCAGGAGCGGATGTGCGCGGTGGTCTCGCCGGAGAACGTCGACGCGTTCATGGCGGTGTGCCGCAAGTGGGATGTGCTGGCCACGGTGATCGGCGAGGTCACCGACGGCGACCGGCTGCGCATCACCTGGCACGGGGAGACGGTCGTCGACGTACCGCCGCGCACCGTGGCCCACGAGGGACCGGTATACGAGCGGCCGGTCGCCCGCCCGGAATCGCAGGACGCCCTCAACGCCGATAGCTCGGCCAACCTGCCCCGGCCCACCACCGGCGCTGAGCTGCGTGCGACTTTGCTTGCGCTGCTTGGCAGTCCGCATCTGTGCAGCCGGGCGTTCATCACGGAGCAGTACGACCGGTACGTGCGGGGCAACACCGTGCTGGCCGAACACGCCGACGGCGGCGTGCTGCGTGTCGACGAATCCACCGGCCGCGGCATCGCGTTGTCGACCGACGCGTCGGGGCGCTACACCAAGCTCGATCCGTACGCCGGCGCACAACTCGCGCTGGCGGAGGCCTACCGCAACGTTGCCGTCACCGGCGCCACGCCGGTCGCGGTGACCAACTGCCTCAACTTCGGTTCGCCGGAGGACCCGGGGGTGATGTGGCAGTTTGCGCAGGCGGTGCGGGGCCTTGCCGACGGCTGTGCGGCTCTTGGGATTCCGGTCACGGGCGGCAACGTCAGCTTCTACAACCAAACCGGGTCGACGGCGATCCTGCCCACGCCGGTGGTCGGGGTGCTCGGCGTCTTGGATGACGTGAGCCGGCGTATTCCGACGGCGCTGGGCACCGAACCGGGGGAGGTCCTGATGCTGCTGGGCGACACCCGCGACGAGTTCGATGGCTCCGTGTGGGCGCAGGTGACCGCCGGCCATTTGGGTGGGCTTCCGCCCGCGGTGGATCTGCAGCGTGAGAAGTTGCTGGCGGAGGTGCTGCGTTCGGCGTCGCGGGACGGGCTGGTGTCCGCGGCACACGACCTGTCCGAGGGCGGGCTGGCCCAGGTCATTGTGGAATCGGCGCTGGCGGGTGAAACCGGTTGCCGGATCGTGCTTCCGGACGATCCTCAAGCAGGCACAGATCCGTTTGTGCTGCTGTTTTCCGAGTCGGCGGGCCGGGTGTTGGTCGCCGTGCCGCGCACCGAGGAGAGCCGGTTCCGTTCCATGTGCGAGGCGCGTGGATTGCCGGCCGTCCGCATCGGCGTCGTGGATCAGGGTTCGGACGCCGTGGAGGTTCAGGGCCTGTTCACGGTTTCGCTGGCAGAACTGCGTGCGACGTCCGAGGCGGTGCTGCCGCAATTCTTTGGCTGAACCGCCCAAATCCTGATGTGTGACAGCGGTTCTCGTCGGCTTCGGGCACTTTCCCTGGCAGCGGCGCTGGTTGCCTGGAGCTTTGTCAGCCCGCGGCTGCCGGCCCGTTGGCGCGTCGCGCTGCAGGCAGGCGTGGGCGGGCTGCTGGTCTTGCTGACCGGCGCGGCGTCGGGCCTGCGTCCGCCGCGGTTGCGGGCGGGGTTGCGACTGGGTTCGGCGGTTGGGGCCCTCGCTGCGACGGTGGTCGCCGCGACCACCGCGGTGCCCGCGGTGCGGCGGGGTATGTCGGCCCACGAGTTGCCGGCGTCGGCCGCGTCCTGGCTGCTGCTGTGGATACCCGTCGGCACGGTGTGGGCCGAGGAAGCCGCATTCCGCGCGGCGCTGGCCACCGCCGGCTCGGGTGCCTTCGGCGAACCCGGTGGCCGGCTGCTGCAGGGCGCCGCATTCGGACTTTCCCACATCCCGGACGCACGTGCGGGGGGCCAGCCCGTGTTGGCGACCGTGCTGTTCACCGGTGCCGCCGGCTGGTTGTTCGGGTGGCTTGCCGACCGCTCCGGCAGCCTGGCGGCGCCGCTGCTGGTGCACCTGGCCTTCAACGAGACCGGCGCGCTGGCCACGGTCGCGATCCAGAGGCGTTTTAGTAGGCGTGGAACAGCTCACAAGTGCGCTGATTAGCGCCGCGGCGCAGGTATGCTCAATGTTTCGTTTATGTAAACCGACCGATCATGAAGGGGTTGGCACCGGTGGTGCACAGACTCAGGGCCGCGGAGCATCCGCGGCCGGACTATGTACTTCTCCACATCAGCGACACGCATCTCATCGGAGGGGACGGCTCTCTCTACGGAGCAGTTGATGCCGACGGCCGGCTCGGCGAGCTGCTCGAACAGCTGAAGGGATCCGGGTTGCGCCCGGAGGCGATCATCTTCACCGGCGACTTAGTCGACAAGGGCGAGCCGGAGGCGTATCGAAAGCTGCGCCACCTGGTCGAGCCGTTCGCCGCGGAGCTCGGGTCCGAGCTCGTCTGGGTGATGGGCAACCACGACAACCGCGCCGAATTGCGCAAGATGTTGCTGGACGAGGCGCCCTCGATGGCGCCCCTGGACGACGTCCGCATGATCGACGGTCTCCGGATCGTGACCCTGGATACCTCGGTTCCGGGACATCACTACGGCGAAATCAGCCCGTCCCAGTTGGGTTGGCTTGCCCAAGAATTGGCCACCCCGGCGCCGGACGGCACCATCTTGGCATTGCACCATCCGCCAATTCCCAGCGTTTTGGACCTGGCCGTCACGGTGGAACTGCGCGATCAGGCATCGCTTGGGCGGGTCCTGAAGGGTACCGATGTTCGTGCCATTCTCGCCGGGCACTTGCACTACTCGACTAATGCCACCTTCGTTGGGATTCCGGTGTCGGTCGCGTCGGCCACCTGCTACACGCAAGATCTGACGGTTGCCGCCGGGGGAACGCGCGGCCGCGACGGCGCCCAGGGCTGCAACCTCGTGCACGTGTACCAAGACACCGTGGTGCACTCAGTGATTCCGTTGGGCACCGGAGAAACCGTGGGCACCTTTGTGTCTCCCGCGCAGGCGCGCCGCGAAATCTCCGGAAGCGGCCTGTTTATCGAGCCGTCCGCGCGGGACTCGCTATTTGCGCAGCCGCCAGTGGTTCCGACGGCATAGCCACCACTGGCGCCGTAGGCTCTTCAAGTTCCTGGCCGGTTATGTCCGCAGTGATGTCCGAAGAGACCTTCTCCCAGGGCGCCGGTATGGGGAAGTAGCGTTCCAGGAAATTGACCACCCTCTCGGCGCGATGCGCCGCGGAGACCTCGGGAAAGCTGCCGTCGTTGAGGCAGAAGAAGTCGTGGCCGCGCCGCCGCCGCAACTCGGGAAGCAAGCCGAGCCCCGCTTGCGTTGTGGTGTCCACGTAGAGGACTTTCGCCTTCTCTTGCTGGACGGCGCGTCCGGTCATCAGCGCGTAGTAGTGGTAGAACGAGTTGGTCACCGAGATATCGCTGCTCGACCGGAACGAGCTGGCCTGGGTTCGGGCGAACTCGTCGGGAAATTCTCGTTCCATCTCGATCAGCACGCTCTTGCGCAGCGGGACCGCGGTGTGCTCGAGGTGACGGGTGATGACCTGGCCGAACCGCTGGAAAAGGAGCTGCCGGTTCACCCGGGCCGCGTTCTCGAAGCCACTACGGGTGGGATCGTTTTCACCCAGCCCGATCCTGGTCTTGGCCTCGATGAACCTCGATACCCCGCCCGGGGAGAAGAACATGCTGGCCTTGAGCGGTCGACCGAAGAACATGTCGTCGTTGGAGTACAGGAAATGCTCGCTGAGCCCAGGGATGTTATGTAGTTGGCTTTCCACCGCGTGCGAGTTATAGGTCGGCAACACGGTCTTGTCCGAAAAGTGTTCCTCGGCAGGGACAATCGTGATCATCGGGTGCTCGGCCAACCAGGCGGGTGGGACCGAGTCCGTCGCGATGAAGATGCGCCGGATCCACGGGGCAAACATATTCACCGACCGCAGAGCGTATTTCAGCTCGTCGATCTGGCGGATCCGTGCGTCGGCTTCGTCGCCTTGGCCCACCACGACCTGTGACATCTGCGCCGCGCGCCGCGCCCGAAACTCCGGATCATTGCCGTCGACCCAGGAGAAGACCAGATCGATGTCGAATGTTACGTCGCTCGCGTGCGGGGTGAACATCCCCTCGATGGTCGGCCATTTATATCCGTAGAGCTTGACCGTGGTCGGCCTTATTTCGCTGCGCGGCAGCACCTTGCGGGTAAGCGAGTTTTCCACCGGGCAGCGGACCAGGTTCTCCTCGAACGCCCAAAATTGGAGCTCGACACCGAACTTCGGCCCGTATCGGAATCCGCCCGGCGCGATCCGGCGTCGGTACAACCGCACGATCCCCGGATCGAGCAATCGGGAGAGATTGCCGTCGGCCACCAGCACGGGAGAAATTCCGGCCTCGTCAATGGTTTTGGCGTACATGGGCTCGGGGGCGCAGGCCGCGGCCAGCGCCTGGGCGACCGCGGCACGCAATTCGATGTCTATGGCAAGGATGGGCCGGCCTTTGTGGTTGCGGATCAGCAGGTATGCAATCTTGGCCCGATTCAACACCTTTCGCACAAAGACCAGATCTTCGACCTGCGCCTCATGCGGGGTCAACCTGGACTCGAGGCGGGCGATCTTTCCCTGTCGCGTAACGATGATGGGGTCGAGGGTCCGGGCGGCGGGCCGACTGCCCTCGCGCGACACGATCTTGGACATCAGAACACCGCCTTAAGTTACGGGTGCGACCACGGCACCGAGAGAATCTCACACATCCAGCGTCGCTGCAGGGCGAGTGGCCCCTTCGTCAACACCTATTGCGAGGCAATCGATTTAGTGACTTGAGGAAACCTGTCGGCAACCTCTCGGTTGCATGCGCGTCATATCAATTTCGGTTACGTCCCCATACCGGAAGGACGCCGCTATCAACCATACGCGGGTCCGGACGGCCGGCACCGCGCTCGCCGGTTCCCCCGTCCCTTGGTCGATGGGCGAGCGAGGATTTGTCCAGCCGGTGCGCAGGCTGGCCCGGCCGGCGCTGGCCCGGTTGGGCTGGCGGATACGGACCTCGGCGTGGACACATCGGCGACGCCGTACTCCCGGGACGGGTGGCGTCCAGCCAATCTCACGAAGTTGATCGCAAAGCATTACATTCTCGCCCGCGGTTGAAATAAGGTTAACGTTCGAAGTCCTCCCGTTGAACATGATGGGAACTACAGATGTCGACTTTCCTGATCGCCGCACCCGAGGTGTTGGCTGCGGCGTCGGCGGATTTGAGTGGGATCGGGGAGGCGATCGGGGCGGCCAGGTCCTCGGCGGCGCCGTCGACGACGGGGATTGTTGCGGCGGCCGCCGATGAGGTGTCGGTGGCGATAGCGCGGCTGTTCGGTGGTTACGCGCAGGCTTATCAGGCGGTGGGCGCTCAGGCGGCGGCGTTTCAGGCGCAGTTCGGTCAGGCGCTGAGCGCGGCGTCGGTCTCGTATGCGGCCGCTGAGGTTGTGAACGGATCGTCGCTGCACACGCTGCAACAGACCGCGCTGGAGACAGTGAACGGACCCGTTTTCGAGTTGACCGGGCGTCCGTTGATCGGCAACGGCGCCAACGGGGCGCCCGGGACGGGGGCCGCTGGTGGGGCCGGGGGATGGTTGCTCGGTGATGGTGGTGCCGGCGGGTCGGGTGGGGCCGGTAGCGACGGCGGGGCCGGTGGGGCTGCGGGGTTGATCGGGACTGGCGGTGCCGCCGGGGCCGGGGGCACCGGCGGGGCTGGCGGAGTCGGTGGGCATGGCGGGTGGTTGTTGGGTGCGGGTGGGGCCGGTGGGGCCGGCGGGTTCGCATCGTCGGGGGCCGGCGGCAGCGGTGGGGTCGGCGGGGCGGGCGGGTTGTTGGGTGGGGGTGGGGCCGGTGGGGCCGGCGGGTACGCGGCGGCGGGGGCTGGCGGCAACGGTGGGGTCGGCGGTTCGGGTGGGTTTCTGGCGGGGCTGTTCGGGGCGGGCGGCGGGACCGGCGGGGCCGGCGGGGCCGGGATCAGCGGGGGTGCGGGCGGGTCTGGCGGGGCCGGCGGCTCGTTGTTCGGTTTCGGTGGTGCTGGGGGAACCGGCGGGACGGGCAGCACCGGGGATGGTGGTAGCGGCGGGCTCGGTGGCCTGGCGGGCACGGTGTTGGGGAATGGCGGGGCCGGGGGCACCGGGGGCACCAGTTATTCCGGGGACGGCGGGGTTGGTGGGGTCGGCGGGCACGCGGGCTTGCTGGGTTCGGCTGGCTCGGGTGGGGCTGGCGGCAACACCTTCGGCAGCGGCACCGGCGGGAACGGTGGGGTTGGTGGTGATGCCGGTGTGGTCGGTTTCGGTGGGATCGGTGGGGCGGGCGGGTTCGCGGCGACCGGGTCCGGTGGGGCCGGTGGGGCCGGCGGTGCCGGCGGCGTGCTGGTCGGTGACGGCGGGGCCGGCGGGGCGGGCGTGCAGAGCGCGGCGGCCGTGGCCGGCGGTGCCGGCGGGGCCGGCGGTAAGGCTTTCCTGTTCGGTATCGGTGGGGCCGGTGGGATCGGCGGGCTGGGCACGACGGCGGGAGCCGACGGCGCCGGCGGCGCCAACGGCACCTTGTTGCCGGCGTCGGTGCTCAACGTGGTCAACGAGCCCAGCCTGGCGTTGACCGGGCGGGTGTTGATCGGTAACGGCGCCGCGGGTGCGGCGGGTAGCGGAACCGCTGGTGGGGCTGGGGGTTGGTTGCTCGGTGACGGCGGGGCCGGCGGGTCGGGTGCGGACAACGTGCCCGGTGGGCCCGGCGGGGCGGCGGGGTTGTTGGGCACCGGCGGGGCCGGCGGGGCCGGCGGGCTGGGCGCGGCGGGGGTCGGCAAGGCCGGCGGCCAGGGCGGGCACGGCGGGTGGCTGTTCGGCGACGGCGGGCCGGGCGGGGCCGGCGGCGTCGGCGCGGCTAGCGGGACCGGTGGGGACGGCGGGGGCGGCGGCAATGGTGGGCGCGCCGGGTGGTTCGGTGGCGGCGGGGTCGGCGGGGCCGGGGGGATGACCGGTCAGCTCGGTACGTCGTTGCTGCCCGGGGCCGGTGGGATCGGCGGGGCCGGTGGGCCGCTCAGTGGGCTGGTCGGCGCGCCCGGCGGCACCGGGGGCGTAGGTGGTGCGTCGGTGGACTCCGTCGGCGGGGCCGGCGGGGCGGGTGGCCTGGGTGGGTCGCTGTTCAATGTTGGCGGCTCGGAGATCGGGGCGGGCGGGGCCGGCGGGGATGGCGGGGCGAGTATGTCGGGTGCCGGTGGGGCCGGCGGGCACGGCGGGGCGGGTGGTCATTACGCGGGGGCTGGCGGGTCCGGTGGGGCGGGCGGGTCGGTGTTGCAACCGGGTTCGACGAGCGCGGGTGGGGGTGTCGGCGGGGACGGCGGTTCGGGTGGTTGGCTGGGCTCTGGGGGTTCCGGTGGTGCTGGGGGTATCGCGGGAACGCCGAGTTCGGGGTCGGTTGACGGTGGGCAGGGCGGGGCTGGTGGGGCCGCGTCGTTGGTCGGGACGGGCGGGTCCGGCGGGGCGGGCGGGTTCGCCGCCGGGGGCACCGGCGGGGCGGGCGGTGCGGGCGGGGCCGGGCCGCTGCTGGGTAATGGCGGTTCCGGCGGCGCCGGAGCCGATGCCGCCTCCGGCTTCAGCGGCGGCAATGGCGGCAGTGGTGGCAATGCCAGCCTGATCGGCACCGGCGGCAACGGCGGCAACGCCGGCAACGCCGCGACCCTCGCGCTGACCGGTGGGGCCGGTACCGTGGGGACCGGCGGAGCGTTGCTTGGCCTCAACGGGATCCCCGGTTTGCCGATGAGCCAGAATTTGCTGGTCAACCCCAGCTTCGAGCTGGGTGACCCGTCGGAGTCCGGCTACAGCGGGGTGACCATTCCGGGCTGGACGGAGACCGGCACACCGACCGTGATCTCCTACGGCACCCCGCGCAACTATCCATTCCCAACCTCATCGCCCTTGCCGAATCTGCCGAAGTTCTTTGCCTTCCCGCAGCACGCACCGTTCGGCGCCGGCAACAACTTCGCCGGCGGGGGACCGGTGGCCACCTCCACCATCAGCCAGACTGTCAACCTCTCCACCTCGGCCACCAAGATCGACACCGGCACAACGCCGTACACGCTCAGTGGACTGCTCGGCGGCTCCCTTGTGGACCCGTCGGCGGCCTCCGTGCAGGTCACCTTCCTCAGCGCCGGCGGGGCCGTTTTGGGCACCGGCACGATCGGGCCGGTCACGGCGCTGGATCGCCTGGGAATCACCGGATTCCAGCAACAAGACGTCTCCGGGACGATCCCGGCGGGCACCCGATCCGCCGTGGTCACCGCAACCTTCGCCGACCACAACCCGGTCCTGGGCAACTACAACAACGCCTACGCCGACGACCTCTCGTTCACCGTCGGTGATCCCACCCTCACCGCGGCGGCGCTGACCACACCGACGTACACCGGCGGCTCACTGGACCACGTGTTCGTCATTTACATGGAGAACATGGGCAACGGCAATATCGTCGGCAGCGCCAACGCGCCCTACATCAACAGCCTGATCAACACGTACGGATACGCCGACAACTACTACGCCCTGAGCCACCCCAGCGACGCCAACTATTTCCGGATCCTGGGCGGGTCGGATTACGGCATCAACTACGACCCCACCGGGAACGTCATCAATGCGCCCAGCCTCATGCAAGAAATGGATACGGCGGGCATGTTGTGGGCCGGCTACGGGCAGAGCATGCCCTCCCCGGGAACCGTCGTGGCGTCGGGTGACTTTGCCGCCGACCAATTACCGTTTGCTCAATTCAGCTCCGTTTACAACAGCCCCACCGCCTACCTGCAGACACACCTGCTCCCGCTGACGTACTTGTCCACGGACCTGCAGGACCCGAGCACCTTCCCGCGCTTCACGTGGATCGCTGCCAACGAGGCAAACAACATGGAAGGCCCCATCGATACTCCTGCTGGCTTTGCTAACTTCGTTGCCAGCGAGCTCACGACGCACCAGTACAACATCACGGTCGGCGACCAGTTCGTCCAGCAACAGGTGTCCACCATTCAAAGCTCGGCAACCTGGACCGACACCAGCCAGAAAGACGCAATCATTATCACCTGGGACGAGGACTACAACAATCTGTCGCTGGGCATCGATAACCAAGGCAACAATGTGCCGATGATCGTCATCCCCAACCAGGGCGCCATAAATTCAGGGATGCAATCCGGCCACTTCACCACCGACACCTACTACAACCAGTACAGCCTGATGGCCACTATCGAAGACTCCCTGGGCCTGGCCCCGATCACTACCAACGACATGTACGCCCAACCCATGAACGATTTCTGGACCTAATAGGCCTTCTCAGGGCCTTTCTGAGCCCTTTCTGAGACCCTGAGTTGTGGCCGCCCGTGATCGAGCCGACCCGGCAAAGACTCGCCAGGCCGTCCTGGCCGTTGTGGATTGGCTGCACGACGAAACCCGTCCGGCGCCCGATCGCAACGCGCTGGCGACGGCGGTTCGGCTCACCGCGCGCACCCTTGCGGCACTGGCCCCCGGCGCCAGCGTCGAGGTCCGGATCCCGCCGTTCGTGGCGGTGCAGTGCGTTTCCGGGCCCAGGCACACCCGCGGCACCCCGCCCAATGTGGTCGAAACCGACGCGCGGACCTGGCTGTTGGTAGCCACCGGCTTGGTCCCGCTCGCGGAGGCGGCGGCCGGCGGCGCGCTGCGCTTGTCAGGCTCTCGGGCCGGTGAAATCGCGCACTGGCTGCCCCTGATAGCTATGGGCTAGCTGCGGGCTGAAGATAACCCTGAACTGCAGGTTTAGGGTGACACAAGCGGATTTTCGCGCCATTTCCGGGCCCAACACGCCGCCAGGATTGGGTGCTGGGGCCGTCGTGCCCGTAGACTCGGCTCCGTCACCAACCGTTCCCCGGGGAGCCGCCGAACCGTGACCGTCGCAGGAACCGAAGCACCCGAGCACGACCTGAATTCACCCCGTGAAGAGTGTGGCGTATTCGGGGTCTGGGCCCCGGGTGAAGAAGTCGCCAAACTCACCTACTACGGCCTGTACGCGCTGCAGCATCGCGGCCAGGAGGCCGCGGGCATCGCCGTCGCCGACGGGTCCCAGGTGCTGGTCTTCAAGGACCTCGGCCTGGTCAGCCAGGTGTTCGACGAGCAGACGCTCGCGGCCATGGAGGGCCACGTCGCCATCGGGCACTGCCGCTACTCCACCACCGGCGACACCACATGGGAAAACGCCCAGCCGGTGTTCCGCAACACAGCCGCCGGCACCGGGGTTGCGCTGGGGCACAACGGGAATCTGGTCAACACCGCCGAACTCGCCGCGCGCGCCCGCGACGCGGGCCTGATCGCCAAGCGCTGCCCGGCCCCGGCGACGACGGATTCGGACATCCTGGGCGCGCTGCTGGCCCACGGCGCCGCCGATTCCAGCCTGGAACAGGCGGCGCTGGAGTTGCTGCCGACCGTGCGTGGCGCCTTCTGCCTGACGTTCATGGACGAAAACACTCTGTATGCGTGTCGCGACCCGCATGGGGTGCGGCCGCTGTCGCTGGGGCGGCTGGACCGTGGTTGGGTGGTGGCCTCCGAGACCGCCGCGCTCGACATCGTGGGTGCCTCGTTCGTCCGCGACATCGAGCCGGGCGAATTGCTGGCGATCGACGCCGACGGCGTGCGGTCCACCCGCTTCGCCAACCCGACGCCCAAGGGCTGCATCTTCGAATACGTCTACCTGGCCCGTCCCGACAGCACGCTGGCCGGGCGGTCCGTGCACGGCACCAGGCTGGATATCGGTCGTCGGTTGGCCCGGGAATGCCCGGTCGATGCCGACCTGGTGATCGGCGTGCCGGAATCGGGCACCCCTGCCGCGGTGGGATATGCGCAAGAGTCCGGCATTCCCTACGGGCAGGGCCTGATGAAGAACGCCTATGTCGGGCGCACGTTCATCCAGCCCTCGCAGACCATCCGCCAGCTCGGCATCCGGCTGAAGTTGAACCCGCTCAAAGAGGTGATCCGCGGCAAGCGGCTGATCGTCGTCGACGACTCGATCGTGCGGGGCAACACCCAGCGCGCCCTGGTGCGGATGCTGCGCGAGGCCGGCGCTATCGAGGTGCACGTGCGCATCGCCTCGCCCCCGGTCAAGTGGCCCTGCTTCTACGGCATCGACTTTCCGTCGCCGGCCGAGCTGATCGCCAACGCCGTCGAGGACAAAGGCGAGATGCTCGAAGCGGTACGCCACGCCATCAACGCCGACACGCTGGGCTACATCTCGCTGCGCAGTCTGATCGCGGCCACCGAGCAACCCGCCTCGCGGCTGTGCAGCGCCTGCTTCGACGGCAGGTACCCGATCGAACTGCCCAGCGAGACCGCGTTGGGCAAGAACGTCGTCGAGCACATGCTCGCCAATACGGCGCGCGGGGCCGTGCGCGGCGATCTGACGGCCGATGAAGTTCCAATTGGGCGCTGACGAAATTCGCTGTCACCGGGCAAACCGTTCGTTACCGGCGCTGAGCGGCGCCCGGTAGCCTTTATCGCGATGAGGGATCCCGGAAAAAGCCTCGGACCAGCCTCGGGTGGCCAGGGCATCACCTATGCGTCGGCCGGCGTCGACATCGAGGCCGGTGACCGCGCCGTCTCACTGTTCAAGCCGCTGGCGAGCAGGGCCACCAGGCCCGAGGTGCGCGGCGGTCTGGGTGGATTCGCAGGATTGTTCGCCCTGCGCGGCGGCTACCGCGAACCGGTGCTGGCGGCCTCCACCGACGGCGTCGGCACGAAGCTGGCCATCGCCCAGGCGATGGACAAGCACGACACCGTCGGCTTGGACCTGGTCGCGATGGTGGTCGACGACCTGGTGGTGTGTGGCGCCGAGCCGCTGTTCCTGCAGGACTACATCGCGGTGGGCCGGACGGTGCCGGAACGTCTGAGCGCGATCGTCTCCGGCATCGCCGAGGGGTGTGTGCGCGCGGGTTGTGCGTTGTTGGGCGGCGAGACGGCGGAACACCCCGGTCTGATGGAACCGGACCATTACGACATCTCGGCCACCGGTGTGGGCGTGGTCGAGGCCGACGATGTCTTGGGCCCGGAGCGAGTCAAACCCGGTGACGTCGTCATCGCGATGGGGTCTTCCGGCCTGCATTCCAACGGATACTCGCTGGCCCGGGCGGTCCTGCTCGAGATCGACCGGATGAACCTGGCCGGCTATGTCGAGGAGTTCGGTCGCACCCTGGGCGAAGAGTTGTTGGAGCCCACCCTCATCTACGCCCAGGACTGCCTGAGGCTGGCCGCCGAAACCCAGGTCCGCACGTTCTGCCACGTCACCGGTGGCGGGCTGGCCGGCAATCTGCAACGCGTCATCCCGCACGGATTGACGGCCGAGATCGACCGCGGCACGTGGACGCCGGCCCCGGTGTTCAACATGATCGCCCAGCGCGGCCGCGTGACTCGTGAGGAAATGGAGAAGACGTTCAACATGGGCGTCGGCATGGTCGCCGTCGTCGCGCCAGAAGACACCGACCGGGCTCAGGCCTTTTTGACGGCACGACACCTGGATTGCTGGGTGCTGGGGACCATCAGCAAAGGTGGCAAGGAAGGCCCGCGGGCCAAACTGGTCGGGCAGCACCCGAGGTTCTAAGAACCGTGGAGTTCTCGGCCTCCGGTTGCGCCGCGGGCCCGTCAGCCGGTGTGTTCGCCGATAGGTAAAAACTTGGGTCGACAACGACTACCACGGCACAGACGCGTCACGCATCGACCCAAAAATCGGGTGGGAAGATTTCAGCGGCGCCAGTCGTCCTCGTAGTCCAATGGATCGTCGGCGGCGTCGCCCTCCAGCTCGTTGGAGTCGTCGGTACCCGTTCCCGACAGCTCACGCTGAAGCTGCTGAAAGTCGGTTTGCGGGGAGCTGTATTTAAGTTCTCGAGCAACCTTGGTCTGCTTTGCCTTAGCCCGGCCGCGGCCCATGGGGGAACCCCCTCGCGCAATAACGGAGCGGCCTACGAGTAGGCGGCTCCGATCTCTTGGTGTCGTTATTGTCCTGACAAGAGTTTACCGTGCCGCGTGGTCGGGTGTCGGCCCCCCCGCTAGCTGTGGCGGAACTCATCAGTAGTGATAGATTATCGCCCCCGCAGCCGTTCGACGGCACGCCGCCCCGCGCCGAGTTCCTCGGTGGGTGGCAGGGAATCGGCATCGATCGCAGCGGCGACTCCGGGCTCTGGGCCCGTCAACAGCTCGGTACCGGCCGGCAGCCCTCGCTTGAGCAACGCCAGCGCTACCGGTCCCAGGTCAACGTGCTCGACCACGGTGCCGAGGCGTCCGACGGCGCGACCGCCGGCCAGCACCGCGTCACCGGTCGAGGGCCGCTCGACCGTGCCGTCGAGATGCAACAACACCAGCATCCGGGGTGGTCTGCCCAGGTTATGCACCCGCGCGACGGTCTCTTGGCCGCGATAGCAGCCCTTGTCCAGATGGACGGCTCCCGCACCCGGGCCGCCGATCCAACCCACTTCGTGTGGGATCGTGCGCTCATCGGTGTCGACGCCGAGCCGCGGACGTAGCGCGGCTACCCGATTCGCCACTCGGTTGGCTTCAAAGGCCCACACGCCCGCCGGGCGCACGCCCGCCTGCGCCAGCCGCCGCCGCCAGTCGTCCGACGCGTCACGCGGTACCAGCAGCTCCAACTCGATTTCGTCCGCAGTGGCGCCTGGCGTCCGGCGCACGAAGCCACCGCCGGCCACCGGGATCGCCACCTCCGCCGGCAGGGCATCCAGCCCGAGGACGTCGAGCACCGCCCGATCGGCCAGCCGCGGTCCGAGTAGTGAGAGCACCGCCATGTCGGCGCTGCTGGGCGTGACCGCCGACCAGAACACCATCTTTGCCAGGTAATTGAGCAACGGCTCGCCCCGCCACGGCTCGGTGTCGAGGTACGTCGTGCCACCCAGCTCGGTTTGGATCCAGTGGTCCTGGACCCGGCCCTGACCGTCCAGGCTGAGATTCTGGGTGCTTGCCCCTTCGGGGAGTTCGCTGACGTGCTGGGTCGAGATGCTGTGCAGCCAGGTCTGTCGATCGGCGCCGGTCAGCGTGAGCACCGCGCGGTGCGACCGGTCCACCAGCACGGCCTCGGTTTCGGCCGCCCGCTGTTCACCGAGTGGATCGCCGAAGTGCCAAGTTGCGCCCGCGTCGGGTCCGGTCTCGGGAGCGGGGACTGCATGCACACGTCAACTCTACGGTGGCGTGGCGGCACCGTTAGGCTGCTCACTCATGGCTGGCCCCACGGGTGTGATCGTCACGCTGGACGGCGAGACACACGAGCCGGGGTCGCCGTTGCTGCACGCCGACGACCTCGCTGTGGTTCGAGGGGATGGCATCTTCGAGACGCTGCTGGTCCGCGACGGCCGGGCCTGCCTGGTCGAGCCACATCTGCAGCGGCTGACCCAGTCGGCCAAGTTGATGGACCTGCCCACGCCGGACCTCCCCGGTTGGCGGCACGCCATCGGCGTGGCCGCCCGGCAGTGGGCCGCGGGTAGCGCTGCCGAAGGCGCGCTGCGACTGATCTACAGCCGCGGCCGGGAGAGCGATTACCCGCAAGCGGCGCCGACCGCCTATGTGATGGTCAATCCGCTGCCCGACCGGGTGACGGCGGTGCGGCGCGATGGGCTCGCGGCGATCACGTTGGCGCGTGGGTTGCCCGCCGCCGGCGCCGACGCGATGCCGTGGCTACTCGCCGGCGCCAAGACGCTGTCCTACGCGGTCAACATGGCCGCCTTGCGCCATGCCACCCGGCAGGGCGCCGGCGACGTCATCTTCGTCAGCTCGGACGGCTACGTGCTGGAGGGCCCGCGATCGACGGTGGTGATCGCCGTCGACTCGGAAGACTCGCCGGCAGGGGACGGCAATTTCTGCCTGCTGACGCCGCCGCCGTGGTATCCGATCCTGCGCGGCACCACCCAACAGGCCCTCTTTGAGGTGGCCCGCACCAAGGGCTACGACTGCGACTACCGCGCGTTGCGCGTCGCCGATCTCCAACGCGCCCAAGGGATCTGGTTGGTATCGAGCATGACCTTGGCTGCCCGCGTGCACACGCTCGACGGTCGGCGACTGCTCCGCTCCCCGATAACCGCGGAATTCGCCGAGCTGGTCGACGCAGCGATCACCAGCGACCGTTGTGGGCGATGAATTCTGTTGCGGTTCAGTGGGATTGAGCCCAACTCAAGCGGCAGTCCGCGCTTCACGGTAATTTGCTCGACAACAAACGTGCCCATCGTTTCGCAGTCGGAGAGTTCATGTACTTGGCGACAACGTTCGTCCCCAGCAGCCAGATCACGTCACACCAGTTTCTGCTGTTCCTGCTGCAAGTCGGCGTGCTGCTGTTGTTCGCAACAGTGCTCGGCAGGCTTGCGGTCAAGCTGGGCCAGCCGGCGGTCATCGGTGAGCTGCTGGCCGGCGTGGTCCTGGGCCCATCCATCCTTGGGCACATCGTGCCCGGCATCCAGCAGTGGCTGTTCCCGGCGCAGGCCGAGCAGGCACACCTGCTCGACGTGGTCGGCCAGATCGGCGTGCTGCTGTTGGTCGGCATCACCGGCGCGCACCTCGACCTGAAGATCCTCCGCCGCCGTGGCGGCGCCGCGATCAACATCAGCCTTGCCGGTCTGCTCATCCCGCTGGCGCTCGGCGGCGGGGTTGCGTTCCTGCTGCCGGCCACCCTGATGGCCGGCTCAACCACCCGCCCGACGTTCGCGATTTTTCTGGGCGTCGCGATGTGCGTCAGCGCGATCCCGGGGATCGCCAAGACGCTCGCCGACATGAACCTCACTCACCGCGACGTCGGCCAGCTCATTCTGACCGCCGGCACGGTCGACGGGGCGGTCGGCTGGTTCCTGCTCTCCGTCGTCTCGGCGATGGCCGTGGGCGGCATGCACGGCTGGAAGGTCGCGCTGTCCGTCGGTTACCTGATCGGGTTCGTCGTGCTCGCCGCGCTAGTGGGTCGCCCGCTGGTACGCCGGGCGTTTCAGCTCGCCGGCCGCAGCGACGACTCCGGCCCGTCCGTGGCCACCGCCGTTGTGGTGATCATCGCCGGTGCCGCGATCACTCAGGCGCTGGGCCTTGAGGCGGTGTTCGGTGCGTTCGTCGCCGGCGTGCTCGTCGGCGCCCCCGGCGCCGGGAGGCCCGCCCGGCTGGCGTCGCTGCGCACCAGCGTGATGTGGGTGTTCGCGCCGATATTCCTGGCCACCCCGGGTCTGCGGATGGATCTGAGGGCGCTGGCCAGCCCGTCGGTGGCGCTGGCCGCCGTGGTCGTGCTGGCCACCGCGATCGTCAGCAAGTTCGCCGGCGCCTACCTCGGCGCCCGCACCTCCCGGCTGACCCGGCGCGAGGGTCTGGCGCTCGGCGCCGGCATGAACGCCCGCGGTGTGGTCGAGGTCGTCGTTGCAATGGTCGGCCTGCGGCTCGGCGTGATCAGCAGCGCCACCTACACGGTGATCGTGCTGGTCGCGATCGTCACCTCGGTGATGGCCCCACCGCTGCTGCGCTGGGCGATGGCCGGGGTCGACGCCAGCGCCGAGGAGCAGCTGCGCGCGGCTGCGCAGTCCGAGTGGAAGGAGCCGGTGCGGACTCCGAGCAAGAAATCGGCGGAGCAACCGGCTGAACCCGCCTCTCAACCTGCCTCAACCGGCTCAGAAATAACTCGCTAGCTTCGGACCGCTTCGGCCTAATATTTGCATTACATAAGCGATTGATATGTTGTATTTATAATGTTTGCTGTGGTCTTGAACCTGGTGTGGTGCGATGCTCGCTGTCCTGCGCGTTACGGGGCGACTTCGGACCAATTCATGTTGATTACAAAGCTTTTTCCGCGATTCGTCGGGTAGTCGATCGAGGCGTCGGCGACACGCGAGGCCCCCTTATTGAATTTGCCCTAAAGTCAATTGAGCAGGCGTACAGTGCTGTACCCCGGGTCTTTCTTTTGGTGGGGCCACGTCAGCGGAATTGGAGCCTGAAGATGTCGTCTTTTCTGATCGCTGCTCCGGAGGCTTTGGCTTCGGCGTCGTCCGATTTGAGTGGGGTCGGGGAGTCGGTTCGCGCGGCGTCGGCGTCGGCGTTGTCGTCGACGACAAGCCTGGTGCCGGCGGCGGCGGATGAGGTGTCGGGGGCGATCGCGCGGCTGTTCGGCGGGTTCGGCGCGGAGTATCAGGAGCTGCAGGCGCAGACGGCGGTGTTTCATGCGCGGTTTGTACAGTTGTTGAGTTCGGGTGGGTCGGCCTACGCGGCGGCCGAGTCGGCTGCCAGTTCGGACCTGTTGACGACGCTGGTCGATCTGGCCCAGCCCTTTGGGATCGTCTCGCCCGTCAAGGCATTGACGGGGCGTTCGCTGTTCGTCAACGGCGCCGACGGGGCGGTCGGCACGGGCGATGGCGGCGGTAGCGGTGGCTGGCTTGTTGGCAACGGCGGCAACGGTGGGTCGGGCGTCGCCGGTTCCAGCGGCGGCAGCGGTGGTGGCGGCGGGTCCGCGGGGCTGTGGGGCAAGGGCGGCAACGGCGGGGCCGGCGGAAATGCGACGAACGCCGGCGGCCAGGGCGGTCAGGGCGGTGCCGGCGGCGCGAATGGTCTCGTCGGCGGCGGTAACGGCGGGTTTGGTGGCCAGGGCGGCACCGGCGGTGCGGGTGGCCAGGGCGGGGCGGGCGGCGCCGGCGGCGCCAACGCCCAGTTGTTCTCGATGAACGGTTCCGGCGGTAGCGGCGGGATCGGCGGCACCGGCGGGGCCGGCACCAACGGAATCGACGGCGGCTCGACGGTCGCGCAGTTGCAGGGCGGCACCGGCGGGACCGGCGGCGCCGGCGGTGTCGGCGGGGGCAACAGCGCGCTGTTCGGCGGGTCGGTGGGCGCGGGCGGTCACGGTGGCACCGGCGGTGCGGGTGGGCACGGCGGTGTGGGTGCCGCCGGCGTGCGTGGCGGCGACGCGGGCACCGGCGGCGACGGCGGGCAGGGCGGCAACGCGGGCGGCGCAGGTGGCGTCGTCGGCAGTGGTGGCGACGGCGGCGCGGGCGGCACGGGTGGCACCGGGGGCGGCAGCGCCGCGACCGCGGCCGATGGCGGCACCGGCGGCGACGGTGGCACCGGCGGCCTGAAGGGCAGCGTCGGCAGCGGCGGCTCGGTGGGCGGCGGCGGGGCCGGCGGCACCGGCGGCACGGGTGGTGCCGGGAGCGACGCTGCCGCGGGCGGCGGCCTGAACGGTGGTTCCGGCGGCGATGGCGGCACCGGGGGCAACGGCGGCAAGGCGGCCGACGCCACCGGGATCGCGGGGGCCGGTGGGGTTGGCGGCGCCGGCGGCCTCGGCGGCGGGGGCGGTTCGGGCACGTCGGTCGCCGGCTCCGACGGCGGCGTCGGCGGCCTCGGCGGCGACGGTGGCGGAGGCGGCACCGGCGGTAACGCCGGGACGGTCGGCACCGGCGGCGTCGCCGGCAAGGGCGGGGCCGGAGTGGCCGGCGGCACTGGGGGCGACGGTGGCGCCGCTGGTGCGGGCCACATCGCCGGCGATGGTGGTCAGGGCGGTAGCGGTGGCGGCGGCGGCCTCGGCGGCAATGGCCCTGGCGGAGGTACGGGCGGTACGGGCGGTAGCGGTGGCGCCGGTGGGGCCGGCGGGACCAGTGCGGATGAGTCCGCCGGCGGCAACGGCGGCTCCGGCGGCAGCGCCGGCGACGGCGGCAAGGGCGGCGTCGGCCTGACCGGGGTCGGTGGCACCGGCGGCGACGGCGGCAAGGGTGGTGCCGGTGGCGGGGCCGCCAACGGCGCCGACAGCTTGCAGGGCAACGCCGGCCTGGGCGGCCTGGGCGGTGACGGCGGTGACGGCGGCACGGGTGCCACAACGGGTGGCTCCGGCGGCATGGGCGGCACGGGCGGCGCGGGCGGTCAGGGCGGCGACCAGGGCATCGGCACCGGCGCGGGTACCGGTGGCTCGGGCGGTGCCGCCGGCAAGGGCGGCGACGGCGGCACCGGCAATGTCGGCGGCCACGGCGGTACGGGTGGCGTCGGCGGCGCCTCCGGTGACGGCGGCGCGGGCGAGGCGAGCGAGGGCGGCACCGCCGGCGCCGGCGGAGACGGCGGCAAGGGCGGCGACGGCACCACCGCGGGCGGCGCCGGTGGCCAGGGTGGCGTCGGCGGTGCCGGTGGCAATGGCGGCGACGGCGCCGCCGCAACCTACAGCCAGGGTGGCGAGGGCGGCGTCGGCGGTACCGGCGGCGTCGGCGGCAAGGGCACCGGGGCGGGGGCCGTGGGCGGCAACGCCGGTGCCGGCGGCGTCGGGGGTGCCGGGGGCAACGGCGGCAACGTCGGCGTTGGCGCCATACAGAGCAACGGCGGGAACGGTGGCCAGGGCGGCGTCGGCGGCGCGGGCGGCGAGGGCGTCGGCGGTGGCGGCACCGGCGGCGTGGGCGGCGTCGGCGGTGCGGGCGGGGACAGCGGCACCACCCCCGGCGGCTACAGCGAGGCCGGTAGTGGCGGTGACGGCGGCGTCGGCGGCGTCGGCGGCAAGGGCACCGGGACGGGCGCGGTGGGCGGCAACGCCGGTGCCGGCGGTGCCGGTGGCGCAGGCGGAAACGGCGTCGCGGGTTGGGTGAGTTATGGCGGCGTCGGCGGCGACGGCGGCGTCGGCGGTACCGGTGGCGAGAGCGTCGCCAGCTTCGGCGGCAAGGGTGGGGCCGGGGGCGCCGGTGGCGCCAGTGGCGCCGCGGGCACCAGCGTCGACTCCACCTACGGCGGCGACGGCGGTGGGGGCGGTGACGGCGGTACCGGTGGCGCCGGCGCGCTCGGTGGTGGCGCGGGTGGCGACGGCGGCGTCGGGGCCGCCGGCTCTGCGGCCGGCAACGGCGCTGCGTCTGCCGTGGGTGGCTACGGCGGCGACGGCGGCTCAGGCGGTGCCGGCGGTCAGGCCACCGGCGGCGGGGCCGCCGGCGGAGAGGGCGGTGCGGGTGGCGCTGCCGGTGCCGGCGGAGACGGCGGAAATGTGGCCAGCGGCGGCCAGAGCAACGGCGGCACAGGTGGACGCGGCGGTGACGGCGGCAGCGGCGGCAACGACAACGGCCTGGTCGGCGGCGGCAACGGCGGCGACGGCGGCGCCGGCGGTCAGGGCGGCGTCGGCGGCCACGCGGGCAGCGGCGGCTTGTACACGTCCGGGGGTGCCGGCGGCGGCGGCGGTACCGGTGGTAACGGCGGCGACGGCCACTTCGGCGGCGGCACGGGCGGCAAGGGTGGTGCCGGCGGCGCCGGGGCTGACGTGAGCACCGGAAGCCTTGGCGCAGGCGCCGGCACTCAGGCCGGCTTCGGCGGCAGCGGTGGCGACGGCGGCACGGGCGGCGCCGGAACCGGCGCTGGCTCGAGCGCCGGCCCAGGTGGCGCAGGTGGTGCCGGCGGCAACGGCGGCAGCAACCTGGTAGGCGGAAACACCGACATCGCCGGTGCCACAAGTTCTCCAGCTACGGCGGCGTCGGCGGGGCCGGCGGCGACGGCGGGGCCGGCACCGGCCTGAACGCCTCCGGTGGCAGGGCCGGCGCCGGCGGTGCCGGTGGCGATGCCGGCACCAACGTCTTGGGCGCCAACGCGTTCGGCGGCGCCGGCGGCCTCGGCGGTAATGGCGGCACGGGCGGCAGCGGCAATGGCACCGGCGCCAACGGCAACGGCGGGGCCGGCGGCCACGGCGGCAATAGCACGGACGCCTTTGGTGGCGGCGGCGCGGCCAACGGCGGCGACGGCGGCAACGGCGGCGACGCCGGAACGGGCGGGATCGGCGGCAATGGCGGCAGGGGCGGCGACGCCGGCACCGCGGGCAACGCCGGCGACGGCCTGGCGGGCACCGGCCAGCGCGGCGGCGACGGGGCCAGCTTCACTGGCAACACCGGTAGCGGTGGTACCGGCGGCAAAGGCAGCATCGGCGGCGTCAACGGCGACGGCGGCAACGGCACCGCGGGCTCCGCGGCGGTAACGGCGCAACCGGCGGCTCCGGTCCTGGCGGCGACGGCGGCAACGGCGCCCAGGGAGGCAGCGGCGGCTCCGCGGGGAGCGGCGGCACTGGCATCGCCACGGGCGGTAACGGCGGCATCGCCGGGGCCGGCGGGGCGGGCGGTGACGGCGGAACGGGCACCCCGGGAGGCAACGGAGGCGACGGCGCCAACGGCGGCGACGGCGGCGACGGCGGCAACGGCGGGACCACCGGCGTCGGCGCCGACGGCGCCACGGGCGGCGACCCCGGCACCGGCGTCGTGGGCGGCATCGGCGGCCTGCCGGGTTCTGACGGCGCTCCCTGACACCGGCCGCGGTAAGGACCTGAGTCTGCTCAACTTCGAGGGTCGTAGGGCGCCGGCGGCGCCAAAGGGCGCCAAAGGGATTGACGGCCAGGCCCTTTGACCAGTCGCGGCGCTCCTGATTCGTCGGACGGCTTCGCGACCCGGGGTCGCACCAACGGCGAATACTCCGACCAACCGATCTCCGCTTGACGCACTGCGGGTGTCGTCGCATGCACTCGAAGGGCACCCCAAAAAATCACTGGCAGCCCGTGCGCGGTCGGTGGTAGCTTCGTCGGTACACGAGGAAGGAGGTGGTCCGCGAAATTGATAGCTTCATGGACATGTGAGGTGGCTACGCGCTAGCTGCATTGGCTTCCGAAGAGCTAGCGATTGCGCTGGCGAATTCCCCGTAGCCACCCGGCCCCCGAGCATCCGGTCTTGTCCAACCAGGAGCTTTGCCCGGGGGCCGCTCCATGTCATGACTCGTTGGGTGCGGACCGCCTGTGCTATCTCTTCACCTTGGCGGCCATCTTGTCGGTGATCTCGCTGCCCTGGTTCGTGACGGTCCCTGCGCACGCCGTGACGTCGAGCACAACGGCGGACACCGCGCTCAGCACTCGTTGGCATTGGAACCCGTCTTTTCGCGTGCGCAGCAGCGTAAGCCTGGGGCCCTCTACCTTGACGGTGTCCCCGAAGGTCCAGTCATGTCGCGTGCCGGTGGCGTCGGTAAAAACCACGGGTTTGTTGACGCAATCATTCCATGCTCCCGTGGATTTCGTCACGAATGCCTGCGCCATGCCGGCGCCCGGAAAGCTCACTGCGGCTTCGTTGATCCGGTAGGCAAGATCTTTCGTGTGCGACATCAGGCCGCTCACCCCGGTAAAGCCGCTGTCCGCATACTGCGTTTTTTGTATGACATCGAACGCGCCGAGACAGGCAGCGTCTGACAGCTTGTCGTCTAAGCGCATCTCGGAGATCCTGGTCGGCAACAAACTTTCTGTACTTGGCAATGCCATGATGCTGGCGATGTCCGTCTCGCTGAGCAGAATCGATTCCAGGGGGCCGGCCGTCGCGGGCGCCCCTGTCGCCCCCGCCGTGGAACGTGCGCCGGCGCCTGCCGCCGGCTTCTTGGTGCCCGACGGCATGGCGAGGAAGACGACCGCCACCACGATGGCGACGACGACGGCCGCGGCGCCGCCGATGATCAGCAACCGGTTGCGCGATCCCGCATCACCGCCGGCGGCGGTCGCGGTCCCGGTTGCCAGCACTGCCGGAGTTACCGGCGCACCGGCGCTCGGGGTGCCCGCGGGCTGCGTCGCCGTCGTCCCGCCCGTCGTCGCCTCAGATTGCGCTGCGGCGTCGGGGTTGTCCTTCGCCTCGATCGTCGCCAGCACTTGGTCGATTTCGTTTCGGGTGCGGTAGGTGACGTCGTGCCGGAGGCGCAGCATGCGCAAGAGTTGGGCGATATCGCTTCGCGCGCTGGGATCGTCGCCGTCCTCCTCGAATCCGGACCGCAGTTCGACCAGCAGCTGAATCTGTTGCTGGGGAGTGAGTTCTTTATCGGAAAGGGTGTTGCCCAACCGGGTGATGTAACCGAATGGCACGGGCGGCTCTTCGGGCAACGGGTCGGGCAACGGCACCGGCGTGGCGCGTAGGGCGTGCACGGCGGTAACCAATTGAATGCCGGCGTCGACCGTCGGATTTGTGTAGTCGATGATCTGCAACGTGGCCAGGGGGTTGACCCGCATGCTGTCGACCGACCCGATCCGAACGGGAAGTATTGGCCGGTTCAGTTCTCGCGCGTAGCGCAACTCGGACTGACTGGGCTTGGACAGCAACCAGTTATTCGACAAAGCGACGACAAACACCTCGCACTCGCGGATCTGCTCCAGGATCTTGTTCCACCAGGAGTCGCCGCCGCCCAGCTCTTGATCGAACCAAACCTGTTGCTGGGCCTTCCGAAGTGCGTTCGTCAGGGCGTCGACCGTTGCCCGGTCCTGGCTCGAATAGCTGATAAACAACGCCATAGCAGTCTCCTCAAAGGCGCAGCAGGCTAGCACAATCCGTGCGACGACGACGCTAGCGCATGGTCCTGAGCCGCAGCAATCGGCCTTGAGGTTATAGCTGGTTTGGCCGAACGCGATTGCACTGCCGCGGTGAGACTATCCACCGCCGTCGTGCACGGCTGCCCCCGCTGGGGGATGGAATTCGACGTAGCGCGTTGCGAACTCGTCACCGGGAACCGGCCACTGCTCGCCCTCGGATCCGCGTACGACCCAATCGCCCTCCCCCGCAACGGTGGGGCCCTCCAGGGTGTTGACGGTCTCGCCTGCGTGCGCAGGCCGTGCTTGAACCCGTCCCTTCCTGCGCCACTGCCCGTCGCCCGCCTCCTCGTAGGTGGCGCGGAAGATGTCGTCGCGCACCGACCAAGTCTTGCCGTCCGCCTTGACCGCCCAGTCGCCGGCTGCGGCGCGCATGGTGTGCCCCGCGTCCGACGTCCACGTCCACGGACTGTCGTGCCGTTCGGCGGTCACCGTGCCGATTCGAGTGAACGATTGCCACAGCGGACGTGACCGATACCCGAGCTGCCGCAGGCTCCACAGTGTGCCCGCCAGACTGCGCACCGCGGCGTTGACAAGATCGGGCTTGCTCTTCACGACAGACCAGTCGACGAGCTTGTCGTGGATCTTGCGCGAATCATCGCGTGGCACACCGTATTTCCAGCCGTTGCGGCGGTAGTAGCGACACCAGTCCTCATGCTCCGCCTGCGCCATCCGCATCGCGGAGTACTCGTCGAAGCCCATCAGTCCAAGTTGTTGCAGCGGCGGCGAATCGGCCATGTCGTGCCCGGAGAGTTGCGCGGGCGGGCTGCCCCAGGTGTTCCAGGTGTGTCCCGCGATCTGTTCGACCATCCACAGCGCATTGCGCACCTGACGCCGGTTTGACCCGCGGTAGAACTCGGGCAGCTCGATCCACGGCACCGATGCGGGTCCCCGAGGCCAACTCGGGTCGATCGTCGCCACATAGCGCTCGTGGATCAGGCGGGCGGCGCGTTCCCATGCGTCCTGGACCTGCCCCTCACGGGTGTCCAGCACCAGGGAGTAGGACTGGAGCCGGCCGACGACCTCGATCGAGTCGTCGGCGAGGCTGGTGTTGAGGTCTGCGGTGTAGACAGGCATCTCGGGGAACCGGGCGGCCAGCCTGGTGCCGGTGGTCGCGGCGTTGTTGTGGACCAGGATCACCGCGCTCGTTTCGGCATCGCCCTCACCGATCAAGCGCAGCAGGGTGGGTATCGTCGGCGCCTCGGGTATGGCATCGATCGTCGGTCCGTCCGAGACGAATCCGGCCTGCTGACGGTAGAACTCGTGATCCCGCAGGTACTCGTCGGCGTCTCGTTCGACCAGGGTGAGCGCGGGCAACTCGACCGCGTCGGGCGGGGTATAGAAGTCGCGTTCCAGCGCGCGCCGGGTCAGGTCCGCGCACAGTGCCAGGGTCAATTGCGAAGTGCCACAGACGAATACACGCTTTGTTTGTCCCGCCGCGATGATGCCGTCGAGTAGCCGGCCGGCGGTTACCTCGTACTTGCCGACCACATCGGCCGCCCATCGAGTATCGGATCCGCCGAACTGCTGGGCGCGCCACGCCTCGGCCAGCCAGGGGTCATCCATGCGCACGATCAGGGGCAGCCGCCGCTTGTCGTCGATCTCGGCGAGCCGACGACTGATCAGGTCCAGCCACAGCAGGTTGATCGCCGGGTCGGGCGCCATCAGGTAGAGCCGCCCGAGGTGGCGCCACAATCGCAGCGACACCAGGGTGGACGGCGTGTTGAAGTCCACCAACACCACCCGGGCGCCCTGCCTGCGGGCCCGCTGGACGCGATCGTCGCTGGCGCCGGTGATGAGGACCAGGGTGCTGCGCCGGTCCAGAGTCCTTGCGACTCCGCTGATTATCGAAATGGTGTCGTCGTCGACACCGACGACGGCGGTGACGGATTCGGCGAGGTTGGACCGGACCCGGTCCACCTGGGACCGGAACACGCCGACCACCACGCCGCCCAGGGTGGTGAAGATCGCCGACAGCGCGGCTATCCGCGCCAGTTCGAGGCCGAGTGGGGTCGGGTTGGGGCAGATCTGCCCGCTCAGCGAGTTGTCGCCGGTGCCGCCCTTGACCAACGAGGCCGTCCACATCAACGGCGTGAAGAAGGCCGGATGGTTGGCGTCGTGACATTTCCAATACGAGCTCAGGCCCAGTACCGCCGTCATGGTGACCAGGACCGCGATAGCGGTGAACGAAAGGCCAACCAACTGGCGGCGCTTATTCGATCGGAAGGTCAAAACACCCGCCGCCAACAGCACCGTCACCACGATCGCCAGCGTCGCCATGGACCCCGGCTCCCCGAACCACCTCAGCCAGGTGGGCAGCTTGTCAAGGAGCACCGGCTGCGCCGCGACCACGGCCAGATAGCCGACGAGCAGCACGCCAACCGCGGACACCGCCCACCGAAGCACAGGCGAGGTTGTCCAACCACGACGCCTATGACGCATCCGCCGACCTCCTTATCTGGGCATCGGCCGGGGCAACTCCGGATTAATCCGGCGTCGAACAGTACACACAGAAAGGTATGTGCAAGGCAACGGGGCGATTTCAATCCGGTGCGCGGGCGGGCCTTACCCGGCGAAGCGAGACAGCCGCGCCGACAGGTGCGGCACCAGCCCGCCGTCGGCGTCGACGCGTTCCTCGACGTAGGCGAGGTCGCCGCCCTCGACGATGCCGTACAGGCGTTTGGCGCCGCCGACCAGCACGCCGGACCGGCTGCGGGCCAGCGCATCGGTCACGAGCTCCCAGGACGACTGGTTACGCGGCCGCCCGTAGAACAATTCGACGTACCCGGCCGAATGGGCCAGCAGCAACTCGATCGCCTGCGATTCGGTCGGGTCGTCCGGATCGTTGACGAACCGCCAGAAGCCGGTCTCGCGCAAGCCCGGCTCCTGATAGTCGCCGGTGTCGTCGAGTCGCCAGGACCGCGCTTCCCAATTCAGGTAGTCGCCGCCGTCGTGCGAGACCACGATCTGCTGGCCGAACCGGTAGTCGCCGTCGGGCCCCCGGCCTTCGCCTTCGCCGCGCCACACACCGACCAGCGGCAGCAGCGCCAGCAATGCGTCGTTGAGATTTGCGCCTTCGCGCAGGTTCGCGGTATCGGCGGGAACCGGCAGATCGTCGAAGGCCGGGATGTTGCGGGCCGCGGTGGTCCTGGCGCGTTCGACGGCCTGCAGCACCGCCTCGTCGCCGGAGCTCGCATCACTGGCGGCTCCGGCCGGCTGATCGCCGGTCACGACTCGTCAGTGATGAGCCGGTAGAGCGTGTACAGCGCGAACCACGAGATGACCACTACGGCCACGACCAGCATGATCTCGAAGAAGAGCACCACGGGGAGAAGTCTATGCGCCTTTATTCGCCTGTGGCGGATTCGGGTGGCATACCGGCCGGGCCTGTCGGGGCCCGTCAGGCGATCTTGACGTCCACCTCATGGATGCCCGCGCCGGACGGCGCGACCGCGGCGTCGCCGTTGCCGGACGACGACAACGCGCGCAGCGTCCAGGTGCCGGGCGCGGCGAAGAACCGGAAGTCACCGGTGGCCGACGCCACCACCTCGGCGGTGAACTCGTCCGAGGAGTCCAGCAGGCGGACGAACGCGCCACCGACGGCCTGGCCGTCGCGGTCGACGACCCGGCCGGTGATCACCGTTTCCTTCTCCAGGTCCACGCTGGCCGGCAACGTCAGTCCTTGTCTCGGTGCAGAGCACATATCAGCTTCCCAACTCGATCGGGGCACCCACCAAGGCGCCGTATTCTGTCCAACTGCCGTCGTAGTTCTTGACGCTTTGATGCCCCAGTAATTCCCGGAGCACGAACCAGGTGTGCGAGGACCGCTCCCCGATTCGACAGTAGGCAATCGTTTCCTTCGTGCCGTCCAGTCCGGCGCCGGCGTACAACTGGGCCAGCTCCTCGTCGGACTTAAACGTGCCGTCCTCGTTGGCGGCCTTGCTCCACGGCACGTTGATTGCGCTGGGGATGTGCCCGGGCCGCTGGCTCTGCTCCTGCGGCAGGTGGGCGGGCGCCAGGATCTTGCCGGAGAACTCGTCCGGGGATCGCACGTCGACCAGGTTCTGCACGCCGATGGCCGCGATCACCTCGTCCCGGAACGCCCGGATGGAGTTGTCCGGCGCTGCCGCCGTGTAGGACGTCGCAGGCCTGCTGACCGGTTCGCTGGACAGCGGGCGGGCGTCGAGCTCCCATTTCTTGCGGCCGCCGTCGAGCAGCTTGACCTTCTCGTGGCCGTACAACTTGAAGTACCAGTACGCATAGGCGGCGAACCAGTTGTTGTTGCCGCCGTAGAGGATCACTGTGTCGTCGTTGGAGATGCCGCGGTCGGACAGCAGCTTGGAGAATTGCTCGGCGTCGACGAAATCGCGCTTCACCGGGTCCTGCAGGTCGGCGCGCCAGTCCAGCTTGACCGCACCCGCGATGTGGTTGATGTCGTAAGCGCTGGTGTCCTCGTCGACTTCGACGAAGACGACGTCTTGGGCCCCGGGATTATCGAGAATGCTCTGCGCCCAGTCGGCGGAGACCAGGACATCGGAGCGTGCCATGGTAGGGGTCCTTTCGATTGCTTCGGGTGGGGGCAAGGGTTAAGCGGGGATGCGGCGGAAGCGCGCGACAAGTGGGTAGAGCTGACAGCCGAGGCAGATGCCGAAGGCCGCATTCAGGAAGGCGGCCACCAGCGCGCCCGCCGTGGCGATGACGCCGACCAGCGGAGCGCCCGCGGCGAATCCGGCAACGCCGGCGACGGCGAAGAAGAAGCCGACCAATTGCGCGAACTTCAGTGGCGGCACCGGTTCGCGTTCCGTGACGGGTCCGAGCCGGGGTGCCACGGCAAGGGCGAACACCCGTCCGTAGGGGTGTCGGCGCGGTCCGCCGCTGGCGCCGATGGCGAAGACGAGGGCCTGCAGGCCCAGAACCAACGCGGCGGCCGGGGGACTGGCTGCCGAGACGGCCAGGACTATGACCAGGACTGCCGTCGTGACCCACGCGGCGAAACGCGGTCCGCGAACGTCGACCCGGTCCGACTGGACGATGGTGTTACTGGTTGACACGGTCCTACTCCTAGATACTCCAGTTGCACGGAAGGGTGGAGGCACGCCACGGAAGGGGTCCGAAGCTGCTCCGAGCGCACGCGGGAGGGCGCGACTGCTCAGCAGCTACAGCAACAACAACAACAGCCCGCGGTGCGGCACAGATCGACTGCGCGACGCTTGGTGAGCATGGGCTCAATGCGGGCTGACACGCCGGCTAGCTTACCCAATGACATGGTGATCAAGCCAACAACGGTTCTAGGGCGGACCGCAGGTCGGCTGCCTTGGGGACGCCGGATGTCCGGTATCGCAGCCGTCCGTCGACGTCGAAGATCAGCGTGGTCGGTAGCGACAGCACCGAAAATCTGCGCGCCGCCCCGGGGTTGGCGTCCATATCGACCTCGACGTGCTCCACATGGCTTGTGGGGCCGAGGTCGCTGCAGACCTGGTCAACCACTCGGCGCACCCGGTCGCACGGACCGCACCAGTCGGCGCTGAAGTGCACGATGGTGGGTCCGGTCCGGGATAGGCCCAGGTCGTCGGTGTCCATGTCGGAGGCCCCATTAGAGCCACCAGTCGACCCTTCCTGGCCCCCATCCGGGCGAATTTCCCGGATCCTGCCCGAGCGCGCGGTCAGGAACCAGCCGACCCCGCCGGCCAGCGCAAAAGCCGCCAAGATCGCGACAGCCACAGTGATCATGACTGTTTAAACCCCTCGAGGGTGATTGTTACTCCCCGGGTGATGCCTTCGATGATGACGTCCGAGCCGCGGGCGCCTTCGGAGGTCGGTGCCACCCCGAACGGAAGCTTCTGGTCGGGTAGCCGTGCGCTGAAGGCGCGCAGCACCGCGTCTCGTTTGTCATCCGGAACGCGCTGATCGGCGGTGTCGGGCCCGGTCAGGATGTTCGTCGCAGTAAACACCAAGGTCGTCGGGTCGTCGGGCGGGATGGACAGGTCCACCGAGACGCTGACCCGGCGATCGAAGTTGGCCGATTTCGGGGTGCCGCTGAACACCAGCCCCCGGTTGCCGGAGATGCCGGATTCGGTGGTGCCGCCGGTGGCGTCGTTGGTTTCCTGGGGAGGCGCCTCAACCATCAGGTCGCCAATGCCCAGGTAGCGGCCCAAATGCATGGAGTCGATGATGATGCGGCTTTCCAGCTTGCCCACTGCGAGCCTGGCATCGGGCCCGATCAACCAGGACGAATCGGTCAGGTCGATCGAGTACATGGTGGCCTCGAGCGTCGCCTTGCCGACCATCGCGTGATCGACGGCGTTGGCCTTGATCTCCACGTCGTTGTAGTGGTGCTTCATGGCCTGCGGGATAAAAGGAAACGCCAGGATGGCGACGAATGGGTCCGAGCCCAGATTTGCCGCTTTGCGCACGTTGGTCGACAACCGGTATTCGGCATAGATGCTCGCTCCGAAGTCGACCAGGATTGCGCCGACGACCACGACGGCCAGGGTGACCGCGGCCGCGATCAGACCGATCAGCACCTTGCGCATCCGCATATTGTGGCCTACCTACCCCGCACCCGGGGCCCGGAGTCGGCCCGTGGCGGGGCTCACACTGCCCGAGCTCAGCAAGCCAAAGACCGAGGTGGCACGTTATCGTTAGATGACTTGGCCACTAACGCCACATTGCTTTGTATTGCTTGTCAATTTCGGGAATGGCATTTCCTACGATTCAGGAGGGGGTCTTTGGAGCTACTACTGCTGACATCTGAGCTGCATTCCGACCCGGTCCTGCCATCCTTGTCGCTGCTTCCCCACACCGTCCGCACCGCGCCCGCGGAACCGTCTTCCCTGCTGGAGGCCGGAACGGCCGACGCTGTGCTGGTCGACGCGCGCACCGACTTGTCGTCCGCCCGCGGTCTGTGCCGCCTGTTGAGCACGGCGGGCCGGGCGGTCGCGGTTCTGGCGGTGGTCAGCGAAGGCGGATTGGTGGCCGTGAGCGCCGACTGGGGGCTGGACGAGATCCTGCTGCCCAGCACCGGGCCCGCCGAGATCGACGCCAGGCTCCGGCTTGTCGTCGGCCGCCGCGGCGGGCTCGCCGACCAGGAGAGCGCCGGCAAGGTGAGCCTCGGCGAACTGGTCATCGACGAAGGCACCTACACCGCACGGCTGCGGGGCCGCCCGCTGGACCTCACCTACAAGGAATTCGAGCTGCTGAAATACCTGGCGCAACACGCCGGCCGGGTGTTTACCCGCGCCCAACTGCTGCACGAGGTGTGGGGGTACGACTTCTTCGGCGGCACCCGCACCGTGGATGTCCATGTGCGTCGCCTGCGGGCCAAACTCGGCCCCGAGCACGAGGCGTTGATCGGCACGGTGCGCAACGTGGGTTACAAGGCGGTCCGGCCGGCGCGCGGTCGCTCGCCGATCTCCGGGCGTGACGACGACGAAGGCGCCCAGGCCGATGCCGAGGATTTCGACGAACCGCTGGTCGACCCCCTGCGCAGTCAGTGACGCCCGAGTGGCGTTCCGCACTGACCGCCGCAGAGCAGCAGCGAATCCGCGAACTCATTTCGGCGGCAACCGAATTCGACGGGGTAGCACCCGTCGGTGAACAGGTGCTGCGGGAGCTTGCCCAGGACCGCACCGGACACCTGCTGGTCGCCGGGTCGGAGCCGGGCCGCCCCGGCGCTCCCGAGAATATCGTCGGCTATCTCAATCTCAGCCCGCCGCGCGACGGGGATGCCGAGATGGCTGGGATGGCTGGGATGGCTGGGATGGCAGAGATGGTGGTCCACCCGGGGGCCCGCCGCCGCGGTATCGGTTCCGCGATGGGACGCGCGGCCTTGGCCAAGACCGCCGGGAACAACCGTTTCTGGGCGCACGGCACGCTCACGGCGGCCCGGACGACCGCGTCCGCGCTGGGTCTGGTCGCGGTCCGCGAACTGGTCCAGATGCGGCGCTCGTTGCGCGAGTTCCCCGAGCCGCCGATTCCGGATGGCCTGCGGGTCCGTACCTACGCGGGCACGTCCGACGACGCGGAACTGCTGAGGGTCAACAACGCCGCGTTCTCCTACCACCCGGAGCAGCGCGGGTGGACCGAGGTCCAGCTGGCGGAGCGGCGCAACGAACCGTGGTTCGACCCGGCGGGCCTGTTCCTGGCGTTCGGCGACTCCGCGAGTGATCAGCCGGACCGGCTGCTGGGCTTCCACTGGACGAAGGTGCATCCGGAACCGGGCCTCGGCGAGGTCTATGTCGTGGGCGTCGACCCGTCGGCGCAGGGGCGCGGCCTGGGGCGGCTGTTGACCTCGATCGGGGTCGCATCGCTGGCGCAGCGGCTGGCCGGTGCGCCCGAACCCACCGTGCTGCTCTACGTGGAGTCGGACAACGTCGCCGCGGTGCGCACCTACGAGCGCCTGGGCTTCACCACCTACAGCGTCGACACCGCGTACGCGAAGGACCCAACCGGCAGCTGACCGGCGGCCGAACGCTCAGCGCTGTTCACCGTACGTTCACCGGATAGGCATGCCCGACCGCCGCCGGAGCATACTTTCCCGATGAATCGGCAACCTTCTGCCAGGTGACGGAAAGCGAGATAAGTGGGCCAGTATCGGGTGGGCACGGCGGTGGGGGCGATCGTTGCCCTCGTGATCACCGGCGGCGGGTTGAGCGGCTGCGGAAGCGACGACAACCACCGCGCCGCCTCGACAGCGGCCAGTCCGGGCGAACCCGGCGGAAGGGTGCCCTGCGGCGGCAAGCGCGAGCTGACCGCCGAAGGGTCGACCGCCCAACAGAACGCGATCGCGCTGTTCAACCAAGCGTGGGGTCAGGTGTGCCCGGGCAAGAACGTCGCGTACAACCCGACCGGCTCGGGTGCCGGGCGCGAGCAGTTCATCGCCGGCCACGTCGACTTCGCCGGATCGGACTCGCCGCTGATCGCGGACCAGATCGGCCCGGCGACCAAACGGTGTAAGGGAAACCCGGCATGGGACCTGCCGCTGGTGTTCGGCGCGGTCGCGCTGGTCTACAACCTGGTGGGCGTGAACACGTTGGTCGTCACCAGCGACGTCCTGGCCGGGATGTTCAACGGCGCGATCTCGAGATGGAATGACCCGGTACTGGTGGCACTCAATCCGGGTGTCGCGCTGCCCGACGTCGCGATCGCGCCGATCTACCGGGCGGACTCGTCGGGAACCACCGACAACCTGCAGAAGTACTTGACCGCCGACGCACCGGAAAGCTGGACCAAGGGGGTAGGCACCGAATTTCAGGGCGGTGCCGGCGAAGGGGTGCAGAAGTCCGGGGGCGTGATCCAGGCCGTGCGGGCGACGCCCGGCGCCATCGGGTATGTCGAGAAGGGCTTCGCCGATCAGGCAGATCTGCCGTTCGCCCAGATCGACACCGGCAATGGCGCGGTGCCGCTGACCGCCGATACGGTGCGAAACGCCGCGAACCTGGTCCGATTCGTGGCCACTGGCGACGATTTGGTACTGGACCTCAACGCCATGTACACCACCACGGACCGGGGTGCGTATCCGTTGGTGCTGGCCACGTACGAGATCGTGTGTTCGGCGGGCTACGACCCGGCCACCGTCGCCGCGGTGAATTCCTTCCTGACCGTCGCGGCCAATGACGGTCAGACCGGCCTTGCGTCGGCGGGCTACGTGCCCCTGCCCGATAAGGTCAGGGAGCGGTTGGTCAGCGCGATCGACGCACTGCAATGACAATTGGCGGTGCGCGCCATCTGGACCGGCGTAACGGGTTTCGGTGGGGGAGGATGTCACGGTGACAACGCCGAACCCAGCCGACGCGGGCTCGGGTGCGGTTGTCGCGGTGCCCTTTCCCGAGCCGCCGGTCCTACCGCTAAGTCCGTGGGGGATCACCCGACCGCGGTTGGGGGACCGCCTATTTCGGCGGCTGTCCCAGAGTTCCGGCGTGCTGATCGTCGTTGTCATCATCGCGATCGGCGCATTCCTGCTCTTGCGTGCCATACCGGCCCTGCAGCGCGACAAAGAGAACTTCTTCACGTTCGGCGGCAACTGGGTGACCACCGACACGTCGGCGATGCACTTCGGGATTCTCGATCTGCTGCAGGTGACCCTGCTTGTGTCGCTGTTCGCCCTGGCCCTGGCAATGCCGATCGCCCTGGGTGTCGCGATCTTCCTGACCCAGTACGCGCCCCGACGGGTCGCCGGCCCGCTGGCCTACATGGTCGATCTGCTGGCCGGGGTTCCCTCGATCATCTATGGCGTCTGGGGGCTCTACGTGCTGGCGCCGCAGCTGCGACCCATCGCGACCTGGCTCAACCAGGCCATGGGGTGGTGCTTCCTCTTCGCCACGGGCAACGCATCGGTGGCCGGCGGCGGCACCATCTTCACCGCCGGAATCATTTTGGCGGTGATGATCCTGCCGATCATCACGGCGGTTACGCGTGAAGTCTTCGTGCAGACACCGCAGGACCAGATCGAGGCCGCGCTGGCGCTCGGCGCCACCCGCTGGGAAGTGGTCAACACCACCGTGCTGCCGTTCGGTCGATCCGGCTACATCAGCGGCGCGATGCTGGGTCTGGGTCGCGCGATGGGTGAGACCGTCGCGTTGCTGATCATCCTGCGCGGCACGCAGGCGGCGTTCGGCTGGTCGCTGTTCGACGGCGGTTCCACCTTCGCCACCAAGATCGCCGCCACCGCATCGGAATTCGACGATCGATACAAGGCCGGCGCGTATATCGCTGCGGGCCTCGTGCTTTTCCTGCTCACCTTTGTGGTCGATGCGATGGCGCGCCGTGCCGTCGCCGGAAACCGAAGAGGCGACCGATGACCTCGATCCTGGACCGGCCACTCAAGCCGCGGACGTTCGCGGGGCTCGGCCTGCGTCGTCGACTCGCGAACAGAGTCGCGACGGTGTTGGTAACCCTGTCGACGGTAATCGCCTTGACGCCTTTGGTTTTGGTGCTGTACTCGGTGGTCGCCAAAGGGTCCAAGATGATCCTTCACCGGCTGTGGTGGACGCAGTCGCAGGCGGGCATGACGGCGCTCGAGGCCGGCGGGGGCGCCTACCACGCCATTGTCGGCACCTTGCTGCAGGGCTTGGTCTGCGCCGTGATCTCCATCCCCATCGGCGTGCTGGTCGCGATCTATTTGGTCGAATACGGCGGCGGCACCCGGCTCGGCAGGTTGGCCACGTTCATGGTGGACATCCTGTCCGGGGTGCCCTCGATCGTGGCGGCGTTGTTCATCTACGCGCTGTTTGTGGCCACGCTGGGGCTGCCCCGGTGCGAGTTCGCGGTGTCGTTGGCGCTGGTGTTGTTGATGCTTCCGGTGATCGTGCGGGCGACCGAGGAGATGCTGCGAATCGTTCCGGCGGACCTGCGCGAGGCCAGCTACGCACTCGGCATCCCGAAGTGGAAAACCATTGCCAGGGTGGTGATTCCGACGGGGCTCGCCGGCATCATCACCGGGATCACGTTGGCGTTGGCCAGGGTGATGGGTGAGACGGCGCCGCTGCTGATCCTGGTTGGCTATTCGCAGGTGATCAATTTCGACATCTTCAAGGGCTTCATGGGGTCGCTGCCCGGCATGATGTACGAGCAGACATCGGCGGGTGCCGGCGTAAGTCAGGTTCCCACCGATCGGCTATGGGGCGCTGCGCTGACCCTGATCCTCGTGATCGCCGCGCTCAACATCTGGGCCAGGGCGGTCACGAGAATCTTCTCCCCCGGAAAGTCGTAGGCGGGAGCAACAATTGGCCAAGCGATTAGACCTGAGCGGTGTCAACATCTACTACGGGTCGTTTCACGCGGTTTCGGATGTGTCGCTGTCGATTCTGCCGCGCAGCGTGACGGCGTTCATCGGTCCGTCGGGCTGCGGCAAGACGAGCGTGCTGCGCACGCTGAACCGGATGCACGAGGTTATCCCCGGCGCCCGCGTCGAGGGTACGGTGCTGCTCGACGATGAAGACATCTACGGCCCCGGTATCGATCCGGTTGGCGTACGCCGGGCCATCGGGATGGTGTTCCAGCGGCCGAACCCGTTCCCCGCCATGTCGATTCGTGACAACGTGGTGGCCGGCCTGAAGCTGCAGGGTGTGCGCAATCGCAGGGTGCTCGATGACACCGCCGAATACTCGCTGCGCGGCGCGAACCTGTGGGATGAGGTCAAGCACCGATTGGGCCGGCCCGGCGGCGGGCTGTCCCTGGGGCAGCAGCAGCGGTTGTGCATCGCGCGGGCGATTGCCGTGCAACCCGATGTATTGCTGATGGACGAGCCCTGCTCCTCGCTGGACCCCATTTCGACCCTGGCCATCGAAGAGCTGATCGGCGAGTTGAAGCAGGACTACACCATCGTCATCGTCACTCACAACATGCAGCAGGCCGCGCGGGTGAGTGACCAGACCGCGTTCTTCAACCTGGAGGCCGTAGGAAGGCCCGGCCGGCTGGTGGAGATCGACAACACCGAGAAAATCTTCTCCAACCCGACCGAGAAAGCTACCGAGGACTACATCTCCGGACGCTTCGGCTGACCCGGGGCTGAACTGGGCCTGGCCCTTGGCTAATGCGGGCTAATGCGAAGTCGATGCCGCGTCGTCCTCGGGGAACCGGCCGGTCGCCTGGAAGATGACTCGTCGTGCGACTTCCACGGCATGGTCGGCGAAGCGTTCGTAGAACCGGCCCAGCAACGTCACGTCGACGGCGGCCGCCACGCCGTGCCGCCATTCGCGATCCATCAGCACCGTGAACAGGTGTCGGTGCAGATCGTCCATCGCGTCGTCTTCTTCGCGGATCCGGGCCGCCTTCTCCGGGTCGCGGGACAACACCACCTCTTGCGCACTGTTGCCCAATTCGACTGCAACCCTACCCATTTCGGCGAAATACCCATTGACCTCTTCGGGCAGCACGTGCTGGGGATGGCGGCGGCGGGCGATCTTGGCGACGTGTAGGGCCAGCGCGCCCATCCGGTCGATGTCGGCCACCATCTGGATGGAGCTCACGATGGCCCTGAGGTCACCCGCGACCGGCGCCTGCAAGGCCAGCAGTACGAATGCGTTCTCCTCGGCGCGGGCGCTTTGCGTCGCAATCTTTTCGTGGTCGGAGATCACCTGTTCCGCCAGCACCAGATCGGCCTGCAGCAGGGCTTGAGTAGCACGCTCCATGGCGATCCCCGCCAGTCCGCACATCTCGCCGAGCTGCTCGGATAATTCGGAGAGTCGCTCATGGTAGGCGGTCCGCATGTGACCAAGCCTACGTTCTCGACAACCTAAGGGTCGCCGGGCAAGGCACTAACAATGCCCGGAAACGGCTATTCGCAGGTGGTGTCGGCGGCGTTGGTGACGGTCAGGTCCTCCGGCAGCTTCGTCGGCGGGCTGCTGGTGTTGCGGTCGATCTGCACGCTAACCGACGAGCCGCTGGGCGGGGGAGCGGTCACCGCGCTGAAGTCGGGGCCCAGGACCACCTGAACCACCTGACCGACCCCGGTAGACCGCTCGAGCTTCGAGTTCGGGAACGACGCAGCCACGGTGGCCGCGGCCGGCTCATTGCCGGGCGAAAAGAACACGGTCGTGGTCTTAAGCGAGCTCGAGTAGTCGGTCGGCGACATGACGTTGAAGCCGTCTTTCTTGAGCTGGCTGGTGGCGGTGGCGGCCAGGCCGCTCTGCGGAGTCGAGTTATAGACCTGCACGGTGACGTCTTGCGGGGAGGTCGTCGTCACCTGCTGACGCTGAGACGACGGGACCGGACTCTCCGGTGCCGCCCTCGGGCTGGTCGGTGCGGTCGTCGGACCCGAGGTTGGGGTGGTACCCAAGCTCTCCGCGTTGTGGTTGTTTTCCAGGGGCAGCGGATCGTCGTTGATGATGGCCGCGAAAAGCGCCTTCATGTCCGCCGTGCGCGGGGGCTCGTCGCCGTTCTGGTCGGTCACGCCGGTCGGCACCGTCACGAACGTGATGTGCCCGGCCGCCATACCCTGCAACGACTGCCCCAGCTGGACCAGGTCTTTGGTCTTGACGTTGTCCACGTAGCTGTTGCCGATGAAGATGTTGACGACGTTGTTGAGCTTGTTGAGGTTCATCAAGGTGTCTTCGGAGATCAGCGAGCGCAGCAGCGACGACAGGAACAACTGCTGGCGTTTGATGCGGCCGTAGTCACCGTTGACCTCGGTGGTGACCTGGCGGGCCCGCACGTAGTTCAACGCGGTCGGCGCGTCGATCAACTGGCGTCCCGCGTGTTCCAGGACGGTGCCGAGTTCGTAGTCCTGCAGCGGCGTTTTGCTGCACACCTCGACGCCGCCGAGCGCCTCGACCATCCGCGCAAAACCGACGAAGTCGATGGCGATGAAACGGTTGATGCTCAACCCGGACAGCTTCTGGATTTCCTTCACCAGGCATTTCGGGCCGCCGAAGGAGAACGTCGAGTTCAATTTGGTCTGCGTGTAGACCATCCTGGGACCGAGCGTTCCGGTCTTGGAGTCGTAAATGGGACCGTACTTGCCGGTCTCGGGGTTCCACGCCTCGCATTGCATCGGGGTGATGGCCAGGTCGCGGGGGAACGACACCGCCACCACGCGCTTGCGGTTCGCCGGGATGTTGATCAGCATCACGGTGTCCGACCGGATGCCGTCGGCGTCGTCGGTGTCGCCGGCGCCCATGTTGGCGTTGGCCCCGAGGCGGGAGTCCATCCCGACGATCAAGAAGTCCTCGTCGCCGTACTGCCCATTGGGGTCGACGATGTCGTGCGAATCGGGGTCGAGCGCGCTGACGGTGTTGAGCCGGCTGTTCGTCGAGTTGCTCCACTTCCACGCCCCGCCGGTCAGCACCAGCGCCAGCACGGCAAACAGCGCGGCCAGCGAGCGCCCGGCCAGCAAGATCGGCCTGAGGCCGGATTTGCGGTGTGGCGGCTCCGCGAGAGCCTCGGCAGGTTCGGCGACTTCAGAGGCTTCATGGGCCTTATGGGCCTGAGCGTGGTTGGCTTCGACGTTCGGCGGGTAGTCGAGCGCCCCCAGATCGGGCAGCTCCGAGGCAAGCTTCAGCGAGTAGATCGGATTGTCGATGACCTGGGTGTCTTGCAGGTCGGGGCGATCTAGAACATCGGTGTAGACGCGGGACAGCGCGCTCTCCCGGGTGTCCCGGGCCGCGTGATGCGGTACCTGGTGGTGACCGCGCCGGTGGCGGGCGGTGCCGCCGACTTTGGCGAGCAGGTCAGCGACGCTGACCGCGCCGTCGGTGTGTGACCCGCCGGGATTGGCGTGGCCGCCGTTGACCTCGACGGGGGATTCGACGTTGGTCTTGGGCGCCGGCGCGGCCGGCCGGCGGTGGGACCCGCCATTGGGCGGCGGCGTCGCGGATTCGGAAGACCGCTCCCATGGAGCGGCGGTCAAATCCGTGTTCGGGGAGCGCCGACGGTCATGAGTGGCGTCATGCCTGCCGTCACTCATGTCCTACCGGCCTCCAAGCTCGAGATGAACTCTCTGCGGACGTCAGTGGTGTCCGTAAAACGTTGGGTGTGTTCGCCACCCGCGGCGGGTCGCGCCGTACTTGTCGCCCTCCGGCGGCGGCATAGAATGCCCGCCGCCCAAGTGTCATGCAGCAGAAGTCCATATCGTACTGAGTTATCGACCGGGAAGCGATTTCGAGCGCGTTTCGATTCAGCCACCCGAGTGCATGACGTCGGCCCCGGCCGGCACCGTGCAGTCCTCTGGGTCGTTCAGCCAGCCGTCGGGCAACGCTACCCGGGCGGGCGAGCCTTGCCGGCCCCGGGGGCCCGTCGCGGCATCCGGGAAGGGAACCGCGCCGTCCAACTGGTCCAGCAGGTGGTCAAGCTCGTGGCGGGTCTTGACCAGCGCCAACGCGCGCCGCAGCTCGGATCCGGCGGGAAAGCCGTGCAGGTACCAGGCGATGTGCTTGCGGATGTCGCGCATGCCCTTGTCCTCGCCGAAATGCGCGGCCAGCAGCTCGCCGTGCCGGCGGATGATGTCGGCGACCTCGCCGAGCGTAGGCGGGATGGGCGGCGGGCCGCCGGTGAACGCGGCCGACAGCTCGGCGAAGAGCCACGGCCGCCCCAGGCAGCCGCGACCGATGACGACCCCGTCGCATCCGGTACTCGCCATCATGGCCAGCGCGTCGCTGGCGTCGTAAATGTCCCCGTTGCCCAGCACCGGAATGGTCCGCACCTGCTGCTTGAGCTGGGTGATCTGGTCCCAGTCGGCGGTGCCGGAGTAGCGCTGCGCGGCCGTACGGGCGTGCAGCGCGACCGCGGCGGCACCTTCGGCCTCGGCGATCCGGCCCGCATCCAGGTGCGTGTGGTGGTCGTCGTCGATACCGATGCGGAACTTCACTGTCACCGGTATTTCGGTGCCCTCGGTGGCGCGGACGGCCGCGGCGACGATCTGGCCGAACAGCCGTCGCTTGAACGGCAGCGCCGCCCCGCCGCCGCGCTTGGTGACCTTGGGCACCGGGCAGCCGAAGTTCATGTCGATGTGATCGGCCAGGCCGTCGTCGGCGACCATCCTGGCGGCCGCGTAAGTGGTGGCCGGGTCGACGGTGTACAGCTGCAGCGAGCGTGGTGACTCGTTCGGGGAGAACGTCGTCATGTGCATCGTGACGGGATGACGCTCGACCAGCGCACGCGCGGTCACCATCTCGCAGACGTACAGCCCGCTGACGGTACCGACGATCGACTGCTCTAGTTCACGACACAGCGTCCGGAATGCGACGTTGGTCACGCCGGCCATCGGCGCCAGCACTACCGGGCTGGCGAGCTCGATCGCGCCAATGCGCAAGCGGCACTACCGTCCGCTCATGGTCAGCTTGCCCGCGGTTTGATGCAGCTCCCATGCGGGGGTTCTCTTGCCGGTGCGTTCTTCCCGATCGAGCTGGCGCTGCTTGGAAACCTCGAACTTGTCGCAGGCCGTCTCCAGTTCCTTGATCAGCAGGCCCAGGTCGTCGCGCAGTTCGGCGGCGTGACCGGTGAAGTCTTCGCGCTCGAAGATGCGCCATTTCTTCAGCACCGGCATGACCACCTCCTCGAGGTGGATGCGCGGGTCGTACACGCCGCCCACGGCGATGATCACGGCCTTGCGGCGGAACTCGGGCACCTGGAAGCCGGGCATCGCGAAGTTGCGCAGGATCTTGTGCAGCGACCTCATCGCCTGGTTAGGGGCGATCGCAAATCCGGCCTCGCTGACATCACGGTAGAAGATCATGTGCAGGTTCTCATCGGCCGAGATCTTGGCCAGCAGCTGGTCCGCGATCGTCTCGTTGCAGGCTTTACCGGTGTTGCGGTGCGAAATCCGGGTGGCCAGCTCCTGGAACGTGACGTAGATGACCGAATCGAAGAGGCTCTCGGCGAAGATGTCGTCTCGAACCTGGTGGTTCTGGCCCGGGCTGAAGCCGCGGTTCACCACCTCGATGCGCAGCTTCTCCAATTCGACCGGGTCGACGGCGCGGGTCACCACCAGGTAGTCGCGCAGCGCGATGCCGTGCCGATTCTCCTCGGCGGTCCAGCGGTTGACCCACTGGCCCCACGCGCCGTCCAAGCCGAGGTTCATGGCGATCTCGCGGTGATATGACGGCAGATTGTCTTCGGTCATCAGGTTCTGCACCATCGCCACCTGAGCGACGTCCGAGAGCTGGCTCTGCCCGGGTTCCCAATCCTGACCGCCGAGCGCGTAGTAGTTTTTGCCGTCCGACCAGGGGATGTAGTCGTGCGGGTTCCAGTTCTTGTGCATGCTCAGGTGCCGGTTCATGTACTTCTCGACGAACGGCTCGAGTTCTTGCAGTAGATGTAGGTCGGTCAGCTCGGCTGACATAGCGTCTCCGATTATCTGTGTCTGTGGGTTGCAGTGAATATATCTGTGTAACCCAGTAGCATCAAGTTTCGTCCCCGCCCGGCATATCACAATCTGACTTGCCTGCCCGGGGGCGGGCGATCCGAATCACGCCAAGCGATCCAATCACGCCAAATCTCGCGGGCCGATGTGCACCGCTGACCCGACGCCGCCCGACTCCAGCCGTGCATAGCCTGCGGCGGCCTTCACCATCTCGATGCAGTAGTCGATGAATTGCTCGCGGGTCGCCTCCAGCCGTCCGTTCAGGTACTCCGTGAAGAGACTCGTCAGAGCACCGATCAGGCTGGTCGCGATCATTTTCTGCAGCACCGGGTCGGCGATCCGGGACAGCTTGCGCTGCAGGAGTTCGATGAATTTGGGCATCCATTCCGCGCCGGAGAGGGTTAACACCGGTTCCACCGCCGGTGCCAGCAGCAATACGCGGCCGCGCACCGGGTCATCCACCATCAGCCCGACGAATCGTTCGACGGCTTCCCGGGGGGATTTTGCTGTTACCAGCGCTGTCGTGGCCCGCGCGCAGACGTCGTCGTAGACCGCGTGCACGAATTCGTCGCGATTCGAGAAGCTTTCGTAGAAGTAGCGTTCGGTTAGCTCCGCCTTGCGGCACACGGCGCGAACGGTCAGCGCCGGGCCACTGGCTTCGCCGAGCAACTGCACACCGGCAGCGATGAGGTGGTGTCGACGTACGACGAGGCGGTTCTCCAGCGGTACGCCGGACCAGCGGCTGCGTGGTTGACCTGGCTCCACTTAGCTCCCTAAACTTCAAAGTGATAACGGATGTAGTCAGATTTACCGCTAGTTTCAGAGAAATTCACCAGTGACTCAAGATACGACGGCAGCATGCCCGCTGACCAGAACCAAAGACGCCGGGCCTGTCGGCACGGCCGGTGGGTGCCCGGTGTCGCCGCTGGGCTACGATCTGCCGCCGGTCGGGCTGGGCCCAGATTCCTTGACGTGGCAGTACTTCGGTGATTGGCGCGGCATGTTGCAGGGTCCATGGGCGGGATCCATGCAGAACATGCACCCGCAGCTGGGTGCTGCGGTGGAGGATCACTCGACGTTCTTCCGCGAACGCTGGCCGCGGCTCCTGCGGTCGTTGTATCCGATCGGCGGAGTCGTTTTCGACGGCGATCGTGCCCCCGTCACCGGCGCCGAGGTGCGCGATTACCACACCACCATCAAGGGTGTCGACGCCCAGGGGCGCCGTTACCACGCATTGAACCCCGATGTCTTCTACTGGGCGCACGCGACCTTCTTTGTGGGCACGATTCATGTGGCCGAGCGGTTTTGCGGCGGTCTGACCGACGCGCAGAAGCGACAGCTGTTCGAGGAGCACATCGAGTGGTACCGGATGTACGGGATGAGCATGCGGCCGGTGCCGTCGTCCTGGGAGGAATTTCAGGTCTACTGGGACCGCATGTGCCGCAACGTGCTTGAGAGCAACTTTGCGGCACGTGCGGTGCTCGATCTGACCGAGCTGCCCAAACCGCCTTTTGCCCAACGGGTTCCTGATCGGCTGTGGGCCGCGCAGCGAAAATTGGTGGCCCCGTTCATGGTCTGGCTTACCGTCGGCCTCTACGATCCGGCGGTACGCGAGCTGATGGGCTACTCGTGGTCGCGCCGCGACGAATGGCTGCACCGGCGTTTGGGCGACATCGTTCGTCTTGTCTTCGCCTTCGTGCCAAGACGGTTCCGGAAGCATCCGCGGGCACGCGCCGGGTGGGATCGCGCCACCGGGCGGATCCCCGCCGACGCGCCGCTGGTGCAGACGCCGGCGCGCAATCTGCCGCCGCTGGACGAGCGGGACAACCCTATGCATTACTGCCCGAAGGTCTGAACCATTCCGTTTCGGGCCATTCGGGTTTGGGCCATTCGGGTTTGGGCCCAGAGCTTTTGGCGTTACGCGTGGGCGTGGCCGTGCGCGCCTTCCAGGCCTGCCTGGTGCACGTGCTGATGGGTGTGCTCGGTCCCGTCGTCGTGGGCGTGGGTGTGCTCGTGGCTGACATGGTCGTGCTCGTGCGTGGTGTGCGCATGCGTGTGGGCCTCGTCGCCATGGTGGTGTTCGTGCGCGTGCGGGTCGTCGTGAGTGTGCTCGGTCATTATCTTCCTCCTTTGCGAAATGTGTTGATTTTCAGACGGATTTAGTTCAGCTGGACGGCGCCGATTTGACTGGCTTCAGCTCTTCGGCGCGGTGATGGCCGGGAACACCCGGACCGGCATGCTCGGCGTTGTACACGGCGTCGATGACGAGCTGGCGCACGTGGTCGTTCTCCAGGCTGTAGAAGATCGTGGTCCCGTCGCGGCGGGTGCGTACCAGGCGCGCCATTCGCAGCTTGGCGAGGTGCTGGGAGACCGACGGGCCCGGCTTGCCCACGTGCTCGGCGAGTTCGTTGACCGACATCTCACGATCCGTCAGCGACCACAACACCTGCACGCGGGTGGCGTCGGCCAGCATCCGGAACACCTCGACCACCAGACTGGCCTGATCATCGGGCAACCGCCCAGGATCATTACCTGCATGCATACGCAGATAATAGCACTGACACGGCAGGATTGTCTCCGGTCGATTTAGCTCGGCGGGACGAGCGTCGACGTGCGTTGGCCGCCGTTGTGCTCGAACCAGAATCGGTAGACGTCCGCCGCGGCCGGGCGGGGCTCGTAGCGCATCGGCAGGCGGCGCTGGTCCCAGCTTTTGGCGTATTCGTCGTAGAACGTGGCGACCTCGAAGTACTTGCGGTCGTCGAGGTAGTACTTCCCATAGGTTTCGCGGGTGGTCAGGAAGACGACTTCCTTGGGCGAGCAGTAGTACAGCGAGCCCAGGCACATCGGGCACGGATGGGCCAGCACGTAGATGGTGGCGTCGACCAGGTGCTCGGTGGCCAGCTTCATGCAGGCCTGCCGGATGGCGAGGATCTCGGCGTGGGCGGTCGGATCGTGTGTCTGGGCCACCTTGTTGGCGCTCTCGGCCAGGATCTCGCCGTCCTTGACGATCACCGTCGCGAAAGGGCGACCGCCCTCGGCGACGTTCTGGCGAGCCAGCTCGATGGTCCGTTGCGCAAAATCGGTCACTCCTCAGGAGGGTAGTCCAGGGGTGTCGGGGAACCGCCTGTGGTAGTAACTAGATTGTCTATATTTCTCGGGTCGGGATGAGGGAAACACCATGGCGCGTACCGATCGTGATCGGTGGGATCTGGCGACCAGCGTCGGGGCGACGGCGACCATGGTCGCGGCCCAGCGGGCGCTTTCCTCCGAAGCGGGGTTCATCGAGGACCCCTATGCCGCGCCGTTGGTGCGGGCGGTGGGAATTGACGTCTATGTCCGGCTGGTGAATGGGCAGATCCCCGTCGGCGAGGATTCGGAGTTCGATCCGCATCGGATGGCCCAGGGGATGGCCTGCCGCACCAGGTTCTACGACCAATTCTTTCTCGACGCCGCCAAGAGCGGCGTCGGGCAGGCGGTGATCCTGGCGTCGGGCCTGGATGCGCGAGCCTACCGGCTGCCGTGGCCGGCCGGCACCGTGGTGTACGAGGTCGACATGCCCGAGGTGATCGAGTTCAAGAGCTCGACACTGAGCGATCTGGGAGCGGAGCCGACCGCGCAGCGGCGCACCGTCGCCGTCGACCTGCGCGACGACTGGGCGACCGCGCTGCAGGCGGCGGGATTCGATCCTGAGCTGCCCGCGGCGTGGAGCGCCGAAGGGTTATTGGTCTATCTGCCGGACGAGGCGCAGGACGCGCTGTTCGACAACATCACCGCCCTAAGTGCTGCCGGTAGCCGGCTGGCCTTTGAATTCGTGCCCGACACCGCGGTGTTCGAGGACCCGCGCTGGCGCACACATCACGACCGGATGAGCGAGCTCGGGTTCGAAATCGACTTCAACGATCTCGTCTACCACGGCCAGCGCAGCCACATCGTCGACTACCTGGATCGGCGCGGCTGGCAGGTTTCCTCGCACACCGTCAGCGACCTGCATGCCGGCAACGGGTTCACCTATCCCGACGACGACGTCGCCGCAGCCTTCGCGGATGTGACGTACAGCAGTGCGGTATTGGCGTGATGGCGGTCTAGCGTCTAGCGACGCAGCAGTTCGTCCTTCAGGCGGCTGGTGAGCATGTCCTGAAACACGGTACGTGCCGGCCCGTACAGATCCTGGACAGTCGTGACCAGGTCGTTCCGGTTGTATTCGGGGATGACGCCGCCGCTCGGAGTCCAGAAGCTGTCGATGTCCATGAGGAAATACGGTCCGGGTTGGGCTGGCGTTGTCCGGCGCAGGTGGTAGTTCGCATCGAGCGCCTGACCGATGCCCGGGCCGTAGCGGACGATCAGCGATCTACCCGGTTGCGCCTCGCGGTAGACGGCTGCGCCCTGCCACTCGGTCAGGGTGAGGCCGTCCGGGGCGATGCGTTGCGGCCCGAGGAGCGGTTCTTCGATCCAGTTGCTCCACTCGATGCGTCCATCGACGCCGACGGGGACCCGGATCTCCATCACATAGCGCAGGCCAATGCGTTCTACCCCGACGATCGTCGAGACCTGCGCGCGAGCGTCGATGACCTCCATCAACGTCTCGCAGAAGGCCTCAAAGCTGGTGTAGGCGCTGGTCTCGACGATGATCGCCTGGCCCTTTATCGACGCCGCGATCGTGTTATCGCGGTTGACGAAGCGCACGAAGCGCTCCGCGATTTGCTGCGGGGGCTGACCGGGGGCCACCACCCCCCAATTGACGTCTTGAGTCTGCCGTTCGATCGGCAAACGTTCGGTGAGCAGGCGTTTTAACTCCCGGCCGGATGCTTCGGTGAGGGATTCCGTTGCTGGGTGGCGGATTTCCATCGTGACCAGGGCGACGGGCGCTGTGGGGTAGAGCTCATCCTCATTCATCCCGGGTAGCATAACCAAGCTCTGCGGCGGCCTAAACGGCCACCCACGCGTCCCCGCGTGTCGACCGGTGGGGCCTTCGCATCGCGCGATCAGCCGAGCTAACCGACGTTTTGCAGTGCCTGTGCGGTGCCGTGCTGTGCCCCCAGCAGGACTCGAACCTGCGACCTGCGGATTAAAAGTCCGTAGCTCTACCAACTGAGCTATAGGGGCGCGAAGGTTCAACAATACTGGTTTCAAAGTTAGGCTTCGTTTGAGGATTAGGCCCACGGTGACCTAAGCTGGCGGGGCTCCCAACGTCACCATGTTGCGAGTGCCCCGGAGAGATTCGGTTCTGGCCCCCTTCGTCTAGCGGCCTAGGACGCCGCCCTTTCAAGGCGGTAGCGCGGGTTCGAATCCCGTAGGGGGTACTTGTTACGCGGTCACGCGGAACAACAGCAAGGCCCTGTGGCGCAGTTGGTTAGCGCGCCGCCCTGTCACGGCGGAGGTCGCGGGTTCGAGTCCCGTCAGGGTCGCCAGTACGGCTAGGCACACGCTGCCTTCCGGCCAGGTAGCTCAGTCGGTATGAGCGTCCGCCTGAAAAGCGGAAGGTCGACGGTTCGATCCCGTCCCTGGCCACCACGTATCGGCCAGTTCAGGGCATTAATTCACTCCTTTTGCTGACGGAATCTCGTTCGTTCGGAGTGCTCCATGGGGCCAAAATGGGGCCAGATGGGGCCAACGTCTGTCCTAGACCGGATTTGCTATCAGCTGGAGGTCGCCGCCGTGCGGGCAGCCGGCAGCGCCGCACGTGTCGGCGGGGCCCAGAACGCTCAGTCGGCGGGCTGAGGTTCGCCGAGCGCGTCGAGGGCGGCGGCGATGTCGTCGAGTTCCTCGTCGAAGAGGTCGGCGTAGGTGTGTGCGGTGACGGTTATGGAAGCGTGGCCCATCGCCTTTTGAAGGAGGCGAAGGTCGGCGCCGGCCCGCCGCGACAATGACGCATAAGTATGTCTCAAATCATGCACCCGCAGCTTCTCCCGCCCGATCTGGCCGATTGCCGTCGGCCAGCGGACCGCGCGCTTCCAGTTCTCAAGCCCCAGCCGCGATCCCCTCGGCGATGCGATTGCCGGCGCTCCGGGCGCGCGGCCGTCGATGCGTACCTTGAGTATCGGGACCAACCGTTGTGGGATCGGGACGGAGCGCCGCCCGGCCTTGGATTTCGGATTGCCTTCCACGAGCTTGCCGCCTACCTGCGTAATGGAGCGGCGTACCCGAATACGGCGCGCGTTGAGGTCGACGTCCTCGACATTGAGTCCGGTGAGTTCGCCGAAACGCAGACCGGTGTACGCCAGAATCGACACGACGTCGCCCTGGTCTCCGCACTCGCGGGCGAGGGCCGCCACCTCCCCGGCCGTCAGGTAGACATGGGTGGTGTCGCGCATCGGCGGAAACTTCGTTCGCGCCGCGGGGTTCTTCCCGAGCAGATGACCCTCGTCGACCGCGTGGTCGAGCGTCATCTTGAGCACCGAGTGCGTCCAGCGAACCGTCCGCGGACTGAGTCCATCCGCGGACATATCGTTGACCCAAAGTTGGATTGACTCGTGATCGATCTTTCCGATCGGCCAGTTTGCGAAGCGCGGCTCGATCCGAAGACGCCAATTATCTTCATACCCACGACGCACTTTCACGCTCAGATCGGGTCGGGACGCAAGCCACGAGCGATAGACCGTGTCAAGCTCGACCCTGCCCCCGCGCGGGTCCACCACTTCTCCGGCGGCGCCGCTCGTGACGAGCTTGGCGGCGAAGCGCCGGGCTTCTCGCTCAGTCCGAAATGTCTTCTTGCGCTTGGAGCGATCGGGCAATCGCCACTGGACGTCGTAGCGCGGTCCATCGACTGTGTCTCTTCGCTTGATCGCCATGGTTCACCCGAGCTTTGTTGCCGGCGTGGAGAATTTGACGCTGCCGGTTGGTCGTCAGACTAACGCGGACGACCGACAATCAGATGCGCGCTGAGTCCAGCCAGTCGTCGACGTCGCCGCGAGTCCATCGCCGATGGCGACCGCTCAGCCGGACGTGATGGGGTCCCGGGGCTTGAATCCCGTGCTCTCGCTTCGCGGCCCAGTCGTGCAATGTCGATACGGGTACTCCGGTCAGCTCACGCACTTGACTTGCAGTCAGCATCTCCCTCGGGTCCCTGCCGTTGTTCTCCATGATCCAATCCTTCTCCCGCAGGCGGGGCTTGAAGAAGCACCACAGTTCGATCATGAACTACAGGTTGGGCTTACGCATCGGTCGCAAAGATCCGATTTCAGGTCGCGCATTGAGTGTTGATAATCGGCTATGGCCAATACGGCAGGCGCGTTCCTCGGCGCCTGGACCGCGCAGCAGTCGACGAGTTACTTCGCGCCGGGGTCGTATACTTCAGCCTAATGCAGTACCTCAATACAGCAGTGAAGTACTGGAAATGATTGAAGTATAATTCTGCCGTGACCTCCGAGGAACGCGCAGTGAATGCGATCGACGCCGTCTATCCCGGCGTGCTGCGCGCGCGGCCACTGGATGGGCCGCTCCGGGACGCCATCGTGACGCTGGATGACGCTGCCGAGTTTCGTGTCCGGTGGTTGCCTGCTGGCTGGCCGCGACAAGTTGCCGAGGCCCTGCATGGTGCACCGCGGCCCGACATACTGGTTGCACCCTCGATGTCTCCCGGGGCGAGGAAGGCGGCCCGTGACGCCGGCGTTGGCTGGGTCGACGAGTCGGGCGCAGCGGAGATTTATTACCGCGACCCGAAGTCAGGGACAGTCATCGCCATCGACACGAAAGGCACGCCCTCGGTGCCGCTCGACACGCGGCTTGGCTGGCGACCCGCCGCCCTCGCCGTATGCGAGGCACTTCTGGCCGGCGCGGCCGCTCCGACCGTGAACTCAGTTGTCAAGGCAACAGGGATCTCGATGGGCAGCGCCGCAAATGCGCTGAAGTTTCTGGAACAGATCGGACACCTTGCCGGTGAAGCTGCGCGCGGGCCGGGCGTTGCCCGCAGGATTGTTGATCGTGATGCGCTGCTGGATGCATACGCCACGGCAGCCGATCGGTTGCGGCCACGGAACGCGATCAAAGTTGGTGTGTTGTGGCGAGATCCGATTGCCGGAGTGATCGAAGCCGGCCGTTCCTGGGAAGCGGCGGACATCAACTGGGCGGCAACCAGTGCACTCTCGGCAAGCGTGCTGACGCCCTTCCAGACGGAGATCGCGCCGATGGAGGTCTACCTGCCGGCGCGAGCCGTGGGCGATCTTCGTCGGGCCGCGGCAATGGCTGGACTCCCGGAGATCGACGGCGGGCGATTGGTTTTGCGTCCATACCCGACGCCAGCCGGCGCCACCTTGACAGAGCTACGTCCCAACGGGTTTCGAACGATGCTGTGGCCGCGGGTCTACGCAGATCTACGCACGACCGGTGTGCGCGGAGAAGACGCAGCCGAGCACCTGCGTGAGGAGATCGATAAGACGTGACCGAGGCTGAACCCCTCCGCACCGCGGCAGCCCGACGAGCGGCGGAACTGGCGCTGGTGCGCGTTGTGCATCACTACGGAGGGCGCCCGCAATTCGTCGTGCTCGGCGGCCTCGTGCCTGCCCTACTGTGCGCACATTCGCCACGACGGCATGCCGGAACGACTGACATTGACGTGCAAGTCGATCTCGAAATCGCGGGCGGGTCGGTTCAAGCGGCCCGGCTGGAGCAGGCCCTGCGAAACGCTGAGTTCGAGCCGGACGGTGCACGCGTCTGGCGGTGGACGCTCAACGATCCGTCTGGAGTGCGCGCGACGGTCAAGTTCGAGCTACTCGCCGACCTCGAAGATCACCCGGCAGGCGCCACCGTTCACTTCGCCGGCTGTGAGCAACTTGGAGCCGCGAACCTGCGCGGCACCGGATATGCCGCGCGGGACATCGTCATTGAAGAGCTGCGCGCGCACGATCACGGAACATGGCGCAACGCCCAAGTCAATGTCACCGGGTTGGCTGGTTTCCTGCTCGCTAAACTGGCCGCCGCGCACGGCCGGCATAAGCCGAAGGACTACTACGACATCGCGTTCGTCCTGCTGCACAACGACCTCGGTGACGCGCACGCTGCAGCGGCCCGCGTGCTCGAGGTGTTCGGGCAGCCGGCCGGCGCCGCCCTCACCCAGTTGCTCGATCTGCAGGCCAACTTCGCGCAGTCGTCCGCGCAGGGGACCACTGCGTATGTAGACCAATTCACCGTGGATCACCCCGACATGGATCCGGTCGTTGCGGCCGCCGACGCCCAGCTCGCCGTCGCAGCCTTCACCAAGGACCTACTGGCGGATGGCTTTGGTGGCACTCGTGATGTCGATTGCTCGTGAATCCCGGGCGTCGGCGACGTTGTGTTTAGCCGGATTGTGCTCGTCAGTGTGAGGTGCTGGCTTCACGGCGTCGGACCGCGGACCGATTAAGTCGGTCCGCCGCCGCCTTTAAAAGGTGTTATCACTTGTCGTAAAGGTAGACCAGGCGGTGGCCGTTGAGCCGGGCCGAGATGTCTTGTCGGAATTGCTCACTCAGTTGCGGCCAGTTCCAAAACGTGAGTTGAAGGTGCCCGACTCCCCATTGAGGTTCGAGGATTCAGTCATTGATCAGGCTGCGCCGAAAGCACAGTGGGCAAGCGTGGTCGGGAACGCCCGTTTTGAACCAGTCATTGAGGGCAGCGCTGAAATCGCGAAACGGTTCAATACCGCCGCACTTGGGGCAGCCAGCATCGCTCACACCGCCCCCACCGCCGAAATAGACCTGGCGGCCGACGTCAACCTGCAACCCGTTGACTGCGCCTCTGCCCGTCCACAAGCCGTCGGCTTCACCGGCATCGCGGAGTGCTTTGACGCGGCAACGACCGGGAGGGCACGCCGGACCGCCGAGCGCGCAATCGGTGGGCTCACCCGACACGATCTCTTCGGCTACCAGCCATGCCAACACGCCGGCGGCCAGGTCCTGGGCCTCGTCGGCGGGGGCATCCGCATCGCCGAGCTTCTGGAAACAGTCGCCCACGATCGCAGCCTAGCCTCGGAGGCGCGTAGACAGCGCGGATTTGTCCGACTCTGCCTCGCTCGCCGCGACAGCTAGCGCTCGTGCCTCGCGCTCGCACACCATGATGCTGTACGTTTACCAACCGCCTTGACACCACGACTTAAGCACCACCCCAAGCAATTCCAGTCCATCTGAACCATCCATTACACTCATCTTCGTCCGACTCATACGAAATGCCCTTGCCCTCAAAGCGATTCGTTGGCCAATTCCTCAAGTTAATCCTGTTTCGCTATGGCACATTTGCACACGGGTGTGCGACATTGGCGGTAGCACACATTTCGTGTGCTACCGCCGCGGTTGTGCGCCAGGCGGTTTGAGTTCTCGGGTGGTGCGACGTGTTGACGATTGCCAAGCTGTCACGGTGGTCGATCAACTACTACAACGACACCGCCCGCGCCGCCGGCGCGGCCGCCGCCGATGCGCGGCGCGCCGGCGGCGGGCTGGGGGAGTACTACGACGAGCACGACACCCGCACGCCGGTCTGGCTGTGCGCCGGCGATACCCACACCGCGGCCAAACTAGTCGGCTTGACGGATGTTCAGCGTGCGGGAGGCTCGGCCGATCCCGACGTGGTGCGGCGCTGGCTCGACGATGGCACAGGACCCAACGGAGCGTCTGGACGGGCGTTCGGAAACCGCGGTGTGCACGGCTTCGACCTGACGTTCTGTGCCCCGAAAAGTGTGTCGCTGATCCGCGCGCTTAAGGCTGGCGATGTGGGCGACAAAGCCATCGCTAACGCGCACGCAACCGCCGTGTCGGAGGCCATGGAATACCTTGCGGTCCATGCCGGATACACCCGCGTGCACAACGTGACCACAGGGGAGAAAGAACTTGCGCGGCTGCCCGGTCTGGTGGCGATCGCCTACCAGCACGAGACCTCCCGCGCGGGCGATCCGCACCTCCACACCCACGTCATCGTCCCCAACCGGCAGGCACGCGCAGACGGGCAGCTGGTCTCGATTGACGGCACATCGCTGTACCACGAAGCCAAAGCCGCCGGAGTCATCTACCAAGCCACGCTGCGCCGCGAACTCCACCAGTCCCTCGCTTTTGAGTGGCTGCCGGTGGACCCCGCCACCGGCATGGCCGAAGTCGCCGGCATCGCCGCCAAGAGCGTCACCGCCTGGTCCCAGCGATCCACCCAGTTGCGTGAGTGGGCGGCCGGAAACCTCGCGCTGGCTGACGGCCAAAACTTTTCGCCCGCACAGCTGGGCGCCGCGCAGAAAGCCACCCGCCCGGCCAAACCGGAACAGCTTTCTTTCGCGGAGCTGCGGGCCACCTGGCGCACCGATGAGCGGGGACTGCACCTCGATCACGCGGCCCGACACGCGGCGTGCCAAGCCCGCCGCGCGGCGTCATGGAAGTCCTTTAGTCGGCCCCGACTGGCTGCGGCCGCCGAGCAGATCGAGAAGGCCGCGTTCACCCGCGCCGACCTCGTGGAGATCGTTGGCGCCCAACTGCCCGTCGACACCGAGCACAGCCCACGCCAGCCCATCGAGGCCGCCGTCGACAAGATCGGGATCCGGCTTACCGCGCCGCGGCAACCCCATCAGCGTGAGGGCCACGAACGGTTCACCCTCGACCGCATCTTGGCCGAAGAAGCCCGCCTGTTGGAGATGGTCGACGCGCAAGATGCCCGCGCGGAATTGTGGGTGAAGGAACGCGACACCGAGGGGTTGTCGCCGGACCAAAAACGCGCCGTGGAAAACATCGCCACGTCGCCCTGGTTGGTTCAACCGCTAAGCGCCCCGGCAGGGGCGGGCAAGACCACCTCCCTGCGCGCGCTCGCGGCCATGGCGCGCCGCCGCCACACCGCCCGCGTGTTCGTCCTGGCCCCGACCGGCAACGCCGTCGACGTCGCCATCCGGGAAGGCGCCGGCGATGTCGGCTACACCATCGCCAAAGCTCTCCACCAACTGGACAACGGCACCCTCGCACTGGGCCACCTTGACCTGGTCGTGGTCGACGAAGCCGCCATGGTCGGCACCGACGATCTGCGCCGACTGCTCAAGGCCACGACGAGCGCGAAAGCCAAAATCGTGCTCGTCGGTGATGCCCATCAACTGGCCCCGGTCAAGGCCCGCGGCGGCATGTTCGCTCAACTGTGCGCCGATCTGCCCTGGTCCCAGGAACTCTCCGAAGTCTGGCGCATGCGCGACCCCGAAGAGCGGACCGCCTCGCTGGCCCTGCGCGTCGGCGGGCCCGCCCCGGTACGCCGCGCCGTCGAGTGGTATCGCAGCCACAACCGGCTGCACACCGGTGATGCCATTGCCATGGCCACCGACGCCCTGGCCGCCTATCAACGCGACGCCGCCGCCGGCCAAAACGCCCTGCTGATCTGCGACACCATCGAGATGACCGACGCTCTCAATCGCCGCATCCACCGCGACACCATCGGCGCCGGCCGCCCTACCATCAGCGCTGCGCGCGGCCACCGCATCGCGGTCGGTGACCTGATCATCAGCCGCCGCAACGACCCCGACGTCCCCATCTTCGACGCCACCGACACCAAGAAGTACGCCACGCCGGTGCGCAACGGAAACCGATGGCGCGTCTTTGCCGTCGACCTCGACAACAATCGCATCGCCGCCCGGCGTCTGAGCGACGGCGCTCGTGCCGCGTTCACCGGGGAGTACCTGCGTGAGCACATCACCTACGGCTACGCCATCACCGTGCACTCCGCACAAGGAGTCACCGCCGACACCACCCACGCCGTGCTGGGCGAAAACACCACCCGCGCACTGCTCTACGTCGCCATGACCCGCGGCCGCCACACCAACACCGCCTACCTGCACGAGCGGATCGCCGGCGAAAACGAGCACAGCCAACCCGCCGTCATCCACATCCCACGACGCGGCACCGCCCAAGACGCCGCACAGCAGGCCCGCACGATCATCGCCAACCACAACGAGCAAGCCCGCACCGCTCACCAGATCGCACAAGTCGCTGACAATTGAGCATTACCCGAGCCCGTGCGTAGCCTCCTTCGCGGGCGCTCCGACGCTATCGAGCAGCGACACACCGCTTACCAGCAGTGGCGCGACGCCGTCGCAGGAATCAACATCACGGCCGATTGCACAGTCGACCAGCACATCGATCGCAGCCACGACAAGGAAGTCGGCTACTCGCTCGGCCTATGAGTTCGCCCTACAAAAATGGATATCGGTCAATTGGTTCACCGCCGTGCAAGAGGGGTGATGTGCTTTGGAAGGCCCGCGTGTGTCCGCTGAGCGACTCGGTAGGAGCTCCCACGAACGCCCACTACCAGGTTCCCGTTCACACGCGGTGACTAGGCTCATCGTTGATGAGCGTTGTATTGCGCGGCGGCGAGTTCTGGACGGTTGAGCACCCTGACCTGCGCGTCCGCGGCGAATTCACCGCAGAAATCGGGGAAAACGTGCAGGCCACGATGGAGGCCGCGCTGCCTGCTGGCCTCTGCACCGGTGGCGCACCATTGCCAGCGCCAGCATTCACACCCGGCGACATGGCTGGCGCGATGAGAGCGCACGCATCCGGCGCGGTCGCGAGGTTCCGGGCCATCACATTCTGGGGACACCTGGACACCGAGGAAGTCATGAGCATGTTCGATGCGAGAAACTTCGGCGGCGTGGGATCGACGCCGGAGTACCGCGCGTCGATCGCGGTCCTCGGCGCACACGTCACCAGCGAGCAGCTCTACAGCGCTGTTCGGTTCCAGCTCGATCACCCATACTGGCTGAGCCATCTGAGCGACGGCGCGTCCAGCGTGGTCCCAGATGATCGGTCCACGCTCAGCGTCGAGGCATCAGACGACGGCAACTGGCTGGTGTACACCTCCTCGACGCCAGCGACGTGCAGGCAACTTGAGATCCGGGTGATATCTAGCTGTCTCGCGTTGGCTCAGCTGGCTCTGCTCCCGGAAGCTGATCGTGATCTGCGCACCCGCAGGACGCAGATGCGCATTGACTCCAACACCCCATGGCTGACCGTGCTCGGGCCTGCGTTCTGCGCTGAACCGGACAACCCTCGTCTGAATACCTTGTTGCCCCATACGGAGCTCACCGTCGAGCGGTTCGCCAAGTGGATCAAGATCAACGACACCTTTGACGGGTTGGCGTGGGCGATAGCGCGCCACATGAACGTTCCTGCGCAGCTACAGGTACAGCTACTCACGTCGCTGGTCGAGGGATTCCACCGCCGCCTGACCCCAGCTGACCAACAAACGTGGTTCCCCGGCGCATCGAAGCGCGCACTCGTGCGCGTCCGCGAAGCTGCTGCCCAGGCTGCGACAGACCAAGCGCACCGGGAGGGCCTGGACCACAGTCTCATGGGCACCCGTGTTTGGAACGCGCTGGGGCATGTTGGCGACAAGAGCTTCCTCGAACGTGCCGAAGAAGTCATCGGCAAGGTCTGCGCGGTGGTTCCGGAGATCGGCGTTTCGATTGCGGCGCTGGCGTCCAAACTCACTCAGCCGAGGCACTCCTTCGCTCACCAATTGCCGCAGAACAACGCGAAAGAGCCTCTCGTAGATCGCATCACCCGCTGGACGGTGGTGTCCAGCGTCACCCCATGGCTGCTGCGAGCGTTGCTATTGCTAGAGGTCGGAATCGACCCCCAGTTCTTACGCGAAAGGTACTTGGAAAACGAGAATTTCGCCTTCTATAGGGTAAACACCGAGATCCGGGTCAGGGAACTGGGTTGGGATAATCCTCCAAACAAGCCGGAACGCCAACGCAAATGGACACCAACATCGCCGGCTGAGAGTTCGGTCCCTGGACTGTTAGCCCTTATACGGACCCTTTTTAGGAGCGTTTTCGGGCGCTAGTTCCGCGTTGAGTGTCGCGGCGATAGCGTAGGTTCACGATGACGGACCAAACCAACGCCGCGAGCGTCGAACCCGCAGATCGGTCAAGCGCTGCGTTCGTCGATGGCCGCACTGATGACGAGAAGCTCGTCGAGCTTTGATTGCGACTTCTTACTTCGCGCGTGATGCGTCCTCGGGGTGGCGATCGGGGCCTCAGTGTGATGCTGGCGATGAAGCAAGCGACCGAGTCGATACAGCCCATACACGGCCATGGTGGTACCAACGCGCCGGCGGGCGCCACCTCAGACGACGAACAACGAGGCTTTGTCAAACCATTGCCATTGCGTTCAGTGATGCGGCGACAAGCGTCTCCGACAGAGTGTCGATGGTGGTCAATGTGACTGTCGGCGCCGCGGTGGATGCTTCGGCGGGTTCGCGATGTACGCACTGACGACGGGTTGCGCCATCAGATACTCGGATAGCCTCACTAATTCCGTTGCCACGCCGTGGGAATAGGTGAGCGCATCGATCTTCTTCGTGGGGTTTGAGCGGGCCCGGCTTTTCGTCTCTGGGTTCGCGGGCAACGGGACGGTTGCGCCCCAGCGACCGTCGAATCCATCCATCCAGACGGTCTCCGCCCCGGAAATGACTGGAACGTGATGCATGATGTAGTCGCGATAGTCGGTCAGCTTTGCGCCGCACTTGTCCCAACTTTGTTTCAAAGGCTTCGCGACTTCCGGTGGGACCTCGCCGGGGTACTTTTCTATCCATTTGATGGCGTGGTGGGCCGAACTCCACCTGCCCGGCCGTCGCAAGTAATGCTTCCAGGCCACGTTCGTGATGGCGTCGTAAGCGCGCCGGCCCGCGCCCAGAAATGCGTCTACCTCGAAGAGGATTCGCGCGTCACTCGTATTTGAGCCTTCCCTTGTGGGCGGCTGGGGGTGCATGCCCTCAAATAGACGACACTTCTGGACATATAGGTCGATGATTTGATTCAGGTGGTAGAGGCTTGCGCGAAGGCAGTACCGCAAGTCTGATTCTTCGTAGAAGTCTCTCACCGCGTGAGCCACCGGCACCATACCAACATGAATTGCGCGTTCGTTGAGCGAAGAATTATCCGCATCGACGATTGCGATGCTGTTGCCGCTATAGATCGCGAGTCGGGTCGTCGCGAGGAGCGTGAGGCCGGCTGGGGGATTCGCGCTGATGATTCCGTGCTCGTAAATGTCAGCATCGTCTGGATAGTCCACACCGTCCAGTTTCCTAGACGCGCCGCTAGTCCAAGCACGATGACCAGCCCTCGGCAAGTTGTGCGGAGAACCAGGCGGACGCAGGCGTGACGGGAACGGGGCCGCTCTCGCCGTACGGCAACCGGCCAGCGTCGGTTAGGTAGCGTTAAATTGTGGATTTGCAACAGCAAGCGCCAAACGACCTGGCCGGGGCGCTAGTCGAGCTTCACATGGGGGCCGCCCAGGCGATGACTCGGACGCCATAGCCGTCTACGTTCAGGAGCACCCGGAGGCGAAGGTCTACTTCAAGCGTGACCAACTCGGCGGACTTCTTGTGGAGTACATGGTCGACTGCCGGCCCCCGAGGCGCGTCGACTATCCCATAGCCAGCGCTGCCGCTGCCGCGGAGGTGGCTCAGTTTGGTCGACCAAATTGCAGGTAAGGGCGGAGGCGGTCCGACCTAATCGTTGATCCAGCGCCCGGAATCCAGCTCTCGGTTACTGGAAATGCAGAAGCAAGCCACGATGTGGCGAAGCGCATGTTCGTACGATGAACGATCGTGAAGCCTTACACACCTGGCACGCCCTACACCGCCCAACGTGGGCACGCGATAGAAAGCAGGATTGAGAAGCTCGCAAGCCGAGTAACGATGGTCGACTTGCTCGCTGGCGGCCTCGATACATTCATAGGTTTTCAAGACCAGCTCGCGAGTCTGCAGGCCGAAATTCAGAGAGACATAGGCGCGCTAAAGAAGACGGTGAGGAAAAACAAGCAGCAAGTGTTACCAGCACTGGAGGCATTGCGCAGACTTCTATGGTATTCCCGTTGCTTGGGCGATGCACTCGCATGGCAAGTACTCATCTTTGATCGCAAAGCAATAGCCTCGTTGATGCGAGGTAATCGGCCTCCGGTTCAACAGGAGACGCACAGTGCAAAAGCTGTCTTCACGATGGCCGGGTATCTGCTTAGCCAGCAATTTGGAATACCCATCGTCCACGACATCACTAACTGGTTGCGCATTGGCGACATCACTTTTATGCGCCCCAATGAAGAACCCTGTTCGTGGCGGTTCCAAACTGTTGAACTGAAGAGCTCACTGGATGAAAGCCGCATCACCGAAGCGGGAATGGTCGACGCCACCGTTACCGTAAACGTCTACAGCAATGAATCGCTAGAACTTTCAACGAATGTCGACAAGCAAGTCCGTGCTGCTCTCGAGACACATACCCCTACCGAGACAAGCTCGGAACGTCCCTACAAACAGGACCGCCGGTTACAGAAGCAATTTCGTCGCCTTGACGAAATGGTTTCGCGCCGCGATATGAAGGACAACGCGATTACCATCATTGATGGCATTCCCAACGTGGTTTTTCGGCTGCCTCACACCGATACCCATCATTGGTCAGACTTCCGTCGTGCTATCCGACGCGCTCGCCGCGATGGTTACGCCTTCTTTTCAATCGACCAGTTCATCGGATACGGCGTCTTCTACCGAAAGGAGGGTGTATCAGAGGAGCACATAACGAAATTCCTAGAGCCATTTGGCGAGCATGTCAGGAGTGAGTTACTAGAGGCCGATGGGGGTCATGCGAAGGGCTTTCTCCTGGTTCGCCAAATTCCTATGCTGGAGAAGTATGACGTAGAAGGCTATCCAGTAATGCGTTTCTTTAGCTACGAGGTTCCCCAGGTTGCGATCACCGACCTGTTGCGTAATCGTCTTATTGTGACAGCGACGGTTAACTTCGGTCGACTCGACGCCGCGTTGGCTCATGAGGGATTCACGGTATCAGGAATAAGTGATGATGAGGCGTATCCATATTCCGTCGATGTCAGCTGGCCCACTGGCGAAGCTCTTCGCTTCAACATTCCATCAAGTCACGTATCCCGCGAGGTTGAACGAGCCCTATACGAATTCTCCGGATTGGACGACGTGGTTAGAAAGCTAGCCTCAGTGAAACTTCTCCCGGAGATGATCTCTTACCAAGGATGGGAGGCTTTACTCAAATCCACCGCTGCTGATGGCGGCTAGCTGTGTTAACACTCAATCCGTCTCGGCATTTGCTGCCAGCTATGCCAGCGCGTTGGCACTCAACGCAGCGGCAACGATAGCGCCCTACCGTCTTGGCTGTGCTGATAGCGTAGAATCCGCATCTACCGTACGTACAGGTACCACACTTAATTTGGAGCCACTGGAAATTCTGGCTACTATGCTGCGGATGCCGACATCGGCTGCCCTCCGGCTGCCAATGGACCGCAGGCCGACGACTATCGGTGGCGCGCCACAAATTGTTAGGGTCCTTCCCGAGGGGCAAGCAACGGCGATGGCGGTCCAATGGGAGCAGGCTAGCAGGGCCGCAGTATATCTCCAAGGCCGGGAGACGTTTCGCTATGAGAACCTCGACACGCCGCTAATTGTATTCAAGGGTTCAGGCATACAACACCACGCTCCATATCACTGGCCTGAAAGTGCCATTCGCAGCCAGGAAACCGCCGACGCGCCTACAGAATCCGCTATCGAATTTGAAAAACTCTCCGTAGACCCGTGAGATCTGTCTCGAGCAGTTTGGGGAATCAGGATCGCGCAGAGGCGGCAGTGCCTGGGTCGAATCCTTGTTGGCGGGCTGGCGGTTACCGTTATTCGTCTCCAATGAGCGGGAACCGAGCGGAATAGTCGGTTCCCCTCGGCGATTCGCGATAGTCAATCGGCTGTTGCAGAATGAGAAACAGGCAGTAACAGGGATTGTCAGGAGCTAAGGATTGGTAGTCCGTTGGTTGCGGGTTCGAGCCCCGCCCGCCCACACATAAAGAGCCCCATCGTAAAGGTGGGGACATTCCATTACCTGCAGCTTGCGAGGTTTGCCGTTATCTAAGCCGACTCGAATCCGGACTGATCGAACTTCAGCGTTTTCGCATTCTTACAGTGGACCACGACCCACCAGCCGCAAGCCGCATAGCGACCCGCCCACCAAACGGGTCCCCTTCAGCTGACTGCGATGTTGATGTCGGCGCGTCGGCGCGTCGGCGCTGGCGCTTGACATCAGTGCGGCTCGGTGGCTCTCGTACGCCTCGACGGGTTTTGACGGTGGCGTCAGGATTTATTTGAAAGTGATATGAGTGCGCTTGGTGAGCGATACGCTGCGTGTCTGCCGTGTGCGCGACAGCGTCTCGGTCCTTGCCTGGGTCGTCCCGACTTGGTCGGAGGTGCGGGATGTCGTTTGTGATCGCAGCACCGGAGATGGTGGCCTCAGCGGCGTCGGAATTGGCCAGTCTCGGGCCGACGATCCAAGCCGCCCACGCGGCGGCGGCACCGTCGACGACCGGGATCGCGGCCGCGGCCGCCGACGAGGTGTCAGCGGCGATTGCGTCGCTGTTTTCTGGCCACGCCCAGCAGTTTCAGTCTCTGAGCGCGCAGGCGGCCACCTTTCATGCGAGGTTCGTGCAGGTACTTAACGGGGCCGGTAGCGCTTATGCGGCCGCCGAGGCGGCCAACGGCTCGGCGTTGGCGGCGGTGGCGCACGAGGTCCAAAGCCTGGGACTGTTTTCCCCGATCATGGACCTCACGGGGCGCCCACTAGTCGGCAACGGTGCTGAGGGGGCGGCCGGGACGGGGCAAAACGGCGGGGCCGGCGGGTGGCTGGGAGGCAACGGCGGCAACGGCGGATCGGGGGCGGCGGGGCAGGCCGGCGGCGCCGGCGGGGCCGCGGGGTTGTTCGGCAACGGCGGCGCCGGCGGAGCCGGTGGGGCCGGCGTGACCGGTGCCACGGGGTCGGCGGCCACCAGCACCAACGGTGGCTTGGGCGGCAACGGCGGTGCTGGCGGGGCGGGTGGTCAAGGCGGGCTGTTCGGTACTGGCGGGGCCGGCGGTGCTGGCGGGGTCGGCGGGGCCGGCGGGGCCGGCGGGGCCGGTGTCGCCGGCACCAACAGCGGCAACGGCACTGACGGCGGTAACGGCGGCAGCGGCGGTGCCGCAGGTGCCGGGGGCGCGGGCGGACTGTTCGGGGCCGCCGGCCAGGCGGGTACCGGCGGGGTCGGTGGAACCGGCGGTACCGGCGGTCAGGGCGCTACCGGCACCGCCGGCAGCGATGCCAGCTCGCCGACCGCGGGCAGCCAGGGCGGTCAGGGCGGTACGGGTGGTAGCGGCGGGGACGGCGGCGCCGGGATCGGCGGGGTCGGCGGCGGCGCCGGCGGCCAGGGCGGTGATGGCGGTCAAGGAGGCGCGGGCGGTGTGGGTGGCACCAACACCGGCATCACCAGCAGCGGGGTCAGCGGCGGCGGTATGGGCGCCCAGGGCGGTCAAGGCGGCACTGGGGGCACCGCCGGGGCGGCGGGCACCGGGACCGATGGCGGGGCGGCCGGCAGCATCGGCGCCGGTGGGGTCGGCGGGACCGGTGGTGACGGCGGTGGCGGGGCGACCGGCACCGGCGGCAGCAGCGACGCCAGTTCGCCGACCGCGGGCAGCCAGGGTGGTCAGGGCGGTGCGGGTGGTACCGGCGGGCACGGCGGGGCTGGCATCGGTGGGGTCGGCGGCGGGGCCGGTGGCCAGGGCGGCAACGGCGGTCAGGGCGGTGGCGGTGGCCAAGGTGGCACGAACACCGGCACCACCAGCAGCGGGGCCAGCGGTGGCGGCCTCGGTGCCCAGGGCGGTCAGGGCGGTACCGGGGGCAGCGCGGGCGCGGCCGGCACCGGGACCAGCGGCGGGGCGGCCGGCAGCATCGGCGCCGGTGGGGTCGGCGGGACCGGTGGTGACGGCGGTGGCGGGGCGACCGGCACCGGCGGCAGCAGCGACGCCAGCTCGCCCACCGCGGGCAGCCAGGGTGGTCAGGGCGGTGCGGGTGGTACCGGTGGTGCTGGTGGGGCCGGTATCGGTGGGGTCGGCGGCGGCGCCGGCGGCCAGGGCGGCGACGGTGGTAGCGGTGGCGGCGGTGGCCAAGGTGGCACCAATACCGGCACCACCAGCACCGGCGCCGCAGGCGGCGGTATGGGCGCCCAGGGCGGCCAGGGCGGCACCGGGGGCAGCGCCGGGGCGGCGGGCACCGGAACCAGCGGCGGCAAGGCCGGCAACATCGGCGCCGGCGGGGTCGGCGGGACCGGTGGTGACGGCGGTGGCGGCGCGACCGCCACGGCCGGCCTCGATGACCCAAGCACGCCCGGCGTCGGCGGTCAGGGCGGTCAGGGCGGTGGGGGCGGTACCGGCGGTGCTGGTGGGGCGGGTATCGGTGGGCTCGGCGGCGGCGCCGGCGGCCAGGGCGGCGGCGGTGGTAGCGGTGGCGGCGGTGGCCAAGGTGGCACCAACACCGGCACCACCAGCAGCGGGGCCAGCGGCGGCGGCCTCGGCGCTCAGGGCGGTCAGGGCGGCACCGGGGGCAGCGCGGGCGCGGCCGGCACGGGAACCAGCGGCGGCAAGGCCGGCAGCATCGGCGCCGGTGGGGTCGGCGGGACTGGGGGCGATGGCGGTGGCGGGGCAACCGGCACCCCCGGCACCAGCGACGCCAGCTCGCCCACCATGGGCAGCCAGGGTGGTCAGGGCGGTGCGGGTGGTACCGGTGGTGCTGGTGGGGCCGGTATCGGTGGGGTCGGCGGCGGCGCCGGCGGCCAGGGCGGCGACGGTGGTAGCGGTGGCGGCGGTGGCCAAGGTGGCACCAATACCGGCACCACCAGCACCGGCGCCGCAGGCGGCGGTATGGGCGCCCAAGGCGGCCAGGGCGGCACCGGCGGCAGCGCCGGGGCGGCGGGCACCGAAACCAGCGGCGGCAAGGCCGGCAACATCGGCGCCGGCGGGGTCGGCGGGACCGGTGGTGACGGCGGTGGCGGCGCGACCGCCACGGCCGGCCTCGATGACCCAAGCACGCCCGGCACCGGCGGTCAGGGCGGTCAGGGCGGTGGCGGCGGTACCGGCGGTGCTGGTGGGGCGGGTATCGGTGGCGTCGGCGGCGGCGCCGGCGGCCAGGGCGGCGACGGTGGTAGCGGTGGCGGCGGTGGCCAAGGTGGCACCAACACCGGCACCACCAGCAGCGGGGCCAGCGGCGGCGGCCTCGGCGCTCAGGGCGGTCAGGGCGGCACCGGGGGCAGCGCGGGCGCCGCGGGCACCGGAACCAACGGCGGGGCGGCCGGCAGCATCGGCGCCGGTGGGGTCGGCGGGACCGGGGGCGACGGCGGTGGCGGGGCAACCGGCACCCCCGGTACCGACGACGCCAGCTCGCCCACCATAGGCAGCCAGGGCGGTCAGGGCGGTGCGGGCGGTACCGGTGGTGCTGGTGGGGCCGGTATCGGTGGGGTCGGCGGCGGCGCGGGTGGCCAGGGCGGCGACGGCGGTCAGGGCGGCCAGGGTGGTGTGGGCGGCGACAACACCGGCACCACCAGCAGCGGGGCCACTGGCGGCGGCCTAGGCGCTCAGGGCGGTCAGGGCGGCACCGGCGGCAGCGCCGGGGCGGCGGGCACCGGAACCAACGGCGGGGCGGCCGGCAGCAGCGGCGCCGGCGGGGCCGGCGGCAACGGCGGCAATGGCGGTCAGGGTGCCACCGGCACCGCCGGCCTCGATGACTCAAGCACGCCTGGCGCCGGCACCCAGGGTGGCCAGGGCGGCGCGGGCGGAACCGGCGGGGACGGCGGGGCCGGCATCGGTGGGGTCGGCGGCGGCGCCGGTGGCCAGGGCGGCGACGGTGGCCACGGCGGTGGCGGCGGCGCGGGCGGTGACAACACCGGCACGAGCGGCGGCGACGGCGCCAATGGTGGTCAAGGTGGCACCGGCGGCACTGCCGGGGCGGCCGGGCTGGCCGGCAGCGGTGGCGGCGGCAGCGTCGGCAGCGCGGGCACCGGCGGCACCGGCGGGACCGGCGGCACCGGCGGTAGCGGCGGTACCGGCAGCAACGGCATCAGCTCGACCGCGCCCACCGCAGGCAGCCCGGGCGGCCAGGGCGGCGATGGCGGTCCCGGCGGCACCGGTGGAGACGCCAATGGCGGCGCCGCCGGCAATGGCGGCCAGGGTGGCGACGGCGGCCTGGGCGGAACGGGCGGCACCGGCGGCAACAGCACCAGCTTCACCATTAACCATGAAGGAGTCGCTGGCAACGGCGGCGCGGGCGGTAACGGCGGGGCGGCGGGTGCGGGCGGCGCGGCCGGCAGCGGCACCGACGGTACGAGCGGCAACGGCGGGACCGGCGGCGACGGCGGCGACGGCGGCGACGGCGGCACCGGCGCCGCCGGCGCCGGCAGCGGGGGCGACGGCGGCAACGCCGGCGACGGCGGCGACGGCGGCGACGGCGGCAACGCCGGCGCCGGCCAAACCAACGGCTCCGGCGGTACCGGCGGCGACGGCGGCTACGGCGGCAACGGCGGCACCATCGCCGCCGGCGCCGCCGGCGACGGCATAGTCGGCGGCGGTGGCGGCGGCGGGGGCGGCGGCGCCGGCGGCGGCGGGGGCGACGCCGGCACCGGCGGCACCGGCGGCAGCGGTGGTAGCGGCGGCACCGGCGGCAACGGCGGCACCGGCGGCACCATCACCGACGGTACTGCAACGGGAGCAGGCGGCAGCGGCGGCAGCGGCGGCAGCGGCGCGGCGGCCTCCGGCGGCACCGGCGGCAATGGCGGTGGCGGCGGTGGCGGCGGAGCCGGCGGCATCGCGGCTAACGGAATGGCCGGCGGTGGCGGCGGCGGAGGCGGTGCGGGCGGCGACGCCAGCGCCACAGGCGGCGACGGCGGCACCGGCGGAAGCGCCACCGGTGCAGCCGGCACGTTCACTGGTGGGGCCGGTGGAACAGGTGGCGCCAACGGCGTCGGCGGTGGTGGCGGCGGCGGCGGCAACGCCGGGTTCGAACTCGGCACCAACGCCGACGGTGGCGCCGGCGGCGATGGTGCCGCCGGCGGGGGAGGCGGCGCTGGCGCCGGCCGCGCCGACTTCAACGGTGGCAGCGGCGGCACCCCGGCGGGCGGCGGCGGCAGCGGCGGCTTGACCGCTTTCAGCCCCGGCCCCGGCAGCAACGGAAGTACCTTCGGCGCTAAAATCCCTGTCGGCAGCGATCCGGTCGCGGTAGCAGTCAACCCCACCGGTACCGACGTCTATGTCGCTAACGAAGGCGCCGGCACGGTCTCGGTGATCAATACCGCCACCAATACCGTCACCGCCACCATCACCGTCGGCTCCTTCCCGAACGGGGTGGCGATCGACCCCACCGGCACCGACGTCTACGTGACCAACGCTGGCAGCGGCACAGTGTCGGTGATCAATACCGCCACCAACACCGTCACCGCCACCATCACCGTCGGCACCGAACCGGCCGGGCTGGCGATCGACCCCACCGGCACCGACGTCTATGTCGCCAACTTCAGCGCCGGCACAGTGTCGGTGATCAACCCCGCCACCGACACCGTCACCGCCACCATCACCGTCGGCATTGATCCCGCCGGGGTGGCGGTCAACCCCACCGGCACCGACGTCTATGTGACCAACGAAAATGTGACCAACGCCGGCACGGTCTCGGTGATCAACCCCGCCACCGACACCGTCACCGCCACCATCACCGTCGGCACTGATCCGGTCGGGGTGGCGGTCAACCCCACCGGCACCGACGTCTATGTGACCAACGACGGCGCCGGCACGGTCTCGGTGATCAACCCCGCCACCGACACCGTCACCGCCACCATCACCGTCGGCACTGATCCGGCCGGGGTGGCGGTCAACCCCACCGACACCGACGTCTATGTCACCAACCTTGGCAGCGGCAGCAACGGCACGGTGTCGGTGATCAACCCCGCCACCGGCGCCGTAACCGGAACGATCCCCGTCGGCTACGCCCCGTGGGCGCTGGCGATCAGCCCAACCGGCCCCGAGGCCGGCAACATCTACGTCACCAATCTGATCAGCGACACCGTGTCGGTCATTAGCTGACGACTCGACCATAATTGGTTCAGCTCGATGTCGGCTTTGCGTCGCCATGGTTGATCCAGATAGTTCCGTTCCCATTGAACCCGTGCCGGGACAAGGGTTCCCGTTACTTGAGGGCTATCCATCGGCAACATCAACCCACCAAACGCCCTCGTCACCCGGCGTCGTCATTTCACACCCCCTCCGGTGTCCTGTATCTCCTCAAAACCCACGGCGGGCATCAACGCTCGGATCGAATCGCCAGACGATTAGCAACATCCGGCACCCTACTTGGGGCGTCAGCCGAACCGAAGGTGCTCGATCGAGCGTGACCCGCGCCCAGACGGCCACCCGATCGTGCACCGCCCTAGCCCCAGAGCTCGTCTTCGCTGTGCGCACTCACCCCAACCGAGTTCGCTCTACGGACCTCGACCCACCTACCCCAAAGCCGCATACCGGCTGGACCACCAAACGGGTCCCCCTCAGGTTGGCGCACACCCACGCGACGAACTCCGATCGCGCCTGTGGCCTTGGCTTCGGAACGGCCAATACGCTGGACCAGAAGATGACGACCAAGTCGATGCGGTCCTCGACCGTCCTTGGTCGCCGCGACGTCCACTTGCGTCCTAGCCTCGATTTTGCGCGCGACCAGCAGATGGAGGTGACCTTTGTGTAGGTGATTCTCGATCGTAAGCTCGTCGTCGCTTGCCGGTGTGAGTCCGGTCCGGGTAGCTGCCAGGTGGCCCGGTAGCAGACTGGCGACTTGGTTTGGAAACGGATCAGGTCGAAGCCCAGTGTCGAAAGCCCTTATGGGGGAGCGACTGAGCGGTCCGTAGCATGACGCGAAGCCTGCGGCGTCGTTAGAGGTCCTGCCCGTTGTGGGTGGGGTGTAGGGAGTGCCGAGCCCCCGTAATCAGGGTGAAGGCCATGGAAGGCGCTGAAGACCTGGATGTGCAGGCGCTGAAGAACTCCCCGGCGTATGGGGCTCGGAACGTTCAGATAGTGGCGGCGGGAACTGGTGAGGCCCTCCCTGGCCCGGTGATCTGCGAAGTGTGTTGTCGGAGTGTGGCGCTTTATAACCAGTGAACCTGGGAAGTGAGTGTCAGCTGGGTGGGCGTCGGAGGCGGCCGTAGTACTGGTTGAGCCGCGCGGACAGCATAACCGCCGGTGAGGGAAGGGCCGCTGCTTCGTCGGTGCGTAGGTGTGTAGTGGAGGGGCTCGGTGAGTGCCGTTTTGGCTAGTCCCGCCGTTTTAGGGTCTGCGTTTGTGGATCCGGTTCGTGCCTTACAGCATGCGCTTTACCGGGCGGCCAAGGCCGATCCTGGGCGACGGTTTCATGCGTTGTGGGACAAGGTCTATCGCAGAGACGTCCTGTGGCGTGCGTGGGTCGCGGTGCGCCGTAATGACGGTGCGCCGGGTATCGACCGGATCACCTTGGACTGGATCGAAAAGGAGTACGGCATTAACCGACTTCTTGATGATCTGACCGGCGAATTGCGGGAGGGATCGTATCGGCCGCTTCCGGCGCGGCGGGTGTATATACCCAAGCCGGGTACGGACGAGCAGCGACCGTTGTCGATTCCTGTGGTCCGCGACCGCATCGTGGGGTCCGCGCTCAAGATCGTGCTCGAGCCGATCTTCGAGGCGGATTTCGCCCCGTGTAGTTTCGGGTTTCGCCCGAAACGTTCGGCGCATGATGGGCTGCAGGTGCTCGTTGATGAGGCCTGGCGGGGCAGGCGGTGGGTGGTTGAGACGGATATCGCCAACTGCTTCTCGGCGATTCCGCATGAGTGGTTGATACAAGCGGTCGAGGAACGTGTCTGCGATCAGGCTGTGCTCAAGCTGCTGCGCGCGATGTTGCGCGCGGGGGTGATGAGCGACGGAATGGTGCGGCGCGAGGTGACCGGGACCCCGCAAGGGGGTCCAATCAGCCCCTTGATGTGCAACGTGTATCTGCACCGGCTTGACCGGGAATGGGACATAAGGACATTCGGGGTGCTGGCTCGCTTTGCCGACGATGCGGTGGTGATGTGTCGCTCCCGCCAGCAAGCCGAAGCCGCACTGGAGCGGTTAACGCGGTTGCTGAGGGAACTCGGGCTGGAACCGAAAGCGGCCAAAACCCGGATAGTTCACCTGACCGAGGGCGGTGAAGGCCTGGATTTCTTGGGTTTTCATCATCGGTGGGTGCGGGCTGAAGGGCGCACCGCAGGCAAAGGGGTCGCTTTCTTGGCTCGCTGGCCTGCTGACAAGGCAATGGGGCACGCCCGGGATCGGATCCGTGAACTGACGGATCGGCGCCGGATGTTGCTGCCGGTGAAGCACATCGTGGAGGAAGTTAACCGCTTCTTGCGCGGCTGGGCCGGGTATTTCCGGTACGGGAACTCGACGGTGCGTTTCGAGAAGATCAGGAACTATGCGTTGATGCGTATCGCGGGATTTATCGCGAAGAAACATCGCCGCTCCCGAGCATTCGGGCGCTGGGTAATCGCCTTTGCTTCCGAGAATCAGCTCGGCCTGATCCGCCTTGAGGGAACTGTTGTTGCACCCAGGCCTTTTCGGGCCTGGCGGGTAGTGGCTGAATGCCGGCGGTGAACGGCGTCGGTAAGCCGTGTGCGGGAGAACCGCATGCACGGTTTGACGGGCGGGAGCTGGAAACGGGACAGAGATCGGACCAGGGCCACGGAGATGAAGGACACTAGGGGAAACCCTGCGGTCACCAGCGGCTCCGCGACCTACCGTCGATCCTCGTTACCGCGCCAGCTCTCGACCCTACATGGAAATTGGTGCGGGCTCGGTCTGATGTCGAGTTGTGTTGCTGGGTACTGATTTTTGTGTGATGGCGTGGTGGAGTTGTCCCGTGTCGCCGGGTGGGGCGGGCTTTCCTGGGGCCGGTGGGTCTTTCGTGGTCGACGGGGCGGGTGATGGGCTGGTTATCCGAAGGCGGTGCGTAGGTGTTGCCAGGCGGTCGTGATCGCAGATGCCCATCGCCAGGTGGCGTCGAGGCGTAGCCGCAGTTGGCGGGCGCCGCGGGTGATGCGGGCGGCGACGTGCAGGACGCGGTAGCGGAAGGTGGTGATTTCGGCGCGGGCCAGCGCGGGGTGGTCGGTGAATCCGATGAGCTGTGCCCACGTGACCAGATCGGCTGCGGCCAGGATGATTTCGAGCCAGGCGGCGTTGGCGCTGAGGGAGTGGCAAGTTATCTAGAGCTGCTGGTATATGCGTCGCTGTGACCAGCGGGTATGCGTTGCGGACGGTGTTTTCGACGCGTGGTCAGCAGGGGCCGATGATGGTGGCGGATTTTGTTGTCGGCGTGTCGCGGTGATCTCCGTGAACGGCGTTGGTTCGCTGCTGACCGAGCGCGTGGGCCAGCGCCTCACGGAGTTGGTTGTTTTCGGTCTGCAGGTGCTTGATGCGCTCGGTAGCGGCCTGCAGTCGCTGGAGCAGGGAGGGATCGGAGGCGCGTTGCCGATCCGGGACCGCAGCGTGCGGTGTCGAAGTGTGTCGCCGGGCTCGGAGGCGTTCGATTTCAGCGCGTAGGTCCGGCTGGCTGTAGAGCCAGGACCGGGAGACCCGGGCTTGGCGGGCCACCGCGTCGAAAGTGATTGGTAGACCGGCTTTGTCCATAAGTCGCAGTGCTGACACAGCGCGTTTGTGGGTTGCTGCTGCCCGGCGGCGGGCGGCAGCGATGACGAAGTGAGAGTTGTCAGCCCGCGGCATCGGCGGCACCTTCCCGCTCGCTGTTTTCGATTTCGCCAATCATGCGTTCGAGATTGGTGAGTACTTGCTGGTTCATCTCGACCATCCGGGTTTGTCCCTGTCTGTCCGAGACATCGATGAGGGCGAGCGTGCGGTGGTGCTGTTCGCGCAGCTCGGGCAGGAACTCGGGTCCGGTGAGGAAAACCGGGCAGGTCAAGCAGGCGTTGGCGTGCGGACAAGATCGTTGCAGCGGCAGCCCGCAGTAGCCGTTGGGCAATGTTTGGGTGGCGATGCCGTAGCGGGTCTTGGCCCATTGTGCTTGTGCCAGAGGCCCTTGGGGGTCAAGCGTGACGTGCTCGCCCTTGATGTTGACTTTGGTGGCGGCCTCCCAGCGTCGGCGGACGGTCTGGTCGGTGATCCGGGCGTAGTGCGCTGTCATTTCATGTGATTCGTGGTCGAGTAAGACCCGCACGACTTCTTGAGGGACGTCACGGTTGATCAGCCGGCAGGCGAAAGTGTGCCGCCATTGGTGCGGGGTCAGGTGCACCGGGTGACCGTGTTCGTCACGGATCTGGCAGGTATCCAGCCAGGTGTTGAGCATGCCGCGGTAGCTGTAGTAGGTCAGTGGGTTCTGACCGCCGACGTTGCCTACCAGAGCGGGGAACAGGTGCGGGTGACGTTCGGGCCATCGGGACGTCACGCGCCGTTGCTGGGCGCGGATTTCGCTTTCGAGTTCCTCATCGATCGGCACGGCGGCCTGGCGACGCATCTTGTTGTTGAAGTAGCGCAGATAGGGGGCGTCCTGCCCATCATGGAGCAGACAGTCGAAAGCCAGAGTGCATGCGTCGGTGGCGCGTAGCCCGCATCGGATCAAGATGATGGTGATCAGACGGCCCTCTGGGGTGCTCCAACGGTCGAGGTTGGCCGGTGCTTCGATCTGGGCCATGACGTGTTCGGCCACGTGGCGGGTGACTCTGGACGGGCGCGGGGGCATGTCACCGGGGAAGAACACCGCCGTGGTCGGCAGCGTCTGGTCCCAGCGATGTTGGCGGATCGCCTGGAAAAAGCTCCCCGGAGCGGTGATGGCGTCCTCTTTCGCGCCGCGGCCGATGGGCTGGGTGACGAGCCAGGCCAGGTAGCGTTCGAGCAGGCCACGGTCGATGCCGGCGAGGGTGTCGACCTGCGGGGCTGACTCCGTGAGGAAGGTGCTAAACCGCGTCAGGCCCCGGACGTCGCATTGCACGGTGCTCGGACTCAGTCCCGAACTGAGCCGCAGCCGGACCCAACGTTTGGCCAGTGTTCGTAGCCAAGGCTGGCCTAGCCGGTCAAAGCGCAGGTTTATACGTGCCTGCGGCCGCTTGCCGGGCATCGGTGTCAGACCGGGCAGCCGGTGCAGGCGCCAGATGTCACGCGGATATTCCACATCCCAGCCAGTGCCCTCGTGCAGGGCTTCGACGATGTCGCGGGCGAAGAGTAGGAACCGTCGGTAGCTCCCTTCTTTCGGGCCGGCCAGCTCCTGCCACTGCTGTGGGATGTAGTCGAGTAGCGAGATCACACCGGCGTCGGTGGCCATGCGGATGGTCCAGGCCACGATCGGCGGCGCGGTGGTGATGGTGGCCTGGTCGTGGCGGCATTGAACCGCATACTGCAACTCGAGCTTGAGTTGGGGCGCAAGCCCGCGGAAGTCGATGCGGGCCTTGCCGCGCAGTTGGCAATGCGCGACGTACGCTGCGTTGTCCGGGCGACCCAGCTGAGCCCACCGCGTGGCGTGAGACTTGCAGTACAGCTGCCGGGCGTTCTCGGTCCATAGCGCGCAAAACGGCAGTCCGCATTGCGCCGGATCGGGTGGCCCGAGCAAGCCTGCCTGGGCTGACCAGCCTCCCGGGTCCGGCTGCCCGGCGCTTTCCCAATCCCTGCGGTGACGTGTGCACAATCCGAAACCATTGCTGCCATAACGGCATCCAGTCACCGAGCAGGGGGTCAGATTCCGGCGTCCGTTGAGGGCGGGCCCTGGGTCGGCCACAAACACGGCCATCGTCGGGCGGCCCCGGGCGCGCCATCGCTGACCGTGGGCAGAACACAGCCCGTTCTCGGCCCGGGAGCGATCACATTCGGGCACCCCGCAAGGTCCACGGCCCAGCACCGGGTCGTCGGGATCGGCGACATAGATCTCAACGCGGAACTCCGGCCGTACCCGGGCCAGCAGCTTTGCCAGCAGCCCGGTGCGCTCGGTCGAACGCTGCAGGGACCGCGTACTCACCATTGCACCTCCCGGCCGGTGAACCAGCCCGCTGCCTCCAGGGTCCTTCGCGCATCTTCGACAGTGAGATGCCCATAGGTGTCGATCGTGGTGGTGACCGAGATATGACCCAAAAGCTCTCTGACGCTTTCTATTCCGGCTCCGTGACGCAGCAGCCAGGTCGCATACGTGTGCCGGTAGTGGTGAGGTCCGAAGTCAATGCCGGTGCGCACCCGCAGCCGACGCACCAGGTCATAGACGGCCGGGTAGGCCCAAGGGCGCCCCATCGGCTCCGACCACAGGTTGACGAATACGTAGTCCGAATCCAAGGCGCCGTACTCGCCGTTGAGGTAGTCGACATACAAGCGCATCAGCTCCGGACTGGTCGGCACCGTCCGGCACACACCGGTCTTGGCCCGCGCGCGGTTGTCATTCGGCCGAGGCCGGACGGTCAGCGTCCTGCCCGCGATGTCAAGGTCCTCGTGACGCAGCCCCAACGCCTCCCCGATGCGAACCCCGGTGTCGAGCAGCAGGGCAAACAGCAACCGATCCCGCAAATGCTCACACGCGTCGAGAATGCATTGAACCTGTTTCACGGTAAGAACTTTCGGGCGCAGCCGAGGGTGGCTGAGGGTGATCGCCCGACGCTGTTGGGGTTGGCTTTTGGTCACGTGGTGCAAAAACGGCTTGTATGCCGTTGCCGACCAGCCGCGCCGGCCCGCCGGCGTCATGGTGACCAGCAGCCCCGACAACTGCACGCCGTGACGGGCATGAAACCCACAGAACGACGTCAACGCCGCAAGCTTGCGGTTCACGCTGGCGGACGAACAATGATGCGCCACCGTCGGCAACACCGGACCCTCCCGTCACGAGGCCTGCGGCGGCAGCGAGCCACGCCACGAACCCCGCGACATCCTTAGCGTCACCGACCGCCAGTCACCGCCGTGACCAGCCAGATACGTAAACCAGTCCTTGAGATCATGGGCGTAGGCCTTGATTGTGTTCGGCGACTTCTCGATGATGCCAAATACGCCAGGAACCGCTCCACCGGCTGGATCGGCAACTGATCGTCACCGAGACAGTCCACGACTCGAACTCCGTCTCCGGCATGACCACACGCTGCACCCGCAACTGACACCTCCTGTATCCCGCTTCGTGATCGACAGCCGAAGGTAATGAGGTTCACCGCGCGGAATCCGGGATTTGCAAGACCCGTCACGCAC
>CAVZTC010000008.1:0-50159 GCA_963778135.1 uncultured Actinomycetota bacterium | reverse complement strand
AAACGGGGCTTCTCATGCTGGCGCAGCAAACTATACAGAATAGAACTCTTTACCTTCACGGTCAAGACCCTATCTTGACAGATACAGCCTCTGTCAAAGAGGCTGTTTTTGGATTCAACAGTTGAGGCAAGCCCTAGTACGTCCAGCCCTTCTGCCCCCTCGCTTGCCGATATCAATTAAAATATTTTCTAATATTTTATTGATCGGCTTGGAGGTCGTTTGAATCCCATCGAATTGCTTTGGAGTTCTGCGCATAGGGTAATCTCTTAAGGACCTGTTAAATGATAATAAGCCCCCAGGATAACTCAATTTAGGGCTAAATTTCCATCAAAAAGGGTGGGATTTTTAAAATTTTTTTTTATGGATAAATAGTTAAAATTAATTATTTAATTTTAATTTAATAAGACAGTGATTTATAATATTATCATTATGGCATCTACTCACATAGATACTCTTAATTTTTCAAACCAAGCTTCATTCCTTCAATGGATGGGCTTCGATGGGGTTTCAACAGTTGCGCATCTATCTGCTTTAGGCGTGCAAGTCGTTTACAGTCAATTAGAAAACATCAAAAAAATTCATACGATCAGAGGCAATTGGACTAGGCGGCTGCGACCGGATGCCTCCGCCTAAACCAAGCAGTGCAAGCTGCCCGAGAGTATACGCCCTATATTTCCCTGGGGGGACTGCTCAGCAAAGTGGGTTGGAAGGGGTGGTGGCTTAGCTCTTCGAACAAAGAAGCGAAGGCTGCGCCAGCCCATTCAGGCTTTGGCCGGACTGAAAACTGCCGTTAAAGAGCGAAAAACCATCTCTCGGATTCAAGAAAAGGAAATCCAAAGATGTCTGCGAACATTGCTGTAATCGAACAGCTCGCACGCGCAGAATCTCAAGCAAAGCTCTGATCCCGTGCTTCAATTGGCTGTTAAGGAAAGAGCAGACACTTTGATCCGAACACGAGGGGACAAACAAAACGCTTTAAAAATGATGCAGGAAATAAAAAAGCTGAGAAATATTACGTCGCCATTTCTATCTGCCAACTCCTTCCCGCGCTCTCCGTGGTTCCCTACTTAGGGCTTAGCGATTCCGTTATAAAAACCATGAAAGCTTGGAATGGCGCATGGGGAATCGCCGGACGAACTGTATCTCTCAATCTCTCTAGGCAAAAAAGAATGTTCAGGAACTTGCCCTAGGCGCTATCGCAATTGTAGGGACAATCAACTACATCCTAGTAAACATGGAAATGCTAGATGAACAGTCTCTCGTGAACAAAGCCAGCGTTCTAGCCTCTTGCGCAGTGTATGGCGTTGAATACTACCTCATGGGCAAGCAGCTGCTTCCAACCATCCGGGATAAAGTTTTCTCTTGCGTAGGCAGACTCCTCCCCTCTTTCTTCCAATCCAAACCTAAAACCGATTCAAGTCCTTCCCCGACCCCTTCTCCTCTTCCTTAAAGCGAGCCTGCCAGCCCCAAGCCAGCAACGCTTACGAAGAAAACCTCGCTCTTCTTTCTGCCCCGGAATAACCGATTGCAGCTGAAACAAGCAGCAGCCCACGGTCTACCTCTTCTACGTCAGGGCCAAAGTCCATCATTTCTTCTCATTCCTCTTCTTCTCATTCCTCCATGAACGCCTGCAATAGGCGTAAACAGAGGCGTCGAGCAGCAAAGCAGCGTCAGTTCTCCGCTAAACTCCTTGCGTAATCTCCAGCAGATAAGCCGACCCGCAAAACTCCCCGACCCGTTACCCAAACCCGGTCCGCTTCCCCATTGTTCCCTGTAAACCCGGGCCTGAAGGCCCTGGATTGACGGGTTTGGACCGGGTTTCACACCCGGCCCAAACACGGGGTGAACAACCCGGCCCTAACAACCTAAGTTTCAGGAGATTTGATGAACCCGGGCCTAACAGTCCCTATTTTCCGGCGTTTCTGCTTCTTACAGAAATACGGTGCTGATGCCCCAGGCGATGAGGAAATAGATTGTCATGGAAAGGAAGTCATTGAAGGCGGTGACGATCGGGCCGGCCGAAATGGCAGGATCGACGCCGATCCGGGCAAAAACAGAGGGGAAAACACCCGAGAACGTCCCTGCGAAACACCCGCCGATGAGGCCGAGCTCACAATGGCGGCCACCGCTCCCGGACGTGGCAGCTCCAAGGCGCCTCCGGCTGACATATCGAACAAGATAAACAATGAGTCCGCAGCCGACCCCGAAGATCGCCGCCGGTAAAAAATCCGCTTAATCAATTCTTTCACGATCGTCTCTCGGCGGCTTCCCGATCGAAAGGCCGCCCATCGCCATGATTCGGACCAGTACCGTACTGCACTGAAGCCCGATATTGCCCGACATCCCGTGTGATTAAAGGAACAAAAAAGAGAGCAAAGGTCAAGACTCCCCCCTCATGCTTTTGAAAAGAAGACATGACCCCTACATTGACGAGCCCTGCCAGCAGCGTCACGATGAGCCAAGGAGCTCTCGTGAGAAAACGGCGGATAATCGGGTCGTGGGAAGTGAATTTTTCATTCGTACCGGCCATCCGGGCGATCGTTTCATCGGCCAGATCTTCCATCGCCTCAACGACGTCTTCATGGGAAATCACGCCGATCAAATAATTATCGATATCGACGACAGGAAGCGAAGAAATTTTATAGCGCTCGACAATGTCGATCACCTCTTCTCGGGTCGCTTCCGCCGTCACTTTATGAAGGACCGGGCGCATCACCTGCCGCAGCGGCGTGTGAGACGGATTGATCATCATATTGCGAGTCGGAACATACCCTTGCAGCTCGCCTGCATGGTTCAGAATGAAAATCCCTTTTGTGAAATCGATCCGGGGATTATCTCGGATATAAGCGGCAGCCTCCCCAATCGTCATATCCATCGTGAAGGCGAAAAACTCGGAGGTCATCAAGCGGCCGGCGCTCTTTCGGTCATGTTTTTTCAGCTCTCGGATGCGGCCTGCTTTTTTCGAATCGATCTGCTCCATCAAGCCGGCGAAACCGCCGTTCCGGCATATCTTCGATGATCCAAACGGCTTCATCGGGCGGAATGCTGATTAAAAATTTTCTTTAATTCCCCATCATCCAGATGGCGGAACAAGGTGAGGCGCGTATCGCTATCTGTGTTGACAAGAAATTTGATTTTCGCTTCCCGATTCGGCAAATTTTCATAGAGGACGGGACGAACATTTGGAGGAAGATGGGAGGCTGCGTAAGCTAAATCGATGGGGGAATGCTCGCAGGCAATCTTGGCGATATCGTGAAGGCGGACTTTGGAGGTTTGTTTATGAAAGGCTCTTTCCAGTTTTTCTTTCAATAGATCATCGATCCGGCCAATCTTTGAATCCAGCAGTTCTGTGCCTTGAGGATACATCTTTTCTTCGTTTTCTTCGTTGGACGGACTTCCATGGCAACTCCTATTGATCAGGAAAGTAAGAATGGATTAGTTCTTACATGCCTCCAAAAGGTTTCTTGCTCGTTCTGCAACGATCATAATCGATTTTTGAGCATTATAAGCAAGAAAATCTCTTCTGGAAATTAATTAGTTTAGCAGAGTATTCTTAAACTGCAATAAACGAATTTTTGAAAACATGTACGACCCAAAAAAAATACGCAATATCGCCATCATCGCCCACATCGACCATGGCAAAACCACCCTGCTCGACAATCTTTTGAAACAATCCAACATTTTCCGAGACAATGAAAAAGTCCCGGAACGAGTGATGGACAGCTTCGACCAAGAGCAGGAGCGAGGCATCACCATCTTTGCAAAACACACCTGCGTCTACTACAAAGATTTCAAGATCAACATCATCGACACTCCTGGCCACGCCGACTTTTCGGGCGAGGTGGAGCGGGTTCTCGGAATGGTTAATTCGCGTTCTCCTTCTCGTCGACGCGCAAGAAGGCCCCATGCCGCAAACGCGCTTCGTCCTCTCCCAAGCCCTCAAGATGGGCCTGAGGCCGATCGTTGTTCTGAACAAAATCGACCGACCTCATGCCAATCCCGATCGAGCCCTCGATCTCACATTCGATCTCTTTCTAGAGCTCGGAGCCAATGACGAGCAGCTCGATTTTTCCTACATCTACGCTTCCGGATTCAACGGATATGCGATCGATCAAATATTGGCGATGAGCCGAAAGATCTGATGCCCCTTTTCGAACTCATTCTCAAAGCAGCTCCTCCTCCTCCAGGAAATCTAGAATCTCCCCTTTCTCATGCAGGCGGCAACGATCTCCTACGATGATTACCTCGGCAGGCAAGCCTGCGGACGGATTTTGGAAGGAAAAGTGTCAAGAAAGGAGACACTTTGACCCGAGTCGATCGGAATGGAAACCACACCAATCATCGAATCGTCAAAATCGAAGGCCACCACGGACTGAAAAAAATTGAAATCGAAGATGCTGGAGCCGGCGATATCATCATCCTTTCCGGCATGCCCGAAGTCGATATCGGCGATACCATCTGCTCGATCCGAACAAAGTCGTTCAACTTCCTCCGATCACCCTCGCCGAGCCGACCGTATCGGTCGAGTTCATGGTCAACACGAGCCCATTTGTCGGCAAAGATGGCAAACACGTCACCATGAATAAGATCCGCGAACGTCTTGCAAAAGAAAAAAGAGCCAACATCTCCCTTAAAATCGAAGAGATTGCAGGGCGCGATGACGCGATCCGCGTCTGCGGACGAGGAGAACTTCACCTCGCTGTTCTGATCGAAACGATGCGGCGAGAAGGTTATGAGCTGGCCATCTCCAAACCGAAGGTCATCACCAAAGAAGTCGATGGCGTCATGCATGGAGCCGTTGGAAACGGGTCCATATCGAAGTTCCTGAGAATTTTCCGGCACCGTCATCGAAGACCTTTCGAGACGCAAAGGGGAAATGCGCTCTCTTGACCACCTCTGAGCATGGCCTCACGACCATCACTTTCTTGATCCCGACACGCGGCCTCATGGGCTATCGAAACGACTTTCTGACCCGCACTCGGGCCTTGGAGTCCTCACTTCGATCTTCGAATCTTCGGTCCTTGGAAAGGAGAACATCGCCGGCAGAGCCCGCGGCGTTCTGATCTCCAACAGCGCGGCAAAGCAAACGGCTATGGCCTCTTCACACTCCAAGAGAGGGGTTCTCTCTTCGTGAAGCCCGGCGATGAAGTCTACGAAGGGATGGTTGTTGGCGAACACTCGCGCGATAACGATCTCATCGTCAATGCGACAAGAGCCAAGCAGCTCACCAACGTCCGCGCTGCCGGCAGCGATGAAAACATCATCCTGACGCCGCCGCGCAAATTCACTCTCGAGCAAGCGATCGACTACATCGCCGACGACGAACTCGTGGAAGTCACGCCGAACTTCATCCGCTTGAGAAAGGAATACCTCACGGAAAACGAACGAAAACGTTTCTCCAAGTAGGCAATTTTTTCACTCGCTTTCCTCTTGCCAATTCATTGAGCAAGAGGAAAGCGTTCTAAAAGCTTGTGTATACTGAAACAACCTGAAGAGCGGAGAAGCTCTTACCGAAGCGTACTTGCAACCAGATTAGAAAGAGCATGAAGAGCGATTGGAACGACGATCGTGCCGCTGAACTCAAGGGCCACCGCGAAACCGATAGCTGAAATACATGCGCCAATGATGTTGGTATCATTTGCAACCTGCTGTCCTTGAAAACTGTCATCCACCCATTTTTTTCTCTTAGGGTCATTGAGATAGCGAGCATCAAAACGGATCTCTTTAGGAACTGCTGGCTGATAATGTCTCAAACCTGAAATAAGAGAAGAAAGAGCCACTTTCAATACTTTGCCAGCTGTGGATTTTTCAAAATGATCCACTCCAAAACACCGTTTAGCGATCATTTTTTCCGCTTTTTCGATTCCATAATGCAGGATCATCCGTTCTACTTCTTCAAAAATAGGAGCAAGCACCATGGTTTGAACGACCATATTGGGTACACCTCTTCCTGGCGCGACGACTAAGCCAGCTAGAGAACTGCGCAAACGCACCCCCAAATCATTTTCAGGATCAAGGAAATTTTTCATCGCCTGAGGAAAATGACTGGAAGGGTTCCACCCACAAGAATAAGAAAATCTTTGAGCCTGAACACTTACCCACTTAAACGCGGCGGTAGAGGCAAGAATGCCAACCCCTTTACCAGCCATTTCAAGAAGACCCGAAGAGGGTTTCTTTTGTACCGCAGAGGGCGAACTTGCGAAAGCATGTTTATCTTTTGATGTTATTCTTGTCATACGAAAGAAATTATACAGAAATATATAATTAATTATCAATAGAAAAATAACTATATAAATATTTATTTAAATTCTAAAAATAAAAAATATCCATGACTCAAAACTCTTGTCGTAAATAAACATTTTGTTTACCATTTCCTCTCTTTTAACCGGAGGAACCATCATGCTGTCTTTAGGAGCTGTTTCAAGAAGAGTATCGCAAGCCCCATTGTCTTTAAACCGGGTGTCTTTTTTGCAAGGAAGACCTGTTCAAGTTCCAACTCGAAACCATTTTTTTTGTTCCGTTAACGAGCAGTTAAAGAGTCTTTCTTCGGGTACGAGAAAAACATTGCAATGGCTCAATCCATCCAGCTCTTCTTGGACGTTACGCTCGGTTCAGCCGTACGGAATGGACGGCAAAGGATGCAACTGTAAGGGAGCCCATATCCTACTGGTTGAGCTCTTTAATCCGGCGACTCAAGAAACTAAATGTTTGTGTCCGCCCGTTGCAAAATTTTTTCTTGGAAACGCAAATGAATCTTCCTGTACGATTGATGCTTTGACGAAACTTCAAGAAGACCCAAGACAGCTCTCTTGGGATCACGACCTTCGCCATGATCCGCGGCGATCGGCGCTACCGGATCACCGGCACCCGCGGCACCAGCGCCTACCTCGGATTTCAGATCCTGGCCGGCACCGGCCTGACCCCGCGGCGAATGTCCAATTACGTCAGCGACACCGACCTGGTCCTGACCCCCGGCGAGGGCTCCGGCGAATTCGCGCTCGTCCTCTCGCGCGACCAGCCCGACCAGCCCGACGCGCCCGCCGATCCGGCCGGCGCGCAGTGGGTGCAGATCCCCGACGACGCGTCGTCCGTCGTCGTCCGGGAGTATATCGGTGATCGTGCCGCCGAAGAGTTGGCCACCATGCGCATCGAGGCGCTCGACCCCGACCCAGTGACGCCGCTGACCGACGACGAGCTCGCCGGCCAGTTCACCGCGATGGCGTGGACGTTGATGAAGCTCGTCACGCTGCACCGCACTATCAAGCCCGAGTTGCTGGGGGTCCCCAACACCCTGCTGACCGCCGAGGCCGCCGATCTGGGGGCGGCCGACACCACCCCGGACAACCTGTACATGATGGGGACCTTCCGGCTCGACCCCGGCCAGGCCCTGGTGCTCGACATCAAGCCGCCGGACACCCGGTACTGGAACGTGACGCTGGAGAACATCTGGCACGAGTGCCTGGAACCCCGCGTCCGGCACAGCTCGGTGACGAATCGGGCGATCCAGCCCGACCCCGACGGGCGGGTGCGCATCGCTATCTCTTCGCGGGACTACGGATTCGGCCATTGGCTCGACACTGGCGGCCGACAGCGCGGGTTCGTGGTGCTCCGCTGGCTGGACAACCCCGAACCGCCCGAGGTCGCGGTGTCGGTGCGCGCGGTCGAAGGTGAAGTTCAGGAGCAACAGTGACGCTGCAGGAGCGGTTCGACCCCGAGGCGCTGATCGCCGCCGCTTGCGAGCAGGCGGGCAGCGACGACTTCGGCGACGAGGGCTACCCGGGATGGCGCCTCGGGCTGCAGCACCTCACCGACGGGCTGATCAACGAGGCGCGCCTTTCCGTCCTCGGCGTCGAGATCGCCTGCCTCGACATCATGCGCGCCCTAAAGAATCGGCTCGACGTGGTCGCGTGGCGCAAGCAGCACCCCGAAATCGCCAGTGAGCCAGTCACTTCCCCGATCTTTATAGTCGGCCAGCCCCGCTCCGGCACCACGATCCTCTACGACCTGCTCGCCCAGGATCCGGACCTGCGCGCGCCGCTGACGTGGGAGGTCGACGCACCCTGCCCCGTCCCGGTCCCCGAGACCTACCACGACGACCCACGCATCGCCCAGGCGCAGGCCAGCATCGAGTTGTCCGAGCAGATCGTTCCGGGATTCCTGGCGTTTCACCCCATGGGCGCCCTGGTCGGGCAGGAGTGCGTGCGCATCACGGCCAGCGAATTCACTTCCATGATCTTTCCGGTGCAATACCGCCTGCCGAGCTACTCCCGCTGGCTGCTGTATGAAGCCAAGTACGCCGGCGCGTACCGCTTCCACCGAATCTTCCTGCAGCACCTGCAATCTGGCGTTCCCGGCCAGTGGCTGTTGAAATCGCCGGCGCACTTGTGGCAGCTGGATGCCTTGCTCGCCGAATACCCCGACGCGTTGATCGTGCAGATGCACCGCGATCCGCTCAACGTCATCGCCTCTATCGCCGCGCTGACCCACCACCTGCGGCGGATGGCCAGCGACGAGTCCAACATCGAAGAGTGCGCAGCGCAGTCCTACGAGGAGATCGTCGTCGGCCTGGAACGAGGCATGGCGCTGCGCGACAGCGGCGCCGTGCCGGCCGGCCGCGTGATCGACGTGCTGTTCGCCGATTTCATGAACGACCCGTGGAACACGATCGGCGGCATCTACCAGAAGCTGGGCCGCGACCTGCGGCCCGATGCCGAACAGCGGATGCGTGACTTCCTGGCGGCCCATCCCGGCGACGGCGGGCGCGGTCGCTACACCTGGTCGGACACCGGCCTGGACGCCGATGAGGTGCGCCAGCGGGTGCGGGCCTACCAGGACCGCTACCGGGTGCCCACCGAGCGGCTACGCTGACGGCGCCGTGCCTTATTCGGGCTATTCACCGCCCGGTTAGCTGTGTACAGTCCCGATGTAACTGCAATAAGCGATGAAGCTCGCTAACGCATCATTGTCCGGTTGATCTGACCGGCCGCATGGCGCTGATGGCTTCTACCCAAGGGTCGCCCATATGGGCGATGCCTACCGAACGGGTAGGAGCCGGTCATGGGCAGCGTCGCGGTCCTGCGGAGTGTGCAGAACCTCAAGCGTGGTCCGTGCGTCGTATTGTCATGTCGTGATTTGGCGAACTGGCTGCCCCTGTCCCGCGCCGCCGCGCGGCCCGGCGCTGACAGTCCTTGCCGCACCAATCGCAGGAGAGACCAATGCTGCATGAGTTCTGCCACAACTTCACACACAACCTGTTCAAGCCGCTCCTGTTGTTCTTCTACCTCGGGTTCCTGCTCCCAATCCTGAAGGTGCGTCTGGAGTTTCCACAGGCGATCTACCAGGCCCTCACGATGTACCTGTTGCTGGCCATCGGCTGGCACGGGGGCGAGGAGCTTGCCACCATCAAGCCGGCGAACATCGGCGCCGTGGCGGGCTTCATGGTCCTGGGCTTCGTATTGAACTTCCTCATCGGCACGCTCACCTACTTCCTGCTGAGCAGGTTGAGCGCCATGCGACGGGTGGACCGAGCGACGGTCGCCGGCTACTACGGCTCGGACGCGACGGGGACATTTGCCACCTGCGTGGCCGTGCTGGCCACCCTGAACATCGCATTCGACGCCTACATGCCGGTCATGCTGGCCGTCATGGAGATTCCCGGTTGCCTGGTGGCGCTGTACCTGGTGGCGCGGCTTCGCGATCGAGGGATGGACCAGGCGGGGAACATGCCGGATGAGCCCGGCTACGCCGCGCCGGTCGGGACCGGGCCCGGCACGGCCATGCGCCCCGCCGCAGGTCAGGGCCTGCGCGCCGAGCATAAGGCGCCGATCTCGGCCGAACGGCCCAAGCTACCCGAGCCGAGCCGCCCGATAGGGGAGGAAGGGAGTCGTCGCGCCCGCAGGGTCGCGCTGGCCAAGGAGGTCCTGCTCAACCCCGGGCTTTGTCTCCTGGTCGGCGCCGTCGTCGTTGGCTTCATCAGTGCCCTGCAGGGCCAAAAGGTGATTCACGACAACGACACCTTCTTCGTGTCGGCCTTCCAGGGCGCGCTGTGCCTGTTCCTGCTCGAAATGGGCATGACCGCCTCGCGAAAGTTGAAGGATCTGCGCTCGGCGGGCTTGGGTTTCATCCTGTTCGGTCTGCTGGCGCCGAATGTCTTTGCGACGCTGGGCATCTTCGTCGCCCGCGGTTACTCGTACTACACCAACACCGAGTTCAAGCCGGGGACCTACGTGCTGTTTGCGGTGCTGTGCGCCTCGGCGTCCTACGTTGTCCTTCCTGCCATCCAGCGGCTGGCGATCCCGGAGGCCAGCCCGACCCTGCCCCTGGCGGCATCGCTGGGGTTGACGTTTTCCTACAACGTCACCCTCGGGATACCGCTGTACATCGAGATCTCCCGCACCCTCGGCTGGTGGGGCTTGTAGCGCACATAGCTGGTTCCGTCGACGGGCTTCTACCGTCGACGGGCCCTGGTCGACTCAGCTCTTCGTGAGTTGCTGGGGGCAGTAGTATTTTGCTGAAAGCAGGGCGAATTGGGCCGCGCTCTCCATCGTGAATCCGGGATTGCGAGTCTTCACGTCGTCCACCAGCCCCAGGCCCGACTCGCCGTGATCCAGGCAGGTACACACGGCATGGGCGGCCTCGATTGCTCGGTCCGGGCTGGGATAGCTGATGCCGTCTTGTCGCAGAGCGGCGAGGAAGCCCGCATCGTCGCGACCGCCCGAGCCCGCATGCGCGGGCGCGGCGAGGCCGATCATCATGCAGACGCCCGCAAACGCGATTAGAAATCTCATTGCTTCACCCCTAATTTCGCGCCGGGCGACTCCCCATCGTTCGACGCGTCACTACTGAACACGTGCTGCCTGTATTTAGGCGTCACCAAAGTGAAATACCCCCCCTCGTGGCGGCGCCAACCCCCAACAAGCACCTCCCCAGCAAGCACACAGCTTTTTCGGACTATGCGGGTCCGCCAGTCCATTGCCGCCGCGTCAGACCACGAGCGCACTTGACCAAGCGAATTGCCCTTGGTTAACTGACAACTGGCGATGGGGCTCGCCAGGAAGCTCGACTTCCGAACCGCCGCACGGCTGATGGCACCTGCGAACGAGAGTCGCAGGCGGCTAGCATGTCTTTTCGTGCGCATATCAACGACGCGCAGCGCGGAGTTCGGGGATTCCGCGGAGTTCTTCGCGGGCGTCGTCGCGCCGTAGTCGTCGCAGCCGTCGCAGTCGTTGTCCGCGGTCCCCGGCCGGACATCCAATGACAACCTTGACCGGGTTGCCATTGCCGGTAATCCAGGGCTTGCAGGTGATCACCGTCGCCGTCGGAGCACCCGGCGTCAGCGGCTTCATCGGCTGGTTCGAGGCTCGCCTGCAAGGCCGCCGCGGTCCGCGGGTCCTGCAGCCCTATTTCGACCTGTGGAAGTTCTTCGGCAAGGAGACGCTGGCGCCGCAGGGCGCGGGCCCGTTTTTCCGCCTCGCGCCGCTGATCTCGCTCGCCTGCTACCTGACGGTGCCGATGTTGATCCCGGTCCTCACGAGCTATGCCCTGCCGCTGGGGTACATGGGTGACATCCTGGGTGGTGGCCTGATCCTGGCGTTCGCCAGCTTCCTCGTCGCCGTCGCCGCCGCCGAAACCGGCGACGCCTACGCGCAATTGGCGTCCAGTCGGGCCAAGACCTTTGCCGCCATAACCGAGCCGGTGATGCTGCTCGTGGTGTTCACGGTTGCCATGATCACGACCACCGACCTGCCCTATGTCCTGGGGGCGACCGTCCGCAGCGGACCCAATCAGATCGTCCGGCCCGCGCACCTGCTGGCCTCGGCCGCGCTGTTCTTGGTGATTCTGTATGAGACCGGCCGAATTCCCGTCGAAACACACACCGGCACAACCGAATTTGGGATGATCGAAACCGGGCGGCCGTTCGAGCATTCCGGGCCCGACCTGGCCCTGTTGCACTGGGGGGCCGCGGCCAAGCAGTTCGTGCTGTACGTCATCTTGATCAACGTCTTCGTCGCACCGTGGGGGATGGCGTCGAGCACCGACGCGCTCTCGGTCGGGCTGGCCATCCCCGCCCTGCTGGCCAAGGCGCTATTGCTTGGCTGCGTCGTCGCGCTGATCGACAACAGCTACGCAAAACTGCGGCTGTTCAAGATCACCGAATTCGTCTCGGCCGCATTGCTTTTAGCGGTGCTGGCGGTGTTCACCCTGTACCTGGGAGGCGGCTGATGATACTGGCGGCGGCGAGCGAGTCCGTTCCGACGGTCTTCGACGGCATCGCGAACACGGTGGCCCTGATCGTGCTGTTGCTGGAGTTCGGGATGCTGCGGGCGGCGCTGCTGCGCGGCCAGGTCCGCCTGTACGCCGGGCAGTCGCTGGCGGTGAGCGGGCTGGCGGCGGTGGTCGCGTTCGGGCGCGACGTTCCCGAACTGTACGTTCTGGCAGCACTTTCGCTGCTGCTGAAGGCGATCGTCGTGCCCATGCTGGTGGTGGGGTTGCTGCGGGAAGCCGACGAGGAGATCGCCGGCAGCGGCGCACTCGGCGTGGCGAACGAGGTATTGATCTCGATCGCTGTCGCCGCGTTCGGGTTCTTCGCCGTCGGTGTGCTCGGCATCCATTCGCGCGTATTGCCAACGGCAGCATTGAGCCTATCGGTGGCGGTGATATTGGTTGCGTTCATCTTGATGATCGTCCGGCGTGACGTGGTGAGCCAGGCAATCGGCTTCTTCTCGCTGGAAAACGGCGTATCGCTGGCCAGCCTGGTGGTGGCCGCCGGGATGCCGCTCATCCTCGAGGTCGCCTTCCTGTTCGATCTGCTGGTCGCGGTCGTGGTCTTCGGGGTTCTGATGCGCACCCACCACCGGCGAACGCAGTCGCTGTCGACCCAGACCCTCGACCGGTTAAGGGGTTAGCCCATGTCGGTATTGATCGTGCTGCTGGTCATCCTGCCGCTGGGCACCACGCTCGCGTGCATCCGCGCGCCGCATCGTGTCGCGGCGGGGCTGACGGCGGCCACCGGCACCGTCGCGTTCGTACTCGCCGCGGCCCTGGTGCCGACCGGCGTGCACCACACCGTCGCCGCCCTGAGCTACTTGCGCGCCGATTCGCTGTCGGTGATCTTCCTGCTCGGCACCTGCTTCTTGTACGCCACCGTCGGGATCTATTCCGTCGGATACCTGGCCGACGAAGAGCGCGCGGTGGGCGCCGGCTCCGCCGAGCACCGCGCCGCGTTCGCCCGTCACAGCGCCCGATTCTATGCCGGCCTCAACGCGTTCGCGTGGTCGATGATCTGCGCGCCGCTGGTCAACGGCCTTGCGCTGCTGTGGATTGCCATCGAGATCACGACGGTCGTCTCGGCGCTTTTGGTCGCGCTGGACAACACCGAGGGCGCCACCGAGGCCGCGTGGAAATACGTGCTGATCGCCTCGTCCGGGTTGGGGATCGCCCTGCTGGCCACCATCTTCATGTACTACGCAGGCGCACAGGTACTGGGTCAGTCCTACGACCTGGCGTTCGACCCGCTGATCAGCGCCGCGGGCCACGCACCGCAGACCCCGGTACGGTTGGCATTCGTGCTCGCGGTCGTCGGCTACGGCACCAAAGTTGGCTTTTTCCCGGTTCATACCTGGCTGCCCGACGCACACGCCGAGGCGCCCACGCCGGTGTCCGCGCTGCTGTCGGGTTCCCTGCTCGCGGTCAGCTTCTACGCGATCCTGCGGTACTACCAGGTCTCGGTCGCCGCGCTGGGCCCGCGCTTCCCGCAGCTGGTGCTCCTGGTCTTCGGGGTGCTGTCGTTGCTGCTGGCGGCGCTCTACCTGCTCGAGCAGCGCGATATCAAACGGCTGCTTGCCTATTCGAGTGTCGAGCATATGGGCATCCTCGCGATCGGCATCAGTTTCGGCGCGCCGATCGCCCTGTCGGGCGTGCTGCTGCACGTGCTGGCCCACGCCGCCGCCAAGGGCAACGCGTTCATGGGTGCCGGCGTGCTGGTCCGCAAATTCGGCACCAAGGAGCTGGGCCGGATGTTCGACGGGATGGGTCTGTTGCCGTGGTCGGGCCCGCTGTTCTTGACCGCCGTGCTGGCGCTGTCGGCGATGCCGCCTTTCGGGTTGTTCCGCAGCGAATTCCAAATCATCTCAGGTGGATTCGCGCAACCCCGCAACGCGACCGCGGCGGCGCTCGTCTGCCTGGTCACCCTGGCCTTCTTGGGGCTGACGCTGGCTACCACACGAATCCTGTTCCGCCCCAACCCGATCGAGCCTCATGTCTCGACCTCGGGCCAGGCCCGGGGTGAGCCCAGCCGCTGGATGGTGGCGCCCGTTGTCGCCGGCGTGGTGGCATTGCTGGTGCTCGGGCTCGCTCCGCCAGCGGATTTGGTCGACCTGGTCAACCATGGGGCCAGTGAGCTCAGCGCGGGTGCACGATGACCTCTACGACCCAGACGGATGCGCTCGACCTGCCGTTGGACCGCTGGCGCCCCCAGGTGGTCGAGCACGTCGCGGCCGGCTATCGCTTCGCGGGCGTGTATGCCTCGCACGACGGCGAGGCCGCGCAACTGTACGCCCTCCTGGTCGGCGCCACCTCGGTCAGCTGCTTCCGGGCACGCCTGGCGCCCGACCCCGACGGCTCGCTGTCCTATGCGTCGCTGACACCCGATGTGCCGGCAGCATTTTGGTACGAGCGCGCGCTGCACGACCTCTCCGGGGTGGTGCCGCTCGGACATCCCCGGCTCGATCCGCTGCTGCTGGCCCGCCGGCCGGGCCAACCGTCGCCGCGTCCGGGCCACGTCGACCGCACCGCGCTGGACCGGCACGTCCACTCCACTGCGACCGAACCACGCGGGCCGGTGGATGTCGGCGGCGGCGGCGTGTTTACCCTGCCGCTGGGTCCGGTGCGCTCGGGAGTGTACGAATCGATCGAGTTCCTCATCGAGACACCCGGCGAGGACATCCCGCACCTGAACATCCGGCCGCACTACAAGCACCGCGGGATCGCCAAGCGCTTCGAGACATTGCCCGTGGCCGACGGGATCCTGGTCGCGGAACGCGTCGAGGGAATCTCGTCGGTGGCCCACGCCCTTGCCTTCGCCCATGCCGCCGAACGACTCACAGGCACGATTCCGCCGCGTCGGGCGCGGCTGGTCCGGGTGATCCATGCGGAACTGGAGAGGATCGCGAACCATCTCGACGTGGTGACGCGGCTATGCGATGCTGCTGGGATCGCCGTCCCGTTCGCGCGGTTCGCTTGGCACAAGGAGTCCGTGCTGCGCCTGGTATCGGCGCTGTGCGGCAACAGGTTCGGGCGCTCCGTCGTCTGCGTCGGCGGAATCGGCGCCGAGCCTCGGCTGCCACCGTCCGCGGTCTCCGATCGGCTGGCGGTGATAGTGCGCAGGCTTCGTCGAGACCGCGACGCCCTGATGGTGGACGCGTCATTTTTGGACCGGCTCCGCGGCACCGGTCATCTCGATCCGGCCTTGGCGGCGTCCCACGGGGCGCTGGGCCCGGTAGGCCGGGGATCCGGCTGCGACGACGACGCGCGATCCCGCCCGTACGACGGCTACACGGAACTTTCGTCCGACGACGGTACCTATGTTGTCGCCGGTGTCGCCGGTGTCGCCGGTGTCGCCGATGCCGCCGTCGAGGACCACGGCGACGCCCTGGCAAGGCTGCGGGTGCGGTGGGCCGAGATCGACGGCGCCGCCGAGCTGATCCAGCGCGCCTGCGACCGGCTCACCCCGATCTCGCAGGCGGCCATCGCGACGCGGGTCGAGGTGGTCGACGGGTTCGCGGTGGGCTGGGCGGAGGCGGCCCAGGGCGAGGTGCTCTACGGCCTGCAGGTGCGCGACGGCGTGATCGGACGGTGCTTTGCCAGGTCGGCTTCGCTGCACAACATGCTGCTGTTCCACGACGTGTTCGGCGGGGACGTGTTCACCGATTTTCCGTTCATAGAGGCAAGTTTCGGCCTCTGCTATGCCGGGGTGGCGATGTAGATGCCGTGGGTGTTCCGGGGACTGCGCAACGGCGTCCTGACCAGCCGCTGGCCCAAGGGCCCGGATGACTACTTCGAGGAGTTCCCCGCGGCGGTGCGTGTCATGGGTGTGGTGGGCAGCCCCGACCCCACCGCGACCGGCGCGACGCGCGCGGCCGCGGCCGCATGCCCCACCGGCGCCATTTCCGTCGACCCGCGGCCGCGGCTGGACCGGGGACGCTGCATATTGTGCGGGCGCTGCGTCCGAACGGCACCCAACGCGTTTGGCTGGGAAACCGGCTCCGCCACAGGCAGGCTCACCCGGCCCGCGCTGGTGACGGGGGATGTCGAAGAAACCGACGAGGCGCTGGCCGAACTCCGCGCGAGCCTTTCCCGGCGGGTGCGACGGCTGCGGCGTTCGGTGCACCTTCGCCACATCGACACCGGCTCGGACGGCAGCGACGAATGGGAGATCCAGGCGCTGACCAATCCCGTCTACGACCTGCACCGGCTGGGGATCTTCTTCACGGCCAGCCCCCGCCACGCCGACATCCTGTTGGTCACCGGGATTGGCGCCACCGCAATGACGGAACCGCTGCGCCGGACGCTGGACGCGATGCCGGCGCCGACGGCGGTGGTCGCCGTCGGGACCGACGCCATCAGCGGGGGACTGATCGGCGGCGGGTACACCGGCGGCGTCGGGGTGTCTAAGCTTGTGCCCGTGGATATTTGGGTGCCCGGAGCGCCTGCCTCCCCGTTCAGCATCCTGCACGGCATCCTGTTGGCGTTGGGCCGCGTCCCGGTGCCCGCACCCTGGAGCGCATCGTGCTGATCGCCGGCCTCGCGCTGCTGGCCGCGGCGATTTTGACCAGTACACAGGCTCGGCTGACGGTCCTCGCGTGGACGGCGAACGCGGCCGGCGCCGCGATGTTGGTGATCACCGGGGCCTGTGGGATCGCCGGTCACCAGCAGCGAATCGATCTCGGTGGGCTGGCGGGTTTCGGTCCCGCGGCGCTGCGCGTGGACGCGCTTTCGGGATTGTTCCTCGTCGTCTCATTCGGCGTCGCCATTCCCGCCCTGGTAGCCGCGGCAGCGCCGGCGAATTGCCGCCGGCCCCGCCTGCCGGCCGCCATCGCCGTCGCCCTAATCGCGGTGGCGGTAATCGTCATGGCGGACAACTTTTTCGTCCTGCTGTTCGGCTGGGAGCTGCTGAGTGTGGCGTTCTACCTGCTCGCGGGGTACGACCGCCGCCTACCCGGCCGGGCCCGCGGCTCGGTCATGACCGTGATGTTCGGCAAGGCCAGCGGCGCGGCACTGTTGATGGGCGCCCTGCTACTGGCGGGACGAACCCACACCTTCGCCTTCACCGCCGACTCGGTGGACCCGCACAGCGCCGCCGGGCAGGCCGCGTATGCGTTGCTGCTGTTGGGGTTCGGTATCAAGGTGGGACTGGTGCCCGCTCACATCTGGATGCCGCGGGGGTATTCCGCCGCACCCGGCCCGGCCCGCGCCGTCATGGCCGGTGCCGCCGTCAACGTCGGCTTCTACGGAATGTGGCGCACGCTCAACGTCTTTGGCGCTCCTGCGGTCTGGATTGTCTGCGCCGTGCTGACCATCGCCGGGGTCACGGCCATCTTGGGCATCGCCCACGCGGCGGTGAATTCCGATCTGGCGGTGTTGATCTCGTGGTCCAGCGTGGAGAACGCCGGAATGATCACCGCGGGCTTCGGGGTGGCGTTAGTCGGGGCCGCTGCGCACGGGCCGAAGCTGGTGGCCGCGGGACTGGTCGCCGGCACGGCCCAAGTGATGGCGCATGCCCTGGGGAAGTCCCTGCTGTTCGTGTCGGCCTCGACCATCGAGCGCGCAACCGGCACCACCGAACTCGACCGACTCGGCGGCATCGTGCGGCGTCTGCCCTGGGCGGGCAGCGGCTTGGTGATCGGATCGTTGACGCTGGCCGGGCTGCCGCTGACCGCCGGATTCGCGTCGGAGTGGTTCACGCTGGAGTCGCTGATGCAGCAGTTCCGGGTGAAGAGCCTGGCGATGCAATTGTCCACCGCGGCGACCGGAGCGCTGATCGCGCTGACGATCGGTATCGCGGGCGTGACCTTCGTTCGGGTGGTTGCGCTCACCGCGTTCGGCCCGGCCCGCATCGGTGAGCCGCGGTTGGATCCGGAGGCGGCGCGGGTGGACCGTCAGTGGCCCTACCGGTTGGGCGTCGCCGTGTTGATCATCGGCTGCCTGGCGGCCGCGGCCCTGGCCCCGCTGCAGGTGCGCATGATCGCCGCCGGCCTGCGGCCGATCGTGGGTTCCCGGGCCGCGAGCGCCAACGCCGCGCCGTGGGTGTTGCAGCCCGTATTTACCGAATTCTCCGCGCTGTCGCCAACCTGGCTGTGGATCGTGCTGCCCGCGATGATGGCGGTCATTGCCGCGTTCGCCGCGGCTTTCGCGGGCCGAAATCCGTTCCGGGCGCGCATGGTAACGCCCTGGTCGTCGGCGTCACCGGGAGTCGACCGCGGCGTCGGCTACACATCCTCGGCCTACGCCAATCCGGTTCGCAACGTGCTTGCGACGGTGCTACTCACCCGATCCGCGCTGCTCGAGGCCGACCACGAGACCGACGATCGCGATGTCGCACGGCGGTTATACACGTATCGTATCGACGTCGTCGACGTGGTCGAACGCTACTTCTATGGCCCACTGAGCCGGGGCGTGCTGACTGCGTCACGCACCGCGCGCAAGCTGCAGTCGGGTCGCCTCGACGCGTACATGGCCTACATGCTGATAGCGGTGCTGGCCGTCCTTGCCGTCGTGATCGCGACGTCATAACCGTGGCACCATAACCGCTGAGGAGACCCATGGACGAAGACTGCCTTAAGCTCAGCGCCTATTTCGACGAGCGCCGACGCGCCGGGGACCGCTTCCTGTCCGACGTGATGCTCGGCCTGTATGAAGAGCGCCGGATAGCCACCAGCATCCTGCTCCGCGGCATCGCCGGCTTCGGCAAGGGACACCACCTGCGGACGGATCAATCCTTGACACTGTCCGAGGACCCGCCCGTGGCGATGATCGCAGTGGACACCAGAACACAGATCGAGGCACTTCTCGAGCCGGTATTGGCCATCAAACAACGCGGCCTGGTCACCCTCGAGCGTGCCAGGCTGCTGCCCCACGACGTCGGGTCCCTGCAACTCGCGGACGAGCTGCACGAAGCGGTCAAGCTGACGGTCTACGTCGGCCGCAAGGAACGCGTGCACGGCGTGCCCGCCTACATCGCGGTATGCGATCTGATGTACCGGCGCCGGCTTGCCGGCGCGTCGGTATTCCTGGGCGTCGACGGCACCGCGCACGGGCAGCGGCAACGTGCCCAGCTTTTCGGCCGCAATGCCGACGTGCCGATGATGATCATCGCCGTCGGCTCCGGCGAGCTGATCGGGCGGGTGCTTCCCGAAATCGGCGCCCTGCTGAGGCGGCCCATTGTCACGCTCGAACGGATACGCGTGTGCAAGCGCGACGGTCAATTGCTGGAACGGCCGCACGCCCTGCCCGGGACGGATGAGCACGGCCTGCCGCTGTGGCAGAAGCTGATGATCTACACCTCCGAGGCGGCGCGCCGCGACGGCGCGCCCATCCACCGGGCGCTGGTCCAGCGGCTCCGCCGGTGCCAGACATCGCACGGTGCGACCGTGCTGCGCGGCATCTGGGGCTTCCACGGCGATCAGCAACCGCACGGTGACAAGCTGCTATCGCTGAGCCGTCATGTCCCGGTTGTCACGATCGTCATCGACACCCCCAACAACATTGCCGAACTGTTCGACGAGATCGATGAATTGACCCGGGACCAAGGCCTGGTGACCAGCGAAATGGTGCCCGCCGTGGTGTCTTCCGACGGCGATGACAAAGGGAGCGGGCCGCCCCTGGCCCAGCATCGCTATTGAGGGATGCTCGGCGATATTGTCACGCGGAATAGCGCGGTTTGACTCGCGCTTCCCGTCTGCAATTGTCGCCTGCGGATTTTCCAGCTTTTCCAATCTTTGGGAGTCAGTGTCCGGCGGGGCAGTGACCTCAGTGACCTCGGTGACCTCAGTGCCAATTACCGTTGTCGCCGGGGTGGAAGTACCCGCCCGCCCACCGGTCATCCCACGGTCCGTTGTGCCAGTGAGCCTGGTCGCGGGATTCATTGTCGTACCAGTGGGCGTCGTGGCAGCGACCCCCATCCCAATTGGCTCCCCACGCCGGATCCCACCCCTCGCCGGGGCACCAGTGATACACCCGGTTCATCACGGGTCCGGCCTGCGCGACGGCAGTCGCGCCCAAACCCGCGAGGCCGAGACCGGCGGTCATTACCAACGTTGATGCTGCGGCGCGTGCCATGCCTTTCATAACCGGAATCAATACCCAAATCTTTGAGATTTAAATCACCTGGTTAATGTCCAAAAAATCATCCCGAATAATTAGACGCGCGTCAGTAAATGGTGTAGTCAATTAGCGGTTTAGTCAATTTAAGAGCGGCCAGCCAGGACACCGGCAGAGCGGCAAGTCGCTAGCAGGATGCGGCCGGGCGCGAGGTGTTAGTCGATACCGCACAGAATGGACAGTCATGACCTACCCCGGCCGGACGGCGGCGGAACGGGCCCTTTCCGTCATCGGCCTCGCCGGTCATCTTGGCCGTGGCATCGGCAGGGTGACCACCGATGCGATCGTGGCGGGCCGGGCTGGGCTGCCCCGCACGGTCCGCGATATCGACGCCGCGGTCCTATCGAACGTGATGGGCCGGGAGGTCAGGTCGGTCCGTGTGCTCGGCGCCGACGCGGGGACGTCGTCGCGGGCCCGGCTGACACTGACCGGACGCGGGGTTCCGGACTCGGTGTTCGTCAAGCTTGCGGCGGCGACCGCCGCCACCCGGATGATGGGCGAGCTTGGCCGGCTCGGGCACACCGAGGTCCGCTTCTATGACCAGCTCGCGGCGGAGGTAATCGGTGTTCCGCACGCCTATGGGACGGCGTTCGACAGCTGGACGGGTCGATACCTGCTGGTCTTGGAAGACCTGCCGGCTTCGTGCGTGTTTCCCGATACATTGCACCCGCTGTCGACCGACCAGGGCCGCCTGATCGTCGAATTGCTGGCCTACCTCCATGCGACTTTCTGGGGCCGGCTGCCCCAAGGCGGGCGCGGGCCGCTCGGATGGCTCTACACGCCGTCGGGTGACGTCACCTCCCTGTTGACCGGCGCTCTGATGAGGACCTCGATGAAGCGGCTCGCCGAGCGCACCGACATTCCGGTACAGAACGGCCGGTTCATCGCCGACAACTACTTGGCGGTCGCCGCGTTGATCGACGCTCCCCCGCACACGGTCATGCACGGCGACGCGCATCCGGGCAACATGTATTTCCGCGACGGCGAGGCGGGACTGTTGGATTGGCAGGCGGTGCGGCGCGGGCATCCTTCCCGCGAACTCGCTTACACCCTGATCACGAGCCTCACGCCGGAAGACCGGCGCACCGCCCAGCGCGGCCTGCTCGACGATTACCGAAAGGCGTTGTCGGCGGCCGGCGGGCCCGAGCTGGACCGCGACGACCTGTGGTTGCGGTATCGGCAGGGCGCGCTGTACGCGTACGTTGCCGCGCTGATCACCGCCGGGATGGGCGGAATGCAGGTCGAGGACATCGCGATGGCGGGGCTGGGGCGTGCTGTCGCCGCGCTCGATGACCTGGAAACAATTACGGCACTTCAGGCTTCGTTGTAGTACTGCTAGTCGTTTGTTCGATCGCGAAATACGTTGCGGTACAACCGTGGTGGCACCTGCGCGATCTGCTTGAACTGCGCGCGGAAATTGGCAGCCGATTCGAATCCGACTCGATACCCTATCGATTCGACGCTGTCGGAGGTGCGTTCCAGAAGCTCTTGCGCGTGCCGCACCCGCACCCCGGTGACCCACTGAATCGGCTTAAGTCCGGTCTCCGCCTGGAACCGGCGGATGAGCGTTCGGGTACTGGTGTTGGCGTGAGCGGCGATATCGCGCAACGACAGACGCTCGCGGACGTGCTCGTCAATCCAGGCCAAGGTCGCGTCCAGTGCGGTGTTAGCGCCGTGCCTATTGCGCACGATGAATTGCGCCTGGCCACCATCGCGGTGCAACGGCACAACGGCCAACCGGGCCGCGTCGGCCGCCACGGCCGCGCCGCAGTCCCGTGCCACCATGTGCAGACACAAGTCCAAGCCCGCGGAGGCGCCGGCAGACGTAAAGACCTGGCCCGCATCGACATAGGGAACGTCGGCATCCAATTCGACGGCGGGGTACGCGGCCCGAAAAGCCTCGGCGCCGATCCAGTGCGTCGTGGCCCGCTTGCCGTCGAGGATGCCCGCGGCGGCAAGGGTGAACGCACCCGAGCAGATCGAAGACATCCGAATGCCGCTGGCATAAGCCGCTTTCAGCGCTGATATCACCGCATCGGGAACCGACATCCCGACGTCGTTGCAGCCCGGGACCACGATGGTGTCCGCGTCGGTCGGCGCGTTCAGCCCGTGCTCCGTTGCGATCCGCATCGGCCCGGCGTCGACTATCGGTTCGCTGCCGCACACCCGTACGCGGTAGCCGGCGCTGCCGTCGGCCAGCCAGGCGCGGCCAAATACCTCGACCGGGGTCGCCAGGTCGAATGCGACACAGTTAGGCAACGCCAGCACGGCCGAGGCTGATCGAAAACCGCAACGCCGCAAGCCACTTCATGGGTCTGGACGTCATCGACGGAGCCGGCGCGTGCCCGATCCGCGCCCGGGTTGTCGACGACGGCGACTTCATCAGCGCCGGCAGCGTCACGTCGGGCCTGGACATGGCGTTGTACCTGCTGGAGCAGCTCTTACGGGCCCCGCATCGCACACGCCGTCGAGGAGTTGTTCGAGTACGAGCGCCGCGGCGTGGTGTGGAAGCCGTCGGGCCGCGAACCGGAGGAGTTCTAGATGGGCATCGTGGGTGATTGGGACGTCAACATCAAAACCCCAATCGGATCACTAGCCGTGGTGTACACCTTCACCCCGACCGATCACGGGGTGGTCGGCAGCGCAACGCCCAGGAGCGAAGTTGTTCCGCTGCAGAATATTTCGATCGAAGACGAGCGGGTGACGTGGCACCAATCGGTCACCAAGCCGATCCGGCTGAACCTCGATCTCGACGTGACCGTGTCCGGCGACACGCTGACGGGCCATTCCAAGGCGGGCCGGTTGCCACGTTCCGCGGTAACCGGATCCCGCCGAACCTGACGAGATCGTGTTAGGAACCAACGGCATAACCGAACTCGTCGAAGGCGTTCCGCAGGTTCGGCTCGACGACGCCGGGGTTGCCGTAGACCGTCGTCAGTCCGATCTCACGCATCAGGTCGTAGGTCACCTCTTGGGGAGTCTTGGCGTACTTCATCATTTTCCTGAGATCCTTCCGGTCTTGTCGCGTCCTCGTTATCCGCGAACTTGGTGTGATACCAGATTCGCCGGAAGCGGCGCCGAAGTCGATGTTGGCCGTAACACGCTTTTCGCCCCGTCGATGTGGACGGTCACAACGGTGTCCGTCGCACGCCGAACGCGGGCCATCCGGCGCTGACTTCCTTGATCGCCCCCTACGCTCAACAACGACGCTACTTCGTCTCCTCTTTGTGGTCGGATAGTCATCACCTTGTCATGAGTAAGGACTGAAGCGTACTGCCGGTCCAACTGCCTTGCTAAGTAAAAAAACTCGCATGCAACCGTTCGCCTGCGTGTCGGCGGTTCGACGCGCGATTCCACGTTGCCCACCGCCGTGCTGCAGCCACGCGAGACGACACGCCGGACATTTTGACCAGGGCGATCACGCCGCCAGCTGGGGGGTCTAACGCGGCCTAACGCCCCGCGCAGCCCTCGATCGTCGGCTTCGCAGCGCCGCCCACGCCCCCGTGCACCACAGCGCCCAGACCACGAGCAGTGGCTGGAACAGCAGCCGAATACCGCGGGCGAGGTCGGAGTCGAGTCCGAAAGCATTTGTATGCGTGACGAATTGGGAGATGTTGCCGGGAAATACCAGAACGAAAAAGATCGCCACCACACATCCGACCTGCACTCGCCAGCGGGTCAGCAGCACCAGGCTCGCTCCGAGCGCGATTTCTACCACGCCCGAGGCGATCACGACGAAGTCGGCGTTCAACGGCAGCCAAGGCGGCACTTGGGCGTAGAAGGCCGTTCGGGCGAAGCTCAGGTGACTGACCCCGGCGAATATCAGGAAGGCGCCCAGAGCAACACGCGCGATACTCCGCAGGCTCACGGCGTCGGCGCTTGCTGCGTTTGGTCTTGTTGCGGGCCAGCGGGTTTGGTGGGCCACACCGCCATGCGATTGATCAGCCCGTCGCGCAGCACCAGCGTGTGGAAGAGCACCGCGAGGATGTGGGCGGTGAATGCCGCGAAAAGCAGATAGGCGAACACGCTGTGGCACTCGCGTAGCACCCCGTACACATCGAGGTTGTGCGGCGCGATGGCGGGCAGACGGAAGGGCCCCAGCATCCCGATCGGGAATCTCGCGGCCGACAGCATCGCCCAACCGACCAACGGCTGTATCAGGAGCAAGGCGTAGAGCAGGTACTCCGAATACGACGCGATCTTGCGTTCGGCGGGACCCATGGTCGCCAGAAAAGGCGGCAGCTTGTGGGTGAGCCGATTCGCCAGCCGCACCACGGCGAAGATCAGGATCAGGACCCCCAGCGGCCGGTGGATCGCCAGTAACAGTGGGTAATGGCTCAGCGAGGCGATCATGGTTACGCCGACGAACAGTTGCGCGATCACCATCGGCGCCATCAGCCAGTGCAGGATCCGCGACGGGAGCGCGAAACGCGTTGGGGCGGTGGACTTGTCCATCATGCCAGCACCCGCGCGACGTTGACCTCGCTGGGCGACTTGGGCTCTTCGGCGCGGCGGGTGAAGGAGCGCGCGTACACGGCCGACCTCGCGGCGAGCAACGGATCGTCGGACACGCTGATCCCGTCGGGCAGCACCGTCGGGTCGAAGTTGATATCGCGGGCGTTGCCGGCCTCCTCGGTCTGCGCCGCGGTGAGGGTGACGGTGCCTGCATCGACAGTCCGACGCGAAGCCGGCCAGGGATTGGTGGCGTCGTTGGTCGGATCGCCCGGTTCGCCGATCGTCAGAACCAGCCGCCACGTCAGCGGTCGTTGCGCCAGCGCGCGGATCAGCGCGTCGAACAGGTAATCCTTGCCGACCGAGGACGGCGGTGCCTCCGTTCCCGCGGTGACCTGCGGAACCACCGGAACCACGGCCCAGCGCACGGGGACCGTCGCACCGGCGCCGTTGGTGAACCAGAAAGCATTGAGCCCGTGAAACGTGCTGTCCGCGAACCCTGCGCTGGGCGGGTGCTGCTTGATGATCTTCATCGCCGCGGCGGTCTCGGGATGGCCGTCGAGGAATGCGGCCATCTTCTGCGGGTCGGGCTTGCCGGTGCCGGGTAGCGGTTTGGCTGCGAGCATGCGCTCGTAGAACCCCTGCGGGGTGCGGTCGGTGAAGACGGGGATGTTGATCATCGCGGTGCGCCACTGCTGTCCTTGGGGACCTTGGAACAGCAGGCCCAAACCGCGGACGGTTTCAGGCTTGTCGGCCTGGTCGGGCAGCCCGCCGCCTAGGGAAAACCGGCCGATCACCGCGACGGTGCCCGGCTGGAAGACCGCCGCCCGGCAGATGGCCACGCCCGTCCCGGAGCTCGCGAAAGAACCTGTGACGCTGAGGCCTTTGGCGTGGTTGCGGCGAAACCCGTCGTGGCGTCCGTACACGTTTTCGAAGCGATCGGCGAACCGGGGCGGCGTCAGCGCATCCGGCCGCAGCCACCCATTGGCGTAGGCGAAGCCGCCCGCGTCCACCGCGGCGACCCCCGCCACGGCGGCCATGCCCACCAAAGCGCCGCGCCGGGTCAGCGCGGCACGCGGGCCGGGTGCATCGGCTCTGTCGGGTCTGTCGGGTTTGTCGGGTTCGTGGTCCTGCTCGTCGTCACGATCGTCGGGGTCCATCGCGGTCCACGCTCACCTCTCTCACTCCGCCGCCAACCCGACCCACGACGCGGCGTAGCGGTTGGTTCAACGCCGGACCAAACCCGGACCAAACCCGGACCAACCCCAGACCAACGCCGGGTCAGTTGTCGACGAGTTTGCGGTGTTCGATCAGGTCGCGCACTCCCCCCGCACCGAGTCGCTCGCGGAACGCAGGCGCCGTATAGCCGTCGACCGTCGCATCGGTGCGGGCGCGCGCGGTTGCCGCGCGCGGCATGTGAAAGAGGACGCCGATTTCGCCGAAGTAGTCGCCGGGTCCGACGATCTTGAACAATTCCTCACCGCCGTCGGCCAATTCGTGGACGAGCTCGACCTCGCCGCTGGTCACCACGTAGATCAGGTCACCCATGGTGGACTGCTCGAACAGCACCTCGCCGGCCTTCAGCTGCACGCTTTCCGGTGGCCTGTTCGTCTCGGGGAAATCGGGTGTGAGTTCGACGACGCGGTCGGCCATCGGCAGCATCCGGGCGTCGTGGGTGGCGACCACCACAACGCGCTCCCCGCCCGCGAGTTCGCGGATCAGCCGCAGCACCTCCTCCACCTGGATGAAGTCCAGGTGCGCGGTCGGCTCGTCGGCGAGAATCAGCGGCGGATCCAGCGCGATCGCGCGCGCGACCGCGACGCGCTGCTGCTGGCCCCCGCTCAGGTCCCCCGGCCGGTGTTTCATCCGCTCGCCCAGGTTGACGCGGACCAGCAATTCCTCGGCACGCTCGCGCGCGTCCTTGCGCGACATGCCGGCCTCGCGCATCGGCACCATGACGTTCTCCAGCGCACTGAGGCTGGGCACCAGGTTGAACGCCTGGAACACAATGCCCACCTTGTGGCGCCGATAGTTTGCCAATCCGGAGCCCTGCAGGGTGGTGATGTCGACGTCGTCGAACTTGATGGCCCCCGACTTGGGCCGCAGGATGCCGCCGAGGCAGGACAGCAGCGTCGTCTTACCGCAGCCGCTGGGTCCGAGCAGGATCACCAACGACCCCGCCGCCACGTCGAGGTTCAAGCCGTTGATCGGCCGCAGCGCGTATCCGCCGCTGTAGTACTCGACGACCAGGTTCTGGATGCTGAGATCGCCCACCGGTTACGGACCTCCAAACGCGAGGGCGGGATCGACCGCCACCACCCGCTTCAGGCCGGCGAGGCTGGCCAACAGGCCGATCCCGATCGCGACGACCGGCAGCAGCAGGTAGGCGCCGGCGGGAACCGCCACGATCATCGGGAACAACGGCGCCAGCAGCTGCTCGAGGACGGCGCCCACCACCGCCGCGAACAGCGAGACGACCAGCGCCTGCAACGCCAGACCCGCCATGATCGAACGCGACCGCGTGCCGATCGCCTTGAACACCGCGAAGTCGCGCAGGCGCTCGAGCGCGGAGAGGTACACCACCGAACCGACGATCAGCGCCGCCACGATCCACAGCAGGATAGCCACGACCTTGATCGACGTGACCGCGACGTGCAGCGGGCGCACCAGGTCCCTGATTGCTCCCTCGCGGTCGTAGGTCTGGTAGCCGTCGGGGAGTGCCCGGGGCGTGCCGACGATCCCGATCGACGTCACCATCGGCTGCCCGTTGTACGCCACGTTCCGCAGGCCCTCGGTTGTCAAGAAGATGTTGGGGATCTTAGCCAGCGCGGTCGAGTCGGGCACGATGCCGACGATTCGCAGCGTGTGACCGCCGACCTCGAAGGTATCGCCGATGTGCCGGCCCAGTGTGCTCGAGGCCGCGACCTCGCCCGGCCTCGACGGCACCGTGCCCTGCGAGACCCGCGGCATGCCGGGCCCGTGCTCGGGCGCGCCGAAGGCCGTGACGTTTCGTGTTGTCCCGCCGTCGCGCATGATCGTCCCCACACAGCCCAGCGGGGCGGCGGCGACGACGCCGGGCTCGGCGGCGATTCGGGCCAGGTCAACGTCGGGGAACGGCGTCGAACCCAGGAAGGGCCCCGCCGAGCCGGACTTGACCACGAAGGTGTCGACCCCCAGGGAATCGACGGTGTGCTTGGCCTCGACGTGGAATCCATTCGCGAGTCCGGTGAGGACGAGCGTCATCCCGAAGATGAGTCCGGTACTGATGATCGCGATGACGAGGCGCCGCTTTCGCCATTGCATGTCGCGCAGGGCCGCGAAGAGCATCCCCAGACGCTACAACGTCGCGTTGCCGGTGGCGGCATTTGTCCCCGCTTATCGCAGCGAACGCGTCGGGCGGCCGACGTCGCGCGCACCGGTGGCGGCGTGTCCTAGGATTAGGGTCAATGCGGTGCCGCTGCACCCCAAAGTGTTCCCGACCACGCAGGTGTATTTCCGCAGGGTTGAATCAACAGCCCCCATGTGACAGTCGTTGTCAGATAACGAGCGGTGTCCCAGCAGGGACGGATGTGAGATACAGCATGATCGAACAAACTGGCGATCCGGTTGGTGCAACGGCCTTCGAGGTGGGGAAATGCCAGGAAGGCCAGGCGGTCGTGCTCGCCGTATCGGGCGAAGTGGACATGCTGAGTGCGCCATACCTGGCCGAGGCAATAACCATGGCGCTGGCCGCCGGGCCACCTTCCCTGATCGTTGATCTTTCGAAGGTGGAATTCCTGGCCTCGGCCGGGATGACGGTACTGGTCAGCGCCCAAGCCGAGGCCGAGCCAGCCACCCGATTCGCGGTCGTCGCGCGCGGCCCGGCGACCAGCAGGCCCATCAAGCTCATGGGAATTGACCGCATGTTCCCGCTGTTCAGCACCCTCGACGGCGCTCTGAGCGGTGTCGCCGATGCGTAAACCTGGGCTGGGTAACGACCCAGCTGCCGACCATAAATCGTCCTGTTAATCGATCATGGCGCCTCACATCGATGACGGATCCCGGTTCGCTCGCATGCGAGTCGCCGCCAATGCGTCCAGCGCCTCTCGAACCCGAGCCGAGTTCGGGGTGTGGCTCAAGAGGCATTTCACGTTGGGGGCCGAACGGACCAGCGAACTGCTGCTGGCGGTGAACGAAGCGGTGGCCAATGCCACCGAATTCGCATACATCGACGCCTCGCGGCGCGGAACGATCGATGTCAGCGCGTCCTACGACGTCGATTCCGACACGCTCGCGGTGACCGTGAACGATCGCGGCCACTGGCGTCACCTTTCGGGGCCGCCGAGCGCGGAACGGCAGTTTCGAGGACGCGGTATCGCGCTGATGCGGGCGCTTGCCGATGAAGCCAGGATCGACAGCACACCGCAGGGAACGCATGTCACGCTGACCTGGACCCGTCTGACGCAGTCCGCTTCCACCGCCTGACCGGTAATCCCTAGCGCCGAGCGTCGCGCCTGCGTGACGACGGGCCGCGAGCGTCACGCCAGAGCGGCGCTCGGGCCGCGAATTCCCGATCCGCACCTAGTTATCGGTGCCCGCAGGGATGCGAGAGATGTCGTGCACCATCTCGATCGCCCTGCCCAGGGTGGTCAACCGGTCATCCAGCGTGTCACCGGCGGGGTAGAGCCGCACGGTGTCGACGCCGGCATCACACCACGTCCGCAATCGTTGCCGCACCATGGATTCCGTGCCGATCAGGGTCGTCGCCAACACCATGTCGTCGGTCACCAACTCGGCCGCCCCGTCGCGGTCACCGGCCTGCCACCGCTCACGGACTTGGTCGGCCACCTCGGCCCAGCCCTGCCGGCTGTAGGCCCGGTTATAAAAGTTGGTCGACTTCGATCCCATGCCACCGAGGCTGAAGGCCAGTTCCTTTTTGCGGGCGGCCACCATGGCGCGCAACGACTCCTCGTCCTCGGCGAAGGCCACCTCGGCGCCCTGGCAGATGTCCAGGTCGCCGCGGGAGCGTCCGCTTCGGGCCAAGCCGTCATCGATGCACGAGAAATAGGCACCCGCGCCTTCGGGCACGAAGCTCGTACCGAGCCAGCCGTCGGCGATCTCGCCGGTAAGCCGCAGCATCGCCGGCGACAGCGTCGCGAGGTAGATCGGGATGGCATGCTCGGCGCGCATCGACAGCCGCATCGGCACGGCGTCACCACCCGGGCGCGGGATGCTGAATTCCGAACCCGTGTAAGAGATCTTGCCGCCTTCGAATACCCGGCGCACGATCTCCACGGTCTCGCGCAGCCGGGTCAGCGGCCGCTCGAACGGGATTCCGTGCAGCCCCTCGATGACCTGCGGGCCCGAGGCGCCGAGGCCGAGCAGGAAACGCCCGCCCGACAGGTTCGACAGCGTGATCGCGGCCTGCGCGATCGCGACCGGGGTCCGTGTCCCGAGCTGGATGACTCCCGAGCCGAGCAGCATGCGCTCGGTGCAGGCGGCGTAGTAGCCCAGCGCCGACGGTGCGTCGGAACCCCACGCCTCGGCGACCCAGCAGATGTCCAAGCCCAGCCTCTCGGCTTCGACCACGAAATCCCTTTGCCGAGTCCAGTTTTGGAAGCCCGAGGCCTCGACGGTGGTGGCCGCGCGCATCAGCCCTCCACCAATTTCTTGATGTGCCCCAGGGTTGCGGTCATGTTCTGCTCGAACTCGCGCATCCGCACGAACACGATCTTCTGTTCTTTGTCGGGCATGCGCTCGATAGCAATCGACAGCCCCGAGCGGCCGGGTCCCATCTGCATCCACTCGCTCAGCACCGTGCCGCCGTCCTTCTCGTTCAAGCTGAAACGCCATGTCGCCGTGGGGTTATCGCGGTTCTCGACCGCCCATGCCAGCGCGCGCTCGGGGACGCATTCGACGATCTCCGACGTGGTGGCCCACTCCCCCAGGGATTCATGCTTGTTGTGCCCGACGAACCTGGCGCCGACCGACGGCCCGCTGGCTCCGTCGAGCCATTCGACTGCCTGCAGTTCGTCGCTCATCGTCGGCATCAGGTCGATGTCCGACACCACCTGCCACACCCGCGCTGCAGACGCGTCGATCCACGTCTGGACTTCGACTGTTGGCTTATCGGCGTACCGCGCGCCAGTCCATTCCATGTCTCCTGGACCTCCTCATTTCCGAGAACTGCGATGCATGATGAGACCGCGCCCGACAACCGGTTCCGTGTCGTGGGCGTCGATGTCCTGGCCGCATTCCGAGCACACGACCCGAACGCCGACCCGGTGGCCGCACGGCTTGTGCAGCAGATCCACCGGCGGTGCGGGCAGGCCGGTCCACTGGTTGCCCCATTGCATGAGTGCGACGTACACGGGAAACAGTGCGCGTCCCTTGGGGGTGAGCCGGTATTCGTTGAGGGCGCGCGCGGTCTGCTCGGTGTAGGGCCGACGCTCCAGGATGCCGTGGTCGACCAGCAAGTTCAGCCGCTCGGTGAGCACGTTGCGGGCCAGTCCGATGCCGCGCTGGAAGTCCTCGAAGCGGCGGGCCCCGTTGAATGCCTGACGCAGAATCAACCAGACCCAGCGTTCCCCGAGGATCCCGGCGGAGCGGGCGATCGCACAGTTCTCATCCAACAGGTCGGCGTGCTTCACGCCACTCAGAATAGCGTCCATCTAGTTGCTTTTCAAAACTGAGTCGAGCGGGCTAGTCCGGGCTCAGCCTGGGCCTAGCTCGAGGTCAGACCGCCGTCGACCACCAGCGTGGTACCGGTGATGTAGCCCGCGGCCGGGCTGGCCAGGAACACCACCGTGGCCGCGAGCTCGTCGGGGTCGCCCGGGCGTCCGGCGGGACAGCGCCCCATCTGGCTGTCGATGTACCCGTCGGGGAACTCGTCGGTCATCTCCGACGGGAAGAAGCCCGGGGCCAGCGCATTGACGCGGATGCCCTTGCGGCCGGTCCACTGCACGGCGAGGTCGCGGGTCAGCCCGACCACCGCCGCCTTGCTCGCCGAGTAGGCCGCCTGGGGCAGGCCGCCGCTGGTGAATGCGACCACACTGGTGAGGTTGATGATCGTGCTGCCGGGCTTCATGACCCGGCCGCAGGCCTGAGCCATCCAATACGAGCCGTTCAGGTTGATGTCGATCACCTCGCGGAACTGCTCGGGCGTCTCGCGCGTGGCCGGCACGGCGGTGCCTTTGCCTGCGTTGTTGACCAGGATGTCGACGCGCCCGAATTCTTTGATCGCCGCGTCGACCACCGCCTGCGCATCGCCGGGCTGGCTGACGTCGGCGGTGACGGCGAGCGCGCGTCGGCCGCGCTCCTCGATCAGTTTGCGAGTTGCCTCCAGGCGCTCGGCGCGGCGGGCCGCGAGGACGAGGTCGGCACCCGCCTCGGCGAGCGCCTTGCCGAACGCGACACCCAGCCCGGAGGAAGCCCCCGTCACGATTGCGACTTTGCCGTCTAGGCGGAACCGGTCGAGCACCGTGTTGGTCGACATCTGCTTATCCTCTCTGCAGGGTGCCGCTGAACGCTTCGACACTAGTTGCGAAATACTACTGGACGGGTACCCTTTCGGAAAGCGCCGTCCTTCGATAACAGAGACATCAGATAGTTGGTCCAATGAAGCGCCTTTATGCCGATTCCAATCCCCCCGTCCTGAACCCGCGCGACATCGACTTTCTGCTCTACGAGTGGCTCGACGTGGCCTCCTTGTGCGATCGGCCGCGCTACCGCGAGCACTCGGTGGACTCCTTCGACTCCGTGTTGGATCTGGCCGCGGACATCGCGATCAAACGCTTTGCGCCGCATTTCAAGACGGCCGATGCCGTCGAACCGTTCGTCAACCCCGACGGCACCGTGACCACCCTGCCGGAGATGAAAGAGGCGCTGTCCGCGGTCGGTGCCGCCGGGCTGCTGGCCGGCGAGTTCGACCACGAGATCGACGGCTACCAGCTCCCGTACGTGGTGGCGCGGGCCGCGTTCGCCTGGTTGCAGGCCGCGAACATCAGCACCGCGTCCTACCTGGGCCTGACCCTCGGCAACGCCCATCTGCTGGCCGCCTTCGGCGACAAGGAACAAATCGACACGTGGGTGCGGCCGATGCTCGACGGCCGCTACCTGGGAACCATGTGCCTCTCCGAGCCGGACGCGGGGTCGTCGTTGGCCAACATCACGACACGGGCGGTCCGGCAGGACGACGGGACGTATCGCGTCACCGGCACGAAGATGTGGATCAGCGGCGGCGACCACGAAATGTCCGACAACATCGTCCACCTGGTGCTGGCCAAAACACCCGGCGGCCCGCCCGGCGTCAAAGGGATCTCGCTGTTCATCGTTCCCAAATATCTCGTCGGCGAGGACGGGCGGCCGTCGGCACGCAACTCTGTGGTGCTGGTCGGCCTCAACCACAAGATGGGCAATCGCGGGACCACCAACACGCTGTTGAACTTCGGCGACGAATCAATCACTCCCGACGGCCGCAACGGCGCGGTCGGCTACCTCGTCGGCCAGGAGTTCGACGGCCTACGGCAGATGTTTCACATGATGAATGAGGCCAGGATCGGCGTCGGATTGGCCGCCACGGCACAGGGATACACCGGCTATCTGCAAGCGGTGTCCTACGCGCGCACTCGACTGCAGGGCAAGCCGCTGGCGCGCACCCGGGCCTCGGCCGCGGAGATCCCCATCATCGCCCACCCCGACGTGCGCCGAATGCTGCTGGCCCAAAAGAGTTACGTCGAAGGCGCTTTGGCGCTTGGCCTGTATTGCGGCCGCCTTATCGACGAGACACTCTCGGCCCCAACCGATGCCGATCGCGACGAAGCGACGTTGCTGCTGGAGATGTTGACCCCGATCGCGAAGAGCTGGCCTTCGCAATGGTGCGCGGAGGCCAACAGCCTGGCCATCCAGGTCCACGGTGGATACGGCTATACCCGCGACTACAACGTCGAGCAGCTGTACCGCGACAATCGGCTCAACTCCATTCACGAGGGCACCCACGGCATTCATGCGTTGGATCTGCTGGGCCGCAAGGTCCTGATCGACGGCGGACGCGGTCTGCAGTTGCTACTCAGCAAGATACGGGGCACCGCGGATCGGGCTGCTCAGCAGGGAGAGACGCAGGGACATCCGCTGGCCCAATGGGCCGGCGCGCTGGCATCGGCGACGCAGCGCATCGAGAGCACCACCGTTTCGCTATGGAAGGACGCCGATCCCGGCAGCGCACTCCCCAACGCCACGCTGTACCTGGAAGCACTCGGTCACGTCGTTCTCGCCTGGATCTGGCTCGAACAGGCCCTGGCCGCGCACGGTCAGACCGGGGACTTCTATGACGGCAAGCGGGTCGCCGCGCAGTACTTCTTCAACTACGAATTGCCGAAGACAACTGCTCAATTCGATCTGCTCGACAGCGGCGACCGAACCACCGCCGACCTGGACGAAAACTGGTTCTAACCGAAGCACCGCCCCGGCAACCCCGAACATTCATCGACTCTCATTGACTCGACCGGTCGCGGCGAATACGATCGGTAAGTAATTACGCTCCGCAGAGTAGCGTAATGTCTCGTTCCGGCCCGGGTTCGCCGCGCTCGTCTCGCGGCCACGGCGACTCAACGGAGCCACGGAGACTCAAAGGAGAGTGCGATGTTCGACCTGAAGATCGTTGGTGGCACCGTCGTCGACGGCACCGGCGCGGAGCGCTATCGCGCCGACATCGCCGTCAAGGACGGCACGATCGTCGACGTCGTCCGGCGCGGAGCCGATGACCCCGCCATGGCCGGGGAGGCAACCGAAACTATCGACGCGACAGGGAAATTCGTCGCCCCCGGGTTCGTCGACATCCACACCCACTACGACGGCCAGGTGAGCTGGGACAGCCTGCTCGAGCCGTCCAGCGGCCACGGCGTGACCACCGTGGTCACGGGCAATTGCGGTGTCGGCTTTGCCCCGGTGCGGCCCGGCACCGAGGACTGGTTGATCGAGTTGATGGAGGGTGTCGAGGACATCCCCGGCACCGCGCTGACCGAGGGCATCACCTGGGGCTGGGAAACCTATCCCGAGTACCTGGACGCGGTCGGCAACCAGAAGTTCGCGATCGACGTGGGCAGCCAGGTCGCGCACGGCGCCGTCCGCGCCTATGCGATGGGAGAACGCGGCGCCCGCAATGAGCCGGCCACGCCCGACGACATCGCGGCGATGGGCCGATTGGTGACCGAGGCCATCGAGGCCGGCGCGCTCGGGTTTTCCACCTCACGCACGATGGGCCACCGGGCGATGGACGGAGAACCCGTGCCCGGCACATTCGCCGCCGAGGACGAACTCTTCGGCCTCGGCCGCGCCATGGCGGCCGGCGGTCGGGCCGTGTTCGAGCTGGCGCCGCAGGGCGCCGCGGGCGAGGACATCATCGGCCCGAAGAAGGAACTCGAGTGGATGCGGCGCCTCAGCGGCGAAATCGACCGGCCGGTGTCGTTCGCGCTGATCCAGGTGGACGCCGACCCGAACCTGTGGCGCGAGCAGCTGGACCTGTCGGCGGCCGCGCACGCGGCGGGCAGCCGTCTCTACCCGCAGATCGCGGCGCGCCCGTTCGGCATGATGATCGGTTTCCAGGGTCACCACGGCTTCAGCCACCGACCGACGTATCGTCGGCTGAAGGCCGAGTGCAGCCGCGCCGAGCTCACGCAGCGCCTCGCCGATCCCGCCGTGAAGGCCGCGATCCTGTCAGAGGACGACCTGCCCCCCGACCCGACGCTGTTGTTCGACGGCATGTTCGCCCTGGTGCAGCATTCGCTGCATCGCCTGTACGCGCTGGGCAATCCGCCGGACTACGAGCCGACCGCCGACCGCGCCGTCGCGGCCATCGCCAAGGCCCGCGGCGAGGACCCGCTGTCGACCCTCTACGACCTCATGCTGGAGCGGGACGCGACGGCCATGCTGATGCTGCCGCTGTTCAACTACGCCGACGGCAACCACGATGCGATTCGGGAGATGATGCTGCATCCCGCCGGCGTGCTCGGGCTTTCCGACGGCGGCGCACACTGCGGAATGATCTGTGACGCTTCGTATCCCACCTTCCTGCTGACGCACTGGGCGCGCGACCGGCGCCGCGGCGAGAAGCTGTCACTCGAATACGTGATCCGCAAGCAGACCCGCGACACGGCGCACCTGTTCGGCCTCACCGACCGCGGCACCATCGAGGCGGGCAAGAAGGCCGACATCAACGTGATCGACCTGGACGCGTTGACGCTGCACCCCGCGGCGATGGCCTGGGACCTGCCGGCCGGCGGAAACCGGATTATGCAGGGCGCGAGCGGATACGACGCGACCATCGTCAGCGGGACCGTGACCCGCCGCAAGGACGTCGACACCGGGGCGCGTCCCGGACGGTTGGTGCGCGGGGCACGGTAGAGCCGTGACGGTCACCGGGAATCCGGCCCGCGCCCGTGACGAAGGACGCGATCGGCACCCCGCCCGCGTCGCCGATCCTGGTGCCGGCCGAACGGTATTACTCACCGGCGTTCGCCGCGCTAGAGGTCGAGCGGATGTGGCCGAAGGTGTGGCAAGTCGCCTGCATGGTCGACCACGTCGCGGAGCCCGGGGACTACTTCGAATACCGTTGCGGTCCATACGGTGTGCTGATCGTCCGCGGTGACTCTGAATCAGGAGGCGTGCTGCGGGCGTTCCAGAATGCGTGCCGGCATCGTGGCAACTCGCTGTGCGTGGGTTCGGGTTCGGGGCTGCGCGAGCTCAAGTGCGGCTACCACGGCTGGACCTGGGACCTGGCCGGCGCACTCAGGAGGGTACCCAACCGCAAGGGCTTCGGCTCGCTGCGGATGTCCGACTTTCCACTGGTGCCCGTCCGCGTCGAGGTGTGGGCGGGGCTGGTGTTCGTCAACCTAGACATGGGCGCGATGCCGCTGCTTGAGTACCTTGAGGCGATACCCGACGACATCGCGTGGTGCAATCTGGGCGACTTCCGTTGCTACGCCACGCTCACCGTCGATGTCGACGCCAACTGGAAGACGATCGCCGACGGCTTCAGCGAGACCTATCACATTCAGACGCTGCACCCCGAGCTACTGCGTTGTGTCGACGATATCCACGCGCCGCAACAGATCTGGGGGCACACCGGCAAGTCCGACCAGCCCTACGGCGTGCAGAGCCCACGTTTTGGCGGAGCGCTGAGCGACGAAGAGGTTTGGGACGCTTACGTTTCCACCCAGGGCGCGCTGATGGGCGCAGCCGAGGGCACCCCGTTCCCAGAACGCGAGCCGGGGCAGACGGTGCAGGACCTGATCGCAGAGCGCACCCGCGCCTTTGCGGCCGAGCGCGGCGTCGACCTCGACTGGGCCGACACCGACCGGATCACCCGGCTGCACCAGTACAACGTCTTCCCGAACATGACGCTGCTGGCCAACGCCGACCACCTGACCGTCATGTGCTCGCGGCCCGGACCGGACCCGGATAAGGGCGAGCTGGTCATGTTCCTGATGACGCACCTGCCACCGGGCGCGCCGCACAACAAGCCGACCGATGTCCGCGTCGGCGCGGATCAGGCCGAGCCCGGCCTGGTGATCACTCAGGATCTTCGGGTGCTCGCGGGCCTGCAACGCGGCATGCACCAGCCCGGCTTCACCCACGTCGTCCTGTCCGGCGAGGAGCGGCGCGTGATCAACATGCACCGCAACCTCGAGCGCTACCTCGACCTGCCCGAATCCGAGCGGATGGCCGCTCAGGCGTGACGCGCCGCCCCGTGGGCAAGTTAGACGCGATCCCGACCGTGACAGCCGTCGTGCCCGTTGACGGTCAGGACGGTCTGTTCACGCTACGCACCACCAGCCTGTTGCCGGGCAAGCCGGTCACGCAGACTCTTGGGCCGGATATCGGGCCAGTTCTGTTCGATGTAGTCCAGGCATTCGGCCCGCGCCGCCTCGCCGAAGACCACCCGCCAACCGGCGGGGACATCGGCAAAGGTTGGCCACAAGCTATGTTGTTCTTCGTCGTTGATCAAGACGAAGAAGCTGCCATTGTCGTCGTCAAATGGGTTGACGCTCACGGGCTCAGCTCCTGATTGTTGAGCGCTGAGGGGCGGGGCGACGCTTCGCTTGCCTCCGCGGTCCTCAGCAATTAGTTAGGGGGTGCTTTCAGCGTCGGACGATACCGCCGTCGAACAGATCTATGTCGGGCAGGCCGCCAACCTCGGTGCTGTCGAGGAACACGAGGACCCCGTCATCGGCGGTAACTGCGCACCGTCCTAAGGCATCGGCGATGCGGGGGCTTCCGGTTGTGCAGACCGGAACTTGGAGGAGTCGATCTTGCACTGCGGAACAAGCACTTTCGCGTTTCCACACCGATAATCGGCGAATTCGCGCGAAAAATTTAGGCTAACTGGCTGCGCGGAAGTCGGCGTCAGAACCTCTCCGCAGGGCGGTCCTGAAGGGCCTACCTTCATCGCTCGTACTGCATCGCATCACGAAACTTCGCCTACACAGAAGCTGCTGCGCTCGTGGCACGTCGCGGGAAGGCGTTGATCAGCCGGGTGAGCTATCGGACCCGGTGTGCGAGCGTGCCGACGTGCTCGACGACCGCCTGTATCGAGTCGCCGGGCTTGATCGCCGCAGCTCCCGGCGTTCCAGTACAGATCACCGTGCCCGCACTAAGCGTCCGCCCGGCGGAGAAGTACTCCACGAGATAGCCCAGGTCGTACTTCATGGCGGCAGGAGTTGCCGAGGCGATGGTCTCGCCGTTCCGGACGGTGGAAATACGAACGGAGTCGAGGCTGCCCTCGCCGAACTCGTCCAGGGTCACGAAGACGGGCCCAATACTGCAGAACGTGTCGAAGCCTTTTGACCAGGGGATGTAACGCGGGTTTTCGCGGACCGCATCTTCCGCGGTCATGTCCAGCACGCCGGTGATGCCCGCGACAACCGAACGCCAGCTCTCCCGCCGCACGTTTTTGCACTCGACGCCGATGACCAAGCCCAGTTCCGCCTCCGCAGTCACTCGGGCGGACTGGCTTGGCAGCTCGATGAACTGGCCGTTGTCGATGAGGCAGTTGGTTGGCCGCAAGTAGGACCCCGGCCCCGAAATCGGCTGCACCGCGTCCAAGTCATCTGCGTGGCCCCGGTAGTTAAGCCCGACACCCCAGATGTCGATCTCGCGGTCTGCGATCGTGGCGACGTCGTCGAGGGAAACGTCCTGCGCGGCCGTCTCGTCGGCTGACTCGTCGGCACGGCGTTCGACGAGCCTCGCCAGTTGATTCAGTTGCTCGTTGCCCGCGATGTCGGCGAGCCCGGTCGCGTTCTCATAGCCGGCGAAGCTGTCGAGTCGGAACCAGCCGCCGTGGCGGTTCATGACGCGCCAGTTGCCGCCGGACCTCGACTTGACCCGCGCGAACCTCACTGTGTTGCTACCGTTGCCGATTGGTCAACGCGATGTCTGCGCTGGCCGCCGGTGCCGTCTGTGATCCGCTTCGCTGCCGCCTGGATGTCGGCCGAGCTCGGGACGGGTGGTGCCACCTCGATCGCGGCCTCCATCAGCCGCGCCGGTTTGACGCCGTACTCGGTGCAGAGGTCTTCGATGAGCGGGAAGTGACCAGAATGGATCCCGATCACGCCGCCGAGGACCTCCATCGTTCGATTCTGTGGAATGACGTCTATGTTGATCCGGCAGAATTCGGCGACCTCGGCGAGCTCCTGATAGTTGAACCTGTCGGCGTCGAGGATACTGATGATGGCGGCGAGCGACTCGATCGAAGCGTTGCCTGCTCCTCGGCCGATGCCGTTGAAGGTGCCGTCGACGAGGGTGGCGCCGGCCTCGAGAGCCGTGATGCTATTCACGTTGGCCAGACCGAGGTTGTCGTGGCCGTGGAATCCGATGACGTCGAAGCGGTCTCTGAGTGTCGTGACGTATTTGCGAATGTCGCCGGGCAGCATTGCGCCGTACGAGTCGACGATATACACGCCAGCCAGCGGCACCGGGCTAACCTTGTCGAGCAAACTGAGTAACTGGTCAGCAGAAACGGTGCCCGATTTCATCAGATTTAGATACACCCGGTTGCACACGTTCGCTACATCTTGGAGGTATCCAAGATTCTCAGCAACCTTGTGCGGTTCCATGCCGACGCGCACAAACGACATTCCCAGGCCGGATATCTCTGAGATGGTTTCCACTCGCGTGAACTCCGGCTGGGCGAACATTCCCCAGGATTTGTTCGTGAGCGTCGAACAGGCAATCTCACACCACCGATAGTGGTCAATATTGCACGCCCGTAACCCTGCCCTTTCGGCCTCCAGCCCGTGGCCATGACCGATTTCAATACTCCGAAGAGGTGTTCGGTCAACCCAGCTGAGGAACTCCACGACAAATTTCTCGTCCAACTGGAAGTCAACGGCGTAGGAGCCATCTCGGAGCGTGCAATCGAGCAATTCGATTTCCGATGCCCTCACATTAACTGCTTCCACACCCATCTCCTTCATTCGTGCGCCGAAATCATTGGCCTGGTGTCCTCCGCCAGGAAGGCATCGGCTCCGCGCGACCGAATGGCGAGCCGCAATGGCTCACCGCTTCGCGGTCTGGCAAGCGGTCACCGTACTCGACGCTGCCGCCTGAAATATCAACGAGCAGAAGCAGATCCATAGATATAGCTCCAAAATCAACTGTGCCACAACCTATTCCGATTAACTTGACAGCGCGGTCGCCGCGCCCATGCGCACCGCAATCCGATCGGGCAGTTCCAGCAGGAGCGGACCGGTTGGTATCGGCCCAGGGTGCGGGCCCTTGTGCCGCCAGCGTTGGCGTCACCCGGTCAGCGATGGTAGCTGCGCTCAGCATTCGGGTCCTTCCGCCATGCGGGTTGGGTATTTTCGCCGGAAGTGTCCAATAACCGTTTGAGTTGATGGCCATACGTACTGAGCGATTCGCTGGTCAGCATCTCGTAATGCGTACAGTCGACCGCGTGCGCGGTGATGTCGCCAGCCACGTACGGCCGCCAGCTATTGAGCAGATACGAAGTCCGATCACCCTGTCCCCGCGCCGCGGAAAATAGGACCAGATCACCCTCGAAAACACCGGGCTCGTGAGTCCGCTGCAACGTTATTGCACGGCTAATGTTCTGCATGATCGGACCGAAAAGCCGGCTATATCGCGAAAATTCGACAGACTCTCGGTCGCGAACCAATTTCTCGATCCGCTCATAGGTCAGCGACTCATCCCGCTCCGGACCATACACCCGGTAAAACCGCACGACCTCTTCCCGCATTTGCTTCTCACGCAACACATTGCTCGACAAACCGGCGCTGCCGTTGATACTGAGTTGAGCATCAAGCAGAACCAGGCGTGCGATCACGCCTCCGCGTCGCTGCAGCTCGATAGCGAGCGCATGAGCGACGGCACCTCCAAACGACCATCCGAGAAGACTGTAGGGCCCGTCAGGATCAACACCCTGGATCCTGTCCGCATAGATTTTCGCCATCTCACGAATCGACCCAGGTTCACCCTCGTCGTCGTGCACGATGTGTTGAATCCCAATGATCGGGCAGTCCAGGTAACTACCAAGAGCCTGATACGGCCAACTGAGCCCACTCGACGGATGAATGCAGAACAGCGGAACACCGGTGCCCTCGGCGAGGAACTCCACCGGGACCACCTCCACCTCGCTACCAGGGCGATCCAACTGAGCACACAAGCTGCGCACGGTCGGCGCCAGGAACAACGTGCGCACCGCAAGGTCAGTATTCAGTTCGGCACTGATCGCTGCGGTTACCCGCATCGCGGACAACGAATCCCCACCCAGATCGAAAAACGAGTCCGCCACCCCCACCCGCTCCAACCCCAACACCCGCGCGTAAATACCGGCCACGATCTCCTCAACCGGCGTCGTGGGGGCTTGATACCGGTCCACATCGCCGTAATCAGGGGCCGGCAACGCGCGGACGTCGAGCTTGCCGTGCGCCGTCAACGGCAACGCCTCCACCACCACCACCGCCGCCGGAACCATATAACCCGGCAACCGCTGCGCCACCTGAGCGCGCACCGCGCCCACATCAACACCCGTCCCGGTGATATAACCCACCAGCCGCCCATCCCCGGGACGGTCCTGGCGGGCGATCACCACCGCCTGCTCCACCCCCGACAGCTGGGCCAGCGCCCCCTGGACCTCGCCCAGCTCAATGCGATACCCGCGGATCTTGACCTGCTCGTCAACCCGCCCCACATACCGCAACTGCCCACCAGCACCCCAGCGCACCAGGTCCCCGGTGCGATACAACCGTGTTCCCGGCGTCCCGTTCTGGCCAACGGCGTCCCCGAAAGGATCGGCCACGAACCGTTCCGCGGTCAACTCCGGCCGGCCCACATAACCGCAGGCCAGACCGGGCCCGGCCAGATACAATTCGCCCACCACCCCCACCGGGGCCGGATTCAGCCGGGCATCGAGCACCAGCGCGCGCATCCCGGCAATCGGGGCGCCGATACTGACCGGCTGCCCCGCCAGCACCGGCGCGCCAGCGGCCCACACGGTGGCCTCGGTCGGGCCATAGCCGTTGACCATCCGCCGACCCGGCGCCCACGCGTCGACCACCTCCGGCAGGCAGGCCTCCCCGCCGACGAAGACGGTGCCCAGTCCGCTCAACCGGGACCGATCCAGCGTCGCCAACACCGACGGCGTCAACCACGCCGCGTCGACCCGCTGCTCAGCCAGCAATCCGGTCAACGCCGCACCGGCGTACACCTCCGGCGGCGCCACCACCAGCGCCGCCCCCGACTCCACCGCCACCAACATCTGGCCGACCGAACGATCAAAGGTCGGCGCGGCCGCCATCAGGATCCGCGCACCGGAACCCACCCCGAACACCGCCCGCAGCGCGGCGGCCAGCCCCAGCAGACCGGCGTGGCTGACCGCCACCCCCTTGGGGGCACCGGTGGACCCGGACGTGAAGATCACATACGCGGTGTTGTCCACCGTCAGCGCCGCCAGCCGCTCGACGTCGGTGATCGGCTCCGCGGAACGCGCGGACACGTCGGCAGCGTCTGGACCATCCATGCGCAGCACCGGGCGCGCCCCGGCCCCGGCCACGGTGTCGACACCACAGGTCACCACACACACCGCCCCGGCCGCATCGAGCACCGCTGCGACCCGCGCCACCGGATGGGCCGGATCCACCGGCACATACACCCCGCCGGCCTTGGCCACCGCCCACCAGGCGACCACCAACTCCGCAGACCGGCCCATCGCCACACCCACCGCGCGCTCGGGACCCACCCCGGTCTCGATCAGCACCCGCGCCCACCGCGTCGAGCACTCATCCAACTGCCGGTACGACAGCTGCCGGTCGCCGTCGATGACTGCCACCGCGTCCGGGTCAGCGGCCACCGCGGCCGCCAGCAACGCCGGCGCCACCCCTACCGGCGCCCCCACACCGGCGCCGGACCAGTCGGACAGCACCAGATCACGCTCACCGGCATCCAGCAGCGCCACGTCGCCGACCACCACCGAGGCATCGGCGATGACTGCCTCCAACACCCGCCCGAACCAGCCGACCAACCGCTCGATGCTGGCCCGGTCAAACAAATCCGTGGCATAGGTCACCACCCCGGCGGCCATCGACACCCCCGGATCCCCGGTGGGCATTTCGCTGAGCTGGAAATCCAGGTCGAACTTGGCGGTGCGGGTCGACGTCGCCAGCGGCTCCACCGCGACGCCCTGCAGCGCAACGTCCTCGGGACGCGCATTGTTCTGGAACACCATGCACACCTGAAACAGCGGATGATGCGCCGCTGAGCGCACCGGGTTGAGCCGCTCCACCAGCAACTCAAACGGAACCTCCTGATGGGTGTAGGCATCCAGCGCCTTGTCGCGCACCCGCGCCAACACCGCACCGAACCGGTCGCCGGGGTGCACCCCGACCCGCAACACCCAGGTGTTGACGAAAAACCCGACCAGATCATCGAGCGCCTCATCCAAACGCCCGGCGATCACCGAACCCAACACGATGTCGTCACCGGCCCCGCCGCGGGCCAGCACCACCGCCATGACCGCCTGCAACACCATCGAGGGCGTCGCGTTGTGCTCGGCGGCCAGCGCCCTGACGCCCGCCCACACCGGCGCCTCGATACGCAGCGCCACCGCATCACCGCGGTAACTGGGCACCGCCGGACGCGGCCGATCGGTGGGCAGCGACACCACTTCGGGCAGCCCCGCCAATTCCTGGCGCCAATAGGCCAACTGTGCGGCGATCACACTGTGCGGGTCAGACTCCTCGCCCAACCACTGCCGTTGCCACAACGTGTAATCGACATACTGCACCGGCAACGCCGCCCAACCCGGAGCGCCGCCGTGGCAGCGCGCCGCGTACGCCTGGGCCACATCACGCACCATCGGGGCCAGCGACCCCCCGTCACACGCGATGTGGTGCACCACCATGCCCACCACATACTGCTCGGGGCCCAGCGCATAGATCTGCGCGCGGATCGGGACCTCGCCGGCCAAATTAAACCGATACCCGGCCAACCCCACCAACTCCGCGGCCACCTCGTCGTGCGGCACCGCCAGCACCGCGGCACCCCCGCGCCGCCACAATCCCGCCGAGGCCGGTATCACCTGCTGGACCGGCACACCCTCGCTATCGGGGAAGACGGTGCGTAGCGACTCGTGGCGGGCGATCACATCATCGAGGGCCGCGCCCAACGCCTCGACATCCAAGGCCCCGCTGACCCGGAACGCGACCGGGATGTTGTAGGTGGCGACCTCGCCCGCGAACCGGTTCAGGAACCACAGCCGCTGCTGGGCAAACGACAACGGCACCACCGCCGGGCGCGTCATCACCGCCAACGGCGGTCGCACCGGCCCGTCACCATCGCGGCCCAGATACTCGGCCAGACCAGCCACCGTGGGCGCCTCAAACACTGTGCGCACCGACAGACCAGCACCCAACGATTTGTTGACCACCGCAATCAGACGCATCGCCGACAGGGAATCCCCACCCAGATCGAAAAACGAGTCCTCGACGCTGACCCGGCCCAGCCCCAACACCCGCGCGTAAATACCGGCCAAGATCTCCTCGACCGGCGTCGTGGGGGCTTGATACCGCTCAACATCGCCGTAATCGGGGGCCGGCAGAGCGCGGACGTCGAGCTTGCCGTTGGGCGTCAACGGCAATGCCTCCACCACCACCACGGCCGCCGGAACCATATAGCCCGGCAACCGCTGCGCTAACTGGGCGCGGACCGTGCCCACCCCAGAACCTGTCCCGGTGATATAGCCCACCAGCCGCCGATCCCCAGGACGGTCCTCACGGGCGATCACCACCGCCTGCTCCACCCCCGCAAGCTGGGCCAGCGCGGCCCGGACCTCGCCCAGCTCAATGCGATACCCGCGGATCTTGACCTGCTCATCAGCGCGCCCCAAGTACCGCAACTGCCCATCAGCGCCCCATCGCACCAGGTCCCCGGTGCGATACATCCGTTGTGCTGGGTCGCCGAACGGGCAGGCCACAAACCGCGACCCGGTCAACCCCGCCCGGCCCCAATACCCCACACCCACCCCCGCACCGGCCACATACAACTCCCCCGGCACACCCGCCGGCACCGGATGCAACCACGGGTCCAACACAAACAACGCCGCCCCTGGCACCGGCGAACCGATCGGCGCCGCTCCCGACCCCGCCACCAACGGCGCACTGATCGCGACATCCACCGTGGTCTCGGTCTGGCCGTAGGCGTTGATCATCACCCGCCCCGGCGCCCAACGATCCACCAACTCCGACGCACAGACCTCGCCGCTGACCACCAGCGCCACCGACTCCAAACCGTCGGGCGAAAGCGCGCTGACCGCCGACGGGGTCAGCGTGAGCACACTGACCCCTTCAGCAACCAGCACGGCGTGCAGGTCCGCCGGTGAACGGGTCACCGCGTCGGGCACCACCACCAGCCGACCACCGTGCAGCAGCGCCCCCCAGATGTCCCAGACTGAGTCGCCGAACGCGTAAGAATGACACTGCGTCCACACCCCCGCGGCCGGTAAACCGACATCCAGTGACCCCATCAGCTGGATCACGTTGTGGTGTGTGACGGCCGCCCCCTTGGGGGCACCGGTGGTGCCCGAGGTGTACATGATGTACGCGATATCGCCCGCGGCTGGCGCCGGCAACGGCGTGCCGGGATGATCCCGGATCTCACGGTCGTCAACATCGATGACCGGCACGTCAAACTCGTCCAACAGCGAACGCAGCCCCGCGGTGGTAACGGCGGCAACCGGTTCAGCGTCGGCAAGCATGAACCCTATCCGGGCGCCTGGATACGCCGGGTCGATCGGCAAATAAGCCGCACCGGCCTTGAGCACCGCCGTAATCGCCACAATCGCCTCCGCACAGGGAGAAAACAGCAGCGCCACACACGCGCCAGGAACCGCACCCCGGGCGACCAACAGATGCGCCAGCCGGTTAGCGGCCTGATCAAGCTCCCGGTACGTCATGCAGCGACCCTCGAAGGTCACCGCCACCGCATCAGGGATGCGCGCGACTTGGGCGGCCCACAGCACCGGAATCGACACCGGTGTCGGGGCCGGCCGGGTCAACACCGCGCGGTTGCCCCACCCATCCAGGCGGGCGCGCTCACCGGCATCCAGCAACGCCACGTCGCCGACCACCACCGAGGCATCGGCGATGACCGCCTGCAGCGCCCGCCCGAACCAGCCGACCAACCGCTCGATGCTGGCCCGGTCAAACAAATCCGTGGCATAGGTCGCGACCCCGGCGGCCATCGACACCCCCGGATCGGCGGTAGCCATTTCGCCCAGCTGGAAATCCAGGTCGAACTTGGCGGTCCGGGTCGACGTCGCCAACGGCTCCACCGCGACGCCCTGCAGCGCGACGTCCCCGGGGCGCGCATTGTTCTGGAACACCATGCACACCTGAAACAGCGGATGATGCGCCACTGAGCGCACCGGGTTGAGCCGCTCCACCAGCAACTCAAACGGAATCTCCTGATGGGTGTAGGCATCCAGCGCCTTGTGGCGCACCCGCGCCAACACCTGCCCGAACCGGTCGCCGGGGTGCACCCCGACCCGCAACACCCAGGTGTTGACGAAAAACCCGACCAGATCATCGAGCGCCTCATCCAACCGCCCGGCGATCACCGAACCCAACACGATGTCGTCGCCGGCCCCGGCCCGGGCCAGCACCACCGCCATGACCGCTTGCAACACCATCGAGGGCGTCGCGTTGTGCTCGGCGGCCAGCGCCTTGACCCCCGCCCACACCGGCGCCTCGATACGCAGCGCCACCTCGTCACCGCGGTAACTCGGTATCGCTGGACGCGGCCGATCGGTGGGCAGCGACACCACCTGCGGCAGCCCCGCCAACTCCTGGCGCCAATACGCCAACTGGCCGGCGATCACACTGTGCCGATCAGACTCCTCGCCCAACCACTGCCGTTGCCACAACGTGTAATCGACATACTGCACCGCCAACGGCACCCAACCCGGGGCGGCGCCCTGGCAGCGCGCCGCGTACGCCTGGGCCACATCACGCACCATCGGGGCCAGCGACCCCCCATCAAAAGCGATGTGGTGCACCACAATGCCCACCACATACTGCTCGGGTGCCAGCGCATAGATCTGCGCGCGGATCGGGACCTCGCCGGCCAAATCAAACCGATACCCGGCCAACCCCACCAACTCCGCGACCACGTCGGCCTCCGGCACCGCCGCCACCGCAGCACCCCCGCGCCGCCACAGCCCCACCCCCGCCGGTATCACCTGCTGGACCGGCACGCCCTCCCGATCGGGAAAGACGGTGCGCAGCGACTCATGACGGGCGATCACATCATCGAGGGCCGCGCTCAGCGCCTCGACATCCAGCGCCCCGCTCACCCGAAACGCGACCGGAATGTTGTAGGTCGCGACCTCGCCCTCCAACCGGTGCAAAAACCACAACCGCTGCTGGGCAAACGACAACGGAACCCGCGCCGGGCGCGCCATCACCGCCAACGGCGGGCGCACCGGCCCCTCACCATCGCGGCCCAGATACTCGGCCAGATCGGCGACGATGGGCGCCTCAAACAACGACCGCACCAGCACTTGCCTGCCGACCGCCGCTTGCAGCCGCGCGGCCACCCGAGTGGCGCTCAACGAATCCCCACCCAGGGCGAAGAAGTCGTCATCGCGCCCGACCCGACCCAGGCCCAGGCCCAGCACCTGCGCGAACACCGCGGCCACGATCTCCTCGGTCCGCGTCGCCGGGGCCCGGAACGGTTTCGCCTCCAACACCGGCGCCGGCAGGGCTTTACGGTCGAGCTTGCCCGACGACGTCAACGGAAACGCCTCGAGCACCACAATGTGCGCCGGCACCATGTACTCGGGCAACCACGCACTCAACCGCGCCCGCACCGCGCCGACTTTGGCGGTGATCTGCGGATCATTGGCGTACGGCCGATCCCCGGCCGCGGGCAGGTAGACATCGCTCAACGCCGCGACGGGCTCACCGTCGGCAGCGTCGGCAGCGTCGGCAGCCAGGAAAACCGCGTCCAACGTGCCGGGCTGGGCACCCCAGGTGACCGCGACGCGATACCTGCTGGCCTCACCCAGGCGATGCAGCTGTTCAGCGGTGACGCTCGGCGAGGTTTCCCCGGCGCCGGTGTCGGTGAGCACCTCGCCCAGCGCTAACCCGGCGGCCACCGCGGCGTGCCGCTGCACGTCGGTGAACAAACCCGCGGCGGGGATGGCAGTCACCCGCACCGCGGCGCCACTCCCGGACTGCAACCGGGCACCGAGCCCGTCCAGACCCGCGCAGTCGGCCCACGCCCACACCGGCGCGGTGGCCACCGAACACACCCCGGTGGGGGCCGTGTGAATGACGACGTCGTAGCGATACCGGGTCAGTTCGTTATCAGCCGATCCCCGCTTGACTTCGATATCGACCCCGGCCACCACCGCCTGACCCCCGGCCCAACCGGTGAAAAACTCCGGCGCCAACAACAACTCGGATTCGCCGAGCATCGCGCGCTGCACCCGCTGACTGATCTCGGCAGCCTCGATAGCATCCGAGGTTTCTGACCTAGCGGCACCGGCCAACACGACCGCGGTCTGCAACGCGGCAGCCAAGCTGTGGTTGCGCACATCGCCGACAAACACCGCCCCACCCGGGGCCAACAAATCCAGCGCGGTGTCGAGGACCTCGGTCAGATACCCCGCGTGCGGGAAGTACCGGACGACCGAGTTCACGATGATGGTGTCGAAATAGCCGCGCGGCAACCCCTCAGCCAGGTGAGCGGGCTGGGCGCGCAACTCGACACGATCGCGCCACTGGCCCTGACTCTCTACCGCGTGGGCCAGATTCTCGATGACCACGCCCGACACATCGGTGCCGACATAGTGATCGCAGTGCGGGGCGATCTGCGACAACAGCAGTCCGGTGCCCACCCCGATCTCCAACACCCGCCGCGGTTGTAGGGCCATGATCCGATCCACCGTGGCCGAACGCCACTCCAGCATCTCCTCCAGCGGAATCGGATCACCGGTAAAGCTGCTGTTCCAACCCCGAAAGTCCATCCCGAACCCCGGCGCCTCAACCCCAGGGACCTGGGCTAGCTCAGCGCCATACAACTCGTCATACAGCTCGTGCCACTCTTCGACGCTTTCGGTGTCACGCTCGGAGCCGGCGGTGTCCTCCACGGTGATGTAGGCGACCAGCTGCGAACCGGTGTCGCTGTGATACACCGCGGCGGCGGCCCCGCTGACCTGCGGGCACGCCAACAAGGTGTTTTCGATCTCACCCAACTCGATACGCTGCCCACGCAGTTTGATCTGGGCATCAGCGCGACCCAGATAATCCAGGTCACCGGCCGGGGTCCAGCGCACCAGGTCCCCGGTGCGATACAACCGCGTTCCTGGCATCCCGCTCTCGCCAACGGCGCCCCCGAAAGGATTGGCCACAAAGCGTTCGGCGGTCAACCCCGGCCGGCCCAGATAACCATGCGCCAGACCGGGCCCGGCCAGATACAACTCACCCACCACCGCGATCGGGGCCGGGTTCAGCCGGGCGTCGAGCACCAGCGCGCGCATCCCGGCGATCGGTGCGCCGATAGTGACCGGTTGCCCCGCCACCAGCGGCGCACCGGCGGCCCACACGGTGGTCTCGGTGGGGCCGTAGCCGTTGACTATCCGCCGACCCGGCGCCCACGCGTCGACCACCTCCGGCGGGCAGGCCTCCCCGACAAGGACCAGCGTGCGTAACCCCTGCGGCCCGGCCAACCGGGTCCGATCCAGCGTCGACAGCACAGACGGAGTCAATATCGCCGCGTTAACCCGCTGTTCGGCCAGCAACGCGGTCAACGCCGCACCGGCATACACTTCCGGCGGCGCC
>CAVZTC010000007.1:0-563267 GCA_963778135.1 uncultured Actinomycetota bacterium | reverse complement strand
CGAGTGGCTCACGGATAAGCCGCGCGGTTTGTATATGTCGACGTTCCGCTCATGAACAGGTTTCTTGTGAATAAAATTCTCGACTATAGCGGTCCGTATCCGTTCATCGACAGCCTGGTATTTCAGATCACGGATCGAATTGGTTCGGTCGAAGTCGTGCATCTTCCTAACAAGACTGGCCGCACGAATTACACGTTGAGAAAATTGATCAAACTGTGGCTGACCATACTCATTAATTTTTCAACGCGCCCACTGCAGATGAGCATCTCGCTTGGCCTGATCATGGCGGCTCTTGGCGGACTGGGCGCGATTTACGTCATTGTTGACTACTTCCTGGAAAAGTCTGTTTCCAATGGCTGGGCGTCCCTTGCGGTATTAATGTTGGTGTTTACTGGGACGCAGCTGATCATACTTGGATTAATGGGGGAGTATATTGGGCGAATGTTCATCCACATCGGAGGTCGGCCGCAGGCCATAGTTCGTGATATAAAGCCTGCCCTACCAACCAGCGATGCTGCTGACGTAAAGTCCACAAACCGAGTAGCTGCGCCCGACAACGTGATACCTGACGCTGTCGATCGGCGCGCTTCCATTGCGGTGCCGGCCGTTGGGCCCGCAGACGAAGTATCATGAGCGGCGACTTAAATCTATCCGCTCATGTTCCACTCGCGGACCCACGAGGTGAATCCTTGAACTTGCGCGCCGAGATTTCGGCTGCGTTGATGCGCGTTGTGGATAGCGGTCGCTATGTTCTCGGACCCGAGGTCGTCGAATTTGAAAAGGCGTTGGCTTCGAACGTTGGCGTGGCCGAGGCCGTAGGGGTTGGGTCGGGCACCGATGCTTTGGTGCTTGCGCTGCTCGGAGTGGGTGTTGCCGCCGGCGACGAAGTTATCACCGTTTCACATACCGCCGGCCCCACGGTGGCTGCAATTCGCGAGATTGGCGCGATTCCAGTCTTAATCGACGTCGAAGCGAACAGCTATTGCATCGATCCGGTCAAAGTCGAGCCTGCGATTGGGCCTCGCACGCGAGCTATTCTGGCAGTGCACCTATATGGGCATCCGGCAAATATGGCCGCCATCGACGTTATCGCTAAGCGGCACGGAATACCAGTTATTGAAGATTGCGCCCAGGCACAGGGTGCGACGGTCGGCCAGCGGCAAGTTGGCTCGCTGGGTGCCATCGGTTGTTTCAGCTTCTACCCGACCAAAAATCTCGGAGCCATCGGTGACGGCGGCGCTCTCGTTAGCGACAATCCTGTTCTCACGGATCGCGTACGCAGCTGCGGACTTACGGCTGGAGCAAGCCACAATATGCTGAACTCGAAAACGGTCGCTGCTCTCGCCTGGATGAAATACAGGCTGCGATTTTTTCCTTGAAACTTAAATCGCTATCGAGCCTCGTAGAGCGTCGTCGCCAGGCGGCGGAGCGCTATCAGACCATGCTTGCAGGGCTGCCGCTGGTGCTGCCAAGCGAGAAGAACGGAGTTCGGCATTCCTATCACCTCTTTGTTATTCGAACCGAGGCACGAGACGCGCTTGAGGCGCACTTGCAGGCAAGTGGTATAGGGACTGCGCGGCACTATCCTTGGCCTGTGCATGTCCAATCGGGCTTGGCATCACTGGCTAAAATTCCTGAACCGCTTGTGGTAACGGAGCGGATTGCCGGAGAGATTCTTAGTCTTCCCATGTTTGCTACAATCTCGGAAACTCAGATTGAGCGAGTAGTTGACGCGGTAAGGAAATTCTACGGATGAGCAACGTTGGGAAGCCAAGCGTTAGCGACATCAAGATCGATAATCTGCCGACGATGTGCGACGCGCGAGGTTGCCTGGTGGTGGCTGAGTTCAGCGCGTATGTGCCGTTCCAGGTTGTTCGAGTGTTCTATGTTCATAGTGTCCCGATAAATACAATCCGAGGTGAGCATGCCCACCGCCACGGCCGACAATACATGATTTGCCAGACTGGACGTGTGCTCGTCGACGCAAATGACGGCGCCCTGACCCGTCGAATCGAATTAAGTCCCGGTCAGGCGATGTTGATGGAGTGCGGCATCTTTTTTCGCGAAACATACGTCGATCGCGATACTGTGCTCCTGGTCCTCTGTGATAGTCCGTTCGACAGCAAAGATTATATCCGGACCATGGAGGAATTTATTAGAAATTATTCGTGACCTCTTTTTGAATTTGAATGACGTATCGTCGCGCAGAAAGTATTTTGCGCTTCGAATGTTGCTAGTACGTCGACAACGCTGAGAGGCCGGGACAGCCAATATGCGGGCGAAGTTGTATGAGCAGACCTTTTCAAGCCAAACGAACCATTGGTGGATGCGCAATTTGCGGAAGCTGAGTTTTGAGCTTCTGAAGAATTCTGGCGTTGAAACGGCATGTAGACACATCGATATCGGGTGCGGACCCGGCCGTAATCTTGACCTGTTGGATAGCTTTAAGCCCTCACGGGTAGTCGGAATCGACCTTTCCCCAATTGCGCTGGAAATGGCGCGCAAACTTATCCGGATGCGGACCTTGTTCGGGCGAATGCAAGCAATCCCTTGCCGTTCGCCGACGCAACATTCGATGTAGCTACGATATTCGGGGTGATCTCCAGCGAATGGATAGAGAGCGATGTCGCCGTTCTTCGCGAGGTGAGGCGCATCCTGAGGGCCAACGGAATATTGCTTATAACTGAGCCCGCATTCCCTATTTTGTACAGGGAAATGGATGTTCTCGGCATGGTCAAGCGCCGGTATCGCGTCAAACAATTTACCGAATTGCTTCGATCAGCAGATTTCAATGTGAAGTTTTCCAATTATATTACGAGCTTCGGAGCTCCCATTATCCTAGTGATGAAAGCAATGAAAACACTAAAGGCGCTTGTGGGTAGGAAGCCTGAAATAATTGATGTGCCGGATCTGCGACCAATGCATCCGTTACTGAATATGACCTTCTACTGCCTTTCACGCGCTGAAGCTCTGTTCATTAGAGCAAAGCTGCCGATGCCGTTTGGTACCACTATAATCTGTGTTGCGAGACGAAAATAAACATGTTGAATCGACCTCAGCGTCTTGGATTTCTCGGCGACGCGGCCGCCCGTTCCAAATCGGTACAGGCGCCATTTACTGCTTTAGTTGGGCGACCCGACGCCGCGCCACCATGCAGCGCTGAGTTGAACGGCTGTGAAGAAAGCAAGAGTGGCGACGGCGAAAATCGTAAACTGGACTGCCATCGCTTCGACCCCTGGCTTGGAAAAATAAACCAAGAGCAGATAAGCGACTATGGGGAGCGACAATGATAGAACAAGCCAATCACGCTGCCGAGCGAATTCAAGAAGCACGGTAATCTGAAGTACTGAGAGAGCTACTGCCGAAAACAGAAGGATATGCAGCGGAGCTTGCTCGCACAGAGCAAGTCCAAAGCGTCCACCACACAGCCAAGGCGACAGAAGCCACACGACGACCGAAGCGCCGACGGTGAAGGCGGCAACGACCCAAATCGTTTTACGCGCCGTGTTACGAAAAATCCCTGTGGCTTCTTGATCTGCCATCATCATTGCAAAAAGGGATTGGGATAGTGGCAGGGTTACGACAAGGATGCCTTTTGGGAGGACAGAAGATGCTGAATAGACGCCGATTGCTCCGCCCTTGAGGACATGATTGATCAAAAGGATATCAGCGTTGGAAATGATCATCAAAACGCCATAACCGAGCAAGATCGGGAGCAGGCTGATAAATGGCGGCAGTTTGGGAGCCGTATGTTGTGTCGGAAATGCCGCACGCGCAAGCACAATTTGGAAGCCGACCAGAACGAGGGTTGCCGCCAGTGCCGAGCCGAAGAGTACTGCCCACACGCTGCTGAAAAGGAAAGCGCCGAGCACGCAAAGCGCCAGCCGCAGATACATCCAAACGAACATGTAGCAACCCAATTGCCAAGTTTGTCGCCGACTTTGGAGGAAGGATCGCCCAAGATCAGCAAGGTAGGAGGCGAAGGTATCGGCGACGATCAACATCGCAATCAAGGTTGATTGCTCGGGCAGTAATCTTGAAAGGCCGATAAGCAGTGCAAATCCGCAAAATGATAAAAAGGCGCCCCAAAATCCAACGATTTGCTGAATATTTCGAGTCGCCGGGACGATATTTCCGGGATCCGACGCGCCGACGCGCACCAAGTATCGGGTAAAGAATACGCTAAGAACGAGCGAGCCGGAGTACGCGACATTGCCGATCGTAATCGCAATATAAAGAAGACCAAAAACTTCCGCGCTCAAAATGCGAGAAGTAAAATAGTAGACCAGGAGATTGGCAAGGAAAGCCGGGCCGACGAATATCATCAGCACAACGGCGCGCTGCACGATTGAGGTCTGGTAGCGGCCGCTCAGCAACGACCGGAACTGCGCAACGACGGTCATGCAACCATGAGATGCGAACCAGTCGCATCCTTTGCCAAAGTCGATTCCTGATAAGTCATCCTGCGCTTCTATTCTGAACCATCGCGACGCCTGGTCGCGGCAGCGACGCATTACGGAGATTGGGAAAGGAAGCCATCAGGTAGGGGCTGTGCTGCGAGCGAATGGCTAATTGCGTTCCACCAAACGGAAATCGAACGCCGCGCGCGTCGTTATGGGTCCAAACTTTCTGGATGGATTCTAAGACCCGTCCCAATCTTTGGCCAAGTTGTCGTAGACAACTTTTTAGAGTCACGCCTGCGCGCCTTTGGGCTTGAAAAACAACGCATCGCCCCACTTGATCTGACCGCTATTGGTGTAACGCAGATCGTATAAGTCGAATAACGCAAAATGATTCTTTCGCATGAAGTTCATGATCTCATCGAACTCCGTCTGATCCGCGTAAACTGGTACGAACGAGGCCTCGAGCAAAACAAGTTCAATCCGGCCTGCAGCGAAAAGTTCGCGTGCGCCACTGAGAACCAGACGCTCGGCGCCTTGTACATCAATCTTAAGAATATCGATCCTATCGATTTTCTGGGTGGCGCAGAAGGTCGTCAGCGTGCAGCACTGCACATCGATGATACTGTCAATGGCGGTCGATCCCTCGACGAATTGGTCGGCTCTCGGTGCCCAAGGCAGGATTGAATTTGTGACGTGATTTTGGTTGCGACGAAATGCGACCCGTCCGTCGTAATCGGCAATGGCAAGTCCGTGGACGCGTATCCGATGCTCCTCGCCGAACCGATCCGTTAGGCGATGCAGCAGTTCAGGCGTCGGCTCGATTGCGTGCACAATCGCTTCCGGAAATGCGCTGTAGCATTTCTCGACGGTATCGCCAATGTTTGCGCCGATATCGACAATGGTGCGCGGCGATGCGGCGAGTCGTGCCAGATCGGCGAAGCAATCCTTAGTCACCACGCTAGACGCCCGACTGGAGCCGCCTACACTGCCGCCCTCGTACACGCGGATTGCTTCAAGCACCGCTCGTGAGCGCTGTCCGCCCACTTGAACGTTGCGAATCATCAAACTCTGGCAGCCGGCGAGTTCGTGGGCGCGAAATTCGACGGTCACCGGACCATCTTCAGTTCCGACTTCCTGTTCGCGCAAAAAGGTGCTGCCGTCGGGCGCCAGAACGCCTACGCCGATGCGGCCATGTTCTACGAGCACGTCGACAAGAACGAAGTACCGGGCGTTAGCCGCGTGCCCGGTATCAACCTTGGGAAAGCTGACTGTGTAAGACCATTGCTCTGGCGCAGTCGAAATAAAGAGCCTCCGGTCGCGCTCCTCGGCTGCGCCGTAATGCAGAACCCGCCGACGTGGGGAAAAAAAATGATCCTCTAACAAACGTACCCGAGCGCCAGTCATTTCACGAACACCTTCAACCATATAGTATACTCCTTGGTTGGATGAAAACGTAGGCAAAATCGAGTGTTTAACGGCCCGTAGCCGATCGACTGCGCCGGCCCCGTGTTGCCCATCTGCTGCAAAGTGGAAGACGCACCGATTTTGCCGTAGTCGGTCGCCCCATTTCGTCTATACAATAAAGAGTGGAATTTCAGGGCGCCGCGGAACAATGACGGCAGGTAGATTGGCGTTGGTCACAGGCGGTGCCGGATTCATCGGGAGCCACTTGGTCGAGCGGTTGCTGAATGACGGCACTCGGGTGATCGTCATCGACAACATGTCGACAGGCCGCCGCCAGAATCTCGCTCATCTGGCTTCGCATGAGAATCTTCGCGTCGAAGAGGCCGACGTCAATGATGTTGATGCTATCGCACCCTTCTTTCACAATGTCGATTGGGTTTTCCACCTCGCGGCATTAGCCGACATTGTTCCGTCAATCCAGCATCCGACGGTTTATCATCGCGCCAACGTCGACGGTACCGTAAGCGCGCTTGAGCTTTCCCGTATGGCCAAGGTCAAACGGTTCCTCTATGCCGCATCGTCCTCGTGCTATGGAATTCCGGAACACTATCCGACTAACGAGGATACTCCATCGTGTCCGATGTATCCCTATGCACTGACAAAATATATCGGCGAGCAGTATGTGTTTCACTGGGCGAAGATTTACGGTTTACCGTCCGTGGCGCTTCGGCTATTCAATGTTTATGGACCGCGTTCACGTACATCCGGCACCTATGGGGCGGTGTTCGGCGTTTTCCTGGCGCAGAAATTGGCTGGCAAACCGTTCACCGTCGTCGGTGACGGGACGCAGAGACGCGATTTTACTTTTGTTACTGATGTAGTGGACGCTTTCATTGCTGCTGCTCGATCGCAAGTAAACGGAATTGCCATGAACGTGGGTTCGGGCAACGCCCATTCGGTCAATCGGCTGATTGAGTTGCTTGGCGGCGAGGCAGTCTATGTTCCGAAACGGCCGGGGGAGCCCGACCAAACACGCGCCGATAATGCGCGCATTCGCAGGCTCTTAGACTGGGAGCCGCGCGTAAGCTTCGAAGAGGGCGTCAAAATCATGCTCGACAACATCGAATATTGGCGCGATGCCCCGGTTTGGACGCCAAAATCAATTGAGAGTGCGACGCGGGATTGGTTCCGTTATCTGGGAGGGGGAGTTGGACAAGGCGCTGCCACAGGCTCCGCGCAATAACGGCGATCTGCGCCACAAGATCTGCTCGATCGAAGAGCTCGGTCAGATCGCGCGCGAAGCGCGCGCTAGCGGACGCTCCGTCGTGCTGGCCCACGGCGTCTTCGATCTCTTGCACATCGGACACATCTATCACCTGCAAGAGGCCCGCGCTGCCGGCGACATCCTAATCGTTACATTGACCGCGGATCAACACGTCAACAAAGGGCCCGGCCGGCCGGTATTTCCCGGCATCGTTCGCGCCGAGATGCTAGCCGCGCTGGAATTCGTCGATTTCGTCGGCATCAACGATGCGACGGGCGCCGAAGCGCTTTTGCATGCGGTTCGTCCAAGCATTTATTTCAAGGGCGAGGAATATAGTGACAGCGACAAGGACGTCACCGGCCGCATCGTCAGCGAACGCGAAGCGGTCGAGGCCCATGGTGGCGACTTGAAGTTTTCCCGAGGTCCGGTCTACAGCTCCTCCGCACTGCTCAACCGCTATTTCGACATCTACGATCCGGGGTTGCGCGATTATCTCGAGGAGATGCGCACCAACCCGAACATCCTTAAAGTAATTGTCGACGCGATCGAAAGCATTGCCAATCAGCGTGTTCTTCTGATTGGTGACGCAATTATCGACGAATACAACTATGTCCATGCGATGGGGAAGGCTGGCAAGGAAAACATCATTGCGTCGCGCTTTCTGTCGCGGGAACGGTTTGCCGGTGGAGTTTTTGCCGCCGCCAATCACGTCGCAAGCTTTTGCCGCGAAGTCGAAATCATCACCTGCATCGGCACCGATCCGAGCCACGAGGAGTTGATCCGCCAGCATCTCAAGCCAAATGTGAGGCTTCGCAGCATCGCGCGGCCGGGCGTTGAAACCACGCGCAAATCGCGGACCGTCGACAAGTCGTATTTCCGCAAGATATCCGAAATCTATTTTGCCGATGATCGGCCCCTGCCGGAGGACTCTGCGACAACAATTCAAGGAAGTCATCAAGCAACATGCTGGCGGTTTCGATACCGTGGTCGTTTCGGATTTCGGCCACGGCTTAATAACCGGCGACACCGTCGAGAGCATTCTCGAAAATTCGCGTTTTGTCGGGGTCAACACCCAAACCAACAGCGCCAATTTCGGCTACAATCTGATCACTCGCTATCCATCCGCGAGTTATGTTTGTATTGACGCGCCGGAAGCCCATCTGGCGATGGGCGACAAATATGCCGATATTGAAATCATCGCCGCTCGGCTCGCCGAGCGCATCGACTGTGGCGACTTCATCGTCACCCGGGGCGAGCAAGGTTGCCTGACCTACCAGCGCGGCGGCGCTATTCGCAAGATCCCGGCGTTTACCAAGACCGTAGTCGATACCATGGGTGCGGGCGACGCCTTCCTCTCGGTGACTTCGCCCTTGGTCTCGGGCAAGGTTCCCATCGATTTGGTCGGCTTTATCGGCAATGCGGTCGGCGCCTTAAAGGTGGGTATCGTCGGCCATCGGGCATCGGTGGAAAAGCCTGCGCTCATCAAGTACATCAGTGCGCTTCTGAAATAGACGGCGCATGTGGCTACAGTGAACAATCTCCTACAAGGCTATGGCGGCGAATTGCAGCGTTTGCTGGCTCAGGCTGAGGCCAGCGACCGGGCCGGCAAGCCAATCGCGCTCGATGTCGCCATCGACGACGTGTTGCGCCGTTTGGCGCAGATTGGGCAGGGGCGCGTGATGTTTATCGGTAATGGCGGTTCGGCTAGCATCGCCAGCCACCTTGCTATCGATTTCCAGAAGAACGGCGCTCTGCCGACCCTCGTCTTCAACGATGCGGCGGCGCTCACTTGCCTGGGCAACGATCTCGGCTTTACCGAAGTTTTCTCCTCGCCCCTCTCGGTGCACACGCGGCCGGGCGATATCCTATTTGCGATCAGCAGCTCGGGCCGCTCAAGCGATATCCTCAACGGCGTTGCGGCGGCGCGCGAGCGCGGCGGTTTTGTCGTAACGCTTTCGGGCTTCACCGCGGGTAACCCGCTGCGATGCCAAGGTGATGTAAATTTTTATGTAAAATCAATGCTTTATGGCTTTGTAGAAATTTCCCATCTTGCCGTTTGTCACGCCCTGCTGGATATGCATATGAAGCTGATCTCTGCGAGCGGGCGACCGGTCGCCGCAAACTCCCAAACCTAGCGCAAGACATCAAATCGATGACGGACCGTCAGTGGAATGTCCTGGTAACCGGGGGAGCCGGCTATGTCGGCGCCGTGTTGGTTCCGCAGCTGCTAGCCGCCGGCCACCGCGTTACCGTGCTCGATCTTTTCATGTACGGCGAGGATGTGCTCTGGCCGCATCCTCATCTGCGGCTCGTCAAAGGCGACCTCCGCAATCTGGCGACGGTTGAGGAAGCACTCGCGGGGTGCGACGCCGTCATTCATCTTGCCTGCATCTCCAACGATCCGTCGTTCGAGCTCGATCCGCATCTGGGCAAATCGATCAATTACGATTGCTTTCGTCCGCTGGTGCGGGCAGCTAAGCGCGCCGATGTCAAACGGTTCATCTACGCCTCGTCGTCTTCGGTCTACGGGGTTAAGGAAGGCGTCGAGGTCACTGAAGATCTGCCACTCGAGCCGCTCACCGACTATTCTAAATTCAAGGCGCTATGCGAGCGAGTCCTAGATGAAGAGCGCAAGCCCGGCTTCGTCACACTGACCATTCGACCCGCGACCGTTTGTGGTTACTCGCCGCGCCAGCGCCTCGATGTCATCGTCAATATCCTGACCAATCTCGCCGTGCATACCGGCAAGGTGAAAGTCATGGGCGGTGCGCAAAAGCGGCCGAACATCCACATTCAGGACATGTGTGACGTCTATTTGCTCGCCCTGCGGGCCCCTGACCAGATGATCGATGGTAAGATCTACAACGTCGGTTGCGAGAACCATACCGTCAGCCAGCTTGCCGAAATGGTACGCGACATAGTCGGTAACGGTGTGCGGATTGAATTCGAACCGACCAACGATCCACGTTCTTATCACATCTCTTCGGAGCGGATCAAAAACGAGCTTGGTTTTAGACCCCAACATCCCATCGAAGACGCTTCCGCCGACCTTGTCAGCGCATTCAGCAAGGGCCTGCTGCCGAACGCGATGACGGAGCCGCGTTATTACAATATTCGTATGATGCAAAAAGCGGGGCTCAAGTAATGATTGATGCGCCGGTCGCCGATGACGTGGCGTTGCGGCTGCGCCTTTATCGATCGATGCTGCGCATCCGGCGGATCGAGGAGGAAATCGTCAACCGCTATTCCGAACAAGAAATGCGGTGTCCGGTCCATCTGTCGATCGGCCAAGAGGGCGTGAGCGCCGGCGTGTGCGAGGCACTCGAACCCGGCGACCGGGTATTTTCCGGTCACCGCTCGCACGGCCACTATATCGCCAAGGGCGGCAATCTGGGTGCGATGATGGCCGAGATCTACGGCAAGGCCACCGGCTGCGCGCATGGACGCGGCGGCTCTATGCATCTGCTCGACCTCGATGCCGGATTTCTCGGCTCCGTTCCAATTGTCGGCAGTACGATCCCGATTGCTGCTGGTGCCGCATTTACCAGCCGCCTAACGAGCGACGAGCGCGTTACAGCAGTGTTTTTCGGCGAAGGCGCCGCCGAGGCCGGCGTATTCCATGAAACGCTGAATTTTGCCGCGCTCAAGAAGCTGCCGCTGTTATTCGTTTGCGAGAATAACCTGTATTCAGTGTATTCGCCCATGGAAGTTCGCCAACCCCGCGGCCTCTCTGTCGCCGGGCTCGCACGCGCGCACGGGCTATTGTCGCTGGAAGGCGACGGCAACGATGCCGAGCAAGTTTACGAATTGACGCACCAAGCGGTACATCATGCGCGGGCCGGAAAGGGGCCGGCTTTTATGGAGTTCTCGACCTACCGCTGGCGCGAGCATTGCGGCCCGAATTACGACAACGACATTGGCTACCGTACGCCCGAAGAATTCGAGCAATGGCGCAAACGCGATCCGCTGGCGCTCCTGCAAGCGCGGCTCGGAGCGAGCGGCAGAGGGCAGGCCGACCTGGCCGCAATCGAAGCTGAGATCGCGCGGGAAGTCGCCGCGGCGTTCGATTTTGCCCGTTCAAGCCCCTTCCCGGATGCGGCGACCGCGCCGGACCATTGTTATGCCTGAGGCGAGGTCGTCCCGGCAACTCACCTACGCGGATGCGCTGCTAGAGGCGCAGTCAATCGCGCTAGAGCGCGACCGCTCAGTTTACATTGTCGGCCTCGGCGTTCCCGATCCCAAGGGGATTTTCGGGTCGACCTTGGGCCTGCAGCAGACGCTTCGGTGCCGAGCGTGTCATGGACATGCCGCTCGCCGAAAACGCTATGACCGGCGTGATCATAGGCTCAGCGCTCACGGGCATGCGGCCGATCCTCACCCATCAGCGCGTCGATTTTGCGATTCCGTCGCTTGAGCAACTGATCAACCAAGCGGCCAAGTGGCACTATATGTTCGGCGGCCGCTGCAAGGTGCCGATAGTCGTGCGCATGATCATCGGCCGGGGCTGGGGTCAAGGGCCGCAGCATTCGCAGAGCCTGCAGGCGATCTTTGCCCACATCAGCGGGCTGAAAGTGGTGATGCCGGCGACCGCCTATGATGCCAAGGGTATGCTGATCGCCGCTGTCGACGATGACAATCCGGTTGTCATGCTGGAACACCGCTGGCTCTACGGCGTGCGCGACAGCGTACCGGAAGGCCACTATACCGTGCCACTTGGCGAGGCGCGTCTCATTCGAGCGGATCGAAACGCCGCCGTCACCATCGCCGCGACCTCCTACATGGTGCTGGAATTGCTCGCCGCGGCGAAGCTTCTGGAGCAGCAAGGGATCGGCTGCGAGGTGATCGACCTGCGCACGTTGCGCCCGCTCGACGAGGACGCAATCATCGCTTCGGTCAGGCGTACTGGCCGGCTCGTGGTCGCCGACACTGGCAACGTTCGCTTCGGCATCACCGCCGAAATCGTCTCGATGGTGAGCGAGCGCGCGCTGTCGTCGCTCAAGGCCCCGCCCCGCCGGGTAGCTTCGCCGGATTATCCGACACCTAGCAGTCCGGCGCTCGCCGACGATTATTATCCGCGTGCCCCGCACATGTTGCGGCGGCGGTTCTTGATCTGCTCGGCCGCTCAATCGACCCGCAGCCTGTTCGATCATCCGACTGATCGCCGGCTGGACCAGCCGGACAACGCTTTCGCCGGACCGTTCTGACGGCGCACGGGGACGGAACCGATAAAAGGATTACATGAGAAAAATTGTTGTTATCGGCAGCAACGCATTCTCCGGCCAGGATTTCGTCGATCTCTTGCTGGATGAGCCGGACAATTCGGTGATCGGAATCAGCCGCTCGTCGGAACGTCCGGCACCGTTTTTGCGCTATCGCCTGCGCCAAGATTTGTCGCGCTTCCGCTTTCAGTCGTTCGATATGAACAAGCATATGGATGGCCTGATTGAGTTCCTCGATGCTGAGAAGCCGGAGTGGATCGTCAATTTCGCGGCGCAATCCGAGGTCGGCCCGAGCTGGGACTATCCCGAACAGTGGTTCGAGACCAACGCGGTCGCTCTTGCCCGGTTTGTCAACGCTATGCGCCGACGCGACTATCTGAAACGCTACGTCCACATTTCGTCGCCGGAAGCCTATGGCAATTGTGTCGGCGTGGTAACTGAGGCGACGCCCGATAATCCCTCGACGCCTTATGCCGCCTCGAAAGCTGCGGCCGACATGCTGCTTGAGGTCTATCGCAGACAATATGGCTTCCCCGTCGTCACGATTCGCGCAACCAACGTTTACGGCGCGCGCCAGCAGCTCCATAAAATCATTCTGCGTGCGGCGATCTACATCAAGCTTGGCCGCATCATTGAGCTGCACGGCGGCGGCCACGCGGTCAAATCATTCATCCACATTCGCGATGTTTCGCGCGGCGAGTTCGCCGCGATGCTCCATGGCAAGATCGGCGAACGCTACCATCTGTCGCCGAACGGCGGCGTCGCGGTGCGCCACGTGGTCGGGTTGGTCGCGCAAGCGCTCGGGAAGCGCTTTGCGGATGTCACCAAGATGGTCGATGACCGCCCCGGCCAGGATTCCGCCTACGTGATCAACTCGACCAAGGCGCGTGATGCCTTGGGCTGGCAGCCGGAGATATCGCTGGAAGGTGGTATTGCTGATTGCATTGACTGGGTTCAAGAGAATTGGGATTTTGTGCGCAGCCAACCGCTTGAGTACCTGCACAAGCCATGACCTTGTCGCAGCGACGGAGTTGGGCGGTGATGCTTTGAGCGCCTGCCGGGTATGCTGGTCGCAGATAGGCTTTCGATGCGCGCGCTGTTGATCGGCATCTTTGCGGCGATCATCGCGGCCGTCAGCCACGCATTACTGGCGCGACACTTACATAAGCGGTGGCGCCTTGTCAGCGTGCCCGCCTTCGGCGTGGCAGCGTTCGCTATTTGTTACACTGCGACGGTGGCGTGGAACCATATCTTATCCGTCGAAGATTTGCTGCTCGCATTCGTTGTCGCGTTAAGTCTCAACATCGCTGAAACTCTGCTTCTGATCGGCGTATTTTATGACAGCCCAACGCTTGCACTTATCAATGCCGTGGCAGACTTTGAACCGGCTGGAATGCCAGTCGATTTGCTGTCGGCCTTCTCCGCGCGTCATCCACTCACCAACAGCCGGCTTTCGGCGCTGGTCGAGGATGGCCTGGTTACCGATGAAGGAGGATCGATCACGGTCGCCGGCAATGTCGGCTTGATGTTGCGGCTTAGCGAGACATATCGCCGGCTCTGCCGGCGCGAGTTGGCGCTGGGATGACGCAGATGAGCGCGTTGATCGCTGCCATGATCGGAATCGCCCTTTCGATTGCCGCACATCTGGGGTCTCTGCGCGTCGGAGCGGTGCTGCTCACAGCCTATGCGGCAAGCTTCGCGGTTGGGGCGGCCGCAACGATTGGCGTGAGCGTCATTCTGGGACGGATCGACGGCCAACCCCTCTCGTCCGCGATCACGGCGCTAGTCTTGTACGGAGCGTGGTGGTTCATCTTCCTGAACCTGGTGCAGGGTTTGGAATCTTCTCTCCGCGTCCACATCCTGCGTGAGATACAGGCAGCTGGCGGCAGTCTTCCGCGGGAAACATTGCTCGCCCGATATAACGACGAGCATTTGATGCGGCGGCGCCTCGACCGCCTGCGCTCAAGTGGGGTCATACTCGATCGTGACGGGCAACTTTTCGTGACGTCCGCTGGATTGCGGTTCTTGGCACGGTTCTTCCGACTACTCAAGGTGGCGATTCTTGGACGCCATTCGGAATTTGAGTAGCCTCCGAATCCATTGCCGCCTCACTTCGATCGGAAGCTTCTAGGATGCTAACGTTCATCGTACCGGCATATAATGAAGTCGATAACATCGAGGCGACTATTTTGACGATTTATTCGGTCGCCGACGAAAGCGATATGCGGAATTACGAGATCATGATAGTCGATGATGGCAGCACCGATGGCACGGATACGCGCATCACGGGTTTGCAGGCGCGTTTTCCCCGGATCTCGAGCGTGCGCCATCCGATCAATTTGGGTATCGGCTCGGCCATTCGTTCGGGACTAGCGCGCGCGCGCTACTCGCAATTCATGGTAGTGCCCGGCGACAATGATGTTCACCCCGATCTTCTGCGCATGTTGCTGGCGTTCCGCGACCATGCCGATCTGATCCTGACTGTTCCGCTAAACAAGGAGATGCGATCTGCCGGCCGCAATGCAATCTCGATGCTCTATCAGTTGATCCACTTCGTTGCGTTCAAGATTTTTGTGAACTACATCAATGGGCCGGGAATCTGGCCAACCGAAAAGGCGCGCGCCGTTAGGCTGCGTTCGCGACGCTTCAGCATCATTTCAGAAATGAACGTGAAATTACTACGTACCGGCTGCAGTTTCGCCGAGGTGCCGGGATACATGCAAGCGGGCCCCAAAAAGCGCCGGACCGTGACGCTGCGTAATTTCGTCGAAGTCGCCCGTTCCTTCATCGTTCTGACCTACGAAGTCTATGTAAGCTCGCGACAGCAATTCTCGCGTCGTCCGCGTCGTGTCCTGATTGATCTGGTTCCGCGACAACGTTGATGTGGCGTCCGTCGTCGACCGTGAGGCTGATACCCTCTGAAAACGACGGTCGCACCGACCGCATTGCGGTGGTCGGCGGAGTCCTGTGCTCCGCGTGCCTCTGGCTAATGATTATCGTTGGACAGAACAAGCAAACTGAACTGCTGACTTTCCTATTCCTGGTTTTTGTTGCGCCGGCGTTGGCAGCATTGCTGAGCGTCTATTTGCGGTCCAAGCCCGTTGCACTTGCACCGCTCGAAGCGTCCTTAACGTTAGCCCTGCTGACGGCAACAGCGACGATCTATGCGAGCGTGCTTGGCTGGCCTGCCGTCGACCGAAAATTATCGGCGACTCTCCCCCTCGTTGCCGCGCTTCTCGCGCTCGCGGTTTTTGCCCTCGCAAAGTGGCGCTGGCGAAAGCAGGTCGCCGAGGTCGGTCTCATTGCGTCGCTGGTTCTGATTTTTGTGTTGTTTAGCCCGTTTGACCCGGCTGCGCCGCTGGGGTCTCGCATGATCGAATACGCCGGCGGCGTGCGCCATCTCTCAGTCTGGATTGCCGGCTCTTTGGTTTTTGTTGCGCTCGCGGTATCGTTCGATCGTTGGGAGGTACGTCATTCCGGCACAAACGCCGCCTGGTGGGCCGCCGTCGCGGCGCTTTTCATCGTTCTTCTCTTTACGGCCAGTCTGTATGACGATGGCCAATATACCGACTTCGTACATTACATACCTTTTGTCGGACCGGCGCTTCATGCGCGGGCGGGCGGCATTCCGTTAGTCGACGTCTTTTGCCAATACGGTTTTCTTCCTTGGGTATTGATCTATGGCACGTTCGCGCGGCTGCCTGCCGATTTTGGCACGGCTGGCGTCGTCGTGCGTCTGGTGAATATCGCGTACCTTTTGACCATCGTTCTAATTGCATTTTCGGTGGCGCGACGGCGTGCAAGCGCTGTCATGCTCATGGTGCCGGTACTGCTCACCGCCATCACCTTTCACGTCGGCATGTACAATCTCAACAGTATGCCATCTACGGAAGGGATGCGTTATCTGCCGGTGGCGATCATGACCCTCGTGCTTTGCAACGATCGCGGTATGGCGTGGACGCGCTGGGCCGCCGGGACGGTTCTTGTCGTGGCTTCGTTCTGGAGTGTCGAGAGTTTTCTGTTCACGCTGCTGACCGTGGGGTGGTTATCTCGCACTCGAAACATTGCGACTGCGCCGGTGGCGTGCCGGAACCATGGAGGTCGCACTGTGCCTCGCCGGCATAATCGCCGCGCATGCTATCTTCGCCCTTGCCGTTTTCACGACGACAGGGAGATGGATCGACTACGTCCCCTATTTTGATCTGTTTATGCAATTCCGGCTGGGCGTTCAGTCGGACTGGACACTGCCGGTCAATAGCCTCAACTCGTGGTGGATTCCTGTTTGGCTAGCCATTTTTCTCACTCTTGCTCGAGCCGCTGCGGCGGCTTTGCGCGGAGAAGCACGCACCTCGGCAAGCCGATTAGCACCGATCGCGCTGTACGGCATAGGCGCGGTAAGCTATTTCGTCGGCCGTTCCAGTGAAACGACGTTGGGATTGGCTTTCATTCCTTTCGCGCTGCTGTTGATCAGCGGCTTCCGAGACTCTGTTGGAACCGGCGCAACGGCTGACCTCGCTACAAAAGGCTGCATCCGGTTTGTTTCCACTGTTGTTGGTCTTTATTTTTATTTTCGGCGTCGAGCGCTTTACAGAGCCGGTCACGCCGCTTCTGGGGAACTCAACGGTGCTGCGGCATTGTTTTACTCAGGAGGGGTGCGGTCCGGGAGTTGTCGCCGAGCGTATTTTGACGGCAATCCATACAACGCCGGCCACCATCGACCTCGCGGATCCGCGCTTTTGGCATTTCGCCGCCAACAAGACCGACGAGAACATTCGCGACCTTGTTGATGTTCTTCGGACCTATGGCGAGAAAGGGCGTCATGCGGCCATCCTGCCGGACACCGAGGCAGGTCCCTATATCGGCATGCTAGCGCTCGCCGAAACCGGCCGTTGGTATCAATGGCATTTCAACAGTCCGCTCAATGACGGGCTTTCGCCCAAGCTCAGCAATCGCATCCTTTCTGCTATTCGCGTTAAGGACGGCGAACCGCTCGTCGTCGTCAAGCCGGAAAGCAGTTTGCTGAAAATCGAACGCGACATCTTGGCCAAGCTGCGAAACTCTTGCCGATTAGCGCCCATGGCGGAAACAGCTTACCACTCGATTTATCGGCTTGAGGACTGTCGTCTGGACTGAATTCAATGACCTCTCGATGCACTCTCGATCTTACGAAACTTTCGGCCCATGACGCGGCCTACCTCGATCTGCAATCGGATAAGGCGGTCGTCACGACGCCCCCGTCCGCGTGGAATTATGCAGCCTCCTGTCCTGTGCCACTGTCGGAGGGCCCTGTAATCGTTACGGTACGGCTGTTGGTGCAAAATAGCCCGATCGGCCTGGGCGTCCTCGCAGCGGACGGGTCCACTTTCATCGATGAAATCGTATTGCAGCCGGGGGCGGCCTTCCGCGATGTCGCGTTGGAGCTTGACGGCATCCCGGGTGGTGCGCGCCTTCAGATACGCACCGCCGAAATGGCGCGATCGGCAACTGTAACTATCGCGCATCTCACGGTCGAGTTGCTTGACGACAAAGATTTTATCGATTTAGAGCGAACGCTTTTCGCATTCTACGATATCGACAGTCTACCGATCTCGTTTGACTTTATCTGGTTCCTTGCCGCTGCTGAAGTGAATATGAAATCCCTAGGGCTTGACCATATTTATCTCATCATAGTTCGTGGACGGCATGGCGGCGTCAACGCGATCAAAGGCGCTTACGATGAGGTCATCGATACATCCGGACGGATTTGGCGGCTCGAAAATGTTGTGCTGCCTTCGGTCCACCTCTTTCCGGCGATCACAGGATACGCGTTGATTGGATCGCGGCGAGAGGCGCTGCTTTGGCTTCAACGGGCGATTCACACTTATCCGGAGCGGTCGAAAATCTCTACCCATCCTCTCTCTGCGACCTATAAGTACGTAATGGCCGCCAGGACGCAGTTCTCGGCAACCGGACCGCGCGCTTCGGTCCAGGGGCTTCGCTACGTTGATGCCTGGCTGGAGCGCATTGCCAGCGAGCGCCGCCCGGTGGTCATGACATTGAGGCAATATCGTTGGCTACCCGAGCGCAATAATGATCTTGCTGCCTGGTCCGCTTTCGCCCGTCGCTGCGAGGCGCAAGGGTTCGCGCCGATTTTTGTGCCGGACACCGATCAGGCGATGGAAGTGCCCGCGTGGGAGCTTGCAGAGTTCCCAGTGTTCGCCGAGGCCAGCTGGAACTTGGGATTGCGCATGGCGATTTACGAGCGTGCTTTTGTTAATATGTTCCCAAGTACCGGCCCGAGCACGCTGTGCATGCTCAGCTCGAAATGTCCATATCTGCTTTTCAAGATTCTGATTCCGGATTATCGGGAAACCGATGCGACGCTGTTGGAGGAGCGCGGTATCGCGATTGGGAAGCAGCTTCCCTTCGCCGCGCCTTACCAACGAATCACCTGGCGAGAAGATTTGTTTTCCGATCTCGCCGAGGAGTTCGATCAATTCGTTGGAATGTTTGGCAACGGCCTGTGATATATTGTATGGACTCGTTTTCGCCCACGGCTACGGCATTGTAATAATGAAACTTTCCGACTTCGTCGCGTATTTCCTGGCGCAGCAATCCATTCGGCAGGTTTTCGCGATTTCAGGTGGCGCTTCATTACATCTCATCCACTCGGTCGCTGATAACGCTGAGCTCGATTTCGTTTGCCCTCATCATGAACAAGCAGCTGCAATGGCAGCCGATGCCTATGCCCGCTTGTCGGGGAACATCGGCGCGGCTATCGCGACAAGCGGTCCCGGTGCGACGAACCTGATCACCGGAATTTGCTGCGCTTTCTACGACTCGGTTCCGGTCCTTTTCGTCACTGGCCAGGTCTCAACCTTCCGCATGCGTGGCGACACCGGCGTGCGCCAGCTTGGTTTTCAGGAAACCGATATTGTCAATGTCGTCCGCCCGATCACGAAATACGCCGCTTTGGTGCGCGATCCGAAGGATGTTCGCTACGAGCTGGAGAAGGCGGTTTGGATCGCGCACAATGGCCGGCCTGGGCCGGTCTTGATCGATATTCCGGACAACCTTCAACGCGAGGATATCGATGTTGCGGCCTTGCGCGGGTTCACACCCGTGCCGGTTCCCGCCGAACCGAAGGATGAGCTCGCCGACGATGTTCGTCAGGTCTGCTCCCTCCTTGCCGCCGCTGAGCGTCCTGTCCTCGTATTAGGCTGGGGCGTGCGCTTAGCCAAATGCGTCGACGACGCGCTCGCTCTTGTGCACCATGCCGGCATTCCGACTTTGCTTACCTGGGGCGCGCTCGATTATCTGCCCGAAACCGACCCGCTGCGCATCGGCTCCTTCGGGACGCACGGTACCCGTCATGGGAATTTTGCACTGCAGAATTCGGACCTCGTCATTGCCATCGGATCGCGGATGGACACCCACAGCGTCGGGTCACCGTTCAGTTCATTCGCCCGCGCGGCGAAGAAGGTGATGATAGACATTGACGCGGCCGAGATAGGTAAATTCGGGCGCGAAAATTTGCGCATCGACGTCTCGATAGTGGCCGACGCCGGAAGCGCGATCAGGGAAATGTTGGCGGCACTGAAAGGTTCACAGTTGCCGGAATGGCGCGAATGGAAACGCATCATTACCCAGTGGAAAAAGTCTTTTCCCGTCGTTAGCGATACTTATTGCCAAAGCAAGACAATCAATCCTTATGTCTTCGTCGAGGCGCTGGCCGACGCGGCACGCGAGGATGAAACAATCGTCGTCGATAGTGGTTGCGCTGTCGCATGGATGGGGCAGGCGTTCCGTTTCAAGACGAAGCAACGATACATCCATGCCTTCAACAACACCCCGATGGGTTACGCACTGCCCGGCGCCATCGGGGCGTCGTTGGCGACCGGTCGACGTGTCCTCTGCGTCGCCGGCGACGGCGGCCTGCACGTGAATATCCACGAGCTGGCGACGGTTGTTCGGCACGGCTTGCCGGTAAAGATCTTCGTTTTAAATAACCGCGGCTACAGCATGATTCAGCAAACACAGGATCAATGGTTGGGGTCGCGGTATTTTGCTTCCTCGCTCCAAGGTGGTCTCGGCTTTCCTGATTTCGTTGCGTTGGCTGAGGCTTATGGAATGAAGTCATTCACCATTCGCAAGAATGATGAAATTGTGCACGGCATTCATCGCGCGTTGGCGGACGATGAGCCGATTTTGGTAGATTTCGAAATTCCGTCTTTGGAGCGTGTAATCCCGCAGGTCAAATTTGGTCGTCCAATTGAAGGATTCGAACCGTTGCTACCACGCCGCGAATTCCTGGAAGCGATGATTGTCAATCCACTTCCGGTCTGTTTGGAAGGTTAGTTTATGCCGGGAGCACCTTTGGCTGGGCCATTCGCCACCGCCGCGGTTGCCGATCTGCCCAGGCGGATCATTGTTTCTATTTCGAGCGACATTGGGCTCGCGCTCGCGAGAAAATGGCTTTGGATCACCTCCAGGTGGCAGGCACCTATCGAACGCAGAGTGTCACGGTCGATGAACTGAAAGGTCGGGGCGCGACGCTTGCCCATTGTGATCTGGTCGAACCCCACTCCGTCGAACGAGCAGTTGGCGAATTGAACCTAAGAGCTGCGGACTGGGACGTTTTGGTTTTGGCATCCGGCTCGCTTGAGCCGATCGGGCCGTTCGTCGATTGCCAATTCGATGACTGGCGGGCGTCGATCGAGGTCAATTTCAGCGCGTTATTGCGTGTGCTTCACGGGCTACTGCGGCACGTAGGCGCGGGAGCGAGCGAGGTCCGATCGCTTTATTCTTTGCCGGCGGTGGCACCAACTCGGCGCCGGCAAATTATTCAGCCTATATTGTCAGTAAGATCGCCTCTATCAAGATGGTGGAATTGCTGGACGCTGAAATTTCGGATACGCGTTTTGCTATTCTGGGACCAGGATGGGTAAAAACCAAAATCCATCAGCCAACTTCTCGCAATGGAGGCCCATGCTGGTCCAGCTTTCGCGGAGACTACGCGAAAGTTCGCTGCGAACGACTGGGTTTCGATGGAACAGGTCGTCGCCTGTTGCGAGCGGATATCGAGGCTCCGCGGAAGGCGATCGGCGGACGCAACTTCAGTCTCGTCTACGATCCCTGGGACGATCCAAAACTCTACGACATGCTCGCGGCGGATCCGATTTGTACAAGCTGCGCCGTTTGGGAAACGACACATTGGTCAAGAATACAAGCGAGATGGCCGCTGCGACGGGACCGGCCGAACAGCTCGGACAAATCATCGCGGCCCTCCCCGAATAGCGAACCGGCACGCACCCAGTACCTGGATTATTGGGCGCTCACGACGGTAGCGCAAAGCGCCGCGGCTCAGCTCTTCGGCCCAGGTCAAAGCGGACCACGGTTATTCGGCTCCTTTGGCCAGATTGTTTTTCCGTATCGAAGCTTTGGTGCGGTTGATACGCTGGATTTCTTCGGCCTCGACGAGCTGATCATTCTCGCCTTCTACTGGGTCAATCGCGATCGCTACAAACGTGTCGGTGACATTGGCGCGAATGTCGGTTGGCACAGCCTCGCGCTGTCACGCTGCGGCTACGAGGTGCGCAGCTACGAGCCCGATCCCAAGCATGTTGTATGGCTCAATGAAACACTGGCAGCAAACGCCGTGGCCAACGTTCAAGTTATTCAGGCGGCGGTCTCCGACCAGCCCGGCGAGGCGGAGTTTGTCCGCGTCCTCGGCAACACCACTGGCAGCCATCTCGCCGGGGCAAAAGCGAACCCGTACGGCGAGCTTGAACGGTTCGCTGTCCCGCTCGTCCCACTGGCCGACATCATTGAATGGGCCGATCTTATTAAGATCGACGCCGAAGGCCATGAGGCGAATATGGTTCTTTCCACCACGACTGACCAATGGAAAAAAGTGGATGTCATGCTCGAAATCGGCTCGACCGATAACGCAAATGCGATTTTTGCTCATTGCGAGCGCGTAGCGCTAGCATCTTCGCGCAAAAGCTGGGGTGGGCGCGCGCCGGCTCGGCGGCATTATTTTCCGCATTCGTACAAAGAGGGCAGCGCCTTCATTACTTGCAAAACGGCCGTTCCCGGCTTCCAGGTCACGAACTGAAAAACACGGCGATATCGACGATGGGGCAGGAAATCAATCTGCTTGATCTTTATCCGAAGTCGAAGCGCCCAATCGACGAGCGCGCGAAGCTGATTACGACGACAGTATTCGGCGGATCGCGCGACAATTCGACAAAGAATTTTTTGATGGCGACCGCCTTACCGGGTATGGAGGGTACAATTATCATCCGCGCTTCTGGACCGATACTGTGCGCCGCTTCCGCGATTATTATCAGTTGGCGCCAAACGCGCGCGTGCTCGATATCGGTTGCGGCAAGGGCTTCATGATGTACGATTTCAAACTGCTAATGCCTGAGCTCGACATCCACGGCATCGACATCTCGCAATACGCCTACGAGCACGCCAAGCCAGAGATGAAACCTTTGATCACCGTAGCGAATGCCAAGAAATTGCCCTTTGATGATAACGCGTTCGATTTGGTCATCGCCATCAACACGTTGCACAATCTTCCGCTTGCCGAGTGCAAGCAAGCGCTGCGCGAGATTGAACGGGTGAGTAGGAAGCATTCGTTCGTCTTGAACGACGCCTGGCGCAACGAAGCCGAGCACCAGTCGATGCTGAATTGGAACCTCACCGCACTCACCTATATGAGCGTCAACGATTGGAAAAAGCTGTTTGCCGAAGTTGGGTATGGCGGCGATTATTTTTGGTTCATTGCTGAGTGGCGTAATGGTCGACAACGGTGATAGTGCCCCTCACATCCTGCCTTCACAGGAAATCCACGCCAATGAGCGGTATCGAGTTTATCGCACCGAGGTCGATTTCGGAGGCTTCCGTAAGGTCTATTATCCGGCAGTGCACGGCCCGCGCGTAGGCGTCGTCGTACCGTGGCAAGGAGGCGTCTTTCTCGTCAAGCAGTGGCGGTTGATGATACGCGGGAGTTCTTGGGAGTTACCCGGCGGCAAAGTCGACGAACATGAAACGCCAGAAATGGCCGCCATTCGTGAATGCCTTGAGGAAACCGGCCTGAAATGCGGCCGGGTTGAACATCTGGTTCACTATTTTCCCGGCATGGACAATCTCGTCAATCCGACGGACATCTTTCTTGCCCGCGACATCGCCGATACTGGATCTTTTCAGCAAGACGAGAGCGAGATCACGGGCTGCCAAATTCTCCCGCTTGAGCGTTGCCTCGAGCGTATCGCTGGCGGTGAAATCGTCTGCGGCATGACCATAATGGGCTTGCTGTCCTATTCGTGGCGGCGAGACCTAGCGCGCTGATGGCAAGCGTCCTCCACGCACGACCGTGGCTGCCGTCCTGTTCGAAATCGGCCAGCCGCTTGAAATGGTCGAGCTCGAATTACCTTTGCTAGAGGCCGGGCAGGTCCTGGTCGAAGTCGCCTACACGGGCATTTGCCATAGCCAGCTTAATGAGGCACGCGGACGTAAGGGCCCGGATCGCTTCCTGCCACACGCCATGGGCCATGAGGGGTCGGGGCGCGTGCTCGCCGTCGGGCCCGAGGTGACAAAAGTCGCGCCAGGCGACGACGTTGTCCTGACTTGGATCAAGGGTAGCGGGGCCGAGGTGGCCTCGGTGCGTTACGCTTCTCCGCGAGGGACGATCAACGCTGGTGCGATCGCTACCTTCATGTACCACACCGTAACGTGCGAAAGCCGGGTTGTCAGGCTCCCCCACGAATTTCCCATGCGGGAAGCCGCGCTGCTCGGCTGCGCGATTCCTACCGGCGGTGGCATCGTCCTTAATACCGGCGGCGTGAAACCGGGCGTGAGCGTCGCCGTATTCGGCGTCGGTGGGATTGGTGCGGCCGCCGTAGCAGTCGCGGCAACACTTGGGGCTTCGCCGCTCGTTGCTATCGACATTTTACCTGCCAAGCTTGCGCTGGCACGGCGCTTGGGCGCGACCCACGCGCTCGACGGACACGACCCTGGCATTGTCGATCGCTTACGCGAGATTACCGGCGGCGGCGCTGACCTCGCAATCGAAGCGGCGGGGGTGCCATCGGTTATGGAAGCCGCGTTTTCCTCGGTGCGCACCGGCGGTGGATTGTGCGTTCTCGCGGGCAACGTTGCGTTCGGCGAAAAGATTAGCGTTGATCCCTACGATCTCATCAAGGGCCGGCGCATCGTTGGCAGCTGGGGAGGCGAGACGGAGCCGGATACCGACATCTTACGCTACGCGGACATGGCGGTGGCCGGGCGGATCAATCTCGCGGATATGATTTCCGCCGAGTACAAGCTGCCTGACATCAATCAGGCGCTCGATGCGCTTGAAGCGGGCAAGGTTGCGCGGGCGATCATTAAGCTGAGCACCGAGGTCACGTGAATGTCCCAAACTGGCCAGCTTGAAAAAATCGACTTGGTCGATCTGAGCCGCTTCGTCGCCAGCAACGGCATCGTTACGCCAGGTCAGCCCTTGAAAATTACGACGCCACCCGAGCAATGGTCATACGCCGCAACCGCTGGTTTTCACGCCAGCCGGCCGCGGAGTACATCCTCATGCAGGTACAAGTGATGGTCACCCGTGGTCGCGTCGGTATCGGCTGCGTCTTGAATGATCTATCCACATTTGTCGAAGAAGTCGCAGTATCGGCGAGCGATCATTCGCAGACGGTGAATCTAACCTGGACGCGCGATCAAAAGCCCAAGCACATCGTCGTCCGCAACATGGCACCGGGCGGAAATGTTTCCGTAGCCCTGGTATATTCGATCGATCTGGTCAGCCTGCCGAGCGGTTCGCGCGGCGATATGGCGCCGCCGGCGGTCTTACGGCCGATGGCAAACTGGTCCCGCTATTACTCTCAGCATTATGACAGTCTTGAGGAGCGTTTACGGCAGCGCTGGTTTGACGCCCTGCCGCAGCCGATGGTCATGCAATGGCTGAACGGTCTCAAGCTTCAGCTGCTGCCAAGGAACGAATTGTTGCGGGCGGTCTACATTTCGGGGCTCTATGAGCCAAATTCTCTCATGGTTCTTTCCGATCTTTTATCGGCGGGTGATGTCTTCATCGACGTAGGCGCCAATATCGGTCTATTCAGCTTGTTTGCAGCACCGCTCGTTGGGGACCGCGGCATGGTGATCGCCGTCGAAGCAGCGGAGAGAGTTCGATCACCTCATCGACAATATCGCCTTGAACAATCTCGCGAACGTGCGTGCGCTGCACTTCGCTCTGTCGGATAAGCCCGGCATGGTGGAGCTGTCAATTGCCGACGACAAACACGGCGGCCACAATACTTTGGCGAAGAACTTCACCTATGCATCAGTCGAAAAGATCGGGACCGAGCGAGTTGCTGCTGAAACAATTGACCAGTTGGTCCGCCGAAGCAAAATCGATCGATTAGACCTTATCAAGATGGACATTGAGGGCGCGGAACTCTTGGCCATACGCGGAGCACGCGAAACCCTTCACAAGTTTCGTCCGGTCTTGTTGCTCGAGGTGGTAGAGCAGATGTTGACGTCCGGCGGCGGTAGCGCGCCAGAGCTCGAATTCAGAGCTTTTGCGCGTCGGCTATCGATTTGGGAGATCAACGACGCAACTGGCGACCGCTGGCCGATCGCGACCTTGTCGCAAGCGCGCTCGGAAAACATCGTCGCATCGGTCAGAGATCTGCCTCCGCTCGGCTCGGGTACGATAGGCAACAAAAACGGTCATAGATCGGGCGTGATGTCTCAGCGCAAAAGACCCGGCTACAGCGCGGGATGAAAAGTTGAATGGATCGTCGTCATCACATTCCACGTTTCTTGTCGCGGCGATAAGAGCGAAAAGCTCCGACGACGCTAACCGCGCCAAATCTCCAGCGAATGGATGGTAATGGCGCTCGCACCTGAAGGGCTGGTATTCCGTATCACGACACTCGCGATCTGCGACAGATCCGGCACCGGGATAAGCTGTGCATTTTGACTTTGCGCCGGATGATCGAATTCGCCGCCGAATTGCCGCTCGCCAACAAACGTAGTGCCGTCCGCAGCGACCACACCGATTCCAACGGTGCCCTTTTGCGGTGTAACGGATACAACCAGCCAGCCGCAGACCGCAGGCAAACTATCCGTGGCAACGGCTGCCCGTGAAGCATAGCTCCAGCGTTGAACGCCCGTCGACACCGCGACGTCAGGACCGCACTGATTTTGCAGTGGCGCCGTCCCACTGAGGCTCAGTTATCAGCATTGCTGAGTTCGACGGCATTGTCGATGCGTTTGGCGGCGGACGGAAGTTTTGCTTCGGCAAAATCCGGGTTGCCATCGGTTCTCACGATGTCAATCCAGTTCATGTCGCCGCTCTGATACTCAAGATACATCAGAAGGTGAAATCGGTATGGTGCGAGTTGCTGCAGGAGCTTACGGGCGTCATACCACTCGGCCCAAGGCGTTGCTTCGCCGTCTGTGATCTTTCCCCATTGATCGAAGGGCGGAGAACCGTCGGCTTCCCAGCGCGACTTAGGATAAGCCGCCATGATAAATCGTCCATCTGACTTTAGCCTCGACGCGAGCGCCTCGAATTCCGGCTTGGTCGCACTCGCCGGGGCATGGTGGAGTGAGCCGCCCGCAAAAACCGCATCGTAATCCGTATCGAGACTGTTGATGACGTCAAAGCTCTTAAGGTGAAGAAACTTTGCGTTGCCATGGCCTTTCAGGTCGCACAGTCTTTGAATCAACTTTAAATTCGATTGCGCCACATCGACAAAAGTCACCTCCGCGCCGCACTCAAGAAAAAATACTCCCTGCATTCCAAGGCCGGGTCCAACTTCAATAATTTTCCGATTACGTACAAAGTCCCGATAGACGATCCAGCACCAGGTCGTGACCAGCAGACCATGGGAGACATCGAAAGCTCTTCGCTTTGCGTTCCACCATTCGAGCAATTCGGAGTTGCCAAGTGACAACAAATTCCGCGTCGATCCCCGCTCGTGCAGTGAAGTCGGGACTTCGTGCCACTTGCTGGCGAGCGGCGCGATGGGATCGGTGGACCAGGCAAGATTATTCACTTTAGCCACTCAACGATCCTTTGCCGTCCGAATTGCTGCTTTATACGACGCGGCCAGTGCCAAATTATCGTCGCTTGGCGACAAAAACCTACGGCGCTAAGTCAACGATGATTAACGTCTCCCGGGCCGAATGAAAACCCTTGGGCGATCAACTCCGCGGTTCATGGATTGCGGCTAAAGTCCGGTGTGGAGTTGAGAGATGTTTCAACGACTTACCGCTTCGTTCTCGACCGGTGCAGCGCTCACCATCGCCATATCGCGCCTGAGTTGGAAACGACGCGGCAGGTAGGGGATGACCCCGATTGCCGACACCAGAATTGTAAGCACCCTCATTCCTAAGAATACCGTGGCGTAGCTTGCTCCAGTTGGCGAGGTCTCGAGCATGACTGCAATCCGTGCAAATGCCGCTTCGCCGATGCCGAGGCCGCCCGGCGTCAGCGGTATGGAATTCGCAACGATGGACCACACACCAGCGACCACATAGCCAGAAGCGGGAAGTGCGTTAAACTTCATTGCCGTGCCGATTATTAGTAGCGCAAGCAGAATCAGCGCAAATTGGACCAACGAGATGAGCAACGCCAGGAATAGAACCGTCCATCGGTCAAGATAAACTCTGAACGCTGCGAGAACTCTCCCGAATTACATAGCCAATCTTTTTGCCGACTTTTGGTAGGCGCTCTACCACGGTCGCTAGGTGCTCGCCCCAGCCAATCGCACAACTGTACCTATCGCCATCACTGCGACGGCTATCGCCAATGGAATGAAAACGTCTTTCCGGATTTGAAAGGGCAGCATCGGCAGAACAAGGACGGCGAGCAGCATCAAACTTAAAAGGCCGCTCAACCGATCGACAATGACGGTCAGCGTTAGTCGACTAATCCGCCCCAGCTGCCCGATAGGCGAGCGCGATGATTGCCGCCTTCGCCTTCGTCAGCAACCTTCTCACCAGCGGTTTTGGCCGGCTTGGGCGTCGACGACAGCACGGTCGACCCGGCATTGCCGAGCCCGACCTCATCGCCCTCGACCCCGATGTCGGCCAGGGTCAGCACGGTGACTTCCTTCTTTGGCGGCCATGATGCCCTTGAAGGACGGGAAGCGCGGCTCATTGATCTTCTCGTTCACGCTGACCACCGCGGGCAGGGTGGCCTCCAGGGTGAAGACGCCGGCTTGGTCTCCCGCTCGCCGGTGACCTTGCCGCCCTCGACGGACAGCTTGCGCAGGTGGGTGAGCTGCGGCAGGCCGAGGTACTCCGCGATGATGGCCGGCACGGCGCCGCCGACGCCGTCGGTCGCCTCGTTGCCGGCGATGACCAACTCGGTGCCCTCGATGGTGCCCAGCGCACGCGCCAGCGCCCACCCGGTCTGGATCACGTCCGAGCCGCTCATGCCGTCGTCTTTGAGGTGGACGGCCTTATCGGCGCCCATCGACAGGGCCTTGCGGATGGCCTCGTTGGCGCGCTCGGGGCCCGCAGTCAGCACGGTGACCGACCCTTCGCCGCCCTCCCGCTCCCTGATCTGCAGAGCCTCTTCTACCGCGCGCTCGTTGATCTCGTCTAGCACCGCGTCGGCGGCCTCCCGGTCCAGCGTGTAATCACCGTCGCTCAGCTTGCGCTCTGACCAGGTGTCTGGGACCTGCTTGATCAGGACCACGATGTTCGTCATGAGTGCGGTTCGTCCTCCTCGAAGGCGTGTCCCGCAGCGGTCGACTGCGAGACCTAGGTCACCGGCGTTTGCAAAGCTGAGCCGTGTTACTGGCAAGTAACTTTGCGTGATCTGCCTTCACACCATAGCTGGTCGTAGTGCACGTTCGGCCGCCTGTCTCGCCGCACCAGCGGGGGTGCCCCGCAGTGCTGCGGTTCGCGAATCGGACACTTCGGGTTAGCCTCCCTATGCAATGAGCGTATTTGTTCCCGACCACACCCCGGCGGCTACTTACCCGGCGGCCCCCCAGGCCGCCTGCCCGGCGGTCGACGCTGTGCTGACGTTGACGGGCGAACGCACCATCCCCGATCTGGACATCGAGAATTACTGGTTTCGCCGTCATGAGGTGGTGTACCAGCGGTTGGCGCCGCGCTGCGCGGGCCGCGACGTGCTCGAGGCCGGCTGCGGGGAGGGCTACGGCGCGGACCTGATCGCCGGTGTGGCCCGCCGGGTGATCGCGGTCGATTACGACGAGGCCGCCGTCGCCCATGTCCGCAGCCGCTACGGGCGGGTGGAAGTCATGCAGGCGAACCTGGCCGAGTTGCCGCTGGCCGCCGCGCGGTGGATGTCGTGGCGAACTTCCAGGTCATCAGGACCTGTGGGACCAGGCCCATTCGTGGCCGAGTGCGCCCGGGTACTGCGTCCTCGGGGCTGCTGATGGTGTCCACCCCGAACCGGATCACCTTCTCGCCGGGCCGCGACACCCGATTAACCCCTTTCACACCCGCGAACTCAACGCCGGCGAGCTGACCGACTGCTGCTCGACGCAGGTTTCGCCGGAGGTCGCGATGTACGGGTTGTTTCATGGGCCCCGCCTGCAGGAGATGGACGCCCGCCGCGGCGGTTCCATCATCGACGCCCAGATCGCCCGGGCAGTGGCCGACGCACCCTGGTCACCCGAGCTGCGGGCGGATGTTGCGGCGGTCAGCACCGCCGACTTCGACCTCGTCCTGGCCGGAGAGGACGCCGCACCGACCGGGCCGGCCGCGACGGCCGGCACATCGATGACAGCCTGGACCTGATCGCGATCGCGGTGCGCGCGTGAGCACACCTGAAACCCCGGTGCCCGGTCTGTTCACCCTGGTGCTGCACACGCACCTGCCGTGGCTGGCGCACCACGGCCGCTGGCCGGTCGGCGAGGAATGGCTCTACCAGTCGTGGGCCGCGGCCTACCTGCCGCTGATCCGGGTACTGCGTACCTTGGCCGCGAGGATCGCCACCGGCTCTCACGCTCGGGGTGACACCGGTGGTGAACGCCCAGCTCGACGACCCGTACTGCCTCGAAGGCATGCACCGCTGGCTGGCCAATTGGCGCCTGCGCGCCGAGGAAGCCGCCAGCGTGCGGACGGCGCCCCGGTCGAAGTCGGCCTGCTATCAGTCGTGCACGCCGGAGGCGTTGCGGGCCTTCGGGATTCGCGAGAGCGACGAGGCGCAGCGAGCGCTCGACGACTTCGCCACCCTGTGGCGGCACGGCGGCAGCCCACTGCTGCGCGGCCTGCTCGACGCCGGCACGGTCGAGTTGCTCGGCGGGCCATTGGCCCACCCGTTCCAGCCCCTGCTGGCGCCCCGGCTGCGCGAGTTCGCGCTGCGCGAGGGCTTGGCCGACGCGGGGTTACGCCTGGCCCACCGACCGAGCGGGATCTGGGCGCCCGAGTGCGCCTACGCGCCGGGTATGGAACGTGACTACGCGGCCGCGGGCGTCAGCCACTTCATGGTCGACGGCCCGTCGCTGCACGGCGACACCGCGCTGGGTCGCCCGGTGGGCGACACCGACGTGGTCGCGTTCGGGCGCGATCTGCAGGTGAGTTACCGGGTGTGGTCGCCGAAATCCGGCTACCCAGGCCACGCCGCCTACCGCGATTTCCACACCTACGACCACCTCACCGGCCTCAAGCCGGCCAGGGTCACCGGCCGCAACGTGCCGTCGGAAGGCAAGGCGCCCTACGATCCCGAGCGCGCCGACCGCGCCATCGACGTCCACGTCGACGACTTCGTCGACCTGGTACGCAACCGGCTGCTCGCCGAGTCGGAGCGCATCGGCCGGCCGGCCCACGTCGTCGCGGCCTTCGACACCGAACTGTTCGGCCATTGGTGGTACGAGGGGCCGGCCTGGCTCGAGCGCGTGCTTCGGGCCCTGCCCGCCGCCGGCGTGCGGGTGGGCACACTGAGCGACGCGATCAGCCAGGGGTTCGTCGGCGATCCGGTGGCATTGCCGCCCAGCTCGTGGGGTTCCGGCAAGGACTGGCAGGTGTGGGCTGGCGACAAAGTGGCCGATCTGGTCCAGCTCAACAACGAAGTGGTCGACACCGCGCTCACGACGGTCGACAAGGCACTGGCGCAGACGGCATCCCTGGACGGACCGCTGCCCCGCGATCGCGTCGCCGATCAGATCCTGCGCGAGGCCCTGCTGACCGTGTCCAGCGACTGGCCGTTCATGGTGAGCAAGGAGTCGGCGGCCGAATACGCCCGCTACCGCGCCCACCTGCATGCCCACGCCACCCGGGAGATCGCGGGCGCGCTGGCTTCGGGCCGGCGCGACGCCGCGCAACGTCTGGCCGACGGCTGGAACCGCGCCGACGGCCTCTTCGGCGCCTTAGATGCCCGGCGGCTGCCACGATGAGCTCCCCCTGCTGCGAGCGACCCCATATGTACGTCGAAACGTCCCTATTCGTGGCACTTTGGGGACGCTCGCGGCGCAAAACAGGGCCGCGCGCGTGAAGATCCTCATGGTGTCGTGGGAATACCCGCCGGTGGTGATCGGCGGGCTCGGCCGGCACGTGCACCACCTGTCCACGGCGTTGGCCGACGCCGGCCACGACGTCGTCGTGCTGTCCCGCCGCCCTACCGGCACCGATCCCTGCACGCATCCGTCCTCCGACGAGATCAGCGAGGGTGTCAGGGTGATCGCGGCCGCACAGGATCCGCACGAGTTCACCTTCGGTGACGACATGATGGCCTGGACCCTGGCGATGGGCCACGCGATGATCCGCGTGGGCCTATCCCTCAAGCGACACGGCACCGACCGCCCATGGCGTCCCGACGTGGTGCACGCCCACGACTGGCTGGTCGCCCATCCGGCCGTCGCACTCGCCCAGTTCTATGACGTGCCAATGGTTTCCACGGTTCACGCGACGGAAGCGGGCCGGCATTCCGGCTGGGTTTCCGGACCGATCAGCCGTCAGGTGCACGCGGTCGAGTCGTGGCTGGTCCGCGAATCCGATTCGCTGATCACCTGTTCGGCGTCGATGAGCGACGAGATCACCGAGCTGTTCGGTCCGGGCTTGACCGAGATCACGGTGATCCGCAACGGCATCGACGCAGCGCGCTGGCAGTTCGCGCCGCGCCGCCCGCGCACCGGGCCGGCCGAGCTGCTGTTCGTGGGGCGGCTCGAGTACGAGAAGGGCGTGCACGACGTGATCGCCGCGCTGGCACGGATCAGGCGCACTCACCCCGGTACCACGCTGACCATCGCCGGCGAGGGTACCCAGCAGGACTGGCTCGTCGAAGAGGCCCGGAAGCACAAGGTGCTCAAGGCGACCCGGTTCGTCGGACACCTGGACCACGCCCAACTGCTGGCGGTACTGCATCGGGCAGACGCCGCGGTACTGCCCAGCCATTACGAGCCTTTCGGCCTGGTCGCACTGGAGGCCGCCGCGGCCGGAACGCCGCTGGTGACGTCGAACATCGGCGGCCTGGGCGAGGCGGTGATCAACGGGCAGACCGGCGTGTCGTGTCCGCCGCGCGACGTCGCGGGGCTGGCAGCGGCGGTGCGCACGGTCCTCGACGATCCCGACGCCGCACAATGGCGGGCGCGGGCCGCCCGGGACCGGCTCACGTCCGACTTCGATTGGCAGACGGTGGCCAAGGAGACCGCACAGGTTTACCTCGCGGCCAAGCGCCGCGAACGCCAACCGCAGCCGCGGCTGCCCATCGTCGAGCACGCATTGCCGTACCGATGAGCCGGACCGTTAGCTCTCAACGGTTTTCGATACCGATCGCGTCTGCGCAGTACTGCCACACCACGTCCAGGTCGTCGTCGCTGTACCGGGTCAGCGGGAGGTAGTGCTCCGGGCGCGGCCGTCGGTCGTGCCAGAAGCGCCCGCTCGGCGGGGCCGGAGTGGTCGCGGCAAGCCAGATGGCGGTGTCGGCCCCCTCTTCCGGCGTGCGCAACATGGGGCCGGTGACCATCCGAAAGGCGGGCAGCGATGTGGCGACCCCGGGGGTGTCGGCCCATCCGGGATGCATGCAGTAGACCCCGATATGCGGGCCCCAGCGGCGAGCCAGGATCGGCGTGAGCGCGACCTGTATTCGTTTGCTTCGCGCATAGGCGGTGGCGCCGCGGTATCGTCCGTCGCGGTATTCGGGGTCGGCGGTCGGCAGCGATTGGGTATACATCCCGCCGGACGACATCAGGATCACCCGCGGATCCTTCGACCGGGCCAGGATCGGCAGCAGGAGCTCGGTCAACAACACCGGCCCCAACACATGGGTGGCCAGGGTGACCTCATGCCCGTCCCCGGTTTCGGTGCGGGCGGCGGGCAGCACCCCGGCGTTGTGGATGAGCACGTCAAGCGTCGAGATCCGGCTGGTCAGGTCGGCGGCAAAGGCGCGGACCGTGCCAAGGTCAGACACGTCGCACACCTCCACGCGAACGTCGGCGTCCGGCACGCCCGCGACGATGTCCCGGCGCGCCTCCTCGCCGCTTTCCCGGTCGCGCACGGTCAGCAGCACGGTGGCACCCAGCTGGGCCAGCCCGGCGGCGATCGCCTTGCCGAGGCCGCGATTGGAGCCGGTGACCAGTGCGGTTCGGCCTCGCAGCGCACCGGGCGCGGGATCGCCCGCCCAACCCGATTGCCGCAGCCGATAGCCCACGCTCGTGTAGCCGGGGACTACAGCCCGATCCAGGGCAAGATCAAGGCCCCGATCCAGGGCAGCGCCGAGCAGGGACCGCATTCCGCCGACAACACTCATGCCGACCAGTGTCCCCGGTAGTCGCCCGCGGCATGCGCGGGCCCGGTCAACCCGACCCGGTACGGTCGAGGGATGGGGGTGCTGTATTCGAGCGTGGTCGACGCGCCGCGCGACGACGTGTTCGCCTGGCACACCAGGCCGGGCGCATTCGACCGGCTTTCGCCGCCGTGGTCGCCGATGCGGGTGGTCACCGAGGCCGCCTCGCTCAAGGACGGTCGCGCGACGCTCGCGCTGCCCGGTGGGCTGCGCTGGGTGGCCGAACACCAGCCGGAGTCCTACGATCCGCCGCACCGTTTCGTCGACGCCATCGGCCACGACGGACTGGCCTCACTGCCCGCGCGCATCGTCGTGCGGTGGCGGCACACGCACGAATTCGAGGACGCCGGCGACAACCGGACCAGGGTGATCGACCGGGTCGACACCCCGGTGCCGGCGTCGGCGCTGCGGCCTATGTTCGTGTACCGGCACCGCCAACTGGCCGACGACCTCGCCGCGCACCGGCGCGCCGCCGAACACGGTCTGGCCCCGGCGACGGTCGCCATCACCGGATCGTCCGGACTGGTCGGTTCGGCGCTGGCCGCGTTTTTGAGCACCGGCGGGCATCGGGTCATCCGGCTGGTCCGCGGGGCCGCGCGAGCCGAGAACGAGCGGCAATGGCAGCCGGATGACCCCGACCCTGAACTGCTCGCCGGGGTCGACGCCGTCATCCATTTGGCCGGCGCCTCGATTGCCGGGCGGTTCACCGAGAGCCACCGAAACGCCATCCGCGAGAGTCGGATCGGCCCGACGCGCCGACTCGCCGAACTCGCGGCGCGCGGCACCGGCGCGCCGGCCGTGCTGATCTCGGCTTCGGCGATCGGATTCTACGGATACGACCGCGGCGAGGAGAGCCTCACCGAGGACAGCGCTCGCGGCGACGGGTTTCTCGCCGACGTCGTCGCCGAGTGGGAGGACGCGACCTTGGCGGCCGAGCGGGCCGGGGTGCGGGTGGTGCGGGTGCGCACCGGAATCGTGCAGTCCCCCCGCGGCGGCACGCTGAAGCTGATGCGCCCGCTGTTCGCCACCGGGCTGGGTGGGCGACTCGGCGACGGCCGGCAGTGGCTGTCCTGGATCGGGATCGACGACTTGGTCGATGTCTATCACCGCGCGCTGTGGGATACCGAGCTGTCCGGACCGGTGAATGCCGTTGCCCCGCAACCGGTTCGTAATAGCGCTTACACGCGCGGCCTGGCCCACGTCATGCGCCGGCCCGCCGTGCTGCCGGTTCCGCCGTTCGGGCCGCGGCTCTTGCTCGGCGAGCAGGGCGCGCGCGAACTCGCCTGCGCCAACCAAAAGGTGGTCCCTGCCCGCCTCAACCGAGCCGGACACCAGTTCCGCCATCCCGACCTGGACCAGGCGCTGCGTCACTTGCTGGGGCGCGCCGCTTAGGCGTTAGCTGGCCTGCAGCCGGCCCTCGATCGGCGGCAATAAACGTCCATACCCGTTGGCGCGCAGGCTCAACTTCAGCTCCTCGGTCGCGGAATGGGACTTCAGCCATTCGCCCACCACGGCAAGGTGGTGATAAGCCGAGGCGTCCTGAATACCCAACAGCCGCAGCAATTCCGGAGTGGTCATGGGCTGACGAGGCATGTTTTTCCCTTCGGATGGTGATCGGATTAGTTCGTGTGGACCACGCGGCCGGCGGTGCGGACCGTTCCCGGTGGCTGCCCCTGACCGGGCGGGCGGGCGTCCAGATACAGCTGCTGCATGACCGCCTGCCAGGACTCGGCCGTCGCGGCAGAACTCGATGCGCTTTCCAGCAATCCAATGATCACGGCGCGGCCGTCGTCGGTCATGACGTAAACCGGTGCGCCGACATCGCGAGGGTCCGCCGCCATGTCGGTGAAGAAGAACCGGCCACCGCTCACCGAGCCGACCTGGCCGCAGCTGTGGCCGGTCGATATCCCGAAGTAGCACAACCGATCTCCCGGACTGGCCTGTGAACCCGGCAACGATTCCAGTCGGCGTCCGCTGGGCAGCACGTCCGTGGCGTTCACATCGTCGGTCAGTTTGATGACTTCGTATTCCATATCGAGCACGGCGCCGCCCGTCGAGGCCGCGTCGGTGGCGTTGCGGCGGGCGGTAACCACCGATCCGAGCACCTTCCCGTGATTGTCGGTGACGATCGATCCGCCGTCGCACGCACCGGTGGTGACCCCGATCCGCATCGACAGTTCGACGAATCCCAAGGTGCACACGGTGCTGCCTTGGCGAATTTCCATGCCCGGAAAGGCCGTTACGCCGGAGTCGGCCGCGGCCTCAACCGGCGGAACGATACCCACCGCGGTGACAGCCGCCGCGATCGCTGTGCAGTATCTGCGGTACTTTGCGCCCATTGTGCGGCACCGTCCCTCGCGCCCGTTGAGGAGAATTCTTCAATGTGTAATTCAGGCCGCACCTGCGCTGCGGTTTGCGCCGGATACCCATTTCCAACCGACTGCTAAACACGCCAAACACCCACTTCAAAAGCGAGCCGCGGCGGGCCGATTCTGGCGGGAGTTTCCATTAGGTGAACATTAAGTACGCCCTTGCGAGCCAGACGATCGGAGCCGCGTGATGAATCCAAACGACAGCCAGAGCCGCCACTTCCCGTATCGCTACGATCCGCGGCTGGCCCCGATCTGGCTGCCCTTTCGCTGGCCGGGACAAGGCGTAACGCTGACCGATGACGGACGCTTCGTCGCTCGCTACGGGCCATTGCGCGCCGAAGCCCCACTGGCCAGCGTGCGCGACGCGCACATCACCGGCCCGTATCGATGGTGGACGGCGGTCGGCCCCCGACTATCGATGGTTGATGACGGACTCACATTCGGGACTAACGCAACCGCGGGGGTTTGCGTTCACTTCGACCCACGAATCCGTCGTGTCATAGGCCTGCGCGACCACTCGGCATTGACCGTCACGGTCGCTGACACCGAGGGACTTCTCGCCGCGCTCACGGGCGTCACATAGCGCCCAGTTCGCTCTGGAAATGACGCATCGCCGCGATCAGTGCACCAAAGACCCGGTGCGCCGCCGCCAAGTCGGCGTCGGGCAAGTCTTTCAGCGCGGCCTGGTTGTAGGCCGACAGCGGGGTGAAGAACGACCGCGCGGCGTCGAGACCGGGTTCGGAGTAGCGCAGCACGACCTTCCGTCGGTCGGCGGGGTGCGAATCCCGCCGGACGTGGCCGGACTCGATCAGCCGGTCCACCAGGTACGTGATGGCCGCGCCGGACATGCCCATCCGCTGGCTGAGATCACCGGACGTCATCGGCCGCCCGCCGCTCTCGGCGACGAAGATGTGCAGCAGCGCGCGAAAATCGGTTGGCCGCACGTCATGCGACATCGCGAACAGCCGGCCGATCTGGTCGGATTCGGTCGTCATCTGTCGCAGATCGGCGGAGATCAGCGACTCGAGTGCGTCTCGGTCGGACGGCGGCTCAGCGGCGTTCATGGCGCTGTGCAGCATATCCGCAGAGTCTAGTTGGTTTCGTTTGATTAATATTTCAAATACTGAAATGCTTGCCATCGTGGTTTTACGGGCTCTGGCCGCAGCGCTGACCGGCCGCCGTTCGTGGTTGGTGGGGTTGACCCTGATTCTGCTGGGTATCGGTGCAATGGTGGTGATCGGCGGGAACGCGGCGGCGGGCCGGGCCCCGCAATCGGTGCCGACCGACTCCGATTCCGCGCGACTCGATGGCCTCGCCCTTCAGTTCCCCGGTGGCGACGAGGCACCGCTCATCATGGTCGTCAACCGCGCCGACGGCGCGGTGCTGGGCGCCGACGATATCGCGGCAACCCAAGCGGCCTGCGACAGGATGCAGGCGCTCGCCCGGCCGTTGGGGGCCGGCGCCGCGCCGCCGGCTCTGGTGTCGGCCGACGGGAAGGCAGCCATCGGAGTGGTCCAAATACCAGCCGACCTGTCGGGCTTGGTGCTCACCGACAAGGTCGCCGCGCTGCGCGCCGCCGCCCACACAGGGTTGCCGTCGGGACTGCGGGCCCACGTCACCGGCGGGCCGGCCTTCGGCGCCGATATCGCGAACGCGTTCACCGACGCCAACGTCACGTTGCTGGCGGTGACGGCGTCGGTGGTGACGCTGCTGCTGATTGCCACGTACCGCTCGCCGGTGCTCTGGCTGGCGCCGCTACTGGTGATCGGATTCGCCGATCGGCTCGCGGCGGCGGTGGGTACGGCGGTGGCCTCGCTGACGGGGCTGAGCTTCGACGGGGCGACGTCGGGGATCACAAGCGTGCTGGTGTTCGGGGCGGGTACCAACTACGCGCTGCTGTTGATTTCCCGCTACCGGCAAGAACTTCGGCGCCACGCCGAGCACCGCGAGGCCCTGAGGCAAGCGGTGCGCAAGGCCGGGCCGGCGATCGTCGCCAGCAACGCCACCGTGGTGCTGGCATTGCTGACCCTGCTGTTCGCATCGACCCCCAGCACCCGCAGCCTGGGCGCGTTGGCGGCGTGCGGGCTGGTGGTCGCCGCTGTCTCGGTTCTGGTGCTGCTGCCGCCGGTGCTTGCCCTGTGCGGCCGCCGACTGTTCTGGCCTTTCATTCCGGAGCCGCGCGACGACGACGCGCTGGAATCCGGGCCCTGGCATCGCGTCGCCGATTGGGTTGTGCGTCGTCCCGCCATGGTCGCGGCGGTCGCGATCGCCCTTCTGGCCGCCCTTGCCTGCGGGCTGCTGGGTACCCGGATCGGCTTGTCGCAGACCGAGCAGTTCCGGGTCAAGGCGGATTCGGTGTCCGGTTACGACGTTGTGGCCGAGCATTTTCCCGCCGGCCTGACCAACCCCACGCCGGTCGTCGCCCCCACCGCCGAGGCGGCCCAAGTGCAGCGGGCCATCTCCTCGACACCGGGCGTCGTCTCGGTGACCGAGTCGGGCCGGTCGGCATCCGGGCTCACCAAATGGTCGGTGGTGATCGACGCCCCGCCGTCATCCAGCCAGGCATTCAAAACAATTGCGGCACTGAGGCATTCGACCAAAGCCAGCAGCTCGTCCGCCCTGGTGGGCGGCCCCGACGCACAGGCGCTCGATGTTCGCGACGCCGCCGCACACGACCGGCTGATGCTGATCCCGGCGATACTGGCCGTCATTCTGCTGGTGCTGTACGTGCTATTGCGATCCGCGCTCGCGCCGCCAACCCTGCTGGCCGCGACCATTCTTGGTGCACTGGCCGCGCTCGGCCTCGGCGGGTGGTCCAGCATGCACGTGTTCGGGTTCCCGGCGCTGGACAACAGCACCCCGTTGTTCGCCTTTCTGTTCCTGGCCGCCCTCGGCGTGGACTACACCATCTTCCTGGTCACCCGCGCGCGTGAGGAGGCGGCGGGACATGGCAGCCGCGCCGGCCTGGTCCGCGCGGTGTCGGCTACCGGCGGTGTGATCACCAGCGCGGGAATCGTTTTGGCGGCGGTGTTCTGCGTGCTGGGCGTGTTGCCGCTGATCGTGCTGACCCAGCTGGGCATCATCGTCGGGCTGGGCATCCTGCTCGACACCTTCATCGTGCGCACGCTGGTCATCCCCGCGTTGTTCACCCTCATCGGTGACCGCATCTGGTGGCCCGCCGACCCAACAGGAAATGCCGAAAAGGGAGGAAACCATGAATAAATCAACATTGGCCGCGACGACGCTCGCCGTCGCGGCGGCAGCAGGCACCGGAGGCATCGCCAGCCCGGCCCGTGTCGAAGCGTGGTATTCGCGGCTGCGCAAGCCCGCCTACCAGCCGCCCAGGATTGCGTTCCCGGTGGTATGGACCGCCCTCTACGGCGACATCGCGACCACCTCCGCGGTGGCCATCGACCGGCTTGAGGCGACGGGGCAGCACGACAAGGCTCGCCAATACGCCGCCGCGCTGGGCGTCAACCTTGCCCTCAACGCCGGGTGGAGCTGGGTGTTCTTTCGCTATCACAAACTGGGCGCCGCGGCGCTGGGCGCCGCTGCACTGACCGCGAGCAGTGCCGACCTCGCCAGGCGCGCCGCCGACGCCGACCCAAAGGCCGGATTGGCTCTGCTCCCCTATCCGTTGTGGTGCGCCTTCGCCACCGTGCTGTCCACGCATATCTGGCGGCTCAACCGCCGCCGCCAATGACGGCCGCGCTGTTGTGGTTTCGGCGTGACCTGCGCCTGGGCGACCACCCGGCGCTGGCGGCTGCAGCGGGCGCGGCCGAGGGCGGTGGCGGCCACGTGCTCGCGTGCTTTGTGCTCGATCCGCGCCTCGAGGCTTCATCGGGCCCGCGGCGCCTGCAGTTCTTGGGCGAGTCACTGCGCCGGCTGAGCGACGACCTGGAGGGCCGGCTATTGGTGACCCGTGGACTGCCTGAGGAGCGGATTCCGTTGATTGCCAAGCAAATCGGTGCACAGTCGGTGCACATCTCAGAAGATTTCGCGCCGTTCGGGCGGCGCCGCGACGAATTGGTGCGCACGGCACTGGGTTCCGTGCCGCTGGTGGCGACGGGTTCGCCGTATCTGGTTTCCCCCGGTCGCGTCGCCAAGCAGGGCGGCGAGCCTTACCAGGTGTTCACGCCGTTTTTCCGCAGGTGGCGCGAAGTGGGCTGGCGGGCGCCGGCGCGACCAGCCGCGGCGCGCTGGCTCGACCCGGCGCCTCTGAAATTCGACCGGTGCGCGATCCCCGACCCCGGCCTCCGGCTTGGCGTTGCCGCAGGTGAGGCGGCGGCGCTGAAGCAGTGGAAGTCTTTCGCCGACAACGGATTGGCCCGCTACGGCGCAGACCGCGACCGGCCGGACCGCGCGGGCACCAGCGGGATGTCGGCGCACCTGAAGTTCGGCACCATCCATCCCCGAACCATGGTCGCCGGCCTCGATCTGCGGCATACCGGGGCGCAACAGTACCTGCGCGAATTGGCATTTCGCGATTTCTACGCGGCCGTGCTGCACCACTGGCCGGCGAGCGCCTGGCGCAACTGGAACCGTAACTTCAACGCGATTCAGACCGACACCGGGGCCGAGGCAAAACGCCGCTTCGAGGCCTGGAAAGCAGGCGAAACCGGGTTCCCGTTCGTCGATGCCGGGATGCGTCAACTCCGCGAGACCGGCTTCATGCACAACAGGGTGCGGATGATCGTCGCGTCGTTTCTTGTCAAGGACCTTCATCTGCCGTGGCAGTGGGGCGCCGCATGGTTTCTGGATCAACTGGTGGACGGCGATCTGGCCAGCAATCAGCACGGATGGCAGTGGTGTGCGGGATCCGGAACCGACGCCGCACCCTACTTCCGCATATTCAACCCGACCACACAGGGCGAAAAGTTTGATCCCGCAGGCGATTACATTCGGCGCTGGGTGCCCGAGCTGTGCGGCGTCGACGACGTCCACCTGCCAAAGGGCGACCGTCCGCCCGGGTATCCCGCGCCGATCGTGGACCACGCCACCGAGCGCGCCGAAGCGCTGCGCCGCTATCAGAGCATCTGAGCTCCATTTGAGCCCCGTTTGAGATCCAGTGCTGGACTTTGCCGGATTTGCCCACCCCAAGCTGGGCGGCATGCAATCATCAGCCGGTTCGTAGTTGTCGGCACGCTAGGGAGACCCAATGGCTAACTCGATCGTTCGGACCTTGCTCGCCTCAGGTGCCGCCGCTGGACTGCTGGCCGGCTCCGCGGCCTGCTCGTTTTCGGTCGGATCGACGCCGACGGTCAGCAAGAGCGATGTCGCCAAGCAAATCACGTCCAAGATGACCGACGCCGCCGGGAACAAGCCGGACACGGTGACGTGCCCGAGCGACCTGCCGGCCAAGGTTGGCGCGCAGATCAATTGCGATATGAAAGTCAAAGACCAGTCCTACAACGTCAACGTCACGGTGACCACTGTCAACGGCAGCGACGTTAAATTCGACATGGCGGAAACGGTCGACAAGAACCAGGTCGCGCAACGAATCAGCGAACAGCTGACTCAGCAGGTGGGCCGCAAGCCCGATTCGGTGACCTGCCCGGACAACTTGAAAGGCATCGAGGGCGCGACCCTGCGGTGCGAACTCAACGACCAGGGCACGAAGTACGGCGTGAACGTGACCGTCACCAACGTCGACGCCGGCGACGTCAATTTCAATTTCAAGGTCGACGACCAACCCGCGTAGGACCGCGTCCCATTGTTTGGCAGGCCCGATTGCAAGAAGAATAGCTGGGTTTCATGTCGTACCTGCTCACCGCACCGGAAATGCTGGCGACAGCCGCCGCCGATATTGACGGGATTAGCCAGGCGCTGAGCACGGCTCACGCGGCCGCGGCGCGGCCGACCACAAGTTTGGTGTCGATGGCCGGTGACGAGGTCTCGGCGCTCGTCGCGAGGTTGTTTTCCGGGCATGGCCGGCTGTTTCAGGAGGCGAGCGCCCGGGCTGCAGCGTTCCATGAGGAATTTGTTCGCGCCTTGGCCGCCACCGCGACGTGGTATGCGGACACCGAAGCCGCCAACGGCCTCACACTCAGCACCGGCACCACCGGCACCGGCACCGGAACCGGCACCGGCACAACGATTTCGATGCCGGCGTTGAAATCACTTGGCTCACCACTGGTCGGCTTTTACCTGGGTGGCAGCGGCCAGCCAGTACCCGGCTCCGATTACGTGAACCTGAATAACACGCTCTACGTCGGCCCCCTTTACCCCGGGAACTTGGCTCGAGCCCTTGACTATCCCGCGTCGTTCTACCCGCTCACCGGTGTCAAGAGCCTAAGCGTCAACACGTCGATCGCCCAGGGCGCCACCATCGTGAAAAACGCGATCCTGCAGCAGATCCAAGCCGGGAACAACGTTGTCGTCTTCGGGGATTCGCAAAGCTCACTGGTGGCGGGGGTGGCGATGCAGCAGCTCTCTGCGCTGACGAATGCGCCGACTACCAGCCAGCTGGCCTTCGTGCTGGTCGGTGATCCCGGCAATCCCAATGGCGGCCTAGCGGAGCGCTACGACGGTCTGAGCCTGCCGGCTTTAGGTCTGACGTTCCTCGGCGCGACTCCAGACAATCTCTACCCGACCCACGTATACACGCTCGAATACGACGGCTTCGCCGATTTCCCGCAGTACCCGATCAATTTGCCGTCGGATCTCAACGCCCTACTCGGCACCATTTATGTACACACCCAGTATCAAAACATCTCATCCATGCAGATTATTAATGCTCTTCCGTTGACGACGCAAGGAACCACCCTCACCGACTATTACATGATTCCCACCCAGAATTTGCCGCTGTTAGAACCGCTGCGCGGCATACCGTATGTCGGGAACCCGCTGGCGGACCTGCTCCAACCGGACCTGACGACGATAGTCAACCTGGGCTACGGCAATCCCGACTATGGCTGGAGCCAAGGTCCGGCGAATGTCGCCACCCCGTTAGGGCTGTTCCCACACGTCAGCCAGGCCGCCATCTGCCGTGATCTGATCCACGGGGCCCAGCAGGGCTTCAACGCTGCGGTGGGCGATTTCAAGGCCGAGGGGTTGCCGTCACTGTCCAGCCTGCCTCTATCGGGCCTGCCGGCGCGAGATCCGGCGGCCTGGAGTCTGTCTTCGTCGGCCATGGTGCTGTCCGATCTGTCGCACGTTACCGCCGTGAATCCGGTCACCGCACTCAGCACGTCGATCACGGGTTTGGCAGACCTGCCGACGACGATTGTCAACAATTTGGAGACCGCGCTTTCTCCGGCGTCGATCGCTAATTGGGCCAGCAACCTCAGTAATTCGATCGCAAATGGCACTTCGCTGCTACTGCCCACGGCGGACTTGCTGCTGTCAGCGGTGATCACCCTTCCGTCGTATGACTTGAACCTATTCCTGGACGGGATCGAGCAAGTGCTTAACGGCAATCCCGTCGGATTCGTCAACGCGATTGGATATCCGCTCGCTGCCGACACGGGATTGGCCACGCTCGGACTCGCCGCCGAGGTGCTTGTTATCGGGAATGCGTTCGGGGCTTTCAACGGGATTGAGTAAACCGGCGGGCTGGTCCGCCATCGCGCCCATTCCGTTCGGACTGTTCCCGCACATCGCGCCAGGCACCATCCTTGCTGATCTGGTGACCCGGGGCCAGCAGGGCGTCGGCCAGTTGTGCACCGACGTGGGGTCGTCGCTTTCCAGCGTGTCGCCGCCGAACCTGATCGGCGGGGCAACTTTCGATCCGGTCACGCTGGCAAGCGTTCGCCACGTCCGCGCTCGACGTCCTCCAGCGCGTCGACATAGCCGGTTTGCTTTCGGCGAGTTCCGTGCGGTCGTTCGCTGACGGCGCCGCCGAACATATTCAAACCACAAACACCGCTATCGCCGACACCATTTCCACGAGCGCCTCCAACGGCGCCGCGATTTGCTACCAGCGGCGGATATCGTCTCTAGGTTCGCGGTTGATCTCCCGGCATTTGACTTCAACCTGTTCCTCGACGGAATCCGGGTCGCTCTCGGCGGTAACCCATAGGGGCTCGTCGAAGCGATCGGTCACCCGATCGCGGCCGCCACCGCACTGGTGCGGCCGGGCCTCTTCAGGAAAGGCCAGGGCATCGCTTACTACCGAATAATTGACGACTTACACGCTATTTCGGAGCTCGTCACCGACCTTTGGAGGGCGGCATTCGTGCGCCCCGCCTCGGCCGGGGCGCCACTGGTTCGGCCCGCCGCGCGACCGCGGCCGCCCCGGACAACCTGCCGGTTCTTGACCGCCTTCGTCGGTGTGCCGACCGCGAGCGAACGGACCGGCATGACATCCCCTCCCCACCGCACGCGGCCTCGGAACGCGACCACGGATTATGAAAATGAACGTTGTCGTAAGATTGCTATTCCCAATGACGTGCCTCCGCAGTAACCTCCGAACTCGGGCGATCGAAGAAGAATCAGCCGGGCTTCGTTGAGATGCCAGGAGGGCGTGCGTCGATGAACTTCGTCATGACCCAACCAGATTCGCTGGTGGCCATCGCCTCGGACATGCGGGGACTCGGCGCGGCGATCAGCGACGCCAACGCCGCGGCGGCGGCCCCGACAACCAAGCTGATAAAAATGGCCGCCGACGAGGTCTCGGCCGCCGTCACTTCGTTGTTTTCCGAACACGCCGCGCTCTACCAGGAGCTCAGCAACCAGGCTTCGGTGTTTCACGCCCAGTTTGCGCGATCCCTGAGCGCCGCGGCCAACGCCTACGCGACCGCCGAGGCCGCCAACACCACGCTGGCACAACAGCTGCTCGGCACGGCGTCCACACCCGCGGCGAGCACGGTGGCGTTGGTCATGGGCCCGAGCTATGTCACCATTCCGTCCGCCAGCTACCTCAACTCCGTCAACAACCTCTTCATCCAGCTGCTCAACCCGGGGGCGATCATCCAGGCCCTCGATATTCCCAATAACCTGTATCCGACTTCCGGCCCTCAGAACCTGACTTTCGACAAGTCCGTCTCCGAAGGCGTGACGATCCTGGAGAACGCGATACAACAGCAAATTGCCGCTGGAAATAACCTCGCCGTTTTCGGCTACTCGCAATCCGCCACGGTCTCGTCGATCGTGATGAGCAAACTCGCCGCCTTACCCATCGCCCAACAACCCGGCACCGGTCAACTTTCCTTCATCCTGACCGGCGATCCCAATAATCCCAACGGCGGATTGTTCACGCGCTTCCCCGGCGGGAGCTTGAGCGGTATTGGGATGACATTCACTCCCCCTACTCCCGACAACCTCTACCCGACCACGGTGTTCACCAGGGAATACGACGCCTACGCCGACTTCCCCAGATACCCGATCAACCTTATTTCGGACCTCAATGCCGTTGCGGGCGTTTACTACGTGCACAGCGGATACGCGGAGCTCACGGACGCGGGTTTCTTCTCGCTTCCGCCGACGGCCTTACAGGTCAGTTCGGCCATCCCCTTGCTGACCCAGGGGCCCACCCTCACCAACTACTACATGATTCCCACCGATCACCTGCCGCTGCTGGAGCCGCTGCGTGCGCTCCCCGTCGTCGGGAATCCGCTGGCCGACCTGATAGAGCCGGACCTGAAGGTGATCGTCAACCTGGGCTACGGGGACCCCGGGTACGGCTATTCGACCGGACCCGCCAACGTGCCCACCCCGTTCGGCCTATTCCCGCACGTCGCGCCAAGCACGATCCTTGCCGACCTGGTAACCGGAGCCCACCAGGGCGTCAGCCAGTTCTCCAGCGACCTCACGTCGTCGCTTTCCAGCGTCCCGTTGTCCCAGCTGTCGAGCGGCACGACTTTCAATCCTGTTGCGGCCCTGAGTTCGTTCGGCACCTCGGCGGTAGACGCGGTCAAGCACTTCGACGCGGCCAGCATGCTCTCCGTGAATTCGCTGCGGTCGTTTGCCGACGGCGCCATCGAACATCTAAAGACCGCGCACACCGCCATCAGCAATGCCGTTTCCACCATCCACGCCAACAATCACGCGCTTTTCCTGCCGACGGCCGATATGGCGCTCACGCTCGGTGTCACTCTCCCGTCGTACGATTTGAACCTGTTCCTCGACGGCATTCAGACCGCCCTCGACGGCAACGCTTACGGCCTCGTCCAAGCCATCGGCTACCCCATCGCGGCCGACATGGGACTCGTCCCACTGGCGGTCCTCCTGGAAGGCGAGTCCGTCCTTTACTACGGGATAATTGCCGACGTGGATACCATTTCGGACCTCATCGCCGACCTTTAACGGGACGCCTTTTTGCGTTCGATATCGGCCAGGGCCGCAGCCAGTTCGGCCCGTTGCGCGGCCGAGGCTTCCCAGGACAGCTGCCGGTTTTTGACCACCTTGGCCGGTGACCCGACCGCGATCGAATAGTCCGGGACGACGCCGCGGACCACCGCGTGCGATCCCAGCACGCAACCCCGTCCGATGGAAGTGCCACGCAGCACAGTGACTTTCACCCCGAGCCAGGTATCCGGACCGATCCGGACCGGCGACTTGATGATGCCCTGATCCTTGATCGGGACGTTGATGTCGTCCATGCGGTGGTCGAAATCGCAGACGTAGCACCAGTCGGCCATCAGCGCCGAATCCCCGAACTCGATGTCGAGATAGCAGTTGATGACGTTGTCGCGGCCCAGCACCACCTTGTCGCCGAACCGCAGCGAGCCCTCGTGCGCGCGAATCGTGTTCTTGTCCCCGATGTGTACCCAGCGCCCGATCTCCAGCTGTGCCAGTTCGGGTGTGCAGTGGATCTCTACGTCCTTGCCGAGAAATACCATGCCGCGGGTGATGATGTGCGGGTTGGCCACTTTGAACTTCAGCAGCCGCCAGTAGCGCACCAGATACCAGGGGCCCCACGCGCGGTTGGCCAGCACCCACTTCAGCGAGGCCAGCGTCAGGAACTTCGCCTGGCGTGGATCGCGCAGTTGCTGTCCGCGCCAGCGGCGGTGGAACGGCGCATTCCACATGGACGTCATGGCCGCAGAGTTTAGCCCGGCGACGATGCGCGCCCCCACGGCGGGCTGTGGGCCCGGGCGATTGCAGCCCCGCGCGAACGTAACACCAGCGCGACGCTGACGCTCGAGCGTCACGCTCGCGGGCCAGCGGCGGGCCGACAAGGGCCAGCGGCGGGCTGGGAAGGGCAGGCAATCACAGGCAAGCGAGGCGCCACGGGTTACCCTCACCTGATACTCGCTCGCTGCAGAGGACCGAACGCCCTACGGAAGGATTTGGGAAACGAGGTGCTTGCCCGACATCCCCGTATGCAGCGGCGTTGGCTTTCCGCGGTGCGCGCATGCGTGCTCGCCGTGGCGCTTACGGTCGGGCTGGGCGGGTGCGGTAACACCGATTCTTGGGTGGACGCAGCGGCCGCGCCGGGTTGGCCGGCCCAATACGGCGACGCGGCCAACAGCAGCTACACCAGCACGGCCGGCGCCACCAAGCTCGCGCTGCAGTGGACGCGGTCGGTGAAGGGCAGCCTGGCGGCCGGGCCGGCGCTGAGCGGGCGCGGCTGGCTCGCGCTCAACGCGCAGACCCCGGCCGGATGTTCGTTGATGGAGTGGGAGAACAACGACAACGGCAGGCAGCGCTGGTGTGTCCGGCTGGTCCAGGGCGGCGGCTTCGGCGGTCCGTTGTTCGACGGTTTCGACAACCTCTACGTCGGCCAGCCGGGTGCAATCCAGTCCTTCCCGCCGACCCAGTGGACGCGCTGGCGACAGCCGGTGATCGGGATGCCGTCCACCCCGCGATTTCTCGGCGGCGGCGACCTGCTGGTCAGCACGCACCTGGGACAGGTGCTGGTCTTCAACGCTCATCGCGGCGACCTGATCGGCGGCGGGATAGATCTCGTGGACGGCGTCGACCCCACCGACGCGACACGCGGGCTGGCCGATTGTGCACCGGCCCGGTCGGGCTGCCCAGTTGCGGCCGCGCCCGCCTTTTCGGCGGCCACCGGGATGGTCGTGCTCGGCGTCTGGCAGCCGGGCGCCCCGGCCGCGGGGCTGGTCGGGCTGAAGTACCACGCGGGGCACACGGACCTCGCCCGGGAATGGACCAGCGACGCCGTCGGCGCCGGTGTCCTGGCCAGCCCGGTGCTGTCCGCCGACGGATCGACCGTCTACGTCAATGGCCGCGACCAACGGCTGTGGGCGCTGCACGCCGCCGACGGGAAGCCGAAATGGTCGGTACCGCTGGCTTTTTTGGCGCAGACGCCGCCGGCGGTCACACCGCAGGGCCTGATCGTGTCCGGCGGCGGCCCGGACACCCGGCTGGTGGCGTTCCGGGACGCCGGTGACCACGCCGAACAGGTCTGGCGCCGCGACGATGTCACTCCGCTGTCCACGTCGAGCCTGGCCGGCGCGGGCGCCGGCTACACCGTGGCAAGCGGTCCGGCCAAAGACGGCACACCCGGAATGTCGTTACTGGTCTTCGATCCGGCCAACGGCCACACGCTCAACAGCTATCCGCTGCCGGCGGCCACCGGATATCCGATCGGGGTGTCGGTGGCCAACGACCGGCGAGTGGTGGCCACCACCAGCGACGGTCAGGTCTACGGGTTCGCGCCGGCATGAGCCCCGTGGCCAGCCAGGCCCACCAGCCCGGTCGGGTCGGGGACGTCGCCGCGACCGTCGTGCTGCTGGTCGTTCACGCATTCCTGTTCGGGACCACCGTCGTGCTGCTCAGCCTGCTGGTGATGGCCACCGACCCGTGCGGCTCCGTGCCGTGCGGGGATCCGGCCTGGATCGACCGCGGCATGTCGTTGGGGATTTTTGCCGGCGGGGCGGTCGGGGTTGCCGACCTGCTAGTCGCCGGGTATCGCGTGGCGCGGCGCAAAGTAGCCTTCTTTGTCCCGGTCATCGGTTGTGTGGCGCAGCTGGCGCTGGGCATCGGCGCGACAGCCATGGAATGGCGGGCCGGCCCTCTACCTAGATAGCCAGCGGCGGGATCGCGCTGCGCGGCACGCTGGCTTGGGCGGGCCCGGCCACCGCCGGCAGCATCTCGCCCGGGGTGAAGTAGAAGATCAGCTGGTCGTCGGTGACGGCGAAGTTCTGGTAGTGCGACGGGTCGTTACCGGTAGACGGCAATATCGCGGCACCCAGCGGGTTCTGGCGTTCCAGCTCACGCTGGACGATCGGGAAGATGCTGTCCAGCGGCGTGACGCCGGGCGCGAAGAGGGTGTCGAAGGTGATCGGCTGCTTGGTCCCGAGGTTGTAGTTGAAAGCCTTGTACCAGGTGGACGGACGGGTCACCCCGAGGTCCTGGAAGAGCTTGAGCACGACGCTGCGGGTGTTGTGCGGCGCCTGCCCGGAGCTGTGCTGTTCGGTGGTGGCCTCCATCTGGTAGGGCTTGTCGTGTCCGCCGGAGCCCTGGGCGACGTTGACGAATCCGTCGCGGTTCTGGGTGATGTAGTCGGTCAGCGCCTGCTCGTCCGGGTAGTCGACGGGAAACGACATGTTGAGCGTGTAGGTGGCGGTACTGACGTTGACCTGGCACATCTGGCCGGCGACGACGGAGCCGCCCAGGCTGGCGCACGACGCCGGTGCGGCGGTTGCCGGCCATCCCATCGGGCCCATCAGCACAGCAGCGGCGAGCGCCACTTGAACATGGGCCGCTATCACGTAACGCACGTAACAACGCATCGTCGAATTGTCCTCGCACACATCCCGGGGCGCCTTAGAAGCGCAATCGTCGCCAGCGTACCTGGCGTTACCGGGAGGGACGGCATACGAATACCGTCGCACGCGCGGCTGACCCCGAGCCGATGCGGGTGACGACCAACGACAGGGGCCGGCTGCCTTGCGGCCGCAGCCCGCGCCGCAGCGCATCGGGATCGGCCTGCACGCGGCTGACGCCGCGGACCAGGATCTCGAGCGCCCCGCAATCCAGCGCCTGCAGGGCGTGGCGCAACCGGCGCTCATCGAGCGGAAGTTGCTCGACCACCTCGAAGCCCCGGACCCCCGGCGGCAGCCGGTCGCCCGACAAGTACGCGATATCGGGGTCGAGTTGCCACAGCCCGTGCCGCGCGGCGTAATGGCGCACGAGCCCGGCCCGGACGACCGCGCCGTCGGGGTCGACGATCCAGCGCCCGGCGGGGCGCGCACCGCAGTCGTCCGGCTCGGCATCGGTGATCTGTTCGCCGAAGTCGAGAATGCTGGCCCGGCGGCGCACACCCGGGCCGGCCAATCCCGTCGTCCACAGGCACGCTTCGCGAACCGAACCCCGGTATGAAATCACCTCGATTTCACCGTCGAAGCCGCGCAACTGGTCGAAATCTATTCCGGGACCACACTTTACGACGAGGTCCCGGCCGCGGTAGCAGTCCATCAGCTGATCCAGGCCGGGCTGATAGTCGTCGGGTCGCCAGCGCCGCCGCCCGCCGCGGCGGCGCGCCGGGTCGGCCACGACGACCGTGTCCCGGGTCACCGGGTGCAGCGCGTCGGCACGGCAGACGTCAACCCGGGGTTCATTTGGCTCTTTGTCGCCCCTGAGGCCGACCCCGAGGCCGACCCCGAGGTTGTGGCGCGCCATCGTCAGCCGCACAGGGTCGATGTCGCTGCCCACCGTGTGTACGCCCGAGCGGCGCAGCGCGGCCAATTCGGTTCCGATCGAACAGGTCACGTCGTGCACCACCACGCCCGGCCGAGCGGCGGCCAACCGCGCGGCCCGGTGCAGCGCCACCGGTGCCGCGGTAGCCTGCTGCAGCGCCTCGTCGGTGAACAGCCAGTTGGACACCGCACCCAGCCCACCCAGTTTTTCGGTCGCCCGACGGCGCAACAGCGTCGTCTCCACCAGCACCGGCGCCCGGTCACCGAACCGCGCGCGCACCGCGGCGATATCGGCGATCCGGGTGGCGTCGGTCAGCTCGAAATCGGCGACCGCGGCAAGCGCCGCGGCGCCCGATTCCGACCGCAGATAGCTGACGTCCTCCCAGCTGAACCGCAGGCCACCGCTCAGGAGGGTTTGACCCCGGTGATCATCACGTTGTAGAACCAGCCCTTGGGCACCAAGCGGCGCCACACGTTGGCGTCCACCCAGCTCAGCGTCTTCCAGCTGGTGAACGCGAACCTCGCCCAGCCCCAGCCGAGCTTGCCGGGCGGCACCGTCGACTCGAAGGTGCGCAACGGCCAGCCGAGCATCGCGGCGGTGAACTCCTCGGTGGCGGTCTCGACCCGCACGGCGCCGGCGTTGGCCGCCATCTTCTCCAGGTCGCCCGGCTCGAAGGTGTGCAGGTCGACCACCCACTCCAGGGCCGCCGCGCGCGAGTTCTCGTCGATCTCGGCCTGCGGACGACGCCAGGCGCCCAGCCCCGGCAGCTTCACCACGCGAATGGTGGTATTCCACGTCAGGTCCGCGAGCCTGCGGGCGTAGACGTTGCCGACGTTGGTCGGCTCGCCCGCGAACACGAACCGCCCGCCAGGCTTCAGCACCCGCAGCACCTCGCGCAGCGACAACTCGACATCGGGAATGTGGTGCAGCACGGCGTGCCCGACGACCAGGTCGAAGGTGTTGTCGTCGTAGGGGATGCCCTCGGCGTCGGCCACCCGGCCGTCGATGTCCAACCCCAGGGATTGCCCGTTGCGGGTGGCGACCTTGACCATGCCCGGCGAGAGGTCGGTGACCGACCCGCGCCGCGCCACCCCGGCCTGGATCAGGTTGAGCAGGAAGAACCCGCTACCGCAGCCCAGCTCCAGGGCCCGGTCGTAGGGCAGCTCGCGGATGACCTCATCGGGCACGACGGCGTCGAAGCAATGCCGGGCGTAGTCGACACAGCGCTGGTCGTAGGAGATCGACCACTTCTCGTCGTAGCTCTCGGCCTCCCAGTCGTGGTAGAGCACCTGGGCAAGCTTGCTGTCGTGCCGCGCCGCTTCCACCTCTTCGGCCGTGGCATGGGGCCTGGGGGCCGCGTCGGCGGGGATGTTCGAACTGCTCGTCATGAAGGGCAGCCTAACGGCTGCCGGGACCAGCGCTATCCGCACCGGGGTTGGCGGCGGCGAAGACTTCGGCATATCTGCGGCGTTCGGCCTCGATGCGCTCGGCCGATTGCGGCGCGAAGCCGTCCCCGAACGAATCCCCGAAGACGGCGTTGATGCCGGCCTTGGCGGCGGCCAGGGCCGGCTTCGGGCCGTCGAGGAAGCGGCGCGCCCACCCGGCGGCGATGTCGTAGACGTCGTCGGGGGCCACCATGTCGTCGATCAGGCCCAGCGCCAGCGCCTCCTCGGCGTCGAAGAAGCGCCCGCTGAACACCAGTTCCTTGGCCCTGCTCGGCCCCGTCGCGCCCGCCAGGCGAGCCATTCCGCCGCTGCCGGGGATCAGGCCGGCCAGGATCTCGGTCGCGCCGAACTTCACGTTGTCACCGCTGACCCGCCAATCGGCGGCCAGGGCCAGCGTGAGCCCCGCGCCCAGCGCGTATCCGGTGATCGCGGCCACGGTCGGCTTCGGGATCGCCGCGACGGCCGCGATGGCCTCGTCACGGACGCGGGCCGCGGTCTTGGCTTCCTCGGCGGTCAGCGTCCGCAGCTCCGGCATGTCGTCGCCGGCGGAGAAGATCTCGTGGCCACCGAACAGGATCACCGCGCCGACGTCGTCGCGCCGCCCCAACTCGGCGGCCGCCGCCGCGATCTCCCGGTAGACCTGGCGGGTCAGCGCGTTGGTGGGCGCCCGCGACAGCAGCAACATGGCCAGGCCGGCATCCTGCGAGCCGTCACTGACGACGACGCTGACGAACTCGTTCATCGTGCGGGTCAAAAGGGCCACCCCAGGGCTCCGCCGGCGATCCGCGCCTGGTTGTAGCGATCCGAGTCGAAGAACTCGAAAACCCAGTTGTCGCCCTCTTGCTCCAAACGCGGCTGCACCGGCACGATTTGGCGCTCGACGGTCAGCACATCGGCGACGGTCCGGCCGGCCAGCGAGTCCAGCTGCGTCCAAGTCGGCGGCAGCAGGATGTTGCGACCGGCCGCAAAGTCGTCGAGGGCGTCGCGCGGCAATGCCCAGTCGGCACGGTCGGATTCGGTGTTCTCGCCGTCGGCGCGCTGCCCTTCCGGCAGAGCTCCCACAAAGAAATAGGTGTCGTAGCGGCGAGTCAGTTCGGCTTCCGGGGTCACCCAGTTCGCCCACGGCCGCAGCAGGTCGGAGCGCAGCACCAGGTTTTCCCGCCGCAGAAAGTCGCCGAAGGACAGCGACCGGTCGGCCAGCGCGGAGCGCGCGTCGCCGTAGGTGGAGGCGTCACTGACAATGCTGTTCGGGTCGTCGGCCGGGCCGGCGAAGAGCACGCCGGACTCCTCGAACGTCTCGCGTGCCGCTGCGCAGACCAACGCCTCGGCCAGATCGCGTTCGATACCGAATCGCTCCGCCCACCACTCCGGCGGCGGGCCGGCCCAGGCGGTGTCGGCGTTGCGGTCTCGGTCGTCGACTCCCCCGCCGGGAAAGACCATCACCCCGCCCGCGAAGTCCATGCCACGGTGCCGGCGCATCAGGAAGATGGACAATTCGGCAGCGCCGTCGCGGATCAGCATCACGGTCGCCGCGGGCCGCGGGGTTAACGGTGCTGTCATGAGCGCCTCCGGTGGGCTGCGCGGGTGCGAACGCGGCGAGCGAAATAGCGCCCGTCGACGACGTCCAACGCTATCGACTGGCCGAATGTGACGGACAGGTTTTCGGCGGTCAGCACATCGGGCAACAGACCCGCGGCGACGGCCTGGCCCTCGGACAGCAGCAGGCAGTGGGTGAAGCCCGGGGGGACCTCCTCCACGTGGTGGGTGACCAGCACCAGCGCGGGCGCGTCGGGGTCGGCGGCCAGGTCCGTCAGCCGGGCCACCAACTCCTCGCGGCCGCCCAGGTCCAGGCCGGCGGCGGGCTCATCGAGCAGCAGCAATTCGGGGTCGGTCATCAGGGCGCGGGCGATCAGCACCCGTTTGCGCTCACCCTCGGACAGCGTCCCGTAGCTGCGGTCCGCCAGGTGCTCGGCACCCAGGCTCTCCAGCATGTCGATCGCCCGGCGATAGTCGACCTCTTCGTAACGCTCGCGCCAGCGACCCACCACGGCATAGCCGGCGGAGACGACGAGATCGCGGACCACCTCATCGCCCGGCACCCGCTGGGCCAGAGCCGACGAACTCAGCCCGATCCGAGCGCGCAGTTCGGAGACGTCCACCCGGCCCAGCCGCTCGCCGAGCACAAAGGCGATGCCCGACGACGGGTGTTCGGCCGCCGCGGCGATCCGTAGCAGCGACGTCTTGCCGGCCCCGTTGGGCCCGATGATCACCCATCGCTCGTCGAGCTCCACCGCCCAGTCCAGCGGCCCCACCAGAACGTTCCCCTGGCGGCGCAGCGACACATTCCTGAAGTCGATCAGCAGATCGGGGTCGGCTGTGTCGCTTCCGGTTTCGGGCACCCGCCCATCGTGCCGTACCGTCACGCCGCGACGCGTGCCGGGTCACCCTGTCCGCGAGCAGCTGTCCGGGGGGCTAGGCCCCGCGGAAAGCTGCTCGCGCCAGTTGGCGCCCACCTACTCGGGCGGGATCTCCACCCGGCGCTTCACGCCGTCGACCGCATCGGCGGCCTCGATCTCGCCACGCGTCACGCCCAGCAGAAAAAGCACCGTGTCCAGGTACGGATAGCTCAACGACGCATCCGCGACCTCACGCAGCGCCGGCTTGGCGTTGAACGCGATTCCGAGCCCCGCCGCGGCCAGCATGTCGATGTCGTTAGCGCCGTCGCCGACCGCGACGGTCTGCTCCATCGGCACCCCGGCCTGCGCCGCGAACTCGCGCAGCGCCTTGGCCTTGCCGGCCCGATCGACGATCGGGCCGACGACCCGCCCGGTGAGCTTGCCGTCGACGATCTCCAGTTCATTGGCGGCGACGAAGTCCAGCATCAACTCGTGGGCCAGCGGGTCGATGATCCCCCGGAAGCCCCCGGACACCACGCCGCAGCGAAAGCCCAGTCGGCGCAGCGTGCGCAGCGTGGTCCGGGCGCCGGGCATCAGCTCCAACTGGTCGGCGACCTCGTCGATCACCGTGGCGGGCAGGCCGGCCAGGGTCGCCACCCGCCGCTCCAGCGACTCCGTGAAATCCAGCTCACCACGCATCGCGGCCTCGGTGATCGCGGCGACCGCGCCCTGGGCGCCGGCGTGGGCGGCCAGCATCTCGATCACCTCGCCCTGGACCAGCGTCGAATCGACATCGAACACGATGAGCCGTTTGGCCCGCCGTTCCAGGCTGTAGTCCTCGACCGCCACGTCAACGCGCTCGTCGCGGGCTACCCGGGTCAGCGCGGTCTGCAGCTGGCCGTCGACTCCCGGCGGGACCGAGACCCGCAGCTGCAGCCCGGTGACCGGATAGTCCGAGACGCCGCGGATCAGGTCGATGTTGACGCCGAGGGCGGCCACCTCGCGGGCCACCGCGCCGAAAGCCCGGGCTGTGACGGGTCGGCCCAGCACGACGATGGTGTGGGTCGAGGGGTCGGCGATGATGGGCACGTCGTTGCTGCGCTCGATCGTGACGTCCAGACCCACCCCACGGATGGCGGACTCGACGTCGTCGCGCAGCGAGGTGCTGTCCGCGATATCCGGCGGGCAGGACACCAGCACACCCAGCGTCAGCCGGCTCCGGATCACCACCTGTTCGACGTTGAGCAGATCAACCCCATAGCGCGACAGCACCTCGAACAGCACCGATGTCACACCTGGCTGATCCAGGCCGGTGACGGTGATCAGCACCGACACCTTGGGTGGTGTGTTCAAGCCTGACCGGCCCCGCTTCCGCCCAGCCGGAAGGGCCGCATCAGCTCGCGGTCACCTTCTCGCGCTTGCCATGGCCGCGCCCGACGTGCGATTCGGCGCGCATTCGCTCCACCATATGCGGGTAGTGCAGCTCAAACGCAGGACGCTCGGAACGGATGCGGGGCAGCTCCGTGAAGTTGTGCCGCGGCGGCGGGCAGCTTGTCGCCCACTCCAGTGAATTGCCGTAGCCCCACGGGTCATCGACGGTGACCACCTCGCCGTAGCGCCAGCTCTTGAAGACGTTCCACACGAAGGGAAGCATCGACGCACCAAGGATGAACGCCCCGATGGTCGAGACGACGTTGTACGGCTGGAAACCGTCGGTGGGTAGGTAGTCGGCGTAGCGGCGCGGCATGCCCAGGTCGCCGACCCAGTGCTGCACCAGGAACGTCGTGTGAAAGCCGATGAACGTCAACCAGAAATGCAGCTTGCCCAGCCGCTCGTCGAGCAGCCGACCGGTCATCTTGGGGAACCAGAAGTACAGCCCGGCGAACGTGGCGAACACGATGGTGCCGAAAAGCACGTAGTGGAAGTGCGCGACCACGAAATAGCTGTCGGTGACGTGGAAGTCCAGCGGCGGGCTGGCCAGCAGCACACCGGTCAGCCCACCCAGCAGGAAGGTGACCATGAAGCCGACCGAAAACAGCATCGGCGTCTCAAAACTCAACTGGCCCTTCCACATCGTGCCGATCCAGTTGAAGAACTTGATCCCCGTCGGCACCGCGATCAAATAGGTCATGAACGAAAAGAACGGCAGCAGAACGGCACCGGTGGCGAACATGTGATGCGCCCACACCGCGACCGACAGCGCGGCGATCGACAGCGTCGCGTAGACCAGCGTGGTGTAACCGAAGATCGGCTTGCGGGAAAACACCGGGAAGATCTCCGAGACGATCCCGAAGAACGGCAGGGCGATGATGTACACCTCGGGGTGGCCGAAGAACCAGAACAGGTGCTGCCACAACAGGACTCCGCCGTTGGCCGGGTCGTAGACGTGGGCGCCGAGGTGGCGGTCGGCGGCCAGGCCGAACAGCGCGGCGGTCAGCAGCGGGAACGCGATCAGCACCAGGATGGACGTCACCAGGATGTTCCAGGTGAAGATCGGCATCCGGAACATCGTCATCCCGGGTGCGCGCATGCACACCACGGTGGTGATCATGTTGACCGCGCCCAGGATGGTGCCCAGACCGGCAACGATCAGACCCATGATCCACAGGTCGCCGCCGGCGCCGGGTGAGTGGATGGCGTCGGTCAGCGGGGTGTAGGCGGTCCAGCCGAAGTCGGCGGCCCCGCCCGGGGTGATGAAACCGGCCGCCCCCATGGTGGCGCCGAACAGGAACAACCAGAACGAGAAGGCGTTCAGCCGCGGGAAGGCCACGTCGGGTGCGCCGATCTGCAGCGGCAGCACCAGGTTGGCGAAGCCGAACACGATCGGGGTCGCATAGAACAGCAACATGATCGTGCCGTGCATGGTGAACAGCTGGTTGAACTGCTCATTCGACAGGAACTGCAGACCGGGCGCCGCTAGCTCCGTACGCATCAGCAGTGCCAGCAGGCCGCCGACGAAGAAGAAGATCATGCACGCGACGCAGTACATGATGCCGATCATCTTGTGATCGGTCGTGGTGATCAGCTTGTAGACCAGGTTCCCCTTGGGACCGGTCCGGGGTGGGTACGGACGGACGGCTTCGAGTTCTCCCAATGGGGGCGCTTCGGCTGTCAACAGTTCCTCCAAACATCCATCCCGGACTGAGATACCGAATCGAATCTTAGCCCCCGATCGGCCTCACGACAGGCCTGGTCCTACAAACTGTCGTAAATGCCTCGCCGGTGCCGCCGCGGCGCTTCGGCGCAGGGGCGCGAGCTGGCCGGATGTTAACGTCGCACACGTGCAATTCGTCGGCAGGCGAGCCGGGCTGACCCCCCGAGCGATGGCCGCACTGGCAACGCTGGCGGCGGCGTGGTGCGGCGCTTGCGGCTCCGATCAACCGCCCACTGCGACGCACTCGCTGGTCACCCCGACCACTCAGGTAGCGGGCGCCGGGGTGCTGGGAAACGATCGCAAGCCGGACGACTCGTGCGCCCGGGAGCCGGCCGCTGCCGATCCGGGGCCACCGACCCGGCCGGCGCACAATGCGGCGGGCGTCAATCCGGATGTGGTCCAGGTGCCGACGGAGGCGCAGCGGATCGTGGTGCTCTCCGGCGACCAGCTCGACGCCCTGTGCGCCCTGGGGCTGCAATCCCGGGTCGTCGGCGCCGCACTGCCCGACGGTTCCTCGAGCCAGCCGTCCTACCTGGGCAGCGCGGTGCACGGTATCCGGGGGGTGGGTACCCGCAGCGCACCCGACCTGGGCGGCATCGCCGCGGCCCACCCGGATCTGATTCTGGGCTCGGTGGCGCTGACGCCGAAGTTGTACGCGCAGCTGGCGGCGATCGCGCCGACGGTGTTCACCGCGCCGCCGGGCGCGGCCTGGGAGGACAACCTGCGTGGCGTCGGCGCAGCCACGGCCCGTAGCGCCGGGGCGGACGCACTGCTCAACGGGTTCTCCCAGCGGGCCGGCCAGATCGGGGCCAGCCACGACGCGGCCCACTTCCAGGCGTCGATCGTGCAGCTGACCACCGACACGATGCGGGTCTACGGGGCCAACAACTTCCCGGCCAGCGTGCTCGCCGCAGTCGGGGTGGAGCGGCCCGCGTCCCAGCGGTTCACCGACAAGGCGTATGCCGAGATCGGCATCACCGACGCGGACCTGGCGAAATCGCCCGATTTCTCCATGGCCGACGCCGACATCATCTATGTGTCCTGCGCGTCGCCCGCCGCCGCCGACCGCGCCGCCACCATCCTGGACAGCGGCCCGTGGCGCAGGCTGTCCGCCAACCGCGACAATCGGATCTTCGTCGTCAACGACGAGATTTGGCAGACCGGCGAGGGCCTTATCGCGGCCCGCGGCGTCGTCGACGACCTGCGCTGGGTCAACGCGCCCATCAACTGATTGGCCGAAAAACATTAACTTAGCTAAGCTTTTCTCTGGCGTAACCGACGTAACTGAATCGAAGAGGGACCACGATGAGCACCGTTTCCGCATATGCCGCCACGTCGGCGACCGGGCCGCTGACCAAGACCACCATCACCCGTCGCGAACCAGGCCCGCACGACGTGGCGTTCGACATCAAGTTCGCCGGGATCTGCCACTCCGACATCCACACCGTCAAGGCCGAATGGGGCGTACCGAACTATCCCGTGGTGCCCGGCCACGAGATCGCCGGCGTGGTGACCGCGGTGGGCTCGGAAGTCACCAAGTACCAGGTGGGCGACCATGTCGGGGTGGGCTGCATGGTCGGCTCCTGCGGTGAATGCAGCAGCTGCCTGGCCGGAAACGAGCAGTACTGCAAGCCGGGCGCAACCTTCACTTACAACTCGATCGATAAATACGGCCAGCCGACGCAGGGCGGCTACAGCCAGGCGATCGTCGTCGACGAAAAATTCGTGCTGCGCATCCCCGACGCGCTGCCGCTGGACGCCGCCGCGCCGCTGCTGTGCGCAGGCATCACGTTGTACTCACCTTTGCGGCACTGGAACGCGGGGGCGAACACCCGACTCGCCGTCATCGGCTTGGGCGGGCTCGGGCACATGGGCGTCAAGCTGGGCGCGGCGCTGGGCGCAGAGGTGACGGTGCTGTCGCAATCGCTGAAGAAGATGGAGGACGGGCTGCGGCTTGGCGCCAGCAACTACTACGCGACGGCCGACCCGGACACCTTCCGCAAGCTGCGGAGCAGCTTCGATCTGATCCTGAACACCGTCTCGGCCAACCTGGACCTCGGCGCTTACCTCAACCTGCTCGACGTCGACGGCACACTCGTCGAGTTGGGCATCCCCGAACACCCCATGCCGGTGCCGGCGTTCGCGCTGGCCCTGGCGCGGCGCAGCCTGTCCGGATCGAACATCGGCGGGATCGCCGAAACCCAGGAGATGCTCAATTTCTGCGCCGAACACGACGTGACGCCCGAAATCGAGGTCATCGAGCCCGACTACATCAACGAGGCGTACGAGCGCGTCCTGGCCAGCGACGTGCGCTACCGCTTCGTCATCGACATCTCAAGTCTGTGACGCGCGCCGGGCCGATGACGCAACCTCCTCAGCAGCCTCCCCGTCCTCATCACCGGGGATAACCTCGCTGACGTCGATGCCGGCCAGCGGCCAACCGGCCGCGGCCAGGGTGGCCGCCACCCGCCGGACGTTTTCGGGGCCGGCGTCGTGGTGAGTCAACTCGGAGATCTTCTCGGCGATCTCGTTGCCGTCGATCACGCCGTCGGCCTGCGCAGTAGATCCCTTCGCGGTGAGGTTCGTCACCACCTCTTTGAGCTGATCCACGCTCAGCGGAGTGCTGCGCAGTAGTGCGAACAGCGGGACCCGATCGGGCCCGGGCACGCCCTCCGGGTACCCGGCCTGCAGCCAGCGGATTACCGACCGCAGAAAATGCGGGTGATTGTTGCAAGAATCGGAATTCGTCACCCGATAAGTGTCCCGGCCGTGGGGTCGGCGGCGCTACCGTCGCGCCGTCTCGTCAAGACAATTCATGCGCCGTTCATCTTCTACAAATCCCGATTCTCATATCGGCGACGACGGCTTTGCTGACGCCGCGGGAATCAATCCACGCCATCAGGCACCCGGCGCAACGCATTCCCCACCGCCGCTCCGGCCGGCAAACCCCGCCGCGTCGCCAGGCTGCCGCCGTTCGGACCACCACTGCTGCGCGGACTGCTGCCTGCCGTCGCGAGCGCCTCGCGGTCTGCGACCGGGCCGACGAACTCGCAACGACATTGATAGCGGCTGTGCCACTGGGTATTTCAACCACTGTCACCGCGCTGCCAGAACGCTGGTTCGCGAGGAAGCGGGCCTGAAATCAGCCACCAACACCATCCGAGGCGGTCGCGTTGGACCCCATCAAGTCTGACGAGCCCCGTTGCCAACCACATCCCCGCCGCGGCCGGTGGCATCCGGATGCCCGCCCGAAAATTCGGGATTTCAGTTCGACGGCGCGCGCACTGACTTAGACTGCGGGGTAGCTGAGGGGGACACGTGGCTCCCGCCTTCAATTCGCAGAACACGCGCAGCACGTGAAAGGTTGGAATCCGCGATGCTACAGCACCAGCCTTAACCTGGGCGATCCGTCGCGCTAGCCGATCTGGCTTGTTTTCCGCATTTCGGGCGCCGATGCCGCGGGCACGTCCTGCGACGCCAGACGCAGAGCACTCTCGACACGCTGCGGGAATCGAGCGTGGTCTCGCTCGAAGGCTTCGGCGAGCCGCTTTGCGGCTTGTTGATAGTCGGACCGATTGAGCACCTGCGTCACGGCCTTCGTCACACGCCGACTCTTGATCCGCTCGGTTCGCAGCAGCAGACCCGCGCCGGCCCGCTGGACGGCCTCCATGTTCAGGTGCTGGTCCAGGTTGGCGGCGATCCCGACCACCGGCACCCCGGCCACTAGGGCCTGCTGCGTCGCCAGAGTGCCGCCGTTGCAGACCACCACGGCCGCGCGGGCCGCGGCCGCCTCGCCCGGCAAGTAGTCCGCCACGAACGCGTTGTCCGGCACGTTCGTGAGGTCGCTGCGATCCGCGGTGGCCGCGATCACCGTCACCGGCAGGTCGGCCAGGGCGTCCAACACCATCTGCAGCAGGTTGCGCCCGCCGCCGGAACTGCCGAGGGTCGCATACACGATCGGCCGGTCCGTCGGCAGCGAGTCCCACCAGGCAGGCGGCTGCCCGGCGGGTGACCAGAGGACCGGGCCGAGATACTGGTGGTTGGCCGCCAGGTTGTACGTCGGAATCAGCTCCGGGACGTCGGCGTAAAGAACGTGGTCCCCTTCGGTGAACATGCGGCAAAGATTCCAGCCCAGGCTGGGCAACCCGTACCTGCGGCGAATCCAGTTGAGCGGCAGGCACTGCAGGGCGAAAATCAACCAGCGATCGAGGCGGTACCCGAGCTTGGCCATCGTGACGCCGAACACGTGGCTCCACAGCACGTCCGGCAGCGGAAAGCGGCGCCGAGCGTACGGACTCCAATAGGCGTTCGCGATGCCGACGAAGGGGATGCCGACCAGTCGGGCGCTGACCGACAGCGAAAACCTAAGGTCACCGACGACCAGGTCCGGTTCGACCTCGGCCAGCAGCTTCCGGTCCTCTTCGACGTACTCCCCCAGCGTCCGCGCGTTGTAGAAGAAAAATAATTTGCCGCGGGCCATGGTGTGGAGGAACTGCTCGCTGGGGATGCTGCGGATCGGGTGGTGGGGGAAGGGCATCGGGCCCAGGAGCTTGTTGTGCCGCGGGTCGCAGGCGAAGTGGACCTCGTAACGGTTCGGGTCGAGCGACTGCGCCATGACGAACGGCCGGACGACATGGGTCAGCGTCACCGCTTCCCCGACGAACAGGACTCGCAGCCTGCGAGTCGATGCCTCAGGCGGGTCGAGTGCAGTGCTCACTGCGGGTATCCCCTCTCACGCCGCTGGCGGCTGTTGATCGTTAGATTCCACACCCCACGCGGTAGCGTACACGCGCCACGCGCGCGCTCGGGCAAACCACCACCGCGATTTCGAGGGGTGCGACGATATGCCTGGGCTATCACCCGAAAGGATGTTTGACTCCCCCACCATCCGGACCATAAGCGCGCACAAAACACGAACGCTTGCGCGGTTCGCATGCTGGTCTCGAATTCCGTAAGCCGCCGATGGGAAAGTTCAAATCGTTCATCTCGTTCGGCCCGTCATGGCATACAAAAGATATCTACCATCTCAGCGCGCGGTACTACCGCACAAGAAAGGATGTTGAGATCCACCTTAGGTCATCTCCGCAGCTAAGAGCGCTGAGCGTTCGCCGAAGGACGAACAGCACCGGCACCCTGCCAACCCCGGGAATTCAACGCTATATAGATGAATTTGGTGTTGACGAAACAAATTGGCAACCTGCCCAGGTGGGATCATCTCGAACTACTTGCAGCGACGGAATCTCGGTATTTCTGCAACCTTTATCGCCGAATGCTCCAAGGCATCGATGAAGATCGGCATTCGAAGAGCCTAGAGGGATGCGTCGAAATCCAAGCCCACACCGTTTGCCGAAAGACCGACGCCACCGCGTTGCCTGCGCATTTAACAAAAACTCCCCGGCCGAATCATGCATAACTTCCCGGATAGCGGGCCACCACCACCCGATGGCCGTGCCGGGCAAGAATATTGGCGTACTCGTCGGTCAACCGGCCGCGCCGGCCGAACCGGCGCCGCCAAAGAGCTGCCCGCCGCTGCCGCTGGTTCCACCAACCCCGACATCGTCGCCGGCGCCGCCGTTGCCGCCGTTGCCGCCGTTGCCGCCGTTGCCGATCAGCCAGGCATTCCCGCCGCCGCCGTTCGCGCCATTGCCCAAGCCCGAGTTCGCCGGTCCGCCGTTGCCGCCGTTGCCGCCCTGGCCGATTCGGCCCGCGTTGCCGCCGTTGCCGCCGGCGCCCGCAAAATTGGTGCCGCTGGACCCGCCGCCCGCACCGCCGGCGCCGCCGTTACCCAGCCACGCCGCGTCGCCGCCCTGACCGCAGGCACCGGCGGCGCCTCCGCCGGCGTCATGGCGTCGGCAACGTTACCGATCAGCGGCCGCCCCAACAGTCCCTGCACCGGTGCGTTCGCCGCCGCGAGCGCGTCCTGCGCGGCGGTCTGCAACGACAGCGCCCGGCCGACTCGGCCGGGCGTACGAATTCGCCGAATGATTCAGCGCCTGCACAAACTGTGCGTGAAACGCCGCCGCCTCGGCGCTGAGCGTCTGATAGGCCTGGGCGTGCACGCTCAACAGGGACGCGGCCACCGCCGAGACCTCGTCGGCACCCGCGGCAACCACGTCGGTGATCGGCACTGCCGCAGCGACATTCGCCGCACTCAGCGCCGAGCGAATGCTTGCCAAGTCCGATGCCGCGGAGCCCAGCAGCTCTGGAGCGGCCTTGAGGTACGCCATCGCTGTTCCTCCAACCAGTTCGGCAGCCGGCCCCGTTGCTGGAAACGTATCGCGGCTCAGCGCCGCCTGATCTGCACTTTTAGAAGTCCCAGTCCTCGTCCTCGGTGACGACGGCCTTGCCGATCACGTACGACGAGCCCGACCCGGAGAAGAAGTCGTGGTTCTCGTCGGCGTTGGGCGACAGCGCCGACAGGATCGCCGGGTTCACGTCGGTCTCGTCACGCGGGAACAGCGCCTCGTAACCGAGGTTCATCAGCGCCTTGTTCGCGTTGTAGCGCAAGAACTTCTTGACGTCTTCGGTCAGTCCGACCTCGTCGTAGAGGTCCTGGGTGTACTCCACCTCGTTGTCGTACAGCTCGAAGAGCAACTCGTAGGTGTAGTCCTTCAGCTCGGCGCGCTTGGCCTCATCGACCAGCGCCAGGCCACGCTGGAACTTGTAGCCGATGTAGTAGCCGTGCACGGCTTCGTCGCGGATGATCAGCCGGATCATGTCGGCGGTGTTGGTCAGCTTCGCCCGGCTCGACCAGTACATGGGCAGATAGAAGCCGGAATAAAAGAGGAAGCTTTCCAGCAGCGTGGAGGCCACCTTGCGCTTGAGCGGCTCGTCGCCCCGGTAGTACTGCATCACGATTTCGGCCTTGCGCTGCAGGTTGAGGTTCTCCTCCGACCAGCGGAACGCGTCGTCGATCTCGGACGTCGAGCACAGCGTGGAGAAGATCGAGCTATAGCTCTTGGCGTGCACCGACTCCATGAACGCGATGTTGGTGTACACGGCCTCCTCGTGCGGCGTCAGCGCATCGGGAATGAGGCTGACTGCCCCGACCGTGCCCTGGATGGTGTCCAGCAACGTCAGCCCGGTGAACACCCGCATCGTCAGCTGTTTCTCGCCTGGGGTCAGCGTTGCCCACGACGGCAGGTCATTGGACACCGGCACCTTTTCGGGCAACCAGAAATTTCCGGTCAGGCGGTCCCAGACCTCGGCATCCTTGTCGTCTTGCAGCCGGTTCCAGTTGATCGCGGAGACGCGATCAATCAGCTTCATTTTCTCGCTCACCAAACCCCACTTCACCAGACGTTTTGCCCGCGGTACTACAGGCCCAAACACTACCCCTGGTGTCCGACAAGCCGGCGCAACACAACACGTTGTGTTTGCGTGTCGCGAGCGGGGCCACCCCGCCGCGCCGGATGGGCTATCGAGGCTATATCCAGGCCTAAATCCACGGCAGTGGTCCGCAGCGGATCGCGAAGCGCTCACCCACGACGTCGAGCGTGCGGCGATGCCTGTCGCGCTCGCTGCGGTGCGTCCGCAGCAATGCTGTCGTATCGACGAGTCGGCGCAGCATCGGATACCAACGGGCGTAGTCGACTCCGCACTCGGCAAATGCCGCCTTCGGGACAGTGTCGATGATCAGGCTGGCGTTATGCGCGACCAGTGCGAACATCGCAAAAGGCAACGCTGCGTTCGACTTTGCCCGAAGGTCGTCCATATCGAGTGCATACAGCGGGACTTCGCGCAGCCTGTCCAAGAACAGCAGGTGCGTCAGGAAGTAGCTCATGTAAGACGTCAGATGCATTGTGGCCGAACGTGATTGAATCGACACCACCGCTCCGCCAGCCGAAGCGTAGGGCTCGTAAGGCAATTCGTCATGCATCAGGTAGCCCGTGCAGTTGACGATCCAGCTGCCCGGCTCAATCGTCCTGCGCGCTCCGCTGCGCAGCTCCATCTCCAGTGCGTCGCCGCGGTCGACGACGTCGTCGAGGTGATCCATGACCACCTCGTTGAGTCCCGCGGCGATCGCCTTGTTCTCCGATTCGGACAGAATTCCGAGGAGAAAATTGCCGGTTTGCGGGGTCAGCCACGTGCAATACCTGGACCGAAGCCACGCGGCGGTGTCTGCTTCGTTGGTGCCGTCGAAACGACGAGCCGCGCTGGTGCCGATCCGGGGTGCCGACGCGCCGGCCCACCACCGCCGGATCCCGGTCGGGAATAGCTGCTCGCGGGACCAGAAATACGTTCCGGAACCTGCGACCAGGTTCACCTCACGGCCCGGGCACTCGGCAATCAGTGCGTGCGCGGTATCCATCGCGGTCTTGCCGCCGCCGATCACCCATACCGGGGCGCCGCTGGCCCCGATCTCGCCCGCGCGGACGTCGCAGCTATCCGGCGACACCGATCGGACCCGAGAACTGGACACCTGGAGCGGATCGTTGGGCGTGATCGCGAAACCGGCGGCCTTGATCAATCGCCTGGCCTTGATCACCATCCGACGGCCGTCTCCCGAGGTGCAGTGAATCGTCAACATCCCCTCGGCGCCTCGTGCGGCGTCGTGAGACACCACCGCCCAGCCGAAGAACTCGTCTACACGGACCCGTTGCTTCAACACGGTGAGGCAGTGCTCGAACTGGTCCAACACCTCGCCCCTGGTCGCCAGGTAGCCGCGATCCTTGCCCAGGGTCCACGCGATATTGCCGGCGGTGAACAACCCGTGCGGCTGGTGCAACCGCACATAGGGATAGGTATCCACCCACATGCCGCCGACCCGGGGCCGCCGATCGACGAGGATGACCCGCTGATCGCGGTCCAGGTACCGGCTGGCGACGAAGAGCGCATTCATCCCGGCGATGCCGGCTCCGACAATGCAGGTATCGCAACTTTCGCTAGTCGTCGAGTCGTCGATTCGCATGCCGCCCGTCCCATCCACCGCGCCCCCGCGTGTGAAGTCAAACAGGCTGATTATCCGCTTTGTCCGGCTCAATACGGGTGGGGCGTTTCGCGAATTGACTCTGCGCTGGCGGTGCGTGCCACTCGCACTTTTGCGCCCTGGACGCCGAGTCAATTCCGAAAAGCCAGTCCGGCGTGCCGCAGGGTGTGAGTGAGGCCGTCTTCCAGCGCGCGCAGCGCGATGTCGGTAAGGCGGCTCAGCTCGTCGATATCCTGATCACCCTTGCTCATCCACGCTTCGAGCGAGGCGAAGACCGCCGTCGCCAAACTGTGCGCCGCGATATCGGCGATCATGGCCCCATCGGCGGTGGGCGCCGATCGGTCATGGATGAAGCGCGCGATTTCGTCGGCGACCTGATCGCGCATCCGTCGAATGTGGGTGGTGATGATGTCCTGGTCGAGATCCCGCGACCGGATGGTCGCGGCCTCGCGCACCATCGCGAAATCAAATGGGAAGGCGTCCATAGCCTTTCGCACCGACTGGGTGATCGGTTCCTGACGCGGGCGCAGCGCCAGCGCGCGGGCGAACCACTCGAACCCGATGTCGTAGTCGGCGAAGATCACCGCGTGCTTGGACGGGAAGTGGCGGTAAAAGGTGCGCTCGGTGACCCCGACGTCGGCGGCGATGTCGGCGACGCTGGTCTGATGCACGCCGTCGGCGACGAAGCGTTTCATCGCCGCGTGCACGAGCGCCTGCCGCGTGCGTTCGCTGCGGGTCGGGCCGGGCATACGAACCTCCAAAATGTCACTATTGACGCAAATATGTCAGGTATGACATTGTGCGGTCAAGCGACTGGTCAGCGACTGGGAGGTCAGCATGGCGGACTACGACGCGATCATCATCGGGGCGGGCCACAACGGTCTGGTTGCGGCCAACGTGCTGGCCAAGAACGGCGCGAAAGTGCTTGTGGCCGAACGGGCGCACTTCCTCGGGGGAATGGCCGCGACCCGGGAACTCTTCGACGGATACAAGCACAGCGTCGGTGCCTGGGCGGTGCTGATCTGGCGGAAGGAGATGACCGACCGCCTCGAGCTCACCAAGTGGGGCTTCGAGCTGATGGACCAGTGGACGTCCACCTGCACGTTCGGGGCCGCCGAGGACACCCCGTTCGTGATGTACAACGACCTGGAGCGCATGGCGCGCCACCTGCTCGACGATCACGGGCCCGACGTCGCGGCGGCCCTGGGCGGCTTGTTCGCGCACCTCGGCCGGTTCGCGCCGTACTTCGTCGACTCGGCGTTCGGTCCCCCGCGCGACATCATCGAGGTGATCGCCGCGCAGCCCACCGCCGAGGACCGCCACGATTTCGCCCAGATGTGGTACGGCAGCACCATGGACACGGTCCGCCGTTTCCTGGCGCCCGACCAGGGCCGCTGCATCCAGGGCTCGCTGGCCGCGATGTCCATCGACGCTTTCGACGGCGGCCCCTGGACCCCGGGCTCAAATGCCTCGACGCTGTATCACTACCTGATCGGCGGCGGCAACGTCGAATACATCATGCCGCGCGGTGGCATCGGATCGCTGAGCACGGCGTTGTGCCGCCGCGCCGAATCGCTGGGCGCCGAGGTGCAGCTCAAGCAGCATGTCAAGCAAATCCTGGTCACCAACGGACGCGCCACCGGAGTCCAACTGCGGGACGGCACAACGATCTCGGCCGACGTCGTGCTCTCGTCGCTCGACCCCTACACCACGTTCGTGAATCTTGCCGGCCCGCAACACTTTCCGCCCGACTACATTCGCAAGATCAAGGAAATCAACTTCAACCTGGGATACATTCAGGCCCATCTCACCATTGACCAGGCCCCGCAATGGATCGAGCGCCTGCAACCGTACATGCACGACAACGGCCAATGGTGTCCCACCGTCGCCTACGCGCCGTCGCCCGAATACATCAGCGACGCGTGGGAGCAATACCGCAAGGGGCAGCTTCCCGACGCCCCGCCCACCTATCTGTACATCCCCAGCATGGTCGACTCGTCGTTGGCGCCCGAGGGCAAGCACAGCGCAACCATTTTCACGCCCTACTTCCCGACCGGACTGGACGCCGACGAAAACCGAAGCTGGAAGGAGCAATACGCCGACACCTGCGTGGGCATCTTCGACAGGTTCGCGCCCGGGTTCGCCGATTCCGTCACCAACCGCGTGGTGTTCTCCAACCGGTACTTCGGCAGCACCTTCAGCGCACACGCCGGCGACTATTCGCACGGCCTGCTGCAGCCCAACCAACTGTGGACCGGCCGCGTCGTCGAGGGCGCCGACAAATTCGCCACCCCGGTCGACGGGCTCGTCCTGTGCGGCCAGTGCACCCACCCCGGTCCGGGGGTGACCGGCATCCCCGGGTGGAACGGTGCCGAAGCGGCGCTCAAGCAGCTCAGCGCGCGCGTCGGATAGGGGCCCGGCACGGGCCGAAAAAGCGCCGAAAAGGGACCTGGGCAAACCGGCACCCGCTATGTACCATTTGGTACATGTTTAACGAGGACAGCGTTGAGATCGATGCGTCGCCGCAGCTGGTATGGGATGTCTTCACCGATGTCGAGCACTGGCCCGACTGGACCGCCTCAGTGACCTCCCTGGTCGGCCAGGACGGGCACACCCTGGCCGTCGGAAGCCGGTTCGCGATCAAACAGCCCGGCATGCAGAAGCTGGTCTGGGAGGTCACCGAGATCGACCCGGGCACGTCCTGGACCTGGGTGCAACGCTCCCCCGGCTCGCTGGTTAAGGCGAAGCACTGCGTCACCGCCCTTCCGGGCGGCCGCACCCTGGTGCGCCAGCAACTCGACCAGCGCGGTGCACTCGGCGCGCTGGTCGGGCGGCTGCTGGCCAAGAAGACCAGGCGCTTCCTCCAACTGGAGGCTCAAGGCCTCAAGGCCCGGTCGGAGCAGCTCAGCCGCGCCGATGGTCCGCGCACCTGACGTCGCGCGGCGCCGGCAACTGCTCGACGCACTGATCGAGGAGTTCGCGGCGGGCGGCGTCGGCGACCGCTCGCTGCGCGACGTGGCTGCTGCCGTCGGCACCAGCCATCGAATGCTGCTGCACCACTTCGGGTCTCGCGAGGATCTGCTGCTGGCGGTCGTTGCGGAGGTCGAGCAGCGCCAGATGGCCCTCCTGCCCGAGTTGCCCATGAGTCCTGCGGAGAGCTTTGCCGCCATGTGGGCCGACCTCCGCCGCCCCGAGCTGCGTCGGTTGGAACGGCTCTTCTTCGAGTGCTACGCCCGTGCCGCGCAGGGCGAAACGCCGTTCGCCCGCATGGTGCCCGGCGCGGTCAACGACTGGCTCACCGAGGTCGAATCCATCGCGGCCATTGCCGACGCGCCTTTCGAGCCCGCGATGGTGCGGCTCGGCTTGGCCGTAGTGCGCGGCCTACTGCTGGATCTGGTGGCCACCAACGACGAAGCCGGGGTCGACGCCGCCGCGGATGCCTTCGCCGAACTGCTAGGCGGACACCGCCCGCCGGCCGGCGCGTGAGCCGGTGCCCACGCCGAAGAACTGGTATTCGTCGCGCCTGATCGAGCGGGTCTCCCGCCAGTACTCCCAGGTGTAGCCGCCCCACAGCACCGTGTTTTTGCCGTGCTCGTCGATGTACCAGCTGGCGCATCCACCGGTGTTCCACACCGAGCCTTGCAGCCTCTCCTGCAACTCGTCGTTGAACTTGTCCTGCGCGGCACGAGTCGGGGCCAGCGCCTGGGCACCCAACTTGTCGCAGGTCTTGACCGCGTCGGCGACATAACGGATCTGCGATTCGATCATGAAGACCACCGAGTTGTGGCCCAGCCCGGTGTTCGGTCCCAGCAGGAAGAACAGGTTGGGCATGCCGGCGACGGTGATCCCGCGGTGCGCCCCGATGCCCTCGCGGTTCCAGCGGTCGACCAGGTCCTCGCCGTCACATCCCTTGATCTGGACGTAGGTGTAGGAGTCGGTCACGTGAAAGCCGGTGGCGTAGACGATGACGTCGACTTGGTGTTCGACGCCGTCGGCGGTGACGATCCCGCCGGGCGTGATCCGGGTGATGTGATCGGTGATCAGTTGCGTCTTCGGGTTCGCGACGGCCTTGTAGTAGGTGGAGGAGTTCAGGATTCGCTTGCAGCCGATGCGGTACTTAGGGGTCAGCTTGCGGCGCAGCTCGCGGTCCTTCACCGAGCGGCGAATGTTGTACTTGCAATACGCCTCAATGAATTTCAGCGCATTCGGCCGCTTGGTCATCCCAATGGCCAGCGCCTCCTGGCCCCAGTAGATCGACAGCCGCACCAGCGCGCGAAGGCCGGGGATGTTCGCCATGGCCCGGCGTAGCGCCGGCGGGATCTCCGGGTTGGACCGGGGCACCACCCAGGGCGGGGTGCGCTGGTAGAGCTGGAGTTCGGCGACCTCGCCGACGATCTCGGGCACGATCTGGATCGCGCTGGCGCCCGTCCCGATGATCGCCACCCGCTTGCCGGTCAGGTCCACGCCGTGGTCCCACTCGGCGGAATGGAAAGCGGGACCGGCAAATTCGTCACGACCCTGGATCTCAGGCAGGGACGGGACATGCAGCGCCCCGGCGCCGGAGATCAAGAACTGGCCGACGTATTCACGCCCGTCGACGGTGAACACGTGCCAACGGTATTCCTCGTCGTCCCAGTAGCCGCGATCGACGAGCGAGTTGAACTCGATGTAGCGGCGCAGTCCGTATTTCTCGGTGAGCCCCTTGAGGTAGTCCCAGATCTCGGGCTGATAGGAGAACGGGTTCCGCCAGTCCGGCTTGGGCTCGAACGAGAACGAGTACAGGTGCGAGGGGATGTCGCAGGCGCAGCCGGGGTAACTGTTGTCCCGCCACGTGCCGCCGACGTCGTCGGCCTTCTCCAGGATCACGAAGTCGACGCCCTGCCGCTGCAGCGCGATGGCCATGCCCAGACCGGAGAACCCGGTCCCGATGATGATCGCGCGGGTGTGCACGGGCTGGTGGGTTTCGGTCTCCGCTTGGGTTACCGCGTTGGTCATGTTGACTCAGGTCTTTCTATTTAGGTCTGTGTATCGGGTTAGGTCTGTGTACTGGGGCCGGTAATTGTTGGGGCCGGTAATCGGCTGAGGGTGAGCCGGCGCATCGTCGGCCATCGGCGCCTAGCTCTTCATCTACCCCTGTAGATAACCCCGGCAGATACCCAGTACCCGGGGTATCGGATATTACGAGTGTCATCGATTGCCGCGGCGATGTCAACGCCGCGGCACAGTCTTTTGGGGTCAGTTAGGTTCAGCTAGCGGCGGGGTTGCTGGGCACCGCATCGTGGATCGGGCGCTCAGGGTCCATCGCGATGCCGAGCGTCTCGGCGGTGCCGACGATGACTCCCATCATGATGGTCGTCAGATGCGCGACGAACTGGTCGCGCTCCATGCGGCGCGGGCTCTGCGGTTCGGGACCCAGCCACCAGTCGGTGGCCGACGCGGCCGATCCGAAGGCAGCGAATGCCGCCAGTTCCAGGGCCGCACGGCTCAGCTCCATCTCGCGCAGCTCGTTGTTGAACATCTCGGCCATGGCCAGCGTGATCTCCCGGCCTTCCTTGAGGGTAAGCACCGTCGCCTCGGAGGGCGCCGTGAAGCGGCCCTGGATGAAGACCCGCAGCACGTTGGGGTGCTTGTCGACGAGGCTGACGTACTCCTCGACGCTGCGCCGGATAACCTCGCGGGCCGAGTCGGTGGCCAGGTTGATCGACGGGAAGATCCCCGCCCACAGCATGTCGCGCAGCCGCTCGCCGATGGCCTGGAACAGGTCGGACTTGTCGTGGAAATGCCGGTAGATCTTGGGTTTGGCGGTCCCGGCCTCTTCGGCGATTTCCCGCACACTGAGCTCGGGCCCCAGGCGGTCGATTGCCCGAAACGCCGCCTCGACTATTTCGCGGCGCACCTTTTTGCGGTGTTCGCGCCAGCGTTCGCTGCGCGCGTCGACCTTTCGTCCGGCGTTGGCGCTGGGGTGGGGTCGGGCAACTCTCCGCACGCCATGCACCTTACCGCGTCGCGCCCGCTGACCTGGGCAGACTCGGCGTCGCGCGGCGGGCACAAGCGCGCACCGCCGCTCGGCCCCGGCCTGGTCGTGGCAAACTGGCCCACCCAGCAGCCATATTCGCTGATCACGGGGTGTTCTCGGCGTTTACCGGCGATTCACCGCGCGGCCGGCCATTGCCCCGCCCGGAGGGCGGCGCGAGTGCGGTCGGAGGGGCCGACGGAAAGTGAATTACCGGCACTTTCACCGAAGTGCGGGAATTCCGCCCGGGACCGCAATACGATACGCCGCAGATACTTCGGGTCGGTTAGGAAGGCGTGTCGCGATGCTGGGCAATTTTTCGGTACTGCCGCCAGAAATCAACTCGTTGCGGATGTTCCTTGGCGTGGGGTCGGAGCCGATGCACGCAGCCGCGTCAGCCTGGGACGGGCTGTGCGGCGAGCTGGGCTCGGCGGCGTCCTCGTTTCACGAGGTGACCGCGACGTTGGCCAGCCAGTCGTGGCAGGGCCCGGCGTCGCAGGCGATGACGGCAGTGGCCGCACCCTATGCGGGATGGCTGAGCGCGGCGGCGGCCAGCGCCCAGAACGCGGCCGGTCAGGCCCGCGCGGTTGCGTCGGCGTTCGAGGCGGCCCGGTCCTCGGTCGTGCATCCGACGCTGGTGGCGCTGAACCGCAACCAGGTGGTCTCGCTGATCATGTCCAACTTGTTCGGGCAGAACGCGCCGGCGATCGCGGCGACCGAGGCTCAGTACGAAGAAATGTGGGCCCAGGACGTGACCGCGATGTTTGGCTACCATGCCGGCGCTTCGGCCGCGGCCACGCAGCTGGCAGGATTCAGCCTGCCCAGCTTCAGCCTGCCCAACCTCGGCCTGCCCAGCCTGACCATTCCCAACCTGTTTGGCAGCTTCGCGATCAACAACGGTGCCGGGAATTTCGGGCTGGGCAACACGGGGAACGGCAACACCGGCTTCGCCAACAACGGCAACGGCAACCTCGGTGCCTCAAACACCGGCAACTCGAACATCGGCTTCGGGAACAACGGCATCGGAAACGTCGGCATCGGGCTGACGGGCAATAACCAGATCGGCATCGGCTCACTCAACACGGGCACCGGAAACTTCGGGTTATTCAATTCCGGCACCGGAAACATCGGCTTCTTCAACTCGGGCAACAACAACAGGGGTCTGTTCAACTCGGGCGACGGAATCATCGGCCTCTTCAACTTCTGACCCGGTCGAACCCGGGAGCCCCGTCTAACCCAACGTCTTACGCGCGTCTGACCCGGGGACCCTCGGGGAGCCCGGCCCAACCCGCCGCATCCCAACGCGCGAGTCAGGCCCGTCGGCGTGCGCGTCCTACAGCATGCAGGCTCACAACATGCAAGATACGCAGCCCTCGACCTCGGTGCCTTCCAATGCCATCTGCCGCAGCCGGATGTAATACAGCGTCTTGATCCCCTTGCGCCAGGCGTAGATCTGCGCCTTGTTCACGTCGCGGGTGGTAGCGGTGTCCTTGAAGAACAACGTCAGCGAAAGCCCTTGATCCACATGCTGCGTGGCCGCCGCGTAGGTGTCGATGATCTTCTCGTAGCCGATCTCGTAGGCGTCCTGGTAGTACTCCAGGTTGTCGTTATTCATATAGGGCGCCGGGTAGTAGACCCGGCCGATCTTGCCCTCCTTGCGGATCTCGACCTTCGACACGATCGGGTGGATGGACGACGTCGAGTGGTTGATGTAGGAGATCGACCCGGTCGGCGGCACTGCCTGCAGGTTCTGGTTGTAGATGCCGTGCGCGGCCACCGACTCCTGCAGCCGCCGCCAGTCGTCCTGGGTCGGGATGCGGATGTCCGCGTCGGCGAAGAGCTGACGCACCTTGTCCGTCTTCGGCGCCCACATCTGCTCGGTGTACTTATCGAAGAACTCGCCCTTGGAAGCTGAAGCGTACTTGGACTTCTCGAAACCCTTGAAGTGCGAGCCCCGTTCGATCGCGATGCGGTTCGAGGCGCGCAGCGCGTGGTACAGCACGGTATAGAAGTAGATGTTGGTGAAGTCGATGCCCTCTTCGGAGCCGTAGAAGATGCCCTCGCGCGCCAGATAGCCGTGCAGGTTCATCTGCCCCAGCCCGATCGCGTGGGAGTCGTTGTTGCCCTGTTCTATCGAGGGCACCGACGTGATGTGCGTCTGGTCACTCACCGCGGTCAACGCGCGGATCGCCACCTCGATGGTCCGGGCGAAGTCCGGCGAGTCCATCGTCTTGGCGATGTTCAGCGAGCCGAGGTTGCACGAGATGTCCTTGCCCACTTTGGCATACGACAAGTCGTCGTTGAACACCGACGGCGTGGACACCTGCAGGATCTCCGAGCACAGGTTCGAGTGGGTGATCTTGCCGTCAATGGGGTTGGCCCGGTTTACCGTGTCCTCGAACATGATGTAGGGATAGCCGGACTCGAACTGCAACTCGGCCAGCGTCTGGAAGAACTCGCGCGCCTTGATCTTGGTCTTGCGGATGCGCGCGTCGTCGACCATCTCGTAGTACTTCTCGGTCACCGAGATATCGGCGAACGGCAGGCCGTAAACGCGCTCGACGTCGTACGGCGAGAACAGGTACATGTCCTCGTTCTTCTTGGCCAGCTCGAAGGTGATGTCCGGAATCACCACGCCCAGGCTGAGCGTCTTGATCCGGATCTTCTCGTCGGCGTTCTCCCGCTTGGTGTCCAGGAAGCGGTAGATGTCGGGGTGATGCGCGTTCAGGTACACCGCGCCGGCGCCCTGACGGGCACCCAACTGGTTGGCGTAGGAGAACGAGTCCTCGAGCAGCTTCATGATCGGGATGACGCCCGACGACTGGTTCTCGATGTTCTTGATCGGGGCGCCATTCTCGCGAATGTTGCTCAGCAGCAACGCAACTCCCCCGCCACGCTTGGACAGCTGCAGCGCCGAGTTGATCGAGCGACCGATCGACTCCATGTTGTCCTCGATGCGAAGGAGAAAGCACGAAACCGGCTCTCCGCGTTGCTTTTTCCCCGAATTCAGGAACGTCGGGGTGGCCGGCTGGAACCGGCCGTCGATGATCTCGTCGACCAGCTTCTCGGCCAGCCCGGTGTCACCGGAGGCCAGCGTCAGCGCCACCATCACGACGCGGTCCTCGAAGCGCTCCAGGTAGCGCTTCCCGTCGAAGGTCTTCAGCGTGTAGGAGGTGTAGTACTTGAACGCGCCGAGGAACGTCGGGAACCGGAACTTCTTGGCGTAGGCGCGGTCCAGCAGCGTCTTGACGAAGTTGCGCGAGTACTGGTCGAGAACCTCACGCTCGTAGTAGTTCTTCTGGATCAGGTAGTCGAGCTTCTCGTCCTGATTGTGGAAGAAGACCGTGTTCTGGTTGACGTGCTGCAGGAAGTACTGGTGAGCGGCTTGCCGATCCTTGTCGAATTGGATCTTGCCGTCCGCGTCGTACAGATTCAGCATCGCGTTCAGCGCGTGGTAGTCCGTTTCGTCGTGCAACCCGTGCGCGCCGACGGTTACAGGCTCTGCAGTGACGGTTGGTGGCACGTCTGTTCCTTCCAGAAAGCGGCGAGCCCCTCGCGGACGGCGTCCACATCGTCCGGGGTTCCCATAAGTTCGAAGCGGTAAAGGTACGGAACACCGCACTTGCGCGAGACCACGTCGCCCGCGTAGGCGAATTCGGCACCGAAGTTGTTGTTGCCCGCGGCGATGACGCCGCGGATCAGCGACCGGTTGTGCTCGTTGTTCAAGAAGGCGATGACCTGCTTGGGGACGTAGCCACCGTCATTGATGTCGGGTGTGGCCCGCCCGCCGCCGTACGTCGGCAGTACTAAGACGTACGGCTCGTCGACCTCGATCCGGCCGTGCAGCGGTATCCGCGTGGCGGGAACACCCAGCTTCTGCACGAAGCGGTGGGTGTTCTCCGACACGGAGGAGAAATAGACCAGATTGCGCCCCGTGATGTCCATCATGTCCACGGCGCCGCAACCTCCTTACCTATGGTCCGTCGGTTACGCGGTCAGCGCGGTCCCGGCGAGCGCCTTGATGCGGTCGGGCCGGAAGCCTGACCAGTGAGCGTTTCCTGCCACCACCACGGGGGCCTGCAGATAACCGAGCGCCATCACGTAGTCCCGCGCCTCAGAGTCCAGCGTGATATCGACCTTGTCGTAGGCGATGCCCTGCTTGTCCAGGGCCTTGTAGGTGGCGCTGCACTGCACGCAGGCGGGCTTGGTGTAGACGGTGATGCTCATCGGCGATGCCGCTCCTTTGCGGAAGTTGGGGGGATCTTGGGATGTAGAGGCGATATTGGGGAAGACGTTGGGTCACGGACTGGCAACTATTCGGGTGATGCATCCGCGTTGTGTTCAGCGGTCCGGCAGGTCCCTAAATTCCCGTCCTGCGGCTGCCAGTCAACCGGCCTGGCGGCGCCGATTCCGGGAGGTCCACCAGGCCCGGCTGGCTTGGTGATCCTGGGATCTATCGGTCCTCGGAACACTACACCTAGGGGGTGGCAAGGTGAAGAGATACAAGATGTTCTGAATAACATTTTTGAAATTCCCTGGTCGTAAGCCGTGTGTTGCGCACCGCCCGGCGTGTCGCACATCACAACATGCAGCGGACGGGGCATATCGCACTGTCTACCACCGCCCACCGACAACCACGGCGCCGAGACCGCGGTCCAGCACCCGACAGCAAACCCTGCCGGTTGTGACCGGCAGGGTCGCGCACGCCCTACGTGGGCAGTTCGTTCCGAACGCAGGGTCCGGCCCACGGGTAAGCGAAGCCCGTCAGCCAACCTCGGCGGCGAGCTTGCCGACCACATCCCGCACATTCTCCGAAAGCTCGGCGTGGTCGGCGGGGGCCTTGCCGTCCAGGGTGCGGAACGGAACCGAGAGCTTGATCGCGTCGACGACGCGCGCCCCGGCGATGCCGAACGACTTGCGGGTGTCGTCGTGCGCCCACACCCCGCCGTATTGGCCCATGGACCCGCCGATGACCGCCAGCGGCTTGTCCTTCAGCGCGCCGTTGCCGAAGGGGCGCGACAGCCAGTCGATCGCGTTCTTCACCACCGCCGGAATGCTGCCGTTGTACTCCGGGGTGACCACCAGGGCGGCGTCCGCGGCGGCCGCCGCGGCACGAAGCGCGGCGACCGGGGCGGGCGGGTGCTGCACCTCGGCGCTGACCGCGTCGTCGATTTCCTCGTTGTAGAACGGCAGCTCCCCCAGCCCTTCAAACACGGTGACAGTCACGCCGTCAGGGGCAACCGCCGCCGCCAGCTCGGCGATCTGGCGGTTGAGCGACGCCGCACGCAGGCTGCCCACCAAGGCCAAGACCTTGGTGTTCGAGCTCTTCGAGTTCCCAGACATACCCGTCACTGGTTCGTTCCCTTCGATCGTCGACCTAACACATCTTTGCATGACATAAACGGACCATAGTCCGATTTATTCCGTGCACGTTAAAGTGCAAGGGTGAGCGGCGTCGAGCGGTTGGGCAACCTGCCCGTCTGCGCGCCGCAAGAGGCTCCCACAGAGCGAGGCGACGCGGCCCGCAATCGCGCGCTGCTCTTGGCGGCGGCCCGCGAGCTGGTCGCCAAGCGCGGCGCGGAAGCGGTCACCATGGACGACATCGCCGCGGCCGCCGGCGTCGGCAAAGGCACCCTGTTCCGCCGGTTCGGCAGTCGGGCCGGCCTGATGACGGTCCTGCTCGACGAGGATGAACGGGCCAGCCAGCAGGCGTTCCTGTTCGGTCCGCCGCCGCTGGGCCCCGATGCGCCGCCGATGGATCGGCTGGTCGCCTTCGGCCGGCAGCGGATCTGCTTCGTGCACGCCCACCGCGCACTCCTGTCGTCCGCCAATCGCGATCCGGCGACCCGCTACGGCCCGCCGGCCATGGTGCTCCGCACGCACGTGCGGGTGTTACTGCAGGCGGCAAACAGCACCGGCGATCTCGATGCCCAGACCGACGCCCTGCTGGCCCTGCTCGACGCCGACTACGTCGAGCATCGGCTCGACGACGCAGGCCATACTCTCGAGACGTTGGGCGACGCGTGGGAGAGCCTGGCGCGCAAGCTGTGTGGGCGGTGATGGGTGCCAAAGCCGCCGCGCTGGGTCCTGCATGTCGACCTCGACCAGTTTCTGGCGTCGGTAGAACTGCGCCGCCATCCCGAACTGGCCGGGCTCCCGGTGATCGTCGGCGGCAGCGGTGACCCGACCGAACCGCGCAAGGTCGTCACCTGCGCCTCCTATGAGGCGCGCGAGTTCGGCGTGCACGCGGGCATGCCGCTCCGAACTGCCGCCCGCCGCTGCCCCCCAGACTCGGGGGTCACATTCCTCGCGTCGGATCCGGCCGCCTACGACGAGGCGTCCGACCAGGTGATGAATCTGTTGCGCGACCTCGGCCACCCGGTCGAGGTGTGGGGCTGGGACGAGGCCTACCTTGGGGTGTCGGCCGACGATCCCGACGATCTCGCAGAACCCGTAGACCCCCTGGACCCCGTGAAAATCGCCGAACAAATTCGCGCCGTCGTGTTGTCGGAGACCGGGCTGTCCTGTTCGGTCGGCATCAGCGACAACAAGCAGCGCGCCAAGGTCGCCACGGGCTTCGCCAAGCCCGCCGGGATCTTTACCCTCACCGACGCGAACTGGATGACCCTGATGGCCGAGCGCCCGGTCGACGCACTATGGGGCGTCGGACCGAAAACAGCGAAAAAGCTTGCAGGCCTGGGGATAACGACGGTGTGGGACCTCGCACACGGCGACGGCGAGCTGCTGACGTCCGCCTTCGGCCCGCGCACCGGCCTATGGCTGCTGCTGCTCGCCAAAGGCGGCGGCGACACCGCGGTCAGCGCCGAGCCATGGGTGCCGCGCTCGCGCAGCCACGTCGTCACCTTTCCCCGCGACCTCACCGATCGAGCCGAAATGGACTCGGCGGTAACGGAACTGGCCCGCCGCGCGCTCGACGAGGTCCGGGCGGCGGCGCGGACCGTCACGCGGGTGGCGGTGACAGTGCGCACCGCGACGTTTTACACCCGCACCAAGATCCGCAAGCTGGCGGCGCCCAGCACCGACGTCGACGTCATCACCAGGACCACGCTGGCCGTCCTGGACCTGTTCGAGCTGGACCGACCGGTCCGGCTGCTCGGGGTGCGGCTCGAACTCGAGATGCCCCAGTGACGATCAGCGCGTCACCTGGTTGGGCCCGTGATTGGGCCGAAGTGCGCGCGTGAACAACACGTTGACCCGGCGCATCACCACGCTGTACGGCCACCATGCGAACCGCTTGAAGGCATAGAGCGCCCGGATGTCGGCTGACGTGTAGATCAGGTACCGGTTCCTGGTGACGCCGGCCAGGATCTTGTCGGCCGCCGTTTCGGGTGACACCGCATGGCCCGCGAAGCGCTCGACCCACCGGTTCACGTTGGGGTGGTCGCGGTCGACGCCCGCGATCTCGACGGTGCGGACCAGCGGCGTCTTCACCGCGCCGGGCACCACCACCGACACACCGATGCGGTGCCGATGCAGGTCGAAGCGCAGCACCTCCGACAACCCACGCAACCCATACTTGCTGGCGCTGTAGGCCGCATGCCAGGGCAGCGCGACCAGCCCGGCAGCCGAGGACACGTTGACCAGGTGCCCGCCCTGGCCGGCGGCGACCATCGGCGGGACGAACGTCTCGATCACGTGGATGGGGCCCATCAGGTTGACCGCGACGATGTTGCTCCAATGCTCATGCGTGAGCTGGTCAACGGTTCCCCAGGCCGATATGCCGGCGATGTTCATCACGACGTCCATGCTGGGATGGCGGGTGTGGATGTCGGCCGCGAAAGTGGCCACGTCGTGATAGTCGGAAACATCCAGAGCCCGATGCTCGGGCACCCTCGCACCCAGCGCTTCCGCGTCGGACACCGTGAGCGCCAGTCCGTCCGCGTCGCGGTCGGTCAGAAAGAGCTCGGCGCCGTCGGCGGCCAGCCGCAAGGCGATGGCTCGACCGATCCCGCTGGCCGCACCGGTGACAAAACAACGCTTCCCCGCGAAATACCGCTCGGATGTCCCCACCATGGCCGTGACGATACCGGCCCTGTTACCCGGACCCGCCGCCCCAGAGCGCGTTGAGCCACATTTGCTCGAGCACCCGCACCCGGCGCTCCAGGTCGTTGTCTCGGTCACCGTCGCGGCCGGCCAGGAGGGGGTCGCCGGTCAGCGCCAGCGCGGTGGTGCCCGCCAGGGTGCGGATCAGCGTCGGCAGGTCGTCGCTGATCGGATGGGCGGTGCCGGCCTTCATCTCCACGTCGACGATGCCGACGATCTGGCGGTGCACCATTTCGAATTGCTGCTCGAGAATCTCGCTGATCTCGATATCGGTGTGCCGAGCCGCATTGCAGGCGGTCATCACAGGGTCGTTGTGCGCATAGACGGCGGCGGCACTGCCGACCATCCGCTTGGCGAACTCCTCGGGCGACTCGCCCGGCTGGCGGGGGGCGAAGAACTGGGTGAGTTCCTCGAGTTCTTCGGTCGCCTCGGCCACGATCTGGGCCAGCACCGAGTACTTGGAGTCGAAGTAGAAATAGAAGCCGGAACGGGCAACGCCAGCCCGGAGGCTGATGGTGCTGACCGACAGCTCGGAGAACGGCCTCTCCTCCAGTAGCTCGCGCACGGCCTGCAGGATCGCCTGCCGGTGCCGGTCACCGCGCCGGCGCACCGCGGGCGCCGGCTGCTCCCGGTCGGCGGCCTGGCCGTTCACGCCGCACCCCTTCCGATCACACCCTGACCTTGCACCAAGCGGGGAGAAAAGAAAACTTGACAGGCGTCAAGTCGGTACGAAGGATAGCTGGTAAGTTTTGTTTGCCGCTACCGCATAGGAGCGTCGATGGCGACAATAAGTACCCCGGCATACCTTCTCGACCAAGCCCAGCGCCGGTTGACTCCGTCATTCAACAATTTTCCCGGGATGGGCCTGGTGGAACGTCGGCTGCGGAATACCCAATTCCCCGAGAAGACGCTCGCCGACCCGCCGCCGGGCAGCGGGCTCAAACCGGTCGTCGGCGATTCGGGGCTCCCGATCCTCGGGCACATGATCGAGATGTTGCGCGGCGGACCGGACTATCTGATGTTCCTATACCAGACCAAGGGTGCGGTCGTGTTCGGCGACTCGCCGATCCTGCCGTTCGTCGCGGCGCTGGGCCCCGACGCCGCGCAGACCATCTACTCGAACCGCAACAAGGACTACTCGCAGCAGGGTTGGGTCCCGGTGATCGGGCCATTCTTCAATCGCGGGCTCATGCTGCTCGACTTCGAAGAGCACATGTTCCATCGGCGCATCATGCAGGAGGCCTTCGTCCGGTCCCGACTGGTCGGCTACGTCGAGCAGATGGATCACGTGGTCTCGCAGGTAATCGCCGACGACTGGGTGACCAACGACGCGCGCTTCCTTCTTTATCCGGCGATGAAGGAACTCACCCTCGACATCGCCTCGATGGTGTTCATGGGCCATCAGCCAGGCACCGACCACGAGCTGGTCACCAAGGTAAACAAGGCGTTCACGACGACGACCCGCGCCGGCAACGCGGTGATCCGGACCGGCGTGCCCCCGTTCACCTGGTGGCGCGGCCTCAAAGCGCGAGAGCTGCTGGAGCACTACTTCGCCGAGCGGGTCAAGGAGCGCCGCGGAAAAGAAGGCAATGACCTGCTGACGGTGCTGTGCCACACCGAAGACGAGGACGGCAACCGGTTCTCCGACCAGGACATCGTCAACCACATGATCTTCCTGATGATGGCCGCGCATGACACCTCGACCTCGACGTCCACGACGATGGTCTATAACTTGGCTGCCCACCCGGACTGGCAGGAGCGCTGCCGCGACGAATCGGACCGCCTCGGCGACGGGCCACTCGACATCGAATCGCTGGAGAAGCTGGAGTCGCTCGACCTGGTGATGAACGAATCGATCCGGTTGGTGACGCCCGTCCAGTGGGGCATGCGGCAGACGGTGCGCGACACTGAGTTGCTGGGCCATTACCTGCCCAAGGGCACCAACGTCACCGCGTTTCCGGGGATGAATCACCGGCTGCCGGAGCTCTGGACGGACCCGCTGGAATTCGACCCGGAGCGGTTCACCGAGCCGCGCAGCGAACACAAACGGCACCGCTACGCGTTCGCTCCCTTCGGCGGCGGCGCGCACAAGTGCATCGGCATGGTGTTCGGCCAGTTGGAGATCAAGACCATCCTGCACCGGCTGCTGCGCCGCTACCGGCTTGAACTCCCCCGCCCCGATTACCGACCGCGCTGGGACTACGGCGGCATGCCAGTACCGGTGGACGGCATGCCGATCGTGCTTCGCCCCCTTTAAGCCCGCTGTAAGCCGGGCGCACGCGCGCCAGCAACGCCGTCAGCCGAGCAGTCTGTTGGCGCAGGCGATCAGGGCGCGCAGCGCCGACTGCGTCGGATCCTCCGCGACGCCCTTGGAGACGCCTTTGGAGACGCCTTTGGAGAAACCTACTGCCCATTCGGCGCGAATGCCGTTGGTTCCGCGGATGAAGGTGGCGGTGCACCCAGCGGATCTCAACTGATGGAACCCGAGTGTCTCCACCCTGATCCCGCCGTCATGCAGCATGACGGTCAGTGCGGCGAGTGGCCCACTGGCGGCGGCCGTCGACGTGCTGATGCGATCGCCGAAGGCGATCATGGCGCGAAAGTTGCGGGCCTGCGGACCCAGCCGCCCGGCGGGCCGCTCGGCGTCGGTACACGCCCAGTGTCCCAGCCGCAACGGGCCGGCCATGCGACCGTACGTCGCGACGAAGCTCTGCCACGACATAGCGTCGGACTGTTCCCGCAGTCCACGCGGCAACCCGGCGCCGAAGTGGTCGCGGCACCACGAGTTGGCGAGGCATCGGCGAGGCGAGGCGGTGGAGGGATTCAGGGAAGTCATGGTGCCGGTCTTCTCGGGTCAGGAGGGGCGACCGACGGTAGTAGCTTCCGACCCACAGCGGGGGGTCGGTCTGGATCAGACCCCGCTGCGGGTGCTGGCTACTACGGCACTCGTGAGAAGACGCACGAGCGCTGACACTAGACGCCGACGCCTTGGTGGCGCAACTTCCATTTGCTTGAACCGAAACGGTTTGGCGGGAGAGGCCGTAGCGATAGCATCTTTTTCGACCACCATTTTTGTCGCAAGCGAAAGGCGCGGCCGATGAGTGCGAAGAAAACTGTCAAGAGGTCGCTTCGGACGGTGGGCGTGGTGCTGGCCGCGGTATTCGCGATGCTGGCGGCGGGCTGCTCGACAACGCATACGCCCAACACAGACCAACTGGGAATGCAGGTTTCCCACGCGGGTCCGCTAGCCCACTGACCTATCCGCGAAATACCGTCTATCTGCGAAATAACGCCGATATCGGGATATGCGCGACGAGCGCACCCGCGGCGTTGAACGCCGCATTGGCGGCGCTGCCGGCCGCAGAGCTGCAAGCAGCAGCGTCGGTAATTGAAAAGGCGGCCCACCCCTCGATACCCGCCGTGCCCACCGCGATTCAAGACCGCGGGTAGTAAGTTCCGCCCGTCAACCCGCCGTCGGCCCGCACGACGGATCGAACCGCAGGTATGCCTGGATCGTCGTCCCCGTCCCGGTGGTGTGCGTGCGCACCAGGTCTGCCATGGCATTGACCATGAACAGTCCGCGGCTTGCGGTGCCGCTGGAGCCCGGGGGCCGGCGTCCGGCCAGTGGATCTTTGAACCGACCGCTGTCGCGCGCCTCGCAGACGAGATGCTCATCGTGCCGCCAGAACGCGAGCTGGCACGCACCATCGGTGTACATCAAGCTGTTGCTGGCTAGCTCGGTGGCGATCAGCTGCAGGTCCTCGATTCCGTCCCGGGAAAGTCCAACCCAGTCGGCGTAGTCGACCGCGAACGACCGGGCCGGCCTCAGGTCCGCCTTCTGCCTGACCGTATAGGTCACGGCCCCCGGGCTGGTGGGTAGCGGCTGGTTGCACCGCGCCAGCACCTCATCCGGCGCGTACTCGGCGCTGCGATACACCGAACCGCATTTCCACAGCAGTGGGTGCGTGCAGCGCGCGTCGTCCAGCACGCCCTCGTCCAGCTGATTTGCGTCGAACAGGCACAACGCCACCACGTCGTGGCCTTCGAAGGCGCCGTTGACCAAAGCCTCGTGCTGCGCGCAGGCGAGCAACTCGTCCGAGGTGCGGCCGGGCCATACGAGTTGGCTCACGATACGCACCCGCCGATCAGGGTGCGCCGCGGCGAATGAGCCCTCGGTGGCGAGAAACCGGCTCGGGTTGCGGCCGGCCTCGGCGATGTCGACCAGGCGCAGGTGCGCGGGCAGGCCGGCCTCGCACGCAAGCCGCAACGAAGCTCGCAGCGCCGGCAGCTTGTCGCCCGGTATCGCAACCAGCACCGGCTCGTCATTAGCAATGCCGTCGACGATGAATCGCACCACGAAATCCAGCCACTCCCGCTCGGAGTGGTAGAGCAGTGCGGAGTGGACGAAGCCTCGTTGCCTGACGTCCGTTCTGGTACTCAATTCGGTGCTCCTGCTATCGGTCAAAATGCCATCCCCCCGCCGGAACCGGCGTCGCATTCCTCATTCTCAATACCCCCTGTGGGCCTTCGCTATGCATCGACACGCGGATTAAAGCCACCAAGATGCGGCGGCGTCGAGATGGCGACGGATGCGGTAGCGCGCCAAGCTCTCGTCGCCGTCGCCGATGGCCTCGAGAATCCGCAGGTGAGCCCGCTCGACAGCGACGACGTCGGTCCAGTTCGGCAGCCCCTGGCCGGTGCTGGACCAGTGCCGGCGGAACAGCTCGACAATGATCCGCAAAAACAGGTCCAGCAGCGTGTTGCCGGCCAGTTGCGCCAGCCCGACGTGGAACCGAAACTCCTCGACGGCGGCCTTGCGCACATCGGCGGCGCCCTCGCCGGTGCGTACGTCGGCGCGCCGGTGCGCGGGGCCGCCCAGCACGTCGAGCAAGCCCGTCCCCCCGGATTCGGGCCGGCGCCCGACGACTTTGCCGACGACTTTTGTGACATTGTCGATCTCGATGGCGTCCCGGACACAGCGCAGGTCTTCGCGGGTTGGCCTGCGGTACTGCAGGTAGAGCGCAATAGTGTCAATGCTGGCCTGTGCTTGTGGTTTTGTGACGACCAGCCCGCCGCCGGGCCCGCGGCGCATCTGCGCGATCGCGTGATATTCGAGCAGTCGCACCGCCTCCCGCAGCACCGCGCGGCTTACCCGGTAGCGTTCCAGCAGGGCCGTTTCGGTGCCGAAGACGGAACCGACCCGCCAACCGTCGGCCGCGATGTCGTCGCCGATGCTGGAAGCCAATACCTCGGCGAGCTTGCCGCGGCGCGCCTCCGGGTCGAGGGAGACGCGACGTGGCCCGCGTGCCTGTCGCGGGCCGGCGCTCATGGCCCGACGCTCCTGCAGCCAAGCGGTAACCGCGGCCACGTGGCGCTCGCTGCACGTCTTGGCCCGCGCGGAATCGCCCGCGGTGACTGCGGCGACGATATCGGCGTGGCCGCAGCGCATCTGGTCGATCGCCTCGATGGCCCCGATGGCCCCGATGGCGTCGGTTGCCGAGTCGACGCGCGACGCGAACGCATATCGCCTGGTGAGGCGCATCAAGACGTCGATAAACAGTTGCAGGACGGGGTTTTTCGACCGCTCCGCGAGCACGATATGGAAGTCGTCGCGCGGCAGCGGTAGACCCGGCTTCCAGTCCTCCTCGGCGCGCAGGACCGCGCGCAGCCGGGCAATGCCGGCTTCGTCCATTCGTTCGGCGGCCAGGGCGGCGGCCAAGGGCTCGAGCACCAGGCGTGCATTGAACAAATCCTCGATCGTGGTGCCGAGGTACTCGAGGTAGATGACCACGGCGCGGGTCGCGGGACCGGCGTCGGGCTCGCAGATGAGCAGACCGCCGCCCGGTCCGCGGCGCATCCGGGCGACCTGATGGTGCTCGACGAGGCGCACGGCTTCCCGCAGCACCGATCGACTCACCCCATAGCGTTGCTGCAGCGCCGGTTCCGACCCCAGCGATTCTCCGATCGTCCACCCGCGCCGGACGATGTCTTCCTCGATGCAGCGGGCGATCTTCGCGGCCCGTTTATCTTGTCTGTCCGTGCGGACCGCATCCGGGTCGATGCTCAACTGAGTGTTCCCACGAGCCGGCTCAACACGTGAGCAGCATGCATCCCGCGACGGGACCACCACCCACCGAAACCACCCCGACCTCCGGGCGCCGCGACACCTGTCGCTCGCCGGCGTCGCCGCGCAACTGCAGACACCCCTCGTGCAGCGCCCAGTAGCCGTGCATGCGCCCGGCCGAGAGTTGGCCGCCATAGGTGTTGAGCGGGAGTGCGCCGTCGCGGGCGATCCGCGCGCCGCCCTCGACGAACGGGCCGGCCTCGCCGTCGGCGCACACCCCCAGGGCCTCCAGCCAGGCCATGGTGAGGAACGTGAAGCCGTCGTACAGCTCCGCTACCTGGAGGTCACCGGGCGTCAACTCCGTCCGCGACCACATCTGCGCCGTGGCGTCCGACATCGCCATCTTCGGGTAATCGTCACGGTGGAACCAGCCACCGGCGCCGTCGGACCCACCGATCGCCTCCACCGCCACCGCCCGGTGCGGGCAGTCGCGGGCGTAATCGGCGTGCGACACCACCACCGCAACCGATCCGTCGATCGGGACGTCGCAGTCCAGCAGCCCGAACGGCGTCGAGACCAGCCGCGCGCCCAGGTAATCGGCCATCGTCATCGGATCGCGGTAGACCGCGAGGGGATTCAGCGCGGCGTTGCGTCTGCCGGTCAGGGCGATCCAGCCCAGCTGCTCCTTCGTGGTTCCGTACAGCTCCATGTGGCGGCGGGCGTTCAGCGCTAGCCAGTTCGCGGCGGAGTAGGCCTGGGCCGCGACCAGGTCGTTGACGTCGTCCATGGCGCCGACGGCGGGCTTGGCCTCTCCCTCGGGTGTCTCGAACATGCGGGCCAGCGCCGGGGCGGGGGCGTTTTTGTCCTGCTTGACCGGCACCGTGCCGCCCAGCATCTGAATCGTCCGGTAGATCAGGACGTGGTGGGCGCGCCGCTCGGAGACCGCACGGCACGCCGACATCACCGGGCTCAGCAGGCCGCCGGTCCCGAACCCGGCTCCGCAGTCCGCCGCGTCGATACGCAGTTCGGCGTTGACCTCGGCGGCCGGGGTGTCGCCCAGGGTCGCGATGCCGTCAATGTCGGCTGGGGCCAGGCCGGCGTCCTCGATGGCGGTCCGCACGGCCTCCATCGTCAGCTGCAGCCCCGGAATGCCGGTGCGCCGGCCGATCCGCGAGATGCCGACGCCGGACAGGATCGCGTCCTTCTCGAAATACGTCATGTGCACCGCCCTGTTCAGACCCAACTCGCCGCACGATCCGGAACGAATAGAGTGTACTGTATTGGTCGTGTCAGCCGAGTCGACCATGCCCCCGCTGCTGATTGAACATTGCGACAACTGCGCGCGCTGGGTGCACCCCGCCGCCGGCGAATGCCGGGACTGCGGTGGTCAACTGGTGGCGCGACCGGTCTCCGGCCAGGGCACGGTTTTCACCTACACGGTGAACTACCACCCGTACAACCCCGAGATCCCGACTCCGTATGTCATCGCCATCGTCGAGCTCAGCGAACAGCGCGGGCTGCGACTGGCCGCCAACATCGTTGGGTGCGAGCCGGATTCGGTGACGTGTGGGATGCCCGTCGGCATCCGGCCGAAAAAGGGTGCCGGCGGCGCGCCGTTGTTCGCGCCGGCTTAGTTGCGCGAGCAGACGGCCGCTCGCGGGCTGCTCGCGGCCCTAGTTGATCAGCGGGTCGCGCGGCATGCCCAGGATCCGCTCAGCGATCTGGTTGCGCGTGACCTCGGAGGTGCCGCCCGCGATCGCCATCCCGCGGGCGCCCATCATCATCCGGCCCGCGAGTGCGCCGGGACCGTCCGTCAGCGCAAGCTCGGGCCCCAGTAGCGCCGCCGAGATCGCGGCGCCCTCGATCATGTGGTCGGCCAGCTTCAGCTTGGTGACGTTGCCTTCCGGGCCGGGGCCCGCGCCTTCGACGCTGCGCGCGGCGCGGCGCAGGTTCAGCAGGCGCAGCGCGTGCTCTTCGGAAAGGTAATAGCCCAGCCGGACTTCGGAGCCCGCCAACCGGCTCCCGCGCTCCTGGGCCAGCTGCACCAGTTGCGCCGCCAAGCCCTCGTAGAACGACCCGCTGCCGCCGATGCTGACGCGCTCATTGCCCAGAGTCGCGCGCGCGACCGTCCACCCGGTGTTGGGGGCTCCGACGACGTCCTCGTCGGGCACGAACAGGTCGTTGAAGAACACCTCGTTGAACTCCGAGCTGCCGGTCATCTGGCGCAACGGCCGTACCTCGACTTCGGGAGCCTTCATGTCGACGATCACCGTGGTGATGCCCGCATGCTTGGAGGCGTCCGGATCGGTGCGCACGGTGGCCAATCCGCGCGCGCAGTACTGGGCCCCGCTGGTCCACACCTTCTGCCCGTTGATCTTCCAACCGCCGTCCACCCGAGTGGCCTTGGTCTTGACCGACGCCGCGTCCGACCCCGCTTCGGGCTCGGAGAACAGCTGGCACCAGATCTCGTCCTTGCGCAGCGCCTTTTCCACGAATCTTTCAATCTGCCAAGGTGTTCCGTGCTGGATGAGGGTGAGGATCACCCAGCCGGTGATGCCGTAGTCGGGGCGCCTGACGCCCGCGGCGCGAAACTCCTCCTCGATCACCAGCTGCTCGACCGCGTCCGCGGCGCGGCCGAACGGCTTGGGCCAGTGCGGCATCACATAGCCCGTCTCGATCAGCTTGTCGCGCTGGTCCTTCCTTTCCAGCGCGGCGAGCTCGGCGGCGTCGCCGTGGATTCGGGCGCGCAGTTCTTCGGCCTCGGGCGGCAGGTCCAGGCTGTTCTCCCGGTAGGCTCCGGCCGCGGTCCGGTCGAATACGTCTCGCGCCGGCGCGTCGCCGCCGAACAGCGCCGTGGTCACCAGGGACCGGCGCAGATGCAGGTGCGCGTCGTGCTCCCAGGTGAAGCCGATGCCGCCGTGCACCTGGATATTGAGTTCGGCATTGCGCGCGTAGGCGGGGAACGCCAACGCCGCGGCCACGGCGGCGACCAGCCGGAACTGCGGCTCGTCCGCCGACGAGTCCGCTGTGTGCTCCGACGCCGCGCGCGAGGCGTCCCAGACCGCAGCGAGCGCCGACTCGGAGGCCACCAGCATGTTCGCGCAGTGATGCTTCACGGCCTGGAATGTCGCGATGGTGCGCCCGAACTGCTGGCGGACCTTGGCGTACGCGACGGCGGCGTCGACGCACTCGGCCGCCCCGCCGACCGCCTCGGCGGCCAGCAGCGTACGCGCTCGGGCCAACGCCGATTCCCGCGCGCCCGGCAGCACGTCGGCGGCGGTGACGCTTACGTTTTCCAGGCGGACCCGGCCGGACCGTCGGGTCGGATCGAAGTTTTCGGGCACCTCCACCGTGACTCCCGCGCGGTCGCGTTCCAGGAGCAGGACGTCGTCGCCGGCGGCGATCAGCAGCAGGTCGGCGAGCCCGGCACCGAACACGATCCCGGCGTCGCCGTCGGCAGACCCATTCGCGCCGTCGGTGAGCAGCACCTGACCGTTCAGACTGATTCCGGCGGCGACGGTTCCGTCGATCAGGCCAGGCAGCAGCCGCGACTTTTGTTCGGCGGTGCCGTCGTTGGCGATCACCGCCGACGCGATCACGGTCGGCAGGAACGGCCCGGGCGCCACGGCGCGACCGAGTTCTTCGATCACCACTACGAGTTCGGGCAACCCGTAGCCTGATCCGCCGTACTCCTCGTCGACGTGCAGGCCGAGCCAGCCCAGCTCGACCAGGTCATGCCAGAACCCTGGCCGGGCCTCCTCGGGCGCGTCCAGCAGGGACCGGGCGGCCCACCGCGCCTTCTGCGAAGTCAGGAACCCGCGCGCTACGTCGGCGAGCTCACGATGGTCGTCGGTCAGTGCGATACCCATCAGGGTCCTCCTCGCGGCACTCGCCAGGCCCCGCGACGTCGCGGGCCTTCGCCTAAAGAGTGTACTTAATGCAGCTACTTGGGCGCGAACCGCTGGCCCGCGTCCAGCCGCAGGCACTGGCCGTTGAGCATCGGGTTGTCGACGATCGCCGCCACCAGCTTGGCGTACTCGATCGGCCGGCCCATCCGCTTGGGGAAGGCCGCGTCGCGGGTCAGCGTGGCCGCCATCTCCTCGGGAACCATCGAGGTCAATCCGGTCAGAAACAGGCTCGGCGCGATCGCCAGCACCCGGATCCCCAGCGAACCCAGGTCACGCGCCATCGTCAGGCACATGCCGGCGATCCCCGCCTTGGCGGCGGTGTAAGCAACCTGCCCGATCTGACCCTCGAAGGCCGCGATCGAGGCGGTGTTGATGATCACGCCGCGCTCCTCGTCTTCGGGCTCGTTCTTGCTCATGTGCGCGGCCGCCAACCGGCTGATGTTGAAGGTCGCGATGAGGTTGAGATTCACCACGGCCTGGAAAGACTCGAGGTCATGGGGACCGGACTTGGTCATCGTCCGCTTGGCGATGCCGCCGCCGGCCGTGGTCACCGTGACGTGTAGGCCGCCGAGGTCGTCGACCGCCGCCCCCAGCTGCTGCTCGGTGCCGGCGAAGTCGGTGACGTCGACGGGATAGAACTTGACGCCCAGACCCTCCGCGACGGTTTTGCCATCGGAACCCTCACGGTCGAGGATCGCGACCTGAGCGCCGTGTCCGGCCAGCAGCTCGGCGCTCGCGCGCCCCATCCCCGACGCGCCGCCGATCACGACGACCTTCTTCCCACTGATCTCCATCAGGACCTCCAATTTCGGGCTTGTCAGATTCGCCGCAATTTGTAACGTTACCTAGACACCTGGCCGGTCCGCGCGCGCGGGTTGTCGGCGCGTCATGCCAAGCTCGCAATTGTGCTCCTTGTCGACGTCGCCACCACATCGCTGGACGTGGGCAGCACCTCGTCGCGGTTGACCAAGGTCGCGCACATCGCGGACCTGCTGCGCCGCGCCGCACCGGAGCCCGAACTGGTCGTGATCATCGTGTCGTGGCTCTCCGGCGAACTGCGCCAACGCCAGATCGGCGTCGGCTGGGCCTCGCTGCGGTCAGTATCGGTCCGGGCGCCCGCAGCGCCGGATCCGACGCTGACCGTCGCCGCCGTCGACGCCGCCTTCGCCGAGATCGGCGCGGTGTCGGGCAAAGGTTCGGCCGCGCGGCGCGCCGAACTCGTCGCGGGGTTATTCGCCGCGGCCACCGAAACCGAGCAGACCTTTCTACTGCGCCTGCTGGGCGGTGAGCTGCGCCAGGGTGCGCTGGCCGGGATCATGACCGACGCCGTCGCGAAGGCCGCGGACATTCCCGCCGCCGCGGTACAGCGCGCGGCGATGCTCGGCGGGGACCTGCCGGCGGTCGCCGCGGCGGGCCTGTCCGGAGGCCGCGAAGGCGGCCAGGCCGCGCTGGACGCGTTCACCCTTCGCGTCGGGCGCCCGGTCGGCCCGATGCTGGCGCAGGCCGCCACCAGCGTGGCCGATGCGCTCGAACGTCACTGCGGCACAACCATTTTCGAGGCAAAGCTGGATGGCGCGCGGGTGCAGATCCACCGGGCCGGTGACGAGGTCACCGTCTACACCCGAAGCCTCGACGACGTGACCGCCCGGCTACCCGAGGTGGTCGAGGCGACGCTGGCGCTACCGGTGCGCCACCTCATTGCCGACGGTGAGGCGATCGCGCTGCGGCCCGACAACCGGCCGCACCGGTTCCAGGTCACCGCATCCCGCTTCGGGCGATCGGTCGACGTCCCTGCGGCCCGCGCGGCGCAACCACTTTCGGTGTTCTTCTTCGACATCCTGCATCGCGACGGCACCGACCTGCTCGACGCGCCGACGACCGAGCGGCTGGCCGCCCTGGACGCGCTGGTGCCGCCGCCGCACCGGGTGGACCGGCTGGTCACGTCGGACCCGGCGCAGGCCGAGGACTTTCTCGCGGCGACGCTGGCCGCCGGCCACGAAGGCGTAATGGCCAAGTCGCCGGGCGCGCCCTATCAGGCGGGCCGGCGCGGAGCGGGCTGGCTGAAGGTCAAGCCCGTGCACACCCTCGATTTGGTGGTGCTCGCGGTGGAGTGGGGTTCGGGGCGCCGCCGCGGGAAGCTGTCCAATATCCACCTGGGCGCGCGCGATCCGGCCACCGGTGGATTTGTCATGGTGGGCAAGACATTCAAGGGCATGACCGACGCCATGCTGGACTGGCAGACCACCCGGTTCAGCGAGCTGGCGATCGGCGACACAGATGGTGGCCTCAACAATTGGGTGGTCCGGGTGCGGCCCGAGCAGGTGGTCGAGATCGCGCTGGACGGTGTGCAGGGTTCTACGCGCTACGCCGGCGGGGTCGCGCTGCGCTTCGCTCGGGTAGTGCGTTACCGCGACGACAAGAGCCCGGCCGAAGCCGACACCATCGACGCCGTGCGCGCGCTGTATTGATCCTGCGCCTGGGGTCTCGCCGAGGGGTTCGCCATCGTAGGGTTTGACCGTGACACAGCAAGACAGTGACGCCAGCGACGTCAGCGACGTCAGCTACATCCATACCGACTCTGACCTGCCGCCCGTCGCGATCATCGACCGCTCCCCCATCACCGTCGGACACCGGATCGCCTTCGGGATCGTCGCCGTGATCGGCGCCATCGCCTGGGCAATCATCGCGTTTTTCCGGGGCGAGACGGTCAACGCGGTCTGGTTCGTGGTCGCGGCGATCTGCACGTACATCCTTGGTTACCGGTTCTATGCCCGGTTGATCGAGATGAAGATCGTTCGCCCGCGCGACGACCACGCCACCCCGGCCGAAGTTCTCGACGACGGCACCGATTACGTGCCGACCGACCGGCGCGTGCTTTTCGGCCATCACTTCGCCGCCATTGCCGGCGCCGGGCCACTCGTCGGTCCGGTGCTGGCCACCCAGATGGGTTACTTGCCCGGCAGCATCTGGATTGTCATCGGCGCGGTGTTCGGCGGCTGCGTGCAGGACTACCTGGTGTTGTGGATCTCGACCCGGCGCCGGGGCCGTTCGCTGGGCCAGATGGCGCGCGACGAACTGGGCGCGGTGGGCGGGGCCGCCGCCCTGATCGGGGTCCTCGTCATCATGGTGATCCTGATCGCGGTTCTGGCGCTCATCGTCGTGCAGGCGCTGGCCCGCAGCCCGTGGGGCGTGTTCTCCATCGCCATGACCATCCCCATCGCCCTGTTCATGGGCTGCTACCTGCGATTCCTGCGTCCCGGCCGGGTGGCGGAAGTATCGGTGATCGGCTTCGCGCTGCTACTGGCCGCGGTGGCGTCCGGCAACTGGGTCGCCGAAACATCTTGGGGCGCATCCTGGTTCACGCTGTCCTCGGTCACGTTGTGCTGGTGCCTCATCGTCTACGGATTCGCCGCGTCGGTGCTGCCGGTGTGGTTGCTGCTTGCCCCGCGCGACTATCTGTCGACGTTCATGAAGGTCGGCGCCATCGCGCTGCTGGCGATCGGCATCTGCATCGCCCGGCCGGTCATGCAGGCACCCGCGGTCTCGCATTTCGCCATGCATGGCGACGGTCCGGTGTTCGCCGGCTCGCTGTTCCCGTTCTTGTTCATCACCATCGCGTGCGGTGCCCTGTCCGGGTTCCACTCGCTGATCTCGTCCGGGACGACGCCGAAGCTGCTCGAGAAGGAAAGCCAGATGCGGCTGATCGGGTACGGCGGCATGATCACCGAGTCGTTCGTCGCCGTCATGGCCCTGATCACGGCGTCGATCATCAACCAGCACCTGTACTTCACCCTCAATGCGCCGACCGCCCGGACCGGCGGCACCGCGGCCGCTGCCGCGGAATACGTCAACAAACTCGGCCTGTCCGGCGCCCCGGCCACCGCCGACCAGATCAACCAGGCCGCCGGCAGCGTCGGCGAGAAATCGATCGTGTCGCGCACCGGCGGAGCACCGACCCTCGCGTGGGGAATGTCGGAGATACTGCAGCGCGTGTTCGGCGGCGGCGGGCTCAAGTCCTTCTGGTACCACTTCGCGATCATGTTCGAGGCACTGTTCATCCTGACCACCCTCGATGCGGGCACCCGGGTCAACCGGTTCATGCTCTCCGACGCGCTGGGTAATTTGGGCGGCCCACTGGCCAAGTTGCGAAACCCGAGCTGGCGACCGGGCGTCTGGGCATGCAGCCTGGCCGTGGTCGCGGCGTGGGGCAGCATCCTGCTGATGGGTGTGACCGATCCGCTGGGCGGTATCAACACGCTGTTTCCGCTGTTCGGTATCGCCAACCAGCTCCTTGCTGGCATCGCCCTGACCGTCATCACCGTGGTGGTCATCAAGAAGGGCCTGATCAAATGGGCGTGGATTCCGGGTGTTCCGCTGCTGTGGGACCTCGCGGTCACCTTCACCGCGTCGTGGCAGAAGATCTTTTCCGCGGACCCGGCCATCGGCTACTGGACACAGCATTCCCAGTATTTGGCGGCGAAGACAGCGGGCAAAACGACATTCGGTGCGGCGAAAAACGCCCACCAACTCGACGAAGTGATCAGGAATACCTGGATCCAGGGCACCCTGTCGGTGATCTTCGCGCTGGTCGTCGCCATTGTGTTCGTCGCCGGAATTGTGGTCGCGTTCAAGGCAATTCGCGGTGGCGGCAGGCCGCTGAGCGAGGCCGAACCGGTGCCGTCGAAAAAGTTCGCGCCCTCCGGCCTTTTCGCCACGGCCGGCGAACGCAAAGTCCAGCGGCAGTGGGACTCGCAGCCGGCGATACCGCCGCGAGCGTAACGTCACCGCGATTTCGCGCCGCTGGATTTCGCAGCAGCGTTACGCTCGCGGGTCCGTGTGGGCAACCCTCGACGGACAGCCGCGAAACAGAAATAGGTAGTCGACTACGCGTGCCTGCGGGCGATGACCGGCCGTACGGTTTTTGCAATCGCCTACCCCCAGTCGACAACACCTACCAGGAGGCAATCGAAATGCGTGTTTCACCAGCGGAACTCACCGACACCGCCGAACCCCCCGCCGTCGATGTGCCCGAACCTGCCTCACCCGCACTCTCGGTCGAGGCGCAAGCCGGTGCATTCCCCGAATCCACAGAATCCACAGAATCAAACCAGGTCCTGATCACCACGCACCAGGTGCTTTTGGGCACCGCGGCCGCCCGCGGCCTGCACGGCGACCAAACCGGCGGTCGGTTTGGCAACATCCTGCGACGGTTCTTCGGGAACACGATGGATGAAACACGCCCGCCGCGACACGATGTGCCGAGGCGGTACGGATTCCTCGAGAACGCCGAGATGGCGCGCGAAATGTTCAGATTGTGAACACCGCGATCACCGTCGGGTCCGCCTGAAACGGCACGCCCGGGCATCGGGTTGTACCGAAGTCGCCTGCACCGCCCTAAAGTTGTGCGGGATGAGAGTCGGTATCGACTTCGGCACCACCCACACTGTCGTCGCCACCGTCGACAGGGGTAACTACCCCGTCGTCTCCTTCGACGGTGTCGACGCTTGGCCGTCGCTCATCGCGGCCAACGCCGCCGGGGAGTTGCGCTTCGGCGCCGACGCCGCCGCCGTTCGCCACGAACCGGGGTGGTCGGTACTGCGTTCGTTCAAGCGGCTGCTCAATGAGGCCGGACCGCGGACCGAGGTGACCCTGGCCGGCCGCAACTATCGACTGGCCGAACTGCTCACTGGGTTTCTGACTCGGCTGAAGAGCGACCTTGCGCACCGCTCGAACGCCGGCCTGGCGGCGGGTGAGACGGTCGAGGCCGCGATCAGCGTGCCGGCCAACGCATCCAGCGCGCAACGCCTACTGACGCTGGATGCGTTCGTGGCGTCGGGTTTCCACGTCGCCGCACTGCTCAACGAACCGTCCGCGGCGGGCCTGGAATACGCGCATCGGTACCGCTCCACCATCACCGCCAAACGGGAGTACGTCCTCATCTACGACCTCGGCGGGGGCACGTTCGACGCCTCGCTGCTCAAGATGACCGGGCGGCGCAACGAGGTGGTCGTCAGCGAGGGCATCCAACGCCTCGGCGGCGACGATCTAGACGAAGCGATTCTGCAGCTCGTCCTCGCCAGGACGAAGTTAGACGTGGCTGCCGGCGCCCGCGAACTGCTGAGAGAGGAGTGCGCCGCCCGCAAGGAGACAGTCGGGCCGCAGACACGCCGATTCCTGTTGGACCTCACACCAATTGACGACGGGATCGACCGGCCACCCTTCTCCTGCGGTATCGACGACGTTTTCTCGGCGTGTACGCCGCTGGTGGACAACACAATCGAACTTCTCGACCGGGTCCTGCACGATCCGACGCGCGGCGGCAGGGACGTGGCGTGGTCCGAAGTGGCAGGTATCTATGTGGTCGGCGGCACCGGAGGCTTCCCGCTGGTTTCCCGGATGCTGCGCGCGACGTTCGGCGACAAGCGGGTAAAGCGCTCGCCGCACCCGTTCGCCGCCACCGCCATCGGTCTCGCCGTCTTCCTCGACAACGAAGCCGGTTTCGCATTGTCCGAACGCTTTTCGCGACACTTCGGCGTCTTCCGGGAGGCGCACGCCGGCGCCGACGTCGTTTTCGACCCGATCGTCTCCAAGGACGCCTCCCTTCCTGCGGACGGGCGTGCCCCGCTGGTCGTGAGCCGGACCTACCGGGCGGCGCACAATATCGGGCATTTCCGGTTCGTGGAGTGCAGCCGCCTGGTCAACGGACGTCCCGATGGGGATGTCATGCCGTATGACCCGGTGCTCTTTCCCTTCGACCCAGCCCTAAACGACCGCGACGATCTCGGCCGCCAGCCGGTCGGCCGGTGGAACGACGGCCCTCAGGTCGAGGAGCGTTACGTTGTCGCGCCCGGTGGCGCCGTGGAAGTCACCCTCACGACGCAACCCGCCGGCTTCCGGCGCACCTTCCGGCTAGAGCGGCCTGCCGCGGGTGTGTGAGGAGGGCGGCCGTGGACCTGTATGACGTCATGCGGACAACGTTTGCGGCGCGGGAATTCACCGACGACGCGCTGCCCGACGACGTGCTTTCGCGCATCTTCGACAACGCCCGCTTCGCCCCCAGCGGGGGCAACCGTCAAGGCGCCCACATCATCGTGGTGCGCGACGCCGTCGTACGTCGCCGCCTCTCCGAGCTCGGCGCCCCCGCCGCCCGGCGCTACTACGCCCAGCTGACGGCCGGTGAAAGCCCTTGGAACCCAATCCATCCCAGCGCCGTTCCACAAGACGTCATCGACAAGACCGAGATCCCCGAAACCTTCGTCGCGCCGATCCGGAATGCGCCTGTCGTCCTGGTTGTTTCCGTCGACTTGGGCGTGGTCGCCGCCCTCGACCAGGCGCTGGATCGCGTCGGCATCGCCGGCGGCGCATCGGTATATCCCCTGGTCTGGAACATCCTGCTGGCCGCCCGCAACGAGGGCTACGGCGGCACCTTCACCACCATGGCCGTGGCGGCCGAGGGACAAGTGCGTCAACTGCTCGGGATGCCCGACACGCATGCGGTGGCCGCGGTCGTGCCGCTCGGCAAGCCCCTGCGACAGCTGACCAGGCTGCGCCGCCAGCCGGTAGCCGAGTTCGTCACCCTCGAACGTTTCGACGGCCCGGCGTTTGACGGCTGAGTAGGTAATGGGCGCAGCGAGCAACCGCTTCGCGGCCCCCTAATATTCGGGTGGACGTCGCGCCGCGACCGAAAGGGGACATGCCCATGTCGACCTGGCTTATCACCGGCTGCTCAACGGGACTCGGCCGCGCGCTCGCACAGGCCGTCCTCGGCGCCGGCCATAACGCCGTCGTCACCGCACGCGACGTCGTCAGGGTCGCCGACCTGGCCGGCGCCACACCCGAGCGGGCGCTGGCCGTCGCGCTCGACGTCACCAAACCCGAGCAGGTCACCTCGGCCGTGCGCCACGCCGAAGAGCGATTCGGCGGCGTCGACGTCCTGGTCAACAACGCCGGGTACGGGTACCGAGCCGCCATCGAAGAAGGCGACGACGCCGACGTCCGCGCCCTGTTCGAGACGCACTTCTTCGGTGCAGTCGCGATGATCAAGGCCGTCCTGCCCGGCATGCGCGCCCGCCGCACCGGCGCCATTGTCAACATCTCCTCGATAGGCGTGCAGCTGAATCCGGTGGGATCCGGCTACTACGCCGCGGCCAAATCCGCCCTCGAGGGCATCAGCGGTGCCCTGCGCGGCGAGCTGGCGCCGCTCGGCATCTCGGTGACGGTGGTGGAGCCCGGGGCGTTCCGCACCGACTTCGCCGGCCGGTCACTGACCCAATCGGCCACGGTCATCGACGACTACGCCGAAACCGCCGGGCAGCGTCGCATTGAGACCGACACCATGCACGGCAGTCAGCAAGGGGACCCGGCCAAGGCCGGTGCCGCGATCATCGCGGCCGTGGAATCACCCGAGCCCCCGGCGTTCCTGCTCCTCGGACCGGACGCGGTGGCCGTCTACCGCTACATCGCCGACGCGCGCGCGAACGAGATCACCAAGTGGGAGCAGGTCAGTTCCGGCACCAACTTCGACTCCTGAGCGCCGGCGAGAACAGGCGAGAACAGGCGAGAACAGGCGAGAACAGGCGAGAACAGGCGAGAACAGCATAGCCGTCTAGGAGAAGGTTATTCTCCGTAGCCGAGAGAAGCATTACGATCAGACGGTGCCGAACACACTGGACCTGGACCGGCCGTGTGACGGCGTCGCCGTGATGCGTCTGAATCGCCCGGACCGGCTGAACGCCATCAACGAGGCCATGCAAGCCGAATTAGGCTGGACCCTGGCCGATTTGGCCGCCGACCGCTCAGTGCATGCCGTCGTGCTGACCGGTGCCGGTCGCGGCTTCTGCGCGGGGATCGACGTGCGCGACTTCGGGCCTGCCGCCCCCGAGGCCACCGCGCCCGCGCTGGATCGGATGCGCTTCCAGGAGTCGATGGCCGCGCTACCCGAAGCCGTCCGCGCGTTGCCGCAGCCCGTCATCGCCGCCGTCAACGGCCCCTGCGTGGGGGCGGGATTCGCGCTGTGCCTGGCGGCTGACATCCGGATCTGTTCGACGGCAGCATCTTTCGGCAATGGCGCCATCCTGCTCGGCCTGTCGGGAGCCGAAATGGGCATGAGCTACCACCTGCCCCGCATCGTCGGCACCAGCGTCGCCGCCGACTGGATGCTCACCGGCCGCACAGTGTCGGCCGCCGAGGCCGATCGGCGTGGCCTGGTCAGCGAGCTCGTCGACCCGGACCGATTGGCCGACCGTGGTGTGGAGCTGGCCTCGCTGATCGCGGGCCTCGCCCCGCTGGGCGCGCAATTGACCAAGCGCGCGCTGCAAGTCAACACCGACGCGGCTGACCTTTCGTCGGCCCTGGAACTGGAAAACCGCAACCAGGTGATCGCGCACGCGACCGACGAGGCAACGGCGCACCGAAAGAAGTGGACACGGTGACCGGTCCCCCGCGCGGTCCCCTCACAGGAATACGCATCGTCATGATGGGCGGCCCGGGGCCCGGCCCGTTTTGCGGAATGTTGTTGGGCGACTTGGGCGCCGACGTCGCCGCCCAGTTCTACGGCATGTACGCCATGGCCGACGGGGGCCATATCGCGGTCGGCGCGATGGAGCCGAAGTTCTACGCCGAACTGTGCGACCGACTGGGGGTGAGCGTGCCGCACGACGGCGACAAGCCGACGGCGTGGGCCGCGCACCGCGAGGTGCCGGCCGCCCGGTTCGCCGAGAAGACACGCGACGAGTGGGCACAGCTGCTGGACTCGCCGGGATGCCCTGCAAAGCCGGTGCTTTCGCTGTCGGAGGCGCCGCGACATCCGCACCTGGCGGCGCGTGGCGCGTTCGTCGACGCGCTGCTGCGCGAGATGGGCTTCGACTCCGACGCCGTCACCGAACTCGTCGACGCCGGCGTCGTCGTCGCACTGAGCAGGAGGGGATAACAGATGCCATGGGACTTCTCCACCGACCCGCAGTGGGCTCGTCAACTCGAGTGGGTGGTGGACTTCGTGCGCTCCGAGTGCGAGCCGATTGACCTGATTGTCAAGGAGTCTCACGATCTGACCGATCCGGTGCGCCAGGCGCTGATCCCGCCGCTGCAGGAGATCGTGAAACGGCGCGGCCTATGGGCTACCCACTTGGGCCCGCATCTGGGCGGCCCGGGCTACGGGCAGGTGAAGCTGGCGCTGCTCAACGAGATTCTGGGCCGCTCGGAGTGTGCGCCAATCGTCTTTGGCTCACAGGCGCCCGATTCCGGCAACAGCGAGATCCTGGCACACTTCGGCACGCCCGAGCTCAAAGCCCGCTACCTCGAGCCGCTGCTGGACAACCGCATCGTGTCCTGCTTCTCGATGACCGAACCCCAGGGCGGCGCCGACCCGAAGGTGTTCACCACCACCGCGGTCCCCGACGGTGACCACTGGATCATCAACGGCGAGAAGTGGTTTTCGTCGTTTGCCGCCATGGCGTCGTTCATCATCGTGATGGCGATGACCGACCCCGAGGCACCGCCGTATCAGCGTTACTCGATGTTCGTGGTCCCCGGCAACACTCCCGGCATCAACGTGCTGCGCAACGTCGGACTTGGGTATCAGCCCGCCGGTGGCGGGCGGGAGGGCTACGTCCGCTACGAGAACGTGCGGGTGCCCGCGGATCACATGCTGGGCCCGCGCGGTGGCGCCTTCGTCGTCGCCCAAACTCGGTTGGGCGGCGGGCGGGTCCACCACGCCATGCGCACGGTGGGGTTGGTCCGGCGCATCTTCGACATGATCTGCGAACGGGCCGTGTCGCGTTACACCCAGGGTGAGGTGCTGGCCAACAAGCAACTCGTCCAGGAAATGGTCGCCGACTCGTGGATGGAGATCGAGGCCTTCCGTCTGTTGACTCTCCAAACTGCTTGGAAGATAGATCAACTCAATGATTACAAGAGGGTGCGGGCCGACATCTCGGCGGTCAAGGCGATGATGCAGAAGGTGCTGCACGACGTGTCGGCCCGGGCGTTGCAGCTACACGGATCGCTGGGCACCACCCACGAGATGCCGTTCGTGCAGCACCTGGTGGAGTCGTTCGTGCTCGGCTTGGCCGACGGCCCGACCGAAGTGCACAAGGTTACGTTGGCCCGGCTACTGCTCAAAGACCGTCCCGCTGCGCCCGATTTGTTCCCCTCCGAGCACCTCCTGCGGTTGCGCGAGGCCGCGGAGGCGAAGTTCGCGGACCGGCTGGCGGGCATCCCCCGCGGTTAGCCCCAGACCGAGCCTTCAGAACACCGGGTGGCGCTGAAATTTAAGGACGCGTTCGGGATCCAGCGCGGCCCTGATGGCCCGCAATCTCGCCTGTTCGGACGATTCCCATGCGTCGGCGACGTCAGGTTGCCCGTCGCGAAACGAGGCCGCCGCGCGGCCGATGTCGGCCACTCCGGCCGCGGCCTCGACCTCACTGAGGACCCGGTCGGTTCGCTTTCTCGCTTCGTCGTCGCCGGCGGTGCCGACGGCGTGCAGCAGGAATGGCGCGGGGACGGTGGTCAGTGCGCCGGCCGGACCGATGACCTCGTGGTCGGTGTGGCGCAACTCGACCATGCTCAAGCCGCCGGGCCGGCCGATCCGGGCGGCTTCGAACATCGCCACCACGACGTCGGGTTCGGCCTCACCCAGCCAGCGACCGGTGCCCCGGGCTGGGACGGCGGCGGGCGGATCGAGGTGAATGGCCGACAGCGACTGCAGGTCCCCCGGCCCGGTGGTGTCGACGATCGGTGCGGCCGCACCCCGCACCCCGTCGCGCATCGCGTCGAGGTTTGCCCCGCCGTCGGGCGACGCATACGAGAGATGGACCGCGCAGCGGCCAAGCAGTTCGCCGGGGAACGGGCCCTCCGGCGGCAGCCGCACCAACGAGAGCGCACTGCTCACGGAATTGCTGACCGATCCGGCGACCGATAGCCAGGCCGAGATCACCGCTGCCAGCGCGCCTTCCGGCCACAACAGGTAGCCCGTCCAGAGGTCGGGGACACGGAACAGTCCGATTTCAACCGACGTGGCGATGCCGACAGGCGCACCTCCCCGAAACGCCAAAAGCGCCTCGCGGTCAAGCGAATCGGTGGCGTCGTCGGACGCCTGGCGCAGCTGGCCGGCGCCGTCGACGTACTGCACCTCGCGCAACGCCGCCGACGCCAGCCCGTACTTCCGGACGAACCACCCCACTCCGCCGCCGAAGGTGTACCCCGCAACGCCGACGGTCGGCGAGGTCCCGCTCAAGCCGAGCAGGCCGTGGATTTGCGCCGCCTCCTGCACTGCGGGCCACGTCAAACCGGAACCGACCTGCGCGGTGCGCCGGATCGGATTGACGGTGACGTCAGTGAGCGCGGACGTGTCCAGCAGCACCTGATCGTCGGTGACCTGGCCTCCCGCACCGTGACCGGTGGCCTGGACGACGACGGTCGCGCCGATGCGCCACGCGAGCTTGACCACCGCCGCCACCTGGTCGGCCGTTCGAGGCCGAACGACCGCGCACGGCCGCTGGGGGTAGCTCGAGTTGCGCGGATTCGTCGCGTCGGCATATTTGTCCTCACCCGGCGCATGGACGACGCCGTCCAACTCGGCGCGCAGGGCGCCGACGACGTCGTTCACGCCGATGCTTGTCTCGGGACGAGCGCCACAACCGGGATCTTCCGGGTAGTCATGCGTTCGTATTCGGCGAAGCCGGGATACCGCTCGGCCTGGATCGCGTACTTGGCGTCGCGTTCGGCGTCGTCTAGTTCGACCGCCTGCACATCGACGGAGTCGTCCCCCACTTCGATGCGCGCATCGGGGTGCGCGACGAGGTTGTGGTACCAGGCCGGGTTCTGGTCCCTGCCCGCTGCCGACGCGAACACCAGATAGCGATCCCCGTCGGCCAGGTACATCATCGGGTTGATGCGCTCCTCTCCGCTGCGCGCGCCGGTGGTGTGCAGCAACAGCATCGGAGCGCCTTCGAACTGTCCGCCCAGTCGGCCGTGGTTGGCACGGAACTCTTCGATGTTGCGACGGTTGAAATCGTCCTCGGACACGAGGCCTCCTCGGGGCGTTGTGGGGCTAGTCGGTGGAATTACGTTGCATTCTGCAATCTAGAACGTCCCGAGCCAGAACGGCATTCGCACAGGCCCGTGGCGATCGCGAGGGCGGCGCAGCCGGTCGAAGCGGGTCGCCACCATTAGGCCTTGTCAGACCGCCTTCGTGACCCCGACATAGGACAGCACCACGTCGGACTGCTCGGTGCTCCGGGTCAGGGCGGCATAGGAGCGGATGAACGATTGCCCCACGCAGCCGTCGATTTTCATATGGAAGTTGCTGATCATCACCCACGGGTTAGGGCCCTTGAACTCTTTCCTGGTTACGGGCACGACGATGATGATCCCGGGCTTGAGCCCCACGCTGGCCACGCCGCTGACCGGCGTGGAAATCAACGGCAGCACACCCGGCGTCGCACCCGGTATCAGCGCAGTCGTGCCGATCGACGGCGTGACGCCGGCGCTGCCGGCCATCGTGACGCCGTTCGAGGTGCTCATGTCGATTCCACAGCCGATCTCGTAACCCACCTCGAGTTCACCGTGCGGCGGTTCCGGTCCGGCCAGCGACGCGACGTATATCCCACTGGACAGGTATTCGCGAGACGACAGCGCGGTGGTCAGCGGCGCCACCGGAACCTGCATCTCGTCCTTGGCGCCCAGGGCCAGCGTCCAGCCGTCCGGCGTCTTGACGGTTGCGGGTGGACTCGACGGCACCTGGCCGTCGGCGGGAGCCGCCGCATCGGGAACGTCAGGGGCGGGATCAGCGCCGGCCGAAGGCGCCGCCATCACCGACATGAACACGCAAGCGACGACAAGCGCAGCGCGACGAACGACCACCGCTATCGGCCTCACGCGCGATACCGTATGCACTGCCCGATTTGATTTGCTGAATGCAGTGGCGGCCCAGGCCAAGTTGTTGTGGGTTCGTAACTGGTATGCAACACAGCCGCGGCAGGCTGGCAATCACCGCGAGCGATTCGTCCGCGTGACCAGCAATTTCTGCATCCACTGGTCTGCCCGGGGCGGTAGGCTGGTCGAATTCGGGCATGCGACAGAGAGGGCAGCGATGAAGCTTCACGCGTGCGCTCGCGGACTGCTTGCCGGTGCGATCGGGGTCGCTGCTCTGGCCGCCAGCTGCGGCGTCGCCTCCGCGGAGCCGGACCCTGTCGACCCGGGTACGGTGCCCCCGATAATCACCCAAATCATCACGGGGACGCCCGCATTGATCGTGGATCCGCGCGATCGGGACGGTCCGCGATCAAGCTCTGGTGGTATCGGAATGCAGTGCGAAAATATGTGGGCTCGCTGCCGGTAACAATCGACCGGGCGCGCTCCAGCAATCTCGGCGGCGACGCCGCCATGGCCTCCAAATCAGTTCGCGGAGAACGCCTTCGGCGATTGTGCTTGACGATCAACGACCAAGTAGCCGCGGATTTGAAGCACGCCAGCGCGGCGAACCACGCCAAGTCATCGATAGCCCCACCCTCGTTCGCATAGAGCTGCGCAAGTTCGGATGTCGGCGGAGCGATTCCGTCCGGAACGGCGACGCGCCGGTAGGTATTCGGATCGGCGTTGATCAAGAACCAGCCCACATCGATACGCGGGTCACCGATCGACCAGATCTCCCAGTCGATGACCGCGTTGACGCGGGGTCCGACGGTCAATAGGTTGCCCAGCCGGAAGTCACCGTGCACCACGGTCGGCCCGAGAGCCGTCGGCGCGCAGCCCAGCAGTGCGTCGCGCACTCCATGCCAGTCGGGTACGAGCGCCGCATCGACGGTCTGCAGCGTGTCGCACCAGCGACGGACTTCGGCGACCGGATCGACGACGGACTCACCGCCCAGGCCGAGGTCAGCCGGCGACACGCAGTGCAAGGCCGCCATGGTCCGGCACGCGTTGCGGTAACGCTCGACCACATCGGGCGTGGGTTCGCAACCGTCGAAGAGCGGCTCGGTCGAATCGCCGGCGACGCGGGACATCACGAACAGCGGGGGGCGGTGTGGCGGATCCCCCGGGTCCTGCCACAACACCTCCGGGACCGGAACCCGGCTGCCCGCAAGCGCTTTGATGATGCGAGCCTGACGCAGCACGTCGCGGTGCGCAACCGGTTCAACTCCCGGCGGCGCCACTTTGATCACAACGGCCCGGCCCTCGCGCACGCCACGAAATGTCAGGCTGGATGCGCCGCCCGCAAGTGGGCCGACGTCGCTCACCCCTGCGGCGGCGAGTCGCCGTCGCAGCCCGTCGAGGTCGAGCTCGGCCATCCGGAATCGTTCAGCCGGCCGGCTTCGACCAGCCGGCTTCGGCGAGGAAGGGCTGGGTGTGCGCGATGCGTCCGGTCAGGGTCTTCGGATCACCGGTGCACAGCCGAAACGCGGTCTCGGTGATCAGTTCGATGTCCTCGGTGTCGGTCTTGGCCAGGTCGAGGGCGCCCGCCCCGGGCGTCGCCACCGGATTCGACGGCGCGGCGGCGTTGACGGCGATTCCGTCGTCGTACAATTCGGCAGCAAGGCTTTTCGTCAAGCGGTTGAGCGCAGCCTTGGCCGTACCGTAGACGCCGAAGCCCGCCGTGCGGTCGAACTCGGAGAACGGCGGCCCGGGTGGCAGGTCTCCGCCCACCGAGGTCAGGTTCAGAATCCAGCCGCGGCCGCGCGCCCGCATCTCAGGAATTGCCATCTGGCACAGGTGCAGTGGCCCGAGGACGTGCATCTCCATCATCAGCCGGACCCGCCGCTCAGGGAATCCGTCCAGCGGCCGCAGGAAGGTCACGGCGGCGTTGTTGACCAGAATGTCGGGAGCACCGACGGCGCGCACCACCTTAGCGAAGAGCCGTTCGCGCTCCTCTGCCTTGGACAGATCCGCCCGCACCGCGACGGCCCGACCGCCGGCGGCCACGATCTCGTCGCGCGTTTGGCTCAACGAGCCTTGGTATTTCGGGTCGGGATCCCAGGTGCGGGCGGTCAGCGCCACCGTGGCGCCGCGCGCCGCCAAACGCGCGGCGATCGCCTTGCCGAGGCCGCGGCTGCTCCCCGTGACCAGAGCGACCAGCCCGTCGCACCGTTGGTCAGCGCTCATCGTCGACCTCCTTCAGGAAACCAGAGGGGAAACGCCGTCTTCAAACTAGAGAACGACGTTATCGCAGGTTGAGGCGACAGGCACCGGGCCGTGCGCGCAAACCCGATCATGGCCCAGAATTCGCTGATGGCCTAAATTGTGGGGATTATGTCGTTTTAGCCACTCCCCCTGTCCGGGCGCGGCCCCTAACGTCGTTGTTCATGCAGTCAGTTCCCGCTCCATCTCATCTCCCGGGTCTGCCAGACACCGACATCGCACGCGCCGCGACGGAGTTCGCCCAGTCCACCGAGTCGCCGGCGGTGTTCAACCACAGCGTGCGCAGCTATCTGTTCGGCGAGCTCCGCGCCGCCCACGACGGACTGCGTCCCGGTGTCGATTACGACAGCGAAGCCCTATTTCTCGGCACCGTGCTCCACGATCTGGGCGTCGGCACCGCGGCGCCCGGCAAGGCGCGCTTTGAAGTCGAGGGCGCCGACCTCGCCGCCGCCCTGCTGACCGAACACGGCTGCGAGCGCGCGACAGTCGACGCCGTGTGGGAAGCCATCGCCTTGCACACCTCGTTCGGCATCGTCGAGCGGCGCGGACCGCTCTGCTACCTGGTCAACGCGGGCGTGGGGATGGACTTCGGCCGCAACGCCGAGATCATCGACGATCTGACCGCAGCGTCGATCCACGCCCGTCACCCGCGGCTGGCCATGGTCACCACGCTGATGGACGCGATCGTCGCGCAGGCCGAACGCAGCCCCGAGGCCGCGCCGCCGTATACGTTCCCCGGCGAACTGCTGCGTGAACGGCGTACCGACGGAATCAGTCTCCTGGAACGCACGGCCCCGCTGAGTCGGTGGGGCGAGTAGTCCCGATAAATCCACAGTCAGAGCCTGCGCCCTCGAGCGTCGATCGAGTAGCTCCCGCCGCCGAGGAAAACGAGCAGGAAGAAGGCGAAGCAGAAGAGTATCGACTCGGCACCGCCATTGCCGCCCGGTGGATCGCCGATCGGCCACAGCGCGTGCGGTTGGTGAATCCAGAAGTACGCGAACGCCATCTCGCCCGACGCGACGAACGCGGCGACGCGGGTGAACAAGCCGGCCGCGATCAGCAACCCCGTGACCAATTCGATCACGCCGGCATACCAGCCGGGCCAGGCTCCCACTTCGGCGTGAAACCTGGACGGGACGGGCCAGTTGAAGAGGACCAGCGAGCCGGACCCTGCGAAGAGCAGGCCGTAGACGAACCGGAACAAACTCAGCACGGCCGGCGAATAGTGGTCGAGGCGCGCGAGGCACTGGTTGAGGTTTTTCGTCATGACACAACGTTACGGCCATTCGCGGCTTGCCCGCGGGACGACCGCGCGCCGCGAAATAAGGTCGCCGCCAAGCGCGGCATCGGAAGCCACAGGGCCAGAATAGGTTTCGCGAATCGCCGGCGGACGTCGCCGGTTAGCCGGCGGCCCACTGCTTGGCGGACTCGAGTTCGTCGAGTCCGAAGATGGCAAGTTCCCCGGGGATCATCCAGGCCAGCGCGTGCAGTGTGTGGCCCACCCACGCCTTGTCGGACACCACCGCGATTCGCTTGAACGCCGAATGATGTTGGAAGAGAGCCCCGAACCCGAGCTTCAGGTCCTCGACCAGCCCGCCGGGCCCGAAACCTTCATAGTCCGAGGAGATGACCTCCACGATCCTGATCTCGCCGCCGCTGGAGAGCTTCTCCATCATCGGCTTGAAGTCGCGGACCTCGTCACCGGCCAATCGGCCCGACACCCGGATCCCGGTCACTCCCTGCGGCATGTCCGACAGTACTTCGATCATGGAAATTCTCCTTCGTCAGTGACGCGCGGTGTGCGCAGGCGCAGCTGACAACGATGTGCGCAGAATATAAAGTACGCGCACTAACACACACCCGGCGGTGTTGTTGTCGCGCCGTGCGTTTCGATGATTTCGCGCAGAAATGGGGGAACAACGTGAAGATGCTGGCGGCGCGGATTGCACGGATACCGGGAGCCGTTGCGGCTCGAGGAGATACCGGTCCCGGACTTCGGCCCGGACGAGGTATTGGTCAAAGTGGTGGCGGCCGGCGCCGATCAGGCGCTGTTGAGCAGCAGCATCAGGCCGTAGTCCATGTGGATCTGCTGATGACAATGCAGCAGCGACAGGCCCGGCTGATCGGCGACGAAATCGACCTCCATGGTTTGGTAGCCGCCGAGCATCGCGACGTCCTTTCGCACGCCGGCGGTGGGCGTGCCTGCGAAGCGGGTGATTTCGAAGGTGTGCCGGTGCAGGTGCATGGGGTGCAGGTCGTCGCTGGCGTTGCGAAGCCGCAACCGGTAGCGCTGGTTTCGTTGCAGCTGGAGCACGGGTTGGTTGGCGTCCATGGCAAACGGGGTGCCGTTGATGGCCCAGACGTTGAAACCGTTGGCGGCCGCGTTACGTTTTTCGATCAACATCTCGATGGTGTGATCGGGTGGCGCGACGAGCCCTGAGTTCTGGGGGGCGTTCGGGGGCGCGAAGAGGCGGTAATCCCATGTGAACGGCGGGGGCGCGACCCATTGCGGGTCGCCCGTGCGCCCGGCGTATTCCACGACGACACCCATCCCGTGTCCGCGGTCGTCGTCGGAAAGATCGCCCAGCACCCATACTCCCGGATTGGTCATGGTCACGATGGCCGAAATCCGTTCGCCCGCAGCGAGCCACAGCACCGGCACCGAGGCGGGATTGGGCACCGGATTGCCGTCCAGCGCGATCACGCTGAAGGTATGCCCGGGCAACGCCAGGCTGCGGGTTTCGGTGGCGCTGCCGTTGAGAACGTGCAGCAGCACCCGCTGGCCGCTCTGCACACGAATCGGATCACCGTGCCCGAGCATGCGCCCGTTGATCGCAAACGCGCCGTAGCCGACTTCGTAGCCGTGTGGATCGCCGCGGGCCAGCGACGCATTCATGGCCGATTCGCCCCTCGCCTTGAGGTCGGGGTCCTGCGCGCCGGCCAGGAAGTCGCTGGCCATGTCTCCCCCAAGGCTGAGCGTGGGCTCGAATTCCTTGAGCGTCAGGAAGATCTCGGAGTCGTAGGAGCCGGCGTCTTGTTTGGGTTCGATGTAGACCGGCCCGACCTGGCCGCTGTACTGGCCGCGGGACAGGTCGTCGCGCGGGACCACGTGGGTGTGGTAGAAGCGAAAGCCGGCCGGGCCGGGCACGAAGGAGATTCGCCGCATGCCGTGCGCGGGAATATAAGGGGTGCCCTCCTCGGCGGATCCGTCGACGTCGACGCCGACGTGCTGGCCGTGCCAGTGCAGCTGCTCCGGAGCGTCGGTGTCGTTGTAGATGTCCACCGACGTGCGCTGCCCCTCCTTCAAGCGCACCAGCGGACCGGGGAACTGCCCGTTGTAGACGGTGGTCGACACGATATGGCCCGGGGCCAATTCGACGGTCCCCGCACCGATGCGCAGCGTGTAGTCGGCCTTTGCGTTGTAAGGCGAGGGACGACCAGACTGTGAGCACCCCGGGAGGCCGACACCCGTGGCGGCCATCGCCGCCAGGCCGCCGCATTTGAGGAAATCACGTCGATCGATCGGCACGACCATCGCACCTCAGCCTAGGCGGCCTCCGACCCGCCGCGCCTGGTGCACGGATCTTGGCAGGCGTGATTGATTCCCGGCAGTACCTGGGGCGCGACGTCTGCGCCGGTGCGGATGGTGACCAGCGCGGTAATCCCGCCGACCAGGCAGACGGCAGCGGTGATCAGCATCGCCAGTGAGTAGCCCGGGCCGAGTGGCTGTCCGGGGCCGGCGTCGATACCGGCCGCGGCCGGTAATACGGCGACGGCTATCAGTCCGGCCACGCGCGAGATCGCATTGTTGACACCGGAGGCGGTGCCGGCATAGGCGTCGGGGACGGCCGAAAGGACGGCCGCCGTCAGCGGCGCCACGGTGATCGCCAGGCCGGCGCCGAACGCGACCACGGCGGGCAGCACGGCGACCAAATAGGTTGCGCCGGGCACAATGCGCGCCATCAGCGCCACGCCGACCGCGGCGACGAGCGGGCCGGCCGTCATGGGTAGCCGCGGGCCGGTTCGCTGCGCGAGCTCGCCCGCCCACGGGGAGCCGAACAGCATGATGACCGTCATGGGCAGCGTCGCCAGGCCGGCCGCCAGCGCGGAGTACCCCAGGCTTTGTTGCAGCTGCAGGACCAGCAAGAACAGTGCGCCGCCGACCGCTGTGTACACGGCCAGGGTGGTGAGGTTGGCGCCGGCGAATTGCCGGGAGCGAAAGAGCTTGAGCGGCAACACCGGTGACCGTACTCGATGTTCGATCGCCGGGAAGGCAATCAGCGCCAGCGCGCCGACGACCGCGGCGGCCACCGTCGCCAATGTCCAACCGCGAGAAGGAGCCTCGATCAGCGCGTAGATCGCCCCGGCCAGCCCGACCGTGACGGCGGCGGCCCCCAGCACGTCGGGGCGGCCCGGGGCGGTCGGGTCGCGGGATTCGGTGAGGTGCCGGGCCGCGATCCAGGCGACCGCGACGGCGAGGGGAACATTCAACAAGAACACCCAGCGCCACGACGCATCGTCGACAAGCCAGCCGCCGATGAACGGACCCAGCGCTGTCGTCACGCCCGACATGCCCGCCCAGATCCCCACCGCACGACCACGGTCGGCCTCGACGATGCCGGCGTCGATCAAGGCAAGGCTGCCTGGCACCAACGCCGCCGCACCGACGCCCTGCACCAGCCTGGCGCCGATCAGCCAGCCAATGGTCGGCGCCAGGCCACACGCGAGGGAGGCCGCGGTGAAAACAACCAGCCCGGCCACAAAGACGCGGCGGTGGCCGTAACGGTCGCCCGCCGCGCCCGCGGAGAGCAGCAACGCGCTTTGCGTCAACAGGTAGCCGTCGACGATCCACTGCTGACCGGCCAGGCCCGCACCCAGCTCCCGCCCGATGGCAGGCAGCGCGACGTTGACCACGGTGGCGTCCAACAGCGCAATCCCCGATCCCAGGACGGCCGCCGCGAGCAGCCAGCGCGCGCCCGGCGACGCCAACGGCAGCTGGCGCGACTGGACGGATCCCTCCCCGGTGCCCCGGTCCACGGCTGACCTCCACTGCCTGCGCGACGAGTATGCCGATTGTGCATCCAACCCCTAGCCTTGTCGCACCGACCATTGGGCGATGCGTCGTTGGCGGTGTCGTCGTTCTGGAGCGGTGACCGAATCGGTGAGCGACGCTCGGGTCGCGGCGATCGCCTCGGCGTATCTGCCTTCACGGGCCAACAGCTCGCCCCGGACGGCTTGCCAACGCTGATCGGGCGCGAGTAGGTCCAGCGCGCGAAGGCCCGCTGCCCCGCCGTCGGATTCAGCGACGGCCACCGTGCGGGCAAGTGCTGCCGGCGCGCTCGGCTGCACCGACAGCAACAAGTCGTAGAGGCGAACGATCTCGGGCCAGTCGGTGGCCTGATACGACGCGGCCCGGGCGTGCTCGGCCGCGATCGCCGCCTGCAGCTGGTAGGGATCGGCTACCGCGCCGGTGCGGCGCAGCGACTCGTCGAGCAGCCCAAGGCCCTTCGAGATAGCGCTGGCGTCCCACAACGAGCGGTCCTGATCGGCGAGCGGCACCGGGTCGCCGGCGTCGTCCAACCGAGCCGCGCGACGGGATTCGGTGAGCAACATCAGCGCCAGGACCGCCATGGGTGATGGTTCGTCGGGCATCAAGTCGTGCACGAGTTGCGCCAGGCGCAGCGCCTCGCAGGCACCGTCGACGTCGGTCAATTGATCACCTCCGGCCGCGCTGTGCGCGATCGTGTAGGACGCATGCAACACAGCGCATACCGCCGCCAGGCGCGCCGGCAGGTCTTCGTCCGCCGGCACGCGGTACGGGATGCCGGCGCGGGCGATCTTGGTCCGGGTTCGGGTGAGTCGCTTGGCTACCGCCGCCTCGGTTGTCAGCAGCACCGCCGCGATCTGCGTCGGCGACAGGCCACACAGCGTGCGCAGCGCGAGGGTCACCTGAGCCTCCAGCCCGAGCGCGGGGTGGCAGCAGGTAAAGATCAGTCGCAGCTGATCGTCTGCCACCACGCTGGCGGGCGGGAGGTCGGGCACAGCAAGGTCCACGCTGGCACGCTCCTTATGTGCTCTCAATCCCTCGCGGCGCAGCAGGTCGATAGCGACCCGGCGCGCGGTCACGGTCAGCCAGGCCCGCGGCTGGTCAGGGACGCCGTTGCGCGGCCAGTCCTTTAGCGCGCGCAACGCCGCTTCCTGAACCGCATCTTCCGCGACCTGCAGCGACCCGACAGTCCGGGCGAGGGTGGCCAAAATGCGTGCCCCCTCGGCCCGGACGGTGGCGGCGAGTGCCCGATCGGGGTTGGTCAACCGGGCCTCCGCCGTTCGATGCGCGGGCGTCGATCAGCCGAACTCGATGATGGGACGAACCTCCACCGCACCATCCCACGCTGCCGGGATTTCGGCGGCGATGCGCAGGGCATCGTCCAGATCGGCGGCCTCGATGACGTAGAAACCGGTCAACGCCTCCTTCGTCTCCGCGTAGGGGCCGTCGCTGGTGACGACGTCCCCGCCGCGCGCGCCGCTGACGCGGATGGTCGTCGCCGTACTCGTCGGGTACAGCGCGGAACCGCCCTTGATGTGCGCGCCGTGGTCCTGACCGAACTTCATGTACTCGGCCATGTCCCCAGCCTGCTCGGGCGCCGTCCAGTCGACGTCCCTGGTGTAGGTGAGTGCGGCGTACTGCGGCATAGCGATCCTCCTGCTCCATCATGATCCCGGCGATCTCCGGAAACTCACTTATAGGACGAATGGCGGCAAGCCAAAAGGACACCACACCAAAGGGACAATCCATCTGGGTAAGCGCGTCATGAGCGCGTGGGCTTGCGTTCATGCTGCGGACGGCAATTGCGCGCCCGTCGTGCAAACATCGCTGCCAGACTGACGACCTGCACCGCTCCGCAGGCACCCGCGCATGGGGGGTGCGATACTGCCAGCATCTCTAGGGGTTAGGACTCACGATGACCGACGTCGAACAGACACCCGGGACGTCCGCGAGCGGCACCGCACGCGCCGACCTTGTCGAGCCCACCCGCACCGGGATGCAGGCGGCCGCGCTGCAAAGGGCGATCAACGACCACCTGCGCTACTCGATTGGCCGGCCTGCCGCGGCCCGGCGGCCCGAGCACTACTACCGGGCGCTGGCGCTGGCCGTGCGCGACCGCATGCAGGACCGCCGGGTGGTGTCCACGCAGACCTCACTCGACCTCAGCCGCAAGGTGGTGTGTTACCTGTCGGCCGAATTCCTGATGGGTCCGCAACTGGGCAACAACCTGCTGAATCTGCGCATGGAGCGCGCGGCACGGGAGGCGCTCACGGCGATGGGCCAGAATCTTGACACGGTCCTGGCTTGCGAGGAGGAACCGGGGCTGGGCAACGGCGGCCTCGGCCGGCTTGCCGCGTGCTACCTGGACTCACTGGCCACCCTCGAGCGGCCGGCGATCGGCTACGGCATCCGCTACGAATTCGGCATCTTCGACCAGGAGATCCGCGACGGCTGGCAGGTCGAGCAGACCGACAACTGGCTGGACAGCGGAAACCCCTGGGAGATAGCCAAACCCGACGTCAACTACCTGGTCAAATGGGGTGGCTGCGTCGAGCACGAGACGGACCCGGATTCTGCAGCGGGCCACGACCGAATCCGGTGGGTGCCCGGACAGATGCTCAAGGGCGTCGCCTACGACACACCCATCCAGGGTTATGGCGTCAACACCTGCAACGTGCTCACGCTGTGGAGCGCGCGCGCCGTCAAGTCGTTCGCGTTGGAGGCCTTCAACACCGGCGACTACTACAAGGCCGTCGAGGACGAGGTCACGTCGGAAACGGTCACCAAGGTGTTGTATCCCAACGACGAGCCGGAGGTGGGCAAGCGCCTGCGCCTGCTCCAGCAGTACTTTTTCGTGTCCTGTTCGCTGCAGCATGTACTGCATATCATGGATGACCTCGCCGACGCCGGCGTCAGGGAGCTCCCCCAGCGATTCGCCTTGCAGCTCAACGACACCCATCCATCGATCGGGGTCGCGGAGCTGATGCGGTTGCTGGTCGACGAGCGGGACCTCGGGTGGGACGAGGCCTGGGAGATCACCGTGGCGACGTTCGGGTACACCAACCACACCCTGCTGCCCGAGGCGCTGGAGACCTGGCCGCTGGAGATGTTCGCCGAGTCGCTGCCCCGCCACCTCGAAATCATCTACGAGATCAACCGGCGGTTCCTCGACGAGGTTCGCGCCCGGTTCCCCGGCGACGATGACCGCGTCCGCCGGATGTCGCTGATCGGCGAGGACGGCGGCAAGAACGTCCGGATGGCGCACCTGGCCACGGTCGGCAGCCACGCCATCAACGGTGTCGCCGCGCTGCACTCGGAGCTACTGAAAGCCAGTGTGCTCAAAGACTTCTACGAGCTGTGGCCGGAGCGGTTCAGCAACAAGACGAACGGTGTGACGCCACGCCGCTTCCTGGCGTTGGCGAACCCCGGGCTCCGCGAGCTGCTGGACCGCAAGATCGGCGACGGCTGGCTGAACGATCTGGCCCGGCTGCGCGGGCTGGAGCAGTTCGTCGACGAACCCTCGTTCCGTGCGGAGTGGCGCGACATCAAACGCGCCAACAAGGCGCGCCTGGCCAAGTACGTCCATTCGGTGGCCGGCGTCGAGCTGAACCCGGACTGGATGTTCGACGTCCAGGTCAAGCGCATCCACGAGTACAAGCGCCAGCACCTCAACGTGTTGCACATCGTCGCTCTTTACCATCGGCTCAAGTCCAACCCCGAGCTGTCGATTCCGCAGCGGGCCTTCATCTTCGGCGGCAAGGCCGCACCCGGCTACTTCCTGGCCAAGCGAATCATCAAGCTGATCAACGCCGTCGGGGAAACGATCAACTCCGACCCGGAGGTCAACCGGTTCCTGAAGGTGGCGTTCGTGCCGAACTTCAATGTGCAGAACGCGCACATGATCTACCCGGCGGCCGATCTGTCCGAGCAGATCTCGACCGCGGGCAAGGAGGCGTCGGGCACCGGGAACATGAAGTTCATGATCAACGGCGCGCTGACCATCGGCACGCTCGACGGGGCGAACGTCGAGATGCGCGACGAGGTCGGGCCGGAGAACTTCTTCCTGTTCGGTCTGACCGTCGAGGCGGTCGAGGAGCTCAAGGCAAAGGGGTACCGTCCGGCCGACTACATCGACGGCCCCCAAGCCGGCAATGGAGAGCTGCGCGCGGTGCTGGATCTGATTGCCGGCGGGACGTTTTCGCACGGCGACACCGAGGTGTTCCGCCCGCTGGTCGACAACCTGCGCTACGACGATCCGTTCCTGGTCTGCGCCGACTACGGGTCGTACGTGAATCGCCAGGAGCAGGTCAGCGCCGCGTGGCGGGAAAAGGACACGTGGACGAGGATGTCCATCCTGAATGCGGCACGCAGCGGCAAGTTTTCGTCGGATCGCGCCATCGCCGAGTACTGCGACGACATCTGGAACGTCTGGCCGCTGACCGTGACCATGTGAACGGTCACGGCCAGCGCTGGGCTCAGACGCTCCCTAGACCGTGACCAGCCGCTCGAAGAATTCGCGGTAGTGCATCATTGCCAGGCGTAGGTCTTCGGTTGAGGCCTCCCTGTCGCGGGCCCACTGTTGTTCCAGGCGCGCCAGCGCGAGGGCGAACCCAGTTGTGACCTTTTCGACCAGATGGGAGACCAGGTCATCGGCCTTCTGGACGCAGTCCTTGGGATCATCGACGAAGCCCGCCTGCACGCCGGCCCACCGCGCACGCATGTCCCCGAGCTCATCGTTGGCGAACAGAGAGCCCCCCGTTGGTGATTCGCGTTCCAGGCCCGGCTCCTCCGCCGGTGCGGGATCCGTCTGCTCATTCACCGGCGCCGGTTCTGCGACCGGGGCCCGGGACTCCTCGGGCTCGCGGGACTCATCGTATGAGCCGTTCACCTGTGTTTGTTGATCGTGCTGGGTTTGTTGATCGTGCGTAGTCATGCGCGTGCCTCCTTTGGCGCGTCTTTGTCCTTCCCGGTCTGGGGTGTGGTCTCGAGCAACTTCTCGAACAGCGCCCGGTAGTGCACGAACGCCTCACGCTGCTGCTCCGTGCCGACATCGCCGTGCTGCTGCGACACATGAATGCCGTGTGCGGCGCGGTAGTTCTCGACGATCTGCGGGTGGTCCACCGAGATTTCAGCGGCCCGCTGATCGAAGTCGTCGACCGGATAGCCTCGTTGGCTCATCACCTCGGTCACCAGACGATCCGCGACGCCGACGGCGGTGGCAGGATTGTCGACGAACCCGGTCTGCACCTGGTGCCAGCGGGTGGTGAAATCCGTTAGGGCCGAAGGCGTCAACGGAACGATGTCGAGTTCATGGTGCTTACGTTCCCTGGCGATGAGTTCCTTCTCGGCCGCCTTCTGGCCTCCGCTCTCGGACACCAGACGCTCGTACTCGTTGCCGTAGTGGCGTTTCAGTCGCTGTGTTTTCCTGTGGCTGCTCGCAAAACTTGCTGCAACAATGACCACGGCGATCACGATAACGATGAGGGCCGCGATCAAAATCCATTCCCAAATGGGCATTTCGTGCTCCTCTCGTACACGTGTCGAATTACCCATCTGGCACGGAAGCAAACGTTCGCAAAGCTACTCATGGATCGCGCTCGCGCGAGTCACGGGTCGCGGGGCAACCCCAACAACCGCTCGGCGATGATATTGAGCTGCACCTCCGAGGTGCCGCCGTAAATCGTGGAGGCGCGGCTGGACAGCAGATAATGGGCCCACTGACCCTGCAACGCCGCGGTATCGCCGATCCCGCCGTCGACGCCGAACGACGCCAACGCGAACTCGGCGTAGCCCTGGGCAGTGCGCATCGACAGCAGCTTGGATATCGCGGCCGAGGGCAGCGCGTCGCCGCCGGCGAGCGTCAGCAGCGTCGAGCGCAGGTTGAGGACCTTGCCAGCGTGTCCCTCGGCGATCAGTTGGCCGGCGCGGTTTTGCGCAATCTGATCGAACTGGCCCTCGAACCGGCCATTGCGCATCAACTCGACGAGATTCTCCAAGCTGGCGAGACTCGGGTTCTCGGCGCTGCCTATGGTTACGCGCTCCGCGGTGAGCGTGTTGCGGCTGACCTCCCAGCCACGGTTGACCTCACCCAGCACCAGGTCGTCCGGCACGAACACGTCATCGATGAATACCTCATTGAAGAATTCGTTACCGGTGAGCTCGCGCAACGGCCGCACCGTGACACCTTCGCTGGCCATATCCAGTAGGAAGTAGGTGATGCCGTTGTGTTTTGGCGCGTTTGGCTCGGTTCTCGCCAGTAGCGCGCCCCACGTGGCGTACTGCGCCAGGGTAGTCCAGATCTTCTGGCCGGTGATCCGCCAGCCACCGTCGACCTTGACGGCCTTGGTGGCCAGGCCGGCCAGGTCCGAACCGGCGCCGGGCTCGGAAAATAGTTGGCACCACATCATTTCACCACGCAGTGTCGGCGGCAGAAAGCGCTGCTTCTGGCCTTCACTGCCGAACGCGACGATGGATGGGACGAGGAAGCCGGCGACGCCCAGCATTGGGCGTCGCACCCGGCCGGCGCTGAATTCCTGCGCGATGACGATTTGTTCGACCGGGGTCGCCGAACGCCCCCACGGCCTGGGCAGATACGGCATCACCCAACCACCCTCGACGATCGCCGTTGTGCGCTGATCGGCCGGAATCTCCTTGAAGGCAGCGACTTCGGCGCGGATCTCCGCGCGCACCTGCTCGGTCTCGGGGTCGAGGTCGATATTGAGCTTGCGCACGCCGGTGGTGGTGGCGGTGTCGACGACGCGCTGCGGATAGTCGGCGGCGCGGCCGAACGCGGCGGCCAGCCCGAGCGCCCGGCGGTAATAGATGTTGGTGTCGTGCTCCCAGGTGAAGCCGATACCGCCATGTACCTGGATGCAATCCTGGGTGCAGGTCTGGGCGGCGGCCGGAGCCAGCGTCGCCGCGACGGCGGCAGCGAATTCCCAGCCGGATTCCGGCTTTGCTGACCCCTCCCGCCCCTCACGCCCCTCACGCGCCTCGTCGATGGCGCGAGCGGCGTCCCACACCGCGGCGGTGGCGCGCTCGGTGCGGGCGAGCATCTCGGCGCACTTGTGCTTGATCGCCTGGAACTGACCGATGGGCCGGCCGAACTGCTCACGGATCTTGGCGTAGGCCGACGCGGTCTCGGTGGCCCAGCGTGCGACGCCGACGGCCTCGGCCGACAACAGCGTGGAAGCGACGGCCCGCGCGGCGTCGAAGCGCAGGTTCCGCAACAACCGGTCTTCGCCGACCTCGACACCCTCCGCTCGGACATGGGCGACCGGCCGCAGCGGATCGATGCTCGTGACCGGCTGGACATCGAGCTGCTCGACGTTCAGCACCACCCACCCGGTGCCTTCACCGTCCACTGGGGTCGCCAGCGGCAACACCAGCAGCGTCGCCTGCGCGGCGGCAAGGACCGAACGCGCTTCGCCCCGGACCACCAGAACGTCGCCATGGCGGGTGGCCGTCATCGATGACTCCAGCGCGTACGTGCCGATCGCCGCCCCCGACGCCAGGCCGGCGAGCAGGGTCGAGTCGCGATCGTGCGCCGCGATCACGGCGCTGGCGATCGCCGACGGGACGAACGGCCCCGGCACGGCGCCGAACCCGAACTCCGCCACGACCACTGCCAGCTCCAGGATCCCAAACCCTTGTCCACCAACGGATTCCGCCAGGTGCACACCCACCAGACCCTGTTCTGCGGCGGCCCGCCAATAGGGCGGCGGCGCGGCGATCGGCGTCTCCAGCGCTTGGTGCAGCACCTCGGACGGCGCTATCCGCGCCACCAGTGACCGCACCGAATCGGCCAGGTCCCGGTGCTCGGACGTGATCGCAATTGGCATGAGGGTGAGGTTACGCTGGGCCCCTGATATGTAAATCCGTGCCGTTGGTGTCCGGAGGAGCCATGGTCGTCGATTTCTGGGTGAATGCCCTCTCCAAGGAAGCCGCGGCCGCGTTCTTGGGCAAGTCGGGTTTCGGATCTGTCGAGGGCTTCTTCGGCGTCGACGTCAAGGACGGGATGTCACCGCTCGACCTGGTGACGGAGATGGACCGGGCCGGCGTGGACCGCGGGGTCCTAAGCACCTCGCTGTCCAAGGTGGACGACGACACCCTGGCCTTTGTGGCCGAACACCGCCACCGGCTGTACCTGGCCGCATCGGTCGACCGTCCGGGCCGGCCCCGGCAGCAGAGCATGGACGTCCGGCGTCGGGCCGCCGAGGGAACCGTGGATCTCGTCCGGGTGTCGCCCCTCGTCGACCAGTACCCGCTCAACCACGCCCTCTACTACCCCGTCTACGCGACGTGTGAGGAGCTGGGAATTCCCGTTTCGATCAACGTCGGCATCCCCGGACCGCGGGTACGGTCCCGCTGCCAGGACCCGGTGCTGCTCGAGGACGTGCTGATCGACTTCCCCGATCTGGTCGTCGTCGGCGCCCACATGGGCCACCCGTTCGAGGAGCTCCTCATCGAGTACATGCTCAAGTGGCCCAACCTTTACCTGTCGAACTCGGCCTATTTGGCCACGTACATGCATCCGTCGCTGATCAAGTTCATGGGCTCGCGCCGCGGCAGGGGCAGGGTCCTGTTCGCCTCGGACCATCCGTTCCTCCCCATGGAAAAGGCGCTCGCGGCCGCGCGGGCGCTCACCCTGGACGACGGACCCATGGCCGACTTCCTGGGCGGCACCGCCCAACGCCTGCTCGAAGCTCGGTTGAACCGGCTCCCCCTTGCCTGACTGATCGATCAGACAGTATCTTGACCAGGGGAAGTGGGAGAGGGGTCGACCGTGACGGCAACCATTGCGGATGCGCAGGACGGTGGGGGCACTGCGGCCGGGGCCGGCGACGCCCGGCAGCGAATCATGCAGGCAACGATCAAGTGCTTCCGCGCGTACGGGTACGAAAAGTCGTCGATGAAGCTGATCTCGGCAGAGGCCGGGGTGTCGCAGACGCTGCTGCACTATCACTTCGAGACCAAAGAGAAACTCTTCCAGGCGGCGATTAACGAGATCGCCAATACAGCGTTCGCGACGGCGTCGGCCCAACTGCGGCGCGGATCGTCCGTACACGATTCCCTGACCGAAGCGGCCAACCTGCTGTACAAGCTGTACATCGACAACCTCGACGCGGTCACGTTCATGGTCGAGTTCGCCGCGGCCGCCAATCACAACGAGTTCTTGTGGACCGCCTATGTCGACCATCGCGACACCCAGCGCCGCCAGGTCGCTGAGGTGCTGCGCACCATCGCGGGTGACGACGCGCCGCAGGCCCTGATCGACGAGTCGGCGCGCCTCGTCGAAGTCATGCTGCTGGGCATGTCGATGCAGCGCCCCTTCGTTTCCGACTTACCGGGCTTCCGCGCCGACTTCGACACTTTCGTTGAGATGCTCGTCTCCCGTCTCACCCAGGAGCTGGACGCGGGGCGGTGCCGATGAACCCGAACGCCAGGATTCAGGCCGGCATTCAGGCCGGCATTGAGACATTGCCGCCGATGGTCGAAGACGCCGTGACCGGATCCGGCGGCCGGCGAATCTTTGTGCGCCGCTACGACAATGACCATGCCGACTACATCCTGGTGCTGGTCCACGGCACCGCCGGGAACAGCGAAGGCTATGACGCGTTCGCCGAGCACATGCGCCACCACTTTCGGGCAGCCATCTATTCGTTCGACCTCACCGGGCACGGCCGCACCGAAGGTAAGCCGGGCGTGTTCAGCTTCGAGGCCTTCCTCGAAGACACCAGGGCAGTAACCGATTACGCCGCACGCCGCACGTCCCTGCCGATCGTCGTGCACGGCGCAAGCCAAGGCGGCGAAGTCGCGTTTCACGCGCTCGAAGCCTGCCCGGCCGTGGTCGCCGGGGTGTGCATGAACATCTTGCTGAATCACGAGGTGCCCATGAGCCGGGCGATCCGATTGTTTCAGTCGCGTCCGGCGAAGTACCTCGCCGGCAAGCTAGGCGATCGCCTGCGCATCCCGCTGCGACGCTTCGTCGACTTCAAGGCCGCCTACCAGGAAGACCCTGAGCTGCTCGCCATCAAAAAGGAAGACCCGCTTTACGTCTGGTCCTATGGGTTCAAGAGCTACCACTCGGTGTTCAACTATGTGCCGCCGGTGCCCGCCGCGGCAAACACGAAACCCGTCCTGATCACCTGCGGCGAGAACGACGAAATCGTCGGCGTGCAGCACTGCCGGGCATGCTTTGAGCGGATCGGGGGCACCAAGGACTTTTTTGTGATGCCCGGCGGCGGCCATCAGCTCATGCTCTTCGACAAGGTCGTCTACAGCCGCGTGATCGACTCATGGATTCGGGAACGTGTGCTCGACGGCACCGAATCCTGGCAAGCGCCGGTCAAACCCGACGAGCAGGCTTACTTCGAGTTCCTGGAGCGTGAACGCGCCAACGAAGCATCGGGAGAGCCCGAGTACCGCTATTCGACGATCGATCGCCTGCTGACGCGGATCAGCAACGGCACGATCGAGCGTGGGGTGCGTTACTTCTCCAACGCCGACGTCAGCGGGCAGTGGCGCTTCACAGCGGACCTGGTCAGCGAAATCGACTACTCCGCATGGACTTTCCTATACGACTATCTTCCCTCGAGCGCAAATCCACGACCTCGGATGGCGGTGGTCGGCTGCGGGCGCGGCGGCGCGATCGCGGGATTGCTCGAGCGATATCCGGCACTGCGCGAATGGGACATCGTCGGCGTCGACGTCGACTACAAGGCGATCGAGGCAGCCCGGGAGCGCTTTGCCGGCCAGCGCGCTCTCGACTTCATTGTCGGCGACGCCCGCAACGCGGACATTTTGGCCGCCAATCGATTCGACCTTGTCTACCTGCACGGAGTCCTCGACCACTGCACCGAGCACCGCCATCTGCTGGACAATGTGTTGCGCGCCCTGAAGCCGGGCGGCCGCATGTTCTACGTGGCACCAGACCGAAACCTGTGTACCTGGCTGTGTTTCGTCACCATTGGGCCGCTGTTCGTGTGGGGGTTGGACAAGCCAAACCACGACTTCCGGCGATTCCCCCGCCCCACCGAACTGAACACGATGCTGCAGGATGCCGGTTTCCAGCTGGTGCCCAGGCGGGGCCGACCGTCCGTACCCGCCATGGTCGGCGTCAAATACAAGACGGGGATGAACCCATTCCCGGTCAGGAGTTCGTTGCGCAATCGCGTTCTCGGCGATGGCATCTTCGAGCACACCGGGCCCTTGTGGTGGTTGCGCAACGGCTTCCTGGGCGAGTACGCGGGAGTGGCCCAAAAACGCTCGTGACCAAGCTGGGAGGCGCTTGGGTATGGCGGAGGCTGCCCCGTTCGCCGCGCCATCGCTCGTCATCGACGACCCGCCAACCCAATCCGGCCGGGTCGGGGCGCAGGCGTTGTCCGATCGCCTTCAGCCCGAACTCGTCGAGGCGTCACATCCAAACTCGAACGGCGGCAATAGCCGCCCATCCCGACGTTGATGCGCAGATGGCAAGCAGGCCCACTTCGCGACCCCTGACGTCAGCCCGCCGGAGTGTGTCGGCTGGTGGCTCACTCTCGATGCGCAGCGCCGTCACCGAGGCCAAGGGGCGCACGTGTGAGGTAGCGTTTTGAGGAGTCTTCGATGCTTCGGCGGCGAAATGAAGGACCGGAACAGTGAATACGACTTTGTTTGGTTACCTGGCCGTACTTGCCCTCGTGCTGGCGTTGGTGTTCGCGGCCTTTGCGGCGGTATACGTGAAACGGCTGGGAGACCGACCGGCTACTCCGGTGAGCGAAGAGATCGGCAGCGCCAAAGCGGTCCTGAAAAAGTTTCGCAAACGCGAGCCCATGTCGAGGGACGAGTTGGATTACGCGAAGCAAATCACCGCTGTTCGTAGCTCGCTGATGACGTTCAGCATCCCCGGTGCGTTGTTCATGGTTGGTTGCTTTTACGTGTTTGGCAGTCTTTACCACTTGCATGGGGCGACGCCCTCCGCACGCACATTCCTCGGGGTGTTCCCCATGTTGGCCGCCACGAATTTCACGACTCAGATCCTCCGCAGCGCCAGGTTGAAAAGGCGTCTGCGGAAATTATCTTGACCAAACGTCGCCAGCAAAAGCATTAATTCGCGCGTGATTCCCGGGCGATTCCCAAGCGACTTGAAGACGAGGCCGCCCATGCTGCCGACGGCACCGGCAAGTGATAACGTCCCCACAAAATGCTGGTCTGCACGTACGTTCGTATGTCAACCCAGTTGAGATAGCTGGTCTGTGTGTCCGGCAGGAGCCAAAGGGCGAAGCGAGAACAGAAGGTCTGGGAGCGGATTCCGGAGGTGATCGAGTGAGCCCTCGTTCAGTCGGCAGGACCGTCTTGGCGCGAGTATGGATGCCGTTGGTTGCCGTCGTTGTGGTCGCCGTGGGTGCGATAGCCATGTGGAAGGTGCACGAGTTCTCCGCTCCCCCGCCGGTCGTCACCGTCAACGGCCCGGCAGCACCCCCGGAGTTCAATCCCAAACGGCTCACGTTCGAGTTGTTCGGCTCCGTCGGGGACGGGGGGATGCTCGTCTACGTGGACGTCGACGGGCATCCGCATCAGATTAATCTCACGACCCTGCCGTGGTCGCACACGGAGACGACCACGCTCACCGTGGTGTCCGGCAGCGTCTCGGCGCAGGTTCACGGCGGTCAACTCGGCTGCCGGATGTCGGTGAATGGCGTTGTCCGCGCTGAACAGTCCGATAGCCATCAGGATGCGCACGTCTTCTGCCTGGTGAAATCCGCATGAGCGAGCCTCGGGTGAGACGACCCTTCGTCCCCAGAATGGTTCGCATCTTCGCGATACCGATCATCGCGTTTTGGGCCCTTCTCGCCGTGTCGACGAACACCTTCATGCCGCAGGTAGAGCGGGTCGCAGAAGAACTCGCCGGGCCGGTGGTCCCGCACTACGCGCCGTCGCAGCGGTCGTTGCTGGCCATCGGCGCGAAGTTCCACGAGTCCAATTCGACCAGCTTGGCCATGATCGTGCTGGAAGCCGACCGCCCGCTGGGCGACGTGGACCATCAGTACTACGACGATTTGATGCGCCGGCTGAAGCAGGACCCCAAGCATGTGCAGTACGTCATGGATCTGTGGGGGAAGCCGATCACCGCGGCGGGGGCGCAGAGCCTCGACGGCAAGTGCACATACGTGTTGTTGCGCCTCGCGGGCGATATCGGCCAAATGCAAGCGAATGAGTCGGTTGCAGCCGTTCGGGACATCGTCGCCAAGGACACGCCGCCGCCCGGGCTCAAGGTCTACGTCAGCGGCGCGGCCCCGCTCGCCAAAGACACTGTGGCTATTGCGAATTCAAGCTTGAACAACATCACGATCGTGACGATCTTCCTCATCACTGCGATGTTGCTGCTGGTGTACCGCTCCATCGTCACCCTGTTTGTGCCGTTGGCCGGAGTTCTTTTCGAACTGCTGGTCGCGAAGGGGGTTATCGCCACGCTCGGGCATCTCGGCTACATCGAGCTCTCGTCGTTCGCCGTGAACATCGTCGTCGCGCTGACCCTGGGAGCGGGGACGGACTACGGCATCTTCCTGATGGGCCGTTATCACGAGGCGCGGCACGACGGCGAGAGCAGGGAGGAGGCGTTTTACACCGCGTATAAGAGCGTCACACCGGTGGTCCTGGGCTCGGGGCTCACGATCGCCGGGGCGTGTTATTGCCTGACTTTCGCGCGACTCAACTACTTCCACACCATGGGACCGGCCGTCGCCATTGCCATGCTGTTTACGATCACCGCGGCGCTGACGCTCGGCCCCGCCTTCTTGACCGTGGGCAGCCTGTTCGGGCTCTTCGACCCCCGAGGGAGGGCTAAGGCGCATCTGTATCGGCGGATCGGGACGAGCGTGGTCCGGTGGCCGGTGCCGATCCTCTTCGCCAGCGCCGCTGCCGTCGTCCTCGGCGCGATCTTCGTGCCGACGTACCGGCAGAACTACGACGACCGTCAGTACCAGCCACCCAGTGGCCCGGCGAACCAGGGCTTCGCGGCGGCGGATCGGCACTTCCCGAAGAGCAAGCTGTTCTCCGAGATGCTGATGATCGAGTCGGATCATGACATGCGAAACTCGGCCGACTTCATCTCACTAGACCGGGCGGCCAAGGCTCTCATTCGCCTTCCCGGTGTCGCGATGGTGCAAAGCATCACCAGGCCCCTCGGGCGACCTTTGGAACATGCGACCATCCCCTACTTGTTCACCACGCAGGGCAGCGGTTCCGGTCAGCAGCTCCCGTTCAACAGACAGCAAAACTCCAATACCAACCAGCAGGCAACGATCAACGCGGACACCGTCGCGGTCTTGCGGAAAGAGATCGGCTTCTTCCAAAACATGTCGGATGAGCTGCACAAGACGGTGGTCACTATCGAAGATCTGCAAAGGGTCACCGATCAGATGAATTCGGAAATCTCGAATTTCGACGATTTCTTCCGGCCGATCAAATCTTATTTCTATTGGGAGCGGCACTGTTTCGATGTACCCATGTGCTGGGCATTCAGATCGCTATTCGATGCGCTTGACAACATTGACCACTTGGCGGCCGATATCAACGACGCCAAGACTTCCCTCGAGGCGATCGACAGGATCTTGCCGCAAATAATAGTGCAGCTCAAACTCACCGCCGACGACACGGAGGCATTGACAGCCCTTTTGGTCAGCAGCTACGGCCAGGCGGATCTTCAGTCCACTCAGACGAACCAGACGTTCGACGACCAGATCAATGTGGGGCTCGACTTCGACACGTCCCGCAGCGACGACTTCTTCTACATCCCCCGAGAAGGATTCGATAACGACGACGTCAAGACCGGTATCCAGCTCCTGATGTCGCCGGACGGCAAAGCCGCTCGGTTCATCGTCACCCATGAGGGGGACGCCAATGGCCCGGACGGCGTGCAGCATGTCGAACAGTTCCCCACAGCCATAACCGTGGCGCTGAAAGAGACCTCGCTGGCCGGCGCGCGAGTGTATATCGGCGGCTCGGGAGCAACCAACAAGGACATCAAGGAATACGCCGCGTCCGATCTGCTTATCGTGGGGATCGCCGCCTTCGTGCTGATCTTCTTGATCATGTTGTTCCTCACGAGAAGTCTGATGGCCGCATTGGTCATCCCCAGCACGGTGGCCTTCTCCTACGCGGGAGCGTTCGGGCTCTCAATACTCTTCTGGCAGCACCTCATCGGCCTGCCCTTGTATTGGTTGATACTGCCGCTCACGTTCATCATCCTGGTGGCGGTGGGTTCGGACTACAACCTCCTGTTGATCCTCCGTGTCAAAGAGGAACTGGCCGCGGGTTTGAATACCGGTCTCATCCGCGCGCTCGGCAGTACGGGTGGCGTGGTGACGTCCGCCGGTTTGGTCTTCGCCTTCACCATGCTGGCGATGCTCAGCAGCAATCTCAGATCAATCGGTCAGGTGGGTTCCACGGTGTGCATCGGCCTGCTGCTCGACACGCTGATCGTGCGCTCGTTCCTGGTGCCCTGCATCCTGCGAATCCTCGGGCCGTGGTTCTGGTGGCCGACGTTTGTGCGCGCCCGGCCGCTGCCGCAGCGATCGTAGGACCCGGCCGGATGGGCGATCGGATGAATCCAGTGATCATCGAATGCGCCATCAACGGCGTCACGCCTAAGACGACGAACCCTCATGTGCCCGTGGAACCCGCGGAAATTGCGGCCGATGCCCTCGCCTGCATCGAGGCCGGTGCGGCGATCATCCACAACCACATCGACCGCCACGGCCTCACCGTGGACCAGGCCGCGGAACGTTACCTCGAAGCGTGGCGCCCGATACTCGATGTCCGGCCGGACGCCCTGCTGTACCCGACGATCCACCTGGGCGAGGGCTTTTCGATCTCCTACGAACACCTCATCCCGCTTGCCGCGGCCGGCATGCGCGTCGGGTTGACCGACCCGGGGTCCGTCAACCTGGGCGGCACGGACGCCGATGGCCTGCCCGCGGGAACGTTGGTGTACAGCAACTCCTTCGATACGATCGGCCGGGCCTTCGATATCTGCCGGGAGGCCAAAATCGGTCCCAGTCTGGCCATCTACGAACCCGGGTTTCTGCGGACTGCCCTGGCGTGGTGGCGTGCGGGCCGGCTACCCGAGGGGGCGATGATCAAGCTCTACTTCGCTACCGAACGTGGTTACCTTGGAGCGCCTTTCGGGTTGCCACCGACAGAGCGGGCGCTTGACGCCTACCTGGAATTGCTGGACGGATGTGACCTACCGTGGGCCGTCTCGATCGTCGGCGGCGACCTCTGCGCAAACAACATCGCGGAACTCGCTCTCGAACGCGGTGGACACCTCCACTTGGGCCTCGAGTTCTACCGCGGCGAACGCACGCCGACGAACGTCGAACTGGTTACCCAGGCCGCTGGCCTGTGCCGACAGCTCGGCCGCTCCGTGGCGACGCCATCCCAGACGGCGCAAATCCTCGGCCTGCCTTAGGATTTGCCAGATCTCTTCGCGTTCGCTGGACTCATGTCCCTTCCTTTGACCGTCGAATTCTTGAGAATGCGTCGGCGCAAGGAGCTTCGCGGGCCGAATGGGGCGAATGACCAGATTGCCCAAGCAATTCGGGCAGATGCCGTTCAGTTCTCCCTCGGCACATTGCGCGCAGAACGTGCATTCGTAGTGTCCTGCGATCCGAAGATGCCGTGGAGACCATGGATGGCGGAGGCCGCCACGAGCGCCACGATCAGCGTCAGTGCCGGTAGCCAAAATCTGCTCAGCAATCGAAAGTAAGCCACAGCCGTCAACGCATCGACGCTCGGAGTGCGCGCCAGCCCGAGTGGGTGACGGATGTCTTGGGCATGCACGACGACCTCGCCCAGGTAAGCCGGGATATGGGCCGAGGGCGCCGTGGTGCTTTTGAGGACGGCGCGGAACCGGTCGAGTGTCTGCGCCGGGGTGCAACCACGGTGCTCGACCAACCGCCGTTGGTTGTGGACGTCGGGCCGAAATCGCGCGGCGAGCATGCTGCGCAGCCATTTCCATTGATTAAGGCTCGCGGCGGCGGTAATGTGCGCAACCACGTCCTCGACGTTCCATTTCCCGCACAAAGTGCTGTGCCGCCACTGCTCGTCGCTGAGGCCCGATAGGTCGTCCGCCAGCGCCGCGCGCTCGTCGTGCGCCAGTACCCATAGGTGGTCGTGCTGGCCTCTCGCCATGTAGCCCCACTCCGTCACATTCGCCGTAATCTGCGCCCAGGCTAGCTGCCAATCCCGAAGGGCGGGTCGGGCCGTATTAAGCGCTCAACTGACCGCCAAGCCCCAATACGATTGCGTTGACCACGACGATAAGCTCCCAGCCGCCGCCGAGCAAAGCCAGTGCCGTGTCGGCAGCAAGCGGCGCGAACAGTGCATATTGCAGCCCCCCAAGAAGATTCCCGTCGACCGCGTCCTCGATCCCGCTCATGAACAAGCTGAAGTCGTAGGACGGCATGGATGTCAACAGTGCGTTCGCAAGGTCTGCTGTCGGAAGCAGAGCCGAATAGGCCGAGCCGAAGGCATTCGTGAAGCCATTGGCGATATTGGTGTTCGCCGCCTGCAGCTGCCCGATAAAGCTATCGATGGATGCCGGGGAGAGCAACGCAGGGGCCGACGGCGACGAAATCGACGTCAATGCGTGCGACATGCCCGACAACAGGCTTGTCGGCGACATCGAGGACAGCCCCGACACTGATGGGAATCCAGCAGCGCTGAGATCGCTTGCGGCCGCGGTGATCCCCTGCCTGGATCCGGTGAGCAGATCGCTGACGATACTGGCCTGGCTGAGGTGCGGGAACAGCCCCAACGGCGTGGGCACGTTCGCCGGCGCCGTCGAATAGCCGTGGGCCGGGTCACCATAGCCCAGATTGACCAGCACCTTCAGGTCCGGCTGGATCAGGTCCGCGAGTGGCTGGCCCACGACCGGGATTCCCCGCAACCCCTGCAAAATCGGCAGATTCGTGGTCGGAATCATGTGGTAGGTGGTCAGGGTGGGGCCCTGAGTTTGCAGAGTAATAGCCGAACCAAGCTGCGCTGCCGTCAGATCCGGATAGGTGTCGTGCAAATAGATGATGCCCGCCAGCGCGTTGACGTCAGACAAGACGTTGAGCGGGTAGCGCGGGAAGTCGGCGTAGCCGTCGTATTCGACGGTGTAGACGTTTGCGGGGAAGGCATTGCCGGCAGTCGCGCCGTAGCCCGTCACACCCAGACTCGGCAGGGCCAGGCCCGCGAGGCGCTCGAGGACGCCGCCGTTGGGATTCATCGGATCGCCGAGCAGCGTGAAGGATATCGGCAGGGAGCTCGGTGCGCCAACGGGATTGAGCTTCATCATCTCCAGTGAGGAGACGATGGCGCTCTGCGAATAGCCCAAAACAGTGACGGGGTTGCCGGCCGCGAGTTGTTGTTGGATCGTGTTGTCGAGGATCGTGAGGCCGCGAGACACCGATGCGTCCAGGGTCAGGTCCTTGGGACCGAAGAGCGGGTATAAGCCCGAGGGGGTGTCCAGCGCCTGCGGGTTCAGCTCGATGCCCGGCAAATTCGGGCCGATGTATTTCGCGACAACGTCGCGCACGTAGGTCAGATCGGGTATCGGCATCTCGCTGCTGCCCATGACCAAGGCAGTGGCGGTAACCGGCAGCGACTTGACCGGCGCAGTGAGCGCGCTGAGTGCTCCCGACACTGCGCTGGAGTTGGCGGCCTCGGCCTGCGTGTAGGCGCTCCCCGCGGCGACCAATGCCCGGGCGAACAGGCCATGAAAGGAAGCCGCCTCATTTATGATCGCGCGGTACTCCTGGGCGTAAGTGCCGAAGAGGGCAGCGGTAGCCGACGAGACGTCATCGGCAGCCGCTGGCATCAAACTGGTGATCCGGCCCGCCGCGGCCGCATGGGCCTCGCTGATCGCCGAACCAATTCCCGCCACATCCGCGGCCATCGCCGCGGTCAGCTGCGGCTCCGTGATCAAGTGAGTCACCGATTCGTCCCCTGAGACGACAACGATTTTGAGACGACAACGATTTGGTGCTGATTCCATTCGCTGTCAAAAAGGTGATCCGGCGCCCGAGGCCGTCGCCGGTCAGCCTAAGACGTCCGAGCTTGGGCGACAAGCCCCGAGTTAGCCCTCAAGAGAATCGGGTATCAGGAGGTAATGAGCGAACAGACGGGATCACGGGGGCTGGGCGGCGCCGTGCTGAAGCTGCTGGGTGCGGCGGATTACCGGCTCACCGTCACCGGTCGTCACGACATCAGTCCGCACTACGTGCGGTTGAGCTTCGACGCCGGCGGGATGCTGAGCGAGCACCCGCCGCATCCGACGATGTGGATCCGGATGTGGTTCGGCGACGGGGACAGGCTGCACCAACGCGGTTACACGCTCGTCGACCCCGATCCCGCTGCCGACACCGTCGACATCGAATTCGCGCTGCACGGCGGTCTGGCATCGCGATGGGCAAAGACAGCTCAGCCTCGAGACGTCGTCAAGGCGACTGTCCTGGGCAGCAAGTTCGCCGTCCCGGCGCCGCCCCCGGCCGGATACGTGATCGTCGGCGACACCGCATCTCTGCCGGCGATCAACTCGTTGCTCACCGCGACCGATGGCGAGCCCGCTCGAGTCTTTCTGGAGGCCGGATACGACGACGACAGAAGCCTGCCGGTTGCGGGCGATGCGTCAGTCACCTGGGTTGACCGTGCAGACGACGGAAAGGCGTTGGTAGCAAAGGTCAAATCAGCGGCCTTCGATGCGCGAGGTCACTTCGGTTGGGTGGCCTGCGACAGCCGCACCACGCGATCGCTGACACGAGTCCTGCAGCATGACTTCGGCATACCGCGGAAATCGATTGCGGCGCGCGCGTATTGGATGGTCGGACGTTCGATGGAATGACTATAACGACTAGATGACTGCAAACAGACTACAGTGGGCGGCGCCTGCGGACCACGATCCGACCGCCTTCTTTCGGCAGGAAGCCGAGGCCGCCGGCCTGTAACTTCTCCCCCGGTGCCCCGGTGGTCTCGATGTTCATGTTCCGCAAAACGGTCCGCAGCAACACGTTCATTTCCATCTTCGCGAACGCGGCTCCCGCGCAGCGTCGTGTTCCACCGCCGAATGGAATCCACGCGAAAGGCGATGGCCTGTTTTCCAAGTAACGCAGCGGCTCGAATCGGTCAGGCTCCGGGAAGGCGTCGGGATTGGCGTGGCATTGCGAAATGCTCACCAGGATCGAGTAATCGCGGGGCAGCACCCACTCACCAAGCTCGAATGCGGGCGCCCGTACCCGGCGACCGGAAAAGTCGATCACCGGCCTGGTGCGTTGCACTTCGTAAATCGCCGCGTGGCGCAGCGCGGTGTCGTCGGTTTCCGCCTCCTCGGCCAGTGCGGACAGCACCTCCGGGTGCCTGCTCAGCCGTTCGAAGACCCATGCCAGCGTTGTCGCGGTGGTTTCGTGTCCGGCGACCAGAAGGGTGAGCAGGTCGTCCCGGATGTCCTTCCGTGACATGGGCGAACCATCCTCGTACGCGCTGCGCAGCAGCAACGCAAGGATGTCGGTGCGGTTCGCTAAACCCGGATCTGACAGCGCTTTAGCGATCATTCGGTCGATGACGGTGTCGTATTTGCGCCGCCACGCCGCCAGCCGCCCCCATGGCGTAAAGCGGCCATAGGTCCGGGTCGGCATCGGCAAGACCGACAATCGCGCACCCAACCTGGCCCACGGCACGATGATGTCGCGCAGCTCCTCGAATTCACTACCTTCGGCACCGAAGACCGCCCGCAGAATTACGTTGAGCGTCACCCGCTTCATCGGCGCAAGCGTGGCGAACGTCTCGCCCTCCGGCCAATCGGCGATCTCGCGAAGGGTCTCCTCTTCGACGATCCGCTCGTAATTCTTCATGTTGCCGGCGTGAAACGGCTGGGCTAGCAGCTTCCGGCGGCGCCGGTGGTCGGCACCGTCGAGCCCGAACACCGAACCCGATCCCAACAGCCGGCTCAGGTTTGGCTTTATGGCCCCGAGATCATCCGGTCTGCTTGTGAAGACCTGCTTGGCCAGCTCCGGGTCGACCACCACCACAAGCCGTCCGAACACCGGCACATGCAGCGTGAAGGCTCCGCCGTATCTATGCGCCAAGCGTTCGGTGACCCGCCGCCGCGCCGCGAAGAAAGCAATGCCCTTAACCGCTTTCGGGATGATCCTCGGGGCCCCTCGCGGCAACCTGACGGGCGGCGGCCGTTCTATCGCCGAACTGGCTGGGGTGGCCGGGCTACTCATGATGAATTCCTTTGCGACTGCGCGTACCTGCGTCGTGACGTGTACCCAATAATTCGCCGCCTCCACTCGGCCTTACCGGGCAACGCATTTCGGCGGCTATTCGATCACGCCGCAGAGGTGGAACTCCGCCAGTGCGCGTGCCGCCAGGTCGCGCAAGTGCGATTTGGAGTTTTTTTCGCCGGGGCGGTAGGCGCTGACCGTGATGCACATCTTGCCGCCGATGCGCAGCAGGAACAGGGCAAGTTCGCCGTGCGCGCGCTCAAGGTCCCCTCGCTTCACGCGTTGAATCACGCCCCCGCCGAACGCGTATTCGGCCTCGGTGCCGTCCGGGCTGCCGGCCAGCGGGGGCATGTCACCCATGCTGGAGAACGCCACCGGGAGATCGCCGTAGGAGAATGCGGCCTCGGTGAGGCGCTTCAGCGTCCGCTTCGGCGCGAATGGCGCCAGAGGGGCCAGCGGAAGCAGTGGCGACGCTTGTTCCGGGGCGCGCCGCAACGTCTCGAAGGCTTGTCTGATGGCCGCACGGGCGTCGGTCAAGTCGGAAGTCACCGGGGCCGGGTCGATGCCGACATCGACAAACGACAGCGTGTTGGCACGGGTATCGCCGTCGGTGCGGTCGCTGAGCGGAATCTGCAAGGTGACGGCACCGTCGCGAAAACGTCTACGCCCCATGTATTCTGCGAGTTTCGCGCCGAAACCGGCTGCCAGATGATGACTGGAGCCGCCAAGGTCCTTCGCGCGCCCGTCCCAATCGTCGAGATCGACGTGTACCGCGACGGACGGAACCACGACGGGTTCATCGAGGTCGGCGGTGTGGACGGGGAGCGGTCGCGACGGTGGCGAGGGACTCGCATCGCGCGGACGGCGACGCGCCATTTTCGCCAGCCTCGTAATCGCCCGCCAGACCTCGGGTCCACCTTGCACGGTTTGGCGGGCGTCTTGAGCCAGCGCGCGCAGCCTGGTCCGCGAATGCGGCGGTGGATAGCCAAGATCGCGCGTGTTGCCACCGGCCGCATCGGCCACGGCACCGACAACCCCGAGACCATCGACCAGGCAGTGCGAGGCCACCAAACTCACCGCAGTCGAGCCCTCCGTCAGCGGGAGAACCCCGAGATGCCAACCGGGCCCCCGTTCGGCATCTACCCATAGTTGGGCTCGTTCGTCGAGCCAGTCGCTGAGTTCGGCGCGCGGACGGGCGCGCTCGGCAATATCGATATCGGCCGTACCGCGATCGCGGACCCACCTATGCCGTGCGAATGGCAGCGGCGAACGTTCGATGCGTCGCCCCAACAGGCCATCGCCTAGATTACGGTGGAAACGCGTCAGCGCCTCAAAATCGATGGGGTGCTCGTAAACCCAGACACATTGAACTATCGCGTTGCGCCCGGTCGCTCGCTGCACGATGAACATGGCTTGATCCATGAACGACAGCCGATTGTCCCGCCGGACTTGGCCGCCGGCGGTACTTGCGTGCTGAGCCCGAGATGTCTGGACCGGCATTGTTCTTCCCTCCCATCAACTTCGGGCGCAACTTCGGGCGCAACTTCGGGCGCATAGAAAACGTCGCGTCGCTGGCGCGCTAACGAAACAGCTACCCGCGCACGCCCAAAACAAACCGATTCACCCGGGTTCGCATCGAGCGAGCTCAACCGGGCGCGGATAGACGTGGCGTCCGTCACTGGCGAACCCAGCTGTGGATTTTGTGTGTACTTGCCTCACGGCGGTGATGTCGCGAACAGAAACGGGAACACACGCGATATGGATGAACCGAACGCGCCCGCGACCTTCGCCCCCTGGATCAAACACATGCGGGGGCGCAACCTACGGACCCACCGCGGAGCAATCGTGGTGTTCCCGCACGCCGGAGCGGCGGCCGCCAGCTACCGGAGGTTGGCAACCGCCCTGGCCGCGGGCGGTGACACGTTCGTCGTCCAGTACCCGGGGCGAGCCGAGCGACTCCACCACCCGGCGCCGGAAACCATTCATGACCTGGCCCGCGGATTGTTCGAGGCGGGGCCGTGGCACCGGGCCGCGCCGCTGCGGTTGTTCGGGCACAGCATGGGCGCGGTGGTTGCTTTCGAGTTCGCCCGGATTGTCGAACGGCGCGGTATCGCGGTGCAAAAGCTATGGGTGTCGGCCGGTCCGCCACCGTCCACGGTTTCCGCTCGGCCCCAGCTGCCGACCAGCACCGGACCGCTGCTCGCCGATCTCGCGAACATGGGTGGTACGGACCCGCGGCTATTGGCCGACGAGGAGTTCGCCGCATTGCTCGCTAACGCGACGCGCTCCGACTATCGGGTGCTCAACCGCTACGACTGCAGCAATGGCGCCCGCATTCGTGCCGATATCCACGCCATCGGCGGCCGACACGACCGCCGTGTCGAGGCGAAGTCGCTGCACCGGTGGGCCGATCACACCCGGGGTTCTTTCGCGTTGTCGCTTTTCGACGGCGGGCACTTCTACATCAACGAGCACACCAACACTGTGCCGAGGCGAGTCATCGCCGATGTTTGATGCCCCCTTTGCTACTCAGAGGCCGTCGACAATTACTGCGCGGCAATTCTTTACGGGATGTGTGCGCCTCGACTATCCCGAAAAGGCCGCCTTACCAACGAAGAAAGCTCCCGATGCTCTCGATGGTCCCGTCATGGGATAGCCCTTTGCCGGGGCGCACCGACGGCTGCGCCGAATGTGCCGTCAGGGTGGAAAACTGGCTGGGAAACCGCGCTGTGAGCACGCTGGGCTGTCCGGCCGGCCGGATGCCGGCCCACATTTTCCTTGCGCAGGAATGCAGTTGGATTTTCCGTGTGGCGCATGACCGATCACGATCGCGCGTTGGGTGTTTAGCGCCGCTGGGCGCGGGTAACCGCACAGGCATGCCGCGACTGCGCGGGTGCGGTCCACTGCGCAACTGGACAGGTCATCCGGCTCGGGGGCCAGAAGCGTGCGATGCCCAGCGAGCGACCGTCGAGGGTGCAATAGATGCAACAGAACGGTCATTCGGCTCAGCGGCAGAGGAACAGCCGGTTCCGCGGGACCGGGAGAGAACACAGCCTGGAACTGGTAGGTGAAGGAGAGGTGTCCGTGATCGCATCGAGCGGGGTAGCCGGGCGCCTGGCAGCAGGCGGCGATCGGTGAGCACCGTCGTTGATCATGATCCGGTGGTGATCGTCGGCATGGCACTCGAGGCGCCCGGCGACGTCGACACCGCCGAGCGTTATTGGGAGTTGCTCTCGGGGCAGCGAGAAGCGTTGTCCCCGTTCCCGATCAACCGAGGCTGGCCGATTCGTGATCTGTTGACCGGCTCATGCCGTGACGGCTTCAAGCCGATACGCGACTCCGGTGGATTTTTAACCGGAGCAACGACGTTCGATCCGGTGTTCTTCGGGATCTCGCCGCGCGAAGCCACCGCGATGGACCCTCAGCAACGGGTCGCCTTGCGGGTGACTTGGCGCGCGCTGGAGAACAGCGGCATCAACCCGGACGATCTGCACGGGCACAACGTCGGTTGTTACGTAGGCGCATCCATGACCGGCTACGGACCCGAGATGGCCGAGTTCTCGCAACACAGCGGTCATCTGCTCAGCGGAACCGCGCTCGGGGTGATCTCCGGGCGGATCGCATACACGCTCGGCTTGGCCGGTCCGGCCCTGACCATTGACGCCTCGTGCGCGTCGGCGCTGGCCGCACTGCACGTCTCGATCCAATCGGTGCGTGCCGGAGACTGCGACATGGCAATTGCCGGGGGCGTCTGTGTGATGGGTTCACCGGGCTACTTTGTCGAGTTCTCCAAGCAGCAGGCGTTGTCCGACGACGGCCATTGCCGCCCCTACAGCGCCCGGGCCAGCGGAACGGTGTGGGCCGAGGGCGCAGGAATGTTTGTGCTGCAGCGCAAATCGCAAGCGCTGCGCGATGGCCGTCGGATTCTCGCGGAAATCCGCGCCAGCGCGATTAATCAGGATGGCCGCAGCGCGGGGCTCAGCGCCCCCAGCGGCGAGGCGCAGAAGCGCCTCGTCGAACGCGCGATGACCCAGGCCGGGGTACGCCCCGAAGACATCGCGATGGTGGAAGGACACGGCACCGCCACCCGCCTCGGCGACCGTACCGAGTTGCGGTCACTGGCAGAAACGTACGGTGCGATCGAATCCGGCTGCCGCGGCCCGCTGCTCGGATCGGTCAAGTCCAACGTGGGCCACGCGCAGGCCGCCGCGGGCGCGTTGGGCCTGGCCAAAATTCTGGTCTCTGCCGAACACGGCGCTGTGCCACCCACCCTGCACGCCGCCGAGGCAAGTCGGGAGATCGACTGGGAAAACCAAGGATTGCGGCTCGCCCAAGTGCTAACACCATGGCCCGCCGTGGACGGTCAGCGGCTGGCGGCGGTTTCGGCATTCGGTGTAAGCGGCACCAACGCGCATGCGATCGTGTCGGTTTTGGAGTCGGTGTGATGGCCGCCGCCCAGTTCCCTGACCACCGCATCCCTGTGCTGCTCAGCGCGCACGACCCGGACCTGGTCGCGCAGGACGCCGCGGCAATCCTGGAATATCTGCACCGCAGGCCGAACGTGACCAGCGTCCCCGCGGTGGCCGCCACGCTGTTGCGGATGCGAAGACCCCGCCGCCATCGTGCGGTGGTACGGGCCGCCGACGTTGCCGAACTTGCCAGCGGCCTTCGTGCACTGGGCGACGGCGACGATCACCCCCTGATCGCCAGGTCGTCGGCAACCGCCTCGGCCCGGACAGCCTTTGTGTTTCCCGGCCAGGGCAACCAGTGGCCGTCGATGGGTGCCGACGCCTACCGGCAGCTGCCGATTTATCGGACCGAGGCGGATCGCTGCGCCGAAGCGTTCGTTGCCGCCGGTCTGCCGTCGCCGCTGCCCTACCTAGTGCAGGATCGGGCCGAGCAGGGCTGGACGCAGGTCGAGATCCAGGGCGCACAATTCACCCACTCTGTCGGCTTGGCGCGGCTTTGGCGGTCGTGCGGTGTTCTCCCCGACATGACGGTGGGACACAGTCTCGGTGAGGCGGCAGCCGCATATGTCGCCGGCGCCGTGACGCTGCCGGACGCCGTTGCTGTGGTCGGAGCCAGAGCCACCGTCGTCGGGAAGCTGCCGGGGCGCTACGGGATGGCGGTCTTGGGCATTGATGTCGACGAAGCGGACCTTTTGATAGCGGCAGTACCGGGGTGGCTGGAAATCTCTGCCGTCAATTCCGCGTCGTCGACCGTGGTCTCCGGCGCCCGCGACGCGGTCGACGCGGCGGTGCGGGTCGCCGAAGAGCGCGGAATCTTCTCTCGGTCCATTGCCGTCGACTACCCGGGGCACACCAGCGCCCTGGAACCGCTGCAGCCGATGTTCGAGAAGCTGCTGCCAGCATCCACGTTCAACGATGCGCCCGTAGAGTTCATCAGTTCTTGCTTGGGCACAGCGGTGAGCGCCGGCACCGATTTCACCGACTACTGGCGCCGAAATCTACGCAACACAGTCCGGTTCGACCGCGCGGTTGCAGTTGCGCTCGACCGGAACATCAACCTGTTCGTCGAGCTGTCGGCACATCCGTCGCTGCTGTCCGCGCTGACCGACCTGATCGACGACGAGTCGACCCTGCTCGTCGGCTCCGGTAACCGCGATGAGCCCATCACCGAGCGGCTGTCCGCCAACATCGCCGCCGCTGCGCTGGCTAACCCCGGCCACCGATGGGCTGACCTGGCCCACTCGGCCCACTCGGCGGGTGTCGACGGCCACCCGCCGCTGTGGGGTTTCCCCAACGCGCCGATGCGCGCGGTACATTTCTGGGCGAAGCGGGAGCCGTTGCCGCCGTTGCCCGGTGGGCCCGGGAGGGCCGTCGCGATGGCGTACGAACAGTGGGAACCGACTGACGCAGCGAGCACTACGGGGCATGCAAGCCCCCGTGTCGCTGTGGTGGAACCTGGCGCCTCCGCATGCTTGCTGACGCGGCGGTTGGTGGAAGCCATTCTGGCAAGCCGCGATTGTGCTCTGGCCACCCCCGACGACGCGGACATCACCGTGATCGTCGCGCCGCCGTTCGAGCATTCCGACGCCGCGGCCGCGAGCCACGCCCTGATCGATGCGCACCTGGGCGACTACCGGCGGCTGCTGGGTGCGCGTTGCCGCACGGTGTGGCTGGTCACGGCCCGCGGCGAGCAGGTGCGGCCCGACGAACCCACGGGGTTGCCGGCACAGGCGGCGCTGGCCGCGCTGCATCGCAGCATCGGCTTCGAATACCCAGACAAGACTTTCGGTCATCTCGATCTGCCCAGCCGAAACATCGCCGCACAGCAGGGTCTCGCCTGCGTCGGCACGCTCCTCGGCGACGCCGACGAGGTGGCGTTGCGCGAAGGCGAGAACGGCACCCTGCGGCGCTATGTCCACAGGCTGCGTGAAATCCACTCACACCTGCCGCAGTCGCCGATGCCACAGCCCACCCTCGACGAGGCCGCGCTGGACAGCGTCGTGATTACCGGCGGCAGCGGAGCCATTGGCCTCACGTACGCGCGGCGCTGCATCGAAGACGGCGCCCGCAGGGTTATTCTATTGACCCGCAAGGGTATTGATCCTGTCAACTTGGACCGGCTGCGCCACGGACACGACGTCGACGTGCGCGCACCGGCATGCGATATCACCGACGCCGAGTCCGTACTGCTCGCCGCGTCCGAGCACGCCGGGGCTGGCGCGTCATTGCTGATCCACGCCGCCGGGACCGCCACGTTCGGTCCGCAAGATCGGCTGACCGGGGCGGATGTGGCAGAGACGTTCGGCGCCAGAGTCGCGGGGGTTGTGACCGTCTGCGAGGTATGGCCGCTGCGGCAGGACGTGCGGATCATGCTGTGCTCGTCCGTCTCCGGATTGTGGGGAGGCTACGGACACGGGGCGTATGCGGCATCGAACAGGATGCTCGACGTGCTGGCCGGTCAGCTGCGGGCCAAGGGCCTGGACGCCACATCGGTGCGGTGGGGACTGTGGCAGGGTACCAAAATCGCTAGCCCCGAGGAGATTTCCCGCATCGAGCGGTCCGGGCTGATCGCGATGGACCCCGACGAGGCCGTGACGGCCAGTTTTTCCCAGCACGACGGCGACCCGGTGATATTCGCCGCCGACTTGGACCGGCTGCGCCTTCTCTTCGAAAGCCAGGGCCTTCCCGCTCAGTTCGCGCCTTTCGCTGCGCCAACTGCGGAACCGGAACCGGACCCGGACCCGGCCAGCGACGACGGGGAGGACAGGCCGGTCGACCAGGTGGTGCGCGCCGAAGTTGCCGCGTTGTTGGGACTCGGCGCGCCCGAGTCGGTTGACTTGAACGCTTCGCTGGTCGATCTCGGCCTGGACTCGGTACTGGGAGTCGATCTGCGAAAACGGCTGGGCCGCGCCATCGGTCGCACTGCGCCGCTAGGGCAGTTGCTCGGCGGCATTACCGGTGGCGAACTGATCGATGTGCTGCGGTCAGCATCGCCCGAAGCCTCGGCAACGCCGGTCGAAGTAAACGGCTCGCCCGACCGTGCCCCGAGTGCGTCCGGTGTCGTCGACACGATTGGGCTTGGAGAATGGGAGGAGATCTCGCATGAGCGATACGGTTGAGACCTCACTCAATGAAGAGCGCCCAGAGCTGCTGCAGCGCAAGTTCATTGAACGCGATGGGGCGCGATCAACAGCGTCGGCGGACGGTGGGACAGCCGAATTGTCCGCCGGTCAGCTTCGGATGTGGTTTGCGCAATCGATCAACCCGGACAGCGCGCTGCTCAACGTCTGCGCGTCCTATCGCATCAACGGTGCCGTGGACGTCGCACGGCTACACCGCGCCATCGACGCGGTGGCCGTCCGGCACCCGGTGCTGCGCTCCACCTATCACCCCGGGGACGATGGGGAGCCACGTCTAGTCGTTCACGATGAGCTGCGGCCGGGCTGGGCCGAGTGCGACCTATCTGCCCTGGCTGAGCAGGCACAGCGCCTCCGGCTCGAAGTGCTTGCGCAGCGGGAGTTTCGCCGGCCATTCGATTTGGCCACGGATTCGCCGCTGCGCGTGACGGTTGCGCGCCTCGGCGCTGACGAGCTCACGTTGCTGGTGATCGCGCATCACATCGCGTGGGACGACGGCTCCTGGGCCCCGTTTTTCAGCGATCTCACGCACGCCTATGCCGATCCCGAGGCTATGGCGGGTCGCGGGGCGGCGACGCCGCCCACCGCCAACGCCGGCACCCCCGACGAGGATGTGACTTACTGGCGATCCCTGATGTCCGATCTGCCCGAGCCCCTGGAACTTCCGGGAGCCAACGGTTCGGTGGTGCCAAGCATGTGGCGATCGCAGCGGGTCACCCAGCGGCTGTCCGCGCCGACAGTGCAGCGCGCCGCCGCGCTCGCGCGCGAGAGTGGCTCCAGCCCATACCTGGTGCTGCTCGCGGCGCTCGCCGCGCTGGTGCACCGTTACACCCAAGCCACCGACTTCCTGGTCGCGGCACCACTGCTCGACCGCGGCGCCGGAACCGCGGACGCGATCGGCTATTACGGCAGCCTCGCGCTAGTGCGAGCCCGGCCGCAGTCCGCGCAGACCTTCCGCGAACTGCTCGCCGACATCCGCGACTCGGCGTACGGAGCCTTCGCCCATCACGGCGTCAACCTCGACTTGCTCGCCCGCGAATCCAACGTCGACCGGCGCGACGGCCTAGAGCGGATGACGCGCGTGGGCTTCGGCTTCCGGCAACCTGATTGCGACGGATTCAGCCCACCCGGCGTGCGGTGCGAACGCGGCGAACTGTCCGGTCAGTTCACCCAACTCCCGCTCAACTTCACGGTCGAGTTGTCCCCCAACTCCCCCGACGCCGGAACCGGGGCGCAGATCGAGGTCGAGTACCTGATCGAGGTTCTCGACCGGGCGTTGGCGCAGCAGCTCCTGGAACACTATGCGGTTCTGCTGGACAGCGCGGTGGCCGACCCGGACGCTCAGATCGGGCGGCTCGCGCTGATGAGCGATGCCGACGCGGAATGGTTGCGCACCGCCTCCACCGGTGCGGAATTCACGACCCCCGCCACCACCCTGCCGGCATTGGTCACCAAGCGTGCGGCCATGACACCCGACGCCGTCGCCGTCGTCTACGAGGGCCGCCAGTACTGCTACCGGGAGATCAACGAGGAGGCAAACCGGCTGGCGCACTGGTTGATCGAGCGGGGCATCGGCACCGAGGACCGGGTCGCGGTGTTGCTAGACAAGTCACCGGAACTCGTCATCACCGCCCTGGGCGTGCTCAAAGCCGGGGCGGTTTACCTGCCGATCGACCCGACCTATCCCGAAGACAGATTGGCGTTCATCCTCGATGACGCGGCCGCCAAGCTTGTACTGCGCGAAGCCGTCACGGGTTTGGCGCAACACTCCCCCGCCGATCCGGCCGAGGACGAGCTGATCCGGCCGCTGCGCGCCGACAACACCGCCTACTTGATCTACACGTCGGGTTCGACCGGCCTGCCCAAGGGCGTACCGGTGCCCCACGCGCCGATCGCCGAATACTTCGTCTGGTTCGGCGACGCCTACCAGGTTGACGAGACGGACCGCTTGCTGCAGGTGGCCTCGCCGGGGTTCGACGTGTCCATCGCCGAGATATTCGGGATCTTGATCTGCGGTGGACGGCTGGTGATCCCGCGACCGGATGGCCTGCGCGACATCGGCTACGTGACGGATCTGCTGGAGCGCGAGGGCATCACGTCGATGCACTTCGTGCCGTCGCTGCTGGGGTTGTTTCTGTCGTTGCCCGGGGTCAACCAGTGGCGCACGCTGCGCCGAGTGCCAGTCGGCGGGGAGGCGCTGCCGGGCGAAACCGCCGACAAGTTCCACGCCACCTTCGACGCCTTGCTCTACAACTTCTACGGGCCCACCGAGACGGTCGTGAACGCCACCAGCTACCAGGTCCAGGGCCCCCAGGGCACCCGAATCGTGCCGATCGGGCGTCCCAAGATCAACACACAGCTGCATCTGCTCGACGCTTTCCTACAGCCGGCTCCCGCAGGCGTGATCGGCGAAATCTACATCGGCGGCACGCACATGGCGCACGGTTACCACCGTCGGCCAACCCTGACCGCCGAGCGCTTCGTCGCCGACCCCTTCACCTCCGGCAGCCGCTTGTACCGCTCGGGCGATCTGGCCCGCCGCGACGCCGACGGGAATATCGAATTCGTCGGGCGCGCCGACGAACAGGTGAAGATCCGCGGCTTCCGAGTAGAACTCGGCGAAGTCGCCGCGGCGATCTCGGTCGATCCCAGCGTCGGGCAGGCCGTCGTCGTCGCCGCCGAACTGCCGCAGCTCGGAAAGAGCTTGGTCGGGTACGTGACGCCCGCCGAGGACGCTGCCCACGCCGTCGACGTCGACCGTATCCGCGCGCGGGTGGCCGCGGCACTGCCGGATTACATGACTCCGGCCGCCTATGTGGTGCTCGACGAGATTCCGATCACTGCGCACGGCAAGATCGATCGGGATGCACTGCCACAGGCCGAGATTGGGCCGGCAACCGAGTACCGTGAACCGACCACGGCCACCGAGCGCCGCATCGCGGGCCTGTACTCGACACTGCTCGGTCATGAGCACGTGGGTGTCGATGACTCGTTCTTCGACCTGGGCGGACACTCCCTGGTGGCCACCAAGCTGGTGGCCGCGATCCGATCCGAATGCGGCGTCGAAATCGGTATCCGCGATGTTTTCGAGCTCGCGACGGTCGCGCGGCTGGCCGAACGGACCGACCAGCTGGAATCGGGGGCGGCGACCTTCAAGCGGCCCAAGCTGATCAGGACGTCCCACGACTCACCCCAACCGCTGTCGGCATCGCAGCTGCGCACGTGGTTCGCCTACCAGATCGAGGGCCCCACCGAGGTCAACAACATTCCATTCGCCGCGCGCCTGCGCGGGCCGTGCGACGTCGACGCCCTGGTCGCGGCCCTCCGCGACGTCGTCGCGCGGCACGAGATCTTGCGCACCACCTACGCCGAGATCGACGGCGTCCCATACCAGATGATCAATCCCGTAGCTGAGCTGCCCGTGCGGCAGGCCGCCGGCGAAGGTGAGCGGTGGCTGCAAGGGCAGCTGGACTCCGAGCGCCGGTACTGCTTCGAGCTTGACCGCGAGTGGCCGATCCGGGCCGCAGTGCTGCACCTCGCGGATGCCCCCCAAGAACACGTCCTGTCGTTGGTGGTTCACCACATCGCCATCGACCATTGGTCGGGGGGCGTGCTTTTCGCCGACCTGCTGATCGCCTACCGCGCCCGCCGGGCCGGCCAGAAGCCGTCCTGGGCGGCGCTGCCAGTGCAATACGCCGACTACGCGGCCTGGCAGGGCGCCTTGCTGGCGGACGACGAACGTCCCGAAATGGGCTCTCAGACGGGCACAGCGCCCAGCATCGCCGCGACTCAACGCGACTACTGGAAGCGGCAGCTCGACGGGTTGCCCGAGGACACCGGACTGCGGCCCGACTTTCCGCGACCACCGCTACCGAGCGGTGCAGGCGACTCCGTCGAATTCCGCATCGACTCACACACCCGCGAAAAGCTATCCGGGCTCGGCCGCGAACTGGGCATCACCGAATTCATGCTGCTGCAGGCGGCCGTCGCCGTCGTACTGCACAAAGCCGGTGGCGGCGTGGACATTCCGTTAGGCACCCCGATCGCGGCGCGGGCCGAACCGGAGCTCGACCAGCTAATCGGCTTTTTCATCAACATCTTGGTGTTACGCAATGACCTGCGCGGCAACCCGACGCTGCGCGATGTGCTGGTTCGCGCGCGGGAGACGGCGCTGGCCGCCTACGCACATCAGGACCTGCCGTTCGATCGGGTCGTCGACGCGGTCAGTCCGGTACGGACCCTTGCGCGCAACCCGCTGTTTCAGGTCGTCGTACACGTTCGCGACCACTTGCCGGCCGCGCGGGTGATCGACTCGAACCCGGGCGGCGAGACCATCTTCACCGCCGTAGAGCCAACGTTCGACATCGCGCACGCCGATCTGAGCGTGAACTTCTTCGCCACCGACGCGGGATACGAGGGCAACATCCTCTACCGCACCGAGCTGTACCGCAGAACCACCATCGAGCGGTTGGCCGGCTGGCTGGCCCAGGTAGTCAATGCCTTTGCCGGAGATGTGGATCGGACGTTGCGGGACGTGCAGTTGATCGATACGGCCGAGCGGCGTCGGATCCTCACCGAGTGGTGCCGCGGCCCGGAGCCCCCAGCCCAGCGTCCGCACACCATCGCCGAACTGCTTGAGCCGAGCCGCAACTGGGGCTCCGACCGGATCGCGCTGCGCTGCGGCAGCGAGCAGATCGAGTATCCCGCGCTGCACCGCCGTTCCGATAGCTTCGCGCGCCTGCTCGCCTCACACGGCGTGGGTCCCGGGTCGCTCGTGGGCCTGTCCACCCGGCGCAACATCGACATGGTCGTCGCGTTCGTCGGCATCATGAAGGCCGGCGCCGGCTTTTTCCCGCTGGACCCGGGCTATCCCCGGGCGCGCAAACAGCTCATGCTCGACGACGTCGACCCACGCGTCGTCGTGGTGACGGCCGAAGCTCTCGACACCATGCCCGAACGCCCTGGCATGACGCTGATCTCGCTCGATGACCCGCCCGTGTTGGGGGCGCCCGCATGCGGCGGACACGAGAAGGACCACATTGACTCAGCGGAGTTCGCGGACTCCCTGCCCGCCGCGCATCCGGACGACCCGATGTACCTGGTGTTCACGTCGGGATCCACCGGCAAGCCCAAGGGAGTACTCGGCACTCACCGGGCGATGACTTCCCGGCTGAATTGGCAGCTATGGAACTATCCCGTGCCCGGGAACGACGTTCGGCTGGCGCAGGCCTCGTGGACATTCCTCGAGGGCTGCATGGAGACGTTGGGCGGCCTGGCCGCCGGCGCCACCACGATCCTGGCCACCGACGCCGAACACCGCGACCCCGAAGCGTTGGCGTCGCTGGTGCAGCGCAACTCGGTGGCGCAGGTGACCGCGGTGCCCACCCTGGTCTCGACAATCGTCGACTCATGGCCCGACGCGTTGCGGTCGCTGACCCGGCTGGTATGCGGCGCAGAGCCGTTGACACCTTCGCTACAGGAGCGGCTGCTCGCCACCTACGGCGGGGACGACGGTCCAGAGCTGCTGAACAACTTCGGCGCTACCGAAACGTCCGGCGCGCTGGTCCGTGGTCCGCTGACACCACCAGTGCCGCTGCTGGGCACCCCGATGACCGACGCCGCGGTGTATCTGCTCGACGACGGCCTGAACCCGGTGCCGCCCGGCGTGGTTGGCGAATTATATTACGCCGGTGGGCAACTGGTGCGCGGCTACTGGAAGCGGCCGGGGCTGACCGCGTCGCGGTTCGTGCCCAACCCCTTCGCCGAGCAAGCCGGCACGCGGTTCTACCGCAGCGGCGACCGGGCCCGCTGGACCGAGCATGGCCGATTGGAGTTTGTCGGTCGCACCGACCACCAGGTGAAAGTCCGCGGCTTCCGCGTCGAGCTCGGCGAAGTCGACGAGGCACTGAAGGCGGCCGACGGTGTGGCCTCGGCAGCGGCACGCGCGTGGGAGGTGCAGGGAAGCACCACTTTGGCCGGCTACGTGGTACCGCAGCAGCCGCTCCCCGAGGAGGCCGAGAGGTCGGCGTTCGCCACCCGGGTGCGCGCCGAAGTCGCCCAGGTGCTGCCGGGATACATGATGCCGTCGTCGATCACGGTGCTCGACACCATGCCGAAAACCGAGTCGGGCAAGCTGAATCGGCCCGCACTGCCGCCACCGGAGGTCAGCACCACCGGCCACAGCGAACCCCCGAGCACCGACATCGAGCGTGCGCTGGCGGCGGTGTTCGTCGATGTACTTCCCAGCGCGGGGTCACCTCGAGATAGGGCGCTTCGACGACTTCTTCGCACTCGGCGGTGACAGCATCCTTTCGGTGCAGGTCGCGGCGCGTGCGCGGGAGGCCGGCCTACCGGTCACACCCCGAATGTTGTTCGAGAACCCCACGCTGCAACTGCTGGCCGCCGCGGTGGAAGCGGCACCAGACACTGCGAGGGCCGCCGACGCGGACACCCGGCACGCCCCGATGAGCGCTTCGGGGCTGTCGGCCGAGGATCTCGCGGCAGTGACCCAGTCGTGGGGCGCGCCGCAGGACGGAACGACATGACCGCGACCAAGGCGAGTGCGCCGCCCGTCATCGAGGATGTGATGGCGCTGAGCCCGCTGCAGGAAGGGCTGTATTCCCGCACCGTGCTGTCCGGGCTGACCGACGCGACCGGCGACGGACCGGTTGAGGACCCGTACCTGATCGGAATGACGGCCGATATCACCGGTCCGCTCGACGCCGAACTGCTGAAGCGATGCGCCGCAGCGATGTTGGCGCGCCATCCGAATCTGCGGGCCAGCTTCGTCAGCCGCGACATTCCGCGTCCGGTGCAGATCGTGCCGTCGCATGTGGAGCTGCCTTGGCGACAGATTCGCGGCGTGCCCGAGGACATCGGCGAACTCGCGGCCGCGGAGCGATCTCGACCGTTCGACTTCGAACACACACCGGCGATCCGCTTCCTGCTCATCGAATTGCCCAACACCCGTTGGCATTTGCTGATCACCGCGCATCACATCGTGATCGACGGCTGGTCGCTGCCGGTGTTCGCGGCGGAGATGATCGCGCTGTACGGAGCGGGGTGTGATCCGGACTCCCTACCCGCGCAGCCGCGGCCGTACCGGGACTACATCGGATGGCTGGGCCGCCGCGACCGCTCCGCCAGCGAACACGTGTGGCGGGAGCACCTCGCCGGGTTGCCTGGCCCGACGCTGCTTTCCGCGGCGATGGGCGGCGGCGCCTCTCCCACCGGGCTGCCGCGGCGCACGGAATTGCGAGCCGACCGTGCGGCCACCGCGCGGTTGAGCGATAGTGCCCGCTCCCTGGGCATCACCGTCAACACCGTGATGCAGATGGCGTGGGCGTTGGTGTTGTCGCGGCTCATCGACCGCGACGACGTGGTGTTCGGCATCACGGTGTCCGGCCGGCCCGCCGAGCTATCCGGCGTCGAAACCATGATCGGCCTGTTCATCAACACCGTCCCGCTGCGGGTGCGGCTCGACCAGGACGCCGGCGTCGGCCCGCAATGCCTTGCGCTGCAACGCAGTGCGGCGCTGTTACGGGATCACGGCTACCTCAGCCACGCGCAACTGCGGGCGTTAGGTGGTGTCGGCGAGATGTTCGACACCCTGCTGGTATACGAGAACTTTCCGACGGCAGGGCTGGGCGAGCGCGGCGAGTTGTCCGCCGGCGGTGTCACATTCCGGCCGGCCGAACTGGAAAGCGTGACGCATTTCCCGGTTGCGCTGGCCGCGCACATGGCCGACGGCGAGTTGGTCGTGCTGGTGGAAGTGCTCAACGGCGCGCTGGGCGCGACCGGCGGCGAGATGCTCGGCCGCCGGGTGCTCGCCACCGCCGAGCGGCTGCTGTCGAAGTGGGACCGCCGGCTGCGCGAGGTCAGCGTACTGTCCGATGACGAGGCGCAACCATTACCCGCTGTTCGTACACCCCGGACGCCCTGGACACGCTCGTCACCCGGCTTTCACACCAGGTTCGCGGCGATCGCTGAGGCCGACCCCGACGCCACCGCACTGAGCTGGCAGGGCGGCACCATGACCTACGGCGCGTTGGACGCGGCCGCCAACCGGCTGGCTGCGGTGCTGAGCAACCTAAGCGACAGCGGAATCGAGCCCGAAACACCGGTGGCAATAATGCTTCCGCGCGGCCACCACTTCGTCGTCGCGGTGCTCGCGGTGCTCAAACTCGGCGCGATGTGCGTGCCGCTGGAACCCGGAATGCCCCCTGAGCGGGTCAAGTCGATCCTGCGTCAAACGGGCGCCACGATCGTCATCGATGAGGGCATAACCGATGTCGCGTCTTCCGCGGACCGCGCGGCCGAGGATTTCCGGCCCGTCGAGGTGAATCCCGACCAAGCGTGTTACGTCGTCTTCACCTCCGGGACCACCGGAGAACCCAAGGGGGTCATCGCAACTCACGCCGCGCTAGGCGCCTACGCGGACGACCACATCGGCGCCGTACTGCGCCCCGCCGCCACCCGGTTGGGTCGCCCGCTGCGTGTGGTGCACGCGTGGTCGTTTGCGTTCGACGCCGCCTGGCAGCCACTGGTCGCGTTGCTCGACGGTCACGCCGTCCACATCGTCGACGAACACACCCAACGCGACGCCGAGGCCCTGGTGCGCACCGTCGCCGAATACCGCGTCGACATGATCGACACCACCCCGTCGATGTTCGCTGCGCTGCGCGCATCCGGCTTGCTCACCGACGTGCCGTTGGCGGTGCTCGCGCTCGGCGGCGAAGCCATCGGTCCGCCGTCGTGGAATGCGATCCGAAGTGAGTGCTCGCGCAGCGCAATGGCGGCCTACAACTGCTACGGCCCCACCGAAACGACCGTCGAGTCGGTGGTCGCGGCGATCAGCGAATACGACGAGCCGTCGATCGGCCGTCCCACCGATCAGACCCGTTGCTACGTCATGGATTCCGCGCTGCGCCCTGTCCCCTACGGCGCCGCCGGCGAACTGTATCTCGCCGGCTCTCAGCTGGCTCGGGGCTATTTCGGGCGCGCGGTGCAAACCTCTAGCCGATTCATCGCCGATCCGTTCGCGTCCGGCGAGCGAATGTACCGCACGGGCGACGTGGTACGCCGCCTGCCCGACGGCTCGCTGCAATACCTCGGCCGCGCCGACGCGCAGGTGAAGATCCGCGGCTATCGCGTCGAACCCGGGGAGATCGCAGCCGCGCTCGAACAGCACCCGGCGGTGCGGCACGCCGAGGTCGTGGTGCGCGAGCACCGGGGTGGTCCGCGGCTAACGGCCTACGCCGTCGCCGCAAAAGGTGCGGCGCCGGCGGCCGCCGAGCTTCGGGGCATGCTCGGTGAACGGCTGCCGCGCTACATGGTGCCGCAGCACATCGTCGTCGTCGACGACATTCCACTGACCGCCAACGGCAAGATCGACGAGGCCGCGCTCGCAGACATCGCCGGATTGAAAGACACGGGAACCATGGGAACCACGGGGATCACGGAAGCCGCGCCCGAAACGAACACCGAAGCCGCGCTGGCGGAGCTGCTGGCCGAATTCCTCGGCATCCCGGATCCCGCGGGGGTCGACGTGACCGCCGACTTCGTTCAGCTGGGACTGGACAGCATCATGGCCCTCTCGGTGGTGCAAGCGGCCCGGCGCCGCGGTATCCCGCTGCGCGCGCGGCTCATTCTCGAGTGCAGCGACATCCGCGAACTCGCCGCCGCCATGGAGGCGCAAGATTCCGAAGCGGCCCGGGCCGCGCACCCAGCCGATGACGGCAATGAACCAATCCCGTTGCTGCCCAACGCTCGCTGGCTCTACGAGTACGGTGAGCCCCGGCGGCTGGCGCAGACCGAGGCCATCCGGCTGCCCGAGAACGTTACCGGCGAGCAACTGCGAACCGCGCTAACGACCGTCATCGACGGCCACGCCGTGCTGCGTACCCGGCTCGACCGCACCAGCATGACGTTGATTCCCACCCCGGCCACCGACGTCCTCGACGAGGTGGCGGTAGCCGGCGACCTGGGAGCAGCGGTCACCGCGCACGCCGAACAGGCCTTGGCGGGCCTCGATCCCGAAAGCGGCCGGCTGCTCGCGGCCATCTGGCTGCGACCGCCCAGCGGACCAAGCGCGCTGGTGCTGACCGCGCACGTCCTGGCGATGGACCCCGCGTCGTGGCGAGTTGTCGTTGGCGAACTCGACACCGCCCTGCACGTGCTGACCGCCGGGCACGCACCCCCACCCATTCGCGAGCACACCAGCTACCGGCGGTGGGCCGAAGCACTCATTCGGCGCGCCGAAGCCCTTGACACCGAGCGCTTTTGGGCCTCCCAGTTCGACGGCGACGACCCCGACTTAGGTGCTCGACGGGTGGAACCCCGGCGCGACCGGGCCGGTGATCTGCTGGTCCGATCCGGCGCGAGCGACACCGACGTCTCCCGTCGGCTGCTCGAGTCGGGTCTGCCGATATTCGACCTGCTGGTCGCGGCCGCGGCGCGGACCGTGACCGGGTGGCGGCGGCGCCGCGGCCAGCCAACCCCACCACCGCTGCTGGCGCTGGAAACACATGGCCGCGCCGACGCCGTGGTCCACGGCGCGAGCGCCGACGAGATCGACACCACCGACACCGTGGGGTTGCTGAGTGCGATCTACCCGCTGCGGGTGCAGTCCACAGACCCGCTGCGGATAGGCGAGCAGTTGGCCGCGATCCCAGGCGCCGGAATCGATTACGGGTTGCTGCGCCACCTGCGCGCCGACACCGCGCAACAATTCCGCAGGCACGCGGGTCCGCAGTTGCTGCTCAACTACCTGGGTCGTTCGGACCTCGGCGACACTGGCGCCGGCCTGAGCCTGGACCGCGAGTTGCTCGCCGGATTGCCGGCGCTGCCCGAACCCGACCTCGCAGTCCGTCATGAGCTGACCATCCTGACGACCCTCCTCAGCGTGGGTGACCGGCACATCCTGTTCACACAGTGGCGCGCACTGCCCGATATCCTCAGCGAGGCGGAACTCTCTGCACTGCAAGCACTCTGGGAAGAGTCCCTGCAGGAGACGCTGCCATGACCACACTGGCTGTACTCGGCGCGGGGGCCAAGGCGGTGGCCGTCGCGGCCAAGGCCGCGGCGCTCCGTGCGATGGGCGTCGACACACCCGAGGTCATCGCCGTCGAACGTACCGGGGTGGCCGCCAATTGGCAGGCCATCGGCGGTTGGACCGACGGAGCGCAACGGCTGGGGACCAGCCCGGAGAAGGACGTCGGCTTTCCCTATCGCTCTTCGCTGGTGCCGCGCCGCAACGCCGAGCTCGACGAGCGGATGACGCGCTATAGCTGGCCGACGTACCTGATTGCCACCGGTCAGTTCGCCTACTGGATCGACCGTGGTCGCCCGGCGCCCACCCACCGCCGGTGGGGTCAGTACCTGCGCTGGGTCGCCGAGCGCATCGACATGCCCGTGGTGGAGGGCGAGGTCGATCGGGTCGCCGTTGCCGGCCGGCGCTGGGCGCTACACACCCCGGGCAACACCATCGAGGCCGATGCCCTGATGATTACCGGACCGGGCCAGGCCGAACGGACCCTGCTGCCAGGAAATCCCCGAATGCTGTCGATTGCGCAGTTCTGGGACCGCGCAGCGCAGCACGACCGCATCACCGCCGAGCGGATCGCCATGATCGGCGGTGGCGAGACTGCCGCCGCCATGCTCAACGAGCTTCGCGGGCATCCGATTTCGACGATCACCGTGATCTCGCCACAGGTCACACTGTTCACGCGTGGCGAGAGCTTCTTCGAGAATTCCCTGTTTTCCGATCCAACGCACTGGCCCGCGCTGACCTTGGCCGAACGTCGGGACGCGATCGCACGCACCGATCGGGGAGTGTTCTCGTCCAGCGTGCAGGAGATGCTGATGGCCGACGACCGGATCCGGCACCTGCGCGGTCGTGTTGCTCACGCGGTCGGCCGAGACGGGCAGATCCGGCTCACGTTGAGCACCAACGGGGGCAACGAAAACTTCGAAACCGTCCACGGCTTCGACCTAGTGATCGACGGGTCGGGTCTTGACGCGCTGTGGTTCACCTCGCTGTTCAACCAGGACGCACTCGACCTGCTTGAGCTCGGGCTGGGCGCTCCGCTGAGCGGCGAACGCTTGCAGGAAGCGATTGGCTACGACCTCGCCGTGGACGGCGTTGCGCCAAAGCTGTTTCTGCCCAACCTCGCCGGACTGAACCAGGGACCGGGCTTCCCTAACTTGAGCTGCCTGGGACTGCTTTCCGATCGGGTGCTCGGCGCCCAGCTACCCGCCACCGACCTGGCTAGGAGACACGATGACGAAATCCGCGCCGAGAGGGCATGACGTACGTGAGCGGGAGGTGCTCCTGCCGCGGCAACTGACCGACCTACCCGACGAGATCCGCAATGTCCCGTCGCCGCCCGCCAAGGCCGAGGTGCCCGCGCCCTACACATTTCGGCTGGCCGATCCCGATGCCGACGCGGCGATGATCGCTGAATGGATGAGCCGCCCGCACTTGGCCCAAGCATGGGAGTACGTCTGGCCGACGCCGAGGTGGCATCGGTACCTATGCGCACAGCTCGACGGCAGCTATTCGCGGCCCTTCATCGCCAGCCACGACGGTAAAGACCAGGCCTACGTCGAGTTGTACCGCGCGGCAAAGGATTCCATCGCGACCCGGTACGACTGCGACCCCTACGATCTGGGCATACACGCCGGCATGGCGGATTTGGGATTCATGAACAAGGGAGTCGCCCAAATTGTGCTGCCGCACCTGGTGGCCAGTGTGCTCGATGCCGAACCACAGTGCCGGCGGATCATGTTCGACCCGGACCACCGAAACACCATGGCACGCAGGTTCTGCGCGAGCAGCGGCTGCGTTTTTCTCGGCGAACACGACATGGCGAATCGTCGGATGGCGCTTTATGCATTGCCGCGCACGCCCGCCGATGTTCCCCGGGTTCGGGAGAGCTGAGTGACGCGTCAGTGGCGCTTGAGCCGGATCCTCCACCACACCAGGCCGGAATAGACAGCGGCCAGCGCAACGAGCATGCCCATGTCAAGTAGCCACGCACCCGTCGTGTGATTCCAGTGGCTGTCCTTCGGGCTGAACGGACTGGGCTCCACCGTGTTGAGGTCGATCGTCGACGCCGAAGCCGCGAAACCCCAACGCGCCGGTGTCAGCCAGGACAGCTGGTCGAGCACCGCCCGGTCGGTCACCGCGATGATCCCGCTGGAGAACACCAGCTGGGCCATGATCGCCACCACCAGCAACGGCAGAATCTGGTCGCTGGAACGCGCGATCGCCGATAGGAGCAGTCCGATGATTGCCGAAGCGATACAGGTCATCGCAACCGCGACGAAGAGCTCCACGCTGCCACTACCGAGCAGCACCGCCCCGTGGGTCGGCGCACCCTTGCCGAGCACCGCGATGAGGGTGACGATCGCCGCCTGGACCGTCGCAAACCCGCTGAACACGGCGATCTTGGCCATCAGGTAGGCCAAGGTCGACAGGCCGAAGGCCTGTTCCCGGTGGAAGATGGGACGCTCCCCGACCAGATCGCGGATCGTCAGCGCGGTCCCCATGAAGACGGCGCCCACATCCAGCAAGACCAGGATCTGCGCGGGTTCGGCGGGTGTCTTGCCGTGCGGGTCGGCAAGCCCGAATCCTGTGGTGCCGGGAACGGTCAGCGCGAGCGCCCCCAAAATGAACGGCAACACGGCCAGGAACACGGTGTACCAACGGTCGGACATGACCAGCCGGACCTGGCGGCGCGCGATCGTGGAGAACTGGCGCCGCATGTCGATCCGCACGGGTTCCCCGAGGTCCCCGGGGGTGCCGGGGATGTTTGCCGTCGGCATCCGTGGGTCCGGTCGCCGCTGAGCCAAAAAGCGCCGATTGGCTTCGTCGGGATCGGCGCCGACCTTGAGGAAGATGTGGGCCCAGTTGGTGGTTCCCATCACCGCGCCGATTTCGTCGGGTGGTCCGAAGAACGCCGTCTTTCCGCCCGGTGCCAGCAGTAGCAATTGGTCGCAGAGGTCGAGGTAGGACACCGAGTGCGTCACCACCAGGACGGTGCGCCCGGCGTCCGCCAGCTTCCGCAGCATCATCATGACTTGCGAATCCAGCGCCGGGTCCAGACCAGTGGTCGGCTCGTCGAGGATCAGCAGCGACGGCCCGGTAAGCAGCTCCAGCGCCACCGAGGCGCGCTTTTGCTGCCCACCGGAGAGCTTGTCGACCCGGGTGTCGGCGTGCTGGATCAAGTCGAGTTCCTCGAGGACGTTCGCGACTAACGCGGCTCGGTCCGCTTTGCTGGTGTCGGGCGGCAATCGCAGTTCGGCTGCGTAGCCCAGCTCCCGATTCACGGTCAACTGGCGGTGCACGATGTTGTCCTGCGGGACCATCCCGATTCTGGTGCGCAGCGACGCGTACTCGCGGTGGACGTCATGTCCCTCGAAGGTGACCGAGCCGGAACTGGGGCGGGTATACCCCGCAATCAGCCTGGACAACGTGGTCTTTCCCGCCCCGGACCCACCGATGATGGCGGTCAGCGTGCCCGGCCGGGCAGTGAGCGAGATGTTGTCGAGTAGCTCCTTGCCGTCAATGTTGAAGCGCACCCCGTTGACCTCCAGGCCGCCAGTGCGCGTGCCGGCCTCGCCGCGACGAATCAGCCTGCCGCCGCTCAAAGTCAGGTCGACGTTGCCGATCGTGACCACATCGCCTTCGCTCAGCACCGCGGACCCGACCCGGACGCCGTTGACGAATGTCCCGTTGACGCTGTAGGTGTCCCGGATCTCGATGCCGATCGGTGTCTCGATCAGGAACGCGTGATGGCGTGACGCCAACACATCCTGAATCACTATGTCGTTGCCAGAGGCGCGACCGATCGTCGTAGGACCGGCCGATGTCTTGAGGGCCCCGCTCCCACTCCGCAAAGCCGGAAGTTCCTTCGTCGCCACGTCCGACGGGTCCGGCAGCCCATCGGCGGCCCGATTCGTTGGGGCGGGCGGCTGCCGGTCCGGGTGCGGTGCAGATCGAGTCGGCCCCACCGGCCGCGCCGGGAGTCGCTGACTCGTGCTGGTTGGATACGTTCGCTGCCGCGGCGGTGGCGCGCTACCAGCAGGGGGGCCGGGATGCGGCTGCGGTGGCGGCGAGTGCGGGGCCCAAAAGCCGCCCGGGCGATCGCCCGGACTCTGCCGCGGGGGTTGCGTATCCGGCGGAGCTGCGCTCGACGGTGGTTGCACGGCGGGCGTGGGTACCGTTTGCGGCGAGCAAACCTCGATCTCGCCGTCCGATTCAACCTCGAACGTCAGGCACGGCCCGTCGGGATTGCCGATGTTGATGTGCTGACCGTTGTGGATCTCGATCACCTCTATTCGGCGATTTCGGACGAAAGTGCCGTTGCGTGAGCCATTGTCGATCGCCAGCCACCTGCCCCGATCGAACCGGAGCAGCAGATGGGAGCGGGATATCAATGGATGCGTCACGCACACGTCTGCACGCAGGTCGCGTCCGATTACCACGTCGTGACCTGCTAAGAAGCGATGTTGGGAGCCACCCCTCCGGACGGTGAGCACACCCGGCGCCACTGTTTCCATCACAATGAGGGATAGCCATTCGCGATGCTGCAAAACCCGGAATCGCTGACAATATCCCCTTCTCAGCAGCCACTTATCCCCTTCTCAGCATCCACGTCGACCCCAACCGCTCCTACTGGGGCAACCAACGGGAAGCCCGGCCGTTGGCGATCGCGGCACCGCGACGTCGCCACCGCCGCGAGCCTGGAAGTCTGTCGATGAGTGGAGAAATGAAACTTACAAACACGCGTCGGGCTATGGCTTCACGTGTGGCTTGGCCCGCAACACTGGTCGTGTTGGCGGCGCGACGGTGCAGGAACTGGGTGCGGCCTTGGCTGTCGGCCTTTTCGCAGCCTTGGGTGTGACGGGAACGGTGTTCGCGCGATTCGCCGTGGGTGTGGTGCTGGGTGGGTTCGGCAGCCGCCGATGGCGCGGACTCACCGCGCGCGAGTACCGTGCGATCGCCTCGTTGGCGTTGACGCTGAAAGCCATGACTCTGTCTTACTACCAAGCACTTTCGTGCATACCGCTCGGAATTGCAGTGACGGTCGAGATCTGTGGGTCGCTCCTGTTATCCGTCGCGCTCAGTCGCCGATGGTTGAACGGGACGTGAGCCGTGTCGGCTTTCGCCGGGGTCGCATTGCTCGGTGTAGAGCCCGGACATTTTCGAGCGCCCAGTGCGATCGGGTTGGCCTGCGCGGCCGGCGCAGGGCCAGTTGGGCGGGCTGCATCTTGGCGACAGCGCACGTCGGCACGATATTCGACAACCTCGACGCTCTCGCGTCGGCGGCCGTCATCGGGGCCTATTGACGGCCCTGGTGGCCTTGGCTGGCCTGGGGTGGCCTTTTGTCAGCCGGCGCCCTTGCCGTTGTCCACCCGGTAGACGGCCCCATGGACGGCGGACGCGGCGTCGCTGGCCAGGAAGGCGATGACATTCGCGACGTCCAGGGGCGCCATCATGCCGCGCGGCGAGGCCGTGCGCATGATGAGATCGTAGTTCGGGTCGTCTGGCGGACTGAACTGTTGGATCTGCGGTGTCATCATGCCGCCGGGACATATTGCGTTGACGCGCAGGCGATCCGCGGTGTACTCCACCGCCAACGCGCGGGTCAGGCCTATCAGCCCGTGCTTGGCAGCGCAGTAGCCGGCCGAGTAGGCCTGGCCCTCGACGCCGGCGATCGAGCTGACGTTGACGATGTTGCCGCCTCGTTCCAACAGGTGGGGCAGCGCGGCCCGGCACAGGTAGAACGGCCCGTTCAGGTTGACCGCAAGGTCCGTTTCCCAATCCTCGTCGGTCATGGACTCCGTTCGGCGCATCTGATGCTTGCCGGCGATGTTGACGAGGACATCGAGTGCACCGAACTGTTCCACGCACTGCTCGACCGCACCACCGCAGGCCTGCGCCGAGGCGACGTCCACCGATGCGTATGAACCGCCGTCGATGTCGGCGAATACCTGCGCCAAGCGTCCGGTGTCGCGGCCTATCCCGAAAACCGTTGCGCCCTTTCGAGAAAGCAACTGAGCCGTCTCGGCTCCCAGCCCCGACGACGCGCCCGTCACCAGCGCAACCTTGCCCTGAAGTGCTGACATACCGGTTAACTTAGCCACGACGCGTTACGTCGGCAGCTCGGCCCTCCTGGTAGCCCCAACTCGCCTGCTGTGCCTCGATCTCGTCGGGATGGGGCATTGCGCCGGTGGCCACGCGATCACAAGGTCGAAGCGCGCGTCTTCCGACGCGCTAATCCGCTCAGCGTTCATGGCCAGGAACGTCCACCCAAGTCGCTTGTTGCCGTCGACCAATGCAAGGTTCCGCGCGAGCGGGTGCAGCAGCGCGGCGGCCTTCACGTGCCGATCTGGGTGCTTCCTGCCCAGACACCGAGGCGCGACGGCGCGCCAGAGCCCGATTCAAGCAAGCCGTAGTCCCTGACCACGACATCTCTACCGACGGCCGCTCGGGCAATTTCCAGCAGATCTTCGAGGTCATTGCTGCAGCCGCCGGACCCGCTGCGACCAACGCGCGTCCGCCACGGGCAATTGGCGCCCAATGCTTCGGGGCGCTAATTTCCTGGGGTGACTTTCTCAGCTGCTGGTGCAGTCGCACGGTGGATCACCCCCTTCCTCGCGGTCGCGGCCCTCGCCATCCCCGTCTGCACGGGTTTCGTTGCCCACTCGGTGCAGGTCGGTCCTGCCCCGTCGGTGCGCCTGACCAGTGACGGCGACCCGTTGGCCGGCGCGCCGTTCTACGTCAATCCCAACTCGGCGGCCATGCGCGCCGCGCAGCACGCCGATCCCCCGAGTCCCGAGTTGACCGCCATCGCCAACACGCCGCAGGCGTATTGGATCGTTCCGGGTTCTTCGGCCGGAACGGTAGCGAATTACACGGGCGAGGCGGCTGCCGCCGGCGCCATCCCGGTGCTGTCGATTTATGGAATCCCCCACCGCGACTGCGGCAGCTTCGCCGCAGGTGGCCTCGGGTCGTCCGACGAGTACCGCGGGTGGATCGACACCATTGCAAACGGCGTGGGCGGTTCGCGGGTGGCCATCGTCGTCGAACCCGACGCGCTCGCCATGGCCGACTGCCTGTCGGGCGACCAGCGCCAAGAACGCTACGACTTGATTCGGTATGCCGTCGAGACATTGACCCGCAATCCGGCCGCGGCGGTGTACGTCGACGCTGGTCACTTGCGCTGGCACAGCGCCGACGACATGGCCGCCCGGCTCAACAAGGCCGGCGTCGGCCACGCGCGGGGATTCAGCCTCAACACCGCGAACTTCTTTTCCACCGAGGACGAAATCGGTTACGGCGAAGCGATTTCGGCGCTCACGAATGGTTCGCACTACGTGATCGACACGTCGCGCAACGGCGCCGGACCGGCGCCCGACTCCGCGCTCAATTGGTGCAACCCCAGCGGCCGAGCGCTGGGCACTGCGCCTACCGCCGCTACCGCGGGCGCACACGCCGACGCCTACTTGTGGATCAAGCGCCCCGGCGAATCAGACGGAACCTGCGACAAAGGCGATCCGCCCGCGGGCACGTTCGTGAATCAGTACGCCATCGACCTCGCCCGCCACGGGGCCTAGCAGAAAGTCGTCGCGGCGTGAAGCGACCTCCGTCCCTACGCCGCACTACGTGCCGGCTCCCAGTGGCACCGGGCACCAGCCCGGGCCGCAAGCCCGAGCGGAGCCGACCGGGATCTCGAAGTCAGATCACCCCAGGTATCAAGGCTTTGCGCTCGGCGGGGTAATCGGGGAACTTCTCGCGGTACCACTTGTGCGTGGCGAACGCCCGCGGGACCAGGTTGCCCGCCGTGATCAGGAAGATCACCACCCCGGCGAGCGACCAGGTCAGCAGGGCGAAACCGGCCCACGCGACCAACTCACCCAGGTAGGCCGGGCTGGTCACGAACCGGAATCCGCCGCCGTAGGGGACCTTGTACTCGGTGGCGCCCGGGTTTTGCTTGTCGCGCAGATTGCGCACGATCGACTCCGACGAGACGAGCAGGATGAATCCGCAGAGGTACACGATCACCCCGACGAGAAACCGCGGATCCGTCAGCCAACCGGTGCCGTACTGATGCTTGTAGTCATGGCTGAAGAACGCGCCGTTGAGGTAGCCGTGCATCGAGGTGACCGCCATTCCAAGGACGAGCACCGAGATGTTGAAGCTGCTGCGCTTGCCCGGCACCTGCCTGATCGACAGCGGGAAGAACCAGCCCCGGTTGCCGTAGTGCATCAGCCAGATGGCCGCCAGCACCAGCGGCGTGGCGTTGAGACGACACGGCCCGGTGAGGTAGAAGACTGCGAACACGACGGTCGCGGGGATCTCCATCAGCCACCAGCCCAGCCTGGGGTTGAGATTCACCCCGCGGGCCGTAGCTCCGAATCGGCCATAGGGACTCTGCATGAACAGGCCGCCGACGATGACGAATGCCGCGAAGACGAGGGCGATCGTCAAGACGGTGTCGTAGGTGCTGTTGTCGGTGTACCAGTCCATCGAGCTCCTTCGCCAGGCTCACCGCAATTGAACACCTTCTACCATCACGCGGTCGGCGCTCCCACGTCACGGTCTGCATCACAAAGCCGAATAGCAGTACGACGGCATGCACACGCGGTGGCCGAGCGGTAGCCAGAGTCTCCCGCTTCGATTTGCTGACGTGCGTATGGTGAGCCGGTGGAGGGGATGCCGTTTGGGCACTATCGGCTGATCGCGTTGTTGGGCCGCGGCGGCATGGGCGAGGTGTGGCGCGCCCACGACAACGAGACCGACCGGACTGTGGCGTCAAGGTGTTGCCCGCTCACCTGTCCGAAGACGAGGACTTTCAGCGCCGCTTCCGCCGCGAGGCCCACGCGGCCGCACGATTGAACAGCCCGCACGTCATTCCGATCCACCGCTACGGCGAGATCGACGGCCGCCTGTATCTCGACATGCGCCTGATCGAAGGGCGCGACCTGGCCACCGTGCTGGCCTACGGGCCAATGAACCCGGCCCGTGCCGTGGGCATCGTCACGCAAGTCGCCAAGGCGCTACCTGCCGCCCATAAGGTCGGACTGCTGCACCGCGACATCAAGCCCTCCAACGTGCTGCTCGATGACGACGACTTCGCGTATCTGATCGACTTCGGGATCGCGCGCACCATGGGTGAGACCCGAATGACCCAGACCGGCAACGCGATTGGCACCTTCCACTACATCGCACCCGAGCGACTGGCGATCGGGACCGACGAGGACGCGCGCGCCGACATCTACTCATTGGCATGCGTGCTCTACGAATGCCGGACCGGTGGCCCGCCGTTTCCCGGTGACGCTATGCCGCAACTGGTCGCCGCCCACCTCAATGCCCCGCCACCGCGACCGTCGGCGAGCCGCCCGCAGGTGCCCGCCGCGGTCGACGAAGTCGTTGTACGTGGGATGGCCAAAGACCCCGACCAGCGGTACCCCACGACCGTCGAGCTGGCCGATGCCGCCCGCAACGCAATTACCGTCCCGACCGCGCGGTCCGCGCCGGCTGCCACTGCGCAGTCGCCATCCACGCGGGAGCAAAGACCGGCAACGAATCCGAATTCAGCTGACACCGGAGATGGCGTCTCGAGAAAGCGGAACACGGGAGACCGAGTCGCGCGATCCGGAGGCACCGACGCGAGCTCATGCGAGGGTCGTTTAAAGACCGGCGAACGGCTCGCATGGGGACTCATCGGTGTTGGTCTATCAATTGTGATTCTGGGTCTTTGGCTTGCCAGCCGATTACTCTTTCATCGAAAGTCAAGGCGCTAAAGGGGCGCCACGCGCTCCGACCACGGCATCGCTTGCTCGAGTTGAGCGGCCAGCCTGATGAGCAGAGACTCGCCGGCAAGCGGCGCCACGAACTGCACCCCGAGCGGCAACCCGTCGGCCGTCCAATGCAATGGCAGCGAAATCGCTGGGCGCCCAGTCAGATTCGCCAACTGCGTATACGGCACCCAGCCGAGGTTCTTGTCCACCATGTCGTCGATGATCTTCGTGTGGCGCAGCAGGCGCGCCGTGCGGGTTTTGAGCAGGACGTCGGATGCCCGCTGCAGCGCCACCGGCAGGTCGAATTCGCCGATCCGCGGCGGCGGCGTGGCCAACGTCGGGGTCAGCAGCAGATCGTAGGACTCGAACAACGTGGTGAGCCTGCGCGCGTGTTCGTGACGGTGTTGGACCGCTGCCAGGTAATCGACCCCGCTCGTCGCGCGCCCGAGCGCGGCCATGATCAGCGTGTCGCGCTCGAACGATTCGTCGCCCGCACCCGTCAGGCGCTTCGCGTCGTCCACCTCCCAAGCGATATAGACGAACCAGGTCAGCAGGAACTCGCGCGCCAACGCGGCGTCGTCGAACGGCGCCTGCGCCAATTCCTCGACGTGGTGGCCGAGCTCAGTCAGCGTCCGCCCCGTCGCCTCCACCGCGGCGAACGCCTCGCGGTGCGGCGCCGGGGTGATCGCCGACGGCACCCGCACGCCGATCCGCAGCTTGCCGGGGTCCTCCCGCACACACGACGCGAACGGCGACGCCGGCAGCCCCGGCACGTAGGGTCCGGCCGGCTCGCCGCCGCTGATGACGTCGAGCATCGCGGCCGTATCGCGCACCGTCCGCGACACGACGCCCTGCACCGCGGCGCCGTGCATAAACTCGCCCTGCCCGGGGCCGACCGGTGTCAGCCCGCGCCCCGGCTTCAGCCCGACCAATCCGCAGCAGGCCGCCGGAATGCGCGTCGACCCGCCCCCGTCGTTGGCCCCGGCGCACGGGACGATCCCGGCCGCGACCGCAGCCGCCGACCCGCCCGAGGATCCACCCGGCGTCCGCGTCGGGTCCCACGGATTGCGGGCCGGGCCCCAGACCTCGGATTCGCAGATCGCCTTGGCCCCGAACTCGGGCAGGTTGGTCTTGCCGAAGATGACCAATCCGGCGTCGATCCACCGCTGCACGACCGTCGCATGCTCGTTGACCGGCAACGACTTCAGGGAGCGAGACCCGTTGGAGCTCGGCAGGCCCGCGTAGTCCTGCGCGATGTCCTTGATCAGGAACGGCACACCCGCGAACGGACCGGTGAGCTCGTCCGACGCCGCGACGGGGACGTCTCGCACGATGGCGTTGATCCGTGGATTCACCGCAGCGGCGCGCTGCCGGGCCAGCGTCAGCAGTTCCGCCGCCAAGACCTCCCTGTCGGCGACCAGCTTCGCAAGGCCGGTGGCGTCGTACTTTCGGTACTCGTCGAAGTCCATGACCACATCTTGAGCGCGACGGGTGGGCGGATTCTCAGCGGGATCCCGAATCCATGCCCCCCTTCGACGCGGCGGCCTGCCGCCGTGTCGAGTTCGCGCCGTGTCCAGTCCGCACACGGCGATCGGACACAGGAGATCGTCGATGGCCGAAGGCGAGTCACTCCGGGTCAGCCGGCCATGAATTCTTGGTAGGCCGACTCCAGATTCGGCGGCAGCGCCGAGACACCGCATTGGCGTTCCGTGTCGCCGATCGGCGCCAAGATGCCACGCAGGTCGTGGTACTCGTTGGGATGCGAGCTGAAATAGTTGCGAAGACTCGACTCCGCCGCCGGAAGCGACTGCCCTCTGGCGGCCGTGACCGCCTGGTTGGCACCCGGATGCGCGGCGAGATACTGCTCCGCCGAGCCGGCGGCGGAGGAAACGGTGGCGTTCACTCCGCCGGGACTGCAGTCAGGTGCCGCGATGGCCGACGGCGCACCGGCGATTCCCATCGCGAGCCCCCCAAGCAGACAGCCCGCACTGATGCCGGCCATGTGCCGACGCCGGGCGATACTCCTAAGTTTCATCATGATTGTCCTTACGTTTGATTATTAATCGACTGTGGCACTGGCAGTTTCCACGTTGAGGCCGCCCCCGCCAACGCTCCCAGCAGCTGCGGGGCAGCTGACTCGTCGTGGTTACGAGTTAGCGGAATCTGAATTACCCGCTCGCACATGGCCAGCGCTACGTTGGGACCAGCGTGCTGTAGTCCCTGCGGGGCAACGCCAGTGAGATTTTTGACGTCGCACTGCTCGTATTACCCGCCTGGGAGTGAACGAAACCGAACCGGACTCACGTTCGCTGACCCGCCCGGCCAACAAGCTGCGTCACAGCGCATCCCGGGATTGATGTTCGGCATTGATGTTATTGCCCGGACCAAAAATGGGTAGGCGCAAAGGAAGGCGCGTTCTGCGCCCAAAGAAGCCACCACATGCACGAGAGGAATCGTCAATGACTTCATCGGATCGAGGCACACTCCTGGCGCAATTGCGCGCGATCCTTCAATTGACCCACACCGAGATTCAGGTCGCTGAGACTCGCGTAGCGCAGGCGCGTACGGACGCGGTGCGCAGAGAGCTGCTACAGAATGCGGACAACGCCCGTGGCCGCGCCCAGTCGATCGAGGCGGCGATCCGCCAGGTGGGCGGCTACCCCGACGTCGTCGGTCCGCTCCTGGGTCGTGCGGCCGCGGCCGTCAAAGCACTCGCTGAGCAGGCCGAGCCGTTCGACGAGGCACTATTGGGCGATCTGGCGCTCGAAGACCAACTCTTGGACCGCGCCCGCTATATCAAGGCACTGGCCGTCGCGGGGAATCACCCGGATATCGAGGACCTGGCATCCCGCTTGATCACGGCGCACTCCGCGACCGTCGACTGGCTCACTACCGTGTTGGCCGAGGATGCCCTCGGCGGCCCGGCTGCCCTGCGCCGCACCCCATTACAGGCGGCCACCGGCACGGCCGTGAAGCTGGTCAACTTGCCGGTCACCTGGTCTTCGCGTGGCTTGGATCGGGCTGCGGAGGTGCTTCGTTCTAGCGGACCGTCGCTTAGCGAATTACTGAGCCGCGGGGCTCATGCCGGGGACGTGGCGGCAAAAGCGCTGTCCGCCTCACGCGACGCCGCCCTGGAGGCCGCCGAGAGGGTCACCCGCAACGAAGGGGCCCGCCGGACCGCGGATGCTCTGCATTCGGCGCGCGCCGCTGCGGGCGTCCTGGCCTCGAGTGAGCTGCCTATCCCCGACTTCGATGAGCTGAACGTCACTGAAGCGGTGGCGGCAGTCAAGGAACTCACCAACCCTGGCGACGTTCACGCGATTATCGCCTACGAAGAGGCGAACAAGAATCGCCAGCGCGTTGTCTCGGCCGGCCAAACGCGCGTCGCCGCCATCGCGCAAGACGTCGTCGGCATCGCGTCAGGCAACGGGCGAAAGTGACCGCGCGCGTCGGATCCCATCGGATGCAGTACTAGATCGCGGGGTCGATGAGTTGGACGACACCGCCACTGACCCCGGCGACGAAAAGTCGCCCGGTGGTCGCGTCGACGGCGAGGCTGTAGGGGTTTTGCACGGTCGGTAGCCGTTGGATTCGGCGGGGCGTGGGTTGGGTCATGTCGTAGCCGATGACCTCGTTGGTTCCCGACGAGGCCACCCAGAGCCGGTCGCGGGCCGCGTCGTAGGCGATGCCGTAGGGGCCTCCGGGCTGGGCGACACTGGATACCAGCTGGGGTGTGGGTAGCGGGGTAAACACGCGGATTGTGTTGCCGCGGGTGTCGGCGGCGATCATGCGTCCGTGCCGATCGGCGACCAGATGGGTAGGGCCCTCCCCCGCTGGCGTGGAGCCGATGATTCTGAGCTGCTGGGCGTCGTAGATGGTCAGCGTGTTCGCCCGGGCGTCGAGCATGCCGATCGAGGTGTCCACCGCAGCCATCCCCGCGGGTTGCACCGCATTGGTGAACACTTTGAGAATCTGCTCGCCGCGGAGCGCGGTCACCGTGCCGCCGTGCTCGTTGCTAACGAACACCACACCGTCGGCGGCGGTCGTCGCATCATGTGGAGAGGTGCCGGTGATAAGGGGGCGGCTCGCGTTTCCTTGAGGCAGGTCGACCCGGACGAGTGCGTTGGCGGTTTCTACCGGCACCAAGAGTGGGCCGCCGGGTGCGCCGAGCTCAACGTGGCGCGCCGAGCCGGGCAGCGGGGTACGCGCGATGATTGCCGCATTGTCGGCGCTAAACAGCACCAATGCGTCGGGGTTGCGGGTGGCGACCGCGACGATTCGAGTCACGCTATCCACGGCGACGCCCTCGGCGCCCTGCCCAACGGCCACCAACCGTCCGGGCGGCGGGCCGGAAGGCGCCGGTGCGGTCTGCGGCTCGGCCGCCGGCGGCAAGTGCGCGGCTGGCGGTCGAGTGCCCTCGGTAGGCACCCCGGGGGGCAGAAGTCCGGTCGTGGAGGCTGGCGGCGACGAATCGGCTGCCCCGATGCCCCGGTGGGCGCATCCGCTCACCGTCATCGCGGCCAAGGTTGCAAAGATCGCCAGCAGGGTTCGTCTGATCACCGCTCTTGCAGTACCCGCTTCGCGACGCACTAAGACATCGAATTTGGCTGTGGTGTCGGATGAAACCGTTGTCCACGGCGCTCGAAAATGCCAGAATTTACGGCACTGGTACGAGGGATCATTTCCCGATTACGAGGGTGGGGCGGGGATGGGGGCAACGGCATACCTAAGCGTCCAGCCGGACGTCTTGTCAACGGCTGCAACCGATCTGGTGGATATCAGAACAGCCGTCGCCTCGGCGCATGCCGCCGCCGCGGGGCAGATCACCAGCTTGATGGCGGTGGCCGACGATGAGGTATCGGCGGCCACCGCGGCCCTGTTCAGCGGCTACGGTCGGGAGTATCTCAGGGTCGTCGCCATGGCGTCGGAACTTCACGAGACATTCGAACGAACGCTGACCACGTCCGGGCTCGCGTACGCCGAGACCGAGGTGGCCAACGCCGCCGCCACGGAGCTGAGCTCGATCGTCGCGCCGATGCGGTCCCTGTTGGGCGGTGCCACGAGCCCGTCGCTGGCAGGCTCGGTGGTGTCGGGTCTGGCGGGAACGGGCCCCACCCTCGTGGATCCCGTCGCGCTGATCATGGGCGGCAGCGGCACTCCGACACCTCCGCAGGCCTACATCGACGCGGTCCTCAAGTACGTCGCCTTCCCGCACACCAGCTCGCAGGGCGTCTACACGCCTGAAAGTTTGTATCCGCTCACCGGCTACAACACCGAGACGCTCAAAGCCTCCGTCTCGCAGGGAGTAACGCTGCTGGACGCCGCGATCAAAGCCCAACTCACCGCCGGCAACAACGTGACTGTGCTGGGCTACTCGCAGAGCTCCATCATCTCTTCGCTCGAGATGAATCTGCTTGCTTCCCAGGCAAACCCGAACCCGGGACAGATCACCTTCACCCTGCTCGGTGACCCGATCAACCCCAACGGCGGGCTGCTGTCGCGGTTCACCGGCCTGAGCCTGCCGAGCATTGGGATGGACTTCTACGGCGCGACGCCGTCGAGCACGCCTTACCACACCAACATCGTCACGGCGCAATACGATGGTTACGCCGACTTCCCTCGGTATCCGATCAACTTCCTGTCCGACCTCAACGCGATGGCGGGCATCCTGTTCGTCCATGGGGCCTACGGCGCCGTCGATCCGTTCAACCTGCCGAGCGGCTTCCACCTGGTTGGTTTACCGACGTCTCCGGCCGACGTGGCGACGAATTACTACATGATCACCTACCCGAATCTGCCGTTGCTGGAGCCGCTGCGCGCCCTCCCGCTCATCGGCAACCCCCTGGCGGATCTGCTGCAACCGGACCTTACGTATCTGGTCAACTTGGGCTACGGCGACCCCCACTTCGGCTATTCCACCGGGTACGCCGACGTGCCGACCGGTTTCGGGCTGTTCCCGGGGATCAATCCGCTGACCCTCGCCGGCGACCTGATCTCGGGTGCGGGGCAGGGAGCTAGCGCATTCGTGAGCGACATCGCCGGCGAGCTGTCGGCGCTGGGGAGCCTCGCGCACGCGGGAGGCGCCGCGGCCCCGGTCATGGTGCCCACCTTCTCGATGCCGACCCTCACGCTGCCTACCTCGCCACCGTTGATCCAGGGCACGCCCGCCGCACCCGGCGGCGTGCCGCTGCTGACTCCGATGGCGGATTTGGCGGCCGCGGCGTTCATCTCGGTCCCGCAGTACGACCTGACGCTGTTCGCGGGCGGGATGCAGCAACTGTTCGCCGGTGATCCGATGGGACTAATCAACGCGATCGGCAACCCGGTTGCCGCCACCACCGGCCTGTGGACATTCCTGGGCTTTTGGGCACTCGCAACATTCCTGTCGGAACTCTGATCGCCGTCGCGGCGGCGTGTTGCCCTGGCGGCGATGTCGCACATCGACCTCGTCAATCTGGTCTTCTTCCTACAGCCGAGTTAGCGCCAGCTCCTGTCGCGCGGGCTCGGGGCTGCCAGCCCCGCCCCGGTTATGCTCAGCCATGCCAGCCTGCAACTACTTCCCGCACAACCAGATCCGCACTATCGCCCGGCGACCCCGCTTAGATTAAGGTCAGGGTTCTCTGGGCTGGGCGGGCGCCGCTAGGCCTGGCCACGAGCGGGAGAGGCCCTGCTCGATTCCCTGATCTACCTCGCCCCGCCAAACCGGGCTGCCGGTCGGCGCTGTCTCTTGGCAGCTGCAGCTAAGAACGTTGAACTTGTGCGGGTCGCCACCGACCGAGCGCGGGTCGGCGCTGACCGGTGCGGATTCCCCGATGCAAATGGCAACGGCCAGCGCGCCGCTTATCAATGGTTTGGTGATCATTTGGCGCTCACGTCATTCAATCGGCGCGACATCCGCGACGTGGACGCTGTACGCGCCGCGAGCCCCTGCGACACTTCGGCCAGCACAGCCGTCACGAGCGGCAGAGTCCTAGCGCGCGCTTGCGCCTGCGGCTTGAGCGGTGCGGGGTCTTGACTTGCCCGTTCGTGCGCGTGCAGCGCCGGGCGGCCAACAGACGCCAACCACGACATGTTCATAGGGCAATAATTGTATCAGCGCAATGATCGCACGAACGACCCGCCCCCGGACGCGATAATGGTTGTCGTTAGCGAGCTCTCATAGGCAGAATGCAGGGCATGACCTTGGCGCCACGGAATCGGCCGTCTTCTGATCGGCCATCGATTGAACAAATCGATGCCGTACTCCGCGCGTCTCGTGCACTGGTGGGCATCGCCGCCGCGTCCATCGCGGACGTCGACGACGTGGTCAGCGTGCCGCAATTTCGTGTCCTGGTCATGCTCTATACCCGAGGACCGCTTAACCTCGCCGCGGTGGCCGCGGGCTTGGATGTCAATCCGTCGAACGCGAGCCGCACGTGTGACCGGCTTTCGAAAGCGGGGCTTCTCGACCGTCGGGAGTCACCACACGACCGCCGGAATGTGACCCTGACACTCACCGACGCCGGTCGTCGGCTGGTCGACAGCGTGACCGGGCACCGGCGTGTGGCCATCGAACGGGTGCTGCGCAAAATGTCGGCGCCCCAACGCGACCGGCTAGCCAATGCGCTGAGTGCATTCGCGACAGCCGCGGACGAGCCGTCCAACGACAACGTGCTCGCGCTGGGTTGGCAGCTCTCCGGCTAGATCGCATTTAGTTGCGCTAACGCAATGATTGCGAGTAGCTTGGTGCCTGCGCGCCAGGTAATCGCTTGTTGGATAAGGGAAGACACCAGATGAGGGTTGTCATCTGCGGGGCTGGCATTGCGGGGCTGACACTCGCCAACCGGCCCGCGGTGCTCGGGCCCGGCGACGACACGGCCGAGGCGATGGGCCTGCTACCCGCCATCAAGGACGTGGCGTATCCCATCGAGGATGCGAACCTCGTGGACGACCGGGGTCGCCGGCACGCGACGGTTCGACCGTCCCAATTCGCAGACGGCCCGTTGCTCGATGTCATGCGGCTGGTCAGGGCGCGTCGCTGGGCATGGCCGGCGCCTACGTGCTGGCCGACCAACTGGCCTCCGCGCCCACGATCGACGACGCGCTCGTTGGTTACGAGCGGCTGTGGCGCCCAGTGGCCGAACAAAAACAGGAGGTCGGCTTGCACCGAACGGGCACCCGTCGGCTTGCCGACATCCAACGGAAGGGAGTTCCATGAGCTCGACCAGCGTACAGCAGCCGGGTGCGGTAATGCGGTCGGTGTTCCGAGCGCCAATCCGGCTGTATAACAATGGTTTCGGCTGGATCTTGGGTCGGCGCTTGCTATGCTTGACGCACGTTGGCCGAAAGTCCGGGCGCCGATATCGCACCGTGCTCGAAGTCGTCGGAAACAGTCCAACGACGGGTGAGTTCATGGTCATCGCCGGATTCGGTCCGTCATCGGACTGGTACCGCAACATCGCGGCCAACCCCGCCTGCGAGGTGATCGTCGGTCGTCACCGCTTTATCCCGCAGCACCGCATCCTTGACGAACCCCAAGCCGTGGAGGTGATCGCGGACTACGAACGGCGCAACCGCTGGATCCTGCCGATCGTGCATGTCCTACTGAGCAAGCTCGTCGGGTGGCGCTACGACGGTAGTCAGCAGGCACGAGAACGCTTGGCGCACCAGCTACCGGTGGTGGCGTTCCGCCCGCGAATCGAGACCGACCCGCCAGCGGGGTGAGGACCTTCACAATTAACCGAGCAGCACTTGCCCGGTCCGTGCCGCGGTCGAGGATGCGGTGACGCGCATGACGTCGGTCTTCAGCTGCTGAAAGCGCCGCGTTGCTCTGCACGTATTGGCCGGTGTCGTGGCCGCGCGTGGGCGCCCCTGCGGGAAGGTGTTCACGCTGCAACTCTCATTGATGGGCGCCGGTGATCAATGAAGACGTCGACCGATATCGGCGCCGTCTAATGCTGGCGCCGCTCCATCGTGACGCCGGTGATTCGGCGAGCACACCTGCTCGAGCCAATCGCTGCCGATCGGTCTTGCGATCAGACCTCGGCCGGTCTTGGCGGAAGGCAAACGGGGAGACGGTTGGCCGCGACTCGGCAGTGACGCCTAGTTCTGGTTGGCCGCATGCTCGACTCGTTCCGGAACGTCGAATTGCATGGTGATCTGTGTGCCGAATGCGGTACGGGCGATCTCGACGCTGTTGGCGACCGCTCGAATGATGATGAGCCCACGCCCGCGCTGTGTCAGGCTGGCCGCGTGCGGCGCGGGATGGATCCAGCGTCCAGAGTCGCTGACTGTCGCAGTCACGGTTTCGTCGCACACCGACGCTCGGACCGTCACAAGCTTGCCCGCGTCGCGGCGGCTGCCGTGTTCGATCGCGTTGGTGACCGCTTCGCTGACGGCCAACAAAATGTCATGTGCCTGGCACGGGGTGACGCCGGCGGAGCTCAGCCAGTCGGCGAGCTGGCGCCGTGAGCTGGTGATGCGTGCTGGTACGGCGGCCAGCGCGACGGCAAATACGTTGCTGGCGGCACCCACCACGATCACACTAGCAGCAAGACATGGTTTCTATACGCAATTTTTGCGTTGGTGCACCAGTGGAGGGAGTTCACGGTGTGAAACATTGCACGAAGCTCCATCACGGACCCACATGTCTCCTGCACACGCGATCGAGGCCGCTCATAGCGTTTGCCAGAGACTTGATGCCGGCGAGATGCCTACCGTGCTGGCGAATGATGTGCCGAATCGCAGCACCGTGCGCGCGTATCACTGCGGCTACTTCGTCGGCGCAAGCATCGACGCATATTGTCCGCAGCACAAGCCTGAGATATCTGGCAACTCCTGAGGCCTACTTCGAGATTTGCGGAATTTGCGAGACGACCGCTCGTAATGCCTGAACAGATTCAGGCGCAACACCTTTAGCCAATGTGACCTGAGTCGGCGGGTTGAGTTCCTGGACGGCATGAGGGCGGCGGCCAAGGCTGACGTCCTATCGCTGATCGCATTCCACGTGGGCTTGTTCGGCTGGATGGCCCTGATGACTTTGGTGTTTTCCGTCCGCTCCGCTGCGTCCCGACAGTCCCCTGTACAGGTTTCTCATGCAGATCGGGATGACCATCGGGTCCGCGACAGCGTGGCCGGCGAACGTCTGGCTGATCAAGCGAGGGATCAAGGAAGCTATGTAACAGCCCGATATTTGCAACGCCGCACATCGGGCCAACGACAACCGAACGGAGTTGCAGTGAGCCTTGTCCTGGCGTTCGGCGTGGTACTGCTCATGAGCGTGTCGCTGTCCGGGGTCGCCGCCCGGACGGTGCTGTCGAGTGCGTTGATGTTCCTGGTCGCCGGCGCGGTGCTCGGTCCGGGAATTCTCGCGGTCAACAACATCGGCCCGCACGATCCAATCGTCGCCGGGTTCGCCGACGTGGCGCTGTTCACCGTGTTGTTCACTGACGGCCAGCGGGCCAATCTGTTCGAACTACGACAGAACTGGCCGTTGTCCGGACGCGCATTGGGCCTGGGAATGCCGATGACGATGATCGGGATCGCGGTGCCGGCACACTTCCTCGCAGGACTGAACTGGCCCACCGCTTTCCTGCTCGGAGCCATCCTGTCCCCTACCGACCCCGTTTTCGCAGCGGCCATCGTCGGGCGCTCGGATATCCCCGCGCGGCTGCGCCGACTGCTCAATGTGGAATCCGGCTTGAACGATGGGCTGGCTCTGCCGTTCGTCGTGATATTCCTGGCCACGGCTCAAGGCGGCGGGTCAAATGTGGTGAAGTCCGGGGCGGAGCTCGTGCTCGGTCTCGCATTCGGGATTGGCATCGCGGCCGCTGTGGCGTTAGCGTGGCGGACCAACATATTGACCGCCGAGCCTCACCTCCAACCCCTGGGTCCCCTCGCGATCGCCCTGGTGGTCTACGCGTGCTGCCACCTTACGCACGCCAATGCCTACTTGGCCGCCTTTGCCGCCGGATCGACGCTGGCCACCCTCGATCACGTTGCAGCCGAGGCGTTTCAAAGCTTCGGTGATCTGCTGTCGGAAGTGACCAAGTATGCCGCACTCCTGGTTTTCGGCGCGTTGATCACGCCGGAGCGACTGGCAGCGTTGGGTTGGCACGACTGGCTCCTGGCGGTGGTCGTCATCGTGGTGATTCGGCCAGCGGCGCTGATGCTGTCCCTTCTGCGGACGCGTCTTCCTCGAAGCGAGCGAATAACGGCGGCTTGGTTTGGGCCGAAGGGTTTCGCCTCCGTAGTGTACGGACTGCTCGCACTGGAGGCCGGAATAGACGACAGCAAGCTGGTTTTCGATGTTGTCGCGGTCACTATCGCACTGTCGGTCGTCCTGCACTCATCCACCGACGTGCCAATAGCGAAAATGTTGCGCGTCGAACCGCCCGACGATTTGCCAGGTAGTCGCGCCGAGTCGAGGGCCGAGGAAAAGTCCGACGTGCCGGACGAGAGATAGCGACGACCGCAACCGACTCCCGTCCACTCGGCTGCAAAGATCGGCCGGACGCACCTGTTGCATCATCAACCTGCCAAGACGGCGGACAGAAGAGACCGATTTAGTCGACGAGCTCTAAAAAGATTTATGCATCCGCCTTCAGGCTGATTAACTCAAGTCGACAGCGCGCCCGTGCCTGAAAACGAGAAGAAATGTTGCGCTGCAACCGCCGCAACGACTTCCCGCTTCCTTGCAGCGGGACCAATGGCACCAGCGATGGTGGACTGGTCGCAGACCATCAACCCGATAGCCCGCGAACGCGTCGTCACGGTGCTGACCGGGATCGGGCTATGAGCGCCCTCCGTCTGGTTGTTATCACGAGAGGCCCAGGAAGGATCGCGCTCGGTAGCCGAATCACGCGGGCGTGACCGGCCTCATTTCTTCTCGGCGGTGAGTAGCAGATACTCCCAATCCATCACGCCGTCCACCAGGTATTCCTGCGCCAGTTCGATCAGTTGGGCATCCAGCGCGGCGGCCAGCACGCCGTCGTCGCCGATGTTCGCGAAGGCCTCGATCGTCGGGCCGTAGTGGTTCTTGAAGTAGTCATGGACGTCCTCGGCAGTCTCGAAGCGGTCCACCAGCAAGACATCCCGCCGCGTGCTGATGTTGGTGACCCGATCTCCCAACAGCCCGACGGCGTAGTCCTCACGGCCCCACAACGCCGCCGGTGGCATCGTGGCCGACAGAACTGGCCGAAAGGGCCTGATGGCGGCCAGCATTCGACCGAAGAATCCCTGGGGTGTCCAGCTGATCACGGCGATCGTTCCGCGGGTGCGGCACACGCGGATCATCTCGCCGGCCGCGCGTCGTTGATCTGGTGCGAACATCACGCCGATCGCCGACATCACGATGTCGAACTCGTCGTCGGCGAATGGCAGGCCGTGGGCGTTGGCCTCTTGCCACTCGAGGGTCAGACCCAGTTGCGCGGCCCTCGTCTGGGACCGCTGCAGCAGTTCGGGCGTGAGGTCAGTGGAAACAACCGCGGCACCAGTCGCCGCTGCAGGAAGCGAGATGTTGCCTGAGCCGGCAGCGACATCGAGCACGCGATGACCCGCGCCCATGCCGGTGGCGGCGACCAGGACCGGGCCGAGCGGAGCCATTACCTCCTCTGCCATCAGGGCGTAGTCGCCCAATGCCCACACCGCACGATGGGTGGCCGCAAGCGCTTGGTCCTGGCGGATAGACACGTCAATTGTCACTCAGACCTCCTGAGAAAGGGATGGGCTGCGCGCTTCGACCTCGTTGTCGTGGGCCGCAGAAGTTCGGCCCCGCAGACAGCAATGATGCTCCCGGCTATAATTCGTATAAGAAACAATGTAGGTCTATAACATTGAAGGTCTGTTAGGCCTTCCTGACCATCTGCTGTGGGCTGCGAAGCGAAGACGAGCGCTTGGGGCTAGGGGGCCACGATGCTGTCGACGGAACATGTCGTATCAATTGACGACGCGCCGGGTGCGATCACGGACGCGTTGCTGACCGCGTCGCGGCTGCTGGTGGCCGTGTCCGCAAACTCAATTGCCGCGGTCGACGAGGACATCACGATCCCGCAGTTTCGGGCGCTGGTGATCTTGTCCAATCGAGGTCGCGTCAACTTGGCCACGCTGGCTGGCTTATTGGGGGTCAAGCCATCCGCCGCCGGGAGGATGGTTGATCGGCTCGTCGCCGCCGGCTTCATTGACCGGCTACCCCACCCGACCTCGCGCCGGGAGTTGCTGGCCGCGCTAAACCAACGGGGAAGCGAGGTCGTCCAGCAGGTCACCGCGCACCGGCGGGCCGAAATAGCGTCCATCGTGGGAAAAATGTCGCGGGCGGAGCGCCTGGGGCTGAATCGCGCCGTAACCGCGTTTACCGCAGCCTGCGGAGAGCACGCCGCCGACTTCGACCTGGGTTTGTAAGCTCACTCGTGAACACCTACATCTCGCACCTGTCGTTGATCCACGGGTGGGTGCCGATGACTGTGGAGGCGATCACCGCGGCGCTGCTGATGTGCGCGATCGGCCGGCGATCGCCGCGCTGGCGGGTGTTACGGCTGCCCATCACGGTTTCCTGCGGGACGGTTCTGGCCGTATGGGCGCATTGGTACCTCGATTCGTTGAAGGTGGCCGGTGATCCGGCACCGCCGCTGTTATGGGTCTGGATCGCCGCGGCGGGGCTCGCTCTAGGGGTGATGGTGCTGGGCTGGCGTGGCGCCCGGCTGTGGCGGCGCGGCGCGGCGTTGGCGGCAGTTCTGTCGTGCGGCCTCTGCGTTTTGCTCACCGTCAACATGTGGGTTGGCTACCTCCCCACCGTGGATACCGCGTGGAACCAGCTCACCGCCGGCCCGCTGCCCGACCAGACGGATCCTGCGGCACTGACCAAGCGGCAGTTGACGGGGGCGCGGCTAACTCACGGGGTTGTCCTGGAGGAAGATATCCCGGCTGGTGCGTCCAAGTTCGCTCATCGCCGCGAACTGGTGTATCTGCCTCCGGCCTGGTTCGCTTCCACGCCGCCGCCCCGGCTGCCGACCGTGATGATGATCGGCGCTGACTTCAACACCCCTGCCGACTGGCTGCGTGCCGGCAACGCCATAAACACCATTGACGAGTTCGCCGCCGCGCACCGGGGCTTGGCGCCGGTGCTGGTCTTCGTGGACGCCACCGGGGCATTCAACAACGACACCGAATGCGTCAACGGCCCCCGCGGTAACGCCGCCGACCATCTGACCAAAGACGTTGTGCGATACATGATCGCCAGCTTCGGGGTCAGCGCTGACCGGTCCAACTGGGGCGTCGTGGGCTTTTCGATGGGCGGCACCTGCGCCGTCGACCTAACGGTGATGCATCCAGACCTGTTCAGCGCCTTTGTTGATATCGCCGGCGACGCGGGCCCCAACATGGGAAGCCAGGCGCAAACCATCGCCACGCTGTTCGGCGGCAACGCCAACGCCTACGCTGCGTTCGACCCGACGACCGTAATCATCAATCGCGGGCGCTACCAGGGCGTATACGGCTGGTTCGACGTTCCGGGCGCTCCCCACGCGCAGCACCGCTACATCACGGCGGACGGCATCGGCGCGGTTGCGGTCGGCGCCCACGACCCAGTCGCCAATCCTGAGGGCCAAGACTTCGCCGCCAACTCGCTATGCACCGTCGGCAGCGCGCACGGGATCCGATGCGCCGTCGTGAGCCAACCGGGCAGGCACGACTGGCCTTTCGCGGCTCAAGCGTTCTCTGACGCATTGCCGTGGCTGGTCGGACGGCTCGGCACCCCCGGAGTGCCCCGGATTGCGCTGCCTGGACTCAAGCCCGAAGCGGTCACACCTGTCCAAAGCGCAGCCGCAGGCCCCACACCCGCCCCACCCACCGCCGGAAGATAGCCTTGCCGGACACTCAACGCGCTCGGCAGATGACGTTCCAGCTCAGTACCGCGCAACCCGGTCCACCGGGCCTCCGGCATAGCCTCGTGCGGTCGTGTTCGAGGAAACGTTCACTGCGGCAGCGGGCGCCGCAGCGGGCGCCGCGCGCAGGCCCGACCATGAAACGTCCGACGGCAGAACGTGAGACGGCGATGGCGGAAAGGTGACGGCCAGTGGAACAGGAAAACGCTGATCTGGTGCGGGAGCCGCATCCGATGTCCGACGCGGTGCGCCGAGCGGCTGGCTGGCTGCGCGCGAATCGCCTTGGAATGTTTTGTGTGGCGATCGTCGTGGGCATCACTGCCGGGCTTGGTGCGGTGGCGTTTCGTTACCTGATCTTCGGGTTCACTTGGCTGGCCACCGGACACACCGAATTCGGCCAGCAGGGCTGGGTGGGCAGCGCCACCCTGCCTTGGCTAGGAGTCGGATTTTTTGTGGTGATCCCGGTCATTGGCGGGTTGTTGTACGGGCCGCTGATCTCCCGGTTCGCGCGCGAGGCACGCGGCCACGGGGTGCCGGAAGTGATGATCGCGGTGGCGGAAAACGGCGGTCGCATCCGTCCACAGGTAACCGTGGTGAAAGCACTCGCCTCGGCACTATGCATCGGCACGGGCGGCTCGGTGGGCCGGGAAGGGCCGATTGTGCAGATCGGCGCAGCGCTGGCGTCCAGCCTTGGTCAGTGGGTACGTATGCCGGAGAACCGCCTGCGGGTGTTGGTGGCGTGTGGCGCGGCCGGCGCCATCTCGGCCACCTTCAACGCCCCAATCACCGGGGTGTTCTTTGGGGTGGAGTTGGTCCTGCGAGAGCTCTCCGCAGAGGCCATCTTCACCGTAATGCTGTCGGCGATGCTCGCCGATGTGATCGCCCGAGTCTTCTTCGGCTCAGCGCCGTTCCTCACCCAGATCCCCGCAGGCCTCGGGCTGGACCACATCGCGAACTATCTGTTGGTGGCCCTCCTCGCAGCCATGGCGGGGTTGATCGGGATCTTGTTCACGAAAGTCCTGTACAAGACCGAGGACCTGTGCGACCGGGTATGGCGTGGCCGGCCGGAATGGGCACGTCCGGCAGTCGGCGGCGTCGTGTTCGGCCTGCTGCTGCTGGCGGTGCCGCAACTGTACGGGGTGGGGTACCCCGTGATGTACGCCGCCTTCGCAGGCCACTATGCGCTGTGGTTCCTGGTGATTCTCGCCGCGGGCAAGATGCTGGCCTGCAGCCTGACCATCGGCATCGGCGGGTCCGGCGGTGTGTTCGCGCCCTCGCTATTCATCGGGGCCACTTCCGGCATGGCCTTTGGGCTGACCGTTAACCAGCTGTTCGGCGTGGCCGCGGCGCCACCCGCCCTCTACGCGATCGTCGGCATGGGCGCGGTTTTCGCCTCCGCCGCACGCGGCCCGCTTACCGCCCTCGCCAGCACCGTGGAGATGACCGGCGACTACTCACTAACCCTGCCGGTGATGTTGGCCGTCGCGGTCGCCACGACCGTCTCCCGCGCGCTGTCCTACGGGACCATCTACACCACCAAACTGCTGCGCCGGGGCACCGACATCGACCGTCCCGCCCCCACCCAAGCATTCGCCGCCCTCACCGCCGCCGACGCGATGCACCGGTTCACCGTCCCGTTAGACATCACCCGCCGGGCGGGAGACTCGCACCAGGACTGGACGGCACTGCTCGGCCCTGTCAGCCGGGTTCGCGAACCCCAGGCGCTGTTCGGCAACGATAACCTTGCCCAATCCCTCCAACAGCTCGTTCTCTACGGCCGCGATGGACTCCCGGTCATCGACACCGACGCGCGCCGCGTCCAGGGCTGGCTGACCAACCAGCACGTGCTGCGCGCGGTTGCTACCTACCTCGCCGACGCCGTGCCCAACATGGCCGCCAACCGTACCGCCGCCAAATGGGCCGACCCTCATGCGGGAACGGCCGAACACGATCTGCGTAGCCAACTTGCCGGTTATCACATCGTCGAACGCACACTTAGGCCCGACTCGGCCGCCGTCGGTCGCACCCTCGGTGAACTCGACTGGCCAACCGGCCATCTCCCCGTGTCGATCCTCCACGACCGCCAACTTGTGGAAGCCGACCCCAGCGTCCGGCTCGCCACCGGAGACCGGATCAACATCCTTGTGCCCGCCATCCGCCACCACGACACAGACAGCACCGCCGTCGACACCGGCGATCCCGCGGCGACCGGCGACCCTGGTGAAGCGGGTCGAGCGAAGCGGTAACGCCTCGGCAGCACGCGCCGCGACGGCGGGAACGCCGTCGCGATCGGCGACGGCGGCAACGGCGGCAACGGCGGAGCCGGCGCGTCGCCCGGCACGCCCGGGCCCGGCGGCAGCGGCGGGCAATTCCTCGGAGGGAGCGGAAAAACGCGCCGGCATAGTCGTCCCGCAGCATTTGACCAATCCGTCACCCGATGTAGGCGAAGCCCTGCCCAGCAACGAACCAGACCATGCTCGACCCCGCGAACAACAGCAGCTAATGCGAAAACCCGCCCTGAGCAGGCAGAAGTTCGTTTCAAATTGTGTGAGCTAAGGGGACTCGAACCCCCCTGACCAGGCAAAATACCGGTTTACCTGCGGTTTCGCTACGCCTCGTTCCGATTCAGTCCCGCTCGTTACCAGCGGGTTTGCTTTCGGGTCTTGACGGCGTCAGGAGCGGTCATACAACACCCTCACCGTCCCAGGACCCCATCCCCCGCGAACGACTGACACTCACCCGGCAGCTTCCGTTGCAACAGCACGGTTATTTCGCTTCCCCAGTCACTTCTCGACGTCGGCATGGCGGCACATCACCCGTCTTCCCAGCATCATAGGCAGTCGTCTCCGACTACGTGCTGAGCCTCGGGCACCGTACCGCGGGCGGCCGCGGCGGCGACGGCGGTGAAGGCGGTATTAACGCCGCCGGTGGGCCGGGCGGCCAAGGCGGCCCCGCGTTCAACTACGGAACCGGAGAGGCCGTTGGCGGCGCCGGCGGCAACGGCGCGAGCGGCGACTCTGGCGGCCACGGCGGCCAAGGCGGCTACGCGATCAACTACGGAACCGGAGAGGCAATCGGCGGAGACGGCGGCGCCGGCGGCATCGGCACCTTCGGCTACGGCGGCAGCGGCGGCAGCGGCGGCAGCGGCGGCAGCGGCGGTGATGCCTACGCGACTCCTGTGACCAATGCTAGCGGCGGGGCCGGCGGGGCCGGCGGTGGCGGCCCCAAAGGCGACGGTGGCCACGGCGCACCCGGCACCACCGGACCTGCGCCATAACGAGTCGCCTGGCAGGGACGGGCGACCAGTATCGGCACCGCCCCCAACGTGGCCTTCAGTGAATTGGGGCAGCGTGTTCCCCGACTTGCAGTTCGTTACGGCAATCGCCGACCGGGATCACCTTCAACGCCCACATCCTCGGGACGGGCACCCGGCCTAGGACATTTGACGTATCAATGCCTTCGCGACGGGACGACCACCATCATTTCGTGACCTCGCGACGAGACAGACCCGCATTTCGTGACCTCGCGATGAGACAGACCCGTCCTATTGGAGGTAGGCAGTCCAGGCGGAGAGATCGTATCCTCGGCTGTTTCGCCATGACACGAACGCCGGAGCATCGGTGGCCAAGACCAACGGCACAGTCAGATCAGGGCGGCGCCCACCGATTAACCGGTGTTGATCCATCCACCATTCGGGGTTCCCGCGGGTAGTGATTTCACGGCTGATGGTCTCGGCGTTGTCGACGGAGGCGACGGTCGGGGGTTCGGCATTGACCGGGTTGATAGTGAACACGCCGCTTGAGCCCTGTGCGCCGGAGCCGACGGCGTTGGCCACGATCGTGTAAGCCTGGCTTGTCTTGGCCACGGCGTACCAGAGGCACATGGTGTTGGACGGGAAACCGAGGGCGAACAAACCTTCGGACTCTTGCAATCTGGCGCCGTAACCGGCATTCCATGCCGTCGGGATCGCGATGAGATCGGCGCGGCGGACGGCGAGCACGCCACTGGCTTCGGGGAAACGGACGTCTTCACACAGCAGGATGCCAACCCTGCCGATCTCGGTGTCGAACACCGGTAGCTCATCTCCGGGGGTCGCCCATGTGAAACTTTGGTCGAGGTGCGCCTGCCGATATGTACCAACGGGTTTGCCGTCCGGCGCGATCAGCACCGCGTTGTGGTGAAGCGCGTTGCCGTCGTGCTCGATGTGGCTGCCCACGACAAATCGTTGGAGCCGTACGGCGAAGTCTGAGAGCACCTGCACCGAGCGGCCGGTGGCGGATTCGGCCAGCGTCGCTGCGTCTGCGGCGTCGATCGGCGTTCCGGTGAACGTGAACGCCGGGAATACCACAATGCCGGCTGCCTCAACGTCCTTAAGTGCAGTCACCTGCTCGTTGGCGCGGAGGATGTTTCCGTCGAAATCGCCTGGCACGACGTCGAACTGCACGGCAGTCACCGTGATGCGGTGTGATTCCGTGGATGCAGTTGTGTCGGTGGGCGCCCGATAGAAGGCGAGGTCGCCGTAGAGCTCGGGCCTTCGCCGCTGCAACGTTGCCTTTTGGTCGTTCGCGAACAGCGCTGGGTCGATTTCTCCGTAGAGAATGGCGCCAGGGTTCGCGGCGGTCAGGTTCTGGTTCGTGGCGGGCAGGTGCCCGCTGCGCTGACCATCGGCCTGCCAGATGGAGGCCGACCCCCCATAGACGACTGACACTCCGGTAGTCGGGTTGCTCTCGACGTTATTGCGGTCTGCGGCCACCATGGCCAAGCCATTCCACGCCGAAAGTTGCTGCACTGCTGCAATCGTCGAATGGTTACCCTTCGCTTCTGCACCGAGTTGCGTGAGCACCCGATCGCTCGAGCAGATGTAGGCAATGAGGTCGGCGCCCTTCACCGCAGCAAGACGTGCTGGCTCCCAGTACGTGTCGTCGTAGCAGATGATCATGGTGATGTTGCCGAGCTCGGTATCAAACACCGGGTATCCCGTGTTGCCCGGCGTGAACCACTTGACGTCGCTTGGGTTCAATCCGTTCTTGCGGTACTTGCCGATATATCCGTCGGGCCCGACCAGTGCACCGGAGTTGTATGTCAGTCCGGTCGCAGCGTCGATCTCCGCAATGCCGATAGCGACGTAGCAGCCGTGCCTTTCACACACCGCAGAAACCGCCTCGGTCCCCTTACCCGGAACGGTGTCCAGATACGGTAGGAACTGCTCGAGGTCGCGATAAATGTAGCCAGACAGAGCGGCCTCCGGCAGCACGACCAGCTTGGCCCCCTGCGCCGCCGCCTCATCTATCACGGCACAGGCGCGCTCGAGGTTGCGATCGAACTCAAAGAGCTCGGGATTGAACTCCACCGCCGCGACTTTGAACGGAGCGCTGGGGATGCTCATCAGGGTTCCTTCGATGCGGCAAGCGCCAGACTCACTTTTCGCCGACTGCGAATTCGTCGACGGGATTGTTGCGGGTGACGATAAGCGGATCGGAGTTGGTGAACGGCAACACCGGCAGCGCCGACAGATGAGTGTTGAACGTCGCGGCCAGCACTTCGCGCGAATAGGCGCTGGCCGAGGCGCGGAACCCGATATCGCCCGGCATCGCCTGGTCGAAAAAGATTAGAAAATGAAAGTCATCGGACCCAACCACCTCGATGTGGTGGGGGTAGGCGCGAGGGATGAAGTACACATCGCCCTTGGCCAATCGCCAGGTATCCACCGAACCGTCAGGGTCCATGACTGTCATGCGCGCCGATCCGCGGTGCACGTAACCCATTTCGGCTGTGACCGGATGCCAATGCGGTTCGCGCATGCCGTCTTCACGGATCCGCAGGGAGTACATCGACAGATCCTTCAACGCCGGCCAGACCTGCACGCGGGCCAGGTGCGCGGAGCCCACCATCAGACTGATCGCTGCGGGCTGGCCCTCGACGGAGAACTTGTGCGGGTCGTTGAAATGCGCCGAATCCGGAACCACGGGATCGCCCACCCGGGCCGCGAGCCCGCGGTTGATGGTATCGCGGCGGATGCCCGCAAAATCTGACGCGGGCAGATCGTAGGTATTGCCGAGCACCGCATCAGTGAAGGCGCCGAACGATGCCCCAAGGCTGAAATCTTCAGGTCGTTCACTACGGAACGCAATGATGAACTCGGCAATGTCATCACCGATGTTCTCAATGTGATGCAACGAGCCCGAGTCGATATGAAACATCTCACCGGCACTGATCGTGAACGACGAGAACTTGCTGTAGGAATCCAACACCGACACCAACGCTGTGCCCGACAAGCAGTACGTGAGTTCATTGGCGTTGGCATGCCAGTGCGGGGTCCGCATCGCGCCGGGATTGATGAGTATCCGCTTGATCGACATGCCGTTCAGGATCGGAAACGTGTCCGCAGTCACCCGCACGATAGAGCCCAGCGCGGACTCCTCAACAACGTCGCCATCGTCAAGCGAGGTGGCGTGCAGACCCTTGTTCGCCATCGAGAACCCTTTCGGTTGCAGGCACTAAATCAGGGTTAGCGTAGGCGACACCAGTGGGATTGCTGCAGCGATAGGCGGCATGTAGTCGTTGTCACCGCGTTCATCACGGCCAGCTCATCCGGGCCGTCGACACGAGGGTTCGAATAAGGACACTTAAGTGTCCGAAAAGTGGAGCTAAGGCGACTCGAACCCCTGACCCCCACACTCCCGGGACAGGCAGGAACCGTGAACACGCACGATGCTCCCGTTTCGGCAGTTTAGGGGTGGTGGTTACGGGAGCAATTGTCGTCACGGTTGTCGTCAGTCAAACTCCACCAATCACGATTGCCGACCGGACAGCTCAACCCTCCTGGTAGCTCCAGCTGCGCAGTCGTTCTGCGATCTCGTCCAGACCGGTCATTGCACCCGTAGCGACCCCGATCACGAAGTCGAAGCGCTCGTCCTCCGGCGCACTAATCCAGTGAGCGTTGATGGCCAGAAAGGTCCGACACGCCGTCCAAGCGAGTCGCCTGTTGCCGTCCACCAGCGCGTGATCCGAGCCAGGGACTGCAACAGCGCGGCGGCCTTCAAGTGGAGATCCGGGTAGGCATCCTGGCCAAACACCTTGGCGCGAGGCCGTGCCAGAGCCGATTCAAGCAAGCCGTAGTCCCCGACCACGACATTGTTCCCGACGGCCTCTCGGGCAATGTCTAGCAAATCTTCGAGATCCAGGAACTCGGTCACGCGTCCTTAAGACGCTCCAAAACCACGGCCTCCTCGCGGACGACACGTTGCAGCGCCGCTGCAACCTTGGCCGGGTGCGCTCGTCGGGCGATGTACTCATCGACGGCAGACAGCGCAACAACCTGCATCGAACGACCTTCGACAGCGGCCTGCCGTCGCAGCGCCTCCGCCTGCTGCTCACTGAGCCGCAAAGTCATTCCCATAACTAGAATTGCACCAGATTGATACCATTTTCTAGCGAAGAAGCCGCCTGCCCAGCGGTTCCAATGAGCCCATTGGAGTTGATCGCGAGGCGTAAGCGTGTCGCGCGTGCAATCAAAGCCTCCATTGTGCGGTTCTGTGCGGATGCCCCCTCACTTCGACGGTGTCGTCTTGCATTTCCCATTCGCTACCCCGTTACGCCGATACGATCTCTAGCCACAGGCGATCAGATGGGCACTCCCACCGTCGTCTCGATAGTTCCTGGCGCATGCCTATCGAATGTCCGGGGGGCCTGTGTGGGCTAATAACGAAGCGGATACCGATCTGCTGGGTTTCGATTTCCTTCTCGACGGTCTCGTCGTCGCGTTAACCGAGCCGCGCCTGACGAACAGCAGGTGTCTCCGTACCTGACGGTGCACATCAGTCCGTGGCGCTACGAAGACCACGATGACGTCAAGATCGCCTTGCTGACAGCGGTGCTGGATGCGATCGCGGCACAGGTCCCCGATACTGCCGGGCAAGTCGGACGGCTCCCAAGAATCGTCGCCGGCCTCCGCCGCTGGGGTCGCAGGTTGGGCCGGACAGGAGTCGGCGCCGCACCAGCGATATTGCCGGTCGTCCTGCAGGGCGCGGGTGTGGATCTGGACCCCGCGGTCCTTGGAGCGGCGACGGCGCTAACAGGAGTCGCCGCAAGCAGGCCGAGACCGCTTTGGAGGAGCCTAACGAAGGGTTGACTGCACCCGCCGCGACTCCGCTTGGTGACGTCGATGCGTTCCACCGCGAGTTCACGAAGCTGGTCGAGCAGATTCCCGCCTGCAAGGCGGTCGTCGTGTTCATCGACGATCTCGACCGATGTCTTCCGGAGACTGTTGTCGACACCTTCGAGGCGATACGGCTGTTCCTGAACACCCCGAAGACCGCCTAGGAGGCTAGCTAGATCCGGCGGAGCCGGATTTTTGAGTCAAATCGGTGGTGTGGGAGTCATGTTTGCGGGTTGTTCGATTGGGTTGTGGCGGTTGGTGTTCCGTCGCGCGAATTATGCTGCCTTGGTTAGGGTTTCGACCGCTTTGTTGTAGGCGGTGACGGCGGATCGCAGACCCCCCGGATCGGTTGTTGCGGAGGCGAGTTCGGCGGCGCGGCTTTTCGTCGTTACTACCCGCCGGTGAGAAGTTCCCAGGGCTGCATGCCGAGCAGACCCGCAACGTGCCCCTGCACCTCGATGCCAGTCGGCAGCGGGCGCCACCAGATGGTCACCTCGGCGATCTTGCCGTCCGCGTCGAGCAGGAAGTAGTCCATTCCGTTGACTACGGTGTCTCCGATCTGCAGCCGGAAGTGCGCAGCATGGTGCGTCTCGCCGCTGAGGACCTCCTCATAGGTGAGGTCGGCCATCGCCGCGAAGGTCCCAATGGCTTCCAGGACTGCCTCGCGGCCGGTGGTCGGCTCATTGCCGAGCGGGCTGTATAGCGCCACGTCTTCGGCGAAGATCTTGGAGAGTGCGTCTTTGTCTGCGCCGCCATGCATGATGTCGACGAAGGACTTCACGGTGTCGCGGTGTGGGGCGAAAGTGGTCATGGCTACTCCTCGTGTCTTTGTTGCTGGTGGTGTGTGAGACATTGGTCGGTGCGCACGCTTATCGGGCCGAGTCGGTGTGCCCGTGTCAGGTGAACTCGGGAATCAGAATCAATGTCGTCGATTCCCGCTCACGCGGTATTGAGTTGTCGTGATTGACCTTTGAGCTGAGAGACCGCGACGGGTTGGGGCGTCGACGCCGTTGTCGGTGCGCCCACCCGTGTCTCTCACTCAGATGACTGTGGTGCCGCCGTCGACGACCAATTCCATGCCGTTGACATAGCTCGAGTCGTCGGAGGCGAGGAACAACGCGGCTGACGCGATCTCCTCGGGGCGGCCCATCTCTCGCCGCGGGATCACGGACTCGAACTGCGCCTTCGCCTCCTCGTCCATCACCTGCTCCAACATCGGCGAGGCGACCTGGCCTGGGGTCAGCACGTTCACCCGGATCTTCCTGTCCCGCAGCTCGGCCACCCACACCCGTGCGTAGGCGGGCAGCACAGCCTTGCTTCCGGCGTACACACTCCAATTGGGGTAGCCCCGCAGCGATGCGTTCGACCCGGTCATGAAGATCGAGCCGCCATCGTTGAACAGCGGCAGCGCCTTCTGCACCGTGAACAGCGTGCCGCGCGCGTTCAGCCAGAAGGCGTCATGGAAGTCCTCTTCGGTGATCTCGCCGAGCCGGCCCTGCGCGCCCGTCCCGGCACTTGCCCACAACACATCGATCGAGCCCTTTTCCCGCTTGACCGTCTCGTACAACCGGTCCAGATCGTCCAGGTGGGCCGCATCGCCCTGCACGCCAGTCACGTTCCGCCCGATCTGTTCGACGGCTTCATCCACCGCGTCCTGTCGCCGGCCCGTGATGAAGACGTGCGCTCCTTCGTCGACGAACGACTTCGCACCGGCCAGCGCCATCCCACTCGTTGCGCCGGTGATCACCGCGACCTTGCCATCGAGCTTTCCCATCGTTCTCTCCATTCATTCGATCGTTCCGACGTTATATACACTGATCTGTATACTTAATTTAGCGAAAGGCCGCTCGGGACGCAAGCTATGCACACCGATCCGTACCAAACTGGGCTACGCTAGGCCCATGACGGAGTTGGAAAAGGGACCGCGAGGCTTGCGCCGCGGCAGGGGCGCACGAGAGCGCATCATCGCCGCTTCACGACAACTGTTCCGCGATCAAGGCATCAACAGCACCGGCCTGGACCAGCTCTGCGCGGCGGCCCAGGTGTCCAAGCGCACGTTCTACCAGCACTTCACCGGCAAGGACGAGCTGATCGCCGAACACCTACGCCGATTCGATCCCGACGTCCTACCCGAGGTCTTCGACAACACCGACCTCACTCCCCGGGAGCGACTCCTCGCCGTCTTCGACATTCAGGCGCCCCTATGCCCGTTCATCGCTGCAGCCGTCGAAATCAACGACCCAGGCCACCCAGCGCGCGTGCGGGCGCGCGACTACAAGTTAGCCTTTGCTGCGCGACTCATCGAAGCCGCGCGCGAGGCCGGCGCCGCCAACCCCGAACAGCTCGGCGAACAACTGGCACTGCTCCTGGATGGCGCCTCGGCCCGCAACCGGGTCCTCAGCTCCGACACCTTCGGCACCGCCGCCGCGATCGCGGCAGTCCTAGTCGATAACGCCGTCCCCACGGCAGCGCCGCCGCCCGACGCAGGCGTGAACCTGTCAACCGGGACCGGGCGGCGAGCTCAGCCGACGCTGACGCCGAGAGAGGAGCGTTCTGGCCCTCAAGGTCGTGACGGTTTACCCGATCGGCCGTTCGCCCAGGGTAGGACCCCCAGAGGAGTGTCCTCCGGGTTTGACTCGGCCAGATCGAGGTGAACGATCCACGGCACAAGGTTCACGGCCCAGAGATGCTCATCGACCCGGGGAGACGTCACGACCGACTAGCCCGAAGTCTAAGTGGTTGGGCATCTCCGAACACAGACTCATCGGAGGAAACACACTTACAGATAGTCAGAGCGGCCAACGCAAGCGATCCCACGTTCGACGACGATCGATATCGCGCTGAACCTGCTCTCCCAGAATTCTTGGTGGCGCGGGGCCGAGGCTTCATCCGCGCCACGCCGCCCTAGCCAGCCAACTGGGCATCCGGCCGCGTCGCGCGCCACAGCACTCAAATCCTCACCGGCAGAACCGGTGTCGGGAAGCGGCGCCTGGTCGTGCTGTTGTCGGGCAGAGCAGCGACGAGAAGGTGATCTGACTCTTCGGCCGTCGGCAGATCGAGGTCTCGCGCACTGCCGCGCCCGCTCATATCGGCGATAGCGAGGTTGTCAATGCCCCGGGATTCGGATCCAGTCGCGACGTATGCGACTCGGTGGGCTTCGCCACCTTATCCCCGCGGCGTGGATTGCCTGAGCGCCTCCACGGAAACGGTGACCTCGACAGTGTCTGCGACCACGGGGCCGCCTCCGGATAGCACGGGAGTGTCGGTCAGGACGCCGAAATCGCTGCGCTTGAGCTTGATTACGCCTTCAAACCCGGCCACCTCACCGTGACCCATGCCAGGGCTCACGCCCAGAAATGAAAACGCCAGTGGTACGCGTTTGGTGGTTCCGCGCAGGGTGAAGTCGGCCTCGAGCACCCAGTCGTCCTTTCCGGTGCCGTGTATACCGGTCGAGACGAGGGTGGCGGTGGGGAACTCGTCGGCTCCGAAGACGTCGGGGGCCCGTAGGTGCTGGTCGCGGTCCGGGTTGCCGGTGTTCACCGAACCGACCGATATGGTGGCCAAGACGCTCGGAGTTCCGTTCTCGGGCACCGTGATTACGCCGGAGAAGTCATCGAATCGCCCACGTATCTTGCCGATCACCAGGTGGCGGACCGAGAACGTGATGGACGAGTGGACGGGGTCGATCGTCAACATGCCGGGGGTGAGCTTCCGCTCGACGGTAGAGGTGACCTCGGTGCTCTTCTCGAGTTCCGACGGCAGTTCATAGAGATTGCGCAAGACCAGTGCATTGCGGGCCTGGATGAGCACGCCACCCTCGTCGATGCGTCCGAGTTCGATTGGGGCGAAGCCGAGATCGGTGCACAGCCCGGCTACCACAGCGCTGGCCGCGGAGTCGTTGCTGGACACGAAAACGACGCGTTTCCCGAACTCGGGTGGACGCTTCTCGGCGAACTGGTTGGCGGCGGTTTGGTTGAACGACTTGACCACCGCGGCGCCGGGAAAGGCTTCGGCGTTGAAATCGGTCGACAGGCGGTCGCCGAGGATTTCTTTGGCCTCGGGCACTAGGAACGCGTTCGTCGCGTCGACGACGATCTTGCCCGACCAGTCGGCACGGCGTCGACCCAGCTCGCGGACCTGCAGGAAGGGGATGGACAGGATGATCACGTCGGCATCCAGGGCTGCGTCCAGGGTGGCCGGTGTGATCGAGTCGGACAGTTCGGTGACGTCGATCGTCTCCGGGCCTCGCGTGTTGGCCCAGAGTGCTGGGACGTGGTGATCGGAAAAGTGTTGCGCCAGCAGCGTGCCGACGGTGCCGGTGCCCACGATGGCGTGCTGCACAGCGCCGCTCATCGCAGAACCTCCGCCGTCCGAGCGCCCGGGATAAAGGCCGCCGACGAGGGGCTCTTCGCTAGGCGCTCTTTCGGCGTCAGGAGCTGCAGGCCACCGACAAAGAGATATGCGGTGGCGAGTAATCCGGACACGATCCAAACCGCGATGTTCACATGGGCTCCTCGAAGTCGTGTATGTGCGTACAGGACCAGCGACCCGACCGGCCGTACCTGCGAATCTCGCGTTCACGCGGACGAGTCATTAGTTGATGCATCAAATAATCTAGCTGGTGTTAAGGTGATGCGTCAACTAATGGCTACGTTGCCGTCGATGTCGTACAGCACCCGCAGTGGCCCCAGTTCGCCGTCGTCGTCCCCATTGCCCAGCCGTTCGGATAACCAACGGATGAATGCTCTTGCCTCATCGGTGAAGCCGAGCTGCAACAGCGCATACAAGCTGAAACCCGCATCCCGCATCCACACGAATCGGTAGTCCCAGTTGCGGCCGCCGCCAATGTATTCCGGGACCTGCTCGGCGATGCCCAGCCGTTGGTCACTCATCGGGCAGCCGCCGGCCACGCGAGCCCGCCAGCTCAACCGCCTCCTGCGGGCCCCACGAGCCCTGGGCGTACGGCTGCGTGCGGGGCGGAGTATCAAGCACAGGTTGGCACAACTGCCATCGCCGGTCGACCTCATCGGCTCGAGTGAACAACGTTTGGTCGCCGCGCATAACATCGAGCAACAACCGCTCGTAGGCCTCCAATGGAGCGTCGCCGGGATCCTCGTCGCCGATGTTCAGGTCGAGTTGCAGTGGCAAGAGATCAAGCTCTGGCCCCGGGCGTCTCGCGTTCAGGCCGACCCTAAATCGGGTGACTCAGACAGTTCGAGGACTGCGGCGCGCGGAACGTCAGTGTCACCGTGCGACGCGTTGCGGCCAAAGCCTTTCCGGTCCGCAGGTGAAACGGCACACCTTGCCACCGCTCGGTATCGACGAATGCTTCCAGCGCGACGAATGTCTCGACTGTCGAGTCTTCGGCGACGTCGACTTCGTCGCGATAGCCCTCGTACTGGCCGAATATCACCCGGTCGGGGTCTAGGGGACGCATCGCGGTGAACACTTTGGCCTTCTCGTTGCGCAACTGGACCGCATCGAAGCGCACCGGGGTTCCATTGCGATGAATCCGAGCACCTGGCACAGGTGAGTCGAGATCATGTCGCGAAAACAACCGGTCGACTCGCAGAAGGTGCCGCGACCCTCAACCGTCAACTTTTCGGGCACATCGATCTGCACCGAGACGACATGCTCACGCGTCCAAGCGGTTTCGATCAACGTGTTGGCGAATCGCAGCGCGAGAATATTCTGCATGGCCTCTTTGCCGAGGAAGTGGTCGATGCGATACACCCGCTCCTCTTCGAAGACACCTTTGAGCGCCGCGTCAAGGTCACGTGACGACATCAGGTCCGTGCCGAATGGCTTCTCGATCACCACGCGCACGCCATCGGTTAGACCTTCTCGCCCCAGCATCCCGACCATCGATTCCATCGCGGTCGGCGGCACCTACAGGTACACCAGAACTCGGGCGTCGTTGCCAATCGTGATCCCTGGCGGAGCGCACCGAGGATGCCAACTCGGCGCCGTCGTCGGCGTCCGAGGTCTGAAAGGTCAAGCGGCTCAGAAGGACGTCGACGGTGGCCACGTCGGCATCGTCGACAGCATCTTTAAGGGCGGAACGTATGAGGTCGCGGAACTCGTCGTCGGAGCCGGGCGAGTGCCGGCCCAATCCAATGATCGCGTACTGATCAGGTAGGCGGCCGGCCGCGGCCAGACGGTAATGACCGGGAAACAGTTTGCGTTTCGCTAAATCGCCACGCGCGCCGAACAAGACGAAGACGTGTGGTGGGAGCTGGTCGCGTTGCCCGGTCATCACGCCACCGCCGGCGACGAGGGGTCGCGAAGAGCATTTTCGGTCACCTCGGTCAAGGCCGTACTCCGAGTCGGGCAGCCGCCGAGACGCGCAACAAGCGCGTCGACGAATGCCTGGCCGGTTGGGCCGACACCGGGGTCCCCAGCAGGGCAAGGCTGTGCCGACGTCCTCGGGGCACACTGGGCGGCAGTGCCGAAGGTTTCGGCTGCGAGCAGGACTGCGACGCAGAAGGGAAACAGGTTGATTGCACTGGCCTTTCATTGATTACGACTCGTAATGGTGCGGACGTCATTGCTCAGCTGCACCCCCACGGGATGCGATTTTCGATTACCGGCTAGTCGTCTGTGCGCAATTCCCAGGGCTGCCAGCCGAGAGCTTTGGCCATGTTCTGCTGGAGCGCGACGCCGGCTGGCAGTGTGCGGTAGTAGATGCTCACCTCGGCGATCTCGCCGTCCACGTTGAGCTGGACCACGAAGACTCCGTTGACCGCGGCGTCTCCGATCTGCAGCCGGAACAGCGCGGCATGGTGGGCGTCACCGCTGAGGACCTCCGTGTAGGTGTCGTCGGTCGACAGTTTGTTAACGCTTCGAATGGTCTCCACGGCCGCGTCGCGGCCGCTGACCGGGTCATCGCCGAACGGCCCGTAGATCACCACGTCTTCGGCGAGTAAACGGGAGAGGGTGTCGGTGTCGACGCCATCGCGGCCGGCGCCGTTGATGCAATCAACGAAGGATTCCAGCGTTTCGCGGTGCGGGGCGAAGGAATTCATGGGGTTGCTCCCTTCTCTTAGTTGGCGGAGAAGTAGTGGCCGTTGTCCAGATCGGCGAGCAGGCCGACTTCAACTGGTTCCCAGCCCAAGGTCTGGCGGGTGATGAGGTTGGATGCCGGATAGTTCTTCGTGACGAGGCTCGCGAGGGGCCCGAAGTATCCCGGCACCATCAGTTCGTCCACGGGAACGCTCACGACGGGCAAGTCCAGACGGCTGCCGATGGCCTCGGCGATCTCGCGGAGCGAGATGCCCTCGTCCTGGACCGCGTGCCAATAGCGACCGGCCGGACCCTTTTCCAGCGCCAAGCGGAACACGGCAGCGACATCGCGGATGTGCGCGGTGCTCCACCGGTTGGCGCCGTCCCCGGGATAACCGGCGAAGCCCTTCTCCTGGGCGATCGCGATCAGCTGCGGCAGGAACCCGGCAGTATCGGTCGTGTCGTGCGCAATGAGCGGCAGCCGCACGATCGATGACCGCACTCCCTGCTCGGCGAGGCCGACGACAGCGCGTTCCACTACATTACGAGCCCGCAGGGTGCCCTTGTCCTCCTCCCTGCTGGGAAGGGCCGGGTCCTCCTCGGTGGCCGGCCGGCCCAGGCCCTGCCCGGGGCCGCCGATGCTGCCGGCCGCGACCAGCGGCTTTCCGGTTCCCGCGAGTGCCTCGCCGTAGGCGCGCATGATCGGGAGCTCCGCGGCGGCCACGGCGTCCATCCCGCCGGACGGAAGCAGGTCTTGGCGGTGGGCGACGTGGATGACACCGTCGGAGTCCGCGGCCGCCGCCTTCAGCCCGTCGAGATCCTCGAGGCTGCCGCGATGCACCTTGGCGCCCTGCGCAGACACCGCCGCCGCGGATTCCTCGGACCGGGCCAGGCCGGTGACCTCGTGTCCGGCGCCGATAAGTTCGGGGATGATGTGCGAGCCGGCATGGCCGGTCCCACCAGTGATGAAAACGCGCATGTGAATGTCCTTTTCAGATTGGATTCGGATTGCAGGCGTCGGTGGGTTAAGTCCAGAACCGTGATGCCCAGGGCGAAGTTGGTGTGGTTAAGGGTGTTCATCAGGTTCATTTCCAGCAGGCCCGCGTTCTCTAGTGTCTGCGCCATGGGCAGCGGCCCGGCATCCAAGGGACGCAGTCCCAGGCTCTCGACGAACACCGATACTTGGGCCTTGGCCTGCGCGTCGTCGCCGGCGATGAACACATCCAACGAACGGCCCTCGGCCGCAGAGAGCACGTTGGCAAACACGGTGTTGAAAGCCTTGACGACATGTGCGCCGGCGGGGGCGGCCTTGGCGATCTCCTGAGCCCCGGAACTGCCCTCGGGTGTGACCAAGCCTGAGAGATCGGAGTTGGCGGGGTTAGTGATGTCGATGACAATCTTGCCGTTCAGAGCGTCCCCGTACTCGCTGACCACATCCGTCGCGCTGGCGTACGGCACGGCGAGAATGACGATGTCGCCGGCTGGTGCGGTGCCGGCCCTCCCGACGGTGGCGCCGTCGAGCGCGGCGGCCACTTCGTTGGCTTTGGCCGTGTCGCGACCGATGATCTCGACATCGTTGCCGCTCCCCAGTGCGCGCTCGGCCACAGCGTTGGCCATAGTGCCCAGGCCGATGATGCTGATGCTGCTCATGAAAAATCCCCTCGGTTGACGATCAAAAGGTTGATCCATCAACCATAAACAGGGATTGGTGATACGTCAACCAACCGGGGTACGATGGGCGACCGATGGCACCCAACTGGCTCAACCCTCGTGAAGACCGCGCCTGGCGGGCCTTCGTGTATGCGAACTACCAACTCGTCGCGCATCTCAACCGAGGCCTGCAGAAATCGGGCCTGTCCGGGGCCGACTACGCGGTCCTGGAAGTGCTCTCGGCTCACGACGGGGGCCGCATGCCCGCCCGCGACCTGTCCAGAGCACTGAGCTGGGAGAAAAGCCGCGTCTCCCACCAGTTGCGGCGCATGGAAAAGGACGGGCTCGTCAGCCGCGAGCCCAACCCCAACGACGCCCGCAGCACGATGGTCTGCCTCCTACCGGCCGGCCGCGCCGCCATCCAGAACGCCGCACCCAGGCACGTCGAAGACGTCCGCCGCAACTTCATCGACCTGTTCACCCCGGGTGAGCTCGACACACTCGCCACCCTCAACGAACGAATCCAGCGCCACCTGGCCACAGACCACAACTCCCCCGACGACGACGAGCTTTCATAACCGTCACTAGCCGCGAGCATTTCGACTCACCAGAGGTGCGACACCAGTGGACACCGGGACCAGAGCATGGCGCACCGGCTGGAGCGCGCGGACCTGATGTCGGTGCAGGTGGCCGCTCTGGCGTGGGGGACTTCGACTTCCCATTGCCGTTAACCTCGGCTGAGCTCTCCGGCACATCTGGCCATGCCGGCAGGGTTGGCCCGAGCGGTTGCACCTGCGAATCTCGCATTCACGCGGGCACGACGAGCGGCATCAGTTGATGCTTCAATTAAACTAGACCGCAGTAACGTGACACGTCAACTAATGGGCGCTGGATCGCATTGCCCGCGAGTCCGGCCGCGACGCCTCGACGATCACCAGGCGCCATCACCGGTTCCACGGGGTTGACGGTTAATCCCACGGAATCACCGGTGCCGAGGGTTTCCACGACGGAGCCGTCGCCGGTCGGCGGGTCACGTTCAATGGTTGATGGTGGAACTATCCTTCAGTCAGACCGAGGAGGAGGTCTGGATGACAACTGTGCGGTGGGACACCATCGGGTCGTCGCGATGACGCGACCAAATCGTGATCGTCGTCGACACGAAACGGTCTGGCTCGACGACGATCAGCAGCGTGCGTGGCGCCAGCTCCTGGCGATGATCATGGAGCTTCCGGCGGCCCTGGAAAGCGACCTGCAACGCACCACCGGACTGACGACGTTCGAGTACCTCGTGCTGGCGAATCTCTCGGAAGCCGATAACAAGGCGCTGCGGATGTCGGATCTCGCCGCCAGAGCGAACTCCTCGTTGTCGCGGTTATCGCACGTAGTCAGGCGCCTCGCGGACAACGGGTTGGTGATCAAGCGTGTCTGTGCCGATGACGGCAGGGTCAGCGAGGTCAAGCTCACGAAGGCGGGAATGAGGCGCGTCTCCGCCGCGGCCCCCTCGCACGTCGCGAAGGTGCGCGAGCTGGTGGTGGAACCGTTGACGAAGGCTGACCTGATTAAGCTCGGCAGGGCGGCCGAGGCCATCACTGACCGGATCGCCGAGGCTGGTTGACTGCATCAGCCTCATCGTCTGTGCCCGGTGCGTGCATGGTCATACTGGCGTGGTAACGCCACGAATCAAATCATCGGCGGCCCACCGCGACAGGTCGCGACCGGAGTGCCCCGCTCTCCCACTGAGCTTTCATGGTCGGCGTTGGTGCCCGACCGCAACTGACTGAACGAAATGGGTACGACACGGGCCGAGGTGGCCGTTAGTGTCAGTCGCGCGTTGTGGGTGCGGTGATGGCCCTTGCGGTTTCGGCCTGCCATTAGGATTGGCGCTTATTGTCTCGATAGAGCTGATAGAGATTCACTGCCGCCAAGAACATCACGAACAATGGGATAAATGGAGGTTTTATCCCTAGGGGTAGTGCGTTCGCGGGCACTTCCGGCTGCAAATGCACGTAAGTCGCAATCCCCATGTTGACAACCAGTCCGACTGAGGCAGTGAACACGACCGGGCTATACAGCTTCGGAATCTTCTGCCTGAAGCAGGAGGCCAAAAGCAGGCCGAGGCCGATGGCCATTTCTCCGGCTTTGCCCAGCGGAATGCTGAATCGCGGCAGGCCACTCTTGGTTATCTGGATATCGAACCACGTATGAAAGGGTTCAAATAATTTCAAGAACCCAAATAGGAACATGAACACGCCCAGAAAGATGGAGTTATATTTCAAGATCTTGTTACCTTGCGTTTGCTCCACAAGTTCCTCTCTTCGTGTCAGCTCTATTTCCGAATTTGGTTGGGCACGTCAATGTTCGTGAAAAGACATCGGCTGAAGAAGGGCGGGGCATGGACCGCCCTTGAATCGACCGGGATGGACTGGCCGGCGTTCGGCCCCTTCGCAATATCGGGGGTGCGATCGCCGTTGTCGAGGCGCGACATCGCAGTCCTTCCGCGGTTGTTCGTTGACGACTCGGCCATCATGCTGAGGAAAAAGTGGACTGACAATTCCAATTCAGATAATGTCCGGTCGTCGCGTCACAAGAGCCTCGTCCTACCCCGCGGTTGACGGCCCGCGGAGCGGTCGCGAAAGCCCGCGTCGTAGCTGCCGCGGCATCACTGGTCCCGGACCACGGTGTCGCCGGCACGAATCTGGGCGACGTCCAGAAGATCGCGGGCATTGGTCCTTCGCAGATGTACCACTACTTCCGGAACAAGGAATCCCTGATCAGGGCCGTCACCGCCCACCGCATCCACGCTCTGCTGGCAACGCTCGGCGGGCTGGACAGCATCGAAGCGTTGCGCGCCTGGCGAGACTCCGTCGTCGACACCCAGCGACAGCAGAACTGTGAGGGCGGCTGCGCGCTCGGGTCGCTGGTCGGTCAGCTGGCCGAGCCCCTCCCGCAGTGTCGGGATGACCTCGCCGGTGGATTCGACCAGCGGGAGGCGGCGATCTGCGCAGGTCTACAGGCCATGTGCGTTTTCCCTGGTGGAGCTAAGGGGACTCGAACCCCTGACCCCCACACTGCCAGTGTGAATACTGGCGTCCATGCGGGCCCATCCTTTTCTTTCGGATTCTGAAATCATCTGTCTGACAGGCGTGCTCGTTTCTCCGATTTTGCCATAGATTCCACCCGTTCCCGAGAATGTTAGGCACAGGTTAGGCACGAAGCCATCGCGGTCAGCCGCCCAGCAAACAGACCGTTCCCAGGGTCGGCCGTGGTCCGTTCGCGCAGTTCAAAGCCATCACCGCACGCACGATTTGATGGTGGTGGTACCGACTGAAACGCCATCATACGAGGTAATCTCGGCGGCATGAGCCTCACAGCCACGAACCCCTGTGTCGCGGAATGCCTTCCGCCGCCATTCCCCGCCGACCAGCCCGACGCCATCGTGACCGCCGAACAGGTGGCCGCGTTCCGGCACACGACCTACGGGAACCTCGCGCAGGAACGCCACATGGGCCGAGGACCGAAGTACCTCAAGGTCGGTCGCCGGGTGTTCTACCGAGTCGGCGACGTGCTCGACCACCTGGCGACGTGCACGGTCGACCCCCGCACGCGGGAGCGCGAGACCGGCTGACCGATGGCGACTGTATACCGAAAGCACTGTGACACAGGGTCGTTTAACCGTCACTGAAAATGCGAGCGCCCCGCCGGTTCACCAGTCCGAGCGGGGCGACTTACCGAGATGAGGCCGAGTGAGCCAACCCCATCAGGATAACGTCGACGACGACGAGAACGACGAACCGGCAATAGCGGTGCCAGGCCGCTATGTGGCCGAGGAGTTGTGCCCCGAGTTGCCGCAGCGAGCGCGTCGTTCGCTCGGCCAGACGCCGCTCTACGTGGAGGTCGAGGACCTGGTGACCCTCGGCCTGATTACCGATGAGCAGCGCCCGTCCACGGAAGCTGTCGACGGCTGGTGCCTGCGGACGCTGCGCGCGGGTATGGACCTCTACGCGAAGACGATTCGGCTCGACGGGCTGCGCGCGATGGTGACCGGCGTCGATCACACGCGCGAGATCGCCCTTGCGACGCTGCTGTCGCTCGCAGAGGGCGGCGTGCCGTGGGCCGCGTGGGCGGTCGACTGGCTGCGGAACAAGAACGTCGTCGCGGGGAGAGAGCAGGTGCTCGCGGTGACGGTCGGGGGTCTGATCCGCGCCGGTGCGAGTGAGGCCGACACTGCTGCACTGCCGACCGCTGATGTGTGGACCAAGGCTGCATCGGCCAAGGTCGTGTACACGTGGGCTGAGGCTGAGCGGCTGGAACGGCGCACCGCGGCGGCACGAATGGAAGCCGCGCGCGCCGCCGCCGAGGTGGCCATTCCGCCGCGCATCGATTTGTCCACGTATGTTCCCGAATCCACGAAATGGGTCATCGAATCGATTTTGGCGTGGGGCGCGGTGCTTGGTCTATTCGCCGAGCGCAAAGCAGGCAAGTCGACATTTGTCCGTGAAATGGTGCACGCGGCGTTGGGTCGGGCGCTATTCCTCGGTCGATTCCCGGTCTCGCTGCCGCCGGGAGCCGAAGTGGTTCTGTTCGACACCGAAATGCCGCTAGCCACGCTGCACGGCCAATATCAGCGGGCCGGGGTCCCGAATCTCGGCCAGCTCAATTTGCGCGCGCTGCGCGGCGTCGAGCGGTCATTGGACGCCCGAGTCGATGCGGTGCGGACACGTTGGCGTGAACAAATCGCGCCGGGGTCGCTGATCGTCGTCGATTGCCTCTACAGCCTGTTCGGGGCGTTGGGCATCTCGGAAAACTCCGACGAGGTGGTGGCGGTGCTGGCGGGCCTGCGGACACTGGCGACCGAGTGCGACGCCGCTGGCCTGGTGATCGTCCATCACCTGGGCAAAGACCCTGACCGCGGCGCGCGCGGCCACAGCTCGATCGAGGGGTTTCCCGACGCCATCGCGCGAATCGAGCTGGAAGGACCGCCGGCCGCCGGCACCCCGCGCACGTTCTCCGCCTACGGCCGAGACGTAGCGGTCGACGCCGGAATCCTCACTCTCGGCGATGATCACCGCCTCACTCTCGGCGGAAACCCCAGGGCCGAGCGGATCAGCGCGCGCCATCGCGCCGACGACGACGCGGTGCGGCGGCTGATCGAGCGCCACCCCGGCCAGTCGGTGCGCGGACTGTCCACGCTGCCGGTCGAGTCGCGTGGCAAACTCTCGCGCGACCGTATCCGCGAGGCTGTCGAGCGTATGGCGTCGGTCGGGCGGATCGTCAACAAGGGCAGCGACGCCGCCCCCGAATGGCACGCGGTGACCGGTGTCGACCCCTTCCACGCACCCCTCCCCGAGGGGGTCTGAGCCGTGTCGAAACGCAGCCCCAAACAGATCTGCGGGCGAGATAACCCGTCCGCACACTCCGCGCACTCCCTGACCTGCGACGATGCCACTTCGCCGACATATGCGGGGAACTGGTGCGCGGGGTGCGCGGACGTGCGCGGATCGACCCGCCGCTCACCTATAACCGCAGGTAAAAACCTATTTTCCCAGGTCAGTCCGCGGTGGTGCGCGGATCGGCGTGCGAGGGGTGCGCGGGGTGTACGGCTTCCCTATGGGAGCCGCGCACCCGGCCATCCCGGCGCGCACCCCGACCAGCCGAACGCTAGCGCCGAAGCGGAGAGGCGGCGGGGCAATTACTAGATAACCCGCGACGCTGTCCGGTGTGCCATAGGCGGCGGCGTCACCGACCCACAGCCCACCCATCGACGACCAATGCCGAACTTAACTCAACCGAGGGGACCGACATGAACACCACGAGCAACACCGAACCGACCGACGACCAGGTCGACTCCGCGATCCTGGCCGCGCTCGCCGAGGCGGGCGGCGACGACGATCTGCACTCTTGGGCCGAGATCAGGCGGCGGCTACCCGGCTCACTAGACCACAGGAATGAGCGTTTGGTCGCGCTGTGGTTCGCGGGCCGCGTCTACACGATCAAGATCGCCGGGCGCAACTACGTCAGCCTCGACGACGGGCATCCGAAGCGCTGTTCGCCGTTGGTGCTGTGACCGGCGCGCCTGTCCGATCTGGCCCGTCCGAACACCTGACACCCGAGAGAGGGGAAACCGACACCATGAGCAACCCGTCGCAGAACAAGCCCGACGCCGACGAGCGACAGCGTGCCGCGCAAGCCCTTGAGTTACGGACCTCCGGAATGACTTACGCTGCCATCGCTGCTGAGTTGAAATACTCCGACGAGTCGGGCCCGCGCAAGGCAGTCGACCGGCTGTTATCGCGCGTCGAATGCGAAGGCGCCGAGGAACTACGTCAGCTCGAAGGGCAGCGGCTCGATGCGATGCAGCGGGCGATCTGGCCGCAGGCGTGCAGCGGCGACCTCGACGCGATCAAGACGGTGCTAACGATCATGGCTCGCCGGGCGAAACTGCTCGGTCTCGACGCGCCGGCTAACGTTGCTGTCGGCCCTTCCGTCAGCAGTGTTGAGTTCGCCAGTGAGGCCGCGCGCCTGATCGAGTCCATTGCCGCCCTCGGCGGCACTGATGACCTGTTGCGCTCACTGTCGGCCCAACCGGCGACTACCGAGATTAAAGATCCCAGTACCCAGAGCGATTCGGTCATCGCGGTGTACGGCGTCGAAATGCTGCCGGTCGACGACGACAATTGGTCGAATATCACCGGGCCGGGCGACGAGATTGTTGCGCCACCCGCCGCGCTCACCCCGCAACCCGACCCCGTGCCCGAGCCGCTGCCGGACCGCAGCCGGTCCAGTCGCCGCCGTTGTTCGACAATCGCATGTCCGGCCGGATTAGCGGCCCCTATGACCCTTTGTCGGCTTGGCGTCGCTAGCGGCCCGTCGTTGAGCTAGGCGACCGCATTCTGACCGAGCTTCACTAGAAAACCAGATTAGTGCAGGTGCCGAAGTTTTCGCGATGCTGAGTTCTGGCGGCGAGATTGGTATTGACGGCGGTGTCAAGGTTTGCAGGCAAACCCTATGGATGTGTGTGAGGGGCGGTAGGCTGCGCTGTGCCGAGCGCTCGACTGCAATGTCGCTGCGTGCTAGGTGCCCGTCAACCGATGCGGAGGTTGCGATGTCGTTTGTCAGCGCCGCGCCGGAGATGGTGGCCTCGGCCGCTGCGGATTTGTCCAGCCTCGGCGCGACGATCCGTGGGGCCAACGCGGCGGCCGCGGCCTCGACGACGTGGGTGCTTTCGGCTGCTGGTGACGAGGTCTCGGCGGCTATTGCGTCGCTGTTTTCTACCCACGGCCACGCTTATCAGGCGCTGAGTGCGGAGGCGGCCGCGTTTCATGCCAAGTTCGCTCAGGCCTTGAACGGGGCGGCGGGGACGTACGCGGCCGCCGAGGCGGCCAATGCCTCCCCGTTGCAGTCGCTGGGGCAGGACCTGCAGGCCTTGGCGGTGTTTACGCCGGTCAAGGACCTCACGGGGCGCCCGCTGATCGGCCCCGGCACCAATGGGGCGGCGGGTACCGGACAGGCCGGCGGCGGGGGCGGGTGGATCTTCGGCGACGGAGGCAACGGCGGGTCGGGTGCGCCCGGGCAGCCCGGCGGTGCCGGTGGTAGCGCCTTCTTGTTCGGCAACGGTGGGTCCGGCGGGGCGGGCGGGACCGGCGTCACCGGCACGATCGGCACCCCGGGCACCACGGGCAACCCAGGCGGCACGGGTAGCACCGGCGGGACCGGCGGCACAGGCGGCCCCGGCGGGGCCGGCGGGCTGGTGTACGGCAATGGCGGTGCCGGCGGGCAGGGCGGCACCGGCGGTACCGGCGGTACAGGCGGTGCCGGTGTTGGCGGCCAGGCCGCCACCATGGCCGGCGCGACCGGCGGCACCGGCGGCGACGGCGGCGATGGCGGCACCGGCGGTATCGGTGGTGTGGGAGGCGTTGGCGGCAAGGGCTCGGCCTTTTTGGGTCAGGCGGGCGCCAACGGCAACGGCGGCACCGGTGGCACCGGAGGCAACGCCGGGGCAGGTGGTGACGGCGGCACCGGCGGCGCGGGCACCGCCGCCAGTCCCACCGGCGGCATGGGCGGCACCGTCGGTGACCCCGGCGGTGTGGGCGCTGGCGGTGCAGGCGGCGCGGCCGGGGGCACCGGCGCAACCGCCGGGGCGATCGGCTCGCCCGGCACGATCACCAGCGGCGGTACCGGCGGCACCGGCGGCGCCGGCTACGACGCCTCCAGCGACCCCACGGCCGCACCGGCCACGCCCGGCGGTGACGGCGGGCACGGAGGCGCCGGCGGCCTATACGGCAACGGTGGCACCGGCGGGGCGGGAGGTGACGGCGCGACCGGCATGGCCGGCGCCAAGGGCAACCACGCGGGTGACCCTGGCACCGCAGGCGGCCAAGGCGGCCAAGGCGGCCAAGGCGGCATCGGCGGCTTGAGCGGTTCGATTCTGGGTAACGGCGGTAGCGGCGGTCAAGGCGGGGTCGGGGGCACCGGCGGCACGGGCGGCAACGGCGTCGACAGTGCTGACGGCACCGTCACGTCCCCCTACGCCGGGAAGGGTGGCAACGCCGGCAACGGTGGCACCGGCGGGGCGGGCGGTCACGGCGGCAACGGCGGGGGCATAGCCGCGGGCGGGTCAGGCAGCGTAGGGGCCAACGGCAACGGCGGTAATGGGGGGGCCGGCGGCAACGCCGGCATGGCCGGCAACGGCGGCAAAGGCGGCGGGCCCGACGGCAACGGTGACGGCGGCTACGGCGGCTTCGGCGGCAGTGGCGCCATCGGTGGCGCCGGCGGGGTCGGCGGTAACAGTGGCTCGCTCGGCACCGGCGGCACCGGCGGGGCCGGCGGGGCTGGCGGTGCCGGGAGCACCGGCGGCAACGGCGGTGATGGCCTCAACGGCAGCACCCGCTACGGCGGCAGCCCCGGCGCCGGCGGTAACGGTGGACCCGGAGGTAGCGGTGGGGCCGGCGGCGAGGGGCTCGGGTCAGGCAATGGCGGTAATGGCGGGGCGGGCGGCACCGCCGGTGCTGGCGGCAACGGCGGCAACGCCGGCAACGACGGCAGCAGCGGCGACTACGGCTTCTCGGGCAACATCGGCGGGGACGGCGGGGCCGCCGGTAATGGCGGCGCTGGCGGAAAGGCCCTGGGGTCAGGTAATGGCGGTAATGGCGGGGCCGCCGGTACCGCCGGTGCCGGCGGTCATGGCGGTAACGGCGGTAACGGCGGCACCGGCCAGGGCGGCGGCGGCGTGAGCGGGGGCTCTGGCGGCTTCGGCGGTGTAGGCGGAGCCGGCGGCGTGGCCATGGGGTCAGGCAATGGCGGTAACGGTGGGGCCGGCAGCATGGGCGGTAACGGCGGCGGCGCCGGTAACGGTGGCGACTGCGTCAGCGGCGCCTCTGGCGGCGGCTACGCTGGCGAGGGCGGCTTCGGCGGTAACGGCGGCTACGGCGGGGTTGGCGGCGCGGCCCTGGGTTCAGGGACCGGCGGTAGCGGCGGCAACGGCGGTAGCGGCGGTAGCGGCGGCAACGGCGGCAACGGCGGCAACGGCAGCAACAGCAGCACACGTTTCGGCGCCGGCAGCGGCGGTGACGGCGGCCCCGGCGGCGTGGGCGGCAATGGCGGGGCCGGCGGGAACTCCACGAGCGGTACCGGTGGCAACGGCGGCAACGGTGCCAACTCCGGTGACGGCGGCAACGGCGGCAACGGCGTCCCGGTTGGTGCCGCGGGTTTCGGCAGCAGTGGTTTCGCCCCCGGCACCGGCGGCGCGGCCGGCTCACCCGGCGGCACCGCCGGCAAACCCGGCCAACCCGGCCAATTCGGCCAAAACGGCCAACCCGGCCAACCCGGCTGAGACCGGTTGTGGCGGGTCTGCCGTCACGCGTCCCGCGGGATCGCCGACAAGTTACGACCCGTTGCGTGGTTGGAGTCAGTAGGGGGTGGACTACCGGGCTGTAGAAATTGCACCGAGGCGGCGCACCGAGAAGTCGGCGCGATCCAAGACCGGGAAGCTACCGGCACAGCCCCGCGTAACTGGTTCGCCTCGCAGCCCAGGCGCCGAGTTGACGAACAGGAGCGAAGAATCAACGAGCTTCTACTGTGCCGCCGATGCTGTCTTGAATCGCCTGGCATAGCCAGCGAAGTCGAGCAGCCACTGCGCATGTATGAGTAGCTGTTCGCCGAGCCATCGAAGCACTGAACAATATTGCGCGACGGCGAAAAATTGCCCGGGCGGGTGCAGCTGGGTAGCCGTGAGGCCGTGAGGCCGTGAGGCCGTGAGGCCGTGAGTCCGTGAGGCCGTGAGGCCGTGAGGCCGTGAGGCCGTGTTGCCAGATTTGGCAACACTGCCTACACTTAAGTCATGACTTCGTCCACCCCTAATGCTGCGAATCTGCTGCGTGACCTGCGCCGCCAGCAGGGTCGATCATTGCGCGGTGTGGCAGCCGATATCGGCGTCGCACCGTCACAATTGTCCCGGCTAGAGCGGGGGCAGCGCGGAATTGCTCCTGATGTCTCTGAGCGGCTGTCGTCGTACTACGGGGTGGACGCGGACATCATCAGCTTGGCGCAGGGAGAGGTCCCCTCTGACATCCTGCAGATTCTCCTCTCTCACCCAGAGCTGATGGACAAACTACGTGCGCAGTACAAAGACGGATCGTCTGAATAGCCATGAATCCATGGGTGCCCGCCTTGGAAGGCCAGACGCTGGCCGGTTACCACCTCGACATCGGCTCGTGTCTCGGCGGCGGAGCTTTCGGCCTTGTCTTTGAGGTGACAGAAGTATCGACCAATTCGCGGTATGCAATGAAAATCCTCGTACCCGGCGATCCGCAAACTGCAGCTGAGTTCAACAGCGAGGGGGTTCTACTCCAGAAGTTGAACCATTGCTCTGAGGTTATCGATTGGGTCGACTCGGGCACCGTCACATTGGATCTCAACCTGAACGGCAACCAGGTCCAGCTTCCGTTCGGATATCACGTTATGGCGTTAGCGGCCGGCACGCTTGAGGAGCTGGTTGTGGATCCCGCGCGGCGCGCGGCCATGCCCTGGTTGGAGCTGATTAGTCTCTGGCGACGCGCGATCAAGGGTGTGCACCAGATGCACCTCAATAACGTTGCGCATCGAGATTTGAAGAGCAGCAACTGTCTGCTGGTGGCGCGAAGCAAAGACCTCGATGTACGGATCGCGGACCTGGGTAGATCTAAGGACCTGAGCCTTCCTCCCTCAGTACTGCCGATCTTCTACGCCGTTGGCCGTGGTGATCCGCGTTTCGCGCCACCGGAACACGTGTGGTTTCAGGGAGATGGCACGGCCGAAGATTTCCGAAATGCGGATCTCTATGGCCTTGGTTCCCTCTTCGCCGAGATCGCAACAGGCCACCCGATAACTGCGTTGGCGATCGGCTCTGCCATGGACTTACAGAAAGCGAGATTCGAAGGAGCGCAAGATCATCAAAAGGGCAACCGCCGAGATCTAGCTGTTCTCCGGCCGAAGTTCCACCGCGCGATCGATCAGATTGACCTGCCGCCTGTTATCCGGCAGGACGCAAGGCAACTGCTCAAGCAGCTCTGCGATCCGGTGCCATCGGAGCGCCAGCCCAAGCGAGGCGGGAAGCGCCAACGACCGGATCCCGGGCTCTCATGGCTCCTTCGGAGAGTCGACATGCTGAGCCACCAACTATCTGTAGAAGAACGTCGGATCGAAAAGTCAAAAAAAAAGCTGAGTAGGAGTGCATCATGACCGTCCTTGGTTCCTTGGAGGCGATTCGCCCAGAGGACGAGGCGGTGCCAGGGAAGGTTGGTCCAGTACTGCCTGGCTACTCTTGCGTCCCCACGTTGGACACCGCTGATCGTGGCGATGCCACGAAGGCCCGGGCGACCCTAGCTGAAATGATCCATACCGAGGCTGAGCGCTCTCGAGACCGCGCGGTTCGTCTGGCTGCGACAGTGCGTACTTCGACAACGCTTGCGGCACTGGCGCAAACGCACGCGATGCTGGGGGAGTCCGAACTCGCCATTGCCGCGGCTCGTGAGGCCATCGACTTGAGTGTTGGTACTTCTGACGGTGTTGCCATTTGGCTAGATACATCGTCTGTGCGCATCGCTGCAGAGATCCTCCTCCGCTTTGATGAAGCTAAATGTGCGTACGACGCACTTAGTCGTGCACCGATGACTGAGTCGCTTTGCCTCACCTTTACGTCCGCTGCTGCGGCTATTGGTGAATGTGAAGAGGCAGAGAACGCGCTCAAGCCTTATGACAGCGCGATGGTGGCAGCATCCCGTGGTTACTTGCGCACCTGCTGGGGTGATTACCGGGGGGCGGTCAAGTATCTGCGTCAGGCGTTGCGTGAAGACCCCAACGATGCTGACTCGCTGTTGAATCTCGCTATTTCGCTGTGGAACATTGGCGCCACTCAAAAGGCGACTCACACGGCGTTGCGGGCGACTCGGTCGGCGCCAGGCCGTAAAGACATCTCACAGCTCTATCTAGAGCTGCTACTGGCGCACAAAGACGTCAATCGTCTAACGCATGAGATCGCGACGCTGCGGAAACGGAAGGTTGTTGCCGACGCGAAGTTCCTTGAGATTCAAGCGCGTACGCTCATTCTCAAGGATGACGTCAGTAGGGCCATCCCGCTTCTCAGGAAAGCCGCTGAGGAAGCTAAGCGCGAAGGTGATAAAGCTACGGAGGGGCGGGTCCTCGCCAATTTAGTCAGATTCAACCGCGTGCTGGGTCGAATCAGCCGTGAGCAGGCGTCACAGGAGTTGCGAGAATTACTCTCGCAATTCCCGGACAACGATGTCGTGGCTGTGAACTATGCGGAGTTAGCGTGGATGCGTCATGAGGCAGCACCGCTTCGGAAAGTCCTGCCACAATTAGAGAACAACACCACGGAGATTCGGCTTGCCTTCCTCCGACACCAAATCGCTTCTCTCGAAGGGGATAACGATGCGGCTGCAGCAGCCGCATCGGAATGGTTCCGACTCGAACCGAACAATGTAATGGCGGCGATAGTAGCGGTTGTTGCCATCGGTATCGGTCAAGGAAGATGGGGCGAAGCTATTGTAGTGGCGGAGCATGCGCTTCAGCAGTTTCCCGACGACCTAACGCTGGTGAACAACTCGGCCTATGTGTTAGCGATGGGTGGTCGCGCCGAGGAAGCCATTAATCTTCTCGAACCGATCGCCGAGGATAACTTTGTGTTGAACGCAACTCTCGGGTTGGCGTATCTGGCACACGGTGACGTTGAAACCGGCATGCGGTTGTATCGAGACGCCGCCATCTTGGCAGAGAAGATTCATCCCGTCGGTCGCAGCCTCATGGGTGTCTACCAGGCTCTGATCGTTCGCCAGCTTGGGCTCGTCAAAGATCGGCCACCGCTAATGATTGAGGCGATGTCACCGGCTCCGGTTGATCTGCCGGATGATTGGCGAGAGCGACCCGACTTCCTACGTCTCCAGGCCATCTGTATCCAGAATGGGTACGACTGGCCACCCTGCATCTAGTTTGGGCGCCGTGGCCCCACGAGGGCCGAGGCGAGGAGTTCGAGGGGAGATCTTCGCGAAAGTTAAGCAACACGTCCCAACCAAGCCGGCACCCGACCTCGGTCACCTGTTCTGGCCGCAAGCGCGTGGTGTGCGCCTACCGCTGCGACGGTTGCGGCGACACCTGGCGGCGGGCCGATCTGTGGGACGCGCAGAGCGGCGATCTCGCGGCCTGCCGACCGACCCCGGCCCGACCACATCGCCGGTGTGGGGGTACTCGACCGCTGACCTGCGCAGCTGGCCGCTAGTGCCTACCGGCGCGCCTAACTATCCCGAAATCGCCTGCGCGGCAGCCTTGAGCCGGTCGTCGGTTACGCGGGTGTAGACCTGCATCGTCATCCGCTCGGTGTGCCCGTGCCACGACGCAACAACGTCGGTCGTGATCCCCCGCTCACGCATCCGCGACACCGACGAGTGCCGGGCGTTCCGCAGGGTGATCGGCGGCAGCTTCGCGGCCTTGCGCAGGCGGGTGAACTCGCGGCTGTAGTCGCGCACCGGCAGCCACGTGCCGTCCGGCCGTGACATCAGGAGGTCGATCTCGCACAGCGGATTGCCGACCTGCATCCGCTCGCGTAGGTGGACCGCACGCATGGCCTTGAGGGTCGCAAGCTCGCGCGCCGGGATCGGTAGATCGCGGATGCTGCGGTCTGTCTTGGGCGGCTCGATGAGATTGCGCCCGTTCACGTCAACGCGCGCCTGGACGACGGACAGGGTGCCGTCGGTCAGGTCCAGGTCGCACCATCGCAGCCCGCCGACCTCCTCGCGGCGCAGACCGAGCAGCGTCAGGGCGAAACATCCCGCGAGCCGGTGACCGACGACGTGCGCGGCGAAGGTGTCCATCTGCGCCGGGGTCCAGATGCCAGCAGCGGCGGTGTCCTGGTCGGCCTCGCCTGCGTGCCCGTCGCACTCCCCCTCGGCCTTCTGCACCGGCGCCGGGGCGGGTGGCCGCGTGGCCTTTTGCTTCGGTGGGGTCAGGTGCGCGGCGGGGTCAGTCGACACCCAACGCATCGCGACGGCGTGAGCCATCACCTGTTTCAGCGTACCGATGGCCCGGCGCTTGGTGTCCTGGCCGAGCGGCTTGCCCGACTTGGCCGTCATCGAGATTGACCACGACACCAGCATCGGCGGGGTGAGCTTCTGGGCCGGCACCGCACCGAACGCCCGGAGCGCGTAGGCCAGGCTTTCGCGGTCGGCGCGAATGGTGTTGGCCCGAATGTCTGGGTCGGCCTCGCGCACGGTCAGCCAGTGGTCGGCAACCTCGGTGAAGGTCCGGCCCGACCTCGCCGACCAGCTGCCGGCGTGGAACTTCTGTTTCTGCTCGCGCACCCATGCGTCGGCCTCGCGCTTGGCGGCGAACGTCTTGGTGACGCGCACCTGTGCACCTGTCGCCGGGTCGACTCCCAGCGTCGGACGCGCTTGGTAGCGACCATCTTTGGTCTTGCGGACCCCGTTGTCCTTACGCTCGGCGCGCAGCCGCTCGGTGCCCGGCGTCATGGTCTGGCGGGTCATCGGTCGCCCCTCTTCCCCGCGGCGGCGGCGTCGTCCTGGAAGATGATCGACCGCAGTTCGGCCAGTGCGTCCTGGTGATCGCGGTAGGCAGCGGCGCGCTCGCGTTCGGTGGCGTAGGCGGACCCGCATCGGTCCAGCCACGCCGTCATGTGTTCGGTGCCGGTCATCGGTCGCCGCCCTTCTCGGTGGTGGTGGTGTCCTTCTGCCTAGGCCCTGGCCGTTTCGGTATCTCGATGCCCTCCATGAGCCCGGCATCCTTGGCCCGGCGGATCATCCGGTCGACGGTGGCGGTCCCGAGGTTCATCTCGGCGGCGACTGTCTTGCGCACCGGCAGGCCAGACAAGATGGCCGACTCGACGCGATTGACCAGGTCACCGAGCCGGTCAGCGTCGGGGTCATCGGGACGCACTGTCTTGAGGTCGTGGTCGCCGGGCTCGCCGACCGTGCCGCCCGACCGCCGCAGCCAGTTCCACGCGCTCAGGACGATGCGCCGCAAAGGGATCGACCGCAGGGCCTCATAGTCGACGGCCTGGTCGTCGGCGTCGGCGGTGACCTCAAGATGCCGGATGACCGGACCAGTGCGGCCACCGGCCACGCGGACGGTGAACAGGTAGGGATATCCGGCCAGCCGAACGGTCACTCGCTCGTCATCGTCCGGCGCTGGCGCGAGCCAGGGGCCGGGCTGGCCGGCGTCAAAATATTCGGCGAGCTGGGCCGCCTTGTCGGGGTCGGCGTACCCGACGTGCAGCACGTCGCCCCGCTGCGGAGTCTGGCCCTTCGCGTTGGCTTTCATCGGTGGTGTTCCTCGGTGTAGGTGCGCCCATCGCGCCGCGCGTAGCTCGATGGCGTTGGTGTCTGGACATTTCGCGCCGCCCTGGTACAGGCTAGTAAACATGATGAATGAACAGACAGCAATGCCATCAGGTGGCCGCATCGAGAAACGCGGCCCGTTGACTGTGGCCGAGCTACGGGAACGGCCGACCGTCAGCGTGGTCGAGGCCGCTGCGGTGCTTGGCATTTCGAAGGGCCTTGCGTACGAGATGGTCAAGGATGGTCGGCTCGACTCCATCGCGTTCGGCCCGAAGCGGTGGCGGGTGCCCTCGGCGTCGCTGCTCAAGATGCTGCGGGTTGAGATCCGGCCGTGACCGCGCCGCCGGGAGGACTGACCGAGACCAGCCCCGGCCAGACGGATCGGGTCAAGGCGATCCTGGCCAGACGGTCGCAGACGGCCAACGACGCGCCCGGTTGCGCGGGAGCGCCCGAAGTGACCGCCGTCGCCCTTCCCGAGCCGGACGACGTGCTGGAACCGGACGAGGTGCTGGAACCCGTGGGTCCGCCGCTCACCGCGTTCGAGGCCGAGAAACTGGACAACCGGCTGAAATGGGCCGCCAAGAGCGCGGCGAGGGACTTGGACAAGGTGGCCGAGTTGGCTGCCGAGGCGAAGCGCGGCCGGATTCACGTGGCCCTCGGATTCCCGAGCTGGACGGCCTACCTGGCCGACCGTCTCGCGCCGGTGTCCGCCGTGCTGACCGGCGAGAACCGCCGCGAGGTCGTGACACTGCTGGCCGGTGAGGGCATGAGCTTGCGGGCGATCGCCGGCGCCACGGGCACGTCCAAGGACACCGTTGCGCGCGATCTGGCGGCAGCTCATAAGGTGTCTCACGACGAGACACCTGCCGGCGCGCACGACCAAGACCACGACGACCAGGCGCCCGAGGCTGCGGCCTCGCCCCCGGTGACCGGCATGGACGGCAAGACGCACCAGACCAAGCCCCGGCCCACCACCGATCCCAGCGCCAAGCCGCGACGGCGAGCACCGTTCGGCGGGACGTTCACCGAACGTCAGCGGGCGCTTGACAAGGCCGTGGTCAAGTTCTGCGTACTGGCCGATGACGACAGGTTCGACCAGTTCGTCCAGGACGTACCGGGTCGCGTGCGGTTCCAGATCGACGCCGCCATCGTGGCGTTGGCGGCGATCCGTGACCGGCTGCCCGAGGCCGAAGCCGCTTTCCGCGCGAAGCGGGCCGGTGTCACGTACATGATCGACAACCGGCTGACCGTAGTGCCCTGGCCGGACGAGGCCAAATAGCCCGTGGCTGAGATCATCTGTGAGCGGTTCCGTGCCGTTGCCGACGCCAGCAAGCGGGATTACCCGGCGGCGAGCAGGGAGAACGGCAGAAAATCCAACTTCTAGCAAATATGAGAGATAGGCACGGCGTAGGCACGGGGTAACCACGATTATCGGCCTAGCAAACAGAAAACTCGCACTGAATTCCTAGTCAGAGCGTTTTTTCTCTTGGTGGAGCTAAGGGGACTCGAACCCCTGACCCCCACACTGCCAGTGTGGTGCGCTACCAGCTGCGCCATAGCCCCGAGAAGTTGTGCCAATCGAAGCTACACCACTGTCAGGGTGCGTTCAAAGCCGCAGTTCACGGCCTTAGCCGATGACCTGATTCACCAGTTCCCGCGCGGTCTTCTGCACCTCGGCCAGGTGCTCGGGCCCTTTGAAGGACTCGGCATAGATCTTGTAGACGTCCTCGGTGCCCGACGGCCGCGCGGCGAACCACGCGTCGGCCGTGGTCACCTTCAGCCCGCCCAGCGGCGCGCCGTTGCCCGGAGCGGCGGTCAGCTTCGCGGTGATCGGCTCCCCCGCCAGCTCGGTGGCGCTGACCTGGTCGGCCGACAGCTTGGAAAGCCGCGCTTTCTGGTCACGATCAGCGGGCGCGTCGACCCGGGCGTAGAACGGGGTGCCGTATTCATCGGCGAGCGCCTGATACCGCTGCGACGGCGTGGCGCCGGTGACGGCCAGGATCTCGGAGGCCAGCAACGCCAGGATGATGCCGTCCTTGTCGGTGGTCCACACCGATCCGTCGCGCCGCAGGAACGACGCCCCCGCCGACTCCTCGCCGCCGAAGCCGATGGTGCCGCCGATCAGGCCGTCGACGAACCACTTGAACCCCACCGGCACCTCGACGAGCTTGCGGTCGATGCCGGCGACCACCCGGTCGATGATCGACGAGCTGACCGCGGTCTTGCCGACGCCGATGCCGGCCGGCCACGACGGCCGATGGGTGTAGAGATAGTCGATGGCCACGGCGAGGTAGTGGTTCGGATTCATCAGCCCGGCGTCCGGGGTGACGATGCCGTGCCGATCGGAGTCGGCGTCGTTGCCCGTCGCGATCTGGTATTGGTCCGAGGTGGCGATGACGTGAATAAGCCCAGCCATCGCGTCCGGGGAACTGCAGTCCATCCGGATCTTGCCGTCGTGGTCGAGCGTCATGAACCGCCACGTCGCATCCACCAGCGGATTGACCACGGTCAACTCGAGCCGGTGCCGCTCGGCAATCGCGGCCCAGTAGTCCACGCTGGCCCCGCCGAGCGGGTCGGCACCAATCCGGACTCCCGCCTTGCGAATAATGTCGAGATCCACCACGTTGGGCAGATCGTCGACATAGCTGTCCATATAGTCGTGGCGCTGAGCGGTCCGCAGCGCCCGGGCCAGCGACAACCGTTTCACCGACTCACCGTTGCGCAGAATCTCGTTGGCGCGCTTGGCGATTGCGTTGGTCGCGTCGGTGTCTGCGGGGCCGCCGTTGGGCGGGTTGTACTTGAACCCGCCGTCGTACGGCGGGTTGTGCGACGGCGTCACCACGATCCCGTCGGCCAACGCGTCGGTGCGGCCGCGGTTGTAGGTGAGGATGGCGTGGCTGACCGCGGGCGTCGGCGTGTAGCGGTCCGCGGAGTCGATCATGGCGACAACGTCGTTGGCCGCCAGCACCTCGAGCGCCGAAACCCAGGCCGGTTCCGAAAGGCCATGTGTGTCACGGCCAACGAACAGCGGCCCGGTGGTGCCGTGGGCGCTGCGGTACTCGACAATGGCCTGGGTTATCGCGAGGATATGTGCCTCGTTGAACGCTCCGCCGAGCGCCGAGCCCCGATGTCCCGACGTGCCGAAAACCACCTGCTGCGCGACGTCGTCGGGATCCGGTTCTATCGAGTAGTAGGCCGTGACGAGATGGGGCAGATCGACAAGGTCTTCGGGCAGGGCCGGCTTGCCGGCACGCGGGTGGGCCATGTCTACCGATTCTGCTCCTGCTCGGTTCCCATGTCGCCCTATGCTGCAAAGCGTTCACTGGCATATCGAAAGGATTTGACCTGTGGCAAGCCACGACTATCGGGAGTTGGCGGCGGTGTTCGCCGGCGGCGCACTGGGTACGCTGGCCCGCGCTGCACTGAGCGCACTCACCGTGCCCAACCCGGCGCGTTGGCCATGGCCGACGTTCACCGTCAACGTCGTCGGCGCCTTCCTGGTGGGCTACTTCACCACTCGCCTGCTCGAGCGGTTGCCACCGTCGAGTTACCGCCGCCCGCTGCTGGGCACCGGGCTGTGCGGCGGGTTGACCACGTTCTCGACGATGCAGGTCGAGACGCTGCGGATGATCGAAGCGGGCCACTGGCGCCTTGCCGCTGCCTACACGATCGTCAGCATCGTGCTGGGATTCCTTGCGGCACATCTGGCCACCGCTTTGGTTCGCCGGGTGCGGGTCCGCTCATGACGGCGACGACGGTCTTGGTGTGGATCGGGGTCATGCTCATCGGCGGCGTCGGCTCGGTGACGCGCTTCTTGGTGGATCGCTCGGTGGGCCGGCGGGTGGCCCGACCGTTCCCGTACGGCACCCTGACGGTGAACATCACCGGTGCGGCCCTGCTGGGATTCCTCGGCGGCCTGGGGTTCGGCAAGGACGTGGCGCTGCTGACGGGCACCGCATTCGTCGGCGCCTACACCACGTTTTCCACCTGGATGCTGGAAACGCAACGGCTGGGCGAGGAGCGGCAGAATTGGGCGGCGGCGGCCAACGTCGTCGTCAGCGTCGTGCTCGGTGTGACCGCGGCGTTTCTCGGACAGTGGGCGGCTCAGGAGATATGAGGCACATATGAGCCAGCCGTGCTTGAAGTTGACCGCCTACTTCGCCGAGCGCCAACGCACGGCCGGCGACGAGAGCAGATTTCTGACGGACTCGCTGCTGGATTTGTTCGGCAAGAGCGACATCGCGACCAGCGTCGTACTGCGCGGCATCGCCAGCTTCGGGCCGGACCACGAGCTGCGCAGCGACTTATCGCTGAGCCTGTCCCACGATCCGGCCGTGACGATCGCTGCGGTGGACCTGGAGCCGAAAATTCGCTCCGTGGTCGACGACGTAACGGCGATGACCGGCCGCGGCCTGGTGACTCTGGAGCGGGCACGCCTGGTCACCCGGGACACGGGCACCGCGGCGCTGGGCGACTTCGACACCCACAACGGTGACGCGGCAAAACTCACCGTGTACGTGGGCAGACAGGAGCGCGTCGGCGGAAAACCGGCCCAATACGCGATATGCGACCTGCTGTCTCGGCGCAGAATCGCCGGTGCCATAGTGCTCCTCGGCGTCGATGGCACCGCGCACGGCGAGCGCCATCGGGCCCGCTTCTTCGGCCGCAACGCGAATGTTTCGCTGATGATCCTCGCCGTCGGGTCGAGCGACCAGATATATTCCGCCGCAACGGAACTCGCCGCCCTGCTGGCCAACCCGTTGCTGACGGTGGAACGAGTCCGGCTGTGCAAGCGCGACGGTGAGCTGTTCGCGCGGCCCCAGGAACTACCGACCGTCGACGATCACGGACGCACCATTTGGCAGAAGCTGATGGTGTACACCTCCGAAGGCGCCCGGTTCGAGGAGCTGCCAATCCACCGCGCCCTGGTGCAACGACTGCTACGTTCCGAGACGGCCCGCGGCGCGACGGTGCTGCGCGGCATTTGGGGGTTTTATGGAGACCATAAACCGCACGGGGACAGGCTATTTCAACTGGCCCGCGCGGTACCGGTGACCACGATCGTCGTCGATACGCCGGAGGCCATCGCGCGCAGTTTCGACATCATCGACGAGGTGACGACCGAGCATGGGCTGGTGACCAGCGAAATGGTGCCGGCCGCGCTGTCATTGCACGAGTCGAGACGCCTCGGCGACATCACGCTGGCACGGTACGACTACTGATTGCGCGCAAGCGAGAGGACTCGCCGGTGGCCGCGGCAACTGGTCGTTGGACCTTGGCTACTTCCTACAGGGCGCCCTGACCGTTGAGGATCGCCGCCGCGGCGAGCGTGATCTCCTCGAGGAGTACCTGGCTGCGCGATCGAGCGTCGGTGGCGCACGGACTGGCCATCTGGCTGGCAGCCGACCTCGATACGGCTTCGGCGCCGGCCGAGATCACTGGTTAGCGGCCGGCATCCATTGGTCGGCCAGCGCCGCGGCCCAGCCGGGTACTGCGTCCGGATCGCCCGGCGGCACCTCGACGAGCACGAGTTCGTCGACGCCGAGGTCGGCCAGCGCGCCGACGTCGTCGGGCTGGGGGCTGGCCAGGGCCACGGCCAGTCGCAGCTCGGCGCGGTCGCGCCCGGACTGCGCGCACAACTCGTCCAGCATCGCGACCCGCTCGCGCACCGCGGCGACGCCGTCGACGTTGAACCCGTACCAGCCGTCGGCCCACGCCGCCACGCGCCGCATCGCCGCATCGCTGTTACCCCCGACCACGATCGGGAGCCGGCGATCGCGAACCGGTTTCGGGTTGACGCGGATCGAATCGAAGCCGACGAACGTCCCGTCGAAGGAGGCGACGTCGTCGCGCCACAACGTGCGCATGGCGGCCACGTATTCGGCGGTGCGGGCCCCGCGGTGCTCGAAGGGGACCCCGAGAGCGTCGAATTCCTCCTTGGACCACCCGACGCCGACGCCGAGCGTCAGCCGCCCGCCGCTCAGCCGGTCCAGGCTCGCGGCCTGTTTTGCCACGACCACCGGGTTGTGCTCGGGCAGCAGCAGCACGCCGGTCGCTATGGCGATCCGCGACGACGCGGCGGCGGCGAAGCTCAACGCGATCATCGGGTCGAGCCAATCCGCTTGGGCCGGAACGGCAATGACGCCGTCGTCGGAATAGGGGTAGCGCGAGGCGGACCGATCCACCATGATCACGTGTTCGCCCACCCACAGCGTGGCGAACCCGGAATCGTCGGCGGCCGACGCGACGGCGTCGATCACCGACCGGTCGGCGCCGGTGCCGATTCCCAAGGCATGCAATCCCAATCGCATCCCGCGATCGTCTCACGCCCCGTCAGCGGCCCTTGAGCAGCTGCGCCAAGACGGTCGCGTGGCTGCCGTCGATCTCGCGAGTGGCGGTCACCAGGGTCACGACGCCCTGCTTGGCCAGCCGGCGTAGTTCCTCCAACGCCGCGCTGCCGGACAGTTCCGCCTCGTAACGTTCCGCGAATTCGTCGAATTTGTCCGGTTGGTGGTGGTACCACGTCCGAAGTTCGTCCGACGGCGCGACGTCCTTGCGCCAGACGCCGACGCGCGGGTCGTCCTTGCGGATTCCGCGTGGCCAGATGCGGTCGACCAGGACGCGCTGGCCGTCGTCGGGGCTGACGTCTTCGTAGATCCGTGCCGTGCGGATGTGGCGCTTGGTCGCCATGGGTGCGTCCGTCGATCTATCCGTGAATCAGATTGGAGTGGCCGTCGCAGTAGCTGTGGATGGCCGCCTGCACAATCCCATTCGCTTCCTTCTTGTTGAAGTTCGCGGGTCCGCCGATGAGCCTGCTGACCGCTGCGTCGAACGACTGCGGAGTGGGGCTCTGGTCAAGCATGGCGCAGGTGGTGTGCGCGTCGGCGATCATCATCTGCGTCGTAGTGCGGCTCTGATAGTTGACGCCTATCTCCGAGAGCCACTTCGTATAGATCTCGTCCTGCGCACTCAGCGCCGGATCCGCCACGACCGTCGGGCAGATCAACGAAGTGAGCCCGCTCAAGGCAATCAGGAACGTTGCTGCATACCTCATCATCTACCTCCTCGAGACCTGAAGGCAGACGTTACGCCGCCCTGCCGGCGCGCGTCGACAGTTTGCTGATCGACTTGTCGGAGACATTGGGTATATTCGCCTATGTGTTCGAATCACTTGCTTTACTCGACCCGGCGGCCGACGAGGCGGCTTTGGTCGAGCGAATCGCCGAACTCGAGCGAGCCAAGTCGGCGGCCGCGGCGGGCCAGGCCCGGGCGGCGGCCGCTCTGGACATGGCACGTCGGGCCGCCGAATCGGCTGCCGGCGTCCCCGCCGCTAGGCGCGGGCGCGGTGTGGCCAATGAGGTCGCGCTGGCGCGACGGGATTCACCAGCCCGCGGCGGCCGGCATCTCGGCTTCGCGAAGGCCCTGATACACGAGATGCCGCACACTCTGCGCGCGCTGGAGACCGGCGCGTTGTCGGAGTGGCGCGCCACCCTCATCGTGCGCGAGAGCGCCTGTTTGGACGTCGAGGATCGGCGCGCCCTGGATGCGGAGTTGTGCGGTGATCCGGCGGGCCTTGATGGCATGGGCGATGCGCGGGTGGCCGCCGCCGCCAAGGCGATCGCTTACCGGCTGGACCCGCAAGCCATCGTCGACCGGGTGGCCCGGGCGGCGAACGAACGCACGGTCACCATCCGCCCGGCACCCGACACCATGACCTACCTGACCGCGTTGTTGCCCGTGGCGCAGGGCGTGTCGGCGTACGCCGCGCTGCGCCGCGAAGCCGACATCCGCAGCGATGGACGCTCCCGCGGGCAGGTGATGGCCGACACGCTGGTCGAACGGGTCACCGGCCAGGACGCGACGGTCCCGACCCCGATTGCGGTCAACCTCGTCCTGTCGGATGCGACGCTGCTGGGCGGGGACAGCGCGCCGGCCGACGTGTCCGGGTACGGTCCCATCCCTGCGGCCGTCGCCCGTTCCATGGTGGCGTCCGCCGTCAACGACCAACGGTCCCGGGCGACGCTGCGCAGGCTTTACGCGCATCCCCAGTCCGGGGCTCTAGTCGCGATGGAGTCGCGGGGGCGGCTTTTTCCACGGGGCCTCGCCGCGTTCATCGAGTTGCGGGACCAACGCTGCCGCACTCCCTACTGCGACGCGCCGATTCGACACCGCGACCATGCCAAACCCTGGGCCGCCGGCGGCGCCACCACGGCGGAAAACGGGCTCGGATCATGCGAGTGCTGCAACTACGCCAAGGAGGCGGCGGGTTGGCGGGTCAGCACGAGCACCGACGAAAACCACACGCATACAGCCGAATTCACCACCCCAACCGGTAAGCGATATCGGTCTGGGGCGCCGCCGCGGGCGCCGGCGATCACGGTCACCGAAGTCGAGATCCGAATCGGCGTCGCGCTCGCTCGGCACGCTGCCTAGCTGGATTGACGTCCGCCGGTGAGCTGTTCGACATCGATGACCTCACCGCGATTGATGCTGACCCAATCGCGCCCGTCGAGGTATGGACGCAGATGCCTGCCGATGAGCTCCGCGTCGGCCGGTGACTTCGGGCGCTGGAGTTCGTACACGTGCGGCAGCTCCGCCATGCCGGTGACGACATTCCATAGCGTCAGGGCAGCCGGGCCGGTCGGCGGATCGACCAACACCGGGCCAAAGAGGCATTGGGCTTTACCGGTGGGCCCGTCCATAAAAAGCGTCGGCACGCCGTATCCGCCCGCCTCGACGACCCGCTGGTGCTCGCCGCGAATCTCGTCATGCGTACTCGGATCATCAAGTGCCGCATCGAGAGTTGCGGGATCGGCGCCGATCTCGCCGAGCAGGCGACGGGCCACCGCAGGGTCGTGCGGTTTGCCGCCCAGCGTGTGCAGTTCGCGGCCGATCGCGGCGTACCACTTGTCCAGCAGCGACATGTCGGTTCGACGCAGCATCGCCCCGATCCGCATCAGTGACCATCCGTAGGACCACTCGCGCTCCCACGGATGCTTCTTGCCTTCGACGCGATTTATCTCCTCGAGGCTGAAGAACCGCCAGTTGATCGTGATCCCGATCTGCTCGCGGACGTCGCGGATCCACAACGAGGTCTGGTAAGCAAACGGGCACATTGGGTCGAAGTGAAAGTCCACGGTGCCACCTCCGTCCGAACAAGGGCGATCATAACCGCCTGCCACAGACGCTGCCCCTACCGGATCGGCGTCAACGCGTGGTCGCGACGGGGTTTGGGGGCCGAAGTCAATTTGCTGGCCTTACGAACTCCCTTGTCCAGCAACGCGGCCGGGGCAAACCTCTTCAGCAACGTCAGCCGGCGCGCCAGCGGTCCCGCTGGATAGCGCAACTTCGGCGTCCGGCTGGTCGCCGCCCTTAGCACGACTCGCGCCACCACCTCGGGATCATCCCCGCCACGCACCGCATCGGCCATTACTTTTCGGACGTGCTCACGAGTGGTCGCATAGCTGTCGATCGGCGAATCCGCCTCGGCGGCATTGGACTCGAACAAGGTGGCAGTGTACGCGGGTTCGACGACGGAGACCCGTACGCCAAAATCCCGGGTTTCGTGGTCGAGGGATTCCGAGTAGCCCTCGACCGCGTATTTTGAGGCCGAGTACAGCGCGCCGTAGGGCGCCGGCAGGATCCCCAGCACCGAGCTGATGTTGATGATCCGGCCGCTGCCCTGCCCGCGCAGATGAGGCAGTACCTCGCGGGTCAGCGCCACCAAGCCGAAGAAATTCGTGTCGAAGAGCTGCCGCGCCTGGGCCATCGAGCTCTCCTCCGCCGCACCAAGAACTCCGAAACCGGCATTGTTGACCAGGATGTCGATGCGACCCGCGCGTTCGATGACCGTTGAGACGGCCCGGGACACCGAGGCGGCGTCGGTGACATCGAGCTGCACCAGCTCGACCCCGAGGATCGGCTCTGTCTTACCCGGGCTGCGGCTGGTGCCAAACACGTCAAAACCCTTCGCCGCGAAGGCGCTCGCAATGGCCCGGCCGATTCCCGACGAGACGCCGGAAATCAATACCACCGGAGATCGTGGTGTCATGTCTGCTCCCAAGTAAACCGAATGGTGTACACGCTGCCTGCGCAAAACGCTACAACGTTTGACCTCTGATGTAAACCGCTCGGTATACTCCAACCGTGAGCAGCCCGCCCGACGCGAAACACCCCAAGGCCCGGGGCGGCCGTGGTGCGCGCCAGCGCATCCTGGACGCCGCTACCGAGTTGTTCTATCGGGAGGGCATCAACGCCACCGGCGTCGAGCGACTGGCAACCGAGTCGTCGGTATCGAAACGGACTCTCTACCAACACTTTCCGAGCAAGTCAGCGGTGGTGGAAGCGTATCTACGCGGCGTCGAGCAACGTGTCGCCACGCCCCTCCAACCCGCTGCTGACGCAGCCGGCCACACGCCACGCGAGCGACTACTGGCCCTATTCGAGATTTCTCGCCCCCCTCAAGGACCGCTGCGGGGCTGCCCCTTCCACAACGCGGCCGTCGAGGCGGCGGGAACCATGCCGGAAGTTCAGAGCATCGTTCGCGCGACCAAGCGCAACTTCATCGCCGCAGTAACCGAGCTGGCCAGACAGGCCGGCGCCGCCGACCCGCCCGCACTGGGCAACCAGCTCGCCGTGCTATACGAAGGCGCGGGCGCGCTTGCCACATCGCTGGACGACCGGTCGCCGTGGGCGCAGGCCCGAGCGGCGGCCGCGACGCTGATTGACCAAGCGCTCGCCCACTGACGAAAAGCCCGGGCCATGGTGTTGGATGACAGCGTGGCAGACATCAGCCTCAGCCGGCCGATAGCGGCCCAACCGCAGGCGATTTGGGACGTGCTGGCCGATTTCGGTTCGCTCAGTACATGGGCGGGCAACGTCGACCATTCGTGCGTGTGCAATCACGGCCCCGACGGCGGGGCGCTGGGCACCACTCGCCGGGTGCAGGTCGGCCGCAACACGCTGTTGGAGCGGATCACCGCCTTCGACCCGCCCTCGACGCTGGCCTACGACATCATCGGATTGCCCACCCGGTTGCGCAGAGTCACCAATCGCTGGACGCTGCGGCCCACGCATGATGCGACCGTGGTGACCCTGACCAGCACGATCGAGATCGGGCCCGGCCCGCTGGCCCGTCTGGCGGAGCGGGTGGCCGGCCGCGCGATGGCCAAGCAGTCCGAGGCGATGCTCGCCGGGCTGGCACACCGATGGGAGAACACGCATGACTAAACCTCTTGGGCCCCTTGGGCCTCTTGGGCGCCCCGACATCGTCATCATCATGACCGACGAGGAACGCGCCGTGCCGCCATACGAGCCGGCCGACGTGCTCGCCTGGCGTCAACGCACCCTGAACGCCCGCCGCTGGTTCGACGAGCACGGGGTGAGTTTCACGCGGCACTACACCGGTTCGCTGGCATGCGTTCCCAGCCGTCCCACGATATTCACCGGCCAGTATCCAGACCTGCACGGTGTAACCCAGACCGACGGCATCGGGAAGCGGTTCGACGATTCACGGCTGCGGTGGCTGCGGGCCGGCGAAGTGCCGACACTGGGCAACTGGTTCCGCGCGGCGGGTTACGACACCCACTACGACGGCAAGTGGCACATCTCGCACGCCGACCTGCACGACCCGGCGACCGGTGGGTCACTGGCCACCAACGACGACGACGGCGACGTCGACCCGGCCGCGGTGCGGCGCTACCTGGACGCCGACCCGCTCGGTCCGTACGGCTTCTCCGGCTGGGTGGGCCCCGAGCCGCACGGGCCGGGGATGGCCAACAGCGGTTTGCGCCGCGACCCCCTGGTCGCCGACCGTGTCGTCGGGTGGCTGCAAGACCGCTACGCACGCCGTCGCGCCGGCGACGCCGCGGCGCTTCGCCCGTTCCTGCTGGTGGCCAGTTTCGTCAACCCGCACGACGTCGTGCTGTTCCCGGCGTGGCTGCGGCGCAACCCGCTGCAGCCGTCCCCCCTAGACCCCCCACACGTGCCGCCGGCGCCCACCGCCGGCGAGGATCTCTCGACAAAGCCGGCGGCACAGATCGCCTTCCGCGAGGCGTACTACTCCGGATACGGTCCGGCGCCGGTGGTCAGGCACGCCTACCAACGCAACGAGCAGCGCTACCGCGACCTGTACTACCGGCTGCACGCCGAGGTTGATGGGCCGATCGACCGGGTGCGCCGCGCAGTCACCGAAGGCGGATCCCAGAACGCCCTGCTGGTGCGCACCTCCGATCACGGTGATCTGCTCGGCGCGCACGGCGGACTACACCAGAAGTGGTTCAACCTGTATGACGAGGCCACCAGGGTGCCGTTCATTATTGCCCGCATCGGCGAGAACGCGACCGGGCCGCGCACGGTCTCCGCGCCGACGTCGCATGTCGACCTGGTGCCGACCCTGCTCGGCGCGGCCGGCATTGACGTAGGCGTGGTGGCCGCGAATCTCGCCGAGTCGTTCTCCGAGGTGCATCCGCTGCCGGGCCGCGACCTGATGCCCGTGGTGGACGGGGCACCGGCCGACGCTGCCCGCGCCGTCTACCTGATGACTCGCGACAACGTCCTGGAAGGCGACAGCGGCGCGTCGGCGACGGCCCGGCAGCTGGGCCGAATCGTGAATCCACCTGCGCCGCTTCGGATCAGGGTGCCCGCTCACGTCGCCGCCAACTTCGAGGGCTTGGTTGCGCGGGTCGACGATTCTGCCGCCGCAAGCGGTGCGGGGCACCTATGGAAGCTGGTGCGCACCTTCGACGACCCCGGCACCTGGACCGAGCCGGGTGTGCGGCACCTGGCCTCGAACGGGCTTGGCGGCGAGGCTTATCGCACCGATCCGCTCGACGACCAGTGGGAGCTCTACGATCTGACCGCCGATCCCGTCGAGGCCGACAACCGGTGGGCCGATCCGGAACTGGACGAGCTGCGCCAGCATCTGCGCATGCAGCTCAAGCAGCAGCGGGCGGCGTCGGTGCCCGAGCGCAATCGGCCGTGGCCCTACGCCGACCGGCTGCCCCCGGCCGCATCTGTGGACCGAAAAGGCTTGGTACGCAGGGCGTTAGGGCGACTGGGACGTTAACCGGGCTCACTTGGGGGCGGCGGCTTTTGGCCTCGACTTGCTGGCTGTCCTGCTGGCTGCCGGCGCAGTTGGTTTGGCCCTTCTCCCCTGGGCGCGTCCGTTACCCGAAGGCGCGGGCGGCTTTTCGCTCGTGGCCAGGTACTGCTTGAGCAACTCGCGTACCTGTTTGAGCAGCGCCCGGTCTTCGTCGGTGAACGTCGTGGGTTGCGCAACGAGCGACTGCTCGGGCGCAACCTCGACCTGCGGCGCACCGCCGTTGCTGCCCCACGCCTGCAGCCACGCGGTCAGCGTCATGTGGCTCTGGTTGATGTCCGTCGGCCCGAACGGCGGGGTGTCCTCGTCGTCGGCGTACTGATGGCCGAAGACGGAAACCCCGGCGGGAACGACCGGCGGATTGTCCGGCCCGGCGTAGCGCGGCACGATCAGTTTGATCCCCGTCGGCAACGCCCGGACAGGCAGTAGGTCGGGGTTGGCGTTGAAGTTGACGTAGATGCTGGCGGCCTGCTGGTTGACGAACAACGCCTGGCCCTTGGTGATGAAATCGTTGACCCCGCCGGACTGATCGCCATGGACGTTCCACTTCGGGCCGCCGTCTTCGACGTCCACCATAAACGCCAGTTCGGGGAACACGCCGCCGGCGGCGTCGATCGCCGCCTTGAACGTGCCCCAGTTGTCGAAGCCCGGCACCCAGAAGTGATACGCGATGATCTTCTTCAATTTGCCGGCGGCAATGAGCTTCTTGGCCTGTTCGATGTTGTCCACGAATGTCTTGTCGATGCCCCCGTAGCGCTCGTCCGTGGTGGCGCTCGCATCGGCGATGGAGGCCCGGAAGCTGATCGCCGGATACGGGTAGGAGTCATCGACGGCGCGGCCCTGGTATTGGCTGTAGTCGCCCCATTTGACCAAAGGTATTTCGGGCGCAGGCACTTTCGAGGGATCCCAGCCTTCCGGAAGCTGCCAGCCCTCGCGCATGACCGCGTTCCATTCCGCCAGGTACACCCCGCCGTATCCGAACGCGGGGTTGGGCGGCCAGCCCTTTTCGTGTTGCAGTTCGGTGGCGGCCTTGGCGGTGGCGTCGTCCCAGTGTTTGGTCACCGGCAGGCCGAGCTTCGTCTGCCATCGGCCCAGCCCGTCCTTCGCGCCCTGCGAGTCGGTGGGGTAGTCCCCCGAAATGCAGTTGTCGGGCCCGTCGAGGGGCCCGTAGTAGTAGCCCATCGGCAACGGAAAGGCCAATGGATCGGGCGGTCCGAAAATGTTGAGGTATCCGTCGCGCAACCGCTGCGCGAACTCCGCGAATCGCGGGTTTTTCCAGGTGTTGTAGCCGCACTGGAAGTGCATTTCGTCCTGATCGCCTGCGCCCCAGTCCCGACCCCAGTAGACGTTCCCCTCGAACAACGCCAGGCCCCGATGGACCGTGTCCACCTGGTCCTGCGGCATCGTGTACTGCTTCCACGGCAGCTCGTCGGCGCAAAGATCCAGCGCGGTGCCCGACAGGTGGTTGGAGTTCCAGACGTCGTTGGTCGCGCTCCAGCCCCACCAATTGCGGTGCCCATCAGCGGGTTCGACGGAGCGCACGTTTCGGTTGAACCAGGCCGCCCAGCCGGTCAGCACGGTGTCGACGTCACCGGCCAGCAGTTCGGGGCGGACGTGGCCGGTGCCGGGCACCAGCCCGGTATCGCATTCGTCGCGTGAACACTGCGGCCATCCGTTTTCGGTGATCAAAGTCAACGTTGCCGGCATCGTGAGCAACCCCCTTCAGTGATTGGCGCGAATAGCTAGCCGAATATCTCGAAGGACCGCGGATGGGACCGAATTGACCCACATGGAGATGCCGACGGATGTCGTGTTCGCAGTGCCCGTCACGCAAACAGCGCCATCCGCCGGCATCGCCGCCCCCCTCGTACCTTTAACCGTGGCACGGATAGCCGATAGGTAGCCACCCACAGCCGCCCGCAAACATCTCGATTCCCGCATGTATCGACCACACGGGCGGCGTCGTCAGGTGAGCGCGGGCAGCACCGTGTCGGTCAGCAGCTGCACCGATTTCCACGCTTCGTCGACGGGCATGCCGCCGACCAGCGGGTGCAACACGACCGGTCCATAGCGATTGCCGGCATCCCGGACTTCGGCGATGAGCTGGTCCGGAGTCAGGAAGCGGTAGCGCCCGGACGCCTTTACTTCATCCAGCGTCTGCACCCCGGGCAGGTGCATCAGCGAACGTTCGTCGGCCGACCATCCCCCGTAAGTGACCGCCTCCCAAAGGATGTGATCACCCAGCTCGGCCCACGCCCGATCCGGATCCTCATGCAGGTAGATCATTCCGCGATTAGCCGCCCCGGGCATCAGGATGAACGGCGACATACCGACCTCGGCGCACAGCTCGCGATAGTAGGCGGCGATGTCGGGCAGGTGGTCGGCCAGGCTGAGCGGCAACCGGAAGCGCGCCGCACGCCGCGCGGTCACGCGCGCGCCCCCGCCCACATACAGCGGCGGATGCGGCCGGGTGTACGTGCCGGTGCAGACCCCGGGCTCGGCGCCGGACCAGATCGACAGCATGCGCTCGATCAGGCCGTCCATCAGCTTGCCCCGCTGGCCGAAATCGACTCCGAGCGAGTCGTATTCGACCGTGCGGTAGCCCAGCCCCACGGTGGTGTGCAGCCGGCCACGGCTCATGTTGTCGACGAGCGCGATGTCTTCGGCGAGCCGGACCGGGTTCCACAAGGGCCCGAGCGCACAATCCACGCTCGCGATCAGCCGCTCGGTCCGCGCCAGGAACATCGCCGCGGCCATGATCGGGTTGCAGCTCCACCCCTGCCCGGTCGCATGATGCTCATCGACGCTCACCGAGGTGATGCCCCGCGGCTCGCCCCACTGGGCCAGTTCGAGCGCGGCGGAGATCAGCTCGCCCTGGGTGCGTGGGTCTCCATGCGGCGAGCCGAAATTGAAGCGCAGCACCGTTATCAGCATGTCGGACTACCCATCAGGAGTCTGCGATCGCAGGAAGGCGGGAAAGTCGGGGAACAACGCGCGGTCGACGATCTCGATGCGGGTTCCGAAAGCGTCGACGTAGTAGGCGAACAGCGACAGCTCCGATTCCGATCGCCCCGACATCCCAGCGGTGGCTTCGAAGGTGAAGCCGTTGCGCTGCAGCGCCTCGCCGGTTTCGGCGAGGTTGTCGGTGAAATAACCGAGATGATGGATGGAATTGCCGGGCGCCGCCTGCCACGGAGAACCGGGTACCTGCGCGATCAGCTCGAGGTGTGGACTTTGCAGCGAGTAGACGAACGTCGAGGTGAATTCGCCGGTCCCGCTGGCGGTCCGGAACGGCAGGGTATAGCTCAGCGGGTTTATCCAGCGGTAGCCGGCCAGCGCGCTCAGGCGGGCCATGGCGGCGTCGAGGTCGGGCACCACGATGCCGGTGTGGTAGTGGTCTTCGGGTCGCAACGGGAATGTCATGTTCGTCACTCCTTGGGTCTTAAACGCAGTCCGAAGCACCGTCGATCACGAAGACCGCGCCGGTGGTGTAACTGCTCTGCTCGGTGCACAGAAAGGCCACCGTTGGGGCAATTTCGCCGACGGTTCCAAAGCGGCGCAACGGGACATGGGCCAATTCGGCGTCCACCAGTTGCGGCGCGGCCCGCATGGGCGCGGTCATCGGGGTGTCGATCAAACCCGGTGCCACCGCGTTCACCCGGATTCCCTTAGCTGCCCACTTGACGGCGAGGTTCCTTGTTACGCAAATGACCCCGGCCTTCGCCGCACCGTACCCGGGCACCAGCGGAACCGAGCGCAGCGCAGACATCGAAGCCAAATTGACCACGCTGGCGCCACCGGGCGCGGTCGATGCCTTCAACGCGCGATACAGTCCGACCGTCAATCGATACGGGCCGGTCAGATTCAACGCGACGGACGCGGCAAACCCGTCTGGCTTCGACTCATCCAGGCCGCCAGGGAAATTCGCGCCCGCATTGTTGAACAGCACGTCGAGACTGGTGAAGCTGTGCGTCAACGCATCCACTGAGTCGGGGTCGGTGATCTGCAGTTGGTGATACGCCATGCCGGACAGGTCGACGTCATAGTCTGGGGCGGCAGGCTTGGTTCCCGTGACGGTGACCTGGGCCCCGGCATCGCGGAACAACACCGCAGTGGTGTGTCCGATCCCGCTGGTTCCACCGGTGATCAGCGCGGTGGTCCCGGCGAAGTCGAAGCTAACCTGCGCGGTCATGACTCGCTCGCTATCTGCCCGGACAGCCAGGCGCTTTCCCAGAAGTTCGTGCTGTCGGCCAGCAGGCTCTGGTGGGCTTCCCTGCGCACCTCGCGCGCCGCCGGGTGATCCGGGGACATCAGCTCGGCCAGGTGGATAGCGTGCAGCGGGCGGCCCGCCGCGAGGTGTGCGCGCGCCCGATCCACCAGCGCGTCCGCGCCGGCCAGTTCGACCACATCGGCGGTGACGGCGTCGAACCCGACCGGATAGAGCTCGGTGGTGGACCGGTGGTGGAACCAGCCCGAGTAGTTCTCCCAGATGGCCCGCACATCCCAGGCGACCTTCCCGTAGCCTTGGCCCACTTCCAATTCGGCCGGCAGGGTGATCTCGCGCATCAACGTACGGACGTCCTTACCGGCGTTCATTCCGGCGACCGTCTCGTCGTGGATGTATTGGATCGCGTCGCGCAGCCGGGTCAGCTCGGCGTGAATGCGCTGCCGCCCGGTGATCGGTTCGAAGTGACCGGTGACCAGCAGTTCTGGTTGCAGATCCCGTACGCGCTCGACGGACGCGATCGCGGTCAGGGCGTCGCGGTAGCGGTCGCCGCGGATGGTGACGAGGTTGGGGATGTGGCCGAACAGCGGTCCAAAGGTATTGCCGCACAGACAGATCTGTTCGTCGGGCAGCCACACCACCAAGGAGTCGTTGGTTTCGCCGCCCGGCACCGAGATCAGCTCCAGCCGCCGCCCGCCAACGTCCAAGGTGAGGGTGTCCTCGAAGGAGAGATCCACGACGGGCACGCTCTGGCCGGGCAGGTGGGTGCTGCCGAGACGCCGTTGGATCGCCCGGATGCCGGTGGCCAGGGTGCCCTTGAAGGCGAAGGCGCTGCGGTTGGCCCGATACCGGATGAGGCGTTCGTTGTCGTCGCGCCACATCGTCCAGTTCGCTTGCGCGACAACCGTCGTGTCGGGATCACGGACACTTTCCAGCCCGCCGACATGGTCCACGTGGCCTTGCGTGAAGATGATGTAGCGCACCGGCGAGGAGTCGACGGCGTCGAAGTTGGCGCGGTGCACCGGACCCTCGAAACCCATCCCGGTGTTGATGATCACCCGGCCCTCGCGGGTGGTCAGCAGGTAGGCGTTGGACAGACCCGGCGAGCACCATAGGCCCGGGGCTATCTGCTCGGCCCGCTCGGCGGACGCCGGGCGCATCGCGTCGGCCCCGGGCCGCCCGCGGTACACCGGTTCGAACATCGCCTCTGGCTCCTTCATGCGGCCCTCATTCGGGTGCTCATTCGGCCTCGATGTCGAATCGATCGAAATAGAAGCCGAACCGCTCCCGCAGCTTGCCGGCCGAGATGCCGAAGTGCCGTTGCAGGTCGTAGCGGATGCGGCCGTGCTTGCCCCGCGGATTGCCGTCCAGGTAGGCCTGGAAGCAGCCACGCGCCTGCGGCGTCAATTCCACTCCCCCACAACGGTAAAGCTGCTCCAGCAGCGGCATTTCGTTGCCACCCAGCTGATGGAAGCTGATGTCGATGCTGCGCTCGGCCGGGACCATGTCGCGGTCGCGCACGCACGCGCGCAGCAGCCGGTGCACCCGGTCGCTCCAGTAGTCCAGCAGCCAGTCCGGGTCGATGCTGTTGCGGCGCAGCCAATCCGAGTACGCCATCATCGTGATCGCCGATTGCACCACGGCGACGGGATCGCGGTGCGTAAATGCCACCGTGGCGTCGGGGAAGGTCGACATCAGCGGGCCGAGCTGCTCACAGTGCTGCGGGCTCTTGAGCACCCAGGTCCGCGGGCCGCGCAAGAATGTCAACGCCTGCAGCACCTTCTTCAGGTAGGCGTAGTGCCGGGTTTGATCGAGCCCCAGGTAATAGTCACGCCAATCGGGCACGCGCGCATGCCATTCCAACACGTAGCCGGCCAGATCGAGGTCGAGGAGTTCGACTTCCTCCTCGATCGCCTCGGGGAACCGGTCATGCATGGCGGCCACCACCGGCGCGCTGACCATCAGCGCGTCGTGTTCCGCCTTGGTCCGGGCGAAGCGCGGGTCCACCCCACCGATGCCGGGGCCTTGGCCGCGTGCCGGTATCGGATCCTGACTTTCCCAGTACGGCAGCGCGCGCCGGCGCGGATCGGCGGCGATCAGGTTCACCAGGTGCGTCGTACCCGATCGCGGCATCCCGACGACGACGAAGGGCTTCTCGATGTGGATCGTCTCGATCTCGGGATATCGCTTGATGAGGTCGGTCAACGACAATCGGTTGCGCAGCAGCCGAACCACCCGTTGCCGCAGCGACGCGCGGGTCAGCTCGGTCAGGCCCGTGTCGCCTTCGATGGCGGCCACGTGCGCCCTGAGGCGCGCACCAAAACCGTCGGAGCCGTCGCTGTCGTCCAGGTCCGCCGCTCCCGCCGCCTCGACCGCCTCGGCGAGCATCCGATCGATGTCGAACTCGATGTGCTTGGCCTCGGTGTACTTCAGAATCCGCCGCTGGACATCGGTCAATCGAGGCGAGGTCAGGTCGTCGAAGTCGATGTCATCAACGTCATCAACGTCGTCGGCGTCGTCGGCGTCGTCGGCGTCGAGGCTCGCAGCACCCACGCGACCGCCTCCTCGGCCCTACCATTCGACGTCATTTACTGTGTCGAATATTCGACGTATCGTTTGAAAATATGACACCGACGCTAGACCCGGTGGAGACTCCCCGTCAACCCGCTTCGCCGCCGACGGCCACTTCCCCGCCGACACAGCGCGTTGTCGCGATCATGCAACTGCTCGGCTCCCAACCCGCGCGAGCGTTCTCGCTGGCCGAGATCACCCGCGAGTTGAACATCAGCCGGGCCACCGGCCACGCAATCCTGGCGACGCTGGCCACCCACCACTGGGTGGTGCGCGACGCGGCCGCCACCTACTCGTGTGGGCCGGGCATCGCCTCGTTGGCCAAACCGGCGGGCAACCGGATGTTTCACGGCATCCTGCAGGAGCTTTCCGAATGCAGTGCGACACAAGTGTTTCTGGCCCGCCGCGAGGCCACCAACATCGTCGTCGTGGACAGCGCCGGCCAATCACCTTCCGGGATGCGGATCGACCGCGGATTGCGCATGCCGCTGGTCGCGCCGTTCGGCCGCGACTACATCGCCTGGAGCCCGGCCCCCGCGCAGCGGGCCTGGCTGGAGGGCATCGGTAAACCCTCCGTCGCGCTGTCCCGGCGAATCACCGCCGTACTGAGCGAGATTCGGGAACGCGGATACGCGATCGAACGACTCAGCCGGGAGTACGTCCAGGTGTATACCGCGCTGCGCGCGCTGGGGCCAGACGGCGAGCCCGACGCCATTACCTCGCGGCTTGCCCGCGCGTTCGCGGACCTCACGGTGATCGACTTCCTCAGCGCGGAGCTCGCAGAAAACAGCGCGCACCGCATCGCCACCATTTCCGCCCCGATCACCGACGAGGACGGCGTGGTCGCGATGACGATCAGCGTCGCGCCGTTCGCCGACGTTGCTGCAGCCACCGTCGAGCGGCTGGGCGAGCAGTTGCGCGCCGCCGCGCGACGCATCGAGGCCGTGATCGCGCCCCAAGGCCAGACCGCGGTTCAGTAGCGCGGGTCAGTAGTGGTACGTGTCCGACGGGGCCTGCTTGTGCACCGATTCGTCTTCGAAATCGGACGCTTCGATGCCGTAGGCGCGGGCCAGCTCGACGATCTTGGTGGCCCGGGCGATGCGCGGCAAGTCGGAGCCGTTGCGGATCTCTCCACCGTCACGCTCGAACTCGGCAAAAAACTCTTTAGCCCAGGCGATTTCGTCCTGCGATGGGGATAGCCCCTCATTCACCACCGCGCACTGGTCCGGCGAAAGGCAGATCTTGCCGGTCATCCCGAATTCGACGGAGACGGCCGTGGCCTCGATCAGCTTCAACGCGTTTGAGCCGATCGTCGGACCATCGATCGCGCTGGGCAGGCCGGCCGCCTTGGCGGCGATCGTGAAGCGGGACCGCGCGTAAGCCAGCGTCGAGGGGTCTTCGCCGAAACCGGTGTCACGACGGAAATCGCCGATGCCGAATGCCAGCCGGAAGGTGCCTTTGGCCGCGGCGATCTCGGTGATGCGCTCCAGGCCCCGGGCGGTCTCGACCAGCGCCACGACCGGCACGTTGGGCAGTCGCTTCGCAGTCTCGGTGACATGGTCCACCGATTCGACCATCGCCAGCATCACCCCGCCGACATGGGTACCGGCCAGCGCGGCTAAATCGTCCGCCCACCAAGGGGTCCCGAAACCGTTGACGCGAACCCAGTCGGGGTTTTCGGCGCTGAGCCAGCGCACCACGTTGTCGCGGGCGACGCTCTTGTCTTTGGGTGCGACAGCGTCCTCGATATCGAAAACCACGATGTCGGCGCGGGAGTGCGCCGCGAACTGGAACCGATCCGCATGCACGCCGTTGACCAACAACCAACTGCGGGCGAGAACCGCATCGAGGCGGGAACCGACGTCCGCGGGATCCACCACGTGGCTGTTGACCTGCTCAAATGATTGATCTGGTGTCATCGGTGGTCAGGGTACACCGCCGCCTTCGGCCGGCCTGTTACCCGCTGGGCCTTCGTCAACCCCAGCGCGGGAAGTCTCCGTAGTCTGGTCGAGTGAGTGTTGCACCGTACATGGCCGTGTCCCTGCAGGACCGATTTTCGCGTGGGTTCCCGGAGATGGCCGTCCGATGGCGCGCCGCGGAAACCCCCGACTCGCGGCTGCTCGTGCTCAACGAGCCGCTGGCAGCCCAGCTCGGTCTCGACGCTTCCTGGCTGCGCAGTTCCGGCGGACAGAGTTTCTTGACGGGCAACCTGCTGCCCGGCGACGCCGCCCCGGTGGCGCAGGCCTACGCCGGGCACCAGTTCGGCGGCTATGTCCCGCGGTTGGGAGACGGGCGCGCATTGCTGCTGGGCGAACTGGTCGGCGACGACGGGAGCATGGTCGACATCCATCTCAAGGGTTCCGGTGCCACGCCGTTCGCGCGCGGTGGTGACGGCTTCGCCGCGGTGGGACCGATGCTGCGCGAATACATCGTCAGCGAAGCCATGCACGCGCTGGGTGTCCCGACGACCCGATCTTTGGCCGTGGTGGCCACCGGGCGCCCGGTTCAGCGGGACACGATCCTGCCGGGCGCGGTGCTCGTCCGCGTCGCCAGCAGCCACCTGCGGGTAGGCAGTTTCCAATACGCCTCCCAATACGGAGGAGCCACCGGGGATACCGAGCTGTTGCGGCGCCTGGCCGACCATGCGATCGCCCGTCACCACCCTGGCGCGGCGCAGGCCGAGCGGCCCTACCTTGCGCTATTCGAAGCCGTGGTCGCCGCGCAGGCGTCGCTGGTTGCCCGCTGGATGCTGGTCGGATTCATCCATGGCGTGATGAACACCGACAACATGACGATCTCCGGCGAAACCATCGACTACGGACCCTGCGCCTTCATCGAGGCCTACGACCCCGATACGGTCTTCAGCTCCATCGACGCCTGGGGCGGTACGCCTACGGCAACCAGCGGGTGATCGCCGAGTGGAACCTCGCCCGGTTCGCGGAGGCGCTGCTGATGCTGCTGTCCGACGACGATGAGGGGGGCTTCGAGGAGGGGATAGCACTCGCAGAGGAGTCGTTCAGTGTCTTTCGGCGCGTATACGAGGCCGAATGGTCGGCCGGGATGCGCGCCAAGCTCGGTTTGTCCGGGAACGTCGACGTCAACGTCCTGACGCCGTTGGTCGACGATCTGCTTGAGCTGCTCAAGGAGAGCCGAGTCGACTACACGTCGTTCTTCCACCAGTTGCGCCAGGCGGCGCAAACCGAGCCCGCGCTCGAACCGTTAGTCGCCCACGCCAAACTTGACGAATGGGTGTCGCGCTGGCGTGCCCTGCGCCCCGATCCCGAATTGATGGACCGAACAAACCCGATCTACATTCCGCGCAACCATCTCGTGGAAGAGGCACTGACCGCGGCGACGGCCGGTGACCTCGATCCGGTGCTGCAGCTCCTCGATGCCGTGACCGCCCCCTTTGACGAACGACCGGGACTCGAGCGCTACGCCAGCCCCGCGCCGGACGACTTCGGGCCCTACCGGACCTTCTGCGGCACCTGACGCAATCGCGCAGGCCCGCACACCCGGTCGCCGCCACGGACGATCCAGGACTGGTGCCGCGCGGTTCACAATTCAGGCCAGCAACTCGGCCCGGAGCGAATCCAGCCGGCGCAGGGTCTCGTCTCGGGGCTCGGTCGGCAGCTCCAGCAGCACCCGCTGAACCCCGAGTTCGGCGTAACCGGCGATCGCCTCCGCCGTCAGTTCTCCCATGTGCGAGACGATCACCGGCACGTCGTGGCCGGCGACGCCGCGCAGCTCCTCCAGCTGACGCCTGATGGCTCTCGGTGCTGGGCTGATCGAGATCCAGCCCGCATTGAACCGCGCGATGCGCTTGAAACTGGCCGGACCCCCACCCAGATACAGCGGCGGATGCGGCTTCTGCACCGGCTTCGGCCAGCTGTAGATCGGGTCGAAGTTCACGAATTCCCCGTGAAATTCCGCCTTCTCCTGCGTCCAGATCTCGATGATGGCGCGCAGCCGCTCGTCCACGACGCGTCCGCGCACCGCGGGGTCAACGCCATGGTTGGCGATTTCCTCGCGCAGCCAGCCGACGCCGACGCCGAAGACGAACCGGCCTTGCGACACCAGGTCGAGCGACGCCACCTCCTTGGCCGTGTGGATCGGATCGCGTTGCGGGATCAAGGCAATACCGGTGCCCACCACCAGGTTCCGGGTGGCGACCGCGGCCGCTGTCAACGCCACGAACGGATCCATGGTGCGGTAGTACTTGTCCGGGATCGGGCCGCCCGCCGGATAGGGGCTCTGATTGTTTACCGGGATGTGTGTGTGCTCGGCCAGGAACAGCGAATCAAAGCCACGTTGCTCCAATGCCTCGCCCAGCTCCGCCGGACCAATGCCTTGGTCGGTCACAAAGTTCAGAACACCGATTTTCAACGGTTGCTCCCTCCTGGTGGCGCGTTGCGATCAGTCAACCTCATCACGGCTCGGGTGTCAGCCGCCTTGCCGGGTCGCGGCCGTGCGACAGTTCCACCATGGCGAACAGCGTCGCCGTGATCGGCGCCGGGCCGGGCGGGCTCGTTGCCGCCCGCTGGCTGCTGTCGCAGGGATTCGAGCCGACGATCTTCGAGCAGGCCTCGATGCTGGGCGGGCAGTGGACCGGACTGGACGGTCGGAGCGGTGTGTGGCCGACCATGTACACCAACAGCAGTCGCATCCTGACGGCGTTCAGCGACCTCGAGCACGACGGCGACCTCGTCTACCTTTCGAACCGCGACATCCTCGCCTACTTGCATCGCTACGCCGAGACCTTCGGCCTGACGTCACGCATCCGGTTGGGAAACCGGGTCGACCTGCTCACCCGAGACGGCGCCGGATGGGCGGTGAGCAGCGCCGGCCTCCGGGAGAGCTTCGACCGGGTAGTGGTGGCCAGCGGCAGGTTTCACGCCCCCGCGATTCCCCCGGTTGCGGGGCTGGACGCCTTCATCGGCCCCGCCGGGGCACTCTCCACCTACCACTACCGCGGGCCGGCGCCATATCGCGGCAAGCGCGTGCTGGTGGCCGGCTGCGCCATCAGCGCCCTGGAGATCGCGTCGGAACTTGCGCAGCTCGGCGCCGCGCGCGTGGTGGTGACCCAGCGGCGACAGCGGTACGTGCTGCCGAAGTTCACCGCCGGCGTCCCCACCGATCACCGGATCTATACGCGATACGGAACCCTGGCCAGCGAGACCCTGCCCGCGGCCGAGATCGACCGGCAGCTCAAGGAAATCGTGATCGAGTCCGCAGGCAGCCCGGAACAGTACGGCGCTCCGGCGCCCGACCCGTCACTGGGCGCCGCCGGGCTCACCCTCAACCAGCAGTACCTGCCGCTTGTGGCCGAGGGCCGAATTACGGTGCGGCCCTGGATGAAGTCCGTCGCCGGCGCGACGGTGACGTTCGCCGACGGGCACACCGAGGAGTTCGACGGGATCGTGCTGGGCACCGGGTTCGCCCTGAGCCTGCCGTTTCTGGACGACGACATCCGGGCGATCCTCGACCTCGACGGGGCGCATCTGGACGCCGACCGCTACACCTTCCATCCCGATCTCCCGGGGCTTGCCTTCATGGGCATGTGGGACCAGTCGGGCGGATACTTTGTGCCACTGGAACTTCAGGCCAGGTGGATCGCGTACGCGTGGGGCGGGGCGGTCGCGGCGCCGAGCGAGGCCGAGCGGCGGTTGGCGATCGACGGTTATCGCGCGAACCGGGGCCTGTCACAGAAAACCCGGATGAACCTCGCGGCGCTGACCTTCGCCCGAGCCGCCGGGGTCGAGCCGCGGCTGGAGAATTGGCCGCAGCTGCGCCGGGCGCTGTTGTTCGGTCCCCTCGCGCCGAGTTGTTTCCGGCTGGAAGGCCCCGATGCGCTGCCCGATGCGCCGGACCGGTTGGCGCGCGATGCCGCCGCGTTCGGCGCGATCACGTCAAACGCGCTGACTGAGCGCGAGCGAGGCTATTGGTCGCTCGTGTCGGCTGCCGGAGCCACTGCGCGCTGACCCCGCCGTGTGGCACCCCAGAGTCCGACGCCGACGCCGGCCACGGCACCGCCAAGGCCGATGAGTTGCTGCGAGCGGGTCAAGTCGTCGTGCACGCTGATGCCGCCGAGCAGGTCGGCCGCGTCGGCGCCGGCGGACGCCAGGAACCAGCCGCGGGTGTTTTTGCCGCGCAGGCCCGCCATCAGGAGCAGCGTGCCGATCAACGCGTCGCGGTAACCCATGGAGCGCAACAGCAGTCGCGCCTGAGCCTCCGGTTCATCCGGGGTGCCCCAGAGCCGGTTCGCGCCCAGCGGGTCGACGAGGAAATGAACTCCCGAGGCGAGGCGGATGCTGCCCGCGACCAGCGCGGCACGGTCGATCGACATAGCTCGCAGCCTAGGACATGAGAAAGTTGATCCTCATGCAGATGCCGTTCGCTGACCTGGTGCGCAAACGCCGCGGCCGCCGCGGGGCCGCGATAGACCTTATCCAGGACGCCGAGGACCCTTCGGCTGACACAGCCGCAGCGGCCGCCGACGACGCCGAGGCCGCCCTCGAGGCAGCGGTGCTGCTGCCGGAAGCCGATCCGGTGCTGCTGCTGCAACGGATGGAGAACCGGCTCGTCCGGCACCACCTGTCCAATCCGGACGTGCTGAGCGGCGAGGAGCTCCGCAAGCTGCGCTACATCCTGAACTTCGCCAGACTCGCCGACTTCGAACCCGGAGCCGCGGGTCCGGGCGGCAGCCAGGGACGCGGGAGTCGCGGGGACGTCTCGGTCGGCACCCAGGTCGCGCCGTGGCGATCCAGGGTCACCGACGCCCTGTACGGACCGCTGCGCGAGGAGCGCGATCCGGTCACCGCGCTGACGACGGCGCGAGACGCGCTGGGCGGCCTGGCCGCGGACCAGGACGACCAGCGGCAAGTGCTTATCGAGCGCCACGGGAACGATTTCTCGCCCGCCGAACTCGATGCCGAGGTCGGCTACAAGAAGCTCGTCACGGTGATGGGCGGCGGCGGGGGTGCGGGTTTCGTCTACATCGGCGGCATGCAACGGCTGCACGAGGCCGGCCAGATACCCGACTACATGATCGGCTCGTCGTTCGGGTCGATCATGGGCAGCCTCATCGCCCGCACGCTGCCGGTACCGATCGAGGAGTACGTCGCGTGGGCGAAGACAGTGTCCTACCGCGCCATCCTCGGGCCCGAGCGACTGCGCCGCCGCCATGGCCTGGCCGGCCTGTTCACGCTGCGCTTCGACGAGTTCGCGGGCAGCCTGCTGAGCCGCGCCGACGGCGAACGGATGCGCATGTCGGACCTCGCGATCCCGCTCGACATCGTGGTCGCCGGTGTGCGGCGGCAGCCGTACACGTCGCTGCCGTCGAGGTTCCGCCGCCCCGCGGTTTCGGCCCTGCAGCTGCGGACGCTGCCGCTTCGTCCGATCGGCATCGGCCCGCAGGTGGCGGCGCGCATGTGGCAGGTGGCCGCCTTCATCGACCTGCGGGTGGTGGAGCCCATCGTCGTCGGCGGCGACGATCCGGCCCGCGATTTCGACGTCGTCGACGCTGCGTCGTTCTCATCGGCCATTCCCGGTGTGCTGCACCACGAAAGCAGCGACCCGCGGATGCACGCGATTCTCGACGCCGTGTGCGAAGAGCACGACGTCGCCGCGTTGGTCGACGGAGGCGCGGCAAGCAATGTCCCGATCGAAATCGCGTGGAACCGGGTCCGCGGCGGGAAGCTCGGCACTCGCAACGCGTGTTATCTGGCGTTCGACTGCTTTCACCCGCAATGGGACTCGCGGCACATGTGGCTGGCCCCGATCACCCAGGCCATCCAGCTGCAGGTTGCGCGCAATCTCCCGTATGCGGACCACCTCGTCCGCTTCGAACCCACCCTGTCGGCGGTGAACCTGGCGCCGTCGGAAGCGGCCATCGACCGGGCGCGCGAATGGGGCCGCAAGAGCGTTGATCGGGCGATCCCGTTGACGTCCGCGCTGTTGCAGCCGACGTGGTGGGTGGGCGACGGCCCGCCCCCCCACCAAGGAGCCAAATCCCGCGAGAGGCACGCGAAATCGGTGGCTTCGCCGATGAGCGCGGTGATGGATGCGATCCAGTTGCCGACTGGGCGCCTGCGACGCTGGCGCAACCGCCGCCTGACATGAAGCACGCCGGGAAATCGAAACGATAGATACGATGGCCGTCATGGCCGATGGTGGTCCATTCGGCGATGAAACCGTCGCCCGGGATACTGGCGAGACCCTCGCACGCGAGGCTGGCCAGAACTACGCACAGAACGCCGGCATGACGGTCGCCCGCAACGCCGCCGGCGTGCCGCATCACAAGTCCACGGACTCCGTGGAACTTGCCTGGTCGCAGGGCGCCGGGAGCGTCGACAGCGTCGACGATCACCCCGACGGTACGGACGGTCAGCGCGAACCGGCGACCGTCCGCCAGTCGTGGAGCGCCACGTTGGGTAGGGCCGGCGCGCTACTGGGCGTGGGGCTCCTGGTGGCCGGGGTGATCGTGTTGGCGCATCTTTTGCGATCCAAGCCGCAGTCCCACGACCAGGCCGGCGCCCCCCCAGTCACGTCGACCACACCGCCGACCTCGGTAGTGACCCGTGCCCCGGTATCGATGACGTCGACCCCGGACCAGGACAACCGATACATCGCATCCCTGAACGAAAAGGGCATCACGTTCGCCAACCCCGACGTCGCCATCCGCAACGGCCTGACGGTGTGCCAGAACATCGCCCAGGGAAGTACGGTGCAACAGGTAGTGGTGCAGCTGCAGCAGCAAAGTCCCGAGTTCAGCGACAAAGCCAATGACATTGTGACCCTCTCGGTTCATGCGTACTGCCCGCAGTACAACAACCTGGTGCCCGCGTCCTAACTCGAAATCGCCTGCTAACCGGTTACTTTGGCTGCGATTTGCTGGGCGATCCGGGCAGCGGCCCCGTCGTTTGAGTCCGGGCTGTCCGTGAAGATGTCGATCACCACGTTGTTGCGAACGGTCAGCGCGCGCTGCGCGGTCCCGCGGGATCGGGTCGGGGGCTTGTCGAATATCTCTTCGGTTATTTGCGCCGAGGTGCTCAATACGCCGTCGGCGCTCGAGACCGGCCCCACCTCCCATACCTCGCGTCCGCCGGACATGTTGTGGGCGAAGCTCCCGTTCGCGCACTCCTGCCAGCGCTGCGCCGAGGCGGTGAAGAACGCCGCGGCCTGGGGCGCCGAAGCCAGCAGTGCGACGGCCTGGACGGCCACATGCGTATCCGCGGGATTGCTGAGATTTTCCACCCGAACGGCGGTCCATCCGCTGTTCGCGTACGGCTTTTCCCCTGCCGGGCCGAATATGGGCAGGCACTCGGGGCGCGACACCAAGCTACTCACGTCGTTCATCTGCTTCGATTTCGCTGACACCCATAAATCGGCGGTGCCCATGGCGGCGTTGATATCGGCGACTCTGAGCAGCAGCCCGTCCAGCGCGGCCTCGGCAACGGCGGGCGCGGTGGTGGATGTGCTGGCGGTGGTACTTGTTCCGGGAATCTCCTTGGTGGCGTTGGAATTACAACCGGCGGCCACGATGCAGATGCCCGCAATGGTAAGAGCCGTGTGCGGTCGGATGCGTCGTCTTCCGCGCCCGGTGCCGCCCGTCACGTGGCCGGGCACGCGTCCGCAAGCCATAGCGAAGCGGGCCACAGCACGGTCGTCAACCCGAAGGCCGCGACGTCGGCGCCCGCCGGCAATACATTTTCCAATCGCGCCTGAATCCGTTCGACCTGCTCGGAATGAAACACCGCCCACGCCAGGCCAATACACAGGTATGGCAACGCCAGCCAGAGCGCCAGCTCGACCAGTGCCCCGACGCTGACCTGATGATGCAGCACGCGATCGAGACGGCCGGTCATCTAATCCACCCCCCAAGCACGGCTTGGTTTCTTCAAGGCCCGGACGCTCTCGACGCCGAACCCCTTGAGAATAGCCGTTGACAATCCAGACGACCGGCTGTCACAGTGGTGTAGCTTTATCTGAAAATAGAGTTTTCATTTAACTCGGGTTCGCTGGCACCCATACGGGGGATTTGTGAGCGTCGCAGAGAGGCCGCTGGCGTGGTTACCGCTGTCCATCGCCGAGGCAGCGTTGACCGGCAGACCCGACGGCGGCGACGACCTGCATCAGGCGTGGTCGCACCTGCTGCAGAGTCTCGAAGGCGCTGCAGGGATCGTCGACTCCGATCCGGTGAACCGAAATCGGGTGGATCTCGCGGCGGGCATGCGGCATCTGCTCGTCCTACTGGCGGCCGGCGTCGACGAGGCGCTGCGGTTCGAGCCGGATCCCGTGCTGTCCGTCCAGCGCACCAGCACCGACGACATCGTGACCTGGGGAATGGAATGCCCGGACTGCATCTATACCCGCGCCAAGCTGCGCGGTGGCGAAAGCTACCGATTATTCGGTAACCGCGGCACCGCCCGCTATGTCGGCCTGCAGACGATGGACGGAATCGTCTCGACCGCAAATGAATTGGTCGACGAACTCGAGATGGACGCCGACGGCAGTTTCGAGGTTGTGCTATCCCGCGACGAGCACGACGGAAACTGGATGCTGATCCAGGGCGCTCATCCCACCTTGACGGTGCGACATTTCTTCTACGACTGGGACAGCGAGGTGCCGTCCTCGCTGCGCATCGAGCGCATCGGTGAGCGGGCCGGGATGAGCGGGGCCACTGGGGCCACTGGGGCGCCCGTCGAACCGGACGTCGCGTTGTCCCGGCAACTCGCGGCCCTCGGCGATTTCGTGCACGACAACCTCAAGTTCTTTCTGCAATTCGGCGCGGCCGCACCCAGCAACGGCTTCCTGCCCCCGATCGATCGCACCTCAATCGGGGCGGCGGCGGAGAACAAGCCGGTGATCGGCCGCTGGGAACTCGGTCCCGACCAGGCGCTCATCCTCGAAGTCGAACCACCGAAGGGCGTCTATTGGAGTTTTTCGGTCGGAAACCCTTGGTGGGAGACGATTCACTACGGTCGCCACCAGTCCAGCCTGAACGCGCATCAGGCCGCCGTGGACGCCGATGGGCTGGTGCGGGTGGTGCTGTGCGGGCGCGACCCGGGAGTGGCGAACTGGCTGGACACTGCCGGCCACAGCAACGGCCCGATGATCCTGCGCTGCGTTCGCACCACCACGGCACCGACACCGCAAACCCGCCTGGTGGCGTTCGATGAGGTCGCCGCAGCGCTACCCGCGCAGACCAAGAGGGTCACGCCCGACGAACGGGCCGTCGTACTCGAGCAGCGCAGGCGCGCCGTGCAGGAAAGGTTCGCGCGATGACGTTCTCGGCCGACGAGCTCGAGGACGGCGCCCGGTCCGCGACCGGCCTGCACGACTTCGGCTCGCCCTACTACCGCGAGGGCCTCGAGCGCACCGTCGACGCGCTGAACACCGAAGCCGAGCTGTCCGAAATGGGCCGGATCATCCAGCACGCCACCATCAGCAACGCGTTGATCCAGCGCCTCAAGATCGAGGACACCTACGCTCGCCATCCCGAAATCGACGACGAGGTGGTAGGCGGTCCGGTGTTCATCATCGGGCTGCCCCGCACCGGGACGACGGCGCTGAGCCAACTGGTGGCGGCCGACCCCCAGTTCCGCTCGCTGCGGATGTGGGAATCGCAGGCCCCGACTCCACCACCGGAGGCCGCGACCCAGCACGCCGATCCCCGCATCGAACAAGCCGAAGCGGGCCTGAAGATGCTGAACGACATGTTCCCGTTGATGAAGACGATGCACAACTCCGAGGCCACGGCGGCGACCGAATGCCAGGACCTGATGGGCATGAGTTTTCGCACGTTTCATTTCGATGGCGTGGTTCGGGTGCCGAGTTACCTGGCGTGGCTGATGAATTGCGACATGCGCGAGACCTACACGTTCCACCGTCGGGTGCTCAAGCTGCTGCAGTGGCACTGCCCACCGGTGCTCTGGCACCTCAAGACGCCGGTGCACGTGTTTGCCCTCGACGCGCTCGTCGAGGCGTACCCGAACGCGAAATTCATGTGGAGCCATCGTGATCCGGCGAAGGTCATGGCCTCGGTGTGCAGCCTCATCCGTTATGTGCGGAGCTGGAGTAGCGACCGCGACGACCCCGAAGAGCTCGGTGCCGAGCAGCTCGACAGCTGGTCCGAGGGCATTGCGCGGGCGATGGATTTCCGTAGCCGTGTCGGTGAAGACCGGTTCGCCGATGTCGCGTTCTCGGACTTGCAGGTCGATCCGGTTAAGACCTTGGCGGCGAGCTACGACACCCTGGGCTTGACGTTCACCGACGCCGCCGCCCGTTCGGTCGAGCTGTGGGCCGGCACGCACAAACCCGGCGCGCGAGGCACACACGACTACGACCTGGCCGACTTCGGCCTGACGCCGCAACGCGTCCGCGAACGGTTCACGCGGTACCTGCGCACCTACGACGCGAGCGCATGAGCACGCCGGTCACCCGCCGACGAAGCAAGCTGGCTCCCGACCCCGAGGTGCGCCGTGCCATCCTCGCCGCCGCATCGAAATCCGTTCGTGAGCAAGGGGTTCAAGGGCTCAGCATCGCCGCGGTCCTGGACCGCGCGCAGCTGAGCACCCGCGCGTTCTACCGACATTTCGAATCGAAGGACCAGCTGGTTGAGGCGGTCTTTCTGGACCTGGCGCGCATCGAAATATTAAGGCTCAAAAGAAAAATGGCGAAGGCCGCCGGCCCGGTCGAGGCGGTGGCCGCGTGGATCGACGGACGACTCGACCTGGCGTTCGACGAGAACATCAAATCGCAGCTACGCGCGCTGTCCCTGGAAGCCCAGTCGCAGATATTCGCCTCCCCGCGGCTGGTTCAGTCCGCGTACACCGCGATGCTCGAGCCACTCGTCGAAGAGCTGCGGCGCGGCCTGGAATACGGTGCGTTCGCAGGGATCGACCCGGCCGCCGCCGCGCAGTCCGTCCAGGGAGTGGTGTGGGCGGTCACCGAGCGCCAGTGGGCGACCGGTGGTTGCGAGCGGGGCGACGTTCGCGGAGGTGCAGTCCGTTTCTGCCTGCGCGGGCTGGGGGTCGCGCCGGAAATGATCGCGCAAATCGTGGCCGGGCACTGATCCAAGGAGGCAAGCATGGACCTGGGATACACGGGATCGAAAGCCGTTGTCACCGGAGGCAGCAAGGGCATGGGACTGGCCATCGCGCAGACTCTGGCAGCCGAAGGGGCCAGCGTGGCCGTGCTGGCCCGAGGCAGGGCGGCGCTGGACGCGGCGGTGAAATCACTTCGCGACGCCGGTGCTCCGGATGCGGTCGGAATCAGCGTGGACATGGCCGATGCCGCATCCATCGCCGCGGGCTTCGCCGCCGTCGCCGACCGGTGGGGACAACTGAACAGCCTGGTACACACAATCGGCCCCGGCGACGGGTATTTCGAGCAGATGGACGACGCGGAATGGGATGCCACGTTCGCGCTTGGCACCATGTCGGGCGTGCGCTCGATTCGCGCCGCGTTACCCATGCTGCGCGCCGCCGAGTGGGCGCGCATCGTGACGCTGTCTGCACACTCGATTCAGCGCCAGAATCCCCGCATCGTCGCCTACACGGCGTCGAAGGCCGCCCTTTCCAGCATCACCAAGAACTTGTCGAAAAGCCTTGCCAAGGACGGCATTTTGGTGAATTGCGTGTGCCCGGGGACCATTGTGACGGCCAGCTTCACCGAACAGCTCCGCGATGTCCTCGCCGCCGACGGCCTCGATGCCACCAACCCGCATGACGTGATGACCTGGATCGACAAGTACTTTCACCAGCCATGCGATCTCGGTCGCGCCGGCCTCCCCGAAGAAATCGCCTCCATCACCGCCTACCTGGCGTCCCGGCGCAACGGCTATGTGACCGGGGCGACGGTGAACGTCGACGGCGGCTCGGACTTCGTCTGAGGTCGTGGCGTCGGGGGGTTCAGCGAGAGCGGGAAGCGAAACGCCGCCGCGCCAACGACAGCAGTTGCCCGAGCGCGACGATGACGGTTCCGACGATCAGTCCAACGACCGCGGACGCTGCGGTGTCGAACAGCCAGGCCGGCACCGCACCAAAAGGATTGACGGCGTGCCGAATGTGATCCTTGGCGTGGTGCACCAAGTCGTACGGCGGGTGCCAGCCGAGGTGATCGCTGCCCGAAAGCAGGATGTGGCCGCCCACCCACAGCATCGCCACCGTCCCGACCGTCGACAGCACGGAAAGCACCTTGGGCATCCCGGCGACCAGCGCACGGCCGACCTGCCGCCCGATTCGGGATCCGGCTTGGGTCAGGTGCAGACCGACGTCGTCCATCTTGACGATGACGCCGACGGCGCCGTACACCACCACGGTGAGGACCAGCGCCACGACGATCAGGATGATGAGCCGCGGCACGAACGGTTGGTCGGCCACCTCGTTGAGAGCGATGACCATGATCTCGGCGGACAGGATCACGTCGGTCTTTATGGCCGCAGACACTATGTCCTGTTCGGCGACCGCCGGGGCGTCGGCGTCATGACCGCTGACGCTTTCCAGTACCTTCTCGGCGCCTTCGTAGCACAGGTACGCCGCGCCGAGCATGAGGATCGGGATCACCAACCGCGGCGCGAACTGACTGAGCAGCATTGCGGCGGGCAGGATCAGCAGCAGCTTGTTGCGCAGGGATCCTCTGGCGATGCGTTTGACGATCGGCAACTCGCGCTCGGCGGCGATGCCGTGCACATACTGCGGTGTCACCGCGGTGTCGTCAATGACCACCCCAGCGGCCTTGGCGGTCGCGCGGCCGGTGGCGGCGGCCAGTCGCGCGAGCACCGCGACGTCGTCGAGGAGCCCGAAAAGACCCGCGCTCATCGTGTCCCCGCCATGGCGTCGGACAGTACCGGCCGTCGCCGCAATCGTCGTGTCGAGATCAGGGTATGGCCTTGCCCGCAAAGATTCGGCGGCCTCACGACTGGGGTATGGCATCTCGGCCAAAGCGGCCGACCCCAGCGCTGATCCGTAGCGAGGGCGACTGGCGGCGCGACGGGCCGGGCGGTCGACGAATAGGTCCTGATGAGTCACACTGTCCCTCAGGGAGGACCCCATGGCCGACGAGAAGGACGATGCCGCGAAAACCCGGCAGGAGAAGTACAGCCATCTGCCGCCGCCGGTGCCCATCGAGGACACGATCACCAGCCAAGAGACCGTGCCGGCACGCGATCCTAACGGTGGGCGCGACGACGAGTTATACATAAACCGGCGCTGGCTGGGGTACTAGTTCGGCGATCCGGTGCCCAAAGCCCGCAACCAGCTCCACTTCACAGTCGACCGAACGTTCCGCGTGACCCCGCAGCAGCGTCGGCGTGAGCACCGGATCCCGTGGTCGCCGTCCACCAGAACCGTGATGTAGACCTGAAAATCGCCTTCCGGCAAGGAAAACGGTGCGCCCCACTCGTGGGGGACCGAGGTCACCGGGCCGGTATCGATGGACCGGCGCCCGACGCCGTCGAGTGTGGGCATCGGTGGGGCGGACACGGCGGTCACAGGCCGGCCGCGCATTCCAGCTCCTTCAACGAGGTCTCCAGGTGCCCGAGTAGGCGCTGCAGATGCGGCACCGCGCGGCGGCATCCGACAAGTCCGAAGTCAAGGCTGCCGTCGCTGGTCGCCAGGGTGATGTTCAGCGCCTGCCCGTCGACGACGATCGACATCGGGTAGTTGCCGTCGAGCCGGGCGCCGTTGCGGTACAACGGGTGTCGGACCCCGGGGACGTTGGAGATGCACACGTTGAACGACGGCGGCGTGGCCGAACCGAGCCCGGGAAGGCCGCCGAGCAGCGTCGGGGCGAGCGTGGTCGAGAGCCCCAGAGCCATCGCCTGCGTCCGCGGCAGTTGCGACAACACCGCTTTGTTGTCACGCATCGATGCGTGAATGGCGGCCAGGCGATCGCCCGCATCGTCGAGGTTGGTGGCGAGGTTGCACAACACGGCGGAGGCGACGTTGCCGCCGTCGGCGTCGTTGGCGGTGCGCAGGTTCACCGGGACCATGGCGATCAGCGGGGCGTCGGGCATCGCGTTCCGTTCGGTGAGGTAACCGCGCAACGCCCCGGCGCACATGGCCAGTACGACGTCGTTAACGGTCACCCCGGCCGCGGCCTTGACGTGCTGGATTCGGTCCAGCGACCACGACTGGGCGGCGCAGCGCCGGGCGCCGCCGATCGGGACGTTGAGCATCGTCCTCGGCGCCCGGAACGGCAGCGTCAGCTGCTGCTGCACCAGCGCGGCCCGACCCAGTGCGACCCAGGGCGACCAAGCCGGAGCGTAGCGCGCCGCCGATCGCATGGTGCCGGTGAGCTTTTGCCACCGACCAAGCCGTGCCGCGGATCCGGCGTCAGGCCGCGACGGCAAAGACCAGGGCACCCGGATCTGGTCGTCGTCGGGGTCGGCGCTCAACGAACCCTGCAGCAGCCTGAGCGCGGAAACGCCGTCGACGATGGCGTGGTGCATCTTGGTGTAGATCGCGAACCGTCCGTCCTGAAGGCCTTCGATCAGATGCATCTCCCATAGCGGTCGATGCCGATCCAGCGGTGTGCCGTGCAGGCGGGAGGTCAGCTCCAGCAGCTCGCGGACCCGTCCGGGCGCGGGCAGGGCCGAGCGCCGGACGTGGTAATCCAGATCGATCTGCTCGTCGGACGACCACGCGAGGTTGGTGATGCCGCCGAGCGTCTTTGCGGGGTGCTTGCGAAACGCCGGCTGCACGTCGTGCGACGCCCGCATGGCCTCGTAGGTGTCCCGCGCGAACAGCGGTCCAGCGCCCGGGGGCGGGGTAAACAGCTGCAGCCCGGCTACGTGCAGAGGGTGCTCGCGGGACTCGGCGAGCAGGAACGTCGAGTCGAGCGGAGAGATGAGTTGCATGTGCTTTGTTCCTTCGACGGTGGGGGCTGGATTTGGCGACCTACTTGGCGACCTACTTGGCGACCGAGGCCACGCGTTCCGCAAGGCCGCGGGCCAGCGGCGGGGCGAGGCGCGACAGCGCGTACATGACGTGCGCCTCGGCGGCGATCGGCGCTACCGCGCGATTGCGGCCGACCGCCCGCAGAATGTTTTTCGCCGCGCGTTCGGGGGTGTACCCGCGCCTCTTGTAGGTCGCGGCAAGGCGCCGCCGGCGGGCATCGGCGTCGCCGGCACCCCGAATCGGGCTGGCCGCGGTGATGGCCGTGTTGATGACACCGGGGCAGATCGCGGTCACCCCGATGCCGTGGGGCTTGAGTTCGATGCGGAGCGCCTCGGACAGGCCCAGCACGGCGAACTTGGTGGCGCTGTAAGCCGAAAGCGCCGGATTGGCAAGCAATCCCGCCGCGGACGATACGTTGACCAGCTGCCCGCCGCGCCCGGAATTGATCATGGCCGGGATGAAGGCGTCGCAGCCGTGGACGACTCCCATCACGTTGATCGACATCAACCAGTCCCAGTCCTTGAGGCTGGTGTCCAAAAAGCCGCCGACCAGGCCCACCCCGGCGTTGTTCACCACGATGTCCGCGCCCCCGAAGTGACTGAAGGTGGCGTCGGCGAAGGCCGACATCTGTTCGGGATCGGAGACGTCGACGCGGCGGGTGATCACGTCGTGGCCGAATCGGCGCGCGGCGTGGGCGGTTTCGCGCACTGCGGCGTCGTTGATGTCGCACAGCGCGAGGTGCGCACCGCGTCGGGCGCACAACACGGCCAGTTCGCGGCCGATGCCGCTACCGGCTCCGGTGATGGCGACCACGCGACCGGACAGGTCTGAGGTGTTGATAGCTGATCCGAATGTGAACATGCTGGCAAACTACGGACCAGTGGCCCGCCCGGTCTCGTGCGCGGACTCCAACGTTGGTCGAGCCCATTGTGACGGCGTGACAACCGGACTAGATTCCGGCCATGGAACTCGACTGGCCGCCGCTGCGGGAGCCGGACGCCCAGCGGGTCTGGCGGCAGGTGCTGGTCCCGGTGGCCGCCGAGATGCGTGCCGGCGCCGCCGAGCTGGCCGCGCAGGCGGTCGCACGCCAGCGGTCGGCGCTGCCCCAGCTTTTCCCCGACGAGCTGACCGTCAAGGAAAACCTGTCCAGCACCGATGCCAGCCTGCGTCAACTGGCACAGATCATCGAGGTCGGCGAGGATCCGCGGCGGGTCGAGTTGCCGCCATCGACGTTGGCCATCGCGCGCGCGGCGGTGCAGCGGCAGGTGGCACTGGCGGACCTGACACGCTTCTACCGGATAGCCCAAGAACTGGGATGGCAGTGGATTTTCGGCCGGATCACCGCCACCGTGTCCGATCCGGCCGACCTCGCCAAGGCGATCGAGCTGGCCACCGGCTGGATCTTCGGCTACGTGGACAGGGCGGTGGTGCGCGCCGAGCAGGCCTACGAGGTCGAGCGGGAGGCGTGGCTGCGGGGGGCCGCCGCAACCCGGGCGGCGGCCATCGACGACATCCTCGCCGAGCGTGAACGCGACGCGCAGCGCGCGTCCACGCGGCTGCGCTACGACATCAACCGACAACACGTCGGCGTCATCGCCTGGGTCGACAAGGTTCCCGAGGACGGCGACGCCCAGCCGCTGCTCGGCAAGGTCGTCACCGAAGTCGCGCGCGCGATCGGCGCGGAGAGCAGCGTGGTTCATCCCGCGGGCTCGCTGGCGGTCGCGGGATGGGTGAGCCGTCGCCGGCCATTCACCCCGGCCGAGGTGACAGGCCGCGAGGGATCCGAGGCATCCAGTCACCCCGACGTCCTGTTGGCCTTCGGCGACCCCGCCGGCGGCCTGAAGGGTTTTCGACAGACCCACCTGCAGGCCTCCCACGCACGCCGGGTCGCCTCGTTGCTCGGACCGCGCGGCGCACCGGTCACCCACTACCGCGACGTCGCGGTGGCCGCCCTGGCCAGCGCCGATACCCAGCACGCCGCCTCGTTTGTCACCCGGGTGCTCGGCCCGCTGGCCGCCCCGGACGAAGACACCTACCGGGTGGCGACGACGTTGGCGGTCTATCTGCAGGAGAACCGCAGCCCCACGCGGGCCGCCCGTCGGCTCACCGTGCACCCCAACACGGTCAGTTACCGCGTCAACCAGGCCGAGGCGATCCTGGGCCACGGCATCGACAGCATCGACACCCTTGAGCTTTCGGTCGCGCTGGCGCTGCTGCCCGCGCTGCCCCGGTTGGCACACCCGCACGCCCCCGAACTGTGATGCGGTAACAACCAAGGCCCGCAACGTTGTCACCGCGGCCCGAGCAACTGGGCCGTTCGCTGCCCTAAGTTTGCCTATCAACCGCACCGCGGCAGCAAACGCCAACACGAGGAGAAGTCATGCAGGCACTACAGGAACTCGACGTCAACTACATGAGCGGTACCGACAACCCGTGGATTCCCTTCACCCCGCTGTCCGACCAGGTGTTCCTGAAGTACTGGAAGGTCGACCCGGTGCGGGCGGAAATCGTCGTCTCGATGAAATTCAATGCCGGGCTTGTACTTCCGGCCCACTACCACACCGGCATCGTGATCGGGCACACCGTCAGCGGGGCGTGGCGCTACCAGGAGAACAACTGGGTCTCCCGCGCCGGCGACACCGTCTACGAGGTGGCCGGCTCGTCACACACCCCCGAGAGCCTGGACGAGACCGAGGTGTTTTTCCTTCTGGTCGGCGAGCTGCTGTTCCTCGACCAGGACAAGAAGATCCTGTGGCAGGAAAACCACAAGACCTCCATCGCGCGCTACACCGACTACTGCGCGGCCAACGGCATCACCCCGCGCGACCTCACCAGTTGGGATGCTTGAGCCATGGCCCGCATCGAACCCAACGAAACCCAGCTGGCCACGCTTGTGGAGGCGGCGGCCGACAATGGCGCGCCGGTGACCATGATCAACCTGCTGCACTTCGGGCCGAACGGCGCCCAGAGTTATCGGCGCTACGCCAAGGAGGTGCAACCCTTCCTGGAATCCGTCGGAGCGACGGCGTTGTACGCCGGCGACGCCAGCCACGTGGTCGCCGGCGACATCGACAGGCCGTGGTGGGACGCCATCGTGGTGGTTCGCTACCCGTCGCGGGCGGCATTCGTCGCCATGGCCACCAACCCGGAGTATCACGAGCGCGCGCACGTGCACCGGGAGGCGGCACTGCACAGCACCCACCTCATCGCAACCGATCCGTGGCAGCTCGACGGCTGACCCGTGGCGTCCGCGTCAATTTTCACGCAAGATTTCTACGACGCCCGGTGGCTGCCCGGGCGCCGCGCGTACTCTTCCACACCATGGACGTCGAGGACGTCGAGGAACTACAGGACCGGGCGGAGCCGGGCTCTGACGCGCCTGTCGACGACGGTCACCTGCCCGCCGACGCCGACGCCGACGACGCCGCCGACAGCCCTAAGCCCGCGTCGCGTGCCGGATCGGTTGTGCGATACGCACTTCTGGCCGCGCTTCTGGTCATCGCCGGCGGGGCGATCGTCGTGGCGATCCTGCTGCCCACCATGGACCAGCAGCGGCACGCCGGCCCGCCGACTGTCGCGGCTACCGCCCCGAAGCGAACGGAGCCGTCGCCGGGCGCCGAGCTCCCGTCACCGACCTCGCCGGCCTCAGCGCCGTTCAACGCGGGGCTCGATGCGGTGGCGCAGCACGAATCGGAGTTTCCCGGCACGTCGGACGCCGATGCCGCCTACCTCGCGGCGCTGCAGCGGTCGGGAATGACCATTACCAACACCAGTCAAGCGATCTCCGGTGGCCACGCGGTTTGCGCCTACTTAGCACAAGGCCAGACGCTCGCCGCGGCGGCCTCGATGGTCATGGCGGGCGGTCCCGGCTTAAAGCTGGCCGATGCCAACAATTACGTCTCCGCCGCGATCAGCGCCTATTGCCCGCAGTAGCAATGACAATCGCGTTCGTCCGGCATACGCTCCGCGTAGCACTACTCGCCAGCCAGCGGCTGGTTCCCCCCGGTTCGGAGGTGCGAAATGTCGTTTGTGATCGCGGCGCCGGAGTTCGTTACGGCGGCGGCTTCGGATTTGGCCAACATCGGTTCGACGATCAACGCGGCCCACGCGGCCGCGGCCCCGACGACGGCGGTGCTGGCGGCGGCACAGGATGAGGTATCGGCGGCCATCGCGGCGCTGTTTTCCAGCCACGGCAAGCAGTTCCAGGCCCTCAGTACACAGGCGGCGGCGTTTCATGCCGAATTCGCGCAGGGGCTGAACGCCGCCGGAGCCGCATATACGGCCGCTGAGGTTTCGAATGTGTCGCTGCTGGTCCAGGGGGTGCAGCAACAGTTCTTCGACCAGGGGTTCTTTTCGCCCTTCATCTACCTGACCGGGCAGCCGCTCTTCGGCAAAGCCGCCGTCGGGCCCGCCGTCACCGGGGCCACCGGCCAAGGCCTGGCCGGCGCGCTGATCCGCGGCTTTTTCAACGGGACCCTCGGGGCCGGCAGCGGCGGCGTGTCGCAGGGGACGGGGACGCCCGGCGTGGTGACCGGGGTCCGGGAGGGGTCCTCCTACCTGGAGATTTCGGCCGGTCCCCATGGCTACGACGCCCCGGCGCGCTGGTACTTCCCGACGCAGGCGGACGGCACGGTCAATGCCCGCGGCGTCATCTATCTGCAGCACGGCTTCCTGGGAACGGGTGGCTGGTACAGCAATCTGGCCATCGCGCTGGCAGAGGGAACCGACAGCATCGTGGTTGTTCCCACCGTGTCGTCGATTCCGCTGCCGGGCGGCGTCTCGCTGAGCGGCGCGCCCATGCAGCAGGCCGTCGGCTCGTTGTTCCTGGGCAGCCAGACGGCGCTGAACGCCAGCGCGGGCCAGGCCGGTTACCACGGCACGCTGCCGCAGAATTTCATCATGACCGGGCACTCGGCCGGAGGCGGCCTCGCCACGCTCGCCGCCGGCGATTACATCTCGGACCTCGGGGCCAACACCAACCACCTGCTCGGTGTGGTGATGTTCGACGGGGTCGCAAACAGCTCTTCGGCGTTCGCGGCTTCGATCGCCAACCTGCAGTCGCTGAGCATCCCCGACTATGTGGTGGCCGCGCCGCCCCAGGCGTGGAACGCCTTCGGCGCCACCACGAGTCAACTGGTCAGTCTTTACCCGGGGCAGTTCGTCGGGGTCGAGCTGGTCAATGGCTCGCATGTCGACTCGTTGCTGGGCAACAAGCCGTTCGTCGACTTCCTCTCCCAACTGCTCACGAAGTTCTCCCCGACCGGCAACACCGACGCCGTGTACACCCTGTCGACGGGCTGGATCAACGACTTCTACACACCGGGGGCGGGCCCGATGGCTCCGGCCTACGGTGTCTACGGGCCCACCGGCGACTACCAGACCCCCGGCGGCCAGCAGATCATCCTGGGTCCGGCCACCGGAATCGTGCTGCCGGTGTAATCGCTCGGCCTCGAGCTGTCATCTGCGTTCGGCGGCGGGGGTCAGGCGGGCCACCCCGCGCAGGATCCACGGTGTCCGCCTGGCCATCGCGGCAACGGCGCGGTCCGAGCGACGCATCGCGGTCCGTGGTCCGGGGGTGGGCGCCGACACCAATTCCGCCTCGGCCGATCCCGCCCGCGGGCCTTGGCGATCCACAGCCAGGAGCTGCCAGCTACCCGGCACACCCCGAAGCTCGACGCTGCCGCGGTCCTCGAAGCCGGTGCCCGAGCCGACCACCAAATCGCGCACGGTCCGGGAGACCAGAATTTCACCCGCGCCCGCCTGACCGAGGATCCGCGCCGCGATGTGCACGGCTATCCCCCCGATGTCGGCGTCGAGCAGCTCGCATTCGCCGGTGTGGATGCCGATGCGGATCTCGATACCCAGCGTCTCGGCGTCGGCGCGCAAGGCCTCCGCGCAGCAGATGGCCTGCGTTGGGCCATCGAACGTGATCAGGTGGCCGTCGCCGGTGCTCTTGACCACCGTGCCATCGAATCGTTGGGTGCGTGCGGCGGTGATCTCACCAAAGCGTTGCAGCACCGCCCGCCACCGCTCGTCGCCCGTAGCCGCGGCACGTTCGGTCGAGGCGACGATGTCCGTGAACAGCACGGTACGAAGAGCACGGCGTGATTGCGCCGGCGCGGAATGGCTGCCGGTGAGGAACTGCTCGATCTCGGTCGCGATCCTGTCCGGCTCGGTGAACCAGGGGGCGTGATCCGCTCCCCGGAGCTCAACCATGCGCGCGCCCGGAATGTGATCGGCCAGATACCGGCCCGACTGGACCGGAACCGCGGGGTCGTCGCGCGCATGGAGAACGAGTGTCGGCACGGTGATCGTCGGCAGGACCGGCCGGACATCGATGTGGAATCCCGCTTCGGCCGTCGCCCGCGCCATCCCCGGACTGGCACACATGCGCTCCAGCATTCCGAGCTGGCGCGTTGACCGGACCGACGAAATGACGTGCTTGAGTGCCTCCCCGGTGCCCCACGCCGAGCGGATGGCGCGGCCGAATTTCTGGCTGTGGGCGATCCACTCGAGCGACGGCGCATAGGCCTCACCCATCTGCCCTAAGACGCGCGCCCGCAGCTCCGCCGGGTCGCGCTCCACGTCATCCCAGCTTTTGGCGTAGTTGTAAGACGTCGTACCGGTGAGGATCAACGCCCGCGTTCGATCCGGTCGCGTCGCGGCAAAGAGGATGGCGGCCGGGCCGCCCTCGCTCACACCGAGAAGGGCGGCCTTTCCGAAGCCGGCCGCGTCCATGACGGCCTCGATCTCGGTGGCTCGTTCGTCGAGTGTGCGAATTTTTGCGACGGGGTCCGACAGCCCCACCCCGGCCTTGTCGAAGAAGAGGATGCGGGCGAAAGTGCCCAGCTTCTCCATGAGGGAACCGAATTCAGGCATGGTCCAATACAGCTCGACGTGGCTGGCGAAGGACCCGGCCCAGACCAGCTCGACCGGCCCGTCGCCGAATACCTGATACGCCAGGCTCAGATCGCCGCAGGATGCATACGACGTTTCCGCCACCGCATGAGCGTACTGCGCCGCCCAGCGGCGCCCAGACGTCCGTATCGTGAGGGCCATGGATGCGCCGGGCCGGCCCGATGAACGCCCCGATTTCGTCAGCCGCCGTCAGCTGCTCTGGCTCGCAGGCAGCGTCGGCTTGGCGTCCACGGTCTGCGCCTGCTCAAGCCACCCACGCCCCAACGCCGCCCCGGCGTCGGCGACCGGCCCGACACTGCTTTCCCCAAACCTCGCCGCGACGGGGACCACCGATGCCGGCCTGACGGCCAGCCCACCATCTGGGCCAACGGCCTCGGCCCCAGTGGCCCCGAGCGTCGCCGCGGCGCAGCTGCTATGCCGGGACGCGTGGGGCGCGCAACCCGCCCGCTCCGGGGGAAAGCCGCACACCATCACCCGGATGACCCTGCACCACGAGGCCGTGGTTCTCGGCGACAACCGCAATGCCCCGGGCCGCCTGCGCCAGGACCAGCACTATCACCAGGACCAAAAGGGATGGATCGACATCGCGTATCACGTCGGCGTCGACCGCAACGGCAACATCTACGAACTGCGGAGCCCCAAGATCGCCGGCGACACCGCGACGGACTACGACACAACGGGCCATTTCCTCGTGCTCTGCGAAGGAGACTTCGACCAAGAGGCGGTGTCGGAGGCCCAGCTGCAGGGAGCCGCTCTCGCGTTCGCGTGGGCTGCCCAGAATTTCCGGGTCACAACCAGCACATTGGCGGGCCATCGGGACCTGGCCCAGACTTCCTGCCCCGGCGCGAACCTCTACGCCCACCTCACTTCGGGCGACCTCAAGCGCCGCGTCGACGATCTGCTGGACACCGGCGGGGTGGACCTCGAACTGTTTTGCGGACCCGACGCCGCCGCACGAGTCGCCGCTATCGAGGCGGGCAGTTAACCCGAGAAGGGCAAGATGACATACGCGTTCGACCCCGAGCTAGCAGCCGTGGTTCCGTTGCTCCCCAGCCTCGACGGCACCGACCCCGCAGCCGTGCGCGCCGGGCTGTCGGAGATGCTGGCCCAAATACCGGCCCCCGACATGGCGGGCGTGCGGTGCGAGGATCGCAGGATCCCCGGCGGCGCAGGCGATCCCGAGGTGCCGATCCGGATCTTCCGGCCCGCGGAACGCCGCACGGACGGCGCGGTGTACAGCATTCACGGCGGCGGGTTCATCGCCGGCGACCTCGATACCGAACGCGTTCTCCACGTCACGCTCGCCCGCGAACTCGGTGCCGTCGTCGTGGCCGTCGACTACCGCCTTGCCCCGGAGACGCCCTTTCCCGGGCCACTCGAGGACGTGTACGCCGGGCTGGTGTGGACCGCGGAACACGCCGACGAACTCGGCATCGATCCCGGGCGTATCGCCATCCAGGGCACCAGCGCCGGAGGCGGGTTGTGTGCCGCCCTGGCGCTACTGGCCCGGGACCGCAACGGTCCACCTATCGCGTTTCAGTTCCTAGGGGTGCCCGAGCTTGACGACCGACTCAGCACGCCGAGCATGACCGCCTTCACCGACACCCCAATGTGGGACCGCCCCAAAGCCGTTGCCAGTTGGGACTTTTACCTTGGTGCGGGCCGCGCCGGTTCCGACGACGTCTCGGTGTATGCCGCGCCGGCCCGCGCCACCGACTTGGCAGGACTGCCGCCCGCCTACGTCTCGGTGATGCACTTCGACCCGCTGCGTGACGAAGGTATTGCCTACGCCCTGGCCATGCTGGCCGCTGGCGTCAGCGTCGAATTACATGCGTTCCCTGGGACTTTCCACGCCTCAATGCTGGTCCAGCACGCGGCGATCTCACAGCGCGAGCAGGCCGAGATGGTCGCGGTGCTGAGCCAAGCGCTCGCCCGGTAGGTTGGCCAGGATGCCGGATCATGCAGCCGACGCCGCGGCGACATCACCACCACCATTCGAGCCCGACGAAGTCTGGGTTCCCGCCGACATGCGGTTCTTTGGCGTGGATCGGCGCACCATCGGCCCGACGCTGGCGGTGTTCGCGCTGGCCGTCGTGATGTCGGTGGTGTTGCCCATCGTCAACGCCGCGGTGCCTTACCACGACATCGTGAGGGCAGGCGATGTCCTGGAGGTGCAGGGCGATGTGACATTTGTTCCTGAGGCCGGGCTGGGGCATCACATCCGGTGTCCGCGCGGGGCACGCGCCACTGTCCGGCCAGTACCCCGCGACCGCGACCGTCGAACACGGAGCCGTGAAATTCAGGGTCCACACGGGGTCATTCGAGGGAGACGCCAATAAACTGCTCGACCAGATCGAGACGACCGCCGAGGCGCTCAACCGCGGTCGCGGCGTGCACGTCACCGGCGCAAAGACCACCATCGTCACCGATCAGGGCAGCCACGGTGCGGCGGTGCGGGTCACGGGACCGCACACCGACGGCCTCATCGCCGCCTTCGAATTCGATGGTCGCGGAATCGAAGCCGTGGCAACGGGACCGTCCGATGCCGGCACATCTGGCACCTCGCCCACGGCCGCCGTCCTCCGGATGATCCGCAGCATCAGCGTTGCCGGCCAGGCGAAGCGATGACCGCTTCGACGCTCGCCGACCTCGATCGAACCCGCGACGTCGCGCTCGACCTCTCCGGGTGGGGCAGGCGGTTCAGTTTCTATCAGCCGCGCAACGTCGCCTTCTGGGGCTATCTGCTGTTGGTGGGTGTCGGTTTCTTTATCTTCGTCGCCACACTCGCCAGCGAGTACGACGCCTACGGCCCGGCTATCGCGTTGGCGGTGACCTCATTCGCCATCTACGCCGCGCTGTTCTGGTGGTTCACCCAGTACATCGACCGCTACGCCAAACTGCCCGCCAAGCTGATGGCCGTCGCCTTTCTGTGGGGGGGCTTCGCCGCCACCGCGATGGCGGCTAACGCCAACGACGCGATCCTGGCCCTGTACGCGAAGGTCTTCGGGCAGGTATGGGCCCTGAACTGGGGTGCCGGGCTGGCGGCCCCGTTCACCGAGGAAACGGCGAAGGGATCGGGGCTGCTGCTGCTCATCGCGCTCGCGCCACGGCAGGTTCGAACCGCGTTCGACGGGTTCATCCTCGGTGCGTTCATCGGTCTGGGATTCCAGATCGTCGAGGACATTTCGTACGCGATGACCTCGGCCGGCACCCAATTCGGCGCCAATCAAATCGGGGCGTCGATGGGCACCATCGTCCTGCGAATGGTCAGCGGGGTCGCCGCGCACGCGCTCTATAGCGCCATCTTCTGCGCCGGCCTGGTCTATCTCTCCGGCCGGCCCGCGGAGCCACGCAGGATCGGGCGGGGTTTGTTACTGGTCGCGATACCGATGCTGCTGCACGGGCTTTGGGACTCGTTGGCGTCCATCGCCGGCCCGAGCACGCTCGCGCTGTTGGGACTTCTCTTCGCGGTGATCGTCCTGGCGCTGTTCATCGCCGTGTGGGTTTACCGGTTGACGGTGCGGCGGGAACGGGAATTCGTGCGTGCCGTCATGGCCCCCGAGCAGACCCGCAACGTGATCACCGAGGCCGAACTCGCTGCGCTGGCCGGTAACGGCAAGTCCCGCAAGGCATTCCGCAAGGCCAGCCGCAACCGTCGCGAACGCAGACGCGCCCGCTACGTCCTCAACGCGGCCAATGGCCTTGCCAACGAACTGGCCACCGCGCGCGGTGCCGACACCGACCGGGTGCGCTTCGCCCGCGCCGAGGTCGGCAGGATTCGCGCCGGTATCCCCCCGCCAGCACGGTGAGCCGCGGTGAGTTGGTCGGCGACCCGCCGCGTCGGTTACAAGGGGGGCAGGTTGCTCACCGCGTCGACGACGTCCTCGACCACCCCGATGGGGAAGTCCAGCGTCGCCGTAACCATCTGACCGACGCCGGTCCCGATCGCGGACGAGATCGTCCTCGGATCGCCGGTGCCGAAGGACTGCAGGATGGTGTTGGCCGCAAACGACGGTGCCATGACCAGGTCACGAGTGGTGCCGATCAGCTCGAGCGGCAACGAGTGTTGCTGAACGGCTACGCCGTCCCAGCTGACCAGCGTCCAGCCATCCTGCGGATTGCCCTGCACCACAACCTCCGCGGTGTTTCCCAGCTGGTGAGTGAACATCAGGAGAGGGTCGGGGTTCTTGACGGTCATCTGAGTGCCGATCTCGATCGTGAATTGGCTCGAGAAGGCCACGTCGGTGATGTTGCCGTCCGCGCTGAGGACCGGGTTCATCATGGCGCCGCTGTACATCGATTGGAGCGCGCTGTTAAAGCCCTGGAAGAAGGTCACTCCGTTGATGTTGGCGCCCGGGGCCAGCACCGGCACGATGGGCAATCCCAACCACCAGGCGATCGGGCCTACCTTCCAGAGGAAGCTTTGCACGCTGGATCCCGATAAGCCCTCGAAATCGCCGACGCTGATCTCGTTCAGCCCGGCCAATTCCGGCGCGGTCATTAAGGGGTAATGGCTCAACAACGGCGCCGCGGTCATCTGCGTCCGCAGCAACTGCGACGTGAAGATCCCGGCGAAGGGGCCCTGAGCGAAGAGGGTGTTGCCGATAGCCGTGGCCTGGCTCTGGCCCAGCGCGGTGAGTGCGGGCCCGGGCACCGCCGAGGTCATGAGATTGGCCAAGTTGGCTTCCGACTGCCCGTGCCGGATGAAGTCGATGACGATCGATTGCGTGCCGCTGCCGCCGCTGGCCGGCGTCTGGCCGCTGCCGATCCAGGTGTCGCCGAACGCCCGGATCGCAGTTTGGACGAACGTCTGGAATCCAGTCCCCGCGCCGGCCGCGCTGGGCAGCAGCGGACTCGTCGCCTCCTGCAGGGACGTGGCGATGGCCGCTTCCGCGCCCGCATACGATGCCGCCGCCGCGCCCAGGTTGCGCACAAACTGTTCGTACTGCGTCACCGCCCGCGCCGCCACAGCCTGATAATCCTCGGCGTGCGCGCCGAACAGCGCCGCAATGGTCGCCGACACCTCATCGGCACCCGCCGCTTCCAGCGCAGTCGTCGGGATGACGGCGGTCAGATGGGCTTCCCTTACTGCCGAACCGATCTGCCCGGCGGAGGCCGCCGCCGTCGCCAACATTTCCGGCGCCACGAGCACAAATGACATCCCCTGCCCCTGCCTGCCCCTCGGTGATTGTCGGCGTTACGGTCCTGGCCACCATTTGAGCCCAACCCCGGCCGAACGCGCAAGGAAACCATGAAACCCGATCACCGGATGCCCACCGCCCCAAAGCCCGCACGGCTTTCGCAGGGTTTTCCGAAAGGCCGGCAAGGCTTTCCGCAAGGCCGGCCGCCAAAGGCCTTGCGACCCGCCACGTCGGTTACAAGGGGGGCAGGTTGCTCACCGCGTCGACGACGTCCTCGACCACCCCGATGGGGAAGTCCAGCCCCGCCGTAACCATCTGACCGACGCCGGTCCCAATCGCGGAAGAGATCGTTCTGGGATCGCCGGAGCCGAAGGACTGCAGGATGGTGTTGGCCGCAAACGACGGTGCGAAGATCAGGTCACGGGTGGTGCCGATCAGCTCGAGCGGCAACGAATGCTGCTGGACGGATACGCCGTCCCAGCTGACCAGCGTCCAGCCATCCTGCGGATTCCCCTGCACCACAACCTCGCCCGTGTTGGGCAGCTGGTGGGTGAACATCAGCAGCGGGTCGGGGTTCTTGACGGTCATCTGCGTCCCGAGCTCGATAGTGAATTGGCTCGAGAAGGCCGCGTCGGTGATAGAACCGGGCGAGGTATTCACGGTAGTGCTGTACATCGTTTGCAGCGCGCTATTAAAGCCCTGGAAGAAGTTCACCCCGTTGAGGTTGGCGCCCGGGGCCAGCATCGGCATGATGGGCAATCCCAACCACCAGGAGACCGGGGCTATCCCGTAGAGGAGGCCCTGCAGGCTGACTACCGGCAGGCCCTCGTAAACGGGACCGCCGTAGATCTCGTTCAGCCCGGCCAACTGCGGCACGGTGTTGGGGTTCAGCCCCAACAGGCCAACCAACGGCGCGGCGGTCATCTGTGTACGCAGCAACTGCGACGTGAAGACCCCGGCGAAGGGGCCCTGCGCGAAGAGAGTGTTGCCGATGGCCGTGGCCTGGCTCATGCCCAGCGCGGTCAGTGGGGGCCCGGGCACCGCCGTGCTGATGATGTTCGCCAGGTTGGCTTCCGACTGCCCGTGCCGGATGAAGTCGATGACGATCGACTTCGTGCCGCTGCCGCCGCCGGCCGGCACCTGGCCGCCGGTACCGGTCTGACCGCCGACACCGATCAGGTCACGCCCGAGCAGCAGCTGCGCGGGCGCGTTGATGATCGGGTCGAGCACCCGCCCGGCCTGGCTGCTGACCCAGACGTCGCCGAACGCCTGGACCGCGCTGTGGACAAGCGTCGGGAATCCGGTCCCCGCGCCGGCGGCGCTTGGCAGCAGCGGGCTCATCGCCTGCTGCAGAGACGTGGCGATGGCCGCTTCCGCACCGGCATACGATGTTGCCGCCGAGCCCAGGTTGCGCACAAACTGCTCGTACTGCGTCACGGCCCGCGCCGCCGCTGCCTGATAGTCCTCGGCGTGCGCGCCGAACAGCGCCGCGATGGTGGCGGACACCTCGTCGGCGGCCGCGGCTTGCAGCGCGGTCGTCGGGATGGCCGCGGTCAGATGCGCTTCCCGTAGCGCCGAACCGATCTGCGCGGCGTCGGCCGCCGCCGTCTCCAATATTCCCGGCGCCACGAGCACAGATGACATCGCCTGCCCCTTAGTGATTCTCGGCCATTACTTCCTGGCCACCATTTGAGCCCAACCCCGGCCGAAGCGCACGAAAACGAAAAAACCCGATCACCTTATGTGGGTACACTCGCCGAATCAGGCGGCCAACACCGTCAACGACGCCGCCACGACGCCGTCGACCGGAGGACAAGCTTGTTCCACTTGGCCTTGCGGGACATTTTCTGCGAAATAGACAAGATTCGGGTTGCGCCTGCCACCGCGAAGCGGACAGTCCACGAATCGTCCATCGCCATGTGTCCGAGCCAGCCGGACGAGGTGGCCATCGACCGGTATCGGTGCAGGAGTTCCCGGTGAGCGGCCTCGTCGCCGTGGGCGGCGGCCAGCTGTGCGTGTAGCCGCGCCAGCCAGATATTGCGCAGCAGCAACTCGTCGTCGAGCGGGGCGGCCGCCAATCGCTCGATCGCGGTCTCGGCTTCGAGCAAATCATCCTCGAGGCCGCGCGATAGCAGCGTCTCCACGAACCTGGCGGTGGCCATGATGAACCAGCTGAGAAGTCCTGCCTCCCACAGATCGTCCACGGCTGCCCGCAATGCCGCGATGGCGCCATCGAGGTCTCCGCGCCTGGCCTGCTCCCAGGCGATGTAGGCCTCGACCAGCGGGAGCTCGGACAAGGTGAAGTGCTGGTGTAGGCACATGTCGCGCAGTTGTGTCAGCACCTGCAGTCCGCGATCACGGTCTGTTGGGGACTCGCGGTGTACCAGCGCCAAGCCCAGCGCCAATCGTGAGTTGGCCACCGCGAAATCGTCACCGGACCGTTCGGCGATCTGCAGCGCCTCGTCGATCAGGTCCAGAGAGGCGTCGTTGACCGGCAGCGCCCCGCCGCATATCCCGGTTCCGTAGGTGAAGTCCACGACGATGGCATAGGTCGTCGCGTCCGTCTGGCGGGCCATGGGGATGGTGACGGCGAGGTCACCCAGCCACTCTGTCGCCGGGCGGCCCAGGACCGCTCGGCTCATCCCGCGCGTGGCGTGCGCCACCGCCAACGGCGACCCGACGATGAAGTTACCTTTGGTGGGGTCGTCGTCGGCCAGGTCGATGACGGCTTGTGACCAGCGCAGCACGTCGGCCCATCCGCCGTTCTCCATCTTGACGAGTATCGCGAAGAACGACAGTCCGACCGTCATGGTCGGATCAGCGATCGCCTCGATCAGAGCCATGAGTTCGTCGGCCAGCGCCGACGCCTCCCGCGCGCGGCCATGGAGCCAGTGGTTCGTCACCTGCCCGCTCATGGCCATGGCCAACGATGCCTTGTCGCCGGCGAGCGAGCTCAGTTCGCGCAGCTCCTCGAAGCGCGCGAGGGAGTCTTCCGCGTGGACTCGCCAGGCGGTGCCGCACAGCAGGGTGCGCGGGGCGATGCGCATTTCGGTGCGGGCCGGATCGTCGGCCGCCAAAGAGTCGGCGATCTCGCGCGCCCGCTCCCAACTCAGCCGCGCCGCGGCCATGTCGCGGTGCGTCGACCACGCGCCGGCGCGCATGTGCCAGCCATACGCGAGCTGCGCGTCGCCGGCCGCCTCGAGGTTCTCGGCGATCACCGCCGCGTTCTGCTCGACCAATCCCGGGTCACCGGCCTCGATGGCGGCGGCCAGGCGCCGGTGCAGCACGGCGCGGTCCGACTTCAGTTGCGACTCGTAGGCCACCGCGCGGATCAACGGATGCCGGAACGCGTACTCGGCGTGCGGGGTAAACCTGACCTGATCGATCATCTCGGCCTCGACCAGCGCCTCGAGGGCCGGATCGATCCCCAAGCTGGCCAGCAGATCCGGGCTGAACTGTGACCCAATCACCGACGCCGCGCTCAGCGTCTGCTTGGCCCCCGGTTCGAGTCGATCGATGCGCGCGGCGATCACCGCCTGCACGGTGGCCGGCACAATGACGTCCGCCACATCGGTGCCACACCGGTAGCGAGCGCGCTCGCCCTCCAGCACACCGCGCTCGGCAAGCTCGCGCACCATCTCCTCGGCGAAAAACGGGTTACCGGCGGTCCGTTCGGTGATCAGCGCCGCCACGGCACCGACCGAGGGATCCGGGCCCAGCAGTTCGGCGACCAATGCCGTGCTGTCCGCATCACCCAGTGGTGTCAGCGCCAGCGTCTGGGCGCCGGGCACCGCTGTGAGCGCCCCGTGGTAGTAGGGGCGGTAGGTGATCAGCGCCATCGATGGGGTGTGCTGCATCACCGTCAGGAATTCGGCCAGCATGGATTCACTGACCGCGTCGATCCAGTGCGCGTCTTCGATGATGTAGACCACCGGCTCGGTGCGCGCCAGCGACACCGCGTTGATCAGCGCGGTCAATCGCCGCCGCCGCGCCGCCGGGTCGATGGGCGGCAGTACCGCGTCGGCATCACTGATGCCCAGCAGGTCATCCAGCAGCATCAGGTCCTGCGGGTCGGCCCCGTCCGGAACATGGTCGCGCACCCGCGCCCGCGCGGCCGCACCGCCCAGGTCGCGGATCCCCGCGATCGCGCGCAGCAGCCGCGCCACCACATGAAACGAAATGTCACTGGCATGGGACTCGCAGAAGGCCGAAAACACCTCGACGCCACGGTGGCCCGCGATCGCGACGGTCTCGTGCACGAGCCGGCTCTTGCCGATTCCCGCCGCCCCCGCCACGCACACGACACTCCCCTGCCGACCGCCTAAACGATCCAAAATGCCTGTGACGGTGTTCATTTCCCATTGACGTCCCACCAAGGTGGTCTCGTAGCGACCGCTCCCCACCGGTTGCGACGCCAGCCCCAGCAGCCGACGCGCGGGCATCGGTGCACGGCCGCCGCCGACCCACACCGTCTCCGGCTCACCCAGCACCGCGGTCTTTTCGACCAGTCGGGTGCTGGACTCGCTGAGCATGACCCCGCCGGGCGGGGCCGCCGACTCCATGCGTTGCGCCATCCCGGCCTGCTCACCGACCAGCGCCAACGAACCCGAATCGGTCCCACCGGCGATGACCCGGCCCGAGTTGAGGCCCACCCGCAGTTGCAGGTCCACGCCCCCGTGGTGCTCAATCTCGCCGGCGAGGCCCTTGGCCTCCTCCTGGATCCCCAGGGCCGCCAGGCACGCGCGCAGGCCGTGATCCTCCAGCGCCGCCGGCGCGCCGAACACCGCCGTGATCCCCTCGCCGGTGGATTTATCGACCACTCCGCCGTAGCGCCGCACCACCGCGGCCGAACGGTTGACCAGCTCGGTCATGATCTGGTGAAACCGCCCCACGCCCAGCGCCGCGGCCAGCTCCATCGATTCGACCACACTGGCGGACAGCACCGTCACATGCTTGTGCTCAGCCGATTGTTTGATCGTCGCGGACGAGGGCTCGCCTGCCCGTTGGCTGCCGCTGAGAGTCCTGTCCAGGCCGTCGACCACGGTGATCGCCGGTGCCGGCCAGTCACGAGCCGGTGCTGGCGCCCCACTGAGCGCTTGGCGGGCGGCGGCGGCCAGCTCGTTGGCGCTCTGGTAGCGCAGCTCGGGATCCTTGGCCATGCCGCGCGCGATCACGTCGTCGAACTCGACCGGGATCGCGAAGTCGAAAACGCTGGGTTTTGGCGGGTCCGCGCTGAGGTGCGCGGTGACCTGCTCCTCCATGCTTTCCACCGGAAACGGCAGCAGTGAGGTCAGGCATTCGTAGAGCACACACGCCAACGCATATACGTCGGCTCGCGCGTCGATTTGCCCGCGACCGAAGCGTTCGGGCGCCATGTATGCCCACGAGCCGACCGTGAAGCCGGGTCGGGTCAGCCTGGTGGCCGACGCGTCGTGCGCGATGCCGAAATCGATCAGGTATACGAAGTCCTGAGCGGTCACCAACGCGTTCGACGGTTTGACATCGCGGTGCACCAGACTCGCCTCATGCGCGGCGTCCAGCGCCGCGGCCAGCTGTTCGATCATCCGCACGGCGCGCTCGGTGGGCATCGGCCCGTCGCGGGCGAGCAGCGTTTGCAGGTCGGTGCCCTTGATGACCGGCATCACCAGATACAACTGGCCGTCGATCTCGCCGGCCTCGTGGATCGGGACGATGTGCGGCTCGGTCAATTTCGCCGCCGTGTAGGCCTCACGCCGGAACCTGTCGGCGTATCCGGCTTTCTTGAGCAATTCGGGCGCCAACAACTTGACCGCCACGTCGCGACGCATGACGGTGTCGTAGGCCTTATATACCGAGCCCATGCCGCCCTCGCCGATCATCTCGATCAGCTGATAACGGCCGAAAGGCACCTCATCCATGGGCAGCCCTCCCAAGGTATGCAAGGTGCTCACGATGCTACCTAACTGCCGTAACCTTGGCGTTTCCTTGGTTCGGTCAATGCGGCGGCGCACCGATTTAGCCTGAGAGCTGTTCTTTGACGAGGAGCTCGCCATGGGGTTCACAACACCGACATATCCCGCGGTCGATCCCGAAACGTTTCTGCGGCAACCGCTGATGGAGCGCATCAGGATCCTCGCCGTCAAGTGGGTGTGCCTGACGGGCCCATTCCGCTGAACGTGACCTGGACCCACCCGACGACCCCAATGACGTCCCCGGGGTCGGCACACTCGCCTGCTCTGCCTGCGTGACCTGCGCTGCTGGCGCGGCCAAAGCTGAGCGCCTTGACCTCGGCGACGGCGACCAATCGCTCGTCGCACTCCGGCCAGCCCCTGTCCACCCAGACGCTGCGATGCAGGGTGTCAGTGCTCTTGGCACTCAATACCATCGTGGAATTCGTGACCATCGTGGAATTCATGCTCGTTCCCTTCTGCGCAGCGCCGGTCTCGGGTGGTATCGGGGGGTCTCGGTAGCTGCACAACCATGGTCGGACATCTGCACGGCCCCGGACAGCCCGCCGACACTACTGTTGCCGTGGTGCGGGCATGGTGGTGTCTGCATCCCCCGCCGAACCGAATGGGTCCCTCGGCGGGTGGCGCAGTGTTGTCATGCCAAGCTGATTGAGCCCGTGTATGGGTTCCGCAGCGAACCTGACGCGGAACCTGACGCACGCGATTTTTGGCTCAGCGCACGGTTGTCCGGGCAAATTCTGAGTCGCGGGGTGAGAATTGGCCTGTAGGAGGTCTACATGTCTTCCCATTTGGAAGTTTGGAAGCCGTCGGGGCGGGAGCTGGTCGCGCTCAGCGGTGACCGAGTGACCCTCGGCAAGGCCTCGACCAATGTCGTGTCGCTCGACCACGACACGACGGTCTCACGCATACACGCGGTCTTGGAGAACTTCGGGCAGGCATGGTCCGTGCGGGACCTAGGTAGCCGTAATGGCACCTATGTCAACGGAGAAAGGATCGCCGCGGAACGGGTCCTACGGTCTGGAGACGAATTGCGGCTCGGCAGTTCGCGGTTGGTCTTCTGGATGACGAGGCAAGCCGACGGAGCACCGGCCGACGATGAAACCGAAACCGGCAGGGCAATCCTGCGCCCGCCCCGCCTGACCCCGCGCGAACTCGAGGTCCTCCAGGTCTTGTGCCGCCCCTTCGTCTCCGACGACCCGTTTCCTGAGCCGGCATCGGTTCGTCGGATGGCCAGTGAACTATTCGTGACGGACGCAGCCGTCAAACAGCATCTCCAGCACCTCTACGACAAGTTCGGCATCCAGACCGAAGGAGACCGCCGAGTCCGGCTCGCCAATGCGGCCATCCGCCTCGGGGCCGTCAACCGCGCCATGCTGCGTGAGCGCGGTCGGCAGCAAAAGTGAGGACTCGGGAGGTCGATTAGGACGCCTTGTGCAGCACGTCGCCGCCGAGCATGGCGACGGCGTTGACGACGCTGCTGCGGTAATCGGAGCAGGTCGAGCACGACTCGATGTGGCGCACAACGCGTTTCCGCATCAGGACGTTGAACTGTCCGTCCCAGCCGTCCAGGCTCGCGGCGAGCTGCCGGCATCCGTGCTGGGCCGCGTGCCGGGCCACCAGCAGCGCACCCAACGAGCGTTCGATGGTCTCGCGCAGCCGCTGTAGCAGTTTCTTGGTGGAGTCGTAGCTGATGCCCAGCCTTTCCGCGAGGTCGGTTCCGGTCACGCCGTGGCGATAGGCAAGCTCCAGCACCTGGCGGTCGCGCTCGGACAATCCGCCGGAAGCCTGGGCGATCAGTTGAGCGAGTTCGTTCTGTGCAGACTGCGTAAACGGCCCCGGGCCCGTTGCCGCGTTGTCGGGCAGCTCGTCGAAGGCGGGCTCGCGGCGGCGTTCGGACAGGGCACGCAGCGCGCTCCGGCGGGCAATGGCGTAGAGCCACGGCCGCAGTTTCTCGGCGTCACGCAGGTGCGGCAGCTGTGCGGCCGCGATGCAGAAGACATCTTGCACGCAGTCGGAGGCCGTGTGGCGATCGCGCACGATGCCCAGGCAAAAGGCCTGCAGCGGGGCTGCGTAGCGGTTGTAGATCCCGGCCAGCGCCGCACGATCGCCGGCGGCCACCGCGCGGGCCAGTTCCGCGTCGCTGACGATGTCGCTCTTCGGCAGTGTGGTCGTGTAACTCATGATTGAAATGTTCCGCGATCTCCGGTGACTTCGTAATCACCCGGGAAGCGAGATTCCACTTCCGCAAGGGAAGGGTTTCCTACCCAATTGGTAAGGGTCGGGTGGGCGGGGGCCAGGTGCCGAGGAGTCGAGTGTCATGTCGACGTCAAAACGGCCGCGCAGCCGCAACAGAAACCGCGCGCGCAGGAACGTCGCGAGCACCGAATAACCGATCAGCGCGGCCATCACCGCGGCCAGCACTTTGAGCAAGTGGGGGTCGTTCTTGGGCACAACCCGATTGACGATCACGCCGGCCAGCATCGGCACCGCCAACGCCATCACACGGCGAACATGTCGGTGGGCTCCAGCATGACCGCGACGCCGCTGTAGAGATCGCTGACCGCGGACCAGCTGAGTCGGTAGCTGCCGGCAGCCGGATCGACGACGGTCACCCCACGCCGTGACGTTGAGCGAAGACCAACGAAATGTGCTGCACCCCAATGCAAGACGGTGCCACGGGGCAGGAACCGCAGCTCTTCGAGTTCAGTGGCCACCCCGCGGGCCCGCGGACCGAAAGACGACGCCGCTTCGCCAAGTCGCAGGGCGTCGACGCCGTCGCGCCCGGTCCCAGTCGCCTCGTGCATCTCGGCGAGCGAAACGTGGCGGCCGTAATAGCCGAGCACCCCATGGTAAGTGCGGCGGCATCGCAGTCGGCTATCTCGGCTTGCGCGACATAGGGAATCGCACCCAAGGGACCTCACCGGAGCCTCGGCAGTAACACGAAGATCAGACGCTGCCGTACCGTCGGGACGACAAGTCCGCCGGCCGGTGCCGAAATGGGCGTATCGCCGCCACGGATCGCTGTCACCGAGTTGCCTTGTGTGACGGTCGGCAGCGCCGCGTTCTCATCGGTGGTGACCGTGACGGCGGCCACCGCGCCCGCTGTCAACAGCACACCGAAAGCGACAAGTCCGGCGTCAATCCACCTCTGCTGCTTGATCGGTACGCCGGGGCGGGTCGCAGCGGATTGGCGGTCGCGCCAGCGTTCCCGAACGACTGACTCGTAGCGAATCTCGCTAGCGTCGTTCACAACTGATTCCTCCTCCCGTGTTTCACCCTGACGCGTAGGAGTGCCAACGGCGCAAACGGTGACGCGTTTCGCAAAGGCGCTTCGGCTGCGCGCTAGCGTTGGCACCGGACTCGTCTAGCGAAACCGCGTATCGCAGCGGTCTTGTAGGGATGGAGGCAAGCGGTGAGGACTCATCGCCGTTGAGGCCCGTCGGGCGACGGGGTGCGGTGCTGGCGCAACTGCTGGCAGCGTGTGTCGTGCTGGTGCAGTGCACCAGCACTGCACCCGCGCCCCGGCCTCCTGCGGCCACACCATCACCGGCTCTTATGTCGTCACCGTCGGCGGCACCGTCTTCCAACGCGCCGCCGCCACCATCTTCCAGCGCGCCGCCGGCACCCGCCGGTTCGACCGTCGAGCCGGTCACGGCCGCCGAACTCGGCACGACCTGGCGGCCGGGTTGCCCCGTCGAGCCGGAGCAGCTGCGACGGGTCGACGTCGACTACGTCGGCTTCGACGGCCAGACGCACCGGGGCGCGCTGATCGTGCACCAAGATCTGGTGCCGGACGTCATCGCGATCTTTGAGCAGCTATACCGGCTGGGTTATCCCGTCGAGAAGATCCGCACGGTCGACCACTACCAGGACGCCAACGACGAGTTGTCCATGGAGGACAACAACACGTCGGCGTTCAACTGCCGAACCATCCCGGGAAGCGACGAATGGTCTCCACACGCCTACGGTCGGGCCATCGACATCAATACGCTGATCAACCCGTGCCTCTACCTCAGCGGATATTTCGAACCGCAGAACGCGGCGGCCTACCTGGACCGCAGCCGCACCGACCCAGGGCTCCTCCACAGCGGCGACCCAGCCGTGCGGGTCTTCACCGATCGTGGCTGGCGGTGGGGTGGCTACTGGGCGACTCCCGACTATCAGCACTTCGAGCGGCCCTGAGGACCCTGAAAGACCCTAAAGACCTCTAGAGACCCCTAGAGACCTCTAGAGACCCAGGGCCCGCGCCGTCGCCGTCGCGACCTCACCGCGCAGGTTCGACATCGGCGGACTGCCTCGCGTGTGGATCGAGTTGGCGAGCAGAACCAGGAAGGTGCCGGAGCCCGGGTCGATCCACAGCGAGGTGCCGGTGAAGCCTGTGTGGCCGAAGCTGCCGATGGGAAAGGCTACGCCCCGCGCCGCGGACAGGCCCGTGTCGATATCCCAGCCGAAGCCGCGCAGGTTCTGCCCCGCGATCGCCGGATAGCGCGGAGCAAGAAGCGGATCTGCCGGATTCGGCCTCCTTGCAACGGCTGCCCGGGCGGCAGCGTTCGCCGCTTCGAGCTGTTGTGCCGTGTGCCCCGGCTGCTGCGGAGTCGTCATCAACTCGCACGTCGCTTGCGTCAGCGGAAAGTTGCTCGGACGGCCCGCGAGCCGGTCAAGCAGGGCCTGCGCGAAGATGCTGACGTCGTCCGCCGTCGAGAACACGCCGGCATGCCCGGCCACTCCACCCATGCGCCGCGCCGTGGTGTCCTGCACGGTGCCACGAAGCAGGCGAAAAAAATCGGGGTTCTTGCTCGGATCGGCCGCGTTCTCCTCGTCACGCGCCGTCGGTGCGATGCGCGGCAAGAGATCGACGCTCCAGGTACCCGCGGAGCAAGTGTCCGGGACCCGGCCTCCTGCCACGGGAGCCCAGGCGATCGCGGCCCCGATCGTCGTGTGCGGGCCGCAGGCTTTGGCCAGGGGCAGGTAGCGGGTGTCTGCCATGCCGAGCGGCTCGAACACGTGTTGCGCAACGTAGGCGTCGAGCGCGTCGCCGGCGACCTTCTCGACCAGCCCGCCGAGCAGGATGAAGTTGATATCGGAGTAGCGGAAGACCTCACCCGGACCCGATTCCAGCGGCGTGGTCAGCGCACGATGCATGCCTTCCGCCTTATCGGCCGCGGCCAGTCCCCACGGATCGTTGAGATCGACGTCGCCCGTCTCGCCTGACGTGTGCGTAAGCAGCATGCGAACGGTCACCTGTGCGCGCCGCGGATCGTTCTCCGAGTTGAAATCGGGCAAATACTGCTGCACGGGATCGTCGAACCGAACCTTGCCTTGTTCATACAGCTGCATGACGGCCGTCGTGGTTGCGAGGGTCTTCGTCAACGACGCCAGGTCGAAGATCGTGTCCTCGGTCATCGGCTCCGCGGGTGCCGGAGAGCCATCGAGCCCGGGTTCGCCGGCAAGCTTGCGCGAGCCATAAGCCTGGCGGAAGGCGACGCCGCCACCGTGCCCGATCACCACCACAGCACCCGGCAGCTTATCCGCCGCAATCGCATCGTTGATCAGCTTGGAGACCGTCGCGAAGTCAGCCGCGGTTGCCACATCGGGCAGCTTAGAGACCGACGGGGCGGCGGGCGCGGGCGCCGCAGCCGGCGCCGGCGTTGCCTGCCCGCCGCCGTTTGCTTCTGTGTGTGGTGCGTGACCTCGTGCGCGCCAAAGCCAGCAAACCGCGACGAGCGCGAGTACGACGGTTCCGACGGCAATGGCCTTTCGGATCGGCGTACCGAAGGCAAAGCCGCGAAGCGAGTTGTCGTCGTTCACATGATTCCCCGCCACCCGTTCACGGAATTCCACAGGTGGTCGCCACGATGCTGGGTCCGGCGGCGCGGCTTGTCAAGGCATGTCGTGTCAAGGCAGGTGAGGCGCCGAGTGCGCGCTGCACGACGGTGGATCGGCGTGTCGCATAGCACGATGCACACTCGGCGCAGTGAGAGGCCGTAATAACCTGCCCAGGCTGGGGTGCCCGGCCATGCTCACGGGCGGCGCCCCTGAGCGCGTCGGATGTTGTCCTGTTCGTGGAATGTCGCATCGGGGCACCAAATGATCGGCCACTCGAGGAAGAGCGGGTCGATGTCCCGATGGAACACACACTCTCCCGACTCCGACGGCACCAGCTTCCAGCCCAAATCGTCGCCGCTGTACTCACGCACCAGCAGTGAGCCCTCGGCGGAGCGGCGCACGGTGCCTCTCGGGTCCAGTTTCATACAATCAGTTTCCACATCTCGGTTGCCGCCAGTAGCGATTCGAAGAACTAGGGATTCCACCAAAAGCCTGTCAGACGGCTCGGACGGCTCGGACGGCTCGGACGGTGGTATTTACGGGCCGGAGGTCGGTACCTCGCCACGCGGTGGCCGACCGGGTCGAGGCTTCAAGGCATTGCCGGCTAGGCCGCATCCCATGCGTGCGCCGCCACATCCTTGATTCCCCGGCGCAAGTGGTCGGCCAAGTACCATTCCTCACCACTTTGGGAATCGCGTAACGCCTTATCGATTGCCAGCCTGGCGTTCCGAAGGTTCCCGCGGCGTTCCTCCCCCACGCTGGCGATTGCATTGAGCACTGCAACCACAGCCTCCTGAAAGGCGCCGGCGAAGCCGGGTGGATTCGTGACCGTCACGCTGACACCCCTTTTCAAACGTCGTTAAGCGCCGACAAGACAACCAGCGGACTCACGGACCAATTCTGACGTGCCATCCTGACCGCCTGTTGGGCATGGGAATTCCCGATCTGACGGGCCATAAACCAACCCGCAGCGAAGCCACAGGCGACGGCCCCGCCCGGTCGGGGTTCCACTGCCTCCCGGCCCCTTGATGCCGCCGAGTGACGCGCCCACCCGAGCTGCGTTGCATCTATTAGATGATCGAACTATAGTCTGGACACGTGTCCAGTTTGCCGTCACGGTGGTCTGCGCCACGTTGATCTCGATGGATTCTGGGTACCCTTCGGCGGTCATTAACTCGCGGGGAAAAGTCCGGGGAACAGTCTGAATATGCGAATAGCCTTGCTGTCCTATCGTAGTAAGGACCATTGCGGCGGACAGGGCGTCTACGTGCGCCATCTCAGCCGTGGCCTCGTGGAGCTCGGTCACGACGTGGAAGTGTTGTCCGGCCAGCCGTATCCGCAGCTGCTGGACCCGCGAGTGCGGTTGACCGAGGTGCCAAGCCTCGACCTGTACCGCGAACCCGACCCGTTCCGGGTTCCGCGCCCAAGCGAAATACGCGACTCGATCGACCTGTTGGAACTCGCCACCATGTGGACCGCCGGCTTTCCCGAGCCGCGGACCTTCTCGCTGCGTGCCGCCCGGCTGCTTGCCGATCGTCGGGCCGATTTCGACGTCGTCCACGACAATCAGAGCCTGGGAACCGGCCTGCTCAAGGTCGCGAACTCCGGGCTGCCGGTGGTGGCCACCGTGCACCACCCCATTACGCGGGACCGGGTCCTCGACCTGGCCGCCGCGCGATGGTGGCGAAAACCACTGGTGCACAGATGGTATGGGTTCTCCACGATGCAGAAACGCGTTGCGCGCCAGATCCCCGATCTGCTCACCGTTTCGTCTGCGTCGGCAGCCGACATCGTCGCCGACTTCGACGTCTCGCCCGATCAACTGCATGTGGTGCCACTGGGCGTCAACACCGACCTCTTCAAGCCCAGACCGCAGCCCCGGCAACGCGGTCGGGTCATCGCGATAGCCAGCGCCGATACCCCGCTGAAGGGCGTGCGAACGCTGCTGCACGCGATTGCCAGAATGCGCGTGAACCGCGATGTCGAATTGCGGCTCGTCGCCAAGGTGGAACCCAACGGCCCCACCGACAAACTGATCGCCGAACTGGGCATCTCTGACATCGTCCACATCACCAGCGGCCTTGCCGATGCCGAGTTGGCGGCGCTGTTCGCCTCGGCAGAGGTCGCCTGCATTCCGTCTCTCTACGAGGGGTTTTCGCTGCCGGCGGTCGAAGCCATGGCCAGCGGCACCCCGATCGTCGCAAGCCAGGTGGGTGCGCTGCCGGAAGTCCTCGGGACCGATGGTGCGTGCGCCGAGCTGGTGCCGGCCGCCGACGTCGAGGCGCTGACCGGTGCGCTCGGCGCGCTGCTCGACTCACCGGAGAAGCGGCGCGCGCTGGGCAAGGCCGGCAGAGAGCGTTCGGTCAGCGTGTTCAGCTGGGAAGCGGTGGCCGCTCAGACCGTGCGGATCTACGAGCGGGCGATCACCCGCAAGGCGACCACCGGAGGCGAATCGTCGTGCTAACAGTAGATTTCGACCGGCTGGCCATCGGGCCGTCTACAACGGTCATCGACGTGGGCTGCGGGGCCGGCCGGCACGCGTTCGAGGCGTATCGGCGCGGCGCCAACGTCATCGCCTTCGACCGTGACGAGTCCGAACTGCGTTCCGTGGAGGGAACTTTGCGTGCGATGGCCGAAGCCGGCGAAGCGCCCGCGGCGGCATCGGCGAACGTGGTGCTCGGCGACGCGCTGCAATTGCCGTACGCCGACGAGACATTCGACTGCGTCATCGCGTCCGAAATCCTGGAGCACATCCCCCAGGACACCGCCGCCATCGCGGAATTGGTCCGGGTGCTCAAGGTCGGTGGCACGATGGCAGTCAGCGTGCCGCGCTGGCTTCCGGAGCAGGTGTGCTGGCTGTTATCCACCGAATATCACAGCAACGACGGCGGCCACGTACGCGTTTACCGAGCCAGCGATCTGCGCGACAAAATCATCAGCGGCGGAATGGAATTGACGCACGCCCACCACGCCCATGCGTTGCACTCCCCGTTCTGGTGGCTGAAATGCGCTGTCGGCGTGTCGAATGCCGACCACCCCGTGGTCAGCGCGTACCACAAGTTTCTGGTGTGGGATCTGATGCAGCGCCCGAGGTCAACCCGAATGGCCGAGGCGCTGCTCAATCCGCTCATCGGCAAGAGCGTGGCGATGTACTTCACCAAGCGCCGGCCGACGGAAAACGAAGTGACGCTCGGATATTCCGTTGCGGCGCGCTGACCCGCCCGCGGTTGCGGGCATCCTCACCGTCGAGCAGTGCCTGCAAACCGCGCAATCCATTGCCGACGCACAGGAACCATCGGGGGCCATCCCGTGGTTCAGCGGTGGTCACACCGATCCGTGGGACCACGTGGAGTGCGCGATGGCGCTCACCGCGGCGGGGCTGCTCGAGGCGGCGCGGGGCGCGTTCGAATGGTGCCGTCGCACGCAGCGGCCCGACGGCTCCTGGCCAATCCAAATCCGTTCGGGGACAGTCGAAGACGCCAACAGCGACAGCAACTTCTGCGCCTACGTCGCCACGGGCGTCTGGCATCACGTGCTGGTCACCAGCGACGAGTCGTTTGCCGACACGATGTGGCCCGTGGTGCGCAAGGCGATCGATTTCGTCATCGACCTACAGGTCGGCTACGGCGAAATCTGTTGGGCTCGAAGTGCATCCGGCCCCGTCTCAGAAGCGTTGCTGACGGGCTGCGCCAGCGTGTTCCACAGCATACGCTGCGCGCTTGCGCTCGCGGCCCTGGTGGGTGAACCGCAGCCGGAGTGGGAACTGGCGGTCGGCCGACTGGGCCACGCGCTGGCCGCCCATCCCGAAGTGTTCACCGAGAAGGACCGCTACTCGATGGACTGGTACTACCCCGTCCTCGGCGGTGCCCTGCGGGGCCGGGCCGCGGCGGCGCGAATCAAACAGCGATGGAACGACTTTGTGGTGGACGGCCTGGGCATTCGCTGCGTGGCCGACCGGCCCTGGGTGACCGGCGCCGAGACGTGCGAATTCGTGATGGCCCTCGACGCCGTCGGCGACCGCCGGGCCGCGCGTAGGCAATTCGCCGACATGCAGCACCTGCGCGACGGCGACGGTTCGTACTGGACCGGCCTGGTGTTCGCCGACGGCAAACGCTGGCCCGAGGAGCGGACCACCTGGACCGGCGCCGCGATGATCCTGGCGGCCGACGCGCTGTCGGACACCACCGCCGGCGGGAAGATTTTCCGCGCGCACGGGCTGCCGATGGGCCTGCAGGTGGACTTCGACTGCGAATGCCTTGTCACCGGCCCTAGCCGGTGACCTCGATCGGTTGCCCCGGCCGGCCGCCGATCCGTTCGAGCACCCGCAGCGACCCCGCCGCCGAAACCTCCCTGAACTGGCCGGAATCGACTGCACGACAATAGATTAGATATGGTGGTCGGCCGCCATCCCTGGGGTCGGGAAACACGTCGTGGATAACGAGGGCCCCACCGGTGACGACCCACTTCGCCCACCCGTCAAAGTCGTGAGCGGCGGCCTCCTCGGAGTGGCCGCCATCGATGAACAACAGCTGCAGCGGCGACCGCCACCCCCGGGCCACGATCGGCGACTTGCCCACGACGGCGACGACGTGGTCGTCCAGCCCGGCGGCATCGAGTGCGCGCCGGAAAGTCGGCAGCGTGTCGAACAGTCCGGTGACCTCGTCGACCAGCGAGGCGTCGTGGTATTCCCACCCGGCCTGGTGTTCCTCGGAACCGTGGTGATGGTCGATGGTGTAGAGCACGCTGGCGGTTTGCTGCGCCGCCGCGCCGAGCAGCAGCGTCGATTTGCCGCAATAGGTGCCGATCTCCACGCCGACCCCGCCGTCGAGGAATCGCAGCGCCGCGTCGTAGAGCGCCCGCCCCTCGTCGGCCGGCAGGAAACCCCGCACCCGCTCGGACAGCGCGAACAAGCGCTCGGTTGAACGTGCATCAGCGGGGCTCATGAACTCAAAACCTATCGGTCTCGAGGTGCTCGCCGAAGGCCATCGGCTCCCGGGTGAACAGGTACGTCGCCCAGTTCAGCTTGCTCACCGCGCCGTCGGCCGCGCGGGTCACGCGCAGCTGCTCGCCGCGCCATTGCCCCGAGACCGTGCGATAGACGCCGTCGGAGATCCTCTCGAACACCGACGGCCGTAGTCCGGCGGCCGCCGGCTCGTCCATGCGGGCCTGCAGGCGGCCCATTTGGACCATGAACACGAAGGGATGGCCCTCGGAGAACCAGCGACCGAGGATGCCGCGCAGCTCGTCGGGCACTTCGGTGCCGCCCCGCCATGGCTCGTCCTCCACCGGGTCGTGCTCGACGACGTGGTCGGCCAGCTCGATCGTCAGCGCGTCGGCCGCCGGCGTGAACGTGGCGTTCATCAGCACGATGCCGCCCGTGCCCGACTCGCGGTGGGTGAAGACGCCGCTTTTATATCCGGGCATCGCGCCGGTGTGGCCGACCCAGGTGCGGCCGGTGGCCGAGCGCAGGAGGAACAGGCCCAGCCCCATCGCGCCGCTCCAGTCCTCGGTGTCGAGCAGGATCTGGGGCTGGCACATCTCCTCCATCGTGTCGGGTGAGAGCAGCTCAGGCGGCGGGTCGGCAACGAACGCCGACCAGCGGGCCAGGTCGGCGGCCGTGCTGGCCAGGCCGCCGCACGGCGCCATCGCCTTGAGGTCGATCACCGGCTCCACCCGCGGGACGTCGTCGTACGGCGCGACGTAGTAGCCCGTCGCCCGGGGCCCGCCATCGAACCCGACGGTTGTACGCCTCAGCTCCAGCGGCTCGAGCAGCCGGGCGCCCAGGGACTCCCGCCATCCCCGCCGATCGAGCTCCTCGACCAGCTGGCCGAGCATCGCGTAGACCACGTTGGAGTAATGCCAGCGCGCATGGGGCCGCTGGACCCGTTCGACCTCGTCGAAGTCGCGGCGAAGCTGCTTGGCGTCCGGCTGCTCCAGCGTCTCCCAGACGTCCCCGAGGGGCTCGCGGGCCATCCCCGAGACGTGGGCGAGGCACTGCCGGACGGTGATCGGGTGGGACACGCCCGGGACGTGGTCGCCGAGGACGTCGTCGAGGGCCAGCCGCCCCTCGTCGCGCAGCTGCATGACCATCACCGCGATGAAGGTCTTGGTGTTGGAGCCGATCAGGAACTGGTGGTCCGGCCCGGGCACCACGTCGCCGTCCACATCCGCGACGCCGATCCCGTCGCCCCAGGCCAGCCCGCCCCCGCGGCACACCGCGGCATACAGGCCCGGGACCCGTCCCTCGCGCTGCTTGCCGATAGCGACGCGGCGCAGGTACCGGGTCGTGGTGTCCAGCAGTGGGCTCATGGCCCGAATCTAGCGTTGAGAAGCCGACTCCTGCACCCGGCCGCGGTCAGGTGCACACTTGTGGGCATGCAGGTATCTGAGCCCCCGCCCGCTGAGCCCGGGCCGCGCCGTGTGCTGCACGGTCTCTCGGACATCCGCGCCTTCTTCCACACGAACAAGGTGCCGTTGTTCTTCATCTCGCCAACCCCGTTCAACCTGCTGGGCGTTGACCGCTGGATACGAAACTTCTTCTACCTGACCTACTTCGACTCTTTCGAGGGCACACATTCGCGCGTGTTCGTACCCCGGCGACGCGACCGCCGTGATTTTGACTCGATGGACGAGGTGTGCAGCCACCTCCTGTCCGATCCCGAGACGCTCGAGTTCATCGCGGGCAAAGGTCCCGGTGGCAAGTGCTGCTTTGTGATGCTGAACGAGGAAATCCAGGCCCTGGCGCGGTCGGCAGGCGTCGAGGTCATGCACCCGCCGATCGAGCTGCGCCAGCGCCTGGGCTCCAAGATCGTCATGACGCGCCTGGCCAACGAGGCGGGTATACCCAGCGTGCCGCACACGATCGGGCGGGCCGGCTCCTATGACGAACTGCTGACCCTCGCACAGAACGCCGGGTTGGGAGACGACCTGGTCATCTCGATCGCTTACGGCAACGCCGGCAGCGGGACGTTCTTTGTGCACGGTCAGCGCGACTGGGACCAGAACGCCGGCGACATGGTCGGGCAGGAACTCAAGGTGATGAAGCGCATCCGCAATGTCGAGGTGTGCCTCGAGGGTGCCGTGACCCGCCACGGCACCGTGATCGGTCCCGCGATGACCAGCCTCGTCGGCTATTCGGAGCTGACTCCGCACAGGGGCAGCTGGTGCGGCAATGACATCTGGCGCGAGGTGCTGCCGCCCGCGCAGACGCACGCCGCGCGGGAAATGGTGGGAAAGCTGGGCGACGTAATGCGCCGCGAAGGTTACCGCGGCTACTTCGAGGTCGACCTGTTGCACGACCTGGACTCCGACGAGCTCTATCTCGGCGAGGTGAACCCGCGCCTGAGTGGCGCCAGCCCGATGACGAACTTGACCACCGAGGCCTACGCCGACATGCCGCTGTTCCTCTTTCACCTGCTCGAGTACATGGACGTGGAGTACGAGCTCGACATTGAGGAGATCAACGCGCGCTGGGAGCGCGGCTATGGCGAGGACGAGGTCTGGGGCCAGGTGATCATCACGGAGACGTCGCCGGATCTCGAGATCTTCACCGCGACGCCACGCACCGGCGTATGGCGTATCGATGACGACGGGCGTACCTCGTTTGCGCGGTCCGCCAACGATTGGGCCACCTTGCTCGACGGGTCCGAGGCGTTTTACATGCGCGTCGCCGCTCCTGGCGACTTACGCTCGGAGGGCGCCCAACTGGGCGTGCTCGTCACCCGCTCACACCTGCAGACCGGCGACTACCAGCTCACGGACCGCTGTCAGCGCTGGGTCAAGGGCATGAGGGCGAAATTCGTTTCGACGCCCTTGGCGCCGGCCGCGCCGATCGTCTCGCGGCTCGTCGCACGAGCGTGAGCGCGGGCGTTCGCACCTACCGGTAGCGCCAGACCCCCACGTGGCCGGAGACGCCTTTGAGGGCCGCCAGTTCGCGGGCGCCGATGGGGTTGAGCTCCGCTATCACCTCGGCCGCGCCCGGCGCGTCGCGCACCGGATCGGTGCAGACGATCTGGCGCGAGTCGGCGATGCCCTGGACGCGCGCCGCGATGTTCACCGTCTGGCCGAAATAGTCGAGGCGCTCGTTCAGGTCCACCGCGATGCAGGGGCCGGAGTGCAGGCCGATCTTGAGCTCCAGGTCGCCGACCTTGCCGATCTCGCGGTTCATCACCATGGCCGCTTCGAGCGCCGGCGCCGGCGTCGGGAAACTCGCCATCACCGCGTCGCCGATGGTCTTGACCACCGCCCCGCCGCGCTCGGACACGACCTCACGCAAGATGCCGAAGTGCTCGCCGACGAGGCCGTAGGCACGCATGTCGCCCATCCGCGAGTAGAGCTCGGTCGAGCCCTTGAGATCCGTGAAGAGCACGGTCAGGTTCTTCAGCGCCAGCCCACCCTGCGAGGGAATGCTCTCGGAGCGAAAGAGATCGCGGAACGCCTGGGTGGTCACCAACTCCTTGACGGTAAAGAAGCGATTGAAGTTCTCGCCGCACGACCCGGCCGACTTGGCGGCCTTGGCCGCGAGCTCCTCCGGCGACGGATGCGGGTCGGTGAAGGCGCCGAACACCACCGGCCGGCCGAGCCGGTTCAGCAGGGACATGCTCACCTTGCCGGCCGCAAGCCGGTTGCCTTCCTGGAGGAGTTCGCCACCGGCGAGCACCTCATAGTTCGACGCCGATGCGTGCACGCCGTCCTGGCCGTCCTCAACCGTGAAGCGCCGCATCACGTGGTGTTCCGGCAGGGCCAGCACGTAGCGGCCCGGCGCCAGCGCCGTCTCGGTCTCCAGCTTCCCGCCTGCCGGGGCGGTACCGAACCACACGGGGTTATCGAGGTAGCGACCGATACGCGTGGTGTCGGCGACGCTGGGCGAAAAGAACAGCGTGAGGCTGTCGCGGAGGAAGTCGAGCTTGCCCGGGGTGTGGAACCGGATCGACCGCGTCGAGGGCGCGACACTGAACGCGACCTCGACGTTGTCGTCGATCACCGGTGGGACGGGGATCTCGCAGATCGCGCAGAACCGCTCCTCGTTGAGCGCGCGCAGGGCGTGGTCCGTGGTGATGAACGCCCCGCAGCCCGGGCACAGGACGCCCCAGCTGAACTCGACGACGCCGGCGTGCGCAGCGTGCAGGAACAGGTCCACCGCCAGTCGCTCCGGCGTGCCGGTCTCCTCCGCATAGCGATAGGGGTTCATGCGGAAGAGCTTCTCGTCGGGAGCCTCGGCGATGTAGCGGGCGAAGCTGCCCACGGCCGCGGCGTCGAAGTGGCCGACATTCCTGACGGCCGCGAGGCGGTTCTCGAGGATGGCGGTGGTCATGGGCACCTCCTGGTCACAGCGCAGGCTGACACGCCTGATCGCGCTACAGCACCCAGGAACCGCGAAGTGGGACCGATTTATTCCGCTTTATTCCCCATGTGTAGAGCGTTTTACGAATCCGAGGCTCGCGACGCCCACGCCAGCAGGCCGGCCCGGGTCCGCTGGCCTCCCTCGCTCGACCGGTCGAACGGAATCGCGACGAACTCGTCCACGCCGGCATCGCGAAGCTCGTCGAGTTGGCGCCAGACTGTGGATTCGTCGCCGATCAGCGCGGCGTCCTCCGGGCCGGCGCAGCCCTCCCTGTCGAGCATCGCGCGATAAGACGGCAGGTGGCCGTACATCGCGAACTGCTGGGCGGCCAGCGACCTGGCCTGGGCGACGTCGTCCGTCACGCTGACCGGCAGCGCGGCGGCCACCGCGACCGACCCGGCCGCGCGGCCCGCGTCGGCGGCCGCGCCGCGCAGTGTGGGTCCTACGTGTTCGCGCAGCGTCTTGGGGCCCGTCATCCACGTGATCGTTCCCGCGGTGCGCCGACCGGCGACCCGCAGCATCTGCGGACCCAGCGCGGCGACGTACACCTGCGGCGCCGGCGCGTTCGGGATCTGCAGCGACCCCCTGGTCGTGACGAGTTCGCCGGGCGCGTCGACCTGTTCGCCGGCAAGCAGGGGCAGCAGGCCGTCGAGGTATTCGGACAATCGCTTCACCGATCTGTCCCACGAGACGCCCCACATCCCCTCGGTGACGGCCCGGTGGGTGACGCCGATGCCCAGGGTGAAGCGCCCTTCGCCAATGATGTTGAGCGTCAATGCCCGTTGCGCGAGCAGCGTCGGATGCTGGTTTTGAATCGGCACCACGCCACTGGCTACTTCGATATCGGGAACTTCACGCAACGCGGCGGCTAACACGGTCAGCAGGTCGGCGTCGGAGGGCATCTGGGTGATCCACAACCGAGCGAACCCTTCGTCGCGCGCCCGGGCCATGTCGGCGATACAGGATTGCAGCGGCGACTCGTTGTCGAGGCCGCTGATGAGGCTGATTCGCATGGGTCCACCTTTCGCCGTCGATAGGCGCAGCGTATGCCAGCGCGATCGGCGTCCCGGTCCCGGCGGCACCGGGCGCAGATACCCGCGGCCGCGACTTTTGTCAGAATGGATTGCTATGTCGCGTTCATTCGACGTCTCGGCCGAATCAACCGCCAGCGTTGAACAAATCCATGGGGCCTTCAGCAGCGAGGACTATTGGCTGGACCGCATCGCGGCCGGCGCCGCCACCACCACGCTCGATTCGATGATCGTCGACGCCGACGGCACGGTGCGGGTGTGTACCACCCAGCACGTGGGTCGGCAGCTGCTGCCCGGGAAGATTGCCAAATTCCTTCCCGGCGAAATGAAAATCGTTCAGAACGAGACATGGCGACCGGACGGTGACCGCCAGTTTCGCGGGGAGCTCGACGTCTCGGCTTCCGGCGGACTGGGATCGGGCCGCGCCGAAACTTGGCTGGCCCCGGCGGCGGAGAGCGGCTCAGAGCTGCGCTTCGCCGTGCGCGTGCACGTCAAAATCCCCTTGGTGGGCGGCAAACTCGAGAAGTCCATCGGGGCCGGCTTGGCGAAGAGCCTCGCAACGATGCTGGACTTCACCACCGAATGGATCGCGGAACACGCGTGACACGCCGCGGGCGACCGCGACACCCCGCGCATTCGTCGCTCATATTGAACTCATATAATTCCTGCTGAAAGGGTCCCTCCGGCCTCGGAGCGCTACACCATGGCTGCATGGCTGCGCCTGGTTAGGCATCGGGGTTGGGGGGAAATCCACGGCGTGGTCCTCGTCCGAGGCGCATCAGTACGAACCCCGGATGCTGGTGGTGGAACCACGGATCGTGGCCTGGCGAACGAGATGCTTTCACAGCGAAGCACAGTCGAGGAGGAACTCGACCACGACGGCACCGACGCGGCCACCTATCGGCGCGTCGTGGCCGAATTGGCTGTGGTCAATCGGATCACCCTGACTCACCGTCCGACATTGCGGTGGCTGGCCAAGGCCAGCGAGGGAATGAGCGAATTCTCTGTGCTCGACGTCGGCCACGGCCACGGTGATCTGTTGCGGGCGATCGCGCGCTGGGCCGACCGGCGTGACCTGCGGGTAAAGCTGTCGGGTATCGACCAGAATCCCCGCAGCGCTGTCGCCGCCGGCAGTGCGACGCCATGCTGGATGGCGATCGACTACCAGACCGCTGACGTGCTTTCCTGCACCCCGTCTGAGCCGCTGGATTTCATCGTCAGTTCACAGATGACCCATCACCTCAGTGACCACCAGGTTGTGGAGTTTCTGCGCTGGCTGGAAGCGCATTCTCGGCACGGCTGGCATATCACCGATCTGCACCGTCATGCCCTGCCGTACTACACCTTCCCGATCCTGTGCCGGGTGATGAGGTGGCACCGGATCACACGTTCTGACGGTGTTATCTCCGTTGCCCGGGGCTTCCGGCGGCGGGATTGGCACACCTACCTGAACAAGGCAGGATTGCAGGCCAACGTCTCCTGGTATGCATTCAGGTTCTGTGTGAAACGCGTGGGAGGAAAGCCGGGACGTGTCGATCGTCATTGACTTCCTGATCGCTCAGATCAACCGGACCCAGGGCCTGAACCGACGACCATTCGACCACGCCGCCCCGGTGGACATCCCGCGCGGCCGGTGGGGCATCGCGCACTACGGGATCATGGTGCCGAACCTGCCGAAGCCATTCCGCTTCTTCGACGCGATCGTCATTCCCGGAACGGCACATGCACCCGTCTTCGGCAAGCGATCGCTCGCGGCAGGTGCGCCGGCGACCAGCTGCTCATCACTCGGACGACCAGCCGGCGCCCCGATCACCGGCACGGGCTACATCGAATGGATCGACCGCCGGTAAGGGAATTGGCTCCCCGGCCGTGCCGGTTTGTAGGCTTTCGGATATGCCGTTCAACAACGGCGAGGTCTTCGCTGGCTACGTGATTGAGCGCATGCTCGGCACCGGTGGCATGGGCGAGGTCTACCTCGCGCAGCATCCTCGCCTGCCTCGACACGACGCGCTGAAGATCTTGTCATTGGCCGCAACCGCCGACGGGGACTTTAGGGCGAGGTTCAATCGCGAAGCCGAGTTGGCCGCGACGCTGTGGCACCCGCATATCGTCGGCGTCTTGGATCGTGGCGAGTTCAACGGCCGGCTGTGGATCTCGATGGACTACGTGCACGGCACCGACGCCGGTCAATTGGTTCGGCAACGCCACCCGCACGGCATGCCAGAGGAGGAGGTCTGGGAAATCGTGACCGCGGTGGCCGATGCGCTCGACTTCGGCCATGAACGCCAGCTGCTGCATCGCGACGTCAAGCCGGAAAACATCCTCGTGACCGCGGCGGATGGCCATCGCCGCAGGGTGTTGCTCACCGACTTCGGCATCGCCCGCAAAATCGATGAGGTCAGCAACCTCACCGACGTCAACGTCGCCGTCGGAACAATCAGTTACGTCGCCCCCGAGCAACTCCTGGGCAAGCCCCTTGACGGCAGGGCGGATCAATATGCGCTGGCGGCCACGACGTTTTACCTGCTGACCGGCGCGCCACCCTTCCAAGACTCAAATCGTGCCGTCGTGGTCAGCCACCATCTCACGACGCCCCCACCGCGCATATCGCAGCGCCGGCCCGATCTCGCGCCGCTGGACGACGTGCTGACAAGGGCGCTGGCCAAGGACCCGAACGAGCGGTACCCGAATTGCATCGATTTTGCGCGAGCCCTCACCCGGGCGGGTCGCGGCCGCGATGTCGCCGCACCGCAACCGCAATTCGACGGACGGACGGCGGGATCGGTCGTCGGCGAGGACGCCGGTTCAGACGAACGGCCGGCCACGCAGCGTCTCGAGCGTCTGGTCGTTAACGGCATAGCGCGCGGTGTACGGCATAGCGCGGTCGGTGCTCAAGATCAGGTCGGAATCCTGTCGTTCCAGATGGTCCCGTATGAACCGCTGGCCAACGGGCTAACGCATGTTGCCGTCGAACTACCCACCGATCTCGCGGCCGGTCAGCTCGCAGACGGGGATGAGGTCGAGGTCAGCGGCACCTGGGACGGCGACACCCTCGATGCCGACAAGATCATCAACTTCGCGGTTGAACCTCCCCCGAAGCGACGCCGGTCCCCGGAACCCGCCACATCACCCCGGGACAAGGCCCCAAGAGCCCCGAGAGCCCCGAGAGCCCTGAAAGCAACGAAAGGCAGAAAGGGCTGGATCGCCGCAGCCGTCGCAGCCGTCGGTGTGTTCGTGTTGACCGCGGCTGCCGTTGTGTACTTCACCGACGGATTCGGCCGCTGGACTCGCCCCGGGCCGATGATCAAGCCGGTGAGCGCAACGGTGTTCTCACCCGACGGCGCCCCCGACAATCCGCAGGACGCCGGCTTGGCAATCGACGGCAACCCCAACACCGCGTGGTCCACCGTCACCTACAAGGACGCCGACCCCTTCCCCAAATTCATCCAGGGAATGGGCCTACTGCTGCACCTGTCCGAGCCGACCGCGCTGAGCGCCGTGACGATCGACGTGTCCAGCACGGGAACCAAGGTGCAGATCCGCTCGTCGCCCACCGCAACCCCGGCCAAATTGTCCGACACTGCCGAGTTGACCCCAACGACGGCGCTGCAGCAGGGGCACAACCGCATAGCGGTGCACAACGGGACCAAGACCTCCGACGTGCTGGTGTGGATCTCCACCTTGGGCACCACCGACGGCGAGAGCCGTACGGCAATCTCCGACATCACCCTGCAGGCGGCCGCGTAACGTTGTCGTCTGAAAAATTGTGAACTGGCTGCTTAACGCGGCCAGGAGGGCCTAATCTGTAGCCGCTGCGCCATAGTCAGGATTGCGGAGAGACTTCAAATCGGAGGTAGGCGACATGCCGTATCTGCTGGTTGTTCCGGATCTGATGAGCGCGGCCGCGGGCGATCTCGCCGCAATCGGTGCGGGCGTAAATTCTGCGCACGCGGGAGCGACGCCATCCACGACTGCCTTAGTGGCCGCCGGTGCCGACGAAGTGTCAGCCGCGGTTGCTCAGGCCTTTTCGCGCTACGGGCAGATGTACCAGGCGCTCAGCGGCCAGGCGGCGGTGTTTCATCAGGACTTCGTGCGCGTACTGAACTCCGGCGTGATCGCGTACAAGGCCGCCGAGGCTGCGAATGTGTCACCGTTGCAGGGGATCATGAAGCAGGACTCACTAAGCGCGGCGAATGCACGGTTTGTCGAATTCACAAGTCGGCCGTTGGTCGGTAATGGCGCCAACGGGACCGCGGCGAATCCGAATGGTGGGGCGGGGGGCTGGTTGTATGGCAACGGCGGCACCGGCTATTCCGAAACGGCCAATGCGGGGGTGGCCGGGGGTAAGGGTGGGTCGGCCGGGCTGTTTGGTGTCGGCGGCGCCGGCGGCGCGGGTGGAACCGGTGCCGCGGGTGGGGCAGGCGGGCATGGCGGCTGGCTATACGGGGCCGGCGGCAATGGGGGGGCCGGCGGGGCGGGGTCATCGTTGGGCGGCAATGGCGGCAACGGAGGTGCGGGCGGCGCTGCGGGGCTGTTCGGGAACGGCGGGGCCGGCGGACAAGGCGCTGACACCGGATTTACCGACTACGAAGCGAGCAGTGGCGGCGCCGGGGGGGCCGGCGGCCGAGGGGGGTGGCTGGTCGGCGATGGTGGCACCGGGGGCGGCGGCGGCGCGGGCGGCAGATCCACCGACATCAGCGCGAGCGGTGGTTTCGGCGGCCGTGGCGGCAACGCTGGGCTGTTCGGTGACGGCGGTAATGGCGGCGGCGGTGGCGGCGGAACCCTGGCGGCAGGCGGCGCCGGAGGCGACGGCGGCAATGGCGGCCTGCTCGCCGGCAACGGCGGCGCCGGCGGTGGTGGTGGCGGCGGCGGTGGCTACGACGGTGGCGGTGGCGGTGGCGGTGGCGGTGACGGCATCGTCGGCGTGAACGGCGCAGACGACACTGCAGGCGCTGGCGGGGCTGGTGGTGACTCCGGAGCCGGTGCCGCCGGCGGCGCCAGCGACGCAGCCGGGGGAACCTCCGGCGGTATCGGCGGCAGCAGCAAGGCCGGTTCATCGGCGGCAGCGGGCGGCAGTGGCGGCTTCGGGGCCGGCCGCCTCGGCGGCGCCGGCGGCAGCGGCGGAACCGGCGCCGGTAGTCCTGCCGAAGGAGGCGGTACCGGGGGCCACGGCGGTACCGGCGGATGGCTCGGCGGCGTCGGCGGCGACGGGGGTGGTGGCGGAGGTGGCGGGGGCGCCGGAAACGGCGGAGCCGGCGGTGGTGCCGGCGGCGCCGGCCAGCCCTCGTCTGATTGAGGAGCTGAACCTTCCGTCGCCGCACGCCGCGCGGCAACCTACGGCATCACCCTGCAGGTGGCCGCGTAAGTCTGTGTAGCGTCGATCACCTCAAACTCATGAGGGAAGAGGATGATCATGGCCGATTCACCTGTCAGGCGGGACACCCTGCCGATCCCCGATCCCCAGCACGTGGGTGCGACCACCTACGACGCCAAGGATCCGAACACCAAATATCCACCGATCACCATGCTGCGCCCGCCGGCGGGCGCGCCGAACGTCCTCATCGTCTTGATCGACGACGTCGGCTTCAGCGCCTCGTCGGCGTTCGGAGGACCCTGCAACACCCCCACGGCCGATCGGCTGGCGGCGGGCGGTCTGAAGCTGAATCGCTTCCACACCACGGCGCTGTGCTCACCGACCCGCCAAGCGCTCCTGACCGGGCGTAACCACCACTCGGTGGGGATGGGCGCGATCACCGAGATGGCCACCTCTGCGCCGGGAAATTGCAGCGTCCGGCCAAAGAACAAGGCGCCCTTCCCAGAGACTCTGCGGCTCAACGGCTATTCGACGGCGCAGTTCGGTAAGTGTCACGAGGTCCCGGCCTGGGAGGTGTCGCCGGTCGGGCCGTTTCACCAGTGGCCGACCGGGTCGGGGTTCGAGTATTTCTACGGCTTCGTGGGCGGTGAGGCCAACCAGTATTACCCCGGACTGTATGAGGGCACCACGGCGGTCGAGCCGCCCAAGACACCCGAGCAGGGTTACACGCTGAACGAGGACCTCGCCGACCGCGCAATCACCTGGGTGCGCCGGCAAAAGGCGCTGGCACCGGACAAGCCGTTCTTGATGTACTACGCGCCCGGGGCGACGCATGCGCCGCACCACGTGCCGAAGGAATGGTCCGACAAATACCAGGGCAAGTTCGATGACGGCTGGGATGTGTTGCGCGAGCACATCTTTGCCAAGCAGAAGGAGCTTGGCGTCATTCCGTCGACGGCCGAATTGACCAAGCGGCACAAGGAGATTCCCGCGTGGGACGACATGCCCGCCGAGCTCAAGCCGGTGCTGGCGCGGCAGATGGAGATCTACGCCGGCTTCATGGAGCAGACCGACCACGAGGTCGGCCGTGTCGTCGACGCCATCGATGACCTCGGCGTCCTCGGCGACACGTTGATCTACTACATCATCGGGGACAACGGCGCCTCGGCCGAGGGCACGCCCACCGGCTGCTTCAACGAGATGACCACCCTCAACGGGATGCCCGGCATCGAAACCACGGAGTTTCTGCTGTCCAAGATCGACGATTTCGGCACCCCCAACGCCTACAACCATTACGCGGTGGGATGGGCGCACGCGCTTTGCACGCCGTACCAGTGGACCAAGCAGATCGCCTCGCACTGGGGCGGCACCCGCAACGGAACCATCGTGCACTGGCCCAATGGAATCACCGACAAAGGCCAGTGCCGCAACCAATTCCACCACGTGATCGATGTCGCGCCGACGATCCTCGAGGCGGCCGGGCTGCCGGCGCCCCTGTCGGTCAACGGGATTCAGCAGGCACCACTCGAGGGCGTCAGCATGCTGCCGATGTTGCGGGACTCCGACGCCCCCGGGACCCACGACGTGCAGTACTTCGAGATCATGGGCAATCGCGGCATCTACCACCAAGGCTGGACCGCGGTGACCAAACACCGCACGCCGTGGCTGTTCGACGCGCCGCCGTTCGAGGACGACATCTGGGAGCTCTACGGCCCGGACGACTGGACACAGGCCCACGACCTCGCCGAACAGAACCCCGAGAAACTCGCCGAGCTGCAACGCCTCTGGCTCATCGAAGCGGTGAAATACAACGTTGTACCGCTCGACGACCGCTCCTTTGAACGCATCAACGCCGACCTCGCGGGCCGTCCCCAACTGATCCGCGGAAACAGCCAACTGCTGTTCTCCGGCATGCGCGTCAGCGAGAACTGCATAGTCAACGTCAAGAACAAGTCGCACAGCGTCACCGCGCAACTCGTGGTGCCCGAAACCGGCGTCACCGGTGTCATCGCCACCCAAGGCGGCATGGTCGGGGGTTGGACCCTCTACGCCCACGAGGGCCGGCTCAAGTACTGCTACAACTTCTTCGGCATCCAGTACTTCATGACCACCGCGGATCAACCCATACCGGCCGGCGAACACCAGGTGCGCATGGAATTCGCCTACGACGGAGGCGGATTGGCCAAGGGCGGCGACGTCACGCTGTACTACGACGGCCAGCCCGCGGGCACCGGCCGCGTCGAGATTACCCAGCCGATGGCCTTCTCGGCCGACGAGGCGTGCGACGTCGGCGCCGATACCGGCTCACCCGCCTCGCCCGATTACGGAGCGACGGACAACAAGTTCACCGGCGAGGTCAAGTGGGTACAGATCGACATCGGCGGCGACGGGCACGACCACCTGATCAAACCCCAGGATCGGATCAACATCGCGATGGCCAAACAGTAGCGGGGTCGGCTCCCTTAGCTACCGTTCCGCCCGTCGTGGCCGAGTAGTTTCCCGCCGAAGCCACCCGCGCCGGGCGGCCCCACCACGAACGTGCCGCGGGCGCCGACGTCCCCGCCGTTGCCGCCGCCTGCACAAACTCCGGCGCGGCAATCACGAACGACATTTCGCTCCTTCGCAGCAAATGATCCAAAGCCAGCAACCTGCTTCGAAGCGCAGGTTTTCACCGGAGCTTCGACATGAGTAGTCGACTACGTCAATTTCGGGCCGATGCGGGCGATTGCGGGCGAAATGTCTTGGTATCTCGGGGCTAAGCAGCACCAAAAACTACACTTACCCGCATGCGGTCGTTTCTGGCGCTGGCGGCAGCCCTGCTGGCCCTGGTGGCGTGCGGCGCGTCGAAGAGCAAGGGACCAACGGCAGGCGCCGACAGTCCGGAGGCGTTCAGCAAGGGGCGTTGGTGCGGCTTGCAGGCCGACGGCGGCGCACCGTATTACGTCGAGCTTGCCCGCTTCGGCCAGGTGGGATCAACTGTGCGGCGCCCCAACGCACCGGTATACCCAGGCAGAATTTCGGGCCATACCGGGTTTGCAGCGGCAATGCGATTTCGACAGCGCGAACGAAATCGCGAAGAACGACGGCGTCGTCGGGATCTACAGCGACGCAACCCAGGCAAGCATTGACGCTGCGCGAATGATCTGCACCAACGCCGGCCACTGAGACCCGACGCACGATTCGGCGCCCGGCCTGGCCCGACCCCCACCGAACATCGCGGGCCGCACCATACGGTGAGATGGTCAAGGAACGGGCCACAAGGGGGGTTCATGCCGAAGGTTCGCGTGAAGCGCCGACACCGACCCAGGGCCGCGTCACCGCTGGCGCCGCCCTGGACGCCGGCCACGGCGCGCTACGGCGTTGGTGTGCGGCACAACGTCGGGATAGCAATGAGCGACGGCGTCGTCCTGCGCGGCGATGTCCACTACCCCACCGATCCGCAGACGGGCGAACCCGCCGGGGGCCCGTTCCCGGTGCTGCTGTCCGTTACGCCTTACGGCAAGAAGGCCCCACCGCCCGCCGCCCAGATCGGCGGTGGCGCAACGCCCTACCTCATCAAGCGCGGCTACATCGAGGTGATGGTCGACGTACGCGGCACCGGCGCCTCGGGCGGCTCGTTCCAGATGTTTGGGGAGCGGCAAACTCAGGACGGGGTGGAGCTGGTCGAGTGGGCATCCAGACTGCCGAATTCTACTGGCGGCGTTGGCTTGTTCGGCATCTCCTACCTGGCGATCAATCAGCTGTTCACCGCGGCCGCCGTCGGGCCGGGTTCTCCGTTGAAGGCGATCTTCCCGGCGATGGCGGCACACGACTTCTACCGCGACGCGGTAACGATGGGCGGGGTGCCGCACCTGCGGACCGTGCGCGCGTATGGGGCGATCTACCGGCTGCTCAACGTCGTGAACCCTGCACTCGAATTCCTCGCCCGGGGTGGGCATCCGCGGCCGCGGGCCGGCGGCTTCGCCGCAGTGCGCCAGCGTGGACGCGACCAGCGGCGGTATTTCGGACCCCTGGTCGCGGAGGCTATCGCCGGCGGAGAAACCGCATACGATGGGCACTTCTGGGACGACCTGCGCCCGGCCGACGTCCTTTCAGACATCGCAGCCAACGGTGTTGCGGTATTCCTGGTCGGCGGTTGGCACGATGCCTTCCAGCGCGGGGTGCCGCTCAATTACTCCACCCTTCAGAACGCGGTCGCCGGGCGGGCGCCGCACTCACCGATGCAACCCGATCAACCGACCGCCGACCGGATCCGGCTGTTGATGGGGCCCTGGTACCACGTTTCGGACTTCGGCGGCCTGCACCTCAACGCATTGCAGTTGCGTTGGTTTGACCACTGGTTAAAGCAGGAGGCCACGGCCGCGGTGTCCGGAGCGCCGTTCACATTCCAAGCGATCGGCAGCCCACGGTGGTTCCATTCGCGCGAATACCCTCCTGCGGAGGCGGCGCCGACGCAATTCTTCCTGTCCCCGGCGGGCCGGCTGACCCGGGAGCCCGCACGGGAGGAATCCGTGGCGACGCTCATTTACCAATCGCGGGGCCCCGTGGCGGGACGGAGCCTCGAGCAGTGGAGCCTCGGCATGAACAGCTACTTCGCCAGGCAGCGGGGGTGGCGCATCCGGTACGACACCGACAACAGGCGCCTGCAGCGTCTGGAACCGAAAGCTCTGACCTACACGACCGATCCCTTCACCTCACCCACGCTGGTCGCGGGCCCGATCGCCTTGACCGTGCACGCGAGCGCCACCACAACCGAGGCGGTATGGGTTGCCCACCTCGACGACGTCGCCCCCGACGGCGCGACCCGCCCACTGACTCAGGGCGCGCTGCTCGGCTCGCATCGCGCGTTAGACACCTCGCGCACGTGGTACGTGCCCGATGGCCCCGATGGCACTGTGCTGCGGCCGCATCACGTCAGCACCCCGGCGGCCAACCTACCCGTCGTCCCGGGTGAGCTAACCCGTTACGACATCGAGGTTTTCCCGACCGCGGCGTTGATCGACACCGGCCATCGCCTGCGGCTCACCCTGACCACCTACGACTTCCCGCATCTGGTTGCCACCAAGCCCGCGCGTCGAGCCCTGGTCGGAGGCAGCTACCGAGTGCGTCAGGGTGGCGCTGCCCCGTCGCACATCGTCATCCCCATCGCCGATCCCGCCGCCTTCACCGCACATCACTGATACGCGGGTCGCGGGCGGCTGCGATCGGTCTACCAGACTCGCACGCGGTCCTCGGGCTTGAGATACAACGCGTCTCCCGATCCGACGTTGAACGCGGCATACCACTCGTCCATGTTGCGGACGATCCCGTTGACCCGGAACGCCGGGGGGCTGTGGACGTCGGACAGCAACCGGTTGCGCACAGTTTGGGGCCGACAGATCTCCTTCCAGCTCGCCGCGAAGGCGATGAAGAACCGCTGGTCGCCGGTGACGCCGTCGATGACGGGCGCCTCCTTTCCGCCCAGGGACAGCTTGTAGGCGTCGTATGCGATGCGTAGTCCAGCCAGGTCGGCGATGTTCTCCCCGAGGGTCAGCGTCCCGTTGATGCGATTGCCCGGTAGCGGCTCGTATCCGTTGAACTGCGCGACGAGCTTGTCCAATTCGCGTACATAACGCTCCGCGTCGGCCGGTGTCCACCAATCGCGCTGCAGACCGGCGCCGTCGCTCTTGCGGCCTTGGTCGTCGAAGGCGTGGCTCATCTCGTGGCCGATGGTGGCCCCTATCGCGCCGTAGTTGGCCGCGGGATCGGCCGCGGGATCGAAGTTCGGCGGCTGCAGGATCGCCGCGGGAAACACGATGTCGTTGAGCTGCGCGGAGTAGTAGGCGTTGTTGGTCTGCGGCGTCATGTCCCATTCGGCGCGGTCAACGGGCTTGCCCAGCTTGCCGGCGTCGTAGTTCCACGACCACACCGTCAGGTTGGTTTCGTTGCCAACGAGGTCGCCGGCGTCGATCTTGACCGTCGCATACGACTTCCACTTGTCGGGGTAGCCGATCATGGCGACCAGCGCCGCGAGCTTGGCCTGGGCTTCCTTCTTGGTTTCGGGCGCCATCCACGAGGCGCTGTCGATGCGCTTGCTGTACGCCTTGCGCAGATTCTCGACCAGCTCGCGCGCGCTGTCGCGTGTCTGCTGACTGAAGTGTGCGTTGACATAGAGTTCTCCGACCGGGTCGCCGAGTTCTTTGCTCACTCGAGCAACACCGCGCTTGTCGCGCGGGGTGCGTTCCTGGGCGCCCGTCATCGTTCGGCCGTAGAAGTCGAACAGCTCGTCCGCGAACGGCGTCGAAAGCTCGGCGCCGTAGGCGTGCAGGACGTGGTAGCGCAGGTACGCCTTCCACCCGTCCAAGGCCTCGGCGGCGAAAAGGCCTGCGGTCTTGCGTAATACGTCGGGCATGCCGACCTGGAAGTCGGTCGCCGCCGGCAGCTTCAGCGCGTCGAACACCTCCCGTAGCGGCGCCCCCTGCCCGAGCCGCTCGACGTCGGCACGCGGCATGATGTTGTTTGTCTTCTCGACGTTGCGCGCGTCCTCCCGTGGCAGCTGCACCTCCGCCAGCTTGGTTTCCAGCGCCAGCAGTTGTTCGGCCTGCTGCTGCGCATCCGCGTAGCCGGCGAGGCCGAGCAGCCGGGCCACGTGCGCGACGAATTTGTTGCGCAACTCAACCGAATCGGGGTCGGTGTTCACGTAGTAATTGCGATCGCCCAGCGAAAGCCCGCCCTGCCAGATGCTGGGTAGGTAGCGGGTCGGGTTGTTCGGGTCGATATCCACCGAGACCGGGAAGGGGTCCTCCACCGGAGTGTTGCCGTTGAAAGACACGAGAACCGCATCCAGGCCCGGCCTGTCGTTGACGGCGTCAACCGACGCCAGGAGGGGGCGCACGGGCTCGACGCCCTTCTTGTTCAGCAGCGCCTCGTCCATGTACGACGCGTAGAGGTCGCCGATCTGCTGCGCGATCTCGCCGGCTGACGCGTGTTTTGCGGCCGCGCCCTCGACGATCGCCTTGAGGTCCGAATTGAGCTGGTTCTGAATATCGAGATTGACGCCGGCGCACACCTTGTCCGCGGGGATCTGCACGTTCTTCGCCCACGTGCCGACGACGTAATCGAAGAAGTCGTTGCCGGGCCGGACGGAGTGGTCCATGTCGGCCATATCGACGCCCCAGGCACCGACTTTCGGCTTGGCGGGCTGCACGGGCTGCGCAGCCGGGTGGTCGCACCCGACCAGCACCAAGCCGGTGGCCAGCGCTGCCGCCACCTTACGAGCGAAAACGCCCACCGCAGACCTCCAGTCGCCGGGCCAAAGGGCAGCTTAGCCGCCCGCCGAGCAAACCGGCGATCGCCGTGGTTCCGCTGTGCCGGCGATTACCGAAAGTCGATCAGCCCCCGGATGTTTCGGCCTTCCCGCATATCGTCGAATGCCTGGTTGATCTGCTCGAGCCGGTAGCGGCGGGTAACCAGCTCATCGAGCTTCAGCCTGCCCTCCCGATACATGGACAGCAGCATCGGGGTGCTGGCGCGGGGATTCATACCACCGCCGAGCACGCCCTTGAGCTGCTTGGCCGACAACACCATGTCGCTGAGTACCAGCGGCACCGGCACCTCCTCGTACCGCCCGAGCCCGGTGAGCACGCACGTGCCGCCTTTGCGGGTCAACATCAGCGCCGGCGACAGCAGGTCTATCGGCACCACCCCGGGGGTCAGCACCACCCGGTCGGCCATCACGCCGCGGGTCAGGTCCCGCACCAGCCGGACCGCCTCGTCGATGGACGTCACCGCATGGGTGGCGCCGAATAACGGTGCCGCCTCACGCTTGAACGCAACAGGATCAACGGCGACCACGTATTTGGCTCCCACACCGCGTGCGCCCTGCAGGGCGTTCATCCCGACGCCGCCGACGCCGATCACCACGACGGTGTCGCCGACCTCGGTACCCGCCGCGACTGTCGCCGAACCCCAGCCGGTGCTGACCCCGCAGGACACCAGCGATCCGGCATGGAACGGAATGTCGTCGTCGATCTTGATCACCGACGATTCGGCGGCTACGACGTATTCGGCGAAAGTTCCCAGCTGGGTCATCGCGGTCAGGGCCTCGTCGCCCAGGTGACGCCGCCGCGTGCCGTCGGTCGTCATCTCCTTCGATACGGTGCCGGCTCCGAGGTCGCAGAGGTAACTCTGGCCAGAGGAGCACCACCGGCAGGACCCACAGGCGGGGATGAACGACGTCGCCACACGGTCACCTGGTTGCACCGAACCCACGCCGGGCCCGACGTCGGCGACGACGCCAGCGCCCTCGTGTCCGCCCAGCATCGGGTACAAGTCCGGTAGCGGGATCCCGTTCGTCTGCAGGATCGCCGTCAAGCGGGGCCCGGCAACCCCGTCGCCCGTCGCGTAGTGATCGTCGGAGTGGCAGATCCCCGCGACCGCCATGTGCACCAGCACCTCGCCGGCACGCGGCGGGTCGAGGTCGATCTGGCAGACCTCCCAGCACTTACCCGCGCCCCGCAGTACCGCCCCGCGACACTTCATCGGTCACCGTCAACTCTCGTGATGTGCGGAACCCCTCTCTCGCGCCATCGCCCATCCTCGCAACATATCGGACGATATTTGCGCGGCCGGCCGCGAGCCAGATGCCTTTGTCACCCACATCGCGGGGCCGAACACGAAGTTCATGGGCAACGGCGGTCAGGGCGCGATGCCGAGCTCCTGGTCGATTTGGTGCCAGTACGGGAGGCCACCCGGGGTGAGCAGAACCCAGTCGTGAATTCCGCCGTCTTTGAATACGAAGCTCATCGGGATCCCGTGGGCTGTGGCTGTTTGCTGGAGGGCGAACGCCGATGCCTCGAGCGGGTCCGCCGAGCCCGAGTAGACATACGTCGGCGGAAGCCCGGAAAGTGACCCGTACAGGGGACTCACCATGGGGTCGGTCAGCGAAAGACCGTTTGCCCACACCTCGCCGAGCGGCCCGCCGGTCGACTCCAGGTCGAGCCACGGGGACACCAACACCATCGACGACGGCACGTGGCCGAGGCCGGGGTTTTGCACCATGTATTGGACGGCGGCGAGCGCGAGGTTGCCGCCCGCGGAGTCACCCGTGAGGCTGACGTTCTGCCACCCGTGCAGACCGATTTGCTGGGAGATGAAGCCGGCCATTTGCGGTACCACGACGCCGGCGGTGCCGCCTTGCTGCAGCAGCGGGTAGATGGGCACTTCGTAGGTCGCGCCGGTCTGGTAGGCCGTCACCGTGTAGTTCAGCCAGTGGAAGATCGACGGCGGAAAGATGAAGGCGCCGCCGTGCAGGGCAACCACATAGTCGCCGCTGGTATGCGCCGGCGTGATCTGAACGACGCGCATCCCGTCATACGTGCTGTACTGGACCGTTTCTCCCAGCAGCGACGTCAGCAACCGCGGCGGCGAGTTACTGATCCCGATCGAAAGAAGCCGGTTGTCGCCCGTGAGTTGCGCCAGGATCGGAGAACCCGGCGATGAGAACAAGAAATCGAGTTCCTGGTTGAATCCATTGGCCAGTGCGGTGGGGAGGTGCTGAACTTCCTGCTGAGCACCTTGCAACGCCTGGGCGAAGCCCGCCAAAGGCGATGCGTTGGCCGCCTCGGCGGCGGCATACGAACCGGCCGCGCCGGTCAATGTCTGGACAAACTTCTGGTGAAATGCCGTCGCCTGAGCGCTGGCCGATTGAAAGGCCTGGCCGTGCGTCCCAAACAGCGCCGCGATGGCCACCGACACCTCGTCCTGGGCGGCGGCCAATAGCTTCGTGGTGGCGCTGGCCGCGCCGTGGCTTGCCGTTGTGACCGCCGAACCAATCGAATCCACGTTCGTGGCCGCGGCCGACATCACCTCGGGCAACGCAAGAACATTCGACACGCGCCGCTCCCATTACCTCGGGGCAACCTCCAAAGGCGCCCAGCCCCACTACCGATCGCCGAATAGCCGCAGCCTATGCCCGCGCCGCGGGGTCACGCGGCAATTTGCGAGAACCTTGGGTGGACATGGGACGCATCGACCGGTTGGTCGGCGACGCGCCGCGGTCACCAGTTACTCGGCGAGTAATCCTTCAGGAAGCAGCCGTAAAGATCTTCGCCGGACTCCCCGCGGACGATTGGGTCATACACCCGAGCGGCGCCGTCGACGAGGTCGAGCGGGGCATGGAAACCCTCGTCAGCGAGCCGCAGCTTTGTCGGGTGTGGGCGCTCGTCGGTGATCCAGCCCGTATCGACCGCGGTCATCAAAATGCCGTCCTGCTCCAGCATCTCGCGGGCGCTGGTGCGGGTGAGCATGTTCAGCGCAGCCTTCGCCATGTTGGTGTGCGGGTGCCCCGGGCCCTTGTACTTGCGGCTGAACTGCCCCTCCATCGCCGATACATTCACGACGTATTTGCGGCGGGCGGGTGACGCGGCCATCGCGGGCCGCAGGCGGCTGACCAGAATGAACGGCGCGGTCTGGTTGCACAGCTGGACCTCGAGCAGCTCCATCGCGTCGACCTCATGCACGCGCTGGGTCCAACTGTTGACGGGCGCGGTGTCGGGCAGCAGTCCACCCGCATCGATGGCGGTGCCCGCGGCGATGCGGGCCGGCGACGCGCTGCGGGCGACCAGGGCCAGTTCCGTCACGGCGTGTGGGGTTTGGTGTTCCGCGAGGCTTCCCGCGAGCGCCTTGGGATGCGCGTCGCTGACGCGGTCGAACGTAACCACATCGACTGTTTCCGGGCCGAGTTCGGGCGCCGGGGTCCGCTCCGCCTCGACGAGCGCCGCGTACGAGCCGGGGGCGCGGCGCACGGTCTGGGCGGCGTTGTTGATCAGGATGTCCAACGGCCCCTGCGCGGCCACGGTGTCCGCAAGCGCGACGACCTGAGCTGGGTCGCGCAGGTCGATGCCCACGATGCGTAGCCGGTGCAGCCAGTCGGCGCTGTCGGGCATCCCGGCGAAGCGGCGCACGGCGTCGTTCGGAAAGCGCGTGGTGATGGTGGTGTGGGCGCCGTCGCGGAGCAGTCGCAGCGCGATGTACATGCCGATCTTGGCGCGGCCGCCGGTGAGCAGGGCGCGCCTGCCCGTGAGGTCGGTGCGGGCGTCGCGCTTGGCGCGGTTGACCGCGGCGCACTCCGGGCAGAGCTGGTGATAGAAGGCGTCGACGACCGTGTGGTGGTTCTTGCAGACGTAGCAGGCGCGGGACCGGATCAATGTGCCCGCGGACGCGCCGACCACGGTCGACACCAACGGCAGGCCCTGGGTCTCGTCATCGATGCGGCCGGGCGCCCCGGTCGCGGTAGCCGCGATCACGGCACGGTCGGCGGCGGCCACCGCGTCGCGCTTGGCGTCGCGGCGGGCCTTCCGGACCGACTTGAATATCCCCGCGGTGGCCCGGCGCACCGCGACGGCGTCGGGATGCTCGGGCGGCAAGGACTCGATGTCGGCCAGCACCTGCAGGCAAATGTTGAGCTTGTCCGGGTCGATCGCGTTCACGTTGGAAGGGTACGGCGTTATCGGCGTACGGCCCTCATTCCGCGGTCACAACTCCCGAGGGACAATCACCTGATGGCCACCGAACCCCCACATCGGCCACCGGCCGCGCCTAAGCCGCCGCGGGCGAAGGTCACGCCGGAGGAACTGGAGAGGTTCGGCGACGAGGACCAGGTGCGCGCGGCGTGGGACGAGGGCCGCCTCCGCGAGGAGCGGCCGCCGCATCACGGCTAGCGCGGCTAATGCCCGCTGAATTCGTCCATGGAGTTGTACACCCCGACGCGCCGGAGGTATGCGTCGCGCAACCGGACGGGCAGCACCGCCGAGAGCACCTTGTTCATCTTCGACGTCCACGGGATGACCACGAACGGATCCCCCTTGAGCATCGCCGACCACGCCTCGTTGACAACGTCCTCCTGTTCGAGCATCGGAGTGAACAGGATGCCCTTGGCGCCCTCGAACATGCCGGTGTTGATGTAGGTCGGGCACACGGTGGTGGCCTTGACCTGCCGATGGCCGGCCTGTTCGAGCTCCAGTCGCACGGAGTCGGAAAAGCCGATCGCCGCCCACTTGGAGGCGGCGTACGCGGCCATCCGGGGAATGGCGTTCAGCCCGGCTGAGGACGCGATGTTGACGAGGCGACATTGCGCGCCGGACTCGATCATCGCCGGCAGGAACTCGCGGGCCACGAGCATGGGGCCAATGGAGTTGACCTCCATGGTGAGCGTGAAGTCGCGCGGCTGGTTCTCCCAGAAGTAGCCGTTGCCCCGCACAATGCCGGCGTTGTTGAACAGCACATGGATCGTGCCGACGCCGCTGCGGACCTGCTCGGCGGCTTCGGCCACCCGGGCCTGCGAGGTGACGTCGACGGTTTCGTAATGGATCGTGCCACCGGCTGCTTCCAATTCGCTGGCGGTCTCTTTCAGCGCGGCCTCGTTGGCGTCCCAAAGGACCACCGCGGCGGCGCCCTCCTTGACGGCCCGGGTGGCGAACAGCTTGCCCAGTCCCATGGCGGCCCCGGTGATTAGGACGTTAAGCCCGTTGACAGACTGCATAATCGCGCTCCCTCGATGTGTGTTTGTTCTGTTCTACTCCAATCACTTCACCCCGCCCACACGTCCTCGACGTAGTGGTCGGATTCGATCAGACCGTTGAGCCAGTCGCGGGCCTGACCGTCGTCGGCGCCGGTGCGTGCCCGATAAATGTCGAGGAAGGACCCGCGCACCGCAGGGGCCATCCGCGCGCCGTCACCGCACACGTAGACGTGGGCGTCCTTGGCCGGGTCGCCCAACAGGTCCCACACGTCGTCGGCGTCCGCGACGATCCGGTCCTGCACATAGCGAACCCCGTCCCGGGGTGCGCGGGAGTACGCCGGACGCATTTGCACGATGCCGATGCCCTCGGCCTGCTCGAACTGATCCCGGAAGATGTAATCGACCTGCGGGTCACGAATCCCGAAGAAGCACAAAGCAGGCTCGACGGGCGCGCCGGCGCGTTGTGCGGCCACCCGGTCACCGAGGAAACCGCAGAAAGGCGCGACCCCGGTGCCGGCGCTGACCAGGATCACGTTCTTGGCCGGGTCGGCGCCGGCCCGGAACGCCTGGCGGGCCGGGTCCACGCGCGCCCGAATCGATTGTCCGGGTTGGACTGTCGCGAGGTAGTTGGACGCGACACCCTTGAACAGGCCGCGCCCGGAACGGGCCGGCGCATCCAGCACACTGACGATCAGCCCTACCGTGCGCGGTGACAGCATCGACGACGATGCGATCGAATAGTGCCTCGGCACCATCGGGTCGAGCAGTTCGAGAAGTTCGGCCCCGGTCAGAACGCAAGCAGGGTATTCGTCGAGGCATTCCAACACGCTGAGCGGGCAGCCTTCCGGATCCTCGGCCAATTCGGTGAGCCGCCGGTGCTCCGCGGGATTGCTGTTGGCCGCCGCCAGACTGCGTAATTGACTTCTGGTCACCGGTTTTCGCAATTCGACGAAGTGGGTGAGCAGTTCTCGGGCGCTGACCTCCCGGTCGAGCGCGATGAGCCGCCTTGAGCTGCGCCGGGGGTTGATCGACAGCCGCAGTCCGGGGTCAATGCCGAGTTGGGCCAAAACCGTATCGACGACCTCGGCTGGGTTGTCGGCCATCACCGTGAGGTGGTCACCCGTGCTGTAGTCGACACCGTCCGGAAGTTCCACGCGGATATTGGTTTTGGCTTGACCGAGCCCGGGGCTGACCAGCTCGGTTTTCTCGACGACGGTCATCGGGATCACCGACGACCGCGCGTCCATCGCCGCCGTCACCGGGCCGACGATCTGGCGCAGCTCGTAGAGCGGTTCGGCCACATCCGTGAGCGGCGCGGCGTCGGGGTCGCCGAAGAGTTCGGCCAACGACGACCACAGCGCGCCGGCGAACTCCTCGATCGCACCGACGACGTCGCCCGAGGTGTCGGCCGCTGCGAGCGGGACCAATCGATTGGCTTCCAGCTCGCCGAGGCGCTCGTCGATGCGCCGCGGGACGGCCTGGTAGGTGTCCGCCCAATTGTGGTCACCCACACCGAGAACCGCGACGTTGGGTTTCGGATTCAGCGTGGTGTCCGCGTCCAGCAGCCAGGTGAGGAAGGCCCGCGCGTCGTCGGTTGGCTGCCCGTTGTACGAGGACGTGATGATCACGGCGGCCTCCGCTTCGGGGAAGCCGCCGGCGGCGGCGTCGAGCTGGGCCACCGTGGCCACGCAGCCCAGAGCCGTTGCATCGTCGGCGAATTGGCGGGCCAGCGCGCGGCAGGTGCCGAGGTTGGAGCCGTACAGGACGGCCAGCCTGGTGCCGGCCGTGATCGCCGTTGGGTGCTGCGCCTCGTTCTGTCCGGCGGCCGCCTCGAGGCCCGATGCGTCGGTATGACGGTCCCCTGGCGTGCGCCGCAGCAGATCGAGCTGGAATCCGACCGGCCGGCGGCTGTTCGGGGTTTCCCACCGCGGCAGATAGTGGTAGGCGTCGATGAGGCGGTAGCGATGTATGACCCGGGCCAGCGCCATGGTCGCCTCGTGCAGCGCGAACTGACGGCCGATACAGGATCGTGCGCCTGTTCCGAAGGGCTTGAACAAGGCGGCCGGCCGGGCCGCCGAACGTTCGGGCGCGAAGCGATCGGGATCGAAGAGCTCGACGTTGTCGCCCCACTGCGGCTGCCTGTGCAGTGCGCCGGTGAGTATCGCGACCGCCTCGCCGCGCTTGATGGGATACCTCCCACCGATCACTGTGTCTTCCAATGCCATTCGGTCGAAATGCAGCACCGGCGGCGATAGCCGCAGGGTCTCCTCGATCGCTTGGCGCAGATAGGTCAGCTTGCCGATGTCGTCGTAACCGGGCAGGTAGTCGTCGTCGGTTCCGAAAACGTTGTCCACCTCGGCCTGCACCCGGTGCAGCACCGCCGGATCACTGACGATGTTGTACAGCGTGTTGGGCATCAATTCCGACGTGGTGAGTTGGCCGGCGATCAGGAAGGTCAGGATCTGGTTGCGGATGTTCTCCGTCTCCAACACCGGCTTGCCGTCCGAATCCTGTTGCAGCATAAGGGCCAGCAGGTCCTGGAACTCACCGTCAGCGGATCGGTGCTCGGCGATCAGCCCGTCGATGAACGTGTATAACGTGGCCAATTCCTGCCTGAATACCGGCGTCGGCTCGGCCGACACCAGCTCCCCCAGGGCGGTCGTGAAGCTCTGCGGGATCGGAGCCAGGCCCGGGCACTCGAAAGAGTCGAAGCGCGAACCGAATCCCGCGAGCGCGACGGTGTCCATCGCCAGCTTCTGCAAGTCGTTCGACACATCCACCGGCCCGACTCCGACGCTGGCGTCCCACCGGTCGATCAGCTTGCGATTGATGTCCAGCATCGCGCCGTGATACGCGCGCAGGCCCGCGTAACTGAAACCGGGTAACAGGACGTCGTGGGCTCGCTGCCAGTTCGGTTCGCCGTGGTAGGCGGTGAACAGGCCGTCACCGGCCAACGGCCTGACTCGGGCGAGGGTTGCCGTCAGGTTCTTGGCGAAGCGGCTTTCGTCGCACAGCTCGGTGACGAGCTCCAACGAGCACGCGTAGAGCTTCCGGATGCCGCCGTTGAAGTCGGCGTAGAACAGCGGACCGCGCAATTCGCCGAGTAAGTCCACGGGCAGCGCGCGGGGGCGGCCGACCAGTTGATCCGGGCCGGGCAGGGCTCCCTCGGCCGAGGGGACGCCGGGAAGATCAGGTGGCGGCGACGCATGAAGCTCGCTCATGTGGGCAGCATAGGTTTCGACACTGCCGCTTCGTCAAGACTCCGCGGACGTCGTCCTCGGCGCGACGCACGTTAGTGTGCTCTGGTCGGCCCCATCCAACAAAGTGAACAAGCCGACGGAAAAGTTGGGCGAATTCATGACCACAGAAGCAGCAGCGTCGGCACTCGAAGAGCGGGTCGGCCACCACTACCAGATGGACGGCACCTACCTGGTCGGCCGCGAGAAGGTACGCGAGTACGCGCGCGCCGTACAGGACAATCACCCCGCTCACTGGGACGTCGACGCGGCCGCGGAGCTGGGCTACCCGGGCCTGGTGGCGCCCCTGACGTTCACGTCGGTACCGGGCATGACCTGCAATCGCCGCATGTTCGAATCGGTGGTCGTCGGTTACGACACGTATCTGCAGACCGAGGAAGTCTTCGAACAACACCGCCCGATCGTGGCCGGCGACGAACTGCACATCGACGTCGAACTGACGTCTGTGCGCAGGACCGCCGGCAGGGATTTCATCACCGTGACCAACACCTACACCGATGCCGCCGGCGAGCGGGTGCACACCCTGCACACCACGGTCGTCGGCATCACCGCCGACGACGTCGATCCGGCGATCAAGGCGGTCGTGCAGAGCGCGATGATGCACGACGCGTACGCGCTGCCGATCGGCGAGTCCGAACCCGTCTACCACAAGACGGTGCGCCCCGATGGCGAGGTTCGGATCGCCGACGGGGTCACGACCCGCACGCCGGGAACGCCGGACTTCGACGACGTGCAGGTCGGCGACGAGCTGCCGACGCACCACATCCGGCTGTCCCGCGGGGACCTGGTGAACTATGCGGGCGTGGCCGGCGACGCCAACCCGATCCACTGGGACGAGCAGATTGCCAAGGCGGCGGGGCTGCCCGATGTGATCGCCCACGGGATGCTCACCATGGGCCTGGGCGCCGCATTCGCGTCCTCATGGTCTGGCGACCCCGGCGCGGTGACCCGTTACGCGGTGCGGCTGTCCCAGCCCGCGATCGTGTCGGGCACCGGGGGCGCCGACATCGAGTTCAGCGGCCGGATCAAGTCGCTGGACCCGGCGACGCGCACCGGCGTCGTCGTGGTCGGGGCGAAGTCCGGTGGCAAAAAGATCTTCGGCATGGCGACGTTGAACGTCCGGTTCCGCTGACGCGTCTTGGTGGGCCGCAGGAGCCACGAAGTCTGAGACTTACCCCCCGGATTCGGAGTTCGCCACGGCGCGAATGAAATTGGTGGTGAAAGCCTCGCAGACAACGTCGATGTCGGGCGGGGTGATGCCGAGCACGTCCGGTATGACCGGTCGCATGAACATGTGGATCAAGATCGGCCCGAGGAGTTGGTGGGCGAGCACCAGCACCGGCGCATCGCGAATACGTCCAGCCTGGATTTCGGCGTCGAACCAGCCGCTGAGAGCGCCGAACATCCGGGGCGCCGCATACTCGGCGAGTGACCGAACGGCAGCGCTCGAAGGGCGCGAGAACGCTTCGGCGAAAATCGCGGGGGCGACGCGGGGCTCGCGGTTGAGCGCGCTCGCGACGGTGCGGTAGAAGCCGCGCACCGTTTCGTGGAAGTCGCCCGGCGGCCGGCCGAGATATTCCTCGATGTCGCGGATAGGGCTGTACTCGTCGAACACGGCCCGCATCAGTTCGTCGCGCCCCCCAAATACTGCGTGCAGGCTGAATACGGAACACTCCGCCCGTGCGGCGATCGCCTCGAGTGTGGCTGCGGTCAAACCATTTTCGCTGATGACATACGCCGCAGCGGCAAGCGCCCGCAGGCGCACCGGAGGACGGCCGCCCGGGTCGATATCGGCGGCGCGCAGTGCCGCGTCCAAAGCCGTACGCGATCCGCCCAGTCTGCGTAACAGGGTGCTGCGGGAGATGCCGGCTTGAGCAGCGATGGCGTCGAGGGAAACATCGGCGGGGTCGCGCTCCAGGATCTCCGCCGCCCGGACCGCGGCCTCGATCAGCTCTGGGCCGACCTCTGGCGGGTCACATGTTGCGGCCGCCGCCGCCTCGGAAGGGGCACTGGTGCTGTTGGGTGGCATGGTTGCGTCTCCTTTTCGCGGTTTACGTGAGAGCCACCGCTACAACGGCGTCGTCCAGGCGCCGCTTCAGCCGCGCGACCCTGCGCAGCTGAGCGACGATGTTCATGGAGGTCAACATCGGAATCCCGCCGATGAAGGTTCGGAACGACGGGTTGCCGCCATGTACGTGGAGCTCGTATAGGCAGCCGACCACATAGAAGAACCCCATGCTGAACAGGACGGCGGGGATCGTGTACGCAAGCGGCGACCGGGCGTCGGAGACCAGTTCGGTCGCGTAATCGAACTCGTCCGGCGAAAGCGTTTCGCGCTTGCGCAATTTCGCCAGGATCGCTTTGTGGGCACCCACTTCTTCGCCCAACGGCGCGGCGGGTCGATTTTCCATTCTGCTGATGTACACGAATACGCCGGCGACGCACGTCAATGCCGCCGCCGCGGCAAGTATCGTGAGGCCACCCCACAGATTGAGATCCACCGTGCTCCTCTACTTCCGACCGGCTCCACGCGATGACGCCCCCACGATCGCGTCGTCGTCTTCCCAGAGCAGGAGTTGCCGAACCGCTGTACGTGACCCGTAGGGCCGAAGCATCTGACTGGCGGGCCGGGGGCGCACCCGCAGCGGCCACCAGAACCAGCGCCCGAGCAGCGCCGCGATGGACGGCGTCATGAATGAGCGCACGATCAGCGTGTCGAACAGCAGACCGAGGGCGATCGTCGTCCCGATCTGACCCAGAATCCGCAAGTCGGCGAACACGAACGAGGCCATGGTGGCCGCGAACACCAGGCCGGCCGCCGTCACCACCGAACCCGAGCCGGCCATCGCCCGAATGATGCCGGTGTTCAGGCCCGCGCCGATCTCCTCCTTGAGCCGGGAGATCAACAGGAGGTTGTAGTCCGACCCCACCGCCAATAGCAGGATGACGGCCAGCGCCAGCACGATCCAGTACAACTCAATACCGAACAGGTCCTGCCAAATCAGCACGGAAAGACCGAACGAAGCGCCCAAAGACAACGCCACGGTGCCCACGATGACGATCGCCGCGACGACGCTTCGCGTGATGACCATCATGACCAGAAGGATCAGGCTGAGCGCGGCGATCGCGGCAATCATCAGATCGTATTTCGCGCCGTCACTGATGTCCTTATAGGTGGCCGCGGTGCCCGCGATGTAGATCTTGGACCCGGCCAGGGGGGTGCCCTTGACGGCCTGCTGCGCGGCATGCCTGATCGCGGCGATATGCGAGATGCCTTGCGGCGTGGCCGGATCACCGTCGTGAGTGATGATCAGCCGGGCGGCCCTGCCGTCCGGCGACATGAAAAGGGTCATCCCGCGCAGGAACTCGGGGTTGGTGAACGCCTCCGGCGGCAAGTAGAAGGAGTCGTCGGTCTTCGAGGCGTCGTACGCCTGACCCAGCGCGGTCGCGTTCTGCAGCGCCGCCGCCGACTGATCATTGATTCCGTTCGTGGTGGCGTAATTCGTCAATGTCAGGTCGCGATTGGCCTCCTGGCTCGCGATCTGAGGCGGAATCAGCGCAAGTAGCTTCGGCTGCAATTGATCCAGCTTGGTGATGCTCCCGGAGACCCTGCCAAGCTCGTCGGCGAGCTCGTCGATGCCGTCGAGCGCGTCGAATACCGACCGGAGAGCCGCGCACGCCGGGATGTCGTAACAGTGCCGCTCCCAATAGAAGTAGCTCCGTAGCGGCCGGAAGAAATCGTCGAAGTTGGCGATCTTGTCGCGCAGGCCGTTGGCCGTGGCAACCGTCTGCTGGAACGCCTGGGCCTGCTCGTCGGTGAGAGCACCGGACTGCTGTTGCAGCGAATACTGCTGCCGCAGAATGTTGATCGAGTTGTTGATCACGTCGACCTGTTTGAGCAGATCGGCTCCTCGGGCCTGCTGGAAGGGCAGGTTGTTGATCTGAGCCGCGTTGCCCGCGCTGATCTGGAACGGTATCGACGTGTGGTCCAACGGCGTGCCCAGCGGCCGGGTGATCGCCTGCACCTGCGCGATGCCGTCGGTGTGGAAGACGGCCTTGGCGACGCGCTCCAGCAGGATCATGTCGGTGGAATTGCGGAGGTCGTGGTCGGCTTCGATCATCATCAGCTCGGGGTTCAGCCGGGCCTGCGAAAAGTGCCGCTCCGCGGCGGCGTAGCCGACGTTGGCCGGAGCACTGGCGGGCATGTAAGCCCGTGCGTCGTAGCTCGTCTGGTAATTCGGCAGGGCGAGCAACCCGATCAGGGCAACGGCGACCGTCGCCACCAGGATCGGTCCGGGCCACCGGACAATCGCCGTGCCCATGCGCCGCCAACCCTGGGTACGCATCGGCCTGGCGGGTTCGAACAGACCGAAATGGCGGCCGATGGCCAGCAACGCCGGCGCCAGGGTCAGTGCCGCCACCACGGCGACAAGGACACCGGTGCCGGCGGGAACGCCGAGGCTCTGGAAATACGGCAGCCGGGTGAAGCTCAGACACAACACCGCGCCGGCGATCGTCAGGCCCGAACCCAGGATGATGTGTGAGGTTCCGCGATACATCGTGTTGAACGCCGGCACGCGATCCCGCCCGGCGTGCCGTTCTTCGTGAAAGCGGCCAAGAAGGAAGATCGCGTAGTCGGTACCGGCGGCGATGACCAGCAGCGTCAGCAGATTGGTCGAGTACGTCGACAGCTTGATGATGCCGGCGTTGGCCAGCACCGCGACGACGCCGCGCGAGGCCGTCAGCTCGATCATCACCGTGAAGAGCACGAAAAATACTGTGCTGACACGACGGTAGAGCGAGAACAGCATCACCGCGATAACCCCTAGGGTGATCAGGGTGGTCTTCAGCGTGCCGTGGCGGCCCACCTCGAACTGATCGGTGACCAGGGGTGCGGCGCCGGTGACATACGCCTTGATGCCGGGCGGCGGCGGATTGTCGGCGATGATTTTGCGCACCGAATCGACCGACTGGTTGGCCAACGACTCGCCCTGGTTACCGGCGAGGTACACCTGCACCAGCGCAGCCTTGCCGTCGGAGCTCTGCGAGCCGGCCGCCGTGAGCGGGTCTCCCCAGAAATTGTCAACGTGCTCAACGTGCTTGGTGTCCAGGGAGAGCTTCGCGACCAGGCCGTCGTAGTAGTGGTGCGCCTCGGCCCCGAGCGGCCGATCGCCCTCTAGCACGATCATCGCCGAACTGTCCGAGTCGAACTCCTTGAACACCTTTCCAATACGCTTACTGGCCTGCAGGGCGGGCGAATCCTGTGGGCTGAGCGAGGCGTTATGCGCTTCGGCAACGGTCTCCAACTGCGGCACAAAGACATTGGTGAGGACCGCCAGGGCCAGCCAAAAGAACGCGATCAGCACCGAATACCGCCGGATCAGATCGGGGACCGCGTTGCCCCCGGTGCCGTGGGCGGTCATCCGGACTTGTCCAGGCAGGAAGTGAAGGCATGCAACGTGTTCACAACTTTCTCGTCCTTGACGACATCGTCGATCTTGATCCGGCAACCGATCGAGTTGCTGTCGCCTTGCGCGGCGACGTTGACGAACACCGCGGGCTGGGTGGTGGTCGTGTCGTAGGCCCAGGGCAGCGTGACGCCGTCGGCACGCTGCGGTTGGGCGTTCACGTCCAAGTAGGTGATGGTCGCCACCGTGCCAGGCGGGCCGAAAACCTCCATGACCACGTGTTTGGGGTTGAACGGCACGATGTCATTGCCGGCGCCGCTGGGTGTTGACGTGACGTCCTGGGACGCGAAAACACCGTGCAGCCGATACACCGCAAATCCCGCCACCGCCAGCACGACCACCGCCACCACCAGCATCCAGCGTCGGCCCAGTCGGCGTGCGAACGAAAACCGCGGCATCCGTGCTGCCTTTCAACGGGTGGCGACGTTAGCGGACGGCGACCCGGAGTTCGGTTGTAGATATAGCCTAAACATCATCTGCAACAACGGGATCCGTGCCCACGTCGCAAACCCGATGGGCATCGATAGCCGCGTGGTGGCATCTGACACGATGCCTAACTTAGACTGTATTACAGTTTCATGCAAGCCGTGTGTCAGGCGCCGGTGAGCGGCGGGTCTGCCGCATAGACGGGCGCCGATGCGAGAGAGGGAGCCTGTTCGGGGACTAGGGGATCCGAAATATCTTCACGCTAAGCGGGATTGGCGAAAACCGGCTGCTCCCCCGACATTCCGGCGACCACAGCAGCGATCTGGTTGGGCGAGCCGATCAGCCCGGTCTGCAGAACTGATTCGAGCGCCAGAGCGGCCGCGGGGTCGTTGCTGGTCCAGGTTTCGTTGTACAGGCGCTTCGCGGCACGGATGGCATCCGGCGACTTCACTGCGATCTCGTCCGCGAGCGCCAGCGCCGCCGACAGCGGATCCGCTGCGGTCCGAGTGACCAATCCAAGCTCGGAACCCTCGCTGCCGGAAACGATTCGGCCAGTGAACGTCAACTCTTTCGCGACGTCGATCGGTAGGAGTCTCGGCAGCGTCTGCGTGATGCCCATGTCGGGAACGAGTCCCCACTTGATCTCCATGATGCTCAGCTTCGCGTCCGGCGCGGCAATCCGGATGTCTGCGCCGAGCGCGATCTGCAGACCGCCTCCGAAGCAGTTGCCGTGGATCGCGGCGATGACTGGCACCGGTACCAACGACCAATCGCAACTCACACGCTGAGCGAGGTTCGCCGGCCGGCCCCCGTCTCGGTCCAACAGAACGCCCGTGCCACGTTCGCCGCCCATGAAACTTCCCACGTCCAAACCGGAGCAGAAGCTCTTGCCCTCGCCGTGCAGAACGACCGCGCGGACCGAAGTATCACCTGCCAACTGCGCTGCGGCATCGACCAAGCCTTCGAACATTGCCAGGTCGAGCGCATTGTGCTTGTCGGCACGCACCATCGTCGCCGTTGCCACGCCGTTGTCGGCGATCCGAACATGGACTCTTTCTTCGCTCACGCCTAGCAATCTATCGCGCCGTGACCCGATCAAGACTTGTGGCAGAGGTAACCAAGTCGGCTCTACTTCGTCTGCCCACTTCGCGATCGAGAACGGGTCTCTTCTTGTGGGCAAGCCACCCAGCGCGCCCGCTGGCGCCGACGCAACCAATACGCGTACAGATGCGGCATCGCCGTGCCTCGGCCGGCGCCACGGCGCGCTGGCTCTGCAGCACGATCACCGCTCAGCTGCAACCGCATTGTTCCCGGGCGCGAGGTGTGTAGCCCAGGTGGATCACCTCATGCGGAACGTCGTCACCGCGCATTCCCCGGAGCCGCCGGGCTCGTGGGACTCGTCGGGCTCACGGAGGTCGTAGGCCGCGCCGGGCTCGTGGGACTCGCCGGGCTCACGGAGGTCGTAGGCCGCGTCGGGCTCGTCGGGCTCGTCGGGCTCGTCGGGCTCGTCGGGCTCGTCGGGCTCGTCGGGCTCGTCGGGCTCGTCGGGCTCGAGGGCGTGGTACTCGCAAGGCCTGGGCCTTCGCCACACCAGTCCGCCACATCTTTCGGGTACTGCTCGAGCGGCGGCGGACAACGCTGCCCCGGCGGGAAATTGGCGCCGGCGTTGAGCAGATCGCAGGGCACGTAGACCTGCTTGCCCTTGGGGGTGTTGGTCAGGCACTTCGTGGGCGGCTCACCGTGGGCCTTGACGGGAATGATCGCCGCCGCCGCCACCGCGCCGAGCGCCAAAGCAAGACGGCGATAGGTCATTAGACCTCCTCACTCGAGCTGCGAAGTGAAGACGACTCGCGGGAAACCCGTCGCGACGTCGACTAGGACGCTACCCGCCGTCAGCCGCCTATTAGCGCCGGCTGCAAGCTGAGCGACTCGCCCTCTGGCGGACAAATCACCACCGCCCGTGACGAAACATTCCAGTTACTAAGCCGACCCCTGCCCGGACAACACCGTTCGATCTGAGAACCGACAGCCCTTATCGGGATGGTTTCGAACCGTGCTCCCGCTAGCAATACGCTATGGGGCGTCAAGTAGAAGACAGGCCCATGGAGGATGATCACCCTCGACGAAGTGGTCGCTGACCCGCAACCCGCCAGGGAGGAACACCCACATGAGCGCATCATCGACGGCAATCGACCCGGACGCGCCGGTCCTCGTCACGGGCGCCAGCGGCTACATCGGCAGTTGGATCGTCCGATTGCTCCTCGAAGCGGGACGCACCGTGCATGGCACGGTACGCAACCCGCAAAAGGCTTCCGGTCTGGAGCATCTGCACAAGCTCTCAGACGATCACCCCGGTCGGCTCCGACTGTTCAAGGCAGACCTGCTCGAACCCGGCAGCTTCGACGAGGCCATGGGCGGATGCGAACTCGTCATGCACACCGCGTCGCCGTTTCTCCTCTCGGGGTTTAAGGATGCGCAGGAAGCGCTGGTGCGCCCGGCGTTGGAGGGCACCCGCAACGTGCTGGACTCGGTCAATCGCACGCAATCCGTCAAGCGCGTGGTGCTGACCAGCAGCGTGGTCGCGATCTACGGCGATGCCCGTGAGACTCGGGATGTCCCCGGCGGCGTCTTCACCGATGAGCACTGGAACACCACCAGCAGCGTTGACCACCAACCCTATCCGTATTCCAAGACTGTGGCCGAGCAGGAGGCGTGGAGCTACCAGAAGGCGCAGAAGCGCTGGGACATGGTCACGATCCACCCTGGCCTGGTCCTCGGCCCTGCCCTGACCAGTGCCAGCGACTCGGCCAGCCTGAGCACGATGAAGCAGTTCACCGACGGCACGCTGCTTACCGGAGCTCCGGCGTTGACCATGGGCGTGGTGGACGTGCGTGATGTCGCCGATGCCCACCTGCGCGCCGGCTTCACCCCCGAGGCCCGCGGCCGCTATATCGTCAACGCGGATTCCCTCACTCTGCTAGAGATCGGCAAGATGCTGCGCCACCGGTACGGCCCGCTCTACCCGTTCCCGAGGATGACGACACCCAAGGTGATGGTGAAGGCCGTCGCACCCGTTGTCGGGCTAACGCGAAAGTTCGTCGACCGCAACGTAGGTTATCCGCTGGCATTCGACAACAGCCGCAGCCGAGACGAGCTGGGACTGACGTACCGGCCCGTCGAGCAGACCGTCACCGAGCACTTCCAACAGATGCTCGATGACGGTCTGGTCCGCCGCAGGCCCGGTAGCCACTGACCCGCGGATCGGGGACTTCACAATACGTTTGAACTGCGAGTATTCGGTAGAGCTGCCGGGAATCGAACCCGCCACAGAAATCGCGCTGAACTGCGGAAACCGGATTTCCCAACCCGAAACGACCCGATATTGCGCGAAATGACATGCGGATATGCAAGCAGTGGTGATGGTGCCGGCGGCCTCTTTGGCCTTGCCTTTGACGTCCTGACAACGCCTTTGACTCCTTCTGCGGGCCCCCTGCTGTGGTCAGCCGCTGAAATTCCCTCCGATGAATAGCGATGAAAAGACAACCAGCGATGGATTACTGCGCGACGGTGCGCCGCGCCTGATCGGTATCCCCCCGAAGAGCGGACGAAACCCAACCTCGCGTAGGCGCCGGTGACCAGATGACAACGGCAATGTCAGAGGATCCGGCCTCGACGTCGCGTCTTCAGCGCCGATCTTGTTGTCTGGCGACTCGGTGAATTCCCTTCTGCGCTAATCATTCTGGCGCCGATCGGGAACACCGAATGTGCAATGGGTTGGCGCTGCAGTCGAATCGGGAATTATTCGCCTTCCATGGATTCATGGTCGCCTGATCCCCAGAACGGCCCGCCGCCCCGTTCTCGCGTGTCGTTCTGGGTCGGCAAGGCTATTCGGCGCCGGCTCCTTTGCGGCCCTGCTAGGGCGGCAAAGCGCTGCCGGTGTATTGCGGAAACAAATCGCCTGCGCCCCCCCGAAAGTTTCAGACTCCGTCGGATCGCTCATCGGCGGGTCGGCGTCTTCGTCTGCGGTCCCTACCGGGCGTCCCGCCGCCGGGTGCGGGAGTGCCCCTCTCCGGTGTTTCGCGCGCCGCTGCCCAACTCCGGATTGTCGAAGTTTTCCAACCGATCTCTTTGGGACTACGCAGGATTGGTATAGCACAACCCACGCGCCTCAGGCGTTGTCGAGTCGGGGGAACAGGATTTCCTGAGTCAGGAGCTGCAGGGCGGCTGCGATCGGGATGGCAGCGAGAGCGCCAACAATCCCAAGCAGCGCACCGCCGATCAAGACGGCCACGACCGTGATCAGCGCCGGCATCTTGACCGCCCGGCCAATGATCTTGGGTACAAGGAGGTAGTCTTCGGCGAGCCGGAACACCACGAAAAACACCATGGTCGCGATACACACCGGAAGCGACACGGTGAGCGCGACAGCACCTACGACGAAACCTGCGATGGTCGACCCCACGACGGGGACCAAATCCAACAGCGCCACAAAGATACCCAGCAGCAGCGGGTAGGGAACCGCGAACGCTGTCAGCCAGATGAAGGTGGCGATCCCGGCGATAAACGAGATCAACACATTGCCCAGGACATAGACGCCGACCTTGGCGAAGACCTCGTCACCGATGAGGATGACGCGAGGTCGGCGGGTGTGCGGCACCAACCGGTAGAGGGTGGCGCGGATACGGGGCATGTCGACCAGGAAGTACACCGTCAACACAATGACGATCAGCACATCGGCCACTGCTCCGAAGACGGCAGTTCCGGCGTTGACCACTTCGTTGAGGAGCGACCCGCCCGAACCGTTGAGGGTGTCGGTGATCCGCTGTTGCAGATGGAATCGATCATTGAGCCTGCCGACGGCCGAGGAGTGGTCTTGGGCCTGCTGAATGTAATGCGGCGCTTGATGGATCAACTCACCGGCTTGTTGGGCGAGCGGGGGAATCGCGGCGGCCACAAAGGCGCCCAGCAGCGCAAGAAAGATGACGAACACCAGCGTGGTCGCCGCCCACCGCGGGATTTTGCGGTTGACGAACCAGGACACGGCCGGTTCAAGACCGAGGGCGATAAAGAACGCCACGCCGAGTAGGACCAGCATCGAGGACATGGACTGCAGGACACGCATCACCGCGTAGGTGACCGCCACCCCGGCAGCCGCCGCCATCCCGACAAAGAAGGGGGATCGTCGGTCAAAGCGCCTACCCAACTCGCCGAGGGGCCGCTGATCGGAACTCATCTCGGCCGCCGCGATTTCCGCCTCGGCGACCGGACCCTCCTGCTGGTCGGAGTGCGGTTGGGCGACCAGATCGTGATGCGCCTCGCCGGTTCGATCTCCGGTTGCAAGATCGTAGTTGACTTCAGCCATCTGACGCCTCCGAGGTCCCGCCACAGCGGCCGGAGCTGCGGGGACGGGGTATAGAAATTGTAATTAAGTCCGAGGTGTATTCGAGCCGCGAGCCGGCGGCACCGATCGGCTCGGAGTTGTTGGATCGCCTGAGCCCAGCCAGTCCGCCCAGCCCGAGTAGCCCCGCCAGTGCCCACAGACCGCACTCGCCGCGGGGTTGGCGATTGCCGATGTCGCTCGTGTGGGCGTCCCAAATCGTTGTCGTCGGCAAGGGGACCGGCGCCAAGGGGACCGGCGCGGTGGCGTCGGCGACACCCATGCCGCCGAACCGACGGGTGCCAGCGAATAAAGCGATGCCGAGGGGTTTACGCATGTGTGCTCTTGCACTAGTTGGTATTTCGCCGAAGATCGGACTCGGACCAGTGCTCTCTAGTCTTCAGGCTGAAATGAAGCCGCCATATGCCCTACCCCAACAACTACCCTGAGACGAGTGAAGTAAACCTCACACCAAAGTTAGCGGAGGGGAGCGCAAAGGATCACGTCATGCGCATTGGGGCCCGGGCGTCGTCGTGACCCGTGCTGACCCAGACACTTTCGCAAAACCATGAGGCGAGGGCCGCTGCCGTTTGCCCAACGCGGCAAACGACAACCTCAACCGCACCACACCGACGACGAGTACAAAGGGAATCGCACTGGGGCAACTTCTTTCACGGACAGGACATCGACGATGGCACAGCACGCCCTGATCTCAGGGGCCAGCATCGCCGGCCCCGCGCTCGCACATCAGCTGGCCGCGCACGGCTGGCGCACCACCGTGCTGGAACGCGCCCCGCAGCGACGCGACGAAGGGCACAACATCGACGTTCGCGGCGCTGCGCGCGAAGTCGCCCGGCGCATGGGCATCGAGGATGACATTCGCGCGGCCAACACGCGTGAGATCGGCATGCGTTTCGTCGACGACGCGGGCTCCCCGGTCGCATCGTTCCCCATGGGCGCGCCCGGCGCGGGCGACGGCCCCACCGCCGAGCTGGAAATCCTGCGCGGGGAACTGTCGCGGATCCTCTACGAACACACCTGCGACACAAGTGAATACCGCTTCAATTCGCAGATCGCCGAATTGACCGACCATGACACCCACGTCACCGCGGTGCTCGACGACGGATCGTCGATCGACGCGGACCTCGTCGTCATCGCCGAGGGGTTGCGTTCGCGCACCCGCGACCTCGTCTTGCCGGTCGAAGTGACGGAACTCGGCATGTACATCGCCTACCTGACCATCCCGCACCACGACTCCGACGACCGCTGGTGGAACTGGCATCACGCCCCGGGGTCGCGCGCGGTGCACCTGCGACCGGACAATCTCGGCACTACCCGCGCCATGCTGAGCTTTCTTTCGGATGTGCGCGGCCTGGACGATCTGCGGCGCGCTGACCAGATCACGATCCTGCGCCGTACCTTCGCCGACGTCGCGTGGGCCGCCCCCCGCATTCTCGACGAACTCGACCACGCGCCGCTGTACTTCGATGCGATCGGCCAAATGCGCGCCCCGCGCTGGAGCCGGGGCCGGGTCGCACTCGTCGGCGACGCCGCCTTCTGCGCCTCGCCGGTCGGCGGCGGGAGCGCCAGCCTCGCCCTGATCGGTGCTTATGTACTGGCCGCTGAGCTATCCCGCACCAGCGACCACCGTGCCGCACTGGCCCGCTACGAAGAATTCATGCGCCCACACGTCGACGCCGCGCAGCGGGTAAACCCCCGGGTACTGCGCGCGGCCAATCCCCGCACCGTTGCCGGAAGACGCGCGCTGCACACAGGGGCGCGGGTGGTGGCAAGCTCGTTCGTACGCGCTGTCACGAGTTTGGTCGGCAGGCGACTCGTCAGGGTTGCGGCAGAAGATATTTCGTTGCCCTCGGAGCCGCCGGCCCACGTCAATTATTCGTCGTAGAGGAGAGGCCGGGAAACGACGCCGCCGGGCGCGGCCCGCCGCTTTGGGGTTGCGATCGCCTTAAGCGCAAGGATCGAGGTCTACTCTCGATGAGGCAGAAGGAGAGGTGCGTGATGCCCGCAGCATTCGGCAACCTCGTGACGCTGCGGTGAAGCCGGTCAGCAAGGCGGCTTCCCTCGGCGTTGTCGCGGCGGCGTACGTCATCGCTATCGCGGTGGGAGCGGCATGGCTGACGTGGGGCCCCGGCACTGGGCGGATCTGGCTCGACACCCTGATCGCCGATGTGCTTGCGACCCTTGTGATTTACGCATTCAGCCGGGCTTACCACAACTCCAGCTTCTACGACGCGTATTGGAGTGTTGTTCCGCCGCTGCTGCTGTTCTATTGGTGGGACCGGGCCGCGCCGGCGGTCGACACGTTGCGCTGCTGGCTGGTGACAATCGTGGTGGTGCTCTGGGCAATCCGGTTGACCGCGAACTGGGTCTACGCCTTTCCTGGTCTGCACCACGAGGACTGGCGCTACCCGATGTTCAAGCAGCGCGCGGGGCGGCTCGAGTTCCTGGCGGACCTGGTGGCCATCCATCTGATCCCTACCTTGCAGGTGTTCCTGGGTATGGTCCCGGTGTACGTCGCGGTGAGCCGACCTGTCCCGGGGTGGCCGTGGCTGACTTGGGCGGCCTTTGTGGTCGGCATCGCCGCTGTCGCTTTGGAATTGGTCGCCGATGTGCAGATGCACCGATTCGTCGCGCAACGGCGTGCCGGTGAAGCGATGGACCGAGGCTTCTGGAGTTGGTCGCGGCACCCGAACTATTTCGGTGAATTCAGTTTCTGGTTCGCACTCGCCTTATTCGGGATCGCCGCGGCGCCGCAGGACTGGTGGTGGCTGATTCTGGGAGCGGTCGCGATGCTGGCGATGTTCCTCGGCGCGAGCATCCCGATGATGGAAGCGCGCAGCTTGCAACGCCGCCCGTCCTACCAGCAGGTCATCGACCGGGTGGCGCGGTTCGTGCCGCGTCCGCCGCGACCCGCCAAACCGCAGCAGGCAACGGAAGGCTGATCCGGACGGCTTCGCGAATTCGCCAAACCGCCTATCTAGCCCTAGTCGAGCTACCTGACCTCGAGCAGGTCCACCACGAAGATCAGCGACTCGCCGGGCTTGATGACGCCACCGGCGCCACGGTCGCCGTAGGCAAGGTGGGCGGGGATATGCAGCTGTCGGCGGCCGCCGACCTTCATGCCCTGCACGCCTTGGTCCCAGCCCTGGATGACCTGGCCGACGCCGAGTTGGAACGTCAACGGGTCACCGCGGTTGTAGGAAGCGTCGAACTCCTCGCCGCTGGAGTGGGCCACGCCGACGTAGTGCACGACCACGACGTTGCCGGCGGCGGCCTGCGTGCCGTCGCCCTCTACAACGTCGGTGATGACCAGGTCGGTGGGCGGCTCCCCGCCGGGAAAGTCGATGTGGGGCTTCTGTGCAGTCATGCTCACCACACTGTCAGATGGTCGCCCGTGGTCTTGCCGACGGGTGGTTCAAGACAGGCGTGGAACGCCTTCCTCGACCACCGACTCGGGAGCCCGATGCTGCTTCACGCTCAACCGGTTCGAGAAGACCAGCGGGGCCCACTTGTTCGATACGAGCGCAGCCGCGAGGACCGTCGAGATCGACTCCACACTCGCAGTCAATGGCTGAAAGGGTTTGCACGGTCGATGTGCGGCGCTGAACGTCCGCTTCCGCTAAGGGAACTCGGGGTGCCTGCCGAGCGCTTATTTGGGGAGTGCGGTCCGCATACCGAGCACCGGTTGCCTTCGTCGACCATGGCTCCACGCGCGATCCCACGGCCAACGGCGGTGAGCGTCGGTCCATACAAGTTGATACGCGCGAATGCCCGTCCCGCATAGCGAGACAGCGAATTTGAGATGGACGTCTGGGTGTTCGACCTCGACAACCTCGAGAAGGAACTCGCCCTGATAATCGATGTGCATAGCTGGCTGCAGTGTCGTGCCGTCATCGACGATCTGGTGTGCGATCGAGTTCAGCAGTCGCGCCGACGTCTGCGCCTGCAATCCAGTGATCAACAATTCGGGCAGTCCCCGTTCGTGCAGGCCGATCGTATACGCGAACGGTCGTTTTTCACTCTCGACAAACTGAACTGCCCATCCGTGGTCCGCGATGGTGTCCCGCAGACTGTCCAGGTACTCGTCGATGGTGCCGTGAGGGTTGTCGCACTGCCAGCACATGCTGGGCCCTTTCTGTGGTGGTTATGCCCAACCCTGAACTCACCCACCGACACCTTCGTCGCCCATCTAGGCGATCGCACCTGCCCAAGGCCAGGCCCGCGCCAATCGCTGGCCCGTAGTCAGCAACAACAGATCTGTGGTATTCGAGAGTTCGACGTAGAGCGCATCGGCAAGGCGAAGAGTCGCGCGGCGCGCCTATGCTCCGACTCCGCGACGAGCAGTTTCACGGCGATTTCGCAATGATCGGGCGGTCCCGAGACGACCACGCGTGCAGCGACGTTGTGCGTTATACAAATCACACACTGTGCGTTACGCTCTGCCGGTGGCGCAATTAACATTCCAGCGCGCTCGCACCGAGGAAGAGAAGCGCCAACGTGCGGAGGCCCTCGTGGAAGCCGCACGCTCGCTGGCCATGGAAACGGGCGTCGCGTCGGTCACCCTGACCGCGGTCGCCCGCCGCGCCGGAATTCACTATTCGGCGGTACGCCGCTACTTCACCTCGTACAAGGAAGTCTTGCTGCATCTGGCCGCCGAGGGCTGGGTGCGGTGGTCCAATACCGTGTCAGAGAAGCTGGCCGAGCCCGGCGTGAAGTCGCCCTCGCGCATCGCTGAGACATTGGCCGAAGCCCTGGCCGAGGACCCGTTGTTCTGCGACCTGCTTGCCAACCTGCACCTGCACCTGGAACACGAGGTGGACGCGGAGCGGGTCATCGAGGTCAGGCGGATCAGTACCGCGGCCACGCTCTCGCTGGCCGATTCGATCGGATGCGCGCTGCCCGAACTCGGACGATCGGGCTCGCTGGACATCCTGCTCGCCGCCTATTCGCTGGCGGCGACGCTGTGGCAAGTCGCGAACCCGCCGGAGCACCTGACCGACGTCTACGCCGAGGAGCCCGAAGTGGTTCCACCCGAGTGGAATCTGGACTTCGCAACCGCCCTCACCCGCCTGCTGACGGCCACCTGCATCGGCCTGACCTCAGGATCCTCATGAACTCAGAAAGGAGGCCGGAGGCTGTGGCTTGGCGAACTGCACCCGGTCAAGGCGGTCCCGAACTCTTCGAGCGCCCATGACGACGACTGAGGCAAGGACCGAACCGCTAAAGAAGCAGGGCTCCGCCGGCAGCGAGGGCAATAAGGTCGGCCCGCAGCGCGCTAGGAAAAAGGGGCTTCTGGGGCGTTTCTGGTTGGTGCTCACGATCGCCGCTGTCGTCGCGGTGTCGGGATTCGTCGTATACCGATTGCACGGCGTCTTCGGCGTTCACAGCGGTTCGTTCGGTGGTGGCACCTCGGGCGAGGTCCTCGACCAGTTCAACGCCAAGACGATCACTCTCGAGGTCTGGGGTTCACCGGGCAGCACGGCGACCATCAACTACCTCGACGAAAACTCCCATCCGCAGCAGGCCCTCAACGTCCCCTTACCCTGGAGCACAATATTGAGTTCAACGAAGCCCGGCATTCCGGCCAACCTGGTGGCGCAAGGAGACGGGAGTTGGATCGCTTGCCAATTCGTGGTGGACAATCACGACGGGCGCGGTCAAGCGATCAAGGGTGCTAATCACTCGCCCGCCAGCGAAAACGTTAATGCCTTCGTCTACTGCCTGGACAAGTCCGCATGAGCGAGCCAGGCGAGGCTCCCCCGCGCGTCGATCAGCCGCTGATCCCGCCATTCCTGCCGCGGATGATCCATCGGCTTGCGCTGCCGATCGTCCTGATCTGGCTGGGCATCGTCTTCGTCACCAACACCATCTCCCCGCAATTGGAGGAGGTCTCCAAAAAGCAATCGGTGTCGCAGAGCCCTAGAGACGCGGTGTCGTTCCAGTCGATGATGCGCGTCGGATCGAAGTTCAAGGAGTTCGATTCCGACAGCTCGGCGATGGTCCTGCTGGAAGGGGACAAGCCGCTGGGGGCGGAGGCACACCGCTACTACGACGAGATCGTCAAGCGACTCGAGCAGGACAAGAAGCACGTCCAGCACATCCAGGATTTCTGGAGTGATCCGCTGACCGCCGCGGGCTCCCAGAGCCACGATCAAAAGGCCGCGTACGTCCAGGTCTACCTCGCCGGCAACATGGGCAGCGCCGAGTCCGGCGAATCCACGGATGCCGTCCGCAAGATCGTCGAGTCGGTGCCCGCGCCACCGGGGATCAAGGCCTACGTCACCGGGGCGGGTCCGCTGTTTGCCGACCAGTCCCACGCGGGTCAGAAAGGCGTCCTGCTGGTCACTCTCATCACGTTCGCAGTGATCATCGTGATGTTGCTGTTCGTCTACCGGTCGGTGATCACCATGCTGATCATGCTGGCCATGGTCTTCGTCGAGTTGCTCGCGGCTCGCGGTGTCGTCGCCACGCTGGCGAATTACGGCATCATGGGGCTCTCCACGTTCGCCAATAACATGCTGGTGCTGATGGCGATCGCCGCCGGAACGGACTACGCGATCTTTGTGGTCGGCCGCTACCACGAAGCTCGGGGTTTGGGGGAGACGCGCGAAGAAGCGTTCTACACGATGTACCACAGCACCGCGCATGTCGTGCTGGGGTCGGGACTGACCATCGCCGGCGCCATGTATTGCCTGAGCTTCTGCCGGTTGCCGTATTTTTCGTCACTCGGCATACCCTGCGCCGTCGGCATGCTGGTCGCGGTCCTCGCGGCCTTGACTCTGGCGCCGGCGATCCTGACCGTGGCGTCATTCTTCAAGCTGCTGGATCCGAAGCGATCGCTGCAGACCCGGGGCTGGCGGCGCATCGGCACCGCCATCGTCCGCTGGCCCGCACCGGTTCTCGCGGTGACCATCGCCATCGCACTCGTCGGTCTGCTCGCTCTGCCCGGCTATAAGACGGACTACGACACCCGCCACTTCCTGCCGCAAGACACCCCGGCCAATATCGGGTATGCGGCTGCCGACCGCCACTTCAACCAGGCTCGGCTCAACCCCGAGCTGCTGATGATCGAGACCGATCACGATATTCGTAACCCGGCCGACTTCATCGTTCTGGACAAGGTCGCCAAGGCGATCTTCCGCATCCCCGGTATCGGCCGGGTGCAGACCATCACCCGGCCGCTGGGCACGCCGCTCGACCACAGCACCCTCGGTTTTCAAATGGGTGCACAAGCCGCGGGGCGGCTCCAGACTCTGCACTATCAGGACGAGCAGGCGCAAAACCTGCTGAACCAGGCAGGCGAGCTGCGCAAGACGATGGCATTGCTGCATGAGCAGATGCAGGTCACCCAGGACCTCAGCAACACCACGCACGAGACCACCAGGCTCACCAAGCAAACCGTGGAGATCACCGAGCAGTTGCGCGACGACATCGCGAACTTCGACGACTTCTTCCGGCCGATCCGTAGCTACTTCTACTGGGAGAAGCACTGTTACGACATCCCGGTCTGCTGGGCAATCCGGGCCATCTTCAATGCGCTCGATGGCATCGACCAGGTGGCGGAGAACATCGTGAACCTCAGCGCGAATCTGGACAAGCTGGACGCGATTCAGCCCAAGCTCGTGGCGCTGATACCCCCGCAGATCGCGAGCCAGCAGCGCAACCTCGACACCATCATGTCGAACTACGCGACCACTATGGGTCTCAACGAGCAGGCGAGAGCGCAGGCCGACAACGCCACCGCCCAGGGGGATGCCTTCGATAGAGCGAAGAACGACGACACGTTCTACCTTCCGCCGGAAGCATTCAAGAGCCCGGATTTCGCGCGGGGTCTCAAGCAGTTCATATCGCCCGACGGGCACGCCGTCCGGTTGATCATCTCGCATGAAGGCGATCCGGCGACTCCTGAAGGCATCAGCCACATCGAACCGATCAAGCAGGCCGTGCATGAGGCCATCAAAGGCACGCCCTGGGAGGGCGCCAACGTCTACCTAGGCGGCACCGCCGCGACGTATAAGGACATGCACGACGGCTCCAACATCGACCTGATGATCGCCGGAATTGCTGCGGCCACGCTGATTTTCATCATCATGCTGGTGATCACCCGAAGCGTCGTGGCGGCGTTCGTGATCGTCGGTACTGTGTTGCTGTCGCTGGGCGCCTCGTTCGGACTCTCCGTACTCATGTGGCAGTACATCCTGGGCATCAAGTTGCACTGGATGGTGCTGGCGATGGCGATCATCCTGCTGCTGGCGGTCGGCTCGGACTACAACCTGCTGCTGATATCGCGGTTCAAGGAGGAAATCCACGCCGGGCTCAAGACGGGGACGATCCGCGCGATGGCCGGTTCGGGCTCGGTGGTGACCGCCGCCGGTCTGGTGTTCGCCGCCACCATGGCGACGTTCATGTTCAGCCCGCTGCTGGTGATGGCCCAGGTAGGTACGACGATCGCGCTGGGTTTGTTGTTCGACACCTTGATCGTGCGGTCGTTCATGACACCGTCGCTGGCCACCTTGCTCGGGCGCTGGTTCTGGTGGCCGCAGCACGTGCGTCCACGGCCGGCCAGCACCATGCTGCGACCGTACGGACCGCGTCCCGCCGTGCGCGAGTTGATTCGCAACGACGCCGAGGAGTCGGCGGGCGGATTGGTCCAATCGCGCTGATTCCTTCTGGTGGAGCTGCCGGGAATCGAACCCGGGTCCTACGGCATTCCCTCAAGGCTTCTCCGTGCGCAGTTCGCTATGCCTCTACTCGGATCTCCTGGTCACGCGAACTAGCCAGGATGACGATCCCAGTCGCTGTTGGTGTCCCGATGAGTCCCGCGACCGAACTCATCGGTTGATCCCTCTTGACGACGCCAGGGTCCGGGGCGAGGGCGTTCCCGGTCTGACGGACCAGCTATCGCTTAGGCAGCGAGAGCGTAGTCGCGCTGATGAGAATCGGCGCTTATATGGTTGCAACGACGCTTACGGTGGTCTCTTGCCTGCACCGGCACGCTTCCCTTGATTCGATGCGCGAAGTCGAAACCTTTCAGCCCCTTGCACCCCAGCCGATTTTCGGCCGGACCATCCATGGTACGCGGTCGGCAACAATCGGCAATGGCATTAACTTCCCGGTCAGATCACAAAGGTCAGATCACGAAGGTCAGATCACGAATTCAGGCGCTCGACGATGCGGCCGGCCAGTTCTTTGTCGCCGCCGAGTTCGACGTCCTGGGCGCGTGCGGGGCACATCGGGCGCCCGCCGGCCAGCCTGGTGAACTGCAGCGCGTCCAGCCGGATCGTCGCCGTCGGCTCCTGGCCGCCGAAGTCGTCGACCACCTTGGCCCTCCCATCGACGCTGACCCTGATGCTGCGCGCCAGCGGACCGGTCAGGTCGAACTGGACACGGGAACCGTCGGGCGCTTTCCCCAGCTTGCCCACCACGAATCCCATGGTGGCCGCGATCTCGTCCAGGGACAGCTGCGAGGCGGGCCCACCGAGCTCGTCGTCGGACGACGGCCGCTGCAACGCCATGCGGATGTCTTGCTCGTGCATCCAGCAGTCAAAGGTTCGTATCCGCATGAAGCGTCCGTAGGTTTCCATGCCTGCCGGCGTCGGCCGCACGGCGTTCCAGTCCTCGTCGGACATGGCCGGCAGGTCCTCGCGGCGGCCGTTGGTCACCGAGCGGAACCGCTCGAGAACGTCGGCGCCCGATTCGGCGCTGAGATGACGCACCCAGCACTCGTTCATCGCGCCGATGTCGTTGCGCACATGCTCGAGCGCCTTGACGTCGACGTCGGGCGCCGGTGGAGCGACGCCCTCCAGGAAAGACTCGGTCCCGATGATGTGCGACACCACCGCTTTCACGCACCACCCCGGCAGCGGCGTCGCCGCCTGCCATTGGTCCTCGGGCAGCCCGTCCAGCAGCGCGTCAAGGGAGTCCCAGACAGCGAAAAGGCCGGGCAGGACGGCGGACTTGTCGACTGTGGTGATCGGAACCCGTGGCCATGGTCGGATAGTAGGCCGGTCACATTCCAATACTCAGGCCGACCCGGAACAGAACCACGCCGACGAGGATCAGGCTGAGCTCCGGCCGGAATAGTCCACGCGGGACCGCCGAAAACGGTGACTCCGGCCCCAAGCCCCACTGCGAGCAGCGCATGCAGGATACGGAGCACGACGAAGTACCGGTCGCGCAATACGGAGATCAGGACTCGACGAGGTACCGCTCGAACCAGCCACACAAGGATGGCGATCAGTGCGACGGTGACCAGCCCGGTCAGCGATCGCAGCGTCACCGTTGGGTAACCCCGACTGTCCCATGCCCCGACGGAGACGACAAGCACGCCGAGCGACATCGCAAGAGTGTCGACCATTTGAGCACCTTGGCGAGAACCACGCCGATATTCCGGCGGGCAAGATCTCCCAGCGCGGGGTCGCTGCCCGCCGCACCGAGGAATCCACGCAGGGCGGGCGCGAATTTGCCGCGCTGAAGCCGATTTACGGCGATGTTGTTGAGCGCCTCGGCATTGCCCGGGTCCAGCGTCAACGCCTGATGGTAGGACGCGTCGGACTCCGCGATTCGGCGCAGGTCGTGCAGGATGGAGCCACGCAGGACCAGCGCGTCCGGGCTCTCCGGCTGAGCCGCAACGCCTGGTCCACCGCCAGCAGCGCGGAGTGGAACTGCCGCGACTTCTGCAGCAGCCGCGCGTAAACCCGGTGCTGCAGCGGCTCATTCGGGTGAGCGATCACCCCTCGCCAGGCCATCCACAGGGCGTCATACAGTCGACCCACGCCATCGAGGGACAGCGCGTAAATACGCATGGCCATCTCGTCTTGCGGCGCAACGGATAACGCGGCGTATGCGCTCCACAACGCGCCCGGATGGTTGTTGAGTAGGTATTCAGCGCGAGCGTGTTGGGCCAGCAGAGCGGGATCGTTGGGGTGTTGCGATAACGAACGACGCAAGACCTCGCGCGCGCGTTCGTAGTTCGCGGTGTCGAAGTAAGCTTCGGCGACCCGCAGGGCATGCCCGGATTCGTCGATGCCCGCCTCCCCCGCCGCCATGTGTCACCGACTCTTCCTGCGGCGCAGATACTTTGCGAGATCGTCGTAGGTGCCGTCGTTGTTGGCGAACTCGACGACATTACGCGCGGCCTCGAACCAGGGCCCGGCGCTCGGGCGGATCTGTGCGGCGGCGGCGTCGACGTCGGCCATCATCACCGGACGGACCTGCCCGGTGCGCATCGAGTCTGCCATCGCCAATTGCGTTGCGCTGTCGCAGATATGCGCGAGATCGGCACCCGAGAAGCCCTCGGTACGCTTCGCGATCGACGCGAGATCTATCCCCGCGACCGGCCGGTCCCTGAGGTGGGACCGGACGATCCCCGCCCTGGCGTCAGCATCGGGCAGCCCGACGAAAACCATTCGGTCGAGTCGCCCTGGCCGCCGCAGCGCCGGGTCGACATCCCACGGCGCATTGGTCGCGGCGAGCACGTAAACGCCGTCGTTGCTGGAGGTCGCCGAGTCTAGTTCCTCCAGCAGGCAGTTGACGACGGTACGCATTCCGGAGGTGCCGCTCAACCCGGAACGCCGATGGCCCAGGGCATCCACCTCGTCAAAGAACAGCACGCACGGGGCATTGCGCCGGGCGGTGTCGAAGACGGAGCGGATGCTGCGCTCGCTGTCCCCGAACCAGCGGTGCAGCACGTCGGCGATTCCGACCTGGTAGAAGCTCGCCGCGAGCTCACCGGAGACGGCCTTGGCGATGTACGTCTTGCCGCAACCGGGTGGGCCATACAGCAGCAGGCCGCCGCGGGCGGATACCTTGTACGCCTTCATCAGGCCGGGATGACGGATCGGACCGAGCAGCGAAAGCTCCAGTTGCTGTTTGACGTCGTCCATGCCCGCGACGTCCGCTAACCGCACCCGGCTGCGCTCCAGCACGTCGAAATCGCCCTGGCTCACCACATCGGGAGCGGCCGCACCGGCCGCATCGACACCGGCCGCATCTACAAAGGCGGGCGCAACGATATCGGCGACATCCTTTTCGGCGCTGGACCAGTCGAAGCCGTCGTTCGCGGCCGGTTCCGCTTGGGCCGGCGCCGAGAGGGCCGCGCTGCAGCGCTGCAGCAAGCTCAGCGCGTCGGCGTTGCCCGCCTCCCGGGTCAACGCCGCACTGCAATGGCCCAACGCCTCGGCGTAGCGCCCCCGGTCCGCCAACAGGCTGGCCAGATGCAACCGCAACTCGATCACATCGGGGCTGCGTTCCACCGCAGCCGACAATTCCCGAATAACCGGGTCCTCACTCAACGTCAATCTCCCCGACGTGATTTCACTTTGCCGCCAATAGTAAAGGGCGGCACGGGCCCTGACCCGCGCCAATCCGTTTAGCTCATGCCCTTGGCCCGGCGACCCATCTCGCGGGACACCTCGCGCTGGGCGTCGCGTTTGGCCATGTCCTGGCGTTTGTCGTAGTCCTTCTTGCCGCGCGCCAGCGCGAGCTCGACCTTGACCTTGCCCTCGAAGAAATACAGGGACAACGGCACCAGGGCGAGGTTACCGTCGCGGATCTTGCCGATCAGCGTGTCGATCTGGCGGCGGTGCAGCAACAGCTTGCGGTTGCGGCGCGGCTCATGATTGGTCCAACTGCCGTGCTGGTACTCCGGGATGTGCAAGTTGCGCAACCAGACTTCGCCGTCGTCCACGGTGGCGAACGCATCCACCAGCGACGCGTGACCCGCGCGCAGGCTCTTCACCTCGGTGCCGAGCAGCGCCACACCGGCCTCGTACTGTTCCAAGATCGAATAGTTATGGCGCGCTTTGCGATTGCTGGCGATGATCTGCCGACCGCCGCCCTTGCCCCCCGCTGCCCCGGACTTGCTGGCTTTTTTGGCCTTGTTTTCGGGCACGGCTACCGCCGCACGTAGAGCCGCAACGTCCCGTAGGACGTCACCCCGGCCATCGCCACGCCCAGCACCAGCAGGATCGGGGCGATGTAGACGATGTCGGCATAGTCGACGCGGGCTATCAAATTGGCTTGGTAGAACTGGTTCAACGCGTTCTCCAGAAACAGCGCCCGCACCAGTATCAGACCCACAATGGCGATCGCGACGCCGATGGTCGCCGCCAACGTCGCCTCAACCAGGAACGGCAGCTGGGTGTACCAGCGGCTGGCACCGACCAGTCGCATGATGCCGATCTCGGTGCGTCGGGTGTAGGCGGCGACTTGGACCATGTTGGCGATCAGCAGGATCGCGCCGATGGCCTGGACCAACGCCACGGCGAACGCCGCGTTGCTCAGGCCGTCCAACACGGCGAACAGCCGGTCGATCAGATCCTTTTGGTTAAGCACGGAAAGCACCCCGGGCTGGCCCTGCATCGCGGCGTCGAAGTCCTTGTGCTGCTCGGGATTGTTCAGTTTGACGATGAACGACGCGGGGAAAGAATCCTTACCGGCGACTTCCTTGTATTGCGGGAACTTACGAATGGCGTCCTCGTAGGCGTCCGCACGGTTGAGGAAGCGCACCGATTTGACGTCGTCGCGCTTTTCGATCCGTTCCCGCAGCGCCTTGCACGGATCGGCGTCGCAAGCCGGATCGTTGGCGGAGACGTCCTCGGTGAGGAAGACCTGCGTCTCGACCCGGTCGAGGTAGATGGCGCGCGAGTGGTCGGCCAACCGCACCACCAGCAGGCCGCCACCGAACAGGCCGATCGAGATCGCGGTCGTCAGGATCATCGCGATCGTCATGGTCACATTGCGACGAAGGCCGGTTAGGACCTCGTTGAGCAGGAAGCCGAGGCGCACTTAGCGATCCATTCCGTAGACGCCACGCTGTTCATCCCGAACCAGCCTGCCCAAAGACAGCTCAACCACTCGCTGCCGCATCGAGTCAACGATGTGGTGGTCGTGCGTCGCCATCAAAACCGTCGTCCCGGTGCGGTTGATCCGCTCCAACAAATCCATAATGTCCTGACTGGTGTCGGGGTCGAGGTTGCCGGTGGGCTCGTCGGCCAGCAATACCAGCGGCCGGTTGACGAACGCGCGGGCGATCGCGACGCGCTGCTGCTCGCCGCCCGATAGCTCGTGCGGCAGCCGGCCGGCTTTGCCGGACAGGCCGACCGTCTCGAGCACGTCGGGCACCACCCGGTTGATCTGTTCGGCGCGTCTTCCGATGACTTCCAGCGCGAAGGCGACGTTCTCGTACACCGTCTTTTGCTGAAGTAGCCGAAAGTCCTGGAACACGCAGCCGATCACCTGACGCAGCTTGGGTACGTGGCGACCAGGCAGTTTGTTGACGTGAAACTTCGAGACCCGGACATCACCGGACGTCGGCGTCTCCGCCGCCAGCAGCAGGCGCATGAACGTCGACTTGCCCGAACCCGACGGTCCGATCAGGAAAACGAATTCGCCCTTGTCGATCTTGACGTCGACATCGTCCAACGCCGGACGTGCCGAGGATTTGTACTGCTTGCTGACATGGTCCAGCGTGATCATCACGGCACGCCAGTGTAGCGGTGATTTTCGTTCACTCGCGAAGATCAGCGAGCGGGTGGCGCCGACGTCGGCGACAGACCCGGCCCCGGCAGCGGTTGCTGGGAGGTCGGTGTGGTTGGGGTCGGGGTGCAGAAGGGCGCGATGCACGGCAGCTGGAAAGGCGGGGGTGGGGTGGTTGTGGTGGTGGTCGTCGGGCTCGTCGTCGTGGTCGTCGGCGTGGTCGTGGTAGGCGTGACGCTGGTCGGCGGCTCCTGCACTTCGCTGCGCGGCACCCAGGTGTAATTCGGGTCGGGCTTGAAGCCGGGTGGGACCGGCACCATCCGCGTCTCGGTGCTCTGCGTCTTGCCCGACGAATTGGCCTCGGGACTAAAGGTCGTGTACACCCACCACACCGCGATGAACGCCACGATCAACGCCACCGTTGAGGTGCGGATCCGACCGCGCAACATGTAGGCGGGCCAGCGCCGCTCCGCGTCGGGGATGCGCTTTGGGGTGAGGGTCGGTGTGAACTTCACCGCCGCTGCACCGGGTCCCGGGCTTCTGCCTCGTCGACGGCCTCCTCAACTGCCTCGGCCTCCTCGGCTTCCTCAACCGCGGGCATTGCGGGATCGTCAACCAGGCCAACGGTCGCGTCGGCCGCGGTCACGATTCCGGCGCGCGCGAGTGCACGGATGACGATCACCCGCAACTCCCGGCCGGCCTCGAACTGCTTGCCCGGCAGGGTGCGGGCCACCACACGCAGGGTGACGGTGTCGACCTCGATTCTTTCCACCCCCATCACCGTGGGCGCGTCCAGCAGCAACTCCTCGAGCTTCGGGTCGTCGCGCGCGTGCTCGCACTCCTGGTGTAAGACCTCGTTGACGCGGTTGAGGTCGGCGCTGGTCGAGATCGGGATGTCCACCACGGCGCGTGCCCAGTCCTTGGACAAGTTCACGGTCTTGACGATCTGGCCGTTGGGAATGGTGAAGACCTCGCCGTCGGTCGAACGGAGCCGGGTCACCCGAAGCGTCACGTTCTCGACGGTGCCACGGGCTTCGGCGCTGATCCCGGAGACGGTCAGCGCGACCAGGTCACCGAAGCCGTACTGCTTCTCGACGATGATGAAAAAGCCGGCGAGCAAATCCTTGACCAGCGTCTGGGCGCCGAAGCCCAGCGCGGCGCCGATAACGGTCGCCGGCGCGACCAGGCCGCCCCAGGGAAAATGCAAGATGTCGGAGATCTTCATGATCACCGCGATGCCGATAAACACGATCGACACCCAGGAGATCACCGAGGCGACGGCCTGCCGGTGCTTGGTCGCCTCCGAGGGCACCAGGGAATCGCTTTCCTCGAAGCCCTCGTCGAGCTGCCGGGTCACCCGTTCGGCGACCCAGTTGACGAACCGGGCAGCCAGCACCGCGGCGATCAACACGAGGAGGATCGGCAGGCCCTTGTTGAGGATCAGTTCGGCGATGTGCAGACGTCCCCAATAGACGTGCAATCGGTCCATTATCGACATGGCATGAGCAGTTGTGTTAGTCGTCATCTTTTCGGTTGCGCCACCGGATCCCCGCTTCCAGGAATCCGTCGATGTCTCCGTCCAGGACGGCCGCGGGATTACCCACCTCGTACTCCGTTCTCAGGTCCTTGACCATCTGATACGGATGCAGTACGTAGGAGCGCATCTGGTTTCCCCAGGAGCTGCCGCCGTCACCCTTCAACGCGTCCAGCTCGGCGCGTTCTTCTAAACGTTTGCGCTCCAACAACTTTGCTTGGAGCACTCGCATTGCCGACACCTTGTTCTGCAATTGCGACTTTTCGTTCTGACAAGTCACGACGATACCCGTTGGGATGTGGGTCAAACGAACCGCCGAGTCCGTCGTGTTCACAGACTGGCCGCCGGGCCCGCTGGAACGGTAGACGTCGACACGCACGTCACCCTCGGGAATATCGATGTGATCGGTGGTTTCCACCACCGGGAGAACCTCGACTTCGGCAAACGACGTCTGCCGCCGGCTCTGGTTGTCGAACGGACTGATCCGGACCAGCCGGTGGGTGCCCTGCTCGACCGACAGCGTGCCGTAGGCGAACGGCGCGTGGACCACGAACGTCGCGCTCTTGATCCCGGCTTCTTCGGCATAGGAGGTGTCGAACACCTCGACGCTGTATTTGTGTTGTTCGGCCCACCGGATGTACATCCGCATCAGCATCTCGGCCCAGTCGGCGGCGTCGACCCCGCCGGCGCCGGAACGGATGGTGAGCAGCGCCTCCCGCGCGTCGTACTCACCCGACAGCAGAGTGCGCACCTCGGCGGCTTCGATGTCGGCGCGCAGCGCCTTGAGCTCGGCATCCGCCTCGGCCAAGGTATCGGCCGCCTCGGTTCCGCCTTCGTCATCAGCCGCCAGCTCGTAGAGCACCGGGAGGTCGTCCAACCTCCCCCGCAGCTCCTCGACACGGCGCAGCTCGCCCTGAGTGTGGGATAACTCACTGGTGACCCGCTGGGCGTTGGCCTGGTCGTCCCAGAGCTTGGGATCGGACGCCTCGTGCTCGAGCTTCTCGATGCGGCTGCGCAAGCCATCTACGTCAAGCACCCGCTCCACCGTGGTCAGGGCGGAGTCAAGGGCGGCGATGTCGGCTTGACGGTCGGGTTCCACGCCCGTCAACGTTACCGGCACGAGCGTTTAGCATCAGGAGACCATCATGTGCACCGCGCGACTGCGACGAATTCTTTCCAGCAGCCCCTAGCGCCGCAGCCGGGCACCAAGAGAAAGCTCGCCTATGCGTCCATACCATGTCGCCATCGTCGGCTCGGGACCGTCGGGATTCTTCGCAGCCGCATCTTTGCTGAAGGCCGCGGACTCCTCCGACGAGTTCGACGTCGCCGTCGACATGCTGGAGATGCTGCCGACTCCGTGGGGGCTGGTGCGCTCCGGCGTCGCGCCCGACCATCCCAAGATCAAGTCGATCAGCAAACAGTTCGAGAAGACCGCCGAAGACGCGCGCTTCCGCTTCTTCGGCAACGTGGTCGTCGGCGAACACGTCGAGGCCGCCGAGCTCGGTGAGCGCTACGACGCGGTGATCTACGCGGTCGGCGCGCAGTCCGACCGCGCCTTGAACATCCCCGGCGAGGACCTGCCGGGCAGTGTCGCCGCGGTCGATTTCGTGGGCTGGTACAACGCGCATCCGAACTTTGAGCAAATTTCGCCGGACCTGTCGGGCGCCCGGGCGGTGGTCATCGGCAATGGCAACGTCGCACTCGACGTCGCGCGCATCCTGATCACCGACCCCGACGTGCTGGGGCTGACCGATATCGCCGACCACGCACTGGACTCGCTGCGCCCGCGCGGTGTGGAGGAAGTGGTAGTCCTCGGCCGCCGCGGTCCACTGCAAGCCGCATTCACCACGCTGGAGCTCCGCGAACTGGCTGACCTCGAAGGGGTCGACGTGGTGGTCGACCCGGCCGACTTCGAGGGCATCACCGACGAGGACGCGGCCGCGGTGGGCAAGATCTGCAAGAACAACATCAAGGTGCTGCGCGGCTACATCGGCCGCGAACTGCGTCCGGGACACCGTCGCATGGTCTTCCGCTTCTTGACGTCCCCGATCGAGATCAAGGGCGGCGACAGGGTGGAGAGCATCGTGCTCGGCCGAAACGAGCTGGTCACCGACGACGGCGGTTGGGTGTCGGCCAAGGACACCGGCGAGCGCGAGGAACTTCCGGTTCAGTTGGTGGTGCGGTCGGTCGGCTACCGCGGCGTCCCCACTCCGGGGCTGCCGTTCGACGAGAAGAGGGCGACCATCCCCAACACCGACGGCCGCGTGGACGGCAGCCGCAACGAATACGTGGTCGGCTGGATCAAGCGCGGGCCGACCGGGGTGATCGGCACCAACAAGAAGGACTCCCAGGACACCGTCGACACCCTGCTCGCCGACCTCGCCGCCGCTACCAGTTCGGGGCAGGTCGCGGACTTTGCCGAAGACCACCCGGACAAGCTGGCCGACTGGCTCGCGTCACGGCAGCCGAAGCTGGTCACGTCGGCGCACTGGGAGGTCATCGACAAATTCGAGCAGGCGGCCGGCGAACCGCATGGACGTCCCCGCGTCAAGCTGCCCAGCCTGGCCAAGCTCCTGAACGTAAGCCACCCCTGATCAGGGATCCAGCAGCACGCCCGGGTTGAGAATTCCGGCCGGGTCGAGCGCCGACTTGGCCGCGCGCAGCGCCACTTCGAACGGGTCGGGACGCTGCCGGTCGTACCAGGGGCGATGGTCGCGGCCGACCGCGTGGTGGTGGGTGATGGTGCCGCCGGTGCTGCTGATGGCCTCGGACACCGCTGCCTTGATCTCGTCCCATTGGTCCTCGAGCGAGCCCCAGCGTCCGCCCGCATAGATGCCGTAATACGGGGCCGGGCCGTCGGGATAGACGTGGGTGAACCGGCACGTCACCACACCGGCCCCGCAGACCCGCTCGATCGCTGTCCGGGCCGCCTCGGTCACCGCGGCGTGCAGCGCGTCGAATCCGTCCCAGGTGCAGGCGGTTTCGAACGTCTCGGCGATGACGCTGCGGCGGGCGAGGGCGTCACGCTGGTACGGCATCCGCAGGAACGCAGATCGCCAGTTTCCGGAAGCGTCGGGTTCGGTTGTCCTGCCTTCCGTTTCGCGCCCACGACGCGCGGTGACGGCGCCTCCGTGCTCGGTGGCGATCTCTATGGCGCGGTCCAGCCAGGGGTCTATTGGGTGGTCCGCGGATTCGAAGGCGAGCACCAACAGCCCGCCCGCTGTCGGTGTGCCGGCATTCAGGAATGCCTCGGCCGGGTCCAGCAGCCGGCAGTTCGCCGGGTACAGCCCGGCCTGCGCGATTGTTCGGGTCGCGGCAACCGCGGCGGCCCAGTCGTCGAACGCCACCGACGCGGTGACCTGCCACCGCGGGCGGTCCTGCAGCCGCATCCACGCCTCGGTGACGATGCCCAGCGTGCCCTCGGAGCCGAGGAACAGCCGGTCCGGTGACGGTCCGGCGCCGGATCCGGGCAGCCGCCGCGATTCGCTCACCCCGACCGGGGTGACGACCCGCAGCGATTCGGTCAGGTCGTCGATGTGGGTGTAGAGGGTGGCGAAGTGCCCGCCGGCGCGGGTGGCCAGCCAGCCGCCGAGGGTGGAGAACCCGAAGGACTGCGGAAAATGCCGCAGCGTCAGATCGTGTGGGCGCAGTTGGTCCTCGATCACCGGTCCCAGCGCCCCGGCTTGGATCCGCGCGGCCCGGCTGACCCGGTCGATCTCGAGCACCGCGCTCATGGCGGTGGTGTCCACCGTGACCACCGGCCCGTCGAACCGCGGCTCCACACCGCCGACGACCGAGCTGCCGCCCCCGTACGGGATGACCGAAATCCCTTCGCGCGCACACCAATCGAGCACGTCTACTACGCCTTGCTCGCTGCGGGGACGCGCGATCAGGTCCGGCACGCGGTCGAGGCGACCCTGCAGATTGCGCGCAACGTCGCGAAAGGCCTTGCCGCGCGCGTGCCCGGCCCGGTCGACGGGGTCGGCGGAGCACAGGGCGGCCAGCGATACCGGCGGGGAGATCCGTGGCTCGGCCAGCCCGAGCGCGCCCGGGTCGGGCGGCGGGTGATCGGTCAAGTCATGACCGGGTATCAGGCCAGCCACTCTCGCAGTGAGCGCTTGGGTCTCGTGCTCTGAAAGAGCCTCCTCGACGGTGCCCCAGCCCCACCAGGAGCGCACGTCAGCGCTTCAAAACGACGGCAGCCGTGCCGGCGACCAGCAGGACTATCGCCGCAAAGATGGCCCAGCCCCCGCCGGCGAGCCACCAGATGAGACCCACCGCGATGAGAGCCGGCGACAGCGCGAAGAGCACTACCCCGGGATTTTGCTTGATCACTGCGAGCGCACTCTTCGCTCGAATCGGATCGATTTCCTTGCCTGGCATGTCCTCAAGAATGCCAGACAAACGCTACGAACAGTCCTCTTCAACTGACCAACGGTGACACCCCGGCACAGGCAGAATCCGCGGCGCCGGCCACTCGGCGACGGCCGGCATCAGCCCGCACCTCTCCGCAAGGCATCTCCAACCAAGCCCACAGCTATTTCACATTGACCACACTTAGTGTCTGGGATAATTTTCTCGATTCCCCTGGCACGGAGCGGGCAAAGGGAAGGGGCGCCCATGGAATCCATCCACTTCATCTCGGGCCTGCCGCGTTCGGGCTCGACCCTGCTGGCGGCGTTGCTGCGGCAAAACCCGCGCTTCGAGGCGGGGATGTCGGGTCCACTGGCCGGCCTGCTAGTTGCCGTCCTGCGCGAAATGAGCGCGCGCAACGAATTCTCGGTGTTCATCGACGACCCCATGCGACTGCGCATCCTGCGTGGATTGTTCGACAGCTTCTACGCCGAAAGCGCCGCCGACGTGGTCTTTGACACCAACCGCGGCTGGTGCGCATCGATGCCGTCGCTCGCGCGGTTGTTTCCTCGCGCACGAGTCATCGCCTGCGTGCGTGAGTTGCCGTGGGTGCTGGACAGCATCGAGCGGTTGGCCCAGCAAAACGCCTTCAGCCCGTCGTCGATTTTCAACTACAACGCCGGGGGCACCGTCTATACCCGCGCCCAGCATGTGGTTGCGTCCGAGGGCATGCTGGGTCTTCCCTACGACGGCCTGAAGCAGGCATGTTACGGCCCGTACCGGGATCGCCTGTTGCTGCTGCAGTACGAAACCTTGACGACCGACCCGGCCAAGGCGATGGAGGCCGTCTACACATTTATCGGCGAGCCGGTCTTCGAGCACGATTTCGACCACGTCGATTACGACGTCACCGAGTTCGACGAGCGCGCCGGCACGCCAGGGCTGCATACCGTGCGGCCCACGATCGAGGCCGAATCGCGCGATACATTGCTGCCGCCGGACCTTTTCAGACGCTACAGCGGCGACACCTTCTGGCGTGATGCGGAGAGGACCCCGCCCGGGCTGCAGGTCGTGTGAAGACTGCGCCGCGCAACGCCGACCGACGGACCCCATGGCAACCCTGATGAGAAAGTGACACAAGCGGTTTAGCGGGAGGACCAAGGTCCCTATCAGCGCGGGCCCACAAGCCATAGCGTGCACGCCGTGGACATCGAAGCCGTCAAGCGGGCGGTCATGCTGGCCTGCCGGGCGCCGTCCGTGCACAACAGCCAGCCCTGGCGTTGGGTGGCCGAAAACGACGCTGTCCACTTGTTCGTCGATCGCCGCCAAAGAGTCCCCGCCACAGACCATTCCGGCCGTCAGGCACTGATCAGTTGCGGCGCCGTACTCGATCACCTTCGCGTTGCCGCAGCGGCCGCGGAGTTGCGGGCCGACATCACTCGGTTCCCCAGCGCGGGCCACCCCGACCATCTGGCCACGGTGAACTTCAGCCCCACCGATCACGTCACCGCCACGCAACAACATCGCGCCACCGCGATCCTGCAACGCAGGACCGATCGACTCCCATTCGTTCGACCCAACTTCTGGCACTTGTTCGAACCGGTGCTGTTGAGCACCGTCGACCATACTGTCGCAACGCTTGACGTCCTCTCCGATGAGCACCGGCCGCGACTGGCCGAAGCCTCACAACTCAGCGAAGCGCTACGACGCGACGACTCGTCGTATCACGCTGAACTTCGTTGGTGGACTTCACCATTCAGGCTCTTGCAGGGCGTGCCGCCGAGCGCGCTGGTATCGACCGCCGAGCGCCATCGGGTGGACGTCGGCCGGGATTTCCCCGTCACGAGCCACCAGGACCGCCGCACCGACATCGAGGCGGACCGGTCGAAGATCCTTGTCCTGTCCACCCCCGAGGACACGTGGTCCGACGTGTTGCGTTGCGGCGAAGCGCTCTCGGCGGTCTTGCTAGAGTGCACCATGGTCGGCATGGCAACGTGCACGTTGAGCCATCTGATCGAATCGCCACAGAGTCGCGATATCGTACGCACCCTGATCGGCCGGCGAGGCGAACCGCAGGTCTTGATCCGCGTCGGGGTAACACCGCCGTTCGAACAATCGCCCCTACCGACCCCGCGCCGCCCGTTGGACGGCGTACTAAAGATCCACTGAAAGCGTTGAGAAGCGTTCAGAAAGCGTCCAGAAAGGTTCAAGCCCATGGTCGACTCACCAGTTACCGTGCTTTCCGAAGACGAGAGTTGGGAGCGGCTACGCAGCGTTGCGCTGGGCCGACTGGTTACCAACTTTGCGGATGAGCCGGAGATCTTCCCGGTCAACTATGTCGTGCAAGACCGGACCGTGCTGTTTCGGACCGCCGGAGGCACCAAGTTATTTTCGGCCGTGACGAACAGGACAGTGGTCTTCGAAGCCGACGACCACAACCTCACCGAAGGCTGGAGTGTGATTGTCAGGGGTCGTGCGCGGCTGCTGAAGACCGACGCGGATATCCAGAAAGCCGAACGCGCCCATCTGGCGGGGTGGATCCCGACGCACAAGAACCACTACGTCCGAGTGACCGCGTCCGATATCACCGGCCGCCACTTCAGGTTTGGCCCAGAGCCGGACCCGCACGACAGCTTCGCCTGAGCCGCACGACGCCATTGGCTGACCGGGGCATGGCCAAAGGTCCTTCGCCGCCAATGGCTTCGTGCTCTGCCGCGCCCGCGAGGATCGCAGGATGCTGGTGAGGACCCCTTCGATAGGAAGTTGATAGGAAGGTAGCGACAGCCATGGATGCCAATTTCCCGGACACCGACACCATCCGGACCGTCCTCACGTTGGCCACCCGGGCCCCGTCCATCCACAACACCCAACCGTGGCGGTGGCGGGTAGGCACCGCGCGCCTGGACCTTTACTCCGATCCGGACATGCAGCTGGAGAGCACCGATCCGGACGGGCGTGACCTGCTCATCAGCTGCGGCGCCGCGCTGCATCACTGCGTCGTCGCTTTGGCGGCAATGGGCTGGCAGGCCAAGGTAAATCGGCTTCCCGATCCCGATGATCGCAGCCACATCGCCAGCATCGAGGTCCAGCCGCACATACCCGATCAGGCCGACATCGCGCTCTCGGCGGCAATCCCACGGCGGCGCACCGACCGGCGGGCCTACAGTTCCTGGCCGGTGCCCGGAGGTGACATTGCCTTGATGGCCGCGCGAGCGGCCCGAAGCGGCGTCATGCTGCGTCAGGTCGATGCCATAGTGAGAATGAAAGCCATTATTGGACAAGCTATCTCAGACCATTCGACCGATCGCGACTACCTACGCGAGCTCACCACCTGGAGTGGGCGGTACGACTCTGTGGCCGGAGTTCCAGCCCGGAACACACCACCCTCCGACACCTCCGCCCCGATTCCGGGTCGCGTTTTCGCCGGACCGGGCCTGACTCAGCCGTCCGGGGTCACACCCTCCGACGACAACGCCGCGATCCTGGCGCTGGGCACCGAGACGGATGACCGGTTGGCCCAGCTGCGCGCCGGCGAGGCCACCAGCGCCGTGCTGCTCACCGCGACGGCAATGGGGCTGGCCTGCTGCCCGATAAGCGAGCCGCTGGAGATCCGCGCAACCCGCGACGCGGTGCGCGCCGACGTGTTCGGCGAGAGTGGCCAGCCCCAGATGCTGCTGCGGGTGGGCTGGGCCCCAATCAATGCCGATCCGTTGCCGGCGACGCCGCGGCGCCGACTTTCCCGCGTTGTCGAGTGGCCCCTGACGCAGCCGGTGGTCACCGCCGACGGGAGCTAACGGGAGCTAACGAGCGCCGTATCCCCCACCGGATGGCCGCGGGCGCTTCAGTTCCGTTGCGAATACCGCGGCTTGCGTGCGGCGCTCCATGCCGAGTTTGGCCAGCAGCCTCGACACGTAGTTCTTGACCGTCTTTTCGGCGAGGAACATCCGGTCTGCGATCTGCTTGTTGGTCAGTCCCTCGCCGAGCAAGCCCAGCAATGTCCGTTCCTGCTCGGTAAGGCCTGACAACGGGTCCGGCTCATCCGCCGCCCCGCGCAGCTTCGTCATCAGTGCGGCCGCTGCCCTGTTGTCGAGCAAAGATCGCCCCGCACCGACATCTTTGACGGCACGGGCCAGTTCCATCCCCTTGATGTCTTTGACCACGTACCCACTGGCGCCGGCGAGGATCGCATCCAGCATCGCCTCGTCGGACGTGTAGGAAGTCAGGATAAGGCAGCGTAGATCGGGCATGCGCGACAGAAGATCACGACACAGCTCAATGCCGTTGCCATCGGGCAACCGGACGTCGAGCACCGCGACATCGGGGCGCGCGGCCGGAATCTTGGCCATCGCCTCGGAAACCGAGCCCGCTTCACCGACAACGTCGAGTTCGGGGTCGGCGCCGAGCAGGTCAATCAGACCGCGCCGCACCACCTCGTGATCGTCAACCAGAAAGACCTTTACCAATGCAACGCTCCCAGGTCCGCGCGGTCCTATAGGTTGCTGCCACGTATCGCGAGCACCGAGCATCCCGCGGTGTATGCCCGGCACAGGTCGTAACACGAGTGCGAGTCGGTGACCAACAACTGGTCCATGGCGGCCAAGTTCTGTTCCACGCTCCCGGATACGATCGCCGACTCGACCCGCACGTCGGGATACAAGCGTGTCCATCGTGCGATTCGACGGTCCAATTGCGCTCGCGCCGAAGGGTTTTTGTCGCCAGCCCGGGATACCGAGAGCACGCGCAGCGGGGCTGCCCGCAGTCTCGCCTCCTCGAGCGCGTGTCGTAACACCACACCATTGTCCACCTCGACGACAATGCTGCCGGCCTCGGGGCCTGGCGGACCCGCCGGGACCACCGGGCGCCGGATGACGGCCACCGGACACAGGGCCGCCTCGGCCAGCGCGGCCGCCACGGAGCCGCCGCCATGGCGGGCATGGTTGAGCCCGAGGGATCCGATGCTGACCATTGCAGCCGATCTCGACTCCTCCATCAGTTTGGTAAGTGGCTTGCCCCAGACGATTTCGGAGTCGACCTTGACCGACTTTCCAGTGGCCTCCACGGCCACCTGGGCGTTGTGCAACGCCGCACGTGCGGCAGCAAGCCGGCCTTCGGGGGTCAGCGCGCCGGAAAAGTCCAGCGGATCGATGACGTACACCAGACGCAGCGGGATGTCTCGGTGGACCGCCTCGTCGACGGCCCACTGGGCGGCATTGATCGCCGGTTTCGAGCCGTCGACGCCGACGACGACGGTCCGTAGTGAATTTGCGGCGCTCATCGCGGCCTCCTTCGCTAGCCCTAGCCGAACGCTATTGGCGGCGCACCGGGAACCCGAGAGGCCTTGGTCCCCGGATCGGTGCCATTGGTCCCCTTGCTAAACCGGCCGCCCCAGCCGCCCCGAGACGCCACGAGATGCCCCTGCTTTCAATCGAACCGGCATCACCCGTCGCCACAAAGATGCGGATCCGCACAGGCGTTGGCAACTAGTGCGAATTCCCGCAAATGCGCCATCTGTCGTCCCTGGCCTTGTAATTTCGGGATTCAGGAAATTCCGTCACCGAAGGCCGGTCCCGATGCCACGTGCGCATGCCCCGCCAACCGATTCCTCTGCTGCGACGCCCCGATCTGAAAAGCAGGGCCAGCCGCCGCGTCCCGTTCACCAATCAACCACTAAAGGAGATGTAGAACAATGGATTTCGCATTTTTGCCGCCAGAGATCAACTCCGCCCGGATGTACAGTGGGCCCGGGTCGGGTTCGCTGCTGGCCGCCGCGGGAAGCTGGGATTCGGTATCAGCTGAGTTGGGCACCACGTCCGAGTCGTACGAATCGGTGCTCTCGAACCTGACCAGCTGGCAGTGGTTCGGCCCCGCATCGCAGGCGATGGCGGCCACCGCCGCCCAGTATGTCGGTTGGTTGCAAACGACCGCCGAGCAGGCCAGGCAGATGGCCATGCAGGCGCGGGCGGCAGCCGCGGCCTATGAGCAGGCCTATGCCGCGACGGTGCCCCCGCCGGCGGTCACGGCGAACCGCACGGAACTGACAGCGCTCATCGCGTCGAACCTGTTGGGCCAGAACACCGCGGCCATCGCGGCCGCCGAGGCGCAGTACGCCGAGTATTGGGCCCAGGACGCCACCGCAATGTCCGGATATGCCGCCTCGTCCGGGGCGGCGACGCAGTTGCCGCGGTTCTCCTCCCCGAAGAACTCCACCATCGGGAGCGGCCTGACCGCACAGAACGCCGCGGTCACGCAAGCCAATGCCAGTGCCAGCGCCTCGCAGTCGGTTTCGCAGGCCCTGTCGGCGGCGCCTACGGCGTCGCTGCCGGCGGCGCCCGACCCGGCTTCGCTGATCCCCGAGGACCTGACCGTCCTCGACATCATCGCGGCCACCGGGCAGTCGCTGAACTCGACCTACTACATGGAGGCGTTCGCTTCCGGGGTGATCGGAGCCGAAAACAACTTGGGCGTCTTGCCGAAGGCAGCCGCGGCCGCTTCCCCAGCAGCCCCGATAGGCCCGGCGCTCAGCGCGGCGCCCCAGATTGCCGGTGGCGCCGGGCTGGGCAACATCACCGCAACCCTTTCCCGGGCCGGCTCGATCGGGCCGATGTCCGTGCCGGCGAGCTGGGCGGCTCCATCGAGCGGCAAGGTCGCAGCGTTGGCACCGGCCGGCTTTGTCACGCTTCCGGGGACCGACGAGGCCCTAGCAGCCGGAGCAGCGGGTTACCCGGGCTACCCGGGGATGCCGGCAGGGAGCCTTTTGCGAGGCTCCGGCGTCGGTGTTCCGCCCCGGTATGGCGTCCGGCTCACGGTGATGCCGCGCCCCCCGGCGGCGGGGTGAGGAACCGTCACCGAAAACCGCCGGGAGTCCGCTGCCACACGCCTTGCGGCGCCACACCAGCTATAGAGATGTGAGACAATGGATTTCGCTTTATTGCCACCCGAAATCAACTCCGCCCGAATGTACACCGGCCCCGGGTCGGGCCCGCTTCTCGCCGCCGCCGGAAGCTGGGATTCGCTGTCGGCCGAGTTGGGCATCACGGCGGGGATGTACGAATCGGTGCTTTCGCGCCTCACCACCCTGTACTGGCGCGGTCCCGCGTCGGAGGCGATGTCGGCCACCGCCACGCCTTACCTCGGCTGGTTACGCGCGACCGAAGAGCAGGCAAAGCATGCGGCGATGCAGGCCCGGGCCGCCGCGGCGGCATACGAGCTGGCGTATGCGATGACGGTGCCCCCAGCGGCGGTCGCGGCCAACCGCGCCCAGCTGACCTTGTTGATAGCCACGAATTTCTTCGGGCAGAACACCGCGGCAATCGCGGTCAACGAGGCGCAGTACGCCGAGTATTGGGCGCAGGACGCGGCAGCGATGTACGGCTATGCCACAGGCTCGGCGGTGGCGACGCAGTTGCCGCCGTTCTCGTCCCCGCAAAAGATGACCACCGCGGACGGGCCGTCCGCCCAGGACGCGGCGGTCTCCCAGGCCCAGGCCGGAGCCAGCGCAGCGCCCACAACCCCTGCCTCACAGGCGGTTTCGGTGGCTGCGTCGACCGTGACCGCGGACCCGTCGTCGATCATTGCGGCCGACCTCGAGGTCCTTGACGTCATTCAGGCCACCGGCACCGTGTTGAGCGGCACTTGGAAAATGGAAGCGACTCCTACCGGGGTCATTGGGGCCGAGCACGACATGGGCGTATTCCCCACACCGGTCGAGGCGACCGCCGACGTGGCGGCGGTGCCGGTGCTAACCGGTGCCGCGCCGCGCCCGGGCGGCGCGGGCCTGGGCAACGTGACCGCAACCCTTACCCGTGCGCCGATGATCGGCTCGATGTCCGTGCCGCCGGGCTGGACCGCACCGTCGAACAGCACCGCCGCGGCATTATCGGCATCGTCGGACAAGGCCTTACCCGGCGTCCCGGCGACCGATGGGCCGGGCCGGGCCGGTTCCGGTGCGCCAGGCATACCCGGGATGCCGGCGGTGACGACGTCGCGTCCAACGGGCGTCATCCCCCGCTACGGCGTCCGGATCACCGTGATGCCGCGTCCGCCCGCGGCCGGGTGACGCGGCCGGTCAGCCCGCGGGCGGCTCAGGCGGTGCGAGCCGCCAATTGTCAGGATTCTTAGGTGAATACACCACCGGAAACAACTGCCCTATGGTCGGCCATTGGTCGACGTGAACGGCCATGCGCTGGTATACGGCGTACTCGTTGACCGTGGGTCCGTCGATAACGCCGGCGATGGTGACGTACTGCTCGCCGTCGGCGTCCGGTCGTGGACTGACCCCGGTTACCAGCAGCGTGCCGCTCGCCAGGTCACCGCGCGGACCACGCCCGATGAATCGCTGGGCGACAAAACCCGCCAAGACCGCCACCAATAGGAGCAGCGCACCGAATTCCCACATGCCCGCCATGGTAGGACTGCTGGCATGAATCATGATGATCTTGCGTTGGCGCTCGCGCTGGCCGACCGCGCTGACAGGCTGACCCGCGAGCGTTTCGGCGCGCTCGACCTGTGCATCGACACCAAGCCCGATCTGACGCCGGTCACCGATGCCGATAAGGCGGTTGAATCCGACTTGCGTGAGGCGCTCGGGCGCGAGCGGCCGGACGACAGCATCAAGGGCGAAGAGTTCGGCGGCACAATCACTTTCACTGGGCGTCAATGGGTCATCGACCCAATCGACTCGACCAAGAATTTCGTGCGCGGGGTGCCGGTGTGGGGCACCTTGATCGCGTTGCTGGAAGACGGCGTCCCGACGGTCGGTGTGGTGAGCGCGCCCGCGCTGCAGCGCCGGTGGTGGGCAGCGCACGGGCAGGGCGCGTTCGCCTCCGTCGACGGCGCCCAGCCGCGCCGGCTGTCGGTCTCGGCGGTGGCGGACCTGGGTTCGGCGAGCCTGTCATTCTCCAGCCTGTCCGGGTGGGCGGAGCGCGGTTCGCGCGACGCCTTCATCGAGCTGACCGACGCGGTGTGGCGGGTGCGCGCCTACGGCGACTTCCTGTCCTACTGCCTGCTCGCAGAGGGGGCGGTCGACATTGCCGTCGAGCCCGAGGTGTCGGTGTGGGACCTGGCGCCGCTGGACATCCTGGTGCGAGAGGCCGGCGGGCAGTTCACCGGCTTGGACGGCGCCAACGGCCCGCACGGCGGCAGCGCCCTGGCCACCAACGGCTTGCTGCATCCCGAGGTCCTGAAGAGGGTTGGCACCGGGTAACCGGGCCCGGCTCGAAGCTTGTCGAAGGTGTGAATTAGTTAACACGCCCCTTCTATCTTACTCCGGAGTAAGATCGGCCCTAACCGCATCGCCCCAACGACAGAGGCTGCCGCTATGACCGACACTCTTCCCGGTTCCAAACCAGCTCGCCCGCGCCTGAAACGACGCGGCCTCCAGACCGGCGTCGGGATGGAGCCGCACAAACGCACGGGCATCGACATCGCGCTGGCGATGCTGGCCCCGATCGTCGGCCAGGAGTTCCTGGACAAGTACCACCTGCGCGATCCGGTCAACCGAACGCTGCGCTACGGCGTCAAGACGATGTTCTCGACGGCCACCGCCACCAGCCGTCAGTTCAGGCGGGTGCAGAGCCTCCGCGGCGGACCGACCCGGCTCAAGTCCAGCGGCAAGGACTACTTCGACCTGACGCCGGATGACGACCAGAAGCTGATCATCGAGACCGTCGACGAATTCGCGGCGGAGGTACTGCGGCCCGCGGCCGACGAAGCCGACGCGGCGGCGACCTACCCGGCGGATCTGATCGCCAAGGCGGCCGAGTTGGGCGTCACGGCGATCAACATTCCCGAAGACTTCGACGGCATCGCCGCGCACCGCTCCAGCGTGACCAACGTGCTGGTGGCCGAGGCCCTGGCCTATGGCGACATGGGTCTGGCGCTGCCGATTCTGGCCCCCGGCGGCGTGGCCTCCGCCCTGACCCACTGGGGCAGCGCGGACCAACAGGCGACCTACCTGACGGAGTTCGCAGGCGACAACGTTCCGCAGGCCTGCGTGGCCATCGCCGAGCCGCAGCCGTTGTTCGACCCCACCCGGCTGAGGACCACCGCCGTACGCACACCGAGCGGATACCGCCTGGACGGAGTGAAATCGCTGGTGCCCGCGGCTGCGAATGCCGAATTGTTGATCGTCGGCGCGCAGTTGAACGGCAAGCCGTCGCTGTTCATCGTCGAGTCGTCGACCAAGGGCGTGACCGTCAAGGCGGACCCCAGCATGGGAATTCGCGCTGCCGCCTTGGGACAGATCGAGCTCTCCGGGGTGTCGGTGCCGCTGCACGCGCGGCTCGGTCCGGAAGACGCCGCCGAGGCCGACTACGACACCGCCTATTCGGAGGCGATCGCGCTGTCGCGACTGGGCTGGGCGGCGCTGGCGGTCGGCACCTCGCACGCGGTGCTCGACTACGTCATCCCCTACGTGAAGGAGCGCCAGGCGTTCGGCGAGCCGATCGCCCGTCGTCAAGCCGTCGCGTTCATGTGCGCCAACATCGCCATCGAGTTGGACGGGCTGCGGCTGATCACCTGGCGCGGCGCGGCCCGTGCCGAACAGGGCCTGACGTTCATCCGTGAGGCGGCGCTGGCCAAGCGGCTCGGCGCGGACAAGGGCATGCAGATCGGGCTGGACGGTGTGCAACTGCTGGGCGGCCACGGCTACACGAAGGAACACCCGGTCGAACGCTGGTACCGCGACCTGCGGGCCATCGGCGTCGCCGAAGGTGTAGTCCTCATCTAAGTCCCCACGACCGAAAGATCAATCATGGCAATCAATCTGGAGCTGCCGCGCAAGCTGCAAGCGGTGATCGTCAAGACCCATCAGGGTGCCGCGGAGTTCATGCGGCCGATCGCCCGCAAGTATGACCTGAAGGAACACGCCTACCCGGTCGAACTCGACACCCTGATCAACCTGTTCGAGGGGGCCGCCGAATCGTTGCCCCTCGCCGGGGCCGAGGCGTTCCGCGACGAGGGTGAAGCCAAGGAGAAGAACCACAACGGCGCCAACATGGCCGCGTTGGTGCAGACCATGGAGGCCAGCTGGGGCGACGTGGCGATGATGCTGACGCTGCCATATCAGGGCCTGGGCAACGCCGCCCTCAGCGGGGTGGCCACCGACGAGCAGCTGGAGCGGCTGGGCAAGGTGTGGGCCGCGATGGCCATCACCGAACCGGGATTCGGGTCGGATTCGGCGGCGGTGTCCACCACGGCCAAGCTGGACGGCGACGAGTACGTGATCAACGGCGAGAAGATCTTCGTCACCGCCGGTTCGCGCGCCACCCACATCGTCGTGTGGGCCACGCTGGACAAGTCGGTGGGCCGCCCGGCGATCAAGTCGTTCATCGTGCCGCGCGAACACCCCGGCGTCACGGTCGAACGACTCGAGCGCAAGCTCGGGATCAAGGGGTCCGATACCGCGGTGATCCGATTCGACAATGCCCGAATCCCGAAGGAAAACCTGCTTGGCAACCCCGAAATCGAAGTCGGCAAAGGCTTTTCCGGCGTGATGGAGACCTTCGACAACACCCGCCCGATCGTGTCCGCCATGGCCGTCGGGATCGGCCGCGCGGCGCTCGAGGAAATCCGCAAGATCCTCAGCGATGCCGGCGTGGAGATCTCCTACGACAAGCCGTCGCACGCGCAGAGCGCGGCAGCGGCCGAGTTTCTGCGGATGGAGGCCGACTGGGAGGCGAGCTATCTGCTGTCCCTGCGCGCGGCATGGCAGGCCGACAACAGCATCCCGAACTCCAAAGAAGCCTCGATGAGCAAGGCCAAGGCCGGCCGGATGGCCAGCGACGTCACCCTGAAAACCGTCGAATTGGCCGGTACCACCGGCTATTCCGAGCAGTCGCTGCTGGAGAAGTGGGGCCGAGACTCGAAGATCCTGGACATCTTCGAGGGCACCCAGCAGATCCAGCAGCTGGTGGTCGCCCGGCGATTGCTTGGCCTGTCGTCGGCCGAGCTCAAGTAGTCGCGCCGGCCTGGCCGGCCTCGAACAGCAAGCGCTGGCCCGATTCCTCGAGCCGGTCCCGCACGGCGTCGAGGTCGACGCCGACCAAGCGATGGTCGCGTTTGCGCCATTGACCGGCTATCATCACCGCCTCGATGTTGGCGACGCTGGCATGCAACGCGGCAGCGACAGCGTCCCGGGCCGACCAGAGGTTGATCGCGTCGGCGTCGATCACGACCAGGTCGGCCTGCATTCCCGGCTCCAGCCGGCCAACGCGGTCGGCCAGGCCGAGGGCCCGCGCGCCCTCGACCGTCGCCCACGACAACGCGTGCCGGCTGGTGATGGGCGGCGAATGCTGACCATCCCGGCGGGCTTGCTCGTGGTTGAGGCCACGCTGCTGGGCCAGTGCCATCCTTGCGGCGCCGAGGATTTCGCCGGATACCGCGGTTTCGGTGTCGGTGCCCAGCGACGGCGCCGCGCCGCGCCGCAACAGCTGCCCCGTGATCGGCACGCAGTGCCCGTGTCCGAGTTCGTTTTCGGGAGTTGTGGTGAAGGTGACGCCGGCATCGACAAGCTTCGTGAACCACTCGGCGTCGAGGCCGGCGCCGTGCACGATGTTGGTCCGAGGCCCAAACAGTCCGGCGCGGTGCACCGCTTCCCATGCGGGGGCCGGGTGACCGCCGCTTTGGTGCATCGAGGCGACGATGCCGCGTTCATCGGCCGCCCGGAGATCGCGCACGGCCACCCCGGGTGTTGAGGATTGCGGTCCCGCGGCGGCCAGGCCGACGGTCAGCAATTCGTGGGTTTTCGCCGGGCCGTCGAGCAACCGGTCGATCTCGGCAAACGGATGGCCGACGTCGGCCGCGCGGTGGGGTATGCCGTGCAGGAACGCGGCGCGGACGCCGGATCTCAGCAGGGCCGCCACCGCGCCATCCGCATGCTCGGGTGTGCTGTTGTTGTGCGACCAATCGCCAAGTGTGGTTGTGCCACAGTTGATTTGGTTTAAGGCACCGGCCAGGTTCCCGATGTATATGTCGTCCGGGGTGTACAGGTGCGCGAAGCTGCCGTGGATGCGCTGCAGATACTCCAGCAGCGTCCAGTCGGCACCCGCCAAGCGCAGTCCGGTCTGCCACGTGTGCGCGTGCGCGTTGATGAGGCCGGGGATCACGATGCGCCCGGACAGGTCGACGGTGTCGGCGCCCGGACGGTCGAGGTTCCCGGCCATCTCGGCGATGTGGTCGCCTTCGACGAGGATGTCGACGCGCTCCACGACCGGGCGGTACGGGGCCATCGTGACCACCCGGGCCCCGGTCAGCAGCGTGCCGCTCATGTCTGTAGTACACACCGATTACGGAGCTCGCCCAACCCTTCGATGTAGGAACGCAATTGGTGTCCCGGCACGACCCCCCCTTGGCTAAGTTGACAGCCATCAACTAACCATGGAAGTTGATGGCTGTCAACATATTTGCTAGACTCGTCGCGTGCCTGCCGCCAAACGGGTCGGACGCCCGACCGCCGAGGACGCCCCCGCGTCGCTGACGGATATCTTCTCCGCAGCACTAAAGGTGTTCTCCGAGAAGGGATTCGATGGTACGTCGGTCGGAGCGCTGAACCGCGAGCTCGGCGTCAGCCACAACCTGATGCATCGCCGCTTCGGTTCTAAGGAGGCGCTGTGGTACGCCACCGTGGACTGGGCCTTCGGGCAGATCGCCTCGGAAATGGGCGCCTCCGAACTGTGTGACGAGGAGCCATTCTCGATGCAACCAGATGACCCTGAGAAAGCAGATGACCCTGAGAAAGCAGATGACCCTGAGAAAGCAGCGCGACACACGGTCCGGCGGTTCCTCGAGGTGCACGCCAGGCACCCGGAGATACTTCGACTGGTCGCGGTGGAAGGCGCAACAGCGAGCCCCAGGCTGACCTACCTGTACGAGGCGCACGTGCAACCGCTGTATGCGCGGCTCACCGCGCCGCTGAAACCGTTGGTGGACAGCGGAGTGCTGAGCGAGGTCGATGTCCGGAGCCTGCACTTTCTGGTCTCCCACGGAGGGACCGCACCGTACAGCCTGGTGCCGTTCGCCCGGATGATCAATCCGGTGGACCCACTCGACCCGGAGGCGGTGACCCGGCACGCGGACTTCGTCGCCGACATGATCGTTGCCGGCCTGCAGGCACGGGGAGCATGAGCCCCGCGATGAAAGTCACACTCACCTTCGACAACGGGCCCAGCGAGACCACCGCCGAGGTTCTGGATGTCCTTGCCGCCCATCAGATCCGCTCCACCTTCTTCGTCGTCGGGACTCAGTTGATGCAGCCGGGGGCACGCGCCTTGACCGAACGCGCGGCCGCCGAGGGACACTGGATCGGCAACCACACCATGACCCACACCATCCAGCTCGGCGACTCCGACGACCCCGAACTGCCGGCCCGGGAGATCGGCCAGGCCCAGGACCTGATCGGTCCGCTCGCCCACCCCGACAAGCTTTTTCGCCCCAACGGCGGCGGGGGAATCATCGACGAGCGGCTCTTGGGCCCAGCCGCGGTCGACTATCTGCGGCGGCACGGATACACCTGCGTGCTGTGGAACTCGGTGCCGCACGACTGGGACCAGCCCGACCTCTGGGTGGATCGGTGCCTGTCCGAAATCGATTCTCAACCATGGAGTTTGGTGGTCATCCACGATCTGCCGACCGGGGCGATGCAGCACCTGCCGATGTTCCTGGATCGGTTAGGCACACTCGGCGCCGACGTCGTTCAGGAATTTCCCGACTCGTGTGTGCCCATCCGCAACGGCAACCTGCGGCAGCGGTTCGCGTAGCAGCCCCCAAGTAGCGGCATTACCCGGCAACGGCGTTCAGGCGCCCACGGGTGTCGTCGTCGAGCTCGATGGCGGCGACGGCCAGGTTCTCCTCCAGGTGCGGCACCGACGAGGTGCCCGGGATCATCAGTATGTTGGGCGCCACGCCGAGCGTCCACGCCAACGCGGCCTGGGCCGGGGTGCAGCCGAGCCGCGCCGCGGCCTCCAGCACCAGGGGGTGTCCGATCACCTGATCCGGCGGCGCAAACGGCGATCTCAGGCTGAAGAAGGGCACGAACGGGATGCTGCGCGCCGTGCACTCCCGCAGCACCGATTGCGCCGAGCGGTCGACCAGACTGAAAGCGTTTTGCACGCAGGCGATCTCGGTGCGCTCCAAGGCACGCAACAGGTGCTCACGGGTGATGTTGCTCAGCCCGATGCCGCCAATCAATCCGTCGTCCCGGGCAGCGATCATCACCGAAAGCAGTTCGTCGAACCGGTCGTCCGGGCGGCCGCCGTCCATGAGCCGCAGATTCACCACCGCCAGCTGCTCGACGCCGAGGGTGCGCAGGTTGGCCTCGATATCCGAGCGGAAGTCGGCGGGGCCGACGAGGGGTATCCAGCCGCCGGCGTCGTCGCGGCGGGCACCGACTTTGCTGACCAACGCGAGGTGGTCCGGATACGGGTGCAGCGCCTCGCGGATCAGCTCGTTGGAGACCCGCGGGCCATAGAACTGGGCGGTGTCGATGTGGTTGACGCCGAGTTCGACGGCCCGCCGCAACACGGCGAGCGCTTCGGTGCGGTCGCGCGGCGGCCCGAACGCGCCGCGACCAGGAAGCTGGATCGCGCCGAAGCCGATGCGGGCCACCGAAAAGCCACCGAGTGGAAATGAATCCATGGGGTGAGATTAGCGTCGAGCCTATGGACACGTTTCAAGCGCTCATCGCGCGCCAGGACGGGGATCGGATCACCGCATCGATCGAGACGCTGGAACCGTCCGATCTGCCGCCCGGCGAGGTCACGATCCGGGTGCTGTATTCCAGCGTCAACTTCAAGGACGCGCTGGCACTGACACCTGGGGGTGGGGTGGTGCGCAGCTACCCCGTCGTGCCGGGCATCGACCTGACCGGCGAAGTCGTCGAATCCTCCTCCCCCGACTTCGCCGTCGGCGACGCCGTCCTGGCCCACGGCTATCAGATCGGAACGGGCCACCACGGCGGCTACGCCGAATACGCGCGGGTGCCGGCCGATCAGGTGGTGGCGCTCGGTGCACTGAGTCCACACAACGGCGCGGCGCTGGGCACCGCCGGTTTCACCGCCGCCATGAGCGTCCAGGCCCTGATCGATTGGGGCATCGCGCCCGATGCCGGACCCGTCGTGGTCACCGGCGCCACCGGCGGGGTCGGCTCCGTCAGCGTGGACCTGCTGGCCGCCGCCGGCTACCAGGTGGTGGCTTCAACTGGTAAAGCCGGCGAGTCGGGGGCAGCGGAACGCCTGAAAGCCCTTGGCGCGGCCGAGGTTATCGGCCGGCTCCCCGCCGATCCCGACGCCAAACCGCGGCCGCTGGCCAAGACGCGCTGGGCCGCGGCGGTGGACTGTGTGGGCGGCGCGACGCTGGCCGATGTGCTCAGCGCCGTCAATTACGGCGGCGCGGTGGCCGCCAGCGGCCTCACCGGCGGGGCGGCCCTGCACACCACGGTGATGCCGTTCATCCTGCGCGGCGTCGCGCTGCTGGGAATGGACTCGGTGCTGATGCCGATCGGCCCGCGCCGGGAGCTGTGGGCCCGCCTCGGCGATTCGCTGCGGCCGCGTCATCTCGCCGAAATCACCAGCGATGTCGACGTCAAAGACGTTGTCGGCGTGCTTGACCAGGTGCGCGCCGGGGCCTTCTCCGGCCGGGCAGTGGTGCGGGTCGCGGGTGGGTTCTGAGCGCCAGTAGTGTCGACTCGATCGGACGTGAGACGCGGTGATATGGAGGCAGCATGCGCGCGGCACGGGTAACCCGGCTTGATGGTCCGGACGCAATCGAAGTGACGGAAGTCGACGCACCCGCCGACGACGGCATCGTCGTCGACGTGCATGCCGCCGGCGTGGCATTCCCGGACGCGCTCCTCACCCGCGGCCTCTATCAGTACAAGCCGAACACACCGTTCACGCTGGGGGCAGAGATCGCCGGGGTCGTTCGATCGGCGCCGGACAACGTTCATGTGGGCCCCGGCGACAGGGTCGTCGGCCTCACGATGCTCACCGGCGGCATGGCGGAGGTCGCGGTGCTCTCACCCGAACGGGCCTTCAAGTTGCCGGACAACGTGAGCTTCGAGGCCGGCGCCGGCCTGCTGTTCAACGACCTGACGATGTACTTTGCGCTGAGTGTCCGGGGCCGGCTGCGCCAAGGGGAAACGGTGCTGGTGCACGGCGCGGCCGGCGGCATCGGAACGTCGACGCTACGGCTGGCGTCGGTGCTCGGGGCATCGCGCACCATCGCGGTGGTCAGCACCGAGGAGAAGGGCCGGATCGCCACCGCGGCCGGCGCCACGGACGTGGTGTTGACCGAAGGCTTCAAGGACGCGGTGAAGGAGCTGACGAACGGCCGCGGTGTCGACATCGTGGTCGATCCCGTCGGGGGCGACCGATTCACCGACTCCCTGCGCTCGCTGGCACCGGCAGGGCGGCTGCTGGTGATCGGCTTCACCGGTGGCGAGATTCCCACCGTGAAGGTAAACCGACTGCTGCTCAACAACATTGACGTGGTCGGCGTCGGCTGGGGCGCGTGGACCCTCACGCACCCCGACGCGCTGGCCGAGCAATGGTCAGCACTCGACCGGCTACTCAGCTCGGGCCAGTTGCCGCCGCCGGAGCCGGACGTCTACCCGCTGGAGGAGGCCGCAGCCGCGGTCGCGTCCCTGGAGAATCGCACCGCCCGGGGCAAAGTCGTCCTCCGCGTCCGCGATTAACGCGGTTAAGCAAGGCCCGTGACGGCCGATTTCAGAGCCAGGACGACATCGTAGATGTCGAGGAAGCCCAAGAACATCAGCAATCCGGTGTCTGCGGCGATCGGATAGCCGATCGCATTGACAATCCCGGCCGGATCCCCGTTGATCGTTTGCAGGACCCCGTCCAAGAACAGGTTGACGTCGTAAGACGGGATGGTGGTCAGCGCGGCGTTCAAGGTGTCTGCGACCGGCAGCAGCGCGGAGTAAGTCGACGCGCTGACATTCGTAATCGCGTTGGCGATATTGGTGTTCGCCGTCTGCAGACCCTCGATATAGCTGTCGATCGATGACACCGACAGGTTGGGCGGGTTCAGGCCGCCGAGCGCGCCAAATGAATGTGACCCCAGCGCATTGGTGAAATTGGACAGACCCGACAGGGACGGCGCGGGCAGATGCAACAGATGAGACAGCGACGGGAGCCCGCCGGCATTCATGTCGGCCGCGGCGGAGTTGACGCCCTGCTGGGTCCCGTTGACCAGATCGGTGAGAACCGTGCCGGCGCCGACGTGTGGCAACAGCCCGAACGGTGTTGGCACATTGGCGTATCCGGTCGAGTAGCCGTAATCGGGATTCCCGTAGCCCAGGTTGACGATCACCTTGAGGTCCGGCTGGACCAGATCGGCGAGCGGGTTCCCAATGAGCGGCAACGCGCGCAACGGGTCCAAGAGCGGCAGGTTATCGGTCGGGATCATGTAGTACGTGGTCATCGTCGACCCCTGGGTCGGCAACGTAAACGCCGGCGCCAGCTGCGCAGTGGTCAGGGTCGGATACAGCGTGTGAATGTAGTACGCGCCCAGCATGGCATTGGCGTCGGACACGATATTGATCGGATACTGCGGGAAGTCGGCGAAGCCGTCGTACTCGAGCGTGTAAATGGCGGTCTGGTAATAGTTGTCCGGCGTCGAGCCCGGGAAATCCTTACCGAGGCTCGGCAAGAGAAGACCGTCGAACCGCGAATACAATCCCCCGTTGGGATTCATGGGATTACCAACCAGCGAAAAGTTAACCGAACCACTCAACACGCCTTCGGCTTTGAGGTTTGACATTTCCAGCGACGCGATCCCCGCCCCCTGCGAGTAGCCCTGAACAACAACGTTGTTCCCGGCGGCGAGCTGGGCGTTGATCGCGTTGTCCAGGATCGTGAGACCCTGCGCCCACGACGCGTCCTCGGTGAGGCTCTTGACGCCGGTAAGCCAGTAGGACTCCGCGGGCGTGGCCAAGGACAGGGCGTTGGCCAGAGTAAAGCCCGAAAAATTCGGGGTGACGTAGTCCGCAAGAACGGTTTCCACGTAACTTTGCGAAGGGATCGGAAAGCCGCTGCCACCGATAACCAACGTAACGTCGCTTGCCGCGTTCGGGAGCACGGCGCCTAGCGCGTTGGGGCCGGCCCCCTGCCCCGACAGACCGTTCAGGAGCTTCTGCCACGGCATGAGCTGCCCGACGGCCGCCGACGACCCGGCGTGGTAGGAGGCCATCGCCGTCACGTCCTGAGCCCACATCTGCTCGTAGTGGGCCTCGGTGGCCGCGATCGTCGTCGCGTTCTGCCCGAATAGGTTCGATGCCACCAGGGCCGCCAACCGAGACCGGTTGGCGGCCACCACCTCCGGATGCACAATGGCCGCCAGCGCCGCCTCAAATTCCGCAGCCGACTGGGTGGCTTTATCCGCCGCCTGCGCGGCGCCCGTCGCCGCGGCTTCCAGCCAGCCCACATACGAGGCCGCCATATTCGCCATCGCCGTCGCCGTAGGACCCTGCCACACCCCGGTGACGCCCGAAGTCAGCGCCGCGAACGCGTCCGCCGTGGTGGCCAGTTCTTGCCCCAGCCCCGTCCAGGACGCCGCCGCGGCCAGCAATGGCCCCGGTCCCGGTCCGCGAAACATGAGCGCGGAGTTGACCTCTGGCGGCAACACGGAAAAATTCGACATGGACTACCCTCGGCTTCTTCTCGGTAGGTGCCTGCAACAACGCCTGTGAGCCCGCTCGGGCAAGAACGGACTGTAGTGCGAATCCGCCAGTAGAAGTCCAAATCGGACAAAGGGGTGCAGCCCTTTTTCGCCGGCCGGGCGGCTGCCCGCCGGACCGGGATTCCGTCCCGCCGGGCCTAGCCCGTGCTGATCACCGACACCGAAGCATCGCCGGAGTTGGCGGTATAGACGGTGTGCGTGGTCAGGTCGATCGCGATGCCGTCCGGGCCCTTTCCGACCTTGACCGTGGCGGTGATTTTGCGGGCTTGCGGGTCAACCGCCGACATCGAATCGTCAGCCGAATTGGTGATGTAAGCCCGGTGGGCGTCCGGGTCGGCGACCCAACCGTCCGGGGTCCTGCCTACCGGGATGGTCTCGGTGAGCTTGCGCGACGAGGCGTCGATCACCGACACCGCGTTGTCGCCGCCGGTCGTGACGTAGGCGAACCCGCTAACCACCTGCACCCAGTTCGGCCCCTTCCCGACCGGGATGGTGGCGATGACCTTCCTCGACGCGACGTCGATCACCGACACCGAATTGTCCTCTGCATTAGTGACATAAACGGAGCGGCTGGCCGGGTCCCCGCCGCTTAGGGCCAAGCCGTCCGGCTTCTTCCCGACCGGGACGGTGTCGATGACGGTGCCGGCCGCGGTGTCGATCACCGATACCGATGCGTCGTCTTGGTTGGTGACGTAGGCGGTGTGGCTGCCGGGATCCACCGCCACCGCCTGCGGCGCCTTCCCGACCTTGATCGCTGCCGCGACAACCATATTCGACCCGATGTCGATTATCGTCACCGAATTATCTCCGGAATCGGTGACGACGGCCTTCTTGGCCTGCGAGTCAATCGCTATCCCGTCCGGCTTCATCCCGACCTTGATCGAGGCCTTGACGGTGTTGGACACGGCATCGATCACCGACACCGTGTTGTCACCCGAGTTGGTGATGTACACGCTCTTCGTGTCCGAATTGACCGCGACGCCCAGCGGGGTGTTGCCGACTTTGACGGTTGCGGTGACCTTCGGTCCCGATGCCGGTGCCCCGGACTGACCGGAAGCCTGGCTCGACGTTTGCGACGTGTTCGTCCCGTTTGATGAGCAACCGCCGGCCAGAAGTGCCCCAGCGATAAGCGGAAGCGTCAGGAGTGCGACGTGCTTCATTGCTTTGCCTCCGAGTCAGTAGAACCTCAACAGTTGGCAACCTTCCGGGAATCGAAACACAGGCCGACCGATAAGAAAAGGAGTCGCGAGTCGAGCAAATTCCGCGATCCCGGCCGGCGGCGGGCCGCCAGCGACCCTTGCGGACCGACAAAACAAAAAGTAATATTACTTTTAGTTTTTGTCTTATGACGGTCGCGAAACCCCGGGGAGCAATCCATGGAATCCTTCGTCCACCTGCGGAAAGGCCGGACGCCACGCCGGCTGCATGCCGATCTCGACGGCCTCAAGGACGACGAGCTGGGGCGCGGTGGCTTCACCGGGCGCACCGCCAACATCTACCGTCGCCACGACCCCACCGCCTATCGGGCGGTCGGCCCGCTGCGCCCCACCGACGTGCTGGCCAGCGAGCTCAAGCCCAGTGATGCCACCGACGCCAGCGGTGGACCTCTGCTCATGTTCAGCAACCCCGACTGCCGCATTTTCCTGAGTCGCCGCCACGAGGCGATGCCGTTCCACACCCGCCATGTCGACGGTGACCTGCTGTGCTTCGTGCATCAGGGCGCCGGCCTGCTGGAGACCGAATTCGGGCCACTGCGCTACCGGCAGGGCGATTGGGTCTACATCCCTAAGGCGTGCACCTGGCGCCAGCTGCCCGATAGCGAGACCACGTGGTTGATGGTCGAGGCCACCGACGAGTTCCGCGTCCCGCCCCCGGGCGCGCTGGGCCGGCACTTCCCGTTCGACCCGTCGCAGGCCACCATCCCCGAACCGGCGCCGATCGCCGACGACGGGCGCGACGAGTACGAGGTCCGGCTGATCCACGAGGGCGGCCCGACAACGCTTTTTTACCAACACAATCCGATCGACGTCGAAGGCTGGCGCGGCGACAACTTCGCGTTCACGTTCAACATCGCCGACTACAACGTCGTCACCTCCGATAGTGTGCACCTGCCGCCGACAGTGCACCTGTTCATGCAGGCCACCGGCGTGTACGTAATGAACTTCCTGCCCAAACCCGCCGAAGGCGTGCCAGGCACCGAGCGGTCCCCCTGGTATCACCGCAACGTCGACTACGACGAGATCGCCTTCTTCCACGGCGGCTCGCTCTACGGCATCTCGATGCCCCCGGGCCTGATTTCGCATGCGCCGCAAGGGGTTCACCACGGCGCCCCGGAGAAGGCCCGGGAACGGGCACGCCGCAAGTTCGACGAGTATTCCCGCGTCGACTGGCAGGTGATCGCCGTCGACACCCGGCGCCGGCTGACGCCCTCGGCCGAGGTACTCGCCCACGACCTAGGACAACACTGATGAAACAAGCCGTAAAGCACGAATACGAACGCATTCCCTATCTCGTTGCCTTTCAGAATAATTCCGGCGTACGGGACGTCTACGGCGGGCTGGCCGAAATCACCGTGCTGGAGAGCTATCTGCTCAAGCCGAAGGACAAGCCGTCGGACACCGTACTGGTGTTCATGCACCCGATCGGCGGCGGTGCGTACCTGCCGATGATCAACGCGCTGGCCCGGGCCGGCCACCACGTCATCTACTGCAACAGCCGGTTTCGCGGAACCGACTCGGCGCTGCTGATGGAGAAGGTGGTCGAGGATCTCGGCGAGTGCATCAAGGACGCCAAGAACCGGCTGGGCTACCAGAAGGTGGTGCTGGCCGGGTGGAGCGGCGGCGGTTCGCTGTCGGTGTTCTACCAGCAGCAGGCCCAGCACGCGACCATCACGTCCAGCCCCACCGGCGACGGGCCCGACCTGACGCAGCTCGAGCTGCCCGCCGCCGACGGAATCATGCTGCTCGCCGCGCACATCAGCCGGCACGGCACGCTGACGGAATGGCTGGACGCGTCCATCCTCGACGAATCCGATCCCACCCAGCGGGATCCCGAGCTGGACCTGTACAACCCCGACAACCCCAACCAACCGCCGTATAGCGCCGAGTTCGTGGCCCGGTACCGACAAGCCCAGATCGAACGCAACCGCCGCATCACCGCATGGGCCAAGGAGAAGCTCGCCGAATTGAAATCGAGCGGCCGCCCCGGGAGCGACGTTGCCGAGTTCGGATTCGTCGTGCACGGCACCATGGCCGACCCACGCTGGCTGGATCCCACCGTCGATCCCAACGAACGCACCCCGGGAACGTGCTACCTGGGTGATCCACAAGTCGTGAACATGAGCCCGGTCGGGCTGGCCCGCTTCTCGACACTGCGCGGCTGGTTGTCGCAGTGGAGCTACGACGACGCGCGCGGCGACGGCGTGGTGTGCGGGCCCGATATCGCGATCCCGGCGCTGGTGATCGGCAACCTGGCCGACGACGCCTGCACGCCCAGCCATACCCACCGGCTCTTCGCGGCGATCGGGCACCCCGACAAGGAGATGCACGAAATCCCAGGCGCCACACACTATTACGCCGGTCCCGACCAGCGGGACAAGCTGCGCCAGGCCGTCGACATCGTCACCGACTGGCTGGTCCGCCACGACTTCGCGACCTCGACGTGAGCCCAGAGCTGGCCCCGGCTGCCCCGGCCAGGTCCCGACCGCTTACCTCAAAGGGCCGCCAGACCAGGGACGCCATCGAGCAGGCGGCCCGCAAGCTGTTCGCCGAAAGGGGATTTCACGGAGCGACGCTGGGCGACATCACCTCGGCCGCGGGCAAATCCCCGGCGGTGTTCTACCGGTATTTCGCCGACAAGGAGGACCTCCTGGCGGCCCTGGCCGAGTCGTTCCTGCACGATGTCCTTGGCCAGGCGCAACTGTCGGTCCGGTTGCCCGACTCGCCGCACGACAGCGAATTCTTCGACTCGGTGGTAACCGGCTACTGGAACATCTTCAAGCAGAACATCGGCATCATGGTGGCGGTCGCCCAGCTGGGCGCCACCCAACAACGGTTCGCGGCGCTGCAGAACGAGTTTCGGCGCTTCGGCATGGACATCATCACCGCATCCGTGCTGCGCGCCCAGGAGCAGGGCTACGGTCGTGACCTCGTGCCGCAACACGCAGCGGCCGCGATAGCGCTGCTGTTCGAACAGTTCACCACGGTGGTGTTGCGCCCCGACGCCGCCGAGCTGGGGCTGCGGCTCGGCGACGCGGAAGCCATCGCTACGCTCTCGACAATATGGAAGAAGACGCTGTACGGCGGCTAGCGGCGGCCGGGACGAAAAGCGGAGGCTGAAAGGAGCCGACATGGATTTCACCCTGCCAGAACACCTTCCGCGACTCCTCGCCGAGATGGACGACTTCATCGAGCGCGAGATCGACCCGCTGCAGGCCGAGAACATGCAGTACTTTGATCACCGGCGGGAGTTCGCGCGCACCGACGTCGACAACGGCGGCATCCCCACCCGCGAGTGGGAGGATCTGCTCGCCGAGATGCGCAGGCGAGCCGACAAAGCCGGCTGGCTGCGCTACGGGTTGCCGGCCTCGCTGGGCGGCCGCGACGGGACCAACGTCGACATGGCCGTCATCCGGGAGCATCTGGCGCACAAGGGCCTTGGGCTGCACAACGACCTACAGAACGAGTCTTCGATCGTTGGGAACTTCCCGCAGGTGATCATGATGGAGCGCTTCGGCACCGACGCGCAACGGCGCGTGTGGTCCGAGGCGTTGATCACCGGGGAACGTTCCATGGCGTTCGGCCTCACCGAGCCGCTGCACGGTTCCGACGCGACGTGGCTTCAGACACACGCCGAACGCGACGGGGACGGCTGGGTGATCAACGGCTCCAAGCGGTTCAACACCGGCGTGCACCGCGCCACCCACGACTTGATCTTCGCCCGCACCTCCGGCGAGCCGGGGCAGGCGCGGGGCATCACCGCGTTCCTGGTTCCCACGGATACCCCGGGGTTCACCGTTCCGTATTACTGGTGGACGTTCAACATGCCCAGCGACCACGGCGAAGTCGAGTTGACCGACGTGCGGATACCCGCCGACGCGGTCCTCGGAGAGGTGGATCGCGGCCTGGAGGTCGCGCAGACCTTCCTGCACGAGAACAGAATTCGGCAGGCGGCGAGCAGTCTGGGCGCGGCGCAATATTGCATCGACCGCGCCGCAGAATACGCCGGGAAGCGCATTGTGTTCGGCAAGCCGCTGTCGGTCAACCAGGCCGTGCAATGGCCCCTGGCCGAGCTGCAGACCGAGGCACAGATGGTGCGACTGCTGGTGCAGTACGCGGCCTGGCACCTGGACCGCAACCACCACATGGAAGTCTCCGACAAGGTGTCGATGGCGAACTACCGCGCCAACCGGCTGGTCTGCGACGCCGCCGACCGCGCCATGCAGATCTATGGCGGTCTCGGCTACAGCCGGCACGAGCAGTTCGAACACATCTACCGCCACCATCGCCGCTATCGGATCACCGAGGGCGCTGAGGAGATTCAAATCCGCCGAGTTGCCCAGCGGCTGTTCAAGTTCGGCAGCAAATGACGGTCAGGGAAGAGGAGGCGGAGCTGTCGGTGCGCCTGACCCGGGTCCTGCACCCGGTCCTCGGGGCCACTGAAACGAAGGTAACGATCGAGAACCTGCGCGCCCTCACCGGCGGCGCGAGCAGAACCACCTGGGCGTTCGATGCGGTCGCCGGCGGCCAGCGCAGGTCGCTGATCCTGCGCACCGGTCCGCCGGACGACGTGCATGCGGGAATGGAGCTCGAGGCGCACGCGCAGGCCGCCGCGGCGGCGGCCGGCGCGCCCGTCCCACACGTCCTGGTCGCCGACGATTCGCTTGCCGCACTGGGCAATCCGTTTCTGATCTGCGACGCGATCAGAGGCGAAACCATCGTCCGGCGCATCCAGCGTCAGCTCGACATGGCCGGCGGGCAGGCGGGCCGCGCGAGGTTGCTGGATCAGTGCGCGCAGGCGCTGGCCGCCATTCACCGGGCCGATGCGCGCGACCCCGCCCTGACCAGTGAGGACCAGCTGGCGGCGTGGCGCGGGCGGCTCGATGAGATGGGCGACACCACCGCGACCTTCGAATGGGGGTTTCGCTGGCTCGAGGCCAACCGCCCCCGGCAGTCCCAGGCCCAGGCCCAGAAAGCCCAGCCCCGGGAAGACCACCGCGCGGTGCTGGTGCACGGCGACTACCGGATGGGGAACCTCATCGTCGACGGAACCGACCTCGCCGCCGTTCTCGATTGGGAGCTGGTGCACGTCGGCGAGGCGTACGAGGACCTGGCCTGGTTCTGCATCCGGGCGTGGCGGTTCGGCGCGCCACAGAGCCTTGGGGCCGGGGGCCTGGGCAGCATCGAGAGCTTCCTTGCGGCCTACGAGGAGGCCGGCGGGACCGCCGTCGATCGGGTGGCGTTTCACTGGTGGCTGGTGCTGGCCACACTGCGCTGGGGGGTGATCTGCCGGCACCAGGCGGAGCGCCACTTGAGCGGCCAGTTCCGATCGGTGGAGTTGGCGGCGATCGGTCGACGGGTCTGCGAGACGGAGTGGGACCTGCTCGACCTGCTCGACGTTGCGCCCGGCGGCGATGCGGCCCCGGGACAAGCGGGGCGCTCGGGACCGCCGCTTGGCCTGCACGGCCGGCCCACGGCCGCCGAGCTGGTGGCGGCGGTCGCCGAGTTCCTCGAAGCCGACGTCCGGGCGGCGACGGGCGGCCAGGTCAACTTCCACGCCAGGGTGGCCGCCAACGTGCTGCGCACGGTCGAGCGCGAACTGCTCGGCGCCGATGGCTCCGATGTTCGTGCCGCGCTGGCCGGGCTGGGCTTCGCCGACGAGGCCGGGCTCGCCGCGGCGATCCGGACCGGCGGCCTCGACAAGCACTCCGACAAGGACGTCACCGCGTGCCTGCGCACCCTGGTGCGGCATCGGTTAGCGGTCGCGCACCCCGGCTACGAACGAACCTGAATGGGTACCTGATTACCGGAGAGGAGAGTGGCATGTCAGCGATCGACGCCAGCGACGTCCGCGATGTCGCCGATCGCCTGTTCGCCGCGATCGAGCACGGCGACAAGGCGGCCGTCGCCAGACTGTGGAGCCACGACATCGCGGTCTGGCGGGTCGGCGCCCGACGGGATAACGACAAGACTCGCGCGCTGCGCGTCATCGACTGGTTCGTCGACGCGACCACCCAGCGTCGCTACGAAATTCTGGACCGCCAGCTCTTCGACGACGGATCCGTCGGCGGCTTTGTCCAGCAGCACATCCTGCATGGCACCGGCCACGCCGGCCAATCGATCGCCATGCGGGTCTGCATCGTGATCAGGGTAGGCGCAGACGGCCTGATCAGCCGGATCGACGAGTATTTCGACCCGGCCGAAATCGCTCCCCTGCTGGGCCCCCAACCTGCGTAACCGACGTAGATTCGGCACAACACAGATGAGGTGACGATGACGACTCTGGAAACACTGCTGCACGATCCCGACGTGGCCGGCGTCTGGAACATCGATGCGGGTCGCAGCGCGATCACGTTCAAGATCAGGAACATGTGGGGCCTGCTGAACGTCAAAGGCCGCTTCACGGAGTTCGGCGGCGACGGGCAACTCACCAGTAAGGGCGCGGTGTTCGGCCGTCTCGACATCCGCGCCGCGTCGCTGCGCACTGGGATCGGCCGTCGCGACCAGCATCTGTGTTCGGCCGACTTCTTCGATGTTGAGCGCTTCCCCGAAATCAGCGTCGTGGTCACGGCGCTGCACCCGACCAAGGGCAACGCCGCCGACCTGCGGACGGACTTCACCATCAAGGGCGTCACCGCGCCCTTGCCGTTACCCGTCACGATCGTCGAACTCGACGACGGCGCGATCCGCATCGCCGGCGAGACGACGATCGACCGATCCCAGTTCAACCTGGGCTGGAATAAGTTCGGCATGGTGGCCGCGACGACGACGGTCGCCGCGGAGACCACCTTCGTGCGGGCGCCGCAGTAGGGCCGGTCGGTCCCCACTAGGTCCGGCCCCAGTAGCATCTGCAAGGTGCCAGCTTCCCCGCCCGCCTCCGAAGACGCGCTGCGGATCCTCGTGTATAGCGACGACGTCAACACCCGCCAGCAGGTTATGCAGGCACTCGGCAAACGGCTGCACCCGGATCTGCCAGAGTTGAGCTATCTCGAAGTGGCGACCGGCCCGATGGTGATACGCAAGATGGATGCCGGCGGCATTGACCTGGCCATCCTCGATGGCGAAGCGACACCTACCGGTGGCATGGGAATCGCCAAACAGCTGAAGGACGAACTGACGACGTGCCCGCCGATCCTGGTGCTCACCGGACGCCCCGACGACACCTGGCTGGCCAACTGGTCCCGCGCCGAAGCCGCGGTGCCACACCCCATCGACCCGATCCTGCTGGGCCGCACGGTGTCCGAACTGCTGCACGCTCCGGTGCGGTAGACACCGAGCGTCAAGCCACGGCGAAAACATCGCGACTCTTTTCGCCCTCAGAGCACGTTCGGCACCGACAGCTGCGGGCGGTGCGGCCCGCCGACTATCCGGTCGGCAGTTTGACGATCCGATTGTTGTCGGTGTCGGCGACGTAAACGTCGCCCGCGGCAGCTATCGCGACCCCGCCGACGGATTTGAGGCCGCTGAGCGGGAGCGCGGTTTGAGTGGTCGCGCCGGCAGCCAGTTTCAGCACGCGGGTATTGCCGAAGTCCACCACGTAGACGTTGCCAGCGGCGTCCGTCGCGACGCCCCAAGGAGATCGAAGGTTGCTGAACGGCAATACGCTCGCGGTGGTCGCGCCGGGCGGCAGTTTCAGCACCCTGTTGTTGCCGTAGTCGGTCGCATAGACGTTGCCCGCGGAGTCCACACAAACTCCGTGGGGGGTGCTGAGTCCGGTGAAGGGCAGCACGGTCTGAGAGGTCGCGCCCGCCGGCAGTTTGACCACCCGGTCGTTGCCGTTGTCGGCGACGTAGACGTTGCCCGCGGCGTCCACCGCCACCCCGAAGGGACCCTGGAGTCCGCTGAACGGCAGCACGGTCGGGACGAGCGCGCCCGCGGTCAGTTTGGCCACCCGGTTATTGCCCCAGTCGGCGACGTAGACGTCGCCCGCGGCGTCCACCGCCACCCCGGCGGGGCTGACGAGGTCGATGAACGGCAGCACGGTCTGGGTACTCGCCCCGGCCGGCACGTTGACGACGTTGTTGCTGCTGCCGGTGACGTAGAGGTCGCCCGCGGCGTCCACCGCCACCCCGCCGGGGCTGATGATTCCGGTGGCCGCCACGACCTGCGATGAATAGGTCGTGTGCGACGGCGGGATCGAGGTGGGGGCCGCTTCAGTCGAGGCGGGCGCCGCCTGGATGGGCCGGGAAGCTCGGTGTCCGACGAAGACCACCACGGCGACCAGTGCGGCCACAAGGACGGCTACGGCCACCACGCCGCCGACGATCCACCCGGTGCGGCCGCGGGGCCGGGCAGCTCCGGCGACCCACTGTGCAGGCGGCACGACATCCTGGCCCGGAGCCGGGCTTGCCCATCGGGTGGGCTCGCCACCCTCCGGCCGATCCGGCCCCGGCCGACCAACGCCCCACATGTGCTCGGTCGCCACGACCGGGCCGGCCGGCCGAGCTGGGGCCGCCCGGGCAGTCCCGGGCCGCCTGATCGGTGCGGTGATGGCGTCACGAGCGGCGCCCGCCAGTTCCACCGTCGTGGCATAGCGCTGGTCGGGATCCTTGGCCATCCCGGTGGCGACCACGTCGTCCAGCTGCTCGGGCACATCCGGTCGCTCGGCTGACGGCTGTGGCGGCGCGGCGCTCAGATGCGCCACGATGAGGCGCTCCGTGCTGTCCGCCGGGAACGGCGGGCCGCCCGTCAAGCACTCGTAGAGCACGCACGCCAGCGCGTAGATATCGGCGCGGGCGTCCACCTCGCCGCTGCCGAACCGCTCCGGGGCCAGGTAGTGCAGCGTGCCGACCATGCCGCCGGTGCTGGTCAACCGGGTGTCGTGGGTCGCGTGGGCGATGCCGAAATCGATCAGGTAGGCGAAGTCGTCCTCGTCGAGCAGGATGTTGGACGGTTTGACGTCGCGATGGATCAAGCCGACCCGATGCGCGGCCTGCAGTGCCTTGGCGACCTGCTCGATGATGCGCACCGCGCGCCGCGGATCCAGCGGCCCGTCTTCGAGGACGGCTTGCAGGTCGCGACCCTCGACCAACCGCATATCGACATAGAGGCGGCCATCGATTTCGCCGTAACTGTGAATCGGAATGACGTGCGGGGAGTTCAGCCGCGCCGCTGCATGCGCCTCGCGACGAAACCGCTGCACGAACGTGTCGTCGTCGCCCAGGCCGGGCGGCAGCAGCTTCACGGCCACGGTGCGGTCGGTCGCGGTGTCGTAAGCCCGCCACACTTCGCCCATGCCGCCGCGGCCCAGCAAAGCCACCAACCGGTAGCGACCAAACGCGGTGCCCTCCATGTCAGCCTCCCGGCACGGGTCTTGAGTTGCCTGCCTAAGCCTTGATCAGGCTAAACGGTTGTGTCCCCGAACCGGCTGGAGCCGTACTCGAGCAAAGTCCGGCCGCCCAGCTGCTCGTCTTGGTTCCTTTCAGAGTGGACGCGTCCCAGATGTAGTGGGCGTGCAATGGACCCTTGCGACTGCCGTCGTCGCACTGCAGTCCGTCTGCAATGTCGAAGTCCAACGTCCAGCTGCTGCCGTAGAGCTTCGCGTCGCCGGACTGGGGAGGTCTGGGTTTGAGCTCGTCGCACGGCACCGCGCCGATGCATTGACGGCCGCGGCCGGTGGTCTGGACGTGGGCGGTGCACCCATTGTGATCGGTGCAGCCGGTGGTGATTGTCCACCCCATTTCGGTGATGTTCGCAATACCTTCGGCAGCCCACGTCCTGGCCGTGTAGGTGCCGTTCATCGCCGGTATCTCGGGGCTCGCCGGCGGCTCGGTCGAGGTGGGCGCCGCCTGCGTCGAGGCGGGCACCGCCTGGGTTGGGGCCGGCGTTGCCTCGGTCGGTCGGGGCGTTTGGCGGCCGACGACGACCACCACGGCGACCAGGGCGGCCGCCAGGAGAACCACTGCCGCGACGAGGGCCGGAACGATCAGGCGGCGCGGCCCGGGGTGCGGGGCATCCCCGCCGACCCAGGTCGGCGGGGGCGCGATATCCCGGCCCGGGACGGGCGTTGCCTGCCGGCTGGGCTGACCGCCGATTGCCGACTGGCCCGGGTGACCGACATCGCGCGTGTGCTGCGTCGGCGCGACCGGGTCGGGCGGCCGGGCCGGAGCGGTCGGCGCGACCCGGGATCGCGGGATCGGCGTGGGGATGGCCGACGGGATGGCCGACGGGATGGCATCGTGGGCCGCGCCGGCCAGTTCCACCGTGGTGGCATAGCGGCAGTCGGGATCCTTGGCCATCCCGGTGGCGACCACCTCGTCGAACCGCGCGGGCACGTCCGGTCGCTCGGCCGACGGGTGCGGCGGCGGGGCGTTCAGGTGCGCCGCGATGAGGCCGCTCGTGCTGTCCGCGGGAAATGGTGGGCCGCCCGTCAGGCACTCGTAGAGCACGCACGCCAGCGCATAGATATCGGCGCGGGCGTCCACCTCACCGCTGCCCAACCGCTCCGGGGCCATGTAGTGGAAGCTGCCGATCATGCGGCCGGTCTGTGTCAACCGGGTGTCCTCAATCGCCCGCGCGATTCCGAAATCGATCAGGTAGGCGAAGTCGTCCTCGTCGAGCAAGATGTTGGAAGGCTTGACATCGCGGTGTACCAAGCCGACCCGGTGCGCGGCATGCAGAGCCTTGGCGACCTGCTCGATGATGCGTACCGCCCGCCCCGGCGACAGCGGCCCGTCATCGAGCACGCTCGCCAGGTCGCGGCCCTCGATCAGCCGCATGTCGACATACAGGCGGCCGCCGATTTCGCCGTAGTCGTGAATCGGAATCACGTGCGGGGAGTTCAGCCGCGCCGCGGCGTGCGCCTCGCGGCGGAACCGCTGCACGAACGTTTCGTCTTCTATTAGGTGCGGCGACAGCAACTTCACGGCGACGGTGCGGTCGGTCGCGGTGTCGTAGGCGCGCCACACTTCGCCCATCCCGCCGCGACCCAGCAACGCCACCAACCGGTAGTGCCCGAACGGGGTGCCGTCCACATAAACCTCCAGGCAGACTGCGCAGCTCTGCCACACCTTATGCCGTAACCCGGCGCGGTGTTAGACCCGTTGTCGGCAGCCCGAAGCCCGACCCCGGGCACGTGCTCCCTGGGCCGCGACGCTATGTTAAGGGTCACTGTGACGACACACAGACCCCGTCGGTCACAGCAGCCCGGTCACCGCCAGTTCGCTGCGTGCGGCCCGCCCGACGATCATGGAGCAACTTGAACGTCTACTTACCCATCCTGGTGCTGGGAGGGATCGCCGCCGCCTTTGCCGTGGGCTCGGTTGTGCTGGCCAGCCTCGTCGGTCCGTCGCGTTACAACCGGTCGAAAATGGCGGCCTACGAGTGCGGGATCGAGCCCACCGAAAACTCGGAGACGCCGGTGGGCGGCCCAAACGCCACGGCCGGGCAGCGGTTTCCGATCAAGTATTACCTGACCGCAATGTTGTTTATCGTCTTCGACATCGAAATCGTGTTCTTGTATCCCTGGGCGGTCAGCTACGACGCCCTGGGTACGTTCGCGCTGGTCGAGATGGTGGTGTTCATGCTCACGGTCTTCGTGGCCTACGCGTATGTGTGGCGCCGCGGCGGCCTGACGTGGGATTGAGAGCTGAAATGGGATTGAGGTAGGGCACGTGGGCCTGGAAGAACAGCTGCCCGGCGGCATCCTGCTGTCAACCGTCGAGAAGGTGGCCGGCTACGTCCGCAAGGGTTCGTTGTGGCCGGCGACGTTCGGGTTGGCCTGCTGCGCAATAGAGATGATGGCAACCGCCGGTCCGAGGTTCGACATCGCACGGTTCGGGATGGAGCGATTCTCGGCGACTCCCCGGCAGGCCGATCTGATGATCGTGGCGGGGCGGGTCAGCCAGAAGATGGCGCCGGTGCTGCGCCAGATCTACGACCAGATGGCCGAGCCGAAATGGGTTCTGGCCATGGGCGTGTGCGCATCGTCGGGGGGCATGTTCAACAACTACGCGATCGTGCAGGGCGTTGACCACGTTGTCCCGGTGGATATCTACCTCCCCGGTTGCCCACCCCGCCCGGAGATGCTGTTGCATGCAATCCTCAAGCTGCACGAGAAGATTCAGGAAATGCCGCTGGGCGTCAACCGGGAACGCGCCATAGCCGAGGCCGAGGAGGCGGCGCTGTCGGCTCAGGCCCACCATCGAAATGCGCGGGCTGCTGCGATGAGCTCGCCGGGGAACGACGCGAAGGTAGCCGCCGGCGAGGCGGGAGGATCCGTCCCATCGTCCGATGAGGAAGTCATGAACATCCGCCGCGGGATGTTCGGTGTCGCCGGATCCGGTGACACCTCCGGCTACGGACGGCTGGTGCGCGAGGTCACGCTCCCGGGCAGTAGCCCGCGCCCGTACGGCGGCTATTTCGACGACGTGGTCGACCAGCTAACCGAGGCATTGAAGCGCGATGGTGTCGAATTCGGCGACGCCATAATCAAAGTCGTGGTTTTCCGCGACGAGCTGACCCTGCATGTCAGCCGCGAGCTGTTGCCGCAAGTGGCCCAGCGTCTGCGCGACGAGCCACAGTTGCGCTTCGAGCTCTGCCTGGGCGTCAACGGGGTGCACTATCCGGACGAAACCGGACGCGAACTGCACGCCGTCTACCCGCTGAAGTCGATCACCCACAACCGTCGGGTGCGGCTGGAAGTGTCTGCGCCGGACAGCGATCCGCATATCCCGTCGCTCTACGGGGTCTACCCCACCAACGACTGGCACGAGCGCGAGACCTACGACTTTTTCGGGATTATCTTCGACGGCCATCCGTCGCTGACCCGAATCGAGATGCCCGACGACTGGCAGGGGCATCCGCAACGCAAGGACTACCCACTCGGCGGAATCCCGGTCGAATACAAGGGCGCGCAGATAGCTCCGCCCGACGAGCGCAGGGGCTACAACTGATGCCGGAAAAAGACTGAAGATGGCGGAAACAGAGTAAAGATGACCGCAATTACTGACTCGGCGGACGGCGACCGGCGAAACCGTCCTGGTCGCCGGCGGGCAGGACTGGGACGAGATCGTCGAAGCCGCCCGCAACGCGGATCCCGGTGAACGCATCGTCGTCAACATGGGGCCGCAGCATCCGTCCACCCACGGGGTGTTGCGGCTGATCCTCGAGATCGAGGGCGAAACAGTCACCGAGGTCCGATGCGGAATCGGCTACCTGCACACCGGAATCGAGAAGAACCTGGAATTCCGCTACTGGACCCAGGGCGTCACCTTCGTGACGCGGATGGATTACCTGGCACCGTTTTTCAACGAGACCGCCTACTGCCTGGGCGTGGAGAAGCTGCTCGGCATCACCGATGAGATACCGGAGCGGGTCAACGTAATCCGGGTGATGATGATGGAGCTCAACCGGATTTCGTCGCACCTGGTCGCGCTGGCGACCGGCGGCATGGAACTGGGCGCGATGACTCCGATGTTCGTTGGCTTCCGAGCCCGCGAAATCATCCTCACCTTGTTCGAATCGATCAGCGGCCTGCGGATGAACAGTGCCTACATCCGTCCCGGCGGCGTGGCGCAGGACCTACCGCCCAACGCGGCCGGCGAGATCGCGAAAGACCGTCAAGAAGTTGCGCCAACCACTGCGCGAAATGGGTCAATTGCTCAACGAAAACGCCATCTGGAAGGCCCGCACCGAAGGCGTCGGCTACTTGGACCTGGCCGGGTGCATGGCGCTGGGCGTCACCGGCCCGATCCTGCGTGCCACCGGGTTGCCCCACGACCTGCGCAAGAGCGAACCCTACTGCGGATACGAGAACTACGAATTCGACGTGATCACCGATGACGGTTGTGATTCCTACGGGCGCTACATCATTCGCGTCAAAGAGATGTCGGAGTCGCTGAAGATCGTCGAGCAGTGCCTGGATAAGTTGCGGCCCGGCCCGACCATGATCGAGGACCGCAAGATCGCGTGGCCGGCCGACCTGCAGGTTGGCCCCGACGGCATGGGCAACTCACCCGAGCACATCGCCAAGATCATGGGCGGCTCGATGGAGGCATTGATCCACCACTTCAAGCTGGTCACCGAGGGCATCCGCGTGCCGGCGGGCCAGGTCTATGTGGCGGTCGAATCGCCGCGCGGAGAGCTCGGCGTACACATGGTCAGTGACGGCGGTACGCGACCCTATCGGGTGCACTACCGCGATCCGTCATTTACCAACCTGCAGTCGGTCGCCGCGATGTGCGAGGGGGGCATGGTCGCGGACCTGATCACCGCGGTCGCCAGCATCGACCCCGTCATGGGCGGGGTGGACCGGTGACGGTAGGAAGCGTTGGCGAAAGCGGCGGCGAGCGCGTCTTCATCCGGCTCGGTCCGCCACCCGAAGAGCCCAACCAGTTCGTCGTCGAGGGCGCCCCGCAGTCCTACCCGCCCGAGGTGCGAGCGCGGCTGGAGGTGGACGCCAAGGAGATCATCGGCCGCTACCCGAACAAGCGCTCGGCGCTATTGCCGTTACTGCACCTGGTGCAGGCCGAGGACTCCTACCTGACCCCCGCGGGTCTGGAATTCTGCGCCGAACAACTGGGGCTGACCGGCGCGGAGGTGTCGGCGGTCGGCAGCTTCTACACCATGTACCGGCGCGGCCCGACCGGCGAGTACCTGGTCGGTGTCTGCACCAACACGCTGTGCGCGGTGATGGGCGGCGACGCGATTTTCTCCGATCTCAAGGAGCATCTCGGCATTGGCAACGACGAGACGACCGAGGACGGCAGCGTCACCCTGCAACACATCGAATGCAACGCCGCCTGCGATTTCGCACCCGTCGTGATGGTCAACTGGGAGTTCTTCGACAATCAGACGACCGATTCGGCGCGCGAACTCGTCGATTCGCTGCGGGCTGGAGAGCCCAAGGCACCCACGCGCGGCGCTCCGCTGTGTGGCTTTCGCCAGACGTCACGCATCCTGGCCGGACTGCCCGACCCGCGTCCGACGAGGGGCAGGGCGGCGCGGGGGCGGCCACGCTGGCGGGATTGCGCGTGGCGCAGGAGCACGGGATGGCTGGCGCCGACACCCAACAACCGGCCCAATCACGACTCCGCCGGGGAAGGACACTGATGGCCGCGCCTACCGAAGAGGCGACGCCGCTGACCCCGGTCATCAGCCGCTACTGGGACGACCCCGAGTCGTGGACCATGGAGACCTACCGCCGCCACGAGGGCTACCAGGCGCTGACCAAGGCGCTGGCGATGGAGCCCGACGCGGTGATCGCGACCGTCAAGGACTCCGGTCTGCGCGGGCGCGGCGGCGCGGGCTTCTCCACCGGGACCAAATGGTCGTTCATCCCGCAGGGCGATTCCGGCGCCGCCGCCAAGCCGCACTACCTGGTGGTCAACGCCGACGAGTCGGAACCCGGTACGTGCAAAGACATCCCGCTGATGCTTGCCACCCCGCACGTGCTCGTCGAAGGCGTCATCATCGCCTCCTACGCGATCCGGGCCAGCCACGCGTTCATCTACGTACGCGGCGAGGTGCTGCCGGTGTTGCGCCGGCTGCAGAATGCGGTGGCCGAGGCCTACGCCGCCGGTTTCCTGGGCCGCGACATCGGCGGTTCGGGCTTCGACCTAGAGCTGGTGGTACACGCCGGCGCGGGCGCCTACATCTGCGGCGAGGAGACCGCGCTGCTCGATTCGCTGGAGGGCCGCCGCGGCCAGCCGCGGCTGCGGCCGCCGTTCCCGGCGGTAGCCGGGCTGTACGGCTGCCCGACCGTGATCAACAACGTCGAAACAATCGCCAGTGTCCCGTCGATCATCCTCAACGGTGTCGACTGGTTTCGGTCGATGGGCAGCGAGAAGTCGCCCGGCTTCACGCTGTATTCGCTGTCCGGACACGTCACCCGCCCGGGTCAGTACGAGGCTCCGCTTGGCATCACGCTGCGCGAGTTGCTCAACTACGCCGGCGGTGTGCGCGCCGGGCATCAGCTCAAGTTCTGGACGCCGGGCGGGTCATCGACGCCGCTGCTGACCGACGAACACCTCGACGTGCCACTGGATTACGAGGGCGTGGGCGCGGCGGGCTCGATGCTGGGCACCAAGGCGCTGGAAATCTTCGACGAGACCACCTGCGTCGTGCGGGCGGTGCAGCGCTGGACGGACTTCTACAGACACGAGTCGTGCGGCAAGTGCACGCCGTGCCGTGAAGGCACCTTCTGGCTCAGCCAGATCTACGAGCGCCTCGAAACTGGTAAGGGCACTACCGAGGATCTGGACAAGCTGTTGGATATCTCGGATGCCATCCTCGGAAAGTCGTTCTGCGCGTTGGGCGATGGCGCCGCCAGCCCGGTGATGTCGTCGATCCAGCACTTCCGCGACGAGTACATCGCCCACGTCGAGGGTGGCGGCTGCCCGTTCGATCCCCGAGACTCCATGCTGACCGGCGAGCGCGACAGCGCGAAAGGGGCGGGCCTCAATGACTAGTGCGGCCAAGACGGAAGCCGGCGACTCCAAGGACAATGTGCGTCCGCCGGACATGGTGACGCTGACCATCGACGGCGCCGAAATCACCGTTCCCAAGGGAACTCTGGTGATCCGCGCGGCCGAGCTGATGGGCGTTCAAATCCCGCGCTTCTGCGACCACCCCCTGCTCGATCCCGTCGGCGCCTGCCGCCAGTGCATGGTCGAGGTGGAGGGGCAACGCAAGCCGATGGCGTCGTGCACGATCGTCTGCACGGACGACATGGTGGTGCGCACGCAGTTGACCTCGCCGGCCGCCGACAAGGCCCAGCACGGCGTGATGGAACTGCTGCTGATCAACCACCCGCTGGACTGCCCGATGTGCGACAAGGGCGGCGAATGCCCCTTGCAGAACCAGGCAATGTCCAACGGCCGGGCCGATTCTCGCTTCACCGACGTCAAGCGCACGTTCGCCAAGCCGATCAACATCTCCTCGCAGGTGCTGCTGGATCGCGAACGCTGCATCTTGTGCGCCCGTTGCACGCGGTTCTCCGAGCAGATCGCCGGGGATCCATTCATCGACATGCAGGAGCGCGGCGCGCTGCAACAGGTCGGTATCTACGCCAACGAGCCGTTCGAGTCCTACTTCTCGGGCAACACCGTGCAGATCTGCCCGGTGGGCGCGCTGACCGGGACCGCCTACCGGTTCCGGGCCCGCCCGTTCGACCTGGTCTCCAGCCCAAGCGTGTGCGAGCACTGCGCGTCCGGGTGCGCGCAGCGCACCGACCATCGTCGCGGCAAGGTGCTGCGCAGGCTGGCCGGCGACGACCCGGAAGTCAACGAGGAGTGGAACTGCGACAAGGGCCGGTGGGCGTTCAAGTACGCGAACGAACCCCATCTGATCAACACTCCCCTGATCCGGGACCCCGACGGCACGCTGCAACCGGCGTCGTGGTCGCACGCAATGGCGGTGGCGATCCAGGGACTCGAGGCCGCCCGCGGGCGCACCGGTGTGCTGGTCGGCGGCCGGGCAACCTGGGAGGACGCCTACGCGTACGCCAAGTTTGCCCGAATCGTGTTGGACACCAACGACATCGACTTCCGCGCCCGCCCGCACTCGGCCGAAGAGGCCGACTTTCTGGCGGCCCGGATCGCCGGTCGCCCGATGGCCGTCAGCTACGCCGACCTGGAATCGGCGCCGGTGGTGCTGCTGGTCGGCTTCGAGCCTGAGGACGAGTCACCCATTGTGTTCCTGCGGCTGCGCAAGGCGGCCCGCAAAAACGGCGTGCCGGTGTACGCGGTCGCCCCATTCGCCACCCGCGCGCTGGGCAAGATGGCCGGCCGGTTGCTCAAGACCGCTCCCGGCGCCGAGCCGTCGACCCTGGACGGGCTGGCGACCGGAGAGATAGGCGACCTGCTGTCCACCCCAGGGGCGGTCATCATGGTCGGCGAACGCCTGGCCAGCGTGCCCGGCGGGCTCTCCGCGGCGGCCCGGCTCGCCGACTCCACCGGGGCGCGGCTGGCGTGGGTGCCGCGCCGCGCCGGGGAGCGCGGCGCGCTCGAAGCGGGCGCACTGCCCGCGCTGCTGCCGGGTGGCCGCCCGGTGACGGACGACACCGCCCGCGCGCAGGTCTGCGCGGCCTGGCACGTCGCCGAATTGCCCACCGCAGCCGGGCGCGACGCCGACGCCATCCTGGCCGCCGCCGCCGACGGGACGCTGGGCGCGCTGCTGGTCGGAGGCGTGGAACCCACCGACTTCGCCGATCCGGACGCCGTGCTGGCCGCGCTGGACGCGGCCGGGTTCGTGGTCAGCCTGGAACTGCGCCACAGCGCAGTCACCGAACGCGCCGATGTGGTGTTCCCCGTCGCGCCGACGACGCAGAAGTCCGGCGCCTTCGTCAACTGGGAGGGCCGCTATCGGGGGTTCACGCCCGCGCTGCACGGAAGCGCCCTGCAAGCCGGCCAGTCGGATCATCGGGTGCTCAACGCGCTGGCCGACGAGATGGGCGTCTACCTTGGGCACGTCCACCGTCGAGGCCGCCCGCTCGGAAGCTTCCGGGCTGGGGGTGTGGAACGGCAAACACGCCGCCGGCCCCCACATCGCTGCCTCCGAGGCGGACTCGCAGCAAGCCCAGCCCGGGCCGGGCGAGGCCGTGCTGACCGGCTGGCGAATGCTGCTCGACGACGGTCGGATGCAGGACGGCGAACCGCATCTGGCCGGCACCGCGCGCAAGCCGGTCCTGCGATTGTCGCGCGGTACGGCGGCGGAGGTCGGCGCCGCCGACGGCGACGCGGTCACGGTCAGCACGTCGCGCGGCTCAATCACCTTGCCGCTGAACATCACCGACATGCCGGACCGGGTGGTGTGGCTACCGCTGAACTCGCCTGGCTCGGCGGTACATAGGCAGCTGGGCGTGACCATCGGCGACCTGGTGAAAATCGAGGCGAAGATCGGAGTGCGCTCATGACTGGCTTCGGGCACGACCCCTGGTGGCTGGTGCTGGCCAAGGCGCTGGCCATCTTCGTGTTCCTCATGCTGAACGTGCTGCTCGCGATCCTGTTCGAGCGCAAGATTCTGGGCTGGATGCAGTTGCGGCCCGGTCCCAACCGGGTGGGGCCGTGGGGCGTCCTGCAGAGTCTCGCCGACGGGATCAAGCTGGCACTCAAAGAAAGCATCACCCCAAATGGCGTCGACTGGTTCGTGTACTTCGCGGCGCCGGTCATCTCGACCATCCCCGCGTTCACCGCGTTCGCGTTCATCCCCTTCGGCCCGGAGGTGTCGGTCTTCGGCCACCGTACGCCGCTGCAGCTGACCGACCTTCCGGTCGCGGTGCTGTTCATCCTTGGGTTTCGGCTATCGGCGTGTACGGGATCGTGCTGGGCGGCTGGGCCTCGGGCTCGACCTACCCGCTGCTGGGTGGGGTGCGCTCCACCGCCCAGGTCATCTCCTACGAGGTGGCGATGGGGCTTTCGTTCGCGGCGGTGTTCCTTTTCGCCGGCACCATGTCGACGTCGAAGATCGTCGCCGCACAAGACGGCGTCTGGTACGTGTTCCTATTGCTGCCGTCGTTCATCATCTATCTCATCTCCATGGTTGGTGAGACCAACCGGGCCCCATTCGACCTGCCCGAAGCCGAGGGCGAGCTGGTCGCGGGCTTCCACACCGAATACTCGTCGCTGAAGTTCGCGATGTTCATGCTCGCCGAATACGTCAACATGATGACCGTTTCGTCGCTCGCCACGGTCATGTTCTTTGGCGGCTGGCATGCCCCTTGGCCGCTGAACATGTGGGATGGCGCCAACACCGGCTGGTGGCCGGTGCTCTGGTTCACCGCCAAGATGTGGGCCTTCCTGTTCATGTATATGTGGCTGCGCGCGAGCCTGCCCCGGTTCCGCTACGACCAGTTCATGGCGCTGGGCTGGAAGCTGCTGATCCCCGCGTCGCTGGTATGGGTGATGATCGCCGCGGTGATCCGCTCGCTGCGCGATGCCGGCTACGAGCATTGGACCCCGCTGCTGGTGGCGTGCAGCGCGATCTTTGCCGTCGCGCTGGTGCTGACGCTGCGAAAACCGTTCAGCGCGCCGAGTGCTCGCGCCCTGGCTCGCCAGCTTCGCAAGGAACGCGCGAAGGGCCCGGAAAGTGTAAGCACCGCACCGGTATTCCCGACACCGCCGCTGCCGGCGCAGCAAGTCGGTGCCAGCAAGGAGAGCGCACGTGCCTAAATTCCTTGACTCCGTAGCAGGATTCGGCGTCACGCTCGGTGCGATGTTCAAAAAGCGGGTCACCGAGGAGTATCCGGAGAAGCCGGGGCCGGTGGCGCCGCGCTACCACGGTCGCCATCAACTCAACCGGTACCCCGACGGCCTGGAGAAATGCATCGGCTGCGAGCTGTGCGCCTGGGCGTGTCCGGCCGACGCGATCTACGTCGAAGGCGCGGACAACACCGACGAGCAACGGTTTTCGCCCGGCGAACGCTATGGCCGGGTTTACCAGATCAATTACCTGCGGTGCATCGGCTGCGGCCTGTGCATCGAGGCCTGCCCGACGCGAGCCCTGACCATGACCAATGACTACGAGATGGCCGACGACAACCGCGGCGACCTCATCTACGAGAAGGATCGACTGCTGGCTCCGCTGCTGTCCGAGATGTTGGCGCCGCCGCATCCGAGGGCCGCGGGCGCCACCGACAAGGACTACTACCTGGGCAACATCACCGCTAAGGGCCTGCGCGAAGGCAACAAAGCGGAACCCAAAACCGGAGAAGCCCAGTGACGGCAGTCAATCTGGCCACGAACCTGGCCTCGGATCTAGCGTCCGGGGCCATCGTTCGCACCTCGACCGGTGAAGCGGTGACGTTCTGGGTGCTGGGCACGCTGGCGCTGATCGGCGCGGTCGGCGTGGTGCTCTCGGTCAACGCCGTCTACTCGGCGATGTTCCTGGCGATGACGATGATCATCCTGGCGGTGTTCTACATGGTCGAGGACGCGCTGTTCTTGGGTGTCGTTCAAGTCGTGGTCTACACCGGCGCGGTGATGATGCTGTTCCTGTTCGTGCTGATGCTGATCGGCGTGGACTCCGCGGAGTCGCTGAAGGAGACGCTGCGCGGCCAACGGGTCGCGGCGGTGGTGACCGGTATCGGGTTCGGCATCGCGCTGATCGTGGGGATCGGCAACGTGACGACCACCTTCATCGGACTGACCACCGCCAACGCCAACGGCAACGTCGAAGGCCTGGCGGCGTTGATCTTCTCCCGCTATCTGTGGGCATTCGAGCTGACCAGCGCGCTGCTGATTACCGCGGCCGTCGGGGCGATGGTGCTGGCCCATCGAGAGCGCTTCGAGCGCCGCAAGACCCAGCGAGAACTCTCGCAGGAACGGTTCCGTCCCGGCGGGCACCCCACTCCGCTGCCCAACCCGGGTGTCTACGCCCGCCACAACGCGGTCGACGTGGCGGCGCTGCTGCCCGACGGCTCCTACTCGGAGATGTCGGTCTCGCGAATCCTGCAGTACCCGCGGCGCCGACGGCAAAGCGACCCCCTCGCCCGAAGCGATCAAGGGCGGTGCGTCATGAACCCGGCTAACTACCTTTACCTTTCGGCCCTGTTGTTCACCATCGGGGCCTCCGGTGTGCTGTTGCGGCGCAACGCCATCGTGATGTTCATGTGCGTCGAGCTGATGCTCAATGCCGTCAACCTTGCATTCGTCACCTTCGCGCGGATGAACGGCCATCTGGACGGACAGATGATCGCGTTCTTCACGATGGTGGTGGCCGCCTGCGAAGTCGTCATCGGGCTGGCCATCATCATGACGATTTTCCGTGCCCGCAAATCGGCGTCGGTCGACGACGCGAACCTACTCAAAGGCTGAGAACGCCACCGTGACGAATTCTTTGGGGACTCACTACACCTGGCTGCTCGTGGCCTTGCCGCTGGCGGGCGCCGCGATCTTGCTGTTCGGCGGCCGACGCACCGACCGGTGGGGGCATTGGCTGGGCTGCGCCACCGCCCTGGCGGCATTCGCGGTCGGCGTGACGCTGCTGGTCGAGCCTGCTCGGCCGAGACGGCGCCGACCGCGTCATCCACCAGAAGGTGTTCACCTGGATCCCCGTCGCCGCGCTCCAGGTCGACTTCGGGCTGCAGATCGACCAGTTGTCCGTGTGCTTCGTGCTGCTGATCAGCGGGGTCGGGTCGCTGATCCACATCTATTCGGTCGCCTACATGGCCGAAGACCCGGACCGGCGCAGGTTTTTCGGCTATCTGAACTTGTTCCTGGCCTCGATGCTGCTGCTGGTGGTCGCCGACAACTACGTGGTGCTCTACGTCGGCTGGGAAGGCGTGGGCCTGGCGTCCTACCTGCTGATCGGTTTCTGGTACCACAAGCCGTCTGCGGCCACGGCGGCCAAGAAGGCGTTCGTGATGAACCGGGTCGGGGACGCCGGCCTTGCCCTGGGCATGTTCCTGATGTTCAGCACCTTCGGCACGCTGTCGTATGCCGGAGTGTTCGCCGCCGCCCCGGCCGCCAGCCAGGGCGCGCTGACCGCGATGGGATTGTTGCTGCTGATGGGCGCCTGCGCCAAGTCCGCGCAGGTTCCACTGCAGGCCTGGTTGGGTGACGCGATGGAAGGCCCCACACCCGTGTCGGCGCTGATCCACGCCGCCACGATGGTCACCGCCGGCGTGTATTTGATCGTGCGGTCCAACCCGCTGTACAACCTGGCGCCCGACGCGCAATTGGGCGTTGTCATCGTCGGCGTCGTCACATTGCTCTTCGGGGCGTTCATCGGCTGCGCCAAGGACGACATCAAACGGGCGCTGGCGGCATCCACGATGAGCCAGATCGGCTACATGGTGCTCGCCGCCGGCCTGGGCCCGGCCGGCTACGCGTTCGCGATCATGCATCTGCTCACCCATGGCTTCTTCAAGGCAGGCCTCTTCCTCGGCTCCGGCGCGGTGATCCACGCGATGCACGAAGAGCAGGACATGCGCCGTTACGGCGGTCTGCGCAAGGCGCTGCCCGTCACGTTCGTCACCTTCGGGCTGGGATATCTGGCGATCATCGGGGTGCCCCCGTTCGCCGGATTCTTCTCCAAGGACAAGATCATCGAGGCCGCGCTGAGCGCCGGGGACACCCGGGGCTACCTGCTCGGCGGGGCCGCGCTGCTGGGCGCGGGTATCACGGCGTTCTACATGACACGGGTGATGCTGATGACCTTCTTCGGCAAAAAGCGTTGGGCCCCAGGCTTGCATCCGCACGAGGCGCCGGCCCTGATGGCGTGGCCGATGATCCTGCTCGCAGTCGGCTCGGTGTTTTCGGGCTTCCTGCTCTGGTACGGCGGCGCCCTGCAGAACTGGCTCGAGCCCGTCGTCGGGGTTCATGAAGAAGCGGCCCATGGGATCCCGCCCCTGGCCGTCAGCGCCCTGGCGCTGACGGTCGTCGCGGTCGGCATCGCGGTGTCCCTCCGGATGTACGGCGGCAAGGCGGAGATCCCGCGGGTGGCCCCGGTACAAGTGTCGGTGCTGACGACGGCCGCACGCGCCGACCTTTACGGCGATGCCCTCAACGAGGAGGTGTTCATGCGCCCTGGCGCGGAACTGACCGACGCGCTGGTCGCGGTCGACAACGCAGGAGTGGACGGCTCGGTGAACGCGCTGGGCGCACTGGTGAGCCGGACCTCAAATCGATTGCGGGGACTGCAGACCGGGTTCGCCCGCACCTACGCGTTGTCCATGCTGGCCGGTGCGGCGTTGCTGGTCGTGGCGATCCTGGTGGTGCAGCTGTGGTGAACCCCAACGTGCCCTGGCTGAGCGTGCTGTGGCTGGTGCCGCTGGCCGGTTCCGTGCTGATCATCCTGATGCCGCCCGGGCTGCGGCAGCTCGCCAAGTGGACCGGCCTGGTGGTCAGCACCACGGTGCTGGGGGTGGCGATCGTCATCACCGCAGGATTCGACACCACCGGCGGCCCTTACCAATTCGTCGAGTCCCATCGATGGATACCGGCATTCGGTGCCGGCTACACCCTTGGCGTGGACGGCATCGCCCTGGTGCTCGTGTTGCTGACCGCGGTGCTGATTCCGCTATTGCAGGTGGCCGGCTGGAACGACGGCGGCGAACGCACCGACGGACGAGCCCGCAGTGTGCACGCCTACGTCGCCCTGACCCTGGCCATCGAGTCGATGGTGCTGATCTCGCTGGTCGCGCTGGACGTCCTGCTGTTCTACGTGTTCTTCGAGGCCATGCTCATCCCGATGTACTTCCTCATCGGCGGCTTCGGTCAAGGTTCCGGGCGGTCGCGGGCCGCGGTGAAGTTCTTGCTGTACAACCTGTTCGGCGGCCTCATCATGCTGGCGGCAGTGGTCGGACTGTATGTGGTGACCGCGCAGCACGGCGCCCCCACCTTCGACTTCCGCCAGATCGTGACCGGCTTCCAGTGGGGCTACTACAAGGCGGACCCCGGCGTGATCAAGGCGCTGTTCGGAGGTTTCATGTTCGCCTTCGCGGTCAAGGCCCCGCTGTGGCCATTCCACCGCTGGCTGCCCGACGCCGCCGTCGAGGCCACGCCGGCGACCGCGGTGCTGATGATGGCGGTGATGGACAAGGTCGGCACCTTCGGCATGCTGCGATATTGCCTGCAGCTGTTCCCAAGCGCCTCAACGTATTTCCGTCCGCTGATCGTGGTGCTGGCGGTGATCGGGGTGATCTACGGCGCCGTCGTGGCCATCGGCCAGACCGACATGATGCGCCTGATCGCGTACACCTCGATATCCCACTTCGGCTTCATCATCCTGGGCATCTTCGTGATGACCACCCAGGGTCAGAGCGGGTCGACGCTGTACATGCTCAATCACGGCCTGTCCACGGCGGCGGTCTTCCTGATCGCGGGCTTCCTGATATCACGGCGGGGCAGTCGGGCCATCGCCGACTACGGGGGCGTGCAGAAGGTGGCCCCCATCCTGGCCGGAACCTTCCTCGTTTCGGCCATGGCCACCCTGTCGCTGCCTGGCCTTGCCCCGTTCATCAGCGAGTTCCTGGTCCTCTTGGGGACCTTCAACCGGTACTGGCTGGCCGCGGCATTCGGCGTCACCGCACTGGTACTCGCGGCGATCTACATGCTGTGGCTCTACCAGCGCGTGATGACTGGACCGGTGGCCAAAGGCAACGAGCGGATCACCGATCTGGTGCCACGCGAAATGGTGGTGGTGGCACCGCTTATCGCGCTGCTGCTCGTTCTCGGGGTATACCCCAAGCCGGTGCTGGACCTGATCAACCCCGCGGTCGAGCACACCATGACCACCATCGGCCAGCATGATCCCGCGCCGAGCGTGCCGGCGGGTACCGCCAGACCCGCAGCGGGACCGGCCTTGAAACCGGCCCAAGCACCCCGGCCAGCCGAAGGACCGCACCGATGACCCTCCCCACCCCCAGCATCGAATACTTCCTGCTGTGCCCCATGCTCATCGTCTTCGGGGCTGCGATCGCGGGCGTGCTCCTAGAGGCGTTCCTGCCCAGGCAACTTCGCTACGGCGCGCAGGTCACGGTCGCGCTTGGCGCATTGATCGGCGCCTTCGCGGCCGTCGTCGTGCTGGCCCGCTCGGTTCCGGCGGCCGGCCGCCCCGCGGTGCTGGGCGCGATCGCCATTGACCGGCCGACCCTGTTCCTGGAAGGAACCGTGCTGCTGGTCTCCGTGATGGCCATCATCTTCATCGCCGAACGCAGCCCCGCCGGACAGGCCGCCAAGACCCCCAAACCCGAGGTGGCAGTCGGCGCCGGCAGACCCGCCGGTGCCGCCGGATTGGATTCCTTTACGCCGCAGGCGTCCGCGGTGCCCGGCAGCGACGCCGAGCGCGAGGCCGAGCGGGCCGGCGCCAGCCAGACCGAACTCTTCCCGCTGGCGATGCTCTCGGTCGGCGGCATGATGGTGTTCCTCGCGTCCAACGACCTGCTGACGATGTTCGTAGCGCTGGAAGTCCTGTCGCTGCCGCTGTACCTGATGTGCGGCTTGGCGCGTCACCGCCGCCTGCTGTCCCAGGAAGCGGCGATGAAGTACTTCCTGCTGGGTGCGTTCTCCTCGGCCTTCTTCCTCTACGGCGTGGCGTTGCTCTACGGCGCCACCGGCACCCTGGTCCTGTCCGGCATCCGCGAGGAGCTGACCGGGCGCAGCGACAACACCATGGCGTTGGTCGGCGTCGCGCTGCTCTCTGCGGGCCTGCTGTTCAAAGTCGGTGCGGTGCCCTTCCACTCCTGGATTCCCGACGTCTACCAGGGCGCGCCCACCCCGATCACCGGCTTCATGGCTGCGGCGACCAAGGTCGCGGCGTTCGGCGCGTTGCTCCGGGTGGTGTACGTGGCGTTGCCCCCGCTGCACGATCAATGGCGTCCCGTGCTCTGGGCGATTTCCATCCTGACCATGACGGTCGGCACTCTGACCGCGGTGAACCAAACCGACGTCAAGCGGATGCTGGCCTATTCTTCGGTCGCGCACGTCGGCTTCATCCTCATCGGTGTGATCGCCGACACCCCAGCGGGTCTTTCGGCCACCATGTTCTATCTGGTCGCCTACAGCTTCAGCACCATCGGCGCGTTCGCCATCGTCGGTCTGATCCGCAACGCCGACGGTATCGAGGACGCCACCATGTCCCACTGGGCCGGGTTGGGGCAGCGCTCACCCATTGTGGGCGTGATGCTTTCGATGTTTCTGTTGGCCTTCGCCGGCATTCCGCTGACCAGTGGATTCGTCAGCAAGTTCGCGGTGTTCAAGGCCGCCGCGCAGGGCGGCGCGGTGCCGCTGGTGATCATCGGTGTAATTTCCAGTGGGGTCGCCGCGTACTTCTACGTGCGGGTGATCGTGGCGATGTTCTTCACCGAACCGACGGACGAGACACCGCAGGTGGTGGTGCCCGGCATCTTGAGCAAGGTCGCGATCGCGGTCTGCGCCGCGGTTACGGTGGTGCTGGGCATCCTGCCGCAGCCGCTGCTCGACCTGGCCGATCAAGCCGCCCATCTGCTGCGCTGAATCATCGCCACGTAACCTGACGGGCCGGGTTACCGGAAGAACCCAGCCTGGCCATCGCCGCTGTTGAAGGCCCCCGAGCTGCCAATCCCGGAGTTCGCGATGCCCGACGTGAGAGTCGTGACGGCATTGGTGGCCCAGTTCGCGATGCCCGTATCCAAAGCGCCCGTGTTGAGGATGCCTACGTTGGCGCGTCCGGTATTGAAGATGCCGATCAGTCCGTCGCCGGTGTTGTAAAAGCCTGAGCTGACGCCGGAGCCGAAGTTCAAGTTTCCGATGCCGGAGGTCTTCGTTCCCGAGTTAAAGATGCCCGAGACGTCTGTGCCGACGTTCAAAAAGCCCGAAATCGAACCGCTTTGGCTGCCCGAGCTACCGATCCCGGTGTTCACGCTGCCGGAGTTTAACAGGCCGGTGTTGGTGTCACCCGAATTGAAGAGGCCCGTATTCTCGTTGCCCGAGTTGAAACTGCCACTGTTGGGGCCGGCCCCAATTGCGCCGCCCGCGTTGAAGTTACCGGTGTTGTCGAAGCCGGAGTTCCCGTAGCCCACATTCCCTCCACCGGCGTTCCCGGCGCCCATGCTCGACTCGCCCGCATTCCAGAAGCCGAAGTTTCCCGGGCCCGCATTTCCAAAGCCAGTGTTGACGCCGCCCGCGTTCCAGAAGCCGGTGTTGGTGTCGCCCGAGTTTCCGAATCCGAAGTTGCCGTTTCCCGAGTTGAAGAAGCCGACGTTTCCATCGCCGGAGTTGAAGAACCCGATGTTGTTGTTCCCCGAGTTGCCGAACCCGAAATTCCCGGTGCCCGAATTCAGACCGCCGATGCCGAACTTGTTGTCGCCGTTGAGGTTTAATCCGATGTCATTGCTGCCGTGGTTACCAACACCGAAGTCGTTGTCGCCGAAGTTGCCGACCCCGACGTTGTTGCTGCCTTGGTTTCCGCTACCGAAGTTCAGGCCGCCGATGTTGCCGCTGCCGACGTTGGCGGATCCGTTGTTGCCACTGCCCAGGTTTCCGTTCAGCTTGTTCCCGACGCCGAGGTTGTACTCGCCGCTGTTGCCGCCGCCCAGGTTGAGGTTTCCGATGTTCCCGCTGCCGAGGTTGTAGTCGCCGATGTTTCCGCTGCCCAGGTTGGCGACGCCCTGGTTGCCGCTGCCCGCGTTGGCCGTACCGATGTTGCCGCTGCCCAGGTTTTCGCCGCCGATGTTTCCGCTACCCAGATTCAGGTCGCCCTGGTTGCCGCCGCCCAGGTTGAGGCTGCCGTTGTTCCCGAGGATGCTGGCCGCCGCGGATGCGCCACCGTGGTAGCCCACCATCGCAGCCACGTCGGCGGCCCACATCTGCTCGTACTGGCCTTCCGCCGCCGCGATCGCCGGCGCGTTTTGCCCGAGCAGGTTCGACATCACCAACCGCGCCAACTGATTTCGGTTGGCCACCACCGCGAGCGGGTGGATCGTCGCCACCCGCGCCGCCTCAAACGCACTGACCACCGCCCGCGCCTGCCCCGCCGCCGTCATCGCATGTGCCGCCGCCGCGTTCAGCCACCCCGCATAGGGAGCCGCCGCGGCCGCCATCGCCTGTGCCGCCGCGCCCCGCCACGCCCGACCCGTCAACCCGGTGGTCAACGAACCGAACGACCTTGCCGCAGAACCTAACTCGGTGGCCAGCCCATCCCATGCCGTCGCCGCCGCCAGCATCGGCTCCGAACCGACACCGGAAAACATGCGGAGAGAGTTGATCTCCGGCGGCAACACCGAGTAGTTCACTGGCTTGCTCCTTCCTTGTGTCCCCTGAGTCCCCGTGCCCCTGAGCGGGACGACTCATCCCGTGGGTGGAGCGGTGGCAAGAACTTTACGTAACGACAGTCGGCACCACCGCTCACACGGCCCGGTCGCCGCGCTCAGGTGCCCCGAAGTCGAGAACGCGGGCCGACGCCCGGGTTGCCTGCCCCGCGATCGACGCCGCTAGTGGGCGATGCGCCGGCGATGCGGGTTCGGGTTCGGCGCGGGCTCCGCCACGATCAGCGAGATGGCCCTTCGATCGTGCATCGCCGGTAACCGCCAACGTGCCCAAGAGCCATGTTGAGAGCGAGTTCAAGGGGACGGGCGCTGCGCGTGGTCTGCGCCATGAGCAGTCCGCCTTGCAGCGCGCTCATCATCGTCAATGCGAGATCGTCCACGTCCGCCTCGGCGGCGAGTTCGCCGTTGTCGCGCATGGTCGCGAAGCCCGCCGACAGATAGGATTGCCATTCGCCAAAAGACCGCGCGAGCTCGAGTCGCGCCGATTCAGATCGGTCGGCGAGCTCGCTGACCAGCGAGCCGAGTGGGCAGCCTCCAACACCCCGGGTCTCGCGGACCATGGTCACGAGATGATCGCACCACCGCTGCAGCCCCTCCCACGAGGAGACCTTGCGCAGCAACGGCTCCTGCGCGGCAATGAGGCGGCCGAACTGGGTCTTGATCACCTCGCCGATAAGCGCGTCTTTGTCGTCGAAGTAGTGATACAGCTGCGACCTACTGGTGCCGGTGGCGGTCATGACGGCGTCCAGGCTCGTCCCCGATACCCCATTTTCCCGGACGAGTGATGCCGCTCCGGCCACGATGCGTGCTTTGGTAGCCGCGCCACGAGCCGTCAGCCGGGCGGCGGGACGATCCGCCTTTGACATCATGGCCGCACTGTATGCGGATTAGAATTTTCAGTCCAGTTCTGTCGCCGCGCGATCGTCGGATCGCGGCAGGAAGGCGAGTAGTCGGCGACGGAGCATGTCGGACGTCGCGGCGTTGAATCAGCTTTGGTCACCCTTTCGGTGGAAGTGCAAAAATTCGAAGCCGATCGCTTTGGCACCGGCAGGCTTCCGGATCCTCGGCATCCAACAGGTTCTTCAAGCGTTGTCTGCGAAACATGTGATGCGCCAGTCACTATTGGGTCAGTCGTCGTTGGAAGCGAGCATGATGGCGAGCGGGTGGCTTGATCGCGGTGAGTATCCAGCACGTCAGCAATCAGCGGGCGAACGCCACGTCAGCGCCAGCATCCGAATTGGAATTGTCAGTCCAGTTTCGGCGCAGCAAGATGCCGGGTAGTCAAGGAATCATCATGGAAGGACGCCGATGTCACGACTCAACTATGGGCAGCCGTTCCCCACGCTCGATGTTCCGGCCATCGGTGGTGGCACGATGTCCCTGCCCGGTGACCTCGCCGGCTCCTATGGCGTCATATTGATCTACCGCGGATCTTGGTGCCCTTACTGCAACGCACAGCTCGCCGCCTTCTCGCGTGCGCTCGACACGCTGAGCGAACTCAGCGTGAAGGTCGTCGCATTGTCTGTCGATGATGAAGACACATCGGCCGCGCTCGTCGCCCAGCGCAGGCTGCGTTTTCCGGTCGGCCATAGCGCCGACGCCGACAAGGTCGCCACGTCGACAGGTGCCTAGGTCAACGACCATCCGCGCTATCTGCAATCGACAGGCTTCATCCTGGCACCTGATGGAACGGTTCGCCTTGCGGTGTACTCGAGCGGGGCCATCGGGCGTCTGGTCGCCGACGACGTAGTCGGCTTCATCCGATATCTGGGCGAGCACCCTGAAGTTCGGTGAGCGGGCCACAGCAGCGACGCATGCTGTACTGAATCCATTCGACTGAAGGCAATTCGACGATGAAAATGACTGACGCGATGCCTGACCAGCAGCGTGTGCGGTATGAATCTCTGTTCGGGCCGACGTCCATCGGGGACGTCAACCTGACCAACCGCATCGCCTTGGCGCCGATGACCCGTGTAAGCGCGGCAGCCGACGGTGTTCCCACTGATCGGATTGGCAGGTACTACCGGGTTTTCGCCGATGGCGGGTTTGCCCTGTTGATCACCGAAGGTCTCTACATCGACGACCAGACCAGTCAGGGTTACTTCTTCCAGCCCGGCATCGCGAATGCCGCTCACGCCGCGGGGTGGAAACGCGTCGTCGAGGGCGTCCATGCCTGTGGGTCGAAGTTCTTCGCCCAACTGATGCATGCCGGCAGCCAGTCGCAGGGCAACCCCCATACCACCACCACTTGGGGCCCGTCAGCGGTGCGTCCCAAGGGCGAGCGGTTGGCCATGTACCGCGGGTCGGGCCCGTTCCAGATGCCCGAGGCGATGACTACAGAGCAGATCGGCCGGGTCCGAACCGCGTTCGTCAACGCGGCCCGGTTTGCTCGCGACGCGGGGTTCGACGGTGTGGAGATCCATGGCGCCAACGGTTACTTGCTCGACGCTTTCCTCACCGACTACATGAACGCCCGCACCGACGGCTACGGGGGCAGCGTCGCGAACCGGATTCGGTTGGCGGCCGAGGTCTGCGGTGATGTCGTGGGCGCTGTCGGCACCGAAATCGCCGTCGGTATCCGCATTTCCCAGGGGAAGGTTTCAGACAACCACCATCGGTGGGCAGGCCGCGAGGAGGACGCAGCCGCCATCTTCACCGCGCTGACCGACACCGGCATCGATTACATCCATACCACCGAATATCGCGCTCTCGCACCGGCTTTCGCCGACACCACAAAGCCGCTGGCCGAGCTTGCCAAGCAGTACAGCGGGCTGTCGATCATTGCCAACGGCCACCTCGATGACCCGGCCGACGCCCAAGCGATCGTAGACCCGGGAATTGCCGATGTGATCGCCCTGGCCAAACCCGCTCTGGCCAACCGGGATTGGCCACGCCGTGTGCGGGCGGGCCAACCCCTGTCGCCCGACCTGCCCACCGATCTGTTCGGACCTGTAGCAGACCTCAAAGACTGGGAGGTCGCCGACCTGGCCACCGCGGCCCGCCAGGCAGGTCCCGCGCTCGGTACCGGGGAGACCTGACCGCCGGCGAGAAACCAGATTGAGGTGTCCCGAAGGCCCAGAGTTGGCGAAGCCGATCAGTCCTTCGCGCGAGCTGGCGACGCTACCGAAGCGATGCCCCTGACCGATCTCAGCCCAGGAACGGGCGGGTCGCTAACACGTAGATCCCCAGCACCGCCAACGGAGCCACCAGCGGCAACCACGGCAACTGCAGCGGGAACGAGGTCGCGGCCAGGCCTGCGAACGTAAAGCTCACGGCCGCAACGATTGTCGGCCAGCTTCCGATGACCACGGCCGGGGTGGCGGTCGCGTGCCGGCAGACCAAGTAGGCAGCGGCGCAGAGCCCCGACCATGCCGCCAGCACGACCGGCGGGTTGGACGCCACGAGCAAGCACACCACCAGCAGCACGGCAACGGTGGCGGCCGGCCGATACGCTATGCCCACCCCCACAGCCAGCACCGCCAGCGCCGCCGCGACAACCGCCGGTCCGTGGCACCCGAGGGCGGCCGCCCCCACCATGAGAAGACCGAATACCGTTGCAAGAGACTGGGTCCCGCGCAGGGTTCGCGGCGTCATCGCTGCCGTCCCCGCACCCGGCGGCGGCGGTCGGGTAGCAAACCCATCGATTGGTCCAACGAGCGATCCCCGCTCCAGGCCACCACGTCCACGCCCACGGTGGCCATGTCGCGATACATCGCGGAGCGCTGCAGCGCCCACATCCGAAAGATCAGCGGATCCTGCTCGCCTTCGAACGGGGAACTGTCGAGAATGTCAACCGCGACCACGACATGGCCCCGCTTGCGGAGGTCGATCAACGCCAGCGCGAATTCGGTATCGAGCAGCGTGGAGAACGCGATCACGATGGCTGCCGCGGGTACGGCGGCGCGCGGCGCCAGTGTGCCGGTTGTGCTTTCGAATCGGTCACCGGCACCGAGCACGGTATCGAGCACCCGGTAGAACTGCCGCTGGCCGATGTCGGCGCCCAGCCAGCGCGGTCGATTACCGCCGAGCGCGACGATCCCCGCACGATCCCCGTTTCGCAGCGCGGTCTGCACCACTTGGGCCGCACCGCGAACCATCCGTTCGGTGGCCTCTGTCGCCGGGCCGGCGGGCTGTTCGTACGTGTCGATCAGCACGATCACGTCGGCGGCGCGGTCGGTCAGTCGCTGCGTCACGTGTAACCGGCCGCGGCGGGCGCTCACCGGCCAGTTCACCGCCCGCAGCTGATCGCCGGGCACGTAAGGGCGAATGTCGGCGTACTCGACACCTGGGCCGATGTGCCGGGTCAGGTGAGCGCCGAGCCGGTCCAGCAACTCCGTCTGTGGGATCGGCGTCGACTGCGGCGGCGTCAGAGGAAACACGATGACGGTGGCGGTCTCAACGGTGGCCGTCCCCGCCAGCAATCCGCCGCGCGCGATCACGTCGACCCTCGCCCGGATGGCGTATCTACCCCAGCGTTGCGCCACTCCCACAACCGTTTTCGCGTGACCACCATCCGAATCGACAGTTTCGAGCTCCATGCCGTCGACGGCCGAAACCGTGAGTTCGACCGCGCCTGCGCCGGGTTCTTGTGTTGTCCACACCCGCACCCGTGCCTGTTCGCTCTCGAAGCAGCGCTGCGAGTCCGGGTCTCCATGCACTTCGATCCTCGGTACCGGTCGCTGCCAGCTGATCGAGCACAACACGCCCAGCAGCGGCGCCGCGAACGCGATCAGCTGCCAGCGCCCGCCAATCACAGCAGCGGCCAGCGCAACCCCGGCACAGGACGCGACGGCCAGTGTCAGCGGTGATGCACGCCAGCGTATTTCGGCTTCGTGGGATTCGATCACGCCGAGCTCATCGGGGTCCCGCCGTTGGTTCGGGGCACCGGTAGCCGCCGCAACAGTTCCGCGACGACGTCGGCGCCCTGAATCTTTCGTACCCACATCTCGGGCCGCAGCGTGATCCGGTGGGCAACCGCCGCTGTGGCAAGCGCCTTGACGTCTTCGGGGATGACATAGTCCCGGCCGAGCAGCAGGGCCCGGGCACGAGCGAGTTGAACCAGGTCGAGTTCGGCTCGCGGGCTGGCACCGACGGCGACCTGCGGGTGGTGCCGGGTGGCGTTGGCAAGCGAGACCACATAGTGCAAGACGTCTTCGTGCACGGTGACCTGCTCGACCGATTCGCGCATGGCCAGCAGATCGTGGGCGTCCACCACTTGATTCACCGGCGCCTCGGCCGACCCGCGTTCCAGCCGTCGCCGGAGCATCGAGGTCTCGTCCTGTTCGGAGAGGTATCGCAGTTCCATGCGAATCGCGAACCGATCCAGCTGCGCCTCCGGTAACGGATAGGTCCCCTCGTACTCGATCGGGTTGTCGGTGGCCAGCACGACGAATGGCATGGGCAGCTTGTGGGTTTCGCCGTCGATGCTGACCTGGCCCTCGGCCATTGCCTCCAACAATGCCGCCTGGGTTTTGGGCGGCGTGCGGTTGATCTCATCGGCGAGCAGCAGGTTGGTGAAAATGGGCCCCTTGCGGAACGCGAAGGCGCCCGATTGCATGTCGTAGATGGTCGACCCGAGCAAGTCCGCCGGCAGCAGATCCGGCGTGAACTGCACCCGGGTGAACTTGAGGCCGAGGGCGGCGGCGAAAGACCGGGCGATCAAAGTCTTCCCGAGGCCGGGCAGGTCCTCGATGAGCACGTGGCCGCGCGCGAGGACGGCGGTAAGGATGAGCGTCAGAGCCGAGCGCTTCCCCACCACGGCGCGTTCGATTTCGTCGAGCACCGCCTCGCAATACGCGGTCGTCGTACCAGCTGGCATAGCGGCCGGCATTGTCGTCATACCTGCTCCAACCTTTGCAGAATTTCCTCGAGCTTCCCACGGCCGGGACCGGGCCGGCGGTCCCCGGTATGCGTGACGTTGTTCGGATTGACCCATTGCCACAGTTCGGCTCCGAAGAGCATTTCGCCGGTGGCCTCAAAGGCGGTCCGATCCTTGGCCTGCCTTTGGCCGGTTGCCATTTCGAACCGCAGTGCGAGCATCGGGCGCAGATGCCGGTCCCAGTCCGCGCGGGTGGCATCGGACCACCGGATCGTCGTCTGGGTGCTGGCGAGCCAGCTCCGCAACGAATCCGTCAGATCGCTGGCGTCCTGCTCAGCGGCGGGTTGCGTCCCCTGTCCCAGTAAACGACGGATGTTGAGCAGCACCAGCGCCAGAGCAATACCCGAAGCCGCCAGCACAAACCGCTGATCGCGCACGATCAACACCAGCAGCTCTATTCCGACGATGAGGCAAATACCAAGGGCTAGAAGCTTTTTCATCCAGGGCTCCCGGAGGCTTGCGACGCGAGTTCGTCGAGCACCAGCCGTAGCACCCGCACCGCGACCTCACGATGCCCTTCATTCATCACGTGCGGGCTGAACCGCGCCTCTTCGAACAGGTTCACCAGCTGCACGGCGTTGTCGGGATGCAGCGCATGGTGTTGGACGGCGCGAGCCAGCACTTCGGTCGGGGTATCGAAGTCCTGGGGGGCGGTTGCGGGGACATTGGCGAGTTCACGTTCCATTGCCGCGTAGCACGCGATGATCGCCTCGCGTGGCTCGCGGCTGAGGTCGGCCATTTCGGCGAGCCCGACTTCGGCCGCCCGCACCAGCAATTCCGATTCCTGCGCCGGGGCCGGGGATTCGGCATAGTCGTCGGCGACGGCGCCCGGTGCTGGCGTCCGCCACCTCCGCCTGGTGTTGATGATCGCCGCGGCGACGATGATCAGCAGCATCGGGACCGCGGCCACCAGCAGGGTGCCGACCATGTCTCCGGTGTCTTCTGTCGGACGTTGCGGCGGCGGGGGCGGGGTGGCGGCATGCGATGGTGGCGACGCGCCCGACTCGGGCGGGGGCGCCGGCGGGGTGACGGCCTGCGGTGCGAACAGATGCGCCAGCATCATCGCGATCACCAGCCACGCCACCACTACGGCGAGTCCGATCAGTACCACCCGCCAACTCGGGCGGCCGCCCTTGCCGCGGCCGACCATTTCGGGCAGTTCCGCCGCGGTGGGCAGGGCGGCGCGTGGATCCCGCATCCGCGCGATGACCGCTACCGTCATCAGCGTGAGCGTCCCCGCCAGGGCGGCTATCACGAAGATCATCGCCGCGCGGTTGCCACCCGCCGCCGCGAGTGGCCCACGGTCGTTAGCCGGGAAGTATCCGCGCAGGGCGGCCGCGACGATGATCAACAGCACGATCAGGGCGACGACGCGCCCCGTCGGCTTGTCCATACCGGGCATTGGCACACCACTCAACCGGTTGCCCGCCATTGCGGCATTGGGCTCGCCCCATAGTTGCATGTCGAACGCCCGCGCCGCCAGAACTACCGTCGCGGCGCCGGATCCTGCCCCGCCCGAGCAGGAAGACAGGGGGCCGCCGGACGGCGCTTATCGTTACGCCGGGCCGAAGAAACCCGCCTGGTTATCACCCTTGTTGAAGAACCCTGAGCTGCCGTTGCCCGAAACGCCGATGCCCGAGGTACCAGGGAAGAAGAAGTTGGCAGTAGCCGAGTTTGCGATGCCTGTGTTGTTGGAACCGTTGTTCCCAATTCCCGTGTTACTACCGCCGGTACCCGAATTGAAGAAACCCGTGTTGTATCCACCGCTGTCCGAGTTGTAGAAGCCTACGTTATTGCCGCCGTCACCGGAGTTGCCGAAGCCCGAGTTGAAACCGCCGTTGCCCGAGTTGAAGAAGCCCGAGTTATTGCCGCCGGTGCCGGAATTCCAGAAGCCCGAGTTCCCCGAGCCCGTGTTGCCGTAGCCCGAATTCTGGACAATCCCGGTCAGGTCCGCCGACTGGTCGATGCCGGTGTCGAAGTTGCCCGAATTAAACAGGCCGGTGTTACTTTGGCCTGAATTGAAGAAACCCGTGTTGCCCTGACCGATGTTGAAGCTGCCCGTGTTGTTTGAACCCGGGTTGAAGCTGCCGGTGTTATTGAAGCCCGAGTTGAAAAAACCCAGGTTCTCGCCACCGCCGTTAAAGGCGCCGACGTTGCTGGAGCCCTGGTTTAGGAATCCGACGTTCGAGGTGCCGGCGTTCATGAAGCCGAAGTTGCCGCCGCCCGCATTTCCGAAGCCGGTGTTGATGTCGCCCGCGTTCCAGAAGCCGGTGTTGCCACTACCCGCGCTGCCGAAGCCCCAGTTACCGTCCCCCGAGTTGAAGAAGCCGATGTTGTTGTTGCCGGAGTTGAACAACCCGATATTGTTGCTGCCCGAATTCCCGAAGCCGGTGTTTCCGCCGCCCGAGTTAAGCGCGCCGAACCCGACTTGGTTGTTGCCCGTGAGCCCGAAGCCGATGTTGTTGTTGCCGTTGTTACCGAAGCCGATGTTGCCGCTGCCCAGGTTGCCCCACCCGATGTTTCCGCTGCCCTGGTTTCCCGAACCGATATTGTTGGAGCCCGCGTTCCCACTGCCCAGGTTCAACCCGCCGATGTTACCGCTACCCAGGTTGAAGTTGCCCAGGTTGCCGAAGCCCAAATTGATCGGCTGCCTGCCCACTGCGATGAAAGCCGCCGCCGGCGAGCTGCCTGCGGACCCGCCCGGGCCGCCCGCAATCGAGCTAACGGCCTGTTGCGCCAGGCTCGCCAGCTTGGGCATCGAACTCCGCCAGGGCGTCAGCTGCCCGATCGCCGCCGACACCCCGCCGTGATAGGCAACCATTGCGGCCGCATCCCGCGCCCACATCGCCTCGTATTCGCTTTCGGTCGCCATGATCGCCGGAGCGGCGAACCCAAACAGGTTCGCCCTCACCAACTGCACCAGCTGACTACGGTTGGCCTGGACCGCCAACGGATGCACCACAGCCGTCAGAGCCGATTCGAATATTCCGGCCACCGCCGTGGCCTGCGCGGCCGCCGCACCGGCCTGGGTCGCCGCCGCACTCAGGTAAGTCGCGTAGGGGGCCGCCGCTGCCGCCATCGCCGCCGACGCCGGCCCCTGCCAGGGCCCACCCGCTAAATCCGAGGTCACCGACGAAAACGACTCCGCCGCCGACGACAACTGGGCACCTAATCCGTCCCAGGCTGTCGCGGCGGCCAGCATCGGACTCGACCCCGAGCCGGAAAACATCCGCGCCGAAGTAACCTCGGGTGGCAGCAGGGAAAAATTCATGACACCCGCACCTTCCTAGCTACGGCTCTCCGCGGTGACATTGGGGTCGATCGCCTGCCAGTGCTGGCGACCCCAATAAGGCCGACTTTATGGTAAACCACCCCGCAATATCCGAGTTTCGACGACAATAGTTGTCCGCGCCGCAGATATGACTGCCGAAGATATGACTTCAGGTCAGGTCGCCGCGATGTCGAGCGTGAACGGCCGGAAGCTGCCGTCGAGCACCTGGCGATGACCGGTCGTGCGTCCGGTGATCGCACCCGCGTCTACCAGCGCCAACCGCACCGCCGCCGCCGCGAACTCGTCGGCCGGGGACGTGTCGACGAACTCGGTCGCATAATACGACGGGCCGGGGGTCATGATCGGTTTCGACGGCGACAGCGCGTTGACCGCGATGTTGTGGTCGGCCAGATCGAACGCCGCGCACGCAGTGAGATGCTCGAGCGCCGCCCTGGCACCCCCATAACCGGGCAGCACGCCCCCGCCGCGGTCGGCATGGGGCCCATCGCCGGGCATCCGCGACGCCGCCGAGGTGATGTTGATGATCGAGGCGACCGTGTCACCGATGGTTCCGGGCAGCCGGTCGTCCCGGACCTGCTCGGTGCGTCCGGCTCGAAAGGTTGGGGCCCACCCCGGCGCCGTCGGCCGCCAGCGCCAACGCGATGGCGCGGCCCAGGCCTCGGCTGCCACCGGTGACGATCGCGGACCGCCCCGCACTTCGCCCCGGCCCGCCCGTCACAGGGTGACCCCGTGCACGACCCCGTGCACCACAATGGCGGTGGTCTGGTCCACCCACGCGTCATCCAGCTTCTCGTCGGGACGCAGCAGCATCCGCAGCATCGTCGCTCCCCCAATCAGCTCGATCAACCGGTCCGGGTCCACATCGGGATGAGCCTCACCGCGCTCGACGGCGTCGCGCAACCGCACCCGCACCGCGGTGAACAGGTCGGTGAATCGAGACATCACCCGCGCGTTGAGGGCGGCATCGGCCGTCATGTCGGCTACCAGACCGGGCAACGCGGCCCGGACGACCGGGGTGGTGAACACGTCGCGCGTGGCCTCGATCATCATCCGCACATCCGCCGCGATATCGACGGCCGGCGACTTCAGCGCGGTCGGCGCCACCGGGAATGCCGCCTCGTGCACCAACTCGGCCTTGCTCGACCACCTCCGGTACAGCGCGGACTTGGTGGTGCCGGCGCGTTCGGCGACGGCGGCCAGGCTCAGGTTCGTGTAACCGATCTGCACAAGCAGTTCCGCGGTCGCCGACAGTATGGCCTCATCGATGCGGGGGTCGCGGGGGCGCCCGGCACGCAGTTCACCGTCGCGGGGGGCCTTGTCAAGGGAGGAAGGGTCTGCTTTCATAACGCTACCTACCGTATCGTAATTGCCGCAGAAGTCTCAAAGGATGGAGGCACTTCGTGGCCGATGAACGCCCGGTCGAAGAGATCGGTCGCATGCAGCGCTCCAGCCGAGACACCACGACCGTCCCGCGGCTGATGTCCCAGTGGCTGGCGACGGTGCTGCCTGGCGGCGCTGAGAATTCAGTGCCGGAGATGACCGTCGAAAGCGGCGTGGACGCGACGGGCATGTCGTCGGAAACCATCATCCTGACGGCACGCTGGGAGCAGGACGGCCAGCCGATCGAACAGAAGCTGGTGGCCCGGGTGGCCCCCACCACCGAAGACGTGCCCGTGTTCCCGACGTATCGGCTTGACCACCAGTTCGAGGTGATCCGCCAGGTCGGCGAGCTGTCCGACGTGCCGGTTCCCCGGGTGCGTTGGATCGAGGCCACCGGCGACGTGCTGGGGGCGCCGTTCTTTCTGATGGACTACGTCGACGGCGTGGTGCCGCCCGACGTGATGCCCTACACGTTCGGTGGCAACTGGTTCGCCGACGCACCGTCCGAGCAGCAGCGCAAGCTGCAGGACAGCTCCGTCGGGGTGCTGGCCAAGCTGCATGCGATCCCCGACGCACAGAAAACATTCGGCTTCCTGACCGATGGCCTGGCCGGCGACACCGCGCTGCGCCGGCACTTCGGTTGGGTGCGGTCCTGGTACGACTTCGCGGTGCCCGACATCGGCCGATCAGCGTTGGTGGAACGGACTTTGGCCTGGCTGGAAGACAACTGGCCGGACCAGGTCGCCGCCGGCGAGCCGGTGCTGAACTGGGGCGACGCCCGGGTGGGCAACGTCTTGTACCGCGACTTCGCCCCGGTCGCGGTGCTCGACTGGGAGATGGTGACGCTGGGGCCGCGCGAGCTCGACGTGGCCTGGATGATCTATGCGCACATGGTCTTCCAGGAGCTCACCGGGCTCGCGGGGCTGGCGGGATTGCCTGAGGTGATGCGCGAAGAGGACGTCCGCGCCACCTACCAAAGACTCACCGGGGTACAGGTGGGCGACCTGCGCTGGTTCTACGTCTACTCGGGGGTGATGTGGGCTTGCGTGTTCATGCGCACCGGGGCGCGGCGGGTGCACTTCGGCGAGGTCGAGAAACCCGACGACGTCGAATCGCTGTTCTACCACGCCGGATTGATGCGTCGCCTTATCGGAGAGGAAAGTTAATGCCAGCAGCGCTTGGACCGCTCGACGAGTACCCGGTGCATCAGGTTCCGCTGCCGATCGCGTGGGCCGGTTCCTCGGATCGCAACTTCTATGACCGCTCCTACTTCAACGCGCACGACCGCACCGGGAACATCTTCCTGATCAGCGGCATCGGCTACTACCCCAACCTCGGCGTGAAGGACGCGTTCGTGCTCATCCGGCGGGGGGATACCCAGACCGCGGTGCACCTTTCGGACGCGATCGACTCCGATCGGCTCAATCAGAACGTCATGAGCTACCGGATCGAGGTCATCGACCCGCTGCACAAATTGCGGCTGATCCTCGACGAGACCGAGGGCATCGCGGCCGATCTCACCTGGGAGGGCCTGTTCGACGTCGTCCAGGAACAGCCGCACATATTGCGATCCGGCAACCGGGTGACGCTCAACGCGCAGCGCTTCGCCCAACTCGGCAGCTGGAGCGGGCGGATAGTCGTCGACGGCGAAGAGATCGCCGTCGACCCAGCGACCTGGCTCGGTAGCCGTGACCGGTCCTGGGGCATCCGACCGATCGGCGAGGCCGAACCCGCCGGGCGGCCCGCCGATCCGCCGTTCGAGGGCATGTGGTGGCTGTATGTGCCGATGGCGTTCGACGACTTCGCGGTGGTGCTGATCATCCAGGAGGAGCCGAACGGATTCCGTTCGCTCAACGACTGCACCCGGGTCTGGCGCGATGGCCGCGTCGAGCAGCTGGGCTGGCCGCGGGTAAAGATCCACTACCGCTCCGGCACCCGCATCCCGACGGGCGCGACGATCGACGCCAGCGCCCCCGACGGCACCCCGGTGCACTTCGACGTGGAATCCAAGCTGCCGGTGCCCATCCACGTCGGCGGCGGCTACGGCGGGGATTCGGACTGGCTGCACGGCGTGTGGAAGGGCGAGAAATTCGTCGAGCGGCTGACCTACGACATGACGGACCCGGGGACCATCGCCCGGTCCGGCTTTGGGGTCATCGACCACGTGGGCCGCGCGGTGTGCCGCGACGGCGACGCCGACCCGGTCCAGGGCTGGGGTCTCTACGAACATGGCGCGCTGGGGCGCCACGACCCGTCGGGGTTCACCGATTGGTTGACCGTCGCGCCGTAACAACGCCCCGGAACCGCCCTGGCACTCAGCCGCCCGACCCGGTTAGCCCCCGCAACCCGCGAATACGGTTCACTGGAGCGCGTGACAAATCCGCCGTCGGGTCCATCCTGGAGCGTCGATGTAGTGGTGGTAGGCGCCGGGTTCGCCGGACTGGCCGCGGCGCGCGAACTCACCCGGTTGGGCCACGACGTGCTGGTTTTGGAGGGCCGCGACCGGGTGGGCGGGCGCTCGTTCACCGGCAGCGTCGCGGGATTGCCGGTGGATCTGGGCGGCAGCTTCGTCGGCCCGACCCAGGATGGGATCCTCACGCTGGCGGCCGAACTCGGCGTTGCAACCACACCGACCTACAACGACGGGAAAAGCCTGATCCATTGGCGCGGCTGGTCGCGCCCCTACCACGGCACCATCCCCAAACTCTCGTTGTCCGCACTGCTCGACATCGGGCGGCTGCGTTGGCAATTCGACAGAATTTCCCGCCGCGTTCCGTTGGTGGCTCCGTGGGACGCACGGCGCGCCGCCAAGCTCGACAGCTTGTCGCTCGGCGGATGGTTGCGGTCCATCCACGCCACCGCCTCGTCGCACGATCTGATGGCCATCGTGTCCCGAGTCACTTGGGGATGCGAACCCGACGACGTGTCGATGCTGCACGCCGCCCGCTACGCACATGGGACCGGCGGGCTGGACCGGCTGCTCGATGTCGAAAACGGCGCCCAGCAGGACCATTTCGTCGGCGGCACCCAGCGGATCGCCGAGGCGGCGGCCGCCGAACTCGGCGCCCGGGTCGTGCTCAACGCGCCGGTCCGTCGCATCGAACGGCACGGTGCCGGCGTGACGGTCAGCTCCGATCGGGGCGAGGCCGAGGCCGGGTTCGCCATCGTTGCGATACCGCCGGCGCACCGCGCCGCCATCGAGTTCGCTCCCCCACTGCCACCGGAGTTCTCCGAGCTCGCCAAAAATTGGCCGCAGGGCCGCCTCAGCAAGGCCTGTGCGGCGTACGCCACGCCGTTCTGGCGGGCCAACGGCTACTCCGGCCAGGCACTGTCCGACAAAGGCCCGGTTTTCATCACGTTCGACGTCAGCCCGCAGGCCGACGGGCCCGGCATCCTGATGGGCTTCGTCGATGCCCGCGCCTTCGACTCGCTGCCCGGTGACCAGCGTCGCCGCGACGCGCTGCGCTGTTTTGCGTCGCTGTTCGGCGACGAAGCGCTCAAACCCCTCGACTACGTCGATCACCGTTGGGGCGCAGAGGGATTCGCACCTGGCGGCCCGACCGCGGCGGTGCCTCCGGGGTCGTGGACCCGATATGGGCCGTGGCTTCGTGAGCCGGTCGGGCCAATTCACTGGGCCGGCACCGAGACCGCGGACGAGTGGGCGGGCTACTTCGACGGCGCGGTCAGGTCCGGCCAGCGCGCCGCCACCGAGGTCTCTGAATTGCTCTGAGCGGCGGTGAGCTGCTGTGATCAGCTATGAACTGGCGTAACTGAGACCGGCGTGCTGGGTCAACGACTCGGCGAGCCCCCGCAGCCGGCGGGTCACCTCGCGGTGGTTTTCCAGCATCGAGCAATGACCACCGGGCAATTCGACAAGGCCGACGACGTTGGGTGCCGTGTGCGCGATCTTCCGGGACTGGCCGATCGGCGTCAGCCGGTCACGCTCGCTGCCGATCACCAAAGTGGGCACCGTCAGACCGTCCAAGTTGATGTATCGCTGCCCCAGCGACTCGACAAGCATCCGCGCGCAGCCTCCCCGGCCCGCGGGTGACGTCTGCGTGAAGAGTTCGCAGAGGAGCCGCGCCGCGCTCGGGTGCGCATCGGCGGCGACCGCCAGCATGGCGATCACCTGACGACTCGCGAACTGGGCCGCACCGGGGATCGGAAATCCGCCGAACGCGTTGATCAGGCCCCGCCCGGCAAGGACTCGAACCGGCGACAACTCCCGCGGAACACCCAGCAGTTTCACATTGCGCAGCAGCTCGCCGGTGGTGGTGTTGATCAGCGCCGCCGCGTCAGCGCGCTGGCGGACCTTGTCCCGATAGTGCTCCGACCACGCGGCAATGGCGATGCCGCCCATGGAGTGTCCGGCCAGCAGTGCCCGCTCATGCGGCGCCAACGTCGCCTCCAGCACCGCATCGAGATCGGACGCGATGTGCTCCAGGGTGTAGCCGCCGCGGCGCGGAACCCCGCTTTGTCCGTGCCCGCGGTGGTCGAAGGCGATCACCCGGTACTCGGTGGAGAGGTCGGCGATCTGGTAGGCCCAGGCCCGGATGGCGCAGACGATGCCGTGCGTCAACACGATCGGATAGCCGTCGGGTGGCCCGAACACCTCCGTGTGCAGCGAGGTGCCATCCGCCGAGCGCACGGTCAGGGTGCGGCTGGGTGGCAATCCTTCAGGCAACCGGTCGGGCATGTGTCTCGACGTCCGGGTACTCATCGCCGCTCCCCCCTTGAACGCGGCCCCATTGCCGCCCTCTGGATGTCGAGATTTTACGCACATGTCAATGACGAAGACTCGCGAATCAAGCAAAAAATCGCGCGGAAATTTCCGGACGGTCGTCCAAAAAACGCGGACTCGCTGTGAGACGCTGGCGAACGTGGCGCCGACCTCCCGGATCTCCCGCCGGGAGTTCTTGACGACGACGACTAGCCTGGTCGGCGGCGCGCTGGTGGCCGGCTGCGCCTGGGAGCGTCCGGCCCAATCACCCCAGCCGGGCCGTCCATCCCCGCCGGCGCAGGCAACCCAGTCATCCCAGCCATCCGGCCCCGTGGATCCCAAGTCCATCCTGATCATCGGCGCCGGGATGGCGGGACTGGGCGCCGCGCGCAGCCTCGTCGATGCGGGGTGGCCGGTGCGGTTGATCGAAGCCCGCGATCGCATCGGCGGCCGGGTGCACACCACCCGCGATTGGGGCGTCCCACTGGAAATGGGTGCCTCCTGGGTACACGGCACAACAAACAATCCGGTGACCGAGCTGGCCCGCAAACTTGCGCTGCAGCTCATCCCGACCGACTACTACGCGTGGACGAAGCTGGCGGTGGATCCGCGCCTGGCGCCGCTGAACTACAACGAGAAGACCTGGCGCAGATTCGTCGCACGGGCTCGTGAGCAGGTCGACGGCGGAAGTCTGGGTTTCGCCGTCGACGCGGCGGCGAGCAGCGACGACCTGTCTAGTTCCGATCGCGCCCAGTTGGCCTTTTACCTCACCACCGAGATCGCCGACGAGTATGCCGCCGACGCGGGACAGCTCTCCGCCACGACATACGACCTGGGCGAATACACCGGCGGCGACCAATCCGTCGTCCCGAGCGGCTACGACGCCGTGCCAAAGCTGCTCGCCGATGGCCTCCAGATCGTGCTGAGTACGCCGGTATCCGCCGTCCAGCGACGAGACGACTCCGTCATTGTGCGGGCCGGTGACCGGTCGTTCGAGGGGCGCGCCGCGATCGTCACCGTTCCGCTCGGAGTGCTGAAATCGGGTGCGATCACTTTCGATCCGCCGCTGCCCGACGGACACAGCCACGCGGTGAATGCGCTGGGATTCGGCGTGCTGTCCAAGAGCTTCTTCCGGTTCAACCGGCGGACCTGGACGGCGGAGAACGCGTTCTACCAATTCATCGGCAGCGACTCAAGGCAGTGGGCGCAGTGGTTCACTCTGCCGAGCGCCGCCGGACCAATTGTGTTGGCGTTCAACGGCGGTGAGATCGGGCGGTCCGTAGAGTCGTCCTCGCCCACCGACCTGATGGCCAGCGCGGCCCCCGTCGCCCGGCAGTTGTTCGGCGACGACATCTCCCTGGTCGAGGTCCGCACATCGAGTTGGACCACCGACCCGTATGCGCGCGGCGCCTACTCCTTCCACCCGCCCGGCTCGGGCCTGGAAGACCGGCGCCGGTTGCAGGAGCCGATCAGCGACCGGCTCTACCTGGCGGGCGAGGCCGTCGGCACCAACAATCCCGGCACCGTGCACGGCGCGTTGCTCAGCGGGCGATACGCCGCCGCCGAGCTGATGAAACGTCTCGAAAATTAATAGCTTTCAGTAATTTTGGAATGCGGGCAGCGCACGCCAGCTCGGCCAGGTCGTCTCCCAGACGCGCCAGATTCGGCCGTCGCGATAGGCGGCGATCAGCACCACCTCGATTCGGGTCGGCGGCTCACCCGGGCGTGACGTGCTGATCCACACCCGGCCGGCCACCCTATCTTCGGCCTCGACCCAGGCCTGCTCGTCGTATTCGATCGCGTAAGTGATTGGCGTGGTGTATATCTCGCGGTGGCTATGGTGGAATTCGGCGAAAGTCTGGGTCATCCCGTCGGAGCACATCAGGAAGTCGGGATGGTAGTAGCGCTCGGCCAGGTCCGCATTCTTCCCGACTACCATCCGTTCGAACATCTCGCGCAGCAACGCAATCGACACCCGGATGATCCTATCCGCGCATCCGACCGGTGGCACCGACGGCGCTGCTGGCTTGGCGGGATGCGGTCAAGCTGGCCAGCAGGCGCAGGGCTTCGTCGGATCTCGAATGCGGCTCGGCGGTGTAGCCGAACAGCGACAGGCCGCCCACGCCGGTGATGTCGAACACGTTGTAGGTCAGGGACAACTCGCCGACGTCGGCATGCCGAAATCGCTTGACGCCGTGACGATGCGCCTTGACGATGTGGGCCGCCCAGCGGATGCGGAATTGGTCGCTTCGGGTGGAGAGTTCCCCGACCAGTCCGGTGACGGGCGGCGAGTCGGGAGACCGGGCGGCTTCCGCCCGCAGCAGCGAGACGGCGTCGTCGGCCGCGATGTCCCACTCGGGAAAGACGCGATCGGCGGCGGCGTCGAAGAAGATGAACCGGGCAAGGTTCGGCGTCGCCGTCGCGCGGTCGAACAGCGGCGTGTATAGGGCGCGCCCCAAGGCGTTGGCCGCCACGATATCCAGATGGCCGTTGAGGACGACCGCGGGCGCCGTCACCATGCTGTCCAGCAACGCCTGCACACCGTCCGGCAAAGCCCGGCCCGCGCCGCGCGATGGACGAGCCTTTGAGGTCGCGGCGCGCACCAGGTCGAACAGGTGCGTCACCTCCGCCTCGCTGAGTCGCAGCGCTCCGGCGACGGCGTGCAGCACTCCGTCGGAGACGCCGCTGACATTTCCCCGTTCGATCTGGGTGTAATACTCGACGCTCACACCGGCCAGCTGCGCGACCTCCTCGCGCCGCAGTCCGGGCACCCGCCGCCGCCGACCCGGCGGAAGGCCCACCTGCTCGGGGGTGATTGCGGCGCGGCGGGTCATCAGAAAGTCTTTGATGTCCTTCCTGATGTCCACATAACCCACAGTAGGGAGTGACCGGGCGCTTCGACGGCGACAACTACTTCGGCAAGCGTCCCGAGTTCGCGATCGACCAGTCCACGTCCCATTCGGGAGCGAAGACCGACCGGTGGTCTTGTATACCGACCACTGGTCGGTATAGCGTTTGGGGCACGACCAGTGCGCGACTAGTGGAGGTAGCAATGAACCCGTCGGCCCCGTCGCAGGTCCGTACCCGCATGTTCGCCCGCGCCTTCGGCCCGTTTTTCACCATCGTCCCGTCCATCGTGGCGGCGCGGGCCACGTCGCAGATGCCCGTGCTGCTGCATGAATTCCAAAGCGACCCGATGTGGCAGTGGGTGCTCGGCGCCGTTTTATTGTTGTGGGGCAGCGTCATTATCGCTTTTCACCAGTACTGGCGAAGTGCCGCAGCGATTTTGGTGTCACTGCTCGGTTGGTTTCTGGCCATCCGGGGTGTCCTAGTGCTGGCCATCCCGGATGTCTACGACTCTGCCGGAGCCACGCTCGAACACAGCGCAATTCCGTTGGTGCGCGCCATCTTCATCGGGCTGGCGCTGGTCGGCCTGTACCTGACCTACTCGGGTTGGATCGCGAAACCGAAAGAGCAGGATAGCGCCGATGCCACGGGTCGTTAAGCATCCCGACGTTCGTCGCGCCGAGATCCTGGACCGCGCCGCCGGGCTGTTTGTGCAGCGCGGCTATGACAACGTGAGCCTCAACGACCTGATCGCGGACGCCGGGGTATCCAAAGGCGCTTTCTACCATTGGTTTCCGTCGAAGGACGCGTTGATCACCGCGCTGGCGCAGCGCAGCGCGCGCGAACAATTCAGCGCCCTCGAGGACGCCGTAGCCCGGTGCGGCGGCAGCGCGCTGGACCGCCTCAACGCGCTGCTGCGCAGGGGCTATGAAGTCAAGATGCAGATGGGCGTAGCCGAGCACCTGGCGGCGATGGTTTCGTTGCTGCGGCCCGAGAATGCGCATCTGTATGCACGAATCGTTGGCGCCTCGGATGATCTCGTGCGGCCGCTCTTGACGGGTGTGATAGCCGATGGCGTGCGGACGGGTGTCTTCGTGACCTTCGACGCCGAGGGTGTGGCAGACATGATTCAGGGCCTCGCAGCGCGCGTCAATTCGAACATCGTGCAGATAATCGGTGCTGATGACGAGGCGGCCAGGCAGCGCGCCGTCGACTTCCTGACCAGCAGGCTCAAGCTTCATGGGGTGGCCGTGGATCGGGTCCTCGGCCTGCCCGACGGAAGCGTCGCGGTCCTCGACCGCGCACAGGTTGGGGCCATGGTCGCTGCCCTGCCGCGGAATTTTCAGTAGCCGAGAAGGCCGTCCCTAGCAATGCCCGAATTCGAGCGCGGCCAGCCCTAGGGGGGTTTTGCTGATACCTGGCTAGTCAGATTATTGATGCTGATAAGTGATCCAATGTCAATATAGCTGATTTAGCTGTCGAGCTACATGCCGCAATGGATACAGGTGGCGCGGCTACTTTGGGCTTCGGGATGGGGAATCTGTCTCAAGATCAATCAAGATCAATTCGAAGGGGCAAGACTGATCATGAACATCAGCAGTGTCGGCGCGCGTCGGCGAGTGGCCGGGGTCAGCGCCGGCCTTCTGCTCGGGGGGTTGGCGGCCGGAGTCGTCGGTGCGCCGTCGGCCGCCGCGGCACCAGATTGCAGTCCCGCGGGGGTAAACAACACCGTCACATCGGTGAGGGGGGCGGCGGAGCAATATCTCGCCGGACATCCGGGCGCCAACCAGGTCGTCATGGCCGCGTACACCCAGCCGCGCCAGCAGGCCGCCGGCGACCTGCGCGGCTATTTCACCGCGCACCCGCAGGAATACAACGACCTGCGCGGCATATTGGCGCCGATCGGCGACACCGAACGCCAGTGCAATGTGTCGGCCCTGCCACCGGATCTGGAGTCGGCCTACCACGAGTTCATGGCCGGCTAGACCCGCCGCGAACGACCCGCCACAGCGCTGTGGCGGGTCGTTTCCAGGTCGACCCCGCCCGATTGGACCCAGCGGATTGGACGGACATCGACGATCTTGGTTATCCGGTGTGTAGCTTAGGGCGACAGGGGATCTCGGCACGCATGTGACCGGCAAAGCGCTTAACCGACTTGCGGTCCCTCGTCCCACCCATCATGGCAACGGCGGACGTCGCGCTGCGGTTCTTGTTGCCGGGCCATGCCGGAAGGAAACTCGCGTCTGGTGCGGACGGAGTCTTCGATGACCCAAAGGGCGTCGGTCACCGACTCGACGATCGGAAGGCCGTGATCGGGCAGGATACGGGTCAGTCGACGCAGCGAGTCGCCGTTGACAATGCCGCAGTCTAGCCGGGTCCGCCGGTGTTCGCGGTTCAGGGCAATCAGCACCCGAAAGCCCGCAATGCCCAGGAAGTCGAGGTGACTGAGATCGAGGATCAGCGGAGCCTTCAGCCGCGCAAAGCCGCGGATCGCCTGAGCTACCAGGCCGGCGTTCGCCATGTCGACTTCACCGGCGATGCGCAGGACCGTCGACGCGCTGCGCGCGTGCACAAAGAGCTGCGCTCCGGCGCAGTCGATCACATAGCGGGACCGCGGATGTCCCCACGGCTCTGACGGGTACATATCGCGGAAAGCTGTCATGTGCCTGCGCCGATCGAGTGCGGTGGGCCTAACGCCCGCGAGACAGCGGCTGTGGGCTCAACCTCACCACGAGAGCTTAACGCAAACAAGCTGTGGTGGCGGAAGTCACAGCCAGGCGAGAGTTCGCAGGGAATGCCAAGACACGCAGACGTTTTCGACCGAAGCGGCGCTTGACGCCCATCGACGGTTTCGTTTGATGACTCGCCGCAGCCGGTTTACTGCGTTCATTGGCTAATTGGAGCCACGTTGGCGTAATGAATACAATCGTTCCATCGCGGCGGCCTGCTCGGCGCCCGACACTCCCCGGCCATACGACCGTTGGGAATGGTCCGACGAGGTCGCCCACATGCACGGGTACGAACCCGGCACCGTCACCCCCACGACCGCGCGTGTCCTGACGCACCAACATCCGAGCGACAGGTCGGCGATGAGCGACCTAATCGAGCAGATGCGCCGGCACGGCGCACCTTTCACCAGTCGACAGCGGATCTTCGATGCGCGGGGCGAGGAGCACTTGGTAATCGTGGTCGCGGACCGGTTCTACGAAGGCGGTACGCCGGCCGGCGCCGCCGGGTTCTACGTGGACATCACCCAACAGTTCAAGGCGGCGGTGCAGGAACGGCTGAGCAAGGCGGTGCACACGGTCAGTGCGCGCCGTGCGATGATCGACCAGGCGATCGGCATGCTGATGCTGCGGTATGGGTTAACCGCCGAGCGGAGCGCAATTCGCGACGACATGGCCGCTCACATCGACGCGCTGCTGGGCAACCTCACCGAAAACACCAACAAGTACACCGGGTAATCAACCCACTCATTGCCGCAACGTCGTGTGTGGACTCTCCCCATAGGTCTGGCGGTAGAGGACGGCGAACCGCCCGGTGTGAGCGAAGCCCCAGTGCTCCGCGATCTCGGTGACCGTGGCGGTCAACCGATCGCCGGCCATCAGGTCGTGATGCGCCCGATGCAGACGGACGCGCCGCAGGTATTCGCTAGGCGTGGTGCCGAGCCGATGCCGGAAAAGGTATTGCACCGCTCTGGGCGTGAGATGCACGGCGGCCGCCACGTCGTTGATGCCGACGCCGCCGGCGGCGTGGCAGTGGATGAACGCCACCGCGTCCTTGAGTGCCTCCGGGACCGCGGGGTCGCCGAGCAGGTCATGCTCGGCCGTGGCCGTGGACGGGTAGCACTCGAGCAGCGCTGTGCACAGCAAGGGAGCGGCACCGGCGGCGATCAGCGGTTGGTCGGCGGTATCTGCGGACGCGAAGGTGGCCGTCACGTAATCGAGCGCCCGAAGCCAGGCGCGCACGCGACTCCGCAAGCGTGGGCACCCGTCGAGGAACCGAATCTGCTCCGGCAGCGGTGTGCACAGTTCGGCAGCGGCCCTGCGCAGCGCATCATTCGTGACGGCTACCACATCGAACCGCGCGGTATTCACTTCCAGTACGCACGACATGCCATGGGCCACGAGCACCGGCCAGTTCGCATTCGGTAACGGAGCGCCCGAAACGGTCAACGATCCCGAACGAGGTTGGATCACAACGACGACGGAGTCGGCGGATGGGACCTCGCAGCGAGCGTGGCCGTCAATCACCACGCCATCGACCGTTACCGAGCGCGCATGGGTGCGGCGGTGGGTAACGGCCGAGCCGCTCGCCAGGCCGGTAACCCGCCAGCCGGGGTTGTACGCGTTTGCAAAGAACCGCGCCGCGCCGCCCGGCTCGCTGGTACGGAATTCCTCGCGCCGCAGGGCAGGCATGCCGGGCCGCCCCGGCCGATCACCGGCGACGGGATGTGGGCCAGGGTCGACGTGGCCCGCGCCCCGGAGACCTTCGGCGACACCGAAGAGCACGCCGGATGCTGTGTTGTCAGTGATGCTAATCATGGTTGTTCGGGTCGACCTGGCCGACCCCTACGGAAAGACTACACAGCGATCGCCGGGTAGTGCCTCAAGCTGTACCGGTGCGCAGCGGTGCTGGCGGGCGCGTGTAGGGCGAACTCAACTGACCGTAGATGGTCTCTGATTCCAGCGCGGCTCGATCCCAGGTGAAGCGCGACAGCGCTCGGCTGCGACCCGCCGCACCCATGCTGTCGCACTGGAAACGCCGCCCCTGAAGGCTTCTCAGGGCGGCTACCAACTCACCGAGCCTGCCCGGTGGTACAACGAGGCCGGTAACGGAGTGCACGACGATGTCGGTCAGTACACCGATGGGTAACGTGACCACCGCTCGCGCACTGGCCATGGCCTGTAGTACCCCTGTCGCACGTGGAGGCTGGCGCGGTGTGCAGGCGAGCACGTCGACCGATCGCAGCAACTTCGGCAGCTCGTCACCGGCGACCGCGCCCAGGAAGCGGACCCGGTCGGCTACCCCCAAGTGCGTGGCGAGGCGCCTGAGCTCGTCCCGCTCCTGGTCGTAGCTGTGGCCGGTGGCCGCGGTTTCCGCGACGACGAGCTCCGTGCCCGGAACCCGCGGCAAGGCTCGAATGACGATGTCGAATCCATTGGCCGGAAGCGGGTCGGGGGCCACGCACAGAACCCGGTGAAAGTCGCTGCGGGCCAGCGCCGGACCGACTGGGTTGTAGCGCGCGCAGTCGACGCCGCCCGGCAGAACGGACAACTGCGCCCGACTGTGCCGGAGCTTGGCCAGCGCGTTGACGTCCGCGGTGCTCTCGCCGGTGACCCAGGTCGCATTGCGCGCCAGAAGCGGCTCGATGCGCTCGCGTTCGGTGTCTTCGCTGTGCCGCTCCCGGCCGCCGACGGGGCGTACCAGCGATGTCGTGGCCAGACCCTGGAAGGTCTGGACGATCGGGAGACGTTGCCGCCGTGCGGCGAGCTGAGCTGCCAAGCCGCCCAGCCAGCCGTGCGCGTGCACGATGTCGGGTCGATCCGATGACCAGAGACGCTCGAGTTTGCCGGCCCAGTCACCGACAAAAGGCAGCAATTCGCAAGCGGATCGGGCCGTCTTGGGGCCGACGCTGATCGGGACGTTCAGATAGCCCGGGTTGGTACCGATTACTGCGGTACGGCGAGTTCGTTGCCGCACGTAGGCGGTGACGGGCACGCCCCGATCCGCCAGCGCGGCGCACAGCTGCCCGCTCTCGTCACTGACGTCGTCGCCGCTGACAAACGCAATCCTCAACCCAACCACCATCCTCAGATCTCTGCGCACGCCGCATCGCGAATGTCTGCGCGCGGCGCATGGAGCGAAAACCTGCACACGCTGCGTGGCGAACTCCGCGCACGGCGCAAAGCGCGAAATTCAATCCGCAATTCAATACGCGATTTAGGCCTCTTATACCCGGCCCCACGCCGGCCAAAACCCCCGCACCGGCGACACTTCGCCCACTGACCTCGAGTTGTCCGCATGGCGGATAGCCGGTTCGTCGGAGTCCGTTGGGACTGCACGAGCTGTTGTCAGCGGGTGGACACCGGAGGAATGACTCGCGACGCGCATCGTCCGGCAGTCGAGCTGGTGGCTGTGCTGGCGTCCGCCGGGGCTGGACCCTCTTTCGACCATCCTGCGTGATTTGCCGGCGGAGTTTCCGGCCGCCATCGTCGTGCAGCAACACCTCGGAGGCCACAACAGCGTGCTGCCGACAATCCTGGGCGGGCGAACACCGCATCCGGTTCGATTGCGCAGGAAACGGGCAGCGGGCATCGGCGGGGCAGGTGCTGGTTTGTCCTCCGGGAATTCAGATGGAACTGACGCGGGACGGTTTGTGTCGATTGCGCCCGATCACGTTAGCAATTGCCGAAGTCGTTGAACACTACCCGCGTCGTCGGAGCTCGTTTTCGCGACCAACCAGCGCCCAGACCGTCTTACCCGATGATGTCGGGGTACTGCCCCACGCGCGGCACAGCGCGGCGACGATGGCAAGGCCGGATACCATTTCCGCGCCGCGGTCGGCATCCTCGTGCCGGACCGCCGGGATCGGGCTTTCGTCCCCCACCGCGACGGCGACGATGCCGCGGTAGCTCTCGAGGATCAGCAGTGGCGCGGTGTCCGTGTGGGCCAGGACGTTTTCGACGAACACCGTCGCAATCGTGGCGGTGGTCGGGATCAGATCGCGCAGATCCCACACGGCGAGGCAGTCGGCGACCGTGTTCCTGGCCAGACCAACGCTGAGCGGGCTGGCGGGAAGCTGAGTTAGCGCCCGCCGCCGGCCGTTGGACGATTGGTCGGCGACGGCGTCGACCGCCGCCTGGCGGGTCGCATGGACTGGGACGTACCGGGCTACCCCGCAGCCGGCGATGGTCCGCCGGCGCGCAGGGTTTGCGCATACCAGCAGGACCGGCACGTCTGGCCAGGTGCTGACGTGCCAGCGGGCGCTGGTGAACACCGACCACGCCGATCCGGACGGCACGGAAAGGCCTTCGACGTCAACGATCACCGCGCGCGGCTCGTCCAACGCGGCCTTGATGACGGCGTCGCGCACACCGCCGTAGGTGGCGCTTTCCAGCTCTCCGGTGGCCGTCAGGAACGCAATCTCGTGGTGCCGTTCCCGGGCGATGCGGATGGGGTGCGTGGATTCAGCCACCGGCACCACTCGTGCGGGTACCGCTGGCCGACAAGCGCTGGCTCAGCACGCTCAGCGCGCCTTCCGCCTCCTCGGTCAGAGAGACGATGTAGCGCTCAAACAGCAGCCCATGATCGATCGTGTCGGCCAACTGTGTGGCCATGGCCTTTTCCTCAAGGCTTCGCATGGCAACCCACAGCGCGTTATCGACCTCGTCGTCACGCGCGGCCAGCAGTGCGTCGCGAGTCCAAGCGTGCCCGACGCGGCAGCGAAAACTACTGCCGCCCAGCGCAACCAGTGATCCATTGCAGTCCGGGCATGTATACGCCGACGCCGGACCCAGGTCCTGGGTATCGAATTCCGTCGAGTGACGGGAGGCCATGGCGATGCGGTTCTCCATATCCGTGGCAGCGTCTGTCTGCATGTTCATCTCCTCAATGTCGCGGTGCGACAGCTTTTCCAGCACCGCGCCCATGTCGGCCGAGGCTCGCGGGGTGTTCGGCGGTGACAGCGGCCAGCGGACCCTTTCGGTCGGTGATGCGCGCGAGGATGCTGGGCGCGCCGGGTGGCAAATGCCGAGCTACCAAGTAGGCATACGGAAACTCCGGCGACAAACCGGCGGCCAGGTTTGAAAGAGCCTCGACGCCCCCTGCCGGGGCACCGATCGCCACCACTCCGCGCAGCTCGTCTGATCCGTCGGTCGCCTGAATCACCACCTACGACTACCCCTTCCCAGGGTAGGCAACCGTCGGGGCAGTGGACAGACGCGCGGATTGGCTTTCCGTTTCAGTCGGGTGAACGCTGGTACAAGGTCTGGCCGGAACGCTGGCACTGCCGCAATGAATCCGAGGTTTGACGGCCGTGTGGTTGGGCATGCTGGCGAACGGCGTCTCGCCACGGACCGAAGGGAGGCAAACGTGCCCAACCCGTCAATCAAGAACGAGAAGATGTATCGGGAGCTGCGCAAGCAGGGCGACTCCGAGGAGAAGGCGGCGCGGATCTCCAATGCGGCCGCCGCCCGAGGCAAGTCGGCGGTCGGCCGCAAGGGCGGCAGGGCGGGCTCCTACGCCGACTGGACGGTACCGGAACTGCGCAAGCGGGCCAAAGAGCTTGGTATGTCGGGCTATTCGGCCCTGACGAAGGACAAGCTGATCGCCAAGCTGCGCAACCACTGACGGACGGCCGGCACCGAAGGGTCAGCCGGTCAGACCGAGCCGGTGGGCCGGCATTAGGAACGTGAAAGCGTCATCGTTGTCGCAGTCTGGGTCGTGATGCGGCCCCGATCTTATCGAGTGAACTTCGCGAGCGCAGACGCGCCCGCGCGCAACGCCTGTCGCGCGCAACGCCTGTGACAACTTGCGTCGGCCCGCGGGCAAACACGTTGGCCGTTTCGACAAATGCCATCGCGGGAGGGTCGTACCCGTCGCAGGCTTTCGGCAAGCTGAGCGGCCCGCGGCGGGCGCCGTCGTTCATCGTCTGTTTAAGGAATGGCCGAACGGGCAATCGAACATGTATGTCAGCCCCCGGACTTCGAGCCTACGATCAGGCAGTCGTCGTGATTCCCGCCCGCAACGAAAGAACAAACCTGCCGGCGTGCCTGCGTGCCGTGCTGACCGCCGCCCTGTGCGCGCCGATACCGGTGACGGTAGTGGTGGTGCTGGACGCCACCGACGACGACAGCGCAGAGTTGGCAGGCCGGTACGGGCCCGATGTGCACTTCGTCAGCGTCGACGTCGGCAACGTTGGCACCGCCCGGGCGGTCGGCTTCGGTTACGCGCGCTCGCTGTGTCTCGGTGATCGCGAGTGCTGGTATGCGACCACGGACGCCGACAGCCGCGTGGATCCCGGCTGGCTGGTGGATCAGCTGGAGCGCGGTGCCGACATGGTGCTGGGCGTGGTGCGTGTCGACGACTGGCGGGGCCAGTCAGCCGACGTCGCCGATCGCTACGAGCGGGCCTACGACGCCGAAGGGGACGACGAGCACCACGAGCATGTGCACGGGGCGAACATGGGCTTCAGCGCGCGGGCGTACTGGCGGGTCGGTGGCTTCCGAATGCTCGCCTCCGGCGAGGACGTCGACCTGGCATCGCGGTTCGAGGCCAGCGGCTACCGCGTTGCGCGGGACACGGAATTGTCGGTCACAACGTCGGCACGCACCCTGGCGCGGGCACCGTTGGGATTCGGGCATCGCCTTCGTCAGATGAGGAGGTCGACGGCGGGGGGTTGCGTGTGACCGCGGGCCTGATCCAGCACTGGCTGGATTCGGGGCGGCTGGAGCTGCCCCTCCCCGCGTCGGGACGGACCGCCGAACGCTGGCGACTCCTGACGCAATTGGCCGAGGAAGAGGTCGTCGCGGCGCGGATTGCCGAGGCTCACGTCGATGCCGTCGCAATACTCAACGAACTGGGCGCAAAGCCCCCCGAGTCCGGCCAGCTGTGGGGTGTGTGGGCGGCCGAATCCCCGGACGCGATGGTGACCGCGACCCCCCTCGACGGGGGCGCGTACACGCTCAACGGCACGAAGGTGTGGTGCTCCGGAGCGGGCTTCTGCACCCATGCACTGGTGACCGCCCGGCTCGAGGACCGAACGAGCGGCCTGTTCTCTGTCGCCGTCACCAACCCGGCCGTCAAGGCGTTGCCGAGCACGTGGTGGAACGCCGGCATGGCCGGCAGCGATACCCGGCCGGTGCAGTTCAACAACGCCCATGCGGTCGCCGTCGGCGATCCGGGCGACTACCTGAACCGGCCCGGGTTCTGGCACGGCGCGATAGGCGTGGCCGCCTGCTGGCTCGGCGGCGCCCGCCGGGTCGCCAACCCGCTGTACCGTTGCGCTGCAAGCGAATCGGCCGACGCCTACTCATTGGCGCACCTGGGGGCCGTGGACGCCGCGCTTGCCGCCGGTGACGCGATGCTGGCCACCGCGGCTGCCCAGATCGACGCCGATCCGTTTGACCGTGACGGCGGCGCCCAACTGCTGGCCCATCGCGTGCGCACGGTCGTGGAACACGCGGCCGACGAAGCGATCACCCGCACCGGCCGTGCCTTGGGCCCCGGCCCCCTGTGCCAGGACGGCCGACACGCGCAGCGGGTCGCGGATCTGACCATCTACATCCGGCAAAGCCACGCCGAGCGGGATCTGGCGGAACTCGGGCGCCTCGCCGGGCAGCGGTGTTAAGGCCGGCAGGCAACTGCGCCCGGTTTGCAGCGACGCCGCTGTCCGGAGGAGGCACCCCGGCGCAGACCTGGCAGGCCAGCCTCGAGGAGGCAGCCTTGCCGTCGTTGGACCTTGCTGCCTGCCCGGGCCTGATCGTGGTCGCGCCGCATCCGGACGACGAGACCCTCGGGATGGGGGCGACGGCGGCACAGCTCGTCGCGTCGGGCGTCAGCGTCGCGGTGGTGTCGGTGAGCGACGGCGGCGCCGCGTGGCCCGGCGCGGCGCCCCTCGCGCGAATCAGGCTGGAAGCCACCAGAAGGCGCGAATTGACCAGCGCAACGGGCATTCTGGGTATCAGCCCGGCGGTGTCACTGGGCCTGCCAGACGGTCAACTGATCCACCACGAGGATCGGCTCACCGACTTGCTCGTGGATATCCTCGAGGACGCTGCACCCGGGATCTGGTGTGCGACCACCTGGCGCGGCGACGGGCATCCCGACCACGAGGCCGTCGGACATGCGACCGCCGCCGCATGCGCGCGCACCGGCGCAGTGCTGGTGGAGTATCCGGTCTGGATGTGGCACTGGGCCCGCCCGGGCGATCCTGCGGTGCCCTGGCACCGCGCCTACACGGTTCCAGTCTCCGGCTGGGCTGTTGATCGCAAACACCTTGCCGCGCAATCTTTTGCCAGTCAGTTCGAATCGAGCCTCGACGGCTCGGCGCCGACGTTGCCCGAAGTCGTTCTGCACCGGCTGCTGGCCGTTTCAGAGCTGGTGTTCCGGTGACGGATGCTCAATTTGAGGCGCCGTCCGGACGGCTGCCCGACGACTACTTCGACCGCATGTACGCCGATGCCTACGATCCGTGGCAACTGGCGACACGATGGTACGAACAGCGCAAGTACGCGATCACGATGGCGCTGCTTCCCCGCAGCCGCTACCGGCATGCGTTCGAGCCGGGCTGTTCCATCGGGACGCTGACCACGCGGCTCGCGGCGCGCTGCGATCACGTGACCGCAATAGACGTGGCCGATTCGGCGGTGCGGAGCGCGGATGCGCGGCTGCGGGAGGACGGGTTGCGGGGCCGGGTCACGCTGGCGCGAGCGTCGCTGGACAAGGGATGGCCGCATGGGCCCTTCGACCTGCTGGTGCTCAGCGAGATCGCCTACTATCTTGACGCGGCAGCGCTGGCTGCGGTGTTGGGCCGGGAGTGCCCCCGCTTACAGGCGGGCGCAACGGTGGTCGCCGCACACTGGCGTCACGAGGTGGCCGACTATCCGCTCAGCGGCGACGCGGCCCACGCAATCATCGCGCGCACGCCCGGGTTGCGACAGCTGGGCGGCTACCGGGACCGCGACGTCGTCATTGAGGTGTTCGACACCGGTGACGGCCGATCGGTGGCCGCGCGCGATCGAGTGCCAGGAGCCCACGTTCGTAAAACTTAGAACTTCGCTACGCCGCGCACGTTTGGTTACCGGCTGGGCACCAGCGACGCGATGCGGGTGCAATCCAGGTGCTCGAGGAGTTCTTGCGGTTCGGCGAAGACCACCGACGCGCCGGCCGCCTGTAATTCCGCGCCGGAAATTCCGCCGCTCAACATCCCGATGCAGGGTAGCCCCGTCCGGGCGGCGGCCTGTGCATCCCACACGGCGTCACCCACGAACACCGCCTGCTCTGCGGTGACACCGGCTCGGTCAAGGGCGACCTGCAGGATGCCGGGTTCGGGTTTGGCGGTATCCACATCGTGCGACGAAGTCGTTGCCGAGATGACGTCATTGCAGGCGAGCACCTTGCGCAGGATGTCCAGTTCGTCGTCGGGCGCCGAGCTAGCAAGCACGACCTGCAGCCCTAGGTCGGCGACGCGACGCAGCAATGCGCGTGCGCCAGGCAACGGCGCCAGCAGCGCTGCGACTTCGCGGTAGTACCGGCTGTGCGCGTCGCTGAGACGCTCCTGAACATCAGGGGGCGCGTCACCGGACAGGGTTCCCACCAACTTCGAGCCGTCCATGCCAATGCCGCGGTGGATGCGCCACGCCGCGACCTGTATGCCTTCTGCGTCGAAGGCTTGCTGCCATGCATAAACGTGCAAGTAGTTCGAATCGACCAAGGTTCCGTCCACGTCGAACAGGACGGCCGGGTCACCGTGGCAGGCACTCAACGACGTCATGGAAGCGGCATACCCACACTTCGGTAGACCGACACCGGCTACATGGAAAGAGCCGCATGGCGTTTGGCCCCCGCGGATAGCGGGTAGAACCCGGCCATGTCGGGAACCGCAAACCTATGCCCCGGTGCCGTCCCTACCCAAGGGATGTACCTCACATTCGAATAGCACTGGTAGACAACCATTCTCAAGAGAGAGCGAAGAATTGACCTCATCAGAACCAAACATCGGTTCCAGCAGCGATCCGGTTGACTTTGAACGTACTACCCGTCAGCACGCCGGCGAAGCCATGAAGAACGGCACCAACGCACCCGGCTTGGTCGGGGTAGCAGGCGGCGTCGTGGCGCTGGTGGTGGGCCTGTTTGCGTTGGCCACCGGGCATGCGGCGGCCGGCCTGGTGGGCGTGATTCTGGCGATGACTCTGGCCACCGGCGGCCTGGCCTGGCTCATACACACCCACCGAAAGGTCCGTGGTGCCGAATTGCAATGGTATGCACTGCATTCCGAAAACCCCGCGCCTCCACCGACCAGTTGATCCAACTGACATCGAATTAACGGAGCCCAGCGATCACAAGTCCGGATCGCCCAACCGCTCGATCGCGACAAGTCGATGTTGGACACGCTCGATGTCGTCCGGTGCCGGTAACTCGTCGGTGATACGGGTGATCTCCACGCCGACATCGGCTTGGTCTAATGGCCGACGTCGGTAAGCATCGAGTTTGCCCATTATTGCGGTGATCTCGTCGTCGGTCAGTCGCCGCCGCAACAGCGCCAACAGCGGCACGTGGCCAGTTTCGGGCATGCCAGCCGGGTACCCGGCTCGCAGAAATGCGACAACGCTCGACACGCGAGCCACCAGACCCATCAGTCACCTCGCTAACCCGCCGCACGCGGCCCTTCGGCGGTCTGTGCAGGTATAGCCAGCCTACGCGCTCGCAAACCATCAGCCAGGGAGTCGATAATGGCCTTTTGCGTTTCCGTTCAAATCCCCTGCAATGGTGATTGTTTCGCCGAACTGAAGCGATGGGTCCGGTCCGACAGGCGCGGACCGGACCCACCTCATAATGCGCTTACTGGCCTCTGTCTTCGCCGCGTCGCGTTGAGCGTCGGCCTTATCCTGCTGCGCCTCGCCCTCACGCTTGAGGTCGTCGTGGCCGGTCAGAGTTCCACCGACTTCCTTGGCCTTACCCTTGACTCCCTCGACGACTCCCGAGACCGCTTCCTTTGGTCCACTCTTCTGATCACCCATCGGAGATCCTCCTCCGGTGTTTGTTGATTCGCGGGACGTTGCGAACCGCCTATCGGCGCGTCGGATGCCGCGCCGATCGAACCGGCCGCCCCCATCGGCTTCCCACGCCTCGCCGCGTCAAACGCGCCCGCCGGGCCGAAAGTCGCATCGCCCGGTCCGTTTGGGCGGCTTTTTCGCGGGTAGCCGTCTAACTCGGCGTCTTCGGGAAGCGCCGACAGGGAAGCAGGGTTGACTCACGACCACCATCGCCGTGATTGGGGCGACCGGAACCGGCGGATCGCGCGTCACCGCCAGGCTGAGGGGCCGCGGTGCCGCGGTAGTTGAGATCGCCCCCGAATACGGCGTAGACGTGATCACCGGAAGTGGGCTCGCACAGGCGCTGGAAGGAGTAGATGCCGTCATCGACGTATCCAACCCGATGCCCGCCGACGACTACTCCGACATATCGGACACGGCCGCGGCAGCCGCGCGCAACGTCGTTAGTGCATCCGCCGGGTGTGGAATCCGCCGGCTGGTGACGTTGACGATTGTCGGCATCGAAAACCCAGTGTTAGAACGGCTTCCGTACTACGCCGCCAAACGGGCGGCAAAGGACATCCTGCTCAACAGCACGGTACCAACGACGATCGTGAAGTCCACGCACTGGCACGAATTCGCTGTCAGCCCTGCCGCGGTGGTCTGCAACGACCAAGAAGTGCTCGCCCAGGACTGGCTGATTCAACCCATCGCCGCCGACATCGTCGCCGATGTCCTGGTGGAAGCCGCTCTGGCACAGACACGCTCGCCACGCACCGTCACCGGACCGCACGCGATCCGAATGCCTCGCTTGACATCGAGACTGCTTGCATTGCAAGGCGATAGCCGTTGCGTGCGTGCCATCCGGCCCGCTGTGTCTGCGCTTGCCGTTGGGGCGCTGCTGGCTCCCCGCAACGCGGTGGTCCTCGGCCCTGACGTCGACACCTGGTTGGAGACGATGGCCACCGCCGGCGCAAGAAGGGCCCACCCGTCGAAGTCAGCACAGACGACTGACCACTGAAGAATGTTCCGACACCGAAAGGAATCTCATGGCCGACTACACATTGCCCGACCTGGACTACGACTACGGAGCGCTTGAGCCGCACATATCGGGCCAAATCAACCAACTCCACCACGGCAAGCACCACGCCACCTACGTCAAGGGTGCCAACGACGCCCTCGTCAAGCTCGCCGAGGCCCGCGAAAAGGGCGACCACAGCGCCATTTTCCTCAACGAAAAGAACCTCGCCTTCAACCTGGGCGGGCATGTCAATCACTCCATCTGGTGGAAGAACCTGTCGCCGGACGGCGGGGACAAGCCCACCGGCGAGCTGGCCGCCGCAATCGACGACGCGTTCGGCTCCTTCGACGCCTTCCGCGCGCAGTTCGCCGCCGCCGCCAATGGTTTGCAGGGCTCTGGCTGGGCCGTGCTGGGCTACGACAGCCTCGGCGACAAGCTGTTGACATTTCAGCTGTATGACCAACAGGCCAATGTGCCGCTGGGGATCGTTCCGCTGTTGCAGGTTGACATGTGGGAGCACGCGTACTACCTGCAGTACGCGAACGTCAAGGCGGATTACGTCAAAGCGTTCTGGAACGTGGTGAATTGGGCCGACGTCAGCAATCGATTTGCCGTTGCCACGGCGAGGACGAACAACATCGTCGTCGTCTGACACATCACCTCTGACACATCCTCAAGGAAGGCGGCGGGGATTGCCGATGCCCAAACAGACCGGTGCTATCGCCTGCTAGCGCTTGCGCGCGTGGGACGTTCAACACGTGTTCGCGTTTCCCGGTGACGGCATCAGCGCGGTAAGCGTGCGCCGCAGCACTCCGCCGATTCCAGCACGACCACGGCGGCCTGCCCGACGTCGGGTCCGAAGTTATTCACGAAGGCATTGGACCCATCAACGGAATCCTCGCTGCGTGGGGCCGCGCCGACAACCGACCCGAGTTCATTCAGTCTGCGGCACGAGGAGATGAGCGCGTTCGAAGCCGGGGGCGTCGGCCTAAAGCGCGCGGCCACGACACCCGCCGGCCGCCCGCAAAGGCAAGCGAAAACGTAGCCGGCGCGAAATCCCACCGCCCCGTCACCCGCCACCAGGCCCGCGAGGCCGACCGCGCGGGTTCCTGCACCGAAATGCCAAACACACTGTGCCACAATAGGGTTCCTGCCGATCGTGATACCACCCACGGCCACAAGGCAGCACACGATCAGCGCGGTCGGGCCCAGTGTGAGCGCTCGATATGGCCGGCTGCGCCGCCAATGCTTCAGCCACGTCTGGACAAGAAGGCCGACCGCCCGCTGCGTACCCGGCAGTGACCGCCTCAGACGAGCCAGGACCAATCCAGGACCGTAATGCGGAAGCGTCTAGCCCGATCGGTCGCGCAGGTGTTGCAGGGTGCAAGCCAGGATCCTCGAAACGTGCATCTGCGAAACGCCGATCCGCGCGGCGATTTGGCTTTGTGTCATTGATTCGAAGAATCGCATGTACAGAACTTCACGCTCGCGTTGCGGGAGTTCGGCCAATAACGCATGCACCGCCTGCCGGTCCACGATGTGGTCGATCTGCGAGTCGACGGCACCGATCGCGTCAGCGGTCACTCGGTCGTCGCCCGAATCGCTGTCATTGCGGGGGGCGTCCAGCGATTCGAGCTGGTAGGCATCGCCTGCGACGAGGCATTCGACGATCTCCTCCCGAGGCACGCCCAGTGCCTGGGCCAGTTCGCTGGCCGTCGGCGCCCGGCCCAGCTTCTGCGTTAGATCCCCTCTCGCCCGACCGACCTGGACATGGAGCTCACGCAACCGCCGCGGCACACGCATGCTCCAGCTGTAGTCGCGGAAGTGCCGCCTGACCTCGCCCATGATGGTCGGGACCGCGAAACCGATGAAGCTGGATCCCTTGCGGGCGTCGAACCGGTTGATGGCGTTCATCAGCCCGACCCGGGCAACTTGGGTCAAGTCGTCAATGCTTTCACCGCGGCGCGCGAAGCGACGGGCTACGTGGTCGGCCAGCGGAAGGCAACGGACGACGATGCGTTCGCGTTGCCGGGCGTACTCGTGAGATTGCGCCGGCATCCGGCGCAACACCGCTAACATCTCGACAACGTCGCCGTAGGAATCGTCGGATCCTGTGCCCGCCGACCGGCTGCGGCGGGGCAAGGCGATCACGTCGGTCATCGGCTGAAGCACCCGCGCTTGGCCCGGGTTGCCGCCAAACATTGGGGCACAAAAGGTTTTTGCATTTCTGGCACTCCTCAATGGCGTGTGCAGCAAGGGCCGCCGCGTGCACGCGATCACGCCGACCGCACCCGTATCGACCAAAGCGGATGGATTTCCAAAGCGGATGGATTTACTTCAGCGCGCCTGACACGCCGGACCATCACCGGTTCGTGCGGTTGCTGCGCCGCTTTCAGCTAAACGGCGATGGGTCCAGAACGGACCCGCCCTTGTGATCATACGCGTCAGCGCGCAGGCCCTCCCGTCAGTTCCAGGAGCGGCCGCACTCGATGACGCGCAGTTAATAGCCGTGGATCGTGAAGTTGGCCGCGGCAAACCCCTCCGCCAAGATCGTCCACCTCGGGAATCCGCGACTATCGTCGAAGACATGTCCCCCACGATCGCTGGCTGAGCAGGGACCCGGTGAGCAATCCATGAGCAACCCTCAGAATCCGTACGAGCGCAACCCGCTCAGTTACGACCCGCTGGGCCGCGTCCCCGTCGGCGGCCCGCCCAGCGAACCGTTCCCCGAACGGCCACAATCACCATCGGGCCCGCCGGTCAACGCGTTCGCGACATTGTCACTGGTGTTCGCTTTCCTGTTCGCCCCCGCCGGGGCGATCCTGGGACATCTGGGCATCGCGCAAATCCGCCGCACCGGCGAACGGGGCCGCGAACGGGCACTACTCGGGGTGATGCTGTCCTACGCGGTCATCGTCGTTGCGGTCATCGCGCTGGTTGGGTGGGCCATTGTCGCGGGCATCAACTCCAACCGGACCGCGGCACCGGCCAACTCGACCGACACCCCACCACCACCCACGGTGGCACCGGCCGACATAACCCAGCTGTTGCCAGGCGTCACCGACGTCAGGACCATCACCGGGGACCAGAACCTGGCGGCCGGAAAAACCTGGGACCACCTCGCCACGGGCGAGCGGATAGGGCACATCGACCGCGAGGAGTGCTGGGGAAGCATCGGCGCCGGCACCCCGGACTCCTACAACGTCGAGGCCGTTTTCGGTTACCGCGCATCGGAGTTCTCGGATACGCACGACCCGCGCAACTCGATTCAGGTCATCGCGGGGGTCGCGGCATTTCGCGACGCACCCGCGGCGCAGGCACAGCTGAAAAAGCTGCTGGACGGATGGCATCAATGCGGCGGCTCGGAGGTGAAAAACACCCTCCCGTCCGGGCAGATATTGACCTTCTCCCTGAGCATGCCCACCGATGCGGGCAACGGCATCACCACGATGGCGGTGGAGACCAAGGGGCTGCGGCGTTCCGTCCGCGCGTTGGCAGCCAAAGACAACATCGTCGTCGACCTGGACGTGTCCTACGCCGCGTCCAGCGGCACCAACACCAACACCGACCGGCCCGAACAGGCCGTCGCCGTCGCCAATTACATTCTCGGCAAGATCCCCGGCTGAGGGCGAAACGGCTACTGCGCGAACGCTGCCGGGTCGGCGGACGCGGCACGGGCAATCACCACCGGCATCGAGGTCGCCGAGTCGGTGCGCAAGATCGTGTGCACCACCTCGACGAGGTCCTCGACGGGCATCAACTTCGTCGACATGCAGCCACGCGACAACCAAAGCGGGTAGGCCAGTTTGGCGAGTTCGAGATCCCAACCAACGTTCATTCCGGTCTGCGCGTCACCCTCGCCGCCGGCGCACTCCCCGGCGATGAGACAGGTGAAGCCGATATTCGGGTGTTCGGCTCGCCACGACTCGACAAGTCGCTCCAGCGCCGCCTTGCTGACGCCATAGGCCCCGAGGCCGGGCCACGGCGGCCCGAATGTGCCTGTGGGCGAAGACAAGTAGACGGCCTTGCCACCCGATTTCGTCAGGTGGGCTAACGCTGCCGCCGTGACCAGCGCCGCGCCGGTGACGTTGGTGTCGAAGACGCGCCGCCACGTCTCGGCATCGGTATCTGCGAGTCTGACGAGCGGCGATATGCCAGGTGTGTACACCAGGTTGTCGATGCCGCCCAGCGCGTCGGCGGCCGCACCGATGGCCGATCGGCACGACGCTTCGTCGGTGACATCGCATTCGATGGCGACCGCGCCCGGCCCTGCTTGGGTGGCCGCGGTCTCGATGCGCTCGCGGCGCCGGGCGAGGAGCGCCACCTGGTCGCCGCGTTGCGCAAGGCCGATACCGATGCAGCGCCCGAGCCCGCTCGACGCCCCAATCACCACGCTCCGCGACATATCCACCCTCATTCCTTGAAAACGCCGTCCGAAAAACATAACCCGCCTAATAACCGGCGCGCGTGAGGCCGTTACCGATGCGCGGCGTGCCACGCTGGGATCGGATCAGACGAGGGGTTGGGAGACAAGAAGATGGAGATGTGGGAACTGATCGCCCGTGAGCGGATCCGGGATACCCTCGCGCGGTACAACTGGTCAGGCGACGCCGGCCGCCTGGACGGCCTGGCGGAGACGTTCAGCGCGGACGGCGTCCTCGAGATACGGGGGATTGAGCCACTGCACGGCCGGTCGGAGATCGTGGCGTTTCTCGGCGGTGTCACGCGGGGCATGAACATCGACGTTGACGTCAGGCCCGTCGTCCGGCACAACGTCGCCACCGTGGTGTTCACCGATCTAACTGAGGAGCAGGCGCACGTCTCGTCCTACTTCACCGTCGTCACCCATCGCGGGCTAGACCATTTCGGCCGCTATCGCGACATCTTGGTGCCCGAAGGCCCCGACGGCAAGGCGTGGCTGATCAAGCACCGAAAGGTGAGGACCGATTGGGCTGCGCCGAACTCGGTTATGGCGCGGCGCTCACCGACCGGGTGAGTCGGCGCCGTCGGGGCGCACGGCTTGCAACACCGCCGCGGCGTGGGCGTCCACGGTGAACTTCGCCGCCGCCGGTAGCTCGCCCGAGGGTGCCGCGTCCTCGCTCCCGGTGTACACCACGGTCCGCCACTCGGTGCCGAATTCCGCTGGCGGAAGGGTGAACTCGATCGACTCGGTGTGGGCGTTGAAGCACAGCAGGAACGAGTCATCCAGCACCCGTTGACCCCGCGGATCGAGGTCGGGGATGCCGTGCCCGTTCAGAAACACCGCCACCGATTTCGCGAATCCCGCGCCCCAGTCCTCGTCGGTCATCTCGGCGCCGTCCGGGGTGAACCAGGCGATATCGGGCAGGCCCGCAGCGCCACGGCGGCCCACCGGCTTGCCGCTGAAGAAGCGTCGCCGGCGGAAGACCGGGTGGTTTGCACGCAGCGCCGATACCGTACGGGTGAACTCCAGCAGGCCGTCATCGGCGTTGGCCCAGTCGATCCAGGTGAGCTCGTTGTCCTGGCAGTAGCCGTTGTTGTTGCCCTGCTGCGTGCGCCCGAGCTCGTCGCCGTGGCAGAGCATCGGCACGCCTTGCGACAGCAGCAGCGTGGTGATGAAGTTGCGCTGCTGGCGCGCGCGCAGTTCGTTGATTGCGGTGTCTTGGACGGGGTCGATTGGCCCCTCGGCGCCGCAGTTCCACGACCGGTTGTGGCTTTCGCCGTCGTTATTGTCCTCGCCGTTGGCCTCGTTGTGCTTCTCGTTGTAGGACACCAGGTCTCGCAGCGTGAACCCGTCATGGGCGGTGACGAAGTTGATCGATGCCACGGGCCTGCGGCCGGTGTGCTCGTAGAGGTCGGCCGATCCGGACAGTCGGTAGGCGAACTCGTCGAGCGTCGCGGGCTCACCGCGCCAGAAGTCCCGCACGGTGTCGCGGTACTTGCCATTCCACTCGGTCCATTGCGGCGGGAAGTTGCCCACCTGATAGCCGCCCGGTCCCACGTCCCACGGTTCGGCGATGAGCTTGACCTGGCTGACCGTCGGGTCCTGTTGCACGAGTTCGAAGAACGTCGCCAGCCGGTCCACCTCGTAGAACTCGCGGGCCAGCGTCGCGGCGAGGTCGAACCGGAAGCCGTCGACGTGCATCTCGGTCACCCAGTAGCGCAGCGAGTCCATGATCAGCTGCAGGACGTGCGGATGCCCGACGTTCAGGCTGTTTCCGGTGCCGGTGTAGTCCATGTAGTAGCGCTTGTCGTCGTCGACCAGCCGGTAGTAGGCGGCGTTGTCGATGCCCCGCATCGACAACGCCGGGCCCATGTGGTTGCCCTCCGCGGTGTGGTTGTAGACCACGTCGAGGATGACCTCGATGCCCGCCTCGTGCAGGGCGCGCACCATCGTCTTGAACTCCTGCACCTGCCCTCCCGGCGACGCGGCGCTGGAATATTTCGAGTCGGGCGCGAAGAAGCCGATTGTGTTGTAGCCCCAGTAGTTCGCCAAGCCCTTCTCGATCAGGGTGGAATCGTTCGCGAAATGGTGGACCGGCATCAGCTCTATCGCGTTGACGCCAATGCCCTTGAGGTGCTCGATGATGACCGGATGCGCCACCGCGGCGTACGTGCCGCGTATCTGTTCGGGGATGCCCGGATGAGTCTGCGTCAGGCCCTTGACGTGCGCCTCGTAAATCACGGTGTCGGCATACTCGTGGCTCGGCGGACGGTCATTCGCCCAGTCGAAGAAGGGGTTGATCACCACCGACTTGGGCATGCTCGCCGCCGAGTCGTCGTCGTTGGGACTGTCTGGGTCGCCGAACGTGTAGCCGAAAAGCGACTGGTTCCAGTCGAACGTACCGTCGATGGCCTTCGAATATGGGCACAGCAGCAGCTTGTTCGGGTTGCACCGCAGTCCCGCCTGCGGCTCGTAGGGACCGTGGACACGATAACCGTAGCGCTGACCGGGCTCGATGCCCGGCACGAAGCCATGCCAGACATAGGAATCGACCTCGGGCAGCGTGATCCGCGATTCGCCGCCGTCGGCGTCGAACAGGCATAGCTCGACGCGTTCGGCTACCTCGCTGAATATGGCGAAATTGGTCCCTGCGCCGTCGTACGTCGCGCCCAGCGGATAAGCGCTACCCGGCCAAACCTCAAAGGTGCGCGCGGGAGCACGGGCGTCTGCACGAGTCATGGCTCACTAGATACCCACCCGCGCGTGCGTCAAACTCGGTCAACGAAACACCCTGGCAGACAGGGCTTTACAGTACAGCAGGTTAGGGCCGCAATGTGATCTTCACCGCACCATCCTGCTTCTTCTGGAAAATCTCGTAGCCGTGCGCAGCCTGGTCCAGGGGTAGCACGTGCGTCGCGAACGCGTCGACACCCAGCGGGTCGTCGTCGGTCAGCAGCGGCATGATGTCGCCGACCCACTTCTTCACGTTGGCCTGTCCCATCCGCAGGGTCACCTGCTTGTCGAATAGGGTGAGCATCGGGAGCGGGTCGGCCATTCCTCCGTACACCCCGATCAGTGAGATCGTGCCGCCGCGCCGCACGATGTCGATGGCGGAGTACAACGCGCTGAGCCGGTCCACGCCGACGGTTTGCATCAGCCGCCTGGCGACCATGTCCGGCAAGAACCCGGTGGCCTGCTGGGCGAGCCGGGCGGTGGGGGAACCGTGCGCCTCCATGCCCACCGCGTCGATCACCGAGTCGGTGCCCCGCCCGTCGGTGAGGTCTCGGATCACGTCACCCAGGGAACCGTCTAGGCGGCCGAGGTCGATGGTGTGGATGCCGCGCTGCGCGGCGCGGGCCAGCCGCTCGGCCACCAGGTCGACGGCGATCACCCGGTAGCCGAGGTGATCCGCGATCCGTGCGGCCATGTCCCCGATGGGCCCCAGACCGAGCACGGCCACCGAACCACCGTCCGGAATATCGGCGTACGCTACCGCCTGCCAGGCCGTCGGCAGCACATCGGACAGATAGACGAATCGCGAATCAGGCGGTCCCACAGGGACTTTGATGTGAGTGAATTGGGCCTGCGGGACACGCAGCAATTCGGCTTGGCCGCCGGGGATTTCGCCATAGAGTTCCGAGTAGCCGAACAGCGCCGCTCCCATGCCCTGCTCACGCACCTGGGTGGTTTCGCATTGCGTATATAGCTGTTTCCCACACATGTGACAGCTGCCGCACGAGATCTGAAACGGAATGACGACCCGGTCGCCGACGCGAAGATCGCCCGTTTCCCCGCCGACCTCACGCACGATTCCCATGGGTTCATGGCCGAGGATGTCCCCGGACTTCATGAAGGCCCCGAGGACTTCGTACAGGTGCAGGTCGGATCCGCAGATGTTCGTCGAGGTCACTTCGACGATGGCATCCGTGGGGTGTTCGATCTTCGGGTCAGGCACCGTCTCCACCCGCACGTCACGTTTGCCATGCCGGGTAACCGCTTTCATGGCTGACGCATACCCGTGCCCTTCTTGTCCAAACGCCGTTCCAAACGCCGGCCCAAACGCCGGGCGCGTTATCGACCACTGGAAGATGCGACCGACCAGGGCGCGACCGCCGGAGCCTGTACCGCGGGACAGTGCGCAAAATCGGCTGGCGTGCAGGGGTTTTGGACATTCATCGGAGAGTCCACGGTGAAACGGCACGCCTGGGGCGATGGCTACGACCCCGAATGCTCGTTTCCGTTCGACGCGGGATGCCATGGTGGGTGTGCTCACCCACCACGCCCGAGGGTGAGCGCAGGCCGGCAGGCGAGAACCGTACACGCAGACGACCAAGGCTGCGACTAACCCCAAAACGAAGGATTTCCGGAGGGTGGGAATGCGCGGCGTCGGACCGCTGTAAGGTCGGATCAATCCAGCAAGCGGTTCTACGCGGGACAAGGCTCGAAATGTTAGACGAGTGGTCGTTCGATCGGATCGCTCGATCCGTCGCGCCAGACTCGACCGACCGGCCGCTGTTGCTGATGGATAACACACTGCGGATCTGCGGGGTAAACAAGGCTTACGAGCGCGCCACACAGCGCGAGCGTGGCGAGCTGATCGGCCGGCCGATGTTCGAGGCTTTCCCGGACAACCCGGACGACCCGCAAGCCTGCGGCGTGCACCACCTGACCGTTTCTTTGGAGAAGGTGCTGCGTACCGGGTGCAGCCACGATATGTGGGTACAGCGATACGACATCCCCGATCTGGCGAATCCCGGTGCGTTTATCCCCAAGGTCTGGGCTCCGCGCAATTCACCCGTGCGCGACGACGGCCGCGTGGTGGGTGTTCTCCATCGAGTCGACGAGATCACCGAACTGCACGGCGCGCTGTCGGCGATGGCACTTGCGATCGAATCCGATGACGCGTTGCCCCCCGACGAACAGTTTTACACGTTGGCCGCCTTCACCGCGGCACTGCCGCATGATCCCCGGCAACGACTGGCGTTGGTCGCCGAGAACGAGCACCTACGGAAGGCCGTCCACACCCGCGACATCATCGGCCAGGCCAAAGGCATGTTGATGGAGCGCTATGACATCGATGCGAATAGCGCGTTCCAGTTGCTGGTCAAACTCTCGCAAGAGAGCAACACCAAAGTCGCCGACGTGGCGCAGCATCTGGTAGACATCGACCACCCAAGCACCCCCGCTGACCATTGATATTCGTGGCTGCAGGTCTCATCGACGCATGGGGCCCCGCGCGCCCCGCAAGTCGCTTTCCAGTTCTGTTGTCCGACTGGACAATTCCCTCCGACTAGCGGCTCGTACGATGCCCGACGCCGACCGCGTGTTCAACGCACACGATGGCGGTGCACGGCGAACGCGATGAAAGGCAGGTGGTCCACTGTGACGGTACTGAGTGATTGGGGAGGGACTGAGTGCTAGAAACCCTCGCGCTAGAGCCCTTTGCTTGAGCGGTGACGGTCTGGCCTCAGATTGTTCCGATGGGACGTGTTTCAGCCCCTCAAGGCTGATTGTGCCCCCCTTGGTGGCCGCCACCGTTGGCGTTGTCGATGATCTGTCGGTTTTTGGCAGGAAACTTCGGTTACTGGCCTAGGTGCAGCAACACCTCGGAGCCACGGTCACACGAAAGCCGCGCCCGACGGGTGTGCGCCAAACCGACGACCCGACACCGTGCCGTGACGGGTACCCGTCCGGCAGCGGCCCCGCCCGAGCGTGCGCGCCCCGGTTTGGAGGTCACGATTTCGTCCCGATCGACATTCGCGATCCCTAAGATCCGGGCCTGGCTTCTCGGGATTCTCTTGATTTAGCAGACGGTTTGGTTGCGTCCTAATCGGAAATCGCTGCCGAACAGCCAGTTTGGAACGTGGCCGGCGATGGAAAGCGCGGGGGTTCGCTTGTGAGCGGATACGGCCCCGATTCAAGCTGTGCCGCATCGCCGTCGAACAAGTCGTCGGCCATCACACTGGCCGGCGACATCAGCAGGCGGGCGAGGCCCAATGCCTCGGCTGTGCCCAGCCTTCGGAGCAGTTGCACTGGGCTGCGCGGTGACGGAAAAGGAGTGAAAAGCGTGCTCAGAAGCGGGCTTTTGATGGTGTTCCACAGTTCGACCCGGCCGCCACCAGTTATCGCCGTCACGGCTGTGCCGGCGAGCGAGGTCGACCGACATCGGATAGAACGCGCTCTACAGATCGCTGATGTAACCGCACTCAGCCGGAGTAAGTCCAGCCATCGGCCAACACGTCCCACACGCGCCGGCGGGAGGCGGCGATGTCCCGGGTCACGGTCGTGGGCGTCCTGCGATTCGGAGAAATAATTCGGCTGGGCATTCGCCGATTCATATGGCATAGCCGCAACACGGGAAAGCACGCGCGATGAGACGGCGAGCGCGGGCGCGAATCCCCGACTCGGAAGCGCCGGCAAAGGCGAACCCGCTCAGGATGAGCCGACTTTTCAGGGAACTGACCAATCAGCCCTCCGCACGCAAGTCGGCACCGAGGGAAAGTCCGTCGTCACTGCAGTCTGAACCGACTTCATGCGAATTGTGTTGGCTGAGGGCGTCTACGCTCCGCGGCGAGACTGCGAACTACTCGTTGGGGCGCCAGAGCAAAGGACGGTGGTGGCGGAGCTGGGCGCGTCCAGTGTGACCGCGTGGAACGTCTGCCCCGTGCGGTGCGCCGCGCGCGGACCAACGCGGCCCGCTCGGGGCCGAGATTGACGTTTGGCTCGCGATGAGTTTTGCCCTCCGGGGCAGTCTGATCTACGTGGGCAAACTCATCTATGGCTTCAACGTGTCGGTGGACGGGTACATCGCCGACGCACAAGGCAACATCGATTGGTCCGATCCGAGCGAAGAACTGCACCAGTACTGGAACGACTTCGAGCGGGAGACCGCCCTGGCGTTCTACGGGCGGCGGCTCTACGAACTGATGTCCGCGTACTGGCCGACCGCCGACCAAGCCCCGGACGCCAACCCTCTGATCGTCGACTTCGCCCATATCTGGCGCGACATGCCCAAGGTCGTGTTCTCGCGCACCCTCGAGTCCGTCGACTGGAACTCCCGCCTGGAACGCGGCGACCCGGTCGAGGTGGTCACGAAGCTGAAAGCCGAAACCGACGGCAGGCTGGAGGTGGCCGGCGCGAGGCTGGCCGCACCGATCGTGCAGGCCGGACTGGTGGACGAGTACCGGATCGTGGTCACGCCCACCGCTGTTGGCGGCGGCACCCCGTTCTTCCCAACACTGCCGTCATGGATCTCGCTGCGACTGTTGGAGAACCGCACCTTCCCGGGTGGCACGGTCCTGCTGCGCTACGAAGCCAAACACGACTGACCGGACATACACAGCCACGCGACCTGCGCCTGCATTACGAGCTACAGACCCGCCAACCACCGGGAAGGGGCCTGAAACTCGCTCATCCACGGGCCTTGACAGTGTCTCGACAAGCGGTTGAGCCGCTTACTAATCCCTATACCGGGTACATAGTGTTGGGCTGGGTTGGGCAGGCCGGGCGGCGCCACAGCGGTCGTAAAGCGCAGTGACCGCAGGGTTTTGACCGTCGGGACTGACGGACCAGGCTCGCAGCCTCATAACCGGAAAGGGAAGCTATGAGCAGCAATATCACAGCGGCCGTCGAGGTCGAGAGTCCGATCGACACGGTGTACAACCAGTGGACACAATTCGAGTCGTTTCCGCACTTCATGGAGGGTGTCGAGCACGTAAGGCAACTCGACGACACGCACCTGCGCTGGCGAATCAAGGTTGGACCCGCAACTCGGGAGTTCAACGCCACAATCACCGAGCAGCACCCCGAAGAACGCGTCGCGTGGCGGTCCGACGACGGGCCCAACCACGCCGGCGTGGTGACCTTCCACAAGATCAGCGACGATACGACCCGAGTCACGGCACAGATGAGCATTGACCCCGAGGGTTTCGTCGAGAATGTCGCCGACAAAATGGGCATCCTCGACCGCCGGGTGCACGGCGATCTGCAGCGGTTCAAGGAGTTCATAGAGGATCAGCCTGCTGAAACTGGCTCGTGGCGCGGCGACGTGGATCGGAACTGACCGACCCAGGCGCAGCGTTTCTCGGCGGCTCAGCACCGGGCCGACCACAAGCTCGGGTTTCTCGCCGGGCGCCCTCGCCGGCGGAACTGCAGCTGGAAACCGTCCAACTGCCCCGTGACGCGTTTTTCGGACCGACTGAAACGGTGCCCACGGAGCACGCCGCCGGGCGCGTCGCCGCCGAGCAGATCACCCCGTACCCGCCGGGCATTCCGGTCGTCGTGCCTGGTGAGCGCCTCAACGAGGCCGTGATCGACTACCTTAGATCGGGCGTTGGGGCTGGCATGACCCTGCCGGATCCCGCGCATCCCACCGTCAAGCGGTTCCGGGTCGTTGCTTGAGCGTCGATCTCGAAGCTTGATCAGGTCCCGTCCACCGGGTTGCCCGTCTCGTCGTGGGAGCTTGCCCTCTTTCGCAAGGTGCGATTGGCGGAACGCAGGTCGGTGTTATCCGCGGACAGCGCGGCGTTGTCGTCTTCCAGGGTGAGGATGCGAGCGATGCCGGCAAGATTGATTCCGGCTTCGACGAGCTCGCTGATGCGCCCGAGCCGGGCCAGGTCGTCGGCGCTGTAGCGCCGGGTTCCGCCGTCGCTGCGGGCGGGTGTGAGCAGGCCTTGGCGCTCGTACAGGCGCAGCGACTGCACCGGGATTCCGGAGAGCTCGGCGGCCACCGAGATCCCGTACACACCGTGACCCGGCGCTGGCGCACCCATCGTGCCAGGACTATCGACCATCGGGCAGCTCCTTGCGTCCTGATACAGAAAAACTGTTTATCACACTTGCGCTCAAGTGTCGATGATGCTATATCAAATCTGTACCCAATGCCATAGAAAATGGCTACAGACCTCTACAGATTGGAGTGTGAGATGACGACGATGCTGATGCGTTCCGACCCGTTCCGGGAGCTGGACCGTTTCGCTCAACAGGTTCTGGGGACGGCCGCGCGCCCGGCCGTGATGCCGATGGACGCCTGGCGCGAGGGCGGGGAGTTCGTCGTCGAGTTCGATCTGCCCGGGATCAGCGCCGATTCGCTGGACATCGACATCGAGCGCAACGTGGTGACCGTGCGCGCCGAGCGCCCGGGCGTTGACCCCAACCGGGAAATGCTGGCCACCGAGCGACCGCGTGGGGTGTTCAGTCGACAGCTGGTGCTCGGCGACAACCTCGACACCGAGAGGATCGACGCTTCCTACCAGGAAGGCGTCCTGCGCCTGCGCATCCCGGTGGCCGAAAGGGCCAAGCCGCGCAAGATTTCCATTGGCCGCGGCGACGGGCACGGGTCCGTCAACGGCAGCGCGCCGGAGCGCGAGGTCATAGATGCCTGACCAGGGGGGTGGGCGGCCCGTGAGCCGCAACTAGCAGCACGGTTGGGGCGGTCACGTCGGGTTGTGACCGCCCCAACCCTGCCGGCCCGGGCGAAGCGGTATTCTGGGCCGTCCTCGGCGTTCAGAGTCAGCGCCTCTCACCTTGATCCCACGGTCTTGAGAATTTCGGATTAGCGAGATCGGTCCGCGGCCGGTGGCACGTCGGCGGAACGCGAGGAGGCGAGTCTACCGATGAGTTGGGACCTCAACGGCGAGTCGGCCAGTGTGGAACAGGCCCTCGCCGGCGGCGCACCGCAACGGGTCGGCTGGTTCCGGTTTTACTTCGATGACCAGCGGTGGGAATGGTCCGAACAAGTGCAGCGAATGCACGGATATGAACCCGGCGCCGTCACCCCGACCACCGAACTGGTACTGGCGCACAAGCACCCGGACGACCGCGGGCAGGTCGCGGCGACCATCGACGACATCCTCACCACCCGCAAGCCGTTCAGCACCCGTCATCGGATTATCGACACCGAGGGCGACGTGCACGACGTCGTAGTCGTCGGCGACGGGCTCCGCGATAAGCGGGGCGCCGTGATTGGGACACAAGGGTTCTACGTCGACGTTTCCCCGCGGCCCGACACCGAGAATCAGGACCTCGTCACGGCGAGGCTGGCCGAAATCGCCGAAAACCGCGCCGCCATCGAGCAGGCCAAGGGCATGTTGATGCTGGTCTATGACATCGACCGGGACGCAGCGTTCAACCTGCTCAAGTGGTTATCCCAGGACGCCAACATCAAGCTGCGGCCGCTGGCCGCGCAGATTTCCGAAGACTTCCGCGGCGCAGGCCTGACCGCGAAATCGGAGTTCGACCATCTGCTGCTGACCGCGCGCCTGCGTGTCGGTCAAGATTCGTAGGTCATTTGCCGGCCGGTTAAGCGGTTATTGTGCGATTATGCGAATGCTCTATTTCTTGCTGGGAATGACGATAACGACGATTAATGTCAGGATGGAAAAGAACAGCCCCAGAATCCCCCATCCCAGCGGGTTTCGACCCTTCATCGCGGCAATGATTCCGCAGATGACGGCGGCAATCACACTTCCGATGGCGACGAAGATACCCTTAATTCCCTTGAGAATTAGTCCCGCCGCGAGCGGGTTCTCCGTACTCGCCAGCAGCATCGAGTGCAACATGTCAGGTCCTTTCTTTGAAGGGAGCCTTCAGGTGATACCCGGCATAATACGGATTTAACCGCAATCCACATAAGGGCGCGCAACCCACAAACGGCCCGATTCGCCCTGACTGCGATACTGCACGGGTGACGATCCCCCAGGCGGTCGAGCTGGTCGAGGGCTACCGGCACAAGACGATATCTCCCGTGGAGGCCACCCGCGCCGCGCTGGCGGCGATCGACCGCTACAACCCCGTACTGAACGCGTTCGTGCTGGTGGATGCCGAGGGCGCGATGGCGGCCGCCAAGGCGTCGGAGGCCAGGTGGCAGGCGGGACGGCAGCTGGGGCCCGCCGACGGGGTGCCGACGTCGATCAAGGACGCACTGTGGACGCGGGGCTGGCCGACACTGCGGGGCAGCTGGCTGATCGACGAGGCGGGCCCCTGGGGTGAGGACGCGCCCAGCGTCGCGCGGCTGCGGGAAGCGGGCGCGGTTCTGCTGGGCAAGACCACGACCCCGGAATACTCCTGGAAGGGCGTGACTGACTCGCCCCGCTACGGGGTGACGGGCAACCCCTGGGATCCGGCCACCACCGCCGGCGGGTCGAGCGGCGGCAGCGCCGCGGCGGTATGCGTCGGCATGGGGGCGTGGTCGCTCGGCACCGACGGCGGCGGCTCGGTGCGGATCCCCGCGGGCTTCACCGGCACCGTCGCGCTCAAGCCGACCTATGGGCTGGTGCCCGCGTATCCTCCGAGCCCGTTCGGCACGCTGGCGCACGTGGGCCCGATGACCAGGACCGTGCGGGACACCGCGACCTTGCTGGACGTGATCACGGGGTTCGATGCTCGCGATTGGTCGGCGCTGCCGACGCCCGCCGCGTCGTTCCTGACGGGGTTGGACGACGGTGTGTCCGGGCTGCGGGTCGCGTTCTCCCCCACCCTGGGCTTCCGCGCTTCGGCCCGAAACGACCCGGAGGTCGACGCAGCGGTGCGCGCCGCGGTGGGCGTCCTCGCCGACGGCGGGGCGCGGGTCGACGAGGTCGACCCAGGGTTCACCGACCCGGTCCAGGCCTTTCACGTGCTGTGGTTCTCGGGCGAGGCCAAGGTGCTGCAGGCGCACGGGGACGCTGTCAACGACCGCGTCGACCGCGGTCTGCGCCGCACCGCGGCGGTGGGCTCGACCTATTCGGCATCGGATTACCTCGACGCGGTCGCCGAGCGGATGCGGCTGGGTCAGCTGATGGGACGGTTCCATCAGACCTACGACGTCCTGATCACCCCTACCCTGCCGCTGCCCGCGTTCGCCGCCGGACAGGACGTGCCCGACGGCTCGGCGTCGCCGGACTGGACCAGCTGGACGCCCTACACCTATCCGTTCAACCTGACCCAGCAGCCGGCGCTGAGTGTGCCCTGCGGGCTGACGTCGGCGGGTCTGCCGATCGGGCTGCAAATCGTGGGGGCGCGGCACGCGGATGCGCTGGTGCTGCGGGTGGGCCAGGCCTATCAGTCGGCCACGGATTGGCATCGCAGTACGCCGGACGCCCGGGCTCTGAGCTGCTCTGAGCTGCTATGAACCCTGTCGCGCGACTTCCGGCCTGGCCGGATTGCTCAGCGGCGTCGTCGAGATGAAGTCGTCGATGAGCTCCGCCACTTCGACCGGCGCTTCGACCTGAGCGAAGTGACCGACGCCCGGCAGCACTTCGAGGCGGCAGTTCGGCCGGGCCTTGAGCGCCGCGTACGCGTGCTCCACCGGGATGATGGCGTCCTGCTCGCCCCAGATCGCCAGGGTGGGCATATCTTCGCGCACGTTGAGGCGGTTCAGCGCGCTGACGCTTTGCCCGCGGTAGTCGACCACCGACCGCAGCGTGCGAAGGAACGCGTCGCGGGTTCCGCGGTCGGAGAACGACGAGTAGGCGTTCCAGATCTCGGCGCCGCGCGGCGACCGCAGGCCCCTTGCACTGAGCCACGACCGCACGGAGTTTCCGGCGCGCAGCACCACAGGCGGCGCGATGATCGGCATGACCAGCTCGGCACCCGGTGCGGCGAGCAGGCGCAGGATGAGCCCGACTTCCGGACCCAGTCCGCCGCTGCTGATCAGCACAAGTCGGCGGCAGTAGTCGGGGTGCTGATACAGGAACTGCATCGCGATGCCGCCGCCCAGCGATTGACCGACGACGGTCGCCGACTCGACTCCCAGCTCGTCGAGCAGGTCGCGCAGCCCCACCGCGAACGCACCCAGCGAATAGTCCGTCCGCGGCTTGGACGATTGCCCGTGCCCGAGCAGGTCGGGGGCAATCACCCGGTACTTCTTGGCCAGTAGCGGCACGAGTTCCCGCCACGCCTGCGAGCTCCCGGCCATCCCGTGGATCAGCAGCAGCGCTTCACCATGACCCTCGTCGCGGACGGCGATCCGCTCGCCATGCATTTCCATGAACTTGGTTTCGGTCATCAGAACCCCTCCCGTCCCCCTGACCCCAGACGATACCGGTGCCGCGTTGAACTGGAGCGACCTTGTGGTGATGCCGGTTGCCGGCCGCAATGGTGACGGCAGCCACGCCAGGAACTAGCCGCGACGCGCGAACTCCGAGTCGAGCGCACCGGCCGCCACCGCAGCGGCGTTGACCTTGGTGAGCACCTCGCGCAGGTGCTCCAGCTCGGCGAGTTCGACGCCGAGCCGCTCGACCACCGCGGGCGGAACCTTGAGCGCCTGGCGACGCAGGTTGCGGCCCTGCGCGGTGAGCTCCACCAGGGTGGCGCGTTCGTCGGCCGCACTGCGCGTCCGGGTGATCAGGCCCTGCGATTGCAGGCGTTTGAGCATGGGCGACAGGGTTGCCGAATCCATCTGCAAAAGCCCAGCTATGTCCTTGACCGACAGCGGCGCCCCGTGAGACTTGGCGTTATCCCACATCGCGAGCATCACCAGATACTGCGGATGGGTCAGCCCGAGCGGCTCCAGCAACGGGCGGTATACCGCGAGTACCGCCCGGTTGGTCACGGCAAGCGCGAAACAGACCTGGCGCTCCAGCGACAGCGGGTCGATGTCCGTACATACTCCTTCGGCCACGCGGGAAAAGGGGGCTAAACAGGCTAGAAGGGGCTGCTGTTGTCCTGCCACTTCGCGGATTCGGGGCGCGGTCCGAAACGCCGGACGTAGTCGTCGTGGATGCGGGCGTCCTTCTGCCGCCTGATCACGTCGACCAGATTCGGGTCCAGGCCGTGTTGGGCCAGGCGGTGCCGGCGCCACACCTTGTTCAGCGCCAGCGACATCAGTAAGACCCAGATGTAGATCGGCGCCGTCATCTCCGTGTGCACGTACAGCGACGCCGGGAGTAGCCAGAACGGCGCCAGAACCAAGAGCGGGGGAATCGCCATCCGGATCATGTGCCGCCGGATGGCCCCCTTTCCGGCCAGGTCGTGCTCAACCCACTCGCGCATGGAGTCGGGCAGGCACCGTCCGTAGGAGTAGGCGATGTACTGCAAGACCGTCGGGCGTGCCTTAGCCGGTGTTGACATGGCTTCGATAGTACGCAACTAGTTAGGGCACTAACAACATTGGCGTCGTCACACCCGGATGGTTGCGGCCTCGCCCGAGGATCAGGCCGTCGTCACCCCGATCGGGTCTCGGTCAGCACCCCGCGTTCGTCGCCGTGTCCCGTGACGGCACTGCCGATCGGCGGTACCCGGGTCGCGCGCACGTACACCGTGTCGCCCTCGCGCAGGGCCAGCGCCTCGGCGTCGCCCCGGGTGATCTGGGCGGTGAACGGGCCGCCGGTGGCCGCGCTGGTCAACTCCACGCGCACCTCGAAGCCCAGCACCACCACCCGGTCGACGGTGGCGGGAACGACCCCGATGGACGCCGCGGCGCCCCCGGCCGCCGAGCCGCCGGGGATCGCCATGTCGGGATTTCTACCCACCCGGATGTCGTGCGGCCGGACCAGGGCACCATTCAGCACCGACACCGCACCCAAAAACGACATCACGAACGGATTCGCCGGGGCGTCATACACATCGGTCGGCGACCCCACCTGCTCAATGCGGCCCTTGTTGAGCACCGCAATCCGATCCGCCACATCCAACGCCTCGGCCTGATCGTGCGTCACCAACACCGTCGTCACATGCACCTCATCATGCAAACGCCGCAACCACGCCCGCAGATCCTCACGCACCTTGGCATCCAACGCACCGAACGGCTCGTCGAGCAACAACACCTCCGGATCCACCGCCAACGCCCGCGCCAACGCCATGCGCTGGCGCTGACCACCCGACAGCTGATTGGGATAGCGGCCCGCAAACCCGCTCAACCCCACCACCTCAAGCAAATTGTCGACCTTCGCCTTGACCTCGGACTTCGGACGCTTACGAATCTTCAACCCGTACGCCACATTGTCGCGAACCGTCAGATGCTTGAACGCCGCATAGTGCTGAAACACGAACCCGATGCCCCGGCGCTGCGGCGGCACCCGGGTCACCTGGCGACCGTTGATCGTGACGCTGCCGCTGTCGGGCTGGTCCAAGCCGGCAATGGTGCGCAACAGCGTCGACTTGCCCGAACCGCTGGGCCCCAACAACGCCGTCAGCGAGCCGGCCGGCACCGCGAAGTCCACATGGTCCAACGCGACGAAATCACCATAGCTCTTGTACGCATCGCGCACCGTGATCGCATCTGTCATTTCATATCTCCTTGTCAGGCTGGGGCTTTCGCTCGTGCCCGGCGGATGAGCAGTATTGCTTTGACAATCAGAAAGGCGACGGCGACACCCATCATCAGCGTCGACAGCGCGTAGGCGCCGTACTCGGCCCCACGGTTATAGCGGTCGTTGACCAGCAGCGTCAGCGTTTGCGACTCCCCCGGCAGGTTGGACGACACCATGATGACGCCGCCAAATTCGCCGAGCGTGCGCGCAACGGTGAGCACGAGGCCGTAAGTCAGGCCCCACCGGATCGACGGCAGCGTGATCCGCCAAAACGTCTGCCAGGAACCAGAACCCAGGGTGGCCGCCGCCTGTTCCTGCTCGGTCCCCAGCTCGACAAGCACCGGCTGGACCTCGCGCACCACGAACGGCAAGGTGACGAAGATACTGGCCAGGACGATGCCGGGCACGCCGAAGATGATCTGGAGCCCGAGGTTGTTCTCGATGAAGCCGAACGCACCCGCGGATCCCCACAGCAGGATCAGCGCGACCCCCACGATGATGGGCGAGACGGCGAACGGCAGGTCGATAATCGTCTGCAGCACACTTCTACCGCGAAACCTGTTGCGCGCCAGCAGTAACGACGCCATGACACCGAAGATCACGTTCAGCGGCACCACGATGGCCAGCACCAGCAGCGACAGATGCAGCGCCGATACCGCGGCCGGGGTGGTGACCCATGCGTAGAACTGACCGAAGCCTGGCCGAAATGTCCGCCACAGGATCAGCGAAACCGGAACAACCAGCATGATGCCGATGTAGGCGACCACCGTGTAACGGGTGAGGAAACGAACCCAGGAGGACGGCGTCATGCTGCTTGCTCCTCCCGCTTTGCTCTGCGCCCCCCCACGACGCGCAAGAGCAGGAGCACTGCGAACGAAAGCGATAGCAGCACGATCGATATCGCGGCGGCACCGGTGCGGTCGTCGTTCTCGATCAGGGCGCGTATCCACTGCGACGACACCTCGGTCTTGCCCGGCACCTGCCCGCCGATCGTCACCACCGAGCCGAACTCGCCGATGCACCGTGAGAAGACCAGGCCCGCGCCGGACAACAACGCGGGCAGCAGCGACGGCAGCACGATCGACGTCAAGACCTTGCGGCCGTTGGCACCCAGAGATGCGGCCGCCTCCTCGACGTCCCGGTCGATTTCCAGCAGCACCGGTTGTACGGCGCGCACCACCAGGGGCAGCGTGACGAACGTCAGCGCCATGGCCACTCCGGGTGGGGTGTGCTGGAGATGCAATCCGATCGGGCTGTTTTTTCCGTAGAGCGCCAGCATCACCAAGCTGGTGACGATGGTCGGCAGCGCGAATGGAAGATCGATGATGGCGTCGATCAGCCCCTTCCCGACGAAGTCGTCGCGCACCAGCACCCACGCGGTCGCCAGACCGAATACGAGGTTGATGATCGTGACCGCCACGGAGATGACCAGCGTCACCCGGAACGACTCCAGCGCGGCGTGCGAACCGATCGCCAGCCAGAACGCCTGCCAGCCCCCGCCGGCGGCCTGCCACGCAATAGCCGAGAGCGGCAGCAGCACGATCACCGAAAGCCACAACGTGGCCACACCGACGCGAAGCGGTATGGCACCAGACCGGCGTGCCGAGGCCCCGTCCACACGGCCGCGCGAAAGCTCTTCGCCGACCGGCCGAATCGCAGCCGGCTCGGGAAGTGTGGCCGCCGTCATCCCCGCGTCATCCCGTCGCCTCCAAATAGACCTTGGTGATGCGGCCGGTGCTCTTGTCGAACAGCTGCGGGTCAACCGCGCTCCAGCCGCCGAGATCGGCAATCGTCCACAGCTTCACCGGCACCGGGTACTGGTCCCGGAACTTGGCGGCAACGGCGAAGTCGACGGCGCGGAAGCCGGCCTGCGCCCATAACTTCTGGGCGATGGCGGTGTACTGAAAATTCATGAATGCCGTCGCCGCGTCCAGGTGCGGACTGGTACTCACCACCGCCAGCGGATTCTCGATCTTGAAGGTCTGCTGCGGGATGACGTGTTCGACCGCTCTGCCCTGCCGCTCGGCGGCGACGGCCTCGTTTTCGTAGCTGATCAACACGTCGCCGCTGCCTTCGATGAAGACATCGGTGGCCAGCCGTCCCGAGCTGGGGCGCAGCGTGACATGTCCGTGCACCAGTTTGCTGATGAAGTCGACACCCGCCTGGACATCCCGGCCACCGCCGCTCTTGGCGGCGTACGGAGCGAGCAGGTTCCACTTGGCCGAGCCCGAACTCAGCGGGCTGGGCGTGACGACCTCGATCCCGGGACGCAACAGGTCGTCCCAATCCCTGATGTTCTTCGGATTGCCTTTGCGCACTACCAACGTCACGACCGACCCGAACGGGATGCCCCTGGTGGCGCCTTTGTCCCAGTCACCGGAAACCTTGCCGGCCTTTACCAGTCGCGTGATGTCCGGTTCAACCGAGAAGTTCACGATGTCGGCCGGTTTTCCTTCGACAACGCCTCGCGACTGGTCGGCGGAGGCGGCATACGAGGTGACCACCTGCACGCGCCTGCCCTCCTCCGAGGCATTGAACGCCGGAATCACCTTGCTCCAACCGGGTTCCGGGACCGAATAGGCGACCAGGGTGATCTTCGTATTCGAGGCGGCGGTCCCGGCGCCGACGACGTCGCTGGCCCCACCCTGACACGCCGCGGCGACACCCACGGCCAGCGCGAGCGCCCCGAAATTCCGGACGCGCCGCCATCGCGCCGGGCTCCCGATGTCCTTGAAGCGCTGCGACACGGGTGGCCTTTCTTTGCAGGGACTGGGCGGGATCAGGCGGGATCAGGCGGGATCAGGCGGGATCATTGAGATTACTTTTCATGTGGATCCCGTTGCTGCGGAAAGGTGTTCAGGGCTCCAGCGGAATTCGCCGACCGCCAGACCGCGCACCGGGGTTGCGGGTCAGCGACAACAAAGCACAACGGCCAAGCCTTGCAAGCGCTGCAAAACTCCGGTTGCCACGTGCATGGCGCGAGCGTAGCAAAGTGCGCGCACCCCCGAGGGTGTGCGGCAATGCGGTGATCGCCGGCGCTACGGGCGCGCCGTACACAAACGTGACCTGGCACGGGTGACGGGGTTACCCGGACGTAACGCCGCCTTTGCGCCCGCGCCTCGTGAAATCGACGCGCTGCCGGAGCGAACCATCCAGCAACGCCGCGCCAGGTGGGCGAGCGCGCCACCACCGCCGCGGTCGGCAGCGCGGGGCGTAGCCGCGAAACCCACAGGTCGATGCGCCTCTTGGCGATTCGGCAGACCGTATCCGATCACTTCCAAGGGCTCATGTCGTCTGGCCCGGCGCCCCGCCCAGTCACCCGGAGCGGGCGAGGCGTCCCGGGTGAGTCGAAACGGCTTGGCTTGCCGCCGCTGGCAGCACGGCGCGCATCCCGCCCGGCGGGCCGATGGCGCGCAGGCGTAAAAGTCACGGTGATGGAAACCTGCGGGAGCTATCCGGATGGCACGAGCCGCCTTAGAGCCGAATCAGCGCCACGTTCCTTGGCGAGGTGGCGATTAGGGAGGTGGCGCTGCGTCGACGGCCTTAATCAGGAGGGGGAACGCGTAGGCGGGGTCAGTAGCTTCGGGGCTGTGACACAAGCCGATCGTGTATGCGCCCGCGGACTGCACTGGGATGGGCAGCTGGGGCGCGAAGACGCGGAACTTGAAGGGTTCGTCGTCCTGGTCGGGCCAATGCCAGCTGCACTCGAAGACGCTGAGCCGTTCACCATCGGGTGACCTGGCGACGATGTAACGTCGCGGGTCGTAATCGCTGCCCGCCCGAGCCCAAACGGCAAGAACCAGGGGCACGGTGATCCGCGTGGGGAAGTTCGGCACGTACAACGCGGTTATCGGGAGGCCGCGTGCCGACACCGCCCCATCCTCGATGGTTGCGCCGCCCGACGCCGCGAACGCTAGTATCCGCATGCTTCGGGGTCCTTATGATCGTAATCGATTGGGGCGCAAGTCATGTCACATTCCCCCCGTGCTTGTCGCGATCCCAAATAGCGTTGTGTGCAGTGTATCGGCCACGGTTGGCGCAGCCTCGCGGTGATTGCCGCCGCTATGATCTGGCCGTGTCCGATCTGGGGACGATGCGTCCGGCGATCTGCCTGAACATGATCGTTCGCAATGAGGCGCACATCGTCGGCAATGTGCTGGACATGGTCGCGCCCTACATCACCTCGTGGGTGATCGTGGACACCGGCTCCGACGACGGCACCCAAGACGTGATCCGCAGCCAGATGGCCGATTTGGGCATCCCGGGCGAGCTTCACGAACGCCCGTGGCGGAGCTTCGGCGTTAACCGGTCCGAGGCGTTGGCCCTGGCTCGCGGACATGGCGATTACATCTGGGTGATCGACGCCGACGACAAGGTGGTGGGCACGCTCGACTTCAGCCGGCTGCGTGCCGACGCATATCGGCTGCACTACCGAAAGCCCAGCGGATTGACCTACTGGCGCACCCAGTTGTTTCGCAGCGGGTTGGGCTGGCGCTACGAGGGCGTCGTGCACGAATACGCCGCCTGCGACGATCCGTTCGTCGAGACGCGCCTCGAAGGCGACTACCTGATCGAATCGCGCCGCCTGGGCGCCCGCAACCTGGATCCGCAGAAGCTTGCGCGGGACCGCGATCTGTTGCGGGCCGAGGTCGAAAGCGACCCCGACGATGCGCGGTCGGTCTTCTACCTTGCTCAGACCTACTTCGACATGGGCGATTTCCCCAACGCGCGGGAGTGGTATGCGCGGCGCGTTGATCTGGGCGGCTGGGACGAGGAGGTCTACTTCGCGATGTTCCGGCTCGCGGTGGTGATGTTGCAGCTGCGCGTGGCCTGGCCCGAGGTTCAGGAGGCCTACCTGCAGGCCTGGGAGTTCCGGCCGATCCGCGCGGAGCCCTTGTACGCGATCGCCTGCCGCTACCGCAGCGTCCGGCAGTACCGGCTCGGCTACCTGTTCGCCGAGCGCGCCGCCCAGATCCCGTTCCCCGACAAGGACAACCTGTTTGTTCGCACGGACGTGTACGCCTGGCGCGCGGCCGACGAGCAGGCGGTATGCGCATCCTGGATCGGCAAGCGCGACGAGGCGTTCACGCTGTGGCGCCGCCTGCTCGCCCGAACCGACCTGCCGAGCGAGGACCGGCGCAGGATCGCCGCAAACCGCGACCTATCGGCACCGACAATGATCGAAGCGGCGTCGTCCTATCCCGATTCGCTGGTGCGCAGGCTGGTCGCCGGTCGGCTCGACGCTGAGGTGACCGTCAGCCTGATCGTCGGGCCGGAGCTTGGCACCGCCGAGCGGACGCTGAACTCGTTCTTGCGTTGCTGCCTCGACGTGGCGCGGGTGGGTCGCTTCCTGGTGGTCGACGCCGGCCTGTCGGCGCAGGATCGCGCGACGCTGTTGGAGCGCTACCCATTTGTGGAGGTTGGCCAGCCTTGCTCCGCGGACCGGCCCGCCGCCAGGCTCGCACAGATCCGCGGCCGAATCGGCGGACGATTCTGGCTGCATCTGGGCGAGGGCTGGCGGTTCTTCGCGCCCGACAGTGTCATTACCCGGCTGCGCGCGGTGCTCGAGGCGGAGCCGGAGGTGTTCCAGGTCGGGGTCAACCTCGCCGATGCGGTGCGGCTGACGGCATCCAGCGCGGCCGACGACGTGGCGCGCCGGACGGCCGACGCCGGCCGCTACGTGCTGACGGACGTGATGGCAAGCGGGCCAGCGATGTTCGACACCGAGCGCCTGGATCGGATCGGCGGTATCGATGGCGACCTCCACCCGCCCGTCACACCGCGCACCGCGAGCCTTGACGAGGTGTTGTGCATTCGCGCGTTCTGAGCGGGCGCCGCAGCGCCCTATTCTTCGATAAATAGCTCCGTGGGTACGCTCTCGATTCTTCCCTCCGCGCCCTGATGACCGAATACCAGGCCACGCAAGCCACCGGCGCCGGTGGCGCCGTCCGCCGCTTCCAGGTCCGCCCGGTCGAACCCGCCCAGTCCGGCGTCGCCGCCGTAACCACCGTCGCCGGCCAGCCTGGCGCCGCCGCCGACACCGCCGGCCCCGCCGACACCGGCCAGGCTTTCAGCTTGTTCACTGCCAACGCCGATGAATCCGCCGCCGCCGCCGTCACCGCCGCGCCCACCGGCGCCGCCGTTGCCGTAGAAAGCCCCGCCGACGCCGCCGTCACCGCCGTTGCCGCCGCCCCCGCCGCCGGGGTAGTAGCCGCTGTCGCCTTCGTCGCCGAGCCCACCGAACCCGCCGGCCCCGCCGGCCCCGCCGGCCCCGCCGTCGCCCATGCCCCGCGCGCCGCCTCCGTTGCCGCCGTCACCGCCCTGCCCGCCGGCTGCGCCGGTGGCCCCGAGCCCGCCGCTACCGCCGTCACCGCCGATCCCGCCGAAGCCGCACAGTTGTGCCGCGAGACCGCCGCTGCCGCCAAGCCCGCCGGCCCCAGCGGTGGCACCCTCGCCGGCGGCGGCCCCACCGAGGCCGCCATCTCCACCGGCGCCGCCCGTTCCGATCATCCGGGCATTGCCGCCGTCGCCGCCTTGGCCGCCGGTACCGCCGTTCGAGAAACCCAGGCCAGCACCGGCGTCGCCGCCGTCTCCGCCGGCGCCGCCGCCCCCTTCGCTGAATAGCCATCCGCCGGTACCGGCGGCCCCACCTTGGCCGCCATCGCCGCCGCCGATATTGGGTCCCGAGTCGCCCTGGTCGCTGAGGAACGCCGGGCCATAGCCGTCCCCGCCGTGGCCGCCGTGCCCGCCGGCGCCACCCTCGCCGATCAGCCCGGCGTTACCGCCGGGGCCGCCCTGACCGCCCGCCCCGCCCGGTACCGGGAAATCCGAGTCGGTACTGGTGTCACCGGCCCCGCCTGCGCCACCGGCCCCGCCGGCGCCGTAGAGCAAGCCACCGTGACCGCCGGGCCCGCCATTCCCACCGGGCTCTGCGATGGCACTGAATCCCGTTTCCCCCGAACCGGTTTCTGTGATCCCGCCGATTCCGCCGCGGCCACCGTCCCCCCCACTGCCCCAGATGCCGGCGAAGCCACCGCTGCCGCCGTTGCCGGCGAGCGCTTCAGCGGGCGGGCCACTGTCCTGCTCCGGGAAAAGCAGGCCGGCCCCGCCGTCCCCGCCCTTTCCGCCGCTGCCGAACAGCCACCCGCCGTTGCCGCCGGGCCCGCCGTCGCCACCCGCATAGCCGCTTCCGCCGGCACCGCCGTCGCCGATGAGGCCCGCGGAGCCACCCTTACCTCCGGCGGCGGTGGTGGTGGCATTTGAGCCGTTATAGCCGAAACCGTTGCCGCCGTTGCCCCATAGGATTCCGCCGGCTTGCCCGTTGGGGTTCGCCGCGGTGCCGTTGACGCCGTTGCCGATCAGCGGACGCCCCAGCATCAGGTCGGTGGGCGCATTGATCACGTTGAGCACGTCCTGCGACACCGTGCCAAATCCCGGCATGCTGGCCTGAACGCCTCCCTGGAAGGCTTCTATGTCGGTCTGGACGGTCATAAACGTTGAGGCGGCGCCCCGATCGGCGCTTTCATACATCTGCTCGGCACCGGTCAATGCCTGGAGGAACTCGTCGTAAAACTGGGTCGCCTGGGCGCTGAGAGCTTGATAGGCCTGTCCGTGATTGGAAAACAGCGCCGCCACCGCTTCCGACACCTCGTCCGCGGCAGCGGAGAGCAAACCGGTCGTCTGACCCGAGGCTGCGGTATTGGCCGCACCCAACGCCGAGCCGACATCCGACAAATCCGTCGTCGCCGCCGCCATCATCTCGGGAATTGCCACCAGATACGACATCGTGCAGTCCTTCCGAATCGGTCACGCTCGAATACCCTGCGGAGCCAACGGTATCGAGAGGACAGCGGGGAAACATGTGTTGTCACAAAACTTTTCGACGGCGTGTCGATTCGTCGACAGATCCGAACATGGAAGGCGGCATGCGTTGATCGCTGCTTGCGGGCGTTGGTCGACGCCACGTCTCACCGCTGCACAGCAACCAGTCAGACACGCCGGATAAGGCCTGCGCGTCCCGCCGTATTCAATCCGTGACAATATATCTGCGCGAACGTCAATTGGATAGACCCTCGGGTTCGACCGCGCGGCACCTGCAGTCGAGCGAAGTGATAGCAGAAGTGAGGTCCGCTTTGACGATGGGAGTTGATATGGACGCCGGGTCCCCGAATCGGAACGCGCCATCCGCAACCCGACGGCTCGCGACCCGTTACGGCGTTGCGGATCCCGGGCTGACGGCGCCGCGGATCGCCATCCCCACCGTGTTCATCTGGGTGGGCGCCCTGACACTGTGGCTGGCCGCGACCACCGTCGTCCTCATGGATCTGACCCGCTGGAAGTTCGTCCTCACCATCCCCGCCCACATCATCGCCACCTACGCGATGTTCACCGTGCTCCACGACTCCATCCACCGCACCGTCGGACACGCCAAATGGGTCAACGAACTCTTCGGGCGCCTCGCGATGCCCTTCGTCGCACTCTGGGTCACCTTCCCCCTAATGCGCTACATCCACGGCGAACACCACCGCAACACCAACGAAGACCCCCACATCGACCCCGACGCCTATGCCCACACCGGACCCCCCTGGCAACTCTGGCTCCGCTGGCTCACCATCGACGCCTGGTACGCCCGCTTCGGCATCCCCCGACTACGCCAGCGCCCCCGCAAAGAAGTCATCGGCGTCCTCATCGACGTCACCGCCGTGCTCACACTGTTCACCACCGTCATCTGGACCGGCCACCTCTGGGACTTCGCCCTGATCTACCTCCTCCCCCAACGCCTGGCCCTGGGAATCCTGGCCTGGTGGTTCGACTACCTGCCCCACCACGACATCGAAGTCACCGCCAAGATCGACCCCATCCGCGCAACCCGCGTCCGCGTCGGCTGGGAACCCCTCATGAGCCCACTGCTGTTCAACCACAACTTCCACGTCGTACACCACATCCACCCCCACATCCCCTTCTACCTCTGGGTCAAAGTCTGGAAGCGAACCGCGGCAGACTTCCTCGACCGAGGCGTACCCATCGCCACCGCCTGGGGATCCGAACTCACCCCGTCGCAATACCACGACTGGCGCAGAAACGACCACGACATCCGCGCCGAGCCGGCGCCAGCACCGGAGAGCGCGCTGGTGGCTTGAGCCGGCTTAAGTCACCGGTCCTATCGCCCGCGGATTCCGCTGTCGACGACCTTCACCCGCTTGTGTGGATAGCGGCGTTCGGCATGCGCCTTGGCCTGCGAGTTCGGCAACACGTAAAGCGTTTCCTTCTTGTCCTGCAACGGTTTGCGCACCATGTCCATGAAGCCCTTGCGGTCGTCGAGGTAGGGCTCGATGACCTCCTCCCCCGCCGGACAGACCGCCAGGCAATAAGCGGCCTTGTAGTTAGGTTTGAACGACAGGCTCTGCCACATCGAGGCATTCTCCGAATCGCTTACCCGTGAACGGAAGTCGGCCGCGTCGGCACTGTCGGCGATTGTCTGTGCCCAGTCGGTGAACCCGCCCATGAACTCGCGATAGTTATGCACCGAGCAGGCCACGAAGTCGAAGTCGCCGTCCTTGCCGATCGCACCGACGGGGCAGGCCGCGACGCACAGCTTGCATTCCAGGCACGGGCTGTAATCCAGCGGTTGGCCGCAGCCGCTGATCGGCGAGTCCACTAGGATCGTGCCGAGCAGAATGAAATTGCCGAACTTCGGGTGAATCACGTTGCGGTGGATGCCCATTACGCCCCGTTACATCAGGGCCGGCGGCCACGGCAACGGGCTTGTGCGCCACCACCCAGATTCTGCCCGGGAAGTTGTCCATCTCCATCGGGAAGGTTGCCGATGGATTCAGCGCCCGATAGCCGGCATCCTGCAGCCGGCGCACGATGCGGTGGGCCGCCTCGTTAAGCAGCTCGCCGCTGCGGTGGAACTCTTGGTTGGCAACGCTGCGCGCGGTCGACCGGACGTTGTCGCGGTTCATCTTCACCACCAGCGAGATGTAGCTCTTCGCCCCGGGTAGCGCGGCCTGCACGTGCCCCAGCTCCGAGGCGAGGTCGGGGTTGTCGACGGCGGCGAAGGCAACGTCATCCGCACCGGCGGCCAGGCACAGCTCGCGCAGCCAATCGGCGTCGATCACGCCGGGCTGCTGGCCGGGCTGCAGCGTCCTGCGCGATCGCACCCGCTGCACCGTCGGGTGTTGGGCCAGCCGGGCGGGAAGTTTGTCCGTCATGCTGAGTATAGTACTGCATACTTAGCTCCATGGCGCGGGCGGAAGCTCGCGCCTCGACGATTCAAGCGTCGATCACCAGACGGTCGCCTTTCGCCCGCGACACGCAGACCAGCATCTCGCCCTCGCCCTCCGCGGTACGGCCCCGGCGATCGACCTCCCCGGCCAGCACCCTGACCTTGCAGGTGCCGCAGAACCCCTGCTGGCAGGAGTACGCGGCGGCCGGGTTGCTGTCGAGCAGCACGCCCAGCGCGGACCGGTTCGCCGGCACGCCGAGCACCCGACGCGAGCGGGCGAGTTCCAGCTCGAACGGGACACCGTCGACGACCGGCGGCGGACCGAACCGTTCGTAGTGCATTGGCGCCCCGGCGTTTTCGGCGTTGTTGTCGCGCGCGCCGCGCACCGAGTCCAGCATCCCCGTCGGGCCGCACACGTACACCGCCGTCGTCGGCCCGGCGTCGGCAAGCAGGTCCGCTGCGGTAGGCCTCGCGCCGCGCTCGTCGTCGGCCCACACGGTGACCCGATCCGGCGCCACCGCCACCGCCTCGTCGAGCAGCGGCATGCGCTGACGGCTGGTGCCGGCATAGACCGCACGCCAGTTCATTTCACGCTGCTGCGCAACCCTGAGCATGGGCAGGATCGGCGTCACCCCGATGCCGCCGATCACGAACAACACGTCTTGCTCATCGGTCACGAGGTAGAACGCGTTGCGGGGACCCTCGAACACCAGGCTGTCACCCACGTCATAGGTGTCATGCATCTCTATCGAACCGCCGCCGCCATCGGCGATCCGGCGCACGGCGATGCGATAGTCGACGCGCCGCCCGGGCGGACCGCACAACGAGTACTGCCGACGCCGGCCCGACGGCAACCGAACATCGATGTGCGCGCCGGCCGTCCAGGACGGCAGCAATGCGCCATCGGGATCGGCCAACGTCAAGGCGACCACGTCGGGTGAGAGAAGTTCACGCTTGGTGATCACCGCGGTGTTGGTGCGCTGCACCGGCGAGATTCGCGACGGTCGCCAGCGCGACACCGAGGCGAAGCCGCCGAAGAGAGCACCCGCGCCCACCAGCGCGGTGTACATCCGGTCGCGCTTGCGCCGCCCGTACAGGTCGGCAGGTCTGCTGTTCCAAATAGTCCGTGGCACAGTAATACTCGCTATCTTTATCTAAGATCGAGCCGCGCGAACAGGCGGACCAACGAGGGACTGATCCGGCGCATCGCGTAGGCGAACCTGGATTCGGGCGTGATCGGCAGCACGGCCGGGCGAGTCCGGACCGCCCTGACGATCGCCTTGGCCGTGGCTTCCGGGGTGTAGTTTCGCCGCCGGTACGCGGCGTCGGCCCGCAGGCGGGCGCGCTCCTGCTGCTCGGCCGTCATGCCCGCAAAGATGGTGTTCTTGGCGATGTTCGTGTTGACGAATCCCGGGCACACCGCCGTCACCGCGATGCCCTCGTCGGCGAGGTCGGCGCGCAGCGATTCGCTCAACGCGAGCACTGCCGCCTTGGTGGTTCCGTAGGCGACAACGGACTTTGACGGCACATACGCCGCGGCCGAGGACACGTTGATGATCGTGCCCCCCTGACCGCGCTCAACCATCTGGGCGCCGAATGCCCGGCTGCCGCTGATGACGCCGCGCACATTGATACTCATGATCGCGTCCCACTGCGCCGACGTCGTCTCGAGGAACCGGCCGGCCAACCCGATGCCCGCATTGTTCACCAGGATGTCAACCACGCCATGCTTGCCATGCACCTGTGCCGCAAGATCATTCATCGCGGCTTCGTCGCTGACGTCGACCTGGTAGATCGCGGCCTCGGCCCCGGCCGCCCGGACGGCGGCGGCGGTCTCGCCGGCGCCGGCGGGATCGCGGTCGACGATCACCACGGTGGCCGCACCCTGGCGGGCCAACTCCACCGCGGTGGCCCGGCCGATCCCGGCGCCCGCCCCGGTGACGAGTGCGAGTTTGCCCCGCACGTCGCGTGGGCCGGTGCCGACCTGATTGTGGCGGGGCCCGGCCGCCCCGGCCGCGCCCACCCCGCCCTTGATGACCTGGTCGACCCATTCGCCGGTAAGCCGGGCGATGACGTCGGGACGCGAGGCCACCACCCAGTGACCGCCCTCGATCTGGACGATCCGGCTGCCGTCTGGAATCGAGCCGGTGAACCGTTGCAGGGCAGGCGAAACGAAATAGTCCTTGCGCGCCACCAGCACCTGCACCGGGACGCTGGTCTGCGGTAGCTGCGCCGGCGGCGCCAGAATCGGCGCGGGCATGTTGGCGCGGTACAGGTTGAGCCCGTTGAGGTAGTCATCGAGGGACCGGTACGCCCCACGGCACTGGCTGCGGCTGCTCGATCGGCCGATATGTTCAACCGCCTCAAAGGCTTTCGCGCCAGCTCCGGAGCGGGCGGCCAGCTCCGGCGCGCCCGGGCACAGCAGGAACCAGATGTAGGAGGACGCCAGGATTTGTTTGGCGACGTCGGCGACGGCCCGGGGTGTGCGTGCCGATCGAAGAAACATGCCCGCGTAGCTCAGGTGCGGCCCGGATATCGACGTGAACGAGACGATCCTGTTCATCAGCGAGTCGTCGGTGACGGCCGCCCACGCCTGAATCGAGCCCCAATCATGGGCAAGCAGATGCACGGTGTCGACGCCGAGGCCGTCGATCACCGCGCCGATGTCGGCGGCCAGCTGGGTGAGCCGATATCCCGAACGGTCTGGCGGCGTTGATGATTCGCCCGCGCCCCGTACGTCGTAGGCCACGAAGTTGTATCGGTTGTTTCGATCGTTTCGGCCGGCTAATTCTCTGGCTCAGTTCTCTGGCTACGCCGTCCCAGACGTGATGGTTATCCGGGTAACCGTGGATCGCCAGGATGCTCGGGCGCCGCTTGTCGATATCGGTGTAGGCGTGCACCGCCAGCTGCACGCCGTCGGATGCGGTCAGGATCATTCGTGCTCCGCACGGTGCATGGAAAGCATCAGTGAGATGCGCGGGCGGCAGGCGATCTGGCCAAGTAGTCGACCGCGCGGCCCACCCCGCCCAGCTGGGACGGATGGAAACTCGGCTTGTAGTAGGCGCTGACGACCGGCAGGAACTGGGTCGGCCCGGGTACCAAACCCCGGCGCGCCGCCGAGATGTAGTCCCGCCAGCGCGGTTTGGTGCCCGGCGGCAGCTGTGGGTCGACCGTGTACATGAATCTCACGCCGCGTACCCACAACCACGCCAGCGCCGGCGTGATCAGCAGCTGGGTGCGGACCTGCCGCCAGTACCCGGCGCGCAGATGTTTCATGGTGTCGAACGCGACCGCCTTGTGTTCGACCTCTTCGGCGCCGTGCCAGCGGATCAGATCCAGCATCATCGGGTCCGCGCCGGCGGCGTCGAGTTGCGGCGTGTCGAGTATCCATTCACCCAGGATCGCGGTGTAGTGCTCGAGGGCCGCCACCATCGACACCCGCTCGAGCAACCAGCTCAGCCGTCGGCGCCGGCTCCACCTGGGGCGGTCACCGAGCAGCTTGCCGAACATCCATGCCACCTGGTCGGTAAACGGTTTCAGGTCAACGCCTTTGGCGGCGAAGTGTTCGACCACGCCCGAGTGGGCGTGCGCATGCATGGCCTCCTGGCTGATGAATCCCTGTACGTCCAACCGAAGTTGGTCGTCCCTGATCAGCGGCAATGTCTCCTTGAATATCCCGGCGATGAACTCCTCACCCGCCGGCAGCAGCAGGTGCAGGACGTTGCAGAAATGAGTGGTCAACACCTCGTTGGGCACATAGTGGAACGGCAGCTTGGTCCAGTCGAATTCGACGTCACGCGCCTGCAGGACTAGCCGCTCGTGATCGTGTGACGCGTCATGTGGACCCGTCGCCTGGTCATCGACAGTGAACATCGTCCACCTCCTGGCCGGATCGTAATGTGGCTCTTACTATGACTAGGCGCTGCATCGGGTCTCCGTCTCGGCGTCGGTGATCAGACCCTCGGATCGCAGGAACCGGAGGAGATCCTCGACGGTTTCCGTCAGGGCCGGCTCGCGCAGGCGGACGTTCGCCAGCGCGCGGGCCTTCCGGTACTGGGTGTTGTCGTAGCGCTTGTCGCGCATGGCCGCGATCTTGTCCGTCGCGCGGTCGAGGAAATCGACCAGCGGATAAAACGGATCGTCGGCCGTGCACCGGCGGTTCACCTGCTCGGCGAAGGACGGGATGTCGTGGTAGCTGAATCGGTAGCCGTGGCGTTCGGACAGCACCCGGGCGACGTCAATCAGGCCGTAGTAGTCGTCCGCGGTCATATTGAAAACATGACCGCACACCGCCTCGGCCGGGAGGTCCATCAGCGCGACGACGTGATCGGCGATCAGGTCCGCCGGCAGCAGGCTGATCTGGTTGTGGGCGTTAACGGCCAGGCCGTGCTGAATCATGAAGGCCAACAGGCGCACCAAGATGTCCTCCTGGCTGCCGAAGCCCGAGCTGGTCGGAGAGATCAGCGAGGGGCGGTAGATGCGGACGTCGAGTCCCTGCCGCTGCGCCTGAAGAGCCAGCTGCTCACCGACCCACTTCGTCTGCGAGTAACCGAAGTCCAGGCCGCTCATCTCCACGTTCGCGTCCCACTCGCCGACCAACGGCAGGGTGCTCCACCCGTAGATGAAGGTGCTCGACACCAGGTGGAAGGCCTTGCGGTGCGACGTCATGGCCAGCCGCAGCAGCTCCCAGGTGCCGACGACGTTGGTGGGCCGCAGCGCGTCGTAAGTCCGGACGTAGTTGACCAGGGCACCGTTGTGCACGATCGCATCGACGGTGTCGGCCAGCCGCTGGAACGCCGCCTCGCCCACTCCCAAATGGGGCTTGGCGAGGTCCCCGCAGATCACCCGCACTCGCGCGCGGACGTCGGCTTCCAGCGCCGTGGACCAGAGCTGCGCCCGGCGCAGCGAGGCGATGATCCGGTCCACGCCGTGTTCTGCATCGGTGGCGCGGACCAGCGCGTGCACGGTGTGGGAGGTCCGCTCGAGCAGGCTGGCCACCAGGAACGGTCCCAGGAACCCGGTCACGCCGGTCAGCAGGAGCTCGGTTGGCGCGCCGGATCGCGCCGGTGGCAGCTCGGGCAGGGGCAGCCGCGCGTCGGCGCGCATCTGCGTGATTTCGCGCGCCTCGTACTCGGCGGAGATCTGAGCCAGCGCACCCCGCAGCGCGTCGCGCGCTTGCGCTGAACCATCGTGCCCATCGCCGAACTGCCCCACCAGGCGGAAGAATTCGGCGACCGTCAGGCGCTGCAGCAGCCGGGTGTTGACCTCGTCGGCCAGGTCTCCCGCGCCGTGCTCTTCCAGTAGGGCCTGCAGGTCGGTGCGGAGCTGCGCCAGGCTCAGCGAGTCGATACCGAGATCCGCGAAGGAGCAGTCCTCCTGCCCGGTGAGGTCGTAGCTCTCGATGAGATGACGGAAGCGGTCCAGCGGGCCCCCGGAAGCATCTCCGACAGGAACCGCATCCGGTCTTACGTGGGCCTGCTGTTCCCAGCTGGCATGCGCGGGCAGCTTGCCGTCCAGCCAGAGCTGGCGGGTTTCGGAGCGCCTGACCTTGCCCGAGGTGGTCTTGGGGATGCTGCGCGGTGGCACGAACACCATGATGTGCGGATCGATGTGGCAGTGCCGGCGGATCGTTCGTCCGAGGGCCTTGACGTCCGGCAGCCGGTGCTTGTCGCGCACCTCGGCGACCACGACCAGGACTTCGGTGTCCGCGCGTTCGACCGAGAAGGCGGCGACGCAGCCCTCGCGGACTTCGGCGGCCGATCGCGACACGACGGCCTCGACGTCCGAGGGGTAGCAGTTGACGCCGTGCACGATGATCAGGTCCTTGATCCGGCCGCAGGCGAACAGCTCGCCCTCATGCAGGAAGCCCAGATCGCCGGTCCGCAGATAGGTGTGCTCTTCATCGCTCGCGACGCGGGCCCCGAACTGCTCGGCGCTGACCTTGGGGCGCTGCCAGTATCCGCCGCCCTTGGAGGGGCCGGCCACCCAAATCTCGCCGACCCGCCCGTCGGGCAGGGCCTGCCGCGATTCGGGATCGACGATGCGGACGACGTTGGAGGCGAGGGGCTTGCCGCAGCTGACCAGCAGGGCCTGATTGTTGCTCTCGGGCAGGGCCTTTTCCACGCGCACGACATTCTTTTGCAGCGCTCGCTTGTTCACGGTCAGGATCTGGCGGCCCCGGATGGACACGATCAGGGTGTTTTCCGCCAAGCCGTAGGCACCGCCCAGCGCGCCGGGTCGCAGGCCGTAGGGAGCGAAGCGCTCGCGGAAGCGGGTGAAGGTCTTGGCCCGCAGCGGCTCCGCGCCGACGACGATGGACTCCAGGCTGCTCAAGTCGATGCCGGCCAGCTCCGCGGTGGGAACCTTGTCCTCGCGCAGGCAGTATTCGAGCGCGAAGTTCGGCACCGGTGTGTGGGTCGCGCGCACCTGGCTGACCAGCCGCAGCCAGGACGACGGCCGCTTGAGGAAGTCCTCCGGTGACATCGCATGCGTGGTCGCGCCTACCAGCAACACGTACAGGTAGGCCGAGATCAAGCCCATGTCGTGATGCTGCGGGAGCCAGCTGACCAACACCTCGTGGCCGTTGAAGGCTTCGGCGTTGGCGATGACGTTGGCGTGGCTCACGATCACGCCCTTGGGATCGCTGGTGGAGCCGGAGGTGTACTGCAGGAACATGACCGGTCCGGGCGTGTCCGGCACGGGGGCGCCACCAAATTCCCGGGCGGCATCCGTGGCGAACCAGGGCAGTTCCGGGAGCCGCTCGGTGTCCGCCCAGGGCAGCGCGTCTTTCAGGTAGCCGAGCATCAGGCGGTAGTCGAACTCGAGCTGCTTGGTCGACAGCACCACCTTGGCATAAGAGTCCCGCGCGATGAAGCTGAGCTTGGCCAGCCCCGCCTCGAACGCCATGGGCAACGGGGGGCTCACCGGTACGGCGACCACCCCGATCCGCGCGCACGCGAACAGTGCCGCGACCATCTCCAGACCCGGCGGGTAGACCAGCAACGCCCGCTCCCCCGGCTTCAGCCCGGCCTCCGCGGACAAGTAGGCGGCCAGCTCGCGCGTCCGCTCCGCGAAGCTCTGGTAGGTGTATTGCTCGAGCTCCCGGCCGTCGCCATCGACGAACCGGAACAGGAGCTGGTTCGGTCTCTGCTCTTCGTATATCCGCAGGTAATCGATAAGCGTCCCCATCGTCCCCATCGTCCCCATCGTCTCCATCGTCTCCATGGTCTCCATGGTCGAAGCCACTCCCCCTTCCGGTTGGCGGACGGTCTTAAGCCGTGTTCAGCAGGACAACTTCCTACGACTTCCATGTCAGAAAACCGATGAAGCCGATACTAACTCCGCAGACTGACCCCAAGCAAAGCCTAAACAGGCTTTTTTGAGTGCTGCACATCACTCTCTTAAGCTAATTTAATTTGCTAAGTAAAATCTATGCGTAACTGGGCCGGACGGGGTCCGCGCACACTAGCCCGGACTCATCCCACGGCGGGCACCCGCGATCAGTATCTCAGGATCGATTAGCTCGGCATATACCCAGGCCAGCTGTGTAAATACGCCGATACTGACATACGTATCTCCGTAATTCCGCGCTCTTGACCGATGCTCCGCAGTTTGCCCCGAGCGTCGACCCCGGGCGTTGTTATCTGCAGCATCGATTGCCACGCCCGCAAACAAAAAACACCCCGCGTCGGCGCTGATCTTCCGACCGAAGTCCCGCATCGCAGCAACCGATTTGAGGGGTATTGGCGGCCCAGCTCATGACTAACTCTGACGACGAACGTACCCACCTCCCCACTTCAAACTGCCTTCAATAGACCTGAGCGGCAGCCCGCGAACGTTGTCAGGAGAGCGTTTCAGAGCGTTCTTGGCGGATTCTTGCCAGATTCTTGCGCCGCACGTCTGGTGCGGATCGGGCCCGAGCGCGGTTGGCTAACCCGCTGGCGAACCCACCTGGGCAATGCGAATCTTCGGCCCCGCGCGGGCCACCAGCTTGACGATCCCGAGGAAGCGTTCGCCGTCGATGATCGGCGACAGCGGTTCGTCTTCGGCCTCGATGGTCATTTCGCGGCCGATGACGTCGCGGACCAAGTCGCCGCGCAGGGTGCCGCCGTGCAGCGCCACGGGAAAACGTGCCGCGAGCTTCCCGGGCGGGACATCACCGGCTTGGAAGTGCAGCGCGCCGGGTTCGCACGCCTTGGGGAAGAGCCGGAAGCCGGCGCCGATTTGCAGGTCGATCGCGCCGGCATGCAGCAGCCTGTGCGCCCGGGTCGGGACCTCCTCGCCGTCGATGACGACGCGGGCTCGCGTCGGAGTCAACAGGTTCGACGCGAAGTTGTCGGGGCTGCTCAAGCGACCGGGAACGATTCTCGAGGTGACGAAGTCCCCCACCGAGCGGGCGAGCACCCGAACGACCGCCGCCCGGGAGTGATCGTGGTTGCCGTAATACATGTCGTAGAACCGGTTGCCGACGCCCCCCGCGGCGAGCCCAAAGCAAAGTCGATGGAACGCCGCGCCGTCCGCGGTTTCACCGTCGAGTGCCAACGTGTCGAACAGGACCTCGTGCGGTGGCCGATCCGCCTCGGCGGCGGCCGCCAGTGCGGTCAGGATCGCTTTGGGCCGCCCGCGCACTCGCGCCTTGCGCGCGACGGCGTTGACGCTGCCGCCGTTGCTGGGGACGAATGTCGGCCAGCGCTCAGGATCGGCGACGCAGTGCTCGACTTCGTTGATCAGCCAGTTCAGCGACCCATCGCCGCCGTCGCTCACGATGTGGGTGATGCGGGGATGGAGTTGCTTCACGACACCGCGAAGGTCCTCGACGGAGACGGTTTCGTGCACCTCACCGCGCTTGCCGACGATCCGACGCAGTTCGGCGCTGCGGTCAACCGCGCCGATATTCTTGCGGGCCTGCGGGTTGACGATGACGCCGAGATACATCAGCAGGTAACCAACGCGTGGCTGGCGGATGCGGGTACGTCGCGTCCCAATTGAGTACTCCTCGGGAGGGCCGGGCACGCCCCGGATCGCGGCAGCCTCGGCGTTAGCTCCCCCGCCGATAACAGTGGCCGGCCACCCTCCCCGTGACGTCCGCACAGGCTAACTCATTGCTGCTCAGAGCGGAAATTTGGTATCCGTTAGCTCTTCGGACAGCTGCCAGAGTGCAGCGGCGCTGGTTGCGCGCTTGGCCTGCGGGCCACGCCAGATCGGCTGGGTGCGGCCGTACAGGCCGAATCGCGGGCCGACGAACGTGTCGCCCGGCAGATCCTGAGCTATCGCATAGAGGGTCTGCCGGGCGCCGAAGTCGGCATCGGTAGACACCACGCGGGTGGCGGTCATTACCGCCCCGTCCGTCAATCTGTGCCCAGAGCGGCCGAGCAGGTTCGTGCGCGACCAGCCGGGGTGAGCGGCCAGCGCGCGCACCGAAGAGCCAACGCCGTCCAGCCGCCGCTGCAATTCGCTGGTGAACAGCAGGTTGGCGAGCTTCGACTGGCCGTAGGCCAGCCACCGCGAATAGGGCCGGCGCTGCCAGTTGAGGTCGGTGCGGATGTAGCCGAACAGGTGCTGCAGCGACGACACGGTCACCACGCGGTCGGTGAGCTTGGGCAACAGCAGGTTAGTCAGCGCGAAATGACCGAGGTGATTGATGCCGATGTGGCTCTCGAAGCCGTCGGCGGTCAGCGCGTAGTCGGCGGCCATGATGCCGGCGTTATTGACCAAGACGTCGAACTCGCCCACGCCGTCGGCGAACGCCCACACCGAAGATAGGTCCTGTAGGTCGAGTCGACGCACCTCGACCCGGCCGGTTGTCGAGCCGGCGTCGCGGCCGGCCATTCGGCGCGCGGCAGCCTCGCCCTTCTCGGTATTGCGCGCCGCCAGGATGACTTCGGCACCGACCCGGACCAGCTCGCGCGCGGTCACCTCACCCAACCCACTGTTGGCCCCGGTGACGATCACGGTGCGCCCGGCGAACGACGGCAGGTGTGCTGCGGTCCACTCAGTTATCGCAGCCATGCCAGCCATGTCAGCCATGTCAGCCACACTAATGGCGCAAGCAGTCGGGCCGTTTTGGCGCGGCGCCGGCCAAAAGGCGAGCAAACTATCAGCACAGTAAAGTGGCCGCGAAAGCGCGGTTTCCGGGCCAGACGTGTCGGCGAGGAGGTCACCCGATGTCGAGAACGGAGCTTGCGGCGCTTCTCGCCCTTGGCGCCGCGCTGGCAGCGGCGATCGGCAATGTGATCCGTCAGCGGTCCGCGCAGGAGGTCACGGACAAAGAGGTCGGCCACCTGACGCTGTTCGGCATGTTGTTGCGCGACAAACGCTGGTGGATCGGCGGTATCGGCGACATCTCCAGTTATCTGCTGCTTGCCGAGGCCCTCGACAAGGGCTCGGTGCTGTTGGTCATGTCGCTGCAGGTGACGTCGCTGCTGTTCGCCCTACCGATCTATGCGCGGGTGACCGGTCATGCGGTAACCCGCCCGGAGTGGATCTGGGCGGTCACGCTGGCCGCGGCGTTGGCAGTGGTCATCGCCGTTGGACAGCCGGTGGGCGATCAGGAGCGGGCGTCGTCACAGACCTGGCTGGTAGTGGGCCTGGTGATGGGCCCCCCGTTGATCCTGTGTTTGGCGGGCGCCCGGGTCTGGCGGAATCGCCCGGTCGCGGCGGTGCTGCTGGCGGCGGTCGCCGGTTCGCTGTTGGCGGTGTTCTCGGTGATGATGAAGGGCGTCGTCGACATCCTCGAACACGACGCCAGCTCAGTGTGGACCACGCCGTGGTTCTATGCCTGGATAGCCACCGGGGTGGCCGGGATGATCTTTCACCAGTCGGCCTATCGGGCCGGCGCGCTGACCGCCTCCCTACCGACGATCATCGTGGCAAAGCCTGTGGTGGGCGGGGTCCTCGGGGTCCTCGTGCTCGAGGAGACCGTGCGCGCCGGCGGCCTGGAGTGGTTTGTCCTGGTGGCGGCGGCGGCGGTGGTGATTGTCGCGACCGTGGGCCTGGCTCGCGGTGAGGCCGCCACCATGTCGGCCGGCGCGGGGCGTGACGTGAAAACCGCCGACCGGCCGAAGGCACCGACACACCGCTTGAGCTGAGGCGTTCAACGTGCCCCGGATTGCACACGGTACTGGTCACGAAGCTCGATGATGCGCCGGCGCCGGGCCGCCACCAGAAAGTCCGGCGACCCCAGCCTCAGATCGTAAGTGTCACAATCAAATCCGGCCGCCTCGAGGAGGGTCGCGGCGCGTTGGGAGACGCCGCCACTGCGTATTCCGAAGTGGCCCAGGACGTCCTTGACCAGCAGGCCCTGTCCCCAGAGGTGGAATACATCGTTGGCCTTACCGATGATCCACACCACCGCTGCGGCGAAGGTGTCGGTCCGTCCTTTGCGACGGAACAGGTCGGGGTCGCCGGCCGCGGCACGAGCGAGCAGCCGCCGGGAGGCGGTGCGGTACTCGAGGCCGAGCATCTCGTCGCAGCATCGGTCGGCCAGCACCAGAATTTCGCCGACCCGAGCCCCGATATCGTCCGGGATGCCGTCGGAATCAAAGGGCTCGTCCGGCAACGGTTCGGTGTGCAGGCTGTCCAACTGCGCGGAGCCGCCGACCGCCCGGCTCAGCCCGTCGAGCAGGCGCTCGACCTGCTCAGCCCCGCCGGACTCGCGAAACGACCAATCGGCCGCGCCGGTATCCAATCCGAGGGCTTCGAGGATTGCGTAGGGCCCCTGCGGCCGGTCGGACCGGACGATGTCCTGGAATTCAGGTTCCAGCACGTCGACGGTGGCGACCGCCTCGCTGGTCAGCTCGGCGCGGATGCCGACTTCGGCGTGCGCGAAGCCGATGAACGCCCGCAGCAGATCCGGCGCCCTGGCGAGATGGGCCGCGTCGGCGACGATCTTGCGCGGAATCCAGTCGCGAAGCAGGATCTCCACCTTCGGCACACTCCAGCGCAGTGGATCGCCGGTACCGTAGTCGGTTCCGTACCACAACAGCGAATCGAGCAAACGCCGCCGGTCGGCGTCATCCAGCTTGGCGCCGTACGAGGAGGCGAAGAATCGGTCGGCGAGTGCGGCCAGCGCGTCCGAATCCCACTTAGGGCGTTGGTATTCGGTTCCCCCTTCGGGCAGCTCTTGCAGGATCCATTCGACGAGGGCGCGGGTGGCGGGCCAGGACTCGCTCTCCTCCGGTGGGTAGGTGATCGCGGCCCGTGCGATCGCCTCTTCGACACAGGCGCGCGCGTCGGCAAGGCTGATGTCGTCGAAGCTGGCATCGGGATCATCGGTGGCGCGGCGAAGCTCATCGACGATCTCGTCGATCGGCACCGGAACCACGAAGCAGTCTTTGACGATGGTGCCGAGGTTGTGGTCGACGTAGACCACGACGGTGATCGGCTGCCCGCCAGGCAACCGGCACCCCAGAATGATGTCGTCACCGTCGCCAAGAATGTGGCTCATCCGCACCGCGCGGTCGGTCTCCGACTGTGCGAGTTCGGCTATCCACCGGGGTTCAACCTTCGGCCGGGACGCGAGCTCGCGCCGAATGCGCCGGCGCAGGACGTCATCGCGGCGAGCGAGTTCGGCGATCACCGCCAGCAGCGCCGTCATCTCCGGGGTCCGGATCTCGAGGAACGCCCGCACCATCTCTTCCAGGCTGATCTGTTCCGGTTGGTCCTTGGCAAGGGGGTCCCTGCTGCGGGGATCGGCCACACTCAGCAGGGAGCTCACGTAGCTGAGCAGGCTCAACGGTTCCCCGTCCTCGACCGCGCGCCTAACCTCGCCAAGCAGGTCCAGTTGCCGCGGGCGTTGGGCCCGCGGTGCACGCGTGGACGATTGCTTCTTCGCCTTCGTGCCGCGTCGCCGTTTGGCAGGCATGGGTCGAGATTAACGAACATGCCGGGACCAGCGGGCCCGGCAGCGGTATTTCAAAATGTCAACCGTTAAAGATGCCCGCCGAGTTGGCGCCCACGTTGAAGAAGCCCGAGTTGCGGTCGCCACCGCTCAGGATGCCCGAGTTGTAGTTACCGCCGTTGAACCAGCCCGAGTTGTACGTGCCGGAGTTCACAAAGCCCGAGTTGAAGTCCGGGATCGAGTTGAGGGTGGTGTTGGGGTTGGCTTCGCTGTTTCTGAAGCCCGAATTATCGTTGCCCAGGTTCAAATAGCCGGATTCGTCAAAGCTTCCCCAGTTTTCCACACCACTGAGTCGGGTGGAGACCGTGTTGTAGTAGTCACCGTTGCCGATGCCCGACATGTACTTACCCGCCTGGTAGAAACCCGAGTTGCCATAATTGGTGGGGTCCCCAGAGCCCGAGTTGCCCGAGTTTGGTCCGGGGCCATTGCCGGAGTTGCCGAAATAATTGTTCAGGTTGCCCGCATTGAGGGCGCCCGTGTTGCTGTCGCCCGCATTGAAGGCGCCGGTGTTGGTGTTGCCGGCGTCAAAGAAGCCCGCGTTGACATCGCCGGCGTTGAAGGCACCGAAGTTGACATTCCCGGCATTGAAGCTGCCCGTATTGAGAGATCCCGAGTTGAAGTTACCCGTGTTATACGAACCCGTATTCCCGAAGCCGGTGTTTTGCGCACCCGCGTTCCAGAAACCCGTGTTCCCCGAGCCCGAATTCCCGGAACCCGTGTTGAGCAAGCCCGAGTTCCCCACGCCCGTGTTGAGGACACCGGAATTCCCGATGCCCCAGTTCGCGCCCGCTTCGTTGACCAGGAAGTTCACGCGGTCGCCGCTGCCCGAGCTGCCCGAGTTGGCGAAACCGACGTTGCTGTTGCCCGAGTTCAGCCAGCCGTCGTTCCCGCTACCCGAATTGAAGAAGCCGATATTATTGTTACCGGAGTTCCCGAAACCGATATTCCCGCTGCCCGAGTTCAGCGCACCAAACCCGATTTGATTGTTGCCGGTCAGCCCGAACCCGATATCGCCGCTGCCCGTATTGCCGAGGCCGATATTACCCGTACCATTGTTGCCGAAGCCCCAGTTATTGTCGCCGAAGTTGCCCGAGCCAACATTTCCATTGCCTTTGTTGCCCGAACCGAAGTTTCCAAAGCCGGTGTTACCCAAGCCCACGTTATTGCTGTCGGTGTTCCCACTGCCGATGTTATTGCTGCCGGTGTTTCCGTTACCGACGTTGTAATTCCCGAAGTTCCCGCTGCCGAGGTTGCCGTTGCCCAGGTTCCCACCGCCCAGGTTGGTGTAGCCGGCGTTTCCGCCGCCCAGGTTGGTGTTGCCGGCGTTTCCGCTGCCCAGGTTGCCGTTGCCCTTGTTCCCGCTGCCGAGGTTGGCGTCGCCGTGGTTTCCGCTGCCCAGGTTGGTGTTGCCGATGTTGCCGTTGCCGGTGTTAGTGTTGCCGGCATTTCCGGCGCCGAGGTTGTACTTGCCGATGTTGCCCAGGCCCACATTGAACGTCAGGTCGGCGAGGGTCGCCTTCAACGGCGACAGCACCGAGGCAACCGCCGAAGCCCCGGCATGGTAGCCAAACATTGCGGCCACATCCTGGGCCCACATCTGCTCGTACTGGACTTCGGCTTCGGCGATCGCGGGGGCGTTCTGCGCCAGCAGGTTCGACGCCACGAGCGATGCCAGTTGGGTGCGGTTGGCGGCGACCAGCACGGGATGCACCGTGGACCGCCTGCGCGGCCTCGAATGCGGCGGTCACCAGCCGGGCCTGCCCGGCCGCGTGCTCAGCCTGGCTCGCCGCCGCGCTGAGCCACTGCGCGTACGGCGTGGCCGCGCGCATCATCGCCATCGACGCCTGACCCTGCCACGACCCGTCGGCCAATCCCGAGGTCACCGATGCGAACGATCCTGCGGCTGATTGCAACTCGGCGGTCAACCCATCCCACGCGGCGGCCGCGGCCAGCATCGGCCCCGATCCCGCGCCGGCGTGCATGAGCGCCGAGTTGACCTCCGGAGGCAATATTGAGAAATTCAACGCCGACGATCCCTATCTGTGTTGCGGACACCACCAGGCAAGACGCGTCGCTACTTGCCACTTACTCATCGACTCGCGGTGCGCGGCGGACGTTCCACACCTGTAACGCGCTTCTCGCAGTCAGGTCACGGAAAGGTAACGCAACTCCGTCTACTCGCGAGTAACTTCCGCGCAAAAGTGATCGACCCGACACGCGGCGTCGGCCGCCCGCCACCGCCACCGCCACCGCCACCGCCACCGAAGTCAGCTTGTTTGGTGTAGCCGGGTGCGCACCCCGCCAACTCGGGCGGCACACCTGCCGGGCCCACGAAGCCAGGAGACGCCAAGACAGGCCGCCACCACCGGGTCCGACCCTGCTCCACCGCGGCGCACTCGCCGCACTTCTCACCAAAATTATGAGATATTGATGAACGGCCAGGAAGACGAGAATGTGATTGTCGGCGGGAAAAGTAAGAATAACAACGCAATGGCCAAGAGACCAAGTAGAAAATGCGATATATAAGTCAACACCAGACTAAAAAAGCTCACTATCGCGTTCCAAATGCCCCTGAAAAACGCCCCCAACGCGTTCCGGGCGTCGTTGAACATGTCGCCAATCGATTCCGCAGTCGCGGCCAGCGGCCGCAGCGCAGCGACGTTGGCGGCCTCAGCGCCGGCAAACGAGCCCGCACTCGCGGTCAAGTGCTGCACAAACCGGTTCTGAAACGCCGCGGCCTTCACGGCCAACGCCTGATAGTCCTGCGCGTGCCGAGAGAACAGGTGCGTAATGCCCACCGCCGCGGCCGCCGTCATCGTTTCCGGCATTGCGAGAACACACGACATGACCCACCTCCGTAAATATTCGGCGACGGAGCTGTCGGCCAGCGATTTGTGACATCGACGCCTCTATGGCGATACCGGGCAGAATACACGCGCGCCTGATTGTGTTTGCTCGAATTTCGCCTGGCTGACGCGGCCGCCCGGAAGTACATGCCCTGTCGGCCGGCTAGCAATACCAAACCCAAGCGTCCCCGGAGGGGGCGGACGGCGTGGAATCCCGATCAGATCTGGACTTTCTTGAGGGTGGCGGCGATGTCGACCGGGATGCCGTTGAGCACAGCGGTGCCCGACAGTGCGTCCAGACGATTGCCATCGTTGAGTTGATTGACGTTGACACCAGGCCGGCTGGCCGCGAGCTCCTGGCCGGTGCCGCCGCGATCATGGCCCCACCCGTGCGGTAGCGAGACCACCCCACGCCGCATGCCGTCGGTGACCTCGACCGGAACCAGGAGCTCGCCGCCCGGACCCTTGACGACGGCGATGTGGGTGTCGGTGAGCCCGAGATCGGCAGCGTCGTCCGGATGAATCTGCAAAGTGCACCGGTTGGAGCCGCCGGACAGCGCGGGCACGTTGTGCATCCAGCTGTTGTTGGAGCGCAGATGGCGCCTGCCGATCAGCACATATCGGTCGCTGGCACGGTCGACCGAGTCGCGCAACCGCCCCACATCGGCGATCAGCGGCTCGGGCGCGAGTTCGATTCGCCCCGTGGGGGTTCGGAGCACCTCGGGCAGCCGAGGCCGCAACGGGCCCAGGTCGATGCCGTGTGGCGCGGCCTTGAGTCGCTCGCACGTGAGCCCGTCGGGGTTGGCGCCGAACGCGTCGCCGTACGGGCCGAGCCGAAGCATCATGTCCAGGCGTCGTTCGTAGCCGGGCCCCTGGGCAAGCATTGCGGTCAATTCGTCGACTGCGCGCCCGGCGACGGGCGAGTCCGGGTCGGCGGTCTCCTTCGCCAACGTGGCCGCAATGACCTGATCATCCACCAGCGCGATATCGCCGTCCGGTCCCAGGCCGTACAGAATCAGGGCGATGCGCGACAGGATCTCCGGTTCCCCGGGCCGCGCGTCCAGCGGCAGAGCCGGCCGCGAGTAGCGCACGTTGTTGCGCACCGCAAGGTTGTTGAGCGCGAAGTCGAAATGAGCGCTCTGCCCGGGTGGGGGCGGGGGCAGGATCACGTCGGCATGACGGGTGGTCTCGTTGAGGTAGGGGTCAATGCTGAGCATGAAGCCGACGCTGTCAAGCGCGCGGTCAAGCCGATCACCGTCCGGTGCCGACAGCACCGGGTTTCCGGCGATGGTGATCACCGCCCTGATCTGGCCCTCTCCCGCTGTGTCGATCTCCTCGGCGAACGCGGCGGCGGGAAATTCGGACAGCGCCTCGGGATAGCCCGAGACACGGCTGTGCCAACGTCCGGTGCGGAACCCGCGGCCTGGCTTCGGGGGGCGGGGCGCGGGAACCGTCGCCCCGAGGGGGAACATCGCTCCGCCCGGCCGGTCGAGGTTTCCGGTCAGGATGTTGATCACGTCGACCAACCAGCTGCCGATTGTGCCGAATTCCACTGTGGAGGTGCCGATTCGGCCATACACGGCGGCCGTCGGCGCCGCCGCGATCTCGCGGGCCAGCGTGCGAATCTCGTCGGCCGGGATACCGCAATGAGAGGCCACGGCCTCCGGTGCGAACTCGTCGGCCAGCGCGCGGACCTGTTCGACGCCGTTGACGTGTTCTGCGATTCCGCCGAGACCCGGTTCGACGAGGCCCTCGTCGAACAGCACGTGCACGATGGCAAACAACAATGCACCGTCGGTACCGGGCCGCGGTGCGAGGTGGCGGTCAGCCAGTTCGGCCGTGCGGGTGCGGGCGGGGTCGATGACGACCAGCCTGCCACCGCGTTTGCGCAAGGCCCGCAGCTTGCCCGGGAAGTTGGCGGCGGTGGCCAAACTGCCGTTGGACACCAATGGATTCGCGCCGATGATGACCAGATAGTCGGTGCGGTCGAGATCGGGCACCGTGAACGCGACCGGGCTGCCGAACATCAGGCCCAGCGCGACGTGCTTGGGCATCTGATCGAGCGTGCTCGCGCTGTACACCTGCCGGGTGCCAAGCGCGCGGATGACCAACGGCGCGTACAGGCTGCCCGCGACGGTGTGTGCGTTCGGATTGCCGAAATAGACGCCCACGCTTGGCCCGCCATGGTCGCGGATCACCTCGCCAAGGCGGTCTGCGACGACGGCGTATGCCTCCTCCCAAGTGGTCTCCGTCAACACCCCGTCGCGCCGGATGAGGGGCCGGGTCAACCGGTCGGGATCATTGTCGATCTCGCCGAAGCTGGCCCCCTTCGGGCAGATGAAACCTGCACTGAAGACGTCGTCGCGGTCGCCGCGGGCGCCGGCAACCCGGCCCCCGGAGATCGATAACGTGAGCCCGCAGGTGGCCTCGCAAAAGGGACAGATCCTCAGGGCAGTCCGGGTATCAGCCATAGGCGCATTTTCCTCCCCACGATCGCAGCGCGTAACCCGCTGCTTCCGGCTATCGATGGGCGCTCGATGCCTTGACGCGCAGCTTGGACCCGGCCTCGTAGCTGCGGTCGGTGAGGTAGCTGTGCAGGTAATCGTCGGCAAGCAGGCGTGGGATTTGGTGGCGGCGCTGCGGAGACGGGTCGAAGAGGAGGACCTTCGCGCCGGCCATCGTCGACACCGGGATGTTGTAGTCGGGGTGTGCCTCGACGAACCTGACCAGCTTCTTCGTCGTCAGGTTCTTGGCGTATTCGGGATCGGACTGCAGGAGCCGCGCGACGTGGGCCATCTTGGCTCTCATCGTCGGATCGTCCATCACCGCATTCTCCAAGTCGGTGAACCCGTCAATCGTGACCTTGGCCGTCGCGGTGGCCAGCGCCTCCCGGGCCAGCTGCCGCGCCTTCCCGGCGGCGTGGAGCTTGGTCTGGATCAGCGTCACGGTCGTGAAGTACGCGAACCCCGCACAGGTGAACACGTCGAACCGCGGTTCGTAGTACAGCACCTCACCATCGATGGGTCGATAGATTCCGTCGCGAGGTATCAGGGGGATTCCCCGTGCCCGGCGAGTCGCGATGCCCGGGCCCTTGACGCGGTAGGCGACGAGCTTGGCCGGCCCGGCGCCGACAGCGTGGGCCATCGCGACGGCCGGGGGGCCGCCGGCGTCGTTGGGGACGTCGCCGCCTCGGATCTGGGCGTCTACCGCGGCGAGTTCGGGGATCTCGCTCACGTTCTCGACAAGCACTTGAGATGAGCTGGTTTGGTAGGACGGGTCGTAGTCAAGGAACTGCTTATCAGACAGAGCGGTTGCGGCTCGTACGACGTCGTTGGTGACCTCGGCGGCCATGTCGCCGATGAGGTCGAAACGCGATACCGCTGCGTCAGCCAGTGCATCGCCGCGTACGACGAAATTGTCGAGTGCCGTGCCAACTGCGCCGACAGCGTCGGCGAGCGCCTGCCTGGCTGGTTCAGCCGTCACGCCCGCCCCTTCAGTTGGATCGCCACATCGTCCCCAAGATAGTGACAGTCGAGCTGCCCACGCTGCGGGATGTGGCTGCGCTTCGCCAGCAGCATCGTGATGGCGCCGTTGTCAGCCGTCACCTCATAGAGACGAAATCCGAACACCGCCAGCGTCGGATTCAAGTGATAGAGACCGGCACGGACGTAGATCACCGCTAACAGCACGACGAGCGCGCACGTGGCCGCCAAAGCGGGTCCCTTCGCCCCACCGAACAGCGCGACCACAACCGGTACGACGTGGCTCGAGGTGAATGCCAGCACCCGCTCGTCGGCTCGCTTGACGGAGGTGGTGTCGACAGTGCGCGACTGGATCCTCGACAGGCTGCGCAACACCACGAACAGCAGCACAACGGCCGCCGAGCAGACAGCCAGGATCACCCAGGTGATCCACCCGAAATCGTCGAGCTTGAGCACAGCCAGTAGCGCCACCAACGGCGCGAACGCCGAGGCCAGTAGCCCGACGCCCACTGCCCGCTTCATACGTTCGACCATAGGGCCGACCCCCGTCACCAGACCGCGGACGGTTCCTCGATTCGGGGAATACAGGCCCCACGACGTCGGTGAATCGGTAGATTTCAGCCTGGGATAACCGCGTAGGAAGGACCTGCCGGTGGGTGAAGTGGAGTTCGGGCGTTACCGTCTGATCGAGTTGCTGGGCCGCGGCGGTATGGGGGAGGTGTGGCGCGCCCGTGACACGGCGGCCAACAATCGGACAGTGGCTATCAAGCTCCTGCCGCCGCATCTCGCTGGGGACGACACATTCGTGGCCCGGTTTCGCCGCGAGGCAGATGCTGCCGCCCAACTGAGCAATCCACACATCATTCCGATCCATCAGTACGGCGAAATCGATGGCAGGCTGTATGTGGATATGCGGCTCATCGAGGGCCGCGATCTGCAGGAAGTGCTGAACGAGGGCCCGTTGGAACCGGCTCGGGCGGTGCAGATCATCGAGCAGGTGGCCAAGGCGCTGCAAGCCGCGCACAAGGTCGGCCTCGTACACCGCGACGTCAAACCGTCCAACATCCTGCTCGACGATGACGACTTCGCCTACCTGATCGACTTCGGCATCGCTCGCGGTGCCGATCAGACCGGCTTGACCGGCACCGGTGGCGTCATCGGCAGTTGGCCCTACATGTCCCCGGAGCGGCTTCGAGCCGGTCAGGTCGACGCCCGCTCAGACATCTACGCGCTGGCGTGCGTGCTCTATGAGTGTCTGACCGGCCACACGCCCTATCCCGGCGACAACTTCGAACAGCAAATGACCGCTCACTTGATGGATCCGCCGCCACGCCCGTCGAGCACCGATCCCCACGTGCCCCCGCAAGTCGACGACGTCATCGCGACCGGGATGGCCAAAGACCCAGACCAGCGGTATTCCACGACGGTCGAGCTGGCCGACGCCGCCCGCGGGGCGATCACCGATCCTTTGCCCCGCCCGACGCCGGACTCAACCACGGTGCAGCAGAGTCCCCCGGCCGAGGAGAAGGCTGGCCAGAACAAGCCGACGGAAACGCCGCCGGGCGCATCCGCGTCAGCAGCCACTCCACAAAGCGGTGACCTATGGCCTACGACCGACGCCACGCAACTTGGGTCAGCCGCCCCAGAGCACGCCGACCGCCTCAACCAGTCACCGACGCAATTGGCGCAAACCCGTCCACTACTGCCGCTACAACCCCCGCCGGCCACCACGACGGAAGTCCGTCGGCTCAGCCGGGCCGCCAAGATCGCACTAGTGGCCGGCGTAATCATCGTCGCCGCCGGGATTGTCGCCGTTGTAGAAATGGGCGCGTTCGGCCGACATCAGTCACCAACGCCCGCGCCATCGCAATCAGCAGCCCCGGCGCCGGCGACGCCTTCGACAGCCGGACCCCAGATCACGATCGAAGAAAACCGCCTAATCGTGCCGGCCTCGGTCTCGCCGGGTGCTCACATCATCGTGGCCAACAAAGACTCCGTCGTTCACACGCTTGTGTCAGACGAGACAACACCAAATAAGGTTTTCGGGCCGTTGCCCGTCTTCGAGGTTATTCCTCAACCCAACTCGACCGCGACGTTTACCGCGCCCACCAAGCCCGGCAGCTACCCATTCCACGACTACTTTATTCCGTCGATGCGTGGCGTGCTTAACGTGCAATAGCAAACTCATGTAGACGTAATCACGAGATCCCCCTCGGAACCATGTGAGGCGTACGGTAGTCCCCTTTGAGGTCTAGGACGGCGCTGATTTTGTGGTCGGGGTTTCGGGTTGCCTCAGCGGATTTGGCGTAAGGACCCCTGGAGAATCGGTGTATGGCGTTGGGACGGTTCATTTCACGGTTCCCGGTGTCGCGAGACCGGTCGTCCGTGCAGACGGGTCCGGGCGACCGTAGGTGACGCAGTCCTGCGCGCCGGCGAGCCTTTGGCCATAACATCGCTGTTTCGGGGCCAGCATTGGCGCTAGCAGCGCCGCCGCAGTTGTAGTGAGAGTCTGCGCCGACAAACAAACGCTCAACCCCCGTAACGAAATTCGCTCCGCCCCACTGCTGCAGGCTTTCCAGCATTCCCTTCTATGATCGACGCGCAAGCTTTCCACTGGCCGTGCTCCGACTGGGTACTTGCTGTCCTTTGGGCGCGGGTCCGCTCATCACCAAAACGGTTACCTTCGAACACTTTTGGTTTGCGTTGCCCGTGTGCCCCTTCGGCAGGGGCGCCGACGCTTCGCCCTTGGGTTGCGAGCCCGGCTAGCCGAGTAATGGTTCTGGTTCTCTTATGGCGCCGTAAGGGAATCCACTTTGATCGTTTTCACAGCTTCCTGGGGTTTGCCGTTCAAGCAGCGCCTTGTACAGTGCAGCCACTATGGGTTTTCAGAACGCCGGCACGACTCGACGATGGCCAGTGACCGTCGCCGTTATTGCTGTGCTGAGCCTGTTCGTTGCCCTGATCGCGGGATCGTCGTCACTGCGTCCGCAGTTCGCCCCGGCTGAACTACCGGAGCCGACGGCGTGGACGAACGCGCACAAGTCTGTCGAAGCACAGGTCAGTCAAGCGCAACTCCAATCCACTGGTCACACAAGTCAAATAGCCGGCCACCTAAAGGGCAACGTATCGGGCCCGGCGCCGGCGCACAAAAAGCCGTTTCACAGCATGTGGATGACTCGTGACCGGCCAACCAGTTGGACTTCCTCGGCGCCCCAAGCGGACTTTCGGGCGTTACGAGCTTCGTTTCCCGCATCGGAGTTTCCGCGGGCCGGCGCCCCTTGGCCTGCGTCCGCCACCCCTGGCGCAAACCGGGATATGTTGACCCGCTTCTGCGTCGCCCGCTGCTGATAGGCCAGCGTCGCGCGCACTGTCATGCCATCGGATCCAGGCCTTTGCGGCTGGCGCACACCAAGAACCTTCCGTGTGCTGCCGGGTTTCATCCCCGCACGCAATCACACGATCGTCCCTGCCTGACCATGCGCTAAATCGCCGTCTCTGGTAGCGAGCAGAGCCATCAGACGAGCCAACACGCCTGCCAACAGGTGGGTCCTCCTCGGCCATCAAACACTGTGAAAGGCGAGTCATGCCCGCACGCACAATCAACCCATCCAACCCCGTGGCACATCGGGCTGTATAGCAATGGGCCTTGAGAAGAATATTACGAACGTCTCACCCGCGCAGGGCTTTCCGGTTCAAGGCCCCGACGAAGGCCAGCGAGAAACGTTCCACCTACCGCGGATGGAGCACTCGACGCTACCGATGGCCGCCGATAGGGGCGTTGGATGGAAATCGTTGCGCGACGCTGGACCGGTCGTGTTCATGAACGGTGCGTACTATCTCACCCGGCGCGAGGATGTGCTCGATGCACTGAGCAAGCCCAATCTATTCTCGGCCCAATTGGCGCTTCAGCCCCCCGGCAGCCCGGTGCCGGTTCTGCCGTCGGCGTTCGACCCGCCTGAGCACACACGTTATCGCAAAATCCTGCAGCCGCACTTCAGCCCGCACGCGATGAGTAGATACCGGTCGGTGATGGAACTGCACGCCACAGAGATGATCGCTGCTATCGCCGGGCGTAAGGAATACGACGCAATGGATTTCGCACGCCGCTATCCATTTCAGGTGTTTCTGGACCTCTACGGGCTGCCGCCGGGGGACTTGGACAGCATGATCCGCTGGAAGGACGCCGCTGTGGCCGGCCAGGCCGAAGGATTCGATCTTTTGACGTATTTCACCGAGGCCATCCGACGACGGCGACGGAGCCCGGGCACTGACATGTTGTCGCAGATCATGTGCGGTCCAGGTGATCTCAGTGACCTTGAACTGCTCGGCATGAGCCACTTGCTGGTCCTGTCCGGTCTCGACACCGTTGCGGCTGCCATCGGTTTCTCGCTGCTCGAATTGGCGCGCCGACCACAACTTCGAACGGAGCTGCGCGATGAGCCGCAGCGGACTCGGGCATTTATTGAAGAGATCGTCCGGCTGGAGCCGTCGGCGCCGTTGGCGTCGCGGGTTACCACCGATTTCGTGAAGGTTGGGGGCATGACACTGCCCCCCGGCACGCCGGTGCGGTTATGCACGGCTGCGATCAACCGCGACGGGAGCGACGCGGTCTCCACCGACAACCTGGTCATGGATGGAAAGATTCACCGGCACTGGGGATTCGGCGGAGGACCACATCGCTGCATAGGCTCTCACATGGCACGCATAGAGCTGGCCGTGGTCGTCGAAGAGTGGCTCAACCAGATCCCCGACTTCGAACTGCCACAGGGCTATACCCCCACCATCAGATTCCCGTCGAAGTCTTTTGCGCTCACGTCGCTACCGTTACGGTGGCGATGACACGGACGATTCCTCGCTACCAGACCCCGGACGCGCGGTCCCGTCGGTACCATTCTGCGTCGGGCGTTTGACTAGGGATTTTTCTCGCACTGGACCGGATGCGCGGTGGCCGTCGTTTGCGAATATTTACGGTGCCAGTTGTGGTGCGGCGGCATCCCACCGTTTTAGCGTTCAAGACATGGAACGATCACAGATCCACAAACAACTGTGTGCCAGCGACTTTCATTCGCTCGGCATTGGCGATCTGCTGGACGCCCGCGACCGGTTTCACGTGCACCTCGCACACAAACCGAATGTTTTCTCGACCGCGATTGGACGCTACCTCGTACGCGACACCGACCCCGACGCGCACGAAGCGGGCCCTGATCACGTCAACGATCACGATCCCGATTCCGAACCGCGCACCCTCCTGCATTCCAGAGTGGAGAGATGGTCGTGGCCGTGCATTCTGGTGTTTGTCAGGCGGTGGCAAACCCTCGAGCACCTGATCAAACATCCCGAGGATGTGGTGCCGCCGTTTGTGTATATGCCCGATGGGCGCATTGTTCCGGTGTGTGTGTGGTCCTGGCGGAGTCCGCGCATCTTCCGACCCCCGCGCTCGACCCAAGTCGCCTCGCGGCTAACTCGCTCAGTGTCGGTTCACCTATCTACGTCGACGCCCAGGGAATGCGCCGCATGGGCACGGTCGCGTGCATGGTTTCCATATCGATGCCGCCATCGTCCGGCTGGAGGATGCCAATATTTGGGACGCGGACGCGCTCACTCAGTCGATCGGCGACGTGGCGGATTTCAGCGCGGGGACGGCCTCGCTGTCTTGGATCGGGCAGCCGGTGGCCGGGCATGGCGCCGCAAGCGGAGAAATCCGCGGAGAGATCAAGGCCCTTTTCTACCGATATAAATCTAGTGGCGGGCGCGATTATGTCGCCGACTTCGTCATCGGCGCGCGATCGGACGATACGGCTCCGCTGGTCACGCAGCCGGGCGATTCCGGATCACTTTGGTGCCTGGACGGAGTCTTGCAGCCGGGCGAGCGCTCGCCGTTCGGGCTGCAGTGGGGCGGCCAGCGGATCAGCAATGGTCCGACCTCCGGCCATTCCTGCAGTTCTCGCTGGCGACGTCGATGGCGGTGATCCTGCGGGAACTGAATCTCGATCTGCTCTCCGGACCCACAGCCGAACGCTTTCAGTATTGGGGGCCGCTGGGGCACTTCAAGATCGATCAACAGGCGTGCTTCCTGGTGGGAAACCAGGCTTTGCAGCAATTCTTCACCGCCAACATCAACAACCTCAGCTTCAGCAGCGACGCCCAACTCGAGCAGGCGACCCATCTGCAGGCCAAGGATTTCGTCCCGCTCAGCGATGTGCCGGACGTGGTGTGGAAGACAAATGTCAACCGGGTCAAGCCGGAAGTTACACGGGCGATGGAGAATTGGAATCATTACGCCGATATCGACCTTCCCGGAGGCGACGCCCAAACGCTGATCGCCAGCTATCAAGCCGACGACAACTCGCTGAATTACAGCAACTGGCTGAGCTTCTACAAGACGCGCCGGTTCACACCGCATCGACACTGAAGTCCAATAACCAAGGGGCACTGCCATTTCGGGTCTGGCAGATCTTCAACCAGATCGTGGGATTCGCGCAGAAGGGCGACGGCGCGAGCTTCCTCACCGCGGCCGGTTGCCTGGCGCACTATGTGGGCGACGCGTGCCAGCCCTTACATTCCTCGCAACACTCCGATGGGCTGAACGGGGCTACCACCGGCGTGCATTCCACGTACGGGGACAACATGGTGGACGCGCATGCCGACGACATCGCGGCCGGGATCGGCGACGCGATCAAGAACCTGAGCTTCAAGCCTCGCCCCGTTGGGAGTGCGCGCGACGCCGCCAAGGCCGCAATGGATTTGATGATTTTCGCCCAGCAGACGCTGCCACCCGAGACGATTTGTCAAACCTATAATGAGGCCCGCCCGGGCGGGGGCAAGAGCGCCACCAAGGCCGCCGCGGTCCTGGACGCGCTCTGGGAGAATTGCGGAGAGCAGACCATCGAAGTCATTGCGGCCGGGGCCGTGACGCTCGGAGCGATCCGGGCGGCCGCGTGGAGTCTTTCCGAAGCGTCAGACGACTCGGCCTGGCTCGCAGAGGTTTTCGACGGCGCCAAAGGCTTGATGCCGATCTACGACGACAAGGATTTCCTGCGTTCCGTTCACCTTTCCTATCTGGGACAGGACGACCTGCCAGGATCCGACGCTCCGCAAAATCCGCCAGCGCCGCCCGGTGGCCACGCCCCGGCCGACGCGGCCGGAGACCGGGGTCATGCTCCGGCGCGGCCCAGCAGTTCTCCGAAAAAGAAGGCTGCTCAGAAGTAGTCCGCCACGCAGACACGTTCGATTGATCGAGCAGCCGAGAATGACGGCCTGCCGCGCGCCGCGGATCGCACGCATTGACGTGCGCCGCCCCAGCAGTCATGATGGGTACGCAAGCACCTCGCTAGGTGAGGCTTCTGCGTGGACATAGGCCACTGACCCCGAACGTCGAAAGACGCCACGGGTCAGGACAGCTCTTCCCGGCTTAAGGGTTGAGCCAAAGTGGCTCCCGGGTTTTCGGGTACGCCGTGCAGTGCCGAAGCTCTGACGAGAGGGGTGTATGTCGGCGGCGACCGTTGGGTCGGATGTCCCCTACACCACTGCGAACGAACGATGGCGACACCCGCGTGTGTCCCGGCGGCAAGGAGGTGAGGGCCAGAGATGAGCGAGTCCAGTCCCGGCGATAGTCCCCATCCGAAATCCATCCTGTCCCGATCCGGTTCCGGCATTCATTCTGCCGCCTGAGTTTCTCGGCCCTTCTGGTAGTGCGTCGCCTTCACCGGTGCGCGAGTGCCCGTCAGGCCGTGTGCCCATGATTTGAGCCGATCGGGCTGCCTCCGCAGAGGAGAAGATCATGTTCCAGCACGTCAGACACGACACCCAAGCCTGGCAGCGGGTTGCCGGTTCATCGGGAGAAGGTGCAGAAATGACGACGACCCCAGCCCCGCCCAGCCCGCTCCGACCGCGAGTGGCCAAGCCGGCATGGGCAATCGCTTTGCTTTTCTTTGCCATAGCGGCAGCCCCAAGTGCGCACGCCGAAAGTAGCGACGTCCCGTTCTTGACGGCGCTGGCATCCAAGGGCATCACATTCGCGTCACCGCAGAGTGCGATCACCGCCGCTCATGAGGTCTGCGATGAACTTGGTCTGGGTAGGGCGAAGTCCGATGTGGCGAATGAAGTCATGCAGAACAGCAACCTGGACGGCTATCACGCCGGTTACTTCGTAGGCGCAAGCGTTGCCGCGTATTGCTCGAAGTATGCGGGGTAGGGGGCCATTTCACCTGTTAGCGGGGACAGGATTCGAACCTGCGACCTCTGGGTGATGGCTAAGCACAAAGGGTTTCGGTCGGTCGCCAAGTCTCAAAAGCGCAGTTCATTACGGGTTAGGTGTGTCAGTCCGTACGCGCTGTCGCACTGATTCGAGCCAGTTTTCGCGGAGTCTTGTTCCCAAATCTGTTCCCAATGCCGCCGACACCGCCGCAGGGAAGGCGGTGGGCTTACGCGACGGGTTTACGTGGCCTAACGATGTCAGGGAATGTCAGTTTCGTGCCCGCCTGTTGCCGCCGCGTTATGGCAACGCCGCGAAAAGCAACCTTCGCGACAGCGGCATGCGCCGGTGTTCAGATAGCGCCAGCCGAACGAAGGCGCTTCAATCCGGCCGCGCCGTAGCGCGCCAGGGCGCCGAGTAACTCTTCCGTATGCTGCCCAACGAGCGGTGCTGCTGGTGGCGCAAACCGTTCGTCGGGTTTGGTCTTGATGCACGTTCCAATCAATCGCTGCGACGTCCCGTCCGGCTGAGCCTGCTCGTAGACGAGTCGGCGAGCCTTCGCGTGGTCGTCCTCGAACAGGTCTGCGCCCAAAAACGCTGGGGCACCTGCGATATCGGTTGCAATGAAGAAGTCGGTCCAGTCCTTGCGTGTGCGTTCCATAAATATTGCTGTCAATTCCTCGCGAAGCCAGGTCTCTGCCTCGACATCCTCCCCCGGCTTCTGGCGCCCCGGTTCGTAGAGATCCATCCTCTCGAGTGACTCACAGAATCTCAGCCAAAACTTGTCTTCCAGGGCGTTGAACACCACATAGTTGCCATCGCTCGTTCGGTAGTACTGGTAGCGAAGCGAAGCGCGGATTCCCTCGCCGTACGCCGGTTGACCGTTCGCCAACGCCGTGAGGTGCTGAAAGTTCCAGTTGATCGCCGCATCGACCTGCGCTACTTCGATGTACTGCGGCTTGCCGTCGCGGCCGGCGGCGTGAAGTGCGGCGAGTACGCCCATCGCCGCGTATAGCGGTCCCGCCAGAACACCTGTCGTGCCGGTCGCCGCCCCCGAAAGACGCGGCGTTCCATCCGCATCCATGATCGGCGGACTCAAGCCAGCGAAACAGTCGAAGGACAGACCGTGCGTGGCTAGTCGAGTGTAGGGCCCATAGCTGCCCATGCCATTGAGCACGCAGTAGACAACCGTCGGGTTGACTGCAACGACGTCGTCGTAGCTGAAGCCGAGCCGGTGCGCGGTTCCGTAACGTAGACCGTCGATCACCACCGCCGATGTCGCGGCCAGGCGGCGAAACGCCTCTTGACCCTCAGTCGTTTTCAGGTTGATTGCCACGCTCTTCTTGCCGCGGTTCCAGTGAGCGTCCTGCAGCTCGCCGCCGGAAACCGCCGAGCCGCGAAATCCACCCCCGCCCGGCGGCTCGACCTTGATCACCTCTGCGCCGAGGTCAGCCAGGTGCCCGCCCAGCGCGTCCGCAGAGAACAATGACACTTCGAGGACCCGGACGTCCCTGAGAAGTTCCATCACGCGACCTTTCCAGCCCCAAGTCCGGACGCGGACCCGCGCCGCGTCGTCAAAGGTGCAGTGCCCAGCTACATCATGGTGATTGATTTCAGCTCGGTGTATTCCTCGAAGCCCCAGCGCCCTTGCTCTCGGCCAAGTCCACTTTGCTTGAAGCCGCCGAACGGCCCCCCGCCGTTGAACATGCCGCGCGCCGGTAGAGACCAGCCGGGGCCCTGCCCACCACCCGGATTGGTTCCGAGATTGACACCGGGTGCCACCGTCTGCACCATGATGGTGCCGGTTCGGATCTGCCTGGCGACGTTGAATCCCCTTGCGCCATTGCGGGTCATCACCAGACCCGCCAGACCGTATATGGAATCGTTGGCGATGCGGATGGCTTCGCCTTCGGAGTTGTAGGTCATCACCGCCAATACCGGCCCGAACACCTCTTCCCGGCATACGCGCATGTCGCTGCGGCAGTCGACGAACGCTGTCGGTTCGTAGTAGAAGCCGCGTTCGAGATGTCCGGGACGTTTGCCGCCGACCACCAGCCGCGCGCCTTCCTGCAGGCCCGACTGAACGAAGGACTCAACTCGTTGACGTTGCAGATCCCTGATCAGCGGACCGACAACGGTGGTGGGATCACGCGGGTCCCCGACCGTGATCATTGGAGCCATGGCTTTGACGCCCTCGACATACGCTTCGAGCAAGTGCTCAGGCAACAAAAGTCGCGATGTGACGGTGCATGCCTGTCCGGCATGCATCAGTACCTGCCCGAAACCTATTCCTGCAACGTCACTTTCCGTGACGTCGTCGAGGACGATGTGCGCGCTCTTGCCGCCTAGTTCCAGCTGTACGCGTTTCATCGTTGCTGCCGATACTTCGCGGATGCGTCGGCCGGTCGCCGTCGAGCCGGTGAATCCGATCATGTCGACGCCTGGGTGGGTGCACAGCTCCTCGCCGACACCCGCGCCCCCCACAACCACGTTGAACACTCCAGGCGGCAGGCCCGCTTCCTCGCCAACCTTGGCTAGCTCCAAGGCGTTCATGGGGGTCCACGGGTGGGGTTTGAGTACCACGGTGCAGCCGACGGCCAAGGCGGCCAGACACTTCTGAATATTGATCGAAAATGGGAAGTTGAATGGCGTGATGACTCCGACCACCCCGACCGGTTCCCGGACCACCGTCACGCCGCCCAGGCCGGTCGGAGAAACTATGGGGCCGCCCGGTGTCTCCACCCATGTCACATCGTGTTCGACGAACTCGCCGTAATAGTGGGCGGCCTCGATGGCGCCGCCGACCTGAATGAGGTCGGTGATGAAGCCGGTCGAGCCGATCTCGGCGACGACTAGGTCTCGTAGTTCCGCTTTACGCGAGTCGAGGATCTCAGCGAATCGCTTGATGATCTTTGCCCGTTCTCGAACGGACATCCAAGGCCACGGCCCTTCGTCGAAAGCGCGCCTGGCCGCCTCGATCGCCATGGCCGCCTGCTTTGGTCCACCGTCGACGACTCGGCCGATCAGCTCTTCGGTTGCCGGATCGATGACATCGATGGCGCCGACGGCGTTGTCACTCGACCATTGGCCGTCGATGAAGTTCTGGTATTCACGCATCATGCGACTCCGTATGCCGCTGACTACGTCACCGCCGGATACGGGGCGGGCTCAAAGTTGAAGATTCGGCGGGCATTGCCCTGCAGCACTTTGTACTTGTCGATGTCGGACCGGCTGTCGAGTGCCTTGTGAGCGGCCTGGAGGGAATTAGGCCAGAGGCTGTCGGTGTGCGGATAATCCGTCTCGATCATCACGTTGTCGATACCGATGGCATCGAGATTCGCCGCCCCGAAGTCGTCCTCGATGAAGCAGCCGTACATGTGGTCGCGGAATAGCTGGCGAGGTGACTCCGGGAAAACCGCGGGGTCGGTGGGTACCGGGGTCAAGCGCATCGTGGCCGGATCAACCGCCCAGTTGTTGGCGCGTAGGTATTGGTAGTCGGCGGCGACGTGTTCTGCACGCTCGATGAGGTAGGGGATCCAGCCGATGCCACCCTCGGCCAGCACGATCTTCAGGTCGGGGAACTTCTGCAGCTTGCCCGAGAAGAGCCAATCCGTGGTTGAGTTCGCCAGATTGAGGTTGATGTTGACCGCCGAACCCCGAAAGGTGCGTCAGGCGACGTGGTGGGACTAACCGACGACGATCCGATGTGCGTGCACAGCGGCATCTTCGTTTCGTTCACCACAGCGAAGAAATCGTCCCACGCTCCCGAGTGGATGGACGGAAAGCCCAACGGATGCAAATTCTCCGAGAACGCAATGGCTTTGGCGTCCTTGTCGGCACACCGCAGCGTCTCCTGGACGGCCAGGTGGGTATCCCACAACGGAATGATGACCATCGGGATGTAGCGACCGGGCACGGCCGCGCACCACTCATCGATGACGAAGTCGTTGTACGCGCGCACGCACTTGAGACCGAGGTCGCGGTCACCGAGATGGGCGAACATCTGACCACAGAACCGCGGGAAGAAGGGAAAGTTCAATCCCGCAATCACATGATCCTCGTCCATGTCAGGGATGCGAGCCACTGGGTCGAAGTATGCGCGGGGCATCTCGTCGTAATTCACTGGCAGCGGGGAGTACTCGGCGGGCTTTTGGTGAGCTGCGACCAAGATGCCCAGCACCGACGCGCGCGCTTGGTCGTAAATCCACGTATCGACGCCGTCGATGCGCTCGACACGTGGCACCCGATCACGATCGGCGGCCGACGCGCGGTCCACCCATAGATTCGGGGGCTCGATGATGTGATCATCGACGGAGATCATCCATTGAAGATCTTGCTTGTCCACGGGGTTCCTCTCTGATTTCGAGGACCGATTGACGGCGGGCGCGGGCGCGGGAGCGATGGGCGGCTTCGCGCAAGACGGACACGCATTACCGGCTGACCTGATGCTATGAGCGGCTCTGCTACACTGTCAAGTAGCACTTGATAACTTGCCGCGTCTTAGTTGAAACCGCTATTGCACTGTCTCACAGTTGATATGGACGGCTGTCCGCTCCCGTCATCGGTCGACGCGGGCACCAGGGGTGAATACGACGGGCAGCGCGCGGTAGCCCCGAGTGACCGAGTTTCCGTGAAAATCAACTTTCGCCGCAGGGGGGATGGCGTAGTCGGGTATCCGATTCAGGGTCTGTTCGACGCCGACGCGAAACTCGAGTCGGGCGAGATTGGAACCCAGACAGCGATGGACGCCGGCTCCGAATCCGAGATGGCGGTTCGTCTGTCGGTCGAGAATGCACTTGTTGGGGTCGTCGAACTCGCGCGCGTCGCGGTTGGCGGCCGCGTAGTTCACGACGACGGTCTCACCGGGGCAGAACTTCTGGCCGCTTAGTTCAATTTGTTCTGTGACTGACCGATGCAGTCCGTGTACCGAACCGGCGAATCGGATGAATTCCTCGATCGCCGTGGGCATCAACTCGGCTTCGCGTACGAGCCGGTCGCGCTCCGGCGCATGGGTGCCCAGGTAGAATAAAGCGAATGACATTGCGCTAGAAGTGGTTTCGAGCCCCGCCTGCACGAGTAGCATCACGTTCGCGACGACGTCGTCGAAGCTCAATTTGTCGCCGTCGATCTCGGCGGCGAGCAAAACATCGATGAGGTCGTCGCGCGGCGGTTCACCACGACGTTTGTCGATCTCCTCGCGTACGCGAAGGTAGAGATTCGTCATCGAACCGTTTCGGACCTCTTCGCTCTCACCATTGATCGCGAGGTCAGCCGTCTCGATGTAGAGCGGCACGTCCTCAACCGGCATGCCGAGCAGATACCGAAAGAACACGATCCCAGGTTGCCGCCATGCGACATCTGCGAGATCACCGCGGCCCGATTCGATGAAGTTGTCGATCAACCCATCGGTAACCGCGCGCACCTGGGGCTCCAACTCCTTCATCCGGCCCGGAGAAAAATATGGGTTCAGAACTTTGCGAAGCTGCTGCTGACGTGGAGGATCCAAGGTGATCACGATGTCCCCAAACGACATCGGGTTGCCTTCCAGCCCCAGGGGTTTACTTGGAGAAGCTGCGCCAATCCCGCAAGATCTCGTAACAGTCGTCGTAGCGGGTGGCGACCCACGCGCCCCCTGGCGTAGCGCCCAGGAACGGGACGTCCTGGTGACTGAACGGTCCGTTTTCCCGCATCACTGCGTAGACCTCGTAGAGGAATTCTTGGTCGTTGAAGTCCTGGTGACGAAGATCGAGGTTCCGGGCGTGTTCCTCCGGCGATTTGCTCACGTTGACAAGTCCTTTCCTCCCCCGCGCGCGAGCATGCCCCCGAGATAGGGACGACGCCGACGGCCGGCCTGGGCGGTCAGGCCCCAACGTGGGGCCGTCCGCATTCGGGCTTCAGCGCAATCGTGCCGCCGTTCACGTGCCATCTGCGCGCCCTCGGATTTCTCGCACACGCCGAAACATGCTTTGGAGCACAGTAAGTCGTCGCCTGCGTGGAGTCAAGTCACACTCGATAACTACCTGAGCCCAATTATGACTCGAAAAAGCCCGGGCCGGTGTGGGACGGCACGCGCGCAAGCTTCCTCTCCATTGACGGGTGCTCGCTAAAGTATGTGGGATGAGTGCAGGCGAGCGGCGGCGAGTTCGCGACAAGGACGGCAAACAACGAGCCCTCCTTGAATCGGCCGCCGCGGTCTTTGCCAAAGCGGGATACGCGGCCGCGGCGACGAAGGAGATCGCCCGCCGCGCCGACTGCTCGGAGGCAATGCTGTTCCACTACTTCGGAGACAAGCGAGGCATCTTCGAGCAAGTTGTTTCTCGACAGCTCGCGGACCTAGTCAGCGACGCCGAAGAACAAGTCGTGGCAGCCCTGCCTGCGCGTTTCGAGGACTATATCGAGCAGCTTTTCTTTGCGAGGCTAAGGATCGATGACCGGGACAGCGGTGTCCCCGGCTGGGACATTTCCGGTCGCGCGTTATCGGATCCGGACTTCTCACGGCGCGTGCTGCAACCCAATCACGCACGCCGTACGGCCGTTATTGCCGAAGGTGTTCGCCACTACCAAGCCGCGGAACAGATCAGGGCCGACGTCGACGCCGACCTGTTCGCCGAGCTGCTGGCTAATTTCATCATCTTCACAACGAGCCTTGGACCACGCTGGTTTGGTACGGGCGAGTCAGACATCCGCGCGCAGATCGAACTGGGTTCGCAGTCCTCGCCAAAGGCGTAAGCACATCAACCACGAAGCCGTCCGCCAAGCGAGGCGGGCGGGGCCAAGGGCCCCAAAAGTTCGTGCGGCCGACTAAAGGCTCCCCACGAACTCAACCGCGCCCATCGTTATCGAGTCACACTTGACACTTTAGCTTTCCGTCGCTAGCGTCGTTGCCAGCTAAGCCGCAGCCATGCGGATGCGGAGCACCCTGCTCGATCGACACGAGCGTGAGGACAGGAAGTGGCGTGTGGGCACTCATCGGCGCGAGTAACTCACTTCCGAAAACGTTGACGCGGAAAGCCGCAGGGCGATGAACGCTCTGCGTGGGGTTCGTGTTGTCGAGTGGGCGACGGAAATCACCGGTCCGTACTGCACCAAGTTGTTCGCCGACCTCGGAGCAGAGGTCATAAAGATAGAAGGCCCAAACGGGGATCCGTTCCGCCACAGAATGTCTGGCGATCGAAGCGACGCCGACGCGCTGTTCAAATTCTTGAACGCCGGCAAGCGTTCAGTCGTTGGGACGTCGCTGCCCGATCTGGAGGCACTGATCGCTTCCGCCGATGTGTTCGTCGATTCTCTCGGCCCTGGGGCGCTCGACCGCGAGGCGCTCCTACGGCGTGCGCCACGCCTGGTGATCGTGGCGTTGTCTCCGTACGGATTGACCGGACCGTACCGGGACCGACCCTCGACGGAGTTCACGATCCAGGCCGAGAGCGGAACCCTCGCGCTGCGAGGTCGTCCGGACCAACCGCCCATTCAAGCGGGTGGTCGAGTCTTCGAATGGGTCATGGCCAGTTATGCCGCCGTCGGGGCGCTTGCCGCATTGCGTCGGGCTCAGCTCGGCGGACCCGGTGAAATCGTTGACTGCTCGTTGTTGGAGACTTGTCACCTCAGCGCCAGCGGATTCGCTGACCTCTACCACGAATTGGCCGGTCGTCCGGCTTTGACCGTGCCGGCCCGGCAGGTTGAAATCCCTTCCATCGAACCGACCGCGGACGGGTGGGTGGGCTTCAACACCAATACCCGCCAACAATTCGAGTCGTTCCTGGCAATGATCGGCCGGTTGGACCTGCTCGACGATGACCCGGCGTGGGCACTCGCCATGACGCGGTGGGAACGGCGGGAGGAGTGGAATCAGACTGTGCGGGAATGGACCACGAGACGTTCCACAGACGAAATCGTTGCGTTGGCCTCCGATCTGCGGATCCCCGTCTCACCAGTCAACAATGGCCAGACCGTGTTGGACCACCCTCAGTTTGCGGCGCGTGGTGTGTGGGGCACGTATGCCGGCGGCAGCTTCACCCACCCGTTGGCGCCCTACCAGATCAATGGCCGGCGACCCGCCCCAACAGCCGGTGCTCCTCGGCTCGGCGAAATGGCAAAAGTACCCGCCCGCAGCAGGATTGCTACCGCTGCCGACCGTGCACCGGGACTGCCGTTGGACGGCGTACGAATTCTCGACGCGACAGCGTGGTGGGCGGGCCCCTCCTCCACTCACGTTCTTGCCGCACTGGGCGCTGAGGTCATTCACCTGGAGTCGACGCAGCACCCTGACGGCGCACGGATGGCGGCCGCAGCGTTCGCCGATCGGCCCCAGTGGTGGGAGCGCTCGGGGATGTACCTGGCGACTAACGCCAATAAGCGAGGACTCACCCTCGACCTGTCCTGTCCCGAGGGGCGGGAGCTGTTGTTCGGACTCGTCAGATGCTCAGACATTCTGGTCGAGAACTTCTCGCCCCGCGTCTTCGACAATTTCACGATCACGTGGGAGGCCGTCAGAGAGCAAAACCCTCGAATAGTGATGGTCCGTATGCCTGCGTTCGGGCTCGACGGACCATGGCGCAACAATGTGGGATTCGCGCAAACGATGGAGCAGATGACCGGAATGGCTTGGGTGACCGGCCACGAGTACGACCAGCCGCGAATCCCCCGCGGCCCATGTGACCCACTGGCGGGAATGCACTCCGCATTCGCCATGCTCGCCGGCCTCCGGCGACGCGACGAGACTGGCCAAGGGGCCTTCATCGAGGTATCGATGGTTGAGTCCGCGCTCAACGCAGCCGCCGAGCAGGTTGTCGAATTCACGGCCTACGGGAACCTGGTATCGCGAGTAGGAAATCGCAGCCGTGACGCTGCGCCGCAAGGGCTCTATCCATGCGCCGGGACCGAACGGTGGCTCGCGATTGCGGTCGCAACGGATGAGCAGTGGCGGCTACTGAAGTCGGCTCTGGGTGAACCGGATTGGGCGACCGACCCCGCGTTGGACACCCACGAAGGGCGTGTGCAGGCCCATGATGTGATCGACAAGCATCTCGAGCAATGGGCTGGCCGCCACGATTCGTCGGCCGCTGCAGAGTTACTCGTTGAATATGGCGTTCCGGCTGCAGATTTGGCAGATGCGAGGATCGGTTCGATGCATCCCCAGCTGGCCGCACGAGGCTTTTTCGAAGGCCTGGACCATCCCATTGTGGGAAATCATCACGTGCCGGGGATTCCGTTCAAGTACCGCAGCGTTGACAAGTGGTATCGGTCAACGGCACCGACGTTGGGTCAGCACAACGCGAGCATCCTCGGCGACCTACTCGGCCTTGACGCCGCGTCGATTGCAGCACTGACGGAAAAAGGAGTCATCGGGACCAGGCCAGGCGGATTGGACTAGAACAGCATGAAACTTCATGTCGACAGGGAGATGTGCCAAGGCCACAGCCGTTGTTACGCAACGTATCCCGAGTTGTTCGACATCGACGACGAAGGGACCGCCTTCGTCACTGTGGAAAATATTCCTGCCAAATGGGAAGAGCGGGCGCACAACGCAATCGCGAACTGCCCCGAGCGTGCCATACATATCGTTAAGGAGTCGCCGTGAAAACCAATGGAGCGGTTCTGTGGGGGCTGAACGAGAAGTGGTCGGTGGAAGAGATCGAGCTCGACCCGCCGCGAGAAGGCGAGCTATTGGTCGAGTTCGAAGCCACGGGTCTATGCCATTCCGACCACCACATCCGCACCGGCGATATGTTCGGGGTGAGCTTTCCCTTGATAGGTGGACACGAGGGCGGGGGCGTCGTTCAAGAGGTTGGTCCGGGAGTGCGCGACGTAGCGGTGGGAGACCACGTGGTCACGTCTTTCCTACCCGCGTGCGGTCGCTGCCGCTGGTGCGCCACCGGTCGTCAGAACCTCTGTGATTACGGCGCGACCATCCTCGCGGGGGTCCAGGCCGACGGCACCTTCCGGCGCCGAGCCAGAGGACGGGGCATCGGAGCCCTCTCCGGCGTCGGCAGTTTCGCGCAATGGGGCGTGTTGTCGGAAGCCTCAGTGGTCAAGATCGACAACGATGTGCCGCTGTCGCGAGCATGTCTTCTCGGCTGCGGCGTCACCACCGGCTGGGGTTCGGCCGTCAACACCGCGAACGTCAGTCCCGGCGACATCGTCGTTGTGGTCGGCTGCGGCGGGATCGGCAGCGGTGCCATTCAGGGCGCGCGGCTGGCGGGAGCCGAGCAAATCGTCGTGGTCGACATTGAGCCGAGCAAGCGCGACAAAGCATTTCAGTTCGGAGCCACTCACTTTGCCACCTCGATCCAGGAAGCAACCCAGTTAGTTGGCGAGATTACGCGTGGAGTCATGGCCGACGCGGCCATCCTCACGCCGGGTGTGCTCGAAGGCGCCATGATCAACGACGCGCTAAATGCGGTGCGGAAGGGCGGTGCCGTGGTGGTCACCGCCCTGGCGTCGATGTCCGACGTGACGCCGACGCTGCCGCTGACTCTGCTCACACTGTTCCAAAAAAGGCTGCTGGGCAGCCTATACGGCGAAGCCAACCCTCGCGCCGACATCCCTCGACTGATCAGCCTCTATCGAAGCGGCAAGCTGTTGCTCGACGAAACCGTCACCACCGAGTACAAGCTCAACGACATCAACGATGCCTACGACGACATGCTCGCCGGCCGCAATATTCGCGGAGTGATCATCCACGAGCACTGAGTCTTTGGGGAAAGGCGAATCCGCATCGCATCCAGGCCGCGCGACCGGAGAGAAGGCGCTGAATGTCACATAGAACCTGTCGGTAATTCTCAAGTTAATTCACTCACTCGCCATGAAGGGATTTCACTCATGTCTTCGCCAGCCGATGTAGTCACCCCTATTGGAATGTTGCGTCTCGTTCGTGGATCGACAACGACGTGATTCGTGGATAGAGGATTGCTGGACCAAGCCATCGTGCAACGAAGCGGCGTAGTGTTAGTCCCTTGCGCGGCTCCTGGCCAGGATCGGTCAGCATGGACTGCACGGTGCGCAAGGTCATCTCGGCAAGTTCGCGGAGGCCGGGGGTATCAAAACCGTGAAGCTCCCAATCGACGTCGAATTGGTGAAAAGCGGACAGGCAGACCGAGATTGCCGTGTCGGAGGAGAGCGAGGTGACGGCTTTGCCCTCATTCCGCGCGGTCAGTAAACCTTCTAGCTGTGGATCGCCGGAGAGGTTCTCGACTCCGAACGCAACACATTCGACCACCACAGCGACCGGGTCTTTGAGGCCGCTGACGTGTTGTGCAACCTGGTCGATGAATCCGTTGACGGCACGCATCCCGCTGGCCATGAGCAGTGCGTCGGCATTGGGAAAGTAGCGGTACACCGTCTGGCGAGTAACCCCGAGCCTTCGGGCGACGTCGGCGATGCGTATCGCCGCTCCATTTTCGGCGACCTCCTCGTCTACCGCACTCAGGATTCGCGAAATGGCTTCTTCGTCCGATAAGGGCATCGAACCCGCCCAGCCGCGACTACGCATCCGCGCTCACAAGCGTTTTGCTGTCGAACTCGATCACGAGTGTCGTGGGGCCGCTCATTCCCAGTAGAGATTTCCACGGCGCCGGAGCGATGCGATGGGGTGCGGTGAGCCGCCGGGTGAGGATTGTGAGTGCTTCCGCGAGTTCCCGGCGCGCGAGGTTCGCCCCAAGACAGTAGTGCGCGCCACCGCCGAACGTCAGAATCGCGGGAAGGTCTTTGCGTGCGATGTCGAGGCGGTCAGCATCGTCATAGATCGCTGGATCACGATTGGCAGCGAACGTATTCACAACTACCAAGGTCCCCTTCGGGAACGTGTAACCGCCGAACTCGGCATCCTCGGTGGCGGCTCGCGGCGCGATGCAGACCGCAGGTGAGTGGCGCATGCTTTCCTCGACCGCCTGCATCGCAAGCTCTGGTTGCTCGCCCAGCTTCGCCCACTGATCCGGACGCTCGCAGAGCACCTGCACCGACGCGGCCAGTTGGTTTCGCGTCGTGTCGGTTCCCGCCATCAAGAATCCGGCCACCAGCATGCGGAGTTCGTCGAGGTTCAGTCGGTCGCCGTCGCTTTCGGCGCGGATGAGTTCGGACAGCAGATCATCGGTCAGATTGTTGCGCCGTGCGGCGACCATGTCATCGACGTAGGCGTCCAGTTCACTCCAGGACCGCACGATCGCGGCTTCATCGAAGGTGGCGTCGGGCTGAAAGTTGAAGGCCTTGAAGATTTCGTCGGTCCATCGTGCGAAGTGCTGCCAGTCTTCCCGAGGCGCACCGATCAACGCACACATGATGGGGGTGGGATAGGGCCGCGCGATGTCGGTCACGACGTCGCACCGACCAGCTTCTAGTACTTGGTCGATCAGGCCATTCACCACCTCATGAATCGTGTCTTGAAGGCATGATGTCGCCCGAGGGGTGAACGCTCTCGACACTAGTTTGCGTAAGCGGGTGTGTGGCGCACCTTCGAGGCCCAGGAGGCTGCTCATCATCTTGTCGTACAACGGACCTGAAGTAATGCCCTGCGCTGCAAGCGTGATGCCGGGCGGCATGCTGAACCTGTTGTCGCGCAATATATCCCGTGCCATTTCGTAAGACAGGATTTCCGGGCCGATTGGGCCGATGGCGATGGGCGCACGCGATTGCGCCGTTCGGACATCATCGAGGATGTCATGCGGACTGGCGGTGAGGTCGTAGCTGAACGTGGGGAGGCCAGCCTCGAAGACGTTGGGCGCGGCGCTGGTCACATCCATCGTTGTCTCAACTTCGGCTAAGGCCTTGGCGGCTTCATTTTGACAGTTCTACTCGAAGTGTATGACCATCTTCCGTTGGCCGTCAACAGTTGCTCATTTTATGCGAGCTAAAGCTACGCGCTCTCTGCTTTGGTCATACGATTGACCGGGTGATGTCGATTGTGGTCGCAGCACCTGCGAAGGACCCGAGCCGCGCCGACCGCCAGTAACCGCCCTCAGATTCGCGCGTTCTGGTGCCAAGTAACACGGCTCACGCTCGCTTGACCGGGCCAGTCCCGTTAGTCGGCGAGTACCCGGTAAATCGTGGCCCTGCTGACACCAAGGGTCGCCGCAATGGTGTTAGCGGACTCGCCAGTGGCATGCATACGTTGCGCGAGAGCCGTTTTCGAGGCGTCCAACGCCTTCAGGCGACCGATGGACTGACCGCGCGCCGACGCGCTTCCCTAGATGCTGCCCGTCGCTCACGACCTAATCCCAGTTCGAGTTCCGCGAGACTGGCCACCACGCCCGCGACCATTCGGCCCGTCGCATTCGATGTGTCGACACCTTCGCGCAACGACCGCAGTACGATGCCGCGCTCACCAAGTTCGCGGATCGATCATCATCAGCTCAGCAGCGTTGCGGCCAAGCCGGTCGATGCCGACGACGAAGATGGCGTCCCACGGACGCGCATAGTCCAGCAGCGCCGCCAAGCCGGGACGCTCTTCGCGGGTCGAGTGGCGAGACAGCTTGTCGCAGTTGACGCGGGCATCTTCGGTGGGTAACTCGTCGAACACCTTGTGGATGTAGCGCGCCTTGTGACCGGTGTCCTGACCGAATGCCATGATGAACCTCCGGCTGGCGTAGGTACACGTCGTGAACCGCCCAGTCGCCCAGGTGATCTCGTTTGGCGCGGGCAAATCTGCGAACGTAAACGACACTCGGCCCCAACGTTCTGTGTATGGGCCGACGACTCGCAAGGCGCCATGTGAGCGTATAGCCCAGCTAATGTTCCCAAAAGCGTTCCAATCGGGCATGAAAATGGCCCCCGGAGAAATCTCCGGAAGCCATTTCCGCTGGTAGCGGGGACAGGATTCGAACCTGCGACCTCTGGGTTATGAGCCCAGCGAGCTACCGAGCTGCTCCACCCCGCGTTGGTGAATGTCAGGTTACCGAACCTACGGAGGTCCTCCAAATCGCGGGCTCAACGCGGTTCTCAAGCCTTGACCCGAGGCTGACACAGCACGGCGGTGTGCCGGTCGCCACGAACGTTTCCGCGAGGCGACACAATGGCCGGGTGGCGGGACGCCAAGGCACCTGATCGCCCGATGGTGATCGTCGTCTTCGACGGGGTGAAGCTGCTGGACGCGGCCGGACCCGCCGAGGTATTCGCCGAGGCCACCCGGTTCGTCGCGAAGTATTCACTGCAGGTCGCGTCGGTGAACGGGTGCGACGTGACCACCGCGATCGGAACACGGTTCGCCGTCACTTGCCCCATTTCGTCGATCGAGTCCGCCGATACCGTGGTCGTCGGCGGCGACAACCTGGTCGGGCAACCGATTGATTCCCAAGCTCGTCGACGCGGTGAAAGCGTGCCGGCGCGGACCCGGCGTCTGGCCGCGGTGTGTACGGGTTCGTTCATCCTGGCGCAGGCGGGCCTGCTCAACGGCCGGCGCGCCACCACGCACTGCCAACATGCCGCGCTGCTGGCGCGCGCCACGTAGCGGGCCGGGGTGGTGCTGAGCCGCAGCGTGGCCGAGACCGCGCGCCCGGCGGGATTCGGCAGTGCGGAAACATTGCGACGGGTATTTCTCCACCACATCGGCATCAGTCCCAGGGCGTACCGGGACAGGTTCCGCACCACATCCCGCTCCTGACACTGACCAGCGCGCCCAAAATGCTGGGTTACACAGCGTGTCGCCGTGCAAACACGCGCGCTCGCGGCACGTCGATCGAGTTACTTGGTGTTGTTGAACTTGTTGATCGCGTCGTCGAGGCGTTGCAGCGCTGCACCATACGCAGCGAAGTCACCCTTCTTCTGCGCGTCGCGCGCGGCACCGATCGCAGCCTGAATATCCTGCAGCGCAGCGGCTTTGGCTGGCGATAACGTGACCGTTCCGTCGGGAGCGGGCGGCACCACCACCGCCGGAGCCGGCGTAGGCGCGCCCGGTCCACCCGATGGCGCCGGGGTTCGGGTGGGCGGGTTCTGCGGTACGTCGGTGGGCTCTATGCCGGTCGCGGCGGCACCGGCCCCGGGCCCGAACAGCCCGGTGAGGGCGTCGCCCACAGTGGGGCCGTATCCGATCTTGTCGTTGTACATCATCGCCACCCGGATCAGGCGCGGGTACGACGAGGCGGCGTCACTGGCCCCCGGGGACGCATACACGGGTTCGACGTAGAGCAACCCACCCTGGGCCACCGGGAGCGTCAGTAGGTTGCCCCAACGAATCCGGTTCTGGTTGTCACGCCCGATCACGCCGAGGTCCTGGGATACCGCCGGGTCGGTGGTGATGGCGTTGTTGGCCAGTTTGGGACCGTTGACCTGACCCGGGATGGTCAGCACAGTGATCCTGCCGTACGTCGCGGGATCGGAGCTTGCGCTGATGTACGCGGCCAGGTAGTCGCGCTTGAACCTATTCATCGCGCTCGTCAACTGGTAGGAGGACGAATTGTCATTCTTGGCAATGTTTTTGGCGACGATGTAGTACGGGGGCTGGTAGCTGCTGGCGGTCGGATTCGGGTCCAGCGGCACGTCCCAGAAATCGGAGGTGGAGAAGAACGTCACCGGGTCGTTGACGTGATATTTGGCCAACAGCATCCGCTGCACCTTGAACAGATCCTCGGGATAGCGCAGGTGCTCGGCCAGCTCGGGCGTGATATCGCTCTTGGGTTTGACCGTCCCGGGGAAGACCTGCATCCAGGCCTTCAGCACCGGATCCGACTCGTCCTGGGCGTAGAGCGTGACGGTGCCGTCGTAGGCGTCCACCGTGGCCTTCACCGAATTACGGATGTAGGAGACCTGCTTATCGGGGGCCAGACGATTGAACGCCACCTCGGTCGAGTCGGCGGTCGCCGACTCCAGGGAAGTGAGCTCGGAGTACGGGTAGTTATCCAGCGTGGTGTAACCGTCGAGGATCCACACCAGCCGCTTGTTGACGATCGCTGGATAAACGGAGCTGTCGGTCGTCAGCCACGGCGCCACCGCCTCCACCCGTTGCGCCGGATCGCGGTTGAACAAGATCTTGCTGTTCGAGCCAATCACGTTGGAGAACAGAAAGTTTCGCTCGGCAAACTTGGCGGCGAACACGCTGCGGGAGATCCAGCTCCCGATCGGAACTCCGCCGGCACCGATGTAGGTGTAGTTCTTGGTCTCGTTACTGGTCTCGTAGTCGTATTCGCGGTCGTTGCCGTTCTTCCCGACGATCGCGTAATCGGCGGAGGTGTTGGAGATGACCGGACCGAAGTAGACACGCGGCTGGTCCAGCGGTGCCGGGCCGTCGGACACTACGCTCCCGTTGGCGCCGACGACATTGACCAAGAACTCGGGGTAGCCGCCATTCTGGTTGGGGTCGTTGGCGATACCCCGCACCGTGTTGGCCGGTGAGGCGATGAACCCGTTGCCGTGGGTGTAGACGGTGTGCCGGTTGATCCAGTCACGCTGGTTGTCGATCAGCCGGTCCGGGTTGAGTTCGCGCGCGGCCACGACGTAGTCGCGCAGGGCACCGTTGTGGTCGAGGTAGCGGTCGATCGACAGCTGGTCGGGGAAGTAGTAGAAGTTCTTGCCCTGCTGGAACTGGGTGAACGCCGGGCTGATGATCGTCGGGTCGAGCAACCGAATGTTCGACGTGGTCGCACGGTCGGAGGCGACCTGCTGCGCGGTCGCCCCGCTGTCGCCGGTGTAGTTGCGATAGGTCACCGAGTCGGAAGTCAGGCCATAGGCTTGCCGCGTCGCGGTGATGCTGCGGCTGATGTACTCGCTTTCCTTTTGCGCGGCATTGGGTTTGACGCTGATCTGCTCAACGATCAACGGCCAGCCGGCACCCACGATCAACGAGGACAGCAGCAACAGCACTAGGCCGATCGCCGGAATCCGCAAGTCCCGCAGGACGACCGCCGAGAACACCGCGGCCGCGCAAATCAGGGCGATCGCCAGCAGGATCAGCTTGGCCGGCAGCACGGCGTTGATATCGGTGTATCCGGCACCGGTGAACGGCTTACCGCCGCGCGTGTGCGACAGCAGTTCATACCGGTCCAGCCAGTAGGCGACGGCTTTGAGCAGCACCAGCAGACCGACCAGGCTGACCAGCTGGATACGCGCCGAGCGGCTCAGCGCGCCCGACCGCCCGGACAGCCGAATGCCGCCAAAGATGTAGTGCGCCAACAGGTTCGCCACGAATGCGAGAAAAACCGCCACGAACAGGTAGCTGAGCACCAGCCGATAGAACGGCAGCTCGAACGCGTAGAACCCGAGATCCTTGCCGAACTGCGGGTCCCTGATCCCAAAGTCGCCGCCATGCAGGAACAGCTGGATGCGAACCCAATAACTCTGCGCGATGATGCCGGCCAGCAAACCGATCGCCACCGGGATCCCAATGCCCACCAGCCGCAGCCGGGACAGCACGACAGTGCGGTACCGCGCCACCGGGTCGTTGTCGTTGCTCGGCACGAAGACCGGGCGGGTGCGGTAGGCGATCGCGAGCCCGGCGAACACGATGCCGCCGACCAGCAGGCCCGCCACCAGGAACACCACTAGGCGGGTAACCAGCACGGTGGTGAACACCGAGCGGTAGCCGAGCTCACCGAACCACAGCCAGTCGACATACGCGTCGATCAGCCGCGGACCTGCAAGCAGCAACACGATCACACCCAGGGCGATCAAAATCAGAATCCGGCTACGCCGAGTCAGTTTCGGCATCCTCGCGGTGGGCCGCATCCCCACTAGCAACGCTCCCTGTTCGATTTGGCTGGCGTCGAATTCGCTGGCGCCCCGTTCACAACTGTACGCAGCTAGCAGCCGGTTAGCGGAGCGCCTGACGTCATCGCGTGCAGGGCGTCCACCGCCTGGCTCAGGGTCTCGACCTTCACCAATCGCAGGCCGGTGTTGTCGGAGTTCGCCTCGTAGCAATTCTTGGCGGGCACCAGGAACACCGTGGCGCCGGCCGCGCGCGCGGCGTCCATCTTGTGCGTGATGCCGCCGATGGGGCCGACCTTGCCGTCGACGGTGATCGTGCCGGTGCCGGCGACGAACGTGGACCCGGCCAGGTCACCGGTGGTGAGCTTGTCGACGACGGCCAGGCTGAACATCAGCCCCGCCGATGGCCCGCCGACGTTCGCAAGGTTGAAGTTCACGGCGAATGGCGCCCACGGCGCATCGAGGACCGCGACACCCAGGTAGCCGTAGTCGCGGTCTTTATTCGTGCCCAGCGTGATGTGCGCGGTGCCGGCCGGTTCGTTCTTGCGCCGAAAGTCGACGGTTACCACCTGGCCGGGCTTGGTCTTCTTCAGTAGCCCGGTGAACTGGTCGACATTGGCCACCGGGGTGCCGTCGACCATGTCGATGGCGTCGCCGACCTTCAGCTTGCCCGCGGACGGACCCTGATCAGTGACCGTGGCGATGGTGACAGCGGCCGGATATTTCAGGTACCCCAACGCGGCAAACGCGGCACTGTCCTCGGAGTTCTTGAAGTCAGCGTTGTTGGCCTTGTCGACTTCCTCCCGCGATCTACCCGGCGGGTAGATAAGGTCGCGCGGCACAAGCTGTTCCTGGCCCGACAGCCACAGCGTCAGGGCCTCTCCCAGGGACAGGTCGTCGCGCTGGGACACCGTCGTCATGTTCAGGTGGCCTGACGTGGGGTGGGTTTGGGTGCCCTGGATGTCGACGACCTGCCTGCCGTCGACCTCGCCCAGGGTGTCGAAGGTGGGACCGGGGCCCAGCGATACGAACGGCACCGTCACCACCGTGAGCAACACGCCGAACACCAGGATCGGCACCAGCGCGACCATCAAGGTCACAATCCGCCTATTCATCGGCGGTGCTCCCCTACGGCGTCGCAAACGGGTGGGGGTACGCACGCCCCCAGATCGCTTCGTCCCCGGGCACGCGGGCGGGACCCCACTGCATCGTCGTCGGCGCGGATCACGCCGCCTACACTAGACGGACCTTGCGCTTCCCGGTTCAGCTACGAGCATGACCGGGACCGCGCGTTCCGTTCCCCCGGTGGGTACGGTTGACGTTATGTCTGACCCGCCGTTCGGCTTCTCCTCCGGAGACGACCCCCGGAAAGATGAACCTGGGCGCGAGAAACACGGCAAGAACGATCCCGATTCCGGCTCGGGCGCGTCCGACCCGTTAGCCGCGTTCGGCATCACCGGGGACTTCGGCATGGGCGACCTGGGGCAGATCTTCACCCAGCTGGGTCAGATGTTCAGCACCGCGGGCAGCGCGATGTCCGGGGGAGGCGGCGGCCAGTCCGGCCCGGTCAACTACGAATTGGCGGCACGAGTCGCGTCGACCACCATCGGGTTCGTCGCGCCCATACCGGCCACGTCCAAGCAAGCGATCGCCGATGCCGTGCACCTCGCCGAGACGTGGCTGGACGGGGCCACGGCGTTGCCCGCCGGCACCACCCAAGCGCAGGGCTGGAGCCCAGAGGACTGGGTCACCAACACCTTGGAGACCTGGAAGCGGCTGTGCGATCCGATGGCCCAGCAGATCTCCACGGTGTGGGCGGAGTCGCTGCCGGACGAGGCCAAGGGCATGGCGGGTCCGCTGCTATCGGTGATGTCGCAGATGGGCGGCATGGCGTTCGGCTCGCAGTTGGGCCAGGCGCTGGGCCGGTTGTCCCGCGAGGTGCTGACCTCGACTGATATCGGTCTGCCGCTGGGGCCCAAGGGGGTGGCCGCGATAATGCCGGACGCCGTCGAATCCTTCGCCGCCGGGCTCGAGCAGCCGCGCAGCGAGATCATGACGTTCCTGGCCGCCCGCGAGGCCGCGCACCACCGGCTGTTCAGCCACGTGCCCTGGCTGGCCAGTCAGTTGCTCGGCGCCGTCGAGGCCTACGCCAAGGGCATGAAGATCGACATGAGCGGTATCGAGGAGCTGGCCCGCGACTTCAATCCGGAATCGCTGTCGGATCCGGCGGCCATCGAGAACCTGCTCGGTCAGGGCGTGTTCGAGCCCAAGGCGACGCCCGCGCAGACCCAGGCGCTGGAACGGCTCGAGACCCTGCTCGCGCTGATCGAAGGCTGGGTGCAGGTCGTGGTGACCGACGCCCTGGGCGACCGGATTCCGGGTGCGGCCGCGCTTGCCGAGACGCTGCGCCGGCGCCGGGCCAGTGGCGGCCCGGCCGAACAGACCTTCGCGACGCTGGTCGGCCTCGAGCTGCGGCCACGCAAGATGCGGGAGGCCGCCACGCTGTGGGAGCGCCTGACGCAGGCCGGCGGCGCGGACGCCCGCGACGGCGTCTGGCAACACCCGGACCTGCTGCCCGCCGCCGACGATCTCGACGACCCGGCCGGCTTCATCGACCGCGTCATCGGCGGCGACACCAGCGGCATCGACGAGGCGATCGCCCAGCTCGAGCGCGAAAGCAAGCCCGAGGACCCGGGCCCCGGCGGTCCTGTCCAGAACTGATCAGGGCACTCGCCCGTAGCGTGGCACGCGTCAGTCATGCCGCGGGCCGCGCCTCCCCCGCACGCGCTGGACCCGACGATGCCGGTGCTGCTGCGGCCAGACGGCAACGCGCAGGTGGGCTGGGACCCGCGCCGTGCGGTGCTGGTCCGCCCACCCCGCGGCGCTGCGCTGTTCGGGTGTGCGGATTGCGCACAGCCGCCAGTCGCATGCCGCGGTCTCCTCCGGCGGCGTTGATCTGGTGGTGTTGTCGGACTTAACGGCGCAAAGATAATGCACGCAAGCTCCGGGTGCGCGACGGCGACGCGCTCGGGGAACTCATGTATGACGCTTAGGCGCTGGGCGCACACTACAAGCGAGCACAAAGACGACCAGGAGAGCGCTTATGACCGCCAGCGGCCATGATCAACGAACCCGAGAACGCTGCCGGCTCGTGCCGAAAGCGGTGCTCACCCGCGTGCTGGCGGTCATCGGTGCCGCCGCGTTGGCCACGGTGGTCCTATCTGGATGTGGGGCTTTGACGGGGAGTTCCGAATCGGCCGGCCCTAAAAGGGCTACCGCCACGGTGTCCGTCGGCGAGCGCCCGTACCAGGTGGCGGTGGACCCGGGCAGCCACACCGTCTACGTCACCAACGACGACGACGGCACGGTGTCGGTGATCGACGCCTCGAAGCGCACCGTCACCGCCACCGTGCCCGCCGGCAAGCACCCGCACGGGGTGGCACTGGACCCGGGCAGCCACACCGCCTACGTCACCAACTACTTCGACAACACGGTGTCGGTGATCGACACCTCGACGCGCACCGTCGCCGCCACCGTGCCCGTCGGCAAGCATCCGTACGGGGTGGCGGTGGACCCGGGCAGCCACACCGTCTACGTCACCAACTCCGACGACGGCACGGTGTCGGTGATCGACGCCTCGACGCACACCGTCACCGCCACCGCGCCCGTCGGCAAGCACCCGGCCGGGGTGGCGCTGAATCCGGACAGCCACACCGTCTACGTCATCAACCACGACGATCACACGGTGTCGGTGATCGACGCCTCGACGCACACCGTCACCGCCACCGTGCCCGTCGCCAAGGATCCAATCGGGGTGGCGGTGGACCCGGGCAACCACACCGTCTACGTCACCAACTACGGGGACAACACGATGTCGGTGATCGACGCCTCGACGCGCGCCGTCACCGCCACCGTGCCCGTCGCCAAGCATCCGGGCGGGGTGGCGGTGGATCCGGGCAGTCACACCGTCTACGTCAGCAACTACGGGGACAACACGGTGTCGGTGATCGACGCTTCGACGCGCAAGGTGACCTCCACCGTGCTCGTCGGCCAGCACCCGGGCGGGCTGGCGGTGGACCCGGGCAACCACACCGTCTACGTCCCCAACTACTCCGAAAACACGGTGTCGGTGATCGAATCTAAATAGTGATGCGCATCGGCGTCTGGGCGCGACGTGTCGGCTGCCGGTCGTTAGACAGGGCCACCTGTGGATAACTGATCCAGGCGCCGGCGCACGGCGTGGCACAGTCTGCAGTCATGCCGCGCACCGCGCCTCCCCTGTACGCGCTGGACCCGGCGATGCCGGTGCTGCTGAGGCCGGACGGCAACGTGCAGGTGGGCTGGGACCCGCGCCGCGCGGTGCTGGTCCGCCCACCCTGCGGGCTGAGCGCCGCGGAGTTGGCCGCGTTGCTGCAGTCGATGCGATCGCCGATACCGATCTCCGAGTTGCAGCAACAGGCCGCCGGCCGCGGGTTGTCCGACGCCGAAGGTCTGTCGAACCTCGTCGCGCAGCTGGTCGGCGCGGGCGTCGCGACCCGCGGATGCCGGCAGTCCCGCGGCCGGGCCGCCTCGATCAGGGTGCACGGCCGCGGACCGCTGTCGGACCTGCTGGTAGCGTCGCTGCGCTGTTCGGGTGCGCGGATCGCGCACAGCCGCCAGTCGCATGCCGCGGTCACCTCCGGCGCCGTGGATCTGGTGGTGCTGTCGGACTACCTGGTCGCCGACCCACGCATGGTGCGCGAGCTGCACAACCGGGGCGTCGCGCACCTTCCCGTTCGGGTGCGCGACGGCACCGGGCTGGTGGGGCCGCTGGTCATACCGGGGGTGACCAGCTGCCTGGGCTGTGCCGATCTGCACCGCAGCGACCGCGACGCTGCGTGGCCGGCCATCGCCGCCCAGCTGCGCGACACGGTCGGGGTGGCCGACCGGGCCACCGTGCTCGCGACGGCGGCGCTGGCGCTCAGCCAGGTCAATCGGGTCATTGCGGCGGTCCGCGGTCAGGAGACGCTGCCCGATATCGGCCCGCCGGCGCTGAACGCCACTTTGGAGTTCGACCTCAACGCCGGCTCGATCGTCGCGCGCGAATGGAGCAGGCATCCGTTGTGCAACTGCTGAGCGTCCAGGATGGTTGCGGTCAGGGTGCCCGCAGTGCCCGCCCGGACGTGGCTGAAAAGCGGTCCCGGATGACAGGTGCCTGGTTTGCGCGCATCTGCACCGCAGCGACCGCGACGCCGCGTGGCCGGCCATCGCCGCCCAGCTGCGCGACACGGTCGGGGTGGCCGACCGGGCCACCGTGCTCGCGACGGCGGCGCTGGCGCTCAGCCAGGTCAATCGGGTCATTGCGGCGGTCCGCAGTCAGGAGACGCTGCCCGATATCGGCCCGCCGGCGCTGAACGCCACGTTGGAGTTCGACCTCAACGCCGGCTCGATCGTCGCGCGCGAATGGAGCAGGCATCCGTTGCGCAACCGCTGACGGCCCGCGCTGCGCGGCCGTTGTTGCAAGATCGACACCAAGACGGCCTAACCGTAATGGATGATGGGTGTGTGTCAGATATCAAACGTGGCCGTGCGGCGCGTAATGCGAAGCTGGCCAGCATTCCGGTCGGCTTCGCCGGCCGGGCAGCGCTCGGGTTCGGCAAACGACTGACCGGCAAGTCGAAGGACGAAGTTCAGGCCGAGATGCTGGAGAAGGCCGCCCACCAGCTGTTCACCGTTCTGGGTGAGCTCAAGGGCGGGGCGATGAAGGTCGGGCAGGCATTGTCGGTGATGGAAGCCGCGATTCCCGAGCAGTTCGGCGAGCCCTACCGCGAAGCCCTGACCAAACTTCAGAAGGACGCGCCGCCGCTGCCCGCCAGCAAGGTGCATCGGGTGCTCGACGCGCAGTTGGGCACCAAATGGCGGGAGAGGTTCAGTTCGTTCGACGACACCCCGGTCGCGTCGGCCAGCATCGGGCAGGTGCACAAGGCGGTCTGGTCCGACGGCCGCGAGGTGGCCGTCAAGATCCAGTACCCGGGCGCCGACGAGGCATTGCGGGCTGACCTGAAGACCATGCAGCGGATGGTCGGGGTGCTCAAACAGCTCTCTCCGGGGGCCGACGTCCAGGGCGTGGTCGACGAACTGATCGAGCGCACCGAGATGGAGCTCGACTACCGGCTGGAGGCCGACAACCAACGCGCTTTCGCCAAGGCGTACGCCGGCCACCCGCGCTTCCTGGTACCGCACGTCGTGGCCAGCGCGCCGAAGGTGGTGATCCAGGAATGGATCGACGGCATACCGATGGCACAGATCATCCGGGACGGAACGCGCGAGCAGCGCGACCTGGTGGGCACCCTGCTGCTCGAGCTCACCCTCGACGCGCCCCGCCGGCTGGAGATGATGCACGGCGACGCCCACCCCGGCAACTTCATGCTGTTGCCGGACGGCCGCATGGGTGTCATCGACTTCGGCGCCGTGGCGCCCCTGCCCGGGGGCCTGCCCATCGAGCTCGGGATGACGATTCGGCTGGCCCGCGACAAGAACTACGACCTGCTGCTGCCGACGATGGAGAAGGCCGGGCTCATCCAGCGCGGCCAACAGGTCTCCTTGCGTGAGATCGACGAGATGCTGCGGCATCACGTCGAGCCGATCGAAGTCGAGGTCTTCCACTACACCCGCAAGTGGCTGCAGCGGATGGCGGCGGTTCAGATGGACCGTTCGGTGGCGCAGATCAAGGCCGCACGGCAAATGGACCTACCGCCCAAGCTCGCGATGCCGATGAGGGTGATCGGTTCGGTGGCCGCGATCTTGTGCCAGCTGGACGCGTATGTGCCGATCAAGCAGATGTCGGAGGAATTGATCCCCGGTTTCGCCGAACCCGACGCCATCGTCGTCTAGCCCGCGTCTAGCCCGGCGGGGTTCGGCCGGGATTGAGTTAGGCCAGGGTTAGGCCAGGGTTACGCCGCAACAGTCTCCTTTGGGTCCTTGCGCGGGCGTCCACGCGGACGCTTGCGGCTGACGACCGCGCCCCGCTCGAAAATCTCACCGCCCCATACACCCCAGGGTTCGGCCCGCTCGAGCGCCGCCGCCAGGCACCGGCGCCGAACCGGGCACGTGACGCACAGCGTCTTGGCCCGCTCCAGATCGGCCGGGGTGTCGGCGAACCATAGGTCGGGATCGCCGACATGACATGGCAGCTCTGGCAGCGCCTGCCTGGGGACCGTCGGTGCCGACATGTCCTTTCACCTGCTTCCTGGTCTGGTGGCTGTCCTTCTTCGGTGAGATCCGGACCAGGTTGGGCTGCTCACCCAAAAAGTGTGGCCACGGATCCGGGTGACTTCGGGTCCGTGGCCATCTGGTGAAAACCGGGCTTACTACTTACGTATGGCCCCGATCCACGGACGCGTCAGTCGCGGCGGCGACGCGGTGCTTGCCCGCGGCCGCCGGCGCGGCGGCGTTGCGGCTGGCGTGAGGATGTACCGCGGTCGCCCACGCGGCAGCCACGCCGACACCGAACAATTTGGTGTGATTCATCGCGGCCACCCTCCTCTCGTCTCGCCCACTCAGATGCCAGCAGTCAGCCAGCAGAATGCGTCCTCGAGGGTAATCGCTCGCGGCCACCACTGACAAACGATTTTCTGACCAGCGGTTTTTGCGCCTCAGCGGGCCTGCCGTATCAATTCCAACACGTCCGGGCCGTACTGTTCGAGCTTGCGTGCGCCGATGCCCGGGATAGCGATCAACGCGGCTTCGTCGCAGGGCATCATTTCGGCGATCGCAACCAGTGTGTTGTCGCTGAAGACGATGTACGGGGGCACCTTCTGTTCCTTTGCGATTTCCAGCCGCCACGCCTTGAGCTGCAGCAACAACTCTTCGTCGACGTCGCCGGCACACGTCTCACACCGCCGCAGCATGATGGCCGCCGGCTTGTTCAGCTCGGTGTTACAGACCCGGCAGCGCAACGGGGTACCGCGGTTGCGCCGCGACTTGCTGGGCGCCGGATCTTTACGCGTCTGCGGCGCAATCCCGTTGAGGAACCGCGACGGCTTGCGACTCTGGCGCCCACCCGGGGTCCGGGCGAGTGCCCAGCTGAGCGCCAAATGAATTCGGGCCCTGGTTATTCCGACGTAGAGGAGTCGGCGCTCTTCCTCGACGGACTCGCTGTCGGGACCGTGGGCCAACGCATGCGAGATGGGTAGCGTGCCGTCGGCCAATCCGACCAGGAACACCGCATCCCACTCGAGGCCCTTGGCCGCGTGCAGGGAAGCCAGCGTGACGCCCTGCACAACCGGTGGGTGTCGCGCGTCGGCCCGCATCCGGAGCTCGGCCAGCAGCCCCGGAAGTTCCAGCTGCGGACGCTGCGCAACTTCGTCGTCGACCAACTCGGCCAGCGCGGTCAGCGCCTCCCAGCGATCCCTGGCGCGGGTGCCGGCCGGCGGCTCGGCCGTGAGCCCCAGTGGTTCCAGGACGGCGCGCACCACGTCGGGCAGCGCGCCGTCCTGCTCGGTGCCCCGCGTGGCCGCACGCTGCAGGGCCAGCAGCGCCTGCTTGATCTCTTGCCGGCTGAAAAAACCCTCACCGCCCCGAATTTGATAGGCGATGCCCGCCTCGGTCAGCGCCTCCTCGTAAACCTCGGACTGCGCATTGACCCGGTAGAGCACCGCGATTTCGGATGGCGCAGTGCCGGATTCGATCAGCCGGCCGATGGACGCGGCAACCGCGGCGGCTTCGGCCGCCTCGTCGGTGTGCTCGTGAAACGACGGGGCCGGACCCGGGGCCCGCTGCCCGGATAGCTGGATCCTGCTGCCCGCGACGCGGCCCCGGGCCGTGGCGATCAGCTGGTTGGCCAGTGACACCACCTGGGGAGTGGACCGGTAGTCGCGTTCCAGGCGCACCACCGTGGCGTCCGGGAACCGCCGCGAGAAGTCCAGCAGAAAGCGGGGTGAGGCCCCGGTGAACGAATAGATGGTCTGGTTGGCGTCGCCGACGACCGTCAGGTCGTCTCGGTCGCCCAACCACGCCGACAGCACCCGCTGCTGCAGCGGCGTGACGTCCTGATACTCGTCGACGACGAAACACCGGTAGCGATCCCGGAACTCCTGGGCCACGGCGGCATCGTTCTCGATGGCAGCGGCGGTGTGCAGCAGCAGGTCATCGAAGTCGAGCAGCGTGACCGATTCATCGCGGACCTTGAGGGCCTCGTAGGCGGCGTAGACCGCCGCGATTTTTTCGGCGTCCAGCGGGGTGTCCCGGCCGTCGGCGGCCACGGTCGCCACGTAATCCTCGGGACCGATCAGCGACGCCTTGGCCCACTCGATCTCGCCGGCGAGGTCGCGCACGTCGTCCGTGCTGGCATTCAGCCTGGTCCGGTTCGCGGCTCGGGCCACCACCGCGAACTTGGTGTCCAGCAGCTCCCAGCCGGTGTTACCGATCACCCGCGGCCAGAAGTAGCGCAGCTGGCGGTGCGCGGCCGCGTGGAAGGTCAGGGCCTGCACCGCGCCGACCCTGGCGCCGGTGGGCGCCGTAGTGTCGAGCGCCCGCAGTCGCGTGCGCATCTCCCCCGCGGCACGCTGGGTGAAGGTCACCGCCAGGATCTGCCCGGCTGCGACATGACCATCCGCGACGAGCTGGGCGATTCGGTGGGTGATCGTGCGGGTCTTGCCCGTTCCCGCGCCCGCGAGCACACAGACAGGTCCGCGCGGAGCGAGCACGGCTTCGCGCTGCTCGTCGTCCAGTCCGACGGTCAGTGGGGCGGTCATTCGATCGGTTGCTGGACCGGTCATTGCGTCTGCGACCATCGGCGTCCCGTTCATCGTGGCATCCATACTGGCAGCGGTGTCCGACAGAACGGGCGCAGCGAAACGCCCCGATTCCTCGGGCCGCCGCTTGGAATGCATCGCCGCCAGGTTACGTTAGGAGGGTCATGACGTCCGCCTCCCTTGCCCCGCTCACCATTTACAGCACGTCGTGGTGCGGCTACTGCCATCGGCTCAAGATCGCGCTGAAGGCGAACGGAATCTCCTATGACGAGGTCGACATCGAGGACGATTCGGCCGCGGCGGAATTCGTCAGCTCGGTCAACGGCGGCAACAGGACGGTCCCCACGGTGAAGTTCGCCGACGGGTCAACCCTGACCAACCCGTCCGCCGGCGAGGTCAAGGCAAAGCTGGCCGAGGTCGCCGGCTAACGGCCATCACAGACGACATGGGCCGACCGTCCCCAATCAAATGCGCAGGGACCGGTCCCGGCAACGTTTAAGCTGTTTAGCGTGGCGTAGAAGGTGCGGTGGAGCGCCCGCCCCGGTCGCGCCCGGTCCAGTTCGACCTAGCGCGGACTCCGGTCCGCAGGAAACGGCTTACAACGATGAAGCCACCCGGCTCGAAGCGACTGTCGTTGGTGCGCAACGCTTTTGCAGGTCGGTCGGCCGCCATCATCTGCACCGCGGTTATCGCGATCTCCGGATGCTCGCACCATGTGGGCACGCCGGCCCAGTCGGGCAACACGCCGGTGGGTATCGATGGGCTGCTCGTCAGCGTGGATGATGTGCGACGCATCGCCAACGCCGACGATCTCGAATCACACGCCGCCGCGGACCTACATTCCCCACCGCGCGGCGACGTGAACGCCCCGGGACCGTGCCGGGCGGTGGGACACAGCGATCTGACGTTCGGTACCAGTTGGCAAGAGTTTCGCAGCGCGGGCTACAACGGGGTCACCGACGACACACTCCCGGGCGGGAACTCCCTGGTCAACGAGGTTACCCAGGCCGTTGGCCGGTACCCGAATTCCAGCACGGCGCGCGACGCGTTCCATAAGCTCGAAACGACACTGCAGGCGTGTGCCGATCTACATGACGCGAACTACGACTTCGCCCTCGACAGGCCGGACTCCTCAACCCTGAGGATCAGCGCCCCGGATTGGAGTCACCTGTATCGCGAAAAATCCGGGGTGTTGATATCCGTCGGGGTGGTGGGCCTGGTGTCCGCAGAGCAGATCGCGAACACCATCATCCAGATGATCGCCGATCGCGTCGCCTAGTACCGGCCTAGCCCGGCGCCCGAACCTAATCCGCGCTAATCCAGGGCCGCCCAGGACTCGATGATCACGCGGGCGATCGAAATCGACCCGGGCAGCAGCAGCTTCGACTTCGTCGTGCTGCTCCAATCGCCGGCTTGCAGCGCCTCCCGTACCTCGTCGCGGGTGAACCACGCCGCCTCGACGATCTCACCGTCGTTGAACGAGAAGTCCTGATCCGGGTCACCCACGGCATGGAAGCCGACCATGAGCGAGCGCGGAAACGGCCACGGCTGGCTGCCCAGATACCGCACATCGCGGACGGTCAGGCCGATCTCCTCGCGGATCTCCCGGGCCACGCAGACTTCGAACGACTCGCCCGCCTCGACGAATCCGGCCAACAGCGAGAACATCCGCTCGGGCCACACCGCCTGGCGAGCCAGCACCGCACGGTCGGCACCGTCATGGACCAGACAGATCACCGCGGGGTCGATGCGGGGGAACTCCTCGTGGCCGGTGATCGGGTTGACCCGCGACCAGCCGCCCCTGGCCGGCATCGTCGGGGAGCCGTCGACCGCGCTGAACCGCGCGCTGTCATGCCAATTGAGCAACGCGATGGCCGACGACACCAGTTGGCTGCTGGTGTCGTCGAAGATCCGGCCGAGGCTGCGGAGATTCACCACCTCGGCTTTCACGTCATCGGGCGCTTCCAGCGCACCCCGAATGGCCCAGACATGGCGGCCGTCCTCGATACGGCCCAGAAAAACCGCGTCTGACGGCGGCCTTTTGGCCAGCTCAACCGCGTCGCCAAGCACCACCCTGCCATTGGCGACCAACACCTGATTTCGCGAATCCACATGCAGCAGAGCCGCTTCCACCCATCCCTCGGTCGCCGCCTCGACGTCGGTGCGCAGTTGATCGGCCCGATCGGCGCCGACGCGCGACAACACCGGAACGTCTTGCAGCTGAAAGTCCACGCCAAGCCCCCCGAATCGCCCTAGTGCCCCGCGTGCCGGATGTAGAGCAACCGGTCGGTGGACTCGATGGCGTCCACCTCCGGCGCGCCGATGCGCAGCAAGTGACCGTCGCGCACCACGCCGAGCACGATGTCCCGCAGATGCCGCGGCGAACCGCCGACCTCGGTCTCCTCCACTTCGCGTTCGGCGATGGCCAGCCCGGCGTCCGGCGTCAGCAGATCCTCGATCATCTCCACCACGCTGGGTGTGGTGGTGGCCAGGCCGAGCAGTCGACCGGCGGTCTCCTCCGAGACCACCACCGTGTCGGCGCCCGACTGCTGCAACAGGTGCTGGTTCTCGGCCTCCCGGATCGACGCGACGATCTTGGCCGTCGGCGCAATCTCACGGGCGGTCAAGGTGGCCAGCACGGCCGTGTCGTCGCGGTTCGTGGCGACGATGATCGACGTCGCGTGTTGGGCCCCGGCCAACCGGAGGATGTCGGATTTGGTGGCGTCGCCGTGCACGGTGACCAGGCCCGCCGTGGCGGCCTGCTCGAGGGCGCTCCGATCGATGTCGACGACCACGATGTCACCCTGCGCGGCATCGTCACTGCGCCTTGCGGCCACCGCCGTTTTGCCCTTGGTGCCATAGCCGATCACGACGGTGTGGTTGCGCACTTTGCTCCTCCAACGCTGGATCTTCCACGCTTGACGCGACCGCTCGGAGAGGACCTCGAGCGTCGTGCCGACCAACACGGCCAAGAACGCGATCCGCAGCGGCGTGAACACCACGGTGTTGACCAGGCGCGCGGTTTCGGTATACGGGGTGATGTCACCGTAGCCGGTCGTCGATAACGACACGGCGGAGAAGTAAAGGCAGTCCAGAAATGTCAGCCGGTCGCCCCGCACGTCCCGGTAGCCGCTGCGATCCAGGTAGACGACGAAGGTCGCGGCGAACAACATCAGCACTGCGATGATCATGCGCCGCGTGATGACGCGGCCGGGGCTCGCGGCGCTTTCCGGGATGCGCAGGATCCCGACCAGCGCGTGACCGGGCCGGGTGGCCAGCGTCTCATCCAGACTGCGCAGCCGCTGCAACCTAGCCATGCGCACGGCGTTCCGTCATCGGTTCATCCGCAACGCACGACACACGCACCAGTCAAATGTAACCACGTGCGCGGGTCACCCACCCGCTGGGCAGCGCACGTCACACGTCGGTGCCCCGGCCGCCGCCGGATTCGGTCAACAGGCCAACCAACTCGGCCGGATCCGGCAGCTCATCTGGGACGACGGTGGCCGCGGTGCGCACGTAATGGAACGCGGTGCGCACCGATGATTCCGGGCATCCGGACAGAGCGGCCCACGCCATCCGATACACGGCGAGCTGGACAGCGGCCTGCCGCATGCCTGCTGCCCCACGCGGCGGTTCGCCGGTCTTCCAGTCCACCACGGTGACGCCGCCATCGGGATCGGCGAACACCGCGTCGATGCGGCCGCGCACCACGGTTTCGCCGATCGGCATTTCGAACGGCACCTCGACCGCGATGGGTGTGCGCGCCGCCCAGCGCGACCCGGTGAAGGCCGCCTGCAAGGCGGCCAACTCCTTGGTATCGCCGACGTCGGAGTCCGCCGCGCCCGGCAGGTCACCGAGATCGAACAACCGCTCGGCGCCGTAGAACTGCTGCACCCATGTGTGAAATGCGCTGCCCAGCAACGCATGCGGATCTGGGCGGGTGGGCAGCCGATGCATCAGGCGCTGAGTGGCGCCGGCCGGGTCGCGGGCCAGGTCCACCAGGCCGCTGACCGAAAGCTGGCCAGGCAGGGCGCGGACCGGCGGACGCGCGGCATGTGCCCGCTCGGCCAGCAGCGCATCGACGTCGGCGGCCCAACCATCGACGTCGGCGTGAGCGCTGGGCGCAGCTGGGCGCTGCGGGTCACCCCCGTCCACCCGTGACATCGCGGCGAGCACCAGCGCCGCCCCGTGCTCGACGTCGCTGCGGCGCACAGCCAAGGGATCGACCGGCCAAATCGCCTCGATAACTCTGTTGCACAACGGGTTTCGCTCACCATCAGCCGGCTCGGGCGCCCACTGGTCGACGACCCCACACGGGTCACCGGCAGCGGCGGAGCAGTCGATGACGTCCTTGAGCTCGCGCAGGAATTCCGACGGGCCGCGTGGTTTGATCCCGGTCGAACCCCAGTGATGCCCGGAGACCAGCAGGGTGTCTTCGGCCCTGGTGATGGCCACATACAACAGCCGGCGCTCTTCGTCGACCCGCCGCTGCTCGAGCTGGCCACGGTGCTCGGAGATTTTGTCCGACAACTGCTTTCGATCGGTGACGGTCGAGGTGTCCAACACCGGAACGCCCCGCGTCCCCGCGGATGCGCGGTCGCCGCGCAACAACGGCGGCAGCTCGGCTGCGTCGGTGAGCCAGGTGCGCCTCGATGCGGTTGACGGGAACACTCCGCCGGACAGGTGCGCCACCGCCACCACCTGCCATTCCAAACCCTTCGCCGAGTGCACCGTGAGCACCTGGACGCGGTCTCGGGCGACCGCCGGCTGGGCCGAGGGCAGCCCGTTCTCGACCACCTCGGCCACGTCCAGGTACGACAGCAGGCCCGCGACGGACGGGCTCGGCGGCGAGGCCGCAAAGGTCGACGTTGCATTTGCGCGTTCGGCGTAGCCGGCCACCACGTCGGCGAACGCGTCGAGGTGCTCGGCCCCGGTCCAGGCCGCGAGCGCCCCCGGGGCCCCCGAGGCCGCCCGGACTTCGCAGTCGATTCCTAGCACCCGGCGCACGTCGGCGACCAGGTCGAGCAGGGAATGACCGAGATGGCTCCGCAGCGCACTCAATTCGCCGGCGAGCGCGCGGATGCGCTCGTATCCCGCTGCCGAATACGAGTCGGCCGGGCCGGGATCGCCGATCGCGTCGGCCAGGCACGCGGCGTCGGCCTCAGGGCCGGCCGCCATCGCGATCGACTCCGGCGACGCCGCATCGACCGAGCCCGGTCCCCCGCCGAGCGCCGACGCGCGCCGCCACAACGCGGCGATATCGCGACCACCGAGGCGCCACCGCGGGCCGCTCAACACGCGCATCGCCGCGGCGCCTGCCGTGGGGTCGGCGACCAGCCGCAGCATTGCCACCACGTCGGCGACCTCGGGGACGGACAGCAGCCCACCCAGCCCGATGACCTCGACCGGAACTCCGCGGGCGCGCAGGGCGTCCGCGATGGGTGCGGCATCGGCGTTGCGGCGCACCAGCACCGCAGCCGTCGGCGGGTTGACCCCCTGGGCCTGCGCCCGCTGGTAATGCGCCGACAGGTGGTCGGCGATCCAGTCCCGCTCTGCCTGCACATCCGGCAGCAGCGCGCATCGGACGGTGCCGGGCGGGGCGTCCGGGCGCGGCCGCAGCGCGCGCACCGCAACCGATCGTCGCCGCGCCTCCGCCGAGATGGCGTTGGCCACCCGGAGGGTTCGCGGCGGGTTGCGCCAGCTGGTCCGCAGCTCCAGCACCGGTGCGGGGGTGCCGTCGGATCGCGGGAAGTCGGTGGTGAACCGTGGCAGGTTGGTCGCAGAGGCACCGCGCCAGCCGTAGATCGACTGGATCGGGTCTCCGACGGCCGTTAACGCCAACCCGTCATCGATACCGCCGCCGAACAGTGCCGAAAGCGCGACGCGCTGGGCATGCCCGGTGTCCTGGTACTCGTCGAGCAGCACCACCCGGTAGCGGTTCCGCAGGTCCTGGCCGACCTGCGGGAAGGTCGCGGCCAGCCTTGCGGCGCAGGCCATTTGCGCTCCGAAGTCCATCACCCTCGCGGCGCGCATGCGCTGTTGCAGCGCGTCGAGCAGCGGAACCAGCTCGGCGCGGTCGGTCTGGGTGGCCAGCATCCGCAGCAGCCACTGGCTGGGGCCGCGGTCACGCTGGTGGGGGCCCGCCGGCAGGGTGTGGACCAACCGCTCCAGTTCCAGGTGGGTATCGCGCAGCTGGCCGGTGTCCACCAGGTGCTCGGCGAGCTGACCCCACAGACGCAGCACCATCGAGGTGACCGCCGCCGGGGTCTTGTCGGTGCGCAGTTCGCAGTCGTAACCGGCGACCACGTCGAAGGCCAGCTGCCACAGCTCGGTCTCGCTGAGGAGCCGGGTGTCGGGCTCGACGGGCAACAGCAGACCGTACTCGCGCAGTAGCGACCCAGCGAATGCGTGATAGGTGCTGACCGTCGGGGACCCCGCGGCTTCTGAGTCCGCTTGGCCGCCGGTGGCAAGACCGACGCCGGCCAGCCGGGCCAGCCGGGAGCGGACGCGCCGGAGCAGCTGGCCCGCCGCCTTGCGGGTGAACGTCAGCCCCAGGACCTGACCGGGTTCGGCGTAGCCGTTGGCGATCAGCCACACCACCCGCGCGGCCATCGTCTCGGTCTTGCCGGCGCCGGCGCCCGCGATGACGACGAGCGGACCGGGCGGCGCAGCGATTACGGCGGCCTGCTCGCCGGTGGGCGGGAAAAGCCCTAGCGCACAGGCCAATTCATCCGGGCTGTAGCGGGGCGGCATCATGGCGCACCCGGCCCGTCGGCGTGCGCAGGACAGGACGGCCGGATCGGACAGTGCACGCAACCGTCATTGCGCCTGGCTATGAACTGCGGCCCGGCCGTCGCGTCGGCGGCCAGCCGGACCAGGTCGCGCCATTCGTCGCGGGCGGCCGGTGTCTGCGGATCCTGTTCGCGTTCGGTAACTCCCGCGGCGCCGGCCCTGCCCAGGTAGACCAGACGGGCTCCGCCGGGTTCCGCGGGTTCGGGGCCGTCGGCCACCGACCCAACCAGGCCTTCGGCCACCGCCAGCTGGTACATCGCCAACTGGGCGTGTTGTTGGGCATCGTCCTTGCTCACCGGCGTCTTGCCGGTTTTGATGTCGACGACCACCAGTCGCCCGGCCGCGTCACGTTCCAGCCGGTCGACCCGGCCGCGCAACCGAACCTCGCCGCCGCCCGGACGCGTTGTGCCCAGCACGCCGTCCACGTCGACCTCGACGCCTACCTCGGTCAGCTGGCCCCGGGTCTGCGCTCGCCACTCGACGAAAGCCCGGATCATGGCGCGATGCCTGGCCAGCTCGTTGGCCGAGTGCCACTGGGCGTCAAAGGGCAGGTGCTGCCAGGCCCGGTCCAGCTCGGCCAGCAGTTGCGACTCGGCCCTGGCCGGCTCGGCGATCAACGCGTGCAGCACCGAGCCGACGGTGGACCTCAGGTCACGCGCGTTCGTCCCGCCATGCCGTTCGACCAGCCAGCGCAACGGACAGTCGTTGAGCGTCTGCAGGGTCGACGGTGTCAGCGTGACGGGATCGTCTGGGCCGCAAAGCGGATCATCGGTGCTGACCGGGATCAGGCCGTGCCAGCCGGCCGGGTCGGCGCCCGGCACACCGGCATTGGCCAGCCGGGCCAATAGCGTTGCCGCATGGTCGCGTGCGGCGTCAGGCACCGCATCGTCGGCCGCACACACCACCCCGCGCAGCCGGCCCACCAGCGCCGCCGCCGACAGGACACGTTGCGCTGTAATTGGTTGCTTTACAATGGATTCCGTGTCTTCGGTCACCCACTGCGCGATCTCATAAACAAACGGTGATGGCAGCGCGGCCTCTTGACCCGCTCCGTCGGTGTCGCTGTCGACCGCGGTCACCAGCAACCGGCGGCGGGCCCGACCCATCGCCGCGACCAACAGCCGGCGCTCCTCGGCCAGTAGGGGGGCCCGCGCCGAGGCGTCCTGGGTTATACCGTCGAGCACGTCGAGCAATCGTTGCGTGCCGAGCACCCCGCCGCGCGGAACCGTGTTGGGCCACAACCCATCCTGCAGTCCCGCGATCACCACCAGATCCCATTCGTGCCCCAGCGCGGCGTGTGCGCTGAGCACCCGGACCCGCTCCGCCGTGGACACCGGCTCGGGATTGCCGCTCGGCAGCTGCAGCGCCGCGACGTGGTCGACCAGCCCGCGCAACGACGCACCGGACGTGCGCGACACGTAGTGATCGGTGATGTCGAACAGCGCGGTCACCGAGTCGAGATCCTTGGTGGCCTGCGCCCCGGCCTGGCCGCCGCGTTCGATGGCGCTGAGCCAGCGTCGCTGCAGACCGGACCGGTGCCACGCCGCCCATAGCGTGTAGCGCGGATCTTGGCCCTGGCGGTGGCAGCGGGCGGCCGCTGCCAGCACGGCCCGCACCCGCTGCAGCGGCTGAGCGTGCGCGGAAGGTGGCGGCGAGTTGCCGGACAGCGCCTGCACCAAAAGATCGCCGAAGTTTTCCGGTACGGCGCCGGGCTGGGTGCGCCGCAATGCTCGGCGCAGTTGCCGCAGCGATACCGGGTCGACGCGACCGATGGGCCCGGTCAGCAGGGCCAGCGCTTGTTCACCGTCGAGCCCGTCGGCGGTCGCCGCCAGAACCGTGAGCAGCGCCCGGACCGCGGGCTCGTCGGACAGTGGCCCGCCGCCCGCGGGTATCGCCACCGGGACCCCTGCCGCGGCCAAAGCCCGCGGCAACCGCGCGCCGGCCCGCGGCACCGACCGCACGATCACCGCCATCTGCGACCAGGGCACCCCTGCAGTGAGGTGCGCGCGGCGCAGCGCATCGGCGATCAGAGCCGCCTCGGCGTGCGCCGAGGCGGCCAGGCACACCCTGACCGATCCGTCCCCGTCCCCGGCCCCCTCGATCCGCCGGCCGCCGCTGGCGCCCGGCAGGCGGCGCGCTATGCCGCTGACGGCGCGCGCCACGGCCGGAGCGCAGCGATGCGACGCGGTCAACGTCACCGATGGTGTGTCCTCGGCCAGCAGCCCGGCGGGCTCGCCGCCGCGGAAGCCGAACACCGCCTGGTTGGGGTCACCGGCGATCAGGGCCAGCTCGGCCCCCGCCGCCAGCGCCCGAACCAGGCGGGCCGCCTGCGGGTCGAGCTGCTGAGCGTCGTCGATCAAGAGGATCCGGACCCGGGAGCGCTCGGCGGCCAGCAGCTCGGGATCGACCGCGAAAGCCTCCAGGGCGGCACCCACGAGTTCGGCGGCGCCCAAGGCCGGCGCCGTAGCCTGCGGCGCCGCCGTCCCGACGGCCGCCCGCAGCAGCATCACCTGTTCGTACTGTCGCGCGAATTGACCGGCCGCCGTCCATTCCGGACGCCCGCACCGACGTCCCAACCGTTCCAGCTGCACTGGGTCCACGCCGCGTTCGGCGCAGCGTGCCAACAGGTTTCGCAGCTCGGTCGCAAAGCCGGCGGTGCTCAGAGCGGGACGCAGATGCCCCGGCCAGCTGGTCGCGGCGTCCGGCCCGTCTTCGACGTCGCCGGCCAGCAGTTCCCGGATGATGGTGTCCTGTTCGGCGCTGGTGACCAGCCGCGGGGGCGCATCGCCGGCGCGCTCGGCAGCCCGCCGCAACACCGCGTAGGCGTAGCTGTGCACGGTGCGCACCAACGGATCCCGGACCGCGGCCGAGTACGGACCGCCCGTGCGCGACCGTAGCAACCGCGTCGTCAACCTGCTGCGCGCCTGCATCCCGATCCGCCCGGAACCGGTAAGCAGCAGAACCGATTCCGGATCGACACCGGCACAAATGTGAGCAACCGCGGCGTCGACCAGCAGGCTGCTCTTACCGGTCCCGGGGCCACCCAATACCCGAACCAGGCCGCGGGTGGCCGGGTGCGCAACCACACGCGCCTCGTCGCCCCAGGTGTATGACATAGCGGCATGCAACCACGAGGGTCCGACAATGCCGTCCACTAACGAATCGCCGTCCATTAACGGCGGGGGGCTTTTACGCTTACGACCGGCGCGGGTCAGAGCGGGTGGCCGGTAACCGGATCCTGGTAGCGGCCGACATACGGCGAGCCACCGCGCCCACGGAACGCGGATTGCAGCAACTGGCCGTCGAAACCGCTCGGAGCCTGTCCGGTGACCGCGTATTGGTAGACGGCGACGCGGAAGATCTGGCTCAGCGCGCTCGAGACGAACGAGAGAGCGATGACGGCCGCGACGGTAGCGGCCAGGACGGCGACGCCGATCGGCAGCAAGCCGATCGACACAAGCGCACCGCCGCCTACGCCGCCTACCAGCCCGATCCCCAGGCTGATGAAAAAGATCGCAACGCCTATCGTGGCCGCGCCCGTCGCGCTCTCTCCCCACCGCGCCTTCACGACGGCCGCCGAGCGTTGCAGGGAGCGGATCGGCCCGGTGCCTTCGAGTGCGACCACGGGGATTACGAAATACGTTGCGATTGCCCATGCGGCGCCGGCGATCCAAGCGGCAATCCTGCCCAGCAGCGGTAGGCGCTCCTCGAGCGCTCGAAGGATCAGCCCGACCGTGGTCGCCACGAAAGTCCAGCCGAGAATCGGACCTATCTGGCGCGCGGCGGCGCTGATCCCCTCGCCGACCTTGGTGTCCTCGCCTCGCATCGAGCGCACGGCACAGGCGGCCAGCGCCACATTGAAGAAGATGGCGATGAATGTCGAGACGTACGCCGTTGCCAGGCCGGCGATGTAGAAAACGGGATCGTGCTGATCCACGTGGCCGCCCTCGAACAATCCGCGCAGCATCGCCGCCGGCACCCAGATCGCGGCCAGGGCCAGCAGCCCGAAAAGGGTCGACAGCATGGGAAAGATCACCAGCGACCTATCTTTTCTCAAGACCTCCCAGCTCTGTCCCGCCAGTGCCCAACCGCGCGAAATCCTCTCCATGTGCTGCTCCCGGTCGACCGTTGGCCGCTGAGTTCGCTCACGCGGCGCTGTGGCCGGAATCTTAGTCCGATTCCGAGCTGGTCGTGCCGGGCGTGAACAGGCCCCGCAAGGAACAAACGGCGTCGGGACTGGCACCATCGACGCGTGACCGCGGACCTTCATGTGCACCGCTACGGCCCATCCGGGCCGGTGCGGGTGCTAGCCATCCACGGACTGACCGGCCACGGGGGGCGCTGGCAACAGTTGGGCACCGACCTGCCCGCAACCAGCATCGCCGCACCCGATCTGATCGGCCATGGTGAATCATCGTGGGCCGCGCCGTGGACGTTCGAGGCCAATGCCGCCGCCATGGCCGCGCTGCTGGACGCCGAAGCCGAGGCCCCGGTGGTGGTGGTCGGGCACTCGTGCGGTGGCGCCGTCGCGCTGCACCTCGCCGCTGCTCGCCCCGATCAAGTGGCCGCGCTGCTGCTGCTCGACCCGGCGATCGGGCTGGACGGGAAGTGGATGAGCGAGATCGCCCAGGCGATGTTCTCCTTCCCCGACTACACGGACGCCGCCGAAGCGCGGATGGAGAAGTCGGCGGGCTCCTGGGCGGATGTCGACCCCGCGTTGCTTGACGCCGAACTCGACGGGCACCTGGTCGAGCTGGCGAACGGACGCTACGGCTGGCGCGTCAGCATGCCGGCGATGATGTCCTACTGGAGCGAGCTGGCCCGAGACATCGCGCTGCCGCGCGCGGGGACGACGACGACACTGGTCCGGGCGACGCGGACCTCGCCGCCCTACGTCAGCGACCACCTCATCGCGCGGCTTGAAGAACGCCTGGGGGCCGATTTCCGGCTGCTGGATCTCGACTGCAACCACATGGTGTCCTACGCGAAGCCCGCCGAGGTCGCTGCCCTGTGCCGCGACCTGTTGGGGGCGGGCTGACCGTGGCGCCGATCACCGACGAGCAGGTCGAGCTGGTCCGTTCACTGGTCGCGGCCATCCCACCCGGCCGGGTCTCCACCTACGGCGATATCGCCGCTGTCGCAGGGCTTTCCAGCCCGCGCATCGTCGGTTGGATCATGCGGACCGACTCCTCGGACCTGCCCTGGCACCGGGTGATCACCGCTTCCGGGCGCCCGGCACGGCACCTGACCACGCGGCAGCTGGAGCTCCTGCGCGCCGAAGGAGTTCTCAGCGTCGACGGGCGGGTCGCGCTGGGCGAGGTCCGTCACGGGTTTGCGCCCGGGATTTAGAGCATTAACCGCACCAACGCCGCGGTGCGGGCGAGACCGGGAAACGCCTCGGCGGTGGACCGCGGGTGCAGCGCGTGCACGGCCAGGCGGAACATCAAGGCACGCAACAACATCTGCGGCCACTCCGGCAAGGCGTTCCAGCGTTCGATGAGCCCGTCGTCGGCCTCGCCCCAGGACAGCGCGTCGACGACGACCACGCCAGCCGCCCAGGATGCGGGCCTCCAGTAGGGCGTGATGTCCGTAATCCCCGGCGCGGCGCTGCCCACGAAAAGCACTGTGCCGTAAAGATCTCCGTGCACCAGCTGGTTCGGGCTCCGGGTCGGCTTGCGCAGCGCGGCAAGCTGGTTGATCAGATCGACCGATCGCTCGGCGTCCGTCGCCGGGGGGGCTACCCGCGCGCCCGGTGGGACCGACTGCAGCGGACGCTCTTCCCACGCCGCGCGATCGGCGGCGATGAAAACGTCGACGTCCGCCCACGGGACCGCGGGCCCCTGCGTGAGGAATCGGGGGCGTTCCAACTTGCCGGTTGCCTCGTGCAGTCGCACGGCCGCCGAGACGACTTCGTCGTGCCTGGCCTCCGGTGTGCCCGCGACGAATGTGTCTGCCCGCCAGCCGGAAACCACGTATCGACCGTCGGTCGAGCGGACGGGACGGGCCAGCCGTACGCCGTCGACGAACAAGGTCTCCCGCACCCGCGCGGACCAGGCGGCGCGGGCGTTGTCGGCCACTATCGACAACACGACTTCGCCGCATCGCCAGCCGCCCTCCCAACCGGCACCCAACGGGATGGGCTTGACCCCCGTCAAACCGAACGCCGCCAATGCGTGCTCCGGCGGTGGTTCGACTGTCACGCGAATAGCCTAGTAGGCGAGCAGCCGCAGACCTTCGCTAGTACATCACCATGTCGGGCTGCATCTGATTCGCCCACGCCACGATGCCCCCCTGTAAGTGGAGCGCGTCGGAGAAGCCGGCCTTCTTCACCGTGGCCAGCGCCTCGGCCGAGCGCACACCCGTCTTGCAGTACAGCACCGCCGTACGGTCGTGCGGCAGCTGCGCCAGGCCCTCACCCGAGTTGATCAGCGATTTCGGGATCAGCTGGGCGCCGTCGATGTGCACGATGTCCCACTCCACCGGCTCGCGAACGTCGATCAGGGCCAACTTCTTGCCGGAGTCGAGCAACTCGCGCAACTCCCGCGGGGTGATCGTAGAACCGGAGGTCGCCGCGGCGGCTTCTGATGACAAGGGGTCGGAAACGACACCGCAGAAGTGCTCGTAGTCGATCAGCTCGGTGATCTTCGGCCTCAGCGCTTCTGCCGGGTCCTTGCGGATCCTGATGGTGCGGTAGCTCATCTCCAGCGCGTCGTACACCATCAGGCGGCCCAGCAGCGATTCGCCGATCCCGGTGATCAGCTTGATCGCCTCGGTGCCCATCACCGACGCGATCGAGGCGCAGATGATCCCCAGCACGCCGCCTTCGGCGCAGGACGGCACCATGCCGGGCGGGGGCGGCTCGGGGTACAAGTCGCGGTAGTTCAGGCCCCGCCCGTCGGGAGCGTCTTCCCAGAAGACCGAGACCTGGCCCTCGAAGCGGTAGATCGAGCCCCACACATACGGCTTGCCGGCCAGCACGGCGGCGTCGTTGACCAGATACCGGGTGGCGAAGTTGTCGGTGCCGTCCACGATTAGGTCGTATTGCTCGAACAGGTCGACGGCGTTGCTCGGCCCCAGCCTGAATTCGTGTAACCGCACGTTGACCAGGGGGTTGATCGCGACGATCGAGTCACGCGCGGACTGGGCCTTGGACCGTCCGACGTCGGCGACGCCATGGATGATCTGGCGCTGCAGGTTGGACTCGTCGACGACGTCGAAGTCGACGATGCCGATCGTTCCGACGCCGGCCGCGGCCAGGTACAGCAATGCCGGCGCTCCGAGACCCCCGGCGCCGATCATCAGCACCCGCGAGGTCTTGAGCCGCCTCTGACCGTCGACGCCCACGTCCGGAATGATCAGATGGCGGCTGTAGCGGGCCACCTCGTCGCGGCTCAGCTCCGCGACGGGCTCTACGAGCGGTGGCAGTGACGCCTGGGATGTCGACACCGAACATCTCCTCGGTTAGCTTCGCGATCCCATTTCATGTGCGGGTTTCATGTGCGGGTCGTCCACCCCCATCACAGCAGTTGTCACCAACAACGGCAAACAACCGTGATTCCTTCCTGACCGGCCGCCGGGCTGGGGGCACCACCCGCCTGCGGGGGACACGCTGGAGTGGCTCTGGACGCCGAGCGTCGCGCTGACGTGACGCTCGAGGAGACGCTCGAGGAGACCAGCAGCAGCCGCACGAGCAGCCGCACGAGCAGACAAGCAGCAGACAAGCAGCAGACAAGCAGCAGACAAGCAGCAGCCAGGCACCGGCCGTCCAGCGTCACTCCGGAGTGACTCCAGACGCCGAGCGCCACGCCGACGTGACGCTCGAGGAGACAAGCGAGCAGCCGCTGGAAGCCGTTCCAAGCCCGCGGTTACGCGATCGGGTAGGGCCAGGGGTTGAATCGGCAGGTCTTGCCGTCCGGTTTGACGATTTCGGGGTCGAACTTGGCGTTGTCGTCGTTGGACGTGGAGAACGTCTGCTGCATCATCACCGGGGCCAGGCCACCCTGCTTGTCGCACGCCTCATGGCGCACGTACCCGATGGCATGGCCGACCTCATGGTTGATCACGTACTGCCGGTACGAACCGACGTCGCCTTCGAAGGGAACGGCTCCGCGCACCCAGCGCGCCTCGTTGATGAAAACCCGCGCCTCCCGGTCCTGGCCGTACGCCGGGTTGTAGCAGGACGTCTCCAGCCGGAATTCGTAGCCACATCCCTCACGCACCGTCATCGGAGACACCAGCGAAATCCGGAAGTCGGGTTTAGCGTGCTCGGATCCGTCGACCCGGATGAACGCGAATTGCGGGTTGTGCGTCCAGCCCTTGGGATTGGCCAACGTCTGGTCGACCATCTGCGCGAATGCGTTGTCGCCGCCGAACATCGTGTCGTCGAGGCCGTTCTCGATCTCGATGGTGTACCTGAACACCTTCGCGGTCCCCTGGCCGACCTGCGGCGTGGTGCCGGGGATGACATGCCACGTCTTGTCTCCCGCTTCGGTGAACGGGCCGCCCTCCGGCAGCGTCCCGGTCGGCAGGTTGGCGTCGAACGCGGCAAGCCCGCGCGGCGGCGCGTCGAGGATCGCCGTGCCCACCACACCGATGGCCGGGGGGCCCTGGATGGACGCGCTCGCCGCCGGCTTGGGCGCGGTCGTCCCTGTAACCGTCTGGTAGAGCACCACCGCGGTAAGCACCACCAGAACGGGCAGCGCATACGCGCGCCAGCCGTAGGTGGACACGAACCGCCCCAGCCACGTTTGCTTACGCACCGCGCGCGCCCGCTCGCGGTCGGCCCGGACCCGTCCCTCGCCCCGGGCCAGCGGGTCGCGCTGGGCCCGCAACGGCTCGCGCCACTCGTCTCGAAGCACCGGCACGCGACCGCTGCTGCGCACGGGACGCGGAGAGGTCATTGCCCCAGGATGGCACAGCACAGGGTGACTGGGAGCCCTGGCACGCCCGACTACGCCACCCGACTCCCCCGCTTGCCAGCACGAACGGCGGCGATGACGGTCGGGAAGACGCCTCGGGTAGTAATGTCTTTCCGACGAGCCGTGGGAGCTGGGCCCGGCGGTACCAGACTATAAATGGCCGAATCGGATATCAGACGAATCAGGTGGGGACTGGATGAGCGAACTCGCCAACTCGGCGCCTCGGCGCGCCGTCAAAGCGTCCGACCGGGTTCGATCGGCCGACGCCGTGGCGAGCTCCAATCGGCGCGGGAACCGACTGCCCCGCGACGAGCGTCGTGGCCAATTGCTGATCGTCGCCAGTGATGTCTTTGTCGACAACGGCTACCACGCGGCCGGAATGGACGAAATCGCCGACCGGGCGGGAGTTAGTAAACCCGTTCTGTATCAACACTTTTCGAGCAAACTGGAACTGTATCTCGCGGTACTGCACCGGCACGTCGAGAATCTGGTCTCGGGGGTTCAGCAGGCGCTGAGCACCACCACCGACAACAGGCAACGGTTGCACTCCGCCGTCCAGGCGTTCTTCGACTTCATCGAACACGACAGCCAGGGCTACCGCCTGATCTTCGAGAACGACTTCGTCACCGAGCCCGAGGTCGCCGCGCAGGTGCGGGTGGCCACCGAATCGTGCATCGACGCCGTGTTCGCGCTGATCAGCGAGGATTCCGGGCTCGATCCGCACCGCGCCAGGATGATCGCCGTGGGCCTGGTCTCGCTGAGCGTCGACAGCGCCAGGTACTGGCTGGACTCCGACCGCCCCATCACCAAGTCCGACGCCGTCGAGGGCACCGTGCAGTTCGCCTGGGGCGGGCTGTCACACGTGCCGCTTACCCGCTTGTAGTCGCTTTACCGGCGTGGCGCGGGCCGGATTCCGACCCGATCCCGAAGCCGACCCGGCGCGCGTCGGCGACACCGATCTCGACATAGGCGATCTTGGCTGCGTGGATCAGGAAGCGACGACCCTTGTCGTCGGTCAGGGTCAACAGACCCGAATTCCCCTGCACTGCGGCATCGACGAGTCCTTCGACTTCGTCGGGCGTCTGCGAACTGGCGAAGACCAGCTCGCGCGGACTGTCGGTGAGACCGATCTTGACCTCCACGGTGACCCCTTCCGTTGGTAGTGAAGTCGCAGGCGTGTCAGCAGCAGGCTAGTGGACGCGGCGGCGGCGGCGGTTCGCGGTTAGCGAAACGGGCGGCCCGGCGACGGAGAGCGCCGGTCGCCGCGCAGGAGAGCGCCGGAATGGGCGCGAGCAAGGCGCCGGGCAAATCGGGCTCGCCCGCAAGTAACGATTAGCTTCCAGCTGGGTCAACATGCCGCGTGACACCGGAACCTCGATATTCACGTACGTACCATCGGCACCATCAGAAACACACTTCACGACCGCGACCGCCTAGTCGACACCCCGGTGTACGACTACCCCGACGAGCGTTGCGAGACAGACTCCGAGGCGGACTCCCAGACAGACGGAGCCGACTCCTCCCCGGATTACCTGGAGGACGGCTACGGCGAACTGGCGTGGCCGAGCGACCGACGCTGGCGTCCGGTCACCGCATTCGCCGGCGTTGTGGTGGCGCTCGGCTCCATCGCGACCGCAGTCGTCATCAACAGCGGCGACAGCGCGTCCACCCGGGCCACCGTGGCGCCGGGGCCCCGCACGGTCATGACCACGCCCTCTAACCCCGCCAGCCCCTCTAGGGCCCCCTCGACGACCCGGCCGACCGTCCCGCCCAGCGCAACGCTGCGCCCGTCCAGAACGCCGGAACTGCCACCGGAGACGGTCACCACCGTGCCGCCGAGCTTGTATCCCAGCACTGGGCCCTCGAACGCGCCGACCGCCGCGCCGCCGCCAACCGGACTGCCGCCGTCGGCCACGCTGAACCCACGCACCGTCGTCTACACGGTGAGCGGAACCAAGCAGCTCTTCGACCTGGTGACGATCGTCTACACCGACGCCCGGGGCTTCCCCCAGACCGAGTTCAACGTGGCGTTGCCGTGGACGAAAGCGGTCGTCCTGAACCCGGGCGTGCAAACCGAGTCGGTGATCGCGACCAGCTTCTACAGTCGGCTCAACTGCGCGGTAATCAACGCCGCGGGGCAACCGGTTCTGGCGTCGGCCAACAACTCGGTGATCGCGACCTGCACCCGCTGACCAGCAGCGGGGCGCTCAGGCCAGACCGAGTTCGCGCATCCGTCGGTCGTGTGCCTGCTGCAGACGGTCGAAGAACGCACCGACCCCCCGCAGGCCGTCGGTCGAAGTGACCATCAGGTCGACCAGCTCATCGTGGTCGGCCAAGAGGTACTGGGCCTGGGTAATCGTTTCGCCGAACAGCCGTCGGGCCCACAGCGCCAGCCGGCTGCGCTGCTTGCCGCTAGAGGTCACCGCGGCTCGTACTTCGACAACGACGAACTGGGAATGCCCGGTTTCCGATAGCGCCTCGCGCATCACGTCGGCGATTTCGTCGGGCAACCCGCCGGCGATCGCGATATATAGCTCGGACGCCAGAGCGTCGGCGATATAGGTCTTCACCAAGGCTTCCAGCCACGTACTCGGCGTGGTCAGCCGGTGGTAATTTTCCAGCGCCGAGACGTACTTGGACATCGCCGAAACCACGTCGACGCCCCGGCTGTCCAGGGCGTCGTGCAGTAGTTCGTAGTGCCTCATCTCGGCGGCGGCAATGCTGGCCATCGAGATCCGCCCCCGCAGGTCGGGTGCCATCCGCGCCTCTTCGGTCAGCCGGTAAAACGCGGCCACCTCGGCGTATGCGAGCAGCGCAAACAGTTCATTAACCGCAGGATGATCCGCCGGCAGCCGTGGCGTGGGCGAATCCGCCACCTGGTCCGCGGATGAGGACGAGGGCGACGAGGGCATGGCAACACTCTAGTCGGCCATTTAAGGAGGTGATGGGAGCACGCTGGGCGACCGGTTATCATGCTCTTAGGTAATGGCTGTATCCCAAGTGCCGCCGTTACCGGCGAAATGTGCGTGCACAGCCGGCGTGGGGCCGGCCTCTCGGCGACGTATTCGAAAGTCGTAACTCGTGCGCGCGTGACCGCGAAGAGAAACACCGACAAGACCGATACCGTCACCGAAAGGCTCGTTACTCGCGTATGACCGCACTCAAAAGCACAACAGAACCAACATTTGCCGAACTTGGTGTCCGCGACGAAATTGTGCGCTCACTGGCCGAGCAGGGCATCGAGCAACCGTTTGCTATCCAAGAACTCACACTGCCTCTTGCACTCGCCGGCGACGACGTGATCGGCCAGGCCCGCACCGGCATGGGCAAGACCTTCGCCTTCGGCGTGCCGCTACTGCAGCGCATCACGGCAGAAACCGACTCAAGGCCGCTCACCGGCACGCCGCGGGCGCTGGTGGTGGTGCCCACCCGGGAACTGTGCCTGCAGGTGAACGATGACCTGGCCACCGCCGCCAAATACCTGACCGCCGAGGATGACCGTCGCCTCTCGGTGGTGGCAATTTACGGGGGACGGGCCTACGAGCCGCAGATCGAGGCGCTGCAGAAGGGCGCCGACGTGGTGGTGGGCACCCCGGGCCGGCTGCTCGATCTGTGCCAGCAGGGCCACCTGCAGCTGGGCGGGCTGTCGGTGCTGGTGCTGGACGAGGCCGACGAGATGCTCGACCTGGGCTTCCTGCCCGACATCGAGCGCATCTTGCGGCAGATCCCCGCGGACCGGCAGTCGATGTTGTTCTCGGCGACGATGCCCGACCCGATCATCACGCTCGCCCGCACATTCATGGTCCAGCCCACCCACATCCGGGCCGAGGCGCCGCATTCGTTGGCGGTGCATGACACCACCGAGCAGTTCGTCTACCGCGCCCACGCAATGGACAAGGTGGAGCTGGTCAGCCGGATACTGCAGGCCCGTGACCGGGGCGCGACGATGATCTTCACCCGCACCAAGCGGACCGCGCAGAAGGTGTCCGACGAACTGGCCGAGCGCGGCTTTGCGGTCGGCGCCGTGCATGGCGATCTCGGGCAGATAGCGCGCGAGAAGGCGCTGAAGTCATTCCGCAAGGGCGACATCAACGTGCTGGTCGCCACCGACGTGGCCGCCCGCGGCATCGACATCGACGACATCACCCACGTCATCAACTACCAGTGCCCCGAGGACGAGAAGATGTACGTCCACCGGATCGGGCGCACCGGCCGCGCCGGCCGCACCGGCATCGCGGTCACCCTGGTGGACTGGGACGAGCTGCCCCGCTGGGAGATGATCGACAAGGCGCTGGGCCTGGACTCCCCGGATCCGGCCGAGACCTACTCCAACTCGCCGCACCTGTACTCCGAACTGGCCATCCCGGACGAAGTCGCCGCCGGCACGGTCGGCACGCCACGCAAGCCGCGGGTCAAACGCCGCGAAACCGACGGGCCGAAGCCGGAGAAGGCGGCACGCACCCGCACCAACGGGTCCCGCAGACGCCGCACCCGGGCCGGCGAGCCCGTCACCGGACACCCCGTCGACAACCCGGCCGCCGGCGAGACCGTCGCGGTGCTGGACGGGGCGGCGGACGGCGCGCCGTCGAGCACCACGTCGAGCACCACGGGGGCCAGTCGCCGCCGTCGTCGTCGCCGCAAGCCCGCGGACGCCGAAAAAAGCCTAGCCACGCCGGCCAACTAGGGCCCCGCACCCCCGCATGGTCAGACCCGAACGTCGCACCAAGGCAGATATCCTGGCTGCCGCGACGATCGCGGTCGTCGTCGCGGTGGTCGCGGCGTTGATCTGGTGGACCAGCGATGCGCGGGCCACAATCAGCCGGCCGGCCGCCGTTCCGGCGCCCAACCCCACCCCGGCCAAGGAAGTGCCGGCCGCTCTGGCGCAGCTGTGGAGCGCGCCCAGCCCGGCGACCACCGCACCCGTGGTGGTCGGCGGGACGGTGGCCACCGGCGACGGGCGCCGGGTTGACGGGCGCGACCCGGCCTCCGGCCAGTCGCGCTGGAGCTATGCGCGGGACACCGACCTGTGCGGGGTTTCCTGGCTCTACCACTACGCCGTCGCGGTCTACCCGGACGACCGCGGCTGCGGTCAGGTGACCACCCTCGAAGGGTCCACCGGTCGCCGCGGAGCCGCCCGGAGCAGCTACGCCGACGGGCATGTCCGCCTGTCCTCGGACGGCACCACCGTGCTGTCGGCCGGCAACACCCGCCTGGAGCTATGGCGCTCGGACATGGTCCGGATGCTGTCCTACGGCGAGACCGACGCCCGGGTGAAGCCGTCGTCGCGGGGGCCGCATTCCGGCTGCACGCTGGAATCGGCGGCGGCCAGCTCGTCGGCCGTATCGGTGCTCGAGGCCTGCGTGAGCCAGGCCGACCTGCGGCTCGTGCTGTTGCGGCCGGGCAAGGAAGAGGACGAACCCCAGCAACACCTGGTGGCACAACCCGGGATCCGGCCCGGCTCGGGTGCGCGGGTGGTAACCGTCACGGAGAACAACACCGCGGTTTACCTGCCGTCCCCGGAGCCGCGGGTCGACGTGATCGACGAGACCGGCGCGACCATCGCGAGCACGCTGCTGCCCAAGCCGCCGTCACCGGCGGCTTGGGCAACAGCGGTGTCCCGGGCGGGCAACCTGGTGACCTGGTGGACCGGCGATGCGCTTGTTGTCTTTGATGCGAGCAACCTCGTGCAGCGCTACACCATTGCCGCGGGCGAGACGGTTGCTCCGCTGGGGCCGGGTGTGATGATGGCGGGCCAACTGCTGGTGCCGGTCACCGGCGGGATCGGTGTCTATGACCCACTGACCGGCGCGAGCAACCGCTTCATCCCGGTGAGCCGGCCGCCGATCAGCTCAGCTGTGGTTCCGGCCGTTGAGGGTTCTCGAGTGTTCGAGCAGCGGGGCGACACCGTGGTGGCCCTGGGCTAGTAGCGGGGCTGGCGGCTCTCGGCTACAGCTCCACCGCGAACGTGGGCATGGGCTTACCGGTCTTCCAGTGCTTGAGCAGTGCCTCCGCCAGCTCGCGGTAGGCCATCGCGCCCTTGTTCTTGCGGCCGGACAGCGCCGACGAGCCCGAAGCGCTGGCCTCGGCGAAGCGCACGGTGCGCGGGATGGGCGGGGCCAGCACGGGAAGGTCGTAGCGGTCGGCGACGTCAAGCAGGACGTCACGGGTGTGGGTGGTTCGGGGGTCGTACAGCGTCGGTAACGCACCCACCAGCCGCAAATTCGGGTTGGTGATCTGCTGGACGTCGGCGACCGTGCGTAGAAACTGGCCGACACCGCGGTGCGCCAGCGTCTCGCACTGCAGCGGCACCATGACCTCATCGGCGGCCGTCAGCCCGTTCAGGGTGAGCACGCCCAGCGACGGCGGGCAGTCGATGATGACCACATCGAACTGGTCGGAAAGTTTGGCCAGCGCGCGCTTGAGCGCATACTCGCGACCGGCCCGCATCAGCAGCATCGCCTCGGCGCCCGCCAGGTCAATGTTGGCCGGCAGCAGCGTCATTCCCTCGGCCGTCGTGACCAGCGCCGCGTTCGGCTCGACTTCACCGAGCAGCACCTCGTGCACGGACACCGGTAACTTGTCGGGATCGTGGCCAAGCGAGAAGGTCAAACAACCCTGGGCATCCAGATCGACAAGCAGTACTCGCCGCCCCTTGTCCACCATCGCCGCGCCCAGCGAGGCGACGGTCGTAGTTTTGGCCACGCCGCCCTTCTGGTTGGCCACCGCCAGTACCCGCATGTCAGTCACACTGCCCATCCTGGCACGTTCCGCCGCGGCGCTTCGGATCAGTAGCTCCCGCGGGGTTTCGCGATGTCGTCCGGCAGAATCTCTCAGCATGGGCTTGCATGAACACCGGCTGGTGCTGCTTCGCCACGGCGAAACCGAATGGTCGAAATCCGGCCAGCACACCGGCCGTACCGACATTGACCTGACCGATAACGGCAGGGTCCAGGCCGAGCGCGCCGGGCGGGTTCTCGGTGAATTGAGGCTCGCCGACCCCCTGGTGGTCAGCAGCCCGCGGCAACGTGCCCTGACCACAGCGAAGTTGGCCGGACTCACGGTCGATGAGGTATCTCCGCTGCTCGCCGAATGGGACTACGGCGACTACGAGGGCCTGACCACGCCGCAGATCCAGGAATCGGTTCCCGGTTGGCTGGTCTGGACGCACGGCTGCCCCGGGGGCGAGAGTGTGGCGCAAGTCAGCGACCGCGCCGATCGGGCAGTCGCGCTGGCTTTGGAACACATGCCCTCGCGCGATGTCGTGTTCGTGGGCCACAGCCACTTCTCCCGCTCGGTGATCACGCGCTGGGTCGAGCTGCCGTTGGTGGAGGGCAGCCGGTTCTGGATGCTCGCCGGCTCGATCGCCGTGTGCGGGTTCGAGCATGGCGTGCGTCAGCTCGCCGCGCTCGGATTGACCGGCCAGCCGCAGGCGATCGCACCCGGGTGAGCACTACCCAGGGCGACGATGCGCGCGGGGCGACGGCGCGACGAGAAGCCGAGCATCTGAACCCCGAACCGCTGTTCGCGCTCTGCGGGCCGAGGGGGACTCTGCTCGGGGAGGGGGTGTATGCCCGCTTCCGCGACGTGCGGGCGGCGCAGGCGGCACTGCGGTCTGGCGAAGCGCCAATAGTGTTGGGCGCATTGCCTTTCGACGTGAATAGACCCGCCGCATTGCTGGTGCCGGACGCCGTGTGGCGCACCGATGCCCCGCCCGACTGGCCGACGGGCCCGCTCCCGGCGGTGCACATCAGCGCCGCCGTCCCCCCGCCCGCCGAATACCGCGCCCGGATCATCCGCGCGCGAGACCGGCTGGCCGCGCCGGGTAGCCCGCTGAGCAAGGTGGTGCTGGCGCGCGCGCTGCGGCTGGCCGCCGCCGCTCCCCTGGACGCCCGAATCATCTTGCGCCGGCTCGTCGCCGCCGACCCGGCCGCGTACGGGTACCTCGTCGACCTGACCCCCGCCGGCGGCGACTACGCGGGTGCGGCTCTCGTCGGTGCCAGTCCAGAGCTCCTGGTCGCCCGCTCCGGCGACCGCGTCGTGTGCCAGCCGTTCGCGGGTTCGGCCCCGCGTGCCCGCGATCCCAAACTCGACGCCGCCAACGGCGCCGCGCTGTCCGGCTCCGCCAAGAACCGTCATGAGCACCGGCTGGTCATCGACACCATGCGCGCCGCCCTGGAGCCGCTGTGCGACGACCTGACCATCGCGGACGAACCCCAGCTGAGCCGCACCGCCGCGGTCTGGCACCTGTGCACACCGATTAGCGGCCGGTTGCGCGATACCTCAATCACCGCAATCGATCTGGCGTTGGCACTGCATCCCACCCCGGCGGTCGGCGGGGTTCCGACGCAGGCCGCCTCGGAGCTGATCACCGAGCTGGAAGGTGACCGCGGGTTCTATGCGGGCGCCGTTGGTTGGTGCAACGCCGCCGGCGACGGCCACTGGGTGGTGTCCATCCGCTGCGCGCAGCTGTCGGCCGACCGCCGCACCGCGTTGGCCCGCGCCGGCGGCGGCATCGTCGCCGAATCCGATCCCGACGACGAACTCGACGAGACCACAACGAAATTCGCCACGATACTCAACGCATTGGGAGTTGAGCAGTGACCCAAGTCGTCCGCCGCGCCAAACCGGAAGACGCCGCCGATATTACGGCCATGATTCACGGATTGGCCGAATTCGAGCGCGCCCCCGATCAATGCACGGTTACCGAAACACAAATTTCCACAGCGCTTTTCGGCAGTTGTCCGACAGTTCACGGGCACGTCGCCGAAGTCGACGGCGAGGTCGCCGCGATGGCGCTGTGGTTTCTCAGCTTCTCCACCTGGGACGGCGTGGCGGGCATCTACCTCGAAGACCTGTTCGTGCGCACGCGGTTTCGCCGCCGCGGCCTGGCCCGCGCGCTGCTGTCGGCGCTGGCGGGTGAATGCGTCGACAATGGCTACACCCGGTTGTCCTGGGCGGTGCTGAACTGGAATTCCGATGCCATCGCGCTGTACGACGAGGTCGGCGCTGCACCGCAGGACGAGTGGACCACCTATCGGCTGTCGGGGCCGCCGTTGGCCGAGTTGGCGGGGCCACGCTGATCGCCGCCGGCGACCCAGCGCACGGCCGAGGGAGTGAACAGCAGTATCAATGCGGTCAGCGAGACCATCCCCACCGGGATTCCGAAGGCCGGCCGATTCGAGCCCACCGCGAGGTACCACGCAACGGGCAGCAGCAGCAATTGGGTAAACACCGCCAGGCCGCGGCCCCAGCGCCTGCCGGTCATCAGCGCCCAACCGCCGGCCAGCACCGCGCCGCCTATCAGCAGGAACCAGGCCGCGGTGCCCAGGCCGTTGACCGCGTGCTGATCGGCTCCCGCGATTCCGCGCACCACCAGCACCGCGGCCATCGCCAACCCGGCCACACCTTGCACGACGACGATCACGCCCGCGCCACGCACGGTGGATGGGGCTGGCGGCGGCACAGCGTCAGCGTAGTCACGCACCCGGAGCCGGCGGGCGGTTGCCCACAGCGGGGACTTAGTAGGGACTCAGCAGCCTTGCATAAGCTGAGCCATCATGCGCGCCGTGCTGATCGTGAACCCAACAGCCACTTCCACCACACCAGCCGCCCGCGATCTGCTGGCCCACGCGCTCAAGAGCCGCCTCGAGCTGACCGTCGAACACACCAACTACCGTGGTCACGGCACCGAACTCGCGCAGCAGGCCATCCGGAACGGCGTCGACCTGGTTGTCGTCCACGGCGGCGACGGCACGGTGAGCGGGGTGGTCAACGGATTGCTCGGCCAACCCGGTTCGGGGTCCGGTTCGAGCCCCGGGTCGGGGCCGAGCGGTAGCGTGCCCGCGGTCGCGGTGGTACCTGGTGGCTCGGCGAATGTGCTGGCCCGCTCGCTGGGCATCGCCCGCGACCCGGTCGCCGCCACCAACCAGCTCATCCAGCTGCTCGATGATTACCGCCGGCACCAGACCTGGCGCCGGATCAGCCTGATCGACTGCGGTGAACAGTGGGCCGTGGTCAACGCGGGGATGGGAGTCGACGCGGAGGTGGTGGCCGGGGTGGAAGCGCGGCGCGAGAAGGGCCTGAAGATCACCCCGCTGCGCTATTGGCGGGTCGCGATTCCCATCACCCTGGCCTTCAGCCGCCGCGAACCACTCCTCACCCTCGAGCTACCCGGCCGCGACCCCGTTCCGGGCGTGCACTTCGTCTGGGTGTCCAACACCAATCCCTGGACCTACAGCAACAACCGGCCGATGGTGGCCAACCCCGGCTGCAGCTTCGAGTCGGGCCTCGGGGTGTTCGCGCTCACCAGCATGAAGGTGGTTCCCACGCTGAGAATGCTCAGCCAAATCCTCCGGAAGCGACCGAACCCGCAGGGCAAGCAACTCGTTCGCGACGATGACGCACCGTTCCTGCGAATCACCTCGACCGGCGGTCCTGTCGCCAGTCAGTTCGATGGGGAGTACCTGGGCGAGCGCCAGACTATGACGTTCCGGTCGGTTCCCGATGCGCTGGCGGTGGTCGCGCCGCCAGCTAAAAACCGGTCCGACCTGCGATAACCAAGCGCCCGACGGGATCCGTCGGGAAAAGCCCTGGCCAGAAGTAGCTCAGTAGTGTAGTACAGGAAGGTAAGGGCTTTGGTAAGTGTTGCCCAAAGTGAGAAAGCCCACCTGCTAACGCAACGCTATTGAAACATCTAGTGAGCCTGTGAAACGATCGGAAGGTTGCACGCAGAAAGTTTGTAGGGGTACGGAACCTTTCTTCTACATGAGCTAAGAGCCGAAGAAAATGCCCGTACACCTTGCTGCGCAAACGGTAAGGAGTAACAACGTATGGATTGGCGCCACAAGGCGGTCTGTCGCGACGAGGATCCGGAGCTGTTCTTCCCGGTGGGGAACAGCGGTCCGGCACTCGCGCAGATCGCTGACGCGAAACTGGTCTGCAATCGGTGCCCGGTGACCACAGAGTGTCTCAGCTGGGCCCTGAACACAGGCCAGGACTCGGGCGTCTGGGGCGGAATGAGTGAAGACGAGCGGCGCGCACTGAAGCGTCGCAATGCCCGGACGAAGGCCCGTAGCGGAGTCTGACCCAGTTTCATCGACAGTGCGGCCCCGGCAACGGTCGGGGCCGCACTGTTGCGTACGGCGCGTATTCGCGCATATCGGCGAGACGGACGCCGTTAGAGAAGCAGTCTCGCCCGGCGGCCGATCGGCACCCGCAGCACCACGTCGGTGCCGTGATCGGGGGCCTCGCGCATGCCGAGCGAGCCGTCCAGCTCGGCCGACACCAGGGTCCGGACGATCTGCAGGCCCAAGCTGTCCGACTTCTCCAGACTGAATCCCTCCGGCAGCCCGAGCCCGTTGTCGTGCACGACGACATCGAGCCAGCGCGCCGAGCGCTCGGCGCGAATCGTCACAGACCCTTCCTGAGCGGCCGGATCGAACGCGTGCTCGATCGCGTTCTGCACCAGCTCGGTGATCACCATGATCAGTGCCGTCGCGCGGTCGGAGTCCAGCACGCCGAGATCGCCAACGCGGTTGATCCGGATCGGCGGGCCCACCGACGCCACGTCGTTCATGATCGGCAGGATCCGGTCGATGACCTCGTCGAGGTTGACCTGCTCGTCCACCGACATCGACAACGCGTCGTGCACCAGCGCGATCGACGACACCCGGCGCACCGACTCGATCAGCGCCTCCCTGCCTTCTGCGTTGACCGTCCGGCGGGCCTGCAGCCGCAGCAGCGCCGCCACGGTTTGCAGATTGTTCTTCACCCGGTGGTGGATTTCGCGAATCGTGGCGTCCTTGGAAATCAGGGCACGGTCGCGGCGCTTCACCTCAGTCACGTCGCGGATCAGCACCGCCGCGCCCGCGCTGGCGCCGTGAACCACCAGCGGCAGCGTCCGCAGCAGCACCGTGGCGCCACCGGCGTCGACCTCCATCCGCAGGCTCTTGCCACCGGCCAGCAAGTCCTGCACATGCTCGGCCACCTCCTGGGCCTCGAACGGGTCCGAGATCAGTGGCCGCGTGACGTCGACCAGGTTCTGGTCTTCCAGCTCGCTGGTCAGGCCCATCCGGTGGTACGCCGACAGGGCGTTGGGGCTGGCGTAGGCCACGACGCCGTTGACGTCGAGGCGGATGAAGCCATCGCCCGCCCGCGGGGTGGAACGCGACATGGCCACATCGCGCACATCGGGAAATGTGCCCTCCGCCAGCATGACCAGAAGGTCCGTCGCGCAATCCCAATACGCGCTCTCGAGGTGACCGGAGCTGCGTACGGCCGCCAGTTCGCTCTGGTGCTGGGTCAGCACGGCCACCACCCGCTCGCCATAGCGCACCGGGGACGCCGCAATGTGTGGGCCGGGCAGCTCCGACGAATCCTGTTGGGCCGCATTGCTTTCCCGCTGCGCGGTACCGGACGCGAAGGTCTCGGCGACCAGCCGCAGCCGTTCGGGGGTGACTTCGCTACCCACCGCGTCGGCCTGCATGACCGTCGGCGCCGTGTTCGGCCGGCATTGGGCCACGCACACCAGCACGCCGTCGTCGCGCAGGACCCACATCAGGTAATCGGCGAACGACAGGTCGGCCAGCAACTGCCACTCCCCGACCACCGCGTGCAGGTGGTCCACCGCGTTGCCCGGCAGCATCGTGTGGTCGGCAAGCAGGTCACCGAGCGTCGACATCAGTCACTCCCGGATCGTTGCGCACGGCGTGTAGGGGCATGTAAGAGCTTCAAGGGGCAAATGTGCGGGCCCAACGGCTAGCTGATGACGGCGATGAGGTCGCCGGCCTGAATGACGTCGCCTACCGACACGCTCACCTTGCTGACGGTGCCGTCGACCTCGGCCAGGACGGGGATCTCCATCTTCATGGACTCCAGCAGCACCACGATGTCACCCTTGCCGATTTGGTCCCCCTCGTTGACGACAACTTCGAGCACGCTGGCGACAATCTCGGCGCGAACATCCTCGGCCATCTTCACCCCACTCGTATCGGCCACTGGCGCATGCAGGTTGCTGGTCGTGAAGCTTCCTACCAGGCTTCCCGTATATCGAACCACAGACGGGCCGCGACGGCCGCGCACGGGCTATTGGGGCCGGCAACACGTCTCGTGAGACACTGGACGGCAACCGGGCGCACTTCACCGCCCCGCATCTGACGAACGACGGAGGATTCCACCATGGCCAAGCGTGGCCGCAAGAAGCGCGACCGCAAGCACAACAAAGCCAACCACGGCAAGCGGCCCAACGCTTAGAGCGCCTTAGCACGCTGAGAGCGCTAGGGCCCACCGCGGATGATGGTGGTCCGGCGGATTTCCATCCTGAGGCGCTCCCGTAGACCCTCGGGTGCCGTTTCGCCACTGCACTTGGTGGCAATCAGCGCCTTGAGCCGCTCCTCGATCCCATAATGCTTGAAGCATCCCGGGCAAGCCTCCAGGTGCTGGCGCAGCCGCTCCCGGTTTTCGGCGGTGCATTCACCGTCGAGCAGCGTCCATACCTCGGCGATCACCTCCGCACAGCCGAGACTGCCGTGCGAATGGCTGTCATCGGCGGGCGGAAGGTCGGAACCGCCCGGGCCGCCTGAGCCGCTGCAAGACCCGCTCATGACGACACCTCCTCGTGCGCACCGCGGATGAAGCCCCGGTCCTTAGCCACATCAGCCAGGAGACCACGGAGCTGGCGCCTGCCGCGGTGAAGTCGCGACATTACGGTCCCAATCGGAGTGTCCATGATCTCGGCTATCTCTTTATAAGGGAAACCCTCGACGTCGGCGTAGTAAACGGCCATCCGGAACTCTTCCGGCAACGCCTGCAGAGCTTCTTTGATCTCGGAGTCGGGCAGCGATTCCAGCGCCTCGACCTCGGCCGACCGCAATCCCGTGGAGGAATGCTCGGCGCTGGCCGCCAGCTGCCAGTCGGTGATCTCTTCGGTCGGATACTCCGCCGGTTGACGCTGCTTCTTGCGGTAGCTGTTGATGTAGGTGTTGGTCAGAATGCGGTACAGCCAGGCCTTGAGGTTGGTGCCGGCCCGGAACGAACGGAACCCCGCGAAGGCCTTGACCATCGTCTCCTGCAACAGGTCCTCGGCGTCGGCAGGATTGCGCGTCATCCGCAGCGCGCCGCCGTACAACTGGTCCAGCAGGGGAATCGCGTCGCGCTCGAACCGCGCCAGCAATTCCGCGTCCGTCTCGGCAGCAGGGACCGGCTCGGGAAGCTCGGATCCGGTGACGCCGTCAGGGACATCGCGCGCGTCGGGGCCATCTTGGGGGCCATCTTCAGGGTCGGCCATCTCGATTAACACGGTCCCTTCTGTCGCGGTATCACCGGGCAGCACCGCCAGCGACACCGGACTCACCCAAAAGCGAGCCAACTCGTGCTCGCCCAACAGGCTCGTCGCCATTGACACCAGATTCCTCCTCCCAATCTAAAGGTTGCGACCGACACTGTCCGGGGGCATACCACATACCGATGCCCACCGATTCGTGACGAGGGGTAAACCGTTCGTTTTAAACAGCGCGGGCCTGCGAGCTATTTCCGAGGCCGAATCTCATCCCGCGGTCAAAACGGGTCGAGCAGGGCGTTAATGTGACGCCATGTCCCTGCAAGGCAAGACCATGTTCATCTCTGGCGCCAGCCGCGGTATCGGTCTGGCAATCGCCAAACGGGCCGCACAAGACGGCGCCAACATCGCCCTGATCGCCAAGACCGCCGAGCCGCACCCGAAGCTGCCGGGCACGGTGTACACCGCGGCCAAGGAGCTCGAGGAGGCGGGCGGTCAGGCACTGCCGATCGTCGGGGACGTCCGCGAGCCGGATTCCGTCGCCGCCGCGGTGGCCAAGACCGTCGAACAGTTCGGCGGCATCGACATCTGCGTCAACAACGCCTCGGCGATCAACCTCGGATCGATCACCGATGTGCCGATGAAGCGTTTCGACCTGATGAACGGAATCCAGGTACGCGGCACCTACGCGGTCTCTCAGGCCTGCATCCCGCATATGAAGGGCCGGGAGAACCCGCACATCCTGACGCTTTCGCCGCCGGTTCTGCTGGAAAAGAAATGGCTCAAGCCGACGGCCTACATGATGGCGAAGTTCGGTATGACGCTGTGCGCGTTGGGGATTGCCGAGGAGATGCGCGACGAGGGGATCGCGTCGAACACGTTGTGGCCACGCACGCTGGTGGCCACCGCGGCGGTGCAGAACCTGCTCGGCGGCGACAAGGCGATGGCCCAGGCCCGAAAGCCCGACGTGTATGCCGATGCGGCATACGTCATCCTCAATAAGCCGTCGCGCGAATACACAGGCAACTCGGTGCTGTGCGAGGACGTGCTGTATGAGTCCGGCGTCACCGATCTGTCGGTCTACGACTGCACGCCGGGCGGGAAGCTGGGCGTCGACCTTTGGGTTGAGGAAGTCAACCCGCCGGGCTATACCCAGCCCTAACCGCGAGCGTGGTCGCCGCAGCAACACCGGGGATCGCCGCGCTCGTCAAAGCCGGTGTGCCGCATGAGATCGTGCACTTCGCGGTCATCACCGACCTGTCCGAGTCCGGCGGCTTCGCAGCCGAACAGGTGTTCAAGACCCTGGTGATTGCGCTGCACACATCGCCCCAAGCGCTGGCCGTCGCGATCGTGCCGGTGCCGTCGAAGCTATCGCTGAAAGCGGCCGCCGGCGCGCTGGGCGTGCCCAAGGCAACCATGGCCGAGCCCGCCGCGGCCGAGCGGTGCACCGGCTACGTGGTCGGCGGAATCTCCCCGTTCGGGCAGCGTAAGCCGCTGCGGACCGTGGTGGACGCCTCGGCGCTGAGCTGGGACCGGGTGGTGTGCAGCGCCGGCCGGCGGCATTGGGACGTCGCGGTGGCCCCGCAGGACCTGATCCGGTTGACCGGCGCGATCACGTGGGATTTGACGGCGCAAGCGTAACGCCTGGCGAAGATCAGGGGGCGGGATCTCGCGGTGGCGTTACGCTCGCGAACCGAGTTGCGGCACGTTCTGCTGTGGGTCAGCCTTTCGGGGGTCGTCCCAGGTGCAGGCCGTCGGTGTTGAGCGGTTGTGCCACCTCGGTGCGAAACAACTCGCGCCCCTCCCCCATCGCGCGGTGATCCAATAGCTCTTCCCTGCCGACGCCCTTGAGGTGCGGCCGCCGGGCTCGGTGCCGCAGCATGTTGCGCACGGTGATGGAGTCCTTGCCGTTTGGTCAGCTCTTCGGCTGCGAGCCTGCCGCGACCTCGGCGGGATACTCGTCGTAATAGGGCGCATAGCCCTCCCCGCGGCCTTTCAGCACGTACAACGCATCCCCGATGTCGGCACCGTAGCCCTGGTCGCGCAGGCCGCTCTTCTTGCTCTTGAACGTCGATGTCTGCTCCAGCGAATCGACGACCCGGACAAACAACGGCACCGCGTAGCTCGGCAGGTGGTCATACACCGCGTTCGCCAGCGCCCTGCCGTCGAACTGCTCGCCCTCCTTCAGCATCACGGCGGCCATGCCCGCGCGGCCGTCGGCGCCGCGCACCTGCACCCCGAAGACCGCGACGGCCTGGACACCCGGGGCGGCCGACACGGCCGCTTCGACATCGGTCGTCGCGACGTTTTCGCCCTTCCACCGGAACGTGTCTCCGAGCCGGTCGACGAAAGCGGCGTGCCGAAAGCCCTGTGGTCGCATCAGGTCGCCGCTGTTGATCCACACGTCGCCGTCGCGGAAAGCGTTGCGCACCAACTTCTTCTCGCTCGCCTCGGCGTCGGTGTAGCCCTCGAACGGCTGCTTGTGAGTCACCTTGCTCAGCAGCAGCCCAGGCTGGCCGCCGGGCGCCCTACGCACCCGGCCCTTGCCGTCACGAACCGGCTCGCCGGTATCCGAGTCGTACTCGACGAAGGCCACCCGGGTAGGGCAGATTCCGGCGGTCTTGGGGACGTTGAAGATGTTGACGAACCCGGTGTTTCCTTCGCTGGCCCCGTAGAACTCGAAGACCCGCGGGATGTTGAAGCGGCTGGTGAATTCGTCCCAGATGTCGGGCCGCAGCCCGTTGCCGGCGATCACGCGCACCTTGTGCTTGCGGTCGGTGTCCTTCTCGGGCTGGTTGAGCAGGTAGCGGCAGATCTCGCCGATGTACAGGAAGGCGGTGGCGTCGGCGCGGATCACCTCGTCCCAGAACCGCGACGCCGAGAACGACCGGCCCAGCGCCAGGGTGGCGCCGGCTCCGAGCACCGCCGACACCCCGACGGTCAGTGCGCTGTTGTGGTAGAGCGGCAGGCAGCAGTACAAGGTGTCGCTGCTCCTCAGCCGCATCCCGACGGCTCCGGAGCCACCAAGCGCCCGCAGCCACCGATAATGCGTCATCACACTGGCTTTCGGCGGTCCGGTGGTCCCGGAGGTGAAGATGTAGAAGGCCTTGTCCCTTGCGCGCACCGACGAGGTCGCCGCGGGATTCTCGGTGCCCGGCTCCCCCAGGGCCAGCCGCTCCAGTTCGTCGACGGTGATGGCGTCGGCGACCCGCGCGCCCGATTCGACCGATTCGACCGATTCGTCAAGGGCCGCGAGCAGATCCTCTTCGCCGATCAGCGTTTTGGCCCGCAAGAGCCCGACGCTGTGCGCAAGCACCTTGCCCCGGTGGTGGTGGTTCAGCAGCCCGGCGATCGCGCCCAATTTGGCCGCCGCCAGCAAGAGCAGCACCATGCGCGGCGAGTTCGTCAGCATGATGGCCAGCACGTCGCCTCGACCGATGCCGCGTGCGGCCAGCACTGCGGCATAACGGTTTACGGTCTCGTTGGCCTCGCGGTAGGTCACGGCTTCGTCTTCGTACCTGATGAACAGGCGGTCGCCATGCCGCGCCGCGCGGTTCTGTAAGACTCGGCCGATCGAGATCTTGGCCGACGGACGGATCAGGCCCGCGATCGCCGCGCCGCGCACGATGACTGGCGTGTCCCGCAGCAGACCGGGCAGGCCGGCCGCAATATCTCGCATCCTGACGGTGTCATCGGCCATCGCTAGGGATTCTCGCAGGAGCCGGAATTGGCGGTGTGCCGGTACCGCAGCGCGCTTCATCCGTCAGGCGAACGCGCCCTGATCGCCGTCCTCGCCAATGTCCTTGCCGCCCGTACACGACGATGTAGTCGCACCACACCGCATTGCCCGGCCAGCGCTTGCGGCCGTTGAGCACCCACTCATCGCCGTGGCGCTCCGCGTTTTGCTCTACCCCAGTCCCGCATCGATCAGCAGACGCGAGAGCCCGAGTTCGGCGCACTTGGCGGAAACCGATGTCAGTTGCTTTCGGGCGTGCGCTGTCCGACCGGCGGCCGTGAGCATTTCGATGAGGAGCAGTTGTGCTTGCAGCGCCGCCAGGGGTCTGCGCTCGCCGTCGATTCCCGCGAGGAGATCGGCGGCACGTCGGCATGCCTGCTCACGGTCGGCCGCGGAATCGCTCGCGGATAATAGGCGGATCCCTGACTCCTCGTCGAGTTCGGCTGTCATCGTGGCGATTCCGTTGCCGCTGGGGATGGTTCGCGGCGATCGTAGACCGGCAGCAGCCGCTTGCGGGAGCTCGATGCCCAGCCGGATGCGCTCATTGTTGATCCTTGCGGCAAGACGCGGCAGCTGCAGCTTGGTGTGCGGTGTTCGCGCCGGCGGCCAGAAGCTCGACCGCAGACCCGCGATCCCCCTGCGCTGCCTTGACCCGAGCACCGATCACAGACCTGGCGGCCAGATAATCCACGATGCCACCGTCAGAGCTCAGCAGATCGCTCTCGTCCACTAGGCGCGCTGCCTCGGCAAGGTCGCCAGTCTCGTAGAGCAATTCGCCGAGCAGCGCACCAGCGAGCCGCGCCGCGTGCGAGTGGCGTCCGACACCCGTGGCGATCGCGTACGCTTCTCGGAAGTTCTTCAGGGCAGCTGGAATGTCGAGCTGATACCTGGCGGCGATGCCAGCCAAACAGCGTCCATAAACAGTGGTGAACGGTCCCATCGCCTCCTGGTAAGGCGCGGCACGGTCAAGCAACCTGTGGGCGGCATCGAAGTCGAAGCGATAGATCGCGGCGAACGCCGCTGCATTTCCGGCGACCCCGGGCACCCACGGATGCAGGGTGTCCGGTCTCGACATCGCGTCGGCCACTAGATCATCTATCCGCTCGATCCGGTCGGCGAAGGCTTCGGCGACTGCGCGCACGACGTCCGCCTCAGCCCGCAGATCGGCCCGTGTTGCCTCGGCGAGGTCGGTGCGGCCCAGGGCGGCCTGAAAGCGGTTCAGCGCGATGTCGGTCAGCGCCGGACGCTGCAACAGGATGTTCGCCCAGGCGATCACCAACTGGAGCCGAGGTCGCCCGACCACCAGGTCGGCTGACAATTTCTTGACTATCCCGAGCAGCGTGGTCATTTTCGATTCTTCGAGCAGTCTTGTGCCATCCAGCTCGACCAGGTCAACCGCCTGAGCAGGATCGCCTGCAGCCAAGGCATGGTCGACGGCCTCGTTGAGGTAGCCGTTTTCGGCAAACCACACCGATGCACTGTGGTGCAGGTCTTCGACCCGGTCCGGGTGATCCCGTTCGAGTCGGCGGCGCAGAAACTCTGCGAATATCTGATGGAAGCGGAACCAATTGGGGTCGTCGTCGACCCGCTGTAGGAACAAACCGCGCTGCTCGACCTGTTCCAACATCGCCTGCCCGTTCGCGGCACCCGCCAGCACCGACGCCAGTCCGCCGCAGGTGCGCTCGGTGATCGACGTGGTCTGCAGAAAACCGCGCACATCGGGTTCGAGGGTGTCGAATACGTTTTCGGCCAAGAAGTCGCCGACCACGTCGCTGGCACCCGAAAGCCGGCCCAACAGGCTATTCACGTCGCGGCCGCCGCGAAGGGACAACGCCGCCAGCCGCAGGGCAGCGGCCCATCCGTCGGTCGATGCGGTCAACGCCTCTGCATCCCCGCGCGACAGCTGCAGGCCGCCGACATCGTTGAGGAACGAGAATGCCTCGTCGATATCGAAACGCAAAGCACGGGAATCGATTTCGACTAATTCGTCGCGCATCCGCAACCTGCTCAGCGGTAGTCCCGCGCGAGACCAGCTGGTCACGATGATCTGCAGATGATGGCATCCGTTGTCCAACAAGAACCCGAGGGCAGCGATGGTACGCGTGTCGGACACGCGGTGCCAGTCATCGATCACCACCGCAATCCGGTCGTCTTTTTGGTGGATTTCGTCGATGAGCGACGTCAAGACGTAGCGGCTCGCGTCACCGCCGTGCTGGTCCAGCACCTGCCCCAATGACTCGGCGAGTGCCGGACGGACCCGTCGGATCGATTCGAGCAGATGCGTCAAAAACCACACCTCGTTGTTGTCGTCGTCGTCCACCGTCAGCCAGGCGACCGCAACGCCGCCACGCGAGAGTTCTTCGCGCCACTGCGCCGCCACCGTGCTCTTGCCGAACCCCGAGGGCGCGTGAATGAAGATCAGTCGCCGACGTCCGCCAGCGCGAAGGACGTCGATGACGCGGTTGCGGGCGACCAGCGACCTGGTGGGGACGGAGGGGCGGTATTTCGTCGCGGGTGTCGGGGGCGTGGTCGCGGGATCCGAGCGGACAGGCGTGGACACGGGCGATTTTCGGCGCTCCACGCCCAGGTCGACCGGACGAGCCATCTCGTCGACGGCGACACCGTTGTGGCGCTGGATCTCACGAAGCTCGTCGCCTAATTCGGCTGCGGCGCCTGGACGCTCCGCCGGATCCCGCGCCATCGCCCGCTCGATGATCGCGGCCACGTCAGCTGGTAGGCCCTGCTCGCGCAGGTCTGGGATGGGTTGTGAGGTGATCCGCAGGAACTGCGCGATTACCTGCTCGCCGGCGCGACGTTCAAAGGCGGCGTGGCCGGTCAACGCGCAAAACAACGCCGCGCCGAGCGAATACACATCCGATGCCGGCGTCGGGGCCGCTCCCCCGAGCACTTCCGGGGCTATGAAAGCCGGCGAACCGGTGATCAACCCGGTCGCCGTCTGGAAAGCCCCGCCGATCCTGGCAATTCCGAAGTCGGTCAGCTGCGGCTCACCGTAGTCGGACAGCAGGATGTTGGCGGGCTTCACATCACGATGCAAGATGCCCGCGCCATGCGCGACCTCGAGCGCACCCGCGAGCTTCACGCCAATGCTGACCGTCTCGCACCAGTCAAGGGTTCCGTGCCGGCGGATCACCACCTCCAGCGAATCCTTGGCGTGGTAGGGCATCACGATGAACGGCCGGCCACTGGCCAGCACGCCGACCTGAAAGACGTGCACGATGTGCGGGTGTCCCGAGAGGCGGCCCATGACGCGCTGCTCGCGCAGGAAGCGGGCGAGGTTGTCCGAGTCAAGGTCTGCGGTCAGCACCTTGACCGCAACGGCGCGGTCCAGCATCGGCTGGGCGCAGCGGTAGACCACGCCGAAGCCGCCATGCCCGATCTCTTCGACGTCATCGAAGCCCGCCTGGCCAAGTTCCGCGGCGATCTCAGCGATCAGATCCCGCTGCTTTGCGAGCGGGTCGACGTCGGCCATCGACGCTCACTATCCTCACCTTGGAGGCCATTCGCCTCACATTGATCGACTAGTAATTCACCATATCGCTGACCGGCACGGGCCAGCATGAATTCGCTGGGTGCGGGGTCACCTGTCCATCCGGCGTTGACACTCCACATCTGTGTCCAGTGACGCAGGCCAAGGCATCGCCCGGCGGTCGTCTCGGCGCCGATCGGACCCGGGCTGGCCGTGTCAACGGTGATGCCGATTCCGTCGTCGGTGCGCTTGCCGGACTTCGCGAGTTATCGACGAGTTATCGAATCGGTCACCGTGCGCCGAGCTCGTGCAGCGCGGATTGGGCGGCGTTGGCACCACACATGCCATGAGCACCCGGGCCCGGCGGGGTGGCGGCCGAACAGATGTACATGCCCGGAACGCCAACTCTGTACGGCGACAGCGTGATTCGTGGCCCGAACGTGAGCTGGCGGATGTCCTTAGAACCGGTCATGATGTCGCCACCGACGAAATTGCCATTGTACGAGGCCATTTGGCTGGTGGTCCGGGTGGTGTGGCCCACGACGCGGTCGCGGAATCCCGGTGCGAACCGCTCGATCTGGGCGATGATCGCCGCGGTGGCGTCACCGCTGTATCCGTTCGGCACGTGGGCATACGTCCACACCGGATGGACGTTGCCGACGGAGCGCCCCGGGTCAGCCAGATACTGCTGGCCGACCAGCACGAACGGTCGCTCGGGCATGCGACCGGCGTGAATGTCGCGTTCGTTGGCCGCCAGTTCGGCCAACGAGCCGACTACGTGCACGGTGCCGGCCCGACGGGCGTCGGCATTGGTCCACGGCACGCCACCTTCGACGGCGAAGTCAACCTTGTACGCCCCCGGGCCGCGCCGGAAGCGCCGGTAGGCGCGGGCCACGCGCGCCGGCAAGCGATCACCGAGAATTCCGGCGACGGTCTCGGGCGCCAGGTCGAACATCGTCACGTCGGCCGGCGGCAGTTGTGTGGCTGCCTCTATGCGGGTGCCGGTCTCGATCTTGCCGCCCAGATCGGCCAGCAACGACGCCAGCGCGTTGGTAATCGATTGCGAACCACCGGCGGCCACCGCCCAGCCATGGCGATGGCCGGCGGTGATGATGCCCAGCCCGATGGCCGAGGTCATCGGATAGTGCAGTGGCCGAAAGGCGTGTGCGGCAACACCTCCGAACAACGCTTGCGCCTCAGCGGTACGAAAGCACTTGGCGAGAGCCGAGGCCGGCAGCACCGTCGGGGCACCGAAGCGGGCCAGCACCAACGGGTGGTGCGGCAGCCGCAGCAGCGGCGCCATGATGTCCTCGGACAGCGCATCGAACCTCGCCGACGACCAGCCGAACAGCCCCCGCCACCGTGACCCGTCGGGACCCAAGCCCGCCGCTGTGTCGTCGACCGAGCGCCATAGCACCCCGGCGCTGCCGCCGTCGAGCGGATGGACACAGTCGATGTCGGGTAGCCGCCACGACAGGCCGTAGCGATCCAAGTCGAGGCCGGTGAGAAACGGCGAGCCGACGGCCATCGGATGTATGGCCGAGCAGTGGTCGTGCAGCAGGCCCGGCAGGATCGCCTCGCTGCTGCGGGTGCCGCCGCCGATCTCGTCGGCTGCCTCCAGCACGGTCACTTGCACGCCGGCTTTGGCCAGGGTCACCGCGGCGGCCAGGCCGTTAGGCCCGGCCCCCACGATGATCGCGGTGCTCACGCGAGCACCCCTTCCCGGTGGACCTGCCCGTTGTGGATCACGGCCCGCACCGCCGGCGCCTTGTGCTGCGCCGCCCAAGTGACCTGGAGGGGAATCGGGCCGTTGGGCAGCCAGGGCTGCTCGGCGACGGCGTCGGCCACCTCCCAGGTGCCGCGCTCGATTACGCCGAGTGCGGCGTCGATCACCTTGTAGTGCTGGACCTTGCTGCCCCAGCCCTGCGACTCCACCCACGCGACCACCAGCTCACCGGGCTCGAACCCGACCTCCTGCTGCACGGCGGCGATGAGGTCTTCGTTGTGCAGGTGTCCGTCACCGAAGTTGAACCCGATCAGCGAGTTGCAGAGGAACTCCGCCTCGCGAACTATGCGGGTGTCGATGTCGGGCAGGTTCTTCAGCAGCACCGAGAACAGCCCGCGGCCCTGGCTGTGCATGGTGCGCCAGGCGAGAGTCGACTGCAGGGTGATCTCGGCCCACTGCGGTTCGTAACCGAACTCGATGAACTGGTCGAGCTTGGTTTTTCGCGGAGCGGGTGACCTTGTCCAGCTTAGCCTCCGCCCCAGGAGCGAACGCCCACACCGCCGAGGCCCAGTTACCTGCGTACTGACGCATCGACGGCAAGAAGGACACCTTGTCGGGACGGAAATTCCCCAGGATCGGGAAGAACAGCAGCGCGGCCACCACCGCCACGGTCAGCCACGGCGAGGACATGTTTGTCACCGCGAAGCCGCCCCAGGCCGGAAAGCCGAGGAACAAAAACACCGTCGCGTAGGCGAACAGCACGTTCCACTCCAATGGCACCGCGATCGGGAACGTCGAGACGATGAACAGATGGAACGCCACCATGAGCACCGCGGCAGGCACCGTGAGCCACGGCCACGGCGAGAACAGCAGGGTCAGCGGGGCGATGATCTCGACGGTGGTGCCGGCGACGTGGGCCATGAGGTCGGCTACCCGAGACGGGCGCAGGTCGCGGGGGAAGTCGCGGTAGTGCATCCTCTTGACCCACTTGAACGGAACCGACGGGCTGTTGCTGACCATCGGCGGGATGACGTTGGCGAAGTGCTTGCCGAACTTCGACACACCGGCGCCGACCCAGACCACAACGATCAGCAGCTTGAGCGCGATGATCATGTCGGTGAATGGCAATATCGCGAAGATGATCAGCGCGGGCAGGTACTGCTCGCCGCGTGCGCCCAGGAACACGGTCTTGTCGCGCAGACCCATCACCACCAGCAGCACGATCGGCGCGATGAGCAGCGCCGGGTTGACCAAGCCGGAGGTGTTGGCCGGCATCACGGCCGACAGCGAATCACTGTGCACGCCGGGCGAAAACAGCGCAACCGCAACGCTGATCAGCAGCGTGACATACAGCGCGACGTCGAAACGGGTGCGCCGGTCACCGTCGGTGAAGGGCACCCGCTTCTACGGCCGTAGCCGGATCGTGCCCGGGCGCGCCCAGAATAGGATGCCCCCCGTCATCGGCTTGACCTTGCCGGCCAGCGGACCCCACGATCCGGCCACGTTCGATGAGCCTCGAGCAGCACCGTCCACAGGATGGCTTTCTCGTACACGATCGGCTGGTTCCACCACTGTGAGACGTGCCAGAACGCCGGCAGCCCCGACGTCAGCGTGGCCACCAGAATCGCGCCCATAGCGTAGAACAGCACCAGCTTGGTGATGTAGATGACGTGAATCATCCGCGGCGATCCGAAGCCGTTCTCGGCCCAGTTCAGCGCCAGGATGCGTCATCCGCTCCATCAGCGGCTTGCGCAGGAAGGTGTCCGGATCCACGTCGGGAAAATCGGGTTTGGTGAAGCTCATGTCTGCTCTCCTATTTGTGTGTTGGGTGGGTGGTGGATGGTTGTGGTTGGGTTCAGTGGGTTGTGGCCAGCCGTTGCCGCAAACCGCGTTTGTCGAGCTTGCCGACGGCATTTTTCGGCAGCTCATCGACGATCGTGATCTCAACGGGCAGTTTGTATTTCGACAACGATTCGTGCAGGTGTCCGCGGATCAGATCGACGTGGAGTTGCTTGCCGGGATGCAGCGAGACAAAGAGCACCGGCTCTTCGCCGTAGACCGGACTGGGCCGGCCAACGACCGCGGCTTCGGCTACCTGCGGCCACTGGTGCACCACCGCTTCGATCTCGCGGGGGTAGATGTTCTCCCCGCCGCGGATGATCATGTCCTTCGCTCGGTCGACCAGCACCAGGTAACCGTCCTCATCGAAGCGTCCGATGTCTCCGGTGTGCAACCAGCCGTCGACGATCGTCTTTGCGGTCTCCTCCGGCCGGTTCAGATAGCCGCGCATCACGTTGGGGCCCTTGATCACCACCTCGCCGGCCTCGCCGTCGGCTACCGGTCGCCCGAAAGCGTCGACTAGCCGAATCGTCTGGCCGGGCAAGGGCAGCCCGACGGTGCCCGCCTTGCGCTTCCCGTTCAACGGATTGACGGTGCTAGCGCACGATCCCTCCGACAGGCCGTAGCCTTCGATGATTCCGATGCCGTAGCGCGATTCGAACCGCTCGAGCAACTCCGCACTGGCCGGCGCGGCACCGCAGATGGCGAACCGCACCGAGGAGGTATCGGGTCTAACGTCCTCGGGCAGCCCGGACAGCATCGTGTAGATCGTCGGCACGGCCGAGAAATACGTCGCGCCGCTCTGTTCGACCCTGCTGAAGAACGTCTTGGGGCTGAATCGGCCGGCGACGGTGATGCGCCCCCCGGCCAGCAGCGGCGAAACAGTGCCGATGACGATCCCGTTGACGTGAAACAGCGGCAGGATCAGCAGGCTGTGGTCGGCACCGGTCAGCGCGAACCCGTCGATTACGTTGCGGCACATCGCGCTCAGATTGGCGTGGTCGAGCATCACTCCCTTGGGACGGCCCGTGGTCCCGCTGGTGTAGATGAGCAGCGCCAGGGCGTCGCCGTCAAGGGGCGCCGGGTACAGCTGCCCGCCGGCGGGTTGCGCCGTCAAGTCGCCGGCGATGACCACCTGCCGTGCGCCGATTTCGAACTCGGGCACGGTGTCGACGATCAACACTTTGGCGTCGGCGTCGGCAAGTTGATACTGCACTTCTGCCGGTCGCAGCGAGGGATTGATGGGCGTGACCGCCGCACCCAAGCGCCACGCCGCGAACAGCGATACGACAAAGCCGGCCGTATTGGGCAGCATGATCGCCACCACGTCGCCACCCGATACACCAAGTCGGCTAAGTGACGCGCCGGCCCGGCGTACGGCCTCCAGGAACTGGCTGTTGGTCAGCGTGATGTTGTCGTCGGCGACGGCGGCCCGCTCGGGATCCGTTGCCGCCCGTAACTCGGGCAGTGCCCGCAGGTTCATGTGCGCTCCTGGGTGGATGGGGGAATGTGACATGGGACAAAGGTAGGGATGTAAGTGAGTCGCGGCATCGTCGTTGATCGCTGAAGATGGGTCGGGCTGTTGTCCGCTGAAGACAGGGCCACCGCGATCGACACACGGCGCAAACCGCATATCGGTCGTATCCCCGGGGCAGCCCGTGGGGTATCAACGGCTCGCGGTTAGCTTGAAACCCTCTCCTGCGCAAGGGGATCCGCCTAGGCGGCCATGGGTGCGCACCGTGCAGTCCAACGCACGCAGCCGCGCTCGGACACGAGCGCGGCGGACGGCGGCCTTAAGTTAGTCGTGGGTCAGGCGGATCTTCCACCGTACGAAGCCGGCGTAAAACAAACTGAGCAAGGCAAGCATGGCCATATCGAACAGCCATGCCGACGGCGTGTGTACCCAGTGGGGGTCCTTGGGGCTCAGCGGCCTGGGTTCCAGTAGGGACAGGTCGGCTGTCGAGGCCGCGGCGGCGAAACCCCAGCGGGCGGGTGTGGCCCAAGACATCTGGTCGAGCACCACCCGGTCGGTCACCGGGATCAAGCCGCCGGAGAACACCAGCTGCGCCATCACAGAAACGACCAGCATGGGCATGATCTGCTCGTTGGACCGGGCCAGCGCCGAGAGCGCCAGGCCCAGGATGGCCGAGGCGACGCAGGTGGCGGCGATATCGACGAACAACTCCAGGCTGGGACTGCCCAGAAGGACCGCACCCTGGGTCGGTGCGCCCTTCCCATACACCACGATCGCGGTCAGAACCGCCGACTGAATTACCGCTGCGGTGCAATACACGCAAATCTTGGCCAGCAGATACGCCCACGTCGACAGGCCGACGGCCTGCTCGCGCCGGAAGATCGCGCGTTCGCCGATCAGGTCGCGAATGGTCAGCGCGATGCCCATGAATGCCGCGCCGATGTTGACCAGTCCGAGGATCCGGCCCGGCTCGTCAGGGGTGTCCCCGAGCGGATTGGGGATCCCGAAACCGACGTGCCCCGGCACGGCCAGCGACAGCAAGCCCAGGATGAACGGAAGCACCGCCAAAAACACGAAGTATCCGCGGTCGGACACGATCAGCCGCACCTGGCGGCGCGCGATCGTGGCGAACTGTCGCCAGAGCCGGGTGCGCGCCGGCCTGCCGGGGTGGGCGGGATTGTCGGCCTTCGCTAAGGCCGGCAGAGCTCTGGTGCGCTGGCGGAAGCTGCGGTGCACCGCGTCGGGCTCGGCGCCGACCTGAGTGAAGATGTCGGCCCAGTCGGTGGTGCCCATCGCGTCGCCGATCTCGCAAGGGGGCCCGCAGAACGCGGTCTTGCCGCCGGGGGCCAACAGCAGCACCTGATCGCACACATCCAGGTAGGTCAGTGAGTGGGTCACGACCACTACGACACGGCCCGCGTCGGCGAGCTTGCGCAGCATGGTCATCACCTGCCGGTCCAGCGCCGGGTCCAGCCCCGAGGTGGGTTCATCGAGGATCAGCAGCGACGGGCCGGTCAGCAACTCCAGCGCCACCGACGCGCGTTTGCGCTGCCCGCCCGACAGGTTGTGCACCCGGGTCTGCATGTGTTCGGTCATCTCGAGTTCCGCGAGCACCTGAGCAGCCACCACGTCGCGGTCTTGTTTGCCGGTGTCCGGCGGCAGCCGCAGCTCGGCCGCATAACCGAGGGCCTGCTGGACAGTCAACCGGCAGTGCACCACGTCGTCTTGGGGCACCATCCCGATCCGGCTGCGCAGCGCCGCGTACGCGCCGTGTACATCGTGGCCCTCAAAGGACACCGCGCCCCGGGTCGGCCGCATCGCCCCGGCTATCACCTTCGCCAGCGTCGACTTGCCTGCTCCCGAGGGCCCGATCACCGCTGTCACCGTGCCCGGCTGCGCAGAGAATGACACATCGTCCAGCAGAGTGCGCCCGCGACCGATGGTGAGGCCGATCCCGCGGACCTCGAGGCCACCGATCCCGGTCACCGCTTCGGCGTCCTCGAAGACCTCGACGTTCCCGGGGATGACGATATCGCAGCCGCCGTCGAGCAGGTCCATCTCCATGGCTTCGAGTTCGGTGAGTTCGGTATCGTCCGGCGCAAACTCAGTTGTACTGACGGTCAACGGATTTCCCCTCTCAACGGCGGCGCGATCCTGCTGGCGCCGACCCGAATACGGTGCCGCTGCCTGGCGGCGACGGTGTGATGTGCAACAACGTTACGAATCGGCGTGAGCCTTGACACCGTCGTCGTTCCACCAAGAAGCGTCCGGCTCTTGTCAATGGAAGACAAAGCCCGCGCATGCAATTGCGCACCAAGGAGTAGCCGCAGGATCTACCGTCGAACGGTGAGCAATTCGCGCGTGAACAACAAAGTCGATGTGAGCGGCTATGTCGCCGAGACCGCAGCCCGGCTCAGCGATCGACTCGCCGAGGTGGCCTCGCAGATCCGCCGTTCCCTCGAGGACGACATCCCCGAGTTGCGGGGAGACGCGGGCCTGGTCGAGCTACTCGGCGCCAGCGTCGAGGGAAACGTGGACACCATCGTGCACTCATTGCGCCACGACATCGCGGTACAACGTGTCGAGGCACCAACTGCGGCACTCGAATACGCGCGACGGCTGGCGCAACGCGGCGTCCCGGTCAACGCGCTCGTCCGTGCTTATCGTCTCGGTCAGCGCCGGCTGACCGACATCGTGTTCGGCGAGGTTCGCGCGCTCAATATCGAGCCAACGGTACGTCTTACCGTCATCGAGGCGATCGGCGCGATGCTGTTCGAGTACATCGACTGGATTTCTCAGCAGGTGGTCGTCGTGTACGAAGGCGAACGCGAGCGATGGCTGGAGAACCAGAACACTGTTCGCGCGCTGCGGGTTCGGGAGATTCTGGCCGGAAAGGGCACGATCGACGTGGACGCGGCAACCGACGCGCTCGGCTATCCGATCCGATGGCATCACCTGGCGGTCGTCGTGTGGTACCCCGACGCCGGGACTGAAGGCAACGAACTCGCTCGGCTGCAGCGATTCGTTCGCGACCTGGGCAACGCGGCGGACGCCGCGGTCAGTCCGCTGTTCGTCGCCGCTGACCGGATGTGCGCATGGGGGTGGTTGCCGTTCCGCGCGGCGGCTTCCGATGCCGTCGATAAGGTGCGTCGGTTCACCGCGGGCAACTCTGGGTCGCCCAGCGTCGGTATCGGAACAATCGCCGCTGGTGTCGAGGGCTTCCGCCGCTCGCACCGGCAGGCGCAGGCCGGCCGCGACGTCGCGCTGGCTCGTGGTGAGCAGGGGCCGACCGTCATCGCGGCCGCCGACACGGGCCTGGCGGTCGCGGCGCTATTGTGCCACGAGATCGATCCGGCCCGGGGGTTTGTGGCCGAGGTGCTTGGCGAGCTGGCCGCCGATAACGAGAACGACGCCCGGCTACGGCATACCTTGCGGGTCTTTCTACGGTGCGACTCCAGCTACAAGCTGGCCGCTGAAGAACTCCACCTGCACGCCAACACCGTGAAGTATCGCCTGGGCCGCGCGATCAGCCGACGGGGCCGCCCGATAGCCGGCGACCGGCTCGACGTGGAACTGGCGCTGCTGATGTGCGACTGGTACGGCACGGCGGTCCTTTCCGCGGACCGTTAGCCACCATGGGCGTGCACTTCATAGTCGAAAATGTGCGCGCCGGCCGGTGCGGCTACTTCAGCAGTGCGCGCGCCATGACGACGCGTTGAATCTGGTTGGTGCCTTCATAGATTTGGGTGATTTTGGCGTCGCGCATCATCCGTTCGACCGGGAAATCGTTGGTATAGCCGGCGCCGCCGAACAGTTGCACCGCGTCGGTGGTCACCTCCATGGCCACGTCGGAGGCAAAGCACTTCGAGGCCGAGGAGATAAAGCCCAACGCCGGCTCGCCGCGCTCGGCGCGCGCGGCGGCGCTGTAGACCATCAGCCGGGCCGCCTCCACTTTCATCGCCATATCCGCCAGCATGAATTGCACACCCTGAAAATCGCTGACCGGCCGCCCAAACTGCTTGCGCTCCTTGGTATATGCGATAGCCGCGTCCAGCGCCCCCTGCGCGATGCCGACCGCTTGCGCACCGATGGTCGGGCGGGTGTGATCCAGCGTCGCGAGCGCGGTCTTGAACCCGGTACCCGGCTCCCCGATGATCCGGTCGCCGGGAATTCGGCAGTCCTCGAAATACAACTCGGTGGTCGGCGAGCCCTTGATGCCCAGCTTGCGCTCCTTCGGCCCGACCGTGAAGCCGGGATCATCCTTGTGCACCACAAACGCGGAGATCCCGTTGGCGCCCTTATCCGGATCGGTCACCGCCATCACCGTGTACCAGGTCGACTTGCCGCCGTTAGTGATCCAGCACTTGGCGCCGTTGAGCACCCACTCGTCGCCGTCGCGTCGCGCACGGGTGCGCATCGCGGCCGGGTCACTGCCGGCCTCGCGCTCCGAGAGCGCATACGAGGCCATCGCGTCCCCGGACGCCAGCGTCGGCAGCACCTGCTTCTTCAGCTCGTCCGAACCGCGCAATATCAAACCCATTGTGCCCAGCTTGTTCACCCCGGGGATCAACGACGCCGACGCGTCAACGCGGGCCACCTCCTCCATCACAATGCACGTCGCCACCGAATCCGCACCCTGCCCGCCGTACTCCTCGGGTACATGGACTGCGGAAAACCCCGACGCGCTGAGTGCCTTGAGCGCCTCCTCGGGGAACCGCGAACGCTCATCGACGTCGGCGGCGTGCGGCGCGATCTCCTGCTCGCACAGATCCCGTAACACCGCCCGCAATTCGTTGTGCTCATCGGGCAGCTTGAACAGATCGAACGACGGACTACCGGTCATCGGGATAACCCTTCTCATGTGCTCTCATGTGCTTGGTCGCGATGGTTGTTCCAATTGCTGCGGTTATCAACGCAGTTGCCGTGTCGTACAACCGGACGCTGGTTCGGCAAGACCGTAGCGAGGGCGGCGGGTCTTTGCCCAGGTTCCCGACCAACCAATTCCCGTGATCCCTTTGTATTCCGAAGACAATGCGCTCGTTTCGGGGCGCGGCGCCCCGGCAGCCGTCACGGTCGCAGCTCTCACGCTCATCGGTCAGCGACAATGCTGAGGATAATCTTCGTTCCCTGCGGCCGATGGCCGCGGCCTGATCGAGATCTAATGTGCCAGGCATGGATTGCAACTGGCGCAGGAAACGGGTCGCTGCCGTTGCCGGGAAGCTGCGGGGGCGCACCGGTGAACTTGTGGATCTGCTTGCCCGCGCCGCCGCGGACTGAACTGGTAGTAGCGCGCGACGGGGCGCGCGAATTGTGATCGACGAGGGAAAACTTCTGGCCCGCAACGGGACCGGTCTGCGAGGAGGCATGACACCATGGTGACCACGAGGGGCGCTGACGAGTTGGCGGCACCGTTGGATTTGTTGTTGACCAGTTCGGCGGTCGGTATTGCCGAGCGGATGATGCCGAACACCACGTGGAGCAGGTTCGCCCTCAACCTCGCCCGGCAGCCGGGTACGGTGGCGTCCCGCGCGGCAAGTCTGGGCCGGGAATTGGTGTCGATCACCGACGGCCACTCGGATCTGGCACCGGGCAGGGGCGACAGGCGTTTCGCCGATCCGGCGTGGCAAGGCAATCCATTGCTCAAGCGCACCATGCAGGCCTATCTGGCCGGCTGTACCACGGCGGATGAGTTGTTTGCGGATGCGCATCTGGATCGGCGCGACGCCGAGCGGATCCGCTTCGCGTTAGACGTGATCACCGAGGGCCTCTCGCCGAGCAACAACCCGCTGCTGAACCCGCTCGGATACAAGGCGCTCATCGACACCGGGGGCCTCAGTGCGGTGCGGGGGCTGCGGCACTTCCTTGCTGACATGGCGTCGGCGCCGCGGGTGCCGTCGATGGTGGAACCCGACGCGTTCACAGTAGGGGGCGACGTCGCCGCCACCGCCGGTTCTGTGGTCTTTCGGACCGAGGTGTTCGAGCTGATCCAGTACACCCCGCAGACCGCCGAGGTGTATGCGGTGCCGCTGCTCATGGTGCCACCGGTGATCAACAAGTACTACATCCTGGACATCTCGCCGGGGCGCAGCATGATCGAATACTTCCTGCGCCAAGGCATGCAGGTGCTCGCGATCTCGTGGCGCAATCCCACCGCTGAGCATCGCAGTTGGGGGTTTGACACCTACGGCCGCGCGATCCTGGACGCGCTGGACGCGGTGGAGAAGATCACCCGCTCTGATCGCACGCATGTGCAGGCGTCATGCTCGGGCGGCATCCTGGCGGCGATGACGGCCGCGCACCTGACCGCGGCCGGGCAAGGCGACCGGTTGGCCAGCTTGACGTTGATGGTGACGGTGCTCGATCAGCACAAAGCCGGTGTCGCCGCGGCAGCCATTGACGCTGAGGTGGCCGACATCGCGGTCGCGCTCTCGGCCCGGAAGGGATATCTGGATGGCCGATTGCTCGCCGAGGTGTTCGCCTGGCTTCGCCCGAACGATCTGGTATGGCGCTACTGGGTGAACAACTATCTGGAGGGCAAGTCGCCGGCGGCCTTCGATGTGTTGTTCTGGAACGCCGACACCACCCGGATGACGGCCGCGCTGCACCGCGACCTCGTGATGATGGGGGTGCACAATTCGCTGGCCACCCCGGGCGGGGTCACCATGTTGGGCACGCCGGTGGATCTGGGCGAGCTTGGCGTGGATTCCTATGTGGTCGCCGGGGTGGCTGACCACATCTCGCCCTGGCAGGCCTGTTACCGAAGCGCCCGGCTGCTGGGCGGCACCAACCGCCGATTTGTTTTGTCGTCCAGCGGGCATATCGCAGCGCTGGTGAACCCGCCGGGCAACGCCAAGTCCAGCCACCGCACCGGCGACGTCGAACAGCCCGATCCGGCCGCCTGGGCGGACACCGCCGAGCAGCACACAGGATCGTGGTGGCCGGACTACATCGCCTGGCTGGCCGAGCGCAGCGGCGACAAGAAGGACGCCCCGGCCTCGCTCGGCGGCGCCGGCATGATGCCCCTGCAGCCCGCACCGGGGAGCTATGTACTCCAACACTGACCGCCGAGGACAGAAAGGCTGGTAATGGCCACCCCTCTCGACAAACCGGCAGAACTGCTCGATGCTGTCGGCCACCGCTTCGATACCGTCTCCTTGCCGAGCGCGCACCAGACGACCTCTGATGTGGAGTCGGTGTTCGAGCTGACCTACGACATCGACGGTGCGCATCGCCCGGCCGGTGTTGCCGATGTCATGACGCTGCACCCGTGAACGCGTCAGCGTCCAATCGGGCCGGCATTGACCGTCTCATTCCGGTGCTGGGGCAACAGATCCGGGTCAATGTCCGCGTCGGCACCGGGGTGCCGCTGGTGTTGTGCAATGGCATCGGCGCCAGCCTGGAGGTGTTGGACCCGGTGGTGGAACACCTTGATCCGGAGACCACCGTGGTGCGGTTTGACGCACCCGGAACCGGGGGTTCACCGGGTTCACCGGTGCCCTATGGGTTTCCCTACCTCGCCGCAGTACTGCGGCAACTTCTGCGCAAGCTCGATCTCAACACCCGGGCGGTCGATGTCCTCGGGTTGTCGTGGGGTGGCGCGCTCGCACAGCAGTTCGCCTTTCAGAACCCACGCTACTGCCGGCGGCTGATCCTCGTCTCCACCGGGAACGGCATCATCATGGTGCCCGGCAAACCGGGTGTGCTGGCCAAACTGCTCACCCCACGCCGCTTCCTGGACCACCAGTACGCGGCCTCGATCGCCGCTGACCTCTACGGTGGGACGGTCCGTACCGACCCGTCGGTCGTCAAGGGGTTGTTCGACCGCCAGCTGATGGCCGGCTCCCGGGTGGGATATCTGCATCAGCTGCTCGCCGGTTCGGCGTGGACGAGCATCTTCGCGTTGCCCATGATCCGGCAACGGACAATGATCGTCGCCGGACTCGACGACCCGGTCGTCCCGCTCGCTAACGCCAGGATCCTGCATCGGCTGCTCCCCAACGCGACTCTGCATCTTCACTCCGGCGGACACGTCGATCTGATCACCAACGCCGCCGAACTCGCACCGGTCGTCGAAATGTTCAGGCGGATGTATTGAATATCAAAGCGACGGAATACAGGTGCGCCCACACTGCATGGTGGTGGCTTTCGACAGGTCATCAATCCGGAATGATCCCGCCGAGGGTTCTAGCCGAGAATGCGGCGGGCCCGCGCCACTTCGGGCATGGTGCTGTCGGCCGGCATTCGGTTGACCGCATCGATGAGTGCGGCACGCGCCAGCTCGCCACGCGACTCGAAATCGTCTAGCGCAGACCGCAATTCGAACAAGCACGCGCCCTGGCGGCGGGCCAACTCGGCGGCGCGCGCCAACCCTGCTGCGCGTGCGTCGAGATCGGCGACGGTGTGGGCGCGAATCCGCAGCAGTTCGGCGTCGTAGTAGTGTTCGTCGCTGTCCTCAGCCCTTTGCAGCGCGGCGTCGAGGACGCGGCGCGCGTCGTCGCATTCTCCGGCGGCGATGATCAATCGCGCGCGTATGCACTCGAGGAAACCTCGGTAGATAACGATTCCAGAGACGCGCCAGGCCTCGTCAAGCGAGTCGGTGATGGTGGCGACGTGCGCCAACAAAGCAGTAGAGTCGGCGGTTGTTGTCTGCGCCAATGACGTCAGCGCGCCTAATGCCACCTGCTCGGCAACGCACATCAGTCGCCATCCATCTATGCCGTAACGATCGGACCATTCGATCGCATCAGCCGCGAGCGTGGCGGCGTCTTCGAGCTGGCCTGCCTCGATGCACGCCCAGGCCTCGAAGAAGCCCGCGTAGGCACGGCTCCAGGGGCCCTGCGGAAACCCGAGGCGATCGGCCCTGGCCGCCGCGCGGGAGAGCTGTGCTTGCGCGCCCGCCAGATCACCACGAACAAGGCAATCCAAGCCGAGGACTTGAAACGCCAGAGCGAAGGGATCCGCGGGTATGAACCACCACGCCAGGTAGATCTCCTCACCTTCCGACGTAGCAAAGTCGCCGATCGCCTCCTCGACGCGACGACGGCCGGCGTCCATATCGCCGCGGAACCACGCCAATATCGCCAGAATTGCCTCGACGACGGTGCGGAAAAACGGTCGGCCTGCCTCTGGCGCGGCGCGTAACGACTCGAACACCTGAGCGGTACGGCGCAGGTCTCCCCGGGTGAAGTAATACCCCGCGACAGCGATGAGCGTGGCGACGAATTCGTCGTCGCACAGGTCCGTGCCGCACAACTGTAGACAGAGTTCGAAGTCGGCGGCCGCGGCCTGGCATCCCGTGCCCTCGGCGGCGGAGGCGAAGAATCCGCGTTGTAGCCGCAAGGCCCGCTCTTGGCGGTCGCGGTCCACTCCGGGTGCGGTCCCGTCAAGCCCTTCCAATGCGTGCGTGAGGTAATCACGCGCCTCCGCCACGGCGCCCCGGCGCCCGGCGTCGGTCGCCGCCTGCTGGTAGGCCGACGCGGCCGCGGCATAGCGTTCGGCGCGTTCGTAATGGCCGGCGACGACACGCCAGTCGGGTTGGCCACCAGCCGCATCGTTGACGAGGACGTCGGCTACCCGAGCGTGCAGTTCGCGTCGGACGCTGAGTGGCGCAAGCTCGACGCCGACCTCCCGCAGCAACTCGTGGCGGAACCGCCATCGGTCGACTCCGCACGGCTCGAGCACCAGCGCGTGCTCGAGTTCGTCGATGGCGTCGTCGACCTCGTCCGCGCTGATTGCGGACACCGTGGTCAGCAAGCGCCGCTCGACGTGTCGACCGATGACAGCGGCCGCCTCGACCACCGGGACCACGTTCGCACTGGAGCGCAGCCTGGCGAACAGCGGCTCGTAAAGCGCCTCGGGAACCGAAGGCTCATCACCACTGTGACTACCGAGTCCGGCCATGATCTGTTCGATGTAGAAGGGAATCCCGTCGCAACGGTCGTGCACCGCCGCCTTCTGCTCGGCACTGATCGTGGGGTTCAGCGCGTCGATTAGCTGGTCGGTTTGCTCATCGGTCAGCGGCGCCAGGTCGAACACTTTGACTGGCCAAGCCGCGGGCAGCCATCCCCCGGGCCGGCCAGTGATGACCACGAGCAACTTGCCCGAATCCGCAGCGAGCAGCGCACCCAGTACGTCGAAGGTCGACGGGTCGAACCAGTGCACATCCTCGGCAACGACCAGGGCCGCTGCGTCACCAAGACAGGCGTGCAGATACCGATGAACCGCCGCGGCGATCAGCTCCCGCAATTTACGACCGTCGGCGGGCACCGGTGGGTAGCCGTGCTGCGGCGCGATGCCGAGCACCGGCGCCAACAGTGGCACAGTCGCTGCGGGATCGAGACTGTAAGCGCCAATCTCGTTGTGTAACAAGCGCAATCGTTCAGTCATCTCGGTGGAGCGATCGATGCCGCATCGACGTTCGATCAGGGCCCGCACCGGTTGTAGACCCACATCCGTGTGGAAGGGTGACCCGGCCAATTCGAGCACGACCGCGCCCGAGCGCTCCACGATATGCGCGGCGGCGGACGCCAGCCGGCTCTTGCCGATCCCGGGTTCACCCCGAAAGACGAGCCCCGGCGCACTGAGCGTGCCTGCTTCGGCGCGTGCCCAACTCCGTTTGAGACGTGACGTCTCGCGCTCTCGGCCCACCAACGGACCGCGGCCCACCCGGGAGGAGCCAGTCCGCTCACCAACCACTCGGTAATGGACGATCAATCCCTCTATGCCTTTCACCGGCGCGGCGGGGCGATCCTCTAAATCGAAATGCTTGCGGACCAGCGGCTCGACTGCGCTGGAGACGACCACCCTCCCTGGGGGTGCGAGTCCCGACACCCGTGCGGCCAAATTCGCTGCCAAGCCGTACACGTCATCTTGGGCGGTGTCCAGATATACGAGGCCGCGATGAACCCCGACGCGCACCGTGATGTCGACGCCGAGCTGGCGCTGCGCCTGTTCACTGAGCCGATGCACCTCCCGGGTGATCTCCAGTCCGGACTGGACCGCGCGGCGCACATCGTTTTCATGCGCAATCGGGTGACCGAACACCACCAGCAGCCCGTCGCCTTTAGTGGAGCCGATGTGCCCCTCATAGCGGTCCACGATCTTCAGCACCAGTTCGCGGTAGCGGCCCACCAGCAGTCGATAAGTCTCCGGTTCGACCCGGGTGGACAACGCCGTGGAATCCACTAAGTCGGCGAACAAAATCGTCAGGCGCCGGATCTCACCACCCACGGTTGGAGCGGCTGCCAGTAAGTCCTCGGCCTCGGTGTTGTCGCGGTCAGTGGCCAATACCTGCCCCGCTAGTGCCGTCGCAGCCGCGCGGTCACCACGGTTAATCGCCGCCACCGCCCGATCCAGCAATCCATCAATCGACGCCTCACCCTGCGGGCGGACGTCGCCGTCCTGACTGCAGGGCAGCCGAGCATCGCTCACGTCAATATGGTGTCACCTCACGGCTCACGGGGTACGAAAACGAACCGCTGGCCAGAGACACTATGGTTGGTGGCTGTCCTGCACACGCTGCCTGGCCGGAGGGTGCGTGGTCAGGCGAACGCACTCTGCCCGGTGATGTGCCGGCCGACGATGAGGGACTGGATCTCAGCCGTGCCTTCGTAGGTGACCAGCGCCTCCATGTCGCACAGGTGGCGGATGACATGGAAGTCGAGCAGGATCCCGTTGCCGCCCAATACGTCCCGGGCCAGCCGGCACACGTTGCGGCCCTTGACCGTGCAGTAGTACTTGGCGAGCGCGGCCATCGTCTCCTCGACCTTGCCCTCATCGATGAGCCGGGCCATTCGGATGGCGTACAGCTGCATCGCGGTGAGGTCGCCCAGCATCTCCACCAGCATCGACTGGATCACCTGGGTCCTGGCGATCGGCCTGCCGAACTGCTTGCGCCGCATGGCGTAATTGAGGGCGATGTCGTAGGCCGCCACCGCGTGTCCCGCCGACCCCCACGCGACGGAATTGCGGGTGCCGGCGAGCACCTTGCCGACGTCCTTGAAACTGTTGCAATCCTGCAGCCGGGCATCTTCGGACACGCGGCAATCGGTCAGCATGATGTCCGCGTTCTGCACCATACGCAACGACATCTTGCCGGCGATCTTGGTCGCCGCGTATCCGGGGTTGTCCTTGTTCACCACGAAAGCCTTGACTTGGTTGTCCGCGGTGTCCCGGGCGTACACGACGATGTAGTCGCACCACACCGCATTGCCCGGCCAGCGCTTGCGGCCGTTGAGCACCCACTCATCGCCGTGCCGCTCCGCGGTGGCCTCGAGGATGACCGCGTCCGAGCCATGGTCGGGCTCGGTCAGGGCGAAAGCCCCAATCTTTTCCAGGCGCGCCATCGCCGGCAAGTAGCGTGCTCGCTGTTCCTCGGATCCCAGGATGTTGATCGATTGCATCGCTAGGCCGACGTGTACGGCGAAGAACGTGGCTATGCTGCCGTCGATGCGGGACAGTTCGGCGGTGACAAGGCCGGCGCCGACCGCGCTCATCGGTGTGCACCCGTGGTCGCCCAGGTTGTAGTCGCCGACGATGTTCAGCGCCGCGAGTTTCGGCAGCAACTCGAACGGGAACTCGCCGCGTTCCCAGTAGTCGTTGACGACCGGCAGGACCTCGGCCTCTCCGAAAGCCCGGACCTTGGCGAAGATCTCCTTTTCCTGGTCGGTCAGCTGATCCTTCATCAAGAAGTAGTCCGTCCCCCGGGCAAGGGCGATGTCCTCGACAAGCGCGGCGGTGGTCGGATCTGCGTCCGTCGCGCCCCGTGTCTCAAACGAGCCGAACGGCTTTGGCATCTCCGAGATTGAAGTCATGGCCGGTCTCCTCGTTCGTTGAGAAATGCGTCGATGACGGGCGCGAGTTCGGCGGCGTTATGCACGAGGTCGATGTGGCCGCCGGAGTGCAGGTGCACCCGCGAGTGAGGCAGCAACGCCTTCATGATGCGGGCGTTGATGACCGGGATGATCGGATCGTCGGTTCCCGCGATGATCAAGGTCTCCTGCCGCACCGCGGGCAATCCGAACAGGCTGGTCCAGACCGCGCCGGCGAGCAGTTGGTGCAGATAACCCAGTTTCGATCCGGCGTGCAACTGCCGCACGAACAGTTGCGCGACGTCTTCACCATGCGCGCGGACGGTACCGCCGTACAGCTCGCCGGCAATGGCTGCGGCGTAGCTGGTATCCGAGAATCTACGTGGAGTCAGCATTTTTGCCAGTACCCGCGGGTGGGCGGGCACCATAATCAGGCCGGTGCCCGTCGCGACCAGCACCAGGCGCCGGCAGCGCCGCGGATTCTGGAAAGCGAACTGCTGGGCCAGGGCGCCGCCCCAGGACAGGCCGAGTACGTCCACCACGCCAATGCCCAGCTTGGACAGCACCCGGCCCAGCACCCAGGCGAGGTAGGGAAAGCCGTAAGGCAGAACAGAGGTGGGCGATCCGCCGGTGCCCGGAACGTCGAACCTGACCACGGTGGTGTCCGGATCCAGCTGTTCCACCAGCGGATCGAGCACTTCCAGGCTGGCCCCGATGCCGTTGCACAGCACCAGCGGCACGCCGGTTCCGTGGCGTATGTTCACTCGGATCCGCTGCCCACCCGCGGTGACATAGCTTTCCTCGCCGATCACGGATGACGCTGGCATCACGAGGCGTCTGGCGCGTGTGCTACGCATGCTCACTTCTCCATCACGTAGCTGCCCGGAGCCGGACCCAGCGGCGGCAGGTCTTCCCCGCCAAGGGCTTTCGGCGCGTCGACCTCCGGGCCGCTGCGCTCGGCAAGCCAGGCGACGTAGTCCGGCCACCAGGAGTCGGAGTGTTTCTGGGCAGATTCCACCCACTTCTCGGCATCTTCCGCGTCGACCGGACCGGTCCGGAACGACGCCTTCGGGTTGCCGGGCGGGTTCACCAGTGCCGCGATGTGACCGCTGGTGGACAGCACGAAGCGATTGTCCTTGCTGCCCAGCAGGCGCGCGCTGCGATACGTGGCTTGCCACGGGCAGATATGGTCGGCGACGCCGCCGACGATGTAGGCGTCGCAGGTGATCTTGCCCAGGTCGACCGGGCTGCCCAGCATGGTGACCCCGCCGGGGGTGACCAGCGCGTTCCGCAGGCCCATCAGCACGAGGTCGCGGTGCAGGGCGGCGGCCATCCGGGTGGTGTCGGCGTTCCAGAACAACACGTCGAAGGGCGCCGGCTTGCGGCCCTGCACGTAGTTGTTGACCACGTACCGCCACACCAGGTCGGTGGGCCGCAGCCACGCGAACATCTCCGCCATGTCGCGCCCGTCGAGGTAACCCTTCCTGGCCGAAACCCGAATCGCCGCCTGCGCCGCGCGGTCACTCATCGCCGCAGCGGCGAAGCCGGCCCGGGTCTCGTCGAGCACGGTGACCGCCAGGTCGAGGCTCGCGACCCGATCGCCCTCGCCGATCTCGGCCAGGTGGGCCGCCGTCATCGCCGCGAGGATGCCCCCCGAGCAGGTGGCGAACAGGTGGGTGCTGTCGGCCCCGGTGATCTTCTCCGCCGCGTCCATCGCCTGGATGATCGCCGCACCGTAGGTGTCGAAGCCCCAATCCCGATGGCGGGCTTGCGGATTGCGCCACGAAATGACGAAGACCTGCTGGCCCTGCTGCACGAAGTACTCGATCATGCTGCGGCCGGGCGCGATATCCATGACGTAGTACTTGTTGATCACCGGCGGCACCATGAGCAACGGAACCTTGTTGACCTTGGGGGTCTGCGGTGCGTACTGAATCAGCTCGAACACCGAGGTTTGCAGCACCACCGCGCCCTTGGTGACGGCCAGGGTCTCCCCCACCGCGAAGGCGTCGGCGTCGACCATCGCCGGCACGCGGGGCTTCGAAAGCATGTCTCGGGCAAAGGCTCTCACGCCGCGCACCGCGCTCAGGCCGCCGGTGTCGATCAACGCCTTCCAGCCCAACGGACTGATCAGCGGGTTGTTGCTCGGCGCCAGGCCCTCCACAACGTTATCCACGACAAACTGCATCTTCTCCTTGTCGCGCCAATCCAGCTCCGCGTCGGCAAGCAGCCCCTCGGCCGTCTCGGAACCCGCCAGGTAGGCCTGCATGACCCTGTGCAACAACGGATTCTGTTGCCACGCGGCGTCGGCGAAGCGTTTGTCGGCGCGGGCCGGCACGCGGTGCGACTTTCCGATCGCGATGTCGCCGAGTTCACGGGTCAGCGCGCCAACCCGGTCGGCCACGGCACCCGGGTGCTGGGCAAGGTTGCCGGCGAAGCGAGCCCAGGTGGCGTCCGGCATCATCCGGCTGGCGAAGGGCTTGGTCGCGCTGGTGAGCAGCAGGTCGAGCGGTGCGGCCAGCTCGTCGACCTTTGGTGTGGGATTTGACGGGTTAGCTGAATTAGCCATCGTTATCGCGTGCTTTCGGTTGTGGGGACAGTGATGTCGCGCTTCTGGACCTTGCCGGTGGGCCCCTTGGGCAGTGTGTCGACGAGCCAGACCTGGCGCGGGTACTTGTATGCGGCTACCCGTTCCTTGACGTAGTCGCGCAGCTCGTCGGCGGTCACCTGGGCGTCCTTCTTGAGGGCCACGGCGGCGGCCACTTCCTCGCCCAGCGAGTCGTGTGGGACACCGATGACTGCGGCTTCGGCCACGTCCGGATGCTCGTAGAGCACTTCCTCGATCTCGCGGGGATACACGTTGTAGCCGCCGCGGATGATCATGTCCTTGGTGCGATCGACGATGTAAAAGTAGCCGTCCTCGTCGACCTTGCCGACGTCGCCGGTGTTCAGCCACCCGTCGGCGGTGATGGTGGCCTTGGTTGCCTCCGGCAGGTTCCAGTAGCCCTTCATGATGTTGTGGCCGCGGATCTGGATCTCGCCGGTCTGCCCTTGCGGGACTTCGGCTCCATCCAGGTCGACCACCCGCATCTCGACGCCTTCGATCGGGGTGCCAATGGAGCCCGCCTTGCGCTCCCGGTTGGGATGATTGAACGCGGCGGCCGGCGAGCTCTCGGAGAGCCCGTAGCCCTCGAGAACGGAGCAACCGAAGGCCTTCTCGAAGTCGTTGAGAACCTGCACCGGCAGGGCGGCACCACCCGAGACGCAGGTCCGCAGGCTGCGCGTCGCCTTGGGCGACGCTTCGTCCGCCACGCTGAGCAGCGCCGAATACATCGTCGGCACTCCCTCGAACACCGTGACGCGGTCCCGCTCGATCACCTCGAGTGCCTTGCGCGGGTCAAACCGAGGGATGAGGGTCATCATCGCGCCCGCCAGCACCGAGCCGTTGAGACCGCAGGTCAAGCCGAAGACGTGGAACAGCGGAAGGCAGCCCATCACGACGTCGTCCGGGCCCGTCTCGACCAGGGTGCGCATGCTGACCTCGCAATTGCGGCTCAGGTTGCCATGTGTAAGCATGGCGCCCTTGGGTTTTCCGGTAGTCCCGGAGGTGTGCAGGATGACCGCGACGTCGTCATCGCCGCGCTGCACCGGCGCGTCCTGGGCGGACAGGTCGGCGGTCAGCTCGGCCAGCCCCGCGTCGTCGACGACCCAGCATTGGGCGCCCGCCTCGGCCGCCCCCGCGTTGGCCTCATCGGCAAAAGCGGGTGACCCGAACAACGCCTTGGCGCCGGTGTTGGACAGGTAGAAGTCCACCTCGCGCGACTTCAGCAGCGGGTTCATCGGGACCGCGACGGCGCCCCGGTACATGATCCCGTAGAACGCAATCGCGAACGCCGGCGTGTTGGGCAGCATCACGCCCACCCGGTCGCCCGGCTCGATTCCGGCCCGTTCCAGCAGCGTCGCGACGCGGGCGGCCGCGTCGTCGAACTCGGCGTAGCTGATCTGCAGGTCGTCGCAGCGCAGCGCGATCCGATCGGGACTGCGGTCTCTCGATGCGACGAGGTTGGTGCTTAGGGCGGTCATCGGGTCCCTCCGAAGATGTCTTGAGTTGCTGTACCTATGGTTGTCCCAACACCCGTGCAAAACAATGTCGCGATAAACAACTTGCGGGCCGGTTCCGTGTGACACCGCACATCAGCAGACATCCGGAATAGGGTTACCGGATATGAGCGCGGCAACCCACCCCGCGGGCGTCCGGCGTGGCGCCTCCGGGGATCGGCACATCGTCGAACTCGGCAAGCTCATGCTGGCCCGCGCCCCCAAATTGGGGAAGGCGATGGCTGAGTTGCTCTGCCGCGAGATCGACGCATACAGCGACGGCAGCGTCGTTACGGAGGATGAAGTACGGATGAGTTGCGTGGCTAACGTGACGTTCGTCTTCGACTCGCTGGCCGGCAACGCGGACGACCCCAACATTGACGTCTCACCTGCGCAGCGCACCGGCACCGCCCGCGCGCTCGCCGGTGTGCCGCTGCCGGCGGTGATGACCGCCTACCGGATCGGGTTTCGATTCATGTGGGAGCAGACCTTGGCGGTGGCGCGCACCGCGTCCATCCCCACGGACTCGATCCTGGATGCCACCACGCGGGTCTTCCTCGCTCAGGACACTTTCACCGAGGCAATGAGCACCGCCTATCGCCAAGAGCTGACAGCGCAGATCCTGGAGCGCGAGGAAGAGCGATCGGCGTTGGTCGAAGCGCTGCTGTCCCGACGGATCACCGACCGTCACAGCCTCTGGGAGGCGGCGGACCTGCTGCGGCTGCCGACGTCTGGACCCTACGTCGTCGTAGCAGCGGAGCTGCCGGCGATCGGAAAGCTGGGACTACCCACAATCGAGAACAAGCTGTCCGTCCGTGACATCCGGTCGGCGTGGCGGCTACTGCCGGAATTACAGGTCGGCATCGTCCATCTGCGTGGCGCGGCGCCGACAGAAACCCTGCGGATTGTCGTCGAGGTACTGCGGCAGGCCGCGACCGCGCGGGTGGGCATCAGTCCGCCATTTCGGGAGCTGCCCGAAACCAGCGACGCGCTGAGACTCGCCCGGCTCGCGGCCACCGGAAAACCGTTGTCCGACTCGCTTGTTGCCGTCTTCGACGACACGCCCCTTGCCGTGGCGGCGGTCAGCGCGCCGGAGGCCATGGCGAAGATCAGGTCATCGGTGCTCGGGGCAGTGAACGCGCTGCCGGCCGAGGATCGCACGGTGCTGGTCGATACCTTCCAGGCTTGGCTGCAGGCGGGCGGCTCCGCCAACGCGACCGCGGCGCAGATCTATTGCCATCCCAATACCGTGCGTCACCGGCTGCACCGCATCGAGGAGCTGACCGTCCGATCCCTCTCGCGGCCAAAGGATCTCGCCGAACTGTGCCTGGCGTTCGAGGTGGAGCGCCGACTGCCCTGAGCGGTCAGGCCTGTACGCGACGGCGAACCTGAAGGGCGGTGATCACGTCCATGACGCCGATGGCGATCAGCCAGCAGCCCGCGACCAAGGTCAGGATCTCGATCGATTCGATCGGGGAGACGATCAGCACTCCCCCGCCGATGACGATGATCACACCGGAAAGCGCCTGCCAGCCACGACCGGGCAGGTGGTCGAAGGACAGCGCCGAGGCGAGCAGGGTCATCCCGCGAAACACCCAACCGACGCCGATCCAGATGGCCAATAGCCAGACCGCCTCGAATTTGTCGCGGAAGCAGAAGAACCCCAGCACCAGCGAGACGGCGCCCGTGATGAACGACAGCACCCTCATCGCGGCGCCCGCGTGGGCGCCGAAAGCGGCGAACATATAGCCAACCCCGGACACGACCAGGTAGATGCCGAATAGGAAGCCCGCCACCACGAGCGAGTGACCCGGGTAGTAAAGCACGATGGCGCCGATTACGACGGACGTGATGCCGACGAGGAGAAGCAGCTGCCAAGTGCTGCGCGCAAGCTGATGTAGGGGACCTTCGAAAACAGGCTTTTCGCTGGTTGTCATAGGTAGACGATAGTTCGGCGGGCCCGTCAAGAGAATGTTTCCGGCCACAGAATCCAACTTCTCGTAGTGGTACGGCGAACAATGACAGGCCGGGCGCTACTCCCCGACCGGCAAGCTGCGAGGCTTTGTCGCCGCGAAACAACAACTCGGGGCAACTTGGTCGCTCGACGACATCGCTGTGGCGCAACGACGTCGCTAAGTTTCCTCTTGAACACAGCGCCAGACTCTCAGGATCCGAACAAAGGCAGTTCGAAACATCCACTGGCACAGCAAATCCCCAATCGTTCCGCGTGCAACGCGGAGAAAGCGAGCTCACCATGGCCTCCGTCATCGGAACCTACCTGACCATCGTCGCGATGCTCGTCCTGACCACCTTCCCGGTGCTCATTCCGGCACTCATCACCGCCGGCCACGCCATCATGGACCTGAAGGGCCGACCGGGCCGCGCGCCCAAGTACCAGCCGACGGCAGCCCGCCGCCTCGCCGCCGCGGCCGCCTGACCTCCGCTCCAGACCCGGTGGACCAGCCAGCTGGTCCACCGGGTTTTGGCCGCTTTGTATTCGCAATACAACAACTCGCTCCATTTTGGTTACGTCGGTACGTCGCTGTTGCGCCCCGCTGGCGCTAAGTTTCATAACGAATACAGCGCCACCTTCCCGGGTTGGAATTGGCCTTCGAATTACCCACTGCCACAACCCATCCCAACCAAACCGCGCCGCGGAGAAATGTGAGCTAACCATGATCAGCGTCATCTCGACCTACCTCAGCATCGCCGCCATGATCGTCCTGACCACCTTCCCGGTGCTCCTCCCCGCGATCATCTCCGGCGTCCACGCCATCATGGGCCGCGTCGGCGGACCGGCCCGTGCGGCCGACCGCGCGTCCAAGGCGGAGCGTCGTCTCGCCGCAGCGGACGCCTGATATCGACGTTGAAAGCCCGGCAGCCCAGGCCAACTGGTCTACCGGGCTTTTTGCTGAAGCACCGCGGCGCCGTACCAGTGGCAAACCACCAAGGCGAGTTCGACATCGAGGCGGTCGGCGCCGATCTCTCGGCCCCGCCTCTCGACGGCGCGGGCCACCCGATACTTCACCGAGTTGAAATGCATGTTGAGTTCCTCCGCGGCCACCTTGTAGCTCGAGCCGCAACCCAGAAACACCCGTAACGTCTCACGCAGCCGCGCGTCGTTCTCGTTGTCGCCCGCAAGGTCGCCAAGCACCGTGGCTACCCAGTCGCGGGTGGCGCCCACTGTACTTTGAGAGCCACCGAGCCGCGCCACGACGGACAACCCGGGGTCCGTGGCGGCGAACACCGTCTGCGCACGCCGGTCGCTGACGATCGCGACGCCGCGGGCCTCCTCTGCCTCCCGGTGTGAGCGGCGAAAACCTTCCAAGCCGACCGCCATCGTCCCGATTGCCACACTCGGCGAATCCGGTCGGGTCAGGGCGAACCGACGGACCTTCGAAACGACATCAGCCACGGCGTCGACGCCCGCGCCCCGATACGGCAGCCATCCCCATCCACAGCTTTGGTCGGCGGCAACGAAGAGCGGGCTGGCGGCGGCAGCGGCGGCTTCGCCCAGTTCGCGAAGAAACCGTTGCAGCCGGGCAAGTTCGTCGCCTTCGGTGCCAGGCTCCGGGCACCACATGACCAGCCCCAGGTGGTGCCACCGCAGCGGATAGCGGATAGAGGTGGTTGCCGTGTCGATATCGATGGTCTTGTTGGCCGACAGTATCTCGCGCACCCGCAGGGCACGCAGACTGTTCTGGTTCTCCAGCCATCGTTCGCGTTCGTCTTCATAGACACCGACGACTTGCTGCGACATCCAATCGATGTACTCGAACATCGTGCCGGTGATTGCCTCGATTACCGGCACCCGCATCGGTTCCGGGATTTCGATCGCGCGCAACTCGGCGAAAATCAGCTCGTTCATCCGGCGCTGACCGAGCCGATAGGCGCGCACCAGCGCGTTGACGGGCACCCCACGCTGCGCCAATCG